>NZ_WHOY01000029.1 GCF_009765445.1 Pantoea sp. BAV 3049 | reverse complement strand
CTGAAGATACCTTCCTTCGCAGTGTCCACAACAGATTGTCTGATAGAAAAGTAACGAGCAATGCGTCATGCATTTTTGTGTCCCCATCGTCTAGAGGCCCAGGACACTGCCCTTTCACGGCTGTAACAGGGGTTCGAATCCCCTTGGGGACGCCATACCTGATAATGAGTGAAAGACATTATCAACCAGTATCTCAAAACTGATTTTACCGAAAGGTGAGTCACGTTTGAGATATTTGCTCTTTAACAATCCGGAACAAGCTGAAAATTGAA
>NZ_WHOY01000028.1 GCF_009765445.1 Pantoea sp. BAV 3049 | reverse complement strand
CCGTTACTCATTGGCTTAATTACAGGCGTGTGGCGATACCATGTGCCGCAAGCCATCTTCACTACGCGGCGGTTCTCGCCATTTACCTGAATCATGTATTTCCCCGGTGATGGGCAATAAAAAAGGCCGCTATTCTGCGACCTCTTCAATATATTCTTTGCTGGTAATCCAGTCTGGCCTTTCCCCTTTGCCGACGTGAAAATCTATAATATCCAAAAGTCGAGGGTAGAATTTCAGCGCCTTTCTCCCATCCATTTCCGCTATTTCCCGCTTGCTGAACTGTCGCCATTGCTCAATTGTGTGATTCTGGCAACCCGCCTTAACGTATTCTCCGCTCGTGATTTGTACATAGTAGGTGTAACCCATAATCACGAAGGTGTGATCCGGCAGGT
>NZ_WHOY01000027.1 GCF_009765445.1 Pantoea sp. BAV 3049 | reverse complement strand
GGCGGCGCATACCTGTACCCGCCAACAGCCTACAATCTCACGCCCGGCTGGCAGCGTATTGTGTTCACCGTCACTTCGACAGCGCGTAGTGCTCTCAGGCTGTGGCTTGGCCGGAACAGCGTTACAGGTACACCCGCATTCTGGGGTACTCAGGGCTATCTTAATGCAGGAACTTACACAGCATCATTCTACGTGCGCAGCAACGACGACAGCACGTTCCGCGTTGGGTTTGCACAGATTGAAGCTGGAGAACTGGCAACATCTCCGATTGTAACGACTGA
>NZ_WHOY01000026.1 GCF_009765445.1 Pantoea sp. BAV 3049 | reverse complement strand
CTGATGCGCAATATGGAAATCGGAGTGTGCCGGATCCACGTCTCCCGCGATGACGGTGACGTGGCCGGTGAGGCTGCCCACGGCCGCACTGTTGTACTGCGGAGTGACGACGTGTTCACCCGCCAGGGAACCGGTGAGGGAGGCCTGATACAGTCCGGGGTGTGACGAACTCTCGGTAATGGGGCTCACGACGTCGGCGGCGCTGCTGCTGCTGAAGGCCAGCTTGTCCGCGATGCCGCTGACCGCATTGCCTGAGGTATCCTTGGCGCGGAAAGAGACCAGCGCAGCGTCTTTACCGTCAGCCCTGATGGTCTGATGCGCAATATGGAAATCGGAGTGTGCCGGATCCACGTCTCCCGCGATGACGGTGAC
>NZ_WHOY01000002.1 GCF_009765445.1 Pantoea sp. BAV 3049 | reverse complement strand
ATATCAAAACGAGACTTCCGCCAGGTCTGTAATGCCTACATCAACGCCGTGAATTTGTCTGAGCAGCTACGGATGATTCACCGTGGCGATAATGCAAGGTCAGATGCCGCTGCGGGACGCCTGGAGGATGGATTCAAGGTAATAATTCAGCAACTGAAAGAGGTTATCGATGGAGAAAAGAACATTCCTTCTTCGTGACGGCAATGTCCGACAGCACGTAATCAGCACCATCCAGCAGTTACCCGCCAATCCCACCAAGCCACTACAAATCACCATCCAGGAAGATACCCGCAGCCTTGCGCAAAATCGCATGCTTTGGGCCTGCCTGCATGATGTTTCGTCACAGGTCATTTGGTATGGGCGAAAGATGGATTCCGATAGCTGGAAGAACGTTTTCAGCGCCAGTCTGAAGAAGCAGGAGACCGTACCAGGCATTGACGGCGGATTTGTGGTGCTGGGCCAGTCAACAAGCAAAATGCGCGTCAGTGAGATGCGTGACCTCATTGAGTTAATCCATGCCTTCGGTGCCGAGCACGGCGTCCGGTTCAGTGACGAATCCGCCAGGGCGCATGAGTGGGCTTCAAGATTTGGAGATGCAGCATGACAACAGCAAGACAGGTAATTATCGATTTTCTGAAGAGTAAAGGCGGCTATGTTCATTCCTGTGATATTCATAACCACGTGATACAGGCTGGATACCGGCGCAACAGCTCTCAGGGATCGCTATCTAAGATGGTCGAAGCAGGCCAGGTGCTCAGAAAGGGAATCTACAAGGACACTCTGTGCGCAGGCTCTCGACCCGCTTTGATGTAATGACTCAACCCACACCTTATGGTCATCCAATATCTTCCGTAAATCCGTCATGTTCATATTCTTATTCCTGAATTTAGGCGTAAAAAAACCGCTTATGCGGCCTGTTTAATTAAAAATTAAGTCATATTCCGATGGTGATTCCTTATATCTACCGCCAGCCGTATAAAATGCAATCCGGTCTAACTGGCCGTCCGCTTTTGTGACCCTTCCGAAGAACTGATAAACGGGGAATAACTCCGAATCATCCCGCTGAACCTCGAAAGTAAACCCATTCTTCGTTGCGTACTTTCCGCCAACAACCAGCATCTATCACCTCGCCGTTACGCCGTTAGATTTACAATGACCAATAAAAAAAGGCCGCTTAAGCATCCTTGAATCCTGTTACCTCAACCCGGCAAATGGGGTAGGTGGAGAGTTTTTCCTCCTGGATGATTCGCTGGGCGTCATCCCAAGAATCGGCATCATCGGCGAACTTAATATTCTCGTAGTATTCGCCTTCATAGCTGTCGTGCTTCCCTGCCAAAATTTTGAATCTAAGAGCCATTCCGCTCACCTCAAATTAAAGGAATCGATTTGCCGCGCTGCTTCTGAACCGCATGTATCTGCCGGTTGGCTTCGTTGCAGACCTTCCGGTACTCAGGATTCTGTCGACTCACAGCTTCCGGAACTGGCTTGCTGCGCATCTTCATTTTGTACTCA
>NZ_WHOY01000025.1 GCF_009765445.1 Pantoea sp. BAV 3049 | reverse complement strand
CTCCCGCTGTTGAGGCGCAGCACTCCGGCGCGGCAGGCGTTCCATACCCTCATTGCTAACGTTGGCCTGTCCTCACATGACATTCCGTTTATGAGTACAAAATTAACCGCATCGGAATAACTCATCTCATCCGGCACAGCAACCGGGGCGGGCGGTACTGGCTGGCAATAAAGCGGTTCTCTCAACCCCAGTAGTCCCGCGTCATCGTAATACTGAACCCCAGCGTCGGTGCCATCCATGTAGTGGCAATGTGCTCGCCATGCAACAGGCTTCTGCTCCCTCAGC
>NZ_WHOY01000024.1 GCF_009765445.1 Pantoea sp. BAV 3049 | reverse complement strand
TATACCATCGCCACCACCTACGAAAACTTTTTCCACTTTCCGGATGAGCGCACCTACACCAAAACCGGGATGATGTTTGCCTCCAAGCTGATGCAGGACAGCTTTACCATCGCAGGCCGGGATCCGGTGGTGGCGGTTAATATGGTGGCCTACACCAAAAACTGCGTGGTGCCGGATATCATGCTCAACCACAAGTACAGCATGCAGGACGTGATGGAGTCGGCAGAGGTGCAGTCGGTCATCTTCAGCAGGCCCAGCCCAATGCGCGGTATCTTCTGGCGGGACGCGTCCGGCAATACCTTTATGTACTGCCGTGATGCTGCGCCGAAGCTGAAGAACCTGCTGGCCATTCAGGGGACGCCTGAGAGCAGCACATTCATGTACCACGCCGCGCGAATGCTGCCGGGGACGACCTCGCCGGCAACGGCTTATGCCAGCCAGCTGGAGGGAAGCTATAACTACTTCTTCAGCAGCAGCCAGTCGGCCAAAAACATCATACTGCAGAACGTGGCCGTTGCAGGGCTGCGCAGGGGGCTGAACAGCTACGTGAAGGGCATGAACGACACCGCATCGATGGTCGATATTGCCTCCGAACAGTCGCTGATGAAGCTGCGTCTGTCCCATGCGGTCAGCTATGCCATCGCCACCGAGGTACTGCCACAGCTGCACACGGTTCTTCTGCTGTTCTGCGTGTGCATCTTCCCGGTGATGGTGCTGGCACTGTTCGTACGGGAGATCTCAATGACCGTATGCAAAAACTACCTGAACTTTATGGGCAGCCTGATGCTCTGGCCGGTGATGTTTGCCATCTT
>NZ_WHOY01000023.1 GCF_009765445.1 Pantoea sp. BAV 3049 | reverse complement strand
GTGAACGACAACGTAGTCCAGCTGCTCCAGCACGCGCAGGGCATTCAGCAGGACGTCGTAGGCTTTACGGCCGCTTTCGTAGACGTGAAGAACGCCCATCCGGCGGGCCAGCTCCTCGACCGGCAGCATGACTTCAAACATGTAGTCGCTGTCGGGGCTGTAATCGCAGTTGGCCGCGAGTACCAGTGACAGTGCGGTCAGCGCTTCACGGCTCTCAGAACGCGGCGTGATGCGCATCGGTTTCGGCCGGAATGACGGGTCGAACATGCGGGTATAAGGG
>NZ_WHOY01000022.1 GCF_009765445.1 Pantoea sp. BAV 3049 | reverse complement strand
TGAAGTTGACCGGCCAGCAGTAACTTTATGCGCGTTCTGTCTGGCCGGAACCCTTTCCCTGGCGTTGGTAGAATCAGCAGCTTAACCTGCCGGTTATATGTTTGTTACCATTCCGATGACCCGATGTATTATATGTTGCATTAAATGAACGGTAAGTTGTGTTTAAGTCTTATGGAGGCCTGTGCTTAAGTTCAGGCGTTTTTACGTAAAGGAGAGTCAGACCAGATGGAGCCTGTATGTTTTCTGCTTTCAGTGAAAATCCGACGATAATGGAAACGCTCCGGGACTATATTGACAGGAAGCTGTCCCCGTTTCCCGGCGCAGAATATGCCTATACCGTCGTAAGCAAGAAAAATCCGTCCAGGGTGCTGATTATCTCCAGTTATCCGGATGAATGGGTTGAGCT
>NZ_WHOY01000021.1 GCF_009765445.1 Pantoea sp. BAV 3049 | reverse complement strand
ATTCAAGCGCCAGTACGCGCTCAAGGCCGATTTTCCTGATGAGATTGAACCGGTATTGAGTAATCGCGCCGGAGTGGTGAACGTTACATGCCGAACACTGGCTGTGAACGTTGTCCTCGTTGAACCGAAGGTGAGATGCTGCCGCCGTCGTCCGGTAATGCCCGGCGTGATAGCTGATCGCCCAGGCACTGCCGCAACTGATGCAAATTTCCCCGTCCCGCGCCCTGATGTAGTCGTTAAATGCCCGCTGGGTCATGTTCATCCAGTGGCTTAAAGGCTTCACATCGGCTTTGCGCTTGTTCCATGCAGCACGCTGCTCCCTCTCCTGGCGCTTTTGCTTGCGCTCGGATAGTTGGTTAGCGAGTTGGATTGCACATTTTGGAGAACAGACGGTTTGTAGGCTATTGCG
>NZ_WHOY01000020.1 GCF_009765445.1 Pantoea sp. BAV 3049 | reverse complement strand
AAGGCGCGGGGTAATCCTTCTCCCGGTAAACAAATATGTTGACATGGTAAGCATTAATGTTTACTATTATCACATGTTCAACAGACAGGAGGAGTGGTGAAGCAAAGCGAGTTCAGGCGGTGGCTTGAATCTCAGGGGGTTGAAGTTTCAAACGGTACAAACCACTTGAAGCTGAGACTAAACGGGAAGCGGAGCGTAATGCCAAGGCATCCCGGAGCTGAGTTAAAAGAACCGCTGCGAAAGGCCATACTCAAGCAGTTAGGTCTGAAATAACAAACCAGCCCTTCGGGGCTGGTACTCGCGAAGATTCACTAAGACGATATGCGATACCCTATAAATCTGGAGCCTTACGAAGGCGGATATGTGGTTTCGTTCCCGGATATACC
>NZ_WHOY01000001.1 GCF_009765445.1 Pantoea sp. BAV 3049 | reverse complement strand
CCCGGGAAGTCGTACTGTGACAGCAGGTCACGAACTTCCATTTCTACCAGTTCCAGCAGCTCTTCGTCATCAACCATGTCGCACTTGTTCAGGAACACGATGATGTAAGGAACGCCAACCTGACGACCCAGCAGGATGTGCTCACGAGTCTGAGGCATTGGGCCGTCAGTTGCAGCAACGACCAGGATTGCGCCGTCCATCTGAGCAGCACCGGTGATCATGTTTTTCACATAGTCGGCGTGGCCTGGGCAGTCAACGTGCGCATAGTGGCGAGTTGGGGTGTCATATTCAACGTGTGAAGTGTTGATAGTGATACCACGAGCTTTTTCTTCTGGCGCGTTATCGATCTGGTCGAAAGCACGTGCAGAACCGCCGTAGGTTTTAGCCAGAACGGTGGTGATAGCAGCAGTCAGGGTAGTTTTACCGTGGTCAACGTGGCCGATAGTACCAACGTTGACGTGCGGTTTGGAACGTTCAAATTTTTCTTTAGACATCGCTTGTCCCTCTAAGACACGGATAAATCGGTGATATCACCACATCAACCAGGCATTGCCTGAATAGTTGAATTTTAACGCACAGAGAAGAATCAGGGAGGGAGATTTAGAAGTGGTGCTGATACCCAGAGTCGAACTGGGGACCTCACCCTTACCAAGGGTGCGCTCTAC
>NZ_WHOY01000019.1 GCF_009765445.1 Pantoea sp. BAV 3049 | reverse complement strand
CGGAGAATGAAAACGACATGTCGTTTCAATTTTCAGCTTGTTCCGGATTGTTAAAGAGCATAATACTTCGCAGCATACCGTTGCCGGTACACTCTGAAGTATCGTTGTAAACTGCATGGTGGAGCTAAGCGGGATCGAACCGCTGACCTCCTGCGTGCAAGGCAGGCGCTCTCCCAGCTGAGCTATAGCCCCATACAGTTACTGCAGAGACCACTACTACCCACTCGCGAGGAGTAACATTACTTTTTCAGGAGAAATGTCATTTCTTCTCAGGCAAGGCATGCGGAAGGGAAGTTTACTTCAGGTAAACGACCGCGCACATAACGCCGCATGAGATGAAATTTGGTAGGCCTGAGTGGACTTGAACCACCGACCTCACCCTTATCAGGGGTGCGCTCTAACCACCTGAGCTACAAGCCTGTAGAGGTTTTTTCTGCTCGTTACTTTTCTATCAGACAATCTGTTGTGGACACTTCGGAGGAAGGTATCTTCA
>NZ_WHOY01000018.1 GCF_009765445.1 Pantoea sp. BAV 3049 | reverse complement strand
CCGTCCGCCAGAGGTTGATCCGGCGTGAAGCTCCAGCTGCCGTCGTCGCCCACGGTCGCTTCGCCGATTGCTTTGTCACCGTCGGTGATGGTCACGGTGGAGCCTGGCTTCATACCTTCGCCGCCAAAGGTCGGCGTGCTGTCGCTGGTGGTCGCGTCGTCTTCGAGCGCGTTACCGGCATCATCGGTCAGCACCGGAGTAGAGGCTTCAGTGTCCACCACAATATTGGTGGTGTCGCTGGTGGCATTGCCGTTGGCATCCGTCCCAGCAATGGTGATGGTGTGATCACCGTCCGCCAGCGGTTGATCCGGCGTGAAGCTCCATTTACCGTCGTCGCCCACGGTCGCTTCACCCAGCACGGTGTCGCCGTCGCTGATAGTGACGGTGGAGCCAGGCTCCATATTCTGCCCGCCAATGGTCGGCGTGCTGTCGCTGGTGATGCCACCATCGGAAATCACTTTGCCAGTGTCGTCGATGATGACCTGATCGCTTGCCCCGGTATCCACCACGATGTTCACCGTGTCGCTGGCGGTGTTGCCATCGGTGTTGGTGCCGTCGATGGTGATGGCGTGGTTGCCGTCCGCCAGCGGTTCGTCAGGGGTGAAGGTCCAGTTGCCATCCTCGTCAACGGTCACTTCGCCGATCACTTTGTCACCGTCGCTGATGGTCACGGTCGAACCCGGTTCCATACCTCCGCCACCAATGGTCGGCGTGCTATCGGTAGTCGTGCCACCATCGGCAATGACCCTGCCTCCGTCGTCGGTCAGTACCGGATCGGTGGCTTCAGTGTCCACCACAATGTTGACCGTATCGTTCACATTGTTGCCGTTGGCATCGGTACCATCGATGACCAGCGCGTGGTCGCCGTCAGCCAGAGGTTCGTCAGGGGTGAAGGTCCAGTTGCCGTCCTCGTCAACGGTCACTTCGCCGATCACTTTGTCGCCGTCGGTGATGGTCACATCAGAGCCCGGTTCCATGCCGCCGCCGCCGATGGTCGGGGTAGTGTCGCTGGTGGTGGTGCCGTCTTCAATCGGGTTGCCCGCGTCGTCGGTCAGACCCGGCGTACTGGCTTCGGTGTCCACCACGATGTTCACCGTGTCGTTCACGTTGTTGCCGTTGGCGTCGGTGCCATCAATGATCAGTGCGTGATCGCCGTCGGCCAGCGGTTCGTCAGGGGTGAAGGTCCAGTTACCGTCTTCGTCCACGGTCACTTCGCCAATCACTTTGTCACCGTCGGTGATGGTTACATCAGAGCCAGGCTCCATACCGCCACCGCCAATGGTCGGCGTACTGTCACTGGTTGTGCCGCCATCTTCAATCGGGTTGCCCGCGTCGTCGGTCAGACCCGGCGTGCTGGCTTCGGTGTCCACCACGATGTCTACCGTCTTGCTTACGTCGTCGCCGTTCGCGTCGGTGCCATCAATAACCAGCGCGTGATCGCCGTCAGCCAGCGGTTCATCAGGGGTGAAGGTCCAGTTGCCGTCTTCGTCTACGGTCACCTCACCGATCACTTTGTCACCGTCGGTGATGGTCACATCAGAGCCCGGCTCCATGCCGCCGCCGCCAATGGTTGGGGTGCTGTCGCTGGTGGTGTCACCATTATTGATCGGGTTGCCCGCGTCGTCGGTCAGGTCCGGCTTGGTCGGGTCCACCACGATGTTCACCGTGTCGTTCACGTCGTTGCCGTTCGCGTCGGTACCGTCGATGACCAGCGCGTGGTCGCCATCGGCCAGCGGTTCATCAGGAGTGAAGGTCCAGTTACCGTCTTCGTCAACGGTTACCTCGCCGATCACCTCGTCGCCGTCGGTGATGGTCACGGTGGAGCCCGGCTCCATGCCGCCGCCGCCGATGGTTGGGGTGCTGTCGTTGGTGGTGTCGCCATCATTAATCGGGTGGCCTGCGTCGTCGGTCAGGCCCGGCGTGGTCGCGTCGGTGTCCACCACGATGTCCACCGTATTGCTTACGTCGTTGCCGTTGGCGTCGGTGCCGTCGATGACCAGCGCGTGATCGCCGTCGTCCAGCGGTTCATCAGGGGTGAAGGTCCAGTTGCCGTCTTCGTCTACGGTGACTTCGCCGATCACTTTATCGCCATCAGTGATGGTCACGTCAGAGCCCGGCTCCATGCCGCCGCCGCCGATAGTCGGGGTGCTGTCGCTGGTGGTGCCGCCGTCTGCAATTGGGTTGCCCGCGTCGTCGATCAGGCCCGGTTTGGTCGGGTCTTCTGGTGCCTCAGGAGTATCAGAGCCGCCGTCCGCAGGGGCATCGGCCCCACCATCAGACGGGGCATCAGTCTCACCCGCATCCCCTGCCGGGGTATCAGTATTGGTATCGATGATCACATCGACCGTCTCACTGGTTTCTTTGCCGTCAACATCGGTGCCATCAATAACGATTGAGTGGTCGCCGTCTGCCAGCGGTTCGTCAGGCGTCAGACTCCACTTGCCGTCTTCATCGACGGTCGCTTCACCAATTACGGTATCGCCATCTTTGATAACCACGGTTGAGCCGGGTTTCATTCCTTCGCCACTGAAAGTCGGTGTATTGTCAGTCAGCGTGCTGCCATTGGTCAGAATATTGCCCGCTTCATCACGTAATAAACCCGCCTGGCCTGAACCTGCGTTTGAATCATCAGAAGAGTGATTGCTTTTTCCGCCACCACCGCCGCCGCCAGCTCCTACTGCAATGCCAATTGCAGCTGCAGCGGCCAGCGCACCACCGGCAATGCCCATAGCGCTGAAGCCGTTGTCTGCAGCGATAGCGTCTACCGAAGTGGAAGTGAGTAAATAGAAATCAGATGCGGCGTCGTACTCATACGAATACACCACGCCATCAGAACCCGATGCCAGGATGACAGGCTGCTCTGCAGCTGGGAAATTATCCAGCACGATATCGTACTGCTCACCAGTAACGTCATCGATCACTTCTAAAGACAGCTTACCATCAGCCTTTTTGACGTGAATTTTTTTAGGGGGTTGCCCGTTATTGTTGTGGATTTCAAAGGAAGCTGCGTGCTGAGGCGCCTGCAGTGTGAGGGATTGATTGGAATTTAAGGTTTGCTTAGAAAGCAAATTACCTTTGATATCCTTAATAATTAATTGAAAATTCATTTTTTCACCAATAAAATCTGGAGTGACTAATTTGTTATTCAAAAGCAGAAAAAGAGTCTTTTCTGCTGTGCAACATGAAGAATAACTTTCCTTTTAAATCAATATAATACCCTCCATAGCAAACAACCCAGTTGGCATTAACTGAAGAAAGCGACAGTTTCCAGTTATTTCTTAAACGTGATTGATAAATAAATTGCGCTATCGCAGGATAGCGCGAAGAGGAGACGGTTCAGGCCAGACTGTTAATATCAAAATAATAAGGTCTTATTATCTTTCCATTCAGATAAATGCCTGTTCCTTCAGATGTTTGTTTAGAAATAATAAAGTCGCCAGGAACCTGTAACGACAACAAACGAAGCTGCAATGACTGCATAACCTGCCAAAGGCGCTGATTAGATGACTTCAGACCATGTACATCCCAGACGTGATAGAGGACATCTTTTTTCAGGACAACTTTATTGTTCGCGTTCTGCAATAAGAATAAGAACAGGCGTGTCATCGTATCCCGCATTCTGTATTCTTTAATTGTGCTGCGACTTTTCGGATCCAGGCAGGATAATCGACGATGGCTCAAATCAAACTGAACAAACTGGCCAATGTAATACCCCGCGATAAGTTTTTCCAAATACTCTTCCTCACCCTGAAGCAGAAAACAGTTATACCGCGTTTTCTGGAATTCATCTTATAGATTGCTGTTGAAAATAAAAAGAGAATGAGACTTATCTTAAATCATCAATATCTTATACCACCAAAACAATATATAACGGTTTAAAATGCCAAAAACTTAAATCGACAAATGAAAAAACAACATGGCATTAACAATGACATTTATAAG
>NZ_WHOY01000017.1 GCF_009765445.1 Pantoea sp. BAV 3049 | reverse complement strand
AGGCCCGGCCTGACAAAATCTCTAAACGTGAGTTTTCGTTCCACTGAGCATCAGACCCCTGTATAGCCTGCGGATTTAACGGGAGGATAAATTCGGTTAACCAGGCACTGAGTCGTGCGATATCAGCTTTACTGGGGAGTCTGACACCCAGATAGCGACGAATATTTTGTCGGTGCCGCTGAGCCTGCCGTCCCTGAAACGGATAGTTTTCAGGGGATACGGAAGCACATCCGATCTGCCCAGCGATGGTATGCACAATACCGGAAGGGAAATCGTGTACAGAGTCGGGATAATGGCCATGAACCTGTCGGAATTTTAGTTGAAGGGCAAATCCCAGACGCCCCGTATCGGTCATCCCCGGTAGCAGGGAAAGCTCATCAGCAAGCAAACACCACTCGTCCCCGTCATTAAAAGCCTTCTCCTGTAACATCCCAACTCCCTGAATCATCAATGGGTGATCGCTATGGAAACCATTTCACAGGTGAGTGATTTTTACTCAGATACAGTTCAAAAAAGTCAGATGTCGCATTTTGCAGCTTCGCTCCCACTAGGCC
>NZ_WHOY01000016.1 GCF_009765445.1 Pantoea sp. BAV 3049 | reverse complement strand
GCGGGAGCAGTGGCGGAAAAGCGGCCGAAACGACTGCCCATTTTAGTGCCTCAGAGCCAGATGGTCAGATTAATAAAATAACGCTGGCCGTGTCCCAGGACAATGCGATTGCTGACGGCACTAGCGAGGATAGCGTGGTGGCGACTCTGTTGGATGCTCAGGGCAACCCCGTACAAGGCCAGAAGGTTGCCTGGACAGTACCGGCAGGGGTGACCCTCAAAGGAGGGGACAGTGCATCAGACAGTAATGGTAAGGTGACGGTGCAACTGGTTTCGACTGTGGCAGGGGACATGGTGGTTAGCGGGAGCAGTGGCGGAAAAGCGGCCGAAACGACTGCCCATTTTAGTGCCTCAGAGCCAG
>NZ_WHOY01000015.1 GCF_009765445.1 Pantoea sp. BAV 3049 | reverse complement strand
CTTTGGTCGGAAGTGAAAAGTAACTAAGAAACGCAAAGGTACAGTATGCAAAAAAATGTATTTTCACCCTGCTAAACGTTGAAAAAAAACCAGGAATTTCTCTTTTCGACTCAGACATTAATAAAGCAATTGCTTTTGCATCCTTTTCAACCTGTTCGTATGTCATCATTTTATCACCTGTCACTCAATCAGTTCTTTCCTTTTGTATAATCCTTATAGGAATGATTCACCAGTGGATTAACAATTGTTTTTTCTTGTTGTTTATCAGCTGCACGTTTATTTATTGAGTACTCCCTATCTATGTTTTCCATATCCAGCCTACGATTTTCCCGCCCCTGCTGTGTGACGGAACGGGCGTCTTCCAGTTTATGTTGAGCATCAGCTGATTTATTTTTTACCACACTCTGCATATCAGCAACCTCTTTTTTCACATCAGTACGGATATTATTGTCAGCCACGTGACCATCAATCTGAGCGTTGGCACTGCTGTATGCTCCCCCGAATTGTGCACCTGCAGTGTTAGCCGGTGCCGTCATTCCCTGCCCCGTCTGACCGGCATTGCTTTCATAATTGCCATCTATGCGACCGCGCAGCTTTTCATCCACAAACTGCTGCACCAGTCCTTCGCGACGCTGTGAAACATCCGCGTCGGATGCGTTGGTAAGGATGTCCTGAGCCTGCTCCGGCGTCCGCTCTTTAACCCATTTTGCAAACTGCTGGTTGTAGTTTTCCTTCGCGCCGGCGCTGAGCGTTTCCGTTTCGGAAGCCATTCGCTGCAGTTCATGGGTATGCGACTGACTGGTGGTGTACTGCTGGTACGCGCTGTCAGAGGTGGTGATACCGGCAGAGATCTGGTTCATCAGGCCCGAAGCATTCGTATCCACATGCTGGCCATTGTGGGTCATATTGTAGTTACGCAGCACGTCCAGCCCTACACTGAAGTCCTTCGCCTCACGCGCCGACAGCGTGTGACCATAATCCTGACCTTTCTGTCCCCCTTCCGTGGTCTGGGATGTAGACCCGGTTCTGCCGGTCACTTCAGTACCCATATGTCCTTCCACACCGCCAGAAGCACCAACGGCCCATTTGACCCCTTTACCAATAATGGTATCGCCAGTGTCATCCTTAACGTAGACTTTGCCCCCGGCATTAGCGGACCAGTTACGGGCTTTATCCTGCAGTTCTGAATATCCCTCATTTTTGCCCACATGATTACGGTTACTGTAATCATCGGCGATGCTCATCATCTTATGCACTTTCTCCGCATCCGTGATGTTCATGCCGGTAGTGGCTGCCAGAGT
>NZ_WHOY01000014.1 GCF_009765445.1 Pantoea sp. BAV 3049 | reverse complement strand
CATGTCAATGGCGGTTAGTAGCTGATCAATCCACAGCACCGCCTGGCAGTAAGTCAGGGTGCCGGCGGCAGCGGTGCCAGTACCGGAGCCGTCAGGCTTGCCGGGATCTGGGTGCATTGCGCTGGCACGTAGACGGTTCGTGTAGTCGAGCAACCGGCCAGCAATATCAGCAGGGATAGCGAGGCTGCACGTTGGCTCAGCTTTGAGAATGGTGCGATATTCAATCTCTTTCTCCTGCGCGTTGCCGGTGATTGTCGATGTGTACTGCTGAGCAGCAGCCGCTATCTCATTCGCATGCTGAAAGTTGAAAGCTTGCGAAGAGATGATGGCTGTCTGGGTTGAGTTTTCAGTCTGAAGCTGCTTTACGTTGTCCTGGGCGGTTACCGCTTTACCGTGGTAATGCAGGATCCCCCACACTAACCCGGCAACCGTAAGCAGCAGAACCAGAACGGCGACAGCGGACCATTTGATATCACTTAAGGTCATTGGCGTTCTCCGCCAGACACAGAGAACGCTCCATATCGCGCCTGTTCATCAGCCCGCGCCATTTCTGGCCCCCCGCATACACCCAGCGCCTCAGCTCGTCGCATGCGCCTTCCACGTCGCCAGCGTTCAGCTTCTTCAACAGCGTTGAATTCGTGAATGCACCGGTGCCGACGTTGTATGCGAATGAATAGAGTGCAGCACGCTGGTATTCGCCCAGAGGTATTTTTACCTGACCGTCTACCGACTTCTTAACCGGCTGCAGGTCTTTCCACAGCAGGTTGTCACACTCGCGGTCAGTGTATTTCTTGTTCACTTGCACATCAGGGCCTGTATGCCCGTCACAGACTGTCCAGACGCCAGCAACGTCTTTGTACGCCGTATATTCTCGACCTTCCACGCCGTTACTCCCACCCAGGAACGCAACCGCGATAGCCATAGCACCACCGCCAGCAGTGGCGATCAGCTTGTTTCTCAGACTGTTCGACAGCGCCATGATTATTCCTCGGTGATTTCGGATGATGCTGGCCAGCGCTGTAGCGCCTTGATTTGTGCCAGTGCAGTTTTGCGGCGGTAGTACCAGTTGATGCCCAGCGTGATGATCGCTATTGCGATACCTGCCAGCACGCCGACGGCGCTCCACTCATCCGGGCTAAGCCGCACTAAAAAACTGGTAACCACAGTAGCGCCAGACGCGCCATATGCGGCACCAGATGCCAGTTGACTCATAGTGTTTCTCATATAGCCCCCGTGGGGCCGCTCATTAGAATTAGGAATTGTCTACTTTCTGTACTGAGCAGGCCCGTTTATGCTGTTCTGTGTGAAGAGAAAGCATCGGCTGCCGTGAGTAGCAAAATTATTAATCCGCC
>NZ_WHOY01000013.1 GCF_009765445.1 Pantoea sp. BAV 3049 | reverse complement strand
GTCGTTGTGGCCACCTGCGGTCAGGGTGAGTCCTGCGGGGCCGGCCACGCCCAGGCAGGCGTGGCCGTGGCGGATAAACCGGGTGGCCCCGGCGGCTGTCGTGAACGTCATAATATTGGCTCCTGATACTGTATCTGTTACGCGCATTCTGGCAGCAGCACGACAAAAAATCTGTCTGGCTGAAACCCCACGCCCCTCCGATAAAACCGGTTCTGATACCATCCGTCACCTAACATTATCTCATCGTTTAACCCATGTTTATGAAAATAATGTATTTTTATCGGCGATGCAGGAGTGGCTGAACTGCCAGTCACTCCTGATGGGCAGCCCATCAGGACGATCCTGCATCAACACCATGAATAATATTGCCAATCTCAGCTTTCAGGATGCGGGGTGTTCAGGCGTACTCATAATGCCTGATGGCAGAACAAAAAATAACCTACTATTTATGGTGAGGCTGGATTTTAACCAGAACCTTTCATCTTCCATATGCTTAAAGAGAGAATAATAATGACCACTTCTGCAGATATCATTAATACCCTCGCGGGTAAAACCAAAACGCTGGGATACGATGCGGTGATTGCCTATGACCGCGACAAAATCAACCACCTTCTTGAGCAGCAGTATGTCAGTAAGCGTGCTGATGGTGCCGAGATGCCGGTATTCAACTGGACTAACAGTGACGGCACCGTGCGCTTCAGTGACCTGACGCTGTCCGCCCCGCGTATCTCTTTTGAAAATGCCACTATCACTGACTCCCGCGTCTCCGTAACCATGGAGTTTGTCAGGGGCAGTATTGCAAAACTCAATACCGACAACCAGGTAACCCGCTACACCCGCGTTCGCCCCGGGGGTGGGGTCTACCTGAAGCTGGATGTGGATCTGAAAAAAGGCAGCGGGACGGTGGATACGGAAGGTCATGTTATCCTGGACCTGTCAGCCGGCAGCGTGAACACAACCAACGTCGACGACGACCCGGCTGCAGAAATCATTCCGTATTTTGAGCAGTGGCTGAAAAATAATCCCGTGACCTACAGTGTGGGGCAGCTCAGCATGGACGTGCTGGACACGGTCCTGACGCCCACGGATTTTATCATCCGCACCCAGCCTGCCGGCAACACGAATAAGGGAGCAGGTTACGGTGCCGTTCTGCTTTTTGTGCTCACCAAAGCTCATCCGTCAGAAAACGCGACCAGCCTGCCGGACGAAACGTTCCCGTGGCTCATCCCCGACGACCACTCTTCAGCTATCCTGGTGAATAACCTGCTCGTCATGAACCAGTTCGTTAAAAAATCAATGGACAGCGTCCTGGACACTGGCGAATGGACGCTGACGCGCGAGGGAAGCTCCAGCGATACTGCCTGGGAACTCGTGGCCTCTGATAATGCCACTCTGCGGCTGGGTTTTGTGAATGCGGAAAATCGGGATAGTAGTGGAGGGCTCTGGAACAGAACGTGGAGCGGTGATTTTGTGCGGGAGTCTGGTCATGCGTATGATGAACTTGATAAGGACTTTATTTACGAACTGGCAGGGGCGAAAATAAAAACGGAGGGCGGGTTCGTACTGACGCCAGATTCAGACAGGACTTTTATTAACCATTTTGGTCTCAAGTACTCTGTACATGACGGATCATTCACAGACTCTTACGGCTACAGCGACAGAGATGTCACATTTTCCCCAACCGGCCAGGGGAACTACACGATGGTAGTGAACACAGTTGATGAGTCCATTCAGCTAACGGGCGGCAGCAATAATATCCATGTGAGCAGTAATTTCTGGGATAAATTTGGAGACATCATCAAATATTACGATGGCGCGACGCTGGCAGACCTGTTGCACGAGAAACTCGACAGCATGGTGAGTGCAGCCGTCAGCGCGCTGCTCAGCAGCGTGAGCTTTGAGCCTATCAGCGTGTTTGCCGTCGACCACCTGCTGTTCCCGGAGCAGAACATTAACCAGCTGAAAGACGCTTCCATGCCGGGTGACATGATAGTGTTCGGTGATATCGCCCCGTCTCTGACCTCTCTGAGCGTAACGCCATTGACCAGCACGGTTTCTGTCGGGCAGAGCGTGCAGTTCACCGCCAGCGATGACGTGACCTGGTCCGTGTCTCCGGCCGATTCCGGTACCATCAGCGCCGACGGCCTTTATCAGGCTCCTGCCGCGCTTGAGAGTGCCCTGATTAACGTTAAAATTACCGCAACCGGCACTGATGGCGCCACGGAATCTGCCTATGTGGCGGTTGTACCGTCATCAGTAATGATATCACCGGCCTTTATAGCCGTGAAGGAAGTCGCAGGCAGTCCCTCCACCTGGCAGTTCACCGCGGACCTTACGGACGGCACGGACCTGTCCGGCTGGAGCGTTGAGGCGGCAGAGTCCGGAGGGCTGACCGGCGTTATTGATGAGAATGGTCAGTATACCACGCCATCCGATGCCTGGCCGAAAGGCTATTCCTGGGTAAACGTTAAGGCAACAGCATCTGACGGACAAGCCGCCACCGCCCGGGTCCTGCTGGTAAGTCACGCGACCCATGCGGAATTTCCCGTCACACCGCCGCTGCTCACGGAGATGACGCTGGGGTCCGTACAGAAGTTTTCGGCCACCGGTGACGGTGAGATAGACCCGGACACGTGGTCGCTTTATCCGGAGGCGGGAAGCGGTTCGCTGGGTGACACGGAGATATCAGGAACGGATGACGAGCCTGTTTATACCGTGAGCTATACGTCGCCGGAGACGGTGAGCGGTGACGAGCTGGTAATTGTCACGACGATGTCGGATGGCATGCCGCTGCGTGCCGGCTATGCCATCGTTGATGT
>NZ_WHOY01000012.1 GCF_009765445.1 Pantoea sp. BAV 3049 | reverse complement strand
TATAACCCGGTGCTGGGCCGTTTCAACTGCCCGGACAGCCTGAGTCCGTTCGGTGCGGGCGGGATTAATCCGTATGCTTACTGTGCAGGGGACCCGGTCAACCACACCGACCCTACCGGGCATATCAGCTGGCAGGGGATAGTGGGCATTATTGGTGGCGTTATCGGGCTGGGACTGAGCCTGTTCACGGCGGGAGCGTCCATCGCGGCGGCGGGCAGCCTGGCTGCGGCGTGGAGTTCAGCCTCGGCCACCTCGCTGGTTGTGGGAGGACTGGGTATTGCGGCGGACGTGACGGGGATAGCCAGCGGGGCGACGGAGGACGTGAATCCGGAGGCG
>NZ_WHOY01000011.1 GCF_009765445.1 Pantoea sp. BAV 3049 | reverse complement strand
CTGACTGAGGGCCGGGAACAAGAACACGGGCCGCTCCTGCATTCCAGGACATAAAAAAATAGCCGGCAGCGGCGTGTTCTGACCGCCAGTAACTGGTTTCTTTCACGGCCTGGTTTTCATTTTTTATGATAAACATATTACTCTGTCGCCATCTGCATACTGAGCCGGATCTGCAGGCGTTACCGGCAGCCCGGATCAGACTTTTATTGATAATACCGATCATGCCGTACCGGGAACGGGGTGACAATACAACGGCGCGGGTAATGTGCATCAGCGCGCATGCCCGTAGACGTCGTGAAGCGGCGCGTCAGTTCCCGCATGCCGGAAAAGGAAAGGAGAATAAGGATGAACACTAACACCGCTAACACTGATGGTGGCCGTGCCCGGACGTTTGAACTGTTTGACGTCAGCTATGATGAGCTGAAAATGACGCACTCGGATGAGCTTTACCGGTTGAGAAAAAAAACTTTCAGCGACCGGCTGGGATGGGAAGTCACCTGCAGCGTTGATATGGAGTTTGACGAATTTGATAATCCCGGCACGCGCTATATTCTCGGGGTTTGCGATGGACAGCTGCTCTGCAGCGTGCGCTTTACCGGTCTTGACCGGCCCAATATGATCACCCACACGTTTCGCGCCTGCTTTGATACCGTCACGCTCCCCCGGGACGGTATTGAATCCAGCCGTTTTTTTGTCGACAAGGCTCGCGCCCGGCAGCTGCCCGGACTGCGCTGGCCGGTCAGCCAGGCCCTTTTCCTGGCCATGATCAACTGGGCACGTCACAACGGCCGCAACGGCATTCACACCATTGTCAGCCGGCCAATGCTGATCATCCTGAAGCGTTCCGGATGGCAGATCAGGGTGCTGAAGGAAGCGTACCTCAGCGAACGGGAGCGGATCTATCTCCTGTTTCTGCCCACAACGGCCGCAGATCGGGATCGGATGGCATCCGGACTGGACGGCAGTCCCGGATGCTCGGCCCCGTCGCTGGTTACCTGGCCGCTGTCGCTGCCGGTGTGATCAGCTCCAGCTCAACGCCCAGCCGGATAGCCTGGCGGGCGTTGCTGACGCCCAGCTTCCTGACGATGTTACCCATATGATACTTCACCGTACTCACTGAAATCCCCGCAATGGCGGCCATCTCGTCGTAGGTTTTCCCCATGCTGGCCCAGTACAGCATCTCATTTTCTCGCGGGCTGAAGATGGGGCGGTCCTTGCCTCCGTGACGCCGGCTTTCACCTGAACCTGCCGTGCCGGCAAGGTGGTACATCTGTTCGTTGATATCGATTAGCAGCATCTGCAGGGTGCCGCGTTCGCTCAGCAGCCTCTGCTCCAACGCCTCCTGTTCCCTGCTGGCGATAATGAGGGACAGCAGCGCCAGGTTGTTCATGTGATCGTGCAGCACAAAGGTGAACCCGTTGACGATGTTGTACTGTCTGGAGAGGGAAAAAATTCGGTTGAATTTCAGGTCCGACATCAGGGTGATATTCTCGTCCCAGGCAAAGGGGGA
>NZ_WHOY01000010.1 GCF_009765445.1 Pantoea sp. BAV 3049 | reverse complement strand
CCGGTTGCCCTTTGCTCAAAGGTCTCTGGCCGGAAAAACCTTTTCCACATTTAACAACCGAGGTGAACATGCAACTTCATCTGACCCCGTTATTTCTTTTGCAAAACTGCAACGTTTCCCGTGGAGCTTACCTACGTCTTGCGGAGGCATTCTGATGAGCCTCAATGCCCGTGACTTCACCCAGGGTGGCCAGGTCATGAAGTACATGATTGGCATGTTCATGCAAATCATGAATATAGCCTCGTACTGGATGCTGATGTTTTCCGTGGCCGTCTTTTTCCTCTGGATGTTTCTGACCCTTTCGCTGCAGACCTTCTGTCACGGGGGGGCTTACTGGCTGATTAAGTGGCTCATCATGCCGTTTAAAAATATCAGCGGTAAGGATCCCGGTGGCAGCTGGACGTTCCATTTTGAGCGTCCTGGTGGCGACGTGGTGACCTTTAAGCACACCGCCGTGCAGGTGATGACCGATCCTTATTTTATTCAGATGGGACAGGCCGTTAAAAACGCGGCCTTTTACGGCTGGGGCCTCGCGGCGTTCACCTTTGTTGGTTCCATTTTTGCCATCACCTGGTATCTGGGCAGTAAGGGTAAAAAGCAGCGTGACAATGAGCAGGTCGGTGGACGTGATCTGGTCGAAGGGCCCGAAGAGTTAAACCGGCTGCTGAAAAAGGCTGGCATGCAGTCGCCCCTTAATATCTGTGGTTTGCACATACTGAAAGATTCGGAGATGCAAAATTTCGGCTTTCACGGCACGGTTGGGACAGGCAAAAGCACGGCCCTGAACAACCTGCTCAGACAGCTCCGCGCCAGGGGCGATCGCGTTGTTATCTATGACAAAGGCAACAACTTCATCCCGCTGTTCTACAGGCAGGATAAGGACAAAATCCTCAACCCGTTTGATGCCCGTTGTGCTCCCTGGGACCTCTGGGCCGAGTGTCAGACCGTTACCGACTTCGAAAACTTTGCCACCACCCTGCTGCCTGACAGCAACGGCGGTGGTGACCCGTTCTGGGTACTGTCCGCCCGCGCCCTGTTTGTTGCAACCGCCCGCCGTATGGCGAAAGAAAAGGATTGCAACATCGCCGGCCTGCTGAAGAAGCTGATGTCCATCAGCCTGGCAGACCTGCGTGACTATCTGCAGGGGACTGACGCGGCCAACCTGGTGGATGGCAGCATCGAGAAAACCGCGATGACCATCCGTACCATCCTGACGACCTATGCCCGATCGCTGCGCTATCTGCAGGGGCTGGATCAGCAGGGACGTCAGCCTTTCAACATTCGTGACTGGCTGGCAACGGAAGATGCGGACGGTGACAACCCGTGGATCTTTGTGGCCAGTGACGGTCGCAGTCACAACGCCATCAAGCCGTTACTTTCCGCGTGGCTCTATATGACCATGACCGGAATTCTTGGCCTGACCGCCAGCAGGGAGCGGCGTATCTGGCTGTTTCTTGACGAAGTCCCGTCACTGCACAAGTTGCCCATCCTGCCAGAGTATTGCGCTGAAGGACGTAAGTTTGGTGGATGTGCCCTGCTCGGGCTTCAGAACTTCCCGCAGCTTAAGGAGCAGTTTGGCCCCAATTTCGCCGAGGCCATCTGGGACCTCCTCAATACCCGCATCTTCTACCGTGCCCCGAGCGGGCCGGTGGCGGAATGGGTGCAGCGGGAAATCGGTGAGCGCCGCCATAAAAAATTCCGCGATCAGTACAGCTACGGTGTCGACATCATTCG
>NZ_WHOY01000009.1 GCF_009765445.1 Pantoea sp. BAV 3049 | reverse complement strand
GCTCTTTAACAATTTATCAGACAATCTGTGTGGGCACTCGCAGGATTGATATCAGCGTCTCCGGACGTAAAAAATATCAAGTCTCACGAGTGAACACATAATGAAATTCATTATGACGTTTTACAGATGAGCATCGCTGAACGTGTTTCAGCAAATCAAACTTAAATTGAAGAGTTTGATCATGGCTCAGATTGAACGCTGGCGGCAGGCCTAACACATGCAAGTCGAACGGTAGCACAGAGAGCTTGCTCTCGGGTGACGAGTGGCGGACGGGTGAGTAATGTCTGGGAAACTGCCCGATGGAGGGGGATAACTACTGGAAACGGTAGCTAATACCGCATAACGTCTACGGACCAAAGTGGGGGACCTTCGGGCCTCACACCATCGGATGTGCCCAGATGGGATTAGCTAGTAGGTGGGGTAACGGCTCACCTAGGCGACGATCCCTAGCTGGTCTGAGAGGATGACCAGCCACACTGGAACTGAGACACGGTCCAGACTCCTACGGGAGGCAGCAGTGGGGAATATTGCACAATGGGCGCAAGCCTGATGCAGCCATGCCGCGTGTATGAAGAAGGCCTTCGGGTTGTAAAGTACTTTCAGCGGGGAGGAAGGCGGCAGGGTTAATAACCCTGCCGATTGACGTTACCCGCAGAAGAAGCACCGGCTAACTCCGTGCCAGCAGCCGCGGTAATACGGAGGGTGCAAGCGTTAATCGGAATTACTGGGCGTAAAGCGCACGCAGGCGGTCTGTCAAGTCAGATGTGAAATCCCCGGGCTTAACCTGGGAACTGCATTTGAAACTGGCAGGCTGGAGTCTTGTAGAGGGGGGTAGAATTCCAGGTGTAGCGGTGAAATGCGTAGAGATCTGGAGGAATACCGGTGGCGAAGGCGGCCCCCTGGACAAAGACTGACGCTCAGGTGCGAAAGCGTGGGGAGCAAACAGGATTAGATACCCTGGTAGTCCACGCCGTAAACGATGTCGACTTGGAGGCTGTTCCCATGAGGAGTGGCTTCCGGAGCTAACGCGTTAAGTCGACCGCCTGGGGAGTACGGCCGCAAGGTTAAAACTCAAATGAATTGACGGGGGCCCGCACAAGCGGTGGAGCATGTGGTTTAATTCGATGCAACGCGAAGAACCTTACCTGGCCTTGACATCCACGGAACTCAGCAGAGATGCTTTGGTGCCTTCGGGAACCGTGAGACAGGTGCTGCATGGCTGTCGTCAGCTCGTGTTGTGAAATGTTGGGTTAAGTCCCGCAACGAGCGCAACCCTTATCCTTTGTTGCCAGCGATTCGGTCGGGAACTCAAAGGAGACTGCCGGTGATAAACCGGAGGAAGGTGGGGATGACGTCAAGTCATCATGGCCCTTACGGCCAGGGCTACACACGTGCTACAATGGCGCATACAAAGAGAAGCGACCTCGCGAGAGCAAGCGGACCTCATAAAGTGCGTCGTAGTCCGGATCGGAGTCTGCAACTCGACTCCGTGAAGTCGGAATCGCTAGTAATCGTGGATCAGAATGCCACGGTGAATACGTTCCCGGGCCTTGTACACACCGCCCGTCACACCATGGGAGTGGGTTGCAAAAGAAGTAGGTAGCTTAACCTCCGGGAGGGCGCTTACCACTTTGTGATTCATGACTGGGGTGAAGTCGTAACAAGGTAACCGTAGGGGAACCTGCGGTTGGATCACCTCCTTACCTGAAGATACCTTCCTCCGAAGTGTCCACAACAGATTGTCTGATAGAAAAGTAACGAGCA
>NZ_WHOY01000008.1 GCF_009765445.1 Pantoea sp. BAV 3049 | reverse complement strand
TGCTCTTTAACAATCCGGAACAAGCTGAAAATTGAAACGACATGTCGTTTTCATTCTCCGTAATAAGAATGAAGTCAACGATATGTTCGAGTCTCTCAAATGCTTACAGCTGACAACGTGTCCTGCGGGACGCTTGTGGGTTGTGAGGTTAAGTGACTAAGCGTACACGGTGGATGCCCTGGCAGTCAGAGGCGATGAAGGGCGTGCTAATCTGCGAAAAGCGCCGGTAAGGTGATATGAACCGTTACAACCGGCGATACCCGAATGGGGAAACCCAGTGCAATCCGTTGCACTATCGCAACATGAATACATAGTGTTGCGAGGCGAACCGGGGGAACTGAAACATCTAAGTACCCCGAGGAAAAGAAATCAACCGAGATTCCCCCAGTAGCGGCGAGCGAACGGGGAACAGCCCAGAACCTGAATCAGCTTGTGCATTAGTGGAAGCGTCTGGAAAGTCGCAGGGTACAGGGTGACACTCCCGTACACAAAAATGCACCTGCTGTGAGTTCGATGAGTAGGGCGGGACACGTGGTATCCTGTCTGAATATGGGGGGACCATCCTCCAAGGCTAAATACTCCTGACTGACCGATAGTGAACCAGTACCGTGAGGGAAAGGCGAAAAGAACCCCGGCGAGGGGAGTGAAAGAGAACCTGAAACCGTGTACGTACAAGCAGTGGGAGCACCTTCGTGGTGTGACTGCGTACCTTTTGTATAATGGGTCAGCGACTTATATTCTGTAGCAAGGTTAACCGTATAGGGGAGCCGCAGGGAAACCGAGTCTTAACTGGGCGTTAAGTTGCAGGGTATAGACCCGAAACCCGGTGATCTAGCCATGGGCAGGTTGAAGGTTGGGTAACACTAACTGGAGGACCGAACCGACTAATGTTGAAAAATTAGCGGATGACCTGTGGCTGGGGGTGAAAGGCCAATCAAACCGGGAGATAGCTGGTTCTCCCCGAAAGCTATTTAGGTAGCGCCTCGTGAACTCATCTCCGGGGGTAGAGCACTGTTTCGGCTAGGGGGCCATCCCGGCTTACCAACCCGATGCAAACTGCGAATACCGGAGAATGTTATCACGGGAGACACACGGCGGGTGCTAACGTCCGTCGTGAAGAGGGAAACAACCCAGACCGCCAGCTAAGGTCCCAAAGTCATGGTTAAGTGGGAAACGATGTGGGAAGGCACAGACAGCCAGGATGTTGGCTTAGAAGCAGCCATCATTTAAAGAAAGCGTAATAGCTCACTGGTCGAGTCGGCCTGCGCGGAAGATGTAACGGGGCTAAACCATGCACCGAAGCTGCGGCAGCGACGCTTATGCGTTGTTGGGTAGGGGAGCGTTCTGTAAGCCGTCGAAGGTGGACCGTGAGGTCTGCTGGAGGTATCAGAAGTGCGAATGCTGACATAAGTAACGATAAAGCGGGTGAAAAGCCCGCTCGCCGGAAGACCAAGGGTTCCTGTCCAACGTTAATCGGGGCAGGGTGAGTCGACCCCTAAGGCGAGGCCGAAAGGCGTAGTCGATGGGAAACAGGTTAATATTCCTGTACTCGGTGTTACTGCGAAGGGGGGACGGAGAAGGCTATGTTGGCCGGGCGACGGTTGTCCCGGTTTAAGCGTGTAGGCTGGTGTTCCAGGCAAATCCGGAACGCTTTAAGGCTGAGGCGTGATGACGAGGCACCACGGTGCTGAAG
>NZ_WHOY01000007.1 GCF_009765445.1 Pantoea sp. BAV 3049 | reverse complement strand
GAATGAGGGCCGCGAGGACGCGAAGCTGAAGGGGATTCGGTTTGGCCGCAGGCGCACCATCGACAGAAACACCGTGCTGATGCTTCATCACAACGGAACGGGGGCAACGGCGATAGCCCGACAGCTCGGCATTGCCCGCTCCACGGTGTATAAAATTCTGGAAGACGATATGACAACAATATAGTGACAACGAAAATACGCGAACTTATTGATCCAAAAATGAATCGCTGAATCCGGTTACAGCCTCCATTGCCTTGCGAAGAAGGGCAGGAGTGGATACGCCCTGACCGTCGAAGCGGGGTGTATAAGGTGCTTCCAGACGCTTTGCTTCATCATCGGTAAGAGTAAACGACAGGGCGGAAATGGCATCATCGATATGACTGACTTTCAGTGCACCGATAATTGGGGCTGCCACAACAGGATGGCGACGAAGCCAGGCCAGAGAAATTACTGCGGGTGTAACATTACGCTCATTTGCAATAGTGTTGACTGCATCCACTATTTTTTTATCACTTTCCGCAGTAGCTTCATTCTGTTCAGCGCCTGCAGGTTCAGTTGCAGTCCGTCTGGTATTTACCCCCCATGGGCGGGCCAGACGCCCCCGGGAAAGGGGACTGTAGACCAGCGTCTGCACTCCTTCGTCAGCGCATAATGGCAACATTTCCCGCTCCTCCTCTCTGGCAACAAGATTGTAGTTGTCCTGCATTGAAATAAAGCGAACCCAGTTATTCTTCTCCTGCAGGTGTAGCGCTTTCGAAAATTCCCAGGCCATCATTGATGAGGCGCCGAGATAGCGAACTTTACCGGCCTTAACAACATCATGAAGTGTTTCCAGCGTTTCTTCCCATGGCGTGGCTTGATCCCGACGATGAATCTGGTAGAGGTCAATATAGTCAGTGCCAAGGCGCTGCAAACTATTATCCACCTCCGCCAGAATTGCCTTACGCGACAATCCCACAGCATTTGGTCCGTTTCGCATACCAGCTGCCAGTTTGGTGGCAATGACAATAGCATCTCTGTTAGTGAAGTCGCGTATCGCTTTTCCGAGAATTTCTTCGCTGTTGCCAGTTGAATACATGTTAGCGGTATCAAAGAAGTTAATCCCGCGCTCAATGGCATATCGGATCAACAAGCGGCTCTCATCTTCAGGAAGTGACCATGCAGGATGACCGCGTTCAGGATTGCCGAACCCCATGCAACCGATACAGACCGGAGAAATATCTAAACCTGAGCGTCCCAATTTAACGTATTGCATACAATTTCCTGTGTGATTTAATAAGCGGACATATATCCACTTTTATCGGAGAGTTCTCCATTTAGTCAAGGGAAAAATGAAAGAAAGCGATGCGCTGCGGGCCGATGCCAAGGCAAACAGAGAACGCATTTTAAATGTGGCACGTAGTGCGTTCGCTGCCGATCCGACAGCGTCGCTCAATTCGATAGCTAAAGCCGCAGGTGTTGGGGCCGGGACACTTTATCGCCACTTTCCGAGCAGGGAGGCGTTATTGTTGGGAATATACCGACAGGAAATCGACGCATTGGTGGAACTGGCAGCCAGTCTGCTTGCCAGCCATCCATCTTTGGTTGCCTTTCGGCTCTGGTGCAAACGCTTCGTGCAATTTGGCGCAGTGAAACACGGAATTGCTGACACATTCAGTACTGCGGTGCCGGAGCAGGGAATTGAAGCGCTGAGGAGTGCTGTTAGCTGCTTGATTAACGCATGTGAAGAATCGGGAGATATTCATGCTAGGGCAAGACCTGATGATATTCTGACGCTTCTCGGATTGTTATTACGCCTATCACCATCTGACGAAGGAAGAGAACAGACAGAGAGGATTTTAGATCTTGTTTTTTCCGGAATGTCTACAGACATAGCAAAATTGAATGGTTACAGATGCCGGGATGAGTAAGGCCCGGCCTGACAAAATCTCTAAACGTGAGTTTTCGTTCCACTGAGCATCAGACCCCT
>NZ_WHOY01000006.1 GCF_009765445.1 Pantoea sp. BAV 3049 | reverse complement strand
TCGAACCTCCGACCGCTCGGTTCGTAGCCGAGTACTCTATCCAGCTGAGCTACGGATGCATTGGGGAAATGCCTGGTGGTGCAGACTATCTTCACTCACCCTGCTTCCGCGTAAAATAAGGATGAATGTTACTACTTAAATTGCGCCAGAACAGTGTTGGGACCTGTCTGACAAAATATGGTGCATCCAGGAGGATTATTCGGCTTCGCCTCACCCTTGCGGGCCGTTGCTAAAGCAACGTTATCATCCTTAGTGCTGGCTGATACTGCTTACTGCATGTCAGAATGGTATTACGACCAGTCTGACAAAATATGGTGCATCCAGGAGGATTCGAACCTCCGACCGCTCGGTTCGTAGCCGAGTACTCTATCCAGCTGAGCTATGGATGCATATCAAATTCTGGTATAACGCAGGGGTGCTGACGACTCACCTTGATACAGGCTGCTAACACCGTACCGAAACTTCTTAACGGGTTACTTGTGAGAGACAAGTAATGGTGCATCCGGGAGGATTCGAACCTCCGACCGCTCGGTTCGTAGCCGAGTACTCTATCCAGCTGAGCTACGGATGCA
>NZ_WHOY01000005.1 GCF_009765445.1 Pantoea sp. BAV 3049 | reverse complement strand
AGGCCCGGCCTGACAAAATCTCTAAACGTGAGTTTTCGTTCCACTGAGCATCAGACCCCTATATACCCGTAGCTGGATAAGCAACGAACGTCCTGGTCTGCTTTTTGATCTGGCGACAGGGTGGCTGATGCAGCACAGAATTATTCTCCCCGGAGCCACCACGCTGACCCGACTGATTTCAGAAGTAAGGGAAAAGGCAACTCTGCGCCTGTGGAACAGGCTGGCAATGATACCGTCTGCAATGCAGCGTTCACAACTGGAGACGCTGCTGGGCCCCGCTGATTCCGGCCGCTTGTCTTTGCTGGAATCACTGAAAAAAGGCCCGGTGACCATCAGTGGGCCGGCGTTTAATGAGACAATTGATCGCTGGAAAATGCTGAGCGATTTTGGCCTCCATAATGAAAGCCTGAACGCGATCCCGACTGTACGTCTGAAGAATCTTGCTCGTTATGCCGGGATGACTTCGGTATTCAATATTGCCAGGATGGCACCGCAGAAAAGGATGGCGGTACTGGTTGCCTTTGTCCTGGCATGGGAAACGCTGGCGCTGGATGATGCACTGGACGTTCTGGATGCCATGCTGACTGTCATCATCCGTGACGCCAGAAAGATTGGGCAGAAAAAACGGCTCCGATCGCTGAAGGATCTCGATAAATCAGCACTGGCACTCGCCAGCGCGTGTTCATACCTGCTGAAAGAAGAAACACCGGACGAATCAATCCGGGCTGAGGTATTCAGCCACATCCCCAGACAAAAGCTGGCAGACATCATCGCGCTTGTTCGCGAAATAGCCCGGCCCTCTGACGATAACTTTCATGATGAAATGGTGGAGCAGTACGGGCGGGTACGTCGCTTTCTGCCCCGTCTGCTGAATACCGTTAAATTTTCAGCAGCTCCCGCCGGGAGTACCACCCTGAATGCCTGCGATTATCTCAGCCGCGAGTTCAGCTCACGGCGGCAGTATTTTGACGATGCACCAACGGAAATCATCAGCCGGCCATGGAAACGACTGGTGATTAATAAGGAAAAACATATCACCCGAAGGGGATATACTCTGTGCTTTCTCAGTAAACTGCAGGACAGCCTGAGACGGCGGGATGTCTACGTTACCGGCAGTAACCGGTGGGGAGATCCCCGCGAAAAATTACTACAGGGCGCAGACTGGCAGGCAAACCGGATCAAAGTTTATCGTTCTCTGGGGCATCCGACAAACCCACAGGACGCAATAAAATCGCTGGGCATCCAGCTGGACACCCGTTACAGGCAGGTTGCTGCACGCCTTGGCGAAAATGAAGCGGTGCAGCTTGATATTTCCGGCCCAAAGCCCAGGCTGACTATTACTCCTCTCGCCAGTCTTGATGAGCCGGACAGTCTGAAACGGCTGAGCAAAATGGTCAGCGATCTGCTCCCTACGGTGGATTTAACGGAGTTGCTGCTCGAAATTAACGCCCATACCGGATTTGCTGATGAGTTTTTCCACGCCAGCGAAGCCAGCGCCAGAGTTGACGATCTGCCCGTCAGCATCAGCGCCGTACTGATGGCCGAGGCCTGCAATATCGGCCTGGAGCCCCTGATACGGTCAAATGTTCCAGCCCTGACCCGACACCGGCTGAACTGGACAAAAGCAAACTATCTGCGGGCTGAAACTATCACCAGTGCGAATGCCAGGCTGGTTGATTTTCAGGCAACACTGCCACTGGCACAGGTCTGGGGTGGTGGCGAAGTGGCTTCTGCAGACGGAATGCGCTTTGTTACGCCAGTCAGAACAATCAATGCCGGACCGAACCGCAAATACTTTGGCCATAACAGGGGTATCACCTGGTACAACTTTATTTCCGATCAGTATTCCGGCTTTCATGGCATTGTTATACCGGGGACGCTGAGGGACTCAATCTTTGTGCTGGAAGGCCTTCTTGAGCAGGAGACAGGGCTGAATCCCACCGAAATTATGACCGATACCGCAGGGGCCAGCGATCTTGTCTTTGGCCTTTTCTGGCTGTTGGGATACCAGTTTTCCCCGCGACTGGCTGATGCCGGTTCTTCGGTTTTCTGGCGCATGGACAATGACGCTGATTATGGCGTGCTGAATGACATTGCCAGAGGACAGTCAGATCCCCGAAAAATAGCCCTTCAGTGGGACGAAATGATCCGGGCCGCAGGCTCCCTGAAGCTGGGCAAGGTACAGGCTTCGGTGCTGGTCCGTTCATTACTGAAAAGTGAACGCCCCTCCGGACTGACCCAGGCAATCATTGAAGTGGGACGCATTAACAAAACGCTGTATCTGCTTAATTATATTGATGATGAAGATTACCGCAGGCGCATCCTGACCCAACTTAACCGGGGAGAAAGCCGCCATGCTGTTGCCAGAGCTATTTGTCACGGTCAGAAAGGTGAGATAAGAAAGCGATATACCGATGGTCAGGAAGATCAACTGGGCGCACTGGGGCTGGTCACTAACGCCGTCGTGTTATGGAACACTATTTATATGCAGGCAGCTCTGGATCATCTCCGGGCACAAGGAGAAACCCTGAATGATGAAGATATTGCACGTCTCTCACCGCTTTGCCATGGGCATATCAATATGCTCGGCCATTATTCCTTCACGCTGGCAGAACTGGTAACAAAAGGGCATTTGCGGCCATTAAAAGAGGCGTCAGAGGAAGAAAACATTGCTTAACGTGAGTTTTCGTTCCACTGAGCGTCAGACCCC
>NZ_WHOY01000031.1:5173809-5174029 GCF_009765445.1 Pantoea sp. BAV 3049 | reverse complement strand
CCCTTATACCCGCATGTTCGACCCGTCATTCCGGCCGAAACCGATGCGCATCACGCCGCGCTCTGAGAGCCGTGAGGCGCTGACCGCGCTGTCGCTGGTGCTGGCCGCGAACTGTGACTACAGCCCCGACAGCGAGTATATGTTCGAAGTGATGATGCCCGTTGAGGAGCTGGCGCGCCGCATGGGCGTGCTGCACGTCTACGAAAGCGGCCGTAAGGCT
>NZ_WHOY01000031.1:5172368-5173799 GCF_009765445.1 Pantoea sp. BAV 3049 | reverse complement strand
GAAGTGCTTACCGAATTGCTGTTCGATCTGGTGAACTTTCAGGTTGAGGATCTGAAAGCGCCACGTTACATCGAGACGTACAGCGGGTTAGTCCAGGTCAGGTAAAAGATGTCCTTCTGCCACTGAAAGCAGCTATGTTTTCGTGGCAGAAGGGGTTACCCGGGCAAAGGGGTAAGTTCATAGTGGGAGAGCACAAAAAAGAACAGCAAAGGCTTAACCTCACAACTTATCGGTGAGTATTTTTTGTTTAATTTGGTGTCACTTGATTGAATATTAACCAGTTTGAAACAAGGAAGTACTGGATGAACAATCAGATTCAGTGGTCAGATCCGTTCGATGACTCTTTAGCGGGTGGGTTTGTCTACCGTAAGTTCTTATATTGCGGCCAGCTTTACGCAGTTGGCTTTCAGGAACTACCGACGGCAACAGATTTAGCAGCAAAACATATACGGTTGGATCATGCTTTCCCACAGTTTCGTTTCCCAAACAATAACGGTGTTTGGGCAGTGCTGTTTGACACTATTGATCCGGCGACAGACTCGCCCCTGGGTTTTAAGCATGTGAAGTTCGACGGCCTGGCGGGTGGGCGGGTGCTCCAAAACGTTGCAAGTATAATTTATGACCATTATGATATTTGTAATGCAGGTGTATATGCCTTCAGCGCCGCCGAAGATAGAGAGCATGAGCGAGACACTGATCTTTCAGTAATTTATTCGCGAGCACTGGGCCTTCAGGGGCACCGCAAGAGCAGGCTGTTCAGTCCGTTCATCGGTTGGGAGGCGTACACCGATATTGACGCAGGAGGAAGAAGTTATGTCGTCACAACTCAAAGTTATCAACCTTCACAATACCGCAGTGGAACGTCTCACTCTTGAAATGGGCAAACGTCTGCAAGTAGCAGCAGGGCGAGATGTGAGAGAAAAACTTGCTTCCGGCGAGATTAAAATCGTCAATGATCGCTACGTGGCATCCAGTGACAGTAACCTCCGCATTAAACGTTCCTCAGTCTTTGATGGTGATCGTCCAGGCAGAGAATGTACCGAGCGTAAAAAAGCCTTGTGAGGCGGAGGGAGCGCCACTAAATCATCGTTGATAAACCAACACCATAGTTCTACAGATTCTTGCAAGGTGATTAAGAACAGCATCCAGTTCGATTAAACTTGTATTTAGGGAAGAGTGTTGCTGGACATTCTCCGCTAACGTCAGATACCAGATAACCCGCCTTGGGTTCAGGCTGTCAGTCTGTTGCTTCATTTAGATGTCATCCTTTATTTTCAGCGTTATACCCGAGTAACCACATTACCGCCGTGGCAGGTGTGGCCAGCTGGCTCAGTACAAGCCTGCGGCATGTTGAACGGCTGTCGCTGGAATGAAGCCCGAACCTGAAGCCATCACCAGATACTGCCGTGCCTTAACTCAGGTATTACTCAA
>NZ_WHOY01000031.1:5029230-5172358 GCF_009765445.1 Pantoea sp. BAV 3049 | reverse complement strand
CCAAAAATAATTATCAATAAGATAACAGCACCAATAAACCTTTTACTGAGTTCTACTATCAAAACCTGATAAGTCGTGGAATCTCTTTCTGTCATGAATCTGAGAAGAGCAATTTCTTTTGAATTGAACCCCCCTTCAGCCAGTTTTTTTTCCATCTCAATGTTATTCATATGTAATCCTTACATGGTGTTTTCCATTAACGGTTATCATAACGCGAACGTGGCAAACGGCAACGAAAAAAAACCCGACTTGCGCCGGGCCTGGTGTTGGTGCTCAGGAAAAAAGGACTGTCAGATTAAAGGTAGTAGCAGGATGAGTATGGAAATCCACACGAGGCAACAGACAGAGACAACAACCAGCCAGGTTTTTCTTCGCGTCCATATCATAATGCGCTCCTTGTGCCTGATTAAAATAACCACCCCGGCAACAACCTGCCAATCGTTACTGTCGATCAATACCGCCTTATTGATCGACGTTACAGATCGATATATTTAACTCATTGTATTTGCAGCGCTTTATACCACCCCTACCAGCGGTAAATATTGGTGCGCAGCTCGCGTACGCATTCTGCTGTCTCCGTGTCGGCCTGCAAATCGGCGTCACTGTCTGCGCCGGCGTCACTTATCCGGCACGGCGGCTGCATCAAATCCGGGGATATGGTTGGCTGCATCGATGGCGCGTTGCCGCAGCTGCACAGCATCAGGATCGAACTGGCACACAGTGCGCGCCGGATTGTTAACATATTTCACCACGTCTCTGTAAACCGTCCGGTAAACCACCCTGCCCCCCGCACTGGCGGCAGCAGCGGCGGCTTCCGTAACCTGCACTGCAGCTGCAGCACGTCCTTTTTTTTGCTCAGCGGCGGCGTTCACTTTCTCAGAATGCGCATACCAGCCCGCAAGATAGCGGGTATGCCCATAACCCCAGCCGGCGGCCAGCACCGCTGCAGCCACCAGCGCCCAAAGTCTGACATTCATCAACCGACCACAAACACGGCGCGACGTGTACCAAAAGCAGCGCGGCCCAGTAACCGCCCGGAACCTCTCAGGCTCTGACCGGTGTTTAGCGGTATCCCAAGCGTGTCTGCTGCCGGTGCGCCCGCCGATCGCCAGATTTCTCCCTGACCGGCCACGCAAATCAATGTTGCGTCGTCGTCACCGCTGTACACCTCCTGCCACTCTTCCGTAACCACCACGTTTTTAAAATCGGCCACGCTTCACCCCCAAAGTTCGATCAGTTGAATGTATCGCGCGCCCCAGTTCCGTTGTGAAACCGGCAGCGTGTAAGAACTGCCTGGCGTGCTGTATGTGTCCTGGTCACCGTTGCTGTAGCTGACCGTAATAAATCTGGCCCCGGTGGTATTGACGATCGCAGAACTGGCGGTGCGGGTTGCTGTCGCGTCACCGGTGACGATCGGAGACGTGCAGAAATCCCCTTTTTCAATCTGTACGAAACCTGCCGGAAATGTCGCCCCGTCACCTTCGCGCGTAAAAAACGAAATGGCATAGCCTGCCGCTGCTGCATAGGCTGTCTGAGTCAAAAATACCGCAGGTGCGCCGGTTGCAGAGTTTCTGCCAATCCACACCCTCAACCTGCTGCTGGCCGTCGAAATAACCGTAAACTCTATTCGCTGCCAGGCAGTCGATCTGGCGTATTTCGTTTGCGGAAACAGGTACGCGCCGCCGTTATCCTGTGACATTGCGTAAACATCACACTCCACCGGTACCAGCCCGATTGCGCCGCCGTCCGGTGCGCCGGCGTCGTCAATCAAAAATTCATCCAGCCCGGACGTTTTAACGTAATTACCGAGCACGCTTGCGCGGCTCTGCGGCTGCAGGTTCGTCGCCTGGGGTTCCGGTTCGTGCCGGCCTGTCGCCACGCCGTCCCGGTACTCAAGTGGCCACGTCTGCGCCGTTGTCAGCTCAAGCAGACCACTTTTATTCCAGAACCAGTGCGCGGGGCCGGTAAAGGTCACCAGCGGATCCAGCGCTTCTGCGGTCAGGTCAATGGTGGCCAGCAGGCTGGCGGGCGCCTGATCCGTAAAATCAATTGTCCCGGGCAGGATCAGGCCGGTACTCTCTGCCCCCACATATATCCCGGGCGGATTAATCAGGGTTATGCTCATGATAAAAACAGCTCCCGTTCCCGCTGCCGGCGCGCCAGCAAAATGTCTTTATTGGTGCCGGCACGCTTCCACATCAAAAAAGCATCTGCAGCACCGGCATAGTTGCCCAGATTCAGGCGCTGCCTGACCACTGATGTAGAAAATGCGCCGGCCCCAATATTAAAAATCAGGCAGCACAGCGCGTCATACTGGTTTTGCGTCAGCGGCGCGGTGATTTTACCGGCTATAATTTTCTCCACCCATGCCAGATCGGATAACAGCAGCGCTGTCGATTTGGCCGGAGTGATAACCTGTCCCGGGTAAATCATCCTGCTGTCAACCGGGCCGGTGTGGCCAACGCCGATTGTCAGTATGCCCCGGGGATCACGATAGGCTGTCAGGCGCTCCCCTTCTTCCTGCTTTATTAACGCAATGCCGTTATCGCTGATTTTCATCATTGCCTCTCTCTGTACCGGTTCTGCGTGCCACCACGGCAATTGCGGTATCCCGCAGCCGGTCAGCCCCCACAAAACCAATGATTGCGCCCAGAAATGGGCCGGAACTGTCAGAAAAGCCGAAATGCTCCAGCACGGCTGACAGAGCCATTGCCGCAACACCACAGATAAGCCCGCCTGTACATGTGTACAGTTTTGGTTTCCTCCCACGGATATCGATTAATACTGAAATCACCACAGCGGTGGCGCCTGAAAAAACCGAGGGTAAATATTCCGTTATCCATTTCACTATCTGCGCGCTTATTCCGTCATGTGGATTGATCATCACGGCCCCCGCTTGCGTCGTACATTCTCTGCAGGTACTCCGCCAGCCTGGCCTCTGCGTATTCCGGCGTTTCGTCGCCCGGTTCGTTTGGAAATCCCAGCCGGAAACGGTCACTGACCAGCGCCCCGTTAACGGCCATTGAATAAATGCACAGCAGCTGTTCATTAATGATTTCGGTCAGCTCGATGCACGTAAATTCAACGTCGTGATAGCCGCGATCGTCCGTCGGCCCCAGGTCGCCAAAAACCTCCGGATCGAGATAATATTTAGCTGTCACTGTCATTAAGCTGGCCTCCAGGCGTCGCCCGGGTTATTAACCGGGAACCACATCCCATCGTAGGAATATAAAAGTTGCATAGGCGGGGAGCGGGTCGTGTCCGTGCAGAGCACAAGGCAATAGGCGCGGTCGGGGGCCGCTGGCAGTTCTGCGTACGTGAAGCGTGGGCAGCGCAGCGCGTCGGGGAAATCCTGATACTGCACATTTTTTAGCTCGCCGTTGATTCTCGTTGGCAGCCACGTTGATGCGCCCGAGGCGACCAGGCTGGTCGAGTAAATCAGCAGTTCGCCGCTGTCCAGATCCATCCCAAAACCGTTATCGTCGTAACCACCGGCGTTTATGGCCCAGCGTCGCGGCACCGTGACGTTATTTGCGATAGCGTTAATGTCAGTGATCTGGGTGTTATACGAAATGAGATAGAAAGGTGTACCCGTTTCTATGCGCGGCACGCCGTTGCACTCGACGAAAACGCCCGTATAGCGTGCGTACTGTGCGATTCGTACGTAAACGTGGATAGTTTGCCAGCTGTGAACGATCCGGATTTCCTTTACCGGTGCGCTCCCCTCGGAATACCAGTGCGCCTCGATTACGCTGGTCGTTCCGGAATTTGGCTGTTTCATTTCAACAAAAAGCTTTGTTTCACCACCGCCGAAGCGGGTATCACCCGGGCGCGTTATTGCGCCTGCTGCACTGTCCCAGCCTGCAGCACCTACAAATCGCATAATTGCCGTTCGTCCGAGCGATGGCAGCGTCATGCGGCCCACATAAAACCAGGTTTCAACGTTGTTCGTATTCTGAAGAACGGTCTGGGAATAACGAAAACCTGCGGCCAGCCCCCCGGATATGGCAGATCCCTGGGTATTAAGTTTGATTTCTCCCTGGTCCATCGCGTTGTACACCCATGAGGGAATACTGGCGCCGTGATCCATATCATCCGTATAGCCTGACAGCGTATTATCCATCGTTGCGCCCTGCGCAAACCGGCAGTTAATCTGCAGGATTTTTGCCCATTTGGTTTTGGCTGAAAACGTCGATCCCTCCATGATCACCGTGTCAAATTTCCAGCCCCCCTGCGAGATATCAAACGTATATTCATTGCCGGAAAACCATACGTTATGCATCAGCGACTGACCGCAGCGGATCATCTGCAGAACGTCTACCGTCGTGTTGCTGGAAAAATTGGAATTTGAGATTTCTATTGCGGTTGAGTGATCCCATACCCCGTACGCGGTGTTCGTCCACAGGGCGCGGAGAAATCCGCCTGAAGTGCCGTAGCAGTAAATCTGGTCAAATTTAGTATCGATGGTATCCAGTACGTCGAAAACCAGCCCGCCATTGCTGTTAGTGCGGAATGATTTAACGCGGATGTACTGGCCAGCCGGACAGACGTTTTTATAAAACGGCGTGACCGTACCGGCGGCGACCAGATGCAGTCCGCCGATCTCCATCCTGCGTGCATTGACCTGGAAAACCGGCGTTGACGATGCAGCATCCAGAAAATAAATTCGCGTTGCCGGCACGGCGCCATTTTCCACCTCAGGGCCGCGCAGACGAAACAAAGGTTGTTCTGTTGCTGCAGACAGATCAAACGTGGAACTCAGCGCAATACTACCCGCCGGCAGGCGCACGCCTACCGGGTTCCCCGGGTTGAGCGCAACGGTCGCATAGTACATGCGTTTTACCGCCGGCATATCGTCAGTAACGCCATCCATTACCGCGCCGAAATGCTCTGCGTTCAGCATTTCAGGCGTGCAGGTACGCTTCCAGCGTGCGCCGCCTGTCGTGACGATAAAATAGCCGCCGTCGTCTGCGGTGGTGGTGTCGTTCTCGATGTATTTGAACGTGCCGCCCCCCCGCCCGGTGCCGTCGGCATATTCCCGCACGAAGATCTGCTGGGCGGCGTAGGCAGGTTCTATCTGTCGCAGCGTGGCAATGTTTGGACACTGACCAACATTTTTAAGGCCATCAAACGCCTGCAGGTCGAGTACGTCCGGGTTAATCATTTCTGCCGGGATGATGGGATTGGGCTGGCCGGTCTGTTCATCAAAATACAGCAGCCGGCCCCGCAGGCTGGCCGGTGACTGCAGCTGATTAAACTGCAGCCCGGGTGCCAGGCGCAGCGTGCGGGTAATATCGACGCCGATCGCCTCTTCCCTTGCTGCAGCTTCTTCAGCAAGAAGATCGTCAACGTATTTTTTAGTGGTGGCGTCCTGGTCCGCCGTTGGCGTGGCCAGATTTTTAATGCCGTAGCCCAGCGCGTCGTAATAGTTGTAGTTAAACCAGGGCCGCATCAGCGCCAGCGAGTTATTAAGCGCCTGCCCCTGCAACACCATCCAGATCCGGTCAAAATCCGCATTAATCGTGGCGGCCAGCAGGTCACCGTTGTCCTGGTAGCTGGTCGTGCGATTCAGGGGAATAGCGCGCAACAGCGTTACGATCGCTCCGGACGCCGGCGAGGTCAGAAACGTAACGGATCCGCCGCTGGTGTTGCCCGCCCCGCTTACCGTGTAACCCGACGCCACCACGTTGCCGTTAATGGATACCTGCAGGTCGCTGGCGTACGAAATCAGAAACCCGAATGCAAATACGGTGGTGACGCCGTTCCCGGTGTGAATGTTGTAGGGGGTCTGGCTGGGTACAGACATGGCAGATCTCCGTCAGTAATTAACGGCGACCTCATAACTACCATCGCCGGGTTGCCAATTCTGGCGCCCGCCTCCGGTCGAAATCCTGACTATTTTACCGATACGCACCGGGGTCTGTGAAATGCCGCCGGCGCCGGAATCTATATAGTCGTCCGGCTGGTTTTTCAGCAGCGGGTTAAAATCGCGCATCTGGTCATACATCGGGCCGTCGAGCACCTCCGTGTGCGCCCACAGGAATTTAGTAGACAGTGGCGCTTCAAAGGCATCGAGGATGCGTTTTTGTTTGTTGATAACGGAAAACTCTTCCGTGACGCCACAGCCGCTGCCCTTCAGCGCCTGGCGCAGCAGCTTGGGCGCAAAGCCGCCCGGGCCGTTGACCTCAACAATGACGCGGGGGATCTGATATTTCATCACCAGTTCTTTGATCTCGATAACCTGCCCGCCGCTTATTTTGTCGTCGCCGTCAAACTCTGCCAGCTCGCCGGACAGCCCCCGGCAGACGTGCCAGTACAGATGCCCGCGCGCGTCGGTGAGAATGAGCGAAAAGGCGCTGGCGTCGCCTTTGATTTTACCGAGTGCCACATCCCAGTAAGCGACCGCGCCCACAATCTGCACGTTACCGAGCCACATTGTGCAGACGCCGTTACCAAAGCGTATTTCCGGCTCTACGGCGTATTCGCGGATTCTGTCTGGGTTGAGCCTGACCAGCCCCACAGGCTTGCTGTGCAGCTGATACTGACTGTCCCAGGCGTTTATCGTGCGGGTTTCGCCACGACGTTTAAGCAGCTCCGCCCGGTCGAAACGATCGAGCCACGCGCAGCCGGCGTAACAGTCCACCAGCGTGTCTGGCGGCTCAGAAAACACGATAACGTTACCGCTCAACCGGTAGTCAACGTCCTGCTGCAGTAACCTGGCGCCCTTGTGGATCCCGATGAAAACAAATTCAGGGGTAAACGGCAGCTCGTAATGCGTGCGCGTGGCGGCGTCTTCTTCAATGCGGTGCGCCTGCGCAAACAGAGGGATAGTCAGGCAGTCAGCGCCCATACTTTCTACCTCGTCATAAAGGCTGTCGTGTGTGTGCGGGGTGCCGATGAAAAGTTTTTTGCCTCCGGGTACCAAAATGTGAGTTTGTTCCTCCAGGCGATAGCGCAGCTTTTCCCGGGCCTCCGGCGTTGTGATATTTTTCGGCACCTCAACGTCATCATTCTGGCATTCGTCCGCACGCGCTGACGTGACGTTAGACAGGATGCCTTTAGCGTACATACTGGCATTTCGGAAATCCTCCGCGCCCTCAACCCACCACTGTTCAACCGTTCCCTGCCGGTCGGGCAACATGCCCCGGGTGAGCGGATGATTGCGTATAACGTTCTGCGTATCGCGGCTGGTTTTGTACGCTGTAGGATCGGATTCTGACTGGTGCAGGATGCGGTAATTGCGGTTATCGTAGTAACGCCAGGCGTTATAGACGCCCAGAATGGTTGATTTCCCGAAGCCACGAAAGCAGCGCAGCACGGCCAGATCGCCACGGCTGGCCAGCCAGTTAACGGCAATCCAGTGGCAGTCCGGCACGTCCCAGCGCATACGCTCAGACCACATATGAAAAAAGGCGGGGAAAGAGACATTCATTTTTTGCCTTTTTTCATAATCCTTTCAAGAATATCCGCCGCTTCCTTTTCTGCCCTGTTTACCTGCTGGCCCAGCTCAAAATCCGCCTCTGAGGGATTTTTACCCTCTGCAGGTGTACCACCCCGCCCGTGCATCCCAATCAGGGAATGCACCTTGATCAGCAGCGTCAGCGTGCCGGCTGCATTTTTTTTGCTCCAGTAGCGATCGCCGCGCTCGTCCTTTGTCAGCTGCTTTATGGGCTTTTCAGCGCCGGGCCAGTTGTCCGGATCAGCCTCATTGATAACCACGTCGGTTAGTTTGTCGCTCAGCTCTGTCAGCCGGTTTTTGTAATCGTCGCTCATAAAAATAGCCTCTTCAAATGAAGAGGCTATTTTCCTGCGGCAGGCGCACCGAAATCCTGACTTTTAAAAGGGATGCCGGCAGACTGTAGAATAGAGCGGGCGCTTAAGGTCATGATCCCGGCAAATGGCGGGGATCGCTCCCCGCCTGTTGCTCTTACTTAGGTTCGTAATCCATGAAAACAGCAACCTCCGTGAGGCCGGTTCGGATGCGTACCTCACAGAGGTCTTTTCTCGTTACCAGAATGACGGCCACAGCCGCCGCTATCACGAGGGTGGCGATCAGGATCGCCCTTTGCTGCTTCATGGTTAGCTCCTTGCCTTTCGGCGGGTAAGAGGCTAACATCTGAATTGCTAAGTTCATGCGTTGGCCTCGGTTGATTTAACGTCAATCGGGGCTTTCGTCTTTTTGTACTCCTGCAAACGCATGAGACAAAAAGCCTCAAGCGCCCGCCTGCATAATACCCTCCCGCCCTCACTGCATCAATTTTCATTGATATAACTATCAGCGCGGTACCGCGATCGTGATCTCACTTTAACTCTTCTTCAACTCTGTTGAGTGCCGGCGCAATAAAAAACAGGTTTTGAAAAGGCAGCATTTTGCGTACCGCGTGCGTTTGTTTGTCGTCAAACTCACCATTCAGCACGCCATTGGCGATCGTGGCCATATCGCCGCCAAGGTCGAACGTCGGCCCGAGCATGGCGCCGATCGCGTTGCGGCTCTGGAATCTGGACACCGGCGGCGCGCCAAACATCGCGCCCAGCCCGAAGCGTCCGCCGCTCACGCTCTCAACTGTATTCAGCGGCTCTGACAGCCAGCCCAGCATGCCGGAACGGTCTAACCCCTCTTTTACCAGGTTATTCGGCGAGTAATCTACATCACGCCCAGCCAGCTTCTGTTTCATCGCATACACGCCGGCGCCTAACGCTATCTGCATCAGCGCGCCGTAATAAAACGCGGCGTCACCCTGCTGGATGCCGGAAACTAAAACGCGGTTGTGTGCGGCAAAAATAAACGTTTTGAACTGCATGATCATCTTGCCCGTTTCGCCGCTCATCATCAGCGGCGTGTCGCCCACGCCCGGGGTAACAACAACGCTGTCCACGTCTTTTAAAACTGCGCTCTGAAACGCATCACGCACCACCGGATCGCCCCACAAATGAGAATGGCCGGTTAAGAGGCCGTCCATATCCTCACCGTGCTGTGCAAACTCCCGGCCAATGCGCCCCAGCATGGTCTTATCGATACCCAACTGGGCAAGTTTTTTTATCTCCGACTTTGGCAACGTTTTGCCGCTCTGCAGCAGGCGTGCATTGTCCAGTATGCGCGACTGCACCACCATGCCCGACCAGGCTTTAAGCGCCCCGTTCCACTGATTCATAAGGGTGTAATTGCCAAACTTCTGCGTTGTCCAGTTCAGTCCGCGCTCGAGATAGGATCGGCGGCTGTACGGATCGTGCAGCTCAGAAAGTGATTTTGTGCGCGTCGATAAAACGTATTCCAGCCCTACTGCCATTTCGCGCAGGTCGGCATTGGCCACCTTCGCTGCGTTAACGTTTTTAAGCATCACGCCCAGCGGCTTAAGCGATTTCGCAAGTCCGTGCTGCATAATCGGACGGGCCAGATCCGGAAGTGCCGAAACGGTCATGCCCCCCAGCAGGCGCAGAAAATTAACCTTGCGCGCAATGCGGCCGGCACGAATAAAAAAGCTCCTGGGGTCTTTGGGCGCGCCGTACGTGCCGATCAGCCTGTCGCGCATCGCCTCGATGTCGCGGACGTCTGCCTCGCGCTGTTTCTCCAGACGGGCGCGCTGGCGGGGCGTTTTCGCATCGCGGATCAGCTCGCTGTATTCCTCGCTGACCTGCCTGATTTGCTCCCCCATGTCCTTGCGGCCAAACTGCGCTGTAAGCTCGATTTCCGGCGCCACCTCGCGCAGATACTGATCCGTGACGTAGTTAATATCCGATTCTAAAAAATCTTCAATCTCTTTATCCGGAATGGTCAGCGTGCGCGATTTAGAGAAGCCGGCGCGTTTTGTCAGACCCTCAGGTATCAGTTCCCGGGGTACGATCCCGGAGGGGGCGCCGATAATTTTGTTAATAATTTCATCCGCGATAGCTTCAGCCTCTTCCGCACTAATGGGTTCGCTGGCCACAATCTGGCGCTGCCGGCTGGCGTCCAGGCGCTCCACGGATCCTGCGCGTTTCTCCAGTCCGCGCAGCCTGTTGCGGTACCGGCGCGGCCTGTTCAAAATTTCAAGATGCCCCTGCAGTTCAGTGACCTTGCGCTCTGCCTCTTCCACGCCCTGCAGCTGGCGCTCAAGCCAGGCCTTTCTTTTGGCCTGCTTATCCGGGTCTTTAATGCCGGCAAGCTGTTCCTCATACCCGGCCCGCTTGCCGGCTTTGCGCCTTTGCTTTTGAATTTCGTCCATCAGCAGCACGTTTTTTCCCGACCAGCGCTCTGCCTCCGCAATTCTGGCGGCCAGCGCCTCTGCTTCCGGGCCTGCCGCCCGGGCAGTTTCAAGGCCGGCATTAACCTGGTTCAGGCGCTCAGTGGCTATTTCTGCCGTCCGGGCGCTGCTACTCTTAAGCCAGTTCGTCAGAATGCCCCTGAAGCGGGAGCGGTCAGATAAAATCTTGTCGAATTTATAGATGCGCGGCAGGTAGCTCTCTGCGGTGGTCACCTCCACATCTTCCCCCAGTATATTAAGCTCCTGCATGCGTTTTTTGGTCGCCTCAAAGAGGGGACGAATGCGGGCAGCCGCCTGCGCTATTTCCGGAACATTATGCTTATCACCCCGGCGCATGGCTTTTCCGACCGCTTCGTTAAACTCAATAAAGCTCATTCGCTTGTCGCGGGGCGCCGCTTTGCTGTACTGCTGATAGTGGTCTTTCGTCGTCTCCATCTGCTTATACAGCAGCGTGTCGTACTGCTTGATGCGGGTTTCTGCTGCCGTGGCCGTGGCAAGTCCTTCCTCGTTTTTTGCAAACGTGTAGTTGTTTTCCGCCAGCATCTGATTGATAACCCGGGAACTGTGTGCCGGTGACTGCGCCAGGCGTCCGGACGGGGTAACGGACAGCGTTTTATTAATCAGCCCCACGCCCTTTAGCTGTTCCTGGTCCAGCGTGGTGTTGAACACCTCCGCCGCACCAATGCTGCGATCCGGTGGCAGCGTGTCGCCCAGGGTCTGCGCAACGCTTTTATTGATGGCCTGCCTGGTCCCGATATTGGCCACCAGCTGCGAGGCCGATCCGAGGATGCCGCCGACCATAGCGTCGGTCATGACGTTAATGACGCTCTCTTCCGCCGTGCGCGTCTCCTGTGTGGCCTGCAGTGACAGCTCTGACGCCACCCCGCCTGCAGCGTTAGCCAGCGCAAAGCGCGCCGCCGTTCTGGCAACGCTTGCGCCCCGGGCCAGCATTCCCACCGGTACATACATCGACGCGACGTTTATCGGATCAATCATCCCCATCGCCATGCTGGACACGGTGCCCGCCGCGCCGGCCTCGCTTAAAAATTGCCTGTCCTGCAGCTGCCTGTCTATGCGCTGCTTTATCGCCGTGGTTTCCTGCGGTGATCCTGAGTTAATAAAGGCGTCGGCGTAATCCTCATAGCCCTGCAGCGCGGCGCCTTTTTCGTCAAAGGGGTTATAGCCCTGCTGCTCAGGGAACTGGTTAAACGGTGCTGATGCAATCCAGCTGCCCAGTGAGTTATCAATATTAAAAGCCGCTTCGCGCAGCCTCCTGGTGGCGTTGCTGTGGTCAAAAGGATTTAGCGGCGCGTACCAGTCGGGCTTTTCCATCCCGTAAGCGGGTTCCTGCTGCTGAACAGTATTGATGTCCGGGCCGAGAATATCGCCCTGCGTAACTACATACGTTGGCATTACTGGCCCCCCGGGAAGCTGTCAGCCGAGACATTCAGATTTAATTTTCCGTTTTGTTCAAACGGATCGCTCAGGTTCAGGGGCGCAGGTGGCGGGATGCCGGCATCGATGGGATCGGGATCGGCACGCTGCTGGCGCGCCTTATCGACCGCCTGGGCGCGTTTTTCCATCACCTCTTTGTACATCGGGGAACTTACCTGTTCAGGCTTAAACCGTAGCGCCCCGCCGTTACTGCCATAGTACGGGTGGTAAACCGGGATCCCATCGGATCCGGTCTGTTTCACCATCACGCCATAGCTGAAATCGCGCGGGGTCAGCGCGTCCGGTACCAATATCAGATCCGTGTCGGGACGTGCGCCACCAAACGACGAGGCGGCCAACGCTTTTTTCTCTTCCGCCCACTGGCCGGCAATCCAGTTTCCTGCGCCATTGCTGACGCCGTAAACCGCCTCCGGTGCGTACCGCATAATTTCTTCACTGCCGTTAATGGTCGAAATGCCCCAGGTGCGTTTGATCTGCGCGTTGGTCAGCTGGCCGGCGAGTTTTGTATCACCGCCGCTGGCGGCAAAGTTTGCATCGTAAAGCGTGGCATAATCGCGCTGGTACTGCTGGTTACTCTGTCCGGGCTTCATCACGTCGGGGCCGCCAATCCAGCGGGACGACAGTGAATTAATCAGCGACTGCGCGGCACCGTCGCGGCCCTTCAGGTAGTCCTTATCCCGCAGCTGGCTGGCAATCATTTTTTTGGTGCGCTCGTCCTGCGCGTACACGATGTTAAAGGCCGTCTCTGTTGCCTTGTCGCCAGGCATACCGGCGCGGCTCAGATCGTAGATTTTGCTGTAATACGATGCCGTGCCGGCGGGCAGCTCCGCCACGGCGGCGGGGTTGTTGTCAAAAATCTGGCCGTACATTTTGGCAATTGGCAAGACCACATCCGGATCGCGCGACGTCGCGCCGGCGTTCAGCAGGGATTTGATCTGCGTCGGCATAATCCCCGATCGCGTGGTCATGCTGGCGACCGCATTAAGGCTGCTATCGTCTGACAGGTTGAACCGGGGCTGCACGTTGGCGGCGTAGTATTCATCTGCAGCGGTCTGGTTACTGCTGTCATTCGGATCGAGCGGGAAATTATGCTGCATCGATGCATCAAAGCGCACGGCAGCGGCCTGCTTTTCCTGAATTTTGACGTTGCCGGCAATGAAGCGCCCGAAACGCTCCCAGCGCTGGATTTTACTGGCATAGCCAGCTTCATTGGGGTTCGGCTGCACGCTGGCCAGAAGTCCTGCCTGCCCTGCCGGCGACATATTTTTAGCGGCGGCAATGTAGCCGGCAAACTGCTGGCCGTTCAGCAGATCCCGGTATTTTGCCTGCCCCTCGCTGTAACCGTACGCCTGTATAAGCATTCTCTGGCTGGGGATCACGTCCGGCACCTCGCCCCGGTCAAACGCGGCCTGGGTGTCCGCGTACATCGTGCCCATCTGCTCACGGTAAGCGGTGCGCTGTTTGTTCAGCTGCGTTTCCGCCATGCTGCGCAGCTGCGCCTGCTGCAGGGGGTCTAACGCATTAAATGCCGCCGTGGCGCCAGCGGGCCGAATGCTGCCGCTTTCCGGGGCCGCCTGCTGCAGGGCTTCCATTCCCAGCGCGGCCAGCGCCCCGCGCTGCAGCTGTTCCGGGGTATAGGGATTGCCGCCGTTTTCATGCCGGATAATGCCGGCGCTGACGCGGGCCAGCGTGGCAACGTCGTTTAAATCGAGCGGCTGATCTGCCGGCACGCCAACGTATTTTGACATCGCCGCGATGTAGGCCGGCGTGTTGTTTGCCTTCTCCTTCGACGGCGCCCAGCGCTCAATAATCTGCGACAGGGTGTTATAGCCACGGCGATTGTACGACAGCAGGTTTTTGCCCAGCGCCCGGATCCCATGTTCAGGCGTGGCGAATTTTGCAAAGCGGCCATCAGTATTAACTTCCCCGTCCCAGGCATTGGCGCCGCTGCGTTCGATGTTGCCCGGGTTATTGTTGCGGATCCCCAGCGCGCTGCCGCCGCTGGCCGGCGCATATCGCTGCACGCCGCCCACGGAAGACGGTTCCCCAACCTGCTGCAGGAAGCCGGTGGGATCGTCAGCAGCGGCATTTTTAGCAGAGTTGAACGCCGTCGCAATCAGCCAGCTGTGCTGCTCCTGTTTTACCTGCTCAGCCGTCCAGCCCTGCGCGGCGCCGTAGTCCGCTATCTGCTGTTTCGTGGCGCCGGTTTCCAGCTGCCACGAAATGTTATCCCCCCAGAAACCTTCCGCGCGCGTCCTGCTGTTGGCCAGCGCTGCCGAGTAGTTGCCCTGCTGTACCTGCTGGCGCTGGTTGTTTTCATAACTCAGGCCGCCGCGCATAAACTGGATGCGCTTTGCCTCAACCTGGTTTATGAAATTTTTCCGCATCGGTTCGGGCAGCTCGTTAACCCGGGCCGATGCGTACTCGTCAAATTTTGCCAGATAGCGATCGGTGGCGCCGTCGGCGTTAGTACCCTGCAGGGCATAAAGGCCGTGATCCGGATCGTTTAACAGCTGCGTGCTGTACTGGTCTATCTGGTTCGTCAGCGCCTGCGCCTGGCTCTGGTTCTCGCGGTCTATGCGCTGCTGCTGGTCGCCCGCGATGCCCATACCCACGGTGGCCAGATGGCGAACGGCATCGCCCACCGCGCCGGTGCCGGTTACCTGTACACGGTTGTTTTGCGGCTGCGGGGTGAGATTGCCAAAATTGCCGGTTGGTATGCGCATTAACGGACGCCCATATTGGTAAACATATTTGCCGACGATGCGCCGCCGCTGCCGGTCGCCGTCCGCGTGGTGCTGGCGGATTTCCAGCCGCTGTACGACGTGCTGCCGGCCTGCAGCAGCGTGCTGCCCGCATTGATATAGCCGGCGGTTGCCGCGTTGCTGCCGGAAATACGATCGGCCTGCGCCTGCGCGTTATAACGTGCCGCCGTGTTGCCGCCGTTGACCAGCGTCGTATAGGCGTCCTCTTCAGCGTCGCCCACAATACCCGACGTAATGCGCAGCGCGCTGCCCTCGCCGGTAGCCACGCCGGATGCGGCATAAGCGGCATTAGCCTGCGCCGCCTGTGCCTGCCCCGCCTTTCGGATCCGTGCCGCCTCCACCTTTGCCGCGCCCGCTGCTGCATCAGCATCGGCTTCAGCCTGCGCGGCCTGATAGTTCGCCATTTTTTTCTGTTGCTGGGCACTTGCCACCGTTCCCGCGGTTGCCAGCACGGTGGATGCCACCAGCGCAACCTCCACACCCGTACACATGTTACGCCTCCCTTGAATACAGCAGGCCGGTGCGCGTAAAGCCCAGGCGCGCGTACAGATCGCCGGTGCGTTCTTCATGCACGCCGGTGGTAATGCCCATATTGATGACCGATGCACCGTTATCCCGCGCCCAGTCAGTAAAGGTTTTCACCAGCCGGTAAGCCGCGCTGCTGCCCCTGTGCGCCGGCGCGATAAAGACGCCGTATTCAAACGCCTGCAGCGCGTGAGAAAACCACTGTTCGCCAATGCCGCCGCCGAGCCAGCCCACCACCTTCCCGCCCTCTTCAGCGACCAGCACGCAGCCCGCGGGCGCGTCAATCAGCTCGCGGGCAAGCTGCGCGCATTTCTCAGGCACGAAAGGCGACGACGCATAGCGCGACTCCATAAACATCAGGGTGCCCAGTTCAATCAGTGCGGGAATATCGTCCCTGGTTGCGTTTCGGATCATCTTATCCCCCGTTTGCGGTAAAGGTGTAAATCACGGCCAGCAGATGAAACGGCAGCGGCTGGCGCTGCTGGATTAACAACGTATCTTCCCCTTTCGCCCATCCCAGCTTTCCGATGTAGTGATCGCCAAAAAATATCGGGGGTGCCTGGTCCAGTATTTCAGTGCCAAACGTGCGAAACGGGATAATATCGCCGTTCAGTTCTGCACCGGTCGTGGCCATGAAACGCAACGTCACTTCGCTGGTGCGTTTTTTCGCGCCCTGCGTGGTTCCTTCAGTCGTCTGCAGTTCTGGCGTCAGCGTCTGGATCGTCGTGTCATAATGCAGGCCGATCTCCACCCTTTTTGCGCTTCGCGTGAGCGTTACCTGACCGTTTGATACCACCTGTCGGGGCATAACGGCGCCGTCCGCAACAATATCCACCGTTTTGCCCTCCAGATAGCCCAGCCCGCCCCATGTTGCCGCTCCGCCCTCAGAACTGCCCGTTAGCGCCGCATCCGTGTACAGGTCAGTTGCGAACCGCTCAACAAACCGCTTCGTTTCACCATTTATCGTGCGCCTGACCAGCGTATAAACGACGTCGCTGCTCCCCTCCGGAATGGTTGCTACTGATTCGTACGCACCATCGGTAACCTGAAGTGACCACGCTGTAACGTCCTGAGCGCGATCGAAACTCATTACCGCCATCTGTCCATCTGTGCGCACCAGCCACATAAACGAGTCCGGCTCCTGCTGATAGGCCATGTCCGTTATGCCGCTATCCGTGATGTGTTCCGAGAGCACAGAGAGATTATTTGCTGAATACGCAACGTAGCTGTCCGGATCATAAGCAACGGCGAACAGCTTACGCGCCGCGCGCTGCATAAATACCAGCTCGGTGCCGACGCGAACGGGACGCACGGAATTGCAGCCGTAGGGGCTGGGGTTTTTTATCGAAATGTTGGTGGGAGTGATCGCCGCTTCGGACGAACCGGAGAGCGTGAACTCGCCGCCGTAGGTCAGCGCAATCAGGGTATTCATCTGCGCCATATGCACGATCGGGTTTATCTGGTCAGATGAAACGGTAAACGAGGCGGCGGAATCATCATCCGTTCCCAGCTCAAAACTCAGGTAGGCGCCCGTCTCGCTCATCCACACCGTTTGCGGCCTGTACGGGCTGCCGGCAAGCACCAGACGCTGTTGATAAAGCGTCACCGAGCCAGGATAGCCCAGCGCCGGCGTCCAGATGTTATCCTCCCGCGTCCAGGCCCCGGGTGAGGCAGCCTGAGTGGCGGACAGGTCTTTTCTTATCTCACCGGTCGCCACCGATCCGCTGCTCACGCCAGTTATCAGTACCAGCCCACTGTTGATCCGCACGTATGATCCGACATCTTCCGCCACCCAGCCGGCCCCGGTAAATGCCCCGTTGCCGCTTTCCGGCGGCTCTGCGTCGCTCAGCGTCAGGGTTATGGTACTGCCGACAAACTCCTTAACTGACGGTTTACACCACTTCACCGGCGTCGTGCGAATTTCATCAAACGGCTGGACAACAAACGGGGCATTTTCTATTACCCAGTTTGTTTGTCCGTGACGCTGCAGGCGCTGTACCGGTACCGACTGGTGCGCAAGGAACATCGTGTCAGCGCCCTGCACGTACGTTATTGCAGGCAGCTGCGCCTGCGAGTACGGCGAGGTGATTTCATAGGGCGCGCCGTTTACGGTCAGCTGTACGCCGTTCTGGTAAAAACGGATATACCCGTCGCCAAATTCCAGCATGTAAGACTGTTCGCGGTTATATACATACGGAATAAGACGTGCTGACCGGTCACCATATTTCGCGGACGCGATATATTTCGTTCCCGGGCGCCGCACCACCCCGCCATGAATGACGCAGACAGCATTTTCGATTTTTTTGGCACCGTTCGCATAGCGGGCAATATCCACGCGGCCCATCAGGCGCGGGGAGATTTCGCCGGCGGTGAAATTCGTTTTAATCAGATTTGCACGCATCAGTAAAACCTTGATTCGAATGACGGGTAGCCGCCCAGCTCCTGCGCCGGGTTTTCCTGCCCGTCCTGCGCTTTTGCCTGGCGGAACATGAATTCAGCCTCGTTTTTTAAATTCGCCTGCAGCGTGGCGGACGCGGTGACGGCGTAGGCCAGTTCGGCGGCGACGATCATTTCCATCAGGCGGATCATGGCGCTGTCCCAGCTGGCCTCGTCCTCGTTGCGCCAGATGTAGCGCAGCGGCAGTACGCTGGTATTGGCCAGAATGCTGCGGCCCTCCAGCTGGTAATCCGGGGCCGGCTGGTTATCCATGCCGACAGACAAAATGCGCAGCACGTCGCCTGGCAGCGTGAACGAATACGCCCAGCCAAATGCCGGCGCGGTGGTGGATGGCGCCAGCACCACGCGCTTAACGGCGCAGTTCCAGGGGTGCTTTCTGAGCAAATCATCCCGCAGCGTGGGGTACTTGTTGGCGCAAAGCCTGGCGTGCTCTGTGTTTTCGTTAAAATCGTTTATGGGATGGGCGCCGAGCGTCAGCAGCGCGTTGGAACAGATTGAAACACTTGAAACCGTGGCCATAACTCAGCCCCTGAAATAAAAAAAGCCGGGGGGAATGCCCGGCAATGCGTTTACCCAACAAAATCGATTGCTACTACTTTGGATTCGTTGGCCCTTCCCGCCCCGTATGAGGCATCAACACTGATCTGGATCGTGTTGTTTTTGTCGCGGCGCGGGCCGATATCAATGTTGTATTCCGCGCCGGTACCGAAATGCACGGCGCTTTTACACCAGGCTGCGGCGGTGGTGGCCGTACCGGTTACGTCGAGTTTTTCATACGCAATCCAGTTAAAGCCGAGCCATTTCGTTGACAGCGCACCTTCCTGCAGCATTTTAACCGCCATAAAGTCGGCACTGGTCAGCGTGGTATCGCTCAGGATCTGCGTGAGCATGTCAGCGTTATACGTGAAATACAGTTCCTCGCCGTTCTGCTCGTCGCACTCGTTGCGCCTGAACATGGCCTTGGCGGCGATCAGCTTCGCTTTAGTCATACCGGTACCGCCCGCCACGATTTTCTGTGTTGCCGGCAGCGCAACGTTGGTGTAAGCGCCGTTGTCCTCAGTCTTGCGCGGGATGGCATCAATCAGCGCGCGGTAAATCACGTCGTCTTTTTTGCGGTTGCAGGCGCTCAGCGTCAGCGCCATATACGGCCCCTGCGGGTTCGCAATCAGCTTGCGCAAATCGCGCTTTTCGACCGGCACGAACAGGCCATAATCCGCCATCAATGCATTACGGGTACCGGCTTCCGGCACGTCCCAGACCGTATCCCCGAAACGGGTGGTGATCTGGTTCATCTCGATCGTTCCCATATCGTTAATGGTGAACGCCGAGCCGGTGATCTGCCCCCGGTCGTGTACAGCACCCTGCAGGCGGGAATCTTTTTGCTGCGTCGCAATTTCAAACGAGTCATGAAACTGCTGTACAAACGCAGCGGTGATCATGTTTTTGTTGGCATCAAAGGCCATATCACACCCCGATCAATAATCTCGCCGTGCTGAGTTATCGGGTAACCGGCTCAAAATACGCTGGCGGGGTGGCGCTTACCGGCAGCGGAATAACAGGTATCCGGCAATCACGCCGGGCTGTGAGAGGGAGAATATGGGTGGGGAAGGTCGAAATCTTGACCAAATGAAAAAACCCGCCGGGTGGCGGGTTTATGTCAGGCGTCAGGGTTGAAGTGGTATTCGTAATAAGGGGAGCCGTCCTCCCACCTGTCCGGATCCGTCCGGAGCGCGTAACGATACCAGGGTTTACCGGTAGCGCCGCGCCTTGGCCTGCCACGCCTTGCAATAAGCAGGACGGGTGGCGGGGTGCCGCTGCCGTCGGTGTTCACTTCCCGGGCTTCCCCATCAGCAGGGCCGCCAATCAGTGCAATTTTCATCATCAGCCCACCGGATTATCGCCATAGTGCCTGCGGTAGAACGCACTCACCTGCGCGGATACTTTTTCGTGATCCGGGTGCTTATCGTTGGTGTACGCCTCCGATTTCATCAGATCCCGGACGCCCTGCAGGTCTTCCCCGCTCACCTCGCCAGCCGGCGCGGCATCCTCGCGCATCTCCGCGCCCATCTTCGCCAGCAGACGCAATACGATGGGGTTATTGCCAATCTCGTTAATGCGCCCTTTGTCGGCATCGTCCGCCAGCGCGTTAAACGCCCGGTACGCCAGCCCGACATTCTGATTAAATTCCGCATCGGTTTTCCAGGTCTGCTGCAGTTCTGCCCGGGCGGCGTCGGCATCAAGCGCCGCTGCGCCGTTGACCAGGCCGCCCGCCTCCCGGGTGTATTCTCCCAGGATAAAACTCATCTGGTCATTTGTGATCCCTTTAGCGTGGGCCGCTTTCATAAAACTTTGCGCGCGCGGGTCTGATTTGAAATCGTCCCAGTTAAACCCTTCGGTTTCCACCTCCGGCGCGTACTCTTCCGCCGTTTTAGGTGGCGCGTCCCCGCTGCCCATGCGCTTAGCCAGGTGGCTGTATGAGTCAGCCATTTTGCGTGCTGACTGCTCAATATTGAGCGCCCCGGCTTCATCTTTAACGCGGAATTTTTCGGGCAGCCAGTCCCCCGCGCCGGTATCCAGCAGCGTGTTGCCCTCATTGCCTGCAGGTTGATCTCCACCGCCGCCGCCCTCGTCGCCCGGTGCCTCGCTGCACAGTAGGTGATTAATCTTCCACATCGTCGTTTACTCCGTTTGCTCTGTTGATTTTCAGCAAAATAAAATCCAGCACGCTGCGCTGGCCGGCCTTGTAGCACGTCTGCCGGTCGCCCTCCGCGCCGCCCTTAACGAATATTGCCCCACCAAAAACACGCACCAGCTCGTCCAGCACCTCCGGCCCGCCTGCCGTCTCTTCGAAAAGGCGCTTATAGTCTTCGTTCTGCACTTTCTTAACCATTGCCCGCCCCCCTTGTCAGCTGCTGCGCAATGGCGGTGCCGGCCTGTTCACCACCGCTCTGCGCCGCCGCCTGCCCTGCCTGCATCAGTAACTGCTGCTGTGCGGCCTGTTGCTGCTGTTTCGCCCGCTGGTCACGCAGCGACTGTACTGCAGCTGCGTCGCGCAACACCTTAGCCGGCACGCCGAGCGCGTCGCCCACCACCTGTACGGCGGCGTCGGTGTCCAGGTTGTCCACCACGTCCGGCGCGATGGCCAGCAGCTGGCCGACGTTGGCCGCGAGGCGTTCTATTGACGTGACGTTTTCGAGTTTCTGCGCTCTGGCCAGCGGGGAGATATAGCGCACGTTTATGCGCCTGCCAGCGAGCGTCTGCGGCAGCGGTGGAAAGATGCCGGCGCGCAGCGCGAGGCCGAAACAGCGCTCAATCAGCGGCTGCAGGTACTCAGCCTGAAAGCGCCCATAGACCGGCCCCAGCAGCTGGCGTATGAGTGCAACCCGGACGTGTACCTCAGTTGCCGTCATGGCGGGGCCGTCCTGCGGCTGCAGCTGGTCTGCCATCAGCACTTTACGAATGCGCGCCTCTAACCGTTCTTCGCTGCTGAATGCAACGTTAAAATCGGAGCCGGTGAGTAGCGGTTTCATGCTGTCAACGCTGGCTGCAGGGATGATTTTACGCGGGCCGACCTGCACCGTTCTGGGGTTTAATACGCCGTCGTCCTCAGCGATCCACATGCCGGCAATCGCCAGATCGCCTGCTGCTTTTTCCATCCTGAGCCAGGTATTAAGTTCTTTGATATCGGGCAGCGCGTCGTAGACGGGGCCGATGCCGTACGCGGCGCCGGGTATTTTCATCCAGCGCGGCACGCAGCAGGGGAATTCGTGATAGCCGGACTCGCGCAGCAAAACGCCCTGGCTCAGTTCGATGTGATACGACGCGAACGGCAGGTTTCTGGCCAGCCTCGCTCCCTGAATGAAATTGCCCCGGGGGCAGATGGCGTGCAGCAGGTCGAACTTTTCATCAGGCTTGTCCTTAGCGGCCTTGCGAATTTTCTCGCTGACGGCTTTTTCCCCAAACTCCTTAACCGCCTGCGCGGCCGTGCGCTGGTAGCTGCGGAAAATGGTGTCCACACGCCCGTCTTTTCGCGTTGAGGCAACAAAGCACTGTGCGATCGGCCACTGCTGGAAATTGAATCCGCCCTCGTCCTGGTCCTCATCAACGTAGAGCACGAACCAGCCCGCGCAAACGACGTCAAGGTTTGCCTCGTAGCCCTCTGCGTCAAAGTTGGCGGCGTGAATGTTCTCCCAGATGATTGTGGCCGCCGTAGAGAACCAGGCGCGCTCGTCGTCGCTCATGCCCTCCTCGCCCAGGTCCATCCACTGGGCCTGCGGTGGCGTCATGCCGGACATCAGCGCGCTGGCCAGAATGCGGGCGCTGTCCGTGGCCGTGCTGGTCAGCAGGCGGGCTACTCTGGATTTTGCACTCTGTGCATCAGTAACGCTGGCAGACAGGCCCGCGCCGCGTAGCGGATAGGTGTGATCGAAACAGTCCTGCCAGACGCTGTCATGAGCCTGGCGCGCGCCCTTCAGCGTATCGAGGCGCTTTTTCAGCCTGCCGGCAATCGCATCCATTACGCCCCCAGCTGCATTTTGCCGCCAGCGCCGGCAAGTAGTGACTCAGTACCGGCGCCGGTTTCGAGCAGCGACTGTGCCTTGCGTTTTTTGCGGGCCGCTGCGTCAGCGTTCGCCGCTTTAGCTGCGGTGTCTGCTGCCGCGTCCGCCTCAGCAACCGGATCGGATTTAACTACGGTCGGGGTTTTACTGCTTCCACACATGGCGCCCCCTCACTTAACAAGCCAGCCGTGCTCTGTCAGCACGGGGCCGCCCGCGCGGGCAGTGTTTACGGCGGGGGATGCAGCAACGGTGGCAGAGGCCTGCACGGCGTTCTCTTCCGGCCCGGGCTGCTGAACGATAACCACCGGGTTAGTGGCCAGCTCAACCAGCTGCAGGAAGTCCGCGCAGTTCTCCAGCGCGTGGCCTTGTTGGTCGGTGAAGCCGTACTGCAGGAAGTGGGAAAGAATTTCTTCAGCGCCGGCGGCGGACATATCGAAATCGGGCTGCTGTTCTGCTGCTGCAGGCGTGCTGGTGGTGTCCTGTTCCGCTACAGGCTGCGCCAGGGTATCTGCGGAAGAGGTTTCCGGGCTGGTGGTGTCCGGCTCAGCAGCAGGCGTGCTGCTGGCTTTCTCCTGCCCTGGAACTTCTACGGGGTTTTTACGTGGTCTTGCCATTGTGATGCCCTCGCGGTTGATGTGCCGCAAGGGTGGCTTAACGAGTGGTCGAAATCTTGACTATCTGACGGGACAAACGCGCGCGTGCGCGAGGGGACAGCGGGGATTGGGTCACTTGATTATTATTTCATTCTCGCGCTTGCGAGATTATAAACTTCACTTCTTTCTCTTTTTCCAACGGCAATGACCGCAATAACCAGTTCATTTTCAATTACCTGGTAAACAAGACGAAAACCAGAAGCACGAAGTTTAATTTTGTAGCAGTCTTTTATACCCCTCAATCTTGCTGAGGGTATATGAGGCTCCTCACTGCACTTTTTTAATTTTTTTGCAAACTGTTGCTGAATGCTTTTATCTAGTTTTTGCCACTCTTTAAGGGCATCTTCCCTGAACCTGACTTTGTACGTCACAGATAGCTGTCCAGATCCACGTCAATGAGTGGCTGATTGCTGCGTTCAGCTACCAGCCGCGTCAGTTCCTGATCGTCAAGCGCATCGAGCATTTGCTCATAAAGCACGGCGGGAACGCAGTAAAACGCAGGTTGATTGCGGTTCAAAATAGCGACTGGATATCCCTCACCCGCGTTAACCGTTGCCATTGGGTTTTTTTTAAGTTCACTGACGCTGGCGCTTGTGTCACTCAGAATAATATTCGGCATAGTTCACCTCGAAAGACTTGTTAACAGGTCTTAATGATATGATGGAAATGACCTGTCAACAAGTCTTTTCATTGTCACGCTACTGGCGGCGCGGGGTTAACTGCATTAGGAGTGACGGTTTTCATATAGACCAGCATCAGTCAAAGACTTTTTTAATCATAATCGCCGCCACTGCCCCGACACCGGGATATTAAATGGTATACAAAAAAAATAAGAAGGGTCACCACGAATGAAACAATCATCGTGAAATCAGCAAGGAAATTTAAAGAATTTTCTGCTCCAGTCACACCGAAAAGACGATATAACCCGGTCTGGATATTGTCAGTCATAATTGCGGAAATCGAAAAAGACACGAGCAAGAACAAAAACACAAAACAAACAAATATCAATAACAACTTAACAATTTTCATTATCTCACCTCCACTATTCCATATGCTTTGAGAGAAGTACCGGGTACGTTAATCATCATAGTAGAAAGGAGTTTCTTTCTTAAATAATCAAAATCTCCAATATGATTAAGTGTTATGCATCCCTCACTTAATCCCAGCGGCCCGATTGGATGTAAACGAAAGTTACCGCGTTTAACGCCATCTATAAAGGTATGATCGTCAATAGTTCCGTCGTCACGATAGAGTGCAAACCATTCAGAACGGTCGGTACCATAACCATATTTTAAAAAGAAATGGCGCAACTTTGATAAGAATCCTCCGGACTCTCGCCCTACAATATAATAACGCCCTTTTGGAAGGGGGCCAATGTCCGGTACACCGGTCATGGTATCATTATTTCTTCCGTGCTTTTGACCTGAGAATGCCGGTAGTTTTGCCACCCCGTCACAGTCAAGTACCGATGATGGCAACCCGTTTAAGACAAAAGTGCAATATATAGCCATATAATCCCTTACTGACTTTAAATAAATGCCTTATTTACCCAGCTTATAGTAGCAGCAGGTATACTTACCTACAATAAATCCGCTTTAAAATAAGACGCATGCCCGACGTCTTCCCTTGTATCAATCATCATGATCCCCCACAACTGAGTTGAGAAAGATTTGCTCAGCGTCGTGTTAAAACATAGTCAGGGTGCTGGCCCGCGAGAAGCTGCAGCAGCTCAAACTCTCCTTTTGACAGCACACGGCTATGGCTTCCGTTCACCTCTTTTTTACGCCAGCCCTCCGGCGCGTAGCCGAATCGCTCAGCGGCCTGTTCTCTCGTCAGGCCTGCGGCCTCGCGGGTTGTAATGATCTCGCCTGGTGTTGGGGTTTTATTCATCTTTTTCACTCAAATTTAACCCCGCTAATGCGGGGAACGTACAATAAGACTAAGGTGTAACCGGTTTAACCCCGCTAATGCGGGGAACAATAATCTAATACATCCACTCAGTATTTTTATTCAGTTCTGCCTGTGACCACAGACCGGGCTTGATAAAACTATTTTCATCAGTTTTATCAACAATGGCGCAAATAACCCCACTGATGTAATTAACACGAACCATCGGATCGGGAGAATCATCATACAATCGGTAAGTATTAAAGCGGTCGTTACTGCCAATAATTGCAGCGCTCCATTCCATCGTTCCGTTATCAGTGGCAAACCAGCCCTGTTTTTTTGCCTCTCCTACAGTGGTTTCAAAATCCCAGCTATCATCAGGGCCGGAGCAATTTTTAATCCCGCGTGACATGGCAATTTTTGTATCATCAGACAATTTTTTGTAGACAGACATAGCCAATTCCCTCTGTTGTTATGACCGCACCACCGCAGCCGATGGGACTAATGTATCAGTCCCGATTGGGACTATTTTGATTATTCGTGCTATTGCAGCTGAACATAAATTAAACAAAAAATTGTTGACTACGTTACCGATTATCGGTAACGTGATTGCACCGAAACAAAAATAGAGGGAACTATCATGCACTATGAATATGCGTTCGATTCTTACAAAGCATTCCAACAGCGTAGCAACAACCCTGATTTTGATTACCTTAAGAACTGGGCTACCGAGAAAGAATTAATGACGTTTGCAGCAGAAAATTGCGGCGAGCTGGTAGCCGACATATGCAAAACAATAAATTCAATGACGGGTTATCGTAAGCCTACACCAAGGCAAAAAGAAGTGATCGCCCGCAGCCTGATTCAGAAAATGGGAAGTGCGCGAGACGTGCTGATTGCCGTCTACGGTAATGATATTGCTGAGTTGTTTAGTGAGCTGGATAATGAAAGCGCAGAAGATGAAGTTGCGAAAATTGCCGAAGAATCAGGCATCAGACTGTCACCCCGCCGCGTTGCTTTCGGTCAACTCTCTGATTTTGTCTGCAAACCGGGAGATGAAAACAAGGGCCAGACCTACCGCGCATCAGTTGACGCCGTGCGCTTAATGGACAGAGAGCAGGACTATAACCCGGCAACCGCTTTGATTGGCGGAGAACATATTGTCGTAACAGTTTCGGAGTTAAAAAAACTCAACCAGGAAGATCATGACGTTTTAACATTCTCCGCCCAGGCTATGGAATTGAGGGATTACATTGCCCGTTACTATGAAAACAACCAGTCATTGTTTGCGGAAAAAATGGGGGTCAACAGGAGCAAAGTTAATCTGTGGATCAAGTCCGGCTGGGTGGCGTTAAACGGTAAGCTGTATTCGTCTAAGAGGGATTTACCCAAGCTTTAAGCACGGTGTTTAACAGCGCCGGCCTCGCCGGCGTTGTCGTTTCATCTCCTGCGGTACCGGCCCACCTCCCAGCGCGTAAACGGGAGTTCGTCCTGGTTTTTTTTCGTGACCAGCTCCCACAGCCGGATCAGGCGTTCGCCGTCGCAGTAGCGCGGTTCGCTGCCCTGCTTCCAGTAGATCACTGACGATTTGGCCGCAACCAGATGGCGGGCTATCGCTTGCTGGGTCATGCCGGCGCGCTCCAGATCGGTGATAACGCGGAACCAGTCAACCTGCATGGGCCACCCCCGGATTTCGGAAATCTGGCCGGGTGTCTGCTTTGTCAGAATTGCTGTAGTCGTCTGTAAAATATTTCAATAAAAGTGCCATTTTTATCCCTTAAAACGGCACAGTGTCACAGTCAGGTTGTTCAGACCTTTCCGGAAATTATAGCCTGTTTCCGTCCCGGTCAACAATGTACAGTCCCATCTGACTGCAAACCTCCTTCAGTGCCTGCGGGGTTACAACAAATTCCCCTACCCTAAGGACACGACAAGTTTTATAACTCCCGTCAGCATTCCTGTTAATTAATAATGGCCTGGTGTTTGTATTAATGCCTGGTATCAATTCATCTGGAATAAACATGCATTTTCTCCAGCCTGATAAATATTTTCCTTCCTGTGCATCCCTTCGCGCGTTTACTTATTAAAGCGGACATGCAACTTAACTCAAATTTTCTTTGATTAAATATGGCAGGCTTACTGGCTGAAATATGTTGCAATAGTGGTTATTTATTATCAGGAAAAAAATTATCCGCTGGTTAATTTTCAGGCCCGTACGATTTCAACAGCGTTGTCCCTCTCAGTCCTGCCCTGTTGATTTTGGCGCGTGGCGCAGGCCGTGAAGCATGGCCCTGACGTTTTTAAGCCCTTCCCCGCCGTCGCCCTTCTGCACCGGTTTTGCGGGCGCACGGTCAGCGGGGATTGGGGGAACGGAATACCCCGCCGCGACTTTTTTTTCCCAGCGCAGCAGCAGCTCTGCTGCGTGCCGTTCCCTGCCCGCTTCGCTCAGGTTGCGGTCGATGCATGCGCGGCGCAGCTCGGTGCAGATGTGAAACAGTACCGGCAGACGCCACGGAAAATTGCGGGCGCCGTCGTAGCGCCAGGCGTTACGGCGCCAGCTGTTGTACTCCGTCAGCACGTCCGCTGCGGTGATGTTTAACGAGCCACTGCTGCACACGGCCACCAGCCGCAGAAACTCTGCAAAATCCGGCGGCCAGGTGTTGCCGGTCTGGCAGCGCTCTGCCAGCGCGTTGCAGACGGTTTTCATGTGCTCAGCGGTCATGTTCCCCAGCTGATTGATCCAGAGCGATGACGGCCTCGATCCATTCTTCCGGATCCAGCGATCCCCGTACAGCGCCGCCATCAGTTCCCAGAAGTCCCACGCCTGCAGCTGGGCCTTCCTGCCGTTGCTCAAGCCCACATTGCCGCCGCTGTTCCTGGACGGTTCGTAATGCTTCTGGGTTCTGCCCATGTTTTCCTCCTGAATTTCCTGAATTTACGCTGTCCTGGCTGGGTGTCCAGGGGTTATCAAATTCGTGGTACGGCCCGAGAAACCGCTGGGGCATCTGGACAAATTTTGTCCCCGTCAGCCGTTCGGCGTCGCAGTACGCCGCGTACCGCTGTACGGCCTCAAGCATGGTCTGGGGCAGTATCCCCTCGCTGATTCGAACCTGCCAGGCCTTGTAAGCCATTGCCTTGCCGTCGGCGCCGAGCCGTCTGGGGTAAGCCTGCCAGAGGGTTTCGAAATCCTCAGGGTAGTTTTTGGTCTTGATGGTTTTTGCTTTCGGCGGTTTTTTATCCACAGGTTTTTTGTCGGAACCGCACGTATGTTTTTTGTTTTTTTCTTTTAGATCTGTATCTGTATCTGTATCTGTATACGTAGCTACGAAATAGCTACGCATGTAGCTACGAATATCTACGTAGTGGTTTCGTAGTAATCTGAAATTAGCTTCCGGCAGTAAAGACAGGAAGTTTTCAGCCTCTTCCAGATTCGTAATGGTTTTGTTTTTTACCTTATTTATCAGCATGTAAATTGCATCCGTTGCTTCATACCAGCCGTTGGCCTTAAGGGATGATTCCAGAAATTTTTTTATATTTTCTATGCTCTCCGTAGTACTACGAAACTTCGCGAAAACTTCGATTTTTTCGTTTAATCCCTTTTTTAAATCGTTCACTCTTGCCCACGGATTACTACTAATTCCTACGTAGCAATCGTAGTTACTACGTAGTACTACGAAGTATACGTAGTAGCTTTTTAGCTTCTTATTTTCCTCGCCCGGATCGTCGTTAAACAACTGCCGGTTTGCCCATCCGGTCAGGTGATTGCCGCTTAAAACGCGCCCTTCCATATGCTTAAGAACGGCCTCTATATTTGAATCGTCTTCATTAAGAGCGCTGGCGATATCTTCGACAGAAACGTCATAACACCCTCTTTCCGAATTCTCAGATGCGGATACCAGCAGCTGTAAAAAAACGGCCTGTACAAGCGCAATATCCTTGCCAGATAAACGGGCAATCGTTCGCCATTTCGGATCGTTCGGCATGTCGTGCCACAGCCGCAGCCAGGTATTAGCCATAAAAACCCTACCAGTTTCGTATAAACAGCCCCTGCAACGCAAATTTCAGGCAGCAGCAGGCCGATCCAGTCCTTTACTGTATCTACAGCGGCGCATTCCGGTGCGCCGCGTTGCGTCTGCAATCCACCAGCAACGCCGGCAAATTGCTTATGACCAGACCTTACGAACTGGCGTTACTGCCCTGTGATTGGTTATGACTAACATTTTTGGCAGTTAAACCTTTGCGAATGGCTTTTCTCTCGAGCTTCAGCCGCTCATAGAATTCAGGGTCAAACTTTAATTTTCCGCCTGATACCGCAGCAGCCACCGCAGCGGAACCTTTTGTAATAAATCCATCTTTTACCCAATGTGACACAGTAGACTGTGAAACCCCTGTAGCTTTAGAGAGCTTCGTTTTGGATCCAAAAAACTTGATAGCATCGTCTGTGTACATGCACATCCTCCTTTCGATTTAGAAAGAAAGTAGATCTTTCGAAAACGCAAGTCAACTTGAAATATATTTAGTGCATGAAAACGACCTTTGATCTTCCTAGACGAATCACCTCAAGACGGGTTGAATTGGGACTTAGTCAGCAGCAAGTTGCAGACTTGATTAAACGATCTTACGTCTCTGTTTACAGATGGGAGGCGGGAGAGACTGAGCCTAAGGGAAAAAATCTATTAGCATTAGCCAACGCGCTAAAGTGTAGTCCTGCCTGGTTGCTTTATGGCGACGAAGAGCTTACCCCTATCGCAGCTACCGCAATTCCATCTGAAATGGATGATCGCCAGAAGCGACTACTTGAATTATTCGAAGCCTTACCAGAGTCTGAAAAGCAAGCGTGCATTTTAGATCTCGAAGCCCGAGTCGAAAACAATGATCGCTTATTTGAAGAATTATTGAAGATAAGAAAAAAAATTTCCAAGAAAAAAACCTCTTAATACATAAAGTTATCCCTTCCCAAGAAATTTAAACTTGCGTTTACTCAAGTTTTCCTTGCCTATACACTTTCGTTTAGTTAAGTTACTTACACAGCAATCACAGCACAGTGATTCGCAGTCGAAACGTTCCGCCGGCCCGGCGTAAGGGCAACAACCAATGGAGGCAGGGAATGACTTCACTCACATTAGAAACAGCAGTAATTGCAATATCTAAAGTCCAGGCGGCTTATGGATGCACCGACCTGGAAGCAATCACAAAAATGCAGGGGGCAGCGGCGGCGGCAGGTGATGATCAGTCACTGGAAGTGCTTTGTGAAATCAAAAATGTTCTCCTAGCGCCAATGTTCGCCTGAAGAATACAAAAGGGCCACCTCAGGCCATAAAAACGGTTCTCCATTTGCGAGTGAACGCCGGAACCGTAACCGGCACCAACCTACAACAGGAGGTGTAAAAATGCGTTTAGCTAAACTCACGGTTCGTAAGTCTGGTAACACTGTTTATGTTGGAAGAGTCCGCATTGCCAGAAATGTTACTCAGGAAATTTTAAACCCTGAGCGATTCAACTCAAATGTTATTGATACCAAGCAGCGTTATTTAAAAGTAACTAGCCTTTGCTAACTTCATATTCTTCACAGTGACTTAATCAAAGGCTCCGGCCTTTTATGAATTCACTGATATTTAAAAGAGTGAATCTTCATGTTCTTAATTTTTGGTGTAGTTGTCGGGTGCTTTCAGCCCTTACGGCATGGGTTCTTTTATGCCTCAGGGAAGGAGAGCAGAAATAATAAAAGGGGGTGTGTATGTGCAGAACGCGGGTTTCCTGGACGCCAGAAGCTGGCGGTTTATACCCGGTTATCTGTGAACGTTGCGACCGGGTAATAGGCGGCGTGGATACCATTGCAGGGAAAAAGGAAGCAATAAAGATGGCGGCAGCGCTTCACCGCTGCCCCGTTGCAGAAATCAGTTTAACTAATCCAGCTATGTTGGCACTGGCTCAGGATGAAGCAAGAAACGGCAACTTTATAGAAGGAAATAAGTTGCTTAAACAGGCTTATCAAATTTAAACGTGGATACTTTGCCACACAGGGAAAAACGCCGCTTAGCGGCAATATGTCACTCAATAAAATGAAGGATTATTTATGAAAGAGTCAGTAAAAAGAATTGATTTCGAAATAAATGGTATTCGAGTGATTACCATGCATGACCGCATAGTTGATGCACTGTATCTGGGTAATGATTTCCTCGGTTACTTAGCGGTACAGAAAACCGGGCTGGAAGTGATTTTTACGCCGTTTCTTTCAGATGGTGAACTACCTGAAGAACCAGATTTTCAGAGGTCTGCACTGTCGCTGGTTTTATACCATGCCGGCATCAGAACTACGTTACTGAACAACACTACCGCTTCACAGACTCTCACCCCGGAAGTTCTCGCCAGTAGCCAGGCGATCAATGAGACGCGCCATTAATACGCTGGCCCCGTTCTCGGGGCCGTTATCCGCGTGCGCATTCTCTGAGTGTTCACACTGATAAATATCAAGAGGTTAAAAAATGTTTGAATTAACAGAATATCAGGCACGTCTATTACGCGAATTCCTGGGAAGTGAATGGAGGCCATTTATATCGAACTGCATAGAAATTTCCGACATTTCTGAAGATGAAGCAGAGGAGCAAGCAGAAGCGATTTATAAAGCTTTGGGAGGTACCGACTAATCAAACTGAGTGTTCATTCGGACAGTGTTACAGGGAGCAATTTCATGGTGGGGATCAGAACACAGTTTAAGGCAGACATGATGCGCTTTCATGGCATCAGCTTTGCCCGCATAGGAATGATGGTAGAGGTGAAGGGGGAGATTGGCACGATTGCCGGCATGAGCCGTAAAGGCAATCTCAACGTCGTTTTTGCCAATCAGCTTAAGCATGGGGTAGCGGTCTGGGACTGCTGCCCTACCCGGTTTATTAAATATTTTGGGGCCGATGGCAAAATGATTGCTGACTATACCGGCCAGTTTCCAGGGAGAGTCACCGATGTGTAAACCCGTTATCGATTTTAAAGGGGCGAAATTCAGCCAGGGCGGCACGGCCAGATTCATTGTTAACGGCGCAGTGCTCACCCGCGCGATTCAGCGCATCGAACTGGCCGACGGAACCCGGTATCAGAAAAATGCTCCTGACTGGTGCTGGGAGAAATGGATCGGGGATAAGTTTTCCCGACAGCATTCTAAAAATGTTCCCGGCCACTGGTGGCGATGCACCACGATGCACGCCTGGATACTGGATCGTGTGTGGCGGGTACATTGTCATAATGTCGGGGAAAATAAAAAATGAATAGTCCAAAGGTTAACCAACTGATAAATAGTGAAATTCGTGATTTTTTTTCTGGCAATTGTGAGTATAAAGGGCCAGCAGAAATGCAGCGGGAATTACTGGCAAGACTTCAGCCTCTACTTGGTTTTTATGAACTGCATGGGGAACATACCGACGCGCTTTTGGCATTTGAAACATGGCACCGGCGTGCCCTAAAAGCAGAAACCGAACTGGTGATGCTGTTGACCCAGGAGCCTGTAGAGTATCGCGTTTTATCGACAAATGGCGATGTAGTTGCAAATTTTCCTACAGAGGAAAAGGCGCGCGAGTGTGTAAGCAGGTGGAATAAGGATTGGGTTATCCAGCCCGTTTATGCCCGTCAAGTGTCCGCGCCGGTTAACCCTGACGTTTCGCGCTGGCAGTTCATAAAAAGGTTTATGCGAATGCGCAATATCATGAATAAGGATCATAAGCCTCTCTACTGCCTGCACATTAAGGAAGACGACCTTCTTAAATCCGTAAGGGCTTATTCAGTCAAGACTACCCTGGATGAAGCTATTGATAGCGCCATCATGGTGACTGCCCAAAAAAAAGCTGCAGGCTTTATGGATGATGTTTGTGCTCGTTGCGGTGGTTCGGGCCATGACCCCGATGTTAAGGGGGAATGCTCTGATTGTAACGGTTATGGGCATTACGACGATGGCGAGTAAGCGCCGGCTGCGGCGCAAACAGTGTGGCCGGAAACGCAAGCACGCTACTGTTGCCAATGCGCTTATCGAGTTACGGCTGATTCAAATACACCACGGCCACCAGGGACAACTTGGGGTTTATCCGTGTCCCTGGTGTAGGGGTTACCACGTTGGCCATAAGCCCGGTAAGAACGGGATCGGCTCAGCATGGTAACGCCCGTTGATTTAAAAAATCGAAATAAAACTACCTGGCCAGTGCGCTAACATGCTGGCCGTTAGTGAGGTGCGGATATGAGAAGCGATCACGATATTTTAACGCCGGACGAGCTTATAGAGCTGACCGGCCATCAGTACAAGTCGCGGCAGTGCCGCTGGCTGAATGAGGCGGGTATCTGGTACAAGCAGCGCCGCGATGGTTCACCGAGTACCACCTGGTATCACATCGCACACCCTTATGCGGGTAGGCAGCCTGACCAGTGCAGCGCCAGTAATGAACCTGATTTTGACGCTATGTGAGTGTTCCTGAATGGTAGGAAAACGCCGTAACCCTGCTGATAACGCCCTTCCCCCGCGAGTTTATCGCGGGCGTAAAAACTATGAGTTTCACCCACCCGGAGGCGGATCAATCCTCCTTTGTTCACTTGACAGCCCTTTACCCGTTCTCTGGGCTAAATACGCTCAGGTCAACGCCAGGAAAGCGGATAAGAAGACGATGGCCGCTCTGGTGGCTGAATTCTTTGAGTCCTCTTACTTTACCAGGCTGGCTGCCGATACGCAGAAGGACTACAAAAAGAATTCACGCCGGCTGCTGCCTGTTTTCGGGAAAATGGATCCTGATAACGTGAAGCCCCAGCACATACGCAAATACATGGATAAACGCGGCGCCACCAGCGAGGTTCAGGCGAACCGCGAAAAGAGTTTCCTGTCCGGGGTTTACCGCTGGGCCTATGAACGGGGCAAGGTTGCCGGCAACCCATGCACAGGCGTTAAAAAGTTTATGGAGATACCACGCGACAGGTTGATAACTGATGCGGAATACAACGCCGTCTATGCCGAGGCAAGGGAGATCGTTAAAATAGCGATGGAGATTTCTTACCTTTGCCTCGCACGTCAAAGTGATGTGCTGTCGCTCAGGGAAGCCCAGCTGCTGGAAGAGGGTATATTTATCTGTCAGAACAAAACAAAGAAAAAACAGATAAAGGCCTGGTCCGATCGTCTTCGTCTCGTCATTGCCATGTCGCGCGCCCTCCCGCTAAAACCGGGTATTGTCAGCACCTTTGTGATCCACCAGCCAAATGGCAATCGGTACACCCGGGACGGGTTTAACTCAGCGTGGCGGGATGCAAAACTCGCAGCTGAAGAGAAATTCCCTGATTTAAATTTTGACTTCACTTTCCACGATATTAAGGCGAAAGGTGTTTCTGATCTGGAAGGAACGTTATCAGAGAAACAATCGATATCGGGCCACAAAACGCAGAGCCAGACGGCCACCTATGACAGAAAAGTACAGATCGTCCCGGTGGTCGGTAATCAGTGAATTTGCATAGATAACGCTGGCCCTGAAACTATCTTAGGCGGGATGTTAGGCGGACATATTTAAGGCACAAAAAACCGCCTTGCGGCGGCGTGACATTGCTTACTAATTGCTTGTTTTTATTTATGAAATCGAGATGGTGCCCGGGGCGGGACTTGAACCCGCACAGCCATAAGCCGAGGGATTTTAAATCCCTTGTGTCTACCGATTTCACCACCCGGGCATGGGTGTAAAGTGGAGGCGCGTCCCGGAGTCGAACCGAGGTTCACGGATTTGCAATCCGCTGCATGGCCACTCTGCCAACGCGCCTTAATCCTGCTGCGCCACCAGACTGAATCTGATGACAAAATCTGGAGCGGGAAACGAGACTCGAACTCGCGACCCCGACCTTGGCAAGGTCGTGCTCTACCAACTGAGCTATTCCCGCATGGGTACTTGGTGCAATACAGCAAAAACGTTTTGGAGCGGGAAACGAGACTCGAACTCGCGACCCCGACCTTGGCAAGGTCGTGCTCTACCAACTGAGCTATTCCCGCTCTGCGTAACGAGTAAAAAACTGTCCCGGTACGGGGTGCGCATTATACGAGAAAAGAATCCTGCCGCAAGCCTGTTACCGCAAAATTTTTCTGTTTTCTGCCCGACTGCTGATTAAAACAGCAAACTGATAATTTAATCGGCAGAGTGATGCACTTTGCGCCATTCTGCCGTATCGCAATAAAACCGTCATCATTTTTCAGCGCTATCTGGCAAGGGAACGGACGCCATTACGTCTGTCACTGCAAAATCAAAGCTGAATGAAATGCTCGCGGTAGTAAGCCAGCTCCGCCACTGATTCACGGATATCGTCCATGGCCTGATGGCTGCCCTGCTTTTTAAAACCGGCCAGGATTTCCGGCTTCCAGCGGCGAGCCAGCTCTTTCAGGGTGCTGACATCCAGATAACGGTAGTGGAAATACGCTTCCAGCTCCGGCATGTATTTAAACAGGAAGCGACGATCCTGGCCGATGCTGTTACCGCAGATCGGCGAGCTGTTGGCAGGCACCCACTGCTTCAGAAACTCGATGGTCGCCAGCTCGGCGGCGCGGTCATCGTACTGACTTTCCTTCACCCTTTTCACCAGGCCGCTGTTGGTGTGCGTTTTCACGTTCCAGTCATCCATCAGCGCCAGCTGCGCGTCGGACTGATGCACGGCAAAAACAGGCCCTTCCGCCAGAATATTCAGGTCGGCGTCGGTCACCAGGGTGGCGATCTCAATAATGCGATCCTGTTCCGGGTCCAGCCCGGTCATTTCAAGGTCAATCCAAATCAGGTTATTGGCATTTGCAGTCATAGGGTTTCTCGCCGTGGCTTATATCGTCAAACATTAGGGTGTATCATAAACGTTTTGCCCTGTCAGGGCGAAGCCTGCCAATCCCTGTGAGGAAGAGTGAGTAAAAACAAACTGTCCAAAGGTCAGCAACGTCGAGTCAGTGCCAACCACGATCGCCGCCTTAAGCAGCGCGCCGATAAGCCAGAACCCGACGACAGCCTGTTTGGTGAAGCGCGGGACGGCGTGGTGATCAGCCGTTTTGGTATGCACGCCGATGTGGAAGATGCGGACGGTTCAGTACACCGCTGTAATATCCGCCGCACCATCCGCTCGCTGGTGACCGGTGACCGCGTGCTATGGCGTCCAGGCCTGCAGGGTGGCGCGACCGTCAAAGGCATCGTGGAAGCGGTTCATGAACGCACTTCTGTCCTCACCCGTCCGGATTTTTATGACGGCGTGAAGCCCATTGCGGCCAACATCAACCAGATTGTTATCGTCTCAGCGATTTTGCCTGAGCTGTCGCTGAACATCATCGACCGTTACCTGATAGCCTGCGAAACACTGGACGTGGAACCGCTGCTGGTCCTGAATAAAACCGACCTGCTGGATGATGAAGGCCGTGCGTTTGTCGATGAGCAGATGGAAATTTATCGCCATATTGGCTATCGCGTTCTGATGGTCTCCAGCCATCAGAAAAAGGGGCTGGAAGAGCTGGAAGCCGCGCTGACAGACCGGATCAGTATTTTTGCCGGTCAGTCCGGCGTGGGGAAATCGAGCCTGCTGAATGCCCTGCTGGGGCTGGAGCTGGGTGTCAATGAGATCCTCACCAATGACGTTTCCGACACCTCCGGACTGGGGCAGCACACCACCACAGCCTCACGCCTTTACCACTTCCCGCACGGCGGCGATGTGATTGACTCTCCTGGCGTGCGTGAATTTGGATTGTGGCACCTTGAGCCGGAACAAATCACCCGTGGATTTGTCGAATTCCGTGAGTTTTTAGGTCACTGTAAATTCCGCGACTGTAAACATGACACCGACCCCGGCTGTGCCATTCGTGAAGCCGTTGAAAACGGCAACATTGATGCAGCCCGGTTCGAAAACTACCACCGTATTCTGGAAAGCATGTCAGATATGCAACTGAAAACGCGCCGTAGCTTCTCAGAAAACAGTGACTGAACCCGGCCCTGTCCGGTTCGCCGGGCAGGCAACCATAGCCTGAACGTCAGGGCACTGCTACAATTCGCCCCCTTTCTCTTTTGCTGTCTGATCAAGCCAGGAGGCTACTGTGTTGGATCGTCTTAAACTCGGCCTGAACGCCATTTTGCCTAAAAAAGGCCTTACTGAACTGGCCGGATGGGGCGCAGGCAAGCGCGGCGGCTGGCTGACCAAAGCCGTAATCGATACTTTTGTCTGGTACTACAAAGTCGATATGAGTGAGGCACAAAAGCCGCACACCGGCAGCTATCGTACCTTTAACGACTTCTTCGTCCGCCCGCTGCGTGATGAAGCCCGCCCGATTGAAACCGACCCGAATCTGCTGGTGCTGCCAGCCGACGGGGCTGTCAGCCAGTTGGGACACATTGAGGGCGACCAGATTTTCCAGGCAAAAGGCCATACTTATTCGCTGGAAGCGCTGCTGGCGGGCCAGTCTGCCATGGCGGATATGTTCCGTGACGGCGAGTTTATTACCACCTATCTCGCCCCGCGTGATTATCATCGCGTGCATATGCCGTGCAACGGTATCCTGCGAGAGATGATTTACGTACCGGGCGACCTCTATTCCGTTAACCCGCTGACCGCGCAAAACATCCCCAACCTGTTTGCCCGTAACGAACGTGTCATCTGCCTGTTCGATACTGAATTTGGCCCAATGGCACAAATTCTGGTTGGCGCGACCATTGTTGGCAGTATTGAAACCGTCTGGGCAGGCACCATCACCCCACCGCGTGAAGGCGTAATCAAACGCTGGAGCTGGCCGGGGGCCGATGAAGAAGGGGCGGTAGTGCTGCTGAAAGGTCAGGAAATGGGCCGTTTCAAGCTTGGCTCAACGGTAATTAACCTGTTCGCGCCGGGCAAGGTTAAACTGGCTGAAAGCCTGACGCCGGAAACCAAAACCCGTCTGGGGCAAACTCTGGCTATCGCACTGCAAAAAACCAGTGCCGAAGAAGTTTTACACCACTCATAGCGAATACGCATGCTACGCCTGATCCTTACTCTTTTGTTGGGCTGGAGCCTTCTCCAGCCCGCCTGGGCCACCAGCGCACCAGACGGCACGCAGATCAAGCAGTCGCTTGAGCAGGCGAAGTCTGACAAAACCACGCCGAATCAGGCGGAAACGGTGGAGGCGCTGCAGTCGGCGCTGAACTGGCTGGACGAGCTGCAAAAGTCGCAGGCTAATGCCAACGACTACCAGCAGGTGATCGACGATTTCCCCAAACTCTCCCGCGCTCTCCGCCAGCAGATAGTCGCCCTGGCGGATAATCCCAAAACGGTACGCAGCACCATGACCGCGCCTGAGCTGGACCAGGAGATCCTTCAGGTCAGCAGTCAGCTACTGGAAGAGGGACGCCAGGCACAGCAGGAGCAGGATCGCGCCAGGGAAATCAGTGATTCTCTGGCCCAATTACCGCAGCAGCAGACCGGGGCCAGACGCGCGTTAAGTGAGATTGAGCGCCGCCTTCAGGGTCAACCTGCCGCAGTGACGCCACTGGCGCAGGCCCAGCTGGCTGCCCGTCAGGCAGAGTCTGCCGCCCAAAAAGCCCGGGTGGACGAGCTGGAGCTGGCACAGCTTTCGGCCAACAATCGCCAGGAACTGGCCCGCATGCGCAGTGAGATCCACCAGCGCAAGTCCAGCCAGCTCGACACCTATCTGCAGGATCTGCGCAACCAGCTCAACAGCCGCCGTCAGCGCGAGGCGGAGCTGGCGCTGGAAAAAACCGAGCAGCTGGCGGAAAACAGCGGCGAACTGCCGAAGAACATCAGCAAGCAGTTCCGCGTTAACCGCGAACTCTCTGCGGCGCTTAACCAGCAGGCACAGCGCATGGACCTGGTCGCCTCTCAGCAGCGCACCGCAGTTAACCAGACCATCCAGGTACGTCAGGCGCTGAGCACCATTCGCGAGCAGTCGCAGTGGCTGGGGGTTTCTAATGTGCTGGGCGAGGCGCTGCGTGCGCAGGTCGCCCGCCTGCCGGAGATGCCCAAACCCCAGCAGCTCGATAGCGAGATGGGCCAGCTGCGGGTTCAGCGGTTACGCTATGAAGATCTGATCGAACAGCAGCAGCAACTGCGCCAAATCAAGCAGGATGACGGCACGCCGCTTACCGCCGATCAACGGCGGATCCTCGATGCTCAGTTGAAAACCCAGCGTGAACTGATCGGTTCGCTACTGTCCGGCAGCGACAACCTGATCCTGGAAGTCACCAAACTTAAAGTTGCTAACGGCCAGCTGGAAGACGCGCTGACGGAGGTGAAAGAAGCCACCCATCGCTATCTGTTCTGGACGGCGGATGTCAGCGCCGTGGGGCTTAACTTCCCGCTCGATCTGATGCGCGACCTGAGAAGCCTGCTGTCGCTGGATACGCTGGGGCAGCTCGGCGGCGCGATGGTGATGATGGTCACCAGCCGTGAAACGGTCCTGCCGGTTATCGGGGCTCTGCTGCTGGTTGGTTTCAGCCTCAGCTCACGCCGTCATTACCGCGACTTCCTCAACCGTTCCGCCAGTAAGGTGGGGAAGGTCACCCAGGATCGCTTTGGCCTGACCATGCGAACGGTATTCTGGTCAATCCTGGTGGCACTGCCGCTGCCGGTGCTGTGGATGGCGCTCGGTTATGGTCTGCAGCACGCCTGGCCCTACCCGATAGCGGTGGCGATTGGCGATGGCGTCACGGCCACGGTACCGCTGCTGTGGGCGTTTATGATCAGCGCCGGCTTTGCCCGCTCCAAAGGATTGTTCATCGTCCACTTCCGCTGGCAGCAAAACCGGGTGGCGAGGGCGATGCGTTTCTACAGCCTGTGCGTGGGCTTTGTTGTTCCACTGATTATGCTGCTGATTAGCTTTGATAATCTGGAAGATCGTCAGTTTTCCGCCACGCTGGGAAGGCTCTGCTTCATCCTGATTTGCGGCGCGCTCAGCCTGGTCACCGTCAGCCTGAAGCGTGCCGGTATCCCGCTGTATCTCGATAAAGAGGGCAACGGCGAGAACTTTATTAACAACATCCTGTGGAACCTGATGATTGGCATTCCGCTGATTGCCGCGCTGGCGTCCTGCATTGGCTACCTGGCAACGGCTCAGGCCCTGCTGGCCAGGCTGGAAACTTCCGTGGCAATCTGGTTCCTGCTGCTGGTGATTTATCACATCATCCGCCGCTGGATGCTGATCCAGCGGCGTCGTATCGCCTTTGACCGTGCCCGTCACCGCCGTGCTGAAATCCTCGCCCAGCGAGCGAAAGGAGAGGAGGAAGCTCCGGCTGCGCAGCATAACTCCGATACGCAGGAAGTGGATGAGCCGGTGATCGATCTGGATGCGATCAGTGCCCAGTCGCTGCGGCTGGTGCGCTCGATCCTGACGCTGATCGCGCTGGTTTCGGTGATTGTGCTGTGGTCGGAAATCCATTCAGCCTTCGGCTTCCTGGAGAACATCAGGCTGTGGGATGCCAGCACCACCGTGCAGGGTGTTGAGAGCCTGCAGCCGATCACCCTCGGCTCGGTGCTGATCGCCATTCTGGTGCTGATTATCACCACTCAGCTGGTAAGGAACATGCCCGCCCTGCTTGAGCTGGCGCTGTTGCAGCACCTAAGCCTGACGCCAGGCACCGGTTATGCCATCACCACCCTGACCAAATACCTGCTGATCCTGATCGGTGGCCTGATGGGCTTCTCAATGATCGGTATTGACTGGTCGAAGCTGCAGTGGCTGGTCGCCGCGTTGGGTGTCGGGCTGGGGTTCGGCCTGCAGGAGATCTTCGCTAACTTTATCTCCGGCCTGATTATTCTGTTTGAGAAGCCAATCCGTATTGGCGATACCGTCACTATCCGCGATCTCACCGGCAGCATCACTCGTATCAACACACGTGCCACCACCATCACCGACTGGGACCGCAAAGAGATTATCGTGCCGAACAAGGCATTTATTACCGAGCAGTTCGTTAACTGGTCCCTGTCGGACTCGGTGACGCGAGTGGTACTGACGATCCCTGCGGCTGCGGAAGCAAACAGTGAAGAGGTCACTAACGTGTTGCTGACCGCCGCAGATCGCTGCCAGTACGTGCTGGAAATGCCGCAGCCGGAAGCTTATCTGGTCGATTTACAGCAGGGGATTCAGCTGTTTGAACTGCGTATTCACGCGGCGGAGATGGGGCATCGTATGCCGCTGCGCCATGAGCTGCATCAGCTGATCCTGCGTGGCTATCAGGAACACGGTCTGGAGATGCCGTTCCCGCCGTTCCAGGTTCGGATGGAAACCCTCGGACGCAAAACGTCGACCGGCAATAATCCGCCAACGGCGAAAACGTATAAGTCAGGTGGGTTGTAGCAGAGAAAGCGTCAGGGGCCGGTAAACCAGCCCCAGAGCATGATGCGTTTAGCAGCGATCCACGGAGAAAGCGATCACTTCGCTGAGCTGCGAAGCCTTCAGCGCCAGCATCACAATACGATCCACGCCCAGCGCCACGCCGGAACAGTCCGGCATGCCGTGCGACAGGGCGTCCAGCAGATTGGTGTCTATCGGCTGCTGTGGCAGACCACGGGCGGCACGCTTGCGGTTATCCTGTTCAAAACGCTGGCGCTGCTCGCGGCTGTCGGTCAGTTCGCGGAAACCGTTTGCCAGCTCAATGCCTTTGAAGTAAACCTCAAAACGTTCCGCCACCCGGTGATCTTCCGTGCTGATTTCTGCCAGAGCTGCCTGGCTGGCCGGGAAGTGGTAGACGAAAGCGGGTTTGTCTTTGCCAATCTGAGGCTCAACACCCATCACAAACAGCAGTTGCAGCAACGTGTCGCGATCTTCTTCACGGTTCGCCAGATCGCCCACACCCAGCTTTTCAGCTACTTCGCGCATCTGCGTTTTGTCGGCAGAAAGTGGGTCAATCTCCAGATGACGGATAAACGCCTGCTGGTAAGAAAGAGTTTCCGCCGGGGCACAGTCCAGCACCTGCTGCAGCAGATCGTCCACCTCGTTCATCAGCCGGTACATATCGTAGTGCGGACGGTACCACTCCAGCATGGTGAACTCTGGATTGTGGTGACGCCCCGCTTCTTCATTGCGAAAGCTGCGACACAGCTGAAAAATCGGGCCACTGCCCGCCGCCAGTAGGCGCTTCATATGATATTCCGGGCTGGTCATCAGATAGAGATCCAACCCCTGCGCCGCGCCGGGGCCGACAAAGCGCGTCTGAAAAGGAAACAGATGGATATCGGTCACGGTGGCCTGGCTCATCGCCGGGGTTTCCACTTCCAGCACCCCACGATCGGCGAAAAAGCCCCGTATTTCAGCCATAATCGCCGCCCGCTTCAATAAATTGGCGATGGGCGCGCTCGGCAGCCAGCTGGCCGTATCGCTCATAATTCCTACTCCTCATTCAACAGGGTGAAGCAGTCTACCCGAGCAGGCACAGACAAACAAATCCACACGGATAAATTCAGCATCGTCCCTAATCCACCAGGCAGCAAGCAGAATGCTCTGGCAAAAACGCTGTGCCGATCCCGTTTTTGCCGTTTATTTCTTACCCAAATACCTGAGCACATCAAGTTTGCCCCTGAATGCCAGTTCTATACTGATGACCCTATAAAAGTGAGGGATTTTCCCTCTTCCTCGACTCTGACAGGGAGAATATCGTGCAAACCTTTACTGCCGATTTGGTGATTGTCGGTGCTGGCGGAGCTGGTCTCCGCGCCGCCATTGCTGCTGCTGAAGCGTACCCCACCCTTTCCATCGCGCTGGTCTCAAAAGTGTATCCCATGCGCAGCCATACCGTTGCGGCAGAGGGCGGTTCCGCTGCCGTTACCCAGTCCCATGACAGCTTCGATTTGCACTTTCAGGACACCGTTTCCGGTGGCGACTGGCTGTGTGAGCAGGACGTGGTGGACTACTTTGTCGAACACTGCCCGCAGGAGATGGCCCAGATGGAAGTCTGGGGTTGCCCGTGGAGCCGCCGCGAAGATGGCTCGGTTAACGTGCGCCGCTTTGGCGGCATGAAGATTGAGCGGACCTGGTTCGCGGCCGACAAGACTGGCTTCCATATGCTGCATACGCTGTTCCAGACCTCGCTGAAATATCCCCAGATAACCCGCTTTGATGAGCACTTTGTTCTTGATCTGCTGGTTGAAGATGGGGAAGCGCACGGGCTGGTAGCAATGAATATGATGGAAGGCACGCTGATCCAGATCCACGCAGGTGCCGTGGTGCTGGCAACCGGCGGTGCCGGGCGGGTCTATCGCTACAACACCAATGGCGGGATTGTGACCGGGGATGGTATGGGCATGGCACTGCGCCATGGCGTGCCGTTGCGCGATATGGAGTTTGTTCAGTACCACCCAACCGGCCTGCCGGGTTCGGGCATTCTGATGACCGAAGGCTGTCGAGGTGAAGGCGGCATCATGGTGAACAAGGACGGCTATCGCTACCTGCAGGATTACGGTATGGGGCCTGAAACGCCTCTCGGTCAGCCGAAAAACAAATATATGGAGCTGGGGCCACGGGATAAAGTGTCGCAGGCTTTCTGGCATGAATCTCAGAAAGGTCGCACCATCCATACGCCGCGGGGCGAGGTGGTATACCTGGACCTTCGCCATCTGGGCGAAAAAAAGCTGCATGATCGGCTGCCGTTTATCTGCGAGCTGAGCAAGGCCTATGTTGGTGTCGATCCGGTCAGCAGTCCGATCCCGATCCGCCCTACCGCTCACTACACCATGGGCGGCATCGAAACCAATGCGCAGTGCGAAACGCGCATTCGCGGGCTGTTTGCCGTGGGCGAGTGCTCTTCAGTCGGGCTGCACGGAGCCAACCGTCTGGGATCTAATTCGCTGGCGGAGCTGGTGGTCTTTGGCCGGCTGGCTGGAGAAGCGGCCGCCGCACGCGCGCTGGAGGCCCATAAAACTGCAACGGGGGGACTGGAGGCTCAGGCAAGGGATTGCGAACAGCGTCTGAAAGGGCTGGTTAACCAGCAGGGTGAAGAGACCTGGTCGGCGTTGCGCGATGAAATGGGGCTGTCAATGGAGGAAGGCTGCGGCATCTACCGCACGCCGGAGCTGATGGAGAAAACCATCGACAAGCTGGCAGAGCTGAAAGAGCGCTTCAGCCGGGTGCGCATCAGCGATACCTCCAGTGTGTTCAATACCCAGTTGTTATACAGCATCGAACTGAGCCACGGACTGGATGTTGCCGAATGCATGGCGCACTCAGCCTTCCAGCGTAAGGAATCACGTGGCGCACATCAGCGGCTGGATGAAGGTTGCACTACCCGTGATGACGCCAACTTCCTCAAACATTCGCTCAGCTTCTTCAATCCGCAGGGTGCGCCCACTGTCGCCTGGGATGAGGTGAACATCACCCGTATGCCCCCGGCGAAGCGTGTTTATGGCGCTGAATCAGAAAGTAAGGAGACGACCCAGCATGACTGAGTTACCGCGCTGCAAAATTGAGATCCAACGCTACAACCCGGAAGCGGACAAGGTGCCGCGCAGCGAGTTTTTTGACGTCCCCTGGGATGAGCAGACCTCGCTACTGGATGCGTTGGGCTACATCAAGGATAACCTCGCTTACGACCTCTCTTATCGCTGGTCCTGCCGGATGGCGATTTGCGGCTCTTGCGGCATGATGGTCGACAATGTACCGAAGCTGGCCTGCAAGACCTTCCTGCGCAATTACCCGAAAGGGATGCGCGTGGAGCCGCTGGCGAACTTCCCCATCGAGCGCGATTTGATCGTGGATATGAGCCGCTTTATCGAGAGCCTGGAGGCGATCAAACCTTACATCATCGGCAACGGCCAGAATGCACAGAGCGGCCCCGGTAAACAAACCCCCGCACAGATGGCGAAGTATCACCAGTTCTCCGGCTGCATCAACTGCGGACTGTGCTATGCCGCCTGCCCGCAGTTCGGGCTGAATCCGGAGTTTATCGGTCCCGCCGCCATCACCCTGGCGCACCGTTACAATCTCGACAGCCGCGATAACGGCAAACGTCAGCGTATGCCGCAGCTGAACGGTGATAACGGCGTCTGGCCTTGTACGTTTGTTGGTTACTGCTCGGAAGTCTGTCCGAAGCACGTTGACCCGGCAGCGGCAATTCAGCAGAGCAAAGTGGAAAGTTCGAAAGACTTTCTGATTGCCACCCTCAGGCCGCAATAAGGAGTGCAAGATGACCTCGAAACGCAATGCTTACCATCGCCCGGTCACCGCCAGCTGGTGGCAGAAATCGGGTTTCTACCGTTTCTACATGCTGCGTGAAGGTACCGCCGTTCCGGCGCTGTGGTTCAGCGTGGAACTGATTTTCGGCTTGTTTGCCCTCAAACGCGGCCCTGAGAGCTGGGCGGTGTTTGTCAGCTTTCTGCAGCACCCCATCGTACTGCTGCTGAATCTGGTAGCGCTGGCCGCCGCGCTGTTGCACAGCAAAACCTGGTTTGAGCTGGCTCCCAAAGCCTCGGTGATTATTATCGGAGATAAAAAGATGTCGCCCACACCGGTGATCAGAGGACTGTGGGCAGTGATGATTGTGGTCAGTATCGTGGTGCTGGCCGCCGCCTTTCTTGCGGAGAAACTATGAAAACATTAAGCCGTTCTGATGAGCCTCTGTTCTGGGGCCTGTTTGGTGCCGGAGGCATGTGGGCAGCCATTGTCTCTCCGGTGCTGGTATTACTGATCGGCGTGCTGCTGCCTGCAGGTGCCGGGCCACAGGCGCTGAGTTATGAGCGCATCCTTGGTTTTGCTCAGAGCTGGCCCGGACGCGGGCTGATTTTCCTCGCTATTGTGCTGCCAGTCTGGTGCGCCCTGCACCGTCTGCATCACACCATGCATGATATAAAGATCCACGTCCCGGCCGGGAAATGGGTTTTTTACGGCTTTGCCGCCATCCTCAGCGTGGTCACCGCCATCGGCGTCATTACCCTGTAAAATTCGGGCGGCTTCCCGGCCGCCTGCTTAAAACCGCCTATACTCAAGCTATTCAAACGCAAAGGAATAGCTTATGTCTCTGTGGAAAAACATGACGGCAGGTGTTGGTGCTCTGCTCTCCGTGGCCTGTAGCACCACCCCGCCGGAAGGCGTGACCCCTGTTGCAGGATTTAATGCCGATCTCTATCTGGGAAGCTGGTACGAGATCGCCCGGCTGGATCACAGCTTTGAGCGCGGGCTGGAACAGGTAACGGCCACCTACAGCAAGCGCGACGACGGCGGCCTTAAGGTGGTTAACCGGGGTTATAACATACAGAAACAAAGCTGGCAGGAAAGCGTCGGCAAAGCGTATTTTACCGGTTCCCCCAGCCAGGCCTCACTGAAGGTCTCTTTCTTCGGCCCCTTTTATGGCGGCTACAACGTGATCGCGCTCGATCACGATTACCAGAACGCACTGGTCTGCGGGCCGAACAGAAACTATCTGTGGATACTGTCAAGATCGCCACAGATCTCCCCACAGGTCAAAGAGGAGCTGACCAGCAAAGCCCGTCAGGCCGGTTTTGATGTGAACAAACTGATTTGGGTGAAGCAGAAGGGATAAAACAGAGCCGGTGCTGTGACAGCACCGGCATTGAGATTACTGAGCGCTTCTCTGAATAGCCTGTCCGCCGGCTGACACATCTTCACCCACGCCGCGCGTGGTATTACAGGCTGTGAGCACCGAAGAAAGCACCAGAACAGAAAGGATTGCAACAATACTTTTCTTTAACATGACAATTTCCTTTTTACCAGAAGTAGAGTACGGCGTATTAAGCATAGCCGTAATTCTGCCGGATGCGCCGGATGCGCATAGCAAAAAGAAAATTTAAGAGTTAGAGTCAGTTGGCTGCGTGGGAGATTGCACCACCGAGGTGCTGGACGTCCTCGCCAAATCCGTGAAAGGTGTTGCAGGCGCTCAGTGCGCAGGTCATCAACAATGCCGCTGTAATCAGTTTAATCCAGTTCATCATCTGGTCAGGCTCACATCATTAAAGAAAAGGGCCTGAAAATCAGGCCCGATCGCTGTTCCGGCTTATTTTACGCGAGAAACGTATTCACCAGAACGGGTGTCAACTTTGATCACTTCACCAATCTGCACGAACAGTGGCACTTTCACCACGGCACCGGTAGACAGGGTAGCTGGTTTACCGCCGGTACCGGCAGTATCCCCTTTCAGACCTGGATCGGTATCAACGATCTCCAGCTCCACGAAGTTTGGTGGTAACACCTGGATCGGCTTGCCGTTCCACAGGGTCACGATGCACTCTGCATTGTCCAGCAGCCATTTGGCCGCGTCACCCACGGTTTTCTCTTCAACAGGGTGCTGTTCGAAGGTTTCCGGGTGCATAAAGTGGTAGAACTCACCATCGTTGTACAGGTAGTTCAGGTTGGTATCCACCACGTCAGCGCCTTCTGCAGAGTCGGTAGACTTGAAGGTTTTCTCAACGCGGGTACCGGTCAGCAGACGGCGCATTTTCACGCGAGCAAATGCCTGGCCTTTACCGGGTTTAACGAACTCGCTTGATTCGACAGCGTAAGGTTCGCCTTCGAACATGATTTTAAGACCGGGACGGAAATCGTTGCTAGAATAAGTCGCCATAAAGGCCCTCTACAATTTAATACTGGTACTTAGCCAAAAAAATGGCACACATTGTAACCCTAAATACCCCTTCGCGAGAAGAATGGTTGCATCAACTTGCAGATGTAATCACCGATCCAAATGAATTACTGCAACTTTTAGGCCTCGATTCGCACCCGGAGCTGGCGGCGGGCAATGATGCACGTCGACTTTTCGCCCTGCGCGTCCCGCGGGCCTTTGCGTCCAGAATGCAAAAAGGCGATCCACAAGATCCTCTCCTGCTGCAGGTGATCACCCAGAGTCAGGAGTTTGTTGATGCTCCGGGTTACAGCACCGATCCGCTCGATGAGCAGACCAGCGTGGTGCCGGGTCTGTTACATAAATATCGTAATCGTGCGCTGTTGCTGGTCAAAGGCGGCTGCGCCGTCAATTGCCGCTACTGTTTCCGCCGCCATTTTCCTTACTCGGACAACCAGGGCAACAAGCGCAACTGGCAGCAGGCCCTGGAGTATATCCGACAGCAGCCAGAACTGGATGAGATTATTTTCTCCGGCGGCGATCCTTTAATGGCAAAAGACCATGAACTGGACTGGCTGATCGCTCAGCTGGAGCAGATCCCACACATTAAACGCCTGCGGATCCACAGTCGCCTGCCAGTCGTGATCCCTGGCAGGATCACCTCTGCCCTGTGTAAACGGCTGGCGGGATCGCGCCTGCAGACCCTGCTGGTGACGCACATCAACCACGCGCAGGAAATTGACCAACAGCTGCAGGATGCTCTGCAACAATTAAAACATGCAGGCGTGACGCTGCTTAACCAGAGCGTACTGCTGCGGGGCATCAATGACAATGCTGCAACGCTGGCAGCGTTAAGTAATGCGCTGTTTGATGCGGGCGTACTGCCCTATTATCTGCACGTGCTGGATAAAGTACAGGGTGCGGCGCATTTCTACGTTTCAGATGAGGAAGCGCGGGCGATTATGCGTGAGCTGCTGACTCAGGTTTCCGGCTATATGGTTCCGAAACTGGCGAGAGAGATTGGTGGTGAACCCAGCAAAACGCCGCTGGATTTGCAGCTGCGCCAGGTTTAATCCCCCTGAAGGATAAAACAACAGGGACGGATCAGCGATCCGCCCCTGCCTTAATTCACCGTTATTCCGCGCCATCACTGGCTACAATGCGGTCTTAAGGACACTTGTAAACCTGGCCAGTCATTTTGCTGTCCAGCGGTGCGAAGCTTGACCAGATGTTCTGGGTTGGGCTGGTTGCACCATAAATCACGTTACCGCCCATCTCTGCTGCCCTGTTGCGCAGGTCGTTTGCCGCACCGCGCAGAGAGCTGCTTTCACCGCCGCCAGCACCGCTCAGCCAGTTGCTCTGTGAACCGGTCAGGTTGCCGAGCAGCTGGCAATTGGCTGCAGGCTGTTTATCCGTAAAGGTGACACCCTCACCCGCAGAACTCAGTGTTTTAGAGCTGCTACAGCCTGCCAGCAGCAGCGCTGCCACAGAGAGTCCCAGCAAGACGTTAATCCGCATTTTATTCCCCATTATTATCATCAGAGTCATTCCTGATCGTACCGGACATCCCGGTCTTGTCATAAGCATCCATTGCTTAACTTGCGATAAATCGTTGTTCAGGTTGGTTCTTGCGCTCTTACTTATACTATTTTCCCCCCAAAAAGAAAAACCCCCTGTCAGAGACAGAGGGTTCTTTTTTACAAGGGGGAGGGATTACATCATGCCGCCCATACCACCCATGCCGCCCATGCCGCCGCCAGCACCTAAGTCCGGAGCGTCGCCTTTCGGCAGATCGGTCACCATACATTCGGTGGTGATCATCAGGCCAGCAACGGACGCTGCGTACTGCAGAGCAGAACGGGTCACTTTGGTTGGGTCCAGGATACCGAAGTCGATCATGTTGCCGTACTCTTCGGTCTGTGCGTTGTAACCGTAGTTACCTTCGCCAGCTTTCACCATGTTAGCCACAACTGAAGGCTCTTCACCGGCGTTAGAAACGATCTGACGCAGTGGAGATTCCATCGCGCGCAGCGCAACTTTGATACCCACGTTCTGGTCTTCGTTCTGACCGGTCAGACCTGCCAGTACCGCAGCAACACGCACCAGCGCAACGCCACCACCAGCAACCACGCCTTCTTCAACCGCAGCACGGGTAGCGTGCAGGGCATCTTCAACGCGAGCTTTCTTCTCTTTCATTTCAACTTCAGTTGCTGCGCCCACTTTCAGTACGGCTACGCCGCCTGCCAGTTTAGCCACGCGCTCCTGCAGTTTTTCACGGTCGTAATCAGAAGTTGCTTCTTCAATCTGCTGGCGGATCTGAGTTACACGGCCAGAGATAGTCGCTTCTTCACCCACGCCATCAATGATGGTGGTGGTGTCTTTGCTGATGGTAACGCGCTTAGCCTGACCCAGGTCTTCCAGAGTCGCTTTTTCCAGCTCCATACCGATCTCTTCAGAGATCACGGTACCGCCGGTCAGAACCGCGATATCCTGCAGCATTGCTTTACGACGGTCGCCGAAGCCTGGTGCTTTCACCGCAGCCACTTTAACGATGCCGCGCATGGTGTTAACCACCAGCGTTGCCAGAGCTTCACCTTCAACATCTTCAGCGATGATCAGCAGAGGCTTGCCGGCTTTCGCCACGGCTTCCAGTACTGGCAGCATTTCGCGGATGTTGGAGATTTTTTTGTCCGCCAGCAGGATGAACGGAGATTCCAGTTCTACTGCGCCGGTTTCTGGCTTGTTGATGAAGTACGGAGACAGGTAGCCACGATCGAACTGCATACCTTCAACCACATCCAGCTCGTCCTGCAGGCCGGTGCCTTCTTCAACAGTGATAACGCCTTCTTTGCCCACTTTTTCCATTGCCTGAGCAATCAGGGTACCCACAGACTCATCAGAGTTTGCGGAGATGGTACCAACCTGAGCAATCGCTTTAGAGTCGGAGCAAGGAACGGAGAGTTTTTTCAGTTCTTCAACGGCGTGAATAACGGCTTTATCGATCCCGCGCTTCAGGTCCATTGGGTTCATGCCCGCAGCAACGGCTTTCAGGCCTTCGTTAACGATAGACTGAGCCAGTACGGTTGCGGTGGTGGTGCCGTCGCCTGCAGCGTCGTTCGCTTTAGAGGCCACTTCTTTCACCATCTGTGCACCCATGTTTTCGAACTTGTCTTCCAGCTCGATTTCACGTGCAACAGAAACACCATCTTTAGTGATGGTCGGTGCACCAAAAGATTTATCCAGAACCACGTTACGGCCTTTCGGGCCCAGGGTAACTTTTACTGCATCTGCCAGTACGTTCACACCACGCAGCATTTTTACGCGCGCGTCATTACCGAATTTTACGTCTTTAGCTGTCATTTTCATTATCCCTTAAATTCGTTTCGTTCAGTGAGTTACGCGTAAATTACGCTTCAACAATTGCCAGAATGTCGCTTTCAGAAATGATCAGCACTTCCTGGTTGTCGATTTTCTCAGTTTTCGCGCCGTAGCCTTCGCTGAAAATGACCACGTCACCGACTTTAACGTCCAGTGGTTTCACTTCGCCGCTTTCCAGGATACGACCATTGCCCACGGCCAGCACTTCGCCACGGGTAGATTTGCCTGCTGCGGAGCCGGTCAGAACAATGCCACCAGCTGATTTAGATTCCACTTCTTTACGCTTGACGATAACACGGTCGTGCAATGGACGAATTTTCATTGATAACTCTCCTTTGAGAAGTCCAATCAGTTTTGGGATGAACGCCGGGCTTCACTGGCACCGGCCTCGTGACGAGAGAGATAGGGCCGGGCAAAGAACGTTTCAAGGGTAAAAAAATAAAAATTTTTCTTCTGCGTCACAACCGCACAAATATCGAGCAGAAGGCCCCCCTGAAAAGCAAAAAGGCGGGAATCCGCCTTTCTTATGCCTTACCGATCTTCCCGGCCGTCATCATGTTCAATCAGCTTTGCATCTTTACGCTCATACTCACCGTCCACGGTAAAACCGCTGTCCGGACCTGCGCCAGGGCCACGCCATACGCGCAAATGTGGCATCAGTTTCAGCGTCAGGTGTTTCTGCACCGGTGGCAACAACAACAGCAGCCCCACGAAGTCGGTGAAGAACCCCGGCAGCAGCAGTAAAAAGCCAGCCAGAATCAGCGAAACGCTTTTGATCATCTCAGCCGCAGGGCTTTCACCCGCCGCCAGCTTCTGCTGCATCAGCATGAAGTTCTTCATCCCCTGGTTTTTCACCAGCGAGATACCAATACATGAACTGAACACCACCAGCAGCAGCGTCAGCAACACACCCAATACATGTGCGACGTGGATGAAAATGGTGATCTCAATCCACGCCAGAATAAATAGTACTAAAAACGGTAACCAGCGCACCGCAATCTCCTGTCGGTCAGGGCCATCCCGCGTACTGCGTGACGGCAAAAAAGGGATCGTTACGATCGTCTCCCGTTAAAATGGGCACTTAACCACGGCTTTTCAACCGCGCCCGGGTAAATTCATACTGGAAAGCAAAGTGCGACTATGATCACACTGTGCCGGACACGATTGAAAAAGAACGCAATTTAAGTGATCTGCATTCAGGCTTTTTGCCACTAACAGAATATGATCGTGCTCCGCCCGCGGCAAACGGATAAAATGTCGGCCCTGACGGCTCACGGCCAAAGATCACTTTGTGATAACCCATATACCCGATAACACCTGAAAAGAGGAAGGGTATTAACAAGAAGGTTTCTCATGGCTAATAACATTCGTATCGAAGAAGACCTGTTAGGGATGCGTGAAGTTCCGGCGGATGCTTACTACGGTGTTCATACTCTGCGTGCGATTGAAAACTTCTACATCAGCAACAGCAAAATCAGCGATATCCCTGAATTCGTGCGCGGCATGGTGATGGTCAAAAAAGCGGCGGCGATGGCCAATAAAGAGCTGCAGACCATTCCACGCAACATTGCGAACACCATTATTCAGGCCTGTGATGAAGTGCTGAACAACGGTAAGTGCATGGATCAGTTCCCGGTGGACGTTTACCAGGGCGGTGCGGGTACCTCAGTTAACATGAACACGAATGAAGTGCTGGCAAACATTGGCCTGGAACTGATGGGCCATCAGAAAGGGGAATATCAGTTCCTTAATCCGAACGATCACATCAATAAATGCCAGTCTACCAACGACGCTTACCCGACCGGGTTTCGCATTGCGGTTTACTCCTCCATTCTGAAACTGCTGGATGCCATCGGGCAGCTGAGCGAGGGCTTCCAGCGCAAAGCCGTTGAGTTCAACACCATTCTGAAAATGGGCCGCACCCAGCTGCAGGATGCCGTGCCGATGACGCTGGGCCAGGAGTTCCACGCATTTAACGTGCTGCTGAATGAGGAAATTAAAAACATTCTGCGCACCAGCGAACTGCTGCTGGAAGTGAACCTGGGCGCCACGGCTATCGGTACTCGTCTCAACACGCCTGATGGCTACCAGCAGCTGGCGGTTAAGAAGCTGGCCGAAGTCAGTAACCTGCCATGCGTTCCGGCAGAAGACCTGATTGAAGCAACCTCAGACTGTGGCGCTTATGTGATGGTTCACAGCGCGCTGAAGCGTCTGGCCGTGAAGCTGTCAAAGATCTGTAACGACCTTCGCCTGCTCTCTTCCGGGCCGCGCGCGGGCCTGAACGAGATCAACCTGCCGGAGCTGCAAGCGGGTTCTTCCATCATGCCAGCCAAGGTTAACCCGGTGGTGCCGGAAGTGGTCAATCAGGTGTGCTTCAAAGTGATAGGCAATGACGTTACGGTGACCATGGCTTCTGAAGCCGGTCAGCTGCAGCTGAACGTGATGGAACCGGTAATTGGTCAGGCGATGTTTGAATCGGTGCATATCCTCACCAACGCCTGCTCAAACCTGCTGGAGAAATGCGTGAATGGCATCACGGCTAACAAAGCGGTGTGTGAAGCCTACGTGTTTAATTCTATTGGAATTGTGACTTACCTGAACCCGTATATCGGCCACCACAATGGCGATATCGTCGGGAAGATTTGTGCCGAAACGGGCAAGAGCGTCCGTGAAGTGGTGCTGGAACGCGGTCTGCTGACCGAAACGGAACTGGATGACATTTTCTCCACCCAGAACCTGATGTTCCCGGCTTACAAAGCCAAACGCTACACAGATGAAAATGACTGACGCAGTTGGTTGAGCCAAAACAAGGCACGGACGTTCTCTGAACGACGTGCCTTTTTTGATGCTGAATCCTACATATTATTAACGGTTGATTAGCAACTAAGTGCAGGGAGAGTGAATATGATTGTGCCGGAGTTGATTGTCGTGCTGGCAGCGATCTATCTGGGGGCCCGTCTGGGCGGGATTGGCATTGGCTTTGCCGGCGGTGTCGGCATGCTGATCCTCACGCTGGTCTTCCAGATCAAACCCGGAGCCATCCCCTTTGATGTGATTGAGATCATCATGGGGGTGATTGCCGCCATCGCGGCGATGCAGGTTGCGGGCGGCATGGATTATCTGGTGAGCCTGGCCGAGCGCCTGCTGCGCAGGCATCCACGCTATATTACTTTCCTGGCGCCGCTGGTGACCTACGCGATGACGCTGCTGGCGGGAACGGGCCATACGGCCTTCTCCACGCTGCCGGTGATTGCGGAAGTGGCTAAAGAGCAGGGTGTCCGCCCTTCCCGTCCACTCTCCATTGCCGTTGTCGCTTCACAGATTGCCATCACCGCTTCACCTATTTCGGCCGCCGTGGTGTTCCTGTCCGGCATTCTTGAACCGAAAGGCATCAGCTATCTGGGCCTGCTGGCGGTGGCTCTTCCCTCAACAATGGTCGCCATTTTCCTGGCGGCGCTGGTAACCAATTTCCTCGGTAAAGAGCTGAAGGACGATCGGATTTATCAGGAGCGGCTCGCAAAAGGTGAAACCGTGCTGCGTGGCGAGACCGTTTTCAAGGTCAAGCCTGGCGCAAAACGCTCGGTGCTGTTGTTCCTGCTTGGTATTGTTGCAGTGGTACTGTATGCCACCGCAATCAGTGAGACCGTTGGGCTGATCGTTAATCCTGTTCTACCGCGCAATGAAGCGATCGTGGTGTTTATGCTGACGGTCGCGGCCCTGATCTGCCTGACCTGCAAAGTGGATACGGCAAAGATCCTTTCGGCCAGCACCTTTAAATCAGGCATGAGCGCCTGTATCTGCGTGATGGGCGTGGCCTGGCTGGGTGATACCTTTGTGAAGGCCCATATCGGTGAAATTCAGCAGGTCGCCGGTGAGCTGCTCAGCGACTATCCCTGGATGCTGGCGGTAATTTTGTTCTTTGCCTCAACGCTGCTCTACTCCCAGGCGGCCACCACCAAGGCGCTGATGCCTGCTGCGCTGCTGTTGGGCGTTTCGCCGGTGACCGCCGTGGCCTCTTTTGCCGCCGTGTCGGCCCTGTTTGTTCTGCCGACCTACCCGACCCTGCTGGCTGCGGTGGAGATGGACGATACCGGCTCCACCCGCATTGGCAAATTCGTTTTTAACCACTCCTTTATCATACCGGGCACGCTGGCGATCGTCTTCTCGGTAGCCTTTGGTTTCCTGTTCGGGCATCTTTTCCTGTGATCTTTGCGGGTGGAATTCCTCCGCCCGTACCTGACCATGTTACATCCTGAAAAGCCTCAACCGCCGTGCCATGATATATTTGCCTGCCGGTAAGGATGACCCCCTGAGCTCATCCAGCGCGGCGGCGGACCGTTGTTCGCCCCGCCGGTTTACTCAGTTCAACAAGGAGAAAGTGGTTATCAGCCATGGCTAAGCACCTCACAACATTAATTTTTCTGCTGCTGGCAACTTTGTTCAGCTCCACCGCCAGCGCGTCGCTGTTTGGGCCTAAAAGCACCAATAACTTTGGCACGGTCGATCAGGCGTTTGCGTTTGATTTTAGCCAGCAGGCGAACCAGCTGACGCTCAGCTGGCAGGTAAAATCCGGCTATTACCTCTACCGCCAGCAGATTAAGGTGTCGGCGCAGGGCGCAACGCTGGCTGACTGGGCATTGCCAGAGGGCAAGCCGCATGAGGATGAGTTTTATGGCAAGACCGAGATCTATCCTGAAAGCCTGACGCTGCCCCTGACCGTGCAGCAGGCCGCGAAAGGCGCAACGGTCACAGTGACCTACCAGGGTTGTGCTGCCGCCGGATTCTGTTATCCACCGGAAACCCGCACCGTGCCGCTGAACGACGTTATGCCAGGCAACACCGCAGCGGATAACGCCGGCAATAACGCTGTAGCGGCCCGGCCATCCTCTCCCGACCAAAACCTGCCGTTCTCCCCATTATGGGCGCTGCTGATTGGCATTGGTGTCGCTTTCACCCCCTGCGTATTACCGATGTATCCGCTGATTTCCGGCATTATCCTCGGCGGTAACCGACAGTATTCGCTGGGCCGCCTGTTTGCGCTGGCGATGGTTTACGTCCAGGGGATGGCCGTGACCTATACGGTGATGGGGGTGATTGTTGCCGCTGCTGGTTTACGCTTCCAGGCTGCTCTTCAGGCACCGGCGGTGCTGGTTGGCCTGTCAGTGCTGTTTATTCTTCTGGCGTTGTCGATGTTCGGCCTGTTCACCCTGCAGCTCCCCTCTTCCCTGCAGACCCGCTTGACCCTGTGGAGCAATCGCCAACAAGGTGGCTCGCTGACCGGCGTCTTTTTGATGGGCGCGCTGGCCGGGCTGATTTGTTCTCCCTGCACCACCGCGCCGCTGAGCGCCATCCTGCTGTATATCGCGCAGAGCGGAAACATGCTGGCCGGTGCCGGAACGCTGTATCTGTACGCGCTGGGCATGGGACTGCCGCTGATTGCGGTCACACTGTCCGGTAATCGCCTGCTGCCGAAAAGCGGCGCATGGATGCAAATCGTTAAAGAAGGCTTTGGTTTTGTGATCCTCGCCCTGCCGGTGTTCCTGCTGGAGCGGGTGATCGGCGATCTCTGGGGGCTCCGGCTGTGGAGCCTGCTGGGCGTGGCCTTCTTCGGCTGGGGCTTTATCAGCCTGAAATCAACCAATGGCTGGCAGCGCCTGGCGCAGCTCCTGATGCTGGCTGCCGCACTGGTTGCCGCCCGTCCGCTGCAGGATTGGGCCTTTGGTGCATCGTCAGCGGAAGCGACCACGGCGCACCTGAACTTCACCCGCATCAGCGAAACAAATCAGCTCAATCAGGCCCTTCAGCAGAGTAACGGTCGCATCACCATGCTGGATCTCTATGCTGACTGGTGCGTAGCCTGTAAAGAGTTTGAAAAATACACTTTCAGCCAGCCTGACGTTCAGAGTGTGCTGAAAAACGCCCAGCTGCTGCAGGCCGATGTCACGGCAAACAATGCCCGGGACAGCGCGTTGCTGAAGCAGCTTCAGGTACTGGGCCTGCCGACCATCCTGTTTTTCGATGCCAGTGGCAAAGAGATCCCTCAGTCGCGCATTACCGGTTTTATGGATGCCGCCGCGTTTGAGCAGCATTTGCAGAAACTGGCCCGTTAAACGACACTAGAGAAGATTTTCTGGCCTGAAGCCGGAAGAAGGCATACAAGAGGAGAGTCACTTGCAACGTGAACAGGTACTCGAGCATGCACTGAATGTACTCGAGCAAAACGGCCTGGCCGCTTCCACATCGTTTGCCATGATGGCGGATGGAGTGGCGTGCCGGGAAGAAGACTTAAAGCGCTTCTGGCCCGACCGTGAGGCGCTGCTGTATGACGCCCTGCGCTATCACAGCCAGCAGATTGATATCTGGCGGCGCAAACTGCTGCTGGACGAGACGCTGAACGCCGAACAGAAGCTGCTGGCACGCTATCAGGTACTGGAAGAGGCCGTGCGCAATAATCGCTACCCCGGCTGCCTGTTTATTGCTGCCTGTAGCTTTTATCCCCAACCCGACCATCCTGTGCATCAGGTTGCCGAGCTGCAGAAGCGCGCCTCATGGCAATACACCCACGACCTGCTAAGCGAGCTGGAAACCGATAACCCCACGCTGGTTGCTCATCAGATGGAGCTGATTCTCGAAGGCTGCCTGAGCCGCCTGCTGGTGAAGCGTAACGTACAGGAAGTGGCTACCGCCCGCACGCTGGCAGAAGATGTGCTGAGCATCGCACTCTGTCGTAAAAATGGCGCTCTCGCCTGAGCAAGTTTCAGGCTAAGCGCATAAAAAGCAGCCATTCAGTCGTCGTTTACGTGTTTTTTGTGACAAAGCCGTTGACGGAAGGCGGCCTTTACGGTTTAATGCGCCCCGTTGCCCGGATAGCTCAGTCGGTAGAGCAGGGGATTGAAAATCCCCGTGTCCTTGGTTCGATTCCGAGTCCGGGCACCATATTTAAAGAAACCAGCCTGATGGCTGGTTTTTTGCTTTCTGCGGCTTCAGTTATTTCACAGCGCTGCATCCACCTTAGCTACTCTTCCACAGTACTGCGCATACCTTCGATACAGAATGCCGGACAGCCTCAACCAGAGCAGTCCCACTGCCCCGGTATGCGACCCGCCTTCCCTGTCAGATGCTCAGGGTGCAGACATAACTATTGCGAGACAGCGATCGTCGTTTTAATCTTCTGTTTTTTCATGTAGTTGACCAGGAATTCATACAGGTCATGAGTTCGGGCCAGATTAAATTTTTTCATCGTCTGCAGCTTGTAGGAGTAAACGGTCTTCACCGATACGTTAAGTATCCTCGCAATGAGGTGCATGTCGTATCCGGCAATAAATAACCCCGCAAACTCCTTCTGGCGCGCTGACAGTGAACGGCTCTTACAGGCAGGCAGAGAGAGGTACTCCCCGGTATCCGTACTGATCCGCAGCATTGACATCAGAAAAATTTTCGACACTTTGTCCAGTGGACAGGCCCTTGGGATCACAATCATGCCGGGCAGGCAGCTGGGGATTTGCAGGCGAGTTTCCGGCAGGCCACCATCATCAATACCTATAACAATGCTCTGCTTCTGTCGATAATCCAGGGCGGAAAAACAGAATAAACAGTTTATAGCACTTTTAGGTAAAATAATAATATTCGCCAGGCTGACAGAGTCCCGATCAATTTGGTTTTTGATAAGAACATTATATTCTTTGCCAGCAGATTGCTTAATGAGTTGCGCAATTCCCTCAGAAAGATAAGCATTGCTGATATGAATCAGGACAACAATATTCTCTACTTTATCCATGTCAGTATCCTGCCTCCTGGCAATGTTCTCCACGGCTTTGATTAAACCGCGACTGATTGATTTTTTTAGTCGAACCTCCCCCTGTCCAGTGAAATCTCACCGTTCTCTTTCATCTCTTTCAATACGCGACTGATTGAGCTTTTTGAGAGATCGGAGCTATTTTCAATCAAATACATGACTGAAAATCTTTTCTTCAGATGTTCCGGGATCTGCTGCCAGCGATGGACTAACGATCTGACTTCGTCAGCAGAGGTACACTTGTTCATTGAGATATGGCTCATCAGGTCAGTATACTGGCCCGACATCACCTTCATAACGTCATCAAAAATCTTTTTATCTTTTACAGACTTCCAGAAAAAATCATAATCAATATGCTTGATCTTTCCGTAGTCAACTCGTTCAAGATACAAAGGGATCTCTTCAAGAGCAGGCATAAATCCTATCACGCAGGGTGCGGAGACAATACTCAGGATTTTGTTTCCACCTTTCACTTTGAGGCAAAAATCCCCCTCAAGCAAAAGATACACCACGCGCTGCTCTTTCTTACAAAACTTGTATCTCCTCTTCCCTCTTGATATCTCATCAGGTTCGGAGTTCTCAGCATAGGGTAAGAGTAAGTTAATTATCTGCTCATGACTTTCAAGAACGCTAAACATATATAATCCAAATGTTTTAAATTTACAATAACGAATAACTAAACTCATTCCTCTGAGATTATGTGAACTCTCCAGATAAACATTATTGTTTAAGCTAATGGATATGACTCTGCATATGCATCATCTTAATGATGCCAAATGAGAGTTTTCGTCAATATAGCGGAACAAGAGGAAGCCCTGTTGACCAGGAATGGCAGAGATGCCGGATCATGCAAATACAAGCGATCACAACTCTCTAAAAGATAGGTATTTTTATCTCTTCCCTGATCATACACTCTCATGTCTTCCTCACCATGTTTCGCCTATGTAATAGGTCATAACGACATCCTTTCCGTTTTTCTTAAAAAAATTAATGATTTTTTTGTAACGAATGTAGTCCCGAAAAGATGTCAATTAACATCCGTGCCTCTCTGCTTTTTGAAAAAGAAAAGAGATGAACATCAACAAATTCACCCTTAGTATGCCATTTCTCCGTCGGGATTCCTCTTTCCAGAAAAAAATTCACACTTCCATTTTACACTTAATGTTATTTATTTTTATGGTCAATGAAACATAATCCAGGCTGAAAAAACATTACTTACCCCTGGAAATTTACACTCAATGTTAACGGAGAAATAGTTAACGAAATCAGTAATCCCTGTCTAAATACCCCCTGACAAAACCTCCGCAATGCCGCAGAGAATACAGCATTTTGGCCACAATTTATGACCATACCCTGCTCCGTTTTTCACACTGCTGACATCCGCTTCAGAGACATTAACTAACAAAACGGGGACAGGCCCCCTTGATGAATCGACCTCTTTTTGATAACGGATTTTCAGAACAAAAATTCACTGATTGCGGTTAAGGGTTTTTTAAAATGCAGTCTCCTTTAGCAGAATTTTCGTCTGATTCACATCGCCAATCACAGTCCGATTCACATTTTCGCTCTATAAATAACCTCATACAGCTAAATTTTATCACAATCAAGAAACATTTAAACAACAACAAGCCCCATATAAATACTTTAAAAATTTTGCTAGAGAACTAAACTAATAACACTTCATAATAGTGATATTGGAAAATTAAAAACCATAATAAACATTAAATACATAACAATCATCTATGAACAGGGAATTACCTCAGGAGATAACTCAATGAAGTAAATCGTTCAGCGTATTGCCAAGAACAGATTCAGATGAAAGAATGCGCTTCACAGCGATGATTTCAGGAGAGACGCGCTGGACCTCATCTATAAACTTACAATTTCGCAACAATCTGCATCATATTGCACGTTGAAACGGACTTTCGACTTCACTGCAGGAGGGAACCATCGCCTGAAGATATCAGCTGATTGACACAATCGATTGGCACATACAAAAAGAGTCTGTCTGGCTTTCCAATAATCATACTCCGGTAGGAGATCGGCCTGGACATTCCTTCAGGTTAATCAAAACAGAGGGAAAGAATACCCTCACCACTTTTTTATTCTTTACATCTGGAAAAATCGGTCAGTTTTAGGGAAAAACCCTGTTTAGCACGAATAATCATGGGAAAGTTCAATGGAAGATATTAAAAAGCCTGTCCATGTTGTCATTTATTACAATTTCAACATGTTCGATAATGAGATATGTGAATATCTGAAAAATAAGATCACGACAGAAGTAATATCCATCAAAACCTGTTCAGACCATCAGGAACTCTTTAGTGAGGTCAGGAAAGGAAACGTTGACCTCATTTTTACTGAATACAATTACCTCTACAAAAATTGCGATTCAGGTGAACAGCAGAAGTTAAAAAATCTTTGCGCAAAAAACAACGTCAAGACATTGATTTTCATGCAAAACTCCAACACCCTCCTGATAAAAAAAGTGATCCAACAGCAATACGATGCTTTAGTCAGCACCCATGACAGCATTGATGAGCTTCAGAGAGCTATCGGCCATTTGATCTCAGATTCCGAAAAACAATTCATCTCTAAAGTCCTCACAGAAGCCGTCAACGACAAGCTTAAAAATCAGGATCAAATCGCTTTAACGTCTAAGGAGTGGGAGGTTGTCTTTCTGATCGCTCAGGGCCATTCGCTTTCTGATATTGCAGCCAAGAAAAACCGGGCCATCAGCACTGTTGCCACGCAGAAACAGAATGCAATGAAAAAGCTGGATATTAAAAGTAACGCGGAGTTATTGAAGTACGCATACCTGAATGGAATGCTGTAATTTCATGAAAAAAAATAAATTAATATTAATCATACTGGCTTCACTGGCCAATAGCTTTCAGGGGCATGCCGTCAGTTTGCAGCAATCCGTTATCGCGGCGCGTTTTTACGATACTGAATTTATCGCGGCAGGCAACCTGCATGATGCTGAAGGGCAGAAACGCTACCAGGGATTCGCCGGGCTTTTGCCGGAAATTTCACTAACAGGAAGCTATTACAAGCAGGATCAGCCCGATGCCTCTTATGCCGCCGGTATCAAACGCCATAACTACAGCTTTAACCTTTCGCAACCTCTGTTCGATCCCGCCCGCTTTGCCACATGGAAAAGAGCCGATGCGGCGGCCGACCTGGCCGATGCGAATTATATGCTGGCCCAGCAGAAGCTGATTCAGGATGTCAGCAAAGCCTGGTTCTCGGTGATCTTTTCGCGCAAGCAACTGGCGACGTTGCAGCAGGAGATGAAGGCCTATGAAGTGCAACTTCATAAAGCCCAAAAAGCCCAGCAGATTGGCGAAGGCACCGTGCTGGATGTGGATGATGCTCAGGCCAGTTTTGACCGTGCCAGAGCGGAAATGCTCTCTGCTGAAGATGACCTGAACCACGCGGGACTCGAATTTAACCGCTTAACCGGACTGCCGGCCGAAGAGATTCAGGAAGCGGATATGCGCTGCCTTTTTCATCCGCAAAAAGAAACTATGCAGCAGGTTGTGATGCGCACGTCACAAAAAAACCTCAATATCATCGCCGCCTCGCACAAACTGGAAGAGTCCCGGGCAGACGTGATCAGTGCAACATCAGCTCATTTGCCCGTGGTGACCCTGCAGGCCAATTACGGCACCAACTGGAGCCGGGCGGAAAATGGCAACGTGCTGGATGAAGTTTTCGGTTCCACCTCCAAAACCAAAAACACCTACGTCGGGGTGAACGTCACCGTCCCTATCTTCTCGGGAGGCAAATATCTCTCACAAAGTTTTGAGGCGGTCAGCCGCCGCGATCAGGCCAGAGAACTGCTGGAGGATACGCGCCGCAAGGTCGTGCAGGATACCAAAGCCTCATGGCTCGGCGTAAACAACAACCTGGCGAAAATTAATGCCTATCTGCGTTCGGTGGATTCCGCACAGAAAAAAGTCGCCTCCACCGCCTATGGCAAAGAGCTGGGATTAAGAACGCTGCTCGATCAATTTAATGCTGAGAAAGACCTGTACAAATCACGGCAAGACCTTACCGAAGCAGAAAACAATTTTGTTCAACAGAAGATCGCACTGGCCGCTGCAACCGGCGATTTGGATTACTCCACATTGAATGACTATGCCTGCCAGCAGGCAGTATCAAGGTAGATAAATTTATGAGTGACAAATTATTCAGGGATGAAGCGTTAGAGGCTAATCGTTCGAAAGCCGTAGGAAAAGTTGCTCTGTATTGCCCCCCTTACCGCTGGCTGAATATCGCGCTGGTGATGATCGTGACTTTGATTGTGGTGCTGTTCTGCATTTTCGGGAGTTATACCAAACGCGAAACAGCGTCCGGTGCGTTGCTTCCCGTTAATGGCGTGATGAATATCATGGCGGTCAACAGCGGAACGCTGCTCGACCTGAATATGACAGTAGGCCAGAGCGTGAAAAAAGGACAGCATCTTGCCACCGTATCTTCAGAGATTGCCACCCAGTACGGCCAGACCCGCAGCATGATCTCTGAGCAACTGAACCAGCAGATTGCCGGGCTGGAAAACGAGCTTAAGAATCTGGTGACTCTTAATGAAGAGACGGTCAGAGGGCTGGCAGATAAAAAGAGGATGCTGCAACAGCAGATTAACCAGCTCAATCAGATGTATTCGCAGCGGGTCTCCCAGGTCAGTCTTGCCAACAGGCAGGTGAATAAGCTGCTGTTAATGCGTGAGAAGGGATATGCCTCCAACACTCAGGTTGAGCAACAGCAGTCGACCCTGCTGGATGCGGAATCCCGCCTGCTGGAGGTGGATCGCCAGCGCACCGACGTTCAGCAGCAGCTGACTCAGACGTTACAACAAATCCGCGAGCAGCCGGTCAACACGCGCAATAAGCAAAATGATCTTGAGCGGCAGCTTTCCACCGTGCTCCAGTCACGGATAGAAAACGAGTCACGCCGTTCGGCCGTTCTGGAAGCGCCGGAAGGTGGCATCGTCGGCTCGGTGCTGGTGAAGCCCGGGCAAATTGTCAGCGCCGGACAGTCAGTGGCTTCCCTTCTTCCGGAAAATGCCAGCCTGATGGCTCGTATTATGGTCAGCAGCCGGGCAATCGGGTTTATCAAGCCCGGTCAGCGCGTGATCCTGCGCTATCAGGCCTTCCCCTATCAGAAATTCGGGCAGCAGTTTGGCACCGTCTCCGACGTGTCGCGCGTCTCGCTTTCTCCGCAGGAAGTCTCGCATCTCACCGGAGCTATGCAGGTCCAGGAAGCCTTTTACCAGGTCAGAGTTGATCTGGATAAACAATTTATCAGCGCCTACGGCAATGACCTTAAATTGCAGCCCGGTGGCACTGTGGAAGCTGATTTTATTATAGACAGACGCCGCCTTTACCAGTGGGTACTTGAACCGCTCTACGCGCTTGGACGCCATACGTCTGTTTAATTTTTTATACCAGGTTATTAAATAATATGAATATTCTGAAAGATCTTCAGTTCTCCTGGCGGAAGAACCTGCCGATATTACACCAGACTCAGGCAGCGGAATGCGGACTGACCTGTGTCGGTATGATCGCCGGCTTCTATGGTCATAAAACGGATATGATCACCCTGCGCCGGGCGCATCCGACTTCACTGAAGGGCGCCACTCTGGCTGATGTTATTCAGACCGCCAACAGCATGGGCTTATCCGGTCGGGCACTGAGGCTCGAACTGGATGAATTAGATAAGTTACACCTCCCCTGCATCCTTCACTGGGACATGAATCATTTTGTCGTCCTGAAGAGCGTTTCTAAAAACAAGATCACCCTGCACGATCCGGCGCGAGGAAAATGTGAAATTCCGCTGGACGAAGTTTCGGACTCCTTTACCGGCGTAGCGTTAGAACTCTACCCTAACTGTAATTTCGTCAAAAAGAATGAAAAAACCCAGCTGTCGCTGCTGAAATTGATCGGCAATGTCTCCGGGATCGGATCGGCTTTCCTGCAGATAATGGCGTTGTCGGTGGCGCTTGAGGTGTTTGGCCTGCTGTCACCTTTCTACATGCAGTGGGTAATGGACCAGGTGCTGGTTTCCGCCGACCGCGACTTGCTGACCCTGCTGGGCTGCGCCTTTATCTGCGTGATCCTGTTGCAAACCGTGATCTCCGCGCTGCGATCCTGGGTGACCACCTGGTTCTCCAGCCTGCTAAGCGTGCAGTGGTCGACCAACATCTGCACGCATTTGCTCGGGCTACCAATGACCTGGTTCCAGGAGAGGCACATTGGCGACATTGTGTCGCGCTTTGGCTCCATCTCCACCATCCAGAACACACTGACCACCCGTTTTATCAGTTCTATCCTGGATGGCGTGATGGCGGTGATCACGCTGATTGTCCTGTTCAGCTATAACATGACTCTGACCTGGATTGTCCTCGCCACCGTGGCCATTTACACCGTGCTGCGCGCCGCTTCCTTCCGGCCTTTCCGCCAGGCAAACGAAGATCAGCTGATTGCCTCAGCCAAAGCTCAGTCCCAGCTGCTGGAGTCCATCCGTGGCATGCAGGCGGTGAAACTGAATAACAAAGAGGAGATCCGCGTCTCCAGCTATGCCAGCGAGCTGGTCCAGGTAACCAACAAAGGGATCCAGATCCAGCGGTTGACGATCCTGTTCAGCGTTCTTCAGGGACTCACCTCCGGAATCAGCCGGATCGTGCTGATCTGGCTGGCAGCCATTCAGGTACTGGACGGTAACTTTTCCGGCGGGATGCTGGTGGCCTATATCAGCTTTTCCGATCAGTTTATTTCCCGTATAACCGGGCTGGTCAATGCGATCATCGACTTCACGATGTTACGACTGCATGGCGAGCGTCTGGCCGATATTGTGCTGACGGAAACGGAAGAGAACACCGAAAACCTCATTAAGCTGCCCGAGCAAACCGCAGCCTGCTCGGTGGAAATCAACAATCTCGACTTCCGCTATTCAGAAACCGAGCCGTTTATCCTGAAAAACACCAGCTTTACCATCCAGCCCGGAGAATCCGTTGCCATCGTCGGACCGTCCGGCCAGGGGAAAACCACACTGGCTAAACTGCTGCTGGGACTGCTGAGGCCAGAGGCCGGCGAGATCTGTATCAACGGCGTGGACATCACCAAACTGGGGATGAAGTATTACCGTAATCGTATCGGTAGCGTGATGCAGGATGATATTCTGTTTGCGGGATCGATCATGGATAACATCTGCTTTTTCGATCCGGTTTATGATGAAGAACGGGCGATGCAGGTCGCCCAGATGGCCCGTATCCATGAAGATATCATCGCCATGCCAATGGGCTACAACAGCCTGGTGGGAGATATGGGCTCCTCATTGTCCGGCGGGCAAATTCAGCGCGTGTTGCTGGCAAGAGCGCTGTACCGCCAGCCACAATTATTGATCCTGGATGAGGCAACCAGCCACCTGGATGTGGCCAGGGAGAGCGCCATTAACAGCGCCATTGCCGGAATGAATGTCACCCGCATCATTATCGCGCATCGCCCGGAAACCATTATGAGCGCTGACCGGATCATCCAGCTGGATAAAGGTGAGATCAAACAAATCCCGAAAGAGCTGTTTACCGTCACAGGATAGTGTTAAACGCAGCATCTTCGGGTGCTGCGGACTTTAAAATCGATCGGTAAAGCAACGGGTGGCATTAAAACATGATGTTCTGGCGATCATTAATCAAAGCGTTAGCTCCGGGTTCATTCTGCGACTCCCGTATCAAATATTTTTTGCGGAGGCCAATGTGCTGCCGCCAGTGATATCAGCCCTTCCCAGCCAATCTGGAACATTGCTTCCACTAAGAGTCTGTTTATCAATATCTCTTAATCTTGATCAATCGTAATCTATCTTGTATCTTGCGCCCCTAATCTTAACACGCTTTATAACGTGTGAATTTTTTTAAGAATGAGCATGAAATGCACATAAAATCTTTTACTTTCATGAAATTATATCTAAACCTCCACCTTTCAAAATAATAATAATCTGATGGAACATCGCAGCTTTAAAGATTAAGGAACGACTTTGTGCGCTCTGAATAACTGCTGTTAACAGTAAAATAATCACGCTAAATAATGAATTTTATTCATATAGTATGATCAATTCACAAATTTCACTGGCCATGACAAAAATCAGATGACAGATTCTGGACTTCACACACTCTCTTCTATAAAAATTGTAACGTCTCCACTCAATTCAGTGCCATCGAAACAAGCATGGCGAAGTAAAAGGGGTTCAATCATTTTAAATAAAATATAACCAGAAAAGGATTTCAGGCACTGATGAAAACAGATGCCTTCAGAGGTAGCCATGGAAAATAACAGCGACAGTCGTAAGCCAGATTTAGTATTCATAATAAATGAAGATACTATTTTTAACCCGCAAGCTCACAAAATTTTCAGTATTAAGAAAGATTTCGCCCCCCAGGAATTTAATATCAATGTTCCGGCCAGCCGGTGTCTGATGTTATTGATTGAAAACAGAGGGAAAGTCGTTACGCGGGATGAATTTCTTAAACATGTCTGGACTGAGAATGGAGTATTTGTTTCACAAAACACCTACTACCAAAACATATCAATTCTGCGACGGAAACTGAGAAAAGCAGGCTTAGGTGACGATATTATCGTGACCATTCCTCATCGGGGACTGACTTTACATCCAGAAATCGACATTCGGGAACAAAGCGTGAATGACAGCGCTGGCAAGGCCGCTTCGGCACCGGCAGGACTGGCAATTCCCCAGACAGAGGTGGCTGATGCTGTCACAAAAAAAACGGAGCCAGGAGGTGAAGGCCCGGAGCGTGGGCAGAAATGCCAGCAAACAGAGGATCAGAAACATAAGGGTCTGCAGCCCTACCAGATGATTATCATGACCATCATCTTTTCAACCACGATCCTGCTGCTCAATGACTATCTCATTGCCAATTTAGAGAAATCATCTGCAGAAAAACCACCGGAAAGAAACAGTTGTACCTTCGGTGCAGAGAAGAATAATTTGGAAGCAGCCCCTCAACAAAAGCTTCATTCCTGACGATCATAATCTGTTTCTTAAGGCTCAACTCTGAGCCTTTTTTTATGGGCCCCATGAAGTTCCGCATTCATACTCAGCCACCCCATTTCACAGATATCCTCCCCTCTTAAACATAGACTCACTAAAAGAAATCACAGCTCTCCTGTTTCCATCACCCTGTGAATAGTTTGAGTTAAGACAAAGTTGATAAGCACTTTTTGCCTCACAGCACTTAAGGTTATTTCACTGCAACGGGATTCGTCTGCAGGAAAAAACGGGCATTAAGTCGGTACTTGTGCCTGAAAGGATATTTGTAACGACACGGATAGCAAAATCACTCTTGTCGGTGACTTTGTTTATACAAAACTTCAAAGGATAGAAGCATGAAATATATCGTTTCCACTCTGACCAGCGTTGCTCTGATGACAGCCCTTTCTTCAACGGCTGCCTTTGCTGCTGACGGTACCATCAACTTTAAAGGCAACATCATTGATTCAGCCTGTACTGTTGATCTGGACGGTAATGGCGCAACCACCATGGATGTGCTGATGGGCGACGTTAATAAAACGGCCTTCAGTGGTGTGGGCTCGACTGCTGGCGGCAGCGCAAGCGCCACCAAATTCAACATTTCACTGAAAAACTGCCCGGAAACTGTCACCACAGCAACCGTGAAATTTGATGGTACGGCTTACGCAGGTGACAACACTGTGCTGGCCCTGACCCAGGAAACTGGCGTGGCTACCGGTGTGGGTATACAGCTGTCTGACGCTTCCGGCATTCTGCCACTGTTTACTGCTTCTGCGCCATATACCCTGACCAGCGGTGACACCACCAATGTTCTGGACTTCTATGCGCGTTATATCCAGAAAGCAGCAACCGTAACTGCCGGTCCGGCAAACTCTGTAGCAACTTTCACTGTTAACTATTAATAGCTGAAATCAGACACCACCCGCTTCTGGGTGGTGTTCTTTCAGCCAGCAAAAGGTTCGAGAATGCGCAAGTTCAACATCCCCTTTCTGTTCGTGCTTTTTTTTACCGTCTTCAGCGTGAATGCTGGTGTGGTGATTGGTGCCAGTCGCATGATCTATGATGGCAATAAAAAAGAAAAGTCCATCAGTGTTGAAAACCCCGATGCTTATCCCTACCTGATGCAATCATGGGTGGAAGATGCATCCGGGAAAATGATTAAAGACAATGCTCCTTTTATTGTCACGCCTCCTCTGTTCCGTCTCGACAGCAAACAAAAAAATCTGTTACGCATCGTAAAAGCAACAAATGCTCTGCCACAGGATAAAGAAACATTGTTTTGGCTGAACATAAAGTCTATCCCTTCAAAGCCGGACACGGATAATAATACATTGCAGATAGCCGTGCGCTCACGACTGAAACTTATTTATCGCCCTGATGCTTTAATTGGGGAAATACCTGAGCAATACGCCGATAAACTGGTCTGGAAAAAACAGGGCACCGTGTTAACGGTTACCAATCCGTCGAACTATTACATTAACTTCATGACGGTAGAATTAAATAAATCGAAAGTCAGTGAAGGTGGCTTTGTTGCACCGGGTTCATCAACAACCTTTACCCTGCCTGCAAATCTGTCCAGTGGCGATCTCAGCTGGAAAATCATCAATGATTACGGCGGCATTGGTGCGATTCATCATGCCAATATCTGATGATTGGATATTATTTCTTTGGCCTGAAATTATTGATATGCCTTTGAGCGATTAATAATCCTTTCGACATTGATGTCATATCAGTATCTGTACAATGGAATGTAAAATGAATAGAACTGAAAAAGCAAAACGAAACAATAAGAGACATAAACGCCTTTGGGTTCTTATCGTTCCTGTCGTTATTGCTCACTTTCATCCGGGTAAAGCCTTCGCGGCTGAGACGTTTAACCCCCGTTTTTTACAGGATGGTAGTGGCAATACCGTAGTCACGGATCTTTCCGTTTTTGAAAACAGCCGCACTCAGGCACCTGGCGATTACCGGGTAGATATCTGGCTCAATAACCATTTTATTGAGTCAAGAAACGTGACTTTTTTCAACTCAGAGAATAAAACAGGCGATACCGAGCTGGTGCCCTGTTTTAAACTTTCAGCACTGGCTTCTTATGGCATACGCACCGATGCGTTTCCTGACCTCAAAGAAAGCAACGGTTGTGTCAACCTTGCTGCTATTCCACAGGCCTCCGCCAGCTTTAACTTCAGCAACCAGCGCCTGCTGCTGAGTATTCCGCAGGCCGCCCTGAAATCCAGTGCAAGGGGCTATGTTTCTCCGGAACAATTTGATGAAGGCATCAACGCCTTTCTGCTGAATTACCGCTTCGCCGGGGCAAGCAACACCGCCGTGAGTAACAGAGCGCAGAATAATGACAGCCAGTATCTTAACCTGAGGCCGGGCCTGAACATTGGGGCGTGGCGCCTGCGTAACTACACCACCTGGAACCGCAGCAGCACCTCGTCAGGGAATGGCAAATGGGACTCGGTATATACCTATCTGCAGCGCGATATCATTCCACTTAAATCTCAGCTGACGCTGGGAGAAAGTACCGCCCCTTCGGATATCTTTGAGGGCGTTCCTTTCCGTGGTGCACAGATAGCCTCTGACGATGACATGCTGCCAGAAAGCCTGCGCGGTTATGCGCCAGTTGTCCGCGGAACAGCACGCACCAATGCTCAGGTTATCGTGCGACAAAACGGCTATATCATTTATCAGAGCTACGTCGCGCCGGGTGCGTTTGAAATTACCGACCTGTACGCCACCGGCGGAAGTGGTGACCTGTATGTCACCATCAAAGAGGCGGATGGCAGCGAGCAAAATCTTATCGTCCCTTACGCCTCACTTCCGGTGCTGGTGCGTGAAGGCCATCTGAAATACAGCGTGACGTCCGGTCAGTACCGGCCTTATGACAGCGCAGTGGATAAGAAGAGCTTCACTCAGGCCACTGCCATTTATGGTCTGCCGTGGAATATTACCGTCTTTGGCGGGATGCAGGCAGCCTCAAACTACCAGTCTCTGGCGCTTGGCGTCGGCAAAAACTTCGGTGATATGGGCGCCTTTTCCGCCGATGTGATCAATTCATGGGCCACGGCGAAAGACAGCCAGAAAACCGACGGCCAGTCTCTGCGTTTACGTTACAGCAAGAACTTCTATGAGACTGGCACAAACTTCGCCATCGCCGGCTACCGCTACTCCACACGTGACTATTATTCCCTGCCGGAATTGATGGACACCTATCGCTACGATCAGAACGCGACTTTGCGTGAACAGGCCCGTAATCGCACTGAATTAACGCTTAACCAGAATCTGGGCGAAAAAGCAGGAGCACTGAGTGTCAGTCTGCTGCGTGAGGATTACTGGCGAACCGATCGGCGGATGGAGTCGCTGGCTCTCGGCTATAACAACAGCTACAACGGCATCAGCTATGGCGTGAACTACAGCTACAACCGTAACTCGAGCAACCTTTCCGGCGAGCGCGACTACAGCAAAGATCAGATTATCTCCTTCAACATCTCCGTTCCACTGGATCGCTGGCTCTCCAACACCTGGGCCAACTATTCCGTCACCAGCAGCAAGCCGGGTAATACCAGCCACAGTGTTGGCCTTAGCGGAACCGCGCTGGCAGATAATAATCTTAGCTGGAACGCCCGGGAAGGCTATGCCAGCCAGGGTGTCGGCAACAGCGGCAACCTGGATGCAGATTATTCAGGTACCTATGGTGACGTTTCCGCAGGTTATGGCTACGACAGAGATATGAGAAGGCTGAACTACGGTGTGGAGGGTGGATTGCTCATTCATAAAAACGGAGCAACCTTAAGCCAGGCCTTTGGCGACACGGCAGCACTGGTCGTGGCTCCGGGTGCCAGCGGCGTGCAGATCACCAACCAGACCGGGGTGAAAACCGATTTCCGTGGCTATACCGTGGTGCCAAATATGACAGCTTACCGTCAGTCAGACATCGTGCTGGACACCACGACTCTGCCGGATGATGTCGACCTCGATTTGGCCACCGTTTCGGTTGTCCCAACCCGCGGTGCAATTGTTCGCGCAAGATTTGCCGCTCAGGTTGGTGCACGCGGCATTATGACCCTGACATACAAAGGGCAGCCAGTTCCGTTCGGCGCAATGGTGGTGGATGCGGCTGAATCCGGCAAGCAGGGTAGCATTGTCGGCGATGGCGGACAGGTCTATCTCAACGGCTTAAAACCGGCGGGAAATCTGCTGGTGCAGTGGGGCCGGGCCAATGACACTCAATGTCATGTACGCTACAAACTTCCTGAAAATAAACCAGAAAGCGGCATTCAGGTTCTGAATGGCCTTTGCCAGTAACCTGACGAGCATCCCTGCACTATTTGGAGCTACGGAATATGAACTTATTAAAAAACAACATTAAGTTAAAAGCTTTATTATTGCTATCAGCCTTTCCTTCCCTTTCATATGCAGGAAGTTGTGTCCTGGGAACATCGGTAAAAGCCACTTCTGGAGCATTATCCATTGCGGTCGATCCAAGGGTCGCTATCGGCGATGTATTAGGTTATCGCTATAGCAAAGGCTATTCCGGAACAACATTAGTGGTGGGTTGTACCGGCAGTTCTCCCTACAGATCTGCTTCTATTTTAACAGCCAGCACCACTGTTACGGGTGCATATGAAACCGGGATAGCAGGTGTTGGGGTAATTATTGGGGATTTGTATAACACGGCGATGACCGTCCCCTATACCCTTTCTCTGGGGCCTAACGCATTAACCCCCTGGGGTCCATCTGGCGAGGTTCGTCTGACCTATGTGAAGACCGGCCCCATTACACCAGGCACAATGGGCAGTAAGCTTTATGCCAATTATTATCTGAACAACAGCGTCTTCTCCACATTAACCGTCAGCAGCCTGACCATTCTGCAAAAAAGCTGTCTGGTGGATGTGAATTCACAGTATCAGACCATCAATATGGGCAGCCCGAGCCGCAGCGAATTTAATGGAGTGGGAAGTACGGCCGCCTCATCAGAGCGTAATTTCAACGTTGTGATGCAGTGTGAAGCGGATAATATTCCGGTTCAGGTCTCCTTCGATCCCGTGGGGACTTCATCAGGTAACGGGATGATCGCCATTGATTCAGGAACTGATGCCGCATCGGGCGTGGCGGTTGAGGTAATGGATGCCAACAGGAATCCATTGGTGTTTTCCAAAGCAACCACTTATCACAATGCTGCAGAGAAGACGATTACCATACCTTTAATCGCGCATTATAAGCAAACCGCCAGCACTATTACTCCTGGTGCAGCCAATGCAGCGATGACTTTTACTATCTCACAGAATTAAAGAATGAATGGGCTCTTAATTATTCACAACAGAGTGTGAATCACTTCATAAGAAAGTAATTCACTTGTCGGTGAAAAATAAAAAACCCTAGAATTGACTCACCCGATAGCATCCGGGGAAGTTAAAAAAGGAAGGCTGATACTGTTCTCCGATAACAGCCAGGCCTGTATTTAAGTAAAGAAATGGAATAATAACATGAAAGAACTTTCAGTAATTGAAATGAACGATGTTTCTGGTGCATACAGCTGGGACTTCAGCAGCATTGGTGGCTTCCTGGGAAGCGTAGCGGGTAACGCTGCCGAAGCAGTCGGCTCTGCAGTTATGGGCGCTTCAGTTGGCGCAATGGCTGGCGCACTGATTGGCGGCAAACACGGCGGCGACGGCGGCGGACTGCTGGGCGTGGGCGCGATCGGTCAGGGCGTTGGTATGATTGGCGCAGCCATTATTGGTGGCGTTGGTTGTGGCATTGCAGGCGCTCTCGCTGGCTGGGATCTGACCTTAGAATACAGTGAAAAAGCGGCTGATGGCGTGATCAACGGTACGCTGGGTTAAGTTTCCCTTTATTATTTAAGAGCCACTTCGGTGGCTCTTTTTTTCTGCCAGGCATGTATGGAAAACAACAAAAAAAGCATTTTTCGCAGTGACGCGATCGATTATCAACGCCAGAAGTGGGTCGGTAAAGCCCTGTTACTTTCTAAAATCCCCGCACCGGTCATTGCCGGTCTGTGTCTGGTATTTATGCTTGCCCTGGTGCTGGCGATGATTTTCCTCGACTACAGCCGCAGAATTGATGTGGATGGTGAGGTCATTACCCTTCCCCACTCGATTAATATTTACTCGCCACAGCAGGGTTATATCATCACCACCTTCGTCAAGGTCGGCGATCGGGTTAAAAAAGGCGATCCTCTGTATGAACTGGACGTCTCACGTAATACTTCTTCCGGCAGCGTCAGCACCGTCGCTGTCGATTCTATCAAGGCTCAGATAACCAATCTCTACGCCATCATCGCCAAGCTGAAAAGCAATAAAGAATCCACCTTACAAAATCTCCAGGTACAGATTGATAACTATGCTGCTGCGCACAAAGCTACGGAAAAAGTGGTTAACGACGCGCGTGACGGTATGAGAAAGATGAATGAGAGCCTGAAAAATTATGAACGTTACCTGAAAAAAGGTCTGATCACTCAGGATCAGCTCAATTATCAACGGGCACAGTCGCTTTCACAGCAGAGCGCCTGGCAGGCATTAAGCAATCAAAGTAATCAGGAAACTATCCAGCTGTCGCAGTTACGCAGTGACCGACTGACCCGCGGAGCCGACTTCGACAATCAGATTACCCAGAGCGAATCCCAGGTCAGCGATCTGGAGCGTCAGCTGGCCGAAAACCGGGCCAACAACAGTATTATTATCAGTGCAAAACTGGATGGCGTGATTGAGTCACTCAGCGTCACGCCGGGCCAGATGGTGGAATCCAGCGCCAGCCTGGCACAAATCAAGCCTGTCGATAATGTGAAGTACTATTTGCTGCTGTGGCTGCCGGATAACAGCCTGCCCTATGTGAAGGTTGGGGATGGCATCAACATCCGCTATAACGCCTTCCCATCCGATAAGTTTGGTCAGTTTCCGGGGAAAATAACCTCGATCTCCTCGATCCCGGCTTCGCCGCAGGAAATGAGCAGCTACAGCAGCGGCAGTAACCAGCAGAAAGGCTCCTTTTACAAAATCCTGATATCCATTCATGACACCGAGTTCAGTGACAAAGGGAAGAAGCTGGAGATTTCCGGTGGCCTGCAGGCCAAAGCGATCGTTTTCCTTGAAACCAAGCCGTTATATCAGTGGGCCATTGCCCCGATTAATAAAATAAAAAACAGCGTGACCGGGGTCGTGAGTGAATAGCAAAACTTTGTTCGATAAAATTAACAGCAAAATAAATTTTTCCCTGCGCCGGAAGGTTCCGCGGATCCTGCAATCTGAATCTTCTGAATGCGGACTGGCTTGCCTGGCGATGGTCTCCTCTTATTACGGCCTCAACGTCGATTTATTTAATCTGCGGCAGAAATTTGGCGTCTCCACCAAAGGTGCCACCTTAAATCTGGTGGCGAACGTCGCCGCGCAAATTCAGTTGAAAACCCGGGCACTGTCGCTGGATATCAACGAAATTCGCCAGTTGAAGACCCCCTGCATCCTGCACTGGGATATGAACCACTTTGTGGTGCTGGTGAGTGTCCGTCACGCCTCTTTTGTTATCCACGATCCGGCGTTTGGCCGCCGCGTGGTCAGCCTGAAAGAGATGTCGAACCATTTTACCGGCGTGGCGCTGGAGCTGTGGCCAGACAAAGACTTTCATAAAGAGACGGTTAAAACCCGGCTGCGCCTGCTCGATCTGATGAAAAATATCGACGGACTGCCGGGTGCGCTGATGAAAATCTTCGCGCTGTCAGTGGTGATTGAAGCGGTTAATTTGCTGCTGCCGGTGGGAACGCAGCTGGTGATGGACCATGTTATCCCGGCCCATGATTATGATCTGCTGACGGTGATTTGCCTGGGGCTGGTGCTGTTTACCCTGTTTAAAGCCTTTGTCAGCGTGATACGCGCCTGGACTTCAATTGTGCTCGGTACGCTGACCGATGTGCAGTGGAAGACCACGCTGTTTGACCATCTCACTAAGCTACCTCTCTCCTTTTTTGAGAAAAGGCACCTTGGCGATATTCAGTCCCGCTTCTCCTCGCTGGACGCTATCCGCACCACCTTCACCAACAGCATCGTCAGCGGCATTATCGACAGCATTATGACGGTTGGCCTGTTGGGGATGATGATCGTTTACGGCGGCTGGCTGGTCTGGGTGGTGGTGGGCTTTACCGCCTGCTATGCGCTGATTCGCCTGAGCACTTACCGCGTTTTTCGCCAGCTGTCGGAAGAACAGATTGTGAAAGGAGCCAAATCCAGCTCCCACTTTATGGAAACCCTGTACGGCATTTCCACGGTAAAAGCGTTGGGGATCAATAATGTCCGTTCCAGCCACTGGCTTAACCTGAATATTGATGCCACCAATACCGGCATCAGAACCACCCGCTACAGCATGATGTTTAGCGGCCTGAATACATTTATCTCCACGCTCGATCAGGTTGCGATCCTCTGGTTGGGTGCCTCGATGGTCATGGATAACAACATGACGCTGGGGATGTTTATGGCCTTTAACTCCTACCGCGGGCAGTTTTCACAACGCGCGGGTAGCCTGATCGATCTGGCGTTGAGCCTGCGGATGCTGTCGCTGCACAACGAAAGGATCTCCGACATTATCTTTACCGAAGCAGAAGAAGAATCTTCTCCCCGCGCCGTGTTCCAGAAAGGTGCCGGGATCGCGCTGGAGGTGAAGGATCTGACCTACCAATACGATGCGTTGTCCAAACCAATCTTTCAGGAACTGAATATGACGGTTCAGCCGGGGGAAAGCGTGGCGATCGTTGGCCCGTCCGGTGCCGGAAAAACCACTTTGCTTAAGGTGATGAGCGGCCTTCTCACGCCAACCAGCGGGCATATCCATGCCGGCAGCCTGGATATTCATAAAATGGGGATCAATAACTACCGCCAGAGTATCTCCTGTGTGCTGCAGGACGATCGTTTGTTCTCCGGCTCGATTGCCGAAAATATCAGTGGATTTGCTGCGGATGTGAATAAAGAACGGGTGATGGCCTGCGCGGTTTACAGCAACATCCATCAAGAAATCATGAGTATGCCAATGGGCTACGAGACAATGATTGGTGAACTGGGCACGGGAATCTCCGGCGGCCAGAAGCAGAGACTGTTCATAGCCAGAGCCCTCTATCGCCAACCTAACGTGCTGTTTATGGATGAGGCCACCAGCCATCTGGATATCGATAATGAAGCGGCGATCAATAAAGCGATCTCTTCGCTGAAGATCACCCGCATTATCGTCGCTCATCGCCCTTCCACGATTGCCTCAGCAGACCGGGTCATTACGCTTGCTTAATCAGCTTTTAAGAGACGAAATAACAACGTTGATTGCCGCCCCTGGTTTTCCGCCACTCAGATCTCTCTGAATGTGGCAGAAAAAAGGGGCCTTTATCATTTAGAACAGTTTTGACCTTTCCAGGCGCGTCAGGAAAAGCAATAATTCGTGCAGGTGGACCAGTGCAGCATCAGCCTGGTCATCAGGGACTGACAGCTGCATAAAAGGACTTTACCATGCCCGGAATTCTGGTCATTGACGACCATCCCGCGATTTGCTTCGCCGTTAAAACACTTCTTGCCCCACTGGCCGATAATGCGATTCATATCGCCACCAGCGGTACCGCCGCGCTGGCCAGTGTTAAAGAACATCAGCCCGACCTGGTTATCCTGGACATCATGCTGAATAAGATGGATGGTCTGCAGGTTCTGCAGCATCTCCGACAGCTGCTGACCGATGTGCGGGTCATTGTCTATACCAGTCTCCCGGCCGAAACTTATGCTCCTCGTGCCTTACGCGCAGGTGCCGCCGCCTTTTTCAGCAAAGATGCGGAGATCCGGCAATTGATGCCGCTCTGCCAGCTGGTACTGCAGGGTTATGACTGCTTTCCCCGGTCAGCCCTCTCCTCGCTGCGGACCGCTACAACTCAGGTCGGTGAAGAGAACGATCCGCTGGCCAGACTGTCCGATCGTGAAGTCACGGTTCTGCGCTACCTTGCCAGCGGCATGAGCAACAAGGATATCGGTGCGCGCCTGCTGCTGAGCAATAAAACCATCAGCACCTACAAACGCCGTCTGCTGGCTAAGCTGGACCTCACCAACGTGGACGATTTGGCTGCCCTGATCCAGCCGCAGGCGGACTCTGATGATCAGGCATAAACTGCTTATCCTGCTTCTGCTGTTTGGCATGGTGAGCTGGGCGCAGCAGCCAGAAGAGGGCTATCGCGTGCTTAACCTGATAGGACGTGAGCACGTCCAGCTGAGCGAGCCGGTGTTAAGTAGCCAGAACTGGCAGTGGCTGCGCCACAAACGTACGCTGGTTTTCGGCACCGCGATGCCGAACTATCCACCTTTTGATATCACCACCGGCCTGCATGATTACGGTGGCATCAATGCGGACTATCTGGGGATCCTGGCGTATAACCTGAACGTACAGATCGTGGTGCGCTATTACGCCAACCGGGATCTGCTGTTGAGTGCGCTGGGCAACGGAGAAGTCGACCTGATTGCCAATGCCAGCGTGGAACCCGTCGGCCGCTCATCTCTGCTGCTGACGCAGCCCTACCAGCCCGCAATGCCGGCAAAGGTGGTGCGTACCGATGAATTTCTGCAGCACAAAACCAGCAGGTTGATCGCGGTTGAACGGATCTTCGGCAACAAGAAAAACCTTGCCGGGCACGCCAGCGGCGGACAGGTGCAGATCTATGATTCGCCGCGCCGCGCCCTGGAAGCGCTCTCCTTCAACAATATCGATATCTTTATTGGCGACGCCACCTCCAGCCGCTATCTGATCAACCAGGCTAACCTGACCAATCTGCGGCTACAGCTTCTGCCGCAGCAGGAAAATAACGGCTTTTCCTTCGCCGTCAGTCCTCAAAATGCGCGGCTGCAGCAGATCATCAACACCGTGCTGAAAACCATTCCGGACAGCGTTCACGCCTCAATCCTCAGCCGCTGGCGGGGTGACTCTCCCACTTCTGATGGGACAAAACACCTGCTGTTCACCTCACTGGAACGCAAGTGGCTGGAGGAAAATCCGGAGGTCCGGATGGTGGTGAATGATGACTTTGCGCCGCTTAATTTTTTCGATGAAAACGGCCAGTTTCGCGGGCTGACCGCAGATGTGATCGAGGCCGTCGGCAGGCGTACCGGCCTGAAGTTCTCCTTTGTCCGCGCCAGTACGCTGCTCTCTTCTCTGCAGGCGGTGAAAAATGGTCAGGCGGATGCCGTGGCGGGCGTCACCCTGGATGCCGTCTGGCCTAACGGGCTGCTGACCACCCGCTCTTATCTGTTCAGTTCGTGGGTGCTGGTTGGCCATAAATCAGACAAAAACAAACCAATTTTGCCGCGCATTGCGCTGGTTAAAGGCCATCCGCTGGAGGCATTTCTGCAACAGAACTACCCGCAAAGCAGGATAATTCAGGTCAACACGCCGCAGGCCGGGATGGAAGCGGTGAAAAAACGGCAGGCAGAGGCGCTGGTACTGCCGATGATTGCCGCTGATTTTCTGCTGTCGCATGAGCAGAGCAGCAATATGGAGATCCTCAAAGGGCTGGATACGGAACCCGCACGCTTCGTGATTGGCGTGTCGGACAACGAATATCCGCTGGCGGCCATTCTTGATAAAGCGCTGCTCAGCATTACCCCGGAAGAGATCCACACCCTGACGCATAACTGGTACAGCAATGCCTCATTGCTGCGTACGGATAACGGTAACTCACGCTCCTCCCAGCTTTCACTGCTGTGGGTCGCGCTGATCGCGCTGTTAGTCCTGCTCGGCTGTGTGGCTGCGATTATCGCCGCCCGCCACTATCAACGCCGCATGCTGGCCGATAAACAGGCGCTGGCAGATCGATTTCAGCAGGCTCAGCGGCAGGCTGACGAGGCGAACCGGGCCAAAACGACCTTTCTCGCCACCATGAGCCATGAGATCCGCACGCCACTTAACGCAATTATCGGCACACTTGAGCTGGTGCTGCGCCAGCAGCAGAACAAAGAGCCTCCAGACACGGCCATGCTGACCATCGCCCATGATTCTGCCCACTCACTGCTGGCGCTGATCGGCGATATTCTCGATATCTCCCGCATTGAGAGTGACCGTCTGTTCCTGCATCCTACCCGCACCGACCTGCGCCAGCAGATCGAATCGGTCGCCATGCTGTTCGAAGGTATTGCCCGGCAAAAGGGGCTGGAGTTCCGGCTGGAAACAGAAAATGGCGTGGCTGGCGATGTGCTGATGGATGCGGTGCGCTTCAAGCAGGTGCTCTCCAATCTGGTCAGCAATGCGATCAAATTTACCGATCAGGGCAGAGTTACCCTGAGCGTGTTTGTGATCGGTGCGGAAGAGGAGCGAACAGAAATCGCCGTTCGTATTGCTGATACGGGTAAGGGTATCGATCGCGAAACGCAGCAGCGCCTTTTCCAGCCGTTTATTCAGGGCCATCACCCGGAGGGAGGCGCAGGTCTGGGGCTGTATATCAGCCGCATTCTGGTGGAGATGATGGGCGGCGAACTCACCCTGACCAGCCAGCCCGGCCTGGGCAGCGAGCTTACTTTTACGCTCTCGCTACAGCGTCTGGCTAAACTGACTTCTTCTTCCCGGCAGGCGATCCCTGCCACAGGTAAAAGTGGACTGACTATTCTGGTGATTGAAGATCACCAGGCGGGACGATTTATTCTGACTCAGCAGATTCAGCATCTGCAACATTCAGCCACGCCAGTTGAAGACGGTGAGCAGGCTCTGAAGCTCTGCCGTCAGCAGCGTTTTGATTTGATTATCACCGACTGCCACATGCCGACCATGGACGGATTTCTTTTTACCCGCCAGCTTCGCCAGTGGGAAGAGCAGCAGAAACAGCCCCGCACGCCGGTATGGGGACTGACTGCGGATGCTCAGGAAAGTGCGAAAGAGGCGTGCCTGCGGGCTGGCATGGATGATTGTCTGTTCAAACCGATCGGGCTGAAAACGCTGGATGCCAGGCTGAACACGCTCTCACCCGGCATGACGGAAACGGCCAGTAAAGGCGTCACTTTTGATCCCGACGTGCTTCCGGAAGAGCTGCTTTCCCCGGAAGTCTTCGGTGAATTTATCACCACGCTGCTGGACAGCTTCAGACAGGATGCCAGCGAGCTGCGCGAACAGTTTTCCCATCAGCCCATACAGCAGGAGGAGATCTTTGCCGTGGCGCACAGGATCACCGGTGCCGCCCGTCTGATTCAGGCCAGCGGACTGGAAGAAGCCTGCCGTGTACTAATGTCCTCACCGGAAGCCCACGCGCACGAAGAGGTTCAGCAGCAGATCCGGCAGCTGATCATCGCGATGGAAGCCAGCTTACGGACTACAAAAGAAGAGTCCGTTCCTACAAGCAAATGACTCCGGATGCCGGTATCCGCGTCACGGTGCCTGGCATATAGTACTGGCTCAGGACGGGGAACGGACGTTTCCCGCTGTTTCACTGAATAAGGACTTCAACGATGAATATCAAAACAACTGTATTACCTCTGGTTATCCTGATGGGCGCTGCAGGTTTCACCACTGTAGCTTCTGCTGCCGGCAACGACTGTAATGCCAAACGCGCTGCGATCGAAACTCAGATCCAGCAGGCTCAGAAGTATGGTAACACCTATAAAATCGACGGTCTGAAAAAAGCCCTGAGCGAACTGAATGCTCACTGTACTGATGCCGGTCTGATCAAAGACGCGCAGAAAAAAGTGGAAAAGCTGGAGAAGAAACTGCGCGAGAAACAGGAAGACGTGCGTGAAGTCCAGTCCGACCTGCGCGAAGCTCAGGCGAAAGGCGACGCGAAAAAAATCGCTAAATACCAGAAAAAACTGGTTGAGAAACAGGCTGATGTTAAAGAAGTTACCGCTGACCTGCGTCAGGCTCAGGCGGAGCTTTCCGCACTGCGCGGTTAATCTACCTGCTTATTACAGAGCGCCTCTGGCGCTCTGTCTTTCTGGCGAACCGGAAACCCCTCTCAAGGATGAAGTATTTGCTGCGCCTGCTGGTGTGGTGTTTGCCATGGAGCGTTTTTGCCGCTTACGCAGAAACAGGCAACGTCTACATCATTGTTAATAATGCCTATAAAGGCCGCGTTGCGCTGAGCTTTCCCCAGCCACATTTCCCTTGCATGACAGAAGCGCTCCTGCGCGAGTGGGGAGTACGCAGTGACAGCGTGTCGACCATGCTGTTCACCGATAGCTGCGTCAGCCCAAAATCTCTGGAACTGCGCGAAATTAAATTTTTCTTTGACGACCGGGCCTCGCTGCTGACGCTGGTGATCCCCGAGCCACTCTTTACCAACAGGGAAAATGGCGTCACCACCAGCCGCTGGGACGACGGGATCAATGCCGCCTTTGTCGATTATCATCTCACTTATTCTCACACCACCGGCGACAACTATCGCGGCGATGACCGGCAGCACAGCCTGTATGTCAGCCTGAACGAGGGCGTGAATCTTGGCCCATGGCGTCTGCGCTACAACCCTGTTTTCCAGAAGGAAACCTGGGGAAATCCGCAGTGGCATACTGAGCGGGCGGTCGCTTTCCGGACACTGCGCACCCTGCGTTCTTCACTGACGCTGGGTGACAACAGCACCGCCTCCACCCTGTTCGACAGCGTGAGCTACCGGGGCATCAATCTGCAGTCCGACGACCGGATGCTGCCGGACGATTACCGGCCGTTTTCTCCGTGGATACGCGGCTTCGCCCGCAGCAATGCCCAGGTCAAAATCCGCCAGAACGGTACAGTGATTTATCAGACCTTCGTCTCACCAGGGACTTTTATTCTGAAAGATGTCTACCCGCCCAACCCGGACGGGGATGTTGAGATGACCATTAAAGAGAGTGACGGGACGGAAACCCTGCGCACGCTCCCCTGGTCATCAATGCCTAATCTCGTGCACAGCAAGCACTGGGCTTACGATCTCACCGCAGGCAAGTACCGGCCTTATGTCGGTGTGGAAGCGGAAGAGCCGCTGTTTTATCAGTTCTCGGCGGGCTATGGGCTGCCTGTTGGCATCACGCTTTATGGCGGTATGCAGAACTCGGATATTTATCACAGCGCCGCCGCCGGGATCGGCAAAAACCTGAACAGCTGGGGTGCACTTTCCCTGGATTACAGCTACGCCACGGCGCAGGATCCGCGGCGTAATAAGACGGTACGCGGAGGCATGGCCAGGCTGCGCTATGCCAAAGCATTTCAGGAGTGGGAATCCTCATTAAGCGTGCTGGCCCAGTACTATCCCGATCAGCGCTATCGGACTTTTGGCGAGACGATCTCCCAGCAAACCTCATACTGGTGGGACTGGGAGGACGGGAAGTTTGTCGGTGAGTTTGAAGCGGAAAAGAAATCGCGGCTTGAACTGCGGTATAACCAGTATCTCTCCGAATCAGACAGCTTTTATCTGACGCTGGCACGGGAAACTTACCGGGGAAAAAACCGGGAAGAGAGCAGTCTCGAACTGGGTTACAGCGGCAGCTGGCAGGATGTCGATTATTCGGTTTATGCGCAATACAGCCATCCCAACTATGGCAAAGAGCAGGGCGAGATCGTTCTCTCTTTTTCGGTTCCTCTTGACTGGCTGGCGCTGCCACGCCTGACGCTGAACATCGATCACACTACCGCCAAAAATGGCGATAATATCCGCCAGGTCGGCGTGAGCGGCACCGCGCTGGATGACTACAGCCTGAGTTACAGTCTGAGTAACACTCAGCAGCAGAACAAAAAAAGCAGTCAGAACGCCTCGGCAGATTACCAGTACAACGCCGGAGAATTGCGGCTGGGTTACTCTCAGGGAGAAGGCTTCCGTCAGCAGGATGCCGAGATTTCGGGCAGTATCATGGCGTACCGCGAAGGGATAATACTGGGGCAATCTTTGGGAGATACCCTCGGTATCATTAACGTGCCGGGCGCTTCCGGGATCGGCGTGGATAATCAGTACGGCACCACTACGGACTGGCGCGGGCAGGCCATCATCAGCAACCTGACGCCTTACCGGGTGAATCGCCTGTCGCTGAGCAGCTGGGATCTGCCCGACGGCATGGAACTATCGGAAAGTGAAATTGAAGTGGTTCCCACGGCGGGCGCAATTATGTACAGCAAATTTGCACCACCGCTGTATCACAACAAGGCCAGCGAACCGTAATCAGGGCAGCAGCGCTCTCACGGCTGCCCTGTATAAATTATTTCGCGTAGGCTTCCGTCGAAATAGTCAGCTTCACTTCATCGCTCACCGCCGGGACATATTTGTCCAGCTTGAACTCTGAGCGTTTGAAAGTGGTGGTGGCGTCAAAACCAACCGCCTGCTTTTTCACCATTGGGTGCATGCCCTGCTTGTTCAGCACCGCGTGCAGAATAACCGGTTTGGTGATGTCTTTAATGGTCAGGTCGCCATAAACGTCCATTTTGTTTTTCCCTTTGCTGACCACTTTGTTACTTTTGAAAGTGGCAGTCGGGTATTTCGCCACGTCGAAGTAATCAGCCCCTTTAAATTCTTCGGTAAGCTTATCAACATGGGTATTGATGCTGTCGACCGGAATAGTGACGTCAACTTTAGATTTGCCGATCTGAGCAGAATCGAAGTCGATGTTTCCGGTGATGTTGGATAAATCTGCGGTAGGGTGCGAGAAACCAAAGTGAGTCCAGGAAACCACGACCGAGGTGTGGCCGGAGTCCATTGCGTAGCTTTCTGTCGCTGCGGCAGAAAACTGAGAATAAACGGCGGTACTGATTAATAACGGTAAGGTAATTTTTTTGAGCAGTGACATTTATTCAGACCTTATTTTCTTGAACAGTATTTTTGATAGTGCAAGATAATTCACCATGCCGATAGTGAAGATATTTGACCGGGTCTGTCAAAAAGATTAGTTAACTCCTGGTATTATTTAAGACCGGGCGGAAATGATAAATTCCCCCGCCCGTTCTTATTATTTATTCGTCCCAGTCAGGAACTGGATCGGTAAAAGTGCTCCAGCCATCCGGCCCCATCGCCATTTCCTGATCGGTCAGCAGCGCCGCCCCCAGCAGATACCTCAACGTATATTCATCCATCTCCATGCCAATAAAGACAAGCTCCTGGCGGGCATCACCCACCCTGTCATGCCACTCCTTCATGATCATCTGGCGGCTCTCTTCGTCCTGCGGCCAGTACTCTTCCGGCACGCTGGCCCACCACATCCCCGCCCGTCCCTGACGCGAAACACCACCGGCCTGTGACCAGTTCCCGGCAAAGGTCGGACGGCTGGCCAGCCAGAAATAGCCTTTTGAGCGCACCACGCCCGGGAGCTTGCCGTTCATCACGCTCCAGAAGCGGCCAGGATGAAACGGCCGGCGGGCGCGGAACACAAAATGGGTGATGCCGTACTCTTCCGTTTCAGGCGTGTGCTCACCGCGCAGCTCCTGCAGCCAGCCCGGTGCCTGCGAGGCCTCTTCAAAATCAAACAGGCCGGTATTCAGCACGCGATCCAGCTCAACTTTGCCGAACTGCGCAATCTCAATCTTCGCCCTTGGGTTTAACCCGTGGAGGATGGTTAGCAGTTTTTCCCGCTCCGGCTCACCGATCAGATCGGTTTTATTCAGCACCAGCACGTCGCAAAACTCGATTTGCTCAATCAACAGATCCACCACCGTACGCTGGTCTTCATCACCCAGTGATTCCCCACGGGAACGGATGCTGTCGCTGGAGTCGTAATCCCGAAGGAAGTTCCAGGCATCGACGACGGTGACCATGGTATCGAGCCGGGCCACAGTGGAAAGACTCTCGCCCTCCCCATCGGCAAAAGTGAAGGTTTCCGCCACCGGCAGCGGCTCTGAAATGCCGGTGGATTCAATCACCAGCTGATCGAACCGCCCCTCTTTCGCCAGCCGGTTAACCTCCAGCAGCAGATCTTCACGCAGCGTGCAGCAGATACAGCCGTTGCTCATCTCCACCAGCTTTTCGTCGGTACGTGACAGTTCGGCCCCCCATCCCTGACCAGCGCAGCGTCAATGTTGACCTCAGACATATCGTTAACGATCACCGCCACGCGGCGTCCTTCACGGTTGTTGAGGATATGATTCAGCAGCGTGGTCTTACCTGCACCCAGGAAGCCGGACAGAACCGTCACCGGCAGGCGTGTATCCTGCCGCTCAGGCTGTTGAAGTGATGACATTGTTCGATTCTCCTTCCCCTCTTACGGGGTGATAAGCACTACACTGGCGGGCGTTGCCCGTCGCCATATATGTTATGTTATAACATAACATCGCACCCAGCCAGCCCTGCTTTTTTTCCGGGATGTCGGGAAGGAGAAGCCGGGCGGTATTGGCCCTGGCGATAGCACTCATTTTGTGGGGATGGCAGAGAGGGACCAAAAAACGGGAGAGCCAGACTCTCCCGTAACGCTTATGCTTTCGCCACAAAGGCTTTGACCACATCCTGCCACGGCGTGGTCGGGCGGCCGGTCAGCTTGCTCAGCGTATGGCTGTCATCAAACAGCGAGCCCTGCGCCGCATTGGCATCCGAGTCGGCCAGCATCTCTGCCAGGCCATCCGGCAGACCGGCACCTTTCAGCGCTCCGGCGAATTCTGCCTGCGGCAGATTGATGTAGCCAATCTCTTTGCCACTCTGCTTTCCAATCTCCGCAGTGAATTGTGCCAGGGTATAGGCCGTATCACCCGCCAGCTCGTAAATTTTGTTTGACTCGCTGCCGGTCAGCACCGCAGCGGCGGCATCGGCATAGTCCTGACGGCTGGCAGAGGCAATTTTGCCCTCTCCTGCCGCGCCAATAAAGGCACCGTGAGTTACGGCAGGCGCAATGCTGGCCGCATAGTTTTCGGTATACCAGCCGTTGCGCAGGATGGCGTAAGGCACGCCGGAAGCAATCAGCGCCTGCTCGGTGCCACGATGCTCACCGCCCAGCCCCATTTTAGTGGTGTCTGCACGCAGCAGGCTGGTGTAAGCCAGCAGCTTCACGCCCGCTTGTTTTGCAGCAGCAATCACCGCTTTATGCTGCACTTCACGCTGACCAATTTCATTGGAGGAGATCAGCAGGACTTTATCCACCCCAGTAAAGGCACTGAGCAGGCTCTCAGGGCTGCTGTAATCTGCCTGCCTGAGCTGCACGCCCAGCACAGCCAGATCGGCCGCTTTCTCCGGTGAACGTACGGCAGCGACGATCTCAGCCGCAGGGACTTTTTTCAGTAAAGCGTTAATCACTAAGCGGCCAAGTTGGCCAGTTGCGCCGGTTACTGCAATCATAATGCTCTCCTTGAGTTTTAAGAGCGAGATACCAGCCTGCAGGCTGGCTAAATCGCTTTGACCCAATCAGCCTATGCCACATACTAATAAAAAGTAAGTACGCACAGGAATGTTAGTATGAAATTAACCACAGAAACTGCCTTTTCTCCCCTCAGCGAAAAGCTCCGTCGTGGGGAACTGCTGGACGCGAACTGCCCGTCACGCGAGGTTTTGAAACGCCTGACCAGCCGCTGGAGCCTGTTAGTGCTGGTGGCCCTTGAAGAAGAGACGCTACGCTTCGGCGAGCTTCGACGCAAAATCGGCGGCGTCAGTGAAAGAATGCTGGCGCAGACGCTGCGCTATATGGAAGAGGACGGCTTTGTGGAGCGAATCGCTTATGAAGTGGTCCCTCCGCACGTGGAGTATCGTTTGTCTCCGCTGGGTCAGCAGGTACGTGGTCAGGTGGCAGGCCTTGCTGACTGGATTGAAATGAACCTGCATCAGATTATGGACCACCGCCGGGATTTTGCTTCTGCGCCGGAAAGAGAAAACTAATCGTTTTTCAGGGTCGCTGGTGGCTACGTCCAGTAATTGGTATGGCCCCGGGAATAAGTTGGGACCACCGTGGCATCGAGGGTAGGTGCGTACATCAGCGCCTCGGTGTAGGTGACGAATCGGGTATTATCTACAGCGCGAAGCGAGACTGGCGTGCCGGTAAAACCGAGATAAAATCAGACCGGTGAACACCGGGTGAAGGAGAGAAAGATGCAAAGACCGTTGATCGGAGTCGGCGTGTTGATTGTGCGGGAAGGCAGGCTGCTACTGGGCCGCCGCAAAGGCAGCCATGGCGCTGGCTACTGGGCAACCCCTGGCGGACACCTGGAATTTGCTGAAACGCCAGAGGAGTGTGCCCGGCGGGAAGTGCTGGAAGAAACGGCACTGAAAGTAGGCGATCTGACTCAGTATGGCTTCACAAACGACTTTTTTAGCGCCGAACAGAAGCACTACGTTACCCTTTTTATGCTCACCAGTGACATCAGCGGCATGCCTGAAGTGCTGGAACCGGAGAAATGCGAGGGCTGGCAGTGGTTTTCTCCTGACCAACTACCAGCTCCCCTTTTCGCCCCGCTGGAGACGCTGCGCCAGCAAGGCGGGCTGGATTTACTCAGCCCAGCGTCACCCTTCGCCCCTCTTCAGCACTGAGCAGCGCGGCATCCAGCACTTCAAGCGTGCGAATAGCCTGCTCCGCTGTGACAGGAGGTTCGGTGCCATTCCTCACTGCGGCGGCAAAGGCTTCGTAATAAGCGTGATAGCTTTCCTGAGCCGAAGGGATGCGCTCCTCACCTTCCGCCGTGCGCAGCGTGCCCAACGGCTCGGGTTGCTCATAGCCCCAGCCTGACGGATCGTCGGCCGGGCGCTTACCGGCAAAAATCGCCTGCGCCTGCACGTCTGAGCCGCAACGATAAAAGGCGCGTGAAAATTTTTGCCGCCGGTACCGTATCCTACTAATCCAATACGCATTTATACTCCTGGCCGACGTTGATGGCAGATACATTCCATTTATAGCGTAGTTGATAGATTAATTTCACTCCGGCGGACAATTAACGCTGCGGTGCCACGTCAGGATACATCGCCAGCAACCGGCGCGTGACGCCATTGGTCCAGCCAAATCCATCCTGCAGCGGATACTCACCACCGCCTGCCAGCACGGGCGCACGTCCGGCAACGTTGTATTTCTCGACCATCTTGTGATGGCGATGGTAGGTCGCTCCCACAACCTGCAACCAGCGCGTGGCGATCTCTTTCGCCAGCAGCTCCTCACCGTAGTTGTTAAGGCCCTTTATTGCCATCCACTGCATAGGTGCCCAGCCGTTCGGCTTGTCCCATTGTTCACCTGTCTCTTCCACCGTGGAGAGCAGGCCGCCCGGAGCCAGCAGGTGCGAACGGATTGCCGCCGCGGTGTGGGTAGCCTGTTCAAGGCTGGACATGCCGACATACAGAGGTGTGACCGAAGCAGCCGAGAACGCGCCTTTCTCACGCTCACGCCAGTTGTAATCGCGATACAGACCGGCCTCGTTGTCCCACAAATATTTGTCGACAACTTCACGACGACGCACCGCTTTTTGCTGGAACAGATCGGCAGTAGCCGCATCATTCCTGCTGGCAGCCAGCCGCGCGATGGTCGTCTCCAGCTTGTAGAGGAAAGCATTCAGGTCAATCGGCACGATACTGGTGGTCTGAATACTCTCCAGACGACCCGGTTCGCTCAGCCAGCGGGAAGAGAAGTCCCAACCTGAAGCCGCACCGGCACGCAGATCGCGATATACCTCGCTGGAAGGTCGCGCAGAGTTCCTCGCGGTTTCCACATCCTCAATCCACGACTCATCGCGCGGCGTATCACGGTCATCCCAGTAACGGTTCAGCACCGAACCATCCGACAGCATCACCACATGGCGATAAGCCTCGTTCGGCGTCAGTGATTCCGCGCCGTCCATCCAGAACTCATACTCACGCTTCAGCTGCTTCAGGTAACGATGCGCCTCGTTCACACCATCTTTCTCAAACAGCTCAACCATCAGGGCAAACACCGGCGGCTGCGAACGGCTCAGGTAGTAGGTCCGGTTACCGTTTGGGATGTGCCCATAGGTATCGATCATCCAGGCGAAGTTATCCGCCATGCTCTTCAGCAGATCTGTCTGCCCACCAGCCGCAAAACCAAGCATGCTGAAATAGGAATCCCAGTAGTAGGTTTCCCCAAAGCGACCGCCCGGCACCACATAAGGTTCCGGCAGCGGCAGTAATGATGAGAATTCCGAATGCTTTTCCGGCTTACGGGTTAATACCGGCCACAGCGAATCAATATGTTCACCCATATTTTTATTTGGATCAGAAACATAGCGGCTGTCATGCACTCTTGGCAGGTCGAAATTCTCCAGCACAAACGTCAGCAGATTAAAATCCTGCCGTTCACGCTGCATGAAATAGCGATAGAGAATTCTTTCGGGTTCAATTTTGGGAGCGCAATCGGCGAACGTTTTACTGTCAGTAAATATCCGCGAAGATTGTACCGCCTCGAACAGCTCCTGATAGCGATCGGACGGCGTCAGGATATCCGATGCAGGCAGGCCGCGGATCGTCTCCGGTTGCGGCTCCACCACGGCGTCAAGACCAGCCTCATAATCGTGATAGTAGGCTTCATAATCCGTCTGGTTATTGTCTGTGATTAGGTCATTTTGATTAAAAGTGATAAGAACCTCCTGATGCCAATGACGCTCGACAATGATGCTTAGGTGAATTTCGAAAGAAGCGATCAGTATAGTACTCTCGTCTCACAGCGCAACCTGATGATTTTATTACTGCCAATGAGATAATATTTCAGGAAATGACTGTGAGCGGAATTTTTCCCTGACAGTCATAATATTAAGTCTCTGCCGACATAAATTGACGTTGATAATCAATTACTGAAAAAAATAGCAATAACGAAACGATAAAAAGGCGAAATATCCGGCGATCTTCTCCGTCTTCGCCCTACCAGCCGGTGGATAAATCACCACCTCAGACAATTAAGCCAAATTGAGAAACGACTTAACTTTGTTCAGGAACAAAATTAATCGCAAACGGCAGAAGTCTCTGTAAAAAAATAATTGGCTTTACCATTTACATTATATTTAAACAGTCCAATACTGACGCAGCCAGAACGTCGCGCAGCCCTTGCCATGCCTGGCATCAATAAGTTTATCTGATAGCAAACCAGACCGTTTAATGACAACCAAGGAACTCTTGTGGCACCCGTAGTAAATAAATCCGCAGCGTTGCACTCGGAAAGTCTCTCTGATGAAGACGACAGTTTAATTTCCCCCGTTGATAATACCTCCATAAACAAAACCTATATTACCCGTGGCACCCGCAGGTTTACCCATGCCACGCTGGCGCTGTTTTGTGCCGGGCTCTCCACCTTCGCCGTCCTCTATTGTGTTCAGCCGATCCTGCCGGTGTTTTCGGAAAGTTTCCATCTCACCCCGGCGCAGAGCAGTTTGTCCCTCTCGGTGACCACAGCCATGATGGCGCTCGGATTGCTGATCACCGGGCCGCTGTCGGATGCGATTGGTCGTAAGTCGGTGATGTCCATTTCGCTACTGCTGGCGGCCTTCTTCACGCTGGTGTGTGCCACCATGAGCAGTTGGGAAGGCGTGCTGGCGATGCGTGCCCTGACCGGACTGGCTTTGAGCGGCGTGGCAGCGGTGGCGATGACCTGGCTGAGTGAAGAGCTCCACCCCGTGTTCCTCTCCTTCTCAATGGGGCTGTATATCAGCGGCAACTCGATTGGTGGGCTGGTCGGACGGCTCTCCACCGGGATGCTGGCGGATCACTTCTCCTGGCACATTTCGCTGTTTGTAGTCGGTTTGTTTGCGCTGGCCGCCGCCGGGCTGTTTTTCCGGCTGCTGCCCCCTTCCCAACATTTCCGTCCCAGCTCCCTGCGCCCGCGCAAGCTGCTGGTGAACTTTATGTTCCAGTGGCGGGATATCGGGCTGCCGATGCTGTTCGTGGTTGGTTTTATCCTGATGGGCAGCTTTGTCACTCTGTTTAACTATGTCAGCTATCGCTTCCTGTCAGCGCCCTTTTCGCTCAGCCAGACGGTGGTTGGCCTGCTATCAGTGGTCTATCTGACCGGCACTTACAGCTCGCCGCGCGCCGGGATGATGACCGCACGCCATGGCCGTGGCGTGGTACTGATGGGATCGTTGGGGCTGATGCTGACCGGACTGATTGCCACCCAGTTTGCCACGCTGTTTCTGGTGCTGCCGGGACTGATGCTTTTTGCCGCCGGTTTCTTTGCCGCGCATTCGGTTGCCAGCAGCTGGGTTGGTCATCGCGCAAGGCGGGCCAGAGGCCAGGCTTCCTCCCTGTATCTGTTCTTCTACTATCTGGGATCGAGCGTGGCGGGCACGCTGGGTGGCGTGTTCTGGAATGGCTACGGCTGGATGGGCGTTTCAGGCTTTATCGCCGTAATGCTGATCGGCGGTCTGATCCTCGCCAACAAGCTGCGTAAAATTCCCGTACTGGTGAAAAAAGTCCGTTGACCGGACAGCTGAACTGCCTGCAAAAAGCCGGACGCTTCCTGGCTTTTTGTGGTGCAGTTCAGCCGCATCCGTGCTGAGTAAAGCCTGTCTCAAGATTTACTTCCCCCTGCTCAGCCATTACTCTGTCGCCACATTAGTCACCTGACCGCAAACTCCCCCGGCCTGGAGCCACCATGAGCGATGTTGAAAACCTGCAGGGGATGATTATCTTCGCTAAAGTCGTCGAGACGCTGAGCTATACCGAGGCGGCGAAACTGCTGGGGCTGTCGAAATCGTCAGTGAGCAAAGAGATCTCCGCTCTGGAAGTCCGCCTCGGCACTAAGCTGCTGCAGCGCACCACCCGCAAGATTGCCGTAACCGATGTCGGCATGACCTGGTATCACTACTGCGCCCGCATCCTCAGCGAGGTGAAAAGCGCCGATCTGTTTATCCGCCAGTTTCACGAAGAGCCGACCGGCAGCCTGCGCGTGGTGGCCCCGGTCACCTTCGGCTGCCAGTGTATCGTGCCGGTGCTGAACCAGTTTGTTGCCAGTAATTTGCACGTCAGCGTCGATCTGGATCTGACTGACCGCCCGGTGAACCTGGTGGATGACAATATCGACCTGGCGATTGTGGTCCGTCGCGACCGGCCGGAGCATGCTCATTGCCAGCCGCTGATCGATATCAGCTGGGGGCTGTATGCTTCGCCGGACTATCTGCGGCGCTTCCCGGCGATCGGCAAACCCGACGATCTGCCGCGTCACGATTTCATTCTGTTTCGTGGTCCGGCGCACACCATTTCGCTGCCGTTCCGTAAAGAAAAGCAAAAGCTGGATATCGAAGTCCGCAGCCGCTTTCGTGCCAACAACAGTACCGCGCTGGTGAATTCCGCCATCGCCTGCACCGGCATCGCTTATCTGCCAGACTACAGTGCACAGGAAGCCGTCAAAGCCGGCAAGCTGATCAGGGTGCTGCCAGAGTGGGAAATGGACGTGTATACATCGTGGATCCTGAGCAAAGGTGACAGTTTTGTTTCACCGCGCGTCAGGCTGTTTATTGAAGAGTTGCAGAAGGCATTGCAGCAGAAATAATAAGGGCGGAAACCGGTTCCGCCCTTCAAATCTTAGTAGTAGTTACCGTGACGGTAATCCCACGTGGTGAAGATATCAGACATCATCGACATGATTTTATCCACGTCCAACCCCTTACGGATCAGGATTGGGCAAGGTGTGATGCTGCGCTCGCCTTTCTGCTCAGGGACCAGCTTGCCACTCTCGTCCACCATCGCCACCATCACACCCTGCTCGTAGCGGGTCTTCTCGGACTCATTCGGCTGGATAGATTTCACATAGGCGTTCGCTTCAATAATCAGGTCAGCCTGCGATTCAATACGCTCGCCGATCCCTTCGACCAGGCCACGGTTGCCCTTGCCTGACGGGTTAGCGGAGCTGGCGAAGGAGAATTTACCGTGGTTTTCCCACAGCTCTTTCGCCAGTTTTTCGCCAGGAATACCGAATTTGATCACGAAGCAACTGGTCTGACGGCGGTCCATCATCAGCTCTTTCGAGCCATCTTCCGGAATACGTGCCACGGCTTCTTCTTTCCACGGCAGGATGCAGCCCAGCAGAATGTCTTTGTCCCAGTGCTGCTGATACAGCTCTTCGATTTCCGGGTTCAGCTGCGCCAGTTCTTTCAACTGCTCCAGGGAACCACACAACACCACACCCGGCTTGTTGCGGTTGCGCTGCTTGGCATCAAATTTACGCTCCAGGCCTTTGGCATCGGAGGTCATAATGATGTAGCCCACTTTGGTCGGGCAAACGATCATGCCGCCATCGGCAGACAGGATTTTTACCGCTTCCGGCTGTAAGCCGCCGTTCCACTGGATAGTCTTATTGCTCATGGTCACACCTGCATATCATAGAGGGTTAAATTCGTTGGTGAGCGTTTCATCCTGGCGCAGCATCGTCAATTTCGCTGGCGGCGGAAGCCACTAATAACCTGTTGAAACCATCCTAACCTGGCCACTCTTTTACGCAACAATAAATGCATTCAATCGCTCATTGTTTCCCTCAGGAAACAAATGTTGCGTTTGCTGACCGGAGCGAACTTTCCTCAGCCTGAAGCCACTTAATCCTTTAGCTGACAGCGAGCAATGCAATGCAGATAACCTTTTTCCGGGCGGAAGATCAGGCCACGTTGGGCAGTTGGTTTACTTCCCAACTGGCGGTGACACAGTGGGCCGGTCCGGGCGTGAGCTGGCCGCTGAGCGCGGAGTTCCTTACAACCCTGCTGAATTCAGACCAGCAGCAACCGGCCTCACTGCTGACTTTTTCCGGATGCGTGGAGGGCGAACTGGCCGTAGTGGCACAGTTGGGTTTCGACTGGGATAACCATCTGGCCTGCCTGTGCAGGGTGGTGGTTAATCCACAGATGCGGGGACAGAAACTGGCTGAAAAGATGCTGCAAACCTTGATCGTTAATGCCTTCAGGCAGGAAGCCATCGAACGTGTGGAACTGCACGTTTACCCGTTCAATATTGCTGCGGTGCGGACATATGAAAAGCTGGGTTTTGTGCGGGAAGGCGTGCGCAGACATTGCGTGGTGGTGGGGGAAGAACGCTGGGACTGCGCCCTGTATGGCATGCTGCGCACGGAATATACCGCGCACAGCACCGGCTGACTGGACCGGCAAGGAATGCTCAGACTTGATCCTGAGGTCGGCCTGTGATCATCTGCCCGGTCCGAAACCTGCCCTGAGATCAGCCGGGGATCAGCCGTTCAGCCTTCAGCTTATCGAACAGCGCCACAAACGCATCGCGGGTGCACTGGTAGCCGGTAAAGCCCGCCTTACGGCTCTTGCTGATGTCGGTGAAGACTTCCATCGGGCGGCCGAGATCGGCATCGGTATGCCACCAGGAAACCAGTTTGCCGATGTCGGCTTCTTTCAGGCCGTACTTCTGCGCCATCGCCTGCCATTCGGCCGGAGCAGCGTCCATGCGGCCTTCCAGCGGCTTGATCGCGCCCGGATAAGGCGCGGCTTCAATAGCAAAGTAATCGGCAATCTGGCCCCACATCCATTTCCAGCGGAACACGTCGCCGTTGACCACGTTGTAGTCCTGGTCCTGCGCGGATGGCGTGGTGGCGGCCCATTCCAGCTGCTGTGCCAGCACGTGCACATCGGTCATGTCGGTAACGCCTTCCCACTGCGCTTCAGAACCGGGGAAGATAAATGGCTGGCCGGTTTCTTTGCACAGACTGGCATACACCGCCAGAGTCTGGCCCATGTTCATCGCATTGCCCAGCGCAAAGCCGATGATGGTGTGCGGGCGGTGAACGCTCCAGCTGAAGCCGTATTTCTCCGCTCCGGCAAAGACTTCATCTTCCTGAGCGTAATAGAAGTTATCGACCGGCTGACGGCCCTGCTCTTCACGGAACGGCGTCACCGGCACTTCGCCTTTACCGTAGGCATCAAACGGACCGAGGTAATGCTTCAGTCCGGTGACCAGCGCCACGTGGCCGCCTTTCAGGCTGTCACCCAGCGCTTCAATTACGTTACGCACCATCGCGCCATTAACGCGGATGTTCTCTTTTTCGTTGGCCTGACGGGCCCAGGCGCTGAAGAAGACTTTATCCACCTTCACGTCTTTCAGAGACTGGCGAACAGAGTCGCTGTCGGTCAAATCCGCCGTCAGCGCCGTACAGCCGGCAGGCACCGCAGTGCGGCCACGGGACAATCCCCATACCTGCCAGCCGTCACCGGTCAGCTGTTGGGCCAGTGCGGTACCAATGACTCCGCTGATACCGACGATCAATGCGCGTTGTTGCATAGCTTGTCTCCTTAATGAGTGCAGAAGAAAAGCTTAATAGAGAATTAAAGTCTTATCTCAGGTATAAATTCATATCATTCGGGAATCAGAGTCACAAATGATGATCAACCAGGATCGTTTGAAAGGCATCACACCTTTTGTTGCCAGCGTTGAGCACGGCAGTTTTACCGCCGCTGCTGAAAATCTGCATCTGACCAGCTCGGCAGTCAGCAAGAGTGTCGCGCGGCTGGAAGCGCGGCTTGGTTCGCGGCTGTTTGAACGCACCACCCGCCGCCTGGCGCTGACCGATGCCGGGCAGGCATTTTATGAAACCTGCACCCGCGTGCTGGGAGAGCTGGCCGAGGCAGAATCGGTGCTGGCGGCACAACGCAGCATCCCGGTCGGCAGGCTGCGCATTGCGGTGCCCAATACTTTTGGCCGGATGCATGTGATGCCGCTGCTGAACCAGTTCTGCCAGCAGAATCCGGAAATGCAGATCAACCTGGCGTTCTCGGATCGCTTTGTCGATCTGTTCGAAGAAGGGGTGGATATCGCCATCAGGATCGGCGGCCCTGCCGAATATCCACCTTCGCTGGGCTTCCGTTTTCTGGGGAATGAAAAGCTGATCTTCTGTGCCTCACCGGAGTATCTTGCCCGTCAGGGAATGCCGGGATCGCTGCAGGATCTGGCCAACCACCGGGCGATCGTTTATGACCGGGTGGATGGCAGCACCAGCCCGTGGCACCTGGCCTCGCCGGATGGCCGCACGGCAATGCGAACGGTGCCGCACCGGATGGCGCTGGGAGATGGCGAAGCGCAGGTCGCAGCAGTCGTGGCCGGGCTGGGCGTCGCGCAGATGGCAACCTGGCTGATGGAAAAAGAGCTGGCGAGCGGCGAGCTGGTGCAGATCCTGCCAGGACTGGCGGTTGAGGGCCTGCCGTTGTATATCGTCTGGCCGCGCAAAAAACAGCTGACGCCAAAAGTAGCTGCACTGCTGAGTGCGCTGGAGCGGCTGAAGATTGATTGAGAGTGAGGTGATCAGGGAGATGCAACCCAATGAGCAATCAATGCTGAATATCCTGACAACATGCTAAGGAGTGGCAGAACACTTCCCTGTATGCCGGATTGAAGGAATCAGCGGATAAATTTTGGTACAACGGTAACAAGTAGTCTCGCCAGACGCCCATTCATAGATATTACCCAACCAACGACGATGCCCACTTTTCTACAGTGAGACTGAAATTTGCTGAAGAGGGAACGGCTCTTCAAAAATGTCCTGATAGAGTTGTTCTAACAGGAGAAGCTCAGCACCCTCTCTCTCATCAGAATTAACGATTCCCAATTTGCTGGCCAGAACTTGCTCACCAGAACCTTTTTCATACTGGCCTTCACTTCCGCAAACATAATCTCGACTCATGCAAGCACCCTGCTTTAGTGAAGACGTTGTCAGGACCGATCACCGGGAGAGTGCAGATTTTTGACGCCGGGAGGGTAAATGAGGAATGAACAAAAAATGAGAGGTTTTTAAACTTAAATGCATGAAAATCAGGACACGACCAGCGCTGAACCAGCCGTATCCCGCAGTCTTACTTCACAACGTTCAGCTTTTCAACGCCGACATCACCCTGCGGTTCAGCCATCGTCTTACGCACTTTCGCCACGTCGCTGGCGCTGATCTGCGTTTTGGCTGTGTTGCCCCAGCTGGTGCGGATAAAGTTCACCACGTCCGCCACTTGCTGATCCTTCAGCCGCCAGCCAAAGGCCGGCATGGTGATGCTGGATGGCGCATCCTTCACGCCTGGCAGCGTTGCGCCGCTCAGCACAATATGGATCAGCGAAGTTGGGTCTTCCTCCAGCACCACCGGGTTGCCGCGCAGCTCCGGGAAGAAGCGATGGTAGCCGCTGCCATCGGTTTTATGGCAGGCCGCACAGCTGTCGACATAGACTGAGGCTCCCGGCTTACTGTCGTCGCCTTTCCACAACGCTTTCGCTACCGCAGCATCTTCACTGAACCCGACCTGGTTTGGGTCGCGCGCGCCCAGCGACTTCAGATAACGGGCAATCGCCGTGGCATCTTCTGCACTCAGGTGCTGCAGGCTGTGCTGGATAACATCGGTCATGCCGCCAAACACGGCGGTCCGATCGTTGCGACCCATTCGCAGGAACTGCACCAGGTCATCTTCGCTCCAGCGACCCAGCCCGTCACGGTTGTCGCCGCGCAGATTGCTGGCGGTCCAGCCGTCAATCGGCGAACTGCTGCCGGACAGGTAGTCGCTGCCTTCGCTGTCGTTCAGCGCTTTTTCCTGCATAGTCAGGCTGCGCGGCGTATGGCAGGCCCCGCAGTGGCCCAGCCCTTCCACCAGATACTGGCCGCGAGCCAGCACCGGATCCTGGCCTTTGATCGGCTGAAAGGCCTTCACATCCGGCGCAAACATGCCGCGCCAGATCGCCAGCGGCCAGCGCATGGAGAGCGGCCACGGAATGTCGCTCTCCTTGTTTGCCTGCTCAACCGGTTTCACGCCGTGCATAAACCAGGCATAAAGCGCCTGCATATCTTCATCACTGACGACCGCATAGGACGGATAAGGCATCGCCGGATAGAGCGTGTCGCCGTTCTTCGCCACGCCGTGACGGACTGCCTTCTGGAAGTCGTCATAGCTGTAGTCACCAATACCGGTTTTCTTGTCCGGTGTGATATTAGTGGAGTAAATATCCCCAATTGGCGTTGCCATCGACAGTCCGCCAGCAAACGGCTCACCGCCCTTTTTGGTATGGCAGGCCACGCAGTCTCCGGCGCGCGCCAGGTACTCACCGCGTTTGATCTGATCGGCACCGCTGTCGTTCGCCAGGGCGGCAAAGGTGGTCATGCCCAGCATCAGGGCAGGGATTAGCATTTTCATCATGATTATCCTTACGCCTGCACCAACGGACCCGGGTTTTTCAGGTACTGTTCACGGATCGCTTTTGCTGACCAGTAAGTCAGCGCTGCCACCATACCGGTAGGGTTGTAGCCCAGCCCCTGCGGGAACGCGGACGCGCCCGGCACAAACACGTTAGGCACATCCCAACTCTGCAGGTAACGGTTCACCGCACTGGTTTTCGGATCTTCACCCATGATTGCCCCGCCATTCATGTGCGTGGTCTGATAAACCGTGGTATCGAAATGCGTTCCCGCCTGCTTCGGCGACCCACTGATCAGCTTTGGATTCATCGCTTCGGCGATTTTATGCATCCGGCCGTGCATAAACTGCGACATTTTGATGTCGTTGTCCTGCCAGTCGAAGGTCATACGCAGCAGCGGCTGGCCAAAGGCATCCTTGTAGTTCGGATCGAGGTCCAGGTAGTTATTGCGATACGACTGGTGCGCACCGTGGGCATCCATCGATACATGGTGCGTGTAGTGGTCGGCAACCGCTGCCTTCCACTTGCTGCCCCAGTTCGGCGTACCCGGCGGCGTCGGCAGGCCAGAGATCGGCTTCACGCCAGCCTGGTTGACCCAGAATGGTGAGCCGCCGACAAAGCCATATTTGCCGTGGTCAAAGTTGTCAGCGTTAAAGTCGTCCACGCCTACGCCTGCGCCACCAGCACCGATAAAGTTGTTGGTGAAAACGTCCTTATCGAAGAAGGCTTTAATCGTGGAGATATTCTGATAAGCGAAGTTACGGCCTACCGTGCCCTCGTTAGTCACCGGATCGTACGGCTTACCGATGCCGGAAAGCAGCATCAGGTGCACGTTGTGGAACTGAAAGGCGGAAAGGATCACCAGGTCAGCAGGCTGCTCAATCTGACGCCCCAGCGCGTCGACATAGGTCACGCCGGTCGCGCGCTTTTTATCAGCCGTCAGGTTAACGCGCAACACGTTGGCATTTTCACGCAGCTCGAACTTCGACTCCTGACGCAGTGCAGGCAGTACGTTAACGTTCGGCGATGCTTTGGAATACATGTAGCAGGCATAGCCGCTGCAGTAGCCGCAGAAGTTGCACGGCCCCATCTGTGCGCCGTAGGTGTTGGTGTACGGGCCTGAAGTGTTGGCAGAAGGCAGATCGTAAGGGTGATAGCCCACTGACTCTGCCGCCTGAGCAAACATCTGGGCAGAGAAGGTGCGCTTCTGCGCGGGCAGCGGGAACTTGTCGGAACGGTCCGGTGCAAAGGGGTTACCCTTGCCCTGGCCGATCACTTTCCCTTTCACGCTCCACTCCGAACCGGAGGTGCCAAACACCTTCTCGGCCTGATCAAAGAACGGTTCCAGCTCATCATAGGTGACGCCAAAATCCTGGATTGTCATCCCTTCAGGAATGAACTTCTTGCCGTAGCGCTCTTCGTAGTGGCTGCGCATCCGCAGTTCGATCGGGTCCACGCGGAAGTGAACGCCGGACCAGTGCAGACCCGCTCCACCGGTGCCGGTGCCCGGTAAGAAGGCGGCCAGCTGGCGATAAGGCTGCGCGGTCTGCGCGGCGTCATGACGGATAGTAACGGTGCTTTTTGACAGATCCTGGAACAGCTTTTTACGGATGTTATAGGTCAGCTCGTCAATCACCTGCGGATAAGCGCCGTCAGGCCAGGTATCACGGTGCGGACCGCGCTCCAGCGCCACCACATTCAGCCCCGCTTCGGTAAGCTCTTTGGCCATGATCGATCCGGCCCAGCCGAAGCCGACAATCACCGCATCCACTTTTTTCATTTCGTTTGCCATGGTTACGCTCTTTCCCCACGAATCGATACCGGTGGGAACGGATAGCGCTCTCCACGTTCAACCCAGTCCATAAAGTCCGCACGGGCACCCGGGAAGTTAATCAGCGTCCAGCCGACCATACCCTGATTGCCACCGTGGATTGGATCGCTGAAGAAGCCTTCGCGGGTGTTCTGCAGCAGAAAGGAGAAAAAGACTTTGGCCGGAACCTGTCTGAACTCAACGCTGCCCGCTTCGAAAGCCTGCAACAGTGAGTCCTGCTGGTCGCCACTGAGCTGAGCAAAGACGTTACCGTGCTGCGCTTTCGCCACGGCATCCGCATCGGCCAGTCCCAGACGGTAAATCTGGCGCGGCACCAGCGGATACTGGTAGCCCAGTTCTTTGTCGGCATCCGGGTGGAAAGGCCCCTGCATATACCAGTTGGAACCAATGGCGTAAGGGGTGTTCATCTGGCGGTCGATATACTCCGGCACGCCAGCTTCCAGCGCGCCCGGACCACGATCGTCAGCAGGGATCAGGCGGGCGGCTGCCGCCTGCAAAAAAGCATACTCTTCAGGGGTAAACCAGGTTGGCTGGTAATCGCGAGCTTTCTGCGGACCGGCAGGAGCGGTCTCTTTTGCCGCTGCTGGAGTGGAGGCGGTTAGTGCGCCCAGCCCGGTGCCGCCCAGTGCCATGGCTGGGGCCAGGGTAATGGTTTTCAGCAGAAAGTCCCGGCGGGAACTTCTGGTTTTTTCGTTCGACATGACATTGCCTTTTCAAGCTTAGCCCTGGTGAGGAAGGCTAAGAGTTCACGGTTGCTTGCGGTATTTTTTTAATGGAGTTCAGGCGTACAAATTGGTTAGCGGCACAATGTTACCGGTAACAATGAAACTTATTGTATCCGATCTTTTTGCAAACATTTAGCCTAACGAAACAAAATGGCACAAATTCATTAACAACTTTCGCCGTGATGAGCGGGAAATGTCACAATTGCGCTCAGGGCAGCTTTTTATGCTTAATTTTCTTATTAAAAGCAGCAATTCAAAATTTAACGCCTGTCCGAACCCCTTAGGATTGAGGGTTCCCTATAAAAATAAAGTGGTTGCAAAACAACATGAGTGAAATCAGTTCGGCAGGGATGACATCGCCATCCGCAGAGAAAGTGAACACCAAACGCCTGTCCGCCAGAATCGATGCCCTGCCCGCTTCCGCCGGGCTGTGGCGCTTTATCGCGCTTCTCTCGTTAGGCGGATTTTTTGAGCTTTATGACCTGTTTCAGACCGGCTATATCAGTGCGGGCCTGCTGGCCGAAAACATCTTTCATGTCGGCAGCCAGGGCGTGTTTGGTCTGTCCGATCAGGCGGCATTTGCCTCTTCGACCTTCCTTGGTCTGTTTACCGGAGCCAGTCTGCTGGCTCCCTATGCCGATCGTTTTGGCCGCCGTCTGACTTTTATGTGCGCGCTGGCGTGGTACGGCTGCTTCTCGCTGATCATGGCCTTCCAGAATCAGGCCGAATGGATCATCTTCTTCCGCTTTCTGGTCGGGGTTGGGCTGGGGATTGAGCTGGTCACCATCGATACTTATCTGACCGAATGCGTGCCAGGCTATCTGCGCAGCAAAGCCTTCGCGTTTGCCTTCTTTGTGCAGTTCCTGTCGGTGCCTGCCGTGGCACTGATGTCCTGGTGGCTGGTGCCGCAGACCCTCTTCGGCTTAACCGGCTGGCGCTATGTGGTAATTGCCGGGGCGCTCTGTTCGTTGGTGATCTGGCTGATCCGCAAGAATTTGCCGGAATCGCCGCGCTGGCTGGCGCAGCAGGGCAGGCACAGTGAAGCGCATCAGGTGGTGAGCCTGATGGAAGCGCGCTGCGGTGTCCCTTGCACAGCCCCCCGGGACAATGAGATTGAAACGGGTGAAATCATCGAGAAGAAAGGGACCTTCCGCGATATCTGGCGGCCGGAATACCGTCAGCGTACGCTGATGCTGGTGGTGATGAACTTCTTCCAGTCCATCGGCTTCTTCGGCTTCGGCAACTGGCTGCCCGCGCTGCTCTCCGGCAAGGGAGCCAGCATCACCCACAGCCTGCTGTATGCCTTCTTTATCACCCTTGCCTATCCACTCGGCTCGCTGATTTGCAGCCGCTACGCCGACCGGATCGAGAACAAGTGGCAGATCGTTCTCTCCTCGCTGATGACGGTGATTTTCGGCACGCTGTTCGCCCTGCAAAGTAACCCGGTGCTGCTGATTATCTGCGGCTTCTGCATCACCTGGTCCAACGCCTGGCTGACCTACAGCTACCACGCCTATCAGACCGAGGTGTTCCCCACCTTTATCCGCGCCCGTGCGGTGGGCTTCTGCTACTCGTTCAGCCGGCTTTCAACCGTGTTCAGCAGCATTCTGATCGGCATGATTTTGCAGGTGGCAGGCTCGCAGGGGGTGATCGCCTTTATCGTGATCAGCATGTTAATTGTAATGCTGGTGATTGGCGTGTTTGGTCCGAAAACTCGGGGACTGAATCTGGAGAATATCTGAGGCGAAAGCGGGAGGACATTGCAGTCCTCCCGTCGGAGGTACTATGTGGCTGTCGGTAAGCCGGGATCGTTAAGCGCCTCCCCGTTCAGTAGCACTCCGGTACCAGGCGGAGCCTCTTCGGCAGGCGGCGTGAAGGCAAATCGCTCAGGCGGGTTAAACAGTTTAAGCCGGGTCTCCGACGGCTGCGGGCGACCAAAATAGTACCCCTGGAACAGCGTACAGCCTTCGTTTTTCAACTGCTCGTACTGCTCACTGCTCTCCACCCCTTCTGCGGTGATCTGAATATCCAGACTGCGGCTCATCCCGGTAATGGCGCGGATAATCGCCAGCGCTTCACGGCTGTCCTTCATATCATTGATAAACGACTTGTCGATCTTGATCTTGTCGAACGGGAACGAGCGTAGATAGCTCAGCGACGAATACCCGGTGCCGAAGTCATCCAGCGCAATTCTCACCCCCAACGCCTTCAGCTTTTGCAGAGTGCGGATATTCACCAGGGTATTATCCAGCAGGACCGATTCGGTAATTTCGACCTCCAGCCGGTGCGGAGCCAGTCCGGAATCTTTCAGTGCGGCTTCCACTACCGAGACCAGCGAACTGTTTTTGAACTGCAGCGGCGAGAGGTTGACCGCCACGCTCTGATGCTCAGGCCAGCCAGCGGCTTCCCGGCACGCTTCGAACAGCGCATAGGCCCCCAGCGAGTGGATCAGCCCGGTCTCTTCGGCGATGGGGATAAAGTCCATCGGCATGATCAGCCCTTTTTCCGGGTGATGCCAGCGCATCAGCGCCTCGTAGCCGATGATATCCAGCCCCTGCCCATTGGTGATTGGCTGGTAATAAAGCTTCAGATGGCGACCGGTCATAGCCTCGCGCAGGTCGGTTTCAATCATCCGGCGCTTGCTGGCAGCTTCACCCATTTCCGCCGAGAAGTGTTCAAAGCGGCTGCGTCCGTTGCGTTTGGCTTCGTACAGAGCCATATCCGCACAGCGCAGCAGTTCATCCTTGGTGGTCATGCCCCTGTCAGCAATGGCAATGCCCACGCTCAGGCCGACCGACAGATTATGGCCATCCACGTTGAACGGCGGCCTGATCACGTCGATCAGCCGCTGGGCAACCGTTTCAGCCTCATCAACGTGGGTCAGTCCCGGCAGTACGACAGAGAATTCATCCCCACCATTTCGCGCCAGCGTATCCTGGTCACGCAATACGCCGCGTAACCGGCTGGCAACGGCTCTCAGCAAGTCGTCACCGACCTGATGACCCAGCGCATCGTTAACATTCTTGAAGTTGTCCAGGTCCAGGCAGAGCGCGGCGGTATGCTTATCCGTGTCGCGATCGGCCCGCAACGCTTCATTCAGGCGCTGGCTGAACAGCACGCGGTTAGGCAGGCTGGTCAGGTTATCGTGGTGCGCCATGTGGTGAATGCGCGCATCCGCGGCGCGCTGGTCCGTGACGTCATCGGCAATCAGCAAAACATAATTGGTACGCGCATCGCTGCCCCGAATAATCGAAGCGGAAGCGTTGATGATCCTTTCCCCACCACGGGTGTTAAGCAACTGCTCGTTTTTATGTACCCCTTCGCTGCGCTGAGCGGCATTCGCCAACTGGGCGAAATAGCTGCTCACTTCCTGTGTGGTGCATTCAGACAGTTTTTTGCCCGACATCTCGTTCTGACGGATACCCAGCAGTTGCTCTGCTTTGCTGTTCAGCAACAGAATTTCCTGCGAGACCACATCTTCAACAATCACGCAGGATGGGATATTGGCAATAATGGTATCCAGGAACTTCGACAGGGAGGCGGTGCGGGCACTGTTTTGCTCGGCCAGATCTTTCGCCCGCAGGATCTGCTGCTCGTACTCCCGCACTTCAGTACAGTCACGGGTGATTTTCGAATAGCCCAGCAGCCCCCCATCTTCGTTGCGGATCCCTTCTATCACCACGTGCGCCCAGAAAGCACTGCCATCTTTGCGATAGCGCCAGCCCTGGTCTTCAAACCGGCCTTTGGTCTGGGCCACTTTCAGGTTGATATCCGGCAGGCCGGAGAGGCGGTCCTGTGCACTGTAGAAACAGGAGAAGTGTTTGCCGACAATTTCGTCGGCGGTGTAGCCTTTGGCACGGCGGGCACCGGCGTTCCAGTTCACCACATGCCCGGTGGGATCGAGCATATAAATGGCGTAGTCGGACACCCCTTCCACCAGACGGCGGAATACCTGCTCGCGTTCGCGCTGCTCTTTTAACTGGCGCTGCTGCTCGGTGCAGTCACGGGTGATTTTGGCATAGCCAATCAGCTTGCCATCATCATCGTGGATGGCATCAATCACCACGTGGGCCCAGAACGAACTACCATCTTTGCGATAGCGCCAGCCCTGCTCTTCAAAGCGCCCGGTCCGATAGGCGGTTTTCAGGTTAGTTTCGGGCAGCTTTGCCAGGCGGTCTTCGGCACTGTAGAACACGGAGAAGTGTTTGCCGACAATCTCCTCAGCGTTATAGCCCTTGGAGCGTCTGGCTCCTTCGTTCCAGTTCATCACATGCCCGTCCGGATCGAGCATATAGATGGCGTAATCCGTCACGCCTTCCACCAGCAGACGGAATTTTCGCTCGCTGGAACGCTGCTCTGCCAGCCTGGTCCGCTGTTCAGTGTAGTCACGGGTGATTTTGGCAAAACCAATCAGCCTGCCGTCTTCCGCCTTAACGGCGTCCAGTACCACGTGGGCCCAGAAGGAGCTGCCGTCTTTGCGATAGCGCCAGCCTTCCACCTCGTAACGGCCGGTATCTGCTGCAGTGCGCAACGCAAGCTGGGGCAGACCTTTAAGCCGATCTTCGGCGCTGTAGAAGCAGGCAAAGTTTTTGCCAACGATCTCTTCCGGCTTATAGCCTTTGGCCCGTTCGGCTCCCGCATTCCAGTTAGCCACAGTGCCATCCGGCTTCAGCATATAGATTGCGTAGTCGACTACACTCTGCACCAACAGCCGGTACATCACATCACTATTGTCATTCATGGTCTTTTCGCCTGATCACCAACTGCTGCCCGGATGTCACCCTTGTCAGTCCCGGCACTACAGGTACGCCATCACCTGGCGCAAATGGGGGGCGCTCCATACCGTTAAATCGGGCAGAGCGCTGCTTTTTTTAGGAAAATTCTGTACTAGCTATAAACTGAAAAGCGCCGCCAGTTCAAGAGATTTCCTCCTTTACTCAGAGGTTCTTTCCTGTTTATCGGCATTGATTAAAAATTATTCAGCATTTATTTCTTTAAAGAGGGACTGTAATCAATAGAAACAACCGCAATGAGATTGTTAACGGCAAAAAGCGTTATAAAAAGAGAACAATACCAGGAGTGCCTATGTTTAAATCTTTTTTCCCCAGGCCTGCGCTCTTTTTCAGCAGTGTCGTTCTCTGGTCTGCGATTGCCATTTTGCTGTGGTTCGGTGAAGCCCGTGAGTGGCTTCTGCATCTGGCGCTTTTCTCTCATGGAGCGACTCTTCCGCTGCCGAATAACGCCCTGCGCTTTATCGCGCCGTCAGGGCTGACCTTCTACCTTTACTATCTGCTGGTGGTGGTGCTGTTTGCCGGATTCTGGTCGCTGTTCAGCCCGCATCCGTGGCAGCGCTGGTCGGTGCTCGGTTCAGCGCTGATTATCTTTGTCACCTGGTTTTCCGTGCAGGTTGGCGTGGCGGTCAATGCCTGGTACGAACCGTTTTATGATTTGATCCAGCGCGCGATGGCTCACCCCAACACCGTGAAGATTGAAACCTTTTACAGCCAGCTTGAAGGGTTCCTCAGCATCGCACTGATTGCGGTGGTGATTGACGTGCTGAACATGTTCTTTATCAGCCATTACGTGTTCCGCTGGCGCACGGCAATGAACAATTACTATATGGATCACTGGGCTGAACTGCGGGGGATTGAAGGGGCTGCCCAGCGAGTACAGGAAGACACCATGCGCTTCTCATCCACGCTTGAGGATATGGGCGTCAGCTTTATCAATGCCATCATGACGCTGATTGCCTTCCTGCCTGTGCTGGTTGCCCTGTCAGTCCACGTGAAAACCGTGCCAATCCTCGGCAGTATCCCCTACGCGCTGGTGATTGCTGCCGTACTGTGGTCACTGCTGGGGACAGGGATGCTGGCGGTGATCGGTATCAAGCTGCCGGGTCTGTCGTTCCGTAACCAGCGGGTGGAAGCCGCCTACCGTAAGGAGCTGGTGTACGGCGAGGATGACCCGCATCGCGCCAGGCCGCCAACGGTAAGGGATCTGTTCCACAACGTGCGTAAGAACTACTTCCGCCTCTATTTCCATTATCTGTACTTCAACATTGCACGCATTCTCTACCTGCAGCTGGACGCAGTATTCAGCCTGTTTGTGCTGTTTCCGTCGATCATAACCGGCGCGATTACGCTTGGGCTGATGACGCAGATCACCAACGTGTTCGACCAGGTGCGCGGCTCGTTCCAGTATCTGATTAACTCGTGGACGACGCTGGTGGAACTGCTGTCGATCTACAAACGTCTGCGCAGCTTCGAACGCACGCTGAATGAGTTACCGGATCATGAGAATGTGGCGGCTTAATGGCGCGGAGAATTCAGACCAATTGAGAAGATCTTTGGACCAACCACTCTGAGGCTTGCAGCGCGGGGAACCCTGGCCGGGAATAAAGCGTCTCAGGCCAGGGACGGCCTGAGTCGAGCTGCCACGGACGGCGCTTTTGCGTCTTTATGAGCGGCCAGGGTTCCCCGCGCAGCCACTGTTTAGCTTTTAGCTTTTAGCTTTTAGCTTTTAGCTTTTAGCTTTTAGCTATTAGTTCTCAGTTTCCAGCCAACTTCGCAAACACCCTCTCCACCGCGAAAGCTCCCGGATCCTTCACCCCATTGAGGCTGTCCTCATTCAGATAGGAAGAGCGACCAGCCTTCGCCGAATTCATCTGCGCCGTAGCATCCGCACCTTTCTTCGCTGCGGCCGCCACTTTCTCCAGCCCTTCGCCCTTCACCAGCGCGGCAAACGCCGGATCCAGCGCATCAATCATCGTACGGTGTCCCGGACGTGCACCGCCGTAATGCTGCATGCGGTCCAGTCCCCAGCTCAGCGCCTCCGGCAGCGATTTACCCTCTTCCAGCTTCTGCCCCGCCGCGGTAAACATGATCGACATCAGCACCCCGCTGGAGCCACCCATCACCACCGCCAGCTCGTCACCGACCTGCGTCAGCAGGCTGTGCAGCTCGTTCAGCGGCAGCTGTTTCGCTTCCAGCTCCTTCAGCACCTTACCGGCACCGGCAGCAAAGGTGGAACCGGTATCGCCATCGCCCACTTTAGCATCCAGCTGATTCAGCTCGCTTTCCAGATCCATCAGCGTGTTGCAGATACTCTCAACAACGGCTGCAACCTCTGCATTATCTGACGGCTTAGCTTTCTCACCGCGGGCCACTTTTTCGCCTATGATCGGCGTAATATCCTGCACTTTCACCGCAGGTTTCCAGCCGTTTGCCTCAACCGGCGCGGTAAGCGCTTCAGCCAGGGAGGCGGAAAGGACCAGAGTGGAGAGCGAAAACCCTTTCATGTCCAGCGCGCTGACCAGCGTGGCCGGGCCAATGAGCAGCTCTACCTGCTTACCCAGTGGAGAATGCAGCACTTCACGGGTCAACACCGCCATTTCAAGCTCAGAAAAACCACCGAGGTTATTCACCAACAGCGCCACTTTCTTATTATCCGGATTCTTCGCTGTCAGTTTCTCTGCAAGCGTGGCGACAATTTCCTCACTGTTCTGCGTCTTCAGCGCTGAAGCACCAGGTTCCCCGTGGATCCCCATCCCCAGCTCGCTCTGCCCTTCCTTCACGCGGTCATCCCGCTTTTCACCCGGCACGTGGCAGGTGGAGAATGCCAGGCCGATACTGGCTGTGGCTTTAATGGCCTCACTGGCCAGCGTGGCAACCTCCTGCAGCGATCTCCCCTGAGCGGCAGCAAAACCGGCAACCTTATGCACCAGTGCCGTACCGGCGATACCGCGCGGCTGTGGATTGTCCGGCAGGGCAATGTCATCGGTTACCATCACCAGCTCCACCTTAAAGCCCAGTTTTTTCGCTTTTTCCGCCGCCAGACCAAAGTTAAGGCGATCGCCGGTATAGTTTTTCACGATCAGCAGGCAGCCTTTATCACCTGTGACATTGATGATGGCGCTGAGCACGGCATCCACGCTTGGCGAGGCAAAAATATCGCCGCAAACCGCCGCCGTCAGCATCCCTTTCCCGACAAAACCCACGTGGGCAGGCTCATGGCCCGAGCCACCGCCAGAAATCAGCGCCACTTCTTTTTTATCCCAGTCATTGCGCACCACCACCCGGATATCCGGCCCGGCATCCAGCAGGCTGATATTGTGGTAACGGCTGCTGAGCAGCGTCCCTTCGATAGCTTCACTGACCAGCTGATTTTTCTGATTCATAAAGAACTGACTCATCGCATTACTCTCTCTGATGTTAGAAAATAGTCGCTAAGTCACTAACTGTAGTTGAATTATTCCAACGGAATTGATGAAATATGCGAAGCGGATTAAAAAAACAAAGTGTGAAGCAGGTATAATTTCCGTTAAAATAAGATTTATCCTTAGTTATTCAGCTAATTCATTAACACCTGTTTTATTTTTAATCAACGTGTTAAATAATAATGTCATACTGGTGTGCTAACTTACCCGCCCACAGAGCCTCAGTTAAGAAAAATCTGCGAAGATGAAAAAACCCTCATGATAAATAAGGATTTTAATTTTAAAAATATCGCATTTATCTTATTTCCCTGCCAGGTGACAATTTAAAATTGCAGTCACCTGAACTTTTAATATAAAGTCCCTTTCATCGTCTGAAAAGCTTCGATGCAATAAAGGGTTTTTTTATTGAGAAAGCTGTGGCCTCTCGTATTAATGCCAAAAAGTCTGCTACTGCAAGCACATTATAATTAGATTGCCACCTGCAGCAGACCTCACCACCGTTTCATCACGTCAACACCAGGGCGTTATACAGGGCGGGCCGCAAGGCCTGCTTTTTTTTGCCACAGCCTGTCAGTTTCACGACACAAGCTGTCAGTTTTGCACCAGTGAACGCATAACCGGCTCGGCACAATAAAGGCTCATTCTTCAGGAGAGTCCAGATGCTGTTAACCCCGAGCGACAAATACGCCCCTTTTCCACCGCTGTCCTTACCCGACCGCCAGTGGCCCGGAAAAACCCTGCAGCAGGCCCCGCGCTGGTTATCAACAGACCTGCGCGATGGTAATCAGGCACTGGCCGAACCTATGGACAGTAACCGAAAAAAACTGTTCTGGCAGCTGTTGCTCCAGTGCGGATTTAAGGAAATTGAAGTGGCTTTCCCTTCCGCCTCGCTGACAGATTTCAACTTTGTGCGCGCGCTGATTGAGGAAAAGCTGATCCCCGATGGAGTCACAATCCAGGTCCTGACGCAGGCTCGCAGCGACTTAATCGACCGTACCTTTGTCGCGCTGGAGGGGGCCAGGCGTGCAACGCTGCATTTATACAACGCCACGGCGCCGGTTTTTCGCAAACTGGTCTTTCGTCAGAGCCGTGAAGAGATCGTTGCGCTGGCGGTCAGTGCCACCCGACAAATCAGATTGCGCTGCGCCAGCCTGCCGGAAACGCACTGGACCTTTGAATACTCACCAGAAACCTTCTGCTTCACCGAAACAGACTTTGCACTGGAAATTTGCGAAGCCGTTGCGCCGGTCTGGCAGCCGCGTCAGGGCCTCCATCAGCCTGGCGCGCCTGACCCAGTCACTGAATTGCAGCCCCGTTTCGTGATAAAAACGCCTGGCCAGTGTCCGGCTGCTGATGCTGAGCTGTTGCGCGGCATTTTCCATCGTCCAGCGCTCGCCTGGCTCATTCCGGATTTTCTGACATAGCGCTTTAAGTGGCGGTGTATTCGGCTCCGGCAGGGAAAACGGCAGCACGTCCATCACCCGAATTTCATCCAGCAACAGCTCATAAATCCGTTCGGTGCGGGTGTGTGGCTGGTATTGTTCTGGCAAAGCCAGCGCCGCAATAATCAGCTCCCTGAGCAACGGTGAAACCTGAACCACCTGGCAGGTGGCAGGCAGATCGGCCCTGGCCAGCGGATCGATAAATACAGTCCGGGCAGCCACCTGACCAGTAATGTGCAGCGCATGCCGGACGCCGGGAGGCATCCACACTCCTCGCCCCGGCGGCACAATCCAACTGCCTGCGTCAGTGATCACCCGCACGACCCCGGTCAGGCTATGGATCAGCTGGGCACATTCATGCTGATGCGCAGGCTCACTTTCGCCATGCTGATAGTTGTGGGCATAAGGAACCAGAGGCCGGGAGGTAAAACTGGGGCTGAGGGTGGTGGACATAGCGGCTTCCGTCATCAGAGTATCAGGAAAACTTATCATGCCCGGGGAGTGACTGACAGACTCAACTGAAGGGGCCAGCCCCTTCAGTTGCGACAGGATTAACGGAAGACGCTGATTGCCTCAACCAGCCGGGTGGCCTGATGCGCCATACGGCCAGAAGCCTGTGCCCCTTCTTCCACACGGGCAGCATTCTGATGGGTGATATTGTCCAGCTCTTCCACCGCAAGGCTGACTTCACTCAGGGCCGTAGCCTGTTCAGCAGTGGCCGAGCTGATCTGCGCGATCAGGGAAGTCACGTTCTGCACCTGGGCGACAATGTTTTCCATGGTTTTTCCGGCATCGTTAACATGGCAGCTGCCCGACTGCACCTTCAGGGCACTGGTTTCCACCAGATCTTTGATTTCACTGGCAGCTTTGGCGCTGCGCTGCGCCAGGCTGCGTACTTCACCTGCCACTACCGCAAAGCCTTTGCCCTGCTCGCCTGCCCGCGCGGCTTCAACCGCCGCATTCAGCGCCAGGATGTTGGTCTGGAAGGCAATACTGTCAATCACGCTGGTAATATTAGCAATTCTCTCCGAACTGTCGGCAATTTCGACCATCATGCTGACCATCTCATGCATTGCCTTGCCACCCTGAGTCGCCGCATCACGGGTACTGCCCGACAGGCTGTTCACCTGCTGCGCCGTTTCCGTATTGCTTTTCACCGTAGCGGTCAGCTCATTCATGGTGGCTGCCGTCTGCTGCACATTGGCGGCGGCCTGCTCAGTGCGGCGGCTGAGATCGTTATTGCCCTGGGCGATGGCGTCGCTGGCGCTGAGCACATTGATTGCCTGACCGCTGACATCATCCACCAGCCAGCGAAACATCAGGCCCAGCTGGCCGATAGCCCGCAGCGTAGTACCCACTTCATCCACCCGATCCATCTGCTCACCTTTATGGCTGGCTCCGGTTGCCACACGCAGCGCCTGCTGGCACATGCGCTCTACCGGACGGGATATTTGCTGCTCCATCAACGCGGAGGCCAGGAACAGCAATACGGCCATTGCAGCGGTGAAAATCCCCAGCGGCTGGCCGGGAAGCCCCAGTGCCCACACACCGGCGACGCTCAGCGGCAGTAGGGCCAGCAGCAGTGTTCGAATGCGCCAGCGCAGAGGGAGGGTTTTCCCGGCCGATAACCAGCGCAGCGGGCCGGTGCGCACCAGCAGCCCTTTATGGAAACGCCAGCTTCTCCGTTTGCCTTCCCGAAACTCACGGTATAGCTCTTCTGCCTGTTGGATCTCCTGCTTTGCAGGCCTGGTGCGCACCGACATATAGCCCTGCACTTTGCCCTCTCTCACCACCGGAATGGCGTTGGCACGCACCCAGTAATGATCGCCATTTTTACGGCGGTTCTTCACCAGTGCAGTCCAGGGTTCGCCCTGCTTCAGGGTGGCCCACATATCAGCAAAGGCCTCCGGCGGCATATCAGGATGGCGCACCATATTGTGAGGCTGTCCGTTAATCTCATCCGGCGTGAAGCCGCTGACCGCAACAAAAGCATCGTTCGCGTAAGTAATGTGGCTGCTGGTGTCGGTGGTCGACATCAGCGTCGCACTTTCATCAAACACATATTCCTGCTGTGTTACGGGTAAATTCGTGCGCATGGAGCGGATCCTTGATGCGAGCGCCAAAATTGGCCTAAGAGTTAATGATTTGTGATTTTTATATTTTCGGCGCTCAGGCGGGGATCTTTAGCGGTCGGAGTTAAATTTCGCCTTACCGTCATTACGCAACAAAAGCCCGCCAGCAAGGGAAGCCTGCAAAGTGAACCGGTTCCAGATAAGTAATGACCACAAAATCCCTAAGTCATTATTATAAAGAGGAGTTTTAGAGTATTGAGGATGTATCTTTCAGCGAAGAAAGGACGGGCTGAGGAAGAACCATCAATTAAAATCATTCATTATGATCTGTGGAAAAACGGGTGTAGCAGGTTAACGCTGAGAATAATAGTCGTTTTACAGCAGAACTGAGAGGTTATCAGGAGGAAGATGCGGGAATCACTCTGGTGGCACATTACTGTCCCACCAGAGCCAGACATTGATTAAGTCGGAGAAGCAATCCGCTTAATTTCAGACTCATAGGCCACTGCCTGCTGAGTATCGAACTGGTTTTCCCACTTGGCGATCACCAACACCGCCAGTGCGTTACCCACCACGTTCAGCGCGGTACGGGCCATATCCATAATACGGTCCACACCAGCAATAAACGCCAGGCCTTCCAGCGGAATGCCCACACTGCCCAGCGTCGCCAGCAGCACTACGAAAGAGACGCCAGGCACGCCAGCAATCCCTTTTGAAGTCACCATCAGCGTCAGCACCAGCACGATTTCCTGCCCGATGGACAGCTCAATACCGTAGAGCTGGGCAATAAAGATCGCCGCGATGCTCTGGTATAACGTGGAGCCGTCAAGGTTAAAGGAGTAACCGGTCGGCACCACAAAGCTGGTAATCGACTTGGGCGCACCGTAGGCTTCCATCTTCTCCATAATACGCGGCAACACGGTTTCCGAGCTGGAGGTGGAGTAAGCGAGGATCAGCTCATCCTTCAGGATACGCATCAAAGTGGTGATACGCAGCTTGCAGAGACGGGCCACCGCACCCAGCACCACAAAGGCGAAGAACAGGATGGCGGCGTAAACCAGGATCACCAGCTTGGCCAGCGGCCACAGCGAAGCGAAGCCGAAGTTGGCAATGGTCACAGAGATCAACGCAAACACGCCAATCGGCGCATAGCGCATGATCATATGCGTGACTTTGAACATCGTTTCCGAAGTGGAACGGAACACCTTCAGCAACGGCTCACGATGTTCTGACGGCAGCGAGGAAAGCCCCAGACCAAACAGCACCGAGAAGAAGATAATCGGCAGCATTTCACCTTTCGCAATCGCCGCAAAAATATTCTGCGGGATCAGCGACAGGATCGTGGTAACCAGGCTGTGCGCCCCACTCTCCACCTGCGCGGTGGTTGCTTCATACTTAGAGATGTCCACCGTTGCCAGCGTCGACATATCAATGCCGTAGCCAGGTTTAAACACGTTCGCCAGGGTAATCCCTACCACAATGGCAATGGTGGTAATCACTTCAAAATAGACGATGGTTTTCAGGCCAATGCGTCCGAGCTTCTTGGCATCACCCACACCGGCGATACCGACGATCAGCGTGGAGATAACAATCGGCACCACGATCATTTTGATCAGGTGGATAAAGATATCGCCAGCAGGGCTGAGAATGTTAGTGATTAACCATTCACGATCGGACGGTTGGTTATGCAGTATCGCACCAACGATGATCCCCAGCACCAGTGCCGTCACTATTTGCCAGGCAAGGCTGAATTTTGCAGCTTTCATAATTTTTTTCCTTAACAAAACCCGGTATCCGCTTCTGGCGTGCGGATTGAATCACTCTCAAGGGAGGTCAGGCCGAAGTCGGCTAATTCGCGGATGTTGGATGGTGATAACCTGATTTCCAGGCGCGTAATCAGTACCATTTTCACGGGTATAAATGCAACCCTATGTGATATACGGCTAATATTTCGGCAACAAACAGGATAAAATTCCAGAACCCCCTTCCAAAACTAACTCCTTGTTATAATTAGAAATATTTAAAACCGCCTGCGCATAGCTATGCAACAAATCACCAGAGCTGGCAACATTGACAAGGTTCAATCGTCTTCATTTTGACCAGCTTATTTTTGTACAGCGGCGCTTTGGTGGGGAAATGACAGCAGAAGTTCCACATCGGTTAGGTAATTTTTCAGCCGCTTTCATCACGTACAGTTATGACGTGATCTGTGGCGCAAAAAGCAAACAAAGCCCGTCGGCTCGCTTCACTTAACCTTTGATTGACATATTATTAACATCTTCAAGGAGATTCGCTATGAGCCAACAACACCGTCATCCCGTTCCCGCAAACATTGCGGAAAATACCCTGATCAACGCTCAACAGTACCAGTCGATGTACCAACAGTCCGTGCAGGATCCTGATGCATTCTGGGGCGAGCAGGGCAAAATCCTCGACTGGATCAAACCTTTTTCCATGGTGAAGAACACTTCGTTCGCACCGGGCAATATCAGCATCAGCTGGTTTGAGGACGGTACGCTGAACCTGGCGGCTAACTGCCTTGATCGCCATCTGCACACTCGCGGCGACCACCCGGCCATTATCTGGGAAGGCGATGACGCCAGCGAGAGCAAGACGCTGACCTTCCGGGAGCTGCACCGCGAGGTGTGCCGCTTCGCCAACTCACTGAAAGAGCTGGGGGTGAATAAAGGCGATGTGGTGGCTATCTATATGCCAATGGTACCGGAAGCCGCCGTTGCCATGCTGGCCTGCGCCCGCATCGGTGCCGTTCACTCGGTGATTTTTGGTGGCTTCTCGCCTGAAGCGGTAGCCGGGCGGATCGTTGACTCCAACGCGAAATTGGTGATCACCGCTGATGAAGGCGTGCGGGCAGGCCGCACCATCCCGCTGAAGAAGAATGTCGATGATGCGCTGGCTAACCCCAACGTCAAAACCATCACCAACGTGGTGGTGTTCAGACGTACCGGGAAAGAGACTGGCTGGCAGAATGGCCGGGATATCTGGTGGCACGAGCTGATGAACAAAGCCAGCGCACACCACCAGCCGGAAGAGATGAACGCGGAAGACCCGTTGTTTATCCTTTATACCTCTGGCTCAACCGGTAAACCGAAAGGGGTGCTGCATACCACCGGCGGCTACCTGGTCTACGCAGCCACCACTTTTAAATACGTCTTCGATTACCATCCTGAGGATGTTTACTGGTGTACTGCCGATGTTGGCTGGATCACCGGCCACAGCTATCTGCTGTACGGCCCGCTGGCCTGTGGTGCCACCACGCTGATGTTTGAAGGCGTGCCGAACTGGCCGCAGCCGAGCCGTATGGCTGAAGTCGTCGATAAACATAAAGTCACCCTGCTGTATACCGCCCCAACCGCGATCCGCGCGCTGATGGCTGAGGGCGATAAAGCCATCAAAGGTACCGATCGCTCCAGCCTGCGTATTATGGGCTCGGTCGGCGAACCGATTAACCCGGAAGCCTGGGAGTGGTACTACAACAAAATTGGCGACGGCCGCTGTCCGATAGTGGATACCTGGTGGCAGACCGAGACCGGGGGCTTCATGATCACTCCGCTGCCGGGTGCCACTGAGCTGAAAGCCGGATCGGCCACCAAACCGTTCTTCGGCGTGCAGCCCGCACTGGTGGATAACGAGGGGAACGCTCAGGAAGGAGCCTGTGAAGGTAACCTGGTGATTATCGACTCGTGGCCCGGCCAGGCCCGTACCCTGTTTGGCGATCACGATCGCTTTGAGCAGACCTATTTCTCCACCTTCAAAAATATGTATTTCAGCGGTGACGGCGCACGTCGTGATGAAGACGGTTATTACTGGATAACCGGCCGCGTTGACGATGTCCTGAACGTTTCCGGTCACCGTCTGGGCACAGCGGAAATAGAATCTGCGCTGGTTTCGCACCCTAAAATTGCCGAAGCCGCCGTGGTGGGTATTCCGCACAATATTAAAGGCCAGGCTATTTACGCCTATATCACGCTGAACAGCGGCGAAGATCCTTCACCGGAACTGTACAGCGAAGTCCGTAACTGGGTGCGTAAAGAGATCGGCCCGATTGCCACGCCGGACGTGCTGCACTGGACTGATTCATTACCGAAAACCCGCTCCGGAAAAATAATGCGCCGTATTCTGCGTAAAATTGCCGCGGGCGATACCAGTAATCTGGGTGATACCTCCACTCTTGCCGATCCTGGCGTGGTGGATAAACTCCTTGAAGAGAAACAGGCAATTAAAATGCCTTAATTAAACTATCAGAAAGCCCGGCAGATATATTTGATCTGCTGTGGCTTGCCTGGTTTTATCTGACCATAACCTGTTACCTGTCCTGTTATTAATGTAGTAAAAAATAATTAAATAATAAAAACACCCTACAGGCGTACGTTATCGGCGCAGGCAGTTTGCGTTCTGCCAGCGCGCAACCACCGCAGCGTACACAAAGTACGTGAGGATGGTGAGCACTGCCGGAACGCAAAATGGCAAGTAAAGATAGCACGCCCAAAATATCACCTCTGGAGACTCTGCGATGAATGATCTTATCTATCAACGGATAGAGAAGAGTGCCCGCTTTAAAGAACTGGTGAGAAAACGCCAGGCCTTTGCCACCCTACTCTCCGTTATTATGCTGATCCTCTACGTCGGCTTTATTTTGCTGATTGCTTTCGCCCCTGGCTGGCTGGGTACTCCGCTTAGCGCGGACACCAGCGTGACGCGCGGTATTCCCATCGGCGTAGGCCTGATTGTTATCTCCTTCCTGCTGACCGGCGTTTATGTCTGGCGGGCCAATGGCGAATTTGACCGCCTGACCCGAGAGCTGCTGAATGAGGTGAAGGGATGAAACTCCGTTATCTTACTGTCAGCCTGGCTGCCCTGCTGCCCGGCTCCGTGCTGGCCGCAGATGCCATTACCGGCGAAGTTCAGAAACAGGCTGTCAACGTTGAAGCCATCGTGCTGTTTATCATCTTCGTAGCGGCAACGCTGGGGATCACTTACTGGGCCTCAAAACGCACCCGCTCTCGCAGCGATTACTACACCGCCGGGGGCAATATCACCGGCTTTCAGAACGGTCTGGCGATGGCCGGTGACTTTATGTCTGCCGCCTCATTCCTCGGGATTTCGGCGCTGGTTTATACCTCTGGGTACGACGGGCTGATCTACTCGCTGGGCTTCCTGGTGGGCTGGCCGATTATCCTGTTTCTGATTGCGGAACGGCTGCGCAACCTGGGCCGCTATACCTTCGCTGACGTGGCCTCTTATCGCCTGAAGCAGATGCCGATCCGCACGCTCTCCGCCTGCGGCTCGCTGGTGGTGGTGGCGCTCTATCTGATTGCGCAGATGGTGGGAGCAGGCAAGCTGATCCAGTTATTGTTCGGGCTGGATTACCACGTCGCGGTGATCCTGGTCGGCATTCTGATGGTGCTCTACGTGCTGTTCGGCGGCATGCTGGCCACTACCTGGGTACAGATTATCAAAGCGGTATTGCTGCTGTTCGGCGCCAGCTTTATGGCGATTATGGTGATGAAAACCGTTGGCTTCAGCTTCAATAACCTGTTCACTCAGGCGATGGCGGTGCACCCGAAAGGAGTTGAAATTATGCGGCCTGGCGGGCTGGTACATGACCCGATTTCGGCGCTGTCACTCGGGCTGGGCCTGATGTTTGGCACTGCGGGTCTGCCGCATATTCTGATGCGCTTCTTCACGGTCAGCGATGCACGTGAGGCCCGCAAAAGCGTGTTCTATGCCACTGGTTTTATGGGATATTTCTACTTCCTGACCTTTATAATCGGTTTTGGTGCCATCCTGCTGGTCGGGGCCAATCCGGCCTTTAAAGATGCCAGCGGCGCGCTGATTGGCGGCAATAATATGGCGGCGGTGCATCTGGCCGATGCGGTGGGTGGCAGCCTGTTCCTCGGATTTATTTCTGCTGTCGCCTTCGCCACGATCCTTGCGGTGGTGGCCGGACTGACGCTGGCTGGTGCTTCAGCGGTATCTCACGATCTCTACGCCAGCGTGATACGTAAAGGCCAGGCGACGGAGCTGGAGGAGTTGAGGATCTCTAAAATTACCGTGGTGCTGCTGGGCTTTGTGGCTATCGCGCTGGGGATCATGTTTGAGAAGCAGAACATCGCCTTTATGGTCGGGCTGGCCTTCTCGATTGCCGCCAGCTGTAACTTTCCGATTATCCTGCTGTCGATGTACTGGTCGAAGCTGACCACCCGCGGGGCCATGATCGGCGGCTGGCTGGGGCTGTTGACGGCGGTGGTGCTGATGATCCTTGGGCCGACTATCTGGGTACAGGTGCTGGGCAACGCGAAACCCGTGTTCCCGTATGAGTATCCGGCGTTATTCTCGATGCTGGTGGCCTTTATTGGCACCTGGCTGTTTTCCATTACCGATAACTCGGCTGAAGGTGCGCTGGAGCGGCAGCGTTTTCAGGCGCAGTTTGTTCGTTCACAGACGGGAGTGGGTATAGACAGCGGAAAGGCGCACTAAGAAAAGGCAGATGAGATCGGAAAAAAGGAGCGGATCGCTGATCCGCCCTTTGCATCAGAAATGCAGGGATGCACCCACGTAAGGGCCATCGGCAATCACGTTGTCTTTACGGCCGTCTTTGCCGTTCATCGCCATGTACTGGTAACCAACGTGCACGTCAACCAGCGAAATTGGCTGGAAGCTGACGCCTGCAGAGGCTTCCTGGTAGTTATCGATATGGCTGGAGAAGGCGTCCGGCGAGTAGTAGTACTGGCCGTAAACGTTGAACATTTTGGTCACAGGAACGCTGACGCCCGCGCCCACAGCAACCGCATAGCCGTCTTTGCTGTCGCGAGGATTGGTGGAAATAGCCTTAACGCCTGGCGTCAGGAACACATCCCCTACTGCCACATTGTAGCCCAGACCGACGCTGCCCATGCTGCCGTCATGGTCGCTGCGCAACCAGTTACCTGACAGAGCGAAGCCCGGGGTGTTGGTGCCCAGGCCCGCGTGCAGGTTAGTGTACTCACGCCCCACATCAACGCCGCCATCAATTGCCTGCGCCGATCCTGCCAGAGCCAGAAGCGCCAGCGCGCCTGCGGTAGTTGCCACTGCTTTCATTTTATTCTCCTGATGAATTTACTCACGCCTTTGTCGGGCGGCTTCGCAGAGTAAACCATCATCAGCGCGATTCATATGAGACAGCGGTGAATCAGTACCGTATTTACTTAACATTAAACTTCAGCGTGTAACAGAATATGTCTCAGACGGCGGCCCACATCAGATGGCCGATAGCCGGAGCGATAATCACCGTAACGATGCCGGAAAGCATCATCACCAGGCTGGAGACCACGCCCTCTCCCTGGCCGATCTCGTAGGCTCTGGCCGTTCCCGCCCCGTGAGAAGCCGCGCCAAAGCCCGCCCCCTTCGCCATTCCCTGTTTCACCGCCAGGCGCAGAAACAGCACATCGCCAACCGCCATGCCAAACACACCGGTGATCACCACAAACAGCGCCACCAGGTCAGGCTGGCCGCCGAGCTGTTTGGCAGCGGCGAGCGCAAAAGGCGTGGTGATGGAACGAACCGCCAGGCTGCGCTGGACCTCTTCGGGCAGCGTCATCAGTCTCGCCAGCCAGACCGAACTGAATACGGCGACCAGCGTGGCAGTGACCACTCCGGCGGTCAGTGACATCCAGTGACGCCGGATTATCGCCATGTTTTCATAGACCGGCACCGCAAAGGCCAGCGTCGCCGGGCCAAGCAGCCACAGCAGCCAGTGGCTCTCGCCAATGTAGTTCTGCCAGCTGATATGGGTCACCAGCAGCAGCGCCACCAGCACCATCGGTGTCATCACCAGCGGCATCATTACCAGCTTGTGCCAGCGACGATACAGGCGTTTATTGAGGTAATAGATCAGCAGCGTGGCGATCAGGCAAAGAATGCTGACGATCAGGTTATTCATCACGCTTCCCCTGTTTGCGCTCAGCCAGCCAGATTTCCAGGCGATAAACGCGGTCCACCACCAGCGCCGTGGCGGAGAGCACCAGCAACGTGCTGATACCTATCACCAGCATGATGCGCCAGCCCTCGACCCGCAGCAGCTGCGAGTAGTTAACCACCGCCACCACTGCCGGAACGAAAAACAGCAGCATCTCGGCCAGCAGCCATTTTGACCCGGCCTTCACCCAGCCAAGCGGCAGCACGCGCAGCATGATCAGCGCCAGTAATAGCAGCATGCCCACGATATTGGCGGGAAGCGGCAGATGCAGCCAGTCCACCAGTTGCTGAGCAACAATAAAGAAAACGATATACAGAACAACCTGTAGCGGAACCTGAACACGTTGCAGCCAGCCCGTTCTCTGCGGACGTATTGCTAACGCCATGATGACTTCTCCCCTGAGTATTGCGTGGAAATATTATAAAGCGGTAACAAAGGGTGAAAAAAATGACTTAATATTATTCAAACTATGCCTTACAGGAATATTTATGGACGTCCGGGCCCTGCGTTATTTTGTCGAAGTGGTGCGCCAGCAAAGCTTTACCCGTGCGGCAGAACAGCTTTATGTCACCCAGCCCACCATCAGTAAGATGCTGCGTCAGCTCGAAGACGAGCTTGGCTGCACGCTACTGATCCGCGAAGGGCGCAAGCTGCATCTGACCGATACCGGACAGGCGGTCTATCAGCGCGGGATGACCATCCTGCAGGAGTTCAAGCAGCTTGAGGCGGAAATCAGCGACATTAACGATCTGAAGACCGGCGAGCTGCGGCTGGGCATTCCACCGATGGTGGGAATGCAGATCGCCGGATCGATTTCCGCGTTCCGCCACCGCTACCCGGGAGTGGAACTAAAAATCTCAGAATTCGGCGGGCTGACAGTCCAGCAGGCGGTCCTGTCGGGCAGCCTCGATATTGCCATGACCGCTCTGCCGGTGGCCGACGATTTACCGCTCAACGCGCTGCCGCTGATGAGCCACCCACTCTGCGTTCTGGTGCCCCGCACCACCGAATGGCTGCGCCGCAGCCACATCCCGATTGCCGAACTGGCCGGGCATCCGATCCTGATTTACAACGAGGAGTTTTCGCTGAACCGCCAGCTGATGCGCGCTTTTCAGGCCAGCGGCTTTGCGCCACACATTGCGGTACGCAGCGGGCAGTGGGATTTTCTGGCGGCGATGGTGCAGGCAGGAATGGGGGTGGCGATCCTGCCGGAGCCAATCTGTCAGCGCCTGGACAAGAGCCAGCTGCTGTGGCTGCCGCTGGAGTCGGACCTGGTGTGGAAACTGGGGCTGATCTGGCGGGAAGGCAGCTACCTGTCGAAAAGCGCCCAGGCATGGATCGCCTGTTGCCGGGAGTTCTGGCCTGGTGAGACACCGACGCTTTCGCTTTAGGGGCGAAAAAAAACCGACCTGGTAAGTCGGTTTTTTTCTGTTCCGGTTAAGGCTGGTGACCTGCTCCCTAACTGTGCCGCCTGATCGGCTGATACACGCCGCAAGGGGGAACCCAAAAGCACTTGCGGCGGGTGGCACTCTTCAAAAGTGGAGACTGCCAGGTGATAAGTCTGACCTCGATCCCTGTGACGCTGGAGATTATCCACATCACATTGCAGATTATTGTTGCCATCAAGCAGCTGACCGGACGCCCGTAAGGGCCGACGGAACCTGAACAAAGGCAGGGCTGACCACCCTGCCTTTGTTCATTTTAAGAACTACTCTTCTTTCTCTATCAGCAGCGTTTCCAGCAGGTCGAGATCGTGCAGCATCTTCTGCATCGTCTCGTTGCTGATCTTTTGCGTGGCACGCAGGTGATACAGTTCGCCGCGCTCGGCTCGTAATGCCGTCAGGCGGAAGCGACGTTCCAGATTTTCGGCGTACAGCGAACGCTCCAGATCGTCCTTGCCATCCACCCGGCGACGCATATTGCCAATCACCCTTGAACTGATCTCTTTCACCAGCTCAGGATCGATGTTCTCCTCGGTATCCGCTGTCAGACGCTCTTCCATCTTATGCAGACTCTCGATTGCTGTTCCGGCCATCACCGCACGGGCCATCTGCATCTCATGGCGATGGGCGGTTTTGTCCATCCCTTCCACTCCCCGCAGCAGCAACGGCAGCAACAGCACCCCCACCAGCAGGGAAAACAGAATAACCCCTGTCGCAATGAACACCAGCTCATATCGGGCCGGGAACGCATCCCCGTTGGTCAGGAACAGAGGAATAGAGAGCACACCGGCAAGCGTGATCGCTCCGCGTACACCGGCAAAAGAGGCAATCAGCAGCTCACGCAGTGAATAGCTGGTGAACTCCATCGGGTTGTTGCGCAGCAGACGTTTGCTGATCAGACGCATGGTCCAAAGCCACGCAAAGCGCACCACCATCAGCGCGGCATACACCAGCACCACCGACAGCACCAGCATCCACAGATCCACATTCGGATCGGCATCCGCCTGGGTAACGGAAATCTGCAGGATATCCGGCAGCTGCAGGCCCAGCATCAGGAATACCATACCGTTAAACACAAACTCCAGCATCTGCCAGACGCTGTTGGCACGCAACCGCATCGCCAGCGGAGCCTGACGGATAATGCCGGAACGGGTGATGGTCATCCCCGCCGCCACGGCCGCCAGGATGCCGGAAACGCCGATATGTTCAGCGATCAGGTAGGAAGCAAACGGCAGCAGCAGCAGCAGCACCGTCTGCGTGGCCGGATCGTCACCGCTCCAGCGGCTGAACAGGCGCAGCGATTTACCGTACAGCCAGCAGATAGCGATACCCGCCAGCAGGCCACCGACCGCCACTTTAACGAACTCAATCGACGCACCGGAAACGGTAAACACCATTGTTCCCATCGCCACCGCGACGGCAAACTTCAGCGATACCAGGCCAGACGCATCGTTCATCAGCGCCTCGCCCTGCAGAATCGACATAATTTTCTTCGGAATGCGCCCTTCTCCGACGATCCCGGAGAGTGCCACGGCATCGGTTGGCGACAGCACCGCCGCCAGAGCAAAGGCTGGCAGTAGCGGAATGCCCGGTACCAGCCAGTAAATCAGATAACCAATCCCGACCACGGTAATCAGCACCAGCACCAGCGCAAGGCCGATAATCTCCCGTCCGTGGTGCAGAAACTCGCTGGTTGGCGTTTTCCAGCCGTCAGCGAACAGCAGCGGCGGGATAAACAGCACGAGGAACAGCTCGGGGTCGAAATCGACGTGCAGGCCAAAGGTCGGCCAGGCGAGCAGTGCGCCCAAAACGATCTGCACTAACGGCAGGGGGATTTGAAAAGGAATAATACGGGCTGCAACGCCAGATAGCGACACCATCAGCGTCAGTATCAAAATAGTAAAAAAGATTTCCATGTTGTCCTTACATAGCTTCCAGGTTTTTGTCACAAACCTGCTCCGGGCAGGCCTTAACTGATAGTAAAACAAAAATGGGAACCGTTTAAAAACAGGAAATGCGCTAAAAGTAAGAAAAGTGCGGTAATTTCAGACAAAAGAGGCCGGGCTACCGGCCTCTCAGAGAGAAGGGTTAAATCGCCCAGCCGCCAGCGTAGAAAGCCACCAGCGCGACAGCAATCACCACCGTTCCGACGTTCAGCTTGCGCCACTCACCGGCAAAGATACGGCCAATCACCAGTGAGCCAAAGCCCAGCATGATGCCGGTCACAATGTTGCAGGTCAGTACGATAAACACCGCAGCCAGCAGGCCAGACATGGCGTCCACAAAATCACTGAAGTCGATTTTGGAGACGTTGCTCAGCATCAGCAAACCAACGTACATCAGCGCAGGTGCAGTGGCATAACCCGGCACCAGGTAAGCCAGCGGCGACAGGAACAGGATCAGCAGGAACAGCACGCCAACCACAATCGCCGTCAGACCGGTTTTACCACCCGCCGCCGTACCCGCCGCAGACTCGATATACACAGCCGCAGGTGCGCCACCCACCAGACCAGAGAACACGCTGCTCAGGGAATCCGTGGTCAGTGCTTTGCCGCCATTGATAATCTGGTTGTCTTTATCCAGCAGGTTAGCCTGTCCCGCTACCGCGCGAATGGTACCGGTGGCATCAAACACGGCGGTCATCACCAGCGCCAGAACGCTTGGCAGCACGGCAGGTTTCAACGCTCCCAGGATATCCAGACTGAACACCAGCGAATTGCCCTGCGCATCAGACAGCGAAGGCATGGCAAACAGCCCCTGATACTTCACCGTCGGATCGAAGATCAGGCCCAGCACTGAAATGGCGATCATGGTCAGCAGAATGCCACCCGGCACGCGCAGTTTTTCCAGGCCGAAAATCACCGCCAGACCCAGCAACGACATCATTACCGGAAAGGACGCGAAATCACCCAGCGCCACGGGCAGGCCAGGTGCCGGGTTTTTAACCACCAGGCCCACACCATCAGCAGCGATCAGCAGCAGGAACAGACCGATCCCCACGCCGGTACCGTGCGCCACGCCCATTGGCAGGTTACGCAGGATCCAGGCACGAATGCCGGTAGCCGAAATAACGGTAAACAGTACGCCCATCAGGAACACGGCACCCAGCGCAACAGGCACGCTGATATGCTGGCCCAGCACCAGACTGAACGCGGTAAACGCGGTCAGGGAGATCGCGCAGCCGATCGCCATTGGCAGATTGGCCCACAAACCCATAACTAACGAACCAAAGCCCGCCACCAGACAAGTAGAAACGAAAACGGCAGTCGGCGGAAATCCTGCTTTGCCCAGCATAGACGGCACGACAATGACCGAATAGACCATAGCAAGGAAGGTGGTAAGGCCGGCTATTACCTCCTGACGAACGGAACTGCCGCGCGCAGAGATTTTAAACCAGGCGTCTAAAGATCCGCCGGCCTGATGAGAAGGAGTCGACATTGAGAAAAATCCCCTGAGATTTCTTATGATTTATGGAAAGGCAAACGATTATCCTGCCTTTATCGGTGCACTTTCAACTCCCGAACGTGCATAAATTTGCAGAATGCAGCCATCCAGGCTCAGGCGTGGCAATGACGCCACGCAATTGTGACTCTACTCATCCGTCCGTTGCGGTCGTAATAGCTCTTTCTTATGACCGCTGGCCCTGGTGCGGCGGGATGAAACGATTGAGTAAAACCGGCAAAAAACCATTCAGCCGGGGTTTACATCGCCTCCCTTTTGCAGGGCGCGCTGCCAGGCGGCACGGTTTTGCACTTTATTAAGCCAGGTCTGAATCGCCGGGCTGCTGTCTGCGCCACCACGGGCGCTCAGAGCCTGAATGGGGAAGCTCATCTGCACATCAGCAATGCTGAACTGGGTGCCTGCAAACCACTCGTTTTTTGCCAGATGCTGTTCAATAAATTCCCGGTGGGTGGCAAGCTGCTTGTCGAGATAGCCCTTCTGTACGCCTTTACCAAACGCACTGCCAATCGGGCGCAGCAGCCACGGCACCGGCGGCTTGCCCATCCGGCTGAAGATCAGTTTCATCACCAGCAGCGGCATCAGCGACCCTTCGGCATAGTGCAGCCAGTATCGAGACTGCAGGCGTTCATCTTCATTAAGAAGTTTCAGGCGATATTCTGCGTCATACCGCTCAACCAGATATTCAAGGATCGCGCCGGACTCGGCAATCACCCGATTTTCGTCGGTGATCACCGGGGATTTTCCGAGAGGATGAACTTTTTTCAGGGATTCGGGGGCCAGCATGGTCGATTCCCGCTGATACTGTTTAATCTGATAGGGGACTTCAAGCTCTTCCAGCATCCAGAGAACCCGCTGTGAGCGGGAGTTATTCAGGTGGTGAACGGTGATCATGACCAGTCCTTGTAGTAATCGAAGAACTCTCAGTATAGACGCCCTCAGTTCCGGGCTGGCTCCAGCAGGATGGCACCGGTACCGCGCTCGCTGAGCTGGTCATCCGGGTTACGCAGCGGGCAATCTTCCATCGACAGGCAGCCACAGCCGATGCAGCCATCCAGATCGTCGCGCAGACGGGTCAGCGTACTGATGCGGCTGTCCAGCTCTTCACGCCACTTCTTCGTCAGCACCGCCCACTCTTTCGGCGTCATTCTTTTCCCGGCCGGGAACTGCATCAGGTGTTCGCCGATAGTGGCGAGAGGGATGCCAATACGCTGGGCGATTTTAATAATAGCCACGCGCCTGAGCACGTCACGGTGATAGCGCCGTTGATTGCCGCCATTGCGGAAACTGCTGATTAATCCTTTACTTTCATAGAAATGCAGCGCCGAAACGGCGACGCCGCAGCGCAGCGCCACGTCCCCCGGCGTCAGCTCGCGCTTGTTCGGGTAGTTGCGACTTTTTTTCATTTAGCTCTTTACCTCAAGTTAACTTGAGGAATTATACTCAGCCCCCATTAAGAAGGCGAAATGAAAATTGTCCGCCAGTCTGTTATTCCACGACCGCCAGGCACCAGGGAGAAGACAAAGTATGCATGACGATATCATCCACACTCTTACCGACTGGATCGAAAGTAACCTTGATAAAACACTCTCTATTGATGAAGTCGCCGCCAAATCTGGCTATTCGAAATGGCACCTGCAAAGGATGTTCCGCACGGTGACCCGACAGACGCTGGGAGGCTATATCCGCGAACGCCGCCTGACGCTGGCAGCAGAGGCTTTACGCCAGACCCAGCGCCCGGTATTCGATATTGCCATGCAGTATGGTTACGATTCGCAGCAGACGTTTTCTCGCGTGTTCCGCCGGCAGTTTTCTCAGACGCCTACTGCGTATCGTCACACCATGCGCCGCCAGTCGCTGAGCCGCCCGGCGAGCTACCACTTCGACTGCAGCGATTTTCCGACTCAGGCCTATCCCAAAGCCGCCGAAAAAAACGGCTGCACTGTCTGCAATTAAGCCGGGCGAATCAGTTCTTACGGGCGGGATTTATTCCGCCCGTGCTGATTAAGCCCTGCCCCGCTGCTTAAGAGCCTCCTCAGGAGGCTGGCCCCAGAACGAGGGTGAAAAATACCAGCCGCCGCCCAGCTCTTTAATGTGGTACATCGCCGCATCGGCCTGAGCAATCATCGCTTCCCCGGAGCTGTGGTTCTTCGCCAGCGCCACACCGACGCTAAGCGACTGAGCTATCAGCGTGCCATCTTCCAGCTTGATCGGCTCCCGCATCGCCTCTATCACATTCTCAGCCACTCTTCCGGCCTGTTCGCCGTTCTCAATTGATGACAGCAGCACGGCAAACTCATCGCCACCCAGCCGGGCTACCAGATCGTCCTTACGCAGTCGGTTCCGCAGGCGATGAGCCATGGCGGCAAGCACGCAGTCACCAGCGGCATGGCCATAGTGGTCATTCACTTCCTTGAAGCGGTCACCATCGATAAACAGCACGGCGACCTGGCTGGCTGTCTGCGGATTGCCCAGTTGCTTTTGCAGCTCCTGTTCAAACGCGGTGCGGTTTGGCAGGCCGGTCAGGGCATCGTGCCGCACCTGATGAGCGAGAGTGTCATTTTCCTGCTGCAGTTTATTTTGCCAGTCGGAAAGCTCGTCAAGCAGGCTGTTGAAATCCCCGCTCAGCTTGTTGAGTTCTGCAATAGAGGAAGACGGCACGCGCTGAGAGAAGGCCCGTCGCCGCCGGACATCATGTGCCACCGAAGCGATATTCTGCAACCCGGCGAGGATACCAGCATGCATCCGGTGCGACAGCCAGAACGCCAGCATTGCCGTCACCAGCAGACTGCCACCCAGCCACTTCATCGCCTGACTGAGATAGTGCAACACCCGGCTGGCACTGCCGGTAAGCCACACCTGCCCGACCTGCTGCTGACCCACCATGATCGGTACATTGACCGGTACAGGAAACAGCCACTGCGACACCAGCTGACTGGCTGCATGATGCTTATCATCATCAGGCGGCGGCCAGCGGGTCAGCAGATGCCCCTGCGGATCAAGAATACGTGCATGGCCGAACTCCGCCTTGCTGCCGATTTCCTGCAGGATGGCCGTGACCGAATCCGCATCGCCCGTCGCCACCGCCTGCGGCACGCTGTAGCTGATAGTGGTCGCCACCAGCTGCAGATTGTTTTCGGCGTAGCTGCGCAGCGCAAACATCGACAGCACCGACAGCGAGATACCACTGAACAACAGCGACACCACGATGATTACCAGATAAATTCGCTGCAGTGATTTGCGCAGAGTAGGCAGCGGCTTTTGTTCTGACTTCTGGTTAACGTGGTTCACGCAGCGCCTCCACTTCGGTGATGTGGCCGTGCTCATCGTGATGCACCCGCAGCAGGTCGTGACGGCTCAGCAGCGCCACTTCCGATGGGGCGATCGCAAAACTCTGCACCACTTCCTGAGGACGCAAACCGGGACGGCGGCTGCGCCGTTCTACCCGGAAGCGCAGCTGGTTGTACTTGGCCCAGCCGATCAGTACCAGCGCGTTAAACACCGCGATGGCGGCATACAGCGTGACGGTATTCAGTTCAGAGACCAGCGGGCGCGGGCCAAGCCATGGCGTATTTTTCAGCATTGCCAGCAGGCCAGTGCAGAACAACCAGACGAAGCCGCACCAGCCAATCAGGGTCAGAACGATATCGAACAACCGTGGAAACCAGCCGCGCTCGGTAATGATCAAGGGTGTTTTCATCTCACTATCCTTTTTCTATGCCACGATCAGGACTTTCCCAGCGGGCGCGACGCGGCTTCGAACGCAGCATCACCTTCGGGAAGGCCACCAGGGTGGTGAACAGGCTCAGCATCCAGTACACCAGCGGATACCAGATCACCCAGAACAGCGCGCTGCCCAGCTTGTGCTCGTAGCGCCGCTCAATCAGCAGGCTGATGGTGAACTGCAGCAGGCAGGTTACCGCCAGCACCATGCCGGTAAATTCCGGCGGGAACAGGTCGTAAAACGGCACAAACAGTCCCAGCAGGCGGTCGTAGTCGGCAAGCGCGCGGTCGGCCACACGAAAACGCTCAGCCTCCGAACGGCTGGCAGTCACGGCGATACGAACTTCTTGTGCGGCTGCATCAGCCTGAAGCTTGCGCTGTTTTGCAGCAGGAAGTTGGGCAGTGGCCGCATTCCGCAGCGCCGGGCCACTGACCCGGTTCAGCGAAAGGGTGGCAACATAGTCGCGGCGCAGGGTAACGTCATCAGGAAAATGGCGTTTCGCTTCGCTGGCCGTTTGCAGAGCGTCCCAGTCCCTGCCTGCCGCTCGCTGAGCGTAGGTCAGATCCAGATAACGTTGAGGAGTCTGCCTGACAACGAGACGCTGGCGGGCAAGCTGCTGAGCTGAAGTGGTGTCACCGCTGTCCGCCAGCGTCATAATCAGCCCGCTGTTCAGATCGTCATTGTCAGGCTCAGCCCGTAGAGCCTCATGCCATAACAGCAAAGAGGTATTCCACTCTTTCAGATTACGGTAAGCCCGGGCAACAGCCACCCTGGCCCGCACAGGCAGAGGCCCACTGGCCTGATAACGCTGCCAGATGTCGACAACCTGGCGGTCCTGGTTTGCCCAACCAGCAATCTGCAACCCGTCAGCCAATTCTCCACGGGTCAGCGGACGGCGGTCAGCCTCCTTCGCCAGCCAGTCCAGCACCGGTGAGCTGTTGCCCGACCGGGCCTGAACAATCATCTGGTCATAGGTTTCCGAGGCCTGGCTGCTCTGTGGTAATGAACCCAGTAGCAGACACAGAGCCAGGGAAGTTCTCTGGTGATAAAACAGGCCTTTCAGCCGCAAACAGCCATTGAAAAACACAAAGGCTCCTTATTTAATTTTTATTGCTCCATAAAGACATTTCACGATGACGATTATTGAGCGAGCTTATTTGAGGGACAGGAATTCTCACCCCGCGCAATGGAAGGGAATGAGTTATAAGACTTTTTGTTTTAAAAAATCCTACAACCCAATGTCGGCTTGTACAACTTTCGACAGGTCAGATTCCTCTTAAAGAGGTTAATTTGACTTAAGTCAGAATGAAAAATGCCTAAACGGAAATTAAGTGATTATCTATCCTGAAAATTGCTAGCAATATTAAAGAGTTGTTTTTGGGGAGGTTACTGGCAGCAGAAACAGCGGTAAATAGCGGTAATACCAAGAAAAATTAAACTTTATAAATGATAACAATTATCATCGGCCGTCTCAAAATAGTGCTAACTTACTTAAATTAAATATAAAATTCTTAAGATGATAAAAATAATTGCTTAATTGGCAGAATTCGCGGTGAGAGAAACGACCGACTTTTTGACTAAGTTAAATTAATCTGGCCTGTTATACCATCAGGCCCAATCACGTAAAAATGATAACCCACGGGAAATTAAGGTGTATTTTATCAGGTGCAAAAAAACTACCATACCAGGCCTAAAAATTGTTCAATTTTTAAAATCGAGTGATATAATGTGACCGTCGTCACACTTCTATGGCTCCTGAGCCAGCTCAGATAAAAAGCAATCCTGGCAACTTTTTGTCCTGCATGTGGCGCAGATCAATGTCAGGCATGATTTGTCGCGGAGTTTAAAAAGATATGGGTACCTTAACCGCCAGCCTGGTGTTGATGAGATGGGAACTGGTTAGCGCAGTGATGATGTTTATGGCCAGCACGTTGAAAGTGAAGTGCCGCCAGACCAGCCATAACGGCATGGCATTCATCTTTACCGGCATCGGGATTGGCATGTCATGCTGGTTCGTGACCGGCCTGCTGGGTATCACTCTGAGCATGGATAACCTGCTCAACTTCTGGCATATCACCAAAGATGTGTTTGTCGACGTGATGAGCCATACGCCGGCTGACTACCCAATGCCTTAAAATGCAAACGAGCCGCGTTCTGAGAGAAAGCGGCTCGTCGTGTCGTCAGGCGCAGTTCAGATTTTCTTCAACACCACAGGCAATGCTGCCACTTCACCTGCCGGTCTTGGCAAAACCTCAGATTTATGGTCCTGCACCCACATGTTGCCCATGATCTCATTGAGACCGTGATCCAGTCCGGTCACCAGCCCCGCGCCCGGCGTGAAGGTCAGCTCACCAAAGTAAATCTGCCCGTCATTGATGTACCAGTCCACCCGCACGTAGTCGAAATCATTCGCCAGTTTCTTGCTCAGCTCCAGCGCTTTGTACAGCGTCGGCAAATCGTTGCTGATGTCCAACCCGGTATCGCGGATTTTATAGAAGCACGACGTCAGGCTGTTAACGTAGAAGTTCATCGACAGCGGTGAGTTTCCACAACGGTTGTAGATGATCTGCAGCACGTACTCAAAGTTGCCGTCTTTCTTGTTAAACATATGAAACTTATAGTCGACAGCAGCAAACTTGCCGTCACCTACGTACTGCTCAACCAAAATCCGCGGTTTGATATAGCGATAATGGATTTCACGCGCTTCCAGTGAGAAGTCACGGGTTAGCCACTCTTCGCACCGCTTGATCAGCAACTGCTTCTGAATACAATCCGGTTCTTCCAGCAGGATTTCCACCATTCCTGAGCCGTGGTTGGATTTTATAACCGTATCTTTTAACGACTTAAGTCCTAACAGCGTAACGGGCTTATCCGTTTCGTGCAGCAAGGGAATTAAATACTCGTCACCAATGGTTTTTGCTATGTAGTCTCTCACCAATACTTTGTCCGAAAGGATCCCATAACGAACATAGTCGCCGGTGACAAATTTACGATACAGAATTTTCTCATTAAACAATTTCGGCTGGCGAATATTGGGTAACTTTTTAAATTTACGATAATAATGAAATCTGTCCTGGTAAGACCACGGCATTTTCCTGAGAAGGTATAAGACGCTGTTTCTCAATTGTGCTTTGAGTTTTAACATTTTTTACCTCATTTGTAGGTTTTGTAGTTAAGTGAGGAAAGCTGTATTTTAAGAATGACGCCATTCTTAAAGAAATAGTTCATTACCGTGAGGGACAACAGCTCGGTAACCAGTACGCTCCATGCAGCGCCTGTCAGTCCCCAGGAACGAATGAAAAACCAGTTGGTTGCTACGCTAATCACCACCAGTAAAACGATCTTTACCAGCAGATAATTAAACCCACCTTCTTTCACCATGTAACGATAAGCTACTGTTCCCATTGCCGAAAAGCATGTTGCTAACGACAATAACGTAACGAGATTTCCCGATTGTGTGTAGTCATGCCCATAAAGGGAACGGACGATCTGCTCGCCAAACAGCGCGACGATTAAGAGCATCAAAAATGAGACTGCCATAACATAGCCATACAGCTTCGCAGCTAACTTCGCTGCCACATCCGCCCGCTCCCTGAAGATCTCAGAGAAGCTGGATGTAATGATTGCCACAGGGATAAAAATCCACGAGGCAGAGATCGTATTCGCAGCGGTAAACAGCCCCAGTTCATGCGCTGAACCCACACCAACCAGGAAAAACTGTGCGAGCTTTACCTGAATTGAGATAAACACGCTGGAAATCGCCAGCGGCAACCCGGCATGAAACAGATAGCGCAGGTAGCTACGGTGCTTCCGCTTCGGTGGCGGACTGATGCTGTTGGCCTGAAAGAAGATATTTCGCTTGATCAGGTAAGGCACCAGTGTCACCGACACGATTGATAACGAGAGCCACACGGGGTTCAGCTTCAGCCAGGCCACGGTAAAACTGATCCCAAAACTGAGCGCCATCCCTGTTGCATTGGCAATGGTGTTCATGCGCGATTCCAGCCTGGCGTTGTTATAAACGCTGAAGATATCCTGCGTCACGAACAGCGATGACAGAAATGCAGCAATGGCGAAAACCAGAAAGTTTTCCCGCATCATTAACCAGACATAAATCAAAACCGGTACGGACAGTAATAATAACAACGCCATACGCAATTGTTTTGCCACCGCCATCAGGCGTATGCCCTTGGTCGCACTTTTGCTGATACTTTTAAACAGAATGGTTTCAGTCCCGAATATAGCAATGGTCTGAACAATTGAAAAAAGTGAGGCAGAAAATGCTATTTGACCAAAAACGGATGGGCCAAAAGATTTTGCAACATAGGATGTGACAAATATCACACCGAATACAGAGACCACCTTCTCTGACATCATCCAGGCTGCATTTGATACGACACTGTGTTTCATCCAAGCATCCTTTGTAGTGCTTTAACGTATTGCCAATACTCGGTACGTCCTTGTCTACAAGGGAGAAAGTCACGCCAAGCTAACCCTGAACTCAAGTGAGCTCTGAAAATTTTTTTATTATGCGGACGAAACGAACCCGCTCTTATTCAAAAGATTTATTTTAAACTTACCATCCTTCAGGAATATTCTGATTATGTCTGGACTTGAATTCCTGTGAACCAAATCAGCAAATCACTAAATCGGTATTTTATTTTGGCACAGATTTTTTTTCTGTAAGCTGGATTAATCTGAATCACACACCAGCCCTCGCTGCCGACACGAACGAATTTATAACAAAAAACTGAATATCGAAAGCTAACTGGCCTCTAATAAAATAAAATCGGAGAAATCCCATGATGATATTTCTTCATAATACCTTAACTTAATGTGTGCCATTCAAATCGCGAACTTAACAACATTCAGCTAATTCCTGGAACATTTAGATCCATAAATTAGTGAAGTTGTTCTCATCACATTTTAGTTAAGAAAGGTAATAGCATTTATGAGAAAGTCACGATATACAGAAGAGCAAATCACCAATGCTATTAAAGCATCGGAGTGCGGGGTTAAAGTAAAGGAGATCTGTGAAGATCTGGGGATTTCCGAGGCCACTTTCTATAGCTGGAAAAAGAAATATGCCGGTCTTTTCTCTGAGGAGGGTAGAAAAATCAAAGAGTTGGAAGAGAAAGTGCACACTATGGAGCGCGAACTGTTAACGCTCTCTTCTGATAAGGCAATGTTACAGAGCGTCCTGAAAAACTTCTTTACTACCAATGACAAGCGTCAGGCAGTTAATTTTTTACAGGACACTTACGAAATCGGTACCCGCCGCAGCTGCCGGCTGCTGGATATTAGCCGCAGCGTGTATCATTATCCGTACAACCTGGAAAATCATTAATTGAGACGGGCGACACATTTTTTCTTCGCCCAGCTAAAAATTACAATATTCTCACTGTTAATTGAAAAAGATACTTTCATTTTCAGGCGACATATTTTCCTGATGAGTTAATCATCACGGCTGTCACCTGCCAGGTCGTCAGATTACCTTCGCAAGAAAATTTTTTTGCATTAAAGTCATATGGTTAATGGTGCATTTATCTCAAATCTAAGAGATAAATGCACCCCATTATGACATTAGCACTACTTACTTAAAGCGCTCTAACCCCCCCTTTTGGTTCAAAAATAGTGATGTATTCTATTTTAACATTGATTCATAATGCTCACTCATCTTCCAAAAAATGATTTCATATTCCACTTACAAAATTGACGATACAGCCCATCAAACGGACAATTCTTTAACATCCCCACCCATGACACCGCCTTTAATTAAGTAGTAAAGCTTAACATCAGGCTGCATTTCGCCTGAAAAGCAACCATAAGACAAGATCTTAACTCAGTATTTCTAATGTTTCCAAAGCCGTTTCAGACCTGTCATTCAAAGAGAATGGGCGGAAAATTTGAGTTAATGGTGGTTTGATAAATTAAAAACCGTCTCAAAAATTTCCATCCGGCTAATGAACAGGGAAAATTGACTGTCCCAAAATAGGAAGGAATCGCATTAGCGATTAATCTTATAGAGGAACAATTGCTTCCTGTGCCAGGGGATTGGCGAAAAAAAAACGGCATTTCAGGAAAAAAATTAGAGATAAAAATGCGGGTGATATCACAATATTGGTTAAAGAAGGAGCCACCCGGTAGCAGGACCGGGATTTAAAAACCGGCCCTGACCGTTATTATCACCTCATTTTGAGACAGTTAATTGCTGGACTACCGGCTCAGGCTTTATCCTGGTTGCCAGAACCACTCCAGCCACGAGACAGACGATTCCACAGGCGGTCAGTAATGGTGGCCAGCTGCTTCGCAGCAGAAAAGTATAGGCCAGCCCTGCAAGGGTTTCGAAAACGATCAAAGGGCCAACCAGTACCGTAGGCAAGCGCTGGCTCGCCTCATTCCAGCACAGCGCTCCCAGCCAGGAGCAGAGAAGGCCAATCAGGATCATCAGCGGAATAAACACTTCCGGTCGCGGCCCCAGCGGCAGCGAAAAATCGGGGCGGGTGAAGTGCAATTGCAGGCTGACCAGCAGATATCCCACCACCGCCAGCGGTAAAGTGGCGATGCCCTGAGCCGTCGCCCAGGTCGTGGCTTTGCGGTCCGGATGCTCACGCAGCCAGCGTGCGTTGCGCAGCGGATACCATGTCCAGCAAACCATTGCGACCACTGCCAGCAGGATGCCACTCAGATAACGCAGCAGATCGTCCTGCTGGCTGCCTCCCTGCCATTCCGCCACGTTGACAAAAACCAGCCCTCCGGCAATCAGCACCAGGGCCGGGGCAAGCTTTCGCCATGCCAGCCGCCCATCATGACGGCCATAAAGCAGATTGGCACTGACCGAAATGACCACTGGCAACGTCCCGATAATCATGGTGGAAACCGGAGCGCCGGTACGCTGGATGGCGCTGGCCAGACAGGTGTAATAAAGAAGGTTACCGACCAGCGCCAGCTTGAGGGCTTCAACCCAGTCGCTGCGTGTCAGCAGGCTTAACCGCTGCCTGTCACGCCAGGCAAGCGGCAGCGCGATCAGCCCGAAGGCCACATAACGCCCAACGGATTGCAGAGCACCGGGATACTCCGGCACCAGCAGCGGGCCGACAAAGATCAGGCCCCACATCAGCCCTGCGGTGAGGGCAAAGAGAACACCAGCAAACATTTTTATCCTGAGTATCAGAAAGAGAAAACGCCATTGTCTGCTGTGCACAGGCAAAAAGATTGTAGCAAATTGCGCTTAACGGCTTGCTACAACCTGTTTCTGATAGCGCACTGGCGTAATGCCATAACGTCCGGAAAAAGTTTTGGTCAGGTGCGCCTGGTCGGTCAACCCAACGGCAAGGGCAACTTCGGCGGCGGGCAGCCCCAGGGTCAGGAGTTCTTTGGCGCGGAACAGACGGAAGGCCATCAGCATCTGATGGGGAGTGACATGGAACTGCGCCTTAAACTGACGCTGGAAATGATACGGACTGAGCGAGACCAGCCCGGCAAGATCGGCCAGGGTCAGGGAACAGGAAAGATTATCGCGCAGGAAGCTTTTAACAATGTCGAAGCGATGCGCGGGTTCATCGGGGAATTTGTCACCGATTCTGGCATGGGGACGCAACAGGTCAATCAGGGACTGCATCATCCCGTCTCTTTCCAGCGGCTCCCTGACGTGCCATAAAGCAGCCAGCAGGCGGGAAATTTGTACGGCACGCTGCGGATCGAAACGTACCGCATCCGAGAACCACCAACCGCGTTCACCCGTTATGGCTTCCAGCTGCTGTGGATCGATATAGATCATCCGGTATTGCCAGCCATTTTCACTGGCAGATTCGCCGGTATGAAGTTCATCGGGATTCATCAGCACCAGCGACCGGGCAGGTGCAATGTGCTGTGCGCCGCGATAACGAAAGCGCTCCGCTCCCGTATCGATGGTGCCGATACCAAAAGCTTCATGAGTGTGCGGTTCAAAGGCATAGCGTGAGATATGGGCGTGATAAAGCTCCACGCCTGGTAACCCGGCAAGGTGCCGGAACTGGGCGCGGTCTTTGTCAAAGCTGAACTGTGCCGGTACGCCCTGCAAAGTTGCCTCCATCTACAACCGTAATGGCATTAAGACTACGATCTTTGGCAACAGCAATCCATTCTGCAGCCGTAAAATGGTCACCATTTAATAACACGAGCACATAATAACTAGCGGTTATTATAAATAATTTGACTTAAAATCTTCACATTTTAAACATTCACTCAACCACATTAAGATAACCTCAACCTCTGTGGTCAGTTTAAACGGCGTTGAGTTTGGCGGTGCTTCACTGTGGTTTTCCCACAGGAATGCACATCATGTCTGATACCACACTCGCTCCCCGTCAGGAGACCAGCCTGACCTTTTTCCTGTCTCTGGTGAACGGCAAGCTGAAGCCTGGCAAGCTTTGGTATGACCGTGAGTATCGGGTCAAATATCTGATGCGTTCTCTGGTTTACCCGGCCCCCACGCACCGGCTGGTGAACGCCATTTCAGCAGAGCCGGTGATGCGCGATATTTTGTCGATCCAGCACACGCTACCGAGCAAGATTCACCGCCCTTACCTTTATGGCGGCATGCCGGTGATGAGGCGCGTGCAGGCGGTGATCGATCACTATGACTTCACTAAAAATCTGGCCTCCCCGCGTCTGCGCCAGGCAATGCTGACTGAGCAGGGAGTCGAATTAATTCGTTTCAGCGGGAAAAATGGCGAGCAGTTCGGGATCACTCTGGCCTGTACCGGCCGCTGCGAGCGCGAAGGAGAAGTGAACCTGTTTATCACCTTTAATGAAGTGAAACTGGCCATGCTGACCTTTGCCGTGACCCGGCAGAATGAGGATAAAGTGGTGGTGATTGGCGGCATTCAGGGTGCCCACCGGGACACGCCGCATGAGATGATCCGGGAGGCGACCAAAGCCTGTTATGGCTTGTTCCCGAAACGTCTGCTGATGGAGACGCTGGTGTTGTTCTGCGGAGCGACGGGCGTTGCACAAATTCAGGCCGTCAGCGATACCGGTCATATCTTCCGGAGCCTCCGCTATCGCCTGAAGAAGAAAAGCCTGTTTCATGCCAGCTATAACGAGTTCTGGGAAACGCTGAACGCTAAACCGCTGTCGTCAAAACTCTATGAGATCCCACTCGCCTTCCCGCGTAAACCGCTTGAAGAGATCGTCAGCAAGAAGCGCTCAGAATACCGCAAGCGTTACGAACTGCTGGATACGCTCAGCCAGCAGTTTGCCGATCATATCTGATCGCCCCGCCTTCAGCCCTGCCTGTGCGGGGCTATTTATTCTCTTTTCCTACGTCATCAATTTTCCAGCCTTTACGATCCCGGTGCATGGTAATCAGTAGTTGCTGCTGATCGTCAGGATCGTTACCCAGCGTCACGTCACCAGAGGCGGTATCGCCATTGATAGTGAAGCGGCTGACGCTGACGTGATCCACCCAGGCATCGCTGTAGTCCTGATCCTGCAGAAAGTAGTCGTCATCCATGCCGTCCGGGCTTTTAATCAGCACGTAAATTTTTTGCAGCAGCTGCGGCGTTACATACTCGTTCAGCAGCGGATCGTGCTCATCGATTGGGCTTTCATCCTTGCTCAATGCGCTGAGATACCAACTGTAGAAGTTTTTGCTGGCAGTCTGAGGGTCGTTAATTTGTTCCGCCGCTCCGGCGTGCAAAGCAAACAGCGCCATGCCCAGCGCCAGTAACCATTTTTTCATTAATGCCATCTCTGCCTGATTATCTTTCCTGTTAAGGCCCGTATGCATCCGTGCACTATGTTGCCAAAAAACTCAGCTAATTTACCCTTTCACATCATTTTTTGAGCGTGTTTCTGCATTATTTTTAGTAAATGTTTATACCGGCGTAGCTGCCAGCCAGCGCTGCATCACCTGCATCAGCGCGGCAGGCTGCTCCAGCGGCAACATATGTCCCGAATCATCAATGATTTCAAGCCGGGCATGAGGAATATGCTCATGCAGCGTCCGGGATTCCTGCACGCTGCGCATCCGATCCTGCCGGGCAGCAATCACTAACGTCGGGCAGGAAATCTGGCTCAGCAGGTGCGTGTCGCTGTTGCGCGCCATCAGCAACTGGCGACAATACGCCTCTTTTCCCATTCGCAGGCTCATCTGATGAATTTGAGACTGCAGGCGTTCGTTGTCAGCATGTTTTTCACTGAGCGAAAGCGCGATGGCTTTATGGCCCAGGCCCCGAAAAGCCCCGTGGGAAGCAGACAGTGATTTTGCGGTGGACGCTTTGAAAGACTGTGCCTGCTGGCTATCCTGCTGGCTGGAGGTGGCAATCAGAATCAGCCTTTCCACCCGGTCGGGTGCCTGGCGGATCATTTCCCGGGCGACAAACCCCCCCATTGAAAACCCCACCAACGTAAACCGTGCCGGAGCTTCTGAAAGCACGCTTGTCGCCATCTCTTCCAGTGAAGCATCACGGGATAAATCGCCATAAACCAGCGGTCCGAATGCTGCCAGATCCTCTGCCATTTCCTGCCACAGCCCGGCGTCACACATCACGCCCGGCAGTAAAACCATTCCCGCCATTTCACCCTGCTCCGTTGCCTGAACTGTCCTGATGATAACAGTTTTGCAACATTGCTTTTAATCAATGAGCAGATTAATAAGAAACCAGCTCTACCGCACGTTATTGGTACGCCAAATGTTGAACGCAGGCTGGCCTGACTGAGATCAAAATATCCCACTCTTGCGATCGTAATATAACGCTCTACACAACGGAGCAAAACTTATGGATAAGATCTTGCTGGTCACGGTGCTGACCACTCTGCCCGGGATGGTAACTGCAGCCTCTGCGGATACACCCTCTTCTTCAATTAATCAAACTCAGCCGCAGAAAGAGACAACGATGGTGGTGACCGCCCGGAAATCTTCCGGTCAGGTGGCCGCCAATCAGGCCGGTGCCGGATTTGTCACTCCTGACATTGAACTCGGCCCTCTCGGTAACAGAGCCTGGGCTGATCTGCCCTATTCCACCAATACCGTCAGCAAAGAGATGATTGCCAACCAGCAGGCGCAGAGCGTCAGCGAACTGCTGAAATATACTTCGGGCAGCCAGATGCAGGCCCGTGGTGGCATGGATGTGGGTCGCCCGCAAAGCCGCGGAATGCAAGGAAGCGTGGCCGCAAACAGTCGCCTCGACGGGCTGAATATCGTCTCCACTACCGCCTTCCCGGTGGAGATGCTGGAGCGGCTGGATGTGATTAACAGCCTGACCGGCGCACTGTACGGCCCGGCCAGCCCGGCAGGACAGTTTAATTTCGTGGCTAAACGTCCGACGGCTGAACCGCTTCGCCGCGTGAGCGTGGGCTATCAGAATCGCAATGCCTTCAGCGGCTCTGCGGATTTGGGAGGGCATTTTGACCATCGGCAGCGCTTCGGCTACAGGTTGAACCTGGTGGATCAGGAAGGCGAAGGTAACGTTGATGACAGCACGCTCCGCCGCAAGCTGGTTTCGCTGGATCTGGACTGGAATATCCAGTCGGGCACCCAGCTGCAGCTGGATGCCAGCCACTATGAGTTTCTGCAAAAAGGTTATGTCGGCGGGTTCAGCTACGGTAAAGGGATCGACCTGCCTTCGGCTCCCGATCCGAAAAATAAGAACTATACCCTGCCAACCACCGGGAACGATCTGACCACGGATACTCTCAGCAGCCGTCTGATCCACTATTTCAACGAAGAGTGGTGGCTGACTGCGGGAGTGGGGTTCCAGCAGGCAGATCGCGCTATGCGTACAGTCTCCAGTACCCTCAAAGATAATGACGGCACTGTTGCACGATCAATCAGTGATTCCGCCGCAGCCGGACGTTTTCGGGTTCTGAGCAACACGGTGACGCTTAACGGTCACGCAAATACCGGCGATATCGGACACGATCTGGCGTTCTCCACCAACGGCTATGTCTGGTCAATTTATGGTGCGAAAGGGACCAGCAAGCGTTATGACCTGGGCACTTCCAACTTTTACCACCCCGCCCCGATGGAAGAACCGGGCAATGGACGCATTCGTAAAAACGGTGACCGTTACAGGTCCAGCGTGAATACCCAGCAAAGCATCACCGTCGGCGACAGCGTGACGTTCTCCCCGCAATGGTCCACGATGTTTTACCTGAGCCAGAGCTGGCTGGAAACCCGCAGCTACAGCAAGCAGGGAAGTAAAACCGGCGAGACTACCGCCAAAGGTTTAAGCCCGAATGCGGCCGTCATGTACAAAATCACCCCGTCGCTGATGGCCTGGATCAGTTACGCAGATTCACTGGAACAGGGAGGCACTGCGCCGCTCGGGGTGGGCGTAAAAAATGAGGGTCAATCGTTGGATCCGTATCGCAGCCAGCAATATGAAATCGGTCTGAAGAAAGAGTTCAGTGGTATAAACCTTGGTGCGGCGCTGTTCCGCCTGGAGCCCCTTTTGCCTATGTCGATCCTTCTGACATGACCTACAAAAAACAGGGTAACCAGGTGAATAAGGGGCTGGACCTGACCGCCAGTGGCAGCATCTGGCAAGATCTGAATATCTACAGCGGCGTCACCTTCCTCGATCCAAAGTTAAAAAACACGGTCTCAGACAGCACCAGCAATAAACAGGTGGTGGGTGTACCAAAAGTTCAGGCAAATATGCTGATGGAATACAGCCTGCCATTCATGCAGGCGCTGGTTTACAGCGCGAATATTCACTACACCAGCAAACGCGCCGCCAGCGATACCAATTCCAACTGGGCCAAAAGCTTTACCACGCTGGATCTCGGCACCCGCTACACCACCAGACTGAATAAAGTGCCGACCACTCTGCGCCTGACGGTGAATAACATCACCAATGAGCACTACTGGGCTTCGATCTTCCCTTCAGATACTGACGGCGGCGGCGGTTCAGCCAGCGCATTTCCCGGTGCGGGTCGTGAAGTCCGGGCCTCAGTGACGTTCGATTTCTGATAACCGGAGCGGTGCCCTCCAGATGGGAGGCACCGGATTACCATGAATATTCAACAACGCCTTGTAGCCCTGCTGCTTTCTGTATTGTTACTCCCCGCCACGGGCATGGCAGCAGTTGAAGGGCATAGTGACATCCGCGTAGCCACGCCATGGCCCGCGCAAAATACCATTATTGCCATGCTGGGATACGGTGAGAATATTGTCGGCACTTCTGCGGTGGCACAGCGTATACCGCTGTTCCGCCAGATCTATCCCGGAATCGAACGGGTACCGGCGATCGGCGTCACCACCGCTCATGAGATCAACCCTGAGCAGGTGATTGCCCTGAAGGCCCAGTTGCTGATTATTCCGCAGAATATGCATCTCAGTCAGCCGGAGATTCTGGCTCAGGCAGGGGTGAAAACCCTGGCGCTGCAGGCCAACTCGATTGCGGCATTACGCGAGCGGGTGACACTGACTGCGAAAGCATTAGGTCCGGATGCCGAAGCCACAGCTCAGCGCTATCAGCGCTATTTTGATCATAATATCGCCCTGATCCAGCAGCGGCTGGAAGATCTGCCTCCGGCAGGACGCGCCAGGGTTTATCACAGTATGGGCAGCCCGCTCAAAACCAGCGGCCGCCCATCGCTGAATCAGGACTGGATGGATCTTTCCGGTGCGGTCAATGTTGCGGAACAGTGGTTCCCCGCCGGGAAAAGGGGAGCAGCAGAAGTTCCATTGGAGAAAGTGGTGACCGCTGACCCTGAAGTGATCGTTGCCATGAACCGCAGAGATGCTGAGATCATCCGCGAGTCGGCAGCCTGGCAGTCAACTTCTGCGGTACGGCATCATCGGGTGTATGTGAATCCGCAGGGGCTGTTCTGGTGGTGCCGGGAAACCAGCGAAGAAGCGATACAGATCCTCTGGCTGGCGAAAACCCTCTATCCCCAGCGCTTTGCCGATATCGATATGGTGGAAGAGACCCACGATTTCTATCAAAATTTTTTTGGTATTTCGCTCAGCGCTCAGCAGATTGCCGGGATTCTGGAACCCTGAGGAGCC
>NZ_WHOY01000031.1:5011225-5029220 GCF_009765445.1 Pantoea sp. BAV 3049 | reverse complement strand
TCAGACGCCTTGTTGTAGACGCTGTCGGTCTCACCGCCCACGCCACAGCCCTGACGGGACGCGGCCCAGTCAGAGAACACGTTGTGCGACGTACCGAGGTCCTGACATATCTGGGCGCTGGCGGCCTGGGTTTTCGGCCACAGACCGCCCACAATCGACTGCGCCGCCTGGCAGGTGGAGATATTCATGTTGTTGGTGTCGCTGGCCAGCTTCTGCAGGTAGTCCTTCACCGCCTTGCACTGCGGGCAGATGGTTTCCAGTCCGAGGTCAAAGGCGTAGCCGGCCGCGTTGCTCAGGATCTGCTTGCCCATGATTTTAATCTGGTCACTGTTGATGAAGCTGAACGACCCCAGATAAGCATCAATGCCACCGCAGCCGGACTTGATGTCGGGCAGGGTGACGGAAATCAGCTGTATGTTACGCACCGGCATGCGGACAAACAGGTTGCCGCCGGTCAGATAGCCGGCGGACTGGCCCTGCCAGGCGGCCGCGCTGGTATAATTGCCACCGCCGCCCATCTCATCAAAGAACTTGTTGATATCAGACTGCACGCCCGCAACCGAGGCGGCAGAAACCAGCAGCAGGCTGACGCCTGCCGTGGCGTTCAGAACGGTGTTATTCATCACAGTACTCCCAGACGATCGGCCAGCGAAAATGATTCATCCAGCCGCTGCTTCAGCGCGTCACCACTCATCTCGCCCTGTGACAGCGGAATGGTGACCAGCGTCTGGGTGTTTACAATAAAATCGGTTGGTGTGGCCCGGGGCAGCTCGGCGAAAAAGTCTTTAAGCACGCTGTCATTCACCGGGGCCACTTTCGGGAACACCGCATCGCCCGCCCCGTCGAAGCTGTAAACAAAGACATTCAGCCCTGTTTCAGCGGCCACCGCCCTGAGTACCGGATTAAAGCGGTGACAGTACGGACAGTCTGAGCGCACGAAGTGGACTATCTGCCAGTGACGGATATCAAGGCTGCGTCCGTCCTGCAGGTGAAGCCATACCGGCCCGCTGGCAGGTTCTGCCGGAGCGCCCGTCGCCGCAGGCGGGCTGACCGGAGCAGGATCCGCACCTTTTCCCTGCTCCAGCCGGGCGATTTCATCAATCGTGCCGGCGGTCACCAGAACCGGAGCCAGCATCAGCAGTACAGCGAGTATTTTCCTTAACATGATTCAGTCCCCCGGTTTGAAATCGGTCACAACGTTGAGCATTCTGCGGGCCAGGTCATCCTGGGTGATAAAGCCATAGGCCAGCGGCTTGTATTTTTTCTTCAGCGGTTCGACGAGGAAAATGGCCGGGAAGTGATCAATCTTCATTCTGGTGGCCTGCCCTGTATCCTGGCGGCTGTCTGGCAGGTCCGGATTGACGCGGCCATCAACCGTGATGGCCACCACCGGCAGATCATACTGCTGGCTGAACTCCTTCACGATACTGCCAAGGCGGTTGTCCAGCGCCTCATTACCCCGGTAGAAAAAGAACACGCCGTAGTGCTGATTGACGTAACGGATGGCCGCCTGCTGTTTCTGCCGCTGCTGCGCATACTGAATGTTGGCGGTGCCGTTATAAAAGGAGTGCTGCAGGTTGTAGTCCAGCTCGGGATTTTCCAGCAGCACCCGTTCCCAGTTTGCGGCGAACCGGCTGGCCTGGTTCACCATCCAGTCCTGAACAATTTTGTAGCGCCGGATGTTTTCAGGCGTCGGGCTGAGCATCGCCTCATTCATCACGTTGTCGCGAAACGCCTGCAGGCGCTTCATCTGCGAGGTCGGGCTTTCCGGCTCCGGTGATACCGGAGACTGCGCCGGAACCTCTTTCGTTACCGGCTGGTTGTACCAGTACCAGCCCACCGCCGGATCGTAGTGGTAGCCATCCGGCTTCTGCTCCTCTGCGTGGAGGGGAAGTACTGACAGCATCAGCATCAGACACAAAGACTTTCTCATCACAGTCATCCTCCATTCGCATTCAGGTTACTGTTTATGCTCTCCTTAATGCGCTCTGTCAGCGCATCCTGGTCCGGCAGCGCCACCTGGCTGTTCAGGTCGTCGTAGAAGTCAGAAAAATCGATAGCATCGAACTTAATGCCCTGCAGCTCTGCGATTTTTATCCCCCGGCAGTCCGGACTTTTACCCGAGCCAAAACTGACCCCCAGCTGGTCATGGCGGCCCTGCTCCTGAACAATACGGGCCAGCTTGCTGTCAAACACGCAGTAGCCTTCTTTCTTCTGCAGGCAGACGCCCAGCACCTTCGTCGAACAGTATGAACCGACCTTCACGACCAGCTTTTTCTCTTTCGCGGTGCCTATTTCCTTTTCTTCCGTGTTGCATTTTGCCAGCCCGACGTCCTGCCCCCAGCCGCCGCTTTTGCAGCAGTTGCTGAATCCGGCAGCGCTCTGACGGCAGGACATTGCTTTGCCGGTGAACGCGGTGACGGTGTCCGGATCCATGCCGGCAAACTCTTTTCCGGCTGCGGCCAGCGCCGCCAGCTGGGAAACCGCTTCCCCAAAGTTCTGGTTCGTCCCCGCCTCCATTGCCGCGCAGCTGCCATCAGAGCAGTAAAACTCCGAGCCACACAGCCAGCCGGTGCTGGTTTCGGTATGCGCACACTGCCAGGTCAGCTTCTGAAACACGCAGTAGTCACCGATTTTCTGCGTGCAGGTGCGGGTGCCTTCGCTGCAGTTCGGATCGTCGATATAGGCCTGACAGGTATTGGTATCGTCCTCATTGACTATCCAGTTCTGCGTGTACTCCCAGCAGTCACTGTGCAGGGTATAGCTGATGCCATCCATCACCACCGTGCGGTCGCCACCGGGGTCGGTGCAGGTTTCGCTGAGTTTAACGGCGTCCCCCATATCTGCCGGGCAGCTGTCTGTCCAGGTGATATCCGGCACGTGGACCGTGACGTCGACCAGCATCTGCAGCGTCAGGATCATCATTAACCGTCCGTCACGCAGGCTGGCCGCCTGGGTGTCGTAGACCTGGCCGCTGTGCCCGCCGCTCACCTGCAGGGAAATGCTGGCGCTTTTGCCCTGACCGGCCGTGGCGCTGCGGTCGGTAATGGCGAATGCCGTATCCGGAGCGGGTGTCCGGATTGTCAGGCTTCCGCCCAGCAGGCTGATGGTAAACGGCACGCCGACATAGGTGGGTGCCTGACTGTAATAGAGCCGCAGAGAGGCCCCCGTGATGGTACCGGTATCCGGAAGGGTAAAATTGACGTTCAGCAGGCCGTTAACCACGCTGGCGTCCGTCAGATTGATTGAATAGGTCCGGGCCTGCTGCGTCACCGCCTCATGGTTTGTGATGGTCGCCTTGCGCGAACAGCTCTGCGTCAGGTTGCTGGCCATCTCGCAGTTATGGGTGGTGTAGGTTGTTTTATTCACCTCCTGCTCCACACACTGACCGTCCGTGCCGCCCGCGATGGTCTCGGCATTACCGCGCACATCATCGCTGTGCTTCATCATGTCGGAGTCATAACTGATACTGTCGGCCGGGTTATTGACGTAAGACTCCTGCACGGTCTGACCGAGCTCGGAGGTGCTGAGTTCTTTCTGCCCCGCCACATCAATGGAGGTATCAGTCTGTGTCCCCCCCTTGTAATACTCTTTCTGCGGCGCATCCGCGCTGTAGTTGTCAAAATAGCCGTTCGGATCGGCACTGATTGTACCGGCCGCCGCCTTTGCGGCATCAACGCCCTCTTTATTAGCGTCATCCATTGAGCCGGCCTGCACCGGAAAAGCGGCACAGGCAAGCAGGGCCGCCAGCAGGGCGGCACAGGGGGAGACTTTCATTGGTGGTGCTCCGGGAGAGGTTAAAACAAAGGCCCGGATAACCGGGCACAACCCTGGCGGGTGCTGAAGATCAGGAACAGCGGGAGAAGTGCTGACGAATCTCAGCGCCACAGACTCCATTACCGGCAGCGCTGCACTCTCCGGTTGTCACGCGGCGCAGTACGCTGCTGTATACCGTGTCATCAGCCATAATGTGCTGCAGCGCATCCCGGGAATACCCCGAACCACAGGCCTCACGGTGAACACGGTTAAGTTCACGAACGGTATCCGTCATCTGGCCGGAACCGACCTGATCCAGCGCAGCGATAAACCGCTCACCGCTGGCAGCATCATCAGCGCCTGCTGCATGCACACCGGTGCACACGGAAAAGGTGCAAAGCATCAGCGAAAGAAGAAATTTTTTCATTTTTACCTCATTATCAGGGTTGTGAGCCATCCGGCTGTTTCGCGCAGTCGCCCTGCGTATCCATCAGTTTCATGGCGTCGTTAAAGGAAAGGTTGCCGTAAAGAATGTCGAACGTATCCCCGCACTTTTTCACCAGCGCGGGAACCTGCTTCACGCCGTATTTCTCAAAGCGCACCGGGTCAATCGCAATGCCCTGAATGTGATACGTGGTGACCATGTGCATCATGTACTGCGCGGTCTGCTCCATGCTGTCGTTTACCAGCCCCCGGAAGTACACCGGGATATGGCGGCTTTCGGCAGCACCGATCAGGGTGGCGAGATCTTTTTCAGGAATAGAGGAAGACAGGAAATATGCCATCTCAGTTTGCGTGTTTCTTACCTGCCCCGGCCCCGACACATCCGATGCCTGAGCCGGATGGAAGGTGGACAGGACTGACAGGATCACAGCACCACACAGTTTCGTTTTTTCCATATCAGGTATCCGTAGTTTTTTCTGGAATTGGGCATTTCCTTACCGGCCTGCCACAGCATGACGTTGCGGCCAAAGGGATGGCAGGACGCCACATCCGGAATGGGATTCACCAGCTGATACCGGTAGCGGCTTTTCGGCATGATGGCGGTCGGATATTCGTAGCAAACGGCGGTATTGACGCCGACCGAGTCCAGGATAAGCCCCTCACGATGCAGCTTGAAATCCATTCGCTCGGAAAGCAGTGCCGCGCTGTTCAGCCCGCTCGACTCATTAACAATATTGCCCGTGAAGGGGTACATCGAGCCGTGCGAACCGGCACACCAGAACAGCGCATCAAGTGGCTTGCCTGCCAGCGAGGTCACCGCATCCGCTGCGCACGCCATCTGGGCAACGGGGTTGGCAAACAGCATCACCTCCGGATTGATGAACAGGGACAGGTTGTCATCCTTCCACATTGGATCCAGCTCTGAGAGATAGCCGATGTCGTACTCCCCGCCCTGCATGCACATTGTCGAGGTGATAATGTTCAGCCAGCTGATCAGCGGATACTTGTACCAGTGCACGTGATAGAACGTGCCAGGGTGCTCATTGGCCGTTTTGGTTCCCGTCCCCGTGCCGGTGTGCGGGATACTGATGGAGAAACCGCCCATATTCACCATGCAGCCAGGAGCCCGGGTAACGTCAGTCATGGCGAACGGCTCCCAGAAGCCGATGGCAATGCCTGGTCGTTCAAATATCGGCGGCGGCACGGGGCAGAACTGAATGGGTGATGACGGATTTTCCGTATCCGGCAGGCTGCCCTGCGAAACTTTGACGCTGCCAATGCTCATCGGAAACAGACAGTCCCAGCACACGTCGGTGATGGGATTCACCCATCGCCCGTCGCAGGTCGGGTCGGCCGCCCGGACGGGCAGGCTGAGACAACATGCCGCCAGCAGGAGGATAAGCGGCTTCATATCAGCCGCCTTTTTTGACGGCGGCCCGGGCTTTGTTCACCGCCGCCTGCAGCGCTGCCTGGCTGACCGCGCCGGGGATCACCGACACGTTATCCGCACTGGCACCCGTCACCGGCATCACCACAAATGCAGGCGTCCCCTGAATGCCCAGCAACTTCGCCAGTTCGCTGGTGCGTTCGAGCGCCACCGTCGCGCTGGCGGTATCAGGGGCAGTACGGATGCCGGCGCGCTTCACGGCAGCATCAATATCGGCTGCCGTCAGGTCACCCTCAATATGTCCGGAGGCATACAGCGCAGCATGATAACGGTGATACGCCTCTGTGCCGCCCTGCTTCCACACCGCCAGACCGGTCTGTGCGGCCGTTGTGGAAAGCGGCCAGCGGCTGCCAAAGATGGGCCACTCCTTCCAGATAAAGCGTACATCGGGATTGGCACCAATAACGGCCTCAACGGCGGGGGCCGTACGGGAGCAGTATACGCACTGGTAATCAAAGAACTGCACCACCGCCACGCTACCGACCGGATGCAGCACCGGCGAGTCCGGATCGTTCAGCAGGCGATCCTGCTGTTTCAGTACCGCCTGCACGGCCAGTGATGTCTGCTTCGCCTGAGCCTGCTGCTGCAGCTTCTGGCTCATTTCGACCAGCAACTCCGGATGCGCGCGCAGGTAACCGGCAGCAATTTTTCCGATTGCCTCCTGCTGGGCGGGGGTGAAGCTGCTTTCAGACGCAAACGACTGGCCTGCAAAACACAGGGCCAGCAGGGTGGTGAGTAACATTTTTTGCATGGTTTCTCCGCTTAACGGTCTGGCAGACCGTACTCAGTAATGCTGAAAAGTTTCTGTCCCGGCGCCTGCATTACCCGCGCCGGAACCTGTCTGATACCGAACTTACGGGTCAGCGTACCGGTCTGGTCAAAAAACATCTGTTCCCCCAGCGCAACGGCGCTGTCACGGACGTTGCCATTGACCAGAATGATTTTTCGGATAGCGGTGGCCGTCTGCTGCGCCTTCATCCAGGCCAGCTGACGTTCATCATCACCGTCAATGAAATACAGCGTTTCGTTAAACACCGGGATGATGTCAAAAGGGTTCACCTGCTGGCCCTTGCGCGCAAAGACCGCCCCTTTGTCGTCGGCAATATCCCGCGTCACGGTAAACGTCGGGTCAAAAAGCCGGGTGTGGGTATCCTGGCTGGTGATCAGTCCTTCAACGGGGGGCGGGCGCATCGCTCCGGCTTCCGCCTGCTTTTGCATCTCCTGTTGCAGCGCCTGCGGTGACTGCCCGGCAAAGTGCTGCTGCAGGTTGTTTTTCATCACGGCGATCAGGTCGTGTTCACGGATATCCCACGTATCGCCCCAGGTGCCGAGACTGGCGGCGCTGCCCGGTAATGCGATGGCCAGAAGCAGCATGCCGGTCATCATCTTTTTCATCGGGCCTCCTTTGCGGCTGCCTGCGGGCGTTTCAGTCGCTGACACGCTGATTTCGCCTGCTCAGTGGCGGTCATGCAGGCGACGATGGTGGTCACCGGCACATCCGGGCGGCGGCACAGGCGGCGGTATTTCACCATCAGTGCCCGCCAGCGGATGTGGGCCTCCCGCCACGCCAGAAATTCAGGGTTGAGTGTGTTGTTCATCCCGGCTCCTCCTGTTGATTCCGGTGATCGGACAGATTTACTGCGCGTCAGTCGCTGGTGAGTCCTGCCCCTGCATGGCCGTGGCCAGACGCGACCGGATATCCGGCGTCACGTCCGGTACGCCGCTGACGGCGGCCGCGCTGACCAGGATGCTGACGTGATGTTGCTGTGCATACTCACGGGTGACGACCGTCATGTTTTGGTCAAAACGCCGGAGCAGCTGACGTCGCCGGGTATCATCCAGCTCAAGCTTTGCACTCTGGCGGATAAAGGCGTTCACCGTTCCCTTCATGTCGAAAGTGACCAGCACAGGGGGGCGCAGCAGCCAGTACCATGCGGCCCAGGCGCACGCCAGCGAAACAACAGCGGAGACAAGCGCAATGACTATCGGGTTTGACGTTTTCACAGAGGCATTCTCCGCAGTGTGTTGAGGATCTCCCGCTTGTGCGGGTCGTGTTCAGCCATTTCAAAGATGATGTCTTTGATATCGGCGCCCTCCTTAAGACGGCGCTCGCGGTAGGTAAAGTCTTCGCCTTTGGAAGAAAACAGTCCGTCACTGAGCGGATCAAGCAGCAGGCGGTGGAAGCTGGAGTACTGCCCCACGCTGACCAGAAAGGCGCTGTAGAGCGCTTTCTTCGCCTCCGGAAACTTACGGATCATGGCCCATTCCAGCTCACTGAATGCCTGGGGTTCTTCCCTTTCGAAGTCGTTAAAGCTCTTCGCATCCTGCATGCAGGTGAACTTGAAGGAGGAATTGGAATAGGCGGCCAGCGCCGCAGTGGAGAGGTTTTTGTCGCGGATTCCCTGCGTCACCGTGCCGTAGGAGCCATTGTGGCGGCGGACGGTACGGTAGCCCTCCTCAATAAAGTCCTTAATTTTTTCACTTGAACCCCCGAGCAGCTTCCAGCCCTCGTCAATGATGTTCAGCTTCTGCTGAGAACGGGAGGTGCCGTACATCATGTTCTCGTTCCAGATCATGATGGTGAACAGAATGGCGGCCAGCAGGTCGCGCTGTTTACGCATCGCGCCAAGTTCGGTCACCACAAACTGCAGGTCAGGCCGCAGGGTTGGCTCAGATGAATTGAAAAACTCACCGTACACCCCTTTCGTGGAGAACTTGGCCAGCAAAGTGGTGATTTCCTCAATGCGTCCCCCAATCTGCGCAGAGTGCTGGCGCGTGACGTCAGACTGGCGCTTTTTCAGGTAATCAATGACGTGGTCAATGCGCATATCCTGCTGATACTTTGGCCAGGACTCGGTGATGGACTCCAGGATCAGCGACTCATGCACCTCATCCAGCAGGCCGTTCGGGCTGGCAAGAATACACAGCTGATCGCGGATGCGCTCGGCCGCCAGGGTGATGTTGGTTACGTTAGCAAACGGGTTAAAGCGCAGCGTTTCACCGTTGATGTAGGTGCCATTCATGCTGGAGCAGAACGCCTTGTAGCTGTCACCGATGTCCTGTATGGAAACCAGCCCTCCCCGGTCAAGCACAGAGCGGGCAATGGACTGTGACAGCACCGACTTACCGGCCCCGGAGGTGCCTGACATAAACCAGTTAAAATTGGTGTTAGGCAGCGTCGGGTCAAAAACATCGATGAAGGCTATCTGGTTGCGGAAGCTCGGAATAAGAATGCCGGAGGTACACAGTTTGTTATCACCGATAACCGGAAGCAGGTTGGCCGCCTGAAACGTCTCTGCACGCTGAATGGCGCCGGTTTTTTTACAGTCTCCCCACAGCTTCCTGTTCGCCAGTGAAAAGGGGAGCGTGGCCAGCAGGTTACGCATCTGCATAAAGTCGGCGCGAACGAAGCGCACCCCCTGTCCGGCAAAGCTGTTACGGGTCGCTTCCGTGTAGCGCGAGGTGAGATCGTCATCATCCGGGCAAAACAGGGTAATGCCGCAGAAATAGCTGGTGATCGACGTCTGATTGGCCAGCAGACGGGTACGCGCGTCTTTCCACTCCGCGTGCTGACGGACGGTGGAGGGGATAAACTTGGCATAACTGGTGTTGACGCGGGAGTCGAGCGCGATAAAGCGGCTGTTCGCCTCCCCCTGGCTTTTCATCTGATCTTCGGTATTGAGGATCATGGTAAAGATAAACGGACAGGGTATACCTTTGGTCGGGGACATCAGGTCAGCGATAAGGTTGCCGTTCTGCCAGAGATAGTGCTCCTCGGGATTACGATCGAGGTTAAGGTTCACCATGCGGGTGCTGAAGGGTTTTTCCTGCAGGTCCGTACCTTCGATGCGGATATGTGACGGCTTGACCCGCCATGAGGTGGAGCGGTCAACGATCTGCGTGTTCAGGTCAGCCCCCGGATCGTAGTCAACGCCATACCCCGCAAGACGTTCGGTATCGTGATTAATGAACTCCCGCAGCACGCCGTTAAACTCATTCACGCCAATGGCGCGGGTCCAGATATCAGCAGAAACCAGCGCGTTCAGCAGATTGCGGCGGATATCGCGAACGCGAATAAGGGCAGTTTCGTTCACATTTTTTACCGGTTGGGACCAGATAAAGAACAGACGATAGTCGCGCAGCGTCAGCGGGTGCCCCATGCCATTGCTGAAGGTATGCCGCGCCCCGTTAAGATAAAAACGGGTGGTCAGATCGTTACACTCCTCAGCGCGATGCCCTTTCCAGGCAAAATCCTTCAGGCCGTATTCCACCTGATCCTTCACCGCCCTGCTGGATACCAGCATGGCCTGCAGCGGCGTTCCGCGCGGGACGGTGTCCCGGAGCAGAGTCTCCAGGCTTTCAGCCAGCTGTTCGTTAGCGCCGATAAGAGGCTGTGATTCAAGCACAAAGCCCAGCGAGTCGCGGTTTATCCAGATCTGGCTGTCACTGTCATAGTCTGAAAACGGCAGCAGGTCACGGATATGGGGATAGTCCATCTGCTGCAGCTTCTCCCGCGTTTCTGCGGTGGTGTCACGCTCGCCCAGGATATCCGTGACGGTATCCACCACGCTGAGCGGGTCAAACCGGAAGCCTTTAAGAAATTTCATTTTTCACTCTCCGTACCTGTCGCTGTATCTACCTCTCCCTTTCCTGCCTGGCGACGCAGGGCACTGTACAGATAGTCACACTCAGCCTGTTTATTTGACCGGAAGGGTTTATGCGATAACCACTGCGCGTTACCCGGCCAGCCGACAATGTTCACAATGCGTCGCCCTTCTGCGTAAAGCAGCCCCCATCCTTCAGGCAGGTCGCAGGGACGGATAATGTCCGGCTCACAGAGATAAAACCGCCAGTCCCCCATTCCCTCAGAGGGCATATCACGGAATTTTTTATTTCGGTCAGCCAGAAAATCAGAGCGGGAGCATTTCACTTCAATCAGGCAGGATGCACCGTTACGAAAGCCAATAGCGTCAGGCTGCTCACCACTGCTGGTCCAGGCACGAAAACGATCGTGGAAAGCCACGCAGAAGCCGTGACGCTTCAGATAACGGACAGCCTTTGCGCACAACAAATCATGTTGCCGGGCGGGGACAGCAGTGATGACAGGCTGCTGTACCGCTTTGTTCCTGCGGATAAATGCCATTGTCCCGGCCTCACATCACGATACCGTTCCAGTCCGACGGACCGGAAACGGTGTAAATGACTTCGCCCATATGGGCGTTGTTGTCCGGAGAGACGTAGGGGGCTATCCAGATGCGCTCCACGCCGTCAGGCTTACGAAATGCCGATGCGGGTTCGGGCCAGCAGTGCAGGGCATTACAGGTTGCCGTCCTGTCGATGCTGGCATAACGACGATCGTTCACTTGTGTGAAGGGACGCACGCCTGAAGATGCAGTACCGGGCGCGATACGGCTGTCATCCACGAGGCCGGGCAACGTTTCCACATCAGGCTGCACGTCCAGGCGGATATCGCCGGTATCCATCAGCCGGTACTGGTCCAGGCTGATCCCGCCGCTGGCAGGCGCGCTACGGACAGCCGTGGCGGACATGTCATCCGCCTGCGACATCCAGATACCGGAGTCTTTCGCCGGCTTATCGAATTCAAACTCGCTGTTAACGCCTGCGCACCCGGACAGCACACTGGCCATCGTGCAGAGGATAAGAAGTCTTTTCATGGTGTACTCCAGATTCAGAGAGAGGAGGCAGTGATGTCTGTAATATCAGTGATATCGATATACAGTGCGCTGTCGTCTTCACGCTCACCGAGGAGCTTCAGCACCTCCAGTGCCAGCGCATCATTCGGGGAGACGCTCAGCAGGCGGTGCAGGACCCGACTGAGCAGCCCCGGGTAAACCTGATCGGGTATACGTCCCGGACTGCACCATATTTTTTTGATGCCGTAGCCCTGCGAACGCCAGCGAACGATGTCGCGGTCTGCTTCGCGGCCGAAAAACACCATGTGGTGATCGGTGAAGACAAGCCAGCCGCAGTGCTTCGCGTGAGAATGAACGGCAGCAGAAGCCGAAACCGCACTGTCCCGTACCCCGCTATCACTCATTGTGCCCCCTGCTGCGGTACCGGCCGTCCGGGCGTGACAAAGTCATCCAGACGCAGGCTCTGCGCATCACCGAGCTTACCAACCAGCTCAGGGGGAAGACCGCTGTTACCCCGCGCCTGCGTGGTGGTGTCTGCCACCTGCGCCGGGGCTTTTTTTGCAGCCTCAGCGGCCGCTTTGTCTTCAATGAATTCAGCCTTAAAGCCTTCAATAAAGACCACTTCCACCCGGTTTGCCGCCCCAATGGGGATGATGGGGTGATACTGCTCGGCGCGTTCGATGTAGTAATCAGCCAGCTTGTCGGCCGCCTTACTCACGCCACCGCCGATGGCACCGCGTGCTACTTCACCACCGCTGATATTTGCCGTCGCACCGATGCCAACGGCAGTCTGACCGACCTGAGAAACCGAGTTACCCAGACCACCCAGCGCACCGGCCGTAAAAGCCAGTCCGAGGATTTTTCCGTTACGCATCACCGGTACGCCCTTGATGCCATTTTTGCCGTAGAAAGCCACGTGTCCCTTCACGGCCTGATCAATATGTTTCCCGCCAATAATGCAGGAGAGGCGCTGAAGCTGGACAATGGCGCGTTCACTGGAGATATCGCCATAGGCAGCGGCGGTGACGAAACAGTTATCCAGATGCCCGAAACGCTGGTTACCGGGCAGATGAGCCTCCCCTTTCAGCTTGAACTGCATGGGCACCAGGTTATTCTCGCCCCGCACGGAGGCATTGGCATCGGCCCCTTCAATAACGATGGCATCCGAGAACGTACCGGTCGGGATCCAGAAAGAGGTGTCAGCGGGCGGCTTTTTCCAGCGGTCAGTGTCAAGCAGCGCATTGTCTATCTGCCCCCGGACAACGGGGGGTGGACCCACCCGGTATTCAGTACGCGTCCCGGAGGCACCGGTGCCCGATGGGGTGGCCGGTCCCGCTGCCGGGGCAGGCTGTTTGTCCAGCTTCTCCTGCAGGGTGTTTACCAGCCTTGTGAGTGCCTCGTTGCTGCTGGCCATCTGCTTCATCTGCGCTTCCAGGCCGGAGAACTGCTTCTTCACGTCCGCCAGTCCCTCCTTTGCCTGCTTCTCACGCATCTGTGCATCCAGCAGTACCGAGTTCTGCCCGGCACCGTCGAAGGTGTTAACCACCAGTCCGCCGGTGAGATCCGGTTCAGGTGGCGTTCCCTCACCGGCAGAGGGCGCTTCAGGCGCGCCGGCGCGGTGGTTAAGCAGATAAAGCGCCCCCACAACGATGGCGAGAATGCCGGCAATAATCGCCAGCAGGCGGCGCTGTTTCCCCTGTATCAGGCGGTTAATGTTCATCACGCCCCCCTTTCGTGCGGTACAGCACGATGACGGAGACGCTGCGGCCCGGCTCCAGCACGTCCAGCCTGGGATGGAATGACACCGCCATCACGCCGGGACTCCAGAAATAACGTTCACTGAGCTTCAGACGCTGTCTGCTGATGCTGGTGACGTCTGTCCGTACGATGCGAAGACGATCGCCCTGCCAGGCCGTCACCGGCCGGAGCGAAAAGACGCGCAGCACGCTGTCACTGACCGGCATGGACATGTTCTTCGTGTACACATAACCGGCAGGCATGCGGTTGGTTACAAAGCGGTTCACCAGACCGCTGATCAGGCCGCTGTAACCGGAGTGTGACTGCTCCCACTTCCCGGCCTCCGCCGTTCCCCTGACCGCCGGATTATCGACGGTCAGCGTCAGGCCCGGGCGCTTACCCGGCGTGGCCTGAGCAGAGAAGCTGTAGCCGGAAGCGGTCTGTACAAACAGGGTGAAGGGTTTTTCCGAGACGGTGGAGAACACCACGCCGCCATCAGGCGTCGGGGTTCTGGCCGTCAGCACCCCCTGCGTTGCCTGTACGGCGACGATTTGATCGTCACTGACGCGGATGGCGTTGGGGTCGGTATTACTGACCGCCAGTAGCACCCGGGCACCGGGGTTAAGCGTCATCTGCTGTGCAGAAACGGACGTCGTGGATAAAATCAACAGAAAGCAGGCTGGCAGGTATTTACTGCTGTGCATCAGGAACCTCCAGAAAGGCGCTCCAGCAGAGCCGGTCATTACGGGTATCTGTCCGGATGCGGTAATGTTTGTTCACCGGGCTGGCGGTGTGCATGCCGTAACTCAGTGACAGCTGGCCGGTAATATCGACCACGCCGGTATCAGTCCTTACCTGGAAATCTTTCGGGTAAAACACCGATCCACCGTCGTTGGTGGACACACGGGCGTTTTCTTCAGCCAGCACTGGCTTCATTGTTTTCTCAACACCATCACAGGCGTCAGCCAGTAACGTTTTATGACTGTCTGACGCATTGTCGCTGTTGATGTTGAGACGCAGGGCAAGCCAGCTCAGCGCCATCAGTCGCAGGTAGCGGGCATCGCCACGTTTGCCGGTGAAACTGAAGGGGGTATCAGCGCCAAATGGCATAACGATAGTCAGCCGGTTATTAAGGAGTTGTGCCGTCAGCGCCCGGTTATCGCTGTACATGCGCCAGCACAGGCCAAGGGAAAGAATGATCATGACCAGCAGCACCAGAATGGTGATGGCCAGATTGCGGTTACCCGCACTGCGGAGTTTGTATTCCATAAGATCTCGGGGTCAGGAAACCCAGTGCCGCTTGAAACTCTCAGGCAGTACGTTAATAAAAAAACGCATGGCAGAAGTGGGCAGGCACCAGTAGGCCAGATTGAGGAGGTACTGAGAACCGCGGCCTTTCTTTAGATGACGAATTCCGACAACGGCAATAAGAAGCGTGGGACCGAATATCCACATGTTCACGAATATCGCCAGCAGACTGAGGGGTACATAAATACAGAACTCGTCTGGTGGCAGTCCCACGAAGCGCCTCTGTTCGGAAAACGTAGCCGGGTACTGATAGCGGTTACGCTTTTCCATCAGGCACCTTACTTAAGATGGTATGATGCTGAAGGCAATATTGATGAACACCATAACCGCTGCAACGCCACCAAACATAATCAGGTTTTTAGTCTTGATATAGGTGAACACCGCCATCAGGATCTCCAACAAATAAAGTATCCACACGATGGTACTTCCACTTCCGAACGTATCGTTAATCGTGGTTTTCCCGCCCTTGAAAAGGTCTTCTGCCTGCGCCTGCAGCACAGGACTACTCATCAGAGCGACTGAGGCAACCAGCGCACCTCCTTTCGCTTTCTCCCACGCTACCGCCCCTGCCCTGCGACAGTTTTGCAGAAACAACAAAGTCTTACCTTTCATATTCGTTTTCCTCAGAAAGGGTTATAGTTAACATCATGTCGTTGTTTACATCTGGTTTACTCTCTTGCGCATCATGAAAAAATTGCCGTAATCACCTCCCTTCCGTTATCAAATAATCAGAGAAAGCCTTATCTGTTTCTTTACGAAACTGAAGGAAAATTACGCTCCATAATTACGCGGTTCAATTTGATTAATTGATCTTATCGATCGATAATTTTGATCTTTGAAGCATGGTTACAATAAAGAATATTTAATATATTGATAAATAAGGTTTATTAATGTTAAAGCAGGCTGATTTATTTGTGCATACGGCAGGAGAGGTACGAATAACAGCACCTTTTTTTCGGGGAAAAGATGAGGAATGCTTATATTCAGTCCTCATGAACGTTCTCTATCATTACAGGCGCAACCCAGGATGGTTCAACACTGAAGCTGATGGCAGGGTCTGGTATGTCTGTAAGGTTGTCACGCTGCCGTTTCTGTACTTCATGAAGAGCAGAACGGGTGACGTGATGGCTGAAGAATACTTCCGCCGCTCGATGAAGCACATTGACCTTTCGTCCGGCGCTGTCGATCCGGATGTGTATATCGGCGTCAGAAAGGATTTCTTCACTCCGCTGATGCCGATCGCCCACGATGAATCTGAATCTGCCAGGCTGGCATTCTCGCTGAATAATGGGGAAATCATCCCGCCTTCCGGCAGAAAAAAAGTACAGGTCAGCAGTATCAGCTTCCGGGCCGTTTCCTCTGGTGGCCGTAAAAAGAAAGTGGACGATTACGCGCTGATGCAGAAATTCCATGAAGGGAAAAGCGTACGGGAAATAATGCAGGAACTGCGCTGCTCGGAATCGTATGTTTACCAGACCATTAAGCGTATAAAAGGCATTTCAGCAATGGAACTGCGCTATCAGCGATGGAAAATGATTTCAGACCTGTATTTTGCAAAACCCAGGAAGACGGTTAAGGAAATAGAGTCCATCTGTCAGGCCAGCCGGTGGCAGATTTATAATGCCGTAAAAAATATGGCAGAGAAAGAAGCGATCGTGCTGAGTGAAAAACGCCGCGATCTCAGGCTCAGCGATGAAGACATTCAGTCAATTCGCCAGAGTCTGGATAAGGGGGTCACAAGAAAAAACATCTGCCGGGCCTATAACATCACACCCAAAACGCTTGTTAAGTATATTGGCCCTGACGAAAATTACAGGCTTATACCCGAAGAGAATAAAGAAAAAGTCGTGCGCCTGCGGGTCCAGGGAAAGACGCTGGCAGAGACGGCCGAAATTCTTGGTGTCAATCTGCATTACGTTAAACGGATCTGGAAGGAACATCGCGACAGCCATGACGTTATTGCGAAAAGAGTAAAATATGATAACCGCAACCCTCTAACCAAGCGCGATCGCGATCAGGCCGTTAATGCCGTACTCATCGACGGCATTACCAGAAAAAAGGTTTGTGAACAGTACGGCATTAATGCCCTGACGCTGAGGCGCTATATCCGGGCAGAAAAACAGCGTCAGCTTCAGGAGATCAGGGATAAAGAAGAAGGAGCGTCAGACAGTAATAAGCGTTAGATGTCATACACCTGCCTGAAAGTTTACCCGTAAGACACAAGAACAGGCTGGCGGAGAGAACAGTAAAAACCTGTTCTCTCCTGACTGAAATACACGGTTTATTTGAAATAATTTTTCAGTTTCCCGGCAACCCGCTCCTGTACTGCTTTAGGCCATTCAGGATCAAGCAGTTGCTCATTTTTTATGATTTTTGATGGATCGGAAGTTTCTTTCAGGATACCGAAAATCCCCTCCGTAATAAATGCGCTGGTAATGACGTTATGAGCAATCAGTTCCAGTTTTTGATCCAGGGTCATCTGATCGGCATCCTTGTTAATTTTATTTTCATAAACGCGAAGGCCCAGCTTGAACATTTCCAGAACAAACGCGGAACGGTTTGCTGTTTCACGTGACTCGCCGTCCTCAAGTTTTTTTTCAATATGAAAATCAACCTTCTCAAGCAATGAAAAGGGTACGGTAAGATTTACTCTGTTTCTGCGTTGTGTATCGTCATTTTTCATATCATACTCGTTTTTAGCATTCCCGGCTGTGTTGCAACAGGACCGGGATATCCGGTTCAGAGAGCAGAAGATATAGCATGGCGTTACCACAGTAAAGCCGTAAAGGAACCGTGAGGAACCAGCATAGTAACCATGCAGTAACCATAAAGGACCCACAATGACACCATGCTAACTCCATGTGGTTCCTTATCTGTATAAGTCATTGTTTTTAAATAAAACACAATGACAGCACCTTAAAGTAACCATATGGTCACCACAAAACCACCGCACGGTGACCTTGATATTGGCTAAATTTTCCACAAAATCAAATTATTACACTGAATTTAAAAGAAAAAACCTGCAAAATTAATTTTGCGAGTGGTGTGTTGTTTTATGGTCTTAAGGTTATATTCAGGGTATAATCATATCTCGTCCATTTAATTACCGAGGCCGTTATGCGGATATTTTTCTGTGTCGCCGCCCTGCTGGCTTCAGGCATATTTTCGGCAATTTCCCGTGCAGACTGTTTTGATAAAGCAGGAGACTGGTATCAAATCGATCCGGATTATCTTCGCGCCATCGCATGGCAGGAATCCCGTTACAATCCACGAGCGACAAACAGTAATCGTGACCAAAACGGTAAAATCACCAGCACTGACTATGGCATCATGCAGATTAACAGCGCGACCATCAACGGATTTCGACGAGAATACCCTTCACTGACCGCTCAAAAACTACTGGACGATCCGTGTCTGAACATTTTTGTGGGTGCGATGGTCCTTCGCCGCAATATGAACCAGTACGGCACATCGTGGCTTGCAGTAGGGATGTATAACGCAGGAGTAAAAAACAGAACGGAAACCATTCAGAACAGATACAAATATGCCATGCTGATAGATGGTCATTATAAAAACATTAAGACCGGAAAAATCTTGAGACCGAAGATTGACGAATGAGGAAATAACTTTATTCCATCTTTAATTTATA
>NZ_WHOY01000031.1:4980372-5011215 GCF_009765445.1 Pantoea sp. BAV 3049 | reverse complement strand
ATGATTTTTATGTTTTATGAGAAATGATGCACAAATAACCTTAAAAAAATCAGGCTAAAAATAAAATATTTTTTATTTTTTGCTATTTTATTTTTTCGTTTTTAATGTTTTTTGGAATGATAATTCCATTTAAGGAGTGTGCTTTCTTGCGGGCAGGGTACCTGCAGGAGAGTTAAAAACCGGAACGATCCATGAAAAATGTGCTGCCCAAAAGGCAACAGCCTCAAAGCCCGCCTGGTCCTAAACTTGCATCATCAACCGCATCAGATCAATCTCCAGCATCAGCATCAGCATCAGCATCAGCATCAGCATCAGCATCAGCATCAGCATCAGCTTCAGCTTCAGCTTCAGCATCAGCATTAGCTCCGGCCCGGCCAACGCAGAGATCTCGAACAAAGTACTGGCGGATAACTCAAGTCCGGCAAAGAAACGCTGACGGACGGGATGAATTTCCGGTACCAGCGCGAGGTCAGTGACGTAGGTAGTTGTTCTGACAATCGCGTCACGGGTTACCCCTAATCCTGCCAGCAGCCTGTCGATATTGGCGTAAACCTGCTCAACCTGCTTTTTCATATCACCTGTTCCCACCACATTGCCGTCTTCATCCCACGCCACGTTGCCGGATGGGCAACGCCGTTTTGGTCATCACGGTGGAAATAAGCAAGCCAGGGAAATATTAAGAAATATCAGGATTAGAGTTGACTGAAATATTCGTGCCCATTTGATAATAAGTACATATTAAAGGAAATGTCTTTTGGGCCGATAAGTTTGAATATCCGATAATATTAAAAAGCCATTGCCAGAGTAATATTCCGGCGCCCCGCAGACAGAAGATGGAAAAGGCTATGACGGACAGCTGCGTTCTTACCCCAGGTATGGAAACTACTCCTTATAGTGTGAATGTTATCAATGACCTTGTGAAGCGCTCCCGGGCAGAACACCCGGCAGATTTACGCAAGTCAGCAGTAAAGAGTGGCTCTCTTTCGTACAATTATCGTAATTCGGTATTGTTAGCGAAAATAAAACTTCAGTCCGTTAACAGCATTGGCAGTAATAATACCCAAAGTTTGTGTCAGTTGATTGCCCTCTACTCCAGCCGCGCGGATGTGAATGCGGTATTTTTATCTGACCGGCCGCTCTCTCCTGACGCTGGTCGCGCCGAGCTGGCCAGTCAGGCGGCAGAATACATCAGAGCCAGCTATCGGGGAAAAGCACTCAGAAACCCTTTTACCGGGCTGTGCCGCAAAACGGCCTCACTGATCGCTTACAATCGCAGCGGAGCCTTTACTTCCGCAGAGCGGTTAGCCGCTTATGATCAGATCAATAAATCTGACGGCGATTATGACAACATGGTTTATAACAAAACGCATCTTAACAGCTGGCAAAATGCTGAATATGGCAAAGTGGTTGAACTCGCGACCCTGTTGAAAAAAGTCGCCGGTATGAGCGAGGGGGAAAAGCAGGAGAAAGACATCACCGAAGAATTAAACAGCGTGATACAGCGGAAAATCGATTTACTGGAAGAAAAATATGCACTGCGCTATCAGGCTGTGGAGTACGCTAATCTGGTCAGTCCCCACCGCGCGGATTTACTGATTGTCAGCAAGACATCTGCGGGTGTTTTCACCTGGAAAACGGCCGGCTCAGAAAATTTATATCAGCTGATAAAACATAATCGGGCGGCGATCGCTCTCAGCGGTATGGTCAGCCTGTACTGAGAAGCGCCAGGCCGCTTCCCGCTGACAGGATAAAACCTGATGAAACAATCACCTGTGGTGATGATTATCACTCTCTCTTCTTAAGTTTATTATCTCTTATATTTGACAATGACCCATTGTAATGACTGCCTGTTATTCAACAGGCGGTTTAAAATATTGCATTAATTCCATTCACAGGCCATCAGGTGTTGGTGGACAACATTACTTGCTGAAAGTTCAAAACCTTATTTTGCATTGCCAATCAAAATGATTATACTTCTCATTCGCTTTTTGGTGTGAAGAGATGTTCTCTCTTTGCAACCTGCTGATCTAAAAATAAAATCTCTTGAGGGTAAATAATGTTTTTTGCTCCTTCTCTTTCCCGGGAAAATGGTACTGGTCACTCCTCTTACGCCAGAATGGCTGCTCCGTCACTCTCTTTGCTGGCTGTGGTTATCGCCACTGCATTGCATGTGCCGACCGCTGCTGCTGAAACCCCCCCCACGGACACCGCTCAAAAAGAACAGAACCTGGTGGTGAATGCCACGACTGACACGGCTTCCAGCACGCAAAACACGGACTACAGCGTCCCGGTGACCAGCGCCGCGACCAAAATGGCGCTGACCGCTCGTGACACGCCTCAGTCAATCAGTGTCATCACTAAGCAGCGCATGGAAGATCAGAAACTCGACACCCTGAACGATGTGTTGAAAAACACCACCGGGATCAGCGAATTTAATTCGGGAGCCAACCGCAGTAATTATTACTCTCGCGGTTTTATGATTGATAACTATCAGATTGATGGTGTGCCAGTGCTGATCGATTCGCAGTGGAACATTGGTGATACCCTTTCTGATACGGCAATTTACGATCGGGTTGATGTGGTTCGCGGCGCGACCGGTTTAATGACCGGTGCGGGCAGCCCGGCGGCCTCGATCAATATGGTGCGCAAGCAGGCCGACAGCAAAGAATTTAAAGGCGATCTCTCTGCCAGCTACGGTAGCTGGGATAATCAGCGTTATGTTGCCGACCTTTCAGCTCCGCTGACAGAGTCCGGGAATGTGCGTGGTCGCGTGGTGGCCGGTTACCAGGATGGTGACAGCTGGCTGGATCACTACCATACCCAGAAAAAATTCCTTTATGGCGTGGTGGATGCCGATCTGACCGACTCGACGACCCTCTCGTTGGGCTATGACTACGAAGAAACCAATATTCAGGGTGCGACCTGGGGCGGCCTGCCAACCTTCTACCTTGATGGCAGTAAAACCAATTACGATCGCAGCACCAATCTTTCTCCTGACTGGGCCTATAACAACAGCGATTCGAAGAAAGTCTTCGCTAAGCTGAAACAGGATTTCAGCAACGGCTGGCAGTTCAACCTCAGCGGCTCCCATACTGAAGCGACCATGGACAGTAAGCTGCTGTATATTGACGGATACTTCGATAAAACCACCGGGATTGGCGTCGGGCCTTATGCGGGCTACGATCTGTTAGGCGGTACCGGCTACAACACCGCGAAGCGTAAAGAGGACTCTGTTGATTCCTATGTCACCGGGCCGTTTGAGCTGTTCGGGCGTGAGCACCAGCTGATGGCCGGGGTGACTTACATCCGTCAGCACGACCGCTATATCGGAACTTCGACCAGCTTCACCTCGGCTGATGTGGGTGATTTTAATCACTGGGGTAACTATCCGGAACCGGACTGGGACGACCAGGCGTTGTCTCAGGACAACACCATCCGTCAGAAATCGGCCTATATGGCGACCCGTATTTCACTGGCCGATCCGTTGCATATGATCCTCGGTGCGCGTTATACCCAGTATCGGGCTAACACGCTGACGCAGAATATGGAGAAGAACAACATCACGCCTTACGCGGGCCTGGTGTATGACATCAACGATACCTATTCTGCTTATGCCAGCTACACCTCGATCTTCAAGCCGCAGACTTATCGTAATGCCAGCGGCGCCTATCTCTCTCCGGTTACCGGAAAAAGCTACGAGACCGGGATCAAAGGTGACTGGAACAACAGCCGTGTGACAGCTTCATTAGCCGTGTTCCGTATCGAGCAGGATCATCTGGGTGCCACGGATTATGCGCTGGTGCCGGGCAGCAACGACTACGCCTATTATGAGCAGGATGGCACGGTCAGCAAGGGTGTTGAGTTCGAAGTCAATGGGGCGGTCACTGACAATCTGCAGATGACCTTTGGCGCAACCCGCTATGTGGCGAAAGACGGTGAAAACGCTGCGCTGAACCCGACTCAGCCACGCACCACGCTGAAGTTGTTCACCAGCTATCGCCTGCCGATGCTGCAGGATCTGACCGTGGGCGGTGGAGTTAACTGGCAGACGCATACCTGGGATAACGTTGCCGGGCCGGACGGGGCCAGCACCCTGTATGCAGAGCAGGGCAGCTATGCGCTGGTTGATCTTTTCGGTCGCTATAACGTGACCAAACAGTTTTCAATTCAGGCTAACCTGAACAACCTGTTCGATAAAACCTACAACATCGACGTGGGCAGAAACACCGTTTACGGCGAGCCGCGTAACGTCTCAGTGACCGCTAACTACCGCTTCTGATCCACCTCTGATAAGAATGCCCCGGCAACGGGGCATTTTCCGTAGTATAGAACTCATATTCCTTTGTATCCTGCGCGCTGCCTGTTGAAGAACATGCCATTACATTGTGATGCAATGGCATGACTCCGACGGCCACTCTGTTCAATGGCCCGAAAGGACAATATGGTCTCAATCAGTGGCGTTCACCAGCAGGATTGGCGGCGGGTACGAATCCGATCACCTGTCTCGCTTTATCAAACCCAGTTGCTTTCCAATAGCCCGATCGACCATGCGTTTCGGCAGCAGCCGGGGCAGCGTCCAGTTCTTCCATTTCTGCTGAACCAGGGTATAGCAGACCTGAGGATTTTGATGAGTCAGGGCCGTGTATACGGCTTCGCCAACCACTTCAGGCTTCATCCCTTTGCGGCCTTCTCCGATAAACCAGCTGACAAAACGGTCGATGATCGGCCCGTAATCCGTTTCCCGATAGCGGCTGTAATCTTCCTGTATGGCTTTATCCAGAATAGGCGTATTAACAAAGCCAGGTTCAATCAGGATCACCTCAATGCCATACAGCTGCAGTTCGCGGCGTAATGATTCTGAAGCACCTTCAAGTGCGTGTTTAGAGGCGGCATAGGCACCCAAAAAAGGCGCACTGAAGCGACCTCCCACTGAGCTCATGTTAATGACGCGGCCGGCGGCAAAAATCCGGCGGATGCAATACGTGCCCTTTCTGATGCGTATCTGGCGTTTGCCAGAGAAAGCCCGCATGTTTTCGCGCTGACGCTTGCGGCTCCTGCTGAAGGTGATGATGAAAATGCAATGCATCTTCAGTGCTGGCGGTTCGTCACCGGCCAGGTGAGCCGATTGTATGGGGAAAAGCAGGCGCCCGAGGCGTCAGTGGCATTGTGGGCGTTGATGCACGGCATGTGTGTGCTGGAGCAGGCGGGTGTGCTGGGAGAGTTGAAACCAGGCAGTGGCGGATCCTTCGGACTGCAAATCTGGATCGCTGCTGCGGGCGAACAGGCGTCACAGGCCAGCCCGTCCTGAGACGAACTGGTCCTTCAACCGCGTCACACTACCGCAGAAACCAGCCAGACCAGCAGGAACCCGGTAATACCCATCGCCGTGGTCAGCACCGTCCAGGTTTTCAGACCATCGGCCACCGACAAGCCCAGGTAGCGGGTCACCACCCAGAAACCTGCATCGTTCACATGTGACAGTCCCAGTCCGCCGAAGCAGGCAGAGAGCGTGACCAGCACCAGCTGGATATCGCTCAGCCCGGTAACGGCCTGTGTCAGCAGTCCGCTGGTGGTGAGGATGGCCACGGTAGCCGAGCCCTGTGAAGCGCGCAGCGCCAGCGACAGGATAAACGCAGCCGGGACCAGCGGCAGATGAATGGTTTCCAGCGACAGCGCCAGCGCTTTACCCACGCCGGATTCCACCAGTACTTTACCAAACGCACCGCCCGCACCCGCTACCAGAATCACCCCTGCAGAGCTGGGGATCGCCCGGTCCAGCAGTTCGCCCAGCTTGTCTTTGGTCAGGCCGCGACGCAGGCCCAGCAGCCAGGCAGACAGGGCCAGCGCAATCAACAGGGCAATTGCCGGGGTGCCAATCAGTGTGAGCAACTGGCGGATAGCATTCCCTTCGGGCAGGGCTGTGTGGGCCAGCGTACCCACCACGATCAGCAGGATTGGCACCACAATCAGCGAGGAGATCAGCCATGCGTCAGGCGGTTCAATGCCTGTTTTTCGCGGGCTGTTTTCCGGTTTGGCCAGCTGTAGCTGTTCCAGGACGTTCAGCGACAGATGGTACTGACGCAGGTTCATCCACTTAGCCACAAAGTAGCCCACCACGCCAACCGGGATAGAGACGGCAATACCCAGCAGCATCAACCAGCCAATATCCGTACCCAGCAGACCGGCCGCCGCAGCCGGACCCGGATGAGTGGGCAGCGCAACGTGGACGGTCAGCATCACGCCAGCCATTGGCAGGCCGTATTTCAGCGGCGAAACACGGGCGACTTTGGTAAAGCCGTAAATCAGCGGGATAACGATAATAAAGCCGACTTCAAAAAAGACCGGAATGCCGAGCACAAAGGCGGCCATGGTCAGCGCTGCCACGGTACGTTTCACTCCTAACGTGTGGGTAAAGCGCTGTGCCAGTGATTCGGCACCGCCGGAGGCCTCGATGATAGCTCCAAGCATGGCCCCCAGCACGATGATGATCGTTATCGATCCCAACAGGCCACCCATCCCGGCGACGATCACTTTCATAATATTGTCGGCCGGGATCCCGGTGGCGATCGCTACCAGCAGGCTGACCACCAGCAGGGCAACGAAAGGGTGGATTTTGGCTTTGATGACCATCAGCAGCAAAATCAGCACGCTGGCGACGGCGATGGTAAGTAGCAGGGCGGTAGACATCAGTTCAGCCTCTTGGGATTTTATATTTTTTCAATTTTTTCAACAAGATAATAGGTAATGCATTTCCCGGTCGGCACCTGAACCAGGCAGCAGAAAGCCGTCGCTGCGCGCAGAAACGCGCAGCGTCAGTCACGAAAACTTGCTGTTATTTATACGGAGTGAACCAGTCCAGACCTTCCAGAGTTGAAGCCCGCGGGAAATATTCGCAGCCGATCCAACCCTGATAGCCGCTTTGGTCGATCAGGTCGAACAGCCACGGGTAGTTGATCTCGCCCTCGTCCGGTTCATGACGATCCGGTGCGGAGGCGATCTGAATATGCTGATACTGCCCGGTAAAATCGCCGATCAGATGGCTGAGGTTGCCGTCCACCAGCTGGGCGTGGAACAGATCGAGCTGGGTGAACACACCCGGACGATCGATGCGCTTCACCATTTCCAGCGTCTGATACTGGCTGGCGTAGAGGTAACGCGGTTTGGTTTTCGGGTTCAGCGCTTCCAGCAAAATGCGGATGCCGTGTGACGCAAAGCGGTCGGCGGCGTAGCGGATGTTCTCAATAAAGGTGCGGCAGTATGCCTCGCGATCCGCACCTTCAGGGACGGTCGCGGCCATGATATGCACCTGCGGGCAATCCAGCGCCACGGCATATTCCAGCGCCGTGTCGATATCCCGCCGGGCTTCTTCTTCCCGTCCCGGAATGGCGGAAACGCCCCATTCACCGGCTTCGACATTGCCGGGGCCGGTATTAAACAGCACCATCTCAAGATGGTTACGCACCAGCGCCTGCTTCAGCTCTGCCGCGTCGTAGTCGTAAGGGAAAAGAAACTCCACGCCGCGAAAACCAGCCTCAGCGGCGGCATCAAAGCGCGCCAGAAACGGCAGGTCGGTAAACATGGTCGAAAGATTGGCAGCAAATTTAGGCATGTTCAGCTCCGTAATTCAGCCACTTCGTCATCATTCAGATAACGAATCGGGCGCTCGCCCAGGGTGAAGATCAGCCGGGCGGTCTCTTCCAGTTCTTCAGTGTTATCAGCTGCTTCACGCAGGGTTTTCCCCACCACTACCGGCCCGTGGTTCGCCAGCAGGAACGCTTTATAGTGCGGAGCCAGCCTGGCAAGATCCTGTCCCAGACGGTCATCTCCCGGACGATAATAAGGAATCACCGGGACATCACCGACGCGCATCACCACATACGGGGTGAAGGGGCGGATGCAGTTCTGCGTATCCAGCCCTTCCAGGCAGGAAAGTGCGGTGAGGTACAAACAGTGCAGATGCACAATCGCCCCACAGGCCGGGTTATTCTGGTAAATCGCCCGGTGGAAGCTGATCTCTTTCGACGGTTTGTCACCGCCAATCCATTCGCCTTCCGGCGTCACTTTCGACAGACGTTCAGCCACCAGTTCACCCAGGCAGGAGCCGGTGGGCGTGGCCAGCAACGTGCCGTCTTCGAGCTTCATCGACAGGTTACCGGCCGAGCCGGTGGCATAGCCGCGCTTGAAAAATGACGCGCCCAGGCGGACCATCTCTTCACGTGCTTGTTGTTCAGTCATAGCGGAAACTCCGTCTGGGCGCGGGCAAAGAAGTTCTCATCACCAAAGTTACCGGACTTCAGCGCCAGCGAGACTGGCTGAGCCACGGCTCTGACCCAGGGGACGCCGGGCGAAATCACCGGACCAATATGGAAGGCATCAATGCCAAGGGTTTGCGCAACCACGCCGGAGGTTTCACCACCCGCGACGATAAAACGCTGCCAGCCGCGCTGCTGCAGATCACGCACTACGGCGGCAAACAGTTGCTCAACGGCTTCGCTGCTCTCCTGTGCGCCATACTTCTGCTGAATACGCTGAAGTTTTTCCGGTTCTGAAGTGGCGAACAGCAGCGGTGCCAGGTTCTCCGTGCTGTGCTCTGCCACCCAGTCACAGAGCTCGGCGGCATAGACTTCACGCTGTTGCAGAGCGCGTTCCACGTCAATCCCCAGTGACGGAGCCTGGTCACGGTAGCGCGCAACCTGACGATTGGTCATGGTAGAGCAGGAGCCTGAAAGTACCACCGCACGTTCACCCGCAGGGGCTCCGGCAGCCTGTGCCTGTTCGCTGTTGTGCGCGGCATTGGCCCACTGGCGGGCCAGGCCGATAGCCAACCCGGAACCACCGGTGACCAGTTTCAGCTCGCGGACTGCTTCGCCCTGGGTCAGCAGATGCTGTTCATTCAGTGCGTCCAGCACCACATAGCTCACGCCTTCCTGCGCCAGCGCGGCCATTTTTTCGCGCACGGCGGCAGCGCCCCGATCAAGGGTCTGGCTGGCAACCAGCCCTGCCTTACCGGCAGCCTGAGCCTCCATCAGCCGCAGCAGATTGCTGTCGGTCATCGGCGTCACCGGATGGTGACGCATGCCCGAGTCGGACAGCAGCTGATCCATCACAAACAGATGACCCTGATAAACGGTGCGACCGTTAACCGGCAGAGAGGGGGAAATAATGGTTTGCGATTCGCCTGTTGCTGCCAGCAGTGCGTCCGTTACCGGCCCGATGTTACCTTTCATGGTACTGTCGAAGGTGGAGCAATATTTAAAATAGAAGCGTTCGCAGCCCTGCTGTTGTAGCCATTCCAGCGCATGCAGGGAATCAGCCACCGCCTTTTGCGGCGCGCATGAACGCGACTTCAGGCTGACCACGATTGCATCAGCATCCAGCGCCAGTGGCTCCGGTGGCACGCCGTTAACCTGTACGGTAGCCATGCCGTTCTGCACCAGGAAACTGGCGATGTCGGTCGCGCCGGTAAAATCATCGGCAATCACTCCCAGGCGCATTATCCACGCTCCTGTCTGGCTGGCAGCGTAATGCCGCTGAAAATCTTGATCACCGCGCTGTCGTCTTCGCGGCCATAGCCTGCGTTGCTGGCGGAGGTGAACATGTTGAAGGCGGTTGAGGCCAGCGGCAGCGGGAAGTGCAGCGCTTTCGCCGTATCAGCCACCAGGCCGAGATCTTTCACAAAAATATCCACGGCGGATTTTGGCGAGTAGTCACCGTCAACCACGTGGCGCATACGGTTCTCAAACATCCAGGAGTTGCCGGCGGCGTTGGTCACCACGTCATACATGGTATCCAGCGGGATCCCGGCCCGGGCAGCCAGCGCCATCGCTTCTGCACCGGCGGCAATATGTACACCGGCCAGCAGCTGGTGGATGATTTTTACCGTTGAGCCGAGGCCGATTTCGCTCCCGATGCGGTAGACTTTGCCCGCCACCGCATTCAGCACCGGCTGCAGCAGTTCAAAGGCCTGGTCACTGCCTGAAGCCATCACCGTCATCTCACCGATGGCAGCTTTCGCCGCGCCGCCGGAGACGGGGGCATCCAGCATCACCAACTGGTATTCCGCCAGCTGCTGCTCAATCTGCAATGCATCCTGTGAAGAAATGGTAGAGGACACCATCACCGCCGTACCAGGTTTCAGCAGCGTCGCCAGTCCGTTCTCGGCAAACAGGATCTGCTTCACCTGCGCGGCATTTACCACCAGCAGCAGCACTGCATCCAGTTCAGCCGCGAAGCTGGCAGCACTGGTTTCAGCAGCCTGAGCACCGCTGTCGCGCAAAGTTTGCAGCGCCTGCGGGTTTAAATCGACACCCCAGGTTTTCAGCCCGGCTTTGATACAGGATTGCGCCGCACCCATCCCCATGGAACCGAGGCCAACGACACAGACCGACACTGATGTTGCGTTTGACATACGCTCTCCGTGTTAAAATTAGTGATTATTTGTTTTGATGTGTGAAGTGTAGGCGTTCTTAACGATCATTTTGGTGATATTCCTCACATTAATTAACAGGAATGCACCTGTTTTTCACAAGGATTAACACTAGTGATAAAAAATGGCTGCAGGCAACAAGGCAGCTCCATTACACTGATGCGATTCGTCAGCCACGACTACAAGGAGAGAGCATGATCCCGGTCGAACGACATCAACAAATTTTAGCGCTGGTACAGGAAAAGGGCGTGGTGAGTATTGCTGAGCTGACTGAGCGTCTGGGCGTCTCCCATATGACCATCCGCCGCGATCTGCAAAAGCTGGAGGAACAGGATGCGGTGATGCTGGTTTCCGGCGGCGTGCGTTCGGCGGAGCGGCTGGCGAGCGAGCCTTCCCATCTCGATAAAACCAGCATGTTCAGCCAGGAGAAGCAGGCGATTGGTGCAGCGGCAGCGCGGCATATTCCGTTGAACAGCTGCATCTATCTGGATGCGGGCACCACCACGCTGGCGCTGGCCCGGGCGCTGGAAGTCAGGGACGATTTGCTGGTGGTCACTAACGACTTTGTTATTGCGAACTTTCTGATCGAGAACAGCCAATGCCGGATGGTACACACTGGCGGAAGCCTGTTACGCGATAATCGATCCTGTGTCGGCGATGCGGCGGCTCAGGCGCTGCGCGGACTTTCTGTAGACATCGCGTTTATCTCCGCGTCCTGCTGGGGGGCCCGTGGCATTTTTACGCCGGATGAGGAAAAGATCACCGTGAAGCGAGCCGCCAGCGAAGTGAGCCGGAAGCGGGTGCTGCTGGCCGACAGCTCAAAATACAACAAAATTGCCACTTTTCTGGCCCTGCCACTCAACCGGTTTGATGGTGTGATCACCGATCCTCGCCTGTCAGAATCGGCGCGGCATGAGCTGAACGCCCTGAATATCGAGATTACACTGGCCTGAAAGCGGCATTAATCCGCCGAATAAAGGCCAATAACATCGTGTATTTATTTAAAATCCCGACAAAAACATAGAAGATATTCTATGTTTTTATCGTTAGCTGGGGATTATTGGCCTTTTTCAGGAATGAAGAAAACGTTATTTTTAAATGCATGCTCACTTAACTTATTATTCTGCATTCTTTTGTTAAAGTAATTAATTTGAGTTACTGGAACCTCTAACGTTTTGTCTGGAATATTTTGATTTAATCGTTCTGACAGAAAAATATCTTTTCTCATACAGAATGATCACTTAATATTGCCCCGCAAGAATGAGCAATTGAATCAGGGGCGATCCTTTATAAGATCTGGCCGGGTCCCTTTCTGTTATCAATACATTACCTATGAATTCTCGCGGTATTCTCTTTTGAGGTCATTTGTTGTTACTGATATCTCACTGACTTTACAGCAATGAAAGGTAGAGACTCTTTTCTCTATCGTTTTAATTTTCGTTGATATTAATGAAAGGATACACCATGGCTATTACTCAACGGCCGTTTACACTTAATTTGCTGACGCTGGCACTTTTTCCTTTGTATACTTTTGCGGCTTCACCCTGGACAGTAAATGATGGCAGTACATTGCAGGTGACTTCAGGTTACAGCAGTACAGAGAGTACTGATTACCCGCTTTATGCGTCGGGACTGAACAGCCTGCTGATTACCGACAGTAATTTACGATTCAGTACCATGACTAATGGAGCCTATGCCGCTTATGTCGCTAACCAGGCCAGTCTGGAACTGAATAATGCCTCACTGTCCACGCTGGGAAGTGTTGCTTCAGGCATCTATGCAGATAACGCGACCCTGAAGATGACGGGCGGTGTTATTACTACGGTTGCCTCTCAGGCGCATGGTATTGCCGCTACCAACTCCAATTTGACGCTCACCGATGTCAACATTCTGCCAGGCGGAGCGAATGCCTATGGGATTAAAATGTCGGGTGGCACATTAAATGCTGACGGTGTTGTTATTTCCGGTAGTGCGGCAATTGGCGGTATGACGCTGACTAATGGCGCCACGGCCACTTTAAATGACGTTGGCATCACTCTGCTGAACAGCGGCGGTGATAGCGCTATTTCACTGACCAATAGTTCACTGGTGGGAAACAACGTTACCATCGATTCAAGCGTATACACGACCCAGGGTGGAGTGGCAGCCGTCCAGGTAGGAACGAACAGTTCGCTGGAATTGACTGACAGTACAATCAATTCGGTATCTGGCGGTGTTCGTGGCTGGATTAACAGCAGCACGACGCTGACCAACGTGGATGTGAATACGACCGGCGGAGCCAGCCATGCTGTTGATGCCAATAAGGATAATGCCAGCGTCATACTGCGTGGTGGCACCTATACGACAACCGGTGTTAGTGCATATGGGGTTTGGTTGGCCGCTCAGGGAGTTTCTCTGGACGCGGACGGTGCCACGTTTCAGACTCAGGGAAACAGCTCACACGCTATCACTGCCCAGTTGGGTACGGCGACAGTCAAAGACAGTACTCTGATGACGATGGGATCGAGAAGCTTCGGCTTCTATAATGAAACCGTGTCTGAAGGGAGCAACCTGAACATCACGACTTCGGGCAAAACTGCTTACGGTGCGATAGCGGTCAATCAGACAGGTAAAACTGGCAGCCAGCTGACATTGACGGATTCCTCCATCACAACTTCTGGCGAGGATGCCTATGGAGTGTCGGCTACGAACGGTGGGGTGATGATCCTGACGAATTCCGCAGTGAACACCTCAGGGGATGGGGCATTTGGTGCTGCTGCGTTTAAAACGGGTTCTGTTAGCCTGCAAGGATCAATGCTGACCACTACAGGTAACAATGCGTTCGGCCTTATCGCGACGGACAGTGGCACAGTCATTAGCGCTGCGGGGACAGCGATTAAAACCTCAGGCGTTGGGTCCTATGGTGCAGTAGCCAATACTGGCAGCACGGTGAATCTGACCGACAGCACGATCTCAACATCTTCTGACAAGAGTGGTGGCGTGTATGCGCTGAACTCTTCTACCCTCAATGCAGATGGGGTTACGGCTGACACGGCGGGAACAGAATCTTTTGGCCTCGCCACCGACTCCTCGACCCTGAATATCAGCAACAGCCAGTTTACGACCACTGGACTGGATGCCACAGGGTTGTTTGCAACATCTGCTGTCGCCGGAACAGCCAGTAACGTCACGCTGGATAACGTAAGCTTAACCAGCGATGCGGCATCAGGAGCCACGACCAGAGCCGCCGTGCTAAATCTTACCCTGAAAAACGGCACTGTTATCAAAGGGGGGGATGGCGTGGCGTTAAGCGCGATCTCCGTTGAGAATGACGACGGCACAACAACGTACTCAGACTTCCAGACCACCGCCGATAGCAGCGTTGCTCTGCTGGGTAATGTGGTTACCGACAGCTACGACAATAATCTCACTCTCTCACTGGCGAATGACTCGTCACTGACCGGCACCACGCAAAACGTCAGCCAACTGGTGCTCGACAGTACCAGCCGCTGGCTGATGACTGGCGATTCTAACCTTCAGGACCTGAAGCAGGATGGTCTGGTCACTTTCAGCAACAGCAATGGCGGATTCAGTACCCTGACCGTTGATGGCAACCTGACCGGCTCAGGCACGTTTGCCATGAATACCCAACTTGGGGATGACACTTCTCCAACGGATAAGGTGCTGGTGACGGGCAATGCGGAAGGCAGCTTCCATGTCACCATCAATAACAAAGATGGCCAGGGTGCTCAGACCGATGCGGGCATCTTGCTGGTGCAGGTTTCCGGGGATGCCCAGTCAGCCACGTTCGCCCAGAACAACAGCGTGGTGGCGGGTAACTACGAATACTTCCTGAACAAGGTGAATGGTAACACCTGGTACCTGCAGTCTTCTTATACAGCGGTTGAGCCGGTTGACCCGGTTACTCCAGTCGATCCGGTTAACCCGGTTGACCCCGTTAATCCGGATAACGGAGATAACTCGGACGCAGGAGGTGAGGCTGCCGTTGTGCCTGATGCTGAAACCCCTTCCGATACCAAAACCTGGCGACCTGAGGTAGCAGGCTACCTGATTGCACCTTACCTGAACGCAGCCTATGGCTTCACTTCAGCTGGCACCTACCATGAGCGTCTGGGGGCGATGCAGGGCGATCGCGCCGCATGGGGCAGGATTTATGGCCGCCATGACAGTTACTCTGCCGGACGTTTTGCTTTTGACGTTAACACCGCGTTTATTCAACTGGGTGGCGATACGCTGAAAAAAGATCTTGCTGATAACTGGCACGTCAAAGCCGGACCGATGTTAACGCTGGGCCGTCAGCACAGCAGCAACAAAGATAACGGACGTAGCGCCCGTCCGGGACTCTCCGTGGACGTGGGGAAAACGGATACCACGGCTTATGGAATTGGCGGCTACGTCACCACCTGGAATGACGACGGCAGCTATCTGGATACCGTTGGTCAACTGACCCGTTACAGTAACCGGTTTACCAGCCTGACCGATGCCAAAATGGACAGCTATGCTGCGCTGCTGTCGGCGGAAGTGGGCAAACCCTTTACGCTGGCTGAGCAGGTCAAACTGGAACCGCAGGTGCAGTTGATGGGCCAGTACATGAACATCAGCCAGACCTACGCCAGCGGCGTGAAGCTGAAAGACCAGAACGTGTTTATCGGTCAGGCGCGGGCTGGGTTGCGTCTGTTTTATGATGCGCCAATGGTTCAGCCTTACGTCAAAGCGGATGTGATCCAGCAGCTGGGCAGCACGCCGGGCGTGGATATGAATGACGAAACCCTCCGGCCGGACGTTCGTAAAGGCGTGTGGCGCACGGGGGCGGGGATCAGCGGCAAAGTCACCAGCCAGCTTAACCTGTACGCTGAAGCCACCTATTCACACAGCTTCGGCCAGGGCTATGAAGGCTATACCGGCAATCTGGGCGTGAAATACCAGTTCTGACGGTTCGGTTAAGCAGTAAATAAAAAAAGGTGCCTGCCAGTCAGCTCTCCGGGGCTGTCGGCAGGCATTTTTTATTCCGGCAAGAAGGAAATGTAGTAGTGACGAAATGACACTGGCGATGCAATTGATAACGCCAATGAAACTAATTATCATTCGCGCACAAAAAACAACCTCACTTGCGCGCTAATTTATGAAATCGCTTTTATCTCCTGATCGTCTTTCCGGGAAAACACATTTTATTCTTTTGGCCTCGCTGCTCAGTAGCGGCACCGCGCTGGCGGCAGAAACGGCAAAAGATCAGACTCTGACCGTGACCGCTGAACAACCCGGCACGAGCGGCAGTTACAGCCTGGATTCCGCCACCACGGCTACTAAAACAGCAGCGCCGCGTAACGAAACGCCGCAGTCGATCAGCGTGGTTACGCCACAGGTTATGCAGGATTATCAGGTCAGAACCGTTAATGACGCCGTGAAGTTTGTCAGCGGCGTGACTCAGGGCAATACGCTGGGCGGCACGGAAGATGGCTTTGTAAAACGCGGCTTTGGGGCTAACTCTGACGGCTCGATCTTTCTCGATGGCGTGCGCAGTAATCAGGGACTGTCGATGGACTCCACTATTGATCGTGTGGAAGTGCTGAAAGGATCGGCCTCACTGCTGTACGGCATCCTCAACCCTGGCGGGGTGATTAACCTGGTGAGCAAAAAGCCGCAGTATGAGTGGAACACTCACCTCAGCGGCAGCTCCAGCAGCTACGGTGGCGGTACGGGAACCGTTGACGTTACCGGTCCACTGGGCGATGGTTTCGCCTTCCGCCTGATTGCCGAACGCCAGCGTGAAGATTACTGGCGCAATTTCGGCGTCAACGAGCATACGCTGATCGCCCCGTCACTCAGCTGGTTTGGTGAAAAAGCCTCTTTCAACCTCAGCTATGTTGAATACAAATACGATGTGCCTTACGACCGTGGCACCGCCTTTATCAACAAAAAGCCGGTTAATATTCCCTACAACCAGCGTCTGGACGACAGTGCGAACCACGCCTGGGGCAAGAACAAGCGCCTGAACTTCAATTACGCTTACGCGCTGGACGACACCTGGGATACCCATTTCAGCTACGCCTGGATGCAGCGCCGCTACGACAGTAATGAAGTGCGTGCCACCGCAATCGACACGACTACAGGCATTGTTTCCCGCCGTGCCGATGCCAATCGCGGCTTTAACCATCAGACCACTTACCTGTCATGGGATATCGGCGGCAGCCCGGAAATCTGGGGGATGCAGCATGATGTGATGCTGGGTGTCGACTATGAGCAGGACGAAACCTATAAGGCATATTCGTATCGGGGCAAGGTTTCAAAGACCTTTAACATGTATGACCCGGTTTACGGCGAAGAGCCGGTGATCGGCAGCAGTACCTACAGTGATTCGATCAGTAATCTGCGGACTAACCTTTACAGCCGGTCGGTGTTCGCCAAAGACAGCATTCATCTCAACGACAGGTGGATAGCGGTGCTGGGCGGTCGCTACCAGCGCTACACCCAGACCGGCAGCAGCGGGTTTATCGACCCGCAAACCACGCTGAACGACCGGGGTGATGCGTTCCTGCCTCAGGTTGGGTTGGTTTATAAAGTGCTGTCGGATCTCTCGCTGTACGGCAGCTACAGCCGCTCGTTCACTCCTTCCACCCAGACCGACGATGATGGCAACGTGGCTTCCACCGAGAAGGGCACCACTTATGAAGTCGGCGCGAAATGGCAGGTTGTGGCCGCCGTTTCCGCCACTCTGGCACTGTACCGCATCGATGAGGAAGATATGTCGGTGTTTATCAACGGCGTGACGCGCAACATCCCGAAAGCGCGCTCCAGCGGAGCGGAGGTGGAGATTAACGGCGAGCTGGCGCAGGACTGGAATCTGATTGCCAACTACAGCTATGACAAAACCGAAATTGTTGAGGACAACACTAATCCGGACAATGTCGGCAATCGCCTGGTCAACGCCCCAACCAATATGGGCAGCCTCTACCTGAGCCACACAATGCGCTTCTCCTGGCTGCCTGGTGAGCTGCGGGTGGGCGGCGGCGGTCGCTATGTCGGGAGCCGTGCAGGCGATCCGGAAAACAGCTTCACCATGCCTGATTACACCGTGGCCGATGCCTTTATTGCCTGGGACAGTAAGCTGGTCGGCAAACACACCCAGCTGAAGCTCAATATTAACAACCTGTTTAATAAAGAGTATTACGAATCCAGCGCCGGTAACCTTCGGGTGATCGAGGGCGATCCGCGTGAGATTACCCTGCAGGCCGCTGTAGACTTCTGATCGGGGAACTGAGATGAAAAAGACGCTCCTTTTGCTGCTGCTGCTGGCCAGCAGCCTGGTACAGGCTAAGACCCTCACCGATATTCTGCAGCGTAAAGTTGAGATCCCTGACAACCCGCAGCGCATTGTGGTGGGTGAGGGCCGGATGATTTACACCCTTGCGCTGGTGGAAGAGGGCAATCCGGTAAAGCGCGTGGTGGGTTGGCCTGGCGATCTGCAGCGACTCGACCGGCAGACCTGGGATCGCTACAGTGCGGCTTTCCCGGAGATGAAAAAAATCCCCATCGTCGGTAACGCCAACTATGCGCAGATCAGCGTGGAGAAAGTGATCGCGCTGCGGCCGGATCTGGTGATCCTCCCGGTCTATGCCAAACAGGAAAGTAATCACGACAGCTTTCAGCGGCAGTTGACCGAAGCGGGGATCCCGGTGATCTATATCGATACCCGTGTGGATCAGTTGAAGAACACCGTGCCGAGCCTGAAAATATTGGGTGAAGCGCTGAATGATCAGGGAAAAGCGCAGCGGTTTATCACCTTCTACCAGCAGCATATGAACCTGATCCGCGACCGTCTGCAGCAGGCGAACCCACCCCGACCCAGCGTGATGCTGCAGCTGCATATCGGCCGCAGAGAAGAGTGCTGTACCACTGTCGGGCATGGTAACCTGGCGGATTTGCTGAATTTTGCGGGAGGCAACAATATTGCCTCCGGTCGCTTTGGCAGTGTGTTCGGACAGCTGAGCCCGGAAGCGGTGATTGTCGCTAATCCGGACATGTTTCTGGCAACAGGCATGGCGGGGCCGGGTCAGGAACAGCAACTGCAGCTTGGGCCAAAGATTGGCGCTCAGCAGGCACAACAGAGCTTTGCTCAGGCGCTGAAGCGGGAAACGCTGCTTTCACAGCTGCCAGCGATCCGCAATGGCAAAGCGCTGGCGGTGTGGCACAACTTCTATATGAGCCCGTGGCACCTGCTTGACGTGGAAATTTTTGCCAAAGCCTTCCACCCTCAGTTGTTCAGCGATCTTGATCCGGAAAAAACACTGGACGAGATGAACCGCCAGTTCCTGCCCGTGGCGGAAACGGGCACCTACTGGACGAAACCCTGATCTGCAGAAAAAAAAGCCCCGGATAACCGGGGCCTGCATTAGAACAGCGCACGCTACTCGTTGATATGCGGATGTTGGTTTATCAGGTGCTTACGCTTCTCTTCCAGCTCAGCGATCTGTACGTTAATCTCGTCGATCTTCGTTTCGATATTGTCATGATGCTCCTGCAGGATCTCTTTTGCTTCCGCGATATCAGAAGCAGCAGGCGTCGCGCCACGCAGCGGCATATTGGCCGTTTCTTTCATCATAATACCGGTCACCAGGCCCACCACTGCCACAATCATCAGGTAGTAAGCAGGCATGTAGAGGTTAGCGGTATATTCCACCAGCCAGGCGGCCAGCGTTGGCGTCAGACCGGCGACCAGAATCGAGATGTTAAAGGCACTGGCCAGCGCGCTGTAGCGGATATGGGTCGGGAACATCGCTGGCAGCGAGGAAGCCATCACGCCGGTAAAGCAGTTCAGCACCACCGCGAGGATCAGCAGACCTGCGAAAATCAGCCCCATCACGTTGCTGTTGATCAGCATGAAGCAGGGGATAGCCAGCGCCAGCAGCGCGATACTGCCGACGATTACGAACGGACGACGACCGAACTTATCGCTCATCAGCCCCATCACCGGCTGCACAAACAACATCCCGATCATGATGGCGATAATGATCAGCACGCCATGGTCTTCGGAATAGTGCAGGTTATGCGAAAGATAGCTCGGCATGTAGGTCAGCAGCATGTAATAGGTGACGTTGGTGGAGAGCACCAGACCGATACAAGCCAGCAGGCTTTTCCAGTGTTTGGTGGCAATCTCTTTAAACGAAACCTGCGGACCTGCAGCCAGACCTTCACGGTCACCCTGTTCCAGCTTGTCGACATGCTGCTGAAACGCCGGGGTCTCTTCCAGCGCGTTACGCAGATAAAGCCCGATGAAACCCAGCGGCAGAGCAACGAAGAATGGAATACGCCAGCCCCACTCAAGGAATTTTGCTTCACCGATCACCGTAGAGATCAGCACCACTAACCCGGCACCGAGGACGAAACCGGCAATCGAACCGAAGTCCAGCCAGCTGCCCATAAAGCCGCGCTTGCGGTCAGGAGAGTACTCGGCGACGAAAATGGACGCACCCGTGTATTCACCACCGACCGAAAAGCCCTGTGCCATCTTACACAGCAACAGCAGGATCGGTGCCCAGATGCCTATTGAGGCATGGGAGGGGATCAGACCAATACAGAAGGTACTGACCGACATGATCACAATGGTAACAGAGAGGATTTTCTGGCGGCCATACTTGTCGCCCAGCGCACCAAAGAACAGACCGCCAAGCGGGCGGATCAAAAACGGCACGGAGAAGGTTGCCAGTGCAGCAATCATTTGCACGCCCGGATCGGCACCCGGGAAGAACACCTGGCCTAAGGCATAGGCCACAAAACCATAAACCCCAAAGTCAAACCACTCCATGGCGTTGCCGAGCGACGCTGCAGTAATGGCTTTGCGTAACCTGGCATCATCAATGATCGTTACGTCTTTTAAGCCAATCGGCTTAACACGCTTCCTACGTAGCTTCATATAAAACACCCTGTAATTGACTGTTTCCCAATTAGATTTTTGCCCATTCGCCGTGGTTAAGTCTGTTGTGGCAGGCGAAACGGGTTAAATTATGTAGGGTCTCTGACCCCACTGACAGCAAAATGTAGCGGGTATTGACGCCCCTCAACAGATTTCCGTCTGCACTGAGTATATCGCCTCTTCGCCATGTAACATAATTTCTACCTGAAATCAGATTGGGTAAACTGATAAGCAATGGATCCAACAACTCTTTCAGCATGGCATGTCTGATTGAAAAAAAAGAGTGCTCAGTGGGGTGTGGTGGCGGCAGACGCACGGCCGTAAGCCAGTGAATGTCCCGGTGATGCCCCTGCAGAATGGATGGTTAAATTGTGCCGGGAGCATGGATAAGGCAGTGGAGCGGCGCTGGCAACAGGATATATTCTGGAGCAGCAGGCCGATCATATTATGCCCCCCTGGCGCGAATGAATCAGCGGGTGGAAGCAAGACGCGAAGCGGTCGGGATAACGACGAAAACTCAGGCTGAATTTGCGGCTGCGGATGAAACATTGGATGTGGCATTACGCGCGGTTTTAAAACGTCGGATTTGATTAAACAGACCGCCGACAAAACTTGTCAGGCGGCCAGCCAGAATAAATTAAAATTACTTATCTAACCTGCGTATTGTTTTACCCGCTAACCAGGCCTGAATATTCTCCACTGCCTGAGAAAAATAGCGCTGATAGTTTGTGTCGGCGACATAACCCAGATGCGGAGTCGCCAGCAGACCGGGCAATGTTCTTAACGGGCTGTCTGCAGGCAATGGCTCCCGATCAAAAACGTCCACGCCTGCACCAGCAATTCGTTTTTCACTCAGCGCAGCGATCATTGCCTGTTGATCAACCAGCCCGGCACGGGAGGTGTTAATCAGCAGCGCGGTGGGTTTCATCTGCCCAAATGCTTCAGCGTCAATAATATGGCGGCTGCGCTCGCTGAGCACCAGATGCAGCGAGATCACGTCGCTGTGTTGCAGGAGTGTCGCTTTGTCCGGCATCAGGCGCACGCCGCACTCTGCAGCCCGTTGCTCGCTGAGGTTCTGGCTCCATCCGCAAACTTCCATGCCAAAAGCCTGGCCAATCCGTGCCATCTGTTCGCCAATTTTTCCCAACCCAATCAGCCCCAGCGTTTTGCCGTGCAGCGTCATGCCCAACGTCTGCTGCCATGGGCCGTTATCGCGCAGCGCGGTATTTTCGGTAACCAGATGGCGGGCAAGGCCGAGGATCAGCGCCCAGCTCAGTTCGGCAGGCGCTTCGGAGCCGCTGGCGGTGCCACAAACCACCACGCCGTGGCGGCTGGCGGCCTGCAGGTCAATCGCCGCATTGCGCATGCCGGAGGTGATCAGCAATTTCAGATTGGGCAAACGGGCAAAAAGATCGGCCCCGAAGGGCGTTCTTTCACGCATGATAATCACGATTTCTGCCGCCTGCAGCGCCGAGACCAGCTCCTCTCTGTTGTTGAAATGCTGGCTGATGGCGTGCGTTTCCACCCCGGGCTGCAACACTGCCCAGTCCGCGCAGGAGAGGGCAACGGACTGATAATCATCGAGAATAATACACTTCATCTTTTTCCCCTGCTTCAGCCGGGTGGGTGTGACGTTGACGGCTGGTCTGCTGAATGTATCCACGTCATCATCGCGGCACTGGTCATTGGACGGGCGTAGAGATAGCCCTGAATATAGTCCACGCCGCGCGCTTTCAGCCAGGCCAGCTGCAGCGGCGTTTCCACACCCTCGGCGACAACAGACAGCTTCAGCTTCTTGCTGAGCATAATGATGGCGTCCAGCACCGGCGTCTCATCCTGCAAAGATTCGATGGCGTTGACGAAGCCGCGATCGATTTTCAGATAATCAAGCGGGAAGGTTTGCAGATAGGAGAGCGAACAGTGGCCGGTGCCGAAATCGTCGATGGAAATACGGATGCCCTCACTGCGCAACTGCTGCAGCTTGCGGACCACTTCATCACCTTCGGAAATCAGGCTGCGCTCGGTCAGCTCCAGCGTCAGGCTGATCTGATGCATGGCAATGCGTGCGGCAAACGTGCGGATGTCCTCGATAAATTCAGCATGCTGGATATGTTCGGCCGCGACGTTCACCCCAAGATGAAAGCCTGGTGGTAGCGTCCAGTTTTGCACATCTTCGGCAATCAGATCCATCAGATGACGGGTCAGCTGTACAATCATCTCTTCCGACTCTGCGGCCGCGATAAACAGATCGGGACGGACCCAGCTCCCGTTGGGCAACTGCCAGCGCATCAGCGCCTCTGCGCCGCCGTAAGTCTGGTTTGCGATGTCATAAATCGGCTGGTAATTGACCGAAAATTCCCGGTGATTAATGGCTCGCTGCAACTGGTCACGCATTGACAATTTGCGCTGCAGCCAGTTGTTGGTCACCGTGATTAACAGCAGCGAAAAGATCACCGCCATCGGCATAAAGGTCAGCAGGCCGTGTCGCCAGGTCAGGGCAGCATCACTGGGCGGCGAGGTAACGCGGGCAACAATCGGGTAGCGATTTGAGGTGACGGTCAGCGTTGAAGCACTGAGTAAGAAGGAGCCTGCCGATGGCGCGTAGCCGCCATCAATATTGTAGCCACCGCCAAACTGCAGCTCGATGTTGTAACCATGGCTTTTGCCGACCGCGTGCATAAAGTCCAGAAGATACTGACCATCCACCACTGCATAGGTGCTGAACTGGCTCGGTGTGTCGCGAATAAAAATCACTGCCGGACGGTCTTTCACCGCGTAGGTTCCGGCGATCGACAGCATCCACCAGGCTTTGCGGTGTTCTGGCGGTTGACGCTGGATCATAGTGGGCAAATTGCCGTTAATGCTGCCAAAGGCGGAGGAGCAGGTGACTTCACCACTTTGCATTACACCAATTGAGCGAAAATAGGGATAAAGCGCGGCCAGACGCATTAAATCGTCATCAATATCGCTGCATCTGGCACCGTCAAACTGACGCAGCTGGCCCACCATATTCCACGCCTGGTCGCTGATGGATTCAGCCTGGGTCAGCAGCATGGATGCGGTGACGGCCTGTTGTCGCTGCACGATTTGGCGGGCATTAATAAAGGTAAAGACGATGCACAGGATCAGCGGCAGCAGGCCTGCAATGGCGAGCAGCAGCCCCTTTCGATCACGCCGTTTTTTAAGCAGTGATTGCACTTTTTTCCCCTGTCACCCGGCAAGCTGGAGTGGCCGCACTGGCGATAAAATAGCATGGCTCTGAGCGCCAATAACTAAATAACTTGAGCGGAAAGCGGTGCGCAACTGTTTATTGTCGACTGACTTCACTTGATTTAGGGCGGCCGGTTCCCAGCAGAATAGCCAGCTTAGCGCCGCCCGGCGTGGTTTCCATCAGGATCTTGCATACGCTGGTCAGCGGTACGGAAAGCAGCATGCCGACCGGCCCGAGCAGCCATCCCCAGAAGATCAGCGACAGGAACACCACCAGGCTGGAAAGCCCCAGGCCTTTACCCATCACCCGCGGTTCCAGCATATTGCCGAAGAGCATATGAATGGCGATAAACAGCGCCGCCACCATCCCGGCATCAAAAATGGAATTTAACAGCAGCGCCTGAATCAGCGGTGGGATACCGGCGATCACCGGGCCAATATTGGGGATAAAGTTAAGCAGGAATGCCACCACGCCCCAAAGCAGCGCGAACTTAATGCCCAGCATCGTCAGGGCCAGCCACACCGCCACGCCGGTAATCAGGCTGATCAGTGTTTTTAGCGCCAGATAGTGCGTCACGCCTTTCAACGCTTTATGCAGACCGGCGATGCGGATCCTCGGGTTAATCAGCGCAAAGCGCAGTTTATAGGGCAGGTGATGAACTTCCAGCAGCATAAATACCACCGTCATCAGCAACAGCACGATGTTGGCCATCGCGCCGGAGAACTGGCTCAGCAACGTGGTTGCCACGTTCATCACTGAATTGGGATCGAGCCGTTCGGCCATGCGGTCGGTGGATAAATTGAGATGAAAATGGGCGGCGAAATGCTGCACGATGGCTAACTTGTGTTCCATCTGCCCGCGGATTTGCGGGTAGATATTGCTGAACTCATTGGCTGACCCGGCGATCATCGCCACCAGAAGGGCGATAAAAAACAGGACGGCAACGACCACCAAAGTAATCGCCAGCCCGCGCCGCACACCACGGCGCATCAGCATTGTCACCAGCGGGTTTAATACAATAGCCAGAAACAGGGCCAGTAAAAACGGCACCAGGATCTCTGAGGCCGCCTTGATGCCTGCGAGGATCACCACCAGGGTGGCCATTTTCAGCAGCATATTCTGCCCCATCTTCTCCTGCTGCAGCTCGCTCATTCCCTCTCCACTCTGTCAGTTTGACCAGTAAGTGTAGCGGCTGCAGGGAGTAACAGGTTGATTTCAGGAATGCTCCGAGGCTTTTTGCTGGCGCTGCATCAGGGCCAGAGCGACCAGCATCAACGTCAGGCTGACCATCATCGCGATACTGGCCATTGCCATTCCCTGCCCGATCGATCCTTGTTCAAACTGGCGCCAGATAAAGACCGCTACGGTTTGCGTACCTGCCGGGGCCAGCAGCAGAGAAGTCACCAGCTCGCGTGAGGCAATGGCAAACACCATCAGCATTGCGGCCAGCAGGCTGGGGAAGACCAGCGGCAGGATAATGTGGCGCAGCGCCTGCACCGTGCTGGCACCGTGAACACGGGCGGCAGGTTCAAGATTTCCGCCAATTTGTTTTAACGCGCTGCTGACATAACGCACCGGCCAGGGCAGCAACAAACAGCAGTAGGAGAGCAGCAGGATCACCCAGCTGTTATAAGGCGAAACGGGCCAGAAGGCGTGGTTCCATAACAGGATCAGACCGACTCCCACCACCACGCCGGGCAACGCCGCGGGCAGCAGTGACAGAGCATCAATCATCTTCGCCCCGCGCATTTTACCCTCCACCACCAGCCAGGCGGCCAGAAAGCCGAGCAGTCCGGTGATCAGCGCCGACCCCAGTGCCAGTCCCATGCTGGTGGAAAGGGCCGAAAAGGCCTCGCCCTGGTGATCAAACAGCGCTGCAAAGTGGCGCAGGGTGAAATTATCAGCGTGAATTCCGCCCGACAGCGTGGACATAAAAGCGGTGAGCAACAGGGAGGCCATCGGCAGGGCAACCACTAACGCCGCAACCAGCCCAAACACTATCATCACTGGCCAGCGCCAGGCCCCCGGAGAAACCAGACTGGTGTCGGCTGGCTTGCCGGTAATGCTGGTCACTTCTTTGTTGCCGACCAGCTTCTTCTGCAGGGCAAAGGCGCAGAGGGCAATCATAACCAGCATCACTGACAGCAGCGAAGAGCCGGGAAGATCGATCGGCCAGTCCGCCAGCCGTTGCTGAATTCCCACGGTCAGCATCACCACTCCGGCGCGTGCGCCCAGCGCGGCAGGCACGCCGTACTCTTCAATTGCCAGGGTGAAAGCCAGCAGCACCCCAGCCGCCAGCGACGGTAAAGCCATAGGCAGCGTGACGTGCCAGAACGCCCGCCAGGCCGACGCGCCGTGAACCCGGGCCACGGTTGCCAGCCGCTGACCGCTGGCGAGCATGCTGCGGGAAACGGCAAAATAGACCACCGGAAAGATATTCAGCGTCATCACCAGCATGATACCGGTCTGGCTGAACAGCAGATTATTCAGGTTACTGCCGGTCAGCTGCTGCAAATAGCCGTTTTGCTGCAGGGCCAGCATCCAGCTCAGTGCGGCAATATAGGGTGGGGTAAGGAAAGGGATCAGGAACATCAGATCCCAGAAGCGTGCCAGCGGCAGGTGAAACAATCCGCGCAGCGTGCCCAACGGAATACCTAACAGCGCACTGAACAGTGCCACGCCAGCGCCGGTTTTCAGCGTGCCATTCAGCAAAGCGGGTAGTTCGGGATCGTGTAGCAGAGCGGAAATGGGGGTGAATGCCCCGGCGAGCGACCCTTCGCTCAGTGCCGGAAACAGCGCCTGTAATAATATAAACAGCAGTGGCAGCGCCACCAGAATAGTCAGCAGTGCCACCGTAAACAGTGGCATCAGAGAGAGTTTCACAGGCAGATTTCCTGAATGTGGGGCGCGAACCGGTTAGTGATGAGCGAACAGCTTGCCAAAACGTTGCAGAACCGAGGCGCGGTTGCTGTTGCCGTCACTCTTCGCTGGCAGGATTTTAAGATCGCTGAGCAGCGGGCGCTTCGCCCCGATATCCGAACGTGCAGGCATCAGCCAGGCACCGGCGACCAGCTCCTGACCTTCCGGAGAGAGCACGTAGTCGATAAAGGCTTTGGCATCCGCCGCGTGCCGGGTCGACTTCAGGATCATCATCGGACGTGGAGCAACCACCGTGCCGCTGGCCGGGAAGATCACCTTGATGGCTTCGCCATCCTTGATGCTGTTGTAAGAGACGTAGTCAACTGCGCCAAATACGGCGGCCTTTGCTCCCTGCAGGACCGGTGTCAGGGCCTGAGCGTTAGGGCCGCTGATCACCATGCCGTTACTCTTCAACTTATCGAACAGTTGCCATGCGTCGTCACCCCTGCCGTTTTGCAGGCCAATCAACAGATCCAGTGAGGCACCGGAAAGCGCAGGATCCGGTGTGGTGACCTTATCCTTAAAGGCTGGCATGGTCAGATCCTTCCACTCTTTGGGTTCCGGCGTGCCGCTTTTGGTGTTCCACACGATCCCCAGTGCAGAGATGCCCTGCGCAACATAGGCGTCGGTTTTCAGGCTGGCCGGCACTTTGGCCGCGTTGGCGCTCTGGTAGGGCAGCAGCCAGCCGCGATGCTGCAACTCTTCGGCGGTGTCCCAGGAAGCGGATATCAGCACGTCCGCCAGCGGGTTCGCCTGTTCGGCTTCCAGACGCGCCATCACTTTACCGGTGGTGGCCTGGAAAATATTGACCTTCACCCCGGTCTGCTTTTCATAACCGGCGGCGAGTTTTTTAGCCAGCGATCCCGGCCCGGCGGTATAGACCGTCAGCGCACTGGCATCGTTAATCATCATGGCAGATGTGAAGATCATCGCGAAGATGGCTCCTGTTTTCTTGGTCAGAATGGATTTCATGCTGTTTCCCCGGAGAGTGGTTTTACGGCCTGAATGGACGTAACGGAACCTTGTGACAAATGAACAATATTGTCGGCCAGCACTTCGGCCTCGTTGCGATCGTGCGTGACATAAACGGCAGTGATGCCCAACTGAGGAAGCAGGATGGACATTTCGCGGCAGAGAGATTCACGCAGGTCGCGGTCGAGGTTAGAGAGGGGCTCGTCGAACAACAGAATGGAGGGCTCGGCGATGATGGCGCGGGCCAACGCGACTCGCTGCTGCTGGCCACCGGAAAGGTCGGAAGGTTTGCGTAGCGCGAAATCGGCGAGGCCAACACGTTCCAGCGCGACCATGATTTTAGTCAGGCGTTCAGCATTGGGTACGCGGCGCATCAGCAGCGGAAAGCCGACGTTCTGCGCCACGCTCATGTGCGGCCACAGGGCGTAGTCCTGAAACACCATGCCGATATCGCGCTGTTCCGGTGGCCGGAAGGACGTTGCGCTGGCTATCAGCCGGTCGGCAAAGTGAATTACACCGCTCTGCGGCTGGAGCAGGCCAGCCAGCAGTTTCAGCAAGGTGCTTTTTCCACAGCCGGAAGGGCCGAGCAGGGCCACGGTGGTGCCGCCTTCAACGGTCAGGTCAAGGTTGTTCAGTACGGTGTTTGCGCCAAAAGCATAACGAATGCCCTTCAGCACGATCGGGGTTGGAGTTCGCGTCATCAGGCCGTCTCATCACAGTTCAGGCATGGCCTGACCTTCGTCATCAGCCGACGAGTCGCGCTCTCCTGGGGGAAAGTCAGGGGAGCCAGCATCTTGTTATCCTCTTTGGGATTTTATTCAGCGGGCAGTATAAGAAGAGTATGTGACGGAATTATGGCTACAGAGACAATGGCGGCCTGGGGCTGACCTTTTTTGTTAAAATCAGGTTATAGTAAAAACTCCTGTTCTTCCCTGAAGGGTGCTGATTTCCATGCCTGAACAACCTGCGCTGGAGCCTGCTCCGGGCGGTTTACGCCTTAACCTGCGCATTATTTCCGTCGTGATTTTCAATTTTGCCAGCTATCTGACCATCGGTTTACCGCTGGCGGTGCTGCCCGGCTATGTCCATGACGTGATGGGCTACAGTGCGTTCTGGGCCGGGCTGGTGGTCAGCCTGCAATATTTCGCCACTCTGCTCAGCCGCCCCCATGCCGGGCGTTATGCCGATCTCTGGGGGCCAAAGAAAGTGGTGGTTTTCGGCCTGTGTGGCTGCTTTCTCAGCGGGGTTTGTTATGCGCTGGCGGCAGCTGGCGCGGCTGTTCCGGTGCTCAGCCTGTCTCTGCTTTGTCTGGGCCGGGGTATCCTGGGCGTGGGGCAAAGTTTTGCCGGAACGGGTTCCACGCTGTGGGGCGTGGGTGTGGTCGGATCGCTGCATATTGGCCGGGTGATCTCGTGGAACGGCATTTTCACCTACGGGGCAATGGCCATCGGCGCTCCGCTGGGCGTGGGGATCTATCGCTGGGGCGGCCTGCTGCTGCTCTCAGGAATTATCATCGCCATCGCGCTGGTTGCTATCCTGTTCGCCCTGCCACGGCCGACGGTAAAAAGCAGCAAGGGCAGGCAGCTGCCTTTCCGTACCGTACTGGGCAAAGTGTGGAATTTTGGCCTGATCCTCGCCATGGGTTCGGCAGGCTTTGGCGTTATCGCCACATTTATTACGCTGTTCTATCAGGCAAAGGGCTGGGAAGGCGCAGCCTGGGCGCTGACGCTGTTCAGCGGAGCCTTTGTTGGCACGCGGCTGCTGTTTCCTAATGCCATTAACCGGCATGGTGGACTGGCGGTGGCGATTGTTTGTTTCGCGGTGGAGGCTGTTGGCCTGTTTCTGGTCTGGGGTGCCGTCGACCCGTGGATGGCGAAGTTGGGCGCTTTCCTGACCGGAGCTGGCTTCTCACTGGTCTTCCCGGCGGTCGGTGTGGTGGCGGTTAAAGCTGTACCGCCACAGAACCAGGGCAGTGCTCTGGCAACCTACACCGCCTTTATGGATTTGTCGCTGGGGATCACTGGTCCGCTGGCCGGACTGGTGATGAGCTACTTTGGCGTTCCGGTTATCTACCTGCTGAGTGGTCTGCTGGTGTGCCTGGCGATCCTGTTGACGCTGAAATTACGTCGCAGCCAGCCGCAGCATAAAGAAGAACTGGTGGAGATGTCCTGAAACGGAGCCGCCAATCGATAAGCGTCGGGGGCTGGCGGCTCCGCTATTCAGTTTTGCAGCAGCGCAATGCTCTGGCGAATCGCACGTTCGATTTCCGCCGCGCTCCAGCCGTCCATCACGGAAGAGAACGGCTCAAAGGCATAAATGCCGCGATAACCCATGCGCTCCAGCCGCTTCACCTGGGCCACGCTGTTCAGCACATCCCCGTCGCTTAACATGATACGTTCTTCATCCGTCAGTTGTGCCGTCGGGCGAGTGTCTTCCACCCCGGACAGATGCACCAGCCCGATACCGTTAACGTCGATACCCTGCTCAAACTCGCTTTCCGCATTCTCATACAGATGGTGGTGAAAGGTATCCAGTACCAGACGGAAGGGGACGCTGGCATCGCGGATCAGCGCCTGTGCCTGAACCGCCGAGCGTAATGAGCTGATCGGGAAGCCCAGAGGCTCAACCAGCCCTGCAATGCCATACTGCTCAAACAGCGGTGCCAGCTTTTTCAGCGCGGCGATAGTGTCGTTCGCCGTCACCGGCGTACCGTCGTTCAGCGGGCACATCACCAGCGCTTTGGCGCCAATGGCCAGCGCATCTTTCAGCAATCCTTCTGCTCTGCGCATCAGTGCATCATCAGGCTGATTAAAGGGATACAGCGCATTGAGGGTGACTATCTCCAGGCCATAGCGCTCCGCCAGCGAGCGCGCTTCGGCGGCGGACAGATTGTCGGTGACTTTGCCCCCGCGCATGTCATTGCGCAGCTCAACCTTATTCAGGCCGAGTGAGTGAACCAGCTGGAAAAAATGCCCGATACTCAGGTTTGGGGCGATTTTACGGTTGATACAGAAACGGGTCGGGTCGATGGCCATCTTAACTGCTCCTGCAAATGGAGTGGGCGCGGCGGGTTCAGCTCTTCAGCCGTGGAACCGGTCAGTTCCGCGTGGAAAGATAAAAGAACATTTATTTCATGTTTAATAAATTATGAAATTTAAATTTTTGGATCGGCTTCGCAAAATTTCGTTTTTCCTAAGCCAGTCAGCGGTTTTCTGCAGGCATATGTGAGCATTGTCGCAGAGTTTTCATGCTGATGGACTGTCTGCTCAGATACCGTCTTAATCCGCGCCATCATTGGGTTTACCTCTTACTACTTTTATCGGGGCTCTTCGACACAAGCGGCGAGAGAAGTCAGCAGTAAAATGCGATCTGCGCCGCTAAAAACGAATTTTCTAAAGTGAATTA
>NZ_WHOY01000031.1:4723781-4980362 GCF_009765445.1 Pantoea sp. BAV 3049 | reverse complement strand
GAAGATGGCTTGCGGCACATGGTATCGCCACACGCCTGTAATTAAGCCAATGAGTAACGGATACATACCCTATTCATGGCAGGGAATAACAGTAAACAGAGAGCAGCTAATCAGGCTGGTCAGGAAATATTATCTGGAGGGGTAATGAGTAAAGAAACAGGAGGGCCAGCATTTCCAGCAGAAGCGAAGCTCAACAGGATTAATAACGAGGCATATCCGGTCCAAACAAGAGATGGTGATATTTTTCAATTTCCAGGCTTAACAATGCGCGATTATTTTGCGGCTAAGGCTATGCAGGGGATTTTGGCTAATCCGGGACAATTGGATAACGTCAATGACGATGCGGCGAAGTGGGTGGCACGAGATTCCTATAAGGTTGCCGACGCCATGATCACCGCCCGCAACAAATAATCAAGTGACATCGCAAAACTGATTTACGAGTCAGCTCGACGATATTACTGCCTACCGCCCTCGCCTCACATCGGGGGCTTTTTTACGCCCTCGCTCAGGAGGTTACTGTGCAAATCATTCCCAAACTGACACACCAACGCCTGGCAGAACTTACGCCGGGCACGCCTATCCGGCTCGGCAGCAAGCTGGTCACCTTCGATGGCTGCTCGGTCCGTCCGAACTATAAAGGCCTGGATGAAATTTTCGTTGAATATGTCGACAGCGATGGCAACAGAATGACGCACTGCGAGTTTACGGTGCTGCAATGTGCAACCGAGTTTACTGATGCCGTGATGTGCAAATACTGCGGCAAGTTCCGCCAGCCGGACGACATTATCAGGAAAACTATCCGCTTCTGGAACCGGTCCGAATATCACGAATTTTGCGCTGACGCTGAGTGCGGAAGGCGCTATCAGGAATCTATCCGCGTGCCGTCGCAGCAGAGAGCACGCACAACGAGGATCCGCACGTCATGAGACCTATCGATCGCCTGCAGTTCATTCACCGGCTGACCGGTGCTGATTTTCACCCACGCCGTTCTTCCTGGCTCGTTCCTCTTCTTGGCGCTGTGGCGCTGGCCATCGTTACGGGGATTGTATGGAACTGATCACCGCCAACCAGGGCATGGCTGAGCACATCATGGTGCAGGTAGCCATGCGCCGCCTGGCCCTCTCGACAATCCTCGCCATATGCGAGCGTAACCACCTCGGCCCGGCCGACCTCGAACAGCTGGCTAACCAGCTGGCGCAGCGGGAAGCCATCGCCGACTCAATAACAGGAAGTAATCAATGACCTCACCTATTCTGCGAGTTATCGATACCGAAACAACCAGCCTTGAAGGCGGAGTATGTGAAATTGCCAGCGTCGATATCGTTGACGGCCAGATCTGCAATCCGATGAGCGATTTCGTTAAGCCGCCGGAGCCAATCACTATCGGTGCCATGGCTCTCCACCACATCACGAACGAGGATGTGGCCAGTGCCCCCCCGATTGACGAGGTGATCGACCGTTACCTCGGCGCTGACGTGTACGTGGCCCATAACGCTAAATTTGACCGCAGCAAGCTGCCGCAGATCACCGCGCCGTGGATCTGCACCATGAAGCTGGCACGCAAGCTCTGGCCGGAGCTGGAAAGTCACGGTAACCAGTACCTGCGTTATCACCTGCAGGTCAATGCGAACGTTCCGGACGGTCTGCATGCTCACCGCGCGCTGTATGACTGCTACGTCACCGCCGCTAACCTGATCCGCATCAACAAAGAGGCCCGCTTCACTGTGGCGCAGATGCGCGACATCACCAACCGGCCATCTCTGCTACACGCCATGCCATTTGGAAAACATAAAGGTGTGCCATTCGAGGAATGGATCCGAAAAGACCATCGTTATGTGACCTGGTGTCTGGAAAATCTGACAGATGAAGAAGACGTTCAATTCACCATAAAACATCATCTGCAACCTGGGGGCTGATATGGGTATCCCCGTTCTCATCCTGGGCGACTCCGGATCCGGTAAGTCGGCCAGCATGATGCACCTCAACCCTGAAGAGGGTTTTCTGGTCAATCCGGAAAATAAGCGTCTGCCTTTCAAGTCGAAGGGCTGGCAGCCACGCGATTTCAACGCCAGAACAGGCAACGTATTCCACACGGATGTAGCGGCTGACATCGTGCTTATTATTCAGCACGCCCGCCGGGCTAAACGAAAATTCGTGGTGATCGACGACTTTCAGTATGTGATGGGTAACTCATTCATGCGCCGCCGCAGCGAGAAATCGTTTGAGAAGTTCACCGAGATCGGCGGAGGAGCCTGGGACGTGGTAAAAGCCGCGCAGCAGGCTGAAGATGACCTGATCGTCTATTTCCTCGCTCACACAGAGGAAACAGCCGCCGGCCGCATCAAGATGAAAACCATCGGCAAGATGCTGGACGAGAAGATCACCGTTGAAGGCATGTTCACCATCGCCCTGCGCACATCCGTAGCGGACGGGCGCTACCACTTCACCACTCAATCCGATGGTACAGACCCGGTTAAATCGCCGATTGGATTATTCAAGGAATTTCAGATTGACAACGACCTGAACGCCGTTGATGCGGCGATCCGGGACTACTACGAACTCAACGAGGGAGTATCAGCATAATGCAGCCAATTTTCACTTTCGATCCTGAATCAGCTAAAGCATCCGGCCCGGGAGGTGTATCAGAAGGTGGTGCTTACACCGGCACCATCAAAACCGCCCTGTTCACCTCTGGCCGTGATTCTCAGTCACAATCGATGGAGTTTTCACTGGAGACTGATGTCGGTCCTATCAACTACCTGCGAGTCTCATATACCGGACGTGACGGCAACCCGCTGCGTGGCGGTACCGCGATGATCAACGCAATCATGGGACTGACAAAAGTTAAGGCGCTCTACCCTACTGAAGTCGTTAATGAGCAGAATGAGACGGAACTGCATTGCAAGGATCTGGAAGGTAAGCCGATCGGCTTTGTCCTGCAGAAAGTCCTCTACACCAAAAACGACGGCGGCGAAGGCTACAGATTTGAAATTCGCCAGGTGTACGGCTCTAACACTCGAAAAACCTTCAAAGAGGCGGTCGAAAACACGCCAGCTGAAGCTGTTGATAAGCTGGTCGCCACGCTCACGGACCGTGATGAGCGTCACCCTGCTAATCCTGGCTTCAGCGGGCAACCGGCCAATCAGCAGCGTTCAATGCTGGGCGGTCAGCAGCAATCACAGCCGCAGTCACGCCTGCAGCAGAACGCTGGCGGCCGGGGCCATCAGCAGCAAGTACCTGATTTCGATGATGATATACCCTTTTGATAAGGCCCCTTCGGGGGCTTTCTGGAGCATTTATGCGACTGACCTTTAAAAACCTTGCTCAGCAGGCTGCTGACAGCGAGAAGAAAGGCTTTTTCTCTGAGGCCGCCCAGCTATGGCGGCAGGCCGGGAAGCGGGCAACCGGCAACAACATCCTTTGGGCTGAACAACGAGGCGATTTTTGCGCTGGTGCAGCACGCCGGACCGCCATAATAGCAGCCATGGAGGCCCGGCAAGCACGCCTCCGCCCGTAACTCTCCCGCGCCGCCCGGCGCACATCAAATTTCCTGAAGGAAACCTCATGTCCTGGATTACTACCCTCACAGGAAGGCATTTCAATTTCTGCGATATAACGCCGGAATCAATTTGCATCGAAGACATCGCCGCTGCGCTGTCGAATATTTGCCGCTTCACCGGCCATGTGCCTGAGTTTTACAGCGTCGCTCAGCACTCTGTTCTTGTCAGTGATCTGGTGCCGCCAGAATTCGCCTTTGAGGCGCTGATGCACGATGCCGCCGAGGCATATTGCAACGATATCGCTGCACCGCTTAAGCAGTTACTGCCAGATTACCGCAACGTTATCCAGTCGGTTGAAAGTGCCATTGCCGTTAAATACGGTCTGCCGCTTGAAATGAGTCGTGAAGTTAAGCACGCAGATTTGGTAATGCTGGCGACAGAACGCCGGGAATTCGGTCTTGATGACGGCACACCCTGGCCGATCCTCCACGGTATTGACCCAGCACCAATCTTGATTAATCCACTTTCACCGCGTCAGGCGCTTGTCAAGTTCATGCAGCGCTACAACGAGCTCCGCGCCGGGGAGTTGTCCAATGGCTAACAGACTTCTTGAGATATGTAACGATTGGCAAATAATGCGGGCCGGGATTCTCGAACGAAACCCTGACCTGAATTTAATCATACGGGAATGCGACAGTCTGATTGAATCTGCTGTTTCTTCTGCTCATTCAATTGCGCATCGTGTTGAGTGGGATACTCGTGAGGCCGCAAAAATAGCTGCCAAAATATCCGCTGAATTTGAAGCTAAGCAGGGAGGCGACCATGCGTGAGCGCCCTATTCTGTTCAATGCTGACTGCTTTGATGTGTTCACTGAGATGGATAGCGGTACCGTTGATTTGGTTTGCGCTGATATTCCATACGGCACAACCCAATGCCGCTGGGATTCCACTCTCGACCTGCAGCAGATGTGGCAGCAGCTGTACCGCATCGCAAAACCATCTGCTGCAATCATCCTGTTTTCAGCTCAGCCATTCACCAGCGTGCTGGTCAGCAGCAATATCCGCGACTGGCGTAGCGAGTGGGTTTGGGAAAAAGGTAACGCTACCGGATTTCTGAACGCCAAAAAGCAACCCTTGCGGGCGCACGAAAATATTCAGGTGTTTTATCGCCGTCAGCCGACATACAACCCGCAAATGACGCAGGGTCATGAGCGCAAGACAAGCAAGCGGAAAACGGTCAATTCAGATTGCTACGGCAAGGCTCTGTGTCTGACCGAGTATGACAGCACAGAGCGGTACCCGCGAGACGTCCAGTTCTTCTCGAGCGATAAACAGACCGGTAATTTTCACCCAACGCAGAAGCCGCTGGCACTGGTGCAATACCTGATCGAAACCTACAGCACCCCCGGAGATACAGTGATGGATTTCACAATGGGTTCCGGCACCGCTGGTGTTGCATGTCAGCAAACCGGGCGACGTTTCATTGGCATTGAGAAAGATGCCGCTATTTATCGCACTGCATGCCAGCGCATGGGAATAGAACAGGAGTCCGCAGCATGAACCAGCGTCCATACGACAAAACTAAGCTGTTGAGCGAATCAGATGCCGAAGCACTGGCCGTTATGCCTGATGATGAATGGTTCATAGCAGACCATCTCCCAGTTAACCGACCGTTCTACAGGTGTGAACGCCTGGTGAACGCGCAAAAACTGCAAACTCGCGTTGTGCTCATTAATGGCTACACAAAACGTGAGTTTAGAAAAATACAGGAGCCAGCATGACAATTACATCTGAGCAGTTAGAAAATCTTCGGGGGTTGATTAAATTTGCTTCCCCCATGCCGTGGCACTGGGCTACCAGCAATAGTATGGCTCGTTTGAGTAGCGCCAGCGGTAAGGATGGCGATGTGTTAAGTGCTTTCAGGGCTTCAGACGGTGTGCCATGCGTGAGCGTCTCATCAGATAACATGAATCTGATCGTTAGTGCAGTTAACGCCCTGCCTGGACTGCTGGCACACATCGACGCCCAGGCGTCGCGGATTGCTGAGCAGCAAGCTGTTATCGACCAGCGCAACGGAGAGTGCGACAGGCTTATAACTGAATTGAGCATTGCAACTGATCGTGTCGGTATCAACTTTGACAGAGCGGTTACAGCAGAGAAAGAGCTGGCGGTGCTGAGGGAGCAGAAGCCTGTTGCATGGCGAGCACATTGCCACTACATGGATGGCACCGACGCTGGGGTTCAGTATTACGATGACGCGGGACTACTGGGGTTGAGAGAACCGCTTTATTGCCAGCCAGTACCGCCCGCCCCGGTTGCTGTGCCGGATGAGATGAGTTATTCCGATGCGGTTAATTTTGTACTCATAAACGGAATGTCATGTGAGGACAGGCCAACGTTAGCAATGAGGGTATGGAACGCCTGCCGCGCCGGAGTGCTGCGCCTCAACAGCGGGAGGAAGCCGCAGCGGTTTGTTGTTCCGCTGAAAAAATTGTCTGTCGAAGAGGTTATGCACCGTTCTGGCTTCGACCGTCAATATGCTGAGGGTTGGTGCTCCGCGAATGATTGGGCTATCAACGAAGTCAAATTAGCTGGCGGGGAGATTGCAGAATGAAAGATGAAGATTTAGATAGCTGCCCTCGTTGTAAAGAGGCCGAGCCTGTTGCGTGGTTAGTGCTGAATTCCAGTGAAGGCTATGTTGAGCGCAACCCAGATGTTGTGGCATTCCTCGAAGCGGCTGGATTAACGAAGTGCAAACCGCTATTCGCCCCGCCAGCGCTAGCAGATAGCGATCTAATATGTGCCATAAACAGGCTTCTTGATAGCGATGGCTCTCGCGGAACTTTCAGCGCGATTAAATGTTCAGATGCGCGGGAAGAAATTGAGCGATTGCTGGCAGCAGCGCCGGAGCCGGGAGGTGATCATGGCTAAATCCCCCGCAGAACGCAAAGCCGCGCAGCGCGCCCGGCAGGCTGCCAACAGCATGACAAAACTGGAGCTGCACCTCGACCAGCAGGAACTGGCAATGCTCGACCACGACTGTGTCGCCCGGCGGCCTGGCCGTCAACCGTATGACCGGGCTGAACTGGTCGCGCTGATGATCCGCAAGTATCACGCTGAGCTGCAGGAGCAATTACAGGTTGCTGGCCAGTGCGCCAAATGCGGTGATGTTGCGCCGGTTAATAGCTGCCCCTGCAGCGGAGACTCGGCTTGCTGGGTTACGAATGGCTGGAAGAGCCTAAAACTATCAGTGTGACATGTCACGTTAACTAATCCCCACCCTCCCAATCATGAAAAACATATTCCGGCGGCACTTCGCTCGCCACCATATTTTCTATGCCAGCATCCGCACGGCGGCCGTGCTGATCCTGCTGCTCGTCGTGGCGCTTACTGCTGAATTTCATCTTTAATGAGGTGAGCTATGCATACTCAAATCCCATCGGGAAAGCCTACTGGAGCGGCCGGCAGGTTACATGCTGGTGCTCCGCTTATGACTTCCCTCACCGATTTAGTGGCGGTCGGTGCAGCGGTTATGAAATGGCGAAAAACTGCTTTGACAACCGTCTCAGTTGCCAGAACTGCAACTGCCTGCATGCCGGAGGCTGCGACGTTATAAACGGAACGGAAAGCCCTTCTGAATGCCCCTATGTGCTGGATTTCTGCGCCTACTACCAAATCAAAATTTCCTGACACCATCTTTCCGGATAATTTCAATGACCGATCACACTATCAGTCCGTATTGCGCGGCGCTGGATGCCCTGCGCGCTGCTCCTGCTCATAAGCTCAAAGAAGTCGGTGACCAATGGCGAACACCGGATCCGCTCTGGTGGGGAATCAATTCGCTGTACGGTCCATTTGTGCTTGACCTGTTTGCAGACGCCAGCAACGCCAAGTGCGAAGCATTCTTCAGCGCAGAGGATAACGCGCTAACCCAAGACTGGAGTGCCCGCCTGTCGGAACTGCACGGGGCCGGATATGCCAATCCGCCCTATTCCCGCCCCAGCCAGCATGATGGTCAGTACATTACAGGCATGCGTCACATAATCGCGCACACAATGGCTATGCGCGCACTTGGCGGCCGCTACGTGTTCCTGATTAAAGCGGCAACCGGCGAAGTATGGTGGCCAGAAGACGCAGATCACATCGCGTTTATTCGCGGGCGAATCAGTTTTGACCTGCCAGTCTGGTACCGTCCGGCAGAAAACGAACCATCGGAATCTTCAGCAGGTTTCGGCGCGGCGATCGCGGTATTCGATAAGTCGTGGCGCGGCCCGAAATTCGATTATGTCAGCCGCGATGAACTGGAAGCCCGCGGCAGAGCATTCATGCGTCAGATTGATCTGGCGGCGGTGCGGCTGCAGGAACAGGCTACGCCAGCAGCGCCAGCAGCGCCAGCAGCGCCAGCAGCGCCAGCAGCGCCAGCAGCGGAAAATAACGTCTGGTCAGAAGAAGTAAAGCTGGTCGCCGACCACATTGACCACATTTATGAGTTACCGCCAGACCATCACAGAAAAGTGATGCAGCTTATCAATAAGCTCCTGCTGGAACGTCAGCCATCCGGGGTAATCACCATCATGGCGCAGTCACTAACCAAAAATTTTCTGGAGTTTCCTAATGCGTGAGATCATCGTTGATAATTTTGCGGGCGGTGGTGGTGCCAGCACCGGGATCGAAATGGCAATCGGCCGCAGCGTGGACATCGCGATTAATCATGATCCCAATGCAATCGCCATGCACACCACTAACCACCCCGACACGCTGCACTATTGCGAGTCGGTGTTTGATATTGACCCGGTATCCGCAACTGCCGGCGCTCCGGTCGGCCTGGCCTGGTTCTCGCCTGACTGCCGCCACTTCAGTAAAGCCAAGGGTGGCACTCCGGTTAAAAAGGAGATTCGCGGCCTTGCGTGGATAGTGCTGCGCTGGGCGCTGGCCACCCGTCCCCGCGTCATGATGCTGGAAAATGTTGAAGAGTTTAAAACCTGGGGCCCGCTGCTGGCCGACGAGGATCGCCCTGACCCGGCCCGCGCTGGCGAGACGTTCGCTGCGTTCGTTGGCATGTTGGGTGCTGGCGTACCAGCAGATCACCCGGCATTGGATGAAGTTTGCGAGTTTCTGCTGATTGACCGGAACAGCCCGGCCGCGCAGCGGCTGACGGACGGCCTAGGTTATGCGGTCGAATACCGTGAGCTGCGGGCCTGCGATTACGGTGCGCCAACCATCAGAAAAAGATTTTTCATGGTTGCACGGTGCGACGGCGAAGAGGTTTGCTGGCCAGCACCGTCACATGGCGATCCAAAAAGCCTGTCGGTACAGAGCGGTCAGCTGTTGCCATGGCGTACCGCTGCGGAGTGCATCGACTGGAGCATACACTGCCCGTCCATATTTGGGCGCAAAAAGCCCCTGGCGGATAACACCCTGCGGCGCATCGCTCGCGGAATCCAGCGGTTCGTGCTCGACAACCCCACGCCGTTCATTGTGAAGTGCAACCACACCAGCAGTAAAACCAGTTATGACACGTTCCGTGGTCAGGGACTGGATGCGCCGCTGCAGACGATTACCCGCAAGCATGGCTATGCTGTCGTTATCCCCCACCTAACAAAATTCCGCACCGGAGCCACCGGCCAGCAAGTTACAGAATCACTGCCCACAGTGACCGCCGGGACGTCAGCACGACCTGGCGGAAATGGCCATGCGCTCGGCATGGTTGAAGCGGCACTTACTCCGTTCACAGTTGGTGCTGGCGGCCCGAAATACTCAGCGAAACCACGAAGTGTTGATCAGCCGATGAATACTGTTGTGAACACCAACCACTCCTGCGTTATTGCGCCGGTTATCGCCCGCCAGTTCGGTGCCAGCGTCGGCCATGCAGTGGATCAGCCAGCAGGGACCGTCACCGCAGGTGGTGGTGGAAAAAGTCAACTTGTCAGCCCCATCCTGATTCAGATGGGATATGGAGAGCGGAACGGCCAAGCTCCTCGAGTATTGAATCTGCATAAACCTGCTGGCACGGTGACAGCTGGCGGTAACAAGTTTGCCATCGCCAGCGCATTTCTGGCAAAGCATTTCGGCGGAAACTACACCGGACCCGGCGCTGCAATTGATGGCCCTATCCACACAGTCACCACCACGGACCACCACGCCCTGGTGACATCGAGCATTATCAAAATGCGCGGAACAAACACCGGCCAACCCGCCGACACCCCGCTGCAAACCGTAACAGCAGGGGGCCAGCACTTCGGCGAAGTGCGGACAAGCCTCGCAGCCCAGGACTATGACGAAGCGCGCGCGGCACTGGTCAGCGAATTCCTCCATCAGCATGGCCTGCGCGAATTCGTGGAAATTGAAGGGGTGACATACAGGATCGTCGATATTGGCATGCGCATGCTGCAGCCGAAGGAGCTTTACGCCGCTCAGGGCTTCCCCGCCTGGTACGTGATTGATCAGGACTACCGGGGAAATAAGTACGCGAAAGACAAACAGGTTGCGCGCTGCGGTAACGCCGTTCCGCCACCGTTCGCTGAAGCGTTGGTGCGAGCCAACCTTCCAGAGATGTGTATCAGTGAGGAGAAAGTAGCGTGATGAATAATAAATTTTCGAGAGAGAATGAAAGCCAGTCACCGTACATGACTTATGAAGAAGTCGCAGATCTGTTCAGAAGGTCCGTTAAAACGATCCAGAACTGGAACAGCCGTTGCAAAAGCACAGGAAAGAAAAACCATGAGGGATTCCCTGATCCTGTGCACCGTGGACTGTTTCTGCGCAATGAAATAGAGGAGTTCGGGAAGTTACAGCGTCACGATTGAACTTACTCCATTTTCACCATGCACGATCCTCATCACCGTTGCCCACCACGTTGTGTACGCCTTCCTCTGCTCATCAAGATAATCGTTGTGGTCATATACGGCCCAGATACCCGGCAATGCATGTCCCAACATTATCTCGCATACATGCGGTGGTGCAAAACTCGCCCACCGCGTCCTTGCCGTTCTCCTGAGGTCATGCAAAGACCAGTGTTGCATGATCTCGCTTTTCTCTCTTATCACGTAACTAATGATTGTTTTAGGTAATGACAGAACCGAGTGGCTTGCGACCGGTGCTTCCTGAACACTCTTATCCCGGTGCCAACTGCCAAAGAGATATTTTGAATTAGGGTTAAGCAGAATTGCTTCCTCAATTAACAATTTAGCTGCCGGGATTACAGGCCTGGTGATAGAACGGCCACTTTTCCCACCCTTGTGGTTTTCTGGCGGAACAACCCATGTGTCATTGCTGAAATCAAAATGAGTTTTTTCAGCACTGAGTAGTTCCCCTGATCGGCAACCGTACAGCATAACCAGCAGTATAAATATTACGTTTTTGCGTAGCATCGCCGTGTTATCCAATGCTTCAAATAACAAGCAAATCTCGTTATCAGACAGCACCCTTTTTGTGACGTTTCTCTTTAGCCCTATGTCATGGGCAGTAATGGAGCTTAGCGGGGCTTCTTCAGTGAGCTTTCTCCTGACAGACCATGAGTGTGCCTGCTTGGCGTTTGTAAGGATCCTGCGGGCTATGCTGGGAGCTGTTTTCTGTATCCCCTCAATGATCTCCAGCCACTGATGTGTTGTGACGGCATCATGCTTCAAATTGCCAATTTTTGGATAAACGTGTAATTCGAATGACCGCAAGATCTGTTCAGACTTTTTGATATTTGGCTGAGCATAAACCCGTCCCCATTCCTCGATGACTTTTTGAACGGTGGCTGAGTTCACGTTTTTGCTTACCCTGGTGGCGATGAACTGGGCAGGGTCTATTCCATTCTCCAGCGCCCGGCGAAGCACGACGGCTTCATCACGCGCATCTTTCAGACTGATCCCCGGGTATCCACCCACATCTGTTCTTCTTTGTTTTCCACCAAACATGTATCTCAGCTGAAAGGTCACTTTCCCCTTTCGTGAAACACGAACAGAAAGCCCGTCACGATCAGTTTTCTCAAAAACCTTGTCTGCATCCTTACCAAGAACAGATCGCAGGTAACTATCAGAGAGAGCCATAGAGCCACCATTAGTACATAGAAAAAGCCAGTAATGGCGGATCAAATTAAATTATGTACTGACAGATGTACATAAAATTTCAGGAGCAACCAGGATTTACCGGGAACTGTAAGTGCAGATGGTGAAACTTTGGGAACGAGAGAATAAGCGTGACAGGGAACCTGAAGGAGCTAACGAGATTATGCGGGAAGTGGGAGGGGTAACTAACTAATTACACAGGTAGATCAGTTGTTTAATATCCATCACTTTTATTCAATACCTCAGCAGTGCCTGCCAGGCTACTGGGAATAAGCCGGGAAGGCAAGCCTGAACCGATCCGTAACCTCAACTCCAATATTCCGAAAATCAGTGAATTACTGGCAAAAATGCCCCTTACGGCTACGCTTAACTCTTTGGATTTATTCCCTTCACTGAGGAGAACCGCAATGAAAACTTATTCGAAAATCACTCTGGTCCTGTTAGCCCTGTCTGGTCTGGCTGGCTGTCAGCATGACAGCAGTGCAGTGGGCAGCGATGGTCGTCCTCATGCTCCGAGCGGGCAGGCTGCACCAGGCGGAACTCTGGGTGCCGGTCCGGTCGGTCAGCCACAGTCCTGATAGTTGATATCCCAAAAACCGGCCTCCACGCCGGTTTTTTTATGCAAACAATTCTGTCAGTGTAGCCCGCAGCCAGCGGTGCCCGGCATCACGGTGGGTGCGGTCATGCCAGGCCAGCGTTTTGGTAAAGCCTGCAACTGGCAACGGTGGTGTTTTTACGACCATGCCGTCGGTTGTGGCGGCCAGCCGGTACGGCGTGACCGCAATCAGGTCGCTGACGCGCAAAATTTCCGGCAGCATCAGGAAACTGTTAACCGCCATCACTACCCTTCTTTTTTTGCCAATCTTTGCCAGTGCCTCATCGGTAGCACCGGAGAACCTGCCACCCGTGTGCGAAACCAGCACCTGATCCAGCTTGCAAAAACGATCCAGCGTCAGCGCTTCCCTTGCTTGTGGATGATCGCTGCGCATGATGCAGACATACTCTTCATCAAACAGATTTCGGGCATGCAGGCCCTCCGGCGTGGTTTCCGGCGTGACCAGCGCCAGGTCGATATCCCCCCGTTCAAGCTGAGTTTGCAGCTGGCTGTAGTCTATCGCCACCACGGAAACCTTCACGCCAGGAGCTTCCTGACGTAACCTGGCGATAAACGGCACCACCACCGCCTTGAGGGCATAATCCGTTGCGGCAATAGTCAGCGTCAGCTCAGCGCTGGCCGGGTCGAAGGCTTTGGGCTGCAGCAGCGCATCCATATCACTGAGAATTTGCTTCACCGGCGCGGCCAGTTCCAGCGCACGTGATGTTGGCACAATACCGCGTTGCGTCCTGCTGAATAGTGGATCGCCAAAGCAGTCCCGTAACCTCGTCAGCATTCCGCTGACCGCGGGTTGAGTGAGAGCTAACCGGTCAGCAGCACGGGTTACGCTTCGCTCATCCAGCAACGCATCCAGCGCCTTCAGTAAATTCAGATCCATCGTCCTGATAGCGTTTTTCATCGATGTTTCTCTCTCAGATATCTCCTGAAATGATAGCAAAAATAAATAACCGTGATTGGTCTTATGACAGTCGCAGGCGCAGACTGCCCTTCGTCGGAGTAAACCACTCCAGCTCTGCTGGCGCAGAGCGAAAAAAAACTACTGAGGAAATACGATGAACTCGATTATCTGGCCTGAAGGTTATGTGCCTGGCTATTGCGATAACTTTGCGTCAAACGAGATGATTGTCAGCGGTCTGACGGTTAAAGATCTCTGGCCTCTGCTGAACACACCAGCGCTGTGGCCTGATTATTACCATAACTCGGCCGACATCCGTTTTTATGATGATAAAGGTCCTGAGCTGGAGCAGGATGTGCGCTTCTACTTCACCACTTTTGGCTTTCCGGTGGATGCGCAGGTCACGGAGCATGTTGCGCCATCAGACGGAGAAGCGGCACGAGTTGCCTGGCATGGCTGGGCGGGTGAAGGTGACAGTCGGCTGGATGTTCATCATGCCTGGCTGCTGGAAGATTTGCCGGGCAACCGCGTGCGCATCCTCACTCAGGAAACCCAGAATGGCAAGCCTGCTAAGGATCTGGCTGCCACCCGGCCAAACCCGATGATTAACGGGCATCAGGAATGGCTGGATGGCCTGATTGCGGCGGCGCGGGCAGCACGATAGATGACTCACCTCGTGGCGATCTCAGCCGCCATGAGGTGCCTGCATGAGCCGGGCTTGATTATTCCCGGCCTCCCAGCGCAGTTTTAACCTCGTTGGCTATCTTCTCCACCTGCGGGCCGTAAATGACCTGCACATCATGATCGCTGACGCGATTAACCCCATTAGCGCCAGTGGTCATAAGGGTCTGATCCACCACTTCCTTCATCTCTTTCACTCTGACGCGCAGCCGGGTAAAGCAGCAATCGACATCCTCTATATTGGCCTCACCGCCCAACCCGCTGATGATCACCTGGGTTCGCTCACTGGCAGAAACGGTTTTACTCTCCTGCTCTGTTTCTTCCATTTCTCTGCCCGGCGTCTCAACCCGCATGCGCAGAATGATGAACCTGAAGCCGTAGTAATAAACCGGCACATAAATAATGCCCAGTAGAATGCTCCACCACCACTGAGTCTTGCTGCCACCGAGGATGCCGAACACCACCAGATCGATAGCGCCGCCCTGCACGTTGCCAATCATCAGGTGCAGCATCGACATCAGCATAAATGACAGGCCGCTCAGCGCCGCGTGGAACAGATACAGCACCGGCGAGACAAAGATAAAGCAGAATTCCAGCGGCTCGGTGATCCCCGTGGTGAACGAAGTCAGCGCCCCCGCCAGTACCAGCGCTTTAACCCGCTGCTTGTGTTCCGCTTTGGCGCAGTGATACATCGCCAGCGCCGCCGCTGGCAGGCCAAACATCATCACCGGGATTTTGCCCTGGGCCAGAAAACGGGTAGCGCTTCTGATGGTGTCGTCAGGAATCGATCCCGGATGAGTCAGGGAATTATTAAAGATATTCAGTGCGCCGACGATAGTCTGGTTATCAACCGTGGCGATACCACCGATGGGCGTAAAGCGCACCGTTTCATTAAGAATATGATGCAGGCCGGTCGGGATTAGCAGACGTTCGCTGGTGCCGTAGAGGAATGCGCCGTACTGACCGCTTTTACCAATCAGTTCTCCAACCCAGGCAATGCCCGCGCCAACGGTCGGCCAGACCATCGCCAGCAGCACGCCCATCAGCGGCAGGATCGTCAGGGTGATAATCGGCACCAGTCGCCTGCCGCCAAAAAAGGCAATCGCGGTGGGTAATTGGGTCTGGTAAAAACGGTTGTGAATGACAGAAGTGAGTAATCCGGCGATCACCCCGCCCAATACGCTCATGTTGTAAGTAAAAATGCCCAGCATCTGGATAAATTCTGCGGCTGTCATCATCGCCGCCGTCTGGGACATACCGTTGGATTGCAGCGCCGGTGGCGTCATGGTTTCTGCCGTCATGCCCTGCGCAGCCAGCGTGGTGGTGACGCCGATATGCATGGCGATAAAACCAATAACGGCAGAAAACGCCGCCGTGGGTTTCTCGGCCTTAGCCTGACCTATAGCAATAGCGATGGCAAACAGCACGGGCAGATTGGCAAACAATGCCCCGGCAATATTGCGGATAAACCGGATGATGAGCTGAGGCAGGAACAGGTTGGCAAAAGCCTCGCCGGTGATCGCCGGATTTTGCATAGCGGCGGCAACGCCGAGGAAGATACCGGCGGCGGCGATGACCGAAATCGGCATCATCAGTGCCTTACCAAAGGCGTGAATTTTGCTGGCAAATTCTTTCACATGAGCCTCGCTTTCCCATCAGAAAGCCTAATTATTAGTCAGCTCTGACTGTAAGGAGGGACAAACGCACAACATACAGCGCAATTCTTTGAATCAGTTCACGCTTTAGCGATAAATCGCGCCTATCGCACCATTAAACCAATCAATTAGACAATCCGTTTACCTGATTGCACACTTAGTGCATAAAAGAAGCAATAACTTCTTAACAAGACAAAAACATAACTTAAACCTGCGAAGCATTATGAAATTTAAAACAGCCATTAAACCCTACCAGGCCGCTGCGGGCGGTTGGGGATCGCTAGAAGCCACCACCCGCTTTGTTTTCGACAGCAAACAAGTTCTGAAAAACATGCGCAATCTGATGCGCATGAACAAGGCTAAAGGATTCGACTGCCCGGGCTGTGCCTGGGGCGACGACAACAAAAGTACCTTCAGCTTCTGCGAGAACGGTGCCAAAGCCGTGACCTGGGAAGCCACCCGCCGCTACGTTGATGCCAGCTTCTTCGCAAAATACAGCGTCTCAGCACTTTATCAGCAGAGTGATTATTTTCTTGAATATCAGGGCCGTCTGACTGAACCGTTGCGCTACAACCGCGAAACCGACCATTACGTACCAATCGGCTGGGACGACGCATTCCGGCTGATAGCCAGCCACATCCACGCGATGGACAATCCTGACCAGATGGAGTTGTACACCTCCGGCCGCGCCAGTAATGAAGCCTCGTGGCTCTACCAGTTGTTTGGCCGGATGAACGGCAGCAACAACTTCCCTGACTGCTCCAATATGTGCCATGAGGCCAGCGGCGCGGGTCTTAAACGCAGCATTGGCGTGGGAAAAGGCACTATCCGTCTCGACGATTTTGACCATGCCGACGCCATTTTTGTATTCGGTCAGAATCCCGGAACTAACCATCCACGTATGCTGCACAGCCTGCGTCACGCAGCCGATCACGGCGCGAAAATTGTCACCTTTAACACTCTGCGCGAACGTGGACTGGAGCGTTTTGCCGATCCGCAAAAGCCGCTTGAAGTGGTGACCAGCAAAGCCGGTACCATTAGTTCCACCTATTATCAGCCCAACCTGGGCGGCGATATGGCGGCGATTCGCGGCATGGTGAAAGCCCTGTCTGAAACCCATCACGCGCTGGTGGCTGAAGGCAAAGAAGGCTTGTTTGATCAGGTGTTTATCAACGCCAAAACCGAAGGGATGGAGGCGTATCTTGCTGCCGTTGAGGCAACAAGCTGGCAGCAGATTGAGCAACAATCAGGCCTGACCGAGCGGCAGCTGCGTGAAGCGGCAGCTATTTACCAGAGCGCTGAACGGGTAATCTGCACCTGGGCGATGGGCATTACCCAGCATAAACACTCAGTAGATACCGTGCGTGAAATCGTTAACCTGCAGCTACTGTTTGGCCAGCTCGGCAAAAAAGGCGCAGGCCTGTGCCCGGTCCGTGGTCACAGCAACGTGCAGGGTAACCGCACCATGGGGATCGATGAGAAGCCAGCCAAAGCTTTCCTCGACAGCATGGCAAACCATTTTGGCTTTGAGCCGCCGCGTGAACCCGGCCATAACACCGTGGAAGCGCTGGAAGCAATGCTGCGTGACGAGATCAAAGTGCTGATCGCGCTGGGTGGAAACCTGGCCGCTGCAGCACCGGACAGCCCACGAACTGAAGAAGCACTGCGCCGCTGTGGACTGACCGTGCAGATCAGCACCAAGCTGAACCGCAGCCATCTTTGTCCGGGCGCGATTGATGCGCTTATCCTGCCTACGCTGGGGCGTACCGAACAGGATATTCAGGCCAGTGGCCCGCAATTTATTACCGTTGAAGACTCCTTCAGCATGGTGCACGCCTCAGAAGGCGTCGGTAAACCCATTGCTGACACGCAGCGATCTGAAACGGCGATTATCGCCGGGATTGCTGATGCCGTGCTGGGCAAAGAGAAACTGGACTGGTTAGCGCTGGCGGCGGACTATAATAAAATCCGCGATCACATCGCAGCTACCATTCCTGGCTTCAGCGATTTCAACGCCAAATGTGATATTGAAGGTGGATTCTATCTGGGTAACGCCGCTGCTGAGTTCCGCTTTAACACGCTGAACAATAAAGCGCAGTTCAGTGCAGCCAGCCTTCCTGACTCGCTGTTCCCACAGCTGGGCGACGACGTTAAAGTACCGTTCACTCTGCAGACGCTGCGTTCCCACGACCAGTACAACACCACCATTTACGGTCTGGACGATCGTTATCGCGGCGTGTACGGTCAGCGTGAAGTGCTGTTTATCCATCCTGAAGATATGGAAAAAATGGGTCTCGCCGCCGGTGACGATGTGGATATCGAAACGCTGTGGAATGATGGCATAACCCGCAAAGTCTTCGGTTTCAAGCTGGTGCCTTACAACATTCCGAAAGGCAATCTGGCTGCCTACTATCCGGAAACCAACCCGCTGGTCCCCCTTTCCAGCTATGGTGACGTCAGCGGCACGCCAACGTCGAAATCTGTTCCGGTGAAAATCACCCTCTCGCAGGTAAAAACAGGCCTGCGAATCGCCTGACAAACGGGGTCATTTGCCTTAAACAAAGCCGGGATATCCCGGCTTTTTACTTGCCGCGAGGCGGTTAATCGCGTAAAACTGTCTGCCGCTCTTAGGCCACGAAAACTGTTGAGATTATGTTCCAGGATAACCCGCTGCTCGCGCAGCTCAAAGAGAAACTCCACTCCCAGACGCCGCGTGTTGAGGGTGTGGTGAAAGGCACCGAGAAAGGCTTCGGCTTTCTCGAAGTAGACTCGCAGAAAAGCTACTTCATTCCGCCTCCGTTCATGAAAAAAGTCATGCACGGTGACCGCGTGATTGCCGTGCTGCAGACCGACAAGGATCGTGAAGTTGCCGATCCGGAAAAACTGGTTGAACCTTTCCTGACTCGTTTTGTTGGCCGCGTGCAGAAGAAAGACGATCGTCTGTCGATTGTTCCCGATCATCCGCTGCTGAAAGACGCTATCCAGTGTCGCGCCGACCGCAATGTGAAGCATGACTTCCAGGCGGGCGACTGGGCAGTTGCCGAGATGCGTCGTCACCCGCTAAAGGGCGACCGCACTTTCTACGCCGAGCTTACCGCTTTTATCACCACCGCTGACGACCATCTTGCCCCGTGGTGGGTAACGCTTTCCCGTCACAACCTGGAGCGTGAAGCCCCCGAAGCCGTGACCGGTGAAATGCTGGACGAACAGCTGGAGCGTGAAGACCTGACCGCGCTTGAATTCGTCACCATCGACAGCGCCAGCACCGAAGATATGGATGATGCGCTGTTTGTGGAAGAGACGCCGGAAGGCACTCTGCGCCTGACTGTCGCCATTGCCGATCCTACTGCTTACGTTGCCGCCAACAGCGAACTGGATGCCATTGCAGCCGAACGCTCGTTCACCAATTACCTGCCAGGCTTCAACATTCCGATGCTGCCGCGCCAGCTGTCTGACGACATCTGTTCGCTGCGCCCTGACCAGCGCCGTCCGGTACTGGCCTGTCGCGTAACCGTTGCGGCTGATGGCACGCTGAGCGAAGAGATCACCTTCTTTGCCGCCTGGATCGAATCCAAAGCCAAGCTGGCCTACGACAACGTCTCTGACTGGCTGGAAAACAGCGGCGAATGGCAGCCAGAAAGTGAAGCGATAGCAAATCAGATCCGCCTGCTGCACCGTCTCTGTCTTTCCCGTGCTGAATGGCGTCAGACCCACGCGCTGGTATTTAAGGATCGTCCGGACTTCCGCTTCCTGCTGGGCGAAAAAGGCGAAGTGCTGGATATCATCGCCGAACACCGCCGCATCGCGAACCGCATCGTCGAAGAAGCGATGATCACCGCCAATATCTGTGCCGCCACCGTGTTGCGCGAGAAGCTGGGCTTCGGTGTGTATAACGTTCACCTTGGCTTTGATGCCGAGAAAGCTGAACAGGCTGCAGCCGTGCTGGAAAATCATGGCGTGAAGGTTGATCCGCTGGCTATCGCCACGCTGGAAGGCTTCCGCGCGCTGCGTCGCGATCTCGATTCTCATCCAACGCAGTTCCTTGACAGCCGCATCCGTCGCTTCCAGTCGTTTGCTGAAATCAGCATCGCACCGGGTCCGCACTTTGGTCTGGGTCTGGAAGCATATGCCACCTGGACGTCACCTATTCGTAAGTATGGCGATATGATCAACCACCGCCTGCTGAAAGCGATGATCAAAGGTGAAGCAGCCGAACGCCCTCAGGATGAGATTACCGTGAAGATGGGCGAGCGCCGCCGCCTGAACCGCATGGCAGAACGTGATGTCGGTGACTGGCTGTATTCGCGCTTTCTGCAGAAATCGGCAGGAACCGACGAGCGTTTCGCTGCGGAAATCATTGATGTTTCCCGTGGTGGCATGCGCGTACGCCTGACCGCCAACGGCGCGGTAGCCTTTGTCCCTGCCCCGTTCATCCACGCCGTGCGTGATGAGCTGGTATGCAGCCAGGAAAACGGCACCGTACAGATCAAAGGTGAAGTGGTCTATCGTGTGACGGACGTGATTGAAGTCACCATCGCTGAAGTCCGCATGGAAACCCGCAGCGTCGTCGCCCGTCCAGCATAACGTTTCAACAGGCGGGATAACGTCGATTATTCCGCCTGCCGCCCTCCCGCAACCATGCAGAGAGCTAAACATTCTCTAGTCTCAGTAGTGCGGCAATGTTGCTGTTACTTATGAAAAAAAACCGATAGCAACCACCCAATCGTAAATATACTCATCGCTACTACCCTCACAGCTTTTTACCATTTAAAACAGGTTTCTCAGGCAAATCTCCGCAGTAAATTCTCCATCTGGAGTTTCGATCGGGGCATTTTATTCGCCGGGTTGTTTTACCGTTCAAAAATATATACAACATACATCTTGAGATTATGCTGGTTGCCGAATACTGTTGCTAAAATAAGAAGATACAGCCTGCATTGCATCCTTCGAGGAGAACCAGATGACCGATGACCAAGGGCAATCGTTACTTGATACCTATTTTGGTACTACCAGCCCTCATTGGCGTTTAACGGCCGACAGCGATGCCCTTTTGTTTGCTGAAGATGAATCAGCCAGTACGCATATAGCTGTCGCCCTCACCGCGAGCCAGGCCAGCTTGCTGCGGGCAATGACAGTGATCACCTGCAGCGTAAATCTTACGATTTCCTTATATGGGGAACCGCTTTCGCTGCATCTGGTTGGCAGAAAGGTTAATCAATCTGAATGGGCGGGTAGCGCTTCGGCGTGGGGAGATACCTCCTCCGTGGCCCGCGATCTGGTGCTGGGTCTCTCTTTTGCCGAGCAGGTGGTTTCCGAAGCCAACTCGGTGATCGTGATCCTCGACCAGCGGGGAAATATCCAGCGTTTTAACCGCAAGAGTGAGGAGTATACCGGGCTCAAGGAGCAGGAAGTGATTGGCCGTAACGTCTTCCAGCTCTTTATGACCAAGCAGGAAGCCGCCGCATCGCGCCGTAATATTAGCGGTTTTTTCCGCGACGGCAGCTCTTACGAGGTGGAACGCTGGATCAAGACCAAAAAAGGCCAGCGGCTGTTCCTGTTCCGCAACAAGTTCGTCCACAGCGGCAGCGGTAAAAACGAAATTTATCTGATCTGTTCAGGCACAGATATTACCGAAGAACGACGGGCGCAGGAGCGTCTGCGGGTACTGGCTAACACCGATACCATTACCGGTTTGCCCAACCGTAACGCGATCAACCACTCTATCGCCGAGGCGCTGGAACACCGTGTTGATCAGCAGATTGGCATTGTCTATCTTGACCTGGATAATTTTAAAAAGGTCAACGATGCCTATGGCCATATGTTCGGCGATCAGCTGTTGCAGGCGGTCTCACTGGCGATCCTCAGCTGTCTGGATAAGGACCAGACGCTGGCCCGACTGGGGGGCGATGAGTTTATCGTGCTGGCAACCACGGCCAGCCAGGCATCGCTGGAGGCAATGGCTTCACGCATTCTGGATCGGCTTAAACAGCCATTCCGCATCGGCCTGATTGAAGTGTACTCGGGCTGTTCAATTGGCATTGCCGTCAGCCCCCAGCATGGCGAAGACCGCGAGAGCCTGATACGGAACGCCGATACGGCAATGTATACCGCCAAGGAGAATGGCCGTGGCAAGTTCTGTATTTTCAGTGCCGAGATGAACCAGCGCGTCTTTGAGTATCTCTGGCTGGATACCAACCTGCGCAAAGCGCTGGACCAAAATCAGCTGATTATTCACTATCAGCCAAAGTTGGATCATGCGGGCAATGTACACAGCGTCGAGGCACTGGTGCGCTGGCTCTCTCCAGAGCGCGGGCTGGTTTCGCCGGGTAATTTTATCTCCTATGCCGAGGAGTCAGGCCTGATTGTGCCGCTTGGCCGTTGGGTGATGTTAACCGCACTGGCGCAGATCGTTCACTGGCGAGAGAAAGGGATCAACCTGCGCGTGGCAGTCAACGTTTCACCCCGTCAGCTGATCGACCAGAGTATCTACTCAGACCTGAAACTCGCGCTGGATCAGGCAAAGCTGGAGGACTGCCCGATCGATATCGAACTGACCGAAAGCAGCCTGATCGAAAACGAGCAGCAGGCGCTGGCGCTGATGGAGCAGTTCCAGCAGCTGGGAGCAAAAGTGCATCTTGACGATTTCGGTACCGGCTACTCTTCCCTCTCTCAACTGGCAAGAGTGCCGATAAACGCCATCAAGCTGGATCAAAGTTTTGTGCGCGGTGTGAATAATCAGCCGGTTTCGCAGTCGCTGGTTCGCGCTATCGTCGCAGTGGCCAAAGCGCTGGATTTGCAGGTTATTGCCGAGGGAATTGAAACGGTGGAGGAAGAGTCTTTCGTGATGGCGAGCGGTGTCGATGCTCGCCAGGGGTTCTTATATGCCAGGCCGATGCCTGCAGAGGAGCTTGAGCAGTGGCTGGCTAAGCATCCTGCCCGCTAGATTATCCGGCTTTGCGCATCGTCTGAGAGCTGTGGCGATTCTGCAACTGCACCAGACGTTCCATATAGGCGATATCCTTAGGCTCAATAGTAAACGCAAAGTCGACCCAGTCCTCAGTGATATCCATCAGCTCAGCCCGCGTAAGCTGCAGTACCCGCTGACGCGCCTTCAGCATGGCTCTGACACCATTCAGTTTCGGCTGCAGAGTGTCAATGAAGGTGCGTGTGGCATGGTAGCCTTCGCCCGGCTGGAACAGCTTGTCAACCAAGCCACGTGTTTCAAACCATTCTGCCGTATGTGATTCTCCTTCACAGATCAGTTCTTCTGCCAGTTTCATTCCGGAACGACGGGCAACCAGAGAATAGCCACCCATGCCGGGAAACAGGTTGAAAGCTATCTCCGGGAAGCCCATCCTTGCAGTGTCCTGCGCCAGAATAAAATGGTGGGCCAGCGCAGCCTCGAACCCCCCTCCTAATGCACTGCCTTCAATCATCGCGATGGTGACCGCCCCGGTATCAAATCCTCTGGCCGCCGCGTGAATGCAATCCACGCAGGCCCGTGCGTAAGCTCTTAACGCCTCACGCCTTCCGTTCTTGATTGATTCAACAAAGAACCGCAGATCGCCGCCGGCATTAAACATCGTCGGCACCAGTGAGCCGGTTACCCAGAAATCAATGGGCAAGCCAGAACGCTGGGCGGCATAGCTGAGGTTCATGATCTCTTCGATCAGTTCGTGGTTAAAACTCGGGCGCGGTTGTGCCCGCAGCATCATCCACAGGGTACGTCGGCCTTCTTCATAGTAAGCGGAGAGCTGTGTGGTTTGTCCAACTTCGCTAAAGAGCCTGCAGGTAGTCTGATTAATTACTGTCATAGTCTCATCCTCTGTTTGTGGGAGCGCTTAAGCGCGTTTCCAGCGTAATCCAGAGTGTGAGATCACTAAACGGGCATTTGATTTTTAAGATAAAACAGTAAGAATTATCTCCTTGCCAGCGCCTGAAAAACAAGGAGGGGGCAGATAACCAATTTCAGTTAAAACTGTTGCCGGAATTATGTTAATAGCACTGATCTGATTATTTTCCCTGACCATACCAGGCATTACTTCCGTGTTTACGCAAATAATGGCAGTCCAGTAATGGCTGTTGTATGGAAGGTAATGCGGGCGACAGCTGTTGGCTGAAAATCCCCATATACGCCACCTCTTCCAGCACCACGGCAGAATGGACTGCTTTTTCAGGAGTGGCTCCCCAGCAAAACGGCCCGTGTGAATTGACCAGTGCGGCAGGCACTGCCAGCGGATCCAGATCACGCTGATGGAAAGTTTCGATAATCACCTGCCCCGTTTCCCACTCATAACGGCTCTGGATCTCTTCCTGAGTCATCTGTCGGGTACAGGGGATCGCCCCATAAAAATCATCAGCGTGGGTGGTTCCCCAGGCGGGAATATCCAGACCGGCCTGTGCCCAGATAGTAGCGTGACGGGAGTGCGTGTGGACAATACTGCCAACTTTGGGCCAGGCGAGATATAGCGCCCGGTGGGTATCCGTATCCGATGAAGGACGCATTTTCCCCTCAATCACTTTACCGCTGGCAACGTCAACCACTACCATATCGTCACGCTGCATGTTGGTATAACTTACGCCTGAGGGCTTAATCACCATCAGCCCTGACTCGCGGTCCACCGCACTGACGTTGCCCCAGGTGAACACCACCAGCCCATGGTGAGGTAACGCGAGATTGGCTTCCAGCACCTGTTGTTTCAGTAATTCCAGCATTCTGTTTCTCCGCAGGCAATTTAGTCCATTTTCTCCTGAGGGTCGCTGGCTGGGTATGGAGACAATGGCTGGATGCGCGGCAGTATTTGGCTGGAGAGCCGGAAATGCACGTTGTGATTTAAGATTTTTTACCTGTGAAAATAACCAGAGGTCCATACAATATTAATGTGCAATAGCACCAGGGATGATAGTTAGAAGCTAAACTAAACAATGGTATCTCTGCAGTGTAATTTATGGAGAAGTGATTATGACAATAACTGCAAAACGCATGACTGCGGGCCTGCTGGCCGCAACTTTAGTGCTTTCTCTGAGCGCGTGCTCTCACTGGTCGAAGCGCGATCGCAATACCGCGATTGGCGCTGGTGCTGGTGCTATCGGTGGTTCTATTCTGTCCAATGGAAGTGGTCTGGGCACGGTAGGCGGCGCTGCGGTAGGTGGGATTATCGGGCATCAAATCAGCCGTTAATCCTGGTGATATTCTCTGAACAATAAAAAAACAAGTCAGGCTACAGCAACGCATCTACACAAAAAGGGGCCGCGATCTTTCGCAGCCCTTTTGCATTGCGTCACCACACTCAGCCACCGGCCAGTTTGACTTTATGTCCTTTGGCTTCGAGCAGCGTTTTGAGCAGGTCGCGCTTGTCACCCTGGATCTCAATAACGCCATCTTTGACCGAACCGCCACAGCCGCACTTCTTTTTCAGTTCTGCCGCCAGCTTGCCCAGTTCCCCATCCTCCAGATCCAGTCCGGTGACCAGGCAAACGCCCTTACCTTTTCTGCCGCTGGTCTGTCGCTGGATGCGCACGATACCGTCACCCTTTGGCCGCTGTACCTGCTCTTTTGGCTGATCAATCCGCCCGCTTTCGGTGGAGTAAACCAGCCTGTTGTTATCAGCCATTATGCCTCCTGCAACGATGCAAGAATGCCGGCAAGCGCGGCAGCCGGATCGGTGGCCTGAGTAATCGGACGTCCGATCACCATATAGTCCACGCCCGCCTGCTTAGCCTGTTGTGGTGTCATGATGCGGCGCTGGTCACCCGCATCGCTTCCTGCCGGACGGATACCCGGCGTAACCAGGCGGAAATCTGCGCCCAGTGCATGCTTAAAGCGAACAGCCTCCTGCGCTGAGCAGACAACGCCGTCCAGTCCACATTTCTGCGTTAATCTTGCCAGACGTTCCGCATGGTCTGCAGGCGAAAGCTCAATACCGATATCTCTCAGATCCTGGGCTTCCATGCTGGTCAGTACGGTGACAGCAATCAGCAAAGGCGCATCCTTCCCAAATGGCAGCAGCGCTTCACGTGCCGCATCCATCATGCGCGCGCCGCCGCTGGCATGCACATTCACCATCCACACACCGAGATCTGCCGCGGCCGCCACGGCATGTGCCGTAGTGTTGGGAATGTCATGGAATTTCAGATCGAGGAACACTTCAAAGCCACGCTGTTGCAGATCGCGTACCAGCTGAGGCCCAAACAGGGTAAACATCTCTTTGCCCACTTTAAGCCGGCAGCTGCGCGGGTCGATCTGGTCAACAAAAGCCAGTGCACTGTTGCGATCGGCATAATCGAGCGCGACCAGAATAGGGGAACCGGTTACCTGAGGTGACTGCATGGAAAAACCCTCTGAATATGAAGCACCGCAAGGCGCAAGAGATAAACGGCAAGCATTCTACCTGCGGACTCCACGAATTCACAGTTTACCATCAGAGTTTTCGCCCGTTTCGCCCTGCCAGACGAAGTGAACACCGAAGTAACAGACAACTGTTTATGTCAATATCTTTAGTATGTTGTAACTAAAAAGCATCGAAAACAACGGCCAGTTCCGTTGCAGGATTACTGACCGTCGAGTCCGCGAATCGGTTTAACGGATGACCAGGCCCGGCATGAAGGACAGTGCCAGTAAAGCGCATGGGCGGTGAAACCACATTTGTTGCAGCGGTAACGAGGTTTAGTGCGGATTTGCTCACCCACCATATCCCGCAGCACCATCAGGCTGTCTTTCGCCCTGCCTTCTTCCGCTTCGTTAAGGTGGAAGTCCATCAGCCGGTGGAACACACGCATGGTTGGATGACGCTGCAGTTGACGATTGATGTAAAGCTGTGCCACTTCCCCACCTTCGTCGTGCTCAATCACATCGGACAGATAAAGTTCGGCCACCGCGCCAGTGTTCTCCTCAACACAACGTTTGAGGTACTCCGCCCAGGCCTCCGGCTGTTTCAACTGTATATAGCAGGTTTCCAGCATTTCCAGCGTTTCACTGACCAGTTCTTTATCCTGCTCAATGACCCGCTGCAGGAAGCCAACAGCTTTGCCGTACTCCCCTTTCGCCATGTAAATGCGGCCCATCATGATCGACACCCTGGCGCTCTGACGGTCGGCAGCCTCGCCTTTTTTCAGCAGGTTCATGGCACGATCGAGATCGTCGCTGCTCATTGCCTGTAATGCCAGTTCGCAGTAGAAGTGAGCAATTTCCATCCGCTGGCGATCTTTGCCCAGCTTCACCAGCCGTTCTGCCACTTCAATCGCTTTCGGCCAGTCACTGGTGGCCTGATGAATAATCAGCAGCTGCTGCAGTGCTCCCACCCGGAAGTCAGTCTCATCAACCAGTTGGCTGAACATCTCTTCTGCTCGATCGTAAAAACCTGCCGCCATGTAATCGCGTCCCAGCTGCTGCACGGCGAGCAAGCGCTGATCGTAAGTCAGTGAGGCACTTTCCATCAGCGCCTGGTGAATGCGGATGGCCCTGTCCACCTCTCCCCGGGAGCGAAACAAGTTTCCTAACGTCAGGTGAGCTTCAACCGTTCCACTGTCCTCCTTGAGCATATCAAGGAACAGATCGACGGCTTTATCCTGCTGGTTGGAAAGCAGGAAGTTCACCCCCGCCACGTAATCCCGTGACAGCCGGCTGGCTTCCTGTTGCTTATCCTGTTGCGCACTTCTGCGCCCCATATACCAGCCATAGGCTGCGGCAACGGGTAATAACAGAAACAGCAGTTCCAACATATAAAATTATTCCTTAACGACCGGAACGGGTGACGTTGTCACTGGTTCTTCAACCTGCCCCATCTGTTGCTGCAGGCGTTTAAGTTTGCGTTGCGAGTTAGCCAGGGAAACACGAAGGCGCAGCCAGAAAAGGCCGCAAATTGCCCAACCAAGTACAAACCCAGCGGCAAACAGTGTTGCCACCAGCGTGGAAACCCGATACTGCCCCTGTGCAAGCAGGTAGTTAAAACTGACAACCTGATCGTTATGTGCCCCAAGGGTAATGGAGATAATGAAGATCACTAAAACCAGTAAAAAAATCAGCAAATATTTCACAGTCCGTCCCATAGTCTGGTGATAACCAGATGAATTATGCCAAAAAAATCGCTCTGTTGCTTGTCTGATGCGTCAACAAAAGCCGGGACCGTAAAATTTCCTTGTCCACGATTAAATTATGGGGGCAAAAGCCAGAATAACAATCACTGCTCTTCTCGTTGATGAATCTCCTGCTGCTCAGCAGGCGGCACGGTCAGCGGCCCGCAGTAGCGCTGCACCAGCCAGGTGGCGAGCGTCACCAGCACCCAACTGATTAGCGTGGATGTGACCAGATCGCGCGGCCAGTGCATACCCAGTAACAGGCGGCTACCCATCACCCCGACCGCCCAGGCAAATATCACGATTAACGTGACGATCCTGCGCCGGGGCCACAGCAATCCTATCGCCAGCAGCGCCCAACTGGCAGCAAACATGGTATGGCCTGACGGGAAGGCATAACCGGTTTCAAACTCCCAATGAGATTTCAGCCAGTCTGGCATCCGGCTGTCGCTGGCTATCGCTTCGCGGACCAGTGCGCTGCGGTGTTTGCGTTTTTGTTCATAAAATGTCTTCTCATTCAGACCGTGATTTTGTTCCAGCCAGAGCACGTAAGGCCGGGGTTCCTGCACCTGGTCTTTAATAAAGGTTTTGGTTTGTTGCCCGATGAGGATCGCCATGATCATAATCACCAGCAACAATACCGCAGGCTTCAGGCGATAGCGCAGGCACCACAGAAACCAGGCGCATAAAATGGCGCTGCTCAGCGTTCCCCACGGACTGGTCACCGTTTCAGTCAGCCAGAACAGCATCTGGTGACCCAACCCCATCGCCACTGGATGCCACTGCCAGCCAGATACCCAGACGCTGAGCGGCATAATCAGCAGCAGCAAGGCTCCCAGCGTGGTGCGTTTAACGATGTCGAGCATAATTCTCCCTGTCCTGTTCGGGCCTTAAGGCCATATTTAGCTGACAATATGAGAAAAAATAATAACATACTGGCTGAGATGGTGATAATTGTGCGTTATCACAACAATCGCTCTAAGACGTTAACCGCCCTGATGCTGATTGTGGCAAAATAAGCGCAACTGAGTGTCAGCTAGCTGACCACGCACTGCCATGAGGGCAGAGCAATCTTGAGTATCTTGAGTATCTGGAGAGTCACATGCAGCTTAAACGGGTAGCAGAAGCCAAACTGCCCACACCATGGGGAGATTTCCTGATGGTTGGTTTTGAAGAACTGGCAACCGGTCACGACCATGTGGCCCTGGTTTATGGCGATATCAGCAACAGCGAGCCGGTTCTGGCCCGTGTGCATTCTGAATGTCTGACGGGCGATGCCCTGTTCAGCCTGCGCTGTGACTGTGGTTTTCAGCTGGAAGCAGCGCTGAATCATATCGCTGAAGAGGGTCGCGGTGTGCTGCTTTATCATCGTCAGGAAGGTCGTAACATCGGCCTGCTGAATAAAATTCGCGCTTATGCTCTGCAGGACAAAGGCTATGACACGGTAGAAGCGAACCATCAGTTGGGCTTCGCCGCCGACGAGCGGGATTTCACCCTGTGTGCCGATATGTTTAAACTGCTGGGAGTGAATGAAGTTCGCCTGCTGACAAATAACCCGCGTAAAGTCGAAATCCTCAGCGAAGCGGGAATTAACATTGTTGAGCGCGTTCCGCTGATAGTTGGGCGCAATCCTGAAAACGCTCATTATCTGGATACCAAGGCGGCCAAAATGGGCCACCTGCTGTCGAAAGAGTGAGTCACTGTTGATCAAAACCACACAGGTCAAATTCAGACTGCCAATACCGCCTTCCCTGGCGTGAGGCACAACATTTACGGCCTGTGTTCCTCTCCTGTCAGTGTCTTAGCCTGAGCAGAACTAATTCAGCATATTGCGAATTACGTAGTGCAGAATGCCATCGTTCTGATAATAGGTCAGTTCATTGCCGGTATCGATGCGGCAGCGGGTTTCCAGCGTCTCTTTATCGCCATTCACTCTGGTCAGCGTCACCGTCACCGTCCCACCGGGTTTAAGTTGTGACAGTTTTTCCACATCAATCTGTTCATCACCGGTCAGCTTCAGTGTTTTCCTGGTAACGCCCTGTGGGAACTCCAGCGGCAGAATCCCCATGCCAATCAGATTTGAACGGTGAATACGCTCAAAGGATTCAGCGATAACTACCCTGACGCCTAACAGACGCGGCCCTTTCGCTGCCCAGTCACGACTTGAACCCGAGCCATACTCCTTACCGGCGATCACCGCCAGTGGCGTCGACTGCTGCTGATACTTCATGGCGGCATCGTAAATAGCCAGCTGTTCATTGCCGGGAATAAATCGGGTGATGCCCCCCTCTACACCGGGAACCATTTCATTTTTGATACGGATATTGGCGAATGTGCCGCGCATCATCACTTCATGGTTCCCCCTGCGCGAACCGTAAGAGTTAAAATCAACCCGTTCAACGCCATGATCCAGCAGATAACGCCCTGCCGGACTGTCGGCTTTGATGCTACCGGCTGGCGAGATATGGTCGGTGGTGACGGAATCACCCAGCATTGCAAGGATCCTGGCCCCCTGGATATCTTCCACCGGCTCGGGCTCTTTGCCCATCTCATCAAAGAACGGCGACAAACGAATGTAGGTTGAGCCTTCATCCCAGTCGTAAGTTGCCGCCTCGCTGACTTTTATCTGCTGCCACTCAGGCGTGCCTTCAAAGACTTCGGCATACTCCTTATGGAACATATCGGTGGAGACCATCTGCACGGCTTCAGCAATCTCTTCCGGCGAAGGCCAGATATCTTTCAGGTAAACCGGCTTGCCCGTTTTATCCTCACCGAGCGGATCTTTCTGCAGGTTAATATTCATATTCCCGGCCAGCGCGTAAGCCACCACCAGCGGTGGCGATGCCAGCCAGTTCGTTTTGACATAAGGATGGATACGGCCTTCGAAGTTACGGTTACCCGAAAGCACCGCGCCAACAGTCAGATCGCCCGCTTTGATAGCGGACTCAATCTCAGCCGGCAACGGCCCGGAATTGCCGATACAGGTTGTGCAGCCATACCCAACCAGATTAAAGCCCAGCTTATCCAGATAAGGCGTCAGTCTGGCCGTAGCCAGATAGTCGGAAACCACTTTCGACCCGGGAGCCAGAGAAGCCTTCACCCATGGCTGACGTTTCAGACCCAGCGTCACGGCTTTTTTCGCCAGCAGTCCGGCAGCCATCAGTACGCTCGGGTTGGAAGTATTGGTACAGGAAGTAATCGCAGAAATGACCACCGCACCGTCTTGCAGTGTATGCTGCAGCCCGGTGGTGCTATCGGTATAGCTGACAGCCTTATGCTGTTTCTCAGCCTGGTTGACCTCAAGCTCGTTGCTGGCCTGGAAAGCCTTCGGCACATCGCCAAGAGAAACCCGGTCCTGAGGACGTTTCGGACCTGCAAGACTGGCTTCGACCTCTTTCATATCCAGCGCCAGTGAGCTGGTGAAGATCGGTTCGTCACCCGGATTACGCCACATGCCCTGCTCTTTAGCATAAGCTTCTACCAGCGCAACCTGTCCGGCAGGTCTGCCAGTCAGCGTCATGTAACCCAATGTGACATCATCAACCGGGAAAAAGCCGCAGGTGGCACCGTACTCAGGTGACATGTTCGCAATGGTTGCACGGTCGGCCAGCGGCAGATCGTCCAGCCCGTCGCCGTAGAACTCAACGAATTTCCCGACCACGCCATGCTTACGCAGCATCTGGGTAACGGTCAGAACCAGGTCGGTTGCGGTGATCCCCGGCTTTAATTTTCCGGTGAGCTTGAATCCCACCACGTCAGGTATCAACATGGAAACGGGTTGGCCCAGCATGGCAGCTTCCGCCTCAATTCCGCCCACGCCCCAACCCAGCACGCCAAGCGCATTGATCATAGTTGTGTGGGAGTCGGTACCGACCAGCGTGTCCGGATAGGCAAACGCCTCTCCGTCCTGCTTTTCATGCCAGACCGCCTTTCCCAGATACTCAAGGTTAACCTGGTGACAGATACCGGTTCCCGGCGGCACCACGCTGAATTTGTTAAAGGCCTTTTGCCCCCAACGCAGAAATACGTAGCGCTCGTGGTTACGCTCCATTTCCAGCCGGACGTTCTCTTCGAAAGCATCATCATCGCCGAAGTGGTCAACGGTAACAGAGTGGTCGATAACCAAATCGACTGGCGAGAGCGGATTAACTTTTGCCACGTCGCCACCGAGTCGCTTAACGGCTTCTCGCATTGCGGCGAGATCGACCACGGCAGGTACGCCGGTAAAGTCCTGCATCAGTACACGGGCAGGTCGATAAGCAATCTCACGGTCGGCATGAGCCTGCTTCAGCCAGCCGGCCAGTGCATAAATATCTTTTTCTGTTACGGAATCTTCATCCTGCCAGCGCAGGAGATTTTCAAGCAAAACTTTCAGGGATTTGGGCAGGCGGGAAAGGTCACCAAGGTGTGCTTCAGCTTTAGGCAGACTGTAATAATTATAGTGCTGGCCTTGCACATTCAGTCTGGCCCTGACCGTTTGATGTAGGGTGGATGACATTGCTCCTCCTTTATTTGTCTTATCATAACCTGAGTAATTGCATGGTCTGATGTAAAGATAGTACAAACAGGAGGTAACGTTTTGATAACAACACGAAATGATACCTGGAGCAACATCCGGAAAAACAAAAACGCCCCGCTGTATCAGACAGCGAGGCGTTATTATGAGAATTCTTTTTAATTTATATATGCATTATTAATGCATCGTCATTCCCAGCCAAAGCAGGCTTGTCCAGAATAAGGCAGAAAAAGTCCAGGTGCTGAACCAGGTCATTTGAGTTAAATTCATTTAATGCCCTCACTCAGGTCGAAATGACCATAAATGTACTGCTTCGAAACCGTTGCTATTGCAAACCAGCTTCACCGTTTATTGATGGTTTTTCCATCAGCAGACAACAACGTGCCTTGACCAATAACAGGGTCAATAAGTTAATTCTACGTTTTTGAATTTTTAATGTCCGACCAGAAGCCGGTAAGGCACTGCTTAATTACTTACTTTTTTTATCGATCATCGAATCGATAAAGCTGCGCTGCAGTTCACTCAGGCCCCAGGAGTCAGGAACAATCACTTCGTCCGTTTTTTTGCCTTTGCAATAACGCTCTTTAATTTTGCTTTGCTGCTGTGGCTTAGGATTCAAAGTCTCCAGGTGCATCATTATCCCCAAATGCGCCAAATCATTAAGGCGGCAGCGATCCAGAATACAGCTGAACCAGCGAAAACGGCCATCCACGCTTTGCGTTTCAGGTTTGCATTACGCTGAACCGGTACGATCTTGTGCCCGAAGTCGGGTTGTACAGATAATCTTGTAGTCATAGTTTTTGATAATCACTCTCATTAGGAACGATTGTTTGAACCAATCAGAAATTAGGATGAATCCTAAACATTTTACGGAGCGAGATCCAGTCATTTTTATTGAACTAAACGATTAACGGTATTCATCAAAGCAGAAAACCTAAATTGATTGTCCTTAAGCAAACTTAAGTCAATTAATGACTTCTTAAGTCAAATAACTCCGCAGACATCCCCTGTCAGATCCATTAATTACTCAAGTCACCTTTACTTACCCTTACGAAGCGCCTGTTCGAGCGACTCTTTAACTGGAGTATGGGAATGTTCTTAGAGGAGTGCAAAGCCGCACGGTAAAAAGTGTGTACCATTTCTCATTTAATGAATAACAAAGAAAAAACATGTGATACATGTTTCATTTACGTAAAAAGAATAAAAAGCTTTCATTGATGGGAGTAATAGAAAGGGACAATCAAACGATTCAGGGCCAAAGATTGGCCCTGATAATAACACTAATATTCACGAGGGAAATTATCTGGCAGGCAACTTGATATCTTTAAACATGGCTTCAATATCTTCATTCGAACGCAAACCTACAGCAGTATCAACAACATCGCGGGTCAGATGAGGAGCAAAACGCTGTATAAAGTCGTACATATAGCTTCTGAGGAAGGTGCTGCGGCGGAAGCCAATCTTGGTTGTACTGTAGGTAAAGACATCCGTGGCTTCAATTCTCACCAGGTCGGGATCGGAGACAGGATCAACTGCCATGCTGGCAATGACGCCAACACCCAGTCCAAGACGTACATACGTTTTGATAACATCTGCATCTGTCGCAGTGAAGACAATCCTTGGTGTCAGCCCCGCGCGATTAAAGGCCGTGTCCAGTTCTGATCGACCCGTGAAACCGAAGGTGTAGGTGACTAGCGGGTAGTCCGCAAGTTCCTCGATCGACACTTTTTCTTTACCCGCCAGTGGATGGTCAGGGGTAACGACGATGGCGCGGTTCCAGTGATAGCAAGGCAGCATGATTAAGTCGTCATACAGATGCAGGGCTTCGGTGGCGATGGCAAAGTCGGCATTACCCTTAGAAACGGCTTCGGCGATTTGCGTTGGTGATCCCTGATGCATATGCAGAGAAACCCGTGGATAGCGTTCGATAAAGCCTTTAATCACATTTGGCAGCGCATAGCGAGCCTGCGTATGCGTGGTAGCAACGTAGAGCGAGCCTTTATCCGGCCAGGTGTGCTCCCCCGCCACGGATTTGATCGCATCCACTTTGGAGAGAACTTCACGGGCAATGCGGATAATTTCCTGACCGGCTGGCGTAACCTGAGTCAGGTGCTTGCCGCTGCGGGCGAATATCTGGATACCCAGCTCATCCTCCAGCATGCGCACCTGCTTACTGATACCAGGTTGGGAGGTATAAAGCCCTTCAGCCGTTGAAGAGACATTCAGGTTATGGTTAACCACTTCAACGATATAACGCAGCTGCTGCAATTTCATGTTCATTCCATCCAGGGTTGAAGCCACGCGCCGGTTACCCGCGCTAACAGTTGCGGATGATCCACTGCACTGGGGAAATCCGGTCTAATGCGATTTGATAATAAGGAAAGGTATATCTATAACAACTATACCAAAAAAGCCTGGAATGTATAGCACAGTAAAGAGAGGGAGAAAAGGAAGGGCCGACAACTGCCGGCCCCTGAGGACTATTTTTTACCTGCTGCCTTGCTGGCCGCTTCCCACTTACCGTCGACGTAAAATGCCGACCAGCCAGTTGCCTTCCCGTCTTTCTCAGTGCTGACATACTGCTGTTTGGTTTTGCGGCTGAAGCGCACTACCGATTTGTTGCCAACATCGTCCGCTGCCGGAGCATCCGCCAGGTAGCGGAGCTTCTCAGGCAAACGGTCGCGGAAGCGCTGCAGCTCTTCCACCAGCGGGGCACGTGTTTCCCTGGATTTAGGGAAAGTGTTAGCCGCCAGGAAGACACCTGCTGCTCCGTCGCGCAGGACGAAGTAAGCATCCGATTTCTCGCAGGTAAGTTCTGGCAGCGGAACCGGATCTTCTTTTGGTGGCGCAACGTCACCATTACGCAGGATCTTACGGGTGTTTTTGCACTCGTCGTTGGTACAGGCCATATACTTACCGAAACGACCCATCTTCAGGTGCATTTCAGAGCCGCACTTCTCACACTCAACGACAGGGCCGTCATAGCCTTTGATCCGGAACTCGCCCTGCTCAATTTCGTAACCATCACAACCCGGATTGTTACCACAGACGTGCAGCTTACGCTGGTTATCGATCAGGTAGCTGTCCATTGCCGTGCCACACTTGTTGCAGCGGCGGCGGGCGCGCAGCGCGTTGGTTTCCGCATCATCCCCTTCGAGAATATTCAGCACTTCATTCTCTGGGATCAGGTTAATAGTCTGTTTGCAGCGCTCTTTTGGCGGCAGCGCATAACCTGAGCAGCCCAGGAATACTCCGGTACTGGCAGTACGGATGCCCATTTTACGGCCGCAGGTCGGACAATCGATAGAGGTCAGGATCATCTGGTTCGGCTGCATGCCGCCCTCTTCCGGATCCTTATCCGCCTTCTCCAGCTGCTGGCTGAAATCGGTAAAGAACTTATCCAGCACGCCTTTCCACTGCGCTTCGTTATTGGCAACTTTGTCCAGATTGTCTTCCATGTGCGCGGTGAAATCGTAATTCATCAGCTCACGGAAATTCTCTTCCAGACGGTCGGTGACAATTTCGCCCATTTTTTCGGCGTAGAAACGGCGGCTTTCAACCCGCACATAGCCACGATCCTGAATGGTCGAAATGATGGAAGCATAGGTGGAAGGACGGCCAATGCCACGTTTTTCCAGCTCGCGAACCAGTGAGGCTTCGCTGAAACGTGCAGGCGGCTTGGTGAAGTGCTGACTTGGCTTCAGCTGCAGCAGCTTAAGCTCTTCGCCCACGTCCACCGCCGGCAGGGTGCGATCTTCATCACCTTTACGCAGCGCAGGCATCACTCTGGTCCAGCCGTCAAAGCGCAGGGTACGGCCCTTCGCTTTAAGTTTGAAGTCGCCGGCCGCTACGGTCAGCGTGGTGGAGTCGTACTGGGCCGGCATCATCTGGCAGGCTACAAACTGGCGCCAGATCAGCTGATAGAGCTTTTGTGCATCGGCTTCCATGTCCTTCAACTGCTCGGACTGCACGCCAACGTCGGAAGGACGAATCGCTTCATGCGCTTCCTGAGAATTGTCTTTACTGGCGTAGACGTTTGGCGCTTTTGGCAGATATTTCCCACCGAATTCGCTTTCAATGTAACCACGCGCCATGCTCACCGCATCCTGACTGAGGTTAGTCGAGTCAGTACGCATATAGGTAATGTGGCCAGCTTCATACAGACGCTGCGCCATCATCATGGTTTTCTTCACGCCGTAGCCCAGACGGGTACTTGCCGCCTGCTGAAGCGTGGAAGTGATAAAGGGTGCACCCGGCTTGCTGCTGGTTGGCTTGTCTTCACGATCGGCCACCACATAACGGGCTTTTTCCAGCAGGCTGACTGCCGCCTGAGTCTGCTCACCGTTAACCGGCCGGAACGGCTTGTCATGCTGATGGGTCACTTCCATCGGCAGATCGCTGCCTTTCGGCGTGTTCAGATCGGCGTGCAGCTCCCAGTACTCTTCGGGGACGAACGCTTTGATTTCGCGCTCACGCTCGACCACCAGACGCACAGCAACGGACTGTACGCGGCCTGCAGAAAGGCCTCGGGCAATTTTCTTCCACAGCAGCGGGGAGACCATATACCCCACCACGCGGTCCATAAACCGGCGTGCCTGTTGCGCATTCACCCGGTCAATGTTCAGCTCGCCCGGCTTTTCAAAAGCCTGACGGATTGCATTCTTGGTAATTTCGTTAAACACCACGCGACTGAAGCGTGAATCATCGCCACCGATCACTTCCCGCAGGTGCCAGGCAATGGCTTCCCCTTCGCGGTCAAGGTCCGTTGCGAGATAGATGTGGTCAGCGTTCTGCGCCAGCGATTGCAGTTCGGAAACCACTTTTTCTTTACCGGGCAGGATCTGGTAGTTCGCTTCCCAGCCGTGATAAGGATCAACGCCCATGCGGTTAACCAGCGCCGCTTTTTCGTCCTTTTTCACCTTTTTGGTGGTTTTACTGGTTGTAGAGTCAGCGCTCTTTTTAACTGTTGATCCACTGGTCGGCAAATCACGAATATGACCGACGCTGGACTTCACCACGTAGTCATTTCCAAGATATTTATTGATCGTTTTGGCTTTTGCCGGGGACTCAACTATTACGAGAGCTTTTCCCATATTTACCTTTACCTGATTAAAACATCCGAGAGTAAATTGTGCCGTCTGCCCTGGGCAAACCTGCCGCGTCAAAGATATGGCTGCCGGATTTCAGTTTTTCAACCCGGTGACTTTTTACCAGATTGAAGCTGCCTGCTCAGGAAGCCAACCTGCTGATTAACGACACCTTTTACAACCTGTAGAGCGAACTGCTCACAAAGCGTGAAGCCTGTTTTACGCCCGGAACCCGAAACGCCCACACTCTACCTGATAAAATCTGATACGCAACTTAATTAGCATCTGCCCGGCGTTTCCGCCAGAAACTGGGGTAAAAAGAGTTACATGGCCCATGCTGCTACAAACATTGCGGTTTTGTTTATCGCGGACGTAATATATTGAGCATAGAATCCACTATAAAGGAGAGAACGGTGAATCAAACTGAGGCTGTTGACAAGGCCACCTTGTTGCTTAAAGCAAACGAGATGATTGCGCAGCATGAGCACTATTTCGAGGGATTAACGGCCACGGACGTGGAGCAGAAAGGCGATGTACTGGTATTCCGCGGTGAGTATTTCCTCGATGAACAGGGGCTGCCCGGAGAGAAAAGTACCGTGGTGTTTAACGTGTTTAAATTTCTGGCGGTCGAGCTTTCGCCCCGTTATCACCTGATAAAATAACGCCCGCATCGCGGGCGTCAGGATTACGCTGGATTTTACCGGTTACAACAGCGGCTTCTCACCACGCTGCCAGAGCCGTAACAGCAGACGTTCCGCGCTACTGGCTGCGCTCTGGGTAAAACGGTCCATCATTTTCTTGCGGCGGGTAAAGCGTACCGAGATCACTTCACGACCATTCATCTGATCAATGATCAAATCGTCGCTGGTGCCGATGGCGTCAACCAGCCCCTTTTCCAGCGCCTGAGTACCAAACCAGTGTTCACCGGTAGCGACATTGTCGATATCAAGCGAAGGACGCATCTGGTGAACAAACTGTTTGAACAGCAGATGAGTTTCATTGAGGTCTTCACGGAATTTTTCACGTCCCTGCTCAGTGTTTTCACCAAACAGCGTGAGCGTGCGTTTGTATTCCCCGGCGGTATGCAGCTCAACGTCAATTTCGTTGCGTTTCAACAGGCGGTTGAAGTTCGGAATTTGTGCCACAACGCCAATTGAACCGATAATGGAGAATGGCGCTGCCACGATGCGGTCGGCAACGCAGGCCATCATATAACCGCCACTCGCAGCAACTTTATCCACCGCTACGGTCAGACGAATACCTTTCTCACGCAGGCGCTGCAGTTGGGAAGAAGCCAGACCGTATCCGTGCACCACTCCACCCGGGCTTTCCAGACGCACCAGCACTTCATCTTCCGGTTTCGCTACGGCCATCACCGCAGAGATCTCTTCACGCAGTGAGGAGACTTCATGGGCATCCATGCTGCCTTTAAAATCAATTACGAACAGCGTGGGCTTGCCGCTATCTGATTTCAGCCCCTGCTTTGCACGCTGTTTGGCGGTCTTGGCCTCAAGCTTCTCTTTCTTCTTCTGCTCTTTGTGCCACTGTTTCTGATCCTGGTGCTTCATCTTCGCCAGCATCATCTCATCTTTCATTTCCTGGTAGCGTTCGCCCAGATGCGTCAGCTTCAGCTGGCCGCCCTGTGCCCGCTTGCGCATGGCCAGGTTAGTTGTCAGGATAGCAATCACGGCAATCGCCACCACTACCGTGACCGTTTTGGCCAGAAATAACCCATAATAAGAGAGTAGTTCCACTCATTCCGCCTTATTTAACATCGTATTGTACAGTCGCCAGTGTAGCCGAGTCGCTGGCTGGCGTCGCCCGAATCCAGTCGCCTGTGGGAGGTTTTACCGTGGGATGACATTGAACTGATAATCATTTTCAGGCATAAAGCACATTATTCATTGCGGGCAAGGGGTTAACGGCGGTGCTGTGCCGGCCCTGCATCTCATTATTACCGCCAGAGGACTTCTTCGTGCACTATCAACCGAAAAGCAATTTGCTGACCGATCGTATCATCCTTGTCACCGGAGCCAGCGACGGGATTGGCCGGGAAGCCGCGCTGACCTATGCACGCTATGGCGCTAAGGTTCTGCTGCTCGGGCGTAATCCGCAAAAACTGCAGACTGTGGCGGATGAGATTGTCGCCGGGGGGAACACTCCTCCGCACTGGTTTATTCTCGATCTGGAGACGGCCACGCCGGAACGCTGCCATCAGTTGGCCAGCGAAGTAGCAGAGAAAGTCTCGCGCCTGGACGGTGTTCTGCACAATGCCGGTTTACTGGGCGAAATCGTGCCGATGGATCAGCAGGATCCGGTGGTCTGGCAGCAGGTCATGCGGGTGAACATTGACGCCACTTTCTTCCTGACCCAGGCTCTGCTGCCGCTGCTGCTGAAATCCGCCTCGGGTTCGCTGGTGTTCACCACCTCCAGCGTCGGACGTCAGGGGCGTGCGGGTTGGGGAGCCTATTCCGTTTCCAAATTTGCCACCGAAGGCATGATGCAGGTGCTGGCCGAAGAGTATGGCCCGCATAACCTGCGGGTAAACTGCATCAATCCTGGCGGCACCCGTACCAAAATGCGGGCCAGCGCGTTCCCGCAGGAAGACGCCAGTAAATTAAAAACTCCGGCTGAAATTATGCCGCTCTATCTCTATCTGATGGGCGACGACAGTAAAAGGAAGACCGGGATCAGCTTTGATGCCCAGCCGGGCCGTAAACCCGGAGCAGCAGAATAATGGCCGACGATCGTCACCAGCAACGTCAGCAGCGGCTGAAGGAAAAGGTGGATGCCCGTATTGCGGCTGCTACCGATTCGCGCGGTATTCTGATGGTGTTCACCGGCAATGGAAAAGGCAAAACTACCGCAGCCTTCGGAACCGCGACGCGGGCTGTCGGCCACCAGAAACGGGTGGGTGTGATTCAGTTTATCAAAGGTGAATGGCCAAATGGCGAACGCAATCTGCTGGAACCGCACGGCGTGGAGTTTCAGGTGATGTCTACCGGTTTCACCTGGGATACCCAGAATCGCGAATTGGATACCGCTGCCTGCCTGGCAGTCTGGCAGCACGCCAAACGCATGTTAACGGACGAGACGCTGGATCTGGTGGTACTGGATGAGCTGACTTATATGGTCAGTTTTGACTATCTGCCGCTGGAAGACGTGCTGGAAGCACTGGCGGGTCGTCCGTTGCTGCAGAGTGTGATCGTCACCGGCCGCGGCTGTCATCGCGATCTGCTGGAAATGGCCGATACCGTCACGGAAATGCGCCCGGTACGCCATGCTTTTGATGCAGGCATTCAGGCTCAACAGGGCATTGACTGGTAATAGCTCATCCTGCAGGCGAAAAAAAGGGTGAATACTTCACCCTTTTCACGTTTATCGTGCTGTTAACGCTTGCTGGCCGGACGGCGGCTGCCGGTTGACTGTGCGTGGCGCTTAACGGCGCGGCGAATCTGATTCGCTTTGGTACGGCGACGATCTTTCTCGACCGGCACTTTACTGGTGGTTTCTGGTGGCAGACCAACCAGTTCACGCAGGTAATTAGTCGGAGCCAGATCCAGCTCGGTATAGCCACCGCGCGGTAAGCCTTTAGGCAGATCGATATCACCGTAGCGGGTTCGGATCAGTCGGCTGACCTGCACACCCACGGACTCCCAAAGCCGACGCACTTCGCGGTTACGGCCTTCAGTCAGTGTCACGCTGTACCACTGGTTGATACCTTCACCGCCGCTGAACTTCAGCGTTTTGAACGCGGCCGGCCCATCTTCCAGCTGCACGCCACGGCTCAGTTGCTTCAGCTTATCGTCATCAACCTGGCCGAAGACGCGAACCGCATATTCTCTTTCCACTTCACGGCTTGGGTGCATCAGGCGATTTGCCAGCTCACCGTCAGTGGTGAACAGCAGCAGGCCGCAGGTGTTCACATCCAGACGCCCTACGGCAATCCAGCGTGCGCCACGCAGCTTTGGCAGGCGGTCAAAGACGGTTGGGCGACCTTCCGGATCGTTACGGGTACATAACTCGCCTTCCGGCTTGTAATAAGCCAGCACGCGGCAGACTTCTTCTGTGGATTCCGCAACGGAGACCAGGTGGCCATCAATACGGATTTTCAGAGCTTTGCTCGGCTCAACACGGTCACCCAGTGTGGCCAGCTTGCCGTCCACACTCACCCGTCCGGCAGAAATCATGGTTTCAATCTCACGGCGGGAACCGTGCCCGGCGCGCGCCAGGACTTTCTGTAATTTTTCGCTCATGGAGCTACCTCTGTGTCGCCTTCCCAGGCGTCATGCTGTACGTCAACACGGCCGGCCAGAAAAGAGTCGGGCCTGGCGTATTGTAGAAATTTCCTGGGTCAGCTCTGTCTGAACAGGCAGCTGTTCCCTCTTAATCGTGGCCGCACATACTACACGATTTTTCAGATAATGGATGCTGATTAATAAGATCTCCGCGAACAAGCTTTGGCGATACGTGCGCCATGCCGGTGAAATCTTCCGGCGTAAAGCTTGCCATTACTGGTATTCGTGATGAATGGAATAAGCGCCCGTGCGTGGCAATGGCTTCAAATACTGGAGCGGTAAAAGGAATGTCAGGCGGTGCGATTTAAAATCATGATGACACCATGGGATTTATATGCCTCTTATATTTATTTAGCGGCCGCCAGAATAATGTTCTCTGGCGGGCGTTTTTATTTACAGGAAAGGTTGCACATCCCCCATCCCTTCCCTGACCACCACCGGGCTATTTTCAGTCAGGTCGATTACCGTTGTGGGGTGCTGCCCCAGATAGCCACCGTGGATGATCAAATCCACCAGCTTACCAATGGTGTCCTGGATAGCCTCCGGATCGGATTCCGTAAAATCATTGCCCGGCAACATCAGCGATGTCGACATCAGTGGCTCATTCAGCGCTTCAAGCAGCGCCAGCGCAATCGGATTCGACGGCACGCGCAAGCCTATGGTTTTCCTCTTTTCGCTCATCAGACGGCGTGGCACTTCCTTGGTGGCTTTCAGGATGAAGGTATAGTTGCCCGGCGTGTTATTTTTAATCAGCCGGAAAGCCGTATTGTCCACATAAGCATAAGTAGACAGCTCCGACAGATCCCGACACATCAGAGTAAAGTTGTGATTGCCATCCAGCTGCCTGATGCGACAGATGCGCTCCATAGCATTCTTGTCTTCCAGCTTGCAGCCCAGCGCGTAGCCAGAATCCGTTGGGTAGACAATAACACTGCCTTTATGCAGCAACTCTACCGCCTGCTTGATCAGGCGTGGCTGCGGGTTTTCCGGGTGAATATAAAAAAATTGACTCATAACAAACCTCTTGTTTGCCGCGCAGCGGGCGGATCAAACTTGTGCAATTTCCGGGAAGCGTAGCCAGACGGCCTCAACGCCACCCGGCAGCCATAATTTTTTTCCCAACTCGATCCACGGACAGGGCTGATGGAAGTCAGAACCCTGCGACGCAGCCAGCTGGTAGTCCTGCGCATAGCGCGCCAGCTGGGTACGCTCATTGGGCGCCTGCTGACACTGTGCGACTTCCATTGCGTCGCCGCCTTCCTCACTGAAGTGGGCGATCAGACGCTTCAGCCATTTTGCCGACAGGCCGTAACGGCCCGGATGGGCCAGTACTGCACGTCCACCAGAATGATGAATGGCATCAATGGCTTGTTTAATTGTACACCACTGTGGCGGGGCATAACCGGTTTTGCCTCTGGCGAGGTAGTTTTTAAACACCTGCGCCATGTTGTCAGCTTTGCCCTGAGCGATCAGGAAGCGGGCGAAATGCCCCCGGGTAATCGCCCCGCCCTCAGCCAGCGCCATCGCGCCTGCCAGGCTGCCTGGAATATGGGCTTTTTCCAGCCGTTCTGCGATTAACTCTGCGCGCGCCTGTCGCCGGTCAGTCTGTTCCTTCAAAAAAGCGGTCAGCTCCGGATGCTCAGTGGCCACACCCAGACCAACAATGTGAATCTCATGATTTTCCCACAGAGAAGAGATTTCTACCCCGGCGATCAGCTGCAAAGGGAGCTGGTGCCTGGCAATCGCTTCACGCGCGGACGGAATGCCATCTACGGTATCGTGATCGGTAATAGCCAGCACGCCCACGCGATGCCCGACCGCACGCAGCACCAATTCTTCCGGGGTAAGTAAGCCATCAGAGGCGCGGGTGTGACTGTGGAGATCGTATACGGGCCAGGGATTTAGCGGGGTTGGATCTGTCAAAACTGCTCCGGCATCGGCGGATAAATGTCGCAGCATGATACCGGGATTTCGCTCCGGGGGAAAAAGAGTATTGACTTTTTGGCGACGAACCAGTTAACTAGTACGCAAGTTCACATGCAAGGGTATCTGAATCATGACTATGACACATTTAATGATGACTGGTTGGTGGCGCACTTCTCCCTGAACGGGCGAAGGAGTCATGCACGCAACCAGACGTTGTGCAGATACCCAGGCCCGCCTAACGCGGGCTTTTTTTTTAGCAAATTTCAGAGAACTGACCTCATGCAAAATGCCAAACCTACAGTGAAGTTGATTACGGGCAACGCACCCTACCGCGAGGATCCGGCCGCCGTTTTTCATCAGCTGTGTGGTGCCCGCCCGGCCACGCTGTTGCTCGAATCCGCTGACATTGACAGCAAGCGTAATCTGAAAAGCCTGCTGATTGTCGACAGTGCTCTGCGCATTAAAGCACTGGGCAATACCGTTACCGTGCAGGCGCTGTCAGAGAATGGCCGCGCGATCCTGCCCCTGCTGGATGCCGCATTGCCTTCGGGCGTGATCAGCACCGTCCGCCCCGATGGTCGTGAGCTGACTTTTCCGGCCAACACAGAAGTGCAGGATGAAGATTCTCGGCTGAAGTCGATCTCCGTTTTTGATGCGCTGCGTCTGATCCCGCATCTGGTTAACAGCCCGGAAGAAGAGCGCGAAGCGATGCTGCTCGGCGGCCTGTTTGCTTATGACCTGGTGGCCGGGTTTGAGAACCTGCCAGAGCTGAACAACGACCAACGCTGCCCGGACTACTGTTTCTATCTGGCTGAAACGCTACTGGTTATTGACCACCAGAGCCAGACAGCCCGCCTGCAGGCCAGCCTGTTTACCCCCACGCCGGGCGAATTTTTACGCCTGCAGAGCCGTATAGAACAGCTCCATACGCAGATGCTGCAACCCGCTCATCCACTCCCGGTTCAGCCGGTTGAAAAAATGACGCTGAGCTGCAACCAGAGCGACGAAGAGTACTGCAACGTGGTTCGTGAGCTGCAGGAAGCCATCCGTGTCGGCGAAATTTTCCAGGTGGTGCCGTCACGCCGTTTCTCACTGCCTTGCCCTTCTCCGCTGGCAGCTTATGACACGCTGAAAAACAGCAACCCAAGCCCGTATATGTTCTTTATGCAGGATCAGGACTTCAGCCTGTTCGGCGCCTCACCGGAAAGCTCACTGAAGTATGATGCCGCCAGCCGCCAGATTGAGATCTACCCGATTGCCGGTACCCGTCCGCGCGGACGCCACGCCGACGGTTCACTGGACCGCGACCTGGACAGCCGCATTGAACTGGAAATGCGTACCGACCATAAAGAACTGGCCGAGCACCTGATGCTGGTTGACCTGGCACGTAACGATCTGGCACGCATCTGCACATCGGGCAGCCGCTACGTTGCTGACCTGACCAAAGTTGACCGCTACTCCTTTGTGATGCACCTGGTATCCCGCGTGGTCGGCCAGCTGCGTGGAGATCTGGACGTGCTGCACGCTTACAGCGCCTGCATGAACATGGGCACGCTGAGCGGTGCACCAAAAGTACGCGCCATGCAGCTGATTGCCGGAGCCGAAGGCACTCGTCGTGGCAGCTACGGCGGCGCGGTGGGCTACTTCACGGCCAGCGGCGATCTGGATACCTGTATCGTTATTCGTTCAGCTTACGTTGAAGACGGTGTCGCTACCGTTCAGGCCGGGGCTGGTGTGGTGCTGGATTCTGTTCCGCAAGCGGAAGCGGATGAGAGCCGTAATAAAGCCCGCGCCGTTCTTCGCGCTATCGCCACGGCCCATCACTGCAAGGAGATTTTCTGATGGCTGATATCCTGCTGCTCGACAACATTGACTCCTTTACCTATAACCTGGTCGACCAGTTACGTGCCTTTGGCCATAACGTGGTGATTTACCGTAACAATGTACCGGCAGAAACGTTAATCGACCGCCTGCAGAGCATGGAAAATCCGGTGCTGATGCTGTCACCAGGTCCGGGAGCGCCTTCTGAAGCAGGCTGCATGCCGGAACTGCTGCAGCGCCTGCGCGGCCGTCTGCCGATTATCGGTATCTGTCTGGGCCATCAGGCGATTGTGGAAGCCTACGGCGGCCACGTGGGGCAGGCTGGTGAAATCCTGCACGGTAAAGCCTCTGCCATTACCCATGATGATCTGGGCATGTTTGCCGGGCTGAGCAACCCGCTGCCGGTGGCGCGTTATCACTCTCTGGTGGGCAGCAATGTCCCGGCAGAACTGATCGTCAACGCGACTTTTAACGGCATGGTAATGGCTGTCCGTCACGATGCCGATCGCGTCTGCGGATTTCAGTTCCATCCGGAATCCATTCTGACCACCCAGGGCGCACGCCTTCTGGAACAAACACTCGCCTGGGCGCTGGCGTAATAAGGAGACCCCGATGAACGAGATTCTGGAAAAACTATATCAGGCTCAGACCCTGACCCAGGCCGAAAGCCATCAGCTGTTCTCGGCAATCATTACCGGGCAGCTGGAACCAACCCAGCTTGCTGCCGCGCTGATTGCGATGAAAGTTCGCGGTGAGCGCCCGGAAGAGATTGCCGGTGCCGCCACGGCGCTGCTCGAAGATGCCAAACCCTTCCCGCGTCCTGACTACGCCTTCGCGGATATTGTCGGGACCGGCGGTGACGGCAGCAACAGCATTAATATCTCCACCGCCAGCGCCTTTGTGGCGTCTGCCTGCGGTCTGAAAGTGGCCAAGCACGGCAACCGCAGCGTTTCCAGCAAATCCGGTTCTTCCGATCTGCTGGCGGCGTTTGGCATCAGTCTGGATCTGCCAGCAGAAAAGGCTCGCCAGGCACTGGACGATCTCAACGTCTGCTTCCTGTTCGCGCCCCAGTATCACACCGGCTTTCGTCATGCCATGCCGGTACGCCAGCAGCTGAAGACCCGCACACTGTTTAACGTGCTCGGCCCGCTGATCAACCCGGCGCGCCCTCCTCTGGCAGTGATTGGCGTTTACAGTCCTGAACTGGTACTCCCGGTGGCCAAAACGCTGAAAATGCTGGGCTACCAGCGTGCGGCGGTAGTCCACGGCGGCGGGATGGATGAGGTTGCCCTGCACGCTAAAACCCACGTGGCAGAACTGCGTGAAGGCGAGATCACCAGCTACCAGCTGACGCCGGAAGACTTCGGCCTGAGTTTCCACCCGCAGGAGGCGCTGGCGGGCGGCACACCTGAAGAAAACCGTGACATTCTGACACGATTACTCCAGGGTAAAGGCGAGCGCGCGCACGAGGAGGCCGTTGCGGCTAACGTGGCGCTGCTGCTGAAGATTTTCGGCAATGAAGATTTACGGGAAAATGCCCGGACGGCGCTGAGCGTCATCCGCAGTGGTCAGGCTTACGAGCAAGTTGTCGCACTGGCAGCAAGAGGATAATCATGCAGGAAACCGTACTTAACAAAATTGTTCAGGACAAAGCCATCTGGCTGACAGAGCGCCAGCAGCAACAGCCGCTGTCGACTTTCCAGAACGAGATCGCACCGTCCACCCGCAGCTTTTATCACGCGCTGCAGGGTGCCAGGACCGTGTTTATTCTTGAATGTAAGAAAGCTTCGCCTTCAAAGGGGCTGATTCGGGAAGATTTTGATCCGGCGACTATCGCTGGTGTTTACCGGCACTACGCTTCGGCAGTTTCTGTGCTGACCGACGAGAAATATTTCCAGGGAAGCTTTGATTTTCTTCCCATAGTGAGCGCAGCGATTACTCAGCCAGTGTTGTGCAAAGATTTTATCATTGATCCTTATCAGATCTACCTGGCGCGTTTCTACCAGGCCGATGCGATCCTGCTGATGCTTTCCGTGCTGAATGATGAGCAGTATCGCCAGCTGTCCGCCGTGGCGCACAGCCTGAATATGGGCGTGCTGACTGAAGTGATCAGCGATGAAGAGCTGGAGCGTGCCACCGCACTGGGCGCAAAAGTGATTGGGATTAATAACCGCGATCTGCGCGATCTGTCTATCGATCTGGACCGCACCCGCCGCCTGGCCCCGAAAGTGTCCCATGGGGTAACGGTGATCAGCGAATCCGGCATTAACAGTTATGCGCAGGTGCGTGAGCTGAGCCACTTTGCCAACGGCTTCCTGATTGGCTCCGCGCTGATGTCAGAAGATGACCTCGCAGCCGCGGTGCGTCGTGTGATTATCGGCGATAATAAGGTCTGTGGCCTTTTCCGTCCGGAAGATGCGCGCAGCGCACTTGAAGCCGGTGCCATTTACGGCGGCCTTATCTTTGCCGAAGGCTCTCCACGCAAAGTGAGCATTGAACAAGCCAGAACGATCCAGGCTGCTGCAGCGCTGAAATATGTTGGTGTATTCCGCAATAATGCCATTAGTGACATTGTCACTACTGCTCAGGCGCTCAATCTGCTGGTCGTTCAACTGCATGGTGACGAAGATCAGGCTTTTGTGGCAGAACTGCGCAGCCTGCTGCCCGCAGAGGTGAAAATCTGGAAAGCCTTCAGCATTAAAGGTGCCCTGCCAGCCCGCGACTGGCCGCACGTTGACCGCTATGTATTTGATAACGGTAACGGCGGCAGCGGCAAACGTTTTGACTGGAGCCTGCTCAGCGGTCAGCAGCTGGACAACGTCCTGCTGGCTGGCGGACTGGGAGCGGATAACTGTGTTGAAGCCGCTCAACTGGGCTGTGCCGGTTTAGATTTCAATTCCGGCGTGGAAAGCGCGCCCGGAATCAAAGATGCCTCGAAGATTGCCTCAGTCTTTCAAACGCTGAAGGCGTACTGACCGTCCGGAGCCGCCTGCGGTTCCGTTTAGCGAAAAGAGAAGCGATATGACCTTACTGACCCCCTATTTCGGCGAATTTGGCGGCATGTATGTGCCACAAATCCTCATGCCAGCCCTGCGCCAGCTGGAAGAAGCCTTTGTCAGCGCTCAGCGCGACCCGAAGTTTCAGGCCGAGTTTACTGACCTGCTGAAAAACTATGCCGGTCGCCCGACGGCCCTGACTTTGTGTAAGAACCTGACCAAAGGCACTAAAACCCGTCTCTACCTGAAGCGTGAAGATCTGCTGCACGGTGGTGCGCACAAAACAAACCAGGTATTGGGTCAGGCCCTGCTGGCTAAGCGTATGGGCAAAACCGAAATCATTGCCGAAACCGGCGCCGGGCAGCACGGTGTGGCCTCCGCTCTGGCCAGCGCATTGCTGGGACTGAAGTGCCGCATCTATATGGGCGCGAAAGACATTGAGCGCCAGTCGCCTAACGTCTTCCGAATGAAGCTGATGGGCGCGGAAGTGATCCCGGTGCACAGTGGCTCATCCACGCTGAAAGATGCCTGTAACGAAGCGCTGCGTGACTGGTCTGGCAGCTATGATAACGCCCATTACATGCTGGGTACTGCAGCCGGCCCACACCCTTTCCCGACCATCGTACGTGAATTCCAGCGGATGATTGGCGAAGAGACTAAAGTGCAGATTCAGGAACGCGAAGGCCGCCTGCCGGATGCGGTCATTGCCTGTGTCGGCGGTGGCTCCAATGCTATCGGCATGTTCGCCGACTTTATTGATGAAACGTCTGTTGGCCTGATTGGCGTTGAACCTGCCGGTCACGGCATTGAAAGTGGGGAACACGGCGCGCCACTGAAGCACGGGCGCGTGGGGATCTACTTTGGCATGAAAGCGCCAATGATGCAGACCGAAGACGGGCAGATCGAAGAGTCCTACTCTATCTCGGCCGGTCTGGACTTCCCGTCCGTGGGACCGCAGCACGCTTATCTGAACAGTACCGGTCGTGCTGATTATGTGTCGATTACCGATGATGAAGCCCTTGATGCCTTCAAGATGCTGTGCCGCAGCGAAGGGATTATCCCGGCGCTGGAATCGTCGCACGCACTGGCTCATGCGCTGAAAATGATGCGCGAAGCACCGGAAAAAGAGCAGCTTCTGGTGGTTAACCTTTCCGGCCGCGGCGATAAAGACATATTCACCGTTCACGACATTCTGACCGCTAAGGGAGAAATCTGATGGAACGTTACGATCAGCTTTTTACAAGCCTGAAAGCACGCAAAGAAGGCGCATTCGTGCCATTCGTCACGCTGGGCGATCCCACACCAGAGCTGTCGCTGCAGATTATTGATGCGCTGGTTGAAGGCGGTGCCGACGCGCTGGAGCTGGGTATTCCCTTCTCTGATCCGCTGGCCGACGGCCCGACCATCCAGAATGCCACCCTGCGTGCATTCGCGGCAGGCGTGACACCGTCACAGTGTTTTGAAATGCTGGCCGCCATTCGCCAGAAATACCCGGAGATCCCGATTGGCCTGCTGATGTACGCCAACCTGGTCTTCTCCAATGGCATTGATAACTTCTATGCCCGCTGCCAGCAGGCCGGTGTGGATTCCGTGCTGGTTGCGGATGTGCCGGTTGAAGAGTCAGCGCCGTTTCGTCAGTCAGCGATGCGTCACAACATCGCGCCTATCTTCATCTGCCCGCCGAATGCTGATGATGATCTGCTGCGTGAGATCGCTTCACATGGTCGCGGTTATACCTACCTGCTCTCGCGGGCTGGCGTCACCGGCTCCGAAACCCGTGGTGAAAGCCTGTCGTTACAGCACCTGGTGACTAAACTGACCGAATATAATGCCGCGCCGTCGGTACAGGGCTTTGGCATTTCTGAGCCAGGCCAGGTGAAAGAAGCGCTGGCGGCCGGCGCTGCCGGTGCCATATCCGGTTCTGCCATCGTGAAAATCATCGGGAAAAATCACGCCAATCCGCCGGTTATGCTGGCTGAACTGAAGGCTTTCGTCTCCGGTCTGAAAGCCGCCACGCGCTAATCCCCCTGCTCAGTGCCTTACCTCTCACGGTAAGGCATTATTTTCCCACTCTTTATGGCCTTATCCGATTGCGAATTTTCCGCTCAGGACTAAGCTTCTTTTACAGAGCGATTCTGTAATCACGGCGAAGGCCAATCGAGAATGACAGGGAGAATGACAATGAAGTTGATGAAAATCCTGACCGGCATGGTTATTGCGGCAGTAGTGGCTGTTTCGGTCAGCGCCTGTGCGCCGACAGCAACCAAAGAAGGCACCGGCGGCTATCTTGATGACACGGTGATCACCACTAAAGTCAAAGGCGAGCTGTTGAAAGATGATTCGCTGAAATCGACTGAAATCAACGTGGAAACCTTCAAAGGCCGCGTACAGCTGAGTGGGTTTGTCAGCTCACCGCAAATGGCTAACCGTGCCGTCACCATTACCCGCAGTGTGAAAGGCGTCACCTCGGTGACTAATAACATGCAGATAAAGTAAGTTGCTGTACCATGTAAAAAGCCGCCATGAGGCGGCTTTTTTTACGCCCGCTGAAGGCTGTCAGAAGCGATAACCTGCCCCGAAGAAGAACACAAACGGGTTGATATCCGTGTCGATACTCTGATGACCCGCCGGAGAGTCAAAGCCGACTTTGGTTTTGATATTCATGTACCACAGGGAGGCATTGAGCATCCAGTCCGGCGTCAGCTGATAGTCCAGACCGAGCTGACCTGCCACACCCCAGGAATTTTTTACACTCAGATTGCTTAACCCGGCATCACGCCCGGTCTGATTGAAATCGTTGTCATAGAACATGGTGTAGTTAACACCGATACCGGCGTAAGGCTGCCATTTGCTGGTATTACCCATAAAGTACCACTGAGCCATCAGTGTCGGTGGCAGCTGGTGCACGGTCGCCAGTGTCCCGGTCGCCTCCAGACCCACTTTATGGCGGAATGGCGTGGCTCCCAGCAGCTCAATACCGATGTTATCGGTCGCCATATAGGTAAATGTCAGGCCCAGTTGAGTATTATTGTCGACGTTGAACTCACCCAGCCCCAGCACATTGTCAGAGCCACCGGTTGGACGAACGGTTGCAGTTCCTGCACGCATGAAAAAATCGCCAGCCTGATGGGCTGAAGCGACCGCTGGCAGCAGAGTCACTACCGCCAGAGCCAATGCTGTTAATTTCATAACCACTCCTTTGCATGTCATTAAGTGTTTTTACGCAATTGCTTACTCTTTATCTGCGCCATCTTTACCTTTATTTGCAGAAAGGTCATGCAAATCATTTCTTTCATTATCCTTAAAAAACAATGATTTGATTTGGATCAATTTCTACAAACATCCTGGTGAAGACGTTTTGCTTAATGGAGTCTCTAACCTGCCAGAGCGCGCCAGGGTCTGCCGCCACGGTTTGAGCCGATAATGCCTTCTTTAATTGAAAGTTATGTAAGTCAGGGTGCCAGGTTGCCGCCAGACCATGTACAATCGCCGGATCGCTAATACCGGCTTTTCAAGGAGTGTACATGTCTTTCACGGCAGGTTCGTTATACCGTGACACGGGGAACTTTTTTCGCCATCAGCTGATTACCATCGTGCTGATTTCGCTACTGACCTCTTTTATCACCGTCCTGATCGGCCACGCGCTGACGCCAGGCACCGATCAGCTCTCCCTTCTGACGGAAGGCAACAGCGGCTCGGGCATGAGCCTGCTGGAGATGGTGCAGAATATGTCACCTGACCAGCAGCGTATCCTGTTACGTGCTTCTGCAGCCGGAACCTTCGCTTCTCTGGTGGGGAATACCCTGCTGCTGGGTGCCATGCTGAGCCTGATCCCGATGGTCTCTGCCGGACAACGCATCAGCGCGCTTCGGGCGATTGGGGCGTCTGCGCCGATGCTGCCTCGCCTGCTGCTGTTGGTGTTTATCATGACTCTGGTGGTGCAACTGGGCTTTATGGTGCTGGTTGTGCCTGGCGTGATCCTCGCTATCGTGCTGGCGCTGGCACCGATAATCCTCGCAACCGAAAAGATCGGCATCTTCGCGGCCATGCGCAGCAGCATGCGTCTGGTGTGGAGCCAGATGAAGATCGTTGCCCCTGGCGTGGCCGTCTGGCTGCTGGCAAAAATTGCCGTATTGCTGCTGGCATCCTCGCTGACCGTGCTGCCAGCCAACGTCGCGTCAGTGGTGCTGAACGCCCTGAGTAACCTTATTTCGGCCATACTGATTATCTATCTTTATCGCCTGTATATGCTGTTACGTTAATGGTGATTGCGTGCCCTGCGGGGCACGCAATGATAACGTGATGTTTTGCCCCAGTCTGGTATTTGGAAGCCTTTATGAAGCAGTTACTTGATTTCCTCCCGCTCGTGGTCTTTTTCATCTTTTACAAGCTGTACGACATCTTCGTCGCCTCTGGTGCGCTGATTGTCGCCACAGCTCTGGCGCTGGTTGCCAGCTGGATAATGTTCCGCAAAGTAGAAAAGATGACCATCTTCACCTTCGTGCTGGTCGCGGTGTTCGGCACCCTGACGCTGGTGTTCCATAACGATGAGTTCATCAAATGGAAAGTCACGGTGATCTACTCCCTGTTCGGGCTGGCGCTGCTGTTCAGCCAGTTCTGGATGAAGCAGCCGCTGATCCAGACCATGCTGGGGAAAGAGCTGAAGCTGCCGGAATTTGCCTGGCGTAAGCTGAATGTGGCCTGGGCGCTGTTTTTCTTCGCCTGCGGGATAGCAAATATTTACGTCGCTTTTTGGTTATCTCAGGAATTTTGGGTTAATTTTAAAGTGTTCGGCCTGACCGGTCTGACCCTGCTCTTTACCCTCATCAGCGGCCTGTATATCTACCGCCTGATGCCACAAGAAGAAAAATAAACCTCAGAGCCCGGCCTCAGCCGGGCCACCCTCCCATTATCTGGAAGCAAGCAATGAACGACGATAAAAACAGACTCCCGCAGGGCGAAATGGTGCTGCGGACGCTGGCCATGCCTGCGGATACCAACGCCAACGGGGATATTTTTGGCGGCTGGCTGATGTCACAGATGGATATGGGCGGAGCAATTCTGGCCAAGGAGATTGCCGGAGGACGTGTGGTCACCGTGCGTGCGGACGGCATGACCTTCCTCAAACCGGTCGCGGTGGGAGATGTGGTGAGCTGTCATGCCCGCTGCATTCGTACCGGGAAAAGTTCGATCACTATTAATATCGAAGTGTGGATCAAGAAAGTCTCTTCCGAGCCAATCGGTCAACGCTATTGCACCACCGAAGCGGTGTTTATCTATGTCGCGGTGGATAATGAAGGCAAATCCCGTGAGCTGCCCGCCGATAAGATGCATTTCCAGCCGGATGTGCAGAACTGAAAAAAAAGCCGGATTTTCCGGCTTTTTCTTTATTCGATGCTGGTGCCACCGTCAATTTTGAAGACGATGTTCATGGTCAGGCCTTTGCCCGGCTTACCGGCTTCATATCGCCACTTCTTCATAGCCAGTTTTACTTCACGCTCAAACATATTCCGCGGCTCGGCAGAGAGAATGCGGATGTTGTCGACCTGACCTGAACTATCCACGTCAAACTGAACCCGCACCCGCCCTTCCATCCGCAGTGCAAAGGCACGGGCCGGATAACCCGGTTTGCCCACGCTGATAGCTTTCGGCCCCGTTGAGGCCACAGCAGAAGGCGCTGGTGAGGTTTTGGGCGCAGTAGACGGCTTAGGCGCGGTCGCCATCTTGTCTTCATTAAACGGCGATGCCTGACGCGGTTCCGTGTGGGGTTTCACCTCTTTCTTCGGCTTCACCACTTCTTTTTTTACCGGCTTTGGCCTGGGTTTCGGCACGGGTTTTGGAATGGGCACTGGCTCAGGTTTGGGCGGCTCCGGCTCCGGAACGGGTTCAGGCTCTGGCTCTGCAACAGGTTCTGGAGCAGGCTGAGGAGCGCGCTGAGGCTCTGGCTGCACTTCAGGCGCAACCATCGAGACGCTGATGGGCTGAGACGCTTTCGGCACTTCGACTACCTGGTGAAAAGAAGCATAAAGTATTCCCCCAATCACTACCGCGTGCAGTCCCACAGAGAACAACATCGGCAGCGATATACGGCGGGGTAAAGAATTTTCTGTCAGCGTCGTCATAATCTTTCTGCTGTAAGTATTGAAACGTAAGTTTAAATGCAAATAGCAATCAGTTTCAATAACCCAGCCGCGCTGGCAGCGTGATTTCGTCAGAAAAGTGCCCGAAACTGACCGTAATCAGGCCGCGACTATCTTTCGTTTGCAGAAAGGTTAACGATGACTTAACGTAATCGCCGAATCTTACTGACCCGACAGGAGTTGTAAACGTGCTCTACGTAATTTACGCAGAAGATAATGCTGATTCACTGGAAAAGCGTACCGCCGTGCGCCCTGCCCATCTTGCACGTCTGCAGCTGTTGCAGGACGAAGGCCGGTTGATTGTGGCCGGACCGATGCCCGCCGTGGACAGCAATGACCCGGGCGTGGCTGGTTTCAGCGGCTCAACGGTGATTGCCGAGTTCGCGTCGCTGGAAGAGGCGCAGTCATGGGCGCAGGATGACCCTTATATTGCCGCCGGAGTTTATAAGCAGGTCGCAGTCAAGCCCTTCAAACGGGTGTTTTAACCGCCAGTTTGCTTTCCCTGTGCGGTGAATGCACAGGGAAAAGTGCCCACTCAGGCGGATCAGAACAGCGGATTAATAAACAGAACAGAACGTCGCTGCTGCTGGTTTACCTGATGACGGATGGCGTGCATACGACCATAACGTCTTGACTGCCCCTCCAGCCAGCGTGCCCGACGACGCTGGATCTGACGCGACATACGCCAGCGTGCGACTTCATTTCTGCTCCGTCTCATTTTACCCTCTGAGGTCAAAAAACTCGCGCAGCAGTATAAACCTTTCTCTTCTCATGCCAGGTCCGATGACTTTAAACCGGAAAAGGTTTCGCATGCTGTCATCTGCACGTAAACTCCCTGTATTCAAGCGCGAACGGGATTTCCACTGACATGTCGACTTTTTATACTGTACTCAGCTGGCTGCTGATTTTTGGCTACTGGCTGCTGATCGCCGGTGTGACGCTGCGTATTTTAATGAAACGCCGTGCCGTCCCTTCCGCCATGGCCTGGCTGCTGATTATCTATATCCTGCCGCTTGTCGGGATCATCGCCTATCTCTCCTTTGGGGAACTGCATCTGGGGAAGCGGCGGGCGGAGCGCGCGCGCACCATGTGGCCCTCCACGGCTAAATGGCTGAACGATTTAAAATCCTGTCACCAGATTTTTGCCGAGGACAACAGCGACGTTGCCCGCTCTCTGTTTCAGCTGTGCGAGAACCGTCAGGGCGTGGCGGGTGTGAAAGGCAATCAGTTACAGCTGCTGACCTCCACTGAAGACACTATGCAGGCGTTAATCCGCGATATTCAGCTGGCGCGTCATAATATTGAGATGGTGTTCTATATCTGGCAGCCGGGCGGACTGGCGGATGAGGTGGCGGAATCGTTGATGGCCGCAGCAAGGCGCGGCGTGCATTGCCGCTTAATGCTGGATTCAGCCGGAAGCGTACAGTTTTTCCGCAGCCCGTGGGCCGCGATGATGCGCAATGCCGGGATCGACGTGGTAGAGTCACTTAAAGTCAGCCTGCTGCGCGTGTTTCTGCGTCGCATGGACCTGCGCCAGCACCGCAAAGTGGTTTTGATCGATAACTATATTGCTTACACCGGCAGTATGAACCTTGTTGACCCACGCTATTTTAAACAGGATGCAGGCGTCGGCCAGTGGGTGGATTTGATGGCGCGTATGGAAGGCCCGGTTGCCACCACCATGGGGATTATCTACTCCTGCGACTGGGAGATTGAAACCGGCAAGCGCATTCTGCCGCCGCCGCCGGATGGCAACGTGATGCCTTTCGAGCAGGAAAGCGGCCATACCATTCAGGTGATTGCTTCCGGCCCAGGCTTCCCGGAAGACCTGATCCATCAGGCTCTGCTGACCGCAGTCTATTCCGCGCGCGAACAGCTGATCATGACCACGCCCTACTTTGTCCCCAGCGATGACCTGCTGCACGCCATCTGCACCGCTGCACTGCGTGGTGTCGACGTCAGTATCATTGTGCCGCGCCGCAATGATTCCATGCTGGTTGGCTGGGCAAGCCGTGCGTTTTTCGCTGAACTGCTGGAAGCCGGGGTTAAAATTTACCAGTTTGAAGACGGTCTGCTGCATACCAAAAGCGTGCTGGTCGATGGTCAGCTGAGCCTGGTCGGCACGGTGAACCTGGATATGCGCAGTCTGTGGCTGAATTTTGAGATCACGCTGGTGATTGATGATGACGGTTTCGGCGGCGACCTGGCCCGCGTTCAGGACGATTATATCGCCCGCTCGCGGCTGGTAGATGGCAAACGCTGGTCCCGACGTGCTTACTGGCAGCGGATTGTCGAACGACTGTTTTACTTCTTCAGTCCGTTGCTGTAAAACGAGCGGAATTGCACAGCGCCCGACGGGCATTATGGGAAATGTTATGGATTTAAATAACCGCCTTACCGAAGATGAAACCCTGGAACAGGCTTACGATATTTTTCTGGAGCTGGCAGGTGACAACCTCGACCCGGCCGATATCATTCTGTTCAATCTTCAGTTTGAAGAACGCGGTGGCGCAGAGCTGTTTGATCCTTCAGAAGACTGGGCTGAGCATGTTGATTTTGACCTGAACCCGGACTTCTTCTCCGAAGTGGTGATTGGGCTGGGTGAAGTGGATGGCGATCCGATTACGGACGTGTTTGCCCGCGTACTGCTGTGCCGTGAGAAAGACCACAAGCTGTGCCATATTTTGTGGCGCGAGTAACGGTTGAGTAAATCAGCGCCTGCGTGATGAATGCAGGCCGCTCATAAACAGGCAAACAACACCATTTATGGCAGCCCGACTCGCGCCGTCCATGGCACGAGACGCTTTCCCGACCGGTGTTCCCCACGCCTCAGACTTCAGCGAAAATTACCTTACAGCGGGTCCACTTTCAGGCAGGAGACGGCATGACGGAAGCTGCCTTCCAGCAGCGGACGTGTTTTGGCACACTCCGGCCCGGCAATCGGACAGCGGGTGCGGAACACGCAGCCTGACGGCGGATTAATTGGCGAAGGCAGTTCCCCTTCCAGCAGCTGGATAACCTTATTCTTCTCCAGATCCGGATCGGGAATGGGCACCGCTGACATCAGCGCGCGCGTATAAGGATGCTGCGGATTCTGATAAACCTCATTGTAGGTTCCCAGCTCCACCGCATGGCCCAGATACATCACCAGCACGCGATCGGAGATGTGCTTCACCACCGCCAGGTCGTGGGCGATGAAGATCAGTGACAGCCCCATCTCTCGCTGCAGCTTCTGCAGCAAATTCACCACCTGCGCCTGAATTGACACATCCAGCGCTGAAACTGGCTCATCACAGATAATTAACTTTGGTTCAAGGATCAGCGCGCGGGCGATACCAATACGCTGGCACTGGCCACCGGAGAACTCGTGAGGATAACGGTTAATCAGGTTAGGCAATAACCCCACCTTCATCATCATCGTTTTCACCCGCTCCTTCACTTCCTGCCGCGCCATCTCAGGATGATAGGTGCGCAGCGGCTCGGCGATGATGTCCCCGATGGTCATGCGTGGGTTAAGCGAAGCCAGTGGATCCTGAAAAATCATCTGGATATCGCTACGCGCCTTGCGCCACTCTTCCTCACTCTGACCCAGCAGATCGCGTCCCAGCCAGGCCACACGCCCTTCGGTCGCCTTCACCAGGCCGATAATGGCGCGGGCCAGCGTGGATTTGCCACAACCGGACTCACCCACCACGCCAAGCGTTTCCCCTTCATAAAGACGCAGACTGACGCCATCTACCGCTTTCAGGGTCTTTGGCGGCTGCCAGAACCACTGACGGCCATCTTTAATGTCGAAATGCACCTTCAGGTCGGCAATTTCTAACAGGACTTTCTTTTCAGCTACCGCACTCATACCAGTTCCTCCGCGGGTTTGAAGCAGGCACGCAGACGACCTTCACCAAACGGCGTCAGCGGTGGTGCAGTGGAACAGATTTCCATCGCGTGCGGACAGCGTGGCTGGAACGGGCAGCCTTGCGGCAGGCGCAGCAGGTTTGGCGGATTGCCCGGAATGGTGGTCAGGGATTCCCCTTCTGCATCCAGACGCGGCACCGCGTTAAGCAGGCCAATCGAATACGGATGAGTCGGCTGATAAAACACATCACGCGCCTTGCCGTATTCCATGGTTCTTCCGGCATACATCACCAGCACCTGGTCACAAATTCCGGCTACGACGCCTAAATCGTGGGTGATCATGATGATCGCGGTGTTGAACTCTCTTTTCAGGTCGTTCAGCAACGTCATGATTTGTGCCTGGACCGTAACGTCCAGCGCGGTGGTTGGCTCATCGGCAATCAGCAACTTTGGCCGGCACAGCAGCGCCATAGCAATCATCACGCGCTGACGCATCCCTCCGGAAAACTCGTGCGGGTACATTTTCATGCGCTTGCGGGCTTCCGGCATTTTTACCGCGTCCAGCATCCGCACCGACTCTTCAAAAGCCTGGGCACTGCTCATGCCTTTGTGCAACTTCAGCACTTCCATCAGCTGCTCGCCAACGCGCATATACGGATTCAGCGAAGTCATTGGATCCTGGAAAATCATTGCAATCTGCTCGGCACGCAGGCTGTTGAGCTGCTTCTCCGGCAGGTTGAGGATCTCTTTACCGTTAAACAGTGCAGAGCCGCCAATGCGGCCATTGCTGGCCAGCAGGCCCATCAGGGCAAATGCCGTCTGCGACTTACCGGAACCTGACTCACCCACAATGCCCAGGGTTTCACCGGCACGCAGGCTGAAGTTCAGATCGTTTACCGCCGTGACATCACCATCCGGCGTGCCAAAGGTTACCCGCAGATCCTTCACGTCCAGCAGACGTTCGCTTCCCGCTTGTTTAGCCATTGCTGGCTGCAGTTCAGTTACGCTCATCGGGAAACTCCTTAACGATCTTTCGGGTCGAGGGCATCACGCAGGCCATCGCCGATAAAGTTGAAACAGAACAGCGTAACCACCAGGAATCCCGCCGGGAACAGCAGCAGCCACGGCGACACTTCCATTGAGTTAGCACCATCGCTGAGCAAAGCACCCCAGCTGCTCAGCGGCTCCTGCGTACCCAGCCCAAGGAAGCTGAGGAAGGATTCGAACAGGATCATACTTGGCACCAGCAGCGAGGCATACACTACCACCACGCCGAGGACGTTCGGTACGATATGCCGCAGCACAATACTGGCGGTGGAAACGCCACCAACATGGGCCGCTTCAATAAACTCTTTGCGCTTGAGGCTCAGTGTCTGACCACGGACGATACGCGCCATATCCAGCCAGGAAACCAGCCCGATAGCGACGAAGATCAGCAAAATATTACGGCCAAAGAAGGTCACCAGCAGGATCACAAAGAACATAAACGGGAAGGAGTTGAGGATCTCCAGCAAACGCATCATCACCGAGTCGGTTTTACCGCCCAGGTAACCGGCCAGCGAGCCATACAGCGTGCCCACCAGCACCGCCACCAGCGCAGAAGCAATCCCCACCATCAGCGAGATACGGCCACCAATCGCCACGCGCACCAGCAGGTCACGACCTGATGAATCGGTACCGAAGTAGTGTTTTGAAGCCATGTCCGGAGCGGCAGACATCATACCCCAGTCAGTATCGTCATAGGTAAACGAGGAGAGCATCGGGGCGAAGATCACAAACAGGGCAATCACCACCAGCACAATCAGGCTGCCCAGCGCGGCGCGGTTATGGATAAAGCGACGACGGGCGTCCTGCCACAAACTGCGGCCTTCGACCTCCAGCTTTTCACTGAAGGCATCGAGAGCTTCGCTATTTTTTTTACTCAACATCATGGCGAGCTCCGGATCAGTAACGAATTTTCGGATCGATAACCGCATACAGCACGTCAACGATCGCATTGAAAAGAATGGTCAGCACGCCCACCAGAATGGTCAGGCTCAGCACCAGCGAGTAGTCGCGATTCAGCGCGCCGTTAACGAACAGCTGGCCGATACCCGGTAATCCGTAGATGGTTTCAATCACCATCGAGCCGGTGATAATGCCGACGAAGGCCGGACCAAGATAAGACATCACTGGCAGCATCGCAGGCTTCAGCGCATGGCGCAGAACAATGCGGTGCATTGGCAACCCTTTCGCCCGCGCGGTGCGGATAAAGTTGGAGTGCAGCACTTCAATCATCGAGCCACGGGTTATACGCGCGATACTGGCGATATAGGCCAGCGACAGCGCCACCATTGGCAGGATCATATATTTCACCTCACCGCCGTTCCAGCCGCCACCCGGCAGCCATTTCAGGGCAATCGCGAAGATCAGCACCAGCAGCGGTGCGACCACGAAGCTGGGGATCACCACCCCGGTCATCGCCACACCCATCACCACGAAATCCCATTTGCTGTTCTGTTTAAGGGCCGCAATCACCCCTGCCGACACCCCAAGGATGATCGCCAGAATAAAGGCGGCCAGGCCGAGTTTGGCAGAAACCGGGAAAGCATGGCCGACCAGATAGTTAACCGAATAGTCTTTGTATTTGAACGACGGTCCGAAATCACCGTGGGCCAGCTGCACCAGATAGTCGGTGTACTGTTTCCAGATCGGATCGTTCAGATGATATTTGGCTTCGATATTCGCCATCACTTCTGGCGACAGCGTACGCTCACCGGTAAAAGGACTCCCTGGTGCAAGACGCATCATAAAGAAGGAGATAGTAATCAGAATGAGTAACGTCGGAATCGCTTCCAGAAAACGACGTAAAATAAACTTTAACATTGCCCGTACCTGCTGGCTTGTGCCTCAGCACTGCTTAAAATAGACACGCTGAGGGAAGGTCGCCCTTCCCCCATTTTTGCCATTAATGTTTGATGATATACAGATTTTTGTCATACACGTTGTCGAGGGCGTCTTTACCGGTGTAGCCACCAACGTAGGTTTTCACCAGGCGGGCGTTCACGTAGTAATAGACCGGCACGATAACCGAGTCTTTATCCAGAACCTGCTCAGCTTTTGCGTACAGCTGGCTACGGGCTTTCTCATCGCTGGCCTGAGCCGCATCCGCCATTACCTTATCGAACTCTGCCGATTTATAGTGAGAGGTATTGTTGCTGCTGTTAGAGAGCATGGTATTCAGGAACGAGGTTGGTTCGTTATAGTCCGCACACCAGGCTGCGCGGGAAACATCGAAGTTACCCTGATGACGGGTATCCAGGAAAGTTTTCCACTCCTGATTGTTCAGCTTGATGTTCACGCCGAGGTTTTTCTTCCAGATTGAAGAGGCCGCAATCGCAAGCTTTTTATGCAGGTCGGAAGTGTTGTACAGCAGTTCGAAGGTCAGCGGTTTGTCCGCCGTGTAGCCTGCTTCTGCCAGCAGTTTTTTCGCTTCTTCGTTACGTTTGTCCTGTGACCAGCTGAACCACTCAGGTTTGATCAGCTCGGCACCGTCGGTAGCTGGCGGTGTGTAGCTGTAGGCAGGCAACTGCCCCTGAGCCAGCACTTTGTTGACCATGATGTCACGGTCCAGGCCCAGCTTCAGCGCGGCACGGACGCGAGGATCGGTGAATGGCGCTTTCTGGTTGTTGATTTCGTAGTAATAAGTACACAGGTACGGGTCAACATGCAGCTCTTTCGGGTTATCGCGCTGCAGCTTTTTAAACAGCTCGATTGGCATGTTGTTGTAAGTCATGTCGCTGCCGTCGTTACTGAAGTAGCGGTTAACGTCGCTCACTTCAGAAGAAATGGGCAGGAAGGTCACTTTATCCAGCTTGGTATTGGCGTTGTCCCAGTAATCCGGGTTACGCACCAGCACGATACGCTCGTTGATCACGTGGGTCTGCAGTTTAAAGGCCCCGTTGCCCACCCAGTTTTCCGGCTGGGTCCACTTCTCGCCAAATTTATCGATTGCTGGCTTGTAAACCGGAGACATGGACGGGTGGATCAGCAGTTTGTAGAAGTAAGGCACGGATTCACTCAGAGTCACCTGCAAAGTGTGGGCATCCAGTGCTTTTACGCCGAGTGTATCAGCGGGTTTTTTACCGGCGATGATGTCGTCAATATTTTCCAGATGACCATATTGCAGGTAGCTGGCGTAAGGTGAGGCCGTTTTCGGGTCAGCCAGACGCTGCCAGCTGTACACGAAGTCCTGAGCAGTGACAGGCTCGCCGTTGGACCATTTAGCCGTGTTACGCAGGTGGAAGGTCCAGACTTTGCCGTCTTTGTTTTCCCAGCTTTCAGCCACGCCCGGGACCGGGTGGCCCTGAGTATCACTGATCACCAGTCCTTCCAGCAGATCACGATTGACGTTGGATTCCGGCACGCCTTCAATTTTGTGCGGGTCAAGTGACTGAACTTCGTCGCCGTTGCCTTTAACCAGTTCCTGTTTAGGTGCCAGCTCAACGCCAGCCGGAACCGTTGCCGCCACGGCCATATTGCCTGCAAGTGCAGTCAGAACGCCCAGTGCAATCAGGCTTTTTTTCGTGATGTTGGTCATAGTGATCCTACTCCAGTTTTTATCATTGCCAATGTGCTCAAAACCATTAGCGACCCCCGTTAACCGGGTAATCTTCCCGGAGCGCCGGAACGACGACGCTCAGAGTCGTTTTTGCTTTACCCTTTACTATCAACTCTATACGGGCGGCAAAATCCCACCCGCTCTTAATGCTTGATGATGTAGTAATACCGGAGGTTGGTCAGATCCTGCGGATCTTTGCCGGTGAATCCGCCAACCGACGGCTTGATCAGACGTGCGCTGACCCGGTAATACACCGGGACAATCGCCGAATCATTATCCAATTGCTGCTCTGCCTGCTGATAGAGTTCTGCCCGCTGCTGGTCGTCGGCAACCGTGAGCGTTTTTGCCATCAGCGCATCAAATGCTTTGCTGCTGTAAAAAGCGGTATTGCTGGAAGAGTTGCTCACCATGATGTTGAGGAAAGTGGAAGGCTCGTTATAGTCAGAGCACCATGTCGCACGCGCCACGTCAAAATTGCCCTGATGACGGGTATCCAGCATGGTTTTCCACTCCTGGTTGTTTAACGCCACGTTGGCACCCAGGTTCTTTTTCCACATCGAGGCGGCGGCAATTGCCTGCTTCTGATTCACGTCGGAAGTGTTGTACAGCAGGCTGAAGCTCAGCGGCTTCTCTGCGCTGTATCCGGCTTCGGCCAGCAATTTCTTCGCCTGCTCGTTACGTTGTTGCTGCGTCAGCTTCATCCACTCAGGCTGCTGCAGCTTTGCACCATTGATAAATGGTGGCGTGAAGGTCCCCGCCGGGATCTGCCCCTGGGCCATAATTTTTTCGGCAATTATGTTGCGGTCGAGCGTTAATTTCACAGCCGTACGCACCCGCGGATCGTTAAACGGCGGGCGTTTGTTATTCAGCTCATAATAGAAAGTACAAAGCAGCGGGCTGACGTGAACCTGAGTTCCCAATGTTTTTTTCAGCGTCGGGAACTGTTCAGGCGGCAGCGTGCTACCGGAGATGTCTATTTCACCGCTGCGATAACGATTCACGTCGGTAGAAGCAGAGGTAATCGGCAGGAAGGTGCCGGTATCAATTTTGGTGTTGCCGTTATCCCAGTAAAGCGGATTGCGCTTAACCACGATCTTCTCGTTAATCACCCAGTCACTGAGCGTATACGCACCGTTGCCAACGTAATGGCCCGGCAGCGTCCATTTTTCCCCCCACTTCTCCAGCACATTGCGGTTAACAGGCATCAGTGAGGTATGGGCTGCCAGCGCGAGAAAATAAGGCACCGGCTGGCTCAGCGTGACCTGCAGATGATGGTCGTCCAGAGCTTTAACGCCCAGCGTATCCGGAGATTTTTTGCCCGCCAGAACATCGTCAATGTTGGTGAGATGCGCATACTGCAGGTAACTGGCATAAGGAGAAGCCGTTTTGGGATCGGCCAGTCGCTGCCAGCTGTAAACGAAATCACTGGCGGTTACCGGATCACCATTGCTCCACTTCGCCTCTTTTCTGAGTGTGAACGTCCAGACTTTGCCCTGTTCGTTGCTCCAGCTTTCCGCCACGCCCGGCACAACCTGCCCGTTATTGTCTGTAGTAACCAGCCCTTCCAGCAAATTGAGGATAATATCGCTCTCAGGCACCCCTTCAATCTTCTGAGGATCGAGAGAAGAGACTTCGCCGCTGTTATTAATCACTATGAACTGTTTCGGAGCCAATGTGATACCCGCAGGTACCGTCGCGGCGTAAGAGGCGCTGGCATAAATCGCCAGGTTAACAACAATGGCCAGGCTGAGGCGCTGGCGGGCAAACGGAATACATTTCATTAAGGGCGAGTAACCTGTGTTTTTGAACCTGTCCCGGTCCGGAAAAAGCCAAACGTAGTTGCACATCCGATGCCAATTTTTACAAACGCTACCGAAAACTAACAGAACGCCGTTTTCCAGGCCAAAGCAAAATGACGGAAATGTTAACTAATTCTCTTTTATCATGAGAATTTTCGCAGGAGAAGTGTTATTTAATATAGAGAAATAAGAATTAAACCTATGAAAAACATCAACTAAATTCAAATAAGATGCTTCTTTATTCAGGACAAACAGGAATTTTGTTCAGAAATTGAACGAGTTACTGCCGTTAAACAGCATTTCGGACTGATATCCCGCATGAGATGCATTTGTCAGCAAAACAACCTGCATGCAGGGTATCTGACAGGCATTAAAGACTGTGATGAAATTAACATTCAAGGAAAAATTTCTGCGGCAGCAGGGATTTGCAGTAATTACATTAATGACAGCGAGACGTTGTTAAGCAGCACGAATAATTGCACCATTATCGATCGCAAAACCCGCATATCGCACTATTATGGTGCCTCATTTTGCAGCAAACAGAAAAAAAGCGCAGATTATGCGCTTTAATATCGACTTTCCAGTGACTGATATTTCAGTTAACCAGCCCCGGGAAAAGGGCTTTCACGCCGGTGACCACAAATTCAATTCCCAGCGCCATCAGCAGCAAGCCCATGATACGGGTGATCACGTTAATCCCGGTCTGGCCTAACACCCTTACCATCAGGGGGGCCGCACGGAATAACAGCCAGCAGCAGAAGGCAAAAAGCGCAATCGCCAGGCTGAAGCCGATCAGGTTCTGCCAGCTGTGGTAGCGGGTACTCCAGACAATCGTCGAGCTGATTGCACCCGGACCCGCCATCAGTGGCAACGCAAGTGGCACCACACCAACGCTCTCTCTGATCGCCGTTTCTGACTTTTCCTGTTTGTTCTGCTTATCTTCCCCCAGCTTGCCGCTGATCATCGACATGGCAATGGTCACCACGAGAATCCCCCCGGCGATGCGAAATGAATCAATCGAGATCCCAAAGAATTGCAGAATGATGTCGCCCAGAAACAGCGAGGTCCACAGGATTATGGCTACCGACAGGTTGGCGGTCATGTTGGTTTTATTTCGCGCAGCGGGCACCTGGTAGCTGGTCATACTGATAAAAACCGGAATGATGCCGAACGGGTTGACCAGGGCAAAGAGCCCGACGAAAAATTTGATATAAACCGATAAGTCGAAAAGTGCCGGGTTCACGCTGAGCTCCTGCAAGGGCTAATTTACGTGGCTAATTTAATGTAAAATCATCTCGCTTACCATGGCAAAACAAGATATTTTCGCCTGTTTTATCGCCACTTACCCGGTCATAAAAACTGCATTTAAGGATTTTATTAGCACTACACCCCTTCAGTATTACTGGTAGAATAATTTCATTCACCTACCAGGCTGTGAAGTGGCGCACAACCTGAAGCTGAAAGGAGTCAGCTTGGAACAAACATGATTCAGATCAAAATTAATCTACTCCATTGTGAGTAAGATTTATTCCAACACACGGACCTGTTGAGTACTGCACATCTCCCCGGACAGGGAGTAATGCGAAGACTCTTTCAGTAAACCTGTAGAACTTATTCCAGATAATTCAAGTAAAGTCACACTGCCTTAACAGCACATTAACCGCCCGTGGCTATACTCGTTAGTTCTGACTTGTTTACTAATAGAGTTTAAACTTCCATCAGGAGATGCATTATGGCCGTTACTAATGTTGCTGAACTTAACGCACTGGTTGAACGTGTTAAAAAAGCACAGCGCGAATATGCCAATTTCACTCAAGAACAAGTAGATAAGATCTTCCGCGCCGCCGCTCTGGCAGCCGCTGATGCCCGCATCCCGCTGGCAAAAATGGCGGTGGCAGAATCCGGAATGGGGATAGTTGAAGATAAAGTCATCAAAAACCATTTCGCATCCGAATACATCTACAACGCCTACAAAGACGAAAAAACCTGCGGTATCCTCAGCACTGATGAGACTTTCGGTACCATCACCATTGCCGAGCCTACCGGCCTGATCTGCGGTATCGTTCCTACCACCAACCCAACCTCTACGGCTATTTTTAAAGCGCTGATCAGTCTGAAAACCCGTAACGGGATTATTTTCTCTCCACATCCACGTGCCAAAGACGCGACCAACAAAGCGGCAGATATCGTGCTGCAGGCCGCGATTGCGGCAGGCGCACCGAAAGACATTATTGGCTGGATTGATGTGCCCTCCGTTGAACTGTCTAATCAGCTGATGCACCACCCTGATATCAACCTGATCCTCGCTACTGGCGGCCCGGGCATGGTGAAAGCCGCATACAGCTCTGGTAAACCAGCCATTGGTGTGGGCGCGGGTAATACCCCGGTTGTGATTGATGAAACCGCCGATATCAAACGTGCGGTGGCTTCGATCCTGATGTCAAAAACCTTCGATAACGGCGTTATCTGTGCTTCAGAGCAGTCAGTTATCGTGGTGGATTCCGTGTATGAAGCAGTCCGTGAGCGCTTCGCCAGCCACGGTGGCTACCTGCTGCAGGGCAAAGACCTGAAAGCAGTTCAGGATGTGATCCTGAAAAATGGCGCGCTGAATGCGGCCATCGTAGGTCAGCCAGCGGTGAAAATTGCTGAGATCGCCGGTATCACCGTGCCAGCCAGCACCAAAATTCTGATTGGTGAAGTGAAACTGGTCGACGAAACTGAACCTTTCGCTCACGAAAAACTCTCCCCTACTCTGGCGATGTACCGCGCGAAAGATTTCGAAGACGCCGTCAGCAAAGCCGAAAAACTGGTTGCGATGGGCGGTATCGGTCACACCTCCTGCCTGTACACCGACCAGGATAATGAGCGCGAACGTGTGAACTTCTTTGGCGACAAAATGAAGACTGCTCGTATCCTGATCAACACCCCGGCTTCTCAGGGGGGTATCGGCGATCTGTATAACTTTAAACTGGCACCGTCACTGACGCTGGGCTGTGGTTCCTGGGGTGGTAACTCCATTTCTGAAAACGTCGGACCTAAACATCTGATCAACAAGAAAACCGTGGCTAAGCGAGCAGAGAATATGTTGTGGCACAAACTTCCTAAGTCCATCTACTTCCGCCGTGGTTCATTGCCAATCGCCATGGAAGAAGTGGCTACCGATGGTGCCAAACGCGCCTTCATCGTTACCGACCGTTTCCTGTTCAATAACGGTTATGCTGACCAGATTGTTGCCGTACTGAAATCACACGGTATCGAAACTGAAGTGTTCTTCGAAGTGGAAGCTGACCCAACGCTGAGCATCGTGCGGAAAGGCGCTGAACAGATGAACTCCTTCAAGCCCGATGTGATTATCGCGCTGGGCGGTGGTTCCCCAATGGATGCAGCTAAAATCATGTGGGTGATGTACGAACATCCGGAAACCGCATTCGAAGAGCTGGCACTGCGCTTTATGGACATCCGTAAACGTATCTACAAGTTCCCGAAAATGGGCGTGAAGGCTAAAATGATCGCCATCACCACGACTTCCGGGACCGGTTCTGAAGTTACGCCATTTGCGGTAGTGACCGATGATGCCACCGGCCAGAAATACCCACTGGCTGACTATGCTCTGACTCCGGATATGGCCATCGTCGATGCCAACCTGGTGATGAACATGCCTAAGTCGCTGTGTGCCTTTGCTGGTCTGGATGCGGTGACCCATGCGCTGGAAGCTTACGTCTCCGTGCTGGCGAATGAATACTCTGACGGTCAGGCGCTGCAGGCTCTGAAACTGCTGCAGGAAAATCTGCCAGCCAGCTATAACGAAGGGGCGAAAAACCCGGTTGCCCGTGAGCGTGTGCACAATGCCGCCACCATCGCTGGTATCGCCTTCGCTAACGCCTTCCTGGGTGTCTGTCACTCCATGGCCCACAAACTGGGTTCAGAGTTCCATATCCCACACGGTCTGGCGAATGCCCTGCTGATCAGTAACGTCATCCGCTACAACGCCAATGACAACCCGACCAAGCAGACAGCATTCAGCCAGTACGACCGCCCACAGGCACGTCGCCGCTACGCTGAGATTGCAGATCACCTCCGCCTGAGCGCACCTGGTGACCGTACCGCGCAGAAAATTGAGAAACTGTTGCTGTGGCTGGAAGGAATGAAAGCCGAGCTGGGTATTCCTAAATCAATCCGGGAAGCTGGCGTGCAGGAAGCTGACTTCCTGGCGAAGGTTGATAAGCTGGCTGAAGATGCCTTCGATGACCAGTGTACCGGTGCTAACCCGCGTTACCCACTGATTGCCGAACTGAAACAAATCATGCTCGATACCTTCTACGGCCGCGAATATGCCGAACCGTTCGCCAACATTGCGGAAGCGGCAGTTGCGCAACCGGTTGATGCTAAGAAAAAAGTTAAAAAATAAAAGTAGCTTAAAAAAAACCCGCCATCCGGCGGGTTTTTTATTTGTCTGACCCGTAAGAAAAACTAATCAACCACTGAAATAAAACCCGGTTTACAATACCGGGCGACTGAATAATTCAGAGCGACTATTTTATTGCTTATTTAATGCCGTGTTCGCCATGTACTGCCCTCAGGCATCCCTGCTCGATAGCCGCTTTGTAATGCTTACGGCACACCGAGACATAACGCTCATTACCGCCAATAACAACCTGCTCACCCTCTTTGAAAGGGGCACCGTTTTCATCCAGTCTTAATACCATCCCGGCTTTTCTGCCGCAGTGGCAAACTGTTTTTAATTCAACAAGCTTATCTGACCAGGCAAGCAAATACTGGCTTCCGCCAAATAATTCCCCGCGAAAGTCTGTACGCAACCCATAACACAGTACTGGTATATCGAGATTATCCACCACGTCTGATAATGCTTTTACCTGGTCTCGGGTCAGAAACTGGCATTCATCAACCAGCACGCAGTGAACCGGTTCCATCTGATTCTCGGCATTAATTTCAGCAAAAAGTGCTGTCTCGTTATTATACAGTTTTGCCGGAGATGAAAGGCCAATACGTGAACTAACCTTACCGGAACCAAAGCGGTTATCGATCTCCGCAGTGTAGACCAGTGTACGCATGCCGCGCTCCTGGTAGTTATACGAAGACTGCAGTAAAGCGGTAGATTTTCCCGCGTTCATCGCGGAATAATAGAAATAAAGCTGAGCCATCAGGCCTCACTCCGGGTAAAAAAAGGGTAACAGGATGGCATGAATTGTACCACAGCCCTGCGCCAGCGGGAGACCTTAATGAAGCCCGCAAAAGGCATTTAACGATTAAAAAAAAACAGAAATAACCCTGCTAATATTCGCAGAATTTTCTTAAGGTTAGCAAGGCACACCCTGTAAAATGCTTTATTTCTGCCCATTAATTATTTTGCTGAACAAATGAGTCACCGACAGATTTTATCTGCAGCCGGACAGGGGAATGAACCACGTTGTTATTCAGAGAATGTTAATTTCCCGTCATGTTAATAGTCATTCTGCTAAATCAAATGGTTTTGTTATTCTGAATTACTTACAAAATTAACTATTGCAGTTCGTATTGCCGCACTCTATTATTATCAGGCAGAACATTCCCCCACCCATTATAATTTTTGAGATCAGGAACATGAGCGAAGCACTTAAAATTTTGAACAACATCCGGACCCTGCGCGCGCAGGCACGAGAATGTTCTCTGGAAACTCTGGAAGAGATGCTGGAGAAACTGGAAGTTGTGGTTAACGAGCGCCGCGACGAAGAGAGCCACGCTCAGGCTGAAATCGAAGAGCGTACCCGCAAGCTGCAGCAGTATCGTGATATGCTGATTGCTGACGGTATCGATCCAAATGAATTGCTGTCCACTCTGGCAGCGGCTAAAGCACCGGGTAAAGCAAAACGCGCTGCCCGTCCTGCCAAATATAGCTACGTTGATGAAAATGGCGAAAGCCGCACCTGGACAGGCCAGGGACGTACTCCTGCCGTGATTAAAAAAGCAATTGAAGAACAAGGCAAGAAGCTGGAAGATTTCATGCTGTAATGCTGGCAACCGATGCTGTCAGAAGACCCCATCCCTGAGATGGGGTTTTTTATTTGCTCCCCCACCAATTTCCTGGCCCTTTTTTAAAGCAAAAAAAGGAAGCCGCAGCTTCCTGTTTTTTTATTTTTACCGCACGGTTTTAAACCTGATAGAAAGAACGATACCAGTTAACGAACAGCTGGATCCCTTCTTCCACACCCGTCTGGGGTTTAAATCCAATAGCGTTATATAAAGCAGTCGTATCCGCACTGGTTTCCAGCACATCGCCTGGCTGCATCGGCATCATATTTTTGTTAGCAGAAAGGCCTAATGCCTTCTCAAGCGCTTCGATATAAGCCATCAGCGTAACCGGATTACTGTTACCGATATTATAAACTCGGTACGGAGCAGAACTGCTGGCAGGACTGCCCTCTTCTACTGTCCACTCAGCATCCGGCGACGGAATGACATCCTGTAGTCTGACTATGGCTTCCGCTATATCGTCGATATAGGTGAAGTCACGTCGCATCTGGCCATTGTTATAAACATCAATCTGTTCACCCGCCAACATCGCACGGGTGAATTTAAACAAAGCCATGTCCGGCCTTCCCCATGGCCCGTACACGGTGAAAAAGCGCAGTCCGGTTGTCGGGATACCATAGAGGTGTGAATACGTATGAGACATCAGCTCATTGGCTTTTTTGGTCGCGGCATACAGCGAGACCGGATGATCAACAGTATCATCAGTAGAGAAAGGTAATTTGCGGTTAAGACCGTAAACGGAACTTGAAGACGCATAGAGCAGATGGCCCACTTTATTGTGGCGGCACCCTTCAAGTACGTTCAGATGACCAATCAGGTTAGCATCAGCATAGGCTAACGGATTATCCAGCGAATAGCGGACACCAGCCTGAGCACCCAGATGAATAACACGGTCAAAGCCCTGCTCACCAAAGAGTGAGGCCATGCCTTCTCTGTCAGCAAGATCGAGCTGGATAAAGGAAAATGCAGAATGAGGCTTGAGTAATTCAAGACGGGCAAGCTTCAGCTTTACGTCGTAGTAATCGTTCAGGTTGTCGATTCCGACAACCTGGTGACCGGCGCTGAGCAGGCGTTCCGCAACGTGGAAACCTATAAATCCTGCCGCACCGGTAACCAGATATTTCATACTGCCCTCATTAATTATGCAACTTGAATAGAAGCACCGCGGCCGATTGCATAATAAACAAAACCGCGTTTGCTGACTCTTTCTGGATCATACAGGTTACGACCATCAAAAATCACGGGTTCTTTCAGCGCATTTTTAATGACTTCGAAATCCGGCGCGCGGAAATTCTGCCATTCGGTACAGATAACCAGGCCATCAGCACCCTGCAGAGCGGCTTCTTTGGTTCCCATCAGCTTCAGATCGCTGCGATGTCCATAGATGCGCTGAGCTTCGTCCATCGCTTCCGGATCGAAAGCCTGCACGCTGGCACCAGCCTGCCACAGTGACTCCATCAGCACGCGGCTGGAAGCTTCACGCATATCATCGGTGTTTGGCTTGAATGACAGGCCCCACAGCGCAAAGGTTTTGCCCTGCAGATCGTCGCCAAAGTGACGTTTGATAAAGGCGGGCAGCTTGGTCTTCTGAGAGTCGTTAACGTCCTCAACAGCCTGCAACAGGCGTGGCTTATAGCCAATCTGCTCGGCCGTGCGGATCAACGCCTGCACGTCTTTCGGGAAGCAAGAACCACCGTATCCGCAGCCAGGGTAGATGAACGAGTAACCGATACGGGAATCAGAACCGATACCCTGACGAACTTTCTCGACATCCGCTCCCAGACGTTCAGCCAGGTTGGAAATCTCATTCATAAAGCTGATTTTAGTTGCCAGCATGCAGTTAGCGGCATATTTGGTCAGCTCAGCACTGCGGATATCCATCAGGATCATACGATCGTGATTACGGTTAAACGGCTCGTAAAGTTCACGCAGCAGTTCAACAACCTCATCATTGTCGGTACCCACAACAATACGCTCAGGACGCATGCAGTCAGCAACGGCTGCACCTTCCTTGAGGAATTCCGGGTTTGAGACCACGTCAAAGGCAATCTCAACACCACGTGCTTTCAGCGTTTCAGTCATTACGGCGCGAACGCGGTCCGCAGTGCCGACAGGAACGGTCGATTTGTCGATAACGACTTTATGATCGTTCATGTGCTGTGCAATCGTGCGGGCCACTGCAGTAACGTATTTCAGGTCAGCAGACCCGTCTTCGTCCGGTGGCGTACCCACAGCGATAAACTGCATGATACCGTGATTCACACCCTCTTCCGCGTTGGTGGAAAACTTGAGGCGACCCGCCTCATAGTTTTGCATCACCAGAGGCGTCAGACCCGGTTCAAAAATAGGAATGATCCCTTTCTTCAGATTCTCGACTTTCTTTTCGTCGACATCGATGCAAAGAACGTCATGTCCGACTTCGGCCAGAACCGCAGCCTGAACCAGACCAACATAGCCGATACCAAATACGGTGACTTTCATTGAATTGTCCCGGTTAGAAATTAAATTTACTTTTTATTACCAACAGTGCTTTCCAGCCACTCTTTAAAGTCGCTGCCCAGCGTATTGTGACGCACGCCATACTCGACGAAAGCCTGCATATAACCCAGTTTGTTACCGCAGTCGTGACTCACGCCTTTCAGGTGGTAAGCTTCAACGGTTTCTTTGTCCATCAGCATCGCGATGGAGTCTGTCAGCTGGATCTCATCACCTGCGCCCGGAGGAGTCTTGGCCAGCAGTGGCCAGATGTCTGCAGACAGAACGTAGCGACCCACAACCGCAAGGTTGGATGGTGCTTTGTCTGCTTTAGGTTTCTCTACCACGCCCACCATCGGCGCGCTCTGACCTGCGGCCAGTTCAGCGCCCTGGCAGTCAACCACGCCGTAAGCGGTTACATCAGCAACGGGTTCAACCATAATCTGGCTGTGACCGGTTTCATCAAAGCGACGCATCATGTCAGCAAGGTTATCTTTCGCCAGGTTTGATTCGTACTCATCAATGATTACGTCTGGCAGAATGACCGCAACTGGCTCATTACCCACAACCGGGTAAGCACACATCACCGCATGGCCCAGACCTTTTGCCAGCCCCTGACGAACCTGCATAATGGTGACGTGAGGTGGACAGATAGACTGGATCTCTTCCAGCAGCTGACGCTTAACACGTTTTTCCAGCATCGCTTCCAGCTCAAAACTGGTGTCGAAGTGGTTTTCAATCGAGTTTTTAGATGAGTGCGTGACCAGCACAATCTCAGTGATCCCTGCTGCGATGCACTCGTTAACGACATACTGAATTAACGGCTTATCAACCAGCGGCAACATCTCTTTTGGAATCGCTTTGGTTGCAGGCAACATACGCGTTCCCAAACCTGCTACCGGGATAACCGCTTTTTTTACTTTGGACTTATAGGCAGACATCTAAGTACCTCTCTTTATAGGCCGTTCAAGTTATTACTTGATATGTCGAGTTAAAAAACGAATTGAGTATACCAGTGGAACCCTGACGGATTTATCCTGGATAAACCATTTCAGCGCAAATTAAGACTATTACCTAAGTGTAAAGCTTATCTCTGGCCCTGTCTGCGGGGCTCAGCGATAAAATAATGCAGGTTGGTCAATCTGTGGACAACATCAGGCGCAGCCTGCCGCCAGCGCCCCATACCTGACACTGCCAGGCGTCACATCTCTGACTTATTTGGTTGAGATGTGTATTGCCTAAAGTACCAAGGGGCACGCCATTGCTGAGTTGTATTTGGTTTGTATTAATATTGAGCGTGGCATTCAGCCCTGCAGAAACGAGGATCAGATTTTTTAACCCCTGGTGATAGTAACCCACCAATAAAGGGAACTGTCCTTTCAGATTTGCCTGACGTAAAAGCAGGTTAACCTGTTTTAACAATCCATTTAATTCCGGCAGGCGTTGCGCCTGACCCGACAATTGATCCTGTAACAGCCCGTTAAATAATGCGCGTAATAACAAGGCTGCCAGGACGCCATTATCTCCTGCCCTTGTGACATCCAGACAATAAAACGCCAGATCTTTTTCCGACAGGGCAGCCACATCGAGAACCAGCCCTGGCTGTTCAGCCATGGTTAACTGGCGATAATTAATCCTGCAATTGGCAATGGTCTGCTGCACAGGAGGCTGAAGTTGTTTGAGCAATTTGGCCGCCGCCTGCGGGTCACGCACCAGCGCATCCCAGTCCTGAAACAGCTGTTCATCTTCTTCCACTTTAGAGGTAAACATGGAGGGATAAAGACATTCGTAAACCGCTTCGCGCAGCCGTCCAAGATCTTTCAGCGGTTTAAGCAGCACATCCTGTACGCCAAGGCGCAGCACGTGAGCGATATCAGACATGTTTTCCGTGGCGGAGATCACCAGCACGGGGACGGGATTACCATTACTGCGCAAATGCTCAACCAGCTTGAGACCATCCATACGCGGCATCGCCAGGTCACAGATAACCAAATCATGTGCCTGATGCTTCATTTTTTCGAGGGCGTTAAGTCCGTCATCTGCCAGCGTAATGACAGCACCGAGTGCAGACAGATAATTATCCAGCAGAGAGCGGAAAACGACTTCGTCTTCAACGATCAGGATCTGTTTTCCACTTAATGGCTTCTCCATTATCCCCCCTTGTTCACCGGATTAGACAATAGTGGCTCATAATCCACAATCGCGCCTCCCTGATTTGCCAGAAGTACGATCATTTCTCACCCGGCAGTTCATGTTGACGGACCAACGGCAGCAGCTCATCCATTTTCTTCTCCACGGCGAGTTTTCCTGCCTCTATCGCTTCTTCCGCACGGTGGAAATCAAGTGTAGAAATCTGCGGGCAGAAAGGTTGGATCAGCACATCCGGAGGATCGCCCGCCATACGGTTGCGCTTGACGCGGTTCTCAAGTACCTGAATAGAAGTGGACATGATTTCCATCGCGGCCGGCGTCTGGTTAACTTTGCGCTGGGCGACTCTGGCCAGGCTTTGGCGCAATCTGCCGCCCCAGCTGGTTGCAGTTGCGGTGGTTTGGTCTTCCACCGACTGTGGCGTGATGGATAATAAGTCCTGCTGCATTAAGTGTGCATCATGCTGAAGATCCACCGCGATGACAATGTCAGCGCCGAGCGCGCGGGTTAACGAGATAGGCACAGGGTTGACTACTGCGCCGTCCACCAGCCAGTAGCCATTCCAGGCGACCGGAGCCAGCAGACCCGGCATACTGCACGACGCTCGCACAGCCTGATGCAGATCGCCTTCGGTCAGCCAGAGTTCACGGCCGGTACTCAGGTTGGTGGTGACCGCGCCGAACGGCATGGCACACTGCTCAATATGATCGTTTTTCACCAGGCGGCGCACATGATTGAAAACACGTTCACCTCGCAGCAGGCCACCGCGACGCCAGGAGAAGTCCATCAGGCGGATGACGTCCCAGTAGCTGAAGGAGCGAACCCAGGTTTCCAGTCGCGGCAGGCGGTCGCTGGCATAGGCAGCGCCGACTTATGCTCCAACGGAACATCCGGCCACCACATCTACCTTAATCCCGGCCCTTTCCAGCGCGTTGATCACGCCTATATGGGCCCATCCTTTGGCCGCTCCGGAACCCAATGCCAGCCCTATTTTAACCTGTCTCATTCACCCTCTGGTACCCGCTTGACTTACAAATGGCATCATTAACGCCGCTCAGTTAACATGATGCCCAAACCCGCATTAATACCCTTTCTGGAGTTAACGTGTCAGACCCTTGCCCCTGCTGTAGCGGATCGGAGTATAGCTTATGTTGCCAACCCTGGCTGGACGGTGTGGCTTTCCCCCCTTCACCGGAGGCGCTGATGCGCTCCCGCTATACCGCATACGCCCGTCAGGATGCCGGTTACCTGATTGACACCTGGCATCCCTCCTGCGATGCAGAACGTTTTCGTACCAGCCTTGAGCAAAGCTTTGCCGTTACGAAGTGGCTTAGTTTACATATAATTATCACAGAAGTACCGGGAGATAACTCTGAAGGTTTTGTGACCTTCTGTGCTCGTTTCTCTGAAAATCAGCAGGAAAGTTTTATTCATGAACGTTCCCGCTTTCTTCGACTGGAGCAACGCTGGTACTATATCGACGGAACATACCCTGAGACAGGGCGAAATGACCGGTGCCCGTGCGGTTCCGGCAAAAAATTCAAAAAATGTTGCGGGTAGCCAACTGCCCCTCATCTGACCCCAAGTTGCTTCGACAGGATTACCATCGCAATGCAAGCGCAAACACTGCAACGAAAAGTTTTACGGACCATTTGCCCGGACGCAAAAGGCCTGATCGCCAAGATCACCAATATTTGCTACAAGCACGAGCTGAACATTGTGCAGAACAATGAGTTTGTCGATCACCGCACGGGTCGCTTCTTTATGCGTACCGAACTGGAAGGGATCTTCAACGATGGCACGCTGCTGGCCGATCTTGACAGCGCGCTGCCAGCCGGGTCTTTCCGCGAGCTTAACCCGGCCGGACGCCGCCGTGTTGTGATCCTGGTGACCAAAGAAGCGCACTGCCTGGGCGATTTGCTGATGAAGAGCACCTATGGCGGGTTGGACGTAGAGATCGCGGCTGTTATTGGTAACCATGAAACGCTGCGCACGCTGGTAGAACGCTTTGATATTCCGTTTATTCTGGTCAGCCATGAAGGCTTAACCCGCGAAGAGCACGATAACAATATGGCTGCGGAAATCGACCGTTACCAGCCTGATTATGTGGTTCTGGCCAAGTATATGCGCGTGTTAACACCTGCTTTCGTGCAGCGTTATCCTAACCAGATCATCAATATCCACCACTCATTCCTGCCAGCCTTTATCGGTGCGCGCCCTTATCACCAGGCATATGAGCGCGGAGTGAAGATCATCGGCGCAACCGCTCACTACGTGAATGATAATCTGGATGAAGGTCCAATCATCATGCAGGACGTGATCCATGTGGATCATACCTACACGGCTGAAGATATGATGCGCGCCGGTCGTGACGTCGAGAAAAACGCGCTGAGCCGTGCCCTGTATCAGGTGCTGGCACAGCGCGTATTTGTTTACGGCAACCGCACCATCATCCTTTAACCTGGTGAAAGACTGCTGTTTTGTCTGACAAAACAGCAGTCCGGGCAAAAAAACGGCAAACGAAACAATTTCTTTGCTGACGGGCTTTACAGCCACATTTCATCTGATATGATGCGCCCCACTTAAGCAACCGGCAGCAAGGCCAGCAGGTTGTGTACAGCAAATGTTTTACCCCTGGTGGGGTTCCCGAGCGGCCAAAGGGAGCAGACTGTAAATCTGCCGTCATCGACTTCGAAGGTTCGAATCCTTCCCCCACCACCATCTCAGACGTCCCCATACCAAAATCCTTTGCACGTTCCATCATGTTCCCCACGGGGGAGGATGAGAAGCTTCGACCTCGAAGGTTTGACCCGAAGGGCACGGAACGCAGTGACGTGAATCCTTCCCTCACAGAAATACAACCTGACGCACCATCTCAGACGTCCCCATACCAAAATCCTTTGCACGTTCCATCATGTTCCCTCACAAAAACACAGCCAGCCACCACCATTAAACACCCGCTTCCCTCACTTTCAGTTCATCCCCACATCTGCTACCATTCCACTCACTTTTTCCTCCCGATACGGCCGCCAAAATGAAATTTGTTTCTTTTAATATCAATGGGCTGCGTGCCCGTCCTCATCAGCTGGAAGCCATCATCGATCAGCATCAGCCAGACGTCATTGGCCTGCAGGAAACCAAAGTTCACGATGACATGTTCCCGCTGGCAGACGTGGCTAAACTGGGTTACCACGTGTTTTATCATGGCCAGAAAGGCCATTACGGTGTGGCGCTGCTGACTAAAGAACAACCGATAATGGTCCGCCGTGGCTTCCCCGGTGATGAAGAGGGCGCACAGCGTCGCCTGATCATGGCTGATATCCCCAGCCCGATGGGCAACATCACGGTGATCAATGGCTACTTTCCCCAGGGCGAAAGCCGTGACCATGCCACAAAATTCCCGGCTAAAGAGAAATTCTATCGCGACCTGCAAAACTATCTTGAGCAGGAGCAGAAAGCGGAAAACCCGGTGTTGATCATGGGTGATATGAATATCAGCTCGACCGATCTGGATATCGGCATTGGCGAAGAGAACCGTAAGCGCTGGCTGCGTACCGGCAAATGTTCATTCCTTCCAGAAGAGCGTGAGTGGATGGATCGCCTGATGAACTGGGGTCTGGTGGATACCTGGCGCGCAGAGAACGCTGAAGTGAATGACCGTTTCTCGTGGTTCGATTACCGTTCAAAAGGCTTTGATGATAACCGCGGGCTGCGTATTGACCTGGTGCTGGCCAGCAAGCCACTGGCAGAGCGCTGTGTGGCAACCGGCATCGATTATGATATTCGCAGCATGGAAAAGCCATCTGACCACGCGCCAATCTGGGCGCAGTTCAGCTTCTGACCATGAAGAATTCCCCCCGGTGCAAAGCCGGGGGGCTTGAGTTACTTGATGGTTTTCCAGATCAGATTATTCGTGCCGAAAGATTTTTCGTCACGCGCACACTGCAGCAGCACCCCTTCCATTTTTACTACAGAACCTTCCGTGTAGCTCCGGTTCTCATAAGTGCAGCAGGTCTGGCAAGGTGGCTGGTTGTTATTCTGCCCCTGCGTCCAGACTTCAGGCGGCATATCCACCATGACATCCGCATCAGGGCCGCTGTTGGTAGTGGTGTTACCGCGATAGCTCGTACCGCTCTCATAGCTGCTACCGTGACCGGTACTCAGCCTCTGTTCAGCCGCCAGCAGAGGCTGACTGCAAAGCAGCAGACCCGCCAGCAGCATCACGCCCGTTCTTTTCATCATTCAGTTTCCTTTGCTTTTGCCGTTTTACGCCTGGGCTTTTTGTTCTCCACCTCAGGGGCTGGCAACCCACGAAACGCATGGGCAGCAGGCTGCTGTCGTGCCTGAAAAATCAGATTGTGCAGCGTCTCCACCAGCGGCTGCATAAACCCCTGATAGCTGCACTGCTTCTCACTGATTTTGGTCAGCGTGGACTCCCAGTGGGCGGTCATATCCGGTCGCGCGGCCATTTCAGGCAACGAGTGGATCAGCGCCCGCCCGGCGGGACTGGAATGAATATAGCGCCCTTTCTTAAATAAGAATGAACGTTTGAACAGCAATTCAATGATCCCGGCGCGCGTGGCCTCTGTTCCTAAACCATCGGTCGCACGCAGCACTTTCTTTAGATCTTTATCCTGCACAAAGCGGGCAATCCCGGTCATTGCTGACAGCAGGGTGGCATCGGTAAACGGACGCGGGGGCTGCGTTTGCTTCTCCACCACTTCTCCCCGCTCGCACAGCAGCTCATCCCCTTTCGCCACCACCGGCAGCGGCGTGCCGTCATTTTCCTCATCACGTTCTTTGCTGCCCAGCAGTGCGCGCCAGCCAGCTTCGGCGAGAAAACGGGCTTTAGCAACGAATTTACCGCCCGCGATATCCAGCTCGATAACGCATTTACGATAAACCGCATCCGGGCAGAACTGCATCAGATACTGAGTCGCCACCAGCCGGTAAATGTTATTTTCATTTTCGGTCAGTCTGATTTGATTGCTGCGCGCTGTCGGGATGATCGCATGGTGAGCATCGACCTTTTTATCATCCCAGCAGCGGTTTTTCCGGTCGGCATCAAAATCCGCTGGCGGCGTAATATCAGGTTGATGGGCATTGATGGCGTTTAAAACAGCATGGCGCCCGGCAAAATGTTCGTCCGGCAGATAGCGGCTGTCCGAACGTGGATAGGTAATCAGCTTATGGGTTTCATAGAGTTTCTGACAGGTATCAAGCACCGTCTGCGCGCTGAGGCCAAAACGTTTAGCCGCTTCGATTTGCAGGCTCGACAGCGAGAACGGCAGCGGCGCGGTGTCATTTTCCCGCTTATCGTTATAGCTGGTGACGAAGGCAGGCTGCCCGCCAATACGGGCCACCACATGGTCCGCCAGCGGGCGATGCAACAAGCGCCCTTCTTCATCCTGGTAAGGCTCACAGGAATCACTGGGCTGCCAGAGGGCAACAAAACGCTCCTCTTTCGGTGTGACAATATGCGCCTTCACTTCAAAAAAGTCTTTCGGGATGAAATTCTCAATCTCTTCATCACGACGGACCACCAGCCCGAGCACCGGCGTCTGCACTCTTCCAACCGAAAGCAAGCCATCATAGCCAGCGTTACGACCAAGCAGCGTGTATGCGCGGGTCATGTTGATGCCGTAGAGCCAGTCAGCACGAGCCCTGGCCAGCGCAGAGACACACAAAGGAATAAACTCGCGATTCTCACGCAGTCGCTCCACCGCACGCTCAACGGCGGAAGGGTTGAGGTCGTTAATCAGGCAGCGTTGCACCTTTTCGCGCTTCTCCGGCGGCAACGCCAGATAATCCAGCACTTCATCCACCAGCAGTTGCCCCTCCCGATCCGGGTCACCGGCGTGGATCACTTCGCTGGCCTGCTCCAGCAGCCCTTTAATCACGTTGAGCTGCTTTGCCACTGACGGGCGCGGTTGCAGTTGCCACTTATCCGGGACTATCGGCAGATCGGCCAGAGACCAGCGGGCAAAACGGCTGTTATAGCTGTCCGGCTGGGCCTGCTCAAGCAGGTGTCCCACACACCAGGTCACCATATGATCGCTGCCGCAGGCGATAAAGCCATCGCCCCGGCGATGAGGTTTCGGTAAAACATCCGCAATAGCGCGGGCGAGGCTTGGTTTTTCGGCAATGAACAAACGCATCCGGCAGTGACTTCCTTCAGGAAACTATTTCAATTAAAGCATGCCCTTCGCGGGCTGGCAGCAGTTCCCCAATCGCGTTCAGGGTGATCCCCATTGCGCTGGCACTGTCGGTGAGCGTGGCTTCAGCCTCAGGGGTCACGGCCAGCAGCAGACCGCCTGAGGTTTGTGGATCGCACAGCAGCTTACGCTGTTCATCACTCATTGCGCCAATTAAATGACCATAGCTGGCAAAATTGCGCTCCGTGCCGCCCGGAACACAGCCCTGAGCGATGTATTCATCCACACCTGCCAGTCGCGGAACCTGGCTGAACCAGACATCAGCCTGCACGCCAGAGCCCTGGCAAATTTCGCTCAGGTGGCCCAGCAGGCCAAAGCCGGTTACATCGGTCATCGCCGTCACACCGGCGATCTCAGAGAAAGCAGCACCGGCGCTATTCAGCTGGCACATTACCGTGGTCGCCAGCCCCTGATGTTCTGGTTTCAGCCTGCATTTTTTCTCTGCGGTGGTCAGCACGCCAATCCCCAGAGGTTTGGTCAGGAAGAGTTTGCAACCGACCTGTGCCGAACTGTTCTTTTTCACTTTCTGCGGATCGATAACGCCGGTAACCGCCAGCCCGAAAATCGGTTCTGGCGCATCAATAGAATGGCCGCCAGCGAGTGAAATCCCGGCAGCGCGGCACACGCTGCGCCCGCCCTCGATTACCTTACGCGCAACTTCAGGCGCCAGTTTATCAACAGGCCAGCCCAGAATAGCAATCGCCATGATCGGTTTCCCGCCCATGGCATAGATATCACTGATAGCATTCGTGGCCGCGATTCGGCCAAAATCAAAGGGATCGTCGACTATCGGCATAAAGAAGTCGGTTGTACTGACAATCGCGGTGCCATTGCCCAGATCGTAGACTGCGGCGTCATCACGTGTTTCATTTCCGACCAGCAGCTTTGGGTCGTGCAGCAGCGCATGATCGCTGTGCAGGATTTTTTCCAGCACGCCGGGGGAAATTTTACAGCCGCAACCGGCTCCGTGACTGTACTGTGTCAGGCGAATAGCATCATTATTCATGGGCAACATCCCTCAAAGTTTACCGGCGTTATGGTAACGTTTTCGACAGTCAGAGGTAAGGCTCTACCTGTCGTTCGCTCAATATCCCGACAAATTGCAGGGCCGCTCACAACCCTGCCTGTAATGAGGGCGTTTGTCTTTCAGAAATAACTGACAAACGGTGCCGTGTCCGGAGGGATAACGGTGGTGGAAGATTTCAGCTGCGGGGTTCCCAGATAGAGGAAACCAACGATGGCATCCTGCTCGCGACAGTTAAAAGCTTTACGCATCGCTTCATGCCCGGTCCATGCGCCGCTGCGCCAGATACCGTTGAAGCCCTGAGCGACTGCCGCCATCTGCATCGCCATTACCGCACAGCCAGCAGAAACGACCTGCTCCCAGCGCGGAACTTTGTGATGCTCTTCGCAATGCGCCACCACGGTAATGATCATCGGCGCGCGAAAAGGCGACTGTTTTGCTTTGTCGATGGCCTTCTCATCCATGCTGTCATTTCGTGCTGCGGTTTCCAGCAGATCGCTGAAACGCTCGCGGCCCTGATTTTCGATAATAATAAACCGCCATGGCTGCAGCGTTCCGTGGTCCGGTGCACGCATGCCAGCGCGAAGAATGTTTTCCAACGCCTCGCCTGCCGGTGCTGGTTCACTTAACCGTGATGCTGAACGACGGTTAACCACTAAATCAAGTGCATCCATAACTGACTCCTGATAATGATTTTTATTTAGCTGAAACTAGCACAGGATGATGATTTGTTACAGCATCGCGCTTTTTCCTGCTGACAATTTCGCCCCTGCTATTTAGGATGTGACCAACACCACCCTGTTTGCGCCGTTTTACTTTTCAACTGGCGGACGCAGCGGGCTTTTTTACCGCTATTATGGAGATCATATGCGCATCTTGTGGCGAGCGATCGCTGGTTTTTTCAAATGGACATGGCGACTGCTGAATTTCGTCCGCGAGTTTATCCTCAACCTGTTTCTGGTGTTGTTGATCCTGGTTTGTGTCGGTATTTACTTTCAGTTCAGTAAATCCAGTACGCCAGTCGAACCTCAGAAAGGGGCACTGGTTGTCGATCTCAGCGGCACGGTGGTGGATAAACCTTCAGTCAGTAACAAACTCAGCAAAATTGGCCGTCAGTTACTCGGCACCAGCAGCGACCGCCTGAAGGAGAACTCCCTCTTTGACGTGGTGGATGCTATTCGTCAGGCCAAAGACGATGCCAATATCACCGGCATGGTGCTTGACCTGCGCGACTTCGCCGGAGCAGATCAACCATCCCTGCAGTACATCGGCAAGGCTCTGCGTGAATTCCGCGATAGCGGTAAGCAAATCTATGCCACCGGTGACAGCTACAGCCAGGCGCAATATTACCTGGCCAGCTTCGCCAACAAAATTTATCTCTCCCCTCAGGGAACGGTGGATCTGCATGGCTTCGCCACCAACGGTCTTTACTACAAGACCCTGCTGGATAAACTGAAAATCAGTTCACACGTCTTCCGTGTCGGCACTTATAAGTCGGCGGTAGAACCGTTCCTGCGCGATGATATGTCACCGGCAGCACGTGATGCGGACAGCCGCTGGATTGGCGAACTGTGGCAGAACTACCTCAACACCATCGCCGCTAACCGACAGATTACGCCTGAACAGGTGTTCCCGGGCGCTCAGGGCGTGCTGGACGGCCTGCAGAAAGTCGGTGGAGATACGGCTCAGTATGCCAAAGATAACAAGCTGGTTGATGAGCTGGCTTCCCGCGCGGCGGTAGATCAGCAGATGAGTAAAATCTTCGGCTGGGATAAAGCGGCCAGTGATTTTAAAGGCACCAGCATCTACGACTATCAGGTCAAGGATAACAGCACGACTGACGGCAACATTGCCGTGGTGATGGCGAACGGCGCAATTATGGACGGCGATGAAACACCGGGCAGCGTCGGCGGCGATACCACCGCGATGGAAATTCGTCAGGCGCGCCTGGATCCGAAAATCAAGGCAATCGTGTTCCGCGTTAACAGCCCTGGCGGCAGCGTGACGGCTTCCGAGACCATTCGTGAAGAACTGGCTGCGGCGAAGGAAGCGGGTAAACCGGTGGTGGTTTCCATGGGCGGTATGGCTGCCTCCGGTGGTTACTGGATCTCAACGCCGGCTAACTACATCATCGCCAGCCCAAGTACGCTTACCGGATCCATCGGCATTTTCGGGGTGATTAACACCGTTGAAAACACGCTGGACTCAATTGGTGTGCATACCGATGGCGTCTCCACTTCGCCACTGGCTGATGTGGCAACCACCAAGGCGCTACCGCCTGAGGTTGCGCAGATGATGCAACTGAGCATCCAGAACGGTTACAAAAACTTCCTTGGCCTGGTCGCCAGCTCGCGCGGTAAAACACCAGAGCAGATTGACCAGATTGCTCAGGGTCACGTCTGGACCGGCAGCGATGCAAAATCCAACGGTCTGGTGGATTCACTCGGTGACTTCGACGATGCCGTGGCAAAAGCGGCCGAACTGGCAAAACTCAAGCAGTGGCATCTCAACTGGTATCAGGATGAACCCGGCTTTATTGACCTGCTGTTCAGCCAGACGAACGTGTCAGCCCGCGCCGCGCTGCCGGATGCTCTTAAAGCTTATCTGCCTGCGCCAATGATCGACGTGATGGCGGCAATGAAAAACCAGCCGGGTCTGTTTGATAACCTCAACGATCCGCAAAACCGCTATGCCATGTGCCTTACCTGTGGACAGGTGAAATAACATAACCCGCAGCCCGGCATCTGGTCGGGCTGCTTTTACTCTGCTTTCCCCTTATACTTCGCCTTTTCGGCAAGCCTGAGTCTTTAAATGCATAAGAAATCAATTTACGTCGCCTATACTGGCGGGACCATCGGCATGCAGCGTTCCGAGCATGGCTATATTCCGGTGTCGGGCCACCTGCAAACCCAGCTGGCGAATATGCCAGAATTCCACCGCGCCGAGATGCCGGACTTTACTATTCACGAGTACTCGCCGTTAATTGACTCATCGGATATGACGCCACAGGATTGGCAATCGATTGCGGATGATATCCAGGCTAATTACGATAAATACGATGGCTTTGTGATCCTGCATGGCACAGATACCATGGCCTTTACCGCTTCAGCTCTCTCTTTTATGCTGGAGAATCTGTCCAAGCCGGTAATTGTGACAGGGTCACAAATCCCTCTGGCCGAACTGCGTTCAGACGGGCAGCAAAACCTGCTGAATTCCCTGTTCGTTGCCGCCAACTACCCAATCAACGAAGTTGCACTGTTTTTCAACAACACGCTGTATCGCGGTAACCGTACAACCAAGGCCCATGCCGATGGCTTCAACGCCTTCGCCTCGCCTAACCTTGCGCCGCTGCTTGAAGCGGGCATCCATATCCGTCGCCTGAACACCCCTGCCGCGCCAATGGGCCAGAGCGAGCTGATTGTGCACCCTATTACGCCACAGCCGATTGGTGTGGTGACTATCTATCCCGGTATTTCTTCCGATGTGGTAAGCAACTTCCTGCGTCAGCCGGTGAAAGCGCTGATTCTGCGTTCTTATGGCGTTGGCAATGCCCCACAGAACCCGGCCTTCCTGAAGGAGCTGAAAGAAGCTTCCGATCGCGGCATTGTTGTGGTCAACCTGACTCAGTGTATGTCCGGCAAGGTGAATATGGGTGGCTACGCCACCGGTAACGCCCTGGCGCTGGCAGGCGTGATCAGCGGTTATGATTTAACGGTAGAAGCTACGCTGACCAAGTTGCACTATTTGCTGAGCCAGAATCTGACCAGCGATCAGGTGCGCCAGCAGATGCAGATCAACCTGCGCGGTGAACTGACCCCGGACGATAAGTGAGAGAACGATAATGACCACACAGCAGGCGCTGCTTCTGATTGATTTACAGAATGACTTCTGCCCCGGTGGCGCGCTGGCGGTCAGCGGAGGCGATGAAGTCATCGCTATTGCTAACCAGTACGCCGCAGAATTTCACCAGCGTGGTCAGCCGGTGGTGGCCTCGCTGGACTGGCATCCGGCGGAACATGGCAGCTTTGCTTCCAACTCCGGCCAGGCAGCCTGGACGCTGGGCAAACTTGAGGGGCTCTCGCAGGTTTGGTGGCCCGATCACTGTATCCAGCACGGAGCCGGTGCACAGCTGCATCCCGGGCTGGATCAACGCTGTATCAGCGAGAAGATTTATAAAGGGCAGGATCCGAAGGTGGACAGCTACAGTGCCTTCTTCGATAACGGCCACCGCAATAAAACCACGCTGGATCTGTGGCTCAAAAACCACGGGATTACCGCCCTGACGGTGATGGGTCTGGCAACGGATTACTGTGTGAAATACAGCGTGCTGGACGCACTGGCGCTGGGCTACACCGTTACGGTGATCGCTGCAGGCTGTCGTGGCGTCAATCTGGCATCGGGTGACAGTGAGCAAGCGCTGGCAGATATGGCGGCAAAGGGTGCCATTATTTTATAAATCCATCGCCAGTCAGATGCGCAGCCGTTGATGAACAGTCAGCTATAGCTGCCACCATAAGGGGGCCTTCTGCGCCCCTTTTTAACGCCATTTATTCCTGAAGGAATAATTTACTGCAACCGGATATGGGTGACGTTGTCATCCTCAATGCCGAACTCCTCTTTCAGCTGCTTTTTGGTTTTCATCACCATTTCGCCGCCCTTACCCACACTCATGTGCTGAGGCTGTTCGTTATGGCGAGCCTGCCAGAGCATCACCAGTTGCAGACTGTTTTCCTTCTGTTCTGGCGTCAGAGCCACGCCATCAGCCCATTTGCCGGTTTCCACTGCGGTGACCAGACGCTGATAAACTTCCGGCGTCATGGCGGCGATCATCTCATCCAGCTCCATAGCCACTATCCTTTAATATTATTGCCATCATCGTCGGTAAAGCTTAACGAGGCGGAGTTAACACAGTAACGCTCTCCGGTTGGCTGAGGGCCATCAGGGAAAACGTGCCCCAGGTGTGCATCACAGTTGCCGCAGCGGATTTCAATACGCTGCATACCGTGCGAATCATCTTCAATATATTTAATTGAATCTTCATGATACGACTGATAGAAGCTCGGCCAGCCGCAGCCGGAGTCGTATTTAGTTTCAGACAGGAACAGCGGCGAGTTGCACACCAGGCAGTGATAAATTCCCTCGCCTTTGTTGTGCAGCAATTTACCGGAGAAAGGCGGTTCGGTGCCGCGATGCTGCGTGACATAGCGCTGCATTTCGTTGAGGTCGGTTTCTGGGCTCAGTTGCTTCGGGTCATTAGCCATTTTGCTACTCTCGGGCGGGTGAATCTGAATATATCGGCTACTATTCTAACAAATACTTAACAACGTCAGGGGATTTTTTCGATTCAGGGGGAGTCTGAAAGTGACCTGAAGATGAAAATGTGACTCAGATCACCCTTTGAATTCGCCACCCCTTTATATTCGGGCAGAGCGCCCCCATATGAACCTTTATTGGTGGTCAGGGAACACGCTTCCGGGGCAATAATTCCTGCTTTGCGGTTTGATTTGTCGCAACTATTGAAGCGATTCCGCTTGACGCCTGGTAAGGTTTTTGTAATTTTACAGCCAACCTTTTATTCACTAACAACAGCTGGTGGAATATATGACTATCAAAGTAGGTATCAACGGTTTTGGCCGTATCGGTCGCATCGTTTTCCGTGCTGCTCAGCAGCGTTCTGACATCGAGATCGTGGGCATCAACGATCTGCTGGACGCAGAGTACATGGCTTACATGCTGAAATATGACTCTACTCACGGTCGTTTCGATGGCACTGTAGAAGTTAAAGACGGCCACCTGGTTGTCAACGGCAAAACCATCCGTGTTACCTCTGAACGCGATCCGGCTAACCTGAAGTGGAACGAAATCGGTGTTGACGTTGTTGCTGAAGCAACCGGTATCTTCCTGACCGACGAAACTGCGCGTAAGCACATCGAAGCTGGTGCCAAGAAAGTCGTGCTGACCGGTCCTTCTAAGGATGACACCCCAATGTTCGTCATGGGCGTGAACCACAAATCTTACGCTGGCCAGGAGATCGTTTCTAACGCATCCTGCACCACTAACTGCCTGGCACCACTGGCTAAAGTGATCAACGACAAGTTTGGTATCGTTGAAGCGCTGATGACCACTGTTCACGCAACCACCGCTACTCAGAAAACCGTTGATGGCCCGTCTCACAAAGACTGGCGCGGCGGCCGCGGCGCATCTCAGAACATCATCCCTTCTTCTACCGGTGCTGCTAAAGCAGTAGGTAAAGTGATCCCTGAGCTGAACGGCAAACTGACTGGTATGGCGTTCCGCGTTCCTACCCCTAACGTTTCCGTAGTTGACCTGACTGCACGTCTGGCTAAGCCTGCTTCTTATAAAGAAATCTGTGCAGCGATCAAAGCCGCAGCCGAAGGCGAAATGAAAGGCGTTCTGGGCTACACCGAAGACGAAGTGGTTTCTACCGATTTCAACGGCGAAACGCTGACTTCTATCTTTGATGCGAAAGCCGGTATCGCACTGAGCGACACTTTCGTGAAGCTGGTTTCCTGGTACGATAACGAAACTGGTTACTCCAACAAGGTCCTGGACCTGGTTGCTCACATCGCTAAATAAGCGCGATGAACTGACTCGGAGGGCGACTACGGTCGCCCTTTTTTTTCGCTAAAGGAAAGTTTTCTGATGAACGAAAAAATTTTTTCGCTTCCGGTTATCAACCAAATCACCCCGTATATTTCTCAGCGCAAGATCGGCGATCTGCCGGTTGTGGTGATCGTCCATCCAAAAGTGCGTGCTGCCGTCACCCTGCAGGGTGCTCACCTGATTGCCTGGCAGCCGAACGGTGAAAAGCCGGTGATCTGGCTGAGTGAGAAAACGGCCTGGGCTACCGGTAAAGCTATCCGGGGCGGCGTACCTATCTGCTGGCCGTGGTTTGGACCTGCAGGTGAACCCGCTCATGGTTTTGCCCGCACCCTGCCATGGACGCTGTCAGCGCATGATGAGAACGATGAGAGCGTGATGCTGACGCTGGTGCTGGAGAGCAACGAGCAGACCAAAAAGCTCTGGCCGCACGACTTCACCCTGTTTGCCCGCTTCCGCTTCAGCGACCGCTGTGAGATTGAGCTGGAAGCCCACGGGGATTATGAAGCCACTGCAGCCCTGCACAGTTACTTCAGTGTTGAGGACATTGCAGGCGTGGAAGTCAGTGGGCTGGGCACCCGTTACATTGATAAGGTCAATAACGGCGTTACAGGCACTTCTCCGTCAGGCAAACAGACCTATCCGGACCGCATCGACCGCATATATACGCAGCCAGAAGATTGCAGCGTGGTCGCCGATAAAGCCGGTAACCGTTCGCTGGAGATCTATCATCATTACCAGAGTGACGTTGTCACCTGGAACCCTGGTCCGGAACTTTCATGCAGCATGGGTGATATGGCGAATGAAGGCTATAAAACGATGGTGTGCGTTGAAACGGCTCACGTCTCTTCACCGATGAAGTCAGCGGGTGAATCCCCTTCCCGCCTTGCGGCGACTTTTCGGGTGCGGAAAGGCGCTTGATCATCAATACTGACCGGGTCGTAACCGACCCGGAATTTTGGCACACGGGTAAGGATCTTGTCCGACATGAACCTCAGTTGGCTGGCGAACATTGCGGGCGAATGGCTGGCTGAGGTGGGTTTTGAGATGGGAACCGGCATGATCGTGAAGGTGCTTGATGGCTGTGTGGTGCTGCCACCCTGTTCGCGCCTTTGGAGCTGAATTTTGCGATGCTTCTCAACACCGAACGCAGGTTATGGCCACTTTAGATTTTTTACTTAATGGTATTCAGTCCCGCAAGCTTTACCCGCAGATCTCTGCTGCAGATGCCACGATTATCGACATCGATTGCAAGATGCCACACTGCCAGGATGCGGCAAAAGCGGAGTTCACGCAACTGGTTCGGGTCTCTCTGGCTTATCGTAAGATCAACTGGGAACACACCACCGCAGGAACGTCAGGTGCTGACGACTGGCGGGCACCGATCGAGGCGTAAGTGGTTCCACGTTCCGGCTTTTCCGGGGAGTAGATTGACTTTATTCTCAATACAGCAACAACGCTCCGGACTGGATTAGCGCGGGGCGTTGTTGCCTTAATGATTTATCGATCTCAAACCACATCCAGCGGCATTTTGCGTTCTGGCGGCGGGAAAGCCTGATTGATCAGCGCAAGGTCTTCACTGCTCAACACCACCTCCAGCGCCGCAGCATTCTCTGCCACATGCTGAACCGAACTGGCTTTTGGAATAGCGATGACCCCTTCCTTACGGATGACCCAGGCCAGCAGCAGCTGCGCCACGCTTATGCTCTTTTGTTGTGCAACCTGCCGCAGGATCGGGTTCTCCATCAGGTCGCGCCGGAGCCGGCCAGCCTGAGCCAGCGGGCAGTAGGCCATCAACGGGATCTGTAACTGCTGGCAGTCAGGCAGAAGATCGTATTCGATTCCCCGTGATGCCAGATGATAAAGCACCTGATTGGCAGCACAGGCATATCCGCCCTCTTCGGCAAGCAGTTCTGCCATGTCATCACTGTCAAAATTGGAGACGCCCCAGCGCAGAATTTTGCCGGATTGTTGCAGAGCTTCCATCGCACTGAGGGTTTCTTCCAGCGGCACATTGCCGCGCCAGTGCAGAAGATAAAGATCGAGGTAATCAGTTTTCAGACGGCGCAAACTGCGTTCGCAGGCATCCACGGCATCCACCGCTCCGGCATTCCAGGGGTAGACTTTCGAGACCAGCCAGGCATTGTCTCTGCGTCCCTGCAACGCCTCGCCCACCACTTCTTCTGCACCGCCATCTGCGTACATTTCAGCGGTATCGATCAGTCTCAGCCCTTTATCCAGCCCCGACTGTAACGCCGCCACCTCTTGTTTACGCTGGCTGACATCTTCACCCATATACCAGGTGCCCTGACCGATTGCCGGCAGGCTGCTGCCACCGCTAAATTCTACCGATTTCACCATTGCATTCTCCTGCACCCTTTCAGATCACCACAATCATGCAAAAGGGCGCAATGCGCCCTTTTTTAGTGCAGTAATTGCAGATCAGAATGTGTAGCTGATTCCGGTCCACACTGCGACCTGGGAATCGCGATCAACCATTGGGCTGTTTTTTACTTCGCTGCTCAGACGAGTGTAACGTCCTGAGAGCGTGGCATTCCAGTTCTGGTTAATCGACCACGCGGCCGTCATTTCCAGATAAGGATTCCAGCTGTCATCCGCCTCATAGCTGCCAAGGCCGCTGCGACGGGATTCCGCTTTGGAAACACCATAATAATAGTCATTCTGGTTTGAGCTGCTGTACAGCGCACCGATCCCCGGCGTCAGACTGAAGTCCCCCATCTGGAAGCGGTAAAGATAGGCCAGATCCCACTGATAGCCGTCGCTGTTGCCTAACATATCCCCAGCCAGCACGGTCCTGACGATGCCCCAGTTAGCCACGTGGCGATATGCCAGCCCTCCCATCAGCGTCATATGACGATTATCCAGCTTTTTCAATTGCTTATTTTTGGTATCGTCAGTATTGAAGTTCTGCGGTGACCCCAGAATGGTCAGCGACAGCTGATCCTGCTGGTCTTTCCACAAATAGTAGCCAGCCTGCAGACTGTGCAGATAAAAGCTGTCACCGTCATAGTTAATCAGCGGAACCGGATAGTAACGCCCTTCGCCACCTTTATAAGGACTCTGGCTGTAGATGACGGAAGCACCCAGTGTTAAAGGGTTGGCATGTGCCAATGTGGCAGAAAAACAGGCCGGTAAAAGCACGGCGAGCGCAGTAACTTTGAAATAGTTCACAATTTATTCATTCCATAAATATAACAATCAAGACAGGCAGTTTAACAGCCCGGACGCTATTGGTTAAAAGTTTACACGGTCTGTAGCACTCAGAATCAATTTTCAGACCGCCCGGCGCCCCAGCGATTGTACTGGCTTATTTACAATTTCCACGCAGCCCGCATCAGCCAAGGCCATCGCCAGGTCATTAAATGACTTTGTTATTGAAATTTCATTGAAAAAGGCGGGAGGTTCAGGAAATTTCTTAAATGCCAACTACGCTTTAATGAAAGAAGGTCAATTTTAACGAGCAGAGTAATCATAAGTTTTGTGTATCCTGATAAAAAAACGTCAGGTTGGCATAAGGGTTGCTCTACTCCTATAAGTTCCTTCAGGGGCTGACCGTAATTAGGCTCCTGTTACCTGTGCTAAAAATGAAAGGACGGGCATCGCTATGAATATATTCGATCACTATCGTCAGCGTTATGAAGCTGCCAAGGACGAAGAGTTCACACTGCAGGAATTTCTTACCGTATGTCGGCAAGATCGCAGTGCATACGCCAACGCGGCAGAGAGACTGTTAATGGCTATAGGTGAGCCAGTAATGGTTGATACTGCGCAGGAGCCTCGCCTTTCCCGACTGTTCTCCAACCGTGTTATTGCGCGTTACCCAGCCTTTGAAGAATTTTACGGTATGGAAGAGGCGATTGAACAGATCGTCTCATATCTTAAACACGCCGCTCAGGGCCTTGAGGAGAAGAAACAGATCCTTTATCTGCTGGGTCCGGTCGGTGGTGGTAAATCCTCTCTGGCTGAGCGTCTGAAATCTCTGATGCAGCGCGTGCCTATCTATGTATTAAGCGCTGACGGCGAGCGCAGCCCGGTCAATGATCATCCGCTGTGTCTGTTTAATCCGCAGGAAGACGCTAACATTCTTGAGAAAGAGTATGGTGTGCCGCGCCGCTATCTCGGCACGATTATGTCACCGTGGGCAGCGAAACGGCTGCATGACTTTGGCGGCGATATCTCCCGCTTCAAAGTTGTTAAGGTCTGGCCATCCATCCTTGAACAGCTGGCTATTGCCAAAACAGAACCAGGTGATGAAAACAATCAGGACATCTCTGCTCTGGTGGGTAAAGTGGATATCCGTAAGCTTGAAAACCACGCGCAGAACGATCCTGACGCCTATGGTTACTCTGGTGCTCTGTGCCGGGCCAACCAGGGGATCATGGAGTTCGTCGAGATGTTTAAAGCACCCATCAAAGTGCTGCATCCCCTGCTGACGGCTACTCAGGAAGGTAACTACAACGGTACGGAAGGTATCTCCGCCCTGCCGTTCAACGGTATTATTCTGGCGCACTCTAACGAATCAGAGTGGGTCACCTTCCGTAACAACAAAAATAATGAGGCGTTCCTCGACCGCGTGTATATCGTCAAGGTGCCTTACTGCCTGCGCGTGTCTGAAGAAATTAAAATTTACGACAAGCTGCTCGATCACAGTGAGTTGACCCATGCGCCATGCGCACCAGGTACGCTGGAAACGCTGGCCCGCTTCTCTATTCTTTCGCGTCTGAAAGAGCCTGAGAACTCCAGCACCTACTCCAAAATGCGCGTTTATGATGGGGAAAGCCTCAAGGATACCGATCCGAAAGCCAAGTCCTATCAGGAGTATCGTGATTACGCAGGCGTCGATGAAGGGATGAACGGCCTTTCTACCCGTTTTGCCTTTAAGATCCTCTCCCGCGTGTTCAACTTTGATCACGCCGAGGTGGCGGCCAACCCTGTGCACCTCTTCTATGTACTGGAGCAACAGATCGAGCGTGAGCAGTTCCCGCAGGACCTGGCCGAGAAATATCTGGAGCACCTGAAAGGCTACCTGATCCCGAAATACGCCGAGTTTATCGGTAAAGAGATCCAGACTGCTTATCTGGAGTCCTATTCGGAATATGGCCAGAACATCTTCGACCGCTACGTCACTTATGCTGACTTCTGGATCCAGGATCAGGAATATCGCGATCCGGATACCGGGCAGCTGTTTGACCGTGAATCACTGAATGCTGAACTGGAAAAAATTGAGAAGCCTGCCGGGATCAGTAATCCGAAAGACTTCCGTAATGAGATCGTCAACTTCGTACTGCGTACCCGAGCCCATAACAGCGGTCGCAATCCGAACTGGACCAGCTACGAGAAGCTGCGCACGGTAATCGAGAAGAAAATGTTCTCGAACACCGAAGAGCTGCTGCCGGTAATCTCGTTCAATGCAAAAACGTCCACCGACGAGCAGAAAAAACACGACGATTTTGTCGACCGTATGATGGAAAAAGGCTATACCCGCAAGCAGGTCCGCTTGCTGTGCGAATGGTATCTGCGCGTCAGAAAATCGTCCTGATACCAGCCTCAGAAGTGCTACAGGGGTCAGGGTAACCTGACCCGGCTTGCAACGTTGTTTGGGGGGAGTTATGGCCTATTTTATCGATCGGCGTCTTAACGGGAAAAACAAGAGCGCGGTGAATCGCCAGCGCTTCTTGCGCCGTTACAAGTCGCAAATCAAACAGTCGATCTCCGAGGCCATTAATAAGCGTTCGGTAACAGACGTTGAAAGCGGCGAATCTGTCTCTATTCCCATTGATGATATCAACGAACCAAGTTTCCATCAGGGTCGCGGCGGCCAGCGCCACCGTGTTCATCCTGGGAACGACCACTTTGTTCAGAATGACCGTGTCGAACGCCCTCAGGGCGGCGGCGGCGGCGGAAGTGGCCAGGGCAATGCCAGTCAGGACGGTGAAGGCCAGGATGAATTCGTCTTCAACATCTCGAAAGACGAATATCTCGACCTGCTGTTTGAAGATCTGGCGCTGCCGAACCTGAAAAAAAACCAGCATCGTCAGCTGAATGAGTACAAAGTCCACCGCGCTGGCTACACCTCCAACGGGGTGCCGGCTAATATCAGCGTGGTGCGCTCGCTACAGAACTCACTGGCGCGCCGCACTGCGATGACCGCGGGCAAACGCAGAATGCTGCATGAGCTTGAAGCTTCTCTGGAAGCTGTACAGCAAGCGGAACCCGCTCAGTTGCTGGAAGAAGAAAGGCTGCGTCAAGAAATCACCGATCTTCGTGCCCGCATTAAACGAGTACCGTTTATCGACACTTTCGATCTGCGTTACAAAAATTTTGAAAAACGTCCTGAGCCTTCCAGCCAGGCGGTGATGTTCTGCCTGATGGACGTTTCCGGTTCGATGGACCAGGCCACCAAGGATATGGCTAAGCGATTCTATATCCTGCTTTACCTGTTCCTTAGCCGCACCTACAAAAATGTCGATGTGGTTTACATCCGCCACCACACTCAGGCAAAAGAGGTCGATGAACAGGAGTTCTTCTATTCGCAGGAAACCGGCGGCACCATTGTATCCAGCGCACTAAAGCTGATGGATGAAGTGATCAAAGAGCGTTACGACCCGGCACAGTGGAATATCTATGCTGCTCAGGCTTCCGATGGCGATAACTGGGCCGATGATTCACCTCTTTGCCACGAAATTCTGGCAAAACATCTTCTGCCAGTGGTTCGCTACTACACTTATATCGAAATCACCCGGCGTGCGCATCAGACGCTCTGGCGGGAATACGAACATCTGCAGGCCATGTTTGATAATTTTGCCATTCAGCATATTCGCGAGCCTGAAGATATCTATCCGGTCTTTCGTGAGCTTTTTCACAAACAAGCGGAAGAGAGTTACTGATCTCTTTTATGCTCATTCACAGCCAGTAAATTTTTTACTGGCTTTATCCATCGTTTATCAGATGTAACTCACAAAAACCCCGCACTTCTTCCGTTTTCTCTGTCAATCCCATAAATAAGCCCTTATTCATACGCACTCAGTGCCATTTGCCTGAGGGAAAAATAAGTTAAGATAGTGGCCTGAAAAAAAAACCTCTCACAGCGAGATGAATGATGCCCACGTTTTAACATTTGCGGTACTCTTACAACACATTGTTAAAACGCATAATTTCTAACCCACAGGAGAATGCCCCATTGGAAGCCAGCGCAATCTACAGTTTGTTTATTATCGGATCCGTGCTGGTTGCTGCGAGCATTTTACTGAGTTCGTTCTCTTCAAAGCTGGGCATTCCGATTTTGGTTATTTTCCTCGCGCTGGGCATGCTGGCTGGCGTCGACGGCATTGGTGGTATAGCGTTTAATGACTATCCGGCCGCCTATCTGATCAGTAACCTGGCACTGGCGGTGATCCTGCTGGATGGCGGTATGCGTACCCAGGCCAGCTCATTTAAGGTCGCGCTCGGACCGGCTCTTTCCCTCGCTACATTGGGCGTGCTGATCACGGCGGGACTGACCGGCATGGCGGCGGCGTGGTTATTCAATCTGAATATGATTGATGGCTTCCTGGTTGGAGCGATTATCGGCTCCACGGATGCAGCGGCAGTGTTTTCATTGCTCGGCGGCAAAGGGCTGAACGAGCGTGTCAGCGCCACGCTGGAAATCGAATCTGGCAGTAATGACCCGATGGCCGTGTTTCTGACCATCACGCTGATAGAGATGATCCAACGGGGCGAAACCGGCCTGAGCTTTATGTTTGTCGTCCATCTGATCCAGCAGTTTGGTCTTGGCATTGTGCTTGGCCTGGGTGGCGGCTGGGCTTTACTGCAGCTGATTAACCGCGTCTCGCTGGCCAGCGGCCTCTATCCTCTGCTGGCGGTCAGCGGCGGTATCCTGATTTTTGCGCTGACCACCGTGCTGGAAGGCAGCGGCATTCTGGCGGTCTACCTTTGCGGCTTCGTGCTGGGCAACCGCCCTATCCGCAACCGCCACGGCATTCTGCAAACCTTCGACGGCATGGCATGGCTGAGCCAGATTGGTATGTTCCTGGTACTCGGCCTGTTAGTTAACCCGAAAGATCTGTGGAATATCGCTGTGCCTGCGATGGCACTCTCAGTCTGGCTGATCCTGATTGCCCGACCGCTGTCGGTGATGATTGGCCTGCTGCCGTTCCGCGGGTTCCATATTCGTGAGAGGTTGTTTATCAGTTGGGTAGGCCTGCGCGGAGCGTTGCCGATCATCCTGGCCGTGTTCCCGATGATGGCTGGTCTGCCCCACGCTTCGTTGTTCTTTAATATTGCTTTCTTCGTGGTACTGGTATCGCTGATGGTACAGGGAACCTCTCTTGGCCTTGCCGCCCGTAAGGCCAGAGTCATCGTCCCGCCAATGGCCTCACCCATTTCCCGTGTCGGGCTGGATATTCATCCGGAAAATCCCTGGGAGCAGTTCGTTTATCAGTTAGGCGCGGATAAATGGTGCGTGGGCGCAGCACTGCGGGATTTGCGGATGCCAAGGGAAACCCGTATTGCCGCCCTGTTCCGGGATAACCTGCTGCTGCATCCCACCGGCAATACCCGCCTGAGAGAAGGCGATGTGCTGTGCGTGATTGGCCGCGAAAAAGATCTTCCGGAACTTGGCAAGCTGTTCAGCCAGTCACCTCCTGTGGCACTGGACCAGCGTTTTTTCGGGGACTTTATTTTGCAGGCTGATGCACGACTGAACGATGTTTCCGAAATTTACGGCATTGAGCTGGATAATGAAACCAACATTCAGCAGACGCTGGGCCACCTGATCGCCGGGATGATTGGTGGCGCACCGGTGGTAGGCGATCAGGTGGAATGGAAAAACATGATCTGGACGGTTGCCGAGAAAGAAGACAATGAAATTATCAAAATTGGCGTGCGGGTAGCGGAAGACAAGGAATAATCCTGGCCCGGATCGCTCGATCTCTGTGAAATAGCGACTATTCTTAAAGTTCGTGTATTTCCGAAGGGAGAAAATCATGGGTCATGTCGTGAAGATTGGTCGCTATGAAATCATCGATGCAGAGCTGGATGTGCAGAATATCGATACCGTCAGCATCCCCTGCCAGACCAACCCGGGGCTGACAGATCAGCTTGACGGCTGGGACGGTGAAACCAGCGTGCCCGCCTGGATTGACGGTGAGCCAGTCGATCTTGCCATCGGGCATTATGATAAAGAGCAAAATCGCTGGATACTGAAAAAACCTGCATAATCATGCCTTCTCGCCGTTGCGGTTATTCGTAACGGTGAACCTTCATATTATTGTCGCCATATTGTTATCTTATTATCATAAGATAACAAATTAACTTATTTCCCCCTCATTCATTTTCTTTCGCTCGCAATGATTCCCGATTCTAATTTTACCGAAAGCAATTCCACCATTTTAGGAATATCCCGTATTAACTAAGCCAAATAAGTCCTGCATACTCGTTCACTGCTTCACAAGGCAATGGACTGCTGCGGCATTTACGGTGCTCAGTTCCTGGCGCTACACGATGGAAGACCGATACTCTTTTTTGTTGAATTTAAAGGGGTTAATTTCAACCCGTTACGCCTGAACGCGTGCTTGATCCTCGTCAGGTCTCCTTCCCTCATGAAAAGAGAGCAGGCATTATGGCAAGTACTCTGGTACTGAACGACCGCCGTCGCGCTTTTAGCGGCACCCGAAAAAACATTATTGCCAAGGTGACATTAAGTCTTTCAGATTTAATCTCAATCAACCTGGCGCTGTTTTTATCCGCAGCGACTGTAAGAGGTATTTGGGGCAATCTGGATATATTTATCCCACCTCAGGAAGTGAAGGTCCGTTTTATTGCTCAATTCGTTATGTCAGTGGTCTGTACCGCATGGTTCTGGATGCGACTGCGTCATTACACCTATCGCAAACCCTTCTGGTTTGAATTAAAAGAGATAATTAAAACTCTGGTGATCTTCTCCCTGCTGGATCTGGCGCTGATTGCCTTCTCCAAATGGGATTTTTCCCGCATGTTGTGGAGCTTCACCTGGGCTTTCGCACTGATCCTGGTGCCGCTGCTTCGTTCCAGCGTTAAACACGCCATTCTGAAAGCGGGCCAGTGGCAGAAGCAGACCATCATTATTGGTTCCGGCAAGAACGCCCGCGAGGCTTACGCTGCGCTGCAAAGTGAAGAGCTCCTCGGTTATGAGGTTAAGGCGTTTGTTGCTTCTAATGGTCACAATGGCGCAGAAACCATGAATGGCGTGCCGGTAATCACCTCGAAAGACATCGTCTGGGACACGGTTGACCTGGAAAACACTCAGTTTATCGTGGCGATGGAATATGAGCAGCAGTCGATGCGTGACAAGTGGCTGAAGCTGCTATCCAAGAAGAAATGCCGCTCCGTCTCCGTGGTGCCTACCCTGCGAGGTGTTCCACTGTACGGGACCGATATGTCGTTTATCTTCAGCCATGAAGTGATGATCCTCCGCGTCAGTAACAATCTGGCTAAACGCTCTTCCCGCTTCCTGAAGCGAGTATTCGATATCGTGGTCGCTTCGCTGCTGCTGCTGTTCCTGGCCCCGGCCTTTGGGTTGATTTGCTGGATGGTCGGCCGTGATGGTGGCAACAAAATCTATGGTCACGAACGTGTGGGTCAGGACGGCAAGAAATTCAAATGCCTGAAGTTCCGCTCAATGGTGACGAATTCAAAAGAAGTGCTGGAAGAGTTATTAGCCACCAGTGATGAAGCCCGGGCCGAGTGGGAAAAGGACTTCAAGCTGAAAAACGATCCGCGTGTCACCAAAATTGGGGCATTCCTGCGCAAGACCAGTCTGGATGAGCTGCCACAGTTATGGAACGTTATCCGTGGTGAGATGAGTCTGGTGGGGCCACGTCCGGTAATTGAAGCCGAACTGGAGCGTTATGCCGGGGATGTGGATTACTATCTGATGGCTAAACCCGGCATGACCGGTTTATGGCAGGTCAGCGGACGTAACGACATCGACTATGACACCCGCGTCTATTTCGATTCATGGTATGTGAAAAACTGGGCGCTGTGGACCGATATTGCGATCCTGTTTAAAACGGCCGGTGTGGTTCTGCGTCGCGACGGCGCGTACTGATCCCGCAAAAGTCAGAGTCATGCCGGTCAATGACGGCATGACTCTGAACTCTTGCCCTTCAGATTCTCCTTTTCTTTTTCCCCGCTAATCACTACCCTTTCCGGCTTGCTTTTTAATGGATGTCGCCTCCCTCGATGCAAAAATTCACCTTACTCCTTCTCAGCCTGGTGCTTCTGGCGCCACTGGGTATCGATTTGTACCTGCCCACCCTGCCCGGGATCGCTCTGGGGCTGGATACACCAGTCAGTAAAATTCAGACCACTATCCCGATTTTCCTGCTGGTGATGGGATTGGGGCAGCTGGTTGCCGGTCCGCTGGTGGATAACCTCGGCAGAAAACCGCTGGCGCTGGCCGGTCTGCTGCTTTATCTGCTGGGCAGCATCCTGGCGGCAACCGCCACCGGCTGGCCGCAGTTCCTTACCGCACGCATCATCCAGGGCTGTGCCGTTTGCTGTACTGCCGTGGTGGCATTCAGCGGCGTACGGGATCGTCTTGACGGCGACGATGCAGCCCGCGCATACGGCTTCCTCAATGGTGCACTTAACATCGTTCCGGCTCTTGCGCCAATGCTGGGCGGCTTTCTGGCTGATGCATATGGCTGGCGTGCACCGTTCTGGTTCCTGACCAGCTATGCTGTGGTTATTGGAGTGCTGGTGATCTGCTTCCTGCCCGAAACACGGCCTGCTGGCACTCTCGCGGTAAAAGGCATCCCGCTACGCCAGTACCGGGAGATCCTCCGGCAGCCGCGCTTCCTGGCTTTTGCGTTAGCGAACGCCGGTGCAATGGGCATGGTGCTGACCTATGTGTCTCTTGCACCACAGGTGCTGATGACCGAAGGCAAATTGAGCGCCCTGCAATTCTCCATTGCCTTTGGCGCGAATGGTTTTTGGATCATGCTGGTCAGCGTGCTGGTGAATAAAATGATCCGCAAGCTGGGGCGCCCGATTTGCCTGGCGATGGGTAGCGTGGCAATGGCGCTTGGTGCGCTGACGCTGACCGGAGGCATGCTGTTGCTGCCTGCAGCGTGGCAAACCAGCTGGGCGCTCTATATGTTCCCCGTGGCGATTTCTGTAGCAGGACTGGCCTTTACCGTTGGTCCGGCCACCAGCTATGCGCTGGAGCCATACAAGCAGCAGGCAGGCGTGGCTTCAGCACTTAACGGATTTATTCAGATGGCGGGCGGTTCATCAGCAGGTCTGCTGATGATGGCGATGCCGATAGCGGAGAAATCCATGCTGGCACTGATGATGGTGGCGGGTGCCGTGCTGACTGGCCTGGCGTGGATTTACAGTAAAAAAGTGCGCGGCACGCTGACCGCGCTCAACTCTTAACTGACCTGTACCGGTACTCGTGGTGCCAGAGCACACATCAGCTCATAGCCCACGGTACCGGCTGCTTCGGCAACTTCGTCAATCTTCACGTTGTTGCCCCACAGTTCAACCTGACTGCCGATGCCAGCCTGCGGACAAGGGGTCAAATCCACCGTGATCATATCCATCGAGACAGCGCCAACAACCTGCGTCCTTACGCCGTCAACCCAGACCGGCGTGCCGTTTGGCGCATGGCGCGGATAACCATCCGCATAACCACAGGCCACCACACCAATGCGCTGCTCGCCTGCTGCACGGTAACGTGCTCCATAACCCACACCGTCACCGCCCTTCAGCGTCTGCACGGCAATGAGCTCGCTGTTCAGCGTCATTGCCGGTTGCAGGCCACTGCTGGCGACATCCTGCCATTTCCCGCTCGGCGATGCGCCATACAGGATGATGCCGGGACGAACCCAGTGATAATGGGTTTCACGGTGCCACAATGTTGCAGCAGAGTTTGCCAGCGAACGTGGGCAGTCCAGCCCCTCAGCAGCATGATCGATGCGTTTCATTGGCTCAGTAATTCCCTGGCTGGTCTCTGCCTCAGCAAAGTGGGCCATTAGTGTCATCTCGCCAACGTTCTCCAGCCCCCTGAGTTTATGCCAGGCATGATTGACCTGCTCCGGCTGAAAACCCAGACGGTTCATGCCGCTGTTCATCTTCAGGTAAATATCCAGCGGCGCCGAGAGCTTCGCCTTCGCCAGCGCCTGAATCTGCCAGTTGCTGTGCACGCTGGTGGTCAGGCGGTAGCGATCGAGGATCGGAAGCTCATCGGCGTGGAAAAAACCCTCCAGCAGAAGAATGGGCTTTTTCCAGCCGCGCTCGCGCAGCAGGATTGCCTCTTCAAGGTTCAGCAGGGCAAAGCCGTCCGTATCGGAAAAACTCTGCCAGACGCGGTCAATGCCGTGTCCATAAGCGTTGGCCTTAACTACCGACCACAGCCGGGAATGAGGTGCAGCCTGGCGGGCAACCGCCAGGTTATGTCGCAACGCGCTGGTGTCGATAGTTGCGACAATCGGACGAGACATAACTTCTCCTGGTTCTCAATGCGTAAAGACTAGCGGGCGCCGTGCAGTGTCTCACCGGATACCGGATAAAACCCAGGCAGATAACGCATCACTGACAGGTCATCTGCGGCAATAGCTGGAGTCCGTCCGGAGATGATATCAGAAATCAGCTGGCCCGAGCCGCAGGCCATGGTCCAACCGAGTGTACCGTGACCGGTATTCAGATAAAGATTTTTTAACGGTGTCCGGCCGACAATGGGCGTACCGTCCGGTGTCATCGGCCGCAGCCCGGTCCAGAAGCTGGCCTGCTCAATATGGCCGCCCTGCGGAAAGAGATCGCTGATCACCATTTCCAGCGTTTCACGGCGGGCCGGTAGCAGTTTGGTGTTATAACCGACGATTTCTGCCATGCCGCCCACGCGGATGCGGTCATCAAAGCGGGTAATCGCCACTTTATAGGTTTCATCCAGCACGGTGGAGACCGGTGCCGCTTCGGCATCTTTAACAGGAATGGTCAGGGAATAACCCTTCAATGGATAGACCGGCACCTTCACAATATCATTCAACAGAGCAGTGGAATAAGAGCCAAATGCCACAACATAGGCATCCGCCTTAACAACCTCAGCTCCGCACTTCACGCCGGCAATCTGGTTACCTTCCTGCAGTAGCGCATCCACTGGGGTGTTGAAGCGGAAAGTCACTCCTGCTGTAGCGGCCATTTCCGCCAGGCGCCGGGTAAACAGCTGACAGTCGCCGGTTTCATCATTCGGCAAACGTAAGCCGCCGGTGAGTTTGTGCTGAGTGGTCGCCAGAGCGGGCTCAGCATCGGCAAGCTGGCTGGCTTCCAGCAGCTCATAAGGCACACCCGCCTCCTTGAGCACCGCGATATCTTTGGTGGCGCTTTCAAACTGCTGCGTAGTACGGAACAGCTGCAATGTGCCGCCCTGACGACCTTCATAGGCAATGCCGGTGTCCTGACGCAGCGCCTTGATACAGTCACGGCTGTATTCAGCAATGCGCACCATGCGGCTTTTGTTCTGCTGATAGTGCCGCATATCGCAGTTACGCAGCATCTGCCACATCCACTCCAGTTGAAAGCGGCTGCCGTCCGGGCGGATAGCCAGCGGCGCATGGCGCTGGAACATCCATTTGACCGCTTTCAGCGGCACGCCCGGGGCAGCCCATGGCGCGGCATAGCCTGGAGAGATTTGCCCGGCATTCCCGGCGCTGGTTTCCAGCGCGACGCCCGGCTGGCGATCGATTACCGTGACTTCATGCCCGGCCTGAGCCAGATACCAGGCGCTGGCCACGCCAACTACCCCACTCCCCAGAATCACAACTCGCATAACCACTCCAACGACGTTTAGAAAAGAAGATTAAACTGGCTGCAGGCCACAGCACCGGATGAATTGACTGCCTGCAACACACCAACATTACGCTGACATATTTCACATCTTTTTTACCCTGGAGGGGAATAAAAACAAGGCATCAGATCTAATTTGGAGTTAAATACTGCTTAATCTCCATTTTAAGCAGCATATCATCGCAAAAATGGCGTTTTTAACTTTTGACAGCAGATTGTCAGCACGCCATATTTTTATCTTATATACAGCATTTTATACTGTTATTTTTGCCATTATCTGCATTTCACCTCAGGTTAAAATGATTTTTCTCCGGCGGCTCTATTTTCTGTCGAAGATTTCAATTGTATTCGCCAAAAGGATCGGAGAGAGTGAACTATCATTGAAGTATTGGCTTTAATTCCAGGCTTGCCTGAGCACTGATTTTGCCGCGGCAGGTCGACATGAAAACGGATGTTTTGCCGCTACGTGTTGTAACGTCGAAAACCGGTTTTTAAAAAGGGGTGCGCTATGACGACTATCTTTGATGATCCCATTGCTGACAGCAAACGGTTGAGCGATGGGCCAGACTGGACTTTCGACCTGCTGGATGTGTATCTGGCGGAGATTGACAGAGTCGCCAAACTCTACCGGCTGGAAACCTATCCCCATCAGATCGAAGTGATCACTTCCGAGCAGATGATGGACGCCTATTCCAGCGTCGGGATGCCAATCAACTATGCGCACTGGTCGTTCGGTAAAAAGTTTATCGAAACGGAACAGCGCTACAAGCATGGTCAGCAGGGACTGGCGTATGAAATCGTCATCAACTCCAACCCCTGTATCGCTTACCTGATGGAAGAGAACACCATTACCATGCAGGCACTGGTGATGGCGCATGCCTGCTACGGGCATAACTCCTTCTTCAAGAATAATTACCTGTTCCGCAGCTGGACGGATGCCAGCTCGATTGTCGACTATCTTATTTTCGCGCGTAACTACATTACCCGTTGCGAAGAACGCTACGGCGTTGAAGAGGTTGAAAAGCTGCTGGACTCATGCCATGCACTGATGAATTACGGCGTGGACCGCTATAAGCGTCCACAGAAAATTTCGCTGGAAGAAGAGAAAGCGCGTCAGCAAAGCCGCGAAGAGTATCTGCAGAGCCAGGTTAATATGTTGTGGCGCACGCTGCCGCGGCGTGAAGTTGAGTCTTCTCAGGCGCAGGCGGCTCACTATCCTTCTGAACCTCAGGAAAACCTGCTCTACTTTATGGAAAAGAACGCTCCGCTGCTTGAACCCTGGCAGCGTGAGATTTTGCGCATCGTGCGTAAGGTCAGCCAGTATTTCTATCCGCAGAAGCAGACTCAGGTAATGAACGAGGGCTGGGCCACTTTCTGGCACTACACCATCCTTAATCACCTGTATGACGAAGGCAAAGTTTCCGAACGCTTTATGCTGGAGTTCCTGCACAGCCACACCAATGTGGTCTATCAGCCCCCTTACAACAGCCAGTGGTATAACGGGATAAATCCCTATGCGCTTGGCTTTGCGATGTTCCAGGACATCAAACGTATTTGTCAGGAGCCGACGGAGGAAGATCGTTACTGGTTCCCGGAAATTGCCGGCAGTGACTGGCTGGAGACGCTGCATTTCGCCATGCGGGAGTTTAAAGACGAAAGCTTTATCAGCCAGTTCCTCTCACCGAAGGTAATGCGCGACTTCCGACTGTTCACGGTGATGGACGATGACCGCAATAACTTCCTGGAAATTGCCGCAATCCACGATGAGGCTGGCTACCGGGCGATCCGTCAGCAGCTGTCAGCCCAGTACAACCTGAGTAATCTGGAGCCGAATATTCAGGTTTACGACGTCGACCTGCGTGGCGACCGCTCTCTGACACTGCGCTATGTACCGCAAAACCGTACACCGCTCGATAAGAGCCGCCGCGAAGTGCTGAAGCATGTGCACCGTCTGTGGGGCTTCGACGTGCATCTGGAACAGCAGAACGATGACGGCAGTACCGAAATCCTCGACCGCTGCCCGCCTCGCCCTTCCACACTGTGATTCTTCAGGAACAAAAAAAGCCGGTGAAAACCGGCTTTTCCTTTAGCGTCGCTGTGGCGACAAATCCGTTGGCATGCTGTTCTGCATCCCGTGCCAGATTTCTCCGCTGCGCCGTCCGTAGTCACGAACCGCGTCCACGATTTTGTCAAACTGTTCGTTCTGGCAGATGTTCAGCAGTTGCTGGTAGAAATCACGTGCCAGCTGGCGGGCTTCCGGGTTAGAGAAATAGTGGCGACCCACGCGGGTATACAGCCCCTTCAGCCCGTTCAGAATCAGACCGTAAATCGGATTGCCGGAAGCAAACGCCAGTCCGCGGAAGATGCTGTAATCCAGATCGGTATAGGCTTCCGCTTTATCTTCCACGCCCTGCGCAGTAGCCAGCACTTCTTTTGCCTTATCCGGATAGGTGCGGATCGCCCGGCGGATAAAGATGGAGGAGATATTGGTTCGCACGGACAGCAGGTTATCGATCAGTTGCGGCACGCTGTCATGATCCAGCCGGGCAAGCGTTTCCAGAATACTGAGACCCGATGTTTCCCAAAAATTATTCACCCGCGTCGGCTTACCATGCTGAATGGTCAGCCAGCCATCGCGGGCCAGACGCTGTAACACTTCGCGCAACGTGGTTCGGGTGACGCCAATCAGTTCTGAAAGCTCGCGCTCTGCAGGCAGAATGGACCCAGGTGGAAAGCGGCTGTTCCAGATGCTTTCAATAATATACTCTTCAGCGAAACCGGCAGGGCTCTGCGCCTTAATAACCATAGCGTTTTGTTTCCGTTGCGTTCAGGGCTGCAAAAATTCAGCTCATCATACCAGACGCCCCCGGCATCACATAGACCAACCCATCAGTCAAAATCACTTTCGCCCCGCAAATTTCTAAAAAAATTTAAGGCTTTCACTCTTACTGTAGCCCGCCACAAGTTTTAAGCTCACGCCAGACAACATCAGAGACTGGAGAAACACATTTCATTACAAGTCATACAGGCTTATGCCATTTTCAGACCTAAATTTTATGCTATCTGGCTGGCACAGCGACACTTTTAGTTTACACTGCCGGTTCAACGCCCATTACATGGATTGACTATGTTGCGATATTTGAATAGCTGTTCACGCGGCCGCGGAGCCTGGCTGCTACTGGCCCTGACGGCTTTTGTGCTGGAGATGGTTGCGCTCTATTTCCAGCACGTGATGCTGCTGAAACCCTGCGTGATGTGTATTTATGAGCGCTGTGCGCTGTTTGGCGTGATGGGTGCGGGTCTGGTGGGCGCAATCGCCCCGAAAACCCCGCTGCGCTGGGTAGCGATCCTGCTGTGGCTGTACAGCGCTATTGAAGGTTTGCGCCTCTCCTGGGAACACACCATGATCCAGCTGCATCCCAGCCCGTTCGTCACCTGTGATTTTGCCGCTCGCTTCCCGGGCTGGCTGCCACTGGATAAATGGCTGCCGTCGGTATTTGTGGCAAGCGGTGACTGCGCAGAAAAACAATGGTCACTGTTCACGCTGGGAATGCCGCAGTGGCTGATTGTCATTTTTGCCGTATTCCTGGTTGTCGGGCTGCTGGTGCTGATTGGACAGTTCTTCAAACCGAAAAAACGCGATCTGTTTTCGCGCTAACTCTGGAAGGACGACGATCCCGCGACTAAGCTGAAGTTACGCATAATTCAATGATGGGATCGTCATGAAAAATCTCGCTTTTGTACTGGCCCTTGCCTTTTCTTCCGCCGCCCTGTCGGGTTGTGCCTGGCAGAATGATGATCTGCACAGCGCGCCGCCTGCGCCACCAAGCGGGCAGCAGCCGCCAGGTGCACCGGGCGGCAGTGGACCGGTCGGCCAGCCACAGGCTGGCGGCTGATTCAGCAAGCTAAATACGGCGAATGAAAACCGTAAAAAAAGCGTTATCCATGACCAACGGTAAAGCCGTCATGGATAACGCTTTTTTTGTCTTTATAAGCCATCTGTAATCTCAGACAAGCAGCGATTTTTCAGCGATGGGGCCGGTTGATAATATGGTCTTCCCAGTCACGCACTTCACTTTCCCGCACTGCAATATGCCTGACAGAGATACGCTCGGCGTGCATAGCCGCCTTGGAACCTGTACGCAGCGGGTGCCAGACGGGCAGATTTTTGCCTTCAGCCAGCACGCGATAGGCGCAACTGGGCGGCAGCCAGGAGAAGGTTGGCAGGTTTTCGCGCGTTAACTTGATGCAGTCTTCTTCATAGTCAAAGCGGCGCTCATAGTTACGGCACTGGCAGGTTTTAATATTGAGCTGGTTACAGGCCACGTTGGTGAAATAGATTTCATCCGTGTCGGCGTCCTGCAGCTTGTTCAGACAGCACTGGCCACACCCATCACACAAGGATTCCCATTCCTCATCACTCATTTGTTCCAGCGTTTTCCGCTGCCAGAAAGGGGTATCAGTCATGTTGGTGTCTCATTTAAGTAAAAGCCCGCACCTTATAAACAGTTCGGGCTTCAGATGCAAGTCTTACAGGACGCGGGTGGCCACACCATGTCCGCCCAGCGACACTTCAAGCTTATCGCCAGAGACCATCGGACCCACGCCTTCCGGTGTGCCAGTCAGGATAATGTCGCCCGCGCGCAGAGTGAAGAATTTACTCATATAGGCAATCAGCGGCAGTATTTTATGGATCATATCTTCCGTACTGCCGTGCTGGCGCACTTCGCCATTCACCACCAGTTTCAGATCAACGTTTTGCGGATCGGCGTCGAATTCGCTGGCCGGAATAAAACCGGAAACAGGACAGGAGTTGTCAAAGCCTTTGGCCTTTTCCCACGGCTGACCAGCTTTTTTACAGCCTGCCTGCACGTCACGCAGTGTCAGATCCAGCGCCACACCATACCCGGCAACGGCTTTGGCAACATGCTCTTCAGAGGCGTGCTTCAGCGTGGAACCAATCAGCACGGCCAGCTCCACTTCGTGGTGAACCGCGCCCAGGTCTTTTGGGATCGACAGCGGCTGGCGGATATCGCACAGCGCCGTTTCCGGCTTGATAAATAATACTGGCTCAGAAGGCGTCGCGCTGCCCATCTCTTTAATATGCTTTGCGTAGTTACTGCCGACACAAACTACTTTGCTCACCGGATAATCCAACAACGCGCCCTGCCAGTTATGATGCTGATACATACTGTTCCCCTGCCTGTGTTGAGAGAGGATGCCTGAAGAGGCATCGTTCCGTTACTGTTAGCCTGCATTATTGTGCAATAGCGTCGGCCATCATGCCGATACTGATGGCAAAATAATAAGACCGATTCCAGTGCATGATGGTGCGGAAATTGTCATAAACCATGAATGCACGGCCTGGCACATCATCCGGGGTAATAATCCACGCACGCTGGCTGGGCTCTGGCAATGCTGCATCGCTGTTCATGCGAACGCCCAGCTTCTGCCATTCCCCTACTGTTTTGGCCTGCGCGTCTTTCAGCCCCGCCTGTTCCGGTACAAAGTCTGGCGGCAGGATCGCTTCCCTGCCCCAGCTCTGCCCTGGTTTCCAGCCCTCTTTCGCCAGATAGTTGGCGGTCGAAGCAAACACATCGTCGACGTTATTCCAGATATCGATTTTACCGTCGCCGTCGCCATCAGCACCGTACCGCAAGAACGAACTCGGCATAAACTGATTCTGCCCCATCGCTCCGGCCCACGAGCCTTTCATCTGATCCGCCGTGATATGCTGTTGCTGAATAATTTGCAGCGAGGCCATCAGCTCTCTGGTAAAGAAGGCTTCGCGACGCCCCTCAAAGGCCAGCGTGGACAGCGCGGATACCACATCTTCCTTACCCTGAATCTTGCCGAAGCTGCTCTCCATTGCCCAGAGGGCAACGATATATTGCGACTGCACGCCATACCGCTGGCTGACCGGCATCAGTTCACCCTGATAGCGCTGCGCATTATCCCGGGCCTGCTGGATTTTCCACTGAGGCAGCACGCGAGTCAGGTAGTCGCTGAGCGTCACCTTCTTCTCTAACTGGTTGCGGTCCGAAGAGATGACATGATCGACAAAATGCACATTACTGAAGGCTGCATCAATGGTTTGCTGATCGATACCCTGTTGTCGGGCCTACTGTTTAAGCTGCTCGACATAGCCCGGAAACTCTGCCGGATCGCGCCCTTGAGCAGCCAGTGTAGTTTTGCCTGCCGGTTGTAGAAAACCGCCATGAGTAGCAGGCCTGGCGGCTGATTGGGCAGAAGCTGACGCTTGCGGCGCAGGGGCTGCGCTGTTTTTGCTGGCGCATCCTGCAAGGATCAGGGAGAAAATAAGGGTGTTGAGGGATGAAAGCTTCATGCGGCATCCTTTTTTGATGAATCTCCGCCACAATTAAAATCCAGCTTTGTGAGCCTGCAGCGGAGATATATTTTGCAGACGAATCCTAATTAATTCTTTTTATCTTTTTCCAGATGGCTCTTGAGCAGATTTTCCAGCGGAGGAGGAACCTGTAAATAATAGCCCTGCTCTTCAAGTGAAGCCTTCACTTTTGCCAGGTCAGCATTGACGAGGCGCTTGCTGCCGTCGAGCGGTAACATCATCGCCAGCTGGGGTTTACCGAATCCCTGCATCAGTTCAGCAGGAACACGTGAGAAATCGTCTTTTTTTTCAACATACAGATATGTCTGGTCACGTTTGGAGCTTCTGTAGATCACACAAAACATATTTTTTACTCGAATTAACCTGGATGGTGACTTGCCTGAATATAGCAGTAACTATAACATGCTTGCAGAACTTCGGAATATTGTCTCAACGCGATTAAATGTCGGCCTGACTGGCATAATTTAGCGGGGAGATGAAATAACAGGACTGAGCGGGACAGATGTCACAAACGCCAATCGAGTTAAAAGGCAGCAGTTTTACTCTGTCTGTTGTTCATTTACACCACAGCGATCCGGAAGTGGTCAGTCTGGCGCTGCAGGATAAGGTTAGCCAGGCCCCAGCCTTCCTGAAAAATGCGCCTGTTGTGCTCAACGTGGCTTCCCTGACCAGTGAAGTCAACTGGCGGCTGATGCAGCAGGCTGTGACTTCCGCCGGGCTGCATATTGTTGGCGTCAGCGGGTGTAAAGATGAGTCACTGAAGCGCGTGATTGGCCGGGCAGGTTTGCCGCTGCTGTCAGAGGGCAAAGAGCAGAAAAAAGCCGTTGAAGTGGTCGAACCCGTCAAATCTGTTGAAACGCCTGCGGTCAAAACGCGAGTGATCAACACTCCCGTTCGCTCCGGCCAGCAGATTTACGCCAAAAACAGTGATTTGATCGTTACCAGCAGCGTCAGCGCCGGTGCCGAACTGATTGCCGATGGCAATATTCATATTTACGGCATGATGCGCGGCAGGGCTCTGGCCGGTGCCAGTGGCGACCGCGAGTGCCAGATTTTTTGTACCAGCTTGTCAGCAGAGTTGGTCTCCATTGCCGGTGAGTACTGGATCATGGACCAAATCCCTGCTGAATTTTTTGGAAAAGCGTCGCGTCTTTGCTTAAAAGACGGCGTCCTGACTATACAGACACTGAACTGAGCCAGGCTCATGAGCCCTTTCTTTTCTTAAGGAAATTATTTTATGGCACGCATTATTGTAGTTACATCGGGTAAAGGAGGCGTGGGCAAGACCACGTCCAGCGCGGCCATCGCTACCGGTTTAGCCCAGAAAGGTAAAAAAACCGTGGTGATCGATTTTGATATCGGTCTGCGTAACCTCGATTTAATCATGGGCTGTGAGCGCCGCGTGGTATATGACTTCGTCAACGTCATTCAGGGTGATGCCACGCTGAACCAGGCGCTGATTAAAGATAAGCGCACCGAAAACCTCTACATTCTTCCTGCGTCACAGACCCGTGATAAAGATGCGCTGACCCGTGACGGCGTGGAGAAAGTGCTGAACGACCTCGGCACCATGGATTTTGATTTTATCGTCTGTGACTCTCCGGCAGGGATCGAAACCGGTGCGCTGATGGCGCTGTATTTCGCTGATGAAGCGATCATCACCACCAACCCGGAAGTCTCTTCCGTACGTGACTCCGACCGTATTCTCGGCATTCTGTCTTCCAAATCTCGTCGTGCGGAAAATGGACAGGATCCGATCAAAGAGCACCTGCTGCTGACCCGTTACAATCCGGGTCGCGTTAACCGTGGCGACATGCTGAGCATGGAAGACGTGCTGGAAATCCTGCGTATTCCTCTTGCCGGTGTCATCCCTGAAGATCAGTCAGTGCTGCGCGCCTCGAACCAGGGTGAGCCTGTTATTCTGGACGCAGAATCAGATGCGGGTAAAGCCTATGCTGATACCGTCGACCGTATTCTCGGTGAAGAACGTCCCTTCCGCTTCATTGAAGAAGAGAAGAAGGGTTTCCTGAAACGCCTGTTTGGGGGATAAACCATGGCCTTACTTGATTTCTTTTTATCCCGTAAAAAGAGCACAGCCAATATCGCCAAGGAACGGCTGCAGATCATTGTGGCAGAACGCAGGAGGGGCGACAGTGAGCCCCATTATCTGCCACAGCTGAAAAGGGATATTCTGGAAGTCATCTGCAAATACGTGAAGATTGACCCTGAGATGCTCAGCGTGAAGCTGGATCAGAAGGACGACGACATTTCAATTCTGGAGCTGAACGTCACGCTTCCGGAAGCGGAAGAAGCGCCGAAATGATCCACTTCTTCTCCTGATTTTCCCCTGCTTTTGTGCAGGGGAAAGTTGTTTCCTCAGTCTTTCAGGATCTCCGCGATCCCGTCACGCAGCAGTTCGCCCCGCCAGCCATCCAGCAGTTCCGGTTTTCTGTCACGCGGCTTCAGCTGCCAGTGCCAGTTCAGCAACTGGTTAATCTGCCGGCGTGAAGCGAGTAATTCCTGACTGACACCGTTTTTCTCCGCAACGACCGCCATCAGCGCTTTCATCGATTTGAAAATTTGTTTATAGCCCGGATAGTCGACCAGATTCGCCACCGGCTGCGGCAGCTCGCTTTCATCCAGTTCACTGGCTCTGGCAACCATCGCCACCAACGCTTTACCGTGGAAGCGGATTTCCTGACCTGCCAGACCAAGATGATCAAGCTCACCCAGCGAGCCGGGCATAAAGCGCGCAACTTTCCACAGGTTCTCTTCGCGGACCACAAAGTTCACCGCCATGTCTTTCTCGCGAGCCAGCTCAAGCCGCCACGCAGCCATCAGGCGCAGCGCAGCAAGTTGACGCGGGCGCAACTGCCAGGCATTGGTAATATCGCGCCAGGCCTCCTGGGGATCGACAACGATCTGACGACGCTGGCACAGCAGTCCGCACTCATTCAGCGCGGCATCAATTTTGCCAGAGGCTTCCGCTTCAGCCATCAGCTTTTGAGCAATCGGCAGCAGGTAATAAACATCGGCCGCCGCATACTGGCATTGCTTTTCAGTCAGTGGACGCGCCAGCCAGTCAGTACGGGATTCACTTTTATCCAGTGCAATACCGGTGAATGACTCAACGATTGTCGCAAACCCGCAGGAGAGTGGACGACCGGTGAAGGCAGCCAGAATCTGGGTATCGATCATCGGTGTTGGCAGCACGCCATATTCATGCAGGAATACTTCGAGATCTTCACTGCCCGCATGCAGAAACTTGATCACGCCGGTGTCGATTAGCAGATCGTGGAACGGTCCCCACTCGGTAATGGGCAGCGGATCGATCAGCGAGATAGTCTCGCCGTCATAGAGCTGGATCAGCCCAAGGCCGGGATAATAGGTTCGGGTACGGACAAATTCGGTATCCAGGGCTACTGCGGGTACCTGGCGGGCAGCCTGACAAAGTTCAGCCAGCGCCTCGTTGGTGGTTATCATGGTGTAATTCAAGGTGATCCTTACGCTGTGGCGTCTTGCGCCTCAGTCAATCAATAAAAACGCCGGCTTAACCGGCGTTTAAACACTCAACGTGAACAGAAGCTGTTAACTGGCTTTGGCCGTTTTCATTGCTTCGTCACGCAATTCACGTCGCAGAATCTTCCCGACGTTAGTTTTCGGTAGCTCTTCCCGGAACTCAACAAGTCTGGGGATTTTATACCCGGTGAGATGTTTCTTACAGTGGGCAATCAGCTCTTCTTTGGTCAGCGAGTCATCTTTTTTCACCACGCAAACCTTCACCGTCTCCCCGGATACCTCATTAGGCACGCCAATGGCAGCAGCTTCACGCACTTTCGGGTGGAGCATCAGCACATCTTCAATTTCATTCGGGTAGACGTTAAAACCGGACACCAGGATCATGTCCTTTTTACGGTCAACAATGCGGATGAAGCCTTCATGGTCAACGGTAACAATATCGCCGCTGTGAAGCCATCCATTTTTCAGCACTTCATCCGTCGCATCTGGCCGATGCCAGTAGCCCAGCATCACCTGCGGCCCTTTGATGCACAGCTCACCCGGTTCGCCTTCGGCCACTTCGTCACCCTGATCGTTCACCAGCCTGATATCGGTAGACGGGACCGGCAGACCAATGCTGCCGCTATGGTAGCGAATATCATAAGGGTTAACCGAAACCAGCGGTGAACACTCTGTCAGGCCATAGCCCTCCAGTAGATAGTGGCCGGTCAGTTTTTCCCAACGTTCGGCGACGGCTTTCTGCACTGACATCCCGCCCCCCGCCGACAGGCTGAGGCTGGAAAAATCCAGCTGCTGGAAATCTTTATCATTGAGCAGCGCGTTGAACAGCGTATTCACGCCGGTAATTGCCGTGAAGCGGACTTTTGACAGCTCCTTCACCAGACCGGGTATATCGCGTGGGTTGGTGATCAGCAGGTTGGCCCCGCCCAGATCGATAAACAGCAGGCAGTTCACCGTCAGCGCAAAAATATGATACAGCGGCAGCGCGGTTACCACCGTCTCTTTGCCATCCTTCAGCAGTGAACCGTAGGTCGCTTTGGTCTGTTCCAGATTGGCCTGCATATTGCGGTGGGTAAGCATCGCACCTTTGGCAACGCCGGTGGTACCGCCAGTGTATTGCAGGAAAGCCAGGTCATCATTGACGATTTCAGGCCGCACATATTGCATCCGGTAACCTTTCTGCAGCGCGCTGCGGAACGAGATGGCATCCGGCAGATGATATTTCGGCACCAGCCGCTTGATGTATTTCACCACGAAGTTCACCAGCGTGGCTTTCGCCGGGGAGAGCTGATCGCCCAGACGGGTCAGGATAACGTGTTTCACCTGCGTTTTGGCGACGACTTTTTCCAGCGTGTGAGCGAAATTGGAGACGATGACAATCGCGCTGGCACCGCTGTCATTAAGCTGGTGCTCCAGCTCACGCGGCGTATAAAGCGGATTCACATTCACCACAATCATCCCGGCCCGGAGAATACCAAACAGGGCAATCGGGTATTGCAGCAGGTTTGGCATCATCAGCGCCACGCGATCGCCCTTCTTCAGCCCCAGACCTTGTTGCAGGTAAGCAGCGAAGGCACGACTGCGCTCTTCCAGCTTACGAAATGTCATCGCCTGCCCCATATTGATGAAGGCTGGCTGATCGGCGTAGCGTTTAGCCGCTTGCTCAAACAGATCGATAAGGGACGTATAGCGGTCAGCACTGATCTCTGCCGGTACGTCAGCCGGATAACGGTTTAACCAGACCTTATTCAAGGAAACACCTCGGAAATTATTATTCGTTGTCATCGCAAGCCCGTCTGAACGCTTTTATTAACATTATTTTAACTCAGCGTACCAGTTAGCTCATTTCTCTGTTGCGAGGTTGCGAAGCCCATCACTAAATTTATCTCATCCTGAGACAACCAATAAAAAACGACCCGGCAACTGAGGTGCAGCCGCCGGGTCGCTAAAGAGTAAAACCTGTTATTCCGTCAGGATCGTCTGTACCTGAGCCGGTCCCTGATTATAGAAACCATAACCCGGAGCGGGTCCCCAGTAGCCACCACGATGACGGCCCGGGGGCGGACCATACCAAATCCACGGATCGATGGGCTGAGGTGGCGTGACTATCTGCTGGGTCAGGTGCCAGCGCTGATAACCAGTAACATTGACCGTAATAAAGTTATAGGTCGCCTGACCCACTTCACCTTTTTCGGTGCCTTTTATCGGCCCGACTACGGTGACCATCTGATTATTAAAATCAACCGGATCGACAAATCCGTTAATGTCCGCATAAATACGACCAATCGACGGGCTTCCTAATACCGGTCTGGCGGTGTCATCAAGGCGCATGGCGGCAATTTCCAGCCGGGTCATGCCGTTTTTATTGGTGACCTTTACCACCCGCCCACCGAAGCGCGACTCCTGCCCGACATAGATCTGCGGCGCGTTAAGCACACGCACCAAATCCTGCTGTGGTGTCGGTGAAGTGCCCCGCACTGAATCCGGTACGCTGACACAGCCCGCCAGCAGAGCCGAGGCCAAAACTAAACTTCCTAACTGCAACAAAACACGTTTACGCATAAAGTTCTCCCAGTCCTGTTAGCTTGGACTTCACCGCCACTGATTAGTTGCTGCGGTTACTCGCGTCCCGGCAATTTTTTCCATGCCACTTCATTGCGCAAATAGGTTGGTTCGGCGTTTTCAACCGCCACCGCTTTGCCTTCTGCCAGAGCAGCCACCGCCAGCGGGATCATGTCTTCCGCGCATGGCAGCTCAACTCCTGTCGTCTGGAGTGCCAGCGAGCCCGAAGCAGCCAGTTGCGGATAAGCCTTCCAGCCAGTCCCCACCAGCGCCCACTCGCCGTCCAGTTGTTCCATACGTTGCTGTGCCGCTTCCGGCTTGAGCACCGCTTCCGTGTCTTCGCCCTGCCAGTTGCCTTTTTCGTCACGCTGGTATTCGGCCCAGTAGACCTCTCCCATTCGTGCATCAATGGCTGCCAGCACGCGGGTCGCTCCGGTCAGTCGCCAGGCGCTCTGCGCCATGGTTTTCAGCGTTGATACACCCACCATCGGCAGCGCCGCACCCAGTGCCAGCCCCTGAGCAATACCAATGCCGATGCGAACGCCGGTAAAACTGCCCGGCCCCTGACCAAAAGCTAAGGCGTCCAGATCGGTTAAGGCTGTCTGCCGCTGCTGCAAAATATTCCGGACCAGTGGCAGGATGCGCTGCGTATGTTCGCGCGCACAAAGCTCGAAGTGAGCCGTTATCTGATCATCTTTCAGCAGAGCAACTGAACAGGCTTCTGTCGCCGTATCAATAGCCAAAATTCGCGTGGACATACTTACCTCTGGCGGGATAAAAATTTCGGCGCGCAGCATAGCATACTGCGCGGAAAATTACTGTCGCGGCTTGAGGAATTCAACCGCCTGCTGAATATCACGTGTGCGTGGCGTGGGGGGCAGACTGTTAAGAAAAACAGCGCCATAAGGACGCATCACCAGCCGGTTATCGCAAATCACCAGTACGCCGCGATCGTCGACATCGCGGATTAAACGCCCGACGCCCTGTTTCAAAGTGATTACCGCATCCGGAAGCTGTACCTCATCAAAAGGATCGCCACCACGCAGCTTGCAGTCTTCCATTCTCGCTTTCAGTAGCGGATCGTCCGGCGAAGTGAACGGCAGTTTGTCGATGATCACCAGCGACAACACGTCACCCCGTACGTCCACCCCTTCCCAGAAGCTACTGGTGGCTACCAGCAAGGCGTTGCCCGCGGCAATAAACTGCTTCAGCAGTTGGCCTTTACTGGTTTCTCCCTGCAACAGGACAGGTAATGTCAACATCGCGCGAAACTGCTCGGCCAGATCGCGCATCATCTGGTGCGAGGTACAGAGAAAGAAGCAGCGGCCGTTATTGGCCTCAATCAGCGGCAGCAGCATCTGAGCCATCTGTCGTGCGCTGCCTGGTTGGTTAGGCGACGGCAAATTACGCGGCACGCAGAGCAACGCCTGGCTGGCGAAATCAAACGGGCTGTCGAGGATCATTGTCCTGGCCTTACTGACGCCGAGGCGGTCGACAAAATGCGTCATCTGCTCATTTACCGCCAGCGTTGCCGAGGTGAAAATCCAGCTGGCAGGCCGTTCATTCATCACTTCACGGAAGCGTTCAGAGACCGATAATGGCGTCAGGGCCAGCACGAAGTGGCGGGAATTGCACTCATACCAGTAGCTGAAACCCGGCTGGCTGACATCCTTCAGGCGCTTCAGCCTGCCGCGATAGAGCGCAGCCCTGTCAAAGGCAGCATCAAGCAATGCGGAGCGACCGAGTGCCATTTTCGCCACGTCGTAACACAGTTCAAGTGCGTCATCGAGCAGCAGCAGCGAACGCTGAATAGAGGGGTTGTTCAGCAGATCCCGCAAGTTACCGCGAAAACCAGGATCCCCCAGTGCCAGACGGAAATCCTGCGCGCTCTGCGCCAGCCGGTCAGCAGACTTTTGCAGCTGCTGCATATCCCGGATTTCAGTGCGGTAGGCAATGGTTATGTCTTTGGCGAGGTCGATCAGCTGCTTGCTGGAGAGCTGTTGCCCGAAATACTGGCTGGCGATATCCGGGACCTGATGGGCTTCATCGAAGATCATCACGTCGGCCTCGGGGATCAGCTCGGCAAAGCCGCTCTCCTTCACCACCATGTCTGCCAGGAACAGATGGTGGTTGACCACCACCACATCAGCGTCCATCGCTTTGCGACGGGCTTTCACTACAAAGCAGTCCTGATACTGCGGACAGTCGCTGCCCAGGCAGTTATCGTTGGTGCTGGTGACCAGTGGCCAGACCGTACTGTCTTCCGCCACGCCTCCACAGGTGCTGATATCGCCATCCACGGTCTCAATCGACCAGCCACGCAGATGTACCAGATCGCTCATCGCCTGAGCGACCAGCTCGCCACCGGCCATCGACTGTTGCTCAAGCCGCTCCAGACACAGGTAGTTGGAGCGCCCCTTCAGCAGCGCCATTGAACCTTTGAATTTGAGTGCGCGGGCAACAGTCGGCAAATCGCGGCTGTAAAGCTGATCCTGCAGAGCTTTAGAACCGGTGGAGACGATCACTTTTTTGCCAGAACGCAACGCCGGTGCCAGATACGCATAGGTTTTACCCGTGCCTGTTCCGGCTTCCACCACCAGCTCATGCCGCTCTTCAATTGCCCTGCTGACCGCCTCTGCCATCTGCCGCTGGGGTTCACGCGGTCTGAAACCGGGAATAGCCTGCGCCAGCGCGCCATCTGCTGCAAAATCGTCTGCCACACTTCCTCACTGCCGGAATAAAAACACTGTTTATTATGTCAGTATCCACGCCCTCACTCCACCCTTAAGGTGACAGCCGGGGAGAATTTATGGCAGGCTAGCGGCAAATTTACAGCGATCTGCAAGAGGGAAAACTGATGAGCATTGAACGTCTCGATCCGGAACACCGCATGTCTGAAGTGGTTATTCATAACGACACGGTTTACTACACCAGCGTACCGGAGAATCTGGATGAGAGTGCTGAGGCGCAAACGGCTAACGCGCTGGCGGTGATCGACCGTATTCTGACCCGTGTAGGTTCGGACAAAAGCCGTATTCTGGATGCCACCATCTTTCTGGTGAACAAGGATGATTTCCCGGCGATGAACCGTGCGTGGGATGCCTGGGTTTCACCAGGTAATGCGCCAGTACGTTGTACCGTGCAGGCCGGGCTGATGAATCCAAGATATCTGGTCGAAATCAAGATCGTCGCCGCTAAGTAATTACCATGGTGCTTCAGCGTGACGACGCGAAAAGCACCTGTCTGCCGGCTGGTGAAGGGAATACGCAGCGGACATCATGCCGACAGCCGTCCACCACTGTCAGCTGATGCGGCCTGACCGGTTTGAGGACATCACGATCGTACTGCGTGTAGTTCTCCCCCCGATCCAACCGGTAATTTCCCTGGCTGTTTGCCGCGCATGATTTATCCAGAATGCGGTAATACACTCCCCGTCCTTTGCCCCTATCGTTACCCCCTTCCAGATAGCTGATATCTGCAGAGCGATAGCGTTCCCGCGCACCGGTAACATCGTTTTTCAGCCATTCAGGGACATTGTCCAGGCCATACTTCCAGTCATTCGCCGTCTTGCAGTCCGGCATTACCGGTCGCTTATCAAAATAGAGCCAGCTTCCCGGATCGCCAATCACATAACGCATCCGGATCCCTTCCGGCGGTCTGGCGAAGGCAACATAATGCTGTACAAACTGTCCGCCAGCTGAAAAGCCTGCCAGCGTGACCTGCCGCAGTGAAGGCCAGCGATGCCTGAGATGGGCCACCAGTTGATCGAGAGCACCGAAAGCACTCAATTTGCCGCTGATGTCCAGGCCGCCATCGAGCCATGAGTGGCAGTTCCAGAGGGCGTCATCAGGCAATGTTGCTGGCAGACCGGACGAATGACAATGCACCGACTGAGCGGCAGAAACCTGAAATAACGGAGCAATAATGGGAATGTTGCTGGCTGCGGGATTACCGCTGGCAGCCTGTAAAGCAGCGCTGAGGGTGTTGCCGACATCACGCGGATGGCCGTGCATCACAATTAACACCGAGGTGGTATTTTTGTCAGCATCCTCACCGGAGATAAAGTAATGGAAGTTGCCAGCGGAATCACTGGTGGCGAAGGTCTCTTCTTTAAAACCTGAAGGAATGCCTGCGGCCTGAGTCATAGCAATCGGGCCGCAGCAAAACAGCAGAACGCAATAAAGGCGCGTCAGGAGAGGGGGCGTCTTCTTCTGCCAGCCCGCCTTACGTTTCACAATTACTCCGCGTCATCTTCTTCGTCTTCATCTTCAAAACGGGCAGCAATCATGCCTCCGGTGTGCGTTTCGCGGATTTCCGCCGCCACCAGTTGGATAGCCTGCCCGCTGCTCATGCCTTCGGCCATCAGCTCCTGAATGCGTTCCACCGCCTGTTGCTGCTGCTCGTGGGAAAGCGCCGGTAAACCAGTAATCATATGTACTCCTGTCAGGTAGCGCGGATGATTCCGCGCGGAACAAACAGATGCCAGCAGCAGAAAAATATGCCAGGCTTGCGGCCTGTTAATGTCTCGATCTGCTTAAAATCTATGTCAGCTGTTTATTATCCCCTGAAGTATACCCCGGAAGCGCTCGGGGATCTGTTTGCTTGTGTGTCTGACCATCCCTGGTCGATGCTGCTGCATTCCGGTTTTGCCGAGCACAGCGATAATCGCTGCGATATCATGGTGGCCGAACCGCTAAAAACCCTGACTACCGTGGGTGAACTCACCCGCGTGCAGAGTGCCGGAAGCCTGATTGAAAGTCACGAAGACCCCCTGACACTCCTGCAGAATGCTCTGCAGGAGTGTGGGCTTGAGGCAGATGAGCGCAGCGACTCTCCCTTCCAGGGGGGCGCAGTGGGACTGTTCGGCTATGATTTGGGCCGCCGGTTCGAAAAACTGCCGCAGCAGGCTGAACAGGATCTTCATACACCGGATATGGCTGTGGGAATTTATGACTGGGCATTGGTAGCCGATCATCACCTTAAAACGCTGACGCTGATTGACCATGGCAAAGCACAGGTCCGGCTGAACTGGCTGCACGCCCTGCAACCACGTCAGCAGGCTATGCCCTTCCGGCTGACCAGCCCGTGGTTGTCGAATATGACCCGCGAGCAGTATGGGGAGAAATTCCGCCGCGTGCAGGAGCTGCTGCGGAGCGGAGACTGCTATCAGATCAATCTTGCCCAGCGCTTTCAGGCAGGCTACCAGGGGGATGAGTGGCAGGCTTTCAACCTGCTGAATCAGCAGAACCGGGCGCCTTTCAGCGCCTTTCTCCGGTTACCGGGTAGCGCTGTTCTGAGCCTGTCACCGGAGCGCTTCCTGAAAATCGGGGCAGGGACAGTGGAAACCCGGCCAATTAAAGGCACACTTCCCCGCCTCAGCGACCCGCAGGCTGATCGGGAGCAGGCTGATAAGCTGGCGAATTCCCCTAAGGATCGGGCAGAGAATGTGATGATCGTCGATCTGCTGCGCAACGATATTGGCCGCGTTGCCCTGCCTGGCAGCGTACAGGTGCCGGAACTGTTTGTGGTGGAACAGTTCCCCGCAGTGCATCACCTTGTCAGCACGATAACTGCCAGGCTGAAGCCGGAACTGACCGCCTGCGATCTGCTGCGTGCCTGTTTTCCCGGTGGCTCGATTACCGGTGCGCCCAAAGTCCGCGCGATGGAAATCATCGATGAGCTGGAACCCCATCGCCGCAATGCCTGGTGTGGCAGCATCGGCTATCTCAGCGTCTGTGGCCGGATGGATACCAGTATCACTATCCGCACGCTGACCGCCGAAGCAGGCCAGCTCTATTGTACCGCCGGAGGCGGAGTAGTGGCCGACAGCGTCGAACAGGCCGAATATCAGGAAACCTACGACAAACTGAATCGCATTCTTCCCTGCCTGGAACAGCGCGATGGCGGATAATCATCTGACGCTGGATCAGTTCATGAGCCGGTTTGTGCTCCAGCTCCCGGAAGTTCAGACGGCGATAATGCCAGCCCGCCGGGCAGCCGTGCTGGTGCCCATTATCGATCGTCCCCGTCCCACGCTGCTGCTGACACGGCGCGCCGCCACGCTGAGAAAACACGCAGGACAGGTCGCGTTTCCCGGCGGCATGATGGATCCTGAAGATAACTCGCTGATCGCTACCGCCCTGCGCGAAGCAGAAGAAGAAGTGGCGATCCCACCAGCCAGCGTGCGCGTCGTCGGCGTGCTGCCAGTGGTCACCAGCAGTACCGGCTTTCAGGTTACGCCCGTTGTCGGCATCCTGCCGGATACCCTCAGCTGGCACGCCAGTGAAGTTGAAGTGGAGTCTGTCTTTGAAATGCCACTGCAGGAGGCGCTGAGGCTGAGCCGCTACTCTTCGCTTGATATCCAGCGCAACGGAATCGGCCATCGCGTCTGGCTCTCCTGGTTTGGGGACTATTTTATCTGGGGCATGACCGCAGGAATTATCCGCCAGCTCAGCTTGCAGGTGGCAAAATAGACAGTTCCTGCACAAATTAACGACGCATTGCCTGCCTGACATCTCATTTTCGCTATTAACCACCATAAAGTGGCGCTTTATACCAACTAAATCACTTCACAATTGGCGCGAATCCTTTATATTGCAGCGCAAATTATCAGGATGCCCGGCGCTTACGGAAGCCTGCGCGCTTTGCCTTAGTTCAGATAAGGCATACTTCAGCACAAAACGGCCTGACAGGCCGCCTGCTGCCATAACTTTATTGTCTGAACCTGATTAGTTTATTTCATGCGATCATCTGCCTCAGGATGATTACTATTAGTGCATCAGTTTCCGGGTGGTTCCAGTAGCCCCGTTAAGGAGCAAAGTGTGATAAGCGTTTTCGACATGTTCAAGATCGGCATTGGCCCTTCCAGCTCGCATACTGTGGGCCCAATGAAAGCCGGCAAACAGTTTGTCGACGATTTGGTAAGTCAGGGCATCCTGGAGAGCGTCACGCGCATTGCCGTGGATGTTTACGGTTCGCTGTCGCTGACCGGGAAAGGCCACCATACCGATATTGCGATTATCATGGGCCTTTCCGGCGCATCTCCTGAGTCAGTGGATATTGATGGTATTCCGGGCTTTATCCGTGATGTGGAAGAGCGTCAGCGACTGTTGCTGGCCAACGGGCGCCATGAGGTAGACTTCCCACGCGAAGGCGGAATGGTCTTCCGCAGCGATAACCTTTCCCTGCATGAAAACGGCATGCGCATTACCGCTTTTGCTGGTGAAAAACCAGTCTGGAGCAAAACCTATTATTCCATCGGCGGCGGCTTTATCGTTGATGAAGAGCATTTCGGTCAGTCGACGCTGGATGAAGTATCGGTGCCCTATCCTTTCAACTCTGCCAAAGAGATGCTGGCGCACTGTCACGAAACCGGTTTGTCACTCTCCGGCATGGTGATGAAGAACGAGCTGGCCCTGCACAGCAAGGCGGAAATTGAGCGCTATTTTGCCGACGTATGGCAGAGCATGCGGGACTGCATCGATCGCGGTCTGAACACTGAAGGCGTGCTGCCCGGTCCGCTTCGCGTGCCGCGCCGTGCCTCTGCCCTGCGCCGCCTGCTGGTCTCTTCGGACAAACTCTCCAGCGATCCGATGAACGTGATTGACTGGGTGAATATGTTTGCGCTGGCAGTTAACGAAGAGAATGCTGCCGGTGGCCGCGTGGTGACCGCACCCACCAACGGAGCCTGCGGGATTGTTCCGGCGGTACTGGCTTATTACGATCACTTTATCCAGTCGGTCAGCCCGGACATCTTTATTCGCTATTTCCTCGCGGCTGGCGCAGTAGGCATCCTGTATAAAATGAATGCTTCGATCTCTGGCGCAGAAGTGGGTTGCCAGGGGGAAGTGGGCGTGGCCTGCTCCATGGCGGCGGCCGGTCTTGCCGAGCTGCTGGGAGCCAGCCCGGAGCAGGTTTGCGTGGCTGCGGAGATTGGTATGGAGCACAACCTCGGTCTGACCTGTGACCCGGTTGCTGGTCAGGTTCAGGTGCCCTGCATCGAACGCAACGCCATTGCTTCCGTCAAAGCGATCAACTCGGCAAGGATGGCAATGCGCCGGACCAGCGAAGCGCGCGTGTCGCTGGATAAGGTCATCGAGACCATGTATGAGACCGGGAAGGATATGAATGCCAAGTACCGGGAGACCTCCCGCGGCGGCCTGGCAATCAAGGTGCAGTGCGACTGATTTTCTGAAACAGACATCATACCGGTGAATGCCACCCTTTTCGGGTGGTATTTTCTATAATTTATAAAAAAATAATTACTCCGCCAGCTATCACCTGATTCCAGAAAACGCTAGAGTGTTTCTGACCGGGCGGTGCGATAAGTCACTGTTTTAATTATTCCGTATTTCTTTCACATAAGACTAAACTTACTGCTTATTTTGCCGATAACGGGTGTTCGGTCTCTGTTTTCGTGTTTCGAACAAAGGGTGGTTAACTGATGCAAATGTCCCAGGAAGTTTTAGGACAGTTCCGCCGCAAGCGATTGTTTATCGCTGTGGTCGTTGCCGCATTGGTTCTTATCCTCATCTTAGCATTCCGTTTCTTTGAAGAAAAAAGCCGTATCGAGCAACAATCCCGCTCTTTTGCAGATAACGCTATCCAGCGTTTTGACCGCCTGTTTTCGCCGCTGGACGTGGCAGCCAACAACACGCTCGGTCTGGTAGGGTTACCCTGCGAAGAGGTGCGCTTCCCGCTGATTGAAAAGCTGGCTTCACTGCAGACCGTACGCTCCATTATCCTGGTCGATAAAGACACCATGTACTGCTCCAGTATTTTCGGCCGCAAGACTCTCAGCTTCAGCAACTCCTTTCCGGAACTGGCGGTTAATAATCAGCGCATGATGCTCAGCACCGACCAGCATCTGCTGAAAGGTTCGCCGATCCTGCTACTGTGGACGCCGCACGACAATAATAACCGCGCCGGTATCCTGCAGGTGATCAACATCGAGATGATGAGCAACTACCTGCTGGAGCCTACTCTGCCCTGGGTCGAACGTGCCATTTTCAACGTGGGCGGTAAGAGCCTGGAATATGGCAATCCGATGATCGAAGAAGCTGTCCCTTCTGAAGATGAAGTCAGCTATCAGGAATCCTCACTGCGATATCCGTTCAGTATTACCTTATTTGGCCCGGCACCGACGCGACTGGCTCTGATGACCGTCCCTTCCCAGTTGCCGCTGGCTTTGCTACTGAGCCTGCTGATGGGCTATATTGTCTGGCTGGCTACGGCGAACCGGATGAGCCTGTCGTGGCAAATCAGCTACGGCATTACCGCCCGAGAATTTATGGTTTACTGTCAACCGCTGATTAACTCACGCAGCGGCGACTGCGACGGCATCGAGCTGCTGCTGCGCTGGCACAACCCGCGTCAGGGCTGGATACCTCCGGATGTGTTTATTCCACTGGCTGAACGGCATAATCTGATCGCCCCACTCACCCGCTTTGTACTCAGCGAGGTGGTTCGCCAGCTGCCGGTGCTGCCAACCTGCCCGACTTTCCATATTGCGATTAACGTCGCTTCCAGCCATTTCCACGATCGTGAAATTATCGACGATTTGCAGAGGTTCTGGTGGCCAGCCAACCCGGTACCACAGCTGATTGTCGAACTGACCGAACGTGATTCCCTGCCGGAAGTGGATCAACGTGTGGTGTCGCATCTGCATAAAATTGGCGTCAAGCTGGCGATTGACGACTTCGGCACCGGTCACAGTTCGCTTTCCTATCTGAAGACGCTGAGCCCTGACGTGCTGAAAATCGATAAGGTCTTCACCGCTGCAATCGGCACAGACGCGATCAACGCCACAGTCACGGATATGGTGATTTCGCTGGCCCAGCGTCTGAATATCAGCCTGGTGGCTGAAGGCGTGGAAACGGCAGAACAGGCCGAGTATCTGCGTGAAAAAGGAGTGGATACGCTGCAGGGATATTTCTACGCGCGTCCAATGCCGCTGGGCGACTTCCCTGAGTGGCTCAGAGAGCATAAAACGACCCTGATTGCCTGAATAAAAAAAAGGGGACGAATAAATTCGCCCCCTTCCTTCGCTATCGTCTCACTTATTTGCTGCGAGCCGGATCAAACCGGGACGAAAAGCTCCGTCCCGTTGGATGTTATTCTTCCCGATCTTCATCGTGAGGGTCTCGCTCACGAGTCACCCGTACCAGATCGACACGGTAGTCCGTGGCTTCAATGATGTGGAAACGCAGCGGGGGTAGCTCTATTACCTCACCAGCCTGTGGCAACTGCCCTTTCTGCGCAATCAGCAAACCGGCAAGCGTTGCATGATCGTCATCCGGATTCACCAGCACCTGAGTATCCAGCAGCTGCTGCAGCGAATGTAAATCCGTCCCGCCTTTGACCAGCCAGCCGTCACCGTCAGCAATGATGTCCGGCGTTTCATCTTCGTCCGGGAACTCACCGGCAATCGCCTCCAGCACGTCCAGCGGCGTAATCAGCCCCTGCACCACGCCAAACTCGCTGGTCACCACCACAAAACTGCCTTTAGCCCGACGTAACACGCCCAGCAGGTTAATCGGATCCAGCGTTTCCGGCACGATGATTGGCGGCGTTGCCGCAGCAAACGTCATCACATCCATGCCATGATCCAGCGCCACAAGCAGCTCTTTAGCCCGCACCACGCCGATGATTTCATCCAGCTCGCCCCGGCAAACCGGAAACAGGCTGTGCGGCGTATCAAGCAGCTGCATACGAATTTCATCCAGCGGACGGGTGGCATCGACCCAGGAGATATCGCCGCGCGGCGTCATGATGCTGCGCACTGAACGGGAAGCCAGGGTGAGTACGCCATTAATCATGTAACGTTCTTCATCCTTAAAGGCTTCCTTCGGCAGGATTTCCGACACTTCTGTACCTTCTGCATTGTTCGCTTCCTGACTGCGACGGCCCCCCATCATTCGCAGGATGGCCTCCGCGGTTCTTTCACGCATCGGCTTGCGGGCCTGATTACGCATAAAGTTTATGCGTGCGATCTGGTTGAACAGTTCGATCAGAATGGAGAAACCAATCGCCGCGTAGAGGTAGCCTTTCGGGATATGGAAACCGAAACCTTCGGCCACCAGGCTCAGACCGATCATCAGCAGGAAGCTCAGGCACAGCACCACCACCGTCGGATGCGCATTGACGAAGTTGGTCAACGGCTTTGAGGCCAGAAGCATCACACCCATCGCAATCACCACGGCGGTCATCATGATCGCCAGGTTATTTACCATGCCCACAGCGGTAATCACCGCATCCAGTGAGAACACGGCATCCAGCACCACGATTTGGATCACCACGGCCCAGAAGCTGGCATAGCCTTTATTGCCCCCTTCTCCATGGTCGCGGTTCTCCAGCCGCTCATGCAGTTCCATGGTGGCTTTGAACAGCAGGAACAGACCACCAATCAGCAGGATTAGATCGCGACCGGAAAAACTGAACTCCCCCACGCTGAACAACGGGCGCGTCAGAGTCACCATCCAGGAGATCAGTGACAGCAGACCCAGACGCATTATCAGCGCGAGTGACAAACCAATCAGGCGCGCTTTATCACGCTGCTTTGGCGGCAGCTTATCGGCAAGAATGGCGATAAAAACCAGGTTATCAATACCCAGTACGATCTCAAGAACGACCAGCGTCAGCAGACCTGCCCAGATTGAGGGGTCTAAAAGAAATTCCATTACAGACTCCGGAAAAAGGAACGGGAAAACGCAGCCGGCGAACACAGGATCGCACAGCGTGAGAAAACACAGAGGGAATGAACATTGTCGTCAGATGACGGGATGAAACTGGCCGGATGACCCGGTGGCATGATTAAGCGACTTCGGTGACAGTCCATGGGGAGGGCTGAGGCCCGTTACTCCTGTAAAAAATAAGGATCACTACTGTAAACAGCTGCACCGGCTACGTCAAAAATATTTTCTTACATTTACACATTTTCAGGTCATTTCGTGCTGCTCTTTTAAGCAAAGGCGTCAGAAGATGATATCGGCGTCTAAATAGCTGAGCACCGTCACATAATTTATTTTTTCGCGGACTAAAATAAATCCCGTCTCTGAATTTGGGTTTGTGGCGTTAAGCAGTGACAAAGAACGTTAACAAAGCTCAAAATATAAACACCCTTTAATTCATGCTATTTGCTCTGGCATCTGGCTGAATACTCGCGCGGCTCGCCAGTACTTCGGGTCGCAGATTATTGTATAAGGAGGTAGCAAGTGACTATTGCTATTATCATCGGCACGCACGGCTGGGCTGCAGAGCAGCTGCTGAAAACAGCAGAAATGCTTCTTGGGGAACAGCAAAACGTGGGGTGGATTGATTTTGTGCCCGGCGAAAATGCGGAAACCCTGATTGAGAAATATCAGGCACGAATGGCCGATTTAGACACCAGCCAGGGCGTACTTTTTCTGGTCGATACCTGGGGTGGCAGCCCGTTCAATGCAGCCAGCCGTATCGTGGTTGATAAAGAAAACCATGAGGTTATCGCCGGGGTAAATATCCCGATGCTGGTGGAAACCTTAATGGCACGCGATGACGATCCCACCTTTGATGAACTGGTCGCTATGGCGGTAGAAACAGGCCGCGAAGGGGTGAAGGCCCTGAAAGCGAAAGAGCCGGCACCTGCCCCGGTCGCCGCTACCCCGGCCAAAGCGGCTCCCGCGGCACAGAAACCCATGGGTCCAAACGATTACATGAAGATCGGCCTGGCCCGTATTGATGACCGCTTAATCCATGGTCAGGTTGCGACCCGCTGGACCAAAGAAACCAACGTCACCCGCATTATTGTGGTCAGTGATGAGGTGGCTGCGGACCAGGTTCGTAAAACCCTGCTGACTCAGGTTGCCCCTCCTGGCGTCACCGCTCACGTGGTGGACATCGCCAAAATGATCCGCGTCTGGAATAACCCGAAATACGCTAACGACCGCGTCATGTTGCTGTTCACCAACCCTACCGATGTGGAACGTCTGGTGGAAAACGGCGTGAAAATTACCAGCGTCAATATTGGCGGTATGGCATTCCGTCAGGGCAAAACGCAGGTAAATAACGCCGTTTCGGTGGATGAAAAAGATATTGTCGCCTTCAAGAAACTGAACGAGCGCGGTATTGAACTGGAGGTGCGTAAGGTCTCCAGCGATCAGCGTCTTAAAATGATGGACCTGATTGGCAAAATGGCCCATTAAGCCGGCCATAATTTATTGCCTGACGAGTCAGGTTTAACTCAGTTCACGAATGTCAGAGGAGAAGTACAATGGAGATTACCACTCTTCAAATTGTGCTGATATTTATCGTTGCCTGTATTGCAGGTATGGGTTCCATTCTCGATGAGTTTCAGTTCCACCGCCCACTGGTGGCCTGTACCTTAATCGGCATGATTTTAGGGGATATGAAAACCGGTATTATTATCGGTGGTACGCTGGAAATGATCGCGCTGGGCTGGATGAACATCGGTGCAGCGGTTGCCCCTGATGCTGCCCTTGCCTCGATTATTTCGACTATCCTGGTCATCGCCGGAGGTCAGAGCGTTGGTGCCGGTATTGCACTGGCCATTCCGCTGGCCGCGGCTGGTCAGGTACTGACCATTATCGTGCGTACTATCACCGTGGCCTTCCAGCACGCAGCAGATAAAGCGGCCGAAAAAGGCAACCTCTCCGCTATATCCTGGATCCACGTATCAGCCCTGGTTCTGCAGGCAATGCGTATCGCCATTCCGGCAATCATCGTTGCCGTTTCCGTGGGTACCAGCGTTGTTCAGGGTATGCTCGAATCTATCCCTGAGGTGGTCACCAATGGCCTGAACATTGCCGGTGGCATGATTGTGGTTGTCGGTTATGCGATGGTCATCAACATGATGCGCGCAGGTTACCTGATGCCTTTCTTCTACCTCGGTTTCGTTACCGCGGCCTTCACCAGCTTTAACCTGGTTGCGCTGGGCGTGATTGGTGTGGTGATGGCGATTCTGTATATCCAGCTGGCACCGAAGTACAACCGCGTGGCGGGTGCACAGGGTTCCGGCCCGGTAGCCAACGACCTTGATAACGAATTAGATTAAGAAAGGGTGAAAACAAATGGTTGATACCACAACAACTACTGCGCCAGCTGGCACGCAGAAGAAACTGACCCCGGGGGATGTGCGTGGCGTGTTCCTTCGTTCTAACCTGTTCCAGGGTTCATGGAACTTTGAACGTATGCAGGCGCTGGGCTTCTGCTACTCCATGGTTCCGGTGATCCGTCGCCTCTACCCTGAAAACAATGATGACCGTAAGCAGGCAATCAAACGCCATCTGGAGTTCTTTAACACCCACCCTTACGTTGCGGCTCCGGTGCTTGGCGTAACCATGGCGATGGAAGAACAGCGTGCTAACGGCGCACCGATTGATGATGCGGCAATCAACGGCATCAAAGTGGGTCTGATGGGTCCGCTGGCTGGGGTGGGCGACCCTATTTTCTGGGGCACCGTTCGTCCGGTGTTCGCCGCGCTGGGAGCCGGTATCGCGATGAGCGGTAGTCTGCTGGGCCCTCTGCTGTTCTTTGTTCTGTTTAACCTGGTTCGTATGCTGGTTCGCTATTACGGTGTGGCTTACGGCTACCGTAAAGGCGTGGATATCGTCGGCGATATGGGGGGTGGCTTCCTGCAGAAACTGACCGAGGGGGCGTCGATTCTGGGCCTGTTTGTGATGGGGGCATTGGTTAACAAATGGACCCACGTTAACGTGCCGCTGGTTGTATCACGCATTACCGACCAGACGGGTAAAACCACCGTCACCACCGTGCAGTCAATTCTTGACCAGCTGATGCCAGGGCTGATCCCGCTGCTGCTGACCTTTGGCTGTATGTGGCTGCTGCGACGTAAAGTCAACGCGCTGTGGATTATTATGGGCTTCTTCGTGATCGGTATCTTTGGATACTGGATCGGCCTGCTCGGCGTGTAACCGTGAATACCGGGGGAAACCCCGGTATTTATTCAGAGGTCAGCCGGAATCGCTTTGACTAAAACGATCCCGGCTGTTCTTTCAGAGGAAAAAAGATGTCACTGACTGATTACGTCATCGTGCTGTTTATCACGTTGTTTCTGCTTTACGCGATTTACGATGAACTGATTATGGACCGTCTGCATGGCAAAACCGGTCTGAAGGTGCTGCTGAAACGAAGAAACAAGCTGGACAGCCTGATCTTCGTTGGCCTGATCGCCATTCTGCTGTATCAAAACCTGAATAATCACGGCCCGCAGATCACCACCACACTGCTGCTGGCTCTGGCTTTTGTTTCGCTTTATTTGTTCTGGATCCGGCTGCCTAAATTGCTTTTAAAGGCCAATGGCTTCTATTACGCCAATATCTTTATCGCCTGGAGCCGGATTAAAAGTATGAACCTGTCAGAAGACGGTATTCTGGTTATTGAGCTGGAAAATCGCCGCCTGCTGATCCATGTTCGCAAGCTGGACGATCTTGAAAGTATTTATCAGTTTATGGTTGAACAGCAGTAAGTTCTGCAACTACCCTGCGCTGCCATAAACGCAGGGTAAAGTCGGTTTCACAGGCAAACTCGCTGGTGGTTGCCAGTACTCCCCACACTTCCGGACGTGCGCGCCACGCAAACGGCGTCATCTGCAGCAGTGCTGCAGACTCTTCGCTGTTCAGCCGCAGCGGATAATTCAGTGAATGCTGTTCCACCAGCTCAAAACCGTCCATCCGCTCCGGCGTTTCATCGTGCAGTTTCACTTCCTGATAGATAAGCTCTTTAAATTGGATCAGATGGCGTGGACCTGGCGTAACGGTCAGCACATAACCATTATCCCTCACCACACGTGCCAGTTCTTCAGCCTTACAGGGTGCATAAATTCGCAGCACTGCATCAAACTGAGCGCCTGCAAAGGGCAGACGGTGGCTGGAAGCCACACAGAACTCAACGTTGTGATAACGCTTAGCACCAGAGCGCACCGCGACTTTTGACACATCCAGCCCGTAAATCAAAGCCTCACCTCGCGCCTGCAGGCGGTTAGCCACTTCGTGGGTGTAATACCCTTCCCCGCAGCCAATATCCAGCAGGCTGACTGGCGACTGCGGCAGTACACGCTCAAACAACTCACAAACTTTCTGCTGCAGAGCTTGATAGTGTCCGGCATCGAGAAACTCGCGCCGTGCCTGCATCATATCTGCGCTGTCGCCTGGCTGGCGGGATCTCTTATGCTGTACCGGCAACAGATTAACGTAGCCCTCTTTTGCCCGATCAAACTGGTGCCGGTTTTCACAGCGCCAGACGGACGCTTCAGGCAGCAAGGGCTGATGGCAAAGGGGACACAGGTACGACATAGCACTTCTCCGGCAACATTGACGGCGGCAGTTTACCGGAAAGCGACCGACGACGGCACCCTTTCCTGCAGCCAACGAAAAAGCCCTGCCATTTCTGGCAGGGCTTTGACATTCAGATTCTTGCCTGGATTACACGACGCGCGGGCAATAGCAGGCTCAGATCGAAAATTAGATAGCGGTGACGTTCACAGCAGCAGGGCCTTTCTGGCCATCCTGAATTTCGAACTCAACGTTCTGGCCTTCAGCCAGAGTTTTGAAGCCATTACCCTGGATTGCAGAGAAGTGTACGAACACATCTTTGCTGCCGTCAGCTGGGGTGATGAAACCAAAACCTTTAGACTCGTTGAACCACTTAACCTGACCTTTAATCTTTGCCATTTTGCAAATTCCTTAGAGTGTTTATTCGCCCGAGGGCTTACGTACAGAAAAACCAGAGACACTACTGCATGAGGCACGAATTAAGGCTCGGCAAGGAAGCGGTATTCAACTTAACGTCTTTGCTCAGAACTTCTTTACTGAAGATGCCATACATAAACAGAACTGTACCTCGTTTAACCCAGAAAGCGTTATCACATATTCGTTTATTAATGGCAAGTCATTTTTAAACAGTGATAGAGATGCCGCACACTATTGAAACGGGTCTGGCACAATTTGCACATTATGCAGAGCGTCTGAAAACGTTAATGGTTAAAAACCGAATGCTGCAGGCCTAATTGTTACTCAAAACGTAGGGTCTATGATAGCCCGCCGTCTCGCCGAAGTCTATTCCCCCCGTTTAACGCTGTCACCAGTATGGCCTGAATTTATTGCACAATTATGGCATTGCTTGCTCAAAAAAATTCATTGCCCCAAGAAGGTCATAGGTTAAAAGTCTGTCAACCACTGGTGTACAAAAAGAAGCCGCTGGTACAATTTCATTTTAAATTGCACCAAAATCAGGAGGCTGTATTTCACATTGCCCCATTAAAAAGCACAAAGGTCTTCAATTTATTCCCGGTCGTACCATCAATCTCTTTGTATTATTAGACGTGCTTCTCATTTCTTCACAGCGTTAAATAAAAGGGTTTTAGGATTATTCCTGGAATATATTATTTAGCGCCTTTTTCGCGCCAATTTTCCATGGCTGGAATCGGCTTTCATCCATTCCTGCTGCCTGCATGGCCGCCGACAGCACTTTCGGCGGTTCATCCAGCGATTCGTCCGCCAGTTCGAACACACCCCAATGGATAGGGATACTCAGCGGCTGACCTAATGCCTGGTGCAGAAGCACTGCCTGTTCCGGGTCCATATGCTGCCCGCGCATGAACCATTTTGGTGCATAAGCCCCCACAGGTAATGCCGCCAGGTTGAATGGCCCCAGTCGTCGGGAAATTTCCAATAGATTTTCCGTATAACCACTGTCACCGGTAAACCAGAAATTTAATTCTTTATTTTGTATCACCCAGCCACACCACAGCGAATGGTTCCGGTCCCAGGGCGTTCTCATGCTCCAGTGACGGGCAGGTACAGCATGAATTTGCAGCCCTGCAGCGTCGGTGGTTTCCCACCAGTCCAGCTGCACCACATTTCGGGCACCCAGCCTGCTGAACCACGGCTTTAGCCCCAGTGGCACTACGAACTGGGTTTTGGGAAAGCGTTTAAGAATTTTTTTTATGGTAGGTCGATCAAGATGATCGTAGTGACTATGCGAGATCAGTACGCAGTCCAGCGCCGGTAAGTCTTTAATCTCAAGTGCAGCGGGCGTTTTGCGCTTCGGACCGAAGAAACTCACCGGTGAGACGCGCCTGGACAAAGCTGGATCGATAAGCGTATATTTTCCGCCAGACCGCAGCAGCAAACAGGCATGACCCAGCCACCAAACGGCGTCCTCCTCACCAGTGAGATCCGCTTTCTGCCACCACTGCTGAGTAAACTTGTCATAGCCCTGAGCCGGAGGAAAAGGCAATCCTTCCGCTTTACGCTCCTGGCGCCAGCGCCTGAGATCACCATTCTGCCGCAATTCTTCTTCATGATTACAAAAACCATCAGGCGTGTGATGCGCCTTGAGGGGATCGTACCAGGGGTTGAGCCACACCATAGAATATCTGTCCTTGAGTTGGGCGATTATCGCTCCGGGATCAAACGGGTAAAGTCTTTGCTCTCTTTCTCACTGCCGGCGGCCTGCTCTTTACCGGCCACGGAATCCGTCAGGCGGCGCAGCAGTGCATTTTGCCGCTTCTGCTCTTCCAGTAATGCCTCCAGCAGGCGAACCTGTTGAGTGGCTTTTACGCTGGCACGATTAATGAAATACCAGGCTATCAACCCGACGATCGCCAGCGCGACCAAAAACCCCATCGACGTATAACCCATTGCGCCATTCGCTATCTCATTCATAAGTGCCTCAAAGTTCAAGCTACTCTGCTTCCTGACTGGAGAGCAGACCTTGAAGAATTCTACCAGGTCGCACGCGAATTGATAGCCAGCTCACATAAATTTCAGAACGTTCGCGCAGGCGAAAGGTCACCAGTTGTGTATTCTCAATTCGAATTGCGTACGCTGTCACAACATGTTGATATGTAGCCGCTGATAGCGGGGCGAAATGCCAGGGTTGCTGTCTGATAAACTATAAGGGGAATACATGAGATTTTTAGTTCGCATTGTTGCGCTGCTGGTCATTATCTGGCTCGTCCTGTTGATGACTGGCTATGGCGTGCTGACAGGAAGTGCCAAAAACGTCGCCGGTATGGGATTACAGTGTCAGTATCTGACTGCCCGTGGCATGGTTACCGCCCAGTATCTGCATACTGACAGCGGTATTGTCGGCGTGACCGACTGCCCACTGCTGAAGAAAAGCACTGAAGTCGTCGATAACTGATGAATATCGGGCCGGTGACTTCCGGCCCACGTTATTAAAACGGGTAATTGTGATAGCCCATCTGATCGGAAATCTGCCTGGCAGCCTGGTGCAACATCTTCACATAGCCAGCTTTGTCTTCCTCAGAAAAACGAATTGTCGGGAAAGAGAGGCTCAGGCCGGCAATCACCACGCCAAAGCGGTCAAAAACCGGCACGGCGATACAGCGTAGCCCCTCTTCCTGCTCTTCATTATCTTCACCGAAGCCCTGAGAACGCACTTTATCCAGTACGGGCATTAACTCTTCTTTACTGCTCAGCGTCCGGGCGGTACTGCGGGTGAAGATCACCTCCGAGATAATTTCTTCCACTTCATGGCGGTCGCGCCAGGCCAGCAGCACCTTACCAATGGCGGTGCTGTAAAGGGGGTTACGACGACCGATGCGGGAATACATTCTCAGGTTATACAGCGAGTCTATTTTATGGATATAGACGATGCTGTCTTCCTCCAGCGCACCGAGATGGATAGTCTCCCGCGTCTGCCGGGAAATCTCACGCATCTGAATATCCGCGCTGCGGATCAAATCAACGTTTTGTAATGCTTTAGCACCCAGCTCGAACAGCTTCAGAGTCAGGGCGTATTTTTCTGACTCCCCTTCCTGCGAAACATACCCTAATGATTTCATTGTCTGCAAAAAGCGGTAAACAGTGCTTTTGGACATCATTACACGCTGTGAAAGCTCAGTAATGCCGTGCTCCCTCTCCTCGCCCAGCGCCTGCAGGATGCCGAAAACCTTCAGCACCGAGGAGACTGAATCCGGCTGTTTGTCCAATTCGTCCTTTGCCATGAGCCAACCTTTTTAACTGTTTTATAAAAAATGGAACGCTATTTCCAGTATACGTTTGGCCACGTAAGAGGCGCAATGCCCGTAAGCAAATCAGACGGACACATCTGCTGATAGTTTTAGTTCATTAACAGATTGGAATACTCAGTAAAAAATCATTAGCATAATGATATTCACTCTCCTGACTAATCCGGACTATGCCGCAAACTCCACAACAGGACGGCCTTCCCGTTCCTCAGCGCTACGGCGCCATTCTTGCTATTGCCCTGGGTATCACCGTTGCCGTACTTGATGGCGCTATCGCCAACGTAGCCCTGCCGACCATTGCACGTGAGTTACAATCCAGCCCGGCGGAGTCGATCTGGATTGTTAACGCCTATCAGCTGGCGATCATCATTTCTTTACTGTCGCTGTCTTTCCTTGGGGATATTCTTGGCTACCGTCGGGTTTATCAGTGCGGCCTGGTGCTGTTTACCTGTACCTCGCTGTTCTGCGCCCTGTCGAATTCACTGGGGATGCTGACGTTTGCCCGCGTGCTGCAGGGGTTTGGCGGTGCGGCCTTGATGAGCGTGAATACCGCGCTGATCAGGATTATCTATCCGCAACGCTTTCTGGGCCGGGGGATGGGCATTAACTCGCTGATTGTCGCCGTTTCCACCGCAGCCGGGCCTACGGTAGCGGCTGCGGTGTTGTCTGTTGCCTCGTGGAAATGGCTGTTCCTGCTAAACGTCCCGGTCGGGCTGGCGGCACTGTATCTGGCATTCCGCTTCCTGCCGGATAATATGCAAAAGAGCAAAGAACAGCGCTTCGATATTCCCAGCGCGATCATGAATGCCCTGACCTTCGGCCTGCTGATCTCAGCTCTTAGTGGCTTTGCTCAGGGACAGAATATCCGGCTGGTGCTGGCGGAAGTTCTCGGCTTGTTCGTCGTGGGCTTCTTCTTTATCCGCCGCCAGCTGCGTCTGCCCTTCCCGCTGCTGCCGGTTGATTTGCTGCGTATTCCCGTCTTCTCGCTGTCTCTGGGCACTTCAGTCTGCTCTTTCTGCGCGCAGATGCTGGCGATGGTTTCGCTGCCGTTTTTCCTGCAAACAGTGCTGCATCGCGGAGAAGTGGCGACCGGCCTGCTGCTGACTCCGTGGCCGCTGGCCACCATGGTGATGGCGCCGATTGCCGGCAGGCTGATCGAAAGGTATCACGCCGGGCTGCTGGGCGCGGTCGGACTGGGAATGTTTGCCTGCGGACTGTTTTCTCTGGCACTGCTGCCTGCTTCACCGGAAGATCTGAACATAATCTGGCGAATGGCGCTGTGCGGAGCCGGATTCGGGTTATTCCAGTCCCCCAACAACCACACCATCATCTCTTCCGCACCACGCCATCGCAGCGGCGGAGCCAGTGGCATGCTAGGCACGGCTCGCCTGCTCGGCCAGACCAGCGGCGCGGCTCTGGTCGCACTGATGTTCAATCTGTTTGATACACGCGGCACCCATGCCTCGCTGCTGCTGGCAGGCAGTTTTTCCACCGTTGCCGCAGTTGTCAGCGCGCTGCGCATCACCCAGCCCCGTCCTTAACAGGCATAAAAAAACCGGGCCTTACAGCCCGGTTTTTGGTTCAGCCTGAGACAACTACTTCAGGTACTGTCCGCTGCGCAGCGCTTCAATACGCTTATCCAGCGGCGGATGCGACATAAACAGCTCGCTCAGTGACTTCGATTTGCCGTTGATGCAAAACGCCATCATGGTGCTGGCTTCCTGCGGCTCATAGCTGGTTTTCAGACGCTGTAGTGCAGCAATCATCTTCTCACGGCCCACCAGTTTTGCCGAACCGGCGTCGGCGTGAAACTCGCGGTGGCGGGAGAACCACATGGTGATGATGCTGGCGATAATACCAAACACCAGCTCCAGCACCATCGACACCGCGAAGTACACCAGCGGGTTGCCGTTGTTGCTCTCACCTTCATCGCGATCCCCGGACATAAAACCGGCAGCAATCTGCGCAATAATACGCGAGATAAAGATCACAAAGGTGTTCACGATACCCTGGATCAACGTCATGGTGACCATGTCACCGTTGGCAATGTGGCTGATTTCATGCGCCAGCACCGCTTCGGCCTCGTCGCGGCTCATGTTCTGCAACAGGCCGGTGGAGACGGCTACCAGCGACGCATTACGACGGGCACCCGTAGCAAAGGCGTTGATATCCGGCGCGTGGTAGATAGCGACCTGCGGCATGGCGATGCCTGCCTGCTGCGCCTGCTGTGCAATAGTCTGAATCAGCCAGCGTTCGGTTTCGTTGCGTGGCTGCTCAATAACTTCACCGCCTACGGAACGCAACGCCATCCATTTAGACATCAGCAGTGAAACAAACGCACCGCCGAAGCCAAACAGACCCGCCATAATCATCAGGCCCTGTACACTGCTTGACTGGATCCCTGTCAGGCTGAGTATCAGCCCGAAAACCAACATTACCCCCAGGTTGGTCAACAGGAAAAGCGCAATACGCATCATAAAATTTCTTCTTCCTCAGTTAACAAAATCGCTCTTGGCGGATAACTATCCTATGGGCATAGCAAAACATTTCAAGCACTCTCCTGATTTAAGTGTCTAAAAAGACATAACTTTACATTTTGACGCATCTTGCTTTACGCGCGGAGAATGCGCCTGTCAGCCTGTGATCAGAAAAGGTGAAGATTAACCGGGAGTGTGAAAAATTCAGGTAAAAAAAAAGGCACAGACTGTGCTGTGCCCTGAGGGTTATTTTGCTGTCGCCGGTGGCGTCTGAGCTTTCTCAAGCTGCGCCAGGTCGTTAGCAATATCGACCGTTTCATCAAGATACGGATCGGGTTCTTTGTAGTCTTTTGGCAGATCTTCGAGCTTAGCCAGCGGCTTTTTGCCCTCAGCCTGCAAACGGGCATTGATGCGCTCAAGACGCAGTGCATCATCTTCTCGGTTCTCTTTCTCGCGCTCTGCGAGGTTCAGAGAAATGATATTGCGCTTATCTTTGTTAGCATTGAAACGCGCGATATCTTTGATGATGTACTGGAATTCGCGATCTTTTGCGATACGGTCCTGATGCATTTTAAGCAGCTGCGGCTCCAGTGGTTTCATGTCGCCGGTTTTGGTGTAGTTCGCCGCATTGATGCTGTCCCACGGCAGCGCGTTGTCTTCGAACTTTTCACCCGTTTCAACCGCTTCCACACCCGTTGGCATCAGCAGATCTGGCGTTACGCCCTTACGCTGAGTACTGCCGCCGTTAACGCGATAAAACTTCTGAATGGTGTAGGTGATGGAACCCAGCGCAGGCCATTCAGGACGCAGCATCTGATCGTAGATACGGTTCAGCGAACGATACTGCTGCACGGTACCTTTACCAAAGGTCGGCTCACCGACAATCAGCGCACGACCGTAGTCCTGCATTGCCGCCGCAAAGATTTCTGACGCGGATGCACTGAAGCGGTCGACCAGCACCACCAGCGGGCCTTTATAATAAACAATGCCATCGGTATCGCTGTCTTCACGCACTTTGCCATTGTTGTCACGAACCTGTACCACCGGGCCGCTTGGGATAAACAGGCCGGAGAGCGAAACCGCTTCTGTTAGTGCACCGCCGCCGTTGGTACGCAGGTCGATAACGATACTGTCAACGTTTTGCTTCTGCAGTTTCTGCAGCTGCACTTTCACATCATCAGTCAGGCCGACGTAAAAACCTGGGATATCCAGCACGCCAACTTTCTCTTTACCGACATTGTGCACGCTCATTTTAACCGCGCGATCTTCCAGACGGATTTTCTCACGTGTCAGGGTCACGATGCGGGTTTTGGTCCCCTTGCCTGCCGGCAGCACTTCAAGGCGAACTTTACTGCCCTTAGGACCTTTAATCTGCGCCACAACGTCATCAAGACGCCAGCCGATCACATCGACAATGGACTTACCTGGCTGGCCAACACCGACAATGCGGTCGCCAACGGTAATAGATTTGCTTTTCGCTGCAGGGCCACCGGCGACCATGGAATTGATCACGGTGTAATCATCATCCATCTGCAATACCGCACCGATACCTTCCAGAGAAAGGCTCATTTCGGTGTTGAACTGATCGGTGTTGCGCGGCGACAGGTAACTGGTGTGCGGGTCGATTTCGCGGGCAAAGGCGGTCATTGCCAGCTGGAACACGTCCTCGCTGTTACTCTGAGTCAAACGACGAATGGCAAACTGGTAGCGTTTGGTCAGCACATCGCGGATCTCTTTTTCATCTTTACCGGTCAGCTTCAGGCTCAGCTCGTCATATTTGACTTTGGCATCCCACAGCTGATTCAGCTCGGCAGTGGTTTTTGGCCACGGTGACTTGCTGCGGTCGATATCAATGGTATCGTTTCCGGTGAAATTCATTGGCTTGTTCAGCACCGACAGCGCGTACTGATAGCGCTCGAAGCGACGTTTCTGTGCCAGATTGTACAGATCGTAGAAGACGTCCAGCTTACCGCTCTTCAGCTCATCGCCTAAGGTGGTCTTCTTGCTGGCGTACTGATCGACGTCCGAAGAGAGCAGGACGTTGTGGTTGTAGTCGAGCAGGTTCAGATAGCGAGTGAAGATTTTCGCGGAAAAATCCTGATCCAGATCGAACTGACGATAGTGTGAACGGGTGAAGCGTGAGGTAACACGTTCACTGACTGTCGCATGTTGCGCTTCCTGGTGAAGCTGTGGGATTTGGTCAGCGCGCGTAATATTGTCCGCAGCGAAAACATTTCCTGCCAGCAGCAGCCCAGCAATAACGGTGGTTCTGAAAAAGTTGTTCATGCCCTGATTGGCCTCCGTATCAGAACTGCAAGTGTTCTGCGCGTACTATCATTGCCAGGCCGGAAGCCAGCTGGACCCGGACGCCATCTTTAGTGATCTCAAGAATGGTCGCATCCATCGCACTTTTACCCGCGGTGACTTTGATATTCTGACCCACCTGCAATGCTGCAGTATCGGTGACGGGTTTGGTACGCGGTGGCTGACTTTCGGCGGCAGGTGCGCGCTCAGCAGCAGGACGCTGTGGTTTGCTGCGAGCCTGACGTGGCTGGTCGCCTTCTGCAGAAGGCTTACGGGCCGGCTTGCGAGGACGACGGGGGGCGTTTTCTTCACCCGCTTCGCGTTTTTTCGCCTGTTGCTGCTCGCGCTGTGCCTGAACACGCGCTTTTGCCTCTTCGAGCTGCTTACGGGCATGTTCAACATGCTGCTCGTCGAGGACGCCGCAGGCGTTGCCATCCAGGTCAACGCGGGTGGCACCAGCTTTGATGCCATACAAATAGCGCCAGCTGGAAGTGTAGAGGCGCAGCGCGGAACGAAGCTGAGTTTTACTCAGGCTCATTTCGCCCTGTACACGGTCGACTAAATCCTGAAAGATGCCGATCTTTAGCGGGCGTGCTTCGCCTTCGGCACTGAAGCATTGGGGAAAACGCTCGGCCAGAAAGGCAATAACTTCTTTGCTGCTATTCAACTTGGGTTGATTTTCCATGAAATTTCCTGATTACAACGGGTAGCCAACAAGCCGCAGGCATGAACAGGCGTCATTATAATGACCCCATCGGCAAATGCTACGTGATCCAGAGCTTTAGCTGCATTTCATGTGAATAAATTTTTCCACATCAGACCCGGCAAGCACTTCACACAGCCCGTCAGTCAGGGCTGACAGCCCCGCTTCGTCTTCGCTGTCGAAGCGGTTATACACTACGCTGTCGATGTCCAGTACGCCAATTGTCTGGCCGTTAACCACCAGCGGCAGTACGATTTCTGCATTGCTGGCCGCATCGCAGGCTATATGACCCGGAAACGCATGCACGTCATCCACGCGCTGGATCCGACTCTCAGCCACCGCCGTGCCACAAACCCCTTTGCCCACAGGAATGCGCACGCAGGCTATTTTGCCCTGGAAAGGCCCCAGCACCAGCGTATCCGCTTCGGTCAGCAAATAGAAACCTGCCCAGTTAACACCTTCCAGGCGCTCAAATAAAAGTGCGCTACAATTGCCCATCGCCGCCAGAAAGCTGGTCTCGCCTGCAATGAGTGCACGCAAATCACGGTTCAGGTCCGAATAAAATTCTGCTTTTGTCATTTTTTAACCATTGTGGAAACTTGTCACGAGGCCCATCATGACCCCGCCTGTTAAAATAAGCATTAAATGTCCAGCGGGACAAGGTGAATGATTCCGTTAGTTAATATACCCTTATCCGTCTGGAGCAGTTGAGCATGACCGGGATGGGTCAATTTACCGCCGTGGCGATGAAAAAGCCTAACCCTGCCCTGGACCTGGTCCGGGCCTGAGCACCAAAATCAGGATTATGAAAATACACGCTATCAGCCATGCTCTGCCTCAGGCACGTTATCAGCGTTGCCCGCAATGCGATACCCTTTTTTCCTTACCAGATGTGAAATCCAACCAGTCGGCACACTGCCCCCGCTGCAACGCCAGGATCCTGAACGGCCGTGACTGGTCAATGACCCGTCTGACCGCAATGGCAGTGACTATGTTGATGCTGATGCCCTTTGCTTTCAACGAATCACTGCTGACCATTCGCTTGCTGGGCACCAATATTCGCGCCAGCCTGCTGGAAGGCATCACGCAGATGGCGCTGCAGGGAGATGTGATCACCGCATCAATGGTAGCGTTCTGTACCATCGGTGCGCCTGCCACGCTGGTTGCTTCCATTGCCTGGCTCTATTTTGGCAATATGCTGGGCATGAACCTGCGCCCGATCCTGCTGATGCTCGACCGTCTCAAGGAATGGGTGATGCTGGATATCTACCTGGTCGGGATCGCGGTCGCCTCAATTAAAGTGCAGGATTATGCAGATATCACTCTTGGCCCCGGATTGATAGCCTTTATCTCTCTGGCTATCCTCAGCCTGATCACGCTAATTCATATAAATGTCGAGCAGCTGTGGCACCGCTTTTACCCGCAGCCACACCTGAATGTGGCTCCGGAGCAGTTGCAGGTTTGTCTCAGTTGCCACCACACGGGACTGCCTGACGATCGCGGACGTTGCCCGCGCTGCCATACCCCACTGTATTTCCGGCGGCGCTTCAGCCTGCAAAAGTCCTGGGCGGCACTGATCGCCTCAATAGTGCTGCTGATCCCGGCGAACCTGCTGCCAATTTCAATCATCTACCTTAATGGTGCGAAACAGCAGGACACCATCCTTTCCGGCATCATGTCGCTGGCTGCGGGAAATATTCCCGTGGCCGCAGTAGTATTTATTGCCAGTATTCTGGTTCCCTTTACTAAAGTGATAGTGCTGCTCACGCTGTTGATCAGCATTCATTTTAAATGCGAACAGGGCCTGAAAACCCGAGTCCGCCTCCTGCGGGTGGTCACCTGGGTAGGCCGCTGGTCGATGCTGGATCTGTTTGTGATTTCGCTAACCATGTCGCTGGTTAATCGTGACCAGCTTCTGGCTTTTACCATGGGACCGGCAGCCTTCTATTTTGGCTCATCGGTCATCCTCACTATCCTCGCCGTCGAGTGGCTGGATAGCCGTTTACTTTGGGATGCACATGCAACAGGAAACGCCGACTACACCGACTAACGCACGCATTAAAAACCGGCGCAAGATTTCGCCGTTCTGGCTGCTGCCCTTTATTGCGCTGCTGATCGCTGGCTGGCTGGTCTGGACTAACTACCAGGAGCGCGGCACTACGGTCACCATTGATTTCGCTACGGCGGACGGCATTGTGCCGGGCAGAACCCCGGTGCGTTACCAGGGCGTGGAGGTAGGTCTGGTGCAGGGCATCAGCATGACTGACGACCTGCGGACCATCAAAATCAAAGCCAGCATCAAAAATGACATGAAGGATGCGCTGCGTGAGAACACGCAGTTCTGGCTGGTTACGCCTAAAGCCTCACTGGCGGGCGTTTCCGGGCTGGATGCGCTGGTTGGCGGTAACTACATCGGCATGATGCCGGGCAAAGGTCAGCCGAAGGAAAACTTCGTCGCGCTGGACACTCAGCCAAAGTATCGTGTGAATACCGGCGAGATGCTGATCCACCTGCACACCCCGGATTTGGGGTCGCTGAATACCGGATCGCTGGTCTATTATCGCAAAATTCCGGTCGGCCGGGTTTACGATTACAGCATTAATCCAGGCAATCAGGGCGTGACGGTTGACGTGCTGATCGAGCGTCGCTTCACTAATCTGGTGAAAAAGGACAGCCGCTTCTGGAACGTTTCGGGCGTGAAGGCGGACGTTGGTCTCAGTGGTGCGAAAGTCGAACTGGAAAGTCTCGCCGCATTGGTAAACGGAGCGATAGCGTTTGACTCACCTGAAGAGTCAGGACAGGCGAAAACCGACGACAATTACGACCTCTATCCTGACCTGGCACACAGCCATCGTGGCGTCAGCATCAAACTCGACCTGCCTGACGGCAAAAATTTGAAAGCTAACAGTACGGTGCTGATGTATCAGGGACTGGAAGTCGGCACGCTGACCAGCCTCAACCTGCAGCCTGGCGGTAAAGTGACCGGCGAACTGACTATCGATCCCTCAGTCACAGGGCTGATGCGCAGCGGCACCCGTATTGAAATGCGCAGCCCAAAAATCAGCCTGTCGGATACCAGCCTCAGCAGCCTCCTCACCGGAAATACACTGGAGCTGATCCCGGGCGAAGGGCCTCCGCAGGATCATTACACCGTGCTGCCGGGCAATGAGTCATTGCTGCAGCAGCCGAATGCCATCGAGGTCAAACTAACCTCGCCCGAGAGTTATGGCATTGATGCCGGTCAGCCGGTGATGCTGCACGGCATGCAGATTGGCCAGGTGGTCAGCCGCACGCTGACGGAGCAAGGGGTCAACTTCGTCGTGGCTGTTGCATCTGATTACCGGCATCTCGTACATGGTGACAGTAAGTTCATCATTAACAGCCGCCTGGACGTGAAGCTGGGCCTGGACGGAATGGAAGTGCTGGGTGCCAGCGCCCGCGAATGGATTGATGGCGGTATCCGCCTCGATCCGGGCAGCAAAGGCGAAGTGAAAGAGAGCTATCCGCTGTATGCCAACGCGGAGAAAGCAGCGGAAGGTATTACCACCAATCAGCTGCCCACCACTCTGACGCTGACCGCCAACAGCCTGCCGGATATTCAGGCCGGTTCCGTGGTGCTCTATCGTAAGTTCCAGGTGGGTCAAATCGTTGACGTGACGCCAAGAGCTAACGAGTTCGATGTGCGGGTGCATATCAAGCCGGAGTACCGCAAGTTGCTGACACCGAACAGCGTGTTCTGGTCTGAAGGCGGTGCCCGCGTACAGCTGAACGGCAGTGGCCTGACGGTTCAGGCTTCGCCGCTGAACCGTGCGCTGAAAGGTGCGATCAGCTTCGATAACCTGGTGGGTGCCGGTGTGGGGCTGACCAGCAAAGACAAGCGCGTGCTGTATGATTCGGAAACGGCTGCCCGAGCGGTCGGCAGCCAGATTGCGCTGCACACCTACGATGCCAGCAAGCTGTCGGCAGGTATGCCAATTCGCTATCTCGGCATCACCATCGGTCAGCTCGAATCACTGGCGCTCAGCCCGGATAAAAACCAGGTGATTGCCAAAGCAGTCCTCTATCCGGAATACGTGCAGGATTTTGCAAGGCTGGGCAGCCGCTTCTCGGTTGTCTCTCCGGAGATTTCTGCTGCAGGCGTTAACCATCTGGATACGCTGCTCCAGCCCTACATCAACGTGGATCCGGGTAAAGGGCGTGCCCAACGCAGCTTTGAACTGCAGGAGTCGACCATTACCGATGCGCGTTATCTTGACGGGCTGAACGTGGTGATGGACGCGCCTGAAGGAGGCTCGCTCTCTGTTGGCACGCCGGTTCTGTTCCGCGGTATCGAAGTGGGTACCGTAACCGGAACTTCGCTGGGTGCAATGGCCGACCGCGTGCAAATTACGCTGCGGATCAGCAAAAAGTATCAGCACCTGGTACGCAATAACTCGGTGTTCTGGCTGGCTTCCGGCTATAACCTGAAATTCGGACTGATCGGTGGTGTGGTGAAAACCGGTACCTTCCAGCAGTTTATTCAGGGTGGCATTGCCTTTGCCACGCCGCCAACCATTCCGCTGGCCCCGCAGGCGTCCTCTGGCAAACACTTCCTGCTGGAAGATGAAGAACCGAAGGACTGGCGCAAATGGGGGACGGCGCTCCCCGCTAACTAATCCGGACGGGCAGCTCAGGCTGCCCGTTTTTTTATGCCGTCGGGGATGTGATAAACTCGCCCTACTTTTTTCCAGACGGAATTTTTCAGTGTCCTCCTCCTCCTCACGTGTGTATTTTCCCGAGCTCTTTCTCAACCAGATGCGCGAACTGCTGCCTGATGCAGCCGAATTCGACAAATTTATGGCAATCAGCCAGCAGCCATTACGCCGCAGCCTGCGGGTTAATACGCTGAAAATCAGCGTGGCTCACTTTCTGGCCCTGGTGGAACCTTATCAGTGGGCGCTGACGCCGATCCCGTGGTGTGAAGAAGGATTCTGGATTTCACGCGATGATGCTGATGCCATCCCGCTGGGCAGCACCGCAGAACATCTTTCGGGTCTGTTCTATATTCAGGAAGCGAGTTCAATGCTCCCGGTCACCGCCCTGTTTGACGGCTGTCCCGATCCTGAACGAGTGATGGATGTGGCGGCCGCGCCGGGATCGAAGACCACGCAGATTGCGGCAAAGATGGGAAATAAAGGAGCCATTCTGGCCAATGAATACTCCGCCAGCCGGGTGAAGGTGCTGCATGCTAACCTCAGCCGCTGCGGCGTCAGTAATACTGCCATGACCCATTTCGATGGCCGCGTATTCGGACCGGCGCTGCCGGAGACGTTTGATGCCATTCTGCTGGATGCGCCCTGTTCCGGCGAAGGTGTGATCAGGAAAGATGCAGATGCCCTGCGTAACTGGACGCCGGAGAGCATGGCTGAGATAGCTGCCACTCAGCACGACCTGATTGAGAGTGCTTTCCATGCCCTGCGCCCTGGTGGCACGTTGATTTACTCAACCTGCACCCTGAACCGCAGCGAAAATCAGCAGGTAGTGGCCTGGCTGATGGCGGCGTACCCTGGTGCTGTTGACATCGAACCGCTACATTCTCTGTTCCCTGGCGCGGAACATGCCTGTACGGAAGAAGGGTTCCTGCATGTTTTCCCACAGATTTTCGACAGCGAAGGTTTTTTCGTTGCCCGATTACGTAAAGTGCAAAGCGTGCCTCCTCTCCCGCTTCCTGGCTATAAAGTCGGTAAGCTTCCTTTCACTCCGGTAAGACCGCGCGAGGAACAGGAGATCGCCAATGCTGCAGGAAAATCTGGCCTGGCGTGGAACAGCAAAACCCACGGCCTGTGGCAGCGTGATAAAGAGCTGTGGCTGTTTCCGCGCGCCATTGAACCGCTGCTGGGTAAAGTTCGCTTTTCGCGTATTGGGCTGAAGCTGGCGGAAACTTTTCCGAAAGGCTTTCGCTGGCAGCATGAAGCGGTGATTGCGCTGGCGAAGCCAGAAGCGGCAAACCGGCTTGAATTGACCCTGGCGGAAGCGGAAGAGTGGTATCGCGGTCGGGACATCTATCCGGAGCGTGATTTACCCGCAGATGAAGTGATTGTGACCTGCCAGCAACACCCAATCGGACTGGCTAAAAAGGTTAACAGCCGGATCAAAAACAATTATCCGCGCGATCTGGTCCGCGACGGGAAGCTGTTCTCATCCTGAAGATGCTCACTGAACCTGCACCAGCGTCAGCCGGTTGCCGAATACGGCACCGGTATCAATAAAATGCTGATTGTAAGCATTGAGGGGAGCGGAAAGCGGCGTGTGGCCAAAATAGAAGGCATCCGCCCCGGTAATGGCGGCTCCCCTGCCTTTTTGCAGTGATTCAATACGGGAACGGCTCCACACCACTTCAGCGCAGTCAACCTCCGCTCCCCAGGCATAGTGGTCGCCAGGATAATCGGCATGGGCCACCACCACTATTTGATCCTCCAGCAACAGATGGAGGATCAGCGGCATTTCCCGACAACGATTAAGCGCATGTTTTGCCTCAATCATCCGCACTCCATCGAGCTGATAAAACCAGTCACCACCATTTCTCATCCACTGCTGGTGATTACCCCCGCTCAGAGCATTCAGGGCCATCTCTTCGTGATTGCCGCGCACGCTGCGAAACCAGGGTTCATTGAGCAGCGCCAGGCAGCCCGGGCTGTCCGGACCGCGGTCAATCAAATCCCCCACGCTGACCAGCAAATCCTGTTCCACATCGAAGTGATGTGCCAGCAACTGCTCATCCAGCATCCGGCGGCAACCGTGTAAATCACCGACGATAAATATATGCCGCCAGTTTTCACCGTTAAGATATTGATACATCATCGTTACACCCTGGTACGCTTTTACTGAAATATTGACTGTTTGTTTAAGGAATACGCACTACAGTATAGTCAGTTCAGGGAACCGGAAATCGACAGCCAATGAGCAATCAAAAACAGTTCTATTTTATGCTGGCACTGATCGCCGTCGGCAGCGCTTTAGTGATTGAGGTGCTGGCCAGGTTAGTTCATTTGCTGGTTGTGGGCTGACGCCCCTGTTAGCGCTCTTTCAACGCCCGTGGGTTTTTACTCCTCGAAGCTGACCAGTTAAAATCTTTGATCTCACTTTCTTTCGCCGCTGCGGGTTTGCGTGGTTTTTTCGAGATAACGGCTTTGGTTGTCTCCTTTACCACACGATCTTTCATCACCAGGCGTTTCGCTTCTTTCAGGATCTCCTTCTCCTCTTTCTTACTCGCCACGTGCCCCAACTTCAGGGTCAGTGCCTCTACCTTCGCCGAGACCAGCTCTTTTTCACTGTCGGTAAACTGGTCAATCGAAATCTCTTTATCATTTTTCATCAGATCGACTCCAGGCCAGAACGTGCGGACGCAAACTTCGCGTGTCATTGGTGCCCATTGAGGGTAGAGCGTTGTCAGAGGATACACAAGCAGGAGGAAGAGAATAATAGAGGCGATCGGGGATAAAAATGGGAGGTGGCACACTTGATGAAAATCACCTTCCTCAGCATCGTTTTAACGTGCTCGTCTGGTTATTTATCCTGATCGGTATCTGGTCTTTCTGGAGTGGCTGTTTCAAATTCCTGGACGGGTTGTTCCAAATCGCAAAGCAACCAGCCCGAAACCAAAAAACAATCGGTGCTCCCCCCACTACCAGGAGTACCGGCAGCCAGGCCAACTTCACCCTTACCTCGCTAAAAATGGCCGGCTGATTGAGTTTGACGGGAACGGTCTGGTATCGGGTCAGAAGATCCTGCAGGAGGAGGTGATAGTCCGAACGATTGATACGATTGATACGATTGAATGGATTCCTGACAGGACCGGGCTGGTCAAGAAGGAAGCGATCGAGGAAATGGCGAGAGGGTTTGGAAATATGTGGGGTGCAGCATCTCCGGGAATTTCTTCTTTACATGGTTAAACCAAAACCACATAGTTGATGCGGTCAGCTTACGGCCTGGTAATGTCCCAGTTATGCAGCATAAGGTTGCCGGTTAGCCAACCCATACAACAAACAAGGATGATTTAAAGAGGGAATAGTGCGCTACAACCGATTTATAATCGACAAGTTAGAAGCAGACAAACAACTGGCAATCCTTTTCGATAAAGGCGTCCAGGGATCAGGTCGTATGGCGCTTGAGCAGGCTAATAAAATTGCGTCAGGATTCACCCGGCTCACATGGTATTCATCGTGTTTTTTTGATAATTATAAAGATGTTTGTTCAAACCTGGCGCATGAGGATCTAAGATTTTTAGAGGGATTATTGCAACTGATAGTGCGGCCAAATGTGGTTCTTGATATGGTACAAATAATGGTCAAGGACATTGTAGGCAATCAGTCTGAAGAGAAAATACAAAATATCCATCTCATTTTGTTGCAAAAAGGCGCTCAATTTTCAAGCTCAAAATATACCCCTAAAGCATTCACTTTCAGCATTTCTACGGCCATTTGTTCCAGTTTTGGGATGCGCGTTGCTATTGACAGCCTTATCACTCGAATTTCGAAAAACGCTGTAGGCGCAGTCTCATTATATTCTTATGTAGCGACCGCTGCCGCTGCTGCGGCCAGGCTCAAATCAAGAAAACCTCTGGTTTTTGCAGCACTTTACCGGGCTAAATTAGATATGCTTTATTTTATTATCGAACCTGTATTCTCTACAGCAGATGCCGCCGGAAGTTCCATGAGAAGCGAAAGAGAAATTGCTGATGATATTATGAGGCTCATAAAATGAATAAATGGATAAGATTACTTTGGGATGATTTTGTTGATGATATTTTTTTTGTTTATCTCCCATTGACGTCATTAATTATATTTGCATTAATAGCTGTGGCATTCTGGCCCAGCCTTGCTATTATTTCAATCGCGCTATATATTATCGCCATGGTTAAATTTATTTGTATCTTTCATAAGAAATATCCCAAGCTCAATCCTCTCAGAAAAAACAGAAAATAAAAAACCCGGCGTGAGCCGGGCCTGGTGTCAGTGCTTCAGGGAGGGAACTTTCAGGTAAGGGGTAACTCAGGGACGATCAACATAATGCGGCGTAATTGTGAGTGTCACAACACCAAACACTGTCACCTCTTCCAGTGCTGGCCCCTCAATCGAATTGCCATCTATCGTGATTGGCGCACTCCACATTAATTTACCCAAGGCACCCTCCCCATTCAGTTCAAAAACAAACGGCTGGCCAGCCAGATTTTCTTATAAGTCCGTGTATTCGCAAAAACAACCAGGAGGGAGCACTGCACCCTGACAACCTCACAAATTTTTTTTGCGTCCGCCCGGAACGCATCTGGTCTGAAGTTTACTGACTCACCGCCAGGCTTTCATAAATCAGAAGCCTGGGCGGCAGGCTTTATGAAAAGCATAAGGACAAAGAATTTGCCCATAAATTGCTGGGCCATAAAACGGAGGCAATGACAGAAAAATATCTCGATACACGCGGAAAAGAGTAGGTGATGGTATAAAAGCCTGGAGATATAATTTCGGAATTTTTTCGGGATAAGGAAATTAACCCCTGTAAAACAATTAATTAAAAAAAGACTGAAGACGATTCCTGTCTTCAGTCCAGGGAAATGGCTCCTGAAGGAGCCGTGCGCTAAAAGTTGGCATTATTGCAGGCGATGTCGCCTTGCCCTTTAAAAGATAGTCGAGATGTGAGGTTTTTCCAGCCAGTTGTCAACAGCGGGACCGAAAGATGCCAGCTCTGTGATCGTGCTGGCAGAATTGTCACATTACGGTTTTTTAACGGGGTTCAACCAACTCAGCAGTCGATACTGCCTCAGTCGCACAGCTTCTGAGCACGTTCGATAAACGGCGCGAGACTCTTCTTCTGTCCGGGATGCTGGGGATCGTCAATCTGAATCACGCTAATCGGCTGCCCTTTCATCTGACCACTTTTCATCATCTGCTGCGCCGCGTCGTTTAGCGGATACTGCATCAGCGTGCTCGGGTTTACCGCCAGCAACGCGCCACCTTTGGCACAGGTCAGCATCACCTCTTCCCGATTAAACGCCCAGTTATCTTTGCCTATTTCGAAGCGGCTGACGGTGATAATCTCCGCAGCCATCGCGCTGGTACAAAAACTCAGAGCAATCATCAGACTGGCCAATTTTTTCATGGTGTAGCAAACCTCTCCGGTTAACGCCTGTTACGGCGATAAAAATAATCAATTTCAGGCTGGTTCCAGCGTGGCAAACACGCTGACCAGCAGCAATACCAGCGCGGCAACAAGCAACTCAGCCAGCGTGGTGTGCATAAAATGATACTGGGCGCTCTCGCCACTGCGCTGAAAGCGGGGAACCAACCAGTAACGGTTAAAGACGGCTACACCGCACATTGCCGCCACTAACAGCGTTTTTAGCAGCAGAAGCTGGCTGTACAGACCAAAACTGGTCGGCGGCCAGTTCAGAATTAGCAGCGCATTGACGACACCACTGATCACCACCAGGGCAACGGCAAGGTGTCCATAGCGGGAGAAGCACATCAGCGTTCTGATCGCGTCATATCTCGTGTTCAGTTGGCGGGCATCGCGCATCAGCAGCAATACCGGTAATAATCCCCCTGCCCAGAAAGCCCCAGCAATAAGATGAACGATCTGATTGCTACGCTGCAAAATCCCCATCGCGCCATCCAGCATCGCAGCATGGCCGACATACGCCAGCCCGATCAGTTGCCCTGCTCCACTGAGCAGCAGCAACTGCTGACGAGGAAGGCCTGTTATCCGCAGCGCGACCACACCCACAACGGCCGCAACCAGTTGCCATTGCCAGACCTGTCCAAAACTGGTCTGCAACACTGCCTGCCAGATACCGACATTCAGCATATCCGCCCAGCCATTGCCCATCAGGCCGGTTTGCGCCGCGAGCAGCAGGATAGCCGTGACCAGTGCAGACACTGCGCTGGTCACCAGCAACAGATGAAAACGCCCAGCCAGATAATCCCTGAATCTTGCCGGGGCCATCAGTGCGGTATAAACACTGCCACCGGTCAGCGACATTAACGCGGCAAAGTGCAGCCAGCGACACAATACGTAAAACAAACTCAGGGACATATCACTTCACGCTGAAGCTATAGTTCCCGTTGGTCTTGTGACCGTCCACTGACAGCACATGCCAGTTGACCTGATAGTGACCGTTGGCCAGGGGTTTCTCCAGCGGTATAATCATCTGGTTATGTTGCGCAGGTGCGCGCTCCGCTTTAGCCAGCGGCACCGGTTTCTGGTTGCCGTCGAGGACTTCAATACCGCTAAATGCCGGTTCAATATCTTCGGAAAAAGTCAGCGTCAGCGCCGGTGGGGAAGCCTCCACATTGGCATTGGCCGCCGGATACTGGCTTTTAAGGTGAGCGTGAGCAGAGGCCTGCTGGGAAAACGCCGTTGCCGTGAGAGCAAGAGCAAAAACCAGAGAGAATTTACGAGTTAACATCGTATCATCCTTAACAGAGCAGCCAGTAGCTGCGGTAAGGCCGAAAGAATACTCCGCCAGAAATAGAGTGTCGAGTCGATAAGGGCGATTACCCGCAACCAGACTTGCGAAATCCTTCAGGGTGTTTTATTTTTGCGGCGAACTTCAGGAGAACCCCGATGAATTACAATCTGGCAGAGCTGCCACAGGAAGAAAAAGACAAAATTAACGTCGAACTGGCTGCGGCCAGCGTGGCTTTTAAAGAGCGTTATAACATGCCAGTGATTGCTGAAGTGGTTGAACGTGAACAGCCAGAACCCCTGCGTGACTGGTTTCGCCAGCGGCTGATGCAGTATCGTCAGGCTTCGTTGAGTCTTTCCCGCCTGCCTTATGAACCGAAACAAAAATAGCATTTAATATTCATTTTCACCTCTTGTGTTTCCTCACCGCTTCGGTTGAGATATTGGCTTAAATCCAGCTTCAAAGGAGAGCCTATGTCCGTCTGGAGTGTCGCTGCGGCACAGTCAGGATCGCGTCCAGGAGAGATTGACCATAACCTCTCACGTCATCTTGATTTCATCCATCAGGCCGCTGAACTGCAGGTCGATGTGCTGGTTTTCCCCGAACTTTCCCTCAGCGGCTACGAGCTGGCTCTCAGCCCGACGCTGGCCATGGAAATAAACGATCCGCGCCTTGACGCCTTTGCTTCTGCCGCCAGCGAATATCAGATGTCGATCGTTATTGGCCTGCCGTTGCTGCAAGGCGATCAAACTCTGCTTGGCGCACTGACATTTCTGGCCGACGGTACCAAACTGGCCTACGGCAAACGAGAACTGTTTGGCGAAGAGAATCTGTTTTTTCAGGCTGGTGAAGGTGTTCCGCTGTTCGGTTATCGACACCACCACGTCGCACTGGCTATTTGTGCAGACATCAGCGTGGAAGAGTATGCAAGAGATGCCGCAAGACGTGGAGCTAACCTCTACGCCACCAGCGTGCTGGCCTCGGAAAAAGGGTATGCGAAAGACTGCGAATACCTTGCCCGCTGGTCAAAAGAGTACAAAATGCCGGTGCTGATGGCTAACCATGCACTGCCCACCGGCGGTTACCAGAGTGCCGGAAAAAGTGCGTTCTGGGATGAACAAGGCCGGCAGGTCGTGTCGGGCAGTTCCGGGGAACAGCTGGTCATCGCCAGAAGAACGGGTAAAGATTGGCAAGGAGAGGTGCATTCGTTACGCTACCCGTCAGTTATTTAGTAGGGACGAATTATGTTACGTGTGATCGATACCGAAACCTGCGGCCTGCAGGGCGGCATTGTTGAAGTGGCGTCAGTCGATGTGATTAACGGCCAGATTGTCAATCCCATGAGCGATTTGGTCTGCCCTGATCGCCCGATCGGCCGTCAGGCAATGGCTGTCCACCGCATCACCGAGGCCATGGTGGCCGATAAACCGCCTATCGAACAGGTCATCAGCCGTTACCACGGCAGCGCTTACTATGTGGCTCATAACGCCAGCTTTGATCGCAGAATGCTGCCGGAAATGCCCGGTGAGTGGATCTGCACCATGACGCTGGCAAGAGGCCTGTGGCCGGGCAGAAAGTACGGTAACCAGGCATTAAGAGAATCTCTGCAGTTAGAGGTTACACCACCCGCTGACCTGCATGCTCACCGTGCGCTGTATGACTGCTACGTGACAGCGTCACTTCTTATTCGCATTATGGAATTTTCCGGCTGGGATAGTGAGGAGATGGTTCGCCGTATGCAGGTCCGCGGTTCAGGCACCACCTTTCCGTTTGGCAAGTACCGCGGCAGTAAGATTGATGACGTGGCGAAGCGCGATCCGGGTTATCTCAGGTGGATGCTCAAGAATATCCAGGACCTGAAACCCGATCTGCGCAGCGCCATGGAGCGGGCGCTGTCGGCAGAGTAAATATTCAGTGCGCAGTGGCCGCGCTGAGCGTTTCCTGCGCCAGCGCGATCAGGAATGCATATTCCAGTGCCACCCCTTCATAAGATTTGAAGCGACCTGATTTCCCACCGTGCCCGGCATCCATATCGGTGCAAAGCAGCAGCAGATTATCGTCAGTTTTCAGCGCCCTCAGCTTAGCCACCCATTTTGCCGGTTCCCAGTATTGCACCTGGGAATCATGCAGGCCGGTGGTCACCAGCAGGTGTGGATAATTCTGCGCGGAGACGCAGTCATAGGGGCTGTACTGGCGGATGTAATGATAGAACGCCTCTTCCGCCGGATTCCCCCATTCGTCATACTCTCCGGTAGTCAGCGGAACAGACTCATCCAGCATGGTCGTCACAACATCCACAAAGGGAACCTGCGCCACAACACCATGGAAACGAGCGGGCGCCATATTGATCACTCCGCCCATCAGCAGGCCGCCCGCACTGCCTCCCATCGCATAGAGTTTTTGAGGATTACCATACCCCTGCTCCACCAGCGCATTGGTCACATCAATGAAGTCGTGGAAAGTGTTCATTTTTTTCAGCAGCTTGCCATCTTCGTACCACTGCTGTCCCAGTTCACCGCCACCGCGAATATGTGCCAGTGCAAACACAAAACCGCGATCCAGCAGGCTCAACCGGCTGGCGCTGAAATCCGCATCCATGCTGCTGCCGTAAGAGCCATAGGCGTAAACCAGCAGCGGGTTTTTGCCGGGCTGATAGTGTTCACGGTGATAAACCAGCGAAACGGGCACTTCCACTCCGTCGCGGACCTTTATCCAGTGATGCTCACTTCGGTACTGGCTGGCATTAAAGCCCTTCACTTCTGACTGTTTGAGCACCTGACGCTCACCGCTGTCCATATCAAGTTCAAACAGTGTGTCGGGCGTGGTCATTGAAGAGTAGCCGTAACGCAGTTTGCTGGTTTCTGGCGTGGGGTTGTATGACAGCCAGGTCACATAGGCCGGATCGTCGAATGCAATACCAATATCCTTGCCGGTTTTCCAGCAAATCTGACGCAAGCTGGTCAGGCCGCGCTACCGTTCTTCCACCACCAGCCAGTCACGGAACAGGCTGAAATCTTCCAGCACAACAGCATCACGTGCCGGGATCACCGTTTCCCACACTTCTTCTTTAAAATGGTCGGTCCGGTAAAGGCCGAAGTTCTTACCTTCGCGGTTGGAACGAACGTAGAAATGTTGCTGGTAGTGATCCAGCGTATATTCGTGGTCCTTACGCCGCGGGCAAAATACCTGTGGCGTGGCATCTGCATATTCGGCATCCAGCAGCAGGATTTCACTGGTAGTACTGCTGTTCAGAACAATCAGAATAAAATGTTCGGAAGTCGTTTTATGCACGCTGACGTAGAAGGTATCGTCCTGCTCTTCATAAACCAGTTCATCTTCCTGCTGCGAAGTACCCAGCTGATGTCGCCACACTTGCCAGGGCAGCAGCGTTTGCTTGTCCTTGAGCACGTAATAAAACGTCCGGCTGTCGCTGGCCCAGACAAAGCTGGATGACACATTTTCCAGCTTTTCAGGATACCAGCTTCCCGTTTCCAGATTGCAGAAGCGGATCCCGTACTGACGGCGTGACAGAAAGTCCTCTGCCAGTGCCATAGTCTGGTTGTCCGGGCTGATGCCCATGCCACCCAGCGTGTAAAACTCACTGTGTGCCGCTTGCTGATTACCGTCCAGCAGCAGGTCCCACTGTTCCGGCGTGGATGAGTTCTCAGGCTGTCTGGTGTAGATGGCATACTCATTGCCCTCGTCATAGCGGCGCTGGTAGCGGTAACCATTTTTAACGTAAGGGACGGAGTGGTCGCGCTGCGGGATACGGTCAATGATTTCTTTCAGCACACGCTCCTGCAGCGATTTCTGCGACTTCATCACTTCTTTGCCGTAATCGTTCTCCGCGTGCAGATAGCCAAGTACCGCAGGATCTTCACGTTGATCGTCCCGCAGCCAGTAGTAATTATCTGTCCGGGTTTCTCCGTGAAGGGTCATCTTATAAGGAATTTTTTTGGCGACTGGTGGTTTAATCATGCTGCATCCCCGCTGAATAAGTCTTATCGGATAAGGGTGGCAGCTGTCAGAGAGATTGCCAAGCGCTAAACGGGGGGCAGGTAAACAAAACAGGTTGTTGGGGGGCATTTAGCCCCCTTTCCGCCTCAGGCCGGCAGTTTTTGCTTTTCAGCCTGAATATCCCGGGCCATGCTGTCCCGGACATCCTGTGGGATTTTCAGCTCATCGCCCAGAGCCTGCAGATAGCTGCGCTCCATAAAATGGTCAACATCGATGACCAGATTACTGAGGAAATAGACTTCCAGCGCCTCTTCTTCATTTTTTACGTCGTGTGCCAGCATTTTTGGGTCCAGCGGCATCTCAATGGCAGACTGCAGCAATCTTTCCCCATCACTACCCAGACCTGACTGATGGATATGCTGATCAATAGCCTGCCGTTCACTGCTGTCGATATGACCATCACTCTTGGCTGCAAAAACGAGTGCCTGGATCAGGCGCTCAGCCCGGCGATCAACCGGTGACTGTTGCTTACCGTACTGCGGCTCCTCACTGTGCGTTTCGCTCACTCGCTGCTTGTATTTATTCCAGAGCAACGCACCTGCGGCTGCGCTGCCGCCGATAATTAGTGCGTTTTTGCCATATTTACTCAGCAGTTTACGGGAGGATTTGCTGGCAATCAGCAGCCCGGCAAGGCCGCCCAGCGCCCCCGGAGCCAGCATTTTACTCAGTCCTTCGCTTCCCTGCTGTCCCGGCTTACTGTTTCCCAGAACAGATTGTATTTGCTGCAGCCAGTTCATCACTCTTCCTTCTCATAAATAAAAACATCAGCATAGAGTGGCATACGTCAAGTACCGTCAAGGCCTGCAAAGCCTCGAAAACTCCCTTACGTTTTGACGTTCCGGCAAGCCTGAGTGCCAGACTATACTGTTGAGGACACCGGTTAACTTTTTCGCGGTAACAAAAGGTCAGACCGGGCAGGAGTAAGGGCAGCCAGACCCTGACCGGCAGTGCAATGTTGCAAGGTTTTAAAAGGGGAATATCATGCGATTCAGCAACAATCCACTGTTTATTAATACGGTTCTGCTTGGCGGAACGCCGGAGGAGAAAATTGAGGCCGCAGCAACGGCAGGCTTCAGTCAGGTTGAACTCTGGCGACAGGACGTTGAGGCCGCGACAGGCAATACGGTCGATCTCTCCAACCTGCTGAAAGGGCACAATCTGGCGCTGACAGATTATCAGGTTCTGCTGGATTTTGACGGTGCGCCGGAAGAGATGCGGCAGAGCAAGCGTGATGAAGCTTTGCAGATGCTGGATACGGCCGTCTCGCTTGGCGCAACCACTCTTCTGACACCAGCTTCCACTCAGCAGAATTGTATTGCCGAACGAGAAGAGGAGGATATTCACTGGCTGGCGCGTGAAGCGGGTAAACGGGGGCTGCGGATTGCCTTTGAAGCCATGGCATGGAGCACACACATTAACAATACCGCCGCAGCATGGAAACTTATCCAGCAGGTTAATGAACCCAATTTAGGTCTGGTGGTGGATGCCTTCCACATTTTCGTTCGCAGTCGCACCGTGGCGGATCTGGCAGGTATTCCAATGGATAAAATCTTCCTTGTGCAGCTTTCCGATCTGATTGTTCTGCCCGCTCAGGGTGAACTGGTGGATACAGCGCGCCACAAAAGGTTGTTACCCGGTCAGGGTAGCTTCCCGCTGTATACGCTGATGGATTATCTGGAGTCTGAGGGTTACAGCGGGCCGCTGGGGCTGGAAGTCTTTAACGACGATTTTAATCAGCAAAATCCTGCCGATGTGGCAAGGGAAGCAATGCATGCCCTGAAGCGCTGTTGCGCAAGGCTGACCGCCCCGCAAACTTACTGAGCTTCACAAAAACGCCCGGCTAAATTTGCCGGGCAGTTGCGACGATAAATTCAAGCCGCTTTGCTGGCGCGTGAAGGCCTGGCGGCTTTTGCAAATACTTCAGCTTTTTCCACTTCAACGGCATCGTCTGCTTCTTCAGATTCAGCCACTTCTTCGTGGTGTTCAGCCAGAGGTGCAGATTCATTCACTTCAGAAACTACATCGGTACCTTCCGGCAGCTTGCTGGTGCGCAGGATGTGCTGAACGGCATCCTTGTTTTCGGCGAGGAACATGCCCAGCGCTTCACGCTGCTCTTCTTCGATGGTCAGCGGAGCAACGCTCAGCCAGTCGGAGAACACTTCCGCCATGTCGAGCATTTTGTCGTAAGCGTCGGCTTCTTTCTTACTGGCGAACGTCATCTTTTCCTCACCTTTTCTGACGACAACATATTTGATTTCAACAGCCATAGTGCACACCTCAGTTAACTGTATTTTTATACAGTATAACAGCGATGAAATTTTGGCTCAAGTCCGTAAAGCAGATGTATGCGCAATCGTTTTCGTTTATACTGCGCGCGTTTTTTCATCCAATCAGGTAGAGATTATGACAACTCTTGGAACTGCGCTACGCCCTGCTGCCACTCGTGTAATGCTGCTGGGTTCAGGTGAACTGGGCAAAGAAGTCGCGCTGGAGTGCCAGCGTCTGGGCGTGGAGGTGATCGCCGTGGATCGCTATGCCGATGCTCCCGCCATGCACGTTGCCCACCGCAGCCATGTCATTAATATGCTGGATGGTGAGGCACTGAAGGCTCTGGTGGCACTGGAACGCCCCGATTTTATCGTGCCGGAAATCGAAGCCATCGCAACCGATATGCTGATTGAGCTGGAAAAAAAGGGTCAGCATGTTGTCCCTACCGCGCGCGCTGCCCGCCTGACCATGAACCGTGAAGGCATTCGTCGCCTGGCTGCGGAGGAGCTGGCTCTGCCCACTTCAACGTACCGCTTTGCCGACAGCGAAGAGGCTTTTCGCCAGGCTGCGCAGGAAATTGGCTTCCCGTGCATCGTTAAGCCGGTAATGAGTTCGTCAGGAAAAGGACAGAGTTTTATCCGCGAAGCTTCACAGCTGGATGTGGCCTGGGATTACGCTCAGCAGGGTGGACGAGCCGGTGCCGGTCGCGTGATCGTTGAAGGTGTGGTTAAATTTGATTTTGAAATCACCCTGCTGACCATCAGCGCGGTGGATGGCATTCATTTTTGCGCGCCGATTGGTCATCGTCAGGAGGATGGCGACTACCGTGAATCCTGGCAGCCGCAGCAGATGAGCGCCCTCGCCCTGCAGCGTGCGGAAGAAATTGCCCAAAAAGTGGTATTGGCACTGGGCGGTCATGGTCTGTTTGGTGTTGAGCTGTTTGTCTTCGGCGATGAAGTGGTGTTCAGTGAAGTCTCTCCTCGCCCACACGATACCGGCATGGTCACGCTGATCTCTCAGGATCTGTCGGAGTTCGCACTGCATGTTCGCGCCTTCCTCGGCCTGCCTGTTGGCGGCATCCGTCAGTACGGTCCGGCGGCTTCTGCAGTGATCCTGCCAGAGCTGGACAGTGATAACGTGCAGTTTGCACAGTTGGGTGATGTGCTGGGTGCGGGTCTGCAGGTTCGTCTGTTTGGCAAGCCGGAGATCCGTGGTAAACGCCGTATGGGGGTTGCGCTGGCGACGGGACACGACATTGACGACGCCGTGGAACGGGCAGTTAGCTGCGCGGCTGGCGTTAAGATCAGCGGTTGAGTTAACTCTCGTCGTACCCACAAAAAAGGATGGCTTTTGCCATCCTTTTTTTATTCCGGAACCGGCTTCATCGCTGCCGGTAACTCAGCCGAAGCGAACATAATCTCAGCGCGCGCCGGCCACTGCCTCTTTCGCCAGTTGAGTGATACGGTCGTAGTCACCCGCTTCCAGCGCATCCGCCGGAACCAGCCAGGATCCGCCGATACAGAGCACGCTTTTCAGCGCCAGATAGTCGCGGTAGTTAGCCGGAGAAATACCACCCGTCGGGCAAAAACGCACCTGCGGGAACGGACCACCAATCGCCTGCAACGCTTTCACGCCACCATTCGCTTCTGCCGGGAAAAATTTAAACTCACGCAGGCCGTAGTCCAGCCCGGTCATCAGCTCTGAAACCGTACTGATCCCCGGGATTAACGGCACAGGCCCCGCAACTGCTGCCTTCAGCAGTGATTCGGTAATACCAGGGCTGATAACGAACTGTGCTCCCGCATCAGTCACTTCTTTTAGTTGCTCTACGTTGAGCACCGTACCGGCCCCCACAATCGCTTCCGGCACTTCTTTGATCATCGCTTTAAGGGCATCCATGGCACAAGGCGTGCGCAGCGTCACTTCCAGCACCTTAACGCCACCCGCCACCAGCGCTTTCGCCATTGGCACCGCGTGTTCCAGTTTGTTTACCACGATGACCGGCACAACCGGGCCAGTTGTCAGGATCTGTTCTGCGCTTGTTTTCCAGTTACTCATCGACCTGCTTCTCCTGTCTGACCAGCCTGATTCCCGTGGATACATGGCTGGCAAAAAGCGACGCCCAGGGCGTCCGGAAAGTGATTTCGTCCTCTACCATACAGGATAGCCACCGCCTTCGTCCATGCGCTTCCTCTGTTTTTGAAACTGCGGTTCATTTTTTTCTTTTTGTCATTCAGGCATAAAAAAACCCGCCTGAGCGGGTTTATTCAGCCAGCGTAATTATTCAAACTCATTCCACGAGCGGCCATCGCGGGTGATCATCGCCACCGAGGCAACCGGTCCCCAGGTGCCTGCCTGGTAAGGCTTAGGCGCTTCGTTATCAGCAGCCCAGGCTTCCATGATGGAGTCGACCCATTTCCAGGCTTCTTCGACTTCGTCACGGCGCACAAACAGTGCCTGAATGCCGCGCATTGTCTCCAGCAGCAGACGCTCGTAGGCATCGGCGAGATGTGACTGGTTGAAGGTTTCTGAGAAGCTCAGATCCAGTTTGGTGGTTTGCAGGTTGTGCTTGTGATCCAGACCGGGAACCTTGTTCAGGATCTGAATATCCACGCCTTCATCCGGCTGCAGACGGATAGTCAGTTTATTCTGCGGCAGTTCCTGCCAGGATTCTTTAAACAGGTTCAGCGCCGGATTCTTGAAGTAGACCACAACTTCGGAGCACTTGGTCGGCAGACGTTTGCCGGTACGCAGGTAAAATGGAACACCCGCCCAGCGCCAGTCATCAATATCCACGCGGATGGAGACGAAGGTTTCGGTGTTGCTGGCCTTATTGGCATCTTCCTCTTCCAGGTAGCCAGGCACTTTTTTGCCCTGCACAAAGCCAGAAGTGTACTGACCACGCACGGTTTTATCGCGCACGTTGCTGTGGTCGATACGGCGCAGCGAGCGCAGCACTTTCACTTTCTCATCACGGATACGGTCAGCAGAGAGATCGGCTGGCGGAGACATAGCAATCATGGTCAGAACCTGCAACAGGTGGTTCTGGATCATGTCGCGCATCTGACCAGCTTTATCGAAATAGCCCCAGCGACCTTCGATACCCACCTCTTCCGCCACGGTAATCTGCACGTGATCGATAGTGCGGTTATCCCAGTTGGAGGCAAACAGAGAGTTAGCGAAGCGCAGGGCCAGCAGGTTCAGCACCGTCTCTTTGCCAAGATAGTGGTCAATTCGGAAGACCTGGTTCTCTTCGAAATATTCACCGACCTGATCGTTGATCTCGCGTGAAGTTTCCAGCGAGGTTCCAAGTGGTTTTTCCATCACTACGCGGGCAGGCTGAGCGTTAAGTTTAGCAGTCCCCAGCCCTTTACAGATGGCGCCAAAGGTGCCTGGCGGCATGGCGAAATAGTTAATGGTGACGCGCTTCTTCTGGTCGAGCATTTTGCCCAGTTTAGTGAAGTGCGCTACATCATTAACGTCCAGATTGCAGAAGTCGAGACGGCCGCTGAGCTTGTCCCACAGCGCTTCGTCAATCTTCTCCTTCATAAAGGTTTCCAGCGCTTCACGCACTACCTTGGTATAGGCTGCTTTGTCCCAGTCCGCACGGCCCACGCCGATGATGCGTGAGTCTTCGTGGATTTGACCGGCTTTTTCTAATTGATACAGGGAAGGTAACAGTTTCCGGCGTGCGAGATCGCCTTTGGCACCGAAAATGACCAGATCGCATGCCTGGGCCGTTTGTGTAACCGCCATTATATTCTCCTCGTTGCAGGATAAGCCTGACCTGCGTAATCCGTAAGCATTCAGGCTCTTATTGTAATTTTCTTTCAGTACAATGTACTGCTTTTGCCGTGGCCGCGTAAACCTGAGAGCGTCGTTCCAGCACAGAGTAGCCAGATTGTGCAAACTTTATCGCCGACCGGGCAGACAGTTTGTGCGTAATTTTTCAACTTTTTTGTTACTTCGTTTACCACTGTGAAAGTCAGACACAGATCAAATTCTGGGAAAAAAGCGCAGGAAAGCACGTGAAGCCCCTGCCCCCGGCTGTTTAGCGCAATGTATATTCTCTACAAATTGACATCGATTTCTCCTTTGGTTGAAATCGTCAGAATGTATGAGTGGATGCCGTTATGAATATGCTGGAAAAAATCCAGACTCACCTGGAACACCTTAGCAAATCCGAGCGCAAAGTAGCGGAAGTGATCCTCGCTGCGCCCGGTTCCGCCATCCACGTCAGTATCGCGCTGCTGGCCCGTGAAGCGGAAGTCAGCGAACCCACAGTCAACCGCTTCTGTCACCGGCTGGAGGCGAAAGGCTTCCCGGACTTCAAGCTGCAGCTGGCGCAAAGTCTGGCCAACGGTACCCCCTATGTCAGCCGCAATGTCGATGAGAATGACAGCGTCGACTCCTACTCCGGCAAAATTTTCGAATCGGCAATGGCCGGGCTGGACCGGGTCAGAAACGGTCTGGATACCAGTGCAGTTAACCGCGCTGTTGACCTGTTGACCCAGTCAAAAAAGATCGCCTTCTTCGGTCTGGGTGCTTCTGCCGCCGTTGCTCACGATGCAATGAATAAATTTTTTCGCTTCAATGTGCCTGTCATCTATTCCGATGATATTGTGATGCAGCGGATGTGCTGTATCAACAGTACGGAAGGCGACGTTATGGTGCTGATTTCCCATACCGGGCGCACTAAAAATTTAGTCGAACTGGCACAACTTGCCCGGGAAAATGATGCCACGGTGCTGGCCATCACCTCCTCTGGCTCGCCGCTGGCGCGTGAAGCCACCCTGGCACTCACCTTAGACGTGCCGGAAGACACCGACATTTATATGCCGATGGTGTCGCGCCTGGCACAGCTGACGCTGATAGACGTGCTCGCCACCGGCTTTACGCTGCGGCGCGGAGCTACATTCCGTGACAATCTTAAACGTGTGAAAGCGGCTCTGAAGGAGTCGCGGTTTGAAAAAGAAGACGGGCTTGCGTTGCCGACGCGACCCTGATTTCCATAATGACTGTGTAAAGGGCCGATCGACACGGTCCGAATATTATAAAATCACTGAACCTTTACAGGGATTGCTCCGGCAGTACCCTTTCAAAGTCAACGGAGTCATACATGTCCAGACGTCTCAGAAGAACCAAGATCGTAACCACGTTAGGCCCTGCCACCGATCGCGATAATAACCTCGAAAAAATCATCGCTGCCGGCGCCAATGTCGTTCGTCTTAACTTCTCTCATGGCACCCCGGAAGATCACATGCAGCGCGCCAACAGCGTCCGCGAAATTGCGGCGAAACTCGGCCGTCATGTGGCGATCCTTGGCGATCTGCAGGGACCTAAAATCCGTGTTTCCACCTTTAAAGAAGGCAAAGTTTTCCTCAGCGTTGGCGATAAATTCCTGCTGGATGCCAGCCTGGGCAAAGGTGAAGGCGATAAAGATAAAGTAGGTATCGACTACAAAGGCCTGCCTGCTGACGTCGTGCCGGGCGACATCCTGCTGCTCGATGATGGCCGTGTGCAGCTGAAAGTGCTGGAAGTTCAGGGGATGAAGGTATACACCGAAGTGACCGTCGGCGGCCCGCTCTCCAATAACAAAGGCATTAACAAACTTGGCGGTGGCCTGTCTGCCGAAGCGCTGACGGAAAAGGACAAAGCGGACATCCTGACCGCTGCAAAAATCAACTGTGATTACCTTGCCGTCTCCTTCCCCCGCTGTGGTGAAGACCTGAATTATGCTCGTCGCCTGGCGCGTGAAGCCGGTTGTGAAGCAAAAATTGTTTCCAAGGTTGAACGTGCCGAGGCCGTTGCCTCGCAGGAAGCGATGGATGACATCATCCTCGCCTCCGATGTGGTGATGGTTGCCAGGGGCGATCTGGGCGTCGAAATTGGCGATCCTGAACTGGTCGGCATCCAGAAAGCCCTGATCCGTCGTGCCCGTCAGCTGAACCGTTCGGTGATCACCGCAACCCAGATGATGGAGTCAATGATCACTAATCCGATGCCAACCCGCGCCGAAGTCATGGACGTGGCAAACGCCGTGCTGGATGGTACGGATGCGGTTATGCTCTCTGCTGAGACCGCAGCCGGTCAGTATCCTGCCGAGACGGTGACGGCGATGGCGAAGGTTTGTCTGGGCGCTGAGAAGATCCCAAGTATCAACGTTTCCAAGCACCGTCTGGATGTGCAGTTCGACAATATCGAAGAAGCGATTGCCATGTCAGCGATGTATGCAGCTAACCACCTGCAGGGCGTCACCGCGATTATCACCATGACCGAATCAGGCCGTACCGCGCTGATGACTTCCCGTATCACCTCTGGTCTGCCCATTTTTGCCATGTCGCGCCACGAGCGCACGCTGAACCTGACCGCTCTGTATCGTGGTGTCACCCCCGTTTATTTCGACAGCAACAATGACGGCGTGGTCGCAGCACATGACGCCATAAACCTGCTGCGTGACAAAGGTTTTCTGATGTCCGGTGACCTGGTTATCGTTACTCAGGGTGACGTGATGAGCACCACCGGCACCACCAACACCAGCCGCGTACTGCGCGTCGAGTAATTATTCAGGTTACTTGCTACTAACGTCTCGCGTCATGACCGGCGCGAGGCGTGCCAGGACTGAAATAGCGGTCTGTCCGTGCCACACGCCCTGTTTTATACTTCCTGCGTCTTTCCCATCTGCAATAAATTTCACTCATCTCCTTATCGCAATTTAGCTGCTTTTTTCCAGCCTGACTGATTTTTGAGACTCAATTTTGTGATCTTTATCACACTTATAACATTAACAATACTTATCACATCTTTGTCACAATAATCTTATTGAATGATAATGATTACCATTTATAATCTCATCCTCAATAACAAACAGCGCCATTGAGCAACAAAACCACACAAAAGAGAGGTTTTTTCGCTTATCCAAGCAAAATCCACTAATTAAAAGTGCCACGGGGAAATTTACCCTCCCTGAAAAACGTTAATTACTCTGAACTGGCGATCCGTCGTCAGGCGTATAACGCTGTCATTTTTCTGTGGCGGCAGGGCTTTTTACGTCTTCAATAAAGGAACAGGATATGGTTTTACGTTCGCAAACTCAGCCAGTGCCTCGCCTGCATCTCACTCCGGAGGCTGTCGCGCCTCAGGATTACATCTTTAGTGACAGGCAACTGGACGCCTGGGACCGGCAAACGCAGGATGTCCTGACGCTGCTGAGCAGCACCCTGAACGGGGTTGAAAAACCTTTCAGCGGTATCCTGCCACATGAGCTGTCGCCCCTGTTCAGCAACGTTGACCTGAACGCGCCGCTGGGCAGCAACGAAGCCGCGCTGGAAGAACTGAAAGAGCTTTACCTGCGTGACGCCGTCTGGTTCCACCATCCTAAATATGTGGCCCATCTGAACTGTCCGGTGGTGCTCCCTTCTCTGCTGGCCGAGCAGATTATGGCTGCTGTCAACAGTTCGGTGGATACCTGGGACCAGAGCGCCGGCGGCACGCTGATTGAGCAGAAGGTGATCGACTGGACGCTCAGCCGCATCGGTCTGCCGCAAAACGCTGATGGCATCTTCACCAGCGGTGGAACCCAGTCCAATCTGATGGCGATGCTGCTGGCGCGTGACAGCTGGTGTGCCGGGCATCATGCAGGTCACCTGATTAAACACCGTGGGCTGCCGCAGGATGCCGGTAAGTGGCGCGTATTCACCTCAAAACTCAGCCACTTCAGCATCCAGAAATCGATGGCGATCCTCGGTCTGGGGTATGACGCAGTGATCCCGGTGGATCACGACGACTGTTACCGTATGGATGCCAGCCAGCTTGAGCAGGAAATTCAGCGCTGTCACCAGGAAGGATTGATCCCGATTGCGGTGGTTGCCACCAGCGGTACCACTGATTTCGGCAGCATTGACCCGCTGCAGGATATCGCCCACCTTTGCCAGCACTACGGCCTGTGGATGCACGTTGATGCGGCTTACGGCTGTGGCCTGCTGGTTTCTGAGCAACATCGCCCACGCCTGAAGGGAATTGAACTGGCGGATTCCGTTACCGTTGATTACCACAAATCTTTCTTCCAGACCGTCAGCTGCGGAGCGTTCTTCGTGCGGGACAAACAGCATCTCAGCCACGTGACACATCATGCGGATTACCTGAATCCATTGAGCGCTCAGCAGGAAGGTACGCCCAATCTGGTGAACAAAAGCATCCAGACTACCCGCCGTTTCGATGCACTGAAAATGTGGCTGACGCTGCGCATCATGGGACCCGCAGCGCTGGGTGAAGCCTTTGATTCCATCATCGCCCTGACCCAGACCGCTCACCAGTTGCTCACTGCTCATCCGGCGATTGAAGTGCTGCATGCGCCGGAGCTGACCACCCAAATTTTCCGCTACGTTCCCCGGCCGGGCATGAGCGACACGGCGGTTGACGAGATCAACGCCAATATCCGCAAAGCGCTGTTCCGTTCCGGTAATGCGGTGATCGCCGGAACCAAAGTCAACAGCCGTCAGTATCTGAAGTTTACCCTGCTGAACCCCACCACCACCGCCGCAGACCTTGAAGATGTTATCGCCCTGATTGTGCATTACGGTCGGGAGCAGGTGCGGATTTCTGCACTTAACGCGGCTAATCAGTGAGAGATGCTATGAAAACTATCCACGATTTTATCGGCATTGGTATCGGTCCGTTCAACCTGGGTCTGGCCTGCCTGAGCGAGCCGGTTGAGGGCCTTAACGGCGTCTTCCTTGACCAGAATCCGGGCTTTGACTGGCACACCGGCATGATGCTGGAAAGCGCACACCTGCAGACGCCATTTATGGCCGATCTGGTGACGCTGGCTGACCCGACCAGCCCTTACAGCCTGCTCAACTATATGAAAGAGAAAGGCAAGCTGTACTCTTTCTATATCCGGGAAGACTTTTTCCTGATGCGCAAAGAGTACAATCAGTACTGCCAGTGGGCGGCGGCGAAGCTGAGTAACCTGCGCTGGAATACCCGCGTGGAATATCTCAGTTTTGATGAGAGCGAACAGTGCTACATCGTGCGTTCTGTCGATACTGTCAGCGGCGCAGCCAAAGAGTGGTACGCCCGCCGTCTGGTGCTGGGCACCGGGCCACAAGCCTGGATGCCAGCCTGTAGCCGTCCGTATCGCGATCGCCTGACCCACTCCAGCGAGTATCTGGTCAACAAAGATCAATTGCAGCAGAAAAGTTCGATTACCGTGCTGGGCAGTGGCCAGAGCGCCGCCGAGATCTATTACGACTTGCTGACCGACATCGACAAGTTTAACTACCAGCTCAACTGGATCACCCGTGCGCCACGCTTCTATCCGCTGGAGTACACCAAGCTGACGCTGGAGATGACCTCACCGGAGTGGATCGACTACTTCCATGACCTGCCACCGGCCAAACGTGATGAGCTGAACGCCCGTCACAAAAATCTCTATAAAGGCATTAACAGCAGCCTGATTAACGACATCTATGACCTGATGTACGTCAAGCGTCTGGACGGCGAACTGGATGTCAATCTGTTCACCCACTCCGAGCTGTGCGATATGCGCCGGACGCCGGAAGGGGAATTCGAGCTGTCACTGCATCAGCAGGAACAGGGACGCGACTTCATCCGCAAAACCGAAGGTCTGGTAATGGCGACCGGTTATCATTATCAGCCACCGATGTTTATTGAAGGCATCGCCAGACGTTTGCGCTGGGACGAAAAAGGTCGCTACGACGTCCAGCGCAATTACAGCATCGACCATGACAACCAGGTCTTTGTGCAGAACGCCGAGCTGCATACTCACGGTTTCGTCACCCCTGACCTGGGTATGGCGTGCTACCGCAATTCCGTCTTACTGCGCGAACTGGCTGGTCGGGAAATCTATCCCATCGAACGCCAGATCGCCTTCCAGACCTTCCCGGCAAAAACGGAACGTTGATATGTCACAGAATCCTTTATTCAGCACCTCCCGCCCGGCGGGTCAATTCACTCTCCGGCCGATGCAGGCCGAAGACGCCTCGCGGGTCCACAGCTGGGTGACTCGTGATTACGCCCGCTTCTGGGGAATGCAAAACGACAGCCTGGAGCAGGTAGCGAAGTTTTACCGGGAGCTGACAGCCAGCAATCCGCAGGCGGCGATGATCGGCTGCTGCGATGATAAACCGGTGTTCCTGATGGAGTTCTATCAGGCCAGCAAGGATGAGGTAGGCAAGTTCTACCCGGCACAGGAAGGCGATTACGGCATGCATATCCTGATTGCGCCCGCCAACAGCCCGGTACGCCAGTTCAGCTGGCAGGTATTCACCGTGGCGATGGATTATATGTTCAGCCAGCCCGCAGTAAAGCGCGTGGTGGTTGAGCCGGATGTGCGCAACAACAAGATCCACCCGCTGAACAAGCGTGCCGGTTTCCGCTACCAGCACACCATTGATATGGGCCACAAAATCGCGTGGCTGGCTTTCTGCCACCGCGATGATTACCAACACTCTCTACTGCAGGAAAAGCTGACTATGAATAGTGCCAACCCACTGCTGACCGGTAGCCATCTGTCAGGCGACAACTGGGCGCAAGCCAACCGGATGCTGATCCGCAAAGCGATTGCCGAATTTTCCCACGAGCTGATTATCACCCCAACAGAGCTGGCAGATGGCCGCTTCGCAGTGGCTGCACCGGTGGGTGAGGCAGATTACAAGTTTAAAGCCCGCCGTCTGGCGCTGGACCACTGGGAAATTGATGCGGATTCGCTGATTAAACAGGAAAATGGCCATTCGTTACCGCTGGACGCGCTGCAGTTTATCGTCGAGTTCAGCCAGCAGATCGGTATCCCACAGAACCTGCTGGCGACTTATATGGAGGAGATCACCAGCACCTTATGCAGCAGCGTGTTCAAGCTGCAAAAGAACAACCCGGACAGCGCCGCACTGGTGAAAGCAGATTTCCAGACCGTGGAAGCCTCAATGACCGAAGGCCATCCCTGTTTTGTCGCCAACAATGGCCGTATCGGTTTTGATGCGCGTGACTATCTGGCGTTTGCACCGGAAGCCGCAACGCCTGTTAATCTGGTATGGGTGGCCGTTCACCTGCGTAATGCGCACTTCTCCAGCCTCAGCAACCTGGACTATGAACAGCTGATGCGCGATGAGCTGGGCCAGCCGGTAGTAGACAGTTTCAACAACAAACTGGCGGAGCTGGGCGTCTCGCCGGATGACTACCTGTTTATGCCGGTTCACCCCTGGCAATGGCAGAACAAGCTGCTGACGGTGTTTGCGCCGGATATCGCCAACCGCGATATCGTCTGGCTGGGAACCGGTGACGATCAGTATCAGGCTCAGCAGTCGATCCGCACCTTCTTCAATCGCAGCCAGCCGGATAAACGCTACGTGAAAACCGCGCTCTCCGTACTGAATATGGGCTTTATGCGCGGTCTGTCGCCCTATTACATGGCGACCACTCCGGCCATAAATGAATGGCTTGAAGAGCTGGTTGCGAAGGATCCGTGGCTGCAACGCTGTGACTTCCGCATTCTGCGCGAAGTGGCGGCGGTCGGCTATCACAACCGCTATTACGAGAAAGCGATCACCGGCGACTCTGCCTACAAGAAAATGTTCGCAGCCCTGTGGCGTGACAACCCGGTTGCAAGCCTCCAGTCCGGCCAGCGTCTGATGACTATGGCTTCGTTCCTGCACGTGGATCAGCACCAGAAAGCCCTGCTGCCCGCGCTGATTGCCGAATCGGGTATTCCGGCGGAACAGTGGGTGCAACGCTATCTGACCTGCTACCTCAGCCCGCTGCTGCACTGCTTCTATCAGCACGACCTGGTGTTTATGCCGCACGGTGAGAACCTGATTCTGCTGCTGGAGAATAACGTGCCGGTCAGCGCGCACATGAAAGATATTGGCGAAGAGATTGCGGTGATGAACCCGGATGCGGTGCTGCCGGAGAAAGTGCAGCGTCTGGCTGTCGACGTGCCGGAAAACCTCAAGCTACTGTCTGTCTTTACCGATGTCTTCGACTGCATCTTCCGCTTTATCAGCGCGATCCTCGACGAGTCCGGCACGCTGCCGGAAGAGAAATTCTGGCAGGCCGTTGCCAACTGTGTGAAGGAGTACCAGCAGGCGCATCCGCAACTGGCCAGTAAATTTGCCCGCTACGATATGTTTACCGCTGAGTTCACCCGTTCCTGCCTTAACCGTCTGCAACTGGCTAATAATCAGCAGATGATCAACCTCTCTGACCCGGCAGAGAACCTCAAGTTTGCGGGCACGCTGGTTAACCCGATTGCGGCCTTTCGCTAAAAACTTCATTAAACCGGCATAAAACTGGTGTATGTTGGCGCGGTCGCTTCGGCGGCCGCGTCTTTTCATTTATTTCCTGCTGGAAGGAGCCAGAATGGCCTCATTTATTCCGGTGTCGAGCCTGACCCGCCGTCATCTGATTTTCCCTCTTTCACTGGTGCTTTTTGAGTTCGCCACCTACATCGCCCACGACATGATCCAGCCTGGCATGCTGCTGGTGACCAGCGAGTTCAAGGTCGGACCGGAATGGGTTTCCGCCTCGCTCACCGCCTATCTGATCGGCGGGATTGTGCTGCAATGGCTGCTGGGGCCGCTCTCGGACAAGCTGGGGCGTCGTCCGGTGATGCTGGCCGGGGTCGCCTTCTTTATGCTGACCTGCTTCGCCACCCATTGGGTGCAGAGCATTGAACAATTTATCCTGCTGCGGTTTCTTCAGGGGATAAGCCTGTGCTTTATTGGCGCGGTGGGCTATGCCGCCATTCAGGAAGCGTTTGATGAATCACTCAGCGTGAAGATTATGGCGCTGATGGCTAACGTTGCTTTGCTGGCCCCGCTGGCTGGCCCGCTGGCCGGTGCGGCTTTCCTGTCGGTAAGCGACTGGCGGACTATGTTCTGGCTGTTTGGAGCCGTGACTGCCGTGGCACTATTTGGGCTGTGGCAGACCATGCCTGAGACCTCCGGAGATCGTAGCACCTCGATTTCACTCAAATCGCTGGGCAAAGGCTATTTCAATCTGCTGAAAGATCGTCAGGTGATGGGCGGTTCGCTGGCAATTGGGCTGGTGACCATTCCCTGCCTGGCCTGGGTAGCGCTTTCGCCGGTGATCCTGATCCACGATGAAGGGCTGACCAGAATGGATTATGCCCTGCTGCAGCTGCCGGTGTTTGTCGCCATGATAGCCGGTAACCTTACGCTGGGCCGCATATCCGGGCGCATGCCGATTGAACAGCCGCTGAAGCTGGGCGCATGGCCGATCCTGATCGGGCTGGCGCTGGCTGCATTGTGCACCTCAATCAATCCGCACAGCTATCTCTGGCTGACCGCTGGCCTGAGTATCTATGGCTTCGGCACAGGGCTGGTGAACGCCGGTCTGTACCGCCTGACGCTGTTTTCCAGCACTGCCGGAAAAGGGAGCGTGGCGGCAATGTTGGGGATGGTCAGTATCGTGGTCTTTGCGCTGGGGATTGAACTGGCGAAAAGTGCTTACTTCAGCGGGGGCAATTTCTGGTTTTGTGCAACCAATCTGGTCTGCGGGCTGGCATGGTTCTGGCTGGTGCGCGCATTCCTGCGGGAGCGTAAGCGCCGGGCAGCGATTGTTGAAGTGGAATAAGTTCATGAGCTGAAAATGTCGCCGGGCTGAAACGAATTCCACCCCGGCGACAAATCTGTGCAGTCTGCAGCGGCCGAATTTATCCGGCCCACATCCGGTCACTTCTTACGGTAAAGATCCTTACGCTTATAAGGCTCAATATCGCCCTCTTTCCGCGTTTTCAGCAGCTTCAGGATCCAGGTGTACTGCTCCGGATTCGGCCGCACAAAAATCTCCACTTCTTCATTCATCCGGCGCGCCAGCGTATTGTCGTCCGCATCCAGTAAATCATCCATTGGCGGCCGCAGATGCACATCCAGACGGTGCGTTTTACTGTTATACACCGGGAACAGCGGCACAACTTTAGCGCGGCAAACTTTCATCAGCCTGCCAACCGCCGGGAGCGTCGCTTTGTAAGTGGCGAAGAAGTCCACAAACTCACTGTGCTCAGCACCGTGGTCCTGGTCTGGCAAATAGTAGCCCCAGTAGCCCTGACGCACCGAGCTGATAAACGGCTTGATACCGTCGTTCCTTGCATGCATACGCCCGCCAAAACGACGGCGAATAGCGTTCCAGATATAGTCCATCAGCGGGTTACGCTGGTTATGGAACATCGCGGCCATCTTCTGCCCTTCGGAGGCCAGCACCATTGCCGGGATATCCACGGCCCAACCGTGCGGCACCAGAAAAATCACGTTCTGGTTCTCAGCACGCAGGTTGTCGATGATCTCCTTATTGTGCCAGGTAATACGCGGGCGGGTATGCTCCGGGCGCATTGCCAGTTCGGCCATCATCACCATTGACTGTGGCGCAGTGGCGAACATCTCGTCGATGATTTTCTCACGCTCCGCCTCGGGTATCTCAGGCATACAGTAAAACAGGTTGATTTGCGCGCGACGACGCGCGCTTTTGGCAAACTTTCCGGCAAAGCGCCCCAGTGCGCCAAGCAGCGGATCGCGCACACCAGCAGGAACCCAGGCCAGCCCGGCACAGGCACCAATTGCCAGCCAGTTGCCCCAGTAGCGCGGCAGAAGAAAAGATTTCTGAAAGACGGGAATAAACTCGATGTTGCTTTTTTTGCTGTTTTCCATGCACTCGCCTCAAACAATAACCGGCTAATGATAGTGCTGGCGGGCAATTTTGCAATGCCTGCCTCATTTCCAGCAACAAGAAAAGCCGGCGGGAAATCCCGTCGGCTTGCAGAACAGTAGCACCGTGGCTTATTTAAAGCGCAGTTGCGGCATAACCTCACGAACCTGAGCAAGGTAGGCTGAACGATCTTTACCGGTCAACCCTTCCATCCGTGGCAGTTTCGCTGTCAGTGGATTGACGGCCTGGTTGTTGATCCAGATTTCAAAGTGCAGATGCGGCCCGGTAGAACGGCCGGTGCTACCGGAGAGGCCAATACGCTCGCCACGCTTCACTTTCTCGCCCGGCTTAACCAGCAATTTCTTCATGTGCATATAGCGCGTCATATACTGGCGGCCGTGGCGGATAGCAACATAGTTGCCAGCTGCGCCGCTGCGTTTGGCAACGATCACTTCACCATCACCAATAGCCAGCACTGGCGTGCCCAGTGGGATCGCAAAGTCGACACCTTTGTGCGGAGCAATACGGCCAGTCACCGGGTTAAGACGACGTGGATTAAAGTTCGAGGAGACCCGATACTGTCTGGTGGTTGGGAAGCGCATAAAGCCCTGCGCCAGACCAGCGCCTGTCCGGTCATAAAACTTGCCATCTTCAGCGCGGATAGCGTAGTAATCTTTGCCACCGGTTTGCAGACGGACCCCAGCCAGCTGACTCTGTTGACTCTTGCCTTCCAGCATTTCGCGGGACATCAGCACGGAGAATTTATCGCCGTTACGCAGTTTGCGAAAGTCCATCTGCCACTGCAGGGCTTTGATCACCGCGCTGATCTCTCCGCTGGTAAGGCCTGCCTGTTTAGCACTGCTGACAAAACTGCCGTTAACCGTGCCGGACAGTACGCTGTTACTCCACTCGCCTTTCAGAATTTCCGAGGACGGTTTGAAGGAATCGCCAGAGCGGTCATAAGTGCGAGTTTCACGGCGGGAGGCTTCCCATGTCAGACGTTGCAGCTGGCCGTCATCGGTCAGGGTCCAGGAGAGTTGCTGGCCCACCCGCAGATTACGCAGATCTTTATCCACCTTCACCAGCTGATTGATATCGCCCATATCGATGCCATACTGATTAAGCACGCTGCTTAAAGTATCGCCAGAAGAGACAACGTAATCGTGGGTCCCGGATTCGTTAGGAACGTCCTGATCTATCTCATCTTTTGGCACATCGTCTTCGGGGGCTGGCGTGTCCTGATCGAGCGGTTCACTGGCATCAGGCAGCAGGGTTCGCAGCTGATTTTTGTCCAGTTCAATGCTCTTTACAACGGGGTTTTCACCGGCATCGGAAGGATGATAGACAAACGGCCGCCAGACAGAGACGGCCAGTGTGACGACGGTGAGCGAACCCAACATAATGCGGTGGGTTCGCGGTAAGGTGTTAAACGCCATGGCGACAGCGCGGGCAATCTGCTGCACTTTTACAGTTCCTCTAGGCTCCTTTCAGGCAGCTCGCATACTGGTTCGACAGCTGTGAGAGGAATTTCACATAGCTGTCTTTACTCACAGTGATGTCGGTTCCCAGCGGATCCAGCGTTCCAGAACGCACTTTGGTTCCTCTGGCAACGGCATCGATGACGGCCGGCCTGAATTGTGGCTCAGCGAAGACGCAAACGGCCTTCTGCTCAACCAACTCTGTTCGAATTTGATGTAGACGCTGGGCACCAGGCTGGATTTCAGGGTTGACGGTAAAATGACCTGTTGGGGTCAAACCGAAATGTTTTTCAAAGTAAGTGTAAGCATCGTGAAAAACGAAATACCCTTTCCCCTTAACCGGTGCAAGCTGAGTCCCTATTTGCGTATCGGCGGTCGCCAATTCTGCCTCAAAATGTTGCAGGTTCGCGTCTAGTTTGTCTCTGCTTTGCGGCATAAGTTCCAATAATTTTGCATGGATTGCAACCGCAGATTGCCTTGCAATCTCAGGGGACATCCAGAGGTGCATATTATACTCACCATGGTGGTGGTGTTCAGCAGACGAGTCGTGATTCTGGTGGGTATCCTGATGGTCATGATCGTCATCCTCTTCACCGCGCACTAACAACGGTTTAACAGATGCCAGATCGGCCAGTTCAATAGATTTTTGCGGCGGAAGTTGGGCTACTGCTTTCGGCATAAAGGCTTCCATTTCAGGCCCAATCCACACCACGAGATCCGCGCCCTGCAAGCGTTTAATGTCCGATGGGCGCAGCGAATAATCATGCTCAGACGCCCCATCCGGCAGCAGCACTTCCACCGGGGTGACACCATCGGCAATCGCTGCGGCAATAAATCCCAGAGGCTTTACTGAAGCGACCACTGCAGCCTGCGCCGGGGCAGCAAGCGAAGCGGCAAAGCTCAGGGTAGAAAGAAGAGTTATAACGCGCTTGTTTTTCTGTAACATAATGATTCAGTCCATCGTGACAGGTCGATGGAGTGTGATATTATAACATTCGAAAACTTCTGCAACCTGTAATCACTATGTCATCATTGATCACTCTGGAAAAAATCTCGGTCAGCTTTGGTCAACGTTACGTGTTGTCCAATGTTTCTCTGACGCTGCAATCCGGCAAAATTCTTACGCTGCTGGGACCTAATGGTGCTGGTAAATCCACTCTGGTGCGCGTGGTGCTGGGGCTTATTCAACCCGATCAGGGGAAAATGGTCCGTCCCGATCATTTGCGCATCGGCTACGTACCGCAAAAAATTCATCTTGATGCCACCCTTCCGCTGACCGTTTCGCGCTTTATGCTGCTGCGCAACGGCGTGAAGCGTGCCGATATCCTGCCCGCGTTAAAAAGAGTGCAGGCGGCGCAGCTGCTGGAGTATCCACTGCAGAAACTGTCCGGCGGCGAGATGCAGCGCGTATTGCTGGCCCGCGCCCTGCTCAACCAGCCCCAGTTGCTGGTGCTGGATGAACCCACACAAGGAGTGGATGTGAATGGCCAGGTAGCGCTGTATGACCTGATTGACCAGTTACGTCATGAACTGAACTGCGGTGTGCTGATGGTTTCCCATGACCTCCACCTGGTGATGGCGAAAACCGACGAAGTTCTGTGTCTGAATCAGCACATCTGCTGTTCCGGCACGCCGGAAGTGGTGTCGAAACACCCGGAGTTTATTTCAATGTTTGGCTCACGTGGGGCCGAGCAGCTGGCAATCTATCGCCATCATCACAACCACCGTCACGATCTTCAGGGACGAATTGTTTTACGCAGAGGACAAGGGCAGTGATTGAATTGTTGTTACCCGGCTGGCTGGCCGGTTTTTTACTGGCGCTGGCTGCAGGCCCGCTGGGCTCGTTCGTGGTCTGGCGCCGGATGTCCTATTTTGGTGATACCCTGGCACATGCTTCCCTGCTCGGGGTGGCTTTTGGTCTGCTGCTGAATATCAGCCCTTTCTATGCCGTCATTGCCATCACCCTGCTGCTTTCTTTACTGCTGGTGTGGCTGGAGCGACGCCCGCACCTGGCGATTGATACCCTGCTGGGCATTCTGGCGCACAGCGCGCTGTCGCTGGGCCTGGTGGTGGTCAGCCTGATGTCCGGCGTACGGGTGGATTTAATGGCCTATCTGTTTGGCGATTTGCTGGCCGTAACCCCAACTGACCTCTACACCATTGCTGTCGGCGTGGTGATTGTGCTGGGCGTGCTGGCACTGAACTGGCGCTCACTGCTGTCGATGACCATCAGCCCGGAGCTGGCGCAGGTGGATGGGGTGAATATCCAGCGAACCAAGATGGTGCTGATGCTGGTGACGGCGCTGACGATTGGAGTGGCGATGAAGTTTGTCGGGGCGTTGATTATCACTTCACTGCTGATTATTCCTGCAGCCACCGCCCGCCGCTTTGCCCGTTCGCCTGAGCAGATGGCGGGTTATGCGGTGCTGGTGGGGATCCTGGCCGTGACCGCCGGTCTGACTTTCTCAGCCTTTTACGATACGCCAGCAGGACCGTCGGTGGTGTTGGGCGCTTCGCTGATGTTTATGCTAAGTATGGTAAAGAAGCCGGTGGTTTGAATTGGTGGACTTAGCCGGTTTAGTTGATTCAACGATCAAAACAGGTTATTGCGCGGGGGAACCTGGTCGCTCATAAAGACGCAAAAAGCGTCTTCCCTGACAGCTCGACTCGTGCCGTCCCTGGCACGAGACGCTTTATTCCCAACCAGCATCCCCCGCGCCTCAGGCAATTGAGTTGTCTCTACGATATTACTCTTCGCGCGTTATGCCGAAATGTCTGTAAGCGTGCTGGGTTGCCATCCGGCCACGCGGCGTGCGCTGAATAAAGCCCTGCTGGATCAGATACGGCTCCAGCACGTCTTCAATCGTTTCTCGCTCTTCGCCAATCGCCGCAGCCAGGTTATCCAGCCCTACCGGCCCGCCGGTGAACTTATCGATAATCGCCAGCAGCAGTTTGCGGTCCATATAGTCGAAGCCTTCGGTATCCACGCTGAGCATATCCAGCGCTCTTGAGGCCACTTCCCCACTCAGATCGCCACCGGCGCGCACTTCAGAGAAGTCTCTGACGCGGCGCAGCAGGCGGTTAGCAATGCGTGGCGTACCGCGTGAACGACGGGCGATTTCCAGCGCTCCTTCGTCACTCAGCGGCAAACCGAGACAGGCGGCGCTGCGGCCAACAATGTGCTGCAGATCTTCCACCTTATAAAACTCCAGGCGCTGAACGATGCCAAAACGGTCACGCAGCGGAGAAGTTAACGATCCGGCACGGGTTGTCGCCCCGATCAGCGTAAACGGCGGAAGATCCAGTTTGATCGAGCGGGCCGCCGGGCCTTCGCCAATCATAATATCCAGCTGATAATCTTCCATCGCCGGATACAGCACTTCTTCCACCACAGGGGAAAGCCGGTGGATCTCATCGATAAACAGCACGTCGTGCGGCTCAAGGTTAGTCAGCATGGCAGCCAGGTCGCCTGCTTTCTCCAGCACCGGGCCGGAGGTCGTGCGCAGGTTAACGCCCATCTCGTTGGCGACGATATTCGCCAGCGTGGTTTTACCCAGGCCTGGCGGTCCGAAAATCAGCAGGTGGTCCAGCGCGTCGCCACGCATTTTGGCCGCCTTGATAAAGATTTCCATCTGCTCGCGCACCACCGGCTGACCAACGTACTCGTCCAGCAGTTTGGGGCGAATGGCGCGGTCAATGACCTCTTCTTCTGATATCGTTCCCGGCGAGACCAGGCGATCGGCTTCAATCATGTTTTACCTCAAATGGCTGCGCGCAGGGCTTCACGGATCAGCGTTTCACAATCCGCCTCGGGACGCCCCACTTTGCTAATCATCCGGCTGGCTTCCTGAGGTTTATACCCCAGCGAGACCAGAGCGGCAACCGCTTCACTTTCCGCGTCGTTGGCCGCCGCAGCAGGCTGAACTTCACTCGTCAGGGCAAATGGTGCATCCGCAGCAAACAGATCGCCATGCATGCCTTTGAAGCGGTCTTTCATTTCCACTACAAGGCGTTCGGCGGTTTTCTTGCCCACGCCCGGTAGCTTGACCAGCGCGGCGATCTCTTCCCGCTCCACGGCCGTCACAAACTGCTGGGCGGACATGCCGGAAAGAATAGCCAGCGCAAGTTTTGGCCCAACGCCATTAACTTTGATCAGCTCGCGGAACAGCGCCCGCTCCTGCTTGCTGTTAAATCCAAACAGCAGCTGCGCATCTTCACGTACCACAAAGTGGGTGAACAGCACCGCTTCGTGATTCAGTTCAGGAAGCTCATAAAAGCAGGTCATCGGCATATGCACTTCGTAGCCCACACCGTTGGCTTCCAGCAGCACCAGCGGCGGCTGTTTCTCCAGAATATTGCCTCTAAGACGACCAATCACGTTAGCTTCCTTCAGAAAAGATTCAGTGCGGGGGTTATATCATAAAAAAAGCTGGATGAATATCCAGCTTATTAAGAACGCAGGCGGCCTCGCGCCAGATTCAGCGGCCCTTCGCCCATGCGGTTAACATTCTGGCTGACGTGGCAATGGGTGATAGCGATTGCCAGCGCATCCGCGGCATCCGCCTGAGGATTGGCAGAGAGCTTCAACAGGGTTCGCACCATGTGCTGGACCTGACTTTTTTCGGCGCTGCCGATCCCCACCACCGTCTGCTTAACCTGACGCGCAGCATATTCGAACACTGGCAGATCGTGGTTAACTGCTGCCACAATTGCCGAGCCGCGCGCCTGGCCCAGCTTGAGCGCCGAATCGGCATTCTTCGCCATAAAAACCTGCTCTATGGCGAAAAAGTCCGGCTGGAACTGGGTGATAATTTCACTGACGCCAGCGTAAATCAGCTTCAGCCGGGATGGCAAATCGGTGACGTTGGTGCGGATGCACCCGCTGCCGAGATAGGTCAGCTGACGCCCCACCTGGCGGATAACGCCGTAGCCGGTGATGCGTGAACCTGGATCGATACCAAGAATGATCGCCATCACGCCTCTCCGGCCAGCGGGAATTCGGACAACACCATTACAGGGTTGCCGCCACCTCGTCGGAAATCTCACCGTTATGGTAGACTTCCTGCACGTCATCACAATCTTCCAGCATATCGATCAGACGCAGCAGCTTGGGCGCTGTCTCTTCATCCATATCGGCTTTGGTTGACGGGATCATGGTCACTTCGGCTGACTCAACGGTCAGACCAGCAGCAGCCAGCGCATCTTTTACGTCGCCCAACGTTTCCCACGGCGTGAATACGTCAATCGCGCCGTCGTCATAGGTCACCACATCATCAGCACCCGCTTCCAGCGCCGCATCCATCACGGCGTCTTCTTCCAGGCCCGGCGCGAAAGAAACCACCCCTTTACGTGTGAACAGATAGGCTACTGAGCCATCGGTCCCCAGGTTGCCACCGGTTTTGGTGAAGGCATGACGCACTTCAGACACGGTACGGTTACGGTTATCACTCAGGCATTCCACCATTACTGCCGTGCCGCCAGGGCCGTAACCTTCATAAATGATGGTTTCCATGTTGCTGTCATCTTCACCGCCCACGCCACGTGCGATAGCACGATTCATAGTGTCTCGGGTCATGTTGTTGGACAGCGCTTTATCCATAGCCGCACGCAGACGAGGGTTCGAACCTGCATCGCCACCGCCCAGTTTGGCAGCGGTAACCAGCTCACGAATAATTTTAGTGAAGATCTTACCGCGTTTGGCATCCTGTGCCGCTTTGCGGTGCTTGGTGTTGGCCCATTTACTGTGACCTGCCATAAATTCATTTCTCCAGAAAAGACTAAATAACAAATTCTTCAATTGCCTGGCGATTACTCCAGGACCGGGTCAGCGCAGCGGCTTCGGTGGCAGGCAGCCACTGAAAGGCGAGATGTTCGCTCAGCACGATGTCCCGCTCCGCAGGCAGCGCCAGACTGAACCAGTGTTCACTGTTATGCGTCACATCCGGCGCATAACGATGGCGGAAGTGCGCAAAGATCTCGAATTGTATCTGACGCTGGCAGTCCACTAATGTGAGCTGCTCTGCGTTGATATCAATTGCCACCTCTTCGCGCACTTCCCGCCGGGCGGTCTCTGCCAGCGCTTCCCCCTTTTCCTGGCTGCCTGTGACCGACTGCCAGAAGGTGGGATCGTCACGCCGCTGCAGCATCAGCACCCGCCCGGTATTTTGGGCGAAAATCACCACCAGTACCGATACGGGGTGCTTGTAAACCATCAGTTGTTCTCTGAGTTTTCTTCAGAGGAGGACTTCTGATATTTCTTCATCACTTCGATGCCCAACTCCGCCAGCGAGGCCGGGTTAGCAAAGTTTGGCGCTTCGGTCATCAGACAGGCCGCCGCGGTGGTTTTCGGGAAGGCGATAACGTCACGGATATTATCGGTTCCGGTCAGCAGCATCACCAGACGATCCAGGCCAAAGGCCAGGCCCGCGTGCGGAGGCGTACCGAACTTCAGCGCATCCAGCAGGAAGCCAAACTTCTCACGCTGCTCCTGCTCGGTGATCCCCAGAATACCAAACACGGTCTGCTGCATCTGGCCATTGTGGATTCGGACGGAGCCGCCACCCACTTCATAGCCGTTGATCACCATATCGTAAGCGTTGGCGATAGCGGTTTCCGGTGCGTTTTTCAGCTCTTCCGGCGACATGTCGCGCGGTGCGGTGAACGGATGGTGCATGGCGGTCAGGCCGCCCTCGCCATCTTCTTCAAACATCGGGAAGTCCACCACCCACAGCGGCGCCCAGGCCTCTGCTTTGGTGATGTTCAGGTCGCGGCCTATCTTCAGGCGCAGCGCACCCAGCGCATCGGCCACCACTTTGGCGCTGTCAGCCCCGAAGAAAATGCTGTCGCCGTCGGTGGCACCAGTACGAGTCAGGATCGCTTCAACGATTTCCGCAGTCAGGAATTTAGCCACCGGGCTGGTGATCCCTTCCAGACCGTTTGCGCGTTCGTTGACTTTCATCCACGCCAGGCCTTTCGCGCCATAGATCTCAACAAACTTGCCGTACTCATCGATCTGCTTACGGCTGAGCTGAGCGCCACCCGGCACGCGCAGGGCAGCCACGCGGCCTTTGGCATCGTTAGCCGGACCGGAGAAGACGTTGAACTCCACGTCTTTCAGCAGATCGGCAACGTCCACCAGCTCCATTGGGTTACGCAGGTCTGGCTTGTCGGAACCGTAGCGACGCATCGCCTCGCCGAAGGTCATCAGCGGGAAATCACCCAGATCTACGCCCTTCACGTCCTGCCACAGTTCGCGCACCATTTTCTCCATCAGAACCCGCACCTGTGGCGCAGTCATAAAGGAGGTTTCCACGTCGATCTGGGTAAATTCAGGCTGACGATCGGCACGAAGATCTTCGTCACGGAAGCACTTAACGATCTGATAGTAACGGTCGAAGCCGGACATCATCAGCAGCTGTTTAAACAGCTGAGGAGACTGCGGCAGCGCATAGAACTTACCTTTGTGCACGCGGCTCGGCACCAGATAGTCACGCGCACCTTCCGGCGTGGCCTTGGTCAGCATCGGCGTTTCGATATCCAGGAAGCCATTGTCGTCCATAAAACGACGCACGAAGCTGGTGATTTTCGCACGACTCTTCAGGCGCTGGGCCATCTCCGGGCGACGCAGATCCAGGTAGCGATACTTCAGGCGGGCTTCTTCGCTGTTGGTCTGGTTGGAATCCAGCGGCAGCGGTTCAGCGCGGTTGATAATGGTCAGGTCAGTGGCGAACACTTCAATCTCGCCGGTGGCCATATCGCTGTTTTTATTTTTTTCGTCACGGGCACGCACGGTGCCGGTGAGCTGAATGCAAAATTCGTTACGCAGCTCGGAAGCCAGTTTGAATGCGTCCTGACGATCGGGGTCGAAAAACACCTGCACGATGCCTTCACGGTCACGCATATCAATGAAGATCAGGCTTCCCAGGTCGCGGCGGCGATTGACCCAACCGCACAGTGTCACTTGCTGGCCTACGTGAGACAGGTTGATCTGTCCGCAATACTCAGTACGCATAACGATATCCTTTAAACTTCGCCGCTTCGCCGCAGTATGTTTAATTTTCAGCCACCGAAGGCTATGCTGCCGCGAAAAAAGGCGGCCATTATAATGGAAAAAGCCCGGCGCGATAAGTGCCGCAACGCACTCTGTGCCATTGTTAACGGGCAATCGTCTCCACAATTCATCCGTTAATCACAAAAGCTAACAAATTTCACCCTTTTCGAACATTGTAGAGTTACGTATAAGAACTGATTGTCTGTAATCTCAATGATTTCCCCCTTTTTTTTACTGGAGAAACTATGTTGGAATTAAGAGCTGCATCCACAGCACTGGTACTGATTGACCTGCAGGAAGGCATCCTTCCTTTTGCCAAGGGACCTCACGCGGCATCCGATGTTGTGACTCGTGCAGCTAAACTGGCCGAAAAGTTTCGCGCCGTAAACGCCCCTGTCGTGCTGGTGCGCGTGGGCTGGGCGAAAGATTTCGGTGACGCACCGAAACAGCCAGTAGACGCAAGTCACGGCGGCGCGCTGCCGGACAACTGGTGGGTCTACCCGACCACGTTGGGCAGGCAGGACAGCGACATCGAAGTGACCAAGCACCAGTGGGGCGCGTTCTACGGTACCGATCTGGAGCTGCAGCTGCGTCGTCGTGGTATCGACACCATCGTGCTGGGCGGCATCTCTACCAACATCGGTGTGGAATCTACCGCACGTAATGCCTGGGAGCTGGGCTTTAACCTGGTGACTGTGGAAGACATCTGCAGCGCAGGCAGCACCGAAGAGCATGAAGGTAGCTTCAAAAATATCTTCCCACGTCTGGGCCGCGTGCGCTCCAGCGAAGAAGTTATCAGCGCGCTGTAATTTCTCTGCTGCGATCGAAGGGATTCGATCGTGGGTTGCACTCTCCCCCACTGATTCGTACCCTTGCAGTCCGGTTGGACAATCAGGGAACGCCAGTGAAGCCTTTTTATCTCGGACTGCCGCAGTGGCAGCACCCACAGTGGAAAAAACTGGGGATGAGCACCCTTGCCGATTACGCCCGCTATTTTAACTGCGTCGAAGGCAACACCACTCTCTATGCCCTGCCACGTCCGGAGATCGTTCAGCGCTGGCGTGATATGACCCACGACGACTTTCGCTTCTGCTTTAAATTTCCGGCCACCATCAGCCATCAGGCGGCTTTACGCCAGTGTAGCGACCTTACCGCTGCGTTTTTTGATCTGCTGGAGCCTCTGGCACAGCGACTCGGACAGTACTGGCTACAGCTGCCATCCGCTTTCAGTCCGGCAGATTTGCCCACTTTATGGGCATTTCTGGATAGCTTACCGGATACCTTCAGCTATGGCGTTGAAGTTCGCCATCCACAGTTTTTCGCCAAGGGTGAGGCTGAACAGGCGCTGAATCGGGGGCTTCATCAGCGTGGCGCTAACCGCGTTATTCTGGATACGCGCGGCGTGCATTCAGCCCTTCCCACTACTCCCGAAATTATCGACGCCCAGCGTAAGAAACCTCAGCTCCCCGTGCATGCTGTCATGACGGCAGATCAGCCGATGGTCAGGTTTATCGGCGGTGATGATGAGCAGGCCAACCTGAAGTGGTTCCAGGCCTGGCGGCAGTTGCTGCCGCAGTGGTGTGAACAGGGGCAACCGTGGCTGTTTATTCACACGCCGGATATCGCCTTTGCGCCAAAACTGGTGCAGCGCCTGTGGCCCGCATTGCAGCAGGCCGTTCCGCAGGTGGGAAACATGCCGGACTGGCCGCAGCAGGAGAGCCTCTTCTGAGTAAACGATCTGATTAACCGGACGTGTAATTTAATCACTGAGTGCGATTGGTATGACAGTACCTCCTTTCGCCGCTATTATGACGTAGTTTTTAATGTGCTTTACGGAGTCTGGATGGTCAGCGCACTGTATGTGGTGCTTGGAGCACTGTTTCTGATTAAGTTTTCGCTTGATGTTGTTCGCCTGCGTCGGCTGTACCGGGTGACCCACGGTGACGGCGGGTTTTACGAACTGCAGGTTGCCATCCGCATCCACGGCAACTCGGTGGAAACTATCCCGATCGCCGTGCTGCTGCTGGTGATGATGGAGATGAATGGTGCCGATATCTGGATGCTGCACCTGGTGGGGCTGTTCTTTTTCCTTGGGCGCTACCTGCACTGTTATGGCATGCGAACCAGCACTCTTCTGTGGCGCAAAAACGGCATGATTATCACCCTGCTTTCACTGGTGGCGATGATCCTCCTCAACCTGGTCTTCCTGCCGTGGGATCTGGTTCTTACGCTGCATTAATCCAACGACTGTGGCAGAAAGGATGCGCCCCGCGTCGCTTTCTGCCAGAATACTGCCTTTCCGTTTTTCTCTCGGACTTACCATTATGTCTAACCGCGATATGCTGTTCTCCGCGCCAATTGCCAAACTGGGCGACTGGACGTTTGACGAGCGCGTGGCCGAAGTTTTTCCCGATATGATCCAACGTTCGGTGCCGGGCTATTCGAATATAATTTCGATGATTGGCATGCTGGCCGAACGCTTTGTTCAGCCCGACACTCAGGTTTACGATCTGGGCTGTTCGCTGGGTGCCGCAACCCTTTCCGTTCGCCGTAACATCAAGGTTGAAGGGTGCAAAATTGTTTCCGTGGACAACTCCCCGGCAATGGTCGAGCGCTGCCGCCGCCATATTGATGCTTTCCGCGCGGATACGCCAGTCGAAGTGATTGAAGCCGATATTCGCGACATCAACATTGAGAATGCATCGCTGGTGGTGCTGAACTTCACGCTGCAATTTCTGGAGCCGGACGAGCGCCAGCAGTTGCTGAACACCATATGGAAAGGGTTGCGTCCCGGCGGCGCGCTGGTGCTGTCAGAGAAGTTCAGCTTTGAAGATGCTGATGTCGGCGAACTGCTGTTCAATATGCACCATGACTTTAAACGAGCCAACGGCTACAGCGAGCTGGAGATCAGCCAGAAGCGCAGCATGCTGGAGAACGTCATGCTGACCGACAGCGTTGAAACCCATAAAGCGCGTCTGCGTACTGCCGGATTTGAACATGCGGAACTGTGGTTCCAGTGCTTCAACTTTGGCTCGCTGGTTGCCCTTAAAGCAGGTTCCGCCTGATGGATTTCGGAAACTTTTATCAGCTGATTGCCAAAAGCCCTCTTTCCCACTGGCTGGAGACGTTACCGGGGCAGATTGCCGCCTGGCAGCGCGAGCAGCTGCACGGTCATTTTAAAAACTGGGACCGCTCGGTGGAGCATCTGCCGGTGATGACGCCGGAAACGCTGGATTTACTGCACAGCGTCACGGCAGACAGCAGCCAGTTGAGCGAGCGTCAGCGTGGCGGCATTGAAAAATTGCTGCGAAATCTGATGCCCTGGCGTAAAGGCCCCTTCTCACTATACGGCGTAAATATTGACACAGAGTGGCGCTCAGACTGGAAGTGGGAGCGGGTATTGCCGCATATTTCGCCGCTGGCCGGGCGCACCATCCTCGATGTGGGCTGCGGCAGTGGCTATCACATGTGGCGGATGATCGGCGCGGGCGCGCATCTGGTAGTGGGTATCGATCCGATGCAACTGTTCCTGTGTCAGTTCGAAGCCGTCAGGAAACTGCTCGGTGACGATCAGCGCGCCCATCTGCTTCCGCTGGGCATTGAGCAGCTTCCGGAGTTAAAAGCCTTTGATACGGTGTTTTCGATGGGCGTTCTCTATCACCGCCGTTCCCCGCTCGATCATCTGATGCAGCTGAAGAATCAGCTGGTCAGCGGCGGCGAACTGGTGCTGGAAACGCTGGTGGTTGAAGGTGATGACCATGCTGTGCTGGTGCCCGGTGAACGGTATGCACAGATGCGCAACGTCTATTTTATCCCGTCGGCCGGAGCACTGAAAAACTGGCTCGAGAAGTGTGGTTTTGTTGACGTGCGTATTGCTGATTATTCCATAACCAGTACCGAAGAGCAGCGCCGCACCGACTGGATGACCAGTGAGTCACTGGCTGAGTTCCTCGATCCGGACGATGCCAGCAAAACAGTTGAAGGCTATCCGGCCCCCTTCCGTGCCGTACTGGTGGCGCGTAAACCTTAAGCCTGATCATTTTATTGCGCACAATGCCGTTTTTTAATAAGTGTGCTGAAAGAGAAAGGATTAACCTGGGGACAGCACGACATCTTTTTCATTTACCTGAAAGGAGTCCCCATGAGTAAGTTCGTTTTCTCTTCCCCACGAAAATATGTCCAGGGTGCAGGTGTGATGGCGCAGTTGGGCGAGTACGTGGCTGAATTAGGCAACAATGCTTTTGTCGTCGCCGATGAAATTGTCTGGGGGTTGATTGGTAAAGAGGTGCAGGCCTCTTTACAACAGCACAGCATCGCATTCCACTACCAGCCGTTCAACGGTGAAGCTTCCAAAAATGAAATTACCCGCCTTGCCAGGCTCGCTAAAAGCGGCGGTGCCAGCCTGGTGGTTGGCCTTGGCGGCGGTAAAACCCTCGATACAGTGAAAGCCGTCGCTGATGAACTGAAGCAGCCGGTAGTGATTGTCCCGACCATTGCTTCAACGGATGCACCATGCAGTGCCCTTTCGGTTATTTACTCTGACAGCGGCGTGTTCGAGAGCTACCGTTTCTACAGCAAAAATCCGGATCTGGTGCTGGTGGATACCCAGGTTTGTGCCCGTGCGCCCGTTCGCCTGTTTGCTTCCGGTATTGCTGATGGCCTCGCCACCTTTGTTGAAGCTCAGGCGGTTAAACGCTCACACAGCAAATCAATGGTAAACGGCGATCCCACCATTGCCGGAATGGCCATTGCCGAAGCCTGCGAGAAAACGCTGCTGACCTGGGGTTACAGCGCTTATCAGGCCGTGGAGAAAAAAGTGGTCACTCCGGCCGTCGAAGCGGTAGTTGAGGCCAACACGCTGCTTTCAGGTCTCGGTTTCGAGAACGCAGGGCTGGCAGGCGCACACGCGATACATAATGGCTTTACCGCTATTGATGGCGATATCCACCACCTGACTCACGGTGAGAAAGTGGCCTATGGTACGCTGACTCAGATGGTGCTGGAGCAGCGGCCTGATGAAGAGATTGCCCGCTATGTCCGCTTCTATCGTGCGATCAAAATGCCGACCACGCTGAAGGAGCTGCATCTGGAGCACGAGAGCTGGGAAAATCTGGTTAAAGTGGGTGCGCTGGCCAATAGCGAGGGCGATACCCTGAAGAACCTTAACCCCAATCTGAGTGCCGAAGATATCGCCAACGCCATTCTGGCGGTGGATGCCTTCAGCCAGACCGTGGAGTAACTGCGAAGTTAATTCCTGCCAACCGGGCAGAAGCGAGTCGGCATAAGTGGCCCTTCCCTGAACAACAGCACTGTCAGAGACTGTGCCTGTCACAAATTAAGGGCGCCTGCAAAGTCGCCCTTATCAAACGCTTACTTCCCTTCGCCCTGATCCCAGTATTCAAACTTATAGGCTGCGCTGATGTTCCGGCGAACCTCTCCTTTAGCGAACACCTCAGTTTCATGCGAATAACTCAGCGTACAGTTGTCGTGTTCGTCCCAAAGCTGGCATTCATCCACTGAGGTCAGATCGCTGTTGTCATTGTGGGTCATGGTCAGCAAGCGCTGCTCGCGATCATTCTTGTCGTAGGTCCAGGTCATTTTGTTGGCACCTGAGTGGCTTGAAACCAACTGATTCTTCCGGTTCCAGCGGTAGGTGTATTCGCCATTGGCCTGAGCATCCGATCCTCTTGCCACGCTTTTAATCAGCCGCAGATGCGAATCGTAGGTATTAGTGGTTTCAGTAAACCCTTTTTCACCTTTTAACAGGAATGCGTCGGAAGAGCTGGTAATAGTGCCCTGCTTGCCGACCAGAAAATTGATCGTGCGCTGCTTGCGGTTGACCTCAAACGGCTGACCTTCTTTGATGACAAACACCGACAGGTCATACACCGCTTCCCAGCCGGTGGTCACCCGGACAATGCTTTGCACCATTTTCAGCATCATATTGCCTTCGTTTTTGTCGAAGGTCACATCCGCGCGCTCCAGAACGCCGCAGCGGTCGAACTCGCTGAGAATCCGCTTTTGCTGATCGACATCCTTGCCAAACTCCCCCACCACAACCTGTTTGATTGGCCCTTTCGCCGTACCGCCCAGCAGCAGCAGGCTGTTGCTGTCATTGATCTGCTGAGCATTGCCCGGGCAGTTTGCTGCCCCCAATGCCACATCCGGGGCCAGAGCCGCCAGCAGAACCACACCACCTGCACTCAGCATGATGATTTTCATCAATAATCTCGTCATAGAGGAATGGGGATACTCTAAGTGTAAAAGGCTTTCAGGCGTTAATGAATATTTTCGCCTTTTGCCGCACTTCCTGCCTGGTTGTGAAGGCTACCCGCTGACAATAGCCGCCTGTTTATAATTCCACACAAAACCATATAGTAACCCAGGTCATTCTGCGCGCTGACGAAGTCCTGTTCCGCAACTCTCAGCCAGTTGATTAAACACTAACCAACTCAAGGACAAGTTATGGATGACTACTTAGCGAAGAACCGCTTTTCTGATTATTTTCTGGCTATGGCTAACCTGGAAGCCCACCAGCTTTCAGAGACTGCACGCACTGTTTCATCTATGCACCTGGCGAATCTGATAACCCGGATGCGTTTTATGGACGAAGGACAAAAATTCATATCCTCTCAGATGCAAACTATCCGGGCCGCCACGAACAATGCTGGGCGCTTATCCGCCGGTGCGAAATCAGCACCCTTGATGTTAACGCGCTTACTCAGAAAGCTTATATCGACCATTGCGAATACAGAGCAGCTTGCGGGGCTGGGCCATCAACCCGCTGGCAGGATATGCGGTTTATCGGATCGGTCATCAAATCGGCTAAGCCGCTTTTTGACATAGACGTCAATGTTGAGAACTATCTCAACGCCCGGTACATCATGGCTAAAGCTGGCATGATCACCCCCGGGAAGGTGCGCAGCAGGCGCTCAACCCGCAACGAGTGCGATCGTCTGATAGAAGCGCTCAGAGCGAGAGAAACCACGTCTTACAAAAGCATCCCCTATTCCGAAATCTTTATGTTCTCAATACTCACTTGTATGCGAGTTGGGGAAGTTACCAGGCTTAAATGGAACGATATCGATGTGGAGCAAAAAGCGGTCTTGGTCAGAGACAGGAAGGATCCGCGTAAAAAGATTGGCAATCATATGAAAGTAGCCTAACTGGGCGAGCCTGGGAGATCGTTCAACGCCGCCCGAAAACGGATGATTTTATTTTTCCTTTCAAGAGCCGTACCATCTCCCAAACGTATCGACAGGAACGGGACAAACTTGAGATACCAGATTTGCGTTACCATGACCTACGCAGAGAAGGGATAAGCAGGCTTTTCGAAGCAGGTTTCAGTATTGAGGAAGTTGCGCAGGTCAGTGGCCATCGTTCGCTGAAACTGTTGTGGCAAGTCTCTACAGAGTTGTTTCCTCAGTCCCTGCACAAAAGACTCGACGAACTTCAAAAACAGCGCCTTAGGGATGATGAACGTTAAGTTATCCACCCAATTTAAAATTATCGACAAAATCACTCCCTCTCGCCCGGGCGCTGTCCAGATCCATCAGATAGTGGATCCCAGCAGATAACGACGTTGGCCGCTCCAGCTCCAGCCAGAAGCAATCATCAAAGGTGCGGCCTAAGCAGCCCCCCCCCGCCGCACTCTTTCGGGCGCTGGAAGAACACCCAGCCGCCATCAATAAAATTTTGCAGTGTCTCGCCTCGGTACACCACTTTAAAATTACTGTCTTTGCCGCCCATTTTTACCACCAAATGACTGTATATAAAAACAGTATACTTCAAATCACTTTTACTGGATACGAAAACCCGGGCGTTTCCTATAAAAATTCTCAACACGTATAAGACAAGCCTTGTTATTTTTTACGCCTCAAATTAAATTCTCAAATGACTTCAATATTACAAAATGTAACATTTATTTCTAATTATTTTCCTTTCTCTTGTTTCATTTGAGGAATAAATTCAAACCACCACTTAGTGGTACTTGATCTATAACTACACATAGGGATATAACGATGATGCAATTATCTGTTTCACAATTGACTATGGTTGGCGGAACTGGAAATTTCGCGGATAAATCAACAGGCGGAAGAGTAGACAGCAATTCTAATGGTGGATGCGGTGGAGCACCAAAGAGCTGCGCTAACGATGTTGGCGCGGCGGCTATTATAGGTGCTATTCTTGGCATTCCTGCCGGGCCTGCAGGCATGATTGCTGGCGCAGTCGGTACGGGAGTTGTAACAGGAATAGGGTCTTGCAATAACAGCCCTTACAACAGAAACAGCAACAGTTCAGGCGGCCCAAATTATGGGGGGCAATGCAATTGGTAAAAGAAGAATCATTTAAAGAAGAAAAAAAACATTTATTTAACACAAGCAAAAGCTTTTTTATTATACAAATGTTATGGATTGCTACTTTCTTTGCGCTAATCCCTTACATCAGTCTTAATAGCGAAAACCTTTTAGAGCACCCCGCAGATCTTCTTGCATGGGTATTTATCATAGTCGGTATTCGTGCTTTCTATTCTGGCTGCTTCCGTTGCCTGAAGTGGTATAATAAAAATTAAACTACATAATGAAAGGGCCACAATACGTGGCCTTTTCCGTATGGACTTCTAACAACCCAGCCTAAATCTGTAAAACTTATCTGTTTACAATTCAGCTGCCAAACCACATAGTAACGGTTGTTAATCGGCAACCTGATAATGTCCCTGTTCTGCACAGCAAAGGATGCCGATTAGCCACCTTAAAAACACAAGGATGATGTTATGGATAACTACTTAGCAAAGAACCGCTTTTCTGATTACTTCCTCACAATGGCCAATCTCGAAGCCCGCCAGCTGTCAAACCTGGCAGCGAAGCTGGCCGATCGCCACCTTAAGAATGCTATCGTAAGAAACGATTTTAAAAACGACATACAAAATTTTATTGCCCACCAGCTTCAATCGATCCGTACCACAAAAAATGATTCTGAATGCCGCCAGTGCGTGAGCAACATCAGCAAGAACGCGCCTACCTCAACACGCAGGATCGCCAGCTGGCGATTGGCAGCGCTCAGATTGTTGCCACAGCGCAGCTTGTTGTAAAAAATGGTATATGGGGGTATGTAATTAATGGCGTTGGTGTTGTGCTCAGTGGCCTCCAAATACTCGCAGGACTCGGCGTTGCAATAGCTTCAGTTCCTACAGGTAACATAGTAGGCATAGCTTTTGGAGGGACGCTCGTTCTTCATGGTGCTAATGCACTGGAGGAAAGTGTAGTAAATTTCAAATCAGGCAATGATGATGCAAATGGGCATCTGAAAGAAGGTTATATTTATACGGCAAAACTTCTTGGTTTTGATGAGAAAACCGGCAGGTTAGCTTATAGCTATATGGATTTATTTTTATCAGCTTACGGTATGACACGACTCGCCATGAAACCTGAAAGCTGGAGATTATTCCGTTATATACGTTCTGATTACGTAAGAAACATTAAAAACATGTCGCGCACCGACCTTCTAATTGAAATGGGGAGCGATGCAGCAACAATTAAATCTATTTACATCGATAGTCACAGGTGACGGTTTTTCTTAATAAGGAAGTATGCTTTGGCACCTAGTTTTAATGGTGCCACATACCAAGTAGCTATAAATACAACTAATAATGTGATAGCGACTGCAATGTAATCAGTATCGTCACGAACCAAAAAACCACTTCCGTAAAAGAGAAAAACTATAGCCAGTATTATAACACCACCAATAAATCTTTTTCTCAAATCAATCAAAAGCTCCTGATATGTCGTTGCGTCACGTTCAATTAAGTTTTTCAGGATGGCTATTTCTTTTGAAGTAAACCCTTCATCCGCTAGCTTTTTTTCCATCTCAATGTTATTCATATGTAATCCCTACATAACCTTATCCGTTTCCCATTATCATAGCGTTTCAGGGATAAAGGGCAACAAAAACCCGGTTTGCGCCAGGCCTGATGCTGCTGCTTATGATCCGGGGACAAATAAAATCAACTAGTAGCAGAAATAACGTTCTGGCCTGTAAAAGAAAAAAAGCCCCATCAAAACGATGGGGCCTGGTACTTGCAAACATCACGTCGCTGAACTGGCGTGCTGCGCGGCAAAACCGGTTGTCAGGCGACTCTGACTGGCGAACTGTGAGACATCGCGACTTTCATGGCTTCCACCATATCACTGTCCACGCAGGTTCGGCTGAATTCATCGGTTTCCGCCACGGAACTCATCGAAACACCTGCTTTACGATAGCGCATAGGTGAGGCGACACGCTGACTGGCTGAGCTGTGAAGCTCGCTCAGACCAGCATCAATAAACTTTTGCAAATTGCTGAGGCGCACACCTGCGCCAGCCATGATGATTGGACCACGGGTGACGCGATTAAGTTCCTTCAGCAACATCAATCCGCTTTCCGCACTCTGCTGCTGTCCCGACGTCAGGATGCGTGCAACCCCTAAATCGGTCAGCTGTTGCAGCGCCACTATCGGACTGTGACAGAGATCGAAAGCCCGATGGAATGTCACCGCCATGCCTTCACAAAGTGCCATCACCTGCTGCATTCGCGGCAGATCAATATGGCCGTCAACGTCAAGCAATCCAACCACCAGCCCGGGAAAACCCAATTCCCGAATAAAGGCTATATCCGATTTTATTTCATTAAATTCGGTATTGGTAAAGCAAAAATCCCCGCCGCGCGGTCGCACTATGGGGTGAACCGGAATGGTGACCGCCTCGCGCACCTGTATCAGGCTACCGGCAGAGGGAGTTAACCCTCCTTCAGAAGGGGCGGCGCACAATTCTATACGATCGGCTCCCGCTTTCTCGGCGGCTGAAGCACAATCGACTCCATAGCAGCATACTTCCAGTTTTAGCATCCCATCCTCCTGTTAATGACTGCTGGCTGGTTGTGTAAATGAGTCCCGATGTTTAGTCTGACTGAAGAACTTAAGATTTATATTAACGGGAATCACTAACATGGCATGCAATTTTGACCAACGGATAGATCGCCGTCACAGCGATAGCCTTAAATGGCAGAAATATGGCGATCGGGACATTCTGCCATTATGGGTAGCCGACACCGATTTTCGTTCTCCTGAGTGCATTATTACGGCACTAAAGCAGCGCGTCGAACACGGTATTTTTGGTTACGGCAGTCCACCCGCTGAGTTAATCGACGTGGTGATCGCCCGCATGGCAGAACGCTACCAGTGGCAAATAAATCCAGAATGGCTGGTATTTTTACCCGGCGTGGTCAGCGGGCTGAATATCGCCGTACGCGCCTTTACTGACGAGCATCAGGGGACTATCGCACCCACCCCCATTTATCCGCCGTTCCGCTCTGCGGCTAAACTCGCTAACCGCAGCCAGTTGAATGCCCAGATGCGGCTGGAAGGAGAGCGCTGGGTCATGGATCTGGCCGCCCTCGCTCCTCAGATGACCGGCAGTGAAAAACTGCTGATGCTCTGTAATCCCCATAATCCGGGCGGCACCGTCTATCGTCGGGAGGAGCTTGAAGAGCAACTGCGCTTTGCCCGGCAGCACGACCTGATTGTCTGCTCCGATGAAATCCACTGCGATCTGTTGCTGGAACCAGGTGTGAAGCACATTCCGTTTGCCAGCCTGAGTGAAGATGCCCAGCAGCGCTCGGTCACCCTGCTCTCGCCTTCCAAAACCTTCAACATTGCGGGCCTGGGCGCTTCGCTGGCCATCATTCCGGATAAGGAGTTACGCCGCCGCTTCACCGCCGTGCGTCAGGGTATCGTACCCGGCGTCGATATCCTGGCTTTCGTTGCCGCCACAGCGGCCTGGAAAGAGGGCCAGCCGTGGCTGGATCAGCAGATCGACTACCTGCGTGACACCCGCGATTTACTGACTCAGCGAGTCAATGAAATCGGTGGACTGTCGCTGATCGCACCGGAAGCCACATATCTTGCCTGGATTGATGCCAGCGAGCTGGGGGTTGCCAGCCCTGCGCTGTTCTTTGAACGTCACGGGCTGGGGTTTTCCCCCGGGCGTGATTTCGGTGACGATGCTTTTGTCCGCTTCAACTTCGGCAGCACGCGCGATCTGGTCAATGAGGCGCTACGCCGGATGGAGAACGCGGTCAGAACTCTGCCGCGTACCAACACGTTATAACTCACTCTCCACAATCTCTTTCAGGCTCCAGGGATGGAACTTGATGGTGACCCTCCCGTCAGACAGTGCCAGGGTGGGATTAGGCAAACTTTCCCCCTCGCCTTTTGGCGCACTGTTTTTGATTGAAATCTCCGGTTCTGTCAACCCTTCATCAGAGCAAAGCGCCAGCGCACGGGCTGCCAACCCGGCTTCCTCACCCCGTAATACAATTTCGATATGCTCCCAGCCTTCATGGCGATAGCGCTTCTCTCCCGGCCAGGGAAGTTCAACAACGCTAATTTTCCAGGGGCCAATCAGCAGTGGAGTGGCCAGGTCGAACAACGCTATCGGTCTGCCGTTGATCTCTTTCTCTGAAAGCAGCACTCCATGCTGTAAAAAACCTTGTTTCCAGCGTTCTGCCGTGGTGTTTTGATGACATCGTACTGCAATATGGTCCACTTCCAGCCCGGAGAGATCCACTCCTAAACGGTTTGCCAAATCGTAAATGGATTGTAAAAAAAAGGGCAAATCATTAGCCAGATCGCTTAATTCATCGGCAATTGTAGCCTCAAACATCGTCATTCCTCTTCATTACTGTAATAACTCTGAACATTAAGTTTTTCTTATCGGAACGATACAGATCCAGTAAAACCTCTGCCAAACCCAAGACGGCCCTGCCAACAGAGTAAAATTAATGCGAATTAATCGGATTTTCTCAGTTTTAACTGGCTCAGATCCAGTTTTTTATTTGGAAAATAGTTCTTAACTTAATGTTTTAGTGTAGTTAAATTTATACAATGCGACTTATCCTAAATCATTGTCACTGGATTGTGAGGTAGTCTGGATTCTTATAGATTTGTCCCGAACCTCTCACAAGGAATAGCAAAATGCTAATGTTGATACTTGTCGCAGTGCTAATCGTTATGATGGGCTTTGCTCTGGTACGCCACTGGAAGGTGCGTAATCACAAAACCACCATCGCGAGCCCACATCGGCCTAACCGCCGTCGTTCTTAATTCTTTTGGGCGGGACGCAGACTCAGCACTGTTTCCCGCCATCCCTTCAGGTTCCTGGATAACTGCAGTTAAAATGCAGTATACTTTTCCCCTTATTTTTTAGCGGTGTCAGACGGTGGCAGAATGTCTCGCTGTCGGACATCGTACAGAATGACGGCCTGTACTTCACGGCGCAGGTCTTTTTCAGCATATAAGGTAACCCGGTGAATATTCAGGCTCTTCTCTCAGAAAAAGTCAGTCAGGCGATGATCGCAGCAGGGGCTCCGGCCGATTGCGAGCCGCAGGTTCGTCAGTCCGCTAAAGCGCAGTTTGGTGATTATCAGGCAAACGGCATGATGGCCGTGGCGAAAAAACTGGGTAAGGCGCCCCGACAACTGGCTGAAGAAGTGCTGACTCATCTGGATCTGCAGGGCATTGTCAGCAAGGTTGAGATTGCCGGACCCGGCTTTATTAACCTGTTTCTTGATAAGGAGTGGATCTCCGCACAGGTTGACAGCGTGGTGAATGCCCCGCGCCTGGGCGTCACACCAGTAACTCCTCAGACAGTGGTTATCGACTATTCTGCGCCTAACGTCGCAAAAGAGATGCACGTCGGGCACGTCCGCTCCACCATCATCGGCGATGCTGCGGTTCGTACGCTGGAATTTCTGGGTCACAATGTAATCCGGGCTAACCACGTGGGTGACTGGGGTACGCAGTTTGGTATGCTGATCGCATTCCTGGAGAAGCAGCAGAACGAACATCACGAAGAGATCGCGTTGGCGGATCTGGAAGTCTTCTACCGTGAAGCGAAGCGCACTTACGACGAAGATCCGGTCTTTGCAGAGCGTGCCCGTGGTTACGTGGTTAAGCTACAGGGCGGCGACGAATATTGTCGTAAAATGTGGAAGAAACTGGTCGACATCACCATGTCGCAAAACCAGCTGATCTATGACCGCATGAATGTCACCCTCACCTGTAAAGATGTGATGGGTGAAAGCCTGTATAACGATATGCTGCCTGGCATTGTCGCAGACCTGAAGGCTAAAGGCCTGGCGGTGGAAAGCGAAGGTGCCACCGTGGTGTTCCTCGACGAGTACAAAAATAAAGACGGCGATCCGATGGGCGTCATCATCCAGAAAAAGGATGGCGGCTACCTCTATACCACCACCGATATCGCCTGCGCCAAATATCGTTATGAGACGCTGCATGCCGATCGCGTGCTCTATTACATCGACTCCCGCCAGCATCAGCACCTGCAACAGGCGTGGACTATCGTCCGTAAAGCCGGTTATGTGCCAGAGTCAGTGCCGTTAGAACACCATGCCTTCGGTATGATGCTGGGTAAAGACGGTAAACCGTTTAAAACTCGCGCCGGTGGCACCATCAAGTTGTCCGACCTGCTGGATGAAGCCGCTGAGCGTGCCATCAGTCTGGTCAGCGAAAAGAACCCGGATATGCCTGCTGATGAGCTCACAAAGCTTGCCAACATTGTGGGTATTGGCGCGGTTAAATATGCCGACCTGTCCAAGAGCAGGACCACTGACTACATCTTCGACTGGGATAACATGCTGGCCTTTGAAGGTAACACTGCGCCTTACATGCAGTATGCCTACACCCGCGTGCTCTCGGTTTTCCGTAAGGCCGGGATTGATGAAGCTTCAGTGACCGGGAAAACAGCTATCGGAGAAGATCGTGAAGCGGCGCTGGCCGTGCGTCTGCTGCAATTTGAAGAGACGATCACTCAGGTTGCCCGTGATGGTACGCCGCACGTGATGTGTGCCTATCTGTACGATCTGGCCGGTCTGTTCTCTGGTTTCTATGAACACTGCCCGATTCTGGCTGCGGAAGATGAAGTGACGAAGCAGAGCCGCCTGAAGCTGGCGCTGCTGACGGCGAAAACCCTGAAACAGGGTCTGGAAACGTTAGGGATTGAAACCGTAGAAAGAATGTAAACCTGTCAGCTACGTGGTGAGTCGGAGAGATCCGATTCACCACAGTTTAAGCGGGCATGTTCGCAGGGCGGAATTGACTCCGGCCACATACGCCAACCTTATTGGTAGTTCACCATCACTTCGTTACTGAGCACCCGCAGTGCTCGCGGCAGCTTTCCCTTCCCCTGTACGCCATACACAAAATGCAGATTCTCCGCTGCGTTAACGTTAGTCAGCCCGCGCGTACTGCCGCTGGCTCCCTCAAGAACCACACAACGGCTCTGCGCGCAGAGGTGAACAATCAGTCCGGAAGGTGCCGGACCGGTCAGCGTGTAACGCCAGGAGATCTGCGTCATTGCCCCCTGCACCGCTTCCGGTGCGCTGAGTGCCGGAGAGAACGCCTGCATGCCCCGATTCTGTAATCCCGGGCCGGGGCCGCTGGCCTGCCAGGCTCCTCCGGCCATTGCCAGACCGGGCAGACAAAGCAGGAACAGCAGTGCCTGCCTCATCAGTTTCCACCAATAGTTGACGTCATGCGGATTTGACGGTTATCGGTCAGTTCCAGATTAGAGATCACCATCAGCTGCGGCAGGTTGCGACGCAGGAAGCGGGCCAGCAGCGCACGAAGCGGATGGTTAACCAGCAGCACCGGCGGCGCGCCCAGCGACTCCTGATGAGCCAGTGCGCCCTGAGTCTGTGCCAGCAGGCGGTCTGCCAGGCCAGGTTCCAGACCGCCACCACCCTGCAGAGCCTGCAGCAGCAGACGTTCCAGCGTGGTATCCAGCCCGATAACCTGCACTTCGCCGTTGCCAGGGAACCACTGCTGAGTGATCGCACGCCCCAGCGCCACACGCACTACCGCTGTCAGTTCCTGTGGGTCAGTCTGTACGGAAGCGTGTTCCGCCAGCGTTTCGATAATGGTACGCATATCACGGATAGAAACGCGCTCCGACAGCAGGTTCTGCAAGACTTTGTGCAGCGTGGTCAGGGTAATCACGCCGGGGATCAAATCTTCGGTCAGCTTCGGCATCTCCTGGGTCACTCGATCCAGCAGCTGCTGTGCCTCCTGACGACCAAACAAATCGCTGGCGTACTGACCAATCAGGTGGTTGAGGTGAGTAGCCACCACGGTACTGGCTTCCACCACGGTGAAGCCCTGAATTTGTGCCTGCTCTTTCAGCGCGCTGTCGATCCAGATAGCAGCCAGTCCAAAGGCCGGATCAATGGTCGCCTCGCCAGGCAGAGTTCCGGCGGCCGTGCCCGGATTGATCGCCATCCAGCGGCCAGGATAGGCATCCCCGCTGCCAATTTCGACCCCTTTCATCAGAATACGGTAACGGGCAGGCGGCAGATCCATATTGTCACGGATATGCACCACCGGCGGCAGAAAGCCCATCTCCTGGGCGAACTTCTTACGGATGCTGCGGATGCGTCCCAGCAGCTCGCCGTCCTGCATATGATCCACCATCGGGATCAGCCGGTAACCCACTTCCATCCCCAGAGAGTCTTCCAGCTGCACGTCGGTCCAGGAGGCTTCAACGTTCGCCGGCGTTTCAGCGGTTTTCACCAGGCTGCTCTGCGGTTCTGCTTTCGGCTTGCTTTCTTTCCCGCGGATATACCAGGCCAGCCCAAGCAGTGCGGCAGTGAACAGCAGGAACACGAAGTTCGGCATCCCCGGCACCATCCCCAGCATCCCCAGTACGCCAGCGCTCAGCATCATCACGCGCGGGTTTTTGAACAGCTGGGTCACCATCTGCTCGCCAACGTCCTGGTCGGTGCTGACGCGGGTCACGATAACACCGGCCGCGGTAGAGATTACCAGTGCCGGGATCTGCGCCACCAGACCATCACCGATGGTCAACAGGGTGTAGCTTTCTGCCGCGTGGCCGACGTCCATTCCATGCTGAATAACGCCCACCAACAGACCGCCGATCACGTTGATCACCATAATCATGATCCCGGCGATGGCGTCACCGCGAACGAATTTACTCGCACCGTCCATTGAACCGTAGAAGTCAGCTTCCTGAGTCACTTCAGAACGGCGCTTTTTCGCTTCATCTTCGCCAATCAGTCCGGCGTTCAGGTCGGCGTCAATCGCCATCTGTTTACCGGGCATCCCGTCGAGCACGAAACGCGCGCCCACTTCGGCGATACGACCAGCACCCTTGGTAATCACCATAAAGTTAATGATCACCAGGATAATAAACACCACGATACCGATGGCGAAGTTACCGCCGACCAGGAAGTGACCGAAGGCTTCCACCACGTGACCAGCCGCACCGGCACCGGTATGCCCTTCCATCAGAATGATACGGGTTGAGGCGACGTTCAGCGCCAGGCGCAGCAACGTTGAGAACAGCAGAATGGTCGGGAAAGCGGCGAATTCCAGCGTCCGCTGGGTGAACATCGCCACCAGCAGGATCATAATCGACAACGCGATGTTAAAGGTGAACAGCAGATCGAGGATGAAGGCCGGCAGCGGCAGCACCATCATCGACAAAATCATCAGGATCAATACCGGCCCGGCCATTACCTGCCATTGGGTATCTTTAACATTGGGTAACCGTAATAAAGCGGCCAGATTCGCCATCAGTCTTCTTCTCGTAGGCTAAAGTCCAGTGCTTCCGGCACGGGTAAATTAGCAGGTTTTTTCGGAGCCAGGCCGCCCTCAAGCTTCCATCGACGGAGCTGCCAGACCCAGGCCAGGACTTCAGCAACAGCCGCATATAGCGTTCCCGGAATATGCTGGCCAATTTCACTGTGTCGGTACAATGCACGCGCCAGCGGCGGCGCTTCTAAAACAGGGATCCGGTGTTCTTTACCCAGTTCACGAATACGCAGGGCGATTTCACCTGCCCCTTTCGCCACCACTTTCGGCGCGCTCATTTTGCGCTCGTCATACTGCAGGGCGACAGAATAGTGCGTCGGGTTGGTGACAATCACGTCGGCTTTCGGCACATCGGCCATCATGCGGCGGCGTGCTGCGGCTCGCATTTGCTGGCGGATACGCCCTTTAACGTGCGGGTCACCTTCCTGCTGTTTGTATTCATCACGAATGTCCTGGCGGGTCATTCGCAGCCCTTTGAAGTAGCTGTACAACTGCCAGAACACGTCAAAGCCCACCATTGGCATCAGGCCAAACACCACCAGGATGCAGCTCAGGGCGATCATATTGAGTGAGCTGGCCAGCGCGGTGTAAGGTGATTCGCTTATCAGCCTGAGCATATCCGGCCAGTGATGGCGGATATTTAGCCAGGTGACGATACCTACCAGAATCGCTTTCAGTACCGATTTCAGCAATTCGGCCGCCGTCTGCGCCGACACCAGTTTCGCTAATCCCTTCAGCGGGTTCATTTTGCCAAAGTCGACCTTGATCGCTTTGCCACTGATCACCACCCCGCCGAGCAGCATTGGCGCAGCAATCGCCACCAGTACCAGGCCGGCCATCATCGGCAACAGCGCAAACACGGCCTGCATTAACAGATTGCTGATCAGTCGCAGCATCTGGCTGGTGTCGCTCACCACCGAATGATTGAAGTTGAGGCCCTGAGCCAGCAGCGAGCCGACTTTCTGTGCCAGGGATCCGCCACCGATCCACAAAATACTCAGTCCCGCCACCAACATCAGCACGGAGGTCAGTTCGCGCGAACGCGGGATTTGTCCTTCCTCTCGTGCTTTCTCAAGTCGGTGGGGGGTTGCGGCTTCGGTCTTTTCCTCTTCGCTGTCCCCGGCCACGGCAATTAACCTTCAGTACGGAATTTTCAGCTAGCATGACAAATTGGAGCAGGGATAATGCCGCGAGTAAACAGCTAAAAAGGGGGTTATTTAACGGATGGTGAAAAAACAGAGACGGCAAGCCGCCAGGCCGGGGGGAATCCCGGTCTGGCGGCTTGATTATTCGAAGGGCACGTTCTCAAGATGGGCGGAATAAATTCCCCCCTTACTACTGATTGGTTTAGCCTTCCGGCGGCGAATGTATTCACCCGAACAAGTTATGTGCACCGCCAGAATCAGAACCCGAGGCTGTCCAGCAGGTCATCGACCTGATCCTGGTTTGCCACAACGCCAGGCGCGGTACCGTTGATCTGTGGGCCGTTGAGCAGGCTGTCAGCATCCTTTTTCGGACGCACGGGCTGTTCCGGCATGTTCTCCAGCAACACCATCAGCAGCTGGCGCTCAATTTCCTGGATCACATCCATCATGCGTTTGATCACCTGCCCGGTGAGGTCCTGGAAATCCTGTGCCATCATGATTTCCATCAGCTGGGCATTGGTAAAGCCAGTGTGCCCCGGCACGGATTCCAGATAACCACGGGTATCCGAAACCAGAGAGCGGGCATCTGCCAGTTCGATGGGATTTTCAAACCACTCATCCCAGCGCCCTTTCAGCGCCTTCGCTCCATCTTCCATCAGTGTCTGACGTGGCTGCGCAGCCTCCACGCAGTTCAGAGCACGTTCGGCCGCCTGAGCGGTCATTTGCACAACGTAATCCAGGCGATCGCGGGCGTCGGGAATGGCTTCCGCCGCTTCAGCAATGGCCTGATCCAGTCCCAGCTCACGCAGGCTGTCGCGCAGCATCCGCGTCAGCGAACCAATTCGGGAGATAATGTCGTGCGCCGAGGCCGCATCAACACTCGGTTTCGGAAGTTCGCTCATCTCGGCTCCTTACATACCCAGTTTTTCGAAGATCTTACCTAACTTCTCTTCAAGGGTGGCAGCAGTAAAAGGTTTAACGACATAGCCACTGGCACCCGCCTGAGCAGCCGCAATAATGTTCTCTTTCTTCGCTTCTGCCGTCACCATCAGCACCGGTAGCTTGCCCAGCGTGCCGTCGGCACGGATGGTCTGCAGCAGTTCCAGGCCGTCCATGTTGGGCATGTTCCAGTCGGAGATCACGAAGTCGAAGTCCCCCGCGCGTAGCTTGGTCAGTGCATCAACACCGTCTTCTGCTTCTTCAACGTTGTTGAAGCCGAGTTCTTTCAACAGGTTCCGGACGATGCGACGCATGGTGTTAAAGTCGTCGACCACCAGAAACCGCATATTTTTATCAGCCATACTTACTCCTGTTTTTTGTAGCCCCGCGGGACGGGCGCTGCGTTAGATACGTAATGCCTGTCCGGCGCTAATTTTTGCCAGCATGTGCTGACTGATTTGGTGGAGATCCACCACTTCACTGGCTCCCCCGAGGGCGATGGCCTCACGGGGCATGCCAAAGACCACACAGCTCGCTTCGTTCTGCGCGATGGTCCAGGCCCCGGCCTTGTTCATTGCCAGCAGGCCTGCCGCCCCATCGTTGCCCATGCCGGTCAGGATCACCCCAACGGCGTTACGGCCCGCATACTGCGCCACTGATTTGAACAACACGTCCACCGACGGCTTATGGCGGTTCACCGGCGGCCCTTCATTCAGTTTTACCTGGTAGTTAGCCCCGCTTCGGGACAGCTCCAGATGCATTGCGCCAGGGGCGATATAGGCATGGCCAGGTAAGATACGCTCACCATCTTCTGCCTCTTTCACCGTGATCTGGCACAGCTTGTTCAGTCGCTCGGCAAACGAGCGGGTAAAGCCTGGTGGCATATGCTGAGTGATCAGCAGCGCCGGGCTGGTTGCCGGTAGCGGCTGCAGCACATGCCTGATGGCTTCGGTGCCACCGGTTGAGGCGCCTATCGCAATCAGTTTCTCACTACTCAGCAGCGGTCCGGCTTTCAGCATCACCGGTGCAGGCATTGGCCCACGGGCGTGCAGTTTGGCTCTGGAAGCCGCGCGAACCTTATCGGCAATCATCTGGCTATAGGCCAGCATGCCCTCGCGGATGCCCAGAGAAGGTTTGGTGACAAAGTCCACCGCGCCCAGCTCCAGCGCCCGCAGCGTCACTTCCGATCCTTTCCCGGTCAGTGAGGAGACCATCACCACCGGCATCGGACGCAACCGCATCAGTTTTTCCAGAAAATCCAGTCCGTCCATCCGCGGCATTTCAACATCCAGCGTCAGCACATCAGGATTGAATTCTTTAATTAAATCCCTTGCCACCAGTGGATCGGGTGCGGAGGCAACCATTTCCATGTCCGAATGACTGTTGATGATTTCCGTCATCAGCTGACGCATCAGCGCGGAATCGTCAACACATAACACTCTGATTTTGCCCATTATCTATCCTTAGTCAGTCCGTAGACCGTCTGGCCGCGCAGATAAAACTCTTTGCTAATCTGGCTGAAGTTCTCCGAATGCCCGGCAAACAAAATGCCCCCGGGTTTCAGCAGCGGTACAAAACGCCGCAGAATCTTCTCTTGTGTCTCTTTATCAAAATAGATCATCACGTTGCGACAGAAAATCGCATCAAACGGGCCGGGCAGCGCCCAGTCGTTCGCCAGCAGGTTTAGCTGCGCAAAGGCGATCGAGTTCGCCAGCTCCGGACGCACGCGAACCATGCCTGAATGCGGGCCGGTACCGCGGAAGAAAAAGCGCTGCATCTGCTGTGGGGACAGCGTGCGAAGCTCCTCCTGCCGGTATACGCCAGCCAGTGCTTTTTCCAGCACCTGGGTGTCGATGTCCGTGGCGTGAACCTGGTACTTACCCGGTCCGCTACCCAGCGTTTCACTCAGCGTCATGGCAATAGAGTAAGGTTCCTCGCCAGTTGACGCCGCCGCACACCAGACGTTAAAGCTGCCACTGCGACGTTTGGCATGATCTGCCAGAATCGGAAAGTGGTGCGCCTCACGGAAAAATGCCGTCAGGTTGGTGGTCAGTGAGTTAACAAAAGCCTGCCATTCCGGGCTGTTAATATCGTTTTCCAACAGCGCAAGGTAACGACCAAAATCGTCGATGCCCAACATCCGCAACCTGCGTACCAGGCGGTTGTAAACCATTTCCCGCTTGTGATCGGCGAGAACGATACCTGCCCGCTGATAAATCAACTGGCTGATACGCTTAAAATGCGTATCCGATAACGGCAGGCGCTGGACCATCTGGGCCAGTAGCGTTGCGTTTTCGGGCGGTGCTAACAACGTCGATTTTTTCATGTAATACCACCCTGCAAAGTACAGATTAAGGGGTTAAAACAAGGTTATTTTCCCTGTATGCCTGTACGGCGACCTGCTCCGGCTTGTCTGCATCGAGCGAGAACTTCCTCACTGCCCCGGTGAGATGATCGGCCTGTGATTCAAGTGCTTCCGTTGCAGCTGCCGCTTCCTCTACCAGCGCGGCGTTCTGCTGCGTGACCTGGTCCATCTGACTGACTGCGAGGGCAACCTGTTCGATGCCGCTACGCTGCTCTTCAGAGGCAGAGGCAATCTCGCCCATGATGTCGTTCACCCTTGCCACCGAGCGGACAATTTCGTCCATGGTTTCACCGGCTGAGGCCACCTGAGCCGATCCCTGGTCCACACGACTGACCGATTCTTCGATCAGCACTTTAATTTCTTTGGCCGCCTGAGCACTGCGCTGCGCAAGACTGCGGACTTCACCGGCCACCACCGCAAACCCTCTTCCCTGTTCTCCGGCTCGTGCCGCTTCAACTGCGGCGTTCAGTGCCAGGATATTGGTCTGGAACGCGATGCCGTCGATCACGCCGGTAATGTCACCAATCTTCTTCGAACTGCGGGCGATCTCACTCATGGTGTTCACCACGTCGCTGGTAAGCGCACCGCCTTTAAGAGCGGTGGTGGAAGCCTCTCTGGCCAGCTGCGAAGCCTGGCGGGCATTCTCAGCATTACCGGTCACCGTGGCCGTGAGCTGCTCCATGCTGGCTGCCGTTTCCGCCAGCGAGGCTGCCTGTTGCTCGGTGCGCGACGACAAATCATTGTTGCCTGACGCAATCTCCCGGATGCCGGTTTGCATCGCATGGGTGCCATCTCGCACGCTGCTGACCGTGCCCGCCAGAGAAGCCTGCATCGCCTGCAAACTGGCAAACAGCTGGCTCAGTTCGTTGCGCCCCTCAACGGCAATCTCTCCCGCCAGGTTACCCGAGGCGATGCGCTCAAAGTGACCGCGCATCAGGGCCAGCGGCGCGATAACCGCTTTTCTGACCCACCACATACCCGCCATGGTCACCAGCAGTGACAGCACCACGGTGACAATGAAAATAATCTTCGACTGAACGTAAAAACCCTGCCCGGCCTGGCTGGCGTGCTGGCGCAGCTGGTCGATATGCACCATCCACTGGTTGTACTCAGCCTGAAACTTGTCCTGCTTACCCTGTGTCGGAGAGTCCAGAAAATCCTGCAGCTGGAAGTTCTGCAGGTAAACAATCAGATGGGCCAGCTCCTGCGAGTAATTGTCATATTCAACCTTTATCGCTTTCTTCATCTGAGCGCCTTCCGGCGTTACCACCCCGATAGCTTCGAACTGCTTATAAGCATTATCGGCAGCATCCAGATCTTCCTGAGCCTTTGCCATCAAACTTGTTATCTGATCGCGTGGCAGGCTCAGTGCCGCGCGGGTTCCGGCACGACTTAATGTCACGCGGGCGCTCAATAACTCAGCCCAGGTCTGACCGAGCGCGTCGCGCTGGTTGCCGCTGACTTCAACGTCGTGCAGATTACGGGCATCCAGACGAAATGAGTTAAATGACAGACCGTTGCCAACAATCTGCATGATACAAAACAGGCCGAGCAGAAAGATGATGGTGGTAGCAATGCGAAGCCGACTGATCATCAAAGTCTCCAGGTTTTGCCGCCCAATGCGGGCGGCAAAAATAGTGTTAAAAGGTTTCCCAGTTGTCACTGGACACCGGCGCAGCCAGCGTTTTGCGCGGGGCAACAGCAGGTGTCAGCAGGACGTTTTTATTGCTCTTAGTGCTGTTAACGGCCTGGATGACATTTTCTTTACGTACGCGAAACACTGCGACAGCCTGAGACAACCTGCTGGCCTGTTCTTCCAGCGCGGCAGCAGCAGCAGCGGACTCCTCCACCAGCGAGGCGTTCTGCTGAGTCACGCGGTCCATCTCGGTCACGGCAGTGCCTACCTGATCGATGCCGCGGCTCTGTTCGTCAGAAGCCGAGGCGATTTCGCCCATAATGTCGGTCACGCGGGTCACGGCACTGACGATATCCGCCATCGTTTCACCGGCGCTTTCCACCAGCACTGAGCCGGTATCAACTCGCGCCACCGAGTCTTCAATCAGGCCTTTAATCTCTTTTGCCGCCTGGGCACTGCGTTGCGCCAGGTTACGTACTTCCCCGGCCACCACAGCAAATCCGCGGCCCTGTTCACCGGCACGCGCAGCCTCCACGGCGGCGTTCAGGGCGAGGATGTTGGTCTGGAAAGCAATGCCGTCAATCACGCTGGTGATATCAGCAATTTTCTTGGAGCTTCCGGCGATGTCGTTCATGGTTTTCACCACGCCATCCACCACTTTGCCGCCCTTCTGCGCGGTTTCCGAAGCGCTGAGCGCCAGCTGAGAAGCCTGACGTGCGTTCTCGGCGTTCTGCTTCACGGTGGCGGTTAACTGCTCCATGCTGGCAGCGGTCTCTTCCAGCGAGGCTGCCTGCTGCTCGGTACGCGAAGAGAGATCGTTATTCCCGGCCGAGATTTCACTGGCACCGGTATAGATCGCATCTGAGCCATCGCGAACATCGCTGACCGTACGCACCAGGGACTGCTGCATATCGCGCAGGCTTTCTGCCAGTTGGGTCATCTCGTTGCGGCCATCCACCTCAATCGACTGGGTCAGGTCGCCACTGGCGATTTGACGGATATGGTCGATATTGGTTTTCAGCGGACGCAGCAGGATTTTATAGATCCCGCTCCATGCCACAGCGATGACCGTCAGCGAGATCAGCAGCACGCCAAGCAGCGTCCATATAGTTCGCTGCCAGGCATCCTGGTTAGCCTGGATCCCTTTCGCCGTCAGTTGGTTATTGGTTTCCAGCCACTCGTTGTAGATTTTATCGAAGTGGTCCTGATAGCTCTGCGTTGGCTGGGCAACGAAGTCGTTAAACCGGCCGTTTTGCATCATCCCAATCAGCTGAGACAGCGCGTCATGCAGCTGCAGATAACTCGCCTGCAGCGCTTTCACGTTCTCTGCCGTTTTACCGCTTTCCGACAGGTTGGCATTGAACACCGCCAGCGATTTATCCGCCAGATCGAGGTCGCTCTGCGCCTGAGTCAGCAGCTCTTTCACCGTGGCGCCCGAACCTGACTGATTAGCATCCAGCAGATAGCGGATACCGGCCCGGTTCAGCGTGTTGCGGGCCTGAACCAGCGAGATCCACGAGCTCCCCATTGCCTGCTGCAAAACGCGCAGGCGCTGGTTGAAAGCAAAATTCTCTTTATCACTGTGTACCGTCTGGAAAAACAACCCACCGGTACCCAGCTGCAGAACAGCAAATAACACCAGCACGCATACCAGGCCAGTGACAACTTTTACACGCTTGAACATAACTACCTCTGTACAGGGCCAATTGGCTCTGTTATCGGCAGTCTGACCGGGATCTTTATCACAGAATCCGCCTATTGCCGGGCGAAAGAGGATTCTGAAGTGCAACTCATCATCACGGGTGGAAGCGATTCCGGCCCTGCATGCGTGCAGCTCTCATCAGCAGGGGGCGAAGTGATTGGTCCTCTGCCTTTTCTGTACTCAAAAGGTTTCCCAGTTACCCTGGTCTGCAACCGGTGCGGCGGCGGCTTTGCGCATCACTGGCTGAGCCGTCTTACGCACTGCAGGCGCCGCAGGTTTGATCCCCTGTTCTTTGCGCACGCGGAACACGGCAACAGACTGGGTCAGACGGCTGGCCTGCTCTTCCAGCGCGGCGGCAGCGGTGGCGGACTCCTCCACCAGCGAGGCGTTCTGCTGGGTGACGCGGTCCATTTCCGTTACGGCAGTGCCGACCTGGTCGATACCACGGCTCTGTTCATCAGACGCAGAGGCAATTTCGCCCATGATGTCGGTGACGCGGGTGACCGCATTGACGATATCGCTCATGGTTTCACCTGCCGTGCCGACCAGCACTGAACCGCTGTCCACGCGGGACACCGAGTCTTCGATCAGGCTCTTGATCTCTTTCGCCGCCTGGGCGCTGCGCTGGGCAAGATTGCGCACTTCACCGGCGACCACAGCAAACCCACGACCCTGCTCACCGGCACGCGCAGCTTCTACGGCTGCGTTCAGAGCCAGGATATTAGTCTGGAAGGCAATGCCGTCAATCACGCTGGTAATATCGGCAATTTTCTTCGAACTCCCGGCAATATCGCTCATGGTTTTCACCACTCCATCGACCACTTTACCGCCTTTCAGAGCTGTTTCAGAAGCACTGAGTGCCAGCTGGGAAGCCTGGCGGGCGTTCTCGGCGTTCTGCTTCACGGTGGCCGTAAGCTGCTCCATGCTGGCAGCGGTCTCCTCCAGCGAGGCAGCCTGCTGCTCGGTACGGGCTGACAGGTCGTTGTTACCTGCGGCGATTTCACTGGCCCCGGTGTAGATGGCGTCAGAGCCATCGCGCACGTCGCTGACGGTACGCACCAGAGCCTGCTGCATCTCCAGCAGACTGGCTGCCAGCTGGGTCATCTCGTTGCGCCCTTCCACGCTGATGTTGTGCGTCAGATCGCCGCTGGCGATATGGCTGATGTGCGCAATATTCTGCTGGAGCGGTTTGATTAATATGCTGCGCAGGCCGATCCAGCACAGCGCAATCAGGCCAATTACCAGCACCATCACCGCGCCGATCACCCACAACATTTTGCTGTACGCTGCCTGGTTATCCACCACACCCTGCCGGGTGATCACGCCCAGCGCATCACGCCAGCTGGTGTAAGCCTCCTGAACCTCATTCTGCTTCTGCTCAATATTCAGTTTGTCCATCTCATCCAGCTGCTTGCTGTCCATCAGGGCCAGCATTTGCGTCAGAGCTTTACCATAGCTGTCGTAATCTTTTTCCATACGCTCGACAATTTTCGGATCGATCCCTTTGGTATCTGGAATTGCCTGATACAGTGCGAAAGATTTATCCGCAGCGGCCAGCATTTTTTTCGCTGTGCCGTTAATCTCACTCAGCGCAGTACTGCTGCCACTGTCTGATTTTTCAGTCTGCAGCTGCAGCATGCCGCTGCCAAGAGCAATACGGGTTTGGTTCAGAGCCATCAATGCGTCCGTAAAGGCCGACATGTTGTCACTCGAATTTTGGGCAACGGAAAAGCTGTTTTTATCGCCGGTCAGCGCATTGATAAATAATCCCCCTGCCAGCAGCTGCAGTGAACCAAATACCAGCAGCACTAACAGCAGGCTGGTGACGACCTTAATACGTTTGAACATAATGGACCCTTGGTGTGTATAAGTGGCTCAACACTGGATCTATCGGCAGGTTTTAACGGAAACTTTATGTGGCGTGAGTCAGAATTTGTGGATAAATATTTTACTTTAAATATCAATGACGGATGATTATTTCAATACTCCGCAAGGATAAAAAGGCCGATCTCTCGATCGGCCTTAATCGTTTGTCCCTTCTACAACACTTATGCGCTGCGCAGGGTGTCCATCAGCGCCATTTCTTCGCTGTTCAGCAGCTTCTCAATATCCACCAGGATCAGCATACGCTCGCCGAGCGCACCCAGACCGGTCAGATATTCGGTGGACATGGTCACCGCGAATTCCGGAGAAGGACGGATTTGATCGTGCGTCAGTGACAGCACATCCGACACGCCATCCACCACGATACCCACCACACGCGCTTCAAGATTCAGCACGATCACCACCGTGTTGTCGTTATAGTCCACATCCGGCTGAGCAAACTTAATGCGCAGATCGATGATTGGCACGATAACACCGCGCAGGTTAGTGACGCCTTTAATGAATGAAGGCGTGTTAGCGATGCGGGTCACCTGATCGTAACCGCGGATCTCCTGCACCTTAAGAATATCAATACCGTACTCTTCGTCACCCAGTGTGAACACCAGGAACTCCTGCCCTACGGTTTCGCCAGCAAGTTTAGTGACAGTTGCCATTCCAGTCATAGTTCTACCCTTAATCGGTTAAAGTCAGGCTGCGGCTCCGGCCACACGCTTTTCACGGTTGAGCGATTGCAGAGCCGACACATCGACGATCAGCGCCACGCTGCCATCACCGAGGATGGTCGCCGCCGAAATGCCCGGAACTTTGCGATAGTTGCTTTCCAGATTCTTTACCACCACCTGGTGCTGACCAATCAGCTGGTCAACCAGCAGCGCATAACGTTTACCCGCGCTCTGCAGGATCACCACGATGCCCTGAGTGGCTTCGGTTTTTGCACCCTGTACATCAAAGACATTCCACAGCTCGACCAGCGGCAGGTATTCGCCACGGACTTCCAGCACGCGCTCGCCTCCGGCCAGCGGATGCAGGTCATCAGCCAGCGGCTGCAGTGATTCCATCACCGCGTTCAGCGGCAGGATAAACACTTCATCAGCCACGCGGACTGACATGCCGTCGAGGATCGCCAGCGTCAGCGGCAGCAGGATGCGGATAGTGGTGCCTTTGCCCTGTTTAGAGGCAATTTCCACGTGGCCGCCCATCTCCTGGATGTTACGTTTCACCACGTCCATGCCCACGCCACGGCCGGAGACGTCTGTCACCTGCTCGGCCGTGGAGAAGCCCGGGGCAAAGATCAGCATGCCGACCTCTTCGTCGCTCATGGCGTCGCTGACCGGCAAGCCAGAAGAAAGCGCCTTTGCCAGAATGCGTTCGCGGTTCAGTCCGGCACCGTCATCGACCACTTCGATGCAGATATTACCGCCCTGATGTTCCGCAGAAAGCGTCAGGTTGCCCACCGCATCTTTGCCCGCAGCCAGACGTTTGTCCGGTGATTCAATCCCGTGATCCAGGCTGTTACGCACCAGGTGCGTTAATGGGTCCATGATGCGTTCAATCAGGCTCTTGTCGAGTTCCGTTGAGCTGCCCTGCAACGTCAGCTCCACTTCTTTACCGAGCTTGCTGGCAAGGTCGCGTACCAGACGAGGGAAGCGACTAAAGACGTATTCCATCGGCATCATACGAATTGACATCACCGATTCCTGCAGGTCGCGGGCGTTACGCTCCAGCTGTCCCATGCTGTTCAGCAGGTCGCCGTGCGCCACCGGGTCCAGCTCGCCAGAACGCTGAGCCAGCATCGACTGGGTGATCACCAGCTCACCGACCAGGTTGATTAACTGGTCAACTTTTTCCACCGCAACGCGGATGCTGGTAGATTCGCTGGCTTTGGCTGCCGCCGGTTTTTTCACGGCTTCACGCTTCACCGCCGGGGTGATATCGGTGACCGTAGCCAGTTCAGGCTCAGGAGTGGCTGCCACTTCGGCTTTCGCAACCTCTTCCGCCGCCGGAGCCGCGCCAGCATTGAGGAATTTAATCTGCGACTCTTCAATGACAAAGCACAGCACCGCCACGATATCGTCCGGGCTGACAGAGGAGTCCAGCGTCACCTCAACGGAGGTTTCCCCTTTCACCACATCAGAAACCGTGCCCAGGTTCCCCAGCTCTTCCAGCATCAGCGGAATTTCCGTTGCCTTCAGGTCAATCAGCGCCAGGCGCAGGCCACCCGCAGCCACTTCAGCCGCGGCGGGTGGCTCAGCAGCCAGCGTTTTTGGTGGAGCAATCACTTCCCCCCTGGCTTCGAGAGCCAGCTGGCGCAGGGCCTGACAGATGTATTCAAACGTCGCGGCATTCGGCTCCGTGGCGGTTTTATAGGCATCCAGCTGTTCCTGCATAATATCTTTGGTTTCCAAAAACAGGTTGATGATATCGGTGCTCAGCTGCATTTCACCGCGGCGGGCACCGTCGAGGATGTTTTCCAGAATGTGCGTGGTTTCCTGTAAAACAGTGAAACCAAAAGTACCCGCCCCGCCTTTGATCGAGTGGGCCGCGCGGAAGATAGCGTTCATCTGCTCCGCATCTGGTTCCTGCGGGTCTAACCCCAGCAGGTGTTGTTCCATGTCGGCCAGTAACTCATCGGCCTCATCGAAAAACGTCTGATAAAAATCGCTGATATCCATGCTCACGGTATCACCTCTGCTGTGAGTCGCGACCGGTCTGGGCAGCTGGCGCGTCTGGCCGTCCTGAGGAGAATGCCCCCGGAACGTCCTGAGTACCTGCCGTCCCAGCCTTTGGTGGTTGAGGGGCTGGGTTATTGTTGGCACCGGACGGTATCGCCGGTGCCGCTATCTCTTTAAGGCTCGCCGGATCGTCGCCGCTTATCTGCACGGCGTCACTCTCCGAGTTTTCCTTCTCAATCTGCATTTCGGTGTCATGGTTCAACACCAGCAGGCTGATCCGGCGGTTAACGGCATCATTCGCGCCGCGGTTTTTTAACTTCATGGTGTCAGCCATGCCGAGAACCCGCAGCATCTTGCCGCTATCCAGCCCGCCCGTTACCAGCTCACGGCGTGAGGCGTTGGCACGATCGGTTGACAGTTCCCAGTTGCTGTATCCACGGTCACCGTTGGCATACTGGAAATCATCCGTGTGTCCCGCCAGGCTGATTTTGTTCGGAATATCGTTAAGGATCGGCGCAATAGCCCGCAGAATGTCCCGCATGTACGGTTCCACCTCTGCGCTACCGGTCTTAAACATCGGCCGGTTCTGGCTGTCGATAATCTGAATGCGCAGTCCTTCTTCTACCATGTTGATGATCAGGTGCGGACGCAGCGCCTTCAGTCGAGGATCGGCTTCAATCAGTTGATCCAGCTTTTCACGCAGGCGGTTCAGCCGAATGTCATCCAGCTTGCGTTTCTGCGCGTCCATATCGACAACTTTTTGCACTTCACCTTTCTTCTGGGTTGGGTCTTCGCCACCGCCAGGGATTACGCTCACGCTCTCACTGCTGCGAGTGCCTCCGGTCAGAGCCACTCTCAACGGTGTTTTAAAATACTCAGCAATGCTCACCCGCTCCGCCGGTGTGGAGATCGAAATCAGCCACATCACCATGAAGAACGCCATCAATGCAGTCATGAAGTCGGCATAAGCAATCTTCCATGACCCATGCCCACCTTCATGGCCTTTGTGCTTCTTTTTCTTAACCAGAATAATGGGGTGATTGTTATGCTTCATGCGTCTTGATCCGAAGTCTGTTTCGCTGGTGATTTGGCGTTACGGACGTGCTCCTCCAGTTCGGTAAACGACGGTCGGTCAGTTGAGTAAAGTGTCTTACGGCCAAACTCAACGGCGATTTGCGGCGCATACCCATTCAGACTTGAGAGCAACGTCACTTTGATGCACTGCATCATCTTGGTGGTTTCCGCACATTTCTGCCGCAGAACACCGCTCAGAGGTGAAATAAAACCGTACGCCAGCAGGATCCCGAGGAATGTCCCCACCATCGCATGCGCCACCGAAGCACCCAGTTCTGCCGCAGGACGGTCAGCAGCAGCCAGCGTATGCACCACCCCCATTACCGCCGCGACGATACCGAATGCCGGAAGGGAGTCCCCTACCGTTTGCAGCGCCGTTGCTGGCACTTCGCACTCATGCTCGTAAGTTTCAATTTCCTCGTCCATCAGCGCTTCGATCTCAAAGGCGTTCATATTGCCGCTGACCATCAGGCGCAAATAGTCGGTAATAAAGTCCACTAATCTACTATCGGCAAGAATGCGCGGGTAATTAGCGAAAATTTCACTCTCTTTTGGGCTTTCAATATCGCCTTCCAGCGATAACATGCCCTGCTGACGGGATTTCGCCATCAGGCGATACAGCAGAGCCATCAGATCCATATAGAGAGATTTATTATATTTAGCACCACGCATTAACAGTGGCAGGGATTTCATGGTGGCTTTAATTGCTTTACCACTATTCCCCACAATAAATGCGCCAATACCTGCTCCACCAATTATCAGCAGTTCGGAGGGCTGATAAAGCGCCCCCATATGGCCGCCTACCATTGCATAGCCGCCCAACACCGACCCGAGAACCAGGATGTACCCCAAAATAATTAACACAATAAATCCTTACGTCTGCTGACGTGTGGGTGGAAGATGACCAGATTGCGTCAGGTTAGTTGGCCTGCGTGGGCAAAAAAAAAGCAGCGGTTAAATAACCGCTGCTGGATTCATTCCACGTGGCGAACTTAATTAAACGGCTTGTTTAACCTGTTCATCCAGCAGTTGTGAAATGTTATCGGCAGATTCCGGGAGAAGTTTACGTCTTTTTACCGCTCGTGATGGCGGCTGGCACAGGCTGCAGACAAAACTGCCAACAGGCTGATGCGCGTGGTTAATAAAGCTGCCACCGCAGCATTTGCAGTCGGACAGTTCGAGCATTCCGCTCTCAACAAACCGGACTAAGGTCCAGGCACGGGTCAGCGCCAACAGCGGGCCTTCGTCCTGTTGCGGGCACTGCTCAAGGTACAGGCGATAGGCCTTGATCACAGCCTCCACGCCCTTACTCAGCCCGCTTTTGAGTAAAAACTGCCAGGCATTACAGAACATTGAAGCATGAATATTTTGCTCCCATGTCATAAACCAGTCGGTAGAAAATGGCAGCATGCCTTTTGGTGGCGGACTGCCGCGCAGTTCTTTGTAAAGTTTAATTAAACGGCCGCGGCTCAGTTGCGTTTCGCTTTCCAACATTTGCAAACGTGCACCCAGCGAAATTAACTCCATCGCCAGCTGTATATCACGTGCTTCCTGAACAATACTTTTCTCGCTCATTAACTCGCCCTCTTTTTCGGCAACTCGTCGGCTTTCTCCGACACGTTGCGTAATAAACGGCTTGATAACAGAATGCCGGTGTGGATTTGCTGTAAATCGTCCACACGGGATTCCTGCGTTAAGCGGGTAATCGTATTGTGATCGTTAAAGCGGAACTGACAAACCAGCTGATTGGTTTCGGCCAGTTTTACCATTTCAGGTAAGGTTAACTGAGACAGCGCATCAGCCATCGCTTCGTCGATACCCAGACGGAACATAGCAGAAGCTTTTTCCTGGTTAATTAGACGTTGTGCAAGCAATAAATATGACAAGTTGATGTCGTAAATATGTTTGAGTAATTCTGATGTACCCATTTTTTTATCCATCCTGACTGACGCTACTTAAACGTTTGCGGATTACGCCGCTACCTTGGTTGCTGGTTGGTAAATCTAAAGATGGCAAAAAATTTAGTGGCAGAAGCCAAACGTTTGCGAAGCTGATGGCTACCAAAATGGTGGCCTAACAGAAAGTAGTCATTAACTCATTTTGCCAGTTACTGCTCCTGAGTATCTCCTCTTCCCTGACATCATCCTTTCCTGTTTCGGTTCCTGTTTTAGGACTATTCCGAAAACAACGCAACTTTATCCGCTCTAATTTTTGGATACAACGAGAGCCAGGACAAATTTTAGATAAAGTGTGACACAGATCACACTTTTAGGGCAAATTTGACAAAAAAACTCTTCAGGAAAGCTGTTGATTAGTTCACTAACTAACCAAATTGGGCGCTTTATGTTAATTTTTAACCTTTAGCATACATTTTCAAATGAAAACGATTCTTTTTACGCAGATTAAACGGAACGGTGACGTGATTTAGATCAAAATTAGCGTAACTATCCGCATTGACAAAAATAAGCAGCATTAAATGCTGTGTATTGCAGTTATGATACGTGTAAAAAGTAATCACAGAATGTGACTATCGTTAGGCAATACCATCGGTGAAATGTGACATAACGCAGGTTTTTATCAGGAAGTGTTTGTCTTTTGTAAGCCGCGCCAAGCTTGTGTTTAGAGCATGCCAGGAGATGTAACCGACGGTTACATTAGGGATGTGAATGTTTTCACACAGGTTTTGCCCCTGCAGGGTTAGTATCGGCACGGCGTGCTGATTCTTGAGTAAAAAGGCGCATTTTTACCATTTTTTCTTTTAACTGGCCCTTATACCGCTCTTTTTGCCTTCCCAGGATTCCTAAAGTCAAATAAAAAAGGGCGATCTGAGATCGCCCTTTGTTTTAGCTGGCATGCATTATGCTAGCCGCGGATAGGCGGCAACTTTGTTGGCCTCCCCCTGCTCCTTGCTGCGGGCCGGTATCGCCTGCAAATCCTTCAGGTAGGTTTTGCGCCAGTGGGTAATATCGTTTCTGCGCAGCACTGCCATCATGTCGTTATACCGTGAAATACGTTCATTCAGCGGCATGGTTGCCGCCTGATTCAAAGCTGCAGCCACTTCGCCACGATCGTAAGGATTCACAATCAGCGCTGAAGTCAGTTCATTGGCTGCCCCGGCAAAACGTGACAGCACCAGTACGCCAGGGTCCTGAGGGTTCTGAGCGGCAATATACTCCTTCGCCACCAGGTTCATGCCGTCGCGCAGGGGCGTCACCAGACCGATGTCCGTCAGGCGGAAAATTTTCATCAGCAGACGGCGATCGAAGTGCTGGTTCAGGTAATAGAGCGGCGTCCAGCCCAGCGTGCCGTATTTGCCATTAATTCGTCCGGCTTCGGTCTCCAGCTGGTGGCGGATATCCTGATAGGCCTGCACATCCCCGCGGGAAGTTGGCGCAATCTGCGAATAGCGAATCTTCCCGCGATGCTCCGGATAGTTTTCCAGCAGCTCTTCATAAGCCAGAAAACGCTCCGGCAGCCCTTTGGAATAATCCAGCCGCTCGCAGGCAATAATGTTCTTGGCATCCCCGAGATCTTTCTTCATCGCCGCCATCTTCGGTGGCAGCGGGCCTTCCGCCATCTCTTTAATGCTGTCCGGCTCTATCCCGATGGGGTAAACCTCAGTGGTGAAGTGGTTGCCAAAGGCGGTGTGTTGTTTTCCTTTGGTCTGTACCAGCGTCAGCAGCGACAGGCATTCCAGAAAGGCGGTACGGTCGTTTTCCGTCTGGAAGCCCAGCAGATCGTAATCACACAGCATCTCCAGCAGCTCATTGTGCGGCGGCAGTGCGTTAAAGATCTCCGGGGTCGGGAACGGAATATGCAGGAAGAAACCAATGCGGTTATTGACGCCCAGTTCGCGCAGCTCGGCGGCGAACGGCAGCAGATGATAGTCATGGATCCACAGAATATCATCCGGTTCAAGCAGTGGCAGCAGACGTTTCGCCAGCATTTTATTAACGCTGCAGTACCCTTCCCAGGCTTCCCGCTGAAAATTGACCAGATCCAGCCGGTAGTGAAACGCAGGCCAGATCACGGCATTGGAAAATTGCAGGTAATAAAGATCGTAATCGTTCTGGTTCAGCCCAAAAGAGGCGTAGGTGACGCTGTCCTGTTCGAACAGGTTCATCTCTTCGTCATCCTCGCCGATTTCATTGATTTCGCCGTTCCAGCCAAACCACAATCCTCCGGTGGTTTTCAGCGCGTCCATGATACCAACGGTGAGACCGCCTGCGCTGGCTTTCGATCCATCGGGTACAGCGATGCGGTTAGATACGACTACTAAACGACTCATAACCTTTGACTCCTCGACCTTAGATTTTTAGTCTTGATCTAATTGTAATAGTGTTTGTTCCAGCCAGTGGTAAACAGCGTCAACATCCCGCAGGCGATACACTGCGTCAGTCTGGCCCTCTCCCACTTTGACTGTGATACCCTCCATGGCATTGACCGTTTTAAATGCTGCTTCATCGGTCAAATCATCACCAAGAAAAACCGGCGTTCTGCCGGTAAAGGGAGCCTGCTGCATAAATGCGGCAATGGCCGCCCCTTTATTGACACCTTTTGGTTTAATTTCCACCACGCATTTGCCGGGTTGCAGCGTCAGCATCGGGAAGCGTTCGATCGCTGATTCAGCCAGCGCCAGAACGTCCTGCTGAAAGTGTTCCGCGCGGCGATAGTGCAGCGCAAAGGCCATGCCTTTCTTTTCCAGCTGCGTATCCGGCAGGGCGGCCATCGCCTCGCTCAGCAGCGAAGAGAGCGACTCAGCCACATTCTCCGGCAGTGAGAGGCGTTCAATCTGACCAGCAGCATCACGGCGTTCTGCACCATGGACACCAGCCAGAGGAAGGTGTAACGGCGAGACCAGCGCATCCAGCTCGCTGATCGGGCGGCCGGAAACCAGTGCCACGGCACCGTCACTCAGCTCCACCAGCCGCTGTAAATTGCCGAGGGTCTTTTCCGGAATAAAGACTTCATCCGGTCGCGGCTGGATCGCCGCCAGGGTACCGTCAACGTCGAAAAAGAGAGCATAGCGACCAGTCGGAGATAAGGGGGGCACGGACTCGTTCTGGGTATTCACAGTATTCCTCCTGATTAGATGTGTCATAGCGATACGTTCATCAGGCTGTTGCTGCGGCCCAAGTTGCGCGGGCACGGGGGGAGACTGGCGGGACTTATGGTGTCAGATATCATCAGATTACTGGTACTGTTTTTTCCCTGTCAGCACTGCACGGCAGATGCTGCCGGACTCCCCTTATTGCCCGGTACGCAACAACTTCAGCTTTCAGTATAGTCGCTGATCCGCGTTCTGCCAGACCAGCAGCCACAGCAGGCTGTTGCGTAATTGTTAAGAGTGGTAAATAACGGCAGAGAATGATACAGGAAAAAGATGAAAGACATCTGACAACTACAGGAAAATACAGAAAACCAGAAGTCAGGGATGCGAGACGTTGCGCCCCCTGGCAAAAAACCTCAGGCGACTGGCTTCATCCACAGTGAATCGACGTTGACTTCACTCCAGCACGCTGACTCTTCGGGACTGGCAATGCTGTCCCAGCAGTAGCGGTCTGCCAGATCAACAATCTCCGGACAGAGAGACTGATTGGTTACCAGCGAATAAAAGACACAGACTTTAGGCTGCAACAGTGATCCCACGCCAGGTTCTGCCACCACCGCCACCCGTCCCGATGCCAGACGCACGACCGAGCCGACCGGATAGATTCCCACCGCCTTTACAAAGGCATAGAAGATTTTGCGGTCAAAGTGCCCTTCCCAGCTGGCCATATGGTGCATGGCGTTGGCCGGATTCCAGCCCGCCTTATACGGCCGGTTGGAAGTAACCGCATCATACACGTCGCAGACCGCAGCCATCCGCGCCAGCAGCGAAATCTCTTTGCCCTTCAGACCATGCGGATAGCCGCTGCCATTCATTTTTTCATGATGATGCAGCGCCACGTCCAGCAGATCTTCCCTGGCTCCACTTTTCCTCAGCAGCGCCTCTCCAAGCACCGGATGCTGTTTCATGACTTCAAACTCCGGGCCGGTCAGCTTGCCGGGCTTATTGAGGATTGCCAGCGAGATCCCCGCTTTACCCACGTCATGCAGCAGCCCGGCAGTCCCGGCGCGGCGGATCTGCTCCTCGTCCAGCTCCAACTGACGCGCCAGCGAAACCATCAGCGCGCACACCGCCACAGAGTGCAGATAGGTATAGTCATCGTGCGTTTTCAGGCGCACCACGCTGAGCAGTGCCGCCGGATGGCGGCTGATCGATCCGCCGATTTCATCCACCAACGGCAGCGTGCTGACCGTGTCGATGGTTCTGCCCAGCCGTGCATCGCTGAACATATCCATCACCTGCCCTTTGGCATTCAGACAAATTGCCTGGGCCTGCTCAATCTCCTGATACATATCGCCCGATTCTGTGGCCACTTCAGGCAGCTCAGGTTCATCCAGTGCTGCCACGAGTTCCGGCCCGCGCCCTTTATCCAGGTCGATCCAGACTTCTTTAATGTCGTTTTCCACGATGCTGTTAATTTGTTGCTGGGTAGTAAGCAACATAGCGTTGTGAACCAGGGGATCTTTCAGCCAGAAAACCTCCAGCTTGTGGACATACATCCCGGTTCGCAACTCATGGGCCTGAACTTTTATTATCATTCTGACTCTCCCGGGTTTCCTGCCGGTTCCTCCATTCAGCACAGGTATCGGCCTGACCTTTGAAACCTTCAATGGGGGTGACGCTTAAACGCATCATTTACTAAATTTTTACACTTCAGCAATATTGTTGATGGAAATGAGAGCAAATGAGCCCACCCACAGCTATCACTGCCAGGGGCAGTACACGCCGTCAGACCAAAGCCCTCTTTAGCATGCAGATAATGAAATCAGTGAGTGGGAAATGAAGCGCTCTGAATTACTGTCTATTTTCCTGTTGCAGATAATCCGTCAGGAAAAATTGTGCATTCCCTTCTTCAGAAAGTTCTTTATTAAAATAGAGGTTATAACTTTCTGCTTCACCGGGAAGATAAAGTTCACCCCGGTTATTACCCGTAATGATCAGTGCAACATATTTCCTGCCATCAACCATGACGGAATAATCCCGGCGCTTGCCTTTTTTATCCACGTCCATCAGCTGGATTTTATTCTTCAAGGCATGGTCAATTTGCGTTATCTGTACCAGTGCTTTATGTTCATCCGGATGACCATAGCGCAGCGTCCAGACCTGAACCCCCTGTTCCCCACTCCATGCATGGACATTGTCAGCCACCTCTGGGCGGGTTGTCGTTGCTGCTGCGCTGCCCTGCGCGGCACTCAGAACCAGTAAAGCAACGGTGAATATCCTTAACATAACTTCTCCTTTTCATCATTTTCAACTTGCAGATAATGTTGACCGGGCGAAATCCGGCGAGGGTATTTTATTGTTTGCAGGTTTTCGCTGACCACTCTGAAAGAGGTTTTATTATTTCAGGGCACAATATAACAAAGCCATTTTAAAAATAAAGCCGTCTTTTTAAAAATATGGTGTCATGGAAATATTATTATTCTGTCAGGGTGTTATTATTTTCTGTTACGTTTTAATGTTATTAAAACAAATCAGAGAAACGTTTATTTCTGCCGGTGATTCCTGACGGCGTTCTCAGCGCCCATTTTTTCGCGGTTTAGTCAGGGAATTGCTCAGTTCGTACAACCGGTTAACAGTCTTCACTGGCCGTTCAGGCGCTGATGCGGCGAGGGCAAGTACAAGGATTTCGAGGCAAATCATCGGCGTGCCATGCACCGGGATTTTTTCCGCCTCGGCGCTGCGGGGGATCAGGATCACCGTATCAGCAACGTTAACAAACGCCGCGTCCGGCGTACCGGTCAGCAAAATAATGCTGATGCCAAGCCGCTGCGCCTCTTCAACCGTCGTCGTTCCTTCCCGGTGCGCACTGCGCTGTGCCATCATGATCAGCACATCGCCCTTATTCATACCGATTAGCTGTTCGCTCAAAGCCGCCCCGGTACGGTTAAGCACATAGGCGGGCGTGCCGTTTCGGTTGAACAAGCGGGCGGCGTAATCTGCCAGCAGTGACGAGGCACCGATCCCAAAAACCGCCACCCGCTTTGCCGCTTTAAGCAAAGCAGTGGCGTGAGAAATCGCCTCACGGTTAGCGTCAGAGGCCAGCATCTCGCAGCTGATAAGATAGCTTTTCAGCACGAAATCAATGCTGGAGTTGCTGTCCGCCGTCAGCGCACTGACCGTTGTGGCCATTCTCGCCGAGGTGCTGAGCGTTTCATCCAGCCACGCCGCCAGCACATTTTTCAGATCCCGCAGCCCGGAAAACCCCAGCGCCTGAATAGCCCGGATCACCGTGGCATCGGAAGTCTGGGTGTCAGCCGCAATTTCAATCGCCGTTTTATGCAGCACTGCCCCCCGATGCCGATCGATATACTGCGCAACGCTAAACAGGCGGGGTGAAAGCTCATGCTGGCGGGCGCGAAAACGTTCGCCATACAGATCGTGACGCTTGCGGCTGGAAGAGACGGTTGAAGTATTCACATCGGGCCCGGGTAGTTAAATGAGAACAGTTTACATCAGGGCGCTGGCCAGCACGGAAAATATTCGCGCATTCTCAGACTGCGAGACGTTAAAGCGCAGGAAATCTCCGGCGCTCTGCGACTGGCTGAAGGAGTTACCCGGAGCCAGTACCACGCCGTTTTGCAGACAGTGGCGGGACACGCTGACCGCATCGGCCCCCTGCGGTAAACGACACCACAGAAACATGCCTGAGGAGGGAAGCAGCCACGGAGTTATGCCGATTTGCGCAAGCTGCTGAGCTGTTCGCGCTCTCGCCTGTGCCAGCCTGACCCGCACCGACTCCATATGTCGCCGGTAGCCACTGTCAGTCAGCGCAGTCAGCAGCAGCTCAGCGGCCAGCCCTCCTCCCGCAAAGCTGGTAGCGATTTTGAGATCGATCAGGCTTTCAATCCAGTCAGCCCGGGCGGCAATGTAACCGCAGCGCAAAGAGGCGGAGACCGTTTTGGAAAAGCTGCCAATCTGGATCACGCGCAACAGGCCGTCAAAGGCGGCCAGCCTTGGCGCGGGGCTGACCTCAAAATCGGCAAAGATATCATCCTCAACAATCACCAGGTTTGAGGTTTCTGCCAGCTTCAGCACACGGTGAGCCGTCACCGGCGAGAGCACGGCCCCGGTTGGATTATGAATGCCGGAATTGGTGATATACATTCGTGGCGAATGCTCCTGCAGCGCAGAGGCAAAAGCGTCGGTGTCCGGCCCGCTGGGAGTGTAAGGCACGCCCACCACGTTCACCCGGTGCGCCTTCAGCAGAGCGTGGAAGTTAAAATAGCAGGGATCGTCCACCAACACCGTATCACCCGGCTCCAGCAGAAAGCGGCAAATCAGATCGATGGCCTGCGTCCCCGATTCAGTCAGCATCATCTGCGGTGCGGAAGTTTCCACTCCCGCTACCGCCAGCCTGCGCAGCAAAAACTGACGTAGTCCGGGATGGCCTGCCGGGGTGGCATAGTCGGTCAGGGTCGCGCCCGCAGTTCTCGCCACGCTGCGCAATGCCCGCCGGATCCCCTCTTCATACATCCATGATGAAGGCAGCCAGCCACAGCCCGGTTTAAGGCTGCCGGGTTCACTGTCCAGTGACTGCCGGGAGACCCATAAAGGATCGATATCCCGGTCAAGCTGTGGGCCGAGCCGTGCCAGTGCCAGCGGAGCAACCGGGCCGGTAACAAAGAAACCCGCACCAGGCCTGGCGATGATGGCATTCTCCGCCGCCAGCCTTTCATAGGCTTCCACTACGGTGGAAACAGATACCTGCAGCGTACGGGCCTGCGCACGGACGGATGGCAACCGCGTTCCGGGCAGATAAGTGCGACCGGCGATTTTAGTGCGAACTTCTGCCATTACGGCATCAATCCGGGTCAGAGGCTGAACCATCCACTTTCTCCCGAAGTGTACTGCCTTTTATAGCAATACAGTTTCTTTAAATTGTACTGCACTGTAGCTGGTCTGCCGCTGCGGCTCAATGCTTTACTGGTGTCAGGTAAACAGGAGAGAAGAATGAAGAGTACAACCAGTGGCTGGATCAACGGTTTTTTGGGTATCACTATTTTTGCCGGTTCGCTACCAGCCACCCGGGCGGCGGTCAGCGATCTCAACCCGACGTTTCTGACCTGTGCCAGAGCCAGCGTGGCGGCGCTGCTGGCAGCGATCCTGTTGATCGCGCTGCGACAACGCCTGCCAGGCAGAGAAACAGTGTTGCCGCTGTTGGTGACTGCACTGGGCGTGGTGGTGGGCTTCCCGCTGCTGACCTCGCTGGCTTTACAGCATGTTTCCTCTGCCCACTCCATCGTGTTTATCGGCCTGCTACCGTTGTGTACCGCCATTTTCGCCGTGCTGCGCGGTGGCGAGCGGCCCCGTCCGGCTTTCTGGCTGTTCTCACTGGCGGGCAGCACGGTGGTGGCCGGTTATGCCCTGTTCAGCGAAACCTCCGGCTCTTCCATTGGGGATCTGTACATGCTGGTCTCGGTAATTGTCTGCGGGCTGGGCTATGCCGAAGGTGCCCGGCTCTCCCGCAGTCTTGGCGGCTGGCAGGTGATCAGCTGGGCACTGGTGCTGTCACTGCCGGTGATGCTTCCTCTTGCCCTGCTGACGCTACCCGTTTCTTTCAGCAAAGTCAGCACTCCGGCGTGGATCGGCTTTGCCTATGTCTCGGTGTTCAGCATGCTGATTGGTTTTATCTTCTGGTACCGTGGGCTGGCGCTGGGGGGCATTGCTGCCGTCGGCCAGCTCCAGCTGTTTCAGCCCTTTATGGCGCTGGGACTGGCCGCCCTGTTGTTGCATGAAACCGTCAGCTGGATGATGCTGGCGGTGAGTCTGGCTGCTGTTCTCTGCGTTGCCGGGGCGAAAAAATTCGCCGGATAAGCCCTGCGGCTCCGGCCCGTTTCAGCACCGACCTTCAGCGTCATCTATCCTTTAAGGTCTCAGACCGACACAAGAGGGATTGATGACAATGAGCAGCAAAACCAGCGATTTTTTTGTGCAGCGTCTGAAAGAATGGGGCGTGACGCGGATTTACGGCTATCCCGGCGATGGCATCAATGGCGTGCTGGGGGCGATCCAACGCGCCAATAAAGCAGGTGATGGCATTGAATTTATACAGGTGCGTCACGAAGAGATGGCAGCCTTTATGGCAGCAGGTCATGCCAAATTTACCGGTGAGCCTGGGGTCTGTCTGTCCACCGGCGGGCCGGGAGCGACCCATCTGTTGACCGGCCTGTACGATGCCAAAATGGATCACGCGCCGGTGCTGGCGATAGCCGGCCAGGCAGAAAGTACCGCGCGCGGGGCCAGCTATCAGCAGGAAATGAATCTCGATCGGGTCTTTGCCGACGTGGCGAACTTTGTGCAGGAAGCGGCGGCTCCGGCACAAATTCGCCATCTGATCGATCGTGGTATACGTCTGGCTATTGCCCAAAACGGCGTGGCAGTGCTGATTATTCCCAAAGATATTCAGGATGAAGAGTGGCAGCCACCGAAGCATCTGCATGGCTATACCCACTCCGGCCCCGGCTATCAACGACCAAAAGTGGTGCCTTACGAGGTCGATTTGCAGCGCGCCGCCACCGTACTTAATGCCGGTAAGAAAGTGGCTATTCTGATTGGTTCCGGTGCCCGTAACGCGGCGGTGGAGGTAGTACAGGCCGCTAATCTGCTGGCGGCTGGCGTCGCCAAGGCGCTGTTGGGTAAAGATGTGCTGCCCGACGATGCCCCCTTCGTCACGGGTGCCATCGGGCTGCTGGGAACCAAACCTTCCTGGGAACTGATGCAGAACTGCGACACGCTGCTGATGATTGGCAGCGGTTTCCCGTGGACCGAATTCCTGCCGCCGGAAGGCCAGGCGCGAGCCGTTCAGATTGATATCGACCCCGCAATGCTTAACCTGCGCTACCCTTGCGAAGTTGCCCTGCACGGTGATGCGGCGGAAACGTTGCGTGCCCTGCTGCCGCTGCTGGAACAGAAGCAGGATCGTCACTGGCAGGAAGAGATAGCGGTGCAGATCCGTGACTGGTGGGTTTTAATGGAAGAGCGCGCAATGGCCCCGGCTAATCCGGTTAATCCACAGCGCGTGGTGTGGGAAATGTCGCCTCAACTGCCTGATGATGCGATTGTCACCTCAGATTCCGGCTCCTGCGCCAACTGGTTTGCCCGTGATTATCGGGTCAAACAGGGCCAGCGCGCCACTCTCTCCGGCGGCCTTGCCTGTATGGGTGCAGCAGTGCCTTATGCCATCGCTGCGAAGTTCGCCAATCCTGGCAAGCCGGTTATCGCTCTGGTGGGTGATGGTGCAATGCAGATGAATAATATGGCCGAGCTAATTACCATCCAGAAATACTGGCAGCAGTGGGCCGATCCCCGCCTGATTGTCTGTGTGTTCAATAACCAGGATCTCAATCAGGTGACCTGGGAGCAGCGGGTAATGGAAGGAAATGAGCGATTTGAGGCCACCCAGCAGCTCCCCGACGTGCACTATGCGCAGTTTGCCGAATCGCTGGGCCTGCAGGGCATCCGTGTCGATACTCCTGAAGCGCTGGCCGATGCCTGGCGACGGGCGTTACAGGCAGACCGTCCTGTGGTACTGGAAGTGAAAACCGATCCGGAAGTGGCTCCCCTGCCCCCCCATATAACCTTCAGCCAGGCTAAAGCCTTTATGAGTTCCATGGCGAAAGGCGACCGGGGAGCCCTCCAGGCAATCAGCGATACCGCCAGTCAGATGTTCCATAAGAAAAACTGAACGGGAATTCGTTGAACTTTTCAGAAAGATAGCTGACTAACCATTTAGTGATTTTCCACTGCAACGAATTATTCAGCCTCCGTATGGAGGCTTTTTTTTTGGCCGATGGGCGAAGATAGCCTGCGAGGCACCAATCAAAAGTTTCGACGTTACCCCGGTTACACAGGTTTCGAGCCGCCATATCCCTCCAGAGGAAGATAATGCTCTACCGGTCTCGTTTTTGGCAACGGCTGTCAGAGCGTTCCTGTACCGCCATCAGAGCACCAGACCTGGCCAGAGGTATAGCTGCTTTCCGTCGAGGCCATGGCCACATACAGCGGAGCAATTTCAGCGGGCTGTCCCGGACGACCAAGCGGCGCTGAGGCACCAAACTGCTTCACTTTTTCCTGTGGCTGACCGCCGCTGGACTGTAGTGGCGTCCAGTAGGGGCCCGGGGCAACGGCATTAACCCGAATTCCCTCTTTACCCAACTGCTTCGCCAGTGATTTAGTAAACGCGACGATGCTGGCTTTGGTCTGGGCATAGTCCAGCAGAATATCACTCGGATCGTAAGCCTGAACTGAGCTGGTATTAATAATGGCTGCGCCACGCGGCAGATAATCCACAGCGGCTTTGGTTATCCAGAACATTGCATAAACATTGGTTTTAAAAGTCGCATCGAAATCTTCCGTACTTAAAGTGCGGATGGATTCATTAAATTGCTGACGACCAGCGTTATTGACCAGAATATCCAGCCCGCCAAGTTCAGTGGCAGCCTCTTTTACCAGTTGCTGGCAAAAGGCTTCGTCGCGGATATCGCCGGGAAGGGCAATGGCTTTGCACCCTTCCGCCTTAATCAGTGCGATCACTTCTGCGGCATCGGCCTCTTCTTCAGGCAGGTAACCGATCGCAACATCTGCCCCCTCACGGGCATAGGCAATCGCCACCGCACGGCCAATACCAGAGTCGCCCCCGGTGATCAACGCCTTCCGCCCCTGCAAGCGGCCGGAACCGCGATACGATTTTTCACCATGATCGGGAATCGGGATCATTTTACTGGCGAGACCTGGAACAGGCTGCGGCTGTTCGGCAAACGGAGGAGCGGGATAATCGACCGAAAGAAGACTTTTTTTATTTTCAGCTGACATCTTGTTTTTCCTTATGATTATTCACAGTGCTTTAAGCCTGGCACATTTGTGAAGTTTGTCACATCAGTGACGCAGCCAGTTCCCTGCTAACGGTCAACTGCTCTCTGCCGAAATTTATTAGCAGAGTGCAGCCTGCCCGTTCAGACCATGTCTCTCCTGCACCTCCCTTACTACTCAGGGCGGCCCCCTGAAACGCGCCAATATTCTCTTCCCTTTTTCATGCTGTCGTGGCATTTTGGAAATGGTAATTTCCTTATTCATTGAGAAACCATGAGCACATCTTCCCTTCCCCGCAGCGCAAACAAAGAGCGCGGCAGGCCACGAGAGTTTGATACTGAGCTGGCGCTGGACAACGCCATGCTGGTTTTCCGCCAAAAGGGATTTCATGCCGCCTCCGTCGCCGATCTCAGTGGGGCTATGAATCTGACGGCGGGCAGTATCTATAAAGCGTTCAAGGATAAACGCACGCTGTTTCTGCAGGTCTTTGAGCGCTATACCTCAGTGAGAAACGCCGACCTGCAACAACGCCTGGAAAAATACGCCACAGGACGCGAACAGCTGGCAGAACTGCTGCGGTTTTATCTGGAGTCGGCTCAGGATCTGGAAGGCAGGCGCGGCTGTCTGGTGACGGGCAGCGCAACGGAACTGCAGGTGCTGGACGCTGAGCTGGCCGATCTGGTTCAGCGCGCGGTGATGCGCAATAAAAAGTTCCTGATCTCACTGCTGACCCGTGGACAGGAAGATGGCTCAGTATCTGTCAGCCTGAACGTTGAAGCGGCGGCAGGGGTACTGCTGTGTCTCACTTTTGGCCTGCGGGTCGTGGGTAAAATCCAGAACGTCACTGGCCGGGAAGAGACCCTCCGTCTGGCCCTGAAACTGCTGGACTGAGAGCAAACCAGGCCAGCGGAAAGGCCCATTCTGAAGCCGTGAAAATTCAGCCAGCACACAGAAATAGTGCTGGCAATGATAAAAAATCGCCAATTTAGGAAATAAATATTTCCTAAATAATGTGAGTCATCAATAACTGAAATCCACTACTGAGATCCTGTCATGCCATCAAAAAAAGAAGCTATTGCACCCCTCCCTCCCCGTCGGGCTGAAGCCGGGCCTGCCACACATCAGGACCGGACGCTGACCGGTTTCGAACACCGTTACGCCACTGTTGACGGCATCAGAATGCATTACGTGACGGGCGGAAACCCGGACGGCGAAACCGTGGTACTGCTGGCAGGCTTTCCGCAGAGCTGGTACGCCTGGCGCAGCGTGATGCAGCAGCTGGCACCCACTTATCGTATTATCGCGCCCGACTTGCCGGGCCAGGGGGATTCCGATCGCCCGGAAAACGGCTATGACACGAAGTCGCTGGCGGCGAAAGTGCATGGCCTGCTGGCACAGCTCAGCGTCAGCCGCTATTTTCTGGCCGCCCATGACGTCGGGGCCTGGGTTGCCTGGCCCTATGCCTCGCTCTATGGCAGTGAAGTCAGAAAGCTGGTGCTGCTGGATGCCGGTATTCCGGGCGTCACGCTACCGGATGCCCTTCCCGTCACGCCAGATAAAGCCTGGAAAACCTGGCACTTTGCCTTCCATGCCATTCCGGATCTGCCGGAGGCGCTGATTGCTGGCAAAGAGCTTGTCTATCTCGACTGGTTCCTGAAGAGAAAAACCGCCTGTCCGGATGTCTTCTCCGCAGAAGATATGGCTGAGTATCTGCGGATCCTGATGCTGAACGGCGGCTTGCGTGCAGGACTGGCTTATTACCGTGCGGCAGCCCTTTCCGCCTCGCAAAACCGGGAACGGGTGAAGAAAGGAAAACTGGCCATGCCGATCCTCGCCATCAGTGCTGAACAGGGTTCGATCGCCGATATGGCCACACCGCTGCGCCCTTTCGCTGAAGATGTCGCGGGTGTGCTGGTGACGCATTGCGGACACTTCCTGCCTGAAGAGCAGCCGCAGGTCATCGCCCGCGAACTCAGCGGCTTCTTTATCTGATCGCTATTGCGCGCCGGAGCATGCTGGCGCGCCCACCGCAACGCTTACCAGACAAAATTCCCGATCGTTTCATCAGCAGGCCAAACTTCCTGATTAATAGCGTTAAAATTCGTTCAGAATAATACTGTGATTTCTACAGCCACATGGATGAACGATTGCATCCCACAAAAGGCTACCAGGGCTGTTTTTAAACGCAAACGTTGAAATTAGCTACCACACAATAAAGATTGAGACGGATTTCGAACAGACAGATGAGCCTCATCAGTTCAGAGAAAACCGTCTAAAGAGCCACATAATTTGTGGCTCTTTCCCCAGGCCAGCCAGGACATTACGGCCTGCTCCGAATAAAATGCAGGATTTCAGGCAGCGGTCAGGATGATTTTTAAGAAACCCGCAGTCTAAATTCCTCACCACTTCAAACGCTTTCCGGAATATTCCGGCAAGACTCTTGATCGTTACCGCTGACTGACGATACTGTATATAAACACAGTTATTCAAGAGAAACGATTATGCAGTTCATTTCCCCTTCCACCCTGAATAAACTTCTGCCGCTGCCGTTGTTTATCGAACGTGTACCGTGCGGCTTTCCCAGCCCGGCGCAGGACTATGTCGAAGAGCGGCTGGATCTGAACAAATTGATGATCAGACATCCGAGCGCCACCTACTTTGTGAAGGTCAGCGGCGATTCGATGATTGAGGCAGGAATTGGTGACGGCGATCTGCTGGTGGTTGACCGCTCGCTGACGGCGGAACATGGCGATATTGTGATTGCCGCCATCGATGGCGAGTTTACGGTAAAGGAGTTATGCACCCGTCCGTCGCTGCAGCTGAGACCACGTAACAGCAGCTACTCCCCTATCTTGTTTCACAGTGACGAAGCCCTGGAGATTTTTGGCGTGGTCACTTTTACCCTTAAATCAAATAAATAAGTATGTTTGCCCTGGTGGACGTCAACAGCTTTTACACCTCCTGCGAAACGGTGTTTCGCCCCGATCTGCAGGGTAAACCGGTGGTGGTGGTTTCCAATAATGATGGCTGTATCATCTCGCGATCTGCCGAGGCCAAACGGCTTGGCATCAAAATGGCAGGCCCGTACTTCCAACTGAAGGATGAACTCCGTCGCCATAAGGTGCAGGTGTTCAGCTCCAACTACGCGCTGTATGCCGACATGAGCCTGCGGGTGATGACTATCCTTGAAGAGATGGCTCCCAAAGCGGAGATCTACTCGATTGATGAAGCCTTTCTCGACCTGACGGGCGTCGGCAAGTGCGTCAATCTCGAAGCATTTGGCCGCGAAATCCGTCAGCGGTTGCTCAAAGAAACCGGTCTGACCGTCGGGGTTGGCATCGCGCCCACCAAGACGCTGGCCAAGCTGGCCAACCATGCGGCAAAAACCTGGAAAAAAACGGGTGGCGTGGTCGATCTGTCCAGTGTCGATCGCCAGCGCAAACTGCTGGCGCTGGTGCCGGTCAGCGAGGTTTGGGGCGTCGGGCGGCGTATCAGTAAAAAACTGAACCTGATGGGAATTGAAACCGCCCTGCATCTGGCCGAATGCTCCAGCTGGGTGGTCCGCAAGCACTTCAATGTGGTGCTGGAAAGAACATCCCGTGAGCTGCGCGGAGAACCCTGCCTGGCGCTGGAAGAGTTTTCCCCGACCAAACAGCAGATTATCTGCAGCCGCTCCTTTGGCAGCCGCATCACGGAATATGGCGATATGCATCAGGCAATCTGTGCCTACGCCGAACGCGCCGCCGAGAAACTGAGGGAGGAGAAGCAATTCTGCCGCTTTATCAGCGTGTTTGTCCGTACCAGCCCGCATGCCCAGGATGAGATCTTCTATGGCAACCAGTCCTCAGGCCAGCTGCTGACCCCTTCCAACGATACACGGGATATTATCCGCGTGGCGACCGAAGCGCTGGATCGCATCTGGATCGACGGCCATCGCTATATGAAAGCCGGGGTGATGCTGAGTGATTTCTTCAGCCAGGGCGTGGCGCAGTTAGCGCTGTTTGGTGAGCACCAGCCGCGGCCAGACAGTGCCGCGCTGATGCAGGTCGTCGATCGGCTGAACAGCTCCGGCCGGGGCACCGTCTGGTTTGCCGGCCAGGGTATCCAGAAATCCTGGGCGATGAAGCGTGAGATGCTGTCTCCGGCCTGGACCACGCGCGTTGCCGATTTCCCGGTGGTGAAGTGATCCTGAGGCTTCAGCAGCAACAATTACCCCGGGCTTAATTCCGGGTTCAGCCTGCCGGGAACTGCTCCAGCTGGCGGAACAGCCCGAACCAGTCTTCCAGATGCCAGGTGGTGGTAATCCGTCCTTTATCCAGATGATGGAACTCATGAATGGCGAAGCTGACTTTTTTCCCGGTGGCGGCAATGCCCATAAAGTTGCCCAGATGCGTGCCGGTGATTTCCGCACGCACGGCAATACGCCCCGGTAGCTGGATCATCTCGTGGATTTCAATATTCACATCCGGCAGCGCCTCAATAAAACCAAGGAGGATCGGTTTGAACCCGGCTGCACCCGGTCCCTGCCCCGGTGCCAGCGGGATATCCTGCCAGTCAGTGCTGACGGCCTTGTCCAGCAGATCGGGATTTTTATCATTAAAAGCGCGGTACACCGTTTCCACGGCAATACGCTCGGCCAGCAGGCGGTCGGTATCAGAATGGCTCATTATTCAACTCCATCGGGTAAGTGATTGCCTGATAGTAAGCCGCCGCTTATTATCAATCCAACAAATAACCGGTATAGACGATTATACGATTTATGAATTTTCACGGTATCGACCTGAATCTGCTGGTGGCTTTCAACGCGCTGTTCAACGAGCGAAATGTCACACGTGCTGCCAGTCGGGTGGGCGTCAGTCAGCCTGCAATGAGTGCGGCGCTGGCACGCTTGCGCACGTTGTTTGGCGATCCCCTGTTCCAGCGTGGCGCTGAAGGGTTACATCCCACTGCCCGGGCGAATGAACTTGCCGGACCGGTGACCAGTGCATTGCAGCAGCTGGAGTCAGCGCTGATTACCCGCCCCGCCTTTGCGCCCGACACGGTGAGCCAGACCTTCCGCCTGGGGCTGTCTGACTATGCGGCTTATGTGCTGCTGCCGTCGCTGAGCAAAGCGCTGGAGCAGCAGGCTCCGGGCGTTACGCTACAGGTGCTGGCAGTGGCGAACCGCGACAGCGTGATCGATCTGCTGGATGCCGGAAAAATTGATACTGCAATTGGCGTCCCGCCCAGTGCTCAGAACAGCCGGATACTGTCTCGCCCGCTGTTACAGGATCGGTTTGTTACCCTGCTGCGTCACGATCACCCGGCGGCGAAAAGGGAAATGGACATCAACAGCTTTCTGGCGCTGAAGCATATCCTGGTGTCACCGGAAGGAGATGGTTACGGCGTGGTGGATCAGGCGCTGGCGCGGCAGGGATTGCAACGAACCCGCGCGCTGGTGCTGCCGCAGATGTTCGTGGCACCGGAAGTGGTCGCCGCCACGGATATGGCCGCCACGGTAATGGAGCGTGTGGCGCTGAACTGTTCCGCCAGAGATAAATTGCGGCTTTACACACCGCCACTGGAGCTGCCGGTGATCCCCTTCGATCTGATCTGGCATCGGCGCAATGACAACTCAGCCGCTCAGCAGTGGCTCAGAGCGTTAATTGACTCTCTGGCATCCTCGCTATAATGGTAGCTGCCGGTGCGGAAGGCGCGCCGGGTGTAACCACAGAGGTGAAGTTTTGATTAAATACAGCGTGCTGTACCCGAACACTGAAAACGGGGAATTTGACCACGACTATTATCGCGATGTGCATCTGCCGCTGATCAAAGAGAGAATGGGTGATTTTCTGCTGTCGTATTCCATCGACAAAATCATTGCCACACCGGAAGGCACTCAGGCACCCTATATTGCCGCCTGCCACCTGGTTTGCCGTTCCGTTGACGATCTGAAAAAAGGCATGGAAGGCCACGTTGATGAGATCGTGGGTGACGTGGCGAATTTTACCAACCTCAAGTCGGTGAAGTGGATTTCAGAAGTGGTGGAATAAGTTCCATAGCGCGAGGAGTGCCGGACAGTAAAAGGGCGGAATACATTCCGCCCCGGCAAACCGTGTCTCCCTCGCCTGCAGGCGAGCGAATCTATTCAACCCGTCGGGTTACAGCAGTTTCTTCTCAGCGAGGTCCAGCGCAAAGTAGCTGAAGATCAGATCCGCACCAGCACGTTTGATCGCCCCCAGACTTTCCAGCACCACGTCCTGCTCATTGATCGCACCAGCCTGTGCGGCAAACTTGATCATCGCGTACTCACCGCTTACCTGATAAGCCGCCAGCGGCAGTTCGGTGCGCTCACGCACGTCGCGGATAATATCCAGATAAGCACCCGCCGGTTTCACCATCAGCGCATCTGCACCTTCAGCCTGATCGATCAGTGATTCACGAATCGCTTCGCGACGGTTCATCGGGTTCATCTGGTAGGTTTTGCGATCGCCCTTCAGCGACGTTCCGGCTGCTTCACGGAACGGGCCGTAGAAGGAAGAGGCAAATTTGGTGGAGTAAGACATGATGGCGGTATCGGTAAATCCGGCCTCATCCAGCGCATGGCGGATAGCGGCAACCTGACCATCCATTGCCGCAGAAGGCGCAATGAAATCCGCCCCCGCGCGGGCAGCAGCAACGGCCTGTTTACCCAGGTTAGCCAGCGTGGCGTCATTATCCACACCGTGATCATGCAGCACACCGCAATGGCCGTGAGTGGTGTATTCGCAGAAGCAGGTATCCGACATCACGATCATTTCCGGCACGGTATCTTTGCAGATACGGGACATGCGGGACACCAGACCGTTCTCCTGCCAGGTATCGCTGCCATCCGCATCGGTATGGTGAGAGATACCAAAAGTCATTACCGAGCGGATACCCGCTTTAGCAATGCGTTCAATTTCATACGCCAGACGCTTTTCCGGAATACGCATCACGCCAGGCATCGCCTGAATCGCTTTGTACTCATCCAGCCCTTCCTCAACAAAGATCGGCAGTGCAAGGTCGTTAATGCTGAGGGAAGTTTCCTGAAACATTGAGCGGAAAGATGGGGTCTGACGCAGGCGTCGTGGGCGAAGCCCTGGAGAATAACTGGACAAAACAACCTCGGATTAGCAACTGTCGCGGCGATAAACCCGCCACGGGTGACAAAAAAGTGAGTCCGCTAACAGTATACCTCTGCGCGCTTTCTGACAATCTTTGCAGCGCTTACCGCCCGAACAACGGCACAGAATGCGTATCTCTGATGGCATTCCCGTCCTGAAATTGTCTTAAAAAGACGCCTTTTCAACAGGCTACCCGTTTCGCGTCCATACTTAAGGAAACTGAAACAGGAGTAAAAATGGGATTTCTTGGCTGGACCGCCGCCACCGGCGGACTGTTACTGTTAATGTCACTGGCATCAGGCTGGATCAACCGTGGCCCGGTGACGGCATTTGCCCTCTATCTGGTCGCCGGTGTGATCAGCGGTCCCTGGGTGCTGGACCTGCTGCGGGTTGATATCGCGGCGCATGCTGAACTGGCGAAAAATATCACCGAAATAGCCATGGCCGCTTCGCTGTTTATTACCGGTCTGAAGCTGAGGTTGCCGTTAAAAAGCCAGGGCTGGCGCATTGGGCTGCGGCTGGCGTTTCCCGGCATGCTGCTTACCGTGGCGGGCGTGACGGTGGCGGCTCACTTTCTCACCGGTCTTTCCTGGCCGTTCGCTCTGGCATTTGCCGCGATTGTCGCCCCCACCGACCCGGTACTGGCCAGTCTGATCGCTGTGAATGATGCGCGGGACAACGATAACCTGCGCGTTTCGCTCTCAAGTGAAGCGGGAATGAATGATGGCACCGCCCTGCCGCTGCTGATGCTGGCAGTGATGCTGATTGCGGGACATGGCGACTTATCCCTGGAGCAGTTTGGTCAGTGGGCGCTGAAGGATGTGCTCTGGGCCATTGCAGGCGGACTGGGGATTGGATTTGTACTGGGCCGCTTTGTCGGACAGTACGCCACGCATTTGCGCCATACGCATCAGGACGTGGCACCGAATGATTTCCTGGCGCTGGCGCTGATTGCCCTCAGCTATGCTGCAGCACAGGCCCTGGATGCCTCAGGATTTCTCGCCGCCTTTGCTGCCGGAGTGGGACTGCGCCGCGCCGAGATGCGGGTCATTAACCGCCAGCCCGCAGACATCTTTCAGGACATCGAAAACCGGCCGCCGGCAGAGGTTATGGTCAATCCCCATATCCGTCACGAACCGGGTGAAACCAATCCCGCCAGTTCGGCAGGCCTGGTGGTGGGTGACGCACTCTCTTTTGGCGATACGGTGGAACGCTTGTTCGCAGCGGGGATCATCATTGTGCTGGGGGTCACACTGGCTCAGCACTGGGACCCGGGGGGGTTAGTCATGGCGGCCCTGCTTTTCTTACTGATCCGTCCGGCTTCCGTATGGATGGCAACCCTGGGAATAAAAGCTCCACGCCAGCACCGGCTGATTATCGGCTGGCTGGGTATCCGGGGAATTGGCAGTATTAACTATATTGCCTGGGCTTATACTCACGGGCTGGCAGGAGAAGAGGTGACGCAGATGGCCAATATGGCCTTTACGCTGATTGTCGCCAGCGTGGTGGTACACGGCATTTCCGTAACGCCTTTACTCAACTGGCGGCAGGCAAAAATTGCCGCCGCCAGCCGCAAAGATCCCTGAACAGGGATCAGGTCATGCTAAAACCAGAAAGCTTTCTTTTACACCAGGTCAGGCTGGTGTAAAGAGGATGGCAGTACCAGATAATGCTGAACTTCAGATTGTTACGGGTCATCTTACGCACCAGTGAACTGAAAGCCGGTTGATACTCTTTCGGCACGGCCATATCGTGTTTTCTCACCATGGCCAGGCACCCTCCCATCACCGGAGAGTAGTAGTAATCAACCAACTTATTGTCCACCAGGATACCGGAAGCCAGAATAGCCTTCTCGGTCCCCTCCCGGGCAATGAAATAGTTCTTCACCCACGAGAAATCACGGGTCGCCACCGACAGCGACCCCAGGCTGTACCGCTTGAAGTAGTAAGCATTGGCGGTGAGGAACAGACACCGGGCGTGGAGATAAAGATTAAACATAAACGGCGCATCTTCATGATTCTGGATCGGCAGAAAAACGCTGCCGCTGCGGTTAATTAACTCGCGGGAGATCACGCTTGACCACAGCACCCGGTGAGCGGATTCAGTGTCAAGCAACTGCTGCAGTGTTTGGGTTCCTCCCTTAAAAAGCCCCACGGTTGCCCGGCCATGAGCATTTTCATAGGTTCTCTTTTCCACTGGCAGGTCCGGGAACATTTTCGCTGAGAAGCCGAACAGCTCCAGGTCCGGGCAGGCCTGCTTTTCACGAATAAAATCAGCAAACAGCGTCGGACCGACATAATCATCCGCATCCATGAAATAGATGAACTGCCCGGTAGCGATGTCGAGGCCTTTGTTACGGGCGGCACTCACGCCACCGCGGGCATTGCGGATCAACCGGATAAAAGAGTGAGCGGCGCAATAGTCGGCGATCAGCTGGTCAGTTCCATCAGTAGAGCCATCATCAATGATAATGATCTCATCCGGTATCGCAGTTTGCCGAAGCAGTGAATCAATTGCTTCACTCAGATATTCCCGTCCGTTATAGACGGGGATAATGACTGACAGGGTTGGCTTCTCAGCCAGGACGTTGACAGTGCTCATCTTTCACCCCGCAGGTTCAGTCGACGAAAAGTCATGTTTTTGAGAGATTCCCCGACCTTGCTGTGGAACAGGCAGCAAATCATCAGGTTGATAAAGCCGATAATTCCGAGGAACAGCAGGTTCAGCCAGCGGTTAACGTTCCACTCAAAAGGAATGTACAGCGAGACGAAGGCCACCACGGCGGAGACACCCCAAATCAGCATCACGTCGCGGGTCAGCCAGGGAATATGAATTTTCGGGGCAAACTTACGGTGCACAATATAAGCCCAGACCAGCAGATAGAAGATGTTCTGCCCCAGCCAGACCACGCCGGTTCCCAGCGCGCCATAATGCATTGCCGCAAAGATGTTCAGAGGGATCAGCACGATGGCAAAAACGGTAAAGCCTTTCATGTGCAGCGACAGGTTGCCACTGACGTATTGCAGGTTATAAAGCAGACCACAAATAGCCTGAATCCCGCTGCCCAGAGCATAAAGAGTCATCACCAGTGACATCTGTTCGCCAATCAGGGCATTCTGCGTCCATGCCCAGATCAGCTGGGTCGGATACAGAGCAATGGTGATACTCAGCGGTGCCATAAAGATACTGACGGCCTGAGTGGTCCAGCGGTAGAGCTTCAGGGTTTCCTGCTCACCATTCCCGGTGTTGGTTTTCATCCCGGTCATTCTTGGCACGATAGCCTGCATGATCGGGCTGCTCAGCATCACGATGCCGGTGGCAGCCGTTGCCACCACGGTAAAGGAACCGTAGGTTGCCAGCGGCAGCGTTTTGGAAAGCACCAGACGGTCAATCTGCGAAATAAAGGTCCAGATGGCGCTGGAAAAAGCCGCACCCAGCGCAAATTTCAGGAAAGGTTTGATGACGGTGTTAAAGTCCGGCGCTTTGGTTTTGCGACCCGTGCGCGGAACCAACTGGTAAGACTTGAAGATACAGCAGGCGGCTTCAGCCACCGAGATCGCAAGCTGCCAGCCAAAGAAGAAGATCACCGGATTGGAAGCAAAACGAATCACAAACACCGCACCAAAAGTACGCAGCGTAATGACAATCACGTTCAACGCATTCAGCCAGACCTGGTGTTCATAACCGACAATCACGCTGCGGAAAGGCCCGGTACGCCAGCGGATAGCCGCCGTCAGCACCATCACCGCCACGGCAATAATCAGATCCTGGTGAGGAATGGTTTTCGCATGCAGCCAGTGAGAGGCAATGTAAGGCGTGGCAATCCAGCCCAGCACCACCAGTACGGCCGAGGAGATCAGGAAAAACTTGCCCAGCGTGCCAAACAGGGAAGGAAAATAGGGATTCTGTTCTTTATTAGCACGATAACGGGCCGCTTCACGTAACAGAGTGGTGGAGATCCCCACGTCCAGCAGCTGGAGCCATGTCAGCAAAATAGAGAAAAAACCGATCAGGCCATAAATCTCCATTCCCAGTTGATGAATATACAATGGCACGACAAGAATACCGGCCAGAGTGGAATAGAGTTGCCCGACATAATTCGCAACCGCATTACGCTTAATCGACATAATCTCTTCTTATTGTGACTGAGATACCAGGATTTGATAATTCAGACTAACAAATTGTCGCTGGTACGGCATCAGGGAAATAATCTTAAAAAACCATGCAGCGGCCAGCCGCTGGCTTCTTTGATCACCTTCAGCAACAATTTGTTATAAAAGAAAGGCACCCGGCATGCTTACCACAGCCATTCCGGCTGTTATTCAGGGTAAGAAGACCAGGTTTCAAAATTAAAACAGCCAACACTTAAGCAGCGCTAAACATGAGCAGTACCAGACTTAGTGCGAAAAAGCACATTATACAGTTCCGGTTTTCTCAGCAATATCCAGTTAGTCAATGAACCTGCCCGTAAGTCACGACCAAAGTAATGGATGGCATTAAATAAAAAATCAGGCGTCTGAATACCATTATTCTGCGCGATCTGCATCATCGATTTAAAAGACTGAATAAGATACAGCCGCCGTAATTCCTGTGAAGCACGAGAATCTTCAGAGAGTCGCGTTAATTTTTCATAGCCACTGACAAAGGCATCATAACGGCCACGGAAACTGTGTTCGTCTTTCACCGAGACTACCGCTACGGCGGCGGGCGAACGCAGACTGTAATGGCACTTGTCGCTGACCCAGGCCTGGCCGGATCGCAGGAAAACTTCCAGCGTGTAAGCGGAATCCTGACACAGGGGTTTGCAGTGCATAATCTGCCAACTGTCCAGCTTTTGCTTCTGCACAACAAAGTTACAGGTCGCTGAATGACAGACGCCATTCTGCAGCATATCGCTGAACGCCTGCCGGGCCGTCATCAGGCCGTGGCGGCGGTGAACAACATGATCCCGGGCGCTGAAGGACGGGTTTGTCTCATCTGTCCTGGTGTTAAAACAGAACAGCTCAACCTGCGGGTGACTGGCAATGACCCGGGTAAAATCCGCACAAAATCCGTCGCTGACCAGCCCGTCAGGGTCGCAGCAGTACAGCCATTTGCTCTGTGCCAGACCGGTACCATAATCACAAAGATTCTGGGTTTCCCCGGCGGGTCGAGCGGCAATAACGATGCCAGACTGTCCGGAAATTTCACGGAGCGCATCCGCCGTAGCGGTGTCAGACTGGTGATGAACAATAATAATCTCGTCAGGAACGGGAGACTGGCGAAGTAATGCTGCCAAGCAATGGGCGACATTTTTTTCGGCGTTATCGACAGGGATAACGACCGACAGCAGTTTTTGCGTCATAGTCTTCTTCTTCTTAACGAAAAGCATGGGCCATAATAAACAACAATAGCGCCATAATTTCAATGTTCATTCGACTGTTAAGCGTGTATTAGGAATTATACCCGGGCAAAATACCAATTATATTCTTATGTAACCAATTTGTTTTTAATTGCAAATGAAATTAATACCCTCCTGTATATCAACATTATCTTTAACATTAAAATCATTGCAACTTTGAATTATTTGAAGTCTGATTTAAGTATTGTATGGACCGCTTTCCGGTGATAATTTGCGAATAAACCTACCCTAAACGAATCATCAACAACTCACGCCACCAGGATTTTTCTTAGTCAGGCCATTTTACAAGCTGTAACCATCACCTGAGGAAATTCTTAACATCCAACTTCCCTTATGAAGCGATGAAGTTATTAATAAATAAAATAACCCATAACTTACAGTCAGTTTCTCCAGTGCATTTTCATGCCTTTCTCCTTACCCCCATTTTGGGAAAAATATTTTTGCTTACAGAGTTTACCCAATCGTAAAGCGAACGGTATTCGCGTCCTGAGTCTTTCGATTGCAAAGAATCGCCAGCTGCATACAAAGCCGGACAGAAAAAAGGACCATTTCCCCGGTCAGCCATAAAAGGTTACTTTTGCACTTCTGAAGAATGCGCCCTTCCTTCAGACAGCTGCATCCATTTAACATCAGCAATACTTAATGCTAACTCAACCCCGCTTCACCCTCCTTATCAGGCCAGGGATGTCCCGGTGGAACTGTCGTTATCAGTAAAAGAAATTTATTGGTTAATCCGTACTTCACTAATAAAACGCTGAAAAAGCAGACTTGCTCACGATCTCTCTCCGCTGTGAAAGCCTGTCCTGAGATTTATGCTAGCCTGAAAGAGGGCTTACGCTACCGCTGTCAGACAGAAGAGATCATAAAAGAGATGAAAATTTCAGACAGTTTTCGCAGCCATTTTATCCGCGAAATCCTTCTGCCACTTGTCCTGGTGCTGCTAATCACTTTTTCAGCGGCCAGCTTTACTGTCTGGTGGGCGACCTCCAGGAGCAATGCCAGCGCAGAGGCACAACAGCAACAGATAATCAAAACTTCTCTTTCGCAGAGTCTGGAAGAGATGATCATACAGCACCGAAGCCTGTCCTTGTGGGATCCACTGGCCCGCCAGCTGGCACTGACGCCCAAAAATACCGCGTGGCTGAACCAGAATGTGGGTAGCTGGCTTTCCGGAATGTTTGGCCACCAGCTGGTTTATATCCTTGATGCCAACAACCAGCCGGTCTATCGCTGGGAGAATGGTAAGAATGTTTCTGCCACTCAGTTTGCGCATCTGCAGCAACCGGTGATGGCAATGGTGCAGCAGTTGCAGATTCCCAGGCAAAGCGGAAGTCATCACCGTGATCGGGTTGATTTCACGCTTATTGATAATCGTCCGGCCGCGCTGGCGATGGGCACCGTTGACGGTGATAATGGTCAGAGCAGCAGGTTCACGCTCGTCAGCATCAAATATCTGGACAGCAACTACCTTGAGTCTCTTGCCCAACGGAGCCTGCTCAAAGATCTGCGATACGTGGATGGCAACCCGGACCCCAATGGCGCGAACTGGTTACTCACCAATAAAGAGGGAAAGCCACTCGGTCATCTCTCCTGGCGTCCTGATGCGCCTGGCACGCAAATGCTGCATGTCATCGGCCCACTGGTGCTGGTGGTTGTACTGATCATTACGATGATTTGCGTGGTGATGATCCGCCGGTTGTGGTTGTCCTCGCTGAAATTATCCCAGTCGCTGTTGCAGCTCAGTGCCAGCGAGGCACAGGCGCAGCATCTGGCTTTTCATGATGTGCTGACCGGCCTGCCAAATCGCGCACTGGTCGAAGACCGTCTGACCCAGCTCCTGAGCAAACTGATACGTAATGATGAACAGGTGGCCCTGCTTTTACTCGATCTGGACCGATTCAAACTGGTTAATGATACCTACGGCCATCATGCGGGTGATGATTTAATCATTGAGGTGGGCCACCGGCTCAGCCATCTGGTCAGAGAAAAAGACAGCGTGGGTCGTCTGGGTGGCGATGAATTTGTGGTGATTATCGACGGCGTTCACTCACCGCGAGATATCCAGCAGTTGTGTGAAAAAATCATCGAATCCCTCGGCCGCTCCTTCACTTTACTGGGCAGTGAAACCTGGATTGGCGTCAGCATCGGCGTGGCGCTCGCCCCGCAGGATGCTACCGATCGTTCCGAGATAATGCGCAAAGCGGATATTGCCCTGTATGAGGCCAAGAGCCAGGGCCGGGGACAGTATCGCGTCTTTGAACAGGTGATGGATGAATCCGTTAAAACCCGCCAGCAGGTGGCCGCTGATTTGCGTCTGGCCCTGCAAACCAAACGCGACCTGGCGGTGTACTACCAGCCGCTGATGGACATTTCAGGACAAAAGGTGGTGGGACTGGAGGCACTGATGCGCTGGAACCATCCCGTCCGCGGTCCTGTCCCGCCCACAGAGTTTATCCCGCTGGCCGAGGAGATGGGGCTGATTATTCAGATTGGCGAATGGGTGCTGCGTGAAGCCTGCCGGGTGTCGCTGGCCTGGCCAGAACTGACCATTGCGGTAAACGTCTCTCCGCTGCAGTTTCGGGCGAGCGGTTTTGTTGAGCGAATCAAAGCTATTGTCAAAAAGGAGAAAACGCTGCCCTCCCGCATTGAACTGGAAATCACCGAAGGTGTACTGATCGAAGACGAAAAAGAGGCACAGGAGATTATCAAAGAATTGCGTCAGGCGGGCTTCCGTATTGCGCTGGATGACTTCGGCACCGGATACTCCAGCCTGAACTACCTGAGCCACTTCCCGGTAGATAAAATCAAGATTGACCGTTCTTTCACCCAGTCGCTGGGCATGACCGAAAACTCTGTTGCAATCATCGAGTCGGTGGTGAAGCTGGGCCAGGCTATGGGGCTGACGGTAACGGCCGAAGGAGTGGAAACCAGCAGCCAGATGTCGGCGCTGGCCGAAGCAGGATGTAATCAACTGCAGGGTTATCTGTTCTCTCAGGCGGTGCCCGAATCACAGATTGTCGGACTGCTGGCACCCCGTAAGGCGGGATAAACACTGGCGGGCGGAGTGCATTCCGCCCCCCTCCATCCGGCTTCAGCCGTTCTCAGGAAAAATAGTGGCCTGTAACCGGGGCTGCTTCACGCTGCGGTTAACCAGCAACCAACACAGCGCGGTGAACACCCAGCCGATAATCCACGAAATATCGTTGCCCTCAAACAGCCAGACCAGCGAGCCGCTGTAAAAGCCGTTAGAGATAAACGGCAGCTGGATCAGCACGCCCACAACATAAGTGCCGATACCCGCCATGTTCCAGCGCTTGTAGCGGCCCTGCGGATTGGAGAGCGCCGGAATATCCACGTGCCCGCGGGAGATAAAATAGTAATCCATCAGGTTCATGGCGCTCCAGGGCACAAAGAACGCCAGCAGGAACAGCAAAAACTGGGTAAAGGACTTGAGAAAAGAGGGCTCGCTGAGCATCGCAATAGCACAGCTAATCGCCACCATGCTGACGATAAAGGTAATCCTTCCCGCCGCAGTGATCGCAGCCGTCTTTCTGAACCCGCACACAATGGTGGTCAGCGACATAAAGCTGCCATAGGCATTGAGCGTGGTGAAAGTAATTTTGCCGAAGCAGATAGCAAAATAGAGCACCAGCGCCATTGACCCGGTCGATCCCAGCCCGACGATATAACCGACTTCATTGCCGGAGAAAGCCTTGCCCGCCAGGGCTGCGGCAATCACCCCCAGAGTCATTGAAAGCTGCGTGCCCAGCGCCGTTCCGGCAAATACCGCCAGGAAGGTTTTTTTTGCGGAAACATTACGCGGTAAATAGCGCGAATAGTCAGAAACATAGGGGCAAAACGCAATCTGCCAGGAGGACGACAGCGACATCGCCAGCAGGAACATCGACAAAGAAAAATGGTTGTTGCTCAGCAACGCGCCGACATCATTTTCCAGCAACAGACGGAAAAACAGGTAGATAAAAGTCAACACGCCGACCACGCTGGCGACTTTTCCAAGACCGTGGATTAACCGGTAACCCAGCGTGGCCACCACGATAATAATGACCCCAAAAGCAACAATCCCTGCCCGGTCGCTGATACTGGCTAAATGCGCCAGCGCCTGCCCGGCCAGCACGGTGCCGCTGGCAGAAAAACCAACATACATGACACAGACCAGGATTAGCGGGATCACCGCACCGTACACGCCAAACTGTGTCCGGCAGGTAATCATCTGCGGCAGACCCAGGCGGGGTCCCTGCACCGCATGCAGTGCCATAATCCCTGCCCCGAGGATCTGTCCGACCAGCAGGCCAATCAGCGACCAGACCACATCGCCGCCCAGTACCACGGACAGCGCTCCGGTTACTATGGCGGTAATTTGCAGATTGCCGCCAAACCACAGCGTGAACTGGCTGAAAACCGTGCCATGGCGCTCTGATTCGGGGATGTAATCGATACTGCGGCTTTCAATAAGGCCGGATGCTGCACGCTTGCTGTCGTGCGGAGCAGAGGATGCTGACGCCATAATTCACTCCTGAGCTGAGAGGAAGCCACCGATCCATGGGAACGTCATGGAACCGGGTGACGTGATGGTGTGCCCGGGTTGTGCTTTATTGTATATACAACCCTATGGCAGCGTGCCATATTCACAGCGGGTCAGCAAGAATCTCGCTCATAAGAAAAATCAATATGTTAAAGGGATCACGGCGTGAAACAGCCCGGCGCAACCGGATAGCGCACACAGTCCGCCTTGACCGCTTTTTCCTGATGAGGCGTTCCCAGTGGCGCCCAGCCATAATCCACCAGCTGTGCGCGGTAGACCTGATTAGTAATATAGCGATCGCGCGGCATCGAACGGCCAAACCAGGGGCTGACGTATTCCCAGACGATCTCACCGGAAGGCGTCACCTGGAACAGACGGCCATGCTGGCCTTCATCAATCAAGGTGTTGCCATTCGGCAGGCGCTGGGCGCTGCTGATAAAGGCGCTGTAGAAGCTCCAGATGGCCTGACCAGATTTCTCCCCGTCATATTCCCAGACAATCTGCTTACTGACCGGATTCACCTCGATAATTCTGGAGGCTGAGAAAAATCCCTGACGGCTTGGCGGGAAGCCCGCATTGCCCTGATTATCAAACATCAGCAGATTACCTGCGCCGGGAAGCCCTTTCGGAATGATATGCAGATCGTGTGCGCCAATCGTTTGATCCAGCGGACGGGGAAGAGGTTTACCCAACTGTAAAGCCGGGTACTCCGGCCCGATACGCCAGACCACTTTGCCTGTGTGCCGGTCAATAATCACCGCAACGTTAGCATTGCGCGAATTAAGCATGATGTTGTCTGGCGCGAAGCGTTTATCGCCGCCATCAAACCAGCGGTCAGGACCAACCGGTGAAGCGGTATTAAAATGCAGGAAATCCGGATCGCTGGAGTCTTTAATCATCTGGATCTGCTCTGCTGTAAAGCCGAACTGTTCCAGGTTATCGCCCGCTGACCAGTGCCATACCACCCGGCCCTGCGGTGACACTTCGTCAATGCTGTTATCGATGATCGGGTAGTCAAATCCCGGCAACTTGCGCAGTTGCGCATCCAGTATCAGAGTATTGCCATTATCCAACCGCCGCATTTCATGATGCTGATGCACAGGACTCTGCTGACTCCCCCACTGCCAGACCACTTTACCCTGCCAGTCCACTTCCGCCACCGAGGCGTTAAGCATGCCATTGCCTGGGTTTGCCACCGGAGAGGTCTTTTGCAAACGTTCCTTCTGTACCAGTATGTGGCCGTGCTGCCCTCTGGCCTGGTCAGGCTGTAGCGGCCACGGCGGGAAGCTCTCAAAGTCCCAGCGGTGGACTTCATTACCATTCATATCAATCAGGTGGGTCTTATTATCATTACCCGGCAACAGTACAAAACCGTTCCAGGCCTTCTGCGGATCGTAATAAGTTGTGCCGGTAGGGTAACTGGTGGGAAGAGCAACAGCAGAACTGCAGGCAAAGAGTAAAGCCGTAGCCAGCAACGTTCGGACAGCGGGACGCATCAACCTCATAGAGGGCTCCTGGGCAAATGCCTGAAAGGCAAAAGTGAAAACCCAAGTTTAGACGCAGACTTTCCGCTCTGCCGTCAGAGGGACACCAATAACTTCACATAGCCAATCCGCAGAGCCAGTGGGCGTTACTCCAGCAGCTTAATCAAGTCATTGACTGAGGTGCGTCAGTGTAGCCAACGCACCTGCAGTCTGAACAATGAAAAGGAAATCAGAAGAAGCCCAGCGGCTGGACACTGTAGCTCACCAGCAGGTTTTTAGTCTGCTGATAGTGATCGAGCATCATCTTGTGGGTTTCGCGACCGATGCCTGATTTTTTATAACCACCAAATGCGGCATGCGCCGGATAGAGGTGATAGCAATTGGTCCAGACGCGCCCGGCCTTGATCGCCCGGCCAACACGATAGGCCCGGTTGATATCTCTGGTCCAGACGCCAGCCCCCAGCCCGTAGATTGAATCGTTGGCAATCGCGACAGCCTCAGCCTCATCTTTAAAGGTGGTGATCCCCACCACCGGCCCAAAGATCTCCTCCTGGAAAACCCGCATGCTGTTATTGCCCTTCAGTAAAGTCGGCTGAATGTAGTAGCCGGTCGACAGGTCACCTTCCAGTTTCTCAATCCCGCCACCGGTCAGCACTTCTGCCCCCTCTTTTCGGGCAATATCCAGATAGGAGAGGATCTTATCGAACTGCTGCTGCGAAGCCTGCGCGCCCACCATGGTGTCAGTATCCATCGGATCACCGCGTGTGATGCTTTTCACTCGTTTCAGCACGGCTTCCATGAATGGCGCATAAATCGATTCCTGAACCAGCGCCCGGGAGGGACAGGTACAAACCTCGCCCTGATTAAGGAAGCCCAGCACCACACCTTCCGCCGCTTTTTCGATAAAGGAAGGCTCGGCCTGCATAATGTCTTCAAAGAAAATGTTCGGTGATTTGCCGCCCAGCTCGACGGTGGAAGGGATCAGATTTTTCGCCGCCAGCTCAAGGATATGGCCGCCGGTTGCCGTAGAGCCGGTAAAGGCCACCTTGGCGATACGCGGATGACCGGCCAGCGCTTCACCGGCTTCACGGCCATAGCCATGGACCACATTCAGCACGCCTTTGGGCAGTAAATCGGCAATTAATTCCACAAACAGCGTGATCGACAGCGGCGTCTGTTCAGCCGGTTTAAGCACCACGCAGTTGCCTGCTCCGAGTGCCGGAGCCAGTTTCCAGGCGGCCATCAGCAGCGGGAAGTTCCACGGAATAATCTGCGCCACCACGCCGAGCGGTTCGTGGAAGTGATAGGCAGCGGTAAATTCATCAATTTCGGCCGCCGAACCTTCCTGCGCACGCAGGCAACCGGCAAAGTAACGGAAGTGATCGACGGCCAGCGGCAGGTCGGCAGCCAGTGTTTCACGCACCGGTTTGCCGTTATCCCAGGTTTCATTGACTGCAATAAATTCCAGATTCTCTTCCAGGCGATCGGCAATTTTCAGCAGGGTCAGCGAACGGGACTGCACTGAGGTTTTTCCCCAGGCATCAGCAGCGGCGTGGGCGGCATCAATCGCCTTCTCAACATCATCCTTGTCGGAGCGGGGAAATTCGCCAATGACGGAGCCGTTAACAGGCGAGGAATTGGTGAAATACTTCCCGTTAACCGGCGGAACGAACTCACCATTAATAAAGTTGCCGTAGTGCGACTTCAGGGTGATCAGGGATTCTGTCGTGCCCGGATAAGCGTAACGCATCATCGTTCTCCTGTGGAGTGAATTGCCGAAGCAATTTAACAACAAAATAACCGATGGTTAACATTGTTGACTCTCAGAGAATGTCAGAACGCTGGAGCGGAAACTGTGATTGCTGCCAGAAATCCTGCAACAGCTGGCGCGGCCAGACGGGTTCCTCCTGATGGGTCAGCAGGCTGCTGACTTCGGGTTTATTCTGCAGACAGGCCGTCATGATGGTGCCGGTGAACTCAGGATGAAACTGAACCGACAGCGCATGCGGGCTGTAACGGATAATCTGGCAGTGATCCAGCGCGGAAGAGGCAAGCACCTGCGCACCCGGCGGCGGCTGCAGCACTGACTGGCGATGTGAAAGCCATGCGGAAAAGTGTTCCGGCAGCTGGCTGAGCAGCGGATCTTGCTGGCAGGCGGTAGCGGTTTCCAACTGTTGTAATCCCCGTTCCCACCCCCGGGGATTATCATCCACCAGCCCACCCAGCGCGTAGGCCATCAGCTGGTGACCATAGCAGACGCCAAGAAGAGGCAACTGGTGATCCATCGCGCTACGGATCCAGGCCGCTGTGCGTTCACTCCACCCGGCATGGTCGGTCACCATCGCCCAGGAGCCGCTGAGAATGGCCGCAGCTATCGAGGCCGGTTCGGGCAGGTCTTCACCCAGATCGGGACGTACCACAATATAGTCTCCGGCCTGCAGGCCGAGCGCCGCGACAAACCAGTGCTGTTGTTCGCCAATCTGTGACATCACCGCAGCAGGCGGTGTTTCAAGCTGAATAATCGCTAACGGTAGAGAACTCATAATGGGCCAGGCCGTCCTTATCGGTCGCCCGCTGGCTGCAGACGTCTGTGACTTATCATGGCATGCCATCCGGACCCTGTCACATCACATTTTGTTGCGTTATTCCGTAAATAGTCATAAGCCCGTCGCGAAATAATTCCCGCCGCCGCGCTCAAAAATCCGGAAATTCGTGCCATGATGACCGGGTGGTTAAATGAACGAAAGGACAGCCTTGTGGCTTTGCGTCATTTTTTTCTGATTCTGCTGGTCGTGACTCTCTGGGCATTTAATAACGTGGCGATTAAGTGGGGATTGCTTGATCTTCCGCCGCTGTTTCTCACCATGATGCGCTTTGTGGTGGTAGCCGCGATCCTGGTCCCCTTCACCAGAATCACCCGTGAGCAACTGCGTTATCTGCTACCGCTGGCGTTCACTTTTGGTTTCCTGCACTTCTCTCTGCTGTTTGTCGGGCTGAAATTTACCGATGCCGGGACCGGTGCCATTGTGGTCCAGCTCGGCACGCCGATTGCCATGCTGCTGGCGATGGCGATCCTGAAAGAAAAGCTGACGCTGGTGCAGATCGCTGGCATTGTCACCTCGCTCACTGGCGTGGTGGTGCTGGCGGGCAGTCCGACTATTCCGGCCTGGTGGGTGCTGTGCCTGTTGCTGTGCAGCGCGGTGGGTTGGGCAGTCAGTAATATGATCGTCAAAAAATCTCCGGCGATTAAGCCTCTGACCATGACCGGCTGGCTCTCTTTTCTGGCGATCCCGATTGTCGGTCTGGCCTCCTTTATTCTGGAGGCCGATCAGCTGAACAGCCTGGTTCACTCCAGCTGGCGGGGCTGGTTCGGCATCTTTTACAGCGCCATCTTCTCCTCAATTGTGGCCTACTCATTGTGGTATTCCCTGCTGCGCAGTTACAACGTTAACCTGATTATGCCTTACTCGCTGCTGACGCCGGTGCTGTCGGTAATCCTGGGCGTGGTGGTGCTTGGTGACGGCATGAACAGCTTTAAAATTATCGGCGCGCTGCTGGTGATTGCCGGGACGGCGATTGCGGTAATTAACCTGCGAAACCTGCGGATGCACGCCCGCCTGCCAAAGTTCCGACGCCTGCGCTAGTGCCAGGCAAAACCCGGGTTTCATTGCTAAAGTGATCGGAGAAAGGAGGAAGGCAATGGACATCGGGTTAACCACACTGCTCTGGCAACAACTCTGGCAGGGGCTGCGTAACACCGCCACGCCAGTACCGACCGTCAACTTAACAGGCGATAAGCGTCTCTGCTCCGCTTATCCGGTGAGCGAACTGGCGGCGACCAGCACCGCACTGGCCATGCAGGCTACTGCAGCCTTAATTGATTCCCCTCATCAACTGACCGTGGATGCGCGTCTGGCTTCGCGCTGGTTTCAGCACAGTTTCCGCCCGATAAATCGCGATGCGCCTGCACTGTGGGATGCGTTTGCCGGTGACTATGCCACCCGCGAGGGGTGGATCAGACTGCATACCAATGCACCGCACCACCGTCTGGCGATGGAAAAAGTGCTGGGACAGCATCCCAGCCGTCAGGCGCTGGCCAGCGTCGTCAGCCAGTGGCAGGCGAACGGGCTGGAAGAGGCCATCGTTGCTGCCGGAGGCTGTGCAGCCGAAATGCGCAGCGTTGCCGCGTGGCAGCAGCATCGCCAGGGGCAGAGCGTCAGCAGAGAAGCGCTGATCGCGCAGACTTTGCAGCCGGAAGCCCCCGCGCCAGACTGGCAGTTGCCCGCAGCACGCCCCATGCTCGGTGTGAAAGTGCTTGATCTGACCAGGATTATTGCCGGGCCGGTCGCCACACGCTTTCTGGCCGGGCTTGGCGCAGAAGTGTTACGCATCGACCCGCCAGGCTGGGAAGAACCCACCCTGGCAGAGGAAGTGACGCTGGGGAAACGCTGTGCGAGGATCGACCTGAAAACAGCGGCCGGACGGGAAACGTTTGAGGCATTATTGCGACAGGCAGATGTCATCGTTCACGGCTATCGGGCCGATGCGCTGAGTAAACTGGGTTATGACAGCGAAACGCGGCAAAAGCTCGCCCCGGGGCTGATCGATGTCAGTCTGAATGCCTGGGGCTGGACCGGTCCCTGGCGTAACCGCCGGGGCTTTGACAGCCTGGTGCAGATGGAGTGCGGCATTGCCGATACCGGACGCCTCTGGAAGAGGAGCGATGCCCCTTCCCCGTTGCCGGTGCAGGCGTTGGATCACGCAACGGGTTATCTGATGGCTGCCGCCGCGCTGGAAGGAATGCGTCAGCGTCGGTTAAATCACACCGGGTTCACGGCACGTCTGTCACTGGCCCGTACCGCCTGTCTGCTGACGGATAATCCTTATGCGGACACAGAGCAACCTGGCGGCCTGGGTCCGGCCCGGCGTCATGATGAAAACGTCGAAACCGAAATGACCCACTGGGGCATCGGTAGCCGCCTGCGTTCTCCCCTCTGGCTGCCCGGCACGCCGCTGATCTGGTCGCGCCCGGCCTCACCGCTCGGCTCCAGTTCAGCCTGCTGGCTGAAGTGACCTTTGTAATTCGAACAGTCCCCCGGCTGACATGAAAATGTGCCGGACGGGCCTACCTCACATGATCGAATTTATCTGGCCCAATTGTGCATCACCCGCGCAGGATCAGTTGTCCCCTTCCTCTTCCAGCTCGTCACGCATTGCCTGGATCGCTTCACGACTCAGCGCTGCCAGCGTGCGGTAGAACGCCGTGCTGGCATGGGCTTCCACTTTGCCCAGGAACTGGCCGCACCAGGGCATCAGGTAGTCATCAAACAGAGAGATCTGCGCCTGAGACTCGTCGGCATCTGACTGATCTTCCAGCCAGGACGAGGCCAGCAGCAGCGCGCCAAAATGGTCGGCTGGCGCATCAGTCATCGGCATATCCCGGCTTTGCAGGAAGGCACGAACTTCGCTCTCCTGCGGACCGTTATCCCAGTGAGAGCCGTAAGGAGGAACCTTGCAATCACTGCCAACAAACAGCGCGTTGTAATCGGCGGCCAGCGCCTGTGGATCGCTGTTCTGCTGCAAACGCTGCAACAGCTCATCCTGCTCCAGCGGCCAGTGCTGCTGCAGTTTGCCTTCACGCAGCAGCGTAAAAAGCGGCACCAGCAGCGGATCCTGAGGCTGGCGATTATAGAGCGAGCCAAGGATACGGCAGATGATCGAAAATTCATTCATGACGGGGTGTCCATTCAGAGGTTAAGCGTGACAGGGTCACATATCAGCAAATTCAGCAATTTTTTTGCCCGTGCGCAGCTCCAGAAAGTCGAGCAGGCGACGTGGCGTAACATTTAAGATGCGATCTTCCGGGAAATCAACTTCCTTCGCAATCCGCAGGCAGTGCTCAAAGTTACCGAGCGTAAACGCAGTATGCGAATCTGAACCAAATGAGAGCCGCCCTCCCGCATCGCGAACCGCAGCCACTATCGCCCGGCAGTTCGGTTCACTTCCCGGGCGGGAATGGGTAAAGGAGGAGTTGTTCAGCTCCAGCGCCACATCGTATTTTGCCGCTGCGGCTGCAATGGCCAGGATATCAACAGGATATTTAGGATTACCCGGATGGCTGATGATATGCACGTTACCGCTGGCCATCGCTGCAATCATCGCTTCGGTATTCGTCGCCTTATCACGCGGCGCAAATACCGGCTCGTGAAAGCCTGCCACCACAATATCCATCGCCTCCATCATCGGCCCGGTGCAATCGATATCACCGTCGGTATTTTTAATATTGGCTTCAATGCCGCGCAAAATACCCACACCTTCAACCAGTCGCGGCCAGATACGCATATTAACGAAGTGCCAGTAATGTGGCGCATCGGCCATATCCGGACCGTGATCGGTAATCGCCAGCAGCTTCACGCCGCAGGTTTGCGCCTGCTGAACGTAATCTCGCAGCGTGCTATAAGCGTGCGTACTGGCAACGGTATGCATATGAAGGTCGACGGGGTACATAAAATTCTCCTGATTGCGGTAAGGCAAGAATAGCATTCCTGCCCCGGATTGACTTAATAACCACGCTCCACGTCCACGCGGCCGGAAGGCATCGCGCCCGATTCACGCTGGTCAATGGATCTGGCAATGTAATCCATAGCTTCCTCCGGCAAGGTTACAGCGGCATTATGCGGCGTGATGGCGACAGCCGGGTGCCCCCAGAAAGGATGATCCTGCGGCAACGGTTCCTGCACAAAAACATCCAGCGCGGCGGCTTTGATCTCACCCGCCTCGATAGCCGCCAGCAGATCGGCTTCCACCAGATGAGGACCACGTGCAAGATTAAGCAGGAAAGCGCCCGGTTTGAGTTGGCTCAGTAGCTGACGGTTGAGGATGCCCGTGGTCTGTGGCGTGTTGGGTAACAGATTGATCAATACCTGAGTGCCGGAAAGAAACTCGCTTAACTGCTGCTGGCCGTGGAAGCTGGTGACGCCAGGCAGATCTTTGGGGGAACGGCTCCAGCAGCGAACAGGAAAGCCCCAGAATTTCAGGCTTTCTGCCACGCTGCTGCCCAGCACACCTGCGCCAAGAATGCCGATGCTGAACGCTTCACGGGAGTAATTACTCAGATGCTGCCATAAAGTCTCACGCTTCTGCTGCTGATAATCCGTAAAGCGGCGGAACCAGCCGAGCACGTGATAAACCGCGTATTCCTGCATCTGGCGACTCATGCCAGTGTCTTCCAGACGGAACAGCGGCACGCCGGCTGGCAGCAATTCCGGGTAGCGGCGCAGCTGGTCGAGAATATCATCCACGCCTGCACCAAGCGCGAAGACCCCTTTCAGTCCGGTGCGCCCTTGTAACATCTCGACCGGAGGCTGACGGACCAGCGCATAATCAGCATGGGCATTATCACCGGAAGTCCATATACGGAGGCGAGCCTGTGGCAGGCGCAGCTGCAAGCCAGCGAGCCATTTTTCTGCGTCAAAGGAAGGGTGATAGTAAATGATGTCCATGTTTGCTCTCCTGTTTTTGCTTCAGGCTCGGGGAAAAAAGCGCTACTGGCAAGCAAAAATTGTTGGGATACTAATAGTACCCCAATAAATTATTAGCGGAGTTGCGGTTGCTGAATCAGCTTGCGCAGCAGCGGTATCAGCATCAGCAGGGTCAAACCAACTACGGCGCTGCCCCAGCCCAGCAGGCTGAAGATATGGCTGTAACCCGGGTTGGTCAGCGCTGCAGTGCTGCCGCTGTTTTCTGGCATCAGCCCGGAAACGTAACCCGCCAGCACCGAGGCTATGCCGGTGACCATCATCCAGCAACCCATCATGATGCCCTGATAACGTGCCGGAGCCAGTTTGCCGATCATCGCGTAACCAATCGGCGAGAGCAGCAGCTCTGCAATACTTTGCAGAACATAGCTGATCACAATCCACTTAAAGGCCACCATACCATCACCCCCCGCCAACATGATCCCCAGCGGCAGCACCAGCATACCAAGCCCGATAAAGAATAATGACGAAGCGAACTGCAAAGGAATATCTATACGCCAGCCGCGTTCACGCAGGTTGCGGAACAGCAAAGCCAGCAGCGGTCCGCCAATCACAATCACCAGCGTGTTGATATTCTGCACCCACTGCGGTGCGATACGGATCCCCCAGACGTTGAGGATAATGTTGTGTTCGGTGAACAACATCAGGCCCATCGGTGCCAGCTGATACAGCGTCCAGAACACCAGCGAACCCAGCGCGAGGATCAGATAAGCCACCATGCGGCGCTGCTCTTCACGTGGGCGATGGCGCAGAGTGGTGATCCCCAGCAGCACAAAAATGACCGCGCCCAGCCCAATCACAAACGTGCCGGTGAAATCAGCATGGGTCAGCATGATGCGGATAACCGGCACCAGCACCACCAGAATAGCCAGACCGGCCAGCATCCTCATCCGGAACTGATTTTTGCTGACGTGCAGCAGCGGTGTGTCGATATCAGCGAGGATTTTCCAGCGCAGCAGCGAGATAACGATAGCAACCGCATTGCCCAGTGTGGCAAACAGGAACAGAGCCTGGTAATGCTCAGTGAGCTGGAAGTAACCCGCGCCGGTAAAACCGATAAAGAAGCCCAGGTTCATTCCGGCGTAGTTCCACAGAAACGCGCTCTCACGGCGGTTATCTTCCGGGGTAAAGCGCTGGGTCAGCATCATATTGATGCAGGTGACGTTAAGGCCGCTGCCGGTCAGGAACATCGCCAGTCCCCAGTAAAGGCCTTCGGCACTCTGGCCCGACAGCACCCAACATCCGGCAACCTGCAGGATCATACCCAGCACGAAGAGGTTACGGTTGCTGAGATATCGCCCACCCAGGTAGCCACCAAACAGGTGCAGGCCGTAGTTAAACGCGCCGAAAACCCCCATCATCGCATTGGCCTGCCCTTCGCTGAAGCCCAGCCGTTTGGTGGCGTAAAGCACCAGCGTTGAATAGAGCACGGCAAAACCGAGCGTGGCGAATATTTGGATAAAGAACAGCGCACTCGTTCCGCCGGAAGCGGTGGCCATATTTTTTGTCGGGGTGTTCACACCGGACCTCATGATTTTCCTGCCATCTGAAGTGCATTATTATGCATGCTGAGGCTCAAAATGCGCCCCCTGCAAATGCTTTTGGTGCCGCTGAACGATGCTTTTGCCGATTTAAACAGCAATCTGCTGTAAAACTGGCTAAATGGGCGGAAAAGTAGAGAAAGAGTGTTGACCGCCGCAGGACTTTTCCCTACATTAGCGCCCGTCAGCGACACAGTTGCGACAACAATA
>NZ_WHOY01000031.1:4717888-4723771 GCF_009765445.1 Pantoea sp. BAV 3049 | reverse complement strand
GGATTCTGTCGACTCACAGCTTCCGGAACTGGCTTGCTGCGCATCTTCATTTTGTACTCAATGCTGTTCACTGCTTTCAGTACGCGGTCAGAGCAGCCAGTGACTGCCTGAGCAACGCTACGAGCTAACGCCTCGTCACCACGACGCTCAGCTACCAATGCGGCCCTGCGTGCCTTATAGCGGCTCTTAGCAGTGCCGCATGGTTTAGCTTCTTTCCAGATGATGGTTGCCATACGGCCTCCAGGTTAGATGACTTTGGTGATTGGATGGCCGGTGCTGATCTCCGGCTTGGCTATGCGACACGCTAGTTGACACCGGAGTTTCACCGGGGCGAAGAATTCACGTGTCGTTTATTGGGTCAGTGCTGGCTTTCAACGCGCTTACTCAACCGATTGCAGCCAGCGATATCTACCACCCACCAGGTCTTACACTTGCGCATCAGCCTGCGCATTCACCCAATCCCAAAATCATCTCTGATTTGGTCCCGCCTGTTAGAGCGGAAGTTCTTATTGTTAAAGAGCGTTGGCGTCCTGCCGTTTGATGCTGCTTCAGCGTCCTGCTGTGGGAATAATATTATGCGTCTTGCGCATATGCGTCAAGCGCATATTTAAGATTGGATGTGTGATTGGGGCTTAAAGTGATTTATGCGTATGAAATAGAAAGGGATTTATTTTTAATCGAGATATGCAGAGGGCACAAAAAAGCCCGCAAATCGCGGGCTAAATTGAGAAAGAAGGGAGTCGTTATCCGTGACGGCGGTACTGTTGCGACTGACTAAGCATTACACGCCCAGAAACATGAAGCATATCAAGCTCTTCTTCAGAAATGCTCCATTCTCGATAGCGTGGATTGTCAGAAATCACAAGCAGCTCGGTTTTAACCTTCTGAAGTCGCTTTACAAAGGTGTCACCATTGAAATCAAAAACATAAATCCCATCGCCATCAAAGTTGCATACAGCTACGTCTACGAATATAAGATCGCCTGGTTCAATGGTTCCTTCCATACTATCTCCGCGAACGTTGATTAACTTCACAGAAGACTCCGGTCGGTTCCCAAATATGACCCTTGCCTGATCTGGAACATATTCAATTGACCTTATGACTTCAACTACGTCCCTTGATGGCGCTCCATCTCCTGCACTAGCTGAAACATCAAGAACATCAATCCGATACACATCATCTCCCCCCTTATTAGTTATGGAACCAACACTGTACTTATATACAGTATCATTAGCTTCATTAGAAGAGAATAGCTCAGAAATTGGAACTGCAAGCGCTTCAGCAATTCTCTGAATGAGATTTTCACTGTAGCCCTGCACACCACGCTCAAGACGTGAAAGGTTACCCACGTCGCTATCTACACGCAACGCAAGCTCATTAAGGGTCATTTTATTCGCTTTGCGAATCTGTCGGATCTTGTCGCCTATTTTCATGGCATGTATTCAACCTTTTTTATGCGTGTAGCGCAAAGCGCCTTGCGCATATTTTCCCAATCGCATATTATGCGTGTAGCGCATTTAGGAGGTGCATTATGCCAACACCATTAAGGAAAATGCGTGTAGAGAAAAAGCTGACGATTTCTGAGGTAGCCATCGCCACTCAATTAGACGTTGGAAACCTTAGCCGTATCGAAAGGGGGATGCAGGTTCCATCTCTCGAAACGGCAGAGAAATTATCCCGGTTCTTTAAAGGGAAGATCACCGAGATGCAGATTCTTTATCCGCAGCGATACATGAAAACAGCCGATACCGCGGCTTAGACACACCGCTCTTTTACAACCAGGCCGCCCGTCTAACCGCAGGCACAAACAATGTGGCACCCCACGGGTTAGCCACGTAACTAACTAATCAACATCATGGATTTTACGTAATGGAAAACGCAAAGAAACGCAACGAAGCACTACGCATTGAGAGCGTGCTGCTGAACAAGATTGCGTTGATTGGCACTGAGAGAACGGCGTCGGCCATCGGCGTCGATAAATCGCAGGTAAGCCGCTGGAAACGCGACTGGCTGCCGAAGATGTCAATGCTGCTTGCGGTGCTGGAATGGGGCGTCGTTGATGACGAAATGGCTCATCTGGCCCGGCAGGTTGCTTCGATACTCACAAAGAAAAAATCCCCGGCCGCGCTAACAGTCGAGGATTCTCAATTTCGTATGGACTTTTAACTGGATCAACATACAGGAGTAATTATGACAACGCTTTCTCAACTGTACAAGCAGAAAGACAAAAACGGCACTGGAACAACCGTTAAAAAGACTTTTATGGTTCCAATTGCCGAACTTTACCTGGAAGAGGGTAGCAACATAAGGCCGGTGGACCAGGAGCATGCAGAATACATGCGTGACTGCTGGATTGATGGGTCTGACCTTCCGCCGCTGTCTGTCGAAATCACCGAGGCAGGCATCAAGGTTATCGACGGCCAGCATCGCTTTATTGGCGCGAAACTGGCGATTGAGAAAGGCCACGATATTCCGCGCATTGAATGCAAGGATTTCGTTGGTACTGAGCTGGATAAGCTGGCTCATATGGCGAAATCATCACAGGGTAAACCCATCACGCCTATTCAGCGTGCAGGAGCCTACAACCGGGCCAGGAATCAGGGGCACACTTCAGCAGAGATTGCCAAAGCGTTTGGACGCTCTGTCGCTGACGTGGAAACCCATCTTCAATTGCTGTCTTCCGGCGACGTGCTGATCGGGATGGTTGAGTCTGGCGAGGTGGCAGCAACCACTGCGGTCGCTCTGTCGCGAGAGCATGGGCCAAAAGCAGGATCGGTAGCTTCAGAGGGACTGGCGAAAGCCAAAGCTGCGGGTAAGTCGAAGCTCACTAAATCGGACGCCATGCAGCAATTCAGCGCGACAAAAGCACGCCGTCTCGTGGAACTGATGTCTGCATTTGAATTCTCTGACGAGGGCTACATCGCTGCAGATGATGTTTATCTTGAGGCTATGGGCATTATCAGTGAGTACAGGGAGAAATTTAAAAACAACACAAGCGGGGAGGTTGCATGAACCTTGCCTATTCCAACGTAACACCATTACGGCCTGATAAACGGGCCGCTGACAGACCGGAGGCAACCGGTAAGGGGTTTGCCTTGCTGCACAGAAAAATAATGGATTTGCCCTTCTACAGAACGGACTCAGACGCTGTTCACCTGTGGATTCACTTCATACTCTCTGCCAATCACGCACCCGGCCCCGTCTCTACCGAGTTCGGGGATTTGCTTTGCAGGCGAGGGGAGTTCATCACAGGACGGCATGCGCTGGCGCAGGAGACAGGAATCGACCCTAACCGGATAAAATACCTGATCCTGAAGTTCGAAAAATTGGGGATGATCAGCAAGGAATCGAACAAAAAATTTTCGAGGATTCTGGTAACCAAATACGACGATTATCAGCAAAATATTGTGCCAACAGATTGCCATCAAAGTGCCAACGCAAACCCGCATCCGGTAAGGGCTGGCGGGGAGGTTGTGCCAACAGATTGCCATCAAAGTGCCACAAACAATATAACATCTAATACTAACGTATTAGATTCTCGTCAGAGAATTTCCCCTCCAGCTGTCCAGCAAGATAAGCCGCAACGACCTGAAGCAGCCATTCAGTCACCGAAGGGTGACAAGTGGGGAACTGCTGACGACCTGAGGGCGGCTGAGTGGATGTTCGACATCGTGAAGTCAATTGAGCCATCTGCCAGAAAGCCAGCCTTTGCAGGTTGGGCTAATGACATCCGGCTGATGCGTGAAAAAGACGGACGTGATCATCGCGATATGTGCAGCCTGTTCCGCTGGGCAAGCCAGGATGGTTTCTGGTGCGGAAATGTTCTGTGCCCTGCAAAGCTTCGTGAGAAGTGGTCGCAACTGGCAATCAAGCGCGACAAGTCGAAATCCGGTACCGGCACTGCTAAGCCTGTTCTGGACTTCAACAACACTGACTGGGCAGAGGGGTTGCAGGTATGAAAAATATCGTGTCAGCTATCCAGAAACGTGATGGCAAATCACTCCAGCAGATTTACGCCGCTGAAAAGCCAAAACAGCAAGTACCCGAGCAGGCCATCCAGATTTTCAACGAGCTGTTCCGCCAGCTGAAGGCCGCGTTCCCGGCGCTGATGGCAAATATCAAATCTCAGGATGAGCTGAACGAGCTGCGCCGACAGTGGGTGCTGGCATTCGCTGAGAACGGCATAACCAGCATTGAGCAGGTTAACGCTGGTATGAAGCTGGCCCGCCAGCAGGAGACGCCTTTCCTGCCATCTCCCGGCCAGTTTGTTGCCTGGTGTCGACAGGGCGAGGTTAGCCGCTACGGTCTCCCGGACGCCGATGAGCTTTACGATATGGTGATCGACTACAGTGCCTGCCGTGGATTTTATGACGGTCCTGAGAAATTCCCCTGGCAGAGCAACGAGTGTTGGATCATGGTTCCGGCTCTGTACTCGCAAATGCGTTCCATGAACCTGACGCCAGCAGAACTTCGCCAGCGTTGCGTGAAAGAGCTTCGCGTTATGGCTAAACGTCTCGACTCAGGAGAAAAAATTGGCGCACCGGTAGCGCAGATCCCCAAACTGCACTGTCCGGTCAGCAATGAAAAGGGGCTGGATAAAATCGCAGAGATACGCGCCAGATTGGGGATGAAAAAACAACAAGTTGGTGACTAATGCAAACCTACACATACGAGCTAATAACAGGGCTGCTAATTTTAGTAGCCCTTTTCTTTTGGATCAGAGCGGGGAGAGAGTGATGATTTATCGCAGAGGATGGGTTCCAGTTCTGTGGCGTCATGAGTTGGAAAAGCGCCTAAAGGATGCAGGTGTTGATAACGTAATTCAGGTTGCCGACTTCCTGTGCGGACGGGATGTGCATGATGGCGACCCAAGAGGATTTGATTACCAGGTTGTCGATAATATCCACTGGATGGAGCAGAGAGATGCAACTTTCTGGCAGCGATTAAACCGACTATGGTTCATACCATTATTGATTCTAACTGTGCCGTTTCAATGGCTTTTTCGTGGGCGAGTGGGATGTGAGTCCACATCTAAGCTCGGTATTTTATGCCAGAAAATTACGGGGCTTAAATAAGTATGGACAAGCGCCAATCGTGTCTGGAGCGTATCCGCATTTGCATTCTGAAAGGCGATGAGAGAGGGGCTATGAGGATTTATGTTGAGAACCGATGTGTTTCTCATTCTGCCTACAGTGAGATGGCGGCGCAGGCCAGACGACAAAAGGAGAGCATTCATGACCAACGATGAGCTGGAGCGGCAGGCGTTCGAAGAGTGGTTTGATGAGGTATGCAGGCCAGGAATGAGTTACTTCAATGTTAGAAAGGCGGAGCGCGACATGGTTCAAGAAATTGCGGAAATGGCATGGCAGGCCCGCGCCAGACAGGAGAGCAATCATGACTGAAGAGTTATGCAGGACGAAGTTTGAAGAGTGGCTTCGGAGTAAATTCACCCCAATATTGCGGCGGGATGACAAAGGAGAATACCTCTCCATTTATGTGGAAATTCGATGGGAAGCATGGCAGGCCGCCTGGAACACCCGCGCTGAGGTGGAGAAGAGTGATGGATAAATTAAGAGAAGAGTTTGAAACGTGGCTTAAAACTGATCACCTCTTTACGCCTAATGAGCTTGAGTGGCAGCCAGAGCGAAATTGCTATGCAATCTATGGCGTGCATTTGGCCTGGTGCGCATGGCGGGCCAGCCGAACGGCGTTGGCTTTCGATCTCCCGGCAGCATGTGCTGAAGATGAGTATTTCATTGATGGGGTTTTCCAGCCGATGAGATATGAACGAGACGTGGAAAGGGCGCTGAAAGCAGCAGGCATATCCGTTAAGGGGGATGTATGACCAGCAATGTAATTCCCATAAGCCGAAGCACAGTGACC
>NZ_WHOY01000031.1:4708793-4717878 GCF_009765445.1 Pantoea sp. BAV 3049 | reverse complement strand
CTCGCTAGTGCCGTCAGCAATCGCATTGTCCTGGGACACGGCCAGCGTTATTTTATTAATATTTACAGGAGAAAAGTGAGAATCTTGTATACCTGAAGCCCCCCCACTCTGTGCCCTTATCCGCACCGTCTGCTGTGTTGAGCTTACCAGGGTTACATTTGCTTGTCCGTTATCATCCGTTGTTGAAGGTGATGACGTCAGTGTCACTCCAGTGCCTGTTACAATCATCAAAGATAATGGAGCCCCTCGCACCGGCTGAGAATTGCCATTTGTGGCTTGTACCAGTAGTACGTTATTCGTCACACCATCCGCTGGACTATTGTCTGTTATCACCCTCAATTCAAGATGCTTCACAGTATCATCGGGATTCTTACGGTACTGCATAACAATTTCGTTATTGCGGTTCACCAGATCATATCGGCTTCCTGCTAATGAGCGCTGTTGCGCCACATTATTCGAATTTAAATGCCAGCCCCAGTTATGTCCTATTGTCCAGTGCCCCTCCAGTACCGCCTGTGTGTCATGTTGGCTCTGCCCCTGCTTCTGGTTAAGCCCCAGTGTGAGTATCGGGACAGGTGTATACTCCAGCCCTGCCGTCATCGCATATGGATTGTGCTGACGGTGTTCTTTATCAAAAAGTGCAACTTGGTCTCCATAGTATTGCTCCCAGATCAACTTTGCTCCCAGTTGAGGATATGCTGGCAACCATCCCTCAGCACGAAGATCATAGCCGCTTGCTGGCTTCTCCTGCCAATTATTATCGAGATCCTGAGAATTATGCCATTGAGTTGTATTCACATAGGTATTAGCTGAAAAATGCAGATAATTTACCCATGCTTCACCACCGAAACCAATACGCCGGTTGTTTCTTGAGAAATCTTCGTCGAAGAAAACATTACCACCAAACATCCAACCATTTTCCCAGAAAGTACGGATTCCATATCCCAGATTGCCAGTTAAACGGCCTTCGGGTTTACGGATACCACCTTCAATGTACATCAGGGATATCTGATTATCATACAAAGGTACTAATAAATCTGCGCTACTGTGGCCCCAGTTGTTATTACGATTCCAATCGAGTTGAACGCGAGCGGTGCCATAATATCCCAACCATTTCTGTATGGCTTCTGCACCTTTCCCTGATGCAAAGGACCTCGCAGTTTCAGATGCGTTACCGGAAGCCAACATTCGGGCTCCACTACTCAATTGAGATGAGAGAGGTAACGTAGGAAGGCTTTTGTCTGGATCTAAAGTACTAGATGACTGCAGATTTTGTGTCATTAGTTGTGTACTATCGGAAGAAAAAGGCGAGCTGACTGCTGCAACTGAAAGGGAAGATATCACTAAGCTTATTACAAGCAGGCTTCCTAAAATATTTTTTGATAGAAAAGATGGTTTGTTTTTCATAATAAAAACACTCGTTAAAATGCCCCCAACAACATACAATAATCTGGCAGAAGAGTTTTACCGCCGAATCGAGAATAGAATGATAGAATTCCGATGAAAAATTCAGAAAAATTAACCACAAACAGTGGGTAACCAGCCTGAGGATACAAGAATGATAATCTATATTAGTTAAACGGTTGGTAACAAGACGTATGTTTTATCAGCATTTAAGTTCTTACCTAAATTTGGACAAACCTTCGATAAAATCGATTAAAAACACTGCCGCCCTTGCCGAACTCAATGTCGGCAGAGAGGCCAGTGACTGCGTAAAGGTCAGACAGAGTAAGTACCTGAACAATCTGACTGAGCAGGACCACCTTAACATCAAACGGAGGATAAAACTGATGACGGGATTCAAATCTTTCCGGCGGGCACAGACTGTCCTGGCAGGTATTGAGCTGGTACATATGATACGCAAAGGGCAATATCAGCATCTCAAATTATTTCACTTATCCGTACGACATTATGCTTGCAACGTGCTTAATCCTGTCAGACCTTGTATCAAGAAAAACTCTGATAAAGATCTGACAGGACCTTAACCATATTAATATACAACTAATGCCATACATCACATTTAAATTTAAGTTTAAGTTAACTTCACCTCACATAATTATAAAATCGAATATTACAATATGGAGTTTATTTCTTCTTAATCGCAACACCACACAGCGATAATATTGAAAAAGTGTGGATTTTACCATCTACTAGGTTGACTGCTTCAGCAAACCCTAAAACTTCAGTGTTGCTCCAGTAATGTTTTCCTCCTGGAATGAGCCATCCATTATATTTCGACATATCCCCCCATTCTGCAAATAGTGCTGTAAGCTCACCCAATGATGGATATTCACTGGGAGTTAACCAGTCATATTGCTTCCATGTTCCAAATGTAGTGAAGAATGCTTCCAAAGAAAAAGAAATGCTTGATATATTATTAGTCTTAATATCTTGTACTGTAATTGTATACTCTTTATCATGTGTTGCATTACTACTGAACGTAAAAGCAGCTTCATCTGAATGTTCACCGCTTGCTTCATAGATAAGATCGCTACTAGAATTTGAGCTCCATTTGTAATCACCACTGCCTCCTGCAACTTGAACATAGAAGGTTGCATCAGGCCAGGCAACAGTAGGACCTGTGCCGCTGAATGTTTTAATTAGGTTAAAAACGCGCACAATTGATAGGTCAGGGTAGTCTTCCTGAAAATCAATGAACACTGAATTGGAGCGTCCAGTGTACGTCTCTGCTGTGACTGTATCAGAATCTTCAGGTTGCTTACTAATAAGTCTAGCATAGGCTTTGCCATCACCATCAGTGATAGTAGTAAAGTTTGTTGCGCCATCGCTAAATGTGGCAGCGTTTCCATCGACATGGAATGTAACACTGATGCCTGACACAGGATTCGATGTTTCCTGTGAAGTTACAGTGGCTTCTACCTGATTAAAAGCTTGACCGTTAGCAATCGCATTGTTTGCAATAACTTTAAGGACAGTATTTAGAATTGGCTTAACTTCCTTAAAGGTGGCATCAGCTTCTTCTTCAATAGATAGCTTTCCTTTCACATAAGCCACTACTTTAGTAGTGCCTGAGTTTGTATTAGTAAATGCCAGTGACGCTGTACCATCATCGTCTGAGGTGGTAATTTCTAAACTAGCTTCCTTACCCTCCACAAACTGAGCTCCACCAGAAAGACTAATGACGACCGGAGTTGAAGGAACAGGGATACCATCAGTAGTGACGGTTTGAATTAAAAGTTCATTCTCTGAAACCCCATCAGCCAGAGCATCGTCTCTGGTAATTATTAATAGTAATTTCTCAACAACAGCGTTAACCGGAATAAATACACTAGAGGTTGTCGCTGAAACTGATTTGTCAGTTGCAAGCTCAATATGAACGTCTACCGTTTCAGCTGTACTATCATAAAACTGTTCATTTATAACCCCCTGATTATTTGTAATCAATGAAACCTTGTTTGTTTTATTGGACGCAAAAAGGGCATTACCAGTTAAAGTGGCTGTTATTTCTACATTATCAGCGTATGTTGTTCCGTTGACGATCGTGGCAGTAAAAGAATTCATTTCTTTTCCATCTGCGGGTGAACCTGACGTGGCCGTAAATACTTCGATAGAATAGGACATATTAACTCCTCAGATTATTAATAAAATTTAACTCGAGAACTAAATTCTACTACATCGTTATCAGTAGCAGCATGTGACAGCAACATATGAAAATGATTTAGTGAAAACCCCAACTAATACGCCAGTAATATCATAATCAGGAAATATAAGACCATCAGTAAAATGCAACAACAATGCAGCCAAAATTTTGGCAGTATAAACATTATCAACATCGAACCTTTTATTTTTGGGATGAGTAATTGAATCAACAACAAGTAAACACTAGGGCCATATAATTACATAATTAATGTATTCTAAGTGAAAACCAAGGCCAATCAAGCCTTGGTAGAGAGTGCCAATCTTATATGAAAGCGATAAGACTATGGGCCTAATACATTGACGTTGTATGTTCTAATCTCATCTTTCTTAACTGAGTAATTAACTCCATCGATTGAAAGGTTATATGAAAAAGTAGCACGTCCAATACCAATGGTATTAAAAAATGAATGGTTGACATCATTCATATTGATACTAAAGTCATCAGTATAATTAGCACCAATATAAGGAGATAGATCAAATGAGTTAGTTACTATTACTGCACCGTTTGTATTATATCCAGCAGCAATAAAGGTTCCGGAAGTTGCATTTTTAAATGGTTCTGCAACTTCTTCCCCATCCGCATTATAAACAGTTGATTTTGTATCAAACTCAACAATAACAAGTGCATAGTCATTCATAACTTTATTTATATATCCATTGTTGGCATCTGCAGCTGGAATGTCAACTCCAATAAGATAAGGATTTGAACCTGCAGCATTGTTTCGCTGAACAACAATAACACCGATATCGGAAAATGAAACATTCCCGGCAACATCTACAACGGTCACTCCATACTTATAAGTACCGTTTTGAAACAACTCCTCACGTCCAGTGAGATCAAATGTAGCGTATTGATTGTCTACTAAAGTCGGGCCATGAATAACGTGCTCGCCCCAATAAAGAGTAATAATATCAGAGGATGAAAGGCCCTGTGAGCTATTTAACAAACTGACAATAATTACAAGATCCTGTGAATCAAAGACCTCATCATTTATTACCCCGTCAGCCGCCGCTGCAAATCTGGCTGATGCTGTATAAGTAGCATCAATAATATAAACTACTATTTCAGCATTCTCATCTAAGTCTTGACTATCTGAAGCTGATGAAGCCTCAACAGAAACATCCAGAACAACAGTGCTTTCTTGAGCGGCATCAGTAAAGTCCATAAAAATATCAGCTGAGCCGGCTGCATTTGTTATGGCATTATTTAGTTGCTCAACTTGCGGGGAGCTGCCACCATCGTTTACATCGATCACTTCACCCTGCTTAGGGTTAAATTGTGTGTCAGTTACTTGTACCGTCAAGCCATAGGGGATGATGCCACACCAGGATTTCTGCCATACAGTTATTGGATTTAGAACTCTTACAACTATAGCGTCTTCATTAATGAATGTTTTCATAAAAACCTCTCTACGATTATAGATTTATGGCATTCGTCAAAATTTAGCACATAAAAAATAATTTTAACGAATAGATAGTAGTGCCTGTTTAAGCTCTACACAAGGAAATACATTTAAAGCAGTTTTTCTAGAACTATTAATAATTTCAACACCGGGTAGTAGCTCTTTTAATAACTCGAATTGTTTCAGCCAGTTATACATTTTATCTAACGAAGGATTACCTAATCCTGAGGGATGGTCGCCATGCCAATGAGTTCTGCCAGATTCAGATAAAGCGCAATCAAAACCCAACAGAATAATATGGTCATACCCTCGCTCAACTGCAAATAGTATTGCTTTAGCTCCAGAGTTAAAAGATCTGCAACGTAATCGATGATGATTTATGGAATATAGGCGTGAAGCAACTTTACTACTCGTCCAAAGATTTGCACCAACATTTATGGTGTGGTAGTAATGATGCCACCAATTAAAATCTCCAGAATAAATATATTTACATGTCGGGATGATTTTCCACGATGAATTGATTGCAATAGCATCCCTTCCATCGGTAATACAGGAAATAACATCTTCTTGGCATAATGAAGGTCCGCTAGCTATAATAATTACACTCTTCATATGAATTAGGGAAATCCTATATAGAAACATATATTGAATATAAATACATTGATTAATATTTCTAACAATACCGCATTACAAGTTTCAATGCTTTCATAAAAATCATTAGAATCTATTTCGGATTAATGTATATAAACTAATACGCTACAAAAGAACAACTCACGTATGTGATAGAACCGGATGCTTCAGGTAATGACAATTCAATGTTTACAATTTCAGAAACTTTATTAACAATATCAATTTCCGCACTAAAATCAGGATTCAACAAAATATCTGCAGTACTTGTTCCGTAACCTGAAATCACTGCACTACCATTTAGCAATCTCACTCTAACTTTGGTTATAGCGGCATCATTATCCGTTTTGAGATAAATTGAACAAGGCGTAACTCCATTATCAGGAGCAAGCGTTGAGTAGTTAATTGACTTTAATTTTCCATTACCCTTAGAATAAGGGCCGAACACAGATTCTTCTGATACAGATTTAGTTGAATTGTTGTATGCTGTAATTTCACTAACACCTTGAGAGGTTGAATATATTTTGAAATATAGCAATCCTTCTTCATCTAACTTGTCGTTTATAACTGACAGTCCAGATGGTGAGAAAAGCGTTGGCTCAGAAACCGCCAATGTCACAGATTCTCCAGCCTGTCCTCTAATTACACCATAATTGAAAGGATATAAATTTATAGCTGCGTAATCAGTATTTGCTGCCCCCTGAGTTACAGTTATAGAAAGTTCCTGATCGTTAGTGTTTTTTATTTCTGCAGATGAGTTTTTAGAGTGTCCTTTATAAATCTGCTTTGAATTTTGCACCTGGTAATAAGCTAAGATTTCCCCATCACCACCAGACATAAGAAATTCATAATCTATAACATAATTTATCCCTGCGCTTATGTTTTCATCAGATATTAAGACAATACTGTACTTACTGTATGTAGACGCTCCTTTTTTAGTAAGGAAAATAGTCACAATATCACCAAGAGTGATATCTTTATATGGTGCAATGTAAAGATGTGTTCCTTTATTTTCTTTTATACTACTCCAAGAAATAATATCATTTACAGCATCTGTAAATATTGGGGCGGGGTAATTGTCATCAACATCCCCATCAATTACAGTAACTACTATTTCCTGAGATTTTTGTTTATTCTTAGCTATATCGGTGACTGTATAGTATAACTCATGCTTTCCCAACCCAACATTTGTCTTAATTATAAGACTTAACGGGAAAGCACCTTCTACAATGGTTATATAGTATTCAAATACTTTTATACCATCCCAATAAACTTCTATTTCATCAGAATTATTTACTCTTTGATACTCGGTAATTCCTACGAAAACCCCACCGCCCAGCTCAATGTCACTTAATAATATTTCATTTTCTGAAAATGCCTGAGGAAGCACTGGTAAAAAGAGATCATCAAATATCATATTTCCCTCCAGATTTAAAATGATTTATCTTTCATTTACTAAATATTAAGATGGTACTGGTTTTACTTACAACCCTATCCAGACATAAATAATTTCTGTATGAATTGTTCATATCAAATCAACAGTATTTAGCCTCATAAATACCATCATTAATAATATTCATCGCAATGAAAAATCTAAATATTAAGTAAGGCGAGAATTTTAAATCACTTTTTATAATAAACTTAACTTGTAATCCATTTAAGCTTACAAGTTGCAGTATAATTTCATGAGAGCAAATTTCATTATTTAAGGCATAGCTACCGCACGACTGCAGTAGTTGCAGAAGAACGTTGTAGTGTTACTTACCTTCAATGACATAACAATAACTGGGTTTTATTACCTTTTTGTAAAAAACTCAAAAAAGGAATGCACACCTAATCATTAATTAACTAATATTATTATCGTCTAGCGTGTTACTCTTTCAAAAACATAACTACCTATACCTTCACGACCAAGTTCAGTTTCTATGAAATTAAATGCTACACAGTTAAACCCTAGGGTACCAAACCAACGAATCAAACCGTTGTGTGAGAAGTACCATATGTGTTCGTTTTTACGATAGTGCCGTGAAGATAATATAGAATCTCCATTTTCAAATACAGGTATAGACAAAAAGACCCACTTTTCTGCCCTGGCAACAGCTTTGTCAGGAAAGTCTATATGTTCAAGAGAATCCCAAAATGAAAGAGCAGCATGATATCCTGTATATATATCAACCCACCGAGACGTTTTTTTTAGCCATTTTACACCTGATGGATTTACATCATATCCAAATGTTTCAGGCCGTGCGTTTATGAACTGACCAGCGCCTACACCTACATCGACCAACGGCCCGCTATAATGTTGTTGCACTAGACGAACGCGTGCTGCTGTTAACTCTCTCCCCATGGGGGTTTTAGCCATATTCTTGTATCGTGTGAAATAATTTTCGTCATATGGACGTTCAGGAGGTACTGGGTAATACCCCATTCCTAATTCAGGCAACCATATAAGCCCATTTTGCAACTCATCAGAGAACGATTTCATATAGCCACTCGTTAAGTTTATTATCGAAACTGCTTATATATTTGCTGCAGTTATGATTTGCATTTGTACACATGCAGTATTTATCTGGTATAGCCCAGCTTAGTTTTGATAAATTCATCGTTGCATCAGTCACAATGTTTGGAGCATTATGCCCTCCCCGCCCACCTGCGATTATGAATAGTGGTTTTTTATATGCTATTGCCATTGGTAGTGAAAAACCAACAGGACTTACAATGCAAGAAGCCCTATCATAGAGTGAGCATAATTGAGTAAGTGATAATTCTCCTCGATGAAGTTTGAGGTCGGCTTCTGGTTCACTTCCCACTATCCATTCTACACCGTGTAGTGTATCTGCCACACTTACAACATAGAAATGCTGACGTAACGTTCTTGCAGCAATAGCTAAGTATTCAGGATCTGGATTACGCGAATTGCTAGCCCATTCCGTGCGTATAGTTGCTGGGCGGATGACTGCTATTTTTTTATCAGTAGGAATCCACGGATGATCATCGTTAAAGTGTGGTAAATCAAATAGCAGATTTCCACTAACGCCAAACTGGTTTCGAAACGTTTGGATTATCCCACCCATCGTCAAATCTTTTGCACTATAGCCAATACTTTTAACTATCAAATCTTTTGAAGAAGGAGGAGAATGAAAAGTATAACTCGTTCGCAATTCATTTTTAGCCTGAGTGCGTAATCGTGTTTTACTGCGTACGCAGTTTATGTCCAAGTCTTGATACAACTCAGGCCAACAAGTACGGACATATGCACCAGGAAAATAGCTTAAAAAAGGACGTTGATAAATAGAGTCCCCTAAACCATACATCCCCTTAAAAAAGTACTTAGTCATAATGCCTCGTCAGTTATTTATTAAATAGAAAATTCCAGCCATTAAAAATGATGAGCC
>NZ_WHOY01000031.1:4702345-4708783 GCF_009765445.1 Pantoea sp. BAV 3049 | reverse complement strand
AGACAAATTCACGGCGTTGATGTAGGCATTACAGACCTGGCGGAAGTCTCGTTTTGATATTGTCACTGTGCTGCGGTTTATGGGAATTACGTTGTTGGTCATACATCCCCCTTAACGGATATGCCTGCCTCTCTCAGGGCGTCGGCGCAATCGTCAATAGCCTCGTCATACGCTTCGCAGGCGGCAGGAACAAAATTTCCCTGTCGGTTGGCGTCACTCCGTTTGGGGGGCAACTTAACCACCAGTGCCGCTCTGCTTGCCTTCCAGATTTTCCAGCCCCATCCCTGTGCGCAGCTTTTTCGCAACTCTTCCTGCTCTGGCGCAGACCACCATGAAGCGAATTCTTCGTATATTTTATCCATCACGTTTCTCCAGGTTGGCACGGGCATTCCATCCCTCCCACATGGCAGCGGCCATCATGAACCATACGTTTCCGCATCCTTTTTTGGGCCCGCTGAAGAACCAGTTAACGAAATCCATTGTCATGCCATTTTGTTCAGCAAATTCCTGCCGCTCCAGCTCATCGTTGTTGGTCATGATTCAGATCCCTCGATAAAAACAAGCCCTTTTGGGCATGAGTCCCAGAAATTACCCTGCCTGTCGGTCATGGTGTACCAGATTCCAGGGTTAAGTCGGCCTGTAACTTTTTTCTGTTTCACGAAAAATGCATCACGTCGCGGATTTCCCTCGCCAGCAACCAGGTTACGCATTTTGTCTCCAAATTTCGGCTTACGACCCGCATTCAGTCTGGAAGCCTCTTCGTGAATTTTTATAATATGTGGATACGTCATCACTCCCTCCCCGCTCTGATCCAAAAGAAAAGGGCTACTATGGAAAGCAGCCCTGTTATTACCTCTGAAAGATACGCACTCATGATTTCACCATCGCTGATTTGTATTCCTCAAAATCCAATTTAGTTATTCCAGGTTGATAGCAATTCCCGAAAACTATTTCATTCTCCAGCGTTAACACCCACCGCCAGTTTTTAAACATCAGGTTGGAGATCGTTTTGCATGGCCCGGTTAGAACTCGGTCAGGAAATTCAGCGTAATTTTCCTGCAGCCATTCCATTGCGTCGTGCCACTCGATTGAGTCTTTGTAATCCATCAGAACCCCCCTTTCTTCGCATATGGTTTATGCGCTGCCTGCTGACGGTTGTCGCGTTCCGTGCGAGCCGCCTGCTGATCCATATCGTAAATAGCTCCGTTTTTTTGCAGGCAGAACACGGTGCCGGTGTTGCCGTGGCGGTTTAACCTGAGCAACAACTCTGTCTCACCAGGCGGTACTGTATCGTCGTATGAACCTTCGCGATGAATTCCTACCCAGTAATCACAGTCCTGCTCGATCTGGCCTGTGTCGCGGGAGTCGCTTGGCAGTGGCCGTTTGTTGACGCGCTTTTCCAGTTCGCGGTTGAGTTGTGTCAGCAGCACAACGACGCATCCCAGCTCTTTCGCCAGGTTCTTCAGCCCCTTAGTGATTAGACCGTATGCCAGATCGTTGCGGTCCGCCTTCTCAGCGGTCATCAGTGTGAGGTAATCAACCAGCACCATTCCAACAGCACCACGCTGACGCTTAACCTTGCGGGCTTCTGCGACAATGTGAGCGAGTGAAAGGCCTGGCGTATCGTCGATGTAGAGCATCTCCAGCTCACGCAGACGGTTTGCTGTTGCCAGGGCCTTACCAAAATCCTCGTCGTAGTTTCCCTGATAGGTGTCGTCTGCCTCTTCAGTCGCAGGCATGTAGAAAATGCTGGGGTTAACGCCCGATTTCTGCCCTACCAGCTTTTCCAGTATCTGGTCAGCAGGCATTTCCAGGCTGAACATGAGAGCAGGCTTGTTTTCACGAACGGCACAGTTGATTGCCATCTGGCTATACAGCGTGGTCTTCCCTTGTTTTGGCCTCGCTCCAATGACAAACAGCGAACCTTTCACCAGGCCTTTTGGCGACAACATGCGGTCGAGAGAGGGGATGCCAGTAGACAACCCGCGTTGCTCTCCTGCAGCGTCAAAGCGTTTTCCCAAATCCACAGCCCAATCGTCCATCACCTCACCGAACGAACGAAGCCCACGGCGGTTTCCGGTCTTGGCGTAGTCGCTGATCTGGCTTGTCAGACTGCTCACAGCTTCCAGCTTTTCAGCCGTTGTTTGTGTGGACGGGGTGTAGAGAATCTCAGTAGCTTCGGTGAGTTTTTGAATGGCATATCGTGCCAGCGCCTTCTCACGAATAACCAACGCATAGTTCACGATATTGGCCGCTGAAGGTGTGTTCTTGCTCAGCTCCGCCAGGTAAGCAAACCCTCCCGACTGTTTCAGCGTACCAGCCCCTTCCATCGACTCTGAAAGGGTTATCAGATCTATCGGCTGGTTGCGCTTCAGAAGGTCGCGCATGGCTTCGTAAATGCCGCCGTGCGATTTGTTGTAGAAGCTCTCCGGCTTCAGGATGTTAAGCACCTTCTGGGTGCGCTCTTCACCTCCATCGAGCATCAGACCGCCAAGTACAGCTTGTTCAGCATCCAGGCTGTGTGGAGGCATGCGGAAATTATCGGTCATCACGTACTCCTTCCCGAACCTGGGCATACAGCTCAGCATTCAAAATAAATTCGTAATTTCTCTTCTGCCAGGTCTTGCCTGTCTTCTGATCGTGTCTTTGCTCAAACATCCACCGGCATGAGGTATGGACGTAATCCAGGTACTGGATGAAAGCTGGCATTCCAAACGAATCTGAATCTCCCATCTGTCTGGCAATGGGCTTGGCCTCGCGCCAGAACTTCTGGATTAACTGCCGCCGCTTAGGAGTTAACGCATTCCATCCCTTGGCATCAGGCACATGTTCCTTCAGCGAGCTCCATACGTCTTCGCAGGAAAGTCTTTGGGTATCGATTTTCTTTTTGGAATTTTCTGGGGTGGATGACATATCTCTTACTTCAGTAAGAGATTTATATTCTTGTTCTAATAACTTCTTGTTCTGTTCACCGGATGGTTCTTCGGATGGTTCATCGGGTGCATACCGCGAAGCCTTGCTACGACTGGGTTTGTTGTTACCGGATGGTTCTTCGGATGGTTCATCGGGTAAAATCACCTGATAATCCGCATAATTTTTTATGCAAATCACTGTTCCAAAACGAGTTCCTTTCGTTGTTAGCATTCCCTCCCGTGCAAAGAAGTTAATCATCCTGGTAACTGCCTGAGGACTTTTCTCGTGACCATCCTGATCACGCAATTTGCGCCCCATTATCGCGGCCGTTGTTACAAGCTCACCGGGCTGCAAGTGCCATGTCTTACCTGAAAACTCGACCGTGCGTGGCTTGTAGGCGGCCTCTCCGATAAGCCTTACCCACATCGCCAACTTGGCCGTATCTTTGGCCCACTCCCTGGACAGAAGGCTCCTGAACAGGGCAAAGTGCCCTTGCTTCTGGTTCTCCATCCGTGAACTCCTGCGCTCGTGTGCAGCGCTGAAATCGAATATTTTTGCGGTACTCATTTGCTCTTCTCCTTCTCACGACACTCTTCCAGAATCCACCTGAGTTTTTTAGCTACAGATGGATGCAGTGAGCGGAGATATTGCAAACGAGTGATATTTTTATGAGTAGTAGCCTGGCTACTGACGTGCTTTCGTGCCATAATTACCTCGTTGAATTTGTTCTAAAACTCAATTGTTATCTGTGAAGAATGCTCGGTTGCAGCCGGGCATTTTTTATTGCCTATCGCCTCATAAGCTCCCTGAATAGCCCTTCCGATCGGACTAACCTCTACTGCCATTCGCGCAATGCAAAACACCGTCGCTATGTCCCGCCAGTTCATCCGACTGACTTTCGACTCATGCCAACCAGCCAAATCGGCAAACGTTCTGCCGGTAAGTTGGGAAAGCGTTATGAGCAGATCAGTCTCAGCTCGGTCAATCTCGCGTTGTGTTGGTTTGCTGTAGTTTGCGTGTTCCATTTCTTATTATTCTTCCTGTTGATTAGTTAGTTACGTGCGGCTCCCGTGGGGTGCCACATTGTTTTTGGGGTGAATCACCCGCAGCCAGATTGTTTAAAGAGCGGTGGTGTTTATTTTTTACTGTTAGGGAAAGGCTTTAACTCCTCTCCCTTAACAGAGCCATCCGGCTCGATAGTCACAAAAATGTTGCGACCAGTACGGATGGCCTTACTAATTGCACACTGGATTACACCGAAATCTCTGGCGGCTTTGGCCTGTCCGTGAATCTTCGCGTAATCCTCTAAAGTCATTCGGTTCATAAAATCACTCCTTTGGATTCTCACGGAAGAATACTACAAGTATTTATTGTTGTAAATATCCCTAGTATTTCTTATTTAATTACCAATGGTATTAGAATGCAGAAATGGAAAACAAAAAGTCCCTGACGGCAGAACAGCTAGAGGATGCCAAGCGCCTCAAAGCTCTGTATGAGTCAAAAAAGAAACATTTGAAAGTTACACAGTACACAATCGCTGATGATCTGGGCATTTCTCAGGGGGCTGTTGGTCATTACATGAACGGCAGGATCGCGCTAAATGTCCCTGTCGTAACCGCTTTTGCTAAAATTCTTCAGGTCCAAGCTTCTGACATAAGCCCTTCTCTTGCGAGGGAGGTAAGTAAATATGCCTCTACCGTTGATGCCAACGTAACGGAATTCAGCCCCTACACTCCAGGCATGAAATATCCCGTTATCAGTAAAGTTCAGGCAGGCGCATGGGCTGAAGCCATAGAGCCATACACATTGAAGGATATCGATCTCTGGCTGGAGTCTGACGCTCATACACAAGGGGATGCTTTCTGGCTTGAGGTCGATGGTGACTCAATGACTGCACCAATAGGACTTAGCATACCTGAAGGAACGTTTGTGCTTTTCGATACCGGCAGAGAGCCGGTCAATGGGAGTCTGGTAGTAGCAAAGCTAGTTAATGAGAACGAGGCAACCTTCAAGAAACTGATCATCGATGGAAGTCAAAGATATCTAAGGGGCCTTAATCCCGCATGGCCCATGAAGCCTATTGATGGCGATTGCCGGATCATTGGCGTGGCGATTGAAACTAAGTTACGCCTAGTTTAGCCACAGTGGCCGGATGAGGCGTTCGGGTGAGTAGTAAGTCATTGAGCAAATTGAACCTTTAGTTCTGTACTAAGTCATAGCTTGTGTTATGATTAGAAGTAATAAAATACCTGTAATTGTATACAGTGAATTTCTGAAAACCTCGTGTTTTTAGAGTGGGCTGCTATTGTCTAAATTTAAACCCAAAGGAGGTGAACATGCCTGTTAAAACTGCTCGAAACCTTCTGGAAAAGTACTGGAAGGGTGGTCTTCCAATAGACCCAAAAAAGATTGCGGCTTTAGAGGGCTTGTCAGTCGAGTCTTGCCCATCATTTGCGGCAAAGAATATTTCTGGTGAATTAGTGCCAAGCGGTGAATCTGCGGTTATCCGCTATAACCCAACCGACTCTGCCAAGCGACAGAGATTCACCATTGCCCATGAATTAGGCCATTATGTTTTAGGTCATGGTCATGCTTTCCGTGACCCATCCTCGCATTTCTCTATGAGCTATTATGATCCTAGAGAGGTTGATGCTAACCAATTTGCGGCTGAAATTCTTATGCCAGAAATGGCAGTTAATGTGTTAGTTAAACAAAGAAAGATAATGGATGTAAATGAATTAGCACGAATTTTCGATGTTTCGGTTAATGCTATGTCTTACAGGCTTAAGAGGCTCGGAATCCTCTAATGGCAGACATTTCGGATGATAAGCAGACTGACGCCATCACTCCAAAGGAATCAGAAGCAGAAATCAAGGACAAAAACCAAGAGCGTATGTTCAGGTATGTAGCATTTTATGGCGCATGCTTTATTGTTTTTGTTTTCTTGGGTGCATTACTGACATGGCTGGTTTGGTGGCCGTTTCATAGTTTCAATTTGAATAGCTTTGCAGGCGGAATTGACAAACCAGAAAGATACGCTGAATTCATAAACCAGACAAAGCATCTTTGGGTGACCGGAATTGTCATACTAGCTGCAATCCCAACGACTCTGGCACTAGCTTTACTGCGATTTACCTTCTCTGCCAAGGGCGATAAAGAGAAAACCAGCGACATTCCAGGGGTCTGGTTGTCTCTTGCCAAAGAAGTTATCGAAGTTGTTAAAGATTACATTAAAACCAAGGTAAAGTGACCAACCCGGCCACCGCGCCGGGTTTTTTTGTGCCTGTAACCCGCTATAACCTCGTCTGCCCCGCTCCCTACACGCCACAGAACCACCTTACCCCGGCGCTGAGCACTGACCGCTACCGCCTGCCCTGTGCATTCTCGCCTCCCCTGCTCCCTCAAACCACCTCCGAGATGGCATTTACAAAAATAAATATCCTTAATATTCATTTTGTTAGTTAATGAAGCCAACAAATAAATACCCAGAGTATTTACATTGAAAAATACCTACAGTATTCTTAC
>NZ_WHOY01000031.1:4696706-4702335 GCF_009765445.1 Pantoea sp. BAV 3049 | reverse complement strand
CACAGATGGCGCGCAGCTCTGCCGGCAGATGCAGCGCCATAAAGTCACGGGCAATATCCGTCTGGGTCAGAAACTGCCGGAATGTGGCATCATGGGGCGTTGAGTTACTTTTCATGGGGCTTTCGTAGCACGATCGGTCACGGTCTCACTATTGCTGCTCCGGGATTTAACCCGTTCGCCGGGCAGAATACCTCCGCGGTGCTGCAGACGCCAGGCTTTCAGTATACGGTAGACGCTGGCCTTGCCAATGCCAAGCTGGCCCGCAACGAATTCGCGGATTAATCCGGCCATCGTGAGGTCAACGACCTGCTCGGTTGCCCGGAGCCGGATGTTCTGCCCTTCAAGCTCATGCACCAGGTACTGCAGGTCACGCAGGCTTCGTGAAAGACGATCGATACGGGTGACGACTAACGTATCGCCTCCCGTATGTACTCAATGCACTCATCCAGCGCCGGCGCCCTTCTTTCTTCGTCCCGGTCATTTTCTCCGGGGAAATTTTATGGCAATCGGCCGCAGTCAGCACTGCGATCTGATGTGTCAGATCCTGATCGGTTGTCGATACCCGGGCATAACCCATAAGAGCCATATGATTTAATCTCAATAACGACCAGAAGATGAGATATTTAACTATCAAATTAGCTGAATCGAGTCCAGTGAAACCATATTTGCATCTGTTCGCATTGTTATCACAAGGGTATACCCCAATGTGACATGCTGACGCGTCCACCGGGCTTGTCCAACCCTTCGCCTGTTCAGATGCAAGCTCTGAACAGACTCACGGTTTGTTCTTTAGTACAGCTCAGTTGTCTTTTTGATCTACGTGACAACAAAGTATCAACGTACAATAATTTAATGCCGTATCGTTATATATTGTACGTTTTTGTTTGTTGTGTACAATGGCGTGAGCTTTTACGCCATTAATGTGCAAGGATTCCATCTTGAGGGGACAATAATGAAACGCGATTACGGTAGTGTGGGTACCATAGCTCTCAGAGCAAGCGCTTTACTTCACGCTATGAGTAGGGATATTGAGGAACAAAGGAAAGAATTTAATCTGACAGAGTATCATCAGACATATACTCGTAACGCTGTCGCAAAACTGCCAAAGCTGAGCCGGCGTATCGTAGAACTGGCCATGAAAGAAATGGAAGAAAACGGCTATATTTTTAATAAAAAGCAGATTGGTAACGTCGAACAATATGCTTTGACGATACAGAATGTTATCGATATCTACGCCCACCGACAGATACCTAAATATCGCGATATCCATAAAGAACCCTACGTGATTTTCGTTGTAAACCTAAAAGGTGGTGTATCAAAAACAGTCAGTACAGTTACGCTTGCACATGCGTTGCGTGTACATCAGGACCTGCTACGGCATGATCTTCGCATCCTTGTAATAGACCTCGACCCACAGGCTTCCAGTACCATGTTCCTGGATCACACCCATAGCATTGGCACGGTCCTTGAAACAGCTGCTCAGGCAATGCTGAATGACCTCGATACCGAAACATTGCGAGAAGCCGTTATTCGCCCCACCATTATTCCTGGCGTTGATGTCATCCCTGCTTCTATTGATGACGGCTTCGTGGCGAGTCAGTGGGAGTCTCTGGTTGCAGAACATTTGCCGGATCTTAAACCTTCAGAAGTGCTCAGGAAAACAATCATCGACCGTATCGCAGGGGACTATGATTTTGTATTCATTGATACCGGCCCCCATCTTGATCCGTTCCTTTTGAATGGCCTTGCGGCGAGTGATTTGCTTCTGACCCCTACCCCACCGGCGCAGGTTGATTTCCATTCAACTCTTAAATACCTGACGCGTTTACCTGAAATGCTGGAGCGTCTTGAAGAAGAAGGTGTAGAACCACGCCTGAGCGCGAGTATCGGTTTCATGTCCAAAATGACTAATAAACGGGATCACGAAACTTCGCATAGCCTGGCCCGCGAAGTGTATGCAAGTAATATTCTGGACTCGTCGCTGCCACGTTTGGATGGGTTCGAACGATGTGGTGAATCTTTCGACACTATCATTAGTGCTAACCCTGTTTCATACCCAGGTAGTGCTGAAGCGCTGAAAAAGGCACGTACTGAAGCAGAACGGTTTACGAAAGCTGTTTTTGACCGCATTGAATACATCCGGGGAGCATCTAAGTGAAAAAGGTTTTAGCTCGTGGCCGAGTTCTCGGTAATAGCAATTCAGAGTTCGCCCGTATGCTTGAAGGTGACGGAGATGTCAAAACGTTCACACTCAAATCTGGCAAGCAGGCCAAATTTTTCAAAACGGTCGTATTAAGCGGTGAGATTGAATCAAAGACGTTCGTTGATGCATCGGTCAATGGACGGGATCAGGCGATGCTTACGCGCGAGTCCGTAAGTGATATTTCCCGGACGATAAGGCTGCAGCAATTCTTCCCGGCTATTGGACGCGAAGTAAATGGTCGAGTTGAGATATTAGATGGGACCCGACGTCGTGCCGCCTGCATCTTTAATAACGTTAAATTCGAAATTCTGGTAACCAAAGATGATATCTCACTCGCCGATGCACGGCAGCTGGCGAAAGATATCCAGACAGCAAGAGAACATAGTCTCCGCGAGCTGGGAAAACGACTAGAAGTCACCTATGGAACTAGCATGACGAAAGAAGAGATTGCGTTGAAAGAAAATCTCTCTCCGGCGAAAGTGACACGTGCATTCCAGGCCGCAGCAGTGCCAGATGAAATGGTTGCAGTATTCCCAGTGATAAATGACATTTCGTTGTCGGATTATCAGTTTCTACTGAAACTGGCTGAAGAAGCAAACAACAAGCAAACATCGGTAACAGAACTGATGGAAAAAGTTCAGTATCGGTTGAAGACCATGCCAGATTATCCGGCAATTGATAAAAGCAAAATTCTTGCGGTTATCCGGTCGGAGAGCAAATTGCTGACAGCCCTCCCAACTAGAACGGTTCAAACAGAGAAGCTGAGAGAATTTTCAGATCGTAATCAGTTTGCCAGAAAGAAAACTGATCCAAAGAAGCGACTTGTTGTTTATGAGTTTTCCCGTATTTCCGCTGAGGCACAGTCGGAGATTGATGAGGCAATAAAACGTATTCTGGAAAGACTTCCTGAGTCAGGTGAGTAAGGGACAAGGATGCCGAAGAGCATCCTTTTTTGTATGTTTTTCACCACGCCAATTTCATGGTTATTGATTTGATTATAAAGGAAAATTTTAAATTCTTTCACACTGAAATCACCACGCTTTTCAACATCTTCGTGACTCATAATTACGCTAATGGCAGTTCAGACCAGCGAGTTGTATAGGCAGGCGAAAGCATCTCCCGTTTCATATGCCATTCAGACGCTACCCCCTTCCAGCAAACCACACTTTTCCCAGACATGAATATCCATGTATTTCATCTGTTCCTACTTATGTAATTTACTTTCTGCATTTACACTGAGTTGCCATGCACTCGCTTTCAGGAAATCAGTATAATAGCCCCTAGATCATCTTCTCGGAGTGAATGGACATGGCTATTGCAGGTTGCGATTTACCAACTTTTGCCACCCGGCTCAATGAAGTGCTTACTCTCAGTGTGCCAGTGCGTACACCTGAAAAGCTCTTTGGGCGGGATAAGCAGTTGGAGACGATACAACTGGCACTTCATTCACCGGGCCGACATGTGTTTATTTATGGCGATCGCGGAGTAGGTAAGACCTCCCTCGCCCACACAGCCGCTTCGCTTATCCAGTCTTCGGATAACCGTCCTATTACCGTCAGTTGTGACCATGACTCGACCCTGGAAACAGTCATCGAATCGGTTATTAACCAAGGAATGATGCGCATGCCGGTAGACCGGTACAAAACGTCTGCAACTTTTGGTCTCAATATTCCTGTTTTAAAAGCTGAAGCCCGTGTTGAAGAGCGTGAAACTTCTCGCGTTCGTTCAGTCGTTAATATGGCCAGTGCGGTTGAAGCCCTGAACTATCTGACGGAACGCTATTCGGATAACACGGTTATTGTTATTGATGAATTTGACCTGATCCGTAGCGAGGAGCAGCGTGCCCGCTTTGGTGTTTTGCTCAAGCAGTTAAGCGATGGGGATGTACCCGTTCGTATCATCTTCACTGGGATTGGGCAGTCGGTATCTGATTTGATTGGCGGACACCTGTCCAGTCAGAGACAGATTGAACAGGTTGATCTTGAACGTCTGCACTGGACAGGTCGTCAGCGTATCGTTGAAAGTGCATTTAGATATTTTGATATTAATATTCCTGATGATATCGCAGACCGTATATGCGCGTTGAGTGATGGATTTCCCTACTATGTCCATCTCATGTGCAGCAAGCTCCTTCATGAGTGTTACATGGCAGATAAAGTCGTTAGCACAGTTACACGTGATCTATTTCTAGCTTCGCTCGATGCGGCTGTATTGTCTGCTGAGGAAACGCTCAGATCATGTTATGAGGCAGCTACCTGCCGAGATGAGCACATGCATCACATTCTTTGGGCGATGGCTGAAGGTGCAGACCTCAACAGAATGAAAGACCACATCATTACCTCCTATATCCAGGTGATGAAGTACCTCGACATTGAACCTCTGACGCAGAAGAACTTCGACAGCCGTTTTGCTAGGCTTCGTAAAGAGAATCACGGATCTATTCTGTGCCATGCGCTTGTCGGGAAGGATGGTGTCCGGCCTGGATGGTTTCGGTTCAGGGAAAACATGATCAGAGGCTTTGTCAGAATGCAGGCAGAGAAGTGCGGGATAGTTCTGGATTTTGATCGGCAGTATAGTGCCCATACAGCAAGTACCAGAACAGCTGCAGTTAGAGGGGTATACAATCCCCTCAGCACGGTGGAACGCAGCGTAGCTCGCCTCAGACGTGATGATGAAAAGGAAGCTGAAGAAAACGAATAACGTATCTGTAAATGAATGGAATACCCGCGAATTATATATGCAATACTCGGGTATTCAGCGTTTGCATCATGTCGAGTTACCCGTACAGCGGAGTCTTGCTCTTCTCCTGTTTATTGATCAGACAATTACTCAAATTTATGTACAGACTCATTTATTAAAATATTTTTAAATGTTTTTGATAAATGGCGATGCGCTTTCCTGTCTGGTCGTTCTGCGCTTTCTGGCTACACCATGTCTGTCCTCTGTCGTGGGTGCGTTCCAACCCCGGTAAATTTCAGAGGCTAACATCTTTTAATGTCGGGGGGTGCTGCTGACATCTTCTTCAGGCTGTGGGGCACGACCAGGCGCATTGAACGTGATGGTGATGATCTTTCTGGCCAGCCCTTTATCTGAAAGGGCATCATCCACACTTACATTACGTATCAGCGGGCTTTCTTCTTCTATGTGTTGGGCAATATGCCGCAACCACTCCGCCATCATTCCTCTGTCCATCCTTTTCCGCTCCAGTTGTGTTCAGCCAGGCTCACCATACCACACCAGGAAAAATGAAGTCTGTTTCTTGTGGTTAAAAGATAATCGTTTTGTCAGATGTGCTGTCATCCGTGCTGGTAGCGCCCTGCGCGGAATACCCTCAATTTATACACAGGATTGCCCACCGAAATTGTGGACAGCGACGATGAAATAACGATGTCGCTGCGCTCCTCATTCATGCCGCTCTGCTGTGAG
>NZ_WHOY01000031.1:4674953-4696696 GCF_009765445.1 Pantoea sp. BAV 3049 | reverse complement strand
TCGAACCAGTGACATACGGATTAACAGTCCGCCGTTCTACCGACTGAACTACAGAGGAATCGTTTGAACGGGGCGCATAATATCCAGAGCGCTCCGGGATGTCAAAGCCTGATTTCACCTTTTTAACTGACTGCTGAATAAAACGCCATTTCCCTGAAAATCCCGCTGATTGTAGCCCGTTTACACGCTGCCTCTTTTGCGTAGCGCGCTGCAGGCCGCCACTGTATGCCACGGGTATTTACATTCCGTTTCGTCAGAATGATCACGTTTATTTCATTTCTGCGTTGCAAAGCTTAATTATGAAATATACATTCCATTTAATTGTTTTCCTACCCAGTAAGGAACCTCTATGGAAAAGGTCAGAATCGGGCTGATTGGTACTGGTTATATCGGCCGTTGTCACGCCATTGCTTACGCTCAGGCGGCCACCGTCTTTTCACTGAAAGGTGAAATCGTGCGTGAAATGGTGGCGGAGGTTAACCCGGATGTCGCCAGAGCACAGGCGGCGGCACTGGGCTTTCATCGATCTACAGGCAACTGGCGAGAGCTGGTCGCTGACCCGAACATCGACGTGGTGGATATTTGTGCCCCAAATTTCCTCCATAAAGAGATGGCGCTGGAGGCGATCAAACACGGCAAGCATGTTTACTCGGAAAAACCACTGGCGCTGGACGTGGCGGATGCGGAGCTGATGACCAACGCCGCGAGGGAAGCCGGAGTTAAAACGCTGGTAGGCTTCAACTATATGAAGAATCCGACCAGCCAGCTGGCGCACGAAATAATTGCCCGCGGTGAGATAGGAGAAGTGGTGCACTTTTATGGCACCCACAACGAAGACTATCTGGCGAATCCACAGACGCCGCTGGACTGGCACTGCCAGAAAGCGCTGGCCGGGCTGGGGGCGCTGGGCGATCTTGCCGCGCATATCGTCAATATGGCGCACTATCTGGTGGGCAATATCAGTGAAGTCTCGGGAGACATGCTGACGGTGATTAAACAGCGCCCGGACCCGAAAGATCCTTCCGTGCTGCGGGACGTTGAAAATGAAGATCAGGCCAGCGCGCTGCTGCGTTTCGTCAATGGAGCGCATGGGGTGATTGAAACGTCGCGTATTGCCTGCGGCAGCAAAATGGGGCTGACCTACGTGGTGACCGGCACCAAAGGCGCCATCCGCTACACCCAGGAAAGAATGGCCGAGCTGGCGCTGTATCTGCATGACGATCCGGCAGGGCGTCAGGGTTTTAAAACCATACTGACCGGCCCGGCCCATCCGGACTATGCAGCGTTCTGTATCTCTGCCGGTCACGGCATTGGGTTTAACGATCAGAAAACCGTGGAGATTCGTGATCTGATCAACGGCATCGCTGCCGGCGAGAGTATGTGGCCGGATTTTGCCGAAGGATTGCAGGTTTCGAAGGTGCTGCAGGCAATTGCGGTTTCGGCTGTGGAACGCCGCTGGATGTCGGTCTGAGAATATCCAGCAAACGGACCGGTGACGGGAGCGAAAGCTCCCATTTTTTTCTGTAGTGTAACCTTCCTCACACCTCCGCCATTAATTGTTCCAACGTCTTGATCGCCTCCGCAGTTTTGCACCAGTGCAGTGCGCAACCCGCACAAGCTGTCGCTATGTTTATCATTCTGTCCGGTCCTGTTACCGCTTGTTGCTGCGTGTTACGTCACCTCTCAGCAAAAAAATCAGTTGTTTTCTGACTGACTGGCGGGGTTCTTGCTTAATGAATGCTGGACGGCCGGATCCTGGATCGACCGCGACATGGTAATGACAAAGCTAGTGATTTCTCCCGTGCCACTCCGGTGGCGTCAGGCTCTTAACAGTGCTGAGGAATACCCGAATGTCTTTGAAATTGATCAAGTTACCCCTTCAGATTGTGATGGCAGGATGTTTGACCACAGCGCTGTACGCGCATGCGGACGTGATGATTGGCGTGGCAGGGCCGTTTACCGGACCCAATGCCACTTACGGCGCGCAGTACTGGAAAGGTGCTTCACAGGCGGTGGCCGACATCAATGCGGCCGGTGGAATCAAGGGCGAGAAAATCGTGCTGGTCCAGGGCGATGATGCCTGTGAGCCAAAACAGGCGGTGGCGGTGGCAAACCGGCTGGTGGATGAATCAAAAGTTTCTGCGGTAGTGGGGCATTTCTGTTCCTCCTCCACCATGCCCGCTTCGGAGGTCTATGACGAAGCGGGTGTGCTGACTATCACCCCTGGCTCAACCAATCCACAGATTACCGAACGCGGCATGAAAGATATGTTCCGCATGTGCGGACGCGACGATCAGCAGGGCGCTGTTGCCGCTAACTATATGCTGGACGTGCTGAAGGCGAAGAAAATTGCGGTGATCCACGATAAGGATACCTATGGTCAGGGTCTGGCGGATGCCACCAAAGCGGCGCTGGAAAAACGCGGCACCAAAGAGGTGTTGTATGAGGGTCTGTCGCGTGGCGAAAAAGACTTTAACGCGCTGGTCACCAAAATAGGTTCACTCAAACCGGACGTGGTCTACTTTGGCGGCTGCCATCCGGAAGCCGGACCGCTGGTGCGGCAGATGCGTGAGCAGGGCGTGCAGGCGAAATTTTTCTCCGGCGACTGCATCGTCACGGAGGATATGGTCACTGCGGCAGGAGGCCCACAGTATACCAATGGCGTGCTGATGACCTTTGGTAACGATCCGCGCACTATTCCGGCGGGTAAATCGGTGATTGAGAAGTTCCGCGCCAGCGGCTTCGAGCCGGAAGGCTACACCCTGTATGCCTATGCCTCCATTCAGGCGATTGCTGCTGCCTATAACGGCGCGGGAAAAGACAACGCCAAAGCCAGTGAATGGCTGAAGTCACACGATGTCGATACGGTAATGGGGAAAAAATCCTGGGACGGTAAAGGCGACCTGAAAGTGTCGGATTATGTCGTTTACCAGTGGGATGATAAAGGGAAATATCACCAGCTGTAATCACTGACCTCTCTTTGCCCTGCCTCACCGGCAGGGCGTTGCACCACCGACGGCAGCCGTGGCGCTCGGCGTCACGCTGGCTAACTACAGGCGGGACAGCTTAATGGAAGCATTTTTTCTGCAACAGCTGGTCAATGGGCTGACGCTGGGTGCCGTATATGGCCTGATCGCTATCGGCTACACCATGGTCTACGGCATTATCGGTATGATTAACTTTGCACACGGCGAAGTGTATATGATCTCCGCCTACCTCTGCGCTATCGGGCTGGCGCTGCTCTCCTTTTTTGGGATCCACTCCTTTCCACTGCTGATTTTCGGCACGCTGATCTTCACCATTGTCGTGACCGGTGTGTATGGCTGGGCGATTGAGCGCATAGCCTACCGGCCTTTACGCAATTCAACACGCCTGGCTCCGCTGATTTCTGCCATCGGCATGTCGCTGATCCTGCAGAATTATGTGCAGATCAGTCAGGGGCCGAATCAGCAGGGTATCCCGACGTTACTGACCGGCGTGCTGCGTTTTGACGTTGGCGATGGCGTGGTGCAAATCACCTGGACCAAAGTCTTTATTCTGCTGGCCGCGCTGATTGGGATGGCCGTGCTTACCTGGATTATTCAGTACACCCGGCTGGGCCGCATTTGCCGTGCCACGCAGCAGGATCGGCGGATGGCTTCGATTCTCGGGATTAACACCGACCGGGTGATTTCGCTGGTGTTTATGATCGGGGCGGCAATGGCCGGGCTGGCTGGCGTGCTGGTCACCATGAACTACGGCACCTTTGATTTCTACGCGGGCTTCATTATCGGCATTAAAGCGTTCACCGCTGCGGTACTTGGCGGAATTGGTTCCCTGCCGGGCGCAATGCTCGGCGGCCTGCTGCTGGGCGTGGCTGAAGCGCAATTTGCCGGGATGGTGAACTCCGATTACAAAGACGTGTTTTCATTTGCGTTGCTGGTGCTCATCCTGATCTTCCGTCCGCAGGGGCTGCTGGGCAGACCGCTGGTTGCCAAGGTTTAAGGGGGAATCATGTCAGATGCTTCTCTGAAGCCAGGGCTGGATATCAGGCAAAGCCTGATCGAAACGGTGCTTGCCGGGCTGTGCGCGCTGGTAGTTTTTGGACCGATAGTCGGCATTGTTCTGAAAGGGTACAGTTTTACGCTTTCGCCACTGCGCGTTGCCGTACTGGTCGCGGTGGTGATGGCTGGCAAACTGGCGCTGAGTCTGACCTTGCAAAGCGCAACCGGCAGGAAGTTTGCCAGCCGATTTGAAGGGGCCGATGACGGGGTTTATGTCCGTCCGCCAGACTACCGTTCACGGTTGCGCTGGATCATCCCGCTGCTGCTGGTTCTGGGGGTAATGTTTCCGTTTATTGCCACCAAATACCTGCTGACCGTCGCCATTCTGGGGCTGATCTATGTGCTGCTTGGGTTGGGGCTGAACATTGTGGTCGGCCTGGCCGGGCTGCTGGATCTCGGTTATGTGGCGTTCTATGCCATTGGCGCTTATGGCCTGGCACTGGGCTACCAGTATCTGGGGCTGGGTTTCTGGGCGATGCTGCCGCTGGGCGCAGTGATGGCAGCCCTGGCGGGAGCGCTGCTGGGCTTCCCGGTGCTGCGCATGCACGGCGACTATCTGGCGATTGTCACGCTGGGTTTTGGTGAAATTATTCGTCTGGTGCTGACCAACTGGGTCAGTTTCACCGGTGGGCCTAACGGCGTGTCGGTACCTGCGCCCACCTTCTTCGGGCTGGAGTTCGCCCGGCGGGCAAAAGAGGGCGGCGTGCCTTTTCACGAGTTCTTCCACACCACCTATAATCCCAACCTCAAGTTTATTTTTATCTACGGGGCGCTGATTCTGGTGGTGTTGCTGGTGCTGTTTATTAAACACCGGCTGACGCGGATGCCCATTGGCCGGGCATGGGAAGCGCTGCGGGAAGATGAGATTGCCTGCCGCGCGATGGGATTGAATCACGTGCTGGTGAAGCTGTCGGCATTCATGCTCGGTGCTTCAACCGCCGGGATAGCCGGAGTGTTCTTTGCCACTTATCAGGGATTCGTCAATCCCACTTCCTTTACCTTTTTTGAATCTGCTTTAATCCTCGCCATTGTGGTGCTGGGTGGCATGGGTTCCACGCTCGGCGTGGTGCTGGCGGCCTTTGTGCTGACGGTTGCACCTGAATTGCTGCGCAGCTTTGCCGAATACCGCGTGCTGCTGTTTGGCGTGCTGATGGTGCTGATGATGATCTGGCGTCCACGCGGGCTGGTGCGGACCAGTCGTGCAGGCGTGCCGGTCCGTAAGGGGGTGGCGCCATGAGCGACAGCATTCTGCGTGTTGAGCATCTGATGATGCATTTTGGCGGCATTAAGGCGCTGAAAGATGTGAATCTGGAGGTGGAACGGGGGTCCGTCACGGCGCTGATTGGTCCTAACGGCGCCGGGAAAACCACCGTTTTCAACTGCCTTACGGGGTTCTATCAGGCTTCGGGCGGGTCGATTGTCCTCAACGCCCGGTCGCGAAAGACGGATGTTATTCAGGTGCTGGGGCAGAAAATTCTCCCGGCTGACCTGCTGAATCCTGCCCGACTGGGATCGCTTATTTACTACAAAATGTTCGGTGGGACTCACCTGGTCAACCGTGCCGGACTGGCGCGCACCTTCCAGAATATTCGCCTGTTCCGTGAGATGTCGGTGGTGGAGAACCTGCTGGTCGCGCAGCATATGCAGGCGAACCGTAATCTGCTGGCCGGGATCCTGAACACGGCAGGCTATCGTAAAGCGGAAAATCAGGCGCTGGATCGGGCTTTCTACTGGCTGGAGGTGGTGGATCTGGTTGACTGCGCCAACCGGCTGGCGGGAACGCTCTCTTACGGGCAGCAGCGCAGGCTGGAGATAGCCCGCGCCATGTGTACCGGGCCGGAAATGATTTGTCTGGATGAACCCGCCGCCGGGCTGAATCCGGTGGAAACTCAGGCGCTGAGCCGCATTGTGCGCTTCCTGCGGCGGCAGCATGCCGTCACCGTGTTGCTGATTGAACATGATATGGGAATGGTAATGGAGATTTCGGACCATGTGATTGTCCTTGACCAGGGTAACGTGATTGCCCGTGGCTCGCCTCGTGAGATCCAGAGCAATGCCAGTGTCATCGCGGCTTACCTGGGAACCGATGAAGAGGAGGTCGCCGGATGAGTCAGCCGCTGCTCGAATTTCGTCATGTGAATGTGTTTTATGGCCCGATCCAGGCGCTGAAGGAGGTATCGCTGACCGTGAATGAAGGTGAAACTGTCTCTCTGATTGGTGCCAACGGCGCGGGAAAGTCCACGCTGCTGATGTCCATTTTCGGCCAGCCACGCATCGCTGCTGGACAAATCTTCTATCACGGAGAGGATATCAGCCGTAAATCGACCCATTTTATCGCCAGCAATGGCATTGCTCAGGCTCCGGAAGGCCGGCGGATCTTTCCGGATATGACGGTGGAAGAAAATCTGCTGATGGGCACCATTCCAATCGGCAACCGCTATCAGAATCAGGACAAGGCGAAGATGTATCAGCTGTTTCCCCGACTGGAGGAGCGTCGCAGCCAGCGGGCGATGACGCTTTCCGGAGGGGAACAGCAGATGCTGGCGATTGCCCGCGCTTTGATGAGCAGGCCGAAACTGCTGCTGCTTGATGAGCCAGGCCTGGGGCTGGCACCGCTGGTGGTGAAGCAGATTTTCCAGATCCTGCGGGATCTGACTCGTGAAGGAATGACGCTGTTTCTGGTCGAGCAGAACGCCAATCATGCGCTGAAGCTGTCCGACCGCGCTTATGTGATGGTCAATGGACAAATCCGGCTGAGCGGCACCGGGCAGGAACTGCTGGTTAACCCGGAAGTCCGGAGCGCTTATCTGGGAGGGGCGTAACGGCCTCAATGACGGGTATTGCGGGATGCCTGGTATCAGGACGGTCAGCGTGCTGTAAGGGTACAAAAGAATGCTGTGAAACCGCCTTTACTGAAGGCGGTTTTTTGCCTCAGCGGAACGGCGGCTCATTGAAGGTGCGCAGCTTACGGGAATGCAGTTTATCCCCCTCGGCCCGTAGCAGATTAATGGCACAGATCCCAATCTGCAAATGCTCGGAAATCGCCCCTTCATAGAAGCGATTCGCCTGGCCCGGCAATTTGATTTCTCCGTGCAATGGCTTATCGGACACGCACAGCAACGTGCCGTACGGAACGCGAAAGCGATAACCCTGAGCGGCGATAGTGGCACTTTCCATATCAACGGCCACCGCACGGCTGAGGTTAAAACGTAGCGCAGAAGCAGAATACCTCAGCTCCCAGTTGCGATCATCCGTGGTAACCACCGTTCCGGTGCGCAGGCGCTGCTTCACTTCATCTCCCGGCATTCCGCTCACTTGTTTGGTGGCATCATAGAGTGCACGTTGTACTTCTGCGATACTTGGAACCGGAATATCTGGCGGCAGCACCGCATCCAGCACGTGGTCATCACGCAGATAGGCATGCGCCAGCACATAATCACCAATGGTCTGGCTCTCACGCAGGCCGCCGCAATGGCCAATCATCAGCCAGGTATGCGGGCGCAGTACGGCAAGGTGATCGCAGATGGTTTTGGCATTTGAAGGGCCGACACCAATATTGATCAGCGTAATTCCCTGTCCGTCTTTGGCGACCAGGTGCCAGGCCGGCATCTGGTGATTTTTCCATGCCAGGCCTGAGAGGGTTTCCAGAGGATTAGGGGTCTCGGCAGTCACGTAGATGCTGCCCGCGCACGAAAGCGCTTCATATGGCGAATCCGCATCGGCAATTTGTTCGCAGCCCCAGCGCACAAACTCATCAACATAGCGCGTGTAGTTGGTGAACAGCACATATGACTGAAAATGTTCAACCGGCGTACCGGTATAGTGCCGCAGCCTCGCCAGTGAAAAGTCCGTACGCAGCGCATCAAAATGCGACAGCGGGAACTGTTCGCCGGGCTGGTAAAGGCCATCGGCATTCTCATCGCCAATCTGCGCCAGTTCGGTGGTCGGAAAGTGCTGGGCCAGCCCGGCACTCATGCTGCGATCCAGCCCCAGGTTTGAACCGTCAATCACATAAGGGAAAGGGATCTCCTGCGAAGAGGGTTTCACTTCCAGCGTGACCGGATATTCACCGGTCAGCATCTCCAGTTGCTCCGTCAGGTAATGACGGAACAGGGCGGGGCGGGTCACCGTGGTGGCGTAGCTACCCGGACGGGTAAAACGGCCAAATGCACGGGACATCTTGTGTTTCTCTGCATCCCCACCCCAACTGACGCGCAGTTCAGGGTAAACAAAAAGCCCGCTGGCACGGCTGACATCGTCCGGTAGTTTGCCGCTGTCGATATAGGCCGCTACGGCTTCCCGAAGCGCGTTAACGGCTTGCTCATACAGCGCGTCCAGCTTGTCCAGCGCCTCAGCTACGGACAATCCCATTGGGGTGAAAGGCTGGTTCATGATCTCTCCTCTGGCGATGCTGATTGTTTTCTTTGCATCAGGCTACGGCTTCTGCCACAGAGATTCCAGTTCCTCCAGCGATTTTCCTTTGGTTTCCGGCACAAATTTCCACATAAACAACGCTGCCAGCAGGCCCATCAGGCCATAGATCCAGTAGGCAAAACCGTTGTTGAAATGTGCGATAAGGTAGCTGTTTTTATCCATCATCGGGAATGTCCAGGAAACCAGGTAATTGGCAATCCACTGTGCCGCTACGGCGATTGACATTGCCTTGCTGCGGATGCGGTTCGGGAAGATTTCCGCCAGCAGCACCCAACAGACTGGTCCCCAGGAGATCGCGAAGGAAGCGACATAAAACAGCATGGCTCCCAGCGCCACCACCCCGGACATTTTGGTATAGAACGCGGTTCCCAACGTAAACATTCCGATTGCCATACCCAACGCGCCAATAATCTGCAGTGGTTTACGACCAAAATTATCGACGGTTAGAATGGCTATGGTGGTAAAGAGTAAATTAATGACGCCAACAATGATTGTTTGCAACAAAGCAATGTCAGTACTTGCCCCCACCGAACGGAAAACCTCCGGTGCATAATAAAGAACCACGTTAATGCCGACGAATTGCTGAAAGACGGAAAGCATAATGCCGATAACCACGACGGAAATGCCAAAGGAAAATAACGGCGATTTTTTTTCCGTTCCGGTATTAACGGATTGAATAATATTACGCAGTTCGATCTGGCTTTGTTCTTTGCCGAACAGTTTCTCCAGTACGGAGGCGGTTTTTTCATTTAAACCTCTTGTGGCCAGCCAGCGTGGACTTTCCGGTACCACGAATAACAGAATAAAGAACAACAGTGAGGGCACTGCGCCAGAAAGAAACATAAAACGCCAACCCAGCGTATTCAGCCAGGTTTCGCTGCCTGACAGGGCGATGCTGTAATTGACGCAATAAACCAGCAATTGTCCGAGGATGATTGCAAATTGATTGCAGGCAACCAGCCTTCCACGTATTTCCGCTGGAGTAATTTCGGCGATATACATTGGCGAGACCATGGAAGCCAGACCAACGCCGATCCCACCAATAATCCGGTAAATGACAAACTCACTCAGATAATCAGAGAGATACCATGGCACGCCTTCGTTCGGATCGATGCTGCGGAAGCCAATTTCAGGGAATGCAGAACCCAGTGCAGAAAAGAAAAACAGCACGGCCGCGATCAGCAGCGTTTTCTTTCTGCCAAAACGGGCGCTCAGCGGTCCACCACAGGCACCGCCAATAATGCAGCCTATCAGCGCGCTGGCCACGCAAAAGCCCAGTAAAGAGTTGGCTGCGGATTCACTTAATCCTCTTGGGGTAATAAAAACGGCATCCAGCGATGAAACCGTGCCGGATATCACCGCAGTGTCGTAACCAAATAATAATCCACCCAATGTTGCCACAAGGGTTACTGATATTATATAGCGATTATTGGCTTTCATCTCAGATGTGGGTGCCATAGCAAACCTCAGGGTAATTTTACTGACGATTCGGTTTTTTTCTTGCGGGATAAAACATATGCCCGCTCATCAGAGAATAAAATTACAATTTTTTGTAATATCCACCGTCGTTTTGCTTTTCATGATGACGATCACAGTGCCCACGTTGAGAACAGTGAAACGGATCTCTGACCCTGTGTGATCCGGGTCATGATTGGGATTTTACATAAGGGAGTTGTGAAATTTTATAATTGTCATGGCAATCCAGTTCTTTGCATAGTGAAGACGTTTAATTAATTGCAATCGACAATTCCTTTTTCGTTAATTAAGGAGAATCCCCGTGGCTGATTATTTTGACCGTATTGATAAAATTCCTTACGAGGGTGCTGAGAGTCAGAACGATCTGGCCTTTCATTTTTATAACCCAGATGAAATGATTCTGGGTAAACGAATGGAAGATCATCTGCGTTTTGCCGCCTGCTACTGGCACACCTTCTGTTGGGCAGGGACCGATATGTTTGGTACCGGTGCGTTTGAACGCCCGTGGTTTGATGCGGGCAGTGAACTGGATCGGGCGAAAATGAAGGCAGATATTGCTTTTGAATTCTTCCATAAACTGAACGTCCCTTTCTACTGTTTTCATGATGTTGATGTCGCCCCACAGGGCAATTCAGTAAAGGAATATCTGCACAATTTTGCGGTTATTACTGACATTCTGGCGGAAAAACAACAGAACACAGGCGTTAAACTTCTGTGGGGCACCGCCAACTGCTTCACGCATCCTCGCTACGGTGCGGGCGCAGCCACAAACCCGGACCCGGAAATTTTTGCCTGGGCGGCTACGCAAGTGAATGCAGCCATGCATGCCACGCAGAAACTGGGTGGTGAGAACTACGTGCTGTGGGGCGGTCGTGAAGGGTATGAAACACTGCTGAATACTGACCTGAAACGTGAGCGTGAACAGATTGGCCGCTTTATGCAGATGGTCGTGGAGCATAAACATCGTATTGGGTTCCACGGGACATTGCTGATAGAACCTAAACCGCAGGAGCCGACTAAACATCAGTATGATTATGATGTTGCCACCGTATATGGCTTCCTGAAGCAGTTTGGTCTGGAAAAGGAAATCAGGGTTAACGTTGAGGCGAACCATGCCACGCTGGCCGGTCACTCCTTCCAGCATGAAATTGCCACGGCGGCCGCGCTGGGTATTTTGGGTTCGGTCGATGCCAACCGCGGGGATTTGCAGCTCGGCTGGGATACGGATCAGTTCCCGAACAGCGTTGAAGAGAATGCATTGATCATGTACGAGATCCTCAACGCAGGGGGCTTCACCACCGGCGGTCTGAATTTTGACGCCAAAGTGCGCCGTCAAAGCACCGACCCTTACGATTTGTTCTTTGGCCATATTGGCGGCATGGATGTGATGGCGCAGGGACTGCGCATTGCTGCCCGGCTGATTGAAGAAGGGCGGCTGGATCAGGCGCGTGAGGCACGCTACGCGGGCTGGAACAGCAAGCTGGGTCAGGACATTCTGGCGGGAACGATGTCGCTGGAAGAGCTGGCAAATTTCACGAAAAAAGAGGCGTTGTACCCGCAGCATCGTAGCGGCCGGCAGGAACGCCTGGAGAATATCGTGAATCAGGCTATCTACCGCTGAGGATTGACGGCAACACAACGCCAGAGGCAACAGGCATGTATACAGGTATCGATCTCGGCACTTCAGGCGTCAAAGTCATCCTGCTGAATGAAGATAACAGGGTGTTAGCCAGCCACACGGAGCCACTGACGGTTTCACGGCCTCATCCATTATGGTCTGAACAACATCCGGAGGAGTGGTGGCAGGCAACAGATCGGGCGATGCAGGCTCTCGCACAGAAGCATCCATTGCATGACGTCCGGGCGCTGGGGCTGACCGGGCAAATGCATGGCGCGGTTCTGCTTGGCAGACAGCAGAACGTGCTGCGACCGGCCATTTTATGGAATGACGGCCGCAGCAGCCTGGCTTGTCAGCAGCTTGAAAAGAGCGTGCCGGCGTCACGGCGGATCACCGGCAATCTGATGATGCCGGGCTTCACGGCGCCAAAACTGCTGTGGGTGAGAGAGCACGAGCCGGATATTTTCCGTCAGATCACCCGTGTTCTGCTGCCAAAAGATTATCTGCGCTGGCGGATGACCGGTGATTTTGCCAGTGACATGTCAGATGCGGCGGGCACAATGTGGCTGGATGTCGGCAGACGAGACTGGCACGATAATCTGCTGGCGGCCTGTGGCTTATCCCGGGACCAGATGCCAGCATTGTTTGAAGGTTATCAGGTGACCGGAACACTGAGGTCTGACGTAAGCCAGCGTTGGGGACTGCCTGCGCGGTTACCGGTGGTGGCTGGTGGTGGGGACAATGCGGCAGGAGCCATTGGGGCGGGGATCTGGCAGGAAGGGCAGGCGATGCTGTCACTGGGAACGTCCGGCGTTTATTTTGCAGTATGCAAGGGTTTTCTGAGTAATCCTGAACGTGCCGTGCACAGTTTCTGCCATGCTCTGCCGCAGACCTGGCATCTGATGTCGGTGATGCTCAGTGCCGCTTCCTGTCTGGACTGGGCCGCACGACTGACCGGACAACAGTCGGTAGCCGATCTCCTGAAACTGGCGGGAAAAGTTCAGCTTAACGAGCATTCTCCCTGCTTTCTGCCCTATCTTTCTGGTGAACGAACGCCGCACAATAATCCGGACGCAACGGGACTTTTTTGGGGATTCACCCACCAGCACGGTCCGGAAGATCTGGCGATGGCGGTGCTGGAGGGAGTCAGTCTGGGGCTGGCGGAGGGAATGTCAGTGCTGCATGCCACAGGCGTCAGGCCATCGTCGGTCACGCTGATTGGCGGTGGTGCGCGAAGTCATCTCTGGCGGCAGCTTCTGGCTGACATCAGTGGGATGGCGCTGGATTACCGTACCGGTGGTGATGTCGGGCCTGCTCTGGGCGCGGCCCGGCTGGCGAGGATGAGCTGTAATCCTGGCGTTTCCACTGGTGAATTGTTACCTGAACTGCCGCTGGAAGCTCGCTATATCCCGGATGCGGATCGCCACGCGCTATACCGTGTCCGGCAGGCAAGGTTCAGCATGCTTTACCGGCAGACGGCCAGCATAAATTAAACAGGGGATGTTAAATCCCTGGTGTGAACAGGCGGCAGATTAACCCTCTGCTTCCTGCTGCTTTTCCGATCCTGCTCGCATCTCTGAAGCATAACTTCCCCTTTCAGCACTTTACTTATTTTTCCCCGGGTCGCCGGGCATTACTCTGATGTTACGGAACCGGCAATCCCGTTTGCCGACCATCTTCAGGAAAACGCAATGAACATCAGTGACCGTAACGCCACGCCTCAGGCAAGAATTTCGCTGCTTTTTAACGCCAATAAGGCCTATGACCGGCAAATTATCGAGGGAATCGGTGAGTTTTTTTATGCCTCACAGTGTGGGTGGGATATCTATATCGAAGAGGATTTCAGCGTCCATCACTTTACTCATACAATCCTGACCAGCAGCGGTATCATCGCCGATTTTGACGATGAAAATATTGCCCGTCAGCTGAGCCACACTGACATACCGGTGGTGGGCGTGGGCGGTTCCTACCACAACCGACAGGACTATCCGCCTGTACATTATGTCGCGACGGATAACGAAGCGCTGGTTGCCGCAGCGTTAAACCATCTGATTGAGCGAGGCATTGAGCGTTTTGCTTTCTATGGTCTGCCTCAGGAGGCCGGTAAACGCTGGGCCCAGGAGCGTGCGGCAGCCTTTGAACATCTGACCCGCAAAATGTCCTGCCCCGGCATTATCTATGAGGGTCTGGTAACGGAAAGCAATACCTGGGGGGAAGCGCAGCAGAGACTGGCCCGGTGGCTGAAAGGGTTGCCTCCGCAGACCGGTATTATTGCGGTTACTGATGCCCGCGCCCGGCACGTGCTGCAAACTTGTGACTGTATCGGTATCACCGTGCCGGAAAGCCTGTGTGTAATCGGCATTGATAATGAGGAACTGACCCGTTACCTGTCGAAGATTTCGCTTTCGTCAGTGATGCAGGGAACCCGCAAAATGGGGTTTGCAGCGGCAAAATTGCTGGATGCGTTGTTATCTCAGCGGCAGACAGCGAATGAGCCGATCATCGTGCCGCCGGAAAGAGTGATTGCAAGACAGTCAACGGATTACCGCTCTGTCATCGACACTATGGTGATCAGGGCGATGGGGTTTATTCGCAAAAATGCCTGCCGGGGGATTACCGTTGAACACGTCCTGGAAGCTACAGGCACCTCCCGTTCGAATCTCGACAAAAAATTTATGACGGAGATGGGAATGACTATCCATAAAGTTATCCAGGATGAAAAGCTGGGCAAAGCGAAGGAGCTGCTGGCAACGACCCTTCTGCCGGTAGCCGAAATCAGTCGTTTATGTGGTTATAACACCCCGCAATATTTCTGCGCTATTTTCCAGCAGGCGCTGGCGGTCACGCCGGTAAAATACCGTAGCGATAATGTTGGGTCACCCCGGTAGTGGGTGAAGGGCCGTGAAATTCAACCTGGTAAGATGACATCAGTTGTCTCTGATATACACCTGATGTTGCTTCTATGAAAATATAATGTTTATTATTTTTGTAATGATGGTTTTTCATTAACTGTTCGGGTGTGAAGTTTGAGGGTAAAAAAATGAAGTGTGAATTGAGTCACTAATGATTTTTTAAAACTCTCTATCCTTTGTAGAACTTTTTTCGGCGATAGAATCTGCATGCTTTCAGGTTTTAATATTATTCTTAATGTCGGGAATTAATTATTTTTTACAGGGTGTTGTGGAAGAGTGATGTCTGGTCAAGTGGTATTTAACCGGGTGTACCGGAATGATGATAAGGCTGTCGCAGAGATAAAATGCTTTCTGCGTGAAAACGAACTGTATATCGATCGGACCATCAGAGTGTTTGTCACTGCTATCCGGCAGGGAAAGCTGGTGGCCTGCGGCGGCATTGCTGACAATATTATTAAATGCGTGGCCGTTTCACCAGACCTGCGCGGTGAAGGGTTGGGGCTTGCACTGGCTACTGAGCTGGTCAATCTGGCCTGGGAGATGGATCAAACCCAACTGTTCATCTATACCAAAACGCAAAATGAATCCCTGTTCCGCCAGTGCGGTTTCCATCCCATTGCCCACGTGCCGGGGATTATGGTGCTGATGGAAAACAGCCCCTGTCGGTTATCCCGTTATGCCGCCCAGCTTGCCGACCAGCGAAAACCGGGCGAAAAAATTGGCAGTATTGTGATGAACGCCAACCCGTTTACCCTTGGGCACCACTATCTGGTGCAACAGGCCGCAGCAGCCTGTGACTGGTTGCACCTGTTTCTGGTCCGGGAAGATAACTCCCGCTTTCGTTATCAGGACCGGTTAGATCTGGTTACGGCGGGCACTCAGGGGATTGCTAATCTGACGATCCATGAGGGGTCGCAATATATTATTTCCCGCGCAACGTTCCCCTGTTATTTCATCAAAGAAAAAGGGATTGCCGATGAATGTTATACAGAAATCGATCTGAAGATTTTCCGGCAATATCTGGCTCCCTCGTTGGGAATTACTCATCGTTTCGTGGGCAATGAACCTTTTTGTGAGGTGACAGCAAAATATAACCGCGATATGCGTTACTGGCTGAATACGCCCGCATTAGCGGAGCCGCCAGTAGAATTGGTGGAGATTGAGCGGCTGAAATATAACGGCACGCCGATTTCGGCTTCATGGGTAAGAAAACTGCTGCCTGCAGGCGATATACAGGCTATTGCTCCGCTGGTACCGGAAGCAACAAAACACTTTTTAGAATGCCTTCTGGCAAAACGCCAGGAAATTGCCGTTACCTAATCAGAGGAAGGGATGAAAATAATCAGGGAAGCAATGGCCGGAACGCTTGAGTCCAGCGATGTGATGGTGCGCATCGCTCCCTCGACAGGCCGGCAGCACGATGTGCTGATAGCCAGCAGCGTGGAAAAACAGTTTGGGGATGCCATCCGGCACACCCTGCTCCAGGTGCTGGCGCACTATCAGGTTGAGCCAGTTCAGGTGATTGTCGATGATAAAGGTGCGCTGGATTGTGTCCTCCGGGCGCGGATGGAGACGGCGCTGATGCGTGCCAGCGGTCTTGACGCTCTCCCCTGGGAGGCCAGCAATGCACATGCCGGATAAAAAGCGGGTACGGCGAAGCATGCTGTTTGTCCCCGGAGCCAATGCGGCAATGTTGAGTAACGCCTTTATTTATCAGGCGGATGCCGTGATGTTCGATCTGGAAGACTCCGTTATCCTCCGTGAGAAAGATGCTGCGCGAAGGCTGGTTTTCCATGCGTTGCAGCATCCTCTCTACCAGCAACAGGAAACTGTCGTTCGCGTGAATGCGCTGGACAGCCCTCATGGCCTCGCGGATTTGCAGGCTGTGGTACGGGGTGGCGCAGACATTGTGCGTTTGCCAAAAACCGATTGCGCACAGGACGTGGTGGATATGGCGCAAGAGATTACGGCGATTGAGGTCGCCTGCGGGAGACAGCAGGGCAGCACTGGCCTGCTGGCAGCTATTGAGTCGGCTGAAGGGATCACTAATGCAGTGGCGATAGCACGAGCTTCATCCAGGCTTGTCGGCATTGCACTTGGCGCAGAAGATTATGTGCGGAACCTGCGCACAGAGCGCTCACCCGAGGGCATCGAGTTGCTGTTTGCCCGCTGTTCGATTCTTCAGGCTGCCCGTGCCGCAGGTATCCAGGCGTTCGACACGGTCTACTCGGATGCCAGTAATGACGCGGGCTTTCTGCAGGAGGCTGCCCTGATTAAACAGCTCGGTTTTGACGGGAAATCGCTGATCAATCCCCGGCAAATTGAGCTGATCCATAACCTTTATGCCCCAACCGCCAGTGAAGCTGCCCATGCGCAGCGCGTGGTAGATGCTGCTGTTGCCGCTGAGCGGGAAGGACGGGGAGTGGTGTCACTGAATGGCAAAATGGTCGATGGCCCGGTGATTGAACGCGCCCGTCTGGTGCTGCAGAGAGTGGCTCTTTCCGGTCTGCATCAGGAAGAGGGCTACGGTAAGGAAACCCGATGAACCGACAACAACGTCTGATGACTTTGCGCACAGAGCGAGAAATTTTGTGCTTCCGTGATACTGAAAAAACGCAGCGGCGGGCGCAGAAACCCGGTGATATCAAGCGCTGCAGCACTCTCAGTGAGGCCATCCTGCGCAGTGGATTGCAGGATGGCATGACGGTATCTTTCCACCACGCCTTTCGCAATGGCGACCTGGCGCTTAACCAGGTGATGGCGACGCTGGCAGAGAGGGGGTTGCGTAATCTCACTCTGGCGTCCAGTTCTCTCAGCGACTGCCATGCACCGCTGGTTGAGCATATTCGCGAAGGTGTGGTCAGCTGCATTTACACCTCGGGCCTGCGGGGTCCACTGGCGGAAGCCATCTCACGCGGCCTGCTCCGGCAGCCGGTACAGATCCATTCCCACGGCGGACGGGTCAACCTGATAACGTCTGGCGAACTGCATATCGATGTCGCTTTCCTGGCGGTTCCGGCCTGCGATGAATATGGCAATGCCAATGGCTACAGCGGTGAGGCCTGCTGCGGGTCGCTGGGTTATGCCCTGGTTGATGCGCAGGCGGCGGATAAAGTGGTGCTGCTGACCGAAGCGATAGTGCCTTATCCGCATCATCCGGCCAGTCTGGCCCAGGATCGGGTCGACCTGATTGTGCCGCTGGAGAAAGTCGGAGATGCCGACAAGATCGGTGCTGACGCCACGCGCATGACCTCAAATCCCAGGGAGTTGCTGATTGCCCGACGTGCGGCAGAGATTATAGTCCGCTCCGGTTATTTCACCGACGGCTTTTCTTTGCAAACAGGCACGGGCGGTGCTTCGCTGGCCGTGACCCGCTTTCTGGCAGATAAAATGCGTGCGAAAGGGATCCAGGCGGCCTTTGCGCTGGGAGGGATTAGCTCAGCGATGGTGGAGCTGCATGAACAGGGGCTGATAGGCAAATTGCTCGACGTGCAGAGCTTTGACCGCATGGCCGCCATGTCACTGGCCCGCAATCCGGGCCATATCGAAATCAGTGCTAATCAGTATGCCAACTTTCACTCGAAAGGGGCGGTGGTTGACCGGCTTGACGTGGTGGTGCTCAGCGCGCTGGAAATTGATACCGGGTTTAACGTCAACGTACTGACCGGTTCGGATGGCGTGCTGCGCGGTGCTTCGGGGGGGCACTGTGACACTGCCGCTGCGGCACAGTTGGCGATCATTGTTGCGCCGCTGGTGCGCGGGCGAATTCCCACTCTGGTTAAAGAGGTCATCACCTGCATTACGCCGGGATCGGACATCGATATCCTGGTGACCGATCACGGCACGGCGGTCAATCCATCCCGCCCGGAGCTGGCGCAGCGCTTACGCGAAGAGGGAATCGATCTGGTCAGCATTGAATGGCTGTACGAGCGGGCCAGACTACTGACGGGCGATCCAAAACCAGTGGCCTTTACGGACAATGTGGTGGCCGTGGTGCGCTACCGGGATGGTTCAGTGATAGATGTCGTGCATCAGATTGCAGAATAACCCGGCGATTCCTGAAGAGGCAGACGGACGGGCAGTCAGCCTGGCCGAACTGCTTGCCGGCCGCGATAACCGACAGGCTCGTCAGCGGCAGTGGTTGCATCAGCAGCCCGCCACGCTGGTGGTGCTGACCGTGGTCACGCCCGGTGCCGTCAAAGACAGCGAGCTGACCCGGCGGATTTTTAATGCCGGATGGCAGCAAATACAGCAGCGGCGGTGGCCTGTTCTGCGGGCTGAGGCCTTTACGCTGGCAACCGGTTGTGAAGGATTCTGGCTGGTGGACGCGAAGGCAGAAGCAGTGAAAGCGCAGACAATCGTGCTGGAGTCTGATGAACCCCTCGGGCGGCTTTGGGATATTGATGTGCTGACGTTTGAAGGAGAGATCCTGTCCCGCCGGGAAAGGGGATTACCAGAGCGGCAGTGCCTGTTGTGCGCGTTGCCCGCAAAGGTTTGCGCCAGACAGAGAACACATGATGTTGCCGGGCTTCTGGCGGAGATGACAAGGCGGGCCGATGCAGCTTTTAAGCCGCAATAAGCCAGGCGTGGTTGACGTATCACCCGATCCCAATCGGTTTGCTGCTGATGCCATCCAGGCATTACTGGCTGAGGTCAATCTGACGCCAAAGCCAGGTCTGGTAGATCGGCGCAACAACGGCGCACATACCGATATGCATATCGGGACTTTTTGCCGCAGCGTTGCCGCTATTAACTTGTGGCTCCCTCGTTTTATCCATCAGGGGCGGGTGGATGCGGTGTTGCCCGAAAATCGGGTTTTGTCACGTTTGCGTCCGGCCGGGATGGCTTGTGAAAGCCACATGTATCGGGCTACGGGCGGGGTGAATACCCATAAGGGAAGCATTTTTTCTCTGGCTTTATTGTGTGCGGTATTTGGGCGACTTTATCAGCAGCGGAAAATCCTCAGTGCTGCAACGCTTTGTCACGGAGTTGCGGCAATCAGCCAGGGACTGGTGAGCCGTGAGCTGGAAAACAACAATCCCTGCCAGACTGCAGGCCAACGTTTGTACGCGACATATGGCCTGAAGGGGGCACGCGGTGAAGCGGAAGCCGGTTTTCCACTGGTGATTAATGGCGCTCTTCCTTTACTTCATCAGGGCAGAGAGCAGGGCCACAGTGAACAGGAAGTGATGACGGACTGCCTGCTGTGGCTGATGGCCCATAACGACGATACTAACGTCGTCTCCCGCGGAGGAATGGCCGGGTTGCGCTGGTTAAAACAGGAATCAGCCGCGTTGCTGGCACAGAGAGAGAGGGGGAACAGGCAGGCAGGATGGGAAGCATTGATCCGGTTTGATGACGCATGCATAGCACGCAATCTCAGTCCGGGTGGCAGTGCTGATTTGTTGATAGTGAGCTGGCTGCTGGCCCGTTTGCCACAGTCCTGATGACCCTTAACGGGTCGCCTAAGGAGAGGCTGAGTGTCTGAATTAACATCCAAAATAGTGAAGTCCCTGGCACCGCTGGCAGTGCTGGCGGCCATTTTACTGATACCGGTACCTGAAGGAATGCCGCCGCAGGCCTGGTATTTTTTTGCTATTTTCGTCGCCATGATTGTCGGGATGATCCTGGAGCCAATCCCTGCCACGGCAATCAGCTTTATTGCGGTGACGGCCAGCGTGCTGGCAGCTGACTGGGTTTTGTTCGGCGCGAAGGAGCTGGCGGCACCTGGTTTTAACGCCGGTAAAGAGGCGCTGAAATGGGGGCTGGCTGGTTTTTCCAGCGCAACGGTCTGGCTGGTCTTCGGTGCATTTATCTTCGCGCTGGGCTATGAATCTACCGGTCTTGGCAGACGGATTGCCCTGTTTATGGTGAAGTTTATGGGGAAACGCACGCTGACGCTGGGATATGCAGTGGTTATCGTGGATGTTCTGCTGGCCCCGTTCACACCCTCTAATACGGCGCGGACAGGAGGCACCGTTTTCCCGGTAGTTCGAAATCTGCCACCACTGTTTGACTCCTTCCCCAATGATGTTTCCTCCCGCCGCATAGGTGGCTACCTGATGTGGATGATGGTGGTGGGGACCAGCATCAGCTCCTCTATGTTTATCACCGGCGCGGCCCCCAACGTGCTGGGCATCGAATTTGTGAACAAGATTGCTGGTCTGCAAATCAGCTGGATGCAATGGTTCCTGGCCTTTTTACCGGTCGGACTGATCCTGCTGATTGTTGCGCCGCTGATCTCCTGGTACCTCTACAAACCCGGCGTGACGCACAGTAATGAAGTCGCGGTCTGGGCAGGTAGTGCATTGGTTGAGATGGGCAAAGTTTCACGCAAGGAATATACGCTGATCGCTCTGGTGTTGCTCAGCCTGTGCCTGTGGGTCTTTGGCGGCAAGGTGGTGAATGCCACGGCAGTGTGTTTGCTGGCGGTTTCGCTGATGCTGGTGCTGAAGGTTGTTGCCTGGAAGGATATCACTCGCTATTCAAGTGCCTGGAATACGCTGGTCAATCTCGCCACGCTGGTGGTGATGGCCAGCGGGCTGACCCGCTCGGGCTTTATCGACTGGTTTGCCACAACCATGAGCACGCATCTGGAAGGTTTTTCGCCGGATATGACGCTGATTGCGTTAGTGCTGGTGTTCTACTTTGCTCACTACCTCTTTGCCAGCCTGTCGGCGCATACGGCAACGCTGCTGCCGGTCATTCTGGCGGTGGGGAAAGGTTTACCCGGCGTATCAATGGAGCATCTGTCGATCCTGCTGGTGTTGTCGATCGGCCTGATGGGCGTGTTGACGCCTTATGCCACAGGTCCCGGGGTGATTATCTATGGCTGCGGCTACGTAAAATCGAAAGATTACTGGCGTCTCGGCGGCATCCTTGGCGTGGTTTACATTACCCTGCTGCTGCTGGTGGGCTGGCCAATCCTCAGCATATGGTACTGATATCAGGTTCGAAACAGGCTGACTGTTGGTCACCCGGTGAAATGCCATGACTTACAGGCAGTTCGCTGCGTCAGGGCTGGCCTCGTCAACTCAGGTCAATGCACTGACGCTACTATTTCTTCAGCTCAATCGTGGATGAAGTGTTGGCCAGACTCGAAGTAATCCTGACCTGATGCTATCCATGTTTGTTGAAGCAGGGCGCAGTTATGCAGTGTCCTCGCTTTAAAATGACATCCCGAAAACGGTTGAGATTGCAGTGACAGGCCCAAAAGCAAGAAGCCCGCTCAGGTTATTTCCTGAGCGGGCTTCTTTAATA
>NZ_WHOY01000031.1:4672201-4674943 GCF_009765445.1 Pantoea sp. BAV 3049 | reverse complement strand
TTATACTCTGGCCCCCTGCATATCCCCCCCCCTGCCAGACATCTTTTCACCGGCGATGTATCTCACGTCAGCCACCCCGGCCGGTTCATCGCCCGAAGGCTGTCAGGCAGGAAATCAGCATGAGCAGTAATATTCCTGCTGACACGGTCAGCGACAGCGTAATAACAAGCCGGTTAATCGTTTCACTTTTCATACAATATCCACAGTTTTTTCGCAGTTTCATAAGGTACATATAACGCATTAAATGACATGCGGCGGGCAAAGCCCGCCGCATCCACCGGTACAGAAACTGTACTCCCCCCCCCAGCATCCCTTCCGTATCATGATAACCTTTATCTCCCGTCTGCTGTGCCACCGCCGTCCACACGCTCAGTCCCCGGCTCAGGTTCCCCTCTACACCCGCCTTCAGCTCGCCCACGTTCCGGGTCCCGGTAACGTGGGCACCGTCGCAGTTCATCTGTACCCCGGTGGTCTGCGTGTTATAAATCCAGTTCGCTTCAACAAACGGCCGGAACTCACGGCCGGTATCCTTATCCTGCACGTTTTTTCCGCTCAGGAAGGCCCGCAGCCCCATCTTCGTCTGCACATTGTCGTTACCGGTTCCCTGAATGCGGGTGCCGTTAACCTCGGTATGGTCATCCGCTTTCACTCCTGACCTGGTAACCTGCGCATGCGGCTGCAGCCCGTACCCGTACTCCACTCGCTGGCTGGATGAGTTTGACGATCCGGCGCTGGCAGGCAAACTCTACAGCAGCGCTTTCCCGCTGGTAGACGTTACGGTCATTCCGGATGATGAAATCGCTGTCCATCGCAGTATGGCCGCCCTGACTTTACTGCAAAAGCATATTCATCAGCGGGACCTCGCTGAACTGGTTGACCGGCTGGCGCCCATTTTGCTGGCCGGATATCTCTCTTCATCGCAGGTAATATCGCTGGTACACTATATAGTGCAGGCAGGCGGAACAGCTGACGCCGAAGCCTTTGTACGCGAACTGACACAGCGTGTGCCGCAACACGGAGAGGCACTTATGACCATCGCACAACAACTTGAACAGAAAGGCATCGAGAAGGGCAGGGCTGAAGGCCTGCAGCTCGGTGAACAGCGCGGTATTGAAAAAGGCGAGCGTGAAGCTACCCTTAAAATTGCCCGTACCATGCTGCAGAACAGTATCGACCGCAGTACCGTCATGAAAATGACGGGTCTGTCTGAAGAGGTTCTGTCGCATTAACGACAGCAGGGCGACAAAAGGTGCATTGGCTACTTTTCAGGCAGCCAGCAGGTAAAACTGTTCTGCCGGTGATAACCCGTCCCCCTGCGGATGCTGATACTGCCCTTTGCGTATCATATGGATTAACTCAATGCCGGCCAGTATCGTCTGCGCCCGGCGAAATGATTTTAATCCTGTCATCAGTTTTATCCTGCGCTTGATGTTACGGTGATCCTGTTCTACAAGGTTGTTCAGGTACTTACTCTTTCTGACTCTGATGCTTTCATCTGCTGATTTACCGGCGTTGAGTGTGGTCAGCGCGGCGGTATTCGCACCGCTTTTATCAATGGTGACCACTTTCAGTTCGCCATGGCGGCGGATGGCCTTACGGAAGAAATGCAGGGCGGCTGCCGTATCCCGCCCGGCGGTCAGCAGAAAGTCGATGGTCTGACCTCCGGTATCGACGGCCCGGTACAGATATTTCCACTGCCCTCTGACTTTTATGTAAGTTTCATCCATTCGCCACCGGCGTCCCACAGAGCGTTTATGCCGCCGAAACGCTTTATCCAGATATGGCAATGCGGATGACCCAGCGGTGAAGCGTGGAATGATCAACAGTAATACCGCGCTCAGCCATCATCTCCTCCAGATTACGCAGGCTCAGGGAATAAGCCAGATACCAGCGGACACACTGTGCGATAATATCAACGGGATAATGCAGGCGTTTAAAGGCTTTTCGGATCAGGGGCATGGTCAGGCAACATCATAAAAAAAACAGCAGGTTACCTGATTAACTGCTTAATGCGACAGAGCCCTCATGAATCCCTGAATAACCTGACGCCGGAAGAATACCGGCTGATGGCTGAAACCCCGTAAATCTCAAAAAGTGCGTGGAACTAAAACGGGTGTGCTTACAAATCAACGGGGAGCAGGTCAGGCGAACTAAGGAAAGCGATAGAGGACTATATCCATTACTACAACTACGAGCGGATAAACCTGAAATTAAAAGGCCTGAGTCCGGTAGAATACCGAACCCAGGCCCAGAAAGCCGCTTAACATGAACTGTCCAACTTTATGGGGGCAGTCCAGTAGTGGGCTTTTTTATTCCTGCCTTAACAAAGGATGCATCACCATTCATAGCTAATAAATTGAACCATAAGTTAATTTTTGTCCGGGTGGGCGCAATTATCGACTTGATCTGGCGGGCATGTATTATAATTATATCCGATTTCATCCGATTTTTTTTCTACATTACCTCTTTTGACGGTAGCAAAAAAAGCAACTTGTGCTATTGCGTTTGGTGTAAAGTCTGACGGATATGGCCCAACACTAATTTTCCCTTTAGCTACATCAGCTGCAACAATATTATAGCTTTTCGTGAAATCATTAACAGCGGAGTTATTTATTGAAACAAAGTGGAATACAACGTTGTCACCCTCTTTCATATTGTCATATTTCACAGTAAAAGTGCCGTAAGTCATAGCCGCTACATTGAAAAAATCCGTACTCCAGTTCACAACCAGCGTTGGTTCCC
>NZ_WHOY01000031.1:4669361-4672191 GCF_009765445.1 Pantoea sp. BAV 3049 | reverse complement strand
CGGTCCCAACCCCTGAAGTGGGACCACGGTCCCAACCCCTGAAGTGGGACCACGGTCCCAGCCCCTGAAGTGGGACCACGGTCCCCTTTTGTCTTTTGTTTACAAACTAACTGAAAGTACATTATTTAAAGTGTGCTGTTGGTATTTGCGTCCAATTGGTTGTATAACTTGGAGAAAGCATTTCGCGTTTCATCTGCCAATCCGGTGCCACACCGCGTCCCGCAAACCAGACGTTCCCCAGACCTGAGTGATTAATGCCATCCAGAACTTTCATCAACTGCTCGCTGTGTGCCCTGGGTTGGACGTCATCAAACAGATTCAGCTGGGCAACGCCGGATGGGGTAAAGTCGTTAAGCATGATGCCGGCTTTGGCATAACGATGGCCATCAATCCAGATGCGATCCAGCGACCGGACGGCGGCAGCGATAATATCGCGTGTATCACGGGTGGGTGCATGAAGCTTTTCGACAGCCACGTTGCCGTAGTACGGCTCGTTAACCGCGAAAGGTGATGTCTTCACAAACGCGGCAATATGCCGGCAGTACTGACGCTCTTCCCGCAGCTTTTCTGCGGCACGCTCTGCGTACTGGCAGACCGCCTGCCGCATGGCGTCATAGGTGGTGATGCGTTCACCGAAACTCCGGCTGCAGACTATCTGCTGTTTGGGCGCGGGTGCCTCCTCAAGCGGAATGCAGGATTCGCCGTTCAGTTCGCGGACGGTGCGCTCCAGCACCACGCTGAAATTTTTCCTGATAAGCGACGGGGTGCTTTGTGCAAGCTGCAGGGCTGTTTTTACCCCCATCGTGGCCAGTTTTTTCGACAGCCTGCGTCCGACACCCCAGACCTCTTCGACAGGCTGAAGTGAGAGCAACTTTTCCGTCCGTTTCCTGTTGCCCGGCGTCAGCGCCAGTACGCCCCGGAACTGTTTCCACTCTTTGCCCGCCCACTGAGCTGATTTTGCCAGCGTTTTGGTGGGTGCAAGGCCACACCCCACGGTCAGCCCCGTGCTGGAAAGAACGTGTGCACGCAGCCGGTGGCCAAAAGACTCAAAGTCTTCAACGGCACCAATTCCTGTCAGATCCAGGAACATCTCGTCAATTGAATACTGCTCGACGCGCGGCGTCATTTCCTCAAGCGAGGCCATCACTCTCTGGCTGAGGCTGTGATAAAGGGCGTAGTTCGAGCTGAACACATGCACTCTTTCCGGAAAGTCCTGCGATTTAATCTGAAACCACGGTACCCCCATTTTAATTCCAAGAATTTTTGCGGCGGCGCTGCGTGCGATCACGCAGCCATCATTGTTGCTCAGCACCACCACGGGTTTTCCACGAAGATCCGGCCGGAAGAGCGTTTCGCAGCTGGCATAAAAACTGTTGACGTCGGCCAGTCCGAACATCATTCGCGCCCCCGGGTTTTATGAATAAAGGACGTGACCACGCCGAAAATCTGCAGCTGTTCCGGATCGGGAAAGAGCGTCGGAAATGACGGGTTCATGGGCTGCAGGGCAGGGCGCGGGGTCAGCAGCAGGCGCTTGACGGTAAATTCGCCGTCAATTTCTGCAATCACGATATCGCCGTGCTGCGGCCGTTCCGATTTATCCACGATCATCAGATCGCCGCTGTACAGCCCGAAATCTGTCATGGACTGGCCAATGGCGCGCACAAAGAACGTGGCGGACGGTCGCTGAATGCAGTACTCATTCAGGTCAAGTTCGGCCTCAACGTAATCACCAGCCGGCGACGGAAACCCTGCCTGACAGCGATCGGCATACAGGGGCAGGCGCAATACCGGCGCTGATGCTGCAGGCTGGCAGGTCACCAGCTTCATGATGTTGCCTGCCATGTGGCGTCCTGCCGGATCAGTGGCAACATTCTGTTCAACGTTCTGCCGTCAGCAGGGAGCCCGGTATGCAACATGATTTACCTCTGCACTGTCATTAATACTGTATGTATAACCAGTATTATTGGGAATTAAAGCGCGTCTGGCAAGGGCCGGAAAAGCGGTTTCTGCCAACCCTCTGACGGATAATCAGAAATAACCGGAAATGTTGATGTTCAGATGGGTGAATTATGAACAAATCCATCAATCGCCGTCAGGGCAGGGGCTTTCGCCAGGTACCAGCAGGTTATCCACAGGGTAATCCCGCCCTGCGGTGGAAAGCCCGGTAAAGGGCTTAAACCCGAAAATGATGTCGCTGCGCTCCTCATTTATGCCGTTCTGCTGTGAGCGCCGTGCCGCTACTGTAGCCGGGCCGCTTCGAATGCAAGGGTTCGCCACGCCGGTGTCCTCGCCCGGTCGCAGTTTCTGTAAAAAGGCCTGACCGCCGTCTTCCCGTCGTTCTCCGGCTCAATTTTCGCCGTCAAACCGTCCAGCCTGCGTCTGCTTTTATCTGCGCTGCGGCTTGCGGTGGTGCCCTTGTCTGCTCCGCTTTTCGCCCAGCTGTCGTATCGGCACGGCGCAATCGGCGTCGCATTTGAGAAAGGAGAATGATTATGTCCCGTCTGATTTGGGGTGACTGTGTGCAGGTTATGGCTGGCTTCCCGGAGAAGGCTGTCGATCTCATACTGACCGACCCACCTTACCTCGTTGGCTTTCGCGACCGTACCGGGCGTACTCTCGCCGGCGACTGCACCGATGAATGGCTGCAACCCGCCTGTCATGAGATGTATCGCGTGCTGAAAAAAGACGCGCTGATGGTGAGCTTCTACGGCTGGAACCGCGTCGATCGCTTTATGGCCGCGTGGAAAAAAGCAGGATTCAGCGTTGTTGGCCATCTGGTGTTTACCAAAACCTACACGTCGAAAGCCGCTTACGTCGGCTACCGCCATGA
>NZ_WHOY01000031.1:4657326-4669351 GCF_009765445.1 Pantoea sp. BAV 3049 | reverse complement strand
TTAAGTTAAACCAGTTAATCATAAAATGAAAAATATTATATTCATGTTCCTTATGGTGTTCGCCATTAATGCCAGTCCGGCAGCATTGCTTTCCCCGCAAAACACCAAACCCGATGAGAAGCCAGCGCCAGCCAACGTAATTGTCGACAACAGAACACACCAGATGCTCCGTGATAAAGACTCTCCGGAAGAAGGAACGTTTAGTCTGCTTCCCGACGCACCGTGAAGTGCCTAATAAACACGCTCAGGAAAACGTTATGCGATTTACAATAATAGCGACCAAACCTGGTCAGCAGCCGCCGCAAAGCAGCTGCGACTTTCTGCCGCCTGGCGGTACCATTGGCCGTGGTGCCGATAATAATCTGGTGCTGCCAGACGATGATCGTACTATTTCCCGTCTGCAGGCGATTGTGCACATTACTGCGGATGGCGAGTGTCGCATTACCAACCGTGGCAATGTCACGCTGGTGCACCTGAACGATATTCCGCTGGAGCGGGGACGTCAGGTTGACCTGCAGGAGGGTGATATCCTCAGCATTGATGACTATCGTCTGCAGGTGAGCGAATTCTCCTCTGCGGCTCAGCCTGTTGCCCGTCCGGCGCAGGCAGTCCGGCCAGCCGCACCAAAGGCCGCTCCGGCTCATGCAGCTGCACCCAATGACAATATTCCTGCGGCGATCCCCAGTGAAATCTGGGACAGCCTGGCGCAGGAGTTCTCAATCACTGACAGCCTCTCCAGTCGTGGTAAACCGGCCCAGAGCACTGGCAATCCGCTGACGGAGGCCCCGGTTCAGGAGCGTAATCCTGTCGATCCGCTGGCGCAGTTTGCTGGCAATCCTGACTCGCTGAACTTCGATCGTCGCGATCGGACTCCGGATGCGTTGTTTAACAAAGATGAGCTGTTCGATCGCGACAGCATCTTTGATGACAGCACCCCAAGCACGCTGATGCAGCAACCCGCAGCCAGACCGCAGGCGAGCCAGAAAGATGAACTGGATCCGCTGGCCCTGTTCGGCGGAGGCAGCGCGCCTGCTCAGGTAAACAGCGACGATCCGCTGGGACTGATGATGGGCAATGCTGTGCCGCTGGCCCCACTGGACGAGCCAGAAGCCGCTCAACCTCAGCCGGTAAAACCGGCCTCGCAGCCGCAGGGTTTTGTTCCGCCTGCACCAAAAGCGCTGGACAGCGATTTCGACCTCCTGGGCGATGATAAGGCTGAAAACACCGATTCTCTGGCAACGTCGCCACTGTTTGATGAGCCGACCGGGCCTTACGCACAGTCGTCTTTATTTGACGAGCAGCCTGTGGAAGCGCCCGCGCCGCAGCAGGATTACGGCGGTATTACGCTGCCCACTCCGCAGGCCGTAGCCCGCAGTACCACGCCGCCACCGAAAGGCCGCCTGCGTATCGATCCGGTCTCCAATCCCGTCGCGCAGCAGGGCAGTGCTTCAGCGTCCGGCGGTGAGATGCTGGAAGGCGAACTGCTGGGTGGGCTGATCGACGGTATGGGGCTGAACGATCTGCAGCCCACGCCCCGGTTCGACCGTGACGCAATGCAGGAACTGGGGCAGATGCTCAGTATGTTCTCGCAGGGGACCGTGGCGCTGCTCTCTTCCCGCTCGATCCTCAAGCGTGGCGTAAAGGCGGAAATGACGGTCATCCTTGATGAGGCCAACAACCCGTTCAAGCTGCTTCCCTCCGGTAAATCCGTGCTCATGCAGATGTTTGGCAGCCGTATGCCAGGGTTTATGCCGCCGAAGCAGTCGGTGCGGGATGCGCTGGTGGATCTTCAGGCGCATCAGCTGGGGATGATCGCCGGGATCCGCGCCATTATCGCCTCCATGCTGCAATCCTTTAACCCGCAGCAGCTGGAGGAGGAAGCCCGGCAGGAAGGCGCTACCTCCCGTCTTTCACTGCCCGCCAGCCGCAAAGCCGCGCTGTGGGAACATTTCACCAAACGCTATGGCGAAACGGCCGGTGAAATCGAAGATGACTTCCATACCCTGTTCGGCGAAGCCTTTTTGCATGCCTATGACATGGAAGTGAACCAGTACAAAGACTCTCAAATCAGATCGGAAGAATGATGAATATCACCATTGCCTCTATGTCGAATCAGGGAGCGCGCGAAAGCAATCAGGATCAGACCGGGGAAAGCATCGGCGAGCGATCGGCCTGCTTCGTGGTCTGTGACGGGGTGGCAGGATTACCCGGAGGGGAGGTCGCGGCAGAACTGGCGCGCAACACCATTCTGGCTCGCTTTAATGGCGATCGGCACCTGGACGCTCAACGCATTCGTCAGTACATCAACGATGCCAACAGCGCCATCCGCATGCAGCAAAAAGCAGTCAGCGACTTCAGGCGCATGGGCACCACCATGGTCAGCCTGTTTATCGACAGGGACTATGAGCTGGCTTACTGGGCGCATGCGGGCGACAGCCGCCTGTATCTGTTCCGCCGCGGCTATCTCTATCACGTCACCACGGATCACAGTCTGGTGCAGCAGATGAAAGACGCCGGACACCAGACGGAAGGCATCAACAGCAACCTGCTCTATTTTGCCCTCGGCATGGGCGATGAAGAGCGCGATGCCAGCTACAGCGACGTGGTGCCGATTGAAGATGGCGATGCTTTCCTGCTCTGTACTGATGGCTTCTGGCACAACCTGTCGCCGCAGCATATGCAGCAGTCGTTGCATATGGTCAACACCCCGGATGAATGGCTGACGCTGATGCAGCAGGTGATCCGCAAAAATGACCAGCAGTCGGCGGCCAGCCAGGACAACTACAGCGCGGTCGCTGTCTGGGTCGGCGATCCGCAGGACACCACGCTGCTGCACTCGCTGTCGGAAGCGGCCCAGTTTTTCCCTCTTCGTGATTGAATTTAAGGCCTTCAAGGACTCCTATGAAATATTGGCTATCAGGTGCGCTCTCACTGCTTGTCGCGTCCGGCGCCTGGGCGCAGGACTATCGCGTGGTTTCATCCCCTTCGCTGAAGCTGGATATCTGGATCGATAACATTAAAGACAACACCCCCGCCAGCTGGTGTGGGCCGGCGTTGCCGCTGCGCATCGTGGCGAACGGCAATAAAAGCCCCGGCGTGCTGGAAAATTTCCTGCCACGTGTGGGCAGTCTGCTGGAAAGGCAGTGTAAAACGCTGAACGTTATCCACTGGCAGATGAACGACAGGGACGGCAAAGTTCTCGCGCACGGCAACGCCAGCAAAGCGCAGAAGTGGGCCTTACAGGTGGAACCGCTAGCGGAGCCTGCAACCACAGCCCAGCCTGCGGCGACAGCGCCTGCTGAAGCACCGGCCGTTACGCCAGCAGTGGTGAAAGCTGAAGATCTCTCCCCGCCAGCGGATACCACGCCGTGGACCCAGTTCAGCCTGATGGACGGCTGCCATTTCCGCACTTACTGGCGCAACAACAGCCAGACCAGTGCCCTGTTTGTGCCGTCGAAAGGTGGCGTCACCTGCGGCAGCGATGGCTGGCTGAGCGGCGAAAGCCAGATCACCCAGATGGGCAAAGGGGCGACTAAAAATGTGCGCATGACCTTCCTGCAGGGCTTTCCTGTTTCCGGCCTGAACAGCAAAGCCATCAGCCATGACCTGCAGATCACCACCGTGAATAACGAGCGCATGGTGCTGGCCGATGAAAAATCGCCGCAGAGCTGGATGGTTGTGCCTTACGTACCGCTGCAGAACGGCTGGCAGACCAGCGGAATCGTGGTGGTACAAATCAGCCAAAGTGAAGCCGGTGACGAAAGTGCGCTGAAAGCCCGCCTGGAAGAAGTGCGTAAAGTCTGGTCGCCGTACCTGCTCAACAAAGGCAGCCTGTCGATCAGGCTGGTCGAAGCGCTGCACCCACAGTTGAAAGATCCGGCAGCCGGTTCGTTCCGCACCCTCAACTAGCTCTTCGTCCGTCAAAGGAAAGCCTATGTATTCTCTTCATCAACTGATGTCCGGTACTTCACTGGCGGAAACGTTGACCCGCGTGGAAAGCGAAATCAAAAGCCGCCCGGCCGATGCCGATCTGCGTGCGACCTTTGTGCAGCTGTTGTGCCTGGCAGGCAACTGGGCGCGGGCGAACACCCAGCTGAAGTCATGGCTGGCACTGAAGCCGCAGGCGAAACCTACCGTCACCCTGCTGGAACAGGCGATACAGGGCGAGATGCAGCGTGCTGCCGTCTTTGCCGGACAGGCCCAGCCAGTCATGCCGGGCGAAGCGTTCAGCTGGGCGGAAAACCTGCTCAGCGCCTTACAGGCAGAGGCTGAAGGCGATAGCGGCAAGGCTGAAGCCCTGCGTGCAGAAGCGTTTGCTGCGGCAGACCTCAATCCGGGTTGCGTAACGCTGGAAAATGCTGAAGAGCAGCAGGCGGTGGACTGGCTGATGGATGGCGATGGCCGCCTGGGGCCGGTGTGCGAACTGATCGTTAACGGCAAGTACACCTGGTTGCCTTTCGCTGCCGTCAGCGAGTTCCGTTTTCAGGCTCCGGCCAGCGTCACCGACCTGGTCTGGCGTCACACGCTGGTGCGACTGATTGACGGCAGTGAACAGGTTTGCCAGCTGCCCGTGCGCTATCCGTTCGATCACGAAGCGCCGGATACGTTGCGGCTGGCCAGCGTGACCGAATGGACAGTGCTGGATTCAGCAGGCGAACAGTTCACCGGCCACGGCCAGAAAACCTGGCTGAGTGCCGACGGCGACTACCCGTTGTTGAGCCTGGACGCGCTGACCTTTGCGGAACCGGCATAATGAGTAATGACTTCGATCTCAATCAGCCGCAGCAGGGCAGCGAACTGCTGCGTGGAGGCTACCGCCACCGCAATAAGCAGGAAGCGCTGAACGCCCGCGACAAAATGCAGCCATCGCTGCTGGACCGGCTGACCGATAACGCACCGGATAAACGGCAGGAAGCCGCCAGCAGCACGGTGATCTCCCACAGCGCGCTGCGCCAGAACGTTCTGCGTGATTTGCAGTGGTTGTTCAACAGCATCAACAACGAAGCGCAGCAGGATTTGCAGCCGTTTCCGCACGTGCAGCGTTCTGCTTATAACTTTGGCGTTGCGCCGCTGGCCGGTCAGCGCATGTCGGATATCGAATGGCAGGACATTCAGCGCAAGCTGACCAACTCGATCCTGCACTTCGAACCCCGCATCCTGCCTGCCGGGCTGCAGGTACGCTGTGTATCGGACACCAGCTCGCTGAATCTGCACAACGTCCTGTCGATTGAGATCAAAGGGCGGCTGTGGTGCGTGCCCTATCCGCTGGAGTTCCTGTTTCGCACCGATCTGGACCTGGAAAACGGTCACTTTGAGCTGAAAGATGTAGGGTAATTATGGACAGCAAACTGCTCGATTATTACAACCGTGAACTGGCGTACCTGCGTGAAATGGGGGCCGAATTTGCCGGGCGCTACCCGAAAGTCGCCGGGCGTCTGGGCATGCGCGGCACTGAAGTGGCCGACCCGTATGTCGAGCGGCTGATGGAAGGGTTTGCCTTCCTGACCTCCCGCGTGCAGCTGAAAATGGACGCGGAGTTCCCGCGTTTCTCCCAGCGGATGCTGGAGATGATCGCGCCAAATTACCTGGCTCCCACGCCGTCAATGGCGATTGCCGAGCTGCATCCTGACGGCCAGAAAGGCGATATCAGCGGCGGTTTCCTGGTGCCACGCGGCACGATGATGGACAGCCAGACGCTGAAGAAAAGCGGCGTCACCTGCAGCTACACCACCGCTCACGACGTAATATTGCAACCGCTGCGCATTAAGAGTGTTGAGCTGGGCGGCGTACCGGCAGATATCCCGCTAAGCACGATGGGGCTGGGACAGCGTGGTGCAGTCAGCGCGCTGCGGATCCGACTTGAGTGCTTTAACGAGGTGGCGCTGAACCACCTGACCTTCGACGACCTGATGCTCTTCCTCAGCGGCCCGGATATTCAGGCTCAGCAACTACTGGAGCTGATTATGCAGCACACGGTGGGCCATTTTTGCCAGACCGTGGAGGATCGGCCACAGCGCGTGGTGATGGGTGATGATGCGTTGAAGCAGGAGGGGTTTTCAGCAGATCAGGCGATGTTGCCGGACGATTTGCGCAATTTTGATGGTTATCGTCTGCTGCAGGAATACTTCGCTTTCCCGGCCCGCTTCCAGTTTATCAGCATCGGCCAGCTGCGCGGGCTGCTGAGCAAGTGTGCACCAGGCGTGAAAGAGTTTGAAATTGTGCTGTTGCTTGATAAGGCCGATGCATCCCTTGAGCGGGTGATCGATAAAAGTCATCTGGCGCTGCATTGTACGCCGGTGATAAACCTCTTTCCAAAAACCGCAGAACGGCAAAAAATCCGCGATAGCGTGCATGAATACCATCTGGTGGTCGATAACATCCGCCCGCTGGATTATGAAATTTTCTCGGTACAGAAGCTGTATGCCAGCGGCGACAAGCGGCGTGGCGAACAGGTTTTTCGCCCTTTCTGGAGCACTTTTGGCCAGGATGAGGGCGATTATGGCGCCTATTTCTCGCTGCGCCGCGAGCAACGCACGCTGTCGGAACATGCGCAGCGTTACGGAACGCGCACCGGCTACGTTGGCTCGGAAGTTTTCCTCTCGCTGGTGGACGAGCGCCATTCACCGTGGAGCGACGATCTGCGCCACCTGACGGCGGAAGTGATGTGCACCAGCCGCGACTTGCCGCTGATGTTGCTGCAGCAGGATCAGGGCAATTTCCTGATGCCGGATTCGATCCCGGTCGGCCAGCTTACCCTGCGAAAAGGTCCGACTCCGCCGCGACCGGCGCTGGCGGAAGGGCTGACCACCTGGCGATTGATCAGCCATTTACAGATGAACTACCTCAGCCTGATGGACAGCGATGACGGTCAGGGCGCGTCGGCGCTGCGCCAGTTGCTCGGGCTGTATGCCAACCTGGCAGAAGCGCCGGTGGCCAGGCAGATTGAAGGGATCCGTAACTGCCAGCTGAAGCCGGTTTACCGCCGCGTGCCGGAGCCGGGGCCGATAGTGTTTGCCCGCGGCATCGGCATCGAACTGAACGTTGATGAACAGGCCTTCTCTGGCGCCAGCCCGTGGCTGCTGGGCAGCGTGCTAGAGCGGGTATTTTCAAGGCTGGTGGCGATGAATACCTTTACAGAAATGACGCTGACCAGTCAGCAGCGTGGCGAGGTCGGTTACTGGGAGCCGCGGATGGGGAAAAGGGCGCTGATATGACCGGAGAGACGGCACAAAACCTGACAGTTCACGCGGTGCAGCGCCTGCCGGATGCCTTCTGGAGCGGCGTGACGCAGACACCGTGGCGTTACGATCTGTTTCAGCTGCTGCGGCGGCTGGATGCCCAGGGCGGTGAGCGTTACCCGCTGGGGCGTGCGCCCTTACCGCGCCATGAACCGCTGCGTATCGGTCAGGAACCGTCGCTGGCATTTGCTCCGGCAACGCTGGCAAAAGCCAGTGCGCGGGAAAACAGCCCGCTGCATGACGTGTCGATCCTCAGCTTCGGCCTGTTCGGCCCGAATGGTCCACTGCCCACGCACATGACCGAATACGCCCGCGAGCGTATTTATCATCATCAGGATCACAGCCTGTCGGCGTTTGCCGATCTGTTTCATCATCGCCTGACGCTGCTGTTTTACCGCGCGTGGGCCGATGCGCAACCCACCGTGTCGCTGGACCGTGAAGACAGCCACCACTTCGAACGCTACCTCGCCAGCCTGATTGGCATGGGACAGCCGGGCCAGCTGGAAAAAGGCAGCCTGAGCGACCATGCGCGTTACGCGGTGGCGGGCCACCTGACACGCCACGGACGCGATGCAGAAGGGCTGCAGAAGATCCTCAGCCACTACTTCAAGGTGCCGGTCAGGCTGGTGGAGAACGTACCGCACTGGCAGCCGGTTGACGTGCGGGAACGTGCACGCCTGAGCGCAGGAAGGCGTATGCCGAAGCTGGGTGAATCCGCTTTCCTCGGCGTAGCGCTCAGGGATGTGCAGCATAAGTTTCGTATCGAGCTGGGGCCATTGTCACTGGCAACCTACAACCGTTTTTTGCCCGATGGCACCTGGGCCGTGCAGCTGCGTGACTGGGTGCGGCAGTATCTCGGCATCGAATTCGTCTGGGATGTGCGCCTGACGCTGGCTGCGGAAGAGGTGAAAGGCGTTCGGCTTGGCGGCCCTTCGCGACTGGGTCTGAACGCCTGGCTTGGCCAGCTCCCCGTGCAGCAACCGCGCAACGATTTAACCTTCAGCCCTGAGCCACACTAGGGATGCGTTCATCGCAGGACGAATAAATTTCCCCTACAGCCGACCAGAGACATTTTTAGCAGAGAGTGGGAGCCACTCTCCCGTCCCGTTCGCGCCTCTTTTATCAACAGAATTATCACCACTGAGAAAAATCATGTCAGAGATCAGCCGCGCCGTATTGTTTGGCAAACTGGATACGCTGTTGTTTACCTCGCTGGAAAGTGCCACCGCGTTTTGTAAGCTGCGCGGTAACCCCTACGTTGAACTGGTGCACTGGCTTCATCAGCTTATGCAGCAGCAGGAGGGCGATTTACAACAGCTGATCCGCTATTTTTCACTGGATGAAGAGGCGCTGACCCGGGATATCGTTGCGGCGCTGGATCGCCTGCCGCGCGGTGCCAGTGCGGTATCCGATTTATCAGAACATATCGACAGCGCCGTGGAACGTGCCTGGGTTTACGGCTCGTTAAAATTCGGCGTCCAGCAGATCCGTGGCGGCCATTTGCTGATCGGTATGCTGAAGACGTTTAACCTCGCGAATCTGCTCAAGGGCATCTCCTCTCAGTTCAGCCGCATTAGTGCCGATGTCCTGCTGGAGCAGTTCGACAGCGTGTTTGCCAACAGCAAAGAGGCGCAGCAGGTGGTCTCAGCCCCGACCGACCTGAACGGCGTGGTGCCACAGCAGAAAGGCACGCTGGCGCAATATGCTCAGGACCTGACTGCCCGTGCGCGTGAAGGAAAAATCGACCCGGTTGCCGGACGAGACGAAGAAATCCGTCAGATGGTCGATATCCTGATGCGTCGCCGTCAGAACAACCCTTTGCTGACCGGTGAAGCGGGCGTGGGTAAAACCGCGGTGGTGGAAGGTCTGGCGCTGCGTCTGGCGGCAGGGGATGTGCCAGAGCCGTTGCAGGAGGTACAGCTGTGGCTGCTGGATATCGGTATGCTGCAGGCAGGCGCGGGCATGAAGGGGGAGTTTGAAGCCCGTCTTCAGGCCCTGATCAACGAAGTGCAGTCCAGCCCGACGCCTGTCATTCTGTTTATCGATGAAATTCATACTCTGGTCGGCGCAGGTGGCCAGCAGGGAACAGGCGATGCCGCTAACTTGCTCAAGCCAGCACTGGCTCGTGGTCAGCTGCGCACTATCGGGGCCACCACCTGGGCCGAATACAAAAAATATATTGAGAAAGATCCTGCTCTGACTCGCCGCTTCCAGACTGTCCAGGTTCAGGAGCCGGACGAAGAGAAAGCGCTGTTGATGCTGCGCAGCACCGTCAGCCCGCTGGAGAAGCACCATCGCGTGCTGCTGCTGGATGAAGCCGTGGCTGCTGCCGTAAAGCTGTCTCATCGCTACATTCCCGCCCGTCAACTGCCGGATAAAGCCGTGGCACTTCTGGATACTGCCTGCGCCCGCGTGGCTGTCAGCCAGAGCGCTCAGCCGCCGCAGCTGGAAGACTGCCTGCATCGCATCCATGCGCTGGAAGTCGAGAAAGAGATCGCCGGACGTGAAGCGAAAGTGGCGATTGGCGATCCTTCGCGCGTGGAGCAACTCACTGAGCAGCTTGCTGCGCTGACAGTGCAGAGCGATCGGCTGACCGCCCGCTGGCAGGCCGAACGCGAGCTGGTCGACGGTATTATCGCCCTGCGCGCTCAGCTGCATGACGACGAAGTGAAAGATACTGCCGCCCTCCATCAAACGCTGGCTGAACGCCAGCAGCAGCTGAAAGCATTACAGGGAGAAGCACCGCTGCTGTTTGCTGCGGTGGATGCCAATGTGGTGGCTGCGGTGGTCTCTGACTGGACTGGTATTCCTCTGGGTCGCATGGTGAAGAACGAAATCGACGCAGTGCTGAAACTGGCCGACACGCTGAACGAGCGGGTGATCGGCCAGCGTCACGGGCTGGATCTGATTGCCAGACGAGTTCGCACTTCGCGCGCTCGCCTGGACGATCCGAACAAACCGGTTGGTGTCTTTATGCTGTGCGGTCCCTCCGGCGTGGGGAAAACTGAAACCGCGCTGGCGCTGGCCGAAACGCTCTACGGCGGTGAACAGAATATCATCACCATCAACATGAGTGAGTTCCAGGAGGCACATACCGTTTCGACTCTGAAGGGTGCGCCTCCGGGCTATGTCGGTTACGGCGAAGGCGGCGTGCTGACCGAAGCTGTTCGCCGCCGTCCTTACAGCGTGGTGTTGCTGGATGAGATCGAAAAAGCGCATCCGGACGTGCATGAAATCTTCTTCCAGGTGTTTGATAAAGGCTGGATGGAAGATGGAGAAGGGCGGCATATCGATTTCCGCAACACGCTGATTATCCTCACCTCTAACGTCGGTACGCAGCTGATCAGCGCCATGTGTGCCGATCCGGAACTGATGCCGGAGTCGGATGCGCTGGCGGGCGCACTGCGCGCGCCGCTGCTGGAAGTGTTTCCGCCAGCCCTGCTGGGGCGTCTGCTGGTGGTGCCTTACTACCCGCTGAGCGACGAGATGCTGGCCAGCATTGTGCGCCTGCAGCTGAAACGCATTCAGGTTCGCCTGGAACAGAATCACGGCATCGTCTCGGAGGTGGATGACAGCGTGATTGCACAGATTGTCCAGCGCTGCACCGAGGTTGAATCCGGCGGCCGCATGGTCGACGCCATCCTTACCAATACCCTGCTGCCGCAAATGAGCCAGATGCTGCTTACCGCCAGCGCACGTGATGAACAGTATCGTCGCCTGCGCGTGACCCTGCAGCAGGGTGAATTCCACTGTCAGTTTGAGGCGTAAAGCCCTTAACACTCAGAGAGTTGTCCATTATGTCAGAACACGATACTCCGCGGTCGATCCCCTACGCTTTACCGGTGGGCTACCGCTTTAACGAGTTTGAAATCAGGGAAGTGATTGGCGGCGGCGGCTTTGGCATTGTCTATCGTGCCTGGGATCACCAGCTTGAGCGAACGATTGCCATCAAAGAATTTATGCCTGCTTCGCTGGCCGTGCGCAGCGATGACCTGACGCTGGTGCTTAAGAGCGAGCGCTTCAGCAAAACGTTCCATGCGGGACTGAACAGCTTTATTCAGGAGGCGCGCCTGCTGGCCCGCTTCAACCATCCTAATCTGCTGCACGTGCTGCGTTTCTGGGTGCAAAATGACACGGCTTATATGGGAACCGCGTTTTACACCGGGACCACATTGTCTCAGCTGCACATCAGGCGGCCTGAGATGATCAGCGAGGCATGGATCCGCTGCCTGCTGCCGCCGCTGTTCGGGGCAATCAACACTATCCATCAGGAAGGCTACCTGCACCGCGATATCTCACTGGATAACATTCAAATCCAGGATAACGGCGTGCCGGTCCTGCTGGACTTTGGCTCCGCACGTAAGGCGATTGGTAACCTCTCCGATGAAACCGAAACCATGCTGAAGCCGGGTTTTGCGCCAATCGAGCAGTACAGCGATGACACTGAAAACGAGCAGGGCACCTGGACCGATATCTATGCGCTGGGCGCGGTGCTGCACACGCTGATCGTCGGGTCGCCACCTCCGGTGAGCGTGGTGCGCAGTATTGAGGATAACTATCAGCCGTTGGTGCAGCTGCGCCCGGCGGGTTATTCGCTGCCTTTACTGCATGCCATTGACCAGGCGCTGCAGCTGCAGCCGGAAAATCGTCCGCAGACAATTGATCAACTGGCTGCCCTGATGGAGCTGTCGCCGACCGATATCAACGAAATCCATGAAGTGAAGGTCAGCGGGCCGGGCACCATGCTGGTGCCGGTGGAGCCGCCATCCCCGCCGGAGACGTCAAAC
>NZ_WHOY01000031.1:4650609-4657316 GCF_009765445.1 Pantoea sp. BAV 3049 | reverse complement strand
ATAACAAAAAACTTACCCATATGATATTGTGTTATAAGAACCGCTTTTATTTGATAAAAATATCTTAGATTCAAATAATTAGTATTCCACAATTTATATTACTTATAAGGGCTACATATAGAATATCATTGTTTAGTAAGGCTTTTACTGACATTTTTACTTTAGTTAGATCTAGGCCTGTAAAACTTACCAGTACGCTGGAGTTTACTTACTTTTCAGCCCCTTACGTTTCAGAACATCGTTCGGCCTTTCAATTTTCTGTCGAGCATTATTGACGCACGCGACAGAGCATTATAGGATAAATCTTAATTTCAGTCTCGTTAACACCCGCCGATACAACAACGAATCCTGCTCCCCCGTCCATAATCAGTATTATCTCAATGCGACAAATTCTCGAAGTGTTTTGCCCGTCCATTAAAATTTCATGCAACAGCGGCGCCGTCACTTTTCCCAGATTAATCATTCATCTATCCAGCTCGAAAACTACATTCCACAGCACTTCTGGTCATTTTAACAGCTCCTTGGGTTTGTCAGCTTTCTTATGTCTGGCGCACCTTGCTCCCCGCGGCATCAGCAAGGCTGACAGCGATTAACCACAATTTACGATCTTCACTTTCTCGTTTACTCCCTCATCTGTCAATCAACGTGAGCTGGCAATTTAATAAAGGAAATAAATCAATAAATAACAAGGGATTGTTTTATACATACATCGCACTTTCACGCTTATCGGTATTGTCTTTATCCACTCTTCACGATTTCTATTCCTTGTCCACAACGACGACTACACCTGAATTTACGAGGTGAAGCGCGGTAACTTCCACCTACACCCACCGGGGCCCATGGGCATATCAGAGGGCACTGTTGCAAATAAACGATGGTGGTAAATTTATCCCCCTTTTTTTGCTGGCGGAGTAGCACATGAACCCATTCAAAGTCCGGCATTTTCAGCGTGACATCATCCTGTGGGCAGTCCGCTGGTACTGTAAATACGGCATCAGCTATCGTGAGCTGCAGGAAATGCTGGCTGAGCGTGGTGTGAATGTCGATCACTCCACGATTTACCGCTGGGTTCAGCGTTATGCACCTGAAATTGTAAAACGACTGCGCTGGTACTGGCGTAACCCTTCCGATTTTTGCCCGTGGCACATTGATGAAACGTACGTGAAGGTGAATGGTTGCTTGGCTTATCTTTACCGCGCCGTCGACAACAGGGGCCGCATTGTTGATTTTTATCTCTCCCCGCGACGTAATAGTAAAGCCGCTTACCGGTTGCTGGGTAAAATCTTCAACAACGTGAAGAAGTGGCAGCTCCCTCGGTTTATCAACACGGATAAAGCGCCCACCTATGGCTGTGCGCTTGCCCTGCTTAAACGCGAAGGTCGATGGCCGCCTGACGTTGAACACCGACAGATTAAGTACCGGAATAATGTCATTGAATGTGATAATGGCAAACTGAAGAGGATAATCGGCGCCACGCTGGGATTTAAATCCATGAAGACAGCTTACGCCACAATAAAGGGTGTTGAGGTGATGCGTGCACTGCGCAAAGGCCAGGCCTCAGCATTTTATTATGGAGATCCCCTGGGCGAGATGCGTCTGGTAAGCAGAGTGTTTGAAATTTAAGTCCTTAGAATAAGACAAAAGGTTACCTCATCGCGAACTTTGCAACAGTACCCTCCACCTGTTCTGGTCAATAAATCAGGACACTTTTTATCAGTCATCTGTTTATAGCGTACCGGGGGCAGTTCTCCGTTCGCACTATGGTTTCTGTCAACGTTGTAGTAGCGGATGTACGTCGCCACACCCTGTTTCATATTAGCCCGGCTATGCTGCGGTACGAGCAACAACCACTCATGTTTCATGACTGTCCCAGAAGCGCTCCATTACCGCATTATCCCAGCAGGCACCTACGTCTCCCATGCTGCTCCTCAGACCGTAGCTGCTTAACTGCCGCTGGAAGCGATGGCTGGTATACTTAAACAGAACTGACTTTGGGGTTCTACGTCGCAAACGCCGAAATTTCCGGCATAACCGATCTTCAGTCGAATCTGTTATTGCAACATTAAAATGTCACCCGATCCTCCAAAGTAGAAATGTCACTTTTGAGTATAAAGAATAGGGTGGCGAGGTTATCGTTTGAGGCTGGTCCTGAATTCTTCTGGATTAGCTAATACTGGATTGATGGCTCTGAGTTGCTCCTGGAACCTAGCCTGAGCGCGACGTTTAGGCATGCTTTTACTTCTTTCCCGTTTGTCCTGGCGGTCCATCTCATCCATTTTATCCTGAGCCAGTTTCAGCACCGTGCCGAGGCGTTTGTTGTCAACTATTTTTCCCTGGTCAATGCAGTCAAGTTTGTCGAACGCACGATATTCCAGTGAGCGGTGGCCATATTTAAAGGCTAAAGTGCCGTCTGGATAGTCATAGACCATGATATTTTCGCCGGCAAGGCGTGAGTTTTCTTCTGTCGGTTCAACCAAGTAAATGATTTTGTCATAACGGAATGTCAGTGATTTGGTGATTTTTCTCGTTTCGTGCCAGGCAAACATGTCATCAAGTTCCTCTGCACTTTCAGTGACCGGCCGGTGCAGATTTTTAGGGTATCTGGGCACACGGGCAAAACGCCCGTTAAAACTACCGATAAAGGTTTCTATCCAGGCATTGGCTTGCTCAATACTGCAGATCCCTTCCAGACGCATTTCTTTGATAAGCCGGTCCTGTAGCGTCTGATTAGCCCGTTCTACCCTGCCTTTTGCCTGAGGGCTGTTGGCGCAGATGAGATCCACACCGATATCATGAAGTAACCGTCCGAACTGCGTTGTTCCCGTCTTTGCCCCATTCGGGCGGTTAACACGGAAAACCCCGTGTTTATCGCTGTAAAAGACCAGGGGCTTACCGTGCTTGTCAATGTATTTGCGGGTGGCCAGCATATAATCAAACGCGGATTCGGTTTCCCCGAAACGCAGGTGCATCAGCTGGCCGGTTGCATCGTCAACAAAGACCAGCAGACAGCATTTAGGAGCGCGCCCCTCAAACCAGTCGTGGGGTGATCCGTCGATCTGGATCAGTTCTCCAAGGCAGTCACGCCGGTTGCGAGGCTGATAGACACGAGGTTTACGCCTGACGTAAGGAACCCACAGGTCACTCGCGATCATCCATTTACGTAGCGTTTCAACGAAAACAACAATATCGTGCCGTTCTCTGAGCTTTTCGGCTGCCAGCGTCGGCCCGAAATCACTGTAATTTTCATGCAGCAGAGCCAGCACACGCAATCTGAACGACTCAGGCAGACTGTGGTTACCCTGATTTCCCCGGTGCCCGTGACCAGCCCCGCAGCACCAGACTCTCGGTAACAGTTCATGAGGCGCTGAACCTGACGTTCAGTAAGATCCAGCTGAAAGGCTGCATCGCGACGGCGTAGACGTTTTTCAACAACGGCCTGTATGACACTGGCCCGGTGTAATTCCTTATCTGACATAGTCACCAACATTCGAATGTCCTTGTTGCAGCATAAGATTTATCCTTTATGCCGTAAAAAGTGACATTTCTAAATGGCTAAAAAGTGACATTACTATATTGGTGCTACAGAATCAGTGTGTGTTAGTGCGGTTATGGTAAATAAAATCTTCGGATTTCTGTTAGTTGTTGTGCGATTTATAATTAATTGCAATGCTGGTTTTTATAAATTGCAACGCAACATCATCAGATGAATGTTTAATGGCAACAGAAACCATCGATCACACCACTCTTCGCCGTCTGGTTGAGGCCGGCGCTGTCCGGGCAGCCCACGTCGTGGGTACGTCCGGAGGCTGGGCGTTGACAGTGAAGTTCGGGTTAAATGAACGGCCGTTGGCAGCGCAACGCAGTCGTCAGATCCGGTTATTTAAAAAGCTGGAAACGCTGGTCAGTTACCTGAAAGACGTCGGGATCGCACAGTTTGACGTTGATGCTTCCAACTACAGCCCGGAGAGTCAGAACCGTAGCTCCCGCCCGGATAGGTCGGCGGCGCTTAAACGGGCGCATGAAGCCGTGGCATATGATGCATGGTTCCGGGAACAGGTTCAGGCATCCATTAATGATCCACGACCTGCTGTGTCTGATGAGGAAATGAGACGGCGCTTTGCTGTCCGAAAAAATGCCCTGCGTAAGGAGGCGTGATGCGTCAGGAATGGAAACCAATGGCTCTTACGGACAGGGAGAATATCATGGACTATATCAGCCCGGATAACCCGCAGGCAGCAACAGACCTGGATGATGAGTTTGAAACGGCGACAGAGCGAGCCTGTGGCAACCCGGACATGTACAAGCCAGGCAGGATCACGGGCACTCGGGAAATAGTAGTCAGACCTCATTATATTCTGGTCTACCAGACTGAAGAGTGTGTTCTGACGGTTTTACGTGTTCTGGATGCCGCCCAACAATGACCGCCAGCAACCTGACGGAAATTTCGGCGCTTGCGGCGTAGCCCCCCAAGTAATAACCTGGTTTCGTGAACGCCAAGAAAAAGGACTAATAAATATTACAGAGAGTACTACGACATGGCGTTGTCATCCCAGCATCGCTGCATTTTCTGACACTATTTTTGATAAAAGCTGGTTGTTTCCCGCAGCTGACTCAAGGAATGAGATAGCCACAGATCATGATGGTGTATTCCTTGTGCCTACAAGGTACGTTGCTTATGTAGCAAAACATCAACCTCAGTGTTTGCGGAGTTCAGCCAGTTCAGGCAAAGAGTTTCATCTTAACTTCATATTTTAAAATTTCCAAGGGTTCAACACATGAGCAGGTACTCATCGTACCTACTGGGGTTGTACGCCGGAATCCCAGAAAATTCCGTCACAAAAGCGTAAGCGTCTCATCTGTACCGTCTGTCCTGTGGCCGTCTGTTCCGGGAAAATAGTGTCCATCATTTTTTAATGGACACTATCCCATGAAACACCGGACATGGATCCCTGAAGCACTTCGCCTCCATTTTGATGAAAAGCTACCGCGTACTGAGGCAGGCAGACGGCTCGGCATTCCCAAAACCACCGTCTGCGAACTGTTCGTTCGCTTCAGTAAGGCCGCCGTTCTGCCCACAGCACCGGAGCCGGCTGAAACACCCGCACCCCGCAGGCGGCAACGTCGCCCCAACTTCCCCCGTGACTTCAAAAGTGCAGAACACACTGCAGGATGACCCGTTCAGCGGCCACCTGTTCATCTTCCGCGGCCGGCGCGGTGACATGATAAAAGTGCTGTGGGCTGACCGGGACGGCCTGTGCCTGTTCATCAAATGCCTGGAGCGGGGGCGCTTCGTCTGGCCGGAGGCGCGGGACGGCAGGGTTCACCTGACGCCGGCGCAGCTGTCCATGCTGCTGGAAGGCATAAACTGGAAGCATCCGCAGCGGACGGAATGCCCTGGTCTGAGAATATAACCTGCTGTAAAGTGGGGGTTATGGACACCTCATATACCGATGAAAATGCCCGTCTCAGGGCGCAGCTGCAGGAGCAGCAGGCCACCCTCCGCAAAATGGCGGAATATAACCGCCTGCTCTCGCAGCGGGTGGCGGCGTACGCCAGCGAAATCAACCGGCTGAAGGCGCTGGTCGCTATGCTGCAGCGCATGCAGGTCGGCAAAAGCTCCGAAAAGTTGCGTGAGAAAACGGCGCGCCAGGTGCGCGAGGCGGAGGAGCGCATCGGCGCCCTGCTGGAGGAGATGCTGGGTGAACAGCATGGCCCGGTACTCCCGCAGCCGCTGCGCCAGTCTTCCGCCCGTAAACCACTGCCTGGCTCACTTCCCCGCGAAACTGCGACAGGACCGGAAGGCATTCAGGTGGTTGAGGTCGACGGAAATTCTGACGGTACGTTTACCCAAGGCGGGCGCGGGGTTGCCGGCGCCTATGACTACCGGCGGCAAAAAGGCAATACTTCCGACAGTGACCAGGCGGGCTGGTATCTGACAAGTTATACGGACATATTATTAAAAAAATCACGCTCAATTTTCAAAACAAGAACCCCAGGAAAACAGATAAATTACAACAATAAAGCCAAAAATAAAATACGCATTAATATGATGAGTATGTTGGCAATCATTCAGTTTACAAAGTGACTTTTTCTCGGAAACACATGACCAAAAAATGTTGATTGAAGGTAAATAAAAATGAACTGAAAGGTGATTTTTACCACTAATGACGTACTGCATTTGTAAGTGCATAAATAGTGCAGTTATAATGACTGTAGAGATCTTGCAAGGGGAATATTAATGAATACGCTCCATGTCTGCGTGAATGATGAGCTAAAAGAATTGTAGCCCGGACTTTGAAAGGGTACCTCTTTCATCTTCTAACGCATCGCGCCTGCTTGAAGATCTGGCCCGGTGCTTCAAGATTAAATGTGCGAGCATCTGGATTTAAATAAAATTTATAATGGCATAAATGACAAGAGTCTTACCTGGTTTGCCATTAAAGGGGGAATCTGGAAAGCCAGTGAAACAGGTACCAGCACCTACTATGAAAATTCACCTTTCATTCAATCCAACAATTATATTTTTGAGTGGAAAGGAATATCTTTTACGGGAAGCTAATTATTCACATCATTTAAAAATCACCTTGCGCATACTCTTTTTTTCGACATAACAGATAGATGGTAAAAATAATGAATAATACATTTTTTTCTGACGCCAAAAACAACAACAAAGTAAAAGAAAACCTCGAAAATGAATTAAACACTTT
>NZ_WHOY01000031.1:4578695-4650599 GCF_009765445.1 Pantoea sp. BAV 3049 | reverse complement strand
ACCAATGTAGAAAGGCGCCCTAAAGGCGCCTTTTTGCTATATGCCATTCGGGCAGGGTTCAGAGATTACTTCTTGTCAGGTGTCATATTTTTCCAGATATGCATCACCGCATAGCTGCGCCACGGCCGCCAGGCCTGCGAAATCACCTCCGCCTGCTTTGCCGTCACGCCCCCCAGATTCTTTCTTACCACCACATCTTCTTTCGGAAAGGCATCCGGCCAGCGCAGGGCGCGCATTGCGATATAATGCGCCGTCCATTCGCCAATACCGGGTTGCCTGATGAGCTGCGAAATAGCCTCTTCAGGATGAACAGCGGCCTCAAGCTGCAACTCTCCCTGCACACAGGCCTCTGCAACGGCCAGCAGCGTCTTCGAGCGGACGCTGACGATACCGAGGCTGGCCACGTCGTCCAGCGTTGCCACAGCCACTCTGGCAGCTTGTGGTGAGAGATGGGTCAGTTCCGGATAGGGTGTGGCAAAGGCTTCGCCGAAAGCCGCTGCGAAACGTCCGCCAAGAGTCGTGGCTGCTTTAACCGTAATCTGCTGCCCGAGAATTGCCCTGACCACCATCTCAAAACCTTCGAACGCGCCAGGTACCCTCAGTCCCGGATTACTTGCCAGGCTCTTCTGCAATAGCGGATCTTTTTGCAGATGCGAGGCAATCAGATCCGGATGTGCATCCAGATCGAACAAATTCCTCAGCCGACGAAGTAAAGCGGGTAGCACCGGCGTCAGCGAATGCGAAAACGCCACCTTAAGAGCGTGCTTATTGTTGGCCTGTACCACCTTAATCCAGCCTTTGTGTTCGCCCAGACGCACTGTACGGGCATAACTCTGTTCATCCACACTCTCAACACCCTGAATAGCACGCATGCGCAGAAAGGCCAGCAGGGCGCTCCAGTCGAACGGTGGACGGTAGCTCATCAGCAATGTTGACGTTTCACCAGTGGTAAGCTGGTTTCCCGTATGGCTGGCTTCTTTGCGCAACCGGCTGGGCGGCATCCGGTATCGGGCGCTGAACACGTCATTAAAGCGCCTCAGGCTGGCAAATCCACTGGCATAAGCCACTTCAGTCACCGGCAGGGTGGTTTCCGTGAGCAGCTGTTTTGCCAGCAGTAAACGGCGCGTTTGCTTTAATTCCACAGGCGATACGCCCAGCTCCTTCTGCACAATGCGTCGCAGTTGGCGGGAACTCAGTGAAAACTGAGCGGCGATCTCTTCCAGGCTGGCAACGTCCTCAATCAGGCCCTCTTCAATTCGCTGCAACAACAGATCCGCGACCCGATGGCTGCTGTCGACAGGCGCATTGCCCGGCGCAAGCTCAGGACGGCAGCGCAGGCAGGGACGGAACGCCGCTTTCTCCGCCGCTTCCGCGCTGGCAAAAAACAGGCAGTTCTCTTCGCGAGGGGGTTTAACCGGGCAGACCGGTCGGCAGTAAATGCCGGTCGAGGTCACACCAACGTAAAAAACGCCGTCAAACCTGACATCCCGGGAGGTGAGTGCCCGGTACGCTGCTTTTGCATCGATCATTATCGGTTCCTGTGGACTGGATTTTCTGACAGGTTAAGTGCATTTTATCCGCAGCGCTGGCTGTTTTCGGACAGATAACTGCCCGGTGCCGGTGTCCGAAAACGGCTAGCACGAAGATCATTATCACGGATAATAAGCTTTATCCATGCGATAAGGCGTGACAGAGGGAGAAGAGTGATGGGCTATTTCTACAAAATGCTGTCTTCACCGGTTGGTGAGCTGAAACTGGTCGCAAGCGTCAGGGGACTGGCCGCGATCCTGTGGGAAAACGAAGATCCCAAACGTGTGCGACTGCTCGACCCACAGGAAGATCCTCAGCATCCGGTGCTACTGGAAACCGAAAAGCAGCTTAATGAATATTTTGCCGGTAAACGTCAGCGCTTTACCCTGACGCTTGACTTCAAAGGCACTGAGTTCCAGAAAAAAGTCTGGCAGGCACTGGTGGCGATTCCGTTTGGTGAAACCCGCAGCTACAGCGAAATAGCCCGCGAAATCGGCCATCCTACCGCCGTCAGGGCTGTGGGCGCGGCAAACGGCAGAAACCCCATCTCGATTATTGCTCCCTGCCACCGGGTCATCGGTGCGAACGGGAAACTGACCGGCTTTGCGGGCGGGCTGGAAGTTAAAGCTTTTCTGCTCAACATTGAAGCCAGCGAACCTGATGAATTTATTCTCAGGTGATTGCTATCATATTCTGAGCGGCGAGTGAAAAATTGAGCGACACAGGCGACTATTTCGGCTATCTTGTTTAGCATATAAAACAAACCGGCCTGTAAACCGGTGCGGATGCGATAACTTCCGCAAAATTGTTAAGTTAAAGAAACGAGAGTCGTGATATGAGCATGATGTTGTTCGATCCTGAAACCGCCGTTTACCCTTTTCCACCAAAACCCGCACGCCTTTCCGGTGAAGAGAAGCAATTCTACCGGGAGAAAATCAAGCGCTTACTGAAAGAGCGCAATGCGGTGATGGTCGCGCACTACTATACCGACCCGGAGATCCAGGCTCTGGCAGAAGAGACGGGTGGCTGCGTGGCAGACTCGCTGGAAATGGCCCGTTTTGGCAGCCAGCATGCGGCCTCCACACTGCTGGTGGCAGGCGTGCGATTCATGGGGGAAACGGCCAAAATCCTCAGCCCGGAAAAAACCATCCTTATGCCCACGCTACAGGCCGAGTGCTCGCTGGATCTGGGCTGTCCGGTTGACGAATTCAGCCGTTTCTGCGACCAGCACCCGGACCGCACCGTGGTGGTGTATGCCAACACCTCCGCAGCAGTAAAAGCGCGGGCTGATTGGGTGGTCACTTCCAGCATTGCGGTGGAATTGATTGAACATCTGGACAGTCTGGGTGAGAAGATCATCTGGGCACCCGACCGCCATCTGGGCCAGTACGTCACCCGCCAGACCGGCGCAGATATTCTCTGCTGGCAGGGAGCCTGCATCGTACATGACGAATTCAAAACGCAGGCACTGCAACGGATGAGGGCGCTCTATCCTGACGCGGCGGTGCTGGTCCATCCTGAATCGCCGCAGGCCATTGTGGATCTTGCCGATGCAGTGGGATCAACCAGCCAGCTGATTCAGGCGGCGAGAACGTTGCCTCATCCGCAAATGATCGTGGCAACCGATCGCGGCATTTTCTACAAAATGCAGCAGGCCTGCCCGGATAAAGAGCTGCTGGAAGCACCAACGGCGGGCGAAGGCGCAACCTGCCGCACCTGTGCGCACTGTCCGTGGATGGCGATGAATGGCCTGAAGGCGATTGCCGAAGGGCTGGAGCAGGGAGGCAGCCAGCATGAAATCCATGTGGATGCTGCGCTGCGTGAAGGCGCGTTGATACCGCTGAATCGTATGCTAACCTTTGCTGCAAGTTTAAAAGGGTAACGCCTGACCCCTTGCTGCTCAGGACTGAGGTGCCAATATGGATTTTTTCAGCACGCATAACATTCTGGTTCACATCCCTCTTGGTGCCGGTGGCTACGATCTTTCATGGATTGAAGCGATTGGCACCGTGGCGGGTTTGCTCTGCATCTGGCTCGCCAGCCTTGAAAAAATTATCAATTACGCCTTCGGGTTGATCAACGTCACGCTGTTTGCGGTGATCTTCTTCCAGATCCAGCTGTATGCCAGCCTGCTGCTGCAGGTATTCTTCTTTGTCGCTAACATCTACGGCTGGTATGCGTGGAGCAGGCAGACGGCAGATAACCAGAACGCGCTGCAAATTCGCTGGATGAGTCTGCCAAAAGCACTGGGCTGGGCGGCAGGCTGCGTGGTGGCGATTGGGCTGATGACGCTGTATATCAACCCGGTGTTTGCGTGGCTGACCAACGTTGCGGTGTCGCTGATGCAGGGGCTTGGGTTGTTGGTCACCATGCCGGAATTGCAGCCGGATGCTTTCCCGTTCTGGGACTCCTGTCTGATGGTGCTGTCGATTGTGGCGATGATTTTGATGACGCGCAAATACGTTGAAAACTGGCTGCTGTGGGTGATTATCAACGTGATCAGCGTGATGATTTTCGCCCGCCAGGGGGTCTATGCCATGTCGCTGGAGTACGCCATTCTTACCCTCATTGCACTGAATGGCTGCTGGCTGTGGATCAAAAGCGCCCGCGAACAGGGTTCACGGGCGCTGTCATAAACTGTGCAGGTGGGGAAGGCATCCCCCTCTCCGTTCTCAGTGATGATGGTGGGCATGAGCACGATCGTGCCCACCTTTGCCCCAGCTCAGCTCGCAATCTCCGTCCTCGCAACTCTGGTATTCCATCTGCACCGTGGCATGCTCAATCTGATAGTTTTCATGCAGATAATTATGAATACGGTGCAGCAACGCATCGTGATCGTAAGGCGGAATAACCTGCACATGCAGGGTCATTACCGGTTTTTCGCCGACCTGCCACAGGTGGAGATGATGAACGTTACGCACTTCCGGGATCCCCCGCGTTAGCGCCCGCTTCAGTTTTTCCACATCCACCGAGGCCGGAGCGCCTTCCAGCAGCTCATGAATGCTCTCCTTCATCAATGCCCAGGCGCTGCGCAGCACCAGCAGGGAGACCAGTATCGACAGAATGGGATCGATTGGCGTCCAGCCGGTAAACATGATGATCAACGCAGCGGCAATGGCACCGACGGAACCGAGCAGATCGCCCAGCACATGTAACGCTGCGGCGCGGACGTTAAGGTTTTTCTCTTCGTTGCCACGGTGCAGCAGCCAGAAAGAGAGAATATTTGCCAGCAGGCCTGCGATGGCGATAATCAACATAAAGCCACCGGCAACCGGTTCAGGATGCATAAAGCGACGTACAGCTTCCCAGACGATCAATACCGTGATCACCAGCAGGGCGATGGCATTCACAAAGGCGGCAAGAGTGGTCAGCCTTAGCAGGCCAAACGTGTGGCGGGCATTGGGTCGGCGGCTGGCAAACTGCACTGCCAGCAGAGCCATCAGCAGGGCCGCCGCATCGGTCAGCATATGTCCGGCATCTGCCAGCAGGGCCAGCGAGCCGGAAATCAGCCCGCCGGCAATTTCTGCCACCATAAAAACAACGGTAACCAGAAAGGCCGCCAGCAGACGGGTACGATTGCTGTTTGGTTCAGAGTGGGTGTGCGCCATAAGTATCCAGTTCTTTAAGTAAACTTTCCGCTAATTCTATCAATAAATTCAGTGCTGAAGAGGATGAGCGGTGCGCTCTGGCTTGTTCAGCCACCTGCTGACACAGGGATTCCCCTTGAGCATAGCCCAGCATTTGCCAGCTGCCCTTCATACGGTGCACGGCTTTATCCGCCTGGTCCCACGCCTGCTCAGCAAAAGCGATCTGTAACCGGTCCTTATCTTCCCGCAGGGTTTTTTGCAGGGTCTGGATAATTTTCCGTAAAAATACGCTGTTGTGACCGGCCAGATCGTCCAGCCGGGACGGAAGATCGCCAAAAGCAGAGTGAGGTTCGCCTGGTAAAAGGGCTTCGATCTCGCGCAGCGAAACGGGTTTCAGCAGCACGTTGTCGGCAAGCGCCTGCACGCGAGGATGCGCAAGGATATCGGCGTCGGCTGAACAGAGCACAATGCGCGTGCGGGTCGCCCCGTGGCGCTCACGGCGGCGAATGATTTTTGCCAGCGTCACGCCGTCAGGATGCGGCATGCTGTAATCGATAAACAGCAAATCATAAGATCGGGCAGCGGCCAGCAGCATTCTGCCATCAGGGTAACAGTCGGCCTGAAGGCCAAACCACGTCAGCTGCTGCTGCATCACCAGCAGATTGGCAGGGTGGTCATCCACGACCGCGACTCTCAACTGCGGGTCAGGTTGAGCGGCAGTCGCGTAGGCCATCATCTGCTGACCGGAGGAGGCTGTCTCTACTTTCTGCCAGGGCAACTGTACCGTCACCGTCGTTCCCCGGCCCACTGTGGAATCCAGCAGGATTTCTCCTCCCATCCGCGAGACAATCTCTTTACAGATCGACAGCCCCAGCCCGCTGCCCTGAACGGAAAGCTGGCGGCCGGAGGGCGTCTGATACCAGGGCTCAAACAGCCGTGCCTGCTCTTCCGGAGGAATACCGCTGCCGCTGTCAATTACCTGCAGGCGCAGAAGTTGAGCCGACTCGTCCGCCGCGAGAGTGACGCGAATTTCACCCTGGCGGGTGAATTTGATCGCATTGCTGATCAGATTATTGGCAATCTGCTGCAGCCGCTCACCGTCAATCATGACCAGCACTGGCAGTGGTGTAGCTGTCTGAACGCTGAAAACCGGGCCGTTCTGGCGCATCAGTGGATGGTAAAAATCGGCCAGGCGATTCAGCCAGCGTGCCGGATCGAGCTGCTTCGGAACCAGAGTAAAGCTGTTGCTCTCCAGTTTCGCGTGATCCTGCAGATCGTTCAGCAGGGTCAGCAGGGCGGCGGCGCTGCTGTGGATCACCGCAAGATTCCCGGCGGCAGGCTGGCGTGAAACTTCCAGCTCAAGAAGACCAAGGATCGCCTGCATTGGCGTGCGCAGCTCGTGGCTGACCGTGGCCAGAAACTGGCTCTTCATCTGGTTGGCCCGATCGGCCTCTTCGCGCTCGCGCTCCAGCTGCCGGCGCTGTATCTGTTCGCGGCGCTGCTCAAGGTAGCGCCGTCCCAGCAGGATCAGCAGGATGACGATGGCAAACAGTGCCGCAATCAGCACAAACAGCGAGATGGGGCGCATCGTATTCTCACCGCCGCCTGCCAGTACCGTGGTGTTGTTGCTCCAGTTTTCACGCATTCGCTGCTGCGTGTCCGGTGGGATTTGCTGCAGGCTGGTATTCAGCAGCGTGCGCAGCAGCGGGAGGGCGGGATTGACGCCGATCGTAATGGGCCATGCGGTGTCGCTGGCGGCAAACGCCAACCGCAAAGAGTGACTGTAGCGGGACTGGATCGTCCAGCGGGCCGAAATCACATTATCAACCAGCGCGGCGATCTGACCGTTTACCAGCGCGTCGTAAAGCATTTTGCTGTCATCAAAGACCACCACATCCACGCCGGTGGGGATCATCTGTCGGGCGATATCTCCCCGGCGGATCCCAATTTTACGGCCTTTCAGTTCCTGCCAGCTGGTAACGGGTGTTGACATCTGGCCGACATAAACGCCCCACAGCGCACGCCAGACCGGCAGGGTATTCGCCCGCATGGCGTCATCTCCGGTGAGCGGCAGGGTGAGTTGGATCATTGCGCGGCCCTGGTCGACCAGCTCGCGGGCCTGTTGCGCATTGTTGACCCACCAGGGGTGGAAGTGCAGGCCGGTGTTCTGGCTGATGATATTTAGCAGCTCAATGCTGTAACCGGCGGGCTGGCCGTTAGCGGCGCGGTAGCTCCAGGGATAATCATCCTCAATCGCGGCATAGGTGACCAGCGGATGGTCTGTAATCCAGCTTCTCTCCATCGGGGACAAGTGAGCGGTAAAAGTGTCCTGGTAGCGCGGCAGCTGGCTGCTCCAGCGGCCCTGAATACCATTGACCACCTCCATTGGCAGCTGGCGGATGGCGGTGTCGATCTGCTGCGTCAGTGCCGGGCTGGTGGTAACGGCCTGCAGATGGAGCGCGCCGGGGTGCAGCGGAGAAGCCAACTGATAAATCTGCCCCTGCTGCAGCTGGCTGAGCAGGAAACCGGCGCTGGTTTCATCGGCGATCACATAGTCGCTCTGATTGTTCAGTAGCGCGTACAGTGCCTGCAGATCGTTCTCCACCACCTGGAAATGATGACGCTGAGCAAAGGCCGGATCGACCAGAGCCAGCGCGGCACGGCTGAGGGTGATTTGAGCATCGGCAGAGTTGAACATCACCGGACGCAGGTTGTCCCGGCTGCGATAGATGCGTAGAGGGCTGGTAAACCAGGGCTGAGTGGCGCTCATGCCCTCAGCCAGTTTGTGCTGCGGTACACCAAACAGAATATCCAGCTGCCCGTGCTGCAGGGCTTGAGTCAGTGCCTGCCAGTTATTGAAGGCATCAATCTGAAAGCGCATCCCGGTGGCGCGGCTAAGGGCGACCAGATAATCGGCGTTGATGCCATACAGATCCTGACCGACCACCATATTCCACGGCGTACTGTTGTCCCGCAGGACCCCAACACGCAGCGTTTTGTCCTGCCAGGCCGCAGATTGCTCCAGCGGCATCATCTCCTGCGGCAGTGTAACGCTGCTGATCGGGCGCAGCGCAGCACCAGCCGTCAGGCTGATCAATAGCAACAAAACCATCACCAGGCGTGCCGTCACTGCCGGGTTTTCCATATTTCAGCCAGTTCAACTACCGAGCCGGCACCGGTTTTCTCCATAATATTTTTCTTATGGGTACTGACCGTTTTATTGCTGATATTTAGCTGCCCGGCGATTTGCAGATTAGAGAATCCCTGCGCCAGTAAAGCCAGAATTTGCTGTTCCTTGGCCGTGAGCAGAGACTCACTGTGGTCCAGGGCCATTTCAGGAGGGAAAGCACGCTGTCCACCCAGCACGGCGAGGATGGCGGAGAGAAGCTGGGGCAACGGCTGGCGCTTGGCAACATAGCCCGCTGCGCCAGCTGCTTCAGCCAGGCGCGAATAGAGACGTTCCTCCTGCGCGGAGTAGACTATCACCGGAATGTCCGGATGGTGGCGTCGGATAAACTTGAGCAACTGCAGCCCGTCGCTGTCCGCCAGGCCAATATCCAGCACCACTACCTCAATGGGCTGCTGCTCCAGCAGCTGGCGGGCCTTAACGTCTTCTTCTGCCGCCAGCAGCATGACAGGGAAGGGCACATTGACCAGCGCCGCTTCAAGTGCAACCTGCACCAGCGGATGATCGTCAATCAACAGCAGCGTAATCATCAGGTTATCCGGAGAAAATCTGGGAGTCTAAGAATAGCGTAACTGGCTGAAGTAAGTCACCGGGAGAAAAAGGGCGGACAATAAAAAGGAGAGCCGCAGCTCTCCTTAATCGTCACTAAAAGCCTGTGTATATTACTGCGAGGTACCGTCCGTTTTGGTATCCGCGCCAGGACCGACTTTTTTATTAATGTCCGGGCACTTACCATCTTTACACTGCGAGTTTTTATCGATCTGGTCCGCAGTCATTTTTTTATGATGCGTTGCTTTCTTGTGGTGCTTAGGCGTGGTGGCGTCGCCGGTATTGTTGATATTACTGTTATCAACATTGTTTGGGGCCATTTTCTGCACGGAGCCACCCCCTGCAGCACCTGCATCAGCAGCCTGATTGGCTGTCCCGTTGTTGCTGTCCTCAGCCATTGCCGCACCGCTGCCTAAAGTCATCGCTGCTGTCAGGAATACGATTGCAAACTTATTCATCATTATGCTCCGTTAAATTTTGAATATTGCCCAATCAAACCCTTGAAAAAAGCAGTTTGAATAAACGTCCTCAGGATGTGAAATAACACCCCGCATAATGTCCACAAAGGTAAAGCTTGTGATCTTTATGCGTTTTTTTTAAGTATTGACAACAAAAAGTGTAGTTAAGAACCACAAAACATCAACTCTGCAGGGCAAGAATTTAAGCAAAGTCGATTTACACCACTCCCCTCACGCGATAAATTGGGCGTGATGCGCCTGGTGTGCAGTACGGCCAAGAAAAACACTGGAAATATTATGAATTATCAGAATGATGACTTAAGAATCAAAGAGATAAAAGAGCTTCTTCCTCCTGTCGCTCTGCTGGAAAAATACCCTGCCACGGACCTGGCGGCGCAGACCGTTGCCCATGCCCGCCAGGCCATTCATCATATTCTGAAAAAAAAGGACGATCGTTTATTAGTGGTTATCGGGCCATGCTCGATTCACGATACCGCGGCGGCAAAAGAATATGCCGGGCGTCTGCTGAAATTGCGTGAGGAACTTAAGGGTTCCCTGGAAGTGGTGATGCGCGTTTATTTTGAAAAACCACGTACCACAGTTGGCTGGAAGGGACTGATTAACGATCCGCACATGGATGGCAGCTATCAGATTAATGATGGCCTGCGTATTGCCCGTAAATTGCTGCTGGATATCAATGACTCAGGTCTGCCAGCGGCGGGTGAATTTTTAGATATGATCACGCCGCAGTATGTGGCCGATCTGATGAGCTGGGGCGCTATCGGAGCGCGTACCACGGAGTCTCAGGTTCACCGCGAACTCTCTTCCGGTCTCTCCTGTCCGGTTGGTTTTAAAAACGGCACCGACGGCACCATTAAGGTGGCGATTGATGCTATCAACGCCGCCGGTGCGCCTCACTGCTTCCTCTCCGTTACCAAATATGGTCACTCAGCGATTGTTGAAACCAGCGGTAACGGCGACTGCCATATCATTCTGCGCGGCGGTAAAGAGCCTAACTACAGCGCGCACCATGTCAATGCGGTGAAAGCGGGTCTGGAGAAAGCGGGCCTGGAGCCTCAGGTGATGATTGATTTCAGTCATGCCAACAGCAGCAAGCAGTTCCAGAAGCAGATGACGGTAGCGGACGACGTGGCGCAGCAGATTGCGGGCGGCGAGAAGGCCATTATCGGCGTGATGATTGAAAGCCACCTGGTGGAAGGCAATCAGAACCTGGAAAGTGGTGAACCGCTGGTGTACGGCAAGAGCGTCACCGATGCCTGTATCGGCTGGGAAGATACCGAGAAGGTGCTTCGCCAGCTGGCCGACGCGGTGCAAACCCGCCGCGGGTAAATGCCGGGTGTTCTCTGGCCGCTAGCGGAGTATTTTGACGCGGATTGCTGGCTCAGCAATATTAAAGTTCCTGCCTGTGGCAAACGTTTTTGCTATGGGCAGGTTGTCAGATTTTAAGGCGTTCCTGAGCATCCAGGGAATCGTGATTATTTCCGCTGGGTATTTAGCAGTAAAGTCACATTTGGCTGACTTTGATTAGACTCATCAAAGCTCAACACTGATTCTGATTTCAGCGGGTCGGATTTTCGCATCCGGATATATTTTTCAAATATAATTTTTTCTGCTCAGGATTTTTAACAGATTTGAAATCAACAGAGTAGCGTTCGTAACCATAGTTATCATCTGGAGTATACGAAAAGCCGTAATGTTCGGACACTCCTGGCGTATGGGTAATCACTGAAGGCGTCATCAGGTAATATTTTAATATGTTACCTTCTGGGTGGCTTGATTCTTTGGTTAGCTTAAGTAACGTGGAAAAAAATACAATTATGATAAAGAGTATACTTAAAATATAAATTTCACTCTGTTCTCATTCATGATTATTAATGTGGCTCCCTGACCAGGTTTTTATCAGACAGTGGTCTTAATCTGTTAAGGAAATCGGGTAACGGTATTTTATAAGGTTGATGAGAAATTATTTGGTCATGAGGATCTGGGAATAATACAGGTTTCAATTCTGTGTTTTTGTAGTTTCCTGTCGGGCCATAATAGTCCCATAATCTAAGTGCGAATTCAGCGCTTTTTATTTTTAATAATTGCATATAATTTCGTCTTGTCCAACAGATCTATTCTGCCTCACTGCAATGCTCAGCTTTTGCTGGATTTAAAAAAACCTGAGTCCGGCGCAATATCGAACTCAGGTTCAGATTACTGACTGATAAACTGCCCGACGTTAACGGGCTTTATCAAAAACGAGTATCCTTACTTCGCTTTACCCTGGTTAGCAACGGCTGCGGCTTTCGCGGCAATCTCGTCGGCATCGCCCAGATAGTAGTGTTTGATCGGCTTGAAGTTTTCGTCGAACTCATACACTAGCGGAACACCGGTAGGGATGTTCAGCTCAAGGATCTCTTCTTCGCTCATGTTATCCAGGTATTTAACCAGTGCGCGCAGGGAGTTACCGTGTGCAGCGATGATCACTTTTTCACCTTTCTTCATGCGCGGCAGAATGGATTCATTCCAGTATGGCAGCACGCGGTCGATGGTCAGTGCCAGGCTTTCAGTGGTTGGCAGCTGCTCAGCGGTCAGTGACGCATAGCGTGGGTCATGGCCTGGGAAACGCTCATCTGCACGGTCCAGCTCTGGTGGCGTCACTGCGAAGCCGCGACGCCACTGTTTAACCTGATCGTCACCGTATTTCTGTGCGGTTTCAGCTTTATCCAGACCCTGCAGCGCACCGTAGTGACGCTCGTTCAGACGCCAGGATTTTTCAACCGGCAGCCAGACCTGATCCACTTCGTCCAGGATGTTCCACAGCGTGTGGATGGCACGTTTCAGCACGGAGGTGTAAGCGAAATCGAAGGTGAAACCCTCTTTTTTCAGCAGCTGACCCGCCGCTTTCGCTTCGGTACGCCCTTTATCGGACAGATCCACATCGTACCATCCGGTAAAGCGGTTTTCGTTGTTCCACTGGCTTTCGCCGTGACGTACCAGAACCAGCTTAGTTACAGCCATAGCTTAACTCCTTAATAATCTGACGTTTCTAGATAATGGTAAACTGAAAATTGCCCGACACAGACCGTCGCAATTTTTCTGGCCATTACCATAACGGAATTCTTCACGGCAAGTAAGCCTGTAGCGCATGCGATGCGCGATTTTCATGCGCTTAGTCAAACCGCCGTCAGGCGATAGCGCGTGAATGACTGATACGATTCACCTGGTTGCAGCCAGCAGTCGGGCTGCGGCCATTCCGGATGATTCGGTGAGTCAGGCAGAAACTCGCTCTCGAGGGCAATCCCCTGAAAGGCAGTATAGACGCCCTGCTCGCGAGCAGGAGTGCCTTCCAGATAATTACCCGTGTAGAATTGCAGGGCAGGGGCGCTGGTGAAGACGCTGAGCTTCAGTCTGCCGTCTGCCGACCACAGCTCTGCTGCGGGTTGTTCCCCGTCCGTGCTGTTCAGCAGAAAGGCATGGTCATAACCCTTAACCGCACGCTGATCTTCATCCTGCAGGAAATCCTGCGCGACCGTTTTCGGCTGGCGGAAGTCAAAGCTGGTGCCTGCCACTTCTTTCAGGTCGGCATTGGGGATGCCTTCGCTGCTTACCGGCAGATAGTGCCCGGCATTGAGCTGCAGACGGTGATGACGGGCATCGTCGTGATCCGCATCCAGATTAAAGTAGGCATGGTTGGTAAGATTCACCGGACAGGCCTGATCCACGGTTGCCTGATAGCTGATTGACAGGGTGTTATCATCTTCCAGGCGATACAGCAGCGTCACCAGCAGATTGCCCGGATAGCCCTGATCGCCATCAACAGAATCCAGCTTGTATTCCACTTCCTGCTCTGCCTGACGCACGATTTGCCAGCGGCGGTTGTTAAAGCCTTCCGGCCCGCCGTGCAGTTGGTGGGCGCCCTGGTTAGCCGCCAGCTGATAAGTTTTGCCATCTGCGCTGATCGTCGAGTTGGCGATACGGTTGGCGTAACGGCCGACGGTCGCTCCCAGATAGGCAGACTGATGCAGGTAGTCAGACGGTGTGGGGCAGCCCAGCAGCGCTTCACGCATCGTACCGTCTCTCATCGGCACCCGCGCTGACAGCCAGGTGGCACCCCAGTCCATAATGGTGACCACCATACCTCCGGCATTACGCAGCGTGGTGATATGCCACGGCAGCCCATCCGGCGCATGGGAAGAAATAGTTAGCATTGACCCGCTCCCGTAGAGGCTTTGCAGACGTAGAAGGTTTCTTTGATGCCGGATTTCGCTTCGTACTGGTCCGCCACGGCAGCCTTGACCGTGTCCACCAGATCCAGCGGCATCAGTGCTACCACACAGCCCCCAAAGCCGCCGCCGGTCATACGAACGCCTCCGCGATCGCCCAACGTGGCCTTAACGATATCCACCAACATATCAATTGGCGGTACGGTGATTTCGAAGTCATCACGCATGGAGGCATGAGATTCCGCCATCAGCGCGCCCATCCGCGCCAGATCGCCTTTTGCCAGCGCATCGGCGGCTTCCAGCGTACGGGCGTTTTCGGTCAGCACGTGACGAACACGTTTGGCTACCACCGGATCCAGCTCGTTCTCAACGGCTTTAAACTTGTTGAGATCCACGTCGCGCAGTGAAGTCTGGGTGAAGAATCGCGCGCCGGTTTCGCACTGCTGGCGGCGGGTGTTGTACTCGCTGCCCACCAGGCTGCGGCGGAAGTTAGAGTTGATGATCACCACCGCGATATCTTCAGGCATTGGCACCGGACGGGTACCCAGCGTGCGACAGTCCAGCAGCATCGCATGGTCTTTTTTGCCCAGCGCGGAGATCAGCTGATCCATAATGCCGCAGTTACAACCGACGAACTGATTTTCAGCTTCCTGGCCGTTGACCGCGATTTCTGCGCCATCCAGCGGCAAATGATAAAGCTGCTGGAAAACAGTCCCCACAGCCACTTCCAGCGATGCGGAAGAGCTCAAACCGGCTCCCTGCGGCACATCGCCAGCGATAACCATATCCATGCCGCCAAAGTCTTTCCTGCGCTTCTGCAGGTGTTTGACCACGCCACGCACATAGTTAGACCACATCTGATCTTTATGGGTCAGAATAGGTTCATCCAGCGAGAAGATATCCTGCTGATTATCGTAATCAGCGGCGATAACACGTACCTGACGATCGTCACGTCTGGCACAAGCGATCACCGTCTGGTAATCGATAGCACACGGCAGAACGAAGCCGTCGTTGTAGTCGGTATGTTCGCCAATCAGGTTCACACGGCCAGGAGCCTGGAAGGTATGGTCAGCGGCATAGCCAAACTTCTCGGCAAAAATCTGTTGGGTAGAGGTCTTTAAAGTCATTGTTATGCTCCCGTCTCGCGGAAATGAATATCACTGACGGAACGCAGGCGCTCTGCAGCCTGCTCCGCCGTTAAATCGCGCTGGGTTTCTGCCAGCATCTCATAGCCGACCATAAATTTGCGCACCGTGGCGGAACGCAGCAGCGGCGGGTAGAAGTGGGCATGCAGCTGCCAGTGATCGTTGGCTTCACCATTGAATGGTGCGCCGTGCCATCCCATCGAGTAGGGGAAGGAGCACTGGAACAGGTTGTCATAGCGGCTGGTTAATTTTTTCAGTGCCAGCGCCAGATCCTGGCGTTGGGCACCAGTGAGATCGACCAGGCGTTTGATGTGCGCTTTCGGCAGCAGCAACGTTTCAAATGGCCACGCTGCCCACCACGGCACCACGGCCAGCCAGTGTTCGGTTTCCACCACGGTGCGGCTGCCATCTTTCAGCTCGCGGGCGGTGTAATCCACCAGCATCGGTGACTGGTGCTGGTCGTAGTAAGCACGCTGTAAATCGTCCTCGCGCTTCGCCTCATTCGGCAGGAAGCTGTTGGCCCAGACCTGGCCATGCGGATGGGGGTTAGAGCAGCCCATCGCTGCGCCTTTGTTCTCAAAAACCTGCACCCATGGGTAGTGCTGGCCGAGATCGGCGGTCTGCTCCTGCCAGGTTCTCACCACATCTTCCAGTGCGGAAACGCTAAGCTCAGGCAGCGTCTTACTGTGATCTGGTGAGAAGCAGATTACCCGGCTGGTACCGCGTGCGCTTTCGCAGCGCATCAGAATGTCTGCACTTTCCGGCGCATCCGGCGTATCGGTCATCAGCGCGGCAAAATCGTTAGTGAAAACATAGGTACTGGTGTAGTCCGGGTTTTTATCACCGGTGACGCGCGTGTTGCCAGGACACAGGAAGCAGTCCGGGTCATGTGCGGGCAATTTTTCTTGTGATGCGGTCTCCTGTGCGCCTTGCCATGGGCGTTTAGCGCGGTGAGGAGAAACCAGAATCCACTGATCGGACAATGGGTTATAGCGGCGATGCGGGTGATCGACCGGATTAAATTTTTGCATGTTGAGTCCTGATAACCTTCTTTATGCCCTGGTAGCCTTAAAGAAAAATAGCACAGTGCGGGAAAACAAAGCGTGATCGAGTCTGGATAAATGGAATCGTTTACACAAGCTGAAAATTCCGAAGTTTCAGGGTAAACGACAAAATAATCCATGAATGCGGTTGCCACATTGCAAAATAATGGTAGCGGTTACACTAATAATAAAACCCCGCTGACTATGCTGGTGGCATATGTTGCCAGATATATAAAACTGTGGGGCAGGGAAGCGCCAGGCCCGCGTTAAGCCAATCCCGGCACTTCCGCCTGATTCAACGAAGGTCGTCCTGCTGATAGCGGTAAGTGTCCCCATCCGGAACAAATGTCAGGCGGTGAGTGATGCACTGTGGCGCATCTTCCGCGTGGTGCGAGACGAACAGCAGCTGAGTTTCCCCTTCACTAATCAGCACATCAACAAAACGGCGCACCAGCTGGCGGTTAATCGGATCCAGCCCCTGCAACGGTTCATCGAGGATCAGCAATGCAGGGTGCTTGACCAGTGCGCGGGCAATCAACACCAGGCGTTGCTGTCCCCAGGAGAGGCTGTGGAACGGGGCGTCGGCCAGCGCTCCATCCATGCCGAGCCGCTGCAGCCACATACCCGCCAGGAAGTGTTGGCGGTCGGAAACGGCCTGATAGATGCCGATGGAATCGAAGTAGCCGGAGATGATCACATTGCGCACGCTGCTGCTGACGCGATAGTCCAGATGCAGGCTGCTGCTGACGTAACCAATATGCTGCTTGATGTCCCAAATGGTTTCACCACTGCCGCGACGACGGCCAAACAGCGTCAGATCGTTGCTGTAGCCCTGAGGATGATCGCCGGTGACCAGGCTGAGCAGGGTTGATTTGCCAGCTCCATTTGGCCCCACGATCTGCCAGTGCTGGCCCGGTTTCACTTCCCAGCTCAGCTGGTTCAGGATCGCCTTGTCGTTATATGACACCACGCCATTGCGCAGTACGATCAGCGGCGCATCCGGAGGCAGTGCCGGTTTGAGGCTGGCATCATCAGATTCCGGCAGCGTCATTCCCTGTAAACGTTCGCTGTGTGCCAGCTGCGCGACCAGGGCTTCCGCGAGGATTTCACTGCGGGGGCCGACGTGGGTCAGCGTACATTCGGCCAGCACGCCAACCTTGCCGATAAAATCAGGAATATCGTCAAAACGGTTCAGTACCAGCACCACGGTAAAACCCTGCTGATGCAGCTCTGACAGTACCTGGGCCAGGTTGCTGCGCGACTCCACGTCCAGCCCGTCAAACGGTTCATCAAGGATCAATAAATCCGGCTGGGCCATCAGCGCCTGACATAACAGGGTCTTGCGCGTTTCACCGGTGGAAAGGTATTTGAAGCGGCGATCGAGCAGACGGGTGATGCCGAAAATGTCGGCGAGCCGCTGGCAGCGGGCACTGTCTTTCACCTCATCCTGAATAATTTCAGCGGTGGTGCGTCCGGTATCTTCTTCGCCAGGACTTAACAGGTCGGTGTTATTGCGCTGCCACTCATCGGAAACCAGCTTTTGCAGCTGCTCAAGCGAGAGGCGGGCAGGGCGGGTAAACTGGCTGTCCACGGTGCTCCTGGCAGGTTTCAGCTCACCGGACAGCGCACGCGCCAGCGAGGACTTGCCACTGCCATTGGCACCCACAAAGGCCCAGCTCTCGCCGGAATGCAGGGTCAGATCGTTCAGAGTAAGAGTGCGGGTATCGCTCAGGTGAAACGTGCCTTGCGAAATATGCAACGTCGACATTGTTTATTCCATTTTATGCATTGTACCCAAACTAATAATCTTCCCGGAACGCAATGTCAAATCCTGCCCCTGTTTTCAGAGCAGCGTGGCGATAATCACCCGGTCAGCATTAAAATGTGCTGTGACAGCCTGCCCGACCTGAAGTTTTTGGGCTTCCACCCGCTCGTTGGGCAGGGTGGCGCACAGAGTCTCACCGCCTGGCAGGGCAATCAGCACCTCGCTGTGCGAATCACCCTGCTCCAGATGGCTGAGAGTCCCGCTCAGCTGATTATCTGCCGCAGAGGTAGCGTGCGTGACGTCAATCCATGGCGCTTTGATCAACACCAGCACTTCTTTGCCGGTCTCCAGCGACAAACGGTTGGCGCTTTGCTCAGTCAGCGCCACTTTTATCCGGGTATTACCGTCCGCCAGCAAGACTTCCACATGCTGCTGGACTGACTGTTCATCGCGCTGCACCAGGGTGCCAAACAGTTGGTTACGGGCGCTGGTCTGCAATGAAAAGCGGGCAATGGCTCCCAGCAGGCTGCCCAGCGGCACATCGTCCTGTAGCACATCAAAAGCTTTCTGCTGGATTTGTTCCAGTAGCGCAAACAGCTGGATTAGCCTTTCGCCATAAGGGGTGACTACTGCGCCGCCACCGCCTTTACCGCCCGTGGCCCGTTCGACCAGCGTGCGATCGGCCAGCGTGTTCATCTCATTGACCGCGTCCCAGGCACTTTTGTAACTGATGCCTGCCAATTTGGCGCCCTGGCTGATGGAGCCAGTGTGTCGGATCTGTTTTAGCAGCTCAATGCGGCGTGGATCGGCAAACAGCCGCTGCTGTAATTTCAGGATCAGGGAGAGTTCGGCCTGCATAGTTGCTCCGGAAAAATAGTGTTCCCTGAATTGTACACTGTCGTGGGGCTTGTACGTAAAGACGAGTAAAACGCACAAAAGGTCAGTGCACTTTTTTTCGCTGTGGATACAATGGCTTTTTTAAAAGAGGCATTGGAGGCTACCATGCTGGATTTACTGTTGGGTCTTGGGGAAGCAATCCTCATGGTTCCTGTGGTGATGGCGATCATCCTGGGCCTGATTTACGGACTGGGTGAAGTCTTTAACGTCATCTCTAAAATTGGTCACCGCAACGACCAGCCGGCAAAAAACCGCCAGTAAAGCACTTTCTCTTCGCGCCCGGATCCTTCCGGGCGTTTGTTTTCTTGCGCTGCCTCAACTTCTTGCTGTTTCTGCCGATAAACTCTATGACAGTGTTTTTTTGTCTCGTTATAGTAGCGGTTACATAACGATACCCTCTGGAGAACACCATGTCTGTGAAATTACGCCATTTCTTCGCCGGTGCTGTACTCAGCGTCAGCGTAGCCGGCCATGCCGTTGCGGCAGAAAATATTACCGTTTTTGCAGCGGCTTCCCTGACCAATGCGCTGCAGGACATTGCTGAGCAGTATCAGAAAGGCAAAGAGGTGAAAGTTGTTTCCTCTTTTGCTTCTTCTTCCACCCTGGCGCGTCAGATTGAGCAGGGCGCGCCTGCCGATCTATTTATCTCTGCTGACCAGCAGTGGATGGATTACGCTGCGCAGAAGAAAACTATCGACGAGTCCAGTCGTTATACCCTGTTGGGCAACGATCTGGTGCTGGTTGCACCTGCTGAGGGCAAGCCGCAGCCGGTGACTATTTCGAAAACCACCGACTGGAAAAGTCTGCTGAAAGGTCAGCGCCTCTCCGTTGGCGATCCGGACCACGTTCCGGCCGGGATATACGCCAAAGAAGCATTGCAGAATCTGGGGGCCTGGACAGAGCTGGAACCCGTGCTGGCACGCGGCAACAGCGTTCGCGCGGCTCTGGCGCTGGTTGAGCGCAATGAAACGCCTTATGGCATCGTGTATGGTTCTGATGCGGTTGCCAGTAAAAAAGTCACCGTGGTGGGATCGTTCCCTGTCGACAGCCACAAGCCGGTCGAATACCCGATGGCGATGATCAAAGATCGTAACTCTGCCACCGTCACCGCGTTTTATAACTATCTCAAAGGGCCGGAAGCGGCTGCCATTTTCAAACGTTATGGATTTACACCTGAATCATGATCCTCAGTGACCCCGAATGGCAGGCCGTCGCCCTGAGCCTGAAAGTCTCCACCGTGGCGGTTTTATTCAGTCTGCCGTTCGGGATCCTGATGGCATGGGTCCTGGTCCGCTGCCGCTTTCCCGGCAAAACCCTGCTGGACAGTTTGATCCACCTGCCGCTGGTGCTGCCACCGGTAGTGGTGGGTTATCTGTTGCTGATTGGCTTTGGTCGTCGCGGTTTTATTGGTGAATACCTCTACGACTGGTTCGGCTTTACCTTTGCCTTCAGCTGGCGCGGTGCGGCGTTGGCCTCGGCGGTGATTGCTTTCCCGCTGATGGTCAGGGCAATCCGCCTGGCCCTGGAAGGGGTGGACAGCAAGCTGGAACTGGCCGCACGCACTTTAGGAGCCGGACGCTGGCGGGTCTTTTTCACCATTACTCTGCCGCTGACCCTGCCGGGGATCATCGCTGGTACGGTGCTGGCCTTTGCCCGTTCGCTGGGCGAGTTTGGCGCGACTATCACCTTCGTTTCCAACATTCCGGGCGAAACGCGCACCATCCCTTCTGCCATGTACACCCTGATTGAAACGCCCGGCGCGGAAAACGCGGCGGCGCGTCTCTGCGTGATTGCTATTTTACTGGCGCTTGGTTCACTGTGGGCTTCTGAATGGCTGGCCCGCTGGGGCCGTAAACGGCTGGGGGCCTGATGTTAGAGTTAAATTTCATCCAGCATCTTGGTGACCACCGCCTTAAGATCAAGGCTAATTTGCCTGCAAAGGGGATTACCGCAATTTTCGGCGTCTCCGGCGCGGGGAAAACCTCGCTGATTAATGCTATCGGCGGCTTAACTCTGCCGCAGGAAGGCCAGATTTCACTGAACGGCAGGTCGCTGCTTGATGCTGCAAGCGGGCTGAATCTGCCGCCGGAAAAGCGGCGGATTGGCTATGTGTTTCAGGATGCCCGGTTATTCCCGCACTATCGCGTGCGGGGGAATCTCGAATATGGCATGGCGAAAAGTATGCGCCCACAGTTTGATTCTCTGGTCCGGCTGCTGGGTATTGAAGAGCTGCTGAGTCGCTTTCCGGTTTCACTCTCCGGCGGCGAAAAACAGCGTGTGGCGATTGGCCGTGCGCTGCTTACCGCGCCGGAAATTCTGCTAATGGATGAGCCGCTGGCCTCGCTGGATCTGCCGCGAAAGCGTGAGCTGCTGCCGTATCTGCAGAAACTGGCCAGCCAGGTGGAGATCCCGATTTTGTATGTCAGCCACAGCCTTGATGAAATTCTGCAGCTGGCGGACAACGTACTGGTGCTGGATAACGGAGAAGTGAAAGCGCTGGGCACGCTGGAGAAGGTGTGGGCCAGCAGCGCGATGCGGCCGTGGCTGCCGCGAACGGAGCTGAGCAGCGTGCTGCGGGTTCAGGTGCTTGAGCAGCATCCGCACTATGCAATGACGGCCCTGTCGCTGGTGCTGCAGCCACCGGTCAACAGCAGCATCCGCAATGTGATCCCGGCGCAGGTGGTGGAGCTGGTGGATGTTGACGATCAGATTGAGGTGAAGTTGCTGGTGGGACAAAGCGAAATCTGGGCGCGGATCACGCCCTGGGCTCGCGATGAACTGATGATCAAGCCGGGAATGTGGCTTTATGCGCAGATCAAGAGCGTGGCAATCACGCCCTGATCGTATTACAGCACTTCGCGATAAATCGTTTCCGCAATGCCTGGTTCCAGATTGGTGCCAATAACCCGACCGGCGCGCGCTTTAATGGCGTCGTCGGCGTTGCCCATCGCCACGCCCAGTCCGACCGTTTCCAGCATGCTCAGGTCGTTGTAGTTATCGCCGAAGGCCAGCACATCGCTCATCTGCAGCCCTTCAGAAGCGACCCATTCCGCCAGGCGTTTGCCTTTGCTGTTGCCCGCTTTCGCAATATCCACCTGATCGTGCCATGACCATTCGCAGGCCAGGCCCATCTCCTTTTCCACCTTTTCAGCAAATTGCTGCAACGCCCGGGTGTCAGGATGGGACAGGGCGAATTTCCAGATGGAGTCAGCCTCCTCAGCGGCCTTTGCCAGACTCTCTACCCGGTTAAACACCGGGCGCTGATGCTCGGGCAGTGACAGCCCCCAGTTGATGGTGCGGGTAACGTGGCCGGTTTCGGTCTGATAAAGCATGGCGTTATCAACATACAGCAGGCCGTGGATCGCCGCTTCGTCGAGCATCTCAATCACGCGCAGAGCCCTATCTTTCGGCAGCGGATCGGACTTCAAAACATTTTTTGCATGATAATCATACAAATAGGTGCCATTACAGCAAATTGCAGGTGTATCCAGCGCCAGTGCCTGATAAAAAGGATGAATAGCAACATGGTGACGGCCGGTGACGATGGCGACCTTCACGCCAGCCTCGCGGGCTTTTTTCAGTGCTTCCAGCGACTCAGGCAGAATGGTTTTACGCGGCGTTAACAGGGTGCCGTCCAGATCCAAAGCAATGATGCGATAACTCATAAACAGTTCCGAAAGTAGCTGAACAAGAATTTCCGAGTGTACACCTTGTGGCTCGGCGGACAACATTGCTCTCACAAATCCCCCTACGCGGAGAGGAAAAACGCGCTACGCTTTGGGCAAAAGATTACCCCGAAAAAGGAGAATTCATGAAACAAGTCGTTTATACCGCCAGTCCGGAAAGCCAGCAGATCCACGCCTGGCAGCTCAATGATGAAGGTGCGCTTACTCTGCTGCAGGTGGTGGATGCGCCAGGTCAGGTTCAGCCGATGGTGGTTAGCCCCGATAAGCGTTTTCTCTATGTTGGCGTGCGACCTGAATTCCGCGTTGTGGCCTATAAAATTGATGGCGAGGGCAAGCTGAAGGAAGCGGGGCACGCATCGCTTCCGGGCAGCCCGACGCATATCTCCACCGATCGTCAGGGACGCTTTATCTTCGTTGGCTCCTATAACGATGCCTGCGTCAGCGTGTCGCCGGTGGGTGCAGATGGCCTGCCTGGTGAGCCGCTGCAGGTGATTAAAGGGCTTGATGGCTGTCACTCGGCCAACATCGATCTGGATAACAAAACCCTGTTTGTCCCGGCGCTGAAGCAGGACCGCATCTGCCTGTTCGATCTGCAGGAAAATGGTGAACTGCAGCCACACAAACAGACCCAGGTCACTACGGTGGAAGGGGCTGGTCCGCGCCATATGGTGTTCCATCCGGGCAAACAGTACGCCTACTGCGTGAACGAGCTGGACAGTACCGTTGACGTCTGGCAGCTGCATAACGCCCGCGGTGACGTGGAGCGCGTGCAAAGCCTGGACATGATGCCAGCAGATTTCAGTGATACCCGTTGGGCAGCTGATATCCACCTGACGCCGGATGGCCGCCATCTTTACAGCTGCGATCGTACCGGCAGCATCCTGACCGTGTTCAGCGTCAGCGAAGACGGCGGCCTCCTGACGGTAGAAGGCCATCAGCCGACGGAAACTCAGCCGCGCGGATTTAACATTGATAACAGTGGCAACTATCTGGTGGCGGCAGGTCAAAAGTCACACCATATTGAAGTCTATAAAATCAAAGGGGAGCAGGGATTACTGCAGCCGCTGGCTCGCTATGCCGTCGGGCAGGGTCCGATGTGGGTAGTGATTGCTGAAATCTGAATGAAAGCCTGAAGGAAAGGGGCGACGCCCAAAACATCTCCCCTGACAATACGTCCCGCACCGCTCAGAGCGCGGGACGCTGTTCTTTCTCAGCTGTACATCGCAGTGATGGATGCGCTGGCTAACTGATGGAAATGCACGTTAAAGCCGAGATAAGCGCCACTGGCGTTCTCATCCACTTCCAGTTTTTCCACGTCTAACGCATAGACCGTAAAGATATAACGGTGGCTTTCACCTTTTGGTGGAGCCGCACCGCCGTAGCCTGCTTTGCCAAAGTCGGTACGGGTCTGCACCGCACCGGCAGGCAGTTCGGCCACGCCGGAACCTGCACCCTGTGGCAGCACGCGCGTGTCAGCTGGCAGGTTAGCCACGCCCCAGTGCCACCAGCCAGAGCCGGTCGGCGCATCGGGATCGTAGCAGGTTACGACAAAACTCTTGGTGCCTGGCGGTACATCGTCCCACGCCAGATGCGGGGAGAGGTTGTCGCCGGTATAACCCATGCCATTAAAGACCTGGCGCTCTGGCAGCTTAGCGCCATCGTTGAAATCCTGGCTTAACAGTTTCATTCCACCTCCTGGTGTTATTGATGAAGCAGTTTCAGCAGCTCTTCGGCTGCGGCGGCGGAGGATGCGGGATTCTGTCCGGTGACCAGATGACCGTCGGTCAGGGTGTAAACGCCCCAGTCATCGGTTTTTTCATATTCGGCCCCCAGCGCAGTCAATGCATCCTCAACCAGGAAAGGTACCACATCTGTCAGCCCGACGGCGCGCTCTTCGCTGTTGCTGAAGCCGGTAACCCGTTTCCCTGCGACCAGCGCGCTGCCATCCGGTTTTTTGGCATGACGCAGCACGCCTGGAGCATGGCAGACTGCACCCACGGGCTTGCCGTTGGCATAAAAATTTTCGATCAGTTCAATGCTTTTTTTATCTTCCGCCAGATCCCACAGCGGGCCATGTCCGCCCGGATAAAACACCGCATCAAATTTACTACTGTCAATGGTTTCCAACTGCTGCGTATTTGCCAGCAACTGCTGGGTGGCAATATCTTTGCGGAAACGTTCGGTATCCACGGACTGTGCGTCAGGCTCGTCACTTTTTGGATCCAGCGGCGGCTGGCCGCCAGCCGGAGAAGCCAGCACCACATTCATGCCAGCGTCGCGGAACACGTAATAAGGTGCAGCAAACTCTTCCAGCCAGAACCCGGTTTTTTTCCCGGTATCCCCTAACCGATCGTGCGACGTCAGCACCATTAATACTTTCATGCTGTCCTCCTTAAGGTTTATCGCCAGCGACCCTGATCAGCACCTTGCCAAAATTCTTGCCTTCAAGCATCCCGATAAAGGTTTCAGGGGCGTTATCCAGTCCGTCGATAATATCTTCACGGAAAACGAAGCGATCTTCCGCCACCCACTGGCTCATCTGGCTGAAAAACTCTCCAAAGCGGTGGCCGTAATCCTGAGTAATGATAAAGCCTTCAACGCGCAGGCGTTTACGCAAGATAGCGCTCTGGAATGGCGGCAGATGGTCCGGGCCTGCCGGCAGTTCAGTGCTGTTGTAGTCGGCGATCAGACCGCAGACCGGAATGCGGCCTTTAGTGTTCATCAGCGGCAGCACGGCATTGAACACCTTGCCGCCCACGCTTTCGAAATAGACATCAATGCCGTCACGGCAGTAGCGTTTCAGTGCTTCGGCCAGATCGCCAGAGCGGTGATCCAGGCAGCGGTCAAATCCCAGAACCTGTTCGGCATGGCGGCACTTCTCTGTGCCACCGGCAATGCCAACCACATAGCAACCCTTGAGCTTGGCAATCTGGCCGACCATCGATCCCACTGCGCCGGTTGCAGCGGCGACTACGACGGTTTCGCCCGGCTGCGGGTTACCGATATCCAGCAGTCCCATATAAGCGGTGAAACCGGTCATCCCCAGCATCCCAAGCGCCCACGAAGGATGTTTCAGCACCGGACCACTGAGTTTAAACAGGTCTTTGCCATCCGACAGGGCAAAATCCTGCCAGCCGCTATTACTGACCACCCAGTCGCCTGTGGTGTAGTCCTCATGATTTGATTGTTCGACAATTGCTACCGTACCCGCGCCCATTACCTCATTGATCTGAACCGGGGGAACATAAGAGGGGGCATCACTCATGCGGCCACGCATATAAGGGTCCAGCGAAAGCCAGACGGTACGCAACAGGATTTGTCCTTTCCCGGGAACGGGAAGGTGTTGTGATTCAAGACGGAAGTTGTTTTCCGTTGGCGCGCCATGCGGTCGTGAGGCCAGCACAATGCGTCGGTTGGTCTGTTTATCTTGCGGCATTTTATCCTCCTTTACGGGACGGATCCCTGTAAAAGAGTAGTGCATTCGCAGCCGTCTCGCCCGGCACGTAACAGGTAAAAATAACATTTAATCCAGAAAGAATGCGCTAAATATATTTAAATAACATGATTGGTTCATTATTTTTTTTCCATTTAATTTAGTTGGCTTAACGTAAGTCCCGGAAGTAAATGGGAGTTAGGGAGATTTTTATGCAGGGAGCTTATTATTTATAGAGTCTTATTGTATTGAATGTTGATTGTTTTTTACATTCATTCTTTTTTGATTGTTGTTAACCGCCTGATTAGTAATGTTAAGCCAAATGTAAATACTATCCGCACCAGAAATCATTCAGTTAACCGGCGCTTTAAAGCAAATTAATGCTATTTACTTGTTCCAACTGAAGGATAGAGAATATTGCCGAAAATCGGGTTGTGTTGAGTTTTAATCTTTCCCAGTCGCGATTTTACAGGATGAAATGTTGGTGAATAGTTCCCGCTAAGCGTGCGGGACAGAGGGATGAAAATGAACAAGGTCAATCAGTTTTTTGCAGTTTCAGCTATCGTGGCTGCCTTTACCGCAGGCAATGCGGTTGCTGCAACCAGCGCACCAGTGGCAGGTGGCATCGTTACCTTTAACGGAGCAGTCAGTGATACCACCTGTAATGTCACCACCAATAACGGTGCTGACTTTACCGTGAACGTAGCCCCCGTTGCTAAAAGCGATTTGGGTACCACTGTGGGTGTGGTCAGTGCCAGCGCCACGCCATTTACTCTGAACGTTTCAGGTTGTACTGGTTTTGATGCGACCAGCACGGCGGCACAGTCACTGGATATCGCTTTCAGCGGTTCTAACGTTTCAGATGATATGAAATACCTGAAAAATGAATCCGGTACTGCGCAGGGCGTGGGTATTGCTATCACCTCAGACGGTTCTCAGGTGGTGAATATGGGCACTGCAATGGCCACTGGATTGAAAACGACTCAGTCCGGCAGCACGGTTTATGATACCGGTGCGGAAGGCGTGATTAACCTGTACGCAAACTACTACAACTACGGCGGTGCCAGTGCTTCAACCGGTTCGGTTGTGACCACGGCTACCTATACCTTTAGCTACGAATAAGTGACAGACAGGAAGGCGCTGCTTTCCTGTCTTTTTTAGTTTAAGTTCAGGAGCAGTTGTGGGAAAAATCTTTCTCATTATTTCAGGGATGCTGTTGAGTCTGAGTGCGGAAGCTAACGTGGTGATTAATACCACGCGCGTTGTCTTTCCCTCCGATGCTAAAAGCGTGTCAGTACAGTTGATCAACAAAAGTCGGGATCAACACCTTATTCAGTCGTGGATTGATGATGGGCGACAGAATGAAAAACCGGAAAACATTATTACCCCGTTCACCATTGTGCCACCGGTAGTTAAAATTAACGGTAACGACGGGCAGATTTTGCGGATTAACCGCAAAGATCAGGTCACCCGTTTTGCCACCGATCGGGAAACTGTTTTCTGGATAAATATCCTCGACATTCCACCCGTTCCGGAAAAAATGGACGCGGGGACAGATTATTTGCAGATGGCAATCAGAAATCGCATCAAGCTTTTCTGGCGTCCGTCGTCATTAAAAATATCGACTGCCGATATTCCCAGCCATCTGGGCTTGAAAAATAACGGTTCAACCGTCTGCATTGACAATGCCACTCCTTACTACATCACGCTGATCCAGATGATGAAATGGGATGGTAAAAGCACACGGGTTCAGCAGGGCAAAAAGCAGGATAATTTAATCAGCAAGGCGGTCTTTATCCCTCCTTTCAGCTGCCAGACTCCTGCTGGCGGATCATTTGCCCCGCAGAACGGAAAGTATCAGTTAGTGTATATCGATGATTACGGCAGCCGCGTTCCCCTGACCGTGACGTTAAAATAATCGACAGGATGTTGAAGGTTGAGATGATGGAAGCAAGGCGGAATTTGCTTTCAGCTGTCGTCAGTAGGGCGATCTTTTCCAGCGGGTTGGTGACGCTGATGGTGCCCTGCATGGCTGCAGCTGCAAACTTTAATACCAGCATGATGGCTGGCGATTCCGCACAGGCTGGCTGGAATAACGCGGACCAGACCATTGCACCAGGCATTTACGATCTGGATGTTTACATCAATGGTGACTGGCGCGGCAATCTGCCGGTAAAGGTGGTGGATGAGCGCACCTTTTATCTCAATGACAGTTCGATCAGCATTCTCTCAATCAAAATGGATAAACTCCCGCAGGGTGACAGGCAGGGCGACTGGACGCCGGTCAGCCAGATTATTCACGGGGGCCAGGCGAACCTTAATGCCGGGCAGTTACGTCTTAATCTGACGATTCCACAGGCTTATATTTACAACAAAGATCGTAGCTGGATCGCGCCGGAACTGTGGAACGCGGGGATTAATGGTGCCTTCACCAATTACAACCTCAGCTACTACAATTCCCACCGGCAGGACGGCTATGGCGATGCGAACAATGTCTTTCTGTCCCTGAACAGCGGCATCAATCTTGCTGGCTGGCAGTTTATTGATAATTCGAACTTTCTGAAAAATCGTGCCACCGACGGCCAGTGGGTCAACAATTCACGTTACGTTGAGAGGGCGCTTCCCGCTTTACGCTCGGTGGTGCGTGTTGGGGACAGCTACACCAGCTCCCCCTGGTTCGATAGCCTGCGTTTTCGCGGAGTGACGCTGAAGCAGGATCAGCGAATGTATCCGGATTCATACCGGACCTATATGCCGGTGATCCGGGGCGTGGCTACCAGCAATGCAGTCGTCAAGATTTATCAGAACGACGCTATTGTGTACCAGCTTAACGTACCGCCAGGTCCGTTTGAAATTGATGACATGATGCCAACTGGCTCGCGAAACGATTTAACCGTTGAAGTAGTGAACGGCGGAGGATCTACAGAGCGCTTCACTGTCCCTTATTCCACGGTCTCCGATATGCTGCGCGAAGGAACGTCAGAATGGCTGCTGACTGCCGGTAAAGTGCAGATGCAGGGGATTGACGAACATCCGGCGTTTGTTCAGGGTGATATCTCGCACGGGATGAATAACTACCTGACGCTGTACAGCGGAACGACGCTAAGCCCTGATTACTATTCCGCGCTGGTGGGCAGCGCGATCAGCATTCCCGGCCTTGGGTCTTTTTCTGGCAACGTGGATATAGCCAGCGCCCGTCAGCAAAACGGTAAAACTTTTCAGGGGCAGCGCTGGAAGCTCTCCTTTAGCCGCTACTTTGCCACCAAAACTAACCTGACTTTAGCGACGTTTTATTACGACACTTCGGGTTATCTCTCCTTTTATGACGCGGTGCAGATGAACGACATCGCCCGCAAGCAGGAGAGCGCACAGATCTATAAACGGAGTAAGCAGAGCTTTAACATCAACCTCGATCAAACTCTGCCTGAAGGCTGGGGGCGCATTGCGCTGGATGGCTACTGGCAGCAGTACTGGAACAGCCAGCAATCTTCGCGACAGTACAGCCTGACCTACAGCAACAATTTTCATCGAGCCACCTGGAGCCTGTCGGTTCGCCGTAATCACTATGAATACGACAGTAACAACAGCAGCAACGAATACGATGAACAGAATTATGGTAACCGTAAAAGTTACGATGAAAACCGTATTGAGCTGATGCTGACCCTGCCGTTCACCCTGCTGGGTAACAACGCCAATATGACTGTGCGCAGCGCGCTCCGGGACGGGAAATATGGCGGTTCCGAAGTTGGGGCTAACGGTAGCACCGGACTGCTTGATTACAGTCTCAACTACAGCCATGACTACGACGGGAACGACTCGGTATTTGGCGGCTATGGAGCCTGGAGAACGCCCTGGGCGCGGTTCACCGGCAACTACAGCCAGTCATCAGAGTACCGCCAACTGGGCGGAAGCGTCAGCGGCAGCGCGGTCTTGTGGCGGGGTGGAGTGCTGGCTTCCGGTAATGCCGGAAATACCTTTGTGATCCTTGATGCGCCCGGTATTGCCGGGGCGACGGTCAACGGTAACCGCGAGATGCGGACCAATGCTTCAGGCGTGGTGCTGGTGCCATCCGTCACGCCTTATCGTATGAATAATTACCGTCTGGAAAACAACCAGAACAGTGCCAGCAGCGGCGAACTGAAAGGCAATATCGGCCATATCGCCCCCTGGGCGGGCAGCATCAGCTATATCCGTTACCAGACCGACACCCGCAAAGTCTTCACGTTGAGCGCGCATCAGGTCAATGGTCAACCGCTGCCCTTTGGCGCAGATGTGAAAGATCGTTCAGGCAATGATATGGGCTATGTGTCACAGGGCAGCCAGCTGTATGTAAAGGCTGACCAACTGCCAGAGTGGCTGGAAGTCCAGTTGGCCGAAGGCGAAGCATGCCGCATCCACTCACCAAAAACAGACGGTGACAACCTGTGTTTGATGCAGAAAAGTCAGCACTGAGGAGAAAGAGAGAAATGAGTGCAAAAGCAGGATTTCTGCTGTTACTGCTGCTGGCAGCTTTCCCGGCGTTTGTACAGGCGGGCTGTTCACTGAAAAGCGGATCCACCGTGAAGGCCACGGACACGATTGATATTTCCACCCTGCTGAACACACAAAGCAGCTATGCAGAGACCCGCACCGGTACCTGGACGATCCCGGTGGGCTGCTTTGCGCTCACTTTTTCGAATGCCGTGCACTTTGTCAGCCCGATTAAAAATGGCTTCTACGTGAAGTTTATTAATGTGGCGGGGGCGGCACGCTGGGTAAAGTTTCAGACCAGTGGTTATACGGATGTGGTCAACTATGGTAACGGCGATACCACACTCAGCGGCGGTAACCTGAGCTATACGCTGACTGCCACGCTGCTCCCGGCAGATCCCGGCGTAACTGACAGTAAGTATTATACCGTGACGCAGAGTGGCAGTGCATCGATTGTGACTATGGTACTGCATAACGCCAATATCTTTGGCGCGACTCCATCGGAAGATACCGCAGCCGGCGTTGTCGCCTCCGGAAGCTGGAACAATGACTATCTGGGCTATCAGTCACTGACTGTGACCTTTAACCCAAAGGAAACCACCTGCGAAATGCCTGACCAGACGGTGACAATGCCCAGAGTTTCGTTAACCGATTTGCGGGATGGCCGCGATGTTGGCCGCACCGCTGTTGAGTTACCGGTCAGCTGTTCAAATACACTTGCCGGTGTGGCAACACGTGCGGTTAATGCCTGGTTAACCAGTGCCGATCTGGTCGACAGCAACAAACAAATTATGCGCAACAACGCTTCCAGCTCTTCCGGTGTGGGCATTGTGCTGAGCACCAGTGCGGCCTTGCCGATCACGCTCTCCGACAGCACCGCCAGCGGAACAGGGGCAACTTCGCTGTTGACTATTTCCAGCGGCGCGGGAATTAACAACAGCGCAATCAATCTGAATGCCGCTTATAAAATCTATGACCAAAGTAACCTTCGCCCGGGAACGGTGGTGGCGACGGCTACCCTCTACTTTGATTATGACTGATTAAACAACGCTGGCTGCTCCACGGCTTCGGCTATGGCATCGGTCAGTCTGGTCAGCGCTTCCGGCTGGATGATGTAAGGCGGCATCAGATAGATCAGCTTGCCAAAGGGACGGATCCACACTCCCCGTTGCACAAAGAAGGCCTGCAGCTCAGCCATATTTACCGGGCGGCGGGTCTCAATTACCCCAATGGTCCCCAGCACGCGGGCATCGGCCACTTCCGTTTTATCCTTTAAAGGCAGCAGGGCCGAGCGCAGCAGGGCTTCAATACCGGCAACCTGCTGCTGCCAGTGATTTTCCTGCAGCATCGCAAGGCTTTCACTGGCGACCGCGCAGGCCAGCGGATTACCCATAAATGTCGGACCGTGCATAAAGCAACCTGCTTCACCGTTGCTGATCGTGTTAGCTACTTCACGGGTGGTCAGGGTGGCGGAGAGCGTCATGGTACCGCCGGTTAACGCCTTGCCCACGCACATAATGTCAGGTGAAATACCTGCATGCTCGCAGGCAAATAACTTACCGGTACGGCCAAAACCGGTGGCAATCTCATCGGCGATCAGCAGCACATTGTGCTGGTCACAAAGCTCGCGCACTCGTTGCAGATAATCTGGATGGTAAAAACGCATCCCGCCCGCGCCCTGTACGACAGGTTCAAGAATAACAGCGGCCAGTTCTCCGGCATGCAGACGGATTAAGCGGGCGAAATCGTCAATGTCTTTCTCCTGCCAGTCGGCGTCAAAGCGGCAGGTGGGGGCCACGGCAAACAGATGGCTGGGCAGATACCCCTGATAGAGGCTGTGCATCGAATTCTGCGGATCGCAGACCGACATCGCCGCAAAAGTATCGCCGTGATAACCGTTGCGCAGGGTGAGGAAACGCTGGCGGCGTTCGCCACGAGCCTGCCAGTATTGCAGCGCCATTTTCATCGACACTTCCACGGCTACCGACCCCGAATCTGCCAGAAATACACACTCCAGCCCTTCCGGCGTCATCGTCACCAGCTTACGGCAAAGCGCAACAGCCGAAGGGTGGGTTATACCGCCAAACATCACGTGTGACATTTGCTCAATCTGTGTGCTCAGCGCCTGGTTCAGGCGCGGATGGTTGTAACCGTGGATCGCTGCCCACCAGGAAGACATGCCATCAACCAGCTCGCGGCCATCGTCGAGCTGCAGTGACGTTCCCCGCGCAGCCACCACCGGAAAAACCGGCAGCGGCTTGCTCATCGAGGTGTAGGGATGCCAGATATGGTCACGGTCAAACGCCAGGTCGGAAGGGGTCATAAAGTGCTTGTAAACCAATTTTAAAAAATTTAGTTTACAAGTATAACCAGGCAGAGACGATAAACGACAGATTTTTTTGGAGCAAGCAATGGCAAATCGCTGGACAACCGCACAGGCTCAGGCCCTGTTTGATAAACCTTTTCTCGAACTGATGTTTGAAGCGCAGCAGATCCACCGTCAGCATTTTGATCCCCGTCAGGTACAGGTCAGCACGCTGCTGTCGATCAAAACCGGAGCCTGTCCGGAAGACTGTAAATACTGCCCACAGAGCGCCCGTTACAAAACCGGGCTGGAATCCGAACGTCTGATGGAAGTGGAAGAGGTGCTGAGTTCTGCCCGTAAAGCCAAAGCTGCAGGCTCAGACCGTTTCTGCATGGGAGCTGCATGGAAAAACCCTCATGAACGCGATATGCCTTACCTTGAGCAGATGGTCCAGGGCGTGAAGGCGATGGGGCTGGAAACCTGTATGACGCTGGGCACGCTGAGCAACGATCAGGCGCAGCGTCTGGCGCATGCCGGGCTGGATTTCTACAACCATAACCTCGATACCTCGCCGGAATTTTACGGCAGCATCATCACCACCCGCAGCTACCAGGAACGTCTGGATACGCTGGGCAAAGTGCGTGATGCGGGAATTAAAGTCTGTTCAGGCGGGATCGTTGGTCTGGGTGAAACCGTCAACGATCGTGCCGGTTTGCTGGTACAGCTGGCTAATCTGCCAACCCCGCCTGAAAGCGTGCCAATCAACATGCTGGTGAAGGTGAAGGGCACGCCGCTGGCGGATAATGAAGACGTTGATCCCTTTGACTTTATCCGCACCATTGCCGTGGCGCGCATCATGATGCCCGCCTCGCATGTACGTTTGTCCGCAGGGCGTGAGTCGATGAGCGAGCAGACCCAGGCGATGTGCTTTATGGCCGGTGCCAACTCCATTTTCTACGGCTGCAAGCTGCTGACCACGCCGAACCCGGAAGAAGACAAAGATTTGCAGCTGTTCCGTAAGCTGGGTCTGAATCCGCAGCAGACCACCACCGAAGCGGGTGATAACGAACAGCAGCAGGCGCTGGCCGGACAATTGTTACATGCCGATACCGACATGTTCTACAACGCGGCCGTATAAATGAGCTGGCAGCAACGTATCAACGCGGCGCTGAATGAGCGCCGTGAGAAAGGTCAGTTTCGCCAGCGCCGGGTGAATCAGCAGGGCGATGCCCGCACTCTGCAGGTTGAGGGCCGGCAATACCTGAATTTTTCTGCCAATGACTATCTCGGCCTGAGTCACGATCCACGCATTATCAGCGCCTGGCAAAAAGGGGCCAAACGTTACGGCGTGGGCGCGGGCGGTTCCGGGCATGTGACAGGTTACAGCGCCGTACACCAGGCTTTTGAACAGCAGCTGGCGGAGTGGCTCGGCTATCCGAGAGCGCTGCTGTTCATTTCCGGTTTTGCCGCGAATCAGGCGATTATCGCCGCGATGTTGGGTAAAGATGAGCGTATCTTCGCCGATAAACTGGCCCATGCTTCGCTGCTGGAGGCTGCGGCACTCAGCCCGGCTACGCTTCGGCGTTTCAGCCATAATAAGCCAGATTCGCTGGCAAAATTGCTCAGTGCGCCAGCAGAGGGCGGCGAAAAACTGGTGGTCACCGAGGGCGTGTTCAGCATGGATGGGGACAGTGCGCCGCTGGCCGAATTGCATCAACTGACCAGGCTGCACGGTGGCTGGTTGATGGTGGACGATGCTCACGGCGTGGGAACCACCGGCGAGCAGGGCAGAGGCAGCTGCTGGCAACAGCAGGTGAAGCCGGAGCTGCTGGTGGTGACCTTTGGTAAAGCCTTTGGTCTCAGCGGTGCGGCAGTGCTTTGCAGCGATGAAACCGCAGACTATCTGCTGCAGTTCGCCCGCCATTTGATTTACAGCACGGCAATGCCTCCGGCTCAGGTCTGCGCGCTACAGGCCTCGCTCTCCTGTATTCAGCAGGGTGATGAACAGCGTGAGCTGCTGCAACGCAATATTGCCCGGTTCCGTCAGGGGGCTGAGCAGTTGGGGCTGGCGATATCACCCTCCGCTACCGCTATCCAGCCGCTGATCGTCGGTGAAGAAAACCGGGCGTTGCAAATGGCTGAGGCGCTACGGCAGCGGGGATGCTGGGTTACGGCTATCCGTCCGCCAACCGTGCCGCCGGGAACGGCCAGATTACGCATTACCCTGAGTGCGGCACACCAGCAGGAAGATATTGCACGACTTCTGGAGGGGCTGGATGATGCAAACCGTCAATAAGCAGGCGATTGCCCAGGCCTTCGGGCGGGCAGCGCAGAGTTATAACCAGCATGCCGAACTGCAACGCATGAGTGGGGAACAGTTGGCTTTTCATGCCAGACGGCAGCAGGGCCAGAAAATACTCGACGCAGGCTGTGGTCCTGGCTGGTTCAGCCGGCGCTGGCGCAGCGCCGGAAATCACGTTACCGCTCTGGATCTGTCAGCAGAAATGCTGAGTCAGGCCCGGATGGAGCAGACTGCTGACCGCTATCAGCCGGGCGATATCGAGGCATTACCCTTTGCGGAGCCAATGTTTGATCTGTGCTGGAGCAACCTTGCGGTGCAGTGGTGCAGCGAGTTAAGTGTGGCCCTGATGGAGCTGCGGCGTGTGACGCTGCCAGGCGGGCAGGTTCTGTTCTCAACGCTGGCTGCCGGATCGCTGAGTGAACTGAATATCGCCTGGCAAACGCTGGATCTTCCCGCCCCGGTGAACCGCTTTCTCAGCGTTGCCGCGATAGCGGAAGCCGGAGAGCCGGTGGGCGTTCAGCTTCATCAGCAAACGCTGACGCTGGGTTTCCCGGACGTGCTCAGTGCGCTGCGCTCGCTGAAGGGAATTGGGGCTACCCACCTGCATCAGGGGCGCAGCGGGGGGTTATTAAGTCGCCGTCATCTGCAGCAGCTTAAGCTGCACTGGCCGCAGGATCAGCGGGGTTTTCTGCTGAGTTATCATCTGGTTTATGGAGTCATTGATTGTGAGTGAACGTTGGTTTATTACCGGCACCGATACCGAAGTCGGGAAAACTGTTGCCAGCACCGCGCTACTGCAGGCGGCGAAAGCGGCAGGTTTTTGCAGCGTGGGCTACAAACCGGTAGCTTCCGGGAGTGAGATGACTGCGGAGGGCATTCGTAACGGCGATGCGCTGGCTTTGCAGCGCAACAGCGTGCTGTCGCTGCCTTATGACTGCATCAATCCGTTAGCCTTTCTGGAACCCACTTCTCCGCACATTGTCAGCGCGGAAGAGGGCAGACCAATCCATTTCTCACAGCTTTCTGCCGGGCTGGCGGAGCTGGCAAGCCAGGCCGACTGGGTACTGACCGAGGGGGCTGGCGGCTGGTTCACGCCGCTGTCGGAAGAGACAACCTTTGCGGACTGGGTGTTGCAGGAACAGCTGCCGGTGGTACTGGTGGTGGGCATTAAGCTGGGTTGTATCAATCACGCGATGCTGACGGTGCAGGCCATTCAGGCCAGCGGACTGCGGCTGGCAGGCTGGATCGCCAACGATATTCTGCCACCCGGTAAGCGGCATGCTGACTATCTGGCCACGCTGCAAAAGCGGCTTCCGGCCCCGATGCTGGGTGAGATCCCTTATCTCACCGACAGCGCCCAGTTTGACCAACTGGGCCAGTATGTGCAGCTTCCCGTGTAAATTACGATACGGTCAGCCAGGTATTAACCATGCTCTCATCCAACTGCGCGACCCTGCCATGCGCCACGTTCCTTCCCCGGTGCAGCAGCAGAAAGTAATCAGCCACCTTGCGAATAAACGAGATGCGCTGCTCAAGCAGCAGAATGGTCAGGCCAAAATCGTGATTCAGCCGGTGGATCAGATTGCCCATCTCTTCCTCCAGCCAGGGTGACATGCCCTCGGTAGGCTCGTCCAGAATCAGCAGTTTTGGTTGCAGCACCAGCGCACGGGCCAGTGCCAGCTGCTGCTGCTGATCGATGGTCAGCTCGCCGCTGCGCTGGTGACGCAGGGAATGGAGTGCCGGGAACAGGTCATAGACCATCTGGGGGATTGCACGGTGGCGCTCAAGACCAGCACCTGCCAGCAGGGCAATCTGCAGGTTATCCTCCACGCTCAGCTGCGAGAAAATCTGCCTTCCCTGTGGCACATAGCCAATCCCCAACGCGGCACGCTGCTCCACCGGCTGCAGCAGCAAATCCTGCGGTGGCAGATTAGCTTCCTGCCAGATCATCGACCCGCTGTTAATTGGCAGGTGACCCATGATGCAGTTGACCAGCGTGGTTTTTCCCATGCCGGGCTTGCCCAGCACGCCGGTACAGGTGCCGGGTGGCAAATCGAGATCGACATCCCACAAGATATGATTTTGCCCGTAAAACTGGTTAATCGAACGTAAGCTGAGCATCTGACACTCTCCTCCAGACAATTGATCGTACCTGATTGCATCCGCTCTCAGTTGTGAGGCAAACGGTTATACCTGCGAAACGCCTGCGGCCTTTGCTTCCCGCTCTGCGAACGCAGCGAGAGGCAGTTAAAGATTATCTTGCAATTCATGGGCCAACTTATGCCACTTCGCTTAACATGGTGAGAGAGCAGGCGAACACGGCCAGTGATTGGTCAGAAATGTTAAACAATTGCCCCAGGGTATTTCCTGGTGCACTTTGTCAGTGCTGCGGGTTAATCATTTCTGGTGCAGTTGCCTGTCACAGAGGCAGAGAAGCCTGGCAAAAACCTGAAAAAAAACGGTTAAAAAGGGTAGCCGCAATGCAGAAAATATGCATTTCAGGCCCGCCAATCCTCAGGAAAGAAGCGAAAATAATTCCAAAAAAATTATTTGCGGGTCCGATCGCAGGTCAGGGATGATTTATACACATCAGACGGCTCGGGCGCTTAAATCAGTTATCCACCATTCCTGTGGATAACCATGTGCATGAGCGGCTTAAAACCTGCAGGAAACGAGAGCGGGCGCGGCTTGAGCACGAGTTGATGCGAAACTCGGCTCGGAAGGCAATGATATAAAAATCAATTAGTTAATGAAAATCAAGCAACTGAAATTGTCACCATAATTCGGGCCGCGCATTTTGTCAGGATTTCTTGACAAATGTTAAAGTTTCACCCTGTCTGGGGATAACCTCCTGCAGACGCTGACTTTGAGTTCCGGCTGGTCCTGCAAAAGTGCGTTGTTGCCATTTAACAAAGCATCATGCTAAATTACTGTGATTATATCCAGTCTTTTTTGCTGGTAAAATCGACGCGGCGGAGTAAAATTAGAGTCCGGTTCGTGTGATCCATCAGCAGGTAGTCATTCAATGAGCAAAGTCTTTAAACTCAACTCCGATTTCAAACCTTCCGGTGACCAGCCGGAGGCAATCCGCCGTCTCGAAGAGGGACTGGAGGACGGGCTGGCTCATCAGACGCTGCTCGGGGTCACCGGCTCCGGTAAAACTTTTACCGTGGCTAACGTGATTGCCGACCTGAACCGCCCGACGATGGTACTGGCGCCAAACAAAACTCTGGCAGCTCAACTTTACGGTGAGATGAAGGAGTTCTTCCCGGATAACGCCGTGGAATATTTCGTCTCCTATTACGACTACTACCAGCCGGAAGCTTATGTTCCAAGTTCTGACACCTTTATTGAAAAGGATGCTTCAGTTAACGAACACATCGAACAGATGCGTCTGTCGGCCACCAAAGCGTTGCTGGAACGGCGGGATGTGATTGTGGTGGCTTCGGTATCGGCCATTTATGGTCTGGGCGACCCCGATCTCTATCTGAAAATGATGCTGCACCTGACGCGCGGCATGGTGATCGATCAGCGGGCGATTCTGCGTCGTCTGGCCGAGCTGCAGTACACCCGCAACGACCAGGCTTTCCAGCGTGGCACCTTCCGGGTGCGTGGCGAAGTGATTGATATCTTCCCGGCAGAATCAGATGACTACGCGCTGCGCGTCGAGCTGTTCGATGAGGAAGTGGAGCGATTGTCGATTTTCGACCCGCTGACCGGGCAAATTGATTCGGTGATCCCGCGTTACACCATCTACCCCAAAACGCACTACGTTACCCCTCGCGAGCGAATTTTGCAGGCGATGGAAGAGATTAAGGTAGAGCTGGTGGATCGCCGCAAGGTACTGCTGGAGAACAACAAGCTGCTGGAAGAGCAACGCCTGTCGCAGCGTACACAGTTCGATCTTGAAATGATGAATGAGCTGGGCTACTGCTCGGGGATTGAAAACTACTCGCGCTACCTTTCTGGCCGTGGTCCGGGTGAAGCGCCGCCAACGCTGTTTGACTATCTGCCTGCCGATGGTCTGCTGGTGGTGGACGAATCGCACGTCACTATCCCGCAAATTGGCGGCATGTATCGGGGGGACCGGGCGCGTAAAGAGACGCTGGTGGAGTATGGTTTCCGCCTGCCTTCAGCGCTGGATAACCGCCCAATGAAATTTGAAGAGTTCGAGGCGCTGGCGCCGCAGACCATTTATGTTTCCGCGACGCCTGGCAATTACGAGCTGGAGAAGTCGGGTGGCGAAGTGATTGACCAGGTGGTGCGCCCGACCGGGTTGCTCGATCCACTGATTGAGGTCCGGCCGGTGGGTACTCAGGTGGACGATCTGCTGTCAGAAATCCGCAAGCGGGTGGCGATCAACGAGCGCGTGCTGGTCACGGTGCTGACCAAGCGCATGGCGGAAGACCTGACCGAATATCTGGAAGAGCACGGCGAACGGGTTCGTTACCTGCACTCGGATATTGATACCGTCGAGCGGGTGGAGATTATCCGCGACCTGAGGCTGGGCGAGTTCGACGTGCTGGTGGGGATCAACCTGCTGAGGGAAGGATTGGATATGCCGGAGGTGTCGCTGGTGGCCATTCTGGATGCGGATAAAGAGGGCTTCCTGCGCTCCGAGCGCTCGCTGATCCAGACCATCGGGCGTGCAGCGCGTAACGTTAACGGCAAAGCCATCCTGTATGGCGATAAGATCACGCCGTCGATGGAGCGGGCGATTGGCGAAACCGAACGCCGTCGGGAGAAGCAGGAGATCTACAACAAAGAGCGGGGCATCGTTCCGCAGGGGCTTAACAAGAAAATCGCCGATATTCTTGAGCTGGGGCAGGGGATCAACAAGAACAAAACCAAAACTCGCGGCAAAGGGCCTCGCAGCATCGTGGAAGACGATGCGGTGCCAATGGATATGTCACCCAAAGGGCTGCAGAAGAAAATCCACGAGCTGGAAGCGAAAATGCAGGAGCACGCGCAGAACCTGGAGTTCGAAGAAGCGGCTCATGTTCGCGATCAGTTGCATCAGATGCGCGAGCTGTTTATCGCCGCTTCCTGAGGTCATTCTGTTTGGCAGGCCGCTGTCGGGGGCAAATTTATTCGTCCCCCATTTGATCAGCCAATTGACTGAATAGCGTGTTCCAGCGCGATATGCAGCAGCTGACGGTCATGGCGATATTTGATATCGGCAGCCTCCAGCGGCTCCTGAATAATCAACCGGTCAGTGACGTTGCGGGTGTCCACCAGCGGGCTGACCACCACCGCGTCAATCACCTTTTTCCCGATGTATTTCTCCATCATCGCCAGCTTATCGGCCAGTGACAGCTGCGCCGCCGCCGGGCTTAACTCTTTCCCCAGATTGCCGATAAACACCATGGTGGCGGGCGTGCGACGTAGTGCCTGTGCCATATCCGGCATCAGCAGCACCGGCATCAGGCTGGTATAAAAACTGCCCGGTCCAATCAGGATCAGATCCGCTTCCCCGACGGCTTCAACCGCTTCCCGCGTGGCGTTAACAACCGGCGACAGCATCAGCTCCTGCGGCGGCTGCTGCATCTGGTCAATTTCAGTTTCGCCATAAACCAGATGCCCCTCGCTGTCGATGGCGACCAGGTCAACCGGCTGTTCGGACATCGGGATTAAAAAAGCATCCACCTTCAGTAAATTTCGGATCAAATTAATCGCTTCAAACGGGCGGACGCTGAGGTGGTCCAGCGCTTTCAGCATCAGATTGCCCAGGTTGTGCCCGGCCAGTTCGCCATTCCCGGCAAAACGGTATTCAAACATCGCTGAGGCCACGCTCGGTTCGGTGATCAGCTGGTTCAGGCAGTTGCGCATATCACCCCAGGCAATCCCGCCTTCGGAGCGACGAATACGCCCGGTCGACCCGCCGTTATCGGTGGTGGTGACGATACCGGTGAGGCGGGAACCCAAAGGGGAAAGAGCCGACATCACGCGGCCCAGGCCGTGGCCGCCGCCGAGAGCGACGACGCGATCGAGATCGGCCAATGTGCGATTACGCATAAAATTCCTTTCAGAGGTTAAGGCCATTCCGGAAACTGGTCTGGCATTTTTTGTTTATTTTACGCTAACGTGTGGCGAAAATGTGGTGAAAATTCGTTATATATCAAAATGTATAGCGAAACTTCGTTCTGGTAACGGCTTCACAATAGCGGTAGAATTTTGTCACCATGATTTACCGATGTGCGGTAAGTCACACTTAGCCCTGGTACCTAAGTCTGCGGATACGGTACCCTGGCCGCAACCTTTGAGTTGCCAGGGTGCAGAAAGAAATGCCTGCATCTCCCGTCTCTGGAAAGGTGTTCTGGTGCCACAATTTACCGATAGCTTCGACCGCAGCTTTTATTACCTGCGCCTGTCGATCACTGATGTTTGCAATTTTCGTTGCAACTACTGCCTGCCTGATGGTTACCAACCGCAGGGCGTAGCGAACAAAAGCTTCCTTTCGCTGGATGAGATCCGGCGTGTGACCCGTGCCTTTGCGGCTGCGGGCACAGAAAAAGTGCGCCTGACCGGCGGCGAGCCCTCGCTGCGGCGTGACTTTACCGACATTATCGCCGCCGTACGCGAAAATTCTGCCATCCGCCAGCTGGCGGTGACCACCAATGGTTACCGGCTGGCCCGCGATGTCGCTCACTGGCGCGAAGCAGGTCTGACTGCTCTCAACGTCAGTATCGACAGTCTTGATGCCCGTCAGTTCCACGCCATCACCGGCCAGGATAAATTTCAGCAGGTGATGAGCGGTATCGATGCCGCTTTTGAAACCGGGTTCAGCAAGGTTAAAGTTAATACCGTGCTGATGCGCAATATCAATCATAACAGCCTGCAAACTTTCCTTGACTGGATCCGCTCGCGCCCAATCCAGCTACGCTTTATCGAGCTGATGGAAACCGGTGACGGTGGCGAACTGTTCCGTAAACACCATATCTCCGGCTCGGTGATCCGTGACAGCCTGCTGTTGCAGGGGTGGATCCGCCAGCCCCGTGGGCGCAGCGACGGTCCGGCGCAGGTGTTCCGCCATCCTGACTATCAGGGTGAAATTGGCCTGATTATGCCTTATGAAAAGGACTTTTGCGCCAGCTGCAACCGCCTGCGCGTCTCCGCCACCGGTAAACTGCATCTCTGCCTGTTTGGCGACGGTGGCGTGTCCCTGCGGGATTTACTGGCGGATGACAGCCAGCAGGAGCAGCTGCAGCAGCGAATTGCCGCCTGCCTGCACAGCAAAAAGCAGACGCACTTCCTGCATCAGGGCAACACGGGCATTACCCAGAATCTCTCTTATATCGGCGGTTAACGCTAAGGACGCAAATAATGGGAAAATCGACGGCCGAATTTGTGCCGCTTAACGTGGCGGTGATGACCGTTTCTGACAGCCGCGATGCGGCCAGCGACAGCTCCGGTGACTATCTGCGTGAGGCAGTGACGGAAGCAGGCCACAAGGTGCTGGATCATGCGCTGGTAAAAGATAACCGTTACCGTATCCGCGCGGTGGTCTCCAGCTGGATTGCCAGTGATGATGTGCAGGTGGTGATCGTCAATGGCGGCACCGGATTCAACAGCAAAAACAGCACCCCTGAAGCATTGGTGCCGCTGTTTGATCGCGAGATCGAAGGCTTTGGTGAGCTGTTCCGTATGATCTCTTATGAAGAGATTGGCAGTGCAAATCTGCAGTCCCGCGCGGTGGCCGGAATGGCTAATCAGACGCTGATTTTTGCCGTGCCCGGTTCGACCGGAGCCTGCCAGAGCGCGTGGGAAAGGGTCATTCAGGAGCAGCTGGATGCCCGCACCCGACCTTGTAACTTTGTTTCGCATGTGAAGAAACTCTGATGTCGCAACTGACCCATATCAATGCCGCAGGCGAGGCCCACATGGTGGACGTCTCGGCTAAAAATGAAACCGTCCGTGAAGCGCGGGCGGAAGCCTTCGTGGTGATGAATCCGGAAACGCTGCAGATGATCATCGACGGCAGCCATCATAAAGGTGATGTTTTCGCCACGGCGAGGATTGCCGGTATCCAGGCGGCCAAGCGCACCTGGGAACTGATCCCGCTGTGCCATCCCCTGCTGCTGAGCAAAGTGGAAGTGACACTGGTTGCCGAAGTGGAACATCATCGGGTGCGGATTGAATCGCTGTGCCGTCTGACCGGAAAAACCGGTGTGGAGATGGAGGCGCTGACGGCAGCCTCTGTTGCAGCACTGACCATCTATGACATGTGTAAAGCGGTGCAGAAAGACATCAGCATCGAGCACTGTCGCCTGCTGAGCAAAAGCGGTGGCAAGTCTGGCGATTTCCGGGCGGCAGATCATGATTAACGTGTTGTTTTTTGCCCAGGTGCGTGAGCTGGTGGGGACCGGCAGCGTCACCATGACGGAAGAGTACGCCACGGTGGAAGCCCTGCGTGCCGCCCTGGCTGCCAAAGGCGACCGCTGGGCGCTGGCGCTGGAGTCCGGCAAGCTGCTGGCTGCGGTAAACCAGACGCTGGTTTCTCCTCAGCATCCACTTAAATCCGGGGATGAAGTCGCCTTCTTCCCGCCGGTGACCGGAGGATAACCTGGAAACGAAAATTATCGTCGGACCTGCGCCATTCGATATGGCCAGTGAGTACCGCTGGCTGTCGGCCTGTGATGAAGACGGTGCAGTAGTAACCTTCACCGGCAAAGTCCGTAATCATAATCTGGGTGACCAGGTGGCCGCTCTGACCCTGGAGCACTATCCGGGCATGACCGAAAAAGCGCTGGAAGAGATCGTCGCTGAAGCCCGGGAACGCTGGCCAATGCAACGAGTTACGGTCATCCATCGCATCGGAGAACTGTTTCCCGGTGATGAAATTGTGATGGTTGGCGTCAGTGGAGCTCATCGGGCAGGCGCGTTTGCCGCAGCCGAATTTATTATGGATTACCTGAAAACCCGCGCACCTTTCTGGAAGCGCGAAGCGACCCCTGAAGGCGATCGCTGGGTGGAATCACGCGACAGCGACCAGCAGGCCGCCTCGCGGTGGGAGTAGCCAGTGAGCCAGCAGCCAGACCTGAATATCCCGCGTAAATCCCCGGTTCAGGCGCGATCCATTGCCACCGTGGACGCCATTCTTGATGCCACCATCCAGGTTTTATTGCGTGAGGGCATCGACCCCTGCACCACTACCCGTGTAGCTGAACGGGCTGGCGTTTCCGTCGGCACGCTCTACCAGTATTATCCCAACCGGGAAACGTTGCTGACGGCGGTGCTGGTGCGCCATCTGCACGCGGTGGCGGACGACGTCGATGAAGCCTGCGTAGCCTGTCATCATCTGTCGCTGGATGAGATGGCGCAGGGGCTGGTGGCGGGCTGGCTGAAGTCCAAACTCGGCGATCCGGTGCTGTCGCGGGCGCTGTATGCCATTGCTGAGAACTATGCGGCACCCGAGCTGATCAAGTCACCGCAGAAGCGGGTGCTGATGTCGGTTTCTGCGATGCTGGAGACCGCCAGCGATGGCAAGTTTAAGGCGCTGTCGATGGTGTCATTAATGACGCTGGGCGCTATCTACGGCCCGGTGCGTCTGTTCCTCGAAGGGCGGTTTGAGCTGGAAGATAAAGACGCTTTCCGCCTGCAGCTGGTTGCGTTGACGCGCGCGTATCTGTACCAGGCGGCGAGCGCTGTTGAATAACAAGGAAAGCAATGAATTACTCCGCAATTAAGCGTCTGTCGCTGCTGGGGCTACTGGTGCTGGCAGGCTGTAGCAGCAAGCCCACTTCACAGGCACCGGAACGACGACCAGCTGATGTAAAATCGCAGATAAACCAGCTGCTGCCGGTGAAGGTCAGCGATCGCCAGGCCTGGACCGAAGCCCTCTTTGTGGCGTTTAACGGCCAGGGTATCGATCCTTCAGCCAGTAACCTGTGCTCGGTCATCGCCATCACCGATCAGGAGTCCGGTTTCAACGCCGATGCCGCGATTCCGGGGCTGCCGAAAATTGCATGGGGCGAGATTGACCGTCGTGCCGGTAAGCTGCATATCCCTTCTTTTGTGGTGCGCACCGCGCTGATGATTAAATCCCCTGACGGCAAGAGCTATACCGATCGGCTGGATCACGTGAAGAGCGAAAAAGAGCTTAGCGCTATTTTTGATGATTTCATCAACATGGTGCCGATGGGGCAGAAGCTGTTCGGCAACCTTAATCCGATTCATACCGGTGGCCCGATGCAGGTCAGCATCGACTTCGCCGAAGCGCACGCCAAAGGCTATCCGTATCCGGTTGATGGTAGCATCCGCCGTGAAGTGTTCACCCGCCGGGGCGGCGTCTGGTTTGGCACTATGCATCTGCTTGGCTATCCGGCGGATTACAGCCGGGCGATATACCGCTTTGCCGATTACAACGCAGGGTGGTACTCCAGCCGTAACGCCGCGTTCCAGGCTGCCGTTGCCCGTCTGAGTGGAATCAAACTGGCGCTGGATGGCGATCTGATCCAGTACGGTTCGGATGTGGCCGGTTCAACCGAGCTGGCGGTCCGGACGCTGGGTAAACGTCTGGATATGAGTAACAGCGCGATCCGCAGAGCACTGGAGAAAGGGCAGACGCAGGATTTTGAGAAAACGGATTTATGGCGGCAGGTATTTGCGCTGGCGGATAAAAATGCCGGGAAGCGGCAGCCGCGTGAGATGCTGCCGGGCATCAAGCTGGAGAGCCCCAAAATCACCCGAAATCTGACCACAGCCTGGTTTGCCCAGCGGGTTGAGGGCCGCTATCAGAGTTGCCTGACCCGCGGGAATTAAGAGAGCGGGGCGGTTGTGTGCCGCCCTTAAGGTTGCGCGCACTACGAGATAAACGCAGTTTGTAATTTAATCATCAGGCCAATAAAACACAGGATGCAGGTGAATCCTAATCCTGTCAGGAAAGTGTAGTAAAACGGTATTATTCCATTAATGAGATGTTTGTTGTTCTTTTTATTGGGAAAGTTATAAATATCATTACCCTCATTAATGAAAAATATTTTTTTGTTGTTTTTTATTCTCAGGAATAAATAAGCCATTACGGGTGCGCCAAAAAAACCCACACTTGAATGATATGAATAAAAAACAGGCAGGACATTTTCCTTTTTTAATTCATTGAGCAGGTTATGATAATTTTTTCTATTTAAACCATATAATAAAATGCACGCAATCAAACAAATTAAAGGGATAATGGCAATAAACATTGCTATGGATTTCATTTTTTATTTCTCGAAATAGTCAAAAAAAGCATCAATCAGAGAATCACTTACCTGACTACCCGCATAGCCCGCGGCTATTGAACCGACTGCTGCGCATGCAACTCCTCCCACACCTGCTGTGGCGATACCAATTGCTGCACATACTCCCAGTCCAGCAGCAGCACCTATTGCTCCAGTACCTAATCCTGCTAAAGTTCCTGCACCGAACTTTGAATATTCTCTGTAAACCACTTTCTTGCATTCACCTTCACGCCCTTTAGTACAAGCATCCACCACGTCATTAGTCGTTCCGGCAAAAGAGAAACCAATACCAATATAGCCCCCGGCTTTGAGGAAACGAGCCGCTCTGGCCGCATTGCCGACATAGTATGAATATCCTGGTATACCACCCATCCCCACAGTGGACCACTCATGCACTATCGAACGGCTGGAGAGATTTAACGCCCGCTTCATATTTTCATACTCCCGGAATTTCACCGTATGGCGGGAAAGTGATTTTTAACAGCGGTTTGTTAACCAGATCCTTTAACTGATTTAGCAGTTGATTACGTTCAATAAAGAATTGCTGACTTATAAGCGAACCCTGAGTGCGGAACTGGTTCTGATAGCTGGCCTCGATTTTTTTGAGGGTTTGCTCAATAGTATTAAAATATTTTTCACCGGCATCTCCGGCGGTACTGAAAACCTTATCCCCGACGCTGGTCAGCGCGGCAATCGCCCCGTAATGCTTTCGCATAAAACCGGCCTCTTCGGCATTTACGCCGATAAAAGCCGCATTGGTTTTTTGCTTCGCCTGCCTGAGCGTGTTCAGCATTTGCAGGGTAAGTTGAGCTGGCGTGTACGGGTCAGCAACAATCAGAATCTGGCCGGGCTTCAGCCACTGCGTATCCGCATTGAGTTTCATAAACAGGCTGGCGGACGGGGAACGGCTATCTCTGAACAGTTCCCGCGCCTGATAATCCAGCGATCCGGCTCGTTCCACTACGCAATATCCGGGGGCTATGTTACACGCCATGCTTCCTTTCTCCCTTTATTTCCCAAAGTCAGTGATGATTGCCATATATGGCAATATCAACGTGGTCAGAAAAACTGCGGTAAATATAAATAATTCTGCTTCAGCACGCAAAAAGTGTCGTCATTTTGTCAGACAGGGATCACTGCTTCATCTGCGATAAGCGTTCTGGCAGGAGTATAAGGTGGGGGGCTCAGGAGAGAATGGGGCGGATGAGTTCCGCCCCTGTATGGGTTATGCGGCATCCAACCTGAACAACTGCACGGTCTGTGCCAGCTGCTGCGCCTGGTCTTCCAGCGAGGCGGCGGCGGCCGACATCTGCTGCACCAGCGCGGAGTTCTGCTGAGTGGCGCCATCCATCTGATTAACGGCTACCGTCACCTGACCAATTCCCTGCGACTGCTCGTCAGAAGCGTGCACAATCTCGCCGATGATCGTTTTCACTGAATTCACCGCCGAGGTCATCTCCTGCATGGTTTTCCCGGCATTCTGAACCAGCGTGACGCCCTGATCAACACGTTGGGTGGACTCGCTAATCAGTGCGGAGATATCTTTCACCGCATTGGCGCTGCGCTGAGCCAGGCTGCGCACTTCTGCTGCCACTACGGCAAAGCCACGACCCTGTTCACCGGCCCGTGCTGCCTCAACCGCGGCATTCAGTGCCAGGATGTTGGTCTGGAAAGCAATGCCGTTAATAATGCTGGTGATTGCGCCTATCTTGCGCGAACTCTCATCGATCTGCTGCATAATCGTTACCACCTGCTGCACCAGCTGCTCGCCGCGTCTGGCGATATCAGTGGCATTTTCAGTAAGTGAAGTTGCCTGATGCGCATTGTCGGCGTTGTGCTTCACCGTGGCGGTCAGTTGCTCCATGCTGGCGGCTGTTTGTTCCAGCGCGGCTGCCTGCTGCTCCGTTCGCGAAGCAAGATCAAGGTTGCCCGAGGCAATCTCGCCAGCGCCCTGGCGCACTGAATCACTGGCGGAAATGATTTCGCCAACCATGGTGCGCAATTGCTGCTGCATGGTCTGCATGGCAAAGAAAATACTCTGGCGGTCATTTGCGCCAACCGGGATTTCTGCCGTCAGATCGCCTTCCGCCACGCCAAGGGCGATCTCGGCGGCCCGAGCGGGTTCACCACCGACAGGGCGGGCAACTTTCCGGCTGAACAGCAGGCCCAGAACGGCGCAGACAATCACAATGCTCAGCACCATCATCATCAGCGCGTTCATCAGCTGGCGGTTTGCGATGGCCATCACCGCCTTAACCGGCGTAACAATACCCAGATACCACGGTAGTTCGCTGTTGCCGATCTTCACAGGACGCCAGGTTTCCAGCACGTTTTCACCCAGTACACTGTCGTAGTGCTCGGTAATGTTCTGGCTGAATTTGTCGGTTTCTCCGGGATAAAGTTTACCCGACTGCGCTTTATCGGGGCTGGAAACCACCAGGCCTTTATTCGACAGCAGCAGGGCATAACCAATGCCTTTCCACGGCTTGATCGCGCCAACGGTTTGCTGCAGTGAAGCGAGGGAAATATCGGAGGTAATCACCGCCTTCAGTTTGTTATCGTCAATCACCACCGCAGCCACCGAGGTCAGCAGCGTATCCACGCCGTTATAGGCATAGCTGTAGGGTTCAATCAGCACGTCTTTCTGCAGCTTTTGCGGGATCAGATAGTAGTCTCCCTGACCCGGAGTCAGGAATGAGTCGAGGTTATGCAGGGCAAAATTGCCGTTTTTGTCACGGTCGACGAAGCGCGCAAACCGGCCTTGTGGCGCTGCGCCCGGCTGTTGGGCGATTTCCGCATCTTTGCCGTCGAAAGCGTTGGCTTCAAAAATCACCGACATCGACAGATAATCCGGGTTCTGTTTGAGGGAGTATTTCATCAGGTCTTCAGCGACCTTACGGTCGGCGATCCCGGCACCGGGAAGGGCAATCAGGCTCTGTCCCAGATCTTTAGCGACGGTGCGGGCGTACTCCAGATCTTTCTGCACTCCCAGCGCGTTACTTTCGGCGATTTGTCCGAGGTACTCTTCGGCCAGCATGCGCTGTTGCTGGCTGGACTGCCAACTCAGCAATCAAGTGAATTCTTAAGTGGTTGATATAATTATTAATTTACTCTTTCTGCAAAATCACTGCAAAATCACTGCAAAACGATTCTGCAAAACTGCTGATAGTTTAGACGCCTACCAGCTTCCATTCTTTTCCTCGATCGTCATTATATTTGTCTGTCATCAGGCTGGTTTTGTGTCCAAGTAATATCTGAGTAGCAATGCCCTGTTCGCGATAGAGGCGCTCAGACAGTGAACGTTGTTCGTGAAAGGTCGGCGGCGACCCATCGGCCCAATCCAGCCCGCAGCGTTTACGTGCTTCAGTGAAAGCCATAGTGATAGTGTCGCTCTTCACAGCTCCACCACGTTCACAATTTCGACGTGCGTGATGGTGGTGGAGTATCCAGGGGCTAAGTACGGAGTCACGACAATCGGCAATGATTTCACGAAGTGAAATTCCAATAGCCTCACAGCGAAGGGAAAGTGGTATCGCTACTTTAGAGCCGGTTTTAAGCTGTTCGACATGCAAAGCATCATCCCAGATGTTGGTAAATTTCATCGCCGCGATATCGCCCAGCCTTTGGCCTGTAACAAGTGCCAGCAACATGGATCTGGATGCCCAGGAAGGCAAGTTTTTGGACTCTTCATAAATAGCTTTCCATTCATCAAGTGACAGTCTCTGCCTCGTGACTTTTGCGCGAGGTTTCTTTGTGGCCAGAGCCGGATTATGGCCGGGTGAAACCTCACCTGCATGCTGAGCCTCTTTGAAAACGTCGATCAATACAGAGCGCACCATCTGCCCCATTCGGGCTTTACCGCGCTCTGTATACTCGTCAATGATCGATGCAATATCGCGCGTTCCCACATCCTGAAGTACACGAATACCACAATAGTTGGTTAAGGCTTTCAATGCAGACCTTCTGAAAGCAACGGTACTTTCTTTCAACTCCCCGGCTTCAACCTTTTCATTTTGAATCTTAAGGTACTTTTCAGCCCAGGCATAAGCGGTTACGCCATGCGCGGTGCTTTTAGCGATTTCCTCCCTTGCCTTGAGCATGTTTGCCATTTGATTTTCAGACAGGCGCATATTGGCCTCAGCAGCGATTGCAACCGCCGCCGCCTCATCAGTACCCAGGCCGTGAAACTTCCCTGTTACCGGGTGCTTGTATCGCCAGTAAACCTTCTTTGTCCTGGCGTCGGTGTAGCACGACAGGCCCGGTATAGTGACGTTGTATTTACGTGGACGTGCCATCTTCAAGTATCCTTTTCAGGCGATCATCGTCATTTTTTTTGATAACTGGCTTGACGGACATACCAACAAAACGCGCTGTTCTGTCTACCCGCCAGCACCTACCGGCCTTAAAAGGCTGGGGCGATATCATGCCATTTTTCACATACTTTAAAAGTGAAGGCATACTGGGGATCGGCTCGTCGAACTCCTCCTTCGCCCAGTCCAGCAGTTTGATTGTCCTGCTCACGCTGCCACCCCCTTACACTCACACCACACTTCAAACATCCGCTTAACCACTTCCCGGCAATAGTAACCGTGCATATCGCGGGTAAGGTCGTAGCGGTCGCCGTACTTCATGCGCACCATCGTCTCAAAGGCTTTATTCATCTTCGGCCTCCTGCTCATCGATTTTTACCGGCTTACCGCAGCCGGGGCAGAACTTGAAGTTATTCTCTGCTGGTCCGTCATCGCTGAACCACCATGCCATCCCGCAGGCACCTATCCAGTGATAATCCGGTTCATCGCTGTACGACCACTGGCAGGTTTCAACAGCGGCGCTGTCGGTCAATACAAGCCCGCGACTGGCTCCGCGCCTTTTCTTCAGGTGACCTTTCTTTATCAGAGACCTGACGTGTTCATCGGCGCTATTGGCTGACTTCCAGCCCATGCCACTGGCGATTTCACTATATGTTGGAGCCAATCGGTTTTCGCGAATGTATCCCCGGATAAAGTCGAGCGTTGCTTGTTGGGTTTCAGTCAGTCGTTTCACAGGCTGCCTCCTGTTTCATCTTCGCCCGGTGAACACAGGCGGCGAACGCGGAGCGGGGCAGGTAGCGCCGCATTTCTGCAATCAACAGGTCATTGTGCTGCACATTGACAATCCTGTTTTGCTCCTTCTCCTGCTGGCGCAGTACCGCCAGTTTGGTGCTGATATTCATCTTGATAGCTTTGCACTTTCTGAAGGCGAAGCTGGCGCGTTGCTGCCACTCCGGATCGTCACCGCGAGGAAAATCCAGCTGCAGGCGAATATCCTCAATATCAGCTGTGATTTGCGCGAGGGCTGCCAGGCAGTCAGCGATAGTTTCCAGCTTTTCAACGTTGATAAAGTTTTTCATTCTGCTATTCCTTATGTCCTGAACGACTGGCAGTTAACGGTTGAACCATCGGTTTTGCATACGGTGGTGCTGCCTGTACTACCTACAACCGTCACGGTGCCGTCATCGCACTGAGTCACCATTTTTCCACCTTCAGTCTCGCTGATGCAGTGTGGTGCCTCAGCCCAGGCGGGCAGTGAAAGCGCCAGCAAAATAATCAGGGTACTTTTCATCACACAGCCCCTATCGCTTTCTGAACCACACGATGCCCGCGTCTGCGTGGCTTCTTCTTCGGTGCGATTTTCACTGGTGCCACCTGTGGCCGCGCCGGTGCTGGTTGATGAATGCCCATGCTGCGCCGGTAGTTTTTCTTCGCATCCCATAACAGCCATGCGGTCCAGTCGCAGCCATCATCGATAGTGACGCTGGACTTAACCAGCGTGTCGTTGAGGTCTGCCATGTTGTGCTCAGTCACTGGTAACCTCCATGCGCTGATAACCAGCGGCGATGATTGACTTTGCCGCGCTGACTGCTGTTGAACCGTCTGGTGCCACTGCCGGGTAAACACACTCATTCAGTTCTTCCTTCAGTACGCTGGAATAATTCTTCGGCCATACATCCCACGGCATATCAGCACCGTGGCAACCGCAGATAATCTCCAGCGTCAGCGCGACAGCGTCTTCTGTAGAGCGCTCAGATTTGCGATAACCTGCCGCCCATACAGCATCGGTAACGTCGCTGGGGTCGCTGCCTGCCGCTTTGATAACCTGCGCCAGCGCGAACACGTTGGTGTCGTTCATCGTCCGACCCCACTCAATTTGACCTCAGCTGCCTCTATCCGGCGAATCAATGCAAGCACTGTTTCAGGGTTAACGGCCGCAATGTATGCGGCATTTGCTTGCTGCTCACTCAGGAAAGGCTCATCATAACCAGACTGTGAGCCACCTCCATTGATGACCGCAATTGGCTGGAAACTTTCTTCCTTCCTGTGTTGAGTCGTTATTTCAGCGTTATCTCCATCTGACCAGTCTTCATCAATTACCAGCCATTCCCCTTCTGCTGCCTGAAGGGCCAGTTTCTTAATTAGCTCTAAATCAATAGTTTTCATCGTCCTGTCTCCCGTCCCGCCACTTTATAAGCTCTCATTACTTCCGGCGTTCTGCCGGACAACACCGACTTCATGAAGAAGCAGCCTTTACGCTCAGCAATCAGGTTGCTGGTGGACAGCAGAGCGGCATCGACCGCCCGGTTGTGCGCCCGGAACTCGAAGGCGGTGCTGGTGATGGTCAGACTGGCTACCGCGCCGTAGTCCTGATAGTCAAATTTCATGATGTCAAATCCCCCCATAGCGTCTTAGCGATGATGGCAATAATCAGAAGTACGCATGAGCCAACTCCAACGGCCGCGACACATGCAAAGGCTTTCAGGCCCCAGTCAGCGCATTTATCAAAAGTGATTTTCATCTGATCACCCTCCACAGCAGCTGGCAGACGCCGATGAAGCAGTAGAAGCCAGCCGTTAATCCGAACCCGCTCAGGACGGAGAAGAACAGCGTGAACATAATCAGCTCAGATACCTTTTTCATTCAGCACCTCAGCCAGCAGATCAAAGGCGTTATCGCGCAGCGGCATAATCACCATGAAGGGGTTGCCGTACATGTAGTTGACGCCATCATCGAAAATCAGCTGGCATCCAGCCTCTTTACCGTATGGCTTAAACTTCACGGCCACGCAGCCCAGGTCACCAAACATCTGCTGGGGCAGGGCGAGGTACTTCGCCTGGAATGCTGGCAGGGCATCACATGGTTCCGGCTCAGCCGGTAGCAGCTTGCTGAAGTCCGGATAGCGACATTCAATTTTGGTCACCCTGGAAAAGCCCATCCGGTATTCGTTTTCATCGTAATGAATTGCGAACCATTCCCCATCAAAAGTGCCAATATCGGTCATTTCAGCGGAGTCAGGGATATGCAAATTATCAAAAATGAATACGCCCTCAACGGTGCTATCACCGCCATGCTCCATCGATACGCAGGCACCAGGATTACAGGCCTGAATGTGGGTAGGCGTGATCCTCACGCCGCGCAGGTATTTACGCTCTTCCTTTTCGTCGGCGACGCAGCACAACGCGGCCCGGAGAAAATCAGTGTGGATAAACATTATTTTGCCTCCCATTTGAGAACCTGAAAGAGGCCCATTGCTGGATGAAACCAGCGTGTACCTTTCCGCTCAGCTTCAGCCATAACCCGGCGCAATGCAGCCATGAACGGTTCGTACTGGACAATCTCTCTCTTTGAGAGCAGTCCATCAGGAGTAAGGAACTCATGGGTATCAGTAGGGACGCTATATGCACCAATCAGTGTTTTGCATTTAAGCGGAGACATGCCCAGTTTCGCTTTCAGGCTTGAATATCCAATCCAGCCAGCGGGAAGAGAGCCGCGTTTGATGTTTTCTACCGTCTGCGCCACTTCATCGACTTTGTTTTCGACATGGTTAATCCGGCGTTCCTGCTCAACGTTCGCCAGCGCCATTGCTGCAATGATCTCAGCCTGAGATTTTGGCTTACGGCGTTCTTCTTCCAGTTCCTGCCAACGGTCTACCAGTTGGGCTGTAAATTCAGGGCAAAGCTGGGCGACAACAATGATGCTGTCGCGCTTACCTTTTTCACCATTGAACACGTAGTATTCTCTGATAACCTTCAGGCCTAAGTTGTTGATTTCCTCGAAATCCACCAATGGTGGAAGTCGGATGACTCCGTTTTCTGCGAGGCGCTCAATGGTGCGCTTGACGCTATCAATGCGAGAACCGGTCAGGTCGGCAATCTCTTTGTGGGTCATGGTTACGTCCGACCCAGAGTTAATCAGCACGTTATTCATCGTCTTCTTCCTTCAGCTCTTTGGCTTCACGTTCATCAATTGCTTCCATCTCTGCTTCAATTGAATCCTGCTCACCATATGTAGCGACACGAATAGATTTAAAGGTTGGGTTGCTGAGTCCGTTGTTGGATTCGCATATACCAACAGCGGCTGATACGGCAGCGCCTGCTTCACTATTACCCTGGGTAAATATCGAATGCTCACGGCGATCACCGTTTTCGGTAACCATAAAAGTGACGCGATACCACACGCTGATAAGTTCGTTTTTCATCTTTATTCCTCAGAAAGGTTTGCTTTTCATTAATTCGGCATACTGATCTACCAGCGCTTCGTGCTTGCGCTCCCACTCTTTTTGTTTACGCTTTTTAGCCAGAATCAGGCGAATACGGCGGGCGGTTCGATCATGTGCCAATAAATACTGGTGCGTATGCTCACCGATACTGTGAATAATTGGCCTACCCTCGGTGTCATACATCGGGTGATTAGTCTCAATGGCAAGGCGATAAAAAACCTTAGTCACCATGTAGTGCGCCAGATTATTAATGGCAGCACTACGGCTCAGGCAGCGCTTATAGCCGCCGTGACGTGTCACGATGTAAACAGGTGACTGAACGATGCGAAAGCATTCGTCGATTGCCTGAAGCATTATTTACCCTCTCTTTCTGTAAAAGCCTGTTCAACCAGATTTTCAATAAGTGCGCCAATAAACAGTTGGCCCTTATTGGTTAACTTCCCGTGGTTCACGTTCACGCACTCGCTGTAAACGTCTGCGATTTCTTTTTCGGCTTCCGCACGTTTATTGATGTCGTAAACTATCGCCTCGAATAGTTTCTTAAGCGCCTTTGTGACAATATCGGCGTCAAGTTCGACGGTAGTTACTGAACCGTCTGGCAGTTTCACAGGCGTAATACAGCTACCTGTTTTATCCTGCAGGTCAGCCAGTGCTGCCAGAACGAGGCGGTTACGGGTGCGTTCAATAAGGCTGCTCATAATTGAGACTCATCCTTTGCGCCAGCCCCGCAGAACTGCAGCAGCATCCCAGACAGATTCAATGCAATGCCTGTTAATACTGCTTTCTGGTATTCGCTTATCTCGCCCGCACCGTCCACAACCTCTAAAATCACATGAAGTTGCTCAGCAATATGTTCTGATTCTTCGAAAGTGGTTAACGCGATCATTTATTTACCTCAATAATATCTGTAACGGCCTTGTCAATATCCTGAGAAATACCGCGAGATACATGAAATGCAACGTGAAGAATGGACTTTATTTCACTATCCTCTATGCTATCCACGTTACGCATGCACACACATAAAAGGTCACTTAATGATTCAGACATTAACCCGGCATCTTCCAGATTAAGTCGGGTTTTAAAGATATCCATCACTTCACCCCGGACTTTTTATCAAGTTCAATCAGGATTGCCGAAACTTCAACTGACAAGTCGAAGGCTAGGGCAATAAGGGATTCGGTAACATCATCATCCTGAGAACCGCTGTTATTCATGATTGCCAGCAGAGCACAAAGTTGGTCGCCTTTATAATTCGCTTGAGAGATGTTCACTTTGAGTTTCATCACTTCACCCCATACGCAGCACGAAGGAATAATTCAGCCAGAACGCTGTGGCCCATTTCATGAAACATCAGCGCCTGGCGGTATTTGGTCTGGTCTTTGATGAATGACATATCAATGTCTCCTGATATTCTGGCTTGCGGTAACGCGGCCAATAAGAGTCAGCTTGTCATACTCTGATTCATCAATTTGCCACGCCATGTAATATTGGCTTTCGGGAATAACGCGAACCATGCCTGACATAAAATGCAACCGCTTAACCATGAAAATCCCTTCCCACCAGAAAGCATATATTCCATCCTGTGGGTGACTCGATGGGGTAATGTCAATTGCTATTGTTTCACCGCATTCAATTTCACCTTTCATTGTGTCATCAGGCCTAATCTCGAGTACGTGATTCTTACCGCGAGGCATAAATCTGTATTCGCTGGCAGAATGAAGCACTAATTCATTTTTTGCGATTAACGTATTCATCATTTACACCACTAAAAATTTGGTTGCAGTTGTTCCCAGTGCGGGCACTGTAATTTAAATTCATTAACGGTTAATTGTTGCGTGCGTGTTCCATCCAGCCCAATATTGAGTTTTTCGCTTGCGGCCATTCTTCAAGGATTTTTAGCGCCTCCGGGCAGGCTTCATTAATGTCTGAGAAGAAATCAACTAGGATAAAATAGTTACCAACTCTCTTGTAAAGAGAAAATTCCATGTCAATCAAATTAACATGAAAATCACATTTAACATCTGATTGGTGTGGTTGAGCTAAATACATATGTGTCAAAGAGGATTTTCTGGATTTTAATTTTTGATGGATATCGAATTCAGCGTAACTGACACTACCGGTATCTGCTGATTTAGTTTTGGTTGAAGTGGTCATCTCACTGGCTCCGTTGTTTGCCGATGAGAAAATAATACTATAAATATTATTAACCGCAATACTAAAACTCATAAAATTTAATAGTAAATTATTAGTTATTGATATTTAAGGTTATTTAATTTTTGAAGGCGCTATGTAGCGCCTCTGGAGGGGGGGGGGTTAAAGAAGTCTCATTTTGGTTTCGACGGCGACACCTATAATTCTGCAGTTGCTGCCAATCGGGATCATTGGCCATGCAGGATTTAGCCCTTTCAGATACTTATGTGCACCATCAATTATAAGCTTTTTAAACGTGGCTTCATTCGCATCATCTTGCTTGGCTATCACCAGGTTTCCGTTTTTGGGTTCTCTACCTGTGTCTATCAATACCATCGTTCCTTCGGGGATGCTTATTCCTGCCGGAGCGGTCATTGAGTCACCTTCAACTTTTAACCAAAAGCCAGCACCTTCAATGTGAGCATCAGATTCATACCATTCATCAATGCCTTCCAGAGTATAGGGTTCGTATGCCTCCTCCCACGCTCCAGCATTTACCCAGCTAATGAGCGGATAAGATGGTGATGATTTGTAGCGAGAATCAAAAACTACATTGGATAGCAATCCCAGCTTGCTTGCATCTCGGGCAAGTCGGGGGCTGAAATCGTTAATCGATATCTGCAACATTTCTGCAAACTTGGCTGCCACATTTAGATTTAGAGGGATACGCCCGTTGAGATAATGCCCTACCGCGCCCTGAGAAATCTCTAGTGCTTCCGCGATTCCATACTGAGTAATTCCCAGTTGTTTTTTCTTCGACTCATACAGAGCTTTCAGCCGCTTAGCGTCTTCATGCTGTTCTGTCGTCAGGACCTTTTTGTTTTCCATTGTTAAATTTTAATACCTTTAGTTTGAAAAAGTCTCCTACTAATAGTATTATTTATATTATTACTTTTACTATTAATGTCTACTGGGATTTTTACATGGATAACATGACATTGCGAGAATTCACTGACCGTTATGGTCAGGCTCAAGCTGGTGAGGCACTGGGTACTACCCAAATGGCAATCAGTAAAGCGTTAGCTGCAGGTAGGAATATTTCTGTACGTATTACTGATGAGGGCGTTGTAGAGGCTACTGAAACCAAGGCTTTCCCCGCAGCTAAATGCGTAAGAAAAAAATTGAAATTAAACCTGCCAGATATCGTTCGAGCAACCCACCCAGCCCCCGCACAGGAGGCTCAGTGATGAATATTGCTATCCAGCAGGCACAGCTTCCTGCGCTGGAGTACCAGGGGCAGCGCGTTGTGACCCTCCCGATGATTGATGAAGCGCATGAGCGGCCAGAAGGAACTGCGAGAAACGCATTTCACCGTAACTTTCGCCATTTTATTGCAGGCGAGGACTTCGTTAAGGTTACCCCTGATGAATATCGCGGGCTCACCAGTGGTATGCATTCTGCCTATTACGAGTGCGCGTCAGTTAAACGTACGCGCAAAAATTCACCAGATAAAATCACCGAAGACGTAACTCTGTTCTTCGAATCTGGCTATCTGGTGGTCGTTAAGTCATTCAGGGATGATCTGTCATGGCAGGTTCAGCGTGAACTTGTACGGGCATATTTTCGCCGTCCGGAAGCGGTCACATTTCACCACGTCGATTTGCCTTCTCTCGAAGAACTGGCTGCTATGCCGATCTCCGATGCCCGAAACATTGTCACATTGGCCGACCGGGATTCAAAACAATTTCATGGCTCGCAGGGCAGCAAGGGTATGAATCTTCGCAAGAAGGAACTCAAAACCATTCGTCCGGCTGAAAAGCTGGTGGACGCGATGGGTCAGATTGGCTTCGACAAGTACGAGTGGGAGCCGTCAGATGAATAACCCCTCACAAATGACAATCATGTATAGCGAATTTCCGCTTAAGCCTTGCCCGTTCTGCGGAATTGTTGAGGTTTTTCTTATCCGCGTGTCGGACTTTTGTGGAAATGGTGATGCGTACTACGTTGCTTGCCCCAACTGCAATGCAAATCAGTTTCCTGACGTCAAGGAGAGGGCCATCCAGGACTGGAACCAACGCCGTGAGCCAAGGGGAGTCTGCTGTGAGTGAGCACACCATCAAAACACTGGACCGTAACTACCGTGATCCACGGGGTATCCCAGTGCATGTAACCGGGTGGGATCGGGAGCGTGACCAGGTAATTTTCATGCGCCCAAATTATCCGCATGAGTGCATGCAGCCGGTCTGGAAGTTCCAACAGTTTTTTAAGAGGGTTGAGGTATGAAGGCTTATTTCGATAAATACGCTTCGCTTGTTATTGAGGCAGAGAATGACTCAGAACGTGCCGCGCTTTTATTGTGGTCTGAATCGAATTCAATGGATGGATGTAACAGCAAATCGTTTTTTGAAGTTATTGATCAGGTCAAAGGGCTGCTTTTGCATGCTGATGGCATGAGTATTTTTAATAACTCGCAAAAAATGCACATCGACGGTAACGCAAATAGTAACGCTGCGAGCGTTACAAAAAGCGATTCGGAGTAACGCTAAATGGCTTATGAGTGGATCAAAATAGAAGTTGTTACGCCTGATAAGCCGGAAATATACCAACTGGCTGAGATTCTGGCTATCGATCCGGATGCTGTTTTGGGCAAGTTAATTCGCGTTTGGGCCTGGGCTGACCAACAAACTATCGACGGTAACGCAAATAGTAACGCTGCGAGCGTTACAAAAAGCGCTATAGATCGTATCGGTTTTATGCCTGGCTTTGCTGATGCATTGCTTCAGGTAGGTTGGTTAAGGTTCGAGGGTTCGGTCCTGATATTTCCGAACTTTGAGAGGCATAACGGAAAATCTTCTAAAAAACGGTTACTTACCAATCGCCGCGTTACCGAGCACCGCGAAAAAAGTAATAACAGTAACGCTAAGAGCGTTACATCAGCGTTTCAAAAAGCGTTACCAGAAGTAGAAGTAGAATTAGAAGAAGAAGTAAAAGAAAAAAACACTATGTCCGATTCGGATCGGACCGATGGCGAAAATACTCCTGATTCTGACAACCCTCCTGCACAGGACGAACACGAAAATTGTTCGGGTTCAGGGGATGCTGGAAAACCAGATCCGGTAGCGGAAGCGTTCGAGGGGATTTTCTGGTGTGCAGGGCTGCGCAAAGACGCCAAGGTTAAATCCCAGTCAGCATTCCGCAGTAAATACCAGACCTGGAAAAAGACCTCGCAGGGAACGCCAGCAGAGTTTGCAACGATGCTGGCAGACGACATTCAACTGCGGATCACTGGTCAGCAGATGGGTATCGACAGGCTACTCCCAACCTCGTACCTGAATGGTGAACGCTGGAACGATGAGAAACCGGGTAGCCGGGAAACTGGCGTCCAGGGTGATGGTGCGGCAAGACAGGCGATGTGCCGTGATGAATCGAGCGGTGAGGTGTTCGTGAACATCGACGCCATGCGAGAGGCGGTAGGCGGAGGAGGGCGGTGGTGAGATGCGAAGTCTTATCAAGCGGGTGTTGGTGGCGGGTTACAACCACGGACTCTTCAGCCAGAAATTTTGTACCAGGTGTTTTGTTAAATTTGAACTTCGGAGTGCGTAATGAGTCCTGCTGAGCTTTCGGTAAAACTTTGGGATCAGGCTGACCGCGTAGCGCGTTACCTGCTTCCCAATGGGCACAAAGAGGCCAACGAGTGGTGCGTGGGCAGCGTGGACGGCGAAGCCGGGAAAAGCCTGAAGGTGAATCTGGCCGGGAAGAAAACCTGGGCTGATTTCGCCAGCGGAGACAGCGGCGACCTGCTGGATCTGTGGGTACTGGTCCGGAACTGTCCGCTGCACGACGCCATGCGCGAGGCTAAGGAGTTTCTGGGTCTGAAGGATGACGATCAGCACTTCCAGAATAAAAAACAGAGCTTTTCGAAGCCGACAAAGAAGGGCGTGAAGAAAGCTGACAGCTGTTACTCCTACCTGGAGTCACGCCGCATCGGTCGGGCCACCGTGGATAAGTTCAAAATCAGCGATGCTGTGGTCTGGTATGCCGAAGAAAACCGTGAGCTTCCGGCACTGGCGTTTCCGTACATCCGCAACGGTGAACTGCTGCAGGTTAAGCGGATCAGCACCGAGCGCCCGAACGGAAAAAAAATCATCATGGCCGAAGCGGGCTGTGAGCCGTGCCTGTTTGGCTGGCAGGCCCTGGACAAAACCACCCGGTCGTTAATCCTCTGCGAAGGTGAAATTGACTGTCTGTCTTACGCACAGATTGGCTTACCTGCGCTTTCAGTGCCGTTCGGCGGCGGGAAGGGAGCCAAGCAGCAGTGGATTGAATACGAATACCACAATCTGGACCGTTTCGAAGAAATCTGGCTGAGTCTGGACAATGACGATGTAGGGCGTGAGGCAGCTAAAGAGATTGCCCGCCGTCTGGGTGAACACCGCTGCAGGCTGGTGGAGCTGCCGCACAAAGACATCAATGAATGCCTCCAGCAGGGAATGAGCGGTGATGACGTTTTCCAGTATCTGGAGCGGGCGAAACATTTTGACCCGGATGAGCTGTGTTCCGCTGGCGATCTCCTCCAGGAAACGTTTGATGCTTTCGAGCGCCGGGATCTTGGGCTGTTTACCACACCCTGGCCGTCACTGAACTACAACTTCAAATTCCGCTCTTCCGAGCTGACGCTGGTTAATGGGGTGAACGGTCACGGTAAAACCGAGCTGGTTGGGCACATCGCCATCGAAGCGATGTCACAGGGTGCGCGGGTATGCATGGCTTCTCTGGAACTTAAGCCAGGTAAGATGCTGGCCCGACTGACTCGCCAGACCATCTGCACGGCCACCCCGCAGCGCTCGGAGATCCAGCAAACCAACGAGTGGTTTTCAGACCGACTGTGGGTGTTCAAGCTGACAGGCACAGCCAAAGCTGATCGCCTGCTGGAAATATTCGCGTATGCCCGCCGCCGCTACGGCATTGACCTGTTCGTTATCGATAACCTGGCAAAGTGCGGCTTTGACGAAGAAGACGCTTCCGGCCAGAAGGCGTTTATCGACAGCCTGTGTGACTTCAAGAACGAGCATAACTGCCACATCATCCTGGTCACTCACAGCCGTAAAACCGATGAGCGCGTACCGACCGGAAAGATGGACGTGAAAGGCACCGGCGCACTAACCGATATGCCAGACAACGTGATGTCGGTCTGGCGCAATGTGGCCCGCGAACTGGCTCAGCGCAAACTGGATAAGCAGGGGCCACAGGCTCTCGATGACAGCGACAAAAAAGCCCTGGATATGATGCCATCGCTGATCCGTCTGCTGAAGCAGCGCGAAGGGGAAGGTTGGATCGGTGATATTGGGGCCACCTTTGACCCTCGCTCCCACCAGTTTCTGGAAATGAACAAGCCCGCCATCAATTATCTGGCCGGAAAGCCCCAAAGCGAAGTTGATATGGACTGGGAAATGAACAACGTATCGAGGATTGCATAATGGATCGTCTTATTCGCGAGATGTCTTACCTGTTCACTAAGGCACGTTTTGATGAGCTTCAGGAATGCGCGCGGGAAATTGCTCTGGGTTATAGCGATTATCCGGAATGCTTTGGACTTATCGCAGATGAAATAGCATCGTTTGTCGAGGGAACAACAGCAGATGAATGGCGTGAACATGAAAAAATTATCATGCACTACATGGTAATGCGTGCGCTGACTCTTTGGGGAGAAGGGGAAAAAATAACTCCAGTGCGGTGGGCGCACCCCGGCTGGTTCGGCACAGCTGAGCAAGGGGAAACTATTCAGTGATACTCACCCAAGAAGACGAACACACGATAGAGCAGTACATCCGGCTGGCCCACGGCGGCTATAAAGGGCCGGTGGGGATCTGGATGGGTAGGCTGGTGGAGCTGCACATGGCCTACAGCAGGATGATTGCATCAACAGCAATAATTGCGGCACGTTACGAATCGAAGGGGAAAGCATAATGCGCGATATTCAGATGGTGCTGGAACGCTGGGGTAACTGGTCAAAACACAGGATCGAAAGTGACGTTGGATATTCAGCCATCGCGGCCGGATTCAAAGGGCTGCTTCCGGAAAGTGCGTCCGGTGTCAGTTGCACTGACAATGACGCAATGATTATTGACACCTGCGTGGGCAGGCTGAAGCAAAAACGCCCGGATGAGTATGCCCTGCTGGTGGATCATTACATCAAGGACATCTCCAAGAGGGCGCTGGGCAGAAAGCTGAAGCTGTCAGAGGGTATGATCCGGATAAAGTTTCAGATGGCCGAGGGATTCATTGACGGCTGCCTGGCGATGCTGGATGTACGGTTAGAGATGGATAGCTGGGATGAGGTGACTGCCCGCAAGATGCGGGCGTAATGATTAATTCTCACTTGTGAGTGTTTTCATTGTTCTTTCCAAAAAACCACGCCATGTTTCGCCCCAGGGTTCGGGGCGGAATTCATCACCAGCAATTGCTGTCATGACTGCGATCAGTTCATCATCTTTTTCAATCTGAAGGACGAGATTTATTTCATGCATTGCATCAGTAACAGGCATCTGAGAGTCAATATAACTCTGCAGCATTTCCTCAATTGTGGTTCCGAAGTCGTCGTGATGACAACTTAAAAATACCCTCAGCATTCCGGTTAACGCCGGGTATTCTTTTTCGGGTTTTTTACCCCATCCAGGGATAAGACGTGAGAACATAATAAGGCTTCCCGTTATAAGTTTTCTTAAGCAGCACCACGCGCACCGCGTAACAGGTTTCTTTGGCTGTTTTTCCCTTCCTGAATCCATAACCAACAGCCGTGCCGCTGCGGTATACCAGCTCAAGAGGACCAGAGTTATTTCCCCAGTTTGCCCAGTGAATGATCCTGAGTCGGTTAGCCTTCAGGGCTGAGCTAATCGCTCTCTCTGCATGCTGAATAGAATAATAGGATGATACTGACTGCATGTTGGGGCTACGGGCCAGCCTGGCGAGTAAGTCGCTATCGGCAATTGCCACGTGCTTGGATATAGTATGTCCGCCAGCCCTGACCGACCGAACAGCCTCATGCTCAGCTATTTTGAGCGTCCCGGCACGAACATAAACAATACGGGCAGCGCCAACAGTCAGACCGAACGCCGCAGGTACACCTACATCCACGGCCAGACCAATATTCCATGCTGTTTTGTCATCAGCCCCAAATTGTTTGGCGAGTGCAACAGCAGCCTGATAAGTGGCTGTGCGGGTATCCTGACCAGTAAGCACCCGGTTAGCCGCTGCATTAATACTATCCATGCTGTGAGCGCCAACGACGACACAGGCCGCCTTGGTTAATCCAGTAGGTTCCGGCACCATACAGAGAGCTGTTGCGCCTGCAAGTTCCAGACTACCCATAAGCAGATCAAGCCCACCCAGGAGGCGGTTACTCATAGTTTCTGACTCAGTAACTGTTTTATCCGATAGCACAGCAGCCAACTGAACAGGAGACATTGCAACCTGAATACCGTTATCCATAACATTTACACCCCGAAAAAAAGTTCATTTCGATAGTAAATAATTCTACTGCGTTACGCAAAAACTATTATAAAGTGTTATGAGTGGTCACAACGAAACGACACATAATCATCGAAACCTCGCCATCCTGGTGAGGTTTTTTGCTTTCTGGGGTTTGAAATGCCATCTCATGTAACAGAACAGTTAATATTCCGTCCGGCCAGCGAAAAACCGACTCCTGACATGGATGATAAGGATGTGCTGGTTTATAACCCGTGCGATGGCTGGCATGAGGGCACTATTCGTGTCTCCGAAGAAGATGGTGAGATTTACCACATTGGCATTTACAAGTTTTTCATGGAAGAAATGACGCCCCACAGCTTTTATGTAGCCTGGGCCTTATTGCCGGATGGTATTTCACTTGGTGAAAAATTCGAAAGTGAGCGAAATCCATACTGGCATCCAGGGCTTGACGACTGAACAATGATATTGTAGAAAATAGTCACCTTCCGTTATCTGTTGTTAACCGAGAAAGTCCAATCCGTTGAATGGCGGAAGGTAGCTCCGGTCCCTCTACCGGGGCTTTTTGTTTCTGCACAACAGATAAGCTGCCTGACGAATCGAACCGCATTGCGGGGCGCTCGCGTTGTGAAACAGGCGGCTTTTCGTTGTGGTGAATGCGCAGGCTGATGCGCTGGAAATTCAGAGTCGACTGCATCCAGTCGGGTAGACGCTTAACCCGATAAAGCCGGAGATCAGCACCGGCCACCACAACCCAATTCGCCCCGGCATCGACGGATGCGGAAGATCGCTTAAGGCGCGGGGTAATTATTCTCTGAGGATATCTGGCGGATTTGAGAGTCAGCAATCCTGACGCACAAAATCGAACTGCCAGATATCATCTGGTAGTTAAAAAATGAACAATTCAAGGTCGCCACAGAGCGACCTTTTTATTTTGGAGTGCATAAAATGCTGGCATCAATCAAGGCCGACACCAGCGGCATAGAGAAAAAGCTGGGTGCGTTACTTGAAATGTTTCCCGAAGGCATCCCTGATGAGTTTGCTGGCGTAGTCTCTGGCCTGACTGACAATGTCGTCCTTGTTAATAGTGCGACCACAGTTGTTACAGGTGGTGCCTTCGATGTCGTCTGTGTTCTCGATTTCGACTGCGCTTTTTACGACAAGGTCTTGTCCGCAGCCAGGGCATTTAAAGCTGATTTTATCACTCATTAAATACTCCGTTTCTGTAAGGTTATTTTTGGCGATTTAACGATATCAGAAATGGATATAACCAGCCAGATAACTACTGGTACCAATTTTAAGGCTCACTTCGGTGGGCCTTTTTATTTCAAACAGCATGCCGCCATCATCCCGGTGGCGGGAACAGGCGTATGTCTCCAGAACAAGACCCAGGCTTTTGGGCCAACGTATTGCTATGGCTCTACAGCCACAAAACTGAATGGGGATATGCCGGAGTAGCAGGCATGTTTTCACTGTTAAGAAGTGCCTATGCAAAAAGCCCCTGGAGTAAGCGCGTACTGGACGCTGTGTCATGCAGTGCTCTGGCCTTTTTTGCCGCGCCAACGCTTCAGGTAATTGGTGCCCTCATGAACTGGAACGTACCGGATGCGGCAGCACAGGTATTCGCGGTTTACATCGGCTATGTGGGTAACGACTACATCAGCGAGAAATTACGTGGCTGGATAAGCCGAAAAGCAGGAGATACCAATGAAAGTCAGTAACGCGGGTGTTGAACTCATCAAGCGCTTTGAAGGAGTAAAGCTCAAGGCATACAGAGACAGCGTTGGTATTCCCACTATTGGCTACGGTCACACTCATTCTGTGAAGGATGGCGATGTGATCACCGGACAGCGGGCTGATGAGTTTCTTCGTGAGGATTTAGCCGTCGCGGAACTGGCGGTGAATACAAACGTCAGAATGCCGATCAGTCAGGGGCAGTTTGATGCGATGGTCTCATTCGTATTCAATCTCGGAGCCGGAAACTTCGTCAGATCCACGCTGCTGAAGAAGCTGAATGCTGGCGACTATGACGGCGCGGCCGCTGAGTTTGGCCGCTGGGTTCAGGCTGGGGGTAAAACTCTGCCAGGTCTAGTTAAGCGTCGGGAAGCAGAAAGGGAGATGTTTACAACATGACTCTCACAATCATCAACTTCTTCAAAAACTATTCTCCGGTCATAGTGGTAGGCCTCATCTGCATAGCGCTGTGGGGGCTTCATGCCCGCAATTCTCAGCTGACGGCAACCAATGAGCGCCTGGAGCAACTGGCGAACAGTAAAGATTCACAGATTAACGATCTACGCTCAAAAAATGATGGCCTGGCAGACAGCGTAAAAGACCTGGTCACAGCAGTAAATCAACAGAACGCCGTCATGTCTCAGGTTACTGAGCAACGCGCTGTGACTGCACAGCAAAACAGGAAGCTCCAGAATGAAATCAAGCGTTATCTCGCGGCTGACAAGTGCGCTGCTGCTCCTGTGCCCGCTGATGCTGTTGACCGGTTGCGGGACGCCGCAAAAGCCGCCAGTGGAGTACCGGACAGTAAAGCAGCCAACGGTAAACCTGCCAGCGGCGCTGACCAGCTCCATTGATGCACCAGGAGTGCCGGACAATATGACGTTCGGCGACAGTGTGACCCTGAATGCTGAGCTTTACGGCTTGCTGGGGCAATGCAACATAGACCGCGCTGGCATTCGCAGCATAGAGGCATCGCGCAATGACAAAACTCCTTAACTGGCTGAAGGGCCTGTTCATCCATTCCAAAGAGACAAACACCATGACCGATACAGTCGTAGAAGTACCAGCAGTATCAACAGCAACCACTGAAAAACCCACTGTTGCCACTACTCCTGCAGAAGAGGCAAAAGCTGGCGTGGCTGATTTCGAGGCTGCGCTGGCGTTTGTAGAAAGCGGCGTGGCTCAGCTGGGTGAAGCTGCCAAAGATGAGCTGAAAGCGCTGGCGGTTAAGTACCTGTAACAGCATCCCGAATATCAAGAGGTCGCTAATCGGCGGCCTTTTTTTATGCAGTAAATCTCTGTGCATTCGCGTGCACATCATCCGAGAGCTTTCCGTAGTGTGAGTCTGAGATAGGGCGGTGGATTTCATCGTTCCGCTCTCGGCTGCCCATTATCTACGCGAACAGGCTCGCACCACCGAAAGGAAATACGATGAGTAATATCATTCCTATTAAGTTCGAAGGTCACTCCATGCGTTTTTATGAGGATGGATGGATTGATGCTACAACAGCAGCAGAGAAATTCGGTCGAGTTCCTAATGACTTTCTTCGCTTACCGGAGACAGAGGCCTACATTCACGGGCTTGAACGTAGATACGGGAAAATCCCGTATGTAAAAACCAGCCGTGCGAGAAAAGATCGCGGTGGCGGAACGTGGCTTCATCCCAAGCTTGCTGTGCGATTTGCCCGTTGGCTGTCGGTAGATTTTGAAATCTGGTGCGATGAGCAAATTGACGCAATTATTCGTGGCACCGCCTCGCCGGTCGACGATGAACGCATCAAGGCGATCTTCCTGCTCAGTGAATCCGTTCCGTGGGAGAAGCGTTTTAGCGATCCTTTTTACGCGGCATTGTTTAAAATGTCCGGCTTGCCAAGACACAGGCCAAACCGCCGCCCGGCCTTATTTGGCATGATAAGTGCCAAATGGGTTTATGGACCAGTCCTGCCGCCAGAGGTTTATTCAGAAGTTAAATCACGGCTGACAACAGGCGAAAAAATTCATCAATATCTTAAGCCTGATGCGTTGAAGTTGGTGGAACACCAGATCATTGCTGTCACCAGCATCGCCAATGGCTGCTCTGACTATCGAGACTTCGAAGCTCGCTGTATGGCGGCGTTCCCGGTCAAAGGTCAGATGAAACTGCTTTATGCGGCTGCATGAGTGGCGCAATTCTGCGCCGCAATGATATCAATAACTTACCGAGAGCCACTTTCACAACGTCTTTCATCACAAGGCGCATTTTCGAGTGCGCCTGATGATGAATAACGAGGTATAGCATGATAATCACCCCGAACAGCTCCATTATCGGGGCGACTAAATCAGGCATCTGGGCGACGGGAACCACAGTCATCGGCAACGTATCCTCTACGCCGACAATCCCACCTATCGACCTGACGGCACCTATTCTCGACTCACGCATCACGTACACCGGGCCAGCTCATTTTGTCCTGGATGACACAGGGAACCTTGATCTGTGCGATACGAACGAATGGCGCGTAGAGGGGACTATGTCGCTGGGCGTCCTCGGCAGGCATGAGCCTGAACCGGCTGCAACAAACCTCCAGCCGCAGTCCAGGGCCACCGTGCTGGGCGACTTCATCAAGACGTCTGGCATCGACAGCCTGCAGGTCAGCGAGAACGGCGGTCCGGACGGCGGTGCAATCGCGCTGGCTCCGCTGGAGTGCGACGTTTACGCATTCAGTCAGGATATCGGTGGCGCTTACCTGTTCCCGCCAACAGCATATAACCTGACGCCAGGCTGGCAGCGTATTGTGTTCACCGTCACGTCGACAGCAAGAAGCGCACTACGGCTCTGGTTTGGTCGAAACAGTGTGAATGGTGCTCCGGCATTCTGGGGTACACAAGGCCAGATGGCAGCTGGGACGTACACAGCATCATTCTACGTGCGCAGCAACGACGACAGCACGTTCCGCGTTGGTTTTGCACAGATTGAAGCTGGAGAACTGGCAACCTCACCGATTGTCACGACTGACGCGCAAGCCTCACGCACAGCGGCTTCAGTCGTAGTTGACACCAGCGCATCAGCATCAATGACTGTTCATTACAACAACGGCGAGAGCGACACGTACGCAACGCCCGACGACAGTTTCACGATACCGCCCGCAAAGAAGAACTGGGGTGTGCGATACATGCAGAGGATTGAATTCAGATGAGCGAATTGATTCAGGTCACCAGAACGCCAGTTCAGATTACTGATGGGACTGCCGGAGCTCACATTACCCTGGATGCGGGAGCCTTTGAATATGCTGACAGCGCGAACAGCCCAGCATGGCACAGGCACACTGCAAATCTGCCTATTAACGTTACGGCACCGACGATTTTCTATCTCAGGACATCGGTTGATTCTGGCGCGGTCCTGTCTGTAGTTGTAACGAGAATCACCGAATGATGTTAGCTATGGATGTTCTGATTGAAGGTGTCCGGTATATCCCCGCAAATAATCGAGCCTCCAATATTGGCATTGCGATCAGCACGCACAACCGGCATGAAGTTTTATCACGGGCTTTGGATCATCACCTTAAAAATCTGCCAGCCGGTGCGCAGGTGGTTGTCATTGATGATGGCTCATCAACGCCTGTTACGGTACCAGATGGCGTCAGGCTGATTCGGTGTGAAATGTCACGCGGCATTGTGGCATCAAAGAACGCCAGCATTGAGGCACTGATTGATGCCGGTTGCGAACATCTGTTTTTGTGGGACGATGATGCCTGGCCGATAGCTGGTGGTTGGGAGCAACCTTACATCGCATCACCTGAACCGCACCTGGCCTACCAGTTTCAGGACTTCGCCACGGGGCAAAAACTTAACGATATTGCGGTGCTTTACCGTGACGATCGCCATGTAGCTTACACAGGCCAGCGTGGCGTGATGCTTTACTATCACCGCTCAGCGATTGAGAGGGTTGGCGGCTTCGATCCAGTATATGGACGCGGCATGTATGAGCACAGCGATTTAGCTCTTCGCATACATAACGCCGGATTAACCACCTGGGCCTTTGCTGATGTGGCTGGGTCAGAAAAGTTGATCCACTCGCTGGACGAACACCAGGCTGTTGAGCGGTCAGTACCGCGGTCGGACAGGGAGCAGCAGGTAAAGAATAACGTACGCATTCACAACGAGCGGCGTGAAGCGGGCTATGCCGGATACGCGGAATTTCGGCAGAAGCGCAATGTGGTGATCACCTCGCTACTGACCAGCCAGCCAGACCCGCAGCGTGGCACAAAGTTGATGGCATCGCCTGACCTGCTGAGTAAGTGGGCCGCGTCCGTTAAAGGCGCTGATGCCGTTGTGCTGGTGGATGAACTGGAAACAGCACCTGCAGGCGTAACACTTCACCGCGTTCCTGTTGTGCCGATGAACGTTTATTTCCGCCGCTGGCTTCACATCTATCAGCACCTTCGAGATCACTCTGAATACCGTTTCGTCTGGTGTACCGATGGCACTGACGTGGAGATGCTTAACGAGCCCTGGCAGGAAATGGCGCAGGGGAAACTCTACGTTGGCTCTGAGCCAAAGACTTACGCTGACGCATGGGCAACGGCCAACCATCCCGAAGCCTGCTATCAGCAATTCCTAACTGAGCACCGAAACGACCTGATGCTCAACGCCGGGTTGCTGGGTGGAAGTCGTGAGGAAGTGATGGCTTACGCTCACGCTATCTTGCGGATTTACTACCGTATCGAAAGCAACCGGTTCTGGGGTAAAGAGAAGGGCAAGCCGTGCGTAGGCGATATGATCGCTTTCGGCATGGTGGGTTATGAGCGGCGTGAAAAGTTAGTAACCGGCCCGCTGGTGAACACAGTGTTTAAATCAGATGGTATCGGTAAAGAATGCGCATGGTGGAGGCACAAATAGGATATAATCCGATCAATATCATTGACCAATAAAGGTTGAGAAATGAAACGATTTATTGTTTTTGCCTTCTATGATGATCGTGGACGCGGTGGTTACAGCGATATATTTTCTTCAGCTGACGACCTTGATAAGGCGATTGATGAGGCTGAAAAAGCAAAGATGGCTGGATCGTTTGATTGCATCGAAATATATGACCATGAAAAAGAAGACCTTTATCAAAGACAGAATCTAATGGTTGATAGGTCATGGGGTAATGAGATAGATAATTACGAAGAAGTTATTCATGGGGCAGACGAAAAATAAATAGACATTACGAACACCACTATCAAGGTCGCTAAGGCGGCCTTTTTTTATTGACTGCGAATAGGTCAATCATGAGCAATATCAGATTCATTGTGGTCGGTCATCACTCACGCCGGGATATTGCGTTGCGCCTGGCTGATTCTATGGACGCACTCACCCTCATTGATGAAGGTGACAACGGCGCAAACTGGAATCATCACCGCGCCATAGAGTGGGCAAGCCAGCAGGATTGTAGGGTGGTGATACTGGAGGATGACGCGCTGCCGGTCACTGGTTTCACTGATAAGGTCACAGCCTGGCTTGAACGTTTCCCGGATGATCTGTGTTCTTTCTACCTCGGCACCGGCAGGCCGCCTCAGTACCAGATGCAGATAGCCGCCAGCCTGATAGAGGCTGACAAGCGGCAGGATGACTACATCATCATGCACCGACTGATACATGGCGTGTGTTACAGCCCACCACAGCACAGCCTCAGCAGCATACTGAATAAGTGGAACCACACCAAAGCCGCCGACTATGCGGTAGGCGATGCCTATGGCGGACGTGTCGTCTATCCCTGTTACTCACTGGTGGATCATGCCGATGGTGTGACAGTTGAGCGGCATCCGGACAACGTACTGCGAACAGAACGCCGCAGGGCGTGGCGACTCGCGCAGCAGGAGAACTCATGACTAAGCTCACAACGTTAAAGCCCCGACTCGCGGTTGCCAATACCCAACGCCTGAAAGCCATGACCGTTGCAGATCACCGCATGACTGGCTGGAAGCTACAGCAGCGCCGCAAGCGATTATGGGCAGCAAACCCCTGTTGTGCTGAGTGTGGACGGCTTACTGAGTATCCGCATGGCTTTGAGCTCGACCATATTGTGTCGCTGTATCAGGGTGGACCAGACACCGATGATAACTGCCAGATCCTTTGCAACGGAGAGAACGGATGTCATCGGAAAAAGACAAGGCAAGACATGAACCACAAACAATATTGATTTCAATTTGAAACTATATGAGTTTTCATTGATAACATTATGAAACTATATCATT
>NZ_WHOY01000031.1:4418138-4578685 GCF_009765445.1 Pantoea sp. BAV 3049 | reverse complement strand
CAAAATTAATCTGCGGTAATTTTGAATATTTTCAGAAATTTTTACAGTATTATTTTTTAACTTAAATGCAATACTTATTCAGATAGCCGCTATTTAAAACTCCCTTACCCAATAAAAAAAGAATTACATGTTGATGATTTGGCCGCCAATCAAATCAGAGTTTAATTCTTTTATACACACCTAAAATTAACACTTTAAACCGCCATTTACTTAATAGCCGGGTTTTAATACTAAATTAACTCACAATTATCCAGACCGGTCGTTTTTTCACTGTGGTTGAGGAACTTTCATTAGAAAAGGTAATATTTATCGCAACCGTTAAGGTCACAGGGTGCGAAGACGTTCCTGAAACATCGTTACGATGGTTCGCCAAGGAGGCAGTAAAATGGATCAACATAACAGGAAGGTTTTTGGTTATGTGATTGAAAGGGATATACAGGTCAATATTTTTCAAAACAGAGTCATCAATATCAGCCAGCTGAGTCGGGATAACTCGTCCGTGGTACAGATGAGAAAAACCATGATGCGGCTGTTTATTTATCTGTTGGAAAACTCTGAAGGAAAAATTATTCAACATGAAGATATTTTACTAAATGTCTGGGATAAACATGGCCTCAGTTCATCCTCGCAGCGCCTGTGGCAGGTTATGCAATGCTTACGCAATAAGCTTTCCCTTCTGGGGCTTTCGGATGATTTTATCACCCGAGTGGAAACAGGTCCTCTCCGGGGATATCAAATCGCCGAAAATAAAGTAAAAGCTATTTATTACTACGAATAGAAAATAATTTGCAGCCGTCTACCTGCAAATACCTCTCTGCGAGGAAAAATGTAGATTTCGTCCAGAAAAAATGGATTTACTTAAATCATCTGAAATTAAAGGATTGTCTATGAAATACGCAACGCTCTCGGCGGTCATTGTGGCTGCGCTCTCTTCAGTGAATATCGCTTCAGCCTCTGATGGCACCATTACCTTTAATGGTGAACTGCAGGCAACAACCTGTAATGTGTCTGTCGATGGGCTGGGTTCCGATGCCAACGTTACTCTTCCTGTGGTTGGCGTCAGCCAGCTTTCCACTGCCGGCGCTACCGCGGGTCAGACCAAATTCAGCATTGACCTGAGCAACTGTGAAGGCACGCAGAATACCGCCACGGCATTCTTTGAATCCGGCCAGAACGTGGACAGCAACGGCCGTCTGAGCAACACCGGCTCAGCTGGTACCAACGTATCCCTGCAGCTGCGCGACGGCAGCAATACCAATACACCGGTTATTATTGTTGGTAACACAAGCCAGGAAACCAATAACTTCTACGGTGATATCGCTAATGGCAGTTTAAGCCTGCCATACCTGGTTGAGTATTATGCCAACCAGGCGGCCATCCCAGGCCTGGTGAATAGCAGCGTAACTTATTCCATCATTTATAAATAACAGCAGTGGCAGAGGAGTTTATTCCTCTGCCTTTTTTACTGGATAAAGAAAAACGGCATGAATAAAATCATTTCATTCTCTCCCGCCCTCTGTTGTGCGATATTTTTTACGTTATTCAGTCCCCTGCTATCTGCCAGCATTGTGGTCAGCGGGACAAGGGTTATCTATCCGTCAGATTCCCGTGAAGTCAGCGTTAAAGTGACCAACATGGGCGAGCGTCCGGTGCTGATCCAAAGCTGGCTTGACGACGGCGATATGAAGAGCAAACCGGAAAATATCCACGTTCCTTTTGTTCTGACTCCCCCCTTTAACCGCATTGATGCCGGTAAAGGACAGACTCTGCGCATCAGCCAGACCGATCCAACCTTACCCGAAGACCGGGAGACTTTATTCTGGCTGAACGTGCTGGAAGTTCCGGCGAAGAATAAGCTGCTTAAAGAGACAAATTATCTGCAGATGGCCTTTCGTACCCGGATCAAGTTTTTTTACCGTCCTGCCGGGCTGTCAGGTCACGCCAGCGATACGGTGAAAACCATGAAGTGGTATTCCCGCGATGGACAAATTACTGCCAGTAATCTCACGCCTTATTACGCTTCGCTGGCGAGTATCACACTGGGCGGGAAAAAGGTTGACGGAAAAATGGTCGCGCCATTTCAGTCTCAGACCTTCAATTTGTCCGGCAAACAGGGCGATACAATTAACGGTGAATTCGTCAATGACTTTGGCGCAATCATCGATTTCAGCGCCACGCTGCAGGAGTAGCAGCCAGCATGATTTCTGTCCCAACGCCCGGTCACGGCAACGACTGACCTGGATGCTTTCTGAAAAGGATTTCAATGAAAACTTCCCTGCGAGGCAAGGGCAGAAAAGGAGCCCGGATGCTGCTTTTCTGTTTTCTGGTGCATTTTTCCTGCCCGGGCCCGGCGGCGACTGAACAGCCCTCCGTCCCCCCTGCAGATGCGGAAGACGTTGAGTTTGATAACTCATTTTTGTATGTCAGCGACAAAAGTTCCGTTGACCTGAGCCGCTTCGCCAAAAGCGCAGCGGCAATGCCCGGCACTTACCTCACGGCGGTCTATATCAATAACCGAACAACCGGACAATATAAAATCCGCATGGTCGCCCGCCCGGACGGCTCAATTTATGCCTGCCTTGATCAATCCCTGTTAAAAAAAATCCCCTTCGCCGCAAGCAGGATCCCGCCGGGTCTGTTCAGCGACGAAAACAAGCCCTCAGCCTGTAGCGATCTGCAGAAAAAATTCCCTCAGGCGCAGGTGATTTATGACAGCAATGAACAGCGGCTGGATATTAACGTGCCGCAGATTTACCTGACCAGAACCGCCCGTGGGGCAACCGATCCCTCCCTGTGGGACAGCGGTATCCCCGCCCTGCCGCTGGGCTATACCGTCAGTGCCTGGCGCAGTGAAAGCCGGGGAGAAGTTTATCAGTCCGCCTGGGGCACCCTTAATGCCGGGCTGAATCTTGGTAGCTGGTATCTGCGGCATAACGGCAGCGCCAGCTGGCAGGAGCATCAGCAAGGCAGCTACAGCTCGCTGAACACCTATGTCCAGCGGGATGTCCCTTTTCTGCAGGGCCGGATGCTGGCAGGCCAGACCTCCACGCCGGGTGAGATCTTCGATACCCTGCCCTTTACCGGAGTCCAGCTTGCCAGCGATGACCGCATGCTGCCTGACGCCCTTCGTGGCTACGCGCCAGAAATTCGGGGCATTGCGCGGACAACAGCCCGCGTCAGCGTCCGGCAGAACGACCGGCTGATTTATGAAACAACCGTCTCTCCCGGAGAGTTTCTGATTAACGACCTCTATCCTGCTGGCTATGGCAGCGATCTGGCCGTCACGGTCCATGAATCGGACGGAACGGAGCAAAATTTCAGCGTGCCTTACTCCGCCATTGCTCAGCTGTTGCGACCGGGCAATTACCGCTATGACTTCACCGCCGGAAAAATTCGCAGCAGCAGCCTGCGCAGTCATCCGGCCCTGTGGCAGGCCAGCTGGCAACAGGGTATCAGCAATGCCGTCACGGGCTGGGGTGGTCTGCAGCTCAGCGATCGTTATGCCGCGCTGCAGCTGGGAGCGGCGATAGGGACAGAGGTGGGAGCATTTGCGCTGGATGTCACACATTCCCGCGATACCGCCCCACTGCCAGGCAGCCAGCAGGCCTCCGGCGGTGAGAGCTATCGCCTCAGCTACAGCAAAATCATTGAGGCCACCAACAGCAACCTTTCCCTGTCTGCCTGGCGGTTCTCCACTAAAGGCTACCAGGATTTGCTGAGTACTCTGCAAGACCGTGAAGCGTTTGCAAGCGATCGGTTCTCCGCGCTGGCCTGGCGTGCCAGACAGCGGCTGATGCTGACCGCCATCCAGACGCTGCCGGACGGTTTTGGCCAGTTCACCTTCAGCGGCTACCAGCAGGATTACTGGAACCGGGATGGCAATACTCGTCAGTTCCAGCTCAGCTACAGCAACAGATTCGGCCCACTCAGCTGGGGGCTGAGCGCCAACCGGACCTGGTCCTCCACCGGGATTGCAGAAGATAACTATCTGCTGAATTTCAGTTTCCCTCTGGGCAGGAGCGACACGCATTCAGTGCCGCAGCTCCGGGTTGATTTGACCCGTGACGGCAGCGGGCGCTATGCCGAACAGGCCACTGTCTCAGGCTCGGTGGGCAGGGATAACCCCTTCAGCTATGGCGTAACCGCTGCCAGAACCGCTGCGGGTAGCAGTATGGGATCTGTTACCGGCAGCTATCGCAGCCAGCTGGCCTCCATCAGCAGTTCTCTCAGCAAGGGTACCGGCTATCAGAGCGGCACGCTCAGCCTCAGCGGGACGGTGCTGGCCCATGCGGGCGGCCTTACCCTGACGCCTTACACCTCAGACACCTTTGCCCTTGTCGAAGCTCGTGGAGCCGAGGGTGCCAGGGTCTCTTCGTATCCGGGCATTTACGTTGACCATGCCGGATTTGCCGCCGTGCCTTATCTGGATGCCTATCAGATTAATGAAGTCAGCATCGATCCCGTCGGCGCTTCCAGTGAGGTTGAGCTGGAAAACACCACCCAGCAGGTTGTCCCTCGCTCCGGCGCAGTGGTGGCAGTGAAGTACGCCACCCGCCAGGGCACTCCGCTGCTGATCAATGCTCTTTATGACGGAGAACCGGTGCGATTTGGTGCAGAGATCAGTGACAGCGACGGAACCCCTCTGGGGTCAGTGGGCCAGGCAGGACAGATTTATGTCCGGGTCAGCGAAATGCAGGGGCAGCTCAGGGTGAAGTGGGGAGAAGGTCAGGACGGCTACTGCACGGTGAACTATCTCCTGCAGCCTGCTGAAAAAGCCCGCTCTCCACGCCTGCAGCGTTTCGACAGTCCATGCGAAAAACCGGGACCGGCAGTCCGTTAACTACCGCCAGTTAACTAGCTGAATAAACGAGGAATTTAAGCATGAAAAACCTTATCAGACCTGAGATTCTGGTCCTCTCCGCCCTGCTACTGGCAGGCTATTCCTCCTCCCTGCTGGCGGCCTGCGGGATCAGGGATTCGGCGCTGCATGCCGCCGTTTTACCTCTGCAAAGCAGCGCTCTGACCATCGGTCCGGATGCCAGCAACGGAACCATTATTTATCGTCAACACTTCAGGCCCGGCAGCCCGATGATGATTGACTGTGACAACAGCGCCGGCCCCGATCAACCCGCGATCATTGGAGAATTCAGCGGTTCAGGCCGTGTCTCTGACTGGTCTGACAGCACTTTCCCTGCTGGAACAGTTTATCAGACAGAAGTACCCGGTATCGGGATGGCGGTGTATGCCTGGAACAGTACGCAATATACGGTCCCCTTTAATTACCCACTGACCAGTTTGCAGCAAAATAATGATTCCACATGGACACCCCAACCGGGAATTGAATTTGACATTGTATTAATTAAAACCGGCGTTATTATACCGGGCAGCATTGGCGGAGAACGTTTACCGAAGGTCAATTACAACTTTTATTCGGTTGGCCAGCCTCAGGTTAATATTGGCAGCCTGAGTTTTTCCGGCACTATTAACATTGTATCAAGAACATGTACCACACCGGATGTTTCCGTTCCGATGGGTAGCTATGAGATTTCAAACACTTTTAAAAGTAACGGCAGTGTCAGTCCGTGGCAGGATGCTTCTATTAAGCTGACTGGCTGCCCCCGGTTTTATGGCATGGTCGGCAGCGGCGTTGACGCGAATGGCCAGATGATACAAGGGAGGAAAATCAGTAACAGCATCAGCGTGACGCTTTCCCCTAATACCCAAATCCTCGACAGCGGGTTGGGCATTATGGGCCTCAGAAGTAGCAAGGAAAGCGCTACTGGCATCGGCATTCAGCTCGCATGGGGAGAGAAAAGCGATCCCTCACCCCAACCGGTTACCTTTGGTGTCAGCCGGTTGTTCACCCTGCCGGATAATGGCGCGGCTCAGCAGTCAGTACCGCTTGTAGCCCGCTATATTCAGACTGCACCGCAGGTCACTCCGGGTAAAGCAGAAGCGACCGCCACGTTCACTATTTATTATTACTGAACGAAAACCAGCAGCCCCACCGCATGTTTATGGATAATCAATAGCAGAGGGAATTATGTGCATCTATATTATTTCTGATGACAAATTTTTTGTCAGTGGACTCAAAAGCGTTATGGCCGCCAGCGGTACAGAGATGAAAGTGTTTAATTATGAGAGTGGCTTACTGCTTTTTTATTATTGCACTTTCAGACAAGAAGATATTGTTATTGTTGATGTGAATTACTCCTGTCATTTCCAGTCCCCCCAAATTACCTGCCATACCCGTTATTTCAACGTAAATGTTGTTTTTGTGGTCGATTTGCCTCTGCAGGGAGAATATAGCGGTTTTCATCCGTACTGGCTCATTTCTAAAAAATGTCCGTTTAAAAAAATCCTGCCGCTGCTGAAACAGTTGACCAGTAATGACCGCAATCAGACTGAGCATCTTTCCAGAAAAGAAAATATCGTGCTGCGGGAGCTGGCGGGCGGGCGCTCGCCCCATTTTATTTCCCGCAAACTAAACCTGTCGGCGAAAACCATCAGCTCCCATAAGCAGAATGCGTTTCGTAAACTGGGCATGTCCCGGCTCAACGATATGTCGCTGCTTTGCTACCGGCAGATCATCAATCTTTATGCCAGATTCAACTGTTTACCTGCGGGACCAGGCAGGGAGCGCTGACACCCGCCTGAGAAGGTCAGAAGCTATTCACTGACGCGATAACGATCCAGCCAGTGTGCATAAGGAGCAGGCAGCACCCAGGAAGCCTGCTCCTTTTTCAGCGCCAGCGCTGCCTGATAGGGCCAGTTCGGGTTAGAGAGGTGCGCCCTACCCACCATGACCAGGTCCAGCTCACCGTTTTCAATGGTCTGGTCAGCAATCAGCGGAGAGTCAATCCCCCAGGCTGAAGCCACCGGGATCTGGGCTTCACGGCGGACACGTTCAGCAATCGGAGCGAGAAAAGCCGGTCCCCAGGGAATAGTGGCATCCGGGGTGGAGAAGCCGACACTGACGCTGAGCAGATCCAGCCCACCGGCGCGGAACTGGCGGGTCAGCGTAATGGCTTCTTCCAGCGTCTGTTCATCGCGGCCATCATATTCAATTACGCCAAAGCGTGCGGTCAGCCAGCATATCCGGCATCTGGAACAGCAACTCGGGCCGCTGATCCTGCGCAGCAAACGGCCGCTGGAGCTGGTGATCCCACGCGGAGAGGAGGTGCATAGCTGGCAGGATCTGGAGCGTATCGGCTTTATCGATCACCCGGACGGGCATCCGATGGCCACCCGTCTGCTCAGCCGTCGGTTTCCCGGCAACCCTGGCATCCGCAATCTGCCTCAGCGCGGCTTCAGTAACCAGGTCAGCCTGTTCCTTGAACCCGTGGCCCGGGGGTTGGGTTTTGCGGTCATCCCTCAGTTTGCGCGTCTGGCCTTTTCACGCCAGCAGGAGATCAGCGTGGTGGAGTGCGGAGCACCGGTGATGGATACCATCTGGCTGATCCATCGCGCGGAGTGGCCTTTATCCAGCCGGGCAGTAGAGGCCGTCAGCTTTCTGAAGCAGCACTTCCAGACGCCGCAAGCGCTCTGAGACGTATTTCCGCCAGGGCTGACTCTGCCGCACAACAGACCGCTCATAATGACTCACCTTGTTACATCTTCAACAAATGTCACACTTTAACGGCCCGGGATGCATCTTTCGGGTCGTGATTTGTTGCGTAATCTTTATCATTAAGCAGGAAAATGAAAAATAATAACGCGATTGCCCGGTAATGAAATTCAGAGATTTTGAAGAAGAAGAGAGGCTGTTTGTTCGCAGGGCTTTAGTCGCCTTTGGGGTAGTACTGGCAGGATTCGTCACGTTGGTGGTGAATCTCTGGCATCTGCAGATCGAGCAAAATCAGTATTATCAGACACGTTCTAACCAGAACGACATCAAGATGATCCCTATTGCGCCAACGCGCGGCATCATCTTCGACCGCAATGGCATTCCACTGGTTAAAAACGTCACCTGGTATGACATCGAGATCCTGCCGTACAAAGTCCAGGATATGAAGGCATTGCTGGGCCAGCTGGCACCCATTGTCGATCTCTCTCCAGACGATATCGATACTTTTACCCGTGCGCTGCACGCCAACAGCCGCTACAAGCCAGTGGTACTGAAAACCGAGCTGACTGATGAAGAAGTCGCCCGCTTCTCGGTGAACCAGTACAAGTTCACCGGCGTGGATATCAACAGCTACGAAGATCGCCAGTATCCTTACGGTCCTGACCTGGCGCATGTGGTCGGCTACGTCTCTAAAATCAACGATAACGATTTTAAACGGCTGGACAAAGAAGGTATCGGTGAGAACTACGCCGCCGATCACAATATCGGTAAGCAGGGCATCGAGGGCTATTATGAATCGGTGCTGCACGGCAAAACGGGTTATCAGGAAGTGGAAGTGGATAACCATGGCCGGGTGATCCGCGTACTGAAAGAAGTCCCTCCGGTTGCGGGTAAAAATATTTATCTGACGCTGGATCTGCACCTGCAGCAGTATGTTGAAACCCAGCTGGTCGGGCAGCGTGCCGCGGTGCTGATCGAAAACCCCAAAGATGGCGAAGTATTGGCAATGGTTTCCAGCCCCAGTTACGATCCCAATCCGTTTGTGAAGGGCATCAGCTATAAGGCATATAAAGAGCTGCTGGGGAATAAAGATCTGCCGTTGATTAATCGCGTCACCCAGGGACTTTATCCACCGGCTTCCACCGTTAAGCCTTATATGGCGATGTCGGCGCTGTTAACCCACGTGATCACGCCTTCAACCTCCTTCTTTGGCGCTTCCACATGGACACTGCCGGGCACCCAGCGCAAGTATCGCGACTGGAAAAAATCCGGCCACGGCATGCTGGATGTCACCCGGGCGATTGAGGAGTCAGCGGACACCTTTTTCTATCAGGTGGCGTTTATGATGGGCATTGACCGTATTCACACCATGCTCAGCCAGTTCGGTTACGGTAAGTCTACCGGCATCGACCTGAACGAAGAGTACAACGGGCTGTTGCCAAGCCGGGAATGGAAGCAGAAAGTGCATAAAAAAGGCTGGTATCAGGGGGATACCGTCTCGGTGGGGATCGGCCAGGGCTACTGGATTGCCACACCGATCCAGATGGTGAAGGCGCTGGATACGCTGATCAACAATGGCCGGGTGATCCAGCCACACCTGATGTACGAAGAGAAACAGGGCAAAGAAGTGGTGCCGTGGAAGCAGACAATCCCTGCCCAGCAGATTGGTGATGCCAACTCGCCTTACTGGAGCCTGGTACGCCATGCGATGTTTGGTATGGCGAATGCGCCAAACGGCACCGGTTATAAGTATTTTCATACCGCGCCTTACGGCATCGCGGCGAAAAGTGGCACCTCGCAGGTATTTGGTCTGAAGCAGAACCAGGTCTATAACGCTAAGATGATCCCGCAGCGTCTGCGCGACCATATTTTCTATACTGCCTTTGCGCCGTTCAATAATCCTAAGGTGGCGATGGCATTGATCCTGGAAAACGGTGGAGTTAACGGTGTAACCGCTGCGCCGCTGGCAAGGAATATTCTTGACCATATCTTCCTGCCACCTGACGTCGCACCGATGCCGGTGACCGCCGATCCTTCCAGTAATATCACAGCACAGTAGCGGGCAGTTTCAGGCTGCCCGCCTGCATCAGACTCCACTTCACAACGCCTTTATCCTGCTCGTTTCGTGTTCAGCCTCACAGAACCCCGATCTGCTTTGCCTCGTTGCTTGACGTGAAAATCCGCCCCTTCTACGTTGTGTACAATTCATATACAAATTAAATGCAACACATTAACAATGCCACCAGGCGTTATCAGACAAGGGGTTCCGCTATGCATCAGCAGCAGGGTGACCAGAAAGTTTTTCCGCTGACGGAAGGCGCACTGACAGCAAAAAAGACCAATACCCGCTGGGTAGTGGTTTTTGTGCTGTTCTTTATCACGCTGATTAATTACGCCGACCGGGCCACCATCTCCCTCGCCGGCCCCAGTATGGCGAACGAGCTGGGCCTCAGCCCGGTGGATATGGGCTTTATCTTCTCCGCCTTCGGCTGGGCCTACGTGATTTTTCAGCTGCCCGGCGGATGGCTGCTTGACCGCTTTGGCTCGAAAAAAATCTATGCTTTCAGCATCTTTTTCTGGTCACTGTTCACCCTGATGACCGGGCTGGCAGGCTTCGTGACCGGCGCGGCGGCAGTGGCAGTGCTGTTTGTGCTGCGCTTCCTGGTCGGCGGCTCAGAAGCCCCCTCTTTCCCTGCCAACAGCCGGATTGTCGCCGCCTGGTTCCCTGCTGCGGAACGTGGCACCGCTGCCGCCATCTTTAACTCGGCGCAATATGGCTCCACCGTGTTCTTTGCGCCGCTGATGGGCTGGCTGATCCACAGCTACGGCTGGCACGCCGCCTTTACCGTGATGGGCCTGCTGGGGATAGCGTTTCTGCCAGTCTGGAAAAAGTGGATCCACAACCCGAAAGATCATCCCAAAGTCAATGACGCGGAGCTGGAGTACATGACCAGCGGCGGTGCGCTGGTGGACATGGATGGCGGCGGGCGTGCAGACCAGAAAGGCCCGCATCTGGGCTACCTGAAACAGCTGCTGACCAGCCGGATGATGCTGGGTATCTATCTGGCGCAGTACTGCCTTAACGCCATCGGCTTCTTCTTTATTACCTGGTTCCCGGTCTATCTGGTTCAGGAAAAGCACATGAACATTATGAAGGCGGGCATGGTGGCCGCGGTTCCGGCGATTTGTGGCTTCCTCGGCGGCTTGCTGGGCGGGTTTGTATCCGATCTGCTGATTAAGCGCGGCACCTCCGTTTCCGTGGCGCGCAAAATCCCGATTGTCAGCGGCATGGTGCTCTGTACGGTGATGGTGCTGTGTAACTATACCTCTTCCGAAAGCGCGGTGGTCTTTATTATGGCGCTCTCTTTCCTCGGCAAAGGTATTGGTGGCATGGGATGGACGGTCAACGCCGACACCGCGCCGTCGCAGATTTCCGGCCTGTCAGGCAGCGTGCTGAATACCTTCAGCAATGCCTCCAGTATCACCACCCCTATCGCCATCGGCTTTATTCTGCAGGCGACCCATTCGTTCAACGGCGTCCTGCTGTTCGTGGTCGCTCATGCGGTAGTGGTGGTGCTTTGCTATCTGTTTATGGTCGGCAAGATCCAGCGCTTTCAGTTGAAAGAGATCCCCCCTGAGCAAGATGCCAGATAAAAGAAGGAGTGTGACAATGTCTCCTGCCACAACGGGCAATATCAAAAAATCGCTGAGCTTTATCGCCTACGAGAGGATCAAAGAGATGATCCTCAATATGGAGATCGCGCCGGGCAGCTCGCTGACGGAAATGGGGCTGATTGAGCAGCTGGCAATGAGCCGCACGCCGGTACGTGAAGCGCTCTACCGGCTGCAGCAGGAGAGCTTCGTTGAGCTGGCCCCGCGCAAGGGCTGGTTCGTCGCGGAAATTAAGCTGCGGGATATTCAGGAGCTGTTTCTGATCCGCGAGGCGCTGGAGGGCATCGCCACCCGCAACGCCACTCACCGGCTGAGCGAAGAGCAACTGCAGCAGATGCAGCACTATCTCGCCTCGATTGAAACCAGCCTGCTGGCAGATGAGGCGGCGGTCAGCGATCCCGGCGATTCGCTGCACGAGATGATTTTTACCTGCATCGACAACCACTACATCAATACCATCATGACCAATTACATCGACCGGCTGCGGCAGTTTCACATCATCGCCAGCCGCCTGCCCGGTCGCAAATTGCAGTCCTATTATGAACATCGCGAGGTGCTGCTGGCGCTGATGGCACGCGATGAGAACCGCGCGGAAGAGGCAATGCGCCAGCATATTCGCAGCAGTATGAACAGCATACTGGACTGCATCATCAATAAAACGCCGCTGTATGGCCAGTCCGTTTCCATTTCAGTTTCTGCCCGCTGAAGGCACTTATTCAAGGAGAAGACATGCGTAAAGTCATCGTATTTGGGGTCGACGGGCTGACGATGCCCCTGCTGAAAAGGTACTCCGACGAGGGGATCCTGCCCCATATCCGCACTCTTTTTCAGCAGGGTGCCGCCTGCGAGCTGCTGCCGTTTATTTCCGCCTGGGGCGACGTGAACTGGGTGACATTTATGGCTGGTCAGTGCCCCGGAACCTCATGGATTGGTCAGGGCAGTCCGACCGACAATGCAGCGACCGGTAATCTGCTTTCACTGATGAAAAATAAAGGGCTGCGGGCATCTCTGGTGCATTTCCCGGAAACCGTCGCTGCGGACTCACCGCATTTCAGCTTTGCGCCCTACTGGGGACGCGCGGCGGCATGGCCTGCCGAGCAATTTAAAGCAATGGGCCACACCACCCTTTATGAACAGCGCACCGGCAATAAGCAGGCCCGGCAGCAGAAGCTGGGCTGGCCGCCCTCCTCCTCGCTGGCCTATCACGAAAAAGGGGCCTGGCAGCCGCTGGAGCAGCACGAGGGCACCACCCGCCTGACCATGCAGGCGCAGCAGGGGCTTTCGCTGGCATTTACCCTCGACGAGTCCGCCAGCCAGCCAGTGCTGCGCCTGGCAGATGAACATGTCACTCTGACTCTGGGCCAGTGGAGCGACTGGCTGCCGCTGAGCAACCACGGCGTGGAGGGCAGCGTGCGCTTCTTCCTCGGACGCTATCAGCCTGCGCTGAATGAGATTGAGATCCTGCAAAGCCAGGTCACCCGCAAGGATCGCCTGACGTCCGACCAGGCGTTGGGCAACGAGTTGCTGAAGAATTTCGGCCCGTTTTACAGCAAGTGGGTGGTGAAGGCATCCCCGCAGGAGAGCTATCTGTCAGCCACGCTGCAGGAGGGTGATGAGCAATCCCTCTGGCTGTGCGACACCGCCATCAGCCTGACACAGAAACATGACTTCTCCCTGTGGGCCACCGTGCACCGCCTGGCAGACGAGTCGCACCATAACTGCCTCGGCCAGGTGGATCCACAATCACCATTTTATGAGGCAGACAAGGCGCAGGCTTACGATGATGTGATGCGCGAGTGCTACAAGGTACTGGATAAGAGCATTGGTAAACTGCTGCAAGAGATGGATGACGAGACCACGCTGATGCTGGCTTCTGACCACGGCGCGGTGCCAAACGAATATATGTGTGACATCAACCGCTACCTGCAGAAGCATGGCCTGGTGACTCTTACCGATCGGGGCGACCCGATTGTAGAGCAGAGCAAGGTGTACCTGAAGGACGACCGGGGCGGGCTGGAGATTTTCGCCAATCTACAGGGACGGGAAACCCACGGCTGCGTGTCAGCGGAGGAGTATGACGCGGTTCGTGCGGAAGTGCTGCTGGCGCTGGGCAGCTGGAAGGTGCAGCACCACGGCAAACCGCGCAACGCAGTCAGCCTGGCCTTGCTGAAGGAGGATGCCGTGGGCATCGGCTTCTGGGGTTCCTGCGCCGGGGACATTGTTTTCGCCTATAACGCGGGCTTCGTCTGGGGCACCAGCCGTACCGGCGAAGATATCTGTCCGGTGGAAGTTCCGGGCGCAAACCACGGGCCGCAGAAACCGACGGCGGAAACCAGCATCGCTTCTAACTACGGCGTGCTGCTGGCTTACGGTGCCGGTATCCGCCAGGGCTATTACCGCGATCGTCAGCAAAAAGGGCCTTACCGCATGGTCGATCCGGCCGCCACCATCGCCCACCTGCTCGGACTTGAACACGCCTCGCTGGACGGCACCGTGATGCACGATTTGCTCAGCCCCAACGCTTAACTGGAGAACAGAATGAAGATTACCCGGATTACCCCTCACCTGCTTTCGGCCCGCCTGCGGGAACCGTTTTCCTACTCGCGAGCCTGGTATGACACCCGTACTGCCATGCTGGTTGAGATTGAAACAGACACCGGCCTGACTGGCTGGGGCGAGTGCTACGGCCCGGCACGTATGACCCGGTCGGTGGTGAAAGAGGTCGCCACCACGCTGATCGGCAGCGACCCGCTGCGCAGCGAATTTCTCTGGCAGGATGTTTATGCCCGCTATCGCGATCACGGGCAGAAAGGGCTGCTGATTCAGGGGCTGAGCGGCATTGATATCGCGCTGTGGGATATTCGCGGCAAACACTTCAACGCTCCGGCTTATCAGCTGCTGGGTGGAGCGCTACGTGAGGATGTTCAGGCTTACGCTACTGGTCTATACCGGCGCAAAGGTGGCGATCCGCTGCAGTATCTGGCGGAGGAAGCGGCTGGTTATGTGGCGGAGGGTTTCCGCGCCATGAAGCTGAAGGTGGGCTTTGGCGTGGCAGAAGATGTCGCCGTGACCCGCGCGGTGCGTGAAGCGATTGGGCCGGATGTCGCGTTGATGATCGATGCCAATCATGCCTACGATGCGGTTTCCGCCATTAAGCTGGGCCGTCAGGTGGAAGAGCTGGATATCAGCTGGTTTGAGGAGCCGGTGCCGCCGGAAGATCTGGCCGGGTATCAGGCGGTGAAAGCGGCGCTGACCATCCCGATTGCCGGGGGCGAATGTGAATTTACCCGCCAGGGCTTTCGTGAGGTGCTGACCCACCGCGCGATGGATATTCTGCAACCGGACATCTGTTCCGCTGGCGGCCTGTCTGAGTGCAAGAAAATTGCCGATATGGCGATGGCTTTCGGCATCCGGACTAATCCTCACGTCTGGGGCACCGGTATCGGCATCGCCGCCTCGCTGCAGTGGATGGCGCTGGTGCCGTCGCACACGCCGGTATCGCTGTCCCCCACCGAGCCTCTGCTGGAGTTTGACCGCACCGAGCACCCTATCCGTCAGGCCATCCTGACCACGCCGATAACCCATCATCAGGGACGGGTGGCAATCCCGACAGGTCCAGGGCTGGGTATCGAAATTAACCGCGATGCGCTGCATGATTTTAAAGTGGACTGAATAATTTCCCGTAAAAGAATGGGTTACCCTTTGCCGATAACAGACTATGGAGGAATGTCTTTACTTCATAAGAGCCTGATATCGCTGCGGGGAAAAAGATACCGGATCGCGCTGAATAATTTTGGCACCGGCTATTCCAGTCTGAATTACCTGACGCAGTTCCCGAAGATTAACCGCTGCTTTACCCGGATGCCCGGCATCCAGCCGAATGCCACCACCATAGTGGAAAAGGTGATCCGGCTTGGGCATTCGCGGGAGACAGATCGGTATCCTGCTTTTATCGCCGCAGGACGACTTGCGGCACTGCGTCCTGGCTGTGGTGGTGAACCTGCAGATCGGCCTGATACCAGCGGGTTAGCGTCTCTTCGGTCATCACCTCTGCTGGCGTGCCACTGGCCACCAGTGAGCCCTGATGCAGCAGTAACATTCTGTCTGACCACAAGGCCGCCAGATTCAGGTCGTGCAGGACGCAACATACCGCCAGCTGGCCCTTGCGGGTCAGTTGATGCAGCAGTCGTAAAGCGTGCTGCTGGTGATAGAGATCCAGCGCCGAGGTCGGTTCATCCAGAAACAGCCAGCCCTGTGGGCCATCATCATGCCACAGCTGTGCCAGTGCTCTGGCGAGCTGCACCCGCTGCTGCTCGCCACCGGAAAGATAGCGATAGTCGCGGTTTGCCAGATCGTCGCAGCCCGTAAGCTGCATCACTTCGTCGACCATTCGCTGGCTGGCCCGTCCCGGCCAGGGCGCACGGCCCATTGCCACAACGTCCCGCACCGGCACGGCAAACTCAACGTGGCTCTGCTGACGCATCACCGCCCTGCTGCGGGCCAGACGATCGCGCGGCCAGCTTTCAATCAGCCGGTTATCAAGGGTACAGCTCCCCTGGCTTGCTGGCAGAAATCCGGTCAGCATCCGCAGAAGCGTGGATTTACCTGCACCATTCGGTCCAATCAGCGAGACCATTTCGCCCGGCTGCAGCGTCAGTGACACATGGTCAATCAGCAACCGCTGCCCTGCCCGATAAGAAGCGCCAACCGCCTGTAAAATTCTACTCATCCCGACCTTCCTGGCGACGCAGGATCAGCCATAAAAACCACGGAGCACCAAGCAGGCTGGTCAACAACCCTACCGGCATTTCAGCCGGAGCCACCATCGTGCGGGCCAGGGTGTCAGCCAGCAGCATCAGAATAGCCCCGAGTAATGTCGCGCCCGGCAGCAGCCAGCGGTGATCGCCGCCCATGCACAGACGGATCAGATGTGGCACCACCAACCCGACAAAACCGATGATGCCACTGACCGCCACTGCAGCAGCAACCATCAGCGCGCTGAGCACCAGCAGGATCCGCTGGGTGCGGCGAACATCCACGCCGAGGTAATGCGCTTCTTCATCGCCCAGCTGCAGTAAATTAAGCCGACGCGCCTGCCACTGAGTCGCCAGCATGGCAGGCAGGATCACCGCAGCACAGGCCAGCACCGTTGACCACTGCGCCTGGCCCAGTGAGCCCATACCCCAAAGCGAAAGCTGGCGCAGTTGCTGATCGTTGCTGAGCCACGACAGGATCCCTACTGCCGCACCACAAAGAGCATTGATGGCTATTCCGGCCAGTAACAGCCGGGAAAGCGTGGCACTGCTGTGGCGGCTGAGGATAAAAATAATCACCGTTACCGTAATACTGCCCACAAAGGCGGCCAGCATCGGCCACCACAGTGCCAGCGCAGCGGGCAGAGCCACAGGGATAACAATGGAAAAAGCCAGCATCAGCGAAGCGCCGCTGCTGATCCCCATCAGGCCGGGATCGGCCAGAGGGTTACGAAACAGGCCCTGCATCATCGCGCCGGAGAGTGCCAGCGCGGCACCCACCAGCACGGCAAGGAGAACGCGCGGCAAACGGATATTCCACCAGATCTTCCAGATCATGCTGTCAGCCGGGGCGTGCCAGACCACGGGCAGGGACAGTCGCATCGCGCCGATATTCGCCGCCAGCAGTACCATCGCCACCATCAAGACCAGCATCACCAGCAGCCCGCGCTGCACGTTCACCGTTTTCATTGCGCCACGGCTTCTGCTGCGTTACGCAGTCTGGAAATCGCGCCCGGGGTTTGCAGACCAAAACCCAGCAGCGACATCTCGTCCACCACCAGCAGGTTGTGATTTTTTCCTGCCGGAGTCAGCGCCAGGCCAGGCAACTGCCAGATTTTATCTTCGTTGCCCATCGCCTTCAGCCCGTCTTCGCCAATCACCACCAGCTGTGGCGCACTCGCTACAATGCCTTCCTGGGTCAGCGCCTGATAGTGCGGAATGTTGCCCATGGCGTTCTGCAACCCTGCGCTGCGGATCGCGCCATCTGCGGCGGTATCCGTTCCGGCCGCCATCGCCTTCATGCCGGAGTGATTAAGGATATAGAGCACCTTAACCGGCAGCGGCTTGTCCGACACGCCAGACAGCTGGCTGTCCATCTTCGCTTCCAGCGCTTTGCCCTGTTCTTCCCGGTTCAGCGTGCTGGCGATGGTGGCAATTTTCCGATGGATGGCGTTCAGCGAAGGTTCGCCCGTCACCGTCACCACCTTCACGCCAGCCTGCTCAACCTGTTGCAGCGCAATCGAGGGTTTTGCCAACTCGCTGGCAATCACCAGCGTCGGCTTCATCGCCAGGATCCCTTCCGCATTCAGCTGGCGCATATAGCCTACGTCAGGCAGTTTAGTGGCCACGGCAGGCTGGAGGCTGGTGGAATCGCGGGCCACCAGGCTCTGCTGCGCATCCAGCGCGTAGATGATTTCCGTCACGTCACCGCCAATCGACACTACCCGCTGTTCCGCCATCAGCGATAAAGGCAGCGCCAGCAATGCTATCAGCCACGCTTTCATGCGGCGGCTCCTTCATCAGTCAGGATGGCGATCTGTTCGCGCCAGCGGGCTTGTTCCGGCTCACCTTCGGTGCGCTGACCGTACAGCTGGGCAATCTGCGTGCCATCGGCGGCAAAGAGTTCCAGACTGGTCACCGTGCCGTTTGCCGTTGATTTGCGGGTTACCCAGCTCTCGGCGATGGCGTCTTCCATCAGGTGCAGAGTGAATGTCGGGTTGAAGATGTTCAGCCAGTTCTCCATCGGCATCAGCTTCTCCACCACGCCGGTGAAGATCTGCACGCAGCCGCGGTTACCGATGAAAATCATGATCTCGTTGCCATCGTTCTGCGCCAGCTTCAGCAGCTCGCTCAGCGCGCTGTTATCCACCCTGATTGCCAGATCGCTGGCCACGGCACGAAATGCCTGCTGACGGGAAATGTTGTGGCGTTTTAACAGGCCAAAGAACTGATGTACGTCCGTCATGGCACGCCATTCCTGCTCGATCAGCGCGTTGTCCGGCTTCTGATTTAACGCCACCGGCTGCGCCGGAGTAACGGTCAGCGCAGAGGACTCTTTGGCGGTGAACTCCGCCACTAACGCCTGCCAGGCCGTCATGTTAGTTTCTGGCGTGGTGTAAATTTTCAGGATGGCATCACCGTGCGCATCGAAAATCTGGATGCTGTGGCGATCGCCACGCGCGGTTTGCTCCAGCAGCGCAAAGGCACTTTTCCACTGTGAAGGGAATATACGCTGGTCAAGCGCACGTGGGTTGAGGATCAGCCCGGCATGCCCGCCCAGATGTAAGTTTTCATAACGCCCTATCTGCTCATGCACGGCATACTCGTTACGGGTAATAGATTTGGTTTCACCCACCGCTTTCAGCGCCGGTAATAACGCGGTGAAATCGGGCTTCAGCGCCACTGCATCATCCTGAGTGCGGGCCTGAGTCAGCTCAGCTTCACTGACGCCAAGCAGGCCAGCCAGCTCACGGGCATATTTTTTCGGCTGCTCTGTCTTCAGCGCCTGATAACGTTGGTATAGGGTACTCCGCATTTGCTCTCCTTTGAGCCCTGCGAAGTGCGCAGGGCAACGTGTGGTTAATTAGAAGGCGTTACGATCAGAAGTCGACATTGACGCCCAGCTGGAAGGTGCGGCCGGGCATCACTGCCAGCGCTTTATCATAAGCATCCTGATTGGTGCTTTCTGTCAGGTTACGGCTGCTCAGATAATCCCAGTATTTACGGTCAGTAAGGTTATAGATCCCCCCGTTCACCCGGACATTTTTCGCCACCTGCCAGTAAGCCGTCATATCCACCATACCGTAGCCCGGCACGCGCATATACTCGCTGGTAGAGTCCGTCAGAGCAGTACCGTTGTTGGTATAGCTTTCACGGTTAGTGTCGGTGGCGCGCTTGCCTTTGACAAAGGTCGCGGTCACGGCAGCCCCGTAACGTTTGGCAGGATCGTCCCACGCCACGCCGACAATAGCTTTCACCGGAGCCACGCTGTCCAGGTCGACATAGCTGTCGCCGGAGTAGCTGGATTTAGACTTCCCTTCACTGTAGCCCAGCGCGAAGGTGGCGCTCAGGCCGTTGACCTCTTCAAACCAGGTGCCGAAGTTCAGTTTAGTGCTGAGCTGACCACCATAGATATAGGCCTTATCACGGTTCTCAGCCTGGTAAATAGTGTAGATATTCGACGGAACATTACCGAACATCGACGGGTTGCCGGAGCGGGTATAGCGGGTGTAGGCGATAAAGTTCTTATAGGTGTTATAGAACATCGCTGCGTTCAGCGAGACGCCCTCCACCGGCTCCCCTTTCAGGCCCCATTCGTAGTTGTCGCTGGTTTCTGTTTTCAGATCGCTATTGCCGATTAATGCGTACTGCTGCGATCCGGCATAGCTTGAACCGAGGTTCCAGGAACCATACAGCTGGCTGGCATTCGGGAACTGTGCGCCGCGCTTGTACATCACGTAGGTCATCAGCGTTGGCGTCAGATCGTAGTTAAAGCTCAGCGATGGCAGCAGCTGGGTATCGGTGTTCTCTTTGCCATACAGGGTTTGCAGCTGGTCTTCCGTCAGCACGCTGCTACCGGTGGTCAGGCTGCTGAGGTTTTCAGGTTTAGTGGACTGATGAGCCACACGAACGCCCGGCACAACGCTGAAGTCATGACCGTCGAGATCGAAGTGGATTTTATCCTGCACATAACCGCCCAGCGTGTAGCTGCGGCTGTTGGCGTCCGGCTGCATGATCACGCTGTACTGGCTGGCCGGCGGCTCCTGGCGGAATGGACGTTTGGTGTCGCTGATGCTGCCGTTCAGGCCGCCGCTCAGCTCATGACGCCCAAGCATTTTTGCCAGCTGGGTGTCAAAGCCCCAGGTATCGACATCATAATCGGAATAAACCCGCTCCATCGCCGTGGCGCTGGAAGGCATATAGGTGTTGTCGTGCGCCTGGGTCTGCTGCCAGAACACCCGTGAAGTCAGGCTGTCGATAAACGCATTGGCAGGCGTCCACTCATCCTTGAGGCTGACGCCCCAGCGGCGGGTGTTACTCTGCTGCTGCGCGGTGCCCCAGATGGTTTTGCCAGTGCTGTCCCAGGCGTCGTAATGGGTATGGTTGGTCTTGTCGTAATAGTCGACGGTGCCGGTCAGCTTGTGCTCATCGTTGGGCTGCCAGATACCTGAAGCCATCAGCGCGTTGGAATGCCAGTTGACCGGATACGCATCGATCGTTCCGCTGTTATTACGGGTTTCCTGACCGTCGCGGCGGCTGTAGACGAACACGCCACGCAGCGTTTCATCACCGGCTGCGGCAGTGATGCCGTTGTGCCAGCTACGGTTGGAGGAGTCATAATCCGACTGATAGCCAAAGTAAGTGGACTTATCCGGAGACAGATAATCATCCGCCGATTTCGGCACGAATGAAACTGCGCCGCCGATGGCGTTATTGGCCTTCGAGATTGAGGTGGCACCCGATTCGATATCCACCTGACCATACATATAGGGGTCAATGTAATCGCGCCCGATACCAAAGGTATTCAGACCGGCACGCCCGACATAGCTGCGACCGGTTGCAGCAGGTTGTGGAATGCCATCCACATCCAGCCCGACACGGTTACTTTCCAGACCACGAATGTTATAGCCAGTGTAACCACTACGGTCGAAGCCGCTCTTGCCTGCCGAAGAGCCGCCGCTGGTCCCGGTAGCGCTGATCAACGGTTCATAGCGCATGATGGAGCCAAAATCATTGGCACCTTTGTTCTGCATCTCTTCGGCGGTGACGGTGGTTTTGCTGCCCGCTTCTTGCTCCTGCCGTGGGGCGGTAACAACCATCAACGGTTCAGAAGGCGTGGTTTTTTTTGCGGAGACTTTTAGCGGCTTGCCAGAAGTGGTGGTCGCTGGGGTGGTATCGGTGGCTGTTTCAGCCCCGACGGAATAGCCGGAGGTCACCAGCGTGCCGAACAGCACCGTGGTGTGGACAATTCCCTGTGAGGAAAAGAGTTTACGCATTTTAGTAAGCCTTTATTCTTTATTAGTATCGACTCATACATTGCTGCCGCTGGCGTGAAAAACCGCGAAAAAAAAGCCTGCGCCTGCTGCGCGTTATGGATGTCGATCCCTGACCCAGAGTTACAAATGAGAATGATAATCAGATTGATTCTTTATATCAACGATCTCCATAATTTATTCACAATTCTGTAAACCACCAGGTTGACAGCCCTCGTTCGTCACCAGAAGATGAGGGCCTGATTTTTTGAGGACACCCACCATGAAAACGTCTCCCGCCTTGACTATTGAGTACTGTTCCCAGTGCAACTGGCTGCTGCGTGCCGGCTGGATGGCGCAGGAATTGCTGCATACCTTCAGCACCGATCTGGCCTCGGTTACCCTGGTACCGGGCACGGGCGGTATTTATCAGATCGCCATCGACGGACAGCTAATTTGGGATCGCAAAATCGATGGCGGTTTTCCGGAAGTGAAGGAGTTGAAGCAGCGGGTGCGGAATGTCTGTTTCCCGGAGCGGGATTTAGGGCATATTGATAAAGCCTGACGCCCTGATTTAGCCACAAGATAAGGAACGATATGTCCACGCCGCCCTCATGGACCGTTGGTGAACTGAAAATCACTAAACTCATTGAACAATCGTTCAGCCTGCCCGCAGCAAAACTCCTTCCGGACCTCGCTGAAAGCCAGCTACCGAAAGGTATGACGCTGGAAAGCCCGCTGCAAATGAGCGTCCACAGCTGGTTGGTGGAATCACCACAGGGGCACTTTCTGATTGATACCGCCACGGGAAACGGCAAATCGCGCCCGTTCAGCCCGCTCTTTGATCAATTGAACAGTCCGTGGATGGACAATCTGCTGGCAACCGGCCTGCGTCCGGAAGATATCGACTGTGTTCTGCATACTCACCTGCATACCGATCATGTGGGGTGGAACACCATCCGGAACGGCGAGCGCTGGGTGCCTTCCTTCCCCAATGCAAAATGGGTGATCCCTGCAGGGGAAATCGCATGGTATCAGACGGCTGAAGCAGCCCCGCGCGCGATCGTTTTTGCCGACAGCGTGCAGCCGCTGATCGATGCCGGGAAAGTGGAAACAATAGCCGAGGACGGTGGGGAATATTTGCCGGGTATCCGCTTCCTGCCGACTCACGGCCACAGCACCAGCCACATGAGTATTGCCTTTGAATCGGCGGGACAGGTGGCGTTATTTACTGGCGATGTGATGCACAACAAATTGCAGGTACCCCATCCCGGGCTCTCTTCAGTTTTCTGCCGCGATAAACCGGCGGCCTGCAGCGCCAGAGCCTGGCTGCTTGATTTTGCCTCACGCCATCAGGCCACCCTTTTCACCGTCCACTTCTCTGGTAGCGCTGTCGGCCAGGTCAACCCGGCTGCTGAGGGATATACCTGGACAGAATTTTCGCACAGCTGAGAGAAGTAGCCGACCGCAAGAATACTGCCGTCAGCTCCACTGATGGGATCTGACATGTTGGCCGGGCGAGTTTATTGTCCGACCAGTTCTCCCGCCTGGGGGCGAACAGTTCCCGCAGCCTGTTCAGGCGAATCTGAACACCCCTATCGCCTGGTTTACCGCATCCGCCTGCTGCTGCTGAAGCTGCGCCACCTGGACCGTTTCCGCCACGTGCTCAACGTTGTCCTGAACGCTGCGGTCGATGCTGGCAATACTGTCACGCATCTGGGCGATACTGCTGCGCTGCTGTTCGCTCATCTCTGACAGCTCACCGACCAGCTGAGCCAGCTCCTCAATACTGGAGATGATCTCCTCCATTGTTTTTCCGGCATGTTCGACCTGCTGCGAACCGTTATGGGTCGCTTCGACTGAGTTGCCGGTCGTCTGGCGGATATCCTTTGCAGCCTCTTCACAGCGAATTGCCAGCGTGCGAACTTCAGAAGCCACCACCGCAAAACCTTTGCCGTGCGTACCGGCGCTGGCGGCTTCTACTGAGGCATTCAGCGACAGAATATTGGTCTGGAAAGCGATGCTGTCGATCAATTCCAGAATGGCGTTGATGCGACGGGATGCGTCGCTGATTTGCGCCATGGAATCCACTGCATCGTAAATATTACTGCCGCCTTTTAACGCCAGTTTGCTGGCTCCCTTCGCCAGCTCACGAGCTTCCTGCGCTTTTGCACTGGTCAGTGTCGCAGCGGAATTCATCTGCTCCATCGCACTGGCGGCTGAGTCCAGCGCCCTCGCCTGCTCATCGGTTCGCGCTGACAGGGCCGCGTTACGTTTAAGGATGCTTTCCGATGCCGTCAGCAGTTCACCGACGCCGGAACTGACCCGACAAAGCGTGCTGCCCATGGTGCCGAGGGTATTGTTAAAGGTTTTGCCAAATTCGGTCTTTGTCGCCTCCTCATCCTGCGCCAGCGTCAGCTTGCCCGGCTCGCGGGTGATCCAGGAGGCCAGATGCGCCACTTCGCTGGCGGAGCGGGCATCGGCGGCCATATTCAGGGCGATGTAAATCAGAATAGCGGTCTGCGCCACCACAAACAGCGCATGGAACACCACCATATGAAATCCGGGATGCATAAACACCATCACGCCAAATAAATCGTGTTCCTGAAGATAGTTAAACAGCGCGTGATGAACTGCGGCGGTGGCAGCCCCCACCAGTAACGGTCTGTAATCGCGATAGGCCAGCAGCGCGGAAAGCAGCACAAAAATGGAGAAGTGATATTCGGTATCGCCCTCCCCCAGTTGGATCAGCAAAGCGGCGTAGGCCAGCAGGACAAAGGAAAAATAGAGGCGGGTAAACAGGCTTCCCGGCAGCAACACTTTAACAACAGTGGCGCTGAGCGTCAGGATCCCCCCCGCGATCAGGGCCAGCTGCAGTTCAGCAAAAAACCAGCCCAGGAGTGCCGAAACCAACAGCAGACCCCAACAGATAAACAGCATCAGCACATCTGCCTGGTGATAAATCCGGGCAAGAGAAACCCGGTCTGCCTGCTGCTGTCCAGCCAGCATTTTCGTTGTTGATACCATGATTTTTCCAGAAGTTATATCCACGTGATTGCCGGGAGAGTACGTGGGGCGTGGCTTGTAACCTCAGATTAGGTTCTCTTCACTATTATCGTCAACGTAAATTGCCGAAAGTTGTCAGACCAGCGGACGAGGATGCTCGGGGAAATTGCCTGTTAGGATAAGAGCAACGCCGGGAAAATGGTTTCCCGACGTTATTTTCAAGCGAATTAAGTATTGCTGGCCGCAGGAAATAGCCTTTCTGCTGGCCGCAAAATCAGTCGCTGTCGGCAGTACAGACGGAAGCGGTTTTCGGGCGTAATGCAGTCAAGATGATCAGCGTGGCCACCAGCAGCGCCAGCGCACTGCCCATAAATACGCCTTTAGCGCCGGTGGCATTGAACACCACGCCTCCTGCAGCCGCACCGACAGTAATTGCCAGCTGGATCGCCGCCACCAGCAGACCACCACCACTTTCAGCCTCTTCCGGCATGGTGCGGGTGATCCAGGTTGACCAGCCCACCGGGCCAGCGCCAAAGGCCATGCCCCACAGCGCCACCAGGATCGCGTCGCTGACTGGGGCAGCTCCCAATCCGACCAGCGCCACGCCAAGCAGCCCCATCGCCAGCGGCATGCCGATCAGCGTCAGGTGCAGATTACGCTCCAGCAGCATCCCGGCTATCAGCGTACCGGCAAAGTTGGCAACGCCAAAGCCCAGCAGGATCATCGATAAACCATTCACTCCCACGCCGGTGACGCTTTCAAGGAACGGTCGCAGATAGGTAAAGAAAGCGAAGTGGCCGGAGAAGACCATGATGATCGCCAGCAGTGCGGTCTGCATGCCAGGACGCCCAATCAGCGAGAGGATCGAGCTACCTTTGCTCAACGGATTCGGCGGCATTTTAGGCAGAGTGATCGTCTGGCAGACCAGCGCCAGCAGGCCCATCAGCGAGGCGGCGATAAACACGTTGCGCCAGCCAATCAGATGGCCAAAGTAGCTGCCCATTGGCGCGGCAACGATTGTCGCTACCGAGACGCCGCTGAAGACGATCGATAAAGCACGCGGGATCATCGCTTCGGGCACCAGCCTCATTGCCGTGGCGGCGGCCAGCGTCCAGAAGCCACCAATCGCAATCCCCAGCAGCACGCGGGCAACGAGGATAAAGGAGAGGTTCGGGGCAAAGGCCACCAGCAGGTTCGAGACAATCAACATCGCTGAGAAAGTCAGCATCACCCAGCGGCGATCCATACGACGGGTCACTGCGGCGCTGAAAAAGCTGGTCAGCAGCGCGAAGACGGCGGTCACGGTTACGGCCTGGCCGGTTATTCCTTCAGTTACGCCAAGGCTGGCGGCCATCGGTGTCAGCAGGCTGGCCGGCAGGAACTCTGCGGTGACCAGTCCGAACACGCCAAGCGCCATGGAAAAGACTGCGCCCCACTGGGGCTTTTCTTCAGCCGGTATGGCCTGTTGTCGTGTGTTCATCTGGAATTTTCCGTCAGGATTAAGTTAGTCTAAGCGTAAAAGGCTGGCACCGGATGGTCTATGATGTAAAATCCGCAATTATTGATTAATCGTCCGGAAGGTGAAAAATGGCTGCAGAAAACCACGATCTGGCCAGTGAGCTGCTGCTGGGCATGCGTCTGCTGGGTGTGCAATACCGGCGTATTGAACTGACCGCGCCGTTCGGCATCGGTTTTATCAATGCACCAGGTCGTGCCCAGTTTCACTTTGTCAGCCGGGGCCCGGTGCTGTTGCGCACCGGTACCGGCACCGTTTATTCCCTCAATACGGGCGATGCACTGCTGCTACCACAGGGGATCGATCATGTGCTGCTCTCTTCGCCAGATGTCCCCTGTAAGGACATTCGCGCCTTCGATACCACCCCGGTCTGCGGCAATGTCTGCTGCGTTAAATCCTGCCCGCAGGAACCACAGGAATTGCAGGGATCCACTACGCTGATTTTCAGCGGCTGCATGGAGTTCGACCTCGGCGGCATGCAGATGCTGGTCAGCGCCATGCCGGAGGTACTGCTGGCAGATACGCTGATGCGCAAATACCCGGAACTGCAGCCAATGCTGGAGGCGATGGAGCGGGAGTCGCTGGCGAGACGTGCGGGCTATGCGGGGATCCTCTCAAGGCTGGCTGACGTGGTGGCAGCATTTATCGTCCGTGGCTGGGTGGAATCTGGCTGTGGCGATGCCGGTGGCTGGCTGCAGGCGCTTCGCGATCCACGGCTGGGCAAAGCGCTGGTTGCCCTGCATCGCGAACCGGGAAAAAACTGGACCGTAGCGCAGCTGGCAGCTGAAATGGGCAGCTCGCGCTCGGTGTTTGCCGAGCGGTTTCTGGCGGTAACGGGTATGACGCCGGTGCGCTACCTGACCGAGCTGCGCATGCAGCTGGCAATGCAGTGGATTGGACGGGAAGGTGAAGCGATTGAAACCGTGGCATGGCGACTGGGTTACGGCTCGCTGGCCGCCTTCAGCCGGGCATTTAAACGCACGACAGGTTCCACGCCGGGTGCACTGAGGGTCCGGGAGAGTAAACGGACAGTAGCGAAGGCTTCGTGATATGGGACGCCTTTGGCTTCTTAAAAGGCTTTGCGTCCGGCGCGCATCACACACCATAACGGCAGTGGCAAAGTGGTCACCAACAGCACCCACAGCAGGGCATAGACGGAATCAACGCCGTCATTTTGCAGGTTGATAAAGAGTTTCACCGGGATACCCTGCGGGAAGTAACTGAACACCAGTACGATGCCGAATTCGCCAATCACCCTTACCCAGGTGATTGCCAGCGCAGCGGCCAGCCCTCTTGCCGCCTGCGGCAGGGTCAGTCGCCAGAAGATCTGCCAGGCTGAAGCACCCAGTGTCTGCCCGGCTTCTTCAATCTCCACCGGCACGTTTTCAAAAGCGGCCCGGGCTGCCAACACAAAATAAGGCAGCCCGCCATAAATCTGCGCCGTCACAAAAGCGCCAGCATTGTTATTCAGCGCCAGACCAATCGCGGAAAGCGCCTCACCCATTGACCCGTAAGGCCCGTATACCGAGACCAGCAGGATCCCCATAGCCAGAGGCGGTGCCAGCAGGGGGATCAGAACCGCCACCTCCATCGCCCCGCGCCAGCGGGAGTCGGTTCTTGCCAGCCATAACGCCAGCGGCAACCCCAGCAAAATAATCAGCGGGAGAGCAATCGCACTCATCCCCAGCGATGTGGCAACGGCCTGACCGTCGCCATAAGCAAGATGAAAGCCGGACCATGGCGTCAGCCATGCCAGGGTCAGAAAGGGGATGAGCAGCAGAAGAACTGCCGGCATCCCCAGCCAGAGCGAACGCAAATTACATTGCCCCGCCTTTTGGCGCGCCATAACCGTTTTTCTCAAACAGCGCCTGGCCTTCTTTGCTCTGCATAAACTTCACAAACTTCTGCGCCAGCTCCGGATGTGGCGCGTTTTTCAGCACTGCTGCATAAAATACCAGCGGCTGAGTGTGCAGCGTTTTTTTCTGGCCTTTAGCATCGGTAATATCAAAACTCACCTTGCTGTACCAGCTGGCATCCATCTCCGGATTGCTCAGGTTAATTTCATCCGGCAGCCTGATGTAGGGCAGATGGGCGGAACGGGTGGCGCTCTCATAACCGGAAGCGGCATCAACCTGTCCGGCTTCCAGCCGCGTCAGCAAGCCGCCCTCAGCAAACACCTGCTGCGGATTCTGTGTTTCACCCAACACTTTTTCCGCCAGGTCCGGCTGCTGGTAATAGCGGCTGGCCAGCATCATGGTGAAAATGATGTTCTGCCCCTGCGGATCGGTAGCCGGATCGGTGCGCCCAAAGCGCAGAGAAGGCGTTTGCAGCACTTTCCACCACGGCTCCGCGCCAGGCTTGTTGTCACGGATAGCGTTGAAGGCTTCCGCGTATTTCCCTTTGGGGTTATACGCAATCACCATGCTGGTGCTGGCAACCGGTTCAGCTTTCTCCACCAGTCCGGCTTTTTGCAGCACGGCAATCGGGCCTGGGGTGATAGAAACAAACACGTCTGCCACCACTTTTTTCGACGCAAGCAGGTTCGCCATCCCATAGGCACCCTGCCCCTGCCCCTGATAATTCACCTGATTGCTTTTGGCAAAGGCCGGACCCAACGCTTTGTCCATCACCACGCCCATTGAACCCGCGTAGGTGACACGGAAATCTTCTGCAGCATGGGCGTAGCCGGAAAGAGACAGGACAACAGCAACGGCACCCGCCAGGCGGGGCGGAGTTAATACATTGAATCTGGAGATCATGAGGTGCTCTTCGTTATATATCTGGTTACATTACGATAAGCAATTATCGGCTCCCGTCAATCAACCTTTTTACAACGAGCAGGTAATCAGTATCCAATCTGAAGTGCGGGCGTTAGAGCCAGTTAAATCCCCTTGCCATAATCCCGGCCAGCGTGACAGCAATGGAAATCAGATCGGCGAATTTTTCAGCAGTAACAATCAGACACATCGTGTCACTCCGTCAAGCACTGGTAACAATTTCTGGCGGAAAACCGGCCAGCCATGCGATTTGTTTACCTTTGACCGCACTTTTTAGCCGGTCACTCTCCGTCTGTTCCGGGGTATCATTTTTTTTATTAACAGCATGCCTGCTGATTCATAACACTGAGCCTGATTTGACTAACATCCTGAACCCAAAGTCTTCCGTATCTCTTCAGCCTGTCTTTGACGGCCATAACGATCTGCTGCTGCGTCTGTGGCTGCAGCCGTCTGCAGATACCGCCGTGGCTGATTTCCTTCATGGGTCGGCGAGGGGCCATCTTGATCTGCCACGTATGCGTCAGGGCGGTTTTGCTGGCGGTTTGTTCGCTGTTTTTGTGCCACCAGCTCAGTACGTTAAGCAGAATAATGCAGCTTATGATGAAGCGCAGCACAGCCCGTTAGCCATCACTGAAGCACAGATCGCCCTGCTGCAAAGAATTGCAGACCAGTCAGAGGGGATGGCCCGTCTCTGCCGTACCGTCGCTGAAATTGAACAGTGCCTCTTGCAAGGCGTGCTGGCGATGGTGTTACATATCGAAGGGGCTGAAGCGCTGGACGAAGAGTGCAGCCAGCTTGATAGCTGGGTCGCTGCCGGGCTGCGCAGCATCGGTCCGCTGTGGAATCTGCAAAACGTCTTCGGCACCGGAGTGACAGGTGATTTTCCCGGCTCGCCGGACAGGGGTGAAGGTCTGACGCCCGCCGGACTGAATCTGCTGCGGCTCTGCAATCAGAAGAGACTGCTGATCGACCTGTCTCATATGAATGAGAAAGCCTTCTGGCAGACCGCTCAACACAGCTCCGCACCGCTGATTGCCACCCACTCCAACGTGCATGCGCTGTGTCCGCAGCCGCGTAACCTCACCGCCCGTCAGCTGGCGGCCATTGCCGAAAGCGACGGCTTTGTGGGCGTGAACTTCGGCAATGCGTTTCTTCGTGCGGATGGCAAGCGTGACAGCGACACGCCGCTCGGCGAGATCGTCCGGCATCTGGATGGCCTGATGGACAAGCTGGGCGAAGATCGGATCGGCCTGGGATCGGATTTTGACGGCATCAGCGTACCCGCCGGGCTGGGCGATGTCGCCGGGCTGCCGCGGCTGATCGATGCAATGATTGCAGCGGGATATTCAGATCGGCTGATTGAAAAAATCTGCTGGCGCAACTGGTTACGGGTTCTGAAAAAAACATGGGGAGAATGAACCACCTGGAACGTTCAGGCATTTTTTCCACCCAAATCCCTGCCGAACACAGGGTTGATATCGATGTGACATAGGCGCAACATCTGCGCCGCCGAATCTTCGATATTTGACAATAAGCTGTTTACCTGCCGAACTTAAAGGCGGTTCTTTCGTTAACATCAAGAGGAACATGACTATGTGGACTAAACCTAAATTTGTTGATTTACGCTTAGGTCTGGAAGTTACGCTGTACATCTCTAACCGCTAATCCCCCATGCCCACGGCCAGCTGTGGGCATCTTCTTTTTCACCTGGTAAACACATGCAGATTAACGTTCTGGGTTCTGCGGCGGGCGGTGGTTTCCCTCAGTGGAACTGCAACTGCAGAAACTGTCAGGGGGTACGTAACGGCACCCTGAAAACTTCCGCGCGCACTCAGTCTTCCATCGCTATCAGCGATGACGGCATCGACTTTGTGCTGTGCAACGCTTCTCCGGACATTGCCCATCAGATAGCGGCCACGCCTGCGCTGAACAAAGAAGGCGTACTGCGCGGCACGGCGATTGGCTCTGTTATCCTGACCGACAGCCAGATCGATCACACTACCGGCCTGCTGAGCCTGCGCGAAGGCTGCCCGCATCAGGTGTGGTGCACGCCGGAAGTACATGATGACCTGACCACCGGCTTTCCGGTGTTCACCATGCTCAGCCACTGGAATGGCGGCCTCGTGCACCATGCCATCCAGCCTGGTGACCCCTTCTCCGTCGCCGTCTGTCCTGCCCTGAAGTTCACAGCGATCCCGCTGCTGAGCAATGCGCCGCCTTACTCGCAGTATCGTAACCGGCCGCTGCCGGGCCACAATGTAGCGCTGTTTATCGAAGATACCCGCAGCGGCAAGACGCTGCTGTATGCGCCAGGCCTGGGCGAACCGGACGGTGAGCTGTTGGGCTGGCTGCAAAAAGCCGACTGCCTGCTGATTGACGGCACGCTGTGGCAGGATAACGAGCTGGCTAACACCGGCGTAGGCCGCAATACCGGGCGGGATATGGGCCACCTGGCGCTGGCCGAAGAGCAGGGGCTGATGGCGCTGCTGACCTCGATGCCCGCTGAACGAAAAATCCTTATTCATATCAATAACACCAACCCGATCCTCGACGAAGAGTCGGCTGAGCGTCAGGCGCTGACGCGCGCCGGGATTGAAGTCAGCTGGGACGGAATGCAAATTGACCTTTAGCGAGATGAAGATGAAGCCAGACAATACTGTGGCAGAACCGATGACGCCAGAGGCGTTTGAACAGGCACTGCGCGCCCGGGGCGCTTATTACCACATCCATCACCCGTACCATATTGCGATGCACAAAGGCCAGGCCAACCGCCAGCAGATCCAGGGCTGGGTGGCAAACCGCTTCTATTATCAGACCAGCATCCCACTGAAAGACGCGGCGATTATGGCTAACTGTCCGGACCCGAAAACCCGCCGTAAGTGGGTACAGCGCATCCTCGACCATGACGGACACCAGGGCAGCGAGGGCGGTATTGAGGCCTGGCTGCGGCTGGGTGAAGCGGTGGGCCTGGATCGCGAGACGCTGCTGTCGGAACGGATGGTGTTACCTGGCGTGCGTTTCGCCGTGGATGCTTACGTCAACTTTGCCCGCCGCGCTGTCTGGCAGGAAGCGGCCTGCAGCTCGCTGACTGAGCTGTTTGCCCCGCAGATCCACCAGTCACGCCTGGACAGCTGGCCACAGCACTACAAATGGATTGAAGCGGAAGGCTATGGCTATTTCCGCAGCCGTCTGAGCCAGGCCAACCGCGACGTCGAGCACGGTCTGGCGCTGGCAAAAGAGTACTGCACCAGCGTGGAGAAACAGCAGCGGATGTTGCAAATCTTGCAGTTCAAGTTGGATATTCTGTGGAGCATGCTGGATTCGATGACCATGGCTTACGAACTGCACCGCCCGCCTTACCACACCGTGACCGACCAGCCGGTCTGGCACCATGAGAGACTGTTGTAATGGACATTAACAACCAGCACATCCCGGTATTTCGCCGGGGTTATCGCCTGCAGTGGGAGCCGACTCAGGATTGCCACGTGATCCTCTATCCCGAAGGCATGGCTAAACTGAATGAAAGCGCCACTGCAATACTGCAACGGGTGGATGGGGTTCGCTCTGTTGCCGCGCTGATTGCCGAACTGAACACGGAGTTTCCGGATGCCGGTGGCGTGGACGACGATGTGAAAGAGTTCTTCGGCCAGGCTTTTGAACAAAAGTGGATAATCTTCCGTGAACCTGCTTAAACCTCAGGTCAATCCGCCGCTGTGGCTGCTGGCGGAGCTGACTTACCGCTGTCCGCTGCAGTGTCCTTACTGCTCTAACCCGCTGGATTTTGCGCAGCAGGAGAACGAGCTGAGCACGGAGCAGTGGATCGAAGTCTTCAGGCAGGCACGCCAGATGGGCGCCGTACAGTTGGGCTTTTCCGGCGGCGAACCGCTGGTGCGCAAAGATCTGCCGGAGCTGATCCGTGCCGCGCGCGATCTGGGTTTTTACACCAACCTGATCACCTCCGGTATTGGCCTGACTGAGAAGAAGATCGATATCTTTGCCGAAGCGGGTCTGGATCATATTCAGATCAGCTTCCAGGCCAGTGATGAGACACTGAACGCCGCGCTGGCGGGATCGCAAAAAGCCTTCCAGCAAAAGCTGGCGATGGCCAAAGCGGTGAAAGCCCACGGCTACCCGATGGTGCTGAACTTTGTGCTTCACCGGCATAACATTAATCAGATCGATCGCATTATCGATCTGGCAATCGAGCTGGAAGCCGATGACGTTGAGCTGGCGACCTGTCAGTTCTACGGCTGGGCGCAGCTGAACCGTGAAGGCCTGCTGCCCACCCGCGAGCAGATTGCCAGTGCCGAAGCGGTGGTGAAGCGCTACCGTGAGAAGATGAGCGCCACCAGCAATCTGGCCAACCTGCTGTTCGTCACTCCGGATTACTATGAAGAACGGCCAAAAGGCTGCATGGGCGGCTGGGGAGCGATCTTCCTGAACGTGACGCCGGAAGGCATGGCCCTGCCCTGCCACAGCGCACGCCAGCTGCCGGTACAGTTCCCGTCGGTGCTGGAGAACACGCTGCAGGAAATCTGGTATGACTCTTTTGGCTTCAACAAGTATCGCGGCTTCGACTGGATGCCGGAACCCTGCCGTTCCTGCTCCGAAAAGGAGAAGGATTATGGCGGCTGCCGCTGTCAGGCCTTTATGCTGACCGGCAATGCAGATAATGCCGACCCGGTATGCAGCAAGTCGCCGCATCATGGCAAGATCCTCGAAGCACGCAAACAGGCCAACTGCACCAATATCCAGATCGATCAGCTGCAGTTCCGTAACCGCGTTAACTCTCAGTTGATCTTCAAGGTCTGAAGCCATGTCCGGGAGCATGCAGGAACAGCAGCACCTCCGGCTTAAAAACGGATTAAGGGTCACATTGATCCACGATCCGCAGGCCACACAGGCAGCGGCACTGATCCAACTGGCGGCGGGAAGCCACCAGGAGCCAGGGAAGTGGCCGGGGCTGGCTCACCTGCTTGAACACGTATTGTTTGCCGGAAGCCACGACTACCAGGGCGAACAGCGTCTGATGGCCTGGGCTCCGGCACAGGGTGCCCGGCTGAATGCCACCACGCTGGCGAATCAGACGGCATGGTTTTTTGAGGTCGCGGCCCCAAAGCTGGCTGACGGGCTGCGCAGGCTGGCCGATATGCTGGCAAAGCCGTTGCTGGCTGAAGAAGCCGTGACGCAGGAAGTGGCGGTCATTGAGGCAGAATACCGCATGCTGACCAGCCACAGCGACACGCTGTGTGAAGCGGCGCTCAGTCAGGCTTTTGTCGCCCCTCACGCTTTCGCTGATTTTCACGTTGGCAATCAGGCGCGTTTTGGCAACGATATGCCCGCATTACGTCAGGCTTTGCTGGCATATCATCAGCGTTACTTTCACCCTCAGAATCTGCAATTGTGGCTTCACGGCCCGCAATCGCTGACGACGCTGGCGGCTCTGGCAGAAGAGCTGGGACAGCACTTTGCCACGGAAAAAGCTGCATCAGAAATTGGCACGGTCCCCAACACTACTCAGGCACAGCAAGGCAAGGAACCTCAGACCGTGGCTGAAATTCAGTCTGGATTCACTCTTTCCCTGCGTCCGGAACGTACATTTGCGCTGCAAAGTTCAAACACTGAACAGCTGATGCTGAGCTTCCCTGTAACGGCAATGGCAGCTACACAGCTGTCTCTGCTGCAGGAGCTGTTGACTGACAAAGCCACCAGCAGCTTGCTTGCCACCTTACAAGAGCAGGGATTGTGTGATGATATCCGGTTGCTGGAACCCTACCGCAGCCCGCAGCAATCGCTGCTGAGCGTGGTGTTTCAGCTCAGCGAAGCCAGCCCTGAACAGGGTGCCGCTGTTGAAGCGCTGTTCTGCCGCTGGCTCCAACTGCTGCACGGCATTACGCAGCAGCAACTGATTCACTATGACAGCCTGGCGCAGCATGGGTTTGCCCGCCAGCCTCCTCTTGACCAGGTGCGCGCACGGGCCTTTGGCTTCCCGCCGGATGGGCTCCATAATGAAGCGTGGCTTACTCTGCTGGCTCAGCTTGAGCCGGAAAATATGACCCGTCTGTGGGTCAGCCCGCAGGTCAATTTGCCCGTCAACATCGCCCAGGGTTTCACGCTGAAATCTGGCCCGATTGACTGGCCTGCCATGCCGTCAGGTCCATGGCCGCAGATGGCCTTTTATCAGCCCGACGCGGAGCTGCTCCTGCCCGCTCTCCCCGCTGCGGCAGCGGCAATAAAGGCTGTTCCAGCCACGGGTGACGCAACCCTGCTGTTAAGTCCGGTTCCCGGCCTGCGGCTGGAAGAGCGCAAAGCAGCGATAATGAAAGCCGCTTTGTCTCCCCTCATCGCAGAATGCCGGCACCGCGGCGGCGAGCTGAACTTTTCGCAGCAGCAGGGGAGCTGGCTACTCCAGCTCAGCGGCGGCAGGGAATTGCTGTTGTACAGCCTGGATAAAATGCTGACCGTCCTGAACACCCACACTGAGGCTGCGACAGTCCAGGGTGAGCGACTATACCGGCAAACTCAGCAGGCGCTTTTTAACGATTTTGCGGTCCGCTGCCTGCTGAACCGGCTGCCGCTGGTTATTCAGCCCTCAGCGGCTGATTTGCATAACGCAGCCACTGACTCAGGCAAAGAGGGAATGAATACAGCGACATCACAGGAGGCGCTGACCGGCACCGTATGGCAGGCGGCTCTTTATGGTGGTGACGAGGCTCTGCATCAGGATCTGGCCCGCCTGCTGTCGCGTTTTCCCGCAGAGTTGCAGGACAACCAGATGAAACGGGAACCTGCCCTGCCGGACCTGAAGGACAACACTTTTGCCACGCAAAGCAGCGATGCGGCAGTCATCGTCTTCTGTCCGCTGCCAGAGATTAATCTGTTAACACTGGCTGCATGGCAGGTACTGGCTGCCCTGTATGAACCGCAATTTTTCCAGAGGTTACGGGTTGAGAAAAATATCGGCTATGTGGTCAGCTGCCGCTTTCACCGTACCGCCGGTCAGGCTGGTATATTATTTGCGCTGCAATCTCCGACCTTGCAAACAGCAGATCTTTACCGTCATATCGACTCTTTTGTTAACGGGATGGAAGACGTTGTCCACGCAGTGACTCCGGAACAGCTGCAGGAAGCAATCCTCTCTCTGCAGAACGCCTGTCCCGTACACCCCGTCAGCAGCCCGGCAAAATGTGTTGAGCACTGGCTCCACCAGCAACTGAATCTGCCGCCGTTAACCCGGGAAGTTTATGACCAGCTCAGGCCAGAACATCTTCACCAGGCGCAGCGTTATTTAAGCAAAAATCCTGACCGCTGCTGGCACCTGAACAACACATCCGCCCCCTCTCATCGCTGAGTCTTAATAAGAACGCCTTGCTTTGGAATATCCTGTTCATTTCCGGACGCTGATAAATACCCCGTGAATAATATTATTAATCGCAGAAAGGAGGTGATCATCCTCTTTTTGTTCACAATAATTTGATTATCACCGTGGTTAACAGAATAGCGATTTTCGTACGAGAAATATATTCCTTAACGAGACTGCCATTGCCCTTTAAATAAAAAGAAACCGATTACAGAATTATATTCTGTTTTCATATTTGCGAGTGACATCACATTCTTATCCTGTTATAGCTAGAGTGGATCTGAAATAACAGAGAGCAGTGCCAACAGAAGTTCTGTCGCATCCATCCTCGCTACCCTACTGATTTTAATACATTACCAGGCAAGGATAATTATGACAGCTTTAAAAAAAGAACCCGATAATCATCAGGACCCACGTCTGACAGCAGCCGCTAATAATGAAAAGACTTCCGCAAGTTCGCCCAGTGAAATTATCCCTTTCCTGAGCGCAGAGGCCTTTTTATTAACAGCAACGATGATCTCCGCCATTGCCGGTTTTCTCTATGGTTATGATACCGGAATTATCTCCGGCGCGCTGCTGCAAATAAGCCACGATTTTTCCCTGTCACCGCATGCACAGGAACTGGTGACCAGTGCCATTCTGGTGGGTGCCGTTATTGGTGCACTGACCTGCGGTAAACTTTCTGGCGTGCTCGGCCGTCGCTACACGGTGATGATCGTTGCGGGAATTTTTGCCGCAGGCGTTATCGCTTCAGGCATATCTCCCAGCGCGACCTGGCTGGGCGTTGCCCGTCTGGTGCTGGGCTTTGCCGTCGGCGGCGCTTCGCAGATCGTGCCGGTCTATATCGCAGAGCTGGCCCCGGCTGAAAAGCGCGGCCGCCTGGTGACATTTTTCAATATATCCATCGGTATCGGCATCCTGACTGCCGCACTGGTCGGCACCTTTATGCAGGATATCTGGTCGTGGCGCGTGATGTTTTCCGTCGCGGCTATCCCTGCGCTGATCCTGCTGCTGGGGATGATCCGTTTACCGGAAAGCCCACGCTGGCTGGTCAGTAAAAAACGCCTGAAAGAAGCCCATATCGCGCTGGATATGGTACGGGAAACCGAGAGTGAAGTCCGCAGAGAGATCCGTGCGATCCAGCGGGTGCACGATAAAGTCGAACGTAAGTCCCGTGGCGGCTGGAAAGATCTGAAACAGCCGTGGCTGCGTCCGGCGCTGTTGGTCGGACTGGGGATCGCCGCGTTTACCCAGCTCTCCGGTATTGAGATGATGATTTACTACACGCCAACGCTGCTGACCAATGCAGGTTTCAGCCGTGATGCTGCCCTGCACTCCGCACTGGGTATTGCGGCTATCTATCTGGTGCTGACGGTGATCGGCAAGCTGGTTATTGACCATGTGGGCCGCCGCACATTAACGCTGTGGATGATGCCGGGAGCGATTATCAGCCTGATCCTGCTGGGAGCCGTGTTCCGCATGCCGGGTGGCGTCAGCCATCACAGTTATCTGATCGTGACCTGCCTGTTCGGCTTTATGATCTTTAACTCTGGCGGGATCCAGGTAATTGGCTGGCTGATCGGATCGGAAGTTTACCCGCTGGGGATCCGTGAAAAAGCCAGCAGCCTGCATGCGGCGATGCTGTGGGGCTCGAACCTGCTCCTCACCGCCACGGCGCTCTCCACGGTTAACCTGCTGGGGATTGGCGGCGCGATGTGGTTCTATGCCCTGCTTAACCTGCTCGGCTTCCTGTTTATCTTCTTTATGATGCCGGAAACCAAAGGCCGCTCGCTGGAAGAGATTGAAACCTCGCTGAAAGAGGGCAATTTTTATCCACGCGGAGAACAGCAGTACAAGCAGGTTTCCCGCCAATAATTATTCCGCCCCGGCATCAGTCGGGGCGCTCTTCTTAAAGTTCCCGCCACTCTCTACCGATAACCATCTTACCGGTCCCCCCCCTACACAGAGTTCGCACCATGATTAAAAATATGAAGGTCGTCACCAGCATTGTCATCATGCTGATTGTTTTCAGTGGGCTGCTGTTAATCTCCAGCGGGCTCTCTTTTAATGCCATTAACCAGGACAAAAACAACTTTATCCGCGCCAGCTATCTGACCCGTCAGCAGGGCCAGCTCAGCGATACCTGGCAAACGCTGGTGAAAACGCGGGTCACCATTAACCGGGTTGCCATCCGCCTGCTTAAAAAGCAGACCGATGCCGCTTCCCAGGCGGCAATTGCGCAATTGCTGTCCACCGCTTCCGCTACGCTGGACGATGCGGCTCAGCATTTTTCTCTTTATAAAAATTCCCCGGCACTGGCCGGACAGAGCAACGAACTCAGCAGCAGCGTTGCCAGTCATTATCAACAAATGTACGACACCCTGAAAATGTCGATACAGTATCTTGGCGCCAACAACTACGAAGCCTATGGCAACCTGGATGCGCAGAAAGCGCAGGACGATCTCGAAGCCAGCTACAACCAGTGGCGTAAACAGAACGCCGGGCTGCTTGCCGTTGGCATGGATGAAAACCAGCAGGGCTACAGTCATATGGTCTGGACCCTGGGCGGGGTGGTGATCATGCTGCTGCTGCTTGTTGCCGTCGTCTGGGCCGTGATTAAAGGCGTGCTGCTGGCCCCACTGAAGCAGGTAATGGCACATATTCAGGGTATCGCGGCGGGCGATCTCTCGGCCACGCTGGTGGTAGAGGGCCGCAGCGAAATGGCCTTGCTGGCAACGAATCTGACGCAGATGCAGCAGGCGCTGATCGTCACCGTCGGCCACGTTCGTGACAGCTCTACTGCTATCTACAGCGGTGCCAGTGAAATTTCCATGGGCAACAACGATTTGTCTGCGCGCACCGAACAACAGGCCGCCTCGCTGGAGCAGACTGCAGCCAGCATGGAAGAGCTGACCGCAACGGTTAAGCAGAACGCCGAAAACGCCCGTCAGGCCTCACAGCTGGCGAAGAGCGCTTCCGAAACGGCAGAGAAAGGCGGTCAGGTGGTGGATGGCGTGGTAAAAACCATGACTGAGATTGCCGACAGTTCGCGGAAAATTGCCGATATTACCAGCGTGATTGACGGGATCGCCTTCCAGACAAACATTCTGGCCCTCAACGCGGCAGTGGAAGCTGCCCGTGCCGGTGAGCAGGGCAGAGGATTTGCCGTGGTAGCGGGTGAAGTGCGTAATCTGGCCCAGCGGAGCGCGCAGGCTGCGAAAGAGATCAAAACGCTGATTGAAGCCTCGGTCAGCCGCGTCAATGCCGGTTCCCTGCAGGTGACCACCGCCGGGGAGACCATGAACGATATTGTCGGTGCCGTGGTCCGCGTGACCGATATCATGGGCGAAATTTCCTCCGCCTCGGATGAGCAAAGCCGGGGTATCGACCAGATTGGTCAGGCCGTCACAGAAATGGATCGCGTAACCCAGCAGAACGCCTCGCTGGTACAGGAGTCAGCCGCCGCTTCCGCTTCGCTGGAAGAGCAGGCCAGCCGCCTGTCTCAGGCCGTGGCGGTGTTCAAAATTGGCACCCGCAGCGTTGCGCCTGCCGTGAGCAATGTGGTCACCACAGTACCGAAGCCGCTCATCACGCCGCGCAAAGCCGCAGTGGCCGATGAAGGCAACTGGGAAACGTTCTGATTTGAGCCCCCCTGTTGCCGCAGGGCGGTGATTATGCCGGAGCCTGCGTTCCACCGAGCGCAGGCAACACTTCCCGCATCTGATCCAGAAATTTACGCAGTCTGGCAGGATAAAAACGCGCCCACGGGTAGACCAGATACACCGGCAACGGCTGCGCGTGCCAGTCCGGAAAGAGATGCAGCAGCTGGCCTGCGGCAATGTCTTCCTTCACTACCCAGGATGAGGCGATCCCCACTCCCATCCCCGCCAGTACGCTGTTTCGTAGCGCATACAGGCTGTCGGTAAATAATCTCGGGCGGATGTCGATCTGCAGCGTCTCTCCTGCAGCACTGCTCAGCAGCACCTGCTGACGATAGAATGTGCTTAACGCCACCCACGGCAGATCCGACAATTCTGCAGGATCATCCGGGACCGTTCGCCCGGCAAACAGCTCCGGCACGGCCACCACAATTCGCGGAACTTCCGCTACCAGTAACGCTACCACCGAGGGATCGGTTATCGCGCCCACATGTACTGCACAGTCAATACCCTCGGCAATAAAGTCCGGCCGCCGGTCACTGAGCATCCACTCCACGGTCATCTTCGGATAGCGCCGCAGATACTCCTGCAGCGGCGCAATCATCTGGTCCTGACCAAATGCATGAGGAACCAGCACCCTTAATACCCCTCTGGGCTCCTCGGTAGCCCCACGCAGATCGTCTTCGATTTTGCGCCAGCTCTCAATCAGCGCCTGCGCATGAGCAAAACAGCGCTCGCCATCCTCAGTCAGTTTCATCACGTGGGTGGTGCGCTGGACCAGTCTCAGGCCAAGCAGCCGCTCCAGCGACTGTAAACGGCGGCTGATGGTGGGCTGAGTGGTATTCAGACGCACGGCGGCGGCAGACAAACTGCCCGCTTCCACAATGCGAATAAACGTTTGCATCAACTCTATACGGTCAATGCCTGACAGCTGCGAATCTTTCATGCGCAAAGCGTATAACAGTTTTACCGTACAGGCAACTACCGCTTTCCAGTTATTGCGGTAAAAATGTGATCATATTCTCATTTAAATCCAGAGACCCTCTCCATGACACAGACAATCGAACGGCCTGTTGCAGGAAGCACCGTTCTGATGCTCGCCACCGGTGCGGGTTTCAGCGTGGCCTCCCTTTATTACAGTCAGCCAATGCTGGGGATTTTAGTCAACGAGCTGCATGCCGCCGTAACCACCGTGGGGCTGGTCCCGACGCTTACCCAGATTGGCTATGCTCTGGGGATCCTGTTGCTCGCCCCACTGGGTGACCGCCATGACCGGCGGCAGATTATTTCGCTGAAAGGGGTGATATTAACTCTGGCACTGCTGCTCAGCGCTTTCAGCGGTGGCATCGGCATGCTGCTTACCGCCAGCCTTGCCGTGGGAATTGCGGCAACCATGGCGCAGGATATCGTGCCAGCCTCCGCCATGCTCGCTCCCGCCGCGCAGCGGGGCAAAACCGTCGGAACAGTGATGACCGGGCTGCTGCTGGGTATTCTGCTCTCTCGCGTGCTGAGCGGTTTTGTGGCGGAATACTTTGGCTGGCGCACAATGTTCTTCACTGCTGCAGTGATGGTGGCAGGGATCACGCTCATCCTGAGCAGGCTGCCCTCCATCCCACCGGCAACCACCATGAGTTATCCGGCGCTGCTGGCCTCAATGCGTCATCTGTGGCGCGATTATGCTCCTCTGCGTCGCGCAACTCTGGCGCAGGGGCTGCTGTCAGTGGGTTTCAGTGCCTTCTGGTCAACGCTGGCAGTGATGCTGCATGACACCTATCAGTTGGGCAGCGCCACTGCCGGAACCTTCGGTCTGGCCGGGGCTGCAGGTGCGCTGGCTGCACCGCTGGCAGGCTCGCTGGCCGACCGTCGCGGCCCGGAGCGGGTCACCCGCATTGGCACCACTTTAGCCACCGTGTCGTTTGCGCTGATGTTCATGCTGCCGCTGCTGCCTGCGCCTTACCAGCTGGCGTTGATCGTTGTCTCCGCTATTGGCTTTGATTTTGGCGTCCAGTCGACCCTGGTATCGCACCAGTCGATTATCTTCAGTCTTGAACCCGCAGCCCGCAGCCGGTTGAACGCGCTGATGTTTACCGGAGTGTTTATCGGCATGGCGCTGGGTTCAGCACTTGGTAGCGCCATCCTTGAACACGCAGGCTGGCAGGGCGTGGCAATCCTGCTGACGGTAAGCGGTTTTGCCAGCATGATGGTGCGCATGAGGGGAAAAATAACCCCTGCGGCAGACCGCCAGCCCTCAGCTGAGTAGCGACGGATGCCGGAAAGCGCCTGGCTTTCCGGTGCCTGCAGACCAAATTTTACGCTCAGCGCTAACAGCAGGAGCAGGAGCAGGACTATGCGGCATCAGTCCGCTCTTTTTTTCAGATAGCGTGTTGGCCAGATGTTTTCCGGCTTTTCATTCAGTGCCGCAGCGATTAACTTTTCCCCTTTAGGCCACGGACGACGCAGTGCATTAGCCAGAGTAGACGATGCCAACCCGCAATCCCGGGATAATGCAGACAACGTGGTTCCTTTTTTTCGCAGTCCCGCAATTATATCTGCGGGATGCCAGTCCTTTGTACTCATAATTCATCTCAGTATTAGTCTAAAAAAAGATCCTGATTGTGGACTATGAGTCACTATTATTCCAAGACACTTTTCAAATGTGACTGATAGTCCGTGGACTAATAGACTTCAAAACGCAATGCTGAGCGCATGGAAAAATTGCATACTACAAAAATCCTTTTTGGAAAAAGGGTGAAATTTCTCAGACTGCAGGCGGGCTTGTCGCAGGAAGCATTTGCGCATAAATGCGGACTTGATCGCACCTATGTCAGTGGAATTGAAAGAGGTTTACGTAATCCGACGCTGGAAGTGATCGCCATTCTGGCCGACGGATTAGGTATTGAAATTAAAAATCTGATTGAATTTTAAATAGCCTGTCATAACAAACAATCAAAAAACAAATCTGATAAATCCCATAAATTCCAAAACAAATGAACAATAACTCTCTAATAAAAAATGAAATGGCCACCTGTAATCCCGCCCACAAAATTCCTTATCACTGTTGCAATCTCAAACATGCCTGAGAGAGCTTAAAAGGGCCGGTTCTTAATTCATCAACCGGCTCGTTTAAATATCATCAACGAAAAAGCTGAGCGGTAGAGTGGCCGCTCAGCTTTCTTTCGGCTAAAAACCGTAGCGGATAGCGTCTTTGCTTTGCTGCATCAGACCATCAATTTTGACCGAATAGAGTTCAACTCCCGCGCTATCGCCCGTTTGTGAGCATTCACGACGTTTGGCATTGTAAGCCTTCATCAGCTGCGCCTGGGCAAAACCGGGTTTGCCATAACACTCGACGCTTTTTTCCCAGCAGAGGATCGCACTGTCGGTCTGCTGCTGCTCCTGATACTGTTTGCCCAGCTCGTTGAGGGCAGTGGCACACTCTTTTGCCGGAAGCCCCTGCTGGATAATCTCTGCAATTGCCTGATCCATAACGTCTCCTTAATGGAAGAAGTTGAGTATGTGCCCGAATATCAGCCCGACACTGATCACATCCGAGTCACTGAAGGTCACGTTGGACATACCGTACTGGCCCAGCAGCGGCAGCAACAGCGCCGGCAGCAGGGTGATAAACAGCCCATGGAATACACCGCCGATAATCGCGCCACGACGGCCGCCAACAGCATTGGCAAAAATACCCGCCGTACCGCCAGCAAAGAAGTTAGTCAGCATACCCGGCAGGATCATCGCCAGCCCCACCCACGGGAACAGGAACATGCCAATCACCGAGCCAATGGTAGTGGAGATAAAGCCGATAATGACCGCGTTTGGCGCATAGGGAAACAGCACCGGGCAGTCGAGCGCCGGAACGGCATTAGGCACGATGCGCAGCGCGATACCCCGGAACGCCGGAACGATTTCGGCCAGCAGCAGACGAACACCGGACAGCAGGACATAGACACCGACCACAAACTGAATCGCCTGCAGGAAGGAGTAAACCAGATAGTTTACGCCGTTAGAGGACGCCGCCACCACTTCCGGACCCGCCGCAATGGCCGGGATCAGATAGATCGGGATCATCACTACCATCATCGACAGGTAAGTATCCTGCAGGAAAGAGAGCGCCTGCGGCAGCTCCAGATCCTCGGTACTTTTGCTGGCATCCCCGGTTACCTTCGCCACGCCAGCCTGCACGATGTAGCCGACGGTACAGAAATGCCCAAGCGCGATATCGTCGCCACCGGTAATTTTACGCACGATTGGCTGTGCCAGCGCAGGCATAAAGACCGCCATCAGACCGGCAATAACCCCGCCCAGCACGATCAGCTCGACGCCGCGTAAGCCGCCCATATAGCCGATCACCGAACAGACGGTTGCCATCCACAACGAGGCCTGCCCGGTCAGGAAAATATATTTGAAGCGGGTGAAACGGGCGATGGCAATATTAACAATAAAGGCAATAACCATAATTAACGCCGTCTCACGCCCCAACGTTTGCTGTGCTATCCCGGCGATAGATCCCACATCGGTCACCACACCGCGCATATTGAAGCCTTTCTGGAATATTTCCCCCAGGAAGGTTAAGGTCGCCACAATAATGTTGGCACCGGCCAGTAACACTAAAAAGCCCAGCAGCGTTTTCAGCGTACCGGTGATCACCTGACCGGGACTTTTCTTCAATGAAATCAGGCCAATCATCGCAATCAATGAGATCAGTATTGATGCCTGCCCGAGTACGTCGTGTACAATAAAGGTAAGGAAAGACATAGAGAGTCCCCTGTTTTCTTCCACAGTAAACGGATAAATTAATAAAAAAATTAATTCAGATAGCCTTTTTCTTTTAGGATCGGTTCCAGCTTGGTTTTGATTTCATTTTTATCGACCAGCCGTTTGAGATAAATAATGGTCGAATTAATGGTGTAGTGCTGAAACTGCGAGCGGAAGTTTTCACCGGTCATAATAATATCGGCCCGGGAGGACGTCGCGCTGGAGATATCACAGTGGGATAAATCCGCATCGACACCCAGATCTTTCAGGGCGGCTTCAATGCTCATTTCACAGGCGAAGCTGCTGCCCAGCCCGGCCCCGCAAACTGCAAGAATAGATAACTTTTTCATCAGGTATTCCTTAGTTGATCATCTGTAGGTTTCTTGCCGCTACCACTAAATGCGGATCTAATTGCCGTTTCTCTTTTGCGATCTCCCGCAGCGGCACGCTCAGCGTTCTGCCCCTCGCCATCCCGATCGCGACTCCTGTGTTTCCCTCCCGCACCGCCTGCAGCACAGAGTGACCCAATGCCACGGCGGCCAGCCGATCTTCCACCACCGGGATCGCTGCACGCTGACAGTAACCCGGCAGCGTATGCCGCACCGGCGCATCCAGCGCGGCAGCAATCTGTTGACCCAATGCCAGAGATCCTCCCTGACTCCCCACTACCGCCTTGCTGGCTGCACTGCCTTCCGCGCAAACCACAATTCCATAGCCATAAGGCCCGGCCATGCATCCCTTCAGCCTGGTGAGCAACCACAGCCAGTCAACCGGATGCTCCGGCAGGATCACCGCGTGTGCCGCACCTGCCAGTGCTCCACTGAGCGCGACATGCCCGCTTTCCGCACCAAACGCTTCCAGCATATAAATGCGTCCCGGCATGTTATGAGCCGTGCCGTGCAGCTGATCCAGCGCCTGAGTGACCACGGCCACCGCGCTGCCAAAACCCAGCGTGTACTCCGTGTAACCAATGTCGTTGTCAATCGTCATCGGTAACAGCAGCGTTGGCTGGCCCTCTTCATTCAGCAGATTTGCCGCCTGCAGCGAGCCGCCACCGCCAAAGACCACCAGCACATCAATCGCCAGACTCTTCAGCCGCTGACGAATTTGCCGCCGACCTTCGGCCTGCCAGGGCAGCTGACTGCGGGCGCTGCGCAACAAATTGCGGTTGCTGGCAACGGCCTCCCTCACCTGCTCCGGCATCAGGGTAAAAGCGTCCTGCTGCACAATGCCGTCATAGCCTCCATGAAATGCCACTACTGCATAATTATCCTGCTGGATAAGCGGTAAAATGGCCGAATTAATCCCTGCGGCATCTCCGCCGCTGGCAATAATAGCGATTCTTTTCATGATGACTCACATTCAGAACTGGCCAAGAATAGCCAATACGTCCTGCTTAGTTCGGGCATTTCTTAATTTCACAACCGTTTCTTCTTCACAAAAAAGCTGTGAGAGACTGGCAATCATTTCAATATGAGAATGACTGTCAACGGCGGCCAGAGCGAACACAACATAAACCGGATCATTGTCAGGACTATTAAAACTTACCCCTTCTGAAATAATCAGGAGAGACAGTGCCGTCTTAATTACGCCTTCCTCTGGTCTGGCATGAGGCATCGCAATGCCCTCGCCTAAAACATAATAAGGACCTATTTCCCGATGCATATCATAAATCGCTTGCAGGTAGCGTGGCTCTACGTCACCGGCCTCAACCATCGGTTGGAGCGCCAGCGACACGGCCTGCTGCCAGTCTTCAACATATGTTCGCATATTTAGATTAGTTTCATTAATCCAGTCAGTCAGCATAGTCATCCTTATATTAAAATCAGGCGTTTATTTAATATACTTACCGGACGTAAATAAAAACGTGATCTACTTACCCATTTGAAAATTAAATAAAACATTTTCGATGTCGAAAGGGCAATTAATTTACTATAACCACTGTATCTCGCTGGTTATAAAACAAAACCAGCACGGAGAATATTAATAAATAAATTTATTTAGGATGTTTCTTACTCACTATTTCAGTGAGAAACTAATTATTTATAATTAATTGTTGATAACACCTCGCGGGTCCAATTCAGTAAATTATTGGGTTCCGCTGTTTTGGTCTGATCGGCAATATAAACAGGCCCCAGTCGCATCGGCTCAGCACGTTCTGCCAGTGCAATCAGTTCCGGGATATACTCCGCACCCGGATGACCAGGCAAGCGATTTGCCAGTCGCGACTCATACCGCTGAGCGGCCAGTTCACCAGGAAGCTGGCACCAGATCTCCGCCACCGCAGTCACCTGCGCTTCATGCAGAAAACTGACCAGGTTCTCTTTTGGCTGGAAGCCAAACCAGGCATCAACAATAAAGGTACAACCCTGCGGGGCGTTGGCAATCACAGACCAGATGGCCTGATAGCTGGCGATGCCGAGACGACGGTTCAGCGCGCGATCCACATGCTCAAGCTGGCGCATAAAAGGCTCCTTGATCCCGTCAACAGACAGGATGGGCCAGCCTGTCGCTGTTGCCAGCTCTCTGGCTATGCTGCTTTTACCCGAGGCGGGGATGCCATTCACCATCACCACGCGCTTGCCATTACGCAAGACGTTACTCTGGCTTGCCAGTTGCCCTTCAGACATTCACCTGCTCCTCGCGGGTTGCTGATTGTTGTTCCGATGGAGAGAAATACTTTCCGATTACCGCCTGAATCTCTCTCAACCTTGGCACCGCTAAGGTTTCCAGTTTTTCCCGCGTCACGTTACGATCCAGCGAAATGCAGTCTTTCCATAATGCCCTGCCGGCAATGACTCCGGAAGCCCCGTTGCTCATTGCATCGGCGACCTGTCCGAGGAAGGTGGTGTGGTCAACACCCGCTGACAGCACGGCCCACGGCACCTCGCCAGCCAGTTCAGTAATGGCAGCACAGTCTTTTGCCGATCCCGGATAAGGAATTTTCAGCACTTTCGCACCGCATTCCAGCGACAGTTTGGTGCCTTCGAAAATCAGGGAAGGAACTTTACTTTTATAGTCGGCATCGCTTTCCCCTTCCAGTGGATAGGTCAGGAACTCCACCACCAGCAGCAGATCTTCGCGGGCAAAGTCTTCCACACAGTGGCGGAGAATAGCCAGATTATGTTCGTTAGCCTCCGGACGGTCGGCACGCAGATAGACCATGATTTTGCCGCCATTGCCACCCAGCTCTCTGACGCGGCGGGCATTAATGCCCTCTACCAGGCGCGAGTTGCGATACCCCTCCGGAGTGGTGTCCCAGCCAGAGGCATCCAGTCCGATCAACAGCGCGGTATCGCGGGCGATGACACCGTCGTCCACCAGGTCAGGCACGGCACAAACCGGATCGACCAGCACGCAGGAAGCCTGGCTTGCAAGATATTGCGTGATATCCGCCTTGATGCGGCCCAGTTGCTTTTCAGAAATCGCTTTCTGCTGCTCAGTGTCGGAAGTGAGTAAGCTGCGCATCGCGCCACGCTGGTCGCAGGCGATAACTAACATCGCGCCATTGCGGCCGCAAATTTGCTGATAACCACGCAGTTCTGAAGTGGACATGTGTGACATTTGTTTCTCCCAGGTTCTGTTTTCAGGTTTTAAAACACGGTTACTGCCTCTTTTCTCTTGCTGCCGTTCCGTCTCCCCGGCGGTGCCAACAAGGCCGTCAACATGGCGTCCTGTCAGGGTTTTTGCCGGGTTTACGCATTGCAATTTAACGGTTGTTGCGCAATAATCCCCCAATCGATGAACTGAGTGTAATACATTGCAGAAAGGAATTTCAAGCTGAAAGAACCTCTTTTACAAGACGCCGCTACCACGCGGGCGATGATGCATATGGTGGCAAAGCTGCACTATCAGTCAGATATGGCGCAGGTCGACATTGCCAAAAAGTTAGGGGTGTCCACCGCCACAATCTCGCGTCTGCTGAATAAGGCCCGGCAGGCGGGGATCGTGCGCATTGAGGTGGTCGAACTCACTTCTCCGGAAGAGATCACCGCCGATCTTATTCAGCGCCTGGGGCTGAAAAACGCTGCGGTTGTCGAGCCGCCGCCGACCAACGTGCTGGGATCGCTGGCCACGCCGCTGGCCGGATTGCTGCAGCAGTCGGGGCTGACTGCCGGTTCAGTGGTAGGGATAGGCTGGGGACGTGCCGTGCGTGAAGTGACCATGGCTGGCCTGCCGCGCTTGCCTGGCGTGCTGACAGTGGCGCTGAACGGCGGAATGCAGCAGGCGGCAGCGCATTTCCAGATCAACGAGTTTGTGCGCCAGGCTGCAGAGCTGATGGGCGGGATGCCGCATTTCCTGCATGCTCCGTACATTTCCTCGCCAATGCTGCGCGATGCGTTCCTGTGCGATCCGGGCGTGCAGCAAATTATTTCACTGTGGGATAACCTCGACGTGGCGATTGTTGGCGTCGGGCTGACGCACACTCCGGCTCCGGCGGAAACCACTACCGCAACCGCGGATGAGCAGGCGCTGAGCCATGCCGCAGGGGATGTGCTGCGCCACTATGTGACGGAAGAGGGCGAGATCCTGCACTGGGAAGGCGAGGAAGGAATGATTGCCGCCTCTCCTGCCCAGCTGCGCAACACGCCGCTGACCATTGGCGTTGCCGCCACCCCAGAGAAAGCCGCCGGGATTATTGGTGCTGTCCGCTCGGGGATGATCAATTCGCTGGTCACCGATGTGAAAACGGCTCAGGCCATTCTCGATCGCCTGATGGTGGAATAAATCTGTTCCTCTCCCTTATGGGGGAGGAAAAATATCGTCTCCATATGAGTTTATTTATTTTTTTATAATATATCCCCCCATTCAATAATAAGAATGGTTATCAAAACCATTTAAAAAATGGAATAATTCAGATTACGGCGATAATAATTATCACTTATCTTTCATAACGTTAAGCTCAACAAATTCTGCATAAAAAAACAGGTAAACGGTTTTTATTTTTGCAACAGCCGTGCATAATACGTACAACTATTTTTTATAAATACCTGCTTAATTATGGAGCTGCTATGCTGACCACCGACATGACCGCAAAGCTGAACGACCAGTTAAATCTTGAATTCTTCTCCGCCAATCTTTATTTACAGATGAGTGCCTGGTGTGCCGATAAAGGTTTTGAAGGCGCAGCCGCGTTCCTGCGTGAGCACTCTGTAGAAGAGATGCAGCACATGCAGCGCCTGTTTAACTACCTGAGCGACACCGGAGCCATGCCGGTTCTGGGCACCATCGCCGCTCCGCCAGTGACCTTTAACTCACTTAACGAAGTGCTGGAGCAGGCTTACCAGCACGAGCAGCTGATCACCGTCAAAATTAACGAACTGGTGCACGCAGCAATGACCACGCAGGACTACTCCACCTTTAATTTCCTGCAGTGGTATGTGGCTGAGCAGCACGAAGAAGAGAAGCTGTTCAAATCAGTACTGGATAAACTGGCTCTGGTGGGTAACAGCGGCGAAGCGCTGTTCTTCGTGGATAAAGATCTGATGAAGATGAGCACCGGCAGCGATCCACAGGTTTAAGAAACCGGCACGCTGGCTTATTGACGGTGCTCAGTGCGGTGAATGAAGTCGTAGTCTGACAAACCGGTCAGCAATAAAAAAAGGAGGCTATCGCCTCCTTTTTTATTGCCTGTAACACACTGATAATTATTAACTTTATTGTTTATGCATTCGCATATTGATCACGCTAAGAAAAAAATTCCCAGCAATGGGGCTTTTTTTGGTTTACAGACGCCACTGACAACCACATATTACCTGTGGATTATAATGTTACTGAAGGATCGATATATGGCTTTACAAGGGAAGTTTGTAGTCAACGATGCTGATTTTTCACCGCTGAGTATATATGGCGTCGGGACGTTTCTTGCTTACTCCGGAAAAGATGCATACCGGAACCGTGGCGGATGTATAGGGGTTCCCAGCCTTGGACCTATTCCACCAGGCCGATATTTCATTGTGGATCGCCCAACAGGCGGCGCAAGGGGCGTTTTGCGTAACATAGCAAAGTACTCCTGGACATGGGTCACGCCAACGCCAACTATAAAAGCTGAATGGTTTGCCCTTTATCGTGAGGATGGAAGAATTGATGATCAAACCTGGATCAACGGCGTTGAGCGGGGAAACTTTCGGCTTCACCCTCCCGGCCCTGCTGGTGTTTCTCTGGGATGCATCACCTTACAACACCGTGCAGACTTCACAACAATTCGTCAGTCGCTCATAGCGACGCAGCAACTTAAACTGGCAAACGGCTTGCTTTCTTATGGCATTATTGAGGTTACGTTGAATGGAAGCGAAACGTGTCCCAGTGGCATTTAAAATACTGACCGGCGGAGTGGTTTTCGTCCTGTTCTTCTTACTATTTCGCCCTTCAAATCCTATGACAGCCGCAGAGTATGAATTCTGGAATACAACAGCAAACAGCTTTGGCGATCCCGATGTGGAAGGATTTATCGGGCTTGCACTACTGATAACCGATGCCATCTTTACCCTTCTGTCATACCAGCTGATTATCAGGATGCTTGAAAAGCGCATGAATAAAAAACCGGACTGAAAAAAAGCCAGCTCTGTGGCTGGCCCTCTGGCTTTGGTTCCCTGGTCGTTGTCGTCGTATCGTTAGCGAAGTGACGTGAAGAAAAGGTGATAACAGTTATCACAAAGTTCATGATCAAGAGCGGCCACCTGCCAGCGGGTCAGGCAACACACGTATTGAGGCACACTTTCGCCAGCCATTTTATGATGAACGGAGGCAACATTTTGGCACTACAAAAAATTATGGGTCACAGCAACATTCAGCAAACTATGGTGTATGCGCACTTCGCGCCTGACTATCTGAGTGACGCGGTTAAATTTAATCCTCTGGAGCGCTTATGACGGACGAAGAAGAAAAACGATTATTGGAAATGGCTCAAGCCAAAATCGACAAACTGAATGAGGCAGCCAGAAACAGCCGTTTAGCATTCCAAGAGCAAGAAGAAAGACGCTTAAAGCAAATCACACCTGAGATACTTTCTGAATTTCTTATCGAAAGAGGGGCAAGCCAGCAATGCCTGAGTTGTGGCTCTACAGACATCTTTATCCCCGAAACCCATAAATCACGAAAGCGTGCGATTGAAAAGCCAGATTACTTTTCATCACTACCTACTGAGGAAAAAGGCAAGGTTATTATGGGGGGTCTTGACCGTTTTGTAACATACTCACGCATCGACTGTGACAAAGAACTAAAAGTCTGGAATGCCCAGTTTATAGCACACTGTCAAAATTGCGGCCTGATGACACATTACCGGGCAATGTCAGTTGTCGCCTGGCATGAACAGAAACAAGGATTGAAGGAAGAATAACAATGGATCATAATTCTGAAAACATCGTGCCCCTGTTCAAGCACTCTGGCAAAGATAACGGCACAGGAGGAGGAGGAGACGGGATGGACGGAATAATTAAAAAGGTAGAACAGCTGGAGAAAGACACCCACCAAATCAAGGTTGATATGGCTACCCTAACTGAACGATCACAAAATTTTGCCAGCAAATCAGCCCTTGAAGCGTTGATTGAACGCTCAGCGCATTTTGCCACTAAAGCGGATCTTGAAATATTAAGAACTGAAAACGCTTTAACACGCGCTGATCTTGTGAAAGAGATCTCAGCCAGTGAAAGCCGCCTGAATACTAAAATAGACAGTATCAATAACAGGATTATCTGGACACTACTTGTACCAGCCCTGACGGCAATAATCTTGTGGTTTCTAAAAGTTGCCGTCCTCAAAGTGTGATCCACATTTTGACCCAACCGCTTTTTTTTAAGGATTTTCGATGAGGTTCAATGACCACACAAGTCACTTATTCAACTTTAACCTATTGTTTTATAGACATTAAAAAGGAGGCCCTCGCCTCCTTTTTGCTTATTAGTGTTCCTGCGGTTTATCCTGCTTATCCGGATCCTTGCGCTCAACGGTCGAGATCGTTGAGCGCAGCTTCTTCACCTGATCTGCAGTAACCGCTGGCGCGTTGTTACCCCAGCTGCTGCGAACGAAGGTTGACAGATCCGCCACCTGCTGGTCATCCAGACGCCAGCCAAAGTCCGGCATGGTCAGGCCGGTGACGGCCTGATGCGTGACCGCCGCTTTCCCACCCCGCAGCACAATACTGATCAGCGAAGAGGGATCCTCACTCAACAGTACCGGGTTATGCGCCAGCGCCGGGAAGGTGTGGCTGTAGCCTTTCCCATCCGTACGGTGACAGGCGGCACAGTTATCCATATACACCTGCGCGCCCGGCTTGCTCATATCCCCTTTCACCAGGGCAACTTTGGTCGCCTCATCGGCTTTTGGGGCCTGAACCTGTGGATCGGATGGCTTCAGGCTTTTCAGGTATATCGCCATCGCGTTCAGATCCTGCTCGCTGAGATGCTGGGTACTGTGCTCTATCACATCCGTCATCGAACCAAATGCTGCGGTGTTGGCGGTCCAGCCCGTTTTCAGGAAGCTGACCACATCCTGCTGCGACCAGCTGCCAATCCCTTCCTTCTGATTACCGGTCAGATCCGGCGCATGCCAGCCTTCCAGCGTGCCGCCGGTAAGGTAAGCGGCGTCTTTCTGATCCAGCGCTTTTTCCTGATAGCCGATCCCGCGTGGCGTATGACAGGTGCCGCAGTGCTCCAGCCCCTGAACCAGATACGCGCCCCGATTCCACTCCGCGCTCTGGCTGCTGTCCGGCTGGAAAGGCTTATCATCATGAAACGCCCAGTCCCACACCATCAGCGGCCAGCGCATATTCAGCGGCCACGGAATATCACTGTCGCGGTCGGGTTGATTAACCGCAGGAACTTCCTTCATGAAGTAGTCGTAAAGCGCGTGCATATCTTCATCATTCACTTTCGCAAATGAGGTATAAGGCATCGCCGGGTACAGCCGGTGGCCATCCTTTGCCACCCCTCCACGCACCGCTCTGGCAAAGTCGTCATAGGTGTAATCACCGATGCCGGTCTGCTTATCAGGCGTGATATTGGTGGAATAGATGTCCCCGACCGGCGTCGACATCTTCAGCCCACCGGCAAAGCTGGCACCACCGGCAGCCGTGTGGCAGGCCGCACAATCTCCGGCCTGAGCCAGATAATGCCCACGACTGACCGGAGCCTCTGTCGCAGGAGCAGTCGCCGTCGCAGCAAGCGCAGGAACCGTGGCCGAAGCCAGACCGGCAAACAGCAAAGAAGTTAACCATCCAGAATGTTTGATCATGATTTCACCTGCTAAGCCTGAACCAGCGGGCCGGGGTTGGCCAGATACTGCGTACGAATGGCGTTGGCTGCAAACAGCGCCGTCGCCCCCACGATCCCGGTCGGGTTATACGCCAGGTTCTGAGGGAAGCAGCAGGCTCCCAACACAAACACATTTGGCACATCCCAGCTTTGCAGGTACTTGTTAACCACACTGTTTTTCGGGTTGTCGCCCATGATCGCGCCGCCGGTGGTATGCGTGGACTGATAAGGCCGCACGTCGTAGTGCGCATTCATTCCCATAAAGCCCACTTCGTAATGAGCAGGCGCGATCGCCTTCACGATCCCTTCCGCCTTCTCCTTGATGAAATTGGTCATCTTCAGTTCGTTCTGCTGCCAGTCAAAAGTCATCCGCAGCAGCGGCTGACCGTGGACATCGCGATAGGTTGGGTCGAGATCGAGATAGCACTGTTTGTAAGGCATCACCGAACCAGAAGAACCCACCCCCATCGTGTGCAGATAGTTATCCTTGATCGCCTGCTTCCAGCCCGATCCCCAGCGTGGTGCCGATTTCGGCGTGCTAATCTGCTGGATCGGTCTGCCACCGGTGGTGGTGGCCGAAATGGTCGCCCCACCGACAAAGCCCAGGCTGCCGTGGTCGAAGTTTTCCGCGTTGAAGTCATCCATAAACACCGAGGTGGCTCCGGTCGCGGCAAAGGGATTAAATATTTTATCTTTGTTAAAGAAGAGTTTAATACCGCCATTCATCTGGTAGGCATAGTTTTTCCCCACCACCCCTTCGCCGGTTAACGGATCGTACGGCTTACCAATTTTGGACAGCAGCAGCAAACGAACGTTATTCAGCTGGAAAGTGCTTAACACCACGATGGAAGCAGGCTGTTCAATTTCCTGCCCCTGTGCATCGATGTAAGTCACACCAGTGGCTTTGGTACCGGTAGAATCCGTGTTTACACGGATCACCTGGGACTGAGTGCGTAACTCGAAATTCTTAAACTGATTGAGCGCTGGCAGCACCGTACTTTGTGGCGACGCTTTCGAGTAGTTAAAGCAGCCGAAACGCTCGCAGAAACCGCAGTAGTTACAGACACCCAGCTGAACGCCGTACGAGTTGGTATAGGATTCCGTACAGATCGCTGCAGGCTCGGTAAACGGATGATATCCCAGACTTTCTGCGGCCTGCGCAAACAGCTCGCCACCATACTGGCGCTTCTGTGCTTTGGTTGGATAGGCGTCCTGACGCGGAGCTTCAAAAGGATTTCCCCCTGCCACCTTTTCGCCTTTGAGGTTACCGACATCCCCTGAAGCCCCGCAAATTTTCTCAAATTTGTCGAAGTACGGCTCCATTTCGGCGTAGGTGAACGGGTAATCCTGCACGGTCATATCCTGCGGGATAAAGCCTTCGCCATACTTCTCAATCACCGTGCTACGCATTTTCAAATCCGCCTCAAGCGGACGCCACAGCATGCCGTTCCAGTGCACACCAGCACCGCCAACACCATCGCCAGGGAGAAAAGAGCCAAAGCGACGATAAGGCATTGCCGTGTCGGCCGTCTTGTGGCGAACCGTCACGGTCTCTCTCGCCGCATTCTGGAACAGCTTCAGGCGGATGCCATAAGTCAGTTCGTCGGTATTACGCGGGTAAGCAAAATCAGGGTAAGTATCACGCTGCTCGCCACGCTCAAGCGACAGAATCTTCAGCCCGGTGCTTGCCAGTTCCATTGCCATCAGGGATCCGGTCCAGCCGAAGCCAACGATCACCATATCAACGGGATCTTTTTTAATTACTGCCATGATTAAACGCTCCGTTTGCCTGAAATACTCACCGGTCCCAGCGGATAAGGCTGGTTAGGATGGTCCATTTGATCCTGGAAGTCGGCGCGTGCGCCAGGGAAGCCAATCATTTTCCAGGAGGCCAGCGTCTGATTACCGCCGTGCATCGGATCGGCAAGGTAGCCCTCTTTGGTGTTTTCCAGCAGCTGTTCGAAGAACAGTTTGCCAGGCACGTTAGCAAAGGTGAGCTTGCCGCCATCCAGTTCATGCAGCACGGTTTCCTGCTGGTCAGCGCTCAGGTCGGCAAACACCTTCTGAAACTGCTGCTGGCAGTGCTGATTAATCGCTTTGATCCCCTGACGATAGGTTTCGCGCGGGACAAGGCTGGACTGGTAACCCAGTTCCGGGATGGCACTGGCAAACGGCGGGTGCATATACCACAGATGGCCATAGCCATAAGGCAGCTCCATCTGTTTGTCGATATAGACCGGTACGCCCTCACTCACCGCACCGGGGCCGTTGCTGTCAGTGGGAATAAGTCGATCGCAGGCGGCCAGAATAAAGCGCCATTCATCATTGTTGAAATAGGTGGGAACATAATGGGCGGAGACGCCCTCAGACTGCGGCTCAGCGGCTGGCGCTGAGAGCGCGACAACGGTGCTGCCTCCGGCCGCTGCGAGGGGGATCAGCGACAGGGTTTTCTGCAGGAAACGCCTTCGCGAAGGCACCTGCTGATCGGTTTTTTTTTCCATGACGACATTTCCAGTGCAAGCGTACCGGGAGAAGATCCCGACACAATAGTTACTTTAGTAATTGTTTTATTGCTAACTAAAAGGTCGTTGATAAAATAACCGTTAACGATTTTATGGAGAAGTGACTCGCAAGTTAAAAATGTTAACTTATGTTTCTGGTATGGTAGATTTACAGCACTTTACATTCTGTAGAATCGATTCAACCAGTTGAAAAATAGAGTTATTTTCAAAAAGTGCTCTTTATGCTTTTTTTGTATAACGGATCGACTGGTATTTGGCTTAAATCGCCTTTTAAAGCCCGGGGGAAATAAAGATGCAGAAAGAGAGGGAATGCCGGCGCGAGGGAGAAGTCAGGCCGCAGCAATCAGCGGCCTGAAAATCAGACTGGCAGGGAGAGCCGGTAAAACTTGCTGTCGACCTTCATTAACGGGAATGCCGCAGGCAATGTGTCCGGTTGCACTTCCTGAAAACCATTTTTCTCATAAAAGCGATGCGCCGCCAGAAATTTACTGGTGGTCCCCAGAAAAATATCGCTGAGTTTCTGCTGAGAGGCATGGCCCAGCAGCGTGTTCAGCAGGGCATTAGCCACGCCTTTATCCCTGCCCCGCCACGCTTCGGCCACAAACATTTTACGCAGTGCTGCCTGCCGGTTACCGATATCCTTCAGGCCGATACAACCCACCACCCGATCACCATTCAGCGCCAGCCAGAAATCGCCGCTGCCGGACTGGTAAAAGTTTCCGATATCGCTGAGATCCGGTTGCTGCTCCGCGCTGATTTCGATGCCAAATTCTGCGTTCTGGATCGGCAGAATTAACGCCACCACGCCCGACTGAAAGCGCGGCTGATAACGCGCCAGTGAAACATAGTCCATGCTCATAAGTTCCGTTCCAGCTGTTCGGTGGCAATTAACCGCACTGTTTGTGGCATAAAATGGCCCTTAAAATTCCCAAAGGTGTTTTCACTTTAGCAGCTAAATTACGGTTTTTTAATCCCCAGTAACGCGCAAGCTTCCTTCACTGAGCGGAAATTTAACGCCGCGGCAGTGCATCCGAAACAGCCTCGCAAGGTGTGCCCCATTGGCGTAAGCGTGGTGCCCTTGCGCTGAATCAGATAGAAAGTGGCCTTCAGCATTTTTTCTTTAATGTTCAAAGGCATCAGCTGATTGCCAAGAATGGGATCGGAAATCACATCGAGCGACAGGATGCTGATAAAATCGCTCTGCGCCACCAGACTGGTGCAGGCCATAAACGTTTCGCAGGTGACGCTGATGGCCGGAGCCATGCCCATGTCGGTGAACAGCTCGTGCAACAGGCGATAGTAACTGCCTTTGGGCGTTGGCATGGTCCAGTCGCAGTGCAACAGCTCCGCCAGCTATATGGTGCTGTTTATTGCCTTCTTCAGCCATATATCATCCGATGCCGCACTGGTGGTGATGTCGCCCTTTCTGCCGCTGTTCCTCGGATTTCTGCAGCGTTACCGTAAAGATGCGCAGCTCGGCACTTACTACGTGCTGATTATCCCCTATCCGCTGGTGTTCTTCAGCGTGTGGATCCTGCTGCTGCTGGCGTGGTATGCACTTGGGCTGCCGATTGGGCCGGGGGTGTATCCGGGGATGCCATCATAATAAAGTTCTGGCGTGGGGAAGTTTTAACAGCGTGCTGGCGATAGCAAAGTGCTGGCGCAGGTTGCCCGTAAGGACGCCAAAAGCGCCCTCGGTGGCAGCCGGACTCGTGCCATCCGTGACACGAGACGCTTTATTCCCACCCTGTGCTACCCGAGCTTTGGGGTAAGTCGCTGCCTGAAACAAAAGGCAAAGACAGGGTCTTAGCTCCCCCCCGAGCGTTGAACTTCGTCGCAGCCTGCAGCAAAAGGCAAATAGACCTTTAGCTACCGTGATGACCGGCGCTGGCCGCAGCAGAAAGATCCAGCCGCTGCCAGAAATTCTGCTCAGGCGTGTTGCCAGAGAGCGGATAACCCCCCGCCAGCGCGGTCGATACCATCAGGTGACGACGCTGCGCATCGCTCAGATGTGGCAATACGCTTTTCAGCAGCACTTCCGCGCCTTCCGGCGCCACTACCGGAACCTGCTTCACTTTTTCCTGCGGCAGGTTGTAGCTCATGGTGTAGCGGTAGAAGGTCTTCATCTGCGGAGCCGTGTACGGATCGGCTGCGCCCTGCGGTTTAGCACAAGCTTGCAGGGAAGAACCACACTCTTTTTCCAGCGCGTCGCGCAGCTGCTGACGGGCCTCGACGAACAGCTTACGGTAAGCAGGATCGTTCAGATAATGGGCAACGTTACGCTGCGCCACCATTCGCGATCCCATCAGGTCAATCGGGTAGTGCACGCCCAGCACCATACGCGAGTAGCCGTAGCGGGCAGCGCGATCGACCAGCGGCACAAAGCGCTCTGGCAACATCTCACCCAGCAACAGGGCATCGGTATAAGCGGTATTGGTGTGGCCGCTCGGGTAAGAGCCTTCAGTCGCTTTATAAGGAACGTTATCCTTAACCACCGCCGTGTCAGGCACAAAGTGGATGGTGTTGCCAGGGATCAGGAACGGGCGCGGGTTGTTGAACTCTTTCTTCGCCACGCTGGTGCTCACTTCGCTGGCTTTGATCAGCGCAGCGGCTTTGCCGATTTCACCTTTGTTGTAGGCATTCAGGAATGCCTGACCCAGGTTTGGCCCCAGCGCATCGGCGAGGAAGAACAGATGATTCTGCCCTTCAGCATCGATCAGCGCCTGCATACGCTGGCCCTGAGTGGCGTTCAGGTTTACGTCTTCCACCGTTTTCAGGCTGGCGGCGACAGTCGTTTTTGGCAATGTCGGGAAAGAATTAAGCAGTTTGATACCCGCCTGCTGGTTCTCTTTTTTACCGAAATCATAGTTGCTCTCTTTCAGCCACTTTTTATCGGCCAGCGTTTTGCTCTGTTTGGTCTCTTCAACCTGGTCGCGCGTCAGCGTGCTGGCATCCCCTTTCAGGGCGTTGATCAGGGACTGCTGAATCGCGGCATCAAACGCCACAAACTCTGCGTTATCGCTGGCTGGCGTGGTTGTATTCACGATAGCGCGGATGTGATCCAGTGAGACAGTGGCCGTTTTTGCCTGGGCCAGCTGGCTGACCAGCAGCGCGGCGGCCAGCAGAGTGTAACGAGGGCGCATTGCCGTTCCTTATAAAACTGAGGGGGTTAAGTAACTGCAGTCATGCTGGAAGACAAGTATGACAGAAATAAGACAATGCATACTTTGTTACCAAATAGCGCCAGAACTTAATTTCGCTGTTTCAGCTCAACACTGCCGAAGCGCGCGCCGCCATTTCCTGTACCTCATAAGGCGAGACAAAAGCAGCCACTACCTGGCGTGCGCGCGTGGCGCGGATCAGCTCATACTGATAGCTAAAATGCCCATCGAAGTGGCATTGGACTTTACCTTCCCCCCTTCAAACTGAACCAGAATATTTTGCACCCTGTTATTTATACTGTGAGTTTTATCACTTGAGTAAGCGATCCAATCAAACTTCGTTAAAATTAACGAAGGCATTCATAATGATGTATTTCAGTGCGATGATAATCATGTAAAAAACATGAAATGAAAAATAGAAGGAGATATCAGACTCTCTCCTTCTGAAAAATATCAAACTATCAGCAACGAATAACTTATCCCACGATCGGCTTTTTAGTCTTATCCAGCGCATTCATAAAAGTATCGTCGAGATGCAGGTGCTGGCGCACCAACTCCGGCGGCGTGGAGGCCAGCCACTGATTAAGGGAGATATCGGCGTAATAACTGCTTTTGAACAGTTCGAGAAAGCGCAGCGGCTTATTACCGGTGTTTTCCACATAATGCCCCATCGCAAACGGTACGTAGCCGACATCCCCGGCGCGGAAATCAAATGTCCTTGCCTGTCCGGAAGAGGCAAACACCCCCATCCGGCCTTCGCCTTCAAGATAGTATTGCCACTCGTCGGTGTTGGGATGCCAGTGCAGTTCACGCATCGCGCCAGGCTGCAACTCCACCAGCGCGGCGGCGATGGTTTTCGACGCTTTGAAGGTTGATGAATCGGTAATGCGCACCGTGCCGCCTTTCAGGGTAATCGGCTTTTGCGCCATCATCCGGTGGCTGAACGCCATGGAGGAACGTGTAGCGCCTGCTATCGCATCGTCACTCAGGGCGCCAGGGGCATTGGCGGCAAAAATATATTCGTCGGCCGGGGATGGCAGCTTGCTGAACGTCTCTGCCGGCACGCCGAAGTTTTTCGCCAGCACGTCAGGTGGCACATGCTTAAACCAGTCGCTCAGCAGGAAGGTGCTGTCCTCATCAAAACTGCCACTGTCAAAGGCCAGCAGGAACTCACAGCCATCCGGCCCCAATCCCTGAATGGAGTGCGGCACACCCGACGGGAAGTACCACAGATCGCCCACGCCCACATCATCAACAAACCAGTTTCCGTCGACGTCCAGCGCGGTAATACGCGCCTTACCGTAAAGCATGTAAGCCCACTCGCCCTCTTTATGCCAGTGCAACTCGCGAATACCGCCAGTGTTCAGACGCATATTCACGCCAGCAATGCTTTTCGACACGCCCAGCTCACGTTCGGTAATCTGCCTCGTCCAGCCACCAGAGCCTTTACGGACGTGGGAATCACTGTAGGAGAAACGCAGATTTGGCAAGGTGCCGCTGTCAGTGGAAGGAGGGTTGACGATGTCCGGGTTTTCGCCCTGCCGCAGCGGATCGTTCGGCCCCGGATCGCTGCCGCCCATTTTGCCCGTCCAGGGCTGAGCCACTACCGTCTGGTCATGCGCGTGAACCTTGCCAGCAGCCAGTGCTACCGTTCCACCGGCAGCAAACGCCATAAAACTGCGGCGAGTTATTGGATTCATTTTGAGCTTCCTTGTGTAGGGTTATCAGATAAAACCACCGCAGTGATCAGCGGTGACAAATAAGAATAACTACACAATAAAAGTTCATCACTCTCGTCACGCACTGGAATAAAGCTGAAATGTAAAAAGAAAACCATCAATAACTTTCATCATTACTTCAGAAATGTTTATAAAAAACTGCACTTTTACCCCTAAAAAGGGTATGGACAAGCTGCATCCAGCCTGTTTTGCAGAAGCAAACTTCACTCCAGCCGCTTCGCCATCAAATTCTTTTATTAACCGGGCCTGAACAAATAACATATATGCTTACAGCTCAGCCCCTTCTGCTGCCTTTGAGCCTCAATCCCTTAACCCGGCATCGCAGAAGCAGGTAAAATTCCTTTTTCGCCAGACTCAAAACAGGTCAGACTGATGAAGTTCGATTTGGACATAACTTTCCGCAAACTGCACATTTTTATGGCTTTTATGCAGCGGGGTAATATTGCCCGCACTGCCGAAGCGCTGGGGATCAGCACAGTCAGCGTGCACCGCGCACTGCACACACTTGAGGAAAATGTCCGCTGCCCGCTGTTTATCCATCAGGGAAGAAATCTGGTACCGCTGCCTGCCGCGCATACCCTGTGCGAATATAGTCAGGAAGCGATGGACGTGATGTCCCGTGGGATTGAAGAGACAAGGAAAACGGCGGGGATCGGTCAGGGACGCATCCGGCTGGGAACACTCTACTCACTGACGCTGCGCACCGTGCCGCAGCTGATTATGGGCATGAAGCTACGCCGTCCGGATCTGGAACTTGAGCTGACAATGGGCTCCAACCAGACGCTGCTGGCCAAGCTGGATGAGGGTTTTCTGGATGCGATCCTGATTTCGGTGAGCGAGGGGGAGATCGATCTGAACCGCTATGAAGTGTTGCCCCTGTTTGAAGATGATATTTTCCTGGCTGCTCCGGCCTCTTATGAGCTTGATATGCAGGCGCTGGCCGATCTGCGCGACTTCCGTCAGCATAAGTTTGTCTCGCTGGCTGAGGGTTTTGCCACCTACCAGGGGTTCAAAGAGGCCTTCAACATCGCCGGATTTGAGCCAGATATTGAGATGCAGGTAAACGATATTTTCTCGCTGCTCAGCCTGGTGCAGGCGGGCGTCGGGCTGACGCTGATCCCGGGCAGGATGAAAAGCGTTTACGAGAATGCTGTTCAGCTGCTTAAGCTGGCACCGCAGTATCAGATGCGGCAGGCGCTGGCGATTGTTTTTGAGCGCAACCGCGAGCACGATCCCAACCTGCTGGCGCTGGTGGCAGAGGGCAGGATGTACAGCCGCCAGCGGCTCAGCGCTGACTCCGCAGACGGCTAGCCAGCGTCAGGGCCAGCTGGCTGCCACCCTGTTCCAGTGACAGCACTTCTCCGGCGGTGAAAGCCTGGCGGGTCAGACCCGTCAGCACCGATCCGGGCGGCATCTCTATCGCCAGTCGCACTTCCCGCTCGTTGGCTGCCACCATCGCCTCGTGCCAGCGCACGGTGCGCGACATGTTATAAGCCAGATCATCAGCAATCTGCTCCGGCTGCCACAGCACCCGGCCGCTGCTGCCACTCAGCCAGGCACAGCGCGGGCGCTTAAGCGTCACGCCTTTAAAGGCTTCGGCCAGTTTTGCCGCCGGTTCTGCCAGCAGCTCACAATGTGAAGGCACGCTGACCGCCAGCCGGTGAGCCTTTTGCGCCCCTGCTTCCAGCGCTTTATCCGCCACGGCTTTCATCGCCGCCTCACTGCCCGCAATCACCAGCTGCCGCTCGGCGTTGATATTGGCTATCCAGCTGTCATTGCCCAGCAGCGGCTCCAGCTGGTTCAGCGACAGGCCGATAATCGCGGTCAGGCCGTAGCCCTGCGGATAAGCCTGCTCCATCAGCTCACCGCGTAGAGCCACCAGCCGGAGCGCATCATCAAAGTCCAGCGCTCCGGCCACCACTGCCGCCGGATAAGCGCCAATCGACAGGCCGCTGGTCATATCCGGTTCCAGCCCCTGCGCCTGCAATGCGCGGGCATGTGCCACCCCGGCAATCAGCAGACAAAGCTGCACTGCCCGCGTGTGGCGCAATGCGTCAGGCGTATCCAGCCGGTCGGCGGCTTCTCCCAGCACTTCGCTGGCTTCGCGCAGAATAGCTTCCCCGTCAGGTAAATCCTGCAACATGCCTGGCCGCTGCGGCCCCTGACCGGGAAAAGTCAGTAAAATTTTCATGCGGGTTCCTCCCAGGGCGTGGACGTCAGACAAGGCCCGTGGTTGGTTTTTAGCATGACCCGCCCGTCCCGCAGCCATTCCGCCAGCGCAAATGCGCCCTGTGGCGTCTCCACCTGCGTATCCACCCGGCACAACAGGCGCTGGCTAAGCTGCTGCCAGCGTCCCAGATCTTCCCCGGAAACTGGCCTGTCACAGCGGATCAGCAGATCCAGATCGCTGTCGGCATGCATCACCGGCACTTCAGTCGCCAGCGCATAGCCGACGCTGCCAGTGATACCCCACTGCCAGGGCCAGGAGTGCGCTGCCAGCTGAATCGCTGACTGCACCGGCGGCAGTGAAACGAAAGGCGAGCGCAGTAAAACTTCATTGCGGCTCAACTCCTCCGGGGCCGTGTGGCAGCGCACAGCGGAAGCATCCACCCACGCCGCCGCACGCTGATCGCGTCGCAGCCCACGCACGCCAACAGGAATACGGCCTCCGGCATCACTGTCACGCCGGACCACCAGCGGATAAGCCGATTGCCACTGGCTGGCCACCCACTCCGGCAGATCGCCCTGCAGGCGGTCGGCGGAGGTCAGCCATAACAAATCGTGTGCGCGGAAAGCCTGTTGCATGTTACATCCCTGAAGTTAATGAAATGAAGAGCGGCAGGGTAATGATACTCAGAACGGAAGTGATCAGTAAGGTCGCTTCGGCATCCGGCGACTGGACACCAAAACGGTTACCAAACACCACGCCAAAGAAACCAGCGGCCAGCGCAATCATCAGGATAGAAGTGATGGCCAGAGAACCATGCAGCCCCAGAGCCAGCACGATACCCCAGGCGATAAACGGCTGGATCAGCAGCTTGGTGATACTGGCAACGATTACCGCGCTGTTAATTTTCAGCTGGCGGGCAGACAGGATCAATCCGGTCAGGAACAGGGCAGCCGCGGTCGCCGCCAGACCCAGCGGTTTGATGGTCGACAGCAGCATCTCAGGCATATGGATACCCAGAGCCGACAATACCACGCCAAGCAATGGACCCCAGACGATAGGTTTCGTCACCGAGCGCCACATCAGCACCGGCAACATCGCCACGCTGGATTTCTGTTCGCCACCCGCAGCTCGCGCTTTCTCACGCTCCAGGATCAGCAGACAGAATGGCGTCATTAACACCGAGCCACAGGCAATCGACACCGCAACGGAGAGCGAAGTGCCCGGTCCTTCTCCCAGTACGCTGCCCAGGATCGGCAGTCCCAGCGCCGCATAGTTAGGCAGCGACACGGTAAGAGTCAGCACTGCCGCATCCTGCGGGGACTTTTTGAAGACGTTGGTACAGATAAAGTAAATGCCCGCATAGGCAATCCACATTGACAACACCAGTACCAGGATCAGCGGCGTCTGTTCAACAATACCGACCCATGGCGTCTGGACGGTGGCGGAAAACAGCGCCGCCGGTAAAGCAAAATCCATCACAAAAATATTCAGCAAAGAGACGTTTTGGTTATCTACCATTTTCGCTTTCCCGGCGTAGAAACCGAGCAGCATAATCACGAAAATCGGGGCAAGAGCATGAACTATCACGTAAGTCATAAATACCACCTGTAAAAGTTAAAGGACAATTAGCACAGGCGCGATGGTTATATTTTTATTAAGGCTGGTGTTGAAGAGCACGCCGGAGCGTGCTCAATAAGTCGCCTGCAGGTCTGTCTTTTTTTATCGAAACGGTGTTACCAGGCTGCGCGCATTTTCTCGCGAACCAGTGCAGAGCTTTTTCTGTTCTCCCCCTGCAGACGATTTTTCAGGGAGGGATCGCGGCGGGCAGTGCTGACGGCTTTCACCAGCGTCTGCTGCACGGTGGACAGGTCTTCTGCCGAGGGCGCATCGGGATCGGCGACATTCAGCAGATCTTCCAGCAGGCCCAGCGAACGGTAGTTATCGATGTCGTAAGCCATAGGCGGAATAGTTTTTGCCAGCTGTTCCAGCGACTCAACGCTGCGCAGGGTGATACGGGCCGCAGCCTCTTTACCCATCGCGTGGATCATTACGCCTTTGTCGTTAAAGGCGATCAGCCGGTTCGCCTGATAGCCATGGGCCAGAAACGCTCCGGACATCGCTTTACCGACGATCAACCCGATCACCGGATGACCGGCCAGGCGGGCATTGGCATAAGCCCCTGCCGCACCGGCCAGCGCCTGATGAATGCCAAAGGCTTCTTCCCGGCGACCGTAGGCCTGGCTCGGCACATCAATAACCGCCACGATCGCCCGCTTTTGACTCTTACCGGCGTCTTCAGCGATGGTTTCATTCACCACTTTGGCCAGCGTCCAGCCCTCCAGCAGGCCCACTTCCCCTTTTGCCGCGCGAGGGTAATGGTTGTGGGCATCCGGTACCACGGCGATAAACCGCGCGCTTTCACCACCCAGTTCCGCATCCGCGACCTGCACCGAAGGACACAGGCCCGGCAAACGGCTGGCGTTATTGGTAAGCAGGCTCAGCCATTGCTCACCACGACTGATGCTCTGGCTCATGAGCGATCCTCCGGATAAATCTGTGAGATTTGCTGCGCATCAGCCTGTTTTTCTGTGTTGAACTGGCTCAGGCGCGGCAGGAAATAGTCGTACCGGTCGGAACGATGCGCTTCAGGTACGCCTTTGGCGATCGCGTCATTCATCGCCTGTTTCACCGCTTTGACACCGTCCGGCACCAGCGTATCGACCAGCCCACTGCGATAACGGGTTTCGCCACCGGTCATGCTCCAGATAAATGGCCGGTCGCGGGAGTCATACTCTTCAATGCCCGCTTCCTGCTCGATAACCTGGGGGCCATTGAGGCCCAGACGCGCTTCACGGGTGACGATCAGATAGCTGCACAGCGCAGCCGCAATCGACATGCCACCGAAGCAACCGACGGTACCGGCGATAATGCCGATCACAGGCGTATAACGGCGCAGGTCGACAATCGCCGCATGAATATCGGCAATCGCTGCCAGGCCGAGGTTAGCTTCCTGCAGACGCACGCCGCCGGTCTCCAGGCAAAGAACCGCCTGAGTCGGAATGCCGTTGCGGTTATCTTCTGCCGCCAGCTCCAGTGCCGCCGCCATTTTCGCGCCGGATACTTCGCCCATACTGCCGCCCTGGAACGAGCCTTCAATCGCTACCACTACTGCGGGCTGGCCATTGATGGTGCCTTTGGCGACGACCATACCGTCATCGGACTGCGGCACAATGCCCTGCGCACCCAGCCACGGCGACATGATGCCTTCGAAGGGATCGAGCAGTTCACGGTAGCTGCCCTCATCCAGCAGCAGATGAGCACGCTCACGGGCTTTAAGCTCGATAAAACTGCTGTCGTTACGCATTGTCAGCCTCCTCAAATACCTGCTCAATGCGGATACGCGCCACGCCAGGCGTCGCGCCAAAATCGTGGATGGTCATCTGACCCGCAGGCAGGCCGGAGAAGGCACTCAGGCGATCAAACAGGGCCTGCCAGCGTTTGTTGCTGTTATCCACTGAAGTAGTGAGATTCACGGTCAGCTGCTGGCCGGAACCGGCCACAAACAGCACCTCCATATCACCTGAGCCGACTACGCCCGCCAGCGCTTTACCGCTGAGCTGGCGCGTGGCCGGAAGGGAAAAAGTAATCTGTTCCATAACGTCCTCTTAAAATGTGAGACGACTTGAGCGGTCTAAAAACAGCGTGGCGGCCAGCAGATCGGCAGCGCCACCGGGAGAGGCATTCAGCGAGAGCATGCGGGCATCCAGCGCAGCCAGTGCCTGGCGACCTTCCGCATGCTGTACACCGCCGCCAACCAGCACGGCCCGTGCACCGTTTTGCATGACAGTCAGCCCTTCAAGCCCGGCGCGGGACAGCACGCAGGTATCGCTCAGCGAAGTCATGATTGCCATCAGCGCATCCAACTGAGCTTCCGTATCGCCCGCTCCGGCTTCCCGGCTGCGGCACAGTTGCGGCAGTGCCAGTTGAATGATGTGCGGAAATCCCTGCTGCGCCTCTTCGCGTGCGCCGGGAACCCGGTAACGCTGCGTGGCCCGCAGGCCTTTACTGAATGATTTAGGCGCGGCATCGTCCGGCAGGTTTGCCAGCCGGGCTGCGGTCTGCGCAACCTGCTGAGCATCGCCTTCACCGACCAGCATGGCACTGGCGCTGACCAGCAACCCCATCGCCCAGATAGCCCCGCGATGGGTATTCACCCCACCCGTTGCCTGCATCATCTGCTGCTCGCCTTCCCGCCCCAGCCGCCCAACCTGCTGGCGAAGCGCCACGTCGGCCGGGCGATTCCAGCTGTTCAGCGCCAGTGCGTGAAAAGTGGGAGTCAGGCTGCGAGCCGACCGTTCCATCAGCGCCAGCGTCAAATCCTGATGCGCCCCGCTTCCCCTGGCATCCACCAGACCCGGTTTCGGGCTGAGCCGCGCCTCATCGATCAGACAGCGCGTGGCAAGATCTGCCAGCTTATGTGCCCTGAGTTCAATGCTGCTCAGTGAGAGTTGCGGTTGTCTGGTCATTACCAGCTCCGGAATTTAGCCGGTGGGTTGTACAGGCCGCCTGACCATTCAACCAGATCAGCCACGCTGCCCGCTGCCAGCAGAGAGCGGTTGGCTTCGGTGCGACGGATACCCAGATCTTCCGGGAAGGCCACTTTGCCCTCGCGGCGCAGTTCAGCCACGCGCTTCGCATCCACGCCCAGTCCGATATCGGTGATCCCGGCGACTGCCGCCACCATCGCCCGGCGCTCTTCCAGAGTTTTAGCGCGGTAGAGATAGGCAATGCCCTCTTCGGTCAGCACGTGGGTCACGTCATCGCCGTAAATCATGACCGGGGCCAGAGGCATGCCTGAGGCTTTCGCCACGTCCACGGCTTCAAGGTTTTCGACGAAGGTTGGTTTCGCGCCGCCCTGGAAGGTCTCCACCATCTGCACCACCAGCTTGCGGCCACGGGCCAGGGGATCCGGCTCGTTGATCATTGCCAGCCACGCCGGGGTGGCATGACGACGACCGTGCGGATCGTGTCCCATATTTGGCGCGCCGCCGAAGCCGGAAAGACGGCCACGGGTTACGGTGGAGGAGTTCGCCAGGCCATCGACCTGCAGGGTGGAACCGATAAACATATCCACCGCATACTGCCCGGCCATCTGACAGAAGGCGCGGTTCGAACGCATTGAGCCGTCGGCACCGGTGAAGAACACGTCCGGACGGGCAGCAACATAGTTTTCCATGCCCAGCTCACCGCCGAAGCAGTGCACGCTTTCCACCCAGCCGCTTTCAATGGCGGGGATCAGGGTTGGGTGCGGGTTAAGGGTCCAGTGTTTACAGATTTTGCCTTTCAGGCCCAGCTGTTCGCCGTAGGTTGGCAGCAGCAGCTCAATGGCGGCAGTGTTGAAGCCGATACCGTGATTCAGCGACTGGACCTGGTGTTCAGCGTAGATCCCTTTGATCGCCAGCATCGCCATCAGGATATGTTCCTGTTTGATCAGGCGGGGATCGCGGGTAAACAGCGGTTCGATAAAGAACGGTTTATCGGCCACCACCACGAAATCAATCCACGAACCGGGAATATCGACGCGCGGCAGATCGTTTTCGTCATCAACCAGTTCATTGACCTGAGCAATGACGATACCGTCATGGAATGAGGCGGCCTCGACCAGCGCCGGGGTGTCTTCGGTACTGGCACCGGTGTAGAGATTGCCCTTGCGATCAGCTTTGAAACCGGCAATCAGTGCCACGTTCGGCGCCAGGTCAACATACAGACGGGAGTAGAGTTCGATGTAAGTATGTATCGCGCCGATTTCTAATCGGCCATCCTCAAGCAGCTGAGAGATACGCAGGCTCTGCGGCCCGGAGAAGGAGAAGTCCAGCTTGCGGGCGATACCCTTTTCAAAAATATCCAGGTGTTCGCTGCGCCCGACGCTGGGCATGATCATATGCAAATCGTGAACGATTTCCGGATTAACTTCCGCCAGCGAGCGCGAAAGAAAATCGGCCTGCTTCTGGTTGTTCCCTTCCATCACCACCCGATCGCCAGGAGCAATCAGCTTCTCCAGCATGCCAACCAGATCGTCGGTTGGCAGCACTTTCCCATTAATGCCGAGAGCATCAATGCGGCGCCTTTTTTCACTCCTGCGAGTGTCCCAGACGCGGGCGGACGTTTGTTGTCCAGGCAACATTTTCACCTCCTGTAAACCTATCATGAGATAGCGTTATGTTCTGAGATGAAGTCTGTACCCGGATCGGTGATCGATCAATTAATCACCCTGATAAAATATTAGCCTGAGAGTAATAGTCCGATAAATATGTTTTTAAACAATAAATTAGAAACTTAAAATTGCGATTCCGCTGGCAATACTGAGTCTTCTGGCACTAATGGAGTCTGGTGAACGGCGATATAACGCCCAAAACGACTGGCCTTAAGTTGCAGCAGATCGACCACCACTAACCCGTCGATGCAGTTGTTGAAATCAGGATCGCTGCCGAAGTCGATAAATTGCACGCCACCGGGTTCGCACAGTTCTGAATACTGCTTGTAAAGAGGGGGAATGCCGGTACCGAGATTGTTAAGCATTCGCTTCAGTCGTCGCAGATCTTCCTGATAATCATCACCGGAAAACTGAGCCAGTACATCAGGCAATGAAGCCGGATAAGGTCGTCTGGAAGTGGCCAGAGGCAGGGCCGGAGAGAAATAGAGTCGATAAAAGGCCACCAGCAGGTCGCGGGCCGCCAACGGCAGGCCACCGGAGATTGAAACCGGACCAAACAGGTAGCGGTATTGTGGATACTTCGCCAGATAAGCACCGATGCCCAGCCAGAGATAATCCAGGCCGCGTTTACCCCAATATGCCGGCTGGATAAAGCTGCGCCCCAGTTCAATACCCTGCTCCAGCACCGGGTACATCTGGTGGTCGTAGTGGAACAGGCTGTGGCTGTAGATGCCGTCCAGACCTTTCTTCTCCAGCTGTTCGGCGGTGGGCAGGAAACGATAAGCGCCGACGATATCCAGCGCCTCTTCATCCCAAAGGATCAGGTGATAATAGTCGTCATCGTAATCATCCAGATCGCGACGTCTGCCGCTGCCCTCACCCACGGCGCGGAAGGCAATTTCACGCAGACGCCCCAATTCGCGCAGGATCGGCACATAGTCTTCACCATTGCGACGCCAGAGGTAGATTATTTTACCATCAGCGGTCTGTCCCAGCACCTCACAACCAGCCAGTGCTTTTTTCAGTACCGCACGATCTTCCACCCGGGCAATAGCGGGTTCGGTCTGAAACAATGCTGATTTGCCGTGCGCCATGCGATAGAGATGACGGCGAAAGCGTGCGGCAAGCTCTTTGGCCGGAGTATGGCCATCGTGCCAGCTGGAGTAAGGAATGCGTGCGCCTATTTTTAGTTTCAATCGCGCACCGCGATTTTTGAACATTTCGCGCACCAGCAACAGCATCGACAGCGGCCGGTAAACGAAGGAGGTCAGATAAAACAGCGCGCTGTTGCTGCCACCGACGTGGATAGGCACAACCGGAGCACGGCAGCGGGCAGCAAGGCGGACAAAACCATGACTCCACTTGCCGTCCTTCACGCCTTTGCTGCCAAAACGGGAAACTTCACCCGCCGGGAAGAAGATCAATACGCCCTGATTTTCCAGCTGTTCCTGCATCGCCGCCAGCTGCAGGCGATTGGTGCGGTTACCCATATTATCGACGGGAACCATCAGGCTGGAGAGAGACTCCAGACAATTCAGCAGACGATTGGTGATAATTTTTACGTCGCGACGCACCTGTGAAACCGCATGCAACAGCGCCAGACCGTCCAGCGTGCCGAGAGGATGGTTTGCCACGATCACCACCGGCCCCTGACTGGGGATCTGTTCCAGGTCACGTTCGCTCAGCTCACAGCGAATATCGAGATACTCCAGCACCTGCTCCACCATATCCAGCCCTTTCAGGTGTCGGTGACGCTGGTTAAATAGCTGGAACTCTTTTTCGCGGAGCAGAACTCTCAGAATGGATTTTTGCCAGGAAGGCGTATGTCGTTGCGGGCAGAGGTCGTCTAAAACTGTTTCAATAGTAAACACAGGCTTCTCTCCGGGTGTTTTATCGCGACAGTAAAGAGCCTGAATGAAGATTTCATGGCAAACACGTTACGGAATGAAGATTGTTACAGCGAATATGACAGCTTAATCGGACACTGATGCCTCAACATCCGGTGCCCGATTAAGGCAGAGCAGACTTCAGACTCTGGAGAAAAGCTGCCCCGGGCAGGCCAGAAATTGAACCCTTTCCTCCACTTTGTTAGCGGCTTTTGAAGCGCGAATGCGCAGGGCCAGGTTCCACTGCTCCAGCTCCCGCGCATTTTGAGTCAGCGGATTATCCGCCGACATCCGCCCACTGTTAACCAGCCACTCCGCCACTTCGGCCCAGCTCCACAACGGTGATTGCCCTTTGATACGCTGCACTGGATTGGGAAAATCACCTTTGCCGCGCGTGCCTTCTTTTAACAGGGCTATCGCCTGGCGGGACATTTCCGTCAGTTCCGCAATATCGCTCAACCCTACCAGAACCGAATCCACTGACTCTACTCTGGCACCAATCCCGGCACCTTCAATGTTGCGGATTGCGCTGGCAACAGCGTCAGTCAGACTGGCCGCTTCCCGGTCGAAGTCCAGATAAACGGCGGTGCCATAAAGACAGACCAACGCATCATTACAACCTGCGTTGTACAGTGAATCTTCCAGTCCCTGTGTTTCCGACGTTACACCTGACAGCACCAGGGTAAAATTCCAGAGCGCCATATGAATCTCCTTCTCTTGTTTGTTCGCTCAAACCAAAAGACAGCGACACAACTCCTGTCCGCAATAACCGTCAGCCTTCTTCCTGCCTGAAAGGCGAACACTGCCTGACTTTTCTGACGATCTGTTTCGCATGATTTTCGGGATTCGCTGGCGTCGACCAGATGCTCATCATGTGCTCCCGGTGCCCGGCAATTCCACAACGAAGTTTGGCGAAACAATGCGCGGATCTCCCCGCATCGATCAGCACCCAGCCATGTTATCTGACAAATTCAATGGCCGCCTGAATCTGCTTGTCTGTATGTTGCTTAGTCATCAGCTCCCTGCCATTTGTGTACACTAACCGCACAGTTGACATTCATCAACACATTAATCCGAACGTTGACTGCTGACCCGTTCAGTCCCTTCCGTTGCCTTATCAGCACCGGCGTTCAGGGTACAAAGTAACAGGCATTGAGGATTTTCCAGTCTGGAATGCAGCCCCAAAAGGGGGTTTAATTTTTCTTTTGCGTATCGTCATCAGAAAGAACACGCAACAGTGTCAGAAGTGAATTGGCATTCACGACTCAGATCACGATTCAGTATTTTTATCCCGCCTCAGGCCCCTTTTGCGGCGATTTCAGCGTATGTTTCGTCTTTTCGGCAAGCGTGATCCGGGCAATGTACGAAATGAATCTGATTTTGCTGCTGTTACAGCAGATGTGCGTGTTTCTGGTCATCGCCTGGCTGATGAGCAAAACCCGCCTGTTTATTCCACTGATGCAGGTGACGGTGCGCCTGCCGCATAAGTTGCTTTGCTATATCACCTTCTCCTTTTTTTGCATTATGGGGACTTATTTCGGGCTCCATATTGAGGACTCCATCGCCAATACTCGCGCCATCGGAGCCGTTATCGGTGGGCTGCTGGGCGGCCCGGTAGTCGGCGGGCTGGTGGGACTGACGGGCGGATTGCACCGCTACTCCCTCGGCGGAATGACGGCTCTCAGCTGCATGATCTCCACTATTACCGAAGGGCTGCTGGGAGGGCTGATGCACAGCTTGCTGTTCAGAATGGGACGCAGCGATAAAGTGTTCAGCCCTTTGACCGCGGGCTTTATCACCTTTGTGGCCGAACTGGTGCAAATGGCCATTATTTTGTTGATCGCCCGCCCCTTTCAGGATGCCCTGCATCTGGTTCAGAGCATCGCTGCGCCGATGATGGTCACCAATTCGCTGGGTGCCGCTATGTTTATGCGCATCCTGCTGGATAAGCGTGCGATGTTTGAAAAGTATACTTCGGCTTTTTCTGCGGTCGCGCTGAAGGTAGCTGCGTCTACTGAGGGGATCCTGCGACAGGGGTTTAACGAAGAGAACAGCCTGAAAGTGGCACAGGTACTCTACTCCGAGCTGAAAACCGGGGCCGTTGCCATCACCGACCGGGAAAAATTACTGGCCTTTACCGGCACCGGCGATGACCACCATCTGCCCGGTAAACTGATTTCTTCAGCCTATACCCTTCGCGCGATTGAAACCGGCGAGGTGGTTTACGCTGATGGAAACGAAGTCCCTTACAGCTGTTCGATCCATCCGGGCTGCAAGCTGGGTTCCACGCTGGTGATCCCGCTGCGCGGTGAAAATCAGCGTGTAATTGGCACGATCAAACTGTACGAAGCCAAAAACCGCCTGTTCAGCTCCATCAATCGCACGCTGGGCGAAGGGATCGCCCAACTGCTGTCAGCCCAGATCCTGGCCGGTAAATATGAGCAACAAAAAGCGCTGCTGACTCAGTCCGAGATCAAGCTACTGCATGCTCAGGTCAATCCTCACTTCCTGTTCAATGCGCTGAATACGCTGCTGGCGGTGATCCGCCGCGATCAGCAGCAGGCCGGGCTGCTGGTACAGGATCTGTCGACCTTCTTCCGTAAAAACCTTAAGCGGCCGTCGGAGGTGGTGACGCTGGCCGATGAAATTGAGCATGTGAATGCTTATTTGCAGATTGAAAAAGCGCGCTTTCAGACACAGCTGACCGTGCGGCTTCAGATCCCTCCCGGACTGGCACATCACCGGCTTCCCGCCTTCAGCCTGCAGCCACTGGTTGAAAATGCAATCAAGCACGGGACTTCACAACTGCTCGGCAAAGGTGAAATTTTCATTCAGGCAAGGCAGGAGGAGGGGCATCTGGTGCTGACTATTGAAGATAATGCGGGTCTGTATCCGCCGCAAACTAACAGCAACGGATTAGGGATGAGTTTAGTGGATAAACGTTTACGGGCGCAGTTTGGCGACAGCTACGGCATCAGTATCCGCTGTGAGGAGGATCGGTTCACCCGTATCAGCCTGCGCCTGCCACTGGAGGAGTCATGCTGAAAGTACTGATTGTGGATGACGAACCGCTGGCGCGGGAAAATCTGCGGATCCTGCTGCAGGTTGAAAGCGATATTACCGTGGTGGGCGAGTGCGGCAACGCTGTGGAAGCCATTGGTGCAGTGCACCGTCTGGAGCCGGACGTCCTGTTTGTGGATATCCAGATGCCGCGCATCAACGGGCTGGAGATGGTGGGCATGCTGGATGACGATCATCGCCCTTATATTGTATTTCTGACCGCTTTTGATGAGTACGCGGTGCAGGCGTTTGAAGAGCATGCTTTTGACTATTTGCTGAAGCCACTGACCGCTGAAAGGCTGGCGAAAACCCTCTCCCGCCTGCGCCAGCAACAGATCCCCCAGAACATGACAGCATTACAGGAAAGCCAGCCACTGCAATTTATACCCTGCAGCGGACACAGCCGCATTTATCTGTTGCAGATGGAGGAAGTGGCTTTCGTCAGCAGTCGCCTGAGCGGTATTTATGTCACCAATAATCAGGGTAAAGAGGGGCTGACGGAATTAACGCTTCGCACGCTGGAAAGCCGGACCTCCCTGCTGCGCTGCCATCGCCAGTATCTGGTTAATATGGCGCAGTTGCAGGAGATCCGTCTGGAAGATAACGGCCAGGCGGAGCTGCTGTTACGCAGTGGCCTGACCGTACCGGTCAGCCGCCGTTATCTTAAGCCGCTGAAAAAAAGTCTGGGGCTTTAACACCCCAGACAGAAAAGCTGTCATACCGGTTATTCATGTCGCAGCGCGGCAAAAGCCTGGCGGATTTCAGCTTCCGGAAGCTGGATACCGATAAACACCAGTTGGCTTTTTTGCGTCTCTTCTGGCTGCCATTCGCGATCCCAGTCGGCGCTGTAAAGGCGCTGCACGCCCTGAAATAACAGGCGCTTAGGCTCGCCAGCGATCCATAACATCCCTTTGTAGCGCAGGAGCTTATCGGCAAAACTCAGCAGCAGCCCCTCCATCACGTCAGAGACTTCTCCCAGCACCAGCGGATAATCAAACTCCACCACAATTGAAGATATCTGGTTTTGCTGCTGCGGGATGAAATGGAAACTCCGACTGCCCGACACCACCTCTTCTTCCAGCATGAACCCACGGGTGTTGAACAACAGTGCCGGGTCGATCTCACCGTTAATCACCGGGTGAACTGGCGCACGAGCATTAATGCGCTGCAACCGCCCTGTCAGCTCACAGCTGTCCGGGGCAACATCCGTTTTGGTCAGTAGCAGACGGTCAGCATAGCCAACCTGTGACTGGGCAATGGGGAATTTATCGAGCTGCTGCTGAGCATGCACGGCATCAACGAGGGTAATGACCCCGTCCAGCAGGTAGCGTTGACAGATTGTTTCATGGGTGAAAAATGCCTGGATTACCGGCCCGGGATCGGCCATGCCGGTGCACTCAATGATCAGACGATCAAAGCTGACCTCACCTTTATCCAGCTCGTCGAGCAGATCCAGCAGCGTCTCTTCCAGCTCACCGGAGCGGGTGCAGCAGATACAGCCGTTGCTCAGCGTTCTGAGCTGCGTCGCCCGATCGCCGACCAGCTGATCGTCCAGCGGGACTTCGCCAAATTCATTCTCAATCACCGCTATCTGGTAGCCATGCTGTTCATCAAGAATATGGCGCAACAGCGTGGTTTTCCCTGCCCCTAAAAATCCGGTTAATACCGTAACGAAAATTTGAGCCACGTTTTCCCCCTCCCTTTAAGCTATTACTTCAGCAACAGCGCATGCCGCCTTTGCCGTCACCGCCGTATCGGGCCTGCTGACGTTCACGGAAAAATTCGTTGTAAGTCATTACCGGCTGGTCCGGATGGTTGGTCTGCATATGCTGAACGTAAGTGTCGTAATCCGGAATGCCGATCAGCATTCTGGCCGCCTGACCCAGATATTTGGTGGCTTCGCCTAAATTTCCGAACATAAAAGTTCCTGACGTTAACGCCCCACCGAAGTGGGGCTGGCATTATTATCAGTGGCCGGAGGAGATTTTCACCCCCTCCTCCGGGATGGCAACGTACGGCGTCTCTTTGTCCGTTCGCTGAGTGGAACGGGCGGACTTCATCGCGGCGCGAATACCGTAGAAAATGATACTGTACACCACCACGAGGAAGAGAATGCTCAGGCCTGCGTTAGTGTAGTTATTGATCACGATATGATTCATGTTCGCTACCTGCTGAGCGGTCAAATCCGCGCCACCGGCGGCGACACGGGCTTTGTATTCCCGCGCCATGTAGAAGAAACCTTCCATCTCTGGCCTGCTGCTGAACAGCTTCATGCCCAGCGCCCAGGTGGTGCAAATCAGCAGCCAGCTGGCTGGCAGCACGGTGACCCAGATATAGCGGGTACGCTTCATTTTAATCAGGATCACCGTCACCAGCACCAGCGCTACAGCCGCCAGCATCTGGTTCGAAATCCCGAACAGCGGCCACAGGCTTTTCACCCCACCCAGCGGGTCGACCACGCCCTGATACAGCAGATAGCCCCATAGCCCCACACAGCCAGCGGTACCGATTACCCCCGCCACCAGCGAGTCAGTCTTCTTCAGGAACGGGATAAAGTTCCCCAGCAAATCCTGTAACATAAAGCGCCCGGAACGGGTGCCCGCATCCAGCGCGGTCAGGATAAACAGCGCTTCAAACAGGATGCCAAAGTGGTACCAGAAGCCCATATCCGCCACCGGTACGATCCTGTGGAACACCATCGCAATCCCCACCGCCAGCGTTGGCGCACCGCCGGCACGGTTCATCACTGAAGGTTCACCAATGTCTTTGGCAGTCTGCATGATTTGCTCAGGAGAAATGACAAAACCCCATGAACTGACGGTGGCCGCCGCCTGAGCCGTAACGTCATGCAGCTGCGCCATAATCGCCGGTGCATTCGCTCCCCCCAGTTCGTGCAGGTTAGGCATAGTGATGCCCAACCCGGCTGGCGGAGTGTTCATGGCAAAGTAGAGACCCGGTTCAATAATTGAGGCCGCAACCAGCGCCATCACCGCCACAAAAGATTCCATCAGCATCGCGCCATAACCGATAAACCGCGCTTCGGTTTCAAAGGCCAGCAGTTTTGGCGTGGTCCCGGAGGCGATCAGGGCATGGAAGCCAGAGACCGCACCACAGGCAATAGTGATAAACAGGAACGGGAACAGCGCTCCCTTCCACAATGGCCCGGTGCCATCAATGTACTGGGTCAGCGCGGGCATTTTCAGGTCAGGGTTGAGGATAATAATGCCCAGCGCAAGCCCGATAATCACCCCGATTTTCAGGAAGGTAGCCAGGTAGTCACGCGGTGCCAGAATCAGCCAGACCGGCAGCAGTGCCGAGACAAACGCATAACCAATCAGCGTAAAGGTGATGGTGGTGTCTTTAAATGTCAGAGCTGGGCCCCAGTAAGGATCGTGGGCAATCACGCCGCCAAACCAGATGGAAGCGACCAGCAACAAAATGCCGATAACGGAGATTTCACCGACCCGCCCTGGCCGGAGGAAACGCATATACACCCCCATAAAGAGCGCGATGGGCACGGTCGAACAAACGGTAAACACGCCCCAGGGACTTTCGGCCAGCGCTTTCACCACAATCAATGCAAGCACGGCCAGGATAATAATCATAATGATGAAGCAGCCAAACAGGGCAATCGTTCCCGGCACCGGCCCCATCTCTTCTTTTACCATCTCGCCCAGCGACGCACCGTTACGGCGGGAAGAGATAAACAACACCATAAAGTCCTGCACCGCCCCGGCCAGTACAACCCCCGCCAGCAGCCACAGCACGCCAGGCAGGTAACCCATTTGCGCCGCCAGCACCGGCCCCACCAGCGGACCCGCTCCGGCAATCGCCGCGAAATGGTGACCAAACAGCACAAATTTATTGGTGGGAACGTAGTTCAGCCCGTCATTGTTAATCACGGCTGGCGTGGCGCGCGTGGGGTCCAGCTTCATCACTTTTTGCGCGATGTAGAGGCTGTAATAGCGGTAGGCCACCAGATAGACAGAAACAGATGCCACCACAACCCACAATGCACTGACGTGTTCCCCGCGGCGCAGGGCGACAGTGGCCAGACAGAAGGCTCCAAGGATGCCGATGATCGCCCAGGGCAGATGCCGGAGCAGTTTTTTATTGTTCATAATTTGCAATGCCTGATGTCAGAGAAGAGACAAAACGACGAGCCCTGCCTGGTCAGCGTTAAAACACGGTTATACAGCGGTAAGCGGCTGAACCAGACCGTCTCTATGTTGGCTAACTTTAGAACCCCGCAGGAGAAAAAATAGCTGAGCGGTTGTTTTGCCGGGCTGAGCGGTGCCCTACCGTGATCAGCGGTTTTTCATCGTTATTCAGCAGGTTGAATATTTGACCGCCCTCACATTAATTCCCTGTTGCATTCCAGGCATAACCTCAGCCGTTTTCGCTATTTCCACCCGTTTCAGCCGACATGCATACTGAACCCTCCTTTTCCGGGAGTTTATTTATGGCCCACTATCTGAACGCACAACAGCGCGCGGCGATTAAGCTGCGGTCATCACACTGGATCTGGCGCAGCGAATTGCCGACCTGGTGCGTGATGGCATGCGTTTATGGTGGCTGGTTTGGGCTGGTCGCGGCCTGGCAGTGGCTGGGGGCGCTCAGCGCCACGCCGCTGATGATACTGGTGACCGCCTGGTATATGTCGCTGCAGCATGAGTTGATCCACGGACATCCCACACGCTGGGCCAGAGTGAATCAGCTGCTGGGACAGCTTCCGCTGGCGATTTGGTATCCGTATCGACTGTATCGGGATTCACACCTGCAGCATCACCGTAATGAGCACCTGACGCTGCCGGATTACGATCCTGAGACTTACTATTACAGCGCGCAGCAATGGCAGCGCTATCCCCGCCTGTTCCCACTGCTAGCCGCTGTGCGCAATACGCTGGCGGGTCGCGTGCTGCTTGGTCCGTTGCTGGATATCATCGGAACGGCGAAAGATGCACTGAGCAAAATGCGCAACGGCGACCGGCGCGAACAGCTGATGTGGCTGAACCACGCGGTGCTGTTGGCAGGCGTGTTTTACTGGCTACACCTGCATGGCATTTCAACGCTGTGGTATTTGCTGGCGGTCGGTTATCCCGGCCTGAGCCTGACCAAAATTCGCTCGTTCTATGAGCATCGCGCGGAAGAACATCCTGAAGCTCGCTCGGCGCTGAACGAGGCCGGGCCATTCTGGCGGCTGCTGTTTATGAATCTGAACTATCATCTGGTACATCACGACCTGCCAGGCTTGCCCTGGTATGGCCTGCGTGAAGTGTATCTGGCGGACAGAGAGAAGTATCAGCAGCGCAGCGAAGGCTTTGTGGTCAACGGCTACGGCACCCTGCTTAAAGCGCATCTGTTCACGCCGGTCGAGGTCAATGTTCACCCTTTTGCCGACCCGTTCAGGAGCGATAATGACAGTATCACTGCCGATGTACCCCTTCAGCCCGCAGACGGTGGAAGCTTTCTGGCAGCGGCTGAAAGCGGCGATCCCTTCTCCGTCCCTGCCAGCCACACTGAGCTGGCCTGATCCCCTGCTGCCGCACTGGCAGCGTACCGATCTGCTGCTGAGCCAGACCTGCGGTTTTCCGCTGATGACCACGCTGCCGGATGTTCAGGTCGTAGGCGCTTTTCTCTTTTCAGCCCCGGGATGTGAAGGAGCCAACTACCGAAGCTGGCTGGTGGTTCGCGAGGATGGTCAGGATGTGCTGGAACAGTTTCGCGGGCAGGTGCTGGCATTTAACAGCTCCGACTCCCAGTCTGGTTACAACAGCATAATGAAGATGACCGGTGGTCCGGCCTTTTTCTCCCGCACCGTCGCCTCGGGCGGACATCGCTCTTCTGTGGCCCTGCTGCGACGCGGCGAAGCTGATATTGCCGCCATCGACTGCATCTCCTGGGCGCTGCTGCTGCGGGATTTTCCTCAGGAGCTCAGCGGCCTGAAAATCATCGGCCAAACCGCCAGCGTTCCCGGCCTGCCGCTGATAACGTCTGCTCAGACGCCTGCCACAACGGTCGAAGCGCTGCGCAACGGCCTGCGGAAAACGGTGGCCGATCCCGCCAACAGCGCCCTGCTCTCAGCGTTGATGATTACCGGCTTCACCGTATTGCCACGCGAGAAGTGGCAGGTCATTTTTAACTAAAACTATTGGCAAAATATTAACCACCCTAACGTTCTCCAACAGAGTGATTGAAATAATTAACCTCCTGACCAGCCGCGTTGATACGATAAAATTTTAATTCGACCTTTTTAACGTCTGGCCAGTGGTCACTGCGCGATAAAGTTTGTTGTGCTGCTACAGCACAACAAAAACAACATAAAAAAGAAACATAATAATAATTTTCATCTGGCCACCCGCATAGTGTCACCGGATGTAACAATAGTCTTCTTTAAATGCGCCCCATTAATAACGATGCAACCTTCTTAACTATTGCCAACTGTTTGAGAATTATCGCCATGAATAAGAAAAGCGCTGCAACCAAATGTGTTTGTTCCTGATTTCACCGCTATATTGATCGTATTCCCACGTCACAAACAAACTCCGTTTTGTTAATCCACCACTAACTTACCCTCACAAATAAAAAGGGAATAAGTGATTTTCGGTATTTTTAGTGAATATGGGTTCGATAACACAAATGCGTTCACAACAGATTGAACTCCCGCAGTTGCAAATGCTTGCTTCGTGGCTTGCCTCCGCTTATATTCTGCTTTTAATGCTACATACCACGCGGCAGTTGAAATTATCAGTATGGCTCTCTGTTATAAAAATACGCTTCCCACTGCCGTGCTGCTTTCCTTACTGCTCAGTGGCTGTGCCTCACTGTCCAGCAACAGTATCGATCTCTCTCCTCAGGCCAGCCTGAAAGCGACCTGTCACGTCCCTCTGAAACAGCAGATTGATGCCCTCGCCGAACCACTGATTGCCCAGCATCACACGCCGGGAATTGTGGTGGCGATTCTGCAGCCCGACCGCCAGCGGCAGGTGTTCAGCTATGGTTTTACCGATAACAACCGCCGCATTGCCGTGAACGGCGACACGCTGTTTGCCGTCGGTTCGGTGACCAAAGGATTTACCGCAGAGAGTGCCGCGCTGCTGGTGGATCAGGGCAAATTGAGCTGGAACAGCACGCTGGGCAGCCTGCTCGGCAACCAGGTGCCGCTGAGCAAAGATGCCAGCCAGATTACCCTGCTACAGCTCGCCACCCATACTTCCGGCCTGCCGCGCCAGATGACGACCCTGCATATGCTGCGCAAGTTAACCGACTATCTCTTTACCGGTCAACCTTTTTATGACGACCTGGATAACGGTGATTTCCTCGGTTATCTGCAGGATTTTGAGCGGCCATCCCGGCGCTCGGTGGTGTATTCAAACCTCGGCTATTCCATTCTGGATTACGTGGTGACAAAGCACAGCGGACAGCCGCCGCAGACTATTGCCAGCCAGCAGATCCTTGCACCACTGCGGATGGAACACACGGGCTACCAGCCGGAAAAACTACCGGGTTACGCGCTGCGGGCCAGAGGCCATGCGGGGGATCAACCGAAGTTTGTGAAACGCGGAGAAGTGGTGCCGGACTGGCATTTCTCCGGCTACATGGTGGGTGCGGCCTCGCTGTGGTCCAGCGCTGACGATCTGCTGACCTGGCTGGATGCCCATCTGCACGGCAGCGGTGATGCTGCACTGGATCGCGCCTTTGCAGATGCCACCACCATCCGTTTTAAAGAAGCGCAAAACGACTCTTCCGCGCTGGCGTGGCTCAGCAACAATATCAACGGCCAGAGTATTCTTTATCAGTCTGGTTTTATCGGCGGATTCGCCAGTTATATCGGGATGGATCTGAAGCACCAGACGGCTATCGTGGTGCTGCAAAACAGTTTTAACTGGGATAACGATATCGGCCACCGCATGCTGCTGCGCATGGCGGAAAGCCAGGACCACCCTGAAAAGTGCCAATAACCCGGGTGGCCGGAAGAATTTATTCGTCGAGCTGCAAAGGAGGCAGTTGGGCAAAGACGCTGAGCAGTCCCGAACTCCAGAGCTGGCGGATTTGGGAAAAATAAGGATGCTTTTCGGTGATATGGTACTGCTGTGCCGTGCTGAAGCTGTCGGAGTGGTACATCATCACGTCCAGCGGCAGCCCGACCGAAATGTTACTCGCCAGAGTCGAATCCATTGAAATCAGCGCGCACTGCATCGCCTGATCCAGCGGCGTGTCAAAGCGCAGCACCCGGTCGATAATCGGCTTGCCGTATTTGCTTTCACCAATCTGGAAATAGGGCGTGTCGGTGCTCGCCTCAATGAAATTACCCTGCGGGTAGATCTGGAACAGCCGAGGCTCCTCGCCTTTGATCTGGCCTCCCAGCATCAGCGTGCCGCCAAACTCTTCGCCGTCGCGCTTAATCACCTCACGCAGCGTCTCCCCCACCAGCAGGGCCACATCGTACATGTTGGTACAATTCATCAGGTTGGGCTTTTCGGGCTCGGAACAACCCCGCCGCAGCAGGCTCAGGGCGCTTTGCGTGGTGGCCAGATTACCCGCGCTTTGCAGCACCAGCATCCGCTCATCTTCCTGCTGAAAAACATGCAGCTTACGAAACGACGAAATATGGTCAACTCCCGCATTGGTACGGGAGTCAGAAACGAAAATCATCCCTGACGATAAACGCATTGCCACACAGTAAGTCATAGTTTGCCCGATTAAAATTTACTGCTGCGAATTCACCAGTTGCACCGCAGCCACTGCCAACATGTCTTCACTTCCGCCACCCAGCCGCATGCCTCTTACCGGGCAGGCATCCATATAATCCACCCCGACCGCCAGCTTCAGGTGCTGACGGGTACTGCGGGTGTTATTGGTAATATCGAAACTGTGCCAGCTGCCGTCCACCCAGGCTTCCACCCAGGCATGGGTCGCCACATGCTCCACGGTGTCAGTATAAAGATAACCGCTCACATAGCGAGCAGGGATATGCAGGCTGCGGCAACAGGCCAGGAACACATGACTGTGATCCTGGCAAACCCCGGTTCCGGCCGCAAAGACTTTCGCAGCGGTATCGGTAACCATCGTGCTGCCCGGCTGATAAGGCATTTTCAGCAGCAGCTCACCCATCAGGCGTTCGAGGCTCGCCAGCGGCGCTTCAGGACGATAATAGCGCAAGGCAAACTCAGCTATCGCCCGATCAGGCTGGGTTAATGACGTGATTCGCAGAAATACCAGCGGCGACAGCGTGCTGTCCGGATCGGGAGCGGTACCTCCTTCATCAAGGATTTCCACCACGCCACGGGCCTCAATTTCAATCGACTGATGTGGCGTGTCCAGCGTCAGCACGTGGAGCACGTTGCCAAAGGTATCAGTGGTGCAGATCGCCTGCGCAGGCAGCAACAGATCCCAGGAGAGAACGTGCTGATGGATAGAATCCTGCGGCGTAAGGCGCAGGTATTGGGTGCTTTGTTTCACCAGATTCTGGTAGCTGAAGCAGGTCTTGTGGGCGATATCCAGTTTCATTTGGCCTCCAGGTATGTCTGTTGAATGCTGCCGGCAATGTCGCTCAGCTCGGCGAGGAAGTGCTGTAACCAGCTGTGCAACCCTTTGCTGACCAGCGACTCATAACTGCTAAAGCGCAGTTCGGCATGCAGTACGGTAAGCAGCAGGCGGGGACGGTTTTCGCCACTGCTGCCGATCAAATCCAGCTGATTGCCAATCTCTTCAACACAGGATCGCAGCGATCGTGGGCTTTCCTCACGGAGGATCAGCATTTCAGATACGCTGTCGCTGGCCAGTTGCTGTTTGTAAATGGTGTGATAGGCCTCGCGGGCGGAAACGGAACGCAGCAGCGTGTCGAGGCGGTAATATTCCCGCACCGAATCTTCGTCCTGCTCGGTGAGATAGCGCGTGACATCCAGCAGCCTCGCCGTGCAGTCGGCCCGCTCCAGCAGCGTACCGAGGCGAATAAAGCTCATCGCATCACCACGCATCAGCGTGCCAAACATCGCGCCGCGAAACAGATGCGAACGCTCTTTTACCCAGTCAAAAAAAGCATCCGCTCCGCTGCTGTTGATCCCTTTGCGCCGCAGTTTCCTCAGCTCTATCCAGCTGGAGTTGATGCTCTCCCACACTTCGGACGAGAGGCTGCCACGCACCGCATGGGCGTTGTTCCAGGCGGATTCCCAGCAGCTGAAAATACTGCCGGGGTTACGATCGTCGAGGACAAAAAAGCTGAACAACTGTGGCATTGCCAGCTTGTCATTTAACGTCCAGAACAGTTCGCCAGTGCTGGTGAGATTCAGCGGTACCCGCAGCTCGTCATCATGGCTGCTGCGAACCGGCATCAGCGATAGCCGGTTGGTGACGTCCAGCACGCGGGCAATGTTTTCGGCACGCTCTAAATAGCGGGCCATCCAGTACAGGCCACTGGCCGTGCGACTCAGCATGCGTCATCCTCCAGAACCCAGGTATCCTTGGTGCCGCCGCCCTGCGATGAGTTCACTACCAGCGAACCTTCCGTCAGTGCCACACGTGTCAGGCCCCCCGGCACCAGGCGGATTTCCGCTCCGCTGAGGGCAAACGGACGCAAATCGATATGCCGGGGTGCCAGCCCCTGCTCCACAAATGTCGGGCAGGTGGAGAGCGCCAGCGTGTTCTGGGCAATGTAGTTTTGTGGCCGGGCTAACAGCCGCGCGCGAAACTCTTCTAACTGCTGCTTGCTGGCTACGGGGCCAATCAGCATGCCATAGCCCCCTGCGCCGTGAACCTCTTTCACCACCAGTTGTGGCAGGTTAGCGAGTACCCATGAAAGCTCATCGGGACGGCGGCATTGCCAGGTCGGGACATTATTCAGGATTGGCTCTTCGGAGAGATAGAACTTCACCATATCCGGTACGTAAGGATAGATGGATTTATCGTCCGCCACGCCGGTGCCTATGGCATTAGCCAGCACCACATTTCCGGCACGATAAACGGAGAGCAGCCCCGGCACGCCGAGCATAGAGTCCGCACGGAAAGCCAGCGGATCGAGGAAGGCATCGTCCACGCGACGGTAGATAACATCGACTTTGCACGGTCCGGCAGTGGTGCGCATCATCACTGCCCCATCTTTCACAAACAGGTCAGCACTTTCCACCAGCTCCACGCCCATCTGCTGCGCCAGGAAGCTGTGCTCAAAGTAGGCGCTGTTAAAGCGGCCTGGTGTCAGCACAACCACCACCGGATCGTTCACCGGCGAGCTTTCCCGCAGCGTCTGCAACAGATGCGACGGATAGCGCTCCACCGGCGCAATGCGCTGCTGCGCAAACAGCTCCGGGTAAAGACGCATCATCATTTTGCGGTTTTCCAGCATGTAGGAAACGCCGGATGGCGTGCGCAGATTGTCCTCCAGAACGTAGTATTCGCCATCGCTGTTGCGCACCATATCCACGCCACAAATGTGCGCGTAAATATCGCGATGCAGGTTCAGCCCCTGCATACAGGGTTGATACTGATCGTTAACCAGCACCTGCTCCGCCGGGACGATCCCCGCTTTCAGAATGTGCTGCTCGTGGTAGATATCGTGAAGGAATGCGTTGAGAGCCTGCACCCGCTGGCGGATGCCTTTGTCCAGCATCACCCATTCGCTGCCAGGGATAATGCGCGGGACGCTGTCGAAAGGGATCAGGCGTTCGGCCCCCCCATCCTGTCCGTAGACATTGAAAGTGATACCAACGCGGTGAAACAGCAGTTCGGCCTCTTCCCGCTTGCGGGCGAAGGCCTCCTGATCAGCCTGCTTCAACCAGTGCCAGTAGTCGCGATAATGCTGGCGATACTGGCCATCGCCCAGCAGCATTTCATCATAAAAGCCTGAAGCTGATTCATAGCCTTGATTCATGATTTCCCTTCCACTGTCGGTGAACCCATCAGAGATCTGCACAAAGCGTGCCAGCACGATTACCCGTGATGAGAGGCCGGCACGCAAGCGATACTGCAGGCCACGGGGCTGTCAGAACGGGTGGATATTGTCCCTGAAGAAAGCGCAGAAAGGGGAACGCACCATGACAGTGCGTTCCGCAGCAGGTTTTAGTCGTTAGCTAATGGGTGCCAGATTTCAGTGACGGCTCCTTCGCCGCCGGTGATTGGGTCCTGTTGCGGCATCGGCACACGTTTAATCTCTACGATAGACTGGTTCACCCTCTCCTGCTCGTCACGAAGGGTTTCGGGCATCATGCCGCGCGGGTAAGCCCCAACGGCAAAGAAGTCATCGCTGGCGGCCAGTTGCTGATGCCCCACGCCAGCCGGGATCAGCACCGCATCGCCAGCATGCAGCGTCACTGCCCGACCGGTTTCGCCGCCAAACAGGATCTGCGCCCAGCCGGCCCCCACGCCAAGCAGCTCATGGGTATTCGGGTGATAGTGAGTGTAGGGGTAAACAGGATAGCGCCAGCGCGGCAGCCACTGATTGCGGGCAAACAGGTCTTCAAAATAGCGGGCGATATCTTCCTCTTCTCGCGGCACAACCATCGGATAGATAATCAGCGGCAGTGGGTTATTGGGCACGCCGCTGGCAGGCTGGAAGGTCATATATTGCGGGTTGGATGATGCACCGGCAGAAAACGTTCCGGCGGCAAAAGACATCATGGTGAGTAAGCTACCAGCATGGGGCAACATAACGGCCTCTCCTGTTGTCTGGTGGTAAAGCAGGGTGGTTGTTTGTTAATTAATTGTGGCACCTGATAGTAAAGATGCAATCACTGCCGCTGGGCTTTGATCACATAACACATTAATTTAATGAAACTTAAGTCAAATCAACTCCCGGCGCTTCGGGTGTTGTGCTGGGGGCTCAGCAAGAGGGAAGACAGGAAATAACCGGTGGGTAGATTTCCCACCGGCTGAGCCAAAAATCAACTCAAGGGGCCCTGACAGGTTTACCTGATACGGTCAGCCGCAGGTTTAACGACGTTAACCCCGTGATGACCATAAAACTGATAGAGAGTGTTGGCAGCCGCTTTGGTCAGAACCAGGATCTCAATGCGGCGGTTACGGGCAGAGAGAGGCTGGTCGGGATCCAGCAGCATGTTGTCGGCCATGGCATTGACCTGCAGTACGCGCTGCGGCTCCAGTCCACCCCGCTCGAGGACTCGTCTGGCGGCCAGCGCACGATCGCCGGAGAGGTTCCAGTTGTTGTACGTGGCGTTGTTGTGATAGTTAGCTGAATCGGTGTGGCCGGTGATCATCACCTGGTTATCCAGGCGGTTGAAGACCGGGGACAGCTCGGTCAGCAGCCGCGTGAAGTAAGGTGTCATCGCCGCGCTGCCGCGAGCAAACATCTGCCGATCATCGTTATCCTGCAGCAGGATCCGCAGCCCCTGCGGCACCTTTTCCAGCGACAGATTGCCCTGCGCCTTTAGCGTCGAAGTGATTTTCATGATCGCTTCACTCAGCTGATCCAGCTCCAGATCCGAACGGGCCAGCACCTGATCCAGCGATTCCGCTGGCGGCGCGGGCAGATCCTTATGGGCTGGCTGCGACGCTGTATCCTGCTGTGGCAGTGCTTGCTGTGACGATTGCCGTTCCGGCATGGCTGAGTCACCCATTACCGCCGGACCTTTCGACCCGGGCAGGCTGATGGGAGTGAATGGAGTTCCATCAAAAATCGAGGTGCCGTTAAGCTGCGCAACGATCTCTTTGCGCTCGTTCTCGTCTACGGCCCCGACGATCCACAGCACCATAAACAGCGCCATCATCGCCAGCGTAAAGTCGGCAAAGGCCACCTTCCACGCGCCGGTATGCACGCCATGATGGCCTTTACGCCCACTGCGCTTGATGATGGTGGTGGAGTGAGCCCCCTTTCTCATCGCCCGCTCTCATTCATCTGGTTCACCCAACTGTCGAGCGTTGCAAAAGTCGGTTTACTTTCCAGCGGCAGCATTTTGCGCCCGGCATCCACCGCCAGCAGCGTCGGCTTACCGGCCACGTGATTGACCAGCACCGTACGGATACAGACAAATACCGTCATGCGCTTTTTCATGCACTGCTCCATGGCGTTAGCCAGCGGATCCATCAGGCAGTAACAGAAGAACACCCCAAGGAAAGTCCCGACCAGCGCGGCCGCCACCTTCAGGCCGATCAGCGCGATCGAGCCGTCGATAGACTGCATGGTAATGATGATCCCCAATACCGCAGCACAGATACCAAAGCCCGGCATTGCCTCGGCGGTACGCTGTAAAGAGCGGGAAGGCACCATCAGCTCCTCTTCCAGCGCTTCAATCTCCGATTCGAGGATCCCCTCCATTTCATGCTCGTTGATTTTACCCATCGCCATCAGGCGGAAGTTATCGGAGATGAAAGTGATAAATCCTTTGTCTTTCAGGATCAGCGGATACTTCTGGAACAGCGAACTGTTCTCCGGTACTTCAATGTGCTCATCCAGCGCCTTCAGGCCGCCATCCTGCACCAGCTCCAGCAACTCGTACATCATCAGCAACAGTTGCTGCTGAAATGCTCCGCCCTGCTCGTCCTTACGCACCGCAGATTTTATCTGCCGCCACATCGCCTTCAGCACGTGGGCCGGGTTGGCAATCACCATCGCTCCGGCACCTGCGCCGAGGATGATGATCAGTTCGCCAGGCTGCCAGAAAGAGGCCAGCCGCCCGCCAGACTCCAGAAAGCCCCCGACCACGCAGCCGAGGACAATGATCAATCCAAGTAGTTTTTGCATAATAAATTGCTCAGAAGAACGCCTTAATCTTTTCGCCGATGCGCTTGTTCAGCTGGCAGACGCGGGCTTCGGTTAATCCCAGCACCAGCGAAATCTCTTTCAGGCTCATGTCCTGCTGGTAATAGAGGTTAAGAATGATTTTTTCGCGTTCGTCGAGCGTCTCGATGGCGCTGGTCAGCGTGCGCTGCGTTTCAATCTCCTCTTCCAGCCTGCGACCGGCGAAGGCGTTGCCGTGAGTCTCACCGGAAAGCAACAGGTCGAAACTCTCCATGGTTCCCGCACTGTCGAGCAGCAGATACTCCTGATAGTCCTCGGCTGTCATTCCGGTCTGCCGGCACACCTCTTCCGGCGAAGGTTCACGTCCCAGAGTGCGGGACATGGCGCGGATGGTGTCATTGATCTTGTGCGTTTTCTGCCGCAGGCTGCGCGGGCGCCAGTCGTGCTGACGGAACTGATCCAGCACCGCACCACGAATGCGCTGCGCGGCATACCCGGCAAACTGCTCATCGGGCTGACCATAACGGCGCAGCGCCTCCAGCAGCCCCATCAGCGCAATTTGCTCGATATCATCACGGTCAATCATGCTGTTGGCCTGCGGGGCCAGCTGACGGACAATGCGCTTGACCAGCGGGAGCCACTGCTGCATGTAGTGGCTCTCCTCCGCCGCCGTCAGGGCCGGGAGTTCGTTAAACATTTCCTGATGTGCCATCACTGAAAAACCATTTTTGAAAGGGTGAGATCTTCAAAGGGCATCGGCATGTTCATTTCGCCGAAGCTCGACTTATAGCTGTCCATCATCAGCTGACGCAGCTCAGGCACGGTCATGCTGCGCACGTCGCCATAAGTCATTGAACTGAAGATATCGACAGTGAAACCTTTGATTTTGGGCAGCAGATTTTCCGTCTGCTGGGAGTGCAGGTCATCACGAGTGGTCAACGCCAGGTCCAGCAGCAGGTAGTGCTCCCGGGCGTGTTCATCGCGGAAGGTCATCACCAGGTTTTTCACTTCAACAAATTGCAGCTCACGCGGTTTCGGTTTGGCTGACAGAAAGCTCAGAGGTGACGTGTCCTCCCCTTTCTCGCGGTGATTCATCCAGGTCGTACCAATCACCACCAGCGCAGCGGTGGCAACAGCCCCGACCAGCACCAGCAGTGAAATGAGCAAAAAAGATTTTATTTTCATTGATTAAACCATTGTCAGTATTGTGCCGTCGGTGCGCGGCCCTTGGGACGCACCCTCTTCAAAGTTTTGCGCAACCGGTGTATCTGGCTGCGACGGGTGTCGTTGTTGTTGGCGGCTGTCACCGCTCTGGGACGACACCTGAACGTTCACCTGAACGTTGTTCTGCTCACTGAGGCTGATGCGCAGTTGTTCACTCACCTGCTGCAGTGCGCGGTAGATTTCAGGCTGTGCCGCCTGAATCTGAACCTGGAGTTTTCCCGCCTCGTAATGCAGCGTGATATCGAGCTTGCCGAGCTGCGGCGGATCGAGACGGATAGTGGCTTTCTGGCTCTGCTGCGAGATCTGCATCTCCAGCTTTTCGCTTAAGGCCTTTTGCAACACTTCGGCCTGCGCTTCATGCGCTGCAGGCAAGTGCAGTACGCTGCCGGAAACGCTGTTTTCACGCTGAAGTGCAGCACTGAGCAGCGGCGAGATTGAGGCATGTTGCAGGCTCTGCGGCATTACGGCCCCGGTCTGGCCGGGCTGCTTATCCTGCTGAGTCACTTTGCTGACAGGCAGCGCTTCTGCCGTTGCAGGCTGAGCGGGTCGCTCAGCGGCTGCGGAGCGTGTGGTAACTGGCGGAGCGGCTATCTCTGGCGGCAGGGCCTCATCAGCAGCTGGGGTTTCATCCATCACCGGGTTGCTGTTACTGAGTGGGGTCACGGGAACAGGCTTGACTTCCTGCGGCACTATCGCCGCCGGTTGAGGCTGACCGCTCTGCTCAGGTTGCGGAATCACGGTCAGCCCTGGCTCTGTTACCGGCTGCAGCTGCACACCGGGATCGGTCAGCAGCAGATCCAACAGCATTTGCGGGTCGCCCTGCGGTTCGTCAGAAGTTGTTTCATCAGCGATCGGCATCAGGGTTTCATCGTCCCCCGCGACAGGCTGCGGCACCGTCAGCAAAGGCATCAGTGCGGGCATCACCTCAGTCTGACCGGGGAGTTCGTTCATGCCTGGCAGGCTGTCCCCCGCGGCAGGGACCGTGGGGATTAAAGAGGTCACCGGCATCATTACTGCTCCTCCTCACCGGTTGAGAACAGGGCATATGCCTGTAATCCTTCGCGTATTTTCTGATGCTGCTGGATCTTCATCTCCAGGATGTCATGCTGCTCACGGCAAATCTTTGCCGCACGCTGATGGCTGCGCTTAAGCGCCGCGACTTCCTCGCGAACCTCATCCTGTTTCCCCTGCAGACGGATGGCCTGCAGAAGCTGGCTGATACGGCTGTCGAGGCGGCGGATTTCATCCCAGTTCTCATCCTCAGCGGCCTGTTCCAGCGCCTGACCCAGCTGCAAAATACGCTGATCCATTACGCGCCCATCCCTTCCCAGCCCTGCTGGATGGAGCGCAGGATCTCTTCCACTTCTTCGATCTGCTCGATGGAGAGGTGATGACTGGCGTCATACAGCCGGTAAACGCAGTAGTCGTAAAGTCCCGCCAGCCGCAGCGCCAGTTCACCGCCGTTGTCGAAGTCCAGCGCGCTGGTCAGCGCATTGAGGATATCGATGCATTTATTGATGCTGCCCGCCTTACGTTCAAAGCGCCGGGCCTGGATGTGGCCCTTGGCACGGGTCAGTTCGTCCAGCAGGCCGGTAAACAGCATCAGTACCAGCTGATGAGGCGTGGAGGCTGCGGTGCGGATTGCCAGGTCGGCGTCCTGATACTGGGTAAAGTCGTTGCCTGTTCCGTACATTGAAACGATCCTCGTGTCTTAAAGGGTGTGGCTCACTCACGCGCAAAGCGCTTAAAAAAACATGCCCATCGTCTGGTTCATCTGGCTGATGATGGTTTTCATGTTGGTAAACTCTTTCACGTAGCGGTTGAAGGTGGTCTCGTAGCGCTTGTTGATTTGCGCTTCCTTCGTGGTCAGTTGCTCGCCCTGACGATCAAGCGTTTCCTGCCGCTGCTTAATCGTGCCGGTGGTACTGTTCAGGAAGGTATCAAGGCCCTCTTTATCCATGCGGCTCAGCAGGCCGTTGGAGCCTTCAAACAGTGAGTTCAGCGCATCAGGTCTTGCTTTCAGCGACTCTTCGAACTGGGTGCCGTCCAGCGTTAACTGCCCATTTCTGTCCGGTGTGATGCCAAAATCGCTGAGCCTTGCACCATTAAAATTGGTACGTAGCAGGGCATTCAGTCGGCTCTCCAGCGCGCCGATCCCTGAGTCGCCAGCCAGCGCACCACGGCTCTCTGAACTGTCCCCACCGCCGCTTTTGGTCAGCTCATCCAGCTGAGTGCGCAGCTTGTTGTAAGCCGTCACAAACGCCTGTGCCTGTTCTCTGGAGCTGGAAACATCGGTATCTACGTTGATCACCAGTGGCTCGTTGCCGGTGGGCCGGATCACCGTCAGTTCGACCCCCGGAATGGTGTTGCTGAAGGTGTTGGTGCTGCTGGTAAACGTCATCCCATCGCCTTCACCCATGGTGATAATCGCGTCGCGGGCGGTGGAGATTTGTGTCGCATCTGCCAGTTTTGCGGCGAACGTATCGTCGGTTGCTGAGAGCGTCACCTGATTAGCCGCGCCGGTGTTATCACTGCTGATCATCAGCACGTTGTTACCGTTCTGTCGCACCAGAGAAGCCGTTGCGCCTGAGTCACCGCTTTCGGCATTGATGCGATCGCGCAGCTCCGACAACGAACTGACGGAGGACATGTCAATCTCCACCTCTTTGTCGGCGATGGTGATTTTCATCGAACCTTCAGCGGCAGCAATATCGGCATCGGTCAGATTCTCAAAGGCTTTCTGATCGGCGCTGGCCGTCTGCGTAACATTAATGTTGTAAAGCCCTTTTCGGGCGGAGCTGCTGGCGCTCAGCGAAACGAAGCCTTCCTGGCTGGCGGTGGCGCTGTTGACCACCATGCCGCCGCTGCTGCCGCTGGTGGCAAAACCTTTCAGCGCAGTCTGAAAATCAGTTAATGCAGTACGCAGCGTGGTCAGCGCTTTTTGCTGCGCCGAAAGCCGGTTCTGCTGGGTCTTGAGCTGAGATTGCTGGGCGGCGATGGTTGCCTGCGCCAGACTTTGCGCGACCGTTTGCGGGTCAAAATCGTCTAACCAACTCATTTTTTATGCTCTCCCTTTCAGCCAGCCGCGCCTGATGTTCAGGCTTTCCTGCTCTCCTGATAGCAATGCGCGTGCCAACTATAAAAGTTGATATTATTCAGTGTGTTGAATTTTAAAATCGGAAATAAGGCTTCCTCCCGAACGGAAAGAAAAGGGCCCAAAAGGGAAAAAAAACACCGCCCTGGAGCGGTGTTATCAGCGGTTAATGGCCGGTTAGCCCAGCATGCCCAGAACCATCTGGCTCATGCCGTTAGCCTGCTTCAGCATCGCCTGGCTGGACTGCGTCAGCATGTTGTTGCGGGTCATCGCCGTGGCTTCCGCCGCAAAGTCCGCATCCTGGATTACGCCAAGGTTGAGGTTGGTGTTGTCCTGCATGTTCGCCAGGTTAGCTGCGGTGTGGCCCAGGCGGTTGATGTTCGCACCCAGTGAGGAGCGAATGCTGCCCACATCGGACATTGCTGTGCTGATCTGGTCAATCGCGGCGTTTGCAGTGGCGGCTGAAGACATATCTGAATCCAGCAGCGTGGCCAGAGAACCGGTTACTGCGGTCAGCCCTGCGCTCAGGTCCACGCTCAGCGTCTCTTCAGAACCGGCACCAATCTGGAACTGCATACTGGCTGTCAGTTTGCCTTCTGTGTCGCCATCTTCGCCAACAGAGGCCAGCAGCTTTTCAGAACCGTAAGAGGTGTTGCTCATGATGTTTTCCAGCTCGGCATTCAGTTCTTTGAACTCACCCTGGATAGCGGTACGGTCATCGGCGTTGTTGGTGTCATCCGCCGCCTGGGTCGCCAGGTCCTTCATACGGTAAAGGATGTTGTTCACTTCATCGAAAGCCCCTTCTGCGGTCTGCAGCATCGCCGTTGCTTTGGCAATGTTCTGCTTGGCCACGCCCATACCGTTAGACTGTGCCTGCAGGCGGGAAGCAATCTGCAGACCGGCGGCATCGTCGGCTGCAGAGTTAATGCGTTTACCGGTACCCAGACGCTCCATGGCAACATTCAGGCTGCTGGTCGCTTTGTTCATCGCATTGGTCGAAGACATCGCTGCAGAGTTAGTGAAAATTGATAATGACATAATGGTTATCTCCTTGAGTGAAACTGGTTTTGTTTTCAGTACCTGATATAAACGACGTTTCAGCGGAAATATTTAAATAGAAAGATAAAAAAAATCATATAAATAATGAAGTTATGACCAATTTCTTCAGCGGCAACCTGAATATAAACGGCCGTAAATAAGAATAATTAAATTAAAAAGGAAGAAACCGGTGCTTCAGGCGAGTTTTGATAAAAATGTTAAAAAAAGATAACATGTGACAGGGCATTCATTAACAAACAGGGAATAGGAAGATACTTACACTCAATATAAAAACGACAAATATCAATGAAAGATAAATAATATTTGCCAGCGGAAGTTTTTATTCCGCCAATAGTTGAATAACGCCGCAAAAATGATGAAAATATCGCCACTTTATTTTCACCTCAAAAAAAGGTCGCTCCCCGCTATGATCTCTCATTGCGTGATCCATCACTGGCTGCTCGATATCCCTTCCGGATCGCTGGTCCATCAGCAGTCCGGTGAGCAGCGTCGACTGGGCGAGTATCAGCTCAAACTGCTGATCGTGCTGGTACAGAACGCAGGAAAGATCCTGACGCGCGAGGAGTTGAATACGCTTGTCTGGGAGCGCCGGGTGATCGGCAACAACAGTTTACCGAATGCCATCCACGCCCTGCGCGTGGCGCTGGAAGACGACGGTAAGCAACAGCGTATTATTAAAACTATCCCCAAGAAAGGCTATATCCTCGAAGCGGAGTATTGTGAATTCAGTCTGGATGAAAAGCGGGAAGCCGACAGCAAGGGGGCGGCTGAAGATGCCGGAGTGCAGCTTCTTTATCCGCAGACTGTCACCAGCCAGGAGAGTCCATCCACGCTGACCCTGGCCCGTGAGGAGTGGCAAAAAGAGTCACAAAAGGAGAGCGTCTGGCTGACGCAAAAATTGCAGGCCAGGCGGAAACGCTTCTGGCGCTGGATGTGCCTGGCGCAGGCAACGTTGCTGCTGCTGGTGGTGGGATTTCTGGTGCTGACCAGCTCTCTGAAGCAGGAGAACAAACTGACTGAGCAGGTACCAGGGGTGTGGAGCAACATTCACCTCTATGCTCTGGAGCATGTCAACGATCAGCTGAGGCCCACCGAGGAAATTGATAAGCAGATAAATCCTTCCCTGTCAGCACTGAATACGTTACTGATTGAGCATCAGGCCAATATGCAGGTTTTTTACCAAATCGTATCCAGCACAATGAATTACACGGTGGAAATCACCAGCCGTTGCGATCGTCGGGAACTGGCGATGAATATCGCCCAGTTCCGCAGTAATAACGCCCAACTGAATGCCCTTATCTATCGTGAAACAGAGAGAGAAATAAATGAAATGGCGAACTGCGTCAATTAGTCTGATGACTCTTACATTGCTGTTAATCGTCGGTGCGATGGCAAATACTCTGTACATCCCTAAACCTGAACTAAACGACCTGTTTAACGGCAATAACAACGGCAACCAGGACAAACTACAGTTTGGCTACTACGATTTGTTATCCAAAAGCAGCGAACTGTATAACCCCCATTATGTCATCGGCAAAAAATCGATTCTGTGGACACTCAGCAGCCCGGACGATAACCGTCTACAAATTAAGGTGCTGATGTCACTCAAAAAAGCCACTTCTGAGGGGCTGTTATATGACTATAAGCCAGTTTGTATCACCCAACAGAAAAACGATCTGATGATTGCCAATATCATGGGGCACCTTGAGCGTAACCGTATCATACTTAACAGTATCAGCTTTCCCGGCGGCAAAGTGACCACCACCACCTCAGGACAAATCATCAGTCATCTTTAACGGGCGTTCAGCACATTACGCACTCGGGTCGCGGAAAGGTTAGCCTGCCCGGCAAGGGCCTGAGTCAGCGTAGTGAAATCGCCTGCCAGAAGGGTGGCGGAAAAATCAGAAGCAGCCTGCAGGGCAGAAGATCGGCCACTGAAAGTCGCCATGCTGTCGATGCGCTGCTGGGCCCTTTCGCGGGTTTGCTGCAGTGACCGACGCTGTTGCGTCAGGGTTTCCAGCGCCTTTTCCAGCTCGGGCAGGATCTGGCCGCCCTGGGATGGGGTGCGGTTCAGCTGAGTTAATGCCTCTTCCAGCCCACTTTCCACCTGCGGTTTAACCGGGAAAAACTGCCCCTGCGGATATCGCTCACCGCCACCCTGCACGCTAAGATGCTGGCTCACCTGTGGCCAGCGCTGCTCATCCACCTGAAAGTTCAGCCGATCCTGCGCATCCAGCTTGCCCTGAATGCCCCACTTCCCCAGAGCCTGATTCAGCCGCAGCAGATTATGACGTGGTGAAGCATTCTCCTCCAGCGAGGCCGCGCTGACTTCGCGCTGTCTGCCACCCAGCGAAAAAGTCAGAACCTCCTGTTCCGATCTGTTCACCAGCGCTGTCCCATCCTGCAGGCTGAAGTTCACCAGCGGCTTGCTTTGCAGGTTCAGCTGCAACTGCCGATCAACATAGCCGCCGGACAGGCTATCGCGCTGCATCAACAGTTGCTGAAGGTTTTCGCTCCTCTCCCTAACCTCCCCCTGAGCGTCCCGCCGTGTCAGCGCATGCACCAGCTGCAGCACCTGCTTTTCGGCGCTTTGCAGAAAGCTGTCGGCCTGCTGTACTGCCGTCAGCTGCTCATTGAGCTGCACGTTGTAGCGCAGCGGCTGAGACGAGATCAGCGGACGATCCGGATAGCTGTTGGCGGCTGCAGCGGTGCGGGCGGTGAGCGTTGTCGCTTTATCCAGCGGCTGGGCTGTGGCGGCCTGACGAGTTTGCAGCGTGCTGCTGCCCGCGCCCGTCTGATGAATATCTACCTGCATCATGCCTTCTTAAATCAACGAAAACAGCGAAAGCTGCTGGATTTGCGTATAGCTTTTCTGCGCAGCCAGCGAGGCGTTGTAATAGCGGGTCAGGTCGATACTGGCGCTGGCCATATCCAGCTCGGTCAGGTTGCGCGTCACCGTGTCATTAACCACGCTGTTGTCATCGTGGATATCTTTCAGCAACGTCAGCGTATTAAAGCGGCTGCCCAGCTCCGTATAGATTGCCGCAATCTTGCCATGAGAGCCCTGCAACGAGGCATAGGCGCTGCTCATCTCTTCAGCGTAATCCGACGGATCCAGCGTGCCTTCCTGCATTTTGTCCGCGATGGCTTTCAGCTGGTTCAGCGTCTCCAGATTGTCACCAAACGCCTGAGCCAGATGGGTGGTGACCGCGACCGACACGCCGTTGGAGACATTGGTGGTCGCGGTTTCCTGATTGCCCTGATACGACCAGCTGTTAGTGTCAGCATCGAAGACCAGCGGCTGCTGATTGGTCCGGGTACCGGAGAACATATGGCGGCCGTCCTCGTCTTTAGTATTGACCAGCGACACGGTGGTCTCCAGCAGCGAAGCCAGCTCTTTGCCATAAGCTTTCATGTCTTCGGCAGAGAGCGTACCGCCCATCGCTTCGACCATTTTATCCATCATCGCCTGCAGCTGCTGCTCCGTCCCTTTAACGGTACTTTCCTGGCCTGACAGATTGCCGGTCAGGCGATCGATATTGCTCTTATACTGATCGATAGCCGACTGCTCGCGGCGCAGCTGCGCCAGCTGGGTGCTGGCGATGGGATCGTCAGAGGGTTTCAGCAACCGCGTCTGGCTGGCGATCTGGCTCTGCAGGGTCAGCAATTTCGACTGATTGCGGTTAAAGCTGGTCAACATGGTGTTGGTGAATGTCAGGGTGCTGATACGCATCACAGGCTCCGGAAAAAGTTAAAACAGCGCCAGCAGATCGCTGAAGATTTGATCGCCGGTGGCGATGATCTTCATATTGGACTGGTAGGCCTTGGTATAGACGATGATGTTGATCGCCTCTTCGTCGTCGTATACGCCGCTGTAGTTGTTGCGCTCATTTTCTGCCTGAGTCAGCAGCGCCACCGCCGCTTCCAGGTTGGTCTGGTTTTCGCGGCTTTTGATCCCCACGGTGCTGACCAGAGAGGCGCTGGCATTCGACAGTGTGGTGTTGCCCATTCCAGGGATGTCCATGGACTGATTAGCAATCTCGATCAGCCGTTTGAGATTTTCATTGTTGCCGGTGGCGTCAGGATCGGCCGAGAAAGCCAGCTCATCCCAATTGATATCGGTTAGTTGCAGCATGCCGTTCGGGTTACTGGGATCGAAGATGAACAGATCTTTACCGGGTTCGCCCTGCAGATCGTATCCGGCGCGCTGCTGGGCGTTAAAGGCTTCAGCCATTGCCTTAGCCATACCCATGATCGAGTCAGACATCTCGCTGAGCGTGCCGCTTTCATAATCATGCAGCCCGCCCAGCGTACCGCCACAATCCATCTCCACCTGGAAAGTCGCGCTGGAAAGGCTCAGCGACATCGCCATATTCCCCTGCGCATCTCGCTGCAACGAGAGCTTGCCTGCGGTGGATCCGGCAACCAGCGGCTGGCCCGAGCTGAGCGACAGCGTGTAGCTGCCGTCAGAGGATTCGTTGATCCGCACATCCACATAGCCACTCAGCTCTTTCACCAGCTCATCGCGCTGGTCGCGCAGAATGCTGGTGTCCGTGCCCAGCGCCTCGGACTCGGTAATTTTCTTGTTGTACTCCGCAATATTACCGCTGAGCATATTGATGCTGTTCACCGTGTTCTGCTGCTGGGTCTGAATATCGCTCCGCTGCTTGCTGATGAACTCCTGCATTTTATTAAAGCGTAACGCCAGCTGGCTGGCGTTAGTCAGCACGTCCTGGCGCATGGCCTGATTTTCCGGCTTTTCCGTTGCGCCGCTGAGCGAGCTGAACAGGCTGTCCAGCCCGTCGCCCAGCCCGGAAGTGGTCGATCCAAGCAGGGTTTCCAGCTGGCTGAGCATATTCTGGGAGGTGGCGTAAAAGTTAGCGTTGGTATTGGCCCGCCAGACCTGGCCGGTAAGGAACTGATCGGCCATGCGGCGAATACTGGTCACGGCTACGCCGTTGCCGCTGTTAAAGCCCGACTGCCCGGAAGGGCTGATGGCTGACTGTTCAACGCGCTGACGGGTGTAACCGGCCGTAGCCATGTTAGCGGTGTTTAACGCGGCGACATTTAACTGCGTCTGCGAGGCACGCATACCGCTGTAGCCAATATTGAATAAGTTGTTCATCTCTTTCCCATTTCGGTTAAGCGCTGCTACCCAAAGTCAAAGCGGCAGGCTGACGAGAAACTTAACCGCCGGCAGGGATTTCTCCCCGCCGTTTAACTTCCCTTTACGAGGCTGCGGTCAGCTGCTGGATAAGCAGGCTGGCGATGCCGGTGCTGCGCTGACTGGCCAGGCTTTGCGCCAGGGCATCATCATAAAAATCACGCACGGTGCGCGACTCACGAGAGCTGAACAGGCCGTTTTCCCCGGTAAGCACATCAGAACTTTTGCGCATCGCCTGCAGCATCTGCCGCAGAAACATCGCTTCAAATTTTTCCGCCGCCTGCTCCAGCGTCTGCGGCTTCGTCCCGGCAACCACATCGCTGCGGGCGGTGGAGAAGGTACTGCTGAGTGCTTCAATTTTCACATCACCACCAGTTCCGCATCCAGCGCGCCAGCTTCTTTCAGCGCCTGCAGGATCGCCATTGTGTCATCAGGAGACGCGCCCAGCGTGTTCAGCGTGTTGACAATGCTGCGCAGGCTGGTGCCACCGGAAATGGTGGTCATATGGCCATCGCCACGGTTCACGCCTATCTCGCTTTGCGCGGTCACTGCCGTGGTCCCCTGACTCAGAGGGCCAGGCTGACTGACGGTCGGGTTTTCACGGACGGTTACCGTCAGGTTGCCATGCGAAACGGCCGCAGGACGAACCACAACCCCCTCGCCCATTACCACGGTGCCGGTGCGCGCGTTAAACACCACGCGGGCAGGCTGTTTGCCCGCCTCCACCGAGACTTCTTCCAGCTGCGACATAAAAGCCACGCGCTGATCGGGATCGACTGGCGCATTCACTGAGATATTGGTGGCGCTCTGCGCCTTCGCAGTACCATTGCCAAAAGTCTGATTGAGCGCAGTGGCAATATTGTTGGCTGTTTTAAAGCTGGGACGCTTCAGATTGAGATAGACCAGGCGGTTGATCTGGAAGTCGTTGGGGATCTCCCGCTCCACGCTTGCTCCATTAGGGATCAGCCCGACCGTTGGAGTGTTAATGGTGATGCTGGAGCCGCTGTCACCGGAAGCTTTCACGCCGCCGACCACGACATTGCCCTGGGCCAGCGCGTAAACTTCGCCGTCTGCACCGCGCAACTGGGTCAGCAGCAGCGTGCCACCGCGCAGACTTTTTGCATCGCCAATAGAAGAGACCGTGACGTTTATCGTCTGACCACGGGCATACATCGGTGGCAGCGTTGCGCTGAGCGCGACTGCTGCCACGTTCTTGACCTTGGGATCGATCTTCGCGGGCATCTGCACGCCAAACTGGCGCAGCATATTAGTGACCGACTGACTGGTAAATTTCACCTGGTTACGGTCACCGGTACCGTCCAGCCCGACCACCAGGCTGTAGCCAACCAGCTGGTTACCACGCATACCCTGCACGTCCACCAGCTGACCCAGTGGCTGAGCCTGCACCGGAACAGCTAACACCGATGCGGCAATAAAAAGAGAGAAAAGCAAATGACGAGTCATGACAAAACCTTAAATCGGGAACAGCGGATGGTTAAAGAAGCGGGTCAGCCAGCCGGCTGAGTTGGCATCGCTGAGCGCACCGCGGCCGGCATAGGAGATGCGGGCATTGGCGATACGTTGTGAAGACACCGAATTATCGCGTTCGATATCGTCGGAGCGCACCAGGCCACTGACGCGCATATATTCATCGCCCTGGTTAAGCGTCAGCCATTTTTCCCCGCGGATCACCAGCACACCGTTGGGCAACACCTGGTGAACGGCCACGGTAATCGACCCCCGCAGCATGTTTTGCTGGGCGGTGGAGGCGCTGCCATTAAAGTTGCGATCGCCAGACACTGAACCACTGAGGTTGTCGTAGGTTTTCCCCAACACCGAAGGTGCACCAAGTTCAACGTCGTTCTTCTTGCCGAAGTTAGTTTTTGCCTGCTTGCTCGATTGAGTGGACTCATCCAGCCTGACCGTCAGGATATCACCCACGCGATAAGCGCGGCGATCCTGGGTTAGCGACCAGTTATAGCTGCTCTGGTAGAGTCCGCCGCCGCGTACCGGTTCGCTGGCCTGTGTCAGGTTAACGGGCGGAGCGAATTCAGCGTCGTCTTTATGTACCAGATAGGGTGAGCTTTCGCACCCGCTGAGCAGCAGAGCCATCGCCAGCAGCATGATGCTTTTTTTCATAATAGGTTCCTGATTTGGGCGGAAAATCCTCTTCCGCCCGCAGATTAAGTGTTACACCTGCTGATTGAGGTACTTCAGCATGTCATCCGCAGCGGAGACCATTTTGGCGTTCATTTCATAGGCGCGCTGCACGGTGATCATATCGACCATCTCCTCTACCACCTGCACGTTGGAGCCTTCCAGCGATCCCTGTTCCAGTTCGCCAAAGGCCTCTTCGCCCGGCACGCCTTCCGTTGCTTCACCACTGGCCGTCGTCTCGCGGTAAAGGTTACCCCCCAGTGCCTCCAGCCCGGCGGGATTGACGAAGTTCACCAGCGTGATCTGGCCGAGATTCGCGGGTTCACTTTCGCCACCCACCTGAGCGGTAACCGTGCCGTCTTTGGCAATCCCGATGCTTTTAGTGCCTTCCGGCAGTTCAATTGAGGGGATAAGCGCAAGGCCCTGAGCATTGGTTAATACTCCGTCGGCATTAATTTTCAGGTTACCGGCACGGGTATAGGCGATATCGCCAGCAGCGGTTTCAACCTGGAAAAAACCCTGACCGGTGATGGCAACGTCCAGCTCTTTCGAAGTGACCTGCATTGCGCCAACGGTAAAGGATTTTTCCGTACCGAGGATTTTTACCCCGCTGCCGTACTGGATGCCGCCGGGAGTATTGTTGTTCTGATCCAGCGCCACGCCAGGCGCGCGCTGGGTCTGATAGAACAGGTCTTCAAACACCACACGATCGCGTTTGAAACCGGTGGTGTTAACGTTTGCCAGGTTGTTGGAGATAGCGGTCATCTTGGCGTCCTGCGCCGCAAGACCGGTTTTACTTACCCATAAGGCTGGATTCATGACGTTTTCCTGTCTGGTTAGCTGCCACGGATCAGGCGATTTCCCGCCTGGGCCAGGGTTTCAGCTGCTTTCATCATTTTAATTTGTGCCTCAAACTGACGGCTCAGCGAAACGGTTTCGACCATTTCAGTGATGGTGGAGACGTTGCTGCTCTCCAGGTGCTCACTGGCCAGCTTGACGTTCTCGCTGCGTGGATTGATGGCGCGGTTGCTGACCAGCTGGCCGTCGTTGTTTTTACTCAGACGGTTAGCCGGAATATCCACCAGCTTGATGCGATCCACATCGATTGCCGCGTTCACGTCGCCATTTTCCGGGATAACCGTTACGGTGCCGTCATCGCCAATTGCCACCTGCGAAAAAGGCGGCAGCTGGATCGGGCCGTTCTCACCCAGCAGCGGCATGCCGCTGACGGAGAGATTGCCGTTGTCGTCGATATCGATATGGCCGTTACGGGTATAAATCTCACGACGGCCCTGAGCGAGAGCGATCAGCCCGTCACCCTGGATAGCCACATCCAGTTCACGCCCGGTTTCGCGTAGTGCACCGTGAGCCATATTGACTCCGCCGTTCTGACTGCTGACCTGGAATCTGGAGTCGTAGCCATAGCCACTGCTCTGCAGAGAGGTGGCCTTTTCCAGGTCGGCGCGAAAGCCTTCGGTGTTGGCGTTCGCCAGATTGTTGGCATGGATCATCTGCAGGGTCATGCTGCGGTTGGCGCCGCTGACCGCGGTGTAGATAAGGCGATCCATAATTACAGCGCCTGGAACAGCGAGTTCATCATCTGATCGTTGGTCGAGATGACTTTGGTGTTTGCCTGGTAGTTACGCTGAGCCGACATCAGCCCAACCAGTTCAGTGGTCAGATCGACATTGGAGGATTCCAGCGCAGCAGCGGTAATCTGGCCGTACATACCGGATTTCGGCGTACCCAGCAGCGGCGCACCGGAGCTGTTGGTCTGCTCCCAGGCGGTACCGTCGATGGCGCTCAGACCGTCCGGGTTGGTGAAGTTCGCCAGTACCATCTGGCCCTGCAGCAGGCGCTGGCCGTTGCTGTAAGTGGCATAAACCATACCGTCTTCATCGATCTGCTGGCCGGTTCTTTCACCGGATTTGTAACCGTCAGCCTTGTTGGTGGTGACGGAGAAGTCAGAACCATACTGGCTGCTGCCGGCGTAGCTCATTTTCAGCTCCAGCGGCTCAGCACCGGAAATGGTCGCGTTGATGCTGACCGCACCGGTGGGTGACGCAAGCTGACCATTGGTATCAAAAGTCAGTTCCTGCGAACTGCTGTTCTCTTTGTCGCCATCCACCACATAGTGCGCGGTCCACTCATTTTCACCCGTTTTCACAAAGTACTGCGTCACTGTGTGCTCGCGACCCAGCGAGTCGTAGACCTGAGTGGTGTAGCTTTTATTGAAGGTGCTGCTGTCATCCGGATTGAAGACGTTGTCCGCCGCTTTGGCTTCTTCACGGGCATCGAGGTTGGCCGCGAAATCAATGGTGCTGGTGGCCTTGGCGGGCAGGCCGCTGGCGTTGATCTGCAGATCGCCGACGGTACCGGTTTGCAGATTGCCGCTGGCGTCAACCGGGTAACCCTGAAGCTTTCCACCGGCATTGTTCACCAGATAGCCGTTGGAATCGGTGCCAAAATAGCCTGCGCGGGTATAAGTGGTGGAGCCGTTAGAGTCACGGACCACAAAGAAGCCGTTGCCGTTGATCGCCAGATCGAGGCTGCGGCCGGTGCTGGCAATGTTGCCGCCGGAGGAGATGCTCTGCGAAACGTTAGTCACGCCAACGCCAAGCGGGTTGCTGCCCGCATACAGCGAGGCGAACTCGGCGCGCATTGATTTGTAGCCGGTGGTGCCGCTGTTGGCGATATTATTACTGATCGCGTTCAGTTGCTGGGTGATCGCGTTAAGACCGGAAGTGGCAATATTAAAGCTCATGATAATTATCCTTAATTTAAGCGGTTGCTGCCGCACTCTGGCGGCCGAACTGACTGATGTTGAAATAAGGGATTTCGCCGAGGCCCGGAATATTGAGCATTGGCGTACCGTCGGTACCAATACGCACGGTATTGACCGTTCCGGCAATTTCCAGCGGAATGCTTTCTTCCCCTGTGTCGGTAACCACGCTCAGTGTGTAGCTGCCGTCTTTCAGGTTCAGCTCTTCAGGATCGAGGGTGAAGTCCACCTGTCCGGCTTCCTGCTTGCCCAGCTCCAGTATTTTCTCCGTGCCGTCGGCGCTCTTGATATGAACGGTAACGGTATTCGCGGCATGGTCCAGCGTCAGCCTGCCGGAAACAGGCTGCCCTTCCAGCTTGACGCTACCTGAACGTACCATCACGCTCTGTCCGACCAGGCTGCCGGTGGCCAGCACCTGCAGGTTGTCGACCAGCGTGGCGGTATTGGCCAGTTGACTGCTCATGCTGTCCATTGACTGCACCTGGGTCAGCTGCGCCAGCTGACTGACATACTCGGTGCCATCAGTGGGGTTAAGCGGATCCTGATTCTGGATCTGCGCCACCAGCAACGTCATAAACAGATTGCTCATATCGCTGCCATTGCTGCTGGCGCTGGCCGCCGCCGATTCGGTCAGGCTGTCGCTGTAATAGCCACTGGTGACGTTAGTAATGCTCATCAGGCTTCTCCCAGTCTTAACAGGCTCTGCTGCATACTCTTCACGCTGTTAAGCACTTCCACGTTGGTTTCAAAATTCCGTGAAGCCGACATCATGTCGGCCATCTCCTCGACGGTGTTGATGTCCGGATAGAACACCTCACCCTTTGCATTCGCCAGCGGGTTACCCGGCTCGTAGCGTTTCACCGCATTCCCGGTTTCCACCACGTCCAGCACCTGCACGCTGGCCCCGGCCACTGCCCTTTTATCCATCAACTGACTGTTCTGATAGAGGGCAGCAAACACCGGGTGACGCGCTTTGTAGGTCGCATTCGCCGAAGCTGACGGTGTTTCCGCATTGGCAAGATTGCTGGCAACGGTGTTCAGACGCACCGTCTGCGCGGTCATTGCCGATCCCGAAATGCGATAAATGTCGTTGAATGACATGGTTATTTCCCTTCAATCGCCTGTTTAAGCCCCAGCAACTTAGCGTTGAGGAACTGCAGGCTGGTCTGATAGTCCATCTGGTTCTTCGCAAACTCAGCCTGTTCCACATTCAGTGAAACGGTATTCCCGTCGGCAGCAGGCTGTAACGGCACCCGATATTTCACCTCTGGCGCACTGCCGAGCGAATTTTTATGCAGAGACCGTTGCATCTCAGCGGCAAAATCAATATCTTTGGCCTGGAAATTCGGGGTATCCACATTGGCTAAGTTCGCCGACAACAGCTCTGCTCTGGCAAGTCGAAGCTGTAGTGCGGCAGGATGAACGCCCAATGCCTTATCAAAAGTAATTCCCACGTAACCTCCCTCGTTAAACAGTGATTCTGGCGTTTAAAGCAATTAACGTGCCATTTTTTTTAATCATTGAATTAACGAGATTTACATGAAAAATACTCTCCGCAACGGGAAACAACTTTTCCTCTGCCTGGCGCTGAGCTGCCTGGTCAGCCAGGCACTGGCTGCTGCACCTGCCCGCACCGCCAGAACACAGATCTATAATCAGGCCGTTGCCACCGCTCAGGCGGATATCACCCGCGTGGCCACTCTGAAAAAATGGCCCACACCGCAAAGCAAAATTAACGTTTTCATCCCTTCTGAAGCCGGCCAGTTTCCGCTGTGCGCCAGACCGCTCAGCCTTGTCCGTCCGGCTGCTGACAAACCCGATCTCGCCCGGCTCCGCTACGAGTTCCGCTGCGACGGCAGCAGCGGCTGGGAAATCGCGGTAACCGTCAAAGCGGATATCTATCTGCCCATACTGGTCGCCCGCCACACGCTGGAGCGAGGCAGTTTGCTGGCCGCCAGCGATCTGGAGATTAAAAAGAAAAATATTACCGGGCTGCGCGATGGCTTTATGACCACGCCAGATGAAGCGATGGGTTTTACAGTGAAAAAGCGGGTGCGGGAAATGCAGCCCCTCTCCCCTTCGCATCTTGATCAACCGATCCTGGTGGAGCGCGGCCAGCGAGTGGTGATGATTGCTGAAATGGATGGTGTGGAAGCCCGGATGCTGGGAGAAGCACAAAAGAAAGGCCGCAAAGGCGACACCATCAAAGTGAAGAACCTCAGCAGCCAGCAGCTGGTCAGCGCGACGGTGGACGGCCAGGGTGTGGTCCGGTTAATGACGGTGCCAGGCCGGTGAATTAACGAAGAAATTTAAGATTTCAGGACCAGCTGCCGCTTTGTGGGTAAATCAACAGGGAGCCACGGAGGGAATCAGATGAAAGTCGAGCGGATCGGCAGGGCCACGTGCCGGAGAGAGGCACCAGCCCAGCAGGAAGCCGGAAGCACTAAGGAACCGCAGCCGCCACAGAAGGATCGGGACAGTTTTCTGCTTATTTTGCAGGTGCTGTTAGCCCAGTTGCCCGACGTCTGTCAGGAGCGAATTGTCACGATGCAACTCGCGGTGCAGAGCTGGGAGTCTCTGCCACCCGCCGCTGAAACAGCGGCGGCTATGATAGCCTGGTACCGCTGCGGTGAGTTTTCACTTGCAGCAGAAGAAAAATACACTAAAAGGAGTAAAGTTTTTTTATTCAAAACGTAAAGTTCTGTCTGGCAGGGTCGCCTATAGGAACGATAGCTTTTTTTAACCCCTATAAAGATCGGTTTAAATGAAAATCTCAGCAGAAAATCTGATACAGAGCAGCAGTGCCGTTAACAATGTGATCGCCAGTGCAGTTGAAAGCCCTGGTCAGCAAGCCCGGGTGACAACCGTGCAGAGCGGGCCGGTCAGCCAGACCCTGCAGGCGTTACGCGCCATGCCGGAGGTGGATAGTGACCGCGTCAGCGCGATGCAGGCGGCGATCAGAAACGGTGAACTCTCTCTGAACAGCGGCTCGCTGGCGAGTGCCATGATGGACTACTACCGCCGATGAGCCAGCTGGAGCAAGTCAAAGGATTGCTAAAAGATCTGCAACAGGATGTGGCGTTCTACCAGCAGCTTGCTCAGCTCCTGCAGCAGCAGCGTGAGGCGATGCTTGCCTGCCATGCTGAGCAAAGTGAACAGGCGGGAGCAAACCTCTCTGCCATCTACCCCCGGCTGCAGGCCAGCGCCCGACGCAGGGCGCAGACTTTAGAGGCTTTGCGTCTGGCAACCAACGGAGAGGGGCTGCAACTGCTGTTCTCCCGGCTGCCCGCCGCGCTGAAAGCCCAGGCTGAAAGCTGGTGGCAAACGCTGGAACAGCAGGCGGTTGCCTGTCAGCAACTGAATGAACGTAATGGATTACTGCTTAATCATCAGCGGGAAATGCTGGGCGCGCTGTTCCGTGACCGGCCGGAGGACTTTCTCTACTCAAGGTAATCGCCGTCGGAACAGGGTATCCCGACGGTTTATCAAGGCCTATGGACGGGCCTGTTTATTTCAGCAGTGAGATCCCGGCGAGCAGGGGATTGTCATGAAAGGAGTGGCGGGGAGCCACGCGGTGCCAGGCAGCAAACAGCGCGCTGATGTTCTCTTCATCCAGCACCAGCTGCTGCTGCAAACTCAATGCACAGAGCATTTTCAGGCAGAAAAAGTGCTGACACAGTCCGGCATAAGCCGCGGTCCAGTCGGCCCTCGAATGCCCCGGAAAAACATTGTGGTACAGCTGATAGAGCAGAAAGTTAATAAACGCCGTCTGCTGAGCCTGCAAAAATTCCGCCAGCTCGCACCGCTTTTCCAGCCCGTTAAGGCGGATCTGTAACATCTCATCCGGCAGTGCCGCCATCTGCTGTAACGTCTGCTGCAGGACCATCCTGCTCAGCGGGTCCAGGCTCACTTCCAGTGGCAGCTGACTCAACGTGCGCAGCGCCATGATTTTGTATTCCTCATCCGACGAGAAAGCCTCAAATGCACGGGCAATCCGGCGCTGAATGCCCTGCCTTAAGTAAACCTCGACCAGCGAGCCAGGCTTCTCTGTCGGACTCTCTTTGGCTGCTTTCATGATAAACAGCCCCAGCGTGTAGAGTTTCAGGCTGAGATCGCCCCTCACGCCTTCCAGCAGCCGCAGGCAGCTGTGATTGAGTATCAGCAACCGCTTATTCAGCTCCGGCAGGTTTTCCGCCACCGCTTCGCCGATATGCATCGACAGCGAATGCCGTTGAAAGAGGATAGTTCTGGCGACCTGGTCACAACCAAATACGGCACTGTGCCGCACCTGATTTTTCCAGCGCAGCTGCAGCAGCGGCGAGGCGCTGTGGCAACCGCAACAGCAGCAATCATGCTGTACGCCCTGTAAATGCAGTACGTAGTCCGGTGTGAAACTTTCTGTCGTATTCATTATCCCGTCCCGATCAATGATGTCCTGTGACGCTAGTTTTCCGACCTGTGGATACGCATCCAGCTCTGCATGGCCTGACTGTCGGTCTGTTTCTGTTCCGCCTGCTCACGCTGCTGTTGCAGGGCCGCCCGCTGCTGGTCCAGCACCACACTCAGCGATTTTTCACGGCAGGCTTCGTTAACTAACTCCTGTTGTAAGGTTTGCTGCCTGATCTCCGCCAGAGCCTGCTCCTGTTTTTGCCAGTCAATCACCCGCTGAATATTGGCGCGGAAACGGGCCTGGTTGCTGAGCTGTACCGCATCGCAGCCGGGAGAGATCTCCCCGTTGCTCAGACCGGTCAGCGCCGCAATATTGCTGGCATAACGCTGACAGAGGATTTTTTGCTGGGCCAGCCTGCCGGTGGCCTCTTCCAGCTCCCGTTCGCGCATCTGGCGCAGGCGTTCGAGTACGCTGGTCGTTCTGACATACTTGTCCATTTTCATTCCTTACATTACATACGGGCCAGCGCCTCAAGGCTGCTGATGGTCTGATCCAACGGTGAGGGCTCGTCCACCTGTTGGCGTAAAAAATGTTCGATCGCGGGGAACAGCCGCACGGCTTTATCTGCGGTTGCATCCACTCCGGCGACATAGCCACCTAGCGGCAGCAGCGGCTTAATAGCCATGTATTCGGCATAGAGTTGTTTCAGGGTACGGGCCGCCAGTTGGTGAGGCCGGGCAGTGACCTGGCTCATACAGCGGCTGATGCTCTGGCCGATATCAATGGCCGGATAGTGTCCGGCTTCAGCGAGGTGTCGTGAGAGGACGATATGGCCGTCCAGCACCGCACGGGCGCAGTCGACGATCGGATCCTGCTGATCGTCCCCTTCGGCCAGCACGGTATAAATGGCGGTCATAGTGCCCTGACCTTCGGCGTTACCTGCCGTTTCCACTAATTTTGGGATGATGCCGAAGGCGGAAGGCGGGTAGCCTTTGGTAGCCGGAGGTTCGCCCAGCGACAGCGCGATTTCACGCTGGGCCATGGCGTAGCGCGTCAGCGAATCGACCAGCAGCAGCACGTCTTTGCCCTGGTCGCGAAAGTGACTGGCGATGGCATGGCACAGCTCGGTGGCCTTGATACGCATCAGCGGCGATTCATCTGCCGGAGCCGCCACCACCACCGATTTTGCCCGGCCTTCCGGGCCAAGCGAGTGCTCAATGAATTCTTTCACTTCACGCCCGCGCTCACCGATCAGCCCGACCACCACCACTTCCGCCTGGGTGCTGCGGGTAATCATGCCGAGCAGCACGCTTTTACCGACGCCGGAACCGGCCATCAGCCCGACGCGCTGGCCTTTGCCGATGGTCAGCAGGCCGTTAATCGCTTTGACGCCGGCGTCCAGCGGGTGCTCTACCGGTTTGCGGGTCAGCGGATGGATCTGCGGGATTTGCTGCTGCAGAGGAGTATCGCCCTCCAGCCGTCCTGCGCCGTCAATCGGCTCCCCGACGCCGTTAATCACCCGTCCCAGCCAGCTCTCACTGATGGTCAGCTCGCTGCCGCGGCCGCCAGGAAACACTCTGGCACCCGCCATCAGCCCTTCCGGTTGCTTGAAGGGCATCAGATAGGTCACATCGCGGTTGAATCCTACCACCTGGGCTTCAATCAGTTTGCCGCCCATCGCTTCAATCTGGCAGCGCTGGCCGACGGCCAGCTGGCAGCCCACCGACTCCAGCAGCAGGCCGTTGACCCGCACCAGCCGTCCGGCAATGCGCGCCAGGCTGATGTTTTCTATTGATTTCAGGGCCTTGTCAAAGGCGGAAAGCTCACGTGAAGACATCAGTCAGCCTGCTCGCCGCTCAGACTTTCGGTCAGCACGCTCATGCACTGGCCCAGCCGATGATCGCAGCCCACGTCCATCTCGGCAGATTCGGTGACCACGCGGCATTCGCCGGGCGCCATTTCAGGCTCGGCGGTCAGGCCCCATTCGGCTACTTTCTCCGGCTCCGTCTCGCTGATACGGGCAAATTCTTCCGGATTCATCAGTACGCGCAGGCGCTTCGGCATCTCCGGCAAACTGTTCAGCACTTCGTCCACCAGCGTCAGCAGCTGCGTCGGCTGCAACGCCAGTTCGCAACGGATTACCTGGCGGGTCACTTTCTCGACGAGCTGCAGCAGCTCGCTGCGCCGCCGCTGTTCGTACTCCTCCATCGCGCCAGTCAGTTGCTGTACCAGACTGTCCAGTGGTTCGGCGGCACGTTTAAATTCCTGGTGCGCGAGGCGTTTACCCTCTTCGCGCCCCTGCTCTCTTCCGGCCTGGAGCCCCTGCTCCAGCCCCTCTTCATAGCCCTGGGACTTACCCTGCTCGACTCCCTGCTGGAAACCGTCGCTAATTCCCTGCTGAAAACCGTTCATCAGCTGTTGCTGATACTCTGCAGCGTCCAGCGGAGCCTGCTGGCCTTCCGTCAGCGGCCAGCTTTTACGCAACGGAGGAAAATGATAAAGGCGGTATTTACCGCTCAGCTTGTTCATCCCTTACTCCATCGTCAGTTCGCTGAACAGCTGCACCTGAATTTCACCCTCTTCCGCCAGGGTGCGCACTTCGGTCATGATGTCTTTACGCACCTGCTCGATGCGGCTGACCGGTATCGCACCCAACCGGGCAGTGGTGCTCTGCAACAGCTGAACCTGCCGTTTCGGCATTGCCTCGTAGATGGCCTGGCTCAGCACCGGCTCGGTGCCTTTCAGGGCAATCGCCCACTGTTCGAGTGGGATCTCTTCCAGCAGTCGCTGCAGCGTGACCTGGCTCTGGCGGCTGAGAATAAAGAATTCGTACATTTCCGTTTTCAGCTCATCGACCACTTTTTCATCCCGCGCGTGCAGCTGATCCAGCAGCGACTGCGGGTTACCGGGAATACGGTTGACGATATTGGCCGCCTGCTTAATGCCCTGCACCTTGGAACCGTGCTCGGAGAGCACAGCCACACCGCGTTCAATCAGGCGGTCCAGCTCGTCCACCACATCGCGGTTCACGTCGTCGAGCCGGGCGATACGGTAAAGAATTTCATCCTGACGCTCGACCGCCAGATGGGTCAGCACCTGAGCCGCCACGTCAGGCGGCAGGAAGGCCAGAAAGACCGCCTGCAGCTGTAAATGCTCCTGATCAATCAGCGCCGCCAGCTGTGGAGTATCCACCCACTGCAGCCGGGCCATACGGTGGCGGATTTCGTCGCCGTACAGGCCGTTGATCACGCTGCTGGCGATATCGCTGCCGAGCGCACGCTCCAGGATGCCGCGCAGATAGGTGCGCGAAGTGCCGTTGATCCCGCTCTGATCGCGATAGTCGTTAAAGAAGTCGTTCATCGCCTGGCGGGCCTGAGTTAACTTGACGCCGTGCAGCCGCGCCATAGTTTCGCTGAGGCGCAGCACCTCTTCGCGGGTCATTTTCCGCAGCACCATCGCCGCCGCCTCTTCGCCTATGCTGAGCAGCAAAATAGCCGCCTGCTCCAGTCGCGAACGGGCGGTGCTGGCGGGGGTTTCCTGTTTATTTGCTGTCGGCATTGCGCTCATTACTGTTTATCCACTGTTTGATCACTTCGGCCACGCGGTCGGTTTCGCTCTCGGCCAGGGTTTGCAGGTAGGCGATTTTAGTTTCCAGCCCGGAGCCCTGCGGCGGCAGTGCTTCCTGCTGCTGGAAGGAGCTGGCAGGCAGCTGCGCCCGCTGCGGCTCGCTGGCCGGTTCATCATCGATAAAGACGCCTTCCGGCAGCTCCTGAGGTTCAGCCAGTAACGGTTCCGGGTCGCGACGACTGAAGCGACGGAGCACCGGCAGGATGCCAAACAGCGTCAGCAGCAGCAGCAGCAGGGCAATCCCTCCACGCACGCTCCAGTCGATAATGCTCTTACGCTCCCACCATGGGATCGGCGGTTCCGACCACGGCGTGGCCTCCGGAAATGCCAGCAGGCTGAGGTTCAGCACATCGCCACGCTGGGGATCAATGCCTGCCGCCTGCTGAAGCATTTGCTGTACCTGCTGGCGGCTCTCTTCTGTCCAGGCTTTTACCGCAGGTGAGCTTTGGTTAAGCACCACCGCCACCGAGAGTTTCTCCACCTGGTAGCCAGGATGGCGGATATGGCGCACATCGCGATCATAATTAAACTGACGCTGAGCCTGATTGCGGGTCGCCAGTTGAGAAGGATTAGTGGTGGCCGGAGCCTGATTCGCCGGACGGTTGCTCAGCGAGCCGGGCACGCCGAGAGCCAGCTGCTCGGTGGTGTTTTCCTGCTGCAGGCTTTCTGTACTGGTCCTTGGATCGCCAAGGAAGCGCTCCTGGGTCTCTTCAACTTCGCTGAAGTTGATACGCGGCACCACACTGATGCGGAAGTTTTCGTTACCGACCACCGGGGCCAGCACGTTTGCCAGACTGCGCTCGGTCTCTTTACGCACCTGCAGCAGCACTTTATTGCTGGCTTTATTGTCGAGCGTGCCGTTTCCGGCAGCATCTATATTGGCGGAGAGCAGCACACCATGCTGATCGACCACCCGTACCTGTCCTGGCTTCATCCCGGGAATACTGCCGACGATCAGATTAACGATGGCGGTGACCTGTTCGTCGCTCATCTGTTCACCAAAACGGACCCTTACCATCACCGACGCGGTGCTGTCAGGTTTATTGTTCAGCACAAAAGAGCTGGTTTCGCTGATTCCCAGATGCACCCTGGCGTAATCCACCGCATCCAGCGCCATGATGCTCTGCGCCAGCTCGCCCTCCATGCTGCGCTTGAACCGCACGTTCTGGATAAACTGGCTGCTGCCGAGCATTTCTTCTTTGTCCATCAGCTCATAACCTGCAGGGGTGTGACTGAACACCCCTTTGGCCGCCAGCGCCATACGGGCTCTGGGCAGATCGGTTTCCCGCACCAGCAGGTTGCCGCTGTTCGGCTCCACGCGGTAGGAGATCTGCTCGCCGCTGAGCACTTCCACGACCTGTGCAATCGGCACATTTTGCTGTGAGCCGTAGAGCATCACGTAATGGTTATTGCTCTGCCAGAGCAGCGAAACGATGACGGCAGTGGCCGCCAGCGCAGCGGCACCGGGCAGGATCCATTTCTTCAGCTGACCCGCTTTAAGCGGCCCCAGCAGGGCTTTCAGTTTCTCGATCACGCGGAACCTACAGTGAAATATTCATGACTTCGTCAAAGGCGCTGCTGAGCTTGTTGCGGACCTGCATCAGCGCGGAGAACGCCACGCTGGCCTTCTGGCTTTCCAGCATCGCGCTGGCCAGATCGTCGCTCAGTCCCAGTTCCACCGCTCGCTGCTGGGCACTGGCAACATGCTGCAGGTTATCAACGTGGTTGACCGCCTGTTCCATCACCTGGCCAAAACCCGGACCGCTGACTGACGCGCTGGCGAGATCGTTCGCCATCGGTGGCAGGGCAGAGGCCGTAGCCTGAGCCCGCATCCGTTCCATTTCAGCAATCATCGCGTGCTGACCTGCCGCGTTGCTGAGGGTTAATTTTTCGATCATTTTTGCACTTCCTTTGTGAGGATCAGGAGGGTAAACCGAGGTCAAAACCCTGCTCTCGCATACTGGCAAGCCGGTAGCGCAGCGCGCGCGGGGTGATGCCAAGAAATGCGGCGGTCTGGGATTTATTGCCCTGATAGCGCCGCAACAGGTCGATGATGTACTGGAACTCCGCCATTCTGCCGCGCTGTTTGATTGGGCTTTCATCGCTGCATTCAGGTTGGGAAGGTGCGCCGATCGCAGACAGCGCTGACTTCAGGCCCAGGCAACCGTGATCCAGCGTGCCGCCGTCAGACATGATCAGGCCACGCTGCACGGCATTTTCCAGCTCGCGGACGTTGCCCGGCCAGTCATGTGCCAGCAACGAGCGTCGCGCCTGCGCGGTCAGACTCGGTTTACTGGTGGAGAAAGACTGGTATTTCTGAATAAACAATTCGGTCAGCGGAATAATGTCCTCTGCCCTTTCCCGCAGCGGGGTAATATGGATGGGAACAACAGAAATACGGTAAAACAGATCCTGACGGAATCGCCCTTCAGCAATTTCCACTTCAAGATCTTTATTGGTCGAGGCAATAAGGCGGATATCAAGCGGCACTGGTTTATGGCTACCCAGTCGCTCAACGCATTTTTCCTGCAGCACGCGCAATAATTTTACCTGCAGCGCCAACGGCATATCGCCAATTTCATCCAGCAGGAGCGTTCCGCCATTAGCCTGTTCAAACTTTCCGGGCTGACTGCTGACCGCGCCGGTAAATGCGCCTTTCTCATAGCCGAATAAAATGGCTTCCAGCATATTTTCCGGAATGGCCGCACAGTTCACCCCAACATAAGGAGCACCTTCATAAAAAGCATGATGGTGAATATATTTCGCCACACACTCTTTACCCGTACCCGTTTCACCGGTAATCAGCACAGGGACGTTAAATTTCGCCAGGCGTCGCGCCAGCGATAATAAATTTACGCTGGCAGGAGAATGAGCAACAAAATCATACTCAGCACAGCCAGCAATTTTCCTGTTCATTTCCATTCAGACATTTTCCACATGTTGATACTTTAATTCACAATTCACCCATGGCGATTACCAGGATGGAAATTAGTATACATTTCGTCCGTTACTCGTTTTAGCTTTAATGGAATATTAAAATATAAACACCATAAAATCATAATGTTAATAAACAATCATCGGAAGCGAAACGGCAGATTAATAATGGATTAATAAGCCTTCAGGCATTGCTATGCTGGCTGAAAAACGGTCTAATTTACGCCGTCATTTTACGGTAAGTTTCAGGTTGACCCCGTTTGTTATCATTACGTGAAGCGCTACCGACACATTACTACTCGCTGAGCGGATTGAGTCATGGGCCCTAAAAAGAGCAAGGTAAGAATTTATCATCACGGAGAACATCCTGAGATGATGAAATTAGAAATTAACAAGCTCGGAAGACCTTATCATAAGATCCAGAAAATATTCCTGGACAAGCACGATCATTTTGACGGAAAGCTGAATATCTTTTTCCTGAAAAAATTTCGTGTCAATATTTCTTTAAAGTCTCTGCACTTCGAAATGGATGTCTGGCATAAGCAGGCACAAATATTCAGCAGTGAAACAGGAAGTCTGGCCATTATTATTGACCGCCCTCTACTGCTGAGCGTTCTGCATGACTATTACGGTCTGAGCAAGGACAAACAGGTTATTTCTACCCAACAGACGCCGGTCACCCGTACTGAAGAGCGGTTGAAAAGTAAACTGGCGCAGGAACTGGTCACGCTGATTACTGAGGATTCGCTGTTTGGCAGTTCGCTGCAAATTAATCCTGACTACGCCTCGCTGAATACTAACTGGTCTTACCGGATTAAATTTGCCCTCGACGGCTATGACGGCACGTTTTCACTGTTGCTGGACAGTGCTCACGTTGACCGGTTGCTCGCCACACTGCGCCAGAGCGCCGAACGCAGCGCCCGTCCGGGACTGGAACAATCCGCCAGCACCCAGACCTCTTTTATGGCCCTGCCGGTTCGTTTAACCGGCCATCTGGCCACGGTTTCGCTGAAAGTGGCGGACCTGATGCAGCTGAAAAGCGGCGATATTCTGCCCATTTCACTGGCCGACCGCGTACCGCTGTTTATTGGCCGGCAGCCGCTGATGACCGCCGTGATTACTGAAGATCACGGCAAACTCTTTTTTTCTGGATTTACCGATCCTAACAGTGAGCAAACGCATGACTGATGCCAATGACAGCCTGGCCTCCGGGCTGGATTTCGATTTTTCGCTGGACGATGTCGCCCCTGCCGAAGAGACAGTAAGCGACAGCGCCGCTACCACACCACAGGATAAACAGCGGCATCTGGCACTGTTCAGCCGTATTCCGGTCACGCTGACGCTGGAAGTGGCTTCGGTGGAGATCTCTCTTGCGGAGCTGATCCACGTAAACAACGACTCGGTGCTGGAGCTGGACAAGCTGGCCGGTGAACCGCTGGACGTAAAGGTGAACGGCATCCTGTTCGGCAAGGCCGAAGTGGTGGTGGTCAACGACAAATACGGCCTGCGCATTATCGAGTTCAACAATAAAGAGCTGGGTGAGCTGGCATTATGAACCAATCCGCCTCCCGCTGGCTGACGCGGGCTATTCTGCCCGGTACGCTGCTGCTGTGTCCGGCGCTGGCGCTGGCGGAATCCCACGGGCTGACGCTGTTCAGCGCGACCAACACTACCAACGGCCAGGATTACAGCGTCAAGATCGAAATTCTGATCCTGATGACGCTGCTCGGCCTGCTGCCGGTGATGCTGCTGATGATGACCTGCTTTACCCGCTTCATTATCGTGCTGTCGCTGCTGCGCCAGGCGCTGGGCCTGCAGCAAAGTCCGCCCAATAAAGTGCTGACCGGCATCGCGCTGGTGCTGACCCTGCTGGTGATGCGCCCGGTGTGGATGAAAATCTATACCGATGCGGTGGTGCCTTACCAGGCTGAGCAAATCACCCTGCAGCAGGCTCTGGCTACCGGTTCGGCCCCGCTGAAGAAATTCATGCTGTCGCAGACCAGCACCACCTCGCTGACCCAGATTATGACCATCGCCAACGCCAGCGGTGAAGCGGAACAGCAGGACTTAAGCATCGTCACGCCAGCCTTTGTACTGAGTGAGCTGAAAACCGCCTTCCGCATCGGCTTTATGATTTATATCCCGTTCCTGGTGATTGACCTGATTGTCGCCAGCATCCTGATGGCAATGGGGATGATGATGCTGTCGCCGCTGATCGTTTCGCTGCCGTTCAAGCTGATCCTGTTCGTGCTCTGTGACGGCTGGTCGCTGATTGTCGGCACGCTGACCCACAGCGTACAGGGGCTGGGATTATGATGACCCTCGACGTGGCCGGTGACATTATCGCCCAGGCCCTGAAGCTGGTGTTGATGATCTCGGTGGTGGCGATCCTGCCCAGCCTGGTTACCGGGCTGATCGTCAGCGTATTCCAGGCCACCACCCAGATTAACGAACAGACGCTGAGCTTCCTGCCCAGGCTGGTGATGACCATGCTGGTACTGGTCTTCGCCGGTAAGTGGATGCTTACTCAGTTGATTGACTTCACCCTGTTGATTTTTGAACAGGCCCCGACGCTGCTGGGGTGAAGAAAAACCATGAGCATCAATATTCAGGACCTGATTGCCCCGCTGCTGGCATTGTGGCTGCCGCTGGTGCGCATCGCTGCTTTTTTCCACTTCTGTCCGCTGTTTGAGCACCGCTCGTTTCCCCGCAAGGCAAAAGTGGGTCTGGCGCTGCTGCTGAGCATCATTATCACCCCGATGATTGGCAACAACGTGGTACTGCATGACCTGATGACCGCGCAGGCCCTGATCCTCACCGGCGAACAGATCCTCTGGGGGTTTCTGTTCGGGCAGATGCTGAACTGGGCGATCCTGGCCCTGCAGACCTCCGGCGCCATTTTGTCGATGAATATGGGTCTGGGTATGGCGGTGATGAACGACCCCAGCAGCGGCAGCTCCACCATGGTGATTTCGCAGATTGTTGCGGTGTTCTGCGGCCTGTTGTTCTTTGGCATGGACGGACATCTGCTGTTAGTGACCATCCTCTACAAAAGTTTTGCCATGTGGCCGATTGGCCAGGCGATTACTTCGCTGACGCTGAAAACGTTCGCTACCGGGCTCGGCTGGATGATGTCCGGTGCGCTTCTGCTGGCGTTGCCGACGGTGATCATCATGCTGATTGTTCAGGGGACCTTTGGCCTGCTGAACCGGGTTTCACCCACGCTGAACCTGTTTGCGCTGGGCTTTCCTATCAGCATGCTGTTTGGCCTGCTCTGCCTGATGCTGCTGAGCAGCCGCATTCCCCAACACTATCTGACGCTGACCAACGACGTGCTGGCGCAGCTTGAACGATTAAAGGTGAACTGATGTCCGGTAGCGGTGATAAAACTGAAAAGCCCAGTGCCACTAAGCTGAGAAAATCCCGCGAGAAAGGGGATATTCCCCGCTCGAAAGATCTGGGTATGGCGGTGGGGCTAATCGCCAGCCTGGTAACCCTCAGCGCCTTTCTTCCGTACTATCAGAGCCTGATCCACGGCTCTTTTATTGCCCTGCGGCGCATTGCGGACCATATCAACGACGACGGCGCGCTGCATGAATTTATGCTGCTTAACGTGCTGATTGTCATCAAGGTGGCGGCCACCCTCGTGCCCATTCCGGTCTCGGCTGCGCTGGCAAATCTGATGCCCGGCGGCTGGGTTTTCGTGCTGAAACGTATCATGCCTGACTTCAAAAAACTCAGCCCGATCGCCGGGGTGAAACGGCTGGTGGGTAAACAGCATTTTGTCGATGTGCTGAAGATGATTCTCAAATGCGCGGTGCTGCTGGCGATGCTGGCGATGACCCTCCGTCAGAAACTGCCGGAGCTGCTGAATCTGGAAAGCCACTTTCTGCATGACGCGATTGTCTCCGGCCTGCAGCAGTATGGCGACATTATGCAGCGCTTTGTGATGATCATCGCCGTGTTTGCCTTTATCGACGTGCCGCTGAGCAAATTCATGTTTATCAAGAAGCTGCGCATGACCAAGAAAGAGGTGCGCGACGAATACAAAAATCAGGAAGGGAATCCGCAGATTAAAGGCCGCGTGCGCCAGCTGCAACGCCAGATGGCGATGGGGCAGATTTCCAGCCAGGTGCCCGGGGCTGACGTGGTGATCATGAACCCAACCCACTACGCAGTGGCGCTGAAGTACGCTCCTGAAAAAGCCGCCGCGCCGTTTATTCTGGCGAAAGGGATGGATGATATCGCCCTGCACATCCGCAGCGTGGCGCAGAAACACAAGATTGAAGTAGTAGAGTTCCCACTGCTGGCGCGTTCGATTTATCACAGTACCCGTGTTAATCAGCAAATCCCAGCCTCCCTGTACCGACCGATGGCGCATATCCTGTCGTATGTCATGCAACTGAAGGCGTGGCGGCAGGGTACAGGCGAGAAGCCACGGCTGGATCTGCAAATGCCTGTTCCTGTTGAGGGGAAAACTGAGCATGTCTAAGTTTAGCTTCCGCCAGACGCTGGCCCTGCTGCGCAACAGCCATTTCGGCGTGCCGCTGCTGCTGCTGTGCGTGCTGGCTATGGTGATCCTGCCGCTGTCACCGCTGGTGCTGGACGTGCTGTTCACCTTCAACATTGTGCTGGCGGTGATGGTGCTGCTGGCCAGCGTAAACAGCAGGCGCCCACTTGATTTCTCGGTGTTCCCCACCCTGCTGCTGATCACCACGCTGATGCGCCTGACGCTTAATGTGGCCTCCACCCGCGTGGTACTGCTTAAGGGTCACGAAGGGATTGGCGCTGCCGGTAAGGTGATTGAATCCTTCGGTAACGTGGTGATCGGCGGCAACTTTGTGGTCGGCTTTGTGGTGTTTATCATCCTGATGATCATCAACTTTGTGGTGGTGACCAAAGGGGCAGAACGTATTTCTGAAGTGTCGGCCCGCTTCACGCTGGACGCCCTGCCCGGCAAACAAATGGCGATCGACGCCGATCTGAATGCCGGGTTAATTAATCAGGAACAGGCCCGTGCACGCCGCCGGGACGTCGCCAATGAGGCTGATTTCTACGGCGCGATGGACGGCGCATCGAAGTTTGTGCGCGGTGATGCGATCGCCGGGATCATGATCCTGCTGATAAACGTGGTCGGCGGGATACTGATCGGCATCTTTAAATACAACCTGGATGCCGGCCAGGCGTTTGAACAGTATGTTCTGCTGACCATTGGTGACGGGCTGGTAGCACAGATCCCTTCGCTGCTGTTAGCCACTGCGGCGGCGATTATCGTCACTCGCGTCAGTGACGACGACAGCGGCGGCATTGCCGATGAGATAAAAAGCCAGCTGCTGGCTAAACCTGCCACGCTCTGCACCGCCGCCTTTGTGATGTTTGTGCTGGCGATAGTGCCGGGAATGCCGCATCTGGTGTTCCTGATTTTCACCGCGCTGATGCTGTTTATCGCCTGGCGTCAGAGCCGTGTGGTGCAGCCTCCTGCCCAGAGCAACGAGGAGCTTGCCAGCGTGGCACGTGCGCTGGATGCCGATGAGGGCGTGACCGTCAGCTGGCAGAGTATTCCGCTGATTGAACCTCTCAGCCTCTATCTCGGCTATAAACTGGTGACACTGGTGGACAAATCCCGCGGCAATACCCTGACCCAACGGGTACGCGGGGTGCGTCAGGTGGTGTCAGAAACCAGTGGCGTACTGCTGCCGGAGATAGCCATCCGCGAAGATTTTCGCCTTAAGCCGGTGCAGTACGTGATCAAAGTGAACGGCGTCCGCACCGCGCTGGGAGAGGTTCATCCCGACCGGCTGATGGCAATTCCAACCGCAGAACAGTATGGCGAAGTGGACGGCGTGCTGGATACCGATCCAGCCTATGGGCTGGCGGTGACCTGGATAACCCCGGAGAGTAAGGCTAAAGCACTCAACTACGGCTATCAGGTGGTGGACTGCGCCAGCGTGATCGCCACGCATGTGAACAAGGTCGCCAGGGAACATTTGCCGGAGCTGTTTAATTTTGATGATATCACCCCGCTCAACCAGCGCCTTTCCGCTGTTGCGCCGAGGCTGGCGGAAGAGCTGAATATTGCGTTGAACTATAGCCAGCAGCTCAAGGTCTATCGCCTGCTGCTGCAGGAGCAGGTTTCGCTGAAGGATATCGCCACCATCGGCACCACGCTGGTGGAGAGCGCCGCACTGACCAAAGATGCCATCCTGCTGGCTTCCGACGTGAGGTTTGCGCTGCGGCGGGCGCTGGTGGCGGCAATCGCGCCGGATAACAAACCGCTTTCGGCTTACACGCTGGATAATGAACTGGAAACGCTGCTGCTCGGATCGCTGAGCCAGGCACAGCAGGCTGGCAAGGTCAGTCTCGACAGCTTCCCGGTCGATCCCAATATCCTCACCCAGCTGCAGTCCACGCTGCCGGTGGTGCTGGAACAGCTGAAGGCGCAAAGCCTGACGCCGGTGCTGCTGGTCACCCCGCAACTGCGCCCGCTGATAGCCCGCTATTCCAGACTGTTCGCCGCCGGGCTGCATATTCTCTCTTACAATGAGGTGCCTGATGAAGTGGATTTACGGATTGTCGGCACGGTAACCTGACAAAAAGGGAAAAGCTCAGGGGGCTATCCGCCCTGAGTTAAGCCGTATGCCGGCCGCTGGCCCACTTAATCCAGGAACAAAGCCCGCCAGTTAGTCAGCGTTTTGGGCGGGGTTTTGTCACCCTCTTCGGTGGTGATATAGCTGATGCTGATTTTGTTTTCTTTACCGGCATCCGGCGTGACCAGCATTGCCCAGATTTTACCTTCCGGCGTATACATGATGATCGCCGCATTACGGCTGGCAGCCCCTTTAACCGATAAGGTCAGCACCGTTGCGCCAATATCGTCCTGATCTTCCGAATACAGGACGTTGTTTGCCGCCCAAACATACTTCAGATAATCCTTACCGGCCAGTTGGCGGAAGCGCTCATCCAGCGCTCTGGTCGGTAACACGCCTATCGACTGTAATGTGGCGGCCGGACGGGGATCGATATCCGATCGCTGATACACGCCATCAATAGTGATGTAATCCTGCATCAGCAGCTTACAGCTGCCGCTGTTATCACTGTTAATCTCGATTTTTCCGTCGGGCCGTGGAATAAACAGCACGCTACAATCGCCGCCCCATGCAATGCGATCGGTAAAGCCCAGCCCCCAGTATTTCTTCACGTTGCTGCGCAGGGCCGATTTGTATACGCCTCCCCATATCTCCCCGGAAAAATCGAACGCCCACTCACTGGCTTTGCTGATGACGATTTTCCCGCCGTTGCCATTGGTAGCCGAAGTATTCCACCAGGTACCGTTCCAGTTAAAATTTTCCGGTGCCTGGTACAGTGTGCTAAGTCCCTGAAGATATGCCCAACGCAGGCAATTGATGGAGGTGCAGGCGTTCCGTGAATCATGCCACTTTTCAATATGCTGAAGAGCGGGCGCCGCATTTTTTCCCGCCAGCGCCTCACGATTAGCATTACTCATTACCGAGTCAAGCCAGGTGAGCTGGGAAGAGTTGCAAATGGTATTCTCTACAATGCTGGAAGGTTTGCCGCAGTCGATTGCCAGCGCGGGACAAGCACTGCCAATTGCGGTGATAAAAAGAGTGCTTCTGAGTAGCTGTTTCATTATTTCCTTAGTCATCTCTTCTCTTTCCCAATCTGGAGGAAATTATGTCCTAAAAGCTCTAAAAACTCCCCATTTCAGCGCAACTGTTATAGCTTTATTTACCCTAACTGTGTCTGCCGTGAATTGACAACCTGTGATTAAGTGTTAGCAGAATCAGTTGGGAGATCCATTGTGGAAGACGTCAAACAAATCCTGCTTCGTGAAATCGACACGCTGAACCGTGAAGAACAGCGTGATAATAAACCGCGCCTCAGCTTTACCTTTTTAAAAAATCACCCCGGACTGTGGGCGTCAATGTATGTCTGTTATGCCCTGACCGTGGCGTTAATTTTCACCACCGAGTTTCTTGGCTGGCCTGCATTCTGGGGCGCGACCTTTTTCGTACTGTTGATGAGCGGCCTGATGATGCTGGATGTGAATCCGCGTTACCGCTTTGAGGATATTGATACGCTGGACCTGCGTGTCTGTTATAACGGGGAATGGTATTACGTGCGTACCCTGTCGCAGCAAGCGATTCAGGATATTCTTTCCAGTAATCAGGTCCCGGATAACGTCAAAAAAGGCATTGAAAAGCTGATCTCGCTAAAAGGCGAGGTGGACTTTTATGATGTCTATCATCTCACCTGGGGCCAGCAGCCCGCCTCCAGCGTCTGAGTTTCGCGGGTCAGCCCGGCTGACCCGACAGCATTCCGGCAATCAGGCCACCGAGCGTCGCTACGGCCGCTTCCTGCACTTCCCCCCATTCCCATGCCGTGTTGAAGCGGAAATAGTTGGCGTACTGCTCGCCGGAAGAGAACATTTTACCGGGCGCAATACTGATATTGTGTTGCAGCGCCAGGTAATACAGGTCAGTAGTGTTGATCTGCCGGGGCAGCTCAATCCACAGAAAATAGCCGCCCTGCGAATCGTTAATCCGCGCGGCGGCAGGCAGGTGGCGTTTCAGTGAGGCCCGCGCCTGGGTCTTACGCTGCTCCAGAAGCTGGCGCAGCCGCCGCAGATGGCTGTCGTAGCTGCGGGTACCCAGATAGTTTGCCAGCGCCAGTTGCATTGGGGCGCTGGTGGAGAGCGTGCTCATCAGCTGCAGACGCTGAATACGCTGGGCATGCTTACCGGCGGCAACCCAGCCCACCCGAAAGCCCGCCACCAGATTTTTTGAGAATGATGAGCAGTGCAGCACGCTGCTGTCCCGGTCAAAAGCCTTGGCGGGCAGCGGCTTTTCACTGCCAAAATAGAGCTCGCTGTAGACATCATCTTCAATCAACGTCACCTGGTGTTTTGCCAGCAGCGTCACCAGCTGCTGCTTTTTCTCTTTGCTCAGCGTACAGCCCACCGGGTTCTGCTGGTTGGTCATCATCCAGCAGGCTTTGATCGGCCAGCGCTCCAGCGCCCCGGAAAGTTCTTCGAGATCCAGACCATGCTGCGGATCGGAGGCGATCGCCACGGCTTTCAGCTTGAGCCGCTCAATCACCTGCAATGCCCCGTAGAAGCAGGGATTTTCTATCGCCACCCAGTCACCCGGCTCGGTCACTGCCTGCATGCTCAGGTTCAGCGCTTCCATCGCCCCGTTGGTGATCACTATTTCATCCGGCGATACCTGAATGCCCTGCAGGGCATAACGTTGCGCCAGCGTTTTACGCAGTGTCTCATTACCCGGTGGCAAATTATTAAGGGCATCAGCAGGCTTGAGCGAGTGCGACACAGCGGTAAGTGAACGCATCAGCTGACGCTGTGGGAACAGTCCCGGATCGGGAAAGGCAGAGCCAAAAGGCACAATAGCGGGGTCGCGGCAGGCCTGTAGCACATCGAAAATAAAGGCATTGATATCCACCGACTCGGCCAGCTGGACCTTCAGGTGCCCGGCAGGCTGGCTGAGAAACTCCGCGCGGGGTGCAACGTAGTAGCCGGACTGCGGGCGGGACTGGATCCAGCCCTGGCTCTCCAGCACCTGATAGGCATGCATCACCGTCATCAGGCTCATGCCGTTCAGCGAGACCTGCTCACGCAGAGAGGGAAGCTTTTCACCCGGCAACCAGATCTCACTGACGATCTGCTGCCGAACTTGATCGATTAACTGCTGATATTTAGCCAAAACTGTGACAGACCCATCCAGGGGATTTGCCCACTATTATAGGTCTGCCAGTGTCGATTAGACAGAGGCTGGCGGACTGCTTTCTTCGCTCTTTATTACATTCACAGCATCCCGCAATTCGCCTCTGAGCAAATAACCTGCCATATTCTGCTCACCATACAATTACACGGCGCAGATCCTGACTTCGCAGGCTACGCCAGTGGCGGGCAGCTGCAGCGGCAGCGTGGTGATTGATTTGTCGTTTTAGCTGAGATGGTTCCCGCCCGTCACGCCATGAACCTCGGCGGTGACGTAGCTGGACTCCTGCGAGGCGAGGTAAACATAGACCCCGGCAAGTTCGGCAGGCTGGCCCGCACGTTTCAGCGGCGTCTGTTCACCGAAGCCCGGTAATACCGGCCAACAAGCTGAAAACAGGCTAAAAATCCATATCAGCCAAATGCGATAAAATATTAAAAAATGTTATCTGTTTGCTTCAGAAGATTCTGCCAGTGCTCAAAAAGGTCCAGAGTGCGAGGGTCCTGAATCTGTTAATTTTTTGTTACCAATGTGATCAGGGTGCACCTTATTAACGGTGACTCTCATCACATTAAATCCGCTCAGTGCAGGCTAAAACGGGAGAAAACCCATAAGGATGCTGTATGACTGCTGTAGCTTCTTCCGCTAAAAAGCCTCAGGGCAATGCCAAAACCATCTTCAACGTCACCAGCGGTAACTTTCTGGAGATGTATGATTTTATGGTGTTTGGTTACTATGCCACCGCCATTGCCAAAACCTTTTTCCCCGGAGATAACCCGTTCGCTTCACTGATGCTGACGCTGATGACCTTCGGTGCCGGTTTCCTGATGCGCCCGCTCGGCGCGATTATTCTGGGCTCCTATATTGACCATCACGGCCGCCGGAAAGGGCTGCTGGTGACGCTGGGTCTGATGGCCATTGGTACCCTGACCATCGCCCTGGTTCCCGGCTACAGCACGCTCGGGGCCGCCGCCCCGATCCTGATCCTGGCAGGACGCCTGCTGCAGGGCTTCTCCGCCGGGGTGGAACTGGGTGGGGTTTCAGTTTATCTGGCTGAAATCGCGCCGAAAAATCGTAAAGGTTTTTTCGTCAGCTGGCAGTCCGGTAGCCAGCAGATTGCGGTGATCTTTGCCGCTCTGCTTGGTCTGGGCCTGAATCACCTGCTGGCAAAAGACCAGGTCACTGACTGGGGCTGGCGTATTCCGTTCGTGATTGGCTGTCTGATCGTGCCTTTCCTGTTCTGGATCCGCAGCATGCTGGAAGAAACAGAGGCGTTCAGCCAGCGCAAAGTCCATCCCACAATGGGACAAATTGTCCGTTCTGTGGGCCGCAATTGGGCGCTGGTTCTGGCGGGGATGCTGATGGTCGTCACCACCACCGTGATGTTCTATATGATCACGGCCTTTACACCAACCTTTGGCAAAACCGTGTTGATGATGAGCGACAAGCAGAGCTTCTTCGTCACGCTTTGCGTGGGCCTGTCGAACCTGATCTGGCTGCCGATAATGGGTGCGGTGTCTGACCACTATGGCCGCCGCCCGCTGCTGATCCTGTTCAGCGTGTTAATGATTGCCACCGCATGGCCCGTTCTGCACTGGCTGGTGGGTTCTCCGACCTTTACTCACTTGCTGGAGGCCGAGTTGTGGCTCTCCTTCCTCTACGCCAGCTATAACGGTGCGATGGTGGTTTATCTGGCCGAGGTGATGCCTGCTGAAGTGCGCGCTACCGGTTTCTCACTGGCCTACAGCCTGGCGACTGCACTGTTTGGCGGGTTCACTCCGGCAGTCTCAAGCTATCTGATCCACGCCACGGGTGATAAGGCGATGCCGGGCGTATGGCTGACCTTCGCAGCGGTTTGTGGCCTGATCGGCACAATGGTGATTAAACGCCTGATCCGTCAGTATCAGGCAAAGCATGGCGGAGTTCCGGCAGTACAGATGTAATCCTCCTGACTTTACAAACTCTGCACCATTAAAAAAGCCCCTCAACGGGGCTTTTTGCTGTTCGTATGACTCAACGGAGCAACCTGATCACTTGCTGACGGTTTCCATGCCCATCAGGCCAATCTTCAGATACCCCGCCTGGCGCAGCTTATCCATTACGCCCATCAGCGTCTCATAATCCACCGACTTGTCAGCCTGGAAGAATATGGTGGTCTCTTTATTACCCTGCGTCTGACCGTTCAACGCATCTACCAGCGAGTCTGCGGTGACCGCATCATTGCCGATAAACAGCTGCTTATCCGCCTTGATAGAGAGATAGACCGGCTTTTCCGGACGCGGCTGAGGCGCACTGGTCGAGGCAGGCAGATTAACGCGAACGTCAACGGTGGCCAGCGGCGCGGCGACCATAAAGATAATCAGCAGCACCAGCATGACGTCGATAAATGGCGTGACGTTGATTTCATGCATTTCACCGTTGCCATCGAGATCTTCATTTAATCGCATTGCCATGGTGCTTACCCTACCCGCAGTTTCTGCGCGGTTTGCGTGCGCGGTGCGCCATTGCTGGCGGCCAGATCCAGATCGCGGCTCTGCAACAGCATCACCTGTGCAGCCACATCACCCAGTATCGCTTTGTAGTTGCCGATCAGGCGGGCGAACACGTTATAGATCACGACCGCAGGGATAGCGGCAACCAGACCGATGGCGGTTGCCAGCAGCGCTTCCGCAATGCCCGGAGCCACTACAGCCAGGTTAGTGGTCTGCGTCTGGGCGATACCGATAAAGCTGTTCATGATGCCCCACACCGTGCCGAACAGGCCGACAAACGGCGCAATGGCGCCAATGGTGGCCAGGAAACCATTGCCACGACCTGCGTGTCGGCTGAAGAAGGCCACACGGCGCTCCAGACGGAAAGCAGTACGCTCTTTGATGCCGTCGTTATCGTCTGAGCCTTCTGACAATAACAGCTCATTTTCAGCTTCTTTCAGCAACTGCGTGGTCAGGCTGTTGCCTTTAAAGTTCGCACAGGTGGCGGCTGCATCCTGCAGAGAACGGGCACCGGCCAGCGCCTGCTGTTCACGCTTCAGGCGGCGTTTTGCCGAGCTGAGCTCTGCACTTTTACTGAAGAAAATGGCCCATGTCACAACCGACGCCAGTAGCAGACCGATCATTACCACTTTAACCACGATGTCTGCATGGTGGTACATGCCCCAGACGGAGAGATCCGTCTGCATCAAATCATTCGTCACGCTGTGTCTCCAACGGAAAACGGTAAAAAAAGCCAGTGCGGATCATACCAAATCAATGACGAATTGATAGTGGTTATCATTACTATTTACCCGCTGGTTGCCAATTTTTACACTCTTTCGGTTTTGTTACCGATAAGCAGGGGGTTTTTGCTGAATCTTTGTCACTTAGCGGGTTGGCGAATTTCGCGCCGCCGCCTGCCGTGTTAACGTTAGGGAATAAATGCCATCCGTTAACCGAGCATCCTGATGACCAGTAAAAACATTGAAACGGCGCTGATTGCCGCCGGACGCCGCAAACGATATACCATGGGGTCAGTCAACAGCGTGATCCAGCGGGCCTCATCGCTGGTTTTTGACAGCGTGGCAGAAAAAAAACGGGCCACGGCCGGACGGGCTGAGGGCGAACTGTTTTATGGCCGTCGCGGAACGCTGACCCATTTCTCCCTGCAGGAGGCGATGACCGAACTGGAGGGCGGCGCGGGTTGCGTGCTCTATCCGTGCGGCGCAGCTGCGGTAGCTAACGCCATTCTGGCCTTTGTTTCCGCTGGCGATAACGTGCTGATGGCCGGTTCGGTATACGAGCCGACTCAGGACTTCTGCAGCAAAATCCTCAGCAAAATGAACGTCTCCACCACCTGGTTCAATCACTGCACCGGCGTAGAGATTGCCGAACTGGTGCAGCCAACCACCCGGGTAGTCTTCCTGGAGTCACCCGCTTCCATCACCATGGAAGTGCAGGATATTCCGGCTATTGTTGCCGCCGTGCGCAGTAAAGCCCCGGACGCGATCATTATGATCGACAATACCTGGGCTGCCGGCATTCTGTTCCCGGCGCTCTCTTTCGGCATCGACATCGCCATTCAGGCGGGGACCAAATACCTGATTGGCCACTCCGATGCGATGATTGGCACCGCCGTGGCCAATGAGCGCTGCTGGGCGCAGCTGCGTGAAAACTCCTACCTGATGGGCCAGATGGTGGATGCTGATACAGCCTATATGGCGAGCCGTGGCCTGAGAACGCTGGCGGTACGCCTTCGCCAGCATGACGAAAGCGGGATGAAAGTCGCGAACTGGCTGGCAGCAAGACCCGAAGTGGCGGTAGTTAACCATCCGGCCCTGCCGCAATGTAAAGGGCATGAGTTCTGGAAACGGGATTTCACTGGCAGCAGCGGACTGTTCTCGTTTGTCCTTAAGGCCCGTCTGACCGACCACCAGCTGGCGGAGTATCTCGATCACTTCGGGCATTTCAGCATGGCCTACTCATGGGGCGGCTATGAGTCGCTGATCCTGGCGAATCAGCCGGAAGAGCTGGCCGCCATTCGTCCGGCAGGCGGCGTCGACTTCAGCGGGACGCTGGTGCGGGTGCATATCGGTCTGGAAAACGTCGATGACCTGATCGCCGACCTGGCTGCCGGATTTGACCGTCTGGCAAACTGCCCTGCATGAAATAAGTTAAACAGAGCCTCAATAAAACGTTATCCGCGTCAGCGATCAAAGTGCAGCGGCCATATTGTCAGTACAATCGTCAGCTCAACGCAGTAAACAGGATATGAAATGGCAGTTTTACACGAGATTGTCTCCGCGCTGTGGCATCAGGATTTTGCCGCGCTGGCCAATCCGGATGTGGTTTGGGTGGTGTACGGCATTATGTTCGTTACTCTGCTGCTGGAAAATGGCCTGCTGCCCGCAGCGTTCCTGCCGGGTGACAGCCTGCTGCTGCTGGCTGGAGCAATGATTGCCAAAGGGGTGATGGGATTCATTCCGACGGTAGTGATCCTGACGCTTGCCGCCAGCCTCGGTTGCTGGCTCAGCTATCTGCAGGGCCGCTGGCTGGGCAATACGCGGCTGGTGAAAAGCTGGCTGATGCATCTGCCCGCACAGTATCACCAGCGGGCCTGGAGCCTGTTCCACCGTCATGGCCTGATGGCGCTGCTGGCCGGGCGCTTTCTGGCGTTCGTCCGCACCATCCTGCCCACCATGGCAGGGATCTCCGGCCTGAAAAACGGTCGTTTTCAGTTCTTTAACTGGCTGAGCGGCTTGCTGTGGGTTGGGATTCTGGTATCGCTGGGTTATGCCATCAGCCAGGTGCCGTTTATCAAGCGTCATGAAGACCAGGTGATGGCGATACTGATGATTTTACCGCTGGTGCTGCTGTGTGCTGGCCTGGTGGGCAGTATCACACTGGTGCTGAAGCGCCGTAAATCCTCCTGATTCAGGCCGGGTTCCGGCCTGCCCTCAGACTCCCTGACGCATGCGGGTAATCTCTTCACCCGGCGTCACGCCAAAATAGCGCTTAAATTCCCGCGAGAACTGCGAAGCACTCTCATACCCTACCCGCATCGCTGCCGCACTGGCCTTCAATCCCTCATGCAGCATCAGCATCCGGGCCTGGTGCAGCCGGTATCTTTTCAGATATTGCAGCGGAGAAGTGCTGGTGACCGCCTTGAAGTTATGGTGGAAAGCCGAGACGCTCATGTTCACTTCCGCCGCCAGCAGATCAACGCTGAGATTGTCGGTGTAATGATGCTGAATACGCCGCAGCGCACGGGCTATCTGGCTGAACTGCGTCTGGCGGCTGACCAGCGCCATCAGCGCCCCGCCGCACGGCCCCGTCAGCACGTGATAAAGGATCTCCCGGATAATCTGTGGGCCAAGCACGCGGGCATCACGCGGACTTTGCAGCACATCCAGCAGGCGCTCCGCCGCGCAAAGCATATCTTCAGTCAGCTTTGATGAGTGGATGCCCCGGGTTTGCGGCTGCGGCTGGAAGCTGTCATCGTCGCCGATATCAATCAGCAAGTCCTGCAGCTTGACCGGATCAACGTTCAACAGAATCCCGGCCAGTGGCTCTTCAGGCGTAGCGAAAGTTTCACACTCGACCGAGAGAGGCACGGTGAGCATCAGATATTCCGTGGCGTCGTAGTGGAAAACATGATTACCGAGGTAGCCGATTTTATGTCCCTGAAACAGGATCACGATACCGGAAGTGTAAAGCACGGGGGTGCGACCGCTCGGCTGGTTGGCGTAAATCAACCTGACATCCGGCAGAGAAGCCATTGTCGACGCGCCCGTGGTGACCAGCTTAATCACCTGGCTGGCGAGCCGGGTACAGAGGGTATTGCGATCCATAGTCGGTTCTTACGCTGAGAGGAGCCTGGCCACATCATGCCGAATCTGTCAGCGATCCTCCAGCATTGTGGAGGATCAGGCAAGAAAGCGGCAGAAACGGGCACGTTTTTCCGGTCTTCCGCCGGTAAAACTTTCATCGGCACGACATCATAAGATTTATCAGACGACCCGTTAAACTCAACTAAACTTAACATTACCAACCGGCGCAGAGCAGCCGGTTCATTCGCTGCAAAGGAGAGATCATGGCAGAGCAACCAATAATTAAACTCCACGATGGCAATATGATGCCGCAGTTCGGTCTTGGCGTCTGGCAGGCCACTATAGATGATGCACGTAAGGCTGCGATCAAAGCGCTGGAGGTGGGCTACCGTTCCATCGATACTGCCGCAATCTATAAAAACGAGGAAGGGATCGGTCAGGCGCTGCAGGAAACGGATGTCGCACGAGACGATATCTTCGTCACCACCAAACTGTGGAACGACGATCAGCTGAACGCCGAAAAAGCGATGGCCTCCAGCCTGAAAAAACTGCAGCTCGAGAGCGTCGATCTCTATCTGATGCACTGGCCGTGTCCGGGCAAAGATAATTATGTTGAAGCATGGAAGGCGATGATTGAGCTGCAGAAGCAGGGACTGACCAAAAGTATCGGCGTCTGCAATTTCCAGGAAGCGCACCTGAAACGCCTGATGGATGAAACCGGCGTCAGCCCGGTGGTAAACCAGATTGAGCTGCACCCGATGTTCCAGCAGCGCACGCTGCATTCGTGGAACGCCATGCACCAAATCCAGACCGAGTCATGGAGCCCGCTGGCACAGGGCGGCAAAGGCGTGTTCGATCAGGAGGTGATTAAAAACCTGGCGAAGAAATACGGCAAAACCCCGGCGCAGATCGTCATCCGCTGGCACCTGGACAGCGGCCTGGTGGTGATCCCGAAATCGGTCACCCCTTCGCGTATTCAGGAGAACTTCGAAGTCTTCGACTTCCGTCTGGAAAAACCGGAGATCAGCGATATTGCCACGCTGGATATCGGTAATCGTCTGGGACCAAACCCTGACGAACTGAACTAAATATCAGCAGGGCGGAGCACCGACTCCGCCCTCTTCTTATCTTTTCCGCTGCTGCCCTTTTATCGGGCTGTAACGGGTCAGGGCCGGACGGGCACCGCGCAATGCACGACGCGCCTCACGCTGCTCTTCCAGCGTCGCCACCGGCACCAGACACTCTTTACGCCCGCCAATCAGATGCTTTTTCCCCATTGCCGTCAGCGCTTCGCGGATCAGCGGCCAGTTTTTAGGATCGTGATAACGCAGCAAAGCTTTATGCAAACGCCGCTGTTTATCGCCTTTCGGGATGGTCACATCTTCCGATTTGTAGCCCACCTTGCTGAGCGGGTTTTTGCCGCTGTGATACATGGTGGTGGCACTCGCCATCGGCGACGGGTAGAAGTTCTGCACCTGGTCCAGCCGGAAGCGGTTCTGCTTCAGCCACAGCGCCAGATGCACCATATCTTCATCGTTGGTACCAGGGTGTGAAGCAATAAAATAGGGGATCAGATACTGCTCTTTTCCCGCCTCTTTCGAATAGCGATCGAACAGCTCTTTAAAGCGGTAATAGCTGCCCATTCCCGGCTTCAGCATCTTCGACAGCGGCCCCTCCTCGGTATGCTCCGGCGCGATCTTCAGATAGCCGCCCACATGGTGCGTGGCCAGTTCCTTGATATAACGGGGATCGGATACTGCCAGATCGTAACGCACGCCAGAAGCAATCAGGATCTTTTTAATGCCGGTGATTTTGCGCGAGCGCCGATAGAGATCGATCGTCGGCTGATGGTCGGTGTCCATATGTGGGCAGATAGCCGGATAGACACAGGAGGCGCGGCGACAGGTCTGCTCGGCCTTTGGCGTTTTGCAGCGCAGCATATACATATTGGCAGTTGGGCCGCCGATGTCCGAGATTATGCCAGTAAACCCCGGCACCTTGTCGCGGATCTCTTCAATCTCCGAAACGATCGATTCCTGCGAGCGGCTCTGAATAATGCGGCCTTCATGTTCGGTGATTGAACAGAATGAACAGCCGCCAAAGCAGCCGCGCATGATATTCACCGAGAAACGGATCATGTCATAAGCAGGGATCTTTTGCTGGCCGTAAGAGGGATGTGGCACCCGCTGGAAAGGCAGCGCATAGACGCTGTCCATTTCAGGCGTGGTCAGAGGGATCGCCGGTGGATTCAGCCACAGGTAGCGATCGCCGTGCTTCTGCATCAGCGCCCGCGCGCAGCCGGGGTTAGTCTCATGATGCAGAATGCGGGAAGCATGGGCGTAGAGCACTTTGTCATTTTTCACCTTCTCGTAAGAAGGCAGCAGCACGTAAGTTTTCTCCCACGGCTTTGGCTTCGGCATCTGCACCACAATGGCTTTCGCCCCATCAGCCTTCACGGTGTCATCCGGGGTCGCACAAGCCAGATCCTCGCCATAGGGATTAGGAATGGCATCGATCCGGCCCGGCTGGTCCAGCCGGGTGGAGTCCACGCCCTGCCAGCCTGGTCGCGCCTGACGGCACATAAAGGCGGTGTTGCGCACGTCGGTGATGCCGCCGATCTCTTCGCCCTGTGCCAGACGGTGCGCCACTTCCACCAGTGGCCGTTCACCGTTGCCGAAGATCAGCATATCCGCCTTGCTGTCCACCAGCACCGAGCGTCGAACGGTATCGGACCAGTAATCGTAATGCGCCGTGCGCCGCAGGCTGGCTTCGATCCCGCCGAGGATCACCGGCACGTCGCGCCAGGCTTCTTTACAGCGCTGGGTGTAGACCAGCGAGGCGCGGTCCGGGCGCTTATCCGGCTGATTGTCCGGCGTATAAGCATCATCGTGGCGACGTTTACGGTCGGCGGTGTAGCGGTTGATCATCGAATCCATGTTTCCGGCCGTCACGCCGAAGAACAGGTTGGGCTTGCCGAGGCGCATAAAGTCCTCTTTGCTGTTCCAGTCCGGCTGGGCAATGATGCCAACGCGGAAGCCCTGCGCCTCCAGCATCCGGCCGATAATCGCCATGCCAAAGCTGGGATGATCAACATAGGCATCTCCGCTGATGATCACCACGTCGCAGCTGTCCCAGCCGAGGATATCCATCTCTTCCCGCGACATTGGCAGGAAAGGGGCAGGTCCGAAACAGGCAGCCCAGTACTGGGGCCATGAGAAGAGTTCACGATCCGGTTGGATCAGGCTGGCAGCGCGCATAAAGAGGTCATCTGGCGAAAAAAGGAGCGGTATTATAGGCCAAAGACCGGAAAATAACTAAGGGTTAATTCCCGGGCTTAAATGAGGCTGGCTGTCGGAGTGCGTTATCACATGGGCAGCTCGCAAGCTGCTCCCGTCCGGTGACGACTTCTGATGACCATCAATATCTTATCTGTATGGAATTTAACCAATAACAGGCTGTACCTGAAGCTGCCCTGCGGTGCCGCGATCGGCCATTTCCAGCGTCTGGCTGTAGTAGACGAACGGGAAGTGGTCTGACGAAGCCTGGGTAAAGGAGACAAACAGCTCCACGCTGCCGTCTACCCAGACGGTGTCTTTCCAGCCCCGGTCTTCCGCCATTGGCTGCGCGCCGTTGACGTTTTTAATCAGGAACATGACTCCCTGAATATGGAAAGCCTGTGGCAAGTCGGCGTGGATAATCCAGCGCTCAAAACTGCCCTGCTGCGCCTGAGTATCAATGCGCCCCATATCCCACAGCGAGCCGTTGATGCCCGGCAGCGAATCACCCAGCCGGAATTCGCGCGTGCGGCTGATGTTGCCTTCAATCACCTGATCCGCCAGCAGCCGCATCGGCAGGTTATCGGTCACCAGCGGCAGCAGCCCGGTTGGTCGCAGCGTCAGGATCAGGGTGGAGGTGAGGATGCCCGAAGGTTCGAACAGACCGCGCAGGCGTTCAACAATCCCCGCAGATATTCCTGCGGTAATGGACACTTCATCGCCCTGGCTCATATCCACCAGGATTTCCCGGCGCTCACCGGGAGCCAGAGAAAGCTGCTGCACCGCCACTGGCGCAGGCAGAAAACCCTGGTCGCTGGCAATCACATTGAACGGACGGCTGTCGCTCATTTGCAATTGATAACGGCGTGAGTTGGAAGCGTTCAGCAGGCGCAGGCGCACCCAGCCACGTGAGACATCGACAAACGGATTCTGCACACCATTAACCAGCAGCGTATCGCCAACAAAACCACCATCCTCAGGCGGATCGTATTCCGGTGAGCCGAAGTTATCGAGCCGCTTGTCCTGAATAATCAGCGGAAAATCATCGACGCCGTAGTGATTTGGCAGCGGCAACGCTTTGCTGACTTCGTCTTCCACCAGCCACATTCCGGCCAGCCCGTTATAGACGTGCTGGGCCATTCTGTTTGGCGTGTTGGCGTGATACCAGCAGGTGGCCGCTGTCTGACGGATTGGCAGCACAGGCGACCAGTCAACACCGGGAGACATCAGCCGTGGAGCGCCACCCGACAGAGCGCCAGGAACCTGCAGCCCGGCGACAGTCATCGCCACTGGTTCGTTGAGGCGGTTGCTGTAAATCAGTTTGACGTCATCGCCGCTCCAGACACGCACCGTCGGGCCAAGATAGAGACCGTTAACTCCCCAGACCTGCGCTTTGCTGCCGCCGGTAAAAGACCAGTGGCTGCGCTGCAGGGTGAGGAAGATAGGCTGCCCGCGACGGGACTCAACCAGCGGCGGCACCGGCAAAGCGGTGCCCGGCCCGGCAGCCAGGGCTTTGACCGGCAGCGCGCTGGCGCACAGCGCTATGCCCGATGCCTGAATAAACTGACGTCGACTGAAGGACATAAAAACTCCGTAACCGAAAAATGCGGCCCTTATTATCAGGCCACGTTCCATTTTTTATGATTGTAAATGCCGTGTGTTTTGTTGCAGATTTTGCACCATGCCTGGATTAAATTTTGCCGGAAGCCTCACGTTCGGCCACTTCTGCATTCAGTTCTTCCAGCTTGGCAGCCATCAGTTCACGGCAGTGGGTAGCCAGCTTGCGCACCGACTGATCGGCGAAAGCGCTGGTGTCCACTGGTGGTAGCATCTCAATAATCACCAGACCGTTATGCAGGCGGTTCAGCTTAATTTTGTCATGAGTGTTGCTCACCACAATCGGGATGATCGGCACACCGGCCGCCATTGCGGCATGAAAAGCGCCGGTTTTAAACGGCAACAGGCCACGGCCACGGCTGCGGGTGCCTTCCGGGAACATCCAGAACGAAATCTTTTTCTTTTTGAACTGCTCAATCAGTTCACCAATGGTGCCATGCGCTTTGGCACGATTGTCACGGTCAATCAGCAGGTTGCCGGTCAGCCAGTAGAGCAGACCAAAGAAGGGGATCCACAGCAGGCTTTTTTTGCCGACGGTAACGGTCGTCGGCTGCACAATATTGGCTGCGGTGATCATGTCGTAATTATTTTGGTGGTTGGCAATATAGATGGCGTTGGGCAGGTTTTCCGATCCTGCAGGTTTACGCTGCTCAACTTTGACGCCAAACACCGTCGACAGGCGGCCAAACAGATGACCAAAGGTGGCAACGTGGCGGGGATTACGCGGGCTGAACAGGCAATAAATACAGCCAAAGACACACACCAGTATCGAATAGATAACCACTACGATGAACCGTAAAATTGAGAGCATCACATCCTCGTTATTGCTTTCAGACTCTGCCCGGGCAAAACACCGGGTAAGTATATCGTTAATTCGCGAAATTCGCCGCATTTCACCGGGTTAGCACCACGACAGGCGTGCTGACCCGGCGGGTGATTACTCTTCGCTGTCGCCGGTTTCCGGTCTGGCTGGCGCGTCCACTTCAATCCGGTCAATTTTCTGCAGGCCACGCGGCAGCAGCGTACCACGACGTCCACGCTCCGCGCGGAACTTGTTCAGGTCATCCCACTTCAGCGTCAGTTTACGCTTGCCAACGTGCAGGGTCAGTGAGGTCTCCGGTGCCAGCAGCATCAGCCAGGCCAGCTTGTCTTCGCCGGAGGCCGCCTGGGCAGAAGGGATTGAAACGATTTTATTGCCCTTGCCCTTCGCCAGCTGCGGCAGATCCGCCACCGGGAACATCAGCATTCTGCCCGCGCTGGTGACCGCCAGCAGCATATCGTCAGCGTGGTGGATCGCCATTGGTGTCATCACCTTCGCATTCTGCGGCAGGCTCAGCAGCGCTTTACCGGCACGGTTGCGCGAGACGAGGTCGCTGAAGGTACAGACGAAGCCGTAGCCCGCATCCGAAGCCATCAGCAGTTTCTGCTCATCGGCCTCCATCAGCACCTGCTCCACGATGGCACCCGGCGGCGGCGTCAGCTTGCCGGTCAGCGGCTCACCCTGACCGCGTGCGGACGGCAGCGTGACCGGATCCAGCGCATAACTGCGGCCCGTGGAGTCGATAAACGCCACTGGCTGGTTACTCTTGCCGCGCGCGGCCGCGCGGTAGCTGTCACCCGCTTTATAGCTCAGTCCACCCGGATCGATATCGTGGCCTTTGGCGCTGCGCACCCAGCCCATCTGCGACAGCACAATGGTCACCGGTTCGGACGGCACCAGCTCGCTTTCGCTGATTGCTTTCGCTTCTTCACGCTCGCGCAGCGGCGAACGGCGGTCATCGCCATAGGCATCGCTATCGGCCTGCAGCTCTTTCTTCAGCAGGGTATTCATTTTACGTTCGGAAGCGAGGATGCCCTGCAGCCGATCGCGCTCTTTCGCAAGCTCATCCTGCTCACCGCGAATTTTCATCTCTTCCAGCTTCGCGAGGTGGCGTAATTTCAGCTCAAGGATCGCTTCGGCCTGGGTTTCGCTGATGCCAAAGCGCGCCATCAGTTCCGGCTTCGGTTCATCCTCGGTACGGATGATGTGGATCACTTCATCAATGTTGAGGAACGCAATCAGCAAACCTTCAAGGATATGCAGGCGTTTCAGCACTTTTTCCAGGCGGAAATTCAGGCGGCGGCGAACCGTATCGCGGCGAAAAACCAGCCACTCGCTGATAATCTCCAGCAAGTTTTTCACCGCGGGACGGTTATCCAGCCCGATCATGTTGAGGTTGATGCGGTAGCTTTTTTCCAGGTCGGTGGTGGCGAACAGGTGGTTCATCACCTGCTCCATATCCACGCGGTTGGAGCGCGGCACAATCACCAGGCGCGTCGGGTTCTCGTGGTTGGATTCATCGCGCAGGTCTTCCACCATCGGCAGCTTTTTATTGCGCATCTGCGCAGCAATCTGCTCCAGCACGCGGGCACCGGAAACCTGATGCGGCAGCGCGGTGATCACCACGTCGCCATCTTCTTTTTTCCACACCGCACGCATACGAACAGAACCACGGCCATTCTGGTAGATCTTACGGATCTCATTACGTGGCGTGATGATCTCCGCTTCCGTTGGATAATCCGGCCCCTGGACGATATCCAGCAGCTCATCCAGCGTGGCTTTTGGCTCGTCGATCAGCTTGATGGCCGCGTTGGCCACTTCACGCAGGTTATGTGGTGGAATGTCCGTTGCCATGCCCACGGCGATGCCGGTGGTGCCGTTCAGCAGGATATTTGGCAGACGCGCAGGCAGCATCGAAGGCTCCTGCATGGTACCGTCAAAGTTCGGGACGTAATCAACGGTGCCCTGGCCCAGTTCACCCAGCAACAGTTCAGCGTATTTTGACAGGCGGGATTCGGTATAACGCATCGCCGCAAAGGATTTCGGGTCATCCGGCGCACCCCAGTTCCCCTGCCCGTCCACCAGTGGATAGCGGTAAGAGAACGGCTGCGCCATCAGCACCATCGCTTCATAGCAGGCACTGTCGCCATGCGGGTGGTATTTACCCAGCACGTCACCCACGGTACGCGCCGATTTTTTAAATTTAGCGCTGTTGTTCAGGCCCAGTTCCGACATCGCATAGACGATACGGCGCTGAACAGGCTTCAGGCCATCGCCGATATAGGGCAGCGCGCGGTCCATGATGACGTACATGGAATAGTTGAGGTAGGCCTCTTCCGTAAACTTATGCAGGGCACGACGCTCTGCACCATCCTGCGTCAGATCACTCATTACTCTTTGTTCCTCACATCGCGGCGCGATCGACACGCCACATCGGGGTCGTTTGGCGAGGATAGTACCTTATCCGGGCAGGTTCTGTCACAGGTAACATGTGAGCGTGGAATACGGCGGGGTGAGCGATTTCCCCCGCCGGAAAAGATTATTTCGCGGCGGCCAGCCACTGTCCGGTAACCTGAGCATATTCCCCGGTGGCATTGCTCAGATGCAGCCACTGATCGACATACAGTTTCCAGCTCATATCATCGCGCGGCAGCATATAGGCCTTTTCACCGTACTGCATCGGCTGCTCCGGATTAACGGCGCACAGCTTCGGAAAACGCTTCTGCTGGTACATCGCTTCGGAGGCGTCGGTGATCATCACATCGGCTTTTTTATCCACCAGTTGCTGGAAAATGGTGACGTTATCGTGGAACAGGGTCAGATTTGCCTGCGGCAGGATGCTGTGCACGAAGGCTTCATTGGTGCCACCGGCTGGCTCAATCAACCGTACGGAGGGTTTGTTCAACTGCGCGATGGTGCGGTATTTCGCTTTATCTGCACAGCGCACCAGTGGGATTTTACCGTCGGTGCCGAGTGGCGTGGCGAACCAGGCGGTCTGCTGACGCTTCAGCGTGACGGAGACGCCGCCCAGCGCGATATCGCACTGTTTGGCCAGGAAATCCGGCGTCAGGGTTTTCCAGCTGCTCGGCACCCATTTAACCTGCGCGCCAAGGCTTTTCGCCAGCGACCGGGCCATAGTCACGTCGATCCCTTCATACTGCCCGTCAGGCCGCAGAAAGCTGTAAGGCTTGTAGTCGCCGGTGGTGCAGACCGTCAGCACTTTGCTCTGTATGACCCGGTCCAGATGTGACTGTGCGCTGGCACTGCCTGCCGCAACCAGCAGCAGCGTTGCGATCCCTGTTTTTATCATTTTGTTCTGTCTCATGATGTCTGAAGCGGAAATCCTACCCTTTGTCCGGGTATTGTTGCGTAAATAGCAAAAGTGTTGTGATCGAACACACATTTTTTTGCTGCCACCACCCGCGTACACTCGCCGGATAGTCATGAACTGGAGAAAGAGAAGCATGAGCAAGATTTTGATTATTGACGCCGGCAAAGCCTTTGCCCATTCAAAAGGCGAACTGAACCACACCCTGACCGACGTGGCCGCAACCTGGCTGCGCGACGCTGGCCATCAGGTGGAGATCACCGCAGTGGATCAAGGCTATGTGGTGGCTGATGAGGTGCAAAAGTACCTGGACGCCGATACCGTGATTTATCAGATGCCTGGCTGGTGGATGGGCGAGCCGTGGATCCTGAAAAAATATATTGATGAAGTGTTCACCGAAGGCCACGGCTCCCTGTACGCCAGCGATGGCCGCACCCGCTCTGATGCCGCGAAAAAGTACGGTTCTGGCGGCCTGATCCAGGGTAAAAAATATATGCTGTCCCTGACCTGGAATGCTCCGCTGCAGGCCTTTACCGACCCAGAGCAGTTCTTTGAAGGCGTTGGCGTGGATGGTCTGTACCTGCACTTCCACAAGGCAAATCAGTTCCTGGGCATGGAACCACTGCCGAGCTTTATCTGTAATGACGTGATCAAGCAACCAGACATTCCACGCGATATCGAGCGCTATCAGACTCATCTGAGCCAGATCTTTGCTTAACTGATAAGACGCCCATCTCTGAAGGAATCACCATGCTGACTGTTATTGCCGAAATTTGCGTCAAAGCGGGTCGCCGTACCGCCGTCCTGCAGGCCATTGAGAAACTGACGCCCACGGTGTTACAGGAAGAGGGCTGCGGCAAGTATCAGGCGCTGATCGACCACAAAGCGCAGGTGCCCTGGAAGCAGCATTCGCCGGATTCGATCTTTATGGTTGAGCACTGGGATTCGCTGCGCCATCTGGAACAGCACCAGCAGGCAGCACATATGGAACTTCACCGCGCCAACATCAAAGATGACGTGGTGGATGTGAAAATTTTTGTGCTGGAAGCCGCAAAGTAATGTCTGCCGGGGCGAGCTCTTTCGCCCCGTTTTCTCTACTCCCCTACAGCATCAACGCATTACCCAACCTTGCCGCAATCGTATCGACACTGGCCTGCTGGCAGGACTGATTTTGTGCATCATGCAGCAACAGCGTTTCCCCATCCCCTTCCAGCTCCAGAATAAAGCGGGCACCCTGTCGCCAGCTGTTTTTATAGCGAGTGGCTAACCGCTGCGATGAACAGTCATTCATGATGCTCAGTAACGGAAACTGCTGGCGGAGTTGACGCCCCAGCAACAATGCCTGCCCGGCCCCACGCGGCTGACAGGGAATGATCACCACATCCACCTGTCCGGCACTTTTGCGTCGGGAAGCATTGTGGCTCAGCAAAGCCATGAGCGGTTCCAGCATAAACGCGAATCCGCAGGCAGAGACCGCGCGCCCGACCACCCGACTGGCACAGGCATCATAGCGTCCACCCCGGCACAGCACCCGGTTTTCCCCCTGTTCGAGACTGCGCCACTCAAACACCAGCTGGCAGTAGTCGTTATGGGGAAACAGCGCCGGATCGTACTGCCAGGCGATCCCGGCTTCGCTCAGCGTGTGTTGCATGCGGCTGAAGCGCTGACAGGCATCAATCGAAAGAAACTCTTCCAACCGGGGTGCCCTGGTAGCCAGACGCTGCAGCAGGATATCGTCATGGTGGATCAGCCGCTCGGGCCTGGTTTCCAGCCATTCCCACTGTTCCCGGGCAAGAAAATGGGCAACTGGCTGATAATATTCGCGTAACGCCTGACGAAAACAGTTCAGCGTTTCTACGCTGCCCAGAGTATTGATATACAGTTCCACCCGATCCGCCAGGCCAAGACGGCGTAAAAACTGCGCCTGCATGGTCAGATGCTCCAGCTCGATATCAATGCCGGGCATGCCAAAGGCTTCCACGCCAATCTGGTGATTTTGCTGAAGACGTTCACTGTGGCGCGACTGGCAGAACATCGCCCCCGAATACCAGAGACGCCCCATCGCCGCTTCATGCCAGTGGGTGGCAATCAGACGCAAACAGCCGGTGGTGCCATCTCCCCGCAGTTCTCCGTCGCCATGAATAACCGGTCCACCCGGCGAAAACAGCGGTTCGCGCTCCAGTAAAGAGAGACGGATTTGCTGATAGCCACGCTGCTGAAAAAATTCACCGGCCTGTTTTTCCAGCCACAGCCATTGCTCTGACGGGCTGGACGCATACTTGCGTGGCCGGCCGCCATGGCGTGGACGCAGCGTACGCTCCAGCTGGCTTTCCAGCTGCTCACTGACTCTGGGGGAAGCCAGCAGGCAGTTCTGATCCAGCGCGCTGCGGATGCGGGCAACCAGCGCAGCGTTAACCGGCGTCTGGCAAAATGCCTGATATTTCGACTGCCGTTGCGCCAGGTTCTCTCCCAGCTGCAGCCAGGCCGCGTGTGGGGCAACCTGCCCAACGGGCAGCTCGCCTTCACTGTGATACCCCCTGACGCCGTCTTCCCCCTGCTCGATGAATCTTTTCACTGCCAGAAAGTAGACGCCAGGCTCGACAGGGCTGCTGAGATAGCGGTTGTCCCACAGAGCGCCACTGCGGTGATAACGACGGTTGTAAAAGGGAACATAGCTGCGCCCGATATGCTGGATGAAACGCCCCAGCGAGAGTTTGTCCACGGCACTGAGAAAAAACAAAATTCGCGCTGGTGCCAGCGACCAGCTGTGGAGCGCAATCTCATAGCGCAACGCAGCCAGCGTCAGGCAGTGGCTGAAGCTTAAATAATCGGCCTCATCCCGAAACAAGAGTTCGCCGTTATGGCCTCTGAGCTGCACCAGATGAGGCATTCCCTGAATAAATAGCCGGCTTTTTCTTGTCACTGCCCGTCTCTCCTGAAGGCGCTGTTCTTCCCTGAAAAATTAATGCAGATGCTGCTGCAGCCAACCGATCAGATCCTTCTCATTGAGGGTCATCTGTTGTGAGCTGGCGAGATCCCACAAGCGAATTTCACCACCGCTATTGAGCGTGACGATAGCCTGACACTGGCTCTGCAGAGCCGTCTGGTGCTGCCGCTTCAGCTTCGCCCCGCTGCAGTCCACCAGCACGCTAAGCCCGTCAATCTGCTGGCGTAACCGCTCGGCCAGCAGCTGTGCCTTCAGCCCGTCATCCTGCCGCTCGTTGGCGATCACCACATCGGGATGAAAGTGCCACAGCGGGTTATCCTGCTGGCTGACGGTCTGGATCAGCAGCAGCAGCCGTTCGATACCAATGGCAAACCCGCAGGCCGCCAGAGGCCGGGGACTGAACAGCTGTGCCAGCCCGTCATAACGGCCGCCGCCGCAGACGGTTCCCTGTGAACCCAATTCATCCGTAATCCACTCGAAAACGGTACGGGTGTAATAGTCCAGGCCGCGCACCAGCCGTGGATTAACGATGTAGGGAATAGAGGCCTTTTCAAGCAGTTCGCAGACCGCAGAAAAGTGCTGTCGGGACTCTTCCTGCAGAAAGTCCAGCAGGCGGGGAGCCTGATTCAGCATCACCTGCATATCGGGGTTTTTGCTGTCGAGGATGCGCAGCGGGTTGGTTTCCAGCCGGTTGAGGCTGTCTTCGTCCAGTTGGTCCCGATGAGCGCTGAACCAGGCCACCAGCGCCTCGCGGTGCGCACGTCGCTCTTCCGGGATCCCCAGCGAGTTGATCTCCAGCCGCAGATGGCTGGTCAGCCCCAGCTCCTGAAACAGATCTCGCAGCATAAAGATAATTTCAGCATCCACGTCCGGTCCGGCCATGCCGAAAGCCTCAACGCCGAACTGGGTAAACTGGCGCAGACGCCCCTTCTGCGGGCGCTCATAGCGAAACATCGGCCCCTGGTACCAGAGACGCTGGGTTTTGTTGTAGCAGAGATTATTTTCCAGCACCGCGCGCATACAGCCGCTGGTTCCCTCCGGACGCAAGGTGATGTGTTCACCGCTTTTGTCCATAAAGTTATACATCTCTTTCGAGACAATATCGGTCGCCTGGCCGACCGCACGTTCAAACAGGGCCACCGGCTCCAGCAGAGGCAGCCGCATCTCCTGGTAACCGTAGCGGTAAGTCAGATGGCGAAATTTACCCTCTAACCACTGCCATATTGGCGTTTCCTGCGGCAGTACATCACGCATGCCGCGTATCGCCCGCAAACTGTTGTTCATTTTCAATCGCTCCTGATGGGGAAAATGCCTTATAGTGGCCGGGTCTGGCAGATCCCGGTTGGCGCTGAAATCTGCCAGATTATTCAGGGAGCAGCGGTGATTTACCGCTGCTCACTTCCAGGCCGCACGCTGGTTGAGCTCCCTGACAGCTTCATCTGTCAGGCCGCACGCTGATTCAGATCGCTGATCACATCATCAATCAGGGCATCAATTTGCGAACTGTCCAGGTGATGGGCGGTGGTGATCAGATGTGCCACGTCGCCTGAAGTCGCCAGGCAATGCTTTTTCCATACCCACTCAGCAGGTTTCGGGAACACCACGGTGATCGAGTTCTTGTGGCACAGCACATCAATGCCTGCCGCTTTGAAACGATCGACCGCGTAGCGAGCCATATTCAGGCTGTGCTGGATGCGGCGACGCCACTCGGCGTTGGTGTGGCTACGCATGGCGGCCCACATCATCAGCGGGGTGTGACCATTGCGGGAGCCGGTAATGGTTTTGTCATGAGCGGAGATGTAGTCGATCTCTACACTGATGCGATCGACATTGCTCTTCTTCGCCACCACGATGCCGCAGGGGATCGGAGAGCCGATCATTTTATGGCCGGAGACACCGATAGAGTCGATACCATCAGCAAAGGTGAAGGGCTGAGGTTCATCGACGAACGGCAGGATCATGCCGCTCAGTGCCGCATCGGCATGCAGGTAGTAGTCCTTACGGGCAATCCCCAACCCGGCAATGCGCCGTTGAATTTCGGCAATATCGTCAATGGCTCCGCGAACCGTGGTGCCAATGTTGGCGAAGATGATCGGGTGACGCTCACCGGAAGCACTGATTTTTCTCTCCAGGTCGTCGTAATCCATCTCACCACAGAACTGCGATTCCACCAGTTGAGACTTAATGCGCAACAGCTTGACGATTTTCGCCACGGAGTAGTGGGTGTCTTTTGAGTAGTAAAGCGTGCCTTCCGGGAACAGCTCACGCCCCAGATAACAGCCGAACATATTACTTTCCGTGCCGCCATTGGTGACATAGCCCCAGCTGTCTTCAAACGGAATATTGAATAATCCGGCGAAGTATTCCATCACCTCTTTTTCAAATTCAAATGAGTTCAGCAAATAGTTACAATATTCCGCCCAGTCACCACAGTTATTAATGGAGAAGCGCAGAAAACGTTCCAGCATGGTGTAATCGAAATCGGCCGATTCCGGATAACCAATATTAAAATACTGATGTTTTACGCAATATGACCAGAAAGCGTCCAGTTTATTTTGGTCAGCAATAGATAATGGCATAATTACATTCCTGTTAATGCTTTTCAGATAAAATTTACTTTTCGAGATAAAGTATGTCTTGCCCTTTTTTGTTTCTTCCGGCAGCAACGAAGGAAAACAGTGGAATTGTCACCATCATCATCACGGTGCCCCAGAATATTGAATCAGTACCTGAACCCAGCAGCGCGAAGATGCAATAAATCACGCCAATGACGGTGAGCACGCAATAAAACATAAAGCTTTTTCCGCGATTTATTTTTTTCGATACCATAATGATTGGCAGCGCAATAATGGCGTACATATAGGGCAGCAGGGAGGCGAAGACCGACATCAGAATCACCACCTGGAACTGCTTAGCGAGATTCGGAGAGGCAGTCAGCAACAGCACCAGACTCATCAACACACCGGAGATAATCAGGCCCTTCATCGGCACATCGTGTTTATTGGTGTCGGCGAAAATTTTCGGGAAGAGCCCCTGCTGAGCACCAGCGCGTGGGCCTTCAGACTGCAGGATGAGCCAGCCGGAAATCGATCCGAAGCAGGCAATGATGCTCATCGCTGAAGCGATATTCCCGGCCATATCACCAAACATATAGCGGGCAGCATCGGCAAACGGCGCAGCGGAGTTGATCAGTTCCTCATGCGGCACCAGGCCGGAAATAACGGTACAGCTGCCGACATAGCACACTGAAGCGATAAGCAGCCCGTACACGGTGGCCCGCGGGACGGTGCGCTCAGGGTTTTCAACCTGACCGCTGGACACCACCGCCGATTCAACGCCGAGGAATCCCCACAAAGCGATAGAGGCTGCGGAAATGATCGCTGAGCTGTCGCTGTGGCCCGTACCGTTATAAACCTCGAAGAACATCTTCGGCTCAAACCAGAACCAGCCAACAATCCCCACGCCAAGCACTACGATCAGCATACAGCTGGCGGTGAATGACTGCGCACGCCCTGCGGTTTTTGCGCCCAGACTGCCCAGTGCGATAAAAGCCCAGAGAATGACAATGGCGCTGATGCAGCCATACACCGGATTATGCAGAATCGGGATGAAATAGCTGAGATACCCAACCCCGGCAACCAACAGCGCCACGTTGCCTATCCAGGCGCTGATCCAGTAGCAAACCGTGGTCTGAAAACCGATAAAGGGGCCGAATGCATCGCTGGCGTAAGCCACAATGCCCCCGGCTCTGGGGGTGATAAGGCTGGTTTTAGAAAAGACCAGCGCCAGAGCGATAACGCCGATAATAGTGAATAACCATCCCCATAAAGAGATGTAACCAATCCCGGCGAGATTGGTTGGCAACATAAATATTCCGGAGCCCATCATATTAGAAGCGGTAACCAATGTGAGAGCAGTCAGCCCCATTTTTTGCGCGGTACCCGCGCTTACTTTGCCCATATATTTAATTCCCTGTAGAGTTTTAAAAACTTTTAGTGGGTGGTCGATGTATTTATCTTTTCAAATAACCAGCAGTGAATAATGATCAATGTCATGCTTTGCGCCAGGCACCGCATTTTTGATCCGCCTTAAAGTTCATTTTTTATACAAACACTCCGGAATTGACTCCGTCCCCTTTTTTATTTACCTGCAAAAGAACCATCCCAAAGAAACCTAAGGGAAGACAGTGGACGTTGTTTTTCGGAGAAAGAGAAAGAGGACGGACGGATTATTATCCGCCCGTGGACAGTCAGGAATATGAATTATGCAGGATCGTTACGAGGGATTACGTTAATAAATCTGCTCTGTTTACAACAGCGGCTTGCTGGCAATCTGCTCGCTGAGGAAGTCCAGGAAACAGCGGATGCGCACCGACAGTGTGCTGTTGCGGTAATAGACCGCATTAATCGGGTGACTGATGTTCTCCGTTTCCTTTTCCAGTACCGGCACCAGCCGCCCTCTGGCACGATCGGAGCGGCTGAGAAAATCTGAAATCCGCACAATCCCCTGGCCATGCACCGCCAGCTGACGCAGCGTTTCACCGCTGGAGGCCGCTACGGTAGGTTTAATCTGCAACAATTCGCCATTGCTCTGCCGCACCGGCCACAGATTGAGGTGTTCCAGCTGGCTGAAGCCCAGCAGGCGATGATTAGCCAGATCGGCCACGCTGGCGGGCGTACCGTGTCGCGCAAGGTATTCCGGGCTGGCCATCAACTGCAGTTTGCTACTGCCCAGCGCACGGGCATGGATAGTCGAATCCCGCAGCTCGCCAATACGAATGGCGATATCCGTTTGCTGCTCCAGCAGATCGATAACCACGTCATCGGTGTTCAGTTCAAGCTGGATCAGAGGATAGCGGGTGGTGAATTCATCCAGCACCGGAATGATCACATGCAGCATAAAGGGCGTGGCGGCATTGACCCGCAGCCGCCCGGAAGGGGTCACCTGGCGCAGAGCAATCTGCTCTTCCGCCCGCTCAACCGACTGCAGAATTTCCCGCGCATGGTCGAGAAAGAGCAGCCCCTCTTCGGTCAGCGCGATTCGCCGGGTGGTGCGATGTAGCAACGTAGTCTGGAGCTTGCTTTCCAGGCGGCTCAGCGCGCGGCTGATGCCGGAAGTGGTCTGGCTGAGCTGCTCGGCGGCGGCGGTGATGGAGCCGGTATCCACCACCACCACCCAGGCGCGCAGTTCTTCGAGGGTGATCTTCACGGGAGCGCTTTCCTGAAGAGAAAAAAGGGGCAACCAGCTGGTCGCCCCGGGAAAGCACAGTGTAGATTTTTTTACCGGCTGAAAACAGCTAAGAAAAGTTATTTCTGCCCGTACTCGCTATATTTACGCTGGGTGGCGATATGATCAGCAATATATTTCGCATCATGCCAGACGCCCCAGATAAATGTTGAACCACGACGAGAAAGCCACGGTAACCCCAGGAAATAAACGCCCGCTTCGCTGGAAACGCCGCGCTGATGTTTTGGCTTTTTATTTTCGTCGAAGGCATCCACATTCAGCCAGCTGTAATCGGCAATATAACCCGTTGCCCAGATAATAGTGGTGATACCTGCTTCTTTGATATTCAGCTCCGTAATGGGATTCACCATGCACCCCGGATCGGCCATAAACTGGCGGGCTTCGGGTTCCGGCGGCAAATCCAGTCCGTTGCGGGCAATATACGCATCGGCGGCATCCAGCAACGACAGATAGTTGGCATCCCCTTTGGCGATGTTGTCGACCAGGTCGGGCTGGAAGGTGATCTTCCCGTCGGCAAAGGATTTAGTCAGTCCAACCAGATTAACGCCCTGATGCGCCAGCTTGCGGAAGTCCACGGTATGGCCACCACGCGCGCCGCTGACGGCAATAGTCACGTGCTCTTTTCCCGGTACGCTGGCCGAAGCATCCCACAGGCCCAGCACGCCCAGCCACCAGCAGAAGTCACGCTGGCGATAGGCGCGCGGTGGGCGATCGTGCGGCCCGACGGAGAGATATACTTTTTTGCCTGCACGCTGCAGTTCATCGGCAATCTGCACACCAGATGAGCCAGCGCCGACAATCAGCACTGCGCCTTCCGGCAGCTGCTGCGGGTTGTAATACTGGGCAGAATGCAGCTGGGTTAATGCCTGATCTTTTGGTGCAATGGCCGGGATCACCGGGCGCTGGAACGGGCCGGTAGCCGCCACGATATGACGGGCTTCAATCACGCCTTCAGAAGTTTCGACGGTGAACCCCGGACGTCCCTCATTGCGCACCACGCTTTTCACTTCCACACCGGTACGGATTGGCGCATCGAACTGTTTTGCGTAGGCCACGAAATAATCCGCGACCTGCTCTTTTGGCACAAAGCCATCAGCATCAATCCCGGGAAATTCCATATTCGGGAAGCGATCGTGCCAGGCCGGGCCATTGGCCACCAGTGAATCCCAGCGTCCGGTACGCCAGGCTTCAGCAATACGGTTTTTCTCCAGCACCAGATGACTGATGCCCAACGTGGTCAGGTGTTCGCTCATCGCCACACCTGCCTGCCCCGCGCCGACTACCAGCGTGTCAATTTCGGTTTTTTCAACGGTCATCACTGCATCCTTAAATAAGGTCTGGACTCATCACTTCAGCATGCGCCAAGGTTATTGAACTGCGGCAGTCGGGTAAATTAGTAAAAAACGAGCCCCTGAAGATAAAATAAAGAGGCACCGGACAACGCCACAATTCCGCTGTAAAACAGCGATCACCCTGTTTATTTAATCAATGGGCTTTCCTCCCGCGTGAAATAAACCACGCGGGCAGGAAAGCTGACGCAGAATCAAAACATCAGGCAGAAAGCAGCAGGCTTTGCTGTGCATCCCAGCCAAGTGAAACGCGGTCGCCGATTTTCTCTCCGGACAGGCCGTTGCTGCGCACCACAAATCGCGCACCGTCCGCCAGCGCCACCACCAGCCGCGTTTCCGAACCGGCATAAATGCTCTCGCAGATCTCCCCTTCCAGCGGGGCTGCACCCGACTTCAGGATACGGATGTGCTCCGGACGGATCACCAGTGAAGCCTGTCCTTGTGCCGCGCGGGTATCCGGCAGGGCAAAGGCACCCTGCTTCGTCACCAGCTGACCGGCACGAACTTCGCCGCTGAGGATATTGGAGAGGCCAATAAACCCGGCCACGAAGGTTGAGTTAGGACGCTGATAGATCGCCTGCGGCGTATCGATCTGCACGATCCGTCCTTCGTTCATCAGGCAGATACGATCCGACAGCGCCAGCGCCTCCTCCTGATCGTGGGTAACGAAAATAATCGTTGCGCCCGATTCACGGTGAATACGGCGGATCTCCATCTGCATTGTCTCGCGCAGCTGACGATCCAGCGCACCCAGCGGTTCATCCATCAGGATGATCCCTGGCTGATACACCAGACAACGAGCCAGCGCGACACGCTGCTGCTGGCCGCCGGACAATGCCCGAGGGAAACGCTGCGCGGCATGGCCCAGCTCCACCATCTCCAGTGCTTCTTTCACCTTGCGGGCAACGAAAGCCACCGGTAACTGGCGCATACGCAGCGGGAAAGCCACGTTCTCTTCAATGGTCAGATGCGGGAACAGGGCGTAGTTCTGGAACACCACGCCAATATCGCGCTTGTGAACCGGCGTCCAGGTTTCGTCTTTGCCGTCAATCAGCAGCCGACCGGAAGTCGGCTCCGTCAGGCCGCTGATAATCTGTAGCAGCGTGGTTTTGCCCGATCCGGAAGAGCCGAGCAGGGTCAACAGCTCGCCCTGCTGTACCGTCAAATCAAGATCCTGCAGGACTTTGGTTTGCCCGTAGTACTTGGCGATCTGCTCCACCTTTAACTTTACGGATGACATGATTTTTTCTCCTACAGCGCTTCCGCTTTGCGGCGCGAGCGTTCAGCAATGATGAACAACACTGTCACGACGGACAGGATAATGACCGAAGCGGCGGCCAGCGTCGGCGTCACGGATAACAGCACGTCATCCCACATCTGTTTCGGCAGAGTCTGCTTCACGCCGCCGCCAACAAACAGCGCTACGGTCAGCTCCTCAAAGGAGTTGAGGAAGCCAAAGATAAAGGCGGCCACCAGGCTGCTTTTGATCAGCGGCAGAGTCACTTCCCGCAGGGTGCGCCAGCGGCTGGCACCCAGCGTATTCGCCGCCTGATCCAGTCGCCAGTCGTAGCCTTTAAAGGTGGTCAGGATGATCACAAACACCACCGGGATCGCCATTACCGTATGGCCGAGGATGATGCCCAGATCCGATCCCACCAGCCCGAGAGTGGCAAACAGGTAGAACAGGGAAACGGCAGTCACAATGTTCGGAATGATCATCGGCAGCAGAAAAGTCATCACCACCAAGCTGCCGGACTTGCCCTGATGCTTCGCCAGGCCAAACGCCGCAGCCCCGGCAATCAGCACCGAAAGGATGCCGGTAACCAGCGCGATACCGAATGAGCGTATCGTTGCGCCGGTCCAGATCGGCGACCCCAGGTAGGTTTCCATCCAGCGCAGCGAGAAGCCTGGCGGCGGAAACTGCAGGAAGCTGGAGCTGCTGAACGCCATGGGCAGGAACGACACCACCGGCAGCACCAGCACCAGGATCACCAGCACGCTGAACAGCGGCAGCAGCCAGCCGAAGCCGGGACGTCCAGGTATCAGCGCCAGCGCGTGAGCCAGCCAGTCGCAAAGCTTTGCGGCACCTGCAGCGATCGTCTGCCCAAGACGGCGAATATATTTGCCGCTGGCATGACTTTCGCCTCCCGAAATCGCCGACATGCCAAACAGCTTGTCGTAGCAGAAGCAGACCACCAGCGTGGTCACCAGCAGCAACATCGCCACCGCGCCCGCCAGCCGCCAGTTCAGCAGTTGCTGAACCTGAGTGATCAGCAGCTGGCCGATCACCGAATCCTGCGGGCTGCCGAGCAGCGCAGGGGTAATAAAGAAGCCCAGCGAACCGATAAAGATCAGCAGACAGGCAGCCACCACGCCCGGCATCGACAGCGGGAAGAAGATGCGCCAGAAGCTCTGCGCCTTTGACGCGCCCAGCGTATGACCTGCACGCATCAGGCCACTGTCGATACCGGTCATGGTCGGCAGCATGGTGATAATCGCCAGCGGCAGCATGCTGTGCGCCATGGCAAAGACCACTGCACCGCGCGTGTAGAGGACGTTCAGCGGCTGATCGGCCCCCATCGACATCAGGATTTCAGACAGAATGCCGCGCCGCGATAGCAGCACCAGCCAGGCGAAGTTCTTCAGTAAGGCACTGGTCCAGAACGGCAGTAAAATCAGCCACATCAGCCGTCGTCGCGCGTTTTCACTGCGCTGCGAAAGCCAGTACGCCACCGGATAGCCCACTAACAGGCAGCCAATAGTGGTCTGCAGGGCGATAACAAAGGTGTTGATCATCACCTTCACATAGATGCCTGCACCAAACATCTGGCTCCAGACATCCAGCGAAAAACCTCCGTCGCTGGTCTGGAAGCTCAGCAGCATCAGCTTCAGGGTGGGCCAGGCGAGAAAAAGGGCCAGAAATAACAGGCCCGGCATCGTCAGCCACAGGGGATGCCAGCGCCGTTTTACTGTCGGCATACGTTTCTTCTCATCAGATGTTGCCAGATCGGTCAAGGAACTCTCCTCCCAAAGAACAGGTGGCGCTCAGCGCGCCACCGTCCGGATTAACTCATTACCCACTTCTCAAAGCGTTCGGTCAGCGCGACCTGGTTGTCACCCCAGTAGTCGGCACCCAGCTGTGCCAGGCCGCCGATATGGTCTGGGGCGGTTGGCAGCAGAGCAGCTTTCTTCTTGTCGATAAAGTCATAGGCTTTGATGTTGGTCGGGCCGCAGGCCAGATCGCTGGTGTACAGCGACTGGCGTTTGGCATCCATACAGAACTGGATGAACTTGCGGGCCGCTTCCAGCTTCGGACTGCCGTGCGGAATGGTAAAGCCATCGATGTTGTACAGCCCCTGCCCCCAGGCGATGTTGGCTGGCGTACCGGCATCAATGGCGGTCTGGGCGCGAGTGCTCCAGATGCTCATCATGTCCAGCTCGCCGCTCTGCAGCATCTGGGTGGCCTGCGCACCACTGGTCCACCACACGTCAATGCTCTTGCGGATTTTGTCGAGGCTGCGGAACGCGCGGTCAACATCCAGCGGGTAGAGTTTTTTCGGATCGACGCCATCGGCCATCAATGCCAGTTCCAGCGTACAGACCGGGCTGCGCCACAGGCCGCGACGGCCTTTGAATTTGGCGGTATCCCAGAAATCAGTCCAGTTAGCAGGGGCCGCTTTACCGTCGAAGGTGTCGGTGCGATAGCCCAGCGCCAGCGCGTAAATACTCACACCGCCGAACTGTGGCGTGATCGCGCCTTTGACATAGTTTTCCGGGTCCGGCACCTGAAGGTGCAGATCTTCCAGATACGGCTTCGGCATTTTGTTCAGGCGAACCAGATGCTCAGGGTTAAGCAGCGCCACGTCGAACAGGTAGTTTTTGGTGTCCACCATCATCTGGAACTGCGGCACCGGATCCGGCCCCAGCACCGTGTTGATGATTTTAATCCCGGTCGCTTCTTCAAACGGCTTGTAAAACGCTTTGCCAAACCCCGTGCCATATGGGCCGCCAACGTCGGCGACGGTCAGGGTGGTGACTTCTGCCGCCCGCGCCGGGCGACTGATGATCATCGGGGCAACGGCGGCGGTGACTGCCGCCCCCATACCAAGCTTAAGTGCATCACGACGAGTGTACTGTTTGTTCTCTTTCATCCTGATTCCCCTGTTGCATAGCAAAATGGTGTTATGTGTCGGCCTGAATGCCCTGTTTTTACTCTTGTTCCTGCTCTTTAATGGCTCGATTGACCTCGTCGATCAGCTGGTCGACAGCCTCTGCCGCAAAGCGCTGGCGGAAGCGACGGTCGAAGGTGGTGAAGATGCTGAAGAACGAGTTTTTGCAGTGTTCCAGCATCCGGTCAGCGTCGGCTTCATTGACCGACAGCTGAACCTGCAGGAAGCGGTTAAAGTGTCCACGGGCCAGTGGGTTATCCAGCACGAAGATCGGCTGGGTATCGCGGGAGATCAGCCGGTGCTCAGCAACCTTGCTCAGGCAGTTCAGGCTGGTCTGCAACGGCAGATCGCGGGAGTTCGGCCCGACGCAGATCGAGAGTTCACCCGCTTCCAGAACCCACTGCTGGCGACCGGTGTGGTAATAACGCAGGTCGGCAGCCGGAACGGTCAGCGTCACGCGCTGCTGTTCACCGGGTTGCAGTTCCACCTTGCAGAAAGCACGCAGCTCATACTCAGCGCGGGAACGTGTTGAGTGCGGATAGTGGCTGTACAACTGGGCGATCTCTTTACCGGCGCGGCTGCCGGTGTTGGTCAGGGTGAAGCTGACTGTGACTTCTTCGCCATCACGCAGGCTATCGCGGTCCAGCTCAATGTCGCTGTAGGCAAACTGGCCGTAGCTCAGGCCATAGCCGAACGGGAACAGCGGCTCGACCTTGCGGGTGTCGTACCAGCGGTAGCCGACGAAGATCCCTTCGCTGTAGTAATGACGGCCATTTTCGCCCGGATAGCTGTGCCAGCCCGGAATGTCTTCGATGCGCTGCGGGAAGGTGACGGTCAGCTTGCCGCACGGGTTAACCACACCGAACAGCACGTCCGCCACGCCGCCGCCCATCGCCTGACCGGCGTAGAAGGTTTCCACCACTGCGCTGACCTGATCCAGCCACGGCATCACTACCGCGTCCGGGTTTGCCAGCACCACAATCACTTTGTCGTTGACGGCGGCCAGGGCACGGATCAGTTCATCATGGCCCTGCTGCAGGCCCAGAGTACGGCGGTCGGAGCCTTCGCCGTCGTAGCCATCTTCACTGTTGACGAATACCACCACGCGGTCGGCCTGTCGTGCGGCGGCACAGGCTTCGGCAATCAGTGACGGATGGTCAGCAGCCTGGTCGCTGGTGCCCTGGCTCCAGCTTACGGTGATGCTGTCGCCGCACTGTTTCAGGATTTCGTCGTAAGGAATATCCACCTGCGTTGGCGTGGTGGTGGCGCAACCTGACCCCTGGATCACCGGCTTCTTCGCCCCTTCACCAACAATCAGCAGATTAGGGCAACAGGCGGCTTCCAGCGGCAGCGCCTGGTCGCTGTTTTTCAGCAGCACGATGGATTCGGCCACCATGCGACGGGCCAGCGCATGGTGCGCATCGGTTTCCATCGGGGTGCCCGGTTTTTCGGCGGCTTTGGCTTTATGGATCAGGCTGAGGATGCGTTCTGCTGAGCGTTCGGCCTGCTCGCGTGGTACTTCACCGGCTTTCAGCGCTTTCACCAGGCTGGCCTTGCGCGTTTCGCTTTCCGGCATGTCGAGGTCGTTGCCTGCCTTCAGCGACAGCGGCCGATCTTTAATCCCGTGCCAGTCCGCCACCACCACGCCTTCAAAACCCCATTCAGAACGCAGGACATCTTCCAGCAGCCAGCTGTTTTCAGCGGTATGCACGCCGTTCAGCCGGTTGTAGGAGCTCATGACGGTCCACGGCTGCGACTGTTTGATGGCGCGCTCAAAGCCGCGCAGATAAATTTCACGCAGCGCACGCTCGTCAATAATCGAGTCCATGCTGGTGCGTTCCACTTCAGAGTTGTTACAGGCGAAGTGTTTTAAAGACGCGCCGACGCCCTGCTGTTGCAGGCCGTTAATCACCCCTGTTGCGATCTCGCCGCTGATCAGCGGGTCTTCGGAGTAGTATTCATAGCTGCGGCCACCCAGCGGGGTGCGGCGGATGTTGATGCCAGGACCGAGCAGCAGGTTAACGCCCAGATGCTGGCACTCTTTGCCCAGCGCGTCGCCCAACGTTTTCGCCAGGTTCACGTCCCAGCTGCAGGCAAAACTGGAACCATTTGGAAAGCAGGTGGCAGGCCGCATGGTGCCCCAGGCCACTTCCACATCTTTCGCCCGCTGATTAACCACGTTCAGGAACGCTTCAAAGTCCTGACCGCCCTTCTCATCCTGCTCAATCTGCTGGATGGAGTAGCGCACGCCGTAGGTGCCGTCGGTCATGATGATGTGCGGAATGCCCAGGCGCGCGTTGGCCCCGGTTTTCCACATGCCGTGACCGCTGAGAATGTCGCCAAGCTCTTCCGGCGTCATATCTTTGGCCAGAGACAAAAATTCCCCGTGCTGAGTTAAAGCAGTGCTCATGCCTTTATATTCCTGTCAGGTGATAGCGGCGAGCGGGCGCCGCAGAAGTTGCTGGTATCCAATATGGACCTGACAGAAACAGAGGCGAAAGAAGTAAAAAGTTTGCCACTAAGGTTAAAAAAACTATCCAGAGGCTGGGAGAAAATAGCGTAAGAAATCACCGGGACCTGCAGGCCGAAATGGCCCTGCATAACCGCAATTTGCCCTGAAATGGCGCTTATGCTCCGACAGAAGGCAGAGCGTTGCACAGCCACAGAGCATTTTTCACTCAGAACAATAAATTATCAGCTTCATCCCTCTGACTTCGGCTGGCACGGTTATTGCTATTCTTATTCTGCATCGCTTTTTTGTTCTCACAGAAAGCTCTGACATAACCAAATACTAATCAGAGAGATCACCTGCACATGGCTCATTTCACCCTCAGACAGCTTAAATATTTTATTACCGTGGTTGAGCACCGCAGCATTGCCGAGGCTTCGCGCCATCTGCATATCGCTCAGCCGTCAATTTCAACCGCGATTAAAAGTCTGGAGGAGAGTTTTGAGCAGCAGCTTTTTATCCGCCATCACGCACAGGGCGTGTCGCTGACACCCAGCGGACGGCGTTTTTATGAGAAGGCGGCCGAACTGCTGAGAATGTCGCGGCAGTTTGAACAGAATGCACGGGCAGACAATGACATGGTGGCGGGCACGCTTTCCGTTGGCTGCTTCGAAACCGCCGCCCCTCTTTATATGCCAAAGCTGATTGCCGGTTTCAAAAAGCTCTATCCGAATATTGAAGTGCAGATCTATGACGGCGAGCAGCATGAGCTGACCGATGGCCTGCACCGTGGGCGGTTTGATATGGCAATCCTCTACCGCCACGAGCTGGACAGCAGCATTCATGCTGAGCAGTTGAAAGCGCCGCAGAAGCCGTATGCGCTGTTGCCTGCTGACCATCCGCTGGCCCTGCGCAGCAGCGTCAGCCTGGAAGAGCTGAGCCATGAACCGATGATCCTGCTGGACGTGGTGCCCAGCAGGAACTACTTCCTGGATATTTTCAAGCAGAAAGGGCTGTCGCCAAACGTCGCTTTCAGTTCGCCGTCGATTGAGATGGTGCGCTGTATGGTCGGCCAGGGATTTGGCTTCTCGCTGCTGGTGACGCGCCCGTTCCCGGACTTTACCTATGACGGCAAGCGCGTGAAGCGGGTGACCATTCGCGATGAGATGGAGGGATCGTGCCTGGTGATGGCTCATTTGCGCCACGCCGAGCCGACCCGTCCGACGAAGCTGTTTATGGATTACTGCCGGGGGCAGGAGCTGACGCCGGAGCACCTCAGCGAATCTGAGATGCCCCCGCTGTCAGTGGCTTAAGCAGTTTGCAGCTGGCGGCAGAGGCGGAGCAGGAAGTCATCACACTCCGCCAGCTGCTGCAGGCTGACAAATTCATCCGGCTTGTGACCCTGCGCCATGGCGCCGGGACCGCACACCAGCGTCGGAATGCCGTGCTGCTGGAACAGGCCGCCTTCGGTTCCAAAGGCCACGGTGCTTAATGCTTCCGGCGCGGGCAGCAGCGCCAGCACGCTAGCAATCGCCGCCGAGCTCTCTGTCTGCAGGCCGGGATAGTGGCTCAGCGGGCTGAAAGTGATGGCGCAGTCAGGTGAAATACTTTGCATTTGCGGCACCAGCTCACGCTGGCACCACTCGACCAGCTCATCGATCATCGGCTGCGCTTCCACCCCCGGCAGCGTGCGGATTTCAAAATCAAACTGGCAGTGTGCAGGCACGATATTTAACGCCTCGCCACCACGGATCACGCCGGTCTGCAGGGTGGAAAACGGTGGGTCGAATGCCAGGTTCTGCTCCAGCTTCAGCCGTTCCGCCAGCGCCATCAGTTGCTGAATGATCCGCACCGCATACTCAATCGCGTTCACGCCCTGCGGCGTGTAAGCCGAATGGCTGGCATACCCGGTCACCTCACAGCGCAGGGCAATTTTCCCCTTATGCCCGAGGATCGGCCGCATCTCCGTTGGCTCGCCAACAATACAAACCGCAGGCCGCACCGGCAGGGTATCGACATGGGCCAGCAGCCCCGGGACCCCTTTGCACCCTACTTCTTCATCATGGCTGAAGGCAATCCACACCGGCTGGCTCAGCGGCTGCGCCACCAGCTCAGGCACCACTGCCAGCACCGCTGCCAGCCAGCTTTTCATATCGGCGGCGCCGCGACCGTATAACAAGCCATCGGCTTCGCGCAGGACAAACGGATCGCTTTGCCACTGCTGGCCGTCAACCGGCACCACGTCGGTATGACCCGACAGCACAATGCCAGGCAGATCCTGCGGGCCAATCACCGCCAGCAGGTTGGCTTTGTGGCCGCTGTCATCTTTCAGGATCTGGCAACGAACACCGAAGCCTGCCAGATAGTCACGGACATAGTCGATCAGCGCCAGGTTGCTCTCGCGACTGACGGTATTGAAAGCAATGAGGTCCGCCAACAGATCCCGCGTGGTGAGGTTACTCATCGCCGGGCACGCCATAGCTCGGTGCCTCGACCGGATTGACGGCACGGGTCAGATACGCTTCACTCTGCGGCTGCCACATCTGCCAGATCCGCTCCAGTTCGCCAATCGCATCCTGCTCGTGCCAGTCAACACGCAGATCGGTTAGCGGCCAGCTTTCGCTGCTCACCACCTTCAGCCCGGCAGAGTAGATCGGACCGGCTTCGCCGCCAGCCTGTAAACCTGCCTGCAGGGCCGCCATCAGCCGGTCGCCGAGCGACAGCTCAGGATCCGCGCAGAACTGGCCGACCATAGCGTCAATTACGTTGGTACTGGCTAACATATTGCCCGCGGCCACACAGTTCAGCCCCTGACGCGAATGGTGGACACCCAGCGTGTGTGCGCCGGACCAGACCGCGCTTTGACCCTGGTTATCCAGTACCGTCACCTGCCGCCAGTCAGCAAAAGGCTCGGCAGCCATTTCCGCTGCCAGTGCGGCCTGCGCGTTATCCCCCTGAGCCAGCCGGGCGAGAATTTTCGGCCCCAGCGCAGGCAGCGTGACGTTCTGGCTGGATACCGCACCAACGCCGCTCTGCAGCCACGGGCAGCGAGCCGCCACCGCGATGCTGGAAGAGCTGATGGCAATGCCGTACTGGCCGCTGCGGGGGCAAAAACCGGCAATGGAAAAGGTCATATTATGCCTCCGGGATCACGGCGATCACGTCGATTTCCACCAGCCACTGCGGCTGTGCCAGCGCGGAAACCACCAGCCCGGTGGAGATTGGGAACACGCCTTTCAGCCATTTACCCACTTCCAGATAGACCGGCTCGCGATAGCGCGGATCAATAATATAGGTGGTGGTTTTCACGATATGGCTGAGATCGCTACCGGCCTCTTCCAGCAGCTGTTTGATGTTTTTCATCGCCTGCTCAGCCTGCAGTCCCGCATCGCCCAGCCCGATCAGATTACCGTCAAAATCGGTACCGACCTGGCCGCGAACATAAACCGTATTACCGGCCCGGACCGCCTGGCAGAGGTCGTTATTCAGCGCCTGGTTAGGATAGGTATCTTTGGTATTAAACATGCGAATGCGGGTGTGCGTCGGTTGACTCATCTTCGGTTCCTTAAAATCGCAGGGTATACGGAAGCCGCTTTACAGGCCGCTCTCGCTCCGGACATAGCAGACCCATTTTTGGAGCCAGCGAGGCAAAAATAAATAAGGATTTTTATCTGCAAAGGTTAGGCGAAAACTTGTCTGGCGAGAGCCTCGTTTTTTTGATGCCAGAGGATAAAAAAATACACATTTATCTTTCCCTCCCGTCATGAACATACTCAACCATCAATTATTGAGGATCCGGCTATGCATTCCACCGTCAAAGAGTTACCGCTGATCACCCGTGATGCG
>NZ_WHOY01000031.1:4418007-4418128 GCF_009765445.1 Pantoea sp. BAV 3049 | reverse complement strand
AATTCGGTTGAATTTCAGGTCCGACATCAGGGTGATATTCTCGTCCCAGGCAAAGGGGGACGTGCGCCTGAAAGCGTTCAGTATTACCGGATCGGTCAGCTGGAAATTATTGGCGCGGTAG
>NZ_WHOY01000031.1:4305868-4417997 GCF_009765445.1 Pantoea sp. BAV 3049 | reverse complement strand
GCTTTTTTTCGCATAAAGCTCAGTAGAGGGTGGGTGAGAAACCCCGCCGGGGTTCGACAAACGGCTTTTACGCTTTACCAAAGCTCACATCAATGTTCATCGCATCGGTATGGCGCATCGGATTGCTGCCCTGCCCGAGCCGATCGTCATTCGGGTGGATATAGGTATCACCAGTGCCCAACTGATCTTCCATATACTGCCCACCCGCCTTCATGGTATCGCTTGAGCCGTCGTACCAGCCTGCAATAGTTTTATCACCGGCACTGTCTTCTGAAACGATATTGGACGGAGCACCGTCAGCGATACTTTTGTTGTCCCCAATATTAAAACCATTGTGATCGGTAGCGCTGATTGATGCGTTACGTCCATCGATGTCGCTGGTATTCACAAAACCATTGTAAAACTCAAGTCGGCTGGCGCTGTCCTGATATTTACCGTCGGCGTCCGCCTGCTTGATTACGCCGGTAAAATCATTCTGGTAGTTCATTGTTCCCGTCTCACCGGGTTTGAGCTTCATCTCCGCGACTTTATTATTGTCCTTGTCGAACATTCCGAGCGAAATATCATGGTCTTCGTTATTGGTAATATCGAACGATCGCGGCCCGCTCCCCACCGACTTGCCTGAAGCCGGGGCAGCACTGGCATCGGATGCAGGATCCGGGCTGGTCGTTGAAGAGGACAGATCATCAGCGCCACTGGAATCGATGGCGGTGGAAGGTGCTGATTGTGCCGGGATGGTAGCGCCCGCATTCACCTGCGGTTGCGCTACGTTGCTGGCGGTTGCCGCGCCAACATCAGCGGCTGGCGAACCATTGCCTGAACTACCAGAACTTGTTGCTGACGAGCTGCTGCTGTCGTTATTGCTGTTGCCACTATTTTGCTGCAGAAGCTGCATCACCATTTTGAGCAGTTCACTCATGACCTGCAAAATCTGCTGATTGAGTTCTCCGCCAGAATTTTGTGTATTGCTGCCAGAACCAGCATCACCAACTGCAGCATGACTTTGCGACAGGGTGTTGCCGAAGTTCAAGACGCTGCCACCAGATTGTGCCGCGCCATAATTAATGCCGCCGCCGGACTGTCCTGAGGTGTTTGTTTTACCGGACAGATCCGAAGTCCCAAAGCCTGAACCAAAACTGTTTTCTGATGGTTGCGGATGATGGATGTAGCCCGCCGATCTGAGACTGTCCACTGACATAGGATTTTCCACACGGTGAGTTAGGGTGTAAACGTAAGTGAAAAAACAGTGCCACTGGTTCCGTTCAGTGCAAAATTTAACAAAATAGCTGCCGGCCCGGGCTGTAACACCACAACAGTATACTGGCGGGCACCGGCAGCGTTAGTAACACGTCAACCTGCAAAAGTTACTTAATCTCCATCGCCGTTTTCAGCGTGTAGAACAGGTCAGTCTGATCAGTCAGCCCGACCACATTCGCGGCATGAGGACCAAAGGCTGCGATACGCAACTGTGTACCGGTATGGCCCTGCGAATCCTCTTCTGAGTTGCCGTAGCTGATAGTCATCAGGCCGCCCTCTTTAGTATTCAGCGTTTGCGTCAGTCCCGGTGCTTTGCTGTCATTAGCAATGATCTGGCTTGCGTGTGCATGATCGGCGGTTACCACCACCAGCGTGTTGCCCTCTTTACGGGCAAACTCCAGCGCCTGCTGTACCACTTCGTCCAGGTCCACCGTTTCACCGATCTGCCCACAAGGATTGGCCGCGTGGTCCTGCTTGTCGATAGAAGCCCCTTCCACCTGCAGGAAGAAGCCGTTCTCATTTTTGCTCAGTAGCTGGATGGCCTTATCCGTCATCTGCGCCAGAGTTGGCGTCGAAGCCGGACGCTCCGCATTCACTTCACAGGTCACCGTTTTGCCGTCCAGGTTACCGTGATAGGTGGCTTTCGGGCCTTTCCAGCGCACCGGCATATTGCCGCCAGCAAACAGTCCCAGCACGGGTTTAGCCTGGCTGGCTTCTGTAACTGCATTCAGACTGTTCAAATCGCTGATTAACTGGTAACCGCGCAGCTTAGCCTGCTCTTCCAGTGTCTTACCCTGCCACTCGCCAGCCTTCGCCGTTTCGCTGAATGTTTTGCCACCGCCGCCCAACGTGACATCAGCGCGGGCATTCAGCAACTGTTCGGCTATCGATCCCTTGCCACCCTTCTCCAGCGCGTTCGCCGGGCAAACCTCACTGGTCTTTTCCGGGCCGTAGCATTTACGGGAAGTGACATGAGCAATTTGCGCGGCAGGTGTGGCATCTTCCAGCCCGGCCGTGGAGACGTTACCGGTTGCTTTGCCTGCGGCTTTAGCCAGTTCCATTATTGTCGGATGATCTTTGCCAGTCACATCCACGCCGATTGCCCCGTTATAAGATTTAACGCCGGTGCTCCATGCCGTGGCCGAGGCAGCAGAATCGGTGACGTAGTCAGGCTTATGCGTTTTTTTATCCAGCGCATAATGCGTGTACTGGCCGGTTAACGGCAGAGCATCAATCCCTTTAAAAAAACCGCCTGCTCCTTCCGCATAGTTACGTGCGACAGTGATTTCTGAATCCCCCATACCATCGCCAATCAGCAGGATGACATTCTTCGCCTTGCTGTTGCTGAGGGAGGCTTTCAGCGCTTCGGTCTGATCCTCTGTCAGACGACGTGCTCCGCCCGGTTGGGTGATATCTCCCTGAGCAGCGCGGCTGTATGCTGCAATATCAGCCCAGGCATTAGCCGATAAGACGATGGCGATCAGGGACAGGGTGAACAGGGTTTTATGTTTCATTAAGTCGACGCTCCGTGAAAAAGTTTTGCTAAAAGTTTCAGGGAGTCAGTCTGCGACACAACCATGTCATTTTTGCGTCAGATAAATGTCATCCTGATGACATTTTCCCGCACTGACTGCAAGCTCTGACAGCCGCGCGGAACGGGAGCTGGCCAGGTCTTAACCTGCCAGAATAAAAAGAAAATTTTTCTTGACCAGAATCAGGCGACTCCCTATAGTAGCGCCCCGTCGCCCCAGCCGGCGAAGCAGTACAAAATTGTGGTGAGGTGTCCGAGTGGCTGAAGGAGCACGCCTGGAAAGTGTGTATACGGCAACGTATCGGGGGTTCGAATCCCCCCCTCACCGCCATAATTCAAAGAAGAGCCTGAACTCACGTTCGGGCTTTTTTTCGCATAAAGCTCAGTAGAGGGTGGGTGAGAAACCCCGCCGGGGTTCGACAACCGGCTTTAGCCGGTTGGACAGATCGGACGCCGCGCGGACGAACTGCCCGAAGGGCGAGCAAAGCGAGTCAATCCCCCCCTCACCGCCATAATTCAAAAAGAAGCCCGGACTCTCGTCCGGGCTTGATTATATCTTACAGAGTCAGCGTTAAGCGGTGATTAACCGTAGGCCAACAGCGTACGCTGGCAGAGCTGTGATCGTACGCAGTCTTCTTTACCAAAACGCACCACGCTTACCATGTCGTCATCCTCAAAGCGGGCCAGGGCATCGCTGAGACCGGACTGCACATGGGACGGCAGGTCACACTGGGTGACATCGCCGTTGACGATAACGGTGACGTTTTCCCCGAGGCGGGTCAGGAACATCTTCATCTGAGCGGCGGTGACATTTTGCGCCTCATCCAGGATCACCACGGCATTTTCGAAGGTACGCCCACGCATATAGGCAAAGGGAGCGATCTCCACCTTACCGATTTCGGGACGCAGACAATATTGCATAAAGGAAGAACCGAGACGTTTAACCAGAACGTCATACACGGGCCGGAAGTACGGAGCGAATTTCTCTGAGATATCCCCGGGCAGGAACCCGAGATCCTCATCCGCCTGCAGCACAGGCCGCGTCACTATAATCCTGTCAACATCCTTATGTATCAGGGCCTCGGCCGCTTTTGCGGCGCTGATCCAGGTTTTACCGCAGCCTGCTTCGCCGGTGGCGAAGATCAGCTGTTTGCTTTCTATGGCTTTGAGATAGTGCGCCTGAGCTTCATTACGGGCTTCAATCGGCGAGTGGTCGCGGGTGTCGCGAGCCATGCCAATGGAGTCCAACCCACCCATCTGCACCAGCGAGGTGACCGATTCTTCTTCACGCTGACGGTGACTGCGTGAATCGCTACGAAGCACACGTTTTGCTTCACGACGAGCTTTGATCACTGCTTTCTGTCTTCCCATAGTGGCACCTTACAGTTGGTTTCATTTCCCGCATCTTTATTATCGACGCGATTACGTGAACGCTTTAGAGGTTTTGGTGGCTTCCTTTTAAGCCTTGTCTGGCCGTTAAGAGCGGTACACAGCGTTGTACGAACGCCGCCGGGCACCGGGTTACACTGAATTCAGAATGAATGCTGGAAGGGTAAAGAGAAGAGGAAGTCGTTGGGGCAGTAAGGCCCTCGCGAGGGTAAGCGATATGTATTTTCTGACGCTGCTGTCCGTTAAAGGACTTTACCATTCGCGATCTCCGTGGTGGACACAGGAACACTGCCGACATCTGATGTGAATAAAGTGCAACAGATTTGAACCTGAATGCAACATCAATTTTTACTTCAGACGAGTAAAAATTCCAATATAACCGGGAAGTAAAGCGTTACTAAATTAAACTTATCTTGTAAATCATGCAGTTGGATAATAACGACAGCTGAAAAATATTTAGGAACTTTCGTCATCTGGTCAGGAAAATGGACCGAGTGGTTTATTTGCGCAAAAAATAACCTCCCGCACGGAACACGGGCAGGAGGCCAGAAAAAATCACTCATGCTTCCAGCAAAGATTGCCCAAGATAATGTTTATCATCAGGAACACCCGGCAGAACAAAAAAGTAACCGCCGCCAATCGGCCTGATATATTCTTCAAGCGCTTCGCCGTTGAGCCTTTTTTGCACAGTCAGAAAGCCTTTTTCCAAATCATGCTGATAACAGACGAAAAGCAGGCCCATTTCCAGCTGCCCGGCATTGGAAACGCCAAGGGAATAACTGTAGCCACGGCGCAACATCAGGTTATTTTGCGTTTCCGGCGTACGCGGGTTAGCCAGGCGAATATGGGCATCCATTGGCGTGATGTTGCCGTCAGGATCGCTGGCATAATCCGGCACATCGTGCTCGTTCTGCATCCCCAGAGGCGCGCCGCTGTGCTTAACGCGGCCAAAGATGGTCTGCTGCTCCTGCAGCGGCGTACGATCCCAGAATTCCACGTGAAACTGGATAATTCGCGCCGCCTGATAGCTGCCGTTCACCGCCCAGGCCGGTTCCCCCTGCTCCGCCGACACCCACAGAATGGACTCCATCAGCGGCTGATTGGTGGTGTCAGGATTGGCCGTACCATCCTTAAAACCCAGCAGGTTAATCGGCGTCTCTTTCCCTTTGCTGCGTGCGGCATGGTCTGAAATAAACCCTTCCCGCCGCCAGCGCACGCTGAGAAGATCCGGCGAGTGCTTGATGATATCGCGCAGCGCGTGGATCACCGTGTCGTTGGTATTGGCGCAGATTTGCAGCAACAGATCGCCGTGACACAGGCTGCCATCCAGCGCATCGTTAGGAAAGCGGGTCATTGCCTGCAGCTTCAGCGGCTTGTGGGCCTGCAGACCATAGCGGTCGTCGAACAGTGAGTGACCGGCTGAAACGGTAATGGTCAGGTTATCCGGATAGATATCATCACCGAGGATCCCGGAGTCCATTGGCGGCAGCTGCGGATTGGTCACCAGCGGCGCTTTCCCACCTTTGGTGAGAAAAGCGATGCGGTTATCCAGCAGGCGGAACAGGCGTTCCAGATCGGCCTTATCCGTTGCCAGCACGTCGAAGGCCACCAGCATCATCGACGCCTGTTGCGGCGTGATGATGCCCGCCTGATGCGGGCCATAGTAAGGCTGCGCTTCCTGCCGGGCATTAGGTGACAACGCACCCGGCGAGAAGGATTTATTATCCGGGGCGGCATGAACCGGACAGCCGCCGCTGACAGCGAGGGCACCGCTGAGGATGCCCATGCCTTTCAGTAAACGACGACGCGAAGCGAGCAGTGCGTCGTCAGAAGGTTGTCTTGCCATGATCAATTAATCCAGACCCAGCGTACCACGCAGTTTGGACAAATCTTCCGCCAGGGTGGTGATCGGGCCTTTCATCGCATTGCGGTCAGCGTCGGTCAGCTTGTCGTAAGATTCGTAGCCGTCTTTAGTACGATATTTCGAGAGAATGCTGTCAACTTTCCTGAAGTTGGCATCAACTTTAGCCAGCAGCGCGGCATCGGCTTTCTGCAGCATTGGACGCAGCAGGTCGACAATTTTCTGTGCGCCATCGACGTTCGCCTGGAAGTCAGAGAGATCGGTACGGCTGTAACGGTCTTCTTCGCCGGAGATCTTGCTGGAGGCAACCTCTTCGATCAGACCCGCAGCGCCACCGACGACTTTGCTCGGCGGGAAGGCCAGCTCGTCAACGCGCTTCTGCAGATCCAGCGTGTCGGTGTTCAGCTTGTCAGCATACTCGCTCATGCCTTTGGTGCTGTTGTCACCAAAAAGCGCTTTTTCCAGGCGGTGCCAGCCGGTGAACTTAGGATCTTCAGCTTTCTTCTCGTAGTCATCTTCACGGGCATCAATGCTGCTGTCGAGATCGGAGAACAGCTCGGCAATCGGTTCGATACGCTCGTAGTGTTTACGGGTTGGCGCATACAGGGCTTTGGCTTTTTCGATATCACCCGCTTTCACCGCGTCAGTGAAGGCTTTGGTTCCGGCAACCAGTTCGGCCACTTCTTTGGTGACATACACCTTGTATTCTGCAATCGGCCCCACCAGCTGCATCACGTCCGGCTTGCCGTTGGATGGGCCGTTGGTCCCTTTCACAATCAGCTTGCCTTTCGGGTTGCTCAGCAGGCCGCAGGTAAGGTCGTACTCACCCGCTTCCAGGTTGGCGGTCAGTTTCTGCGTGAAACCTGGCGCAATATTCTCGCGCTCTTCCACCACCATCACCCCTTTCAGGATCTCCCACTCCAGCCCTTTCTGGCTGTTGTTCTGGATCACAAACTGGGTTTTACCGGCGTTGACGGTAACGGTCATCGGATCGCACTGTTTGTCATTCACAGTGATTTTAACCTGAGGAACATCCGCCGCCATCGCAGCAGAAGAACCGGCCAGCAGAGCAAGGAGTGCAGCAGTCAGCGCAGACTGACGAAAACGAAGAGTCATAAGTTAATCCCTGTGAAAAAAGTAATGCCTGCCAGGCAGGCACGGAGAGAGGCTTAACGCGAAGTGCGTATTGCAGCAGCCTCAGGGCGCGCTGGCAAAAAGAACAGCAGTAGCGCGGGTATTAAATAGATAAACCAGACCGCCACTTCGCTGACGCTTGGGGTTTCCTGGTAGCCGAAGAAGCCTTCCAGCAGCGTACCGAACAGCGTGCTGGTGGAGAGCGAGTTGCTCAGGTCAAACGCCACGTCCTGGAAGTGGTTCCACAAACCGGCCTCATGGAAGGCGCGGATCGCACCAGCGGCGAGCCCGGCAGCAACAAAGAGAATGAACAGGCTGGTCCATTTGAAGAATGCCGCCAGGTTCAGACGCACGCCGCCCCAGTAGAGCAACATGCCAAGGATGATGGCGGTCGCCAGGCCCAGCATCGCTCCGAGAGGAGGTGCAATGCCAACGTCCTGCTGGAATGCCGCCAGCAGGAAGAATACCGACTCCAGCCCTTCGCGCGCCACGGCCAGGAACACCATGCCAATCAGCGCCCAGCCACTGCCCTTGCCTTTCTGCAGGGCGTTGTCGACTGCGCCTTCCAGTTGCGCCTTCACGTTGCGTGACACTTTGCGCATCCAGAACACCATCCAGGTCAGGATACAGACGGCGATCACCGCCACAATTCCCTCGAACAGCTCCTGCTCTTTCTGCGGGAACTCGCCGGTGGTTTCATTGATGAAATAGCCCAAACCGAGGCACAGCGCGGCGGCGAGAAACACCCCTGCCCACATCGCCCCAAACCATTCACTGCGTTGGGTGCGCTTCAGGTAACTGGCAATCAGGCTGACGATCAGCGCGGCTTCCAGCCCTTCGCGTAACATAATGAGAAACGGGACAAACATGCCAACACCCTCGAGTGTGAAAGAAGTTCAGTTCGGGTAAAGAAACGTAAATCGAAACGATACCGATTATCATTATCGTGCAAGAAAATACAAGTGGGCGACCGGGTATTTTCGTATTTTGCCAAAAAGCAGCGACAAGTGTGCTGAGCCTGAGGAGAGGGGACAGGGAGGGCTAATGCTGGAATTAAGTGGAAGTCAGAGGGCGTTAAGAAAAGGGGCCGCGGAGTGCGGCCCGAAAAGTTTAATCCGCGTTATATTCGGCCTCGGCAGCGGCAAAACGTTGCTGCGCTGCGGCTGAAGGCTCGCGGCCCATCAGGCTGACCAGCACGATCGCCACGCTGGCGAACAGGAAGCCAGGGATGATTTCATACAGATCCAGCCAGGCATACTGTTTCCATACCAGCACGGTCGCCGCGCCGATCACCATCCCGGCGAGTGCGCCGTTGCGGGTCATCCGCTTCCAGATCAGCGAGAACAGCACCACCGGACCGAAGGCGGCACCAAAACCGGCCCAGGCGTAGCTCACCAGGCCCAGCACGCGGTTTTCAGGATTGGAGGCCAGCGCAATAGCAATCACCGCCACCAGCAGTACCATCGCACGTCCAACCCAGACCAGCTCGCGCTGGGATGCGTGCTTGCGCAGGAAGTTTTTATACAGATCTTCAGTCAGCGCCGAGGAGCATACCAGCAGCTGGCAGCTCAGGGTGGACATCACCGCGGCCAGAATGGCCGACAGCAGAATGCCGGCAATCCAGGGATTGAACAGAATACGGGCCAGCTCAATAAAGATCCGCTCGCCATTCTGAGTTACGCCTGCGGCCTGCTCCGGATGGTTCTGGAAGTAAGCAATGCCAAAGAAGCCGACGGCCACGGCGCCAGCCAGGCACAGGATCATCCACGCCATACCGATACGGCGGGCGGTACGGATTGAGCGGTGCGAATCTGCCGCCATAAAGCGGGCAAGAATATGCGGCTGACCGAAGTAACCCAGTCCCCAGCCCAGCAGAGAAATCACCGCCACGAAGTTCAGGTTCTTCAGCATATCGAGGTTTTCAACGCTCTTTGCCTCAATGACAGCCAGCGAATCGCCCAGGCCACCTACCGCGAAAATGACCATCACCGGCGTGAGGATCAGCGCGAAGATCATCAGGCTGGCCTGCACGGTATCGGTCCAGCTCACGGCGAGGAACCCGCCGACAAAGGTATAAACAATAGTCGCAGCAGCACCGGCCCACAGCGCCGTTTCATAGCTCATACCGAAGGTGCTTTCGAACAAGCGCGCCCCTGCCACGATGCCGGAAGCACAGTAGATAGTGAAGAAGACCAGAATAACCAGCGCGGATATTACCCGCAGCAGTTTGCTTTTGTCCTCAAAACGGCTGGAGAAAAAGTCAGGCAACGTCAGCGCGTTGTCATGATGCTCGGTCTGCACGCGCAGGCGGCCAGCAACAATTTTCCAGTTGAGCCAGGCCCCGATAGTCAGGCCAATGGCAATCCAGCTTTCGGAGATGCCCGAGAGGAAGATCGCGCCGGGCAGGCCCATCAGCAACCAGCCGCTCATATCAGAAGCGCCGGCGGACAACGCGGTAACCAGGCTTCCCAGACTTCGTCCGCCAAGGATGTAGTCATCAAAATTCCTGGTCGATCGCCAGGCAATAAAACCGATCAGCACCATGCCGAAGATATAAACGCTAAAAGTCACCATCATTGGTGTGCTTACTGTCATCAGGCTCTCCATTTATAATTGTTAAAGCGCAATCCGGGCTTTCAGCCAGCACTGCCGGAACGTAGCAGCGCCACCATCGTTAACCCGGGGCGGGGTATCCTGCCGTAAACCGCTTTTACGCACAAATGATTTAACACAGCAGTTACAGTCATTTCACCTTCCGGTACGGATAAAGTGTCAACAGGTTGCACTGGATCACAGTATCGCTGGTTGCACCCCAAAAAAAACCTCTTTAAAACCAGGTATTATTGCCACTCCACACTCTGGCCGAAATCTTGCAGCAATAACCATGCCGCTTTTCCAGCGGTGGATTTAAAGTCTGCAAACGGGGTCACATTTAACACGGTTGCACAAAGTTGCAACTTAAGTGATATTGCTTGCCAACATCGTAATTTCTTTGCAAGGAGTTCTCAGGCATGGGCACAACCACCATGGGCGTGAAGCTGGATGAAGCCACGCGCGAGCGGATCAGACAGGCGGCCAGCCAGATTGATCGCACCCCACACTGGCTGATTAAACAGGCTATCTTTAACTATCTGGAGCAGCTGGAACGTGGCGATGCCCTGCCGGAAATTCCTTTACAGGCGGTAGTGCAGGAAGTCGAAGACTCCCCTGCTGAAGAACCGCGTCAGCCCTTCCTCGACTTCGCCGAGGCCATATTGCCACAGTCGGTGAGCCGCGCGGCTATCACCTCCGCATGGCGTCGTCCTGAAACGGAAGCGGTGCCAATGATACTGGAACAGGCGCGTCTGCCTGCCGCACTGGCGCAGCAAACCTACCGTTTGGCTCATCAGCTGGCGACCAGTCTGAGGCACCAGAAAGGTGCAACCGGTCGTGCCGGAATGGTGCAAAGCCTGCTGCAGGAGTTCTCCTTATCCTCACAGGAAGGGGTTGCACTGATGTGCCTGGCAGAAGCACTGTTGCGTATTCCCGACAAACCCACCCGCGACGCGCTGATCCGCGATAAAATCAGCAACGGTAACTGGCAGTCACACCTGGGCCGCAGCCCTTCCCTGTTTGTTAACGCTGCCACCTGGGGCCTGCTGTTCACCGGCCGCCTGGTCTCTACTCATAACGAAGCCAATCTTTCCCGCTCGCTTAACCGCATTATCGGTAAGAGCGGCGAGCCTTTAATCCGCAAAGGCGTGGATATGGCAATGCGCCTGATGGGCGAGCAGTTTGTGACCGGCGAGACGATTGCCGAAGCGCTGGCGAATGCCCGCAAGCTGGAAGAGAAAGGCTTCCGCTACTCCTACGATATGCTGGGCGAAGCCGCCCTCACCGCGCAGGATGCAAAGGCCTATCTGGTTTCCTATCAGCAGGCGATCCACGCCATCGGCAAAGCCTCGAATGGCCGCGGTATTTATGAAGGGCCGGGCATCTCCATCAAGCTCTCTGCCCTGCATCCACGTTACAGCCGTGCACAGTACGACCGCGTGATCAGCGAGCTTTATCCGATCCTCAAATCGCTGACCCTGCTGGCCCGCTCTTACGACATCGGGATCAATATTGATGCGGAAGAAGCCGACCGGCTGGAGCTGTCACTCGATCTGCTGGAGAAACTCTGCTTCGAGCCAGATCTTGAGGGCTGGAACGGCATTGGCTTTGTGATCCAGGCCTATCAGAAACGCTGCCCGTTTGTGATCGATTCCCTGATCGACATGGCGCAGCGCAGCCGTCGTCGTCTGATGATCCGCCTGGTGAAAGGGGCTTACTGGGACAGCGAGATTAAACGTGCCCAGGTGGAGGGGCTGGAAGGCTATCCTGTCTATACCCGTAAGGTCTATACCGACATCTCTTATCTGGCCTGCGCCCGCAAACTGCTGGCGGTGCCGAACCTGATCTATCCGCAGTTCGCCACCCACAACGCCCATACGCTGGCGGCGATCTACCAGCTGGCGGGCAATAACTACTATCCTGGTCAGTACGAGTTTCAGTGCCTGCACGGCATGGGCGAACCGCTGTATGAGCAGGTGGTGGGCAAAGTGGCCGACGGAAAGCTCAACCGTCCATGCCGGATTTATGCGCCGGTGGGAACTCACGAAACGTTGCTGGCCTACCTGGTGCGCCGCCTGCTGGAAAACGGGGCCAACACCTCGTTTGTAAACCGCATCGCGGATAACACACTGGCCATCGAAGACCTGGTTGCCGATCCGGTAGAAGACGTAGAGAAGATGGCGCGGACCGAAGGAGCCGTTGGCCTGCCGCATCCTAAAATTCCTCTGCCGCGCGATCTGTATGGTCCTGAACGCCAGAATTCAGCCGGGCTGGATATGGCTAACGAACATCGTCTGGCCTCACTGTCCAGCGCCCTACTCAACAGCGCAATCCAGCCGTGGCAGGCCGTGCCGATGATTGACGGTGAGGCAAACAGTGGCGAGCCGCTGCCGGTGATCAACCCGGCGGAACCGGCTGACATTGTCGGCTATGTGCGTTACGCCAGCGAGGCAGATGTTTCCACCGCGCTGGATGCCGCAGTGAACGCCGGACCGATCTGGTTCGCCACCCCACCGCAGGAGCGTGCCGCCATTCTTGAGCGTGCCGCGATCCTGATGGAAGGGCAGCTGCAGCGTCTGCTCGGCATTCTGGTGCGCGAAGCGGGTAAAACCTTCAGCAACGCGATTGCTGAAGTGCGTGAAGCCGTCGACTTCCTGTATTACTACGCGGGCCAGGTTCGTGAAGATTTCGACAACGAGACCCACCGTCCACTGGGGCCGGTCGTCTGCATCAGCCCGTGGAACTTCCCGCTGGCAATTTTCACCGGTCAGATTGCTGCTGCGCTTGCGGCGGGAAACAGCGTGCTGGCGAAACCGGCTGAACAAACGCCACTGGTGGCAGCCGCTGCCGTGGCATTGCTGCATGAAGCAGGCGTCCCCGCTGGCGCACTGCAATTACTGCCAGGCCTGGGTGAAACAGTGGGCGCTCAACTGACTGGCGATCCTCGCGTGCGTGGCGTGATGTTCACCGGTTCGACAGCGGTTGCCACATTGCTGCAGCGCAACCTGGCCGGGCGTCTGGATCCGCAGGGGCGCCCGACTCCGCTGATCGCGGAAACCGGTGGCATGAACGCGATGATCGTTGACTCTTCCGCGCTGACCGAACAGGTGGTGATCGACATCGTCGCTTCTGCGTTCGACAGTGCCGGCCAGCGTTGTTCCGCTCTGCGTCTGCTCTGTGTACAGGAAGACGTGGCGGACCACACCCTGAAGATGCTGCGCGGCGCAATGGCCGAGTGCCGCATGGGGAATCCTGAGCGCCTCTCCACCGATATCGGGCCGGTGATTGATGCCGAAGCGAAGCAGAATATCGAGCGTCACATCCAGGCAATGCGCACCAAAGGGATGGCCGTATACCAGGCCGCCCAGCCGAACGAGCAGGACAGTAAAGAGTGGCAGAGCGGCACATTTATTCAGCCCACGCTGATTGAGCTGCAGAGCGTTGCCGACCTGGATAAAGAAGTGTTCGGGCCGGTGCTGCACGTGGTGCGCTACAACCGCAGCACGCTGCCGCAGGTGATTGAACAGATCAACGCTTCCGGTTACGGCCTGACGCTGGGCGTCCATACCCGTATCGATGAGACCATCAGCCAGGTCACCAACCGGGCGCATGTGGGCAACCTCTATGTGAACCGGAATATGGTCGGTGCGGTAGTTGGCGTGCAGCCGTTTGGTGGGGAAGGCCTCTCCGGCACCGGTCCAAAAGCAGGCGGCCCTCTGTATCTGTACCGCCTGCTTTCCAACCGGCCGGAAGGTGCGCTGCGTGTGACGCTGGATCGTCAGGATGGGGAACGCCCGGTCGATGCGGCACTGCGCCCGACTCTGCTGGCGGCCCATCAGGCGCTGACCGGGTGGGCAAAAGATAATGCGGATCTGGCAGCCCTGTGCACCCGTTATGCCGAGCAGGCCCAGGGCGGGACCGTTCGCCTGCTGCCGGGACCGACAGGTGAACGCAACACCTTCGCCCTGCTGCCGCGTGAGCGGGTGCTGTGCCTGGCGGATAACGAAGAAGATACGTTGATCCAGCTGGCTGCGGTGACGGCAACGGGCAGCCGTGCGTTGTGGAGCGATGACGAAATGCATCGCGCGGTGTTTAAAAAGCTGCCCGCAGCAGTGAAGGAACGTATCGACTTTGCGGCCGATCCGATCGCACAGCAGAACGAGTTCGATGCGGTGATTTATCACGGTGATGCCGATCAGTTGCGGACAGTTTGCGAGGCCGTGGCGGCACGTGAAGGAGCAATTGTTTCTGTGCAGGGCTTTGCCCGCCGGGAAACCAATCTGCTGCTGGAGCGCCTGCTGATTGAGCGCTCTCTCAGCGTTAATACCGCAGCGGCGGGCGGGAACGCCAGCCTGATGACGATTGGTTAACAGGTAAAGCAAGGGGCGGTAGTCAGATCCCGCCCCTTTTCATCAGACATCAAACTTCATTCGCAGCAGCTTCGGATAGATAAACAGGTTTTTCCCCACGCCGCGGTTCAGCAGCGTCCAGATCCCCACCGAACAGGCAGCACAGACCGCAACCATCGCAATCGGGAAACCGACCGCCCACAGCATCGAGAACGCTTTGCTGGCAAAGAGATGGTGCCGTTCTGCAAACAGAATGGCTGACATGCCAAAGAACTCGATAAAAATGCGGTGCAGCACGTAGATTTGCAGCGTGTTGCGACCAATCCAGTTCAGCCAGTTCATAGTGAACACTTTATTCAGCGCCCGACAGAGGGCGATACACATCAGGATCGCCAACACGCAGAGGAACAGACTTCCCGGAACGCCCATCGCGGCATGCGCACCAGCCAGCACTACCAGCGCCGCCCATGGCAGAAAATTACTGCGGTGCCATTCACTCCAGCGCATCATTATATTGCTGCAGAACGTGCCCAGCAGGAAGAAGATAAGATACTGCGACAGGCTCTCCGGACCCCAGCCAGGGATGATTTTAGTCACGGCGGCATAATTCAGCATCAGAGCAATAATCATCATCGCCGCCTTTTGTTCTTTGAAGATTTTGGCAAAGACAAAGAACAGCCCCAGCGCATATAAATACCACGATGAACTCATCGCCAGCAGCATCAGCTTGATAAATTCCATTGGGGAATCAGCCCAGGCCGCATTGGTATTGTTTGACAGTTGCGCACCCATGATTTCATTGGATACCCCGCGGATCATCAGCCACTGAATTATTCCCCAGAGGAAATAAAGATAAAATAAGTTAGTGACACGACTGGTAAAAACCTGCTTCCACGGACGATTGATAATGCCGTTGGTTGCCAGCAGCCCGGAAACGAAGAAGAAAGCGGGCATACGCAGCGGTGAGAGATAATAATTGAACGCCACCCACAATTTCGCCGGGATAAACCCTGCGGTCAGATGGGGGATCATTTCGGCATAGCCTGGCAAAACCACGTGATACAGTACGACAAGTAAAATACACCCACCCTTAAGGCTGTTGACCCAGGTGATGTCTTTTTTCTGAGTAGTATTCATTATATTACTCCGACCGTTATCTGTAGATGTGTAAATTTTCGGGTGAATACTGAATCCCGACAATGTGTATTTTTTATTATTTCCTGGCACTGAATATGACAATAATAAAATACAAAAGGCCGATATTATCGGCCCCAAAGGAATCATTATATACTTCACATATTATTTACTTTTATTATTTAAATGACCATGAGCTTTATCTTAAATGGGGCTGTTACGCCATACATAAGTAAAGCGTAAAAACACCAGGAAATATCTGAACAGCCATTTATCTGAGTCTGCTGAAAAGATATTTAAGATTAACCTTACGGAAAGTCAGGCCGCGCTGGCCCGACCAGGAACTTCGCCGGATCGACCGGCGATAATTCCGTTATGCATTTAAAAACTTGTCGAGAAACTGGCGGGAACGGGGCTGCTGTGGGTTAGCGAACAGCTCTTTCGCCGGGCCCTGTTCCACAATTTTCCCCTGATCCATAAAGATGGCGCGATCGGCCACATCACGGGCAAAGCTCATTTCGTGGGTCACTATCACCATCGTTCGCTTCTCTTCTGCCAGTGCGCGGATGGTGCTTAGCACTTCCCCCACCAGCTCCGGATCGAGCGCCGAGGTCGGTTCGTCGAAAAGAATCACTTCCGGCCTCATGGCCAGCGCACGGGCGATTGCCACACGCTGCTGCTGCCCACCGGAAAGACGACGGGGGTAGCTGTCCTCTTTGCCATGCAGACCCACTTTATCCAGCAGCTGTCGGGCACGGGCAATCGCTTCCGCTTTTGGCTCACGCTTGACGATGGTTGGCCCTTCAATGATATTTTCCAGCACCGAGCGGTGTGGGAACAGGTTGAAGCTCTGGAACACAAAGCCCACCTGCTGGCGCAGCTGACGAACCTGCTCTTTCTGCCGGTTCATGCCTGCTGTGGCGTCAATGCGGATATTACCGACCTGAATGGTACCGCTGTCCGGCGTTTCCAGCAGGTTAATGCTGCGCAGCAGCGTGGTTTTACCCGAGCCGCTGGGGCCGATAATCGCCACCACTTCCCCGGAAGCGACTTCAAGATCAATGCCCTGCAGCACCGTCTGACCGTTGAACTGTTTAACCAGTTTGCTGACTTCGATGGCACTCATTTTGGCTCCCGATCCTGACGATTAACGCGATCTTCCAGCCTGCTCTGCAGCCAGGAGAGTACCGTGGCCATCACCCAGTAAATCAGCGAGGCGGCGAGGTACATGGTGAACACTTCCAGCGTCCGGGAAGTGATCAGCTGCGCCTGACGGAACAACTCCGGTACCTGAATGGTGGCGGCCAGCGAGGTATCCTTCACCAGGCTGATAAAGCTGTTGCCTAACGGTGGCAGCGCGGTGCGGGCGGCCTGCGGCAAAACAACGCGCCGCAGGGTTTGCCAGCGCGTCATACCAATACTCGCGGCAGCTTCCCACTGTCCCCGCTCGATAGCGGCAATCGCCCCACGCAGTGACTCAGAGGCATAGGCTGCGGTGTTCAGCGACAGGCCAATCATTGCCGAAGGGATCGGATCCAGTTCAATACCGAACTGTGGCAAACCGTAGTAGATCATAAACAGCTGAGCGATCAGCGGTGTGCCACGAAAAACCGATACGTAGAAACGCGACAGCCAGGAAATCGGCCAGAAGTGCGACAGGCGCATCATCGCCAGAATAAACCCGAGCACCAGTCCGAAGAACATTCCACCGATGCTTAACTGCAGCGTGAAGACAGCCCCTTTTAATAAAAAAGGTGCTGAATCCAGCACCAGTTGAATACTTTCCTGCATTATTTAGTTACGTCCGCGCCAAACCATTTTTCCGACAGTTTAGCCATCGTACCGTCTTTCTGCATGTCGGCAATGGCTTTGTTGATGGCGTCCAGCAACTGGGTATTCCCTTTGCGCAGCGCAACGCCAGACTCCTGACGGGAGAAGGCAGGACCGGCGACTGCCAGCGTGTCACCGGTTTTTTTCACCAGATCCAACGCTGCCAGGCGGTCAACCAGGATGGCATCGATACGGCCCACGCGCAGATCCTGATATTTGGTCGGGTCATCGTCATAAGTGCGGACATCCACGTCCTTCACGTTGGCGCGAACCCACTGCTCATAGTTGGAGCCAAGACCGACGCCGACTTTCTTACCGCTCAGATCTTCGGGTTTGGTGATGCTGGCCGCATTGGCTTTTTTGGTCAGCGCCTGAATACCCGAGATTGTGTAAGGGGTGGAGAAGTCATATTTCTTCTTACGCTCGTCGGAGATGGTCACCTGGTTGATCACCACATCAATACGTTTGGAGTCCAGCGAAGCCAGCATCCCGTCCCATTTGGTCGGCTTCAGGCTCGCTTTCACGCCGAGGTGCTGCGCCAGCGCGGTGGCAAAATCCACTTCGAAACCGGCCAGCTTGCCGTTTTCGTCCTGGAAGCTGAACGGCGGATAGGTGCCTTCCAGCCCCACCAGCAGTGAACCGCGCTCTTTCACCTTATTCAGCAGGTTTTCTTCAGCAGCAAATGCACTGGAGGAGAGACCCGCTACCAGCGCCAGAGACATCACACCCATCACCAGTTGGCGACGAACCAGAGAGAAATTCATAAGGACTCCACTATGTTTTCAGATCCCAAACGGAATATATTTCGCTATGACCACAGGAGGAAATTATTGGCCATTGAGGAAAATCCCGCCCCTTGCAGCATTGGTGAGAGATGTCTCCCACGTTAACAGCGCCATTGTAGGGGGCGAATTCGTTCGCCCGGATAGAATAATAAGATCCAGCTTAGACCAAAGAGTGATAAGCGAACAGTGCCGGGGCACCGCCGGTATGCACGAAGACAATTGGGCCTTCACGACGGAAGCGGTTCTGGCTGATACCGTCCAGCAAACCAGCCATTGCTTTGCCGGTATAGACCGGGTCAAGGAAGATCCCTTCCAGCCGGGCCAGCAGTTTGATTGCCTCGTTTCCCTCTGCGTTCTGCTCACCATAGCGTGGACCGAAGTAGTCATCCCACAGGGTAATCGGGGCGGAAGCAGTCAGTTCCAGCGAGGCCGCCAGCTGTTGCTGGATCGCGGTGACTTTTGGCAGCTGATCGACCACTTTACGCGAAACCGTCACGCCAACCAGTTCGGTATCGGGCAGCAACTGCTCCAGGCCAACGGCCAGCCCGGCGTGGGTTCCGGCGCTACCGGAAGCCACCACCACTGCAGCAAAATCCACCACGCCTTCGCTCTGATGAGCAATTTCCTGTGCACACTCAACGTAGCCCAGCGCGCCCAGCGCATTGGAGCCGCCAACCGGCACCACATAAGGACGGAAACCCTGTGCCTCAAGCCTGGTAGCCTGCTCTTCCAGCTGTTCATTGGGACTGTGCAGGGCATCGACCATCACCACTTCAGCGTCCATCAGCTCAAGCAGCAGGCGATTGCCGTTAGAAAGGTAGTTTTCGGCATCAGTGCCGATGGGGTTTTCCAGCAGGGCCACGCATTTCAGCCCGAGTTTTGCCGCCACGGCGGCCGTCTGGCGCACGTGGTTAGACTGGATGGCGCCAGCCGTCAACAGCACATCTGCGCCCTGACGCAGGGCATCAGCAGCCAGGAACTCCAGCTTACGCAGTTTGTTACCGCCCATCGCAACCGGTGTGACATCATCACGCTTAATGAAAATATCACGCCCGAGATAATCGGACAGACGGGGAAGATGCTCAAGAGGCGTCGGTGCGCCCAGCAGTTCCAGTCGCGGAAAAGAGTGTAAAAGATGTAAGGACAACGAGGCCTCCCAAGTCGGCGCAACAAGTTATCCTTACAGTTTTACAGAAGAACGCTAAAAGGTAACGAAAAAAAGAGGGTGTCATCGCCAACCTAATTGCGCTGCCAGCCTAAAAACTGGTCATATTTGCGTAAAGCAATGCGGTAGTTATTGTTTCCGGCATCCGGCAGGTCATTCTCCAGACATTCGTGCCAGCTGTTACCACTCAATTTTTCCGCAGGGAAGTTGCGGGCTGACAGCATATCGTCAAGGCGACGCAGGCGAACAACATATTCGCGAATGGTACTGTGACTCATCTCGGTCTGCTCAAACAGATATTGCTTAAACGCCATGATGTCGAAATAATTCGGATGGGTATTGCAGTAAATATCACTGCAGAAGCGGCACAATGCCGTCAGCTCATTCTGAAGTTTCAGCCAGACCTGATCGTCGATCAGCTGGTCCATCCGGGCTATGGCTTCTTTATTAATAATCTGGCCGCGAAAGACCAGTGCCATACGGTCCAATATTTTGCCGCAGTGCGAACAATTACTCTGGCTGTGTTTGTAGTCTTTTAAATAACGGCTCAACGGCCTCATTTTCGCTTTGGATCCCATCTTGGAGTCCCCGGTAGGTGTTGAGAGTGCAAAACTGACCCTGTCAGCGCGCTCCCGTTAACCGGGCGCGCAGGCGTTTGATCGCCTGACTGTGCAACTGGCTGACGCGGGATTCCCCGACTTCCAGCACTGCGCCAATCTCTTTCAGATTCAGCTCTTCCTGGTAATAAAGCGTCAGCACCATTTTTTCGCGCTCGGGCAAAGCCTCAATCGCTTCAATGACACGTTCACGAAGATTCCCTTCCATCAACTGGTGCAGCGGGTTAGCTTCTTCATGGCCCTCCGTCACCAGCTCCGCGCTGTCGCCGTGCTCTTCACGAAACTCGTCGTAGGAGAACAACTGGCTGTTATTGGTATCCAGCAGGATTTGACGGTACTCATCCAGAGACACATCCAGCTGCGAAGCCACTTCCTGCTCGGTCGCCGAGCGCCCCAGCGCCTGTTCGACCCGATGCATAGCGCCGGCCACTTCACGCGCATTACGCCGCACGCTGCGGGGAGCCCAGTCACGGCTTCGCAATTCATCCAGCATCGCGCCACGAATTCGCTGTACTGCATAGGTGGTAAAAGCTGTTCCCTGCAGCGCGTCATAGCGCTCCACGGCATTCAACAGCCCGATGCCACCTGCCTGCAGGAGGTCATCCAGCTCCACGCTGGCAGGCAACCTGACCTGTAAGCGAAGCGCTTCATGACGCACCAGTGGCACATATCGCTGCCACAGCGAGTTTTTATCCATCACGCCATTGGCGGTATATAGATCGTTCACTCTGACTACCCTGCGTTAGTTAAGTTATCGGCACGATTATCTGTTTCTGTAGGGTGGATTGATTGGCGGAATAGCGGTAAAAAAGGCGGGTTATTTCAATTTTGCGAAGAAAGGCGGCGGGTTCCCCTGCCGCCTCGCTGTGTTTCAACGTATGTTTTGCAGCTTCTCACGAGTCGCTACGGGAACCTGCGCCCATAAAGCACACACCTTCCCTTCCAGCTCCTGATAAAACGGCATCAGAGTGTGATCTTCCTGCAGCGCGCGACGGAACTGTACCGTACCATTTTGCGCATCAATGCTCAGCCGCCGGCTGGCAAAGAGGCGTTGCAAATCGCTGCGCAGAAACAGACCATTATCAGTACTGTTATCCAGCATAAAGCCCTGCTCACTTTCGCGCGTGTCGATGTGGCAGGCTTCCACCCAGGGCCATGCATGTTCATCCGTCAGCAACGTACCGGTGATCACACAAGCACCATAACGCTCGCGAACCGCCCGGTTGAACTCCTGATGGCTGGCTCGATGCCAGAGCCGGGCTTTCACCCGCCGCCCTACCTGAGTCCCCTGGATCACCCCGGCCGGTGGCGGCAGCAGCGGCGAAGTCAGCACCACAATAAATTGCAGCTGACGGGAGTATTCAAAGCAGGGTTTCGACTGCCGGTCATACAGCTGCCAGTACTCTTCCTCATCTTCACTGCGCAGCAGCGTAAGCGTATAACCCCGCTGCTGCAGCAGGCTTTGCGCCATGATCGACGCAGGATCAAGCATAGCCAATACCTTGCTCTCACCCATCACCTTCCACGAATTCCACGGTGCCGGATCGGCAGGACGACGGAAATAGAGAAAGCTTTCCTGGCGAGTCAGATAGTGTTCAAAGCGCTGCAAATAATTTTTCCGTTCATTATCGCTGGCGATAAACAGCAGATCTTCCAGCGGGATCTGCCTGTCTTTACTGGCAAAGACCGCACGGATCGTCCAGTTCTTACTGGACGTGGACGGGCTGAGTAAGCCCCGGCTGGTCAGCGATTTATCGTCGGGATAACGCTGGCTGTAGCGTTCGCTGATTTCATCGAACGACAGCTGCTCCCCGGGTAACAAGTCATAATTGAAGCGCATCGGACACTCCAGAACAGGGATCTACCCACAGTTATTGATCTCTGTGGGTATCGGCAGCTCTGGCTATTTCTGTATGTTTTTTGTAAGGACTGGCAAATCCGGCAGGAAAGATCTACTTCAACTGGACAAACAGTGTATCGCTGGCAACAAATGATCCCGCCACTCGCGGGTCAGCAATGAGCTCCATCCCCGCCCGTTGTGGCCCATCACCAAAAGACCATTCGTAGTCATCAAGCAGGATCCAGCCACCGGATTTCATGAACGGCATCCAGCTGGCAATGTCTTTTTTCACTTCTTCGTACTTATGGTTTCCATCGATGTGCAGCACAGCTATCTCGCCGGTGATGCAAATCTCACCCAGTTCAGCAGTACGAAGGACACCCGACTGCCGCAGTTCCTGATATTTTACCGCCGCCGCACTGGAGGTATCCCGGATATAGTTAATATTATCCAGCGAGGCAACAGAGGTCAGGAAGCCCTGGAAAACCTGCTCCCAGTCGATCAATTTAACCGCGTCATTCACCAGCTGCGTGCCTTCGCCCTGATCGCTGCTTGGCTGCAGATCCCATGGGTCAATCGAGACAACGCTGCCAAGACCGTGATGTCTGGCAAGGAAAGCCAGTGCGTAAGATGAGCGCCCCCAGAAACACCCTATTTCAACTATATCTCCAGGAACAGCAAGCGTAAACACGCTGGCCAGCGCCAGCAATTTATCGCCGTCACTCTGGCCCGGAATGTGATGGAAACCCAGGTTAAGATTGGCATATTGCTTAGTGCGTAAGGGCGGATTAACCGGCTTGCCATACTTTTCACTGGTAATATCGCGCAACGCCTGTTTAGCCCATTTTTCTGCCTGGTGATAGTAGTTGTGATGAGCTTTGTGCTGATAATCATTACAGAGCTGGAACCGCTCACCGTAATTATTTTGAGTGCGCAGTTTTTTCAAAAAATCCAGCACCACATCATGAGCAGCATAAACGTAGCCAATATCTTCCTGCTCAAGAAGCGCGTGGAAAGCAGGAAGGAAACCCGATTCATTCACAAAAGGAAGATGATATTGCCCGATTACGCTGTCAGCCTCTGCTGCCACAGAAGTGGCTCTGACCACTTCCACACCCAGCGCAGAAACAGTTTTTGCAAACTCTTCGCCATGGGGAATATGGCAAGGGAAGATCAGTACTTTTTTATTTATCACCATTTTCAGGCCTCTGCGGATCGCTGAGATAATGATTTAATCATCATCATTGTGTCTGTTTTTTCATTAAAGGGAATAAACCCCTGTCGCTGATAAAAATGAAATGCTCTGGTATTTTTACTGTTAACTTCAAGGATGATGGCGTTCATTGCCATCAGCTGCGCCAACTGCTCAATATGGCGCATCAGTTTTTGCGCGTGACCAAGCCCATGCAGTTCAGGGCTGACGCTGATGCTGGAAATGAAGGCGCGCTTCAGAGCGCTATCGTTGGCATAAAATGCTGCATATCCCCAGTCCCGTTGTCCGTCCGTGAGAAACAGATTCACGGCGTGGCTGGCCAACTTACCCGCATATCCCCCGATCTCGACCTGATCATGCAATGAAGGAGTGAACGTATCCGCCATCATCACCAGGTAATCACTGATTCTTTGCTTATTATTGTCTCTGATGATTTCCATTTTACATCTCTGATGCGGTTAGCAGTTTTCCTGCAGTCAAATGTTCCCGGCACGTTTGTGGGGAACAAAACATCAGCATATCGATAATCGACAGACCAGCGACAAATTCTTCTCCCTGCTGCAGATAAGCAGACAGTGTTGGCTGACAAAATAATAATGAAAGCCCTTGCCGGCTGAAGTCTTCATCCGCGTAAAGCGCTCTTCCACCGGAGGCATTGTGGTAGCACAGGGCTTCGCTCCTCAGGCATAAATCAATAATTCTGTCTGAGGCCTTGAGCTGTTTTTCATTAGAAAAATCAGAAGAAAAGCGCCACTTGAAAGGTAGCGACAAATAACTGAACACACTGCTGATGCTGCATGCATTCACCGCAGCGACATTTCTGGTGGGCAGGTTTATCACCTGCAGAATCATTGGCATTACCGCATCAAAATAGGGCGCCGTCTGGTAGCTCTGCCGGATCAGCTGCAAAAATGGCTGATAATTGCCAACATAATCATGCTGGTTGATTGCCCGGTTTTGGCTCTGGTTAACCACCGGGAGGCTGAAACGGCAGGATTGTCCCGCCGCCAGAATTGCATTGCGGTTTATATAGCCTTTTTTGATATAGCTGACATCATCGAAAAAGATAAAATTGTCCACACCTGCCGCCAGTTGGTAATAGCCCAGATAAGGGAAAAAATAGGGCTGCATAACGGCAATTTTCATTTTCCGTTCACAATATCAATAATTTTGCTGACGATATTATCCGACAAACCATAAAATACCGGCAGACAAAGTATCCGTGACGCTACATCCTGCGAGGCAATTTTCGGCTCACTGGCGTTGTAAAACTCCAGGGTATCCAGGCTGGGATAGAAATAACGACGGGAAGAGATATTTATCTTCAGCAATTTTTTCTGTACTTCCAGCATCTCAGCGGTATTTTTAAAGACCACCGGATAGTAGGCATAATTGTTGCTAATATCTGCCATTCTTTTCTGTCTGATAACCTGATCGGACAACTCGCGATAATATCGCTGCCAGATCTTTTCACGGCCTTCGATGTTGATCATGTATTCATCGAGCAGACTCAGTCCCATAGCCGCGCTGAATTCGTTCATTTTGGCATTAATCCCTACGGCCTCAACCACATCGGGACCAGTAATACCAAAGTTAATCAGGTGCTTTGCCCGCTCCAGATCTTCCTGGTTTTTGAAGATGATCGCCCCACCCTCAATGCAATGGAATATTTTGGTGGCATGGAAACTCAGGGTGGTAGCGTCACCCCATGATAATGCGCTGCCGCCTTTATAACCTACGCCAAAGGCGTGGGCACCGTCGTAGATAACTTTTAAATGATGCTCTGCAGCTATTGCGGCTATTTTTTCAACTTCACAGATATTGCCAAAAACATGTACCGGGACAATAGCCCGCGTTTGTGGCGTTATTTGCTGTGCAATGTGTTCAGGTTTCAGACACCAGCTGGACGGATCGATATCCGCATACACAGGTTTAATGCCTTCCCAGACCAGCGTGCTGCTGGTTGCAGCAAAGCTGAAGGGCGTGGTCACGGCTTCAGCAGGTTGACCGTCAACGGATTGATGAATATTTAACGCACGGTAAGCGATTTGCAGCGCCAGAGTGCCGTTTGACACCAGCAGTAAATTCCTGACACCGAGAAATGCCTGCAGCCGCTCAGTCAGCAACTGAACCAGCGGTCCATTGTTAGTGAGCCATCTGCGCTGGTAAATGCCATCAATATAGGCATCCAGCCTTTTGCGATCGGGCAGATAAGGCTGAGCCACTGGAATGACTGTGCCCTGAAAAGGCTCAAACACAGGGTTAACAGGACTTTGTGAGAGATCGTCTGCGCCAACTTTATCAATCAATTTCATTTTTCACCCCTGAGAGTATCCCGTACTCTGCTAATCGGCAGTAGGTTCACAACCTTCTACCTGATCTTTACGTTGTTTGAGCCGGTTAACATTATTCCTGCCAGGCCTCAGCCCAGTGCAGTAAATTATTTCCTGAAAGCATGCAGTTCTGTTCAACAACAGCCTGTAGTTCCCGCCCCTGACTTGCACTACCGGAGAGATCGCTGAGATGACTGCGCAGCGCATCACGCCAGTCTTTAAAACGGTTTCTGACGCGCGTTACCGGCAGCTCATCCTGTAAACAGCGCACATCACTGCAGATCACCGGAATGGCACAGGCGCCATACTCCAGCAATTTCTGGTTGTTTTTACTGAGGCTGAGGAAATTGTCTTCCAGCGGCACTACCGCCAGATCGAGATTTAACGATGCCAGCCGCTGAGCATAAAGCTCCGGTACGCCCTGCACGTGGACTTCATGGACATAAGGCCGCAGAGAGTCAGGACAGGAACCGAAAATGACCCATTCAACCTTACCGGCGAACTCCCGAATAAGATCGGAGATAACGTTTAGGTCGTTAGCATCATCCGCAGTACCTGACCAGCCAACCCGGGGGCTCTGTCCACGGTTACGGTAGCTGTACAGCCCACTCCAGCTGGCCACTGGCAGCCGTGCTGGCAGGTGAACGATGTCATGGTGGACCCCTTCCAGCGCTTCGGCCAGTCCGGCGGAAGAGACAATGACCCGATCAACATGGCTGAGCGTCATCTTCAACCGGGCGATGGCCTCATTTTTAAGTTCATGTCGGTAATGATTCTTCAATCCCAGCGTCGGAACGGTTTGATCGAGCCAGTACACTTTGAACAATCGCTCAATGCGGTGAAGCTTTTCAACATACTGATGGAAAGCGGCAGAAGAGTGATGTTGCAGGATAAGTGTGTCAGGCTGGTACTGCGCCAGCCTGGCGAGAACGGGTAATTCAGCAAGAGTGATGCCGGTGGCGATCCCCTGCTGCTGCATGACGTTGAACGCTTCACGGATCCGCCAGCTGACATCTGCTGATGTCTCATCGGTGAGGGCAAAAAAGGTCGGCACCGCAAGACCGGCAAGGGGTTTCCAGCTGGTCAGGCTTTGCGCCTCCATTTCAAAGGTTTTACTTTTAAACGACAAATTGCTGTTATAAGCAGGATCGCGGGCAATCAGTGGCTGCCACCGTTGGTACATAATATCCTGCTCCGCGCTGAGCTGAGTCTCACTTTCCACCAGCGTGTTTTCAACGCTACTGCGCAGTATTCGCGCATGGGGAGTCCAGACAGTTAAATAACCTCGTTCACGAAGACGCAGGCAGAAGTCGACATCATCATAGCGATCGAGGGAGGTATCAAAACCCTCTACCGCCAGCAGCGCCTCTTTGCGAACCAGCATGAAGTTACCGGAGACGGCACTGTAGTTTTGCTCCAGGCGCAGACGATTCATCATCGTCAGCTGCTGTTCAACCGCACCACTGAAGACCTCACCCACCAGCCCGTCAATACCCAGTACATACCCGGCATGATGGACCCGCCCGGCAGGCGTAAGCTGTCTGCCACCAACAATGCCCACTTCTGGCCGTTGGGCATGGTTAAGGAGGTTATCCAGCCAGTATTCATCGCTGACCGCCAGTTCAGCATGCATATAAAGCAGATATTCACCGCTGGCCACGCCGACAGCCAGGTTGCTCATACCACTGCGCTGGAACCTGTTCGGGAAAGCACAGACTTTGATGCCGCTGCCTTCAAGGCGGCCAATTTCGCTCAGCCAGCTGTCGCGGGCAGGCGAACTCTGGTTGTCCGCGACAATGATCAGCTCATAGTGCGGATAACGGGTCCTCTCCATGATGCTGGTCAGGCAACCAATCAGCGAGGGAAGGTGGCTGCCAGCCAGAATAACGATGCTGACCAGCGGCTTATGCTGATGGTGGTAATGAACACGGTAGTGACCGCTCTCATCACAGCTGATCTCCGCGTCCGGGAACCCGCGCTGATGAATATGGCGCTGGATCACGGTCATTTCCTCTGCGGGATCGCCCTTCTTATTGCTGGTCAGCAGTAAAGGTTCAGGCAAATGGCCGATGGAGGCAAAACCGGTGCTTTCAATCAGCTTGAGGATCAGGGCCAGTTCAGCAGCCTTGCCACAACTTTCATCCAATCCTCCGGCAGCCAACAGCAGGTCGCGGCGGAACAGCCAATGATGTGCCATGGTTGCTGGTGAACTCAGGAACAGATCAAGATTGAAATCGGGACGTGACAGACAGGCGGAAGGACCGCTGCCTGCCATAATCACTTCGTCTCCATACAGCGCCAGTAAATCGCCAGCCTGCGGCAATGAGGTCGACAGTGACGTCAGCCCTGAAGCAGTAAATTTATCGCCTGCCTGCAGGAACATGAACCAGTCACCTTCATTACTCTCAATGACGGTATTGAGGTCGCTCAGATAGCGATCGCTGTCCGTTAAAACCACCGCCGTCTCAACAAGCGGAAGCGACTCTTCTCCCATCACGATCGGGGTGACTTGCAATCCTGTACGAGGATGCTGCCGGACAGAGGCAAGCGTCTGCTCAATGGCAGCCAGGCTACTTTCCAGCGCAGCAATAACCACCACCAGTTGAACAGTGGCAGGATTAGCCGCATGATGCCGATCGATCAGCTCCTGCTGTGCAGGCGTCAGCTTACGTACATCCAGCCAGCTGAAAAACTCACTTGCCGCAAAATTACGCAACATGGCAGCCGTGACATCTGTCCAGTGCAATTTGTGAAGATCGGAAATCGGTGCAACCCTGATCTTACCTTTAAACAGCTCATCAGGTCTCGCCCATCCCAACGCGAGTAAATGCTGGGGTAATTTCAGATGGCTGTGTCCGGCACGCCGGTCCTTATCCCGCCCCATCTTACTGACCTGTTCATCCGTGATGCGGAAGAAAGAAAGCGGTTCCACCAGATATGCCAGGTCACCTTTACGCAAAATTTTCAGGTAGATGGTCAGATCACCGAGGAAATACATCATCTCCCCGTTAAGGCGATACAGCAGATCTTCACTGGCGATCATTTCCAGTAAATCTTCACGGCGCATCAGTACGCAGGTCGGTTCACCGATAAAATTGCTGATGCAACCTACTGTAAAATTAATGATGTCCAGCCCTTTCATCACGCTGTCAACACTGACCGGAAGGCTGTTTGTCGGGATATCGCTGAGCCGCTCTCCCACCGCATCTATCCGGTGGCGTCGTGAAGTAGCCATCACCACGTCTGGCCCGGCACTCATGGCCTTAACCAATTCACTGACACAATTGGTTGCCAGCAAATCATCATCAAAAAGGAATTTGATATATTTGCCGCGGCTCTCTGTGATGCACTGCATGCAGTTCTGCTCTTCACCCAACGCAGGCACATTATGGATATAACGCAGTGGATGACGGGATGAAGACTGATAACGACTGACAATATCGCTGATAAACAGCGTCGGGCAGTCGTCACTGACGATAATTTCGCAATGAGGATAATCCTGATCGAGGGCGCTTTTCAGCGCGGCTTCGAACCAGGTTGTTTTATAAGAAGGAATAACAATGCTGACGAGCGCTGGCTCTGCCATGATTCACCTGTTCTCATTCTTTCTGGATAGCACGGGCTACCAGGGAAGTTGCCGGTGTAAATGACACCAAATAATGCCCACTTTAGCCTGAGGAAAGGCGATTCAATGTGGGCAATAAAGGTCATAAACGTTGCTATTCCGCCCGTTAACTCAAATGCAGCCTTACGGCTGCACCTTTCCTGATACCGTGCGGTCAGATCAGTTCGCCGTCCAGGCTTTCAACCAGCGGGCAGCATTGTCACCGGACAGCATCCAGTCACGCTTCAGCTGGGCCTGCAGCTCGTCGCCCATTCTGGCACTGGCATCCAGATCGTTCAGGTGCATACGGATCGCATCACGCCAGTCTTTGAAGCGATTACGCACGCGAGTCACCGGTAAATCACCGCGGTAGCACTCCACGTCACTGCAGATGACCGGTACGCCACAGGCACCGTATTCCATCAGGCGCAGGTTGCTCTTACAGGAGTTGAAGATATTTTCCTCAACCGGTGCCAACGCTAAATCCAGATTTAACGCGGCCAGCGTGGCCGGGTAAATTTCAATATCCACGCCATAGTGCAGCTCATGGACGTAGGGGCGTAATTTATGCGGACACATGCCCATAAATACCCACTCCACTTCATTGGCGAACTCCTTCACCACATCAACGATCATCTCCAGATCGCCGGTGTGGCTTGACCCTCCCGCCCAGCCGACACGCGGTTTTTTGCCCTGACGGCGCTGACTTTGCAGGTTGCCCCACCACTGTACCGGCAGGTGGTTTTGCATCACCACGATCTCACTGTGCATGCCTTTGAAGGCTTCAGCCAGTGGCTCGGTTGACACCACAAAGCGGTCAAAAAAGCCCAGACTGCGGCGCATTTTTTTCCACATGTCCTGTCTGAAATCTTTGTGGTGATGGTTTTTTATCGGCACATTGAGGATGTAGTCGTCCAGCTCGTACACCTTGAATATCTCAGTAGCAGCCACCACCGGGGCCATCCAGTTCTGGAATATTTCGGAGTAACGTCGCTGAATAACCAGGCTGTCCGGCTTGTGCTGCGCCAGTTCTGCAACCGACAGCAGACGATTGTGCAGCTTGCCATTGGCCATGCCCTCTTTCTGCATGGCGTTGAACGGAGCAATGATTCGATAGTGTCCGCACCCGGCCATGTCGGCATGGTTGGCAAGGATCGTCGGCACGCCCGGGCGGTTAACCGGGGACCAGCATTGCGCGCTGTCACTGTTAAGATCGAACTGACGGCTTTTCAGGGAAAGGTTGGCATTAAACGCCGGATCGTTAGCGATCATCGGCATCCAGCGCCGGTAAAATTTCGCGTCCTCTTCCTGCTTAAGGGTTTTGGCCGCCTGGGCGCTCTCTCCCTGGAACGGGTTCTGGCGGGCAGCCGGACGCAGTATGCGCGCATACGGTGTCCACACCGTCATATAGCCCTGCTCGCGCGCCCGCAGGCAGAAATCGACATCATCGTACAGCTGGCTGCTGGTATCGAATCCGCCGATCGCCTCATAAACTTCGCGGCGCACCAGCATAAAATCACCCGAGACAGCACTGTAGTTCTGATCAAGTTGCAGACGGCCCAGATAGCTGTCCTGATCGTCTGGCATACCGCGAAAAGCATCGCCAACCGCACCGTTCATCCCCAGCAAATATCCGGCATGGCGAATACGGTTCTGAGAATTGAGCTGTTTGCCCCCCACAATCCCCACTTCCGGACGCTGGGCATGGTTAAGCAAGTTGTCCAGCCATTCCCCTTCCGTCACTGCCAGCTCACAATGCAGGAAAGCCAGATATTCCCCACGGGCTGCGGTAGCCGCCAGATTGCTCATCCCGGCATGCTGCCAGCTCTGCGGATAATGCATCACCTTGATCCTTTCAGGATCGACACTGGCAATACTGCCCAGCCAGTTTTCCCGTTCAGCGCTTTGCTGATTATCCGCCACGATAATCATTTCATAATTCAGATAGCGGGTTTTCTCCAGCAGCGTGGTGACAGAGGTGATCAGTGAGGGCAAATGCCAGTTAGCCAGGATAATCAGTGAGACCAGCGGCTGATGCGCATGCTGGTAACGCAGGCGGTAGTTGCCAAATTTATCCAGTGCCACCTGGCCTTCCGGATAACCCCGGTTGGTGAGATGGCGTCGCAGAATCTCAGCATCTTCGGCTAATGCACGCAATTTCAGTGAGGTCTTCAGCAGAGGTTCAGACAGGTGGCCGATCACATCAAAGCCCTGGCTTTCAATCAGTTTAGTGATCAGGTCAAACTCACAGGAGGCCGGGTAAGCCGTGTCGAATCCTTCGGCAGCGGCCAGAAGTTCACGGCGGAACAGCCAGTGCTGAGCAAGGGTTTTGGGTGAGCTGAGGAACATGTCAAGGTTGAAGTCAGGCCGGAATGAGATGCCGCCGGGTTGTCCTTCAATGGCAAAAAATTCATCAGCGAACAGAGCCAGCGCATTACCCGCCTGGTGTAGTGAGGTGGAAAGCGCAATCAGGCCGGAAGGCAGAAAAGTCGTTCCGGCATCAACAAAAATAAACCAGTCTTCGGTCCGTTCAGCCAGCACGCTGTTGATCACCGTTAAGCGGTTTTCATCCGTGGCCGGATAACACGGAATGCCTGAAAGATCTGCACCGGTCTCTCCCACAATAAGAGTATTTAAAATCAATACCCTGTTGTCAGCACTGAGGATACTGGCTACCGTATCCTCTACCTTATTCCGGGTTTCTGCTGTTGCGGTAATGACGACACCAACGCTTATCGGGCCGCCATTTTCCTGCGCAATATGGGCAATGTACTCCTTCTCAAAAGGTTTGAGCTTGCGCTGTGCCAGCCAGCCGGTCATCTCGCCCTGAATAAAGTTGTTGTAATGCTGCTGGCTGAAGTTCTGGAACTCAAAAACGTCCGGAGTCGACAGCCCGGCAACTCTCACCATGTTGTGGGATCTTTCAGCCTGGCTGAACCAGCCTTGATGGCGAAGATAATGGAAAAGCTTGTCACGGTTAACGACAACTTTTTCTTCGTTATCACGCTGCCCCGGCTGTTGATAAACAGTGGAAACGCGGATGGTGCACAGAGGCTCGTTAACCCAGCCGAGCAGGTTGCCCGGCAACAATTTTGCGTAGAGCGTCAGCGCTTCCACTTCCAGCAGTTTTTCATCATTAACAGTGAAAAATCCCCCCTCCCGGGTAATCAGGGACGTTAGATCTGCCCGACGGAATAATGCAACGCTCAGCTCACCGACAACGTTAAATCTGAGCGTGCAAAGTTGCCGCAACAGATCTTCTCCGTTAATCAGGCTGTCAGCAGTAACCAGAGAGGAGTTAGACAAAATATCCGGCAGGCGATTATTCAGGCAGTCTTCACGAGCGCGACGGGTCACCGCGACGGAGACCTTTTCATCAACTTCCATCACGGCCAGCAATTTACTGACCGCATCCGGTGCCAGCCAGTCGGCATCCGCAAGGAATTTTATATATTCGCCCTGCGCTTCCTGCACCGCGTTTTCATACACCCCTTCCTGATCTTTCGGATGGTTGTAAAAACGTATCGGATGGCCCGGCTTATCGAGATAAGGTGCAGCAATACTCTGGATGTATTTATCGATGCTGTTGTCAGCAATCAGAATTTCACACTGCGGGTAATCCTGAGCAAGGGCGCTTTTCAATGCCTGTTCAAAATAAGTGGGAATGCGCGCAATAATAATAATGCTGACTAAGGCTGGCCTGGACATAACAGATATGCTCCCGGAGGGCTAAAATCCCAGTTTGTAAAGAGTTCTGGGAGTAAAATGATTTTTTAATCTTAACGACAAAAGTCAAATTCAATCGCGGGAGAAAGTGGGTAAAAGCAGGGTATTCCGGAAGTTTGCTTTCCAGATTTCGGCCATAAAAAAACCCCGCCGGAGCGGGGTTTTCAGGGAGATTAACTCGCTGGTTATTAGCCCTGCAGCAGAGACAGGACCTGCTGTGGAACCTGGTTAGCTTTCGCCAACACGGAGTTACCAGCCTGCTGAATAATCTGTGCTTTGGACAGATTCGACACTTCCGTCGCGTAGTCGGCATCCTGGATTCGGGATTGCGCTTCCGACAGGTTAGTGGTGGTGTTGTTCAGGTTGGTGATAGCAGAATCCAGTCGGTTCTGTACCGCACCCAGGCTTGAACGGAACTTATCAACCTGTGCAATCGCTTTATCCAGCAGAGCCAGCGGATCGGAAGTTGAAGTACCGGTGTACACGTTGGCGTTGCCAGAGTCAGAGATATCGTCGATATCGCTGGTACCAGTAGTTGCAGAGTCACCGCCGTTAACGATGCTGCCTGAAGACACAGAGTAGTCTTTGCCCTGTACAGAAACGAAGCCGACTGCGTTGCCGTTGGCATCTGCGCCAACTTTGATTGCCTGACCGGTCATCACACCTGAAGAGACGCCGTTTTTGCTGTCAGAATAGTCAACTTCAGTGGTGTTCAGTTCAATTTTACCGCTGGTGCCAACAGACACAGAGTAGTTGTCGCTGCCAGAAGAAACAACGTAGGTACCGGTTGCTTTGCCATCGCTGCCCAGCACGCTATGCAGAGACAGGCCAGAAGCCGCAACACCCAGATCTTTAGCCACGTCGCTCAGGTCAACGGTAGACATTGCACCAGAACCAGAAGCATCGCCAACCTGAGTAATGTTGTCGCCCAGGCTCAGAGAGTTTTTGTCTACAGAGAAGCCTTTCAGGCCCAGAGTAGAAGAGTCAATTTTCTGCAGGTCAACAGTGATGGTTTCGCCATCGTTAGAACCAACCTGGATTTTCATGGTGCCGTCTTTCGCCAGCACGTTCACGCCGTTGAACTGAGTCTGACCAGATACGCGGTCAATTTCGTCCAGACGGGATTTGATTTCGTCCTGGATTGAAGACAGGTCGGAATCAGAGTTGGTGCCGTTCTGTGCCTGTACGGTCAGTTCACGAACACGCTGTAAGTTGTTGTTGATTTCTGACAATGCGCCTTCAGTAGTCTGCGCAGCAGAGATACCGTCGTTGGCGTTACGAGCAGCCTGAGTCAGGCCGTTGATGTTAGAGGTGAAGCGGTTCGCAATTGCCTGGCCAGCGGCGTCATCTTTCGCGCTGTTGATACGCAGACCAGAAGACAGGCGCTCAATAGAAGTAGACAGAGCAGACTGGTTCTTGTTGATGTTGTTCTGAGTGATCAGCGAGAGGCTGTTGGTATTGATTACTTGTGCCATGATAAAGTTTCCTATTAAAATCGAATCTGTTAAAGGTGGTTGGGCTTATTTGCCGCCCGGCTTCATCGCCGTCAATGTTGTTATCGTCTGTGTCCAGGCAACCTTTAGATTTTTTTTAGTGCCGGGCAAAAAATTTTTCACCACCCCTACTCTTCGAAATATCCCTCTTTATTACCGCTATTCGCTTCATTGTCCCGAATCAATTAATCGTAAACTTTGCTCATGACTGGCCGATAACCACGTAGTTCACGCTCCGTGTTGACTACATAAGGAAACATCATGACTTCTATATCTACATTGGGAATCGGCTCGGGTCTCGATTTAAGCAGCATTCTGGACAGCCTGGAAGCGTCAGAGAAAGCCGCGTTAACCCCTATTTCAACACAGCAGTCTTCTTATACTGCCAAGCTGAGTGCCTACGGTACGCTGAAAAGCGCGTTGACCACCTTTCAGACGGCTAACAGCACGCTGAATAATGCTAACCTGTTTTCTTCAACCGCTGCGACCAGCACCACCACCGCTTTCAGCGCAACCACGGCATCCGGTGCCTTAGCCGGAAAATACACCATCAGCGTGACTCAGCTTGCTACAGCTCAGACGCTGACTTCCGGTGTTCAGACGACGAACAACACCGCGATCGCCAGCTCTGACAGCACCATTACTATCCAGCAGGGTGGCGACGCCAAACCAGTAACCATCTCTCTTGCTGCCGGCAACTCTTCGCTGACCGGTATTCGTGATGCAATCAACAAAGCCGACGCAGGCGTGACCGCCAGTATCATCAAGACCGGCGACGGCAGCTATCGTCTGTCAATGACGTCGAACGATACCGGCACTGACAATGCGATGACCATTGCGGTCAGCGGTGACAGTGCGCTGCAGAGTTTCATGACTTACGACGGCACCTCCAGCAGCAATATGACGCAAAGCGTGGCGGCAAAGAATGCCGAGCTGACAGTCAATAATGTGCCGATTGAGAACAGCAGCAACACCATCAGTGATGCGCTGGAAGGGATCACGCTGAACCTGAATGATGTCACCTCTGGCAACCAGAGCCTGACCATCACTAAAGATACCTCCGGTGCGACAAGCGCGATCACCAACTGGGTGAATGCTTATAACACCCTGCAGGATCAGTTCTCCAGCCTGACGAAATATACCGCAGTGGCTGTTGGTGCAGATGCGCAGGATACCAGCAACGGTGCACTGGTTGGCGACAGTACTCTGCGTACCATCCAGTCTCAGCTGAAAAGTATGCTGACTAACGCGCAGAGTTCATCAACCTATAAATCTCTGGCGCAGATCGGCATCACCAGCGATCCCTCCACGGGATCGCTGTCAATCGACTCCACCGCGCTCTCAACGGCTTTAGACAAAGATCCGGATGGCATCAAAGAGATGATTGTTGGCGACGGAAAAACGACCGGGATCGCCACCACTATTGGTTCTAATCTGACCAGCTGGTTGTCCTCTACCGGCATTTTGCAGGCAGCCACCGACGGTGTCAGTAAAACGCTGAACAATCTGACCGATCAGTACAACAACGAAAGCAGCCGTATTGATGACATGGTCGCCCGTTATAAAACCCAGTTTACCGCGCTGGACGTTTTGATGAGCAAGCTCAACAGCACCAGCAGCTATCTGACGTCGCAGTTCAGTACTTCAAGCAGTTCTACAAGCAGTACCTCATCTTGATAAGGAGACAAAATGTATAGCGCAAGCGGCATCAAAGCCTATGCAAAAATAGGGGTGGAAAGCGCAGTGATGAGCGCCAGCCCCGACCAACTGGTCACGCTGCTGTTTGATGGGGCGCTCAGCGCCCTGGTTCGTGCGCGGTTGTTTTTGCAGGACGGCAACACGGCTGGCAAAGGAGAGTCTCTCTCCAAGGCCATCAACATTATTGAAAACGGGTTGAGAAAAGGCCTGGAAGAGAACAGCGGCGACGAGCTGGCTGACAACCTCGCCTCGCTTTATCGCTATATGGTGCATCGCCTGCTGCAGGCTAATCTGCACAACGACGGGGAAGCCATTCAGGAAGTCGAAGGGTTGCTGCGCAACATCGCCGATGCCTGGAAAGAAGTTTCCGGAACCACAGCTCTTCAGGATGCCGTTTAAATGAATATTGCTCCGCACATGCTCGCGATCTACCAACAATTATTAGTGCTCAGCCAGTCTATGTTACGCCTGGCCACCGAGGGCAGCTGGGAAGAGTTGATTGAAATGGAAATCGATTATGTCAGTGCGGTAGAAAAACTGGCGGAATGCACACAGCATACCCCCGTTCCGGCACACGTCCAGGATCAGTTACGTCCTGTGCTGCGCCATATTCTTGATAACGAAGCCGAAGTGAAAAGCCTGCTGCAGGCGCGGATGACAGAGCTCTCCTCGCTGATCGGCCAGGCTACACGCCAGAAATCTGTGAACAAAGCCTATACCCGGGTCCAGGGCAATATCCTGTTCCCTCAAGGCCCCCACAGTGCATAGAAGCCCCTTTTAGGTATGAATTTGACCAACGCCTTTCAGCGGTGTCAGAACGGCATAAAATAAATCCGTTCTGGCCCGCGCTTTATGGCGTGATTAAGACTTGCCGTTTTTCAACATCGATTTGTGATGGCTTTTGCCTGTTGAAGGCTGCTTTGGCTGTGCGGCAGGTTTGTCATTTTCGTGTTTAAGCGCATCCTGACATTCAGCGGTCGGCTGGTGGACTCTTTGCAGCACCAGCTTGTCATAATGCAATTCGCCACCTTCCAGCTCCAGCGGCATCACCCTTGCAGAGTTGTTGACGTTAACCCAGTCACCGCTCAGCTGCGTGACTTTGCCCGGCTTGGCGATCACCCGCTGCCACTGGCGGCAATCGAGCGTATCCCCTTCTGCGGTAATTATCAGGCTGGCTATTGCCTCTTTACTGACCAGGCCTTTCTGCGGCCCCATGGTCTGCCAGTTGCCAACCAGATTTGCCGGTGGAGGGGTTTTTACCACGCTCTGGTAATTGGGTATCTGGGCACAACCTGTCAGCGCCAGGCTGGCGGTGGCAGCTGCGGCTAAAATCCACTTTTTCATTTTTAGTTCCTGACTCATCGACCAGGCGCTACGTTATAATTTCTTGCCACCCACCGCAAGCAGCACAGGCCCAACACGGGTGAATTACTCGCTGCTGAAACGATGCAGCAAAATAATAACAATTTTAACTTAAAGTTTACATCTTCATTAGCCGATAGCTTTCCAGAGAGGGAATAATCCCTCACGGTGATTATCAACCTGCCGCGATGTACATTAACTGGGGAAAGTTGTTATGCGTCTGACTATCCGCGCCCGCCTGATTGGCATTGTGGGCCTGCTGTGTATTCTGCTTATCATCGCCGCAGTATGGGGCATCATCGGTTTACGGGCCGCCGACCAGCGGGCGGTGACCACTTATCGTACCGAACTGTTGCCGCTGCAAACTACCTCGCGACTGTTCCGGACGGCACAGCTACAGTCCTCCACTCTGTTCGAAGCGCTACGTTACTGGACCGACCCGACTGAAGTGGACAAACGCCTGCAGAAAATCAGCCAGTATGCTGCGCAGATCGCTGATGACCGCAACAGTTTTAAAAATATGCCGCGCATTCCGGGCACCGAAGCCGTCAGCAACAAGCTGCTGGCCGATCTGGACGACTGGCAGGCAGCGCTGGGTGAGGCAGGCAGCCAACTGAAGGCCGGTAACCCATCCGCCGCGCTGGTGATTGTGGAAACCCGCCTGAAAAGCGGTAGTGAAGCGCTGCAACAGGGGATCGACAGCCTGGATCGTCAGATGCGCCAGCATGCCGAAAAAAATTACGCCGACAGCGCAAGCTCTTACGTGCTGGCCCGCAACAGCCTGATAGCGATCCTTGCCGGGGGTCTGTGCCTGGCACTGATTGCCGGCTGGCTGCTGGTTCGCTCGATTGCCCGCTCGGTATCGGATGCCCGCCGCCTGGCAGAGTCAATCGCTGACGGGCAGTTAGATCATCACATCACCCACTTCTCGAAAGATGAGATGGGCGAACTGATGCGTTCGCTGGCCACCATGGATATCAGGCTTTCCGACATCGTGCGTGAAGTGGGCGAAAGTGCGGTTGCGCTGAATGACGCGGCGCGGCAGATGGCCGAAGGCAATGATGATTTGTCTGAACGAACCCATACTCAGGCCAGCTCGCTGGAACAGACCGCCGCCAGCATGGAACAGATGACGGCGACCGTTAAGCACAATGCCGATAACGCCGCTCAGGCTAACGAACTGGCCGTCACCGTGCGCGAACAGGCGCAACGCGGCAGTAAAGTACTGAATGACGCGGTTGTCGCCATGCAGGAAATTGAATCCTCCAGCAAACGCATCGCTGATATTAACCGGGTGATTGATGAGATCGCCTTCCAGACCAACCTGCTGGCGCTGAACGCCGCGGTAGAAGCTGCCCGTGCTGGCGAACAGGGCCGGGGCTTTGCCGTGGTGGCGGCAGAAGTGCGTCAGTTGGCTCAGCGATCGTCCAAAGCTGCGCAGGAGATTAAAGAGCTGATCCAGGCCAGCGTCAGTAAAGTGGACACCGGCAGCACCCTGGTGCTGCGTTCCGGTGAGATGTTGGAAGAGATCAACGGCGGCGTGGCGCGCGTGGTGGATATCGTCGGTGAAATTGCCATTGCCAGCCGCGAGCAGTCCAGCGGCATCGATCAGGTTAACGTGGCGGTAATCCAGATGGACAGCGCCACCCAGCAGAACGCCGCGCTGGTGGAAGAAGCCACCGCCGCCAGCCAGACCGTCAGCCAGCATGCCGGACTGCTGGTAGAAAAAATGGCCTTCTTCCATCTGCAGGATGGTGGAAACAGTGAAGTGGCCGCCGTGGCCCGGCGTCTGTCACAGGTCGAACCAGCGATGAATCTGAGGAGCCGCTATGCGTAAATCCGCCCTGCTGGCCCTGATGCTGGCGCTCCCCTTTGCCACGCTGGCCGACACCACCGTAACAATCGCCACCATTGCCAACGGGGATATGAGCATCATGCAGCAGCTCTCCGGCGACTTTGAAAAAAGTCATCCGGGCGTGCACCTTAAGTGGCAGATCATGAGTGAAGCCGAACTGCGCCGACAGAATATGGAGGCCATGAGCAGCGGGAAGCCGGGCTTCGATGTGATAACCGTCGGGACTTATGAGGCACCGCTGTGGGGAAAACGTGGCTGGCTGACCCCGCTAAACTCGCAGCCTGCCGATTATCAGGCAGAAGATCTGCTCAAACCAGTGCGTAAGGCCCTGTCCTGGAACGATACGCTGTACGCCCTGCCTTTCTACGGCGAAAGCAGCATGACCTATTATCGTAAGGATCTGTTGGCGGAAAAAGGCCTGATCATGCCCGACGATCCCAACTGGAGCGATATTAAACGGCTGGCGGCAAAACTGAACGATCGGCAGAAAGGTATTTACGGCCTGTGCCTGCGCGGCAGTCCGGGTTGGGGCGACAATATGGCCATCATCGATACCATGGCCAACAGCTACGGCGCACAGTGGTTTGATGATAACTGGAAAGCCATGCTGGACAGCACCGAATGGCGCGAAGTTTTGCAGGATTACGTGCAGATGGTGCACGATTACGGCCCGGCTGATACGCCAAAAAACAGTTTCGGCGAGATCCTGAGGCTGTTTGCTCAGGGGAAATGCGCCATGTGGGTAGACAGCACGGTGGCCGCTTCCCTGTTGATTAATCCGCAGATTTCACTGGTGGCGGACAAAATTGATTTTGCTCCCGCCCCCGGCGAACTGACCCGCAACGGCTCGAACTGGCTCTGGGCCTGGGCGCTGGCGGTCCCCAGTAACGCCCCTAATAAACAGCAGGCGGTCGAATTTATCAGTTGGGCAACTTCCCGAGCCTATATCAATCAGGTGGCACAGACCGTCGGCTGGGGCGCGGTGCCTCCCGGCAGCCGTATTTCAACTTATCAGCAGGCGAGCTACCTCAAGCTAGCGCCCTACGCGCAGCGTGTGCGTTCAGCCGTGGAGAGTGCCAGTGTTGAGCAACCCACCCTGATGCCTGTCCCCTACCAGGGCGTGCAGTACGTCAGCATCCCCGGCTTTGATCAGATGGGCAATACCGTGGGTGAGCAGATTGCAGAACTGCTGCAGGGAAAACTGACGCTGGATGAAACGCTGAGTAAAAATCAGCAGGCAGTCACGCGCATCTATGCTGAAACACCGCGATAAGTGTACACTGGCGCGCATTATCAGTTGCCGGACTTGTTGTGATGAAGACCATTGAAGAGTATTACGCTGCCGCCACCGCTCTGTTCCTGGAAGCGCACCCGGAGATCAAGGCAGGAATCGCTGATTTGCAGGAAGAAGATGCGGCAAAGCTCGGTATGACCCTGCCTCAGCTGCAGGCGATGCAAACCGATCGGGCTTATGCCGCCTTCACCCGCGAGAAAAAACTGGACGGCATGCTGTTCGCCATCCAGCTGGCAGAACCGGATAAAGAGGTGGCTGCCCAGGCTATTGAGGGCTATCTGCGTGGACATGCCACCGCACTGGGCATGAGTTGGGAAGAATTTTGTATCAAAAACGAACTGTAGCGTTCACTGAAAACACTCTCATCGCGTCGGATTGTTCCGGCGCTTATTAATCCCCTCGATTTTCCGGCCAAAACTGGCCAGTAAGACGCTCACTTTTTGCCATATTTCAGTGCGATTTCTGTTAAGAATGCTCCCAAACAGAAAGTACCAGTAGATTATCGTTCGAAAAGCGAAACTGTTTGCGATATATATGCGACACCCTCCTTACCGGATTAAGCAATTTAGTTAAGGTTATTTAACTTTCCGGACAATTGTATTTAAAAAGCCGCGAGGATATCCTGATAAGCATCAGCATGCGTGCCGCATCCTGCCTTAGTAATGCCCTGTAAGAGCCCAGAGCCAGAACATGCAACTAAATAAATATAAGATTAACCAGGTTATATTCCTCTTTTTTCTCGCATTGTGTTTAGCCACGCTGGGTCTGCACTGTCGTTCTTACACCGCACTGTCCCTTTTCTGGCCCTGTAACGCTATTCTGCTGGGATTGCTGGTCCGTTTTCCGCATCTGGATGCTGTCCGTCTGCTGCCCGCTATGTATATTGGCATGGTGCTGGCCGACGTGCTGTATGGCACCCCTTTTATTACCTCACTGGGATTAGATGCGGCTAATATCGTCTTTATTGCCGTGGGCTATGCTGTTCTGCTGACCACTCATTTTACCCGGCCCTGGCCGCGTCGCCTGCAGGCATTAATCCGGATATTTCCGGCGTCCATTCTTGCAGCCGGAGCCTGTGCTGTCGTCGGCAGTCTCACCAGCCAGCACTATTTTCATGACGACCTGGTGAAAGGCTGGATCTCCTGGTTCTGCGAACAGTTCTCCACCTCGATACTGATGCTGCCAGTGGTGATTACCCTGCCCCACCGCGATGAATTGCCGCAGCTGGTGAAAGATCTGAAAGAGTCTTCACTGCTGCCGCTGGTGTCGCTGATAATTTCCACCGTAGCCGGGATTTACGTTGGCGGAGGCGGAAGCCTGATTTTCCCTCTGCCAGCCCTGATGTGGTGCGCCATCACCTATCCGATCTTCTTTACCTGCCTGCTGACCATGGTGACCGGCATTGCCGAAATTATTCTGGTTGCCAGTAACGTGCTGAATATTCAGGGATCGGATGACTTCTTCCGTATCGACAGCCTTGCATCAGCGCGCCTGGGCGTGGCGGCGATGACCATCAGTCCGTTGATCGTTGCGCTCAGCAGCACTGCCAATAAAAAGCTGGTCGCCCGCATTACCAGGCGCGCCGATTATGATTTCCTGACTGGCGCATTAACCCGCAGCGGCCTTTCATCGCGGCTTGATGCGATTGCCGCGCGCCGGGACAAGCAGAATGTGTTTTATGGCGCGGCGTTTGTGATTGATATCGATCGCTTTAAAAATATCAATGACACCTATGGTCACGCAGCCGGGGATTATGTGCTGGCTAAAACGGTGGAGCGTATCCGCCAGTCATTGCAGCAGACCGCCATCATCAGCCGGATGGGGGGAGAAGAGTTTCTGGTATTGATTGAGGGGATTTCACAGCCACGAGCCTACCTTCTGGCAGACCGTCTGCGGCAGAGCGTTGAGCAGCACTGCATTATGCTTAACGATCAGGATTTAAGCGTCACGGTAAGTATTGGCATCAGCACGCTGAATATCAGTGACGCCACCAGCCTGGATGAATCGATGAAAACCGCAGATGAACAGCTTTATATCGCCAAAACCAGTGGCAGAAACCGCGTCAGTCCGGAGTTTGTACTGTAGTACACTGGTCGGACCGACGCGAAAACTCAGGCCTCGTTATCGATGCGGTGAGCCTCGATATCGATGTCCTGAATGGCCTTATCCAGCTCATCCAGCAACTTGCCCTGCATGGTCAGCAGATCGTTGATCCGCCCCGCATACTCATCATGTTTGTATTCGCCCTGGTCAAAGGCCAGCCAGTGCGTTGAAAGCGTTTCCGTATTGGATTGTGCATAGTGGCGCATTTCTTTTAACTGCGAAGTCACATCACGGAAATGGTCGGTCTGAGATTTGCGTTCTTCTGTATCACTCATGCATTTATCCTTTTAGGGTTAAAAAAGCACTCATACTTTCCGACCGTAAGCGGTAGCGAAAGTTCATAACACTTTATTAACCAATCGCAGAAACCACTGAAAAAGGCCGCCATTACTGGCGGCCAATGCCACTTTACCGGCTAAAAATAGGCGATTTTGCGGTCTGTACCGTTGATGTTGACGGTGACATACCCTGCCGGTGTCGTAGTTGACGGCGCGGTCGCGACAGACGTTGCCATGGTTAATATTCCTTTTTCATTCGCACCAATTCCTGCCAGTCCGTTGTGCAGGCTCATCCGCGCATTGGGCGATGTTGTTCCGATAGTGGTGGTGTCCGTCACTTCGCTCAGATCCGGAGAAAAAATGCAGCATTCGCCAGACTCGAAGCGGCTTGGCCCGGTCGACTTCAGGTTAAAGACCATATCGCCGCTGGCCGCTTTCAGCTTCACCCAGATTTCCGCGTAGGTTAACCCAATCCGGTTAAGCTTAACGTCCAGCACCGCAGGCAGACCTTTATGCTGAATGTCAGCGTAGATCGCCGTCGAGCAGCGCGAGATATTCAGCCAGGTCAGACAGGAGGCCATCGCGCTGATCGGGCTACCCGCCGTGCCGCTAAGCACATCATTGGTGTTTTTACTGATCATCTCAACAATCCACTGCTGATTGTCCTTCGGCAGATTCACCTTGCCAAGCTTGTACCACTTGTCGCTGGTGGAGGTATTGGTCACCTTGTAACCGGTATACCAGCCCGCCTTCATCGACCCGCTCATCACCGTGCCGTAGTTCTCGTCACGACGCCAACCGTACTCATAGCCGGACAGCCAGCGAGTGGTGTCCGCCCCCAGATTGACCGCCCCGCCTGACTGCAGGTTGAGCTGACGGATCTGCACCCGCCCGTTCAGCATGTTCAGCGGGTTGGCACAATCTTCCAGGCTTAGCGCATCCACCAGCCACTGCCCTTCACTCATATTGCCGGGGAAACGGGTATGCTCGATCCACACATTGCGCAGCACTCCCTGAGTCACTCGTGGCATATAGAGCGTGGCATCACCGTAACCGGTCTGGAAGTTAGCATTTGACAGTTCGATAGCCGTTGAGTGATCCCACGATCCGGAAGCAGTATCTGACCAGCCCACATCCAGAACCCTGGCGTAAGTGTTCAGGGTGTAAAGCTGGTCGATTTTGGTATCCAGCGTATCCAGTAGTTTGATCACCGTACCGCCGCTGCCCTGCGCGCGGAAGCAGTTGATCACCACAGACTCTCCGGCCACCATGGTATTTTGAAAGAAGGGCTGCTGGTTGGAACACATCGCCGCGGTAATCGCCCCCGTATTGGTGGTGATATCCGCCGTGGCCTGGCCGTTCCAGCAAATCCCCTTGATGGTCGTTCTTCGCGCCTGAACTTTGATAACGGGTGAAGTCGACTTGTCAGAGATAATGGTGGTGCGCGGAATTCCTCCGTGCGGATTGTAGTCGCCCAGGATATAGAAAAACGCGATCTCCGAAGCGGACAAATCAACCGGATTAAGAAGAAACTTCCCGGCGGGAAAGCGCACGGGAATATCCCGCATATTGCTGCTGAAATTTTGTGCCCAATTCATCATCAGCTTAAAAGCACCGCTGTCATCCGTAGTGCCATCACCTTTTGCACCAAAGTGATAGAGGTTTACCTCATCGGGATCGTTGATCACCCGTTTCCAGTAAAAGCCGCTACCGGCCGCGACGGTGCCGGAATCATCCGCCGGCGGAGTAGTTGTAACAAAGCCGACAAAATCTCCCCCACCATGGAAGGAGGAATCTTTATCATAATAACGACGAAGCATCGCCAGATCGCCAGATTTGGTTGGCGCAGTGGTGCGCAGTTCAGCAAATGAATTAACTTCAATCATAATAACCTCCGCGGTAATAAGCCGGGGCTTATCACCAGTAGTGAATAGTCAGTAAGGGATGGATTTGGTATTGAAATGAGACGACATCCTGCTTATTTTATTCCTGCCCCATCCTTAACCGGCAGTGTCTTATCCTTATTAGTAGCGCAAACTTAAATCAATTCCTGATAAGCATCGTATGTTCCGCTGCGCATCACCTCAGCATGACGGTGAGCTCTGAGCGGGGTTTGCCTCGCCCAGAGACTGCTTAGCATACCTTCCGCTGCGGCTTCGAAGTGGCCACCAGCAATCATCATCAGCGTATTTTTAAACGCGCTCAGTCCGCTAATTCCCAGTTGATAAGCCATGCTGTAAAGCACATCGGCCCGCGCGTCATTACATTGATCCAGCGCGGCTTTCAGCGCCGGAACCCGCTTCATCTGCCGGATTTTTTCATCGAGAATCTGCTGCATCCAGACATCGCCGACGCTGCGGGGAATGCTGAACTGATAATTAGCCAGAGAGGCATTTCTGGGGCCAATTAAAATGCCGCAGCCAACGGTGGGATAACCTTCAGTATCTGTATAAGGCTGTTCTCTGTAGCCCTCTTCACAGGAAAGAATTTCAATTATTTTGCTCATCATCGACCTCCAGAGCGAATATTTCACTAAAACAGAAATTAAGTGGGTGGTGAGTTTCCCCTGGTGAAACTTTCTTTTATCCGGAAGCAGTCACGCTACCGAACAATCACGGTATGAATGCTGTTCTTATCACATTAGAACGGATATTGCGTACGCAACTCGCTTTAGCTAAAAAAAAGCATAAATTAATTTTTTTAATTTCATCAGAGTCCTTCTCTTCAATGAAAAATAAAGAGATTAATTTTTGTGAGACAGAAGCATTAATTTTCACACTCAAGTTCAATCTCCAGTGTGCTGAGAGCGCCCTCGACAAAACCCTCTGCCATTTGCAGCTGTTTACGAATGGTGCCATCGGCGCAATGGCGACGTCGGGCAATGGTACGAAGGGAAAGACGGTAATGGTAGTGAGCAACCAGCAGAGCGTGCTCTTCAGGGTGGTTCAGCTTCAGACGACTGATGCAGCTGTCGAGGATTATTCCGTCGTTATCAGTGCAGATCAGGCGGCGGGGAGCAGAAGAAGTGATTAGCCCACGAAACCCGGCGGCAATGTGTGAATAATTAACGCCACTGCGTTCAGTGGCTGCCCAGCCGCCCCACATTTCCAGTAACAGTTTAATATCTCGCATAAATTCCCCTTTCACAGTGGAGATGGCACAGGATGTAAAGAACTTTTCAGCGCTTTTTGTCAACAGCTGCTAGTTTGAAAAAGTCATGACAATCGCGTACGAACCGGCAATGCCAGCACACGGTGTGGGTAATGAGTTGCCAGCGGTTAGGCTGGGCGGCCAGGGTGTTAAAGAGCGGCAGATGCACGGCCTGCAATAGCCCGAAGCAATCTTGAAAAACCGTTTAAGTATCATCTCACCTTAAGTAATAGCAAGGGTTATTAAAACTGACAATAGCAAAGCGTGTTTGACGAAAAATACGCATCGCTATAAATTCTGGTATATGAAACCGAATACACTCGCCTACCGACTGAACATGGCCATGTCCATGATGGAGATCACTCAGGGTGCTTTAGCCAAAGCATCAGGGGTATCCCAGCCCACAATATGGCGTCTCACTAAAGGAGAGGCCGAAGGTTCCCGTAAGCTGGTCGATATTGCCAGAGCGCTTGATGTCAACGTGCAGTGGCTGGCAAGTGGCGAAGGCGAAATGCGGGGTAACGTCGGATTAAGCGCCGCCGACAAAGTAAAGAGTGGTACTACTATCGCGGTCTGGGGATCAAAAGGCAAAACGGCAGAGAGGGTCTCCGCACCTAACGGTGTGAAGGCGAAGAAAAGCTGGCGAGCCTACATCCTGGAAAGGAACAGTGGCTGTTCCGAAGCCACTGCCGGCAGTATCGTGATCATTGATACCGACGTACCACCTGAATCTGGAGATTTGGTGATGGCCAGAGTTGCTGCCCGCATCTCCGTCTACCGTTACCTCGAAGGCCCCTCCAGTGGTTTTTTAACCGTGGACGACCCCCGCCTGCCTGCCGTAGAGCTGTCTGAAGAGGCAGAATTGATCGGTGTTGCAATCTTTCTGATCCGTGATTTAAGGCGATAAGTCGTCACATCCTGCCCCGGCAGAATGGTCTCCTTATAGTGGCCTCCGGACACTCTGTGTAACACAGATATCATCAGTTTATCCTCGCGAAATCCCACCCTCTGTACAGTTAATCTGCGCAGAGGCTTTGGCGCATTGATTCAACTGAATAGATTAGTAAAGCTTTTAATAACATCGCCAGAATAAAGCGTAAAAAAAGCGTTAATAAAAAATTTAATTGTTAAATAACAAAAAGTTACGACAATAACATAAGTTATTCGACTAATACCTATTGATATAAATAATAACTATAGCTATTGTTTTCCTGGTAAAATGGATTCCTGACGTTAACCTGTTTATCGGGCCGCCGTCTGCGGCGTTGATTTTTCCTGACCGGAGAGACTTATGACCACCATCATCTGGAAAACCGCGGCTCCCTTTGGTACCAGCAAAAGCCGTTACAAAGCCCGTCGCCTTAAGGCTCAGGCGGAACGGGTCAGAAGTAAGCAACTGGCACGTAAAGTGGCTCAGTCTCTGTCAGGGTGCAACCTGCGCGTATTGCTGGTCCTGCCTGAGGAGTAATCTGCTGCAAATTTTTTACTGTATTTATATACAGTATTATTTTTTCTGGCCGACAAGCAAGGATTTTTCACCACAGCAGGACAAAAGCAGTAAAGCTTCTGGTAAGGTACTTGCGTTAAAAACCTGTTACTGGAATATGCCATGTTGTCGACCATTATCTATCGCAGCCATCTTTGTGATGATGTTCCCGTTAAGTCTCTGGAAGAACTGGCTGTTAAAGCAAATACAATCAATGAACAGCATGGCGTTACTGGCATCCTGCTGTTCAACGGCACCCATTTTTTTCAGGTGCTGGAAGGCCAGGAAGAATCCGTGCGAAAAATTTACGACCGCATCTGCACCGACGACCGGCACCATAACGTTGTTGAACTGATGCGTGATTACGCCCCTTCCCGGCGCTTTGGTAATGCGGGAATGGAGCTCTTTGATTTGCGGAAGTACGACAGAGCCTCGGTGCTGCAGGCGGTGCTGGATAAAGGGACGTCAAAATATCAGCTGACCTACGATGATCGGGCGCTGCAGTTCCTCAGGACGTTTGTCGAAGCCCGTGAGAGGGAAAACTATTTCGAAGTTCCCTCTGATGGCGGCTGGGAGTTTATTGCCGATGAACAAACGGCGGTGAAAGGTGATGCCAGCCTGCCGGAGGCTGAAGAGTACAGCTTTGCTTTCCAGCCAATCATCGATCCCATGTCGCTGGAAATCGTCTCGCTGGAGGCACTTATTCGTACAGCCGGAGGGGGTTCATCCGCCGAATACTTCTCACAGCTCTCACGCGATGAAGTGTATAAAGCAGACATCCGTTCCAAGAAACTGGCCTTTGCCATGGCGAAAGCCCTGGGAATTCAGGGCCTGACGCTGTCAGTAAACCTGCTGCCAATGTCGCTGGTGATGGTGCCGGACTCGGTAGATTTCCTGTTACGTGAGATTGAAGCCAACGGCCTGGTGCCGGAGCAGATTGTGGTGGAAGTAACGGAAGATGAAGCCATTTCGCGCATGGATGAATTCGATAATGTGATCAGGCAATTAAAGTCTGCAGGTATCAGCCTGGCCATCGACGACTTTGGTGCCGGTTCGGCTGGCCTGCAGCTGCTAGCCCGGTTTCAGCCGGACATAGTAAAAATTGACCGCAATATCATTGCTGACGTGCACAAAAGCGGCCCAAAACAGGCCATTATTCAGGCCATCATCAAGTGCTGCGCCTCACTGGAAATTACCTTGATTGCGGAAGGGGTGGAAAAACCTGAAGAGTGGATGTGGCTGGAATCCGCCGGGATCTGCAACTTCCAGGGCTTCCTTTTCGCCCGCCCTGCCATCAACGGCATTCCCGCCGTCGCCTGGCCGGAAAAGAATTGATTCCCCGCCTGAGTCCTTTTGAGCAATCAGTATCATGATTGTGAGAGTGCCAGCTTCGGCTACTCAGGCCAGCACAAAACAGTCCCAATCATTGTTACGAATTTAGAATAACATTATACAGGTTCCTGCCGACAGGTACTCCAGAATGCCGGGGTACCTGCCATACGGTTTCATCCAAACCTGTGCCCCGGCGCACCTCTTGCTGTCGGGGTGACAGAGAACACTATGCGTTGCCATCAGGCTGAAAAGTTGTGGGCCGTTAACAACAGGAATACTCGCCGTCTAGGGGTAAATTTTATTCTTTTTATTGGCATGGTTTTTGAGCGTCGCCTTTGATGCCATATAAATCAGTATAAAACCTATAAGGATCAGAAATTGGTATCCAATCAGGTGAAAAAGCCATATACCAACGACTCCGCCCGCCAGAAATGACATCAGCGTTAAGAAATGTAGTCTCAGTCGCTCCAGGTAGACAGGAGCATCTTGCACTGACTCTCGCCTGAACAACACATCAAAAAGCATGGCTAACTCAATACCGATGTCAGTTGAAGTGCCAGACACATGTGTAGTCCTTACCCGGGCATTAGATATTCGCGTTACCACTGCATTTTGCAGACCCATTAAGAAACTTAAGGATAAGACGAGGATCCTTCCAGGAGATGCTGGAGTGGACCAACTTTCAACAATACCCAGTAAAATGAGAGCAGAGCCTTCAATAAAGATATTGAAAGCGAATATTGAACGAATGTTCTTCCTCCGCCCTGCATTGATAATAATGGTGGAAAACGCGGAGCCGGTTATGAAAATACAGACAATCGTCAGGAAAAATATCCCTGTTCCAAAACTTGCCCTGGCAAGATTATCTGACAATGAGGAAACATTACCGGTCATGTTCGCAGAGAAAAAACCCACTGCCTCAAATGCTGCAGTATTAAGAGCCCCGGCCACGGAAGCAAGTGTACATGCAAGCTGTTTATCAGCCGTACTGCTGCGGGAGTTTTCAAAGCTGATTAACATAGGGCCTACAATGGTCAACCAAGATGCACATATGTTCCACCTATTCGTTTAAAGTAACAAGCCCAATCATTATCAAAAAAAATGTTGTACAACCCTCCTGTCTTTGCATAAATTTCGTTCGGCGTTATTTGAGCAATGTTTCAGGCCCGGACAGGAAGCCTCAAAAGGAAAGCCAGCCTGTACTTGCAATTTTTTTGTATAAATTTTAATTAGTTATTACAATTCTTCTGCGTTAAGCATACGAATAGCAATCTTCTGGCAGGCGTACATCATGCAAGAACAACAATCAAATACAGTAGCTGAGATCGAAGCACACCTGATGTGCTTCGGCTGAATACATGGCTGAAGATGCGAAAGTCATTGGAAGTATTATTGCTGATCTGACAGCCCATGACGGCATGATTTCTAATAAAAAAATATTCATGCAACTCCTGGAGCGCCTTAAGCTGAGAAGATGTTGTAATGCCCGATATTTATCGAAATGCCTTACAGATCATTGTGCATCGGATCCCTGATGACCTGGTTAAATAAGCCGCCTCCATTCTGACCGGCCATTGTTGTGACACATATGCATGCCGATCTTTACCAACGGGTGCGAACTGAACTACGTTGCTTATCTGATGGAACACGCTGACGCCCAGAGGGCATATCGGATTGACGGCTCATGGATGAACGAAAATGATGAGGCACAGCTGAACATCATAAATTCAAAACTGAACGACTTTGCCCCACACAGGCCCCACAACAAAAACCATCTGAAGCTTTTTAACTCTATTTTTATATAGTCAGAACACCTAAACCTGCATATTCATAATGTCAGTATAGGCACTGACCAGCTTGTTACGCACCTGAATGCCCAGCTGCATTGACACGCTCGACTTCTGCATATCGACCATCACGTCATTCAGATTGACGCCCGGTTTGCCCATCTCAAAATCCTGTGCCTGACTGCGCGCTTCGTTCTGCGTGTCGCTGATTTTGTTCAGCGCCGCCTTCAGCTCACCGGCGAAATCAGCATGGCTGCCTGCATCAACGCTCTTGCCACTGGCCTGAACCGCTGCGGTTTGCAGCTGTTGCATCACACTCTCAATACCCTGAATTGCCATCGTTTACTCCGGTTGTCTTATCACGGTGATTTTCACTGCTGGAAAACTTAACACAATGTCAATAAGACAAAGCCGCTAAATAAGAGCAAAAATCATGGCTTATCCACCCATCGAATTTGCCGATTCAGAAAATAATGGCAGTCATCAGAAGTGAAAATTTTCAGTCGAGCCGCTCAGGGAGTCAGTTTTGTTACGACACTACACGAAACAGTCCGGTCAACTGTCAGGCAGGAAAGAGTCATGAATGCAACTGTCACGCAGGATCAACCAGAGAAGAAGGGGCTGAACGAGCTCTTCGCTCGCCTACGCGCTAATCCTCGCATCCCAATTATCATTGCGGCTGCGGCGGCCGTAGCCATCGTTATCGCCATGGTGCTCTGGGCCAAACAGCCCGACTACCGTGTGCTTTATAACAACCTCAGCAATGAGGATGGCGGCGCCATTATCACTCAGCTGACCCAGATGAACGTTCCCTATCAGTTTGATGATAAAAGCGGTGCTATTACGGTTCCGGCTGAAAAAGTCTACGAGCTGCGTCTGCGTCTGGCACAACAGGGCCTGCCAAAAGGCGGCGCAGTAGGCTTCGAACTGCTGGATCAGGAGAAATTCGGCATCAGCCAGTTCAGCGAGCAGGTAAACTACCAGCGCGCACTGGAAGGTGAGCTCTCACGTACCATCGAAACCTTAGGCCCGGTGAAGAACGTTCGTGTTCATCTTGCCATGCCAAAACCTTCTCTGTTCGTCCGTGAGCAGAAAGCACCAACCGCCTCCGTGACCCTAACCCTGCAGCCGGGCCGCGCGCTCGACCAGGGGCAGGTCAGCGCCATCGTGCACATGGTCTCCAGCAGCGTTGCCGGCCTTCCGCCGGGTAACGTGACCGTCGTCGACCAGGCCGGTCACCTGCTGACCCAATCTGATAACGCCGGACGCGACCTCAACGATGCGCAGCTGAAATACGCCACCGACGTTGAAAACCGTTTCCAGCAACGTATTGAAGCGATCCTGAACCCGATTGTCGGCAACGGCAACGTCCACGCTCAGGTTACCGCGCAGATCGACTTTAACGCCCGCGAACAGACTGATGAGAAATATCAGCCTAACAGCGATCCAGCAAACCAGGCTATTCGCTCACGCCAGACCAGCAACAGCGAACAACTGGGCAGTGCATATCCGGGTGGTGTCCCCGGCGCGCTGTCCAACCAGCCTGCCCCTGCCAACAGCGCGCCGGTAAATACGCCGAACAATAACAACAACCCGGCGAACGGCAATACAGCAAACGGCAACACCGCGAACAACGCTGCGGCGAACCAGAACAGCAGCACCGCGAAAAGCAGTGGACCGTCAAATACGTCGAATGCTGATACCACTAACTATGAAGTGGACCGCACTATCCTCCACACCAAAATGAATGTGGGTGAAGTGCAGCGCCTGTCTGTAGCGGTGGTTGTTAACTATAAAACTGATGCTGCCGGTAAGCCGGTCGCCCTGAGCGATGCGCAGATCAAGCAGATTGAAAACCTGACTCGCGAAGCAATGGGCTTCTCGGACAAGCGTGGCGACAGTCTGAACGTGGTCAACTCACCGTTTACCGAAACGGCTGAGACCGGTGGCGACCTGCCATTCTGGCAGCAGCAGTCCTTCATCGACCAGATGATGGAAGCAGGACGCTGGTTGCTGGTGCTGATTGTGGCCTGGATCCTGTACCGCAAACTGGTTCGTCCGCAGCTGCGTCGTAAAGCTGAACAGGAGAAAGCCACGGCAGAAGCCATCGCGATGGCTAACAAGAATCGCGATCCGGAAGATGAAGCCGTCTCCGTCAAGCTGTCGAAAGACGAGCTTGAGCAAGAACGTAAGTCTCAGCACCGCATGAGTGCTGAGGTAATGAGCCAGCGCATTCGCGAGATGTCAGAAAACGACCCGCGTGTTGTGGCTCTGGTCATTCGCCAGTGGATGAAGGACGAACTATGAGTCTCACCGGTACCGAAAAAAGCGCCATCCTGATGATGACGATTGGCGAAGACCGTGCGGCTGAGGTGTTTAAACACCTCGGCACCCGCGAAGTGCAGCACCTGAGTACTGCCATCTCCAATATGCGTCAGGTTTCCCACAAGCAGCTGACTGAAGTGCTGCGGGAATTTGAAACCGACGCCGAGCAGTTCGCGGCGCTGAGCGTCAACTCGAATGACTATCTGCGTTCCGTGCTGGTGAAAGCGCTGGGCGAAGAGCGTGCTTCCAGCCTGCTGGAAGACATTCTTGAGACTCGCGAAACCACCAGCGGAATGGAAACGCTCAACTTTATGGAACCACAGGCCGCTGCCGACCTTATTCGCGACGAACATCCGCAGATTATCGCCACCATCCTGGTGCACCTCAACCGCGCCCAGGCAGCCGATATTCTGGCGCAGTTCGACGAGCGCCTGCGTCACGACGTGATGCTGCGTATCGCCACCTTCGGCGGCGTACAGCCTGCCGCGCTGGCGGAACTGACTGAAGTGCTGAACGGCCTGCTCGATGGTCAGAACCTCAAGCGCGCGAAGATGGGCGGCGTGAGAACCGCAGCGGAAATCATCAACCTGATGAAAACCCAGCAGGAAGAAGCGGTTATCGAAGCGGTTCGCGAGTTCGACGGCGAGCTGGCACAGAAAATTATCGACGAGATGTTCCTGTTCGAAAACCTGGTGGAAGTCGACGACCGCAGCATTCAGCGCCTGCTGCAGGAAGTGGAGTCCGAATCTCTTCTGGTCGCCCTGAAAGGCTCCGAACAGCCGCTGCGCGAGAAGTTCCTGCGCAACATGTCCCAGCGTGCCGCGGATATCCTGCGCGACGACCTGGCAAACCGTGGTCCGATGCGTATGTCTGCGGTCGAGAACGAGCAGAAAGCAATCCTGCTTATCGTCCGTCGTCTGGCAGAAAGCGGCGAGATGGTGATCGGTGGTGGCGAGGAACAGTATGTCTGATAAATCATCGCTGCCCTGGCAGCGCTGGCAGCCCAATGACCTCGGGCAGCTGAACAACCCGCTGATTGAGGAGTTTATTGAGCCAGCTGCCCTGCCGGAAGATCCTTTCAATCAGCAGCAGTTCGAGCTGGAACAGCTGCAGAATCAGGTGCGCAATGAAGCGCAGGGCCTGGGCTATGCCGAGGGGCAGCAGAAGGGATACAGCGAAGGTCAGAAAGCGGGTTATGAGGCCGGTTTCCAGCAGGGGCTGGAAGAAGCTCAGCAGCAACAGGCTCCTTTGCAGGCGCGCATGCAGCAGCTGGTGTCCGAATTCCACCATACGATGGAAGCGCTGGACAGCGTCATTGCTGCCCGTCTGATGCAGCTGGCTCTGGAAGCCGCGCGTCAGGTGATTGGCCAGGCACCGCACGTTGACGGTACCGCCCTGCTCCGCCAGATCCAGGGGATGATCCAGCAGGAACCCATGTTCAGCGGAAAACCCACGCTGCGCGTGCATCCTGACGATTTACAGCGCGTTGAGCAGACGCTCGGTGCCACGCTCAGCCTGCACGGCTGGCGACTGCTGGCCGACAGCACCCTCCACCCGGGTGGCTGCAAGGTCAGCGCGGAAGATGGCGATCTGGATGCCAGTATCGCCACCCGCTGGCATGAACTCTGCCGCCTGGCGGCACCGGGAGAACTGTAATGACCACCCGCCTGTCGCGCTGGCTTGGCGCACTTGACTCCTTTGAACAGCGACTGGCCCAGGTGCCGGACGTGCGCCGCTACGGCCGCCTGACCCGCGCCACCGGTCTGGTACTGGAAGCCACCGGCCTGCAGTTACCGTTAGGTGCGACCTGCGTGATTGAGCGCAGCGACGCCAACGGCATTGCGGAAGTGGAAAGCGAAGTGGTGGGCTTCAACGGCCAGCGGCTGTTTCTGATGCCGCTGGAAGAAGTGGAAGGCATTTTGCCTGGCGCGCGCGTGTATGCCCGCGTCGCCGGGGACCAGAAACACAGTGGCAAGCAACTGATGCTTGGCCCGGAGCTGTTGGGCCGCGTGCTGGATGGCAGTGGGCGCCCACTGGATGGCCTGCCTGCACCGGAAACCGGCTACCGTGCGCCACTGATCACTCCCCCCTTCAACCCTTTGCAACGTACGCCGATAACTGAAGTGCTGGATACCGGCGTGCGCGCCATCAACGCCCTGCTGACCGTTGGTCGCGGACAGCGTATGGGCCTTTTTGCCGGTTCTGGTGTGGGGAAAAGTGTGCTGCTGGGCATGATGGCCCGCTACACCAAAGCCGATGTGATTGTGGTCGGTCTGATCGGCGAACGTGGCCGCGAAGTGAAAGACTTTATCGAGAACATCCTCGGCACCGAAGGCCGCGCCCGCTCGGTAGTGATCGCCGCACCGGCTGACGTTTCACCACTGCTGCGTATGCAGGGTGCCGCTTATGCCACGCGCATTGCCGAAGATTTCCGTGATCGTGGCCAGCACGTACTGCTGATTATGGATTCACTGACCCGTTACGCCATGGCACAGCGTGAAATTGCACTGGCGATTGGTGAGCCACCGGCAACCAAAGGCTACCCGCCTTCCGTGTTCGCCAAGCTGCCCGCTCTGGTCGAGCGTGCCGGTAATGGCATTGATGGTGGTGGCTCAATTACCGCTTTCTATACGGTACTTACCGAAGGAGATGACCAGCAGGACCCGATTGCCGACTCAGCACGCGCCATTCTCGATGGCCATATTGTTCTGTCGCGCCGCCTGGCTGAGTCAGGTCACTACCCGGCCATTGATATTGAAGCTTCAATCAGCCGCGTGATGGCGCATCTGATAGATGACACACATTACGCGCGGGTTCGCCAGTTCAAACAGCTGCTGTCGAGCTATCAGCGGAACCGCGACCTGGTCAGCGTGGGAGCTTATGCCGCAGGCACCGACCCGATGCTGGACAAGGCGATCAAACTCTACCCTGAGCTGGAAACCTTCCTGCAACAGGGCATGTTTGAGCGCAGTTCCTTTGACGATGCCTGTCTGCATTTACAGGCAATTTTCGGCTAACGAGCGGAGGGGAATATGCCAAAGGTTGCATCACCCATTGAAACCCTGCGTGACCTGGCGCAGAAAGATCTGGAAAAAGCCGCCATCCAGCTGGGTGACGTGCGCCGGGCCCAGAAGCAGGCTGATGAACAATTAACCATGCTGCTCAGCTACCAGGATGATTACCGTAATACCCTGAACAACACCATGACGGAAGGGATTGCCAGTACCCGCTGGTACAACTTTCACCAGTTTATCGACACGCTGGAAAAGGCCATCGAACAGCACCGCCAGCAGCTGACGCACTGGAACGGCCGAGTGGAGAAGGCGCTTAATTTCTGGCGCGACAAACAGCAGCGGCTGCATGCCTACGAAACGCTGCAGGCCCGTGCGCTGGCAAACGAATTACTACAGGAAAACCGTCTCGATCAGAAACGGATGGATGAATTTGCCCAACGGGCATCATTGAGGAAAGGCGAATGAATGTGCCATTTGTGACGAGCGGGACCAAAGTCAGCTCCACCACCACTGCGTCAACTTCTGCCACGGCGGCCACCGACCCGGGTACGGAGACTTCTGCCACTGGCGTGGGTGAAACCGCACACAACAGCGGCTCACAGGGTTTCCTTACGCTGTTGGGCAACAAGCTCCTGACTCTAGCGAAACAGGGGGAAACCGCGGCGCAAAACACCCATGAGGCCGACAGCGAAGCGGCTGGCGCATCGTCAAAAGCGAAGATCAACAGCCTTCTGGCTTCACAGGACTTGCCTGAAAAGCTGAACGCGCTGCTACAGAAATCAAAAGTCAGCACCGACGGCAAAGACGAGACGGCCACCGACAGCACTGAAGCGGCATCCACCGCTTCAGCCACGCTCAGCACCAGCGATATGCAGGCACTACAGGCTCTGTTCGCCATGTTGCCTCCGGCCCCTCAGCAGCCCACTGACACCCTCACAGCGAAAGGCGGGGACACGCTGGAGAGCGATGGCAGCATCAAGGGCGGTAAGACCACTCTTGCCTCACTGCTGTCCGGCAAAGAGAGCGCCACCAGCGATGACGAAGCCACCAGCAAAGCCGGTGATAAAAGCGGCAAGATCGGCAATACCACGCTGACTGCCGTGACCGGTTCGCAAAAGTCCACGACGGACACCAGCGCGACTAATACTGCATTCCAGCAGGTGTTAAGCAGCGTAACCAGAGATGCCGACAAAGAAAATTCAAGTTCTGCCCCGGCCCCGACGATAACCAATAATGTGATCAGTGCCGCATCCGCTGCCCTGACGCCAGCCACCACCACCCTGGTGACGGCTCCGGCCACTTCTCAACTGAGTTCGCAGTTGGGCAGCCCGGAATGGCAGCAGGCGCTGGGACAGCAGATCGTGATGTTCAGCCGTAACGGACAGCAGACCGCCGAACTGCACCTGCACCCGCAGGACCTGGGCAGCATCCAGATCAGCCTGAAGCTGGATAACGACCAGGCTCAGCTGAATATGGTTTCAGGCAACAGCCACGTGCGAGCCGCGCTGGAAGCAGCCCTTCCCCAGTTGCGAACTGCACTGGCAGAAAGCGGGATCAACCTCGGCCAGAGCAATGTCAGTAGCGATGCTTTCCAGCAGGGCCAGAGCTTCAGCGGGCAGCAGGGACAGCAGCAAAACAACAGTCGTGGCAACACATTTAGTCTTGCCAGTGAAAATGATGGTGATGTAACCCCGATTGCCGTTCCTGCCGCGCTGCAGGCTCGTGCAGCCGGTTCCAGCGCTGTTGATATTTTCGCCTGACGGTAACAAACGCATAAGCTAACGGCAAAATCCGCGCCTTTTCTACCAATTGTTTGGAACAGGACGCGGGATAATCTGCCCATAAAGCCGTGGGACAGTGGATAAGTTCAGTCCACACCTCGAAATAATCACAGGAAGTTATAGCTCATATGACTGATAAAAAAGCCAAAAGCGGCAAAAGCAAGCTCCTGATACCGTTAATAGTATTGGTAATACTGGTAGCTTGCGGCGCTGGGGGCTACGTGGTCTGGCACATGATGAAGGGCCCTGCTGACGCCACTCAGGCTGCGAAGCCTGAGCCACCCCCTGCGCCGGTCTTCTTTGCCCTGGACACCTTTACCGTGAACCTGATCAACCCGGATAACGATCCTGACCGCGTGCTGTATGTAGGCTTTACCCTGCGCCTGCCCGATCAGGACACGCTGCGCCGGATGACCGATTATCTGCCGGAAGTGCGCAGCCGTTTACTGCTGCTGCTCTCCCGCCAGAACGCTGCAGCATTGAGCAACGAGCAGGGTAAGCAGGAACTGGTTAATCAGATTAAAACTGTACTGGCACCGCCGCTGGTACCGGGACAACCTCAGCAGACGGTGAATGATGTGCTGTTCACTGCCTTCATCCTGAGGTAAGGCAGAATGGGCGACAGCATTCTCTCACAGGCAGAAATTGACGCGCTGCTCAATGGCGACAGCGACAGCGCGGCAGAAGAAAACGTCAGCAGCGTGGGCGACAATGACATTCGTCCTTACGATCCCAATACCCAGCGTCGCATGGTTCGCGAACGTCTGCAGGCGCTGGAGATCATTAACGAACGTTTTGCGCGCTCGTACCGTATGGCGCTGTTTAACCTACTCCGCCGTAGCCCGGATATCACCGTCGGTGCGATTAAAATTCAGCCTTACCATGAATTTGCCCGGAACCTGCCGGTGCCAACCAACTTAAACCTGATCCATCTGAAACCGCTGCGCGGTACGGCTCTGGTGGTGTTCTCTCCGAGCCTGGTCTTTATCGCCGTGGATAACCTTTTTGGCGGTGACGGTCGTTTTCCGACCAAGGTTGAGGGACGTGAATTTACGGCAACCGAACAGCGTGTGATCCGCAAGATGCTGAAGCTGGCGCTTGAAGGCTACAGCGAAGCGTGGAAACCGATCTACCCGCTGGACGTGGAATACGTACGCTCTGAAATGCAGGTCAAGTTTACCAACATCACCACCTCTCCTAACGACATTGTGATCACCACACCGTTCCAGGTGGAGATTGGCAACCTGATTGGGGAATTCAACATCTGTATTCCGTTCAGCATGATTGAACCGCTGCGCGAAACGCTGGTGAATCCCCCGCTGGAGAACTCGCGTCAGGAAGACCATAACTGGCGTGAAACGCTGGTTAAGCAGGTTCAGCACTCTGAGCTGGAGCTGATCGCCAACTTTGCCGACGTGTCGATGCGCATCTCAAGCCTGCTGGCACTGAAACCTGGCGACGTATTACCGATTGATAAACCGGACCGCATTATCGCTCATGTGGATGGCGTGCCGGTATTAACCAGCCAGTACGGCACCCTGAACGGGCAGTACGCGCTGCGTGTGGAACATCTGATTAACCCGATTTTGAATTCGATGAATGAGGAACAGCCCGATGAGTGACACCAAGAAGCCGTCCGAAGACGACATCTCCGCGGACGACCTGTGGGCTGACGCGCTGAACGAGCAGTCCGGCAGCTCCTCGCAAGAAGGGGTGTTTAAAACTCTGGAAAACAATGACATCTCCGGGTCGCTACAGGATATCGATCTGATTATGGATATCCCGGTCAAGCTGACCGTTGAGCTGGGTCGCACCAAAATGACCATTAAAGAGCTGCTGCGCCTGACTCAGGGTTCCGTGGTCGCGCTGGACGGTCTGGCTGGTGAGCCACTGGATATTCTGATTAACGGTTATCTGATTGCTCAGGGTGAAGTGGTGGTGGTCGCCGATAAATACGGCGTGCGCATTACCGATATCATCACCCCGTCAGAACGTATGCGTCGCCTGAGTCGTTAAATGAATACCAACACCAGTCAGGTGCAGCAGCAACCCACCGCCCAGCCGGTGATCTCTACCGGCTCGATGCTGACGCAGGTCAGCAGCGTACTGGCGGTCATTATTCTGTTAATTCTGGCCTGTGCCTGGGTAGCCAAACGCCTTGGTTTCACCCCTAAACGTGGGAGCACGGGTCAGAGCCTGTCCGTCAGCGCCAGTTGCCAGGTCGGCCAGCGCGAACGTGTGGTGATTGTTGATGTGGAAGACGCCCGCCTGGTGCTGGGCGTTACCGGTCAGCAGATCACCCATCTGCATACCCTGCCGCCGAAACCGCCGCAGGAAAATCCGGAAGCTCCGGCTGCGACGGCAGATTTCCGTCAGGTTTTACAGACGTTAATCAAACGCCCCGGAAAGCCATAATGAAACGCTCTCTTCCCCTGCTGGCTCTGCTTCTGCTGCTGGCACCCAATGTTCACGCCCAGCTGCCGGGCCTGATCAGCCATCCGATTGCGAATGGTGGTCAGAGCTGGTCGCTGCCGGTTCAGACGCTGGTGTTTATCACCTCGCTGACCTTCCTTCCGGCTATTTTACTGATGATGACCAGCTTCACGCGCATCATTATTGTGTTTGGCCTGTTGCGTAACGCCCTGGGCACGCCCTCTGCGCCACCGAACCAGGTGCTGCTTGGCCTGGCGCTGTTCCTGACCTTCTTTATTATGGGGCCGGTGTTCGACAAAATTTACCAGGATGCCTATCTGCCATTCAGTCAGGACAAGATCACCATGGACGTGGCGATCGATAAAGGGGCTCAGCCGCTGCGTGAATTTATGCTGCGTCAGACCCGCGAAGCTGACCTGGCGCTGTTTGCCCGCCTGGCGAACACCCCGCCATTGCAGGGACCCGAAGCCGTGCCGATGCGTATTCTGCTGCCTGCTTATGTGACCAGCGAACTGAAAACGGCTTTCCAGATTGGTTTTACCGTTTTCATCCCGTTCCTGATTATTGACCTGGTTGTCGCCAGCGTGCTGATGGCGCTGGGGATGATGATGGTACCGCCTGCAACAATATCGCTGCCGTTTAAGCTGATGCTGTTCGTGCTGGTTGACGGCTGGCAGCTGCTGATTGGTTCACTGGCACAAAGTTTCTACTCTTAAATTTCTCCGGAGTCACTTATGACACCTGAATCGGTCATGGTTATTGGTCACGATGCAATGCAGGTAGCGCTTGCTCTGGCCGCCCCGCTGCTGCTGGCGGCTCTGGTCAGCGGCCTGCTGATCAGCCTGCTGCAGGCGGCAACACAGATTAACGAACAGACTCTCTCCTTTATCCCTAAAATTCTGGCCGTGGTCACCACCATGGTGGTAGCCGGTCCGTGGATGTTAAATCTGATCCTGGATTACATGCGCACCCTGTTCAACAATCTGCCGTACATGATCGGCTAATGATCAACATCGACAGTAATGAACTGCTGATGTGGGTGAGCCAGCTGTTCTGGCCGCTGGCCCGCGTTCTTGCCCTGATCATGACTGCGCCGTTGCTCAGCGAAAAGTCGATCGGTAAAAAGGTTAAAATCGGTCTCGGACTGATGATTACCTATGTGCTGATCCCTTCACTTCCGCCGGTTAACGTGACTTTGTTCTCAGTTGGCGGTTTCTGGCTGCTTTTGCAGCAAATTTTAATTGGTATTGCGATTGGTTTTACGATGCAATTCGCGTTCGCGGCGGTCAGGCTGGCTGGCGAAGTGATCGGACTGCAAATGGGACTGTCATTCGCCACCTTCTTCGATCCCGCCAGCCGTCTGAACATGCCGGTGCTGGCGCGTTTTCTCGATATTCTCGCCATGCTGCTGTTTTTATCCTTTAACGGCCACCTCTGGCTGATCTCGATGGTGGCCGACAGTTTTCACACCCTGCCAATCGGCGGCGACCCGATAAATGGCAATGCTTTTATGGCGCTGACTAAAGCGGCAGGTATGATTTTCCTTAACGGAATGCGATTAGCGTTACCGCTAATAACTTTGCTGCTCACCCTTAACCTGGCCCTGGGTTTGTTAAACCGTGTTTCACCACAACTGTCCGTTTTCGCCATTGGCTTCCCTGTCACCTTATCGTTAGGCATGGTGTTCCTGAGCCTGATGATGCCTCTGCTGGCCCCGTTCTGCGAACATCTGTTCAGCGAAGTGTTTGATTTACTCGCGAGTGTTCTGAGTGAACTCCCTGCCAGATAAATTAATGTATGGACTAATGCATAATTAGCCATTGTTAAGCAGTAGAAATATGTCTGTGCATTTTTCGAACCAGTTTTATCAGAATTGCCTTAAGGAAATTCTGATAAATTGCCCGCCGCAATGAAAATTATTCTTATTAAATTCTGATTAGCGTATTTTGTTTCTCGAAACGGATGAAATGTTACCTGAACATTAATGTTCACAAAATACACAACATCTTGTTTTAACAAGATATTTTATTTTTGTTAGTTTTCCTTGTATCAAACTGCGTTTTACGGCATTGTCAACACTCCTCTCCGGATCACTCATTCGTGAGATGAATGTTTTTTAGGAATCGTCCTATCAGATTTTTCTGTGTTCTGCGCGATAGTGGCGGGGTTCACAAAATGATGCCGAAAGTTGTTGTAAGACAAATCTGCCAACGGGTCTGCCTGAAAGATCGCTCTTTCAGCGTCACGGCCGGGCATTATGTCGACCAAACTCAAATGTTACATCGGGCATGGACGAGTCAGTCGGAGCATAAGGCTCAGAATGATTCAATGCTGAAGTACTAATAACAAGACTGAAGTCAGAACGCTTACTCTCTAAACTACACAATCGCGTAATTCATCGTTGATTTAAACGGATAACAATTTGGTGAGGGTCGCAATAATGCCTACAATTATAATGGATTCATGCAGCTATACACGACTAGGGCTTACAGATTATATGATGGTGAAAGGAGTTAAAAAGAAAAATATCACTTCTGTTACCGATATCGATCAGTTACAAACCAAATGCCAACAGTACCAGCCAGGCGTGGTTTTTATTAATGAAGATTGCTTTATTCATGAAGCAGATGCCAGCCAGCGCATAAGAACAATTATTATGCAGCATCCTGACACACTGTTCTTCATCTTTATGGCAATATCCAATATCCATTTTGAGGAATACCTCTACGTTCGTAAGAACCTGATTATTACATCAAAATCGATAAAACCGGCTACGCTGGACAATCTGCTGCTGTCGTATTTTCAAAAGAAACTCAACGTTTCGCCACGTTATTCCGCTGGTTTCGACGTTCATCCACTGACGTTAAGCCAGACAGAATCAAACATGTTAAAAATGTGGATGTCTGGTCACGATACCATTCAGATATCGGACAAAATGCAAATTAAGGCCAAGACAGTTTCTTCCCACAAGGGAAATATTAAACGTAAAATTAAAACACACAACAAACAGGTTATTTATCATGTTGTCCGTTTAACAGACAACGTCACCAGCGGTATCTACGTTAATGTAAGATAACAAGGTGTGAAAAAGCCGACGCTTGTCGGCTTTTTTATTTTCTTTTTTTACATCTTTATGACAGATATAGTCCGGTAATTTTCCCGTCAGGTTTCCGTAAGTTTAGTTACAAAGCGCGTTTCCCCCTCTGCAACCTCCAGACGATCTTCTTACTGATTTTGTTAACCAGATCGCAATTCTTTGTTAAGACTTTTCTGAAGACTGCCGATGTTCTCTCTACAGACCGTAGCCCGGCTTCGCTTCCCCTCACAGAGAGCAAAAGGATATGAAATCATCACAAATCAGCGCCGAAACGCCCAGTATCTGGCAGCATCTGCGGCTCGTTCCTCTCTTTGCCGCCATCCTCGGCGGGATTTTGCTGTTATTTGCCCTGTGTATCGGCCTCGCCAGTTATTTTTTGATTCAGAGTAATCAGTCATTAAAAGATGTCACCGAAGAGATTCAGGTGCGCATGGCTATATCCAACAGCTCCAACCACCTTCGGACCGCCCGACTGAACGTGATCCACGCCGGTGCTTCAGCCCGTATCGGCGAAATGGACGCCTTCAGCGATAATCTTAAGCAAACGGAAAAGCGCATACAGCAGGCCACCGACAGCTTTAACGATTATTTAAAACGTCGGGTAAAAACACCGGCTGACCAGGCACTGGATGGCGAATTAAAAGCCCGCTTTGATGCCTATGTGACGCAAGGTTTACTGCCGATGGTGAAAGCGGCCAAAGATGGCAGTTTTGAAGGCGTGATAGCCCAGGAAACAGATTATACCCGCAAGCTGGATGACGCTTATAACGGCGTCCTGCTGAAAGCTATCGCCATCCGTACTCAACGTGCCGATGCCATCAACAACGAAGCGGATGCACAAACGCGCAACGGCTTTATTATGATGGCCTGCGCCTTTGGTGCGGCTCTGCTGCTGACTCTGGCCACCTTCGTCTTCCTCCGTCGCGTAGTGATTACCCCCCTGCGTCAGGCCGTCGACCGCATTGAGCATATCTCCCGTGGCGATCTGACCGCCCCGCTCCAGACCTGGGGACGCAGTGAAATTGGAACGCTCGGCAACAACCTTCAGACTATGCAGCAGTCGCTGGTCAAAACTGTCGGCACGGTACGTGAAGGTGCCGTGGCAATTTACCAGGGTTCCAGCGAGATCTCTGCCGGTAACACCGACCTCTCCTCCCGTACCGAGCAGCAGGCTGCCGCGCTGGAACAGACCGCAGCCAGCATGGAAGAGCTGACTGCAACGGTTAAACAGAATGCCGAGAACGCCCATCACGCCAGCCAGCTTGCCGCCGATGCTTCCGGAAAAGCCCGCCAGGGTGGCGACATTGTTTCCGGGGTGATCAGCACCATGAACAATATTTCCGGCAGCTCGAAGAAAATCGCCGAGATCACCACGGTGATCAACAGCATTGCCTTCCAGACCAACATTCTGGCACTGAACGCCGCGGTGGAAGCAGCACGCGCAGGTGAACAGGGTCGCGGATTTGCGGTGGTGGCCAGTGAAGTGCGTAACCTGGCGCAGCGCAGTGCCGGTGCGGCGAAGGAGATTGAGGGGCTGATTGCCGAGTCAGTCGATTTGATTGGCAAGGGATCGTCTCAGGTTACCCATGCAGGCGATACGATGACAGACATCGTGGAAGCCGTTCGCCGCGTGACCGATATCATGGCGGAGATTGCTGCCGCATCCGATGAGCAGAGCCGCGGGATCCAGCAGGTCAGTCTGGCAGTGACCGAAATGGATAATGTCACCCAGCAGAACGCCTCGCTGGTTGAGGAAGCCTCTGCGGCAGCCTCCTCACTGGAAGAGCAGGCCTCCCGCCTGACTCAGGCCGTGGCCGCTTTCCACCTCAGCGACAGCGCACCGCGTAAAACAGCCACTCAGGTTCCGGCTGCCAGCCCGGCGAAAGCTTTGCCGGTCCCGGCCCGTCCGGCTCTTGCCACCAGCAGCGATAACTGGGAAACCTTTTAACTGCTGACCGGCTGAAGTGTGTTAGTAAAAGCTAAGGGGCGACTATTCGCCCCTTAGCTGTAAGATACGCACGTTTGCAGAGACGGTCTCCCTTTCGGATCAATGATTATCCCCGCCCGTTATCACGGAACAGTCCCGTCAGGAGCGCCATTTTTATGGATGCGGTTCGACAAAAATGCCGTCCGAATGGCCTGTTTCGTTAAAGAACCAGATCCCCATCGGATAATCCTCCAGCGCAACCAGAAACATGGTGCCCTCACTGAAGTCTTCCACTGCCAGCACCGTGCCCGGCCTGCGCGGCCCGCCGTCAGTTTTCACCGTCACCCGATCGTTCACTTTCATACTGTCAGTCTCCCCTTATGTGTTCCACTAAGTTTATCCGAGAATAACCCGCTTTGCCGGAACAGACGTTGACTTAGCGTCGGGCAATCACCCATACCGCGTGCACAATACCCGGAATGTAGCCGCACAGAGTCAGCAGGATATTCAGCCAGAACGCCCCGCCGAAACCCACCTGCATAAACACACCTAATGGGGGAAGAAGTATTGCAATAATTATCCGGATAAAATCCATAATGCCTCCGCTGCAGGAAAAAAGTTCGTTTTATAATCGATTGATAAGTATAGCAGTTATCACTCAGTCCACCCTAAGCCCGTTGTAAAACTACGTAAGGTGAAAACCCTGAAGGCCTTTTCGTTTTTTTAACGTTTCACGGTGAGACTTCTTACGGGCTGCCCGCTTACACTGTCCCCACTGCACCAACCCCAAAGGCGCAGTCAACCTAAAAAGTAACAAGGATTTTTGCCCGCGCAGCGCGGGCTTTTTTTTGCCTTTTTTCCCCCTTTCCCGGTTATTCTCCATGCCTGCCACTTCGACCATTCAGGACAATTGCTGGCAGCGATCCCCCTTCCGCCACCGGAATTCTCTCCCGCCCTGGATCCGAAGGTGAGCAAGAACGCTATACTCGATGATTATCCTGCTTTTTTGTCCGGCTCTGATTGAGGTAATGACCATGCCCACGCTCCAGGATCCGCTGATGATTGTGACCGACCTTGACGGCTCACTGCTGGATCATCACACCTACAGCTGGCAGCCCGCGCAGCCCTGGCTTGACCGCCTCAAAGCCGCCGGGGTCCCAATCGTCATTTGTTCCAGTAAAACGGCGGCTGAAATTCTGCCCTTACAGCAGTCGCTGGGCATTACCGGCGCGCCTTTTATTGCTGAGAACGGCGCGATTGTGAAATGGAAAAACCTTAATGAACTCGCCGGCACCTCTCAGCCAGGAAAAAATTATCCTGCGCTCTGTGCGACGCTCCAGCACTTTCGTGAGCGGTATGGCTTCCGATTCACCGGTTTTTCCGATGTGACGGAAAAGGAAGTGGCCGACTGGACCGGCCTGACACCGGGTAATGCCGCTCTGGCAATGAAACGGGAGGGTTCAGAAAGCCTCATCTGGCGTGACAGCGCAGAAAATTTTATCGCTTTTCAGCAGGCGCTGGCGGAGGAAAAACTTGAACTGGTGCAGGGCGGGCGCTTCTGGCACGTGATGAATCAGGGACGTGGCAAAGGGACGGCGCTGGCCTGGCTGCTGGCCCACTATCCACCTCCGCAGGGAAAACGCTGGGTCACCCTCGGCCTCGGTGATGGCCCTAACGATGCACCCATGCTTGACGAGGTGAATCATGCCGTAGTGATAAAAGGCTACAGTAAGAACAGCGTGCAACTGTTACGCGAGGATAAAGAGAATATTTATTACAGCACAGGCTATGGCCCACGGGGCTGGAGCGAAGGCCTGTCGCATTTTGTCCGGAGTTAATTTCAACGAGCCCGCAAGCGTGCGTTTTAAGGGGAAGACGATGAGTGATTTTTTCCAGAATGGCGTAATAACCAATTTTCATAATCTCACCGGCCGCTCCGTGGACGAGCTGGAGAGAGATCTGATGCAGTTCTCCACTAAACGCAAAATGGCGCTGATTCTGCCGTCACTGTTTTCCGAACTTGAGGGGCCGGCGCTCGGCCATATTGTGGATGAACTGGCAAAGGTGCCCTACCTGGAAGAGATTGTTATCGGGCTGGATCGGGCCGACCGGGATCAGTTTCTGCATGCACGGGAGTTTTTCTCCCGTCTGCCGCAGCGCCACCGAATTTTGTGGAACGACGGCCCGCGCCTGAAAGCTATCGATGCCGAGCTGGATAAAGAGGGCCTGTCGCCATCCCAGCCAGGCAAAGGCCGCAACGTCTGGTTCTGCACTGGCTACACGCTGGCCTCGGACCGTTCAGCCTGCGTTGCGTTGCATGACTGCGATATCGTCACCTATGAGCGCGGCATGCTGGCCCGCCTGCTCTACCCGCTGGCCAACCCTTCGTTTCAGTACGAGTTCTGTAAAGGATTTTACGCCCGCGTGGCCGACAACAAACTCAACGGGCGCGTGGGACGCCTGCTGGTCGGCCCACTGCTGCGATCGCTGCAAAAAGTGTATGGTCACTCGGAATATCTCGATTATCTCAGCAGCTTCCGCTATCCGCTTTCAGGAGAATTCGCTATGCGCACCCACGTGCTGAACGGCATAAAAATTCCCGGTGACTGGGGGCTGGAGATTGGCGTGCTGTCGGAAATTTACCGCAACTACACCACGCGCCAGAGCTGTCAGGTTGAGATTGCGGATAACTATGACCACAAGCATCAGCCGCTGTCGGAAGAGGATGGTACCGGCGGCCTGCGCCGGATGAGTAATGATATTGTCCAGTCGCTGCTGCGGAAAATGGCCACGATGGGGGTGAATATTACCAGTGACTCCTTCCGCGTGCTGAAGGCCACTTACTATCGTAATGCGCTGGATATGATGGAAATTTATAACCACGAGGCCAACATGAACGGCCTGAAGTTCGACCAGCATGCAGAAGAAGCCGCGGTGGAGATGTTTACCCAGTCGATTCTGGAAGCCGGGCAGTCATTTATTGAACGCCCGAATGAAAAGCCGTTTATCCCCAGCTGGAGCCGCGTACAGTCGGCTTTCCCTGACATTCTGCAGCGCATCTACCACGCGGTGGAAGAGGATAATGAAGGGAAAGTTTAACCTTCGCTGCATACGCGGTTACGCCCTGATTCTTTAGCAATATAAAGCCTGCCGTCGGCAACCGACTGCAGGCTTTCAAACTCATAATCCCCGCACTCTTCACTGCTGGCCACGCCGAATGAAGCGGTAATGTGCAGCAGCAGCGTACTGGAAACCGGCACCTGCTTCTTCGCCAGTTTCTCTCTCACCCTATCGGCAATCGCTATCGCCTCTTCCTTACTGGTATCCGGCAACGCAATGCAAAATTCTTCACCCCCTACCCGGCCAGCCGCATCCTTCACCCTGATCGTTTCCTGCAGGATGGCCGCCGCATGCGAGAGTACCCGATCGCCAGCCTGGTGCCCGTGAGTGTCATTGACCAGCTTGAAGCGGTCGAGATCCAGCTGGATAAGCGCAAAAGCCTGCTGCTTCAACTGGCAGCCCCGTGCCAGTTCGTCCGCGCGTTCAAAAAATGCGCTCCGGTTCAGCATTCTGGTCAGCCCGTCGTAGTTTGCCCGCCAGCTCAGCTGCTCCTGCAGTTTCAGCATGCGGGTCACCAGCGTGATAAGGGCCTGATGCGACAGCACCAGCACCAGGGAGAACAGCAACCACATCAACACCAGTACCAGAGTGACACGGCCAGTCTCACCCTGAATCCCTTCCTTCAGCGTATCGACATTGACCATCACGTCTTCGGAATTGCTGGTTTTCACCCAGGAAACAAACAACGTTCCAAAACGCAAAGCCCCCTGTTTGCTCTTTTTGACCGCCTTTATCAGTTTGTTCACCTCACCGGCGTCGAGTTGTTCCCTGATGAGCGGGCTGCCGGGAGAAGCCGCAATCAAATTCATCTCCCGATCGTAAAACTGCACGGACCCCAGATGGGACTGAGGCGTAACGTGCTGCAAGAAGTCGCTGACGCGGCTGGCAGAGAAATCCATCGCCAGCACGCCATACCAGTGTCCGTTTAAATCCACCGGCAGGCTGGCCGTCACCATTTTTCCTTCCTCAAACGCCCCGTCATATAATCTGCTCCAGCGGGTTTTACGCTGCGGATTAAGCTCCGGGCTCATACCTGTAAAATAGGAACGTTTCATAAACAGGCCGAAGCTTTCCAGCGTTTCCTTATCGTCTGAAGGCGGTTTGGAACTGAGGAAAAAACCCGATCGAGAGATATACCACAGTCGCGAGTGAAAATTGTGGTTGGGGTCGTTGAGTTGCAGAATGAAGCTCATCTCCATGGCCGCGGTCAGCTCATTTTTCATCCCTTCACCGTCATGCCTCTCCATCAGCGGGAATAGCTTGAGCTCATCATCAGAAATTCCGCTAAGCTGCATAGTGCGTTTAATATTGGGGGTCAGGTGCCAGACAGAGAGAGAACGAAGTTGCTGAAAGAGTCTGAGCTGTTTGCGGATGTTATCGTTTTCCACCGGTGACTGCATGGCATGCACCAGCATATTGCGATAAAAAAACAGCTCATCAAGGCTGCGCTGCAACTGGCGTTCCAGCCCGCTGGTGATAGTGTTAAGCCCGATTTGCTGATTCACCTCATAGGTATTTTTCAGCACCATAGCTTCGCGCCAGGTGAGCGTCGTGGAAAACAGAAAGACCAGCAGAAAACAGATATGAATGACTGTTTTGGGCCGTAAGAGCCAAAACTCTTTGGTTCGATTCAAAGCGTCAGACTCCCGGATCGCCACTCTGCAAATGCAGATAATCCTGAGAGTTTAGTTGCGACGCGCCGCGCGCGCCAGCGGCAAGTTAAAGAGAAATAAATGAAAACAGGACGAAAATGCTCGTCCTGTTCGGTGCCTTACTAACTGGCAAGCTGGCCCTGAACGAGGTTCAAAGGACAGAGTTCATCTTCCCTGAACGCCTCACGCCTGACGCTGTGGCCATCGTACCAGCGGCACTCGACCATGCCGCTGGCATAGCCGGTAACAATCATTGCCGGACCGCCTTCTTTAAGCTGCACTTCCTCACTGATCAGAATCATGCCTGTCTCCTGTGCTGGATTACCAGACCTCACGCCGGGAAATTTAGGTATAGCAGGCAGGGCAGGATAATTCCGTTAATGACAGGTAAAAGTTTTGTTAAATCGAATTAAGCAGTTAAAAATGCGAAAAATAAAAAAAGCGAATAAGGTTAATTACTCGCTTTTAAGGCAGAAAAGGGGCGATGTGGACTAAATTTTACATCCTTCACAATCCGCTTCATCGCCAGTATCAGCCGGGACTTCACTGGCTTTCTTTTCTGCGTTAGCTTCGGCTTGCTCCAGCTGAGCATCAATATCAAATTCAAAAATGTCGTCTTTCATCATCACTCCGGATTGCTGACTTGCTGATAAGCTGCCTTTATACTGATTATGCCCTGGCTCTGGCAATCAGATTTACCACTGACAGCACGATCGACCCCACGATAAAGCCCAGCACCAGGTTTGCCAGGTTGCTGACCAGCGAAGCCATCAGGCCGCTGTAATCCGCCGTGAAGTCGCTGATAAAATGGTGAACCTGCGGAATGCCATGGGCAATAATCCCGCCACCCACCAGAAACATCGCCAGCGTACCCACCACTGATAACACCTTCATCATCTGCGGGGCCATCGCCAGCAGGAAGCTGCCAACTCCCTGCGCCAGCGAGGAGGATTTCTGTTTGAGCCACAGGCCCAAATCGTCAATTTTAACGATGCCGGCCACAATGCCATAGACGCCTACGGTGACCAGAATGGCAATGCCGGAGAGGATCAGCACCTGATTGAGCAGCGGAGCTTCAGAAACAATTCCGAGGGTGATCGCCACAATCTCGGCAGAAAGAATAAAGTCGGTACGAACAGCGCCCTTCACCTTCTTCTTTTCAAATTCCGCCGCTTCCTGCTTATCCAGATTGCGCAGCCGCTGTTCGCGCGCTTCGTCGGTTTTCGCTGACTTGTCTTTATGCAGGCTGTGGAAGACTTTTTCCACGCCTTCATAACAGAGGTAGGCCCCCCCCACCATCAGTAACGGCGTTATCGCCCAGGGAGCCAGCCAGCTTATCACCAGCGCCAGCGGCACCAGAATCAATTTATTCAGAAAAGAGCCTTTCGCCACGCCCCAGACTACCGGCAGTTCGCGATTGGCCTTTACTCCGCTTACCTGCTGCGCGTTCAGCGACAGGTCATCGCCCAGCACGCCTGCGGTCTTCTTTGCCGCCACCTTGCCCATCACCGAAATATCATCAAGCAACGTGGCAATATCATCCAGTAATGTCAGTAAGCTACTTCCTGCCAAAATATCCTTCCTTTTCGTTAATCATGCTGACAGCAGGGACAAACCTGCAACTCGGTCACCGCCATATCGGCAATGCCGTCACACTCCCACTCCACCCGTACCGGCTGCCCTTCGGCCTCCTGGTGGTGCAGATATTTGCTGACCGGACTTTCCGTCATCCCGGAGACATCCTCTGTTGCCACCAGCTTGTCGCCAACATAAATGCGTGCGGTCGCCTGAGTATTGACCATGCGCTCCCCGCTGATTTTGTACAGTCGTCTTACCGTGAGTTTGATACTGGCCATAATCCACCGTGGACAGAGGAATGTTAAAGAGTGTGATCTAAGCAATTATGACCTGAATATGCAAATTATGTAAAAGACGGCAATATAATCGCCAGGACACATTGATCTGCCTGCGGTGTACATTATTGCTGGTTAAAACATTTAACCAACGTTAAATTACATCCCCTTAACATGAATGGAGTCAGATGATGTTACGCCGTCCCCCCGCCCTGCTGCCGCTGCTGGCCTCGCTGTTTGCCCTGTACTTTATCTGGGGATCCACCTATTTCGTGATCCGCATTGGCGTGGAAAGCTGGCCGCCGATGATGATGGCCGGGCTGCGTTTTTTGCTGGCCGGCCTGGTCCTGTTGACCTTTTTACTCCTGCGGGGTGAAAAATTACCCCCTCTGCGCGCAGCAGGCAATGCGGCGCTGGTCGGTATCATGCTGCTGGCGATGGGAAATGGTGCGGTCACCGTCGCCGAGCATCAGAATGTTCCTTCCGGGATTGCTGCCGTAATGGTTGCGACCGTCCCGCTGTTTGCCATGTGCTTCAGCCGTTTGTTTGGCATTCAGACCCGCTGGATTGAGTGGCTGGGCATTGCCGTCGGGCTGGTGGGAATTATCCTGCTGAACAGCGGTGGTCATCTTGGTGGCAATCCCTGGGGCGCGCTGATGATCCTGACCGGTTCTCTCAGCTGGGCTTTCGGTTCAGTCTGGGGCTCGCGCATTACGTTGCCAAAAGGGATGATGGCAGGTGCGGTGGAGATGCTGACCGCTGGCATGGTGTTGCTGATTGCCAGTAAGCTCGGCGGCGAACATCTGCTGACTGCCCCGACGCTTTCTGGCTTTCTGGCGCTGGGTTATCTCAGCCTGTTTGGGTCGATTATCGCTATCACTGCCTATATGTATCTGATCCGCAATGTTCCCCCGGCGATTGCCACCAGTTATGCCTACGTCAATCCGGTTGTGGCAGTGCTGCTGGGTATCAGCTTTGGCGGCGAAAGCCTGACTCCGGTTGAGTGGCTGGCGCTGGCGATCATCGTGCTGGCGGTGGTTCTGGTGACGCTGGGTAAATACCTTTTTCCCGGCAAAACGCTTAGATCGGTGGCAGCTGAAACGCCTCCGGGCGCAGAACGTTAATAAGCGCTCCCGCCGTCGGGTAATACAGGCCAGGTGTTAGTAATGCGTTTATTTTATCATCACTCAGGAGTGTTATAGTGCTGTCCGTTTTAAAGGCAAGGAAAAACGGCGATGAATTATACTGGGCTGAACCTGATAAAAACCCTGGGATGCCTGACGGCGGTAACCTTCTTCACGTTGTACAATACATACGATAACTATTCCTATAATTACAGTACCATTCTTACCTTTCTGACTTTTATTTCGACCATTGCCACCCCGCTGTTTTTTGTGGTGACCGGTTATCTGGATGCCTGTGCCCTGCGCAGTAAGGAGTGGCGGTTAAAAAAAATCCGCGCCATTCTGGTGATTTTCCTGTTCTGGTATTCGGTCTGGTATTTTGTCGGCCCCTATTACAAGGGGTATCTGATCCAGCCCTGGTTCGTGCTGACGCTGCTGATGATTTACTGCGTTCACCCACTGATCGACCGGCTGGCACAGAACAGAAAATTGCTGATTGCCACGGTGCTGACCCTACTGGTGCTGGCTTTTTATTATGATTTACAGGCACTTCATTATTCCGATAACCGCTGGTTTTCCCTGCCTGCCGAGTTCAGGCTGTGGACATGGGTGCTCTATTATTTAACGGGCCAGCTCCTGTTTAATCCGCTGGTGAGCGCCTTTTACTCACGGCCTGTGGTGGCAAAAGCCGCCCTGATTGCGGTGCCGTTCGTTTATATCTTCACCTGGCTGTATGAGAAGCATTTCTTCTTTACCCTGTTCAGCGTCGAGCGTAACGGTTTTATTCTCACTGGCTCGCAGGTTTATATTCTGGTGGTACTGATTATCATCGCGATTAACGGACTGGAGGTGGGGGAATATGTACAACAATTGTCAGCGAAGCTCAGCAAAACCATGACCGGAGTCTATATCCTGCACTACTCATTTTTCAATTTACTGATCCAGTGGATCACTATTACCTCGCTGACCACCAAACTACTGACCCTTATGCTGACGTTCCTGCTGTCGGTCATGCTGACGCTGGTGATGCTGCGGTTCAGGATGACCCGACCGCTGGTGACCTTTTAATCAGTCAACTATTCGCCGGATACCCTGCCAGTCGATTTCACCATTTCCTTCCCCGGCGAAGATCCACTCTTCCAGCCGGGAGGTCATGGCTTCTTCTTCGAGCTTCGTTTTACCGCGCAGCGCACATTCCCACACCACCAGCACCTTCCAGCCTGCCGCGCTCAGTTCGGCAATATAGCGCTTATCCCGCTCCACGTTACTGCTGATTTTCCCAAGCCAGAATGCTGTACGGGTTGCCGGAACCTTAAAGAGATGGCAGTGATGGCGATGCCAGAAGCAGCCATGCACAAAAATAATGGTCTGATAGCTATCCAGCACGAAATCCGGCCGACCGGGCAGCGATTTATCCTGCACGCGGTAGCTGAATCCCAGCTCTGACAGCAGTTCTGCCAGGCGGTTTTCAATGGCGGTGTCGCGCGTGCGGATGGCACGCATGTTTTTACTGCGGATTTCAGAGGTGTGAACATCAGCCATAGTATCATCCTTATTTTCTGACTAAGTATAGTCTTTCCCTGAACCCGGGATCTGGCTGGTCAGCCAGTCCGCCATAGCGATCAGATGTCGCTCACCCGCCTGCGCCTTATTCATCAACAGATAGTAGCCTTTATGGCTCGGCGCCCTGGCGGTAAACAGCTGCACCAGTTCTCCCTGTACCAGCTCGCTTTCCAGCAGCAGCGGATCGGTGATCATCACCCCCTGCCCGGCCTTTGCCGCCTCAATCGCCAGCAAAGTCTGGTCAAAATGGATGCCGGAGATATCACTGATATTTTCCTCGCTGAGCCTGCTATTGAGCCGCAGCCAGACCGGCCACCAGGGATGCAGCGTGCTGTGCAGTAGCGTGGCGCGCTGCAAATCTTCTGCGTATCTCAGCTGCTTCATCTCAATGTAACGCGGGCTGGCAAAGACGGAACTGTCATCATTTACCAGCAACCGGGTGAAGAACTGTTTACTGTCGCCGTCAAAATGACGGATCAATATATCCGCTTCTCCAGCGGCCAGGTCAACGTAAGAAGTGGTCGCATTGAGATGTAAATCGTACTGCGGGAAAGCCCGGATAAAATCACCCAGCCGGGGGCTGAACCACTTCGCCGCCAGCCCCGGCGGCATCGACAGTCTGATCTGTCTCTTCTGAGGCTGCCTTACCGCCTGGCTGAGCTGCGCAATCTGACCGAGCAGCGGCGCAATTTGCTGATGATAGTTCATGCCTTCCGGCGTCACCGTAATCCGTCTCACATCCCGTACCAGCAGGGCGATCCCCAGCCATTTCTCCAACTTTTTAATCTGCTGCCCGACCGCGCCCGGCGTAACGTGAAGCGCTTCTGCCGCCAGTTTGATGCTGCGCCTGCGTACCACTTCGTCAAAGGCCACCAGCGCCCGCAGGGGAGGATAAGCATTCATGGCGTAGTTTTTCTCTTTCATTCACCTGTTTATCTGCCTTGTAACATGTCGGGGCTTTGCCGACAATCGCTGTTTTTAACCGTGGTAAAAAGATGAATCTACCAGGACTGGCATTTGCCCTGCTGGGATTGATTTGGGGCAGTAATTTTATTTTTATGCACTGGGCCAGCGCCTGGATTACTCCGTTGCAGATAGTCCAGCTCAGGGTCTTTTTTGGTTTTATCCCACTGCTGATCATCGGATTGTGGCAGGGAGTGTTCCGCCGGGAACACTGGCGCTATACGCCACATTTCGTGGTCATGGCCTTACTGGCCACCGTACTCTATTACTGGGCCTATGCGGCAGGTACCGCACTGCTGCTCTCCGGCATTTCGGGTGTGATCAGCGGCTGCATCCCGTTGTTCTCCTTTATTGTTGCCGCAATTTTTCTGCGCCATGAGCCGATCACTCCACGTAAGCTGCTCGGCGTGTCGCTGGGGCTGGTTGGTGTGCTGATGATCGCCCGCCCATGGCAGGCAATGGCCATTGACCAGCATGGCCTGTGGTTGATGATTGCCGGTTCGCTGTGCATCGGTGTGTCGTTTGTCTATACCAAAAAATTCCTCAGCGATCTGCCGATCCCCGCGCTGGCACTGGTTAACTATCAGATGGGAGCAGCACTGATTATCCTGCTGGTGCCGGGTGGCTTCGACAGCATGATGAATATCACTGCCAGCAGCAAGGCGCTGCTGGGCCTGGTTATTGGGCTGGGGATTCTCGGAACGGGCGTAGCCTATTTTATCTATTATTATCTGGTGCGTTCTCTGGGGGCCGTAACCGCTTCATCGGTCACCTACATCCCTCCGGTCATTGCATTGCTGATTGGCTACTTCTTTGCCGGAGAGCCGATTGGCAGCGTGGAGATAGTCTCCACACTGCTGATCTTCCTTGGCGTCTGGCTGCTGCAGAGTGGCAGAAAAACTAGCGCGCCTTAAGCTTAACCGCCTGCTCAATCCACGGCAGCAGCAGTTTTGCCACCGCGCCGAAGGCAGGCACCACCACCGAGTTGCCGAACTGCCGGTAAGCCTGGGTATCTGAAACCGGGATGCGGAAGCCGTGCCCGCCAGAGGTTTCGAACCCCATCAGCCGGGCGCACTCTCTTGGCGTCAGGCGGCGGGGACGATGCTGCTGATTCTGCGGATGGTCAAAATCGCTTTCGCCCAGCAGGTGATCCCAGCCACGATCGATCAGAATTTCAGACCCGTCTTTGTAGTAGCGTGCTGACAGGGTACGCACCACGCCATTTTCTTTCTCCGGGTTAACCAGCCCGTAGCCAAACCCGTTGCCTTTAGCCTGATGCTTCCTGGCATAATTATAAAGATACTTCCACAACGTCGGCGTAAGGATGTATTTCGCATCCACCGTTGGCTCCAGCAGATCACGCAGCGGCGTTCTTTTCTGAGGATAAAGAGTGGAAAGCGAGGTCAGACTGAATGTCGGCAGTTTCAAATCGCGGCGGAATCCCACCAGCACAATACGTTCGCGGTGCTGCGGCAGGAAATGTTTGCCATCGACAATTTTCGGATCGGCTGCGCCGCTGGCATCAGCATCGGCCACGTCGTAACCCAGCTCATCCAGCGTATCCATAATGATGCGGAAAGTTTTTCCCTTGTCGTGGCTCTTGAGGTTTTTTACGTTCTCCAGCACGAAGATAGCCGGTTTTTTGGCGGTGATAATCCGTGCCACATCGAAAAACAGCGTGCCCTGGGCTTCACACTCAAAACCGTGAGCACGGCCTAAAGCATTCTTTTTCGACACGCCAGCCAGCGAGAACGGCTGGCAGGGAAAGCCCGCCAGCAGCACATCATGATCGGGCACCTGCCGGTCGATATGCAGGTAAGCTTCCTGCTCGCCGATAGCCGGATTGCCACTCAGCGTGACGTCGCGAATATCCTGATTGAAGGCGTGCGTTTCCGGATCGCAGTACCAGTTGGCTTTATATGTTTTCACCGAGTACTTGTTCCACTCGCTGGTAAACACGCACTGCCCACCGATCGCTTCAAAACCACTGCGAATCCCGCCAATACCGGCAAACAGATCGATAAAGCGGAAGGCATAATTCGGGTGATGAGCAGGCGGGGTGGGAAGCATACTGTTGAGCAGGCCGATCTCCGCTTCGCTCAGCAGCCGGGTTGCTGGGGAACCTTTCGCCAGGCGGTTCAGCGCCTCACGGGTCCAGCCATGCTGGCTGAGCGTTGCCGCCACCGTTTTCAGATCATAAATATCCAGCACCCGCGCCATCAGCTGGCGGTCCTGCTCAAACTGACTCTCCTGCTGATGTGCCGGTTCCGCTGACTGCGCGGCAATGCGGTCGAACTTGCTCATAATCACCCGGTAACAAAGAATATACCGGGCTAGTCTATCACTTCATTGCTCTGCTGCCAGGCGGTAATCCGGCCCGATCAGCTTTTTAACCAGCGCTGGCCTTCTTCCTTCATCGCTTTTTCCAGAGCGCTGCCTTTAGTTGCAAACACCCGGTTTACGCCAAAACCACTTTTTTCCAGCAAATAGGCCAATGCAGCATATTCACGGGGATAGTTGGCCGCTGCGTCATTATCAATCGTCACCAGGCCCTGTGGGAAGGTGAAATAGCCCATATCATAAATGCTCTGGCGCTTAACGATCCGCCACTCACCCTGCCGTTTCTCTACCCAGTCATAAAAACGATTATGGGCAGCACCACCCAGTTTCAGGTCGACATTTTCCGCCACGATCACCGCATTGGTTTCAACCAGTGCTTTGTGGTTATTAAAGGTGATGACCGGCGCACCAATCATATGTTTGGTGCGCAGCGGCGAGGCCCCCATATTGATCGAACCTTCGATAAACTGGCTGAACGGGCCTTCAAACCAGGTGACTTCAATCACCCCATCATCATGAAAAAGTCCACGCAACCGATCCCATTCGGCCAGGTCGCGGTGGATCCAGCCGGTCATCAGGTCACTTATCGCCAGACGGTCTTCTACACTATTCGTCATATCTGTAATCCTTACAATTGGTCAGGCATTAATTATGCGCAGCCCGTTCAGTCGCTGCCAATGGATGCCTCAACCGATCCGCATCAATTGCCAACGCGGGCGGCAATTCGTGACATCCGCCGGTTACCCACCTAAACTGACGTTGTTTTTAACGAATAACGGAGTCTGACGCGATGAGCGACATCTCACGCCCGCCCCTGAGCCTGCCGAAAGGTGCCAATAAATTACTGCTGCACTCCTGTTGCGCGCCCTGTTCTGGCGAAGTGATGGAGGCAATTCAGGCTGCCGGTATCGACTATACAATCTTCTTCTACAACCCGAATATTCATCCGCAGAAAGAGTATCTGCTGCGTAAAGAAGAGAACATCCGCTTTGCCGAAAAGCACGGCGTGCCGTTTATCGATGCCGACTATGACACTGACAACTGGTTTGAGCGGGCCAAAGGAATGGAGTGGGAGCCGGAACGTGGCGTACGCTGCACCATGTGTTTCGATATGCGTTTTGAACGCACCGCGTTGTATGCACACGAGCATGGTTTCCCGGTGATCTCCAGTTCGCTGGGCATCTCGCGCTGGAAAAACATGCAACAGATCAATGACTGTGGCGTGCGGGCGGCCGCACCCTATCCTGAGCTGACATACTGGGACTATAACTGGCGTAAAAAAGGCGGTTCGGCGAGGATGATCGAGATCAGCAAGCGCGAGCGCTTTTATCAGCAGGAGTACTGCGGCTGCGTCTATTCACTGCGAGACACCAACCTGCATCGCAAAAGTCAGGGCCGCCAGTTGATCAAGCTTGGTGTGCTCTACTATGGCGACGAAGAACAATAAGTAACGGAATATCCGCAGGTAATTTGCGTTATCAGCGGATCTATCGCTGTTTCTTCTGCGGACTGGCAGCATGTAACACGACTGACATATAGGGAGTGAATACTCTTTTTTTTTTGGAGTCCTTTATGTCGATGCTCACCACTCTGCGCCTGCTGCGACCGCGCCGTTTATCCATCAGGTTTCCGGCCTGGTTGCAAAGCCTGCGCGGCGCATTTTCCCTGTTTCTGATCCTGTTCTGCCTGTTGCAATGTGCCAGCGCCCTGCTGCTGACCCGGCTGGTGGACACCACTCAGCAAAACGTCACCGTTTCCCACCGGCTGGTGCAGCGCCAGTCGCTGCTTGATAAAGCCCGCATGGAGCTGCTTACCGCCAGCGATAACAGTAACCGTGCCGGTATCTATCTGATGCAGGACAACCAGACCGGCTCGGTGGACAGCTGGAAAAGCCTGGCTGAAGCGGCTCAGGTCTCGCTCACCAACGCACAAAAACTGTTTGCCGATTACCACGCCGACGAGAAAAGCCAGCTGAAGCAGAATTTCGATATGCTGGTTGAAGGACTGAACGAGCAGCTGAAAGGCCTGAATGCGAAGGATATCGACTCTGTTTTTATGGTACCGATGCAGGCCTTTCAGCAACAGTTTAACGACTCTTATTACCAGACAATCAGCGCAGCCAACGCGAAGTCGGCCCACCTCAATCAATCCACGCTCGGATCGCTGACCACCAGCCGTGACGTTTCGCTGGGCATTTCAGCGGTACTGCTGCTGCTGTTGATGGCTGGCGGACTGATGCTGTTGCGCGGAGTGATCCTGCCGCTTAATCGCGTTTCAGCGCAGCTGATCCGCATTGCCGTTGGCGATCTTTCCCACTCTGCAGGCACCAGGGGATGGCAGGCCAGGGAAATCGGACAACTCACCCGCAGCATTGAAGAGATGCAGCAGGGATTGCAGCATATTGTCGGAGAGATTAACGCCATTTCGCTGGCGGTGATGAACAGCGCCGATCAAATGGCGCAGCAGAACGAGGCGTTCAACGCCCACAATCAGCAGCAGAGCACCGCCTTTGAACACATCAGTGAACGGCTAAACCGGGTGGCCGAAGAAGTGGAACACAGCGTTGAATTCGCCAGCCACGCCACCCGACAGGTTCAGGAAGCGGATAAGCTGACCCAGCGCTGCGGCGTGATGGTGGCAGATGTGGATGCCCAGATGCGGGAGATTGTCGGTGCTTCGGGCGAAATCGCCGGAATTGTCAGCCTGCTTGATGGCCTGTCGCTGCAAACAAAACTGCTGGCGCTGAATGCTGCTATTGAGTCAGCGCATGCTGGCGTGTATGGCCGTAGCTTCTCAATAGTGGCAAAAGAGATTGGCCTGCTATCGGAGAAAAGCGCCGCTTCAACACGAAATATCGACAGCCTGATCGCCAGCACGCATCACCATATCGATAACGGTTTTACCAAGGTTCAGACGCTTGAAAGCCTGTACGGGGAAATTGCCCAATCGGTCACAGGCGTGGTAACCGTGCTGCATGAACTTCAGCAGAATGCCAGTGCGCAAAGCAAGCGGATAAATAACGTCGCCATCGAGATAGGACGCCTCAATCAGCAGGTGAAAAACAGTGAAGCGCTGACGGAAAAAAGCGCCAGCGCGTCGGAAAATCTGGTCGCCCATGCGCAACGTCTGTCACAGAGTGTCAGTCAGTTTGTGATGTAAGGACGAGGATGGCTGATGAGGGAAATGCCCCTGACGGAAAATCAGGGGTAAGCAGAAAGGAGTTACTTCTTCTTTTTCGACTTTTTCAGTAAAGCGCGGATCTGTTTGAGTTCAGCAGAGGTCAACTGTGGATCAACGTCTTCAGACAGGTCCTGACTGTCCACCGCAGGATGCTGATGGGTGGTCAGGCTGCTCTGTAAGCGTTGGGTCACTTCCTGGCTGAGTGAAATCTGATTTTCAAGGGCAAGCGTTTTCAGCGTTTCCTTTAAGGCGGGATCGATTTTAATCGTTAAGCTAACGGTGTCGGTCATACCTGATTCTCCTGAGTATTGTCCTCAACACCGTAGCCTGAAAAGTGCTATTTAACTATACGTTCATAAAAATTTAATATTTCTCAAGCATGGGCGAGAATTCCATTAACACTTTCTCATCCAGTCCGCAGTGATCGCCCTTCAGTTCAGCGCATAGCTTGGCCATATAAGTCACCAGAAATTCGGCATTATATTCCGCCAGTCGTCTGCCCTCAGCGGTCTGCATTGTCTCTGGCAACCGCAGCAGTTTTTTCTGGAAATGGTCCAGCGCCCATTCAGTATCGTTTAAGGGTCTGACCCGTCCCAGCGGGTCGTTGCTGTCAAACAGCGATCGCCCCAGCGCACCGGAAACATAGAACACACGTGCCAGCCCTATCGCACCCAGCGACTCCAGTCGGTCGGCATCCTGCACGATTTTTGCTTCCAGTGTTTCTGCCGGTACGCCCGCGCTGAAACTGTGTGCATGCACCGCATGTGACACCGCATCGTGCTTCTCTTTTGGAAAATCAGGGAAGACGTTCAGTAATATCCGGCGCGTTTCTACTGCGGCCTTAGCGGAAGCCAGATGTCTTTCGGGATGATTTTTGGGCAGGTTCACAATGTCATGAAAATAACAGCCTGCCAGCACAACCAGCTCATCAGCTTCTGTGCCTTTCATAATACGCTGAGATGTCTGCCAGACCCGGCGTAAGTGCGCCACGTCATGGGCTTTGTCATCCTGTGGCCAGGTCTGATGCAGCCAGCTTTCAAAGCGGGTTTGCCAGTGAATAAGTGTCATAGACTTCTCCTTATTGTTTGGACTTTAAGAGATGTCAGTGGGAAGTACCTGTCCACTGTAGGGAAAACCGTCTGTACCATTTGGTCAAAAACGAGATCCACATCATGTTTATAGCGTTAATTTTAACGGATTCACACCATATTTTGTTTTTTCATGCTTTTGCCATAGAGAAATAACTGATTAGATTTCAGGCGAATGCTTAAACATACATAATGTACGAATTAAAATAAGTTATCGGCATTTTACCTGTTGTTAAGTTAGAATCGTGGGCAGCAAGCCGTTAATCACAGATTTATGCGTGCTATCAGCAGCGGGTAACCAGCCGGTAGCTGTAACTGTAAGGGATTGTAAAGATGGCATATGTCAAATTTGTGATCGCAGGATAATCCCCGATTGTCTCCAACGAGAGGATCGGAAGTCTGACCAGATAGCAGAGCCGTGTTTTATACGCTTCTGACAGGTCAAAAATTAACAAGCACAGCTAATGATTAGTTTCTAATTTGGTTCAACTTTTTTCTCGGGCTAATGTTCGGAATTTTCTGTATTGTTTTTTTAGTGAGGCTGTGATCAGCATTTCCACAAGTGTGTAACAGAGGTCAAACCATGAAAGAACGCCCGATTTTGTTTAACGATCAACGGGTGCGAGCGCTGCTCTCAGGCCAACAGAGCCAAACCCGGCGCATCATGAAATCACAACTCCTGGGTCCCGGTCAGGATAACCATGAGGGTTGTTATGGTATCGACGTGCTGAATAATCAGTTGCAAGGCAACCGCGTAATGGCTATGGAAAACTTAAGTTACCACTGCCCGTATGGCCAACCCGGTGACCGCCTGTGGGTCAGGGAAACCTGGCGCGGGCCGGTGATTAATTCGCAGGAGATGACAGAGTACGAGCGTACGCCTGCCCTGTTTAAATCCGCGCGCTACTGCCAGTACCGTGCCGATACCAGTCAGTTTTCTAACGCAGCAGATGAAAATGAGTATTTTGGCTGGCAGGCAGGGATCCATATGCCGCGCTGGGCCAGCCGTATCGACCTGCAGATCAGCAGTATCAGGGTGGAACGAATTCAGGACATCAGTGATGACGATGTGATCGCCGAAGGCGTGCAGACGGATTCTCACTTCCTGAACAACTTTTTTACCATGCACAATGAGGCGGTTTCTTCGAAAGATGCCTACCGTAAACAGTGGGCGCTGCAATACGGCGGCACCAGTTGGGAAGTGAACCCATGGGTTTGGGTGATTGAATTCAGCAGGATCTGAACAGCTTCCTCCCGGCTTCCCGGCCAGCGTTTCATCATGGCCGGGGCTGTTTCGTTTCCTTTCCGGATTGGATTGTACGATGATCAAATGGCCATGGAAAACCACTGACGATGCCGCCAATAACCTCCCATGGCAGCAGGCACTGGATATCCCTTTACTCGGTTCGCTAAGCGAATCCGAACAGCGATGGCTCATTCAGCATGCGCAACGTTTCCTGCAGCAAAAAAGAGTGGTCGGACTTCAGGATTTTGCACTGGACGAACTGAAAAGCTGCCGAATTGCCCTGTTATTTTGCCTGCCGGTATTGAATCTGGGTTACGAGTGGCTGGACGGTTTCCATGAAGTGTTGATTTACCCTGCTCCCTTTATGGTCGATGACGAATGGCAGGATGAATTTGGCCTGGTGCATTATGAAAGGATGGCGCATGCAGGACAGAGCTGGCAGCAGGGACCAGTGGTACTGAACTGGCTGGATGTGCAGGACTCATTCGATCTTTCCGGCTATAATCTGATAATCCATGAAGTGGCGCACAAGATCGATGCCCGGGGCAGCGGCCATGCGAACGGCGTTCCGGCAATAGCCCTGCGGGATGTGGCTGGCTGGGAGCAGGATTTGCATGCGGCAATGAATGCGATTCAGGATGAAATCGATCTGGTCGGCGAGAATGCAGCCACTATCGATGCCTATGCAGCCAGCGATCCGGCGGAGTGTTTTGCAGTGCTGTCGGAATATTTCTTCAGCGCGCCCGAACTGCTACTGGAACGCTTCCCGACTTTATATCGTCGCTTCACCCTGTTCTATCGCCAGGACCCGGCACGCCGCCTGAACGATGAACAGTCAATGCAGAATTCCGGCGGTATCGTTCATTAATTGACGGCAACCTGTTCACAATTCGATCGCGTTGATTTAAACGCAGCCAGTTGAAAGCTTGGGTGTTTTTTACTGTTGACAGCCCTGAATGACCCCGCTAATATGCGCCCCATCGAAACCGATTCCTCTGTAGTTCAGTCGGTAGAACGGCGGACTGTTAATCCGTATGTCACTGGTTCAAGTCCAGTCAGAGGAGCCATATTGAAGAAGCCCGCTCGGGGTTACCTGAGCGGGCTTTTTGCTGTCTGGAAAAGGGCATTATTAAAGGGGAAACGGGTGTTTCCCTTTGAGGCGCTTCAGGCTCTTGAAGAACGGTTGAACCTGCGCCTGCTTACCCGTACCACCCGCAGTGTCGCCCCCACAGAAATCGGTGAAAGAATTATTGCCTGCCTGCAACCTCATATTACTGAGATGCAGCGAGAGTTAGCATCCATCGTACACTCCGGCGGCTCTGCATCTGGCAATATCCGTATTTCAGCAGGGGAACATTCGGCCCGAAGCTTGCTGTGGCCAAAGTTAAAACCTTTTTTAAAATTGTATCCTGACATCAAAATTGAAATTGTTGTCGATAATGGCTTTGTCGATATCGTGGATGGCCGCTTCGATGCCGGTATACGTCTGGGTGAAAGCATCGATAAGGATATGGTTGCCGTCAGGGTCGGTCCGGAGTTACGTCTGGTCGCTGTGGGAGCACCGTCTTACTTTGAAACTCATGGTATTCCGCAAACCCCTCATGACCTGCAAAATCATAACTGCATCAATATGCGCCTGCCCACTGCCGGTGGGTTATACCACTGGGAGTTCGAGAAAGACGGTAAACCGCTGCGAGTCCGTGTTGAAGGACAGCTGATATTTAACCTGCTTTCCGAAAGGATCGACGGCGCCACTTCCGGATTTGGCATCGCCTTTATACCCGAGGATATGATCAGAGAACAATTAATATCGGGAGAGCTTGTTACGGTACTGGATGAGTGGTGCCCGAGTTTCCCGGGTTATTATCTCTACTATCCAAGCCGCAAACAGCACCCACCAGCGTTTGCCCTGCTGATCGATGCTCTGAGGTATTCCGACTGAATAGCAGGCAGCGCCAATCCGGCATTGCATGCCAGTAAGGATTCAACCCGCTGTCAGCTCCGTACCGCCTCTAACCAGCCGTTCACGGTTTCGGTGGTTCTTCGCTCCTGATCGCACTCCATCACCAACGGTTTCTCGCGCCGGGCCTCCGGGGCCAGACTGGCAAGAACCTCCACGCTGTGACCCACGCCGTAGCCGCCATGAATTATAAAAGGGATTAGCATTTTTCCCGCGAGGTTGTGTGTACTTTAGATGACGGGTTGATTTTGCAGGTAGAACCATCTCGTGAACCAGCAGCACTGTCCTGTTATGTTGTAGTCATCGGCTTATCAAATTTTTTTGAGTGAGGGCTTTGATGGCATATTTTCGCTCCGTAATGAACGTTATATGTTCGGCTTTAATTTTCGCTCTGGCTGGGGTATTAGTTAAACTCGTATCAGCTGATATGGATACTCTGTCACTGGTATTCTGGCGGAATCTTTTTAGCTTTCTATGTGTCGCGATGGCAGGAGTTTTCTCAGGTAAATTCAGTTTTAAATCCGAGAGAAAAGGCACACATGCGTTAAGGTCACTTTTTACATTTTTCGCACTGCTGACTTATTTTTTTGCTGTTTAAAATTTTGAATTAAGCACCGCAGTCTTACTTCAGCAGACCTCACCTGTATTTGTTCCTATCTTAGCGCTTCTGGTACTCAGGAAATTTCCAGACCGCTTTGTCTGGATAGGGACAATCGTTGGTTTCATTGGGGTAGCGTTGACGAGTGGCGTGGGCACACATAGTCTTAATACAGGTGATCTGGCTGGGATCATTTCGGGCATAATGGGTGGGGCAGCCACGATCACTATCTGGCTAATGTCAGAAACGGAATCTCCATATCAACAAATGCTTTTTTTCTCACTATTCACTCTTCTTTTTTCGTTGGTGTTAATTCCCTGGGTATGGCATTCATTCGATTTATCAACCATTCCCTATTTAATGTTGTTAGGTATAGTTACAACTTTAGCGCAATATTTTCTTTCAGTGGCATGTTCTTATGCGCCTACCGATAAAATAGTGTCCTGGACTTACCTGTCAGTCGTGTTCGCCGCGTTTTTTGGATATATTGGATGGCATGAGAAATTAACCCTGAGCATGATTTCTGGAATGGTAATGATAGTTATTGGCGCACAGATAACGCTAAAACGAGCCTAACTACTGGACTCGTTAACTGTTCTGCTCCGCGCAGACTAAATAACCGAGGCAGACCCCTCCCGGATCGATGCGCGCTAATACTTGGCCAGAGATGTGGCAGTAGGCATTCATCGCATCGGTCATTTTGCGTGAAGAGTTATCCAGGGAAGAGAAATCCCCCCTTTTCCTCAGATCCCCTCATTCAGCGGCCAGGACTCGAACAAATAGCCGTCGAAATTCAGGTCATCGACGTCAGAGAACTCCAGCAGGCGCTGCTTGACGTTTTCGAGGTGCTGCCACATGGCGAATTTCGCTGCCCGGGCATCTTTTTTGATCAGCGCAGCGAGGATTTTTTTATGGTCGCCGAGCCACTCCTTGCGGTAGCGGGAATCGCTCAGATGGCGGTGAAGCTGCGCCCACATCGGGTTATTGACGCGCCACTGCCAGGATTGTTTGAATAACTCCACCAGCATACTGTTGTGCGTGGCTTCGGCGATGGCGAGGTGGAACTGCATATCGCCATTTTCGGTATCATCCAGACTTTCGGAAGCCAGCTCCTGCTCTTCCAGCTGCAGCGCCTGGCGCATCTTGCTGATATCGGCGGGAGTGACCTGCAGTGCAGCGAACTCAGCGATATTGCTTTCCAGCAGCTGCCGCGCCTGCAACAGCTCGAAAGGACCCGCGCCTGCACCCTGCGGTGCCGGGTTTTCATTTGCCACTGGCTGGCTGAGCTGTGGCTGACCGACCACGAAGATCCCTGCGCCACGTCGCACATCAATCAGCCCTTCAATTTCCAGCATGATCAGCGCTTCACGCACCAGCGTGCGGGTCACGTTAAACTGTTCAGCAATTTCCCGTTCGGCAGGCAGGCGATCGCCGGTTGCATAGGGTTTTTGCTTAATCAGGTTACGCAACTGGGCGGCAACTTCCTGATAGGGGCGCTGTTGCAGGGGGGCTGATTTCATCACGATATGGGCTAACCTTCGTCGTCTGTATTGCTACCGGGCCGTCTTGATAGCGTCAAATATACTGCGGACAGCAGGACAATGCCATTTCGGTTCGCCACTTTATTAAGCTGGCTGACCAGCGTATTGATTCTGGTCAACCACCTGGCGGCACGTCTTACCGATCCAGGGAGAAATAACGCTCGGCATTATTAAAGCAGACATTTTCCACCAGCGTACGCAGCATTAGCTGGTCGTTCGGCACCTCGCCCTCTTCCACCCATGTTCCGATCATGTTGCACAGAATACGGCGAAAATACTCGTGGCGGGTATAAGAGAGGAAACTGCGAGAATCCGTCAGCATGCCAACAAAGTGGCTCAACAGCCCCATCTGCGAGAGCTGTGTCAGCTGGCGGATCATCCCGTCCTGCTGGTCGTTGTACCACCAGCCGGAACCAAACTGCACTTTACCGGCCATGCCGTCCCCCTGGAAGTTACCGGCCATGGTCGCCACCACTTCATTATCTTTCGGGTTAATGCTGTAGAGGATGGTTTTTGGCAGCTGGTTATTTATCTCCATACTGTCCAGCAGCCGCGACAGCGGCCAGGCAATGTTGTTATCGCCCATCGAGTCAAAGCCAACATCCGCCCCCAGCGTGCGGAACATGCGCGTGTTGGTATTACGCAGCGCGCCGATATGCATCTGCATCGCCCAGCCGCGCTGATGATACTGCGCGCCCAGCCAGACAAACAGCGCGGTGGTGTACTGCGCCACCTCCAGCTCGCTCAGCTCCCCCCCCTGCAGACGCCGGGTCAGGATCGCATCCAGTTGCCGGTCATCGGGGATCGGCGCATAGCGCAGATTTTCAATGCCGTGGTCGGAAGCACGGCAGCCATGCGCGACAAAATGATCCAGACGTTTTGTCAGCGCCTTACGCAAATCGTCAAAGCGGCGAATAACCACATCAGCCACCAGCTCCAGCTTATGGATGTAGTCAGCAAAACCGTCCAGCTCAATTTTCAGCACCCGGTCAGGACGCCAGCTTGGTGCCACTTCCACCGTAAAATCTTTATCTGCGGCGATTTTGCGGTGATGCTCCAGTGAATCCAGCGGATCGTCGGTGGTGCCGACCATGCGAACGTTCATCTGGCGCATAATGCCGCGCGCTGAAAACTCCGGCGTGGTCAGCTTCTCATTACATTCATGCCAGATCGCCCCGGCCGTCTCTGGGCCGAACAGCTTGCCGGTGATGCCAAATGGTCGCTTCAACTCCAGATGCGTCCAGTGATACAGCGGGTTCCCCAGCGTCTGTGGCACGGTGTTCGCCCAGGCCAGATACTTCTCGTAATCGCTGCTCTGATTGCCGGTGATCAGTGCCTCTTCCACCCCGGCACAGCGCAGCGCACGCCATTTATAGTGGTCGCCTTCCAGCCAGATCTGCCCCAGATTGTCGAACTGGCGATCTTCCGCAATCTCACGCGGGCTTAGGTGGCAGTGATAATCGTAAATCGGCATCCCGGCGGCAAAGTCATGATACAGGCGACGGGCCGTTTCGGTTTTTAACAGGAAATCTTCGTTCATAAACGACTTCATTTCAGGCTCCCTTTGAAAAGAAGGCACGGTGGACAGCCAGTTCCACCCCACGGATTTCAGCCAGGCCTTTCAGGCGACCAATTGCGGAATACCCCGGATTGGTTTTCTTGTGCAGGTCGTCCAGCATCTGGTGACCATGATCCGGACGCATTGGGATCAGGGGCTGCTCTCCGGCATTTTTCCGGCGCTGTTCTTCCTCAGCAATTGCCCGGATAACTTCATACATATCCACGTCACCGCCGAGATGTTCCGCTTCATGGAAGCTGTTCGGGTTGCTTTCACGCTGAGTGGAGCGCAGGTGAATAAAATAGATACGCGAACCAAAACGCCTGGCCATAGCGGGCAGATCGTTATCTGCACGTACGCCGTAAGAGCCAGTACACAGGGTAAAACCGTTAGCCGGGCTGCTCACCGTATCCACCATCCACTGCATATCTTCCGCTGTGGATACGATACGCGGCAGGCCCAGAATCGGACGCGGTGGATCGTCCGGATGCACCGCCATGCGCAGCCCGACCTGCTCCGCCACCGGGATAATCCCCTTAAGGAAGTAAGCGAAGTTCTCACGCAGGCGTGCATTATCAATGCCGTTATAGCGATCGAGCTGCGCCCGGAATTTCTCCAGGGTATATCCCTCTTCCGAACCCGGCAGCCCGGCAATAATGTTACGGGTCAGACGCTCTCTGGACTCTGTGCTCATGGCAGCAAAACAGGCATCTGCCTGCGCCAGCTCTTCAGCCGTGTAATCTTTCTCTGCACCCGGGCGCTTCAGGATATGGCGTTCGAAAGCGGCGAATTCGATCTGATCAAAACGCAGCGCTTTCGCTCCGTTTGGCAGTTCCCACGCCAGGTCAGTACGGGTCCAGTCCAGAACCGGCATGAAGTTATAGCAAACGGTGTGGATGCCGCACTCCGCCAGGTTGCGCAGCGTCTGGCAGTAGTTAGCGATCCACTGGTCAACCTGTCCGCTGTGCGTTTTGATCTCTTCATGGATTGGCACGCTTTCCACCACCGACCAGACCAGGCCAGCCTGCTCCACGATGGCTTTTCTTTTCAGGATTTCAGCCAGGCTCCAGACTTCACCATTAGGAATATGGTGCAGCGCGGTGACGATGCCCGTTGCGCCTGCCTGCCTTGCATCCGCCAGCGTGACGGGATCGTTAGGGCCATACCAGCGCCAGGTTTGTTCCATTTTTCTGCCTCCAGGATCGTAGAGAGAACCCGCCTGCCGCTGAAGAAATGTCGGTTAAAATTGGTTCACCATTCAGCTTAAAACAGGCCAGTCCGGTAGATATTCTGACTTTCACCGCCCTAAACTCCCGCTTAATGGCGTTCATATCAACCACAAAAGGCTAAATTGGTTAACCAAATCACAAATACGCCATCAGCCTGGCGACCCGTTGCCTGAGGTGTGCTTCACTCACCCGGCGAAATCAAAAACGGTTAATGACATTGCGGCAAAAACGGCTTCCTGTTCGGTTGGCCGCCTTAAATTTATTTCGCGCCTACCCCCAATCAAATGTGGAGAACAATATGAACCGCAGTGTAATGACAGGGAGCGCGGTAAAAAGCAGCCGCATCATCCGTAACTTGCGCTGGTGGGTTCTGGTGCTGTTTTTGACCGGCGTAACCGTCAACTACATCACCCGTAACTCACTGGGCATCCTTGCGCCGGAACTGAAAACCAGCCTGGGGATCACTACCGAACAGTACTCATGGATTGTCGGTGCTTTTCAGCTGGCTTATACCCTGTTCCAGCCCCTTACCGGCTGGCTGATCGATGTGATGGGTCTGAAGGCTGGCTTTCTGATCTGTGCCAGTATCTGGTCGCTGGCCTGTCTGTTCCATGCGGGCGCGGGCAGTTGGGTTCACCTGCTGTTCCTGCGTTTTATGATGGGCGGTGCCGAAGCGGCTGCCACGCCCGCCAATGCCAAAACGCTGGGCGAATGGTTCCCGAAAAAAGAGCGCCCCATTTCGGCCGGTTGGGCTGGCGTGGGCTTCTCAATGGGTGCCATGCTGGCCCCGCCGATTATCTACTTCGCTCACGGCTCCTTTGGCTGGCAGGGTGCCTTCCTGTTTACCGGTATTCTCGGGCTGATCTGGGTGGCGGCCTGGGCGCTGTTCTATCACAATCCGGAAAAACACCCGAACCTGAGCCAGGAAGAGCTGACATTCATCAAGCAGGATAATGAACCGGAACCCATTAAGTTGCCGTTCTTCCAGGCGCTGAAAGTGGTCGGTAAAAATAAACGCTTTTACGGCATCGCCATTCCGGCATTTATGGCCGAACCGGCCTGGGGCGTGCTGAGTTTCTGGGTACCGCTCTATCTGGCGAAGAATATGGGGATGGATCTGAAGCAGATCGCCATGTTTGCCTGGCTGCCGTTCCTGGCTGCAGACCTGGGCAGTGTCGCCAGCGGTTACCTGACTAAAATTTATCTGCGTTTTTTCGGCTGTACCCGCGTTAACTCCATCGTCGCCAGCTCGATAACCGGTGCTTTCCTGATGCTGTCACTGGCTCTGGTCGCCCTGACTAAAGATCCCTATATGGCGATTGCGCTGATTTCCATTGGCGGCTTCGGCCATCAGATTATCTCCTGCATGCTCAGCGCGCTGGTGGTGGAGTCTTTTGACAAAGGCCAGATGGCGACCGTTAACGGTATGCGCGGCTCCTTCGCCTGGATTTCCAGCTTTATATTTTCACTGATTATCGGCGTCACCGCTGACACCATCGGCTTTAACCCGCTGTTCGTCGCCATGGGCTTCTTCGACCTGATTGGTGCCATTTTCCTGATCTCTTTTATTGCTGAACGCCGCGCAAAACGCGCCTGATATTGAGGCTGATGATGAAAACGCTGAAACACTGGACCTTAACAAAATCCGCTGACCATCATGTTGAACTGACGGTTGAAGGCAAACATCTGTTCTGCCTTTACGTGCTGGAGCAGAACCTGATCCGCGTGGCGTTGAAACGCCAGGGAGAGTTTGAGCTGGACCGCACCTGGAGCATCGCGCCGGGCGAAGATGTGCCCTGGGAAGGCCGCCAGCGTGAGAGTCTGGCCGGTTTCAGCCTGCCGGAGTTTACCCTGCACGAAGAAGCCGACAGTCTGGTGCTGGCAACGGAGCAGCTACGGGTGACGGTTCATCAACCGCTGTATCTGGAATGGCATTACCGCGACGCTCAGGGCGAGTGGCAGTTTTTGACCTGCGACCGCCCAACCAGCGCTTACCTGCTGAATGCTCATGGCGACGGCGTGGCGCACTACCAGCGTCGCCAGCCTGATGAACGCTTCTATGGCCTGGGCGAAAAAGCCGGCGATTTGCAGCGTAATGGCAAACGCTTCGAGATGCGCAATCTGGATGCGATGGGTTACAACGCCGCCTCGACAGATCCGCTGTATAAGCATATCCCCTTCACCATCACCCGACGCGATGAGGTCAGCTTCGGGCTTTATTACGATAACCTGAGCAACACGCAGCTGGACCTGGGCAACGAACTGGATAACTACCATCTGCCCTACCGCCGTTGGCAGGCCGAAAGCGGCGACATCGATTACTACCTGTTTGTTGGCCGCCGGGTGCTGGATATCACCAAAGCCTTTGTTCGTCTGACCGGCAAAACCCTGTTCGGCCCTAAATGGAGCCTGGGCTACAGCGGGTCGACCATGCACTACACTGATGCGCCGGATGCTCAGGATCAGCTGATGAACTTTATCCGCCTTAGCAGCGAGCATGCCATCCCCTGCGATTCATTCCAGCTCTCTTCCGGCTACACCTCAATCAATAACAAGCGCTACGTTTTCAACTGGAACTACGACAAAGTGCCGCAGCCGAAGAAGATGAGTGCCGCGTTCCACGATGCCGGACTGCGTCTGGCAGCCAATATCAAGCCCTGTCTGCTTCAGGATCACCCAAAGTATGAGGCGGTGGCGGCGAAAGGCTTGTTTATCCGCGACTCGGAAAGTGATGCGCCGGAACGCTCCTCATTCTGGGATGACGAAGGATCGCACCTGGACTTCACTAACCCGGCGACCATTGCCTGGTGGCAGGAAGGCGTCACCAGCCAGCTGCTGGAGATGGGCATTGATTCCACCTGGAATGACAACAACGAGTACGAAGTGTGGGACGGCGAAGCCCGCTGCCACGGCTTCGGCAAGAGTATCGCCATTAAGGATGTGCGCCCGGTGATGCCACTGTTAATGATGCGCGCCTCAATGGAAGCGCAGCAGCGTTTCGCACCGGATAAACGCCCTTTTCTGATTTCCCGCTCGGGTTGCGCAGGGATGCAGCGCTATGTGCAGACCTGGAGCGGTGACAACCGCACCAGCTGGCAGACGCTGCGCTATAACATCCGCATGGGCGTGGGAATGAGCCTGTCGGGACTGTATAACGTCGGCCACGATGTTGGCGGTTTCTCTGGTGACAAGCCAGATGCAGAACTGTTTGTGCGCTGGGTGCAGAATGGCGTGATGCATCCCCGCTTCACCATCCACTCGTGGAACGATGACCACACCGTCAACGAGCCGTGGATGTACCCTGCCGTCACCCCGGCGATCCGCGAAGCGATTGAGCTGCGCTATCGCCTGATGCCGTACCTCTACACTCTGCTGTGGCAGGCCCACGCGGATGATGAGCCGATGCTGCGCCCGACCTTCCTCGACCACGAGCACGATCGGCAGACCTTTGCGGAATGCGATGATTTTATGCTGGGCCGCGATCTTCTGGTCGCCAGCGTTGTTGAGCCAGGCCAGCGCGAGCGCAGCCTGTGGCTGCCGGACAATCAGGCTGGCTGGTATGATTTTTACAGCGGAAACTGGTACGGCGGCGGTCAGCAGATCACTCTGGATGCCCCGCTGGAAAAACTGCCGCTGCTGGTTCGTGCCGGTGCCGGTCTGCCCCTGAGCCAGCATCTGAAGCCGGTTGACGCTGAGCGGGATAACCAGCGTGAACTGAAGCTGTTCCCGCTGAAAGGCGTGGGCAACGCTCAGGGAGTGTTGTTCGAAGATGACGGCGAGTCGTGGGGTTATCAGCAGGACAAAGCACTGTGGCTGAACTGGGAGATGCACTGCACTGCCGGAGAAATCAGGCTGACCTTCAACCGCCGTGGGAGCTATCTGCCCGCATGGAAGAGACTGCAAATCACTCTGCCACAGCAGGAGCAGCGTCGGCTGATTATCGACGGAATTGAACGCAGCGAGTGGACAGTTTCACAAGGCCAGACACCCTGAAAAAAGCCCGTTCAGTGCTGAGCTGAACGGGCTTTTTTAATCAGAGCGCACAGCTCATTCCAGTAGCTATATCGAATGCTGTGAGGATGGCGGCTATTTTTCATAATGGTCCCGTGAATGCAGATAGCTCATTTCGAAACCGTACAACTGACTGACCGGTAACAGGGATTCGGCAACCCGCGCGGCGTCCAGCGGTTCATCGATCTGCACGGCCTGAGAAAAGCTGTTTTGCAGCCAGCTCAGTATCTCTGTGGTCCGGCTAAGCAGGTTAACGTTTTGCATCTCAGTTCCTTCACTCGGTGTGGTCTGGAACTGATTTAAACCTGTCTGCCGCGAAGAGGGAAATATCAACTTATGCAAACTTTATATGCTGTGGTGCTAAGCATGCCAGGTATTCGGCTGAAAAAGCGCCTGCCGCAGATTTCTTCGCTGTAACTTATGCCATACTCGTCCCTTCTGTGCACGGGCGGCCGCCCGTCTTCCCCTTCCCGATAAAGAGAATGCTCATGAGCAACTTCCTCACACCCGCGGCGGCTTACCTTAACCGTCGTAATGAGCTGCTGGCCGGGCGTTCAGTGGTGCAGTCGCCAGCGGTCATACAGACCATCAATAAAGCGCTGCTGGCCAGTGAAATAGCCATGGCGACGTTTTACGATCTGGAATCCCTGCGCTCGCTACAGCAGCGCAAAGCCCGGCTGATTGACTGGCATGATCCAAAACGTCAGCGGGAACTGCTCGACTTCGAGCTGCGCTGCAACGAACTGACGCTGATGGATGAAACTGACGAAGCCGCGTTTGACGCCTACCAGCTTGCTTTCAGCCAGTTTGCCGCCGACTATCCGTGGCAGCATGCCAGCATCGAGATGGTGCAGAATGAGCTGTTTTCCACCACATTCACTCTGTGGCAGGAAACGCTGGAAGAGCTTTTCGCGGCCGACCACAGGCAGCATCTGTTTATCCGCATTGATAAGATCCTGACCTTCTCAATTGGCAAGATCCCTGTGCTCGGCGAGACCAGGGATGTCTGGCGGGCGCTGAAGACGGTCATCGCCTCCTGTCGGCAGCGCGCGCCCGAAGATGAAGCCTGTTTCACCTCGCTGGAGAGCTACAGCGAAGCCGCGAATTTATGCAGCCGGGGAATATTGTTGTTTTGCTTTACCACTGAAGCGGTGCTGCGAGGCCAGGCATTACCGGACGAAACGCAGCTGAATGAAAAGATTAAAGACCACTTTGATAGCGTTATTGATGGCACCCATCCCTGGTTTTGACCCGCTGCGCTACCGGCTTCTGCTGTCAGAACGCCGGAGTCTGATGCCGATCACACTGCCCCGAACGTAGCCTTAAGCTTTCTGTGGTATTCTTAACATCCTTGTTACTGCAACGGTTTAAAGACCACGGATTTATCGACCCGTTATGCCCGCTACTGCCAAAAGAAAGAATGACCCGGAAGGGTTGAAGAAACGTATCCTTGCCGGTGCCCTTGCCACCTTTGCTGAATTCGGCCTGCAGGGTGCCCGTATGGAACAGATTGCTGAGCATGCTCAGACCACCAAGCGCATGGTGGTGTACCACTTTAACAATAAAGAAAATCTTTATATGGAAGTGCTGGAGCAGGTCTATCAGGCCATCCGTGAACATGAAACCGGACTGAATCTCGCGGAGATGCCGCCGGTGGTGGCGATGGCACGTCTGGCCGAAGCCAGCTTTGACTACCACATCACTCATCCGGATTTTATGCGGCTGGTGTGCAGTGAGAACCTGATGCGCGGCCGCTATATCAGCCAGTCAACCCGCATTAAGGCGCTGAATCAGAGCGCGCTCGACGTGCTGGAAAGCGTGCTGGTGCGTGGCAAAGCCACTGGCGTATTCGATCAGAAAGCGGATACCGTGGATGTTCACCGCCTGATCAGCAGCATCTGTACGCACAACGTCTCCAACCGCTACACCTTCCATACGCTGTTTGGCGGCAACGAGACGGAACAGCAGAGCATCGCCCGCAACCGCCAGTTGGTGGTGGATGCCACACTGCGTTACCTGCGCCCGGCCTGACTGAAAACCTGTACAGAAACTTAATACGACGTACAACTTTCTCTGCTCCGGACGCTGTCGTTCCGGGGCAATTCAGCTACGCTTACTGTGTCGGATCCTGAAAGCTCACTTCCGCGCTTGTAAACACAATCCTGTTATTGTCCTGAAAAAGGAGTTGTCGATGACACCCGAAAATACCGGTTATCCTCGCCGTAAACCGCAATTGGGCGACGAGTCCAGATTGTGGAACTGGGCACAGAATGCGACGCTGGCAGAGAAGAGCGCAGTCAGTACTCCAGAAACAGAAGAGGAACTGCGGGCGATCCTTACCAACAGCAGGGGTAAAATCCGCGTGATGGGCAGCCGGATGTCGCCGGGTCGAATGCTGAAACTGGCCGCCGCTGGCGATACCCTGCTTGATTTACAGCATTTACGTGGCCTGCTGGATATCACCGAGGACAGCGCCACTTTTGCCGGTGGCACCCCGCTGCACGAGGTGTATGAAATTCTCACCGGCGTGGGCAGAATGTTGCCGTCTTCCCCTGGTGTGATTGCGGCCCAGACGCTGGCTGGTGCGCTGGCGACCGGCACTCACGGCCAGGGGCTGCAGCAAAGCTCCATCGCTGACGAGGCTTTAAACATCCGCATGGTGCTGGCCGATGGCAGCGTGCAGGAGTTTACTCGCGATCACCCTTCCTTCTCCGCTGTCCAGCTGGGATTAGGCTCGTTAGGGGTGGTGACTCAGGTCACGCTGCGTACCAAGCCCTCGCTGGTCTACACCTGTTTTAAGAACGCCGTTAGCGCTGACACGCTGGAAACAGATCTGTTGGACTGGAATCATAACTATGCCCTGAGTAAAGCCTGGTGGTTCCCGAATGAAAATCAGGTCCATGTCTGGGCAGCCCGGGAGGCCACCGAAGAAGAGACAGAAAGCTATCACGATAACAACGACGACCTGCTGAAGCAGGAAGAGACCAGCGACGCAATGAATGACACCGTCGATCAGACGCTGAAACATATGCGCAGTGACACCAAGATCGTCGATGAGAACGGCAAGCCTTTTCGCACCGTTACCCGCTTTAAGGATTTTTCAGATGTCACGGGCGATGTCTATCAGGTCTTCTGTCGCGGCATTGCCACCCCGCAAATTAATGTTGAGATCGGCATTCCGCTGGCGCGGGCCGCAGAGGTGATCCGCAAGATTAAAGAGTGGCATACGGAAACCCAGCCGCACATGCACTATCCGATTATTCTGCGCTGTACCGGTCCGTCCACTTCCTGGCTGAGTCCCGCTTATCAGCAGGACACCTGTTTCTTCGGTTTTGTCGTTTATTACGCCGAGGACGGTTCCCTGTCGGAAGAAGGGGTGGCGTTCCTGCAGGCGGTGGAAAAAGTGCTGGCAGCGGAAGGCGGAAGACCGCACTGGGGCAAATATTTTGAAGCGCCGCTGTACAACTGGCCGGCGATCTATCCGCAATGGGAAGCCTTCCGCAAAGTGCGCGACGAGCTGGACCCGCAGCACAAATTTGAGAATGCGTTTACCGCACAACTGCTCGACTGATGATAAGGAGAGAGCCAATGAAGGCATGGGCTACCCTGCTGACGCAGCCGGGCTATCTGGTGGGCGTGAAGGCGCTGCATAAGTCGCTGAAGAGAGCGAACAGCGCATACCCGTTGATTGTCATGGTGACTGAAAATATCGATGCACCGTCCCGTCAGGCGCTGGAAAGTGAAGGCTGCCTGCTGCGTGAGGTGCAGCCGATCAGCCCGGACAGCAGGCTGCAGCATAACTATGCTAACGCGCGCTTCTCTGAAGTGTGGACCAAGCTGGCGGTCTGGCGGCTGACAGAATTTGAGCGCATCGTGTTTCTGGATGCCGATATGCTGGTGACAAAAAACATGGATGAGCTGTTTAAGCTGCCGTTGGCTGAAGGGCAGATCGCCGCCTGCCACGCCTGCCGCTGTAATCCTAACAAGATTGCCAGCTACCCCAAAAGCTGGCGGCCGGAAAACTGTTTCTACAGCTATTGTCAGGGCGTGCACCACACTGAGCAGCTGGATGAGGTGGACAACTATCTCAACGGCGGTTTCCTGGTGCTGAAACCGGACGAGGCGGTGTTTGACGATATGCTGCATCAGCTGGCGGAGCTGAACGACCTGTCACGCTATCTGTTTGCCGAACAGGATTTCCTTAACGACTACTTCCACCAGCATTGGCAGCCGCTGCCGTATATCTATAATGCGCTGAAAACATTGCCCTTCCAGCATGCAGCGATGTGGGACATGGCGGAAGTGAAGAACATTCACTACATCATTGATAAACCATGGGAGAAGAAGCTGGATCCGGATGACCGCTACTATTCACTGAACAAAATGTGGTGGGACATTACCTCATCTTAAATCCGGGCATATGGCTGTTTGCCGGGGCGAAAGGATTCGCCCCGGTAAGATAAGGAGTGGATGATCCCCGTTGCGAGATTAATTCCACCCATATTGGTGATTTGCGCCGACAGTTCTATTCCTGCCCAAACAGCGGAACCGGTCTGCCGCTGATATAGCGTTTACGCAACTTCGCCGAGACATAATCCATCGCCATCACGATCGCCACCAGAATCAGAGTGATAAACATCACCACATCCCAGTTCCATAAACGCATATTCTCGGCATAGACCAGCCCCACGCCACCCGCACCAACAAACCCCAGCACTGCCGCAGAGCGGGTGTTGGATTCAATCTGGTAAAGGCTCAGCGCCAGGAAGGCCGGGAATGACTGGGTGAAAATGCCATAGCGGTGCTTCTGCAGCGAATTCGCGCCCACTGCATTCAGGCCACGGCCCGGCGAACGCTCCACGGCCTCATGTCCTTCGGCATAGAGTTTTCCCAGCAGCCCCACGTCCTGCATCACAATTGCCAGTACCCCGGCCAGCGGCCCCATTCCTACAGCACGCACAAAAATAAGGCCCCAAATCGCCATATCGATCCCGCGCAGAATATCCAGCAGGCGACGCACTACCACGGCAACAGGACGTAATATTGAGGAAGACATCACATTACGCGCAGCAAAAAATGATACCGGCAGCGCGACCAGCGTGGCCGTAATCGTTCCGGCGAACACAATGGCAACGGTGATAAATATCTGCGTGAAATAATAGGCAAACGGCCAGTTCGCCACGTCGTGCCAGACAAACATCCGCAGAAAGTAGCGGCTAATCTGCGTGCTGCCGGTGGCAAGCATAGCCCAGCTGATGCCAAACATATTGAAGAAGAAAATGTAGTAAGCCAGTACTGCCGCTGCCACCAGGCCGATACGGCGCAGGTAACGGCGCTGCACGGAGAACAGTTCGCTGTGCTGTGATTTGAGTGAGGCCAGAGAGTCTGACCCGGCTAATGCTATCATACGGCTTTCCCCTCAACCACCCAGTGACGCAGACGCCCGGAAAGCGCGTCCAGCAGTGAAACCACAATGATAATCAGCAGCATGGTCATGCTGACCTGATCGTAGCGATCGAGTTTAATGTTGGTCATCAGCTCCTGACCAATGCCCCCTGCGCCCACCAGACCAAGAATGGTCGACTGGCGGAAGTTCACTTCAAGGCGCATAAAGCTGTAGGAAAGAAACACCGGTTTAACCTGCGGCCACAGGGCAAAGCGCATTCTTTGCAGCGTACCGGCACCGCAGGCGGAGAGGCCACGACCGGGCTTGTCTGAAGCGCTTTCAATCGCCTCATAAAACAGCTTGGTCAGGCTGCCAATGGTGTGCAGCGCCAGGGCGAGGAAGCCCGGAGTTACGCCGATCCCGAAAGCCATCACAAACATCACCGCCCAGGCCAGTTCCGGCATGGTACGAAGAAAAGCTACCGCAGTGCGGATGGCATAACGAACGATGGGCGGTGACTGGGTGTTATCAGCCGCCAGGAAAGCCAGCACCACCGCCGCGATCACCGACAGAATGGTGGCAGCCAGCGCCAGATTGAGCGTTTCCCAGATCAGCGGCAGCTGGATATGCAGACGATAGCCCCAGTAAGCCAGCGAGCCTTCGGTATGCCCGTCCGCGAACAGCACGTTCCAGTGCAGCACCGGCACTGTTTCGGCCAGATAGTCGAAGAAGTGCGGCAGAGAGGACCAGAGCGTTTGCAGGCTGAATTCAGAAATGTTGCCGGAAGCAATATAGAGGGCCAGCAGGGTCAGAGACCAGAGTACGGTGTCGCGCTTTTGTTTGCCCCGTACCTGCTGATAGTAGCGTTCAAAGTCTGTATTTTGCATGCGTTACCGCTTTTGTCGGTGTTCAGGGTGGCCCCGCCTGGCCGAAGCCAGGGGGGGCACCTGCCGCGTATTAACGGGCTTTGGTCAGTTCACGCTTCATATCGATGATGTTCTGGAAATCCGCCACGCTCGCCGGAGCGATATGCTGGGTGCCGCCCATCGCTTTGATAAAGCAGCTGTGGTCGGATTTATCCAGTTTTTTGATGGCGGCGACAAGTTTTGCTTTGAAGTCCGGGTCCAGCTTGTTGCTCACCAGGATTGGGCCGTTAGGGATCAGCGGCGACTGCCAGATAATGCGGATCTGCTTCATCAGGTCCGGATGATCCATGCGGATCATCCGGGTGAAGGCGCCGCTGGTGTAACCTGTGTTGTAGTCGCCGATCATTGAAGCCCAGGTCACCGCGCCTTCAAACTGGCCGTTCAGTACGCCTAACACATCCTGCTCGTGGCCGCCGGAGAAGGTGACGCTGGAGAAGAAACCGTTGTATTTGTCATCAATCGAGCCGCCGAACTGCTTTTTAAAAGCCTGGTTCGGGATCAGGAAGCCGGAAGTGGAGTCCGGATCGGCCATGCCGAAAGATTTGCCTTTCAGATCTTCCAGCTTTTTGTAAGGGCTGTCAGCTTTGACGATAACGACTGAGTGGTAACCGGTTGACTGGTCAGTGTCATCAGCAGCGATACCGACGATATCCACGGCTTTCGGGTCGTTGATGTACACGGAAGCATAAGAAGAAGGTGACATGCTCAGCACCATATCCACTTTGCCGCCCAGCAGGCCCTGGATCACACCAGAATAGTCAGAAGAGTTGCGCAGTTTGGTGTCCACGCTCAGCTCTTTGTCGAAGAAATCTTTCACGCACTGGTTGTCACCAATCTGCTGTGTGGCGTTCTGGCCACCGAGGATGCCAAGGTTCAGTTCCTTTGGCGCGGCGGCCTGAGCATAGTTAACTGCCATTACGCTGGTAAGCACCGCCGATAAGAATAATTTTTTCATTGCTGAGTCCGTATCCCAAAAATTGGCTTAGTTAAGTTGCGTCATCTCTTCGCCATACAGGGTATGGAGAAGGTCTTCTGTTAACTGCGACGGATGCCCGTCGAAAACAATGCGTCCTTTGGCGATGCCAATGGCGCGCGTGCAATATTCTTTCACCAGCTCAACGGAGTGCAGGTTCACCATCACGCTGATGCCGTTTTCACTGACCTGACGTAACACGTCCATGATGCGACGGGTATTTTTGGGGTCCAGCGAGGCAACCGGTTCGTCGGCCAGCAGGATTTTCGGATTTTGCATCAGCGCACGGGCTATCGCCACGCGCTGCATCTGGCCCCCTGAAAGGTTCTCGGCACGCTGCAGCGCCTGCGGCAGCATGTTCAGCCACTCCAGCAGGCCGATAGCGCGGGCGCGGTCCGCATCCGGGAACACTTTGAAGAAGGATTTCAGCGTTGAGGTCTGGCTGAGGCGGCCGAGCAGGACATTGGTGAGCACATCCAGGCGGGGAACCAGGCAGAAGTCCTGGAAGATCATCCCGCACTCGCTGCGCCATACACGCATCTGACGAGTATTCAGCTCAACGATGTTCTGCTGATGGCCCGACTCACGGAAATTAATAATTTCGCCGTCAGTGGCCGGAATGGTGCCGTTCAGTATATGCAGCAGCGTGGATTTTCCCGCGCCGGAACGGCCGATCACCGCCACCAGCTCGCCGGAATGCAGGTCGAAATTGATATCGTGCAGCACACGATTTTGTGCTGAATACGCTTTGCCCAGTCCCTGTACCGCCAGCACTTTTTTCTGTGCTGACCACACTGGAGCGACTTCAGGTGCAGGGGTCGGTTTTAACAGTGCCTGTGCCATAGTTTTTCCCGTTGAGAGTCTGGCGTTAAGCCTTGTGGGCCCTATTAACGGCGAGGACGGTGACAATTTAATGACGCGGGGATGATGAAAAAAAAACGCGGAGCGGAAGCGACGTTTTTATCGTTATATTTCCACGACCAGACCATCCCAGGCGGCAGCGACGCCCGGCGGCAACGCATTGTCTGCCAGCCAGTTATCCACGTCATGACTGATATGGGTCAACCAGCACTTTCGCGGCGCGATTAAGGTGTGTAAGGCCAGTACCCGGGTGATGTCGTTATGATTGTGCGGCTGCTCTTCCGCTGGCGCATAGCTGCAGTCGAGCACCAGATGATCGATACGGCGCTGGCGGAGAAAATCCAGCGTCTCCTGCGGCAGTCCAATGGTATCGGTCAGGTAAGCCAGGGTTCTGCCGCCCTGCTCAATCAGGTAGCCATAGGTGATTTTCGAATGGATCAGCGGCAATGGCGTCATCACAATGTCGCCGCAGGGCACCGGGTCAAAGGGTCGCAGAAAGGGCTGAAACGCCAGCAGACCGGGATGGCGATACAGATCGTCGCAGCCCTGCTCGTCAGGCGGACAGTACACCGGGATTTTCGCACCCATTCCCCAGCGCAGCGCAAATAACCCCTGCACGTGGTCCATATGAAAATGCGTGAGAAAGATGCGGTCCAGCTCACCGGGAGCAAACTGCTGCTCCAGGTGACACTGACCGGCATCCAGCAGCGTGGTCTGCCCCTGATGGCGTATCACCCCGCTGGTTGGCCCGCGTCGCCGTTCCGGCTGCTGCCTGGCCAGCTGGCAGGCGGTACAGAAACAGCCAAAAACCGGTACCTGACGGACATCGCCGGTGCCGAGAAAAGTAAATTGCATCGGTTACTCCTCACTGGCCAGCAGCGCCAGAAAGCCGCTCAGCGTCTGACTCAGCGCACCGTCGTTATTCAGCGCCAGGCAGCCCTCAGGCACGCTTTCCCTGGCACGACGCAGCCGCCGGGCAATCTCTTCCTCATCCTCCCTGCCCCGCTGACGCAGGCGCTGCTCCAGCACTTCGGGCGTCACCTGCAGGCAGATCGGCAGCAGCTGGCTGCCATAGCGTTGCTGCACCGCAGGCAGATGCAGCCGTGAGCCGTTGACCACCACATCCAGCCCATGCTGCAGCCACAGGTCAATTTCAATTCCCAGTGCGTAAAAGTGCTGGTGCGCCTGCCAGTCGATGGCAAACAGCCCTAACGTTTTACGCCGCCGGAATTCGATCTCGCTCAGCGAGACGTGGTTCTCCCCTCCGGCATCGGCGGCACGGGTGATGTAGCGATGCGCCACCATCAGTCCCGATGGCGCCGTTTCCCGTAGCGCATCCAGCAGGCTGTCCTTGCCTGAACCGGAAGCGCCGGTCAGCCAGATGATCCTGGCCATCAGTATGCAGCCCTGCCTTTCACCCAGACGGAGCGGACGTAAACCTGATCCTGATGCGCTTTAACCAGCACCAGATCGGCACGTTTGCCCTCGGCAATCATGCCGCGATCGTTCAAGCCAATAGACTGCGCAGGGTTACGGGTCACCATAGCGATGGTGGCAGGCAGCTGAAAATCGTTGCGCTCATCACGCGCCAGGCGGAAGGCGGCATCCAGCAGGCTGGCCGGATAATAATCCGAAGAGAGAATATCCAGCATGCCCAGCGCAGCCAGATCGTGAGCCGCCACGTTGCCGGAGTGGGAACCGCCCCGTACGATGTTAGGTGCGCCCATCAGCACCCGCAACCCCGCCGCACGAGAGGCGCGGGCCGCTTCTTCGGTGGTCGGGAATTCGGCAATCACGCTGCCAATCTCCTTCGACTCCAGCACGTGGGCCTGCGTGGCATCATCGTGGCTCGCCAGCGGAATATTGTACTGGCGGCACCAGGCGGAGATAGCCTGACGGTTCGGCAGCGACCAGCGCTCAGCAAAGCGCAGCTGTTGAGATTCAAACTCATCCATCTCAGCATCGTTCAGGTTGTATTTGCCCTGGAAATAGACCCGGTACTTCTCCAGAGAGGTGTACTGACGCTGCCCCGGCGAGTGGTCCATCAGCGACACCAGCGACAACTCCGGTATGCACATCAGCTGTTCAAACAGCGGCAGCGTGGACTCATGCGGCAGCTCGCAGCGCAGGTGCAGACGGTGCTCGGCGCGGTTAAGCCCGTGCTTTTCGCTGTGGCGGATGGCGTTGATCATCTTCTGCAGGTTCTCCAGACGATGGCCGCCGTCGCGCACGTCGCCCACCCCAATGGCATCCAGCACCGTGGTGATGCCGTTTGCCACCACCAGCGCATCGTGGCTGCTCATGGCAGAATGCGCAGGCCAGTCAACCTTCGGCCGTGGAGTAAAGAATTTGTCGAGGTTATCGGTATGCAGCTCCACCATTCCCGGCATCAGCCAGTCTCCCTCGCCGTCAATCGCCTCCGGCAGCTGGCTCGGCGTCTGGGAAAAGGCCTGAATCACACCGTTTTCCACTGCCAGCGATCCGCTGACCACTTCATTTTCCAGAATCAGTTTGACGTTATTAATGATCATACGGCGCTCCCGGCAATGGGATTCATAACATGCAGGCGGTTGGCAATACGGTCGCGGACTTCGTTATCGTGGAAAATGCCCACAATAGCGGCGCCGCGATCGCGGGCTTGTTCAATCAGGCTTACCACGGCAGCACTGTTGGTGCTGTCGAGTGAGGCAGTCGGTTCATCCAGCAGCAGCACCGGATAGTCGGCGATAAAACCACGGGCAATGTTGACGCGCTGCTGCTCACCGCCAGAAAAAGTCGAGGGTGCCAGCGCCCACAGGCGCGACGGCACGTTCAGGCGGCTGAGTAATGTTTTAGCACGATCGGAGCTTTCCTGTCGCTCCACCCCACGCTCCAGCAGAGGCTGCATCACCACATCCAGAGTGGAAATACGCGGGATTACGCGCAGAAACTGGCTGACCCAGCCAATAGTGTCACGGCGCAGCTGGAGGATCTGGCGGGCCGGAGCCGTCACCAGATCAACCCACTCTCCCTGATGCTCCACCCAGATGTGGCCGCTGTCAGGCAGGTAGTTGGCATAAAGAGAGCGTAGCAGCGTGGACTTTCCGCTGCCGGAATGGCCGTGTAGCACCACACACTCCCCGGCGGAGACCTGCAGGCTGGCATGCTGCAGTACCGGCAGCTCGGCCCCGTGCTGGTTATGCAGCACAAAAGTTTTGGACAGATTTTCGACGCGCAGTTTAAGGCTCATAGGGGTTTCCAGATTAGCTCAATACCGAAGAGACCAGCAGCTGGGTGTAAGGATGGTGCGGATCGTCCAGCACCCGGTCGGTCAGGCCGCTCTCCACCACTTCTCCCTGCTTCATTACCAACAGTCGGTGGGCCAGCAGCCGCGCCACGCCCAGATCGTGGGTGACAATCACCACCGCCAGGTTCAGGTCACGTACCAGGCTGCGCAGCAGATCCAGCAGGCGGGCCTGCACTGACACATCCAGTCCTCCGGTCGGCTCATCCATAAATACCACCTTCGGATGGGTCACCAGGTTGCGGGCAATCTGCAGACGTTGCTGCATCCCACCGGAAAACGTGCCCGGCAAATCATCAATACGTGACAGCGGGATCTCCACGTCCTGCAGCCACTTTCCGGCAGTGGCGCGGATGTCACCATAATGGCGCTGACCGACGGCCATCAGGCGTTCGCCGATATTGCCCCCGGCAGAAACCTGCGCTCGCAGGCCGTCCATCGGATACTGGTGCACCACGCCCCACTCGGTGCGCAGCAGGCGGCGACGATCGCTTTCACTCAGGCCATACAGCTCCTGGCCCTGATAGATAATCTCGCCCTGCTGCGGGGTCAGGCGAGCAGAAATCGCCTTCAGCAGCGTGGTTTTGCCGGAACCGGACTCGCCAACGATGCCCAGCACTTCACCGGAAAACAGCTCAAAGGAGACATCGCTGAAGCCTTTGCCCGGCGCATAAAGGTGGGTTAACTGGTTGACCGCCAGCAGGGGTTGTTCGGCTTTCATGCTTGCTTCGCCTTTTGTTGCTGATGACAGTAATCGGTATCGGAACAGACAAACAGGCGCGCGCCCTGGTCATCCAGCACCACTTCATCCAGATAGCTGTTGCGGGCCCCGCAAATGGCGCACGGCTCTTCCCATTTCTGCACGCTGAACGGGTGATCGTCAAAGTCAAGGCTTTCCACTTTGGTGTAAGGCGGCAGCGCATAAATGCGCTTCTCGCGTCCGGCACCAAACAACTGCAGCGCGGGCATCATATTCATTTTCGGGTTGTCGAATTTCGGGATGGGCGACGGGTCCATGACGTAGCGGTCATTAACCTTTACCGGGTAGGCATAAGTGGTGGCGATATGACCGAAGCGGGCAATGTCTTCATACAGTTTGACCTGCATGATGCCGTACTCCTCCAGCGCGTGCATGGTGCGGGTCTCGGTTTCACGCGGCTCGATAAAGCGCAGCGGCTCCGGGATCGGTACCTGGAAGATCAGGATCTGATCTTCGGTCAGCGGCGTTTCCGGGATGCGGTGGCGTGTCTGGATCAGCGTGGCATCCACGGTGCGTTCGGTAGTGGCTGCGCCACTGACTCGCTGGAAGAAGCGACGAATCGACACCGCGTTGGTAGTGTCATCCGCACCCTGGTCAATGACCTTCAGCACATCATGCTGGCCGATAATGCTGGCGGTCAGTTGAATACCACCGGTGCCCCAGCCGTAAGGCATCGGCATTTCCCGCCCGCCAAAAGGCACCTGATAGCCGGGGATCGCCACCGCCTTGAGGATTGCCCGGCGGATGGTACGCTTGCTTTGTTCATCGAGATAGCCGGGGTTATAACCGCTCAGTTCAGTCACGGTGCTTCTCCTGATAATCGGCACGCAGGCGGTTGAGCAGCTCAAGCTCGGCCTGGAAGTCTACGTAGTGAGGAAGTTTCAGATGTGAGACAAAGCCAGCCGCCTCAACGTTATCCGCATGGGCCAGCACAAACTCTTCGTCCTGCGCCGGGCTGGTGATACGTTCGTTGTACTCGCCGGTTTGCAGCGCGCGATCCACCAGCGCCATCGCCATCGCTTTACGTTCGGCGCGGCCAAACACCAGACCGTATCCCCGCGTCAGATGCGGCGCTTTATCAGCCGGAGTGGTGAAGCCGTTGACCATTTCACATTCGGTCAGCAGCACTTCACCAATTTCCAGCGGGAAGCCCAGCTCTTCCGGTTCGATTTCCACCGTGACGTAACCGGTACGGATCTCACCGGCAAAGGGATGGTTGCGGCCATAGCCACGCTGGGTGGAATAGCCCAGTGCCAGCAGAAAACCCTCATCCCCGCGCACCAGTTGCTGCAGACGGGCAGAACGCGGCATGGGCCAGGATGGCGGCTCGCGGGTAATGTCCAGCGGTTCGCTGCCGTCATCCTCTTCGGTGACGGCCAGCCCTTCCCGGGCCATCAGTTCAAACATGTGCGGGCAGGGATCGATCAGTGGCTGCTCAGCGCGTGGCGCGGCAGGGGCTTTACCCTCTGCCAGCAGGGTAAAATCCAGCAGGCGATGCGTGTAATCGTAGGTCGGGCCGAGCACCTGCCCGCCGGGCAAATCTTTATAAACGGCAGAGATACGACGCTCCAGTCGCATATCGGCGCTGTCCAGCGGCAGGCTGTCAGCCAGGCGTGGCAGCGTGGTGCGATAGGCGCGCAGCAGGAAAATCGCCTCTACCAGATCGCCACTGGCCTGTTTGATGGCCAGTGCCGCCAGCTCGCGATCGTGAATGCCGCCCTCGGTCATCACGCGATCCACTGCCAGCCCCAGTTGCTGGTCGATCTGGCTGCAGTTCAGTTCGTCCGGGCCTTCGCCCCGGCGCAGGTTTTCCTGCAGTTGATGGGCGGCGGCAATCGCCTTCTCACCCCCTTTCACGGCAACGTACATCAGCAGACCTCCACATCAGTAGTGCGTGGCAGCGCCATCATGTTTTCGCCACAGGTGAAGATCAGATCGATTCCCTGTGGAAAGCGATGCGGGCGCTCGCGCAGATAACTAAGCACGCTTTCCGGCAGCTGCGGAGCAATCGCGCGCGGCTCCATCAGACCCGGGCCGCTGAGGCGCAGCGTCAGACCGCCGCTCAGGGCAGGCACTTCAATTATCACCGTGGTGCTTTTTTCCGGCGCGGCGTTATCGCCCGGAGAGAACTGATCGAGGGCAGTATCGGATTTGGCATGCAGCAACGCGAACGGTGCATCGGGTTCAGGAGTGACTGGCGCACCGGTATGAAAGCGCAGGTTGCTCAGCAGGACATCACTGCTCAGCGTGCTGTCCAGCCAGATTGGCGTTTCGCGGTCAACCAGGGTCATCATCACGGCAGTGGCCGCCTGAGAAACCTTGCCCCAGGCAGGCAGCTGCGGCAGGGAAACCATCACGCCCGGCTCGCTCATCGCTTTCAGAATACGTCGAAAGGCGCGCTGCGAATCGGCAACCGGATGGGTAAAGCTGGCGAGTAAGGTCATTCGTTGTCTCCCCGGACAAGGGTGAAGAAATCGACGCGGCTGCTGGCGACTTCCCGGGCGCGCAGTGTGAGTTTTTCCTGGTGGGCAGCAGCCAGAGGGGTAATGATCCTCTGCTGGATCAGCTCACTGAAGCTGGTCTGCTGCAGCAGCGCATCCATCAGCGCGCACAATTCGGCGTGATCTTTATTACGGCTCATCACATAGCTGTAGCCGCAAATACCATCCGGCAGACGCACCACGGCGCGGGTCACGGTAGTATCGCCGAGGATAAAGCGACGGCCGGTGCCACCCATCCTCGCCTGCAGGCGGGTTAACCCGGTTTCCGGCGTACGCAGCAACTCATACTCTGGGTGAAGATCCAGCGGCTGCCAGTGCGTCAGCAGGGTTTCCGGCTGGCAGTGCGCCAGTACCGAAAGCCAGTGCTGTCTTGCCTTCAATGACTCCATTTAGTGCTCCAGCGTCAGTTCGATCATGTCGGCGCGGGTCAGGCTGACGGAGTATTCCGCCAGCTGTCCGCTACCGGTGCAGGTGTTCAGCGTACGGACACACAGCAAAGGAGAGTGCAGTGACACTTCCAGCAGCTTGCTCTCTTTAGCCTGTGCGCGGCGTGCGGTGATACGGGTTTGCTTACGGCTTAAATCCAGCGCCAGTTCGCGCTGCATGAATTCATGTAACGATCCGCTGTTAAACTGCTGCAGCTTTGGCCACCAGCGCAGATCGGCCAGATAGTGGTTGATCACACAAACCGGCACGTCGTTGACGCGGCGCAGGGTGCGCAGGTGAACAACCGTGTCGCCTTCCGCCAGGCCGAGCGCGGCGGCAATTTCGCCATTAGCCGGACGTAGCACCGCCAGCAACCTTTCACTGGTTGGATGGCTGCCCTGCTCCATCAGGTTCTGGCTGAAGCGGGCCTGCGCATGCAGCGGATAGTTGTAAGGGCGCATCAGTACCAGGATACCGACGCCCTGACGGCGCTGAACCAGTCCTTTGTTAACCAGCTCGTCAACGGCGCGGCGGAGCGTGTGGCGGTTTACGGCATAGCGCTCCGCAAGCTGTTTCTCTGAGGGCAGATACTCGCCGCAGCGGTAGTTGCTGCTCAGTTCCTGCTCCAGCTGGGCGGCTATTGCCTGATAAACAGTGGTCGGATGTCTGGATAAGTTCAGCATGTGAAATAACCTCAATCGCCATGGAGGTGCCCGAAGCGGAGTGCCCGCCCGGAGTACTTTTGATTGCGGTTATGGTGCGCGGGAAATGTGACAGAGGGGTTAAATCAAGATGTCGGGGAGATGAATTTGCGGGCGAGGCCCGCGATGGTTAACGGAGGAACAGCTCACGTTCACGCTGACGGCGCGGCAGCAGGATATCGGGATTGTTTCCCGCCCTTTTCCACATCAGAAAAGCATCCGCAGCCCCGGCATAATCACCCGTGTTGAGCTTTTTCTTTACCGTTGAGCTGGCAAAAGAACCGGCACCGATATTAAAAATCAGGCTGCAAAGCGCGTCATACTGATTTTGCGTCAGGGTTACGGTGACGTTCTTTGTAATAGCCTGTTCTGCCGTTGCCAGATCCTGCAACAGCAACTGGGTGGATTTTGCCGTAGTAATCTCTGTATTTCTGGCGATGGGCATACCATCAACGTAGCCGGTATGGCCGACGCCAATCGTTGGGATCCCCACTGAATCAAGATAGGCGCTCAGCCTTTCGCCCTCTTCCTGCTTGATAAATTGAATGCCGTTATCGCTGATTTTCATTTCTTTCACCTCCCAGGCGTTTACTCAGTTTGCCTTCGATCAGTTCGCGAATTTTCTCCACACCGACAAAGCCAATAATGCCGCCAATCAGATTGACTGCATTTTCGGGCAGACCCAGATGTTCCAGAGAGCCGGAAATCGCCAGAGTGAAGATCCCGCAGATAAAGGGGCCTGACACGATTTTCCAGATTGGTTTGCTGTCATAAATGCCCATAAAAAAGGCAATCAGCATGGAGGAAAGCGCGGAGAATACTGCGGGTAAGTACTCCAGGATCCATTCTGAGCAATGTTCCAGGATGCTGTGTAGTGTGGACATCATTGACAACCTCAGACAGATTCGGCCGGAGACAGCAGGCTGGCCAGCTCCCTCTGGCCAGCCTGTTATCAGTTACCCGTCAGGCAATTTGGGCCCACAGGGTTTCAGCCACACCCGGTGCCCAATCCGGCACGTGGGCAGTATGAGCTTGCAGGCAGATCCAGTTTTTACCCTGATAGCTGACCTTGTCGCCGGTTGGGTAGAAGGTACCCAGTTTCCACTCCGGATACAGATCGCCACCGCCGTTATCTTCGTCAGCCAGCGTGGTCACTGCCAGCACGTTCGACGGCACAGACAGCTGGCCCTGGGAATCAAAAGCGGCCACGAAATAGCGATAAGCCGTTTCCGCCTTCAGGCCGGTGTCGTCATAGCTCAGTTGCGCCACGCCGCTACGGGCAATTTCATTGCCATCACGGTAAACGATATAACCGGCCAGCGTGCCGCTGCTGGTTGATGCACCCCACATCAGCTTCACCGTATCTGCGGTGGTCCCCATGCTGTGCAGATGAGTAGGTGCCGTTGGCGGAGTACCCGGGATAACCGTGCCACTGGTGGTAACCACAATGGCCTGGCTCAGCGCGGATTCGATACCCGCAGCATTAATGGTGCTGACTGCATAACCATAAGCGGTGTTTTCGCTCAGGCCGGTGTCGGTGATTGTAAGCGCGGTAGTCTGACCAACAGGATTGCCATCACGGTACAGGCGGTAGGCTGAAGCCGTCGTCACGGAAGCATTCCATGACAGAGTTGCGCTGCTGGTAGTCACGCTGCTGGCGCGCAGGCCTGCCGGAGCAACAGGGGTCACTTCACCACCGTTATCATCACCGCTAAAATCCAGGTCAATCACGTGGTAGAAGGCGTTGCCGGTATTTGCCACTTCCCAGACGGCCAGGATCACATGGTAACCAGTACGCTGCGGCAACATCACATCATGCACGGTAGGCTGCGGCGGATTCAGCGCCTCATGGTGGCTCCAGTATGGTTGCTCAGTCAGTTCTACTTTGTAGAACGGTTGATCTTCAAACTGCGCACGACTTAGCGGCAGATTAGGGTTCCAGTCTTCGCGGGTAATAAAGTAATTCCAGCGACGGGTATCGTGAACCGCCGAGTAATACCAGGAAATTTTTAACATCTCGGCAGAAGCCACGCTGTGTTTCTGCCAGTGAGTGCCCGCTTCATCAAGGAAATTACCGTTGCCCTGATTGGCACTGGCAATTTTACCGTCCGGTGGCGGTGCGAAGTTGGTGACATCACTCGGTGCAACAACATCGGTCAGCCCACTGGCGGTAGCAGGGAAAAATTTACCGCATTCACGCTGGTTCAGCATGCCTTCATCGATTTTTCCTTCCTGCCAGGCGATATAAGCGCGTGATGCCGGTGAAAATACGTGACCGTGACGAAGCATCGGGCCGGATTTGCTGGTACTGATAATGTCAGAAGAACGTTCAGTCATGGTGTTAATACCTTTATAGTTTTTAGCGAGAGTAAATTCACGCCACAGGGAGGTAGCCACATTCGGCGCCCAGTAGATATTGGAGTCATGGACCATCAGGCAGACCCAGACCGCTGACCCCCAACGCACCAGATCGTTGTCGTGATAACGCACACCGGTAGTCCACTGCGGATA
>NZ_WHOY01000031.1:4254655-4305858 GCF_009765445.1 Pantoea sp. BAV 3049 | reverse complement strand
CAGCAGGTCCCCGCAAAACGTCAAAACCGCGGCCCCGGCAACTCAACGGGTGATGGTTTTTTTAAAGCAAAACAGGTTCAGAAGGAGGAGCTACATGAGCGAGGCGCTGGCGGTTTTACCCGACGACACCTTTACCCGCGAACAGGCTGAGGCCGTTGCGGCGCAGTACACCAACGTGGAAATTGAGGACGATCAAGGAGCGCATTTTCGCCTGGTTGTCCGTAAGGACGGCGAGATGGTCTGGCGCACGTGGAACTTCGAGCCGGGCGGCACGTACTGGCTCAACCGTTATATCGCGGACTACGGCATCCGTAAGCCGCAGTAAGAAGGTGCCCTGCCGGAGCGGTAACTCCGCAGGGCCGGACAATCATCAATCTGTGAGGTATTAACTATGTCAGTAACCGATGTTAAAGCAAAAGCACCCAAAAAAGCGAGCAGCAAAAAAATCACGAAGGCGCAGGAAGATGCCCTGAAAGCCGCCCTTGAGGCCGCTGTCATCGAGTATGTTCCGCTGTCTGCTCTCGTTAAATCCCCGCTTAACGTGCGCACCATTCCGTATTCCGTGGACAGCGTTCGCGGTCTGGCCGACTCCATTGAGTCGCTCGGACTGCTGCAGAACCTGATTGTTCACACTCTCGCGGACGGACAATCCGGCGTGGCCGCAGGTGGCCGCCGACTGACTGCCCTTAATCTGCTGGCGCAGGAAGACCGTCTTGCGGCCGATCATACCGTCATGGTCAAGCGCGTCCCGGACGACATTGCGGCTCTTGCCTCCATCGCTGAGAACGAACAACGCGCTGCCATGCATCCCGCCGAGCAAATCTCAGGGTTCCGCACATTAGCGGAGCAGGGCAAAACCCCCGCGCAGATTGGTGACGCGCTCGGTTTCGGCTCCCGCCACGTCCAGCGGATGCTGAAGCTGGCAAATCTCGCCCCGTCCCTGATGGAGAAGCTCGCGCAGGACGAACTGACCGTTGAACAGTGTCAGGCGCTCTGTCTCGAGGACGATCACGCCCGTCAGGCCGAAATCCTCGATACCGTAAAAGCCAGCTGGTCGAATGCCCCTGCGCACCTGATTAAACGCGCCATTACTGAAACCGAGATGCGTACCGACAACACAAAATTCCGGTTCATCGGACGGGAAGCGTACGAGGCTGCAGGGGGTTACGTCCGTGAAGATCTGTTCAGCCAGGACGAGGGCGACGGCACGGCTGACAGCGTGCTGGTTGAGCGTCTGGTGCAGGAAAAACTGGAGCATATCGCCCTGGACATCAAGCAGCGTGAGGGCTGGGCATGGAGTCGCGGACGTGCAGCCCGCATCTGGTACCACGGAGAAGACGGTAAAGAGTTCGTTCAGCCCGCAGAACCCGAGCCTGTATACACCCCTGAGCAGCAGCAGCGCCTTGATGAACTCTGTGAGCAATGGGACGGCTACGACTCCCGCTGTGACGAGACGGACGCGCTGGAAGTTGAGATCGAAGCCATCGAACAGGCCGCAGAAGTCAGCGCGTGGACTGACGACATGAAGTCAGGCGCAGGGGTAATGGTCAGCCTGTACGAAGGGCAGGTGTACGTGCAGCGCGGTGTGCGCCTGAAAGCGGATATGCCGGAAGAAACCGAAACCAGCAGCGTAACGGTGCCGTTCACCTCGCGCCAGCCCGATGCCGCAGAGGGGATCAGCGTTCCGCTGCTCACGAAAATGACCTCCGAGCGCACGCTGGCTGTACAGGCGGCGCTGATGCAGCAGCCCGAAAAGGCGGTGGCGCTGATGGTCTGGCGCATGTGTACCTGCGTCTTTTCCGGCTGTCTGACCACGACGCATCCGTTCCGTATCAGCCTGACCGTGTCTCACGGCAGCCTGACGGAAAACGCCCCGTCCGGTCAGGAGGGCGCAGCGTTTGGCGTCCTGATGACCGAAAAGGCGCGGCTGAAAGCCCTGCTGCCGGAAGGGTGGGAGAAGGACTTCACCACCTTCTTTGCACTCGACGGCGGGGTTCTGATGTCGCTCATGGCCTTCTGCACGGCCTGTTCCGTGGACGGGGTACAGACCCGCGATATGGGGCACACCTCGCGCAGCACCCTCGATACGGTAGAGGCGGCAATCGGGTTCCACCTGCGCGACTGGTGGCAGCCGACGAAGGACAACTACTTCGGCAGCCTGAAACATCCGCAGATTGTCGCATCCCTGAAAGAAGCGGGTCTGACGGGCGCGGCGGGTGACGCGGAGAAGATGAAGAAGGGCGATGCAGCAGGGCATGCGGAGCATTTTATGCAGCACACCCGCTGGGTTCCGGCATGGCTGAAAGGCCCGGAGCCAGCGGCTGAATCCGGTGCTGACGACGCTGTTTCCGATACCGACAGCACTGACAACGACACCACTGACACGGCACACGCCGCCTGATAACGGAGAGCCGCCCTGCGGGGCGGCAATAAGGAGATACCCATGCAAACTGTTCTGACCCCCGATGTGCTGAAGACCATGTCACCTGACGAGATGGAGGACTGGCGCGACAGCGGCGAAGACTATCGCCGTGAACTGACCCACGCCGTTATGCGTGACCTGTCATGCCCTGAAAACTGGGACATGAACGGCGAGTACCGCAGCGAGTTCGGCGGGTTCTTCCCCGTACAGATACGCTTTACCCCCTCGCACGGCAGTTACCATATTGCGGTGTGCAGTCCTGGTGCCATCAGTCCGGCGTGGATGGTGGTGTTTGTGCCCGCCAGCGGTCGCCCGTTCTCCGTCATTCGTACCCTGCGCGGCTACCAGCCGGAGCTTGTCAGCCACACCGTCAGCCTGACGGCGCGTCTCGATGCGGACGGATACAGTCAGGCCAGCATTATCAGCATTCTGGCAGCGGAGGGCGCGGCATGACCCCCTCACATCTCTCTCTGGTTCCCTTCAGCCCCGAGCGACGCGCCGCGATGGAGGCCATCGCGGAGATTGAGCGCAGGCGGTCGCGCGGCGCGGTGTCCACGGTGTATCCCTATGCCAGCGCCTTTTTTCGCCGGCTCACGGGCAGCACGCGCATCACTATCAGGGAAATCCATTATTTTGCGCCGGTGCTGACGGCGCGGGAGCTGCGGGGCAGCAGGGACAGCTGGCTCAGTGCCATCGATGCGCTGATTGAAAGCCGCGGGACATGTTGCTGGCTGCCGCTTCCTGTCGGTGCAGGTCAGCGCCTCTTTCCGGAGGTGGCCTTTCAGCAGACCGAGCGGGTTCGCTGTCAGGACGCCCTGCGGGATGAAAAATACACCCGCCAGCGCCACAAAGAACAGTGCCAGCGTGAGCAGGCGTACCAGGCGCTGGCGGGGCAGGCGGAAATTGAACTGGCCTTTCATACACCGGAAACGGTCAGCAGCTGGAGCGTGCGCTGGTCGGGGACTGAACTGCGCCAGTACGACCTGGAGGAGATGTTCTGGCGCTGGAGCGAGCGCTTTCCGTCACTGGCACCAATGGAACGCTGGATGACGGAGAACCAGCCTTTCTGGACGGTGATGGCTGAAACGGATGCGCTGGCACGGGAAAGTCCGGGATCTGTCAGGCAGCTGGAGCGCTGGATGGTCCCGAACAAGCTGACAGCACGGGACCGGGCATGAAGTGGCGTTACTCGCTGCGCTGGAAGCGTTCCGGTCCCTGTCCCGGTGAACCTGAGCTGGCGTCAGAAGTGGTGGAGGCAGGGAAGCCCGTCCCTGAGTCCGTGATGTCACTGTGGGTGGCCGGAGCCGGATATGCTGTCTGCGTTGATTTTCTGTGTGACAGGCAGATCAGGCGCTGGACCGACGAGCGTAAGGCGGCCACCCGCCGACGGAATCTGGAGAAGCGTATTAACCTAAAAGCGCCCCTGTTTGCTGATGAACTCATTGAGCGGGAACTGATGGCCCGGCCTGACTATTTTCGGGGAAAGTCGCCTCGTTGAGTCTGATATCATGCCTGGCTAATGAACTGGCTGGCATCACCGGTACGGCAATATCCGGGCGTCGTCCCTGACGGGACACGGCTGTCGTGAACAGAGCCAGCGAGCTGTCTCTGCCCTCCGGGCGTCCATCCTGACTCAACGTCAACCCCTGCGCTTGCTGCGTCCGTAAACGGACGCGCCGCTTCACCCTGTCGGCGGTAAAACTGCCGACAGTCCGCTGACGCCACGCCGTTCCGCCGTGTCGGATGTGTTCATCCTCTCCCCGTACCTCTGGTGAGCCCTCTCCCGTTAAGTCCCCGGGCGGAGGGCTGGTCGTAGCACCGCCGTGTCGTCATCCAAGGGGTGAAATAAACTCCGCCAAAACTTTTTGCGAAGAGCTGCAAAAACTTTTGTCTCCGCCCCTTTCCTTCCTCCGTACGTCGTTGCTCCTTTGCCCTTTGCCGCCAGGGAACTCACCGAGAGATGGATTAACCACCAGACAAGAGGAAAAGCAGGATGAACACACAGAACGTCAACGTCAAAACCGCCACCAAAGAATCTTCCGAAAGATGGGTGAAAACCTCGTCCCTGCGTACTGATGGCTTTGTGCGCAATATCCATTCGCCTAGCCCGTTCGATGTTATTCGCGCGGACGTGGTTCTGGCCCGTATGGAAATACAGGCTAACCGTGGGTGTGGTCTGCACTACGAGATTTACGAGTCCCGCCTGTTGGGAATGGCCATGCGTTATCTCGTCGAACTACCGCTTAAAGATCGTCCGGTTTTCATCGGTGCGGCGTCGAAGCGGGGTTACACGCTGACGCTGGCGGAAGAAGACCGTGCACATGGTGAGTGTGCCGGACTGATGAACGAACTGGCGGCAGATTACTAAACCAGCTGGCGGCAGGTGATGCCGTCATAAACCAAAGAAGGAGAAAACGATGCACTTACATCTTACCGAATCCTCAGCAGTACCCGGAATGCAGGCCACGGCGGAAGCAGAACGCGCCTACTGGATGAGTCGGGAAAAAGCGGCGGTTGCTGCACCATCGGAAATCGACGTGCACGCTTTTCATGACGCGCTGGGGCTGATGTATCCGATGAACTGGCGCAGCAGTGAGAACGGCGAGTGTGAAACCTTCATGCTGGCGGAGATGTATTGCGGCAACGTGACCGAAATCTATGCGCGGATCGGTATCCGTTATTACCGCATGCGTGACTACAGCAACCTTGACCACGCGGAGATTCTGGCATGCGTGAAGGAGGTAGTGCAGCGCCAGAAATGAAAAAAGCAGGCTTTCGCCTGCCTTATTCCGCCGGATTTATTCGCCTAGGAACGATGAATCCGGCCTCAACTAAAAGGAAACACCTATGAATCATTTCAGTAGAGCGTCGATTGTTACACCGACCGCCCTGTATGTCCAGATGCTTGAGGCGGAAAACGCACCCGTAAAAAAACAGGTGCGTATCAAACGCAGTGATATCGACCGTGACAAAATCAGCACCGAAATGCGGGCGCTGGGGAGACATATCGCAAAGTGCCGCAGAAAGGGGCGTGCCGTTCGCATTCCTGCCATGCGCGGAAGCGAGTGGGGACAGGTGTTACGCACGCTCGAACTGAAGCGGGCATTTAACTGATAACTGAGCCGCTCCTTACGGGGCGGCATTTAAGGAGGAACGATGTCTCAACTCAGTTTTGCCAGCTTCTTTGACCAGGCGAAAGAGGTCGCGTCAGCCACGCCCGTAAAGCCCGCATTGCCCGCTATAAACGCGCGGCCGATACCGCACCGGATGATGACCATCGAGGACGCCCGCCGCCAGTTTGTCAGCGTGTTCATGGACACCGCCCGTAATTTGCGCCGCTGGGAGGTGTTCAGCGACTTTATCACGCTGGCGGCCAGCGAGCTGGATATGGCGCGGATAAGAACGCCGGAGAACATTGATCGCAGTCGTGAAATCTGCGCGAAGTACAGCGCGAGCGATATCAGCAACCTGCATACGCTTTTCTGCCTGATGGTCTGCGCACTGGAGGCGAAATTCCACGACTTTCTGGGCGCGATCTTCATGGAGCTTGAGCTTGGCGACGACCGCAACGGGCAGTATTTCACGCCGTATCACGTCCAGTCACTGCTGGCGAGGCTGCTGATGCCGGACGTTGACGAAACGATACGCCGTGAGGGATTCGTTACCGTCAGCGATCCGGCAAGCGGTGCGGCGGGAATGATTGTGGCGTATGCGGAATATCTGCTGGAGGCGGGCTATAACCCGTCTGAACATATGTTCGGTAGCTGCATCGATATCGATCCTGTTGCGGCCGATATGGCGTTTATTCAGCTTTCCCTGCTGGGTATTCCTGCCGAGGTGGTCACGGGCAATACGCTGACGATGCAGTTAAACAGGGTGCGGTATACGCCGGTGTACTACATCAACAACTTTGAAAAGCGGCTGGACGATCAGCGCCGTGTCAGTGCCATGCGCGAATTTTTGCGCGGTATAAATGAAGCTGCATAACAATCCAGAAGGGCAGGGGAGTATCCTGCCTTTCGTGGCATCAAAGGCCGCGCACCTGCGGCGCAGAATAAGCAGGCTGCGCTGACGCGCTGCCCGTATTACTCCGGCGCGTGGTTGTCACATCATTATTATTTATTAAGACCTGTAATATCTCATTCGGCATCCTGCTGTTTATCTCTTCTGGTATTTATCCTTTGTGCTGAAAATAATAAATATCGGGCCGGGCGTCGTCCCTGAAGGGACACGGCTGTCGTGAACAGAGCCAGCAAGCTGTCTCTGCCCTTCGGGCATCCATCCTGACGCAAATTCAATTTCACGCTTGCTGCATCCTGAAAGGATGCGCCGCTTTCACCGTGTCGGTAATAAATTACCAACACTCTGATATCCGTAACGGTAATTCGTCCTGCGACGATTTTCCGTTACGGGATGTGTGCATTCTCCTGGTGTGACTATCGCCCGATTTCATCAGTTCGCGGAGGGCTGCTTTTAGCATCAGCCAGTAAGGAAATAAAGGGGTATATAAACGCTGCGCGCCCCTTTATTTCCTTACTGTCAACTGCTCATTGCCCTTCGCCGCTCAGTGATGAAGTCGAACGATGTAATAACCCAATGAGGAGAAAACCAGAATGCACACATTAAACGTCAAAACCGCCACTCGTGAATCAGCCGAACAATTTAAAATCGATGAACGCCAGCGCTACTCTGTCACTGATGGTGATGAGCGTCTTGAATTTATTCCAGCTCTGTTTTTTACACCGTCAGCGGACAATATGATTGCCAGCTGGTTACGTCAGCATTCAGATTACGATGGTGGTTTCTGGAATTACTGGATTATTCCACAAGGTACTGGCGGGAATGTTGCACCAAACTGTGTCAGATACACCACGACACAAACCGGTTATATCGCACCGGAAGGTGAACAACGTTATAACATGGTAATTCCAGGTAATTATTTTGAATCAGAGATCAGCGCTGATGCTGCCGGAATTATTGCCACGCTGATGATCATGAACTGGTTATCCTGGCAGGTTGCGGATATGGGGCCTGAATATGCGAAAGTCTGTAAACATCTCGTCGCTCGTCAGGATGCACTGAAAGACTATATTAGTATCATAAAACATCCTGAAGCTCATTTGATCTACCGGGCTATTGATTGATGGGTTAAAGACCACATGAATAAAAAAGACCTCGTATTGAGGTCTTTTTTATTGTTTCGGGAGAAACTGCTCTGCATTTTTATTCTTCTTTATCGCCCGATATGTTGCCTCGATTTTTCTGGCATAGGCATATCTTCTCTGCGCCTGTTCTTCTGTTTTCCGGAAACCTGCATTATACGCGCCCACGGCCTGCCAGCTGACTCCCCACTTTTTGAATGCTATTGCAAGATAGTAAGCCCCGGTGTAGATATTCATACATGGGTCGGAAATAAGGTGCTCCGGTTTTATTCCATAACGAGCCAGTTCGTTAAAGTGCTGGGAGTCCACCTGCATAAGTCCGGAGCCAAAGCCCGAAACAGGATTATAGCCTTTAACGTCTGTGCGGAAGTTCGATTCATTCCAGGAGATTGCCCGAAGTAGATCTGGATCTATACGATAATCTCTGCCCGCCATATCAAAACAATCTGCATTAGCATTCTGAGCGGCTATCAGGAGTAATGCTGCCAGAAGTAGATTCCTCACTATTATTTCCCTGTGACGTATTTTAGATGCCCTGATGATCGCATTATTACCTGATCTCAGGCAAGCCAAATATAGCCGAGAATTACTCTATGGATACCCGTGCTAATATGCTTCTCCGGTAGTTTCGTTCTCACACCCCACGCAAAATTTTATTTTGCAGGATTAACTAATTAAATCATTTACTTACATTGAAATTCTGAATGCAGGTTTGTGTTTTATCGCACAGAAAGGCACTGCTACAGTGCTGTAATGTCGCCGGTTTGTGGCTGGAATGTGGCTTTTACAGTGCTAAATGAGAAAATTCATATAATTACCATGAACACCACACATTGCGGTGCCGCCTGATGTGTGGCATTGTAGTGCCTGATTTTAGTTGATTAGCACTACAGTGGTGCTGCATTTCAACTGGCGTGGTTTTTATGCAGTGCCGGTATGGTGCTGCATGAACAAAGGGAAAATAAAGTCATGGCAAGGCAGAATGTTTATTTGAAGCAAAAAACGATAGACGGGATTCGACAGATTGTCGATATGAGAAGAGAAGAGGGAGCGACAGCTTCTGATGCCAATATCTCCAGTGTTTGTTCTGAAATGCTGGAGCTGGGAATGCGGGTTTATTTGAATGCGAAGAAAAGGGCTGTTAATGATGATGAGCGCCCGGAAGATAAATTGATGAAGGAACTGGCAAAAGAAGTCGTTAAATCCAGACTGGCATCACAAGAAATACTGAAGCTGATGTTTGATTTGCAAGATATCAAATCTGACAGCAGGAACAACTATGACAAACTGGTTGACCGATTGAAGAACCAGACCGATATACGGATTGAATCCGTTTTTAATGGTAGTTAATGATACAGGATATACTACTATGGGTAATGTAGTGGTAATATATATTGCATTTTAATTACGGTCCATTTTTAGGTGGTTTTAATGAAAACAGTTTTTATTAGTGGTGCTAGTCGAGGGATTGGTATGGCTATTTGTAAGGATTTTGTGAAAGATGGCGGATATCATGTTTACGGAACATCGACCTCAGATAAAGGAGTGGAAGACATTAATCAGATGGGGGCACATGGTTTAAAGTTAGACGTAGTAAGTGAAGAAGAATGTTCTTGCCTTTTTACTGAATTAAAAAATAAAGGGGTATCTATTGATGTATTAGTGAATAATGCAGGTGTAGCTAATGTGTCACTTTTTGCTAAAACTAAAAGAGAATCTTTTGATTCTGTTTTTGATGTTAATTTTCATGGGAGTATGCGATTAATAAAAGAGTGTTTAAGGTATATGTCTAAAAATAGATTTGGACGAATAATAAATGTATCTAGTGTATTGTCTGTTATGCCCCAGCATGGGTTCTCCTCTTATGCTGCATCTAAATCTGCATTGGAAGGTGTAACTAAAGTCCTGGCACTAGAATATGCCAGTAAAGGAATTACAGTTAATTGCGTTAATCCCGGTTTTGTCGATACTGATTTACTTAAGGTCATTGGAGGGAAGGGGGAGGATTTGAAAAGTAAAATACCTTGCGGTTATGCAGCTGAACCCGAAGATATTTCACCGTTAGTATTGTTTCTTGCATCAGAAAAAGCTAGGTATATAACTGGAGAATGTATTCAAATTAATGGTGGGCTGTACTTTTCATAATGTATCTCTGAACGAAATGCATTAAGCATGGATTTCACCGTCGTTGTGTTGATCTTCTCGTAGAAGAATGTATCATCCTTGCTTCCGGCAAAAACTATTGATTCACGATGGTTTTTGCCGGAAAGCGCAATTCCAACTCCATGTGCTATATTAAAAGATGTGCGAAAGTCTTTTATGTCGCATTCGATTCCCTTGTTGTGGGGAACCGTATCCCATATTGTGACGATGCTTTCATTATTCTTTAGTGAAAGGAATGCGTTATGATATATAGGGCAGTGATTTATTAACTTTTCCTTTATTAATTCATTCTTCCAGTCAGGGTTAGATGTGTAATAATATATGTTGTCACTACTTTCAAACATGTACGTAATATATGTGCAACCTGTTTTCGTGGCCAGGTTTCTGTAGGGCTGGTGTAATGATGGTGATTCCTGAATTAAATTAGAATGAATTTTTCTTTCTGGGGTTATTATTTTCATATAAACTTCCGTATCCATACTACATCATAAATTTCTTGTACCGTTTCTAACGGTAAGTAACTTATTTTTTGTTGATCCTGATCAAATATTACAACCTTTTTTCCATCAACCCTGGACAAATACAAGCATGTTTCACCATTGTTTAACTTAAACAACCGGAACTTTGAGTGTGTTGGGTTATTTTTGCTGTAAACCCCCCCAATGATGTCTCCTTGAGCAATATTTAACGATGTCATTGACTTCGTTACTGTGTAAATTAATGATTTGTAATTGTTTTTTTTGAAAAAGCTAACTTCTTTTAGCGCAGAGAGGTTACTTTCGAGAGTAACACTGTCGCTCGGACCTGGACCGTTACCAGCTATGAGCCAATCAAAACTGGTTTCAATCCCCTCACCTTTATAAAACTCCACCAATTGCCTTAAATAAGAGATGCTTATTTGTGATTGTGCATTTTCAAATGACGACAAGGAGGTCGCTTTAATCAGTCCACCTGAGCGAATCTCAACCTCTTTCCTGCTTATGTCCAGAAGCTCGCGAAGCTCTCTAATACGATCTGCTATATCTTTCATTTTAAACCAATTGTCTTTTAACTGATTGTATTTATTGGTTTTTATACCATCCTTTCTTTGTCTATATCTGGATTTGACTTTGATGGAGTTTAAATAATAAAATAAACTCTATTGGAGTTATTTTGGCGAGTGATAATGAAAACAAATAAATCAAAATCTGATTCTGATTACGTATACATCACATTGCGACTGGATCCTGTCCGTAATGCTGCGTTAACGACAGCAGCCCGTAGGTCTGCACGTTCTAAGAGAAAAGAAGCTGAACTCAGGCTTTCCCTGCATTTGGACAACCACGAGATAATCCCTACTGAGGAACTTCGCTCATTTAGTAAGTAGGTCGTTTGCACGTATTCATTACCCGAATTTTTTCTTCACCGAAAAATTCGGCGGGCTTCCCTTTGCCCAAAATCCGTCGGGTGAGTATTTCCCCATGAAAGGTGTGACACCCTGGGGCGGTAGCGTGCCTGTCGCCAGACTCCCGTCAGAGATCCACCCGAAGCCCCTGTGCACAGAGCCTTCGGGGGCATTTCTGCCCGCGTGTTTAATCATTTAATTTTAAGGACAGAAAAATGGCTGATATTTCAGTTATCAATCAGGGGGCGGACATTGTCTGCGAGGGGAATAAAAAGGGACGGCTGTCGCGCATGATGTCTGCCGTGAAGTCAGCGCCGTCGCTGGTGAACAACCGTACCGCGAAAGCGCTGTTTAAATATGTGGCGGTGCCGCTGGCATTGTGGCTGGCTGCGCGCGGTATGGCGCATGCCGAAGACCTGACGGCGGCCGGCAAACAGGATGCAGAGGATACCTTTGGTTCCAACTCCACCATGATGTATTACTTCATGATTGCGGAAGTGGTGCTGGTCTTCCTGCTGTACCTCAAATCCCATAACCCGGCAACCTTCCTTCTCGTTCCTGTGTTCATCGTGGTCACCAAAATTATCTTCGCTATCATTGCCGCCCGCTCCGGCGGTTGAGGCTGACAGCACACGGAGTCTAATCAATGGATGAGGAACGCGCCTCGCGCTTTATGTTTCCTCAGACACTGACAGAGCAGATGCGGCCCATCGGGCTACCGATGGATGAAACAATAGCCCTGTTCGCACCGATGGGATGGGGCTTTTATACCGGTAAGTACGTTACCGGTCTGGTCATTGCCGTTCTGCTCTGGTTCTGTCTGAAGTATTTCAAAAAGGGGAGGGGAACCGACTGGCTGCTCAACGCCTGCTACTGGTACCTCCCTTCATCACTCTTCAAAGGCATGTACAAAGTCATTCCCGATTCGTCATTCCGGCTGTGGCTGCGTTGATGCCCAGGAGGTATTCCCATGGACCTGAAGGCAAAGCGCCTGTCGGCCCGCTACACATCACTCATCTTTCTGCTGCTTCTGGTGTTCTTTGGTCTGAGTCTTGCCGGCAACCTGGTGGCCTGGTTGCGACTCGATACGCTGATTAACAGCCGTGAAGAGACCTATATCCCGATGGGGTTTGATACCCCGTTCACACTGACGCGCAACCGGATGGATGCGAACTATCTGGAGCAAACCGCCGAGTCACTGGTTTTCCTGCGCTACAACGTGTCGCCGGAATCGGTGAAAGCCAATCACAAAGCGCTGCTGCGCTTCTTTGATAACGAAGAGCGTCCTGCCATGCAGGAAGTGCTGGCCAGCGAAGCGCAGCGCGTTATCGACAATAACGTCACCACGGCCTTTTACCTGTCCGGTTTCGACACCTACCCGGCTTCGGGGATCGTGGATATTCACGGGACGGTACAGCAGTGGATAGGCAACCGTAAGCAGCTGCCGGAAGACAAAACTATCCGGATGGCACTGCGCTATCACCGGGGTATTACCACCATTCAGGATTTCAGGGAGCAGGTGGATGAAAAGAAAAAATAACAGGCATGGCAGGCACCGTCTGGCATTGCTGGTCAGTCTGCTCTGTCTGAGCGGCACTGTGCTGGCGGAGCCGGTGGCGATGTTACCAGTAAAAATCCCCGTTTCGCCGGACAGCCAGGTCCGGGTTGCGCTCAGCAATACCAATCCGAATCTGCTCGTTGTGCCCGGCGATAAGATTATCGCGGTGGACAGTGCGCAGGGGATGTTTCTCAATGACAACAAGGCGCTGGGGCAGGCTAACGGCGGCGTGCAGCTGATGACCGCCCAGACTACCCCGTTCACCTTCTATGTTCGCACGCAGGGTGGACTCACCGTGTCCGTCGTCGGTGTCCCGCAGAAACGGGATGGCCGGGTGCTGCAGTTTATCTCCAGCCGTCCGGTACAGCATGATAATGCGCGGCGCTGGGAGCGGTCGCAGCCGTATGTGCGCACTCTAATCTCTGTTCAGCAGGCGGTACTGAGCGGTGGCGTACCGAAAGGGTTTACCGAGGCGCCTGTCGTGGCGGTACCGACATTTTCCCTGCCGGGCTGGTTGTCGGTGACGCCTCAACAAATGTGGAGCGGTGGTGGGCTTCGGCTCTATCGCCTGACGGTGCGTAACCGTGGTGTCAGTGCGCTGGCTATACCAGAACGACTGTTTCAGGCACCAGGTGTACGGGCCGTGATGGTGTTTCCGTTCAGTACCACGCTGATGCCCGGCACCGATACGCAGGTGTGGGTCACGGTCAGCAACGACGGGGAGGAGCAGGCTAATGGCTAACATTAACGTGCTGACCCGTCGCAAGCAGATGGCGGTGCTGATCGCCGTGGCGCTGGGATTAAGCGCTATCGGCGGTGTCGCCTGGTATATCGGTGCACCATCAAAGGTGTCCCCCGGTAAGAGCCAGGCAAAAAAACCGGTACCGGATATGACCGGCGCGGTGACCTCCAGTACTTTCGGCAAAAAAGTCAGCGATACGGCGGTGGCTGACCTGCAGCATACCGCGAATGAAGCCGATAAAAAGCTGGCCAGCTTCGAGAATCAGCTCAATAAACTCGCCAGTGAAAACAAGGCCTACCGGGAAAAAATTCAGTCACAGGATGATGATATCAAACTGCTGCAGACGCAGATTGATGCCATGAACCAGGCGGGGGATAGCGGCAGCGGTCATGCGTCGCCTGGTCCGGGAGTGCCAGCCGGCACCCTGCCTGTCGGTGGTGGTTCAGGGGCGGTTCCACCGCCGACCGCCTTTTACCCGGGCGTTCCCGGCAATCAGACGACGGTGAATATCGCCCCACAGCTGAATCAGGGGCTGTCCACCATGAGTATCGATTACGGCGAAAAAAAGGATGATGCGCCGGCGTTGCCGTATATTCCGTCGGGAAGTTTTGTCGGCGCGACGGTCATTGAGGGGGCGGATGCTAACGCCTCCGTCACGGGTGAAAGCGCCTCATCGCCGATGCAGTTTCGTCTGACCGGGAAGGTGATTTTGCCGAACGACGGGGAATATGACCTGCGGGGCTGCTTTGTGACCGCAGCCGCTTACGGTGATATCTCCAGTGAGCGCGCCCTGCTACGTACCGACCGTCTGTCCTGCCGTGTTCATGGCCATGTTATCGACCAGCCCTTCAAAGGACACGTCTCCTTTATGGGGAAAAATGGCATCCGTGCTGAGCCGGTCATCCGCAACGGCAAGATTGTTGGCTACGCCTTTGCCGGTGGTGCCATCGATGCAATGGGCAGCGCCATATCGAACGTCGGCTCAACCAGTGTTGGTCTGGGGGCGGCGAATACCGTCAGCGGTGGCGATGTTGCCCGCGCCGGTTTCGGCGGTGGTACGTCACAGGCAGGCAAAACCCTCTCAGATTACTTCATCAAACGCGCCGAGCAGTACCACCCGGTTATCCCGGTCGGGGCCGGTGTGCAGGTCTCTGTCGTCTTCCAGGAAGGTTTCCAGCTGCAGTATGCCGACGTGAAGAAGGAGAAGAAGCCCGCCGTATCTTCTCAGGAAAAAGCGACCGGTAACGGTATCACCATCACTAAAGAAGCGCTGCGCAACCTCAATCTCGGGGACTCAGTGGGTGCCATGAAGGACCAGATACAGGCAGGAATGCAGGAGAGTATGCGATGAAACCCGGACATGATGACCGTGCTGTTATGCGTCTGAATACCGAGACAGCGAAAGAGAGCATTGAACAGTTATCTGAACGCGAATTAAACAAAAGAATGCGAAGTCTGGTGGGCATCCGCATACAGCTGGCTGAGACACGGCACACCCGAATGTCACCGCGCATCAGAATGATGTTTCTGGTGGTGCTGGTGACGCTAGTTGCCGCCCTGTTAAGCCCGTATCGGGAATACATACTGGCATTAGGCGTGATGGCAGTGTGCCTGTGCACGTTGTTGCCCGCCAGCCGGGAGGAACAATTCTTTTCTTGGTTGGCGCGCTACCCGGTTTTTAATCAACCGCGTCTCAAAGCGTTGCGTGATGCGGTGCTGAGTTCCGGTGGAGAACCCTGGCCAGCTGTCGATGGCTGGATCGCCGCTGAAATTGACGATGTGACCGCGAGGATCTGTCATTTAAAAATGGCTCGGGGATTCAGCCAGAAATGCCAGAAGGTTGATGAACATGACTGAGTACAGAACATGCTGCCTCTTCGGTGGAGTATTCCGTTCAATTCGCGTCGTTAATTTTTCTTCCCCATTCAGGAGATTGTATGCGTAAACCACAACGCCATCCTCTGGCTTCGTTGTCTTCTCCGGAGCTGGCGCAACACATTCTGGATAACTGCACGACGTTTATCACGCTGGGCCAGCCTGCACACCCATTCTGCCTGCAGGATGGGCCGCAAAGTGGCCATACGATAGTTGTCGGGCGTACCGGTAGCGGTAAATCCGACCTCTGTGCTCGCGTCATGAATGATGTTCTTCGCCGTTCCGCTTCGACGCGCCGGCGGCCGTAAAAATCTTCACCCGCTGAACCTCTTTCTCTCAGGATAAATCATGAATAAATTCATTATGCCTTTACTGGCAGGCGCTGGCCTGCTCTCCGGCTGTGCCGGGATGAACTCTGACTTTGACTGTAATACTGTGGCCCATGACCGATGTATCACTATGGAGCAGGCTAACCAGCAGGCGGCAGGGCGTACATCCTCGTCCTCTGCGATGTCCGCCGTTGATGGTGATGCGGGAAAGACGGACGCGGCTGCTGAGACCCTGCCGCGTCTGGCTCCGGTTCCGGTCTCGCCATCTCCGCTTACCGGCATTCAGGCGGCCACCCGCGACGCAGGTGTGCGTTCGGCACGAACCTCCGGCAGCCCGCTGTTGCCGGGGAATCATCCGAGGGCCACGCCACGATCCTCACTGTTATCTCCGCCAGTACCTGCGTCAGCCCCTGTCGTTGTGCCCACCACCGCTCCTGCGACAGAAGCGCAGCGCTACGCTGACACTGGCGTCACACAGCCTGTACGGGTCAATCCAACCACTGCTCGACTGTGGATTGCGGGCTGGATTGACCGGGATGATGTTATGCATCAACCGTCGGTAGTGTCTTTCGTGGTGAAGCCTGATCACTGGGCCGGGAGCTGAGTATGGCCCTGCATGATGAATTGTTCCGTCGCCTGATGACCGACTGGCAGCGGAAGGACGGTGCCGCGAAGGCCGGGGAGGCGCTGGATGATATGGATTATCCTTCTCTGGTCAGCGTGCTGCCGTATCAGCATTACGATAAAGACAGCGGCCTGTTTGTAAACCAGAACACTATGGGGTTTATCCTGGAGTGTACGCCGCTGATTGGCGCCAACGACGGTATCGTGGAGGCCCTGGACAACTTCCTGCGCAACAAACTTCCCCGTGAACAGCCGCTGAGCGTGCTCCTCCTCGGGAGCAAGTGCGTCAGCCATCTGCTGGATAACGGTCTGTCAGACATGGCATGGCAGGGGGAGCAGGCTACGCGCTTTGACCATATCACCCGCGCGTTCTATGAACACGGTGCCCTGTACGGACTGCCTAACAACAAAGGCTACCCGCTGTCGCTGCGTAACTATCGCCTCTTTATCAGCTACGCCGAGCCGTTGCGTCGTGATGTTGATGAGCTGTTCGCCTCGCTGGGTCAGACGCTGAGTATCGTACAACAGTCGCTGTTTGCCGCGAACCTTCACTCTGAGGTACTGGATGACCGGGGCCTGGTCGGGCTGATCCGTGAAATCGTGAACTTCCGCCATGACCGTATCACGCCACCGCCTGATGAGGTGGACCCGTATGAAGAGCTGAATGCCCAGTGTGTTGCCCGCTCCATCAATCTGAAAGTGACGCCGGATTGTCTGCACCAGAGCCAGTCCTCCGCAGAGGGGGGGCGGGTGAAAACCCGCATCATGAGCTATATGCCGGAGAAGAACCCGGTGAAGTTTGCGCTGTGGCAGGGCGGGAACAACCTGAGCAATCTGCTGGACCCGACGTCGACGGTGCCGTGCCCCTTTGCTATCACCCTGACGACAGAACTGGATGTTCAGGCAAAAAGCCAGAACGAAGCGGTACGCAAGTTTGCCACCAACGATAAGCGGGCAAACTCCCCGTTCGGTAAGTGGGTGCCGGGGGTAAAAAAAGCCGCCCGTGAGTGGGACGGATTGCGTGAGCGACTGTCTACCGGGCAGTCGGCGCTGGCGCGCTACAGTTTAGGCGTCACGCTGTTCTGCGAGGATGATAATGATAAGGCCCTGATGTGCGAACTGGCGCTGCAGAATACCTTCCGCGCCAATGGCATTTCACTGTGCTCGCCCACCTTTATGCAGCTGCGTAACTGGCTGTCGCTGTTTCCGTTCATGATGCCGGAAGGATTATGGAGTGATATGCGCCGCAGCGGCGCGACGCTTCGGGCGGAGTCCTTCAATGTCGCCAATCTGTTGCCGGTGGTGGCGGATAACCGTATCTGCCCGAAAGGCGTGCCCATTCCGTCGTACCGTAACCAGCTCTCGTATCTGGACCTGTTCGACAGCAAGTCAGGGCTGGGTAATGACAACTATAACCTCGGGGTGTGTGGCACCTCCGGGGGCGGGAAGTCCTTCCTGATGCAGACCATCATCCGGCACATCCTTGACAGCGGAGGGCGGGCCTGGGTGTTCGATATGGGGGATTCGTACAAGGCCCTGTGCGCCAACGTTGGCGGGGTCTACGTCGATGCCACCGACCTCAAGTTCAACCCGTTTGCCGGTATCGTCAATATTGTGGAATCGGCAGAGAGTATCCGCGACCTGTTGCTGGTCCTCTCCAGCCCGTCAGGCAAGGTCGATGATACCGCCAAGTCTATTCTGCTCAACGCGGTACAGGCGGTCTGGGAAGGGGAGGCACCGTCGAAACGTCGCGGCAACGCGGTACTGATAGACGACGTCTCCGACCTGCTCAACGTCTGGACCACAAGTGAGAAGTACCGGGATACCACCACGGTCCGCAGTCTGATGGAAGAGATGGTGGTCTCCCTGCACAAGTACACCACCGGCGGTATCTACGGCGAATACTTCAACAGTCCGGAGCCGGCGCTCGATGACAACGTTCGGTTCTGTGTGCTGGAGATGGGGCGCCTCAAAAACAAACCTGACCTGCTGGCGGCCATCATGTTCTCGATGATGATTTATGTCGAGCAGCGGATGTTCCTGTCACCCCGTAGTGAGCGTAAGGCGGCCATCATCGATGAGGCCTGGAAGCTGCTGGCGAGTGAAAACGGCTTTATTGGTGACTTCATCGAGAACGGCTACCGCACCGCACGTAAGTATGGTGGCGCCTATATCACCATCACCCAGGGGATTGAGGACTTTGACGGTGACAAGGCCAGCATCGCGGCGAAAGCGGCCTGGTCCAACTCGTCGTTCAAAATCATCCTGCGTCAGAACCGGGAAGCCTTCCGCAAGTACAACCAGAAGAATGAGGGGCAGTTCAGCTCATCGGAGCAGACCATCATTGAAGGTTTCCCTTCGGCCAAAGATGCGCACTTCAGCGCCTTTATGCTGCGCGTGGCCGGACAGGTCTCGTATCACCGCTTGATCCTCGACCCGCTGAGCCGGGTGATGTTCTCGTCCGACGGCGATGACTTTGAGTTTCGTGAACAGTGTCTGAAGGAGGGGAAAACTGTCCATGAAGCGCTCTGGTTACTGGCCCGTAAAAAATACGCTAAGGAAATGGAGGTGCTGGAAAAATGGCAGATACAGTCGTGAATCAACCGGAGTCCCCTGAAGTACAACCATCTGCGGGCGTTACCCCGGCAGACGGAATAAGTCATCACGTCGCTTCAACATCCCCTTGTCAACGCCTCAGTCGCCGTCGCCGGCGCTGCCTGGTACCGGTGGCCTGTGTCACCGCTTTTATTCTGGTCATGAATGCAGGCATCTCGATGTTGCTGGCGCAGTGGCAGCGACCGGAGACGGTGAGCTTCGATATGACCGGTACGGTGAATAACTTTATGGCTCAGGTGGCCGGGCGTCATCTCAGCGATGACGAGGTAAAAGCCACCACCGCGCGTTTTAACACCGCCCTCAATGCCTCGCTGACCGACTGGCAACGCCATCACGGCGCCGTCATCCTGGTGGCACCGGCGGTGGTGGGTGGTACCCGCGATATCACTGCAGATGTTCAGGCAGAGGTGGCGAACCGGATGGCAGAGGGAGACAGTCATGAGTGACGAAGTCGATGTGGCCCAGGACGTTGTTGAGCTGACGAACACCGTGGCGGTGCTGGCTATCCGCCATCAGTTGCAGGCAGCGGGGAGCGAATATTGCCAGTCATGCGGTGAAACTATCCCGGAGGCCCGGCGTCTGGCGGCACCGTGGGCAGACACCTGCACGCCGTGCCAGAGCGTACTGGAGCACCGAAATAAGGTGGGGTACTGATGCATAAACGATACCTGACGTTGTTGTTCCTTGTCTGTCCACTGGTCGGGCAGGCAAAAGATCTGGGCTCATGGGGAGATGTCTGGCCGGTGCAGGAGCAGAGCTTTCTGGCGCTGATTCAGGATCGCCTGCAGGAGTTGCAGGATAACGGCCAGCTGGCGGAGCTGCAGCAACAGTTCCAGGACCGGGTGGTGGAGCATACGCTGCGCCCGACACCGGTAGAAGGACTGCTTACAGACACGCAGGCACATACGTCCTGGTATGACCCGACCTTTGTGGTTGGCCAGACGCTGGCCGATGCGCAGGGCCAGGTCTTTGCGCGTCAGGGTGATACCCTGAACCCGCTGGATACGCTGGCGCTGAATACCACCCTCTATTTTATCGATGGTGATGATGCGCGTCAGGTCGCCTGGATGAAGGCGCAAACCCCACCCACGCCAACCTGGAAGGTCATCCTGGTCAACGGCAACATCAAAACGACAGCGGATGCGCTGTCAGAGCGTATCTACTTCGACCAGCAGGGCGTACTGACGAAGAAACTGGGTATTCACTATATTCCTGCGATGGTCAGTCAGGATGGTAAGCGCCTGAAGATCACCTCAGCACCCATAAAGGAGGCCCGATAATGCTGTTCCCGCTTGTTATTACCCTGCTGTGTTTCATCGTTGGCGCGCTGCTGTTGGTGGTGATATTCCAGCGACGGGAATTCCGTCGCCTGCGGGCGGACGCCGATGGGATCGTGATGCGCTATCTGGCGGTTGCTGAGCGGTTTGAGTCTCTGGTCCGTGAGCTGACGGAGCCTTACGGCGGAGTATTGTATGATTTGATGGAGGTGGAGCAGCTTGCGGTCCGGATGAAGGCGTTGCCCGACAGTGAAACACGGGAGACTGCTGAGCGTATTCTTGGGCGCCTGAATGGACGAATGCGCATGTTACTGAAGCAGGTGTCTGACCGTTATCGCCTGTCTGATGCCGATCGGCTGCGCTGGCTGAGTGAACCGGAATACCCGGAGGCTGGCAAATGACATTCAGACTGTCTGCTTTACTACTGGCCTGCGGTCTGACCATCGGTACCGGTACGCTGGCCTCTGAACCCGAATGCCAGGGACGGTTCGTCAACCCGATCACCGATATCTGCTGGGAATGTATGTTCCCGATGTCCATCGGCAATGCGGCCGTGTCGTCCGGCTCGCTGCCGGATACGGAGAACCCGTCTTCCCCTATCCAGTTCTGCCCGGTCCCGCCGCCGGTGTTTGAGCGTATAGGCCTTGCGATTGGCTTCTGGGAGCCGTTTGCCCTGACTGACGTGACCCGCGCGCCGTTCTGCATGGTAAATCTTGGTGGCACGAGTATCAGCGCAGGCAAGCTCGGCAGCGGCGGCGGGAAACGCCAGGGGGCGGTCAATACCGGTGCCTTCTACCACGTCCACTGGTACAAATACCCGCTGACCTGGTGGCTCAATATTATCACCGACCTGGGCTGCCTGCAGGGGGGGGACATGGACATCGGCTATCTGTCCGAACTGGACCCGACCTGGGATGACAGCTCACTGGCCTCGGTGCTGGCCCCTGAAGCGTTCCTGTTCGCCAATCCGATTGCGCAGGGGGCCTGTGCCGCTGATGCGCTGGCCAGTGCTGTCTCAAAACCCTTAAACCCGCTGTTCTGGTGTGCCGGTTCGCACGGCAGCATGTACCCGTTTACGGGGTTTGTCTCCAATCAGGCCAGCCCGCAGGCCGCCAGTGTGCTGCTCTCCGAGCGAATGGATTACAAGCTGCATCGCCAGGGGATGATCCTGAACAGCGTCGGTGCCGATACGGCCGTGTGCTATGAGTATCCGTCGCCCATTATGCCGAAAGATCGTTACCGCTATCAGATGGTCAACATGTATCCGGATGCGGGACGTTGCCACCCGTTTGGCCGTACCGTGATGGCCTGGGAGGCCGGGCATGCCACGCCGGCGAGCCGACAGAACTTTGGTTACCTCATCTGGCGCAAGCGTAACTGCGTCTTCCTCTGATTTTCCGGGAACAATCTGATGAAACTTAAGATTTTTACCGTGCTGGCTGGCGCGTTGATGGCGGCCGCTTCCGCACAGGCTGACGGACTGACAGACGAGCAACAGCTTTTTCGTGCCCTGCGGGAGCAGAGTGCGGCGATACGCCAGCTGCCGCAGAACACCGCCACCATGCCGGACGTTAACGCCCTTCTGCAGGACAAGCTCTCCGGGGCTGACCGTCAGTGGATTGGTGATATGCAGCGCCGGGTGCAGTCGTCCGTTGCACCGGACAGCGAGGCCCGTCCGGATGCCCTGTATTTCCTGTCGTTTTCCATCCCCGAGGAGGGACTGAAGCAGATGGTCCCGGCGGCAACGCGCTTTCACATTCCGGCGCTGATTAACGGTCTCGTGGATAACAACTTCCGCAAAACCGTGGAATCGGTCTTTCGTCTGGCGCGGGAGAACAATCAGGGTGGGGTGCAGATAGATCCCCGGCAGTTCAGCAAATACGGCATCACCACGGTTCCGGCCCTGGTGGTGACCTGCGATGCCGGATATGACCGCCTTACTGGCAACCTGAAACTGAAGGAAGCGCTGGAGCGGATTGCAGCAGAAGGGGACTGTGCCGATACGGCGAAGAAGTTGCTGAAGGAGGGGGCATCGTGAAAAAACAGCTGATACCGGGCTTTTTATTGCTGGCAACGGCGGTATCCGTACTGGCCAGCCCGCAGTATGACGAGGCGGCAAAGTATGCCGGCAGCGTGAAGGATCAGGGGATGAATGTGATGAAGGGGACGGACCCCGCCGCGACCATTCCCGGCTATACCGCGAAACCGGATGAATCAGGGTATTACGGTGGGACCACCGCCACCAGTAATACCGACCTGGAAAACGCCGGCAATACGGAGATGCATGACGGTGAAGCCGGGAAGACCATCATGGACGTCATTAAAAACCGCCCGAAGGACCTTATCTCCACCGACGCCCCCTTTATCAGCGGTTCGCTGGATATTGAGGATAAGGCTGAGACCATCATGTCCGGTACTGACACGCAGTGCAAGGACGTGAATGTGGATAAGACCCAAATCACAAATTATACCTGCGAACGCACACCTGCCGTGCAGCTGGCCTGTACACGGACGGCGACGGCAGGCGGAGGGCATGAAGAAGATTCGACCGAAATAAAACAGGTGGTTATTCAGTCTCAGGGGATTGCTTTTGCATCCTCCGATGCCGGATATACCGGTACCTGGACTTCCCCGCTGACAGGAAGGGTCGTGACGGCGTCAGCTACGTATTCCTGGAATAAACACCTGGCGTTCAGTAATTCAAACTGGTTTATGCGGGTGACCACCCCTTTCGGGCTGATCTCAATGGATGATGATACCGGCAGTCCGGCCCTGAACAGTGGGGCGCAACTGACGGAGGGGGCGAAGATGGCGTTCTCCATCCGTAACAGAAATAATAAGCCAACTGTCGATTTCATCTGGAAAAGCAGCAACATGCGTTACAGTTTTACCATCACGCTGAGGGTGGCGGTTCCTGTAAAAAAATGGGTTCCGGACGTGGTGTGGTCGGAGAACTGCCCGTTTGATAAGACCGACCAGGTGCTGATCAACAGCGTCTGTACCGACCCCGGCGGCGATCGTACTTTTACCGTCAACGGTGAAAACTATGTTCTGCACAGCGACTGCTGGCAGTACACCGACACGTATGTCTCTCAGTCGGCCGATAACGGTACCTGTAACGACTATATGCAGAACCCGGCCTGTACCGTCGGCTCCACGACCTGCCTCGACAGCCTGAATGGTACCTGTTTGCGTGAGCAGGTGGTCTTTTCCTGCGAGGAAAAGGTGAGCGGTAGTGCGCAGCTGTGCGGTGGTGAACTGGTCTGTACCGATGGCAGCTGTGACCAGCTGGATGACGGTAAGTCTGATGGATTTCAGTCTGCTGTTTCGGGGCTGGCGGCGCTGGCGGCCGCCGGTAAAGATATTGCCGCCCTGAATGGCGTCAACGTCTCCGCCTTTACCGGTGAGGGCCACAGCTGTCGTAAGGCGATGGCGGGTTTCAGCAACTGCTGCAAGGACAGCGGCTGGGGTAACGATGTCGGACTTGCCAGTTGCAACACCGAAGAAAAGGCGCTGGCGGAGGCCAAGAAGCGCAAGCTGAGTATCTACGTTGGGTCGTACTGTGCGCATAAGGTGCTCGGTGTCTGTCTTGAGAAGAAAGAAGGGTACTGCCAGTTTGACAGCAAGCTCGCGAAAATCATTCAGGACCAGGGGCGTCGCGGCCAGCTGGGTATCGGCTTTGGTAGCGGAAGTTCGCCGGACTGCCGTGGACTGACGGTGGCGGAACTGCAGCGCCTGAATTTCAAAAACATTAACTTTGCCGACTTTTATGATGACCTGGAGAACGGTACCACGCTGCCGGCAGACCAGGATCTGCTTGACCGCGTTAAAGAACAGATAGCCGGGAAGATGGCAGGAGGTGGCCAGTGAAGCAAACCCTCCCGACAGTATTCCTGTTGCTGGTTACCGGGGCGCAGGCAGCGACTGTCAGTCCTGACCCGTCGCAAAGTGCATTTCCTCCGCCTGCCCTCTCATCCACCGGGACCTATGTGGATACGCCGATTGTGGGCTGGCACTGGTACAACGAACCTCAGCCAGAAGAGGAGGATGAGCCGGACGATGACACTGTCCCGCTCAGCGTCCTGCCACCGAACCTGCAGATGTCGTTGCTGCAGAAGCTGACAAAAGAAAAGCTCAACAGCGCCATATTGTCCCCTTCCCCGGAGAAAGCGGCGGACTATCTGCGCATGCAGTCTTATCTGATGAACCTGTCCGGGCAGTTTACGCAGTCGGCCAAAAAGGCGCTGCTGCTGTATCCGGACCTCGATTACAACCTGGAGCACAGCCGCTATAACGGTACCGCAACCCTGCAGCAGACGGCGGCCCGTCAGCTGCAGAATGATGCCATTCATAACCTGGGTCAGCGCTATGGTCTGTTCCTGTTTTACCGGGGAAACAATCCGCAGGATATGCAGATGGCGGCCACGGTGCACCAGTTCTCACAACAGTATGGGCTGTCACTGATACCGATCAGCATGGACGGTGCGCGCAGCGAAGCGCTGCCGCAGACCCGACAGGACATCGGGCAGGCGGCGAAGATGGGCGTCAGCCAGTTCCCGGCCCTGATGCTGGTTGAGCCGGGCAGTGAGCAGTATCAGCCACTGGCGTACGGATTTATGACCCAGGACGACCTGGCCCGCCGCTTCCTCGACGTGGCCACCGACTTTAAAGCGCAATACTAAGGAAAGAAAAATATGACGAAAGAATGCACTTCGCATAATAAGCACGAACAACAGGTCAGGCAGGAGAACCTGCTGCTGTTCTGTGGCATGGCCTTTATGGCGGCCGGGCCGGTGTTCTGGTATCTGGCGGGGATAGCGCTGGATGCGCGGGCTCTTAGTCTGGGGCCGGACAAGGTTGATGTTCTGGAGTGGGTCAGTATTGCCGTTTCGCTATTGCTCAGTCTCTGTGGTGCCGCCCTGAGTCTGGCGGGCTGGGGACTGGCGTCATGGCATGCCTGGCGTGCTATCCGGCAGCCGGGGGGACTGTGATGAAAATCCAACACCCAAAAGTGGCGCTGGGGCTGGTACTGATGCTGAGCGGGGTTGTGTCGATGGCGCATGCCTCGACGCTGGATGAGCTAAAGGCGCTGGAAGCGGGCAAGGCAGAACCCCAGTCCCGGACAGAGGTGAGCCCAGTACCAGAGACTTCCACTACGCCTGCAGGGCGGGCATACCGTCTTCCGGATGGTCGTTCGATAAATACGGCCGATTATCGCCTGATATTGTTTATGCAGTCTTCCTGCCATTTTTGTCAGCAGTTTGATCCGCAGCTTATCCAGCTGTCCACGCAGACGGGATTTAAGGTGTTTCCCTACACGCTGGACGGGCAGGGCGATGTGAGTTTTCCGCAGGCAATACCCGCCCCCCGGGCGGTACTGGACCAGTTTTTCGGCCCGGGCAGTAATGGTGTGACACCCACGACCTGGCTGGTGAACGTGAATACTCTGCAGAGTTGGCCGCTGGCACAAGGGTTAACCGATATGAACAGTCTGCTGCAGCGGATTAATCAGGCACTGATGGCGCAATAACCGACCCACACAGCATTACCTCCGCACTTTCGTTTCATATAACGAACTATTTTTCAAAGGATTTGCAACGTGAATAAATCATTTCTGATGAGGACTGCCCTTGTCTTCTTTCTGCTGGCTGTGGCCTGCGGGGTGGCGGGATATGCCTCCCGGACGTTCTGGCTGACAGCGTTTGAGTCTCTGAAGTACGGTATCACAGATTTTGCAGCGCTGGATGCGGAGAACCAGGCGATGAAGACGCCTCTGAACCTGGTGATGTACGTCATGCCGGTGGGGTTTGGTTGTGCGGGCGTGGGACTTCTGGCCGCGTCTGCGCTGGCATACTGCCTGGGTGTACTGGACGGTGTGATGACGTATTTCTCCTGCCGGTCGGGCCGTAAGGACGGGCAGCATGCGTAAACCGATACTCTCAGGTTTTTGCGCCCTGGCGCTGCTGACCGCCCCTTCACTGTCGCATGCCGATGTGAACAGCGACCTTAATAACTACTTCAACAAGCTGGGATTTGAAGGTAATGCCACTGGCGCTGCGGCCTGGCAGGGGCAGGCCGCAGGCTATATGACCGGCGGTAACCTGTTTCTCAGGAGCCCGGTCAAACAGATGCAGGTGATGTCGTTTACCCCGCCGTCACTGAATGCCGGCTGCGGCGGTATCGATGCCTACCTCGGGGCGTTCTCGTTTATTAACAGCGACCAGCTGCAGCAGTTCATCAAAAACCTGATGGCCAATGCCCAGGGCTACTTTTTCGACCTGGCACTACAAACCGTGGCACCTGAGCTGAAAGACGCCAAGGACTACCTGCAGAAGCTGGCAGCGGACATGAACAGCATGAACATCTCCAGCTGCCAGGCGGCACAGGGCATCATCGGCGGCCTGTGGCCAAAGACCCAGGTGTCCCAACAGAAGGTCTGTCAGGACATTGCGGGAGAAAGCAACCTCTTTGCCGACTGGGCGGCCTCCCGTCAGGGCTGCACGGTCGGCGGAGAGATGGACCGTGTGCTGGACAAGGCCGGCGATAAGGACAAGGACCGGGTGCTGCGTAACAAAAACCTGATGTGGGAGTTGCTGGGGCGCAATGCCATGCTTGACGGGGACACGGAACTGAAAGAAATGGTGATGAACCTGACCGGGACGCTGATATTTGACCGCAATGGTGCGGCAAAATCTCTGATACCGGAGGTAAACCACCAGGGATTGCTGGTTGCCCTGATGAAGGGCGGTAATGTGGAAATTCAGCGCTGTGTATCGAGCGGCGACTGCCTGGAACTGAAAAACGGGTCCGTGACTATCAGCAGCAACCGCGCCCTGATATCGCGGGTGAGAGACATGATTGGCAGTATCCGCGATAAATTACGTACTGATGAACCGCTGTCAGCGGCGGAAAAAGGGTTTATCCAGAGCACTTCCATTCCGGTGCTGCGCTACCTGGTGGACCCGATGCAGCTGAGCCTCAACGTTGACATGTTGTCCTCACTGTCGGATTACATCGCCTACGACATTATGCTGCAGTATCTGAAAGAGCTGATTGAACAGGCCAAACTCTCTCTGGCCAGCCGGAATTATGATGAAGAGGTGATGAAGCCGCTGAGGGCCAACATCAGCGAATCCAGCCGTCAGGTGGAGGCCCTGCAGCAGGAAGTGCAGGTGAAAAGCGATGCGCTGGCTGAGATGGATCGTCAGATGAGCTACCTGCGTCAGCAGACCTCCAGCCAACTGCTTGACCGCTATCAGCAGAACTACCGCTTCGGCGGCAGCGAAGGGGGCCTGTGATGGATACGGTTTACGTCCTGAGCGGCGGGGAGTTCCTGACGGCCATCTTTAACGGTGTGGCCGTCCTGATGGGGACCACCGAGTGGGCCACGATGTTTCGTATTGCGGCGCTGATGTCGGTCATGGTGTTGTTTGCCACCTACATCCGCGGCCATGACCCGCTGGAAGTGCTGAAGTTTATTGCTTTCTTTATGTTTCTCACCAGCGTGCTCATCATACCCAAGCGAACGGTGCAAATCATTGACCGCAGCGACGCAACCAGTGTACATACGGTGGACAATGTACCGCTGGGGCTGGCGGCGCCAGCGAAGTTTATCACCGGCATTGGCACCGCCCTGACGGAAGGTTTTGAGGCTGTATTCCATACCCCGGATTCCGCCACCTACAGTAAAACCGGGATGCTGTTCGGCGCCAACCTGGTGGGGACTGCAACCGACTTTGCCTTCCGTAATGGTGACCTGGCAGAGTTGTTTACCGCTTACGTGCGAAACTGCGTGGTAGGCGATATGTTGCTTAACCACAAATACTCCTTCCAGGAGCTGATGAACAGCGAAGATCCGTATTCACTGATATTCAGCAAGCCCAGCCCGCTACGTGGTGTGATGGTGCAGTACGGTAATACCATGGCAAACCGGGAAGGGTTCTGGACCTGTCAGGAGCTGGCAACCGGTGTGCTGCAACCCCAGCTGACCACCGACACCCAGAATGGCGGTAAGACCTGGGACTACTATGTTGCCCGGCTCACCGGTGGAAAACCCAACGCCAGCGCGCTGTTTGGTACCCTGCTGGGTGACAGCTACAGCTATTACTACGGCGGTGGCTCCAGCGCCAGCCAGATTATGCGCCAGACGGTGGTGATGAATGGTCTGAAGCAGGGCATTGCCTCCACCAGTGCGCAGAACGGCGATGCCGCCGGCCTGGTCAATCTGGCCTCGCAGTCGTCCTATACCAAGATGCGTCTGAGCCAGGCCACATCAACCAGTATTGCCACCACCTACCTGCCTTTGCTCAATACCGTGCTGCTGGCGATGGTGATTGGTCTGTTCCCGGTGATTATTTTGCTGGCCTCCATTCATACCCTGACTATGGAAGTGCTGAAGGGGTATATCTTCACACTGATATACCTGCAGGCCTGGGGGCCGATGTTCGCTATCCTCAACTACGCGGTCAGTATGTATCTCACGGGTAAAACAGGGACGCTGAGTTTTTCGCTGTCGAACCTGTCGGTCATCCAGCAGACCCATGCGGATATTGGTTCGATTGCCGGCTGGCTGTCCCTCTCCATTCCGTTCCTCGCCTGGGGTATCGTGAAAGGGCTGGGTAGCGCAGTGTCGCAGGCCGGTAACTACCTGGGTACGGCAATGAACAGTACGGCCTCTTCTGAATCCTCCCGTGCCGGCGACGGCAGCTGGGCCTTTAATAATCTGCAGACCGACAACGTTGCCGGCAATAAGTGGGACACCAACTACGCCAGCCGTAGCGGAATGGCCATGACCCAGATGGGCAACGGTGCCACGGCAACCCGGACACGGGATGGAAGTACCGTGCTGGAAACCAGCCAGGCTATTTCAAAACTGGCGACGGAGGTTATGGGAGACCAGATATCCCAGACCGGTATCCAGAAGCTGCAGCGTGATGCTATGAGCCAACAACAGAGCCTGAACAATTCGCTTAATCATAGCACCAGTACCGGGATGTCCTTGTTGTCACAGTGGGCCAGTCAGCGGGGGAATAGCGACACCGTCAGTCGCGGAGCAGACAACAGCGTCAGCGCGAACGATGCGGCGGCTATAAGTAAGATGCAGAGTGCTGTTGCCCGCTATGCTAGGGATAACAACATCAGCCAGGCCGATGCACTGCGAACTGCCATGGATAAAAGCCAGAATATGACATTCAATGCGGGTGCAGGAGCATACGCCAAAGTCGATTCTGATAAACAAATTATTGGAAAAGTGGCCAGTCTAGGGACGGGCTGGAGTGCGGGAGGTGATTTACATACTAGACTGGATTATAACGGACAGAGTGGGTCATCTCACGGCACCAGTTCTGATATGAGTAACCGGACCAGTAACACGAAGGACTTCAGCGCTCAGGACCTGAAGGATATTCGTCACGGTGTGGATGTGGTAGCCAGTCAACGGACCACGGACAACAGCAGCCATACAGACAACGCCTCCGGCTCGCTGCTTAACCAGATGGCCGCCACCTTCAGCGACATGCGCACACAGTCCAGCCAGTACAGTGATGCGCAGACCCGTAGCCACGAATATGCGCAGGTGGCGAGCTATGTGCAAAACCACAGTGACTCGGTGCGCAGCAACTATACCCAGGAGTTTGTGGAGTATGCGCAGCAGAACGATCCAGATGCGACTCGCATACTGACGGACGTTAGTGACCCGGCGGTGCGTGAGAAACGCGAGGCTCTCGCTGGTCGTTTTGTGGAAGAACGCCTGATGCCGCAGCTGGCGCAGGAATTTGCGGCTAACCGGGCACAGACCGGTGACAATATGGGCAGTGTTGCTCCTGGCGGCGGCCTGCAAGGTGTCAGCCACAGTGACTTCGCCGACCAGCAACAGCATATGGCGCAGACTGCTGCCGATCACGGCGTGAAAGCTGAGGGTGCTGTCGCCGGTGAGGTGTCACAGTCACGGGCCGATGTGCAGCGTTCTGTTGATTCTGCTCAAGAAAAAGTCAATAAACAGCAGGGTGAGGTACATAAACAGTATACTGAACTGGAGCAAGATCATCAGGTTCAGGGGCGCCGGTTTGATGAAGAAAACAAGAATGAAAAGGTGCGACAGAGTGCTCTTCCTGGTGGCGATACGCGTGACGAATTAATGAAGCGTGCAACCGACATGCAAAAACAGTATGAGGATAAAAATAAATGATTCGTAAGTGGATGCTATGTTACTGGATTAACTATGTTGTTATTATTCTTAATGCGATCTTGTTTTTGAGTACCTTCATTTCGATTAGTTATTTGAACATAACGCCAAGCGTTATCTCTTTTGTAATATGCATGGTGCCAATGGTTTTTTCATTAGTGTCATGGTCTGCTATCAGGAAGCTAGATGCTAATCATGTATATCTTGATAGCTTATTTATGAAGAAATCGGCTGCATCGCTTTTTACTATTATTGTTATTCTTGCATGGTCATGGTGGGGAGGTGGTTTGGCGGTGCTTGTTGGTAGCATTGTTGCTAGTTGGGCTGGGTTGTTTATATTTTGGCTTGTCGGAAAAAAGGATTTTTCTTGTCTTTTTCCTGAGCAAAAAAATAATGTTGTAGTACCGCGTACCCGCGGTCATGAAATGATAACGTCCTTCGAGATTAATCCGACAACAGGGTTACCCATGATGGGGGCTGTAGACTCGAAAGGAAATGCCTATGGGGCTCCAGCCCATGAACCAAAAATCTACTCTGACTCAAGTTCGTCTTCTCGCCCGGATAATATATATGACTACTTCTCTTCCGGTAACGACCATTACAGGAATTAAACTCTAACGCATTTCGTTTGTTCTCAGTCAGTGTGTATCGGAAATCAATTTCGACATGCACTGACTGTCTGACTGAACAACCTTCCTGTTGTACAAATCATTTGTTCTCTGATTATATTTATTGATCGCCCATAAAATGCTCAGTGTCGCACTGTCGCCCACAGTGCCTGTTACTGATCTCAAAATAAGGTTCTGCCATGAATTGTTCTGATAACGTCAGTTCTGATGTTGTATTGCCTGAAGAAAATATTTCGTCTTCGCGTCAGACAGGAATGGGATACGCCCATATAAAACATCTTCTGCCTATGATGAAATGGAATAATGATGTCCTCATTATTATTTATGATCCGGCTGTTGCATTTCGGAATGCAACTTCTGAGGAGATGATTATCTCGCTTTCATGTGAATATACCGGGGAGCAAAAATGAGTTCCACCAAGCATATTACCCAGGGCGGACAGGTATTCAGCTATATGCTGAATATGTTTATGCAGGTCAACCGCCGTATTGCCTTCTGGTTATTGAATCTTTTTTTTGTGCTGACACCGTTATTTTTCTGGATGCGGGTGCCGTGGCAGGATATGCGTAACGGCGGACTGTACTGGTGGTTATACCTGTCTGCCGGCGGTGAAAAAGCGTTGTTCAACGTACCGCCCGTATATGACGTGCCCTATGACGGACAAACCCTGCATTTTACCTCCGCTGCCATTCTGAAAGACCCCTATATGACCTATGCCGGTCAGCTGACGCTACAGGAGCTGTTTATTGCGGTATTTCTGGCGAGTTGTGTGGTGCTGGCGGTGGCGTATGGCGTCTATTATCTCCTGCGCCGGCTGGGTGAGAAGCAGGCCCAGGACGATCTGGTCGGTGGCCGGACACTGACAGAAGATGTGAAAGCAGTGGCCAGAACCCTGCACCGCAATAATGAAGCATCGCCACTGCATTTTGACCAGTTGCCTCTGCTGCTCGACAGTGAGGTCAAAAACCTGTTGCTGCATGGTACGCCCGGGTCCGGTAAATCCAATGCCCTCAACAAGCTGCTGCAGCAGCTGCGCGCACGCGGCGACATGGTGATTGTCTACGACAAGGGCTGTTCGCTGGTTAAGCGCCACTTTAATGAAAACATCGATAAGCTGCTGAACCCACGTGATAAGCGGTGTGAAAACTGGGATTTGTGGCTGGAGTGTCAGACCACATCGGACTTTGATTCTATTGGCAATACGCTTATCCCCCAGAGTACCAAAGAAGATCCCTTCTGGACGGGGTCTGCCCGGACCATTTTTACCTCGGTATCTAAACGTTTCCAGAATGACCCGCATCGCAGCTATAACGCGCTGTTGCGTACCCTGCTGGCCATCAATCTGAAGGCACTGCGGGAATACGTGCAGGGTACGGAAGCGTCCAACCTGATGGAAGAGAAGGTGGAGAAGACCGCTATCTCCATTCGTGGTGTGCTGACCAACTACGTGAAAGCCCTGCGCTACATGCAAGGGATTGAGCGCACCGGTAAACCTCGCTTTGCCATCCGCGAGTGGATGAAGCAGGTCAATGAACCTGGCCAGCGTCACGGCTGGCTGTGGATCACCTCTAACGCCCGGGAGCACGAGTCTCTGAAGCCACTGATTTCCATGTGGCTGGCGCAGGCAGCGAACTGCCTGCTGGAGATGGGAGAGAACCCGACCCGTCGGGTGTGGTTTATCTACGATGAGCTGACGTCCCTGCATAAGCTGCCGGAACTGCCTGGCGTACTGTCGGAGGCCCGTAAATTTGGTGGCTGTTTTGTCCTCGGTTTTCAGAACAAACCGCAGCTGGATTTCACCTACGGTCGTGAATTTGCTGACGCAATGATGGATTTACTCAATACCCGCTTTTTCTTCCGTTCCCCGGATGAAGGCGTGGCGAACTATGTGATGCGTCAGCTGGGCCAGCGCCGGGCGAAGGTGTTTAACGAGCAGTACAGCTATGGTGCAGATACCGTGCGTGACGGGGTGTCGTTCAGCAAGCAGGAAGATGACCAGTATCTGGTCAACTACTCCGACGTGCAGTCCCTGCCAGACCTGACCTGTTATGTGACACTGCCGGGGGCGTATCCGGTGGTGCGCATGAACATGACGTACGAGAAGTTACCCTTCATTGCGGCGGAGTATCTGCCTCGCGAACTGAACGACAGCCTGGACCCGGAAATCGAGGAGGAAATTACCCGCCGCGAGCTGGATGAAGACAGCATCGACAGGCTGCTTGCGGTACAGAGCAACGAGCCTGCTGTACCGGCAACAACAGCACCAGTTGCCACCGTACCTTCGGCCACGGCTGCAACAGAAACCATCAATTCATCCCCTCTGCCACCGGCCGCTGTATCGTCCTCCGTGCCTGATACCCGGTGCAGCCAGGCAACGACCAGTCCGGTCCAGAACGGTGGTCGGGTGAAGGAATATGACGGACTGCAGGTGGATACACAGACCGGCGAAATCCTGACTGAGCCAGATCGTTACGAAGACTATGCGGCGTACGAGCAGGAGGCCCTGCAGGCGATGCGGGAAGAAGAGAAAAATATCCTCGTTCACCGTGAACATGACGAACCGGACAGGGAGTATGAGCCGGGGGACCGCTGGTAATGCTGACCGTATCATCGACTGCTGGCGGCGGAGCCAGCTACTACATGGCGAAAGATAATTATTACTTTCTCGGCAGTATGGAAGCGTCCTGGATGGGGAAAGCTGCAGAGCTGTTAGGGCTGGAAGGCCCCGTGGATGCGAAGACATTCGATGATGCCCTGGCCGGTTTCTTCCCGCAGGGCGTCGATCTCTCCCGGATGTCGGGCGGTCAGAATGTTCACCGGCCGGGTTACGATCTGACGCTGTCGGCACCCAAAAGTATTTCCGTGCTGGGTGTGGTACTGGGCGACAGCCGTATTCTGGAGGCCCATCAGCGTGCTGTCGGTGTGGCCATGGGGGAAATTGAACGACTGGCCAGTACGCGAGTCATGGTGGATGGGGTCAGCCAGACAGAGATGACCGGTAAGTTGCTGGCCGCCGCTTTCCATCATGACACCTCGCGTGAGCTTGATCCGCAGCTGCATACGCACCTGATAGTGATGAACCTGACGGAGTACCTGGGGGAGTGGAAAACCCTATCCAGCGATAAGGTCGGCAACAGCGGGTTTATCGAGAACGTCTATGCCCTGCAGGTTGCGCTGGGCAAAATCTACCGTAACGAGTTGCGTCAGGCCGTGGAGGAGATGGGATTCCGGACCGTGGTGACCGGCAAAAACGATCTGTGGGAAATCGAGGGTGTCCCGGTGGAGATATTTTCACAGCGTACGCAACAAATCCGGGAGGCCGTTGGTGATGGCGCTTCCCTGAAATCCCGTGACGTGGCGGCGCTGGATACGCGTAAGGCTAAACAGAAAGATCCCGACCGGGTCGAACTGCTGACCGACTGGATGAACCGTCTGGAGCAGGAAGGATTCGATATCGGCGCGTTTCGTCAGGAGGCTGAAGCCCGTCTGAAGGCTATGGATAGTGACAGAGCAATACGCCCGGAGACGACCCCGGACGATGTTCGTCAGGCGGTGAGCCTGGCGATTTCTCAGCTCAGTGAAAAACGTACCCGCTTTACCTATTCCGATGTGCTGAACCGAACGCTGAACAGTCTCGATGCGCGGGAGCAAATTGCGGTGATGGCGCGTTCTGCCATTGAACTGGCGATTGAGGACCAGCAGCTGATACCGCTGGATCGGGAGAAAGGTCTGTTTACCTCCTCCATTCATCTGCTGGACGAACTGAGCCTGCAGCAACTGGCCGGGGAGATGAAATCCACTGTGGTGGTCTCTGGCGGTGTTCCCGCCCGGTCCTCTCCGTCTGCACCGGTGATGCAGCAGATTGAAGCAGACCGTCCTTCACTGGCGATTGTCAGCCAGCCCGGAGGTGCAGGCGGTATGCGTGAATCGGTGCTGGCAGGCGTGCAGCTGGCGCAGTCACAGGGGCGGGACGTGGTGGTGCTGGCCACCGACCGCAGCAGTGAGCGCTGGCTGGCCGAGCAGCCCGGGCTGACGGATAAAGTGATAACCCTGAAAGGGCTGTCAGAGGCCCCGTTGCCGGAGAACAGTACCCTGATTGTGGCCGGGGCGGAGAAGCTTTCCGTCCGCGATGCGCTGACGGTCACCGACCAGGCGCTTCGCGCGCAGTCGCAGCTACTGATGATGGACAGCGGCGGGCGCAGCGGGACCGGCAATGCCCTGCAGACGCTGGAGGCGGCCGGGGTGACCCGCTACCGGGCAGAAACGGAACGCACCGTGGCCGTCAGCGTGGTCAGTGAGCCGGACAAGCGCCAGCGTTATACGGTACTGGCCCGGGATTATGTGGCGATGGTGAGCCAGGGAGAGAATGTGGTGGTCCAGGCTAGCGGCGAGCGCGAGCAGCAGTCGCTGACGGCAGCGTTGCGGCAGACGCTGCAGGAGAAGGGGCTGCTCGGGAGTAAAACAGCGACCATCGACACGCTGGTTCCGCAGTGGCTGGACAGCAAAAACCGGCGCCAGCTGGATACGTACCGGGAGGGCATGGTGCTCGAGCAACGCGCTCCGGACAGCCGGGTATCTCAGCGCTATACGATTGACCGCGTCAGCGCGGAGACCCGTTCGCTGATGCTGGTCGATGAGGATGGCCAGCGTCAGGGGATGAAGCTCAGTCAGGTGGACAGCAGCTGGAGCCTGTACCGGTCACAGACCGTTGATATTGCCGAAGGGGAGAAACTGACCTGGCTGGCGCGACAGGGAAAACAGCGAGCCGGTGACAGTGTCACGGTCACTGCCGTGCGAAAGAACAGCCTGGTGGTGGAGCAGGACGGACAGAAGCGCGTGATTCGTACCGACGAACCGCTGAAGGCCGGATACGGCTACGTCACCTCACCGGGAAAGCGCGTCAGTGAGCAGGGCACGGTGCTGGCGGCAGTATCCGGCCGGGATACCGGGGCGACGATGCTCAATACCCTGGCCCGCAGCGGCGAACACATACAGCTGTATACCCCGCTGGCGAACGATGAGGCCGGGCGACGCCTGTCCCGTTCACCGCTGTACCGGACCGCGCTGGCGCAGGTGAATCCGCAGAACGGTGAACTGGCTGACGCGCTGTCGGCGGCGCAGGATGCGCTGATGTCGCCGGCAGAGAAAGCGGTGCGTCAGGCGGTGACGCTGACCCAGGGGAGTGAAGTGGTATTCAGCCGACCTGATGTACTGGCAAATGCTCTGCCGCTGCACCCCTCCCTGCGTCAGGGGGATGTGGACCAGGAGCTGGCCCGACAGGTGCAGACCGGGGAAATTATCCCGGTGCCCGGACCGAAAGGCATCGCACAGCAGCTGTATGTGACGGCCGCGAGCTATGAGGCGGAGAAGCGCGTCATTCGTCTGGTGGTGGAGGGGCTGGACACGCAGGCGCCACTCCTGAGCCACGCCGACCCGGCGTTATTCGCCGGGCTGACGGCCGGGCAGCAGCAGGCCTCCGGCCTGATACTGGAGAGCACTGACCGTTTCACCGGCATACAGGGCTACGCCGGGGTGGGGAAAACCACCCAGCTGAAAACCGTACTGGCGGCCCTTGATACGCTGCCGGCAGACCAGCGTCCTGATGTTGTCGGGCTGGCCCCGACCCACCGGGCGGTGGGTGAGATGGCTGATGTCGGCGTCAAAGCGCAGACGCTGGCGAGCTTTCTGATGGATATGGAGCGCCGCATTCAGGGCGGAGAGAAGCCCGATTTCAGTAAGACCCTGTTCCTTGTGGACGAGAGCTCGATGGTGGGCAACCGGGATATGGCCGATGCGATGAGCCATATCGCCGCCGGTGGTGGTCGTGCGGTGCTGAGCGGTGACCGGGACCAGCTGCTGCCGGTGGATAACGGCGCACCGTTCACCCTGCTGCAGGAGCGTAGTCCGTTAGATACCGCCATCATGCAGGACATTGTGCGTCAGAGTCCGGCGCTGAAACCGGCGATCGAATCGGTCATTGCCCGCCAGGTCCCGGCGGCACTGGACACCATCCGCAGCGTGACGCCGGACACGGTGCCGAGAACGCCGGGCCGCTGGTCACCGGGGCAATCCGTGGTGGCCATCCCCCAGACGAAAGAACAGAAGGAAGAGCAGGGGGACCGGGTGATACAGGCCATCGTCGATGACTTTACCGGTCGTACCCCGGAGGCGAGAGACAGTACGCTGATTGTCACCCAGACCAACGCCGACAAAAACGCCATCAATACCGCCATCCACGCTCAGCTGCAGGAGCGCGGTGAGCTCGGCCGTGAAGTGAGCATTACCGTGCTGGAACGGGTGAAAACGCAGACCGACAGGCTGAAGTCGGTGGCGGGAATGATGGCGCAGCACGGCAATATTGCGCTGATTAACGACCGTTACTACACCATTCGCGCCGGGCAGGACAGCAAACAGAACGGTTATGTCGAACTGATTGATGACACCGGTCAGGCGCAGGCGCTGTCGGCCTTTGAGAGCAGTCTGCGGGATATCGCGGTGTTTAAACCCCGTGAGATTGCTGTATCGGTCGGGGAGAAGGTCAGTTTCTCCCGTTCTGACCGCGAACGCGGACGTGAAGCGAACAGCAACTGGACCGTCACCGGCGTGACAAAAGACGGCGAGCTGCAGCTGACTCAGGGGGAGGAGACCCGCATCCTGAACCCGAACGCCGACCTGGCTGACCGTCATCTGGACTACGGCTATGCCGGAACAGCGCACAAGGCTCAGGGAGCCAGCGCATTGTATGTCATCGTGCTTGCCGGCGTGGACGGTGGGCGCCAGGCGCTGGCCTCCCTGCGAGATGCGTATGTCGGCCTGTCGCGTGTAAAAGTGCATGTGCAGGTCTATACCGACAATCTGGGTAAGTGGCTGAAGAAGGTCTCTCAGCCTGCAGAGCGGCAGACGGCCCACGATGTGTTGCTGGCCGACGATGACCGTCAGGCTGCGACCGCACAACAGCTATGGGAAAAGGCCACGCCGTTGTCTGACAGCGCCCTGGGGCGTGCGCTGGCAACGCAGCTGCCGGAGGCGGGTGAGGCCCGCTTTATCCACGGCAGCCGGAAATATCCGGCGCCGCATGTGGCGTTGCCGGTGCATGATGCCAGCGGCGTGCAGCGGGCGGTTTTGCTGCGGGAGGTGCAGCTCGACAGCGACGGTCGTCTGCGGGGCCTCAGTGATAACCCGCGCCTGCTCGGCAGTAAAGATGCCACACTGGTGATATTCCGGCAAAGCGAAACCGGCCTGACCCGTCAGGCCACGGACCTGGCAGAGGCCCGCCAGTTGGGGCAGCAGCATCCTGGCGACGGTATTGTGGTCGTCAGTGGTGAATCCCCTACCGATGCCATTATGAAGCGACTGAGTGGTGGGCTGGCTATGCCGGACAGTGCCGACATTTCCCGCCACACGGAAAGTAACCCGGCCGACACGCCGGACCCGGTCAGCCTCAAAACGCCGGAAGAGCAGCGGATGGCGAAGGCGCTGGCTGAAGAAGCCCGACGCCAGCAGCAGGCGGAGGCTGTCCCGCATTTACCTGGTGATGCCGAACGTCCGGATGCCCTGCAGCAGGCGGAGCGCGCTGAATCCCGTGCGCTGCAGCGTGAGGCTGAACAATCCCGGCAACAGGAGCAGGCCGGGTTAAGTCAGGCCACACAGCAGGCGCGGCAGCGAGAGAGCGTGACCGACCAGCTTCACCGGGTTGAGCGCGAGATAGTGAAAGAGAAGGAAATTGGTGAGTAACCGGCATCTGTCGCGCAATATCAATGCCGCCAGCACCGGTCCTGTGGAATACTTCACATAACAATTACTCCCGAGCTATCAACACACTATTCGAGTCAGCCTATGAATGATGACAAAACCCGTCCGCTCCTGAGCCTGAAGCGTAAGGCCCCGTCAGCAGACACGTCCGCGCCTGCCAGCGAGGCGGAGGTGGACATCACGGTCTCCCGACGGAAAACGGTGGTGGTGAACACCGGGCCAAAACGCAATAAAAAGCCGCTGCCGGATGACAGACCGCCCGCTCCCCGGATGCCTCAGCCGGGCAACGGGCAAGCAAAAAAGCCAAAGAAAAAAAGCAGCCTGCGCCTCCACCCAAAAAGGTGGTGGCGGTGATCCCCCCATCCCCGAAGAAGCAGCAGCGACCTGGTCGTTCTCCACGGCTGATGCGCCCGGCGGACGCCGTGCAGACGCTGAGTACACACTGGCCGGGCCTGTTCACTGGCGGTCAGCTGCGTCCGCTGGCCATCGGGGTAAGGGAACAGCTCTTTGCTGATGCTGCGCAGCGAACATTGCCGCTGTCGCATAAGGTGCTCCGCCGCTGTCTGAAAACGCTGACGCGGACGGAAACGTATCTGAGCAGCCTGACCGTCGGGGTCGCATGCTACAACGCGGATGGTTCTGTGGACTCTCTCGTCCCTCCGGAGCGTGAAGCGGCCGCCAGGCTGAAGCTGGCGCGGGTGCAGGCAGACAAACTGAAGAAACAGGCGGTGAAGGCCGCCACCAAAGATGAAAAAAAGGAACATTAAAATGTTAACAGTAAAGCGCACCGCACTGGCGGTGCTGATGACCAGCGCTCTGTTGTCCGGTATGGCAAATGCGGCGGAGAAAGCCACACCTGTCTTTAGTCCGGAGCAGGAGGCCCGCATTGGTGAAATCGCGAAAGACTACCTGCTGGCTCATCCTGAAGTGCTGGTTGAGGTTAGTCAGAAACTGCAGGCACAGCAGCAGGAAAAGCAGCAGCAGGCGATGACGGCGGCCGTGATTCAGCATCAGGCCGCGCTGCTGAACGATAAAGGCACGCCATCATATGGCCCCGCCGATGCGAAAGTGACGGTCGTCGAATTCTTCGATTACCAGTGCATCTACTGTGCCCGCCTGGCACCGGCGCTGGAGAAAGTGATTAAGGCCAACCCGGGCGTACGCTTTGTGTTCAAGGAACTCCCTATCTTCGGAAGCCGCTGGCCGGCGTCGCTGACGGCCGCTAAAACCGGCCTGCAGATTTACCAGCAAAAGGGCAGTGAGGCTTATCTGCAGTACCATAATGCGGTCTATGCCACCGGGCATAATGAGGGCAAGCTGACGGATGCTGATATCAGCACGGCTGCAAAAGCCGTGAAGTCAGATGTGAAAACCGCGCCGGATGTTCAGGGTACCCTCGAGGGTATCGGTGCACTGGCACAGCAGCTGGGTTTTGGCGGAACACCGGCCCTGGTGGTCATGCCGTCCAGCGGTGCCAGCACAGACAATGTGACCGTTATCCCTGGCTTCACTGACGGCGACACCCTGAACGCCGCTATTCAGAAAGCGGCGGGCGGTATTCGCTGATTTTCACCCTGGTGGTGGTCTTCCTGGCCGCTGCCCAGTGACGCACGTCGTTGCGACGGGCTCCGCTGACCCCGGTCAGCGTCAACCTTAATCCAGCCAGACTGAACACTGGTCCCGGCATCGCTGGGTATGCTGACCTGCGCGTTTGCCTGGTCAACGTGCCCCTGTCCTGCCGCCCTCACGCTGTTCGGTTGGCCAACCCCGGATGCGGGTAAAAGCGAGTTTTTCCCGCATCCGGCGTTTCTTAATTAATTCAGAGAAGATGAAATCATATGGCATGTTTTGAATGCAGCAGCGATGCAATGCTTATCAATCAGCTCGTCCCCTGGGTAACCGTCGGCATTTTGATAGTCAGTGCACTATTTTTCAGTCGTCTCCTGAAGCGCGATCATCGAATGTGGACATTCGTCGTCGTTACGCTGGTGTTGATGGAGGAGCTGGCTTTGAGCCTCTGGCTGCGGCCTGGTGAAGTGCAGATATTTTCCCCGCATTTAATGGATGGCATGTAATGAGGATCGCAATGCGAATAACCCGTAATGCCCGCAGATGGTGTCTGCCCGGCCTGCTCAGTCTGGCGCTTTCAGCGCCCGTGCCGGTAGTTTGTGCCGCCAGTATCGAGGCGGGTTTTTCTCCGGAAGGAACGGCGCTGCAGCTGGTCCTTAAGACCATTGACTCAGCACAGCAGGATATCCGCCTGATGGGCTACTCCTTCACCTCTCCGGAGGTGGTCAGGGCGCTTGTCACAGCAAAACGCCGGGGTGTGGATGTGGCCGTGGTTCTGGACTGGAAAGCCAATACCGGAAAGAACAACAACGCCAGTAAAGCTGCCATGAACCTTCTGGCCGGTGCCGGCATTCCGGTTCGTACCGTCAGTGCTTACAAAATTCTCCATGACAAAGTGATCGTTGCCGACGGCCGCAACACTGAGGTCGGCTCATTTAACTTCAGCCGGGCTGCAGACCGTTCGAACTCGGAGAACGTGCTTGTCGTCTGGGATGACCCAGTCTTAGCCCGCCGCTACCTGAACCACTGGACATCCCGCTGGGCACAGGGAACGGACTGGAAACAGACGTACTGACATTTCAATAAACGATCCTGAAACGTAAACCGTGCGCCAACACAGGTTACGTTCATAAAGTAAGTCGCTGATTTCAGGAATCTGTAGTATTCTCTGCAAAGATCCAGATTTGATCCTTGAGGAGGCAGAGATGTCGCAGCCTGGAAATGCAGTTTCCTCATCGAAAGAAAAACGTGCGTACCGCAAAGGCCATCCGCTGAGTGCTTCTGAGCGACAACAAAGTTTTGTTGCGCGGAAACGTGAAACGCACAAAGAAATTAAGATCCTTGTGCCTAAAGAGCTCAAGAGCAAATTTCAGGAAATGTGTGCAGAAAGCGGTCTGAGTCAGGCAGAACTGTTTAGCCGTTTAATCGACAAAGCCAGTTAAACTGGCGTTATGGGCTGACATTCTTGCTTGAGTGGGCACGTAGTGCTAGATTACTGATCGTTTAAAGAATTTTGATGGCTGGCCACGCCGTAAGGTGGCAGGGAACTGGTTCTGATGAGGTGTCTACCCGGGACCAGAAAAGACAAAACCCCGATAATCTTTCAATGTTTGGCGACGAAGAAGATTACCGGGGCTTACCTAAACTGTATAGAAGCTGTTGCTCTATGCAGGGAGTATAGTTTTATGCTCAGAAAAGTTCAATACTTGTTTCTGCGCCATTTGCTCCTTCCGTGCAACATAAGTGCGGGCGGGTTTGAATAGCGGAACGTCCTCCGATACTACCTATTTCGACTGGTCGGAATACGATTCAGTGAATCTGCGTGAAGCACGCGATTCTGCTGTTGTTTCTCCGAAGCGTACACGCCGTCGTCGCGGAACACACTCGACGGCGTGTAAGTGTGCTGATCCTAAATATCTTCGACCTGCCACCTTTAACCAGCTCCCAAAAGTACTTCGGGACGGGTATCATCGCGCCCAGAAACGCCGTTTCTCGCGGCATCCGTATTTCGTGCATATGCGCACGAATGCTGGCCGTGAGCGCGATTTCCGCCAGGAACGCCAGCATCTTCTTGATGCGATGGCTGTTCTGCTGGTTAGCGGCTGCGACATTGCCACCTTTAACGTCGCCCTCAACAGTTCACAGATATGCAAGGCGTTAAGCCCAAAAGACTCCCGGGGTGAGGTAATACCAGGTGAAGAGGTCACGCCTTCCCGCATTTGCCGCGCACTCGATCTCTTAGAAAATTACGGCCTTATCGAGCCGTACATGCGCCGCCTGGACCCGTACACAAAAACATACCTCCCACGGCATGTCACTTTAACAGAGCAGTTCTTTAAGCTTCTCCAGGTCAATCTCGACCTGCTGTATAAAGAGCGTGATGAACGTTTGCTCGCGATGGCCGAGGGGATTCTTGCCCCTGGTGAAGTGATGTCCGTAAAAGCGGCCCGACAGCGCTTCTCTGACGAGAAAGTGGCACAGGCCCTGAAGGTTCGCCGCGAGAAAGCGATAGAACAGAAGCGTCTTTCCAGAATTGCGCGCGCTAGCCAGCTTGATGACCGGCAGTTCCAGATTGCTGCCTGGTTGATCAACACACGGCCGGAGGTCTCAGGCATGGCGCCGGATGATTTCGAGTTGCTGGTCTACCATTACCTGCGCCAGATCAAGCTCAATTTTGACGCTGAGCCACCAGGCTAACTTAACACTCACTCCATATTTTCCCTCTACCGCCGCTGGCGGTTTTCGTGCTTCCCCGCGTTTAAAAACAGGCTAAAAAGTCATCAGTAAAGCCTGCCGTTACTACACTTATTACAGGCTAAAATCACCGTGATGATGCAAATTGGTCATGTCCTTATGGTTATGCACAAATATCCGCAAACATAGAGAGCTTTTTACCCGCAATGACAGAGAGTATTACTCGCAAGTTTTTCTTAATCTTTTGGGAGTTCTATGCTCTTTATGACCAACGAACGCTTACGCGCTTTTGCCCTTTTTAAACATTCAATTAAAAAATGAATCTTATTCAGTCCCGCTTTCCTGTGGAAAACGAGGATAATGTCCGCCCTTGCAGCGGACTACGTCCGCGCCGGTTCGGTAACTACCTTCCTTAAGTAGCTCCCATCGCTACGCGACGGGCCCCAACCATAGTTACAACATACGAAATATTTCCCAAGAGCACCAACAGTGCCAGTCTGAAACCTCACAGCCCCTCCCCACCACTGAAAAGCGAGGCCGCCCCGGCCCTAAGGGCCGGAACAACATCGCTTTTAATGCTGGATGTTGTAACTAGGGTTTTGAGTCGCTGTGAGTCGTTTCGCTGGAAGTATTGAGTAACACGCCCGTAAGCGGCCCTTACGGCCCGCTAACGCGGAGATACATTCCGGCTATGCCGGAATCACTCCGACGGCGCACACAAGCTTCTGTAACGCTTTTAGCGGGTTTTGGTCTGACAGGGCGAAGGGATGGATTGGCAGAACCTATCAAAACGGTAACCGGCTGCGCCGGGCTACGGCGCCAGTCTCTCACTGAGCTATATTCACCTTCAGCTGGCGCCTCCATGACGCTTCGCGTCATTCAGTGGACCGGCTGCGCACTGCTCGCCAGTCCGGTATGCATGTGATATAAACGGTTGTGTTTATAAACACTTCTGTGGATATCGTTATGCTGCTGACCGACTACATTGACAGCGTGTACGGAACGGCGCGCGGAAACCGGGCGCGCTTTCTGAAGGACAACCCGGATATCCTTCCTCAGGAGCTGAGCCGCTGGCTTAAGGCAGGCCTGAAAATCAGGCCTGAGACCGGCGAAATCTACAAGCCCGTATCACGCCGCGTCAGGATACCGTCGGCGGTTGCTGCCGGGGCTGGCGTCTTTCTCTCTGACAACCTGCGTGAACGTGTCGCATCGCTGGCCACCGCGCAAAACGTAACTTCCGAAGCCATGCTGAATGCCCTGGTGGATCGCGAGGAACTGTGCCGTAAACTGTCCCTTCAGGCAGAAAGTGATACCGCCGTGCCGGAGCAGCTGATTGCCGGCATTGTCAGTCGCCATTTTGCTGTGCTGTCTGAAGTCAGTGAGACAGACGCCTGGCACAGGGTGCTGGAGGCGCTGGTCCGTGAGCTGACGGAGTCTGACCTGCTGTCATTCCTCACCGGTAATATTGCCGAGAGCCGTCGCCTGAACATCCCCCGCACAGCGTATTACTGGTACGGCGGTTTTGTGGCAAAGCGGGTGGCCATGATGCTGGGCTGCCACGATATCTACCTGTGGAACGAAATGATCCGCCCGGACAGCGACGTCGTTTTTGTGGGCGATGCGCGCAACGTGGTGGCCTGCTACTTCATCTGCCAGCAGATGTGTCGTCAGCTGAAAGCCGTAAGGCTGCACTGGCGCAAGCTGCAGGGGGCATGGGGAAGCCGGACAGAGCTGGATGAGGCCGCGCACCGGTACACGCAGCGGCTGGCCGAGGGGATAGTGGATAACGGGATTTTCATCGGTGGTGATGAGTATAATACTTACCGTCTGTACGATTACGCGGAAAAACATTACGCCTGGGCCATGCGCTGAGCGGATGCAGACGGTTCCGGATGCCACTTTGTTGCTGTTCCGGATAAAATACTCTCAGTATGATCGTAAGCGGGAACCCGCCAGAATTTTGTGGACAGAATAAAGAAGGAAAAGAGCACTCAGTGACGCTGACAGAAAAATCGGGCCATCTGGCATGGTGCGCCCTGGTGGCACTTGCGCTGGCCAGGCAGAACGGCGATGTGCTGTCACCGGCACAGGAAAATCTCTTTCTCACCCGCTGGCTGGCGACCGCGCTGAAGCAAAGGCGTTTTTCGCGTGATGTGGCGCCCGATATCGAGTGGCTTCTGAAACAGGGACGCCAGCTGGGCGTCAGCGCGAAGCTGGCCAGCAAGCTGAATTACCTCTGGCGCTCCTGCACCGGCGAACTGTCTGAGCAAAACGACCTGTTCCGGCTGACCTATGCCCTGGAAACCGCGAAAGACATGAGCTGGAATTACCGCCTGTTGAGCGATCGGGAATGGTCCGGGCGGTATGCCTTAGCCCTGAATGCCGACGTGAACGGCATTTATCTCTCACGGACTAACCTCGACGCGGCATTTGACGACGATGGGCGACAGATAAATCCGCTGCTGACGCGCCTGACCGGTAATGTTGGGGCCGTGGTAAAGCTGTTTAACCGGTGTGGCTGGCAGGCTGATTCGGCACAGGATGCCTCCCTGCCCCACCAGTTTATGCTGGTAGCCCGTCAGGTTTCCGGAGCGCACCTTCACAAAATCGCATGATATGATTATTCCAGGTATTTAAAGGACACCATAAGGAGAGGGATATGTCGCAATTAAAGCAACCAGGTTTTCTGAAAAAGATAGAGAAAGCTATCAGCGCGATCCCTGGCCTTGAGGACCAACTTTTTTCATTCAGAAAGAAAAAACGTAGTGATAATCCATTAGTATTCATCGACAGAAAGGATGAAGAACGAATCCTGATGAATCTTCTTCAGCGTCAGCATAAAGATGAAAAACAGGCCGCAAAAATAGAATATCTTTTTCAGAAAAACAAATTATCACCCTACAGTGTTCTGAGTTTTATATACTGGCGCTATACAAAGAAAATTTACCGACTGAGCGCTGATATTATCAGCGATGTGGCCGGTACCTATGTTGATAACATTCCGGCTCAGGTTCTGAAGGAGCTTCCCGCATGGAGTATTTATGTTTCTGCCGAAGAACTGCACACTGAGCTTCTCACTTCCTACCCAATAAATGGCTTCTTCTTTTATCCGCTTTATAATAATGACGGGAATATTATCCGCCTTTTCATTATTGATGATTTGAAACAAGGTCAGGGAGTTTCTGGCCTGAAAGAAAAAGACGTTGATGTCGTCAACAATGTTATCCGGATAAAGGACTCACGTGAAGGACTTATCGATTCACGGCAGATGGAATGCATCGACGGCGAGGTAGTTGTGACGGTTAATCAGGATATCAAGGATTTCAGGGAAAGAGAATTTAATCTTCTTAACGCACAGCTATCAATGGTGCTTTATATCTGTTCACAGATGAATGACATCAGAGAAGTCAGTCAACTCAAACGTCCAGAGAAGAATAAAAGGCAGGTTCACCTGGACCATGAATCGCCGGCAACAGCCATCAGGGAATGGGATGTGGGTATTAGGATGGGGCAGGCCATACGTCAATATCGCCAGTCTGAACCCGCCAGTGAAGGCCGACCGACAGCAACGGGCGGCAAACGTCCTCATATACGCCGGGGGCACTGGCATACATACTGGACGGGAAGCAAAAAGCCGGAACTTGCCCATGAGCGGAAACCCAAATTAAAGTGGTTGCCCCCGGTACCAGTGAACTCCGAGGACGTGGACAACTTACCTGTTGTTATCACGCCTGTTGAGAAGTGAGCCGGATATGCCGCTGCAGATGGCTGGTTTGATTAGTCATGTAGTGGGCGCTGTTGCTGGCAAGGCTTTTTTGACTTTTTAATATTTACTGGAGTGTTTCGATGAAGTTATTAGTTCCTTTTGATGCTCTCGTTTTTCAACTAAAAAATACAACGGTCCTGATGGAGTGTCTTGTATCTGAAACAGAAGATGTTATATTGCATTCGCTAAAAGCATTTGAAGAAAAAGAACCTTCAATGCATGTAATAGAAGTAGACGAAGGTCCAGACACTGAATATTATTCATATAAACAATATGCCAGTTATTCTTTTGAGGATGTCGTTGATACTTATACGGTTTCATTACCATCCTGTTTCAGGCGTTCCTCTTTTCTGACAATTTACAGTATGCTGGAATTTCATCTTACTAACTTTTGTAATAAAAGAATGGATGCAATGAAATTTCCATTGAGCTATAAAGATATAAACGGAACTGGGATTGAAAGGTGCAACATTATTCTCAAAAAAGTCTTCGGAATGGTTCATTCCGAAAACATGAAATTATTAAACCAACTTACTAGGTTAAGGAATGCATGTATACATAATAATGCTATTATTACAAATGATAAAGATAAGTTAAACAGTCTTACATCACTCAGTAATGGGACATTGTATTTCCAGAATGATGAAGTTATCTTTCTAAAAGGTTCACTTGATTTTATTATTAGCATAATAAAAGAACACTTTGAAAATATTGAATTATTATTCTCCAGTTCAAAACGATGACTTCGGGGCGATATACATAAATTTTCTTCCCCTACGCCTAAAAGGCGGGAACGACGTCATAAAAATCTGGTCTGGTAAATTTATCCCCAGCCGCTTAAGTCAGATATGGCAAGCAGAGCCTGAAAGGAATACCTCCCTGCCCTACCAGTTTACGCTGATGGCCGGACGGGGAGTGTCAGGAAAGGATGATTAGTCGTAGAGTTACATCTGGTCGTCCCTGATGTAGCCAGACAACCGTTAGGCCGCTCCCCGTGCCGTCTGACGTTGATAATGGCGGTTGCATATCCTGTCATATTAGTCTAGTATTATCTTACTGCAAGAGCATACGCAGGGGGCGCAAATCAGATACAGGCCTTCTGTGCCGGGCAGTCAGGTGGCTGATCACCTGCCGGGTAGTTACGACATGAGTCGGTTTCTGAACCCTTAGTGCTAAAGAAATGCTGCGACTACCAACAAATTCATAAGGGCGCTATATGCGCCCTGTTTTTTTATATAATTCTGCCTATCTGTACACCATGTGGATTACGCTTCGAATAAGCCGTTACAACCACATAAATCCAACCGGAATCAGTCTCTGGAGCTTCTCTTGGCTCCAGAATCACCATACCCAAAGCAGATTTTAGAACAGTCGTTCTGTGTTTCCCGCCCGGATGATTAAACTCACAATAAATGGGGGCTCCTGGCTGGATAATATCCCGCACAAAGCGAGCAACATCACTGATTGTATTATAGCCAAGCCGGGCTAATTCTTTCTCATGTTCAGCCCAAATATGGTTAACACCAAAGCCACGATTAGGCCCTGTATGCCTCCCCACACGCAGGAAAATATCCCCAGCTGGAATAAAGTCATTTTTCGTTTCAATCTCTGGCACGCGCCCATAGCAAGCCAACCCGTCAGGGTGAGCTATAGGGCTGTTTGGAGATCCAGCAATGCTAACGTATTTACCCTGCCTAGCCATTCATCAATCCAATATCCCGCAGTTATTACTGAAAGTCCCGCAGGCCGTTGTGTGTCCACTCTGCCTGGTCGTACTGGTGAAGCCCAGCGTATTGAGCGCGTTTATAATAAGGTTTTGAAGTCCAATGGAAGTTATTATACCGGAGCTGGAGTTCTGGTACCTGAGTTTCATCGGAGGCTGGTCCGGGGATTACGCTTCCTCACCTTCAGAACTGCTGCAGACGCGTATCACTGTCATTTTTGACACTCCAGCCAGACGGGCTGTTTCCCTCAAGGATTTGCCGTGCGTAAGACGAAGTGTGCGTATTAATTCATGTTTCTGCGCATCGGCTACCCTGCCCCTATATCTACCCTCCGCTTTTGCCTTGCTTATACCTTCAGCCTGACGACGTCGCCGATCCTCGTAGTCTTTTCGGGCAATAGCGGCGAGCATATCCAGCATCATGCTATTTACGGCCTTCAGCATGCTTCGGGTAAAGTCATCACTTACTGCGCTGGATAGCGCCAGATGGCTGGTCGGTAGATCAAGACTGACAATGGCCAGCTGCTTGTCGGTGATTTGCTTTCTGAGTGTCTCCCAGCCTGCATCATCCAAGCGGGTAAGCCTGTCGACCTGTTCAATAAGAATGACATCGCTAGGCTCCGCATCCCCAAGAAGCCTGATCAGTTCAGGACGGTTCATTGTAGTACCGGAGACATTATCGATATACCAGCCAGCAATACGGTGGCCATGTTGGTTTGCAAATGCCTTCAGTGCATTTTTTGCCCGGCTGGCATCCTGCTCTGAGGTGGATGCCCGGAGGTAACCAAAAACGAACATTATTTGTCCTTCTGGTAACATTTAAGTGGTCTTGCGTACTATGGTATCACTTATGTGGTCACAATAACATTCGTCGGTATCTTTACTGGTGGTATATATAGAGCATACCTCAATGTGACAGCCTGGCGCGCCCGTCAGGCTTGTCCAACCCTTCGCCTGCTCAGATGCAAGCTCTGAACAGACTCATGGTTTCGGTAACAGGTCAATAAAAATAAATACGATCATCAGAAGTATTTTATGGACACTTTTACTATTGTACCTAGGTGAGCAGTGAAATTCGCAGCGCGGCTTATTAATATAGAATCAGGCTGGTCTCGAACAGATTTCCTGTTTCATCAAAACTAAACCAATATGCATTATAGTCTTTATCTTCGCAGTTTACATATAGTTTCCCTGTGAAGTTTAAATCGGTGTAGGTTCCATCCTGATTATCTTTGAGTAACCGCCCTTCTTCGGAAACAACATAGAATGGGCAGAAAAACTCTAAATCTTTTGTGCAAAAATTTTCAGAAGTGGCGGCTTCGGGTAGTGGTCTTTTCTTGTACGTGATGTTATTTACAAAACCCATGATAGTTACCTTATGTTTATGGTTTTTATTACCTGAATGTCCAATGGATCGCTTAGCCATCTGTTTTGTGGGCATATCGATGTCTAGAGGAAGGGGAATGCCAGCAACTTTGCGGCTTACCTCGAATTATGCCTAAGATTATCATAACAAGATAACAAGATAACAAGATAACAAGATAACAAGACGTTATCTTTGCTTTGCTTCTGCTATCAATCGTGATATCTCTGTTTTTGATAGTGTTTTTAGTGCTTCTACCGCCGCCCTGACAACATCAGAACGATTCACTCTGCCTTTACCTGAAACCATCTCTGCCGTTATAAGGTCATCAATGTCTTTTAGGTTTTCTTCAAAAAAGGAAATACTCACTGGTTTTGCTTTGCTTACAACCGATGATTTATCTGATGACTTTTTGGCATTATCAAGGCCAGCCGTGCCACCGTTAATAAATGCTGCCTCGTCACGAGGTGGAGTGTTTGCTCTATTTCTCACAGAATAACCTCTTTAACTAACGCTTCGATTTCTTGCTGTGCTTTATCATTTTGCGTTTCAAAAATTGTCATTGATTCGGCCCAGGCATCTCTATGTGCTTTACGATCACATACCCGGGAGTTCGCCAGATGCATTTCAGGGTAATCCTTAAGTACTTCAGCTGCCTGATTGGCTTCATTAACAAACATGTTTGTGGGAGTCATGTTTAAAACGAGATATCCCCGAACATCCTCATTAAAATCTTTTGCTGCTGTAAAAACGGAGCATGTATGAGGCACAACATCCAGGTCCATCTGAGAAGGACGCAAAGGAGAAATGAAAACATTTGCGGCCATCAATCCACTACGCATTTCTGCACTATCACGGCCAGCACAGTCTGCAATGACAAAATCATAGGATTTTTCGTGTTCCTTTAACATTGCTTTGATGTTGCCTGTTGCTCCTGTCACCGGAATATGGGGGCGATCTTCAGGGCGGTTGTTGTACCAGGTTAATACTGATTTCTGGTCGTCTGCGTCGACAATAATCACGCGATTGCCTGATGACATCAGATATGCGGCTATTGATACCGCAAGTGTACTTTTGCCAACACCACCTTTTTGACTACCTAATACAATAATCATTATAGCCTCATATTAAGTTGTTAAGATAACAACTTAATATTGCCACCAGAACACGGGCTATGCAATTATTTTATTATGGTAATAACTTAATTAGTTGTTAACTAATTGATTTATCTTTAAATTAAGATAACAAGATAACAAGATAACAAGATAACAAGATAACAAGATTGTGAGGTGAATTGGACACCGAAATTGTTGACATCAGCGATGCAATAACGATGTCGCTACGCTCCTCATTCACGCCGTTCAACGGTGAC
>NZ_WHOY01000031.1:4222858-4254645 GCF_009765445.1 Pantoea sp. BAV 3049 | reverse complement strand
CACGTCCGTTAAGACACTAACACCTGAAGCTAGCGCGTCTACCAATTCCGCCACCTTCGCATACCGTACAAAATCTGGGGTGGCTAATGGGACTCGAACCCACGACAACTGGAATCACAATCCAGGGCTCTACCAACTGAGCTATAGCCACCACACCTACTGCTTACTTCTTTGTTAACGCGGTAAAACTACCACCGCAGCTCTTGCGCACAAAATTAATGGCGCGCCCGACAGGATTCGAACCTGAGACCTCTGCCTCCGGAGGGCAGCGCTCTATCCAGCTGAGCTACGGGCGCGTAGCGCCGTTGCGGATGGGCATACTACGGACTTGGGTCGATCCTGTCCAGTGCTTTTTTCACAAAAAATCCTGTTTGATTACGCTTTGTGCATTCTGTCTACTGCGCAGTCGTTTTCAGCCGGTTCCTGCCGCTAAATAGCTGCTTTTTAACTCCTGGCCAGCTAAAAAAAAGGAGAATCAAAGATCGCCGCGCAAATGATAATTAAGGTATTTCAGTAGCCTGAGCTGGCGACGCAGACGCGAAGGCTGCGAAATCAGTCGATACAACCACTCCAGACCCATTTTCTGCCAGATCTTTGGGGCACGCTTCACATGACCGGTGAAAACGTCATAGGTGCCGCCTACGCCCATATAGAGGGCGTCCGGGTAAACCGCTTTGCAGTCACGCATCAGCACTTCCTGGCGAGGCGACCCCATAGCCACGGTGACAATCTTCGCTCCACTGGCCACAACACGGGCAAACAGCGCCTGGCGGTCGGCTGGCGTGAAGTAACCATCCTGTGAACCTACAATGTTCACATTCCACTGACGGCGGAGTTTATCCACCGTCTGCGAGAGAATGGCCGGTTTACCACCAATCAGAAACACCGGGGTACCTTCCCGCCCGGCGCGCTCCATTAGTCCTTCCCACAAGTCTGCCCCGGCAATCCGTGAAACGGCAGCCTGCGAATACTTCTTGCGGATGGAACGCACAATGCTGATGCCATCTGGATATTTATATTCAGCCGCATCAATCAGCTGATGGATCTCCGGCTGACTCTCCGCCGTCAGCACTTTCTCAGCATTGATCGCGACCAGCGTGCCGGTTTTGAACGTGCCCTGCTGACAGAGGTAGTCCAGCATCCCGGCCATATCGCTAAATCCCAGCAGCGTGAAGCCGCGGATCTGATACAGCGGGACAGATGAAGTGGAGTCCATGCTCGGTTCCTTAAGGTCAAATACAACAAATCTGGCCAGAGGCCGGATAAAAATCAGTTCTGCCCTGGCAGCGATACCGCCATTTTACGACTGCGAATCAGGCCCGCGCTGTCGAGCAGCCAGAAAATCAGCTTGGCGGCAACCACGGCGACGGCAAAAATCAGGCAGAAAAACACCACGCGGGAGGCAAAAGAGTCCAGCCCTTCGCGCGCGAGAACAATCATGTTGAACACCGCGCCAAAACAGAAACTCTGCAGCACAGCGGCCTTGTAGCGGTTAGTCTCCTGCTGGCCTTTCTGATAGAGCCAGTCGAACCATTTAATGATCATCCCTACGGCGACTGCGCCCAGCGGAATAAACCACGCGCCACCCATCACCACCAGTGACCCGATCAGCGTTGGCGAGATTGCCAGTCCTGAGTGATTGTTCAGGACTTCCCAGGTGAAGTAGTTGCCGCTGTTCAGTACCACAGACGGGCGGTCCGGCCACAGCCAGCCGGGAATGAAGACATAGAAGTCCCGGATAATCGGGGCCAGTCCCTGGAAATCAATCTTGTCGTAATTCTGCAGCAGCAGCCCCAGATTTTCCCACGGCGAGAAGGTATCGCGCGTCAGATAGAGGAAGGTGTAAAACGCCTCAGATCCGCTGACGTCCAGGTTATAGCGTCGCAGTGCCAGCCAGAACATCCCCACCACACCTGCCACGCCCGCCATCGCCAACATCCACAGCGTGATCCAGCCGCGGATAATGCCGATAAACAGAAACAGTGCAAAAGCGATGATGATGTTGGCCCGCGTCCCACCGACAATCACATAGGTCAGCAGGCCAAACGCCACCGTTGCCGCCAGAAAAAACAGCCAGTTTTTAAAGCTCTGATTGAGGAAATAGACCACCAGCATCGCCGGAATGAAAAAGTAGAAAAAGCGCTTCAGAGCCACGCCCGAGACTTCGGCAGAGAAGATCTGGCTGTAGCTGTGCAGTTTAAACAGCAGAAAACCGTTATGCAGAAAGAACACCAGTACCGTGCCCAGCGCAATCAAGGCCAGAATGCCCCATGTGAGGTGGGCTTCCACGCGATTGATGGTAAAAACCTGCCGTGAAGGCACTTCGCTCTTCGCCCGTAACCTTGTTTTGTAGCTGACGTAGTAAATGGCATAGAACCCGGTGGCAGAGAGCATCGCCTGCAGCAGGTATTCGGGTGGCACCACCTGAACGTTGAAACCAAACATCAGCAGGCTGGTCAGCGGAAAACCGAAGTAGAAGGTCAGCAAAAACAGTAACGAAAAGAAGACGTTGAAATTAAAGCGTACCCGGCGAAACTCACGCCCGGTCAGGGTCAGGATCACTCCCAGCGACAGCAGCCAGACCACCAGCAGCCCGGCGAATTGCGACAACATCATGCCGTTTCTCCTTCCGCCAGGGACAGCGCCTGCTGCCAGCCCGCCACATAGGCTGGCTCAAAGAAAGCGATTGAGGATTTGTCCAGCAACGCCATCTGCCGCTGCGCTTCGGCCACCACTGAAGCATCAAGCTGGTCTCCGGCGAACAACACCGGCACCTGCTGCTCGGTCAGATCCTGCCAGAAAGGATTTTTGCGGTTAACCACAAAAGGAATATTCGCCTGAATAAGCAGGCACAGCGTCCCAATGCCCTGCTGGCGCTCAAAAATAAAATAGCCTAAATCACAGCGCGAGATCAGCTGCAGATAGGCCGGAAAATCGAGCTTTTCAGTGAGGAGATGTAACCTTTCTTCCGCAAATAATGCCCTGCCAGCCTCACGAACCTGGCTGATATAAGCTTCGTTATTTTCCGGGTAGCCCAGTGGCACAATGACTTTGGCCCTGTCACCAAATTGCCGATGGATCTCCTGCAGCGCCTGAATATGTCTGTTGCTGACATCCCCCGAATTGCCCACCAGGATCGTCAGATCCTCGCTTTTTTGTGCCGCAGGCAGAGCAACCTGCGCCATCCGCGTCGGGAAGTACAGCAACGAAACCGGCACTGAAGGATTACGCTGCTGAAAATAGCTGATATCCCCACGAGTGGCGAACACGTGCCCCACCCGTTTATGCGCCAGCCTGCGTAGCAGGTAGAACAGGCGGAATTTCAGACCGGCGGCCTGTTCATACAAATCCGCCCCCCAGACATGCCAATAGACCTGCAACGACCGCAGCTTGCCCGTCAGCAGCGCCAGCCACAAGGCCGGATTAAACTGCCCGTGGAAGAAGAAGCGCGTGCTGCGGTCGGCCCTGGCGAGTACCGTCACCGCCCGGGCTATCGCCCCCTTGTCAGCAAACCAACGGATCGCCAGCCGGTCGTAGCCAGCAGCAGCAGCGGATGCTTCGCCCACCACCCAGAACTGACGCGGCGCAGAGCGCGGAACCGCCTCAGAAACGATGTCGTTGAAAAACCTCAGCACGGTCTGATTATGATGAGGAATGGCCGAGCCGAGCACGTGTATCAATGTTGTCATACTTGTCTACGATAAAGAAAAAATACACCGACGCAGAGCGCAAAATAGGTGATGTAAGTAGCCATATAGGCCTGAGCCGCCCCGGTGGCACCCTGCAGTGGGATCAGCCAGCGCGCAAACAGCGTCAGCAGTAAAAACTGGCTGATTTCGGTCAGGATATAAAAACGCAGTGACGCTTTGGCGATCACCAGGTAGCCAAAGATGTAAGAGCCGACTTTGAACACATCGCCAGTCAGCTGCCAGACAAACAGGTCACGCATCCCATTGAATTTGCTGGAGAACAGCAGCCAGATAGCCACATCACGCAGTAGCCAGACCGTCAGGCTAACCGCCATCACCACCGGAAAAACAAACCGCAGCGAGCGGAAAATCTCTCGCGAAACAGCCTCTTTGCTGGTCAGCCTGGAGAGCGTCGGCAGCAGATAAACGCTGAATGAGGCGGTAATAAACTGCAGGTAAGCATCCGAGATACTGGTCACGCCCTGCCACAATCCCACCTGTTCCCAGCCGTTGTGTTCAGCCAGCAGGTTACGCATCATGATCCACGCCACCGGCAGGGTTACCGAGGTGATCAGTGCCATCAGCGTAAACTTGCTGAGATTGCGGGCGATATCGGTATTCCACGACGGTTTAAGGAAACGCAGCGGCAGATGATCACGCTTCGCCAGCACCACCGCCGCAGGCAGCACTACCAGCGCCGGAACCATCGCCATGCCCACCAATGCGCCGCTGTAACCACCCAGCCAGTAACAGACAAACCACGCCGCCACGCCCGCCAGGCTGCCAAGGATTAGCGCCAGCGCATTACCCCGCGCATCGCGAAAACCTTTCACTATCGCCAGCGCCAGGTTAGCCCACGCAATCCCCGCCTGCAGGAAGGCGACAATGCGCACCACGTTCTGGTAATCGCCATGACCAAACAGCCCGACGCTTATCGGTTCAGCAAACAGCAGGAAGACCACAGCCAGCAGCGTTGAGAACCCCAGCACCATTGCTGAAGCCGTCCCGGTGAGAGCCCGTAGCTGGCCGGGCTGCTGCTGATATTCCGCGACGTATTTGGTGACGCCGTTAAAAATCCCCGCCCCGGCCAGCACGCCCAGCACGGTGATCAGCTGGCGGAAATTGCCCGCCTGCCCGACGCCGCTGGGACCAAACGACACCGCCAGCATTTTAACCACCAGCAAACCGGCAGCGATTTTGACCAGCGTGGACGCGGCTGTCCACACCGAAGCCTTTGCCAGTGACATATCAGGAAAAATAGCTCAGCAGAGAGTTGATCACCGTCTTCTGATTGTTATCAGACAGGTTGTAGAACAGCGGCAGGCGCAGCAGGCGCTCACTCTCAGACTGCGTGTAACGATCGGCGCCAGAGAAACGGCCAAAACGCAGCCCCGCAGGCGAGGAGTGCAGCGGGATGTAATGGAACACCGCCAGGATCTCCGCCTCCTTCAGCCACTCAATCAGCGCCGAGCGGTCGTCGTTATCGCGCAGCTTGATATAAAACATATGCGCGTTGTGCTGACAGGCTGACGCCATCGACGGCAGCGAGATCCTGCCGCTGGCCGCCACGGGTTGCAGCGCATAGTAATAGTTCTGCCACAACCGCAGGCGCTGCTCGTTAATACGCTTAGCCTCCTCCAGCTGCGCCCACAAATAAGCAGCCTGCAGATCCGCCATCAGGTAACTGGAGCCGATATCGCGCCAGGTGTATTTATCCACCTGCCCACGGAAGAACTGGCTGCGGTTGGTGCCCTTTTCACGAATGATTTCTGCCCGCTCGACCAGCGCAGGATCGTTAATCAGCGTCGCCCCGCCCTCACCGCCTGCGGTGTAGTTTTTGGTTTCATGAAAGCTGAAACAGCCGATATGGCCAATAGTACCCAGCGCTTTGCCTTTATATGTGGACATCACGCCCTGCGCAGCATCCTCAACCACGAACAGTTTGTACTTCTCAGCCAGCGCCATGATCGCGTCCATTTCACAAGCGACGCCCGCGTAATGTACCGGCACGATAGCGCGGGTTTTCTCCGTGATGGCCGCTTCAATCAGGCTCTCATCAATATTGAGCGTATCCGGACGGATATCCACGAACACGATGGTCGCCCCTCGTAGCACAAAAGCATTGGCGGTGGAGACAAAGGTGTAGCTGGGCATGATCACTTCATCACCCGGCTGGATATCGATCAGGATGGCGGCCATCTCCAGCGACGCGGTGCAGGAGGGAGTGAGCAGCACTTTTTTGCTGCCGAATTTGTTTTCCATCCACTGCTGGCAGCGTCGGGTAAATCCGCCGTCGCCGCACAGCTTGCCGCTGGCCATGGCCGACTGCATGTATTCAAGTTCGGTTCCCACTACCGGTGGGGCGTTAAACGGGATCATAGGATTACCTGTAGAGCCAGTAAGCGGTGCGTTCCAGCACGCCACCGCAGCGAAGATAAAGTCGGATCGCGGGCAGGTTGCCAAGCTGGGTGCCAACATGCAGTCGGGACAGATGCCGGGCGCGGCACCAGTCAATGGCTGCCTCAACCATTCTCTGTCCAACGCCCAGCCCCTGAGCCTCAGGCAGCGTAGCCAGCAGGCCGATGCGCGCGCTGCCGTCCGGCAGTTCACGCAGCGAGACAAAACCCTGCATCTCGCCCGCTTCGCTCACCGCCAGCAGGCACTGGTTATCGAACGTTCCCAGCACCGCGTTTTCCACCCACTGGGCATAAAAACGGCCACTGTCGCCAGGCTGATACCAGGGTTCGCGAAACCGGCTGTGCGCAAAGGCCCCGCTGGCCGCCTCCCGCAGGGCTGGAATATGCTCTTTCCTGGCGATACGGATCCCTTCCGGCCGCCCGCCCGTGCCGATGCCGAGCACGAAGTCCGCTTCGCCTTCCACCAGGCGAAAACCCAGACGGCTCAGGGCATCCAGTTCCGCCGTCTGCTGAGACAGTACTTTAACCTGCACCAGCCCAAACACCTGCAGTTCGGCCTCGTTAATCGCCGCCTGATGCGTATCCAGACTCAGCAGAGCGCTGTTCACTTTGAAGAACGAGTTTTCCCACTTCAGCGGCGTGAGCTGACCCTGCACAGCCTGAGCAGCAGGCGTCACTGCCAGACCCCTTTGGTATCGACAATGAAGTGAGATTTCAGCCGGTCGTTGCCCACCGCCCTGAACTGCGCGTGATCCACCAGCATCACCAGCACATCAGCCTGCTGCAAAGCGTCATCCAGCAACACCAGATCGGCTTTTCCGGCCAGCGCCTCCGGCAACTGATGAATGTTAGGTTCCACCACCAGCGTACAGCCCTGATGCCAGTCAGCAATCATCTCCACGACTTCCATCGCCGGGCTTTCCCGCAGATCGTCAATATTCGGTTTGAACGCCAGGCCGAAGCAGGCAATGGTCAGCTCGCTGGCGCGTTTGTCACTGGCGACCAGGCATTCAGCCAGAGTCTTTTTCACCTGCTCCAGCACCCAGTGCGGCTTGCTATCATTCACTTCACGCGCGGTGCGGATTAACCGGGCCTGAACCGGGTTCTGCGCCACGATGAACCACGGATCAACCGCGATGCAGTGGCCACCAACGCCAGGACCGGGCTGCAGGATATTGACGCGCGGATGGCGGTTAGCAAGGCTAATCAGCTCCCACACGCTGATCCCCTGATCGGCACAGATCAACGACAGCTCGTTGGCAAAGGCGATGTTCACGTCCCGGAAGCTGTTTTCGGTCAGCTTGCACATCTCCGCAGTCCGGGAGTTAGTAACCACACACTCACCTTCAAGGAAGATTTCGTACAGCTCGCAGGCCATTCTGGCGCTGGCAGGCGTCATGCCACCGATGACGCGGTCGTTTTTAATCAGCTCGACCATTACCTGCCCGGGCAGCACCCGCTCCGGGCAGTAGGCAATATGGATATCCGCCTGCTCACCAGCCTGCTGCGGGAAAGTCAGATCGCTGCGAGCCGCCGCCAGCCATTCGGCCATCTGCTCGGTAGCACCCACCGGCGAGGTGGATTCGAGGATCACCAAATCCCCTTTTTTCAGTACCGGCGCAATCGACCCGGCAGCTGCTTTCACAAACGCCAAATCAGGCTGATAGTCATCTTTAAAGGGTGTTGGCACCGCAATCAGAAATGCCTCTGCCGGTTCCGGAGTGGTCGCGGCCCGCAGATAGCCCTGTTCAACCGCCGTTTTCACCACCCGGTCGAGGTCTGGTTCGACAATATGGATCTCACCGCGGTTGATGGTTTCAACCGCATGGGCATTGATATCAATGCCGATCACGGATTTCTGCCGCGAGGCAAAAGCCGCGGCGGTGGGCAGGCCGATATAGCCCAGCCCGATAACTGATATGGTATTGAAAGTCATAGCGTTACCCGATTATTTTTGAGTGCCTGCACGATACGTTCGCAGGCCAGGCCGTCGCCATAGGGGTTATGGGCACGGCTCATGGATTGATACGCTTCTTCATCTGTCAGCAGGCGTGTCACCTCACTGACGATTTTCTCTACATCGGTACCGACCAGTCTCACCGTCCCGGCCTCTACCGCTTCCGGACGCTCGGTGGTGTCACGCATCACCAGCACCGGCTTGCCCAGCGACGGTGCTTCTTCCTGAATACCGCCGGAGTCGGTGAGGATCAGCCAGGAGCGCACCATCAGGTAAACAAACGGCAGATACTCCTGCGGCTCGATCAGCACGATGTTGTCGATATCGCGCAGGATGCGGTTCACCGGCTCGCTGACGTTAGGATTGAGGTGGACCGGGTAGACAATCTGCGCCTGAGGATGCAGGCGGGCGATTTCCGCCAGCGCGCTGCAGATGCGCTCAAAACCGTCGCCAAAACTCTCGCGGCGGTGCCCGGTAACCAGAATCATCTTCTTATTGGCATCCAGGAACGGATAGCGCGTTGCCAGCCCGGCGCGAAGCGCATCATCGCTCAGCACCCGGTCGCGCACCCAGAACAGAGCATCAATCACCGTATTACCGGTCACGAACATGCGCGTATCACGCAGATTCTCACGCAGCAGGTTCTGCCGGGCAGTTTCTGTAGGGGTGAAGTGATAAGAGGCCAGATGGCCGGTCAGGGTACGGTTAGCCTCTTCAGGCCAGGGAGAATAGAGATCGCCTGTGCGCAGGCCAGCTTCCACATGACCTACCGGTATCTGATGGTAGAAAGCGGCCAGACTGGCGGCAAAAGTGGTGGTGGTGTCACCATGCACCAGCACCACATCCGGGGTGAATTCGGCAAACACTGTTTTCAGCCCTTCAAGAATGCGGCTGGTGATCTCGGTCAGGCCCTGGCCGGGACGCATAATGTTGAGATCGTAATCCGGAACGATGGCAAACAGCTGCAATACCTGATCCAGCATCTCGCGGTGCTGTGCCGTGACGCACAGCCGTGCATCTATCTCGCTATCCTGCGCGAGTGCATGAACCAGCGGCGCCATCTTTATCGCTTCCGGGCGCGTGCCAAAAACAGTTAATACTTTCACTGTCACTCTCTTCCGTTCATCTGTTAAGTAACGATAAGCTGGCGTGCGATTAATCGCGACGCCGACGTACCAGCGCAGTCCCTGCTCCAGTTAAGGCACCCACCGCACCCCACATAATCATCAAAAACAGGCGACGAGGGCTGTCGCGTTTTACCGGTTCTTCCGGGGTCCGCAGATAGCGCCAGGTCTGGAAAGTATTCACCAGCGTCGGGCCAACGTTCAGCGTGTTCAGCATGGCTCTGTTCTGATCATAGTCCAGATCGTAACCAGGCCCGGTGGCCTGCAGGTTCTCCAGACGAGCCTGAAGCATTGAACGGCCCAGCAGGAACAGCTCGGAATCCGGCAGCTGTTCGGATGGCGTATCCGTTTTCGCCTGTTCAAAGCCCTGCTGCTGAGCGATTTTCAGCGCCTGCTGCACGCTGTTCACCTGGCGGTCATAGATAGCTTTAGCCACCGCTTCCTGCCGTTTTACCTGTGCTCTGAGCTGGACGGTTCTCGCCGCCCAGGCACCAGCCAGCTCCTCGTTAAGATGAGAAGCGGCGCGCTGATTAGCAAACGCCACGTACTGACGCAGCAGCGTGTTGGCTTCCGGTGCGGTTTCCGCTATCAGCCTGACGGTATCATTGAGATTTTTTGCTGCGTCAGCGGGCTGATACTGAATGTTGGCGATCAGCTCATCCAGCAGCGCAGCATCATCACTGGCGGTGCCAGTCTGCCGCTTTTGGTAGTATTGGGTCTGCAACCAGAATTCGCGACGGGTATCGTAAGCTGAAAGCTGCATCACGAATTCCTGGTAAGCTTCCTCCATCACTGAAGGAGGTGTGACACTGCTGTTGTTACTGCTGCGCGCATCCAGATTGTTGAGAAATTGCTGTTGTGAATAGAAGCCGCTCAGCATGTTGACGGTTGGACGATCGGTAATAGCCGTTGTGCTCCATTTCGGGGTCATCAGTAACGAGCAAAGATAAGCCAGTAGCGCAAACAGCAGCGCGCCACCGATGATCCAGCGCTTGCCACGCCATAAAGTGCAGCAAAGCCCGCGGATATCCAGCTCGTTATCTGCAACGTCAGGATGCGTCATACTTCATATTCCTTGTTTTTCAGGGTATTGAGTTATGTCTTTCAGTCGAGAACCAATTATTGCGCTTTGCGCAGCCGTCTTTTTACTCTCTTAATCAGTCGCGCTACCCGCCATGCACGCTTGATGCAGTAGCCATAAAGCATAAACGCCAGCAGGAACAGCAGCAGCATTGCCCAGTCAGGGACAAAGCTCAGGGATTCGCCCAGCACCCCCACAACGGCCAGCAACGCGGCGGCCAGGGTGATCAGGAAGCAGGCCTGTTTAGAAGTAAACCCGGCGCGCATGATCAAATGGTGAATGTGCTGGCGGTCAGCGGAAAACGGGCTCATCCCTTTGCTCAAACGACGATACATAATAGCCACCATGTCCATCAACGGGATGGCAATCAGCCACAGGGCAGTCACCGGCGTGATGGGGTGATACTGGCCCTGAGTCGCTTCCAGCAGGATCCAGATGATGGTGAAGCCGATCAGCGTGCTGCCCGCGTCGCCCATAAAGACTTTATAGCGGCGACCAAACACGCCAAGGTTCAGCAGGATATAAGGCACGATGGCGGCAATCATCGAGAAACACCACATCGCCAGGCTCTGCTGCCCGTCGAGCAGCAGAATGATCCCCATCGCCAGGAAGGTCACGCAGGAAAGCCCGCCCAGCAGGCCATCGATACCGTCCACCATATTGAAGGCGTTAATCGCCGCCCAGACAGCGAACAGCGTCAGCACGTAGCCAAACGGACCAACAATCAGCTCCCACGGGCCAAAGATATAACCAAGGCTCAGCAGATAGAGCTTGGCCTTGGTCATCATGATCACGGCGATAGCGGCCTGCACAAAGGCGCGGATTTTTACGCTGATATCAAAGCGGTCGTCCAGCGCCCCGACCAGCACCAGCATACCGGCGCAGCCCAGATAGAGCAGAACGTGAGGAATGTAATAGTCCGCAATGGCAAAACCAAAACAGATTCCGGCAAAAACAGAGATCCCGCCGACCAGAGGGATCACACCCTGATGACGTTTGCGGTAGTTGGGCTTGTCCACCAGGCCAACTTGTTTAGCTGCTTTACGGGCGAAAAAAAGAAAAACCAGTGAAAACACAAAAATTAAAGCAAGCTCAGTACTCATATTGAGTAAATTCACATTAACCAGCTCTCTGCTAAGAATCTCGCACTGTTATAGGCAATTTGTATGCCATTAACATCTGTTTAATTCTGATTTCCATTGTGCCTCAGACCCGAAAAACAGCGCCTGGCTGCTCCTCACCCTGAATTGCACCTTTATTTAATTCTCCAGTTGTTGAATATCGTATAGCCCATAAACGAAAAACGCCACGTCTGAGCGCGGCGTTTGCCTGGTTTTCTTACTTTTGCTGCCGCTGCGCCCGCTTTTACTGCGGAGAAGACAAAAAGAAAGGGTTGAGATCGCTCAACCCTTGCATATTGGCAGGACAAAACGCTTAGGAGCGTTTCATCATGTCAAAGAACTCATCGTTAGTCTTGGTCATCGCCAGCTTGTTGATGAGGAACTCCATCGCGTCAATTTCACCCATTGGGTGGATGATTTTGCGCAGGATCCACATTTTCTGCAGTTCTTCAGAGCTGGTAAGCAGCTCTTCTTTACGGGTGCCGGAGCGGTTGTAATCAATCGCCGGGAACACGCGCTTCTCAGCGATTTTACGCGCCAGATGCAGTTCCATGTTGCCAGTACCTTTAAATTCTTCGTAAATCACTTCATCCATCTTCGAACCGGTGTCGACCAGCGCGGTGGCGATGATGGTCAGGCTTCCGCCCTCTTCCACGTTACGGGCAGCACCGAAGAAGCGTTTTGGACGGTGCAGGGCGTTAGCATCCACACCACCGGTCAGGACTTTACCGGAAGCCGGAACCACGGTGTTGTAAGCACGCGCCAGACGGGTGATGGAATCCAGCAGGATGATCACATCTTTTTTGTGCTCAACCAGACGCTTGGCCTTCTCAATCACCATTTCTGCAACCTGCACGTGGCGGGAAGCTGGCTCATCAAAGGTGGAAGCGATCACTTCGCCTTTCACCAGACGCTGCATCTCGGTCACTTCTTCCGGACGTTCGTCAATCAGCAACACCATCAGCACACAGTCAGGATGGTTGTAAGCGATGCTCTGCGCGATGTTCTGCAGCAGCATGGTTTTACCGGCTTTCGGCGGTGCCACAATCAGGCCACGCTGACCACGACCGATTGGCGAAGCCAGATCCAGCACGCGCGCCGTTAAGTCTTCAGTAGAACCGTTACCACGCTCCATACGCAGACGAGAGTTTGCGTGCAGCGGCGTTAAGTTCTCAAAGAGAATTTTGCTACGGGCGTTTTCCGGCTTGTCGTAGTTAACTTCGTTAACTTTCAGCAGGGCAAAATAGCGCTCACCTTCTTTTGGTGGACGGATTTTACCGGAAATGGTGTCACCTGTGCGGAGGTTGAAGCGGCGGATTTGGCTGGGAGAAACATAGATATCGTCGGGACCGGCGAGGTAGGAGCTGTCTCCGGAACGGAGGAAACCAAATCCATCCTGCAATATCTCCAGTACGCCATCGCCAAAGATATCTTCCCCACTTTTCGCATGCTGCTTAAGGATGGAGAAGATAATGTCCTGTTTGCGCATGCGGGCAAGGTTTTCCAGCCCCATGTTTTCGCCGAGTGTAATCAGATCTGAAACCGGCGTATTTTTTAATTCGGTAAGATTCATAATGGTGGGTTCTTAAAGGGGTAAATCTCGAAGTATTTGTCGTAAGTGGTATGGCGAAAAATCCATGCCTGTTAATGGCACTCTTGTCAGGATCCGCTCGGAGATCACGTGCAGGATTACGCAGATCTGAGACGAGGAGACGGTAAGGACAAGACGCCGAAATTTCTGATGATGCTAACCGTCAGATTGCTGAATGTCTGTAAGATTGAGATGAATACAGTGTTCAACAAGGAATAAAGCTTAGATTCAAACTACAGGTAAGTTCGTAGTGCAGTAAAAGTAAGTTAGCACGCCTGATGGCAAACGTCTAGCAGTGAACTGAAAATAAGCCGGAAGCCTGACAGAGGGGCAAGAAAGCCCCGCTGTCAGCTGCCGGACAGGCTGCTTAGCCCAGATTCGCGTTCAGGAATTCTTTGAGCTGGCCTTTAGAGAGGGCGCCCACTTTGGTCGCCGCCACTTCGCCGTCTTTGAACAGCAGCAAAGTTGGAATACCACGGATACCGTACTTCGGCGCAGTGCCTGGGTTTTCGTCGATATTCAGTTTTGCGATTGTCAGCTTGCCGTCGTACTCTTCGGCTACTTCATCGAGAATCGGGGCGATCATTTTGCATGGACCACACCACTCTGCCCAGAAGTCTACCAGCGTCAAACCATTTGCTTTCAGTACGTCGGTTTCGAAGCTGTCGTCGGTCAGGTGAACAATTTTATCGCTGCTCATGTCTTACTCCAAAAGATTATGCCTGGCTGGTTGGCGTAAAATCTGCCAACTTAGGTTGACTTTATTTCACCGGATACGCTTTCGTAAAGCAATAGTAAGCTGATATTCTACCACACTATGAGCAAAACACACTTAACCGAACAGAAGTTTTCCGACTTCGCCCTGCACCCTCAGGTCATAGAAGCCCTTGAAACTAAAGGCTTTCATAACTGCACGCCTATTCAGGCGTTGGCTTTGCCTTTCACGCTGAACGGGCGTGATGTAGCGGGACAGGCGCAAACCGGTACCGGCAAAACGATGGCGTTTCTGACGTCAACGTTCCATCATCTTCTTTCTCACCCTGCGCCGGAAGGCCGTCAGGTGAATCAGCCGCGTGCGTTGATCCTGGCCCCAACCCGCGAATTAGCCGTGCAGATTCATGCTGATGCAGAACCGCTGGCTCAGGTGACCGGCCTTAAGCTCGGGCTGGCCTATGGCGGTGACGGCTATGACAAACAGCTGAAAGTGCTGGAAAGCGGCGTCGATATTCTGATCGGCACCACCGGCAGGCTGATTGATTATGCCAAGCAGAATCACGTCAACTTAGGTGCCATTCAGGTGGTGGTGCTCGACGAAGCTGACCGGATGTTTGACCTCGGCTTCATTAAAGATATTCGCTGGTTGTTCCGCCGTATGCCGGCGGCAAACCAGCGTCTGAATATGCTGTTCTCTGCCACCCTTTCTTTCCGCGTTCGCGAACTGGCGTTCGAAAACATGAATAACGCCGAGTATGTGGAAGTCGAGCCGGAGCAGAAAACCGGGCACCGTATTAAAGAAGAGCTGTTCTACCCTTCTAACGAAGAGAAAATGCGCCTGCTGCAAACGTTGCTGGAAGAAGAGTGGCCGGATCGCGCAATCATTTTCGCTAACACCAAACACCGCTGTGAAGATATCTGGGGCCATCTGGCTGCCGATGGTCACCGTGTGGGTCTGTTGACCGGCGATGTGGCGCAGAAAAAACGCCTGCGTATCCTGGATGACTTCACCAGGGGCGACGTTGATATTCTGGTGGCAACAGACGTGGCCGCACGTGGTCTGCATATTCCAGCTGTTACCCATGTTTTCAACTACGATCTTCCTGACGATCGTGAAGATTACGTTCACCGTATTGGTCGTACCGGACGCGCTGGTGCCAACGGGCACTCCATCAGCCTGGCCTGCGAAGAGTACGCGCTTAATCTGCCTGCCATCGAAGAGTACATTGGCCACAGCATCACCGTGAGCCGTTACAACAGCGATGCACTGATGACCGAACTGCCACCGCCGAAGCGCCTGACGCGCAACCGCACTGGCAACGGCCCGCGTCGTGGCGGCAACAACAATCGCCGCAGCGGTCCACCGCGCAACAATAACCGCAAACGTTCAGGTTAAACGGCCTATGCTGAGCGCATCATCGCTTTATGCTGCGATAGATCTGGGATCTAACAGCTTTCATATGTTGGTGGTGCGCGAGGTGGCGGGGAACATCCAGACCGTCGCACGCATCAAGCGTAAAGTCCGGCTGGCTGCGGGCCTCGACAGCGACAGCCGCCTCTCGGATGAGGCGATGAAGCGGGGCTGGCAGTGTCTGCGGCTGTTCTCTGAACAGCTGCAGGATATCCCTCCTGAACAGATCCGCGTGGTCGCCACCGCAACCCTGCGCCTGGCTGCAAACGCTGGAACCTTCCTGCAAAAAGCCCAGCAAATTCTTAACTGCACGGTGAACGTCATCAGCGGTGAGGAAGAAGCACGCCTGATTTATCAGGGCGTGGCGCACACTACTGGCGGTTCAGACAAACGCCTGGTGGTGGATATCGGCGGAGGAAGTACCGAGCTGGTCACCGGCAGCGGCTCGCAAACTACCGCGCTGTTCAGCCTGTCCATGGGCTGCGTCACCTGGCTGGAGCGCTATTTTGGCGACCGCCATCTTGGCAAAGGTAATTTCGAACAGGCTGAGCAGGCCGCACGGGAGATGATCCGCCCGGTGGTGAGGCAACTGCGTGAGCAAGGCTGGCAGGTTTGCGTTGGTGCTTCCGGTACCGTCCAGGCGCTGCAGGAAATTATGATGGCTCAGGGCATGGATGAGCACATCACGCTGAACAAATTGCAGCAGCTTAAGCAGCGTGCCATTCAGTGCGGCAAGCTGGAAGAGCTGGAGATTGAAGGGCTGACGCTGGAACGTGCGCTGGTTTTCCCCAGCGGTCTGTCGATTTTAATCGCCATCTTCACCGAGCTGAATATCAACAGTATGACGCTGGCCGGTGGCGCGCTGCGCGAAGGTCTGGTGTACGGGATGCTGCATCTGCCAATCGACCGCGATATCCGCAGCCGTACGCTGCACAATATCCAGCGCCGGTTCACCATTGATTCCGAACAGGCCGAACGGGTTCGCCTGCTGGCCGAGAGCTTTGCCCGCCAGGTCAGCCACAGCTGGAAGCTGGATGACCGATGTCGCGAGCTGCTGGACAGCGCCTGTCTGATCCACGAAATCGGCCTCAGCGTGGATTTCAGACAGGCTCCGCAACACGCCGCCTATCTGGTCCGCCATCTTGATCTTCCCGGGTTCACTCCCGCACAGAAAAAGCTGCTGGCAACCTTGCTGCAAAATCAGGTGAACAGCATCGATCTGGCACTCCTCAGCCAGCAAAATGCCGTACCGCCGCGGATGGCAGAGAGGCTGTGTCGCCTGCTGCGTCTGGCCATTATTTTCGCCAGCCGCCGCCGCGATGATACTTTACCGGCGGTGCGTTTACACGCGGATGATGACAATCTCACCCTGACCTTACCGGCAGGCTGGCTGGATGCGCATCCCCTGCGGGAAGAGCTTCTGGAGCAGGAGTGCCACTGGCAGAGTTATGTGCACTGGTCGCTGACTGTCGCCTGATCCCGGCCTGATGTCTGATCCGGTGCTGATCAAGCCTGATGCCAGGCAGTTGAATGCTATGTTGATGCAGAAAGGGTTCATGTTAACGCATGAACCCTTTTATTATGCCGCAGGAATACCTTACGCTTTCTTCGCTTTTTCCAGCATCGCCTTCAGGTTCGCCACCCTGCTCTGCCCGGTCTGCATCCTCTCTTCCGCGCTGACCACCTTGCGCTCGGTTTCCCAGTTCAGATCGTCCTGCGGCAGTTCCAGCAAAAAGCGGCTCGGTTCAGGGCGCACCAGCTCACCGTACTGACGGCGCTCGCGGCACAGGGTGAAAGTCAGCTCTTTCTGCGCACGGGTAATCCCCACGTAGGCCAGACGGCGCTCTTCCTCAACGTTATTCTCATCGATACTGCTCTGGTGAGGCAGCAGCCCTTCCTCCATTCCCACCAGGTAAACGTAAGGGAACTCCAGCCCCTTCGACGCATGCAGGGTCATCAGCTGCACCTGATCCGTCTCTTCATCACTTTCGCCGCGCTCCATCATGTCGCGCAGCGTGAAACGTGTAACCACCTGCGTCAGCGTCATGGGTTCATCAATATCGCTGCCTTCGAGCATTTCCGTCATCCACTGGAACAGCGTGTTAACGTTCTTCATGCGCATTTCGGCGGCTTTCGGGCTGGCCGAGGTTTCAAACAGCCAGCTTTCATAATCTATCCCGCGGATCAGATCGCGTACTGCTGCAACAGGTTCACGTTCGGCAAGCACAGCAATTTCCTGCAGCCAGCCGGTAAAGCGCTGCAGCGACTCCAGCCCGCGTCCGGTCAGGGTTTGTCCCAGTCCCATATCAAAGCTGGCGCTGAACAGACTTTTGTTGCGCTGCAGCGCCCATTCACCCAGTTTCTGCAGCGTGGCCGGGCCAATTTCACGCTTCGGCGTGTTAACAATACGCATAAAGGCGCTGTCGTCGTTGGCATTGGTCAGCACGCGCAGGTACGCGAGCAGGTCTTTGATCTCCGGCCGTGAGAAGAACGACGTACCGCCGGAAATACGGTAAGGGATACGGTTCTGCATCAGCATCTTTTCGAAGACGCGCGACTGATGGTTGCCACGATAAAGGATGGCGTAATCCTTATACTGCGTCTTATTGATAAAGTGGTGGGCGATCAGCTCGCCGGTAACGCGCTCGGCCTCATGCTCTTCATGATTGGCCGTCACCACTTTCAGCTCCGAGCCGTAACCCAACTCAGAGAACAGACGTTTTTCAAAAATGTGCGGATTATTGGCAATCAGGATATTCGCCGCTTTCAGAATACGCTCCGAGGAGCGGTAATTCTGCTCCAGTTTGATAACCTGCAGCGCCGGGAAATCTTCCTTCAGCAGCACCAGGTTTTGCGGCCGCGCGCCACGCCAGGAATAAATGGACTGATCGTCATCACCGACGACGGTAAACCGGCCGCGTGCCCCCACCAGCAGCTTCACCAGCTCGTACTGGCTGGTGTTGGTGTCCTGATATTCATCCACCAGCAGATAGCGGATGCGCTGCTGCCAGCGCTCCCGCACCTCCAGGTTCTGCTGGAACAGCAGCGTGGGTAGCAGGATCAGATCGTCGAAGTCCAGCACGTTGCAGGACTTCAGATGTTTGTCATACAGACTGTAGCAATGGGCAAAGATCTTATCGCGTTCAGACTGTGCAGCCGCTGCGGCGCGGGAAGGATCCATCAGATCGTTCTTCCAGTTTGAGATCGTTGATATCAGCTGCTGCAGCAGATTCTTGTCGTTCTCCAGCCACTCTTCGGTCAGCTCTTTCAACAACGCCAGCTGATCCTGGTCGTCAAACAACGAGAAGTTCGACTTCATCCCCAGCGCGGCGTATTCGCGTTTAATGATCTCCAGCCCCAGCGTGTGGAAGGTTGAGATCATCAGGCCACGGGCCTCTTTTCGCCCAAGGGTTTGCGCCACGCGCTCTTTCATCTCGCGCGAGGCCTTGTTGGTAAAGGTCACCGCAGCGATATGTCGTGCCTGATAGCCGCACTCGCGGATCAGATGGGCAATTTTGTTAGTGATCACGCGCGTTTTGCCCGAGCCTGCACCGGCCAACACCAGACAGGGCCCGGTGACAAATTCGACGGCGTGTTGCTGACCAGGATTAAGACGCATAAGGGAGTCGCTCGATGAAATGACAGAGGGAAAGAAATCACAGCGTGGTAGTATAGCCAGCAGCATCCATACGACTCAAGGTACGATCATGGCAAAAACCGCAGCAGCACTCCATATCCTTGTTAAGGAAGAGAAACAGGCGCAGGACATTCTGGCTCAGCTGGAACAGGGCGCTGATTTTGAAAAGCTGGCTAAAAAGCACTCTACCTGCCCGTCAGGCAAGAAAGGCGGCCATCTGGGCGAATTCAAGCAGGGCGCAATGGTTCCGGCTTTCGATAAAGTGGTGTTCTCCTGCCCACTTCTCGTGCCTTATGGCCCACTGCACACGCAGTTCGGTTACCACATCATTAAGGTGCTGTACCGCAACTGATCCTGAATTGCAGGCAAAAAAAAAGAGCGGATATCCGCTCTTTTTTGTTTTCAGCGCCGGTCTTCACCGGCAGCTGAGATTAGCCTGCTACCGCGATACGTTTCATATCAGTCATGTAGCCACGCAGTTTGCGGCCCACGGCTTCGATAGCATGGTTGCGGATCGCTTCGTTAACGTCGCGCAGCTGTGCGTTATCGATGGTGGTTGAACCAGCCGTCGCTTTGCCCAGATCGCCAGCCTGCAGTGTGGTCATGAACTCTTTCAGCAGCGGCACCGCCGCATAAGAGAACAGGTAATTACCGTATTCTGCGGTATCAGAGATAACCACGTTCATTTCGTACAAACGCTTACGGGCAATGGTATTAGCAATCAGCGGCAGTTCGTGCAGTGATTCGTAATAGGCTGACTCTTCGATGATACCGGCCGCCACCATAGTTTCAAATGCCAGCTCAACGCCCGCTTTCACCATTGCGATCATCACCACGCCTTCATCAAAGTAATCCTGCTCGGCAATTTTGCCTTCGAACTGCGGTGCAGTTTCGAATGCGGTTTTACCTGTCTCTTCACGCCAGCCCAGCAGTTTCTTGTCGTCGTTCGCCCAGTCAGCCATCATGCCGGAAGAGAATTCACCGGAGATGATGTCATCCATGTGCTTTTGGAACAGCGGTGCCATGATGGTTTTCAGCTGCTCAGACAGCGCAAATGCACGAACTTTGGCCGGGTTGGAGAGGCGGTCCATCATCAGGGTGATACCCCCCTGCTTCAGCGCTTCGGTCACGGTTTCCCAGCCGAACTGGATCAGTTTTTCAGCGTAGGCCGGGTCGGTACCTTCAGCCACCAGCTTGTCGAAGCACAGCAGAGAACCCGCCTGCAGCATACCGCACAGGATGGTCTGCTCGCCCATCAGGTCAGACTTCACTTCGGCGACGAAAGAAGATTCCAGCACGCCCGCACGGTGACCGCCGGTGGCTGCTGCCCAGGCCTTGGCAATCGCCATGCCTTCACCTTTTGGATCGTTTTCCGGGTGAACCGCGATCAGCGTTGGCACACCGAAACCACGTTTGTACTCTTCACGAACTTCTGTACCCGGGCACTTCGGTGCGACCATCACAACAGTAATGTCTTTACGAACCTGCTCACCCACTTCAACAATGTTGAAGCCGTGCGAGTAACCCAGCGCTGCGCCGTCTTTCATCAGCGGCTGCACAGCCTGAACCACAGAAGTATGCTGCTTGTCCGGAGTCAGGTTGACCACCAGGTCAGCCTGCGGGATCAGTTCTTCGTAGGTGCCCACTTTGAAACCGTTTTCGGTCGCTTTACGCCAGGAAGCACGCTTCTCGGCAATCGCTTCAGCACGCAGAGCATAGGCGATATCCAGACCGGAATCACGCATGTTCAGACCCTGGTTCAGACCCTGAGCACCACAACCCACGATGACGACTTTTTTACCTTTCAGGTAGCTCGCTTCATCAGCAAATTCATCACGCGCCATAAAGCGGCATTTACCTAATTGCGCTAACTGGTTGCGCAGGTTCAAAGTATTGAAATAGTTAGCCATGGGTACTCCGTATAGGGTTGTGTTTATCTTTTATTAGTTGGTGATACCGTCCAGCGGCTCACCCTGAATAATCCCTATCATATGACAGGAAATGCATTGCTTAAATTGATATATTAACAACGTGATATTGCAAGAACTGCAACGCTAAAATGAGGCCTCCGGCGTATGGATTTACGAGATTTGAAACTGTTTCTGCACCTGGCCGAGAGCCGACATTTTGGCCGCAGCGCCCGGGCGATGCATGTCAGTCCCTCCACCCTGTCGCGGCAAATCCAGCGCATGGAAGAAGACCTGGGTCAGACTCTGTTCCTGCGAGATAACCGCACCGTCACGCTGACGGATGCCGGAGAGCAGCTGCGCCAGTTTGCCCAGCAGACTCTGCTGCAGTATCAGCAGCTGCGCCATTCCATCGGCCAGAATGGCCCTTCACTCAGCGGCGAACTGCGGCTGTTCTGCTCGGTCACCGCGGCGTACAGTCATCTGCCGCCGATCCTGGACCGTTTTCGTGCCGAACATCCGCTGGTTGAAATCAAACTCAACACCGGCGACGCCGCCGATGCCGTGGAGAAAGTGCAAAGCGCCGAGGCTGATATCGCCATTGCCGGGCGGCCAGAAACGCTGCCGGGCAGTATTGGTTTTACGCCTCTGGGACTGATTCCGCTAGTGCTGATTGCCCCGGCTTTGCCCTGCCCGGTGCGCAGCCAGGCGACCCAACCGGAGCCTGACTGGTCACAAATTCCATTTATCCTGCCGGATCAGGGGCCTGCCCGCCAGCGCATTGATCTGTGGTTCCGCCGGCGTCGCATTCCCAACCCGCTGATCTATGCCACCGTTGCCGGGCATGAGGCGATTGTCTCGATGGTGGCGCTGGGATGCGGCATAGCACTCCTGCCGGATGTGGTGCTGGAAAACAGCCCGGAGCCGGTACGTAACCGTATTCTTGAGCTGGACAGCGTCGAGATGGTGGCACCGTTCGAGCTTGGCGTTTGCGTACAAAAAAAGCGGCTCAATGAGCCGCTTATCGATGCATTCTGGAGCCTGTTGTAACTAGCCCGCGAGGAAGAAGCTGAACGCCGGGTTATGGGTTTCGTCATGGAAATCATAGCCCAGCGCCTGAAGATGCTCTTCAAACTGCGGCTCGTTATCCCCAAGTTCAAAACCGGCCAGCACGCGACCGTAATCGGTGCCGTGACTGCGATAGTGGAACAGAGAAATATTCCAGTGAGTGCCCAGAGTTTGCAGGAAACGCAGCAGTGCGCCCGGCGCTTCAGGGAACTCAAAGCTGAACAACCGCTCGCGCAGCGGTTTTGAGGGGCGACCGCCGACCATGTAGCGTACGTGCAGCTTCGCCATTTCATCGTCGGAGAGATCGACCACCTTGTAGCCGCCTTCATCCAGCAGTTGCAGGATCTCGCTCCGCTCTTCCAGCCCGCGCGTCAGCCGCACGCCGACAAAAATACAGGCGCTGTCGGCATTGGCATAACGGTAGTTGAATTCGGTAACCGATCGGCCGCCAAGCAGCTGACAGAACTTCAGGAAGCTGCCCTTCTGCTCAGGAATGGTGACGGCCAGCAGGGCTTCCCGCTGTTCACCCAGCTCGCAACGCTCCGAGACGTAGCGCAGACCGTGGAAGTTGACATTGGCACCCGACAGCACGTGCGCAAGACGCTCGCCCTTGATCTGATGCTGCTGGATATACTTCTTCATCCCGGCCAGCGCCAGTGCGCCAGAGGGTTCAGCCACGGCGCGCACATCCTCGAACAGATCCTTCATCGCCGCACAAATTGAATCGCTGTCCACGGTGATAATGTCGTCGAGATACTCCTGGCAAAGACGGAAAGTTTCACTGCCGATACGCTTCACCGCCACCCCTTCGGCAAACAGCCCGACACGAGGCAGATCAACTGGATGACCGGCATCCAGCGCGGCTTTCAGGCAGGCAGAATCTTCCGCTTCCACCGCAATCACTTTGATCTGCGGCATCAGCTGCTTGATCAGTACGGCCACGCCCGCAGCCAGACCGCCCCCACCAACGGGTACGAATACCCGGTCAATGTGCGCATCCTGTTGCAGCAGCTCCATCGCCAGCGTGCCCTGCCCGGCAATCACCATCGGATGATCGAAAGGCGGCACGAAGGTATAGCCCTGCTGCTCAGCCAGCTCCTGCGCTTTGCCCTTCGCCTCGTCAAAGTTTGCCCCGAACAGGAAAGCCTCACCGCCAAATGCCCGCACCGCATCCACTTTAATATCGGCGGTTGCAACCGGCATCACGATCAGGGATTTAATCCCTAATTTAGTTGCCGACAGCGCCACACCCTGAGCATGGTTGCCCGCAGAAGCGGTAACCACTCCCCGGGCTTTCTGCTCTTCGGTCAGCGTCGCAATCATCGCGTAAGCCCCGCGCAGCTTGAAGCTGTGCACGGGCTGACGATCTTCACGCTTCACCAGAATGGTGTTGCCCAGACGGGAAGAGATCTTCTCCATCTTCTGCAACGGGGTGACCTGCGCCACTTCGTACACCGGCGAGCGGAGAACCGCCCTCAGATACTCCGCGCCGCAAGGCTCGGCGGGTAGCGGTTGAGACTCAGCCATGTTTGTTAGCCTCCCAGCTTACTCTTGTCACGCACCGCACCTTTGTCTGCGCTGGTTGCCAGTAAGGCATAAGCACGCAGGGCAAAGGAGACCTGACGCTCACGGCCATGAGGGGTATAAGCCGCTTCACCGCGAGCCTCTTCCTCTTCACGACGGGCGTGCAGTTCATTGTCCGGCACATCCAGTTTGATGCCACGGTTAGGAATATCGATATCGATCATGTCGCCATCTTTTACCAGCGCGATAGTGCCACCGCTGGCCGCTTCCGGAGAAGCATGGCCGATAGACAGGCCGGAAGTGCCGCCGGAGAAACGACCATCGGTGATCAGCGCACAGCTTTTGCCGAGACCCATCGACTTCAGGTAGGTGGTCGGGTAGAGCATTTCCTGCATACCCGGCCCGCCTTTTGGCCCTTCGTAGCGGATCACCACCACGTCACCGGCAATCACTTTACCGCCCAGAATAGCGGCAACCGCATCATCCTGGCTTTCGTAGACTTTCGCCGGACCACGGAAGGTCAGACTCTCTTTATCCACGCCTGCGGTCTTAACGATACAGCCGTCTTCGGCCATGTTGCCGTACAGCACGGCCAGGCCACCGTCCTGACTGAAGGCGAATTCGCGGGAACGAATACAGCCTTCTTTACGGTCATCATCCAGCGTGTCCCAGCGCGTATGCTGAGAGAATGCCTGAGTGGTTCGGATACCTGCCGGACCGGCGCGGAACATTTTCTTCACCGCTTCATCTTTGGTCAGCATGATATCGTAGCTGTCCAGCGTCTCCTGCAGGCTCAGGCCCAGCACGTTTCTGACGCTCTGATCCATCAGGCCCGCACGGCTCAACTCGCCGAGGATGCCAATCACGCCACCGGCACGGTGAACGTCTTCCATATGATATTTCTGGGTGCTTGGCGCCACTTTACACAGGTGTGGAACCTTGCGGGACAGACGGTCGATATCGGAGATGTTGAAGTCGATTTCGCCCTCCTGCGCGGCAGCCAGCAGGTGCAGAACGGTATTAGTTGAGCCGCCCATCGCGATATCCAGCGTCATGGCGTTCTCAAAAGCGGATTTGTTGGCGATGCTGCGTGGCAGCACGCTTTCATCGTCCTGCTCGTAATAGCGCTTCGCCAGACCGACGATACGCTTACCGGCATTCAGGAACAGGTCTTTACGATCAGCGTGAGTCGCCAGCAGCGAGCCGTTGCCCGGCTGAGACAGGCCCAGGGCTTCGGTCAGACAGTTCATGGAGTTAGCGGTGAACATCCCGGAGCAGGAACCGCAGGTCGGGCAGGCTGAACGTTCAATCTGCTCGCTGTCCGCATCGCTGACGTTCGGGTTGGCCCCCTGGATCATCGCATCAACCAAATCCAGCTTGATGATTTTGTCGGAGAGCTTGGTTTTACCGGCTTCCATCGGGCCGCCGGAAACGAAGATCACCGGAATATTCAGGCGCAGGGAAGCCATCAGCATTCCCGGGGTGATTTTGTCGCAGTTAGAGATACACACCATGGCATCGGCGCAGTGCGCGTTAACCATGTACTCCACGGAATCGGCGATTAATTCGCGGGAAGGCAGGGAGTAAAGCATGCCGCCATGTCCCATCGCGATGCCATCGTCCACGGCAATGGTGTTGAACTCTTTAGCCACGCCACCGGAAGCTTCAATCTGCTCAGCGACCAGTTTACCCAAATCGCGCAGGTGTACGTGACCCGGCACGAACTGTGTGAAGGAGTTAACCACGGCGATAATTGGTTTACCGAAGTCGTCATCGGTCATTCCGGTGGCGCGCCACAGGGCACGGGCACCAGCCATATTACGGCCATGAGTGGTGGTGGCGGAACGGTACTTAGGCATGCTCATACTCCAGAATCAGATAGTGCACGGGCGTCATCTGACGCCCGTGAAATGCTATTATTATGGGTTAACCGGATCCAGCCAGCCCCATTTGTCTTCGGTCTCACCAGTGAACAGGCCAAAGAATGCAGACTGAATACGACCGGTGACCGGGCCGCGTTTACCTTCACCAACCTGGATGCCGTCAACGCTGCGAACCGGGGTAATTTCAGCCGCGGTGCCGGACATAAAGACTTCGTCAGCCAGATACAGGGATTCACGGGACAGCACCTGTTCGCGAACTTCGATGCCCATGTCTTTCGCGAGCTTGATGATTGCATCACGGGTGATGCCCGGCAGCGCGGAAGAGGTGAATGGCGGGGTGAACAGGATGCCGTCTTTTACTTCAAACAGGTTTTCGCCTGCGCCTTCAGAGATATAGCCCTGGGTATCCAGCGCGATACCTTCCTGATAGCCGTGGCGGCGTGCTTCGCTACCGACCAGCAGAGATGAGAGGTAGTTACCACCGGCTTTAGCGGCAGTTGGCAGGGTGTTTGGTGCCACGCGGTTCCATGAGGAAACCATCGCATCGATGCCCTGCTCCAGCGCTTCAGCACCCAGGTAAGCTCCCCACGGGAAAGCAGCAATGATCACATCAGTGTCGTAGCCGTCAGGTGGGTTAACACCCAGGCCAACATCACCAACAAAGACCAGTGGGCGAATATAGGCGCTTTTCAGTTTGTTCACCCGCAGAACTTCGCGGCAGGCTTCCATCAGCTCGTCAACGCTCAGAGCGACCGGGAAACGATAGATTTTTGCAGAATCGCGCAGGCGCTGCATATGTTCACGATGGCGGAAGACTACCGGGCCCTTGTGCGAGTCGTAGCAGCGGACGCCTTCGAAGACAGACGTACCGTAGTGCAGTGCATGGGACATCACGCTGACCTTCGCATCTTCCCACTTAACCATCTCGCCATTGAACCAGATAAAGTCAGCTTTCTTCGTCATTCTAATTTCCTTTCGCGCTCAGGCGCGGATTTGTTGTGTTGTCTGTTGTTGGATCTGGACGCACGCGACATCCATCAGCTTGCTAAGTTGTGTTGACAGTAAATCGACTGAGCGCTGGCTGGCAACGGTCATTTCAATATTAATATTGTCGGTATTGCCGCCCGACGCCATATTCATCGCACACACCTGAAAACCACGGTGACGAACGACGCGCAAAATGCGCTCCAGTATTTCGGGCCGAAAGCGCGCTTCGATAGACAATTGATGCTGCATCATGAGGTTTTCTCCATCATATTTTCGTTGCTGGCACCTGGCGGTACCAGTGGCCAGACGTTCTCATGCTCGTCAATGGCGACGTGGAGCATGTACGGCCCTTTACTGTGCAGCAAAGCGTCTAATGCAGCGTCGACCTGGTCTTTACGGGTGATACGCTGGCCAGGGATATCAAAAGCGCTGGCAAGCGTGAGGAAATCGGGATTGTCGGACAGGTTGGTTTCACTGTAGCGTTCGGAGAAGAACAGCTCCTGCCACTGACGAACCATGCCTAAGCGCTGGTTGTCCAGCAGGACAATTTTCACCGGCAGTTGTTTGCGCTTGATGGTGCCCAGTTCCTGCACGTTCATCATGAAGGAACCGTCGCCCGAAACGCAAATAACCATGTCGTCAGGGCGGGCAACCTGAGCGCCTACCGCCGCTGGCAGTCCAAAGCCCATGGTGCCGAGACCGCTGGAAGTAATGAAGTTTTCCGGACGGGTGAAGCTCATATGTTGAGCAGACCACATCTGGTGTTGGCCCACGTCGGTGGTCACAATAGCACTGGCAGGTTTGCGGTCAGAAAGTTGTTTGAGGAAAAGAGGAGCGTAAATTGCCTCACCCGGATGGTCATAACGCCAGCCGTGTTCCGCTTTCAACGCCTGAACGTGTTCGCGCCATGCGGCGATATTCACTGGCTGATACAAGTCCGGCAGCAATTTGTTGAGCTCGCCGCGCAACGCTACATGGGCCTGACGCAGCTTATTCAGCTCTGCCGGATCGATATCCATATGGATAACGCTGGCATTCGGTGCGAAGGCATTGAGCTTGCCGGTTACGCGGTCGTCGAACCGCGCACCCACGGCGATCAACAGGTCGCATTGTTGAACAGCGAAGTTTGCCGCCTTGGTGCCGTGCATTCCCAGCATTCCCAGGTAGCAGCCATCCTGCACATCCGGCGTACCCAACCCTTTCAGAGTGGCAACAACAGGAATGCCGGTTTCTTTGGCAAAGGCACGCAGAGCATCGACGGCGTTTGCCATGCCAACACCGCCACCCACGTACAGAATCGGTTTTTGCGCCTGAGCCAGCATCGCCCGGGCCTGTTGCAGCTCATGAACAGGATGCTCATCCTCGTCCTCAACCGGCATCAGATGTGCGGTGAGTTCGCCAGAGGCCAGCTGAATATCTTTCGGAATATCAATCAGTACCGGGCCAGGGCGACCGGATTGGGCAATCGCGAAGGCTTCAGCCATTACCGCTGGCAGCTCTTCCAGTGACTCCACGAGGAAACTGTGCTTGGTACAAGCCAGAGACAAACCCAGGACATCAATTTCCTGAAAGGCATCAGTACCGATCAACCCGCCAGCAACCTGACCGGTGATCGCAACCACCGGAACAGAGTCCAGCAATGCATCAGCGAGGCCGGTGATCAGGTTGGTAGCCCCGGGGCCGGAAGTGGCGATGCAGACGCCCACTTTGCCGGTAGAACGGGCATAACCGATAGCAGCCATAGCAGCACCCTGCTCATGACGGCACAGTAGGTGCTCGACGCCGCCATCATAGAGCGCGTCATAGACGGGCATAATGGCTCCACCCGGATAGCCGAAAACAGTTTCGACACCCTGTACCCGCAACGCCTGAACCACCCACTGAGCACCATTCATAGTTATTTCCCCGTCTCTCGTTGGGAACAACAGCATTTTATTCTACTGTTCATCTTCTGTTCCTCTGTCGTTGAACCTTGCCAAAAAAAAACCCCCGGACCTTTCGGTGCGGGGGTTCTTCTGAATTCAGGCTTGATTTTTAAGCCTTTCTTCCTCCGAGCGTAGCCCCGCACGGCGTGATAATAATCACGACGACGCTAATGACGACCAGGCTTAGGACTCGTAGAAGGGCTTTCATTTGGATTCGATAATTTCACTTGTTCGAAGTAATGCCTACAGAGTTATCACAGTTAGCTTCTGAAGTTCAACTTTTTTCATCATTTTATTTTATGGCTGCTGTTGAAAAATCCAAAAAAACAAAGGTTATTCAGGGAATAAGGAAAATATTGAAATATATTCATTACTCACCTCACGTAACAAGTCTCAGTCCAGGGAAGAATTTTAACTTTTTGCGTGCCTCCCCGACAATTTCAGGAAACCTCTGTCGGCCAGAGCCGATTTTTTGCGAGCCATCCCGATGATGGAGAAGTTCTGCGTCGCCTCACCTGCTCAGACATTGCACACTGTTGGCCTACAAGGAGCGTCTATGTCGTTATCAATTACCTATACCCGGGCGGCAATTGGTGTGGAAGCACCGCTGGTCTCGGTAGAAGTCCATCTGAGCAGTGGCCTGCCCGCCCTGATGTTAGTGGGTTTGCCTGAGACTACGGTCAGGGAGGCACGCGAAAGGGTGCGCAGCGCGATGATCAATTGTGGGTTCGTCTTTCCTGCCAGGCGCATCACGGTGAACCTGGCCCCGGCCGATCTCCCCAAAGAAGGAGGCAGATACGACCTGCCTATCGCCATCGCGATTCTGGCGGCCTCAGAGCAGATTTCCGGGGATAAACTGGGGCAATACGAATTCGTGGGGGAGCTGGCACTGACGGGGGCTGTACGGGGCGTACAGGGCGCTATTCCTGCAGCAATGGCCGCTATTGCAGCCAGCCGCCAGCTGATCCTTTCAACGGACAATTTGTCTGAGGCCGGGTTGATCCGTCACGGTACCAGTCTGCTCAGTGACAATCTGCTGGAGGTCTGCGCTTTTCTTAATGGCCAGGCAGAACTTGAAGTCGCCCATTGCGAACACCAGCAGTTGCCACCTTTGCTGGGGGACTTAAATGAAATCATTGGGCAACAACAGGCTAAAAGAGCGTTAGAAATTACCGCTGCCGGTGGACATAACCTGCTGCTGATAGGACCACCGGGAACCGGAAAAACCATGCTGGCCAGCAGGCTTCCCGGGCTGATGCCACCTTTAAGCGATCGTGAGGCTCTGGAGAGCGCCGCGATTTCCAGTCTGGTCAGCGGTGGGGTGATGCGCCGTCAGTGGCGTCAGCGCCCTTTCAGAGCGCCTCATCACACGTCATCCCGCTATGCACTGGTTGGGGGTGGCTCATTGCCTAAACCCGGCGAAATCTCCCTGGCACACAACGGCATCCTTTTCCTGGATGAATTGCCGGAGTTTGAGCGTAAGACGCTGGATGCACTGCGGGAACCCATCGAATCAGGGGCAATCTGCCTCTCCAGAGCACGTGCAAAAGTCATCTATCCTGCTCACTTCCAGCTGGTTGCAGCGATGAATCCCAGCCCGACCGGACACCACAGCGGTACCCATAATCGCAGCACGCCCCAGCAGACACTGCGCTATCTCAGCCGCCTTTCCGGACCGTTTCTGGATCGTTTTGATCTGTCACTGGAAGTGCCTTTGTTACCCTCAGGCACTCTGAGCAGCAAACCACCTGCCAGTGAATCAAGCGAGGTCGTTCGCCAGCGCGTGCTGATTGCCCGTGAGCGCCAGCTTGCCCGCGCCGGGATCATTAACGAAGCAATGGGACCGAAGGAGATACAGCGTGCCTGCAGGATTGAGCAAGGAGATGCCTGCTGGCTGGAAGGGGTCTTAAATCAGCTGGGGCTGTCCGTACGCGCCTGGCAGCGTATTCTGAAGGTGGCGCGGACGATTGCCGATTTGGCAGGGGAAGAGAGTCTTCAGCGGCAGCATCTGAACGAAGCGCTGAGCTACCGGGCGATCGACAGGCTGCTCATTCATCTGCAAAAAAGTTTGGGGTAGTGTGGGCATCTGCGAAAAAGTCAGAGGCAATGCCATTTGCGACAAGCGAGAGGAAAATGGAGGTTTGCCAGGTGGCAAGGGGTAAAAAAACAGCCATGAAAAAAGGGGCCTGAGCCCCTTTATTCTTAATCTTCGCTGTCCGAATAGTCTTCCACCCCTTCCATCTGCGGCTTCCCGCCAGACAGAGTGTGAAAACGCTTGGGACGCTTAATGCGCGTCATGTATTTTGACCAAACCCGTTCTGCTTCAGTCAGCGGCTCGCGGATCCCACGGCACACTTCAATAAACAGACGCTCTTCTTCAGTCACAGGCTCACGCTTTGCCAGATCCAACTCGTTAAAAGCATAACCATAACGCTCAAGAAGTTGGGCTTCTTTGATGGTGAAATCACCGTGACGGGAGAACCCGCGTGGGTAATGTTTGTTATCAAAAAAACGATTCGTTGTTGCGAAGCTTTCCGCCATTTTACACGCTCCTAACTCTTTTATGGCCGTGCTATTTATGGCGCGGAGTATTAGATACGCTTGACAGAGTGTAAAACAAAACATTTAAATCATAACGACAAATGTTTTTTAGGAGATGGATGTGGATACGGAATTACTGAAGACCTTTCTTGAAGTGAGCAGAACACGCCACTTTGGCCGTGCCGCTGAAGCGCTCTATCTCACACAATCTGCCGTCAGTTTTCGCATCAGGCAGCTTGAAAATCAGCTGGGAGTGAATCTCTTTACCCGGCACCGTAACAATATCAGACTGACCTCAGCCGGTGAACGTCTGCTGCCGTATGCCGAGAGTCTGATGAGTACGTGGATGATGGCGAAGAAGGAAGTGTCGCACACCCAGCAGCATCATGAGCTGTCCATCGGGGCCAGTGCATCGCTTTGGGAGGCCTACCTGACGCCCTGGCTACAGACGCTCTATGAGAACCGGGAGAGCCTGCATCTGGAGGCAAGAGTGGCACAGCGCCACCTGCTGGTGAAGCAGTTGCATGAACGTCAGCTCGATCTGCTGATCACCACTGAAGCACCCAAAATGGATGAGCTGACCAGCCAGCAGATTGGTCATATTTCTCTGACGCTGTTTCGTTCGCGAAAAACGGAGAAACGCGAGAAATATGACTACATTAAGCTGGAATGGGGAGCGGATTTCCATCAACACGAAAGCTACCTGGCCGGAGCGGATGATGTCCCGGTGCTGACGACGACCTCGGCTCATCTGACCCGGCAGCTGTTACATACTACCGGTGCCTGTGCTTTTCTGCCGGATATCTGGCACAACGATTATCCGGACCTGACTGTGATCCCGGACACGCCTGTTGCTGTACGCCCACTTTACGCTGTCTGGTTGCAAAACAGCGATCAACAGACACATATCCGCCAGTTGCTCAAATTCCCGGTTAATACTCAGTAGTTTTCCGACTGGCGAAGGGAAATGGTCAGTTTACTGGCCATTTTTTTCGCCTGCAGTGCGGTAAAAAGGGATTATCAGACCTGAATGGGAGTAAAGAGGAGGCAAATTAGCTTTTTTCAGGACAAATTATCCGTTTTGAAGACAAAAAAAATCCTTTGCCGAAGCAAAGGATTGTTTTTATTTGGCAGGGGCGGAGAGACTCGAACTCCCAACACCCGGTTTTGGAGACCGGTGCTCTACCAATTGAACTACGCCCCTAAAAGG
>NZ_WHOY01000031.1:4120615-4222848 GCF_009765445.1 Pantoea sp. BAV 3049 | reverse complement strand
AAAAGTTGAATAGAGCACGAAATGCACGGGTTGGAAGGTGAAAAACAAAAGAGAAATATGTCCGGAATGTTGCATGGTGGTTTTTTTAAAATATCTGGCTCACCTTTTATTAACTTTTAATGAAAATTAAGCGGCATGGAATCTTCCTGGAGTGGATCTGAATGAATGACGGCCTGCTTTTATATTGCAGGCCGCCAGCTAAGCATTATTTCCAGTAGCGGCGTTTTGCCTGCTGAAGTTTTTCATAGGCTGCCAGCAATGACTGATGGGCCGGGAAGGCCAGCAGATCTTCATCCACGCTTTGCAGACCATAGAATGGCGCTTCGCCGCTGATGGCGGCCGAAGCTGCCTCAACGGCTTCCTGACCATACATCCGCACGAAGGCATTGTGGTACTGCACAGGATCGCGTTCTTCTTCCATGCTCAGCAGCAGTAAAGTCTGCAGGCAGCGGTAATAATTCGCACGGGCTGGAGTGAAGATGGAAGCGTTGAATTCCATGGTCCATTCGGTCCAGATCAAAGCCTGATCGGTGTCGCCACCGGCCAGGGCCAGCATCGCCTTGAGTTCACCAATGCGCAGGGTATACCAGCCGTTATCTTTACCGGTCGCCAGGCCCAGCAGCTCACGGACGCGGGTAAAGTCGTCATGGCCGTCTTCATCCAGACGCTCAATCAGCGCCAGATAGTCCTCTTTCTCCCAGTTGCTTTCAGGCAGCGAGAGCAGGGTTTCGCGCAGATAAGCCCCCATGCTGTTGTTGGCCAGCAGCAGATCTTCGGCCGGATAGATATCTGACATCCCAGGCACAATAATACGGCAGGCGTAGACGTCCAGATGCTGATAGTCGGCGATATACACTTCCTGATCTTCCGAATCGAAGATTGCCATCAATGTGGCGAATTCTTCTTCGGTGGTGCCGGCAAAGCTCCAGTCAGCAAATGGATAGTCGGCGTCATCCTTGAACATATCCCAGGATATTAGCCCGCTGGAATCGATAAAGTGAGTTTCCAGGTTTGCATGCTCGGCCACTTCTTCATCATCGAAAGTGGGCGGCGTAAACACATCGAGATCTTTCAGGCTGCGGCCCTGCAGCAGTTCGGTGACGGTACGTTCCAGCGCGACGCCGAAATCCGGGTGTGCGCCGAAAGAGGCGAAGCACGTACCATTCTCCGGATTAAACAGCACCACGCAGATAACCGGATACTTGCCACCCAGCGAGGCGTCATAAGAGAGGATTGGGAAACCTTCCGCTTCCAGTCTGGCGATGGCCTCCACCACGCCCGGGTAACGGTTGAGTACTTCATCCGGAATAGTTGGCAGACTGATGGATTCGGCGATAATGCGGTTTTTAATGTAGCGCTCAAAGACCTCAGACAAACCCTGTACACGAGCTTCGTTCGCCGTGTTACCTGCGGACATGCCGTTAGACACGTAGAGATTGCCGATAATGTTCATCGGAATATAGACGGTCTGCTGATCTGACTGGCGGGTAAACGGCAGGGCGCAGATCCCCCGATCGCTATTGCCGGACTGCAGATCGATCAGATCGCTGGCACTCACTTCCTGTTCCGGGTCGTAAAATTTGCTCAGGCGCGGATCGAGAATGCCTTGTGGCAGGCTGTCATCTTCCGGTAGCGGGAACCATTTTTCATTAGGATAGTGAACAAAATCCCCTTCGGCCACGGATTTACCCAGCCAGAAATCGGCAAAGAAGTAGTTGGTCGACAGGCGCTCGAAATATTCACCCAGCGCGGAAGCCAGCGCGGCTTTTTTACTGGCGCCTTTACCGTTAGTGAAGCACAGCGGGCAGTCGCGGTCGCGAATATGAACCGACCAGACATGAGGTACCGGGTTCAGCCAGGAAGCTTCTTCAATATTGAAGCCCAGATCCTGTAATTTTTGCTGAAAGCGTGCGATAGAGTCTTCCAGCGCGGCGTCTTTGCCTGGGATATACGTTTGCGTCATAGTGCCCACTCGTTTTGGATTGTGCCGAAAGCGCGCAATGATACGGGGTTTCCGCCTGATTCGCTATCCGGCTGGGTGATTTGATGGCGGCTATTCTGGCAGTTTTCCCGCCGGATGTGAGGGGCAAATCAGCGATCGCTGGAACAGCTTCACAAAATATCGACATTGTTTCAATTCACCCTACAAGCTGTTGCGTAGCAACGCGAAGAACTGGTCGGTTGACCGGATTAAACATTGCAGCCCGGCCAGGGCAGTGATAAAACCGATAGCAGAATCGAAATCGATTGATCTGAAAGTGGTGAGGGGAAATGAGTCAGATTTTCAATTTTAGCTCCGGCCCGGCAATGCTGCCGGTGGAAGTGCTGCGTCGTGCCGAACAGGAACTCTGTAACTGGCAGGGTTTAGGGACTTCTGTGATGGAGATCAGCCATCGCAGTAAAGAGTTCATTCAGGTGGCTGAAGAGGCAGAAAAAGATTTTCGCGATCTGCTGAAAATCCCCTCCAATTACAAAGTATTATTCTGCCATGGTGGTGCCCGTGCCCAATTTGCGGCTATCCCGATGAACCTGCTGGGGAACCACACAACGGCAGATTATGTTGATGCAGGCTACTGGGCGCACAGCGCAATCAAAGAAGCGCTGAAATACTGCACGCCAAATGTCATTGATGCTAAAACCACCGTTGATGGCCTGAGGGCGGTTACCCCGATGAGCAGTTGGGCACTGTCCGATGACGCCGCCTACGTGCACTACTGCCCTAATGAAACCATTGACGGTATCGCGATTAATGAAGAGCCGGATTTTGGTGATAAAGTGGTGGTTGCCGACCTGTCATCAACCATTTTGTCCCACCCGATTGATGTCAGCCGCTACGGCGTGATTTATGCCGGTGCGCAGAAAAACATCGGTCCGGCTGGCCTGACGCTGGTCGTGGTACGTGAAGATCTGCTGGGCAAGGCGAAAAAAGAGTTGCCTTCGATCCTGGATTACCAGGTGCTGAGCGAAAACGACTCAATGTTTAACACCCCTCCGACTTTTGCATGGTATCTTTCCGGCCTGGTGTTCAAGTGGCTGAAAGAGCAGGGCGGCGTGGCTGAACTGGACAAGCGCAACCAGGCGAAAGCGGATCTGCTCTATGGCGTGATCGACAAAAGTGATTTTTATCGCAACGATGTGGCTCGTGGCAACCGTTCGCGCATGAACGTTCCTTTCCAACTGGCGGATGCTTCCCTGGATAAGGTGTTCCTGGACGAATCAATTGCTGCAGGTCTGCATGCACTGAAAGGCCACCGTGTGGTAGGCGGCATGCGAGCCTCCATCTACAACGCTATGCCGCTGGCAGGGGTAAAGGCCCTGACTGATTTTATGATCGACTTTGAGCGCCGCCATGGCTGAGCGCAAGATCCCGGTCTGAACTCTCTGAAACCTCGCATCGCGAGGTTTTATTGCATTTTATTTGGAGAATAAGTTTCACATGCAGGAATCCCTGACGTTACAACCTATCGCACTGGTGGATGGCACCGTTAATTTACCCGGTTCCAAAAGCGTTTCTAACCGCGCTTTATTGCTGGCTGCGCTGGCTAAAGGCACCACTCGCCTGACCAATTTGCTGGACAGTGATGATGTACGCCATATGCTTAACGCCCTGCAGGCGTTAGGGGTCAGCTATACGCTGTCTGACAATCGTACGGTATGTGAGGTGACCGGTCAGGGTGGCCCGCTGCATGCGGAAAAACCGCTTGAACTGTTTTTGGGCAATGCGGGGACCGCAATGCGTCCTCTCGCTGCCGCACTTTGCCTGGGTGCCAGTGACATTGTGCTGACCGGTGAGCCAAGGATGAAAGAGCGTCCAATTGGCCATCTGGTCGATGCGCTGCGTCAGGGGGGGGCTAAAGTAGAGTATCTTGAACAGCAGGATTATCCGCCGCTGCGGTTGCAGGGTGGTTTTGCCGGAGGGGAAGTCTCCGTCGACGGTAGTGTATCCAGCCAGTTCCTGACGGCGTTGCTGATGACGGCTCCGCTGGCACCGACCAACACCAAAATTGTGATCGAGGGCGATCTTGTTTCCAAACCTTATATCGATATCACCCTGAATCTGATGAAGACCTTTGGCGTTACGGTTAAAAACGAGAATTACAGCGTCTTCCACGTTGCCGGTAATCAGCAATATGTTTCGCCGGGCGAATACCTGGTTGAGGGAGATGCTTCATCTGCTTCCTATTTCCTGGCCGCAGCGGCTATCAAAGGCGGCACTGTTAAGGTCACCGGTATTGGCCGCAACAGCATGCAGGGCGATATCCGCTTTGCCGACGTGCTGGAGAAAATGGGGGCGACGATTGAGTGGGGTGATGACTTTATTGCCTGTACCCGCGGTGAACTGAAGGCTATCGATCTGGATATGAACCATATCCCGGATGCGGCAATGACCATTGCTACGGCAGCATTGTTTGCCAAAGGCACAACAGTGATGCGCAACATCTATAACTGGCGTGTAAAAGAAACCGACCGTCTGGCCGCCATGGCGACAGAACTGCGGAAAGTGGGTGCCGAAGTGGAAGAGGGACACGACTATATTCGCGTCACTCCGCCAGAAACTATCCGGTATGCAAAAATTGGGACCTATAACGATCACCGTATGGCAATGTGTTTTTCACTGGTGGCGCTTTCAACCACGCCGGTGACCATTCTCGATCCGAAATGTACCGCAAAAACCTTCCCCGACTATTTTGAGCAGCTCGCTCGCCTCAGTCAGCTGGCATAAATCTGTAAATCCGCTGCACGTTGTGCAGCGGGGTGCGAACTAAATCACGCCCTGCGCAGGAATTCGCCCTGAAATTGGTCCGAAAAGGCTGATTAATTTGAGTGCGTCTATGCTTATGGGGTAACGATCTGGGCTGTTGCAGCGTATAATGCGCGTCGATATTTGTCTGAGCAGGTTAAACAGACATCCCACCGACAGGAGAATGAGATGACGGCTTTAGCCCCGGTGATCACCATTGATGGCCCCAGCGGTGCAGGTAAAGGGACCTTGTGTAAAGCAATGGCCGAGGCGTTGCATTGGCATCTGCTGGATTCAGGCGCAATCTATCGCGTGCTGGCACTGGCCGCTTTGCACCACCAGGTGGATATCTCGTCTGAAGAGGCTCTGGTCCCTATTGCAGCACACCTGGACGTTCGCTTTGTCTCAACCAATGGTGAGATGGAAGTGATTCTCGAGGGAGAAGATGTATCCGGTGAAATCCGCACCCAGGATGTCAGTAATACGGCGTCCAAAGTGGCAGCATTCCCCCGGGTGCGTGAGGCGCTGCTTCGTCGCCAGCGAGCCTTCCGCGAGCTGCCCGGTCTGATTGCTGATGGACGGGATATGGGCACGGTGGTTTTCCCTGACGCACCGGTCAAAATCTTCCTGGACGCCAGTTCAGAAGAGCGTGCTCACCGCCGTATGCTACAGTTGCAGGAGAAGGGCTTTAGTGTTAACTTTGAGCGCCTTTTATCTGAGATAAAGGAGCGTGATGACCGCGATCGTAATCGCGCCATTGCGCCGCTAAGACCGGCAAGTGATGCGCTGGTGCTGGATTCAACCAGCATGTCAATAGAGCAAGTGATTGAAACTTCTCTTAAATATGCGCGTGAAAAATTGTCCTTGCCGCAGCAGTAACCGATTTTTTTAACCCTTTGATATGGATGTCATGGGGCATGTGAAACAACCCCACCCGTCAGGATGTCAGGTGGACGTTAAATTGAAGAATCATAAGATTATCAATATGACTGAATCTTTTGCTCAACTCTTTGAAGAGTCCCTGAAAGAAATCGAAACCCGCCCGGGTTCCATCGTTCGTGGTGTTGTTGTCTCTATTGACAAAGACATCGTTCTGGTTGATGCGGGTCTGAAATCTGAGTCTGCAATTCCTGCAGAGCAGTTCAAGAACGCAGCTGGCGAACTGGAAATCCAGGTAGGCGACGAAGTTGACGTAGCGCTTGACGCAGTAGAAGACGGCTTCGGTGAAACTCTGCTGTCCCGTGAGAAAGCTAAACGTCACGAAGCTTGGATCACGCTGGAAAAAGCTTACGAAGATGCTGAAACTGTTACCGGTGTTATTAACGGCAAAGTCAAGGGCGGCTTCACTGTTGAGCTGAACGGTATTCGTGCGTTCCTGCCAGGTTCCCTGGTTGATGTGCGTCCGGTGCGTGACACCCTGCACCTGGAAGGCAAAGAGCTTGAATTCAAAGTAATCAAGCTGGATCAGAAACGTAACAACGTGGTGGTTTCACGTCGTGCGGTTATCGAATCCGAAAACAGCGCAGAGCGCGATCAGCTGCTGGAAAACCTGCAGGAAGGCATGGAAGTTAAAGGTATCGTTAAGAACCTCACTGACTACGGTGCATTCGTTGATCTGGGCGGCGTTGACGGCCTGCTGCACATCACTGACATGGCATGGAAGCGCGTTAAGCATCCAAGCGAAATTGTCAACGTTGGCGACGAAATCACTGTTAAAGTGCTGAAGTTCGACCGCGAACGTACCCGTGTTTCTCTGGGTCTGAAACAGCTGGGCGAAGATCCATGGGTCGCTATCGCTAAGCGTTACCCAGAAGGCACCAAACTGACTGGTCGCGTGACCAACCTGACCGACTACGGCTGCTTCGTTGAAATCGAAGAAGGCGTTGAAGGCCTGGTGCACGTTTCAGAAATGGATTGGACCAACAAAAACATCCATCCGTCCAAAGTTGTTAACGTTGGCGATGTTGTTGAAGTTATGGTTCTGGATATCGATGAAGAACGTCGTCGTATCTCCCTGGGTCTGAAGCAGTGCAAATCTAACCCATGGCAGCAGTTCGCAGAAACCCACAACAAGGGCGACCGCGTTGAAGGTAAAATCAAGTCTATTACTGACTTCGGTATCTTCATCGGCCTGGACGGCGGCATCGACGGCCTGGTTCACCTGTCTGACATCTCCTGGAACGCTACTGGAGAAGAAGCAGTTCGTGAATACAAGAAAGGCGACGAAATCGCCGCTGTGGTTCTGCAGGTTGACGCAGAGCGCGAGCGCATCTCTCTGGGCGTTAAGCAGCTGGCAGAAGATCCGTTCAACAACTACATCTCTCTGAACAAGAAAGGTGCTATTGTTAACGGTAAAGTAACTGCTGTTGACGCTAAAGGTGCTACAGTTGAACTGGCTGATGGCGTTGAAGGTTACCTGCGCGCTTCAGAAGCCTCTGTTGACCGCGTAGAAGACGCAACTCTGGTTCTGAATGTTGGCGACGATGTTGAAGCTAAATTCACCGGCGTTGACCGTAAAAACCGCGTTGTCAGCCTGTCTGTACGTGCTAAAGACCAGGCAGACGAGAAAGAAGCCATCAATACTGTGAACGCTAAACAGGAAGAAGGTAACTTCTCTAACGCCATGGCTGAAGCATTTAAAGCAGCTAAAGGCGAGTAATTGCGCTTGCAACAGGGCGGCAATCGCCGCCCTGAAATAGCCGTTACTGTCAGAGCTTTTTCCTGTAGGGATTAACCGGAGGATTTATGACCAAGTCAGAACTGATTGAAAGACTTGCTGGCCAGCACTCTCATATTCCGGCGAAAGTCGTTGAGGATGCGGTAAAAGAAATGCTTGAGCACATGGCGACCACTTTGGCGCAGGGCGAACGCATTGAAATCCGGGGTTTCGGCAGTTTTTCTTTGCACTATCGTGCACCTCGTACTGGCCGTAACCCGAAAACGGGCGATAAAGTGGAGTTGGAAGGTAAATACGTTCCACACTTCAAGCCAGGCAAAGAGCTGCGCGATCGCGCAAATATCTACGGCTAAGGCTTACGCATTGCAGCAATAAAACGACACTCAGGTGTCGTTTTTTTTTGCCTTAATTTCAGGGCAGGACAGAGAACGTAAGTGGATACTGCAGAATCCGATGCTGATGTTTGTTCCGGAAGCTTGCCCGCAAAATTTTGTCCGAACCCGGCAACCAGAATAACTTTCGTGTGACCCTGCTCTGGCCTGGTCAATTAGCAGGCTGCATTGCTCCGCTCACGGCGACACACTCCGGTTGATGGTTAACAGGAGTGCCAGCGATGCCTTACAGCCTGAGCCGCCTGGCGATGTGGATAATCGCCGCGACGCTTCCCCTTTGCTTTCTTCCCCGCTTGCCGGAAGCGAAATATGACCTGCTCTGGATCATTATTGCCGTTTCCCTGAGCAGCAGTCGCTGCCGGATGCTGAAGGAAGGAGCGATTTTAATACTGCTCTTTCTGTGGGCCATTTCGCCCGCGCGGACCTTACTGCAACATGTTGAGTTTCTGACGTCGAGGCCACAGGAGGCGATGGTCAGGATTGAACAGCTTCAGCCGGGTCGGGTCAAACTCAGGATCCTCAGTATCGCGGACAGGCAAATCTTCCCGCCGATTTATGCCACGGTCAGCTTTCCGCAACACGAGCAGCCACTCTGTGCTGGCCAGCTCTGGCAGATGAAACTCAGGCTGAGAGCGGTGCATGCCCGGCTCAACGAAGGCAGTTTTGATTCACAGAGGTATGCAATAGCCAACAGTACGCCACTGACGGGCAAGATTCTGTCCCTGCAACCAGTTGGAACTGGCTGTAACTGGCGTCAGCAGGTTATTCGCAGCAGTCAGCAGCGTTATGGTGAGCTGCCATGGCAGGCAATGATTACTGCGCTGGCATTTGGCGAACGTGGTGACGTCAGTCGGGAAATGAATCAGTTACTAAGGGAGACCGGCACGGCACACCTGATGGCAATCTCCGGAATGCATATCAGTCTGGCCGCCAGTCTGGGCTGGCTGATTGCCCGTGGGATCCAGATAGCCTTGCCCGCTCACCGGATTGGATACCGTTTTCCACTGTTATTCAGCCTGCTGGTCGCCATGGCTTATACCTGGCTTTCAGGCGGGAATCCACCTGCCGCGAGGGCCATGCTGGCTCTTGGCGTGTGGAGTGTGCTGCGACTGCGTGGTAAATGTTGCAGCAGTTGGCAGGTATGGAGAGTCTGTATAGGCTGTATTTTGCTTTTTGATCCGCTGAGTGTACTGTCAGAGAGTCTGTGGCTGTCGGCAATGGCGGTAGCCGGGCTGCTGTTCTGGTATCACTGGTTTCCTCTGTCGCGGCGGTTTGTGGGTAAGAAACGCTGGCTGGTGGTGCAACTGTTGCATTTGCAACTGGGGATGTTCCTGCTGCTGATGCCGTTGCAGATGCTGATTTTTCACGGCATCAGCCTGAGTGCTTTGGTTGCGAACCTCTGGGCGATCCCGGTTATCACTTTACTGACGGTACCGCTAATCCTCTGCGCGACGGTAACCAATATGATCCCATCCGTCAGTGAACTCCTGTGGTGGATGGCTGACCGGACTCTCGAGCTGGTCTTCATTCCGCTCCGGGCATTACCGGCTGGCTGGGTTACGGTGAACTCTAAGATTTTATGGCTGAGCCTGCTGGCCTGGATGGCGGTGGTGGTCTGGCGTTTCTGCTGGTGGCGGAGCTCACCGGTCACGGCACTCAGCCTGTGCCTGTCGCTGCTGCTGTGGCGAATGAACGTGAAAGTGCCTGACTGGCGGCTGGATATGCTGGACGTCGGGCATGGTCTGGCGGTGGTGATATCGCGGCACAATAGCGCGATCATCTACGACACCGGAAACCGCTGGGATGGCGGAGACGCAGCAACCAGCCAGATCCTGCCGTGGCTGAAATGGCAGGGAATGGATGTTGAGCAAATCATCCTCAGTCACGATCATCTGGACCATTCCGGCGGGCTGGAAAGTCTGCTCAAAGTATTCCCACAAGCGGCCCTGCGCAGTGATACGGGCAGGTCGGGGCATTTGCCGTGCCATAAAGGGGTGGGCTGGCAATGGCAATCGTTAAATTTTCAGGTGCTGTGGCCGCTAAAGCGTGAAGCGCAGTCTGGCAACAATCAGTCCTGTGTGATTGCCGTTAGTGATGGTAAATGGCGCGTGTTGCTGACAGGGGACATTGAAGCACCGGCGGAGCTGAAAATGGTCAGTATTTATCGCGATCGGCTCCGGGCAGATATCTTACAGGTTCCCCATCATGGCAGCGGAACGTCCTCTTCACCGCCCTTGCTCAGGGCAGTGGCCGGGCGGGTAGCACTGGCCTCTGCTGCCCGATACAGCGCGTGGAAACTGCCCGCAGAACGTGTTATCAGGCGCTATGCGGAGAACCAGTATCGCTGGTATGACACGGCGGTAAACGGACAGATCAGCGTACAATTTTTCAACGATTACTGGATGGTTTCAGGGTTAAGAGAACAAATATTACCCCGTTGGTACCATCAGTGGTTTGGCGTACCACGTTATTCCAGGTAGAATGAGCGGCTATTTCAATTGAACTGGTTAAATAATGCATCAGGATAAAGATCTCTCCACCTGGCAGACATTCCGTCGCCTCTGGCCAATGATCAAACCTTTCAGAACGGGGTTGATTGTGGCTGCGGTAGCGCTGGTACTTAATGCGGCGGGCGATACACTAATGCTGTCACTGCTGAAACCGTTACTGGATGACGGTTTCGGTAAGGCGAACTCTTCGGTTCTGATCTGGATGCCACTGGCCGTTATCGGTTTGATGTTGATTCGTGGTGTGACCAGCTATATTTCCAGCTACTGCATCTCCTGGGTGTCGGGTAACGTGGTGATGTCGATGCGTCGCCGCCTGTTCAGCCATATGATGGGGATGCCGGTCGCCTTTTTCGACCAGCAGTCAACCGGGACCCTGTTGTCCCGTATCACCTATGACTCCGAGCAGGTTGCGTCCTCCTCTTCCAGCGCGCTGGTGACCGTGGTTCGTGAAGGTGCGTCGATCATCGGCCTGTTTATCATGATGTTCTACTATAGCTGGCAGCTGTCGCTGATCCTGATCTTGCTGGCACCGATCGTCTCTTTTGCTATTCGCACGGTTTCCAAACGTTTCCGTAATATCAGCAAAACCATGCAGAACACCATGGGGCAGGTCACCACCAGCGCTGAGCAGATGCTGAAAGGGCACAAAGAAGTGCTGATTTTCGGTGGTCAGGAAATCGAGAGCGAGCGCTTTAACCGCGTGAGCAACCGCATGCGTCAGCAGGGGATGAAGCTGGTTTCTGCTTCTTCTATCTCTGACCCGATTATCCAGCTGATCGCTTCTCTGGCACTGGCCTTCGTGCTCTATGCTGCAAGCTTCCCGAGCGTGATGGAAACGCTGACTGCCGGTACCATTACCGTGGTCTTCTCCTCAATGATCGCGCTGATGCGTCCGCTGAAATCGCTGACCAACGTTAACGCCCAGTTCCAGCGCGGGATGGCAGCTTGCCAGACGCTGTTCTCGATTCTGGACAGTGAGCAGGAAACCGATACCGGCACCCGCACCATTGAGCGTGCTAAAGGCGATGTGGAATTCCGTAACGTCACCTTTACCTATCCGGGCCGTGAAACACCGGCGTTGCATAACATCACTCTGTCGATCCCTGAAGGGAAAACGCTGGCGCTGGTGGGACGCTCCGGCTCTGGTAAATCCACCATAGCCAGCCTGATGACCCGTTTTTACGATATCCAGCAGGGTGAGATCCTGATGGACGGTCACGATTTGCGGGAATATACCCTCAGCTCGCTGCGTAATCAGGTCGCACTGGTCTCGCAGAATGTTCACCTGTTCAACGATACGGTTGCCAACAATATCGCCTATGCACGAAGCGAAAAGTACACGCGCGAGGATATTGAGAAAGCCGCAGTGATGGCGCATGCCATGGACTTCATCAATAAGATGGATAAAGGTCTGGACACGGTCATTGGCGAGAATGGCGTGCTGCTTTCCGGCGGTCAGCGCCAGCGTATTGCCATTGCCCGCGCCTTGCTGCGCGACTGTCCGATCCTGATTCTGGATGAAGCGACTTCAGCGCTGGATACCGAATCAGAGCGTGCTATTCAGGCGGCGCTGGATGAACTGCAGAAAAACCGCACTTCGCTGGTTATCGCGCACCGTCTTTCCACTATTGAAAAAGCCGATGAGATTGTGGTGGTAGAGGACGGTCATATTGTTGAGCGCGGCAGCCATACTGACCTGCTGGAGCAAAGAGGGGTTTATGCTCAGTTGCACAAAATGCAGTTCGGCCAATGATTGAGAGGCTCTGGAGTGGCCGTTCAGCACTATATGTGCTGCTGCTGCCACTCAGTTGGCTGTACGGGCTGATTTCGACGCTAATCCGTCTCAGCTACACCCTGGGCTGGCGCAAGGCCTGGCGGGCACCCGTACCGGTGGTTATCGTGGGGAATCTCACCGCAGGCGGCAACGGCAAAACGCCTGTTGCAATCTGGCTGGTACAGGCATTGCAGCAGCGCGGTCTGCGGCCCGGCGTGGTTTCCCGTGGTTACGGTGGCAAGGCTGATCATTATCCCCTGGTCCTTAACGACCAGACTTCCACCCGGCAGGCAGGTGATGAGCCGGTGCTGATTTACCAGCGTACAGGTGCCCCTGTTGCGGTTTCCCCGGTCAGAAAAGAGGCTGTTCAGGCTCTGCTGGAGGGCGGTGAAGTGGATGTGATCATCACTGATGACGGCCTGCAGCATTATGCCCTGGCGCGGGATTTTGAAATTGTGGTGGTGGACGGTCAGCGGCGCTTCGGCAATGGATGGTGGCTGCCTGCCGGGCCGATGCGTGAAAGTGCTTCCCGTCTGAAAAGCGTTGATGCAGTGATCGCCAATGGTGGCAATGCTCAGCCAGGCGAGCTGCCAATGCAGCTACGGCCAGGACTGGCGGCAAATCTCATTACAGGTGAAACAGTTCCACTGAACGAGCTGGAAAATGTGGTGGCAATGGCGGGTATTGGTCATCCCCCCCGTTTTTTTGCCATGCTCCGTCAGCAAGGGGTCGTGCCGGTCAGAGAGGTGCCGTTTGCCGATCATCAGGATTATACTCAACCTCAGCTAGCTTCCCTGGTGTCCGCAGGAGAGATATTGCTGATGACTGAAAAAGACGCGGTCAAAGCCCGGCATTTTGCTGCGGATAACTGGTGGTATCTGCCGGTTGATGCGCAGCTGCCGCAGGCTGAAAGTGATGCCTTACTGAACAGGATTGTCGCGCTTCAGGTTAAAAAGTTGCTAACACGCTGAATAAACGCGCTAAACTTATATGCATCTTTTTATTAAGGTGCGTTATGTCTTCTCCCTCGCTCACACTGAATCAGGCTCGTCAACTGCACCTGGCTGCCCAGGGACTGTTGCGTCCGGCCAGACGCAAAGCCCGCTTTGAAGATCTTCTGACCACAATCCGCCAGATGTCGCTGCTGCAGATTGACACTATCCACGTGGTGGCGCGCAGTCCTTACCTGGTCTTGTTCAGCCGCCTGGGCGACTATCCGCAGGTCTGGCTTGAGCAGGCCCTTTCCGGCGGCAACCTGTTTGAATACTGGGCGCATGAAGCCTGCTTTATTCCCAGCGAAGACTACCCCTTGCTGCGGCATCGTATGCTCAATCCGCAGTATATGGGCTGGAAATACAATAGCGAGTGGGTGGAAAACTGGCAGCAGGAGATCACCGAACTGCTGGAACATATTGCGCAGAACGGACCGGTAAGATCGGCTGATTTCGCTGCACCTGAAGGGCAGAAACCGGGCTGGTGGGCGTGGAAACCTCATAAACGGCACCTGGAAAATTTATTCACTGCCGGTGAGTTGATGGTTACGGAGCGGCGTAATTTTCAGCGGGTGTACGATCTTCGCCAGAATGTGTTGCCGGACTGGAATGATGAACTGCACGCGCTGGAAGAGGGTGAGGCCATTCAGCAGATGCTGCAAAACAGCGCCGCCAGCCTGGGCCTGTTCCGTGCCGCCTGGCTGCCGGATTACTACCGCCTGAAACGTGCGCCGGTGAAAGCTGCGCTGGCAAGCTGGCTTGAAACTGGCGAAGTCATTCCGGTCGAGGTGGAAACATTAGGAGAATGTTATCTGCATCACTCCCTGTTACCTCTGCTGGAAGCCCTCCCCCGAGCCACTCATACCACATTGCTTTCGCCTTTTGATCCGGTGGTCTGGGATCGCAAGCGGGCGCTGGAACTTTTTAACTTTGATTACCGCCTTGAGTGTTACACACCGGAAGAAAAACGTCAGTACGGTTATTTTGTCTTGCCCATTCTGCATCGTGGGGCGCTGAAAGGGCGGCTGGATGCAAAAATGCTGCGCAAGGAGAAGGTGCTGCTGATTAGGCAGATCTGGCTGGAGCGAAATGTGCAGGTGAGCCAGGCGCTGCTGGATGATGTACAGCAGGCGATTTTACGATTTGCCCGTTGGCAGGGAGCCGAATCAGTGGTGCTGGATAAACTGCCTCCAGAGCTGGCTGCCGGGTGGCAAAAAAACTGGCTGGTGTAACACCTTAAGCGCGGAGTAACCTTCCGGTGCCGAGCTATGATATTCTGACTGCCTGTCTGACCGGGTCCACAAGGGAGATACCATGGATCACCGCTTACTTGAAATCGTTGCTTGCCCTGTCTGCCACGGCAAGCTGTATTACATCAAAGACCAGCAGGAACTGATCTGCAAACCCGATGGGCTGGCTTATCCGGTGCGCGACGGCATTCCTGTGCTGCTGGAGACGGAAGCGCGATCGCTGACGCTTGAAGAGATCCACCCATGAGTTTTGTTGCCATTATCCCGGCACGCTTTGCTTCCACGCGGCTGCCGGGGAAACCGCTGGTAGATATTCACGGTAAGCCGATGGTGGTGCACGTGATGGAGCGTGCGCTGGAGTCGGGTGCTGAAAGAGTGATCGTGGCCACCGATAATGAAGAGGTGGCCCGCGCTGTTGAGGCCGCCGGTGGTGAAGTCTGTATGACCCGCCCCGATCATCATTCCGGCACGGAAAGACTGGCTGAAGTCATTGAACGCTATCAGTTTTCCGATGAGACGGTGATCGTCAACGTGCAGGGCGATGAGCCCTTGATCCCACCGGTTATTATCCGTCAGGTTGCTGATAACCTGGCTCAAAGTACCGCAGGTATGGCAACGCTGGCGGTACCGATTGAGTCGGCCGAAGAAGCCTTCAATCCTAATGCGGTGAAGGTGGTGATGGATTCGCAGGGCTACGCTCTCTATTTCTCCCGCGCCACTATCCCGTGGGACCGTGAGCGCTTTGCTGCCTCGCGTGAGACGGTAGGCGATAACTTCCTGCGTCATATCGGTATCTACGGCTACCGTGCCGGATTTATTCGTCGCTACGTTAGTTGGGAGCCAAGCCCGCTGGAGCAGATTGAGCTGCTGGAGCAGCTGCGAGTGCTGTGGTACGGCGAGAAAATCCACGTGGATGTCGCCAAAGCAATCCCGAGCGTGGGTGTTGATACGCCGGAAGATCTGGCCCGCGTGCGGGCAGCAATGCAGTAATTATCCGGGGCTTTTATCGGCCCCTTTGCTCTGCTTCTGGCACCCTGGGAATAAAATGACAGTCCGGCCTGTGGTGACGCCTGTGTAACTTAGGAGCAGCAGATGGAACAACTTCGTTCAGAACTCTCGCTGGTGCTGGGCGAGACGCTCAGCCGTCTCGAATGCATCAGTGAACAACCCTGTGCCAGCCTCTGGTCGCTGTATGACGGGCAGGGCCACTCTCTGCCGCTGGTGGCAAAATACTACAACGTAAAAGGTATCGCTTCTCAGGAAGCCTACAAGCTGTCGATGCTGGCCCGCGACAGCACCATCCGCATGCCAACGGTGTATGGCCTGATTATCAGCCAGCAGCAGCCGATGCATGAAGTGCTGTTGATTGAGCGGATGGGGGGTGTTTCCGTGGAGGCGCCGACCCGCACGCCGGAGCGCTGGCTACAGCTACAGGATCAAATTGTTGAGGCGCTGCTCGCCTGGCACCGTCTCGACAGCCATGGTCTGGTCGGCAATGTTGATAGCACCCAGGAAAGTCACTGGGCGGTGTGGTATGCGCAACGGGTGGAAGTGCTATGGTCAACGCTGGGTTTTTTGCGGCCAGGGGCGCTGACGATGGAAGAGCGGCGGGTGCTGTTTCGCAGCCGCCAGAATCTGGAACATCTGTTTGATGATTTTGACGATCCCTGCGTGCTTGTTCACGGTAATCTGTCGTTGCGTAGCATGCTGAAGCAGGCCTGGAGCGATGAACTGCTGTCAATTATCAACCCTGGCACCGTGCTGTGGGCCCCGCGCGAATACGATCTCTTCCGGTTAAATGAAGAAGGTCCGGCGGAGTCGCTGCTTTTTCACTATCTGAAGCAGGCGCCGGTCGCCGAAGGCTTTATCACCCGCCGCTGGCTTTACACGCTGTGGGATGAAATGGGCCGGTTGATCCAGACCGGCCAGTTCGATCGAAAACGTTTTGATCACGCAGCAGCATCACTGCTTCCCTGGCTCAACTGACGGCGCGGTCATTGTTTGCCACAGGCGGCCGAGCGTCTCGTAAATCGCCCGATCGCTGTGACTCAGCCACAATGGCGAAGGAATGGCCTTTTCCCAGAAGTTCAGTGGGGACGTTATCGCCAGCTGGTTAGCCGGGGCAGGCAACGGATTCAGTCCCTGCTGCCGGAAGAAAATCATCGCCCGTGGCAGATGAGAGGCCGATGTCACCAGCAGGAATGGCCGGTTGCCGACCACTTTTGCTACTTCACGGGCTTCCTGGCTGGTGTCACGCGGTTTGTTGAGCGTGATGATATCGCCGGGAGGTACACCCAGCGATTGAGCCACGCGGGAAGTAACTTCTGCAGAGCTGACCGGGTTATTTTGCGCCGCCGCGCCGGTAAAGATCATCTTCGCCCCCGGATTTTCCCGCCATAAACGAATCCCTTCTGCTAACCGCGGCAGGCTGTTATTCAGCATGTTTGAGCTGGGTGCCCAATTTTGATCCCACGTATAACCGCCGCCGAGTACCACGACATAATCCACTTTCTGGCTGCCCTGCCAGGTGACATAACGATTTTCAAGCGGCTTCAGCAAACTATCTGCAACGGGTTGCAGGCTGATCAGCATCAAAATCAGCCAGGCAGAAGAGAGGATAATTTTGCCGGTTTTCTGCCAGCGGCTGAACCAGAGCAACAAAAGCCCTGCTGCCATCAACAACAGCAGGAAAGGCAAGGGCAGCAACAGACCGCCAGCCACTTTTTTAAGCGCAAAAAACATGAAAACGGACTCCTGTTGTCCGAAAAAACACCACCCGAATGCGAAGCAGCGACTGAAAGGTTCATTCTCCGCCAGTGTATGCCAAAATAGACCGCAGATTCACCCATCAAGCAGGCCGGAGACCGATCATGCAGGATCGCAACTTTGATGATATTGCGGAAAGATTTTCGCAGAACATCTACGGTACCACCAAAGGCCGTATTCGCCAGGCCATAGTCTGGCAGGAGCTGGACGAGATTTTAGCCACGCTACCGCAACGGGCACTGCAGGTGCTGGATGCTGGTGGCGGTGAAGGGCAGACCGGTTGCGGACTTGCCGCGAAGGGCCATCAGGTTTTACTCTGCGATTTGTCCGGTGAGATGTTGCAGCGCGCCCGCCTTCACGCAGAAGAAAAAGGTGTGAGCGATAACATGCAATTTAAACAAATTAGCGCGCAACAGGTCGGTCAACATTTGGATAAGCCCGCCGATCTGGTATTGTTTCACGCTGTGCTTGAGTGGGTGGCAGAGCCTGAAGCAGTTCTGGCCGCGTTATATGACACGCTGGCCCCTGGTGGCGTGCTCTCGCTGATGTTTTATAACGTCAACGGGCTGATGATGCAGACTCTGGTGCTGGGCAATTTTGGCTACATGCAGGCCGATTTGCGTAAGCGGAAGCGAAAAACGCTGTCGCCGGACTACCCGCGCGAACCTGAACAGGTTTATAGCTGGCTGGAAGAGGCCGGATTCACGGTGGAAAATAAAACCGGTATCCGCGTCTTCCATGACTACATGCGCGACAAGCACAAACAGACTGAACGCTTTGAGGAAATTCTGGCGCTGGAAAAACGCTTCTGCCGTCAGGAGCCATTTTTAAGTTTGGGCCGTTATATCCACGTTACAGCACGGAAACCCATAAACAGGACGAACTATGAGTGAATTTTCCCAGACTGTACCGGAACTGGTTGCCTGGGCGCGAAAAAATGATTTTTCGGTCACGTTACCTACCGAACGTCTGGCATTTTTGCTGGCAATTGCCACCCTGAACGGGGAGCGCATGGATGGCGAAATGAGCGAGGGTGAACTGACCGACGCATTTCGTCACGTCAGCGAAGGGTTTGAACAGACCAGCGAAACCGTTGTGGTCCGCGCCAATAACGCCATCAATGATATGGTGAGGCAGCGCCTGCTCAACCGTTTTACCAGCGAACACGCGGAAGGCAATGCTATCTATCGCCTGACGCCGCTGGCTATCGGCATCACCGACTATTATATCCGCCAGCGTGAGTTTTCCACGCTGCGCCTCTCCATGCAGCTGTCCATTGTGGCTGGCGAGCTGAAGCGTGCGGCCGATGCGGCAGATGAAGACGGCGATGATTTCCACTGGCACCGTAACGTGTTCGCGCCGCTGAAATACTCGGTGGCGGAGATTTTTGACAGTATCGATATCACCCAGCGCATCATGGATGAACAGCAGCAAGCGGTGAAAGATGATATCGCGCAACTGCTGAATAAAGACTGGCGCGCGGCGATCGAAAGCTGCGAGCTGCTGCTGAATGAAACGTCCGGCACATTGCGCGAGCTGCAGGATACGCTGGAGGCGGCAGGCGACAAGCTGCAGGCAAACCTGTTGCGGATTCAGGATGCCACCATGAGCAGCCCTGATCTCGGTTTTATCGATAAGCTGGTCTTCGATCTGCAGAACAAACTCGACCGCATTATCAGCTGGGGTCAGCAGGCAATTGACCTGTGGATCGGCTACGACCGCCACGTACATAAATTTATCCGTACCGCGATTGATATGGATAAAAACCGCGTTTTTGCCCAGCGTTTGCGTTTGTCGGTTCAGAACTATTTCGACAGCCCGTGGGCTTTAACCTACGCCAATGCGGACCGTTTGTTTGACGTGCGTGATGAAGAGCTGGCGCTGCGTAACGAAGAAGTAACTGGCGAGTTACCTTCCGAACTGGAATATGAAGAGTTCAACGAAATTCGTGAACAGCTGGCGGCGATGATTGAAGAGGCGCTGGCGTTTTACAAAGCGCAGCAAAAACCGCTCAATCTGAGTGCGGTGATGCGCGAATATCTGACGCAGTATCCAAGAGCCCGTCATTTTGACGTGGCCAGAATTGTCGTCGATCAGGCCGTGCGTTTAGGCGTGGCCGAAGCAGATTTCTCCGGCCTGCACGCAGAGTGGCAGGTCATTAATGATTACGGAGCCAAGGTACAGGCGCATGTCATCGATAAATATTGAACAAGTGATGCCGGTAAAACTGGCTCAGGCGCTGGCTAACTCCCTTTTTCCGGCGCTGGACAGCCAGCTGCGTGCCGGTCGCCACATTGGCATTGAAGAGCTGGATAACCACGCCTTTCTGATGGACTACCAGGAATATCTGGAAGAGTTCTATACCCGCTATAACGTCGAGCTGATCCGCGCTCCGGAAGGATTCTTCTATCTGCGTCCGCGCTCAACAACGCTGATTCCGCGCTCGGTGCTTTCCGAGCTGGATATGATGGTCGGCAAGATCCTCTGCTATCTCTACCTCAGCCCGGAACGTCTGGCGAATGAGGGGATTTTCACCCAGCAGGAGCTGTACGATGAGCTGCTGTCGCTGGCGGATGAAAGCAAGCTACTGAAGCTGGTAAATCAGCGTTCAACAGGGTCTGACCTTGACCGCCAGAAGCTGCAGGAAAAAATGCGTGCTTCGCTGAACCGCCTGCGCCGCCTGGGTATGGTGTGGTTTATGGGCAACGACAACAGCAAATTCCGCATAATTGAGACGGTTTTCCGCTTCGGTGCGGATGTCCGCAGCGGCGATGATGCCCGCGAAGCTCAGCTGAGAATGATCAGGGATGGTGAAGCAATGCCAATTGAAGGCGGCCTGGCACTAAACGACGAAACCGATGAGGACAGCAATTCGTCCGACAACGCGGAGAATGAGAATGATTGAACGCGGTAAGTTTCGCTCCCTGACGCTGATTAACTGGAACGGTTTCTTTGCCCGAACCTTCGATCTTGATGAGCTGGTCACCACGCTGTCAGGCGGTAACGGGGCCGGTAAATCAACCACCATGGCGGCTTTCATCACCGCGTTGATCCCCGATCTGACGCTGCTGCACTTCCGTAACACCACGGAAGCAGGGGCGACCTCTGGTTCGCGTGATAAAGGTTTGCACGGTAAGCTGCGCCCGGGTGTCTGTTATGCCGCGCTGGACGTGGTCAACTCGTTGCACCAGCGCGTGATCGTGGGTGTGCGACTGCAGCAGGTCGCCGGTCGTGACCGCAAGGTGGATATCAAGCCGTTCAGTATTCACGGTCTGCCGACCAGCATTAACCCGACGGAAATTTTGACCGAGACGGTTAATGCCCGTCAGGCACGTGTTCTGCCGCTCAGCGAACTGAAAGAGAAGTTCGAGGCGATGGAGAGCGTTCAGTTTAAGCAGTTCAACTCGATCACTGATTACCATTCGCTGATGTTCGATCTGGGGATCGTGGCGCGTCGTCTGCGCTCGGCCGCCGATCGCAGCAAATACTATCGCCTGATTGAGGCCTCGCTGTACGGCGGGATCTCCAGTGCCATCACCCGCTCACTGCGTGATTACCTGCTGCCGGAAAACAGCGGCGTGCGTAAGGCCTTCCAGGATATGGAAGCCGCGCTGCGTGAAAACCGCATGACGCTGGAAGCGATTCGCGTCACGCAGTCCGATCGCGATCTGTTTAAGCATCTGATCTCGGAAGCGACCAGCTATGTGGCCGCCGACTATATGCGCCATGCTAACGAGCGTCGTATTCATCTCGATGGCGCTTTGCTGAACCGTGGCGAACTGTTCGGTAGCCGCCGACAGCTGGCCGCAGAGCAGTATCGTCATGTCGAAATGGCGCGCGAACTGGGCGAACATAATGGCGCGGAAAGCGATCTGGAAACGGATTATCAGAGTGCCAGTGACCACCTGAATCTGGTGCAGACGGCAATGCGTCAGCAGGAAAAAATCGAGCGCTATGAAAGTGATATCGATGAGCTGACCTACCGTCTGGAAGAGCAGAACGAGGTGGTGGCCGAAGCGCGGGAAGTACAGGAAGATAACGAAGCGCGTGCTGAAGCGGCCGAGCTGGAAGTGGATGAGCTGAAAAGTCAGCTGGCCGATTACCAGCAGGCGCTGGACGTGCAGCAGACCCGTGCCATTCAGTATCAACAGGCCCTTGCTGCTTTGCAACGTGCGCAGCAGGTTTGTCAGATCCGCGATCTCAGCGTGGAAAATGCCGAAACCTGGCAGGAAACCTTCCAGGCGAAAGAGCAGGAAGCGACTGATAAGCTGTTGATGCTTGAGCAGAAGATGAGCGTGGCTGATGCGGCGCACAGTCAGTTTGAGCAGGCGTTTGAACTGGTGACCCGCATCGCCGGGCCGGTCAGCCGTAGTGAGGCTTACCAGACCGGTCGTGAACTGCTGCGTGACGCCAGCAACCAGCGCTATCACGCTGAGCAACTGCAGTCACTGCGTGCGCGCCTGTCTGAAATGGAACAGCGACTGCGTGAGCAGCAGGATGCCGAGCGTCTGCTGAATGAGTTCTGCAAGCGCCATGGGCAGCAGTACGATCCCCAGGAGCTGGAAGGACTGCAGCACGAGCTGGAGGCACAGATTGAGCAGCTTTCCGAAAGCGTCTCTGAGGCCGGTGAGCGGAGAATGGAGATGCGTCAGGAGTTGGAGCAGGTGCGCGAGCGCATTGCCCGCCTGACCAAACAGGCCCCGCACTGGCTGGCCGCGCAGGAAATTCTGACGCAGCTCAGCGAGCAGACGGGACAGTCGCTGGAGAACGGCCAGCAGGTTACCGAGTTCATGCAGCAGCTGCTGGAGCGTGAGCGCGAAACCACCGTTGAGCGTGACGAAGTCTCTACCCGCAAGCGTGAAGTTGAAAAGCAAATCGAGCGTCTCAGCCAGCCGGGCGGAGCAGAAGATGCCCGCCTGAATCACCTTGCTGAGCGTTTTGGCGGCGTACTGCTGTCAGAAATTTATGATGATGTGACCATCGAAGATGCGCCGTACTTCTCCGCACTTTATGGGCCTGCGCGTCATGGCATCGTGGTGCCGGATCTGTCGCTGGTCCGCGATCTGCTGGATGGCCTCGAAGACTGTCCGGAAGATCTCTACCTGATTGAAGGGGATCCGCAATCCTTCGATGACAGTGTGTTCAATGTTGAAGAGCTGCAAAAAGCGGTGGTGGTCACTGGCGATCGTCAGTGGCGTTATTCGCGCTTCCCGAAAGTGCCGCTGTTTGGCCGTGCAGCTCGTGAAAATCAGCTTGAACTGCTGCATGCCGAGCGTGAAACGCTGGCAGAACGCTATGCCAATTTGTCGTTCGACGTCCAGAAAACGCAGCGTCTGCACCAGTCGTTTAGCCGCTTTATCGGCAGCCACCTGGGCGTGGCGTTTGAGCCAGACCCTGAAGCGCAGATCCGTACTCTCAGCAGCCGCCGCGGCGAGCTGGAGCGTGGATTGACCGCGCACGAAAGCGAAAACCAGCAGCAGCGCCAGCAATTTGACCAGGCGAAAGAGGGCGTTGCGCAGCTAAATCGCCTGATGCCTCGCGTCAGTCTGCTGATGGATGAAACCCTGCAGGATCGCTATGACGAAATTCTTGAGCGCCTGGATGAAGCCCAGGAAGCCGCGCGCTTCCTGCAGCAGCACGGCAACCAGCTGGCGAAGCTGGAGCCGCTGATTTCCGTTCTGCAGAGCGACCCGGAACAGCACGAACAGCTGAAGCTGGATTACCAGCAGGCGCAGCAGGTTCAGCGCGATGCGCGTCAGCAGGCCTTTGCAATCACTGAAGTGGTTCAGCGTCGTGCGCACTTCAGCTACGTTGACTCCGCCGGGATGCTGGACGGCAACAGCGATCTGAATGAAAAACTGCGTCAGCGCCTTGAGCAGGCCGAGTCCGAACGTGCCCGTGCCCGCGAGCAGATGCGGAGTCATCAGGCACAATTGACTCAGTACTCTCAGGTGCTGGCGTCGCTGAAAAGTTCTTACGATGCCAAGTGTGACATGCTGAAAGAACTGCAGCAGGAAATGCAGGACATTGGCGTTCAGGCTGATGCCAGCGCTGAAGAGCGTGCGCGTCTGCGCCGTGATGAGCTGTACACCGCCCTGAGCAACAACCGTGCACGCCGTAATCAGCTGGAAAAACAGCTGACCTTCTGTGAAGCGGAGATGGATGCACTGCAGAAAAAACTGAAGCGTGTGGAACGCGATTATCACCAGGGCCGTGAGCAGGTCGTCAGCGCTAAAGCGGGTTGGGTCGCTGTGTTACGCATGGTGAAAGATAATGGCGTGGAGCGTCGACTACACCGTCGTGAGCTGGCCTATCTGGGCGGCGACGAGCTGCGTTCAATGTCGGATAAGGCGCTGGGTGCGCTGCGTCTGGCGGTGGCGGATAATGAACATCTGCGCGACGTGCTGCGTCTTTCCGAGGATCCTAAACGCCCTGAGCGTAAGATCCAGTTCTTTATCGCGGTCTATCAGCACCTGCGCGAGCGTATCCGTCAGGACATCATCCGCACTGACGATCCGGTCGAAGCCATCGAGCAGATGGAAATCGAGCTGGGCCGACTGACGGAAGAGCTGACCGCCCGCGAACAGATGCTGGCAATCAGTTCACGCAGCGTGTCGAACATTATCCGCAAAACCATTCAGCGTGAACAGAACCGTATCCGCCAGCTGAACCAGGGGCTGCAGAGCGTCAGCTTCGGTCAGGTGCACAGCGTTCGTCTGAACGTGAACGTGCGCGAGTCCCATGCGACGCTGCTGGATGTGCTGTCCGAACAGCACGAGCAGCATCAGGATCTGTTTAACAGTAACCGCCTGACCTTCTCCGAAGCGCTGGCGAAGCTGTATCAGCGCCTGAATCCGCAGGTCGATATGGGGCAACGCACGCCGCAGACTATCGGTGAAGAGCTGCTGGACTACCGTAACTACCTTGAGATGGAAGTGGAGGTTAACCGTGGTTCCGACGGCTGGCTGCGTGCAGAGAGTGGTGCGCTGTCTACCGGAGAGGCGATCGGGACCGGGATGTCGATTCTGGTGATGGTAGTTCAGAGCTGGGAAGAAGAGTCCCGTCGCCTGCGTGGTAAAGACATTTCTCCGTGTCGTTTACTGTTCCTGGATGAAGCGGCGCGTCTGGATGCCAAATCCATTGCCACGCTGTTTGAACTTTGTGACCGCCTGGAAATGCAGCTGATTATCGCTGCGCCGGAAAATATCAGTCCGGAGAAGGGGACCACCTACAAACTGGTGCGTAAGGTTATTAATAATACCGAACACGTTCATGTCGTTGGGCTGCGCGGCTTCGCTGCTGAACCCGCGGCAGCGAATTCGTCAGCGGAACAGGAGAGCCAGCAGGCTTCATCCTGATCCGAACAGATGAAATTATCCGCTGACAGATATGGAAAAAAAACTGTCAGCGCATTAATCTGGGCACGGCGTTTGTCGCTTTTACGGCAAATGCCGTTTTCTTTTTCTATACTTATAACAATGACTAATCATCAGACAGTCATCGTCTTTTCAGACACTTTACAGGAGGCAAGGGATGTTGCTGACAAAAATACTATTTGCAAGGTTAACACTGTCGGGCAGTTGCCTGGTATTGGCGTTCGGGCTGGCGATGCCAGCAGTGGCGGGTATTCCTCCGGTCTCCGCTCCCGCTACGGCGTCTTATACTGCCGCCCAGGCACAGTCACAGCTGTTATCAGCCTTCCAGAATGGTTATCGTCCGTTCTTCCTTAACGCGCTTGCCCCATTGTATGCCTCTAACGGAATGCAGCCTATGTGGCAGGATCGCCAGGCTGTACAACAGTTTCAACAGCAGTTGGCCGAAGTGGCGATTTCCGGCGTGCAACCGCAATTTACCCAGTGGGTGAAAGTGCTGACCGACCCAGCAGTAACCGGCATGGCCCGCGACGTGGTGCTGTCTGATGCGATGCTGGGTTACCTGCAGTTTGTCTCCTCTGTGCCAGCCAAAGGCGAAACCTGGCTGTACAGCAACGTGCCCTACAAGATTGAAGTACCGACAATGTCGGTAATCAACCAGTGGCAGCGCGCTGTGCAGCAGGGTAGCAGCGGCGTTTTCGTCACTTCACTGGCTCCCCGACATCCGCAATATGTGCCGATGCATCAGGCGCTGAAGGCTCTGCTGGCCGATAATCACCCGTGGCCGCAGCTCACCGCAAAACAGACGCTGCGTCCTGGTCAGCTGAGTGATGATATTCCGGCGCTGAGGGAAATTTTGCAGCGTACCGGGATGATGACGCCAGGTAGCGATGCTCCGAAACCTGATGATGATGCGGTGCCAACCACCAGCGTTCCTGCCTCTTTTGTTGATGAGGAAGCGGTGGTCAGCCCGTCTGCAGCACCGGTGAATGATAGCGTGCAGGCCAACACACCGCAGCCTGTCGGTCAGGTGCAGGAGGCCTCTCCGGCCGATCCTACCCATATTTATTCCGCCGATCTGGTTGAGGCTGTGAAGCGTTTTCAGCGCTGGCAGGGGCTGGAGGCAGATGGGGCTATTGGTATTCGCACGCGCGAATGGTTGAATGCTTCACCTCAGCTGCGTGCATCGTTGCTGGCGCTGAACATTCAGCGTCTGCGCCTGCTGCCGGATGATATGCATAATGGCATCATGGTTAACATTCCCAACTATTCGCTGATTTATTACCTCAACGGTAATCAAATTCTTGCTTCACGTGTGATTGTGGGACGGCCAGATCGCAAAACTCCGCTGATGCGAAGCGCGTTGAATAACGTAGTGCTTAACCCACCCTGGAACGTGCCTACCACTCTGGTGCGTCAGGACATTGTGCCTAAAGTGAAGCAGGATCCGACATATCTTTATAAACATAACTATACGCTGCTGTCGGGCTGGAGCAGTGATGCGGAAGTGATAGATCCGACCATGATTGACTGGCGGTTGGTGTCGGCGGCATCGTTCCCTTATCGCATCCGTCAGGCTCCGGGTGCCACTAACTCGCTGGGTCGTTATAAATTCAATATGCCCAGCTCAGATGCGATTTATCTGCACGATACGCCAAATCATAATTTGTTCCAGAAAGATATCCGGGCGTTAAGCTCCGGCTGTGTGCGTGTCAATAAAGCGTCCGATCTCGCTAACCTGCTGTTGCAGGATGCAGGCTGGAATGACACGCGGATCTCCAGCACCCTGAAAGAAGGAGATACCCGTTACGTGCCCATCCGGCATCGTATTCCGGTTAATCTCTATTATCTGACAGCCTGGGTAGCGGATGACGGTAAGCCGCAGTTCCGCACAGATATTTACAATTATGATATCACCGCACGCTCCGGCGCTCAGGTGATGGCCGCAGCTGGTCAATTATTGCTCTAATTGTTGATTCATCAGGATTTAGTTACCACCGCCATGGAACGGCATTATGGCGGGCGCGACACAGGCTTTGTGAATTGTCGCGCCCGTCACATTTAACGGGTTGACTCCGTATTTCACCCCAGTTATGGTTCCGGACGGTGACTGTTTTGCACCATTAAAGATCATTTAAGCTGGGTAACACTGATTCATGGATAAATTCGATATTCAACGCCGTAAATGGCTGGCTCTTGGCGGTGCAGCGTTTGGTCTGGCACTGCTGCCGGGGCAGGCTTTCGCCTCGCTTTCCACTTCGCGTCCTCGTGTATTAACACTGAACAACCTGAACACCGGGGAAAGTCTGAAAACGGAATTCTTCAACGGCAAGAGTTACGATAAGGATGAGTTGACGCGCCTGAATCATTTTTTCCGTGATTACCGGGCGAATAAAATCAAGAGCATTGATCCGCACCTTTTCGACCAGCTCTACCGCTTGCAGGCCTTGCTGGATACCCGTAAGCCCGTGCAGCTTATCTCCGGCTATCGCTCGCTGGCGACCAATAATTCAATGCGCAAGCGCAGCAGAGGGGTGGCAAAACACAGCTATCACACGCTGGGCCAGGCAATGGATTTCCATATCGAAGGCATTTCATTGAGTAATGTTCGCAAAGCCGCGCTTTCCATGAAGGCCGGGGGTGTAGGATACTACCCCAGCAGCGACTTTGTGCATATTGATACCGGGCCGGTGCGGCACTGGTAATGAAATCCGGCCAGCCCGCTGGCTGGCGGTAATGGAGCGTTATGGACTATCAAATCATTCCGGTCACGGCGTTTGCTCAGAACTGCTCGTTGATCTGGTGTCCGGTCACCCTGCAGGCAGCGGTGGTCGATCCAGGCGGTGATGCGGAAAAAATTCAGGCAGCGGTGGCAGAAAAGGGCGTAACGGTAACGCAAGTTCTGCTGACTCACGGCCACCTTGACCATGTGGGAGCCGCGAGCGATCTGGCCAGCTTTTATGGCGTTCCCGTAGTGGGCCCGCATCGTGCTGATGCTTTCTGGCTGGACGCTTTACCTGTTCAGAGCCAGATGTTTGGCCTGCCGGACTGCACGCCGGTGAAACCGGATCGCTGGCTGGAAGAGGGCGAAACCGTGCAGGTTGGTGACGCCAGGCTCGAAATTCTGCTCTGTCCCGGCCATACGCCAGGTCATATTGTGTTCTTCGACCGTGCCGCTCGTCTGCTGGTTTCGGGAGATGTGATATTCAGTGGTGGCGTGGGTCGCACTGACTTCCCGCAGGGCAGCCATGAAGATCTTATTGATGCCATCAGGCGCAAACTGTTGCCGCTGGGTGATGATGTCACCTTCCTGCCAGGACATGGACCGTTATCCACTCTGGGGCGGGAAAGGATCTCCAATCCATTTTTGCAGTAACAGCCTTGAGTGACAAAAAAGCCTGCTGATTAGCAGGCTTTTTTATTACGGCACGGTCACTGACCGAGATTACAAAACAGCGACGATGGCTTCGCACAGCGGGGACATGTTATCCGGTGTCATCCCAGCGACGTTAACCCGACCTGAATTCACCGCATAGACGCCGAACTCTTCACGCAGACGGATAACCTGGTCTTTAGTCAGGCCGCTGAACGAGAACATCCCGTTCTGATTGATGATAAAGCTGAAGTCACCTTTCGCGCCTTTCTCCTGCAGGGTATTCACAAACAGCTGGCGCATGCGGTGAATACGCTGGCGCATATCGGTCAGCTCCTGTTCCCACAACGCACGCAGCGCATCGTTGCTCAGGATGGTCGCCACCACGGCAGCACCGTGAGCCGGTGGGTTAGAGTAGTTAGCCCGGATGGTGGCTTTCACCTGACTGAAGGCGGTATCGGCAACGGCGGCTTCGCTGGCAACCAGCGTAAAGGCACCGACGCGCTCGTTGTACAGGCCAAAGTTCTTGGAGTAAGAGCTGGCAACCAGCAATTCCTGGTGGCTGGCGGCGAAGATCCGCAGGCCTTCAGCATCTTCTTCCAGACCGCGGGCAAATCCCTGGTAGGCGAAGTCGAACAGCGGCAGCCAGCCGCAGGCGCTGGACAATTCAGCCAGCTGTGTCCACTGCTCAGCAGAAGGATCAACGCCGGTCGGGTTATGGCAGCAGCCGTGGAACAGCACGATATCGCCAGCTGCAGCCCCACGCAGCGCGTTCAGCATACCCCCGAAATCCAGCGAGTGGGTTGCCGCATCATAGTACTGGTATTCACAGACTTCCAGGCCGGCAGACTCAAAGACGTTTTTATGGTTTGGCCAGCTTGGGTTGCTGACCCAGATGCGCTTTGCGCTGGTCTGGGTAGCAATAAAATCAGCAGCAACACGCAGGGCACCGGTGCCACCAGGCGTCTGAGCGGTGCGGGCACGCTTAGCGCCGATCAGGGCGTTCTCTTTACCAAACAGCAGCTCCTGAGTGCGCTTGCCGAAATCGGCCAGGCCATCGATGCTCAGGTAGTTTTTGGTGGTTTCGTTTTCCAGCAGATACTGCTCAGCTTTTTTCACGCTGGTCAGGACTGGCGTCTTACCCGTTTCATCTTTATACACGCCGATGCCGAGGTTGATCTTATTTGGGCGGTCGTCAGCGCGGAAAAGGTCGGCTAAACCAAGAATGGGGTCTGCGGGTGCAGCTGCAATGCGTTCAAACATAGTCGAAGTCCGTTAGCTTAAACTGAAGCGAAGTGAGGTATCAGGTTACCGCCACGGCGCACAAATTGCCAACCGTTTGCGCTAAAACAGGGGTGTAAAACAGGGGTGTAAATCAAACAAAACAAAAACGGGGCCAGAGGCCCCGTTTTTTGATGGCTCAGGAGAGCATTCTCCCGGCTGCGTAACTTAGAACTGGTAAACCAGACCTACAGCTACGATATCGTCAGTATTCAGACCCAGTGGATTGTTGTCATCCAGCAGGTTGATCTGGTAGTCGACGTAGGTAGACATGTTTTTGTTGAAGTAGTAAGTCGCACCGACATCAACATATTTGTACAGGTCAGCATCGCCAACGCCTTCGATATCCTTGCCTTTAGACTGCTCGTAGGCGATGGATGGACGCAGACCGAAGTCGAACTGGTACTGAGCTACGATATCAAAGTTCTGAGCTTTGTTAGCGAAACCGGTTGCACCGGTGTTACCGTTGGCGATGTACTGAGAATTACGGTTTTCGCCGTAAGAAGCTGCCAGGTACACGTTGTTGGCATCATATTTCAGAGCGGTAGACCACTGCTGAGTTTTGTCGCCCTGGCCGTAATCCATCTGGTTCTGCTCGGTAGTACGGTCACCAGAAGCATAAGCACCTACGATACCCACACCGATTGGGGAGGTGTAAGAGGTAGACACACCCCAGCCGTCGCCGTTAGCACGACGTGGGTCTTCAGTACGGTCGTTTTTGCCCTGGTACTGTACAGCGAAGTCCCAGCCGTCAACCAGACCAAAGAAGTTGGTGTTACGGTAGGTAGCCAGACCGCTTGAACGGCCAGCCATGAAGTTGTCAGAGTAGCCTGAGTAGCCACCGAACTCTGGCAGCATATCGGTCCAGCCGATTGCATCGTAAACAACGCCGTAGTTACGACCGTAGTCGAAAGAACCTGCGTCGCCGAATTTCAGACCCGCAAAGCCCAGACGGGTTTTGTTGCCAGACTGCGCGTCATCTCCGCCTTCAGAGTTGTTCGCCTGAATGTTGTATTCCCACTGGCCGTAACCGGTGATCATATCGTTGATCTGGGTTTCACCTTTGAAACCAAAGCGCACATAAGACTGGTCACCGTCGTTGCCGGAGTCATCAGAGAAGTAGTGCAGACCATCGACTTTACCGTACAGATCCAGTTTATTGCCGTCTTTGTTGTAGATTTCTGCTGCATTGGCTGCACCAGCTGCTAACAGGGCTGGGATAACCAGTGCCAGAATGTTGCGCTTCATCATTTTTTATTACCCTCATTGGAGTTATTTGGACACCTGCCACTGCCGTCAGCAATTCTTTACAGAACCATGAAGAGAGTTTGGTGTCTTCCTGTGTCTGCACGCATCTTTCCATTCACTGAGCGGATTATCTAGCCCGAAAATGCTACTAATATCCTATTCTTGTTTCATAAGGAAAATATGTATTACAAAATGTAAATTATACGGAACTTTGTGAACCATCTCATAATTTACAAAAATAAAAAAAGGCCAGCGAGGCTGACCTTGAATATATATATGAATTTCTTATGTTTAATGCAGTAAATCAGAAGCTGGCGTTACGTGGAGTCCTTGGGAAAGCGATAACGTCTCTTACATTTTGTACGCCGGTGACATAGGCAATTAACCTCTCGAAACCTAAGCCAAATCCGGAGTGCGGGACGGTGCCGTAACGGCGTAAGTCGCGATACCACCAGTAATCTTCTTTATTCAGGCCCATTTCAGCCAGTCGGGCATCCAGTACGTCAAGACGCTCTTCACGCTGCGATCCACCGATGATTTCACCAATGCCAGGGGCAAGAACATCCATCGCGGCCACGGTTTTACCGTCGTCGTTAAGGCGCATATAAAATGCCTTGATATCCTTCGGGTAATTTTTCACCACTACCGGCGCTTTAAAGTGTTTCTCAGCCAGATATCGTTCGTGTTCTGAGGAAAGATCGATGCCCCAGGAAACGGCATTCTCAAACTTCTCTCCGCAGTTAATCAGGATTTCCACCGCATCGGTGTAATCAACCTGAGCAAAATCTGTCGTTACAAATCGCTCCAGGCGGGTGACTGCATCTTTGTCTACGCGCTCGGCAAAGAACGCCATATCGTCGGCACGTTCTTCCAGTACCGCTTTGAAAACGTATTTCAGCATCGCTTCTGCCAGTGCAGCGTTGTCTTCCAGATCGGCGAAGGCCACTTCCGGCTCCAGCATCCAGAATTCTGCCAGGTGGCGGCTGGTGTTGGAGTTTTCGGCACGGAAAGTCGGTCCGAAGGTGTAGATTTTTGACAGGGCGCTGGCGTAGGTTTCGCCGTTCAGCTGGCCGGATACGGTCAGGAAGGCTTCTTTGCCGAAGAAATCTTCTTCGAAATTCACTTTGCCTTCCGGCGTGCGCGGCAGGTTTTCCAGATCCAGCGTCGACACGCGGAACATCTCACCGGCACCTTCCGTATCTGAAGCCGTGATCAGCGGCGTGGAGACCCAGAAAAAACCTTGCTCATCGAAGAAGCGATGCAGCGCCTGCGCCAGAGTGTGGCGAACACGCGCCACGGCGCCAATCAGGTTGGTACGCGGGCGCAGGTGAGCAACCTCACGCAGATACTCAATGCTGTGACGTTTGGCCGCCATCGGATAGGTATCCGGATCGTCGACCCAGCCCACAACCTCAACGGCGCTGGCCTGGATTTCGTAGCTCTGGCCTTCACCAGGGGACTCGACGACCTTACCGGTGATCTCTACTGAACAGCCGGTGGTCAGGCGCAGAACTTCATCCTGATAATTATTCAGAGAATTATTGACGACAGCCTGGACGGGATTAAAGCAGGAGCCGTCATACACGGCGATAAAGGAAATACCGGCTTTTGAATCTCTTCGGGTACGTACCCAGCCGCGAACGGTGACTTCGCTGTCAACCGCGGCCCGGCCGTGCAGTACATCCGCTACAGGCACAACGCTCATATAAAGTCTCTCTTTTATCAGAATAAGAAAATCACCTCAGATTTGAGGTAGTGCTATGTTACTTGCCGACAGGCGAGACACAAGAAGAATTCTTTGTAATGTGGGAGATTTATTGCCGCGTGAGGCGGGACGAAAAGAGAAGAGGGCGCGGCGACCCTCTTCTCTATGTCAGCAAGGCTAGCTGGCTTTTTTCACCAGCGGCAAATCGAAGGCTTTACGTAATGCGCGGACGAAAGCTTTGTCCTGACAGATGGTTTTACCCGGGCTGTCAGAGAGTTTCGCCACTGGTTTGCCGTTGCATTCCACCAGCTTGATCACGATATTCAGCGGCTTGACCTGCGGGATATCACAGGTAAGACGGGTTCCAATACCGAAAATCACATCCGCCCGTTGTCCAAAGTGGCGGTAAAGATCTACCGCTTTATCCAGGTCCAGATTATCGGAGAAGACCAGCGTCTTACTGCGCGGATCGATGCCCAGCTTTTCGTAGTGGGCAATGGCTTTTTCTCCCCACTCCACCGGATCGCCAGAGTCATGGCGCAGGCCCTGATAGCTGCTGGCAAAATGCTGGCCGAAGTCACGCAGGAAAGCATCCATGGTGATGCAGTCGGTCAGGGCGATCCCCAGACTGTGCGGATACTCTTCCAGCCAGGCCTGCAGCGCGGCACGCTGGCTGTTAGCCAGCACCGGACTGATCTGCTGATGCGCCTGGAACCATTCGTGCGCCTGAGTCCCAACCGGAGCAATATTCAGGCGGCGGGCAATGTCGTAATTGCTGGAGCCTACCAGCCACGGGAAATCCTGCTGCAGCGTGGTGACAATCGCACTCTGCACATCGCGGGAAAAACGGCGACGGGTGCCGAAATCCATCAGTTTAAAGCGGGACATGTCCAGATCGGCGGTGAGCTGCTTAAAGTCCACCAGCTTGCTCTGCAGGCGTTCAACGGCCTGTTTCGGCTGAACCAGCGGAGAACGATGGCGGTGAACCACTTCGCTGATCAGCGCCAGCAGCGGCACTTCCCACATGATCACTTCCAGCCACGAACCGGAGATGCGGATGTCCAGTTTGCCCTGGTTATTACGGACGCGAACCTGTGAAGGGTCGTAGCGGAACTGTCGCAGCCAGTCCAGGTAGTCCTCTTTAAAGAAGGGCAGGCCAGCGAGGTAGTCGGCTTCTTCGCCGCTGAGCGCCAGCGACTGCATGGACGTAATCTGGCGAACGATTTCATCAGCGTAAATTCCCAGCAGGTCATCGCCCCTGCAACGGAACTCGGCCACCACGGAAACTTTCTGGTAACGATGGAACACCGCCTGTTGCATATGCAACTTGTAGGCGTCCGTATCCAACAACGTGGTCAGTATCGGGGAAGCATGTCGTGTCATGGTGCGTTTCAGCATCCTCTGGCGAAGAGCGTTATCCCTGGTTTAAAAAAATGGAAAAGACGCAGGAGTATAACTTGAATACTCATTTATTGAACCCGATCACAGCATAAATCCGCTGACAAGGTCGAGGGCAATCTGTGCGCTTGTTAATGAAATGTAGATTTCAGAGCGATCAGTGGCGAGAAAGGGGATTCAACGTGGCAACATTGCGCCAACAGGAATAGACTTGAAAAGGTTAACTAATTATCGACGTGAGAAGGACTTATGACGCAATTGCCACAAGCCAAAAATCGCCATGATTATCGTGCGCCGGATTACACTATCACGGACATCGACCTGACATTCAATCTGGACGCCAGCACCACCCGGGTCACTGCGGTCAGCCGCATTAAGCGTTTAGGGGCGGCGGGCGCGGAATTGCGTCTTGATGGGGAAGATCTGACGCTGGTATCCCTCGACATTGACGATCGCTCCTGGCCGCATTACCGGCTGGAAGAGGGTGCGCTGATCCTTGAACAGTTGCCAGAGACGTTCACGATGAAGATCGTCAACGACATCCACCCGGATAAAAACACTGCGCTGGAAGGGTTGTACAAATCCGGTGAAGCACTCTGTACTCAATGTGAAGCGGAGGGTTTCCGTCATATTACGTGGTATCTTGACCGTCCGGACGTACTGGCCCGCTTTACCACCACCATTATTGCTGAACAGGCACTCTATCCTTATTTATTGTCGAACGGTAACCGTATTGACGGTGGGCAGATGGAAGATGGGCGTCACTGGATGAAGTGGGAAGATCCGTTCCCGAAACCTTGCTATCTGTTTGCTCTGGTGGCGGGTGATTTTGACGTATTGCGCGACAGCTTCAAAACCCGTTCAGGGCGCGATGTGGCACTGGAAATTTTCGTCGACCGCGGTAACCTCGATCGCGCTGACTGGGCGATGACCTCGCTGAAAAACAGCATGAAGTGGGATGAGGAGCGTTTCGGCCTTGAATACGATCTCGATATCTTTATGATCGTCGCCGTGGATTTCTTCAACATGGGCGCGATGGAGAACAAAGGCCTGAACGTCTTCAATTCGAAGTATGTGCTGGCGAAGGCTGAAACCGCCACCGACAAAGATTATCTCGGTATTGAAGCGGTAATTGGTCATGAATATTTCCACAACTGGACCGGCAACCGCGTCACCTGTCGCGACTGGTTCCAGCTCAGCCTGAAAGAGGGGCTGACCGTGTTCCGCGATCAGGAGTTTAGTTCAGACCTCGGTTCGCGCGCAGTTAATCGTATCGATAACGTTCGCGTGATGCGCGGTGCGCAGTTTGCTGAGGATGCCAGCCCGATGGCGCACCCAATCCGCCCTGAGCAGGTGATCGAGATGAATAACTTCTATACCCTGACGGTGTATGAGAAGGGATCGGAAGTGATCCGCATGATGCACACGCTGCTGGGCGAAGAGAATTTCCAGAAGGGTATGCAGCTCTATTTTGAGCGTCACGACGGCAGTGCAGCGACCTGTGATGATTTTGTGCAGGCGATGGAAGATGCTTCTAACGTTGATTTGTCACACTTCCGCCGTTGGTACAGCCAGTCTGGTACGCCGGTGCTCTCGATCCGCGATGATTACAATCCGGAACTGGAGCAGTACACCCTGCATGTGACCCAGACGACCCCGCCAACCGCCGATCAGAAAGATAAGCGCCCGCTGCATATCCCGCTGGATATAGAGCTGTATGATGGCGAAGGCAAGGTGATCCCGCTGCAGCACAATGGCCATCCGGTTCACCACGTGCTGAACGTGACCGAAGAGTTCCAGAGTTTCGTGTTCGACAACGTTTACTTCCAGCCGGTGCCATCTTTACTGCGCGAATTCTCCGCGCCGGTGAAGCTGGATTACAACTGGAGTGACGCGCAGCTGACCTTCCTGATGCGCCATGCCCGTAACGATTTTGCCCGCTGGGATGCGGCCCAAAGCCTGATGGCAACCTATATCAAGCTGAACGTTGCGCGCCATCAGCAGGGACAACCACTGTCGGTTCCTCTGCACGTGGCGGATGCTTTCCGTGCGGTGCTGCTGGAAGAGAACAGCGATCCGGCATTGATGGCGCTGATCCTGTCGCTGCCGGGTGAAAACGAAATTGCTGAGTTGTTTGAGACAATCGATCCACAGGCTATCTCTGACGTTCGTGAATCACTGGTGCGGATGCTGGCCACCGAACTGGCAGATGAGTGGCTGGCGGTTTACAACGCCAACCAGTCGGCTGATTACCGCGTTGAGCATGCAGAAATTGGTAAACGTTCACTGAAGAATGTCTGTCTGGGCTATCTGGCCTTTGGTGACGTTGAACTGGCCGACAAACTGGTCAAAACCCAGTTCCAGCAGGCCAACAACATGACCGATTCGGTGGCGGCGATGGCAGCCTCAGTGGCGGCTCAGCTGCCGTGCCGTGAAGCACTACTGACGGCGTTTGATGAGCGCTGGCATAAAGATGGGCTGGTGATGGACAAGTGGTTTGCACTGCAGGCCACCAGCCCGGCTGCTGATGTGCTGAACCGGGTGCGGGCACTGCTCAGCCACCGTTCATTCACCCTGAGCAATCCAAACCGTATCCGCTCGCTGATTGGCGCCTTTGCTTCCGCTAATCCATCGGCATTCCATGCCGTCAACGGCAGCGGCTATCAATTCCTGGTTGAAATCCTGTCCGATCTGAACACACGTAACCCTCAGGTTGCCGCGCGGATGATCGAGCCGCTGATCCGCCTGAAACGTTATGATGCAGGCCGCCAGGCGCTGATGCGTGATGCGCTGGAGCAGTTGAAAGGGCTGGATAAACTGTCCGGGGATCTGTATGAGAAGATCAGCAAAGCGCTGAATGCCTGAGTAATCTGAAGCAGTAGAGAGGAAGGGGCGAATTCTGGATTCGCCCCTTTTTTTAACGTTGTGCGTAGCGTTTTTGCGCTTCAACCGGCGATCTTTTCATCACCCGATCCAGCACTTCAGCTTCCAGCTCCGCCAGGCGCACCGATCCTTTACGTCGCGGGCGGGGAAGATCGACAGTCAGATCAAGACCGATATTTCCCTCTTCGATCAGCAGCACGCGGTCAGCCATCGCCACAGCTTCACTGACGTCATGCGTCACCAGCAGCACGGTGAAGTGATGTTGCTGCCACAGCGATTCAATCAGATCCTGCATTTCGATTCTTGTTAACGCATCCAGCGCGCCCAGCGGCTCATCCAGCAGCAGCAGGCCTGGGCGGTGGATCAAAGCACGGGCCAGCGCCACACGCTGTTTCTGTCCGCCTGACAGAGCGGCAGGCCACTCTTTGGCCCTCTCTGACAGCCCGACAGCGGTCAGCGCGTCCATGGCATCGGCTTTCCACGACTTGCCCTTCAGACCCAGCCCGACGTTATCAATTACACTTTTCCACGGCAGCAGGCGGTCATCCTGGAACATCAGGCGCGTATCATCCTGCGCCTCGCAAAGCGGAGCGTTACCGGCCAGCAGTTCGCCAGAGGTGGTTTTTTCCAACCCGGCCAGCAGACGCAGCAGGGTACTCTTTCCGCAGCCGCTGCGGCCAACGACAGCCACAAACTGGCCAGACGGGATATGCAGGTCGATGTTGTTCAGTACGGTACGGCCCTTGTACTGCTTGCTGACGCTATTGACCACCAGAGGTGTACCGGCATTGAGGCGCGCCGGTGACGGAGTTATTTCGCTCATGCGTTTTCCTCTTTCAGTTGATAAGCCGGATGCCAGCGCAGCCAGACACGTTCCAGTAACAACGCGCTGACGTCAGCCAGTTTACCGAGCAGGGCGTAAAGAATAATGGCAACCACTACCACATCCGTTTGCAGGAACTCACGGGCATTCATTGCCAGATAACCGATGCCGGAGTTGGCGGAAATAGTCTCCGCGACGATCAGCGTCAGCCACATCAGGCCCAGGGCGAACCTGACGCCAACCATGATCGACGGCAGCGCGCCCGGCAGGACCACCTGGATAAACAGGCTCCAGCCGGAAAGCCCATAGCTGCGGGCCATCTCCACCAGCCCGCGGTCAATATTACGGATGCCGTGATAGGTGTTGAGGTAGATCGGGAAAAGTGTCCCCAGTGCCACCAGGAAAATCTTGGCTGACTCATCAATGCCGAACCACAAAATGACCAGCGGGATCAGTGCCAGATGCGGTACGTTACGGATCATCTGTACCGAAGTATCCAGCAGGCGTTCGCCCGTGCGGGACATGCCGGTGATCAGACCAAGAACCAGACCAAGCGAGCCGCCGATGGCAAAGCCAATCGCTGCACGCCAGGTACTGATTGCCAGGTTCTGCCAGAGTTCTCCGCTGGCGGTCAGCTTCCAGAACGTCACCACAATCGCTTCCGGCGAGGGCAGGATACGGGTAGAGAGCCAGCCGGTTTGTGAGGCGATTTGCCACACCACCACTAACAGAACCGGCAGCGCCCACGGCAGCAGCTGATTGCCAATGCGGTTTAATTGCTTGTTCATGATGACCTCTAACTCTGCGAGACTTTTTGCGGGGTAAAGTCGTTAGCCACGGCTTCACCATGAGCGGAAACCACACGCGGTTGCGGAATTTCCGGCACATTGAGATCCAGATGCGGGAACAGAAGTTCACCCACGCGATACGCTTCTTCCAGGTGTGGATAACCGGACAGGATAAAGGTTTCGATACCCAGATCGGCATACTCCTGCATTCTTGCCGCCACGGTTTCGCCATCACCGACCAGTGCCGTACCCGCTCCGCCACGTACCAGTCCGACGCCTGCCCACAGGTTAGGACTGATTTCGAGCTTATCGCGGCGTCCGCCATGCAGAGCAGCCATCCGTTGCTGGCCAACGGAGTCTGTACGCGCCAGCGCCGCCTGGGCTTTGGCAATGGTGGCGTCATCAAGATGAGAGATCAGACGATCTGCGGCACGCCAGGCTTCTTCATTTGTTTCGCGAACGATGACATGCAGACGAATGCCAAATTTTACTTTGCGGCCCTGAGCCGCGGCTTTGGCTCGCACCTGTTCAATTTTCTCTTTGACCTGAACAGGGGGTTCGCCCCACGTCAGATAGACATCCACCTGTTCAGCAGCGAGATCCTGAGCTGGCTCAGACGATCCGCCAAACCACAGCGGTGGGCGGGGCTGCTGAACGGGTTTAAACATCAGGCGTGCGCCACGGACATGTACATGCTTGCCTTCATAATCGACCGTTTCGCCTTCCAGCACCCGACGCCAGACGCGGGTGAATTCAGCCGATTCTTGATAACGTTCGCGGTGATCGAGAAACACGCCGTCTCCGGCCAGTTCTTCCGCATCACCTCCGGTGACCAAATTAAACAGGGCGCGGCCATTGGAGAGGCGATCCAGCGTGGCCGCCTGGCGGGCTGCCTGAGTCGGGGAGATGACGCCCGGACGCAGTGCCACCAGAAAACGCAGGCGCTGGGTCACCGGGACCAGTGAGGCTGCAACCAGCCACGCATCTTCGCAGGAACGGCCGGTCGGGATCAGCACACCACCGAAGCCAAGGCGGTCGGCCGCCTGGGCAATCTGCTGCAAATATCCGTGATCCACCGGACGGGCACCGTCTGCCGTGCCTAAATAGTGGCCATCACCATGAGTGGGCAGAAACCAGAAAACGGAAAGGCTCATAATACGACTCCTTAATGGGGGGACGGTGCGTCATGCCAGATACGGCTGGCAATATCGACTTTCACCGGCATCAGATGATTGGCGTAAAACAGGTCGGCGGTTTGCTGCTGCAGCTTCGCCGTTTTGTCGCTGACCGGGCCGATGGTGGTCGGCGGGCGGTGATCCAGATAGCTGGCGATCACCGGTTTTGGCAGGCCCATCGCCTGGGAAAGCAGGTTGATACTGTTATTGCGGTCGCTGATAGTCAGCGCATCTGCCTGACTGAAGGTCTGTAATACCTGAGTGATAAAGGTGCCGTTGGCTTCAGTGAAAGGGCGGGTCGCGAGGTAGAACGAACCCGTCTGATTCAACTGGCTGCCATCGGTCAGTACCCTGGCCCCGCCTTCCAGCAATGCGGCGGAGTAGTAGGGATCCCAAATGGCCCAGGCAGCCACATCGCCCTGTTGGAAGGCGGCACGCGCATCAGCAGGTGTCAGGTAAGTGGGCCGGATATCGCTGAACTTCAGCCCGGCTTTTTCCAGCGCGCGTAGCAGCAGGTTATGTGAGCTGGAGCCTTTCTGGAAAGCGACCTTGTGGCCTTTAAGTTCAGCTACGGTTTGGATCGGGCTGTTTTTCGCAACCAGGATCACTTCTGCTTTCGGCTTTGGCGGCTCGGCTCCAACATACAGCAGATCGGCACCGGCGGCCTGGGCAAAAATAGGCGGAATATCGCCGGTACTGCCCAGGTCGATGCTGTTCACATTCAGGGCTTCAAGCATTTGCGGTCCGGCCGGGAATTCAACCCATTTGATTAGTGTGTCGGGAAAACGTTTTTCCAGTAGCTGATGTGAGCGGGCCAGCACCATGCTGACCGAGCCCTTCTGGTAACCAATGCGGAACGTCTTGGGTGCGACGGGCTCAGCAGCAAATGCGCTGCTGGTCAGAATGCTGCCGATAACCAGCGCCGAAGCTAAACGTGAAAACAGGCTCATCGTTCTTTCCTTAAACTTTATACAGCAGCGGCCAGTGGCTGGTGGCGACGGGCCAGGGCGTGCCAGAAGGTTTCTACTGATTCCGCAATACGGGACGCCAGCACTGATGACAGTTCCGGCGTACGGTCGTAATTGGTAATTTGTGCGTCGTCGGCAAAGACACCATGCAGCACTTCCTGTGCTTTAAGTGCATTAAGTACCGGCTTAAGGGCGTAATCGACCGCCAGCATGTGCGCGATGGTGCCGCCCGTTGCCAGTGGCAGAACCACTTTATGTTCCAGTGCGCGCTCGGGAAGCAGGTCCAGGATCGTTTTCAGTGCACCAGAGAAGGAAGCCTTGTAGACCGGAGTGGCGATAATCAGCCCGTCTGCAGTGGCAAGATCTTCTTTCAGTGCCAGCAGGGCCGGAGAATCAAAACGGGCATAGAGCAGATCTTCAGGATGAAAATTATGCAGATTCCACGGGATGACTTCGACGCCGCGCTTTTCGAGTGCCTGCTGGCAGAGGCTGAGCAGAGCTGTGGAGCGAGAGGGGTAGCGAGGGCTTCCCGCCAAAGTAATAACGCGCATAACCACTCCTTATAACTAAAAGTTATTGATTAAACTTATTTCCGAAGGAATGAAACTATCCTGGCAGAGGCAGGCAGGAGGCTTAAATGATTTATCCGGCAGAGATAAGTCACTTTTTGGATATAGAGGAAGAACGGCAGGCGCGGAGCGGCATCTGGCGGAGTACGATCATTTCAGCGCAAACGTTTTACTTTCGGCTTAAAGGACTTTACCATTTTCCCCCGCGCCTGCAGCGTCACTGCGTAAACCTTGCCACATTCATACCAGACATAATAAAGGTGGGAAGGATCGTCCCCGGACGGCGAACGCAAATTTCAGGGTTTATATCGCAAGATATTAACTGTTAGTCCTTTCCAGGCCCGGGGCTTCGGGCATTCAGGAGCGATCATGTACAATCTGGTTCGTAAGGCGCTGTTTCAGCTTGATGCTGAGCGTGCGCATGAACTGACCCTCACGCAGCTGCATCGGGTTACCGGTACACCTCTTATTCACCTGGTTCGCCAGTCTCTTCCTTTTAAGCCGGTGACCTGCATGGGGCTGACGTTTAAAAACGCCCTTGGTCTGGCTGCTGGCCTGGATAAAAACGGTGAGTGCATTGATGCCTTTGGCGCAATGGGCTTCGGCTTTATTGAAATCGGTACCGTCACGCCGCGCCCACAGCCGGGCAACGATAAGCCAAGGATGTTCCGCGTGCTGGAAGCGGAAGGGATTATTAACCGGATGGGGTTTAATAATCTGGGTGTGGATCGTCTGGTCGAGAATGTCAAAAAGTCTCATTTCGACGGCGTGTTAGGGATTAATATTGGCAAAAATAAAGATACCCCGGTTGAGCAGGGCAAGGACGATTATTTAACCTGCATGGATAAAATTTATCCTTACGCGGGCTATATCGCGATCAATATCTCTTCACCTAACACGCCAGGTTTACGCACGCTGCAATATGGTGAGGCGCTGGACGATCTCTTGCAGGCGGTAAAACAAAAGCAGAAAGATCTTGCAACGATTCATCACAAATATGTTCCGGTGACGGTAAAGATCGCGCCGGATCTTTCAGAAGAAGAATTGATCCAAATTGCCGATAGTTTAGTTCGCCATAATATTGATGGTGTGATTGCCACCAATACCACTCTTGACCGTTCGCTGGTCAGCGGCTTAAAACACAGTGATGAAGCGGGAGGATTAAGTGGTCGTCCGGTTCAGTCGCGCAGCACTGAAGTTATTCGTCGCCTCTCCCTGGAACTTCAGGGGCGCCTGCCAATTATTGGCGTGGGTGGTATTGATTCGCTGGTTTCAGCGAGGGAAAAAGTTGCCGCTGGCGCTTCGCTGGTGCAAATATATTCCGGATTTATTTACAAAGGTCCGCCGCTGATAAAAGAAATTGTGACCCACCTCTAAGCTGGTTCTTATTTAAATATGCCAGGGGCTTTATTTTCGCCTCTGGCTCGTTTATATTTTATCCTGTTTAAACGATATTCAGACTATTTTGACGATTCCGGTTAAACCCAGCTGCTTAGTTGAACCGGCAACGCCAACAAATAGCGGATTTTCATTTCTCACTACAGGACCGATCATGAGGATTAAACCTGACGACAGCTGGCGCTGGTTTTTTGATGCCGAACACGATCGCATGATGCTGGATCTGGCCGACGGTATGCTGTTCCGTTCACGTTTCCCCCGCAAGATGCTGACGCCGGATGCCTTTGATACCTCTGGATTTTGTGTCGATGATGCCGCTCTGTTTTTCACCTTTGAAGAGAAGTGCCGCAGCTGTGAACTGAATGCCGATCAGCGTGCCGAGCTGGTGCTGAATGCGTTGGTGGCCTGTCGCTTTCTGAAGCCACTGATGCCGAAGAGCTGGCATTTTGAGACCCACCGTCAGGGTGAGTGGCAACCGGCTGAAGGTGAGCTGGTGGCGGTTCGTCTGTGTGAAAATGGTGACGAAGCTCTGTTGCTGGTGGTGGAAGCGGGTGAAAGTGCCTCGCTGTGCCTGCTGGCGCAACCTCAGCTGACTCTGGCAGGCAAAGGGATGGTACTGGGCGATGCTATTAAAGTAATGCACGACCGTCTGTTGCCGCTTGTACAGCCACAAAATCTCTCCCTTGCGCGGGCTGTCTGAATACGGCCCCGCTTAGTTCTCAAAACTGAATACCCGTGCAGGTTCCTGATGGAGCCTCCCTTGCTGAGCGCCAAACCTGGTCGGGGTCATCAGGGATTACGTCCGCTCAATACTATGTCGCCAGTCGGGACGCAGCTGCAACTCAGGACAGTGCCATCCTCGCGCACGGCCCCTTTCTTTAATGCACGCACCTCACCAGAAAGCAGATTAACCTTGCAACTGCCGCAGATACCGGCACGGCAGGAGTAGGGGATGCGATAGCCTTTCATCTCCAGTTGTTCCAGCAGCACCTGTTGATTGTTCCCCGCAAACGTTTCGCCCTGCCAGCTGATAGCGACCTCCTGTTCGGTGCTGGTTTGCACCTCAAGCGATTCCACCTCTTTGCCCGCCCCGTAGGGGCGTGGCGGTTTGCTGGCCAGAACCTGCAGTTCATCACCCACCCGCAGGATACCGCTGCTGCGGGCGATAAGGTTGAGGCCAAAATCGATATCGCCACTGTCATCCTTCGCTGTACGGAATTTTTGCAGCGTATTCAGCGGCTCGCCGCTGGGGTGTTTGCGGCCCCGTTCAGGACTGACGGTAGTGAATATACAGCGGCTACAGGGTTTGGGGATGTCGAACAGGATGTCGCCAATCCGCACCGTCGACCAGCTGTCTTCCGCCCAGGCTGTGGCACCGGTGACCACAAGGTTAGGACGAAACTGCTCCAATTTGATCCCTGCCGGGCAGCGCTGGCGCAAATCGTGCAGCGAGGCTTCATTGATCAGCAGGAAGGGAAAGCCGTCAGCAAAACCAAGAGGAACCTGCTCAAAGCGTTTCACCCGACGGGTCATTTCAGCACCCACCCAGCGCAGCTGAACCGGTCGTGGAAAGAAGCCGCTCAGCCAGTCGTTTATCGCTGCGGGAGCAATCTGTGAGGTGAACTGATTTCCCCAGACTTCGGTCGGGGCGGCTTCAGGCAGAAAATCGGCGAAACGGACGGTGGCCGAGCTGCCATCTGGGGCGGAGAGAAACAGGCCATGCTGGATCAGCGCCGGAGTAAACAGCACCATTTCCGGATATTGACGCGCGGTAATAAAGGTGCCATCCGGCTCGGTGATCATAAAAACCCGGTCAAAGGCCAGCCCACTCTCCAGCGCCTGCGCATGGGAAACCTGGGTTCCGCGCATTGATTTTACCGGGTGAATGAACAGGCGTGACAGATTAATCATGGAAGTCTCCGGGCCAGAGAGTCTGTAACTGGCATTAAATGAGGGTGTCAGTGCAGAAATCTGCCGGGAGCACTGACGAAAAGAAGCTAACTTTATGACATGAGCCCGCGATTAGCTATAATGCGCAACAATTTTCTGAAGACGATAAGTGACGCTATGAATTCTCTGTTTGCCAGTACGGCGCGTGGGCTCGAAGAGCTGTTAAAAAGTGAACTGGAAGCGATGGGGGCCCAGGCTTGCCAGGTCGTCCAGGGCGGCGTACATTTCGAGGGTGACGATCGTCTGATGTATCAGAGCCTGATGTGGAGCCGCCTGGCTTCCCGCATCCTGCTGCCGCTGACCGAGTGCGGCGTTTACAGTGACCTGGATCTCTATCTGGGCGTGCAGGCCATCGACTGGCCGGCGATGTTCGGCAGTGATAAAACCTTCGCCGTGCATTTCAGCGGCCTGAATGAAGTGATCCGCAACAGCCAGTACGGCGCACTGAAGGTTAAAGATGCCATCGTTGACAGCTTTACCCGTAAAAACCTGCCGCGTCCTGATGTGGATCGCGAGCAGCCGGATATCCGGATCAACGTCTGGCTGAACAATGATAAGGCCAGCATCGCACTGGATCTGAGTGGTGAGGGCCTGCATCAGCGTGGCTACCGTCAGCAGACCGGACAGGCACCTCTGAAAGAGAACCTGGCGGCAGCGATCGTGCTGCGTTCCGGCTGGCAGGCTGGTGCGCCAATGGTCGATCCGATGTGTGGATCGGGGACGTTGCTGATTGAAGCGGCGATGATCGCCACCGATCGTGCGCCGGGCCTGCATCGTCACCACTGGGGCTTTACCGGCTGGAGCAAATTCAGCGAAGAGCTGTGGCGTGAAGTGACCAGCGAAGCACAGATCCGCGCCCGCCGTGGTTTGCAGGAAACGTCCTCCCGCTTTCACGGCTTCGACAATGATTCGCGGGTGATTGAACGTGCCCGCGCCAATGCCCGCAAAGCTGGTCTGGCCGATATTATCAGTTTCACCGTGCAGGACGTGCTGAAACTGACCAACCCGCAGCCGGAAGGGATTACCGGCACGGTGCTGAGCAATCCGCCGTACGGCGAACGCCTGGAGAGCGAACCGGCGCTGATTGCCCTGCATAGCCAATTAGGGCGCATTATGAAGAGCCAGTTTGGCGGCTGGAATCTGTCACTGTTCAGCGCCTCGCCGGAGCTGCTGAGCTGCCTCCAGCTGCGTGCCGATCGCCAGTTCAAAGCGAAAAACGGCCCGCTGGACTGCGTACAGAAAAACTATCAGCTGGCGGTTAATACTTCAGGGAATGTCGGGCAGATTGCGGAAGATTACGCTAACCGCCTGCGCAAGAATCTGAAAAAACTCGAGAAGTGGGCGCGACAGGAAGGAATCGAGTGCTACCGCCTGTACGATGCCGATTTGCCGGATTACAACGTTGCTGTGGATCGCTATGGTGAGTGGATTGTGGTGCAGGAGTATGCGCCGCCGAAGACCATTGAACCGGCCAAAGCCCGTCAGCGTCTGTTTGATGTGATTTCTGCCACGCTGAGCGTGCTGGATCTGCCTGCCAACCGTCTGGTGCTGAAAACCCGTGAACGGCAGAAGGGCAAAAGCCAGTACCAGAAGCTGGGTGAGAAGGGCGATTTCTTTGAAGTCTCAGAATTCAACGCAAAACTTTGGGTCAACCTGACCGACTATCTGGATACCGGTCTGTTCCTGGACCACCGTATTGCCCGTAAAATGCTGGGCCAGATGAGCAAAGGTAAAGATTTCCTGAATTTGTTCGCTTATACCGGTAGTGCCAGCGTGCATGCCGGGCTGGGTGGCGCACGCAGTACCACGACCGTGGATATGTCCCGTACCTACCTGGAGTGGGCAGAGCGCAACCTGCGCCTGAATGGGCTGACCGGTCGTCAGCATCGTCTGATGCAGGCAGACTGCCTGAACTGGCTGAGTCATTCTGACGAGCAGTTCGATCTGATCTTTATCGATCCGCCGACCTTCTCTAACTCGAAGCGGATGGAAGAGAGCTTCGATGTGCAGCGCGATCATCTGCTGCTGATGAAAGATCTGAAAAGGCTGCTGCGTAAAGGCGGCACCATTATGTTCTCCAACAACAAACGCGGGTTCAAAATGGACCACGAGGGTCTTGCCGGTCTTCATCTTGCCGCACAGGAAATTACCGCCAAAACCCAGTCGCAGGATTTTGCCCGCAACCGTCAAATTCATAACTGCTGGCTGATTACTCACGCCGGTAAGGAATAAGTTTTATGTCACTGATCAGTATTCATGGTGCTTACCTGTCATTCAGCGATGCACCGCTGTTGGATAACACTGAGCTGCATATCGAAGAAAATGAGCGAGTCTGTCTGGTTGGCCGTAACGGCGCGGGCAAATCCACGTTGATGAAAATCATCAACCGTGAGCAGCCGCTGGACGACGGCAGAATTATTTATGAGCAGGATCTGGTGGTGGCGCGTCTGCAACAGGATCCACCGCGTAATGTGGCGGGGTCTGTTTACGACTTCGTGGCGGAAGGTGTGGAAGAGCAGGCTGAACACCTGAAGGCATATCATGCCATTTCACATCTGGTGATGGAGGATCCCAGCGATAAAAATCTCAATGAGATGGGACGTCTGCAAAGCATCCTCGATCACCAGAACCTGTGGCAGCTGGAAACGCGCATCCAGGACGTGCTCAAGCAGATTGGCCTTGATGGCGATGTGGCGCTCTCCTCACTGTCCGGCGGCTGGCTGCGTAAAGCGGCGCTGGGTCGGGCATTGGTCAGCAATCCGCGTGTGCTGATGCTGGATGAACCAACCAACCATCTGGATATCGAAACCATCGACTGGCTGGAAGGGTTCCTGAAAACCTTCCAGGGCAGCATTATCTTTATTTCCCACGACCGTTCGTTTATCCGCAACATGGCTACCCGCATTGTCGATCTCGATCGCGGCAAGCTGGTCTCCTGGCCGGGTAACTACGATCAGTATCTGCTGGGCAAAGAAGAAGCGCTGCGCGTGGAAGAGATGCAGAATGCTGAATTCGACCGCAAACTGGCTCAGGAAGAAGTGTGGATCCGCCAGGGTATCAAAGCACGTCGTACCCGTAACGAAGGGCGCGTTCGTGCTCTGAAGGCCCTGCGCCGCGAGCGTTCAGAACGCCGTGAAGTGATGGGCAAAGCCAACATGCAAGTGGAAGAAGCAAGCCGCTCCGGAAAAATCGTCTTCGAACTGGAAAACGTCTGCTACGGTGTGGGCGGTAAACAGCTGGTTCGTGACTTCACCTCTCAGGTTCAGCGCGGCGACAAGATCGCCCTGATTGGCCCGAACGGCTGCGGCAAAACCACCTTGCTGAAGCTGATGCTCGATCAGCTTAAACCAGACAGTGGCCGCGTTCATATCGGTACCAAGCTGGAAGTGGCTTATTTCGATCAGCATCGCGCCGAGCTGGATCCGGACCGTACGGTGATGGATAACCTCGCCGAAGGCAAACAGGAAGTGATGGTCAACGGTAAGCCGCGCCACGTGCTGGGCTATCTTCAGGAGTTCCTGTTCCATCCAAAACGGGCTATGACGCCGGTGCGGGCACTGTCCGGTGGTGAGCGAAACCGCCTGCTGCTGGCACGTCTGTTCCTGAAGCCAAGCAACCTGCTGATCCTCGATGAACCAACCAACGATCTGGACGTGGAAACGCTGGAGCTGTTGGAGGAACTGATCGACGGCTATCAGGGTACGGTACTGCTGGTGAGCCACGATCGTCAGTTCGTTGACAACACCGTTACCGAATGCTGGATCTTTGAAGGCAACGGCGAAATCGGTGCCTTTGTTGGTGGCTATCACGATGCGCAGTTGCAGCGTGCGGCCTACAGGCAGACCCGCCACGCAGCGAAAACCAGCAGCTCTCCGGTCCGTCAGGAAAGTGTAAAAAACGAGCCGACAAAACGCCCTGCTGCCAGGATGAGCTACAACCTGCAGCGCGAGCTGGAACAGTTGCCGGAAAAAATGGAAGCGCTGGAAGCTCAGCTCGCTTCACTACAGGCTAAAGTGGCGGATGCGACATTTTTCAGCCAACCTCATGAAGAGACCCAGCCGGTTCTGGATGCGATGGCGCAGGCAGAGCAGGATTTGGAAGTCGCCTTTGAACGCTGGGAATATCTGGAATCTCTGAAGAACGGTTAATGAGGTAATTTATGTGTTCATCGCAGCAGGCCGATCAATGGATGCTTTGCCCGAAGTGTGACCTGATGACACAGTTGCCGGAACTGTCGGCGGGCAACAAAGCCAGCTGCCCGCGCTGTGAAACAACGCTGGTGTCCAGCTGGCATGAGCCGCAAAAGCGGCCCACCGGTTATGCGCTGGCAGCGTTGTTTATGCTGGTTCTGGCGAACCTGTTTCCCTTCGTGAATATGCACGTGGCAGGGTTGAGCAGTGAAATAACGCTGATGCGCATTCCTCAGGTGATGGTGTCTGAGGATTACAACAGCCTGGCGACGCTGTTCATGCTGTTTGTACAGGGCGTGCCTGCGGTCTGCATGGTGGTGATCCTGCTGCTGGTTAATCCCGTGCGAATGCCGTTGCCGCTGAAGCGCAACATGGCGCGGGTGTTGTTCCAGATTAAAAGCTGGGGGATGGCGGAAATCTTTCTCGCCGGGGTACTGGTCAGCTTCGTTAAGCTGATGGCCTACGGCGACATTGGCATTGGCACCAGTTTTGTTCCCTGGTGTCTTTTCTGTATGCTGCAGGTGCGTGCATTTCAGTGCGTGGACCGTCGCTGGCTGTGGGCTCGCATTGCGCCGGTGCCAACTTTACCAGCCCGCCCGGTCCCGGCAATCAGTGGCCTGCGCCAGGGCCTGCGCTCCTGCCATTGCTGTACGGCAGTGCTGGCCGCTGACCAGTTCACCTGTCCGCGTTGCGGCACCGGTGGTTACGTCCGTCGTCGCCACAGCCTGCAGTGGACGCTGGCGCTGCTGCTGACCTCCTTCCTGTTATATATCCCCGCCAACCTGATGCCGATTATGATCACTGAAGCGCTAGGGACTAAAATCACCTCAACCATTATGGCTGGGGTGGTTTTGCTGTGGAGTGAAGGTTCCTATCCGGTGGCGCTGGTGATCTTTATCGCCAGTATTATGGTGCCTTCGCTAAAAATGCTGGCGATTGGCTGGCTGTGCTGGGACGCCAACGGCAAGGGCAAGCCTCATCAGGACAGTGAGAGGATGCACAAAATTTATGAGGTGGTGGAGTTTGTTGGCCGCTGGTCAATGATTGATGTCTTTGTTATCGCGGTCCTCTCTGCGCTGGTGCGCATGGGGCAGTTGATGAGTATTTATCCCGCAACGGGAGCGTTGCTGTTTGCCATGGTGGTGATCCTGACCATGTTTGCTGCCATGACATTCGACCCCCGTCTGACCTGGGATCGTGTACGTGAAAAGAGTATTGAGGAGCCGAGCATTGAAGGAAAATAATCACGGCGTGGCGACGGTTGATCAAATCAAACGCTGGTCACCTGTCTGGATCATTCCCATTGTCACCGTGCTGATCGGTGCATGGATACTGTTTTATCACTTCAGCCATCAGGGCCCCGAGGTCACGCTGATCACCACCAATGCCGAAGGTATTGAGGGAGGTAAAACCGCCATTAAAAGCCGCAGCGTGGATGTTGGGGTCGTTGAGAGCGCGGTGCTGACCGATGATCTGCACCATGTGGAGATCAAAGCCCGCCTGAATTCCGGTATGGAGAAGCTGCTGAAGGGGGACAGTGCCTTTTGGGTGGTTAAACCGGCGATCGGCCGTGAAGGCGTGACCGGACTGGGCACTTTGCTCTCCGGAGCTTACATCGAGCTGCAGCCGGGCAACAAAGGCGAAAAGCCTGAACATTACAGCCTGCTGGATGCGCCGCCGCTCGCGCCACCAGACGCGAAGGGTATCCGTATTACGCTGGACAGCGCCAAAGCCGGTCAGCTGAATCCTGGCGATCCGGTCCTGTTCCGTGGCTACCGCGTGGGTTCTGTCGAGACCAGTAATTTTGATGCTGATAAACGCATGATGACCTATCAGCTGTTTGTGACCGCCCCTTATGACCGACTGGTTACCACTAATGTCCGCTTCTGGAAAGACAGCGGAATAGCTGTAGATATGTCGGCCTCGGGCATGCGTGTTGAAATGGGGTCGCTGACTACGCTGTTCAGCGGTGGGGTAAGCTTTGATGTGCCGGATGGCTGGGCTCTGGGGCAGCTGGCGGAGAACAAAGCCGAATACAAGCTGTTCGACGATCAGCGCAGCATTCAGGATTCGTTGTACACCGTGCACAAAGACTTCCTGATGTTCTTCAGCGATTCAATCCGTGGCCTGCAGCCTGGCGCACCGGTTGAATTCCGCGGCATCCGTCTGGGCACCGTGGCTGCCGTTCCGTTCCAGTCGAAAGATGTGGCTCAGCGGTTGAATAACGATTACCGCATTCCGGTACTGATCCGCATTGAACCAGACCGCTTCGAAAGCATGCTGGGCAAGGACTTCAATATCGAGCAGCACCTGAAAGACGGCATCAAATCGGGACTGCGTGCCTCGCTGAAGTCGGCTAATCTCCTGACCGGCTCGTTGTACGTCGATCTCGATTTCCATGACAATGCCAGGCCTTATACCGGCCCGGCAGAGTTCGCTGGTTATGAGTTGATCCCGACCACCAGTGGCGGGCTGGCCCAGATCCAGCAGAAACTGATGGAAACGCTGGATAAGATCAACAGTATGCCGCTGAATCCGATGATCAATCAGGCCACCGGAACGCTGAAAGAGAGCCAGACTACGCTGCGTAACTTGCAGAAAACGCTGGATAACATCAATCAGATCACCGGTAGCCAGCAGATGCAACAGTTGCCGGCGGATATGCAGAAAACCCTGCGCGAGCTGAACAGCAGCATGAAGGCCTTCCAGCCCGGCTCTCCAGCCTACAGCAAAATGGTGGGTGATATGCAGCGCCTGGATCAGGTGCTGCGTGAACTGCAACCCGTACTGAAAACGCTCAACAACAAGAGCAATGCGCTGGTGTTTGAGGCGAAACCCGGACAGGATCCACAGCCTAAGAGGGCGAAACAATGATGAAATGGATACCCATTGCGCTGGCTCTGGCCGTGACGGCTTGTAGCACTACGCCAGAAACAACTTACTATCAGCTGCCCGCTGCAGAAAAAAGCTCTGCGGCTGCGGCCAGCAGCTCTGATGCACTGCGCCCGGCGGTGTTCGTACAGCATGTCTCGGTGCCCGACTATCTGGCGGGCAACGGCCTGGTCTATCAGAGCAGTGACGTGAAGTATGTGATTGCCAGCAATAATCTGTGGGCCAGCCCGCTGGATCAGCAGCTGCAACAGACGCTGGTGGCGGATCTGAGTGATGCGCTGCCGGGCTGGCTGGTTTCCGCATCGCCACTGGGCGCACAGCAGGATACGCTGAACGTCAACGTGACTGGCTTCCACGGGCGTTATGACGGCCAGGCAGTGATCAGCGGTGCCTGGGTGCTTGAACATCAGGGGCAGATTATTAAGCGTTCATTTGCACTGACGTTGCCACAAACGGAAGATGGTTACGATGCGTTAGTTAGAACGCTGGCTAAAGGTTGGCAGCAGGAAGCCCGGCAGATGGCCGATGCGATCCGCAGTAAAAGTTAATAAAAATTAATATAAAGAGCTAAGCCCTTGATTGTCGCAAAATCAGATTTATGCGCAATCAGGGGTTTTTTTTGACATTACAGCGGGTTATTCATCATCTTTTGGGTTTTTTGGGCGAAAAAGCACCCGCATATTCTCACGGTAATATGACATTGGCGTGAAATTTGCGGATTGATTTTTAGCCCGGATGGCGTTAGAAATTGAAGTGTGGTTGCAAACAATGCAATCACTGATTTCTTTCCACCAGATTCCACCTGACCTGAAGAGGGGATTACAGGCATGATGAAGAGACAGAAACGAGATCGACTCGAACGGGCACATTCCAGAGGTTATCAGGCCGGTATTACCGGACGTTCGAAAGAAATGTGTCCCTATCAAATGATAGACGCGAGGTCTCACTGGTTGGGAGGTTGGCGACAAGCCATGGAGGACAGGACGGTTAGCGTATAACCCGATTGTTCACGTTATATAATCTGAACATCCGGTTCGTGAAAACAGCACTATCAGGTTTGTGAAACTGGATAACTCAGATTTTAAAAGGAAGAACCTCCGCCGAAGCGGAGGTTTCCGTTTTAAGGGAGGCTTAAAAAGCAGTGGTGTCTTTGAACAGACCTACTTTCAGGTCGGTCGCGGTATAGATCACATGACCGTCCACCAGCACTTCACCGTCTGCCACACCCATCACCAGCTTGCGATTGATCACACGCTTGAAGTGAATGCGGTAAGAAACTTTTTTCGCGGTTGGCAGAACCTGGCCAGTGAATTTCACTTCACCCACACCCAGTGCACGGCCTTTGCCTTCTGCGCCTAACCAGCCCAGATAGAACCCAACCAGCTGCCACATGGCATCCAGACCCAGACAGCCTGGCATTACCGGGTCGCCGATAAAATGACAGCTAAAGAACCACAGGTCCGGATTGATATCCAGCTCGGCTTCAACAAAACCTTTGCCGTAGTTACCGCCGTCTTCGGTCATTTTCACCACGCGGTCCATCATCAACATGTTTCCGGACGGCAACGGTGGGCCTTCAGCACCAAACAGTTCACCACGGCCGGAGGCAATGAGGTCTTCTTTTGTATAGGATTCGCGTTTATCTACCATGTTCTCAATAAGCCTTATTTTAATGAATCACGAAGATTAGCTAACAGGTGTAAGCTGAACAAGTCCGATCAGCTCTGGTTGAACCAGTTAAGCCAGCGCAGCGGCCACGGACGCTGACGCCCGTCCTGCTGATTAATTTGCGCAATGCGCTCCTGTATTGAGCGTAGCAGACAGGCCGCATTTTCCTTTTCCCATTCTTCACCGGTCAGCAAGGGCAATGCTTCATCCACGCTGCTGACTGCCCAGAGGTTGAATTTGCCTTCACGCACCGCATCCACCACTTCCTGCTGTAGCGAGAGATGGCGCACATTGGCAACAGGGATAATGACGCCCTGGTTGCCGGTCAGATTGCGCTGGTTACAGATGTGGAAAAAGCCTTCAATTTTTTCGTTCAGCCCGCCAACCGGCTGCACGCGACCAAACTGGTCGACCGATCCGGTCACGGCGATTTGCTGATTGATCGGCTGGCTGGCCAGCGCGCTGATCAGCGCACAAAGCTCGGCGAGGGAAGCGCTGTCGCCATCCACTTCGGAATAGGATTGCTCAAACACCAGAGAGGCGGAAAAGGGCAGCTGCTGTTCCAGTTCCAGTTCGGCGATCAGCCAGGCCTGCATGATCATCATGCCTTTGGCGTGAATATTGCCCCCCAGCTCGGCTTTGCGCTCAACATCAGTGAACTCGCCGTCGCCGACATGCACCACGCAACTAATACGGGAAGGTTCGCCAAAGGCACGCGGATGGCCAGGGAATTCGATAACTGACAGCGCATTGATCTGCCCGATCATTTCTCCTTCGGTTTCAATCAGGATCTGGTCGAGCAGGATTTCATCGCGTACTCGCTCAGCCAGGAAACCTTCCCGCCATTCGCGGGTTTCCAGCGCACTTTGCAGATGTTCACCGCTGATGTTTTCATCCGGGCTGTACATCACTGCATCCTGCAGCTGGCGTGTAATCCATGCAGGGCAGAGCGGCAGCGTATCCTGATCGCCGGTATAGCGAACCGCTTCACGGATCAGCACCGGCCAGAAATCGTCGGCAATCGCTTCAATACCTTCACTGGTAGCCAGAGTGCGAACCCATTTTACCCACAGGCTGAACTCTTCTGCGTCGACAATCTGGATGTTTTCTTCGAACTCTGAGTAGAGCGCCAGTGCTGAAAGCTCCGGCTCTATTTCCTGGAAGTCGGCCAGCGCGTCGCGCTCGCCGGTCAGGATCAAACGGAACTGGAGTGGCATGGCAGGGATCGCCACAGGCAAAGGTCGCGTTTCATCCGGGGAGTACCAGTCAAACTGCTGAGTGGTGAGGATTTTCCTCATTCGCAGCCACAACAACGGCTGTGCCAGCAGGGTGCGCAGGGAGAGGATCAGCGTACCGCCGTTGGCCTGATGTACCAATCCGGGTTGCAGCGTCAGGGTATTGTTATACCAGCGCACACAGCCGAACAGCTGCTCTGTCTCAATCCAGTCCGCACAATGAATGCCGCCAACGCTGGCGAAATTATCGTGCCCAGACTCAGCGGGACGCCAGCTTATCGACAAACCTTCGATCAGGTAGTGACCGCCATGCAGTTCTGCTTCATCCTCAGCAGTGATGCTGGCGAGCTGGTCCTGAAGTAAAGCGAGATATTCAGCGTTTTCAGCCGTTTTAATCAGCATCAGGGGCAATTTAGCCGGCGTTTGCTGCAGCAGATTCAGCCCGTTGAACAGGCGTGACTGCACTGCGGCAAAGCAACTGGAATCGTCTTCAGGTACCTGAGAGAAAAGGGACTGAACGCTGTCGGTATCGGGCTGTAGGGCGCGCCATTCTAGTCGGTTGTTGGTCAAAGTTATCGTATTTTTCTGAAATGAGTAAAAGCGGCATTATACAAGATTTCAGCCTGTTAAGCACCGTAGACATGCACTTCACCCCGGTCAGAGGTCGAGATTGCGATAACAACCCCGTTTTCTATGCGGCAGGGCTAAAAAAAGCTGTTATTCTAAACGGGTTATATGAAAAGCATGAGATTCCGATGAAATATCAGCAACTGGAAAATCTTGAAAGCGGGTGGAAATGGAAGTACCTGGTTAAAAAACACCGGGAAGGTGAAGCGATCACGCGCTATCTGGAATTCAGCGCGGCACAGGTTGCCGTGGATGAACTGCTGTCGATGGAGAATCGTCCGGTAGACGTGCTGCAGTGGATATCGCGTCATATCAATCCGGCGCTGGAAAACCGGATGAAGCAGACCATTCGGGCCCGACGTAAACGCCATTTTAATGCTGAACATCAGCACACGCGCAAAAAGTCGATCGACCTTGAGTATTTGGTATGGCAACGCCTGGCTGGTCTGGCGCAGCGCCGCAACAGCACTTTATCAGAAACGATCGTACAGTTGATTGAAGATGCAGAGCGCAAAGAACAATATGCCAGCCAGATGTCCTCGCTGAAGCAGGATCTTAAGGCCATTTTAGGCAAGCCGGACTGACGGGAAGGGCAGAAACGTAAGACAAAAAAGAGTTTATCGGGCTGTATCAGTCAAAGAAAAACCCCACCGGAGCGGGGTTTTTTTATCAAAGCGAAACTTAACCCTGAGGCTGAGTTACAACGTCTTTGATACCTTTAACCTGAATTTCTACACGACGATCCGGTGCCAGGCAATCGATCAGGGCTTTACGGCCTTTCACGCTGTCACAGGTGTTGCCGGTAACTGGGTTAGATTCACCCATACCACGTGCAGAGATTTTGCTGGAAGGGATGCCTTTAGAAACGAGGTAGTCAACTACAGACTGAGCACGTTTTTCAGACAGCTTCTGGTTGTACTGCTCTGAACCGATACGGTCAGTGAAGCCCAGAACAACTACGTTGCCGTCTTTAGGATCCAGGGAGCTCAGCTGGGTGTACAGCTGATCCAGAGCCTGCTGACCTTCTGGCTTAAGAGTTGCCTTGTTGAAGGTGAACAGCACGTCAGATTTCAGAGTGAAACGCTTGGTTTCAACAACTGGAGCTGGCGCTGGAGCCGGAGCTGGTGCTGGAGCAGCAGCTTCGTCCTGACCGAAGCGATAAGAAACGCCCACGCTCAGCATGCCGTTATCCGGACGGGTACCAACGGTGTTTGCATCACCGATGTTGTTAACCCACTGGTAGTCCAGACGGGTAGCCCAGTTTTTGGTCAGCGCATATTCAACACCAACTGCAGCCAGTGGAGAAACACCGGTGTCGTGGTCGCTGATGCGGCCAGTAGTTGGGTTAGTCTGCGTTGAGTCTGCACGCCATACCATGCCGCCCAGACGAGTGTACACGTCCAGATCGTCCATGATTGGGTAGCTCAGTTTAGCAGCCAGCTGAACGCCCTGTGCTTTAAATGCGCCGTTAGTCACGGTGCCTTTGTTAGGCATGCGACCCAGCCAGTCATAACCCAGTTCAAAGCCCAGGTACTGGTTAGCCTGGTAGCCACCGAAGGCACCGGCACCCAGCTGGCTTTCATGAGTTGGACCGTTGTTGTTCTCATAACCGTTACCGTAGTAACCAGTGTCATGGTACTGAGACCAGCCCAGTTTTGCACCGGTATACCAGGTGTTATCTTTAGGGGCGGCCTGCGCTACGGTAGCGAAGCCAGCCAGTGCCACTGCAATTGCGATAGCTGTCTTTTTCATTTTTGCGCCTCGTTATCATCCAAATAGGCAATGAGCTTTCATTAGCTCTTTGATTAATCCTTCGCCGGGTTATGACGCTCGATTATGGCTCATCCAAAAAAGGGAGGTTATTGAGCACCCTGGCGACGTAAAGTCTACAACGTACTAGCAAACTTACAAGTATGATGTGACGCACGTCAGCAAAAAAACAGGCATTCGTACACAATTTTACACATTTGCGGACAGGTTATGTGTAGAAACAGTGTGGTAAAAACGCTTCTAAACCATTGTCCCACCACGTCATAGCATAATCAGATGGTTATCGCGGCTTGCCAGGAAAATCCTTATGAGATTATTCCTATTTTTACTTAATGATACAAACTAGACTGAATTTTTAGGCCGCTGAAGGGTCTGGCTGAAGTGATATTGACCGGATCGGGACGCATTATCAGTCCTAACGCCTGTCCACAGGAAGCTGCTTCCTGGAGTCGGCGGCGATCTTTTTCGGTGACTTCTCCTGGTAACCAACCTAACACCACACTGTAATTCCCTGTCTGCAAAGCTTTGATCATGGCTTCAACGGTGGTTATCGCCCCGGAAGATTGCACCTGCATAACTTTATCCAGTGGTAAACCAGATTGCAGCAGCCAGCTGCGGCTCAACTTCTGCTGCGGAGTCAGCCACAGCTGCCAGCGTGACTGAGTGCCCAACTGCTGTAAAAGGGGCAGCAGCAGCATCTGGGTCATGCCGGGTTGATTCTCACTGTAGATCAGCTCACTAATAAGTCCAGCCGCATGGGTTTTCTGTGGGGCAGCACAGGATGAGGCCGGACGAAAACTGGCGTTAACAGATTGAGATTTAAGAAAATGAGTTTGCATAATGGCGTCGCTCGCAGGTCACTGTATGGATATACAGTATAAGCCTGTTGAGTAAAGATCAACCTTATTTTTTTGGGAACGTCTCGCAAATTCACAATGTAAGGGGCCGTAACACCATTTATTCATTGAACCTGTTACGGCGATTGCCTATTTTCCCTGTGCTGACAGGGTGCTTCAGGGACATTATCAGGTTAAGGAAATTTTTATGGATGACTCAAAGAACAGGATCGCCAGCACCATAGCCAAGCTGGCACAACTGGGTGAAATCGATTGTCGTAGCCAGTTTGGAGGGTACAGCCTTTCGGTGGAGCGCGTGGTCTTCGCATTGGTTGCAGAAGGGGAATTATATTTACGGGCCTGTGAGGAAGTCAGACCCTATCTGACCGAAAGGAAAATGAAAGCTTTTACTTTTAACAGAGGAGGGATCCCGGTTGAACTCAATTATTTTCGCGTTGATGAATCTTTGTGGCAGGAAACCCAACAACTGGTGGCGCTTTCACAACTTTGTCTGACGGGCGCGCGGCAGCAGCGGGTAAACCGCTATGAGAACCGCCGGTTGAAAGATTTGCCTAACCTGACGATGCGGCTTGAAGTCCTGTTGCGGCATGTGGGGATCTGTTCGGTGAGGATGCTGAAAGAACAGGGAGCCAAACGTAGCTGGCTGAAGTTGCATGCCAGGAATAAAAACCTCGGCATCAACGTTTTGTTTGCGCTGGAGGGGGCGATTCTGGGGCAGCACCATGAAGCGCTGCCGCAGGCTTTAAAAGCGGAGCTTCGCCACTGGTACAGCGAAACTCTGCAGTTAAAGAATTACGTTGAAAAGCTGAGGACTACTCTGTAGAGACCTGATGTTTCAGCTGCGCTATTTCTGGCAGCAGCGCGACCAGCAAGCCGACCTGCTGCAGCACAAGCGGTTCTTTTGTGTCCGGGTCGGCTTCAATCGCTTCAATACGCTCAGAGAGGTTGTTGAGCAGTCGTTGTGCCTTCGCCTCATCAACCAGTTCAATATGCAGGATGTCATCAACGTAGCAAACGGCATCGTCCATCAGTTGCAGCATCGCCGGGCTGCTAATCCTCTCGCGGTGAGCACCCAGCGCTGAAATGTAGCTCAGAAAAGAGTGGTTCAGGGAGAGCAGGCGAAAAGCATCTTCCCTAAGCGCGGCGCTGACATGTTTTTCGGCAGAGAGGTTTGAAACCACCGAAGCCAGTTCTGCATCACCGTTATGCGCGTCACGCCGGGCAACGCGATAGTCCAGCCGGTTATCTTTCCCCTGGTGATACTGGACAAGAATGGCATCCAGATAGCGGCAGTTGGCATTCAGCGTGCGCTCTGCCACGAGTGACAGGCGGCGGAAGCGCCAGTCTGGCCAGATAAAGGCGACGGCCAGCCAGGCAATGCCACAACCTATCAGCGTATCGATAATCCTCGGGAGCGCCACTTCAAAGCCTTCACCCAGCAGGTTAAAGCAGCACAGGACCAGCAGCGTGATAAACAGCGTGGCATTGGCATAGCGGGACTGACGAAAAGCGAAAAACAGAACGCCACTGAGCACAATCATCACCAGCTGGCCCTCAACTGAGGGGACCAGCCACAGCAGCGGCAGGCCAATCACGATGCCGGCCAGCGTACCGGCTATACGCAGCGCCAGCCGTCTTTTGGTGGCATTATAATTAGGCTGACAGACAAACAGGCTGGTCAGCAAAATCCAGTAGCCATGCTCCAGCCCGGTCAGCTGTATAAAGGTATATCCGGCACACAGCAGCAGAGACATACGCACTGCGTGACGAAACAGGGCGGACTCCGGGGAGAGGTGACGGCTGATCCGCAGCCGAATATCGGCCCAGCCGGTCAATCCTTCACTGGATAATGTTTGATCGTTGCTGCTCTCTTCCAGGCTCTGTTCCGATTCGATGGTGGCGAGCTGGGCATCAATAGCCTTCAGGTTATTCAGCAAATAATTCATTGCTTTTAAGTCACTGCTGCCCGGCTGGGCGGCATTCAGACGATCCAGCGCGGCATGAAGATGCACGAAGGCCCGTTCGAAGCGGGCATCATGCTGCCAGGGCTCACGCAGCAGAATGCCGTTTGCCAGCTGCTGACAGGCTTTGGCCTGTAGCGAGAGTAAACGCTGAAAGCGAAACAGAATATCGCTGTAGCGGTATTCCCGGCGCAGGGCATGATACTGGGCATGAGAGGAACTGGCCCGCTCGTGAATATCCTGCGCCACAAAGTAATAATGAAGGGTCCGGCGAGTGCCGCGTTGCCCACGGTCGCCGCGCAGACGGGACTGAATAGAATTTTTTGCCTGATTTAGCGTGGCGACCAGTTGACTGTTAGCCATCGCTACTTCAATCAGCGCAGCATTATCCTGCTCTTCTGTATCAGGATCGAACAGACCTGCCTTGGCTTCCAGATAAACGGCCAGTTTCTCAAAACAACGGGCGATGTTTTCCTGCAGCGGGCGGATCGGAAAAATAACGTGCCCGGTCAGCGTCAGAAGGTTATACCAGACTGCACCCACCAGCAGCAGTGAAGGCTGCAGATACCATTGTGGGAACAGGCCGATGCCCAGCAGGGTATAAATGGCAATCAGTAGTGCACCAAAGGCAATGGTGGCATATCGTTGCCCTAACGCGCCAAGCAGAATAAAACACCAGGTTGACACAGCCAGCCCGACTGTGAACAGCCACGGGTAAGGATAAAGAAGCTCGATTGAAACCGAGGCCACGCAGAAACAGACGAGAGTGATCAGCAAGTTGCGCAGCCTGCCGCTTAAACGGTCATCCAGATCCGCCAGCGCAGCGGCCACCACGCCCAGCGTTAACGGGATGGTCCAGGTAATCTGCCCCAGCCACCAGGGCACACCGGCAGTGCCCGCCAGCGCAATTAAAATACGCAGGTTATACAGCAGGGCGCTGTTATAAGCGTAGCGGCGCAGGCCGGGCGTCAGCGTCAGGCGCATCAGGTTCAGCTAAACCGGCCGCGGGCATTGGCTTCGCGAGCGGCTTTTGCCACCTCAACGCTGACCACGCGACGACCTACCGGCCACAGAGCAATCGCCGCAATTTTGAAGTTCGCAATCCCGGTGGGGATACCAATGATGGTAATGCACTGGGCAATCCCGGTCATGATGTGCATGATGCACAGCCACCAGCCGAAAAAGATCAGCCATAAAATATTCAGCAGCGTGCCGCCTGAATTCATCAGCGCATTTTTTTTGCCCGGATAAAGCTCATCGACGTGGATGGCTTCATTGCCGTAAGGCAGCAGCGAAAGCTTAGTGATCTCCCAGCAGGAGCGGGTTAATGGCAAAGTGAAGATAAAAATGATGCTGACCAGTGTTGCCACCAGCCAGGAAAAAGTGGTGAGAAAACCACCCAAAACGAAATTCAGAACGTTTAAAACAGTACGCATCGGATAGTTTCCCTCGCGGTCAGCTGTACGAACAGGTCAATTCGTTGATTGTACCGCGTTTTAAGGCTGGAGCGGTACAGTCTCGCCAGTTAAACTACTGCCTGATGATCATCGCACCTGGGGAAGGTAATGGAACTGAAAGCAACGTCGCTGGGCAGGCATCTGGCGCAACATCCCTATAACCGGGTGAGGTTGCTGTCCGCTGGCGTCGAAGTCAGTGGGGAAAAGCATGAATACCTTATTCCATTTAATCAACTTTTAGCCATCAAATGTAAGCGCGGCCTGGTCTGGGGCGAGCTGGAATTTACCCTGCCCGATGAGAAAGTCGTCCGCCTGCACGGCACGGAATGGCAGGAGACCCAGCGTTTCTTCCATTATCTGCAGCAGGCCTGGCAAAGCTGGAGTGAAGAGATGAGCGCGGTTACCGCCACGGTGCTGGATGAGCAGGTGGCGAAAATCCGCGAGTTCGAACAGCAGGATAAATGGCTGAAGCGCAGCGATATGGCAGGCTGGCGCAAAGCCATCCATGAAGCATTTGCAGCTCAGCCTTTGCCGGTGCCGCGGCTGGAAGAATTTGATAACTGTCAGGAAGCTTATCACTTTTGCCTGCAGTGGCTGGATAACAGTGACGCTCAGCGCCAGAAACGCAATGCACAGTGGTCGGAGAAAATGCTGAAACAGTATGCCGACTTCTTCAATACCGTTGAAACGTCCCCTCTTAATCCTTCTCAGGCGAAAGCCGTGGTCAACGGAGAAGAGGCATTGCTGGTGCTGGCCGGTGCAGGAAGCGGTAAAACATCGGTGCTGGTTGCACGAGCTGGCTGGTTGCTGATGCGTAAACAGGCGGCACCGGAACAGATCCTGCTGCTGGCATTTGGTCGCCAGGCGGCAGAGGAGATGAACGATCGCATCAAAGAACGGCTGAATACGGAGGGTATTCAGGCCCGTACGTTCCACTCTCTGGCTCTTAACATCATCCAGCAGGGCAGCAACAAATCCCCTGCTATCAGTAAACTGGAAACGGATACCACCCTACGCCATAAGCTGTTGATTGACGTCTGGCGGCAGCAATGCAGCGAGAAAAAAGCCCACGCCAACGGCTGGCGTCAATGGCTCAATGACGAACTGGAGTGGGCGCTGGACGAAGGTGATTACTGGAAAGATGACCGGCTGGCTGGCCGTCTGGCAAGCCGCCTTGAACGCTGGCTGGGGCTGATGCGCATGCACGGCGGGGCTCAGGCGGCAATGATTGAATCCGCTCCGGAAGACGTTCGTGACCTGTTTTCAAAACGGGTTAAATTGATGGCACCGTTGATGAAAGCGTGGAAGAGTGCGTTGAAAGAAGAGGGGGCAGTCGATTTCTCCGGGCTGATCCATCAGGCAGTGAATATTCTGGATAAAGGCCGGTTTATCACGCCCTGGAAGCATATTCTGGTGGATGAGTTTCAGGACATCTCGCCACAGCGAGCGGCATTACTGGCCGCGCTGAGAAGGCAAAATAAGCTAACCTCGCTGTTTGCGGTAGGGGATGACTGGCAGGCCATTTACCGCTTCAGCGGCGCGGAAATGAGCCTGACCACGGCGTTCCATCACCATTTTGGTGAAGGCGACCGTTGCGTGCTGGATACGACCTATCGTTTCAACGACCGTATTGGTGAAATTGCCAATAAGTTTGTGCAGAGTAATCCGCACCAGTTAAAAAAACCGCTCAACAGCCTGAGCAAGGGAAATAAAAAATCCGTTTCGCTGATGCCTGAAACACAGCTTGAAGCCTTGCTGAACAAAATCAGCGGCTATGCAACGGCTGACGAACGGATCCTGCTGCTGTCCCGGTACCATCATTTGCGTCCGGAGCTGCTGGATAAGGCCAAAACGCGCTGGCCAAAACTGAAAATCGATTTCGCGACCATCCATGCCAGTAAAGGGCAGCAGGCAGATTACGTGGTGTTAATGGGGTTGCAGGACGGCAAAGACGGTTTCCCGGCGGCGGCGAGAGAGTCGGTGATGGAACAGGCTTTGTTACCGCAGCCGGAGGATTTTACCGATGCGGAAGAGCGGCGGCTGGCCTATGTGGCCATCACCCGCGCGAAACAGCAGGTATGGATGCTTTTCGATCCTGAAAATCCTTCGGTATTTGTGGAGGAGTTTAAGCGGATGGGCGTGCCGGTACTGCGGAAGCCGTAAAAAACATGAGCGTGAGGGAACACACTCAGTCAGATTACTGCAGGCGCTCCTGCAAATAGCGCTGGTAGTCAGGGATGATAATGTCCACCGGCTGCGAAAACATCGGCGAATGGATAATAAAATCAGCGGTTGAACGGTTGGTGGCAACCGGAATATTCCAGACGGTCGCCAGACGCAGCAACGCTTTGACATCCGGATCGTGCGGGACGGCATTCAGCGGATCCCAGAAGAAAAACAGCACATCAATTTTTCCTTCCGAAATCAGTGCGCCCACCTGCTGGTCGCCGCCCATCGGACCACTCAACATTGCGGTTACCGGCAGTCCGGTGGCTCGCTGGATCAGATTACCTGTGGTACCTGTTGCATACAGCGTATGAGCTTTTAACACCTCTTTATGGGTTTCCACCCACTGCATCAGCGATGTTTTGCAGTGGTCATGCGCAACCAGCGCGATATGTTTTTTTTCCTGAATTTTACGGGTGGTTTGATCCATTCCGGCTTCCTGGTTCTGCGTCAGATAAGGGTTAGGTCAGTGAGGTAAAACGTACCGAGTGTAGGCTGACGGCATAAAGACATCAACTGGTACGCAGCGCCCGTAGCAACATCACCAGTCGCTGACGTGTGGCGGAGTCAACCTGCTGATACCACAGCTGCAGTACCCGACTGCCGGAGTGGCTTCCATTTGCTGCGTCACTGGCATAATCCAGCGCGTTAATGTCCGCCGGTAAGTTACTGGTAGTATGAGGCTGGGCAAAGCGGGGTACTGAGGCGACGTTACTTTTCATGTTGTAGGCCACCATCGCCTGTTCGTAGTTCTCACCCGATACGGTTAACAGGCGATCCTGCTGGTTTTCAATCAGCTGATGATGTTCATCGTAGAGCTGAAATTCCGGACGCTTGTCAAACATTTTACCCTGCTGAGCAGTGGTCAGTTCCGGAAGGGTAATAGTGATGGATTGTGCCTGAGCTTTGAAGGTGACGATCAACGGGGTGGAAACCCATGATGAGGCCATCTGCGGGCTGATTTTCAGGTTTTTTTCCACGCGAAATAGCACCTGATGCTGACCGCGATCGAGTTCAAGCCCGTCGGCACCTTTCAGTAAAGAGCCGGAAATTTTACGTCCATCCAGCACTAACAGGTCAATATCAGGCGACAGTTTCAGGGTGGTTGCCTGAGCAGAGGCCGCAACCAGCAGGGTGAACAGTCCTGTTATGACCAGACGCAGCTTCATTTTTTCTCCAGATGCACGGGAACGCAAAAATACCGAATGTATCAAAGTCTTTCAGTATGGCAGCATATTAACATTTTAACATATTTATTCGTGCTATATCTCCGCATTCTCCCTGATTGTCGCCGGGTTATTTTCCAGTTGTTCTGCCAGCGTTTAAAATAGGGTATCTGACTGATAAGGAGAGGCCTGTGCAAGATCAAAAAATTGCCGATGTGTTGACATCAACCCGCCATATTGCTCTGGTGGGAGCCAGTGAAAAACCCGCCCGGGCCAGCTATGGCGTGATGGCGTACCTGCTTGAGCAGGGCTATAAAGTGACGCCAGTCAGCCCAAAACTGGCCGGGCAGACGCTGCTGGGGCAGCAGGTGTATGCGACTCTGGAGGCGATTCCGGAGCCAGTGGATATGGTGGACGTTTTCCGCAATGCTGAGGCTGCATATGGTGTGGCACAGGAGGCAATTGCCATCGGTGCGAAATCTTTATGGCTGCAACTTGGAGTAATTAACGAACAGGCGGCCGTTCTGGCTGGAGAAGCCGGGTTGACCGTGGTGATGGATCGCTGTCCTAAGATTGAAATTCCGCGGCTTGGGCTGCAAAAGAACTAAAAAAACCCCGCATTGGCGGGGTTTTTTACTAATTTCTCAGGCGCGGTGCCTGAAGCTGTTCGCGAATCGAGGCGGCCAGCTCGTCCATCGAAGGCTGTTCCGGGTGGTCGCCCGGTAATTCCCACGAAAGTTGGGCTTCTGCCAGATAGGTATGCACCGTATCGCCGTCTTCATCTTCCATCACGACATGATACCAGGGAGCAGACCTAAACGATTCGCTACCGGCTGCTTCTTCGACATCCGGATCGTCTAATGAGTATTCCGGATCAACATCTACCACCACGCCAAGAAAACCGAGCAGCTTATGCCGCACCTGTTGGCCGAGTCCAAACTTGCTGGCAATCATCGTGACCTCCTGAGAAACTTTGCCCTGCTACCAAAATGGGGGCAGGGAAAGGGTTTTCAAGTCACAGAACGCGGCAGGCAAAACCTTTCAGGTACATACCTTCCGGGTAGCTGGCGATCACCGGGTGATCGGCGGCCTGCCGGAACTGCTCTATAAATTGTACATCACGCTGTGCATCAAGTGCGGCATCCGCGATGATTTTCTGGAATAAATCCGTTGGCATCAGGCCGGAACAGGAGAACGTCAGCAGCATCCCACCAGGATTGAGCAGCTGCATCGCCAGCATATTAATGTCTTTATAGCCTCTGCACGCACCGGTCAGTTGATTTTTGTTTTCAACGAATTTCGGCGGATCCATTACGATGAGATCGAACTTCTCTCCGTTATCACGATAGCGGCGTAGCAGTTTAAAGACATCGTCTCGCAGGAATTCAGCTTTTGACACATCCAGCCCGTTCAGCTCGACGTTCTGCCGGGCGATATCCAGTGCCGCCTGCGAAGTATCCACGCTGATCACCTGCTTACAGTTACCCATCAGGGCCGAAACCGCAAAGCCACCGGTGTAGGAGAAGCAGTTCAGCACCCGGCCACCTGTTGCGTAGCGGCGGGTGGCAAGACGGCTGTCACGCTGATCAAGGTAGTAACCGGTTTTATGGCCGGTCTGAATATCTACCAGCAACTTCATGCCGTGTTCGGTGATCGGCAGCAGTTCCGGCGGTGTTTCACCCAGCACCACGCCTTGTGTTAACTCAAGGCCTTCTTTTTTACGCACGGCTACGTCGGAGCGATCGTAAATGGCGCATTCCGGAAAGCATTGCTGCAGGGCGGTAATCAGGGTCGCACGCTGAAATTCCGCGCCTGCAGAGAGCAGTTGCAGCACCAGGAAGTTGCCGAAGCGGTCAATGGTGATCCCCGGCAGGCCGTCAGATTCTCCGGCAATCAGGCGGTAGCTGTCTAAATCGTCACGCTGGACCAGCCAGTCGCGCAGCTGCTGTGCCGCCTGCAGGCGTCTGACGAAAAAGTCGATATCAATGGACTCATCCTGCTGCCAGCTCCAGACGCGGGCGCGGATTTGGGACTCCGGGGACCAGGCGGCACGCGCCAGCCAGTTACCAAAGCTGTCGCAGACGTCAATGGTTTCACCCGACCGGGCTTTTCCTTCCATCCGGGCAACGGCACCGGAAAAGACCCAGGGATGGCGGCGGAGCAGAGACTTCTCACGCCCTTTGGCAAGAATCAAACGAACAGTCATATTTGCTATGCTTACAGTCAGAAAATCAGGCGTCATTGTCCGGTGACCGCCGCAAAATTGCAATCTGCGTCTCTGCAGGAGGGGAAAAATGGCAACTATCTGTACCCGAGCCTGGGTTCACGGTCTGGTTCAGGGCGTGGGCTTTCGTTACAGCACCCAACACGAAGCTAAGGCGCGAGGGCTGAAAGGGTATGCCCGTAATCTGCATGACGGCAGCGTGGAGGTGCTGGCATACGGTGAGGAAAGTGATGTGGAAGCGCTGATGCAGTGGCTGAAGGCGGGAGGGCCGCGCAGTGCCAGAGTGGACAAAGTGCTGGCCGAACCTTTTCAGCCGCGGGAAGAGCCGAAGGGCTTTACTACGGGGTAGCGCCCGGGGCCACGTTTCAGCCCGTTGTAAGGCTGAGTGGCAAGGGGCAGATAACTACGGGATGTGATGGTTACAGGCATTTTGCCGGTTTGGGCAGGCCAGCTATTTTGGTGGCCTGTTTGGCTGGCCCTTTGGGAAACAGGCGGAACAGATAGCGGCTGTTGCCTTTCTCTTCGCCATATTTCTTTGCCATGGCTTTCACCAGCATGCGCACGGCTGGAGAGGTATTGAATTCAAGGTAAAATTCACGCACAAAATGCACCACTTCCCAGTGTGCTTCACTCAGCGTGATGTCTTCCTCTTCGGCCAGCAGCGGGGCGATGCTCTCACTCCAGTCAGCGGTTGACTTCAGATAGCCCTGCGCATCGCGCTCAATCTCTTTACCTTCGAACAGCACCGTATTGCCTCACTCTTCAATAATGGGCTGCAGTTTAGCAAAATTTACCTCTGGCTGGCACGTCGGCAATTTTCCGTCAGGCAAAAAAAAGCCCCGCAATGCGGGGCTTTCATTTAGAGGCCCTGCAATCAGTTACTGCGTGATGACATCCCCAGGATGCTCAGCAGGCTGACGAAGATATTATAGATAGAGACATACAGGCTGACGGTGGCGCGGATGTAGTTAGTCTCGCCGCCGTGGATGATGTTGCTGGTTTCCCACAGGATTGCTCCCGAGGAGAACAGGACGAACATCACGCTGATTGCCAGATGCAGGGCCGGGATCTGCAGGAACATATTGGCCACCACGGCGACCAGCAGCACCACAAAACCTGCCATCATCATCCCGCCCAGGAAAGACATATCCTTACGGGTAGTCAGTACATAGGCCGAACAGCAGAAGAACACCAATGCGGTACCGCCCAGCGCAAGGCCGATCACATCTCCCATCCCTGCAGAGAGCAGGCTGTTGAGAATAGGACCCAGGCAATAACCCAGGAAACCGGTAAAGGCGAACGCGGCCAGAATGCCGGTCGGGCTGTCAGCCAGGCGATAGGTCAGGAACATCAGACCATAAAAACCGACCAGCATCAGGATAAATCCCGGAGCCGGCAGGGCGAAGACGGTACTCAGCGTCGCGGTTACAGCGGAGAAGGCCAGCGTTAACCCCAGCAGGAAATAGGTATTACGCAGAACCTTGTGGGTGGAAATTAACGAACTTTGCCGTGCGCTTGTTACGATGCGATCCATAAAAAAGGCCTCTCAGGGTCACCAAATTAACAGTGAGAATAGGGATCCCACCGAAACGGGGGAAGGCGTTTTACCCTTCTTTACGCGATAACCTGCTGTTTCTGTGAACGGGATGGTGAATATAACGACAAATAAGCGGCGATCGGCTGTTTTTACGGCAGTTGAATCAAAACCCACTTTACATCGCCAGGGAGGATGTTTATAGTGCGCCTCATTGCGGAGGGGTGGCCGAGTGGCTGAAGGCACCGGTCTTGAAAACCGGCGACGGGAAACCGTTCGAGAGTTCGAATCTCTCCTCCTCCACCATCAAATTCAACGGGTCAGCTCAGGCTGGCCCGTTTTGCTTTCTGACTTTCCTCTTCAGGTTCAGGCGTCTTCTTCTGACAATCGATCAGAGTATTCCAAAAAACATCTTGTTTCTTTTCAATCTCCTGATGCGTCTGAACCGCAAAAGCGATAGTCTGCTATATTGTCAACACGAATGATAAGGCCCTGTCCGGCCCTTTTCCCTGGAGCATTGTGGCGAGTATCATCTGCGCTGTTATGAAATTTTGCCAGCTGCATCGCCTTTTCCCGGCCGGGTGATTTACCCTTGAATCAATGGAAAAAACACATGATTAAAAAGTTTAGTCTCTGCGCGTTAGCGGTCTGCTCAGCAGTGAGTGGAATTTCAGCTTATGCGGCCGATGACAATTATCAGCTTGAACAAGTGTTAATGATGAGTCGTCATAACCTTCGTGCGCCGCTGGCCGACAATGGTAGCGCGCTGGCTCAGTCCACTAAAAAAGCCTGGCCGCAATGGGATGTGCCGGGAGGACAGCTGACGACCAAGGGAGGAATACTGGAAGTCTACATGGGTCACTATACCCGTGAATGGCTGGCACAGCAGGGCCTGGTGAAAGAGGGCGAATGTCCGGCCAGCGATGACATCTATGCCTATGCAAACAGCCTGCAGCGTACCGTTGCCACCGCGCAGTACTTTATTACCGGTGCGTTCCCGGGCTGTGATATTCCAGTTTCCCATCAGGATGAAATGGGTGCCATGGACCCGGTGTTCAATCCGGTGATCACCGACGGCAGCGAAGCATTTAACAAGCAGGCGCTGACCGCAATGAACAGCGCGGGCGAGAAGCTGACGCTGAAGCCGGCTTTCCAGCGTCTGGAAAAAATCATCGATTACAAGAATTCTCCGGCCTGTAATGGCAAGAAAGAGTGCGATCTCTCCAGCGACAATCAGAACAAATTCTCTGCAGATAATGGCAAAGAGCCCGGCGTGTCCGGCCCGCTGAAGGTGGGTAACTCGCTGGTGGATGCTTTCACCCTGCAATATTACGAAGGGATGCCGCTGGATCAGGTCGCCTGGGGACAAATCAAAACGCCTGAGCAGTGGAAAGAGCTGTCAGCAATCAAAAATGCCTATCAAGACACGCTGTTTACTTCTCCGGACGTGGCACGTGACGTGGCCGCTCCGCTGGTGGACTATATCCGCAGCATGCTGGTCGATGAAGATAAAGCCAATGCGCCGAAAGTGACGCTGATGGTGGGACATGACTCAAATATTGCGTCGCTGCTGACCGCGCTGGATTTCAAACCTTACACGCTGCCAGAGCAGAATGAGCGCACGCCGATTGGCGGGATGATTCAGTTCCAGCGCTGGCACGACAAGAAAAACAATCAGGAACTGGTGAAGGTGGAATACGTTTACCAGAGTGCCGATCAGCTGCGTAACGCAACGCCGCTGTCACTGGCTACGCCACCGAAGCGAGTGATGCTGGAAATGAACGGCTGTAAGACTGATGCTAACGGCTTCTGCCCTTGGGATCAGTTTACTCAGGTACTGAACAAGGCGATCCAGGGAACGCCGATGGCTGTTGCCCAGCCTGAAGCTGCCGCACCAGCGCCAGCACCTGAGGCCACGGCTCCAGCACCGGCCGCTGCTGGCGGCAAACCAGCAGACAAAGTGGCTGCTGATAAGGCCGCTGCCGATCAGGCTGCTGCCGACAAAGCTGCGCAGGCGAAGGCTTCGGCCGATAAGGCCGCTGAAGATAAAGCAGCAGCGGATAAAGCCGCAAAAGAGAAGGCCGCCGCCGACAAAGCCGCTGCTGACCAGGCAGCCAAAGAGAAGGCAGCTAAAGATAAAGCTGAGAAAGAGACAGCAGAGAGCAAAAACAATGCACCGCAGGCAGAGAAACCACAGGGCGCAAATGCTACCGGCGATGCGGATAAAACTCCGGCCTCTAACGGCTAAAGAAAATCACCCTGACAGCAATTGCTGAACAAAACTAACCGCTCCTGCCCGGGAGCGGTTTTTTTACTTTGCCTCCTGGAAAACCGCCGCTTTCAGCAGAATATTCCCTCCTGGCTACCCTGGATGAATCGGAATAGTAATCAAAAATCCTCGCAAAGTTCTGCAGGTTGCTGTATTTCCAGCGATCGCTGACAGAACGACCCAGGAACTGAAGCCTCAGCAGAAGGTCATCCGGACGCCTGGCGTAGAGAACGTTCTGCAACTCGACGGGAAAGATCTGCCGCTGACTTCGCTGGTTGAGCGTTTACGCCAGCAACAAAAAGGCGATGAAAAGATCACCATCATTGTTAACAATGACAAGGGTGTGCCAGTGGGGCGCCTGGTGGAAGTGATGAACAGATTGCGCCAGGGAAGTTTCTTCTCCATATCCATTGCCATCCGCAAGCGCTGATATGTTCCTGCTCTTTGGCATCTGTCATCTGCTGAGCTGGCTGCCGGTACTGGTGGTGGTGCTGGGGATTTGGCAGCTCAGTAAGCAGGCACCGCTGAAAATTCAGCCTTACTATGATCAAAGCACACTGGAACTGGTGCTCGCTGGAACATATTTATGAAACGGGATTGTTAATCCACAGCGTCAGGTATGTGCATTTTCCTGAGGCCAGCAGCGGGCCGATTCCTTACGTCCGGGTGTTGCACAGTAAAGTGATGACGCTGGATGGCAGTCACAGCTGGATCGGCTGTTTCTCCAACTCTGGCAAAGCGACTATGCGCATGTGCTGGGGCAGGAGACGGAACCTGCCAACCATGCGCCCACGCCATGACATAAAAAAAGCGGAGCTGAATGCTCCGCTTCTTTTTTACTGGAGGCTTAGCTGGTGCTGACCACCACCAGTTTCTGGTTCACAAACTCTTTGATCCCCAGATCGGAAAGCTCGCGGCCATAGCCGGAACGTTTCACGCCACCAAAGGGCAGCTCCGCTGAGGTGTCGCTGGCTGAGTTGATATAAACCATGCCGGTTTCAATGCGCGAAGCGAGTTTCTTGCCGCGCTCAATATCGCGGGTAAAGACAGCGCCGCCGAGGCCATAATGTGAGTCATTGGCCAGTTTCACCACCTCATCATCATTTTTGACCACGTAAACCTGTGCTACCGGGCCGAAAAACTCTTCGAAGTAAGCCGGGTTATCACGGGTAATGCCCGACAGAATGGTCGGCTGGTAGAAGCAGCCTTCGCCTTCTACCACTTTGCCACCAATATGCAGTTTCGCGCCTTTAGCCACGGCATTCTCAACCTGTTTCACCAACGTATCGCGGGCTGAGGAGGAGGAGAGCGGGCCGAGCGTGGTGCTCTCGATCAGCGGATCGCCAATCTTCACTTCACGAAACGCCTGGGTGAATTTCTCCAGGAAGGCGTCGGCCACTTTTTCGTGCACGATAAAGCGTTTGGCAGCGGTGCAGACCTGGCCGCAGTTACTCAGGCGCGCGCCAACGCCAGCCTTAACGGCTTTATCCAGATCGCTGTCATCCAACACCACAAATACGTCGTTGCCGCCGAGTTCGAGGGTGGTTTTCTTCAGGTATTTACCGGCCTGTTGGGCGACTGCGCTACCGGCTCGTTCAGAACCTGTCAGCGCAGCCCCCTGAACCCGGTCGTCGGCAATCAGCGAAGCTACCTGTTCGTTGCTGATAAACAGATTGGTCCAGGCTCCTTCAGGTGCCCCGGCCTCGGTCACCAGTTCTTCGAAGAGCGTGGCGCAGTGAGGCACGTTAGCGGCATGTTTTGCCAGTACGGGGTTACCGGCCGCAAGGTTAGGGGCCAGAACGCGCATCAGCTGATAGAACGGAAAGTTCCACGGTTCGACGGCAACCAGCACACCGATAGGGTGATTCTCGACCCAGGCTTCACCCAGCTCGCTGGGGTAAGGGGTGGGTGCCAGAAAACGTTCGGCATTTTCAGCATAGTAGCGGGCAATCTGTGAACAGATTTTCACTTCGCCCCGGCTCTGGTTAATCAGTTTACCCATTTCCACACTGGCGGCTTTCGCCAGCTCTTCCACGCGACCGTCAATCAGATCCGCCAGCTTTTTAAGCACCTGCACACGCGGCTGAATCGGGCCTTTCGACCAGTTGGAATGGTAGAGATTATCAGCGAGAGTCAGTGCCTGCTCAACCTGCTGATCGTTATGATTGGTCCAGGATTTAATCAGCTTATTCGTGGCGGGATTGATTGTCTGATAAGACATACGGCTCTCCTTTTCGGGTAATCTGCCTGGCAGTCAGGCGATGAACGTGGTTAAAGCGTAGTAGACAAACTGCTGGTTTCACAACGTTATCAGTTTGGCGAGAAATGCAGTTTTAAGGACTTTAAACAACAAAAAGGGCGGAAATTTCCGCCCGATTTACTGAATTCGCCTGCTAGACGTTTTTTCGCTCGACAACTTTGTTGTCCCAGGTCAGCACATCTTTATCGGTTTTGTCGAAGGCCCGCAGTAAAACTTCATCGCTGCCTTGTTGCTCCCAGATACCTTCAGCCAGTCTCTCGTCGTAATTCGCCACTTCAAATATGGCTTCAGCGATTTCGGGGGAGGTGGCTCGCAGGCTGGCCCATTCTCCCACGTGATGTGCTTTAGATTGTTGAGTTGCCATAATGGTCTCCTGTAAGTTGAGATTATCCGTTCAGTCTGACCGCCAGCCCGGCGACATACTCACCCTGATAACGGGCGATATTCAGCTCTTCTTCACTGGGTTGACGCGATCCGTCGCCACCCGCAATGGTGGTGGCACCGTAAGGCGTTCCACCGCGCACCTGCGAGATATCAAATAATTCTTTGGTGCCATAACCAATTGGCACGATGACCATGCCGTGGTGGGCCAGAGTGGTCCAGGTTGAGGTGATAGTCTGCTCCTGTCCGCCGCCGGTACCGGTCGAGGAGAATACGCTCGCCAGCTTGCCGTATAGCGCACCCGAAGCCCACAGACCGCCAGTACGATCCAGGAAATTACGCATCTGCCCGGCCATGTTGCCGAAGCGGGTTGGGGTACCCAGCAAAATAGCATCGTACTGGGCTAACTCATCCGGCGTGGCAACCGCTGCTGCCTGAGCGGTTTTACCGCCGACCTGAGCGAAGCGTTCTGCGTCCATCGTTTCCGGCACGCGCTTGATGGTAACCTCGGCACCACTGACGCGCTTTGCCCCTTCGGCAACCGCATTCGCCATGGTCTCTATGTGTCCGTACATGGAATAGTAAAGCACTAAAATCTTAGCCATCTGTCACTCCCTGATTGGGTTTACTGGTTTTCGTCTGAAAAAACCGGCTGCAGACTGGCGTTCGCAGCCAGCCTTCTGAGTATAGTTGAGGCTGGCTCAGGCTGCCTGGCAGAGGCATTATTGTTGCTAAAAAAGCGCCGGTGACGGCTTTTTTTACTGGTTGATACATTAATATTGATAATGAAGCTTCTCAGGCATTTCAGCCCCAAAAAGACCGGGGCCGTTCACGTTTTTCAGAAATCACTCCCGCTCACCAGCTGATAATCTATGCTTAATAACGCGACAGGGGGCTAAGTGTCCCAATAAAGTCGCGGTGGTAAGCCGCTGGCTACCGCGTTAATGCAGTATGATGGCTTAACTATTCGGAGGTAAGAAATGGCAGAACATCGTGGTGGATCTGGAAATTTCGCTGAAGACCGTAAAAGAGCATCAGAAGCAGGCCGCAAAGGCGGTAAAGCCAGCGGAGGGAATTTTAAAAATGACCCTCAGCGTGCCTCGCAGGCTGGTGAAAAGGGAGGACGCAACAGCCGTGGCAGTCGGGCTAAAACTGACTGACTGGTGAGTTCGTCCCTGAACCGCCGGGATTGTCCCGGCGGTCATCTCTGAGTTGACCCCGGCAGCCTCTCCCTGCAAACTGGCACCAAATTTTGATTCGGGCCTGCTATGTCCTCCTTCTTCTCCCGCTATAAATTCGCCTTTAATGCCCAGGAACTGGTTCTGGTGTTGATCACCATGGTCTGGGGTGGCACTTTCCTGGCTGTTCACCATGCAATGACGGTTAGTGGGCCTTTCTTCTTCGTGGGGAGTCGTTTTGCCATGGCGGCGCTGATGCTGGGCGTGATTTCATGGCGCTCACTGAGTGGACTGAACTGGGCTGAAATCAAAGCCGGAACCCTGATCGGCATTGCCATCGCCTGTGGTTATGGTTTGCAAACTTACGGGATGCAGACCATTTCCAGCAGTAAATCCGCTTTTATCACCGCCCTGTACGTCCCACTGGTGCCGCTGCTGCAATGGCTTTTTCTCGGCCGTCTGCCAGGGCTGATGTCGTGGATTGGCGTGGGGCTGGCTTTTGCCGGTCTGATGCTGATCGCCGGGCCTGATGGCGATACTCTGGCTTTTAACGCCGGAGAGATAGCCACGCTGGTCAGCACGCTGGCGATTGCCGCAGAAATCATCCTGATTGGTGCCAGCGCCGGGAAAGTGGATGTGAAACGAGTGACCATTGTTCAGCTCGCGGTGGCATCTCTTGTGGCGTTTCTGCTGATGGTTCCCAATGGGGAGTCCGTGCCGCCATTTTCACCTTATCTGCTGTTCAGCGCGATGGGCCTGGGCATTGCCAGCGCGGTGATTCAGGTGACGATGAACTGGGCGCAGCGCAGCGTTTCGCCCACCCGCGCCACGGTCATCTACGCCGGAGAGCCGGTCTGGGCAGGTATCGTCGGCCGTCTGGCCGGGGAGCGCTTACCGGGGCTGGCGTTAATTGGCGGGGCGCTGATTGTGGCAGGGGTACTGGTCAGCGAGCTTAAGCTTAAAAGGAAAAAAAAAGCGAAGGAGATCCCTTCGCCTGATGAAGCCGGTGCGGGTTAACTGTCCTGACGGATCTTGCTGCCCGCCAGAGCGGTTGCCCGACGATGGGTGAGAATGGCATTAAGAATAATCGCGCCAAACGTCGCCGTACCGATCCCGCCCATGGTGAAACTGCCGATCTTCAGTGCAAAGTCCCCGGCGCCCAGTACCAGAGTAACTGCCACCATAATCAGATTACTGTTTTGCCCCAGGTCCACGTTGTTCTGTACCCAGATACGAGCGCCCGCCACTGCAATCAGTCCGAAGACCACGATGGAGGCACCGCCAATCACCGGGCCGGGAATGGTATGGATTAGCGCACCAAATTTAGGCGAAAAGCCCAGTAGAATGGCGATGGCTGCCGCCGCCACAAATGCCAGCGTGGAGTAAACTTTGGTGACCGCCATCACGCCGATATTCTCGGCATAGGTGGTCACGCCGCTGCCACCGAACCCTCCCGACAACATGGTGGCCAGGCCGTCGCCGACAAAGGCGCGTCCCATATAAGGGTCGAGAGTCCTGCCGGTCATTCCCGCCACGGCTTTAATATGGCCGAGGTTTTCGGCTACCAGAATGACTGCCACCGGAGCCATCATAAACATTGCATGACTGTCGAAAATCGGGCTGGTGGCGGTCGGCAGGCCGAACCACGCAGCCTGAGAGATCAGGTTCAAATCAACGGGTTTGCCCAGACCGAGGCCGTTGGTCAGCAGGGCATAGATTGCGCAGGCGGCGATCAGGCCGATGAGGATCAGCAGACGTTGCACCATTCCGCGAGTAAACACGGCGACCAGCCCAATACAGACCACAGTCATCACCGCTATCCAGCTGTCAAACACCGAGCCGGATACGCCATGCACCGCAATCGGGGCGAGATTCAGGCCAATCGCCATGACAACTGCGCCGGTCACCGCTGGCGGCATCAGCTTTTCAATCCAGCGGGTGCCTGCCTTCATCACCACTAAGCCAATCATGGTGTACACCAGGCCACAGGCAATAATCCCGCCCAGCGCCACGTTGAGATGTGGGTTCAGCCCCTGACCGTTAAAACCGGTTACTGCTATCACCACGCCAACAAAAGCCGCGCTGGAACCGAGATAACTGGGGACGCGCCCGCCAGTAATGACAAAAAACAGCAGCGTACCGATCCCGGACATCAGGATCGAAAGATTAGGATCGAGACCCATCAATAACGGCATCAGCACTGTGGCACCAAACATTGCCACTGCGTGCTGCAGCCCCATAACCATTGTCTGACCCAGCGGTAACGTTTCGTCAGGTGCTACTATGCCCTGCGCTGACGCGGTCTTTTTACGCCATTGGGGAAACCAGGAACTGGCCATCGTCTTCTCCTTACTCCAGTGAACAGGCATCGGTAACGGAAAGATCCCACCAGCCGTCAGGGGTGCGTGGGGCGTTATACAGGGTTTCTGACACCAGGATGTTCAGGACGGCTGTCATAACGACTCCGGTTGGGGATGGCTGGCTGAGTCTCAGCCAGCCAGGACAGTAAAATCCGGTTAAAAGTGCTGCTGTCCGTCACGCTCATCGCGTGCCCGCCCCAGACCATTTTTTTCAGGGTTGAATTGGGCAGCGCGTCATACAGCGTTTCCGAACAGGTCCAGGGAACCAGCAAATCATCCTGCGAGCAGACCAGCAGCACCGGCTGGGTGATATCGCCTGCCTGCGGCGTAAAATCACACTGCATCAGCGCATGCAGGCGACGCAGCAAATTCTCCATTCCCTGGAAGTGAGCGGTATGCAGGGCGTCTTCCGCCTCAATCCGCGCCTGATTTTCGGCAAGCCAGTCGGCCGGATAGAGAAACAGCGGCTGTGCCCGTACATAGGCTTCGATCCCCACGTTGAGCAGCAGCTCCTGACGCACGGTGAAGCAACGGCGGGTATGGGCGTTCAGGCGCAACCAGCCGTTAACAATCACCAGCCCGGTCACCCTGTCGGGAAAATCCAGCGCCATCTGCATCGCCACCATTCCGCCCAACGCATGGCCCACGACCGTATACTGTTCGATACCAAGTTCTGCCATCGCAGCCGCCAGTTCAGCAGCCATATCACACATGCTGTAACCCTCAGGCAGGGCATCAGGGCTACGCCCGGTTCCGCGCTGGTCATAAACCACCACGCGATACTGATTGCGCAGCTCGTTGATCTGCGGCAACCAGAAAGAGGCCGAACCACCTAATCCGGCGGAGAGAACCAGCGTTATGGCCTCCGGATGCTGCAAGCCTGACAGTTCAATGTGCATACTGTTCTCCGTTACTTGCCGATATGCGCGACGGTGGCAATCTCAATCAGCGCGTCTGGCTTCACCAGGCCGCACTGAATGCAGAACCGGGCTGGTTTATCACCGGGAAAATAGTCGGCATAGACCGAGTTCACGGCGGCGTAATTGCTCCAGTCAGTCAGAAAGACCGAGTTAAATGTGACGTCATCCATCGTGCCACCGGCTGTCTCAATCACGCTTTTGATCGTTTCCAGCACGTGGCGGGTCTGGGCGGCGGCGTCACCGACGTGCACCACGTTATTGTCTTTATCAAATGGCAGTGTGCCGGAGACATAAACCACCCCATCAGCCAGCGTGCCCGGAACAAAAGGCGCAATGGGAATGCTGGTGCCCGGCGGGGTAATAATTGTTTTTGGCATCGGATTCTCTCCAGTCAGACAGGCAGTTTTTATGCCGTTTGTTGCAGCGTGGCGCTTTCCATTTGCAGGGCAGTGCAGAACGTTGTCACGTCTGATACCCAGCCGAAGAAGGTTTCAATATTAAAAATCGCCGCCTGTTGGGCAAAGGCTGGGCCAGCCTGATAGGTGGCGTCTTCCAGCACGATGCCAAAATATTCCAGGAAGAACCCGTCACGCAGGGTGGACTCCACACAGACATTGGTGGCGATACCGGTAAAAATCAGGTGGCGGATGCCACGGCTGCGTAACATGCTGTCGAGTGGGGTATTAAAAAAACCGCTGTAGCGGGGTTTCGGCAACACAATATCCCCTGGTTGCGGCTGAAGCTGGTCAACGAGGTCATAATCCCAGCCGCCTTTGGAGAGCAGCTTGCCTTCCAGTTCAGGCCGGGCGCGCATGGTTTTCAGCGCGTTTGATTTGCGCCAGTTTGGTGAGCCAGGGCCGCCTGCCTCAACGTACTGGTCGTCCCAGCCGTTCTGGAACCAGATGATCTGGATCCCCGCTTCGCGTGCAGCCTTCACCGCGATATTGATTTTATCGATCACCGGAAGGGTGGCTGAAACGTCAAATCCGGCCAGGTCCAGGTAACCTCCGGTGGTGGCATAGGCATTCTGCATATCCACCACGATCAGGGCTGTCTGCTCTGGCGGGAAGGCTATGGCCTCCGGGCGGGCGCTAAGGGTTACGTTGTTTTTGCTGGATGCGGTGGTGCACACTACGGTTTCTCTGCTGTTCATCAGGCAACCTCCTTCGCGGCTTCAATGGTATCAATACGGCACTTCATCAGCGGCTGGATGCGCTCGCCGAAGTTTTCAATTCCCTGCAGGAAATCATCAAAAGTCAGCAGTACGCCATGAGTCCCTTCGACCGTGTCGACTTCATCCAGCATCCGGGCAACGTTAGCGTAAGAACCAACCAGCGTGCCCATATTGATATTCACTGCCGAGGTGGGATCGGCCATCTGACGCACATTGGTATCGCTGCCGGAACGTTTATCCTGCTGGCTTTGCGTGGTCAGCCAGGCTAATGCTTCGTCGTCCGCCCCCTCTTTGTAATGCTCCCATTTAGCGCGGGCTGCCTCGTCGGTTTCATCGGCAATGATCATAAACAGCACGTATGAACCAACATCACGCCCGGCCTCTTCGGCGGCTTTTTTCATCCTTGTGGCAGTTGGTGCGAAAGCGGTTGGTGTGTTCACGCCCTTACCAAAGCAGAAGTTGTAATCCGCGTGTTTTGCTGAGAAGGCCATCCCGGCATCACTTTGCCCGGCGCAAATGACCTTCATTGGCTGTTGCGGCTGCGGGCTGAGCCGGCAATCGTTCATGGTAAAGAACTCGCCTTTCAGATCGGACTTGCCCGTGCCCCACAGATCGCGCAGCACGGTGACATATTCAGTCAGGTAGTCGTAGCGGCGGGAGAAGTAGTCATCGCCAGGCCACATTCCCATCTGGTCATACTCAGGCTTCTGCCAGCCGGTAACGAGGTTTACACCGAAGCGGCCGCCAGAAATGGAGTCCACCGTCGAGGCCATGCGGGCAACAATCGCCGGGGGAAGCGTGAGGGTGGCGGCGGTGGCATAAATTTCAATGCGTGAGGTGACGGCAGCCAGACCGGCCATCAGAGTGAAAGATTCCAGGTTATGGTCCCAGAATTCAGTTTTACCGCCAAAGCCGCGCAGCTTAATCATCGACAGGGCAAAATCGAAGTGATAATGCTCGGCCTTCAGCACGATAGCTTTGTTCAGCTCAAAGGTTGGCATGTACTGAGGGGCGTGGGTGGAAATCAGCCAGCCGTTGTTGCCGATCGGGATAAATACACCAATTTTCATAGGGATACCTTAATGTCTGACAGGGTTATCATTCCCGCGCTGCGGTGCATCCTGCGAGTCCCTTAAGGGCGGCGCTCAAAGGTATAATTGCAAGGGCTGTGCCAGGAAACAAAAAAAGGTTGATATTCATATAGTTGAATAATTTGTGTTAAAATAATGTGGAGTGCATGGTCTGAAACAGACCATTTGGTAAAAAATATGTGCACAAAAAGCAGGCGGGCATGTTCAATAAAAGTGCACAAGCCGGTACGGGAAGGTTTGATATACTCCCTGCCTCCCACATGGATCATGGAGTCACGGTGAATTCATCAGATAAGACAGTGAAGGCGCCAACCCGGCGTTCACGGGCTGTGGCCGCCAAGCGAACCGCGATCCTGAACGCCGCACTTGAGCTTTTTTCACAGTATGGCGTCCACGGCACCAGTCTGGATAAAGTGGCTGAGGGCGCGGATGTATCAAAAACCAATTTGCTCTATTACTTTCCTTCGAAAGAAGCGTTGTATATTGCGGTGCTCAAAAATATTCTTGATGTCTGGCTGGCCCCACTTCGGGCGCTGCGAAACGATCAGCAGCCGCTGGAGGCGATACGAGACTATATCCGTCTCAAGCTGGAGGTTTCACGCGATCATCCCCAGGCCTCAAGGTTGTTCTGCATGGAGATGTTGCAGGGTGCGCCGTTGCTGAAAGGGGAGCTCGAAGGCGATCTCAGGGAGCTGGTTGATGAAAAGTCGGCGGTGATTGAGAGCTGGATTAAGGCCGGGAAACTGGCGGCGGTGGAACCGCACCATCTGATCTTTATGTTATGGGCCACCACCCAGCACTACGCTGACTTTGCCAGTCAGGTTGAGGCGGTAACCGGTCAGACACTCAGTGATGAAGGATTCTTTCAGCAGACGGTGGAAAATGTCCAGCGTATGGTCATTGAAGGGATTCGGGTGCGCTGAACAGCCTGAGCCGCTCAGCGCATCCTGTTGCGACTATCTGGCTGCCTTTCTCTGCCGCAGCCACCAGCCGATGCCCAGCATGATAAACCACAGCGGCGTCACCATCAGTGCCTGACGGGTGTCCTCTTCCAGCGAGAGCAGTACCAGCACAAAGGCAAAGAAGGCAATACAAATCCAGCACATGAATTTGCCCAGCGGCATCTTGTAAACCGACTCTGCGTGCAGCTGAGGGCGCTGCTTGCGGTAGGCCAGGTAGGAGCAGAGGATGATCGTCCAGACAAACATAAACAGAATGGCTGAGACGGTGGTCACCAGGGTGAACACTTTCATCACGTTCGGGATCAGATAAATCAGCGCCACGCCTGCCAGTAGGCACAGGCAGGAGAAGAACAGCCCTGTGGTGGGGACGGCACGGCCGGAAAGCATACCGAAGCGGCGATGAGCCACACCCTGCTGTGCCAGACCGTACAGCATCCGGCTGGTGGAAAAAATACCGCTGTTAGCCGAGGACGCTGCCGAAGTCAGTACCACAAAGTTGACGATGCTGGCGGCGGCTGGCAGGCCAATCAACACAAACATCTCAACGAATGGGCTGCGGTCAGCCACGACCTGATCCCACGGCGTCACGGCCATGATCACCAGCAGGGCGAAGACGTAAAACATAATGATGCGCAGTGGGATGGCATTGATGGCACGTGGAAGCACCTTTTTCGGGTCATGCGTCTCCGCCGCTGCGGTACCGACCAGCTCAATGCCCACAAACGCAAACACCGCAATCTGGAAACCGGCAAAGAAACCGCTCAGCCCTTTAGGGAACATGCCGCCGTGATCCCAGATATTGTTGATGGCAGCCGTACCGCCGCCCGGAGAAGGGTAGTGCATGGCAACCAGTACAATACCGGTGGCAATCAGCGCCACGATGGCGACAATTTTGATGATTGCAAACCAGAACTCCATTTCACCGAACAGCTTCACCGTGGCGATATTCAACGACAGGAAAACCACGATGCACAGCAGGGCGCTCATCCAGATTGAGAAGTCCGGGAACCACAGCTGAAAGTAGGAGCTGATCGCCACCACGTCGGCAATGCCCGTGACCACCCAGCAGAACCAGTAGGTCCAGCCGGTAAAGTAGCCCGCCCACGGGCCGAGCAGATCGGCAGCGAAATCGCTGAATGATTTATACTCGAGGTTCGACAGCAGCAGCTCGCCCATGGCGCGCATAACGAAAAACAGCATAAAACCGATGATCATATAAACAAAGATGATCGAGGGGCCAGCCAGGCTGATGGTTTTGCCGGAGCCCATAAACAGCCCTGTGCCGATGGCACCACCAATGGCGATCAGCTGGATATGTCGGTTGTGGAGATTACGCCGGAGCTCGCCCGGTGCCTCTTCGCTCAGGGGCGTTGCTTTTGATTGGTCAACCATAACGGTATACCTGTCCTTAACTTGATGTTGTGTCAGCTCTGCAGGCTGTTATTTAATCTGGTAAAAACCCATGTTTGCAGCCATAAGATAGTGTAAATGTACGGCTGACAGCTAACTCTTTTTCACAAGCGTGAGGGATATCCGGACCGATCGCGCAAAAACGCCTCTACACTTTGATTTCACATACCGGGCGGAAGGTTTCGCTGGTGGGCAACCCGCGTTGGGTAAAGGGGGATGAATGAAAGGAGGGATTGTGTTTGCTGCGGTAATCTTGTTGATACTGGCGGTCGTACCCTGGCTGGAAAAGAACCTTCCCCCGCAATGGAATCCCTTCACGCCTCTGCAGGTCACTGATGCTCCCACTCTGGTCACCCGTTACAAGCTGAAGAAGCTGGACCGGGATCCTGCCGCCTGTCTGACCGTGTTGAAAATCGCGCAACAGCAGGGTTATCTGCGCTTCACCCAGCCAACCCCGGTTAGCGGAACCTGTCCGCTGCCAGCGCCTGTACGGGTGGAAAACTTTGGCGATGTTCGTTTGAATTCCAGCTTTCTTGCCAGCTGTCCGCTGGCACTCAGCACCACAATGTTTGTGGTGCAGTCTGCTAAACCGCTGGCTGAAGCAGAGCTGGCTTCACCGCTGGCGCGGATCGATCATCTGGGCAGCTATGCCTGCAGAAATATTTACCACCGGGCAGAAGGGCGCCTCAGTGAGCATGCTACTGCGGATGCGCTGGATATTGCCGGATTCAGGCTGAAAAATGGTGAACAGATTAACGTATTGAAAGAGTGGTCACGGCAGCAACCTCAGGGACACTGGCTGCAGCAGGTTTTCCGACAGAGCTGCCGGTATTATGGCAATTCCCTGGGGCCTGAATACAACAGCGCACACGCTAACCACTTCCACCTGGGTATGCGTGGCTTTGGCGTCTGCCGCTAGAAAGCTGGCTTAATGCCCCGTTGCAGCAGGAATTTATTGGCTGGCCAGGCAAAAACGAAGCCAGTGATCAGCGCCAGCTGCATCATAAACCAGAAGTGCAGCATCAGCGGTTCGATTTGGTTGTGCAAAATAAAGCGAAACGCCAGTAACATATAGAGATACATCCCGGCCTGATAAACAATCAGTGAAAAAATATCACTTTTGATTGCCCGCCAGAAAGCACGAAATATTGAAATCCCTTCTATTTGCCGTAGCGCAAAAAACTGCAGCATTACCCCGAAAAGTAATGACAATACCAGAGAAATAACGGCATGAGTCAGGATTACGGAATGAAAGGGAAGGGTATTCATCAGTGAAATGGTCGGAATGGCAATGATGTCACCCAGCACACAGCCCGCCGCACAGAGGCTGGTAGAGGAAAACAGTTGCCGGAGGGCGGGCGGTTGGGAACCTCTTCTGCTCAGCAGAGGGGAAGCCGAACGGTTTTTACGGGCGAAAAACCACCAGGCCAGCCAGCCGAAAAAGGGCATATACAGGCCGGTCACCGGCCATACCAGGTTCATGATCCTCACGGGCTGGGGATAACGGATAAGATCTTTCAGGATCATCAGCGAGGTGCAGACACCCAGAAGAATGAACAACATTGCCAGTCTGTCTAACATCACTATTTCCTTATCGGGATAATGATCAGAGGGAGAAGCCTTTTGATTTATATTACTAATTCAGTAAGTTAGATTATGGTTCAGAGATAATAAATTACCAGTTATCTGGCAACACATTTTTGTCCTTGTACACGCAGCTTGTGATGAGAAAAAGCCGCGCATTAATTATGGGTAATGAGTGTTTAGTACAGGATTGCTGAACAATGATAAAAAACCCAAATCTACTATTTTTACTGATAAAACTAATTAAAATCAACAAGTTGTTAGATTTTACCGCAACATCTCCTCTGAGTGACATAAAATAATGACGGTTTTAGTGCAAAAAAATAGCCGCCCAACAGATCCGGGATGCTATCAAAATTATTGAATGCGCTTAGGAAAAATCCTATTCTAAAGACCGACGTTCCCGCTGTTCTGTCTGTGGCATAACGCAGCCAAACCGGGAAAAGCAGTACTGCGATCGATGCTCTTTTACAAATCATTCAGACTGAGAAATTATTCAGCAGAAGATTTTTATGAGGGACGAGTAAAAAAAAGGTGTTTTTCTTGTTATTATCCCGATACGGAAACATAACAGTCGCTATTAATTTTTTTGCTCGTTATCATTCATTTTTTTCCTCATTAACAATCAATATTATTATCAGGATGTGGCTTCGCTCCCCATCCCCGTGAGGCGTTAATGACTGCTGAGAACTATTTCAGTTGGCGCAATGAAATGCATTCTGCTTTCCATCAGGTAACTGAAACTGCAGATATAACCCGTCTTATTGAACGGCAAACGATTAAACTGGGATTAGAATTTTATGCATTGTATGTTCGTCATCCAGTGCCGTTCACCCGACCGGGGATATTTATCTACAGTAATTACCCAAAAAAGTGGGTACGAACCTGGCAGAAAGAGAATTTTGCTGAGATAGACCCAATCATCAAATATTGCCAGATTCCGGGGACGCTGCTGCTATGGAACGACCCGATTGTCACCGAGGGACGCCGGGTGTTCGAGGCGGCAAAGGAGCATGGCATTCGCGCAGGTTTTTCGTACTCGATGATGGTGAAAAATCGGGCCATTGGGATATTATCAATGGCTTCAGGGAAGTCATTTGAAAAGATAGCGTTAACTCAGGAGTGTCACCTCAGGCTACAGTATTTAACGGATCTAACCTTAGAGGCATTACAACGTGTAAAAGATATTTCGATGTTGGTGATGAACATGGATTTAACCCAGCGAGAACTTGAAATTCTCAAATGGACTGCCGAAGGAAAAACGTCGGCTGAAATATCCCTGATCCTCTCTATCTCAGAAAATACCGTTAATTTTCACCAAAAAAATATGCAAAAGAGGTTAAATGCACCAAATAAAACCCAGGTGGCCTCTTACGCCGCAGCAATCGGCTTACTCTGAGTAAGTTACAACTACCAAATTTGGTAGTTTCCGATTACTAACTGGTTGTCTACCCTGCGCCCAGGGTAACAACCCTGATCGAGCCGTGAGGAGCGGCATCACGAGGGAATGCGACAGGGGATCAATGATGAAGATTATCCAGACCAAGCTTAAGGATATGCCATCCTCTTTGCTGGCAGAATTGGGAAGTTATCGCTACAACGTCTTTGCCCGTGGTGAAGGCTGGTCCATTCCGCCTCGTTTGAGTACGCCGGGCCAGGAATACGATCGCTTTGACCGCTCTGATGTTATCTGGCTGATTGCCTGGAGTGCACAGCAGGGGATTTGTGGCTGTGCACGCCTGATGCAATGGGAAAATCCGGAGACAGATGCAGGCAGTGAAAGCGCGGTCGGCCGCCAGTTGTCAGATAACTCGCTTCCCGTCTGGGAGATGTCGCGTTTTTCTGCCCGACTCGATGTTGATCCGGAACTGCCGCTGAGCATTCTCTGGCACAGTGTACAGCTGGCGGAGCAGTCAGGAATTGACTTTCTCTATAGCGCGGCCACGCCGATGCTTGAACAGATGTTCGGGCAGCACCTGGTGGCTTATGAGCCGCTAACGGCCGGGGTTATCCAGTCCGAAGATAATCTCTTTGCGGTGCGCATTCCGGTAAAGCAGCCTAACCTGGCGGCTAAATTCCGTGGTGCTCGTCGTTTCAGTCCGGAGGAAGTGTTGCCAACGCTTGGAGTGTCCGTCAGCTGGAGCGCCCGGGGACGCTAACTGTGTAATTTTGCCCACAGTGTGATGAGCAGCCATGCTGCAATGCACCAACACGCCACGGCGCTGCCCAGCGCCAGAGGTAGCTTCATCATTCCAACAAAGTACCAGAGTGAAAGAAGATAGATAAAGTAGGGGATAATCGCCCACATGCCGAACAGGATGGTGGTGCGTAATGCTTCAATTCCCCGGTCACTCGCGACAATATAATGGGCAATCAGCGCAAAGGTCGGGAAAAGCGGCAGCAGGCCGGCAATGTAATAGTTGCGGGTTTTTGAAAGGATGCCGATCAGTACCACGACCAGCGCACCCAGTACTGCTTTGAAAAGTAAGCCCATTGTTCCGTTCAGTGTCAGCCAAAACCTGAGCTTGTTACAACCCTGAAGGAAATGCAATGGGCAGGGGGGGAATTACTGACGATAGGCCTGTTTGATCTGACCAATAGTGCTGCTAAATACGTCCGCCTGCTGACGATCGGTCAGTTGGGCAATGTATTTTTCCATATTGATGATGACTTTACCGGCATCAGCCTGCCCCATACCCTTAAGCATAAATGTTACCAGGGCCTTCATGCAGGCCATCTCTTCGGCCAGGGTTTGCGTCTCTTTGCTGGTTGAAAAGTCAGTATCGCTCATGTTTTCTCCTTATTTTTACTCATCATTTCAGTCAGCGCCGCAGCGCCCTGAAGGCTATTCTTTAGTAACAAGTATATCACACAACCATTACCCGCATGCCAGTTCTGGTATGTGGTGGGGTAAGGCTTTTCTGTAAGACAATGACGTTTTTTTTCTGTTCTAACACCGGTGAAAAAGAGGTAAGATCGGCAGTCTGAATACCATTCTGAACGTCCCTGGTATTACCCATTTGGAGAGACCTGTTTGATAAGCGTTCTTCTTGTTGATGACCACGAACTGGTGCGCGCAGGCATTCGCCGCATACTGGAAGACATCAAAGGTTTTCAGGTTGTTGGTGAAGCTAACTGTGGCGAAGACGCGGTGAAATGGTGCCGGACCAACAGTACAGACGTGGTGCTGATGGATATGAACATGCCGGGAATCGGCGGTCTTGAGGCTACGCGCAAGATTATCCGTTACAGCCCGCATATCCGCATCATTATGCTGACGATCCATACCGAAAATCCCCTGCCAGCGCGGGTTATGCAGGCGGGCGCTTCCGGCTACCTGAGCAAAGGCGCGGCTCCGCAAGAGGTGGTCAATGCCATCCGACAGGTGCATTCCGGCCAGCGATATATCGCCTCGGATATTGCGCAGCAGATGGCACTGAGCCAGATCGAGCCGCAGAAAACAGACTCGCCTTTTGACAGTTTGTCGGAACGTGAACTACAGATTATGCTGATGATCACCAAGGGGCAGAAAGTGGCGGAAATTTCCGAACAGCTTAACCTGAGCCCGAAAACTGTTAACAGCTATCGTTACCGTATGTTCAGCAAACTTAATATCAGCGGCGACGTTGAGTTAACGCACCTGGCCATCCGGCATGGCCTGTTCAATGCGGAGTCGTTAACCAGTAGTGAATGACGTTTTTGATGCAAAATCTTTCCTGAAATCGGTGACCAGCCAGCCAGGCGTCTATCGCATGTATGATGCTGGCGGGACGGTCATCTATGTCGGCAAAGCCAAAGATCTGAAAAAGCGCCTCTCCAGCTACTTCCGTGGCAATCCCGGCAGCCGTAAAACTGAAGCGTTGGTGGACAGCATCCGCCAGATTGACGTGACGGTCACGCATACCGAGACGGAAGCGCTGCTGCTTGAGCACAACTATATTAAGCTGTATCAGCCGCGTTACAACGTGCTGCTGCGTGATGATAAATCCTATCCCTATATTTTTCTCAGTGCCGATGCTCATCCCCGGCTGGCAAGTCATCGCGGTGCCAAGCACGCGAAAGGCGAATATTTCGGGCCTTTCCCGAATGGCTATGCCGTCCGTGAGACGCTGTCGCTGCTGCAGAAGATTTTCCCGGTGCGCCAGTGCGAAAACAGTGTTTATCGCAACCGCTCGCGTCCCTGCCTGCAATATCAGATTGGCCGCTGCCTTGGCCCTTGTGTCGCCGGGTTGGTGACAGAAGAAGAGTATGCTCAGCAGATTGACTACGTGCGCCTGTTTCTCTCTGGTAAGGATGATCAGGTGTTGAATCAGCTGGTCGCCCGGATGGAAGTCGCCAGTCAGGCGCTGAAATTTGAAGAGGCGGCCCGGCTGCGTGACCAGATTCAGGCGGTCAGACGGGTAACGGAACGTCAGTTTGTCTCGAATAACGGCGACGATCTGGATGTGATAGGTGTGGCGTTTGAATCCGGTATGGCCTGCCTGCATGTGCTGTTTATCCGTCAGGGAAAAGTACTGGGCAGCCGCAGCTATTTCCCGAAAGTGCCGGGAGGCACTGAGCTGGCTGAAGTGGTTCAGACCTTCGTCGGACAGTTTTACCTGCAGGGCAGCCAGGCGCGAACGTTGCCCAGCGATATTCTTCTCGACTTTACGCTGCCGGAAAAAGACCTGCTGGCAGAATCACTGACCGGAATGGCCGGACGGCGCGTGACTCTTCAAAGCAAACCTCGCGGCGACCGTGCGCGTTATCTGAAGCTGGCCCGGACGAATGCCAGCACTGCGCTGGTTAGCCGGTTGTCGCAACAATCGACTATTCATCAGCGCCTGCAGGCCCTGGCAGAACTGCTGGATCTGCCAGCCATTAACCGCATGGAATGTTTTGATATCAGCCACACAATGGGTGAGCAAACGGTGGCTTCCTGCGTGGTATTTGACAGTAACGGACCATTGCGTGCGGAATACCGTCGTTACAATATCACCGGCATCACCGGAGGGGACGACTACGCGGCAATGAATCAGGTGCTGCGCCGTCGCTACGGCAAGGATCTGATTGAGAGTAAGGTTCCGGATGTCATCCTGATTGACGGCGGTAAAGGTCAGTTGGCACAGGCGAAAAACGTCTTTGCCGATCTGGATGTCAGTTGGGACAAAGATCGACCAATACTGCTCGGCGTGGCCAAAGGCACCGACCGTAAAGCCGGACTGGAAACGCTGTTTTTCGAGCCGGAAGGGGAGGGTTTCTCGTTGCCTCCAGACTCCCCGGCGCTGCATGTTATCCAGCATATTCGTGATGACTCTCACAATCATGCGATAACAGGTCACCGTAATAAGCGGGCAAAAGTGAAGAACACCAGCGCACTGGAAACCATTGAAGGAATAGGGCCAAAAAGGCGTCAGATGCTTCTTAAATACATGGGAGGCCTGCAACCGCTGATGAGTGCTTCTGTAGAGGAAATCGCGAAAGTCCCTGGGATCTCCCTCCTCCTTGCGGAGAAAATCTTTTATTCGCTGAAACACTAAGCATTGCAACGCCCACGGCATTGTAGGAACATAGGGACAAATTCTACTCTGCCCAGACAGTTAGCGTACCTATGCATTTTAACATTCCGACGTTACTTACCCTGTTTCGTGTCGTTCTGATCCCGTTCTTTGTACTGGCTTTTTACCTGCCATTTGAATGGGCTCCCCTTGTTTGTGCGCTGATTTTTATCTTTGCGGCCATTACGGACTGGTTCGACGGTTATCTGGCCCGGCGCTGGAAGCAGACCACCCGTTTTGGGGCGTTTCTCGATCCGGTAGCCGATAAAGTGATGGTAGCGATGGCGCTGGTGCTGGTGGCAGAGTATTTCCACTCCTGGTGGATTACCTTACCGGCTGCCACCATGATCGCCCGTGAAATTATCATCTCGGCGCTACGTGAATGGATGGCTGAAATTGGCAAACGCAGCAGCGTGGCCGTCAGCTGGATTGGTAAAGTCAAAACCACCGCGCAGATGCTGTCATTGTTTGCTCTGTTATGGCGTCCGGATACTACCGTAGTGGCTATCGGCGTGGTGGCGTTGTATATCGCGGCAGTGCTGACTTTCTGGTCAATGTTCCAGTATCTGAATGCCTCGCGCGGCGATTTGTTTGAACAGTGATCGATGCGATTCAAAAAGCAGCAAACAGACGAAAAGTGAGGATAATTGTGTTGACTCATTTCTCCAGGTCAGTAGAATGCAACGCATCGAAAGGCAGCTGAGCTGTCAGAAGATAGGTAAATCAGCAACTTCTGTGAAGTTGCCCTGATAAAAGCGGGAATAGCTCAGTTGGTAGAGCACGACCTTGCCAAGGTCGGGGTCGCGAGTTCGAGTCTCGTTTCCCGCTCCAAAAAAGAAAATCACTTCCTCAGCCAGATGATTTATCCACAGCGATAACTCAGCTGCGTTTCGCTTTTTCCGCTGTTTTCCAAATGTTCTTTAACAGAGTTATCCACAGCATCGTCCGGCGCGCGTCAAAGAGTCCTGAGACATAAAACTGCAGGGTTATCTCATAACCTGCTGTTATTTATACTTATTATAATATTTCAAATTGTTATCTGGATCGCTTGTGCTTTCTGTGACACTTGAATGACAACAACTTTTTATTTTTATGCACAGCGTGTGGAAAACTGACTGCCAGCCTCAAATAATGCTGACTGTACACTTAAGCATCACGGGGTAATCCTTTTTCAATCGCCCTTACCAGACGTTTCTGCTGTCCACTCTGCACCTCAATCGCATTTTCAGCCCGCTTCACCTGCTGACGAGCCAGCGCCCAGTGAATATGTTCATCCAGCATCTCGTTTTCGCCCAGCCTGGTGCCCAGTGCTTCAACATTTTCGACTGACCATGGAGCATTGCCCAGGGCTACTGCGATGTTTCGCAGCCAGCGCAGATGTCCAATGCGACGAATGGCTGAACCTTCTGTCACGCGCAGGAACTTCGCTTCATCCCACGCAAAGAGCTCAACCAGCGGTGGTGCGTGAAGCACCGCTCGCGGGCTGAAGTCTTCCTCATCGGTCAACTGGCCGTAGCGGTTCCACGGGCAGATCAGCTGGCAGTCATCGCAGCCATAGATACGGTTGCCAATCAGCGGTCGAAACTCTTCCGGGATAGCGCCTTCCAGCTCGATGGTCAGATAAGAAATGCAGCGTCGTGCATCCACGATATAAGGTTCAACGATTGCGCCTGTCGGGCAGGTGGTGATACAAGCGACGCAGCGACCGCATTGCTCCTGCTGTGGGCTGTCGATGGGCAACGGGAGGTTGATCAACAGTTCGCCAAGAAAAAACCACGAACCCGCTTCGCGGTTAAGCACCAGCGAATGTTTACCGGTCCAGCCCAGGCCTGCTTTGACGGCCAGCGGCCTTTCCATTACCGGTGCAGAGTCGACAAAAGGGCGAAATTCCGCTGTTTCACAGCGCTCACGGATCAGGTCTCCGAGCTTTTTCAGGCGATTGCGTAATACTTTGTGGTAATCACGTCCCAGCGCATAACGGCTAACATAACCCAGCTGAGGATTTTTTAAGGTCGTGGCAAAGGCGGCTTTAGCGGGCAGATAATTCATCCGGACGCTGATGACACGCAGCGTACCGGGCAGCAACTCATGAGGGCGGGCGCGCATCATTCCGTGGCGTGCCATCCAGTCCATCTCGCCATGATACTGCTTGTCCAGCCACTCCTGCAGGCGCGGCTCTTCCAGGCTTAAATCGGTATCACAGATACCGACCTGCTGAAAACCGAGGTCCTGGCCCCACTGTTTAATATCCAGAGCAAGTTGATGGAGATCGAGAGGATGCGACATGAATAACCTGAGCCAGCGAAATAACCCGGCAAGTTTACCCTATTCTGTCTGGCCTGTAGAGGCGATGGCTCAACTTGAGCGTGAGGGGGCCGATGCGCTTGGTATTACTCTCTTCGAACTGATGCAGCGTGCCGGTGAGGCGGTATTCAGCCGCCTGCGTTCGCTCTGGCCGGATACGCAACACTGGTTGATCCTCTGCGGGCACGGCAATAACGGCGGCGATGGGTTTATCGTGGCGCGGCTGGCGCAGTCCGCCGGATTGACGGTCACGGTGATTGCCTGTGAGGGGGCCAGGCCTTTGCCTGAAGAGGCACAACAGGCACGTGAAGCCTGGCTGGCCGCGGGAGGAGTGATCCACGATCCGTCCATACACTGGCCCGATCAGGTGGAGGTGATTGTCGATGCGCTACTGGGTACCGGCATGAGCCGGGCACCAGAGGCACATTACCAGCAGCTGATTGAACGGACGAACGCCCACCCGGCCGCCGTGTTTGCCGTAGATATCCCTTCCGGGTTAGTGGCTGCTAACGGCACGGCACCGGGTGTGGTGATCTCTGCCGACCATACGCTAACGTTTATCGCCCTGAAGCCTGGCCTGCTGACCGGTAAAGCACGAGATTATGTCGGTAAGCTGCATTATCACGCCCTGAGCCTCGATCCCTGGCTGGCGACTCAGACTGCGCCATTTGCCCGTTATGATGCTTCATACCTCTCTCACTGGTTAAAGCCACGCAGGCCCACCTCGCATAAAGGCGACCACGGCAAGTTAGTGATTATCGGCGGCGATCGTGGTACTGCAGGGGCAATTCGCATGGCCGGAGAGGCGGCTTTACGCGCCGGCGCAGGATTGGTGCGAGTACTCACTCACAAAGATAATGTTGCGCCATTGCTGACTGCCCGGCCTGAACTGATGGTACAGGAGCTGAGCAATCAGGCTATTGATGAGGCGCTGGAGTGGGCGGAGGTGATCGTTATCGGTCCTGGCCTGGGGCAGGGAGAATGGGGCAAAAAAGCCCTGCAGAGGGTAGAAAACTCTCAGAAACCGATGCTTTGGGATGCAGATGCGCTTAACCTGCTGGCAATCAGTCCCGATAAACGTCAAAATCGAATCATTACGCCTCATCCGGGTGAAGCGGCGCGACTGCTTAACGTGAAGACCAGCGAAATTGAGAGTGACCGCTTACATTCCGCTGAACGCCTGGCGAAACGCTATGGTGGCGTGGTGGTGCTGAAAGGGGCCGGTACGCTGATTGCCAGCGAAGAGGGAGAGCTGACATTTGCTGATGTGGGCAATGCCGGTATGGCGACAGGGGGCATGGGTGATGTACTCTCTGGCATCATTGGCAGCCTGTTGGGGCAGAAGCTCCCGTTATATGATGCTGCCTGTGCAGGATGTGTGGTGCACGGCGCGGCGGCCGAAGAAGTGTCTGAACGCCTTGGTACAAGAGGGATGTTAGCGACCGATCTTTTTTCCGGGCTGTATCTGTTTGTCAATCCTGAGATCCTGAATACAAAAGAATGAAGACCTGTGTAATTACATTGCCCGATGAGGCGGCAACCCTCGCATTGGGTGCCAGCCTGGCCCGCGCCAGCGAAAGCGCGGCAACGATCTATCTGTATGGCGATCTCGGTGCGGGGAAAACCACCTTCAGCCGGGGATTCCTGCAGGCGCTTGGGCATCTGGGCAACGTCAAAAGCCCGACTTACACGCTGGTCGAGCCCTATATTCTGCCGGAACGCCGGGTCTATCATTTTGATCTCTATCGCCTTGCCGATGCGGAAGAGCTTGAATTCATGGGCATTCGCGACTATTTCACCGAAGACAGCCTCTGCCTGGTCGAATGGCCTCAGCAGGGGACGGGCGTGCTGCCAACGCCTGATATTGAACTGCACCTCAGCTATCAGGGCCATGCGCGTCAGGCCGAACTGAAAGCCTGCTCAATTGCCGGTGAGGCCATGGTGCTGCAAGTTGCCACGGAAAAGGGTTGTAAATGATGTTGCGCATGAAGTTTGGTTTGTTACTGGCACTATTACTGACGACATTCTCCAGTCTTGCGGCCAATCTGTCGGACATCAACGTTTCTAACGGGGATGATAGAGCCACCGTGACGCTGAGCTTTGCCGGTCAGCCGGTTTACGGTTTCTTCCCGCTGCATAATCCTGAGCGTGTGGTGCTGGATATTCGCCAGAGTGGGGTGATCAAAGGATTGCCTCTGACCTTCAGCGGCGAGAATATCGTTAAGCGCATTCGCTCAAGTAAACCGAAAGACAACCAGAGCATTCGACTGGTGTTTGAGCTGACGCAGCCGGGTAAAACCCGCGCTGTGACGCAGCGTAACGGCAATGATTACAACGTGGTGTTTACCATTAACGGTACGCGCCCGGCTAAATCCTCTTCCCGACCTGCGGAAGTCAGCACGGCTTCGCGTTCTGCTCCTTCTTCCCCGGCGGAGAATCCTTTCAAGAATAATCCTGTGACTGCTGTCAGCAGCGGTAATGAGGTGGCTGCGCCGGGCCGCACTCCACGTTCGGCTAACGAAGCAGTGATTGTGGCGATCGATGCCGGCCACGGTGGTCAGGATCCCGGTGCGATCGGTGCTGGGGGGCTGAAAGAGAAAAACGTCACCATCTCTATTGCCCGCAAGCTGAAAGCCTTGCTGAATGACGATCCGATGTTTAAAGGGGTGATGACCCGTGACGGCGACTATTTTATTTCGGTAATGGGCCGCTCTGACGTGGCGCGAAAGCAAAACGCTAATCTGCTGGTCTCAATTCACGCGGATGCCGCACCGAACCGCAGCGCTTCTGGCGCATCGGTGTGGGTGCTTTCCAACCGTCGCGCCAACAGTGAGATGGCGGGTTGGCTGGAGCAGCACGAGAAACAGTCTGAGTTGCTGGGCGGGGCGGGCGATCTGCTGGCGAACAGCCAGGCTGACCCTTATCTCAGCCAGGCGGTACTCGATTTACAGTTCGGCCACTCCCAGCGAGTAGGTTATGACGTGGCGGTAAAAGTTATCGCCCAACTGCAGCGGGTGGGTTCGCTGCATAAACGCCGCCCGGAACACGCCAGCCTGGGTGTTCTGCGTTCGCCGGATATTCCTTCGCTGTTAGTGGAAACCGGTTTTATCAGTAATCCTTCGGAGGAGCGACTGCTTGGCAGTAGCGCATACCAGCAGAAGATTGCCGAGTCGATTTATAAAGGACTCCGTAACTACTTCCTGGCGCACCCGCTGCAATCGATCCCAAAGGAGGAAAACCGACCGTTGCAGTCCGCATCGGCGGTTAACGTTGAACCTAATCCGGCACCAGCCAATACCCAATATTCCGGGGCGGTGGCGCGTCATGTCGTCAAACGGGGTGAAACTCTGTCCGGTATTGCTGCAAACTATGGCGTCAGCATGGCAACTTTACGTTCCATGAATACGTTAAAAAAAGATGTAGTTTGGGTGGGGCAGCGCTTGAAAGTGCCCGCAGGCAACATCACATCAGCTGTCAGTGCGGCAAAACCGAAGAAGCCAGTCCGCCACAAGGTGGTTCGCGGTGATTCACTGACGGCGATTGCGGCCCACTACGGCGTGAGCCCGAAGGCGATACAGCAGGCGAATAATATGAAGTCGCAGAATGTGATGTTGGGCCAGACGCTAACCATCCCGGCATCTTAACCGTATTGGGTCGAATGGAAGGATTCTGATTATGCCGATTCAGGTGTTACCTCCGCAGCTCGCTAACCAGATTGCGGCGGGTGAAGTGGTGGAACGTCCGGCATCGGTGGTGAAAGAGCTGGTGGAAAACAGCCTTGACGCCGGGGCAACGCGAATTGATATCGAAATTGAAAAGGGTGGCGCAAAGCTGATCCGCATTCGCGATAACGGCTTTGGCATCGGTAAAGATGAGCTGGCCATGGCGCTGGCTCGTCATGCAACCAGTAAAATCACTACCCTGGACGACCTCGAAGCCATTATGAGTCTTGGCTTTCGTGGTGAGGCGCTGGCCAGTATCAGTTCGGTGTCGCGCCTGACGCTGACTTCCCGCACTGAAGCGCAAAATGAAGCCTGGCAGGCCTATGCTGAAGGGCGTGACATGGATGTGACGGTCAAACCGGCTGCCCATCCAGTGGGGACCACGCTGGAAGTGCTGGATCTGTTTTACAACACCCCGGCGCGGCGCAAATTCATGCGCACTGAAAAAACCGAATTCACCCATATCGACGAAATCATTCGCCGTATTGCTCTGGCTCGTTTTGATGTTGCTTTCTCGCTCAGCCATAACGGCAAGCTGATGCGCCAGTATCGTAGCGTCACCGAAAGTAGCCAGCGTGAGCGTCGTCTCGGCTCCATCTGCGGCACGGCTTTTCTCAGCCATGCGCTTTCGATCGAATGGCAGCATGGCGACCTGAGCCTGCGCGGCTGGGTAGCCGATCCCGCCGGTTCCCGCGCCATTACCGACCTGCAGTATTGCTACGTTAATGGCCGGATGATGCGTGACCGCCTGATCAATCATGCTATCCGTCAGGCCTATCAGGATAAACTGGGCGATGAACATCAGCCCGCCTATGTGCTGTATCTTACGATCGACCCGCATCAGGTAGACGTCAACGTGCATCCTGCCAAGCATGAAGTGCGTTTCCACCAGTCGCGGCTGGTACACGATTTTATCTATCAGGGCGTGATCAGCGTCCTGCAGGAAACCGGGACCGAAACGCTGCCTGCCATTGATGAAGCCCCGGCTGAGCGCTGGCAGCCTGAGAATCGCCAGGCGGCAGGCGGTAACCACTTCGCTTCTCCTGCACCGGCGAAGAGCCCGGCTGGCGGGGGCACTTCCCAGGCAGGCTGGCAGGCTAAAACGTCCGGTGGCGGCAGCGCTCCTCAGGCGAACTGGCAGCGGCAGGAGCCGTTGTACCAGAAGAAAGAGGGGGCAGCTTATCAGCAACTGATGAAGACGCCTGAACTGCCTCGCGCTCAGGAGCCGTCTGCTGGCCGGATCGGCGAAGCTACGGAACCGGAGTATCAAGCGCCGTTAATCGGCCACAGCCAGAGCTTCGGCCGGGTGCTGACGGTGGTGCAGGATAACTACGCGCTGGTCGAGGCAAAAGACCGCCTTGCCCTGATTGCTTTACCGGTGGCGGCGCGCTGGCTGAAGCAGGCGCAGCTGGATCCCGGTGAGGAAGGGCTGAAGCCGCAGCCGTTGCTGATCCCAGTGCGGATGAAGGTGGATAAACCGGAGCGTGAAGCGATCGGGCATCATGCCACCTTACTGGTTCAAATGGGGATTGAACTGCTTGCGGATGGTCATCATGTGACGCTGCGTGCCGTGCCTTTACCATTGCGCCAACAAAATTTACAAAACTTGATTCCAGAACTGTTAGGCTATCTCGCCCGGCAGCAGGATGTGTCGGCAACGCAGGTGGCGCAATGGTTAGCGCGCCATTCCGCAGTTGAACATCCGCACTGGAATCACTCGCAGGCGATAGCACTGCTGGCCGAGGTCGAAAGGCTCTGTCCGCAGCTGATTAAATCGCCACCTTCTGGATTTATGCAGCACGTCGATATTGAAATGGCGATGAACGCCCTGAAGCATGAGTGAAACTTCCAAGGCTGGCCGGCCAAAGGCTATTTTTTTGATGGGGCCAACGGCTTCCGGTAAAACTGCACTGGCCATTGCGTTACGCCAGCAGCTACCCGTTGAGTTGATTAGCGTAGACTCCGCCCTGATTTATCGGGGAATGGACATCGGAACCGCCAAGCCTTCTGCGGAAGAGCTGCGGCTTGCGCCCCATCGTTTGCTGGACATTCTCGACCCCTCTGAAGCCTGGTCGGCGGCGGAGTTCCGGCGGGATGCGTTGGCAGAAATGGCGGAAATCACCCAAAGTGGGCGAATTCCGTTGCTTGTTGGCGGCACCATGCTCTATTACAAGGCCTTGCTGGAAGGATTATCGCCGCTGCCCCCGGCGGATCCGGAAGTGCGTCAGCGTATTGAGCAAAGGGCGAGTGAAGAAGGTTGGGATGCCCTTCACCGTCAGTTATGTGAAATAGATCCCATTGCTGGAAATCGTATTCATCCGAATGATCCCCAGAGACTCTCGCGAGCACTGGAAGTTTTTTTTATTTCGGGTAAAACTTTAACGGAACTGACTAAAACGGCCGGTGAAGCACTGCCGTACGACGTTGTCCAGTTTGCGATTGCTCCTCAGCAGCGCGAACTTATTCATCAACGTATTGAGTTGCGTTTCCGGCAGATGTTAACGTCAGGGTTTGAAGCGGAGGCTCGGGCGCTTTTCGCACGAGGTGATTTGCATACGGATATGCCTTCCATTCGTTGTGTGGGTTATCGCCAGATGTGGTCATATCTTGCTGGCGAGATCGATTACGATGAAATGGTTTATCGGGGAATTTGCGCGACCCGGCAATTGGCTAAACGCCAGATGACCTGGCTTCGTGGCTGGGAAGGGGTTCACTGGCTGGATAGCGAACACCCGGAAGCTTCACTGGCTACGGTCCTTCAGGTTCTTAGTGCGAAGCCTGGGTGATTGTGTACAATTGGTGCGTTATCGTGCGCAAATTTTTACGCAGTATTTCAGGGCTCGGGCCCTTAAAGTAGTAAACAACAAGCATATAAGGAAAAGATAGAATGGCTAAGGGGCAATCATTGCAAGATCCGTTCTTGAACGCACTGCGTCGTGAACGTGTTCCGGTTTCGATTTATTTGGTTAACGGTATCAAACTGCAGGGTCAGATCGAGTCGTTTGATCAATTTGTTATTTTATTGAAGAACACAGTCAGCCAGATGGTGTACAAGCACGCTATCTCTACTGTTGTTCCGTCCCGTCCGGTCTCCCATCACAGCAACAACGCGGGTGGCGGAAGCAACAACTATCATCACGGTGGCAGCAATCAGGGGGCTTCTTCTCAGCCTCAGCAAGACGGTGAAGACGCAGAGTAATCACTGTTTTTTCAGGACGGGTCTCCGCTTGCTTTCCAGGCTCCCGTCCTGGTAATCCTCTTTTCGTCTGGTCTGGCCCATCAAAGTCAGGTGGGTGAGATGACGCTCTTAATACGCCGATTTAATGCGCATTTTGCATCTGATTTTGACGAAGTATGGCCACCGCGTAGCAGGTTTAACAAGGTTCTGAGAGGTTTTAAGTTTGTTTGACCGTTATGATGCCGGTGAGCATGCCGTACTGGTACACATCTATTTCTCTCAAGACAGAGATATGGAAGACCTGCAGGAATTTGAAGCCCTGGTGTCTTCTGCTGGTGTTGAAGCGCTGCGTGTTGTGACTGGCAGCCGTAAAGCGCCACATCCAAAATATTTTGTCGGCGAAGGGAAGGCAGTGGAAATTGCCGAAGCGGTGAAAGCCAGCGGTGCCTCCGTGGTGCTGTTCGATCACGCCCTGAGTCCGGCACAGGAACGTAATCTGGAAGCCCTGTGCGAGTGTCGCGTCATTGACCGCACCGGCCTGATTCTGGATATCTTCGCCCAGCGCGCGCGTACCCATGAAGGCAAATTACAGGTGGAACTGGCTCAGCTTCGCCATCTTGCCACGCGCCTGGTCCGTGGCTGGACGCACCTTGAACGCCAGAAGGGCGGTATTGGCCTGCGTGGCCCGGGTGAAACCCAGCTGGAAACCGACCGTCGTTTACTGCGCAACCGCATCACGCTGATCCTTTCCCGCCTTGAGCGAGTGGAAAAGCAGCGCGAGCAGGGACGCCAGGCCCGTAATAAAGCCGATGTGCCTACCGTGTCGCTGGTCGGCTATACCAACGCAGGTAAATCCACTCTGTTTAACCACCTGACATCTGCAGAAGTGTATGCTGCCGATCAGCTGTTTGCCACGCTGGACCCGACCTTGCGGCGGATCGACGTGGCCGATGTGGGTGAGGTGGTACTGGCTGATACCGTTGGTTTTATCCGCCATCTACCCCATGACCTGGTTGCTGCGTTTAAAGCCACGCTGCAGGAAACCCGCCAGGCCACGCTGTTGCTGCATGTGATTGACGCGGCTGACCTGCGCGTGGATGAGAATATTGAAGCGGTGGAAGAGGTTCTGGAAGAGATAGAATCTGACGAAATCCCCACCCTACATGTAATGAACAAGATTGATATGCTGGAGGATTTTGTCCCCAGAATCGATCGTGATGAAGAAAATCTGCCCGTGCGCGTCTGGCTCTCAGCGCAAACGGGCGAGGGCATTCCACTGCTGTTCCAGGCGCTGACTGAGCGGCTGGCAGGGGAAATTGCCGAATACGCTTTACGTCTGCCGCCTGAAGCGGGGCGGCTGCGCAGCCGGTTTTATCAGCTGCAGGCGATCGAAAAAGAGTGGAATGAAGACGACGGAAGCGTAGGTTTGGAAGTGCGCATGCCGATTGTTGACTGGCGCCGTCTGTGCAAACAGGAGCCGGGGCTGGTGGATTACATTGTTTAACTGATTTTTGCCTGACACGTATCCCGGCCTTGGGATAACACCGCACACACAATTAATGGAGTATAAACATGGCGTGGAATCAGCCCGGGAATAACGGACAGGACCGCGACCCGTGGGGAAGCAGCAATAATCAAGGCGGCAACTCTGGGGGAAATAAGGGAGGGCGCGATAAGGGGCCTCCTGATTTGGACGATATCTTTCGCAAGCTGAGCAAAAAGCTTGGCGTTTTTGGCGGTGGTAAAAACGATAACAGCGGCGGGCAGAAAACCCCGGGCAGCGGTGGTCGTCTGATCGGTATTGTCGCGGTTGCGGCGGTAGTGATTTGGGCCGGTAGCGGCTTCTACACCATTAAAGAAGCGGAACGAGGCGTGGTCACGCGCTTCGGTAAATTCAGTCACCTGGTTGAACCAGGTCTGAACTGGAAGCCGACCTTTATCGATCAGGTTCGTGCGGTGAACGTGGAGGCGGTGCGCGAGCTGTCGGCTTCCGGCACCATGCTGACTTCTGATGAGAACGTCGTGCGCGTTGAAATGAACGTACAGTACCGCGTAACCAATCCGGAGCGTTACCTGTTTGCTGTGACCAGCGCTGATGACAGCCTGCGTCAGGCAACCGACAGCGCATTGCGTGGCGTCATTGGTCGTTCCACCATGGATCGTATCCTGACTGAAGGACGTACTGTGGTGCGTAGCGAGACTCAGCGTGAGCTGGAAGAGACCATTCGTCCGTACGATATGGGTATCACTCTGCTGGACGTCAACTTCCAGACCGCACGTCCACCAGAGGACGTAAAGGCAGCATTTGATGATGCCATTGCCGCACGTGAAAACCGTGAGCAGTCGGTTCGTGAGGCAGAAGCTTATGCCAATGACCGTCTTCCACGTGCCCGTGGTGATGCGCAGGGTATTTTGGAACAAGCCCGTGCCTACAAATCACGTGTAACCCTTGAAGCACAGGGTGAAGTGGACAGCTTTGCCAGGATCCTGCCGGAATATAAAGCCGCACCACAAATCACCCGTGAGCGTCTGTATATCGAAACTATGGAACGTGTGCTCAGCCATACCCGCAAGGTGCTGGTTAACGACAAGGGCAACAACCTGATGGTGCTGCCCCTGGATCAGCTGATGCGTGGCCAGAGCGGTGCATCGACCAACAGTTCGCAGGACAGCAGCACAAATCTGCTTCGCCTGCCGCCAGCGACCGACAGCAATGAGCGCGCCAGCAGCAGTTCATCGTTCAGTCCGGACAACATTATGGACCAGCGCCGGGTGAATGCTCAGCGCAACGATACCCAGCGTCAGGGGAGGGAGTAACCGATGCGTAAACCACTGATCGTTGTAGTGATTGTTGTGCTGGTGGTGCTGTATGCGTCACTGTTTGTGGTGCAGGAAGGCCAGCGCGGCATTGTGATGCGCTTCGGCAAAGTTCTGCGCGATAGCGAGAATAAGCCGCTGGTGTACGCACCAGGTCTGCACTTCAAGATCCCATTCCTGGAGTCTGTGAAGTCGCTTGATGCCCGTATTCAGACCATGGATAACCAGGCCGATCGCTTCGTGACCAAAGAGAAGAAAGATCTGATCGTTGATTCCTATATCAAATGGCGCATCAGCGACTTCAGCCGTTACTACCTGGCAACAGGCGGTGGCGACGTTTCTCAGGCTGAAGTGCTGCTGAAGCGTAAATTCAGTGACCGTTTGCGTTCTGAAATTGGTCGTCTGGACGTGAAGGATATCGTTACTGATTCACGCGGTCGTCTGACTACGGATGTGCGTGACGCGCTGAATACCGGTAGTGCAGGTCAGGATGACGATGTTGCGACACCAGCAGCCGATGATGCTATTGCATCAGCAGCCGCCCGTGTTGAGCGTGAAACGACCAGCAATGAACCGGCGATTAACCCTAACAGTATGGCCGCGCTGGGTATTCAGGTGGTGGATGTGCGCATTAAGCAGATCAACCTGCCAACTGAAGTCTCCGATGCGATCTATGCCCGTATGCGAGCTGAGCGCGAATCTGTAGCCCGTAGCCAGCGTGCTCAGGGTGCTGAAGAAGCGGCGAAAGTCAGAGCGCAGGCAGACTATGAGGTTGAGCGTACGCTGGCAGAAGCTCGTCGTCAGGCGCTGATCACTCAGGGTGAAGGTGATGCTGAAGCTGCGAAACTTTACGCCGATGCTTTCAGCCAGGACCCGGACTTCTACGCCTTTATCCGCAGCCTTCGTGCCTACGATAACAGCTTTAAAAGTAACCAGGATGTAATGGTACTTAGCCCGGACAGCGATTTCTTCCGCTTTATGAAGTCGCCTTCTAACGCCCGGTAAATGCGTTAATCATGGCGACCGGAAGCAGAGACGCTTTCGGCTTAATGAGAGAGTGACTTCAACCCTGTAAGCGGTAAGCTTGCAGGGTTTTTTATGTGCTTTATGAATTTTTGTGATTATTTTAATTCCATCATTTCTTATAAAATTATAATGTTCTTTCTTATAAGGTAAGATTTGTCTGCATTTTTATTGGCGCCTTACATTCCATTGACGATGAATGCTCGTTTGTGTAGCCTGCTG
>NZ_WHOY01000031.1:4092611-4120605 GCF_009765445.1 Pantoea sp. BAV 3049 | reverse complement strand
GCGATCCCCGCCCCCTGGAGTTCAGCCAGCGACTGACGCACGGCCGCTTCAGCGGTATTTTGCTCGTCCAGCGCGCTGCCAAAATCGCCAGGATCTTCTCCGGCTTCGATGATATAAGTCCCGGTGGTGGCAGCATAACTGGCATCCACGCAGCACAGCACCACGACTTCCGCCTCCAGCGCCCGAGCCTGCTCAGCCGCCAGCGAAGTCACCTTGCGGGCAATAACGGAATTATCTACAGCGACTAATAGCTTTTTCATATCCCTCTCCGGTCAGTCACGTAAGGCCGCTTTGCCTATCTCATCCACCAGCGCTTCACGGCATTTCAGGATCTCTTCACGGTAGAGCGCCTCATGCTTCTGAAAACGGGTAGAGGGGACCAGTAAGCTGATGGAAAAGCGTCCCAGTATGGTATCAATCGCCACCGCCATGGTGGAGATCCCTTCCAGCGTCTCGCCCCGGTCATAGGAAAGCCCGGTACGACGAATTTCCTGCAAGCGCTCCAGTAGCTCGGGGAACGCTTTGACGGTCAGATCGGTGATTGCCTCATAGGCATCGCCAACCAGCGCCCTCGCCTGTTCATCCGTATCGAGCGCCAGCAGCGCTTTACCGCCTGAGGTGCTGTAAAGCGGCAGGTTCAACCCGATGCGGGGCACCACACGAAGTTCACGGTCGGCGACCACGTAATGCACGATCGCCAGCTGCAGACCGCTGGCACGGGCCAGTGACACCGTTTCACCGGTTGCATCACTTAACGCCTGCAGCCAGGGCTGGGCAATGGCCACCACATCGGTATGCACGGTGGCAATCAGTCGCAGCAGTGCCGGGCCAAGACGCACGCCACCGGCACCATGGCTGCGCACCAGCTGGACAGAATCCAGCGCGCCAACAATGCGCTGTACTGTGGAACGGGGCAGATCGACCACCTGAGCAATTTCGCCCAGGCTCATGCCATCCGGGCGATCGCCCAGCGCATTCAAAATTCTGGCCGCTCGTGAGATGACCTGGATTCCACCCGTTCGCTCATCTTCACGCAGGGTTGAGGGTTCAGACATAAGGTTTCCTTCCTTGCTTGATGCCACTACTTTAGCACTTATTTCCACCTGACAGCACGCTGTATCACATTGCAATACACTTAATCACGATGTAATATCTCCGCAAATGTACCACCATACAATACAGTGCATCATTAAATAACATCTCTTTGCGGAGCACCTGCCATGAATGCCCAACCCGCAGCGGCCCCAGCCCCTCATCCTTTTACCCTGCGCCTGGCACTGGGTCTGGTTGGGGTGTTGATTGCGGCGCTGACCTCGGGATTAAACGATCGCGTATCCGACCTGGCGCTGGCTGACGTTCGCGCGGCGATCGGCTTCGACTACGACACGGCCAGCTGGATCACATCGGCCTATCAGGCTGCAGAAGTGGCGGCGATGATGGTCGCCCCATGGTTTGCCGTCACCTTTTCACTGCGTCGTTTTGCGCTGGTAGTGGCATGCGGCTTTGCGCTGACCGGTGCATTGCAACCCTTTGCGTCCACGCCATCCCTGTTTATTGGCCTGCGCATAGTTCAGGGCATATTTGGTGGCGCTTTGCCGCCGCTGCTGATGACCGTGGCGCTGCGTTTTCTGCCGCCAACCATCAAACTCTATGGGCTGGCAGCCTATGCACTGACGGCGACTTTCGGACCGAATATCGCGGCTTCGCTGGCAGCATTCTGGACGGATTCTGTCGGCTGGCAGTTTGTATTCTGGCAGGTGATCCCACCGCTGATCATCGCCAGCCTGCTGATCGCCAAAGGGCTACCGCAGGATCCTGTGCGGCTGGAGCGTTTCCGGCAAATCGACCTGTTTGGCATGCTGACTGGCTGCAGCGGGATTGCGCTGATGATCCTGGCGCTGACTCAGGGAGAGAGACTGGACTGGCTGAACTCCCCGCTGATTATCGCCATGCTACTCTCCTCAGCGGCGTTACTGATCGTCTTCTTTATTAACGAGTGGTATCACCCCCTCCCGCTGTTCAAGTTACAGATGCTGGAGCGCAAGAATCTGACGCACGGCCTGCTGGTACTGACTGGCGTGCTGCTGGTTGCCCTTTCCGGCTCGGCATTGCCTTCGTCTTATTTCGGCCAGGTTGAAGGTTTCCGGACGGTACAGTTTGCGCCGCTGGCGCTGGCGATTGGTCTGCCGCAGCTTATTATTGCGCCATTTATGGCTGCGCTGCTGAATCGGCGCTGGATTGACTGCCGCTGGATGCTGACCTGCGGCGCAGCGCTGCTGTGCGTCTCCTGCCTGATGGGGATGCAGCTGACTGATGAGTGGGCACGGCAGAATTTCTGGCTGATCCAGCTACTGCAGGCCTTTGGTCAGCCGATGCTGATCCTGCCGGTGCTGATGAGTGCCACCAGCGTGGTGCAACCGCCGGAAGGACCCTATGCCTCGGCGATGTTTAACACCGTGCGCGGTTTTTCAAGCGTTGCGGCCAGCAGCCTGATTGGGAACTTCCTGACCCACCGGGAGAAGTTTCATTCACATATTCTGGTCGATCAGCTGGGCAACCGCCCGTGGCTGATGACGGCAGATACCGCAGCCAGCGCCAGCGCGGCGACACCGCTGCTGCCAGACGGCTCGGTCAGTTCAACGGAAAATCTGAGTCACTTTGCCACGCTGGTCAAACACCAGGCGGTGATCCTCAGCATCAGCGATGCCTATCTGCTGATTATCGGCTTTGCCCTGCTATTAGTGCTGCTGACCGCCTGGCTGCCGAAGCGCGTTTATCCGCCACAAACTCTTCTTCAACACGGAACACCGGCCCCGAGATAATAATGATGAGCTTCACACCTGCGAAAAGAACGTTAACGTTAGTATTGCTGTTATTGATCCTGCTGGGGATGGCCTTTTTTGTCTGGTCTGCAATGACCCGCAAGCAGGCACGCACCGATGATGCCGTGATCACCGCCGACTACACCGCGATTGCGCCGAAGGTTTCCGGCTATATCCGCACCGTTAACGTCGGCGATAACCAGCCGGTTAAAGCTGGCGATGTGCTCGCCACCATTGATGACCGGGATTACCGCGTCGCGCTGGAAACAGCCGAAGCTAACCTGCAGCTCAGTCAGGCAAAACTGACCAGCGTGCAGGCCCAGTTGGATCAGCAGCAGGCGACCATCGCGCAAAGCGATGCGGCTGTCAACGCCAGCGAAGCCACGCTGAACTATGCCGGGCAGAACGCAGAACGCTATCGTCGCCTGCTTAAAAGCGGTACCACCACCGCCGACGAGCAGCAAAAAACCCATGCTTCGATGCGTGAAGCCGCAGCCCAGCTACGTCAGAGCCAGGCAGCGGCCCTGTCAGCCAGAAAGGAAGTGAGCATTTTGCAGGCCAGTGTCAGACAGGCTCAGGCGGATATTGCTGCCTCACAGGCCAGTGTCGATCAGGCGCGCCTTAACCTGTCTTACACCACCATCACCGCGCCAATTGATGGATCTGTCGGCCAGCGCTCCGCCCGTCAGGGTGCCTGGGTAGCGGCCGGAACCCGTCTGATGGCAGTTGTGCCTCTACAGCAAAGCTATGTGGTGGCTAATTTCCTGGAGACGCAGCTGGGAAACGTTAAGATCGGCCAACCGGTTTCGATGGAGGTTGATGCCCTGCCCGGCGTCACGCTGCGCGGCCATGTTGACAGTATCGCTCCGGCTACCGGCTCCACCTTCGCGGCGATAACGGCGGATAATGCCACCGGTAACTACACTAAGGTCGCCCAGCGCCTGCCGGTAAAAATCCTGCTGGAACCCAATCAGCCCGATCTTTCCCGCCTGCGGGTGGGCATGTCGGTAGTACCGGAAATAGAAATGCCCTGATAGCAGTAAAATGCAAGAGTAATCTCCTTTATTTTACCGTAGAGAGCGGGTAAATTAGCGAACGATCCTGCCATGAGCTGCTCATGGCAACCGGAGAGGAAAAAGCCTTTCCATGTTTAATCTGTTCGCGTTACGCAGGCCCGGATCGACCCAGGTAACCGCTCAGGGGAGTTGTTCGGTGAAATACGCTTTGATGGGAATTTCTTTTATCCTGCTGTTATGGGTTGGCACCTTTTATCTGATGCTGTAGCCCCGCAGGAAAATGAACGGGTCAGGTCTGGCAACCTGACCCCGGTTGTTACTCTTCTTCTTCGCTGGCCTTCACCGTTCCCGGCAAAATCCCATCGGCACGAAACATCGCTTTAATTCCCCTTACCGCCTGACGAATACGATCGCTGTTTTCAATCAGTGCAAAGCGCACGTGCGTATCGCCGTAGTCACCAAAGCCAATTCCCGGCGAGACACACACTTTCGCTTCCTGCAGCATATGCTTGGCAAATTCCAGCGACCCCATCTGCGCATAATGGTCAGGGATTTTTGCCCAGACATACATTGACGCTTTCGGGATTTCAACCATCCAGCCCGCTTCGTGCAGCCCTTTCACCAGCACATCGCGACGACGTTTGTACTGCTCAGCGATATCCCGCACACACTGCTGGTCGCCTTCCAGCGCGGCGATAGCCGCCACCTGCAAAGGCGTAAAGGTGCCGTAGTCGTGATAACTCTTGATGCGGGCGAGTGCCGCCACCAGCTCTTTATTGCCAACCATAAAGCCGATGCGCCAGCCAGCCATATTATAGCTTTTTGACAGGGTGAAGAACTCCACCGCCACATCACGTGCACCGGGAACTTCCATAATCGAGGGGGCTTTCCAGCCATCGTAAACGATGTCGGCATAGGCCAGATCGTGGATCACCAGCACGTTATACTGCTTCGCCAGCGCGATCACCCGCTCGAAGAAGTCCAGCTCCACACACTGTGCCGTCGGGTTGGATGGGAAACCGAGGATCATCATTTTCGGTTTCGGGTAGCTTTCGCGGATCGCTCTTTCCAGCTCGTTAAAGAAATCGACGCCCGCCACCAGCGGCACTGAACGAACCTGCGCCCCGGCGATCACCGCGCCGTAAATGTGAATGGGATAGCTCGGGTTAGGCACCAGCACCGTGTCACCATGATCCAGCGTGGCCAGCATCAGGTGCGCCAGCCCCTCTTTGGATCCGATGGTGACGATTGCTTCCGATTCCGGATCGATATCCACCTGATAGCGGTCGGCGTACCAGCGTGAAATAGCGCGGCGCAGGCGTGGGATACCGCGCGAAGTAGAATAACCATGGGTGTCATCACGCTGTGCGACGGAGCAAAGTTTTTCCACGATATGCGGCGGCGTTGGCCCATCCGGATTGCCCATGCTGAAATCAATGATGTCTTCGCCACGTCGGCGAGCGGCCATTTTCAGTTCGGCCGTGATGTTAAACACGTAGGGGGGAAGACGTTCAATGCGGGAAAAACGACGTGCAGAGCTGATGTCAGCCATAGGATCCTCTGATTTACGTTAGCGCCAGGACCGTCCGAGCGACGCTGACCAGAAACTGGTCTGGGAATGAACATATCGCACTGTTCAGCAGGCTGTCGAGTGGGCGGGATAAAATATTTTTATTTATCGGAATTCAGCCTGCCAAACACCCAATCGTTCACCCACTGCCCCCGTAACAGATAATTATCCCGCAGGGTTCCCTCAAGCTGGAAACCATTCTTCTCCAGCACCCGCCGCGAAGCCCAGTTTCCTTCCACCACCTGCGCCTTAAGCTTGTGGAACTCACATTCGTCTGTCAGGTAATCCACCAGCGCACCCAGCGCTTCACTGCCATAGCCCTTGCCGAAGTGTTCACTGAGCAGCGAATAGCCCACTTCGGCCTGGCGATACGGTGCCCACTCGGCGTTGGCACCGATCAGCCCCACCGCTTCACCGCTGCTTTGCAGGCGGATGGTGAAGCACAGCATGTGATAACTGGTGACCTGCCATGAGGCCAGCCGGTCAGAAAACCGTTGGCGAATATCCACCAGCTGCGGCACGGCACTGATGAACTGCATGCTGAGTGAATCGGTATGCACACGGTGAAAATGATGCCAGTCGTCAGGCTGCAGGCGGTCCAGCCGCAGCCGTTCAGTAGTCAGTTGCATGGTGCCCTCACTAAAACGGGAAACAAATGAAAATTTACGCCCCTTTTAAGTTCCGCTTTTAAACGCTTTAATTCACATCAACCCAACACAACCATAACTATACAGTTACAGGAGATCGCCGATGTCTTCCCTCCGTATTGAAAATATCCCGCAGGCAGTCGCTGAAATCAAGCGGCAGTTGCGCCAGCAGTTACCCAACTATCGTGAAGTTTTTCAGGCTGTTGAACAAAATATTCGTCAGCAAATCGCCGGGCTGAAAGCGGAACAGCTGCGGGGAGAAAACCCGGTGCCACAGCTGCAGGCCGAAGATATCCTGCATAACCGCGTCACAACTCAGCAAAAAGCACAAATCCTGCAGCGTGGCTGCTGTACGGTGCACGGCGTTTTCCCGCAGGAGCAGGCCAGTGCCTGGAACAACGAAATCGGCCGTTACCTGGAGAACAATAATTTTGTCGAGCGTCTGAAACATGCCGCTGAGGATAACTATTTTGGCGATCTGAAACAGGGCAAACCGCAAATTTACGGTATTTACTGGTCGCAGCCACAGGTTGAAGCGCGGCAGCATCAGCGGATGCAGGCAGTTCAGGTTTTCCTTAATTCCCTGTGGCAGACGGAGAGTAACGGCAAACAGCATTTCGATCCCAACCGCATTGTCAGCTATGCAGACCGCACCCGCCGCCGCCCGCCAAAATCCAGCTCGCTGGGTCTTTCTCCCCACGTTGATGGAGGCTCGCTGGAACGCTGGCTGGATGAGAATTTCCGCCATGTTTACCGCCATATCTTCAGCGGTAACTGGCAGCAGTACAATCCTTTCGACGGTGAAGGACGGACCGAGGTGCGCGAGTTTGCCTCTCCAGCGGTCTGTTCAATGTTCCGCACCTTCCAGGGCTGGACGGCACTGACCCCGCAGCGCAGGCAAGGCGGCACGCTGAACCTGATGCCGGTCGCCAATGTGATGGCCTATATCCTGTTGCGGGCAATCCAGGATGACGTGCCGGAAGACGATCTTTGTGGCGCAGCACCCGGACGGGCCCTTTCAGTCAGTGAAAAATGGCATCCTCTTTTACTTGAAGGGATTTCCTCAATTCCGGATATGGCCCCCGGCGATACCGTTTTCTGGCACTGTGATGTGATCCATGCGGTGGAGAATGAGCATCTGGGCGAGTTCGACAGTAATGTGATGTACATCGCTGCCGCACCGTGGTGCGAAAAGAACGCCGCTTACCTCCAGCGCCAGTGGCCGGCTTTTGTTGAAGGTCGCTCACCGCCTGACTTCGCCGCCGATGACTTCGAAGTTGATTTCAATGGGCGCGCCACGGAGGCGATGCTGTCGCCGCTGGGTAAATCGCAAATGAGCTGAAATTGATCCAGACAGGGTTGGGGTGAAATCCCTGCCCTGATGCCTGGCACATCCCGCCCGCTTTCCTTATCATAAGAGTCAACCTTCCCCCGCCAGCTGAGGCGCCTGTGCACCCGATGTTTGAAATGTTGCTTGCGGTGCTGGACCGCGCTGCATTAATGCTGATCTGCCTGTTCTTTATGACCCGTATCCGGCATTTCCGCCAGCTGCTGCAGAAAGATGAGCACTCCAGCCAGGAGCTGATGGCGGTCACGGCGATCTTCTCGCTGTTTGCCCTGTTTGGCACCTGGAGCGGCATCCATGTTGACGGATCGCTGCTCAACGTGCGCACCATCGCTATCATGGCGGGCGGCATTCTGTTTGGCCCGTGGGTTGGCATCGTTACCGGCGTGATTGCCGGGCTGCACCGCTTCCTGATTGATATCCACGGTGTTACCTCGGTTCCCTGCCTGATCACCAGCATTACTGCCGGTATTGCTTCCGGCTGGATCAACCTGAAAGTGGCGAAGGAGAAGCGCTGGAGCGTGGGGATCATCGGCGGCATGCTGTGTGAATCCCTGACCATGGTGCTGATTGTTGTCTGGGCAACACCAACTTCGCTGGGGCTGGATATTGTTTCAGAGATCGCCCTGCCCATGATCCTCGGAGCGGTAAGCATCGGCCTGATCGTGCTGCTGATCCAGAGCGTGGAAGGAGAGAAAGAGGCAGTCGCCGCCCGTCAGGCCAAGCTGGCGCTGGAGATAGCCAATAAAACTCTGCCGCTGTTCCGCCAGGTGAACAGCCACTCGCTGCGCCAGGTTTGCGATATCATTCGCTGCGACATCCACGCGGATGCGGTGGCCATTACCAATAAAAACCAGATCCTCGCCTATGTGGGCGTGGGCGAACAGAACTACCGTGACGGCGATGATGCCATCAGCCCCACCACCGCCAAGGCGATAGCCAACGGCGAAATCATTATTAAAAACAATGATGAAGCCCATCGAACGCCGGAAATTCACTCGATGATTGTGATCCCGCTGTGGGAAAAAGGGATCGTCACCGGCACGCTGAAAATCTATTATCGCCATGCGCACCGCATCACCTGGTCGCTGAAGGAGATGGCCGTTGGCCTGTCGCAGATTATCTCCACTCAGTTGGAAGTTTCCCGCGCCGAACAGCTGCGTGAGATGGCGAATAAAGCCGAGCTGCGGGCGCTGCAGAGCAAGATTAACCCGCACTTTCTGTTCAACGCGCTGAATGCCATCTCCTCCTCTATCCGGATTAATCCGGACACCGCCCGCATGCTGATCACCAATCTGTCACGTTATCTGCGCTACAACCTGGAGCTGAATGACGATGAGATTATTGATATCAAAAAAGAGCTGTATCAAATCAAGGATTACATCGCCATTGAACAGGCGCGATTCGGTGACAAGCTGACGGTGATTTATGACATCGATGAGGATGTGAACTGTGCGCTTCCCAGTCTGCTGATCCAGCCGCTGGTGGAGAATGCCATCGTACACGGTATTCATCCGTGCCGCGGCAAAGGAGTGGTAACCATCAGCGTAAAAGATCAGGGCGACCGGGTGCGGATTGCGGTGCGGGATACCGGCAACGGCATCAGCGAAGAAGTCGTGGCGCGTGTGGAAAATAACGAAATCCCCGGCAATAAGATCGGCCTGCTCAACGTCCATCACCGCGTGAAGCTGCTCTACGGTGAAGGGCTGCATATTCAGCAATGCAACCCTGGCACTGAAATCACCTTCTGTATCAGTAAAAACGGGGGCGTGCTGCCCGAAAAACAGCGCGTTTCATTATCGGCTTAAGGCCGTTTTAACCGGGAAAACAGCGTGAAAGCAATCATAGTTGAAGATGAATTTCTGGCACAGCAGGAGCTGAGCTGGCTGATCCGACAGCACAGCCAGCTGACCATTGAGGCCACCTTTGACGACGGCCTCGACGTGCTCAGGTATCTGCAGAACCATCAGGTTGACGTGATCTTCCTGGATATCAATATTCCCTCGCTGGATGGCGTGCTGCTGGCGCAGAACATCAGCAAATTCGCCCATAAGCCGCTGATTGTCTTTATCACTGCGTATAAAGAGCACGCGGTGGATGCCTTCGAGCTGGAGGCTTTCGACTATATCCTCAAGCCCTATCATGAGATGCGCATCATCACCATGCTGCGTAAAGTGGAAAACACCCTGCAACAGGCCGCCCCCCATGCCAGCCCGGAAGCCCAGCGCGGTCCGGTGCATACCATCAATCTGGTCAAGGATGAGCGGATTATCGTTACGGATATCAACGATATCTGGTACGCCGAAGCGCATGAAAAGATGACGTTTGTTTATACCAGACGTGAAGAGTACGTGATGTCGATGAATATCACTGAGTTTTGCAGCCGACTGCCTGAAGAGACCTTTTTCCGCTGCCACCGCTCTTACTGCGTTAATCTGAGCAAAATCCGCGAGATCGAACCCTGGTTTAACAACACCTACATGCTCAAGCTGCGCGATCTGGAATTTCAGGTGCCGGTCAGCCGCAGCAAGGTGAAAGAGTTTCGACAACTGATGAGGTTATAGAGAAGGCTTTACCATGGCGGGTGAATTACGGACCGGAGTGCTCCGGCCCGATAACGCAAGTTTACAGCACGCTGCCCAGAGTCTGGCGCAGATGCGCACCGGCCCCCAGCAGACCAGGCTGATCGTGGGTGATCAGGTACACCGGGATACTCTGCACATACTCTTTAAAGCGCCCTTTATCTTCAAACGCCGCACGGAAACCAGAGGCTTTGAAGAATTCCAGGAAGCGCGGCACGATACCGCCAGCGATATAAACGCCACCAAAGGTGCCGAGGTTCAGCGCCAGGTTGCCACCAAAGCGGCCCATGATCACGCAGAACATTGCCAGCGCACGGCGACAATCAGTACAGCTGTCATCCAGCGCACGCTGGGAAACATCCTTCGGCTTGAGGTTTTCCGGCACCCGGTCATCTGATTTAACAATCGCCCGATAAAGGTTAACCAGCCCGGCTCCTGACAACACGCGCTCAGCAGAAACATGGCCCAGTTCGGCACGCAGCACTTCCAGAATCAGATCTTCCTCTTCGCTGTTGGCAGCGAAGTCCACGTGACCGCCCTCGCCCGGCAGGCTAACCCAGCGTTTGTCGACGTGCACCAGATGCGCCACGCCAAGACCGGTGCCCGCGCCGTAAACGGCAACCGGTTTATCAGCCACCGCGTCCTTACCGCCAAATTGCATTACATCCCCATCGGACAGCATCGGGATCGCCATGGAAACGGCGGTGAAATCGTTGATAATCTCCAGATGTTCAAAGCCCAGGTTGGCTTTCATCTTGCTGGTTGAGAACGCCCAGTCGTGGTTGGTCATCTCAACCCAGTCATCGGTGATTGGGCAGGCGATAGCAATACAGCCGTCGGTAATGTCCTGCTTCTGCTCATCGAGATAGAAGCGGATCACCGCTTCAAGGCTGTCATAGTCTGCTGTGGAGAACGTTTTGGCTTGTGAGAGGGCACCGTTCTCAACTTCACACAGTGCCAGGCGGGCATTCGTTCCGCCGACATCACCTACCAAAGCATACTTAGTCATTATTGTTTTGCTCCGCTTACGTCATTTAAACACATAGTAAATTTCCCCCACTCAAACAACAACGCCCACCGGATGAAAGGTGAGCGCAAAATCACGCTGCAACCGCCTACCTTACCTGTCCCGGCGGCGGTTGCCCACGGGCATCAATCTGAATTCTGTTACCGCAGCTTGCGATTATGACGAATTTCGCTGGTTCAGCGCGGCACTCACCGCCTTTAATAATGGCGGGACATCCTGCTGCGGCAGTACCACTTCCACCAGCGAAAGCCGCGCAGTTTGCCCGATAACCCTGAGCACCTCAACCAGCTGCGCCGTTTGCGTCACCCGCCAGCTTTGCGCCGCACACTCTTTGCTCAGCGCCTGCGGCAGCTGCGTCCAGTTCCAGGCCGCTATATCATTGTAGCGCTGATGCTCGCCGTGAATAGCCCTCTCCACGGTGTAGCCGTCATTATTAAGAATAAAGATGACTGGATGCACATCGTCGCGCAGCATTGACCCCAGTTCCTGCGCTGTGAGCTGAGCGGACCCGTCACCAATCAGCAGGATCACACGCCGCTCGGGGCTGGCAATCTGGGCACCATAAGCCGCAGGCAGCGTAAAGCCGATTGAGCCCCACAGCGGCTGGCAGATAAACAGGGCATCGTCAGGCAGACGCAGGGCCGCAGCGCCAAACGCCGCCGTGCCCTGATCCGCCAGCACAATGTCACCTGGCTGCAGAAAATCCTGCACCGCCTGCCAGAAGGTATTTTGCGTCAGGGAGTCAGAAGGGACGTCTTTCAGAGCCGGAGGCGGCGCAATGGACCGGTGCCAGTGGTTGCCGTAGCGCAGGGCCATCCGGTGCAGCACGGCAATAGCCTCCGCCATGGGAACCTGTGGGAATGTCTTATCCCCCACCCGGCAACTGTTGAGGCCGATGTCGATGTTCTTCAGCGGGTCGAGTTGCTGGGTAAATCCGGCGGTAAGGGTATCGGTAAACAGCACGCCAACAGTCACTGTCACCTCACACTCTTCAATGATGCGCCTTGTCTCTCCGGCGCTGGCTGCTCCGGCATAGGTTCCGGCAAATCCGTCAAGCTGCTCCGGCAGGACGCTTTTCCCCATCAGTAGTGTGGCAAAAGGCAGCTTAACTTCACTGATTAGCTGCTGCAGCACACCTTTCTGTCTTGCCCGATCCACGAGAAAATCAGCCAGCAAAGAGACGCTATGTGCTGCTGAAAGCAGCTTCTCAGCCGCAACAGCAAAGGCTTCGACCGCATCCGTACTGACGTAAGCCGTCACGGCAAGGGGAGCGACCGGCGGCGGGATATGAGCTTCGGCCACGTCGGTCGCTAAATAAAGGTAAACCGGGCGATGCTCGCGAAAGGCGGTAACCAGCAGGCGATCAATTTCTGTTGCCGCATTCTCGGCTGTCAGCACCGCCTGTGCCACCGTCACTTCCCGGTAGATGCGCAGAAAATGGTTATAGTCGCCATCACCCAGCGTGTGGTGTAACAGCAGTCCGTCGCGTTTAGCTGCGCTTGCCGGTGCCCCCACAATATGAATAACCGGCAGATATTCTGCGTAACTTCCCGCCACGCCGTTGAGCGCGCTCAGCTCCCCGACACCAAAAGTCGTCAGCAGGGCTGCGGCTCCGCGGCAGCGGGCATAGCCATCGGCGGCATAAGCAGCATTCAGCTCGTTAGCACAACCCACCCAGCCGATATCCGGGCTGGCAATCACGCGGTCCAGAAATTGCAGATTATAGTCGCCCGGCACGCCAAAAAGATGGCCGATACCGGCCTGATGCAGACGAAGCAGCAGATACTCCCCAACGGTCACGCTGTGCATGGTTTTCTCTCCAATGAAAACGATCTGTACTGAGTATTGCCGATTATTTTCACCGTGTTAGCAATATGCCGCTCAAAAAAGTGGCAAGATGACGTTACGCCTCAGATTTTTCCTCAAGTTGCGATCCGGGGCGCGTACCGCTTCGATGTAACCGTATACACTGCTATGCTTTCGCCACTCCGTACGCTACCGCACAGGATTTATTCATGGTTTATCAACCAGATGCAAAACGTTATCAGACAATGACCTATCATCGTTGTGGACACAGCGGCCTGAAGCTGCCTGCCATTTCCCTCGGCCTGTGGCATAACTTTGGCGACAGCACCCGCGTGGATAACAGCCGTGAACTGCTGCGCCATGCTTTTGATAACGGTATCACTCATTTCGATCTGGCTAACAATTACGGACCGCCTCCGGGTTCAGCCGAGGAGAATTTTGGCCGCATCCTGCGGGAAGATTTCCATTCACTGCGCGACGAGCTGATCATCTCTTCCAAAGCGGGATATACCATGTGGGATGGACCTTACGGTGACTGGGGTTCACGCAAGTATCTGATTGCCAGCCTTAACCAGAGCCTGAAGCGCATGGGACTGGAGTATGTGGATATCTTCTATCATCACCGCCCGGACCCTGAAACGCCGCTGGAAGAGACCATGACCGCGCTGGATCACATCGTTCGTCAGGGTAAAGCGCTGTATATCGCGCTCTCCAACTATCCGGCGGAGCTGGCCGATAAAGCCATTGCTATCCTGCGCCAGCTCGGCACCCCGTGCCTGATCCACCAGCCGAAGTATTCAATGTTCGAACGCGCGCCGGAAAACGGCCTGCTGGACGTGCTGGCGAAGGAAGGCGTGGGCAGCATTGCCTTCTCCCCACTGGCCGGTGGCGTGCTGACCGATCGCTATCTGCAGGGCATCCCGGAAGATTCCCGCGCCGCCAGCGACAGCAAATTCCTCAGCGGCGATCAGTTGACGCCGGAGAAAATGGATAAAGTGCGGCAGCTAAACGAGCTGGCACAGCAGCGCGGTCAGAAACTGTCGCAAATGGCGCTGGCCTGGGTGCTGCGCGGTAATCGCATCACTTCAGTACTGATTGGGGCCAGTAAAACCAGTCAGATTGATGATGCCGTCAGGATGCTGGAAAACCGTGAATTCAGCCAGGCTGAACTGAACCAGATTGAAGCAATTCTGAAGTAACCTCTCTCCTGCCGCAGCATGCGGCGGGAACCCTCCAGATAATTCCCAATTCCACCTTTCACCCACCCTTTCAGATTCTCCCAGGCGAAACGGCAACAATCTCTTTATAATCTCGACACCACAGCGGATCAGTTATGCCGTTGATAAGGAGAAAGTATGAAACGTTTAATTCTTGTTGCCACTTTACTGGCAAGTTTATCTCCGTTGGCAATGCACACAGCGCAGGCCGACAGCGCCAACATCACCATCGCCCCCGGCGTGAGGCTGCACATTGGTGACCGCGATCCACGCGGTATGTACTGGGATGGGGGTCGCTGGCGCGATGGCCGTTACTGGCACAATAACTACCGTTATAACGATGGCCGTTGGTGGCGGCACGAAGAGTGGCGTCGTCATGAAGAGATGCGCCGCCGTCATGAGTGGGAGCGCGAGCGCAGATGGCACGACCGTGAACGCCATCGCGAATGGCGTCACCATGAGCGCTATGATCACCACCACTGATTTCAGGCAAAAAAATGCCGCTCCTGTTCGGGAGCGGCATTTTTTATTGGCGGGCGTTATATTCCCATCGCCATCTCAACCAGCAGGTAAACATTCAGCGCCACCACGACCATCACAATCACTCTGCCGACATTCTGCATCAGCGCCGAATTAACCATATCGCCCATCAGCTCACGGTTACCGGTAAACGAGAGCAGCGGGATCAGCGCAAGCGCGATACCAAAACTCAGCAGCACCTGGCTCATCACCAAAATCCGCGTTGGCTCCCAGCCGGCCAGAATGACGATAAAGGAAGGCAGCATGGTGACCACCCGGCGAACCAGCAGCGGTATGCGCACGTGGATAAAGCCCTGCATCACCACCTGGCCTGCCATCGTCCCGACCACGGTGGAAGATAACCCTGCCGCCAGCAGACTCAGGCCAAATACCAGCGCTGCGGCGCGGCCCAGCAACGGATCGAGCGTCAGATAAGCCTGGTCGAGTTCAGCAATCCCGGTATGACCACTGAAGTGGAAAGCCGCCGCCGCCGTGGCCATCATCGCCAGGTTCACAAACCCGGCAATGGTCATGGCAATCGCCACATCCAGCTTGGTTGAAGAGTAGCGCTCGGAACGGGTGCCACCCTCCGGGCTTTGCGTCAGCGAAGAGTGCAGATAAATCACGTGCGGCATGATAGTCGCCCCCAGCACCCCGGCGGCGAGCAGCACCGCATCGGCCGTTGGCAGCGATGGCACGGCAATTCCCGCCATCAGATCGGAAATTTTCGGCTGTGAAAAGAACAGCTCAATCACATAAGCGGCTGCCACAAACAGCAGTAACCCGCCAATCACCAGCTCCAGCGGTTTCTCTCCCCTCTTCTGCAACATCAGGATCAGGAAAGTCACCACGCCGGTCAGCATTGCCCCCTGCAGCAGGCTGACGCCAAACAGCAGCTTGAACCCTATCGCCGCGCCGATAAACTCCGCGAGGTCGGTCGCCATGGCAATAATTTCTGCCTGCACCCACCAGAACCAGACGGCAGGCCGCGGGAAGCGATCGCGGATATGTTCCGCCAGATTTTTACCGGTCGCGATACCGAGCTTGGCAGACATCAGCTGGATCACCATCGCCATAATGTTGGCCCAGACCACCACCCACAGCAGCTTGTAGCCGTAGGAAGCGCCAGCCTGAATGTTGGTGGCGAAGTTACCGGGATCGATATAGCCGATCGCCGCGATGAAGGCTGGCCCCATCAAAGCAAATTTAATTTTTCGGGAACTACGGACCGTTTGCTCCGCAGTGCGGCCTTCGAACATAGTCGTACCCCTGCTAATACACCTGATTTTAATATTGTCTTTTAAGTGATAATGATTATCAAGTGCATTTAAATTGGTTATCTTTATCGCTGTAATAGCCAACGCTAAGAAATATAGCATTTGCTATACCTCACGACAAAGTACGTCATAGCCAACATCTCAGCAACAGTTTTTACTTTAGGGTAAAAAATAAGCCCCTACAAGAGATCGGGTGATTTTTTAAACAGTATCTGAATGTGACAGGCCAGAAGATTCTTACCACCGCGCGATAGGTAATTGTTATATTGCGGCGTAGGTCTCGTTTTTCTGTAACTTGTTACATAGAATGTGCAGCGAAATATAACAGCCTTCAAATTTGGAGCAATCATGTCCCGCATTCTGCATTTTGCTTTGGCGCTGGTTGTTGTGACACTGCTGGCCTTACTGGTCAGCAGCGATCGCAAAAACATTCGCGTACGTTTTATTATACAGCTTCTGGTGATTGAGGTTCTGCTCGCCTGGTTCTTCCTGAACTCAGAAGTCGGCCTCGGATTCGTAAAGGGTTTTGCGGGTCTGTTCGACAAGCTGTTGGCTTATGCCGCCCAGGGTACAAACTTTGTTTTTGGCAATATGAACGACAAAGGGCTGGCCTTCTTCTGGCTTAACGTCCTTTGCCCTATCGTGTTTATCTCCGCACTGATTGGTATTTTGCAGCACTTCCGCATTCTGCCAGTGGTGATCCGCGCTATCGGCACGGTGCTGTCGAAAGTGAACGGCATGGGGAAACTGGAATCTTTTAACGCGGTCAGCTCACTGATTTTGGGACAGTCAGAGAACTTTATCGCCTATAAAGATATTCTGGGCAAAATGTCACAACGCCGGATGTACACCATGGCGGCGACAGCGATGTCGACCGTTTCGATGTCCATCGTCGGTGCATACATGACCATGATCCAGCCGAAATACGTGGTGGCGGCGCTGATCCTCAACATGTTCAGCACCTTTATCGTGCTATCGTTGATCAACCCGTACCGTGTGGAAAGCGAAGAAGATCTGAAGCTGAACGACCTGCACAAGGGACAGAGCTTCTTTGAAATGCTGGGAGAGTATATCCTTGCCGGTTTCAAAGTGGCGGTGATCGTGGCCGCAATGCTGATTGGTTTTATCGCGCTGATTTCCGCGATTAACGCCCTGTTCGACACCATTTTCGGTATCAGCTTCCAGGGCGTGCTGGGCTACGTCTTCTACCCCTTTGCCTGGGTGATGGGCGTTCCGGCCAGCGAATCCCTGCAGGTTGGCAGCATCATGGCCACCAAACTGGTGTCGAACGAGTTTGTGGCGATGATGGATCTGCAGAAACTGGCGGGTCACATTTCACCACGCGGTGAGGGCATCCTGTCAGTGTTCCTGGTCTCCTTCGCTAACTTCTCGTCTATCGGGATTGTGGCCGGTGCGATTAAGGGCCTGAACGAAGAACAGGGTAACGTGGTCTCCCGCTTCGGTCTGAAGCTGCTGTACGGCTCAACGCTGGTCAGCGTGCTGTCGGCTTCCATCGCCGGGCTGGTGCTGTAACGGCGACCATGCAGGAAAGTTTACCCGCCCGATGAGCGGTTATGATTTGCCTGCAACCAAAAGCGGCTCCGTTAAACGGGCCGCTTTTTTTATGGTCGTGCCAGTCCCAGATGGTGACGCAGCGTGTGGCCCTGATAATCCTTTCTGAATGCACCGCGCTTTTGCAGCTCAGGGATAACATGGTCAGCAAAATCGTTCAGCGAAGCGGGCATATCCGCAGGCATCAGCACAAAACCATCACAGGCTCCCGCCTCCACCCAGGCAATCATCTCGTCCGCAATGCTTTCCGCCGTGCCCACCATGACCTGGAATGATGCGCTGGCGGCATAAGTTTTTGCCACCTCAGCCAGCGTTTTTCCGTCTTTGCGGGCCTGTGAGATAACATACTCGAATCGCCCTTTACTGCCGCTGATCAGATGATAAATATCCGGGAACAACTCATCGGGATCGTGCTGCGAAAGGTCGTAGTTCATGCTGGCTGACATAAAGCTCAGCCCGGCCAGCGGGTTCACCAGGTCGTCCAGCCGCCGCCGTTTTTCTTCTGCTTCACGCCGGGTTGCGCCGACGATGGGCATCACGCCCGGCAGCACTTTACAGGCTTCAGGAGCACGGCCAAACGCCGTCATTTCCGCCTTAAACTGCTGGTAAAATTGCCTTGCCCGCTCACGGTCTGGTTGCACAGTGAAGATCACTTCAGCCACACGTGCAGCCACATCTTTGAAATCCTGCGAGACACCAGCGAGGATCTGCACCGGCCTGCCCTGCGGCGAAGCCGCCACGGTCAGTGGCCCTTTGATCTGGAAATGGTCGCCGTGGAAATGGGTATAGCTGACCTTTCGCGGATCGACATACACGCCGCTCTCTTTGTCCGCCACTCGCGCCTCTGGCTGCCAGCTCGCCAGCAGATGATGCACGGCATCGATAAACTCGCCCGCCCGCTGATAGCGCTCCTTGTGCCCCAGATGCTGCTGGCGGCTGAAGTTGCGTGCTTCGCCATCGTTGGTAGAAGTTACGGCGTTCCACGCCATTCTGCCCGCGCTGAAATGATCGATAGTCGCGATGGTGCGGGCGGTGTGAAAAGGCTCGCCATAGGTTGTCGACACCGTGCCGCCAAGTCCAATCCGGCCGGTAAACAGGCTCAGCGCAGTCAGCAGCGCCATCGGCTCGGGCCGCGCATAACCTGGTCGGTACTGCACGGTGGTGGCAATATCATTGCCGTAAATATCATCCACCGACAGCTTGTCGGCAATAAAGGCAAAATCAAACTTCGCCTCTTCGGCTTTTTTCACCAGCGTCAGCCAGGTGCTGAGCTGCATCGGATCGTGATTATGCGCGTCAGGGTGGCGCCAGCCACCTGCATGCAGCCCGGTATCGCTGAGGTAGAGTGCCAGATGCATATTATTTGCCCTGTGACAGACTGAGGTCGATAAAGCTCGCAGCGGTCAGTGGTTTGGGGATCAGGCCATTCTTCACGTAGAAGTCAGCGGTGTTCTGCTGCACGGCCAGCACCTGCTGCTGATTGCTGTCCACGGTGTTGACCTCACGCTCTACCTTAGACAGCGCCACATCCTGCGGGATGCGCAACAGCTTGCTGATGGAAGCCGCGTAGGCTTGCGGATGCTGCTCGCCCCAGGCGCGGGCGCGGGTCAGGCGCTGGGTGAAATCCGCCAGCTCGGAACGTTTAGCCGCAATGGCGGTATTGCTGGCAATCAGATAATTGAGCGCCGGGTAATCTTTGCCGTCAGCGAGGATCTGCGCGCCGGACTGGTGAGTGGCGAACGAGACGTAGGGTTCCCACGTTGAGACAGCGTCCACTCCGCCCTGATCAAGCACCAGCGTCGCTTCGGCTGGCGTAGTAAAGACAAAGTTAACGCTTTTCGGATCGACGCCCGCTTTCGCCAGCGCCTGTAGGGCGAGGTTATGGCCGGAGGAGCCCTTAACCGTGGCAACACGTTTGCCTGCCAGATCTTTTACCGAATGGATCGGGCTGCCCTTCTTCACGATGATGGCGTTCCCGGCATATTGTGTTGCCAGAATACCTTTGGCATCCAGTCCGGCCGCCACAGCAAACGTCAGCGGCGCATCGCCCACCGAACCGGCATCAATCGATCCGGCACGCATTGCTTCCAGCAGCGGCGCGGCATTGGCAAACTCATGCCACTCAAGCCGGTAAGGCAGGTTATTCAGCTCGCCTGCGGCTTCCAGAATGGCTCTGGCGTTACCACGCTGATCGCCAACGGAAAGGGTGCTGGCGGCCAGCGCAGGTGCAGCAAAAGCCATAGTGATCAGCGCAATTAACGATATACGGTGCGTCTTCATCTGGTGTCTCAAAAAGAGGAAAACCTGAGACTAGCACTCTCTTTTTTAGAATCTAAATGCATTTCTGCGCAATATTTATGCTAATGAGACATAAGCCGCCAGGGGGCGATTAGCTGTTTTTCAACATAGCTTTGCACATTTATGAATTTCACAGCTAAAGCCTCCGAACGTAGGGTTTTCTCTTCAGTGCCGATCCACCGGCCCTCACCTCGGAGAAAATCTTATGAGCATCCAGTTTCTCGGCATGATTGGCCATCGTCTGGCTTCGGAAATCATCCCGGCCAGCGGCCCTCTCTTCAATAAGCAGTACATTGCTGACTTCGCCCGCGCCCATGAACAGGCCGGATTTGACCGCGTACTGGTGGGTTACTGGTCAGATCAACCGGACGGTTTTCTGGTTACTGCCCACGCGGCAGCCAATACTTCCACGCTGAAATTTCTGTTGGCACACCGCCCTGGGTTTGTTTCACCAACGCTGGCGGCACGTAAACTGGCCACGCTCGATCATCTGACCGAAGGGCGTCTGGCGGTGCATATCATCAGTGGCGGTAATGACGCCGAGCAGCGTCGGGACGGTGATTTCCTGAATAAAACCCAGCGCTACGAGCGCACCGACGATTTCCTTAGCGTGCTGCGCCAGAGCCTCTCTTCTGAGCAGCCGTACGATCATCAGGGCGAACACTATCAGGTAGAGCAGGCTTATTCGGCGGTGAAGCCGGTGCAGTCCAGCCTGCCGGTCTATTTTGGTGGCTCCTCGCCGGAGGCGATAGAGGTGGCGGCACGTCATGCCGACGTTTTTGCGCTATGGGGCGAGCCGCTGGCTGGTGCAGCGGAAACGGTGCGTACCGTACGTGCTGCTGCAGCCCGTCATGGCCGACAGATTGGCTTCAACATCTCCTTTCGCCCGATTATCGCCGCGACGGAAAAAGAGGCGTGGGAAAAAGCAGAATATATTCGCGAAACCGCCCGTAAAAAGCTGATCGAATCCGGGCATGACTTCGGGCTGCCGAAACCGCAAAGCGTCGGCGCACAACGCCTGATGGCCGCAGCAAATGAAGGCGAACGGCTGGATAAAAACCTCTGGACCGGCATCGCCAAACTGGTGGCGGGTGGCTACAACTCGACTTCTCTGGTAGGGACTGCGGATCAGGTATCGGATGCGCTACTGGATTACTACAACCTCGGCATTGAAAGCGTGCTGATCCGCGGGTTCGATCCGCTGAATGATGCAGTGGAATACGGCAAAGAGCTGATTCCACTAACGCGGGAGAAAGTGGTAGCCCGCCGTGTGGCAAGGAGTGCCTGATGCGTCGTTCGTTGTTGCTTGCCGTTTTGCTGTCCGCCGTCACCGCTTCTGCTGTCGCGGCAGAGAAAGTTACCCTGCGGCTGGGAGATGTTAAAGGGGACCGTTTTATCTCTCTGCGGGAATCAGGCCAGTTAGATAATCTGCCCTACGATTTGAAACTGACCTCGTTTGATTCTGGCGCGCCGGTGCAGGAAGCGCTGAATGCGGGCGCGCTGGACGTCGGTTTTACCGGCGATCTGCCATTCCTGTTTGTCTTTGCTGCGGGCGCGCCGGTGAAAGCAGTGGGGGCCTGGCAGAATAATCCGGACAGCATCGCCCTGCTGACCCGCTCTGATTCCGGGATCCACAGCCTGAAAGACCTGAAGGGCAGGCAGATTGCCGTTAACCGCGGCGGCTGGGGCCATTATCTGCTGCTCGGCCTGCTGGAGCGTGCCGGGCTGAAACCTTCCGACGTCACGATGCGGTTCCTCGGCCCGGTGGATGGCCGCGCGGCCCTTGCCAGCCATTCGGTGGATGCCTGGGCAACCTGGGAACCTTACGTCTCTTCTGCGGTAGTGGTCGATCAGGACATTCTGGTGCCGCAGGGCGGCGGTAAAGGTATCCTTTCCGGCTATTCGTATGCGCTGGCCCGGGAAGAAGCGCTGAAAGATCCGCAAAAACGTCAGGCGATAGCCGATCTGCAGTCCAGGCTGGCGAAAGCGCAAATCTGGGCGGCTCAGCATCCTGAAGCGTTTGCCAAAGCCCTGTCGACATCACTGGGGATGCCGGAAAAAATCACTCAGCGCTGGATAGCCAGCGCGCAGATCCGCCCGGTGGATTTCACCCCGAAACTGGCGGATACGTTGCAGCAATCTGCTGATTTCTTCTATCAAAATCACGTCCTGCCGAAGGCGGTCAACGTCCATCAGGCCTTTGATTACAGCCTGTCGGCACAGGCCAATCAGGTGGCGGACAGCCAGGAGGCTAAGCATGAGTGAAATACAGTATCATCGCCTGCGAGTTTTTGTCGGCGGGCTGGCAGAGCTGCTGGATAAACCGAACAGCGAAGCAGAGATCCTGAGCGGTGGCAGTCAGCTGCTGGCGGAGTTAATCCGCCATGATGACTGGCTGGCGGATGAGTTTGCCCGTCCCAGTCCGCAACGCTATCAACAGTATTTGCTGCATGCAGATGCCCGGCAGCGCTTCTCGGTTGTGAGTTTTGTCTGGGGGCCTGGCCAGTCCACGCCGGTACACGATCACCGCGTGTGGGGATTGATTGGCATGCTGCGTGGCGCTGAGGTTTCGCAAAACTTCCGTCGCGATGAACGCGGTCGCCTGCATGAAGAAGGTCAGCCGGTACGGCTCAATCCCGGCGACGTGGAAGCCGTATCGCCCGATATTGGTGATATTCATCGCGTGAGTAACGCTTTTGACGATCGGACCTCTATCAGTATTCATGTTTATGGCGGCAATATCGGGGCAGTGAAACGGGCGGTTTATGCTGAAGACGGCAGCGAAAAACCGTTTATCTCCGGCTATAACAACGCCTTTTTACCCAATATCTGGGATCTCTCACATGGCTGAAATTCTCACTCACCGTCGCTATGACAAACTCCGTCAGGCGCTGTTAAACCGCCAGGAAGTGGCACTGATCGACGTGCGCGAAGAGGCTGCGTATGCTGAAGGGCATCCGCTTTTCGCAGTGAATATTCCGCTGTCGAAGCTGGAAATTGAGATCCTTAACCGCGTGCCGCGCCTGGCTACTCAGGTCACCGTTTACGATAACGGTGAAGGGCTGGCGAAACGGGCTGTCGTTCGCCTGACGGCTCTCGGATACACCGACGTTGCGCTGTTGGAAGGCGGGCTTGCGGGCTGGCGCGAAGCGGGCGGCGAAGTATTTATTGACGTTAACTCACCGAGCAAGGCGTTTGGCGAGCTGGTGGAGAGCCGCAGCCATACGCCTTCTTTGCCAGCGGAAGAGGTACAGGCGCTGTTGCAAAGCGGTGAACCGGTGGTGGTACTCGACAGCCGTCGCTTCGATGAATACCAGACGATGAGCATTCCGGGCAGCATCAGCGTGCCGGGAGCAGAACTGGTGCTGCGCGTGCGGGATTTAGCGCCCTCGCCCACCACCAAAATTATTGTTAACTGCGCAGGCCGCACGCGCAGCATTATCGGCACCCAGTCGCTGGTTAATGCCGGGATTCGTAACCCGGTATGGGCACTGAGAAACGGCACCATCGGCTGGACTCTGGCCGGACAGCCGCTGGAGTACGGTCAGTCACGTCGTTACGGTGAAGTCAGTGACACAGCGCGAGTGCAGGCTGCACGCAGCGCACGTGAAGTTGCTGAACGGGCTGGCGTGAAGCACATCACATCAGGACAGTTGCATGAATGGCAGCAGTCTCAGCAAACGGTTTATCTTTTCGACGTACGTGATGCCAGTGAATACGCCGAAGGCCATCTGCCCGGTTCGCGTCACGTGCCTGGCGGGCAACTGGTGCAGGAGACAGACCACTATGCCAGCGTGCGCGGTGCGAAAGTGGTACTGGCAGACAGCGAAGGCGTACGCGCCAATATGAGTGCCTCGTGGCTGGCGCAAATGGGCTGGGATGTCGCCGTGCTGGACGGCCTGACAGCCGCTGACTTCAGCGTCAGCGGCGGATGGACGCCTGAGGTGCCGCCATTGCCAGCACGCGAAGAGGTTGAACCGGCTCATCTGGCCGAACTGCTGGCTGCGGGAGGAACGCAGGTACTGGATTTCACTACCAGCGCCAACTACGTTGCGGGCCATATTCCTGGTGCAGCATGGCTGACACGTGCGCTTCTCGCGGTAACCGACGCGGCTGCCTTACCGAAAGCAGAGCGTTATGTGGTGACCTGCGGCAGCAGCCTGCTGGCCCGCTATGCCATTGATGAAGTGGCAAAGCTGACCGGTAAACCCGTTGCGGTGCTGAAAGGCGGTAACGCCGCATGGAAAGCCGCAGAGCTGCCTGTGGAAAGAGGCGAAACGCGGCTGCTGCAGGAGAGAAACGATCGTTACCGCCGCCCGTATGAAGGCACGGATAATTCCACACAGGCGATGCAGGCTTATCTGGACTGGGAGTTTGGGTTGATTGCACAGCTGGATCGCGACGGGACGCATGGATTCAACGTGGTGACGCAAACGGTGCGATAAATGACAGAATAAGCTCATCTGACCAGATGGGCTTTTTTTATGACCGAGACTGCCATACCTCCTGAAAAGCAGATTATTATCCTCAACAGATATCTAAAGTATGGCGTCACGGGCCGGTAAGAAATTATCCAGAACTGGGCATTAGTGTAGATATTCATTTTGGCAGGGATAGGGCTGAGTCGCAGGCAGAGAACGCTATAAGTACCATTGCCTGTTGTGCGACTAAACAAAGCCGTACATTCGGTTCGACTATGAACAGGGAAATTTTCTTTTTTGCGGACGGCAGAAACAAAAAAACTCTGCCGGGGCAGAGTCTTTTCAGACAACATTGTAATTTGGTGGAGATAAGCGGGATCGAACCGCTGACCTCTTGCATGCCATGCAAGCGCTCTCCCAGCTGAGCTATACCCCCGAACCGAAAAACCTTGTCGTCTCGACGGCGGGGATAATATGAAACAGCGTCGGTGGTGTCAACGGCAAATTGCCAATCTGTGGTTGATCGCTGAAAAAGCCGCCAAGGCGCTGAATAAATGCCTGATCTGCCCAGCAGTCGGTCAGCACAAACCACCAACACTCGCCAGCTGCATGCGAGAAAATGATGCGCAGAGTGCAATTATGTAGTGATACGGCTGCAATCACAGACTCACAATGGCAATCATGTAAATAAGGCGTTAAACACAGCGCTGACTGGCGCTTGTTTTTGTTAAATTCTCGTGCAAAACTGCCCGCGTTTTCGAATGCCGGACCCCTCTCAGCGCTGGATGCGCGCGTTGTCAACGCGACGGAGCCGGCCATTCTTTCTTCTACTCCATAAGAATCAGAGCCACTATGTCCTTGCATTCACCGAAAGAAATCGCAGCGGTCGCCATCCAGTCTGGCGTCACCAAAAGTCATTTATCCATTCCTTCTTTACTGATCCTCGGTTTCCTGGCCGGCGCATTTATCGCTACCGGATTTCTGCTGGATATCCACGTCATCAATCAGCTCCCTGCTGAATGGGGTTCCTTTGGCGGCTTGCTGGGCGCAGCGGTGTTCCCGGTGGGGATTATCCTGACCGTGCTGGCAGGCGGTGAACTGCTGACCGGCAATATGATGACATTGCCAATCGCCTGGTTTGCCCGTCAGGTCAGCGGGTACAGCGTGCTGCGCAACTGGTTCTGGGTGACTCTGGCCAACTTTATCGGCAGCATCGCGGTAGCGTGGTTCTTTGGTCACCTGTTGGGCATGACAGAGGGGGACTATCTGAAAAAGAGCGTGGCTATTGCTAACGCCAAGGTACATGCCGACTTTATGCACGCTTTTATTTCCGGTATTGGCTGTAACTGGCTGGTTTGCCTGGCGACATGGCTGGCCTTTGCCAGTAAAGACGTGGTGGGAAAAATTTTCGGCATGTGGTTCCCGGTGATGGCGTTTGTGGCCATTGGCTTCCAGCACGTGGTGGCGAACATGTTTATCATCCCTGCCGCCATCTTTGCCGGTCAGATGAGCTGGGCGGATTATCTGCCTAATTTTGTTGCAGTATTTTTAGGTAATGCTGTTGGTGGTGGGGTTTTTGTCGGCCTGGCTTACTACCTGGCCTGGCGTCCTCAGAATGAGTCGGTTACCGCCTCCCGCTGATTTTTTCCCCTCTGCCATCCGGCAGAGGGGTTGCTTTCCTGAGATATGTCAATTATTAGTCCCTCCTGTTAGTTGTTCACACAACAATTTCCTGTAATATGTACCCGTTACAAATAAACGCAAAAAGGATATTGCATAATGAAAAAGGAATGGTTAACGCCAGAAGAACTGGCGCAGGAAACGGGTTTCAGTCGGCAAACCATCAATAAATGGGTTAAGAAAGAGCAATGGACAACGGTGCCAAAACCCGGTGTTCAGGGCGGCAAAGCCCGTATGATCCATATTGATGAAAACGTCAGAAACTTTTTAAAGTCTACCCGACACGTTGCCGAGCCAACCGCGACTTACCGCGTGACACAAAACTCCCTTCCCGCTCTTCTGATGACTTCCATCCAACAAATGAACACGGAAGAACAGGAACAGCTTTACTCGTTACTGTTACGTGAAGGCATACAAGGCATGCTGCTCCGTCTGGAGATCGGCCAGCCAGAGAAGTAAAAAAAACCGGCCATCTGGCCGGTTTGTCATTTCTGCAGTGTTGCTGATTAAGCCTGGGCTTCGCGTTCCGCGATAAAGCCCAGCGCTTTCTCAATACGCGCGATGGAGCGGGACTTGCCGATAGCCTGTACCGTGACATCCAGCCCCGGAGACTGGCCGGCACCGGTCACCGCAACTCGCAACGGCATGCCAACCTTGCCCATTCCCACTTCCAGCTGATCGGCCGCGCCCTGAATGGCGTCATGCACGTTTTCAGCAGTCCAGTCAGTAATAGCAGACAGTTTGTCACGCACCACTTCCAGCGGCTGACGGGCCACCGGACGCAGGTGTTTTTTAGCCGCATCGGCGTCAAATTCGCTGAAGTCTTCATAGAAATAGCGGCAGGAAGCAGCCATCTCTTTCAGCGTTTTGCAGCGTTCGCCCAGCAGCCTGACCAGCTGCGCCAGTTCAGGACCGGTGCGGGTATCGATTTTTTCCTGCTCGATATGCCACTGCAGGTGGGTGGCAACGTATTCCGGAGCCAGGCTGTTAATATAGTGATGGTTCAGCCACTGCAGTTTTTCAGTGTTAAACGCACTGGCAGATTTACTGACTGCATTCAGATCGAACAGCTGCTTCATCTCCTCAATGCTGAAAATCTCCTGATCGCCGTGGGACCAGCCCAGACGCACCAGATAATTCAGCAATGCTTCCGGCAGGTAGCCGTCATCCCGGTACTGCATCACACCTACCGCACCGTGGCGTTTGGAGAGTTTTTTACCGGCGTCGCCGAGGATCATCGAAACGTGAGCATAAACCGGCACTTCTGCGCCGATCGCTTTAAGAATGTTGATCTGGCGCGGCGTGTTGTTGATGTGGTCTTCACCGCGGATCACATGGGTGATTTGCATATCCCAGTCATCGATCACCACGCAGAAGTTATAGGTCGGCGCGCCGTCAGTACGACGAATGATCAGATCGTCCAGCTCCTGATTGCTGAATTCGATCGGGCCACGGATCTGGTCGTCGAAAATAACCGAGCCTTCCAGCGGGTTGCGGAAGCGAACCACACAAGGTTCGTCATCAGCATGATGTTCGTGGCTGTCGCGGCAGCGGCCGTCATAGCGAGGCTTCTCATTATTCGCCATCTGCTCTTCACGCAGCGCTTCCAGACGCTCTTTCGAGCAGTAGCATTTATAGGCCGTGCCCGCTTTCAGCATGTCATCAATCACCGCGTTATAGCGGTCAAAGCGTTTGGTCTGGTAGTACGGGCCTTCATCCCAGTCGAGGCTCAGCCAGTTCATGCCATCCATGATCGCGTCAATAGCTTGCTGAGTGGAGCGTTCCAGATCCGTGTCTTCTATACGCAGCACGAACTCACCGCCCTGATTGCGGGCAAACAGCCAGGAGTACAGTGCGGTACGAGCGCCGCCAACGTGCAGGTAGCCGGTCGGGCTGGGTGCAAAGCGGGTTTTGATTTTCATTAACAGCTGCCTTATTACGCTATCAGAATCGGCCATCGCCGGGGAGGTCTGATAAAGACCAAAAGAAAGTGGGCAACATTCTACCATCTGAAGACGAATCCTCAACGGCATTCCCCGGCTTCCATACCGTCTTCGGTGGAAAAGACAACAGCAGGCTGCTGTTTTTGCACAAAACCCCAACATCTTGTTTAATTTTAAGACGAACGCACATTTTCGTTTTAAAAACCGTTGACTCATTTCCCGCGATCCCTATAATGCGACTCCACACAGCGG
>NZ_WHOY01000031.1:4080022-4092601 GCF_009765445.1 Pantoea sp. BAV 3049 | reverse complement strand
CGCACGACTCAGTGCCTGGTTAACCGAATTTATCCTCCCGTTAAATCCGCAGGCTATACACGGCAGCGAACTTGTTACTGACTGGTGTCAGGAGCAGCTAATTGAACGCCCAGCCGCCGAACACCTGGAGCGGATTATACGTTCAGCCGTACATCAGTTCGAAACAAAGCAACAAAATACCATATTTACCCGACTTTCACTCGACAGTAAGGTTGCCATCAATCATCTACTGTCAGCCGAAGAACCGGGCACTGCCAGAGTAAACGACGTCACACTCAGCGGCCTCAAAGCAGACCCGCGAAAGCCCAGTCTGGAGAATGTCCTTTCCGTCATCGCCCAGCTAAAATGTCTTGATAGTGTTGCATTACAGCCGAATATTTTTCAGGGAATATCCCCTAAATTCATCGTGCAGTTTCAACAACGTTGTTCCAGTGAATCGATCAGGGAGCTTCGTCGCCACCCTTCAGCGATCCGTTACAGCATGGTCGCTATGTTTTGCTGGCGTCGCCGCCAACAGCTGACCGATGCGTTGATTGAGATGTTGATGGTGTTGATCCATAACCTCGGCTCCCGGGCTGAAAAAAAGGTCGATAAAAAGCAGTTTGCGGCGTTTAAAAAAGTCAGGGGCAAGGCGCGTCTGCTGTTCCGCATGGCCGAGGCCACCGTTGACCAGCCGGACGGTGTCATAAAGGAAGTTGTCTATCCTGTGGTCTCACAGAAAATGCTGCAAAATCTGGTCGATGAATTCAAAACGCTGGGAGTGAATACCGAGCAGGAAGTCCATGAATCCATGCGTTCTTCTTACGGTAGCCACTATCGCAGGATGTTGATGCCGGTACTGGATCGGCTTGAGTTTCAGTCCGGCAATGCCCTGTATCGGCCCGTTATTGATGCTATCCAGATTATTAAGGAAAACAGGACCAGCAATCAGCATTTCTATGCGGTGGGTGATGTGCCTGTTGACGGTATTATTCAGAAAAAATGGCGGGATGTTGTCATCGTACAGAGTCAGTCCGGTGAAGAACGTATTAATCGCATCAACTATGAAATTTGTGTGTTACGGGCTTTACGCAAAAGCCTGCGCAACAAAGAAATATGGGTCACCGGCGCGGATCGTTATCGTGATCCGGCTGAAGATCTCCCAGCCGATTTTGCCACTAATCGCGCATATTATTATTCCCTGTTGCAGGCACCCACTGATGCGACAACCTTTATTAATCAGATCAAAGACAGGATGCGCCACTGGCTCGGTACGCTGAATAATGGCCTGCCGGATAATCCCAAACTTCGTATCAGAGAACAGGGGAAAAATCGTATCCATCTGACGCCACTGGATAAACAAACGGAGCCACCCAACACCGCAGCGCTGAAGCAGGAGATTGGCCAGCGCTGGGCCGATCTGGAGTTGATAGACATACTCAAGGAGGTGGATTTGCGGGAACATTTCTCGTTGCTATTTCGCACATCTGCCAGTCGGGAAGTGCTTGAGCCTGAGGTATTACAACGCCGCCTGTTGTTATGTCTGTTTGGCCTCGGAACGAATGTAGGGCTGAAGCGTATCGCCAGCCAGCAACCCCGTGTTAACTATGATGAATTGCGCTACGTTAAACGGCGGTTTATTCAGAAAAATACTTTACGCTCCGCAATTGCTCATATTGTGAACGGTATTTTCCGTATTCGTCAGCCCGCTATCTGGGGAAACGCGACGACATCCTGTGCGGCGGACTCCCGAAAGTTTGGGGCGTATGATCAGAATCTGATGACAGAATGGCATGCACGCTATGGCGGGCGCGGCGTGATGATTTACTGGCATGTCGATACGCACTCCACGTGTATTTATTCACAATTACGCCGTTGTTCTTCATCGGAGGTGGCCGCGATGATGGAAGGTGTTCTGCGCCACTGTACCGACATGGAAATCAATCACCAGTATGTGGACAGCCACGGACAAAGTGAGGTGGCCTTTGCGTTCAGTGATGTGCTGGGGTTCGATCTGTTGCCGCGTCTGAAAGCGATCGCCCGACAGAAACTGTATGTGTGTGAAAAGGAAGATGCCTCGTTGTACCCGCATCTTACGCCGATTTTAACCCGGGGAATCGACTGGGAGCTTATTGCACAACAGTATGACGAGATAATCAAATATACAGCGGCACTTAAAACCGGAACAGCAGAACCAGAGGCCATATTACGACGATTCACCCGCAATAACATTCAGCATCCAACCTATAAAGCACTCGCGGAGCTGGGTAAAGCGATTAAGACCATCTTCCTCTGCCGTTATTTGCAGGATGAGTCGCTGCGTTGCGAAATTAATGCGGGTCTCAACGTCGTGGAAAACTGGAACAGCGCCAATAATTTTATTTTTTATGGTGAACACGGAGAATTTACCAGCAACCGGCCTGCGGATCAGGAACTGTCGATGCTCTCTCTGCACCTGTTGCAAATCAGCCTAGTCTATATCAATACCCTGTTGATTCAGAATGTGCTGGCAGAGCCGGTCTGGCAGCAGCGAATGACAGAAGAGGACTGGCGTGGTCTGACACCATTGATATACCACCATGTTAATCCGTATGGTCGTATCGAGCTGAACATGGATCAACGACTGGCGCTGGCAGCCTGATGGTGTCCAGAACCGTTCGGTTTCGTACACGGGCTCTCAATACTGTACGAAACTAGGTGAAATTATTTTCGTACACGCGTTATGATTCGTACATCCTTTTCGGACGGAAATTTTCATCATGTCACGCGTTTTTGCCTACTGTCGTGTTTCCACACTGGAGCAGAACACGGAGAACCAGCGCAGGGAAATCGAAGCAGCCGGTTTTGCCGTCAAATCCCAGAGACTGATCGAAGAGCACATCAGTGGCTCCGTTGCCGCCAGTGAGCGGCCTGGATTTACCCGTCTGCGCGACAGAATGGAAAATGGCGATGTGCTGATTGTTACCAAACTTGATCGCCTCGGAAGAAATGCTATGGATGTCAGGAAAACGGTGGAGCAACTGGCTGCATCGGGCATCAGGGTTTACTGCCTGGCGTTGGGCGGCGTGGATCTGACCAGCCCGGCGGGGAAAATGACCATGCAGGTGATCTCGGCTGTCGCTGAGTTTGAGAAGGATCTGCTAATTGAGCGCACACACGCCGGTATTGCCAGGGCCCGGGCATCAGGGAAACGCTTTGGACGCCCCTCCGCGCTGAATGATGAACAGAAGAAATCGGTACTGGAACGGCTCAGCATGGGGATGACTGTGAGTGCCGTGGCCCGTGAGTTCAACACTACCCGACAAACCATTATGCGCCTGCGTGATAACAAGGTTACGTAACGTAATGCTTTCCGGTTCCTGAATGGAGTCCAGTTCAACAGTATGAATTAACAGAGGGATACAGCATGCAGAGTTTGTTTTCGTTAACCGCAGGAGCCAGCGTGCGTTGGCATGATTTACCAGGACAGGGTATTCCTGTTGTGTTTATTCACGGACTTGGGTGCGCTTCTTCTTATGAGTATCCCCGAATTGTTGCAGACCGGGCATTCGGCGGACGACGAGCCATACTGATAGACCTTCCCGGATATGGTTTCAGTGATAAACCTCGTGATTATGATTACAGCATTGCTCACCAGGCTGATGTTGTTATCGAAGTGGTGAACGCACTGGAGCTCACACAGTGCCATATCTATGGTCACAACATGGGGGGAAGTATTGCTATTGAAGTGGCCGAAAAATTACGTGAACGGGTGTGTAAACTGGTGGTTTCGGAACCTAATTTTCATGCGGGAGGTGGCGTATACAGCCGCCTTCTGGTGGAGAAACCAGAAGCTGAGTTTATCTCGCAAGTGTACGACCAGATACTGGCAAACCACACATCCCCCTGGAAAGGTTCGGCCCAAAATGCGGCCCCCTGTGCAATGTGGCGGGGAGCCAAAAGTCTGATTGATGGAACCTCTCCGTCATGGATGGATATCTTCCTCAACCTGCCCTGTTCGCGCACACTGATTTTTGGCGAACAGTCATTACCGGACAGCGACTTCCAGTATCTCAACCATAAGGGCATATCCGTAGCAATCGTACCAGATGCAGGACACTCTATGTCCTGGGAAAATCCATCGGCACTGGCCGTAGTGTTACATAAGGAATTTAGTGAGGGATAATCTTGGCTTAAAAAGTAGTTCTGGCGTGGGATAATTTCCAGGGGACTACTTAATCAGAGCAGATGTCGCATTTTGTAGCTTCGCTCCCATTACCCCACACTGGCGATTGTATTACCTTTTATATGGTATTTAACGCCAGCAAAACTTGCATACAAGTCATGGCGCTATCGCAGATTAACGGCTAATTCTGAATCGCGTCAGTGACAGACATAAGGTCAAATATGACCTTAGCTTTAACACCATAACCGGCAATTTTCATTGTGAGCTTTGGACGGCTCATGGTGCTGACTTTTCGGTAATAATCAGCGGGCAGATATCGGAATAAACGCCATGTTCCAGGGCGTCTGAACAGACCGAATATGCTATATGCATTTGCAGCAAGCGAGACTGATTTATAGATCCCCAGCCCGCTATTACGGCTGAACCCCATGAATTCAGCTGTGGACATTGCGGCATCAGCAACCAAACCTTCCGAGGTTTTGTTATTCATCGCGTCGTGCGCAATTTCTTTGCTTATGCCGTTCATGGTTAGGAGATTGAATCGCTACGTTCTCTTAAAGTATGCGCAACCGATTTATGGTTAAAAGTTGACCTTATCGTACACTATTTACTATCTCCAAACTGACCTTTTTAAAGGACTGTCTAAATTATCTATTTTATCCGTAGCGGTAAACACAGCGACAACTCCATGTTGCTGGATAGTTACTCTGGCAAAATAGCGTTCCAGAATGATCTTCAGATCCTCATAAGAATCTGCGAGGTTACAAAAAATTCCTTTTTTGTTATATATTTTCATTAAGTATCGTCCCAGTCCATTGTGTTCAACGCCCTTGCCTAAAATGGTCGCCCCATGAAGTGTGCCGTCAGACTTCAGGGCTTGTGAGGCATGTTCAATAGCCACTGTCTTTTTATGCATATTTCCACGCAAACAATGCAGAAGATAATACATTGAAACAGAATCATATTGTTCTTTCTCACTCTCTGGTAATTGTGTGAAGATGTCATGTTGTAAGGTATGATGTATGCGATGTGAACCGATACGTTGAGTGGCGGCCGTAAGGCTGTTTTGGTTTAGATCCATCAGGGTGATGTTATTAGAATTACCCCTGATATTGTCAATGTAATAACCCGTACCGACGCCAATATCTAAATGCTTTGCTGCCATATTTTGACGAAAGTGATTTAGAAGAATATTTTCAGTGTTGCAACCCCAAGCGTAATTATTGGAAATACCGAGCACCCAAAAATCATAAATTTTTAGAATGAGCGGGGAGTATATGCTAGCCCCCTTTTCGTTGCCAGAATCCATTCGTCTTCTCTCTTTCGTTTATTTAAATTTGGTGGCTACTATAAACGATAAATGAGTGAGCTTACAGTTTCTATTGGCATTTATCTTGGTTCGATTTAAGTATCCCTGTACCGAACCGCTTCAATCCGGTGCTGTTTAAGCCTCTCCGGCCCACTTTAAACGAACTGGTTTCGTTAAAGGACTTAAACAGCACTATGACCATATTTGTTCGTGCCTACCTCCGCGCCTCAACCAGTGAACAGGACGCCCAGCGAGGAGAGCATGAAAACCCTGGGGCAGTTGTGAGCTATGCTGCCATCGCACCGCCACTCTGTTCGTCTATCGTGCAACCGGGGTACCAGCTTGCAAATTTATCCTGCAGCTCGTTATTCAGAACAGCAGTACGGGTCTGTAGCAAATAATGCGCGCCTTTTCTGCTCCACTGCATCTGCTGCTTTTTGGCCATTCGCCTGGCGATCACTTCGTTGATCGTTGACTCTACAAACGCCGTTGAAACCAGCTCCCCGTACCGGCGCATTTCTCCGTAGTTTGGGATCATCATCTGATTGTTCCGTATGTAGGCATACATTTCATCCAGATGTTTTTGCAGAGATTTCAAATTGGTATAGCTAAGCTTTGGGTCATCACAGTACATACTGCAGTTATCAATATGTTCCAGTGCGGCGGCAACATTACCATGCCAGAGGTATCTTTTACTGCTTTCCAGAAGCGCCGAAACCTTGCTGCCCGTCTCCGGATCTGATGCCTGCAATCCCTTCGCATATTGCATTAACACCGTCAGCCGCATCGTGATATGAAACCAGTCAAGCACATGAGTTGACTCAGGATACATACCGAACTGCAATTCTCTAAGGTTATTCGCACCGTCGGATAAAAAGAATATCTGTTGGTTGGCCTGCATTCCCTGTGCAGAGAGATGCGCCATGAGTCGGCGTTCCGGATGGCAGTCGTCCTTCTGGACAAAACCAAAGCGCCGCGTGTCTGTTGGGGCACCGATAGAAAATGATTTACCGGCAATGATTTCAAAATTACGCTTTTTGTCATTCCGATCGCGAACATAACCCCCATCAATACCCACCACAAGCGGTTTTCTTGGTTTTGGCAGCTTTCCCCAGTCGCGGGGGCAGCCGGAAAGAAAACCGGCATGTGATTCTGCCTCTGCATCAAGGCGCTGTGCTACCTGACATAAGTGATTTCTCACCGTGGAGGCATTCAGGCCGTTACCCACAGGCAGAACATCTTTCAACAAACGGGTCGTCATTTCATACGAGATTAAGGAGGCCCAGCGGGTTTCTATTTACTTCAAGGCAGGATGAGTGTGATCGCCAGCCCAGTCACTGAGCAGACTGACAGTCTTTGTTGCATTTTCTTCGCAGCGACAGCGGTATACCCGGAGCCCCGATACGGGAGTAACACCAAACAGCGTCCGGTACTGTATTTTCTGCCGGCCTTTGATTCTGCGCGCCGCAAGGCAGTGAGGACACTGGATATGCTGGTGAGTATATTCGTCCGCCTGCTGCTGAACGACTGACTGCTGGACGGTACCCAGTAACTGCTTCGACTCTGCAACCGATAACCCAATATCATTCAGGGCATCTCCTGACTTCTGAAATGTCATCAGTTCTTCCGTTCGACTCGGGCCTGATTCATCAGTTATGACAATCTGGAGCGTTAATTTCATCTCTGCCTCCTGCGGTGGTGGGGATCTCCTGATTACTGGTTTTTCATCTGGTTGCGTATTTTATAGTAGGTGGAAACGCCAAGTCCCGCATGGGCGCAGGCGCTCCTAAGCCTGACGCCCCGGGTCCTGAGTGCGTCGATTTCCTGAATTTTTTTGATATCCGCGCAGGGACGCCCGGTTTTTTCTCCCCGTGCCTTTTTCGCCGCGATGCCGTCGGCCTGTCTTTCTTTCAATAATGCGCGTTCAAACTGACTGAATGCAGACATCATGTGCAGCTGTAGTTCCTGCATCGGATTGTTTGTGCCTGCGCTGAACGTAAGCTGCTCTTTCAGAAAAATAAGAGTAACGCCCTGGTCACGAAGGTGGGTTGTGACAGCGCACATATCCGACATATTCCGGCAAAGGCGATCGATGGAATGGACCAGAAGCGTATCGCCTGAGCGTAATTGCCCAAGGAGCTCCTGTAACCCGGGTCGATTCGTATCTTTCGCGCTGGCATGTTCAACACAAATTTTATCAGGCTGAAATCCCGCTTTTGACAAAGCTTCTTCCTGCCGGGCCGTATTTTGATCGACCGAGCTCACCCTGATGTAGGCATATTGCACTTAAAACCTCCGAAACATCTTCAAACCTTTCAGACATTTAGAGAATAATCCATAAATACAGGTTTTGGGAGGTTTATAGACGTTCTATCGGTGATCTGCGGGATATGTTAAAAACGTATACCTTTATAGACGCCGTTCAGCGACGATGACCCAGCCAGATCACCTGAGGTTCCAGCATCGGTGATGCAAGGTCGAGTTTGCTCAGCTGTCGGTTAATTTTATCGCGGTTAAACCGAACGGAATCCAGATCGTCGATAAAAGGTCTGATATCACCAATCGTTGCTGCATCATCTGCGTTGACTATTGCCTCTAGGAACGCCAGCGTCTTATCGGCTTCATCTTCAGCCGTTGCTCCGGGCATTCCATGACCGCTCATACAAAATGGCGTTTTCAGCGTAGAGTCTTCATGGACAGCTTCAACGCGAACATCATGTAGCCAGTGCTCAAAGAAATTGTATTCATAGGTAAAGCGATCACCAGCATCAAAAGCGAAATTGTCAATCACGAGCTGGAAGGGGTTATCTGGAAAACCGATGCCGCCCTCGTAGGATATACCGTAATCTTTGCCGTAAATATGAAACTGATGAAGGTGGTCGTCACCCCAACTCTGCACGCTCTGGAAAATAAAGTGAAGTGCGGCCAGTGAGGTATCAGCCGCGATTCTTAGCCGACGCCAGACCATAGGGCTAATACCACGCCCAGCGATTTTGATAACATAGATTTTCATCGCGGGATAACAAGCATGCTGACTAATGGATGCTGGTTATTCTAGCCCCAGCAAAAGACCTATTCGGTGATTGCCCCACGTTTTTTCACGCTCTCCTTGAGTCTGGCGTTCTCTTCCTCAAGCGACTTCAGTCGCTTAACCTCGGGCACCTCCATACCGCCATACTTCTTACGCCAGGTATAAAAGGTGGCGTCGGAAATGGCGTGCTTGCGGCAGAGCTCACGGGCAGAAACCCCGGCTTCAGCTTCGCGGAGGATACTGATGAGCTGTTCGTCGGAAAAACGCTTCTTCATGGGGATGTCCTCATGTGGCTTATGAAGACATTACTAACATCGCGGTGTATTAATCAACGGGGAGCAGGTCACTGGATCATATCTGGGAACAGGGTGCAGTGAATGATGAAGATATCGCACGTCTCTCACCGCTTTGCCACGGACATATCAATATGCTCGGCCATTATTCCTTCACGCTGGCAGAACTGGTGACGAAAGGGCATCTGCGGCCATTAAAAGAGGCGTCGGAGGAAGAAAACATTGCTTAACGTGAGTTTTCGTTCCACTGAGCGTCAGACCCCTCTTAGCGTAGGATATATTCCGTTTTCCAAGAGGACCCCGACTACGACTCTCCTCCGCAGATCTCAAGAAGATCCTTGTGGATTATCATGATATCCACAATAATTTAGTACCTTCATAAAGTCCTGTGGATATGGAAAATGTATGGCTGTCGATAGAAATGGCTACATAACTCGCCCCCGATTTAACGGGATACAACCTGAATATTCACATTTAATAGCTAATGTAATTTCAATCCTGAATGACGATTTTCCTGATTATATACATAGCCTGTATGTATATGGCAGCGTTGCAGAAGGTAAAGCAAAACTAGGCATATCCGACCTCGATATTACAGTTATATTTACCAGTGATGTGGACCCGATTACAGCGAAAAAACTGGATATCACACGATTAAAAATAGAGCGAAGCAACTCAATAGCCAGCAAAATTGACTTCGATTGCGCTTCACTAGAACAGGTGCTGAAAGCGGATAATCACCAAAGTTGGGGATACTGGTTAAAACATCATTGCACTTGCGTATTTGGTGAGGATTTAAGCAGGCGATTCGAACTTTTTAGACCATCACGATCGATTGCAATTGCCGTTAATGGCGACTTTATACCTGTACTTGAGAAGTACATAGAACAGTTAAGGTCTGAGACTGATATAAAGAAACAGCAACAATTACAGCGTGCAGCAGCAAGAAAAGTAATTAGAGCAACAAATATTCTCCGCAATGAATATGATAAAGACTGGCCTAGTACACTTCAGGAACATTGCGAAAAGATTAGACATCAATATCCTACCTTAGCTAAAGATATTGATTACTTGCTGACAATGGGGATTTCTCCTTGCGGTGAAACATCTTATTTCATTGAAAAAATTGAGTATTTCATGCGTTGGCTTGATGCTGAATTTTATAAAAAACAGCGTCACCAGTGACATTATCATTTACCATAACATCTCTTGGCCGCCCCGCGCCGGGCGGGTTCGGCGCGAATATGGTGCCTGCCGGGTAAAACCCGCAGCAAAGCACCCGGTAAACTGCCCCTTTTGCGTCCGGTAAATTTCCCCGGGTTGCATAGCCATGCAGCCGGGTGAATGACTCAGGCTTTCAGCGCAGATGTCCGCCGGAAGCCCCGTTTTATCCGGTTATCACAGTGAAGGGCCGTTATACGTCCGCTGCCGCTGTGATCGCTCCAGCTCCAGCGCTTTCTGATGCTGCGCCGCGCGCTCCTGCTGCTGACGCAGCTCGACGGCATTCAGCCGCTCGACAACCGGCGCAGATGCTCGCTCAAACTCTGCACCTGCCTGCTCAAGCCCGTAACGCGCTCGCTCAGCGCCGCGTTCTCCCGTTGCATAAGCCCAGATATCGTCCGCCATTCCGCGAAGGCGTTCTCCCACTCGTCCGGCCTTTTCGAGTAGTCCTGCTGTAGCTGCTCTAATGCGCTCAGCAACTGTTTTTCCAGCTCCGTCAAGATGCTCTACTCCCGTACCAGTCTGATGCCGATCTTCGTGCCGCTGTCGAACGTCCAGTTCGTGTTCGCTTTCACGCCCTCCGGCAGCATAAGAAAGCGCCCCTGGTTGTCTTCCTGGTACCTCACGCCCCATGTTCGCGCGTTCAGCTTCTCCAGTGTGTCCTTCTGCTCCCGGATGCTTGTGTAATTGTCGATCATCTGCTGCCCCTGACACCACAGAATGCCCGCGCTCGAGGCGATCAGCAGCGCGGAGACCAGGACGATCGTCAGCCACGTCCGGCTGACCATGTGCACCATCCCTTTCGTGCGCTGGCTCATGGCTGAGGACAGCTTCCGGTCGTAGTCGAGGATGGCGGCGCTGATTCTCTTCTCGCTTTCGCTCAGTTCCGCTCTGACAGACTTCTCGTGCTCGCTGAATGCGGCTTTCAGCATCTCGCCGGTAGTCTGCTGCTGCGCTTTCGATTTCTGCTCTAAGTCCTTCGCCAGCGTTAAAAGACTGTTCATAGATGGCTCCCTTCAGTCGGATGTTTCGCCCCCCGTCCGGGTGGGCAATGCTGATACTGCTTTTCGTGGTGCGCACCACCTCAAGACCTGCGCTTTCCAGCGCCTCAGTGACGTCCTGACGGGGTTTCAGCTCCCCGGAAGAGGCTAAGGCTAGTAACCCCCGTATAATCGCCTGAGCAGCTTCCTGCTTTACTTCCGGCAGCGCGGACGGCGTGACCAGCGCCCGCCGGTTCTCCGGCGCGTTCGGGTCGTGCAGCCCCAGACTGCCATTCACTATGGTCTGCCAGGCATCGATGTGTGGACGGTCGGCGCGGTCGTAATACGGCTGCAGTCGTTTTCCGGTCAGCAGCTCCGTGTTCGGGATCAGGAAGTTCAGCTCCAGCCGCCCCTTGTCCTGGTGCTCAACCCACAGCACGCTGTACTGCCAACCTTGCGTAGTGTCAGGCGTTAGAGAAGGGCAACACTTGCTCGTATCAAATGCCCTGGTATGCCTGGAACGAGTTAAATAGGATCTCTGCAAACGCTAAAAAAGGCATGAAGGTTTACGAAAAATAGTCTTAGCGTAGGATATTTTCCGTTTTCCAAGAGGACCCCAGCCAGAGCGTCAGGCTGCCGCGCTGTTTCAGACCGGCTTCATATTGCGGCCAGTTGGTGACGGTGTATTTTGCTTTTGGAATATGGTGTCGCTTTGTGGCGTTGTGTTTATGCGGCATCGTTAGCACATTTCAGAATGGACTGGCGCTGATGATAACGGTTTGGCCATCCGTGCACCAACGCCCCATAAATAATGAAATCTGTCTCGTTAGCCTTTAGATGATGAAAACGTAGCACCGGGACGAGGCAAAAACACCCCAAATGAGACAGAAAAACTGTCTCACCGGGCTGTCTGTTTTGGGTGTTCCCTTATTAGATTGTCGGGGCGAATCAATCTAGATATTTATGCATTGAGACAATTTGCGATGCTATATAATTGCATTCTTATGGTACGAAATGTAACGGTCTGTAAGGTTCACCGAAAAGTTTTAGCCTTAATCCTTTTTTTATTATTTGAGGTGGAGTAAAAATTGCAGAAGATAAATCTCTGTTCAATATAGCTGCAGAGTATTCACTAGGGTTAGTTGATATGTAATTTTTTATATAGAGTTTATTGACGTAACCTTTTACGTTCTTGTTAGTCCAAAAAGCTAATTTTTGAGCAAATGAATTACTACCTCCATCAGCAGAAAAACACATCAATAGACGAATGTTTTGAACGTCATCACTTATAATATTTTCTTTTTTCAATACCTTGGCCAATTCTTCTGCTTCCCAGAAATTACTTTTGTTCCTGATTGCCACATGAGCGATCTCATCTGAAGAATTAGCTATAAAATGGCCATGCCCGAGAATGTTTAATCTCTTCGATTTTTTGTAACTATCATAGAATGCTACAATGTTTTCAGACAATATATGATGCTCAGCAGGCTGCCCACCCATGCTTGTTATATTATGATCATTGTCTATCGAATATTTAACTGCTGTTCCTGATCGTCTAAGTATCTGCGAAACGCCTACCATCATACCAGCAACCCCGGTAA
>NZ_WHOY01000031.1:4072518-4080012 GCF_009765445.1 Pantoea sp. BAV 3049 | reverse complement strand
CAGTCCTGATTGTTAAAGAGCGGGTCAGCTGACTGTGTAGCGGTGTGTCGTGCTGATGGGATAACTATGCGCTAAAGAATAAATATAGTCAATAAAGACTTTACATAAAAAGTCTTTAGGGACTTAATTTCTTCATTCGCAAAAGAATTTATTTTTGTTAGATTTTCAAAGCGGGGTGGTTATACTGTATTTATATACAGTGAATCGAATCTGAAGATAGGGGAGTGGGATGGGTAAGCTATTAGTAAGAAGGATGGCTGGAGTTTACGAGGAAACTCCAGTCAGTAAAGAGGCATCTGACTACCTCGATAAGGTTGGAATGTACACCTGCTGTACTGGGCCGCGTACGGTTGAAGCGTCGGTAACTTTGGCTAACGGAATTCGATCGTCATCTACTGACAAGAAGGACTCACCAGCTCCATTCAAATGATAGATAAAAACAGAAACCGCACCAGCGACTTCAGCGACAACAAGATCGTTCGTTAGCGGTGTGATATCTGGGTTAACAATCACGATGGAGTGTTTTGGTATACGTGATATCCCTGTATTACCTTGAATTATATACGCTTGTGCGTTTTTTGGTAATGGCTCTATCCAGCTTATTTTTTCCCCGCTATCACCTGACGCATCCCATAATGAAACCTCCCTGGAAGCGTCTACACTCTCCAATCTTGAATTGCTATTCCCCCAAATGTCCCCTTGCCCACTGATTAGCCAGTCAGCACTAACGCCTAATGATTTAGCTAATTTGCCGGTTTCTTTCGAGGTTTTGTTCTCTCCTCTAAGTATTTTGGAAATGGTTGATTGAGATACACCAGAGATCTTTGACAGATCTGTCTGGTTGTTCTTGCCAGTTTGGCTCATCGCGTAAGCCAGTCTTTGAGATAGTGTTTTCATAACAAAGAAAGTAATTCCGTAAAGAATATCAGTCAAAGTCTCTTGAGACTTGAACTAATCAATTCTCTGGCGCATAATCTGCATTGAACTATGTAAAAGGGAATAATTTATGAATGCCGTCATCAAAAGAGCTATTGAAATTGTCGGTTCCCAATCGGAACTGGCGCGGCGTGTAGGAACGGGCCAGCCATCTATAAGCAAGTGGCTGAACGGTTCAGAAATTAGCGCACGATTTATTCCGTCAATTGTTATGGCTACTGATGGGAAAGTCAGCGCTTCTGAACTGCTCAATTCAATCGCTAAAGCCAAATATTGATTTGAAACTTTATCACACTAATCAACACGGAAAATTATCAATGGAATCAAGCGCAACGTCACGCAACAAAGCGCGTGACATCGAGAGTGAGATTGTCAGCCGAATTGCCGCTCAGGGGGTGACGGCAGTTGCCAAACAGATCGGCGTCGACAAATCCCAGGTCAGCCGATGGCAGAGCAAAGGCGGACTGGTTGAGAAGGCCAGCCAGCTGTTAGCGGCCATCGACTTCGAGCAGCCTTCCGGCCTGGTCCTGTTCAAGGGTGATGAGACAGCGGATCTTGCACGGGGCCTGATAGCCATGCTGGAGCATATCCGGTCCGCTAACGGGGGCGCAGGTGGATGATGGGCGCTTCGTTGAGACAAATCAGCAGTTTCGCGATCGGCGTGGAGTTGTCGTGCGCGTCACTGGCTACGACAGGCAGGAGCGCAGGGTTATATTCATGCGTCCAGGTTATGAGCATGAGTGTTTCGTGCCGAAGTGGTATTTCCAGAAGTATTTCACAGAGTTTGAAGGGGAAGGCTGAACAGGGCCAACTGAACAGCCGGGTACTGCATTGCTTAGCTAAAGCGAGGTCAATTATGCGACAGAAACGACGCAACGCGCAACCAGAAACTACTGATCATAAAGACATGGCCCGGGAAGAGTTCGCCAGGGCTTTTAACCCACAAGCGGCTGATCGCCTACGTCAGATTCTGGAAGCCAACCGGCGCGCGAGTAAAGACCATGAGTAACACAGCAGAAGTCATAAATTTAGGCGCTTACCGTAAGCGTGAGGAGCAGCGCGTGGCTGACACCGATGATGGGTATACCCGCCTTGCGAACATGCTGCTGGAAGAATATTCAGGCGCTGATCTGACCAAGCGCCATTTCAAGGTTCTGCTGGCCGTTCTGCGGTTAACTTACGGATGGAACAAAACCATGGACAGAATCAGTAATTCGCAGATCGCTGAGATAGCCAGACTACCGGAAAAAAGGTGCAGTGAGGCCCGCGTAGAACTGGTTGAAATGAACGTTCTCCTGCAGCGTGGCCGCCAGATTGGACCCAATAAAAACGTGGAAGAATGGCGAATCCCTCAAAATGAGGGATATTCCCCTAAATCAGGGGATGGAAAATCCCCTAAATTGAGGGAGCGCAATCCCTCAAAACAGGGGAACACCAAAGACATTATTCCAAAGAAAGTAAAAACAGATCCCCCTAAAGCCCCCAAGGGGGAATTTTCAGAAGAAGTTCTGTCACAGGCAAAACAGGTCCTGGATTATTACAACGAGCTTACAGGAACCACCTGCCGCTCTGCAGAAGCCTTTGCAGTTCTGCTGACCCCTAAGTCGTCCCGCCATGCGTACACCGTTGACGACCTGAAGTTGGTCGTTCGCTGGGTCGTACTGACCTGGAAGCGCCGGTACGGTAGTGTGGCCAAACCTACGAACATCTGCCGGGTGAACCGGTTCGATGGTTACCTGGCAGACGCCAGCGCCTGGGTGGAAACGTATGTCGATATCGACTGCGCTGCCGTTGTTGACGCATACAACGAGCTGGCCGGAGAACGCATGCCACCGGCCGAACTGGACAGCGACCGTGAGGTGATGATCCGCGAGTTTGTTAAGCACATGAGCAAAAAAAATGTGGAGGCTTTCCGCGCCTACTTCACGGCATTCCTGAACGAAGCCCGCCCGTATTACTTCGGTGAAAGTCCTTCCGGCTGGCGCGCCAGCTTCGATTTCCTGATGAAACCCGACACCCTTCGCAAAGTCCGGGAGGGTTCGCTGTGATAGCCGAAGATTATTACCTGGAAGCCAGCGTGCTGGGAGCGCTGCTCAACGCAGGCCTGACGCCAGATGCCGTGGACGTCCTGAACACGTTGCCAGGCGACGCATTCGTAACACCGTTTTACAACAAACTGTTCGCGGAAATTAAACGTCAGGCTACTCAGCGAAAGATGATCGACGCGCTGCTGGTGGCTGATGCTATGGGCACCGAGAACGGAACGTTCGCGAATGTTATGGAGACCTGCAAGGCCGTTCCCAGCTCAGCAAACCTCAAAGGTTACGCAAAGGCGCTGAACGAGAAATTCGTGATCCGCAGCTTCGCGAAGCTGATGGAGTCCAGCTATGACCAGATAACAATGGCCCATAACCATGAGCAGGCGCTGGAGAACATCCAGAAATTCACCAGCCAGGTAATGGCGCTGGGCCGTCCTGGTGATGAGGTGATCCCGGTGCATATCGACGAACTGCTGGGCGCTTATGCCGAGGTGCTGGAGCGCCGCGTTACCAATGGCGAAGAGTCAGACACACTGAAGACCGGTATTGCTGATCTGGACGAGATTACTGGCGGGATGAACGACGAGGATTTTGTCGTTGTGGCCGCCCGGCCAGGCATGGGTAAGACAGAGTTTGCCTTGAAGGTTGCCGAGGGCGTGGCATCCAGTGAAAGGGTGATGGGTGAACAGCGGATCCGGCGCGGGGTGCTAATTTTCACCATGGAGATGAGCAACCAGCAGGTTATCGAACGCCAGATTGCTGGCGCGGCCAATATGCCGGTATCCAGCCTGCGCAAACCATCCCGCATGGATGATATCGATTGGGGCAAGATTTCCATGGGCATACAGCGGCTTATGGGGCTGGACGTGTGGATGGTTGATGCCGCAAACCTGACCATTGAGCAGATCCGCGCTATTGCAGAACGCCATAAACGCCGGTACCCGGGGCTGTCCCTGATCCTGGTGGATTATCTGGGTCTCATCAAAAAGCCGCGCGCCGAGCGTAACGATCTGGCTATCGCAGTAATCTCTGGCGGCCTGAAGACCATGGCGAAGGAACTGAAAACTCCAGTGTTGTCGCTCAGCCAGCTGTCGCGTGAAGTAGAAAAGCGCACTAACAAACGCCCGGTAAATGCTGACCTGCGCGACGGCGGGAGCATTGAACAGGACGCTGACAGCATCATCATGCTGTATCGCGACGCTGTTTATAACGAAAACAGTCCTGCAGCGCCGTATGGAGAGATCATCGTGACAAAGAACCGGTTCGGCACCCTGGGTACCGTATACCAGGAGTTCCGCAATGGACACTTCCATGACACGGACCAGGCAGAAGCTGCCCGCATCTGCACCACTAAACCAGCTGCAGGCCATCACCAGAACAGGAGAGATTTTTGATGCAGGTCTATGACATTTGCCCGTTGCCAAAACCCCGTATGACGCAGAGGGACCGCTGGGCGAAAAGGCCTGCTGTTCTGCGGTACCGCGCATTCTGTGACGAGGTGCGTTTGCGTGGTATGACACTGCCGCAGTTCGGCTGCCACGTAACGTTCGTTCTGCCTATGCCAGACAGCTGGAGCAAAAAGAAGCGAGCTGAGTATATCGGGAGGCCACACCAGCAGAAGCCTGATGCGGACAACCTGCTGAAGGCGCTAATGGATGCAATCTACGACGATGACTGCGCTGTGTGGGACGTGAGGGTAACGAAGCTCTGGGGCGAAGGAGGGCGGATCCAGCTCAACCAGATGGACTGACAGACCGGCAGTGACCAGACGAAACCAGTTATGACAGAGGAGCGCACCGATGAAGATTGAATCAGCACTGAAGCACTTCAGCCCGAAGAGCATGATGATCAGCGACAGCCCCCGCGCGACGTTGTCCGATAGTTTGACCGGCACCGATGTGATGGCAGCCATTGGCATGTGTCAGGCAAAAGCCGGGTTCGGCATGCATGCATACCTGGGCAAAGCGGGGATAAGCGACAGCGACCGCACGGCAACGGTTAACCTGCTGACAAGTTATGCCCGCAAAACAGCGCCCCGGCTTCTCTGTAAAGCGGCTGGTTCAAAAATGGGTCAGTGCATGGTGGTGCTGGCAAAATTTGCTTATGACGATTACGCGCGATCCGCTGCCGACACAAAGACATGTTCCGATTGCTCCGGCCGGGGAGTCACAAACACGCTGGGCTGGGTCATGACTCATCCTGGATGTGGTGACCCCGAGTCAAACAGGCATACTCCGCCAAAATATCAGCTGCAGCTGGTTGAAAACGAATGTGTGACATGTCACGGCAAAGGGAAGCTTTCTGCCCGGTGTCGCTGTAACGGTACCGGCCGCGTGCGTGATATTGAGAAGTCCAGACTGCAGGGAGTACCGGTTGAAAAAGATTGTGAGCGGTGCGGAGGGGCAGGGTTTAAACGTCAACCGTCTACACTGGCCTTCACGGCTATTCGCCACCTGGTGCCCGAATTAACCCAGTCGTCATGGTCACGCAACTGGAAGCCACTTTATGATCGCCTGATTGAAAAGTGCAAAGTGGAAGAGAAAAAAGCTGGAATTGAGTTCGAGAAAGTGACAAATAATTAAAATTCATGACCATCCTGCTATTGCTTTTTGCATAAACCTGGCAGAATATAAGACCCATCGTGGGATATTAATAACCGCACATAAGCAAAATGATTAAAGGGCTCCGCAATGCGGGGCCTTTTTCGTTTCTGCACAACAGGTGAAAGCATTTAGCGGGCGACCCTGGCCGCAACAGAGGCGCTGAGTGTTTTCTCCGTTGTGGTGAATGCGCAGGCTGATGCGCCATATATGAGCTGATCGTCCAGGCTGGCCTCTGGGTCGCGATTCAAAGAAGAGTCTAAAAATGCTCACTGACAAGAGATGCTGGAACCACAGCACCAGCCACCACAACCCAATTAGCCACGGGCCGACGAGCCAGTTAACTATCGCGATAATGCGTCGTGGTGACTAAAAGCAAAAACCCCGCCGGAGCGGGGAACGTATAACAAGAATAAGGTGTAACGGGTTCATCCCCGCTGGTGCGGGGAACGCTTTCAACTTAACCGTCAGTATCTATTACGTCAAGCCACGGTTTTAGTCCGATCAGTCAACTAAATTAGCAGGGTCATTGATATACAGGTCATATGCTGCGCGTAGCTCTGCAACAGTTGCATTTTTCAGCACTGTATCATCGCCATGCATATTGATGACGCGATCATTACTGTCGATACAGTATATAAAACCATCGACATCGAAACATAAAAATTTGTATGCATCATTGCCGAGCCTGTCAGTAGATGGGCGGCGATTAGGTAAAAACAGCACTTTCAGAGCAGTAAATTCCGGGTCTCTATCATAATGCATGTCCCGAACCAGTCTGTCTGTTTCGCTGTTCATCAGGGCGGCGCGGTCACGTAAATGTGACACCATGCCACGAATTACAGATGCAGGGATGCGGCGCTCACCAGCAGCCCACTGTCGAACTGAGCGGTCATTAATGCCCATGAATCGTGCCAGCTCAGATTTCCAGTTCTGACCGTACGCAGTTTCGCCAGCGCGGGTCAGTAGTTCTATTTTTTCGTCGTTATCCACTTTGCGCCTCAATACAGGCCCGGCGAACCGGGCCTGATAGTTGTTATTCAATGATAATTCCGAGTTTTTGAGCGTCACCCAAACTCAACACTACACCGCGCGAATGATAGTTTCGGGCGTTAAGACACTCTCCGACGGGATAAACATCAGAATTGAGTTGATTCACTCGCTCACCGTCGTCAATAAATAAAATATCTACGGTGCCTGAATTGTTTATTCTTCCAAAAACTTCCGATAATTCTACAGGGGCATTCGGTTTGTTATACATGCTGTGCTCCTTAACGTTTAATTGAATTAACAACAGTTTCAAACAAATCAGATGACATATCACGAGAGTCAAATTCGCCCTTTTTCGCATCGAACCAAAATTTACAGGCTGCCAGACCATTGCGAATGGATGCCGCTTTACCGTTGCTAATGTGGTTACCATTCAGGGTGGCTGAGCTGATGTTTCCTGTTTTGTAAGTTGAGTATGAGAGTCCGATGAATTTGATCATTGTTGCGGCATTAAAATAAACACGGTGATAATCTCCTTTAACCCACTCATTGCCGCCAATTTTAATGAGAGATTCAACGGTCAATTCAATTCCCTTATGTGCCATTTTGAGAGCCTCAGCGAAGTATGATTTTACAGAACCGCCAAATTTTGCAGCGGCATCGCGTGCGATAGACCATGCGTTAAGAAAGAGTTTGGATTTAGTCATTTTTAAAGCCCTTCTGGCTTAATGGAGTTGGCTTATTCCCCCTCCCGTGAAAACAATAATACTATGTACCGTATTTCGGTACAAGGTGCTTTTCATGTAAAATGTGACAGAGTTAAAAAATAATTAATGCCGGATAACACGCTAATGCAGCGGGGTAGCGCCCGCACCTATTCAGGGCTCACTTCGGTGGGCCTTTTTTATGCATAAAAAAATCCGCTCAGG
>NZ_WHOY01000031.1:4063440-4072508 GCF_009765445.1 Pantoea sp. BAV 3049 | reverse complement strand
CTGATGCGCAATATGGAAATCGGAGTGTGCCGGATCCACGTCTCCCGCGATGACGGTGACCGTAGCAGGTGACAGCTTCACACCATTCACCGAAGGTGTCACCGTCACCGTCTCATTATTCGTTCCCGCAGTTACTATCGTGGTGTACACACCGGCTGCTTTCCTGGACAATGTGGAAATCGTCGCACTCTTTGGCTTACCGCTATCCAGGAGGATATCTGTCAGGCTTATGTCCACCGCCTGGCTATTCTTATCTTTCAGCTTAAGCGTTAGCTCTTGTGTACTTTTTCCGTCAGCTGGCAGTGTGCTGTTCGTCGGCGTGAAGGTACTGTTAATTTTGTTAACTTCAGGTGCCTGTACAACAACCAGGGTTTCGCTGCGGCCTGAATGGTTGCCTTTCGTGTCTGTTGCTTCACCGCCTACCGTGTAGGTGTTCACACTACCTGGCGTAGATTGATATGGCGGAAGCACTATGTCGAAATTCGCGCCGTGTTGTTCAACTTTTCCGCCCGCCGTCAGCAGTTGCGTGGCGAACCAGTCTATCCGCGCAAGTCCGTATGTACTGCTCACTGACACTCCCAGAGACTTACTCTCTCCCGGATACCCGGTCACCAGGTGTGTTGTGTGCAGACGTATCGTTTCCTTCTTACGATATTCCAGCACAATATTGTTATTGCGTTCAATCAGGTCATATCTGCTGCCTGCCAGACTGCGCATTGCTGCCACTGCACCCGGGTTAGTCTGCCGCCGCCATGGCACGCCCAGTTGGTAATTCATTTCCATCGTAAGCCGCGTGTCGCTTTTGCCTGACTGACCCTGACGCTGTTCTGTACCCAGGGTAATCAGCGGTACAGGTGTATAGTTAATACCGACCGTGATGGAATGGGGGTTCTTCTGGCGGTTATCCACGCCGAACAGCGCCACTTCCCTCCCGTAATACTGTTCATACGTAAGCTTACCGCCCAGTTGCGGCAAAGTAGGTAACCAGGCTTGGGCGCGAATATCCCAGCCGTTAGCCGGCCGCTCCTGATAATCCGTCACCTCTGGTGAATTTTTCCAGCCAGTTAGGTGGGTGTAACCATTTAGCCCAAGCTTCAGGAAATCACGCCCATACTCTAGGCCACTTCCACCCCGGGCATGCTTCCGGGACAGGTCATAGTCAATGAACGCATTAACGCCAAACATCCATCTGTCATAAAAATGGCGGAAACCAACCCCAAGGTTCGCTTGCGTCCTGTCATCAGTGTAGTGCAGACTGCCTTGGGAGAAGACAAGCCTGTCCTTTTGTTCGTTCAGAGGGATCAACAAATCAAGCTGCGAATTTTTCAGGGAAAAATTTTTGTCTGCACCCAACTGCACCTGCGCAGTACCAAACTGGCTCAGCCAGCGCTGGATTTCACCGCTGGCTGAACTGGTTGCCATTCCTATGGCCAGCGAGGCAGCAGCCTCACCGTGCGGATTTTTTGCGAGGAAACCGCCTGTCTGTGAGACTACTGAAGCTGCTTTTTGTCTCCCTTCATCTTTGGCGGCAGCTTCCCCGCCCCTGTTGTTCTCCCATTTCACCTGTAGCAGCGGAGCCACAGGTATTTCCAGTTCATCACCAGGTTGCAGGTTGTTAAAACCATGTGCAAAGGTGCGGAACTGGTTAAGTTGGCGCAACTGCTCCAGACTAATGTTGTATTTTTTTGCTACCGAATCAGCAGATTCGCCTGCAGAAAGTGTGTACACCTGTGTACGCAGGTGCGTTTGCCCGGCATATGTTTTAAGAAAGTGCTCCTCACTGGCAGCGGTCATAACCGGAGTGAAGGCCACCGCCAGAGGAAAGGCTAACTGGACGCCGATATTCATCCAGGCAACACGGCGTAGCAGCAAAGGTATAGCTGCAGGGGAAATAATAGGAATGATGTTTTTCATATTCATAACCAGTTTAAATAATGTGTTTGTAATCATCTCGACAGGAATGGGGTGTTATTAAAAAATAATAACTTAATACTGCAAGCGACTAAAATAGAGGAAACAAAATACGCCGAATGGAGGAAGCTCCGCACATCGAATATTTCGTAGATGATTACGGAAAATTATGAAATTTATTTATTTTGTGAATTCAGTGAATTGCGCGATATTGTCTTTTTTCGTTAAAGGTGATGCGCAAGTCATAATTCACATTTGTAGTTACTTGTAGCTATTATGTTTTTATTTTGTTTGTGTCAGATTGTTTTTTTGATGCTGAGAGCATACTCAAACTCATTTACTAACGTTCGCAGCATGGTGAAATACTCACTGCCATCATCATGCTTATCCAGACATTCGGATGTCTTCTCCTTAAGCCAGATTAAGGAGCATCGGTCAGGATAAATGCCACAGACATAATTCAGAAAGGAAAGTATGTCTTGGCACTCAATAAATCCATAATGTCGGATTGCTGCCGTTAGTGATTTTTTATTGAGTTTACAACCATTAAATCGATATCCGGATGCATTAATAACATACTTTTTGCTCATCATGAAATTATCCGCCTGCATCTGTATGTGACGTATTATCTTTCTTGTGATAAAGGTCGTCAATAACGATATACAAACCCTGATTCATGGGTGATGGCGATCAATTTGATCGCCATCACCTGTCGTTTGATTGCGATCGGCTAACCCTACTTATCTGTTTTATATGGATTTAATTGTTAACCCAAAGATGACTTATGTCTTCGGGAGGGGGGGGGAGAACCCGTATTTTTATACCGAAGGAAGAAATAAAAGTGGTTTTTGTTTAGATGATATTAAGGTATGAAGATGAGGGGGGGCTATTTTGTTGTTTGTATTAGAATTGCGGTTAACATTAATTCAACAAAGTAACTCAAGGTTGCTAATATAGATCTAAGTTAGACGCTCTGAACATCCTGCCGATACAGACTGTGAAATAGAGGTAAATAAGTTCTGTCGCATTAACGACGGCAAATTTTTCCGTTTTCCACGCTGACCCCTACAAAACGAAGTCCATGCCTGAGCAGGCCGAACAAAGTCGTAATGACTTTCTTGCACTGATTTCCCGGCTGGAAAACGCTGGTACCGATACAGCCAAAGGTGCCAGGCCTGTACAGGTATGGAACGGCGTTGACTGGCCTTCACTGATAGCCGAAATGAACGCAATGAAATCCCTGGCTCCCCATCCCCGGGGTTTCCGGTTTGAAACCTGGCTTGCTGAATTGTTCAGTACCTTTAAGCTTGCCCTCCGTTCGTCATTCCGTAACACGGGAGAACAGATTGACGGCAGCTTCCGGCTGAATGATGACTTTTACCTGATGGAAGCAAAGTGGCATCGAAACAGAACGCCGGCGGCAGATTTGCATGTATTCGAAGGGAACTCAGCATCAAGGCAAAATGGGCCCGGGGAGTATTCATCAGCTGGATGGGGTTTACTGATGAAGGTCTGACGGCATTCGGGAAAGGAAAACGGGTGATCTGTGTCAGTAGTTATGATCTCTATCATTCACTCAGTCACGGTATCGCTCTGCCCGACCTGCTGGAAGCAAATCTCCGGCACGCGGCTGAAACAGGGGAGTCTTATGCTGAGTTCAACAGGCTCTTCACCCTTAAGGATAAAATACCCGGCACGCCGAAATAACCTGCCGGATAATACAGAAAACTACCCCTGAAGAGAGTAACTTACTTCGCCCAGTCTTCCAGCGTCAGCCCCGGCACCCGCTCAAACTCCCGCGTATTGTTGGTTACCAGCACGGCACAAGCTGCGATGGCGTGTCCGGCAATCGCCGTATCGTTCGGGCCGATAGGCGTCCCCGCCAGGCGCAGCGCCACTTTAATATCCGTAGTGGCGTCCACCGCGGCCCGGTCCCAGGGCAGGACGGCATCGAGGCGGGCGCAGAATTCATCGACCAGCTGGATGTGACGCGGCGAGGCCTTCGGGCCGGTGGCGCCGAAGCGCATTTCAGAGTAAGTAATGGCCGAAACCACGATACGGTGGCCTCGCAACACCGCCTGCTCCAGGCGCTTCAGGACGGCTTCCGGCTGCTCGCGCATGATGAACGAGCAGATACAGGTGTCGAGCATATAGGTCTTGTTCACAGGTCAAATCGTCCTTCGTCGCTGACAACGTCCCCGCGCTCCGCCAAAAAGTCCGTGTCTGCTTTTTCCAGCTGCGCAAACGAGCCCCAGGTCGGCCGGACGGGACGCAGGATGATGCTATTTCCTTCCCGGACGATCTCAAGCTCGCTTACCCCCTCAAAATCCAGATCGCGGGGCAGACGGATGGCGCGGTTATTGCCGTTTTTAAAAATAGAAACTGTTCGCATTTTTCAACTCCCGCCCGTGAGGGCTGCTGGAACATTTAAAGCAGATGCAAAGTATATGTGTCTATCGGTTTTTTGTATAGGGCAAGCATATGCAGATGATTTGCATATGCGTAGGTCTACCATATGCAGATGTCAGGCATATGGATATGCAATACCTATGCTGCTTTCCATCATTTTCCGCTGAGATCCGGAAAAAGGCAGAGCCGGATCATTCACAACCGCACCGCCGCGCGGCGGCCCGCCAGCACAAGATGTAGCGGCTCAATCAGCGGTGCATAACGCTATATGTTGTGTTGTCTCCCTGTCCTGTAGGACGACGCGCAGGGGCAGAAAAGACCGCTTCGCTGATCCCCTCATCGTGGTACACTTCCGGAAAGATGGAATACGCCAGTAATTCGGATCATCTAAAAACCACCGTCCGGTAATTTAACGACGTGACTGTATTCCTGCTTATTATTAGTCTGAAAATGATAACTGCTGGGTAAAATCATTCGGGTGACAGACGCAGACCTGTGCCCAGCTGATTATGCTGCACATCATAATTACCCTGAGTGACTATTTGCCAGCAAACCAGAATGGAGACCGGATGGTACGTTCGATACCCGTAACGATTGGTCAGAAGGAATTTAAATCCAAAAAAGCCGCCGTCAGTCATTTTATGGATCAGTGCGGGGCCGTGAAGGAATCAGGCCCGATCCGCGAAGGGCATTTATTTGAGGATCTCAGGGAGCTCTATACCCGCTATTGTGAGCTTACAAAATGGGAGCCAGGTAACCGGGAAATTTACGCCTTCAGCGTGGATTATGAACCCCGTCATACTGACCAGAACTATGGCTCGCATCTGTGCTACTGGGTCCGGTTTTCACCGAAGGACAAATTGTCCTTTTCGGTCAGAGAAGCGGTGGATGAGATCGCCAAAGCTGCTGCTGAACAAAAGTAACAGAGGACGGGATTTCTCAAAGAATAAGGAACACCTGGAATGGAAGGGTTTGGGGTTAAAACCGGCGCACTGATACTGATGATGATCTCACTGCCTGCAGGCGCAGCATCACGGGAGGAGTTGCGCCTGCTGAATATGGCCTATCCGCCAGGCAGCACTGTGGTCTGCCGGATGACCCGGGCAGCCATTCCTCCGGCAGAACAGCCTGAACAGCACATCGAGGCCCATGCCCGGATACTGGAGGCCGGTGACGAACGCACGGTGTCCGACGTCACGCTGACCCAGACAATCAGTGCTGAACGGACTCCGTGGGTAACCTTCCGTTACCGCCAGATCGCGACACTGGAGGCGGCAGAGCAGAGGTTTGAAACAGCCGGTGACTCGTTGCAGATCGTCAGCACCCGTTATCCGCAGTATGCCACCCGGCTGCTGGCAGGTATGCGTGAAAACCTGACCCTCCGGCAGGCTTTTTCACGGACAACGATCTCACGGCTGCCGTATTATAAAATCCTGCCGGACCCTGAAAATCCTGCTGCGGGTGTGGCAACGTGCGGCCCGGACAACAGAGGCGTTTATCCATGACAACCACCACACCCGCTCAGGAGTCGCTCAGGTGTCACCGGGAGAGCACGCAACCATGAATCTGCCGTCGCCTTATTTGCAGACTGCGATGGCGCAGTTACCGGTTTCCATCGATTATCCGGCCGCGCTCGCGCTGCGCCAGATGGCACTGGTCCATGATGATCTGCCGAAATACCTGCTGGCGCCGGAAGTTAGCGCCCTGCTTCACTACGTTCCCGATCTGCAGCGCAAAACCCTGTTCGCGACCCTGTGGAACACCGGTGCCCGTATTAACGAAGCGCTGGCTCTGGGTCGCAGTGACTATCTGCTGAACCCTCCCTACCCGTTTGTGCAGCTGGCCACCCTCAAGCAGCGCACGGAAAAGGCGGCCCGTACTTCAGGACGGACGCCGGCGGGTACCGTGCCGCACCGTCTGGTGCCGCTCTCCGATCCTCAGTACGTGCAGCAGCTGCAGATGATGGTGGCCACGCTGAAAATTCCAATCGAACGGAAGAACAAACGCACCGGCAGAACGGAGAAAGCGCGGCTCTGGGACATCACCGATCGGACCGTCAGAACGTGGCTGGGTGAGGCCGTTGCCGCAGCAGCAGCCGATGGCGTGACGTTTTCCGTTCCGGTCACTCCGCACACGTTCCGGCACAGCTACGCGATGCACATGCTGTATGCCGGCATTCCGCTCAAAGTGCTGCAGAGCCTGATGGGACACAAGTCTGTCAGTTCGACGGAGGTGTACACGAAGGTGTTTGTGCTCGATGTTGCGGCGCGCCACCGCGTCCAGTTCTCCATGCCGGAAGCGGATGCGGCAGCCCTGCTGCGGGGGAAAGGCTGACGCGCCTGACGGCTTGTCCAACCCCGGGACCGCACAGAAAAGATTTCTGTACCGCCCCGGGGTTTTATAAAAAACTTACGGAGGAGTGATGATGTCCATGCGACTGGTAAAAAAAAGAGCGCCCCGGGGGCGTCTCAGCCGGCAACTGAGTGAAGCTGAAGAATCAGCGGTCAAAAAGGTCTGCGGCCGCAGGGAGACCGGGAGTCAGGAAGAAAAAGGCCTTGCGCTTGACGTGCTGACGGAGATGCGACGCACGGACACGTGGCTGGCCTGCAGCTGCGTGACGGGAGATTCGCCGCCGATGAACAGCGCCAACCTGCGGACGGATACCGGCACTCTTTACCTGCAGGCGTTCAGCACTCCCCACGACGCGGGCTGTCCGATGTTCAGGGAGCTCAGGGAGGATGACGACACCACGCGTTCAGGAACCCGTAAAACGTCCAGCAGCAGACCCGTCAGCTACCGGAGTTTCCTGCCGCGTGAAGAGAACGGCGCCCGCCTGCGGGGCGGTCCCGCCCGTCAGGATGATGGCAATGACCGGTTTCGCAGGAAACGCCGTCCGCGCCTGGCCCGGTTGCTGCTCACCCTTATTGAAGATGCGGGGCTCAACGTCATTGAGACGCTTACCCCCTTCCCCACCGCGCCTGCCCGGGAGGCCATCGACCGGATCGCTGCCGTCACCCGGGACAATGAATTCGCGCGGGGCCGTCCGCTTTCAGACATCGTCCGCTTCTGGCCGCTGATAACGCAGGATGAACAGCAGCGCCTGATGGGGCAGCTGGAAGCCCCTGATTCACCCTGGCCCGCCGGGCGTGCCCGTCATTTTTACCAGATTTTCATGTCTGATGAGGTGTCGCGGGAAGGGGCGTCGTTCAGGTTCCGGAATGAAGAGGCAATATTCGCGCCTGAGAAGGGGCTGCGGATCAACGGTGAGGGCCAGGACGGACTGAGGCCGCTTTACTGGGTGATCCTGGAATTCCGGCGCTCGGCAGACGGCAGCATCATCTGCAGCGACGGCTATGCCCACGCGCTTTACTCGCGCGGTTGTCCGGTGCCGGTCGACAGCGGGCTTGAGCGGCAGACGCTGGAGTCGCTGGCCACGTGCTCAGCCTGGATGGCGAATAAAGAGGATGCACCGGTCAGCAGCCTGTCCCTGAAAAAGCCACTGTTCGATTATGCCGTCACGGTGGACGGCGAAGAGGGCTGGGTGCTGCCTGATTTTGTGGTTGAGGCCACGACGGCTGCTGGTGAAAAAAGGGTTTTTGTGATTGAGACGATGGGCTACCAGGACGAGGACTACATAGAGCGGAAGTCACGTCAGCACCGTGGTATGAGGACGCTGGGACAGCTGCAGACCGATCCGCCTAAATGGCCTGAGGAGACTGACCGGACGCTGGAAAAACAGATGTACGGCATCCTGTTGCACCTGAAATAAACATGTCATTCAACCAATGTCTTGTTATCTTGGTTTGATAACAAGATAACAAGATAACAAGATAACATCTTATTGCATTTTTGCATTTTCTATCAGTTCAGATCGTTCCATTTGATTAAGCTTCTCGAATGCCATGATTGCAGCCCTGACGACATCAGAACGGTTCACCCTGCGTCCTGATGTATTCATCTCGTCCCGGATACAATTATCTATGGACGCCAGGTGTGTTGTCGCAAAAGAAATACTCACCGGCTTAGCTTTGTCTTTGGCTGTGTCAGCAGCTGCCTTCTTTTGAGCCAAACCCAGCCCTGCCGTGCCTCCGTTGATAAATGCATTTTCGTCTTTAGGTGGAGTGTTAGCCCTGTTCCTCATAAGATTATTTCCTCAACTAGAGCAGAAATTTCTTCCTGAGCTTTTTCATTCTGTGTCTCAAAAATGGTCATTGACTCAGCCCAGGCATCTCTGTGCGCTTTACGGTCACAAATGCGAGACTGAGCTAACTGCATCTGGGGGTAATCTGCCAATACCACTGCGGCCTGATGTGCCTCATTTACAAACATGTTTGTCGGCGCCATGTTTAGCACAAGAAAACCTCTTACGTTTTCGTTGAAATCCTTTGCAGCGGTGAACACTTCACAAGTGTGCGGAACTACATCAAGGTCCATTTGTGAAGGTCTGAGCGGTGAAATAAAAACGTCAGCGGACATCAAACCGCTTCTCATTTCGGCACTGTCACGACCAGCACAATCAGCAATAACATAATCATAAGATTTAGCATGCTCCTTGAGCATTGCTTTGATATTGCCTGTAGCACCTGTAACAGGGATATGGGGAAGTGTTTCAGGCCTGTTATTATACCAGGTCAAAACAGATTTCTGGTCATCCGCATCTACTATAATTACTGACTTGCCCCTTGCTTTAAGACATGACGCGATGGATACAGCCAGCGTACTTTTACCCACACCACCTTTCTGACTGC
>NZ_WHOY01000031.1:4033140-4063430 GCF_009765445.1 Pantoea sp. BAV 3049 | reverse complement strand
GCCGGTGAAAAGATGTCTGGCAGGGGGGGGGATATGCAGGGGGCCAGAGTATAAAGCGGAGCTCCGGTCATGCAAACACCCGATATTAGACGTCAACTATCCTGGCCGACGCATTGACTCAGCATTTTTGTTACCCAACACGCACTGTTGCCTCACCAAAATTGTTACTTTGGCTGTGTGATAAATAATCGCCAGAGGTACATTTATGAGCAATGCATTATTGCCAATTGATACCCGCCGTCAGTTGCTACGGGCGCTGAGAACACGCTATCAGGCAGCCAGTAAAGCCGAGAAAACCCGGATCGTCGAAGAGTTCATACTGATCAGCGGGTATCATCACAAATCAGCAATCCGGCTGCTGAATGGTGCTGTCACCAGCGGTAGCCAACAGCGTCGCCCGGCCCCGGCTCGTTCGGTTTATGGCGCCCCTGTTCAGCAGGCTCTGATTGTTCTCTGGGAAGCTTCAGATCGGTTGTGTGGTAAGCGTCTTAAGGCGTTACTGCCTCAGCTTATTCCGGTGATGGAGAAACTCGGGCATCTCAGTCTGAATCCAGCACTCCGCGACCAGCTTCTGAAAGTCAGTGCATCGTCCATCGATCGCCTGTTGAAAGAAGCACATACCACTGCGGGTAAAAAGCGTAACCGGGCGGTTAACCGCGTCAGTAAAAATATCCCAGTCAGGATGTTCACCGAGCATGAGCGGCATTCCCCGGGATTTATGGAAATGGATCTGGTTGCACATTGTGGCCAGCATCTCTCTGGCACCTTTTTGTGGACACTATTGCTGATAGATATCGCCAGTGGATGGACAGAATGTGTGGCGTTGCCGGCACGTAACGCTGAGTTGATCATCCGTGCTATTGATAAGGTTCAAAAAAGTCTGCCGTTCCCACTTCTTGGCCTTGATGTTGATAACGGAGCCGAATTTATCAACGAAGCCTTATTTGAATACTGTTCTGCCAGATGTATCGCGCTGGCACGTTCCCGGCCATACCGGAAAAACGATCAGGCCTGGATAGAACAAAAAATGGTTCTGTGGTCTGAAAGCTGGCGGGATATGCTCGTCTTGACGGGAACCTGCGGTAAAAGCGATGAACCAGATGTACATAGCTAATCGATTCTTTATTAACTTTTTTCAGCCATCGTTCAAGCTTCTGGATACGCAACGCATTGGCGGGAAAACGGTTCGCAGACATGACGCTCCCAAAACACCCTATAATCGACTGACAGAGCTGCATACTCTACGTTCTGAGCTCCGGTGCCATTTTGACGATATCATCCACGAACTTGATCCTCTGAAGTTGCAGGAAAACATTCGACTTTATCAGCACCAGCTGGCGCGAATAGCTGTCGGGGATCCTGTTGGAGACAAGAACAGCGATTTAACTGCGTTTTTGCAGGGCCTCTCCGTAGCCTAGCAGGAGGGAGCAGTGAATCCTTTGCATCATCCAGCACCATCAAAACCTCGCCACTGACGGACCCGGGCAGATCCCTTCGCGGATGTCTGGAACGAAATCGAATGCTGGCTGAAAGATGAACCGCAGCTGGGCAGCACCGAATTACTTCTCAAACTTGAAGACGCACATCCGGGCAAATTCACTGAAGGCCATCGCAGAACACTGCAACGCTGGTTGCAGGAATGGCGTGTCCGGATGGTCAGAGAACTGGTCTACGGCACTCGTGCTGATGGTAACGTTTCAGCTGAAGCAAGAAAGTAACATTAACTGGTGAGGTAACACGACGGACGGAGTAATTGTCGCCTAATAATCTGTAACTATTACGCGGAAAATGAATCCGGGCCCGCCTTGACCGCCCTGAACTGTTCCGCCTGCTCAGGGACTCGCGGCGTGGTGACGTACTGCTGGTTGAGGATGTCGATCGCCTGTCACGCCTGGCTGGCGACGACAGGAACGCCCTGAAGAAAATGATCGGCAGAAAGGACGTCAGGATTGTGGCCGTTAATGTGCCCACGACCTGGCTGCATCTCTCGCCGGCGATGGGTGATTTTGACAACAGGATGTTTGGCGCCATCAATGACATGCTCCTGGATATGCTGGCCGCCATTGCCCGCCGGGACAATGAACAGAGGCGGGAGCGTCAGAAGCAGGGTATTGAAAAGGCCAGGGCGGCGGGAAAATACCGGGGAAGAAGCATTAACCAGCACCGGCACGATACCATCAACCGCCTCATTGCCAGCGGCAGCTCCTGGGGTTGTGTCGCATTAACGACAGTAGGCCGACAAAAGCCTACTTCTGAAACAGGAAGACGTTTACATCAATGAAATCGTGGAGATTTCACCCTGAAATTCCCAAGTACAATCCTTTAAATTCATCAACTTAGAAATGAAATCTGGGTGGGGAAAATTTCTATTCATTCTCAAGATACTCCGACAGAACTCGCTGTACAGCTGCATCAACCGATTCCTGCAACTCAGCTGGCATACGGTTGAACTCATAGCTGAACATACGGCCCCGGCTCTTTTTGCGAGCATAACGATTCTTATCGGTAAATTCCCAGAGAGAGGTAACAGTAACTTTTTCACCCGTCGTTTTTTGAGCTGTCAACGCTGCTTCAGATTTGACTATTGCTACGATCTTATCTTTGACTTCATCTTCAGCGAGAGAAGGATTATTCCAAACCTCACCGAGCATGGTACTGATATCAGCGATAAATTCACGCAACAGGATCCCTTTCTCCTTCAACAGTTCTTCAGCGACCAACAACGTTTTGTAATCCGGGTAGGTTAGTTCGCTCTGCACCGGAAAAACAGCCAGCATATCAGCAGACACGCTGGCAGCCTGGAGAGCCCTGGTCACTTTAGCCTGAGACAGATTTTCGTCCTCTGCGATTTCTTTCTGCGACAGTCCGCTGTTTTTAAGGGCAAGTAAACGCATCCCGACTTCCCGCAGATTGTGTTCTCTGGCGGTCTGAATATCCTTTGCCAGATCTTTCGCTTCAGTTGCAGTTAACTCCTCATCGGTGGCAAGAACATCCAGTCCAACGCCAGTCAAAATAGCGGAGGCCCGCCTGCGGGAACCGTCAAGAATATTGATCCCGTTCTCGTTGCGAACGCCTATCACTGGAAAGAACTGCTGCAGACTTAGTGTGCGGGTAATATCTTTCAGAGATTCAGGTGTCAGCCCTGACTGCTCCCTTCCGTTAATGTCCTGAACGACGTATGTTCCGCTTTCCACTTCGTCAGCAGGGACCGATAATTTTGTAAACAGCACTTTTCTGCCGCTGGACAGAGTAAAAACCCGCTTTGACTCTTCCTGTAGCTGCTCCTGAATACTTGGCGAAACAAATGTACGCCCAATTGTTTTACGTTTCATACCCACCGATCACCTCGTTAGTTCTGATAAATTCGATACGATCAAAGACGGCTTTAGCAAAATCTTCTGCAGCAGAACGTGCATTCTTAAGGGCTTCACTGCTGCCCACATAAGTGGCCGGATTTGCAGAAATAACGGTATCAAAGGACTCCCCACACCGTTCAAAGCCATCAAGACGTGGCAGGACAGCATCAAGCATGTCCCCACCAAAAATCTCTTTTGCAAGACTGTGGCACATTTTGTGATCGGCTTTGTTGGCCAGTTTGGACATAAAGCCTATGTTGCCCTGCAGCCGACATTTAAATCCAGAGGACTCAATCATGCTGATTAGTTCCGGCAATCGGGTCAGGTATTTTAGCGTGGAGTGAAACTCAACCTGAGCTGGCGGAACCGGCGTCATCAGCAGATCAGCAGCTGCAATGGCATTTTTAAGGAAAGCGTCAAGATGAGGTCCGCTGTCAACAAAGATGAAGTCATAGTCAGAAGAAATTTTATCTATAATGTTCTCACGCAAAACTGCATGCGGATTCTGTCCCGATAAATGTTCTTTGCACAAACCTTCCCAGTCAGATGCGATGAACGCATCGTCAATCGAGGCAGGCATAACATCCACACCTGGCACAACTGACTGAACGATAAAATCATTCAGCAATTCTTCGCGGGTGACGTTTTGAAGCATCGCCTGTGCAGATGTTGTCTCAACCATACCAATGGCCCGGCTGTGGTTCAGGAACATGGTTGCTGAAGACTGAGGATCGAGATCGATAACCAGGATACGTAAATCTTCAAAAAGGAGGTGAGGGTGCGCCCTCAGCGCATGGGCCAGCGAAACAGTAGAAACAGTTTTTGACGCACCGCCTTTAAGGTTTCCTACAAAAGCGACCATAGCTTCGGAATAACGATCGCGATATTTAGGCACTCCGCGATGATGATAGATGTCGATGATATTCTGGATGCTCATGGCGAATTTCGTTGAAGAACCGGCTGCACGTTTGTCGAAAACGTAACCGGCAGCTTCCATTTCGCTTACAGCATAATCAACATTCGCCCGTGTCAGTTTGGGGAGCTTCGAAAGAGCTGCTTTCGCATAAACCTGAAAATACTCGTTCTCGTTAAGCTCTTCTTTCTGAGAACGAATCTGTTCAGTGAGAGCAACCAACATTTTGTTGGCACGGTTGGCGATCTTGCCAGTCTGATTTAAATCCATAATCCTTTAAATCTCCTTTATGTTGCATTTTAGCATAAAGGAAACAATCCAGCATAAAACAAATAAAAGCAACATATTTAGCTGAATTTTACTGACGGATCGCACAGTACGACGCAGGGTAGACGGAGAAAGCCCGATTGCTTATTCAATCGGGTACATGAAGTGTAGTGAAGTCAGTATGCCCTCCAGTTGGAAGCTGCAGAAGAAAGCAGTTGAAGACGCATCACTCGCCACAGACAGCGACCGGGCGCAGCAAGCAAACCGTCGAGAAAGCGAATTTAGAACGACTAATTTTCTTCAACTGGCCACGGATACTTTTCTGCATAGCTGGCAGCCCTGCATGGAAAATCCGTGATTTTTTTTCGCTGAGGGTCACCTGCAGCATCCCAACCCCACCAGGACTGAGGATAATGCGTGTTATACCAGACTGTTTTCTCCTGCCGGTGCAACAGATAGCCTACCTGGTCAAGGCCCCAGACTTCCATCGGATATATGTCACCAGATGGAGTGTCTGTCAGGCAGAAATTCGGATGATATTCAGCCAGATCAGAGTCATAGATTAGTGGCTTCAGGAAGGACCTCCTCTCACGGCAGAGTTTTTCTTCAATAACAGCTTCATTGGCTGAGTCCAGCGGAATAAGCCTGTCACTGACCATCATGAGGCATACCTGACGTACAGAGGCTCTTTTATACTCTCCCTTGATCTCCGGTACATCAGTTACGGCAATGAACATCACTGCTCCCCTTTCTTCCACCACTCCACCTCCCTGGGGAATCTGGCCAGCGAGTCCTTCCAGCGGGTACAATCTATATTGAGATAAAAGTGCTTTTCTTTAAGAAACCCGTCTGTCGGCAGGAGGCCTGTTCCTTCAGCATATTTATCGTTCCACGGTTTCAGCTGGGAAATGATGATGAAGCGCCGCTGTTCTTTATGCACATAAATGAACGCATGAAGATTTTCATCTTGATGGCCAAGAATTAAGGTTCTGTCGCATTAACGACAGCAGGGCGACAAAAGGTGCATTGGCTACTTTTCAGGCAGCCAGCAGGTAAAACTAATCTGCCGGTGATAACCCGTCCCCCTGCGGATGCTGATACTGCCCTTTGCGTATCATATCTGATTAACTGCTTAATGCGACAGAGCCTATGGATGCAATGCAGCATTGAATAATAGCCTGCATGCTAATTAAGCATTTGAGCTAATTAAGCATTTGAGCTAACATTAAATCAAGGAGGACAGCACATTGTTTACTGTCAGATTTCATGAAGAAGCGGAAACTGAGTTAGACGAGTTGCCCCCGGTGATAGGTGCAAAAATGTTGAAGCTACTTGAGAAGCTGGAACAAAACCCACAGGCGCTCAGAGAGCCGCACTGTAAACCCATCGGAAATGGGCTGTTTGAGCTGACAACAAAGGGCGGTGACATTGCCCGTGGATTGTGGGTTTATCAGTCGGGTAAGCGAATTTTTGTATTGCGGATTTTTATCAAAAAAACACCCAAAACACCGCGCCCTGAAATAGATCTGGCATGGCGCAGGCTGGAGGATATGCAGAATGAAGAGTAAGACTCTTGCAGAAGTAAAAGCAAAAATGATGCAGCGTGAAGAGTTCCGCGCAGCATATGAAGCAGAAGAACGCAAAGAACGCTTGCAGGCGCTACTTGAAGAATGGCGAGATCATGCGGGCCTCACCAGTTCCCAAGTTGCTGAACGGATGGGGGTCAAGCCGCCGACAGTGTCCCGGATGGAAAAAAACATAACGTCAGCAACGTTTGAAACTCTCGCCCGTTATGCCAGGGCTTGCGGTATCAGTGACGCTAAACTTTATTTTTAAATACAGAGGGAAGAACAATGAGGGTACTTCTGGGAACGGCTGCGGCAGTTGCATGAATCGCCACGGATAACCTAGAGACTTCCGAGCCGTTGATAATATAGGTTTTCGTATTCTGCCGGTGGCATCTGATTGCTCGAACCATGCCGACGCCTACAGTGTACTAGCTCAGACCTGATCTGACAGTTACCGGTTATTTATACAGGTGTCTGTCAGATTAAATCTGGTTCAGATTCTTTTCTGCCCAGACCCGTTTTCCATCAAGTAACGTGGCCATTGGCGTACGCCCGCAGCACATTTTCCCCTGATGAGTTCGCTCATTATTGTAATGCCACAACCAGTTGTCCAGATCCATTTGCAGGCTCTCCAGGTCTGCATATAGCTTCTTGCGGAACGTAACCTGATAAAACTCCTGCAAAATGGTTTTATGGAAGCGTTCGCAGATACCGTTCGTCTGCGGGGACATCGCCTTCGTTTTCGTATGGTCGATATCGTTGATGGCCAGATACAGCTGATAATCATGTTGCTCTACTTTACCGCAGTACTCTGTGCCCCTGTCGGTCAGTATTCTCAGCATCGGCAGCCCTGTCGATGGCCGCCTGCAGCGTGGCCTGGTCGGCACCGCCCGGAATGACCGTCACGTTCCCGACCGTGGCACCGCTCACCGGCATCACTATCATCCCCGGCGTGCCCCGCAGCCCCAGAGTCTGCGCCAGCGCGTCGGTGCGCGACAGCACCTTCAGCATGTCATCACTTTTCCCCTTCAGCTTGCCGGCCTGAGCGGCCGCTCTGGTGATATCGGACTGCGTCAGCTGACCTTCGTTATGTCCGGTGGCATACAGGGCGTTGTGGTAAGCCAGGTACGCATCCGCCCCCTTCTGCTGCCAGACCTGCAGGCCGGTTTTCGCCGCCGTCAGGGACGCCTCCCAGCGCTGTGCGAAGATGGGCCATTCCTTAAACACGTAGCGCACCTGCGGGTTTGCCTTCATCAGGGACTCAATCACCGGCGCCTGACGGGCGCACACCGAACACTGGTAATCAAAGAACTCGATAAAGGCCACCTTCGCGTCCGCGGGACCGTATGAGGGCGTACCGCTGTCGTTCAGCAGCGCGTTCTGGTGGTGCAGCACTGCCACGGTCATCGCCTCTTGTTGTTTTTCCTGCACCCGGGCCTGCAGCGCGCGGCTGACGTCAACCAGCACCTCCGGATGGGCCAGCAGGTATGCCTTTGCCACCTCACCAATGCGGGCCTCCTGCGCCGGCGTAAACGGCGGCTGTTCCGGCTCAGCAGCCGTCAGCACGCCCGTGAACAGACCAGCACCCAGTATCAGGGCCAGCGGGGTCCGTTTGAATTTTATCGCGACTGTCATAGCCGTCTCATCCTTACGTCTCGGTTAAAATTTATGTACGGACCGGCACTGTTTCGCCGGCCGGGGAAGTGAAATGTCTTTCACCCAGGCAACAGAGAAAGGGTGGGTACCATTGCTTCCCGAGCTCTCGGCATATTTAGCATTATCGTAAAAATGTCCGCTGTGCAGGAACATATAATAATGTGAAGTATTGCCTGTTTCAGAAGCCCATACGGTATCGTAGGCATTTTGTTGCAGGGTATCAGACCATTCACTCCACGGGCGGTTCTGTCTGCTGGCTGCCTGAAAAACAGACAGCAAATTTTCTGCCCACCTGCTGCCAGTAATGCGACAGAGCTCCTTGATGCTGATGATGGCCGTCTTCCGGCCCCATGCATCATGGATACGTTGAAAACTGTGGGGCCTCAGGAAAGATGGAATGGGCTTTCCTGCGAAGGATTTCAGCCCCGGTGAAATCCCCCAGATGCCGCCTTATGCGTATGACGGAGTCATAAACCCCTGAATCATCATGAATCTGCAAAAATATGCTGCTCCAGTCTAAATACTCTGCAAGCACCTCAGGGTCGCGTGTCCGGTTATAATCCAGCAGGAGACGGGAGTGTGCGTCAAAATCGTAGCGGGAGTATTCCGTTATAGTGTCAGCCAGGGATGCCTGCACAGGAAAATTATGCAGACCGTGTTGTTCAGACCTTGTCAGCATCGCCTGCATATGGAAGCCCCGGAAGAGGACAATCAGGACAAACAGCTGGCATGCCGACAGCATGGCTGCTCCAGCACGTCCTGCCCGTGTCAAGACCGCACTGTCTTTCCTCCGTTCAGGAACATGTTCAGGCACAGAGGGAACCGGTTGTCCGACACGAATAAGCAACAACAGAGCCAGCAGATGAGGCGCGGACTGATAAAGCGGATATTCGAGCAGGGCGTGTAGCAGAATAGGCAACATAAGTATACGTGCCGGCACGATAAGCGAGATGTCTGTTCCCTGCATTCCAGCATCATTACCGGCCCTGACCGGCCAGAAACAAAACCAAAGTGCCAGAAACAGCCCGACCACCGCTACTACGCCACCTTCAGCCCAGACATACAGCAGCTCGTTATGGGGGTGCGTGATATGGCTGGTCTCTGTCAGACCCAGCGTCTGCATGGCCACGGGATACTGCTTTTCGAAACTGCCAAGTCCGCTTCCCTTCAGGGGGTGCAGCCGGATAAGCTGCAACGTTCCTTTGAGGATATTGAGACGCTCAAGGCTGGAGTTGACGTGCACAAAATCGGGGAGCCCCCCTGCCTGCACAGTGACTGTTGCGCTGTTGCCAGTAGGTAAAGGTACCGGTAAGCCGGCTGGCCCGTTCCGGATTGAGACGCTGAAAAAAAACACCGCCACGGCCACAGCGAAAAACGCGGCCAGTTGTTTTTTACGCAGGCAGGGCTGAAAACGGTTTCCTGCCAGGCAACAGAACATAGTCGCCAGAGTGGCGATCAGGGTAAGTAATTGCGCACTTTCCGGCAGCAGCACGTTTACCGCCATGATCGCTGCAATCACAATGATAATATAGGTAATCCTGCCCCACTTAATCCGCAGTACCACTGCATTTGACCGTACGCTGTCAGCCAGGCCGCTAAACATAAAAAGCATCAGCAACGCCCCACACAACCCAACCCGGCTGGTGGTAAGGCAGAGTGTAAAAACCATCAGGCACTGTGCCAGTAGCAGGACAAGCCGGAGACAAAATACAGAGGTCTGACGATAATAAAACCAGACGGCGATGCCGTAGCCGGTGGCAACAAAGCTGCCCAACAGATTGGGTTGCTGAAAAATACCGTAGGGGCGTCCGGCCATAACGGCCTGGTTATAGCCTGTCCACTCCCTGGCCAGTTCAGGGCAGTAATGCTGAAACAGCGCCAGGCCGCATTCAATTACGACTGCGGCAAGAATAAACGACAGAAGAATGGACCGCCCCCGGTTGCCCAGCCTCACCTGTATTAGCATCAGGCTGAATACCAGTGCGCCTGCAATACCTGCCAGGCGGGGTAATGCGTCAGGAATATTCACCGCTGGCGTCCATAACAGCGGCAGACTCAGCAACAGAAAAGCCAGTAACCCCGTCAGCCACTGACGTGAGATGTACAACCCTCCATCACTGACAGAACATGCAGCTAAAAGGAAGGCTACGCAGGACATCACCATCCATGTAACAATATTGAGCGGCAACGTAAGACCGGCCCCTCCCATGTTGGGAATATAAATATTCATCAGAAAAAAATAAGGCAACAATATTGCTACCAGAATAAAAAACTTGTATTTACCGAGGAACAACTTCAATTTAATGATAGCCCGTTTTGATTTTATTTGTCTTTTGCAAGACATGAATAAACCATGATAATGCAATGTAAATCATGGACAACGCATTTTTTAATGTTTACTGTTTTACTTTTAGGTGAACCAGCGGGGAAAGTTACCCCCCTCTTCATAGTACCTTAATAAAGGTTCTGTTGCGTTAACAGCCGGGAACCGCCGCCCCCAAAAAAAAGATCATCTCTTACTTAACGTGGAATAATCAACCGACCTATGGTGGGTTAGTTTATCCCAGACAAAAAATTAAATTACACCATTATGTAAATTCACCTGACGATTTTACATTCACTATTATCAATCAGTTTATTGCGGACATAATCCCATAGATAAAATCATTTTACGGGAAGCACATTTTTTTCAGGGATGGCCACCTTCAGAATAAGTACAAGGAGAAAATCATTACATTCCAGATAATCTCAAGTAGCTACAATTGTAAAATTTTAAGGCAGGTTCAATACCGCGATAGCTACTCCTTCAAATGGACCAGCATCAGGTGTTCCAGTGACGATAGCTTCGCTATCGATAGTAACAGCCTGCGGCACACCAGCTGTAAGATTTATATCTTTCCCCACATCGGCGGTATTTTGGCCATCAATAGTCAGTTTTGCAGAAATTGAATTATCATCCCGTAACTTTACGATATTACTTTGTTCCTGACTAAAGACACGAAAATTAACAAGCGTATCTTGATCACATACTATTGATGCTGTTCCCGTCGCATGTCTACCCGATAATGAATCAGCAGAAACAGAACCATAATCTATCGTAATATCGCCACTTATCTTACATGCCCCTACTGGTGGGGGGGGAGCGGCGCACAGGCTGGTTGGGAAAACCGTCACCGCACCAGTAATATTATAAGTGCCACCATTAAGACTGGTCCATTTTCCATCTCCATATAATAAGGCCGCACATTCCATCCCTGTAGGTAATTGATCGCTGAGTGTAGAATAAGTAAAAGGCAAAGAAACCTTCGCCGTATAAGCCTTTCTGACATCACCGATAGTTGCATAATCTCCGATAGTCATAAATGCATTATTGTCAACATAGCTTGTATTACCAACACTTCGTATATTTGGGAAAATAACGCAATCTTTATCACCATAACATGGATTTGGCAAGTTATCGCCACTTTCATTCCAGGCAGTAATCTGACTTTGATAACAAACTTTAATGCCAATTACTGAAACATGGCAGGAATTTTGAAGCGTTGCACTTAAAACCTGGGTAAACACTGTGGCATGTGCAGTACTATATGGGACTAAAATAGCAATAATTAAGCTTAAAAGATAAAGATTGCCCACACGACCTTTCATATATTTCATTTTCTTGTTCATTTTCAATTTTCCACCTGAATTTGTCAACCTATTCATAATATAAAGTAATTAGAGCATGCGCGAAGAATGCACCATCCTGAATGGTATGATTTTTGACCGCTTCAGGTTCGCCGATTACATTAGCCTGAAAGTTTAATACATTTTCACCATCAATAATCTGATGGACAGCAGTATGCTTATTAAGAGGTAATGGTTCTTTATCTTCCGTTTCCAACCCTATAGCTATCCCTGATGCAGTACTGTTATCACTGTCCACATTCAGGTAACCAGGTAAAGAAAGACTTTCTTCGCCACTAAATACCACGCTTAACCCTTTATAAACTGAGGTGTCACAGTCAATTAAATGAAGTATAAAAGAAACGCTTTTTGATGGCCCGTAATAATACAGATTCCGTGAATTTATCGCTCCTAAACCGACCCTGATATCATTTTCCTGAATTGAGCAGGGTAAGGAAACTAACTTACCACTAAACTTTATATTATCCTGAGTCTGTTTCTCCGCTGCCAGAGAAATATTTTCAGACAGAAATAAAGCTGACAACATCAAAATAATAACAATCATTCGCATGAGAATACTTGTCCTTATTGATAAAAAGCCTGTAGCGTTGCTGTTGCGCTGAAATCCCCGACAGATAATTCGGCCCCATCTTTCTTAACCGGTACAGCGGTCAGTTTTGGCAACGCATTTTTATCAACTTTAATCTGGGTGCCTAGCGTAAAGGGCTTGTCATTATTTTTTATTTCGATCCCCAGATCCGCCACCGAACTTTCCACCGCAGCCAGGTCAAACTGCACCGCAGTTCCTAGTAAAGAAATATATAATCCAGCATCATCAGCATCTCCGTCGCAGGTAATGTTGTAATCGATATCCTTCGTATAATTCACCCCATCAACCTTGTTGACACCGACATTGCCAAAGTTAATTTCAATCGGCTGATTGTTATTGATGGTGCAATCCGGATAAGAAACCAGAGTACCATGAAATTTCATATTCTCTTCGGCCTGCCCCGTAATACTAACGGCAAAAAAAAATATCAGTACGGCGCTTATTGATAACTTCTTCATCAGGATTCCTTACTGTATTATTGCCAGTCAACGACCATGGTGGCACCTGCGCTAAACTCCCCGACGCCCAACGTCGAACCGGGACGTTTTACAGGGACGGCTTGCAATACCGGCAGAGTGGGATAGGTAAAGTTTACCCACTCCCCGACCTTTATTATCTGCCCATTATTTTGCAGTTCCACGCCTAAATCAGCCATATTGGTCTGCAAAGCAGATTGATCGGAAAAATCAGCCACTGTGCCCTGAATACTTAATTTAATATTATTGCTGGATGCACCAGGGCAGGTCAGAGTGTAATTAATGGTCTTTAAGTAGTTGCTGCCGTCCACTTTTGACGTCAACAGGTTATCGCCAAAAGACACATCTATTGGGCTATTGTCATTAATCGTGCAAGGTGGAGGCTGCACAATAACCCCTTTTATATACACGTTAACCGAGCCGGCATTATCACTCACAAGCTTTATGCGCTGAGCACGGGCATCTTGACCGTTGAAAGCTATCAAAACACTCATGATTAGCGAGGCAACCAGTGGTCTGCACACAACTCGCCTACTCATAGCTCAACCTCATATACACCGTTGTACGCCAGGCACCTTCCTGCAACTTCGCACGAGTCCTTTCGGGGATTAGCCAGTACACCAGATCATCATTACTGGTTTGCAGTACCAGCGGTTCTCCCTCTCCGCCCGGCTGAATAAGATGGTGTTTATGGTCTTCCAGGCGCAGCCCGAAACCTTCCGCGCCCTGCACGGCAATCAGCTGTGGATCGTCAGCATTCCGGGCGCTGATAAAGCTTATCCGGGCTTCCGGCTGATCCTCCACCCGTACCACGGTACCGGTCTGCCTTTCCTCCTCTTCCGGTCCGCTGCTGATGCAGTTTCTCAGATGCAGGTGAAAAGCCTTACCGTGCGCCTTCCTGCCCGGTAAAGTTAACTCCCCACTTCCAATGGTACCCATTCTGACGGCCTGCTGCTTTGAATCGCCTTCAATATTACAGGCTCCCCTGGTCAGCTCACCGCTGACGTAGAGCACACCGTTGTCACCGTCAACCCCCTCATCCGCGGATGTTGCGCCCGCCATCAGCGGCAGCACAAGCAGCATACTGCCAACTGCTGCCCACGTTTTGTGATAATTTATCATGTGCCTGTGCGTCCTTTTTTTAAACCGTTTCTTTCAGATCGCCGGGCTTTTCACCCCTTGACGCTCTCATCCTTCGAAACTCTGCACTGGCTGCCGGCACAGCTGAACGTCAGGGCTTTACTGCCGCCATAATCATTGATATACACCACGGTTGGGGCGGCCCCCAGAGCAGCAGCGCTGACACCCAGCGGAGCACTGCCTTTTGGCTCAACCATCACCGGCTTAAAACCTTTAGCCTGAGCACTTTTCACCCCCGCTCCTGCTGACACCAGGCTGATGTAATAAGGCGTCGGGTTGTTCACCATATAGCCGTCGCCCTGCCGGGTCATCGTCAGCTGCTCCTGCCAGGGCGTGGCCATTTGTGTGCGGGTCTGCTGAATGCTCTTTGGCCGGTAAAAAAACTTCACCCGGGTCTGCAGCGCCAGCTGCAACGTGTTGGCTTCTTTACTCTTTGGTGGAATTTCGCGCAGGTTAAAGTAGAACAAAGATTCCCTGTCCTGTGGCAGAGTTGACGCTTGCTGCAGTGCTCTGATTTCCAGCTGGCTGGCGGCCCCCGGTTCGAGGCGCTGCAGAGGAGGAACTACCACGAAGGGAGAGGTGATTTTTTTACCATGGGTATCTTCCAGCCAGGCCTGCGCCAGGAAAGGCAGCGCGGTATTTTCATTGTGGATGCTGACAGAAATCGACTTCCCGCCTTCCGGAAAAATAACCCGGGTGCGGTCCAGGGCGATAGCGGCGTCCGCCTGCTGTGCACACGCCAGACCGGCCAGAACACCGGCGGCCAATGTCATTAACCTGAAAATTTTCATGAACTATTTCTCTCTGAAATACAGTTTATCAGCCAACCTGACGTGTTGGCTGCGTGATTTTTCAGCCAGCTTTATACTGGCAGGGTAGCAGTAGCGAGGGTACATCCAGCCGCGCCGGCAGCGTGAATGTACACTGCGTTTTTCCGTCCCACTGCACCTCCATACGCTCACCGGGATTCATACCACTCAGCCACGTTTCACCCTCATCCCCGACCAGCCCAGTCTGCTGTCCTTTGCCGTTTTTCACCGTTGCTCCGAACGGCGCGGACTTACCGTTCGACTGAGCTATCATAACCATCCCTTTTTTCCCGGACAGCACGTCGAAACTGCGGTAGCCAATAGCCCCGTCCGTCAGCGTAACGGAAGAGACCGAACGGATAGCCGACACGTCATCCGGGAGATGATTCAGGTCAATACTGGCCTCGTTGTGGTAGTAGCTGTTCACATCGCTGATCACCGCCACACCCATCATATTGGTGTCTTCCGTACTGCCGTAGCCGTGAACGGGCACGCCTGCCACGCCCTCCGTGTCCAGCATCAGGCGCGTTCCGCCAGCCCTGCTGATCCTGTGCAGCGCCGCTCCGTGAGCGGTTGCCGTCATGCCTCCCCGTAACGACAGCCCGCCGGACATATAGCTTCCGGCCTGCCAGCCCGCACTGGCGTCGAGTTCTGCCATGCTGCCCTGGTGCACAAAGGCCGCATTTCCCGTCATGCCGGCCTGTCCTCCGCCCGCACTGACCTGATAGCTGTTGTGTTCATCCAGTACGGAGAAATAGCTGGCGGTCTGTTGTGTTACGCCGTTGATGACGTTGCCCGAATAGCTGAGCGTGTCGCTGTCACCTAGCGGCAACGACAGGGTTAGATAGCCGCCGCGATCCTGAGTATTGCGATACCGGTTCTGGTAGGCAGAAAGCGCAATACTCACGTTTTTAAATTTGCCGAAATCAAAATATTTTGACATCGACAGGGAATAGCGGATATCAGGCGGCACATCGTTCCAGTAGGTCTGGCGGCTGATATTGAAATAGCTGCTCAGCCCGATGCTGCGGAACTGCTTATTGAACGACACTGTGTACATCTGCTTGCTGCCGCCGGACTTCATTCCCAGCTCTCTGGCGTCGAGAAACTCACTAAGGCTCATGTAGGTGCGCTGAGAAAAACGATAGCCCGCGAACGTCACCTGGCTGTCCAGCGAATCAAAGGCTTTTGAATAACTCAGGCGGTAAGAGTTGCCGGTCGTGCTGCCCTGCCGGGACAAATCAGCCCGCGCCGTTGACATATCCACTGACATGGCACCGAAGGCCAGCAAATCACGCCCCACCCCGCCGGAGATAGCCTGGTACTGATTTCCGATCATACTGCCGCCGTACACTGACCAGCCGTTATTCACCCCCCAGGAGAACTCACCGGTGGTGAACAGTGGGCCATTAACCCTGTGCCGCAGATCATCCGGCCGGCCCGTGGCCAGCTTGTAGCGCACCATGCCGGGCCGACTGAGATAGGGCACGCTGGCCGTATTGACCTGAAACTTCTGTACCGTACCGTCCTGCTCCTGAACGGTCACGTCCAGGGTACCGTGCGTGGTGTCGCTGAGCGACTGGATCTGAAACGGGCCCGGTGCGACCTGGCTTTCATAGAGCACCCGCCCCTGCTGGCTGACGGTGACTTTTGCATTGGTCCGTGCCACACCGCTGACCTCGGGAGCATAGCCACGAAGATTGGGCGGCAGCTGGCTGTCGTCGGAAACAAGCCTTATTCCGGCAAAGCGGGGATTATCAAACAGGTCCGAGTCGAGATAGTCTTCCCCCACCACCAGTTTTGCACGCAGGCTACGGATCGCGCGGTAAAGGTAATAACGGCTCCACTGCCACTTCTGATAGGCTTTTCCACTCCCCTGCGTCTGGCTGCGCGTTCCCTGCCAGTCGGCACGTAGCCGCCAGGCCCCCAGATTAGCGCCCACGGTACCGTTGCCGCTGAGGGTGTTTGATGAAGTTCCGTCACCCAGGCTACGCGTACTCATCAGGCTTGCGTTATAGTCCGCGATTATGCCGGGGATCCCGTCATCCCAGCGCGAGGGGGGATCCCAGGTGGCACTGGTATATTCCAGCCAGGCCTGCGGAATACTGACAAATAGCGTGGAGGTGGCAAGATCCCCCCTGACAGTCATGCCCCTGACCACGTCGCTTTCGGTATTCAGGCACTGCCCGTTATGCCACCAGGTCAGTTTCTTCAATATCTCTTCTTTAAATCCAAAACGGTTCACCAGTGCCGGAGAAAGACAGGCCACGCTGTCATCAGGATGATTATCCGGCCTCAGAAACGTGATGTTTTCCTCCTGCAGGCTACTTTTATTGATATGCACTGACAGGGTATATTCCCCTGGCATCACGTAACCCGCACGGGAAAACTGGCTTAAATCAATATTAGCCCGTTCTTTTACATCCAGCACGTCAGTATTGAATTCAACACCTTCTTCTGCCGCAATGACGGAGTGGCAGCTGAGCACAATAAGAATACAGCCCGTAAGATATTTTATTTTCATGACTCATTCATCTTCTGATTTATATAAATATGAATAACGCTAAAAATAATTAATCCGAAAATGAACCACGCTCCAGAAAGTACCCTTTCTGAGAGGTTTATTATTACTGACCACACGTAGTGCGAAATGAAGTTCCTGGTCGCCTTCATTCAGCATCCCCGCTTCAAGTGCTTCACCTGGTCTGGCCACATTTCCTTTTTTGTCAGTAACCTGCAGTGCAACTCCCCGGGCATCACCACTGACCGCAAAATTATCACCATCAGCTTCGCCATCGAACGTTATGGCAAATTTATTCCAGTCCGGCAGTCGTGTATCGGTACGCCGGAGCACGCAGTCCTTCAGATGAATATGAAAAGGGACAGACTGCCCTTGCCCCTGACGCGCAATCACGCCCACGGGGGTACTGCCCACCGAAATGGTCTGGTCACGACTGTCAGGCGCGATTGAGCAGGGTGTGTCGAGGATCCTGCCGTCCATGATGACATGCGTATGCTCCTTCAAATCCTGTGCTCCGGCCAGTCCCGGAAACAGCCAGCTGGGCAGGATCAGCACCGTAGCCCCTGTCAGTTTTGCTATTCCATTCAGCACAAATCACTCCTGTCAGAAAAAAGGGGGGATGGTATCCCCCCCCGGAAAATTACTGGTAAGTAAACGTCACGTCAGAGACGGCAGAGAAGGCGCCCGGCGTAACGGCAGACGCACCGTCACCTTTCAGCTGGGCTGCGAAGGTAAGAGTATTGTCACCGTCGGTCAGGGTCTGTGCAGCCGTCGGGGAACCCAGGGTCACAGGTTTGCCGTCTGCCAGGATAACAATACCTGCGCCGGATGCTTCACCGCTGCCAAGGGACAGCAAATCGCTAGCGTTCGAATCGGAAGCGCCACCAAAGGTTACGGCAACGGTATTGATTGTTGAGGTATCACAGTTGGTCAGTTCAAAATGAAACGGATGAGCATCAGAAGTCCCACCGTCCTTAAGCAGATGCGCCGCAATGCTGCCCATTGCCACATGCTGATCCTGAGAATCAGGCGTCAGTGAACAGGGTGCATTAGTGATGGTCCCGTCAAAATATACGTGGGTGCTGTCGGTAACAGGCGTATCAGATGCCACAGCCGCGCCGGCAACCATAATCATTCCCATTCCTAAAGCAACAGCTAACTTATTTAAGTTCATTTCTGACTCCATTATTAATACGCGCATTTTAAATGCCGTTATTTTAAATTGGCTTAACTCAGCCACACCAAATCAGCACTTTCAGGGTGCTGATACAACATCCCAATCTTCACAAAAAAACATGAAAATAAATAGAAATATTACTACATCAAAATCATTAGCAATGAAATATAATCATGCGGGAGGAAAACCTTTACTGTAAATAACAACCCCTATCCTTCGCCCCATTTATCATACAGTCAAGTTCAGATGCAAATTCACGCAGCGGAATAAAATGATCGCTTCCGTTGTCATTACGGGATAAACATAAGCCGATTTTTTCCGGATATAAAAATAATCAATATACCCCGGGAGTGGGTCACATATCAGATCGAGAAAACGGAGTACATCTGATATTTCGACAAAGCCAAAATTATTAATCCTGGATTTCATATCTTTAACGGATAAAAAAGTTAATTCATTCCCGGTAGCTCCAGCGCATTTCATCATTACCTCATTAAACAGTCCGGTTCCGTACCGATGCAGGGAAGTTTATATAGGAAAGATATGATCGGCAATACCGATCATAAGTGAGATCATGAAAGGCTAAGACTATCAAACATGTGGGGTACGATCGATATGATAAATATAATTAACAAATCTTAACAGTTAAAAACACATGCAAAACAACAACATAAATAATAAATTAAAATTTTAAAAAAAATAAAACACATAATGCACAAAAACATAAAACATAATAATTACAATTATAACGCATCAATTTATGCAAAATGTTTAATAAATGTTTATGTATATTCACTATAAATCTAAACGGTATATAAATGAAAACTCAATAAAAATTACAAAACAGGGAAGCATGATGGTAGCAAGTTGAAAAAAATGGCACTGTTGCAAAAATCTGGAGGTGATAAACTAATCGTCACCTTTAGCTGACGGAGCAGCACATGAATCCATTCAAAGGCCGGCATTTTCAGCGAGACATCATCCTGTGGGCGGTTCGCTGGTACTGTAAATACGGCATCAGTTATCGTGAACTGCAGGAGATGCTGGCCAAACGCGGTGTCAACGTTAATCATTCCACGATTTACCGCTGGGTTCAGCGTTATGCACCTGAAATAGAAAAACGACTGCGCTGGTACTGGCGTAATCCTTACGATCTGAACCCATGGCACATTGACGAAACGTACGTTAAGGTGAACGGTCGGTGGGCTTATCTGTATCGTGCCGTCGACAACAGGGGGTTCTACGCCAGAACCGCCGAAATTTCCGTTACCCCAGTTTCAGTCCTGCAACCAGTGCATCCATGTCCATGATTTCATTGCTGCTCTGGAAGGTGTAATGCCCGTTCAACAAAATGTGCTGCAAGGCTACCGGTGATATCCGGGTCAGCGCTCCAATACCTTTAGCGTTGCCTTCCGCTTCCAGTCGCTCCAGTAATCGCGACAGGATTGCAGAGTTGTAGTAAACGATCGCGTTGGAGATCAACCGCCCGCACTGGTTACTGACGGTTCTGTCGCACTAAGGCGTCGTCAGGTAACATGCTGTTTTTTTTTTGTAATGTTGCCTGACCATGCCTCTGATCCAAAAGCCTTTAAACGCCTGCATTATCCCGTCGATATTATTGCTCAGTGCGTCCGCTGGTACCTGGCCTACTGGGAGCGAAGATACAAAATGCGACATTTGCGTGAAGACGTCCCCGGCAGCTTTTGCCACCGGGTTTAAACACATGGATTGTGGTTGCGACATTACTGTTTCGCAGGTGTGGGGATCAGTCCCCGACCCGGAAGAGTCTGACAGGCTGCTCCTGCAGACGGAGGGGCTGTTTCAGGATATTTATCGTCAGGCGTAATATACACTTGGGTTGTGGCTACATACCCGTCACTGAAGGTGGCCTCAATGTAAGTGGACTGCCATCCGCTGTCGGGGGGTGTCAGCGGAATGCTGAGTGTATCATTGCCGCCAGTCAGACTGAGGGGAACTGAGTTGTATCTAACATCGCAGGCATAACGAAAATCCCTTGCTGTCGGGTTCCTGGCTGTCCACAGTAAAACTGTTGCCGGCTTCTCTGAGAAGCTCACCGCCAGCTCTTTTTTACCCTCTCCGCTGTTCTGTACTTTTTCCGTAATTTCGGGGAACTTTTGCTTCTCCTGAAAACGGTTAACAAAGGTTATAAGCGACTGCTCCGCAACGGACAGAATTCCGTTATGTGAGGAGTTAGGTACAACCCGCAGGGACTTTGAACCGGGTAACTGGTCATAATAAAAATGACTGTTGTCAGGCACATAGAAATCATCACCGCTGGCATTAATAATATATTTATCAATTTTCAGGCGATCCCCAATATCGGTATTCAGATAAGTCAGAGGGTCTTCAAGTGTCATCAGGCTTGCAAATTCATCCGTACCAATCTGCTGGTCAACGCCCTGTTTATAATAGGGATAAAAGGCTACCGGCCAGTTTTTTCCATATGACTGATACATGTGCTCAAGCGATTTTTTAGTATCCAGCAGGTCCATAACGAAAGGAACAACTGCATCGACGTCCGGGTCCGACAGCGCTGTCAGCCACGCGGCCCAGCCACGTTTGGAGGCTCCGGCGACAATAAATTTAGTGATATTATGTTGTGCCAGTTCTTTTTTCGCGAGCCTGAACGCCTGCGATACCGACGCCGCCATAGGGATATGAAGGGACGCTTTCTGGTATTTCTGAGCATCGCCGATAAACAGTCTCCAGGAATATGCCACACTGTCATCTTCAGCCAGAGGTGTTGTAACTCCCTGATAACTCAGCACCTGATTAGGGACATTACTGACTGATATCACCACAGTTCGTGTGGCTACCGCAATACGTGTAAGTTCTTCCTCACTGAAGTCCGTGGGCGCCACAGGACTGCCTGAGCCATTATTGTTGCTGCCGTTATTGATAATAACAAGCGCATTATTTTCTCTGGCGGAATCAGGAATATAGATATTCACCCCGTTCTGCCAGCGTTCCGGAGAGACGACGCCCTGCGGGGACCACGCCTGTGAATTCAGGTTATACCTCTGCAGCATAACGCCTGGCAGCTGTTTTTTTTCCAGGAGAGAATAATCAAGAGGAAGTGCCGCGAGTGACATCCGGTAATCAGAAATGACGTGCGTCAGACTGGTATTTTTATTGTATTCACCTGCAGACAACGCCAGACAGGCAGGCGAGATAAACAGCATCGCCAGATATAATATTCTGATTTTCATCATGAAACTCCTTTTAAAGGGTAAATAAGAACTCATTTATAACAGGCTGATGACCATCATGGTCTTCAGCCTTATTGCTGCATATTAACTTCCGGGCTTATCCCGCAAACGGATAACAGTCTGCCGCGAGGTGCCAAATTCTCTGGCAATAGCACTAACGCTTGCTCCAGCGTTAAGACGTTCCAGCACCACCTGTTGCTGTTCCCCATTGAGTGACGAAGGGGTCTGAAGCCCAACCGTACGAAAACGTACGTTAAGTACATTTTCTGAATAATCGTCTAATTTTCACACTTTTTCCCATGTTTTTTTTAAATAAGCGGATACCTCTGTGTTCAACAAAAAATTACGGGAAAATTAAGTCAACTCTTAGAGAATTAGATGTTTAGAATTCTACTTATTTCGCTCTAACATTCTCCCTTCCATATGAAAGAGAGAATATCATATTAGAATAATAAGGCTGTTTTTATTAACTTACTGTTGGAGTAACATCGATAATTGTTTGACTGTCCGGGAAAGGAAATCTTAACGTTTCCTTTTTTTCAAGCAAGCTGTTTAGTGAGATCCTTCTTAATGTACGATCTTCGTACGTACAGTAATAATAATACATGTTTTTTGTGTCACAACATGATGAAAAATTAGTTATTTCCAACGAGTTATTATCACTCCCGCCGATTTCCACACCCTCAGGTACGTCCGAAGTGGATAATAAATGAAATATTGCGGTAACACCATCTTCATAGCTTTCTGGGCTGGATAACAAATTACTTAAATATGCAGCCCTGACAAACCGGGACGGAGAGCTAAAGTCGCCCGGCATACCACTTAAACCATTTCCTGGCCATGAAACCTTGGCAGTGAATTTATCATTAAATATTTTTTCTGGCCAGTTCGCAGCCTGAAGATGAGTATAGTTACTCAGATTTTCCAGGTGCCATTCAAAGTTGGGCGAATTCGTACAGGAACCCACTGGATTGTCCTTAACTATCAGTTTCCCATCCACTGATTCTATGACAGCAGCGTTACCCGCCGCATCGAAAACAGGCCAATGCAATGGCACATTTAATAACGGAATATTATGCACATCGATTCCATTATCAGCGATGAACTTACCAACATCCTCTATATCTGCACATGAAGAAAGCAGTAACTGACAAAGTTCCAGAGGTCCCACAGATTTATCTTTGGTTACACTATCTGCATATTGACTAAAATCAGAAAAATAAAAACCGCCGCAGACAAGCCCCTTTTCATTCATTCCGTCAACAATAAAATCTAAAGTTCCGGAGACAAACATACCCACAGACGCATATCGAGACTGCCAACTGAACCCACTTAACGTTAAGGATGTAAAATTCTTTCCTGCCGGGTTAAATACACCCTCAAAATTACTTTCATTACCAAACATCATGGCACGCCCCGTAAGGAAAGTTGAATCTTTACACATTAATGACAATCCTGTACACATATGTCCTCCGAATATTTTTAAGTTAATAGTTCATCGTATAAGGTAATAATTACTTTCTCTACATAGATTCAGCTAAATGTTCTTTTTTTGCTGCATCGATATATTTATAAAGTGTGGGCCTTGAAACCCCCATTAATTCACATATCTGCGTGACTGTGTGTTTTCTTTCGTCATAAAGTTGTACAGCCAGAGCCTGTTTATCTTTATTCAGTACCTTTGGCCGCCCTCCTTTTCGTCCCCGGGATCGCGCAGCCTGAAGCCCGGCCTGAGTCCTTTCCCGCGTCAGGTTACGTTCAAATTCAGCCAGCGCACCAAACACATGAAATATCAGCATCCCGGAACTGGAAGTAGTATCGATGGATTCCTGAAGGCTTTTTAAGCCGATGTTATTCGATTCCAGCTGCCTGACCATTTCAATCAGATCTTTCAGCGAACGGCTCAGGCGATCCAGCCGCCAGACAACCAGGGTATCTCCGGGATGGATAAACTGAAGAACAGCATGAAGGCCAGGGCGCTCAGCTTTGGCTCCGCTGATCTGGTCTTCAAATATTTTTGTGCATCCGGCTAACTGAAGTGCATCCCGCTGTAAGTTCAGATTCTGATCATCAGTTGAGACCCGCGCATAGCCGACTAACATGAGTTCACCTACAAATTGTTAATATACCCGTGGTTATAACCTTAATGTTAACATTATTTTATTTACCGGGTATATTACTAAAAATTCTTCAGTCGTTCCGTTTAGCGCCGAAACGGAAAATCAGGGTAAAGAAACGACCGTTTTCCTTACTCATGCCAGGGAGGCAACTTTGCCCGCCGATTTTTTAAATGCCGATCAACGGACCAGCTATGGTCAGTTCTCAGGCGAACCTAATGATGTTCAGCTGGCTCGCTTCTTTCTGCTGGACGAAGCGGATATGGCTTTCATTAACAACCGGCGCGGCAGAGCCAACCGTCTTGCAGTGGCATTGCTGACGGGAAGTATTCGCTTTCTTGGCACATGGCCTCATGATCTGTCATCGATACCGGCTAACGTGCAGTGGTTTGTTGCACGACAACTGGGAATATCGGATACAGGCGTTCTTTCTGAATATTCCAGAAGAGAAACCACATTGCGTGAACACCAGGCGCTGATACGACGGCAGTATGGCTATCGTGATTTTGCCTGGCCGTGGACCTTCAGGCTAAGCCGTTTACTGTTCACCCGCAGCTGGCTCAGCAACGAACGACCTGGTCTGCTTTTCGATCTGGCGACCAGTTGGCTTCTGCAAAACAAAATACTGTTGCCTGGCGTCACCACACTGACCCGCCTGATATCGGAAGTTCGTGAAAAATCAGCAGACAGGCTCTGGTCACGTCTTTCAGGGCTGGCATCAGACGAACAGTGCTCATTACTTGAGGAATTGTTACAGGTACCTGATGGCGTGCGCACTTCACGTTTTGAACAGTTAAGAAAAGGTCCTGTGGCCATCAGCGGCCCGGCATTTAATCAGGCTGTCGTACGCTACCTGAAACTGAAAGCATTTGGTATGCAGAATCTCGACTTTACCGGTATTCCTCCGGTGCGTTTCAATGCACTCGCACGATATGCAGATATGATTTCAGTGTACAAAATAGCCCGGATGCCGCCCGCGAGACGAACAGCGATGCTGGTTGCGTTTGTCCGTTCCTGCGAAATATCAGCACTGGATGACGCGCTGGACGTTCTGGATGGGGTTATTGCTGATATCGGTCGGGAGGCGAAAAAAATTGGGCAGAAAAAACGCCTGAGGACACTGAAAGATCTCGATAAATCAGCGTTAGAACTGGCACATATCTGCTCGGTACTTCTGGATGAAAATATCGACAGTGAGTTGCTTCGCACGACAATATTTGAAAAATGTCCTCCGGCCAGGCTGGCCGATACCATCACATTTATAAACGCGATTGCCCGGCCTCCTGATACCAGTTTTCATGATGAAATGGTGGAACAGTATGGGAGAATCCGCCGCTTTCTTCCCTGTTTGCTGGAAAATATTGAATTCAGCGCCGCTCCGGCAGGCGAAACCACGCTGGAGGCTATACGCTATCTTGCGGCGATCCGGTCAACCCGAAGGCAGCACATTGATGATGCGCCAATGGCAATAATTACCGGCCCCTGGAAGCGACTCTGCTATGGTAAAGACGGCCATTTATCCCGACGGGGCTATATTCTCTGTGTTATGAATAAGTTACAGGACAGTCTGCGGCGACGTGATATTTACGTCGCACGGAGCGAACGCTGGGGAGATCCGCGGGCTAAACTTCTCCAGGGTCAGGACTGGCACACCAACAGAGTGCAGGTGTATCGCTCCCTCGGACATCCTCTTAACGCCGGAGAGGCTGTCAACGCGCTGACCCGGCAGCTCGACACGGTGTACCGACAGGTTGCCAAAAATTTTTCCGATAATCAGGCCGTTTCGCTGGATTTCACCGGCAAACGCACGAAGCTGACCATTGCTCAACTGAACGGGCTGGATGAGCCGCCGACGCTGAAGTTACTCTCAAAACGTATATCTGAGCTGCTGCCAGTTGTCGATCTGACAGAACTCCTTCTTGAAATTAACGCACATACCGGATTTGCAGATGAATTTACCCATGCAAGCGAAGCGGGCGCGCGTATGGATGACCTGACCGTCAGTATCTGTGCAGTATTGCTGGCTGAAGCCTGTAATATTGGTATGGAGCCCTTTATTCGCCCCAATATTCCGGCGCTGACCCGTTACCGTATGAGCTGGACCCGGCAAAATTATCTCAGGGCAGAAACGCTGGTCAAAGCAAACGCCAGACTGGTTGATTATCAGTCCACTCTGCTTCTTGCACAAAAATGGGGCGGTGGTGAAGTAGCCTCAGCTGACGGCATGCGGTTTATCGCTCCGGTACGAACGGTACATGCTGGCCCTAATCGAAAATATTTTGGTTCCAGCCGGGGGATCACCTGGTACAACTTCATTTCAGATCAGTATTCCGGATTTCATGGTGTTGTCGTTCCAGGCACGCTAAGGGATTCCATATTTGTACTGGAAGGGCTACTGGAGCAGCAAACCGGGCTAAACCCAACGGAAATAATGACCGATACGGCAGGCTCCAGCGACCTGATTTTTGGCCTTTTCTGGTTACTGGGCTATCAGTTTTCTCCACGTCTGGCTGATGCCGGTGCTTCAGTGTTCTGGCGAGTGGATAGAGACGCCGATTATGGCGTACTCAATGATCTTGCCCGTAACACAGCCAATACGCGGAAGATAGAGCAGCACTGGGATGACATGATGCGTATGGCCGGCTCCCTGACGCTGGGAAAAATCCGGGCCTCAGTGGCGATCCGTTCATTGTTGAGTAGCGACAGGCCTTCTGGTCTGACGCAGGCCATTATCGAAGCGGGAAAAATAAACAAGACACTGTATCTGCTTAATTATATTGATGATGAAGATTATCGCCGCCGTATCCTGACCCAACTTAACCGGGGAGAAAGCCGACACGCCGTCGCCAGAGCAATTTGTCATGGACAAAAAGGTGAAATAAGAAAACGTTACCAGGATGGACAGGAAGATCAGTTGGGTGCTCTGGGACTGGTGACCAATGCTGTCGTTCTGTGGAATACCATCTACATGCAGGCTGCACTGGATCATTTGCGCAATGAAGGTGAAACCATCAATGAAGAGGATGAAGCCAGGCTTTCGCCACTGAGGCACGCACATATCAACATGCTGGGGCATTACACATTCACGCTTGCAGAGCAGATAACAAAAGGCCAGCTAAGGCCACTGAAGCAGGCGGAAGAAACGGATGAATGGCCACTGTGACGGTTATATTTGTATGGGGCCAGGATGCAGAATTGTACGAAAAATGTACTTAGCGTACGTTTTCGTACGGTTGGGCTTCAGACCCCTTAAAGGCCGCGTATTCTCATACCACGCCTGACACTCGGTTCCGTTTAGGCAGTTCGCTCCAAGCTGGGCTGTGTGCAAGACCCCCCCATTCAGCCCGACTGCTGCGCCCTTTCCGGTAACTAACCCTTGAGTCCAACCCGGACGGACACGCAAAAACGCCACTGGCAGCAGCCATTGGTAACAGTCGATGTGCGAGAGATTTTTCTTGAGTTCTTGAAGTGGTGGCCTGAGTGCGGCTACACTGGAAGGACAGTTTTTGGTGACTCGTCTCGCACAAGACAGTTACCACAGGTTCAAAGTGTTTGCTGACACTAAGATCCTTCGAAAAAGCCGCCTTGCTGGGCGGTTTTTTCGTTTACAGAGCCGGAGATTACGCCCGAAAAAAAAGGATCTCAAGAAGATCCTTTTGATTTTGCTGATCGTTACCCCCTACCAGTTACCGTATGGATAGGTTTTCCCTTTGATGAAATCGGGTGTCTTTCCGTAATAAACATACCCGTTAGGATGTTTCGTTACCCCTTTGCATATCAGCATATCATCCCCCGTCAGAGTGAGCTGCCGGGCAGGATGCTGGAGCACAACAGGATCTCCGTTATTCTCCAGCCAGACCCGCACCGTTCCCCCCGGTGCCAGTCCGATGATCATATTATCCCGGTAATACGTCTTTCCCGGACGATAAGTATCAGGATAGGCACTCAGCATCTGCTGCCACGTCTCCCGGCTGAACCAGATCTCCGTCTCATACGCCTTTTTATCGATAACCGAGTCCCAGCACACCGTCATCCTGACCGGCAGCGCCTTGCCGGTATTAAAATTGGCTGTAAAACTACCTACGCGCTGGCTCCATTTCCCCACACTGCTCTGGCTGGGTTCCGTCGGATCAAGCCGCCGGAAAATGCTCTCCCGGATATCCCCGTCCTCCAGATACACCATTGTCACCAGTGCAGGCAGGTTTTTAGGGTGAAAAAAATTAAACTGCCAGTGGTCGTAAGGCAGCTTTTTCCCGTACTGCTCCACGCCGTCTCCCAGCAGCGTCTTCACGCCTGCGCGACGGTCATGGCAGCCGGCAGTCAGCGTCACGGCCAGCACGGCCACCATCAGCGGTAATCGTCTCATCCCTGCCTCCTCAGAAAAGCCCGTCCAGCGCGTCCGCGTTCACCCGCGCCCTGTCTTCCCACTGCTGCTGGTCGTCCATCCGCCACACCGTCCGCACCCAGCCTTTGCCCGGAGCCATCGCCCACACGAACGAGCGCTCGTCCGTCGGCGCATAGTGGTTTCGCAGAAAAACCTCGCCCGAGGACGGACTCACCCACAGGCTCAGGTCCGAGTCGATGTTCCAGTTCGCCGAACAGTGCAGGTAACGCCCGATGGTCCGCATCTCCTCCGCCGTGAAGCCCGCCGGCTCCGCGCCCCGCCGGACCGCGCGGCCCTGTGCTATCGCTTTATCACACAGGGGAACCAGCTCAGCGGGAAGGGCTGTGTCAGGGTTTTGCGGGTCAATATCCCCGAATATCACCCCGGCGTCCTGTGCCGCATCGAGCATCACCCGCATGCACACCTTTTCCCAGTCGTTCGGTACCGCCCTGCGCGTCATAAACACCGCTGCGCCGGCTTTCTTCTCAAAAATAAACGCCCGCGCCTTATCCCGGTTAATCAGCGGCCACGAAATCATTTTCGTCTCCACCTCACCGTGCGGCATCAGGTACTTCAGCGCCGGAAGCGAGTACAGCGCCTGACGCATCTTCTCCGCCTGGCGGTACACCGCCGTCTGCGTCTCGTCCGCGCTCTCCGGTATCACCTCAAAGTCCGGCATCGTCAGCAGGGAGATTTCATCCATCCCCGCGTTGTAGCCTCCGCCGATGTCCGAATGCGCCCCCGGCAGCGAAAGCTCCGGCCACATCCCCGCGATGCTGTTCAGGCTGAAGTTATACCGGCACTCGTGCATCGCGCTTATCTGAAACACCTTCTGCGCCACGGACGGACGCAGCTCAAGATTCACGCCGGGGTTGCTGCGCCCGTTGAGGCCGTAAAAGTTCAGCAGGCTGCCGATAGCCGCCACCGTGTCAAACAGCCCCAGAAAACGCACCTCTCCCGCCGCCTTTCCGTGGTGCCCCGTCAGGTCTGTCCCTTTGTCTATCGCCGCCGCTATCGCCGCGTCCTGGTGCATCACCCGGTTGGCAAAGTGCCGCGCCGCCGCCGCACCGCGGCTGAACCCGAACACGTCAAACTGCACCTTCGCAATCGCCACTTTGTCACGGTTAAGTTTGATAAAGCGGGTCAGCTCTGCGCTGATCTTGTCCAGTGCCTCATCGGTCTTCGTCACCACCCCCTCAAACTGCCGGATAAGGCTGCTGCCCAGCCCCATACCCAGCACCGAGTCGCTTTCCCCGTCCGCCGTCCCGATGCCGCTGACGTAGGCTTTGACCTGTGCTTGCGTCTCGCTGTCGTTGAGTTCATCACTCAACTGATAAAGGTCAAACAGCCGCGAAATATTGGTGTGACCACCCTTCCAGCTGGCGTTACCCAGCTCCGCTCTGGCGCGCTCTTCATACTTCGCGCACGCTCTGGCACGCTCCTCGCCAACCAGATTGGCACAGTGGGCATACGCCAGACGCAGATCGTCGGAGTTCGCCCGGTTGTTCCCCGTCCCGTCAAAAAACACCCCCACCGTCAGCGTGATCCCCCTGACCGGCACCCGCCGGCACCGGATCACTTTTTCACTGCACAGAACATCGGTGTAGTGCGTGTTATCCCCGATAATTTCATACCGGTGATAGCCGGTATGACCCGGTTCAGTATTCTCACCTGCTGCCATAGAAAATCCCTTTAATCTGAAAGGTTAACTTTTTTCCATTATCCGGGACGCTTTCCTGACAGGAAATGAACCAGATCAGGACGGGGAGAAAAAGAGTGTAATATCATGATGCGCACCGGTTTTCAGGGAAAAAAGGAAGGGAAGATGTACAAAAGATGTGCAAAGGTGCTGATTATCATCACGGCCACGATGCTGTTGTCGGGCTGTGGGTTGCTTCTGATATTTAATCCACCGACGGAAACCGGATACTACCCAACAGGATACTACCCGCATCCCCCGGAGGGGCCGCCGGAAAAGCCATGACATTGCGCACGCAGTCCCGCTGAGTCAGTATTCGCTGTGAGACGAAGACACCACGGAGGCACCACAATGAAACGACAGCATCTGACTGAGACCGAAGAAAAACAGCTGGCGCAGGCCATCAGCGAGGAGGCAAAAGCGCTGGGGCTGAGGGACCAGAAAATGCCGCAGGAAACAAAGCGCCGCATCCGCGCCCGGGCGCTGAAAAAAATTCTGGACTTACGCAGTGCACCGGCTGAGGAAGACAAAACGTACTCATGGAATCCCGGACGCCGCCGCTGAGTGCACACTCAGTCGCCGTACTCCCGGTCCCCCAGACTCAGGGTGCGCTGACGCCCCCTGGCCTGTTCAGCTGCCTTCTGCGGCTTATGTGCCACGTGCGCATGCGCTGCCGCCACCTCGTACTCATGCCGCTTCAC
>NZ_WHOY01000031.1:4015469-4033130 GCF_009765445.1 Pantoea sp. BAV 3049 | reverse complement strand
CGTCCGTTAAGACACTAACACCTGAAGCTAGCGCGTCTACCAATTCCGCCACCTTCGCGTACCGGCAATACAACATTGTTGTATTGCAACCACGGAGGCGCATTCTAGAGATTTTCCCCGGCACGTCAACAGTTATTTAGCCGCCCTGAAATGATTGCTGGAAAAAGCAACGTTTCCGGATGCCGGTTGCTGAATCAGTCGCTTGCCGGAACAGAGACAGGCGGTGCAAAGACCGCCCGCCGCTTAACGCTTCGCTTTCGCCGCGCGAGCCAGAACTGCGCGATAAACCTTAAAGCGGCCGGTCTGCACCAGCACTTCATGGCTGCCGAACGTCTCGTCCAGAATCTGCGGATACGGCAGGAAAGCATTCGCCACAATGCGTAATTCGCCGCCCATATTCAGGTGTTTTGCTGCGCCACGGATCAGCTGCTGTGCGGCATCCAGACTGGTCTGCATACCGTCATGGAACGGTGGGTTGGAGATGATCATGTCATAGCGGCCGTGAACGTCGGAGTAGACGTTGCTGGCAAAGACTTCACCTTCCAGATCGTTAGCGGCCAGCGTGGCCTTACTGGCTGCCACGGCTGCCGCGTTGACATCGGTCATGTACAGGCGGACTTTCGGCGAGAAGCGGGCCAGCATGGTGGACAGCACGCCTGCGCCACAGCCGATATCCAGCACTTTGCCTTTGGTGTGCGGCTTCAGCGTGGAGAGCAGCAGGTTACTTCCGACATCCAGCCCATCGCGGCTGAACACGCCTGGCAGCGTTTTAATGGTCATATCACCCAGAGGGTACTCACCCCACCATGCTTCTGCGTCAAACACCGGCTGCGACTGCAGCAGACCGTGATACAGGCCACAGCGACGGGCGCTGTCAATCTTGTTCAGGGTGGCATACTCCTCCACCATCTGCTCTGCGCTGCGGACTCCGCTGCGGTTTTCACCGACCACAAACAGATCGCTGCCGATCGGCATCATCGACAGCAGGTTTTCTAACTGAAACTGTGCTTCAGGTTTGTTCTTCGGCCAGAAGTAGATCAGCGTGTCGCAGTCAGCGACCATTTCCGGCGTTGCCACCAGGCTGAACTGTGCATTCTCTCCCAGCGCACGCTCCAGCATCTGCCAGTGATGGTATTGTTGGGTATGCACCCGGCTCAGCGCAGTGTCCAGTTGGGCGGGCAGGTCATCCTGCAGGTCGCCAGCAAACAGCACGCGGCGTTGAGTAAACTCATCACTGTGGCGCAGTATCACTTCACTGGCCGGGGTAAATGCAGACATCGGTGGCTCCTTGACTCATCAGAGCGGGGATTATACCCAAATTAGCCGGAGTTGCAGCCTGAAGTCGTCAGGGAGCCGGGGTTTGTTGGCGCAGATCCGCGAGGTTTGCTAGCATAGCGTCGCAATCGGGCGACCAGACAGGAATAAAGATGTCTTCCAGACGTGACTGGTTATTACAGCAAATGGGCATCACGCAGTATACGCTGCGGCGTCCGCGTGCCTTAAAGGGCGAGGTTTCAGTCTCCTTGCCTGAGCACACCCGCCTGCTGATCGTGGCTGAAGTGCCGCCGCTGCTGACCGATCCGTTGATCGGCGATGTACTGCGGGCGATGCTGATGCGCGAAGAAGAAGTGATGGTGTTGACGCCGGATCAGCTGCAGATGCTGCCTGATGATACTCACTGCGTCAGTTGGTGCCTCGGGCTGGCCGCGCCTGTCGCCGTCGGCGGTTCTCAAATTGCCTCGCCGGTGCTGGCGGAGCTTTATCACAATGCCAGCGCCAAACGTGCGCTGTGGCAGCAGATCTCCCACTATGAATCAGATTTCTTTACTGACACCGCAAGACCTTGAACGCGCCTTCGCCATTGAACAGCGCAGCCATGCTTTCCCCTGGAGTGAAAAAACGCTGAGCAGCAATCAGGGTGAGCGTTATCTCAATTACCGTCTGAATACCGGGGGGCAAATGGCCGCTTTCGCCATCACTCAGGTGGTGCTGGACGAAGCGACGCTGTTTAATCTGGCGGTTGATCCGGATTTCCAGCGGCAGGGTTTAGGGCGTGAACTGTTGACGTTCCTGATAGCGCAGCTTGAAGAGCGCGGTGTCCAGACGTTGTGGCTGGAAGTGCGGGCTTCAAACCGGCCGGCGATTGCTCTGTATGAGCAGTTGGACTTCAACGAGGTATCCATCCGCCGCAATTACTATCCCACAGCCGATGGTAAAGAAGATGCCATCATTATGGCGTTAACTATTTAAAAATATGCACGTCTGACCAACAAGGGGTTCTCCTGGATGCTTAAAGACTGGGACTGGATTTTATTCGACGCTGACGACACATTGTTCCATTTCGACGCCTTTGCGGGTTTGCAGCTTCTTTTTCAGCAGTATGACGTGCAGTTCTCCACAGCAGATTACGATGAATATCAGGCGGTGAATAAACCGCTGTGGGTGGAGTACCAGAACGGTGCCATTACCGCCCAGCAGCTGCAGCACCAGCGCTTTGTCGGCTGGGCTGAGAAACTGAATGTTACCCCAATCGCTCTTAACGATGGCTATTTGCGGGCGATGGCGGAAGTGTGCGTGCCGCTGGCTGGCGCAGTGAATCTGCTGAATGCGCTGAAGGGCAGAGTGAAGATGGGCATCATCACTAATGGTTTTACCGCACTGCAACAGGCCCGCCTGGAGCGTACCGGTTTCCTGGGGTATTTCGATCTGCTGGTGATCTCAGAGCAGGTCGGCCACGCCAAACCGCATCCGGCGATCTTTGATCATGCGCTGGAGAAGATGGGCCACCCGGCTCGTGAGCGGGTGATGATGGTCGGAGATAACCCGGATTCAGACATCCTGGGCGGGATCCGGGCAGGAATGGCGACCTGCTGGCTGAATGCGGATGAACGCCAGCTGCCATCCGATATTACCCCCACCTGGCAGGTAAAAAACCTGCAGGAACTGGAAGTGATTCTTATTACTTAAGTTTTGATTTTTTAGTTTTTTGTCTGCCGGAATTGCAGCGATCTCACTCACTACAGATCGCTGCACCATTATCCCCGCCTCTCGCGATATATTATTCTGAAAATTTACTCCCTGAAAAATCTCCCTGCATTTTTCTGCCCGATCAGGTCCACCCATTCTTTTCTTCATATAATATTTAGCTATTAAAAATTAACATTTTTCACTCTTTTAAGAATAAAAGTAACAATATTTCACCCCTGATGTAGGATAACTCCTGGATTGTTCGGGCCATTTTGTAAGAATTTACCTTATTTCATTAACATTAGTGATCCTTAACTATCACTGTAATAACTGTAATCTTTGAATAATTGGAAGCTGGATGTAAACTTGCCGAAAATTTCACAATTAAGTGCAGAATTCATAACGGGCGCAGAGCTTCATCACCGGCTCGTGCGGTAGCTATGGTTTTATGGTTTTCATTAATTTGTTATTTTACAACATATTAAGTTATTGTGTTGCTATGGTGAACTTTATGTGTTCGCAGATTTGTGTTATGAAACAGTCATGGTTGTAATGTGGTTTGTGGAATTATTTGGGGTTTTATGGAGGTGTTGCAGCAAGGGAAGCATCATAAAAATAGTTCTTGCCGGGATATTATCCCGGATTGTGCAATTTATTCGATCATAATGCTTCACTATTAACCTGCTAATCATCTTCTGCGGGCTCTCTTCCTGTAATAAAAAATGGTTTGTCTCATTACTGTGCTGTGAAGCGTGCTTTCGGCCATGATGTGCTGCTGAGTGTTGTACCTGTTTTTTAATCTGGTACGGCCATCGCATTTCATTTGCCCCTGCGCACCCTTCCTGCACTGCCCGAATTGCCAGCCTGTCTTTGCTGGCTGACGGGGAAACTCTCTTATCTGTCCGTTACCTCTCTCCGGACCCTGTTGCGTCTTTTTTTGGTAAAAACTTCATGAGGATCATGGTGAAAATTCGAATTGCATTAAGCCTGCTTTTTGTTTTGACGGTTGCCGGATGTAAGGCGCCACCCGCGCCAGTAACGGATGACACAATTGTTTCCAGCACCGTTGACGGTGTGAAGCTGACCTACCGTCATGCGGTACAGCCTCCAGCCTCTTTCACGCCGGTGAATGAAGAGTACCGTGCGCTATACGGCGCCTCGTTGATGACCCGTCCTGACTTTGGCGGCAAGCTGGTCAGCTATCTGGAAAACAGCAAGCCTTATACCGTGCTGGGCAGCGTGGAAAACAACTGGTTTGCTATCGCTGAGCAGGGGCAGGAGCAGTTGATTGGTTATGTGCCGATGCGTGCCGTGGTAAAGAGCGATCTTTACGACAAAACGGTGAAAGCTGATTCACGTCGCAAACGTGCCCGTTCAGCCGCTAAAAAAACCTGTGTTGCAGTGGATGGCAGCGGTAAAGCCTGCCAGAACAGCAACAGCGGAACCTGGATCATCGACTGATAACGCGCTTATGGCCGCATCAATATGAACAGACAACTCTTTTGGCGCCTGAACATTCAGGCGTTTTTCCTGATGGCCCTCAGCCTGCTGTCAGGCTGCAGCTCTTCTTCGCACAGCGTTCCTGCTCACTACAGCCTGGTCTTCCAGGCTCACCCGCAGATCAACGATGCCGCGCCGCTTAAGGTGCGGGTGTTGCTGCTCAGGTCGGACGCCGATTTTATGTCTGCAGATTTCTACTCCCTGCAGAACAATGCCCCTGCTTTGCTGGGCGGCAACCTGCTGAACAGCGATCAGTTCTTCCTGATGCCCGGACAACTCAATAAAACCCTGAAGGGCCAAACACCCCCCGAGGCACGCTATATCGGGATTCTGGCTGAATATCAGTCTCTTGATGGCAAAAAGTGGCGACTGTCGCTGCCGCTGCCCGTCCCCGGGGAAAGCCATTTTTACCAAATATGGCAGAGCTCACCGGATGAACTGAAAGCCGACATCCTTGCCGATATCAGCGGCTTGCGTGCCGTCAGCGAGTGATTCCAGCCTTTCAACGGAAGCCATTATGAACAAAGCAGAAAAAGTGGTCTGGACCGAGGGCATGTTCCTGCGCCCGCACCATTTCCAGCAGTCAGAAAGCCACCAGCAAAGCCTGCTTCGTAGCTGGGGACTGACCCAGCGTCCCTACCTGTGGGGCTTTCTGGATTGCGAATTTGACGAAGCGATGCTGCGTCAGGGGAAAATCGCCCTCAGCTCGGCCAGTGGCCTGCTGCCCGATGGCACCTTTTTCTCGTTCCGTGATGCCCGTCACGGACCGTCACCGCTGGCAATTCCGGATAGTCAGGGCAGCGAGAAAGTGGTGCTGGCACTGCCTGCGCGGCGCAATGGTCGTGAAGAAGTGATCTTTAGTGAAGCCGCTGATTCGCTGGCCCGCTATGTCACCTTTGAGCAGGAAGTGGATGATTTTAATGCCCTGTCGGTTGGCCAGGCAGCGGTGCAGTTCGGCAAGCTCCGCCTGCGCCTGATGCTGGAAAGCGAGCTGTCCGCAGAGTGGACGGCGATGGCCGCCGTCAGGGTGATGGAGAAGCGCAGCGACAACCAGGTACGCCTGGACAGCAGCTACATCCCGCCGATGCTCAACAGCATTGCTCATCCCCAGTTGTACGATTATCTGAGCGATATGTCCGGCCTGCTTGAACAGCGTAGCCAGCAGATCGGGCAGCGTCTGCAACAGCCTGGCCGCTTTAACACCGCCGATATGACCGACTTTATGCTGCTGGCGCTGGTTAATCATCACTTCGGCCACGTCAGCCACCTGAAAAATCTGCCGCTGTTGCATCCCGAACAACTGTTTTCTACCTGGCTGGCATTTGCCAGCGAGCTGACCACCTACACGCCGCAGCGCTTCCCCGACGCCACGCTGCCGGTTTATGACCATGACGACCTGGCATGGTGCTTCGGCAAGCTGATGCTGCTGCTGCGTCAGGGCCTGTCACAGGTGTTAGAAGAGAACGCCATCCAACTGCCGCTGACCGAGCGTTCACACGGTCTGAATGTGGCTACCGTACCGGATGCTTCCATGGTGCGTGAGTTCGGTTTTGTGCTGGCAGTCCGCGCCAACGTGCCTGGCGAAGCGCTGCAGACTCACTTCCCGGCGCAGATGAAAGTGGCTCCGGTGACCAAAATCCGTGATTTGGTTCAACTGCAGCTGCCGGGCATGGTATTGCGTGCCATGCCTGTCGCCCCGCCGCAAATTCCCTGGCATGCCGGTTACAGCTACTTCGAATTAGAGAAGGGCAGTGAGCTGTGGCAGGAGATGGAAAAGTCCGGCACCTTCGCGCTTCATCTGGCCGGTGAGTTTCCCGGACTGGCAATGGAGTTCTGGGCCATTCGTAGTCATTCAGCCTGACGCAGGGAGCGAGAATCATGCAGGAACGACAGGCCACCGCACAGGGTGACATTTTCTCAGGCGCCAGTCATAACAACCCGCTGGTCGCGGCGGCAAACGCCTTACTCAATGCTATTCCTCAGATCCGCCATTCGGTGACCCATGCCGATCCGGCCGGGCTGCGTCAGCGACTGATCGACGAAATGCGCCAGTTTGAAATGAACTGCCAGCGAGCCGGTCTGCCGTACGAAGTGATTATTGGCGCACGCTACTGCCTGTGCACCGCGCTGGACGAAGCTGCGGCCCTGACTCCGTGGGGCAGCCGTGGCGTCTGGCCGGGCCAGGGACTGCTGGTCACCTTCCATAATGAAACCTGGGGTGGCGAGAAGTTTTTCCAGCTGCTGGCCAAGCTTTCACAAAACCCTCGTGAGCAAATTGTTCTGCTGGAGCTGATTAACTACTGCTTACAGCTGGGTTTTGAAGGGCGCTACCGCGTGCTGGATAACGGTCGTTCGCAGTTAGAAACCATCAAGCAGCGCCTGCTGCAGATGATCCGCTCAGTGCGTGGAGGCTATGCACCACCCCTCTCTCCGCATCCTGAAGATCATCCTGTCACCCGCAAACTGTGGCGGCCGGTGGTGCCGCTGTGGGCCTGCACGGCGCTGGTCGGCTTCCTCGCCTGTCTGTTCTATATCCTGCTTAACTGGCGGTTGGGCGATGCCACCAGCCCGGTGCTGGCGGCGGTTTATCAGACCCCGCTACCGGAAGTGACCATCCGGAATCCTGCGCCGCCAGCCCCGGCCGCGCTGAACCTGAAAGCGTTTCTGCGCCCTGAAATCGAGCAGGGCCTGGTGTCGGTGAAGGATGAGGCGGATCAGAGCGTGGTGACGCTGAAAGGCGACGGGCTGTTTACCTCCGGCTCCACCGCAGTGCGTGGCCGCTATGAGGAGGTGCTGGACCGCGTGGCGCAGGCGATGAACAACGTCAGCGGTCGCATTCTGGTGATTGGTTACAGCGATAACGTGCCGATCCGCAGCGCGCGCTTTGCCTCTAACTACGAGCTTTCCCTGGCGCGTGCCCGGTCTGTACAGGAACGTCTGCAACAGCATCTTACCCAGCCACAGCGCGTGAAGGCCGAAGGTCGCGGCGAGACTAATCCGCTGGTGCCTAACACCACCGCAGAAAACCGCGCGCGCAACCGCCGTGTAGACATCACGCTGTTGGTTTCCCCGCAGAACACCCGTGCGGAAATGAATTTGCAGCAAGGAAATTAACGGATGCTGAATATTCTGTTTGCCATCATGACCAACCGGCTGCTGTGGGGATTCATTGGGATCACCGCGCTCTCTTTCATCATCTGGGTGATTGGGCCGGTCTTTTCCATTGTCGACTCCCGCCCGCTGGAGCCGGAAGTCAACCGTCAGATCAGTATCGCGCTGTTGTATATCGCCTGGGGCCTGAGCAACGTGGTGCCGCGTGTTTACAACGCCTGGCTGAACCGCAAGCTGATGGGCAGCCTGAAAACCACGCCGGGCGAGAACGGGGAAGGGGACCACAAGCGGCTGAGCAGCGAAGATCGCGTGCTGTCCGAACGCTTTACCGAAGCTGCAGAGATGCTGAAAAAAGCGCATTTCAGCCGCTCCGGCAACCATCGCTGGACCCAGCGTTTCAGCCGTCAGTATCTGTATCAGCTGCCGTGGTATGTGATTATTGGCGCGCCGGGGGCCGGTAAAACGACTGCGCTGGTGAACTCTGGCCTGCAGTTCCCACTGGCTGACCGCTTTGGTAAAGCCGCGCTGAGAGGGATTGGCGGCACGCGCAACTGCGACTGGTGGTTTACCAACGAAGCGGTGCTGCTGGACACGGCCGGGCGCTATACCACTCAGGAGAGTGAGCAGCAGCAGGACGCCAGCGAGTGGAACAAGTTTGTCGGGTTGCTGCGCAAATACCGTGGTCGCCAGCCGATCAACGGGGTGATTGTCACCGTCAGCGTCTCTGACCTGCTCACCCAGTCTGCTGAGGCTTCCCGCCAGCAGGCGCTTTCCCTGCGCCAGCGCCTGATGGAGCTGCACGAACAATTAGGCATTCGCTTCCCGGTTTACGTGCTGGTAACCAAAACGGATCTGCTGAAAGGCTTCCGGGCTTACTTTGCGAAGTTTGACAAAGCGCAGCGCGACCAGGTCTGGGGCTTCACCTTCCCGTGGGAACGCTCGAAGCATGCCGATTTTGATCTGCAAAGCGCGTTCACTCAGGAGTACGCTTTGCTGCAACAACGGCTGGATGTCGGGCTGCCGGATACGCTGCTGCAGGAAAACGATGCCAAAGCCCGTGCTGAAAGTTACCTGTTCCCACAGGAATTCGCCGCGCTGCGTGCGCAATTGGGTGAATACCTGGACACGGTTTTCGCCCGTTCCAATTTCGAAACCCAGTTCTCACCACGCGGCATCTATTTCGCCAGCGGTACGCAGGAAGGATTGCCGTTTGACCGTGTGATGGGTGAACTTAACCGCGCGCTGCAGCTGCCGCAGGATGAAAGCAGCCGCAGCGGTGCCTGGGATAACGTCAACAAAGAGTCGCCGATCCCGGCCGGCAAAGGCCAGAGCTTCTTCCTTAAAGACCTGCTGCAAAACGTGATCTTTCAGGAGGCCGGGCTTGCTGGCAGCAATCGCTGGTGGGAACTGCGTAACCGCGCCGTGCTCTGGTCAGGTTATGTTGCTCTGGTCGCTGCGCTGGTGATTGCCGGTCTGCTGTGGGTCACCAGCTTCAGCAACAACAAAAGCTACCTGGCCGAAGTGCAGGCCAAAGTGCCGCAAATCGCCGGGTTGAGCAAACATCTGCAGGCCAGCAACCAGACCGATCTCTATGCGTTGCTGCCGTTCCTTAACGGCGTGCTGCATCTGCCGGAAAGTCAGGATTTTGATCTCAACAATCCGCCGGTCACCCGCCGTATGGGGCTGTATCGTGGGGAGGAGGTCAGCGATGCGACCATGGCGCTGTACCAGAAATCCCTTAAGCAGCTGCTGATGCCGCAGGTCGCTCAACTGATTACCACCTGGTTGCGCAACGACAACGGCAGCGACGCGGACTACAGCTACGAGGCGCTGAAAGCGTACCAGATGCTGTACCAGCCGAAGCATTACGACGGCAAGTTCCTGCATGCCTGGGTGATGCTGAACAGTCAGCGCAACCAGCCGCAGAACATCACCTCGGCCCAGATTAAGCAGCTCGACTGGCATCTGATGCAGCTGCTGGAAACCCAGATCCAGGCATCACCCTATGCCCTGGATGACGCGCTGGCAAAGCGCGAGCAGGCGCTGATTAATCAGATGCCGCTGTCGCAGCGCGTTTACGGACGCCTGAAGCGCCTGCTGGAACGCGATGACAGCCTGAAGTCGGTGTCGCTGGCCTCGCTGGGCGGGCCGCAGAGTGAGTTGGTGTTGTCACGCAAGAGCGGTAAGTCGATTGGCGAAGGCATTCCGGGACTGTTCACGCCGGATGGCTACTGGAACAGCTTCGACAGGAATATTGCAGCGGTGACGGCGTCGCTGCATGACGATGACCAGTGGGTGCTGGGCGGCCAGGTGCAGGGTGAGAACAAACAGCAAACTGACCTCGCGGTACGCCAGCTTTATATGGCCGACTACATGCGCCAGTGGGACGGGTTGCTGCAGGATATTCAGCTGAATAATAGCGCCGATCTTTCCCAGCGCGTCAACGCGGCGCGTCTGCTCTCCAGCAACAACTCGCCGCTGCGTAAGCTGGTCATCAACCTCAGCCATTATCTGGTACTGGATAAAGCGGCCGCGCGAGATGATCAGGCGAAGGACAAGAAAGAGGACGGGCAGAGCAGCGGTGCCAGCAGCACGCTGGATGCGCTGTTCCACTCCACTCACAGCGCGACGGCAGCCAGTCAGCAGCAGCAAACGCCTGAACAGTCAGTAACAGCTCACTTCGCACCGATTATTGATCTGGCCCAGCCGCTGGAAAAAGGCGGCAAAACGATCGCCTTTGATGACTTCCTGAAGCAAATCGACGATCTCTATCGCTACCTGACGGCGGTGCAGGATGCCGCAAACAGTGGGATGCCGCCGCCAGCCAGCGATGCAATCAGCCGCCTGCAGGCCAGCGCCGGACGCCTGCCGGGTTCTCTGCAAAATATGTTCACCAGCATGGCGGTGGGGGCGAGCAGTGATACCCAGCGGCGCGATCTGGATAACGTGCGCAAGCGTATCAATGTGGAAGTGGGGGGCTTCTGCCGTCAGGCTATCGCAGGCCGTTACCCTCTTTCCCGCACCGGCCGTTCGGAAGTGACGCCGGACGACCTGGCCCGCATGTTCGCACCGGGGACGGGGCTGATGGACAGCTTTTTCCGCGACAATCTGGCGAACAAAGTGGACACCACTCAGGCCAGCTGGCGCTTCACGCCGGGAATAGATGGCAAAACCCTGCCGGGCGGTGAAAGCGTACTGCGGCCTTTCCAGCAGGCACAGAACATTCGTGATGCTTTCTTTGCCAACGGAGCGACAGCGCCAGCTTTCCGCGTCACGGTGCGCACTCAGCAGATGGATAACGACATTCTGACGATGACGCTGGATGTGGATGGGCAACTGCTTCGTTACAGCCACGGACCTCAGGCCGTGCAGTTGATGAGCTGGCCGGGACCGGGCGGCACCAGCCAGGTCCGTATGCAGCTGGGCCTGGCCGACGGCACCACTGCCACGTTAGTCACCAATGGCGCCTGGGCGCTGAACCGCTTCTTCGATCGGGCGCAGCTCTCTCCGGGCAGCAGCACCCTCAGCCGTCGGGCCGCCTTTAACGTCAATGGCCATCACGTCACGCTGGAGTTCACCCCGAACAGTATCCGTAATCCATTCCAGCTTCCCGGGTTCTCATGCCCGTAACCGCAAGGAAATGATGATGAGCCAGACACCTGCGATTGGCTGGTATGGGAAATTGCCCAGTGCCGGCGATTTTTTAAAGCGTCGCTTCCCCGAGACGCTCTGGCAGCAGTGGACCCACTGGTTCCAGGTGGGGCTGCTGAACTGGCAAAAAAATGACGAGCAGCGCCCGGAAGGCGAAAGGCAGTTTGGCAATGCGCCAGTGTGGAATTTCGTCGTGCCGCCGATGCTGGGCAGCCAGCTGGTGCAGATGGGCTGCCTGTTACCGGCGCGCGACAATGTGGGTCGCCAGTATCCGGTTTGTGCGCTGATGACGTTCTCGCCGCAGAGCTGGTCGCAGTCGCAGCTGGCAATGGCGGGCGAATGGTATCAGCAGCTGGGCCGCAGCCTGTTGCACGCCGTGCGCAACAGCTATTCCGCCGAACAGCTCGACCAGATGCTGCTGACCATTCCACCGCTACCGGAGCCCGATCCAAACCCGCGCTCGGACATCCTTGACGCGATCGGCTATGCCGACCGGCCCTGCACCCTGAGCTGGCGGCAGGTGTCGGATTGCTTTGATCCGCAACACTACACCAGTTTCTGGTGGACCAATCAGACCGATGGCTACCCGCTTTATACGCACGTCCACAGCGGCAACTTCACCGGCCAGCTGTTCTCGATGCTGTTTGATCCTGCCGCCGGAGCAAAGCCCGGACGTCATGGGCTTTACCCACCAATGTTTGAGTAATTTGCGCATGAACACCCTGAATATCGATGTGTTACTCGCTCCAGTCGACAATGACCGCCCGTGTGGCGACAACCTGGAATACGACGCCGATTATATGGCGATGGATCAGGCCAGCACGGGCAAAGCAGAACAGCAGTTTGGTGACACCATTATTCCTGCTGAACCGGCTGACTGGAACAAAGTAGAGCGACTGGCCAGCGACCTGCTGACCCGCACCAAAGATTTGCGGGTGATGCTGGCACTGACCCGCGCCTGGACCCAGCTGCGCGGGCTGACCGGCTATGCCAACGGCCTGCAGCTGATCAAGCAGTCTTTGTTGCTGTACTGGGAGACGTTGTGGCCAGTGCTGGAAGAGAACGGAGAACGCGATCCGTTCTACCGCATTAACGCGCTGGCCGCTTTGAGCGATAAGTCAGCACTCACTTCAGCATTGCGTCAGGCCTCCCTGCTGCGCAGCGCATCCGACCAGCTCTCTCTGCGCGATGCCTGCGCGCTGCTGGACGGCAGCAAGACCGAGTGTCCGGATTTCCCCGGTGGCCGAGCCAGGCTGATGGCTGAACTGGCACGTGGTGAACAGCCCGGTATTGAGGCCATTCTCAGCATAAGTGAGCGGTTGCAAACTATTCGTGAAACGCTGACTGAACACCTGGGTGAAAGCGGCGTTCCTGAGATGGAACAGCTGCTGAAAACGGTGAACACCGTGGCCGCTGCCTGTGAAGTGACCGATCTTTCAACCCTGATCCCGACCGCTTCCGTTCCGGAAGCCAGCAGTACGGTGGACCTGCCGGTGGCAAAAGCTGCCCGTAAGGAAACGGACTGGCGCAGTGTTCAGCCGACGTCGCGAGCCGATGCTCAGCTGATGCTGGAAAAAGTGAAGCAGTATTTTGTACAGCACGAGCCAAGCCATCCGGCTCCGCTGATGATTGACCGCGTACAGCGGATGATCGACATGGACTTTATGGACATTATCCGCGACCTGGCGCCTGACGGCGTCCACCAGCTGGAAAACATTTTCGGACGCCGCGACTCCTGATCCGCCGCGTTCACCAACATTGACACCTTACCTACCAATGGAGAACACCATGCCAGGCAAATCCAGTGGGCAGAAATTCATCGCCCGTAACCGCGCACCGCGCGTACAGATCGAGTATGACGTGGAAATCTATGGTGCGGAACGCAAAATCCAGCTGCCTTTCGTGATGGGCGTGCTGGCCGATCTGGTTGGCAAGCCGGTTGAAGGCCTGCCGTCCGTTGATGAACGTAAATTCCTCGAAATCGATATCGACAATTTTGACGAGCGCATGAAGGCCCTGAAACCGCGCGTGGCGTTTCAGGCGGACAACACGCTGACCGGTGAAGGCCGCCTGAATGTCGACCTGACCTTTAACAGTATGGAAGACTTCTCGCCGGATGCGGTCGCCCGCAACGTTGAGCCGCTGAGCAAGCTGCTGGATGCGCGTACCCAGCTTTCCAACCTGCTGACCTATATGGACGGCAAAAACGGTGCGGAAGAGCTGATCTCAAAAATTCTTCAGGATCCGACGCTGCTCAAATCACTGAGCCACCTGCCGAAACAGGATGATGCGGCGAAGGGCGGGGAGGAGTAATCAATGAATCCATCACAACAACAGCAGCCGCAGGAACAGCTGGCTTACAGCCAGGACGAGTTCAGCTCGTTACTGAATAAAGAGTTCCGGCCGAAAACTGACTCAGCCCGTTCTGCAGTAGAGAGCGCGGTAAAAACGCTGGCACAGCAGGCGCTGGAAAACACCGTCACCGTCTCCAGCGACGCTTACCGCACCATTCAGGCGCTGATCGCGGAGATCGACGAGAAGCTGTCTAAACAGGTTAACGAGATTATTCACCATGATGACTTCCAGAAGCTGGAAGGGGCGTGGCGGGGCCTGAGCTATCTGGTGAATAACACTGAAACCGACGAGATGCTGAAAATCCGCTTTATGAGCATTTCGAAACAGGAGCTGGGCCGGACCCTGAAGCGCTATAAAGGCGTGGGCTGGGACCAGAGTCCGATCTTCAAGAAGGTCTATGAAGAAGAGTACGGTCAGTTTGGTGGCGAGCCGTTTGGCTGCCTGGTGGGAGATTACTACTTCGATCACAGCCCGCAGGACGTGGAGCTGCTGAGCGAGATGGCCCGGATCGGTGCGGCGTCACACTGCCCGTTTATCACCGGCACTGCGCCGGGCGTGATGCAAATGGAGTCCTGGCAGGAGCTGGCGAATCCCCGCGATCTGACCAAAATCTTCCAGAACAGCGAATATGCTGCCTGGCGCAGCCTGCGTGAATCGGAAGATGCCCGCTATCTGGGGCTGGTGATGCCGCGTTTCCTGTCCCGCCTGCCTTACGGCATTCGCACCAACCCGGTTGACAGCTTTGACTTTGAAGAAGAAACGGAAGGCGCGGATCACGGTAAATACACCTGGACTAACGCTGCCTATGCGATGGCGGCCAATATCAACCGCTCTTTCAAAGAGTACGGCTGGTGTACTTCTATTCGCGGCGTGGAGTCCGGCGGTGCGGTCGAAAACCTGCCAACCCACACCTTCCCGAGCGATGACGGCGGCGTGGACATGAAGTGCCCAACGGAAATCGCCATCAGCGACCGTCGCGAAGCCGAGCTGGCGAAAAACGGTTTTATGCCGCTGGTACATCGCAAAAACTCCGACTTCGCTGCATTTATTGGCGCGCAATCGCTGCAGAAACCGGCCGAATATCACGATCCGGACGCCACCGCTAACGCCCGCCTGGCCTCACGCCTGCCATACCTGTTCGCCTGCTGCCGCTTTGCGCATTACCTGAAGTGCATTGTGCGGGACAAAATCGGTTCCTTCCGCGAGCGCGACGAGATGGAGCGCTGGCTGAATGACTGGGTAATGAACTACGTGGATGGCGACCCGGCGAACTCCTCGCAGGAAACCAAATCCCGTAAGCCGCTGGCCTCAGCCGAGGTGCAGGTGGAAGAACTGGAAGACAATCCGGGCTATTACGCCGCCAAGTTCTTCCTGCGTCCGCATTATCAGCTGGAAGGTCTGACTGTGTCGCTGCGTCTGGTCTCTAAACTGCCTTCACTGAAGTCCGACAACGCCTGATTCTGGCGCAACAGGGCGTCCTCCCTTTTTTCTGAGTGACTGCGGGCGAAGTTATTGGCTCCGCAATTCCGGCACGACTCTCTGAATGGGGCATTGATCTGTCCCACAGGCAATGACGACATGACTCTCTGAATGGGACATTTATCCGTCCCACAGGCAATTCGCAGAGGTGTTCACTAATGAACACCTCTGCGTCCTCTCGGGATCATCCATGTAGCGATATTCGAGAGCAAGGCAGAGGTAAAATATGGACTGTTTTATTCAGCCCCATGCTTTCCTGTTTGCCATATCAGTGCTTTATCTAAAGCAAAATCTCAACTAATGAAGAGTAGATAACGATGGCTATTGATATGTTTATGAAGGTTGATGGTGTGACTGGCGAGTCGAAAGACTCTAATCACTCCGGCTGGACTGATATTACTTCTTTCTCCTGGGGCGCATCCCAGCCGGGCAATATGGCGGTTGGCGGCGGCGGCGGTGCGGGTAAAGTTAACTTTAATGACCTGCACATAGAGGCACTGGTTGATAAGTCCACAACCGCTTTGCTGAAAAACTGTGCAAGTGGAAAGCATATTGCGAAAGTTGAGCTTTCGGTCTGTAAAGCAGGAGGAACTCAGGTTGAATATACCCGTATTACTCTTGAAGACGTGCTGGTTACTTCCGTTCAGTTTAACGGCACAGATAATGGAGATACGGTAGGTATGACTTACGGTTTCCAGGCTTCAAAAGTGAAACAACAATACTGGGAACAGAGTTCTTCAGGTGGTAAAGGCGCAGAAAGCAGTGCTGGCTGGAACATCAAAGAAAACAAAGAAGCTTGATAATATTAAGCAATTTCTCTCCGGAGAAATTGCTTTTTTATCTGATGTCATTTGGCGTATCCCCTGAAGGGATGCCTTGATAATATCAGCGTGAGATAAGGAGATTTTGATGGGTATCTCTGGTTCTGTTGGTCAGGGGGCGAAAAATAACCCTGCTGATGTAAAAGCGGTTCAAAAGTTGCTCCAGGGCAATGGTTTTCCTAACCTGCGTGATGATGGTGCTTTCGGGCCCAAAACACTTGATGCAATCAAAAGCTATCAAGCAAAATTTCTTCGTCAGCCAGATGGTGTTGTTGATGCAAATGGCAGGACCTTGAGGAAATTATTGGCTGGAAATTCACAAGGATCTCCTTCTGGTACTCCTCAGGAAAATCGGCATCTTAATTCCGGTCGTTTGACAGTCAGTGCCGGCCAGGTAACTTTTAATGCCGAGGGAAATGATAATCCACATAGCATCTATTTTAGCCGACATTTACATTGGCCCAAGGGGATTTCGGGCGTAACCATTGGCCGGGGCTATGATATGGGTAGCCGCACTCAGGAAGCCATTTTTCTTGATTTAACTCGTTCTGGGGTGCCAACAGATCAGGCAGAACTCATGTCCCAGGGGCGAAAGTTAACCGGTTCGACTGCGGAAAGATTTGTTAAAGATCACAAAAATGAATGTGGAATCATTTCACGGGAAGCACAGGCTCGTCTATTTGAATTAATATACCCAGGGTATGTGTCTGGCGCAAAAGCCGTCTATCTGAGTAAAACTGCGAAGTTCCCTGAAAGAACCAGTTGGGAAGCTTTGAAAAGCCAATAAGAGAAATTGCAGTCGATTTTGTTTATCAGGGATTGGGTTTTGAGAGAACGATGAAAGCATGTATGACTAATGATTATGATGTTTTGATCAATTTTATTGAAACCAATGCTCAGGTACAAAGTTATGAAGGTGGTCGTCAAAGAGCCAATTACTTAAGAAGAAACAGATAGTTTGAGGGTGATATGAAAAAGAAAGTTTTATTTGTTGCTACGGTCGGGTTGTTTTTATTAAGTGGTGCCGCGCAAGCTATGGAGGATTGCTCAAAGAAAACCAGCGATCCAGAAGTTTATACTTGTGCTGAAAGTAATCGTGCGGCTGCAGAAAAGGAACTTAATAAAGAATACTCTGAAGCAAAAAAACGAATTGATGAAACGTTTTCAGATCAAGCTGACGTGAAAAAAGAATATCTTCCTGTTTTCCTGGAGGCGCAGAGGAGTTGGTTAAAATATCGCGATAACCAATGTAAGATGTTTGCCCATGTCGCTGCAAAGAACAGTAACCCCTATACGGTTTTTACGAATAACTGTGTTGCTAAACTTGATGAAGCAAGAACAAAAGAGCTGAAAGAAATTCCTTACGATTAATATGATGTTGTTGAGTCTTTTTTAATGGCTATTTCATTTTTTGAAGTGAAATAGTCAGTTAGTGTCTTAATTGTATGGTTCCCTTTAATTGGCTTTTTATGGTCCCAGCCAGTTCTTATGGCAATTTTTTTGTTTTATTGAATTGTTTTAGGGGGGGGCGATGAAGTTTGTATTAATGACTACCGTTGCATTTTTATCAGTATAGTCCTCCTTTTCTTTTGCAGAAAACACGATGGTATTTAGTGGTAAGAAATACAAAATAAAAATAACCGAGCATTGTGCTGAAGGAAATGTTTCTTGTAATGATGCAACATAAGCAGATAAAATATTCAAGGTTTTTGACGCGGTCAATTTGCATGATGCTATGGCAGAGAAAGCTTTCAAATGTGGGCTAATTAGCATCTAA
>NZ_WHOY01000031.1:4009811-4015459 GCF_009765445.1 Pantoea sp. BAV 3049 | reverse complement strand
TGAGCCGGGCCGGTGTACGTGATGCGCGAGTCGAGAGCCGGGGCTGTCAGGTCAATCGGTGGGATTGTCGGCTTTGATGATGCTTTGCCGATTACTGTGGTGCCTGGCGTCCAGATGCCTGATTTAGTCGCCCCGATAATTGAGGCGTTCGGGGTGATTATCATGCTGGCTCCAATAAAAAAGGCCGCCTGAGCGACCTATTTTTTATCCATGTTTTACTCTACTGCCCCGCCTCTTTCTGGAGTTAAGGGGATGTATTGCCAATGGGTAACGTTATCCAGCTCGCGTCCATCCAGCCAGAATTTTCCTCCCTGTATTCCACCAGGAACGTATGTTCTGGCATTGAGGCATAAAAGCAAAGGAAGAAATTTGTCTGGATAGATAGGCTCTGGCATTTTCTTTTCGACAGAAACCCAAGCTAAACCACGGGAATAATTATCAGTCATCACAACCTCGTCTAGTTGCTCGTCTTTGTTGGGTGGCAGGCGGTGACGAGTCCGCTTTTCTGGATCTACCTTAGCCAAATCTATACTACCCTATAAGCGACATTACAGGTATTTCTTCGCTAACTCTTTTAGTTCATCTTTTGCAGCTTCACCCAGCTGAGCTACACCGCTCTCTACGAATGCCAGCGCTGCTTCAAAGTCCTGCACACCTGCTTTTACTTCTGCTGCAGGAGTAGTGGCAACAGTTGGTTGTTCAGTGGTTACTGCTGGTACTTCTACGACTGTGTCTGTCATGGGTTTCGTCTCTCGGGGATGTATGAAAAGGCTTTTCAGCCATGTGAGGAAGTTTTTCATTTCTGCCGTTCCTGCTCTATTTTGCGAATAGCGGCCTTGTCGTGATTGCACTGTTCCAGCGATGTAAGCAAATTTTCGTTCAGCTCCAAGCTTTCGCCCCACGTCAGCGGATCGGGTATCGTCGGGATACCGCAGTCAGCCGTCAGATTTACCGGGATCGGCACTGGCTTTACCGTTACGTATCGCGTCTCTGTGTGAGCGCAGGCTGTCAGCAGCAGCGGAAGGCACAGGCTGAGCAGAGCATGAATCGGTTTTGATGGCTTGCCGTATAACAACAACCCTTTGCTCACTCTGTTGTTCTGATTGCTCGTTGTCATCCTGAGTGGCCCTGGCGATGTCGTTAAACAGTGTTGTGGTGGCTATGACGCTGTCAGTAACGGCCTGAGCCTCATCGCGCTGCTGTGTTAACCGGGTGTTGGTTTCTGAGAGGATGGCGTTGTGTGACGACTGCAATTTAACAGTCACAGACAGGCCGATAATGACCAATAAGAGGACGGCAATTGCTACCGATCCCCACCTGATGTCACTTAAGGTCATTGGCGCTCTCCGCGAGACAAAGTGAGCGCTCCATATCGCGCCTGTTCATCAGCCCTCGCCACTTCTGACCGCCTGCATAGACCCAGCGGCGAAGCTCATCACACGCACCATCAACATCGCCAGCGTTAAGTTTTTTCAGTAGCGTGGAATTGGCGAATGCGTTAGTGCCAACGTTGTATGCGAATGAATACAGAGCAGCACGCTGATACTCACCCAGCGGAATCTTCACTTGCGAATCGACCAACTTCTTGACCGGCTGAAGGTCTTTCCACAACAAGTTGTCACACTCTCTGTCAGTGTATTTTTTATTCCACTGAACGTCTGGCCCGGTGTGCCCATCACAAACGGTGGGTACGCCAGCGACATCTTTATAGGCTTTATACTCACGTCCCTCTACTCCGCCCTGACCTGACAGTAATATTGTTGCAATGAGCATGGACCCACCGCCAGCAGCGGCAATCAGCTTGTTACGCAGACTTTCCGACATAGCCATAACTTATTTCTCCGGCATTCCTGCAGATGAGGGCCAACGCTCGTAAGCCCTTATCTGCGCGATGGTCGCTTTGCGTTTGTAGTACCAGTTAATGCCTAATGTGGTTATCCCGAAAGCAATACCTGCCAAGACCCCTACCGCGCTCCATTGGTCAGGGCTGTACCAGGACAGGAAGCTGACTGTCACTGTCCCTGCTGATGCGCCGTATGCTGCGCTGGATGCCACTTGACTCATAGTGTTTCTCATATAGCCCCCGTGGGGCCGCTCAATATTGAATATTAGGAATTGTCTACTTTCTGTACTGAGCAAGCCCGATTATGCTGATCTGTGTGAAGAGAAAAGCACTGCCTGCCGTGAGGTAGTTAAATAGAATCCGCCATAGTGCGGATTTTTTTTCGTTTAAAAAGCGCTACCCCGACAGTTTCACAGGGAAATCCACGGATGATTCGGGGGCGCAAAAGAAAAAGACCCACCGAAGTGAGCCTTTGAATTAATTTTCTGTCTTTCAGGCAGTCGCCATTTCCAGCCGCCTGCCCAACGCAGATAGCGCTTTTTGGATAGTGTCGATTTTCGTTGAGTGGTGCAGATCGAAGATGCGGGTTACTTCCTGCTTCTTCACGCCCATGCGAGAAGCCAGCTCAACCTGAGTTAAGCCGGAATCCAGAAACGCATTAAGCATAAGCACCTTTGCCGCCACGCTGGCGGGCACCTCAACAAAATCCCCGGTTATATCCCCTGGGGCCGGTACGCGCTGATTATCTTCGAAATAGAAATCGAAAGAGGTAATCAGCGCATCAAGCCCCATCTCAAGCGCCTCCTCTCGCGTGTCGCCCTGAGTCAGTGCCTCCGGTATATCCGGGAACGAAACCACATATCCGCCTTCGTAAGGCTCCAGATTTATAGGGTATCGCATATCGTCTTAGTGAATCTTCGCGAGTACCAGCCCCGAAGGGCTGGTTTGTTATTTCAGACCTAACTGCTTGAGTATGGCCTTTCGCAGCGGTTCTTTTAACTCAGCTCCGGGATGCCTTGGCATTACGCTCCGCTTCCCGTTTAGTCTCAGCTTCAAGTGGTTTGTACCGTTTGAAACTTCAACCCCCTGAGATTCAAGCCACCGCCTGAACTCGCTTTGCTTCACCACTCCTCCTGTCTGTTGAACATGTGATAATAGTAAACATTAATGCTTACCATGTCAACATATTTGTTTACCGGGAGAAGGATTACCCCGCGCCTTAAGCGTTGTTGCCGCATCCGTCGATGCCGGGGTAGATTTGGTGCAAACTGGTGGTAACGATCCACCCTCTCAAGCTCTTCAGGCAAGCGCTAATCCATCTCAGCTAAGTTTGCAATTAATGTGTGGTGGCCGGGACTGTGGTTCCGGCATCTCTTGTCAGTGAGCATTTTTAGACTCTTCTTTGAATCGCGACCCAGCGGCCAACCTGGACGATCACCTCATATATGGCGCATCAGCCTGCGCATTCACCACAACGGAGAAAACACTCAGCGCCTCCGTGGCGTCCAGTGTACGCCCGCTAAATGCTTTCACCTGTTGTGCAGAAACGAAAAAGCCCAAGGCGTTAACCTCGGGCTTCTCTTCAATTTGGCTGCTCTTTCGTCTTTTGACGTCCGAGCCTAGCACAAATATACACTTTCATTACTTATTTTCAAGTGAATTCGAAAATATTTTTTTGTTCAACTTCCCTTGCTGCCTTCTCTTTATCCATTTCCTCATGCAAAACAAAATACACCTTCGCATCAAATAAACTTATGCACCATCTGACGCGGTCGGCGCACTGCTTATTAGTTAGCCAGGGGGCAACCTGATACTGCATATAATTTGCGAGCTCTTGCACGGTGTTCCTGTCAACATAGTACTTACAGGCAATCACATAGACAGGGTTGTCTTTGCTCCAGGCTTTAAGAATGGCCTTCTCAACAAAATCAGCTTCATCTTCGTCGTTGGCGCGGTTAAGCATGTCGCTGATTGTTCGTTTAGGCCATATGATTGCCTGTGCCTTAATGAGTAGCTCCTGGCCCTGATATCCTATTTTACGCAATCCCTCCAGTACCTTTGTGAATTTATCTGATTCCTCAGCGCTCCAGCCGGAGACGAATCGCCATATGCCGCAACCATCATTTCCTCCTGTGTAATAAGCCCCCCCGAATTCATCAGCCCATACACCAAGAATCGCCTTTACCCAGCGTTCCTGCATCGGCGTCAAACGCTTAACTTTCCCAAGCCAGGATTTACGTGGAGCTTTTGCCACAGTTTCCCATGCAGATGTACTCATCGCTTCTTACTCCTGGGTTCAATTGCCCATGACTGGATGTGTGTGGGATGGATAGTTGGGGTGATCGGGGTGAAGTGGCTGAGGATTTGGATTAGCCAGTTCATGCTGCTTCCTCCTTCTGCTTAATCAACGCCCGCAATTTAGCCCTGTACAGCGCTCTCAACGTGTCCAGTTCTTCGCGGGTGTATCGGTGAGGGTTGTTATCAGATTCAAGCGCCAGTACGCGCTCAAGGCCGATTTTCCTGATGAGATTGAACCGGTATTGAGTAATCGCGCCGGAGTGGTGAACGTTACATGCCGAACACTGGCTGTGAACGTTGTCCTCGTTGAACCGAAGGTGAGATGCTGCCGCCGTCGTCCGGTAATGCCCGGCGTGATAGCTGATCGCCCAGGCACTGCCGCAACTGATGCAAATTTCCCCGTCCCGCGCCCTGATGTAGTCGTTAAATGCCCGCTGGGTCATGTTCATCCAGTGGCTTAAAGGCTTCACATCGGCTTTGCGCTTGTTCCATGCAGCACGCTGCTCCCTCTCCTGGCGCTTTTGCTTGCGCTCGGATAGTTGGTTAGCGAGTTGGATTGCACATTTTGGAGAACAGACGGTTTGTAGGCTATTGCGAGGTATAAACTTGGTGGGGCAACATTTGCAGGTCTTTGGCTTCGGCAGTTTGGTGCCTTTAGCCATGTTTCATCTCCCTTTCGTCGCACTTACAAACACAGCATTCACAGTGATAAGGAAAAGAATTATCCAACTCACTAAACCAGCTTTTGCACTCGGTGCAATAAAGCGCTTCCCATGGAACCTGATATTCATTAATCCAGGACAATACCGTTTTCGTCATAGGAATTGGCGGGATGGCTGTCAGGTCATATCCCTTAACCGATAATTGCCTCTGTGCAATGTCGAGACGGACATTTACTGATGAGAGACGCTGACGCATTAACATCAATTCGCGTCTAAGCCGATAATTGTCTTCCGTGAGCTGGTTTATTCGTTCCCCTGGGTGACGCATGACTTTAGCCATCCTCTCCCCCTGCCATTTCAAAGTTCGGGTCGGTCATTTCGTAGAACTCCGCGCAATCGGCGCAACACCACGTTTCGTCGTCGCTGAGCGCCATCCCACAATCCGCACAGTGTTTATCTTCCATCTTCAGCTCCATATGCTGTTTTGATATGTCCTGTCTTGACGCGGCTCGGAATTACCTTCAGGAAGCAGCGCACTCACCAGCCAGAGGCGGGGATCGGTTGCCAGTGTTTTCTTGGTTGAGATGTTACGAGAGGCGTAGCGGGAGAGGAGTTCTTCGGCGGTGTCGGTGTCTATCGGATCATGGGTGAACCAGGTTTGCCGCATTGCGCACCTCGCGAAGTGACTTATCCATCTCGTACATCCAGCTATTGCTCCGGTATTCATCGAACACGGCGTTTTGAGGCTTGGGCCTTTCCCCTTCAGGCTGGGTCTTAAGCCCAAGATGCTGATGGTTTGCAATTTGTCGAAGACTTTCGGCGCTGGGTTGATAATCAGGATTCAA
>NZ_WHOY01000031.1:4007600-4009801 GCF_009765445.1 Pantoea sp. BAV 3049 | reverse complement strand
TACGACGTCCTGCTGAATGCCCTGCGCGTGCTGGAGCAGCTGGACTACGTTGTCGTTCACCGTGATAAAGACGCGGACTCCGGCCAGTACAGGCCGATGCGAATTTTCCTGACCGAAAACTGCTTCACCTCACGCGGCATGACCGTTGAAAATATCCGTACGTGGCTGCATAAATACCGCCAGTGGGCGGTGGCCAGCGGCGTGGCCGAGTCCATGCGCGAGAAATATGAACGTCACCAGCTTAAAATGGCCCGCCTGGGCATTAACATCGATAACCACCACTCACTCAAAAATCGTCTGAAGCAGATAAAGCGCTGGGTGGTCAGTCCTGAACTGCGCGCCGAAAAGCTGCGCGTGACCTCGGACCTGGAAGCCGCACTGGATGGCCACGCGCAGAAGCTGCGGCAGCTGCGCCCGGAATCCACCAACGGCCGCTGGCGCACCGCGTGGCTCCGCTATGCGGCGGCCGGGCAGCTGACGCCGGTGATGCAGATGAAGCTTGAGCGCAACCTTAAGGACGAATTCCCGCAGCTGCACGTCAGCGACGCCGAGAAATACTACAGGCTGCTGCTGGAGCGCGCCGGCGTTCCGCTGAAGTAACCCCTCTGTCCTGACAGTTCCTTCCTCAACCGCGTCCTTCGCGGGCCTTATGCTGGCACTTTTCCGGTCATCCGGGGGGCCGGCAGGATATTCCGTGCCCGCCGTCCGGGAAAACAGACACTCCGTACGCAAAATTGCTGTTCCATGCCCCCATTTCCATCCTGACCCGGTCCGTGCCGGCGGGAAAATAAACGATTAATTTCGAACAAACGCCGTTGTGGCCAACATCATGAAGTTAGCTTCGAAAAGCACATGAACGTCCTGCCCTGCGGGTTCATTAACTTCGAAAGGTATACCCTTAAAATTGCTAATTTCGAACGTTACTTCTGAACAAAACATGCTCTCTAAAGAGAGAGTAACCCTGAGCCAGCCTTCGGCATGGCGTCAAAGGTAGCTCCCTTCGCTCTGCTCAGGGCAATTCCGTGCCAGAAACGCCGTGCAAAACCTTCTGGTAAACAGCATGAAGTAGCACCCCAGCAAGCCGGGGCAATGAGATTAGTTACAACACTCAGAACCAGTGAAAGCGGTCATCGATCACATCAGCACCGTGCCCCATGCAAAGCCCCGCCGCCCCGGGCTCAGAACAGAGTGGCTTCAGATTGGGTGTTATAACCAAAACATTGAGGCGCTGTGGGAGTCATTGCTGCCAGGACGGGTATACACGCCCGTAAGCGCCTTAAAGGCGCTAACGCGGAGATACGTCCGGTCTATGACCGGACCACTCCGACAGCGCAAAAAAACTTCTTCATAGCGGTCAGCGGGTCTGGCTTTGCAGGGAAGGGGGTTTGATTGGTGAAACCTGTTGATTCAGGGCGGCTGTGCCGCGTCACCGGCGCCAGCTGGCGACTGCGTTCTCTTCAGCACCCGCTGGCACCTTCATGCGCTTACGCGCATAAAAAACTCTTAGGCCTGTTTGTGATTTATTCTGCGGAAACGAATATGTCATTGCTGATATGATCGTGACTCAATTAAGGAAGAAAGGAATGTCGTATGGATACGGATGAAGGTGTGAAAATTGTCATGTCCCCGGTACAACTGGCGGCGCTTTTATCTGACAAAAGCGTCAGCGAGGGAGAAACCATGAGCAACCGCCTCTATGGTGGTCTGGGACTTGCCAGCGGTATTGTTGAAATGTTTGGGGCCGGTGCGATGTGTATCGTACCGGAACCGACGATGCTGACCAAGGCCGGGTGCGTCATCGTCGGCACACACGGCCTCGATACCATCCAGTCCTCCCTCCGTCAGGTCTGGACGGGGCATGATATCCGCAGTGATACGTATAACTCTGCGGTCTCACTGGCCGGGTCTCTGGGGGCCGACAGGAAAACGGCAATGAAGGTGGGGTTTACGATCGATCTGGCCATCCCCGTTGCATTCTCACTCGCAATGGGTGCCGTGCGGGTTATTGCTATCAGAAGTGGCCGGCTAAAGTTGGCGTCTTATGAGGCTCCTTCCGGAAGCCGTTCTGGTGGACACACCATCGAAAAGCACGCAGGTAAATCAGCAGATGAATTATTTACACGGCTCGAGTCATCCCCGCGGCTAATGCAGTCGAGCAGCTTCATCTTCTCTGTGCAGGATGCTGAAATCCTTATTTCAAA
>NZ_WHOY01000031.1:4006369-4007590 GCF_009765445.1 Pantoea sp. BAV 3049 | reverse complement strand
TTTAACAATCAGGACTGAGGGTGATTCACCCCACCAAAGGCAGTTGGCTTTGGGATGCAGGCAGAAGCCAACCTTTTCGGCAAAGGCGCTTTGCAATGAGTACGTGATCGGGGTTAGTCGCCCGGCTGTCTGCATCACCTAAGCCAATTAAAGGAGGCAACCATGCCACGCAATAAGCAAAAGAATCTGGCCCGTGCAGCAGCACATTGCGCCGAGAAAGAAGCTCAGAAGCGGTTTGAACGCAAAGTAATGCATGCCATGACTGGCTGCTCTGGCCGCGTACTGAAAGCAGTGAACAGCACTGAGTACAAAATGAAGATGCGCAGCAAGCCGGTTCCTGAAGCTGTGAGTAGAGAGAATCCAGAGTATCGAAAGGTGAATAACCCTTACGGCCAGATTATGAATGCCAGGCAGAAGATGCGCGGCAAATCGATTCCTTTAATTTGAGGTGAGCGGAATGGCTCTTAGATTCAAAATTTTGGCAGGGAAGCACGACAGCTATGAAGGCGAATACTACGAGAATATTAAGTTCGCCGATGATGCCGATTCTTGGGATGACGCCCAGCGAATCATCCAGGAGGAAAAACTCTCCACCTACCCCATTTGCCGGGTTGAGGTAACAGGATTCAAGGATGCTTAAGCGGCCTTTTTTTATTGGTCATTGTAAATCTAACGGCGTAACGGCGAGGTGATAGATGCTGGTTGTTGGCGGAAAGTACGCAACGAAGAATGGGTTTACTTTCGAGGTTCAGCGGGATGATTCGGAGTTATTCCCCGTTTATCAGTTCTTCGGAAGGGTCACAAAAGCGGACGGCCAGTTAGACCGGATTGCATTTTATACGGCTGGCGGTAGATATAAGGAATCACCATCGGAATATGACTTAATTTTTAATTAAACAGGCCGCATAAGCGGTTTTTTTACGCCTAAATTCAGGAATAAGAATATGAACATGACGGATTTACGGAAGATATTGGATGACCATAAGGTGTGGGTTGAGTCATTACATCAAAGCGGGTCGAGAGCCGACCTGCGCGGTGCCAACCTGTGCGATGCCGACCTGTGCGATGCCGACCTGCGCGATGCCAACCTGTTCGGTGCCGACCTGCGCGATGCCAACCTGCGCGATGCCAACCTGCGCGGTGCCGACCTGCGCGGTGCCGACCTGCGCGATGCCAACCTGCGCGGTGCCAACCTGTGCGATGCCGACCTGCGCGGTGCCA
>NZ_WHOY01000031.1:3691605-4006359 GCF_009765445.1 Pantoea sp. BAV 3049 | reverse complement strand
CCGGCGGTTCAGCTTCCTGAACCTCTCAACCCGGTGGCCTGTAAGCCGTTGTTCCGTGTCAGTGGAGGCGCATTATAGGGAGTTCCTGATGGCTGACAAGGGGTAAATGCAAAAAACTTTTCAAGCGCTCAAAATTCAACCCAAAAGTAATAAAGACGACCACAAATGCCGTTTTCTTAAACAAAAATGGGCCCGAAGGCCCATTTCTGTTCTTTACTGCGATTACTGACGGGCAACTATCGCCCCATCCTGCACGTCCATCTCGATCATTTTTCCCGGAACCAGACTGCCTGAGAGGATCTGCTGGGCCAGCGGGTTTTCAATCTGCTGCTGTATGGCTCGTTTCAACGGCCTTGCACCATAAACCGGGTCATAGCCATTTTCACCGAGCATCTGCAACGCCGCATCGGAGATATGCAGTTCATAACCACGTTCAGCCAGACGATTGTAAAGACGCTGCAGCTGAATTTTAGCAATGGAGGCAATGTGTTTCTCACCCAGTGGATGGAACACCACCAGTTCATCGATACGGTTAATGAACTCCGGCCGGAAATGGTGGCCGACAACGGTCATCACCACGTCTTTCATTTCCGGATAACTCAGCGCGCCAAAACGTTCCTGAATCAGATCTGATCCGAGGTTAGACGTCATGATCACCACCGTGTTACGGAAGTCCACTGTTCTGCCCTGCCCGTCAGTCAGACGGCCGTCATCCAGCACCTGCAGCAGAATGTTAAACACGTCCGGATGCGCTTTCTCCACCTCGTCCAGCAGGATCACCGAATAGGGGCGACGGCGGACCGCTTCGGTCAGATAGCCGCCTTCCTCATAACCCACATATCCGGGAGGTGCGCCCACCAGTCGCGAAACCGCATGTTTCTCCATGAACTCAGACATATCAAGACGCACCATCGCATCATCACTGTCGAACATAAAATTAGCCAGCGCTTTGCACAGCTCGGTTTTACCTACCCCGGTCGGGCCGAGGAACAGGAACGAGCCGATGGGGCGATTTGGATCGGCCAGACCTGCACGACTCCGCCTGATGGCGTTTGATACAGCTTCAACCGCTTCGTCCTGACCAATAACACGCTCGTGCAACTCCTGCTCCATCCGCAGCAGTTTGTCGCGCTCCCCTTCTAACATTCTGGCAACCGGAATACCGGTCCAGCGAGCCAGCACATCGGCGATCTCCACGTCGGTTACGCGATTACGCAACAGGCGCATTGTCTTTCCTTCGGCCTGGGTGGCTAACTCCAGCTGTTTCTCCAGCTCAGGTATTTTCCCGTACTGCAACTCAGACATCTGTGCCAGATCGCCGGAACGACGCGCCTGCTCAATGGACAGTTTTGCCTGCTCCAGTTCCGCCTTGATAGTCTGGGTGCCGGACAGTGAGGCTTTCTCCGCCTTCCACTCTTCTTCCAGCTCAGAGTAATCACGCTCTTTCTGATTCAACTCGTCTTCCAGCATGTCCAGACGTTTGATGCTGGCATCATCGGACTCTTTCTTCAGCGCCTGCTGTTCCAGCTTGAGCTGAATAATGCGGCGTTCAAGACGATCCAGCGACTCCGGTTTCGAGTCAATCTGCATACGGATGCTGGAAGCCGCTTCATCGATCAGGTCAATAGCTTTGTCCGGCAGCTGGCGATCGGCAATATAGCGGTGAGACAGCGTAGCCGCCGCCACAATGGCCGGATCGGTAATCTGCACATGGTGATGCAGCTCATAACGTTCTTTCAGCCCGCGCAGGATGGCGATGGTATCTTCAACGCTCGGCTCCGCCACAAACACTTTCTGGAAACGACGCTCAAGTGCCGCATCTTTTTCGATGTACTGGCGATACTCATCCAGCGTAGTGGCGCCAACACAGTGCAGTTCGCCACGGGCCAGCGCAGGTTTCAGCATGTTGCCTGCATCCATCGCGCCATCGGCTTTACCCGCACCAACCATCGTGTGCAGCTCGTCGATAAACAGAATGACGTTGCCTTCCTGTTTGGACAGGTCGTTGAGCACGCCTTTCAGACGCTCTTCAAATTCACCCCGGTATTTGGCACCGGCCACCAGCGCCCCCATATCCAACGCCAGCACGCGGCGGCCTTTCAGCCCTTCCGGCACTTCGCCGTTGATAATGCGCTGAGCGAGGCCTTCAACGATGGCGGTTTTACCCACGCCAGGCTCGCCAATCAGTACCGGATTATTCTTGGTACGGCGCTGCAGAACCTGGATAGTACGGCGGATCTCTTCATCACGCCCGATAACCGGGTCCAGCTTGCCCATCTCCGCCCTTTCGGTCAGGTCGATGGTGTATTTTTTCAGTGCCTGGCGCTGATCTTCAGCTCCCTGGTCGTTCACGGTTTCGCCTCCACGCATCTGGTCAATAGCCCGGGTCAGTTTTTCGCTGGTTGCTCCAGCGGATTTCAGTAAATCAGCCAGTGAGCCACGCGAATCGAGAGCGGCCAGAACGAACAGTTCGGATGAGATAAAGTTATCGGCACGTTTTTGCGCCAGTTTGTCACAGAGATTCAGGACGCGGACCAGATCCGCTGAAGGTTGCACATCGCCATCCGTCCCCTCAACCTGTGGCAGACGAGCAATAGCCTGTTCCACGCCGCTGCGCAGGGCTGACACATCAGTGCCCGCGGTGGTAAGTAAAGGACGTACGGAGCCCCCTTCCTGAGTGAGCAGGGCGCTCATCAAGTGAAGAGGTTCGATAAATTGGTTGTCGCGCCCGAGTGCTAAAGACTGGGCATCGGCGAGAGCAAGCTGGAATTTATTAGTAAGACGATCCAGACGCATAATTCCCCCATTCAGGTCAAATTGCTACTGGAGATTAAATGAGGTCATCCCTCAAATTTTCAAGTTTAATGACCCAAATATTTTGGTGAAAAATACATCAATCTGGACCGTCTTATGGCGCTAGGTTATATCAGCCAGATCAAACTTGCCATACGGCCGGTAACGCCATCGCGTCGGAAGGAGAAAAATTGTTCCCGTGCGGAGACAGTACAAAGGCCGCCACCCGTGATATGGCGCACTCCTCTGCGTGTCAGACAGTTCCGGGCAAGCTGCCAGATATCGGCATAATATTTTTCACCAACAGGACGAAATGCCGCGTCAGTGATTAAATCTTGCGCTAAAAAGGCGTTACGCACCTCCGGTCCCACCTCAAAGGCCTCCGGTCCAATGGCGGGTCCCAGCCAGGCAACAATCTCTTCTGCCGGAGCGATAAAAGCATCGAGCGTGGCTTCCAGAACCCCTGAACACAATCCCCGCCAGCCAGCATGAGCTGCCGCCACTTCTTTACCATCCAGAGAACTGAACAGTACCGGCAGACAGTCAGCCGTCATCGCTGCACAAACCACACCACGTTCGCGGGTATAAGCAGCATCGGCCTGCAGTGAGTCAGGCTCTTCCCCGGTAAGATGTAATACCCGAACACCATGAACCTGCTCCAGCCAGACGGGCATTGCCGGCATTTCTGCCAGCCGGACCAGACTTTCACGGTTGGTCTGCACGTCCTGCGGATTATCCCCCACATGCGCACCAAGATTCAGCGAATCCCAGGGCGCATGGCTGACGCCTGCCAGCCGGGTTGTTGAACAGGCCCGTACGCTGGCGGGCACGCTCCATTGGGGAATGATCAGGCTCATTACCAGTCCAGCTGATCTTTAAACTCTTCGGTATCGGCTTTCAGGGCCTGGATAAGCTCCACCATATCCTGTGGCAGCGGCGCGTGCCATTCCATCTCAATCCCGGTAATCGGATGATACAGACGCAGCATGGTGGCGTGCAGAGCCTGGCGGTCAAACTTTCTCAGTGTGGAGATAAACGCTTCAGAAGCGCCTTTCGGTGGACGCGGACGACCGCCGTAGAGAGGGTCACCCACCAGGGGATGGTTGATGTGGGACATATGCACACGGATCTGGTGAGTACGGCCGGTTTCCAGACGCAGACGCATACGGGTATGAGCACGGAAATGCTCCATAATGCGATAGTGCGTGGTGGCCGGTTTGCCCATCGGATGTACCGCCATGTGGGTGCGCTTGGTCGAGTGGCGGCTGATCGGCTCGTTTACCGTTCCGCCCGCAGTCATACGGCCAATAGCCACCGCTTCATACTCACGGGTGAATTCACGCAGCTGCAATGACTCCACCAGATGAGTCTGAGCAGGAACCGTTTTCGCTACCACCATCAGGCCGGTGGTGTCCTTATCCAGACGGTGCACGATGCCCGCACGCGGCACATCAGCAATGGCCGGGAAATGATACAGCAACGCATTCAGTACCGTGCCATCAGGGTTACCAGCCCCCGGATGAACCACCAAATCGCGAGGCTTGTTGATAACCAGAATATCGTCATCTTCATAAACGATGTTCAGCGGGATATCCTGCGCTTCCCAGCGCGCTTCTTCCTCAATCTCGGCCTCGATAGCGATTTGTTCGCCACCAAACACTTTTTCCTTTGGTTTATCGATGATTACGCCATTAACACTGACGCGACGGTCGAGAATCCACTCTTTTATACGAGATCTTGAATAATCAGGGAACAATTCAGCCAAAGCCTGATCTAAGCGTTGTCCGAGTTGCGATTCGGAGACCGTTGCGTTGAGTTTTACTTGTTGTGCCATAAACAGCTTCTTCGTTAACGTTGGGTTTTCACGGCGATGCCGTTTAATATAATGTGCTATTGTACCTGGTCACTATCGGGAGCTACATGGACAGCTTCCTGAATAACACTCTGAGGATAATCAAATCGTCATGACGCGTATGAAATATCTGGTGGCTGCAGCCACGTTGAGCCTGGCATTAGCGGGTTGTTCCGGCTCGAAGGATACGGTGCCCGATAACCCGCCTTCCGAGATCTATGCCACAGCCCAGCAAAAACTGCAGGACGGTAACTTTAAAGGAGCAATAACGCAACTGGAAGCGCTCGATAACCGCTATCCGTTCGGGCCTTACTCCCAGCAAGTTCAGCTAGACCTGATCTACGCTTACTACAAAAATGCCGATTTGCCGCTGGCGCAGGCCGCAATTGACCGCTTTATGCGTCTGAATCCAACCCATCCGAACATTGATTACGTGATTTATATGCGTGGTCTGACGGACATGGCGCTTGATGACAGCGCGCTGCAGGGATTTTTCGGCATCGATCGCTCAGACCGCGATCCTACGCATGCGCGTGATGCCTTCCATGACTTCTCTCAGCTGCTGCGCGGGTATCCAAACAGCCAGTACGCCACTGATGCCAGAAAGCGTCTGGTGTTCCTGAAAGATCGTCTGGCGAAGTATGAGTTATCCGTTGCCCAATTCTACACCAAGCGCGAGGCCTATGTCGCCGTCGTTAACCGTGTAGAGCAAATGATGCAGGATTACCCGGATACTCAGGCTACCCGTACGGCTCTGCCACTGATGGAAAATGCCTACCGTCAGCTGCAGCTGAATGCCGAAGCGGATAAGGTGGCCAAGATCATCGCCGCCAATAAGGCATAAGTCACAAAAACGAAAAATGGCAGCCGGTGGCTGCCATTTTTTTTGCCCAGAAAAGCACCGGATTTTCGATTTTCCTTCTGAGTTAACCTACCCATAATGCACCCTTAAAATCAGCCCTTCAAGCCTCAACAGAGGAATAATCACCCCATCTCACAAATTTTGCCCACTTGACAAAAAGTGACAAAAAAACGTGATATCGATCACGCATCAAGCCTTTTTTCAGGGTATGCTGGACCTACATTCGACGGAAATGACAGAGAGGTAAGCACTATGGTTCTGAACATTACCAGCAAGCACATGGAAATCACCCCGGCTATCCGCCAACATGTCGAAGACCGTCTGGCTAAACTTGAAAAGTGGCAAACTCATCTGATTAATCCCCATATCGTTCTTTCAAAGGAGCCGAAGGAATTCGTTGCCGATGCGACTATCAACACGCCAAATGGCCCCCTGGTGGCCAGCGCAAAACACGATGATATGTATACGGCCATAAACGACCTGATCAACAAACTGGAGCGCCAGCTGAATAAAGTTCAGCACAAAGGCGAAGCGCGCCGCGCGACTGCCAGCGTCAAAGACCTTAGCGTCGTCGATCAGGAATAACCGTAAAAGGGAGATAACGCGCCTCAGGGCGCGTTTTTTATTGACAGAGAGAAATTGCAGCGGTTACTTTAAACGCTCGACAATACCGGACACCACCATGAAAAAGCAGCCGTTCTTCTTCGCATTCTTTTTTACCTTCCCCTGACCGGGAGGCGATTCGTCGTGTAAGAGAGAATGCGAAGACGAACAACAAAGCCTCCCCAGCGGGAGGCTTTTTTTTTATGAACATCTGACAGGTAGCATTATGACCGCTGAAAATCCCCTGCTGGGCCTGCGCGACAAGATCAGTGCGCTGGATGAAGAACTGCTGAGCTTACTGGCGAACCGCCGGGCGCTGGCGATTGAAGTCGCCACGGCGAAAATGGCCACCCACCGCCCTATCCGTGACATTGATCGTGAAAGAGATCTGCTTGAAAATCTGATCCGGCTGGGCAAAGCACATAAGCTGGACGCCCACTACATTACCCGTCTGTTCCAGCTGATTATTGAAGACTCGGTTCTTACCCAGCAGGCACTGCTGCAAAAACACCTTAACAAAACCAATGCACAGTCTGCCCGTGTCGCTTTCCTCGGCCCTAAAGGCTCTTACTCTCACCTGGCGGCACGTCACTATGCAGCCCGCCACTTTGACAATTTCATTGAAAGCGGCTGCCTGAAGTTCCGCGATATTTTCAGTCAGGTTGAAACCGGTCAGGCAGACTATGCCGTGCTGCCGATTGAGAATACCACCTCCGGTTCAATCACCGATGTCTATGACCTGCTGCAGCAAACCAGCCTGTCTATCATTGGCGAGATCACCGTGCCCATTGATCACTGCGTACTGGTCTCTGGCAGCACCGACCTGCAGCAAATCGAAACGGTTTACAGCCATCCTCAGCCTTTTCAGCAGTGCAGCCAGTTTATTCACCGCTTCCCGCACTGGAAAATTGAATACACCGAAAGCACAGCAGCCGCGATGGAAAAGGTGGCGGCACTCAATTCACCAAAAGCCGCCGCTCTGGGCAGCGAGGCTGGCGGCGAGCTATACGGCTTACAAGTGCTGGAGCGCAACCTGGCAAACCAGCTGCAAAACATCACCCGCTTTATTATCCTCGCCCGCAAGCCGGTTGAAGTGACTGAGCAGGTTCCGGCAAAAACCACGCTGATTATGGCGACCGGACAGCAGGCCGGTGCGCTGGTGGAGGCGCTGCTGGTTTTGCGCAAGCATAATCTGACCATGAGCAAGCTGGAATCGCGTCCGATTTACGGCAATCCGTGGGAAGAGATGTTCTATATTGATTTCCAGGGCAATCTGCGTTCCGGTGAGGTGCAGCAGGCCCTGCGCGAGCTGGCACCAATTACCCGTTTGCTGAAGGTGCTTGGCTGCTATCCGAGCGAGAACGTCGTCCCGGTAGAACCAAACTAATCTCCTGTTTCCAGCCGCGGCTCCTGCGGCTGGATACCCCTACTCCCAGAGAGCGATTTCCCCTTTCTGCTAATCGCTATATCATAGTCTTTATAACGATTATCAGGAAACCGACATGCGTAACATTCTCCGCACCGCTTCTTTATTATTTTTCATTGGGTTACTGCCTTTCTCCTCCTATGCCGACCGCCAGGTTACCGATCAGTTGGGTCGCCAGGTCAGCATTCCGGATCGCGTTAACCGCGTGGTGGTACTGCAACACCAGACACTCAATCTGCTGGTCCAGCTGGATGCCACCAAAACCATGGTGGGGATTTTAGGCAACTGGAAACAGCAGTTGGGTGATGGCTACCAGCGCCTGGTGCCGAAACTGACCAGCCTGCCAACGCTGGGCGACCTGACTCATGTCGACCTGGAAAAACTGGTCGCCCTGCACCCTCAGGTGGTGTTTGTCACCAACTATGCCCCGCAGGAAATGATCGATCAGATCCAGCATCTCGGTATTGCAGTGATTGCAATATCACTGCGTGCAGGCGACGAGAAGCAGGAAAACCGTCTCAATCCACAGCTTCAGGATGAAGAACAGGCCTATAATCAGGGCCTGAAGGACGGTATCCGGCTGATCGGCACCGTGGTTAACCACCAGAAGCAGGCGGAAGATCTGATCGGCGCCACCTTCAGTCAGCGCCAGGAAACCAGCGATCGCCTGAAAAGCATCCCGGCCGCCCAGAAGATCCGCGTCTATATGGCGAATCCTGACCTGACTACCTATGGCTCTGGCAAGTACACCGGCCTGATGATGGCTCATGCAGGCGCAATGAACGTCGCGGCGGCCACGGTCAAAGGTTATAAACAGGTTTCGATGGAGCAGATCCTCGCATGGAATCCTCAGGTAATATTTGTGCAGGACCGCTATCCGCGAGTGATTGACGAAATCAACCAGCAGCCAGCCTGGAAGGCCGTGGATGCGGTTAAACATCACCGGGTTTATCTGATGCCGGAGTATGCCAAAGCATGGGGCTATCCGATGCCGGAAGCGCTGGCGCTGGGAGAACTGTGGATGGCGAAAAAACTTTATCCGGAAAAATTCAGCGATATTGATATGCAGAAAAAAGCCGACAGCTGGTATCAGCGCTTCTATCGCACCCACTATGTGGGCAGCAACTGATGAACGAACTGCGGGTACTGGCGGCCGGCAGCCTGCGGGTTGTCTGGCCCAGGCTGATCGCCGCGTTTAATCAGCAAAATGAGTGTTTCGTGGACACCGCTTTTGGTCCTGCCGGCCTGCTGCGTCAGCGTATTGAGCAGGATGAACCCTGCGATCTCTTTGCCTCGGCAAATGTGGCACACCCGCAGGCCTTACTGGCGGCCGGTAAAGCGATCGGCGTTGCGAATTTCACCCATAACCAGCTCTGCCTGAGCATCAGGGCGGATCTGGCCATCACAGAACGGGACTGGCTTGAGCTGCTCAGCGATCCGACACTCCGCGTGGCAACTTCCACCCCACTCAGCGATCCTTCTGGTGATTACACCTGGGAGCTGTTTGAACGTATTGAACAACATCATGAAGGAACGGGGAATTTACTGAAGCAGCGAGCGTTACAGCTGGTTGGCGGACCGGACAGCCCGGCGGTTCCGGCAGGTGAGCTGGCGGCCAGTTGGGCCATCAACAGCCATCAGGCTGAAATTTTTATCGGCTATCAGAGTTATGCGCCGCTGATTGCCAGGGAAAGCGGCATCGTTACACTGGATATCCCGGCACCTTACCAGGTCAGGGCTGATTACGCTCTGGCGGTCTGCCACAGTAAAGCCCAGCCGCTGGCTGAGTTTCTGGTATCACCCCAGGCACAGGAAATTTTACAGAAAGCGGGCTTCAGCCACTAAAATATAAAACGCCTGATGAGATTCATCAGGCGTTGATTGCAGGCTGAAGGTGCATCCAGTCAGTTACTGACGGCTGTCATTAGCCTGACGGAGAAGAGTCCGGCTCTCCAGCATAAAGCGCTGGGCGTAATCGCCAAACCAGTGCTCCACTTTACGGAAGCTGTCGATAAATGCCTGTTTATCCCCCTGCTCCAGCAGCTTAATCGCCTCACCAAAACGCTGGTAGTACCGTTTGATCAGCGCCAGATTGCTTTCCGAAGACATAATGATGTCTGCATAAAGTTGCGGATCCTGGGCAAACAGCCGCCCGACCATCGCCAGCTCCAGACGGTAAATCGGAGAAGACAGGGCCAGTAGCTGCTCAAGCTGCACGTTCTCTTCAGCCAGATGCAGACCATATGCAAAGGTGGCAAAGTGGCGCAGCGCCTGGATAAACGCCATATTCTGATCGTGCTCGACGGCACTGATGCGATGCAATCTCGCTCCCCAGACCTGAATCTGCTCCAGGAACCACTGGTAGGTTTCCGGCTGACGACCATCACACCACACCACAACCTGCTTCGCCAGACTGCCGCTGTCCGGTCCGAACATCGGATGCAGACCAAGAACCGGACCGCTGTGCGCGGCCAGCATCGCCTGCAGTGGGCTGTTTTTCACCGAGGCCAGATCGACCAGAATACAGTCTTCCGGCAGTGGCGGCAGGCTGGCAATCACCAGCTCAGTCAGATGGATCGGCACGCTGATGATCACCATCCCGGCATCAGCCAGCATGCTTTCACCCTGCTCCCAGTCCTCTTTATCCAGGATTTTCACCTGATAACCAGACAGGGTCAGCATCTTTTCAAACAGACGCCCCATCTGGCCTTTGCCCCCGACAATCACTACCGGGCGCAGGTCAGGATTCAGCGTCTTGAAGCCTTTATCGTTCTCGCTGGAGTAGGATTCCCGCATCACACGGCGCAGAACATCCTCAATCAAATCCGGCGGCACGCCCAGCAGTTCGGCCTCTTTACGCCGTGAAGCCAGCATTGAAGCTTCACGTTCAGGCACATAAATCGGTAATCCGTAACGGCTTTTCACCTCGCCCACTTCGGCAACCAGCTCCAGCCTTTTGGCCAGCAGATCGAGCAGCGCTTTATCAACTTCATCAATTTGATCGCGTAGCGCGGTCAGTTCAGCCACCATAATTAACCCTCATGCGACAAACGCGCCGCCAGCACCCCGTCCAGATCCTGATGGATTTCACGCAGCAGCGACTCGGTTGTTTCCCAGTTGATGCAGGCATCGGTAACGGAAACGCCGTAGCGCATTTCACTGCGCGGCTGCTCGGATGACTGGTTACCCTCGTGAAGATGGCTTTCCAGCATCAGACCCATAATAGAACGGTTGCCATCTTTGATCTGCGCAACGGCAGACTCAGCCACGCCGGACTGACGACGGAAATCTTTGTTAGAATTGCCATGGCTGCAATCTATCATCAAGGACGGGCGGAGTCCCGCCTGAAGCATCTCTTTTTCACACTGGGCAACATCTTCCGGGCCGTAGTTCGGGCTCTTACCCCCCCGCAGGATCACATGGCCATCAGGGTTACCCTGAGTCTGTAACAGGCAGACCTGGCCGCTCTGGTTGATCCCGACAAAACGGTGCGGCATTGCTGCGGCACGCATGGCATTGATCGCTGTGCCAAGGCTGCCGTCGGTACCATTTTTGAAGCCCACCGGCATTGACAGGCCAGAGGCCATTTCACGGTGAGTCTGAGATTCCGTGGTCCGCGCACCAATGGCTGACCAGCTGAACAGATCGCCCAGGTATTGCGGGCTGTTCGGATCCAGTGCTTCAGTCGCCAGCGGCAGGCCCATTTCCACCAGATCCAGCAGCAGGCGACGGGCAATGTGCAGACCGGCTTCCATATCAAATGAGTTATCCATGTAAGGATCGTTGATTAATCCTTTCCAGCCGACGGTGGTACGGGGCTTTTCAAAATAGACGCGCATAACGATATACAGCTGATCCTTCAACTGGTCAGAGAGAGTTTTCAGGTGACGGGCGTAATCCAGAGCGGCTTCGGTATCGTGGATGGAACAGGGGCCGCAGACTACCAGCAGGCGGTGATCTTTACCGCTGATGATGTTGGAAAGGGTCTGGCGGGAATCGGCGATCTGCGCTTCCAGAGCGGCATTCAGCGGAAACTGTTTTTTCAGCTCTTCCGGGGTGATCAGAATCTGTTCTTCAACGATATGTACGTTATTCAGCGCGTCTTTTTGCATGATAGTCATCCTGTTTATCTCGTTATGCGTCGTTCAGCCCTCAATGAGGTGTTGAATAATGTATCAGAACCGGTACGAAACTCAATCCCTGCATGTACACTTTAATTACCACAATATAATTTCCGGCAAATGAAATTTAAAATTACTTTTAATTTCAATTAAATAAAACAAAATAACCAATTACAATCAAACCATCTGGATGTACAATTATGTTTACACCAAAGGCGTAAGGCGTAAGGCGTAAGGCGTAAGGCGTAAGGCGTAATCAGCATCCGTTTTTTTCCTGCTTAAGCAAAGATTTGCGACTGGTGTGCCCGTAGACCGGATTGAGCAGCATCACCAGCAACGAAAGCATACAGAACATCAGCAGAGCAGGAGCAGCACCCGCCAAAGCATAAAGCTGGCCAAACAGAACTGAGCCCGCCACCTGTCCCGCCGCGAGCATCAGAAAAACCAATCCCACACCTGAAGCCGGAGCATTTTTATTAGCCGCAGCGCCGCAGACCAGCAGCACGCCGGAGAGGGTAACGTAGCCAGCACCACACAGAGCGACGACCGGAATGAACCACCACCACGGCCCCTGTATCCAGGCCAGCATGGCAAGTGGCAAAGCCATAAACAGCAACGAAATCCGGTAGACCTGTTTCATACCGATGCGGTCAGCTACCGGCCCGGTCAGCGCACCAAAGATCCCCGCCCCACCCGCGATCAGCCACAGGAGGCTGACGGATTGCGCGTTCACACCAACTTGCTGGCGTAAAATTTGCGGGCCAAAACTCCACCATGCCGCGCTGGTGCTCCCGCTGACCAAGGCAATGATCATCAGTCGCAGCATTGCCGGTCCGGGCATCCTCTTCCGCCAGGTTTTTCTTTCCGCACGGTTTTTCATTCTGTCGTCGGGCAGGTAAAGCATCACCGGCAGCAGACATAACAGCGCTATTACGCTGAAGAGAAGACAAGCCGCTCGCCAGCCACCGGGCAGATAAAGCAAAACCGGCACGGACAGAATAATTCCCGCGCTGGTTCCGGCATTGATAACAGTGTTCATTTGCGGCTGCTGATGCCCGGTGATCCGGCGACTGACCGCCGAGGCCAGGGAAGGAGAAGCCACGCCAGGGCTCAACCCGGCAATAAACAGCCCCACGGCAAGCATGAGGGGAGAGAACGAAAATGCCAGCATCAGCATGCCGCCAGCCGCCAAAATAGCGGCCGCAGCGGCCAGCCAGCGTGGGCCAAAACGTTCAGTGAGTATCGGTGCGCCGGTTATTGCCAGACAGTAGGCAGCAAAACTGCTGGCAGAGATCACCCCTGCCGTCCCGGTGCTGAACGGAATATCTTTCACTACGGCAGGCAACATCAGCCCCCAGGCGAATCTCGCCATCCCGTAGGTGACAGCGATCAGTGAGAAGCCGGTCAAGCCCAGTTTCAGAGAAGCTCTCATGACTTTTTACCGCTGGCTGCCAGGAGTTTTTCTGCAGCCTCTCCGGCATAAATCGCCGCCTGGGGGCCGATGACCAATGCAGAAGTAATGGCCCCTTCAAACAGCATCCACACCGCATCGGAAAGCCCTGCGGCAGGTGAGTTTCGCAAACAGGCCGCAATGTATTCACGCTGTCTGTAACGGTAATCCAGCGCCAGCGCCGACAGCCGCCGATCTTCTTCAGCATATTCGCCCCAGGCTTTCAGGAAAAAGCATCCTGAGGAGCCATTTTTCTGCATCCACTCACCCTGAACCGCAAAAAGACGGCTGATAGCTTTTGGCTCTTCGGGTGGAAGCAGTGCGGCAAAAAAGCGGTTTTGCCGTTCAGCCAGCACTGCCTCTGTCAGCATCTCCCGCGAGGGAAAGTACCGATAAAGCGTTCTGGTAGAAACTCCTGCTTCACTGCAGATCCGATCCGTACTGGTCGCATGGAATCCATTGAGATAGAACAACCGCTCTGCGGCCTGGAGGATATCTTGTTTTTTATTCATTCACTAAAAGTAAACCGATCGTTTTACTTTTGCAAAATTTCCGGTGGAATAAAATCTTTTACCCGGAGATAAATCGATTCGTAAATTTTCACCTGCGGACTTATGATGAAGATATATAAGGACAAATAAGGAGGTCAGCCATAAAAGTGATCTACCGCCCTTTTGCCGATTCAGATGCCCGGGAATTTGCCAACGCCGTCACTACCTCGCTGGACACGCTTAAACCGTGGTTGTTATGGGCTCATGAGGGATTTAGCGAAGAAGATGCCCGTAAATGGTTTGCCGCCACTCATCTCCTGCGGGACAAAGGCGCAGCGAACGAACTGGGCCTGTTTGCCGAAGATGGCCGCTTACTGGGCGGTGCCGGGCTGCGTTACTCCAGCATTGATCACAACCACTGCTCTGTGGGCTACTGGGTACGCAGCAGTGAGCAGCGCCAGGGCATCGCCACCCAGGCCGTGCAGTACCTGGTCGATCTGGCGTGGCAAAGCCCGGAAAGAGACACGGTTGAGATCCTCGCCGTGGCGGAAAATGCCGCCAGCCGCCGTGTGGCAGCCAAATGCGGCGCTGATTTCATCGGCATTCAGCACGGCCTGATCGTGTCAGACAGCGGCCCGGTCAACACTGCTGTCTACCATTTCCGCAGGCCGCAGTAACGCAGACAGGCGCCGGAACTGCTGTCCGTGCTCGTCAAAATTATCCTTTACCAGCCAGAGAGAAATAGCCTGTTCGATGGCTGGCCATTCACCATCCAGAATCGAAAACCACTGCGTATCACGCGAGCGTCCCTTGCGGGTCATCATCTGCCGGAAAGTGCCTTCATAACGGAACCCAATCCTTTCAGCCGCCTTACGGGAAGGGGCATTCAGCGAATCACATTTCCATTCCAGGCGGCGATAGCCCAGCGCAAAGGCTGTCTTCAGCAGCAAATACAGCGCCTCGGTGCCAACTATGGTGCGTTTCATCAGCGGTGACCAGGTCAGGCCCCCCAACTCCAGCGAGCCATTAATGGTATCGATGCGCATATAGGAGGCCAGCCCCACAGGACGATTGCGACGGGCACAAAAAATAGTGAAGGTGACCCAGTGAGCTTCTGCCGCCCGCTTATGCAACCAGGCCCGGAAAGCCTCAAGCGTTGCTGGTCTCTCCTCTGTCAGATAGGTCCAGTCGCGGCCGTCAGGTGCTGAAGCATAGGCGGCGTAGAGATCGCTGCAGTGTTTAGCCGTATCCAGAGGCTCCAGGCGGCAGTACTGCCCAGCTACCGTCTGACGCTGAGGCAATATAGCGGGTTGCCAGTCCGGCAATGCCGGGCCGACGGGCTGGTTGTACTGATTCATTTGCTGCATCGCAATCGGGCTCCTCTGCGGGTGAAGCTCCAGCATACGAAGTGGACTTCTGCTTGCCAAGCCGCCGTGCTGAAATTTGCGCGGCCTCTCTTAATCCGGCCCGAAAGTTCGATGTTGTCAGCTTGTTAAGGCTGCTGTAGCATCCTCTTTTACCTGAACAGGAAGATAAGATGAACTCCCCCCTCCGCCTTGCCCTTGTTGGTGATTATCGTTCCGATGCTGTTGCTCACCAGGCTATTCCCCCCGCTGTCGAACTTGCCGCCGCCTCCCTGAATCTTCCGGTGATTGCAGAATGGCTGCCAACCGAATCCGTCACCAGTTCTGCCGTTCTTGAGAATTTTGATGCCATCTGGGTCGTGCCCGGCAGCCCTTATAAAAACGATCGTGGCGCCTTCCTGGCTATCACTTATGCCCGTGAGAATAACGTGCCGTTTCTTGGTTCGTGTGGCGGCTTCCAGTACGCAGTGGTGGAATATGCCCGTAACGTAATGGGCTGGAGCGATGCCGCTCACGCAGAGACCGACACCGAAGGGCGTTTAGTGATTGCCCCGCTGAGCTGTTCACTGGTGGAGAAAACTGGTGATATCGTGATCGATCCTGACACCATTATTGCCCGCGCCTATGGCAAGCTCAGCACGCACGAAGGCTACCACTGCAATTTCGGCGTGGATCCGGATTTTATCTCTGAGCTGGCGGATTTCCCGTTGCGTATTAGCGCATGGGATGGTGAAGGAGACGTGCGCGGCATTGAACTGCCCGATCATAAATATTTTGTTGCCACGCTGTTCCAGTCTGAACGCGCTTCGCTACGTAATGAGCTGTCACCACTGGTTGTTGATCTGCTTAAAGCCACACAGCGATAAATTGCAGGCATAAAAAAAGGGCCAACCTTTCGGTCAGCCCCTTGTTCACTATTAACTTAGGATGCTGCTTTAGCGCCCAGACGTTCTTTGATACGTGCAGACTTACCGGTACGCTCACGCAGGTAGTACAGTTTGGCCTTACGTACGGCACCACGGCGTTTAACAGCAATGCTGTCAATCACAGGTGAGTGAGTCTGGAATACACGCTCAACACCTTCGCCGTTAGAAATTTTACGAACAGTGAATGCAGAGTGCAGACCGCGGTTACGAATAGCGATAACCACGCCCTCGAATGCCTGCAGACGTTTCTTTGAACCTTCAACGACCCATACTTTCACTTCCACGGAATCACCCGGACGGAATGAAGGTACGTCCTGTTTCATCTGCTCTTGTTCGATTTGCTTGATAATGTTGCTCATAATTTAATCTCTTATCCTGGGTAAACTGATATTCAGGCACCGCGACTACTGCCGGGACTGCCCATCATCGTTATGTTGCTGGTTGAACTCCTTGCGGAATTCGGTCAGCAACTTTGCTTGCTCTTCAGTCAGAGCCAGGTTTTCCAGAAGTTCAGGTCTTCTCAGCCAGGTACGGCCCAGCGACTGTTTCAGACGCCAGCGGCGAATTTCAGCATGGTTGCCCGACAGCAGAACTGGCGGAACCTCCATCCCTTCTAACACTTCAGGTCGGGTGTAGTGCGGGCAATCCAGCAACCCATCGGAAAATGAATCTTCCTCGGCTGACGCCTGCTTCCCCAGTACGCCGGGTATAAACCGGGCGACCGAGTCAATCAACGTCATCGCTGGCAACTCCCCACCACTGAGAACATAATCGCCAATCGACCATTCTTCATCGATTTCGGTTTTGATTACGCGCTCATCAATCCCTTCATAGCGACCACACACCAGAATTAACTTCTGACTGGTCGCCAGCTCGCAAACCCCATCTTGATCGAGTTTGCGACCCTGAGGTGAAAGATAAATCACCCTGGCGCCTTCTCCTGCCGCCGCTTTTGCTGCGTGGATGGCATCCCGTAAGGGCTGAACCATCATTAGCATCCCCGGTCCGCCGCCGTAAGGACGTTCGTCCACGGTACGGTGCCGATCATGAGCAAAGTCACGAGGACTCCAGCTCTGGATGCTGAGCAGGCCATTTTTTACTGCCCGGCCAGTTACTCCGTAGTCGGTAATTGCGCTGAACATTTCAGGGAACAGGCTGATTATGCCTATCCACATCGACTGCGCCGGTGTTTTACCGCTTTGTCCGGAGCTCAAAAACCAGGATCCCAATCTACTTCAATGGTGCCGGTAGTGAGATCGACATTCTTGATAACCTGTCCATCAAGGAACGGTATCAGCCGCTCCTTCGCACCGAATGCATCCTTCAGGTTTGCCTTTACGACGAGAACGTCGTTTGAACCGGTTTCCATCAGCTCTGTGACTTTACCGAGTTCATAGCCCTGGGTGGTGACAACCAGGCAACCGATAAGGTCTTTCCAGTAATAGTCGCCGTTGTCCAGCGCGGGCAACTGCTCAGAATCCACGACAATTTCGCAATTAGTCAGCAGACCGGCAGTATCACGATCGTCAATGCCTTTGACTTTGATGATCATATCCTGATTGTGGCGCTTCCAGCCTTCCAGCTCGATAAGCTGCCATTGACCCGACCGCTGGATAAACCAGGGTTGATAGTCAAAAATGCTTTCGGCATCTTCGGTGGAGGAAAACACTTTGAGCCAACCACGGATACCGTAGGCCGATCCCATCTTTCCCAAAATTAATGGGTTAGCAGGCGTCGACGCGGTGAGTTGCTTGCTCATGTTGACCACCGTGACAGATTAAGCTGCTTTCTTAGCTTCTTTGATCAGCGCACCAACGCGATCAGAGAGAGTTGCGCCCTGGCCAACCCAGTGCTCAATGCGGTCCAGATCCAGACGCAGTGCTTCAGCCTGACCAGATGCGATCGGGTTGAAGAAACCAACGCGCTCGATGAAGCGACCGTTGCGAGCATTACGGCTGTCAGTGACGACTACCTGATAAAACGGACGCTTTTTAGCGCCGTGACGTGCCAAACGAATTGTTACCATAACATCCTCTTTAGTTAATAAAACAACCGGGCCCCATTGAGGGAACGGGGCCCGGATGCAATATAAAAAGCCCGAAAATTTTACTCATTTTGGCGCAAAAAGCAATCTAATTCGCCTGAGTGGTTTTCCGGCTTACTTAACGGCCCGGGAAGCCCGGCGGCATCATACCCTTCATGCCGCGCATCATCTTCGCCATACCGCCCTTCTTCATCTTCTTCATCATGCGCTGCATGTCGTCAAACTGCTTCAGCAAGCGGTTAACATCCTGCACCTGCATACCAGAACCCGTGGCGATACGACGCTTACGGGAACCTTTGATGATCTCTGGCTTCTCGCGCTCTTTACGGGTCATGGAATTGATCATCGCTTCCATTCGCACCAGCACTTTGTCATCCATCTGCGACTTAACGTTATCCGGCAACTGACCCATACCTGGCAGCTTACCCATCAGGCTGGCCATGCCGCCCATATTGCGCATCTGCTTCAGCTGATCCAGGAAATCGTTCAGGTCGAAACCGTCACCCTTTTTCAGCTTGCTGGCCAGTTTCTCTGCCTGCGCGCGGTCAACCTTGCTCTCGATATCTTCGATCAGCGACAGCACGTCGCCCATGCCGAGGATACGGGAAGCGATACGGTCCGGGTAGAACGGCTCCAGGGCTTCGGTTTTTTCACCAACACCCATAAATTTAATCGGCTTGCCGGTGATATGACGGATTGAGAGCGCAGCACCGCCACGGGCATCACCATCAACCTTGGTCAGGACCACACCGGTCAGCGGCAGCGCTTCGTTAAACGCTTTCGCCGTGTTGGCGGCATCCTGGCCAGTCATGGCATCGACCACAAACAGAGTTTCTACCGGATTGATCGCGGCGTGAACCTGTTTGATCTCGTCCATCATCGCTTCGTCTACGTGCAGACGACCTGCGGTATCGACCAGCAGCACATCGTAAAACTTCAGTTTAGCCTGCTGCAGAGCGTTTTTAACGATGTCAACCGGCTTCTGGCTCAGGTCTGACGGGCAGAAATCCACCCCAACCTGTTCGGCCAGCGTTTCCAGCTGCTTGATGGCTGCAGGACGATAGACGTCAGCAGAAACAACCAGCACTTTTTTCTTGTGCTTCTCGCGCAGGAACTTACCCAGCTTACCGACGCTGGTGGTTTTACCCGCCCCCTGCAAACCAGCCATCAGCACCACGGCCGGCGGCTGGGCGTTCAGATTGAGCGTGTTGTTTTCGGCACCCATGGCGACGACCAGCTCATTCTGCACGATTTTTACAAACTCCTGACCCGGCGTCAGGCTTTTGTTGACGTCCTGGCCCACCGCGCGCTCTTTAACGCGGGCGATGAAGTCACGCACTACCGGCAGCGCTACGTCCGCTTCCAGCAGTGCCATACGAACTTCACGCAGGGTGTCCTTAATGTTGTCTTCTGTCAGCCGTCCACGGCCGCTGATATTGCGCAGGGTTTGCGACAATCTGTCGGTTAAATTATCAAACATCGTCTCTCGCTCACGTAATGAGAGGTCGCCAGGCGACACAATGGCGCGGATTATAACATGAAGACGCTGCGATCTCAGCCATCTGAGTTGAGATCGTTTGGAGCCAGCAGCCGCTGGCGCTATACTGATTTTTTTCTTAGTCTTACCGGTAACTGACAACCTCTATGTCCGTATTTGCGATTCTGGCGCTGCTCGCCTATTCCTTCAGCCTTGCTCTGATCATTCCCAGCCTGTTGCGCAAACAAAGCGGCTGGCGGCGTCTGGCGGTGATATCGGCCACCATTGCGCTGATTTGCCACGCCATAGCGTTGGAACAGCGAATTTTTGCTATGAACAGTGGTCAGAATCTCAGCCTGCTGAACATTGGTTCGCTGGTCAGCCTGCTGATTTGCGCCATTATGACCATTGTGGCGTCACGTAATCGTGGCTGGATACTGCTGCCGATTGTTTACAGCTTCGCGTTGATCAATCTGGCGTTTGCCACCTTTGTCCCCAATGCCTTTATCACCCATCTGGAAACCACGCCGGGAATGATGGTGCATATCGGCCTGGCGCTTTTTGCCTATGCCACGCTGATCATCGCGGCTCTTTATGCCTTACAGCTGGCGTGGATCGACTATCTGCTGAAGAACAAAAAGCTGGCGTTCAGCAAAGACATTCCGCCGTTGATGACCATTGAGCGCAAGATGTTCCATATCACCCAGGTGGGCGTGGTGCTGCTGACGCTGGTACTGTGCACCGGTCTGTTCTACATGCATGACCTGTTCAGCCGCGAGAATGTGGACAAAGCCGTGCTGTCGATCCTCGCCTGGTTCGTTTATATCGTTCTGCTTTGGGGTCACTATCATGAAGGCTGGCGCGGTCGCCGCGTCGCCTGGTTCAATTTTGGCGGGGCATTTTTGCTGACCATGGCCTACTTCGGTAGCCGTATGCTGCAGCATTTCCTGACCTCCTGACCCACAACCACAAGGAATTCCTTCGTTGGAACAAGTTTCAACTACCTCCCTGATTATTATTCTGGTGATCATGGTTCTGGTATCAGCCTGGTTCGCCGGTTCTGAAACCGGCATGATGACGCTGAATCGCTATAAGTTACGTCATCAGGCTAAAAACGGCAGCCGTGCCGCCCGCCGCGTCGAGAAATTGCTGCGCCGCCCCGACCGCTTACTCAGTCTGGTGCTGATCGGCAACAACCTTGTCAATATTCTCGCTTCTGCTCTGGCCACCATTGTCGGGATGCGGATCCATGGCGACGAGGGCGTGGCCATTGCCACCGGTATTCTGACCTTCTGCGTGCTGGTGTTTGCCGAAGTTCTGCCAAAAACCATCGCTGCGCTCTATCCGGAAAAAGTCGCCTTTCCGAGCAGTCTTCTGCTGGGGCCGCTGCAGGTAGTGATGATGCCGCTGGTCTGGCTGCTGAACACCATTACCCGCATCCTGATGCGCCTGGTGGGGATGAGAACCGAAGGTGCGATCAACTCTGCGCTCAGCAAAGAAGAGCTGCGCACCATCGTCTATGAATCGCGCTCGCTGATGTCCCGCCGTAACCAGGACATGCTGCTGTCAGTACTGGATCTGGAGAAAGTGAACGTTGATGACATCATGGTGCCGCGCAATGAAATAGTCGGTATCAACATTAACGATGACTGGAAGTCAATTGTTCGCCAGTTGACCCACACGCCACATGGGCGCGTGGTGCTGTATCGTGACTCTCTTGATGACGCCATCAGCATGCTGCGCGTGCGCGAAGCCTACCGCCTGATGACCGAGAAGAAAGAGTTCACCAAAGAAGTGATGCTGCGCTCGGCAGACGAGATTTATTATGTGCCAGAAGGCACGCCGCTGAACGTGCAGCTGGTGAAGTTCCAGCGCAACAAGAAGAAAGTCGGACTGGTCGTTGATGAGTATGGCGATATCAAAGGTCTGGTGACCATTGAAGATATTCTTGAAGAGATCGTCGGTGACTTCACTACCTCGATGTCGCCAACGCTGGCGGAAGAAGTGGTGCCACAGAATGACGGATCGGTGCTGATTGAAGGCAGCGCCAACATTCGTGAGCTGAACAAAGCGTTTAACTGGAACCTGCCGGAAGAAGAGGCACGTACGATTAACGGGATGATTCTGGAAGCGATTGAGGACATCCCCCTGCCGGACACCACGGTGCACGTTGGCCACTACGCGGTCGATATTCTCGACGTGCAGGAAAATATGATCAAACAGGTAAGGATTACGCCGCAAAAGTCGCTGAAAGAGTCGGTAGGATCGTAAAGGCAGATGGTAGAATCCGCCCCTACAGGTCAACTGCTGGGGAAGGATTTACCGTCCCGGAGGCCAGGACGGTAAAGCTGAAAACTAAATGTGCAGCTCTTTCAGCTTCTCTTTCGGCAGCGCCAGCTCGTCGTTATGGTTAACGCGAATGTCGTTGTCGATAATGTGGCGGGCGATGTCCTGCGCCTCATCTAAAGAGTGCATTTCATAGGTGCCGCACTGGTACTCATTCAGTTCCGGAATTGTGCGCTGGTCTGTGACTTTCAGCACATCCTGCATCGCCCCTTTCCAGGCTTTCGCCACGCGCTGCTCGTCCGGCGTACCAATCAGGCTCATGTAGAAACCGGTTCGGCAACCCATTGGGGAGATGTCGATGATTTCCACGCCTTCACCGTTCAGGTGGTTACGCATAAAGCCGGCGAACAGATGTTCCAGCGTGTGGATACCGCGTTCTGGCATCACTTCTTTGTTCGGCTTGCAGAAGCGCAGGTCGAAAACGGTAATGGTATCGCCATGAGGAGTGTTCATGGTCTTGGCTACACGTACCGCAGGAGCCGCCATGATAGTGTGATCGACGGTAAAGCTATCCAGCAATGGCATATTGTTACCTCAACTAAATGAATTTATTTTTGCAACGATGAAACTTTCTCTGTCGTCACGGGTCTGAATATATGAAAGACGCGCATTTTGTTATCATCATCCCTGACAACAGAGATGTTAATTTTGGCCACATTGATGTGGCCATTTTCTTTTGTGCTAGCTTCTGCTCTTCAGAAAATCCTCAAAGCTAAGCGTATCACTTTCTTCAATTTCCTGCTGGTTATCGTTTGAGCGAACGGCTTCCTGTTCAAACTGAGCGTCAGTAAGAATTTCCAGCCCCTCCTCCGCCAACTGATGACGATACTGCTCCGACAGCGCCAGGCCTGTGCCGATAATGCCGTTCTCTTTCAGCGCCATCAGGAAACGTGCTGAGTAGGTCAGATCCGGATCATCGAATGAAGCCACCAGGCGGTCACAGACTTCCTGGTAATGGCGATCGCCATGCTGGCTGTCCAGCGTTTCCGCTACGCGACGTAAATCTCCGAACAGTGTTTTGCCCACTTCTTTCAGCGGGTGCTGAGCTTCGTTGCAACCCACGCCCAGCATCAGATCCGGTTTGCGTCCTTCAAGGATCACCCGGTTCCAGTTGGCACGTGTGCACAGCAGCTCTTCACTGCTCATTTCCGGCGCTTCCGCCAGCGTACACCAGATCAGAAACAGATCGAGGAAACGGACCTGATTTTCATCAACGCCAATTGGCGAAAACGGGTTGATATCCAGCGAGCGCACTTCGATGTACTCGATGCCACCACGCAGCAGAGCATCTGAAGGATTCTCACCCGATCGCGTGACACGTTTAGGGCGAATCGGCGCATAGAGTTCATTTTCAATCTGCAGCACGTTGGTGTTGAGCTGCAGCCAGTTCCCCTGCTCATCCTTCACTCCCTTCTTCGCATACTCTTCAGAAGGGGTCTTGATCGCCGCTTTGAGCGCCTTCACATAGTCTGGCAAATTGTTGAAGGTAATACCAAGGCCGCTTTGCGACTTATTGGTATAACCTAAGTCGCTCAGGCGCAATGAAGTGGCGTAAGGCAGATAGAGCATGCCTTTATCGGTGCGTTCAAAGGGCAGCGCGGTCTCTTTCCCCTGAAGGAAAGAGGAACAGATTCCCGGTGAAGCCCCGAACAGATAAGGAATGATCCAGCCAAAGCGGTAGTAGTTGCGGATCAGGCGCAGATAGCCATCAGAGATAGCTTGCTGGCCACTCTTCTCGTCCTTTACATCCACCCAGGCCTGCCAGAAGGAGATCGGCAGCGAGAAGTTGTAGTGCACGCCGGAGATCACCTGCATCAGCGAGCCATAACGATTTTTCAATCCTTCCCGATACAGCGTCTTCATCTTGCCGATGTTCGAGTTACCGTACTGCGCCAGTTCAATCTGCTGACTGTCTTCAATCAGACAGGGCATACTCATCGGCCACATCCGTTCCTCGCCAAGATCGCGCGAAACGTGACGATGAATATCACGCAGGAAAGCCAGCAGATGATCGATATTGTCATCAACCGGCGTAATAAATTCGAGCAGCGTCTCCGCAAAGTCAGTGGTTATCCACTTGTGCGTTAAGGCTGAGCCAAGCGTTTCGGGGTGTCCGGTAGTGGCCAGATGGCCATCAGGTTTGACACGCAATGTTTCGCGTTCAATACCGCGACCGATACCTTTCAATGCGTCAGGATGCGCTTCCAGCCAGGAAAGCGCCTGTGATACGTCCGGGATCAAATTGACCTCCCGCTCGGGGAAAATTTATTATTGTTCAGCATAATGTTAATCGCAGCGCGAATTATTCGCGAATCAGCGCCACCACTCCATGCCCTGTAGTGTTGCGAAAGCCAGCACAACGTAGCGAAGCGTTTTGCCTGCGGCGAGAAAAAACACCGTCGGAAGCCAGGAAAAACGCAGCCAGCCGGCCAGAACACAAAGCAGATCGCCGACGACCGGCAACCAGCTAAGTAGAAGCGCGGCAGGCCCCCATCGGTGCAGCCACGCTTTTGCTGTGTTATGCCAACGCCCCTGCTCTTTCAGAGGCAGCCAGCGACCAATGATAATATTTGTCAGGCCGCCCAGAGTGTTCCCAAGTGCGGCGATAAAAATTATTCCGGGAACAGAGACTTTTCCCGCGACCAGCAGGCCTGCCAGCAGCACTTCTGAACTGCCCGGCAACAGTGTGGCACTGAGGAAACTGCTGGCAAACATCGAACCATAACTGAGCCACTCACTCACAGCAGGCGGACATCAACGTAATCCATTCCTGCAGCCTTTGCGGCCTGGATCCCAAAATCGGCATCCTCAAACACCACACAGCGCGCCGGAGCGACCTTAATCAGCTCTGCGCAGCGTAGAAAAGTATCGGGTTCAGGTTTGTGCCGAGTGACATCATCTGCACCTACAATCGCATCAAAACAGTCACGCAGTTCTAAATGCTGCAACAAGACCTCTGCCATGGCGTGCTCGCTGCCGGTGCCTACCGCCATCGGACGGCGGCCTTTGAAGGCTTTCACTACGTCAATCAGCGGCAGTGGCCGAACGGTATCGAACAGCATCTCTTTCAGCGTGGCGGTTTTCTCAGCGGCCAGCGCCCAGGGATCCAGGCTGCTCTGATGGCTGGCAATAATCACTTCCGCGATGCGCCAGGTGGGAGAGCCATTCAGGCCTATCACCGTGCGCTCATCAAAATCCAGTCCATAACGGGCCAGCACTTCGTGCCAGGCTTTACGGTGCGTCGGTTCAGTATCGAGGATGGTGCCATCCATATCGAATATCAGACCGTCATAACCCTCGTACATACTCTTCTCCATCCTTGCACCAGCGAACGAATACTTTAGCGCAAAGCACTGAATTTGTCGCTGTCGCGATGGATCTGCAAATGCCTTGAATTACCTGGGGTTTTCCATTATCAGAATTTGGCGTCAGAAAAAACTCAGCCGATTTTTCTGATAAAATGTTGCCATTTCTGATTCAAAAACAATCAGTTGATTAAAGAGATTATAAAGAGGTAAACAACTAAAAAACTGTGGGGGAGGTAAAAACTGTTCACTTCCGGAAATGATAATCATCTCTGGTGCTGGCTGGTACAGCGTTAAACTATGCCAGTACAACGTTGCAACCAATTCATCAAAAAATATGGTGCATCCGGGAGGATTCGAACCTCCGACCGCTCGGTTCGTAGCCGAGTACTCTATCCAGCTGAGCTACGGATGCAAATGGCGGTGAGGCGGGGATTCGAACCCCGGATGCAGCTTTTGACCGCATACTCCCTTAGCAGGGGAGCGCCTTCAGCCTCTCGGCCACCTCACCATACGCACTCTTACGAGTTGTGCTTCAGAACTTTGTTTCTGCTCATCGGCACTGCGTGGCGCACATATTACTTTCCCGCACTTATAAGTCAAACAATTTTTCCCCCCACGTGTTTGATTGCACAATTCCCACGCAATACGGGTATTTTGACGACAAAAAGAGTGATTTATCAACAAGGATCAGGATGACCTTGAGCAATAAGAAGCCACCCCCGAAAGTGTGCAAGGAACAGAGAAACCGAGAGAAAAGAGAAATAATGCGCGGGGAGGGAGGAAAAACCGGTAGCGCCTCGCTGCAGCAGCGAGGCGCTGGATCCGTTAGTAACTCGTTTGCTGAGTTTTTTCGGCCTGGATACGCTGATAGATCTCTTCGCGATGAACCGAAACTTCTTTAGGGGCGTTCACACCGATGCGAACCTGGTTCCCTTTCACTCCCAGCACCGTTACAGTCACCTCATCACCGATCATGAGGGTTTCACCAACTCGACGAGTTAGAATAAGCATTCTTTGCTCCTTGAAAGATTAAAAGAGTCGGGTTAACTGTGTCGCCCGGCATTATCCATCGTATAACGCTAAATGTAGACTATGACAAATACACGACAAGTGCACCATCATACCAATACATTCTGCTGATACTTAGTTTAGCCGAAATACACACCATCAACCTGACTTTGTGTTTTTTGAGACTGCACCTGAGCGGAGGACGCCGTGAAACCCTCGCCACAGCGTCCTCAGAGGTGCCTTTTTATTGTGTTACAGTTTTGTAGTAACCCACGCTTCGACGCCAGCCAGCGCACCAGGCAGCGCCTGGGTATCTGTACCACCCGCCTGAGCCATATCCGGACGACCTCCGCCCTTACCGCCAACCTGCTGGGCTAACTGCCCCACCAGCTCACCGGCCTTAACGCGATCGGTCACATCTTTGGTAACACCAGCAATCAGCGACACCTTACCTTCATCCACGGTCGCCAGCACGATAATCGCTGATTTAAGCTGATTTTTGAGATCGTCAACCATAGTGCGCAGCATTTTCGGCTCAACGCCAGTCAGTTCACTGACCAGCAGTTTCACTCCCTTCACCTCTACGGCCTTACTGCTCAGCGAGGCACTCTCCTGCGCTGCGTGCTGATCTTTCAACTGCTGCAGCTCTTTTTCCAGTCCACGCACGTGATCGATCATTGCACGGACTTTTTCATTCAGGTTGCTGTTGTTGGCTTTAACCAGCTGAGCAATGTCCAGCAGCTGTTCGCTCTGCGCATACATCTGCTTCAGCGCGCCTTCACCGGTCACTGCTTCGATACGACGCACACCGGCGGCCGTACCAGACTCAGAAGTGATGCGGAACAGGCCGATATCACCGGTACGGCTGGCGTGAGTCCCGCCGCACAGTTCGGTAGAGAAGTCGCCCATGGTCAGCACGCGCACATGGTCATCATATTTCTCACCAAACAGCGCCATGGCCCCCAGCGCTTTGGCTGATTCAAGTTCCATGATGTTGGTATCGACAGACAGGTTGCGACGGATCTGCGCGTTAACGATCTCTTCGACCTGACGAATTTCCTGAGGCTTCATCGCTTCAAAATGCGAGAAGTCGAAACGCAGATACTTGTCGTTTACCAGAGAGCCTTTCTGCGCCACATGGTGACCAAGGACCTGACGCAGTGCTGCATGCAGCAGGTGAGTGGCTGAGTGGTTCAGGCGGATTCGGGCGCGACGCGCTTCATCCACATGCGCCGCCAGAGGCTCGCCCACGCGCAGGTGGCCGGAAGCCAGTTTGCCGACATGGCCGATGGCCTGACCGTATTTCTGCGTGTCGTTCACGGTGAAGGTGGCATTACTGCCCTTTAACTCACCGGTATCGCCAACCTGCCCACCGGATTCACCGTAGAAAGGTGTTTCATCAAGTACGATAACCCCTTCCTGGCCTGCTGCGATTTCGTCCGCTGTCTTACCGTCGACGAAGATAGCCTTCACGACAGCAGTCAGCTCCAGCTGGTCATAACCTTTAAACGTGGAAGCCGCATCAATGCGGATCACGTTGTTGTAATCGGTCCCGAATCCGCTGGCATCGCGCGCGCGCTGACGCTGCTGTTCCATCGCCTGCTCAAAACCGGCTTCATCAATTTTCAGATCGCGCTCACGGCAAACGTCAGCGGTCAGGTCAACCGGGAACCCAAAGGTGTCATACAGGCGGAACACAGTTTCGCCATCCAGCGTGTCACCCTGCAGCTTCGCCAGCTCTTCATCCAGCAGAGCCAGACCGCGTTCCAGCGTTTTGGCAAACTGCTCTTCTTCGGTTTTCAGCACCTGCTCAACCTGTGACTGCTGACTTTTAAGCTCGTCACCGGCCGCACCCATCACCTCAATCAGTGGCGCAACCAGCTTCCAGAAGAAAGTGCCCTGCGCGCCCAGCATGTTACCGTGGCGGATGGCACGACGAATGATACGGCGCAGCACGTAGCCACGGTTTTCATTCGACGGGATCACGCCATCAGACACCAGGAAAGCACAAGAACGGATATGGTCCGCGATCACCCGCAGCGATTTGCTGGTCAGATCGGTAGCACCGGTCACTTCCGCCACGGATTTGATCAGTTTCTGGAACAGATCGATTTCGTAGTTGGAGTTGACGTGCTGCAGGACCGCAGCAATTCGCTCCAGCCCCATTCCGGTATCCACCGAAGGTTTTGGCAGCGGCAGCATGGTGCCGTCAGACTGACGGTTGAACTGCATGAAGACGATGTTCCAGATCTCAATGTAGCGATCGCCATCTTCTTCCGGGCTGCCCGGCGGCCCTCCCCAGATGTGATCGCCATGGTCGAAGAAGATCTCGGTGCACGGGCCACACGGACCGGTATCGCCCATCTGCCAGAAGTTATCAGAAGCGTAGGCGCTACCTTTGTTATCGCCGATGCGAATAATACGCTCGCGTGGTACGCCAACATCGTTCGCCCAGATCTCGAAAGCCTCATCGTCGGTCTCGTACACGGTGACCCACAGCTTGTCTTTCGGCAGGTTAAACCACTGTGCACCGGTCAGCAGCTCCCAGGCGTAGCCAATGGCTTCACGCTTGAAGTAGTCGCCGAAGCTGAAGTTACCCAGCATTTCGAAGAAGGTGTGGTGACGGGCGGTATAACCGACGTTTTCCAGATCGTTATGTTTGCCGCCTGCGCGCACGCAGCGCTGCGAGGTGGTGGCGCGGGAGTAGTTACGCTTGTCCTGGCCAAGGAAAACGTCTTTAAACTGGTTCATACCGGCGTTGGTAAACAGCAACGTCGGATCATTAGTCGGGACGAGGGAGCTACTGGCTACAACCTGATGTCCCTTGCTATGGAAAAAGTCGAGAAACGCCTGGCGAATCTCCGCAGTGCTCTTGCTCATAATTGTCCTGGAATCACGCTAACGAACGTTTCGTGGGTCTGATACGCCGGCAGGGTTACCCTTTTCCCGGCAACGCACGAACAAAAAGTGGTGAATAAGATAAATTTTCTTCGGTGGGAAGTAAAACCCCAACACGGTTCAATCATCAAAATTTGAGAAAATGCTGCGAATATCCTCGGAAAAGAAGCCTTTCGTCATCAGATAGCGCTGCACTTTCGCTTTTTCCTTCCAGTCTGACGGCAGCGGCAGGCCAAACTTACGCTCTGCCACTTCGTACGCCTGGCGGGCCCAGTCTATCTCTGCACTGGCGAGCGCTTCATCCGTCAGCGCCTTGTCCACGCCCTTCTGTCCCAGCTCCATGCGGATACGCTGCGGGCCATAACCTTTACGACTGCGGCTGGCGACAAAGCGTTCAGCAAAGTGGGCATCATCCAGGTAGCGGTTTTCATAACACCAGGCCACCACCCGGTCAATCTGCTCCGGGATGACGGTTTCCGGCTCCTGCTCTCTGGTTTTGGCATACATGGCCGCACGTTCAACTGACAGCGACAGCTTGCGGCGGAACTCAGCTTCACTGTGGTCACGCATCGCAAGGATACGCATAGCCCGGTCCAGCAGACGGGCAAACTGGCTACGTTCTGTGGCGTCTGACATCTCACTCCACGGCTTTTCAGCTTGTTTAATACGATCGGGATAAGGGTAGCGAGGAACAGGGGAAGAAACAAAAGTTGTTTTACGGCGCCTGTCCGGTTTTCCGCAACCATAAAAAAAGGAACGGGTTTAACCGTTCCTTTTATCGCTATGCAGGGCGCTGAGCGCCCTCAGCGGGAAATCAGAAGTTTTCTTCGCTGGTTTCGTCAATATCGGCTGCATCAGCCACGAAATCAGGCTTGGTATCCGGGTTAGTGAGCAGCGTGGCGCGCAGCTTCGCTTCGATCTCGCTGGCAACCGCCGGGTTTTCCTTCAGGAAGTTACCGGCGTTGGCTTTGCCCTGGCCGATTTTGTCGCCGTTGTAGCTGTACCAGGCACCGGCTTTCTCAATCAGCTTGTGCTTAACGCCCAGCTCAACCAGCTCACTGTAGATATTGATCCCTTCACCGTACATGATCTGAAACTCAGCCTGCTTGAACGGCGCGGCGATTTTGTTTTTCACCACTTTCACGCGGGTTTCGCTGCCCACCACTTCGTCACCCTCTTTAATCGCACCGATACGGCGGATATCCAGACGGACAGAAGCATAGAACTTAAGGGCGTTACCCCCGGTGGTGGTTTCCGGGTTACCGAACATCACACCGATCTTCATACGGATCTGGTTGATAAAGATCAGCAGCGTGTTGGAGTTTTTCAGGTTACCAGCCAGCTTACGCATCGCCTGGCTCATCATACGTGCCGCCAGGCCCATATGAGAGTCACCGATTTCCCCTTCGATTTCCGCTTTCGGCGTCAGGGCCGCTACGGAGTCAACGATGATCACGTCAACAGCGCCGGAGCGTGCCAGCGCATCACAGATTTCCAGCGCCTGCTCACCGGTATCAGGCTGAGAACAGAGCAGATTATCGATATCCACACCGAGTTTTTTCGCGTAGATCGGGTCCAGCGCGTGCTCTGCGTCGATAAACGCACAGGTTTTACCTTTACGCTGAGCAGCCGCGATAACCTGCAGGGTCAGCGTGGTTTTACCGGAAGATTCCGGGCCATAGATTTCGACGATACGGCCCATTGGCAGACCGCCCGCACCCAGCGCAATATCCAGTGACAGGGAACCGGTAGAGATGGTTTCCACGTCCATGGTGCGGTCTTCACCCAGGCGCATGATGGAGCCTTTACCAAATTGCTTTTCAATCTGGCCCAGCGCTGCTGCCAGTGCTTTTTGCTTGTTTTCGTCAATAGCCATTTCAACTCCTGATTACGCGGGTAAAGCACACATACGCGGCTTTGCATAAATTCAATATGGCAGTGATTATACTGTATGGTCATACAGTATCAAGTTTAATTTTTAAGAAAATGATCGCGCAGCGTCAGCAGCGCCCAGGCCGTTGCCTGACGACGAACCGCTTCCCGGTCACCGGAAAATACCTTGCGCTGCGCCAGCGTTTCACGGCTTTCTGCCGCAAAACCAAACCAGACGGTGCCGACCGGTTTTTCCACCGAGCCACCATCCGGCCCGGCAATCCCGCTGACGGAAAGGGCAAAGGTCGCTCCGGCTTCTGCACGTGAACCTTCGGCCATTTCCTTCACCACCTGCTCACTCACCGCACCATAACTTTCCAGCGAAGCCGCCGTCACACCAACCATCTCCTGCTTGGCCTGATTGCTGTAGGTGACAAATCCCCGCCCGAACCACTGGGAGCTTCCCGCTATATCAGTGAGGATCTTGGCAATCCAGCCGCCGGTACAGGACTCGGCAGTGGTCACTGTAGCCCTGCGCTTGAGTAATAACTGCCCCACTTCGTGGCTCAGTTGCGATAACTCATTATCCGTCATGATGACGCCTCGCTTCCCTTATGGATGAAAGTGCAAGGTTAGCATTTTTTGGACGGCGCTTTTATTGATAGGAAAAAGTAATGCTGGCAACCGCGTCCGCCGTACCTGGCGTGATGTCGCCGGTACGGATATAGCGACTCTGAAACGGCAGAGTCAACGTTTCTGCCTGTGAGGTACTTTGAATAAAGAACTGGCCGACAGTCGAATTCAGAGAGCTGTCAGGCCCCAGAGCCAAAGGGCCGGTGTTGTTATAGAAAAATTGCACTCCCACACCCGTTGCCGTGGAATCAGGCGTCAGCGAAACCGTATCCGAAGTGTTGGTTGGGTCGGTCTGGTCGGTGACCACCGCATACAGTGCAATATTGGCATCACAGTTCAGATTAACGGAGAAATTTTTCAGCGCTGAGGTGCTGTTAACCGTATTAAATGACCGCACATCCAGACTCCCCATATCAACCGGCACGCTGGGAGTATTAATGGTACAACCCGTAGCGTTCACATTAATGGAAGTCGGGCTGATGATCACTTTAGCCGTGGCAACTTCATTATTATATGCGGTCAATATGGCCGCGGTAATCGTCGGAGTGATGTAAGTACCGCTGGCAAGAGGCTGCCCGGTTTTCACAAAGGTGACCTTGGCAGACCATCCCAGCTCATTCGATTCTGCGGTTCCTTCGGCAGGGAAAGTCTGGGTAATGCCGGTTTGCAAAGGGACATAAGTCGTTGCATTCGTATCTTTCAGACCTAAAATAAAGCCAATGCCAGGTACACCCGTTTCGAACACGGCGTAACTTACCCCATCAACTACCACCGTCTGCCCGGAAAGCACGATGCTACTGTCAGGTTCCATTGTGCTTTTACTGCACCAATAGACCCAACCGCACCAGAAAACCTGGGTAACCGTTGCCGTGGCACTCCAGTTTCCGCCAATAATGCTGCCGCCGGTGACGGAGTCCGCTGGTCCGGAATAGCTCATCTCTGCGGGCGACAGAGTGATATCCGAGGCCCAGTTCAGTGCGAAGGCAGGACGAAGACAAACCAGTCCGGCGAGCATAAATACCACGCCGTATTTCACAAAACTTCTCATTTAAAACTCCCCCCAGTGCCGTAAGAAAGGCAATCCGTGCAACATCAAAGGTATTCAACCGTATAAGTTGCTCTTGCTGTCACATCACCCGGCGTGACGGGTAGCTGTGTCGCGACCATCCGCGCATAAAAAAGCATATCCACGCTGTTTTCCCCGGTCAGGCTGTAAGCGTCAGTGGCAGTGTTAAGCGTAATAATCGTGTTGCTGCTATCAAGCAGAGAGATAGCCACGCCGGTCGCGCCACCCTCATCCGTTTTTAAATAACGGCTGTCGTGGTCATCCACTTCACCACTGAATGTGACCTGTGCGCCTTTAAACGTCGGTCCACACTCTTCAAGTCTGATGGTAAAAGGCGTTTTAATCTGGCTGACGGCACCCACCGCTAAAAACTGGCGGAGGGAGATATTTCCCAGATGGACATTGATATTTTCTGAGTCGGTTGAGAGCGTGCAGGTATTGCCATACAGCACGCCTGTAACCTGAATATAAACGTCATAGGCTGATGCAAATTGCGGCCAGCTGCCGACCAGCAGTAACGGCAATAACAGACGGATTATCGATTTCACTGACACACCAGTCCTTGTGTATAAATATTGGTATCCGGGTTATAACTCCCGGCCTCAAGATGATAACGGGCCACACATCGCTGCTCAGCTTCCCGCCCCCACTGCGCAATCAGCACGCCATTTTCCGGTAATCCGGAAAGCCAGAGTGCACCCGCATCGCCCACTATCCCGGTAGAGTTCTCGCTATTTTTAAGGGTGACGGTGGTGCCAAAAGGCAGCCAGGAACCCTCTTTACTGATGGTGAAGATGGCCCTGTAACCAATCCGCGTCGCCAGCGTTGCGCGCGCCATAGCTCCCCCGTTGGGGATTTTGCTGACGATGGACTGCGGGATCTCAATATTCTCTCCGAGGGTTTTCACATCAAGATCAACACGGTTCTCACGATACGGAGAGGCGTAAGGGATCACGGCATAACCCCGGGAATCGGTATAAATCCCTTTCTGATTGCCGACTTTGATATTGGCAGCACCGGGAGCCTTCACCAGGATATTGGTATTACCCAGCGGCTGGCTGAAAGTAATGCCATCTTCGTGCAGGACAATACCGCCATTGACGCCATAGTTGTAATAACGGCTGTCCGGTGTGTAGCTGTATCCGGCATTATAAATCCCGTTTCTGCCCTGATACTGCATCGACATATCCGCCCCGCTCTGGCTGTTGCTGCGGGCGCTGTAACGCGCGTTAAGGCTGTAATTTAAATTATCATGCTCCGGCACATAGCCGCTGATCCCGGTGGAATGAGTGGTGCCATTGCGGGCGCTGTTGGTCATCGAATATCTGGCCCGCGAACCTGGCAGCAATTTATCCAGCGGCACAGAAGCCGAGAAGGCCACCGTATTGTCACTTTTGTCGGACCAGAGTGTCTGACTGTGCTGCCACGCCAGGCCGAGTGAGATAGCTTTCCAGCTGGTGTTGTAAGCCACCTGCACGCTGTTGTTGGTTTTGGCGGAATTCCAGTAGCGCTGCTGATCCAGAGAGAGAGAAACCGAGCCATATCCGTCAATGCGCTGTGACAGCAGCAGCTGGTTGTGCATTTTGCGCGAGTAATTCAGGTTGTAGTAGCTGCTGGTATCAACAACTGGCTGGCCGTGCTCATCCAGTGAAATCGTGCTTTCGCCACCTTTCATGCGTTTAAAAGCGGTATCGCTCAGGGTATAAAAACCTTTGGTGGTGTATTGCCATGAATAGAAATTAAGGGTTGTTCCCGCAGTGTTCAGCACCTTGCTGTAACGAAAACGCACTGAATCACCACTGTGGCTGCTGTTGTCCGCCAGCGTACTGTTGGCGTGGATAGCATCGACAGAAAAGGCACCATACGCGCCGAGGTTCTGGCCGACACCTGCCGCAAAAGCGCGATAGTGGTCTGAAAACTGCGCTCCACCATAGAACGTCAGCCCGTAGCGCCAGCCATAGAAAAAATCGTTCTGCGTGAATGCCGGGGAGGATTGCTGATCGTTATTGCGGAATTTTCCCGCACTGAGGGAATATTTTAACTGTCCCTGCCGGACCAGATTTGGCACGCTGGCAAAAGGCACCACATAGTGAGTGACCTGACCGTCGCTTTCCTCGATTGAAACGTCGAGATCGCCCCCCGAAGAGGTCGGGTAAAGATCGTTAATAACGAATTCACCAGGCGTGACGCTGGTCTGATAGATCACATTGCCGTTCTGGCGAATACGCACCGTCGCGTTAGTCCGGGCAATGCCTCTGACCTCCGGTGCGTAACCGCGGATGCTGTTTGGCAGCATATTGTCATCTGACGCCAGCAGCACGCCCCGGACGCCCGCACTGTCAAAAATGGCGGAAGAAGTATAAGTTTCGCCCAGGGTAACCTGAGCTTTTAACGGCACAATATCCCGTTGCACAGTGGTGCTGATGTGCGCCCATTCACCGCCCTGGCTACTGGTATAATTCCAGTTGGAAGTGTCCCTGACCCGCCATGCGCCAAGATTGATGCCACTGTTCAGCCCGAGGAAATAGTTGGTCCGCTGCCAGCGGCTGTCGCCCAGGTAATCACTTTGCGAGCCGTTAGCGTTATAGCTGACAAAAGCCGTCGTAATCCCCTGCTCCCAGCTTGTCGGGCTGATAAATCCTCTGGGCCTGTTTTGCATCAGCGCCTGAGGAACAGTCAGCCTGAGGGCCATTTTTCCGGCATCGAAATCGCTTTGAATATCATGCCCCCGAAAAAGATCGGTTATTGGCATGCAGCCATCCTGCGGCGATAATTTCACGGCATGACGACGATCCAGCCCCAGCTCATCCATCTCTTCGCCAGTGAAGCAGGGAAGCAGCTGTGGAGTTCCGTTATCCATTCCGGCAATGAACGTCACTTCCTTTTCGGCGATAAATTCACCGTTGACGAAAACAGCCGTGCGGTATTTTCCAGCAGGAATATCACCTCCTTTTTCCAGCCAGGATAAATCTGCCACGTCGCCATCTTTCCCGCCCAGGAAAAGAGGATTGAACTGGTATTTATCCTGAGCAGCAGCCTGGTGAATGACCAGTAAAAGCGCGCATGCCACCGCATTTCTTTGGAATGAAAAGGAGGAATTCATAGTATTAGCCTGCAACCCATTAGGTTAAAACGGATGAACGTTAATCCAGCTTTTTGCTCAGCAGCGTGGTCCACGCGCCATAATCATTGATGGTCTGATAACTGAAGTTTTTTGCACCGTTGAACGTTCCCGGCACGACCGCACTTCCTTTTGGTGGCAACATCAGGGGTTTTATTTCTTTACCGTCTACCCGCAACGTAATCAGCGTCAGATAATAGGGCGTGGGATTTTTAAGCGTCAGCTGTCCTTTGTTGAGGGAGCCGGTGATTTTCTTATGGGCTTCAGTGACTTTTTCAGTCAGCCCTGCCGGACGATAGAAAACTTTAATGCGGCTGGCAGCCGCAAGCTGCAGGGTATTATTTCCCTGAGACTCACTCTGAGGGATGGCTTTCACCGTCATCCAGTACAGCGTTTCTCTGTCGGCAGGCAGGCCTTTACCGGTAAAAATAACCCGTAAAGTATTCTCATTGTTTGGGCGTAATACCGACAGCGGCGGTACCACCACAAAATCCTGCGTTTTAGTTCCGGCTGAATTATCCAACCAGGTCTGAATAAGAAAAGGTGAAGTAGTATGAGTATTGCGAATATCCAGCGAAGCTTGTTTATCTCCGGCATGATAGACCAGACGAGTCGTTCCCAGACCCACTCCGCCCGCGCTGGCAACCACAGGCAACAGCAATGAGCATATCGCCAGAAAGAGAGCAGGAATACGCATAATAATTTACCTCAGGGGAAAAAAAGGATTCAGGATCCTTTCGGTCCTGAATCCAGGTTAATTTAATCAGGAATAAGTCAGGGTGTAAGTCGCAACAGCACTGGCATCACCCGCGGTCACGCTACCTTTTTCGGTATGGTATTTCGCTGTGAAGTTCAGGGTATTACTGCCCGCACGCAGTGCAGTATTACCACTGGCTTCATTCAACTTAACCTGTGAACCTGCCTCATCAAAAATACGAATTGACAGGTTCTGTGCTGAACCACTGCCGCCATTGACGCCAGTTGCCAGACCGCTTGCATCATCTGCATCAACAGTTCCGGAGAAGGTTACGGCAACATTCTTGAACGTACTGTTGTCACAATCTTCCAGACTGATGGTGAAAGTTTTGCCTGTTGCCAGTGTGGTTCCGGCAGTCGCAAGAGAGGCGGCACGAGCCTGCCCCATATTAATGTTCTGAACCGCCGAGCCGCTGGATAGTGCACAAGCAGCGGTGATAACGCTGCCCTCAAAATTCAGGGTGCCACCATCCACAGTGACTGGTACAGGGTCTTCGGCCCAGGACATCGCTGGCAGCAGAGCCAGTGCACCACAAACGGACATTGCCGTGACTGATTTCAGCATAAAACGCATAATTACATTCTCCATATGTAAATAACTTTCGAAAATAGCCACCTGGTGAATAACAATGAAAGATAACTCCCGGCTCTCTTTATTATTCGCGCACTATTATCGTTAACCATAAATATACAAGTTATCTTATCGATAACGTTCACAACAATTATCTATAACAAAATTAAAACAACCAAAAGAGTGCAATAAGACTTCCAAGCCCGGCTTATACCGGTATTTTTTTCTGAACCAGATAAATACAACCCACCTGGTGAGCAAATATTAACCACTCATCAGTAAACAAAACCAAAACAATTCACACTCGTTGCAAAATAAATACGACTGGAAGGTCAAATGACTTAAATTTTTTTATTATTAATTTTTTAAAAAAGATTAATCGAGGTGTTTAGCTGCACTGAAAATACTTAATCTTCAACAGGTTCAGCGCTGTGACTGGCGTGGCACTCTGATCGGGATTTATTGCGCCCCGCTCAGCAGGGGCACAGGAAGGGGCTTCAGCGTTTCTGCGCCACCATAAACAAACGGGGAAAAGGCATCAGCACGTTGCCATCCTGACGAATGCTATACGCTGATATCAGCTCCTGCAGATAGTAAGCGAGGAAAGCCTGCTGCTCTTCTTCTTTTAGGGGAGCAAGGAAAGGCCGCAGGCCGGTCGATTTCAGCCAGTCAATCATGGCCTGGTGTGAAGGCATCACGTGATAGTAGGTGGTACGCCAGATATCCACCGAACACCCCGTCTGGCACAACAGATCGTAATACGCTTCCGTGGTGAGCAGGCGCTTACGATCAGCCGCTCCGGGGCCAATTTTATCCCGGAAGGCGGGCAGCTCAGCGACTTTACGCATCAGGCTGTGGGTCGGCTGGTCCAGGTTGTCCGGCATCTGCACTGCCATCACGCCGCGCTTCGTCAGTTGATCCACCAGGTGCGGCAGTAATTGCTGATGATCGGTCAGCCACTGTAGCGAAGCGTTGGCATAGATTACTTCCTGCGGCTTCTCTGCCTGCCAACTGCGGATATCCGCCTGCACGAACTGACAGTCGGGCAAACGCTTTAGCGCCTGTTCCAGCATTGCCTGTGAGCTGTCCAGCCCGGTAATCCGTGCGGTGGGCCAGGCCTCGCGCAGCAGTTCTGTGCTGTTACCGGGACCGCAACCGAGATCGGTGGCAGAGTTCACTTCACGGCGGGGAATTCGGGAGAGTAATTCTTTGGCGGGGCGGGTACGTTCAGCCTCGAACTGACGGTAGAGATCGGGATTCCAGTCTTTCATTTGTTCCTCGTTAAAACGATCAACCACACTGTTAACTGTAGCCTGGAATAAAAATTGCATTACCTCCCCTGCTCGCTTTTTGATCGGAGAGACTTATGCGTCATCTTGATAATGATACCCTGGCCGCTTTTATCGCGGTTTACGACCACGGCAGTTTTACGCTTGCCGCAGAACAACTGGGAAAAACCCAGGCTGCCGTCAGCATCATGCTGAGCCGGCTGGAAAAACATCTGGGCCAGCGTTTGCTGGAGCGCTCGCGCCAGGGCATCACCCTCACCCCCTCCGGTGAAAAGCTGATTGGCTACGCCCGGCAGATGCAGGCACTGGAAGAAGAAGCGCTCACCGCGCTGGGCTGTTTCGCGGCAAAATCACGCATCCGTATCGGGATGCCAGACGATTATCTGGGCACTATTGGTGCAGAGCTGATTGAAAAATTTTCGCAGCGCAATCCGCAGCTGCAGGTGGAGATCGTCAGCGACTTCTCCTGCAAGCTGGAGAAACTGGTCAACGATGGTCATCTGGAGATGGCGATCTTCACCCGCCAGCCTGGTGAACAGAACGGCGAGTTTCTTCGCAAAGAGCCACAGCTGTGGTGTACCGCCCCGGACTGCTTCCCGGAGCAGCAAATCACTCTGCCGCTGGTGCTGTTTCCCGAAGGCTGTCGTGCGCGGCCTCAGGTCATCAGCGCACTCGATAAAGCCCGTTTACGCTGGCATATCGTCTGCACCTCATCACATCTGGCAGGCGTGCAGACCGCAATCCGCATTGGCAAGGCGCTGACCGTTCTGCCTGCCTCGGTGATCCCTGACGACTGGCGGATCCTCGGCCAGAATGAACAGCTGCCCGCCCTGCAGTCGCTGGATCTGGCACTGCTGGTGCCGGAAGATGCCCACGTGGGCACCCGCCGCCTGGCTCAGTTCATCCGTGAGCTGGTTTCAGCAGCGGAAGCTCTGCCTATGCAGACTGCGCTATGATCGCCTGACTGCACGCCGCAGCCAGCAGGTCGACAGCCTGCTGGTCGTGGCTGAATGACAGATAGAAACGGCCAAACGCCGACGGCATCGACAGGATGTGCTGACGCCGCAGCGCCACGTGCAACGCCATACTCCACTGATGATCGGCAGCTGCCACCGCCTGAGCATAAGTTTCAGGTGCGGTTGCCTGCTGCCAGAAGGTGAAGACCGTGCCATATCCGGAACTGGCGAGTTCGACACCCTGCGCCTTACAGTCGGCAATCACCTTGCGGCACAGTTCATCGCCGCTGCGCAGCAGCTGCATATAATCCTTGCTACGCAGCTCGTTGAGCGTGGCGATTACCGCAGCACAAACCGGCGGGTTACCGCTGTAGGTTCCTGCCCGTATAGCACGACCATCTTCAAACACCTTCATGTACTGCTCTTTACCCACCAGCGCAGCGACCACGGTGCCGTTGCCAATGGCTTTGCCTACCGTTGCGAAGTCAGCATCCACGCCAAACAGATGCCCACACAGCCCGGCATGCAGGCGAAAACCCATCAGCACTTCATCCAGAATGACCATTGCACCAGAACGGTGCGCGGCGTCTGCCAGATAGTGCAGATAGCCCTCGGCGGGTTCAACACAGCCCGCATTCGCCATGACCGGTTCCACGATCACGGCGGCGATATCGGGATGTTCAGCAAACAGCGCATCGACATCTTTAAAATCGTTGTAGCGCAGCAGCAGCATCCCTTCCTTTTCCGGACGGGTGGTTCCCGGCATCTCTGCCATCGCCGATCCGGCATTGCCGAAGGCCACGCTGTCGAACCAGCCATCATAACCGGCGGCAAATTTCACCACCTTATGACGGCCAGTCACGGCGCGCGCTCCCCGGCAGGCCAGATGGACTGCTTCACTCCCTGAGTTTACGAAAATAACTTTATTGAGTTCCCCGGTGAAGGCACTCAGAGTGGTTGCCGCCTCTTCTTCTAAAGCATGTGACCAGGCTGGCATCATCATTGTTTTAACTGCCTGCTGCACGGCATCGACAACCGCCGGAGGGTTATGCCCCAGCAGCGTTGCGCCAAAACCTAAAGCCGTATCCAGATAGCGCTGACCGTCGGCATTCCACAGCCAGGCGCCCTGTGCTTTTTCAATCATCAGCGTCTGGCCGTCAATTTCAGGCAAAGCGCGGCCGGCGCTGGATATTCCACCAACTAAATGTTTCATCACAGTTCTCGTCTGTTTGACTGTCAGTAGCCCAGCGTTGCGGGCAACCATCCGGTTAATGAAGGAAAGAAAATCAGGAGCGCGATAGCGAAGGCGGTCGCGAACCAGAACGGGATCAGCCTGCGTGAGACCGGGCCGATATCAATTTTTGCCACGTTACAGACCACGAAAATATTGGTGCCAATCGGCGGCGTGAACAGCCCCCAGCCCAGCGTCAGCGTAAAGATCAGGCCAATCTGGTAAGGCTCAAATCCGGCGGTTTTGGCAATCGGCACCAGGATCGGCGCGAGAATAATCATCGCCGGGCCAAGATCCAGCCAGAAGCCCACGACTTTCAGCAGCAGGATCACCAGCAGCATGGTGGCGATCGGTCCGGCCTGCAGCCCGCCAATCCAGGCGGCGGCCATATGCGGGACCTGAGTAACCGTCAGCAACCAGCCGAAGGGTACCGCCACAGCCATGATGATCATCACCGATCCGGTCAGCGTGACCGATTCAATAATCGCCGGGATCAGGTCGCGCCAGCCCAGCTCGCGGTAATACAACCCACCAATCAGCAGCGCATAAATTACGGCTAACCCGGCCGCTTCGGTCGCGGTGACAAAACCGGTGATGATAGCGCCGAGAACAAATACCGGCATACACATCGCCGGGAACGCCCGCCAGAAATCCCACCAGAAGGCTTTGAAATCGAACTTCCCTTCCACCTTTGGGAAATTTTCCCGCATGCCGATAAACCAGGCGGTGAGCATAAAGACCACGGCCAGCATACAGCCGGGGAGCACACCAGCGACAAACAGCCCGCCAATGGAGGTATTAGTGATAACGCCGTACAGCAGCAGGATCACACTGGGCGGAACCACAATCCCCAGCGTGCCGGAGGCCGCCGTGACCGCCGCCGCAAAATCGCGTGGATAGCCCTTTTGCTCCATCACCGGGATCATCACCTTTGCCACGGTACTGGTATCCGCCGTGGCAGAACCGGTCAGGCCACCGTACACAAAAGCAGTGGCAACGTTAACCAGTCCCAGGCCACCACGAAAACGCCCGAACAGGTGCTCGGCAACGTGCATGATGCGGTGAGTCAGCCCGCCGCGGTTCATCAATTCCCCGGCAAATAAAAACAGCGGGATGGCGATGAGCGAGGTGGTGTCAGCGCCGCGCAGGGTCTGCTGAGCCAGCCAGGCAATCGGCATCGGGAAGTCACCCAGCGCCAGTGCGGCAATACTTCCGCCCGCTATCGCCCAGGCGATGGGCACCCCGGCAAACAGCAGCACCAGGAAGGCGGCAATCAGAATCAAAACAGTCATAGCGCTTCACCCGAGCGTGAGAAGAAAAAGTGCCAAATCCGCCAGAGCGAAAGGAACATCAGCATCACCGCAAACCCTGCCAGCGAGCAGGTAATCACTGCATTCGGCAGCCTCAGCACCGGTGTCGGCACCCAGGCGGAGGTCTGCAGGATTTTCATCCCACTTGTCAGCAGCCAGCCGCTGAGCACCAGCAGCACCAGCGCCGAAAACAGCCTCAGCCAGCGCCGGACGCCTGCCGGGCACAGTGCTGCCACGCTGGTGAAGCTCACGTTCTCGCCGCGAATTTCAGCCAGCACCGCGCCCAGGAAGGTCACCCAGATAAACGAGATTTCAGCGGTTTCAAAGGTCCACTCCAGTCCCGTCCAGGCAAAATAGCGGGCGACGATCCCCAGCAATGTGGAGCCCAGCGTCACCAGGAACATCGCGCCGCCTGTCCACATCAGCAGTAACGTCAGCCACCGCGGGCCGCTGGTTGGTGCGTAGTGAACCGGCGTCATCAGTTACTGCCCGCGTCAGTACGCAGCTGTTTAACGAAGTCTGCGCCCCAGGCTTTGCTGAACTGGTCATAAACCGGGCCGACTTTGGCCAGGAAGGCCGCGCGATCCACCTCGTTAAATTCAACTTTCTTCGCTTTCAACTGGTCGGTCAGTTTGGCGTAAACCTGGTCAAGCTGGCTGCGATACCAGGTGGTGGTATCAGCCACGGACTCAGTCAGTGCTTTTTTGTTTTCCGCGCTCAGCCCGTCATAAGCAGATTTGTTCATGTACCAGAAGTTGGCTGACCAGATGTAGTTCGCCATCGAGACATGCTTCACAACTTCGTACCAGCGCTGGTCGCTGAAGTCGCGCAGCTCTGGCTCCACGCCGTCAACCACGCCAGACTGCAGAGAGGTATAAACTTCACCAAACGGAATTGACTGCGGCAGACCGCCAAGCTGTTTGATGGTGGCGAGGATCACCGGGTTTGGTGGCGTGCGGATCTTCAGGCCGCTCAGATCTTCCGGCTTCACAATGGCTCTTTTGCTGTTAGCGAACTGACGGAAACCGGAGTCCAGCGCCGACAGCATCACGTAGCCACGGCTCTCGCCCATCGACAGAAATTTCTTGCCCGCGTCGCTGTCAAGGAAATGGTGCACCGAGTCAGCGTCTTTAAACAGAAAAGGCAGGGAAACCGCATTCAGACGCGGATCGATAGCATCCACCACGCCGCCCAGTCCCATGGTGATTGCACCAGACCCGGTTGAGTCAGCAATCGCGCCCTCATCGCCCAGCTGGCCATCAGGGAATATCTGAATTTCCAGCGCGTCGTGCGACTTCTCTTTCACTTCTGCCGCAAAACGGACCATCGCCTGGTTGACCAGGCTGTCGCTGCTGGAGGCGTGAGCCAGGCGCAAGGTTTCAGCAGCAGAAGCGCTGATGGCATACAGTCCACTACCCGTGCTCAGAACGGCAATGGCGAGAAGATGACGGCGAAAAACGTTACCCGGGGAAGCTGCCATGGTCGATCCTCATATTACTGGTTGTCAGTGGAGTATGACCCCCAGCATAGGGATTCTGCATAAGATGAGAAATAAAGAGTTTTAATAGTGGGATACAAATTTTTATACAAGCTCCCCAGCGCAGACAGGTCAATGAATAAGCCGCTGAAAGCGACTTTTAAAAGGCCCTGATGCTCCCTGAAAATTCTGTCTCAGCCACAGAGTCCGGTTGATTCCACTGCCGTATTCAGCCGGACCAGTGCAGCAGGGCTGAAGTGCATCCGATGCCCGCTAACCTCTTGTTTCACGCTGCTCTTTTGGCCATTATCGGGGGTCAATACTTTCCTGACCCACGCGAGGTGCATGCATGGAACCGTCTCATCCAGAAGAGATTGAGGTAAAAATTGCCGGAATTGTGAAAGAGCTCGAACCGCAGTTGATCGCCCTGCGACGCGACATTCACGCACATCCGGAGCTGGGTTTTGACACGGTACGCACGGCGGAAGTAGTGGCGAAGGAGCTGGAAAGGCTGGGTTATCAGCCGCAAAGAGGCATCGGCAAAACCGGGATTGTGCTGGATATTCACGGTGAGGAGAAAGGGCCAAACCTGCTGCTGCGTGCCGATATGGATGCGTTGCCCATCGAAGAGAATACCGGCCTGCCCTTCGCCAGCGTTTACCCGGGCAAAATGCACGCCTGCGGCCACGATCTGCACACCGCAACCCTGCTCGGCGTGGCTGCCACGCTGAAAGAGCTGCAGCCCCAGCTGAAGGGCTCAGTCCGTCTGGTATTTCAGCCTGCTGAGGAAACCACCGAAAGTGGCGCAGCGGCGATGATTGCCGACGGCGCGGCGGAAGGTCAGGATATGGCGATCACCTTCCATAACCGTCCGGAACTGGCAGCAGGCAATATTCTGCTGACACGCGGGGCCAGTACCGCCTCCTGCGATGAATTTGACGTGGTGGTGACCGGCGTGTCAGGACATGCTGCCCGCCCGCACGCTGCCGCCGATCCTATCGTAGCTACAGCGTATTTGATCACCCAGCTGCAAACCATCATCTCCCGTGAAATGGATCCGGCGCAGTCTGCCGTGCTGACCGTCGGCCATATTGAAGGCGGCGCGATCCACAACATTATTCCGGATTCCTGCCTGTTCCGGGGAACCGTACGTGCCCGCTCAACTGCCTCGCGCGATCATGTGGAAACGGCATTCCGCCGTATCTGTGCTGGCGTGGCGCTGTCGATGAATGTGAAAGTGGACATCAACTACCAGCGCGGCGTCCCTCCCCTGCTGAATGATGACCGGATGGTCGATCTCGCCGAAAAGAGCATTACCCGCCAGTTCAGCAAACAGCCGGAGATCCAGCAGGGCCGGAGTTTTGGCGCGGAGGACTTCTCTTACTTCTCCGATTTGATGCCTGCCTGCCAGATCCACATCGGATCGGGGCAACCGGGACGTGACGACCACGTCCATAACTCTGACTACCAGCCGGACGAGAGCTGCATCTCGCTGGGGGCCATCGCCCTGACCCGCTTAACGCTGGATATTCTTTCTTAACCGTATTTCAAATTTAACAGGTGTAGCTCATGAATCTGACACGCAAAGGTTTTCTCACCGGTGCCGTTGCCGCTCTCGGCCTGCTGGTTCTGCCACAGTTACAGGCACGGGATCTCTCCTCGCTGACCTTCGCCACCGAAGCCGCCTTCCCTCCGTACAACATGACCACACCGGGCGGTGAAATCGTTGGCTTCGAGCCGGATATGCTGAAAGAGATCGCGAAGCGTGCGGGTTTCAGCTACAAACTGGTCGCTCAGAGCTGGGGGGGAATGATCCCCGGCCTGCTGGATGGCAAATACGATGCGATTGTCGATGCGGTGTCGATCACGCCTAAACGCCAGGAAACCATTAACTTCACCAGCCCGTATATCAACGGCGGCTCCGGTTTTGTCACCAACAAAGACAGCAGCATCACCAGCCTGCCAGGCACCGGTACCCGCATTTCGCTGACCGATGAAGCCGCCAGCAAAACCGCCATCGACAACATCGCGAAAATCGTCAAAGGCAAAACGATTGGCGTACAGGTTGCCACCATTCAGGCTGACTTCCTGCAGAAATACTTCGGCAATATTGCCACCATCCGCACCTATCCGGGCGGCAAGGATACCTTCTTCGATCTGGATGCCGGGCGCGTGGATATGGTGATGGCAGCCGTGCCAAACCTGACCGCCTATGTAAAACGCTCCAACGGCAACGGCGAACTGACAGGTTACACCTTCCAGAACGGCGTGCTGGGCGCAGGCTCGGCTATCGGGTTGCGGAAAGACGACACCGAACTGCAGGCTAAGCTGAACACGGCCATCGACTCGATGGTAAAAGACGGCACGATGAAAGCGTTAATCATCAAATGGTTCGGTATGGATCTGTCACCAAAAGCGTAAATGGAGTGCGGTATGGTTAAAGATTGCCGGTGCCTGAAGGGCCGCAGTGGAGGTAAATATGGGCATTGACTGGCAGCTCCTCGGCTTCGGTCCTGAGGGATGGGGGCCGGTGCTGCTTAAGGCTGCCGGGGTCACGGTTTCCGTTTCCCTGTGCGCCTTTCTGCTCGGCTCGGTGATTGGCAGTCTGGTCGCCTGGGCCAAAATCGGCGGGAACCGCTGGCTCAGCAGGCTCGCCGAAGGCTACACCGTGGTGCTGCGCGGCATTCCCGACCTGATCGTAATCTACATTTTCTATTTTGGCGGACGTCAGGTGCTGGCCTTTTTCGGTCATGCGCTTGGATTTGCCGGTCCTTTTGACATCAGCGGGTTTGTCGCCGGTGCGCTGGCAATCGGCCTGATTTCCGGTGCCGGACAGGGCGAAGTCTTCCGCGGGGCTTACGGCACCATCCCGAAAGGCACGCTGGAAGCAGCGACGGTGGTGGGGATGGGCAAATGGCTGATGTTCCGCCGCGTCATTGTTCCACAGGCCCTGACCACCGCGATCCCCGGCCTGGGCAACCAGTGGCAATCGGCCATCAAGGAGTCGGCACTCGTCTCGGTTACCGGACTGGTGGAAACCATGAATCAGGTACAGGTTGCCTCCGGGTCCACCCAGATGCCGTTCTTTTTCTTTGCCGTTGGCGCGGTGATTTACCTGGTGATCACCACCGTCTCTGAACTTGTTATTCGCCAGGCTGAGAAATGGTCCTTGCGCGGTCAGGATTACACTCAGCTTTAGGGGCACGGTGCATGGATATTTCGTTTATACAACAGACTTTTATCAAACTGCTGGCCGGGCTGCCGCTGACGCTGAACCTGGCGGTGCTGTCACTATTGGGCGGCGGCATTCTGGCGCTGCTGCTCAATCTGCTGCGCGCAACCAAACCCGGTAGCGTTGTTGCAAAAGGATACGTGTTTCTGTTTCGCGGCTCACCGCTGCTGATCCAGATATTTATGATCTATTACGGGCTGGGCAACGTCAGCTTTATTCGCCATAGCTTTCTGTGGCCTTTCCTGCGCGATCCTTACTGGTGCGGCCTGCTGGCTTTGATCCTCAATGACGCGGCTTATACCTCAGAGATCCTGCGCGGTGGCATTCGCGCGGTCCCGACAGGATCGATTGAAGCGGCTCGTGTTTGCGGCATGTCCCGCTTCACTATCCTGCGACGCATCACTCTGCCGATTGCCATTCGCCAGGCGTTACCGGCTTACAGCAACGAAGTGATCTCGATGGCCAAATCGACCTCGCTGGTCAGCACCATCAGCCTGATGGAAGTGACCGGCATTGCCAACGCCGAGGTTTCCAACACCTATCGGGCGCTGGAAGTGTTTATCAGTGCGGCGGTGATCTACCTGGTGATTTCGCTGCTGGTAACCAAAGCACTGGCCATGTTTGAAAAATACCTTTCACCCGAGAAGTCCGGAGCAAGAGCATGAGCACACCTACCCTGACGCTGCGTAGTCTTAAAAAGAGTTTTGGTCAGCATGAGGTGCTGCACGATATCAGCCTGACGGCCAACGACGGCGACGTGATTTCACTGATTGGGGCAAGCGGCTCCGGCAAAAGCACCCTGCTGCGCTGCATCCCGTTCCTGGAAGTGGCTCAGGGCGGTGAGATTCAGGTGGCGGATGAGAAAATTAACCTGAACGGCAATAACGGCACGCTGAGCAAAGCTCAGCAGACGGCAATTAAAAATATCCGCAAACAGCTGGGCTTTGTTTTTCAGAGCTTTAATTTATGGCCGCACCGGACCGTGCTGCAAAACATTATTGAGGCTCCCATCCATGTACAGAAGCGTAACCGCAAAGAGTGCATTGAAGAAGCTGAAGCGCTGCTGGAAAAAGTCGGTCTGTTTGCCAAACGGGATGCCTGGCCTGCCCATCTGTCGGGCGGTCAGCAGCAGCGGATCGCCATTGCACGGGCGCTGGCCCAGCATCCGAAGGCGATTCTGTTTGATGAGCCAACTTCCGCGCTGGATCCTGAACTGGTGGGCGACGTGCTGAAGGTGATCCGCGGGCTGGCCGAAGAAGGCCGGACGATGATTATCGTCACCCACGAGATGGGCTTTGCCCGCGAAGTCTCGAACAAAGCGATTTTCCTGCATCAGGGGATGATTGAGGAGGAAGGCCCGCCGGAGCAGGTCTTCAGCGATCCCCACTCCGATCGCTGCCGGGCCTTTGTCAGCAGCCATTTCCAGCGCAATTATTAAGGGATGCCCTTAGCGGGCGTCGCGCACCGCTTCCCCCAGCTGCCACACCGCCATAGCATAGTGGTTGCTGTGGTTGTAACGGGTGATCACGTAGAAGTTCGGCAGCCCGTACCAGTACTGATAATATTTGCCCATATCGAAACGCAGCAGGCTGGCCTGCTGATAACCGGTCAGCGGCACCTGCGGCGATAATCCGGCTGCGGAGAGCTGGCCCATGGTGTAGCGGGTTTTAAAACCGCTCTCCATCAATGGGGCCTGGCCGTTGGCCGGAACGGCAATCGCCCCGCCCTTCTGCCAGCCATGAGCGCTGAAGTAGTGCGCCACGCTACCGATGGCATCAACCGGATCCCACAAGTTGATGTGGCCGTCACCATTAAAGTCGACCGCATACTGCTTAAAGGAAGAAGGCATAAACTGGCCGTAACCCATCGCTCCGGCGAAGGAACCGCGCAGATCGAGCGGATCGTCTTTCTCTTCTCTCGCCATCAGCAGGAAGGTTTCCAGCTCGCTGCTGAAGTAGTCGGCCCGGCGCGGATAGTCAAACGCCAGCGTTGCCAGCGCATCGATAATGCGGGTTTTGCCCATCACGCGGCCCCAGCGGGTTTCCACGCCGATAATACCCACGATGATTTCTGGCGGCACGCCATAGACCTGCCAGGCGCGGTTCAGTGCATCCTGATACTGATTCCAGAACTGCACGCCATTCTGCACGTTACCCGGCACGATAAATTTGTTGCGGTAGCGGATCCACGCGCCGTTTGGCCCGGTGGGTGCCTGATATGAAGGTGCCTGGCGATCCATCAGCCGCAGCACAAAATCCAGTCGCTTCGCCTGCGCCAGCATGTCATGCAGCTGCTGGCGATCGAAGTTATGTTCACGCACCATTTTATCGATAAAAGCAGCCGTCGCAGGATTACTGGCAAAGTCCCCACCCAGCGGGGCGATATCGTGCGAGGGTTCCAGCAGAAAACCGTTGCCGCCTTTAAAAGGGTTACCGTGAGGTTCAACCTGCTCGGGAGCTTTGGAGCTGCTGCAGGCCGAAAGAAGAAGGAGCGCGGGCAGAAGTGTGGCCAGATAACGCATTGAATATCCATATGGGCGGTAAGAGTTGTCGTTATGGTAAAGCATTGCCTGGCGCGAAGAAAAGAAGATGTTATGTAAAGGCGTTACTCGTTGGGATTTGTTTACTTTTTTCTGCGAGGGACCGCATCCCTGCCCTGTGCGGATTGACACAATAAAAATAAAACGCTATTTCAATAATATTATTTAGTTCTATAAATTATTCAGGAGGAATGATGAGTAAGCAGGCTGCGATACTGTTAGCACCGGGTTTTGAAGAAGCAGAAGCCTTTATTATTATTGATATTTTGAACCGTCTGCATGTCAAGGTGACCACCGTTGGCTGCCATACCGCCCGTGAGATACCGAGCTACCATAATGTGCCGGTGATTGCCGATGTATTGCTGGCGGATCTGCAGAATGAGCTGTTTGATGCGGTGGTTATTCCAGGCGGGCCGGAAGGCACGGTGAACCTGGCAGCCAACCCGCTGGTGACGACATTTATCCGCCGCCACGATGATGCCGGGAAATGGATAGCCCCGATCTGTTCGGCTGCGGCCAGAGTTCTGAGAGGCCATCATCTGCTGAAAGGACGGCGCTATACCTGTTCCGGGGATTTGCATAAAGCGGTGACGGACGGCGTCTACAGCACGGAGGATGTGGTGGAAGACGGCAACCTGATTAGCGGCAAGGGGCTGGGTAAGAGTTTCGAGTTTGCCTTCCAGCTGGCGTGGCGATTAACCGGCGATACGCAAACCGCTGATTTCCAGGCTGAGCATATCTATTTTGACCACTGGCGGAGTGGGGAGCGCTGATGTTTGCGGTTGGGTCGCTGGGAGGGCTACTGGTGGGGTGGTGAGTGCTAGTGTTCGCGGGTCGGTGCGTTTAGTCGTTAAAAGTGCCGCTGGTGGGTTGTGGGCGCTAGTATTCGCAGGTTGGTGTTGTTAGTCGCTGAAAGTGCCGCTGCCGAATGGTAAGCACTAATATTCTCGGGTAGGTGTGTTTAGTCGCTGAAAGTGCTGCAGTAGCTGGAGGGGCTATACGGAACACGGACACGCCGTTAAATCGTCCCTGATGGCTTGAGTCGCGCGTCCATGCGCGACACAGTCCGCTTATCCGTATAGCCCCTCCTGCCATTAGCTAAGGTGTTGCTGCGATGGGACACAGTGGTTTGTGGCAAAAGAGTTTGGGTTGGATGAGTTTTCGGAAGGCTAGCTCCTCAAACAGGGTATTCATTTTGATATAAGTTTAATTGTTCAGTTCTGAAAGTCGGCTTCGTGCCAGAAGCGGACGTTGGTGGTATGCAGGCGCAGAGGGGAATAAAAAACTTATAATATTGATCAAAGTGGTGCTATTCTTGGCAACTTAAGCCGATATATTATAGATGAAGTGTGCCCTTATAGGGTTCCATATTGATAATAGAAAACTAATCAGAGAGGTAAGCTTGAGCGAATCCACTATAATCCTAGCTAAAGAATCAATTTCCGATGGAAGTGAAGTAAACAAAATAAATGAAATAAGACCTCTTGGTAATAAGGAAATTGAAATCTATGAAGCACAGAGAAATATGCTCATGGAGTTTGTGAATGACTTTTCTTTAGTAGAATATGTAAGATTAAACTATGAGTCACTAATGGAACTTCTGAATGAAACGATTATAAAAGTAGCCAAAGAACCTTCTTTTATTGGCTCATATCCCTTCAAAACCTTCCCATTCTTTTTGAATACACGAATACTGAACTATATGATGTCAGTTAAAACTTTACTTGACCATATGGAAACCAGTATTAACAGGCAGTATGGGGAGGATTCAACGGAATTTTTCGAGTTTAAAGCGCTGACGGGAAATGAATTTGACAGCAAGTTTTCATATAGATTCATGTATAAGCTCAGAAATTTTGTTCAGCATTGTGGAATGCCACCACTTTCATACACGATATCAAAATCACTTGATGAAACCAGTAGTACTTTAAGTGTAGAGTTAATCGTATATTTTATTAGAGATGAATTAATTCGGGGGTTTTCTAAATGGGGGGCTCTGGTAAAGGCTGACCTAACACAGATGGATGAATCTTTCCCAATAATGCCTATTTTTAATGAGCACATTAATTCTATTTTCAAAGTGTATATTCTATTCAATGAAAAATATCACATAACAAAAGTTTTAAAAGCAAAAGAGTACATAATAAATTTCATTGGCGAGAGAGCGGATTATATCGATGATGAATACATCATTGCAAAACTAAAAAAAACCGAAACAGGTTTGAGTATAAACAAAAAAACCATTCCTACATCAGCGCTTGAGAAAATATCAGATTTTTATAGAATAAAAGAAGATTTATTTTAGCAATGGAAATGAATTAGAAAACCAACACTTTTTTCCAGATAAACAAGCGGATATCACTCGTTGCGTTAACATATTTCTCGAACTATGTGTAATTTTATCCGCTGCCTGAGACTCGGTAACGGCAGGCCACCAGCCCGTTTGCCATTAGAGATGGGGTGACTTGCTCCCCGCTGATTAATACTCCTCAATGCCAGTCATGTTGTTGAGGCTGCCAATGTCCGCACTTCGCTCATAGCGGACTGTAGTCATGCTATTGCCCCATACATGCCATTAGCGGACATTACTTCTTTTTATTAAGCATCGACTTCAGATCGGCAAACGGATTGTAGGTTGCTTCACCAACATCTTTTTGCGCATCCTCTCCTGCCACAACGGTTGTGCCGTACTGGTCAGCTTCCGTGTACTTCGAATGTTCGTGGTCATGACAATACAGGCACAACAACTCCCAATTACTGCCATCTTCCGGGTTATTGGTATGGTCGTGATCGATATGGTGAACCGTTAATTCGCGGAGATTTGAATAAACAAACTCACGCGAGCAGCGTCCGCATACCCATGGGTAGATTTTTAGTGCTTTCTCACGGTAGCCGCTTTCCAGCCGCATATAGTTTTTTGGAATCAGAACCATTGCCGGTGTTACCTGTTTCAAAGAGAGCGTTTTACGAGAATGGCTCAATATATCACTTACCACTTTGTCCGGATAACCCCTTCTGCCACAAAATAGAGCTGATTCAAGTGGCACAAGGACATTTTTTACCTGACCTGGACCATCCCACTGTACGTCTCGGTGTAGCGCGTCGCTTTCAGATCCTCAACCTGAAAGTTCACCAGATCGAACAGCAATTCGGTAAGCACTTCCTGAGTCTCTGAATCCGCTGCGCGGCTGAGTAATACCTGAGTTAAGGCACGGCAGTATCTGGTGATGGCTTCAGGCTCGGCGACAAACGCGGTGTGATGAAAATCCGTTGCGTCTGATGCAGTGAGCTGCGGGAGACGATAATCCGGAACAGGTTCGTCAAAAGCCAACTGCAAATGCTCAAGACTGCCTGCTATTTTTTCATAAATTGCGAAGCGCTCCGCAGAAATATCTGTTTCCATCAGAACAGAAACGAGGCGCTCGTTATATTCCGCCAGGTCGATAAAGTCCATTCCGCTGGTTAACGGGGAAAGATGTATAAATTCAGGGCGAGTTTGAGTAAACTGTTTTACAGCCATGGTGTTAGTCCTCATAACATTATGGTCAGAGGCTCGTCAGTGCTTCAACACTGGCGGGTCTCGCTATTTACTGCCACCTTTTTTATTCGGTGCCTGCCCACTATATTCCTCTGCTCTTTTCCGTCAATACTGTACAAAGGTTTTTTTCTTCAATAAGTTGAGATTAAATCCATTCTGGAATCTGTCTCGAAAAACAAGGTAAAAATCATGAAATGACAGGTCATCCATCTGAATGTACATCCAGAAATTGCGAATTTACCCACAAGCGAAAAAACTAAAAATTGTTAATTATTTTATGCGTTTTTCACATATATGTTAGATGTTGGCAGTTGTAAATAAAACGGAAGAAATTAAAAAACTCCATCGTGAAAAAACATTTTCCCTATAATTTAAATAGAATATCGCATCCAAACTTTACATCAATCTCACAAAACCACATAGTGACGTCACGCGCTTAAAGGCCGCGTCCTGCTGGCATCACCCAAAAAAAGACGGCCACGTCCTCCGCGCCGAAGAGATGGCTAATGCCCTGCGCATTGCCCCTTTTAGGGGATGTTTCCGAATACAGTTGGGCGTTCATTGGGATGGCGTGTACAGCGATTTCTTTAAATCCAAAGAAATCTGGTTCTGGAAGATACAATGAAGATATTAAAAATAACCTTATTTTCTCTGTCAGGGGCAATCTGCGGTGGCGGTCTCATGTGGGCAGTATTCCCCCTGATCGCAAAGTTTTTTGTAGGGCCAGTGCATGGTGAAGATCAGATGTCGCTGAATGCATCGATATTTTTGATCGGCTTCCCGATGTGTACAGTGCTGGGAGCGCTCAAAAGCCGAGAAAGAAACACATCAGGGATTTTGATTTCCACTCACCAACAACTCCGAAATTAGTGGGCGGCGGTCAGACCCGGTGCTGGCGGGTGTTTGCCGCATGGACGCGGCAATCAAGGCTACATGGACGTATTTACGCCGTCCCGACTGCACCGGATCTGACCGACACCGATCACTATGAGGGCAGCTAAGCAGATTTGACCGAAACCGATCTCTGAACAGAGTGAGAAAGGTTTACATCAGCGACTCAGGTTTCACTCACCCACAACTCAGAAGTTCGCGGGTGGCGGTCAGACCCGGTGGTGGCGGGTGTTTGCCGCATGGACGCGGCAATCAAGGCTACATGGACGTATTCACGCCGTCCCGACTGCACCGGGTCTGACCGACACCAATCACTGTGCAGCAGTTGAAAGCGACACCAGCGAATCGCGCGTAATCTCCGCAATAGATTTTGCGCCGGTCAGCGTCATCGCCACCCGCATCTCTTTCTCAAACAGCTCCAGCAGATTCATCACCCCCGCTTCTCCCCCCGCCGCCAGTGCATAGACAAATGCCCTGCCCAGCATCACGCTGTCCGCCCCCAGCGCAATCATCCGCACCACGTCCAGTCCGGTACGGATGCCCGAGTCAGCAAGGATTTTAATATCGCCTTTTACCGCATCCGCAATCGCTGGCAGCGCCCGCGCAGTTGAAAGCACACCGTCCAGCTGCCTGCCACCGTGATTCGACACCACAATGCCATCCGCGCCAAAGCTCACCGCGTCTTTTGCATCCTGCGGATCCAGAATGCCTTTAATGATCATCGGTCCCTTCCAGAACTCCCGGATCCACTCCAGATCTTTCCACGAAATGGAGGGATCGAAGTTCGCACCCAGCCAGCCGATATAATCTTCCAGCGTGGTCGGCTTGCCGCGATAGGCAGACACGTTGCCCAGGTCATGCGGCTTGCCGTTCAGCCCCACGTCCCACGTCCACTGCGGATGCATCACTGCCTGCAGAATGCGGCGCTGCGCCGCATTCGGCCCGCTCATGCCTGAATGGGCATCACGGTAACGCGCGCCGGGAACCGGCATATCCACCGTGAACACCAGCGTTTTCACGCCTGCTGCCTGCGCCCGCTCCAGCGCATTACGCATAAAGCCCCGGTCTTTCAACACGTACAGCTGGAACCACATCGGGCGGTTAATTGCAGGAGCGACTTCTTCGATTGGACAAACGGAAACGGTGGAGAGAGTGAAGGGAATGCCTTTCTTCGCGGCGGCTCTCGCGGCCTGCACTTCGCCACGGCGGGCATACATCCCGGTCAGACCAACCGGTGCCAGCACCACCGGCATCGCCAGCTTTTCATCGAAAAGCGTGGTTTCCAGGCTCAGCTCGGACATGTTGTTAAGGATGCGCTGACGCAGCGCGATGTCGGCTAAATCGGCGGTATTACGACGAAGTGTATGCTCGCTGTAGGCGCCGCCATCAATGTAGTGAAACAGGAAAGGAGGCAGCCTGCGCTTCGCCGCTGCCCGGTAGTCCGTTGAGGCTGAAATGATCATCTGTACACACCTGTTTATGATGCGCTCGCTGGCGAGATCCCTGAGCCAGTACCACAGCGAACACTGGAATGAGCCACCGGGATACTGTCAGGATCCGTCCCGGCGCTCACAAGTACAGGAAGTGTAATCAATAAATCTGGCCGTTACGCTGACCAACGTCTCAACATAAACAACAAACTTGCAACAATATTTGACTCAGCGACGATTACGCACCAGCTGATAACGACGGGTGAGATATTCCACCGGCGCACTCCAGATATGCACCAGACGGCAGAACGGGAACAGCAGGAACAGCGTCATACCCAGCACCATATGTACCCGATAAACCAGCGCCACGCCTTCAAGATGCTGTGCTGCACCGGCCTGGAAGCTGACAACAGCCTGTGCCCAGCCAGCCAGCTTCATCATCTCAGAGCCATCCAGATGCTGAGTGGAGAAGACAATGGTCAACAATCCCAGACTGGCCTGAATGACCAGCAGCGAGAGGATCAGAATATCGCCCACGCTGCTGGTTGCCCGCACGCGCGGGTTGGTCAGACGGCGTTTCAGTAACAATCCTCCACCCACCAGCGTCATCAGCCCGCAAATTCCACCCGCCACCATCGCCAGCATTTGCTTGGCGGCAATCGGCAGGAAGGATTCATATACCCAGTGTGGGGTCAGTAACCCCACAAAATGCCCACCAAAGATGCCAATTATGCCGATGTGGAACAGGTTCGATGCCAGACGCATGCCTTTTTTATCCAGCATCTGGCTGGAACCCGCGCGCCAGCTGTACTGGCCGTAATCATAGCGCAGCCAGCTGCCAATCAGGAACACCGCACCCGCCAGGTACGGATAGATATCGAAAAAGAACAGATTTAGAAAGTGCATAATTAATGTCCTTTGGAACGCTGAGTGGCCTCTGCCACGTCCAGATACTGCGGCACAACCGCTCCGGAAAAACGACGCTGGTGCGCAGCCTGCTGAGCGGAAGTACACCCCTGCTCGCCGAGGAACTTAATCTGCTCCTCTTCCCACACCGCATCCAGCGCGGCAGGCGTGTCGTCACGGGCTTCCTTCTCGACCTGCATCTGCAGCGCATCAGGCTCCACTTCGCTACCCGACAGCGACAGCAGCGCATCAAACAGCACGGCGTACGCGCTCTGACGCTGCTGCAGACGGGCCGCCAGCAGCGCCAGAATCGCAGCACCATGACGACCGGTCAGCAACCAGTAATGTAATTCACGCACCAGTGATTGTTGCAGGATCGGCATTGATGCAGGTCGGGAAAAGAGCTTCATCATGCGCAATAGCACATCCGCCACCTCTTCCTCGGTTTTTTCAACCTGAACCGCCTCCCCTGACTTAGCCTGTGAGGAACTAATCTCAGCCACCAGGCTTTCAATCAGCGCAATATCAAGTTCGAAGACCAACGAGTAGTACGGTGCAGCCGGTGTGGCAATGGTTATCTGGCTTACCGTGGGAACATCCATCGTGATTAACAGCGATTCCCCCGGACCAAAATCAAATGCCAGGCTCCCCATCGCAACGTATTTCCCCCCCTTGCAGGATCACGGCAACCAGCGGCTTAGATATCGCGTATTGCAACTCACCAGGCTGCGTTTCGCGCAGTATCACCAGCCCAGGTATTGGAGTCTGAATAAACGAAGCTTCAGGTGCATGGCTCTCAGCATAGTGCCGGACGACCGTTAAGAGTGGAACATTCATGTTTACAGGAAAAGGTAAGTAAAGAAGTTGAGTTAACTTACCCCCCCCCTCTTATTTCTGACAACAACTCCATTTTAAAACTTATTTATCAAATAATTAAAAAAATAAAAATAAACAGCTTCGCTTCGGAACGTTTTAACACCATCAATGAGCAAAAAAATTTTTGCATGATTAAGCAAAAAACAGCAGGGTTTTAGGTATTCCGCATCGTGTTTAACCGCCTCATTATAGTTGTACACTCAACACGTATAAGGGCAGCAAAATGACATCTGCAAAAATATCTCTGGTCACCGGGGCAAACCGTGGTTTAGGACGTAATACAGCATTAAGTATTGCCCGACATGGCGGCGACGTGATTATCACTTATCGCAGTGATGCAAAAGCAGCGCAGGCGGTGGTGACGGAAATCGAAGCTCTGGGGCAAAAAGCGATCGCGCTTCACCTTGATGTCACGCAATTAGCCTCTTTGAAACATTTCAGTCATGACGTCAGCGCCGCGCTCTCGTCTGTCTGGCATAGAGAGAGTTTTGATCATCTGATCAATAATGCCGGCCAGGGCGTAATGGCTAACTTTAATGAAACGACGGAAGAACAATTCGATGCGCTGTTCAATACGCATGTAAAAGGCGTGTTCTTTCTGACTCAAGCGCTGCTCCCTTTACTGGCAGACGGCGGCCGCATTGTTAACTTCTCAAGCGGTCTGACCCGCGTCTCTTTTCCTGGTTTTTCCGCCTATTCAGCAGCAAAAGGCGCAGTTGAGATCCTTACGCTCTATCTGGCCAAAGAGCTGGGAAGTCGCGGCATCACGGCAAACACCGTCGCACCAGGTGCGATTGAAACTGACTTCCTGGGTGGAGCTGTACGAGATATCCCTGACCTTAACAAGCAGTTCGCAGACATGACCGCACTTGGTCGCGTAGGCGTACCTGATGATATCGGGCCAATGATTGCCTCCCTGCTGGGAACAGATAACCGCTGGGTGAACGCACAAAGAATCGAGGTGTCCGGCGGTCAGACCATCTGAATAAAGGAAGGCGTGGGCATGATTTTCCCCGCCTTCAGCCCACTCAATGACAAGGGAGTGACTCCCCCATGCCGAAAATGAATCTTTACTCGCCTCATGGCACCTTTGATTTAACTGCGCGCCGGATCAGCCTGCGATCTGAGAATACGTAACCTGCACGCTGAATCATGCAGGTTACCGCCCTGACTCTTTTTCCCCGTAAGCCCTTTCAGAGCGCGAGTTTTCTTTGTGGATGCGACGCCGCAAGCTGGCTTCCCTGGCCGAAGATTTTTTCCCGCAGCGTGCCTTCCTTATATTCCTTTTGAGCAAGGCCGCGCTTTTGCAATACGGGCACCACATGCTCAACCCATTCATCCCACCAGCCCAGTGTGGTGACCGGAACCACGTTAAAGCCATCGACGCCTGCGTCGGCAAATGCCTGCACCTTATCGGCAATTTGCTCTGGCGTTCCGGCAAAACGTCCTGGCAATAAGGCATGTTGCAGCAGATACTCACGCCACGTCAGATCCCTGCCCTGACCGTAATCCGCATCCACCGCGATACGGAATTTCGAGCGCATATGCTGGCTGAACTGTTCACGTCGGCTCAGCTCTTTCAATGGCGTATCGGGATCGATGCTGGAGAGATCAATCCCGGAGCCACCGCTGTAAAAGCCCTGCAGGGCATTGATATCAATATTATCGAACAGGTATTGCTGCTTGCGCTTTGCCTCTTCCTCAGTTGAGCCAATCACCGTAGAGAGCATCACCAGCTTTTTAAGATCTTCCGGCCTGCGCCCATAATCCACCACATCCTGATTTAAAATCGCGATGTCCTTTTTCGCCGTTTCCGGGGTTTGAGACGGCAGGAAAGTCACCTCCGCATTGCGCGCCGCAAAGCGTCGGCCCGCCTCTGAGTTTCCGGCCTGGAACAGTACCGGGCTGCGCTGAGGCGAAGGCTCGACAATATGCGGCCCCTCAACGCTGTAGCGTTTTCCAACGTGGTTAATCTTATGGATTTTGTCGGCGTCGAAAAAACGATTGGTCGCCGGGTCGTGCAGCACCGCGCCCTCTTCCCATGACAGCTCCCACAGCTTGTATGCGACGTCGAGGTACTCCTGCGCCCACTCATAACGCTCGTCGTGTGGCACGATCTCATCAAAACCGTAATTACGGAACCCGTTGGATAAATAGGAGGTAACGATATTCCAGCCTACCCGCCCGTGGGTAAATTCATCCAGCGACGATATCTGCCTGGCAAAGGAGAAAGGATGCGCCTGGATAACGTTACTGGTGACCACGATGCCGAGATGTTCAGTCGCCAGACCCAGCGCCGAAGTGATGGTAATCGGGTCCGGTTCCGGAAACTGCGTTCCCGCCTGAATAGTGGTTTTGCCATCGCCATAATCCAGGTCATAGACACCGACCACGTCAGCAATAAACAGCGTATCGAACAGCCCTTTCTCCAGCGTTTTAACCGTTTTGACGTAAGCATCGAGTTGGTTATAGCCGTACTGCACCTGCCCTTCCGGGGTGCGCCAGTAGCCGTGGCTGTGATGATTCGGGGTCAGGTGTAAAAAACCGTTATAAATAAGTTCACGTGACATCATTACTCCATTTTTCAGTAATCAAGCGAAACTGACCGCTTTCAGCCGCGGCAGCGAGTTGAGCAATTTCCGGGTATAGGGATGGCGCGGGTGATAAAAGACCTCATCGGCTTCGCCCTGCTCTACCGCCACGCCGTTTTGCATCACCAGTACCCGGTCACTCATATGGTGAATAACCCCCAGATCGTGGGAAATAAAGAGGTAGCTGACGCCCAGGTGCGTCTGCAGGTCTGCCAACAGATCGAGGATCTGCGCCTGCACCGAAACATCCAGCGCGGAAACGGCTTCATCAAGGATGATCAGCTCGGGACGGGTGGCGATAGCCCGCGCAATGGCGACTCGCTGCCGCTGTCCACCGGACAGGCGTGCAGGCCACTGCTCCAGATGCTCCGGGCCAAGCCCCACGGCCGCCAGCAGGCTTACCGCACTGTCCCGCAAAGACTGCCCCTTGCCAGGCTGCCCGAGGGCAATCGCATCATAAAGAATGTCTGAAACCCGCCAGCGCGGATCGAATGAGGATAAGGGGTCCTGATAAACCACCGAGATATAACGACGGATTTCCCGCTGCGCCGCGGGAGAAGCGTTGCTCCACGGCTGCCCACGGAAGAGGATCTCGCCGCTGTCAGGCTGCTCAAGAGAGAGGGCAATCCGCGAAAGCGTTGTCTTCCCCGATCCCGATTCCCCAACGATCCCCAACGTTTCCCCTCTTCGCAGGCTGAAAGAGACATCATCCACGACCGTGCGAAGCTGGCGATCCGGCCCACGAAATTGCTTAATAATATGGCGGGCCTCAAGCAGCAGTTCTGGCTGCTCCGTTGCTGAGCGATGGGTAAACAGCGGCGTTGTGGCAAGCTGTTCACTGGCCGAAAGCCGTTGCCCTCTGGTGTGTTCACTGGGGATAGCGTTGATCAGCGCCTGAGTGTAGGGATGGCGTGGCCGCTGAAGCACCTCTTCCGCGCTACCGGCCTCCACGATGGCGCCGCCCTGCATCACCAGAATCTGGTCAGCAATTTTCGCCACCACCGCGAGATCGTGGCTGATCAGGATCACGCTGGTGCCGCGATCCAGCATCTGCCTGAGCACGTCCAGCACCTGAGCCTGCACGGTGACGTCCAGCGCGGTGGTGGGCTCATCAGCAATCAGCACGTCGGGATGCAGTGCAATCGCCGAGGCGATAAGCGCCCGCTGTCGCAGCCCGCCGGAAAGCTCTCCGGGACGCTGTTTTGCCCGCAGATGCGGCTCTGGAACGCCGACCTCATTAAGCAGCGAAAGCACCTTCTCTTCCCGGTCGATGCGCGTGCCCCAACTGTGCACGGACAGCGCTTCGGCAATCTCTTTCCCGACCGGCCGTAACGGGTCAAGGGACACCAGCGCATCCTGCAAAATAAAACCGATTTTTCTCCCCCGCACCGACTGCCACCAGTCGTCACTGCGGTTGAGCAATGTTTCCCCTTCCAGAGTCAGGATGTCGGCCTCCACGCTGAGCTGGTCGCCCGCCAGCCCCACCAGCGACCTGGCCGTCACGCTCTTGCCCGATCCGGACTCTCCGACCAGCGCCACACACTGACCGCGAAAAAGATCCAGATCGATATCTTTCACAATATGCCGACGCCCGCCCTGATTGCCGTACCAGACGTTCAGGCCACGAACTTCAATCACCTTACCCTTGGTGTTCATTATTGCTGTCCTCCTTCAGAGCGCTGTTGTACGTAACGGCCAATCTGGGTAAATGAGAGCGCGACCAGCACAATGGCGATGCCTGGCAACACTTCCAGCCACCACGCCACCGTCACATTAATCTTGCCCGCCTCAAGCAAGGCTCCCCATTCAGGGGAAGGCGGGACCACGCCCAGTCCGAGAAACGACAGTCCGGAAGCCCACACCACCGACTGACCGATACCCAGCGCCACCAGCGAGGAGAGCGGCCGGAAGACGTTAGGCACGATATGCTGCAAAAAGAGTTTCTGCGACGAATGCCCCAGCGCTCTGGCCGCTTCGACATAGCCGGAACCTTTGACCTTCAGCGCCTGCGCCCGCACCAGGCGCGCATAGCCCGGTGCAGTGCCAATGCCGACCGAGATCAGCAAACTGCTGGCCGAGGGGCCAAGCAGCGCCACGAACAGCAAAGCCAGCAGCAGAGTGGGAAAGGCCAGCAGGATCTCCAGCAGCCGGTTAACCGGCCCGGCAATCCAGCGGGGTGCCAGCGCGGCGGTAAAGCCGAAGACGATCGCCCCGGCTAAAGCGATGGCCATCGCTCCCATCCCAATCAGCAATGACGGGCGGGTTCCCCATATGATCCGGCTGTAGAGATCGCGACCAATATCGTCGGTACCAAGCCAGTGCTGTGCGGAAGGCCCCTGCAATGCGTGATATAAATCGGTGCTGAAAGGGTCATGGGTTGCCAGCAGCGCAGGCGCAACCGCCGCCACAATAAAGAGCAGCGCCAGCAGTGTTGAAAGCAAAACCGGGAATGGTGTCCTGCCAATCGCCGGGAAAAAATGGCGCAAGGCTGACGGTTTCGCCGTTGTGCCTGCATAGTCAGAGGAATGTGTCGTCATGATCTGCCTCGCAATCTGGGATCGACGATCAGATAGATCACATCGACCAGCAGGTTAATGATGATGTAGAGAAAACTGATCAGCACCACGATGCCGGAGACCAGCGCAAAATCTTTGTTGCTGACCGCGTTGACCAGCACATTGCCCAGCCCCGGGCGGGCAAAAACCGCCTCTACCAGCACCGCGCCGGAGAGCAGATTCCCGATGGCCCAGCCGCTGAGGGTGATTGCCGGGATCAGCGCATGGCGCAGAACGTGTAAAAGCCTGACACTTCGCAGGCTCATACCACGAGCGCGCGCCGAGAGAACAAAGGGCTCCTGCATGCTGCGTTCAAACTCATCGCGCAGGGAGTGACCGATAAAACCGGCCAGGGGAATAGCCAGCGTGACGGCCGGTAAAACGATGCCTGTCAGGCTGGAACCGCCCACCACAGGGAACCAGCGCAGGCCGATGGCGAACACAATCAGCAGCAGGATGCCGATCCAGTACTGTGGCAGCCCGGCCATGATCGTCTCAACAGCGGAGCCAAAGGCACTCAGTCGTCTGCCACGTCCAGCCGTCAGCAGAGTCCAGGGAATCGCAATGATCCACGCCAGCAGCAGCGAACTTATTGCCAGGGTAAAGGTCGGCACCAGCTGTTCAACAATGACGTGCGCTACCGGACGCTGCAGCTCAAACGAAAGACCAAAATTTCCGTGCAGCAGCTGCCAGAAATACCGGAGATACTGCTCGCCAATCGGCTGGTCGAAACCGTACAGGGCATTGATTGGTGCCAGCTCCTGCGGAGTCCGTTCGATCACCTGCCCGGAAGTGATATTAAGCAAGATGGTGGCGCGATCGCCGGGCAGAACGGACAGCACAATAAACGTCACCGTTATCGTTCCCCACAGCACAAAAAGGGCTGACGCGATACGTACGGCAAGCATTCGTAGCAGGCCGCTGACTCCGCTGTACGGTTGGCTGCCACTCGCCGTTCGGCTGCGCCTGGTGAGCCCGGAAGAGACTTCAGTCATGGCTTCTCCTTCACGAAATAAGCATCATTGAAATTCAACAGTCCGTTGCCCTGGTCCTGCCACAGCCCATTGACGTGATGGGCTACGGCGACGTTATAGGTGAAGTTGTAACCCCCGATGGCGATGGCCTGGTCGTCGAACCACTGCTGCAGCACGGCAAATTTCTGCTGGCGCAGCGCCGGGTCCGGCTCGCGTTGGGCATCGAGGATCCGGGCTTCAATTTTGGGGTTATTGAAAAAGCTGGTGTTATTGCCATTGAATGCGCCGTTCAGCGCGTGGTTGTAAACGATGTCCAGAATGGACGGGGAAGGCCAGACCCAGTAGCCAAAGCTGATCTCTTTGTCCGCTGGCTGAGAGAGTGCTCCGGCAAAACCTTCGGTCTGCGTCAGCGGCAGCAGATCAAGTTTGATCCCCACCTGCTTCACCTGATCCTGCACCGCCTGCAGCATCAGCGCCCCTTCCTGGTCGATAATCGCCTGGATATAGGGCAGGCGACCTTCCAGCCTTTTCCCGTCTTTCAGCCGGTAACCTTCAGCATCCCGACCGGTCCAGCCCGCGTCATTAAGCAGTTGGTTAGCTTTGGCCACGTTCAGGGAGTAGCGGTCATCAACATTGAGATAGAGCGGCGTGGTTTTACTCAGAGAACCGTTGCCTTCATATGGCACTGCGCCTTTGAACACCGTTTTGATAATCTGTTTACGATCAATGGCATAAGCAAAAGCCTGCCGCACGCGCTGGTCAGTGAAAGGCCCCCGCTGCACGTTGAACGAGAAAGCCTGCGGCCGCCCGGTCGCCACATAGGAGAGCGTCTGATATTCACGCTGCAGGGTTTTCCACTGCGCGGAAGGCGGCTGGTAAATGACATCCGCCCCGCCGCTGATCAACGCTCCCCAGCGGGTGGTGGCATCGGGGACAAACTTCCACTGCAGGTGCTTGATATACGCCGGGCCGTTGTGGTGCGCATTGGGAGGAGCCCAGTGATAATCATCATTACGCACAAAATCGATCTCCTCCCCGCGTGACCACCTGACGACTTTCCACGGACCCGTTCCGACCGGCTTCAAACACTTCTGTTCGCTGGTATTATGTGCCAGCGAATAAGGAGACTGAAAACCGTAATGGCCGTTGGCGAGAATGTTATATATTTCCGGATTAGGTTCGGTCAGATGCAGGGCCACGGTATAATCATCAATCCGCGTAAAACCGCTCATATAAGTGAAGCCGTGCCAGCCAATTCCTTTCTGCCAGGCAGAATAATTAGCCACCACCGCATCGGCATTAAATTTATCGCCATCGGTAAATTTCACATCTTTGCGCAGATGGAAAATAATGGTCTTGCGATCTTTTGATTCTTCCCAACGGGTCGCCAGCCACGGGCGAATATGGCCGTTATCATAACTGACCAGATAATCAAAAACCTGACGTGATAAATAGGCCTGCTGAACCCAGCCGCCCCACAGGCAGGGAGGCTCCTGCTCATGCAAATAGAGTAGTGTGCCGCCGTCAGAGGAGCGTTGCTGAGCGGTTTCTGCCATGGCCTGAGCACCCAGGCAGAGCGTAATGGTCGCCAGGATTATGTTAAGCCCTGTTTTGCGCATAAGAAGCATAGTGATGTCGATTTCCCTTGTAACAGCCAAACCCGCCCCTGCCTGGTTATACAGAGAAAGGGGAAGAATGAAGAAGTAACATTTTTAGAATATAAAACGATTAACATGCCAGGAATGCAGGTGGCAAATATCAATACTGAGAGTCATTATGAGAAACACAGATAACCACGATTATATAGCCAGCCTTAATTAGCTTATAACTTATTAACGTTACCATTATTAAACGCATCGTGTTACATCATCATATTAATACAAATCGTATAACTTCCATTTTAATTAACCAATCAGGGCCACGTAATGTCACAATTTGAGTCAGCCTGGGGATCCGCGCCTTCAGCAAATTATGAATACCTCGCCGAACGATTCCGTCCTTTATTCGCCCGCATCCGGGAAGGTGCAATAGAACGGGAATTACAGCATCAGCTGCCTTTTGAACAAATTGAGTGGCTGAAAAAGAGTGGCTTCACCGCACTCAGGGTGCCGCAACAGTACGGCGGCAGCGGCATCACGCTGCCCGAGCTGTTTAATTTGCTGACCGAGCTGGGCGAGGCAGATTCCAATCTGGTGCAGTCAATTCGCGGCCATCTTGGCTTTGTGGAGAACGTGCTGAACAGCGAAGACAGCCAGCGCCGTGAGAAATGGCTGCCGCTGTTGGGCAGAGGCGAGATTGTCGGCCCGGCCTGGAGCGAAGCTGGCGACACAAAACAGCAGGCGTTCTCCACCAGGATTCAGCCAACCGGCAACCAATGGCGTCTTGATGGTAAAAAGTTCTATACCACCGGCTCGCTCTATTCCGACTGGATTGATGTCGGCCTCACCGATGAAAAAGGAGAGACAGTCGCGGTTACCGTTTCCCGTACTGCACCAGGCGTCAGCGTGATTGATGACTGGAATGGCTTTGGTCAGACACTGACGGCCAGCGGCACGGCTATCTTCGACAACGTCCTTCTCGGCGAGAATGAAATCTACACGGAGAACAAGTTCAGGTATGCGCCCGCCTTTTACCAGCTGATCCATCTGGCTACGCTGGCGGGCATTGGCCGGGCGCAGAGCGGTGAACTGGCCAGCCTGGTCGCGGCACGTAAGCGCACCTACAGCATTGGCAACGGCCCCCGTGTCGCTCAGGATCCGCAAATTCTGCAGGTTGTGGGGCGGGTTCGCGGAGCGGCTTACGCCAGCGGAGCCATCGTGCAGAAAAGCGCCGAGGCGCTGCAACTCGCGTTTAATGCCCGCTTACAGGGGGATGAACAGCAGGAGACGCAGGTGAATGCCATCGCTGAACTGGAAGTCTCTCAGTCGCTGAATGTGGTGACCGATCTGATCCTCAACGCCACCACCATCGTCTTCGATGCGCTGGGCGCTTCCGCCACGCTCAGACCTCTGGCACTGGACCGTTTCTGGCGTAATGCGCGCACCCTTTCCTCACATAATCCGCGCATCTATAAAGACCGCATCGTGGGAGATTTTGCCGTGAACGGCACGCTGCCGCCGCCCCAGTGGCGTATTGGTGTTGCTGATAAAGGCTAAATTAGCCAACTTCTTCATTCGCACTGCAACCCGCAGCAAATTGCGAGCCAGCACGTAAAGCGGGATGAAAAGCGCGCGGCAGTGTCCGCGCTTGTTTTCCTGTCAGGCAGAGTCCGTTATCATTGAGTTCACGTGACCTTCAGATCAGAACAATAACCGTCACGATAAAACTGACACTCAACGAAATGGACCTCATTACGCCATGAGCACAACTGACAACCTTTCCTCGCATACCCCAATGATGCAGCAGTACCTTCGCCTGAAGTCGGAGCACCCGGAAATCCTGTTGTTCTATCGTATGGGGGATTTCTACGAGCTGTTTTATGACGATGCGAAGCGCGCCTCCCAACTGCTGGAAATCTCGCTGACCAAACGCGGTGCCTCGGCGGGTGAGCCGATCCCGATGGCCGGTGTGCCTTATCACGCGGTGGAGAACTATCTTGCCAAGCTGGTGCAGTTAGGGGAATCGGTGGCGATCTGTGAGCAGATTGGCGATCCGGCGCTCAGCAAAGGCCCGGTAGAGCGTAAAGTCGTCCGTATCGTCACCCCCGGCACCATCAGTGATGAAGCCCTGTTGCAGGAGCGCCAGGATAACCTGCTGGCGGCTATCTGGCAGGGTGCGCGCGGCTTTGGCTATGCCACGCTGGATATCAGCTCCGGCCGCTTTCGGCTGGCTGAACCTGGCGACCTGGATACCATGGCGGCAGAGCTGCAGCGCACTAATCCGGCGGAGCTGCTCTACTCTGAAGACCTGGCGGCGATGTCGCTGATTGAAAACCGCCGTGGGCTGCGTCGTCGTCCGCTGTGGGAATTTGAAGTGGATACCGCCCGCCAGCAGCTGAATCTGCAATTTGGTACCCGCGATCTCAGCGGCTTTGGCGTGGAGCAGGCCCAACTGGCGCTGCGTGCGGCAGGCTGCCTGCTGCAGTATGTCAAAGATACCCAGCGCACTTCCCTGCCGCATATCCGTTCGCTGACCATGGAGCGCCAGCAGGACGGCATCATTATGGATGCCGCCACCCGCCGCAATCTGGAGATCACCCAGAATCTGGCCGGGGGTATTGAAAACACCCTCGCCTCGGTGCTGGATAAAACCGTCACGCCGATGGGCAGCCGTATGCTCAAGCGCTGGCTGCATATGCCCGTGCGTGATGCAGCAACCATTGTAAACCGTCAACAGAGCATCGGCTCGCTGCAGGATTTCTCCGCCGAAATCAGCCCCCTGCTGCGTCAGGTCGGCGATCTGGAACGTATCCTGGCAAGGCTGGCATTGCGCACTGCCCGGCCACGCGACCTGGCGAGAATGCGCCACGCTTTCCAGCAGTTGCCACAGCTGGATGCCATGCTGGTGGATAACACCACGCCGCACCTGCAAACGCTGCGTCAGCAGATGGGCCAGTTCGAAGAACTGCGCGAGTTGCTGGAACGGGCCATTGTCGAAACGCCTCCGGTGCTGGTGCGTGACGGCGGCGTGATTGCGCCCGGCTACAACGAAGAGCTGGACGAGTGGCGCGCGCTGGCCGATGGCGCAACGGATTACCTTGACCGCCTGGAGATCCGCGAGCGTGAAAAGCTGGGGCTGGATACACTGAAGGTCGGCTTCAATGCGATACATGGCTATTATATTCAGGTCAGCCGGGGGCAAAGCCATCAGGTGCCAATCCACTACGTCCGCCGTCAGACGCTGAAAAATGCCGAACGCTACATCATTCCGGAGCTGAAAGAGTACGAAGACAAAGTGCTTACCTCGAAGGGCAAAGCGCTGGCGCTGGAAAAGGCGATGTATGAAGAGCTGTTCGATCTGCTGCTGCCCCATCTGGAGGCCCTGCAACTCAGCGCGGCATCGCTGGCCGAACTGGACGTACTGTCGAATCTGGCAGAGCGTGCGTGGACGCTGAACTACAACTGCCCGACCCTGAGCGACAAACCGGGCATTAAGCTGACCGGCGGCCGCCATCCGGTGGTTGAACAGGTGCTGAAAGAGCCGTTTATCGCCAACCCGCTGTCGCTGTCTCCGCAGCGGCGGATGCTGGTGATCACCGGGCCGAACATGGGCGGTAAAAGTACCTATATGCGTCAGGCCGCACTGATTACGCTGATGGCGTATATCGGCAGCTATGTGCCGGCGGATGAAGCAGTGATTGGTCCGGTGGATCGCATCTTTACCCGCGTTGGCGCAGCGGACGATCTGGCTTCCGGCCGCTCAACCTTTATGGTGGAGATGACCGAAACCGCCAATATTCTGCATAACGCCACCGAATACAGCCTGGTGCTGATGGATGAAATTGGCCGCGGAACCTCAACTTATGACGGCCTGTCGCTGGCCTGGGCCTGCGCGGAGAGCCTGGCGAACCGCATCAAAGCGATGACGCTGTTTGCCACCCACTACTTCGAGCTGACCACCCTGCCGGAGAAAATGGAAGGCGTGGCGAACGTGCATCTGGATGCAATTGAGCACGGCGACACCATCGCCTTTATGCACAGCGTGCAGGAAGGCGCAGCCAGCAAGAGTTACGGTCTGGCCGTCGCGGCGCTGGCTGGCGTGCCGAAAGAGGTGATCAGGCGGGCACGACAGAAACTGAAAGAGCTGGAAACCGTCTCAGGCAACGCCGCGGCCACCAAAGCGGATGGGCCACAGCTGCCCCTGCTGGCAGAAGATACGTCGCCAGCCGTTGAAGCTCTGGAAGCGCTGGATCCTGACTCTCTCTCACCGCGACAGGCGCTGGAGTGGATTTACCGCCTCAAGTCGCTGGTCTGACCGTAAACCGTTGCTTAACCCCCTTCAGGCCTGCGCTTATCATGCAGGCCGCTTTCCCGTCGATGGAACCATTCTCCCCGGCCAGCCACGTAATGACTGAGATAAAGCGTTCAGTCCGGTTGCGCTGTCGGTCACCATTGCCGACCAGCGTGCGACCGTTTTATCCGTGTCTGTTAACCTGGTCCAGTGGAGATTGTCATGAATATGAGAGTGAATCCCGGTGGGATAATGAATCAAGCAGCGAGCCAGAGCGCCCAGTTTGCCTCACGCTTTGGCGTCAGGCAGGATGGGAAAGGCAGCGAGAGCGGAACCAGTGCTGCTGCCGGTAAGTCCGGCGTGCTGCAGTACGGCGGTGCGGCCGGTACCACCAGCGAAAAAACGTCGACCTCTTCGCTGAGTTCCGATTACAAATCCGTGATCGACTCACTGATTAAACAAGGTCAGGACGAACTTAAAAAGCTGAAGGATCAATTACAAACTTCCTCCTCTGACAGCGGCGCGTCAGACGGCACGTCCACCACGTCAGGCAGCAACGGCAGCAGCACCCTGTCCCAGCTGCAGATGCTGCTCGACAGCATCACTAAGCTGATAAAGCAGAGCCAGGAGAGTCAGCAGTCCTCCGGTAACAGCAGCTCAACGGATTCTCAGCTTAGCAATGCCCTGTCGCAGCTGAAAGATCTTCTGGGATCGCTCGGCACTTCTGCCGCCTCCGGCACGGCGGATACCGCAGGAAGCGGAGCCACCACCGGCGATACCACCGCCAGCGGCCAGCCGATGCCAAAGGATGAGAAGGACACCAGCGTGCCGCCCTCCAGCGATACGCTGTTCAAAAATATGGATGGCGACAGCCGTACTGCCGATCAGATCATCGATGACAACCCGGTGCTGAAGAACCTCGGCAACCAGAAAGACATCAAGCAGGACGAGCTGAAAAAGCAGTTTGGTGACTGGACGTCGAACAACCCGGATGAAAAAAGCCGCGCGCTGGCTGCCAAAAATATGTCCTACTTCCTTAATAACGTTAAGGCACTGGATAACCGTGAAGGCGGCGATCGTGGTGATATCTCCACCAATGGAAAAATCGAAGGACTGACCAAAGACGGCGATGCCCGTCACGGCACTGAGGCCGCCATTGTGAAAGACGTTGCCGAACAGGGGCTGGACAAGATGTTCCCGAAAGACGGCAGGCTGACCCAGACCAACGATGAAATGGTCAACATGAATGGCACCAACAAAAGTGGCTTCCAGGGGATCTGTCTGAAGCTGGGCAAAGCGCTGGCCTTTATTCCGGGTCTGAGCAACGTACTGACCGGCATGGGTAAATCAGAAAGCACTAACCCGTGGGAAGTGATTAAGGGCGGGATTGTCGGCGGCGTCAAGACGGCGTTTGATGCTCTGAAAGGCGTGGCGGAAGGTCTGATGAAGGGCAAACTCAGTCCGGTGCAGATGCTGATGAGCGCGTACAAAGGCGCGGTGATGGACACCTATGCCATGCAGGACGTGAAGTCCGACGCCAAGGACAAGATCAAGGATATCGTCTGATCGACAGGCAATAAAAAAGCGGTGGTTATCAAACCACCGCTTTCTTTTGCATTCACATCAGTCGCGCATTATTACTCGCGGAACAATGCTTCAATATTCAGTCCCTGAGCCTGCAGAATTTCACGCAGACGACGCAGACCTTCAACCTGAATCTGGCGGACACGTTCACGGGTCAGACCAATCTCGCGACCCACATCTTCCAGTGTAGCCGCTTCATAGCCTAACAGGCCGAAACGACGCGCCAGCACTTCACGCTGTTTGGCGTTCAGTTCGAACAGCCATTTGACGATGCTCTGCTTCATGTCATCGTCCTGAGTGGTATCTTCCGGACCGTTGTCTTTCTCGTCGGCCAGAATATCCAGCAGCGCTTTCTCAGAATCACCGCCTAACGGCGTATCAACTGATGTAATGCGTTCGTTGAGGCGCAGCATCCGGCTGACGTCATCAACAGGTTTGTCCAGCTGCTCGGCAATCTCTTCGGCACTTGGCTCATGATCCAGCTTGTGGGCCAGTTCACGCGCGGTGCGCAGATAGACGTTCAGCTCTTTAACAATATGGATTGGCAGACGAATTGTCCGGGTCTGGTTCATTATTGCCCGTTCAATGGTCTGTCGGATCCACCAGGTAGCGTACGTTGAAAAGCGGAACCCTCTTTCCGGGTCAAATTTTTCAACGGCACGAATCAACCCGAGGTTACCTTCCTCAATCAGATCCAGCAAAGCCAGACCACGATTGCTGTAACGACGGGCAATTTTCACTACCAGGCGCAGGTTACTTTCAATCATGCGACGGCGAGAAGGGACATCACCCCTTAAAGCCCGACGAGCAAAGAAGACCTCTTCCTCAGCCGTAAGAAGCGGAGAGTAACCAATCTCTCCCAGATAGAGCTGCGTCGCATCCAGGACACGTTGTGTTGCGCCCTGCGATAACAGCTCTTCCTCAGCTATGTCGTTATCAGCAGGTTCGTTTCCGACAAGAGCTTTCTCATCAAAAACCTCAGCTCCGTTCTCGTCGAATTCCGCATCTTCATGTAACTCATTGACTTTTAGCGTATTCTGGCTCATAAGCGGCTCCTACCCGTGATTACGGGGCAGAACAGCAAGGTTCTGCCGGTTTATCGCTGCGGCAAATAACGCAACGGGTTTACGGATTTCCCCTTGTAACGAATTTCAAAATGCAATCTAACCGTACTGGTACCGGTACTGCCCATGGTCGCAATCTTCTGACCCGCTTTAACTTCCTGCTGCTCGCGGACCAGCATTGTATCGTTATGGGCATATGCACTCAGGTAATCATCATTATGTTTGATGATTATCAGATTACCGTAACCGCGCAGAGCATTACCGGCATACACAACGCGCCCTGAGGCGGTTGAGACGACGGGTTGTCCTCGCGATCCCGCGATATCGATACCTTTGTTGCCCCCTTCGGAAGCAGAGAAGTTATCAATGATCTTACCGTCGGTAGGCCAACGCCAACTTCCCACTGGGGTAGTGCTGTTAGTTGTGCTGCTGACGGTCGGAGCGGTAACCGGCGCTGTTGTCGTTGCAACAGTATTTGTGCCGGATGAAGGTAACATTTTACCCTCACTTGGTTCACCTGAATCCTCAGAATACGTAATAACTGGCTGTTGTGCAACCGTTGCGCCTTTAATCGTTCCAGTAGTTGTCTTAGCCACCACGCCGCCAGCCTGATCGTCCGCTGCCGTGATAGCATTGCCGCCGGTTAAAGTTTGACCGGAGCTGTTACTAACCTGCAACTGCTGGCCCACGTTAAGGCTGTACGGCGCAGGCACGTTATTTCGCTGAGCTAAATCGCGGAAATCATTGCCGGTAATCCACGCAATATAGAACAAAGTATCGCCGTGTTTGACGGTATAAGTCTGTCCGCTGTAGCTTCCTTTAGGAATATTCCCATACGAGCGATTGTAAACTATGTGCCCATTTTGGGTTACAACGTTGCTGTTTTCAGCGCTGGCCGTCGGAGCTGTTACCGGAGAGTTAATGGTGCCGGGCTGGTTAGCTTCGATAGAGCGGGGAGGACTGATCAGACCGCCGCTGCCGTTACCGGCATTGCTGCTGGCACCGGAATTGTTCAGCATGCCTGAATTGCCGGAACTGCTGCTCATGCCGGAGTCATTGCCGCCGCCAACGGAGCTGATAGGGGCTTGTGTGTTATCGCTGGAACAGCCAGCCAACCAAAAACCGACAAGTGAAACGGCCGCAATACGGCGCAATTTAAATCCTGGGCTTCCCGTGCTCATTTATATCCCCCGTTACGGCAAAACAGTGTCAACTGCCGGATGCTCATGGCCCAAAGCCCGGCACCGGCAGTAATAAAATCTAAATTTATGAGATAGTAACAATATCGCTGTCCGCGTGCCAATTCGCAGATGTATACAATTGCGTACGGCTGTCAGGCCAGATCGCCCTTCACCAGCGGCACAAAGCGAACCTGTTCAATGGTCTCAACCACAAACTCTCCCGCTTTGCGGGTAATCCGCTTCAGCTGCTGCAGTTCTTCTCCCACCGGCAATACCAGGATCCCACCTTCGTCCAGCTGGGACATCAGTTCAACCGGGATTTCCGGCGGAGCAGCCGTGACGATAATCGCATCAAAAGGCCCGCGGGCTGGCCAGCCCTGCCAGCCATCACCATGGCGGGTGGAGACGTTGTGCAGATCGAGCTGCTTCAGGCGGCGCTTGGCCTGCCACTGTAATCCTTTGATCCGCTCAACAGAATAGACGTGTTCCACGAGGTGAGCCAGGATGGCGGTCTGATAGCCCGAACCGGTGCCGATCTCCAGCACTCTGGAGATCGGCGTTAACCCCAGCAGAGAGGTCATTTTTGCCACCATATAGGGTTGCGAAATGGTCTGACCGGAGCCGATGGGCAGCGCCGTGTTCTCCCAGGCTTTATGCTCAAACGCTTCGTCGACAAAACGCTCCCGCGGCACATCCTCAATCGCTTTCAGCAGCCGCTCGTCGTCAATGCCCTGCTGGCGCAGCTGCGCCAGAAGCGTATCAATGCGCCGGATCACCATTCGCGGCTGACCTCCGCGTTCTCCAGCCAGTCAGCCACCACGTCCTGGGCTCCGTGGGCGGTTAAGTCCACATGCAGCGCGGTGACCGAAACATACCCTTCATCGACGGCGGCAAAATCAGTGCCCTGCCCCGAATCAAATTTCTCGCCCGGAGGTCCAATCCAGTACATCGTATTGCCCCGGGGATCCTTCTGCGGGATCACCTGATCGCTTGGATGGCGGCTGCCGCAGCGGGTCACGCGGATACCTTTGATTTCAGAAAGCGGCAAATCGGGAACATTGATATTAAGAATGCGCCCGGTGCGAAGCGGCTCACGCAGTAGCGCACGCAAAATTGAGCAGGTCACCGCGGCGGCGGTATCATAATGCTGATGACCATCCAGAGAGACGGCCAGAGCGGGTAACCCGAGGTGACGCCCTTCCATCGCGGCCGCTACGGTGCCGGAGTAAATCACGTCATCGCCCAGGTTTGGCCCGGCATTGATGCCGGAGACCACGATATCCGGTTTCGGATGCATCAGGGCGTTCACCCCGAGATAGACACAATCGGTCGGTGTCCCCATCTGCACGGCGATATCGCCATTGGGATAGCTGAAGGTGCGAAGGGGCGTTTCCAGCGTCAGTGAGTTGGATGCGCCGCTGCGATTGCGATCGGGAGCCACGACCTGCACCTCAGCAAATTCGCGCAACGCCTCAGCCAGCACCTGAATGCCCGGCGCATGAATGCCGTCATCGTTACTCAGCAATATTCGCATCTAAGCTTCAACCTCTTGATTTCAATCTGGTATCTATCATAACACGCCTTGACGGTTCCTGCCGCCCGGCCGGGGAACTCACGGCGGTGGGGCAAAACAGGGATATTCCGCAGGGCGACTGAGGGCATTCTATCGCGTGGCGGCGATCAGTGGTAGAAGCAAGAAATGAAGAGCGTGCCTCCGGCAGTACCGGAGGCGGAAGGAATTACCCGAGGAGTTTGCCCAGCATGCCGGACAGCGCGTCCTGCTGCAGCTCGCCATCAGGTGAAGCCTTGTCGGTCAGCAGCGGCAGATACTTCGCCAGCAGACCCGCAGCCTGGGAGAGATCGATACCCAGTTTATCCGCCAGCTGGCTAACGGATTCACTGCCCAGCGCCTGAGTCACCAGTTCGCCACTCAGATGCAGGTTATCGCCGGAGCTGAGCCAGGATTTCACCACCTCACCCACTTCCCCCTGCTGTAATTTAGCCAGAATGGTCGGTAAACCGCCCTGCTGATTCACCCAACTCATCACCGAAGTTATTTCGTCAGCTTTCTGACCGCCACCGGTTAATACCTCACCCACTAAATCGCCAAAAATTCCCATAATAATCTTAATCCCTTAACTTTTAATTTTGCGATGAATAAAGATCACAATCAATGCGCCAACCACGGCAATACCAAAACTGCGGAAATCAAAACCGGTAATGCTGCCCAGCCCCATGCGGGTGCTGATGAAACCACCAATCAGCGCACCGGCGATCCCCACAACTACCGTCATGATAAAGCCTTCCTCCCCTTTTCCCGGCATGATCCATTTCGCCAGAATACCGGCAATAAAACCAAAAACAATCCACGAGAGAATACCCATTATCCTGCCTCTTTTTTTTCATCCGACGTGTTGTTAACCCGGCTGATAACAGCGCACGTAATATTTTAACAATAACCTTCTGTTCCGGCGGCGCACTGTAATGCAGATGAATAAAATAGAAAATAAATAGTGTGACAACAGAATAAATTTAAGATTTTATTTATTTTGTCGGGAGGGAATTTATAACAAATAAAAAACATCCATCCTAAAACAGGATCCAGATAGCGGTAATTCAGGAGGGGAGTTTGAATTTATGTAAGAAACAGAGAAGCGTTTCAGGGAAGGCATCCCGCTCAGCAGCTGAGCGGGGTAACAGCATTTTATTCGTCCACGTCGGTTTCGCCTTGGGGCTGTTGGACTATCTCGCGCACCACGCTGGTGGCAAAGCTGCCAGCAGGAAGCCAGAAGTTCAGCTCGACGGTGACGTCATCCCACCAGCTCCAGCGCAGATCGCGCGGCACCACCAGCATGGCCCGACGGGCAGCTTCAACCCGTTCGCGTTCCAGCAGGCCAATCAGCATGCTGTTATCTGCCAGGCTCTGCTGCTCAAACGCCAGTGCCGCGCCCTGAGTTCCCCAGGCTCCGCTTCCGGGAAGCGGAGCGGTCACACGCAGTTCATTGTTGTTCACACGGTCCTGCAGTGACTCAAGCTCAGGCTCTTCGGCCACAAACCAGCTACCGCGCCCGGTAAGCTGCAGCGCATCTCCGGCCAACACCTCTTTCAGAGAACCCTGCTGCGACAGACGGTCGCTCGCCACCTGATTAAACAACGCACTGCGGGCCGCCGAGAGCAGGAAGCTGTGCTTATTACGTTCGCGCACGCGGATCTCATCTGACGCCCAGCGCTGAGCCATCAGCAGATTATTGCCGTTATGCCCGAAGCGCTGGACGCCGAAATAGTTGGGTACACCCGCTGCAGCGATCTGCTGCAGACGCTGCTCCACCGCATCGCGATCGGAGATCTGACGCAGAATAAGCGTGAACGCATTGCCCTGCAGTGCGCCGGTCCGCAATTTACGGCGGTGGCGGGCGCTCTCCAGCACTTCGCAGCCTTCCAGCTGAAATGCGGACAGGTCCGGTGTCTCTTTGCCCGGAATGCGCAGGCAAAACCACTGTTCGGTCACCGCGTGGCGGTCTTTCATCCCGGCAAAGCTGACATCACGAGGATGGATACCGGCAAATTTCGCCAGCGCTTCGGCCACAAAACGGGTGTTGCAGCCGTTTTTGCGGATGCGCACCAGCAGCTGTTCGCCGTCACCGTCTGGCCGGTAGCCAAGATCTTCAATAACAATAAAATCTTCCGGGTTCGCCTTCACCACGCCGGTGGCGGTGGGCTGCCCGTGCAGCCAGCTCAGATCGGCCAGTCCCATCACTTTTCCGCCTTAAACAGCAGCGCGACGGCTTCACAGGCAATGCCTTCGCCACGCCCGGTGAAGCCCAGCTTCTCGGTGGTGGTGGCTTTGACGTTAACCTCGTCCATGTGAATCTCCAGGTCTTCCGCGATGTTAATGCGCATCTGCGGGGCGTGCGGCAGCATTTTCGGGGCCTGAGCAATAATGGTGACGTCGACGTTGCCCACGCGGTAGCCTTTCTTTTCAATCTGTCGCAGTGCTTCACGCAGCAGTACGCGGCTGTCTGCCCCTTTATAAGCATCGTCAGTGTCCGGAAAAAGTTTACCGATATCACCCAATGCCGCTGCGCCAAGCAGCGCATCAGTCAGCGCATGCAGCGCCACATCGCCATCGGAATGGGCCAGCAGGCCTTTTTCATAAGGAATTCGCACGCCACCAATAATCAGCGGACCTTCGCCGCCAAAGGCATGAACATCAAAACCGTGGCCGATACGCATTATGCGCTCTCCTTATTATGTCGTTGAATCAGGTAAAACGCCGCCAGCGCCAGATCTTCCGGCCGCGTCACCTTGATATTGTCGCTGCGACCGACCACCAGTTCCGGATGGTAGCCACAGTGTTCAAGGGCAGAGGCCTCATCGGTAATTGTAGCCCCCTCCTGCAACGCCCGGTGCAGGCAGTCGCGCAGCAGCACCAGCGGAAACAGCTGCGGAGTCAGCGCGTGCCACAGCGCCTCGCGGTCTACCGTATGCGCGATGGCCTGTTTGCCAGCCTCGGCGCGCTTCATCGTGTCGCGGACCGGCGCGGCGAGGATCCCGCCCACGCGACTGGTAGCGGTGATCGCCAGCAAGCGCGTTAAGTCATCAGGGTGCAGGCAAGGACGGGCAGCATCATGCACCAGCACCCAGTGCGCGGCAGTAGCGGCCTGCAGTCCAGCCAGCACGGAATCGGCCCGCTCTTTGCCGCCTTTCACCACCGTAATACGAGGATCGGCCGCAATGGGCAGTGCAGTAAACCAGGGATCGGCAGGGCTGATGGCGACAATAATGCGGCTGATGGCCGGATGGGCCAGCAGGCTGTCGAGCGAGTGTTCCAGAATGGTTTTACCATTAATGGCGAGATACTGCTTGGGGCACCCGGACTGCATCCGGCTGCCAATTCCCGCGGCGGGCACCACGGCAATAATGTCCGGTATACCAGTTTTGTTCATCAATTATCGTTGCTGAATATTCGGATTACCCTGCTGCGCGTTTCGTTTGTTCTGATCCGGCACAAGGCGATAGAAGGTCTCACCGGGTTTGATCATCCCCAGCTCGTTGCGTGCGCGTTCCTCAATTGCCTCAGAACCGCCGTTAAGGTCGTCGATTTCTGCAAACAGCTGATCGTTTCGCGCTTTTAGCTTGGCGTTACTGGCCTGTTGCACCGCAACATCGTCATTAACGCGCGTATAGTCATGTAAGCCGTTCTTGCCCAGCCAGAGCGAATATTGCAGCCAGCAAAGTAAAGCAAGTAACAGCAGCGTCAGTTTTCCCATCCCCGCCCCCTGAAAAACGGCTCAATCATCCCATAACTTTCCATCCGACTCCACTTTACCGGCGAAATAGCCGCAGATTGGCGAATTGGTGAACAATCTCCAGACCTGAGAGCGGATCTCAGGCAAAATTTTGTAACCGCAGTGGGGATTCGGACATCAGATTTTGCCGCACGGGCGGCCGTATTTTGACAACCAGCCGCTTACCATCCACTTAAAAGGGTGAATAACAGCCAGAAAACAGTGACCACCACCACCGCAGTGAGCAGCAGCGTCCAGATCAGATGACCGCGTAACAGCACGCTGACCGCGATACCGATCAGCACCGAGACAGGCAGCAGCGCCAGAAAGAAAGGCCACGTATAGAGGAAGAAAAACAGCGTGTTGGAGCCGTACAGAATGAACGGGATCGCCAGGGCGAACCAGTAGGAGGCAAAGCCGACCACCCCACCGGGGAACGACCAGGAAATCTCTTCCTGGTCGCGATCTTCTTTGCGGGCCAGCATGGGCGTAACGTTATGCATAAGTATCCTGTTGACGCGAAATACGGCCCGCTCTGAGGCGTTTTGCCGTGGCTATCTCAGGAGTTGATAATATCGCGCTCGCGCAGCAGATCTAACACTTGAACCAGCAATTTTGTTACCAATTGTTCACCATTAAGGTGAATTTCTGGCTCCACCGGCGCTTCATAAACCGAGTCGATGCCGGTGAAATTGCGCAGCTCCCCGGCACGGGCTTTCTTGTATAACCCTTTCGGATCACGTTGCTCACAAATAGCCAGCGGGGTATCAACAAAGACCTCGATAAAGCGCCCTTCTCCCAACATATCCCGCACCATCTGGCGCTCGGCACGGTGTGGGGAGATAAATGCGCTCAGCACCACCAGACCGGCATCGACCATCAGCCTGGCAACCTCGCCGACCCGGCGGATGTTCTCTTTACGGTCTTCATCGCTGAAGCCCAGATCGCGGCACAGCCCGTGACGCACATTGTCACCATCCAGCAGGTAGGTGCTGACGCCAAGCTGATGCAGCGCCTGTTCCAGCGCGCCTGCAACAGTGGATTTTCCCGAGCCGGACAGCCCGGTAAACCACAGCAGCACGCCCTGATGGCCGTGCTGCCGCTCGCGCTCCGCACGTGTTACCGCGTGCGAATGCCAGACAACATTTTCATCGTGTGAGGCTGCCATATTACTTACCGCCTGACAGATCGCGTGCACCCCAGTGTGGGAAGTGACGACGCACCAGCGCGTTCAGTTCCAGCTCAAAGGCACTGACGTTGCCGCTGTCCTGCACCCCATCTTCCTGCGGCTCGCGGATCATTCCGGCACCCACGGTGACATTGGTCAGGCGATCGATGAAGATCATCCCGCCGGTGACCGGATTCTGCTGATATTTGTCCAGCACCATCGGTTCGTCAAAGGTCAGGTCCACCAGGCCAATGCCGTTCAGCGGCAGACTTTCCACCGTGCGTTGCGTCAGGCTGTTGATCTCCACCTGATACTGAATGTTTTCCACGCGGGCGCGGGTTTTCTTGCCGGCGATTTTGATGTCGAAGCTCTGGCCAGGCGACAGCGGCTGTTCCGCCATCCAGACCACGTCAACGCTGGCGGCCTGAACCGGCTTCAGCTGGGCACCGGCTTCAACCAGCAGATCGCCACGGCTGATATCAATTTCGTCTTTCAGCACCAGAGTAATCGCTTCACCGGCCTGGGCTTCCTGCAGGTCACCGTCGAAGGTCACGATACGGGCAATGGATGACTCCACGCCGGAGGGCAGTACTTTCACGCGCTGTCCGACATGTACCGAACCGGAAGCCAGCGTCCCGGCATAACCCCGGAAATCCAGGTTAGGACGGTTGACATACTGCACCGGGAAGCGCATTGGCTGCTGTTCTACCACGCGCTTCACTTCCACCGTTTCCAGCACGTCCAGCAGGGTCGGGCCGCTGTACCAGCCCATCGCCTCGCCTGGGTTGGCAACGTTTTCGCCTTCCAGCGCGGAAAGCGGCACAAAGCGGATATCCAGATCGGTGGGCAGCTGATTGGCGAAATCGAGATAGTCCTGCTTAATCTGCTCAAAACGCTCTTCGCTGTATTCCACCAGATCCATCTTGTTCACCGCGACAACCAGATGCCTGATGCCCAGCAGCGTGGAGATAAAGCTGTGACGGCGGGTCTGATCCAGCACGCCTTTACGGGCATCGATCAGCAGGATGGCCAGGTCGCAGGTAGAAGCGCCGGTCGCCATGTTACGGGTGTACTGCTCATGTCCCGGCGTGTCGGCAATGATGAACTTACGCTTCTCGGTGGAGAAATAACGATAGGCCACATCAATGGTAATGCCCTGCTCGCGCTCAGCCTGCAGGCCATCCACCAGCAGCGCCAGGTCCAGCTTCTCGCCCTGGGTGCCGTGACGTTTGCTGTCGTTATGCAGCGAAGAGAGCTGATCTTCATAAATCTGGCGTGTGTCGTGCAGCAGGCGGCCAATCAGCGTGCTCTTGCCATCGTCGACGCTGCCGCAGGTGAGAAAACGCAGCAGACTTTTGTGTTGCTGAGCGTGCAGCCAGGCTTCCACGCCGCCCTGGTCGGCAATTTGTTGTGCAATGACGGTATTCATAACTGGCTCCTCAGAAATAACCCTGGCGTTTTTTCAGCTCCATCGAGCCGGACTGATCGCGGTCAATCACGCGGCCCTGACGTTCACTGGTGGTGGAAACCAGCATCTCTTCAATGATCTCCGGCAGCGTCTGCGCCTCAGAATCCACCGCGCCGGTCAGCGGCCAGCAGCCAAGGGTACGGAAACGCACCATACGCTGCTTGATCTCTTCGCCAGGTTGTAAATTAATCCGATCGTCATCGATCATCATCAGCATGCCATCACGCTCCAGAACCGGGCGCGGTGCAGCCAGATACAGCGGAACGATGTCGATGTTTTCCAGGAAGATGTACTGCCAGATATCCAGCTCGGTCCAGTTGGAGAGCGGGAACACGCGAATGCTTTCACCCTTGTTGATCTGGCCGTTGTAGTTGTGCCACAGCTCAGGACGCTGGTTTTTCGGGTCCCAGCGGTGGAAACGGTCGCGGAAGGAGTAGATACGCTCTTTGGCGCGGGACTTCTCTTCATCGCGCCGGGCACCGCCGAACGCGGCATCAAAGCCATACTTGTTCAGCGCCTGCTTGAGGCCTTCGGTTTTCATAATGTCAGTGTGCTTGGCGCTGCCGTGGACGAACGGGTTGATGCCCATTGCCACGCCTTCCGGATTGCGGTGCACCAGCAGCTCAGCCCCGATCTCTTTCACTGTACGGTCGCGGAACTCGTACATCTCTTTGAATTTCCAGCCGGTGTCCACATGCAGCAGCGGGAACGGCAGCGTGCCGGGATAGAACGCCTTACGCGCCAGGTGCAGCATCACTGAAGAGTCCTTCCCGATGGAGTACATCATTACCGGGTTGCCGAATTCTGCCGCCACTTCACGGATGATATGGATACTTTCCGCTTCCAGTTGACGCAGGTGGGTGAGTCGTTTTTGATCCATAACTTTTCCTCAAGCCAAATTCACAACGGCGGACTCACGTCCGGCCTGCTGCGCTGAATGTTGAAACCACGCCAGTTGCTGATGCAGGTTAACCACTTCCCCAATCACTAACAGGGCTGGCGTTGGCGCGCGTTGCGCGAGTGCTTCTAATTCTTCCAGTGTCCCAATCAACACCTGCTGATCCTGACGTGTTCCACGACCAATTACCGCAACCGGCGTCTGAGCGTCGCGGCCATGGGCAATCAGTTGGGCGGAGATCTCTGCCGCTTTCACCGTACCCATATAAATAGCCAGCGTCTGCCGGGCACGGGCCAGTGACGGCCAGTCCATACCTTCGCCATCGGCGCGGCAGTGACCGGTAATAAACAGCGCGCTTTGCGCATGGTCGCGGTGAGTTAAGGGGATCCCGGCATAGGCCGTTGCGCCTGCAGCCGCCGTCACGCCCGGCACCACCTGGAAGGGAATGCCGGCCTCCACCGCAGCCTGTAACTCTTCTCCACCGCGCCCAAAGATAAACGGATCGCCGCCCTTCAGGCGCACCACTCGTTTGCCCTTTAACGCCAGTTCGATCAGCAGGCGGTTCGTCTCTTCCTGCGGCACAGTATGGGCATTGGCACGTTTACCGACGCAGATGCGATCGGCATCGCGGCGAACCAAATCAAGGATTTCGTCGCTGACCAGATGGTCATACAGCACCACATCGGCCTGCTGCATCACCTGCAGACCGCGCAGCGTCAGCAGTCCGGCATCGCCAGGGCCGGCACCGACCAGGATGATTTCACCCTGGCTGGCTTCCGGATCTGACAGCTGCTGGTCCAGCGTCTGTTTCGCGCCGGAAACGTTGCCGGAAGCGACCTGGCTGGCAAACAGGCCGTTAAAGGCGGTTTCCCAGAAGCGACGGCGTTCGGACATTTTGTCGAAACGTTGTTTAACCTTGTCCCGCCACTGACCGGCAATTTCCGCCATCTGTCCGAGATTTCCCGGCAGCAGCGCTTCCAGCTTTTCGCGCAGCAGTCGGGCCAGAACCGGTGCGGTACCGCTGGAAGAGATAGCCACCACCAGTGGAGAACGATCGACAATCGACGGGAAGATAAAGGAGCACTTCGGCTGGTCATCCACCACGTTAGCTAACAGGCGGCGCTCGCTGGCATCGCTGAACACCCGGCCATTCAGCTCGCTGTCATCAGTAGCGGCAATCACCAGATACACCCTGTCCAGCTGGCTGCTCTGGTATTCCTGCGCGAACCACTCAACGGAGCCGCTGCTTTCTAGCCGCGACAGTTCTGCGCAAAGTTCCCGGGCCACAATCAACACGTGGGCACCCGCGCGACGCAGGAGGTCAATTTTGCGCGCAGCGACATCACCGCCGCCAACGATCAGCACCGGTTTGTTTCGGATGTCTGCAAAAATCGGGAGATAGTCCACGTCTGTCTGGTCGCTAATAACAAAAAGTTAACGAGACTATACGGCCCGGGCTTAAGGGTTATGAAATTACTAATTGGAATGAGTAGTTACTGAATGGAATAACGCCCTGGCAATGCTAAGGACAAAATGTGCTTAACGGATGATATTGCGGCCATTTCAGAGAGATTGAAATTGTGCAATGGCGGTCACACTTTCATACTGGTGCAGCAAAAATATTTCGCAGGCTCGTCACAGGATGACGACTAAGGACGCTACATGTTTTCCCGACTCCGCCTGAGCGCGCTGGCTGCGTTGCTCTCCTGCGGTGCCCTTTTCCCTCTGCACGCGGCAACCGTGGCCGAGGGTCACTATGCCGAGCAGCAGCTGCGGCATATCGCCACCTATTTTCCCGGCCGGATGGCTGGCAGCCCGGCTGAGATGCTGACCGCGGACTATCTGCAACAGCAGTTTCAGCAGCTGGGTTTTGACAGCAATAAAAGAGACTTTACCGCCCACTATCACTATAAGTCACAGAATGGTCACCTTACGCCACACACGGTGACCGCAACCAGCGTGGTGGCGGCGAGAACCGGAGCGGTTCCACAGCAAATCATCATTATTACCCACTCGGATACCTGGCTGCCGCAGAGCGACAGCGATCGCCAGAAGAACCTGGGCGGCCTGACGCTGCAGGGAGCCGACGACAACGCCTCCGGGCTGGGCGTGATGCTGGAACTGGCGCAGCGGCTGAGCAAAGTGCCCCTGCATTACAGCCTGCGCTTTGTCGCGCTGAGCGGCGAGGAGCTGGGCCAGCGTGGCGAGGAAGACTACCTCGCACGAATGAAGCCGGAGGAGAAAAAGAATACTCTGCTGGTGATCAAACTGGACAGCCTGGTGGTGGGGAATAAACTTTATTTCGACAGCGGGGCTAACACGCCAGAACCCGTGGCACGGCAGACCCGCGACAGGGCACTGGCTATCGCCCGGGCCAGCGGCATCCCAACGGCCAGCCGGGGTAAAGCCGTCAGGACTGAACCGGCAGTGGACCTGTTCGATAAGGCCGGTTTCCCGTTGCTGAGCGTACGTGCCACCGACTGGGAGCTGGGCGGGAAAGATGGCCAGCAGCAGCGCGCTATCAGCCGACACTTCCCGCAGGGTACCACCCGCCACCAGGCCGCGCTGGATAACCTTGCCTGGCTGGATCGCTGGCTACCGGGGCGCATCAGCCAGCGTATGCACAACAGCGTAAAAATTCTTCTGCCGCTGATCGCTGATCTGGCAAACCCAAAAATAACGTCTTAAGGAGTCGCAATGTACATCGTCAGCCTGAACTACACTCGCCCGCTGGAAGAAGTTGAAGCCGTGCTGGACGCGCATCTTACATGGCTGGATAAGTATTTCGATGCCGGAGTATTTATTGCCGCTGGCCGTAAGGATCCGCGCACCGGCGGTCTGATCATTGCTGCGGATATCGATCGCGAGCGGCTGAACACCATTCTGGCGGAAGACGCCTTCCAGGCCGTGGCCGACTATGAGGTAACGAAGGTGAATGTGACCCGTGCAGCGGATGAGTTCGCGGGGTTGGTCGGGGAATAGAAGAAAGGGCGCAGGCTGCCAGTCTGGAGCCTACGCCGTGAGTGCAGAGCCATTTGAAAGAACGGCAGCTGATTACTCGTGCAGCCCACACTCGCGCTTCAGGCCAAAGAAGCGGGTTTCCTCTTCCGCCATCCCCGGTTCCCATTTGCGCGTGGTGTGCGTATCGCCCACTGACAGATATCCCTGATCCCACAGCGGGTGATAACCCAGGCCGTGTTCTTTGAGGTAGCTGTAAACCTGCTTGTTATCCCAGTCGATAATCGGCAGCACCTTGAACACGCCACGCTGGATAGCCAGCACCGGCAGACTGGCGCGGCTGCTGGACTGGTCACGGCGCAGACCGGCGAACCAGGTCTGGCCGTTCAGCGTTTCCAGCGCCCGGTTCATCGGCTCTACCTTATTGATCAGGTTGTAGCGCTCGATCCCTTCCACGCCCTGCTCCCAAAGTTTGCCGTAGCGCGCTTCCTGCCAGGCGGCACTCTGCTCAGCGCGGAACACCTTCAGATTCAGGCCGAGTTTGTCTGTCAGCTCATCAATAAACTGGTAGGTTTCCGGGAACAGATAGCCAGTGTCCGTGAGGATCACCGGAATATCCGGCTTCGCCCGCGTCACCAGATGCAGGCTCACTGCAGCCTGGATCCCAAAGCTGGAAGAGAGCACCGCTTCGCCGGGCAGGTTTTCCAGCGCCCAAATCACGCGCTCTTCTGCGGAGAGTTTTTCCAGATTCGTATTGATTTCCGCCAGCGCCATCACGCGCTCAACTTTCGGTAAATCATTCAGTGCTGAGAGATCGAGTACAGCCATATCAAGCCTCCGTCATTCCCAAAAATCGCGGGCCGGGTCAAGAACCGGTTTCACCACGCCAGTGCGGATGGTGAAATCGCCAAAGCCTTCACCGGCTTCGCGTTCTGTGGCCCAGCGGCCCATTAATTCATCAAGGGTAGACAAAATTTCGTCTTCGGTGATGTTTTCACGGTACATGCGCGGGATGCGCGTGCCGATGCGGTTACCCCCCAAATGCAGGTTGTAGCGGCCCGGCGCCTTGCCCACCAGGCCAATTTCGGCCAGCAGTGCACGACCACAGCCGTTCGGGCAGCCGGTCACGCGCAGCACGATGTGCTCATCACCCACGCCGTGTGCAGTCATGATGCCTTCCACGCGGGTGACGAATTCCGGCAGGAAGCGCTCGGCTTCGGCCATCGCCAGCGGGCAGGTCGGAAACGCCACGCAGGCCATCGAGTTTTCACGCTGGGCGGTGACGCTCTCCATCAGCCCATGCTCACGGGCAAGCTGCTCGATTTTTGCTTTATCCGCTGCCGGCACGCCAGCCACAATCAGGTTCTGATTGGCGGTCAGGCGGAAGTCGCCTTTATGCACTTTGGCGATTTCCGCAATCCCGGTTTTCAGCGGGCGGCCCGGATAATCCAGCAGACGACCGTTTTCAATAAACAGCGTCAGGTGCCATTGATTATCGATGCCTTTTACCCAGCCGAAGCGGTCGCCACGGGTGGTGAATTCATAAGGACGGATCGGTTCAAGTTTGATCCCGGCGCGACGCTCGACTTCCTCTTTAAAGGTGTCCACGCCCACGCGCTCCAGGGTGTATTTGGTTTTGGCGTTTTTACGGTCGGTACGGTTACCCCAGTCGCGCTGAGTGGTAACCACCGCTTCTGCCACGTCCAGAATTTTATCCACCGGCAGATAGCCGAACTCGCTGGCGGTACGGGCGTAGGTGGCTTTATTACCGTGATCGATAGACAGGCCGCCGCCCACCAGCAGGTTGAAGCCGATCAGCTTGCCCTTCTCGGCAATCGCAATGAAGTTCAGGTCGTTGGCGTGCAGATCCACATCGTTATGCGGCGGCACCACCACGGTGGTTTTGAACTTACGCGGCAGATAAGTTTCGCCGAGGATCGGCTCTTTATCGGTGGTCGCGACCTTTTCCTTATCCAGCCAGATTTCCGCATAGGCGCGGGTTTGTGGCAGCAGATGCTCGGAAAGCTTCTTCGCCCACTCGTAAGCTTCCTGATGCAGCTCAGACTCCACCGGATTGGAGCTACACAGCACGTTACGGTTCACATCGTTGGCGGTAGCCAGCGAATCCAGCCCCACTTCGCTCAGCATCTGGTGCGCAGGTTTGACGTTGCCCTTCAGGATGCCGTGGAACTGGAAGGTCTGGCGGTTAGTCAGACGGATGCTGCCATAGATGGTGTTCTCTTCAGCGAACTTGTCGATGCCCAGCCACTGCTTCGGCGTGATGATCCCGCCCGGCAGACGGCAACGCAGCATCATCGCGTGGCGCGGCTCCAGCTTCTGCTCCGCTCGCTCGGCACGAATGTCACGGTCGTCCTGCTGGTACATGCCGTGAAAACGGATCAGCAGGAAGTTATCGCCGGTGAAGCCACCGGTCAGGCCGTCCTGCAAATTTTCGGCGATGGTGCCACGCAGGTAGTTGCTCTCTTTTTTCAGGCGCTCGGCATCGGTCAGTTTGCCTTCAACCACCAGCGGTCCAGGGTGTTTTTCATTCATTAGTAAACGTCTCGCTGATAACGGCGCTCGATGCGCAGCTCACTTAAAAATTCGTCGGCGGTTTCCAGATCCATCCCGCCGTGCTCCGCCACTACTTCCAGCAGCGCCTGCTCCACGTCCTTCGCCATGCGGTTGGCATCACCACAGACATAAAGGTGTGCGCCCTGCTCGATCCAGCGCCACACTTCGGCTCCTTTGGCGCGGATTTTATCCTGCACGTAAACTTTGTGCTGCTGATCGCGCGACCAGGCGAGGTCGATATTGGTCAGCAAGCCATCCTTCACGTAGCGCTGCCACTCCACCTGATAAAGGAAGTCCTCGGTAAAGTGCGGGTTGCCAAAGAACAACCAGTTTTTGCCTTCTGCCCCGTCGTTATCACGCTGCTGCATAAAGGCGCGGAACGGCGCAATGCCCGTGCCCGGACCAATCATGATAACGGGGGTTTCCGGATTGGCTGGTAAGCGGAAGTTGTCATTGTGCTCAATGAACACGCGGATCTCACCGTCCTCTTCCAGCCGGTCGGCCAGGAAGCTGGACGCCCCGCCCGCACGGGCACGGCCTTCAATTTCATAGCGCACGGCACCGACGGTGATATGCACTTCAGTTTCGCTCTCAGCCTGCGAGGAAGCGATGGAATAGAGACGCGGCGTCAGTGGGCGCAGCAGCTCCGTCAGCTGTTCAGCACGCAGTTCAACCGGTGCCTGACGCACCATATCCACAATCGGCATCGACTGGGCGTAGTGCTGTAATTTGCTCTTATCGCTGACCAGCGCCAGAAGCTTCTCATCGCGAGACAACTTTCCGTACTGCTCAACAATCTGTGGCGTGTTGACGGTCAGCTCAAAGTGTTTCTGCAGCGCTTCGCTCAGCGGCAGCGTCTGGCCGTGGATCGCCACACTCTCCGTGCCGGTCAGCCACAACAGCTCAAGCAGCTCCTGCACCAGCGCCGCGTCGTTTTCATACCACACGCCCAGCGCATCACCCGGCTGGTAGCGCAGGCCGGAGTCGCCCAAATCAATTTCGATATGGCGCACGTCTTTATCGGAATCACGGCCGGTGATTTTCTGGTTCACCGCAAAGCTGGCAGTCAGCGGCTCTTCCTTGCTGTACGGGCTGCTGAACACTTCGTTGACCGTCCCGGCGGCGGTAACGGCAGCCACGGCTGGCGATTCGCTGGGGACCCGGGCCTTCAGGATTCCAACGATTTGCTTGCGCCACTTTTCGGCTTCTGCCGCGTATTCCACATCGGCATCAACGCGATCCAGCAGGCGCTCGCCGCCCATCTCTGCCAGCTTACCGTCAAAGTCTTTCCCGGCCTGGCTGAAAAATTCATACGAGGTGTCACCCAGCCCAAAGACGGCAAAGGCGGTGTTATCCAGCTTCGGCGCCTTTTTCGACATCAGGTATTTGTGCAGCGCCACGGCTTCTTCCGGCGGCTCACCTTCGCCCTGCGTCGAGGTGACCACAATCAGCATTTTTTCCTGAGCGATCTGCTTGAACTTGTAGTCGCCCGCATTAACCAGGTTAACGTTCAGTCTGGCGGCCAGCAGGTCATCGCGCAGCTGTTCGGCCAGGCGACGGGCATTGCCGGTCTGCGAAGCGGAAAGCAGCGTAATCGTCGGGACATCAGCCGGAACCGGAGCGCTGATCGCCGCGGTGCCGGGAGTCTGATTGACCATGCCCCAGAAATAACCGGAAAGCCATGCGAGCTGGGTGGTGGAGAAATCACCGGTCGCCGCCTGCAGGCGCGCGAGTTGTTCCGGATTAAGCGGAAGCAGAGAACCTGGGGGAGCCTGAGTCGTCATTGCGTAGAATATTCCAGTTAAAGGGCTCTGGGGCCAAAAGTCAGTAAGATAGAGACAGGGTAACGATTGGGATAATAACCCTTAAATAAGGGTTGGTAATAATAAATAACCAAAATGACTAAACGCTTTTACAACTAAGGCATAGTGGCAAAACAGGTTAATTAAATAACCAAAAATCAGCCAGTTACAACTGTTCACTTTTCATTCCTGCCGAACCTGCAGGAAAGTACAGTGAAACGGGTGCGAAAAAAGGGTTTTTCCGGTAGACTTCGCCGGTTTTTTCAAGCAATCACTGAGACCTGTCCTATGGCTACCACGCTGTTTAAAGATTTCATGTTCGAGGCCGCTCACCATCTGCCTAACGTACCGGCCGGGCACAAATGCGGCCGCCTGCACGGGCACTCCTTCCTGGTGCGGCTCGAAATTACCGGCGAAGTGGATGCGCATACCGGTTGGATCATGGATTTTGCCGAGCTGAAAGCGGCCTTTAAGCCGGTTTACGACCGCCTGGATCACTACTATCTGAATGAGATCCCGGGCCTGGAGAATCCGACCAGCGAAGTGCTGGCTAAGTGGATTTGGGACCAGATGAAGCCGAAGCTCCCGCTGCTGAGCGCGGTAATGATTAAAGAGACCTGTACTGCGGGCTGTGTGTATAAGGGCTGAGCCTGGTCAGCCTGATGATGGCTGGCGACGCTGCCAGTATGAGCACTTATACTGGCAGAGTGGGCGGGATACCGGGGCTTTAGCTGGCGAAATGTCCGGTTTCATCTGCCATTATTCCTTTGATCTCTTTAATTAACGCCTCACGAGTAGTGGATGTTTTAGCATTCGCTTCTCCCACGCAATTATCGGCCCATTCTTTGACTCTTGTGGCAGCACTGGTTACCGAAATATAGTACATTTCAACCCTCGTATTACTGATTCCAGATTTCTCGGCAACCCCTTTTTTAATTTTATCACAAAGGTGATATTGCTTTAAAAAATTCTGAGTCACGTTTTTCCCCGAGTTATCTTCTCCATCAGAAATTAAAATAAAAACCTTGCGCTTATTACTTCCCTTCATCATCACGGGAACGGAGCGAATCAGTCCGGAACTGATCTGTGTATTACCATATGCCTGCATATCCTGAAACTGGTCCAGCACACTTATATCACTGGTGAGTTCAACCAGCCAGGAGCGAGCACTACTGCGACTTAAGTCATTATTGCTGACATGCCTGAACCATCCACCATTTAAACACATAGCTGAATAGGGCCTGTTATAGGTATGATCTTTATCCTTAACCATAGCTGTCCATTCCAGTGGAAAGGTAATCACAGCCTTATCGCTGAACATCTCCTGCAATGTCGCCTGATAATCTGTGACATAATCATTAAAAATCGTCCCGTAATTATCATGGTACTTTTTCACCAGCCAGGCACTCTGGTACTCTGGTACTCTTTAGAAATAATTAACTTCGAGCGTTCAGAATAAATATCGCTGTCTGGATAGCCTTCCGTTTTACAGGAATACAGATATTTTCCGGTGCTGCTACCATAAATACTGTTTCTCACGCACCATTTGCTGAGAACGGCAGGTTCCGTCATTGCTGGAATGGCGGGTTTAACATACTAGATATAATAGCGGTAACGATAAAGATCCATATTGTAAATAATACTATTCAGCGTGTAGTAATCAGGGTTCTGAATCTGCTTATCTGCCCAGAACGCATAATTAATATTATAATTTTCCTTAGGGACGAACAATACCGAGCAGCCAACCCGTTCGCCGCCACGCTCATTCTTACCGGATAACTTCACCGGGACACCGATACTGAAGGGCACCAGCGCTATTTGCGTTTTTTCATTATTCTCAAGAGCGAACTGGCTGATCTCTTTTACGACGGCCTTAAGATCGTTCAGTCTTGTTCCCTGCATGGAACCGGAGAAATCCAGTACAAACACGTAATCTGTCGCCACTGAGGTAAACTTTTTCACCAACCGATTGCCGCTGCCGGTCTCAATATCGTGGTCAAAACCTGCCAGCGTACCGGTGTTGAAGATAATTGGCACCTTCAGTGTGGCGCTCAGCTCATAGCGGGTAAATTTAAAACCATTGGCATCCATCTCCTCATTAATCCCGGAGACACTGATGACGGGTACACTGGCTATTCCGGGAAGATGATAACGGACATAGTTTGTTGCCATCAGCTGCGCGGCTTTTAACTCGTCCTTATTTAAGTCACTTTTTCCGGTGGCGGAAACGGCCAGCGCCGCTTCATCCATTGCATTGGCCAGCCGGGTTTTCGTCGACAGCAAATTCACACTGTCCAGACCAAAACTCATCATCGCCAGCAGGCACGGCAGGATAATGGCGAAAGCTGGAGCCAATGCGCCACTATCGCTATGAAGCCCCCATTTTATTTTTTCCCGGATTACAGACACGATCTTAACTCCCTGGCCGAGGCCATTTTTTTATAGGTCATCCTGCCCTTTCTGACACAATACATGGCGGGAATATCATTTGGCCGGTATTTTTCAACCCACTCACCGGCATCATCTTTCAGATAATTCGCCGGGCCGTGAAACAACTCGCCTTTCAGGTTGATATCAATAAAAGTGACATTGACCCGTCGCTGAAGCACCCGGCTGTAATAAAGCTGGTGGTTCACTTCCCGCACCATTTTTTTCTGAGCCAGATGGGCAGAATCAATAAAGACAATCGCTTCGGCACGGTTGTCCGGCGTTTTCCTGCCAGCCGAAGCGGTAAAGCAGGCCAGCAATATCAGCAGCAGACAGACAAAAATTACTTTTACGGTCATGGCAACCTCCTTTGCCTGCGCCGCCAGGCGATCTTTGCATGACGATGCCGCATAACATTGACCTGGCGTAGCCGCACGGTATTGGCCTAACGCAGCAGCGCAATATTCGAGACCACCACGTTTTCAGGTAGTGCTCCCACGCCCTGTAACAAACTGCTCAAGGTGCCTTTCGGGACGGGAACGCTCAGCGTGACCTGATAAAGCGGGATCCAGCGGCTGCGGTTGCTCCAGGGTGACAGTCCGGTCAGCTCAGTCAGTTTTATGGCGGGCTGCAACTTGCAATTAGTGGCTCCACCAGTCAGCAAGATAGTGGTGCTGACCTTTTTCACCACCTGATCTTTAAAATCCAGACTTTCAATGGTCAGGCAGAACTTTCTGACTGAACTGCTGCCCAGCAGCGTTTCGGCCAGTTTAGTCAGTTGGTTCAGCTGCGCCGTGGTGAGCGCTGTCGTTCCGTTATACAGATAGCGCCTTTCGCGCAGCACGCTGACCAGCGAATAACTCACCGCTTCAGCCTGGCTTTTTCGCGTCAGCCAGAAGCCGTAATCGACTGTAGCCATACAAAGTGTCACCAGCGCTGCAAAGATGAACGACGCCTCTATCGCCACCACACCGCCGGTTCCGATGGCGAACAGTTGCAGGAGATTATGAAGACGGGGGCGTATTTTTAAATATCTGATCACGCTCGTATTCCTGTACGTAAATAAGCTGACGTGACAAAGAAGATTGTAAGGCAGCAATCAGATCTTCCGTCCCTGGGATCACGCCGTTAAAAAGATACGGCCGGTAGTTATACTTAACCTGATAATAAGCCAGCACCTTGCCTGACGAGGCGGTCTCACTACAGGAGTCGGCGATGGCCTGAGTCACCGAGCTGCAAAAACTGACGTGAGTAGTGAGCTGCGAAGCATCAATTAACCCGGCCCATAACGCACTTTCGTTCCTGATGGTGTCGCGAAAAATAAGGTTATAATCCACCACGGTGCTGGCCTGCGAAGAACTTGTTCTGGCGGCCGAGGAGAGCGTTGCGTCAATCGCCGCCGAAATAAACAGATAGCGGCAGATCTCAAAAACGAAAAACACCAGAAAAACGAAAACAGGAAAGACCAGCGAAAACTCAATTACCAGCGAACCGTCTTCGTCCGAGTCTCTTGTCCCCGAGTGGCGAAAAATGCCCTGTTCCTTGTGCATAATACCCTCTGATCCGAACACCGTTCATCCAGCGTCAGAGCGTGAATAACGCTCTACAATGACGACAAATTACTTTCCACCTCAAACAGAGCCGCAATCAGCGTGTCCGGGTAGCGGGTAATATTTTCCCGTTTGATAATCTCTTTCGCATAACGCAGGTCACCCGCCTTCACCAGCGCAAAGATCAGATTGTGAGTCAGGTGGTTATCGCGATAGCCGCGCAGGTAGACCGGTAGCAACAACTGAATCGCCTGCGAATAACGGCGATCGGCAATATGCACCAGCGCAATATTGTTGATGGCCTTCTCTTCCGGATAAAAAGCATTACGCGCCTGTTCGAAAGAGGCCATTGCCTGCGGTAAGTCGCCCTTTTGTGCCAGGATCACTCCACGCAGATTCAGCGCCTCGCCATTTGCCGGCTCTTTCTGAATCACCATGTCGGTAAATTTAAGCGCCGCATCATAATTTTGCTGCGCGGTCAGGTTCTTGCTCTGCAACAGATAAACCCGTGGTGAAGGATTTTTATTCAGCGATACCAGCAGATAGTGCAGCGAAGAGTTGTAATTTCCCGCCAAAAAGTAATATTCCGCCAGCCGGAACCGCACCTCAGGATCCTCTTTCTTCTTCAAAGAATCCCGGGTGAGGGCAATCAGGCTCTCATAGTTTTTAGTCCTGAGCAGCAGCTGCTCTTTATCAGCAATTTTACGGTTTTCCACCCCGCTACTGCCGTCGTGGCGGTAGCCGACAGGCTGGCAGCCAGCGGTGAGCAGCAACAGCGAGCAGAGGAGGCAAAGCGTGTTGAAAGGATTATGCATTAGCCATCATCCTCATCACGCCGGGTGCCGCAACAATGATCACCACCGGAAACATAAAGAACAGAATCAACGGCACGCTCATCTTTGCCCCCAGCTTGCCGATCTTCTCTTCCAGCGTCAGGATCTGCACTTCGCGGATTTCCCGGGAAAGCGTGACCAGTTGCTCATAGATTGACGAGCCATACTGCAGGCTCTGAACCAACATCGCGCAGAGCATGCGGTTTTCCTGTGAGGGCACCTCGTTATAAAAGTGCTTAAGCGCATCACTTAATCCACTGACTTCCGTCCTTTTAACCAGCCGGGCAAGAAAAGGGGTAAAATCCGGATTGATACCCGCCATTTTCTGGCTGAGAAAAGCAAACGCCACCTCCAGACTCATACCGCACTGTACGCACACCGCCAGCAGGTCCACCAGCCAGGGGATCTCCATGCTGAGTTTTTTGACCCGACGGTTGACCAGCGTGCTGCGCAGCTTGCCGGGCAAAATAATCGCCGCTACCAGCGCCACCATGCCGGCCATCATCAGCGTGCTGCGGCTCAGTTCGAGCTGAAAAAGCTGGTTGGCAGTCAGCACCGCACTGAAAATCAGTATCAGCAATCCCAGCTTGTAAATATGGCTACCGTCGAGGCGGCGAAACCAGGTCAGCAATGCGTTCTGCTTCTCCAGCACTAACTCAGCCTCATGATGCGTTTTTAGCTGCTGGACGGTTTTTTCACCACTTTCCAGACCGATCACGTTGATCAATCCATTCAGCCGTTTCATTCTCTGCTGACGCAGCATGCAGTAAACTATCACCGCCAGTCCGGCGAAAATAAGCAGCCCCATCCCCAGTTGCATCTTCATGCTGTCAGATCCCTCTCATCAAAAATTTAATAATGGTTATACCCGTCAGCTCGCTGGCCAGCAGATACCAGAGGATGTAATTTCCTTTCTCGTCATGCAGGACAAATTCAAAGTTCTCTACGCTGATAAATCTCAGCAGAATTAAAAATACAAACGGGATGGCACCGGTGATTTTTGTCGACATTCGCATTTCAGATGTCATCGCCAGCATTTTCTTCTCCATCGCCACGCCGGTGGAAATCGAGCGTTGCAGTTTATTCAGTACCTCTTTCAGCTTGCCGCCACTGTTGATATTCAGCAGGATCGCCACGATAAAGAAATAGTATTCCCGGTAAGGAAAGCGTTTCCAGGATTCGTTGAAGACCTGCTCGGGGTTGTCCCCCAGATTAAGACGACGGCTGACAATGCCAAATTCCCTGCCCAGTGCGCTGTCGCTCATAAAGGCGTAATCGGACATCGCCTGCACAAAGGTGCGGCCGGAAGAGACCGCTCCGCCCACAGAGGTCAGTGCCTCCATAAAGTTCTGGTTAAACTGCTTACGCTTTCTTTTATCCAGCATCGCGTGCCAGGCCATAAAGATGATCAGCGTTACCGGTGGCGCGATCCACAACGTCGGCAGGTTTACGTACCCTGCATTGATTGCGATCACCCCGGCGCTGACCAGTTGGGGGATAAGCAGATTGCGAAAAAAGACCTTCTTGTTTTCCGGCTCCAGCACGCTGAGCCAGGTGCGTATTTTTCTGCCCGCAGCCTGACGAAGTCTGACCATCACCGACTCGCTGGCCAGCGCTGACGGCGGCTGGCCCAGCAGAGACTGTAACGTCCTGCCACGCCGCCCGCGAAAAAGCATCGCCCGGCTGGTCAGCCGCCGACGCTGCAATAAGGTCAGCAGGCACAGGCAGCCGAAAACCACGATAAAGAGAAATAAGCTGCGCATGGTTAATTAAAAATCGCTTTCAGAAAGCCATCACAGGCGTGCTCTCTGGCTTTGCGGTACACCGCAGAGCGGGTGGATAAACCGGGAGTAACAAAGGAGCCGCTGCTGTCGTTCCCTTCTCCATTGATTTCATAAGTAAAAATATCCTGTAAGGTGATCACTTCTCCCTCCTGCCCCATAATTTCGCTGATATGCGTCACCTTGCGCGAACCGTCATACAGCCTTGAAACCTGAATAATCAGGTTCACCGCCGAGCTGATATTGCGGCGAATCGACTCCACTGGCAGGTTCAGATTGGCCATCATCACCATGTTTTCCATACGCGCCAGCGCATCGCGGGGCGTGTTGGCATGCAGTGTGGTCATCGAACCATCGTGGCCGGTGTTCATCGCCTGAAGCATTTCAAATGTTTCGCCACCCCGACACTCACCGACAATAATGCGGTCCGGACGCATACGCAGCGTGTTGATCATCAAATCACGCATGTTCACCTGGCCGCTGTTCTCCACTCCAGCCATACGTGTTTCCAGCCGCACCACATGCGGTTGCTGTAGCTTCAGCTCTGCTGCATCTTCCAGGGTGATCACCCGTTCATCGTTGTTGATGTACTGTGACAGAACATTAAGCAGCGTGGTTTTCCCGGAGCCGGTCCCGCCAGAAATCACAATATTTACCTGGCATTTAGCGGCGATAGAGAGGAAGTTTGCCATCCGCTCATCCAACGTACCCCAGCCAACCAGGTCAACAAACGTGCGCGAGACCTTACTGAATTTACGGATCGAGATCGCCGTGCCATCCAGTGCAACAGGGCTAATGACCACGTTAAGACGGCTGCCGTCGCTCATCCTCGCATCAACCAGCGGCTGCGATTCATCAATGCGTCGCCCAACGCGACTGACCAGCCGTTTAGCGATTTCCGTCAGTTGCTGGTTATCAATAAATCGCTTGCTGGTTTTCACCAGCTTGCCGCCGGTTTCAATAAAGATGTTATCCGGGCCGTTGACCAGAATATCGCTGACGCTGCTGTCCTCCATCAGCTCGCGCAGCGGGCCAACACCGGTGATTTCATCCGCCATCGAGGAAGCCAGCTCCTGCGTTTCCTCTGAAGGCAGATAGCGATTAGTCTCCACGCTGATTTGTTGAATCACCGCAGCGATCTCTTTCACCAGTCCCGTGCGGTCGTTGATTAACCGCTCTACCGTGTCCAGCTCAAGCCGGGGCAGAACCGCAGTGCGCATCGCCCGCGTCAGTTCATCGTACTGGCTGTTCATCGGTTACGTCCTCCTGCCAGCCAGGCCGAGCAGCCTGGTTCGGAGCGAAATCGCAGAGGTTTCCCGCCTGCTGCGTCCCAGCGTCATATCCGTCAGGTTTTGCAGCACCGCTTTATGCTTGCCGGTAAACTGCAGCGGCATTGATGGCTCTCCCGGGCCACGGATGAAAGGGATGACGATATCGGCCTGCTGCCCCAGCAGGTTACCTACCTCTTCCCGGTTTATCATGCCGTTGGCGCGCGGCTGGTTCTGGTTAAAGCAGACGATAATGCGCTTCACGCCGCTGCCGCTGTTTTTAAGATGCTGGTTATAGTCGATGATTTTTTTTGCGTTGCGGATCGAAGCCAGATCGTGATTGCACACCAGCACCACGCTGTGAGAATGCTGCAGGGCATTCTCGATTTCGACGCTGCCCACATTGAAAATCGTATGGTCGAACAGTACAAAGTCATAGGTGTCGTACAGCGGCAGGCTGAAGTTCCACAGATGCTCACTTTGCTCGGTCAGGGCGAACAGGTTTTCCTTCAGTTGGGTCACATCGCTGCTGATCTCTTTTCTGGCAATCAGATCCAGATTGCGCGTGCCGCCCTGGCCCTGCACCAGCAGCAGCGAAACGCTGCGCTGCTGGATCAGACTGCTGGCAAGCTGATAGCTGAGTGAAGAACTGCCGACGCCTCCTTTACAGGCCAGTATGCAAATCTTCAGGGAAGACTTGCCCCACTCGACACGGGTTGCCGGATCGTCGAAGATTTTCCCCAGCTTTTTCATCTGCTCAGGATGATAGTAAACGTAGGAGATCCCCTGTGCCTGGTAGCGAGCCGCCAGCAGCAGAGAATCGCTGCTGCCGATGGCGATACAAACGGACTCCTTCGATAAAAAAAAGCCGATTTTATTGATAAAACCTTCGCACTCTTCCGCCGTACCGCTATCAAAAATCAGGTATTTAATACCCCCCTCAATCGTAGCGGTATCAAACTGATCCAGTGAGATCTGATGTCGGACTATCGGCCCCAGATTGCGCACCTCAAGCTGAGCACAGACCTCATCAATGACCTCCCGCCGGGGAGAAATCACCACCGAGGAGGTCTCCTCATCCTGCTTCTTCTCTGCTGCTCCTGGAAATATCAACATCACCGCTCCCTGTTCAGTAATTAAAAAACAATCCGATCTCTGTTTAGCAAAGAGGCATGGGCATTGTTCTGCAGGGCACAACCGAAATTATCCCAATCCTTGTAACGGTAGTCCTGATACTGATAATCACAGGCATAAGGGAGGGGATAATAGTGCAGGCTGACGCTGAGCAGCTCACCTCCCTGCTTATTAATTTGGATATTTTTATCCAGAATAATGTCTGCCGTCATAATTCCCGCCTGTTCCAGCTTGTGTTTCAAATCCTGTGCCAGCGCGTCCACATCATTACGTTGCCAGCTGATCAGCACCTGACCGCGGATAAAGCGGTAAAGGCTGATCACCTCGGCGGACAAAATTTCCTGATCCACCTCACTCTGGCTATAAAGTTTATATTGCCGTGATACATCAGCCAGCGTTGTCTGATTCCACAATATTGCCAGAATGAACAGAATTAACCGGTGCATAACGTTCCCTATTATTGAATAAAGCCGCTTTCCTGCATAAAGGCCGCAACTTCCCGCCGCGATTTATCCTGAGTTAATGCATTAATATTAAAAAAGCGTTCCAGCAGGCTGCTGCGATTAATGGAAGGATACATGATGTTGCGCGGAGAAATCGGCCTGACCAGATTTACCGTGGCAATCATCACCAGCTCAGTCCGCTCGCGCTTCGCAGCGGTATTACGAAACAATGCCCCCAATACAGGCACATCACCAATAAACGGGACCTTTGACAACGATTCTCTCTCGGTTTCGCTAAGCAGACCAGCCAGCACAAAACTTTCGCCATCTGCCAGTTCAATAGTGGTGCGCGCCTTACGGGATTTCATCGTCGGGATATCTAAAATCGAGCCATCCAGCGAGCTGACCTCCTGGCTCAGCGTCAGTCTGACTTTCTGGCTGCTTTCCACCTTAGCGGCGACAAACATTTTTATGCCGAACTCTTTGTAACTGACTTCGGTCCCATCCAGCGTGCGGGTCACAACAGGCACCTCGCCACCCACCAGGAAATCTGCCGTTTCCCCGGACAGGACTGAGAGATTAGGTTCCGCGAGGATGCGGGCCAACGATTCATTCCCCAGCGCATGGATGACGTTAATCAAACTTCCGGCATTGAACTTAAACTGGTTAAGGATGAAATCACCGACCTCACTGGCCGCACTCCAGTCAATACCGAGGCTGTCGGAATAATTTTTGTTGATTTCCACCAGGGTAATTTTCACGTTAACCTGGTTGGACATCGGCAAAGTCAGGCGATTTTGCAATTTCTTAAAGCTGATGTAGTTCATTTGCTTCAGCTCAATTTCCTCCTGGCTGCTGTCCCCGCCCATTTTTAGCGTGGTTTTTAACACCTCCCGTTCGAGACCCAGTGCCTCTCCCACCACCTGATGGATAGCTTCACGGCTCTCTTCATCAGCCGCAGTGCCAGCCAGGATATAGCCGTCGCCGACTTTTTTCAGCTCGATTTTGCTGCCGGGAAATTCATCCTGCACCAACTGATTCAACTGGCCGATCAGCGGATCCACCAGTACGCTGATCGTGCGGGTTTTCCCGCCCTGCACCAGTAAAATGTCACCCCGCCCGTTGGACAGGCCGTAGATAACCACTTCCCGGTCGTTAATCACCTGGTAATCAACTACCTCAGGGTTCGAGGTAAATACCGTCTCCACCGACTCCTTCATTCTGAGGGTTCTGGCGGCACCTTTTTGCATGTAGTAGGTCTCCGCCCTGCCCTGAAACGAAAGCAGGGACAACAGCAGCCCTATCAGCAGTATCCGCAAGATTGTTACCAGCCAGCTACGCTCGTTCATTTTCTTAATCCCCCCCTTATTTCAGTGATCATCTCGGGGATCCGAGCCTGCACAGCCCTGTTACCCGGTGAGGCATTTACGGGGAACACCAGCGCCTCCCCCAGGTGTTTAACAGCATAAAGTGCGGCAATATCGTCTCTCTCAAGTTCCACACCAACCAGCCTGACGGCGACTGTTTTACCGTTGATCTCCTGGCTGACTTCATTCTCAGAAAGGGAAAAAAAACGTCGGGAACTCACCAGCTTCACCATTTTTGCGGCACCGTTAACCAGAGTCTTTCCTGCCCTGTCGACAACGGTGTAGCGCTTGTCTTCACGGTCCGTAGGCGTAATGAAATAACGCAGACAGATATCCACCTCATCACCTTTTTTCAGCTGGCTCAGCAGAAAGGTATCCGCTGACCGCACGGCCACCGGAAAAATGACATAGCCCTTCTGCAAAGCAACGCCCCTCAGCTCCAACAGTTGAATATTGCTGCTGGTCAGTTCTGCGCCTGAGGCAATATCATTGCTGGCCTGATACTCCAGCAGCTCTTCCGGGAAACGTTCACGGAGCTGAGCCTCTGATACAGGAAGCTGAAGCACCTCTTTGCTGTAGCTTCCCTCTGCCAGTCTTTCTCCTTTCTCTAACGCTTTGGCCGCTATAAAACGGGTGACTGCAACCGTCTCGACAGGGGGTTCCCCTGAGAGCATCAATCCGGCGCCTCCGACCATCAGCAACAGCACGGCGATCGCCACTAACAACCTTTGATTCATACAGTCACCTTGAGGAACATCACGGTTGCCAGATAGCCGCCAACAATAGCCACACCATACGGCACCGTTTTGTGCTCAGGTTTTCGCATCACTCTGCTTGTCAGCAGCATAATCAGCGCAACCGGCAAACCTGCCAGAGTCGTTAAGAAAATAAACACCAGGATGTTATCTGCATCCAGAGAAAGGGATAAGCCCGCCATTAATTTCACGTCTCCGGCACCGATATACCCGCGGATACTCAGTAAAAAACCGGCCACGAGAATCATTGAGACAGGTAAAATGGGTATTTTTCCCCAATACTGCCAGCCTCCAACCAGAGCCAGCAGGCTCAGAATAAGCGTGGTGAGATTTTTAATCTTTCTGTAACGGATATCGCTATAACAAACATGGACAAGGAGAGAGATAAATAACAAATAAAAACTACAGAGCATGATTCTCTCACTACGCTTACTGATTTATTCTAAAAAAAAGATAATATTCTTATTTTCCGGTATTGATTGATTTAAGATTGCTGGTCAGGTCAGTAAACTTAGACTTTACCACACCGATAAACGTTTCATCGCCGGAGCCGAACACCACCATTAACATCCCACTAATCGCCACAGCAATTACCGCGTATTCGATCGCGGTTACGCCCTCCTGTTTTTCTGCAAACTCGGCAAATTTATTACGAAGACAGGTAACAAATTCATGTATTTTCACTGATGAAGAGAGCACTGCACTTTTCATTCCATTATTCCTTTTAAAGTATTTTTTTATTCAGAGTGCGGGTGAAGGATGGCATAACAACCCGGCACTGGAAACAATATGAATCTATTTCCAGAAAAAATGAAGTGACAGCAATCAACTATTTTACTGACAGTTTTATCTGTTTTTCCAGACAGCTTTGCCCACGATAAAAAATCAAAAAAATCCTAATAGAGTATAGCTATGCCGCTTAAAATGAATATAGTAGTCTTTTCGGGAAGTGTTCTTACTTTACGGTTTATTTATCAGAAAGATCGTAACTGGAAACAATTAATTGTTTTAATAACACATTAACCTTAATAAGCACAGCTTGCAGTCGATAAAAATAATAATACTTTCGCCTGTTTTGAAAAAAAGGTTACTCACAGAAATGGAGGATTTATGAGTGCTATTGATAACATTCAGGAAGTTAACAGCAAGGATATGTTGATCGAGAACATTATCAGAATGATATTCAGCGGGATCCTGAGCAACGGCGACTTTATGCCATCAATACGCAATATGAGTGAACGCTATCATCTCTCACGTAATACAGTCCTCGTTGCCTATAAGGAGCTGGAGAGCCTGGGATTTATTGAAGGGCGGGAAAGAAGCTGTTATGTAGTGCTTGGCGAGCTGAAAGGCACAAGAGAGGCCAGAGCCCAGGCGGCCGAAGAAACGGCGGCGATGCGTAAGGCAGAAGAAAACCCGGTCTCCACACCGGACCTGATATCGATCGCAAAAAAACTGATGACGGACAGTAACGCGACGCTTTCGCGCCACTTTATCAGAAAGTGGTTTACCAACTTTAATGCCAGTAAAGATAAATTCCAGCAGCGAAATGAAGATGCCAAAGTTGACCGGGATCTTAAAAAAAATCTTACCCGTTATATCAAGATTGTCAGAGGAACCCGTGTGGTACCTGAAAATATAATGATCATGCCGGGCCAACAGGAGGCACTGGCGGTAATAGCTCATTACGGCAAGTCGCTAAAAAAACGCCCCAGTATCATTCTGGGCGATCCTACTTCCCCCTGGGTTCTGCAGCTTTTTACTTCCCTGGGGTACGAAATCTTTTGGGTCAGAGTGGGAAAAGAGGGGCTGGACGTGGCCTCTTTCCCTGACACTCGGGTCGATTTTATTTATACCACCCCGTCGAATAATTTCCCTTCCGGGGCAAAGATGAGCACGGAGAATCGCAAACTTCTGCTGGAGTGGAGCCGACATCACAACAGCCTGATTATCGAAAATGATGCCTGCTTTATGCTGGGCTTTGGCCGGGAAATCATCCCACCACTGTCGGAAATCTATCCTGTGCCCAACATCATCTATCTTTATAATCTTGCCGAACTGACTGGCAATGCTGCCAGCCTCAGCGTCCTGCTGCTCCCTCCGGCCCTGAGATCCCCTCTGCGACAGCTTTCACTCCTGCTGGCCAGTGAAAACAACCAGCTCAATCGCCAGATACTCAGCGGCATGTTGGGTTCAAGCCATCTGATGAAGTATCTGGCCAATACGTTACGGCTACGGCAGATCAAATTTGAGCTGGCCGTCGCCGGGCTTAAGAAGGTCTGTCCGCAGGTTGATATCTGGGGATTGATGCATTCCGGGTATTTCAGTTTTGCCACTAAAGAACGGGCTTTGCCGGACGAGCTGAAAAATAAAGTTTTGTTTCCCCTGGCGCTGTTCTGCCAGAACCCGGAGCCTGGCAGCGGGCTACGCCGCTATATCTACCCGGTTGGCTCCCTGTCCGTTTCGGAAATTGAACATATTAATCAACTGCTGCTGACCCACAACTCGCCAGCGAACCGCAAACAGCGTAAAGCGCTCCCCCAACAGGCCACCGACACCGGTCCGAAATCAGCTTCCGGCGCAGGCCAGGCACCGGAATCTGACTCCAGCCCGGTTCCGAACTAACCGGACCTAACCTCCACGGGCCGGGCAATCCGGCTCGCTTTGCTCAGCAGAAATTTTACTGTCACATATTTACTCTACGTTGTGGGCTCCTTCATTAAAGATCGAGAGAATCAACAATGAATCCGTTATGTAAAATTTCTGCTGTTGCGTTACTTCTGGCGGCCTCTTCGCAGGTCAGTGCAATGAATATCCTGGATTTTCCTCAGCCTGAAAACAATCCTGACGAGTTTTATGCGCTTACTGAAATTCCGGCGGGCGGCATCATCAAATATGAAACCGACGCCAAAACCGGTTTTATCGTTGCCGATCGTTTCCAGTCCATGCCGGTGGCCTATCCGGCCAACTACGGCTCTCTGACTCAGTCGCTGGGCGGCGATGGCGATCCGCTGGATGTGATTTTCTACACCCGTGCGCCAATGGCACCCGGCACACTGATCAAACTGCGCCCGATTGGCGTACTGAAAATGATTGATGGCGGCGAATCTGATGACAAGATCGTTGCCGTTCCGGCCAGCAAAATCGACCCGACTTACGATGAAATCAAAACGGTCAGCGATCTGCCGAAACTGGAGCAGGAGCGTCTGCAGGCCTTTTTCCGCGTCTACAAGCAGCTGCCGGATGGCCGTAAGAAGGTGGAACTGAACGGGTTTAACGACGACGCCGCGGCAAAAACCGAGATTAAATCGGCGTTCGAAGCGTACAAGGCAAAGGCGGGTAAAGCAGAATAATTCACCGACGGCAGGGATGCCGCCAGCAAACGGTCAGGCAATGTTCAGGTATTTATGCGTCTGCATCGACAGCCGCCAGTTGCGCGCAATGCAGGTTTCAATGCACAGCTTAGTGGCATCGTCCTTCTGACTGATCGGTTGCAGCGCCACGATGCGGCTTTTCTGATCGTGCAGCGTAGCCAGCAGCTCATCCAGCGCATCCACATCACGCTGGCGGGCTACCGGATGTTTCACTTCATCTGCGCGGATCAGCGCCTGATTCAGCACATCATAACCGCCGCGCATATTCACCTTTGGCGATACCGTCACCCAGGTGGCTTCGCTGCAGCGCACTTTATGGGTGCCACTGGTCTCAATCTGACAGCTGAAGCCATTGCGCTCCAGCGTCTGCGTCAGCGGTGTCAGATCGTGAATGCAGGGTTCTCCCCCGGTGATCACCACATGCCGTGCTGTCCAGCCATGCTGTGCAATCACGGCCAGCAACGCCTGCGCGTCAGCCGCACCCCAGGCATCTGACTCCACGGTCTTTAACAGAATATCGCCCAGCGAGGTTTCCCGATTGGCCAGCTTATCCCAGGTGTGTTTGGTGTCACACCAGCTGCAGCCCACCGGGCATCCCTGCAGGCGGATAAAAATTGCCGGAACGCCGGTATAAAACCCTTCGCCCTGCAACGTCTGGAACATCTCATTTATCGGGTACTGCATCACCATCTCGACTGGAAGTGAAAATAAGGGCGCAGATTATGACAGATTGCCACACCTTAACCAAATCTCATTGTGCCGTGTAGGGGACAACTCGTTAAAACACCCTTTCATAAAGCTCCCGGCGCTTGCAACGCCGGGTTATGCTGGCCTGCTCCGCTACATAAAGTTATCCTGATGCATCTCCAGCATCGCCTCTTTTGCCACATCCTTCGCGCCGCTCAGCGTCAGGTGGCCGTAGTCGTTGGAAATCGGATGACCATCAGAAGCTGATCCACGGCAGATGTCGCCAGGGCAGATAATCGAATAGACTGAAATATAGGGCACCTGCTCATCCTGCATCACCTGCTTCATGGTCTGGTCAGTGCCTTTAATACTGTGGTCAATGGAACCGGCCACCAGATCTTTACGCCCGTCGGTCTGGTAGGCCAGCAGGTCCGGCAGCGCCTCAGAATACTCAATGGTCGGCCCCATCACTATAATGTTATTTGAAACGCCTTTCAGATGTTCCAGCGTCGCCTTCAGCGGAGCAATATCTTCCGGCAACCAGCGGGCGGAGATAATCACCCCATCGATTTTATGATCCGCTATCCATGAACCGTAAAGATAATCCACCAGGTCAGTACAGGGATTGCGTAGCGCCTGCTGATACAGTGGCTTGCAGCCCGCCGATGTCGCCTGAATCACATTGATCCCCTCTCCTGCCGCCAGGCTCAACGCCCGCCACAGATGTGCCGCATGGCTGTCACCAATCAGCACGTAGTTCTTCGCGCTGTCGGAAGTTTTCAGGCAGTAATCGCGATCGAACGGCTTATCTTCTTCGCTTATACCATCAACAAAGCAGCGACCAGGACGGTACTGGTAGCTGAACTCAGGCATATCTTTGTACTGGGAGTACTTCGCCAGCGCCAGCGCTTCAGCAGAGAACTGCCCGGCATTGTTGCTCAGGTGGCCTTTGTACAGCGTGCCGGACGCCATCAGTACCAGCCCGATAACTGAAGCAGTCACGATCCTGCCGGGAGAGAACACGGCCAGCTTGTAGCGGAACGGGATTTCAATCAGATAGCGGGAAGCCACCGCCAGCCCCAGCGTCATACCGACAATCACCAGCTCACGTATGCCTGGCGCAAAGTTAAAGAACATCCGGCTGTAGACAATGATCGGCCAGTGCCAGAGATAGAGGCAGTAGGAGATCATGCCGATATAAACCACCGGCTTCAGCGCCAGCACGCGGGAAACGGCGGCTTTCTGCCCCGCCAGAATAATCAGGAAGCTGCCGAGGCAGGGCCAGAGAGCATTCCAGGCCGGGAAAGGTTTACGGGTATCCAGCCACAGAAAACCGGTCAGGATCAGCGCCAGTCCGGCAAGGCTCATCAGGTGTTTTACGCCCTGCGTAACTTTGCTCATCTTCGCTTCCAGACCGGCCACGGCGATCAGGCCGCCCAGCGCCAGTTCCCATGCACGGGTGGGCAGCATATAGAAGGTGAAGGTCGGTTTGCGGGTGACGGCAAAAATGCTCAGCAGCAGCGAAACGCCGATAATCAGCAGCATCACCTGAGTGGCTCTCTGGCGGAAAAAGCGCACCACAAACAGCAGGATAACCGGGAAGATGATATAGAACTGCTCTTCAACCGCCAGTGACCAGGTGTGCAGCAGCGGCTTCAGCTCGGCCGGTCCGGCAAAGTAACCGGTGGTTTTCCAGAAGAACAGATTGGAGGAGAACAGCAGCGTGGCCAGCGAGCTGTTGCTCAGATCGCTGAACTGCGCAGGCAGCAGGTGATAATAACCGAATGCCAGCGTGCTCAGCAGCACCACAAACAGTGGCGGAAGGATACGCAGGCAGCGTCGCTTGTAGAATTCCAGATAAGAGAAGGTGTTGTTAATGGCCCCGGAATAGATAATGCCGCATATCAGATACCCTGATATGACAAAGAAGATATCCACACCAGTGAATCCTCCGGGTATGCCGCCGATCCCCATATGATAAGCAATGACGGGCAATACCGCCAGCGCCCTCAGCCCATCCACATCCGCCCGATATTTCATTATAACGTGGTCCTGATTACATTTAGTTACCGGGAATTTACATAAAACAAACTGATAATTCTGCTGACATTACGCGAATCAGACCAATCCGTAACACTACTAACCCCCCCCTAACTTTATGATTAAAATGAATTAACAGCCTTCACAAGGCGGTTCAGGTGACATCTTTTCAGATTATCCTCACCCCACGGAAAGCTTCTGAAGACATATTTGTTCATCGCTGGCGCAACACGCATTTTTTATCTTTGCCTGTTGCCCGGACTCACTGAGCGGCTGGTATTGAAAAATACGATATCAGCGCGATGAGTATTGATTAAATGAATCGCTATTCCCTGTTTAATCCCCAGCAGTTCAGCGTGGCTTCGACGATCCCAATCGGTTAGCTGGTGATGCCGCTGCCGCAGCTGAGTGATCAAGGTGTGAAGGTGATGCCCGGCACCGACAGCGTGATTGACCACTGGTCACCGTTTGGCACCGGCAGCATGCCGGAGGTTCAGGCTTCATTCCATCAGGGGAAACTGGTGTACGGCGGGGTGCAAAAAGCGTAAAAAAGCCCGGACGGAAGTCCGGGCTTTCTGGTCAGGCAAGTTAATCCCAGGCTCAGCGCACCGGGTTCAGCCAGTTACTGACCTTTAACTTCTTTCAGACCGTTGAATGGCGCACGGCTGCCCAGCGCTTCTTCGATACGAATCAGCTGGTTGTACTTGGCAACACGGTCAGAACGGCTCATAGAACCGGTTTTGATCTGGCCCGCTGCAGTACCAACCGCCAGGTCAGCGATAGTGGCGTCTTCGGTTTCACCTGAACGGTGAGAGATCACTGCGGTATAGCCAGCATCTTTTGCCATTTTGATCGCAGCCAGAGTTTCGGTCAGAGAACCGATCTGGTTGAATTTGATCAGGATGGAGTTAGCGATGCCTTTATCGATACCTTCCTTCAGGATCTTGGTGTTGGTCACGAACAGATCGTCGCCCACCAGCTGGATTTTGTCGCCCAGTACTTTGGTCTGGTAAGCGAAGCCCGCCCAGTCAGACTCGTCCAGACCGTCTTCGATAGAAACGATTGGGTACTGTTTAGTCAGATCTTCCAGGAAGTGAGTGAACTCTTCAGAGGTAAAGGCTTTGTTGCCTTCGCCAGCCAGCACGTATTTGCCGTCTTTGTAGAATTCAGACGCTGCACAGTCCATCGCCAGAGTGATGTCTTTGCCCAGCTCGTAGCCTGCTGCTTTTACCGCTTCAGCGATAACAGCCAGCGCTTCGGCGTTGGAACCCAGGTTTGGCGCGTAGCCACCTTCGTCACCAACTGCAGTGCCCATGCCTTTAGACTTCAATACTTTTGCCAGGGTGTGGAACACTTCAGAACCCATACGGATGGCTTCTTTCAGGGTTTTTGCGCCCACTGGCTGGATCATGAATTCCTGGATGTCGACGTTGTTGTCGGCGTGCTCACCGCCGTTGATGATGTTCATCATTGGCAGTGGCATAGAGAATTTGCCTGGGGTGCCGTTCAGTTCAGCGATGTGCTCATACAGCGGCATGCCTTTCGCAGCAGCAGCGGCTTTAGCAGCGGCCAGAGAAACAGCCAGGATGGCGTTAGCGCCGAACTTGGATTTGTTCTCAGTCCCGTCGAGATCGATCATGATCTTGTCGATGTTTGCCTGGTCTTTCGCATCTTTGCCGGTCACCGCGTCAGCGATTGGGCCATTTACTGCGGCAACAGCTTTGGTTACGCCTTTGCCCAGGAAACGAGACTTGTCACCGTCACGCAGTTCCAGCGCTTCGCGGGAACCGGTAGACGCACCTGATGGCGCAGCCGCCATACCAACGAAACCGCCTTCCAGATGCACTTCTGCTTCAACGGTCGGGTTGCCACGAGAATCGATGATTTCGCGACCGATGACTTTAACGATTTTGGACATTAGTTTTTCCTCAGTACAAGTTATCTAAACTCAGACAAACAACGCGCGAAAAGTTCGCGCGCCGTTATGAAAACACTTATTTAGCCAAACGCTTCTGGTACTCGCTGGCCGCTTTCACAAAGCCGGCAAACAGCGGGTGACCGTCACGGGGTGTTGAGGTAAATTCCGGATGGAACTGACACGCAACAAACCAAGGGTGCTCAGGGATCTCAATGATCTCCACCAGTTGGTCGTCCCCGGAGCGGCCTGCCACACGTAATCCAGCCGCTTCGATTTGCTTCAACAGCAAGTTGTTCACTTCATAGCGGTGGCGATGGCGCTCGACAATGGTGTCAGAACCGTACAGCTGATGCACCAGGCTGTCTTTGGTCAGCTGGCACTGCTGGCTGCCCAGTCGCATGGTGCCGCCCAGATCGCTCTGTTCGGTACGCTGCTCAACATTGCCTTCTTCGTCGCGCCACTCGGTGATCAATGCCACCACCGGGTACTTACAGTCTGGCACAAATTCCGTGGAGTTTGCGCCTTCCATACCGGCAACGTTACGGGCAAACTCCATCAGAGCAACCTGCATACCCAGGCAGATGCCCAGGTATGGGATGTTGTTTTCACGCGCATAACGAGCGGTCATCAGTTTGCCTTCCACACCACGGTAGCCGAAGCCGCCTGGGATCAGGATAGCATCCAAATCTTTCAGCAATTCGACACCGCGGCTTTCAATGTCCTGCGAGTCGATCAGCTTGATGTTCACGGTGACGCGGTTTTTCAGGCCACCGTGCTTCAGCGCTTCAATCACTGACTTATAGGCATCCGGCAGCTCAACGTATTTGCCGACCATGCCGATAGTGACTTCGCCGCCCGGGTTGGCTTCTTCGTAAATAACCTGTTCCCATTCGGCCAGGTTAGCTTCCGGCGCGTTCAGACTGAAGCGTTTGCAGATATAGTCATCCAGGCCCTGAGATTTCAGCATGCCAGGGATTTTATAGATGGAATCAACATCTTTCAGAGAGATAACCGCTTTTTCCGGTACGTTACAGAACAGCGCGATTTTCGCACGTTCATTGGCCGGTACGGCACGATCGGAGCGGCAGATCAGCACGTCAGGCTGGATACCGATAGACAGCAGTTCTTTAACGGAGTGCTGAGTCGGTTTGGTTTTCACTTCACCGGCTGCAGCCATATAAGGCACCAGCGTCAGGTGCATATACATGGTGTGTTCGCGGCCCACATCAACGGCCATCTGGCGTATGGCTTCGAGGAACGGCAGAGATTCGATATCGCCGACGGTTCCCCCAATTTCCACCAGCACCACATCATGGCCTTCACCGCCTTCGATGATGCGCTCTTTGATGGCATTGGTAATGTGTGGGATCACCTGAATGGTCGCGCCCAGATAGTCGCCACGGCGCTCTTTGCGCAGGACTTCTGAGTAGATACGGCCAGTGGTGAAGTTGTTGCGACGGCTCATTTTGGTGCGGATGAAGCGCTCGTAGTGGCCCAGATCCAGATCGGTTTCCGCGCCGTCATCGGTGACGAACACTTCGCCGTGCTGAGTGGGACTCATGGTGCCCGGATCCACGTTGATATACGGGTCCAGCTTCATGATGGTCACATTAAGACCACGTGCTTCAAGAATGGCGGCCAGGGAGGCTGCGGCAATGCCTTTACCCAGAGAGGATACGACCCCGCCGGTCACAAAAATATAGTTCGTTGTCATGCTGAACCTGAGAAAGTAGGTTTAAAGACGATGGAATAACCAGGACGGGAAAACAGTATACCGGAATCCCCTCAGTGCCACAATTGATCGTTTCTGGTTATCTGCCAGCCACCGTATTGACCGCCACGATATTACCCTGGCGCGCGGCGTTTGAGGTTGACACAAGTCACATTTTTGTTGAATCGAGTCAGCTATTATTCCTGGGATTTGATCTGCTGCCAGGCGGCTTCCATCTGTTCCAGCGTCGCTTCCTGCATTTTTAAACCCTGAGCAGCAATGATCTGCTCCACCTGACGGAAGCGACGTTCGTATTTATCGTTGGCCTTTTGCAGCGCGGTTTCAGCTTTGCTGCCAAGATGGCGGGAGAGATTAACCGTCGCAAACAGCAGGTCACCGATCTCCTCTTCCAGCTTCTGCTGATCGACCACCGCCTGTTTTGCCTCGTGCATCACTTCGTCGATCTCTTCATACACTTTATCCAGCACCGGACCGAGAGTGTGCCAGTCAAAACCGACGTTGCTGCAACGCTTCTGAATCTTGTGCGATCGCATCAGGGCGGGCAGCGCGCGAGGGATATCATCCAGCGCGGAGTGTTGCTCTTTACCGGCCCGCTCGCTGGTTTTAATCTGCTCCCAGTTAGCCAGCACCTCTTTGCTGCCGCTGACCTTCACGTCGCCGAAGATATGCGGGTGACGGCGCTCCAGCTTGTCACTGATGGTGTTGCAGATGTCGTCGAAGTTAAAAAGCCCTTCTTCATCGGCCATCCGGGCACAGAACACCACCTGAAACAGCAGGTCGCCTAACTCGCCCTGCAGATCGTCAAAATCCTCGCGGCTGATGGCGTCCAGCACCTCGTAGGTCTCTTCCAGCGTATAAGGGGCGATGGTGGCAAAGGTTTGCTCGCGGTCCCACGGGCAGCCTTTTTGCGGATCGCGCAGGGTTTTCATGATGCCCAGCAGGCGATCGAGTGAAGTCATAGCGAATTCCTGTAATGTCTTGATTTAAGACTGGCAACGTCGTGGCGTGACTGGCGCAGCCAGTTTTCGTTCCGCCAGCGCGCAATCCCTGGGAGCATACACGAAGTATGTGACCAGGGTGAGCACTGCCGGGACGCAAAATGGCAAGTAAAGTAGCCGCCTTAAAGATCAATGCAATCTCTTAGCGTCAATGATATCCGGCACCTGATTCAGCCTTGCCAGCACCCTGCCCAGCACCTGCTGGTTATAAATTTCGATATCCATATCGATGGTCGCCAGCTGCTTTTTGGTGTCGCTGCGGCTGGAAACGCCCAGCACGTTGACCTTTTCGTTAGCCAGGATGGTGGTGATATCGCGCAGCAGGCCACTGCGGTCGTTAGCGGTAACGCGCACCACCAGCGAGTAGCCGCTGGAGTAGCTTTCGCCCCAGACCGCATCGACAATCCGCTCAGGCGCATGGGACATCAGCTCGGTCAGTTGATCGCAGTCGGCACGGTGGATGGAGATCCCCCGGCCCTGAGTGATAAAGCCGACAATGTCATCGCCCGGGATCGGCTGGCAGCAGCGGGCAATGTGGTGCATCAGATTACCGACGCCCTCCACCACCACACGACCGCTTTCTTTACTGCGCGGCGCGGCGGATTTCTGTGTCAGCTGGCGCAACGCTTCGCGGTCTTCCTCTTCCGCACTCGGCTTGTTCAGCCTGGACTGCAGGAAGTTAGTCATCTGATTGAGGCGGATATCACCGCCACCAATCGCCGCCAGCAGCTCATCCAGCGTGTTAAAGTTGTAGCGCGGCAGCAGCAGCTTTTCGGCTTCTTTCAGGTTGATATCGAGATGGTCCAGCTCGCTGTCGAGGATCTGCCGTCCTGCCACGATGTTTTTGTCACGATCCTGTTTGCGGAACCAGGCGTGAATTTTGGAACGCCCACGGCTGGTAGTGACGTAACCCAGGTTGGGGTTCAGCCAGTCGCGACTGGGGTTCGGCTGCCGCTGGGTGATGATGTCGATCTGATCGCCCATCTGCAGCTGATAGGTAAACGGCACGATGCGGCCGCCAATTTTGGCCCCGATACAGCGGTGACCGATATCGCTGTGGATATGGTAGGCGAAGTCCAGGGGCGTGGAGCCTGCCGGCAGGTCCACCACGTCCCCTTTGGGGGTAAATACGTAGACGCGGTCGTCGAAGACCTGGCTGCGCACCTCATCCAGCATCTCGCCGGAGTCAGCCATCTCTTCCTGCCAGGCAATCAGCTTACGCAGCCAGGCAATCCGCTCTTCATGGCCGGATGCGCCACGTGCGCTGCCCGTGGTACCGCCCTCTTTATACTTCCAGTGAGCGGCCACACCCAGCTCGGCATCTTCATGCATCTGGCGGGTACGGATTTGAATTTCCACCGTCTTGCCCTTTGGCCCCAGCACCACGGTGTGGATTGACTGATAGCCGTTCGGTTTCGGGTTAGCCACGTAGTCGTCAAACTCGCTGGGCAGATGGCGATACAGCGTGTGCACAATCCCCAGCGCACCGTAGCAGTCCTGCAGGCGCTCAGCCACGATACGCACCGCCCGTACGTCAAACAGCTCATCAAACGTCAGCGACTTCTTCTGCATTTTGCGCCAGATGCTGTAGATGTGCTTCGGACGGCCATAGACTTCAGCCTTAACGCCCTCTTTGACGATTTCGGTACGCAGCGACTGCACGAAGGTATCAATGTACTGTTCACGATCGATACGCCGCTCGTGCAGCAGTTTGGCGATGCGTTTGTATTCATCGGGATGCAGATAGCGGAAGCAGAAATCTTCCAGCTCCCACTTCAACTGACCGATACCGAGACGGTTGGCCAGTGGCGCATAGATATTGGTACACTCTTTGGCCGCCAGCACGCGCTCATCTTCCGGCGCATCCTTTACTTCACGCAGATGGGCAATCCGCTCGGCCAGCTTGATCACCACACAGCGGAAATCTTCCACCATCGCCAGCAGCATGCGGCGAACGTTATCGACCTGCTCAGAGGCCATCGAGTCATTATGAGTGGCTTTCAGCTGACGGATGGCGTCCATGTCGCGCACGCCGTGGACCAGCGAGACGATGGCTTTGCCGAATTTCTCTTCCAGCACCTCCTCCGAAACCACATTGGCATCGGCAAGAGGGAACAACAGCGCAGCGCGCAGGCTTTCGCTGTCCATACTGAGCATCGAGAGGATTTCCACCATCTCCACGCCGCGCCACAGCAGGAGCGCGGCGTCAGCATGGTGCTGCGTGGCTTCTTCGCAATAGCGCCAGGTATCGGCCAGTCGTTCACATGACTGCTGGTTAGAGATCCCCAAACTGGTGATCCATTGGTCGAGAGCGAACTCGCCAGCCGTATTCAAATGTGCACTTCTTACCGCAACCATATCCTCTCCTGGCTTACTCCCTTTCGGGAGCCTGTTTTCGGCTAAATAACACCATGGATTCCACGTGCCCGGTATGCGGAAACATATCAAGCAGCGTAACCCTTTCCAATTGGTAGCCTGATGTCAGAAAACTCTGACTATCCCGGGCAAGTGTAGTCGGATTACAGGAAACATAGACCACGTGTTCCGGGGCAAGTTTAATTATGTGAGGTATAACACCTGCCGCTCCGGCTCGGGCCGGGTCCAGTAACACCTTGTTAAATCCTTTTGCAGCCCACGGCTGCCCCGCAACATCCTCTTCCAGATTGTGCTGAAAGAATTCAACATTATTCAGACTGTTCTCGGCGGCATTATACCTGGCCTTTAGGACTAATGCTTCAACGCCCTCCACACCCGTGACATTTTCCACCCGTTTTCCTGAAGGAAGCGTGAAGTTTCCCATGCCACAAAACAAATCAAGCAGCCGATCTTCTGGCTGCAAATCCAGCCATGCCAGCGCTTCGCTGACCATCAGTTCATTCAACTCGCCATTTATCTGAATAAAGTCACGCGGGCTAAAATTCAGTTTAAGGCTATCGATCCGATAAAATGGCATATCGCCACTGAGCTGCACCAGCGTATCGCTGTCAGGAGCCAGAAACAGCGCTACCTGATGGTTATGCGAAAACTGTTCCAGTTTTTTCTGGTCCGCCCCACTTAGCGGGTCCAGGTGACGTAAAACCAGCAGCGGGCCGTTATCCGCCAGCACCAGCTCTGCATGTCCCAGGCGGCGGACTGCCTGTAAACTGCCCAGGACCTGATGCAATGGCGGGATCAACGCATTAAGTTCGGGCTTCAAAACGGGGCACTGGGTGAGGGTAATCAGATCGCTGGAGGCCGCCTGACGGAATCCCATCTGTAATGTCTGGCTGCGCTTGTCGAAGTTCAGGCCCAGACGCGCGCGGCGGCGATAGCCATATGGCTCACCGGAGAGAATGGCATCAACGGCAACCTGCTTCCCGGTTTCCTGACTGAGCAGGCGGGCCAGCGCTTTGGCTTTACTCTGCTGTTGCAAGGCCGGAGAGGCATGCTGCTGCTGGCAACCGCCGCAGCGGGTGAAATGTGGGCATTTCGGTTCCACGCGCTCAGGGCTGGCAGAGAGGATGCGTCTGGCGGTCCCCCGCGCCCAGGAGCGTTTATCCCCGGTGATTTCCACTTCTGCCTGCTCGCCGGGCAACGCCCCGCTGATAAACAGCGCCTTCCCGTTGTGCCGTGCCACGCCCTGACCCGATCCGTCAAGGTCATTAACTGCCACAGTTATGATCTGGCGGGTCGTCACACGCCGTTTTGCAGAGTAGAATTGCGCCATTATTCAGTTTCTTCTTTAGTGTTGTTAGCGAAAAAGCGTGCGTAGCCTACACCAGCGATCGGATAAATTCGACCGGAGTCACCCGCGCAACAGGACAATTATGACCAAATACAGCCTGCGGGCACGCATGATGATTTTGATTCTGGCCCCCACGCTGATGATTGGGCTGCTGTTGAGTACTTTCTTTATTGTGCATCGTTACAATGAGTTACAGCACCAGCTGGTGGATGCGGGTGCCAACATCATTGAACCGCTGGCCGTCTCCAGCGAATACGGCATGACCTTCCACAGCAAGGAGTCAGTTCGCCAGCTTGTCAGCCTGCTGCACCGTCGTCATTCCGACATTGTCCGCGCCATTACCGTGTTCGATGCGCAGAACCAGCTCTTCGTTACCTCTAATTATCATTTCAATGCTGAAAAATTGCGCGTTCCGGAAGGCACAACGTTACCGGATACCTTCAGCTATGAGCGTCAGGGCAATTCGGTGATCCTGCGCACCCCGATTCTTTCCGAAAGTTACTATCCGGATGAGTCGCCGGATGAAGATGCCAAACCCAGCGGCAACCCGCTGGGCTATGTGGCCATTGAGCTGGATTTACAGTCGGTCAGATTACAGCAGTACAAAGAAGTTTTTGTCTCCACCCTGCTGCTGCTTTTCTGCCTGTGCCTGGCCATGCTGTTTGCCTACCGGCTGATGCGTGACGTGACCGGGCCGATCCGCAATATGGTGAACACCGTCGACCGCATCCGCCGTGGACAGCTCGACAGCCGGGTGGCCGGACATATGCTGGGTGAGCTGGATATGCTGAAAAACGGCATTAACTCAATGGCGATGTCACTGACCGCCTATCACGAAGAGATGCAGCAGAATATCGACCAGGCCACTTCCGATCTGCGCGAAACCCTGGAGCAGATGGAGATCCAGAACGTTGAGCTGGATCTGGCCAAGAAGCGTGCGCAGGAAGCAGCGAGGATCAAATCCGAATTCCTCGCCAATATGTCGCACGAACTGCGGACTCCGCTGAATGGCGTGATCGGCTTTACCCGTCAGACGCTGAAGACTTCACTGAATATTACCCAACGCGACTATCTGCATACCATTGAGCGCTCGGCAAACAATCTGCTTAGCATCATCAATGACGTGCTCGACTTCTCCAAGCTGGAAGCGGGCAAGCTGGTGCTGGAAACCATCCCCTTCCCGCTGCGCGCCACGCTGGATGAGGTAGTGGTGCTGCTGGCCCAGTCCGCTCATGAAAAAGGGCTGGAACTGACGATAAGCATCCAGCATGACGTGCCGGATAACGCCATCGGTGACCCGCTGCGCCTGCAACAGATCATCGTCAACCTGCTGGGCAACGCCATTAAGTTTACTGAGCGCGGCAATATCGATATCCGCGTTGAGAAGCGCTCGCTGAGCAACAATCGGGTCGATCTGGAAGTGCAGATCCATGATACCGGCATCGGCATTTCCGAGAAGCAGCAGTCGCAGCTGTTCCAGGCCTTCCGCCAGGCCGATGCCAGTATTTCGCGGCGTCATGGCGGCACCGGGCTGGGGCTGGTGATCACCCAGAAACTGGTCAACGAAATGGGTGGAGAGATCTCCTTCCATAGCCGACTGAACCAGGGGTCTACTTTCTGGTTCCATATCAATCTGGCTCTCAACCCTAACGCAGCCAGCGATCCCCGTGCGGCAGACTGCCTGCAGGGCAAGCGTCTGGCCTATGTTGAGGCGAACCCGGCCGCGGCTCAGGCGACGATGGATCTGCTGGCGGCCACGCGAATGACGGTCAGCTACAGTGCCACGCTGGAGGGGCTGACCGAGCCGCACTACGATGCCCTGCTGATTGGCCTGCCGGTCACCCGGGATCATGACCAGGAGATCAGCAACCATGAACTGCTGCCGACCCTGCAACGCGCTGACAACGTGATTATGGCGCTGCCGTGTCAGATGCAGGTCTATGCGGAGGACTTAAAAGCCCGTGGCGTCAGTGCCTGTCTGATTAAACCGGTTTCTCTTTCCCGCCTGCTGCCGGTACTGCTGGATCATCACTCGCGTGAGACTGAATACCGGCCGGGCAGACAGCGGCTGCCGCTGACGGTGATGGCGGTGGATGATAACCCGGCCAACCTGAAGCTGATTGAGGCGCTACTGGAAGAACAGGTGGAAAAAATCGTGCTCAGCGACAGCGGCGAAATGGCAATTGAGAAGGCGAAGCAGCAGGATCTGGATATTATTCTGATGGATATTCAGATGCCGGATATTGACGGCATCCGCGCCAGTGAACTGATCCGTCAGCTGCCGGAACATGCTTCCACCCCGATTGTGGCGGTGACCGCCCATGCGCTGGATGGCGAACGGGAACATCTGTTTAAGGCCGGGATGAATGACTATCTCGCCAAACCGATTGATGAGGTGAAACTCGGCCACCTGCTCGCACGCTACTCGCCGGGCGTGGTGCCTGCATTGCCGAAACTCCCTGATGTTTCGGCCTCTCTGGACTGGGATCTGGCGCTGCGCCAGGCTGCCAATAAGCCCGATTTAGCCCGTGACCTGCTGAAAATGCTGATTGATTTCCTGCCGGATGTGCACGCGCTGGTCGAGAGCAATATGGCAGAAAACAATCCGATCGGGCTGCGCGACATCATTCACAAACTGCACGGCAGCGCCAGCTACAGCGGCGTACCACGCCTGAAGCAGCTGTGCCAGCAGCTGGAGCAGAGCCTGAGAGCCAATAACGACATTGAGATCATTGAGCCAGAACTGTTTGAACTGCTGGATGAGATGGAGAATGTTGCCAGACTGGCGAAAGAGACGCTGGGCATAAGTGAGGAGTAGCGGCTGGCAGGGTGAATGATTTTCCCCACGATGCAATATGCCTGACTGCAGGGGCGGAATTAATTCCGCCCGAACCGATGTTCGCTCGTAACGACGGAATCTATTCCCCGCGCATGGTCTGCCCGATAGCCAGTGAAGCAGCAATATTCCGCGCGGTCATCCGCACATTCTCTGCCGCATCAGCAAGCGCCTCTTCCAGCGTACAGATGCTGTAAATCACACTAAAAACCGCATCCAGGCCGTGATCGTGGACCACTGCCACATCAGCGGTCAGGCTCCCCGCAATGCCAATCACCGGCTTGTTGTAACGTTTAGCGACTTTTGCCACCCCTATCGGCACTTTGCCGTGAATGGTCTGGCTGTCGATACGTCCTTCACCGGTGATCACCAGCGTGGCGTCTTTGACCAACTCATCCAACCCCAGCGCCTCGGTGACGATCTCAATCCCCCGCCGCAGCTCGGCCTGGCAGAACGCATGCAGTGCAACGCCCATGCCACCAGCCGCGCCGCCACCGGGAACCGACAGCACGTCGATATCCAGCTCGCGATGGATAACTTCAGCATAATGAGCCAGCGCCTTATCCAGCTGCAAAACCTGATTCGGCGTGGCCCCTTTTTGCGGACCAAAAATGGCGGAAGCCCCTTCATCGCCCAGCAGCGGATTTGTCACGTCACAGGCAATTTCAAACCGGCAGTTTTTGATGCGGGGATCTAAAGTACTCATATCAATACTGACCAGCTCCGGCAGTTGTCCGCCGCCGTAACCGATCTGTCGCCCATGCTTATCCAGCAGCTTCGCCCCCAGCGCCTGCACCATACCGGAGCCACCATCGTTGGTGGCGCTGCCGCCGATACCGATGATAAAGTGCTCGACACCCTTATCCAGTGCGTTACGGATCAGCTCTCCCGTGCCGTAAGACGTGGTGACCAGCGGATCGCGGCGGGCGGCGGGCACCAGCTCCAGCCCGCTGGCAGCGGCCATCTCGATAAAGGCGCAGCTGTCATCGCCGGAGAGGCCATAAAAAGCCTCGACGGGTTCACCCAGCGGGCCGGTGACGTTCAGCCGAATCAGACTGCCGCTGGTCGCCGCCACCATCGCCTCAACTGTTCCTTCACCTCCATCAGCTACCGGCAGTTTCACGTAGTCTGCATCGGGGAAAAACTCGCGAAACCCCAACTCAATCTGCGTGGCAACCTGCTGGGCTGACAGACTCTCTTTATATGAATCCGGTGCGATTACTATTTTCATACATTATCCGTGCGCATTTGAACTGGCGGGCAAGCAGTGCAGGTACCGGCTCAGCAAGCAAAGCCGGTCGCCTGTGCTACTTGCTGATTTCAACTTTGGCTAACTTCTCATAATAGCAAGCCAGCGCGCTGTGGTCGGCGGTGCCCAATCCATCTGCACGCAGCGCCTGCATCATCTCCATCACTGCGGCGGTCAGCGGCAGCTGCGCTCCGACGCCGTGCGAGGTGTCCAGCGCGTTGGCCAGATCTTTGATATGCAGATCGATGCGGAAACCCGGCTTGAAGTTGCGGTCCATCACCATCGGGGCTTTAGCATCCAGCACGGTACTGCCAGCCAGGCCGCCACGGATTGCCTGATACACCAGGTCCGGGTTCACTCCGGCTTTCGTGGCCAGCGTTAGCGCCTCCGACATCGCCGCAATATTCAGCGCTACAATCACCTGGTTAGCCAGTTTGGTCACGTTGCCTGCGCCGATTTCGCCGGTGTGCACTACCGACCCCGCCATCGCCTTCATGATGTCATAACACTTGTCGAACAGCTCCTTGTCACCGCCAACCATGACGGAAAGAGTGCCTTCAATGGCCTTCGGCTCGCCGCCGCTGACCGGCGCATCCAGCAGCGCGATGTTTTTCTTCGCCAGCTCCTGATGAATTTCTCGGCTGGCCAGCGGGGCAATCGAGCTCATATCAATCACGATAGTGCCCGGTTTCGCGCCCTGGATTACGCTCTCTTCACCCAGCAGCACTTCTTTAACATGAGGGGAGTTCGGCAGCATGGTGATAATCACGTCACTCTGCTCCGCCACCGCCCTGGAAGAAGCGGCTGACGTTGCGCCCAGGCTGACGAGTTCTGCCACGCTATCAGCGTTATGATCGCGAACCACCAGCGAATAGCCTGCTTTCAGCAAATTTTTGCTCATGGGTTTGCCCATGATGCCCAGACCAATAAAGCCAATTTTCATCTCATTTCTCCTTAAGTGTGGGTTATTTTTTGAAGCGATCGCACAGGGCCTGAGTGGCCCCACGGAAGACACCAAGATCGCTGCCTACCGCCACAAAACCGGCACCCCATTCCAGATAGCGGCGCGCGTCGGCCTCAACTGGTGCCAGGATCCCGCTGGGTTTGCCGGCCGCTTTTGCCCGCTCAAAGACATGCTTAATGACTTTCAGCACTTCCGGATGCGCCGGCTGGCCGAGATAGCCCAGCGCAGCTGAAAGGTCGCCCGGGCCGACAAAAATACCATCCACGCCGTCGACAGCCGCGATGGCATCAATATTGTCCACCGCCTGCTGGGTTTCGATCTGCACCAGCACGGTAATGTTGTCATTGATGGTGCTGTTGTACTCCGGCACGGTGCCGTACATGTTGCTGCGGTGAGAAACCGAAACCCCGCGAATACCCAGCGGTGGATAGCGGGTGGAAGCCACGGCCAGCGCCGCTTCTTCTGCCGTTTCCACGAAGGGGATCAGAAAGTTGGAAAAACCGATGTCCAGCAGCCGCTTGATGATCACCGGTTCGTTGCACGGCGGGCGAACCACCGGCGCACTGACGCTGCCCTTCAGGGCCATCAGCTGCGGTACAAAAGTGGTGATATCGTTGGGAGCGTGCTCGCCATCCAGAACCAGCCAGTCAAATCCGGCCAGACCCAGCACTTCCGTGGTAATCGGGTTTGCCAGCGCACACCAGCTGCCGATCAGGGTTTCCCCCGCCAGCAGGCGCTGACGAAAACTGTTAGGGGTGTTTACGTAGCTCATCACTCTCTCCTGAAAAAGTTAGCGCACCAGACAAGGGCGTTTATTGTCGAAGGTCCAGTTTGGTACCAGGAACTGCATCGCCTGCGCGTCGTTACGCGCGCCCAGCCCGTGTTGCAGATACAGCTGATGCGCTTTCATCACCTGATCCATATCCAGCTCCACGCCCAGCCCCGGCTTCTGAGGAACCTGTACGCGGCCACCTTTGATCTGCAATGGCTGGCGGGTCAGGCGCTGATTGCCTTCCTGCCAGATCCAGTGGGTATCAATTGCAGTGATTTTGCCTGGCGCAGCGGCGGCAACGTGGGTGAACATTGCCAGGGAAATATCGAAATGGTTATTGGAGTGAGAACCCCAGGTGAGGCCAAAGTCGTGGCACATTTGCGCCACGCGAACGGAGCCCTGCATCGTCCAGAAGTGCGGGTCCGCCAGCGGAATATCGACGGACTGCAAAGAGAGAGTATGCCCCATCTGCCGCCAGTCGGTGGCGATCATATTGGTGGCGGTCGGCAGCCCGGTGGCACGGCGGAACTCGGCCATCACCTCGCGTCCGGAATAGCCCTGCTCTGCGCCACAGGGATCTTCCGCATAGGCCAGCACGCCGGTCAGCTGTTTACCCAACTCAATCGCCTCGCTAAGCGACCAGGCTCCGTTAGGATCCAGCGTGATGCGCGCCTCCGGGAAACGTTTTGCCAGCGCCGTCACGGCCTCGCCTTCTTCGCTACCGGCCAGCACGCCGCCTTTCAGTTTGAAGTCGTTGAAGCCATATTTTTCGTAAGCCGCTTCGGCCAGTCTGACCACCGTTTCCGGCGTCAGCGCCTCTTCATGGCGCAGGCGATACCAGTCACAGCTGTCATCCGGCTGGCTCTGATACGGCAGGGAAGTTTTGCGACGGTCGCCGACGTAGAACAGGTAACCGAGCATCTCAACGCAATCGCGCTGCTGCCCGTCGCCGAGCAGTGAAGCCACGTTGACGCCCAGATGCTGCCCCAGCAGATCCAGCAGCGCAGCTTCAATCCCGGTCACCACGTGAATGGTGGTGCGCAAATCAAAGGTCTGTGTTCCACGCCCGCCTGCATCACGGTCAGCAAAAGTATTACGCACGTTGCTGAGCAGGTTTTTATATTCACCAATTGAGTGGCCGGTCAGCAACGCCGCAGCTTCTTCCAGCGTCTTACGGATTTTCTCTCCGCCGGGGATTTCGCCCACGCCTGTATGACCCGAATTGTCTTTGATAATGACGATATTGCGGGTGAAAAATGGCGCATGGGCACCACTGAGGTTCAGCAGCATGCTGTCGTGACCGGCCACCGGGATCACCTGCATTTCGGTGATCAGCGGCGTGGCTGTAGCTTGACTCATAACGTTTTCCTTCTGCCTGTCAGGATTCAGCGTCCAAAAGCCGGGCGCTTGCGATCGAATGTCCAGCCTGGGATCAGGTACTGCATCGCGGTGGCGTCATTGCGCGAACCACCGGCCAGCGTTTTATACAGCGCATGGGCTTTCTCAATCTGCGCCCAGTCCAGTTCAACACCCAGTCCCGGTGCAACCGGCACGGCGATTTTGCCGTTGCGGATCTGCAGGGGTTCTCTGGTCAGGCGCTGGTCGCCCTCCTGCCAGATCCAGTGGGTATCAATCGCCGTGGGTTTACCCGGCGCGGCGGCACCCACATGGGTGAACATCGCCAGTGAAATATCAAAGTGGTTATTGGAGTGACAGCCCCAGGTCAGCCCCCAGTCATCACAAAGCTGGGCCACGCGCACCGCGCCGCTCAGCGTCCAGAAATGCGGGTCTGCCAGCGGGATGTCCACCGAGTTGAGCATCACAGCGTGATTCATCTCACGCCAGTTGGTGGCAATCATATTGGTGGCGACCGGCAGGCCGGTAGCGCGCTTGAACTCGGCCATCACTTCACGACCGGAATAGCCCTGCTCTGCACCGCAAGGATCTTCGGCATAGGTCAGGATGCCCTGCATGTCTTTGCACAGCGCAATCGCTTCATCCAGATGCCAGGCACCGTTGGGGTCGACGGTGATCCGCGCATCGGGAAAGCGTTTTTTCATCGCCTTCACCGCCTCAATCTCCTGCTCGCCGGGCAGCACGCCGCCTTTCAGCTTGAAGTCTTTGAAGCCGTATTTGTCCTGCGCCGCCTCGGCCAGCCGCACCACGGCCGCACTGTCCATCGCCTTTTGATGGCGCAGGTGATACCAGTCATGCGCAGCGTGTTCGCCGTTCAGATAGGGCAGATCGGTCTTCTCCCGATCGCCGATATAGAACAGGTAACCGAGCAGCAATACTTCATCACGCTGTTTACCCGGCCCCAGCAGCTCGGCGACCGGAACATTCAGGCACTTGCCCAGCAAATCCAGCAGCGCCGCTTCCAGCGCCGCCACCGCATTCACCCGCAGCTCAAAGGTCCAGGCTCCTTTGCCGAAGGTATCGAAATCCGCCGACTGATTGCCGCGGTGTACCTGCTGCACCAGGCTGTTCATCCGCGCCACTTCCTTGCCTTTTACCTGCGGGATGGCATCAACCAGCGTCTGCCAGATGGTTTCGCCGCCCGGCGCTTCACCCACACCGGTATTGCCTGCACTGTCGGTCAGCACCACAATATTGCGGGTGAAGTAAGCACCATGAGCGCCGCCGATATTGAGTAGCATGCTGTCATGGCCCGCAACCGGGATGACTTTCATATCCGTGATAACAGGACTGCTTTGCGTGTTCATAACTCGTCCTTACAGGTGTTTCAGCTCGATACGTTTGATGTCCTGTACCAGCACCAGATAGCTCAGCACCGCGACAAAGGCGTGGATGCCAACGTAGATCAGTGCACCGTTATACGAGCCGGTGGTGGCGATAATGTAGCCGATAGCGATAGGTGTGATGATGCCCGAGATGTTGCCAAACATATTGAACAGGCCGCCGCTGAGGCCACTGATCTCTTTCGGCGCAGTATCTGCCATCACCGCCCAGCCCAGCGCACCAATGCCCTTGCCGAAGAACGCCAGTGCCATAAAGAACACCACCACCCATTCGGTATCGACGTAATTGCACACCACCATAGAGATCGACAGCAGCATCCCCAGCACGATTGGCGTTTTACGCGCGATGTTCAGCGAGCCGGTTTTGCGCATCAGCCAGTCAGAAATAATCCCGCCGAGCACACCACCGAGGAAACCACAGATGGCAGGGATAGAGGCTACCATCCCGGCTTTCAGAATCGACATGCCGCGCGCCTGAACCAGATAGACCGGGAACCAGGTGATAAAGAAGTAGGTTAAGGCGTTAATGCAGTACTGACCGAGATAAATACCGATCATCATCCTCGATCCGACCAGTTGCCTGATCTGGTACATTTTTTCAGCCCAGCTGACTTTGCGCTCTTCTTTCTTCTGATCCATGTTGATCAGCGCACCGCCCTGCTCCATGTACTCCAGTTCAGCTTTGTTCACGCCGGGATGATCGTTCGGGTCACGGATCACTTTCAGCCAGATGAAACTGAGGATGATCCCCAGTCCACCCATAAACCAGAACACATGCGCCCAGCCCACGGCAGAAACCAGCCAGCCCATGATCGGGGCAAAAATCACCGTGGCGAAGTACTGTGCGGAGTTAAAAATAGCCACCGCGGTGCCTCGCTCCTGAGCCGGGAACCAGGCCGCCACGATCCGGCTGTTACCCGGGAAGGAGGGAGCTTCCGCCAGACCGACCATAAAGCGCAGCATAAACAGCACGGCGATCACGGTGAAACCGTTGAACAGATCGACAAAGCCCTGCAGCAGGGTAAACAGCGACCAGAGGAAAATACTCCAGAAGTAGACGCGGCGGGATCCAAAGCGGTCCAGCAGCCAGCCACCGGGGATCTGTCCGATAACATAGGCCCAGGAGAACGCTGAGAAGATATAGCCCAGACCGACCGGATCCAGACCGATTTCCTTCGACATGGCGGAACCGGCAATGGCAATCGTTGCCCGGTCGCCGTAATTGAAAGAGGTGACGATAAACAGCATCACCACTATCCAGTAGCGAGCATTTGTTCTTTTTTGTACCGCGCTCGCAGTACTGCTGATTGAATTCATGATGCACTCCTGAAATTAAGCCAGGGCAAACTCACTCTAAACTGCATACACATCGCGTTGGGTATCAGAATGATGTTGGATTAAACACAGCGATTAAATTTTCATTAGCAGAAACAGCCAGCGTGGCAATCACTCTTCATGGTCGTCAAAAAGTATAGGAATGGCAGCAGGGGAATACATCGGGAAAACGCCCTGGGAAAATGCTTTAAATCAGGCATTGTTATGGCAGTTGCACAATATCCTGCGGGCTGGTTCACGGAACACTGGCAATCTGCGGAGCCGGTCACACTCTGGAAGCATCTCCCTGTCCTTTGTGAGCGTTCTCACTGATAACTGGTATTACGCCAGAAAATAGGGGCGCTGTTACGGGAATATGTCAGACATCTGCACAATGTTTTTGCCCGACGGCACTTTTATACTGTGAGCAGCAGAATCAGGTCGAAACGTTGGCAAGTCACTCTACGTTTATCAGGGAGAGAAAAACGTCCCCTACACACTTAAGTCAGGACTTGTCGAGCAATGAACATATCAAGAAACGATCCGCCCCTTTATATTCGGGTAAATGAAAACGATAACGTTGCCATTGTGGTGAATAATAATGGCCTGACGGCAGGCACTGAATTTTCCTGCGGGCTGGTGTTAAAAGAACATATTCCCCAGGGCCATAAAGTGGCACTGAGCGATATTGTTAAAGGCGGCAATATTGTTCGTTACGGTGAGATCATCGGCTATGCGGTGCGCGATATTGCCCGTGGAAGCTGGATTGATGAATCTCTGGTGGTGCTGCCGGAAGCGCCTGCTTTGGGCACCCTGCCACTCGCCAGCAACATTCCCCCTGCACTGCCCCCGCTTGAAGGCTACACCTTCGAAGGTTATCGCAATGCGGACGGCAGCGTGGGCACCAAAAATCTGCTCGGCATCACCACCAGCGTGCACTGCGTGGCGGGTGTGGTGGATTATGTGGTGCAGATTATTGAGCGCCAGTTGCTGCCCCGTTACCCGAACGTTGACGGCGTGGTGGCGCTGAACCATCTCTATGGCTGCGGCGTGGCGATTAATGCCCCGGCGGCCGTGGTGCCAATCCGCACCATCCATAATCTGGCGCTGAACGCCAACTTTGGTGGCGAAGTGATGATTGTCGGCCTGGGGTGCGAGAAGCTGCAGCCAGAGCGCCTGCTGGAAGGAACGCCTGATGTCCAGGCGATATCGCTGGGTGAAGAAGATGTGGTGCGGCTGCAGGATGAAAAACACGTCGGCTTCGAGTCAATGGTCAACGATATTCTGCAGGTCGCCGAACGTCATTTGCAGCGCCTGAATCAGCGCACACGTGAAACCGTCCCCGCCTCTGAGCTGATTGTCGGTATGCAGTGCGGCGGCAGCGACGCTTTTTCCGGCGTGACGGCGAACCCGGCGGTGGGCTTTGCTTCCGATTTACTGGTGCGCTGCGGCGCGACGGTGATGTTTTCTGAAGTCACTGAAGTGCGCGATGCGGTGCATTTGCTCACACCACGGGTAGTCAGTAGAGAAGTGGGAGAGCGGCTGCTGGAAGAGATGGCCTGGTATGACGACTACCTCAATATGGGGCAGACCGATCGCAGCGCCAACCCCTCTCCCGGTAATAAAAAAGGCGGACTGGCGAACGTGGTAGAAAAAGCGCTGGGATCGATTGCCAAATCTGGCCGCAGCGCCATTATGGAAGTCCTGTCACCAGGGCAGCGCCCGACAAAGCGCGGGCTGATTTATGCCGCCACTCCGGCCAGTGACTTTGTCTGCGGGACACAGCAGATGGCTTCCGGCATCACCCTGCAGGTATTTACTACCGGACGGGGCACGCCTTACGGACTGGCAGCCATCCCGGTGATCAAAATGGCGACCCGTACCGCTCTGGCTGACAGATGGCATGATTTGATGGACATCAATGCAGGGACTATTGCCACCGGAGAGGAAACTATCGAGCAGGTGGGCTGGAGAGTGTTTGAGCTGATTCTGGATATTGCCAGCGGCCGCAAGGAGACCTGGTCTGACCGCTGGGGGATTCACAATGCGCTGTCGGTGTTTAACCCGGCACCGGTGACCTGACCGACAGGACGCCCCGGCAGCGGAAACCGGGGCGACATACATCAGCCGAGCTGTTTCGCCCACTGGTCAACCCACGGAGAGGTAATCTCTTCCGGCTCCGGGTTTTCAGTTGCATCCACCATCAGCACCTCACCCACACGCTGAGCCGCATGCTCCTGCAGCAGCGCATCAAACTTTTTACCGCCTCCACAAAAATCATCGTAGCTGCTGTCGCCCAGCGCAATCACGCCATAGCGCAGCATGGGCTGGTGTCCCAGCTTATCTTTGATAGCGTGGAACAGCGGCGCGATGCTGTCAGGCAGATCGCCCTGCCCGGTGGTGGAGGTGATAACCAGCGCCACACCTTCGCTGTAGCGCTGCCACTCTTCCAGCGTCGGGTCTTCAAAAATCTTGACCTGATGCCCCTGATCGGCCAGCAGAGGCTCCGCTTCCTCAGCGACCAACAGCGCATTACCGTAAACCGTGCCAACAAAAATGCCTACCTGAGCCATGCTTTTCTCCTTTCCGGGCGCTTATTCTGAGGCACTATCCTGAGGGTAAGCCGGGTCAAACTCAACCCCCGGAAGATGAGGGAGACACGTCTGCCAGCCGAAAGGCGCCATTATTCCCTGCCAGGCCTTATCCAGCCCGGCCCGCAGCAGCAGTGCTTCTCCGGTAACGGGATGAGCCAGCTGCAGCTCACTGGCATGCAGCATCAGACGGTTCATGCCAAAGTTCTGCGCGGCGCTGCGGTTCTGGCGCAAATCACCATGCGCGGTGTCGCCAATAATCGGGTGGCGCAGATGGGTCATATGGCGACGCAGCTGATGTTTTCGGCCGCTCTGCGGTTTCAGCTCCACCAGCGAATAACGTGAGGTCTCGTAACGGCTGACCGGTACCGGCAGTTCGGCGGTTGCCAGCCCACGCCAATGGGTCACCGCTGGCTGCGGGGCTTTTTCGGGATTAGCGAATTTATCGGCAATCTTGTCCAGCTCTTCGGTCAGGGCATAGTCGAGGGTCTCCTCGCCTTCAAGCCAACCCCTGACCACCGCATGGTAAGTTTTCTGCAGCTGGTACTGCTCAAACTGTTCTGACAGCTGGCGGGCAACCTCGCTGGACAGGGCCATCAGCAAAACGCCTGAGGTCGGGCGATCCAACCGGTGAACGGTGAAAACATGCTGGCCAATCTGATCGCGCACCGTCTGCATGACAAAAACTTTTTCATGCCGGTCCAGCCAGCTGCGGTGAACCAGCCAACCCGCAGGTTTATTCACGGCCACCAGCCATTGATCCTGATAAATAATCTCCAGCATCAGGCGTCATGCTCAAAAAGCTGATCCAGCTCGTTCAGGGCGTGCAGGAGTGTGGCACGGGCGGGGATCTCCCCTTCCAGCGCCATTTCATAATAAGGTGCGACGGCCAGTTTGACCGGCAGGGCAGCACCGGCATCCAGCATTGCCTGCATGCGCGGCAGCAACACCCACTGCAGCCACTGTACCGGCATCATGGTATCCACGCAAAAAGGCTCCTGGCTCTCAAAAGCCTCAGAATTCGGTGCGCAGGATTGCCACAGCCCCGCGTCTTGTAATATTTGCTGGATCGCCTGTAAGCGTTCCCGAACCAGCTGTTCACGGCTCATCAGCGCTCTCCTGTCGGTCAAAGAGTTTAATAAAAGGGCCGCAAGCATAGCATTCACGCGCGGGAGAGGTAAAAGTATGGACGAAAAAAAGGGAGCACTGTAATAACAGTGCTCCCGGTTCGTTCGCAGCCATCCAGCTACATTAGTGCTCCCTGCTCATCCTTGATAACTATGTCCCTAAAGTGTTCCCTACAATTTCACCATCTGTGGTGATAGTCCCTTAGCATCCTGGCTCGCTGTCTATTCTGGCAGCTCACATTCTCCGTCCTGGAGGTGTCCCTTAACTCTTCCTGAGATGTTCCCTTTATCTTCGTCCTGAAGACTTTCCCTGCAGCATCTTCCAGATGTGTCCTGACTCAATCCTTAAGCCACAGCATCCTTTCCGATGAGTGCTATTTTGCCCGATTGTCATAAGCAAACAATATGGCTCACAGCTCTTTTTTGATCAAGAAGGGGTTTTTATAAATCCTGTTTTTATCAACATCATGATTTACAATACTTTTCGCAAATAACCCCAGGAATACTCTGTACTTATAAAAGCGATCTCTTACAGGTTATGTAAGAGATGTCTCACAACGGTGCCAGCCCTTTTCCGCATTTACTCCATTAAACGGTGACGGATAAGAGAAATGTTGCCAGATCGCCAGCCAGCACGGTCCGCTTCAGGGTACCGAGCTGTTCCAGCACCACTTCCCCACTCAGATTACAGACCGAGATCACTTCCAGTTCAGAGTCCGTGGTGGCGATAAACAGCGTCGGAGAGTGCTTAAGACGGCGCTTCATCACCAGGTGACCAATCAGGTTTTCCTGCACACGAACAAAATCTTCCTCACTCCAGGTCTGCAGTAAAGTACAGGATTGTCCATTGACGCTGGCAGCCATATCTCCCGCGAACTGTGAAGTGTACCAGGCCACCACGGAGGGCTGGATGCGCAGATCCAGTGCCCGCTCAATGGCCTCCAGATTTTGCGCAAGGGTAAACGGCTGTGGCAGCCAGAACACTTCATCGTCCCCCGTATGCTGCACGCAGGGAGAAGGCACGCCATACAGCTCGCTGCTGGCTGGCGCATGGCCGCTCTTCTGCTGCCAGACCTCACAATAGTGTCGGGTAAATTCAGTCAGTGCGCGGGAAGTCTCTTCAATCATTCTTTTTTCACTCTCTGCTGCCTGGGTTACACTAAGGCTAAGCCCACATTGGGAAACGATTAAGGTAAAACCATGTCTTTAAAGGATCCACATCAGGCGCTCAGCGGTCTGACCCTGGGAAAACCAACAGAATACCACGATATCTACCAGCCCTCTTTGCTGCAGGCCGTGCCGCGCAGTATGAATCGCGAGCCGCTGGGTCTTTTCCCGGAAAGTTTACCCTTTCACGGCGCGGATATCTGGACGCTGTACGAATTGTCCTGGCTGAATGCCAAAGGGTTGCCGCAGGTGGCCGTCGGTGAAGTGACCCTGAACGCCGACAGCATCAATCTGATCGAATCCAAAAGCTTCAAACTCTACCTTAACAGCTTTAATCAGACCCGTTTTGCGGACTGGGGCGAAGTGCGCGCCACGCTGGAGCGGGATCTAAGCGCCTGTGCGCAGGGAGAAGTGAACGTGGCGCTGTTCCGCCTGCAGGAAGTGGAAGGCCAGCCCATCGGTCACTTCAGCGGCTACTGTATTGATGAGCAGGATATCGAAATCGATAGCTACCAGTTCAGCACTGACTATCTGCAGCAGTCCACACAGGCTGAAGTGGTGGAAGAGCAGCTGGTCAGCCATCTGCTCAAATCCAACTGTCTGATCACCAACCAGCCTGACTGGGGCTCGGTGCAGATCAGCTATCGCGGGCCACGTATTCAGCGTGAAGCGCTGCTGCGCTACCTGGTTTCTTTCCGTCACCATAACGAATTCCACGAGCAGTGCGTCGAGCGCATTTTTAACGATATTCTGCACTTCTGTCAGCCTGAAAGTCTGAGCGTTTACGCCCGTTATACCCGCCGCGGCGGGCTGGATATCAATCCGTGGCGCAGCAACGGCGAGTTTAAACCAGGACTTTCCCGCCTGGTTCGCCAGTAATTTGCTCTCTTTTTGCGTAACGTTACGCATAACCAGGCAGCACGCTATTGTTAAACCCCCGCGGACAAAGCTACTCTGAAGGTGGGCGAACGGTTTCCCCCGCCCAGGGACATTCCCTCTCCACGACGAGGTGCCAGTCTGGCTGCCCGTCGGGAGCGATCACCACCCGGATGGGTGTAAAGGAGTTAATTTGATTACCCAAATCAGCCCGTTAGGCTCAATGGATTTGCTGTCCCAACTGGAAGTCGACATGCTGAAACGGACGGCCAGCAGCGACCTTTACCAACTCTTCCGCAACTGTTCTCTTGCCGTACTGAACTCCGGTAGCCAGACCGACAGCAGTCATGAGCTGTTGTCCCGTTTTGAAGATTTCGACATCAACGTGCTGCGTCGCGAGCGCGGCGTAAAGTTGGAGCTGTTGAATCCGCCGGATGAAGCCTTTGTCGATGGCCGCATTATCCGTTCGCTGCAGGCTAACCTGTTTGCCGTTCTGCGTGACATTCTGTTCGTTAACGGTCAGATCGACAGCGCCGACCGCTTCCAGCATCTGAACATTGATGACTCAGTGCATATCACCAATCTGGTGTTTTCCATCCTGCGTAACGCGCGGGCACTGCATGTTGGCGAAGAGCCGAACACCGTGGTGTGCTGGGGTGGGCACTCGATTAATGCCGTTGAATATCAGTATTGCCGTAACGTCGGTTCACAACTGGGCCTGCGCGAGCTGAACATCTGTACCGGTTGCGGGCCAGGGGTGATGGAAGCACCCATGAAAGGTGCGGCAGTGGGTCATGCGCAGCAGCGTTATAAAGAAGGCCGCTTTATTGGTCTGACTGAGCCTTCGATTATCGCCGCTGAGCCGCCGAACCCACTGGTCAATGAGCTGATCATCATGCCGGACATTGAGAAGCGTCTTGAGGCATTTGTGCGTATCGCCCACGGCATCATCATCTTCCCGGGCGGGGTGGGAACAGCGGAAGAGCTGCTCTATCTGCTGGGTATTTTGATGAATCCGCGCAACCAGGATCAGATCCTGCCGCTGATACTGACCGGACCAAAAGAGAGCGCAGACTACTTCCGCGTGATGGACGAATTTATCGTCAGCACGCTGGGTGAAGCCGCCCGCCAGCACTACACCATCATTATTGATGATGCGCCTGAAGTGGCCCGGCTGATGAAAAAAGCGATGCCAAAAGTGAAAGAGCACCGTCGTGAAACTGGCGATGCCTACAGCTTTAACTGGGCTATCCGCATCGCGCCGGATCTGCAGGTGCCGTTCGTGCCGACGCATGAAAATATGGCGAACCTGAACCTCTATCCAGATCAGCCAGCCGAGCAGCTTGCGGCAGCCCTGCGCCGGGCATTCTCCGGCATCGTGGCCGGTAACGTGAAGGATGTTGGCGTGCGGGCCATTAAAGAGAAAGGCCCTTATAAGCTGCATGGCGATCCGGAAATGATGCGCCGCATGGACGATTTGTTACAGGGATTTGTTGCCCAGCACCGTATGAAGCTGCCGGGAACGGCCTACATCCCCTGCTACGAAATCATCAAGTAATCTTCTCTGGAGCGGCAGCCGTGCCGCTCCCCTTCGTGCCTGACTATGACTATTCATTTATTGATTGTTGACGCCCTGAATCTGATCCGTCGTATCCATGCGGTTCAGGGTTCACCGTGCCAGGAAACCTGCGTCCATGCGCTCACGCAGCTGATCCTGCACAGCCAGCCGACCCATGCAGTCGCCGTGTTTGATGATGATGACCGCCGCCAGGGCTGGCGTCACCAGCTGCTGCCGGACTATAAAGCGGGACGCTCGCCGATGCCGGATACGCTGAAAGAGGAGATGCAGCGGCTGCGCGAGGCCTTTGCCGCAGCAGGCGTTCCCTGCTGGCATGCTGCCGGAGAAGAAGCTGACGATCTGGCGGCCACGCTGGCGGCGAAGGTTGCAGCCAGCGGCCACCAGGCCACTATCGTCTCCACCGACAAGGGGTACTGCCAGCTGCTGGCACCCAATATTCTGATCCGCGACTACTTTCAGAAACGCTGGCTTGACGTGCCGTTTATCAGTAAGGAGTTCGGCGTAACGCCTGGCCAACTCCCGGATTATTGGGGACTGGCCGGGATCGGCAGCAGTAAGATCCCCGGCGTGGCGGGTATCGGTGCCAAAAGTGCAGCACAGTTGCTGCAGGAGTTCGGCACGCTGGAAGGGATCTATCAGAACCTGCCCGCAGTCGCGGAGAAGTGGCGGAAAAAACTGGAGCAGCACAGGGAGATGGCTGAGGTCTGCAGACAGGTTGCCACCCTGAAAACCGATCTGGCAATGGAAGGAAATCTGAAGGAGCTGCGGCTGCAGAAATAAGTGGATAATACGGGCTGGTGCAGGGAGAAACTATTGGTCGGGGACGCCATGTGTCACTGGAAGAAACATATGACTCTCTGCCTGGGTTAAATAATCATCAGCCACGCTTTTGCGGCGAAAGTTGAAAGAAGCCGCAAGCGTCAGTGGCAACACCCGTAAAAAAGGCTCCGAAACGGAGCCTTTTAGCATGATAAATCGCGCAGGTTATCGCTCGTCGCGACGACCCGGGGTCGCGCCCCAGAGGCGACGGATATGCACCGTGACTTCTTCGCGATCGTGGTACAGCTGGCGAGCCTGAATCTGGGCATTAATGCCGTTCGCTTTCAGCCTCTCATCAATCATCGCCAGATTTTGCGAAACCTCTTCATAGCGTTTTTTCATTGGCAGCTTCAGGTTGAAGATCGCCTCGCGGCACCAGCCATTCACCAGCCAGTCCGCCATCAGGTTCGCTACCCGCACCGGCTTCTCCACCATATCGCACACCAGCCAGTAGATATTACTGCGCGTCGGACGATACCTGAAGCCGTCTTCCCGGTGATGGAAAACCTGCCCGGTATCCATCAGGCTCGGTGCCATCGGGCCATTATCAATGGCGTGGACCATCATGCTGCGTTTGACTAACTGATACGTCCAGCCGCCCGGACAGGCACCCAAATCCACCGCGTACATACCGCTTGCCAGACGCTCATCCCACTCATCCGCAGGAATAAAGACGTGAAACGCCTCTTCCAGCTTCAGCGTCGAGCGGCTTGGTGCATCAGACGGAAACTTGAGGCGCGGAATGCCCATAAAGAACGGCGAGTTGTTCTGCGGCAGGGAATAGCCGACGTAACAATGGCCCGGCGCAATAAAGAACACGTGTACCACCGGGCGCTTGTTACTCTCGTAATTCAGCAACACCCCCGCGGCGCGAAGGCTGGCACGCAGCGGCACAGTGAACTTCCGGCAGAATTTCAGCAACTCTTTACTTTCGTTAGTGTCGGGAACCTCAACACGCAGTTCGCCGCCCTTCTCCACCACACCTGTCAGCATACCGGTTACCGGAGCCACCCGATCTTCCGGCGGCAAATCACGCAGCAGTTCTCCCACTACGATCATCTGGCGGGAGAAAATCAGCTCGCTGAACGGCAGCTCACTCACCAGTTTCTCCGCCTCTTCCGGCTGATAGCACTCAAACAGTACGTAGCCGGAACTCTCCTTAACCCGCGCAAAGCCAAACACATTGCGGGCTGCAGCTTTCGCAGTGATCTCCGCCGCACACTCTTTCTCAAAACCCTGACGGCAGTAGAGTAAAACTTTATTCATGGCGTTCTGCCTTTTTTTTCAGACGCAGCGCGCCAACCAACATCAAAATCCAGCCCACCAGGAAGCAGGTGCCCCCAATCGGCGTAACATAAACCCACAGCTTCAGATGGGACAGCGCCAGGCAGTACAGACTGCCGCTGAATAACACCGTGCCCAGCGCCAGAAACGCGCTGCTCCAGTAAAACCAGATATTAGCCCGACGCAGCATAGCCGCCGCCATGCCGAGGATTGCCAGAGTGTGGAAGCCCTGATACTCCAGGCCGGTTTTCAGCCAGGCCATTTCAGTCGCCCCCAGCGACTTACTCAGAACATGCGCGCCAAAAGCGCCCAGCATGACATAAACAAATCCGCTGATGGCTGAAAAAATCAGCATTGCACGACTAGACATTCAATCATCCTCAAGGAGTGCATGCGCCGCCTGGGCCACGCATGACGAAATCACAGTTCAGCTCTCATAACGGAAGCGAAACTTTTCCTGTTCGCTGGCCGCTTTCGCCAGTATCCACTGGCGGAAGGCGGCTATTTTACCCAGTTCTGCCTGACTGTCATGACAAACCAGATAAAAAGCGTTTTTACTGACTAAAACATCATTAAACGGGCAGGCCAGCCGTCCGGCTTCAATCTCCGTTTGCGCCATCACGTTATTGGCCAGCGCCACCCCCTGACCATGAATTGCTGCCTGCAACACCATGGCGCTGTGGCTGAAGATTGGTCCGTGTTGCACATTAATATGGGCCACGCCCAGCTGCCGGGTATAAGACTGCCAGTCACGGCGGGAGGCATCATGCAGCAACGTATGGCGGGCGAGATCTTCCGGCGTCTTCAAAGGGTTATCACCGGTCAGCAACAACGGCGAGCAAACAGGCAGCAAATACTCCGCGTAAAGTTTTTCCACCCTCAGACCCGGCCAGTTACCACGTCCGTAGAAAATCGCCACGTCCACGTCGTCGGCCAGTTTCTCTTCATCCCGGTCTACCGCCTGGATACGCACGTCGATTCCCGGATAAGCTGAGTTAAAGCTTGAGAGGCGGGGAACCAGCCACTGAATGGCAAAGCTGGGCAGCAGACTGACGGTCAGCGCCCCCTTGGCACTGCGTGCCTGAAGTTTGCGGGTTGCCTCGTTCAGTGCGGTAAAAATCTCTTTAATATCGAGATAATAGCTCTGCCCCTCTTCGGTCAGCAGCAGCGATCGGTTTCGCCGCCGGAACAGCTTCAGGCCAAGGAAATCCTCCAGTGACTTGATTTGATGGCTGACCGCAGCCTGGGTGACGAACAACTCTTCCGCGGCTTTGGTAAAGCTGAGATGACGCGCGGCTGCATCAAAAACACGCAGCGCATTTAAAGGAGGAAGACGTTTAGACATGGTTACCGGAGACTGAGTCATGACATTGGGACGCAACGCTTTTGACGAAGCTTTACGTATTAGTTTTTTTTATCCGAGCCATTATAATTTGTCCGTTGAGGATGCACCAGCAAATACCTATAGTTGCCGCACTTCCTGAGCCGGAACGAAAAGCAGTTTGAAATTTAAGCGTTTACGCGGGGTTTTGAAAGGCTTTTGGCTTGTGGTCGTGATGTTGTGTTTGCAATTGGTCTGACGATTTTCGGACCAGGTAGCCTGTCTACCGTAGTATTCCTGAAGATTTACCCTGTCTGTCCATAGTGATATTAGTAGCACCGCAAATTGCGGTGCTTTTTTTTGCCTGAAACTTACTGGCCCATTTCGACCATTTCTTTCACGTCAGAGCGATTAATCTGCTGTTTGTTGCCGTTGGCATCCTGGTAGCTGATCATCCCGGTATCCGTATCGACAACAGGTTTGCCTTCGGCGACGATGGTCCGGCCATCATTGGTATGCATCACATAGTTGCTGGAACAGGCGGCCAGAGTAAAAGTCATGGCACAGGCGGCCATAATAGCAGCGAATTTTTTCATCTTTATTTCTCCTTGCAGATAGTAATGCGATAAACCACGCGCCAGCCACGACCAGAAGGCGAAAAACGAGTAAATTGCCTGTCTGAAGGTCGCTTATTTGCGGGTAATAGTTTAAACCTTGCATAATTCAGGATAACTCGCTTTTCCAACATTGCCAGGAAAGTGCCAGTAATTCAGAGTGGTCCTGTAAAGAACCGCACCAATCCATCATTCGCATCGAGGAGAGTATGACGTCATTCACCCCCGCTCAGTTTCGCCAGCAGTTCCCTGCTCTGGCCGATGCCGGCATCTATCTCGACAGCGCGGCCACCACGCTGAAGCCAGAGGCGGTGATCCAGGCAACCCAACAATTTTACAGCCTGAGTGCCGGTACTGTGCACCGCAGTCAGTTTGCCGCAGCAAAGGAGTTGACCGAACGCTATGAGGACGCCCGCAGTCAGGTCGCCCTTTTGTTAAACGCCCCTGCTGCCGACAATATTGTCTGGACTAAAGGCACGACCGAGGCAATAAACTTCGTCGCTCAGGGCTATTTCCGCCCCCGCCTGCAGCCTGGGGATGAGATCATCGTCAGTGAGGCCGAACACCATGCTAACCTGGTGCCGTGGCTGATGGTGGCGGAACAGACCGGCGCGAAAGTGATCAAATGGCCGCTGGGCGAAGATCTGCTGCCGGATATTGCCCTGCTTGGGCAACTACTCACTTCACGCACCCGGTTGCTGGCGCTGGGGCAGATGTCCAACGTCACCGGCGGCTGCCCGGACCTGAGACAGGCCATTACGCTGGCCCATCAGTCAGGGGCAAAGGTGATGATCGACGGTGCGCAGGGTGTGGTTCACGCACCAGCGGATGTGCAGGCGCTGGACATTGATTTTTATGCCTTCTCTGCCCACAAACTGTATGGCCCGATGGGCATTGGCGCGCTGTATGGCAAACCTGAGCTGCTGGAAGAGATGCAGCCGTGGCAGGGCGGCGGCAAAATGCTGTCAACAGTGACTTTTGAGGGGTTCATACCGCAACCGGTGCCGTGGCGCTTTGAGGCGGGAACACCTAACGTGGCCGGTGTGATTGGCCTCAGTGCGGCACTGACCTGGCTGGCAGAGCTGGACCTGGCTCAGGCGGAGAGCTGGAGCTGCGGGCTGGCCGATCTGGCCGAAGAGCGTCTCTCCGCCCTGCCCGGTTTCCGCAGCTTTCGCGCCAGCCGTTCCTGCCTGCTGTCGTTTGATATTGTTGGCGTGCATCACAGTGATGTGGTCACGCTGCTGGCAGAGAGTGGCATCTCGCTGCGGGCCGGTCAGCACTGTGCTCAGCCACTGTTACAGGCACTTGGCGTCAGCGGGACTTTGCGCGCCTCATTTGCGCCCTATAATTCGCTTAACGATGTTGAAGCGCTGGTCAGCAGTATGACCACCGCCCTGGACCTGCTGGCAGACTGATTATGACTTCTTTACTCGCTCCCCATCCGTTTGGCGACCTGATTACTGCCGACGGCCTGAAACAAAAATTTTCGGTCTTCACACAATGGGAAGACCGCTATCGTCAGTTAATCATGATGGGCAAACAGCTTCCTGCCCTGCCAGAAGAGCTGAAAACGGCAGAGATTGAGCTGAGTGGCTGTGAGAACCGCGTCTGGCTGGGACACCAGCAGCTGGCCGATGGCAGCCTGCATTTCTATGGCGACAGTGAAGGCCGCATCGTGCGGGGATTGCTGGCAGTACTGCTGACGGCAGCAGAAGGTCAGCAGCCCGCCGCGCTTTTGCAGCAGGATCCGCTGGCCTTGTTTGACGACCTGGGGCTGCGTAATCAACTCAGCGCGTCACGCAGCGCCGGTCTGACAGCGCTGGCAGAAGCGGTGATGAAAGCGGCCAGGCAGTCGGGTGGAAATGGTGAGTAAGTCTGCCTGACGGGCGGGCTAGCCGGTAACGGTGAATCAATTTGTCAGGCGAGCTGGCCGCACAGAAATGACAGTTTAACCTGCCGGGCCGATTAGCCGCGGGCCGCTTTAGCCATCATTTTTTTCAACACGTGCGAAACGGCAACAAAGCCGAAGGTGGCGGTGACCATGGTCGCCGCACCAAAACCTGAAGCACAGTCCATTCGCTTAGGTCCCTCCGCCGTGCTACGGGAAGCACAGACCGATCCATCCGGCTGAGGGTACATCAGCGCTTCGGTAGAAAATACGCAGTCGATCCCCAGCTTCCCTTTGCTGTTTTTTACAATGTTGAAATCGTGCTTCAGGCGCTCGCGCAGCTTAGCAGCCAGCGGATCCTGAATCGTTTTCGCCAAATCGGCCACCTGAATCTGGGTGGGATCAATTTGCCCACCTGCGCCACCGGTTGTCACCAGCGGGATCTTATTGCGGCGGCACCAGGCCAGCAGCGCCGCTTTTGGCCGAACGCTGTCGATAGCATCTATCACGTAAGTGAAACCGGCGCTCATCAGTTCCGCCGTATTGTCTGCAGTAATAAAATCATCCACGCAGGTCACCCTGCACTCGGGATTGATCGCCAGAATACGCTCGGCCATCACTTCGGTCTTCGCCTGCCCTACCGTCTCTTTCAGCGCGTGGATTTGCCGGTTGGTATTCGTCACACAGACATCGTCCATATCGATCAGGGTTATCGCCCCGATGCCAGTGCGCGCCAGCGCTTCCGCCGCCCACGAACCCACGCCGCCAATGCCAACCACGCAGATATGCGCCTCAGCGAAAAGCTGCAGGGCTGATTGCCCATAGAGGCGGGCCGTACCGCCAAAGCGTTGCAGCCAGGCGTCAGAGAGAGAAGTCATGCTTTACCTCAGAATTCTGCAGCGGGCTGGCTCCGCAGCCCGCTGCAGGCAGTTATTTTTGCGTTAACAGATCCTGGTCGCCAGTGCTGTTTTGTGCAGAAGAGAAGAGCGGCGTGCCTGCGCCAGGAGCCGTTTTCAGCACCCATACGCGGCCATAATGATTGAACCAGCCCGCCATATGACCGGCATCCGGGCCAATGCCCTGGTAGATATCAAAATGCTGCCCTTTAATAGCGCCGCCCACGTCGAGCGAAACCATCATGCGCATCTCATATTTTCCGGTAAATTTACCTTTATTGTCCAGTAGCGGCACTTCAGCCAGCAGTGCGGTGCCCGGCGGGATCAGCGAACGATCGGCAGCGACCGAGGCTTTGGCAATCAACGGCACGGCGCTGGCGCCACGAACCGGAGCAAAATTCTCGGGTTTGAAGAACACAAAGGAGGGGTTCTGTTCCAGCAGCTCACGCACTTCTGCCGGGCTGTGCTCTTCACCCCATTGGCGAATGGCCTGCATCGACATGTCTTCGCGCTTCACTTCACCGCGGTCGATCAGCACTTTACCAATGCTGCGATAGGCATGGCCGTTTTTACCACCATAGCCAAAGAACATCAGCGGGCGACCGTCGCCGTAATCGACATAGCCGCTACCCTGCACGTCCATAATGAAGTTATCCATCAGAGAGTTGCTGTAGCCCACAACATAGCGCTCACCCAGCGCACCGCTGTAGATTTCCGCGCGGCTTGGCAGACGACGCTTACCGCGAGGTGGCATTCGGTATAAAGGATACTGGAACTCACCCTGGCGGGTGTAGCGGGCTTCGATCACGGGCGTATAGTAGCCGGTAAACTGCACGTTGCCGTAGTTGTCGGTCCCTTCCATCTGGTAAGCGTCTAGACCGAACTGGCGTAGCTGGCGGGTATCACCACCGGCCATCAGCCAGCTTTTAATCGCACTGTAAGTGGTGGTCTGCCGGGTGAACATAGCGGGCGAGGCGTACTGGATTTCCGACACCTGGTCGGCAAAATCTTTGCCGTTAACCGGACGCCCTTTGGCATTGGGCTGATTCACCAGCCCCAGCGGCTGATCCAGCTTGCCATCCTTATACTGCTGGCCGCGATCGGTCGGTTTTGAGGAACATCCCGCCAGCAGGGCGATAAACACCCCGGTTATTACATACTTCGCCCAACGTCCTTTCATTACGGTGCCACCTCTCTGCGTAATTGCAGGCCGAAGATAGCAAAGCCACCGGGAGATTTAAACGTGCTGAAGGTAAAGATCGCCAGTACAGGCGCAACATTACAGCATATGAGGAAGAATTGAGCAGTAAGCGCTATTTTCACAACTTTATCGCAGAAAGGGGTTGCAACCAAACTCACTCAGCGTATAGTGCGCTTCCACAGACGCGGGATGGAGCAGCCTGGTAGCTCGTCGGGCTCATAACCCGAAGGTCGTCGGTTCAAATCCGGCTCCCGCAACCAATTTAACACCTTAACGGGTGTTTTTTTGTTTCTGGCGTTTGAGCATTTCTCCCTGCCTCTTTCAAATTCTTTCCAGGCGAGTCAGCACCCGCCCGGATACGCCCACTATTTCCCGGGCGTCAGAGCTGCCCCGCTGGCAAACCAGGCCTTAATTCCGCCCAGAATCGACTCAGCCACCTGATGCTGAAAACGAGTGGTGCGCAGTTTACGCTCCTCTTCCAGATTGCTGATAAAGGCCGTCTCCACCAGTATCGACGGAATATCCGGTGCCTTCAGTACCGCAAATCCGGCCTGATCCACCGTTTTCTTATGCAGATGGTTCACTTTGCCCAAACGTGACAGCACCTCTTTGCCGAACTTCAGGCTGTCATTGATGGTCAGGCTCTGCACCATATCGAACATGGTATGGTCGAGATAGCGGTCACCGCTCATGCTGACACCACCAATCAGGTCTGATTCGTTCTGCGTCTGTGCCAGATAGCGCGCTGCGGTACTGGTGGCTCCTTTGGTGGACAGTGCAAAAACGGAGGAACCTCGTGCTGCCCGGTTGGTAAAGGCATCAGCATGAATGGAAATGAACAGGTCGGCACGCAGCTTACGGGCTTTGGCTACCCTCACCTTCAGCGGAATAAAAACGTCTTCATTGCGGGTCATGTATGCCCGCATGTTCGGCTCTTTGTCGATCAACACTTTCAGCCGACGGGCAATTTTCAGCACAATGTCTTTTTCGCGCGTCTTATTCTTTCCTGTCGCCCCGGGATCCTCACCGCCATGCCCCGGATCGAGCATGATGACAATCGGACGATCTTTCCCGGCTTTTCCCGGCAATGGTGCTTTTGGCGGCTGATCTTTATCAAGATTGCCTTTGTTGTAATCCTCCAGCAACGCCAGCAGTGGATCGTCCTCATGCTGATAACTTTTCCCCTTTGCCGGATAGAGGTCCAGCACCAGGCGGTGTTTGATCCCGGCAACCGGATCCAGCGTGAAGATCTTTGGCGTGACGTTTTGCTTCAGCTCCAGCACCAGCCTCACCGTGTTTTTGTCGAACTGGCCAACCCGCGCATTTTTAATATAGGGATCGTCGCTGCGCACCAGGTTTGCCACCCCGTTCAGCACGTGATTCAGGTGCAGATTATCGATATCCACGACTACGCGCTCAGGATGACTCAGGGCAAACTGTTTGTATTTCAGGGGGGTGTTGGATTCAAGGGTTAAGCGGGAGTAGGTCGAAGAAGGCCAGATGCGGATGGCGACCACATGGCTGGTGGCCGCAAGGCCCACTTTACTGACGCTGAGCAGCAATACTGCCCCCGCGCTTTTTAACCACCGGCGTCGGCCTGGCGAAGGTAAATCTGACATGCCACTCCAATCTGATTGCTGTTTTTTTAAGGAAAATAAAGCCAAATAACTACCAAGTTCGAAAACTTTAGCGAATCCTGCTGATGGTGTCACCAGAAAATAGCCCTCCGGCGTACCAAATAAGATCTTTTTCACGCTACAGTTAAGCAGAGGCGTGACGAATTGCCCCTTGCGCCTGAGCGATAAAAGAATAAAAATACATTTTTAGCGAATAATAATTCATAGAGGGTTAGTCGTGAAGGAACGGAGTACCGAGCTGGTTCAGGGGTTTCGTCATACCGTCCCCTATATCAATGCCCACCGTGGTAAAACGTTTGTCATTATGCTGGGTGGTGAAGCCATTGAGCATGAGAACTTTTCTGGCATCGTCAATGATATCGGCCTGCTGCACAGCCTGGGGATCCGCCTGGTGGTGGTGTACGGTGCACGGCCGCAAATCGATGCCAACCTGGCCGAACATCATCTGGAACCGCTGTACCATAAACACACCCGCGTGACGGATGCGCAGTCGCTGGAGCTGGTGAAGCAGGCTGCTGGCCGTCTGCAGCTGGATATCACCGCCCGCCTGTCGATGAGCCTCAACAATACTCCACTGCAGGGTGCGCACATTAACGTGGTGAGCGGTAACTTTATTATCGCGCAGCCGCTGGGCGTGGATGATGGCGTGGACTACTGCCACAGCGGGCGCATCCGCCGTATTGATGAAGACGCGATTCATCGCCAGCTCGACAGCGGTGCCATTGTGCTGATGGGTCCGGTGGCCGTTTCCGTCACCGGTGAGAGCTTTAACCTGACCTCGGAAGAAGTTGCCACCCAGCTGGCAATCAAGCTGAAGGCCGAGAAGATGATCGGCTTCTGCTCCGAGCAGGGTGTCACCGACGGCGAAGGGGATATTATCTCCGAGCTGTTCCCCAATGAAGCACAGCAGCGTATTGAAGAGCTGGAAAAGAGTGATGACTATCTTTCCGGCACGGTGCGTTTCCTGCGCGGGGCAGTGAAAGCCTGCCGCAGCGGCGTGCGCCGCAGCCATCTGATCAGCTATCAGGAAGATGGTGCCCTGCTGCAGGAGCTGTTCTCCCGTGATGGTATTGGTACGCAGATCGTAATGGAGAGCGCTGAGCAGATTCGCCGTGCCACCATTAATGATATCGGCGGCATTCTGGAGCTGATCCGCCCGCTGGAGCAGCAGGGTATTCTGGTGCGCCGCTCGCGCGAGCAGCTGGAGATGGAGATCGACAAGTTCACCATTATCGAGCGTGATAATCTGACCATCGGCTGTGCTGCACTGTACCCGTTCCCGGAAGAGCAGATTGGCGAGATGGCCTGCGTGGCGGTGCATCCGGATTACCGCAGCTCATCGCGCGGGGAAGCTCTGCTGGAACGGGTTGCGCTACAGGCCCGTCAGATGGGGCTGAAAAAGCTGTTCGTACTGACCACCCGCAGCATTCACTGGTTCCAGGAGCGCGGCTTTATGCCGGTGGATATTGAACTGCTGCCGGAAAGTAAAAAGCAGATGTACAACTATCAGCGCCGCTCCAAGGTGCTGATGGCCGATCTGCGCCATGCCCGTCTTGCCTGAGGCGCAGGCATTCTTCCGCCTTCAGTGAGTTTCTGCAATCAGGTACGAAATCACCTTCTCCACCCCGGGCACCTTAGCGTGCCTGATTTATTCCAGAGTCTGCCCCGCAGCGGGCATCCTCCCTTTGCTGTGGGGTGCCGGTTTTTTTTTCAGGAATCGCTTCTCAACGAAGTACCAGGAAATCACCGCCAGCAGGGTAGTAATCAACACGGTTAACACCAACCCACCCCATGGACTGGCAGAATACCATCCCCTGTCAATCAGCACCTGAATCACCGGCCAGTGAAACAGATACACACCGTATGAGAAATCACCATAGCGGCCTGCGGGCACTTGTTTAAACATCCCCAGACAAAACAGCAGGACTACTGATGAGAACGCCACCGGCTGGACCAGCTGGGACAGCATCGTATCTCTGGAAAGAATAAACAGCACCAGTGAAATCACCGCGATCTCCCTGAGTCTGTCAGCCACCCGCCCGCTGAGGGCAACCAGCGTGCCGAAGAAAAAGTAGCTGGACAGGCTGACAAATTGCTTTGCCAGCATATCCGCTTTAGCCCCGCTGTAGACCCAGGTGAAATAGTAAAACCAGCCGCAGGAGATCAGGTAAATAATCAGCCAGCAGGTGAACGGCCGGGATTTCATCAAAGGAAAAACCAGCGGCAACAGCGCATACAACGTCAGCTCTGCCTTAATGGTCCACAGCGAACCGTCCATTGACTGGACGGGATTGTTGAGAAACACACCGGGCAGCGAGGGCTGAATAAAATTCATAAAGCTGATATTGGCAAGGGCATATTTCAGCGTGGTTTTACTGAGAAAGAACTCGCTCAGCGGATAAGACGTCAGTGCTGCACCGCTGATAATGCAGGCAACAATAGTAAGCAGATAGGCAGGAATAATACGCCGGGCGCGTTTTTCAGCATAATCGCGCCATGACCTGCATCGGTGAAAACTGAGGGCAATCAGATAACCGCTGATAGCGAAAAAACCTTTTACTGCAAAGCTGCCGCTGAACAGCTGCAACAGAAAATGCAGTGACTCAGAACGCGAAACCGCCGCCCCATGAACCAGCAGAACAATAAAAGCCAAAACCAGTCTCACCAGGTCAAAATTATTTTTATTACTCATCTGTCTGCTTCCTTTCAACGCCCTGAACAGACGGCACAATCAGGCTAACTTCCGTGGTAACTGCTTAAAACGCTAAACCGGATGGATCAGCATAAAAGTCCCGGATACATGATAGCCAGTAACGGACTGTTTTCTGGCGACGGTGTTGTAATAGAGGTAATACAGGAGCATCAGTACCGTTATCGTAACCGCGATAACGCGCAGGATTCTCCGGCATTCAAATACGCAAATGGAGAGCAACACGGGTTCAACTTGCAGAATATAATTCGCCAGTCGTCCCCCGGAGGCATAATCCTGCAGTGCCATTCTCAATCCGCTACCGATAGCAAAAGTCAGTACCAGAAGGTAAAAAAATGCAAACTTCTCAGGCGCGCTATTTTTAATCTTGTCATTCAACAGTAATGCGCTGTAAATAAAAACAAACAGAATGTTTTTGAGATTAGATAAGGTGAAAATTCCCTGTTCCTGTGCCGAATCCCGATCGGCATAGCCCATTGCCCGTTCTCCCAGTGAGCCAAGGTGGGACGAGATAAAGGCAATCACCGACTGACTCCCCATCATAGCCAGCGGAATACAGACCAGGACAATGGCTGCCGGGATATATTTGTTTTTTTTAATTATCAGTGCGGCAGGGATTAACAAAGCGACGATCGCTGTGGCATGGCTGATAAATGAGAGAAACAGTAACCCTGCACTCCCGGCCTTGTTCCTGATGCTCAGGTGATAGACAAATCCCAGAAAAAAGGCGGAGCTGAGTCCAAAGCGGATCTGGTTCAGATCCTTGTTGATAAACAGATGGGCTGAATAGACTGCCAGCGCAACAATCGGTAACGGTGAAAGCTTTCTGAAATAGTGCGCATTGACGCAGACGGAGATCATGCAATAAAAGAAGATAAACACATCAGCGTTAGTGGTGAATATCCTGACCAGGCAGGAGATCAAATAAATGGCTGGCTCATAGCGAAACTGATCCATCGCCGAAGCAAGTCCCAGAATAGTGATTTTAGCGTTGAACTCCTGGAAAAATCTTCGGTACTGGTAGTCATCAACGCCGGAGTGAACATCCCGAATGCCGCCAAAAATAAAAACGACACAAACCACGATAAAGTATATATACATGCGCAGCCATCGCGTTTTTTCCCGTTTGGCAAGGAACACTTCAAGAATGCCCAGTGCGCAAAGAGACAGGCTGATAATCCAGTACATTTCCATTTAATTTTCTTTTCTTTCCCTGAAGAAAAATAATTTATAGCATATCTCTTGACGACAAAAACAGGCATAAAATCTTAATTAACCGACAAATAAAGGAAACAATACTCAAAAAAACAGCAAAGATAATTCCCCAAAATCCTTTTCGGGAAACCTGAAATAAAAATAGTTAATAAAAATATTCAGTCGTGAGTTTTATTCTTGCAGTCGTTCAACCAGGCCACTGCGGCGCAGAGTGCGCATTTTTACCGCGTTATTAAACACGCCACTATCGACATATAAAGTCAGGCGCTGTTTTGCCCGGGTAATCGCGGTATAGACAAGTTCACGGGTCAGCACCGGCGTGAACTGACCCGGCAGTACCAGCAGGGTATGATCGAATTCAGATCCCTGCGATTTATGCACGGTCATGGCAAAAGCGGTATCGTGCGGCGGCAACCGGCTGGGCTGCACCGCTTTAATGGTGCCATCGGGCAGCGGGAAAAATACCTTCAGCGATCCTTCCTCATCATTCATCGCAATACCAATGTCGCCATTAAACAACCCCAGTGTGCTGTCATTACGGGCAATCATCACCGGGCGGCCGACATACCATTTGCCGCTGGCACTGGCACGCTGGATCAACCTTTTCTTCTGCAGCGACGCCTCAATTCGTTCGTTGAGCCCCATGACACCAAATGGTCCCTCGCGCAGCGCGCACAGCAGCTGGAAACGGCCAAAAGCCTCAATCACCTGCTCAGGCATCGCACCCTGCCCCAGCAGTAACAGATAGTCCTGATAACCTGCAACACAGCTGTCAAGAAGATGCAGATACTCTTCGCTGCTGCTGAGAGAGAACCGTTCAATATCGCCGAACCCTGCAGCAAAGACTTTCTCCACCAGGCGGATATCACCGGCATTTACAGCCAGCGCCAACTGCCCGATCCCGGAGGAGGCATCAAAGCGGTAGCTTTTACGCAACAGGCAAATGCTGTCCCTCACAGCGGGCGCGGACGGATTTTCGTTCCCGTCAACCACACAACCGGTAAGCCGCATCAGCTCTTCAGCCCTCCGGCTGCTGTAACCCGTTTCAGCGCAGCGACAGATATCGCCCAGCACCGCGCCTGCTTCCACTGAGGCCAGCTGATCGCGGTCACCAAGGAAAATCACCCTTGCCTGCGGAGGCAGGGCGGCGATCAGATTGGCCATCATCGGTAGATCGACCATCGAGGCCTCGTCTACTATCAACAAATCCAGATGCAGTGGGTTACCCGCGTGATAACGCATGCGCTGGCTGCCGGGTACTGCACCGAGCAGCCGGTGTAAGGTGGTGGCCTCGGCAGGAAAACGCTGCTTTTCAGCCTCGCTGACATCCAGCCGTTGCAGGGCTTTGCCCAGCGACTCCGTCAGCCGCGCGGCGGCTTTACCGGTCGGCGCGGCGAGACGAATACGCAGAACCCCGGCTGAAAGCTCCAGTAATGAAGCCAGCAACTTTGCCACGGTGGTGGTTTTTCCGGTACCCGGCCCGCCGGAAATCACCGCAATCTGACGGGTGATAGCGACTGCCGCAGCAATTTTCTGCCAGTCTTCGGGCTGCTGGCCGAAATGGCGATCCAGCGCAGCCCGCAGGCGGCCTTCATCGAAACCAACCAGCGGCGCATCTTTAATGATAAATCGTGCCACCTGCCCCTCAGACTGCCACATCCGGTGCAGATAAAGGCGCTGCTGGTGCAGCACCAGCGGCGTCGCACGGGAGCCATCGCTCACCGCCTCAGCCGCTGGCAGAAGGGTGTCCCAGTCAGGCTCTCCGGCCATCTGCCAGAGCTGACGGGCCAGTTCCGGATGGCGTCCGCCAAATAACAGCGGTTCAGTAAACCCGCTCAGAGGCAGGCAGACATGCCCTTCCCCTGCCTCAGCGCTGACACAGGCAGCCGCCAGCATCAGCGCGGGCTGATCAGCACCGGCAATCATACGGGCGAACTGAACGTCCAGAGAACGCAGCAGCCGCTGGTCGCAGGCCGCCATCAGCAGCTCAGCCATTCCGCTCATCCTTCTTCCCCTTCTTTACCGGCAAACAGAGCATCCAGCGAGGCAACAAACTCTGCCTGCGGCCGGGTGCGATACACACCGTTCTCACTGGCAGTACCGTCCACGCCGCGCAGGAACAGGTAAATGACACCGCCAAAATGCTGCTGATAGTCGTAATCCGCCAGGCGGTGCCGCAGATAGCGGTGCAGCGCCAGCGTATAAAGCTGATATTGCAGATCGTACCGGTGCGACTGCATGGCCTGCGCCATTGCCGTTGGGGTGTAATCCTCACCCGACTCGCCCAGCCAGTTTGATTTGTAATCCAGCAGATAATATTTTCCCTGCCAGCAGAAAACCAGGTCGATAAATCCCTTCAGCATGCCCTGAACCTGCTGGAAATTCAGCGGCGGGCAACCTGCCGACAGCGGGTCATAGCGGCGCACCAGCTTATCGAGGCTGTGAGCACTCAGCAGGCGCTGGATGGGCAGATAAAATTGCAGCTCAACCTGACGGCTGGTGTCCGGAAGCTGATTCAGGCTGACACCAGAATCATCCAGCGGCGTTTTCAGCACACGTTCCAGCCATTCGGTCATCACCGGCAGCCAGGCGGGATCGTGCCCCTGCGCAGCCAGCTGTTCGCCCAGCCACGCCTCATCAACAGGTTGGGTAAAATCCAGTTCTTCAAACAAGCTGTGAAGAAACGTCCCCGGCGCAGCCCCTCGCGGAAAAGTATGTGGCGTGAGCTGCGCAACTTGCTGGCCGTGCGCCTCACCTGCCGCATCCACATCCAGACGCGGCAACAAATCGAAAGTGACGGCGTGTCCCTGCTGCTGGAGGCCCGAATAGCTGGTCACCCGCCACTCGTCGCGCAGCGACCGGTTAATTTGCTGGCTGCCAAGCTCAGGCAGGGTAGCCTGCACTGGCTGCCAGGGTTCGCTCGCCGGGGCGACTGCCTGCGTGACCGCTACTGCGTCATTTTCCAGCGCCAGCAGTTGCTCACGCAGTTGAGAGGCATCAGCGGCTTCCCCCCGCTGAAGCAGATAGCCAACCGCACTGTGGTGCAGATCGCTGGCACCCTCTTTTTTCCGGTTGCCCTTCACCAGAGGCGCAATTCCCACGCTGCAGTGCCAGACCGAACGGGTCAGAGCAACGTAGAGCAGGCGCAGATCTTCCGCCAGCCGCTCCTGCTCTGCCAGCTCAATACTCTCGGCATCATCGTGTAAATCCAGCAAAGCCTGGAAACTCTGCCGGTCATGATAGATGCCCTGTCCAGCCTCGCGGTAATTGGCGACAAAGGGCAGCCAGACCAGCGGATACTGTAAGCCTTTGGATTTATGAATGGTGACAATCTGCACCAGATGACGGTCGCTCTCCAGCCGCAGCTGCTGGCTGGCCGACTGACCGTTAGGCTGTGCCACTTCCTGCGCCAGCCAGCGCACCAGCGCATGCTCGCTGTCCAGCTGTGCGGATGCCTCCTGCAACAGCTCGCCCAGGTGCAGCAAATCTGTCAGACGCCGCTCTCCGCTTTCAGAGGCCAGCAGGTTTTCGGCTATCTGCCGGTGCGCCATCAGCTCACGCAGCATCGGCAGTACGCCACGCTTCAGCCAGCGCTGCCGGTAGCGGTCGAATTCGTCCACCAGTGCATCCCACTGCCGCTCGTCCTGGCTGAGGGCCTCCAGCGTCAATGCATCCAGACCAAAAATGCTGGTCGCCAGCGCACTGCGTAAGATTCGCTCCTGCTCAGGAGCCAGCACGGCCTGCAGCAGCCACAGCATTTCACGGGCTTCCTGCGTGGTGAACACGCTGTCGCGACTGGAGAGATAAACGGACGGGATGTTGAGGCCATTCAGCGCTTCACGCATGACCGAAGCTTCACCCCGGCTGCGAACCAGAATGGTGATATCTGATGCCTGCACCGGCCTGAGCTTGTCACCTTTACCAACCAGCGCCGTGCCCTGCTGCCCGGCAGTCAGCCAGTGGCAGATCTCGGCCGCGCACTGGCGGGCCATAAATTGTTGGTAATCACTTACCCCCACGCCATCACCCGGCTGTAACCAGAAGCGCAACGCGGGTTGTTCTTTCCCATCCACCATAAAGCGCAATGCGGCATTTGGCCCGGCAGACTGCACGGCAATAAACGGGATCTCGTTGAACAGGAAGGGATTTTCCTGGCGTTTGAACAGCTGATTGACGCTGTTAACCATCGCCGGAGACGAGCGCCAGTTTGTCTCAAGGGTGTAGTGGGCGCTAACTTCGTTACGCGCCTTCATATAGGTGAAGATATCCGCACCGCGAAAGGCATAAATTGCCTGCTTGGGGTCACCAATCAGGAGCAGCGCATTGTCAGGCTGCCGGCCATACAGCGTGCGGAAGATACGGTACTGCTGCGGATCCGTATCCTGGAATTCATCAATCAGCGCGACCGGATAGCGCCCCCGAATAGCCGCGGCAAGTGCCTCTCCACCGGGCTGATGCAGAGCGCTGTCCAGCCTGCCCAGCAGGTCGTCGAAGCCCAGCAGTGCGTTGAGCCGCTTCTCTTTCTGCGTGGCAAAACGGATTTCGCTGAGGGCACGGGCAATCACCAGATCGCGCAGCGACAGCGGCTCTGCGAGAAAACGGTCGATCTGATCAAACAAGGGATGCTGAGGCGGCTCCCCTTTTTTGGTCTTCTCCAGCAGTATCCGCTGACCAAAGCGCTCCAGTTCCTTCGGAAAGGCATAGTCGGCCGTCTCTTCCTGCGCCCACTGAGTGAGTTTTTCCAGCCAGTTAGGTAAGTGCTTACTGCTGTAACTGCGCTTGTCCACGCCTGACAGGGCAATCAGATCGTGCAGATTACCCGCCGCCAGCCACGCGGCTTTCAGCTGGTCAATCTGCGCGATGATTTTCTCATGGCGCTCAGTAAAGGTTTCCTGCAGATCTGGCGGATACTTCAGCGATGGGGCTTCGCCGTTCAGCCACGGTGAGAGCGTTGCCAGCAGCTGTTCCGGTCCCTGCCACATCTGGGTCATCACGCGGGCAATCGGCAGCGGCAACGGATAGCAGTTGCGACGCCAGAAATCCGCCGCTGCCTGACGCCGCAGGGGAAATTCATCCTCTATCAGCTGCTGCTCAAACAGCATGCCGGACTCAAACGCATTAAGGTTCAGCATGCGCTGGCAGAAGCCGTGGATGGTGAATATCCCGGCATCATCCATCTGCCGTTCGGCGGCCAGCAGCTGAGCAGCGGCCTGTGGCAGATCGCCGATCTCCTGCAGCAGCAGGCTCAACATACCATCTGAAGAGTGACCACGGACGCAGGCAATTCGCAGCTGGTGAATATTCTCGCGGATACGGCCACGCAGCTCAGCGGTGGCCGCCTCGGTAAATGTCACCACCAGGATCTCTTCCACTGCCAGCGGTCGGGCATAAGCAGCTTCACCACCCAGCCCCAACAGCAGCCGCAGATAAAGCAGCCCGATGGTGAAGGTTTTTCCGGTACCCGCCGAGGCTTCGATCAGCCTTTCGCCCTGCAGCGGCAGCGTCAGGGGATCAAGACGCTGGGCTGCTGTCATGGCTTATCACTTTTCACCGGGAAAGACTGTTGCAGTTTCGACACTTCCTGCCAGGTGGTGAAACCTTCCGGCGCAGCATAATCCGCCTTGTCGTGCTGGCTGCCGGAGATCTGCGACAGCAGCATCAGGCCCTGCGGAGCAATCACCGCATCATGGAAGAAGGTAGCCAGTTTTTCTGGCGTCAGCGCCTGGATCTGCGCAATCACTTTGGCGCGCGTGTCGAAGTTGTAGTTTTCACGGTTAAAGTCTTTGCTGAAACGTCCGGCCTCTTCATCCAGCGTTTGCGGGCGCTGCTTCAGTTCGTTGATCATCGCCGCCTGATACTGAGCAAAATCTTCTTTGCTCATCTCACGCAGCCGCTTCTCGGCGGTCGGATAAAATGCCTGGAAACGGGTCAGCAGGTAAGCCGGTTGCCTGACGTTACTCTGCAGCAGGAAGCCAATTCCCCACTGACGACCGACCGGCATCTGGAAAGAGAACACCGCGTAACCGAGCTGCTCTTCAGTACGCAGCTGGTTGTAGAACCATGGCTGGATAATCTGGCTGAGCATGGCGCTGCTGGCCACGCTGGTATATTCCTCGTAGCCCAGCGGGATATAGAGCGCGGCCAGCGCGGAATCAGTGCTGCTGCCTGCCTGCTGCAGATTGGCTGACGTTTTCTTGTCGATAAAGAGATACTGGCTGTGCCACCAGCTTTCGCCTGAGCAGTTCAGCTGGGCTTTTACGTCACTGGCCAGCGATTTTACGCTGTCCGCCGTCATATTGCCGACCACCATCATCTCCGGGGTCGATTTCTCCAGCAGCATTTTGCGATAGACATCCAGATCCTGCAGGGTAATTGCAGGGACCAGTTTGCGGCGCTCTGCACGCTGGGTATACGGCAGTTGTGACACCATCTGCGCAGGCTGGATTGCCAGCTCGAAGGCTTTGCCTTTCTCTGCGGCAGCCAGTTGCTGAAGGTACCAGGATTTGGCCTGATCCAGCTGCTGCTGCGTCGGCTGGTAAGTGGCATAGCTTTTCAGTAACGCTTTCATCAACTCCGGCAGATGCTGCGTAAAGCCGCTGGCGTTGAAGGTGACGCCATCATCCTCACTGGTGGAGAAACTGATGCCACCAACGGAAGCCTGCGAGTTCAGCTCATCCAGCGCCAGACCGGCCAGATAATCATTCAGACCATACATCACCTGATTTTTCGCCGTGCTCATCGCCTCTTTGTTACGCAGCGAGAGCGTGATATTGGCCTTTGGATCGTCAGCATAATACTGGCTCGGCATATAGAACACGCGAAGGCCGGGCTGATTGACCAGCTCCTCCGGATGGTCATACTTGCGGTCGGGTTTAATCAGCGTGAAATCGTCCGGAATGTACGGGTTAAGCACCGGCAGTGACAGAGAGATTTTATCGCTGGCGGCCTGCCAGTCGGCAAAGCGCTGTGGAGTGATGGTATCTACCTGATATGGTGCATTAACAAAGTAAGCCATCTTGTTATGTGGCTCGTCCGGGCTGATAAACCAGATGCGGGCATTTTGCGGCGTCATGCCGTCCAGCCGGGCTTTAATCGCCACCGGATCGTACCGATCGGCGATATAAGGCGCATCCAGGGTGTCAGCAACCGGTACACGCAGCATAGTGTCAGCCAGCCACTCGATGTAATCCATATCGCGGGTGATGGACGGGTAGCGGAAGTCCAGGTTCAGAACATGCGCCACTTCATCGAAATAACGTTTATCGATACCGTCGGAGCGCAGCTTATTCAGATAGCTGAACACTGCCGCAATTACCTCATCGCGGTTAGCCAGCCCTTTATCGGTCAGCGAAACGGAAATGGAGAACACCCCACCGTTACGGTCAATGACCGGATCGGCTCCGGCATCAATCGAGTCGGCCAGGCCGCTGCTTTGCAGCCAGTCGGACAACGTATTTTGACTACGGTTACCAATCAGGTAGGCAATCAGCGTGTCGGTTTTGCTGCGGAATTTGTCGCTGTTATTTTCGATACGGAATTCAATTTTCAGCTGCTTACGCGGCTGGGCAGGCACGTAGTGGATAATGATGCCTTTCTGCTTATCGGTTGCTACCGGCACGGTGATATCTGGCACCGTGGCATTACGATTATCCACACGTCCATAAGTATTGGCGGCGATTTTCTGCAGTTCTTCCAGCGGTTTGCTGCTGTAGATCACCGCTTTCATCAGATTCGCGGAATAGTAACGATGGTAAAAACCTTTCAGAGCCTGATGCAGGTTGCTGTCCGGTTTGTCCTTAAGCGTTTCCAGATTCCCTCCTGAAAACAGTGAACCCGGGTGTTCAGGGTTAAGCGTTTCTGCCCCCACCTGTGCCATACGCAGGCCATCACGGGAGCGGGCCATGGTCAGTTCAGCATTCACCGCATGGCGCTCGCGGTCCGCATTGACCGGGTCCAGCAGCGGCTCGGCAATGGCGTCCGCCAGCCGGTCAACGGCAGGCTCCAGCGCGTCATTTTCGACCTCAAGGTAGAAGGCCGTGCGATAAGAGGCAGTGCTGGCATTGTGGCTACCGCCGTGCTTTTTGAGGAATTCAGCGAGGTTATCAGGCTGTGGATAGCGTTTTGAGCCCATCAGCAGCATGTGCTCAAGGTAGTGCGCCAGCCCCTGCTGGTTACGCGGGTTTTCCAGCGATCCCACCGGGATAGTCAGCGCCGACAGGGATTTGGTTGCCTGCGGATCGGAAACCAGCAGCACCGTCATGCCGTTATCAAGGCGGATAGCCTGATACTGGCGCGGATCTTTTTCACTTTTGCGGATCGTTTCAGGGATCGGCTGCCAGCCTGGTTGCGCCTGAGTCAGTGGACTCCAGAAGGTGACAAGCAGAAACAGAGTGGTGAACCAGACTGCATAACGACGCATTCAAACTCCTCAACGTTCTAATCTTCTGTCAGGCCTGCGCAACGCACAAAACGACAGATGTTTATCCCAGAAAGCTCACTTTCGGCTGTGTTTGATAAGCGAGCAGAAAAAAACTCGAAAAATAAGGTTATAAAGTAACACTACAGGATGTCTGACTTAATGTCATTGATCTGCAGCAGCGGCAGCAGCCAGGCTTCCGCGTTAGCCGTAATAACCTGAACGGTGTCCTCATCCAGCGTGCGGAACAGGCGTGCCAGACTGGGATCGCTACTCTCACCCTCCATCTGCATATTCCCCTGCCAGGCCTGCAGCAGTTTTATTCGCGCTTTTGCCTGAGTGCCTTCATCATGCAGAACGGTCAGGGATTTTTCATCAAAGCTGGCCTGCAGCCAGGCTCCACCGGTGCGGGGCAGCAGCAGCAACGGCGCAGACATGCCCTGCCGGTATCCGGCAACGTAACGCTCCAGCCATTCACCCGCCTGCTCCGGCTGCAATGCCGGGAAACGCCACTGGCTCTCTTTACGGCCATACATACGGCTTTCACCGGTTCCGCCAGAGAGACAGTAAACCAGATGCTCAAGCCACAGCGCCAGGCCATCGGTAAAATTCAGCTGGCCGGGACGCCAGCGCAGCAGCCCGTCATCCTGGACCATGGGCAACCAGCCGTTCAACTGCAGCCCACCGACCTGCAGATTGATTTCCTGGCTGGTGGACTCTTTACGTTGCGCCCGGATCTGGCTGGCCAGCTCATTCATATCCGCCAGTTGCTCCTGCCAGAACAGCTCGCCGTAAGCGCCGTACGGCAGGTTCCCGGCCGCACGCTGCCGGTCATACAGTGGTTCAGCGGGCTGATCATCAATCAGTGAATTCAGCAGTTGGGTATTCACCTGGTAGCGGCTCAGGTTGTCCAGCGCGAACGGCTCGGCATCCGGCAGTTCGGGATCGGACAGCAGGAAACTCACACCCAGTCGCTGGCTGAAGAAGGCCCGAACCGGGTGACGCCAGAAGCGGACCAGTTGCTCAAAGTTAAGCTCGGTGATTTCCGCTTCCGGCAGCGGCTGCATAAACGGCGGATGCGGCACTCCGCTGGCATTGGCTGCTGGCAACCACTCTGCCGCGTAACTTTGATACTCAGCCTGTGGTGAGAAGTTTTCAGCCGCGAACGGCATGCGGCTGTGCAGATGCTGAAGATGCTTCTCCACTGCGGCAGCGCTGCTGTCCACGTCGAGATCCTGGTCACCGGGCAGACAGAAACTCTGGCTGATGTATTCCACCAGTTCGCTGACCAGCACGGAAGGGAAGCGCTCTGAGTTGTCCTGGATCGTCCGCCCGATATAGCTGATATAGAGCTGCTGCTGCGCGGAATTCAGCGCCTCCAGGAACAGATAGCGGTCATCGTCCCGGCGGCTGCGATCTCCTTTTTTGGGCTGTTGGCTCATCAGGTCGAAACCCAGCGGCGGCAACGTCCGCGGATAAACACCATCGTTCATTCCCAGCAGGCACACCACCTTAAAAGGGATGGAACGCATTGGCATCAGGGTACAGAAGTTGACCGGTCCAGCGAGGAAGCGCTGGCTGATCCTCTCCTGATCAAGCCGGCCTGCCAGTTCATCGCGCAGCAACGTCAGCGGGATTGGCTGCTGATAGTGCGCCTGGATGCCGTAGCTGATCGCCTGCTGCCACTGCTCTTCTATCAGCGCCAGCGCCGCTTCGGTATCGGCATCTCCGGTGAAAAAGTCAGTGAGCAATTCACGGCACAGCGGCAGCCAGCTCTCCAGCCCGCGCGGCGAGGTCAGCTGTTCACGCCAGCGACGAAGACGCATCAACAATTCCGCCAGGTTTCCCGCCAGCTCGGCAATCAACCCGCTGGATTCATCATAGGGCAGGATCCCCTGCCAGTGCCCGGTCTCGCTGTTCATGGCGTAACCCAACAGCATTCTTGTCAGGCCGAACTGCCAGGTGTGCTGGCCGGTTGGCGGCAGATCCAGATCCCGCACCGTGTCATCATCCAACCCCCAGCGAATACCGGACTCTCCCACCCAATGCCGCAGGCGTCTCAACCCCTCTTCGTCAATGGAGAAATGCGCGGCAACCGCCGGAACCTCCAGCAGCGCAAGGACCTCTTCCGAAGTGAAGCGGCTGTCCGGCAGGCTGAGCAGAGAGATAAATGCCTGTAACGCCGGATGGGCCTGGCTGGCTCGCCGGTCGGAAATTGAAAATGGCAGATAGCGTTCAGACGGAGCGTTGCCAAATACCGCCTGGATAAAGGGCGTGTAGGCGTCGATATCCGACACCATCACAATAATGTCTCGCGGGGAGAGACCGGGATCTTTGGTCATCATATCCAGCAGCCGATCCTGCAAAACCTCAACCTCGCGCTGCGGGCTGTGACAAAGGTGAATGCTCACCGAACGATCGGCAGGATCCAGAAGCCGCTTATTACGGCTGGTTTCCCACTCTTCCTGCTTCAGCCCAATCACCGCCCTGTCTTCCAGCTCCAGCAGGTCATGCTGCAGGCTTTTCAGCAGGGAGACCGGTTCGATATCCACAAAGGCGTCAATCTCCTGGCACTCCATTTGCGCCAGCAGGAACAGGTTGTCGCGCCCCAGTTTGCCCCATGAAGCCAGCAGAGGATTACTGAGCTGCTGTTCGCCCGCCTCGTTAAACAGGCCGGAAGCATCCGCCTGACGGAACAGCGAGCTTTCGCTTTGTTGCCGGTAATGCTGACGCCGCCGGCTTTGCAGCTTCGCCAGAAAAGCATAGTCCTGAATATCGCCCCAGTACTGACGGCAGGGATTGGTGAACAGCAGATGAATATCAATATGTTTACCCAGTGCCTGCAGGGCTTGCAGATACACCGGCGGCAGCGCGGAGATGCCGCAGATAAACACGCGGTCAGGCAGATCGGCCGGGCGCTCGAGGCTCTTTTCCAGCGCAGAAATAAAGCGCGAGTAGAGATTGGCACGGTGCCACTCAGGTTGCCCCAGCTCGCGGGTATACTCTACCAGCGCGGCCCACAGCGGAGCCTGCCACTGCTGCGCTTCACCCAAACCGTCAACGCTAAGCCCCTTTTCCCAACTGTTCAGCCATTCAGGCCGGTAGACCAGATACTGGTCAAACAGGTCTGCTACACGTGAGGCAAGCTGGAATAACTTGCGTTTGTCCTCATCATCAGTCAGATAGTGCCTGAGCATGGCAAATTCATCGCGCGTCAGCATATCGGGCAGGATCGCCATCAGCTTCCAGCTCATGCCTGACTTGTTAAACGCACTCTCTTTCGGGATATCCGGCAACACGCGGACAAACATATCCCAGATAAAGGTGGCGGGCAGCGGAAACGCGATATTAGCGGCAATGCCAAACTGCTCCGCCAGCGACATCTGTAGCCACTGTGCCATCCCCGGACTCTGCACCAGCACCACTTCGGACTGGAAAGGATCGCGCAGCGGCTGGTTTTCAATCTGCCATGCCGCCAGCGATTTCAGCAAATCCAGCTGATTTGAGTGGTAAACGGTAAACATCACTGCTCCTTTTCCGGGGATCGTCTTCTGCGCGAACACTGTAACCCGTCCGTCGTCTGTTGCAAAACATCAGGGATCACAATGCAACTGCTTCAGTTCCGCTTTGCGGCCCAGCGGGCTGATGACCGTCACTGCCAGCAACAGACAACCTTCAGGGCCTGGCCTCTGCATCAGCGAGCTCTGCCAGTCAACGGCCTGATAACCTTCAAAGCGCAGCCATGCCTGCCGCCAGGCCTCCCTTTGCTGTAGCTGTTGCTGAGCCCCTTTCGCCAGCGCCAGCTGATAATGCATCAGCGCAGTGAAACTGAGGGTAAATAACAGTAGAGCCACCAACGTTTCGGGCAGGCTGAAGCCCTGTTGCTCACTCATCCGGCTCACATTCTGCCTCCACTGATAGCGGGCAAAAGTCCAGCCAGCCGTGGGCACTCTTTTCCAGAGAGCCAGCACTGCTCCGCTCCAGCCACTGATAAAAGGCTATTGTGCCTGCTCCACTGTCTCCCCGCAGCAGTACGGGCAGTTTCTCCTGCTCCAGCAGGCAGGCACGCCACGCCTGCGAAGCCAGCGTTTTGCACTGCCAGCCCAACAGTGGAGACCACGATTGCTGCTCGCCCCATGCCAGTGCCGACAGGGCCTGACTGGCCTGCTGAAAATACTGGCGCTCATCCGCCACCAGGCTCAGTGACTCGTCAAGCTGGCGACGGGTGGTGTTCAGTAATGCCGCTGACATCAGCAACAACATAATCACCATGATCATTGCCCCGCTCCCTTGCTCCTTCGTATACCACATCTCTGCTCTCCGGGGTTGATGAGGTTACAGCCGGAGCTCCGTTTACCGACTCTCCTGCGCGGATACATTCACGGCCGTCACCAGGCTTTCCAGCGTCAGAGGATACTGCGGAAAGGCCAGTACATAGCCGCTCAACCTGAGCCGCACCAGCTGTCCTGCCCTGACGACCAGGAATTCTGCCATCTTCGTGGTTGCCGGATCGTTGAGTTTCTCCCAACCACCTGCATCGCACCTCTCCACACCACGCTGGGCTTCGAGATTTCCATCGCGCAGGCGAAAACCGTAAAAATCACTGTTTTCATTTTCCACCCCTTCCCATTTGCCATTGCTGTTTTCATCCCAGCGCAGCAACAGGCAGTTGCCCTGCGGATTGATTGTCAGCGCTTCTCCCGGACAGTCTCCCCGGCAATAACCCGCCCGGCGAACAGCCTTTTCCAGCGTGCTCATCATCAGCCGCAGCTCTTCATGGAGCTGAATACTCATCAGAGTGCGCAAATTCGCCATCTGCAGCGCAGGCAAAAACCTTGCCGCGCCGATCATCAATATCCCGCTGATGACCAATGCGATCAGCATTTCCAGCAGCGTGAAGCCAGCCTGTTTCATGGGCACGAATCCTGGCAAATGCGGACCCTGGCGCGGGAAGATACGATGATATGCCGCTCCCCGGCTGCGTTGGCTATCACTATGCGTCCCGGTTTCGCCACGTTACGGCGACCATAAAAACCCATTCCTTCCGTCACTGAACGCAGCGTTATTTCCGGCCAGGGCGCAACAAAGACCCGACGCTGGCGCTGGCAGGTTAGCTGCAGCGGACCGCTGCCCACACACCAGTTATTGCCGCTGCGTTGCCACAGCAGTTGCTGTCGGTTGTGCCAGTTAGCCTCATTGCGCAGCCTCAGCAGGAAATGCTGGAGCTGGCGCGCGCTGGCATTCAGCCGCTGCTGCTGCTGCCAGTTCTGCCAACCGACCAGGGCAGTCAGCGTCAGCGTGCTGGCGATAATCATCACCACCAGCAGTTCCAGTAAGGTAAAACCGGGATTGATTTTCATCAGCGCAGGATGGTCTTCATCTTAAAAGTCGTCCAGCGTTGAAAAATAATCCTGCGAGACGCCTTCAGCGCAATATCAATCTGTCGTTTGCATTGGCAAAATAGTTGCGGGATATGCCGCAAAAACAGCATGATGTTGCCCTTCTGGCTGGCGAATGCACCAGCTGCATCACCCGAAAAGCGGTCTGGCTCAGGGCATCCACCGCCATTCGTCCGGGAAAAGAGAAGAATGTTATACAGGGTTTGTTATGACTGATGAGTGTGAACTGATTGATTTGGCAGTAACTTTTCCACAACTGACCATCGATATGAAATACGCCACCGCCGACAATATCTGCGGCCAGCCAGTCTACTGTGAAGATCGCTGCCTGCTGCATCCCGATGCCGCAGCGGCGCTGGAAAAAAGCATCAGCATCGCCGCTCTGGCTGGCTATACACTGCTGGTTTATGACGCCTATCGTCCGCAGGCTGCACAGCAGAATTTATGGCAGGCTTGCCCCGACCCCGCCTACGTAGTGGAGGTTTCTCTGGGTTCAAATCACAGCCGAGGTACTGCCGTTGACGTCACGCTGATCGACAGCGAAGGTCAGGTACTGGATATGGGCGCAGGGTTTGATGAAATGCACGAGCGTTCCCACCCTTATTACCCCGGACTTACCCGCGAGGCACTCCGAAACCGGCTGATGCTGAACGCTATTATGTTTGGCGGCGGCTTTACCGGTATCGCTACCGAATGGTGGCATTTTGAACTGCCCGATTCCGGAAGTTACCCCCTGCTGACGGATCGCTTTGCCTGCTATCCGCCCGCCTGACCTGTATTGCTATCAGGAGCGGCGAGTCGCTCCTGATCGAACTCAAATCGCCACTGGCGCTTTAATCGCCGGGTGCGGATCGTATCCTTCGATCTCAAAATCTTCGAAGCGATAGTCAAACAGGGAAGCAGGTTTGCGCTTGATCACCAGCTTTGGCAGCGGGCGCGGCTCACGAGTCAGCTGCAACCGGGTCTGTTCCAGGTGGTTGCTGTACAGGTGCGTATCGCCACCGGTCCAGACAAAGTCACCCACTTCCAGATCGCACTGCTGCGCCACCATATGCACCAGCAGCGCATAGCTGGCGATATTAAACGGCAGGCCGAGGAAGATATCGCACGAACGCTGATAGAGCTGGCAGGAGAGCTTGCCGTCCGCCACGTAGAACTGAAAGAACGCATGGCAAGGGGCAAGCGCCATCTCATCCAGCTCGCCAACGTTCCAGGCGGAAACGATAATACGGCGTGAGTCCGGGTCGCTTTTCAACTGCTGCAGAACTTTGGTTAACTGGTCAATCTCGCAACCATCGGCGGCACCCCAGCTGCGCCACTGTTTACCGTAAACCGGTCCCAGGTCGCCATTCTCATCAGCCCACTCATCCCAGATGGTGACCTTGTTTTCCTGCAGATAAGCGGTATTGGTATCGCCATTGAGGAACCACAACAGTTCATGAATGATTGAACGCAAATGACACTTTTTGGTGGTGACCAGCGGAAAACCTTCCTGCAGGTTGAAACGCATCTGATGACCAAAAATCGACAGCGTGCCGGTACCGGTGCGATCGTTTTTCGGCGTGCCCTCAGCGAGCACTTTCTGCATTAAATCCAGATACTGTTTCATTTTTCCTCACGAAGTTGCTGAGCGCCGCGACGGCGATAGGCCCAGATCATCATCACAATACCGGCGAAAATCATCGGTGTGGAGAGGATCTGCCCCATGCTGATACTGTTGTCAAACAGGCCAAGCTGAGCGTCCGGCTGGCGAAAGAATTCCACAATAAAGCGGAACGCGCCGTAGCCGATCAGGAACAAGCCGGAGACGGCCCCCATCGGGCGGTTTTTACGGATAAAGAAATTCAGGATGATAAACAGCACCACGCCTTCCAGCAGCAGCTCATAAACCTGCGAAGGGTGGCGCGGCAGCACGCCGTAGGTAGACAGCAACGTCTGCCATTCAGGATGCGTTGCCGCCAGCGCGACGTCTTCGCTGCGGGAGCCAGGGAACAGCATTGCCCAGGGCAGATCCGGTGCCACGCGGCCCCACAGCTCGCCGTTGATAAAGTTACCCAGACGGCCGGCACCCAGACCAAATGGGATCAGCGGTGCGATAAAATCAGAAACCTGGAAGAAGTTACGTTTGGTGCGGCGGGCGAACCACAGCATCACGCAGATAACCCCAATCAGACCGCCGTGGAACGACATGCCGCCATCCCAGACTTTGAACAGATATAGCGGGTTATCGAGGAACAGCGGCAGGTTATAAAACAGCACATAACCAATACGGCCGCCAAGGAAGACCCCAAGAAAGCCTGCATACAGCAGGTTTTCCACTTCTTCTTTTTTCCAGCCGCTGCCGGGCTTGTTGGCACGGCGCACCGCCAGCCACATGGCGAAAATAAAGCCTACCAGATACATCAAGCCGTACCAGTGCAGGGAGATCGGTCCGACGGAGAAAATCACCGGATCAAATTGGGGGAAAGCCAGATAGCCGTTAGTCATCTTTCACCATTTTTAGAGTCTGTCCTGACCGGCAGGCGACGGAATTTATTAACCAGTGCGCGCACGACGCTGCATTAAGGCGCGCATCATAGCACAGCGCGAATTAGCGGATCCGGCGGAACTGTAAACTTTATTAAGCTACGGAGATCCCGGATCAGATTATGTCGGGATTGCGCCGGGGGAAACTTTAGCGTCCACCCCGGATCAGGCCACCCAACCCGCGACGTTCCATAAAGGCAGCCACCTGATGGCGGACCTCGGTCGCCAGCTGCGCCCGCAGACCAGATTCAGCCAGCTTGCGTGCCTCTTGATAGTCGAGATGGTGCAGGAGGTACTTGACCCGCGCCACGTTACGACCGTTCATGCTCAGATGGTGGTAGCCCAGGCCGATCAGCAGCGCAACGCAGGCCGGGTCCCCGGCCATTTCGCCACACAGGCAGAGTTCTATTCCGGCCAGCTTCGCCTCTTCCGCAATGGTTTTCAGCGCTCTGAGCATTGCCGGGTGCAGGCTGTCGTACAGGTTAGCCACACGGGTATTGTTGCGATCAACCGCCAGCAAATACTGCGTCAGATCGTTAGTGCCTACCGAGATAAAATCGACCCGACTGGCCAGATGACCGATCATAAAGATCATCGACGGCACTTCAATCATCACCCCGATACGCGGTTTCGGGATCGTATAGCCCAGCATCTCCTCCACTTCCAGCGCGGCGCGGTCGATTAACCGGATCGCTTCATCGATTTCGTCAATGCTGGTGATCATCGGCAGCAGAATACTGAGGTTGTCACTGGCAACGTTAGCGCGCAGCATCGCCCTCACCTGCACCAGGAAGATCTCCGGCTGATCGAGCGTCAGGCGGATGCCTCGCCAGCCAAGACACGGGTTCTCTTCACTGATTGGCATATACGGCAGCTGCTTGTCGGCCCCGATATCCAGCGTGCGCAGGGTGACCGGCTTTTCCAGGAACAGTTGCAACATGCCCTGGTACTGTGCTACCTGCTCTTCTTCAGAAGGGAAGCCGTTTTGCAGCATAAACGGGATTTCGGTGCGGTAGAGGCCCACGCCATCCACCCAGCTCCCCAGCGCTTTTTCGTGTTCGGCACTCAGGCCTGCATTGAGCATAACCTTGACGGGTTCGCCGCTTTTCAACGCGGCCGGGCACTCGACCACGTCTTCAGCCAGCTTGCTCAGTTCGTTTTCTTCGCTGATCAGCCGCTGATATTCCAGCACCAGCACCGGCTCAGGATCGACCAGCAGCTCACCGCGATAACCATCGACAATCAGCAACCTGCCGTTCAGCAGTTCGGGCTGAATATCCGCGCCCATCACCGTCGGGATCCCCATCGCCCGAACCATGATCGCCGCGTGGGAGTTAGATGCGCCATCCCTGACCACCACCCCCGCCAGACGATCGTGCGGCAACTCGGCAAGGGTTGTAGCCGTCAGCTCATCGGCCACCAGCACAAACCGCTCGGGCCAGGTATTGGTGCCCTGCATGGTGTCGTCAAGGTGGAACAGCAGACGTTGGCCAAGCACGCGCAAATCGCCAGAACGCTCACGCAGGTAACTGTCCTGCAGGCTGGCAAACTGGGCGGCAAATTTTTCGATCACCTTTTTAACCGCCCACTCGGCTACCGATCCTTTGTCGATCTCGGCATAGAGATCTTTTTTCAGGCGGTTATCACTCAGCAGGTGGGAATAAAGATCGAAGATTGCCGCGCTCTCTTTGTTGACGCTGGCAGTGAAACGCTTGCTGTAGCGGCGGAACTCGCCAGAGGCTTCATCCATAGCCAGAGAGAGCCTCTCCCGCTCACGCGCCGTATCCAGCGTTGAAGCTGCGAAAACGTTGTCCAGCGAAGGCTGGGTGGTGTCGACCCACCCTGCGGCAACAGCAACGCCCGGAGCAGCCGCCAGCGCGCGAACGCGGGTCTGCCGGTACTGGCCAAACAGGGCATTAAGCTGTGACTGGGAAAGGATGGTCGCCATCTGGGTGGCGAGCGTGACAAGAAACGACTCTTCGCTTTCGTCAAACTGGCGGTGTTCACGCTGCTGCACTACCAGCACGCCAAGCAGCTGGCGACGGCTGATGATCGGCACGCCCAGGAACGAACGGAAGCGCTCTTCTTTGACCGAAGGAACGTATTTAAAACTGGGGTGACTCTGCGCATCTGCCAGGTTGATTGGCTCAGCCAGCCGTCCCACCAGCCCGACGATCCCTTCGTCGAAGGCCAGCGCGACGGTACGGCCACGCGGCTTTTTCAGTCCGCGGGTCGCCATCAGGTAATAGCAGCGGCGATCGTGGTCGGCGAGATAAACCGAACAGACTTCGGTTTCCATCGCCAGGCAGATCTCGTTGACCAGAATATCAAGCGCCTCGGTCAGCCTGGGTGCCCCGGCCACTTTTTCAACTATTTCGCGCAGCTGTGTGAGCATAATCTACGTGGCTTAACCTCTCTTCCGTCGGTAGAGCGCATTTCGCTGTACGGCATTCTCCTGCAGCGGCATTACCACGCCGGCAAACTCCTTCATCACCCGACGATAAACGTCGCGCTTGAAGGACACCACCTGGCGTACCGGATACCAGAAGCTGACCCAGCGCCAGCCGTCAAATTCCGGCGTACTGCTGGTTTGCATGTTGATATCCGCGTCATTGCACAATAATTGCAGAAGAAACCACTTCTGTTTCTGGCCGATACAGACCGGCTTTGTGTCCCAACGCACCAAACGTTTTGGCAACTTGTAGCGTAACCAGTTGCGGGTAGAGGCAAGAATACGCACATCCTTGCGGTGCAAACCGACTTCCTCGAAAAGTTCTCGATACATCGCCTGTTCCGCCGTCTCCCCGGGATTAATTCCCCCCTGAGGAAACTGCCAGGAGTGCTGGCCATATCTTCTGGCCCACAACACTTGTCCCTGCCTGTTACAAATTACGATACCAACATTCGGGCGGTAGCCATCATCATCGATCACTGGACTACCTCAAACTAAAACTCGGATGTTCTGATTGTTTCATACTCCTTACAGGTGGTAAACCACTGGTTTTCGCCGTCAGCACCCGGCAGATGCGGGATAACTCACAGAGTTGAGCAAAGTTATAAACAGAAATCGCCGTTTCAGGGCGATCTTATTCACCTTTTCTGTGGATAGCTTTGTGCAGAACTCTGTTAACCCATGGGGAAAACTTTCTGAACCCTGGCAGGACCTGATCTGAGCCTGGCGGTTAACTCTCTGTGGAAACTAGGATTTATCCGGATATCCCCTCATTACCAACCCTTTTCATCCCTCTGTCACACTCATACTATCCCTCACTGGTGAAAGATCGAACACTGGGGTTTTTATCCACAGGTTATACCACTAAGATGTACAAAAAAGCGCTTAAAATGGGCAAAACTCCCTACGTCAAGGCTGTAAATCGAAACAGTATTATCATAAAAGCCGAGTTATCCCATTTTTCTGTGGATAACAGGGTGTAAGATCCTGTTCATTGCCAGTGACAACTCTGGCATAACCTTAAGCTGGCCTGGGAAAAACTCCCGATTCAGGAATAAAAAAACATGATTTATCATGCTATTATTTCACTTTTGCACAATCTTCTGTGCCAGTGCAGGGAAAGCAAAAAAGAGTGGTCTTTTTTTGAACGGCAACAGAGAGTGATTCATGACCCAACCCTTTATACCGATCCTTCCGCCGGAAAATGAAGCGCAGCTGCTGGAGCGTGCGCGACTGCTGGCTGGCTACACGCTGGGCGAACTGGCACTGCGGGCGAATATTGCCATCCCCCGCGACCTGCGTCGGGATAAAGGTTGGGTGGGAATGTTGCTTGAACGCTATCTGGGTGCCAGCGCGGGCAGCAAGCCGGAGCAGGATTTCGCCGAGATCGGCGTGGAGCTGAAAACCATTCCTGTCGATTCACTTGGCCGACCGCTGGAAACCACATTTGTCTGCGTGGCTCCCCTCACCGGCAATACGGGCGTAGTGTGGCAGACCAGCCACGTTCGCCATAAGCTGGCTCGTGTGCTCTGGGTTCCGGTTGAAGGCGATCGTGCCATTCCGCTGGCTGACCGTCGGATCGGGGCGCCGCTGCTGTGGAGCCCCGATCAACAGGAAGAGGCGCAGCTCAGACAGGACTGGGAAGAGCTGATGGATATGATTGTGCTGGGCCAGGTAGAACGGATTACTGCCCGTCATGGTGAAGTACTGCAGATCCGCCCGAAAGCGGCCAACAGTAAGGCGCTGACCGAGGGTATCGGGGAAAACGGTCAGCCGATCATGACGCTGCCTCGCGGGTTCTATCTAAAGAAAACTTTTACTGCTCCCCTGCTGGCTCGCCATTTTCTGCTGTAACCCTCATAACCAGATAAATGCCCGCTATTTACCAGGATCATGGGTATAGCTTCTGCTGGGCGGGTTGAGTATCCTCTTCGTTTACTTCTCGTTTAGGATGTGATGCTTATATGTTTGAATGGATTGCCGATCCGAATGCCTGGCTGGCGCTGGGTACGCTGACGATTCTGGAAATCGTCCTCGGTATTGATAACATTATTTTCCTGTCTCTGGTGGTGGCGAAGTTGCCAAAACAGCAGCAGAATGCCGCACGCCGTCTTGGCCTGGCCGGTGCGATGATGATGCGTCTGGGTTTGCTGGCCTCGATTGCCTGGGTGATCCGCCTCACCCACCCCCTGTTCACACTGATGGATCACAGCTTCTCCGCCCGGGATCTTATCCTGCTTTTTGGTGGCCTGTTCCTGCTGTGGAAATCAAGCCAGGAGATCCACGAAACGATCGAAGGGAGCGAAGAAGAGCATACGACCAACGTTAACTCCTTTGCCGGTGCCATCGTGCAGATTATGCTGCTGGATATTATTTTCAGCCTGGATTCAGTGATAACCGCAGTGGGCCTTTCTGACCATCTGATTATTATGATGGCTGCAGTGGTGATTGCGGTAATGGTGATGATGTTTGCCGCCCGCAGTATTGGCGAATTTGTTGAACGCCATCCTTCGGTAAAAATGCTGGCGCTGGCCTTCCTTATTCTGGTTGGTTTTACCCTGATTCTGGAAAGCTTCAATATTCACGTTCCGAAAGGCTATATCTATTTCGCCATGTTCTTCTCAATGGCTGTTGAGTGCCTGAATTTACTAAGAAATAAAAAGAATCACACCGGATAAATACTGGCCGGGGTCCCGGCCAGCCTGTCATCCTGTAATATCACTTTACGAAAAAAGTCAATGACACCCCGTGCTTGCTGCACATTTTCGGAGTGTTACGATAGCCGCATTGTGCTTTAGAGCGTAATAATGTCAGACAGATGACAGGCTAAGGGAGCTGAGTATGAAGTGGATGTTTGGCGCGGTTGCGCTGGTGCTGGCAACGCTGGTCAGTGGCTGCAGCAGTGATTACGTGATGGCAACAAAGGACGGCAAGATGATCATGACCCAGGGAAAACCGGAAATTGATAAAGAGACCGGGCTGGTGAAATATACTGATAATGCCGGTCATGAATTACAAATTAACGGCGACGATGTTTCCTCGATTGTCGAACGCTAACGCAAATTTCTGCCACCTGTTGCCGTAAAACGGGTGGCCTCACCGCATTTCCCGATAAATCCCCTCTTCCCCCTGTTGCACACGACGGTTATAGTCAAATGCCGGACCTGGCTGCGCGCCGTTAAGCGCTACCTGAGCGTGAAGTTCGCTGCCAGGTTCCAGACCTTTTAATAATGAAAAAAGGAAGCCGGCAAATGCACTATCATCGTATCCCCCACAGCACTCTTGAAGTCAGCAGCCTGGGGTTGGGCACCATGACGTTTGGTGAGCAAAACAGTGAAGCCGACGCCCATGCTCAGTTAGATTTAGCGCTCAGCGCTGGTATCAACCTTATTGACACCGCCGAAATGTATCCGATGCCTCCGCGCCCGGAAACCCAGGGTTTAACCGAAAAGTACATTGGCAGCTGGCTGAAAGCCCGCGGCAACCGCGAAAAAATCATTCTCGCCTCAAAAGTGGCCGGTCCGGTCCGTGGCGCAGATGCCTCAATCCGTCCGGGTCAGGCTCTCGATCGTAAAAATATCCGCGAAGCGCTGGATGCCAGCCTGAAGCGCCTGAACACCGACTACCTCGACCTGTATCAGCTGCACTGGCCACAGCGCCAGGCCAACTATTTTGGCAAGCTGAACTATGAATACAGCGACAGCACGGCGACCGTAACGCTGCTGGAAACGCTGGAAGCGTTGAATGAGCAAGTTCGTGCCGGGAAAATTCGCTATATCGGCGTGTCGAATGAAACGCCATGGGGCGTGATGCGTTACCTGCAGCTGGCTGAAAAGCATGAGCTGCCGCGCATCGTCAGCATCCAGAACCCCTACAGCCTGCTGAACCGCAGCTTTGAAGTGGCACTGGCGGAGATCAGCCAGCACGAAGGTGTTGAGCTTCTGGCCTACTCCAGCCTGGCGTTTGGCACGCTAAGCGGCAAATACCTTAACGGGGCAAAACCGGAAGGGGCTCGTAATACGCTGTTCAGCCGCTTCACCCGTTACAGCAGCGAGCAGGCGCAGCTGGCAATCGCTGAATACGTCGCGCTGGCGAAACAGCACGGTCTGGATCCGTCACAAATGGCTCTGGCCTTTGTGCGTCAGCAACCTTTCGTTGCCAGTACCCTGCTGGGCGCCACCACGCTGGAACAGCTGAAGATTAACATTGACAGCTACAACCTGACGCTGAATGAGGATGTCCTGCAGGGGCTGGAGGCGATCCACCGCCGCTATACTTTCCCTTCTCCTTAACGCCTTGCTGGCGGGCGGAATTTATTCCGTCCCTGTGGGTAGATTGCAGGGGGCGTTCATTCGCCCCGCCAGGAGGCATCAAAATCTGAAGTTATTCTCACCGCGCGACACGAGTGCGTTTCTGAGCCAGTTGCCATCCCCACAGCACAGCAATCGCCAGCGCGAACAGCGCGCCAAAACCTACCCCGGTAGCCACCGGCGGCGATCCCAGCTTAATTGCCAGCGAATACAGCCCCAGCATCAGCAGCATTGCGCCGTTTTCACCGAGGTTCTGTACCGCAATTGCATTACCTGCCCCCACGCTCTCTTTACCACGCATTTGCAGCAGCGCATTAAGCGGCACCACAAAGAAACCGCCCAGTGCACCGATGGCAATCAACAGTCCATAAGCTCCGGCTGCCGTATGTTGCAGAGAGAAGCAAACCACCGCCACACCGATCAACACGCCAGCAGGCATGCAGCGGCCCACGGTTTTCAGCGTCACCAGCTTCGCTGCAGCGCCAGCACCAACCACTATCCCGATCGCGACCATTGCATTCAGTAGCGTCGGCGTTTTGTTGTCGGTAATGCCCAGCGCCACCGGCACCCACAGCACCAACAGGAAACGCAGCGTGACGCCCGCTCCCCAGAACAGGCTGGTCCCCACCAGCGAGAAGCGGGTTTCGCCGTCACGCCACAGCACGCGGCAGGCACGGAAGAAGGTAGTGGACATCTGTACCGGATGCCAGGTCTGACCCGGCCGGGCCGCTGACAGTGTCGGGATCAACAGATTTGCCGCCACCGCCAGCCCGTAGGCCAGTACGCAGGCAATCAGCGCTGCCAGCAGGTTCCAGTCAGCCAGCACCCCACCGGCGACAGAGCCAATCAGAATAGCTGCAATAGTCGAGGATTCCATCAGGCCATTGGCCTTCACCAAAGTTTCACCGCCGGAGATCTCTCCCAGAATGCCGTACTTCGCCGGGGAGTAGGCTGCAGCCCCCACACCGACCAGGCTGTAGCCGATAAACGGGTTGAAGCCAAAGCAGATCACCAGCGCCCCGAGCAGCTTCAGTGCGTTAGCGAACATCATCACCCGCCCCTTGGCAAAGCTATCCGCTATCTGACCAACAAACGGCGCAAGGATGATGTAAGTGGCGACAAAGACCATCTGCAATACGGGCTGACTCCAGTCCGGATACACCTGCTGCTTAAGGACTGCAAGAGTGGCAAACAGCAGGGCGTTATCGCCAAAGGCAGAGAGGAACTGGGCGGCAATCACCGCCATCATCCCTCGCGACATGATCCCTTCATTGCTGGCGGCATTACTCATCGTTATTGTTCTCCGGTTGCTCAGCCATTTGTTTCAGGGTCACAAAATCTGGTTTGCCGCTGCCCAGCTGCGGCAGCTGTTTCAGAAAACGAATATCGCGCGGTACTGCCAGTTCAGGGCTGCCGATTTCACGGGCGGCACGCTGTAGTTTATCGCGGGTCAGCTCACTGTCCGTGGTAAACAGCACCAGCGCTTCCCCGCGATTTCCATCCGGCTTCATTGAAGCAGCATGCTGCTTCTCAGCCGAAGCCTTCAGCGCAATTTGTTCGACGGTTTCCAGCGAGACCATTTCACCGGCTATTTTGGCAAAACGCTTCATCCTGCCCTGAATCTGGCAAAAGCCGTGATCGTCAAAGTCGACAATATCCCCGGTGTCGTACCAGCCTGCTTCCATCTGACCTTCGCCATTATCCGCCTGTGGCGCTTCCAGCACGCCTGGGTTATCAACGCGCAGATAGCCTTTCATAATGTTAGGGCCACGAAGCTGCAACAGCCCTCCCTGTTCAATACCCGGAACAGAAATAAGCCGGGAATCCATACCCGGCAGGATGCGCCCAACGGTGTGATTTTTCGCGGCCATCGGCACGTTGATTGCCACGACAGGCGCACATTCCGTCACGCCGTACCCTTCAAGAATACGAATACCAAATTTGTCCATCCACGTCTGACGGGTGCCTTCCTGCAATTTTTCTGCCCCGGCCACCACATAACGCAGTCGTGCGAAGTCATAAGGATTGGCAAAACGAGCGTAGTTGCCAAGGAAGGTGGAAGTACCAAACAGCACGGTACAGTTACGGTCATAGACCAGCTCCGGCACGATGCGGTAATGCAGCGGGCTGGGATACAGAAAGACCTGCGCACCGGTCATCAGCGGCGTGAACAGGCCAACCGTCAGGCCAAAAGCATGAAACAACGGCAGCGCAGACATAAAACGATCGCGGGGGGTGAAATCTGCCACCGTCCTGATCTGCTCGACGTTCGCCAGCAGGCTTTTATGCGAGTGCACCACGCCCTTGGGGTTTCCTTCCGAACCGGACGTAAACAGTACCATGGCCGCATCTTCCGGCTGCTGCTTAACGGCAGCCAGTGAAGGGAACAGCAAACGGCTCAGGATCCACAGCTTGTCCTGAGTAGTGACGGTCTCTTTCAAATCCTCCAGGAACACCCATTTAACGTCGGTGATCCCTTCCGGCAGATGCCAGAGCTTGCCTTTATCAAGGAACTGCCGAGAGGTGAATACCGTCTTCACCCCGGCAGCCTTCAGTGCACTGGTCAGTCCTTTCACGCCCGCCGTGTAGTTGAGCATCGCCGGAACGCGACCGCGCATTGAAGCGCCCAACAGCGCGGCAGCAGTCACCGTAGCATTCGGTAGCAGCAGACCAATATACTCACCCTGGGTGGTATAGCGCTCAAGAATGCGTCCGACACCCAGCGTTTTTTTCAGCAGGCCGGTATAGCTGTCTGGCGTGAAATTAACGTCTTCAATGCAGGGTTTGAAATAGCCATAACGCGAGCGGGCGGCCAGAAATGCCTGGTAAAGCGTCTCACGCGGTCGCACCGCCATGCGCGCTTCCATCATAATATGGTGCAGATGCTCACCTGCCAGCTTGCGACGCTCGCGCGCGGTTTTTGCTTCCGGCATTGGCAGTGTGGTCGCAGGCAGAACGGTCAGGCTGATCCGTGGGAACAGGCGACGTTTAAACACACCAGCCAGCCGACCAAACAGCGAGAATTCTGCCCCTTCGATCCGCAGCGGCACTACGGTCGCCTGGGATTTGGCGGCAACAAAACCCGCCCCGTCGTAGATTTTCATCAGCGAACCGGTCACGGTAATGCGACCTTCCGGGAAAATCACCACCGGGCGGCCCTGGCCAATCATCTTCACCAGATGTTTGACCGACATGGGTTTAGTCGGGTCCAGCGGGACAAAATCAATCACCGAACGAACCCAGCGCATATACCACCGATCGCTGATGGAGGAATAGACAGCGAACACCGGTTTTACCGGCAGGAACACGGCCAGCAGCACCCCGTCAAGAAAGGACATGTGATTAGGGACAATCAGGACTTTTTCTTTCGTTAACCCGGATAAATCGCCCCTCAGGCTGCAACGAAACACCAGCCGGAATAGCAGACGAAAAAATGAAAATAACATGCCAACTCCTTGAGCTTAAAAGTTGGCTATAACGATGCAGGATGCAGGGAGATAACTCAATGCGCTGAAGGGAAAAATCGCGTTTCAGGCTGCCAAATTTGAAAGGAGAAGGGGATTTCTCTTATCTGGCAGGCCAGCTTTCAGTGGTCATATGAATTTAATGTGACAGTGCTCAGCTTTATGCCGGGTGCAGAATCGGGTTTCAACGGGTTAAGCCTGGGGGACATTATGGATAACTCTCTAATTTCTAATTAGTTGGCGGGTAAGAAATGGGGGAGTTCTTCCACGACCTTCCCTCCTGACAAAGGTCTGCTGTCTTCCACAGCTAACAACCCTTTTTCTTATCACGACGGACAAATTGTCCTTTCCGCCATAAATACAAAGACCGTACAGCATTATTAATTGCGCCAGATAAACTCGATATAGCAGAATTATAAACCTTTAAAAAAGAAATAAACCACACTTAACGCTGACAATGAGTTTCACGATGTGGCTCTTGTGGTCATTTTTTAGCTGTTTTACATGCTACACGTTCTAGTTTAGTTTGAAGGCAACCTGAACAGAGGGGAGAAAAAATATCTTCTCAGCTGCTGCCCGGGGCCATAACAACTCAAACTACTTTTGGAGCACCGCTATGACGTCCATTTTCCAACATCGGGGATATTTTCTGGCCGCCGGCCTGCTGGCCGCTGGCGCATCATTCAGCAGCGTAACCTTCGCCGCTGACACTAAAACCTGCGAGAAAACCTACACCATCGGTTTCAGCCATCCGGTGGGAGAGTCGCAGTTCGCCATTGCGCTGAAGAAAAAAGTGGTGGCCGCCGGTGAGAAAAACGGCTGCGTAAAAGTGCTGCTGGACAACACCCATCAGAGCAACCTGGAATCTCAGCGCGCCACGCTGGAAAGCTGGGTAACCCGCCGCGTGGACGCGATAGTTGTACTGCCAGTAGAAGCCACCGCGCTGGACGGTCTGCGGATCCAGGCGCAGAAGAAAGGCATGAAGTGGCTGACTTATGCAGGCGCAACCAAAGGCTCCGACGGCTCAGTTGGGTTTGATAACGTGCAGAGCGGCGATCTGGTTGCCAAAGATGCCCTTGCCTGGGTGAAGAAACGTTATCCGGACGGGAAAATTACCGCCGCCGTCACCACCCTCACGCCGCTGAAAGGCTTTGCCGGACGCTGGGAAGAACCGCTGAAGCAGTTTAAAGCAGCCGGGCTGACGGTCGTCTCGCAGCAGGATTGCGCCACCCAGGCCTGCGGTATGCAGATTGCAGAAGACACACTGCGTCAGCACCCCGATCTGCGCGTGTTTATCGGCATCAATGACGATGCGGCTCTGGGTGCCCTGCGCGCCTTTAAAAATGCCGGGATTAAACCGGAAGACGCTTACATCGCCGGGCAGGACGGTACTGTGGAAGGTCTGGAAGCTGTGAAACAGGGCGGGGCTTACCGTGCTTCTGCCGCCATCCTGCTGGACGATCTTGCCCAGTCGATTATCGATAATTCGCTGGCGGCGATCACCGGCAAAGGCCGCACCAACTACGAAACTGCGGTTGAACTTGGCACCCAACGTAACCCTCAGCGTCTTGATGCCCTTATCGCGCAATATAAGGACTGAGTATGAGTCTCGATCTGACCCCGAAGTGTCTGACTATTCGCCAGCTTCGTAAGTCTTTCGACGCGCAGGAAGTGCTCAAGGGCATCGACCTGGAACTGAAAGCGGGTGAAGTTCATGCCCTGCTCGGCCCCAACGGGGCCGGGAAGTCCACTCTGCTCGGTTGTCTGAGCGGCGCGGTAACGCCGGATTCTGGTGAAATCGTTATCGGCGATACGGCCTATAAACAGTTTACTCCCACCTCCGCTTTCGAGGCGGGAATGGCCAGTATTTATCAACACTTTCAGCTAATTGGATCGCTAAGCGTCAGCGATAACATTTTTCTGGTCAATGAGATGCGCACGGCCTTTGGCACCACCCGCCAGCGTGCGCAAAAGAACCGCAGCGTGGAGTTACTGGAATCGCTGGGCGTGGATGTCGATCCCGCCAGCCTGGTGGAAGATCTCAGCGTTGGCGAGCAGCAAACGGTGGAAATCGCCCGGGCTTTGCTGAAAGAGCCTTCCGTACTGATCCTCGATGAACCCACCGCCGCGCTGAGTGAAAACGAAGTGACCGCGCTGCTGGAGCTGGTCCGCCGGTTGGCTCAGGATCATGGCCTGATTGTCATCTACGTTACTCACCTGCTGCGGGAAGTGCTGGAGGTGGCGGATAAAGTCACCGTGCTGCGTGACGGTAACGTCCTGTGGACACGGGAAATTAACGCTCTCAACCTTGCCGATCTGGTTCACGCTATTTCGCCTGAGAGCAATTTCTCACGCGAGCAACAGCAAAAGCAGATTGGCCCACCGCTGTTCACGCTGGACGCATACCGCTCTTCCTGGACCGGTCCGGTGGACCTGACTTTGCATCAGGGTGAAATCGTCGGCGTTTTTGGCCTGCTGGGTTCCGGCCGCACGGACCTGCTTGAAGGGCTGGCTGGTGTGAAGTCAGGGCACGGCGGGCTGAGGCTTTATGACCGTCAGCTGCTCTGCTCTTCCCCGCAGAAAGCCCGGCAGCAGGGGATTGTGCTGGTGGCATCTGACCGTAAAGAGCAGTCTCTGTTTGGCAGTATGAGCGCCAGTGAAAATCTGCTGCTTCCCCACTACTCTGCCCTTTCCCGCCCCTGGCGCCCGGTGAAAAAGGAGCGGGCGATCTTCCACAGGCTGGCAAAGCGCGTTGGCCTGATGCCTGCCGATCCGGACCGGGAAGGCGCTAATTTTTCCGGCGGCAATGCGCAGAAGCTGATGGTTGGCCGCTGGATGACCGACATTGACAGCAGCCATCTGCTGCTGCTTGACGAACCCACTCAGGGAGTGGATGTCGGGGCACGACAGGATCTGTACAGCCTGATACGCGACTATGCCGCACAAAAGGAACACGCGGTGATCTTTGCCTCCAGCGATCCCGAAGAGATTGTGGCGCTGGCCGACCGCGTCATTGTGCTGGTCGATGGCGAAGTGGCCAGCATCGTCGATCCCACTATCGGCGAAGAGAAACTGATAGCCCTGGCGCACGGCTGATCGTGTGTCGCTTCCCTCTTTTTATGGCGAATAATTATGTCTGATACCTTAAAAACACCTGCAGGATCTTCGCTGAAGCGCAGCAAACCGCGATCCTCTCATGGCCTGAAAAGTCTGGGCCTGATGATTACCCGCTGGATCCTTCCCGTGGCTACCGTGGCGCTGATGGCGTGGTTCTCATGGCAGACGCCGGTTTTTTTCACCACCGATAATCTGCTGGCCATCGCCACCCAAAACGCGCCGACGTTTATCGTGGCCGCCATTTTCGCCATGCTGATGATGGCGGGCTATGTGGATCTGTCAGTCGGTTCCGTGCTGGCGCTGGTTGGCGTTTCAGCCGGACTGGCGCTGAACAGCTGGGGATTGGTCCCCGGCATTCTGGTCGGGCTGGCGGTTGGCATAGCCGCAGGCTTGCTGAACGGCGTGCTGATTGGCCTGCTCTCGTTCTCTCCAATTGTCGTTACGCTGGGTGGCCTTGCCGCAGCCCGTGGGCTGGCGCAGTACCTCGGCCAGGGTTCAATCTATGGCTTCCCGGATGCCTTTGCCAACTTTGGTTCTGACAGCTGGCTTGGCCTGCCTAACCTGGCCATTTTCGCCGCAGCGATCTGCCTGATCAGCGTTATCGCCACCACCTGCTTCCCTGTTGGCCGGCAGATTATCGCCATCGGCGTGAATCCCCGCGCGGCCTTTCTGATCGGCATCCGCGTCCGACTGGTGGTCACCCTGTTGTACACCCTGACCGGGCTGGCGGTGGGCATCGCCGGACTGCTGCAAATTGCCCGGCTGAACAGTGCCCCTTCAGGCACGCTGGGCGACGGCTTTGAGGTCATTATTTTGACGGCTGTCCTGCTGGGCGGCGTGCCGTTTACCGGCGGTAAAGGCAGCATCTGGCGCGTACTGGTCGGCGTCTGGCTGATTGGCACGCTGCGCAATGGGCTGATTTTGCTCGATATTGGTACCGAACTGAGCGGCATTATCACCGGTGGCGTGCTGGTGATGGCCGCCGCGCTGGAAGCCATCCGTTACTACATCCACAAAACAAAATAAGGAGGCGCTATGTACCTGATTGGCTATCTTTCTGCCCTGAGCTGTCGTGCCGGAGAAGGTGTGGACGTGATGATCGGCAGCAGCGTCAGTGAAGTCAGCGTTGATGTGGTTCGCCTGATCCACGGCGATGATAATCCGCTGGGGCCAGGTTTTCTCTACCAGCCGGTTGAGCAGATTGCTGCCCGGCAGGTTCAGGCAAGTGAACAGCAGACGCCGATCGGCTCATGGGCTATCAGCCAGCAGCCTGTGCGGCTTGGTCAGCAGGAAACGCTGCAGCTGAGCCTGTCACTGTGGCCCACGCTGCCACCAGCAGAAGGGCTGCAGGGGATCTGCAGCCTGCCTGAGGCAGAGTTCCTGCTGGCGCTGGACAGTGAAGGCTGTCTGGTACTGAGCTGGCAGCAACAGGTTATGCTGAGAACAACAGCGCTGCCGCTGCGCGAGTGGTGCCAGATTGAGATTGAGGCCACAGAGAGTGCCTGCTGGCTGAGGATCAGCGACAGCAGCGGGCAGTCTCCGCATTTTACCGGGCCGGGCGTGCAGTTCAGTGGCAGCAGCAAAGTGCTGCTGGCGGCGGCATCGGTTGAATCCCGTGGTCAGCAGAATTTTCCGCAGGGCGTCTACAACGGCAAAATAGCCCAGCCGGTTATCAGCGTTGCCGGGCAGGTAGTGGCCCGCTGGGCCTTTGAACAGGAGATGAGCACGCAATCTGTTCCGGACAGCAGTGGCAACGGCTGCGAGCTGCAACTGATCAACGCCCCGACCCGCGCCATGACCGGACCTGACTGGCGTAACGATGTTCATGACTGGAAGCAGGAGCCGTCGCAGTTCGATGCGATCCATTTTCATGACGACGATCTGGCCGACGCCTGCTGGCCGGTGACCACGCACGTCGATATCCCGGCCTCACTGGGCAGCGGCGTCTACGCCATCCGGCTTCAGGCTGCCGGGCTGAAGACTGATTATGTTCCGCTGATCGTCCGGCCTGCCGCAGGTATCGCTGCGGCGAAAATCGCCATGGTGATGGCAACCTATACCTATATTGCCTACGCCAACGAACATCTGACCGAAGGCGACTTTGAACAGGGAAGCGAGATCCCGGTCCAGACCGGCGACTGGGAAGATCTGGTCGCCATTCATCAGGAGTGGGGAAAGAGCCACTACGACCTGCACAATGACGGCTCCGGCGTGGCCTACTCCAGTTCGCTGCGCCCCATTCCCAATATGCGCCCCAACTATCGGTTCTGGGGGTTTCATGCTCCACGCCGTTTTTCTGCCGATCTCTATATGGTCTGGTTCCTGACGCAGATGGGGGAAGAGTTCGACGTCATCACCGAGCATGATCTTCATGCAGAGAGCACCACCCTGCTGGCCGGTTATCAGACCGTGATCACCGGCAGCCACCCGGAATATTACAGCGCACCGATGCTTGATGCCTTTGAACAGCATGTTGCTCAGGGCGGCGGGCTGATGTATCTCGGCGGTGACGGATTCTACTGGGTTACCACCCCGTTTGAGGATTTGCCGCATTTGCTGGAGGTTCGAAAATCAGAGGGCCTTCGCCACTGGGATGCCGAACCGGGAGAGCGCTACCATGCCAGCACGGGTGAACTGGGGGGGATCTGGCGAAGCCGCGGCCGCAGTGCGCACCAGCTGTTTGGTGTGGGAATGGGCGGACACGGCTGGGACAATAAAGCGCCGGGTTACCGCCGCAGTGAACGCTCTTATCAGCCGGATGCCGCCTGGGTTTTTGAGGGGATTGAAGATGAGGTGGTGGGCGATTTTGGGCTGATCATGAACGGCACCAGCGGCGATGAAATTGACCGGGCTGACTTCCGCTATGGCACCCCGGCACATGCCATCATCCTTGCCTCTTCAGAACCCCACAGCGAGTGGTATGTGCCTGTTCCGGAAGATGTGACAACTGTATCGAACCGCCTCAACGCACGATATAATCGCGATGTTCGTTCCGATATGGTCCTTGTGGAACATGCTGGCGGCGGCGCGGTATTTTCGGTGGGGTCGATCATTTTCACCGGCGCGCTCCCGGTGAATAACGGGGATAATAACGTCGCCCGCCTGCTGGGAAATGTTATCCGTAACTTCACTGCCAGAAGGTAATATTGACGCCTCCGTGATCGGGAGAACAGCGATGGCGCACTGACTATGAATAATAAACAGACCAGCATGCTTACCAGCTCCGGCTTTGCCCTGGCGGCGGCCGATCAGGTCAGCACGGCGCTGTGGCGAAACACCATTAATAACCGGTTTACCCAGCCACAGTTTCTGGCCCTGAATGGCCTGCTGTATAAACCGGGGATTGGTCATTATGAGCTGGCGGATCGCGTTGGCGTCGATCGGGCGACCATTGGCCCGATTCTCAAGCGCCTGATGGAGCAGGCGCTGGTGGAGCGCAGGAAAGATCCGGCAGATTCACGCCGTTCCATGTTATCTCTCTCTTCTGAAGCCCACGACCTGCTGGCTGAAATGGCTTCGCTGGTGGAAACCGTTGACCGCCAGTTGATGGAGCCGCTCAGCGCGGCCGAACAGGCGGCGCTGGTGCAAAGCTGGGCAATGCTGAGCGAAGAGAACAGCCTGCAGGAGAGGATCGGGTTTGACGATCAGGCAGCCGATCCGGTGATCCCTCCCCTGGCACACTACCCGTGGTTTTTTCTGCGGCAAGCCTGCCGCAACTACCGTCGCCTGTGGCGGGAGCGGGTGGATGAGAACATCAGCACATCACTGTTTACGCTGATGGAAGTGGTTGCAATGAAACCGGAAATTGATATTCGCACCGCCGCGCAACTGGCCTCGATTGAAGAGAGTAACGCCGTCCGGATGGTGATGCGCATGGTGCGAACCCGCATGATGCGTGACCCGCGAGATCCTCATGATGCCCGTCGCTCGCTGCTGTCGCTGACCGCCAACGGGCTGGCAACTTTTCAGGCGCTACAGGCACGCTTTCCGCTGGTGCAGCGAGGCTTAACGCAAAAACTGCCGCCGCTGGCCGTAGAGGAGTTTCACCGCCTGACCCGGCTGGTCGCCAGGCTGTGATCAGCGCATTCTTAATGGCAATCTCATACAGATTGACCACGCTGAATTACTCCGGCAAATTCTTCGCATCCCAACCGCCGCCCAGCGCGGCAATCAGCTCCACGCTGGCAACCCACTGGGTGCTCTGCAGCGACAACAGGCTCTGCTGCGAGCTGAGGCTGGTGTTCTCGGTGGTCGCCACATCCAGGTAATCAATCATTCCGGCCTGATACTGGTTATAAGTTACGCGGGCCGACTCTTTCGCCGCCTCCGTGGCACGCTGCTGCGCCAGCATCTCATCCTGCAGTGTATTCAGTTGAACCAGATAGTTCTCCACTTCCTGGAAGCCGGTCAGCACCGCCTGACGGTAGCTGGCCACCTCTGCATCATAGCTCGCCCTCACCTGCTCAACTTTCGAAGAGGTGGCACCGAAGTCCAGCAGCGTACCGCTGAGTTCCGGTCCCAGCGACCAGACGCGGTTCGGCAGTGAGAGCAGGTTATGGAATGTCGAACTGGAGAAGCCGCCGGACGCGCTCAGCGTCAGGTCCGGATAGTAACCGGCAATCGCCACGCCCACGGCCGCATTGGCAGAGGCTACGTTACGCTCGGCATAGGCGATATCCGGGCGACGCTGCAGCAGTTCGGAAGGCACGGATTGCGGAATGGCGGGCAGCGTGGCGGTGAGTTTAGCGGCTGGCAGGCTGAACTCGGCTGGCGTCTTGCCAGTCAGCATGGCGATGGCGTGCTCAGTCTGCGCCCGCTGCCAGCTCAGATCCAGCGCCGAGGCGCGGGCACTTTCAAGCTGCGCCTGTGCCTGCGCCAGAGTGGCGCGGGATTCGCTGCCTGCCTGGTATTTGTTATTGATAATGGTCAGATAGCGCTGATAGGCATCCACGCTCTGCTGATACAGCGCAATCTGCTGATCCATGATCCGCAGCTGGAAGTAGTCCTGCGCCAGCTCGGACTGAGCGCTGAGGGTGATATTCGCCAGTTCAGCAGCGCTGGCCTGTGCGCTGGCTGTGTTCTCTTCCAGCGTACGCCTCAGTTTACCCCAGATATCCAGCTCCCAGCTGGCGCTGGCCTCAAGGGAGTGGCTGTTGCTGGTGGTTCGCTGCCCACTGCCACTTGTGCTGTTGCCCGCACTGCCGCTGCGGGTAGAGGAGCCGGTATAAGTGGCGCTGGGGAACAGATCGGATCGCGACTCAGAAACCAGCGCCCTCGCCTGCCGGTACTGCGCCTCATACTGCGCGACATTCTGGTTCGAAATCGACACCTGACGCAGCAGCCCGGAAAGGGTTTCATCATGGTAAACCGACCACCACTCACCCTTGCTCTCTCCATCCTGCGGCTGCGCCTCACGCCAGCCTTTCGCCTCTTTATACTGAGCGGGCACATTAGCCGTTGGGCGGTGATAGTCTGGCCCGACGGCACAGCCGCTCAGTAACAGCATCAGCAAAACAGGGGTGAGTTTATTCATTTTCTTTATCATCTTTTATTCAACATGACGCAGGCGGGCCCACTGACGTTTTGTCGCCCGGCTGGCCCGATCAAGATAGAGGTACACCACCGGCGTGGTGAACAGGGTTAACAGCTGGCTCAGCGCCAGGCCACCGGCAATCGCCAGGCCCAGCGGGCTGCGCAGATCGGCATCGCCACCGCTGCCCAGCGCCAGCGGCAGTGCACCGAAGAAGGCTGCCAGGGTAGTCATCATAATCGGGCGGAAGCGCATCAGGCAGGCCTGGGTGATCGCCTGCTGCGGCGTTAATCCCTGCTTACGTTCAGCCGCCAGTGCAAAGTCGATCATCATAATGGCGTTTTTCTTCACGATGCCGATCAGCAGCAGGATGCCGATCAGTGCGATCACCGTCAGTTGGGTATTGGTCAACAGCAACAACAACAGTGCCCCGACACCCGCCGAAGGCAGCGTGGAAAGAATGGTCAGCGGATGAATATAGCTTTCATACAACACCCCCAGCACGATATAGACCGCCGCCAGCGCCGCCAGGATCAGCCACGGCATGGAAGCCGACAGGTCGGCAAAGGCCTTCGCCGTGCCCTGGAAGCCAGCCTGAATGGTATCCGGCAGCGCGATTTTCGCCATGGCGTTTTTAATCAACGCCGACGCCTGTTCCAGCGACACGCCATCCGCCAGATTAAACGCAATGGTGCTGGTCGCCGACTGTCCCTGATGCGCAACGGACAGCGGCGCATTCGCCCCGCTGAAGGAGGCAAAGGCGGAGAGCGGGATCTGATTGCCGGAATCATTGACCACGAACATTTTGTTCAGCATATCCGGGTCACTGGTATAGGAATCCTGCAGCGACATCACCACGTGATACTGATTCAGCGTCTTATACAGCGTCGCCACCTGACGCTGGGCAAAGGCGTTATTCAGCAGCGTATCCAGCATGTTGACGTCAACGCCCAGTCGTCGGGCGCGGTCGCGGTCAATGTTAATCATCACTTCCTGACCGCCAGTCTGTGAATCAGAGTCCACGCTGGTCAGCTGCGGAATGGCTTCAAGCGCCGCTTTCACCTTCGGCGTCCAGATGCGCAGCGTGTCCAGATCGTCGGCCTGCAGGCTGTACTGATAGCTGGCGTTGGCGCTACGTCCGCCGATATGAATATCCTGCGCAGCCATCAGGAACAGCTGCACTCCCGGCACGTTCATGGCCTTCCCGCTCAGGCGATTGGCGACTTCGGTCGCCGTCGCATCACGTTTGTCGTAATCCTTCAGATGGACAAAGAAGTTGGCGGTGTTACGTGAGCCAAACATACCGCTGCCCATTGAGGCCATCACGCCATCCACCGCCGGATCCTGGCCGATCATTTTGGCAAACTGTCTGAGCTTCGGTTCCATCGCCTGGAAGGAGATATTCTGATCGGCGCGCAGCGCCCCCATCAGCAACCCGGTATCCTGGTTCGGGAAGAACCCTTTCTGCACCACCGAGTAGAGGAACAGGTTGAGGACCACCGTCAGGATCAGGCTGAACAGCGTCAGCCGCTGATGGCGCATCACCCAACCCAACGCGGAAGAATAGGCTGCCAGCAAGCGGTTCAGGCCGTTTTCAATCCACTGATAAACAGGATGCGCCCGTCTGGTCACTTCCGGCTTGCGCTTCAGCAACCGTGAACAGAGCATCGGCGTCAGGCTCAGGGAAACCAGCATCGAAATGATCAGCGATACCGTCAGCGTTACCGCAAACTCACGGAACAGTCGCCCAACAATACTGCCCATCAGCAGAATCGGGATAAAGACGGCGACCAGCGAGAGGGTCATCGACAGCACGGTGAAGCTGACCTCCTGCGCCCCTTTCAGCGAGGCGCGAACCGGACTCAGCCCCTCTTCGATATAACGGGTGATATTTTCCAGTACCACGATGGCATCATCCACCACGAAACCGGTGGCGATAATCAGCGCCATCAGCGACAGGTTGTCCAGGCTGTAGCCGAGAATGTACATCACCGCACAGGTGCCAATCAGCGAGACCGGCAGGGCCAGGGCGGGGATCAGCACCGCCTGAGCGTTCCGCAGAAAAACGAACACCACACCAATCACCAGCAGCATTGCCACCAGCAGCGTCTCTTCGGTGTCATACAACGAAGCACGAACATTCGGCGAGCGGTCAACAACGATTTTCAGGGCCACATCGCCCGGCAGATCTTTTTCCAGCGCCGGAAGCTGCGCCTTGATCGCATCGATGGTTTCCAGCATGTTCGCCCCGGCCTGCCGGGTCACGCCGATCATTACCGAAGGCGTACCGTTGTAGTAGCCGACGTTGTATTTGTCCTCTACCGAGTCATACACGGTGGCAACATCGCTGAGATGAATGGCCTTACCGTTCTGATAGCTGACCACCAGATTACGGTACTGACTGGCCTGCTCCAGCTGGCCGTTGCTGTCCACCACCCAGGACTGCTTACCGCCCTGCAGCATCCCTTTCGGCAGATTGGTGGTGCTGTTGGCAATAGCTTCGCGCACCGTATCCAGCGACACGCCGAAGTGGGTCAACATCTGTGGCTGCAGGTCGATCCTGACCGCAGGCAGCGCACTGCCCATCAGCGACACATCACCCACGCCCTGAACCTGAGCGATCTTCTGGTCAATTTTACTGTCGGCCAGATCGTACAGATAGCCTTTGGAGCGGGTGTCCGATGTCAGCGCCAGCATCACAATCGGCGCATCGGATGGGTTAGCCTTACGGTAGGTCGGCAGCGAGGCCATGCTGCTCGGCAGCAGACTACGGGCCGCGTTGATCGCCGCCTGCACATCGCGCGCCGCCCCGTTAATGTCACGGTTAAGATCGAACTGCAAAATAATATTGCTCGACCCCTGCGAGCTGCTGGAGGTCATCTCGGTGATCCCGGCGATTTCCCCCAACGAGCGTTCCAGTGGCGTGGCGACCGTGGCCGCCATCGTCTCCGGACTGGCTCCTGCCAGTTTGGCGGAGACCATAATGGTCGGGAAATCCACCTGCGGCAGCGGAGCCACCGGCAGCAAACGGTAGCCCAGCGCGCCCAGCAGCAGCAAAGCCAGCGTCAACAGCAGCGTGGCGACAGGCCGGAAAATAAACAGGCGCGTCATTTGCTCTGTACCGCTTTACGCATTCTGCGGCGTCCACGCTCTGCCATGCGGTCAAACCACAGGTAGATGACCGGCGTGGAGAACAGCGTCAACACCTGGCTGAAGATCAGCCCGCCGACGATCACCAGACCCAGCGGCTGCCGCAACTCGGCACCGGAGCCGGAAGCCAGCATCAGCGGCAGCGCGCCCAGCAATGCCGCCATGGTGGTCATCAGGATCGGCCGGAAGCGCAGCAGGCAGGCTTGGTGGATCGCTTCCCTCGGGCTGAGGCGCTGCTTCTTCTCCGCTTCCAGCGCGAAGTCGATCATCATAATCGCGTTCTTTTTCACGATGCCGATCAGCAATATCACCCCGATCAGCGCAATCAGGCTGAACTCACTGTCTGCCAGCAGCAGCGTCAGCAGTGCGCCCACTGCCGCAGAAGGCAGCGTGGAGAGAATAGTCACCGGATGGATAAAACTTTCATACAGAATGCCCAGCACCACGTACATGGTCAGCAGCGCGGCGAGGATCAGCCACAGCGTGTTGCTGGTGGCACTCTGGAACGCTTCGGTTTCCCCCTGATAACGCAGCGTGATGCTGGAAGGCAGCGCCAGGCTTTGCTGGGTTTCCGCTATGGCTTTCTGCGCATCTTCCAGCGAGTAACCCTTACTCAGGTTAAAAGAGATCGTCACTGCCGGGAACTGGTTCAGCCGCATATGCACCAGTGAGCCAATCCGCTGATGGATGGTGGCGATTGAGGTCAGCTTCACCATCCCGGTCTGGGTACTGCTGGTCGAAGATGAGGTTGAACTGCTGCTGCCCGAAGAAGACGATGAGGAAGACGACGAGCTGCTGCCGGAAGTTGACGACCCGGAGCTGTTCGACGTCGCCAGATAAATATCGTCAAACGAGGCCGGTGACTGCTGATACTTCGGTGCCACTTCCAGTACCACGCGGTACTGATTCGACTGGGTGAAGATGGTCGACACCAGCCGCTGACCGAAAGCGTTATACAGCGCGGTATCCACATCAGAGGCGGTGATGCCATAGCGGGCCGCCGCATCGCGGTTCAGGTCAACATAAGAGACCTGCCCCTGATCCTGCAGATTACTCACCACCGAGCTGAATTCCGGCCGCTTTTGCAGCGCGGCAACCAGCTGTGGCGACCACTTGACCAGGTTTTCACTGTCGGCATCATCCAGCGAGAACTGATACTGATCCGGCGTGACCTGATCGTTGACCGTCAGATCCTGTGCGGCCTGCATATAGAGCTGGATGCCCGGCACGTTCTGCGTCGCCTGTTTCAGTTCGGCAATCACTTTATCGGCCCGCTCATCACGCTCGTCAAACGACTTGAGGTTAATCTGCAGGCGCCCGCTGTTCAGGCTGGTATTGGTGCCGTCAATGCCGATGGTTGAGGAGAGGCTGTCCACCGCCGGGTTCTTCAGTACGATCTCCGCCAGCTGCTGCTGACGCTTCGCCATTTCACCGAATGAGACATCCTGCGAGGCAACGGTGACGCCCTGGATCAGCCCGGTATCCTGGGTCGGGAAGAAGCCTTTGGGGATCACCACATACAGCAGTGCGGTAAACACCAGCGTCGCCAGCGCCACCAGCAGTGTTAAACGCTGATGGTTGAGAACGATGGTCAGCAGGCGGTCGTAGCCCGCGATCAGCTTATCGAAGAACTGGCCGCCTTTGCGGTAGAAGCGGCTCTGGCGCTCCTCCGGAATATGGTGCAGCAAATAAGCACACAGCATCGGCGTGAGCGTCAGCGACACCAGCATCGACACCAGAATCGACACCGCCAGGGTGATAGCAAACTCGCGAAACAGGCGGCCAACCACATCGCCCATAAACAGCAGCGGGATCAGCACGGCAATCAGCGAGAAGGTCAGGGAGATAATAGTAAAGCCGATCTGGGCTGAGCCTTTCAGCGCGGCCTCCATCGGCGTTTCGCCCTGCTCCAGCCGCCGGGAAATGTTCTCCACCACCACGATGGCATCATCGATGACAAAGCCGGTGGCGATGGTCAGCGCCATCAGCGACAGGTTGTTCAGACTGAACCCGGCGAGATACATCACGCCAAAGGTACCCACCAGCGACAGCGGCACGGCCACGCTGGGGATCAGCGTGGCGGCGACGTTGCGCAGGAACAGAAAGGTCACCATAACCACCAGCGCAATCGACAGCATCAGTTCAAACTGCACGTCGCTGATTGAGGCACGGATAGTTTGCGTGCGGTCAGAGAGGATCTGCACTTTTACGCCATCGGGCAGCGCGGCCTGCAACGTCGGCAGTTGAGCCTTGATGCCGTCAACCACCGAAATCACGTTCGCCCCCGGCTGGCGCTGCACGCTGATCACAATAGCCGGAGTGTTGTTGGCCCAGGCAGACTGGTAGGTATTCTCCGCGGCTTCTTCGATATGGGCAATATCATGCAGCCTGAGCGCCGCGCCGTTCTGATAAGTCAGGATCAGGTTGCCGTACTCGTCAGCGGTGCGCAACTGATCGTTGGCATCAATAGTGACGGAGTGATACTTGCCGTCAAAACCGCCTTTTGAACCGTTAACGTTGCTGTTGCTGATTAACGTATTGACGTCTTCCAGCGTCAGCCCATGCGCCGCCAGCGCTTTCGGGTCCATCTGCACGCGGATCGCCGGCTGATGACCGCCCGCCAGCGTCACCATCCCGACGCCTGAGATTTGCGACAGCTTCAGCGCAATGCGGGTATTCACCAGGTCCTGCACTTTAATCAGCGGCAAGGTATCGGAACTGGCTGCCAGGGTGATCACTGCCGTATCCGCCGGGTTCACTTTTTTATAGGTTGGCGGATTGGGCAAATCGTTTGGCAACAGGCTGTCCGCAGCGTTGATCGCTGCCTGCACTTCCTGTTCGGCAACATCCAGCGACAGATCGAGCGAGAATTTCAGGGTAATCACCGAGGACCCGCTGGAGCTGCTGGAGGCCATCTGGCTTAAGCCCGCCATCTGTCCGAGCTGCCGTTCCAGCGGCGCGGTGACCGATGAAGCCATCACGTCCGGACTTGCGCCCGGATAGAGAGTGGTGACCTGAATGGTCGGATAGTCCACCTGCGGCAGCGCCGAGGTGGAGAGGAAGCGGTAGGCAAAAATACCGGAGATCAATACGCCAATCATCAGCAGGATGGTGGCGACCGGACGCTCTATAAAAATGCGGGAAGGATTCATTGCGCTTTCGGTTTCCCGCTGGCCGCTTTGGTTTCAGAGGCGGTCACCACCGACACTTTGCTGCCGTCGCTGAGACGGTCGATCCCTTCCGTCACCACCTGCTCGCCAGCGGTCACGCCTTCAAGAATCGACTGCTGAGTATCACCCAGTGCCGGACCGGTTTTCACCGCTTTACGCGACACCGTCTGGTCTTTGTTAATAACGTAGACAAAGCTGCCGTCACTGCTCAGTTGCAGCGCCTGGGCAGGGATCACCGTCGCCTGGTTCAGCGTGCCGGTTTGCAGCCGCAGATTGACAAACTGATTCGGATACAGCGCCTCATCCTGATTATCGAACAGCGCTTTCAGCTCTACCGTCCCGGTGCTGGTGTCGATCTGATTGCTGATAAACTGCACCCTGCCCTGAGCAAGCTCTTTGCTGCCGTCCTGATCAAAAGCAGTGGCGGGCAGGCTCTGGCCGTTATGCAGCGCCCTGACCAGCGTGGAGATGTTGCTCTGCGGCACGCTGAAAGTTACCGCAGCGGGCTGCGTCTGAGTAATTGTGACGATGCCGGTGGTGTCAGTAGAGTGCACCATGTTACCGGCATCCACCAGGCGCAGACCGGCGCGGCCGGAGATTGGCGAAGTGACGCGGGCAAAATCAATGTTCAGCTTCGCCGCATCAATCTGGGCCTGTTCGGCTTTGATCGCGCCGCGGTACTGGCCAACGGTGGCAATCTGCGTGTCCAGATCCTGGCGGGATAACGAGTCCTGCGCAAACAGCTTGCGGTAGCGGGACAGCGTCAGTTCGGCACTTTTCAGCTGTGCCTGATTCTGGTTCAGATCGCCCTGATACTGTGCCAGGGTTGCCTGATAACTGCGCGGGTCAATCTGCGCCAGCAGCTGCCCGGCTTCTACCTTCTGCCCTTCGGTGAAATAGACCTTCATCAGTTGTCCGTCCACCCGGCTGGTTACCGTTACCGTGGCATTCGGGATCACCGTACCCAGCGCGGTCAGATACACCGGCACGTCTGCGGTGGTCACCTCTCCGGCGTGAACCGGCGTGGGGCCTGACATCATCATGCCACCGGGTCCACCATGTGCTCTTCCCCCACCCGGCGGCCCGCCTGCACCCTGCGGTCCGGCAGAGCCATGCGGCCAGAAACGCCAGATCAGAAGCGCCACGATAATAACCAGGATCAGAAGAAGGATTTTCTTACGCAGTGAAGGTGAGGTTTTCGCAGTCGATAGGGTCATGAGGCTCTGTTGAGTCAAGTGAAGTAAAAAGACAAGCAGTTCGCAACCACCTGAAAAAGTCAGGCCAGCAAAAACTGGCCTGAAGCTATTATGATTGAGCACGCTGATTAATTTCCATCCTCATAACGTAAGGATTTCGTTAATCATTGTCTGCCAATCATGATTTCCATCCACCACCCAGCGCTTTATACAGTGTTATTTGCTGGTTCAACTGCCCTAACTGAGTGGTTATGAGCGACTGCTGTGCGGCATACAGCGATCGCTGCGCCACCAGCACATTCAGATAATTGTCCACTCCCTCCTGATAGCGGATATGGGCAAAGTCGTAGTTCTTCTGGTTTGCCTGTTCATCCTGCAGGCGCGCGGTTAGCTCATCCTTATAGGTATCCTGACCGGCCAGCGCATCACCCACTTCTTTGAACGCGGTCTGAATCGACTTCTCATAGTCAGCAATTTCAATGCGTTTCTGCAGGTGAGCGATATCAAGATTAGCCGAGTTCACTCCACCGTCAAAGATGGGCAGATTGATACCTGGCCCAAATGACCAGGCTGCGGTGCCGCCTTCCAGCAAATGGCCCAGGCTGCTGGAGGTTGAACCGCCGGAGGCCGTCAGGCTGATACTTGGGAAGAATGCCGCACGCGCCGCGCCAATGTTGGCGTTGGCTGCTTTCAGGGTATGCTCTGCAGCAATAATATCCGGGCGGCGGGTCAGCAAATCGGACGGCAACCCGGCTGGCGTCGCCGGGAAATGCCACTCTTTATCCAGCTTCGCGTTGGCCAGTATATCCGCGGGCAGGTTGGTGCCAACCAGCAGGGCCAACGCATCGACATCCTGCCGTACCTGGCGGGTGTAGGTTGCCACATCGGCCTGTGCGGTGCGCACAGAGGTCTCTGCCTGCACCAGATCCTGCTCGCTGCTGACGCCGCCATCGAAGCTGCGTTTGGTCAGGTTGTAAGAGTCCTGCTGGCTCTTCACCGTGTCCTGCGCCAGCTTCAGCAGCTCGTTATCGGCACACAGCGACAGGTAGCTGGAAGCCACTTCGGAGATCAGGCTGATTTGCGTCGCCCGCTGAGTGGCTGCTGTAGCCAGATAACTCTCCAGAGCCCGATCGCGCAGGCTGCGCAAACGGCCAAAGAAGTCCAGCTCCCAGGCACTGACGCCCAGGCTGGTGTTGAACTCATGGTAGGTGATCGGGCCGGTCGAAGCGGTGTTATACAGGTTGCCAGGAATATGAGCGGCCGTTTCCGAGCCGCTTGCACTGATGGAAGGCAGCAATGCTGCCCGGTCGATCTGCACCTGTGAACGAGCCACATCGACGTTCAGCGCCGCCACCCGCAGGTCACGGTTATTCGCAAGCGACATGGCAATCAGCTTGTGCATCACCGGATCGGTGAAGAAATTCTGCCAGCTGATATCCGCACCATTGCCCGCCGTCTCCTTCCCCTGCTGGTCATAGTGCGCCGCCACCGGCAACGCAGGACGCTGATATTTCGGCTCCATGGTACAGCCGCTCAGAACCAGTATCATTGCCAGCGGCAGCAGTGCCAGTGAATGAGTCTTGTGCATCAGTCTTTCACCTCAGTTTTTGTTTTTTTCTTGCCGGAGAAGCGCTGGGCCACCACAACGTAAAACATCGGCACAAAGAAGATGGCGAGGAAGGTGGCGGTAATCATCCCGCCGACCACTGCCGTACCGATTGAGTGCTGGCTGCCCGCGCCCGCACCATGAGAAATGGTCAGCGGCACCACGCCCAGCACGAAGGCCATTGAGGTCATGATGATCGGACGGATACGCAGTCTTGCGGCTTCCATGGCAGCCTCCACCAGCCCCTTGCCCTCTCTCTCATGCAGCTCTTTGGCGAATTCAACAATCAGGATGGCGTTTTTCGCCGCCAGCCCGACGGTGGTCAGCAGCCCCACCTGGAAGAACACATCGTTTTCCAGCCCACGCATCAGCACGGCAAGGATCGTCCCGAGAACCCCCAGCGGCACCACCAGGATTACCGAGAACGGAATCGACCAACTCTCATACAGCGCAGCCAGGCACAGGAACACCACCAGAATCGAGATGGAGTACAGCGCCGGGGTTTGTGAACCGGAAGTCTGCTCTTCATACGACAGGCCGTGCCACTGAACCCTGAAGCCTTTCGGCAGCTTAGTGGCAATCTCATTCACCGCCTGTACCGCTTCACCCGAGCTGTAGCCCTGCGCCGGAGAACCCATGATTTCCACCGCCGAGACGCCGTTAAAGCGTTCATAGCGCGGCGAACCGTATTCCCACTTGCCGCTGCCGAAGGCGGAGAACGGCACCATATCGCCGCTCGAGTTACGGAAGTACCATTTGTTGAGATCTTCCGGCGTCACGCGGGAACCGGCGTTGCCCTGCAGATAGACCTTCTTCACGCGGCCGTTGTAGATGAACTGGTTCACATAGCTGGAACCCCACGCCGTGGAGAGCGTGTCGTTGATGTCTTCCAGGCTCAGCCCCAGCGCCCGGGCGCGCTCGTCGTCGATGATCAGGTGATACTGCGGTTCATCTTCCATGCCGTTCGGACGGGTTGCCATCAGGCGTTTGTCCTGCGCGGCCATGCCAAGGAACTGATTACGGGCCGCCATCAGCGCCGCATGCCCCTGGTTATTGGTGTCCTGCAGGAAGAAGTCGAAACCGGTTGCATTACCCAGTTCCAGTACCGCAGGAGGCACCAGCGCAAAGACTTTGGCGTCTTTCAGCGTGGAGAAGTGGGCCATGGTACGCTGCGCCAGCTTCTGCACCGTCTGATTGCTGTTGCGCTGGTCCCACGGCTTCAGCAGCACAAACGACATGGCGGTGTTTTCACCCCGGCCTGAGAAGCTGAAGCCGTTTGGTGAGAACACCGAACTGACTTCAGGCTCGTTCTTCAGCAGCCAGGACTGAATGTCATCCAGCACCTGCTGCGTGCGCTCAGAGGAAGCGTTGGCAGGCAGCGTGGTCTGCATCATCATCACGCCCTGGTCCTCATCCGGCAGGAACGAGGTCGGCACGCGGGTGAACAGATAACCGGTCACGCCGACCAGCACCAGATAGATCACCAAAAACAGGTTACGTTTGGAGATCACCGTTCCCACGCTGTTGGTGTAGCGCAGCGTCCCGGCATCGAACTTACGGTTAAACCAGCCGGCCATGCCTTTGGTTTTGTGCTCCGCCGAGCCAGGTTTGAGGAGGGTGGCGCACAGGGCCGGAGTGAAGATCAGTGCCATCAGCACCGACAGCGCCATCGCCGAGACGATAGTAATAGAGAACTGACGGTAGATGACGCCCGTCGAACCGCTGAAGAAGGCCATCGGCAGCAATACGGCGGACAGCACCAGTGCGATCCCAAACAACGCCCCCTGAATCTGCTCCATGGACTTTATCGTGGCGGCTTTAGGATCCAGCCCCTCGTCGTGCATCACACGCTCGACGTTTTCCACCACCACGATGGCATCATCCACCAGCAAGCCTATCGCCAGCACCATCCCAAACATCGTCAGGGTGTTGATGGTGTAGCCGCAGGCCGAAAGGATCCCGAAGGTGCCCAGCAGTACCACCGGCACCACCATGGTGGTGATCAGCGTGGCCCGCAGATTCTGCAGGAATACCAGCATCACCAGGAACACCAGAGCAATCGCTTCGAACAGGGTTTTCACCACTTCTTCGATCGATGCGCTGACCACCGGAGAGGTGTCGTAAGGGAAGGTCACCTGCACGCCTTCCGGCAGTGAAGATTTAATGCCGTCCACGGTGGTGCGTACCGCGTTGATCGCATCCAGTACGTTAGCCCCACTGGCCAGACGCAGAGCGATACCGGCAGAAGGTTTGCCATTATAGGTGGCCGAGATGCTGTAGTCCTGCGGACCCAGATCCACTTTCGCCACGTCTTTCAGACGCACCTGTGAGCCATCCGGATTCACTTTCAGCAGAATGTTTTCAAACTCTTTCACCGACTGCAGGCGCGTTTTACCGATTATCGTCGCACTGTATCTGGCACCAGGAATCGTCGGCAGGCCCGCCAGTTTCCCGCTGGAGATCTGCACGTTCTGCTGGTTAATGGCGGTGGAAACATCACTCGGGATCAGCTGATATTTATAAAGTTTTGCCGGATCGATCCAGATACGCATGCCGTATTCCGAGCCCAGCACCATGAAGTCGCCGACGCCTTTGGTGCGCGAGATCGGATCTTCCAGTTTTGAAACCAGCAGGTCCGCAAGGTCGCCGTTGCTCATCTTGCCGTTGTTGGCGATCAGGCTGACCACCAGCATAAAGTTGGCCTGATATTTACGGACGTTAATCCCCTGCCCGGTCACTTCGGTCGGCAATTGCGATTCCGCCAGCGACACCTTGTTCTGTACCTGAACCTGGGCAATATCCGGATCGGTGCCCTGATCGAAAGTAACAATGATGGTGGCGCTGCCGTCGCTGTTACTCTGCGATTCGATATAGCGCATGTTATCAATGCCGCTCAGCTGCTGCTCAATCACCTGCACCACGGTGTTCTGCGTGGTTTCGGCGCTGGCACCCGGATAGGTCACCTGGACCGAGATCGCCGGAGGGGCGATGTTGGGATACTGGTTAATTGGCAGCTTGAAGATCGACAAGCCCCCGACCAGCATCACAATGATCGCCACCACCCACGCAAAGATGGGGCGCTCAATGAAGAATTTAGACATCAGATTTCCTCTACTGCGCTGAAGGATCGGTGGTGGTCAGATTGGCCTGCGGAGCGGCTTTGGGCTGACTTTCAGTCGCACTGACCTTGCTGCCGCCCTTGACGTTTTGCAGCCCGTCCACCACTACCCGATCTCCGGTTTTCAACCCGGAAGTCACCAGCCATTTCCCGTTGATCATTTCACCGGTGGTGATGGTCTGCTGAACCACGGTGCTGTCCGCGTTAACCAGATAGACGTAAGGCTTGCCTTTGGTGTCATGCATGATCGCTTCCTGCGGCACGAGAATGCCCTGGTCGGCGACGCCCTGTGGGAAGCTGGCATGGACGAACATGCCCGGCAGCAGTACGCGGTTCGGGTTCGGGAACGAGGCACGCATGGTGACGCTGCCAGTCCCCTGATCCACAGTGACTTCAGAGAATTCCAGCTTGCCCTGCTGCGGGTAGGTCGAGCCGTCTTCCAGCTGCAACTTCACCGCGGCTGCGTTGTCACCCACGGCCTGCAGCTTGCCATCAGCCAGCGCGCGACGCTGACGCAGCAAATCCTGCGAGGATTCGCTGACGTCCACATAGATCGGGTCAAGCTGCTGGATGGTGGTCAGATAACTGGTCTGTCCGTTGGTGACCAGCGCCCCTTCAGTTGAAAGTGAACGACCAATATGGCCAGAGATTGGCGCACGCACTTTGGTGTAGTTGAGATTGACCCGTGCCGTTTCCATATCAGCCTGTGCCTCCCGCGCCGAGGCGACCGCATCGTCATAGGTCTGCCCGCTGATGGCATGAGCCGCGGCCAGCGGTTTGTAGCGCTGGGCGAGCTTGCTGGCATTGGTCAGCGTGGCTTCGGCCTTGTCATAGGCCGCCTGGTAACTGGCCGGGTCGATCTGATACAGCGGCTCGCCAGCCTTCACTTCGCCGCCTTCGGTAAACAGCCGCTTGAGAATGATACCGCTGACCTGCGGGCGAACTTCGGCCGTCCGCACGGCAGTGGTACGTCCTGGCAACTGAGTAAAAAGCGTAACGGGCTCGCTGCGTAAGGTGGTTACCCCGACGGATGCAGGCTGATTGCCGGCACCGGGCGTGGGAGTCTGGTCACAGGCGGCCAGCAGGAAAATCAGGCTTACCGGGAGAATCTGTAGGCGCATGGTGAATTCTCAATATAAGGAAAAAAGAATAGTAATGAGAGTGATCATTCTCATAAAAGAGAATAATTATATGAGGGCCTAAATGATGAAAATGTTAAGTTTGCGCTAAGTTATTTGTCGAAACGCTACCGGTAAGCACTTCGTGCTGAAACAGGGCAATTCAGCCACGCAATCGTTTTCATTTCGTGCTTTTCAGCCTTTGGGTTCTGTACCGCGTCGACGCAGCTCGCGCCTGGCCAGCTCTTTCAGCCCGCAGGCGAGCGTGATGTTATCGTGGTCAGTGAGGGTTCTCAGCTGGTCATGCAGCTCGGCGTGAATACGCAGTTGAAATGCGGCCGATCGGCCACCCAATTTCGGCGTTCTGTCTTTGAGTTTGGCCATAGGCGTCCAGTCCGGTAAGCGAAAAAACGCCCCTTTCAGCGCTACCAACACAGGAAGGGGCTGGCACTGCTGCCAGCCTTTGTTCTTGCAGGAAAACTCCGGATATCAAAACGCGATATCCACACCCCCCCGGAACACGGATTCGTCGCCCCGGTCGGCAATATGCTTATCCATCCGCAGGAACAGGCGGGCGTCTTTAGCCTTGCCGATATCCAGCCGCAGGCCGTACCACTGCGAGTCCCGATCGAGGGTCATGCCGGGGATGGCGAAGCTTTGTCCATCCGATCCAGTCCCCACCCATTTAGCATTCACATCCAGCGATGGGTTGGTGAAAGCGTGCTGATATTCTCCGTAGACCGACAGCATCGACCACCACTGCTGTACTGTGAACAGGGGGGCGCTCAGGTTCAGGCCGGTCAGCCCGACCGTCCGGCTGTAACGGGCGCTGTCGCCCTGTAATCCCAGCGCACTGCCTTCGTCGCTGAAGCCGCCGGTGTAGAGCTGGCTCAGCTTCATCCCTGCGTAAGGCTCCAGCGTCAGCCGGTCGTTCAGCGACCAGCGGTAACCGGTTTTGATCAGGCCCTGCCAGCTATCATTGCGGGTTTCTGCTGAAGTAGCCTGCACGCCATCCACCAGCAGCACCCGGTAAAGCTGAGTGTCACCATGCTGATAGCTCAGATTGGCCTGCCAGATCCAGGCTGGCGTTACGGCGTACTGACCGTAAAGCATCAGCCCCTGCAGGCTGTTGGTGCTGTTGCCGCCGCTGCCGTCATAATCCGCCCGGATCTGGCTGTCCGTAATGGCTGCACCCAGTCGCAGACCTGTTATATCGAAACTGCTGTCCAGCCCGATTGCGGTGGTGTTGATGCGATAGTGGCTGCCCAGATAGCCATCCTGCTGTAAATCGCCGTGTAGCGTGCCGGTTTCCGCCCAGAGGCCATAAGGCTTCTGCTGCGCGGGATCCAGACGGTTGCTCAGCAACTGGTTCTGGTAATCCAGGCTGTTGAAAAGGATGGCATTGCCGCTGGCATGAGCCTGACCGGAGAGCGAGTCCAGCGCGGCACGCGCAGCGGCACTGCTGCCAATTTGTTGTAAAGCGGCGGCGTTTTGCAGCAGATCTTCCTGTTGCGCCGAGCGCCCTGCCTGGGTCGAGTAACTGTCCGCAACCTGAAACGCCTGCTCAACGTTGGCCGCACTCTTCAGGGTCGCCCCGCTGAGGCCCGCAGCCTGAGCAGCCTGAACCGTGTTAACCCGCTGGAAGTGCCCGTTCACACTGTTTGCGCTGTAGTCGACCGAACCCTGCAGGAACACGCCGGTATCCACGCTGGCAAACTGTCCGCTGATCCCCTGCCCACTCTGCAAAAGAGACTCGCTGGTCTGCACAATATAGGTATTAGAGGGCAGAGTGACCTGCAACGCACCGTTCAGCGTTGCCGGGCCAGCGACCGTGAGCGGCTGGGAGAGCGTCACCCGCAGCGTACCGTCAGCACTTTGCTGATAGCTGCCCACCACATGCAGGGCACCCGCCGAAGTGGTGACCACCGAGCCCTGATTACTCAGGTTGCCGCCAATGTTACCTTTGCCTGCCAGCACGCCGCTGCCGGTCACCTGCACGTCACTGGCCACCGAACCATCAATATACAGGCTGTTACTCTGCACTCTGGTCGCTCCGGTATAGGTGTTGTTACCGGTCAATGTCAGCACGCCGCCTGCATCGCTGGCGCCGGAGACAATCAGGCCACCATTACCGCTGATATTGTTGGAGAAGATGTAATTTCCGGCGGAGAGCGCAGCGGTGAAATCATCGCCGTAAAACATCCCCGGACCGTTCAGAGCCCTGTCAACATTGACGTTCCCCCAGCCAAATGTGTCGTTGTAGGGGCGACCATTCGCGCTGTCGGAGGCGGCGCCTGCCACAGCATCACTGTGATAATCCGCCGTGGTTAACAGGGTTTGCTGGAGGTTATAACCGGTCATCCATGGGAATTGCGCCGACACTCTCGATGCGGCTCCGGCCACGCGAGGTGCAGAAAAGGAAGTACCGTACTTACGTGCAAGAGTGCCGTCATCCTGCAGGTAGTCGGCATAGCCCGGTGCAGCAAGACACCAGGCTGCGACATCACCGCAGGCATCAAATACATACAGTTCAGGAGGACGGCTGCCCTGTGCCACGGTGTAACCCGGCAGATAACCGGTGACGGCAATCAGCCCTTTTTGCAGGCTGGCATCGTTATAAATCAACGGCACCTGGGCATTGGGAGAAGGCGTGGAGCTGCCATTATTCCCCGTCACCACCACGCCCAGCGCGTTAGCGTTGACGATGCTACTCAGGCTGTCGCGAAGCGCATCGTAACGCCCGCTCTGACCAGCGCTTGCCAGTTCGGCTGACGTAGTCAGACGCTCGTCAGAAGCGTATGACATATTGATAATCTTAACCCCGTTACTCAGCAGGCCGTTGATCGCCTTCTGTGTGTCCGTGTAGTAAAAAAGATTATTACTGGAGGCCTGAGCTATCCATAACTCACTGTCCGGCGCAACGCCACCGGTGAAGGAGCCTTCTGCCAGTCCGGCCAGGGTCAGGGCGACGACGGTGCCGTGTCCCGAGTGCCCCTGATTATCATTCAGGGTCTGACTGGCACCCGCCAGGGACGAAGTGAAATGAATATCGGCATAATTGAATTCTGAACGATCTGCGGCCAGACCGGAGTCAACGATCCCGACTTTAACCTTGCTGGACGTCGCCACAGGCGTACTGGGTGTTGGAGCAGGCGTGGGGGCGGGAACCACTGTTTCACTACTGCCTCCTCCCCCACCGCCACCCCCGCCGCCACAGCCATTCAGCAGCAGGGTACTTATCAGTACGGCCAGTATCGAGAGCGAAGGTGTGGTTGAGAGCACATAAGCAGGTCTTATAATTTGCACGGGAGCCTCTTTAACCGCATAGCGGCAAATAACGGTATCCATGCCGGAATACAGTCAGTTGTGATTACTGCATGGGATACAAATAAGTTATCTGGTCGGACCGTTTCTAATCGCAGGAACAGCTGAGGTTTCGCAGAGGTATTTATGCGTTAAAGTTTTTTAACAGAGCGGGAATTTGGGCTAAAAAAAACCCACGCATCCGCGTGGGTTGGTGCAACTGAACAGGGTGTAAATCTGCCGGGAGCAGATTGCATTCTCACCAATCAATACCTCTGGGACTTCCATCCTCGCAGGTGAGTACCCGGCCTGCCAGCAGCAAAACGCAACGGAGTTAGCGAAAATGCTACCAGCTGTAAAACCTTTGCCGCTTTGTTTACCGGCCTTTTCCGGCGGTAAATTATGAGCCGCTGTGAGTGGCGTAGAGCGCGTCCGGTGCCACGTTCATATGCTTAAGGACCGGACCAATAATGTTGCCGAAGACCGGCGCGGCAACCGAGCCACCGAAGTGATCGCCAGCGGTTGGGTGGTTGATCATAATTACCAACGCCACCTGCGGATTACTCGCCGGGGCCACACCTGCGGTGTAGTTGATGTAACCGCCATCGTATTTGCCGCTGGTGCCCATTTTCTCCGCCGTACCGGTTTTTATCGCCAGACGATAGCCCGGCACTGCCGCACGCACCCCACTACCGCCAGGCAGTGCATCACTCTCCATCATATGCACCACCGAGCGGACCGTATCTTCGTCAGCCACTCTTGTTCCCATTACCGGCGGCGTCACCTTGGTGATCGACAACGGCCGGTATACCCCGAACGATCCCAGCGTGGCGTATTCACGGGCAATCTGCAGCGGCGTCACGCGCAGGCCATAACCGAACGAGAAGGTAGCGCGTTCGATATCTGCCCAGCGCTCACGGTGCAGCGGGAAATAGCCCACGCTTTCACCGGTCAGCCCCAGCCCGGTTGGCCTGCCCAGCCCGAAGGAGCGGAAAGTGTTAACCAGCACCTCTGCAGGCATCGCCAGCGCAATGTGTGACACGCCGATGTCGCTCGATTTCTGCAGGATGCCGGTCATGGTCAGACGAGGCCAGTGGCCAACGTCACGGATCAGGTGGCCGTTAACCCGATACGGCGTGGTATCCAGCACCGAATCCGGACGAACCAGCTTGCGGATCAGCCCTTCCATCACCACCAGCGGCTTAACGGTTGATCCCGGTTCGTAGCTGTCATTGATGGCAGCGTTACGCATCTGTGCCGGGGAGACATCGCTGAAATTATTGGGGTTAAACGACGGATAGGAAGCCATCCCTAAAATCTCGCCGGTGTCGATCTTAATCAGCACTGCGGCACCGGAATCGGCTTTGTTCAGCAGCACGCCGTCGCGCAGCTTGCTGTACATGGTGTACTGATCGAACTTGTCGATGCTGAGCTGCACGGTTGGCGGCTGACGCGGGGGCTCATAGTTGATCATCGCCACAATATTGCCGTGAGCATCCTGGCGGTATTTCTCCACGCCCGGCGTCCCCTGCAGAACTTTATCAAAGCCTTTTTCCAGCCCGTTCAGCCCGTTGTTATCCGCTCCGACGATACCGATCAGCGGTGCGGTAGCCTCACTCATCGGGTAGAAACGGCTGTCATCATAAACGGTGGTAATGCCGGCCAGGTGTAGCTGGGCGATGTCTTTGGAGATCCCCAGCTCAATCTTGCGGCCAAGATACAGGAAGCGGCGATTTGGGTTAGCATTGATCTGTTGGGCAATCTGTTCAGGACGCTGATCCAGCGCGTTAGCCAGATACTCCCATTTTGCACTGGTGAAATCAGGGTGCGCTTCCAGCACGCGCTGTGGGTCAGCGATGATATCGCGCGAAGGCACGCTCAGGGCCAGCGCCTCACCGTTACGATCCAGCAGAGTGCCACGGTTGGTCGGGATCGCCACCGTGCGCAGGGAACGTTCATCCGCCTGCTTTTCCAACATGGGGTGGTTGATCAGCTGAACGTCGCCCACCCAGGCTAACAGTAAAACCAGACAGCCAAACACGCCGAGGCAGATCAGACGGAAGCGGACAGGATTGAAAGGCGTTTTAGCCTGGTCTTTTGCCAATAATTTCTTTAAGCGGGGCATCGGTCTTCTACTAGCTGGTCAGGGTAACTGACTGGGAGTTATACAAAAAATGCCGTCATGAGAACAGGGAAACTGTGTTTCAGCCTGTGATTGTGCCGCAGCGCGCAGATTATGCACACCGGTTTATTCCGAATATTCAGGAAGTTATTGTGCTTGTTGCGGAGTTCAGACAAAAAAAACCTGCGCATCTGCGCAGGTCGGTGAAACAAAGCATAAATACTTTTTGATGTTCACCCATCAATACCTCTGGGACGTAAACTGTAGCAATCTGGCCGACTCGCCCGCCAGCCAGGATTCGCAACAGTTACCCGCAAAATGTAACCACCTATGTGATTCTTATGCAGTTTTGCAACCTTTAGGCCACAACCCCCTAACGGCGGAAAACAGGTCCGCTGAGTGTCAGGGAGAAACTACACCGAAGCCAGCTTGATCTCTACCAGGCAACTCATTGCATTTGGTCCCTGAGTCAGCGAAGAGGTGCCGATATCCAGCGTCAGGACGTTTGGATTACCCGCGCGGTCATAAGGCCGCCAGGCTTTACCGAAGCCCGGATCAAACCAGGCTCCGGTGGAGATCAGTACCACGCTGGGGCTGACGCCTGCTGTCAGCCGCACCCCCGCCAACATCCGGCCACGTTCGTTACTGACGTCAATCACATCACCGTCGTTGATACCGCGCGACTGCGCATCGTCCGGATGCATCCACAGCGTTTCATGCCCGGCGGTTTTATTTGCCTGCACCGATGGCGTGGCGTCCATCTGGCTGTGTAAACGATCGCCCGGCTGGATCGAGATCATATGCAGTGGGAAGCGCTGCCTGATTTCAGCTCCCAGCCACTCTTTCGGCGGCTGCCATTCCGGGTGTGGCGCGAAATCATCCAGCCGGTAGCCAGCGATGGTCTCGCTGAACAGCTCGATTTTGCCGCTGGCGGTTTTAATCGGGTTGGCAAGCGGGTCCTGACGGAACGCTTCCATAAAGATGAAGGGCTTGCCCCCCTCAGGCACTTCCGCATAGCCCTCTTTCCAGAAGACCTGAAAATCTGGCCAGCTGATCCCTTTAAGCTGATGCGCCTCAGCACACTGATGATAAAGATGCTCAATCCACTGCATTTCATTGCGGTTTTCAGTGAAGGTTTCGCGGTAGCCCAGACGTTCGGCCAGGTCGGCAAAAATATCAAAATCGTTGCGCGCCAGATGCTGCGGCCTGATTGCCTGATGCATCGCCAGCACGAAGCGATCGCGGGAGGAACCGCCAATATCGTTACGCTCCAGCGTGGTGGTCACTGGCAGCACAATATCGGCCATCTGCGCCGCCGGGGTCCAGACGATATCCTGCACGATCACCGTGTCCGGCTTCTGCCAGCCCTCGACCAGCCGGTTCAGCTGTTGATGATGGTGGAAAGGATTGCCACCCGCCCAGTGGATCAAATGGATATCCGGATAGGTCTGCGTCTGCCCCTGAAAAGCGTACGGTTCGCCGGGATGCAGCAGCATATCGCTGATGCGGGCCACCGGAATGGCGCGGTCAGCAATCGGGTTCACGCCGGTGGACATCAGCGGGGCCGGGCCTTCAGTACGGGGATTGCCCACGCTGTTCATTGAGCCGTGGCCAAAGGAGAAACCGGCTCCAGGCAGGCCAGGCTGACCAAGCATCGACGAGAGCGCAATCATCATCCAGTAAGGTTGCTCACCACGATGCGCGCGCTGCACGGAATAAGAACAGGTGATAAAGCTGCGTTTGCCCACCAGCTGTTTCGCCAGTTGCTCAATACGCGGTGCCGGTATGCCGGTGATGTCGCTGGCCCATGCCGGCGTTTTCGGCGTGCCGTCCGTTTCTCCAAGCAGATAGCTGCGCAGCTGCGGATAACCCACGCAGTGGGTGGCGAGAAATGCGTTATCCACCGCGCCAAGGCGCTCAATTTCAAAACCCAGCGCCAGCATCAGTGCCACGTCGGTATTCGGGCGGATCGGGATCCACTCCGCGTTCACAAACTCCGGGCAGTCATCGCGCATCGGGCTGATGTTAATCACCGGCGTGCCTTTCGCTGCCAGTGCCTGCAGCGCAGGTTTAAGGCTGTGCTGCCCTGCTCCACCGGAAGCCACCTGGCTGTTTTTCAGTGCCAGACCGCCAAAGGCGACAAAGATCTCACAGTGCTTAACCACCTCCGGCCAGTCGGTGACGCGACCGGTGAGCGGCATGTAGGTGCCGATAACGTAGGGCAGGAAGAACTGCGCTGCGCCCCAGCTGTAGTTGCCCAACTGATCAACACCGCCGCCGCCGGTAAAGTAGAAACGGCGGACCAGAGTGCGGGCATGATTAACACGGCCTGCCGATGACCAGCCATATGAACCGTTGAAGATGCCGGAGGCACCGTAGCGATCCCGCACGCGGCGATTCTCTTCAGCCACCAGATCCAGCGCGGTTTCCCACTCCACCTCAACGAAATCTTCCCGGCCGCGCAGCGTGCGGTCACTTTTCTCGCGGGACTTCAGCCAGGAACGGCGCACCATCGGCTTGCGGATACGCTTATCGGAATAGACCAGCTCCGGGATGGTATTGAGCATCGGCGACGGATCCTGATCGGCGAAGAAAGGCTCACAGCGCAGCAGCTTGCCGTCTTCCACCACGGCAGTGAAAGCGCCCCAGTGGGCGAGGTGTGGCACTCTTATGATAGTCATCAGGCGATCCCGCAGGTTTTATCGTTATGTGAAAGTCAGAATAGCATTCTTAGCCACGAAATTTGAATCACAAAACGGGCCGCTGTTGCGGGCTGATTTTATCCAGCTTTGCGACACCGCTTGCATTCTGTCTGCTTGAAGTAACAGGAGAATTCCGCAACACTGAAGGCAATGTAAACGTTTACCCAGGAAGGCATCTGACCTATGGCTACCATTAAGGATGTTGCCAGGCTCGCCGGAGTTTCCGTCGCCACGGTCTCCCGCGTAATTAACAACTCGCCGAAAGCAAGTGAGCACTCACGCCTGGCCGTTAACAGCGCAATGGAAGCGCTGAAGTATCACCCAAACGCCAACGCACGCGCCCTGGCGCAGCAGTCCACCGAAACTATGGGGCTGGTAGTGGGCGATGTTTCCGACCCTTTTTTTGGCGCTCTGGTGAAAGCTGTGGAGCAGGTGGCCTATGAGACCGGCAACTTTTTGCTGATTGGTAACGGTTACCACAATGAGCAAAAAGAGCGGCAGGCTATCGAGCAGCTGATCCGCCATCGCTGCGGCGCACTGGTGGTGCACGCCAAGAAGATCCCCGATGAAGATTTAGTCCCGCTGATGCAGCAAATTCCCGGCATGGTGCTGATCAACCGGGCGCTGCCGGGCTTTGAGAAGCGCTGTATTGCGCTGGATGACCGCTACGGGGCCTGGCTGGCCACCCGCCATCTGATCCAGCAGGGACACCAGAACATCGCGTTCATCTGCTCCACCCACCCGATTTCGGATGCGGAAGATCGCCTTCTGGGCTATTACGACGCGCTGCGCGAACATAATCTGCCCTGCAATGACCGTCTGGTCGCACTGGGTGAACCGGATGAGGTGGGAGGAGAACAGGCGATGACCGAGCTGCTGGGCCGGGGTAAGCCTTTTACCGCCGTCGCCTGTTACAACGATTCAATGGCCGCTGGCGCGCTGGCGGTACTGAGCGATAACGGCGTGCGGGTGCCGGAAGAGATGTCGCTGATTGGCTTCGATGATGTACTGGTCTCGCGCTACGTCCGTCCACGGCTGACCACGGTACGCTACCCGATCGTGACCATGGCACAGCAGGCCGCAGAACTGGCGCTGGCCTTAGCCAATAATCAGCCGTTGCCGGAAGTGACGAATATGTTCAGCCCGACGCTGGTGCGCCGTCATTCTGTGGGGTCGCCGGGTTAACTCAGCGACTTGTGACAGAGCGCACTGGCTTATCCGGGTAATCCAGTGCATCGCCGATATAGCCCCTGCCAGTCGGTAACCTGTTCCCGGTGCGCCAGCGCCTCGCTGAGGGGCACAATTTTCAACTCTTAACCGCTTCGTTGCTCACTGTTTCCCCTCACTCTGCGACAACAAATGGGCCGCAGGATTACCTCTCCAGCGCCAGCAGTTCCTGTACGGTTTGCGCACGGCGGATCTGACGCGGCTGACCGTTCTCAAACAGCACTTCCGGCAGCAGAGGACGGCTGTTGTAGTTAGAAGACATTGATGCGCCGTAGGCTCCAGTGTCGTGGAACACCAGATAGTCGCCCACTTTCACCGCAGGCAGCGCGCGCGTTTCCACTTTGCCCCCTTCCTGCTGGGTGAACACATCGCCGGATTCACACAGCGGTCCGGCCACCACGCTCTCCAGAGTTTGCTGCTCGTTCAGCTCGCGGCCATCGCCCGCCATGGCGGAAATGTGGTGATAGCTGCCGTACATCGCCGGACGCATCAGGTCGTTAAAACCGGCATCCACCATCACGAAGTGGCGGCTACCCATCTGCTTCACGGCACGGACCTGTGAAACCAGCACGCCAGACTCAGCCACCAGGAAGCGACCGGGTTCAATCTCCAGTTTAACCGGATGTCCCAGATGCTGCGCAACACGCTGGCGCGCAGCGTCCCACAGGCCAAAATAGTGGTCGGTATTGATTGCTTCTTCACCAAAGTGATAAGGGATCGACAGGCCGCCACCGGCTGAAATCGCCTGCAGATCCTGGCCGAAACTGACCACCTGATCCACCATCGCATCACACACCTGCTCCAGATGAGCATAATCCACACCCGATCCGATATGCATATGGATGCCAACCAGCCTGAGCTGGTGATGCTGAATGGCTTCCAGCGCCAGCGCCATATCGCCGTGCCAGATACCGTGCTTGCTGTTTTCGCCGCCGGTGTTGGTCTTCTGGCTGTGCCCATGACCAAAGCCAGGATTCACGCGCAGCCACACCGGATGGCCGGGAGAGATTTCACCCAGCTGATGCAGCATATCGACAGAACCGGCGTTAACCGGGATCTTCAGTTCGGCAATGCGGTTCAGCGTTGGCTGGTCGATAACATCGGCGGTAAAAACGATTTCATCGCCACCGGGTATGAAACCTGCCACCAGCGCACGCTCAATCTCGCCAAGAGAAACTGAATCCACTTTCACTCCGGCTGCATGCATCAGACGCAGGATATGAATGTTTGAGCAGGCTTTCTGCGCGAAACGCACCACGTCAAACTGCCGTAGCTGCGCAATACGATCGCGGATGATGCTGGCGTCATAGGCCCAAATCGGGCCGCCGTACTGGCGCACCAGTGGCAGAAGGTTATCGCGCGTCAGCGCAGTTTCGGTATTGGTGAGCAGGCGTGGCATCAGTTTTCTCCTGAGAATATGCCGCTATTACGCCACAGCCCGGACAGGATGAAAAATATCTGTTTTAATGAAGTCTATTCATCCATGATATGGCTTTGCATCCCTGCACAGGAACCGATCATGGCAGGCATCACGCTGCGGCATATCGAAATTTTTCACGCGGTGGTTACCACCGGCAACCTGACGGAAGCCGCCACGCTGCTGCATACCTCGCAACCTACGGTAAGCCGGGAGCTTGCCAGGTTCGAAAAGCTGACCGGACTTAAATTGTTTGATCGGGTACGGGGACGCCTGCAGCCTACCGTGCAGGGACTGCGGCTGTTTGAAGAGGTGCAGCGATCCTGGTACGGACTTGATCGCATCATCAATGCCGCTGAAGGGCTACGGCAGTTTCAATGGGGTGAACTCTCCGTGGCCTGTCTGCCGGTTTTCTCCCAGTCACTGCTGCCACTGCTGTGCCAGCCTTTTCTGCAACGCTACCCCGAAGTCAGCCTGAATATCATTCCTCAGGAATCTCCCCTGCTGGAAGAGTGGCTGTCGGCCCAGCGTTATGACCTGGGACTGACCGAAACCAACGTGACACCAGCAGGAACAGAACGCACCGAACTGTTTACCGGGCTGGAAGTATGCGTGTTACCGGAAGACCATCCGCTGGCAGATAAAACCTGCCTGACGCCGCAGGATTTCAGCGGGCAGAACTACATCAGCCTGTCGCGTACCGACAGCTATCGCCAGCTGCTGGATAATCTGTTCAACGAGCAGGGCGTTCAGCGAAGAATGGTGATGGAAACGCACAGCGCGGCGTCGGTGTGTTCGATGGCCAGGGCAGGCGTGGGCGTATCGGTGGTGAATCCGCTAACGGCGCTGGACTATGCCGGTAGCGGTGTAGTGATCAGACGCTTCAGCGTGGATGTGCCTTTTACCGTCAGCCTGATCAGGCCGCGCCATCGGCCCTCTTCCGCGCTGGTCGAGGCCTTCAGCGCCCATCTGCAGCAGCACATCAGCCTGTTCAACCAGCGCCTGGCTGCATTGCTGGGTTAGGCGCGGGCGGTCTGGGCCTGTCCGCCGGAACGACGGAAGGTAAACAGACACAGTAGCAACCCGGCAGCGGCCAGCACCGCCGCCACAACTGGCACGGCGGTCAGGCCAAAACCTCCGCTAATCACTGCCCCCCCCGCCCAGGCACCAAAAGCATTGCCGATATTGAAAGCGGAAATATTCAGCGTGGAGACCAGATTCGGGGCATCTTTGCCGTGGCGCACCACGTTAATCTGCAGGCCGGGAACGATAGCAAAGGTCGCCATCGCCCAAAGGAACAGGGTGATCTCCGCCAGCCACAGTGCATGGCTGGTCCAGCTGAAGAGCAGCGAGAACAGCGCAATCAGCGAGAAGCTGAGGATCAGGCTGAAGGAGACTTTCCAGTCCGCCAGCTTGCCGCCGAGAATATTCCCAACCGTCAGACCGCCGCCAATCAGGAACAGCGTCCAGCTCACGCCTTTATCGCTGATGCCGGTCACCTCCAGCAGCAGCGGCGCAATGTAACTGAACAACGCAAACATCGCGGCGGCAAAAAACACCGTCATCAGCAGCGACAGCCATAACCTGCCGTTGCCCAGCGCGCTGATTTCGCTCGCCAGATGGACTGGCTTCTCTTCTTTATTTTCCGGCAGGCTGACAATCAGCGAGATAAACGCCAGGATGCCGATAACCGCCACGCCCCAGAATGTCGCACGCCAGCCAAACATCTGGCCGAACCAGGTACCCAGAGGCACGCCCAGCACGTTTGCCAGCGTGAGGCCGGTAAACATCAGGGCCACTGCGGAAGCCTGTTTGCCAGGCGCAACCAGGCTGGCAGCCACCACTGCGCCGATACCAAAGAAAGCACCATGACAAAGAGCAGTGATTACGCGAGCCATCATCAGCAGGTTATAGCTGTAAGCCAGCGCGCAGAGGACGTTGCCAATAATAAAAATCGACATCAGCAGGATTAGCGTGCGCTTACGCGGTAGCTTCGCGGTGAGCAGGGCCATTATTGGCGCCCCGATGGCGACCCCAAGGGCATAACCACTGATCAGCCAGCCTGCGGAAGGGATCGACACCTGCAAGTCACCCGCCACTTCCGGCAGCAGCCCCATAATGACAAATTCCGTGGTGCCGATGGCAAAAGCACTCAGTGCCAGTGCCAGTAAGGAAACGGGCATCTCTCTTTCTCCACAAGTTTCAATAAGATCCCCGGCAGGACAAAGCCAGCGCACAGGGCAGAAAGGATAAAATGTGACTACCGGGATTATTTGATCTGCGTCACAATATTATTAAAGCACAGCTGTCCGGTGCCTGATACCCCGCGCACAACAAGGGTGTATTGCCTGAGACGCAACAATCAGGGCCAGATGCCCCCCTTGAGTTTGCCGAAACAGGAATTTCGCTGATAAAAGCAGCCGAGATGCCATCTTTACGAAATCTTTATTGTCTATACTTTGCCTGATTACATAATACTTTTTGAACAGTCCGGACTAAGAACGATCTTAGATTCGCCTGACAAAGCCACGAAAAATTGTCATTTACAGGAGAATGCATCAGGCTTTGTGTTAAGTGAAAAGCGTAAAGGTTTTTGAGTGTTAGCCGATACCTCGATGAAGGATCCAACGGGCGTTTCATGAGCTGTGCTTGATCTATCCATTGTCGGGGACCAAAGATGAGATGTGCTATTTGCCTGCTGGCCCTGATGCTGGCAGGCTGTTCAGTAGGAAAATATGAGTACAGCCGCGAGGCGGAAAAACGGGTTGATATGACCGTAACCGGCATTCCTACGGTGCTGGGTATTGGTACGTTGGGTACCACCATTCCGCTGACGTCAGAATATAGTCTGACCGCCGCCCATGTGGCTAAATTCTCCCTCTACCGCGTCAAATCCTGGCACCCGGAGTGCGATCTGGCGGTGGTGTATCACCACAATGATAATTTTCAGCCACCGCATTTTCGTAACGGGCATATCGGCGACAAAATTAATCTCTACGGTTACAGCTTCATATCAGCCATGCCGGTGGCATCCACCGGAACTAACCTGGTGAACACCGGGCTGAAGAACGAGTGGAACAAGCTGAGCTGCGTGGTGGTGGCTTCCGATGCGGGCGTGGTGAAAGGCATGTCCGGTGGCGCGGTGTATAACGCCTCGGACGACTCTGTTGGCGGGGTTATTGTCGGCTACTCTAACCGGATTAACGATCTGAAAACGGGCAAGACGTTATATAAAGATGTCTCTTTGTACGTTCCCTATGCCCGCTTTAAAGAGTGGCTGGACGCGGCAGTGAAGTCGTAACAGGGATGTCACCTCGCGCGGGATGGCCCAGTGAGGAACCAATCCAGAGCGTCCTGAGCAGCATTACTCAGGACGCTGTCTCAGTCAGAATTCACGTTTTACAATAACGTAGCCGGTAAAATCGACTGAACACTCATTATTATTAACGATTGCTTTAAAACCCTCTGACACCAACATATCGGGCTTCAAACTGAAACTCACCATTCCAGAAGAACTGCGCTTTTCTGGCATGATATTCCCACGGCATTCCTTTTCTCCTTGTGGTCTGAATATTCCCTCTTTGTTCTACGCCTGAGTTCAGCCTGCTACCAGCAAAAAAAAATTCCGCTAAAGTTAACTTCCGAAAATCAGAAGTCCATCAAGTTTTGTTTACTGCCAGCCTTTACCCAAATGATGCGGTAGAGGCCAGATAAAAGCGTTCAGTTTTATGACAGCATAAACTCCACCGCTGCGCTGGCATGAATAGCGGTGGTGTCGAATACCGGAACAGGGCAATCCGTGGCCTTTAGCAACAATCCGATTTCGGTACAGCCAAAGATCACCCCTTCAGCGCCCTGTTCCACCAGCCCGGCAACCACCTGACGATAGTAAGCGCGTGAGGTTTCGGTAAAAATACCAAGGCAAAGCTCTGCAAAAATGATGCGGTTCACTTCCTGCCGTTCAGCTTCACCAGGAACCAACGTTTCAATACAGTGCTCTGCCAGCAGGCGACCACGATAGAAATCCTGCTCCATGGTATAGCGGGTGCCAAGCAGCGCCACACGGCTCATCTTCTGCTCTTTGATCGCCGCTGCCGTACCGTCTGCAATATGTAGAAACGGCAGGCCGCTCTGTTCTTCAATGGCACCGGCCACTTTATGCATGGTGTTGGTACAGAGCACGATGCCTTCCGCGCCAGCCTCTTTCAACGACACCGCCGCCTCTGCCAGCATCTGTCCTGCCTTCTGCCAGTCGCCGCTGGCCTGGCAGGCTTCAATCTCGTGAAAATCCACACTGTACAGCACCAGCTTAGCCGAGTGCAGGCCCCCCAACTGCTGCTTAATCCCTTCATTTATCAGGCGATAATAAGGCACGGTAGATTCCCAACTCATGCCACCAATCAGTCCCAGCGTTTTCATCACCGTTTACCTGTTTATCTCATCTGGCAAACACTATTCTGCATCTCTTGCCAATTTACAACCCGCTATTTTACCTGCCTCGTGCAACAAATGCCTTTTTAGTGGTCATTAGTGAAGGTGCAAAACCAGAACACCGGGATCGGAATTGGTTAAGCATAACTTATGCAATATTATCATCTCTGTACAACTTTCAGCAGAAATAGTGAACTTTCGACGCTAAAACCCACCGCTTTCCCTGAATTTTTTTCGTAAAAAAAATGATGATAATCAGGATATTCCTTTCCGGAAATTAAAGGAAATATTTAGATCTCTAATGTTTAATGCTTCCTGACCGATACCGTAAAAATCTATACAGCAGCCTTTTTTCGCCAGTTCATGGCTACATTTTCTTTCATGATGCAGGAGTTTCTATGAGACAGGCTGGAGCATTCAGCGGGTTTACTAATATGAAAGTCGGCTACAAACTGGCTTCCGGGTTTTCATTAATCATCATTTCGCTGGTGATGATAGGCGTCATCTCGCTAATGTCGCTGGCAGGTATTCAGGACAATGCACAACGACGCTCCTTAACAATTGATATGGTGGGGTCTTTTTCCCAGGCAAAACTAAACCGTACGCTTTATCAGTACACCAATGACACCGACTATGCAGACAAAAATGGCCAGGCGCTTCAGGAGATGGTCAGGCAGCATCACACTCTGGGAGAATTCCAGTGGGACAATGAAGGCCAGACGCTGGTGGAAGAAATTGGTCACGCTTTGAAAGACTATTCCGATCTGCGCGATATTTTAATTTCAGATATGAAAAGCATGATGGGCAAGGCCATTCTGCTGCGTGAGCTGCCTTTCCTGGAAACAGCCCGTCAGCTGGATGAACTGTCTTCCGCCAGTCTCTCCCCGGAAATGGCCTATACTGCCGCCCAGCTTTCAACCACGCTAAAAGAGATCAAGCTGGTACTGCTTGACGTTACCACCACCCCGACACCACAAAATCTGCAGTTACTGGAAAATCTGATTAGTCGGGCCACGACGCTGACGACTTCACTGAATACCAATGCCAGCCCTCAGCTGATTGCGCTGACCGGCAGCATCAACGACGCCATAAGCGCTTCCCGACGCAGCCTCAGCGGATTTGATCAGGTCTGGCAGGAGCATAAAAAAGCGGCCCAGGAGCTTGCAGGTCGCGCGAAGCAGTTTGATGACTCGATAAATAAAATGTTTGTGTATCAGTCAAAAAACTCGCGGCATTTTATAGACTCCTCAACATGGACGATTGGCAGTATTGCTCTTGCCGCAGCCCTTGCCAGTATAATCATTGCCCGCCTTATCAGCAGCAGTATCACTGTGCCTTTGAAGCGAAGTCTGCAGGTGGCACAGCAAATCGCAGCCGGTGATTTGACCACGTCAGTGAGCAGTACACGTAAGGACGAACCCGGGCAACTACTTCAGGCAATTGGCGCGATGAATGATAATCTGAAAGAGATTATTCATTCTGTGAAAAACGGCATCCAAAGTGTCATGCTGGCATCGGGCGAAATAGCCGAGGGCAACAATGACCTCTCTTCACGTACTGAAGAGCAAGCCGCCGCCGTAGTGGAAACAGCAGCCAGCATGGAGCAGCTCACCGCGACAGTGAAACAAAATACCGATAATGCGCGCAATGCCAGTACCCTGGCCGTCGCGGCTTCACACCAGGCCGCACGCGGTGGTGAGATTATTGGTCAAATGACGCAGAGCATGAAATCTATTAAAGAGAGTTCGGCACAGATTGCAGATATCACTTCAGTGATTAACAGCATTGCCTTCCAGACCAATATTCTGGCGCTGAACGCCGCCGTTGAATCCGCCAGAGCGGGTGAACATGGCAGAGGCTTTGCGGTGGTTGCAGAAGAAGTCCGGGCTTTGGCACAGCGTAGCGCCACTGCCGCAAGGGAAATCGAGGGGCTGATCGCCAATTCCGTTGCTCAGGTAGAGGAAGGTGCCTCTCACGTTGAAGGAGCCAGCGATAGCATGATCGGCATCAGAGACTCTGTCACACAAGTCAGCGAACTGATGACGGAAATCGCCACGGCGTCAGAAGAGCAAAATCGTGGTATTGAGCAGATTGGCCGCGCGATGACGGAAATGGACAGCACAACACAACAAAATGCCGCACTGGTTGAGCAATCTTCTGCTGCTGCCAATGCGCTGGAAGATCAGGCCCAGCAGTTGAATAATCTGATTGCCGTTTTCCGGGTAGAGGAAGCCCATGCCAACCCCGCGGTTTCACCACCGGTAAAAATGATGAGCAACAGACGTGGAGAGGTTGCGCTCAGTCAGTCACCGGGCTGGACAACGTTCAATACCTGAATCACACAGGGCAGCAGGAACACTCAGCCACCGGCAAAAGATGGCTGAGGTTGAAGATCAAAATCAGGCTCAGGGGCCTGATTTTGCATCTCATCTCCCCAAAGTGTCCACAGAGTTGCAAGAGGAGGCGTAAAACGGTACTTTTTCATATCGGAAGAAAAAAAGTACAAATATCTTTTTTTGCATCAGCTTTGACAGGGCAAATCACCTTGTCACAGGTTTAACACAGCAACTGCCGCACCGCAGAATGCACTGGATCACCGGGAGATATGCCGTTATGGAAAAGGAACTTTATGTCAGCAGTGTTATCAAAAAACATCTTGAAACCAGGTTAGGTGAACTGGGAAGTTTCACCTGGGCATACGTTGTTATATCAAAAAACAATATGTCGATTATTCAGCACGCGACTAATTATCCGGCTGAATGGGTGAAACTTTATCAGGATAATAACCTGCAGTTTACCGATCCGGTTGTTATCACTGCACTAAACCGGCTGACACCTTTTTCATGGGATGAAAAAATCACCATCGGTAATGAACCGTTCTTTTCCAGCATTTTCGAAAAGGCCAGGCTTTTCAGCGTAATAAATGGCTATACCTTTGTTTTGCATGATTATAAAAACAATATGGCCACGCTCTCTTTGATCATTGACCCCAGTAAAAAAGATGAAGTAGAACAGTGCATTAACCTTAATAAAGGGATTTTAAATTTATTACTCGCTGCCGTTCATGAAGAGTATCTGGCACTCACCCTGCTCTCGAAAAAAAGTGAATCAACTTCATCCAACAGGAACCTGTTTACTGAGCGGGAAAACGAAATTCTTTATTGGGCCAGCGTCGGAAAAACCTATGCGGAAACCGGAATGATTCTGGGAATAAAAACGACCACGGTAAAATTTCACATGTCGAACATTGTCAGGAAGCTGGGTGTGACAAATGCCAGGCATGCAGTGCGTCTCGGCATGGAGCTTCACCTGGTTAAACCCGTCAGTTAGTTAATTATGAAAAAGCTTCTTCAGACAATGGCCAGCGATTCAGGAGATCCTCATTCAGACTGCCCTCTTCCCCGATAATTTTTGCCTTCAGTGCCTGCTGGCTTTCATCATCGACATGCCCCAAAACCAGATACACCGGCTCTTCTTTCTCTGACTGGCCCGTTTCCAGCAGCGTAATACGCCAACCTGAATTCCTGATAATTTGCATCATAGGATGGCTGGCTACGGCAATAATGCCATCATATTGATTCTGTCTTGCAAAGTTTATCAGGGACAGAAATAAAACCTTCGTTACGGGGAAGCGTGGCCCCGCTAAAGTTTTAGCTCTTTTTTTATCGACAAAAAAACGAGTGGATTCAATATAGTTACCTTCAGGAATATCAACCTTATCGAAAAAAGAGGAGAAGGTATCGACAAGCATATTTTTATTCCGCATTTCAATAATTCGACTACCGCATATTACCTTCTCATCTTTCACCCCATAAATGTATTTTGTATTTTCATTATCAAACTCATCAGTTTCCATTCCACCCGTGCAGTTTACTGCCCACTGAAGCCTGTCTTTAAATATATTTTTCCTCAAGATAAAAATATCTTCTGATTTTTTGCAATCTAAAGTTGAGTAATTAGAACAATAAATATTAAGCATAATGTTACCTGTGTTTAATTTAGATAAGTGAAACTATCTGAGAACACAGGCGAAGTTCTCCGGTCATTATGCCGAGACGGGAGGATGATATTATTAAGCGTCAATAAACGGTAGTAAGATTTTAAAAAACGATATAAAAAATACTTATAGCTCAGGGAAGAGAGAAAAGTTACAGGGATTTTTTCAGTCAGCATGAACCCCGTCTGAAAGAGAATTCCAGACTACTGAATTAACAGGGATATGGGAAATATGCAGGGAATAATTGCGTTGAAGGAGCGAATGACATTCGCTCCTTTTTTACGCCTCCACCAGCCAGCACCCGTATTTTTTGCACCGGCACCAGCAGGGAGAGGATTACTTACCGGATGGACGCAGTGCCGGGAACAGGATCACGTCGCGGATAGTGTGGCTGTTGGTAAACAGCATTACCATGCGGTCGATACCGATGCCGAGGCCCGCCGTAGGTGGCAGACCATGCTCAAGCGCCGTCACGTAGTCTTCGTCGTAGAACATCGCTTCGTCATCCCCGGCATCTTTGGCATTGACCTGCTGCAGGAAACGCTCAGCCTGATCCTGCGCATCGTTCAGCTCGGAGAAGCCGTTACCGATTTCACGGCCGCCGATAAAGAACTCAAAGCGGTCGGTGATTTCCGGATTGTGGTCGTTACGACGAGCCAGCGGTGACACTTCAGCCGGGTATTCGGTGATGAAGGTTGGCTGGATCAGATGGCTTTCCGCCGTCTCTTCGAAGATCTCGGTCACGATGCGGCCCAGGCCCCAGCTCTTCTCGATTTTGATGCCCAGTGACTGCGCAATGGCTGCCGCTTTATCAAACTCGTCGAGGTCGGCGAGGTTGGTTTCCGGACGATATTTCAGAATCGCTTCTTTCATCGTCAGCTTCTCAAACGGCTTGCCGAAGTCGAACTCCTGCTCACCGTAAGGCACCACCGTATTACCCAGCACATCCTGCGCCAGCGTGCGGAACAGGCTTTCGGTCAGCTCGATCAGATCCTTGTAATCCGCATACGCCATATAGAGTTCCATCATGGTGAACTCAGGGTTATGGCGCGGCGAAATACCTTCGTTACGGAAGTTACGGTTGATTTCAAACACACGATCGAAGCCACCAACCACCAGACGCTTCAGGTACAGTTCCGGGGCGATACGCAGATACATGTCGATATCCAGCGCATTGTGATGGGTGATAAACGGACGGGCTGATGCACCGCCAGGGATCACCTGCATCATTGGCGTTTCAACTTCCATAAAATCACGACCGACCATAAAGCGGCGGATACCCGCCATGATCTGCGAACGAATTTTGAAGGTGTTGCGGGATTCGTCGTTAGAGATCAGATCAAGATAGCGCTGACGGTAACGGGTTTCCTGGTCGGCCAGGCCGTGGAATTTATCCGGCAGCGGGCGCAGGGCTTTGGTCAACAGGCGCAGTTCGTTGCAGTGAATGGACAACTCGCCAGTTTTGGTTTTAAACAGCTTTCCGCGGGCACCGACGATATCGCCAAGATCCCACTTTTTGAACTGCTCGTTGTAGATGCCCTCAGCCAAATCATCGCGGGAAACGTACAGCTGGATGCGGCCGCCGACGTCCTGCAAAGTCACGAAAGAGGCTTTGCCCATGATACGGCGGGTCATCATACGACCGGCAACACTGACCTCAACACCCAGCTCTTCCAGCTCTTCATTTTCTTTGGCATCGTAATCAGCATGCAGTCGATCTGAAAGGCTGTCGCGGCGGAAGTCATTCGGAAATGCCACGCCGTTTTCACGCAGCGCGCTGAGCTTTTCGCGACGCGCTTTCAGTTCGTTATTCAGCTCAAGTGCGGCATCAGCGCTTTGCGGTTGTTGTTCAGACATGTCAGTTCCTTATAGCCCTGCTTTCAAACTTGCTTCAATAAATCGGTCCAGATCGCCATCCAGCACCGCCTGGGTATTACGGGTTTCCACACCGGTGCGCAGATCCTTGATGCGGGAGTCATCCAGCACGTAAGAACGGATTTGGCTGCCCCAGCCGATATCGGATTTGTTATCTTCCAGCGCCTGTTTCTCAGCGTTTTTCTTCTGCATTTCCAGTTCGTACAGCTTCGCCTTCATCTGCTTCATCGCCTGGTCTTTGTTTTTGTGCTGAGAACGGTCATTCTGACACTGCGTCACGGTATTGGTCGGGATGTGGGTAATACGGACCGCAGATTCGGTTCGGTTAACGTGCTGACCACCGGCACCAGAGGCGCGGTAAACGTCAATACGCAGGTCGGCCGGGTTGATCTCGATATCAATATCTTCGTCCACTTCCGGATAGATAAACGCGGAGCTGAACGAGGTGTGACGACGGCCGCCGGAGTCGAACGGGCTCTTACGTACCAGACGATGCACGCCGGTTTCGGTACGCAGCCAGCCAAAGGCATAGTCGCCCATGATGCGCAGCGTGGCAGACTTGGTGCCCGCAACGTCACCTTCAGACTCTTCGATAATTTCGGTTTTGAAGCCTTTTGCTTCGGCCCAACGCAGGTACATACGCACCAGCATGCTGGCCCAGTCCTGAGCTTCAGTGCCGCCGGAACCGGCCTGAATATCCACGTAGCAGTCAGCGCTGTCATACTCGCCGGAGAACATGCGGCGGAATTCCAGCTCACCGAGCTTTTTCTCCAGCACGTCCAGCTCAGCCACCGCTTCGTTGAAGGTGTCTTCATCGTCGGCTTCAACGGCCAGTTCGAGCAGGCCAGAAACGTCTTCCAGTCCCTGACTCATCTGATCCAGCGTGGCGACAATGGCTTCCAGTGAGGAACGCTCTTTGCCCAGCGCCTGGGCGCGGTCAGGTTCATTCCACACGTCCGGCTGTTCCAGCTCGGCGTTAACTTCTTCTAAACGTTCTTTCTTGGCATCGTAGTCAAAGATACCCCCTGAGAACGCCGCTGCGCTCAGAGAGATCCTGAATCCGGTTCTTAACAGGATTAATTTCAAACATGATTTTTGATTCTTCCAGGGGCCTGAATGTAACTCAGCAGTTTAACTGAAAATGTGGGCGGATTACAGCGGCCAGAGGTGGTCGATGATCAGCTGCACGCTGCGGTTGCCGCGAAACTCGTTGATATCCAACTTATAGGCCAGCTCAACCTGCTTCACGCTTGGGTCAGGCCACAGTGCGGTGTCGATGTTGAAAGCGATGCCGTCGAGCAGCGGTCCGCCACCCAGTGGTTCGATCATCACCTTCAGATGACGTTCCCCCACCAGGCGCTGCTGGATCAGTTTGAACTTGCCGTCAAACTGCGGCTCCGGAAAGGACTGGCCCCACGGCCCGGCTTCCCGCAGCAGTTCAGCTGTTGGCAGCGTCAACTCCTGCGCCATCAGCTCGCCGTCTGACCAGATCACGCCCTGCAGTGATTCCGCATCCAGCCACTCGCCGACCAGGTCGCCAAAGCGCTGGCGGAACTCGTCAAACTTCGCTTCTTCCAGTGACAGACCGGCCGCCATGGCATGACCGCCAAACTTCAGCATCAGCCCAGGATTCAGCGTGTCCAGCCTTTCCAGCGCATCGCGCATGTGCAGCCCGGCAATGGAGCGTCCCGAACCTTTCAGCACGCCGTCACCCGAGGGAGCAAAAGCAATCACCGGTCGGTGGAAACGCTCTTTCAGCCGGGAAGCCAGAATGCCCACCACGCCCTGATGCCACTCCGGATGATACATGGCAATGCCCAGCGGCAGCGCCTCGCTACTGCTCTCAAGTTTGTCGCACAGCGCCAGCGCCTCCGTTTGCATGCCCTGCTCAATCTCTTTGCGCGTCTGGTTCAGCGCATCGAGTTCGCTGGCCAGCATTCTGGCCTGCGCAATGTCCTCACTTAGCAGCAATGCCACGCCGACCGACATATCGTCCAGTCGCCCGGCCGCGTTCAGCCGTGGCCCCAGTGCAAAGCCCAAATCGTTGGCAGCCAGCTGGCGGGCATCGCGGTTCGCCACTTCCAGGAGTGCCTTGATCCCGGCACGACATTTCCCGGCGCGGATGCGGCTCAGCCCCTGCCAGACCAAAATACGGTTATTGGCATCCAGCGGCACCACATCCGCCACCGTGCCCAACGCCACTAAATCCAGCAGTTCAGCCAGATTGGGCAATGTTTCTGCACCGCTGTCGCGCAGACGGGCACGCAGTGCCAGCATCAGGTAGAAAGCCACGCCCACGCCTGCCAGCGATCGCGACGGGAACTCGCAGCCGTCAAGGTTAGGATTAACGATCGCCTCTGCCTCCGGCAGCGTCTCGCCCGGCAGGTGGTGATCGGTGATCACCACCGCAATGCCCTTCTCATGCGCGAGGCTGACGCCAGCATGGGAGGAAATACCGTTATCCACGGTGACGATCAACTGAGCGCCACGAGCGGCAGCCTGCCCGACCACTTCCGGACTCAGACCGTAGCCATCATCAAAGCGATTTGGCACCAGATATTTGACGTTACGTCCGCCCATGCTGCGCAGCGCCAGTACCGTCAGGGCCGTACTGGTTGCACCATCGGCGTCAAAATCGCCGACGATCATAATGCACAGGTTGTCACTAATGGCCTGCTGCAGAATTTCAGCCGCCCGCTCAATGCCATCCAGGGAGTGGAAAGCGTGAAGGTTTTTTGCCCCACGCTCCAGCTCTGTCGCCAGTTGAACACCACGGTGCAGATAAAGGCGGCGAAGCAGAGGATGTAGATCGTCAGGAAGATTACAGCCTTCCGCCGCCTCACGGCGACGGAGTTCGGTTTTACTGTTCACTGCGCTCAGCCACCCTTCTGGCTGTCAAGCATCTGCTTCATTTCCTGCGGCCCCTGGTAGCCTGGGATCATCATGCCGTTCTGCAGCAGAATAGCTGGCGTACCCTGAATACCGTACAGAATACCCAGTTTATAGTGCTGAGCCAGGTCGATATTGCAGTCTGCCGGAGCAACGGCTTCGCCTTTCATCGCGGCATCAAAGGCTTTGCGGCGGTCTGCTGCGCACCAGACTGATTTCATGTCTTTGGCAACCTGACCGTTCATGCCTTCCCGTGGAAAGGCAAGGTAGCGCACGGTGATGCCCAGTGCGTTGTAGTCGGCAATCTGGGTGTGCAGCTTGCGGCAGTAGCCACAGGTGATATCGGTAAACACTGTGATCACATGCTGCTCTTTCGGCGCTTTATACACGATCATCTGGTCACTGAGCGCATCCACTTTTTTCTCCAGCAGCTTGTTAGTCACGTTAACCGGCTGCCCGCCGCTTACGTCATACAGTGGCCCCTGAATAAACTGTTTACCGTCTTCGGTGATGTACAGCACGCCACTTTCAGTCAGCACGGTTTTCATGCCTGGCAGGGTTGAAGGCTGGATCTCAATCTGCTGCAGGCCCAGCTTTTTCAGTGACTGCTGGATGGCTGCATCATCAGCGTGGGCAAAACCGGTGACTGCCGTTATCAGCAGGGAAAGCAAAAGGTGACGCTTCTTCATTTAATGTCCTTAAAGCCTCATTCTCGGGCCGTTTAATCTTCGCGCCAGGCGCGGGAGACGCTGTTGTAAAGAGTGCCCCGCTAAGCGCGAGGGTGATGCTGTTGATGTAACTGACGCAGCCGCTCGGTGGCGACGTGCGTATAAATCTGGGTGGTCGACAAATCACTGTGCCCCAGCAGCATCTGGACAACGCGCAAATCGGCACCGTGGTTCAGCAGATGAGTGGCAAACGCATGGCGCAGCACGTGCGGGGACAGTTTCTCGCTGTCGATCCCTGCCAGTGTGGCGTAATGTTTAATCCGATGCCAGAAAGTTTGCCGGGTCATTTGTTGCGCGCGGTTACTGGGAAACAGCACGTCGAGGGTCTGGCCATTGAGCAACCACGGCCGCCCATACTCAATATACTGCTCCAGCCAGTGCACCGCCTCTTCCCCCAGCGGCACCAGCCGTTCTTTGTTGCCTTTACCAATCACCCGGACCACGCCCTGACGAAGGCTGACATTGCTCAGCGTCAGGGTGACCAGTTCGGTCACGCGCAGGCCGGTGGCATACAGCAACTCCAGCATCGCTTTATCGCGCAGTTCAAGGGGAATTTCGGTGGACGGTGCCTGCAGCAGGCGGTCAATCTGCGCTTCACTGAGGTCTTTCGGCAGGCGCTGCGGCAGTTTAGGAGAAGAGAGCAGCGCGCTGGGATCGTCTTCACGCAGTTTCTCACGGTAGAGATACTGAAACAGACGACGCATGGCGCTGAGCAGGCGTGCCGAGCTGGTAGCCTTATAGCCGCCCTCAACACGTCCGGCCAGAAAGCCCTGCAAATCAACCGTATCTACCCGCAAAAGATCGGATTCATGGTGGGCTAACCAGCCCGCCAGCGACATCAAATCAAGACGATAAGAGGCCACGGTATTTTCCGCCAGGTTGCGCTCAATCCATAAGGCATCAAGAAACTGTTCGATCAGGTCGCTGTCCTGCACGTCATCCCCTTTGTTCACCCGTGCGGCGAAAAAAGCCGTCAAAGTTCAATTCTGATATAATCCGCGCCATTGCACCATGCACAATGAGTTAACCGGATATGAATATTGGTCTCTTTTACGGTTCCAGCACCTGCTATACCGAAATGGCAGCAGAGAAGATCCGTGATTTCATCGGCGAAGACCTCGTCACCCTACACAATCTGAAAGATGACTCACCGCAGCTGATGGAACAGTACGACATGCTGATCCTCGGCATTCCCACCTGGGACTTCGGCGAACTGCAGGAGGACTGGGAAGCCATCTGGACCGAATTGCCTGCGCTGAATCTTACCGGTAAAGTGGTGGCACTGTATGGTATGGGCGATCAGGCCGAATACAGCGAATGGTTCCTGGATGCGCTGGGTATGCTGCATGACGTGCTGGCTCCGCTGGGCGTGAAGTTTGTCGGCTTCTGGCCTAACGAAGGTTACGAGTTCACCAGCAAAAAACCGCTGACCGCAGATGGCCGCCAGTTTGTTGGCCTGGCGCTGGATGACGTCAATCAGTTTGAAGCAACTGACGAGCGCATTGCGCAGTGGTGCGAGCAGATCCTGACGGAAATGGCTGACACGCTGTAATCCTGCCAGCCGTCTAAGCGGCATGTCCAGCACTGAGCAGTTGCTGTCGCAGTTGCCGCCATTCCTCCTCGGCCATACTGTCGCGCACCAGCCACAGCTTTTCCTGCTCGCCTCTGGGCGTACGTAGCGCCAGCAGGATCGCCTGTCGGGTCATCCACGGCCGCCCGCAGATTTGCCAGCGTTTCTGGCGCCACTGCATTTGCCGTCCTTCCAGCAGGGCAATATCCCCTTCCCGGCTGCGAATACGCCGCTGGCTGCGCACGCACTCGAACACCACCAGCGTCAGCAGTAACATCCACACCACCGTGTAGCTGGCAGGCCAGGGAGCCAGCAGCAGCAACAGGATCACCACACCATGCAGCAGCAGCGAGACCCATTGCGCACGCCAGGAGACCCGCAGATCAGAGTGCCACAGGGCCACGTTGCTGGTTTCGCTGCTGGATCAGGTGCACCATTCGCTTCAGTTCAGCATCGGCCGGTTCGCCGTGATTCATCAGCCAGTTGAACAAATCGGGATCGTCACTCTCCAGCAGGCGAACAAACACATGTTTATCGCTGTCGCTCAGTGAATCATATTCATACTCGAAAAACGGCATGATGGAGATATCCAGTTCACGCATGCCGCGACGGCAGGCCCAGTGAACGCGGGCTTTATTACTAATATCCATTTTTTCCATCGTCAGTCAGTCAAACATGCTGGCTAGTGTAACGCTTTTTCGCCGGGATGTTGATGCAGCAATTTTCTGCTTTTGTGCCGCTTCGCAAAGCAGGTGCATGTGTTGCAGGGTTATCACACGTTTTGTGCGTCGTTTCCAGGAAACAGGTTGCAAAGCCGGTCGGCTCTTTTAACATGACTGGCAGGGTTTACCTTAAATCAGGAATACATCATGCCGACTTTATCTTTTCCGCCTCGTCAACCTGCGGCCTCGGCACGCCTGCCGCTTACGCTGATCTCGCTGGAAGAGTGGGCGTTGGTTAACGTTACCGGCGCAGATCGCGTCAGCTACCTGCAGGGTCAGGTGACGCTGGATGTGGCTGCACTGGGTGCGGCTGACCACCTCCCTGCTGCCCATTGTGATGCCAAAGGCAAAATGTGGAGCAACCTGCGCCTGTTCCATCGCGGTGAGGGACTTGCCTATCTGGTGCGCCGCAGCCTGCGCGACACGCAGATTACCGAACTGAAAAAATATGCCGTGTTCTCCAAAGTCACCATCGCCGCCGATGACGAAGTCATACTGCTCGGCGTGGCTGGCTTTCAGGCACGCACAGCTTTAGCCAGCTTCTTTGACACGCTGCCGGATGCTGAAACTCCGGTGGTGCAGCAGGATGATACCACCCTGTTATGGTTTGCCCTGCCCGCTGAGCGTTTCCTGCTGGTCACTCACCGTGATAAAGCCCTGGCTCTGCGCGAAGCGCTGGACGGGCAGGCGCAGCTGACCGACAGCGCCCAGTGGCTGGCACTGAATATTGAAGCCGGTTTCCCGGTAATTGATGACGTGACCAGCGCGCAGTTTATTCCGCAGGCCACCAATCTTCAGGCGCTGGATGCCATCAGCTTTAAGAAAGGCTGCTACACCGGTCAGGAGATGGTTGCCCGTGCAAAATTCCGTGGTGCCAACAAGCGTGCGCTGTTCTGGCTGGCCGGGAGCGCCGGGCGAGTTCCCGCCGCTAATGACTCGCTGGAAATGAAGCTGGGAGAAAACTGGCGTCGCACCGGAACTATTCTGTCGGCTTGCCAACTGGATAACGGTGAGGTTTGGGTTCAGGCGGTGCTGAATAATGACCTGGAACCAGACAGCGAGCTGCGTGTGCAGGGTGATGATGGCGGCAAGCTGACGATCCAGCCGCTGCCGTACGAGCTGAGTTAACCTGACGAAGCCATCCGGGTAAGTTAATAAAAACTGAGCTTGATGAAAATAGTCTCTGCATTATCAAAATCAGTCCCTGCGCGGTGAGTCGGTCTGTTAAAGGACTGACTCACCTTTGGCCTATGAGTCGTTGCCTGTTCATCTCACCTTTAGCATCTGAATCATTGCCCATTCATCACGAAACATAGAGATAGATAGCCAGGAAGTGGCAGATGCTGCCGCCCAGCACGAACCCATGCCAAATCGCGTGGTTATACGGGATCCGCTTCGAGACATAAAAGATCACCCCCAGCGAATAAATCACCCCGCCCGCCGCCAGCAGCCAGACACCTCCCGGTGAGAGCTTAATGGCCAACTGATAGATAACAATCAGCGACAGCCAACCCATCAGCAGATAGGTGATCACCGACAGCGCCTCAAAGCGGTGAACAAACGCCAGTTTGAACAACACCCCAATCAGCGCCAGGCTCCAGATAATCACCATCAGTCCGTGTGCCAACGGCGACTTCAGACCGACCAGTAAAAAAGGAGTGTAAGTGCCCGCTATCAAAATATAGATAGCGCAGTGATCCAGCTTTTTAAGCCAGTATTTCGCCCGCTGGTGTGGAATCGCATGATAAAGGGTGGAAGCCAGAAACAGCAGGATCATACTGCCGCCATACAGGCTGTAGCTGATGATCGCCATGATGTCAGCCTGGCTGTCTACCGCCTGGATCAGTAGCAACACCAGACCGACGATACCAAAAATAAAACCAATGCCGTGGCTGATGCTGTTTGCCACTTCCTCGGCAAGGGAATAGCCGTGCGCTAATAACGTTTTTTCGGCCATATTCTCATACTCTCCCTACTCTGAAGCGGGCTTATTGACCGCGCAAGATACGTAAAATCAACGCTCGGTACTGACTCTGAGTATTGGCCAGCACGCCCGAAAATTGAGCACGATTAGCGTAGCTGAGAATGATTTCAGAGTACACATGTAAGCTAAAAATAAACTGTGAATGCCTGTAACACGAACAGCACATAACTATAGGTTCGGCAGATTTCGCGGAGATGACACGGTGGATGGCACGGGTAAAACGCCTGCCTCAGAATGGCAAAATCTGCTAAGGTAGTGATTCTCCGGAATTTGAGCGCCGCTATGTTTACCCATCATAACCTTGCCACCCTGAACGGCCTGGAACTGCAGGTCTACAACTATGCGATAAAAAATCGTGACAAGGTCATGTATATGACCATTCGCGAGCTGGCCGATGCCGCCGCGGTCTCCACCACCACCGTGCTGCGGTTTTGCCGGAAGATGAATTGCGATGGCTATTCCGAATTTCGTATTCGTTTTAAATTGTACCTTGAGCAGGAACAGCAGCTTCCGGGCCAGTCCGGAATCAGCGAAATCGTCAGTTTTTTTAAAAGTATTAATAATACCGAGTTCGAAACATTAATAGCGGAAGCGGTCGAGCATCTGATTAAAGCTGAACGTATTATATTTGTCGGTGCCGGAACCTCCGGTACTTTAGGAAAATATGGCGCGCGTTTTTTCTCCAATGTCGGTAAGTTCAGTAGTTACATTGATGATCCTTATTATCCGGTTAACAGTGATATGTATAAAGACGCGGTAGCGATTATATTATCTGTTTCAGGTGAAACGCCGGAGATATTGCGTCTGGCCACGCAATTCAGCCTTCATCACTGCCAGGTGATTTCAATTACCAATAATGATAACTCCTCGCTGGCCCGCATGGCCGACTTCAATCTCTCGTACCATATGCCACAGCTGCGCATGGCCGGGGAGTATGACGTCACCACTCAGGTGCCAGTGATCTATATTCTGGAAACCATTGGTCGTCAACTCGCCAGCCTGCTGAAATAAAAAACATCCTGTTTTTTTGATGTGACAAATCACCTGCGGGTGAATTTGTTATATCGTGACATTCTTCGCCACCTTGTTACACTCGAAATAATAACAAAACCGAACATCCCGGAGAATTTTTTCCCACGTGATGAGTGTACCCTGGCGAGGAATAATCATGGCTCTGAATTACGATAAGGCTGCTGAGGAGATTATTGAATTGATTGGCGGCAATGCTAATGTGATCAATATCACACATTGTGCCACAAGACTGCGGTTTATATTAAAAAGCCACGATGAAGTTAATAAAGATCAATTAAAACGGGTGAAAGGTGTTATTACCGTAATTGAAGCCAGTGGCCAGTTACAGGTGGTGATTGGCAATCATGTCGGCGAGGCCTTTCAGGCCGTGCTGAAGCGGGTCAATATTGATGATAATGCCGCAATGGCTGCCCCGAACGTGGGCATCGTCAGCCGCCTGATGGACATTATCTCCAGTATTTTCGCCCCGTTCCTCTATCCGCTGGCGGCCTGTGGCGTGCTGCAGGGTATCCTCTCACTGGTCACCGCGCTGGGCTGGATGGATCAGGCCAGCGGCGCGTATCGCATTCTGAATTTAGTCTCGTGGACCGGCTTTACTTTCCTGCCGGTAATGGTGGCCTTCACCGCCGCAAAGAAATTTAACGTTAACCCTTTCACCGCCGTAATTGCAGCCTGTGCACTGATCAGTCCGGATTATATGAACATGCTGGCCGCCAACAAAATCGTACTGGCGAACTCGGCAGATCCCGCCATGCAGCAACTGATGAAAGAAGCGATCGCGACCCCGGACATCGCCAAAATTCTGGTGGAAGTTGTGGGAATTCCGGTTAATGCACCGACGCTGGATTTCTTCGGCATTCCGGTAAAATATCTGACTTACACCGCCTCAGTGATCCCGATCATCCTGATGGTCTGGGTGATGTCGTATGTTCAGCACTTCTTTGAGCGCATTTTGCCGCTGGTGATCCGCAACCTGTTCACGCCGCTGTTCTGCATCGCAATCATGGTGCCGATGACGCTGCTGGCCTTCGGGCCGATTGGGAATGCGATAGGCGGCGCAATCGGCGGCGTTTACAACACGCTGTACCACCTCAGCCCGCCGATAGCCGGATTTGTGGTTGGCGCACTGTGGATGCCGCTGGTGACGTTGGGCGTTCACTGGGGGATTACACCGGTCACCGTCGGTAACTATGCCACGCTGGGTTACGACACTTTTACCGGACTGCAGGCCTCTCCGGTCTTTGCGATGGCCGGAGCCACCTTCGGCGTCTGGCTTAAAGCGAAAGATGCCGAAATGAAACGGATCGCTCTGTCAGCAGGCATGACCGCGCTGTTTGGTATTACCGAACCGGCAATCTATGGCGTAGCGCTGCGGCTGAAGCGGCCAATGATCTGCGGTTGCCTGGCCGGAGCCGTCGGGGGAGCCGTGGCCGGATTCTTTAATGCCGTCTCCTGGAGTTACTGTCTGCCGGGCATTGCGGTGCTGCCAGTGTTTTTCAAAGAGGGGCACATGCCACAGTTTATCGGCTTCCTGCTGTCAATCAGCGTGGCCTTTGCGCTGGGCGCGGTGTTCACCTGGTTTGCCGGATTTAAAGAGCAGCCGGGGGATAAAGCGCGCAGCACCAGTTCACTGAAACCTTCACAGGCCTGATTTGCCACTAAAAATGTATCAGCTATAAGGACGGAATTGATGACCACACATCAGCAGTTACCAAAAGATTTCCTCTGGGGAGGTGCCGTTGCCGCGCATCAGGTTGAAGGCGGCTGGGATCAAGGCGGTAAGGGCGTCAGCATTGCAGATGTTCTTTCCGGCGGCGCTCACGGCGTGGACCGGGTGATGACCGATGGCATTCAGCCAGGCTACAGCTACCCCAACCATCAGGCGGTGGAATTTTACTCCCATTATAAAGAGGATGTGGCGCTGTTCGCCGAGATGGGATTTAAGTGCTTCCGTACCTCAATCGCCTGGACGCGCATCTTCCCCAACGGCGATGAGCTGGAGCCGAATGAAGCGGGCCTGCAGTTTTATGACGACCTGTTCGATGAGCTGTTGAAATACAACATCGAGCCGGTGATTACGCTGTCGCATTTCGAGATGCCTTATCACCTGGTGAAAGAATATGGCGGCTGGCTGAACCGCAAAGTGGTTGATTTCTTTGTGCGCTTCAGCGAGGTAGTGCTGGAACGTTACAAGGGCAAAGTGAAGTACTGGATGACCTTTAACGAGATCAATAACCAGCGCAACTGGAAATATCCGCTATTCGGCTACTGCTGTTCCGGCGTGGTATTCACCGACCACGATAAGCCCGAGCAGGCGATGTATCAGGTACTGCATCACCAGTTCGTTGCCAGCGCGAAGGTGGTCAAACTGGGTCATGAGATCAATCAGGATTTCCAGATTGGCTGCATGATTGCCATGGTGCCGCTTTACCCGTGGTCCTGCCATCCGGATGACGTGATGCTGGCCCAGGAGGCTATGCGCGAACGCTATCTGTTCGGCGATGTGCATATGCGTGGCTACTACCCCTCCTACATCCTCAACGAGTGGGCGCGTAAGGGTTATCACATTGAGATGCAGCAAGGGGATGCTGAAACGCTGCGTGAAGGCTGCGCCGACTATATTGGCCTGAGCTACTACATGAGCAACGCGGTGCAGGCCAATGCACAGGGCAGCGGCAGCGCAGTTTCCGGCTTTGAAGGCAGCGTGCCAAACCCTCATGTGAAAGCCTCCGACTGGGGCTGGCAGATCGATCCGGTCGGGCTGCGTTACAGTCTTGCCGCCCTGTACGAGCGCTATCAAAAACCGTTATTCATCGTGGAAAACGGCTTCGGGGCAATTGATCAGGCCGGGCCTGACGGGCAGATTAACGACGATTACCGCATTGCCTATCTGCAGGCGCATATCGAACAGATGAAGCTGGCGGTGTTTTACGATGGGGTTGAGCTGATGGGCTATACGCCGTGGGGATGCATTGACTGCGTCTCCTTCACCACCGGCCAGTACAGCAAGCGCTACGGCTTTATCCACGTCGATAAAAATGATGATGGCAGCGGCACACTGACCCGCTCGAAAAAGAAAAGCTTCGGCTGGTATCAGCAGGTGATTGCCAGCAACGGCGAATCTCTCTGAAAAAGCGCAGGGTCGCCATATATGGCGACCAATCTATCTGACCGAAGACTCCGTTCTTTTAACGCCCACCGGCCGCATCAATAAAGGTGCCGGTGACGTAGGAGGCCTCTTCGCTCAGGAGCCAGCTGATAGCCTGAGCGATCTCTTCCGGCTGGCCGCCACGCTGCATCGGAATAACCGGAGCCACACGATCCACCCTGCCCGGTTCACCGCCGTCGGCATGCATTTCTGTGTAAATAAAACCGGGCCGCACGCCATTTACGCGGATGCCGTGCGCTGCCACTTCCAGCGATAATCCTCTGGTCAGCGTATCCATCGCGCCTTTGGAGGCTGCGTAATCTACGTATTCTCCCGGCGCACCAGTACGGGCAGCAGCAGAGGACACATTAACAATCGCCCCACCTTCTCCCCCATGATGGCACCCCATCCTTTTAACCGCCTCGCGACAGCACAAGAAAGTCCCGGTCACATTGGTGGCAAACATCCGGTTAATCCTCTCCGCCGTCAGTTGCTCAACCGTTGACTGCTGAAACAGGATCCCGGCATTGTTCACCAGCACGCTCAGCGTCCCTGGCAGGCTGTCGATCTGCCGGAACATCGCCATCACCTGCTCCTCATCTGCAATGTCCGCCTGCAGGGTAAATCCCTGGCCACTGTGCTGATGGATAATCTTTACGACCTCTTCCGCAGCTTCCTTATGCCGATGGTAATTCACCACCACACAGTATCCCTGACGGGCCAGCAGAATACTGGTAGCCCGGCCAATACCCCGGCTGCCTCCGGTCACTAATGCGATTTTCATCTGCCACTCCGCAATAAAAAAAGGGCACGTCATGTGCCCTTTTTACTGTAGTCAAAAATCAGCAGAACTACTCGTATTCGCTCATCGGTACGCAGGAGCAGAACAGGTTACGGTCGCCGTAAACGTCATCAAGACGTTTAACGGTTGGCCAGTATTTGTTTTCACTGCCTGTCGGGAAGACCGCCAGCTCGCGGGTGTACGGGTGTGACCACTCGCCAACAATTTCCATCTGCGTGTGCGGTGCATTGACCAGCGGATTATCTTCCGCAGGCCATTCACCTGCTGCCACGCGACCGATTTCCATGCGGATTGACAGCATCGCATCGATAAAGCGGTCCAGCTCAATTTTGCTTTCCGATTCGGTTGGCTCAACCATCAGCGTTCCGGCCACCGGGAAGGACATCGTCGGCGCATGGAAGCCATAGTCAATCAGGCGCTTGGCAATATCCAGCTCGCTGATACCGGTCTGCTCTTTCAGCGGACGAATATCCAGAATACATTCGTGCGCCACGCGACCGTCACGACCGGTGTAGAGGATTGGATAGGCTGACTGCAGGCGGGTAGCGATGTAGTTAGCATTAAGGATAGCCACAGAGCTGGCCTGCTTCAGACCTTCCGCGCCCATCATACGAATGTACATCCAGCTGATTGGCAGGATGGACGCACTGCCGAACGGTGCGGCAGAAACAGCGCCCTGCTGCGTCAGCACGCCATCAATCTGCACCACACTGTGGCCCGGCACAAACGGGGCCAGGTGGGCTTTCACGCCGATTGGGCCCATACCTGGACCGCCGCCGCCGTGCGGGATACAGAAAGTTTTATGCAGGTTGAGGTGTGAAACATCCGCGCCAATGTAGCCCGGCGTGGTGATACCGACCTGCGCATTCATGTTCGCGCCGTCCAGATAAACCTGGCCGCCGTACTGATGAACGATCTGACAAACCTCGCGGATAGTTTCTTCATACACACCGTGAGTCGACGGGTAAGTCACCATGATGCAGGAGAGCGCGTCGCCGGTCTGTTCAGCTTTTACCCGCAGGTCGTGCAGGTCGATGTTACCCTGCTTGTCACAGGCAACCACTACGACTTCCATCCCCGCCATCTGCGCAGAAGCCGGGTTGGTGCCGTGCGCAGAGCTTGGGATCAGGCAGATATTACGCCCGCCTTCATTGCGACTTTCATGGTAGCGACGGATTGCCAGTAAACCAGCATATTCGCCCTGTGCGCCGGAGTTAGGCTGCATGCACAGTGCATCATAACCGGTCAGCTGCACCAGCCACTGGGAAAGCTGACCGATCATCTGCAGATAGCCGGTAGCCTGATCGGCCGGGCAGAATGGATGCAGCTCGGAGAACTCCGGCCAGGTGACAGGGATCATCTCTGCTGCGGCGTTCAGTTTCATGGTGCACGATCCCAGCGGGATCATCGCCTGGTTCAGCGCCAGATCTTTGCGCTCCAGGCTGTGCATGTAACGCATCATCTCAGTTTCGCTGTGATGACGGTTGAAGACCGGGTGGCTGAGGATCGCGTCCTGACGCAGCAACGCAGCTGGCACTGACTGGCTGTTTGCCGCGACAGCAGCATCTAACTGGTCAATATCCAGGCCGTGGTTTTCACCCAGCAGAATAGAGAACAGCGCGGCGACATCTTCGCGCAGCGTGGTTTCATTCAGGGTGATGCCAACGGCGTTATGGATATCAGTGCGCAGGTTGACACCAAAACTCAGCGCGCGATCCAGCACCGCAGCTTTGTCGGCCACTTCCACTGTCAGGGTATCGAACCAGTGCTGATGGCGCAGCGTCAGGCCACCTTTCTGCAGGCCCGCCGCCAGAATATCGGTCAGGCGGTGAATACGTGAAGCGATGCGCTTCAGCCCCACCGGTCCGTGGAACACGGCATACAGGCTGGCGATGTTGGCCAGCAGCACCTGAGAGGTACAGATGTTGGAATTCGCTTTCTCGCGGCGGATGTGTTGCTCCCGGGTCTGCATCGCCATACGCAACGCAGTGTTCCCTGCGGCATCGCGGGAAACGCCGATGATACGACCCGGCATAGAACGTTTGTGCTCGTCGCGGGCGGCAAAGAAGGCCGCGTGTGGACCGCCGTAGCCCATTGGCACGCCAAAGCGCTGAGCGGAACCGAACACGATATCCGCACCCTGTTTACCCGGAGCCTGCAGCAGGACCAGCGACATAAAGTCAGCCGCAACAGCGACGATCGCCTTGCGCTCTTTCAGCTCAGCAATCAGGCTGGTGTAGTCATGCGCTTCTCCAGTTGTGCCGACCTGTTGTAACAGCACGCCAAACACTTGCTGGTGATCCAGCACTTTCTCCGCCTTATCGACCAATACCTCGAAACCAAAGGTTTCTGCACGGGTGCGCACCACATCCAGTGTTTGCGGGTGAATATCATCAGCCACGAAGAAGCGATTGGCCCCCTTCAGCTTGCTGACGCGCTTCGCCATCGCCATCGCTTCAGCGGCGGCTGTCGCTTCGTCCAGCAGTGAGGCAGAAGCGATATCCAGACCGGTCAGATCCAGCGTGACCTGTTGGAAATTAAGCAGCGCCTCAAGACGCCCCTGGGACACTTCCGGCTGATAAGGGGTGTAAGCGGTGTACCAGCCCGGATTTTCCAGCATATTACGCAGGATCACCGGCGGGGTGAGCACCGGGGTGTAACCCATGCCGATATAGGATTTGTAACACAGGTTCTGACTGGCAATGGCCTTCAGCTCCGCCAGTGCCTGATGCTCAGTCAGGGCATCACCGATCGCCGGTGGACCAGGCAGCTGAATATCCGCTGGTACGATAGAGGCGATCAGGTCGGTGAGAGAGCGGGCACCGGTGGCATTTAACATCGCACTCTGCTGCTCCTGCGATGGGCCGATATGGCGTTCGATAAACGCGCCGGTGTGTTCAAGCTGGCTGAGAGTCTGGGTCATTAGCAACAAATCCTGATTACGGGTTATTCGTCGATGCTGGTTTTATAAGCATCGGCATCCAGCAGTGAATCCAGTTCAGATTCATTGCTGGCTTTAATACGGAACAGCCAGCCTTCCGCATACGGGGCGCTGTTAACCAGCTCCGGCTCGCCGTCCAACGCATCGTTCACGGCAATCACTTCACCGCTGATCGGGGCATAGATATCAGAGGCCGCTTTTACGGACTCGGCCACGGCGCAGTCATCGCCCTGGCTGTAGGTGTTGCCCACATCCGGCAGATCAACAAACACCATATCGCCCAGCAGTTCCTGGGCGTGTTCGGTAATCCCGACGGTGTAAGTGCCATCGGCTTCTTTACGCACCCACTCGTGGCTGTCACGGTATTTCAATTCATTTGGTACATTGCTCATCGCCAGCTCTCCTGAAGTTATTATTGGTCGGCTTGCCGTCAGGGGCCGCCCGCGGCTTAATTGCCTGTTATGCGACCGGTTTACCGGCGCGAACAAAAATCGGTTTGGTGACTTTCACCGGCATTTCACGGTTGCGGATCTGTACGATAGCCTGTTCGCCAATCCCCGCAGGGACGCGGGCCAGCGCAATGCTGCACCCTAAAGTGGGAGAGAAGGAGCCGCTGGTGATCACCCCTTCCTGCAGATTGCCCTGAGCATCGGTAAAACGCACCAGCAGTTCATTACGCAGCACGCCCTTTTCGGTCATGATCAGGCCGACCAGCTGTTCGGTGCCCTTTTCACGCTGGGCTTCCAGCGCTTCACGACCAATGAAATCACGATCTTCAGGCTGCCATGCCACGGTCCACCCCATATTGGCGGCCAGCGGAGAGATCCCCTCATCCATCTCCTGACCGTATAAATTCATCCCCGCTTCCAGACGCAAGGTGTCACGTGCGCCCAGGCCAGCTGGCTTCACGCCCGCAGCGACCAGCTTCTGCCAGAAGTCTGCTGCCTGATCGTTTGGCAGCGCAATTTCATAACCGGCTTCACCGGTGTAACCCGTGGTGGCAATAAACAACTCCCCTGCCTGCACGCCAAAGAAGGGCTTCATTCCGGCGACGGCCTGACGCTGGGCATCATTAAACAGGCTCTGTGCTTTGGCCTGAGCATTCGGGCCCTGCACGGCAATCAGCGACAGGTCGTCACGCTCAGTCAGCTGCACGCCAAACGGCTCAGCATGTTGGGTGATCCAGGCCAGATCTTTTTCGCGGGTAGCAGAGTTGACCACCAGACGGAAAAAGTCTTCGGTCATAAAGTAAACAATCAGATCGTCAATTACGCCAGCCGAAGCATTCAGCATTCCGGTGTACAGGGCTTTACCTGGCTGGGTCAGTTTGGCGACATCGTTGGCAAGGAGGTAGCGCAGGAAGTCGCGAGTGCGGGCTCCACGCAGGTCGACAATGGTCATGTGCGACACGTCAAACATACCGGCATCGGTACGGACCGCGTGATGTTCATCCATCTGGGAGCCATAGTGTAGCGGCATCATCCAGCCATGGAAATCCACCATGCGTGCGCCGCAAGCCTGATGTTGTTCGAACAAGGGGGTCTGCTGAGTCATATCATTCCTGTGCTTTGCTGGTTGTCCGGTGCCTGCCCTGGCAAAATCACGCCTGGCGCAAACGTTACCCTGGCTCTGAACTTACCACCGAATGCGGCCATTAACCATAAGTTAAACGGGGTCGAATCGGTATGGTGCAGCGCGGAGACGCTGTTTAGTTTCCAGAATTTTTCACCACAAATCTGCGCCAAACCGCACATAAACTGCAGGTATCAATAAAAAAGTCAGTTTAAAAATAGCGAATCGGCCCCTGGCGGCTGAAATCCCGCTGCACTAAAATAAATAATGCATAAAAAAATATAATGCGAAGTGAGCGGTTAAATTAGAATTTTTCAAACGATGATCCAAAATGGAGCACAGGGAATAGCGGGTTCAACGACGAAGACGGTATGCAGGCTACACGCCTAATCAGGGTCAACAGGGAAAACAGATATTGCCGGAAGGAAAGGGAAATAGTGACCGCGGTTTCCCCGGAAAAAAGGTCAGCGGCAGAGAGCGTGAAGTCAGGGCAGCATTGCGCTACCCTGGTCAGACAGCTTAGCGCAGCCACTCCGGCAGGTCGTTAAGGCCCATCGCCTGCTTCAGCAGACGCGGCTTAACGCCCGGCAGAGTGTCGGCCAGGCTCAGACCGATATCCCGCAGCAGTTTTTTCGCCGGGTTATTGCCATTAAACAGCTCACGAAAGCCCTGCATCCCTGCCAGCATCATTGCCGCACTGTGCTTGCGGCTGCGTTCATAGCGACGCAGATAGAGGTGCTGACCAATATCTTTGCCCTGCTGGTGCAGACGCTTCACTTCACCAATCAGCTCTGCCGCATCCATAAAGCCGAGGTTCACCCCCTGCCCTGCCAGCGGATGAATGGTGTGTGCCGCATCTCCCACCAACGCCAGACGATGTGCTGCAAAATTACGAGCATAACGCCCCATCAATGGGAAAGTTTTGCGCTCGCTTTCAACGTTGCACAACCCCAGACGCAGATCGAAGGCCACAGACAGCTGCTGATTGAACAGCTCTTCCGGCATTGATTGCAGACGTGTCGCTTCCTGCGGCGGCAGGGACCAGACAATGGAGCTGAGATGCGAATCGCTTAGCGGCAGGAAAGCCAGAATGCCCTCGCCGTGGAAAACCTGACGCGCGACGGCATCGTGCGGTTTCTCAGTACGGATGTTGGCCACCAGCGCGTGGTGCTCATAGTCCCAAAACGCCAGCGGGATATCCGCCTTGTTGCGCAACCACGAGTTGGCGCCGTCTGCTGCGATCAGCAGTCGCGCACTCATCATCGTGCCGTCATTCAGGGTCACAAATGCTTCGTTATCCCCAAAAGCCACCTGCTGCAGTTCAGCTGGCGAAATCAGCGTGATATCACTCAGCTCACTGGCTTTGTTCCACAATGCCTGATGGATAACCGCATTCTCAATAATGTGCCCCAGATGCGCCAGCCCCTGCTGCGCGTCATCAAAGGCAATCTGCCCAAAGCTGTCGCGATCCCAGACTTCCATGCCGTGATAGGCACTGGCACGACGGGCAAGAAGGCTGCTCCAGACGTCCAGGTGCTGCAGCAGGCGTTCGCTGGCGGCATTGATTGCGGAAACCCGCAGCGCAGGCGCAGCATCGTCAGCCAGCGCAACCGGCGTTTCTCTTTCCAGCACGGCCACCTTCATCCCGCTGCCCTGCAGGCCGCAGGCCACAGCCAGACCGACCATGCCGCCTCCGGCAACGATCACATCATAGGTTTGCATCACTGCTCTCTCCTTAACGCTCAACCCAGCCCAACGTGCGCTCGGCCAGCAAATTACGCACCAGCGGCAGGGAATCCATCGCCATCAGGCCCAGATTTCGTCCCACCACCAGCGGTGTGTAGCGATTAGCAAACAACCTGACCAGACTGTCTGTCATGCCAATGGTTGCCGCGGCATCCGGCTGCCGCCGCTGCTGATACTGCTGCAGAATATTGTAGCTTCCCACATCCTGTCCGGATCGCCATGCGGCGGCAACGGTTTCCGCCAGCGACATGACATCACGGATACCTAAATTAAATCCCTGACCCGCAATCGGATGCAGCGCCTGAGCTGCGTTACCGACCAGTGCCAGGCGATGAGAAACATGCTGAGAAGAAGCCTGCAGCTGCAGAGGATAGCTATGGCGCTGCCCCACCTGGGTGAAATGACCCAGACGCCAGCCAAAAGCTTTTTGCAGTTCGTCGAGGAAATGCCGATCGCTCCAGCCATCTACCTGCTCTTTATCGGCCAGCGGGTGGCACCAGACCAGCGAACTGCGACCGCCTGACATCGGCAACAGCGCCAGCGGGCCATGCTCGGTAAAACGTTCAAAAGCCCGTCCGTTATGAGGCTGCTGCGTGGAAACATTGGCGATCACCGCGACCTGCTGATAATCCTGCGCCTGCCACTGAATACCGCAAGATGCGGCCACCGCAGAGCGGGAGCCATCAGCCGCCACCAGTAGCTGCGCTTCAAGCGTTTCTCCATTGTCCAGCGTGACGCTAACTTGCTGCTGAGTACGCACCACCCCCGACACTTTTGCCGGGCAGCACAGACGCACGCCAGGCGCTTTTTTCAGCAGGGCAAACAAACGCTGCCCGACATCATGCAGCTCAACGACCTGCCCCAGAGCGGAAATTGCATACTCTTTTGCCTCCAGAGAGACGAAACTCGCATGACCGCGATCGCTGACGTGCACATCGATGATCGCCGTTGCGCACTCCTTCAGCACGGGCCACAGATTGATCGCCACCAGCTGCTGGCAGGTTCCTTCGGCAAGAGCAATCGCCCGGCCATCATAGCCCGGATGCGCCCGGCTGTCCGGGGCTAAAGCCTCGACCAGCGTCACCGGCATCTTTCCTTTGGTAAGATGAGAAATAGCCAGCGCCAGCGTGGCTCCCGCCATTCCTCCTCCTGCGATTACAATGCTCATTTCGCCTTCGCTGCCGCCATTAATGCTTCAATTTCATCGGCATCTTTCACCACGGTGTCGGTCAGATTTTCGTTGCCGTCTTCAGTGATGATGATGTCATCCTCGATACGAATGCCGATACCGCGATATTCCGCTGGCACATCCGCATCCGGGGCAATATACAGGCCCGGCTCGATGGTGATCACCATTCCGGGTTCCAGAATACGGTCACGGTCGTTGCCGTAGAAACCGACGTCGTGTACGTCCAGGCCCAGCCAGTGGCTGAGCCCGTGCATAAAGAACTGGCGATGAGCCTGCTCAGCAATCAGCGTGTCCACCTCACCTTTCATTACGCCCAGTTTCACCAGCCCGGTTACCATGATGCGCACCACTTCCGCATTGACCTCGCGGATGCTGGTACCAGGGCGGAACAGCTCCAGCGCCTTGTACAAAGAAGCCAGTACGATGTCGTAGACTGCACGCTGAGGCGCGGTAAATCTGCCGTTCACCGGGAAAGTACGGGTGATATCGCCAGCGTAACCCTGCAGTTCACAACCTGCGTCAATCAGCACCAACTCGCCATCACGCATCTGGCACTCATTTTCGGTGTAGTGCAGGATGCATCCGTTCTCACCCGCGCCGACGATGGTGTTGTAAGAAGGGAATCTGGCACCGTGGCGGTTGAATTCGTGGTGGATCTCACCTTCCAGCTGATATTCATACATTCCCGGGCGGCACTGCTGCATGGCGCGGGTGTGGGCCAGTGCGCTGATCCTCCCCGCTTCACGCAGGATGGCCTGCTCCTCCGGAGATTTAAACAGCCGCATCTCATGCACCCACGGCCGCCAGTCAGTGATGCTTGCCGGAGCAGTCAGATTCTGGCGCGAGCCGCGACGCAGTTTTTCCAGCGCCGCAAACAGCAGCGAATCGGCTTCAGCGTACTGTCCCTGAGCGTGATAAACCACGTCCAGCCCGTTCAGTAATTGAGGCAGTTGCTCGCTGATGTCGCTGAAAGGCAGTGCGCGATCGACTGACAGCATCGAAGGTGCGGCATCCTGCCCCAGGCGACGGCCAAACCAGATTTCAGCGGTCAGATCGCGAACCCGGTTGAACAACACGCTGTGGTTATGGCTTTCATCGCTTTTAATCAATACCAGTACCGCTTCCGGCTCGTTGAAACCGGTGAAGTACCAGAAATCACTGTTCTGGCGATAGGGATACTCACTGTCGTTGCTGCGGGTCGCTTCTGGCGCGGCAAAAATCACCGCAGCGCTGGCCGGGGCCATTTTTGCCAGCAGCGCCTGGCGACGACGCACAAACTCTTGCTGTGTCATCAGCTTCTCCTGAATGCACTCCATGTTAGGGGCCGACCGTTAATGCAGGGTCGGTTTTTTCACTTCCACGGCGGTTGGGCTGGTGCGGGTAAAGGTGTCGTGGCAGAGCAGCGCAGCTACCCGCACATATTCGATCACCTCTTCCAACGACTGCTCCAGCTCCTCCTGATCTTCGTCTTCATCATAGCCAAGCTGCGCAATAGTGCGCAGATCGTCGATAGCTTCGCCGGTTTCACCCTTCACTTTGTCCAGCTTCGGCTGTGAAACGCCCAGTCCCAGCAGGAAGTGGTTCACCCAGCCCGCCAGCGCATCAGCGCGGTCGAACACGGTAATATCATCATCCTCCGGCAGGTAAAGCTGGAACAGGAAGCCCTCATCCTCCAGCGAATCACCGATGCCCTGATGCAACTGTTGCAGCGGCAGCGCCAGAGACTGGGAGAAAGCCATCCCCTCGTTGGTCAGGTCATGAACCAGCGCCTGCCAGCTACTGTCCTTGTTGCCACCACACAGCAATCCGCTGATCAAACCATGCATTTCAGCAGGCGTCATACCCACACCCTGCTGCGTCAGTACTGAGGCCAGCGCGTCATAGCCCGGCATTGTGTTTGTTAGTGACATACGTTTTGGTCGTCGTTGGCTGATTAAGTTCGTGTTATGCTACCACCAGGTGCCTCAACGATTCCAGAAAGGGGTTGTTTCTTCTGTATGGGGTAGTTATAGTCGCTTACCCTCCCAACCCATTGAGCGGTAAGGGAGATTGGCGGCGAAGTAATCAGTCAGGATGGTTTCATGTCTGCTCAACCCGTAGATATTCAAATTTTTGGCCGTTCGTTAAGAGTGAATTGTCCGCCTGAACAGCAAGATGCGCTGAACATGGCTGCCGAGGACCTCAATCAGCGGTTGCAAGATTTAAAAGTTCGCACTAGAGTCACAAATACTGAGCAGCTGGTTTTCATCGCTGCCCTGAATATTTGCCATGAGCTGGCGCAGGAAAAAAATAAAACCCGCGACTATGCCAGTAACATGGAACAACGTATCCGGATGCTGCAACAGACCATTGAGCAGGCATTGCTTGAGCAGGGTCGCATAACGGAACGAACAGGTCCTCAATTCGAATAACACATCAGCGTTTACTGTGTTACAGTGACGGTGAAGTAAAAATTTCTCTGAGATGTTTGCATGCGGGCCCGTCCCCTGAGCCGATATTTCATACCAACAGAGTGTGTTGCTCTGTAACCTGTGAGCAAGCTCGGTCAGTCCGAGAAGCCTGATGGTTGCGACGACACATTCACCTTGAACCAAGGGTTCAAGGGTTACAGCCTGCGGCGGCATCTCGGAGATTCCCTCCTCAGTTTTACCGGCAACGTTTTCTGGCTTCGGGCCACGAACCATTCGCCACCTGAACACCTTTCACTGTAAGCTTCCGGTTTCCCGGCAACTTAAACGTTATCTCCTGATACGGTGAAATTCATGTCCCTCAATCTTCTCGATCGCCAGGATATTCGTACCCACGTTCGCCATCTGCGTCGTGCCCTGACGCCCGGACAGCAGCAGCTGGCTGCCGTACAGGCCGCTGAACGTGCGCTGAACTTTGCTCCCATCCAGCAGGCGAAAAAAATAGCCCTGTTTCTCTCTTTTGATGGCGAGCTGAATACGCGACCGCTGATTACCAGACTCTGGCAGCATAAACAGGAAGTTTACCTGCCGGTGCTTCATCCCTTCACTGAAGGACAGCTGCTGTTTATCCGCTACGATTCCGAAACGTCACTGCAGCCTAATCGCCTGCGGATTCCCGAGCCGCCACTGGATATCCGTAATCTGGCAACGCTGAGCGAGCTGGATGTGCTGATGGTTCCTCTGGTAGCGTTTGATGCACAGGGGCAGCGTCTCGGGATGGGAGGAGGCTTTTATGACCGTACGTTGCAGAACTGGCAGCAGCATGGCTTTCTGCCGGTCGGGCTGGCGCATGATTGTCAGCAGGTGGAAGCCCTGCCAGTGGCGGAGTGGGATGTGCCGTTACCAGCGATGATTACACCCTCGAAGATCTGGCAGTGGTGAAAAGATAAACGGTTAACGGGCATGTGGGGCTTAGTAAAACAGACGAGCGCGAATGACGCCCGAAAGTTACCTGCCCGAACAACAGACGAGCACCAATGGTGCCCGCCATTTCCCTGCTCAGTACAACAGTCGGGCGCGAATGGTGCCAGGAATAGCCTTCATCAGCTGCAGAGCCGTGTTAGCCACATCCTGCGGCGCATCAATATCGATCACCACATAGCCCATTGAAGGGGTAGTTTGCAGATACTGTGCTGCGATGTTGATCCCCTGCCCGGCGAAAATGTTGTTGATCGCGGTCAGCACGCCAGGGCGATTCTCGTGGATGTGCAACAGGCGACTCTGGTCGCCATGCATTGGCAGGGAAACTTCCGGGAAGTTAACCGCCGACAACGTCGAGCCGTTATCCGAGTATTTAGCCAGTTTGTCGGCCACTTCGCTGCCGATGTTTTCCTGCGCTTCCTGGGTGGAACCGCCAATGTGCGGCGTCAGGATCACGTTATCAAACTCGCAAAGCGGAGAATTGAACGGATCGCTGTTGGTTGCCGGTTCTTCCGGGAACACATCGATTGCGGCACCCGCCAGGTGTTTGTCGGCCAGCACTTTGCACAGCGCCGGAATATCAACCACTGTCCCGCGTGATGCGTTAATCAGCAGTGAACCTGGCTTCATCATCGCCAGCTCTTCCGGACCCATCATGTTTTGGGTCGACTGGGTTTCCGGCACGTGCAGGCTGACCACGTCGCTCATATTCAACAGGTCGGACAGATGACGGATCTGGGTCGCGTTCCCCAGCGGCAGCTTGTTCTCAATATCATAGAAGAACACATGCATGCCCAGGCTTTCAGCGAGCACGCCCAGCTGCATTCCGATATGGCCGTAACCAACGATACCCAGCTTTTTACCACGCGCTTCAAACGAGCCCACGGCCAGTTTATTCCAAACGCCACGGTGTGCTTTAGCATTCGCCGCAGGGACGCCACGCAGCATCAGCAGCAGCTCGCCAATGACCAGTTCAGCTACGGATCGGGTGTTGGAGAAAGGCGCGTTGAATACCGGGATCCCTCGTTTTTCTGCTGCTTTCAGATCGACCTGGTTGGTGCCGATACAGAAACAGCCCACGGCGACCAGCTTCTCAGCCGAGGCAAAGATCTCTTCGGTGAGGTGTGTACGCGAGCGGATACCGATAAAATGCGCGTCACGGATCGACTCTTTCAGAGCTTCGCTGTCCAGTGCGCCTTTATGAAATTCGATGTTGGTGTAGCCAGAAGCACGCAGATTATCTACGGCTTTCTGATGTACGCCTTCCACCAACAGGAACTTAATCTTGTCTTTCTCCAGTGATACTTTTGCCATTTCCCGACCCTATTTAGCAGACTTCAGAAGTGGCTGGCATAAGCCAGCCTTCTGTCAAAATATCAAAAATTACGCCTGCGGCAATACAAACGATTGCCTGCATCACAGCACGGGCAGGAAGCAGACAGGCACAAATCAACAGATAATCAGGGCACGATGAATATCGTCAGAAGGATCGCCCTGTGAGTGAAGCTTATGTGACATAAGTCACCGAATTTCGGCATGAAAAGAAAAGATGTTTTTTTGCAGAAATTAACCGGCGCCGGAGCGGCGCCAGTGAGATCATTTTTCTATGGTCTTCACGCCGGAGGCGGTACCAATCAGCGCAATATCCGCTGCCCGCGCGGCAAACAGCCCCACGGTAACCACGCCAGGCAAGGCATTAATGGCCTTTTCCAGCGCAATCGCGTCGAGGATTTTTAAGTTGTGCACGTCGAGGATGAAATTGCCATTATCCGTCACCACGTTCTGGCGATATTCAGGCAGGCCGCCCAGCTTCACCAGCTCCCTGGCAACATAGCTGCGCGCCATCGGGATCACCTCCACCGGCAACGGGAATTTACCCAGCACATCAACCTGCTTGGACTCGTCAGCGATGCAGACAAATTTATCCGCCACCGCAGCGATGATTTTCTCGCGGGTCAGGGCTGCGCCACCGCCTTTGATCATCTGCATAAAACCGTTGATTTCATCTGCGCCGTCAACGTAGACCGACAGTGAATCCACCTCGTTAAGATCGAAAACCGGGATCCCCAGGCTTTTCAACTTAAGGGTTGAGGCCTCAGAACTGGAGACCGCCCCGTCAATTTGCTGCCTGATCGAACCCAGTGCATCAATAAAATGCGCGGCGGTCGAGCCTGTGCCCACACCCACGATGGTGCCCGGTTTTACGTATTCCAGCGCGGCCCAGCCAACGGCCTTTTTCAGTTCATCCTGCGTCATGGTATGTTTACAATCCGTGCTGCTACAGTGTGGCGTTAGTATAAACAACCCCGCCGCGTCAGGGCAGCATTTGTTGTCCGTTAACAGACACAACCCACAAAGCCGTGCCGGATAAACACTCTGTTACGCAGGGCAAAGTGACAAAAATATGGCATAGTGCAGTTTCCATACCTGAGGAGAGTTAAACGAACCAATGAAACGCCCGGATTATCGAACGCTTCAGGCGCTGGATGCAGTGATCCGCGAGCGCGGTTTTGAACGCGCCGCACAAAAGCTTTGTATTACCCAGTCGGCCGTTTCCCAGCGAATCAAGCAGCTGGAAAACATGTTCGGCCAGCCGCTGCTGGTGCGAACCGTTCCTCCACGCCCGACCGAACAGGGGCAAAAGCTGCTGGCTTTATTACATCAGGTCGAGCTGCTGGAAGAGGAGTGGCTGGGCGATGAAAATGGCGGTACTACGCCGCTGCTGCTATCGCTGGCGGTCAACGCCGACAGTCTGGCAACCTGGTTACTGCCCGCGCTGAAAACGGTGCTGACCGACTCGCCGGTTCGCCTGAATTTGCAGGTGGAAGATGAAAGCCGCACCCAGGAAAGGCTGCGTCGCGGTGAGGTAGTGGGAGCCGTCAGTATCCAGCCACAACCGCTGCCAAGTTGCCTGGTGGATCAGCTGGGCGCGCTGGATTACCTGTTCGTTGGCTCGAAAGAGTTTGCCGCACGCTATTTCCCTAACGGCGTGACCCGCTCCGCGCTGCTGAAGGCTCCGGCGGTTGCGTTTGACCATCTTGATGATATGCATCAGGCGTTTTTGCAGCAAAACTTCGATCTCTCCCCGGGCAGCGTGCCCTGCCATATCGTTAACTCGTCAGAGGCCTTTGTACAACTGGCCCGTCAGGGCACCACCTGCTGTATGATCCCGCATCTGCAGATTGAGCGTGAGCTGGCCGAAGGTGAGCTGATTGACCTGACGCCGGGTCTGTTCCAGCGCCGTATGCTGTACTGGCACCGTTTTGCGCCGGAAAGCCGTCTGATGCGCAAAGTGACTGACGCGCTGATCGCCCACGGCCATCGCGTGCTGCGCCAGACCGACTAGCGATAAAAAAAGGGGCCACCAGACCCCTTTAAAGTAATGACTTACTGGTTATGCTGCAGTTCAAATACCACATCGACCTGATCGTCAAAATGAATGCTTTGCTGCTCATATGTCTGTGCGGCGGAGGTCATCGGTGCCGCATCGGCCGTCTTGAACATTCTGGCAACCGGCATTGGCTGGTAGTTAGCCACGTGGTAACGGATGCTATAGACCGGCCCCAGCTTGGCATTAAAGCCCTTCGCCAGTGCACCCGCCTGCTGGGTGGCATCATCAATTGCAGCCTGGCGGGCCTTATCGCGATACTGGTCAGGATTCGCCACACCCAGTTCTACAGAGCGGATTTCATTCAGGCCAGACTTTAGCGCGCCGTCCAGCAGCCCGTTCAGCTTCTCCAGCTGGCGCACAGTAACCTGCACCTGGCGCACCGCACGATAGCCCTTCAGCTCCGACTTACCGTCTTTCAGATAGTCATATTCCGGCTGGGTGCGCAAGTTGGCAGCATTGATATCTTTCTTCTCAATGCCGTTTTTCTGCAGGAAATCAAAATACTGTGCGACGCGGGCATCGGCCTGCTTCTTCGCCTCTGCAGCCTCTTTCGAAGAGACGCTCACTTCAATTGCCAGCGTGGCAATATCCGGCGTGGCATCCACGCTCGACTGGCCTGAGGTCACTACGTGCGGGCCATTAGGCAATTCATCCGCCAGCGCTAAAGCGGGGACAGTTCCAAATCCAATCATTGCGGCCAGGGCCAATTTAGTAAGCTTCACTGGGTTCCTCCGTGGGGCTTTCAGTCACATCATGGCTGACTGACGGCGGCAATATGCCTCGCCGTCAGAGTATTGTTCCGATTAAACGCAACATTCTGGTACAGATTATTGCGTTTTCAGCTATCACGCTATGACAGTAATTCCTGGAATGAGTTCCTTTTTACCCCTGGCCCAGCGCCTGCAGAGCCAGTTTGGCTGCAATCCCCCACATCATGACTCCAACCAGCGCGTTGATGATCCGCTGCGCTTTAGCGTTATTCAGCACCGGTGACAACCAGGCGGCCAGCAAGGCCAGACCGAAGAACCACAATATGGACGCACTCACTGACCCGAGGGCAAACCAGCTACGCGCCTCCGGAGGTAACTGACCGCCAAGGCTACCCAGTACCACAAAGGTATCAATATAGACATGCGGATTAAGCCAGGTGACGGCCATCATGGTGGCAAAAATTCGCCAGCGCCCCTGCTGCATGACCTTTTCAGAACTTAACTCAATATCCCCTCTGAAAGCAGTGCGTAACGCTCCCCAGCCATACCACAGCAGAAAAGCCACGCCGCCCCAGGTCACCAGATTGAGCAGCAGCGGAGACTGGGTCAGCAACGCGCTTCCCCCAAATACGCCACCGCAAATCAGCACGATATCGCTCAGCGTACACAGCCCCGCTGTCATCAAATGATACTGACGACGCACGCCCTGATTCAGTACTAATACATTCTGCGGACCCAAAGGCAGGATTAACGCGGCACCGAGAGCCATGCCCTGAAAGAAAACGGATAACACAGTGACTTCCTCACTCTTCAGTAATTGCCGGCGAGTTTACAGGGGCTTTAATATTAGAGGAAATGGAAAAATCTAATGATTCATCAGCATCGCTAATAATGATAAGCAAAGAAAAGGCGACACGGCGGCCGCCCTTAACAAGCTGATTATTCAGGCTTTGGCAGAGTGCCGGCAGAGATTTTCTGCTCAGCCTGCTGCATCTGGGCAGCCTTATCGTGATGCAGGTGGACATCCATCTGCGGATAAGGAATACCGATTTCATGAGCATCCAGCGTACGCTTAAAGTTCTTCATCAGGTCCCAGTAGACATCCTGCAAATCACCTGCCTTACTCCAGCAGCGCACCACGAAGTTTACGGAGGAGGCTCCCAGCTCATTCAGGCCAATCTGCACGCCCATATCCTGCAACACGCGAGGCTCAGCATCGACCACTTCGCGCAACAGCTTCAGCACTTCATCCACGTCTGCGTCGTATGAAACGCCAATGATGAACTCATTACGGCGCACCGGTTCACGCGAAAAGTTGACGATGTTACCGGCGATAATTTTACCGTTCGGCACCACCACAATCTTGCCATCGGCAGATTTCAGCGTGGTGGAGAAGATCTGCACATTTTGCACGGTACCCATGATGCCGATATCAATAAAGTCACCGGTGCGGAAAGGACGGAAGGTCACCAGCAGCACACCAGCCGCCAGATTCGCCAGCGACCCCTGCAGGGCCAGACCGATAGCCAGGCCGGCGGCACCCAGAACGGCAATCACCGAGGCTGTCTGCACCCCAACACGTCCCAAAGCGGCAATAAGGGTAAAGGCAATCACCCCGTAGCGCACCAGCGCGGACAGGAAGTCGGCAACGGTGGCATCGATATGACGGGCAATCAGCACCTTGTTCAGGGTGTTAGAAATAATTCGCGCCACGATCATCCCGATGATGATGATGGCAATTGCCGCCACGATATTGACGGCATAGCTGAGCAGCAGCGCCTGGTTACGCACCAGCCAGCCTCCGGCGTTGTTGATGCCATTTACTACGTTAAGATCTTCCATTTGATTATCCTGTTGATGTTCCCGAAGGAAGTAAGCAGTTATTCATTACCAGCCAGACTGGCATCCCAAACGTCAAGCGTAACCAAAAACGACGCTTACTGCCAAATATCGTGGGAAATTAATAATTTGTTACCAGCAGACAAAAAAAAGGCCCCTTAGCGGGGCCTTACGGAGCTCAGGAAGCAAAAATTACAGAACGTCTACCGCGTTCAGCTCTTTGAATGCCTGCTCCAGACGAACGATCATCGAAGACTGAGAAGCACGCAGCCAGACGCGCGGATCGTAGTACTTCTTGTTAGGCTTATCTGCGCCTTCCGGGTTACCCAGCTGGGCCTGAAGGTAGCCTTCGTTCTTTTTGTAGTACTGCAGGATGCCGTCCCAGGTTGCCCACTGAGTATCAGTATCGATGTTCATTTTGATTACGCCGTAGCTGATAGATTCTTCAATCTCAGCAGCTGAAGAACCGGAACCACCGTGGAACACGAAGTCCAGGGAGTTGTGCGGCAGGTTGTGTTTCTTGCTGACGTATTCCTGAGAGTTTTTCAGAATTTTTGGCGTCAGCTTAACGTTGCCTGGTTTGTACACACCGTGCACGTTACCGAAAGAGGCCGCGATAGTGAAACGTGGGCTGATAGCGTTCAGTTTTTCGTAAGCGTAATCAACGTCTTCTGGCTGAGTGTACAGAGCAGAAGCGTCCATGTGGCTGTTGTCCACGCCGTCTTCTTCGCCACCGGTACAACCCAGTTCAATTTCCAGGGTCATATTGATTTTCGCCATACGAGTCAGATATTTGCTGCAGATCTCGATGTTTTCTTCCAGTGATTCTTCAGACAGGTCGATCATGTGTGAAGAGAACAGTGGTTTGCCGGTTTTGGCGAAGTGAGCTTCACCCGCTTCCAGCAGACCGTCGATCCATGGCAGCAGTTTTTTCGCGCAGTGGTCAGTGTGCAGGATAACCGGCACGCCGTAGTGTTCAGCCATCAGGTGAACGTGGTGTGCACCAGAGATCGCACCGAAGATAGCGGCAGCCTGTGGCTTGTCTGATTTCAGACCTTTACCCGCGATAAAACCTGCACCGCCGTTAGAGAACTGGATGATGACCGGAGCTTTTACTTTCGCAGCAGTTTCCAGTACGGCATTGATGGAGTCGGTGCCCACGCAGTTCACTGCTGGCAGTGCGAATTTGTTTTCTTTCGCAACTTTAAAAATTTTCTGTACGTCGTCACCGGTGACAACACCTGGTTTTACGAAATCAAAAATTTTAGACATGTTTTTGTCCTGTTTCGTCGGTCGTATGAGAGATTCGGAGCCTGGCACCCCAGGCAGATCGTTACGACGGGGGCAGCCCCCCGCCCCAGAGATTACTGTTTCGCGCGCTCTTCAAGCATAGCGACTGCTGGCAGAGTTTTGCCTTCCACGAACTCCAGGAAAGCGCCGCCACCGGTAGAGATATAAGAGATCTTATCTTCAATACCGAACAGGTCGATGGCCGCCAGCGTATCACCACCACCGGCGATAGAGAATGCGTCGCTGTCTGCAATGGCTTTCGCCACAATTTCAGTCCCTTTACGGAAGTTAGGGAATTCAAACACGCCGACCGGACCGTTCCACAGAATTGTTTTGGCTTCTTTCAACAACTTAGCCATCGCCAGCGCGGTTTCATCACCGAAGTCCATGATCTCTTCATTATCATTAACTTCAGTGACTTTCTTCACGGTGGAAGGCGCAGTTTCAGAGAATTCCGTGCCCACGCGGGAGTCGGTAGGGACCGGGATTTTAAATTCGTCACGCAGTTTTTTCGCTGCCTCGACGAAATCTGGCTCGTACAGGGATTTACCAACGTTGTTGTCGATAGCCACGAAGGTATTAGCGATACCGCCCCCCACGATCACCGTGTCAGCAATTTTCACCAGAGAGTTCAGCACGTCAAATTTAGTGGAAACTTTAGAGCCACCCACCACGGCAACCATTGGGCGGGCCGGGGTTTTCAGTGCTTTGCCCAGCGCTTCCAGTTCGTTGGCTAACAGCGGGCCTGCACAGGCCACAGGAGCGAATTTGCCCACGCCATGGGTGGAAGCCTGCGCACGGTGAGCCGTACCAAAAGCATCCATTACAAAGACATCACACAGCGCAGCATATTTTTTGGACAGCGCTTCGTCGTCTTTCTTTTCGCCTTTGTTGAAGCGAACGTTTTCCAGCACGACCAGTTCGCCTGCAGCGATATCAACACCGTCCAGATAGTCTTTTGCCAGACGTACCGGTGAGGAGAGTTTGTCTTTCAGGTAGTTTACGACAGGCAGCAGGGAGAACTCTTCATTGTATTCACCTTCGGTCGGGCGACCCAGGTGAGAGGTAACCATCACTTTTGCACCCTGCTTCAGGGCTGCTTCGATGGTCGGCAGCGAAGCACGGATACGTGCATCTGACGTCACTTTCCCTTCTTTCACTGGCACGTTCAAGTCGGAGCGGATGAGTACACGTTTCCCAGCAAGATCCAGATCGGTCATCTTAATTACAGACATGGTGAATCCTCTCGTTGATTCTCTAAGTTTTGACAGGCGCAAACCGCGCCCTACCTGAAACCGCTTGCGGCCATCGCTAACGTCGTGTCGATCATTCGGTTAGCAAAGCCCCATTCGTTGTCGCACCAGACCAGCGTTTTGATCAGGTGCTGACCGCTGACCCGCGTTTGGGTGCCGTCCACAATGGCACTGTGCGGATCGTGGTTAAAATCTATGGAGACTAACGGTAATTCCGTATAGTCAACTATACCACTAAATGCCCCTTCTGAGGCATTTTGCAACAGCGCGTTGACCTCGCAGGCGCTGACGGCTTCACGCACGCTGACGCTCAAATCAATCGCCGTCACGTTAATCGTCGGCACGCGCACGGCGATAGCTTCAAAACAGTCGCTAAATTTTGGAAAAATACGCGAGATGCCAGCAGCAAGCCGGGTATCCACCGGAATGATTGACTGGCTGGCCGCGCGGGTACGCCGTAAATCGGTGTGATAAGCGTCAATCACCTGCTGATCGTGCATCGCAGAGTGAATGGTGGTGACCGTACCCGACTCAATGCCGAAGGCATCATCCAGCAGTTTAATCACAGGAATAATACAGTTGGTGGTGCAGGAAGCGTTGGAGACGATCAGGTCGCCGGGTTTCAGCTCTTTTTCATTCACACCGTAGACCACGGTGGCATCCAGATCGTTACCGCCTGGGTGAGAAAACAGCACCTTTTTCGCCCCGGCTGCCAGATGGGCCTCGCCATCGGCGCGGCTGCCATAAACGCCGGTGCAGTCAAGCACCACATCGACGTTCAGTTCACGCCAGGGTAAATCGCCAATCTCTGCCCGGTGGAGAATACGGATAGCGTCTTCTCCGACCCACAGCAGATCGCGCTCCTGGCGAACATCCCAGGCAAAACGACCGTGGCTGGTATCGTATTTCAACAGGTGCGCCATCCCGGCGGCTTCCGCCAGCTCATTGATGGCCACTACGGTGATTTCAGCACGGCGTCCGGTTTCATAGAGCGCGCGCAGTACATTGCGCCCAATGCGACCAAATCCGTTAATGGCAATGCGAACCGTCATATCACTCCTGCATCAGAATTCAGTGCAAAACTGGGGCATTAGCCTGAGCCAGACGTCCGCATTTGTACAGGGAATTCTTGCGCTACTGCAACTGCATATAACCTGTGTTTCGTCAGCGATAACGCCAACTGAAACGGTTCAGCCACAATAAAGATAATGCGGAATAATTGGAATGAGGAAGATCAATCGAAGCACTGAAACTCTGACAAAGATCACATTTAATAATGGAGTTGCGCAAAATAAGACCAGCGCCCGGTCAGGTGAGAGTAAAGTAATGACTCGGACAGCGACTTCTGGCTACCGGAGGTTAACATAATCATCTCAATATGAACTACAACCTGCTTTGGATTGTCTGGCTGGTCTGGGCTGCAGCGTTGATTGTCTGGGGGTTGGGCTGGGAAGCGTCACGGGCATTGATCCGTCAGTACCCTGGCCTGCTGCCCGGGCTCTCTCTGGCGATTATCGCTGGAGCTTTGTTAAGGAATTTATTATTCGATAAGGATATGACCATGTTTAAACGTAAAGAGAACATCATCACCCCGACAGAAACTCCCCTTGCCCCGCAGCGGAGCAGTGAACCGGATGAAGGTTCCCTGCGGCCTGACAGCGATTTTCACGATGATTTTTCCGTTGCCGATTTCACCACAGCATCTGACACCACCACTATCCCCGAAACCTGCGTGATCGACGGTGAAATCAGAGCCGTGGGCGATATTCATATCAACGGCGCGGTTAACGGGAAAATCAACTCGGAGAAAACGGTGTTCGTGCAGAAAAGTGGTCGGGTGGAAGGCGAAATATTTGCCAACCGGATCGAGATAAGCGGTGAGCTGAAAGGGCTGTGCCGCAGCCGGGAAGTGGCGATCAACGCTAACGGCTTCCTGGATGGGACCATCGAATGCGAGTCGCTGTCGGTCAACCAGAATGGACGTTTCTACGGATTGTCAAAACCCTGGCAGCAGCAACCTGAGCAGGAACAACCCCCCGCCATCGTGAAGCAGAAAGTCGTCGAGCCGGTCATGCCGCTCAATCAGGATTTCCATTTGAGGGAACAGACGTTAATGCAGTAAGGCGGGAACAAGGTTCGCCCGCTGATGCAGGCGAACCTCCGGTATTACAGCAGCTCTTTCGCTTTAGCGACCACGTTATCCACGGTGAAGCCAAAGATTTCGAACAGCTTCTCAGCAGGCGCTGACTCACCGAAGGTGGTCATGCCAACGATCGCGCCGTTCAGGCCGGTGTATTTGAACCAGTAGTCAGCGATACCCGCTTCAATGGCCACACGAGCGCTGACCGCTTTAGGCAGCACGGATTCGCGGTAAGCGGCATCCTGCTGGTCGAAAGCATCAGTGGAAGGCATGGAAACCACGCGAGCTTTACGCCCTTCTGCCGTCAGTTTGTCATATGCACCCACTGCCAGCTCGACTTCAGAGCCGGTGGCAATCAGGATCACTTCTGGCTGACCATCGCAATCCTTCAGCACGTAAGCACCGCGGGCGACGTTCGCCAGCTGCTCAGCAGTACGATCCTGCTGTGCCAGGTTCTGACGGGAGAAGATCAGCGCGGTTGGACCGTCGTGACGCTCAATACCGTATTTCCACGCTACCGCAGATTCAACCTGGTCACACGGACGCCAGACGCTCATGTTCGGCGTGACACGCAGGCTGGCAAGCTGCTCAACCGGCTGGTGAGTAGGACCGTCTTCGCCCAGACCGATGGAGTCGTGGGTATAGACCATCACCTGACGAATTTTCATCAGCGCGGCCATGCGGGCTGCGTTACGCGCGTATTCCACAAACATCAGGAAGGTTGCGGTGTAAGGCAGGAAGCCACCGTGCAGCGTGATACCATTGGCGATAGCAGTCATACCGAATTCACGCACGCCATAGTGGATGTAGTTGCCCGCTGCGTCTTCGTTGATCGCTTTGGAACCGGACCACATCGTCAGGTTGCTTGGTGCCAGGTCGGCAGAGCCACCCAGATATTCTGGCAGCAGCTTGCCAAAAGCTTCCAGCGTATTCTGGGAAGCTTTACGGCTGGCGATTTTCGCCGGATTAGCCTGAAGCTGTTCAATGAACTTCTGTGACTCTGCCTGCCAGTTTTCCGGCAGCGCATTGCTCATACGGCGTTTAAACTCAACCGCCAGTTCAGGATGAGCTTTAGCGTAGGCCGCGAACTTCTCGTTCCAGGCTGCCTCTTTAGCCTGGCCTGCCTCTTTCGCATCCCACTGAGCGTAAATGTTCTGTGGAATTTCGAATGGTGCGTAGGTCCAGCCCAGCTGCTTGCGGGTCAGCGCAATCTCTTCTTCACCCAGCGGAGCGCCGTGTGAATCGTGAGTTCCTGCTTTATTTGGCGAACCGAAACCGATGACAGTTTTGCACATCAGCAGCGATGGCTTATCGCTGACGGCCTGAGCTTCTTCCACCGCTTTTTTGATAGCGTCAGCATCATGACCATCGACGCCCCGCACCACATGCCAGCCGTAAGATTCAAAGCGTTTAGCCGTATCGTCGGTGAACCAGCCTTCAATGTGACCGTCGATAGAGATGCCGTTGTCGTCGTAGAAGGCAACCAGTTTGCCCAGCTTCAGGGTTCCCGCCAGCGAGCACACCTCGTGGGAGATACCTTCCATCATGCAGCCGTCACCCATGAACACATAGGTGTGGTGGTCAACAACATCGTGGCCTGGGCGGTTGAACTGCGCCGCCATTGTGCGCTCGGCAATCGCCATACCCACGGCGTTGGCAATCCCCTGCCCCAGCGGACCAGTGGTGGTTTCCACACCAGCGGTGTAGCCGTATTCCGGGTGACCTGGAGTTTTAGAGTGCAGCTGACGGAAGTTAGCCAGTTCAGAAATTGGCAGATCGTAGCCGCTGAGGTGCAGCAGGCTGTAGATCAGCATTGAACCGTGACCGTTAGACAGCACAAAGCGGTCGCGGTCGGCCCACAGCGGGTTGGTCGGGTTGTGGTTCAGGAAATCACGCCACAGGACTTCGGCGATATCCGCCATCCCCATAGGTGCGCCCGGGTGGCCAGATTTGGCTTTCTGTACCGCATCCATACTTAAAGCGCGAATGGCATTGGCAAGCTCTTTACGAGAAGACATGTTCTACTCCAGGTCGGATTAAACGCTTCGCCGTCCTTAACCTATTTTAATCAATGAGTTATCAGGCAAAGTTGTAAAAGTCGACCCTCAATGTACATGAAAAACAGGGGTCATGTACATGGCGAAAAGTGCAAAATATCGGGGCCAGACTTGCACTTTTCTGGCACAGGCGCTATGCATGGGTTGGGAAAAAGCGGCATCGCCGTTTTATTGACCCGCACTATTTTCAGCCTCATGGAGCAGGCTTCTGATTTTAATACCTTATTATGGAATGGAATAAAATTATGACGTTACGGACATCTCTTATCGCGCTGGCCCTTACAACCGCACTTTCAGGCTGTCAGAACTTTGACAGCACCACGCTGATGCAGTCAGGTGCACAGGCCTTTCAGGCCGCCACTCTCAGCGATGAACAGGTGAAGGAGCTCAGCGTAAAATCCTGCGAGCAAATGGACAGCGAAGCGCAAATCGCTCCTGCCAGCAGCGTCTATACCCAGCGGCTGAATAAGATTGCCGCCGCCCTGGGCGATAACATCGACGGCACACCAGCTAACTACAAGGTCTATCTCACTAAAGACGTCAATGCCTGGGCAATGGCCAATGGCTGTATCCGTGTTTATAGCGGGCTGATGGATATGATGACCGATAACGAAGTCGAGGGCGTGCTGGGCCATGAGATGGGCCACGTTGCGCTGGGACATACGCGCCGGGCCATGCAGGTGGCTTACGGCGCAACAGCAGTCCGCTCAGCGGCAGCTTCCGCAGGGGGCATTGCGGCCACGCTTTCGCAGTCGCAGCTTGGTGATTTAGGTGAGAAGCTGGTCAATGCACAGTTCTCACAGAAGCAGGAGTCGCAGGCGGACGATTATTCGTTTGTTTTACTGAAAAAACGCGGTATCAACCCGGAAGGACTTGTGACCAGTTTTGAGAAACTGGCAAAAATGGATAGCGCCGCATCCAGCTCAATGTTTGATTCTCACCCGTCATCCGCATCCCGCGCTCAGCACATCAGGGATCGCATCGCTTCAGGGAAATAAGCGTCCGGGCCTGCCTGGTTGGGGCAGGCCTTTATTGTTTCCAGCCACACCTTTAATCGAAAGGGAAGAGAGTTCGGTTCTCGTCACAAACACTGGATTATTCGTAGAAACTTAATCCGTGAGCTACGTCTTACAGCCGGAAGGATGTGGTGAAAAAACACTCCCCCCCTGTACGTTGGTGGATGAACCACAGACAAGGAGATGTCAATGATAAGCAAGCCTACAGATATCCGAATCATCCCTGAAGAGTATGGTTTTCCGCTGAAACTGAAACCCCGCTACGACAACTTTATCGGTGGCCGCTGCGTTCGGCGGTTACAAACAATCCGGAATTGGGCGTGAAACCCGCAAGATGATACTCGACCACTATCAGCAGACCAAATGCCTGCTGGTGAGCTATTCCGATAAACCCTCAGGATTGTTTTGATAAAACAGGGCGACGGGAACGTCGCCCCTCTTTCTTACCGCTCAGCTACTGCTGCGAAGGATCACAGAGCCGTTGTTTACTGCGCAGCTTTATTGACGGCCTGCACGTGCAGCATATCCAGCGCCAGCGTTGCTGCCGCCAGCGCGGTCAGGTCTGACTGATCATAACCCGGTGCGACTTCAACCAGATCCATACCCACAATGTTCAGACCCTGCAGACCGCGTACCAGCTTGGTAGCCTTGTCCGTGGTCAGGCCACCGATTACCGGCGTACCGGTACCAGGAGCATGCGCCGGATCCAGACAGTCGATATCGAAAGTCAGATAAACCGGCATATCGCCAACGATCTGTTTCACCTGCGCAATGATGTCATCAACGCTGCGGTCGTTAACCTGAGCGGCATCCAGCACGTTGAATCCCAATGAGGCGTCAAATTCTGTACGGATACCGATCTGCACCGAGCGCTGCGGATCGATCAGGCCTTCTTTCGGTGCATGATGAAACATGGTGCCGTGATCGAATGTTGGGCCGTTGGAATAAGTATCGGTGTGCGCATCGAAGTGAACCAGCGCCATTTTACCGAAGTGTTTGGCATGGGCGCGCAGCAGCGGCAGCGTGACGTAGTGGTCACCACCGAAAGTCATCATGCGCTTACCGTTGGTCAGCAGTTTTTCAGCATGTGCCTGCAGCTTGTCACTAAGATCCTGGGAGTCGCCGAAGGCATAAACCAGGTCACCACAGTCAACCACATTCAGACGCTGACGCAGATCGAAATCCCACGGCCAGCGGCACCCTTCCCATGCCAGGTTGGTGGAGATCTGGCGGATCGCACCAGGGCCGAGGCGGCTGCCAGGGCGGCCGGACGTCGCCGCATCAAAAGGAACGCCAGTGATCACCCACTCGGCGTCGCTGTCGTAAGGCTGGAAGTTAACAGGGAAACGCATGAAACCGAAGGCGTTTGAAACCAGGGAGTTATCATACTGATTGCCCAGGGTGTTATACATAGAAGAGTCCTCTAAGATCTGTCGATGCCTTGTTAATGAAATACCAGATGAAAAAAAACCCCTCCCCGTCGACAGACCCGACGGAGAAGGGTTTATTCAAATCAGCTGTAGCTTGAACAAATTATCGGACGAAATTCCTCATGGCGCAATAGTGCCAGACCGTCGATTGTTCTTGCTTATGACCGCTCGCACACTCCCTGACAGATTACCGCTGGCATCACAGCGTCTCAGCACAGGCACGACAGACAATAACATTGATAACTTTTAATTGAAGTACCAGACAAAAAACTTAAACATTTCACAACAGCAATGCAGATAAATAAAAAAAATTACAGGACTTGTTTACCTGCAGTTTAAATTAAGCAACGATCAACAATGAAACATAAGAATTATCTTAATAATTCATGTCGAAATTGATCCATATCAAATTCCATGCGAGACGCCATATTAAAAAATAAGTATACTTCGCGGCTCTGAAATGAGGCCGATATGATTAATACCGTTAATGCAAAAGAGAAAAAGTATGTGGCGTTATTCTCCATCTTTGCTTTTATTATTATTTCGGCCGCCACTATTATTTTCTCCTTCAAAAAAACATATCTGGAGGTGGAAATCGCAGCGACCAACTTCACTCAGGTTTTGCTCAACAACTTCTACACCAACGAAAATGTTGCTGATGCCATTTCTGTAAGATACCTGCAATACAAAACAAAAGTTCACAAGAGTACACTTTCTGCCGATCTGAAATTAGAGCACGATACAAAAAGCAACATCTCAGGCATCAATATTTATGATGACCCGAGCAACCCCAATTTCACCGGCACATTGCAGATTACTGCAGGAGCGGAAGATCAGGTCGCTTTAAAAGTCGCAAAAAGCATTGATTAAATATTCAGAACCTTTCGTTTTGGCGATAACTATAAAAATCGCTACCATTATTTTTACGACCGTAACGAACGCTACATCTACCTGACTCATCATACCCCTGTCAGTAAATATGTCTTTGTTCCTTCCCGTGCCAGTAACTTTAAAATATTTGGTATCCACCCAGAATACATCGTGCGTAAGTTTACCCGGGACCCGCTCAAAATGGGCATCACCAGCACAGAAATTTACAGAGATCAGCTGACTCAAAATGCATCATACAGCGTGGTCAGCTATGTGTACGATCTCAGTGATGTCGAGTCAAAAAAAATCCTTGGGGCAATGATGCTAGATTATACTGCTGAAGATCTGCATGACATTTTTGCGGGCCTCTCTTCTTCAGTAAATGAAAAATATGTCAGTGCTAAAGTCATCTCGAATGACTCAGGGAAAGAGATCTTCTTCCTTGGAGACAGAGAACACAGCTGTAAAATCATTAAAAAACTCTCGGCGAAGTATAAGGTTGAGTTCAGCATAGATTTCTGGCTCTTTATACTCCATGACAGGTTGGCTCTTATCTCGTTAATTGCCTCCTTTATCCTTTCTCTGATGACCTATGTGCTCTGTTTTAATTACCTTAAAAAAAGTGGTAATGAGAACATCACCGATCACCTGACGAAAAGTTATAACAGAAAAGCGCTGGAACTGGTTCGAACGCCTGAAATCGGTGAAACCGTGTCTGTTGTCGTCACTGATTGCAATAAGTTCAAACAAATCAATGACACTTACGGCCATGATACGGGAGATAAAGCTCTGGCTTTCCTTTCCCGGGTTATCTCCGGCAATATCAGACGTTCATCTGATGTGCTTATCCGCCTTGGCGGGGATGAGTTCTGCATTATTTTTAAAGATACGGAAAGCCGGGTCGCCGGGGAGTGCATGCAAAGGATCAACAGTCAGATTAAGGCATTCAGGGAAGATATTCCATTATCCCTTTCCTGGGGAATTGTGGAGATCCGGCCCGGTGAGGATGTCTATCATGCCATTAATCGCGCCGATGTCATCCTCTACGAAAATAAAAAATGAAGAGAATCTGTCATGTTAAATAAGAGAGAACTGAGAAAAAATCTGCACTACGGGATCGTAAATAACGAGCTTTATGCCGTGTTTCAACCCGAAGTGAGCACACATGACAAGCGTATCTATTCTGTTGAGTCACTTGTCCGCTGGCGCCACCACGACCAAGAGGTGCCGCTGAACCAGTTTTGCCATCTGCTGCAGGAAGACAGCCTGGGGCATCAGGTTTTCCTGTTTATGCTGAAGGAAGCAGTCACCATGCTGGAAATTCTCAAAAAGCAAGGTATGCAGCACAGTATCAGCCTGAACATTTCAACACCTACCCTCGCCCTGCCGGATCACGGCTCAGAGATAGTGGATTTTCTTGCCAGAGCTGGTGTCAGCACTTCTGACATTAAATTCGAATTGGTGGAATGCGTGGATGTCCGGGCTGACAGGGTGATTCAGGACAATATTAACCATTTAAAATCAGCTGGCTATGATGTGCTGCTCGACGATTTTGGCGCGGGCGGTTTTTATATGGGCAACAGCAACGTGGTGGATTTTGACGCAATTAAGCTGGACAGAGATCTCTGCACCTGCTCCTGGTCCAATAAGCTGAAAGAGAAGATTATCATTTCTCTCTCTGAATATGGCCGCCAGTATGGCAAAAAGATCATCGCGGAAGGGGTGGAAACTGAGGAACAACATGAGCGGCTCAAAGCGGCCGGGGTCAATATTTTTCAGGGATATCTGTTTGCTTTACCAATGCGTAAAGAGAAACTGATCCCATGGATCACCAGCTTCACCGGCAACGCAGCATTAATTTAAAGGTTGAGCCGCAAGCGGCTCAACCCGACAATATTACTCGTCTTCCAGGTAGGTATAACCGTACAAGCCTGACTCAAATTCTTCCACAAACTGAGCGCGCAGATCTTCGTCCAGATCGCTCTGACTGACCTGATTACGGAAGTGCGTCAGTAGCTCTTTGGGATCCAACTGCACATATTCCAGCATGTCAGCCACGGTATCCCCTTCGTCGGACAGCTGAACTTCCACGCTGCCGTCGGTAAAGGCAAACACGTCAACCGCTTCGGTATCACCGAACAGGTTGTGCATGTTGCCGAGGATCTCCTGATACGCCCCGACCATAAAGAAGCCCAGCATCGGTGGATTATCCACGTCGTACTGCGGCATCGGCATCGTGGTGGCAATACCGTCACCATCCACGTAGTGGTCGATGGTGCCGTCAGAGTCACAGGTGATATCCAGCAGAACCGCACGGCGCTCCGGCGACTTATTCAGCCCTTCCAGCGGCAGTACCGGGAACAGCTGGTCAATACCCCACGCATCCGGCATAGACTGGAACAGCGAGAAGTTGACGTAAATCTTATCCGCCATCCGCTCCTGCAGCTCATCAATGATTGGACGGTGAGCACGGTTGCTCGGGTCCAGGTGCTGCTGAATATAGTGGCAGATGCTCAGGTAAAGCTGCTCGGCCCACGAACGCTGCCTGAGATCATAAGTCCCCTGCGAATAGCCGGTGTGGATATCGAACAGGTCCATCTGGCTGTCGTGCAGCCATTCACGCAGCGAGCGGCGGTTGTTCGGCTCGTGCATCTCCTGCCAGGTATCCCACATGCTGATGATTGGGCGAGGGGAGTCTTCGGAAGGCGCATCTGGCGTGCTGAACTCGTTGCGCTCAACGCCGATGATATTAGAAACCAGCACGGTGTGGTGAGCGGTAACTGCACGACCAGACTCGGTGATCACCGTGGGGTGCGGCAAGTTATGCTCTTCGCAGGCATCACCGATGGCCCAGATCACATTATTGGCATATTCGTTCAGACCATAGTTCACCGAGCAGTCAGACTGCGAGCGGGTCCCTTCATAGTCCACACCCAAACCGCCGCCAACGTCGAAGCACTGAATATTGACGCCCAGCCTGGCCAGTTCCACGTAGAAACGGGCAGATTCACGAACGCCGGTCGCGATATCGCGAATGTTGGCCATCTGTGAGCCAAGATGGAAGTGCAGAAGCTGCAGGCTTTCCATCCGCCCCGCTTCGCGCATGATGTCCACCAGCTTCAGAACCTGAGTGGCTGACAGACCAAATTTCGATTTTTCACCGCCGCTGGACTGCCATTTACCCGAGCCTTGAGAAGCCAGACGCGCACGAATACCCAGACGCGGAACCACGTTCAGGCGTTCAGCTTCTTCCAGCACCAGCTTCACTTCGGTCATTTTTTCCAGCACCAGATAGACCTTGTGGCCCATCTTCTCGCCGATCAGCGCCAGGCGGATGTACTCGCGGTCTTTGTAGCCGTTACAGACGATCACCGAGCGGGTCATTCCGGCATGCGCCAGCACCGCCATCAGTTCCGCTTTTGAACCGGCTTCCAGGCCCAGTGGCTCGCCTGAGTTGATCAGGGATTCAATGACGCGCTTATGCTGGTTAACCTTGATCGGATATACCAGGAAGTAGTCGCCACGATAGCCGTAAGATTCACGCGCGCGTTTAAACGCGGCGTTAATAGAGCGCAGGCGATGCTGCAGGATCTGCGGGAAACAGAACAGCGCGGGCAGACGCTGGCCTTCGGCCTCACGCTCTTTAACCAGCTTAGCCAGATCGACTCGTGCTTCCGGCACGTCCGGATCCGGACAAACGCTGATATGACCCAGTTCGTTCACGTCGTAGTAGTTATTGCCCCACCAGGCAATGTTATAGGTGCGCAGCATCTTGCTGGCATCTTGATCGCTCATGGCAACCTCCTGCATTGAGCGGAGTACACCCTGTTCGCCTGCTGACGAACCCTTGATAGTTTTGATGTCGTCAGACATTGCGAGCCTCAAATTTTAATGATGCGGAACAGTTGACTACTATCGCAGGGAAAACCTGTGACAACAACCTATTACGAAGCGACGAATTCAGCATAAAACGCTGAAACGCACTATAAGGCAGTATCTGAAGTATAACATCAAACACGTTGGACTCCGGGGAACGGGTCAGAGAGCCAATAGCCAATCTCCCTCAGCAAAAATCTGAGAGAACCTGAAAAACAGCTTAAGCGAAGTTACCCGGCGCTGGTGTCGGTATGATTACCGGCCGGTGAAAAATCATGGAGGGTGAAAAGCCAGCGCCAAAAACCCACGGCTGACGTGCCCGCCGCAGGCCCGGAGTGCAGTGCAGAAATCACCGGGCGAAACGCAGCGGCGTTTTATACAGCCACCAGACCAAAAATGCAAAATCTAATTGTGCGAAATGCAGCAGGTGTCAGGATAATTTTCCACTTTTCACCTGCACTGAAATTTCGTTTCAGTAAAAAAAACTGGCAATCTGCTTAACGTGTAACCTAATATAGCCATCCAGATGTTAATCCATCTATACTGGTTAACTTCTAAGCGTCTTAATATTTGTACTGCTCATGGCTTTGCCTGAGGGGGGCGCTGGAACAACCGCCAGGTTCAGTTTTTTGCGCTAAGCAGTCGAGTTCAACCCGTTTCAGTAAGGTAAAGATTAAATGGCTAAACACCTTTTCACTTCCGAGTCCGTCTCAGAAGGACATCCTGATAAAATCGCTGACCAGATTTCCGATGCCGTGCTCGATGCCATTCTCGAGCAGGATCCGAAAGCCCGCGTTGCCTGCGAAACCTATGTAAAAACCGGCATGGTGCTGGTCGGTGGTGAAATCACCACTACCGCATGGGTCGATATCGAAGAGATCACCCGTAATACCGTGCGTGAAATCGGTTATGTCCATTCCGATATGGGCTTTGATGCCAACTCCTGTGCGGTGCTGAATGCCATTGGTAAACAGTCTCCGGACATCAACCAGGGTGTTGACCGCGCCGATCCGCTGGAACAGGGTGCGGGCGACCAGGGCCTGATGTTTGGCTATGCCACCAACGAAACTGACGTGCTGATGCCAGCACCGGTGACTTATGCTCACCGTCTGGTGCAGCGCCAATCCGAAGTGCGTAAAAACGGCACCCTGCCGTGGTTACGTCCGGATGCAAAAAGCCAGATCACCTTCCAGTACGACGATGGCAAAATAGTGGGTATTGATGCGGTGGTGCTGTCCACTCAGCATTCTGAAGAGATCTCGCTGAAAGACCTGCAGGAAGCGGTGATGGAAGAGATCATCAAGCCGGTTCTGCCAACTGAGTGGATCAACGCCAGCACCAAATACCATATCAACCCGACTGGCCGTTTCGTTATCGGTGGCCCAATGGGTGACTGCGGCCTGACCGGTCGTAAAATCATCGTCGATACCTACGGCGGCATGGCTCGTCACGGTGGCGGTGCGTTCTCCGGTAAAGATCCTTCTAAAGTTGACCGTTCAGCGGCCTATGCGGCCCGTTATGTGGCGAAAAACATCGTCGCGGCTGGCCTGGCTGACCGTTGTGAAATCCAGGTTTCCTACGCGATTGGCGTGGCAGAACCAACTTCAATTATGGTTGAGACGTTCGGTACAGAGAAGGTTTCAACTGAACAGCTGACCCTGCTGGTGCGTGAGTTCTTCGATCTGCGCCCCTACGGTCTGATTCAGATGCTGGATCTGTTGCACCCGATGTACCGTGAAACTGCGGCATACGGTCACTTTGGTCGCGAACATTTCCCATGGGAAAAAACCGACAAAGCGGCGCAGCTGCGTGAAGCTGCTGGTCTGAAGTAAGCTTCAGCCTGCAGGTCCGAGGGCACCCATGGGGTGCCCTTTTTGCTGCCTGAAGACTGGCACATTGGCTGCGGCTGGCTACACTCTTTCTGCCGCTGACAGGTGATAATGTTAACGGTTACAGTAAGAAACGTTTTGTTTCCTCTGCATTTAAGAATTAGCAGCCTTAACAATCAGCATCAAAATGCGCTATTTTCAGTGCTGTCCGATATTGGGGCAACAGGGAACCAGGCGAAACTATTTAGTGCTATGACTAACTGGTTATAAAGCGTAAGCACGTGTGAAAACCCCGATTTTAAGAAAGATCTGGTGTGTAACCGATTACACCATTGTGATCTGTCGCACAGTCTTGCGCCCCAGGGTTTTCTAACATTCATAACAACAATAAGCAGTACTACTTACATGGAGGCTACATGCCTGATAATAAGAAACACAGCAGAACATCGAACAAGGCCATGACCTTTTTCGTTTGTTTTCTTGCCGCACTAGCTGGTCTGCTGTTCGGACTGGACATCGGCGTGATTGCCGGAGCCTTACCCTTTATTGCTAAAGACTTTAACGTCACCGCACATCAGCAGGAGTGGATTGTCAGCTCAATGATGTTTGGTGCCGCAGTGGGTGCAGTCGGCAGCGGCTGGATGTCTTCCTATCTTGGCCGTAAAAAGAGCCTGATGATCGGCGCAATCCTGTTCGTTATTGGCTCCCTGTGGTCAGCACTATCCAGTAACCCGGAGATGCTGATTTTTGCCCGTGTACTGCTGGGTCTGGCCGTGGGTGTGGCTTCTTATACCGCTCCGCTTTATCTCTCGGAAATCGCGCCAGAGAAAATTCGCGGCAGTATGATTTCCCTGTACCAGCTGATGATCACCATCGGTATTCTGGGTGCTTACCTGTCCGACACTGCCTTCAGCTACACCGGCGAATGGCGCTGGATGCTGGGCGTGATCACCATTCCTGCAGTTCTGTTGCTGGTTGGCGTCTTCTTCCTGCCTAACAGCCCACGCTGGCTGGCAGCGAAAGGCGACTTCCGTACCGCGCAGCGCGTGCTGGATCGTCTGCGTGACACCAGCGAGCAGGCGAAACGTGAACTGGATGAAATCCGCGAAAGTCTGAAGATCAAACAATCCGGCTGGAGCCTGTTTAAAGACAACAGCAATTTCCGTCGTGCCGTTTACCTGGGCGTGTTGCTGCAGGTCATGCAACAGTTCACCGGGATGAACGTCATCATGTACTACGCGCCGAAGATTTTCGAAATCGCCGGCTTTACCAATACCACTGAGCAGATGTGGGGCACGGTAATCGTAGGTTTGATCAACGTCCTGGCGACCTTTATCGCTATTGGTCTGGTTGACCGCTGGGGCCGTAAACCAACGCTGATCCTTGGCTTCCTGGTGATGGCTGCAGGCATGGGCGTTCTTGGCACCATGCTGCATATGGGTATCCACTCTCAGGGCGCACAGTACTTCGCCGTTGCCATGCTGCTGATGTTTATCGTTGGCTTCGCAATGAGTGCCGGTCCGCTAATCTGGGTTCTCTGTTCTGAGATCCAGCCGCTGAAGGGCCGCGACTTCGGTATCACCGTTTCCACCGCGACCAACTGGATTGCCAACATGATCGTCGGGGCGACCTTCCTGACCATGCTGAACTCGCTGGGCAACGCCAACACCTTCTGGGTTTACGGCGGCCTTAATCTGTTCTTCATTATCCTGACTCTGTGGCTGATCCCGGAAACTAAAAACGTTTCGCTGGAGCACATTGAACGTAACCTGTTGAGCGGCAAAAAACTGCGCGACATCGGTCAGCGTTAAGCCCGACTGCTGGCCGGGGAAACCCGGCCAGATTTATTGAAATCCCCCCGTCCACATCGTATTCTCTGCCCTATGAAACCCCTTCGACTCCCGATTGCCCTGCAGCAGGCCGTGATGCGTTCACTACGTGAAAAATTGCAGCAGGCTAACCAGCGACTTGAGCGCAACTATCCCGAACCGAAGCTGGTATACCAGCAGCGAGGCACCACCGCAGGTACTGCGTGGCTGCAATACTGGGAAATCCGCCTGAATCCGGTACTGCTGATGGAAAATCAGCAGGCATTTATTGATGAAGTGGTGCCGCACGAACTGGCGCACCTTCTGGTCTGGAAGTATTTCGGTCGCGTAGCGCCGCATGGCAAAGAGTGGAAGTGGATGATGGAAAGCGTGCTGGGAGTCGCAGCCAGCCGCACCCACAAGTTTGAGATTAACTCGGTACGCAGCCGCGCTTTCCCCTACCGCTGTGGTTGCCAGCAGCACCAGCTGACCGTCCGCCGCCATAATCGTGTGGTCAGGGGCGAAAGTGAATACCGCTGTGTCCACTGTGGTGAACGGTTATTACCTGGCACTTTCCAGCACGCTGAAAAAACCACCTGATGGCGCAAAAAGAGAGCAATAACACGCTGATTTGACTGCGTTCATTTCCTCAAGCCACGGGTATCTGCTACTCTCGCCCCCTTGCCTGAATGACAGATATATGGACTATGTTTCGCAAAATTATCCGCTTCTTTTCACTCTCTCTGCTGTTCCCCGCATTCTTTTCTCATGCCCTGAACCCCGATAACTACCGTCAGAACAGTTTTTCTCAGGCCAAAGAGTATGCCGCGTATATTAACGCTGCTGCGCCAGGTACGTTCTATTGCGGCTGTAAAATCCGCTGGAAAGGCAAAAAAGGCGTGCCGGATTTGGCCTCTTGCGGCTATAGCGTACGTAAGAATGCCAACCGGGCAAAACGCATTGAGTGGGAACACGTGGTTCCGGCCTGGACCTTCGGCCATCAGCGCCAATGCTGGCAACAGGGCGGCAGAAAACAGTGTGCCAAAGATGCCGGTTACCGCCGGATTGAGACAGACCTGCACAACCTGCAACCGTCTATTGGCGAGGTCAACGGCGACCGTGACAACTTTATGTACAGCCAGTGGAATGGCAGCGAGCATCAGTACGGCCAGTGTGAAATGAAGATCGACTTTAAGAATAAGCAGGCAGAACCGCCTGCACGCGCCCGCGGGCCAATTGCCCGCACCTGGTTCTATATGCGTGACAGGTATCAGATTGGCATGTCCAGGCAGCAAACGCAGCTGATGACCGTCTGGAACAGGCAGTATCCGGTAACGCCATGGGAATGCGAACGCGACAATCGTATTGCCAGGGTTCAGGGCAACCACAACCCTTATGTACAGCAGGCTTGCCAGCGGTAAAATCACTGACCTAAACTAGAGGTCACTATTTTGGCCGTGCCTGCGGGTACGGCCAGCTACTTTTATCAGGATCCCCATGCGTATACCCCGCATCTTTCATCCCGAGCCGCTGACCGTGGGCAGTGAAGTTGCTCTGTCCGAAGACGCCGCTAATCATGTTGGCCGCGTACTGCGCATGAGCGCGGGTCAGCCCCTGGAATTGTTCGATGGCAGTAATCTGACTTTTGCCGCAGAGATCGTGCAGGCCGACAAAAAAAACGTGCGCGTAACGATTACTGAAAGCCGCAACGACAGCCGTGAATCCCCACTGTACCTGCATTTAGGCCAGGTCATGTCGCGCGGTGAAAAGATGGAGTTCACCATTCAGAAGGCGGTAGAACTGGGAGTAAATACCATCACCCCCTTGTTTTCTGAGCGCTGTGGCGTAAAGCTGGATGCGGACAGGCTGGCGAAGAAGATCCAGCAGTGGCAGAAAATCGTGATTGCCGCCTGTGAACAGTGCGGCAGAAACAGCGTGCCGGAAGTACGTGAAGCGATGACGCTGGAGGCATGGAGCGCTGAAGAGGAGAGCGGCTTAAAGCTGAATCTGCATCCCAGAGCCAGCCACAGCATTAATACGCTCCCACAACCGGTCAACCGCGTGCGATTATTGATTGGTCCTGAAGGCGGCCTGTCGGCAGAGGAGATCAGCATGACGGCCCGGTACGGTTTCACCGATATCCTGTTAGGCCCGCGCGTGCTGCGCACCGAGACCACAGCTCTGACCGCAATTACTGCTCTGCAGGTGCGGTTCGGCGATTTAGGGTAAGAAGAATTAAGCCATAACCGGAGAAACAGAATGATTAAGCTTGGCATTGTGATGGACCCTATTACCTCCATCAATATCAAGAAAGACACCAGCTTCGCCTTCTTGCTGGAAGCACAGCGCCGTGGTTACGAAATTCATTACATGGAGATGAAAGATCTCTACCTGCGCGGCGGTGAAGCACGTGCGCATACACGTCATCTTAGCGTTGAGCAGAACTATGACAAATGGTTTGAATTTGGTAGCGAGCAGGATATTGCGCTGGCCGATCTGAACGTTGTACTGATGCGTAAAGATCCCCCATTCGACACCGAGTTTATCTACGCCACCTACATCCTCGAGCGCGCAGAAGAGAAAGGCACGCTGATCGTGAACAAGCCGCAGAGCCTGCGTGACTGCAACGAGAAGCTGTTCACCGCCTGGTTTGCAGAGCTGACGCCGGACACGCTGGTAACCCGCAGCGCACAGCAGATCCGTAACTTCTGGCAGGAACACGGCGACATTATCCTCAAGCCGCTGGACGGCATGGGCGGCGCGTCAATTTTCCGCATCAAGAAAGAAGATCCGAACCTGTCAGTGATCATTGAAACACTAACCGAGCACGGCAATTTCTACTGCATGGCGCAGAACTACCTGCCAGCAATCAAAGACGGCGACAAGCGAGTATTGGTTGTGGATGGCGAGCCGGTGCCTTACTGCCTGGCGCGTATCCCTAAATCTGGTGAAACCCGCGGCAACCTGGCCGCCGGTGGACGTGGCGAAGCGCGTCCGCTGAGCGAAAGCGACTGGGAAATTGCCCGCCGCGTGGGGCCGACGCTGAAAGCAAAAGGCCTGATCTTCGTCGGCCTGGATATCATCGGCGACAAGCTGACTGAAATTAACGTCACCAGCCCAACCTGCGTGCGTGAGATCGAGGCCGCATTCCCGATCTCAATTACTGGTATGCTGATGGACGCCATTGAAAAACGCCTTGCCTGACGCTCTGAATGGGGTCAATGGGCCCCTGTGCTCACCCCGTTATCACGCTCTCCTGTCAGGGGGAGCGGTTAACCCGGATACAGAATCTCGATATGAATTTACAGCATCATTTTTTGATTGCCATGCCCACGCTGCAGGACCCGCTGTTCAAACGTTCCGTGGTTTACATCTGCGAGCACAATGAAGATGGCGCAATGGGCCTGATCGTGAATAAGCCGATGGAAAACCTGACCGTAGACGGTATTCTCAAGAAGTTGAAAATCATGCCTGTGCCGCGCGAACCTGACGTCAAGCTGGATAAACCGGTGTTCTCCGGCGGCCCGCTGGCGGAAGATCGTGGATTCATTTTGCATTCAGCGCAGCGTACCTTCGCTTCCAGCATCCGGGTTTCTGATAACACGGTGATCACCACCTCCCGCGATGTGCTGGAGACGCTGGGCACGCCTGACCAGCCCAGTTCCGTGCTGGTCGCCCTTGGCTACTGCGCGTGGGAGAAGAACCAGCTGGAAAGCGAACTGCTTGAAAATGCCTGGCTCACCACCCCCGCCAACAGCAATATCCTGTTCAAAACGCCGATTGCCGAGCGGTGGCGTGAAGCGGCGAAAAGCATCGGTGTGGATATCCACAGCATCACCAGCGATGCAGGACATGCCTGATGAGCCACATGACCCTGTTAGCCTTCGATTTTGGCACCAAAAGTATTGGCGTGGCGATTGGCCAGCAGCTGACCGGAACCGCCCGCCCGCTGGCCGCGCTCAAAGCTCAGGACGGTACGCCGGACTGGAGCAAAATAGAGGCGCTGCTGAAAGAGTGGCAGCCGGATCGCGTGGTGGTTGGCCTGCCGCTGAACATGGACGGCACCGAACAGCCCCTGACCGCGCGTGCGCGTAAGTTTGCTAACCGTCTGCATGGACGCTTTGGCGTCCAGGTCGATCTGCACGATGAGCGCCTGAGCACGGTTGAAGCCCGCGCAGACTTGTTCTCCCGTGGCGGTTTCCGCGCCCTGAACAAAGGCAGCGTTGATTCCCTTTCCGCCGTAATCATCCTCGAAAGCTGGTTTGAGAACGCCAGGCAGTAGCAGGCCTCTCCCGTTCATCGCGCATTCTTATCCGGATGCAATCAGCCCCGCTTTCTGCCTTGCGGCAATACTTTGCTCAAATGACTGCATCCCTGACTGTATGCCGGTCTGCACTATCGCCGGTAGCTGATGCGTCTTCCCCTCACGGATCAGATTAGCCACGGCAGGGGTATTGATCAGCACCTCAAATAGCGCCACCCTGCCCGTGCTGTTGCCCGGCACCAGCCGCTGGGCAACTACCGCTTTCAGGCTGCCAGCCAGCTGAGTGCGGATCAGCGCCTTCTCCTCACCGGGAAACACATCCACCAGCCGGTCTACCGCCTGTGCCGCCCCCCGGGTATGTAACGTTGCCAGCACCAGATGACCGGTCTCTGCTGCCGTTAAAGCCAGTTGGATTGTCTCGCTGTCCCGCAGTTCGCCCAGCAGTATGACATCCGGGTCTTCCCTCAATGCGGCCCGCAGCCCGTCACTGAACGATCCGCAGTGCATACCGATTTCGCGCTGCTGCACCAGCGAGCATTCGCTGTGGTGGATAAACTCGATCGGATCTTCGAGCGTAATGATATGCCGCTCCTGCAGACGGTTAATCTCACCGGCCAGCGCTGCCAGCGTGGTGGACTTGCCGCTACCCGTTGCTCCCGTCACCAGCACCAGGCCATCACGCAATTGCAGCAGTTGGCTGACCACCGGCGGCGCACCTAATGCTGCCAGCTCCGGGCACTCGCTGACAATCACCCTCAGAGCCAACGACATCCCCAGCCGCTGACGAAAAAGGTTACCCCTCAGGCGCGTGCCATCCGCTAATGTCACGGCAAAATCGAGCTGTCCGGCCCGCGCAAAGTGATCCTGTTGTGCGCTATCCAGCCAACCCCGAGCGGCACTTTGCAGCAGCTCATCGCTGACCGGCTGCACCTCCGCCATTTTCTGCAACCGGCCGTCACGCCGCCAGAACGGAGAATGACCACTGCAGAGGTGCAGATCCCCGGCATTATGCTTTACACTAAGGGCCACTATGTCCTCAATATCCATAATTTTTCCCTGACTATGACCTCGATTGAGCACAACTTACAGCAAGTCCGCGAGCGAATCTCAGCGGCAGCCGCACGCTGCGGCCGCGATCCAGAAGAAATTACTCTTCTTGCAGTGAGCAAAACCAAGCCTGCGATCGCCGTCGCAGAAGCGGTGAATGCCGGGCAGGAATGTTTTGGCGAAAACTACGTGCAGGAAGGCGTGGATAAGATTCAGCAACTGGGAAATTCCTCGCTGACCTGGCACTTTATCGGCCCGCTGCAATCCAATAAAAGCCGGCTGGTTGCAGAGCATTTCGACTGGTGTCACACCGTGGATCGGCTGAAGATTGCCACCCGGATGAACGAGCAGCGCCCGCAAGATTCTGCGCCGCTGAACGTGCTGATCCAGATAAACATCAGCGACGAACACAGTAAATCTGGCATCATGCTGGAGGCGCTGCCCGAACTGGCAAAAGAGATTGCCCAACTGCCGCGCTTAAGGCTGCGTGGATTGATGGCTATTCCCGCGCCGGAGGCAGATTATCAGCGACAGCTGGCCGTTTGTCAGCAGATGGCCGAAGCCTTCAGCAGGCTGAAAAAAGAGTATCCATCTGTCGATACGCTTTCTCTGGGAATGAGCGACGACATGGAAGCCGCAATTGCGGCAGGCAGTACCATGGTGCGAATTGGCACCGCCATTTTTGGTGCGCGTGATTACGCCACCACTCACAACAATAATTGAGGGAACCCATGCTGACGTTGACTTTCCTTGTCTCAACGGTGATTAACCTGTACGTGAAAGTGTTGTTACTCCGCATCTGGATGCAGTGGGCAAGATGCGATTTCTACAACCCGTTTTCGCAGTTCGTGGTCAAAGTGACCCAGCCGGTGGTCAAGCCATTGCGCCGGGTTATTCCGTCCATCGGGCCGCTGGATACTGCCTCGCTGCTGCTGGCATATGTGCTGAGCGTGCTGCTGTTTACGGTGATGTTTGCCATTCAAAGCCAGGTGCTGATTTTCGATCCGGTGTTCCTGTACTTTGGTCTGGTGTCACTGGTTAAAGCCGCGGGCGTGCTGGTGTTCTGGGCGATCATTATCCGCTCCCTGCTGAGTTGGGTAAGCCAGGGCCGCAACCCGGTGGATTATGTGCTGATCCAGCTGACTGAGCCGCTGATGGCCCCCATCCGCAGGATCATCCCGGCAATGGGCGGCATCGATTTCTCCGCGATGGCGGTGATCCTGATCCTGTATATGCTGAACTACCTGGGGATGGACTTCATCCCTGGCTGGTCGCAGCTGTAATTCTGTTGATGTAAAAGAGTCTGGACCTGATATGCAAAAAGTTGTGCTCGCCACCGGTAATCCGGGAAAAGTTCGTGAACTGGCTGATTTACTGGCCGCCTTTGGCCTCGATATCGTGGCGCAAACCGAGCTGGGCGTGGAGTCAGCCGAGGAAACCGGCCTGACGTTTATTGAAAATGCCATTCTGAAGGCACGTCATGCGGCAGCAATCACCGGCTTACCGGCAATTGCCGATGATTCGGGACTGGCCGTGGATGCTCTGGGCGGTGCGCCGGGGATTTACTCGGCGCGCTATGCCGGTCCCGATGCCAGTGACCAACAGAATCTGGAAAAGCTGCTGCAGGCGCTGGAAACGGTGCCGGACGGCGAGCGTAAAGCGCAGTTCCACTGTGTGCTGGTTTATCTGCGCCATACGGAAGACCCGACGCCGCTGGTATTCCACGGCAGCTGGCAGGGTGAGATCACCCGCAGTGCGGCGGGTGAAGGCGGTTTTGGTTACGATCCGATTTTTTTCGTTCCGGAGCTGGGGAAAACCGCGGCTGAGCTGAGCAAGGATGAAAAGCGTGCCGTGTCCCATCGCGGTAAAGCGCTGGCTCTGCTGCTGGATGCGATGCGTAATGCATAACCTCCCTCCCCTGAGCCTCTATATCCACATTCCCTGGTGCGTGCAGAAATGCCCCTACTGCGATTTCAACTCGCACGCACTCAAGGGAGAGGTGCCTCACGAAGAGTACGTGCGTCATCTGCTGGCCGACCTGGATGTTGATCTGCCGCTGACTGCAGGCCGTGAAGTGAGCACTATCTTTATTGGTGGCGGCACACCGAGCCTGTTAAGCAGCGAAGCGATGCAGATGCTGCTGGATGGTGTGCGGGCGCGCCTGCCGCTGTCACCCACGGCAGAAATCACCATGGAAGCCAATCCGGGCACGGTTGAGGCAGACCGCTTCAGCGGCTACCAGCGGGCCGGGATTAACCGCATTTCAATCGGAGTGCAGAGTTTCAGCCAGCAGAAGCTGGATCGTCTGGGACGCATTCACGGGCCTGCTGAAGCGAAGCGTGCGGCGACTCTGGCAACCAGCCTGGGGCTGCGCAGCTTTAACCTCGATCTGATGCATGGCCTGCCGGACCAGTCACTGGAAGAGGCCCTGGACGATCTGCGTCAGGCGATTGAGCTGGATCCTCCGCATCTTTCCTGGTATCAGCTGACCATTGAACCGAACACGCTGTTCGCTTCCCGTCCGCCGGTGCTGCCGGATGACGATGCGCTGTGGGATATTTTTGAACAGGGTCACCAGTTGCTGACGGCTGCCGGTTATCAGCAGTACGAGACATCGGCCTATGCCAAACCGGGCTATCGTTGCGAGCACAACCTGAACTACTGGCGTTTTGGTGACTATCTGGGGATCGGCTGTGGCGCACACGGCAAGCTGACTCAGACGGATGGCACTATTATCCGCACCAGCAAAACCCGTCATCCACGGGGTTTTATGGCGGGAAATTATCTGGATCGCCAGTTCGAAGTGGCCGACAGCGAGAAGCCGTTCGAATTCTTTATGAACCGTTTCCGCCTGCTGGAAGCCGCGCCGCGTGAAGAGTTCCAGCGCTACACCGGCTTAACCGAAAGCACCATCCGCCAGCAGTTGGATGAATCTCTGAGCAAAGGTTATCTGACCGAAACGGCGGAGAGCTGGCAGGTGACGGAAAAAGGAAAGCTGTTTCTGAATTCACTGCTGGAGCTGTTTCTGGCCGAAGAGTAGGGTCAACTGATCAGTCCCCCTTTCCCGAACTTTCTGTTGAACGCTTTAAAGCCCGGAGTACCATTCAGATGGTACGGCAAATAGCCGTACATAATGACAAATATGTAGTGACTACTTTATGAGACACTCGGATTCATTAAATTATAACCTACTGATGGTTGGCTGGTTTACTTCTACCCTGCCAATTCCTTTGCGAATCTGGCTACCCAATTTCCTTTCTTACACCTGATACAGCGGGCGGAATAAATTCCGCCCCGACAATGCAGATCATCCCGGCAGAGGACAAATTTATTCCGTCCCGCAGGCAAAATTACTTCAGCCCGGCCACCAGCCCTTTGCGCTGCTGCTCAAGATTGGTCACGCGATTACACACCTCATGGCCGAAGTTCTGGAAATCTTTCTCCTGATCGCCCCACTCGGCTTGCAGAGACTGCTGCAGACCGCCAAGATTACCCATGATCGCCTGTAGCGGGTTACCGCCGTTGCCAGACTGCTGGCTGCCCATCTCGTTCAGGCTGTCCTGCAACACGCCGCCCATCGCGCTCTGTACCAGCTTCTCGCCGTCCTGACGCACCTGATCGATGGCCTGATGATGGAAAGTCAGCCCATCGCTGCGGTGTTCAATGATGCGGTTCATCTGCTCTTTCAGCTGTGTATCCAGCTTGCTCAGGCGATTGCGAACGTTGCTGTTGCTGCCCAGCTTCTCCACAATCACTTTATCCAGTGCCACACGCCCCTTCTCCAGGCGGGTACGCGCGCCCTGATCCACCCACGGCAGATCCCGGCGCAGTGCGGTCTGATAATCGATAGCTTTCTGACGGGTGGCGGTGTCCACCGTCGCGGCCTGTCCGTTACGCTGCACATCGCCCGCAGGGGTAATGACCAGGTTGCCGTTGGCGCCCACCACCTGCACGGTCTGCGGCGTGATCACCACGTCATCCTGTGGTTTCACGCTGCACTGATAATCTGCCTGCGCCTGACCTGCCACCAGTAACAGTGCGCCAACCATTAACGCTTTACGCATTTGCTTTCTCCTGAGAGTGAAAAGGCCACGCAAGCGTGGCCCCGACGGACATCCGTTCTTGTCTGCTTAGTCCCACCAGACGTCAAAAAGTTCGGTAACCTGAATGTTGTTCAGCTTACGTTCGGACAGCCACTTGCGCACAATCTCGCGGTGCTCGTCAGTGCATTTGCCGGTCTGTTGCAGGCAAATCAGCCCTTCCCACTGCAGATAGCCACTGCCATCAAAGGCCAGGCCGTTCGGGTCGATAACTTCTTCAATCAGTGCATCTAAGGTGCTGTCGATCGTCTCTTCGTTGCTGCCTTCCGGGAAAGCGAAACCAATGGAAAAGCCTAATTCCTGGAACTCATCGATATGCATCTTTTTGCGCAAACGACGACTGCGTTGGGTAGCCATTATTTAATCCTCTCGAACATAAGATCCCAAACACCGTGGCCCAGACGCTGGCCGCGCTGCTCAAATTTGGTCAATGGTCGTGACTCCGGACGCGGCACATAGTCCTGCGTTTCCGACTGGTTTTTGTAGCCCGCAATGCTGTTCATCACTTCCAGCATATGTTCTGCATAGGCTTCCCAGTCCGTCGCCATATGGAACACGCCGCCCAGCTTCAGCTTACGCAGCACCAGCTCAGCAAACGGCACCTGCACGATACGGCGCTTATTATGGCGCGCTTTATGCCACGGGTCCGGGAAGAACAGCTGCACCATACGCAGTGAATTATCCGGGATCATGTGGTTCAGCACGTCCACCGCATCGTGGCACATCACGCGCAGATTCTCCACGCCTGCCTCATCGGCGGCGCTCAGGCAGGCCCCCACACCCGGTGAATGTACTTCAATACCAAGAAAGTTCTGCTGCGGATTGGCCTGCGCCATGGTCACCAGCGAGGCCCCCATACCGAAGCCAATTTCCAGCACCACCGGCGCTTCACGCCCAAAAAGTTCTGCCAGATCAACAGGCTCAGGCTGGTATTCTACGCCGACATCCGGCCAGAAATGGTCCAGCGCATGCTGCTGGCCTTTGGTCAGACGGCCCTGACGACGAACGAAGCTACGAATACGGCGCAGCGGACGGCCGTTTTCATCAAACTCCGGAGAAATAACATCATTCTTCATGTTTTTGCCTGTTGGTCTGCAATATCTGGAAAACGGGCATTATGCAAAGTTACAGCGGTTAAGCAAGCCCTGGAAACTTCCGGTTTACAGCATAGTTGGTCTGTGCTGGAATCCCAGCCTGATTTTCAATTAACCGGGGTTTTCTCTGACATGATGCAAGCGCAGCAGTTCTCCAGCCAGGTCCTTGACTGGTATCAGCGCTTTGGCCGCAAAACCCTGCCCTGGCAGCAGGAAAAAACGCCCTATAAAGTCTGGCTTTCTGAAGTCATGCTGCAACAAACGCAGGTGGCGACCGTTATACCCTATTTTGAACGGTTTATGGCCCGCTTCCCCACCGTCACCGACCTGGCAGCAGCTCCGCTGGATGAAGTGCTGCACCTGTGGACCGGGCTGGGTTACTATGCCCGCGCGCGCAACTTACATAAAGCAGCAATTCAGGTGGCGGAGAAGCACGGCGGCAAATTCCCGGAAACCTATGACGAAGTAGCTGACCTGCCAGGAGTGGGACGTTCTACTGCCGGGGCAATCCTTTCCCTTTCCCTCGGTCAGCACTTCCCGATCCTCGACGGCAACGTTAAGCGCGTGCTGGCGCGCTGTTATGCTGTCGCCGGTTGGCCGGGCAAAAAAGAGGTGGAAAAACGCCTGTGGGAAATCAGCGAAGACGTCACGCCCGCAGCAGGCGTCAGCCAGTTTAATCAGGCGATGATGGATCTGGGCGCGATGGTCTGCACCCGCTCGAAACCGAAATGTGAAATTTGCCCGCTGAACCTCGGCTGCATGGCCTACGCCAATAACAGCTGGGCGAACTATCCGGGGAAAAAACCAAAGCAAACACTGCCGGAGCGCACCGGCTGGATGCTGATGATGCAGCGCGACGACGGCGTTTGGCTGGAACAGCGCCCGCCTGTCGGGCTTTGGGGCGGCCTGTTCTGCTTTCCCCAGTTTACCACCCGTTCAGAGCTGGAAAACTGGCTGAGCGAACGTCTTATCGACAGCAGGGCGCTGCAACAGGGCATCGCCTTCCGTCACACCTTCAGCCATTTCCACCTTGATATCGTGCCAATGTGGCTGAAACTGCCTGCGGCAGGCGCGGTAATGGATGAAGGCGCTGGTCTCTGGTATAACTTAGCCCAGCCACAGTCCGTCGGGCTGGCAGCGCCGGTGGACCGCCTGCTACAGCAGCTGCGCCAGCCACAACAAATTACGCCGGGCATTCGCGCAACAGAAGAGGAAGAGTAATGAGCAGAACCATATTTTGCACGTTCCTGCAGCGTGACGCTGAAGGGCAGGATTTTCAGCTGTATCCGGGCGACCTGGGCAAACGCATCTATAACGAGATTTCCAAAGAAGCCTGGTCGCAGTGGATGACCAAGCAGACCATGTTGATCAACGAGAAGAAACTCAGCATGATGAACCCGGAAGATCGCAAACAGCTGGAACAGGAGATGGTCAATTTCCTGTTTGAAGGCCGCGACGTTCACATCGAAGGTTATACCCCGCCGGAAAAATAATCATTGGGCCTCGCGATGGAGGCCCTCTCAATTTGGGCGAAGCACGACACAATGAATAAAAAGCTGATTAGTTTACTGATCATCGCACCGTTGTTGATCTCCTGTTCCGGCAATAAAAAACCGAAGTTCCACGAAGAGTGGGTTAAGGACACCAACGGCTTTGACATATTGATGGGGCAATTTGCCCACAACATTGAGAATATCTGGGGCATCAATGAAGTGCTGATTGCCGGCCCCAAAGACTACGTTAAGTACAGCGATCAATATTACACCCGCAGCCACATCAACTTTGATGCCGGTACCATCACCATCGAGACCATTGCCGGGACCGATCCGATGGCCAGCCTGCGTCAGGCTATAATCACCACGCTGCTGATCGGTGATAACCCGGGCAACGTCGATCTCTACTCCGATGCCAATGATATTGAGATCGGTAAAGAACCGCTGCTCTATGGCGAGGTGCTGGATAATACCGGCCAGCCGATCCGCTGGCAGGGCCGCGCGGCCAGCTTTGCCGACTACCTGATCCAGAACAAGCTGCAACGCCGTAACGCCGGGCTGCATGTAATCTGGTCGGTAACCATTCCAATGGTGCCGAACCACCTCGACAAGCGTGCACACAAGTACCTGCCGATGGTGCGTGAAGCGGCAGCGAAATATGGCGTCGATCAGTCGCTGATCCTGGCGATCATGCAGATTGAATCAAGCTTTAACCCGTATGCCGTCAGCCACTCTGACGCGCTGGGTCTGATGCAGGTTGTGCAGCATACCGCTGGCGTGGATGTGTTCCGGATGAAAGGGAAATGGGGCAAACCAAGCCGCAGCTACCTGCTTGACCCGGAGAACAACATTGATGCCGGTACAGCCTATCTCTCCCTGCTGCAGGGCAGCTATCTGTCAGGGATTGTGAACCCGACCTCGCGGCGTTACGCGGTGATCACGGCTTATAATGGCGGCGCGGGAAGCGTGCTGAAAGTCTTCTCCAGCGACAAGAATCAGGCTTTCGCTAACATTAACAATCTGTCGCCGTCTCAGGTTTATCAGACACTGACCACTAACCACCCTTCGGCCGAGTCGCGTCGCTATCTGTACAAAGTGAGCAGCGCGCAGAAAAGCTACCACCAGTACTGATCGGACAGAAAAAAAACGGCGGATCTTGCGATCCGCCATCCAGAGGGGGGAAAAATTCCCTGATGTTGGTAAAAATTAACGATTTATATTTTTAAATTGTTTTGTCGTTTCAGTCAGTGCGACCTCGGTTGGCAAACGCTCCATGGAGCTTGCGCCGTAAAAGCCGTCACACTGCGGGCAATGGTCAAGAATGTACTGTGCATCTTCCGGACTGGAGATTGGCCCTCCATGACACAACACAATCACATCCTTGCGCACATTCTTTGCAGCCTCTGCCCACTGATTAATAAGCGGCACGCAATCCGATAACTTAAGCGCGGTCTCTGCACCAATATTTCCACCGGTGGTCAGGCCCATGTGCGGCACGATAATATCAGCCCCGGCTTCCGTCATTGCCACCGCATCCGCTGCGCTGAACACATACGGCGTGGTCAGTAACCCTTTCTGATGGGCCAGAGCGATCATCTCCACTTCCAGCCCGTATCCCATGCCGGTTTCTTCCAGATTGGCGCGAAAATTACCGTCAATCAGCCCCACCGTCGGGAAGTTCTGCACACCGGAGAACCCCATCGCTTTCAGGTCGTCGAGAAATTTGTCGAAATGGCAGAAAGGATCGGTACCGTTGACCCCCGCGAGAACCGGGGTCTTTTTCACTACCGGCAGCACCTCTTTCGCCATATCCACCACGATTTCGTTGGCGTTGCCGTAAGCCAGCAGCCCAGCCAGCGATCCGCGCCCGGCCATACGATAACGACCAGAATTGTAGATAACGATCAGATCGATTCCACCCGCTTCCTCACACTTAGCCGACAGACCGGTTCCGGCTCCGCCGCCAATAATCGGTTCACGACGGGCAATCATCTCATTGAATTTTTTCAGTATTTCCTGACGGGTAAACGCCATATTCAGAACTCCTTCTCTGCAAGCTGACGGAACTGCTGTACCGCCGCATGAGCGAATTCAGGGGTGTTAATGTGGTAAGGCAGACGGACGATTTTACGCCGCCGGGTCTGCAACAGAGTCTCTTCGAGCGTGGTGATAAAGGCCAGGTTCGCGTCGGGTGACCAGAATGGCTGCTCCGGCGCATCGAGCGCGGAGAACCCGCCCACAGGGATCAGAAAGACCATATCCCCTTCACAGCGGTTCAGCTTCTCTGCAATCCACCTCGCCATCGCCACGTTCTCTTCCGGCGTGGTTCGCATCAGCGTAACCTGCGCATTGTGATGGTAGAACAGGCGCCCGGCATATTTCTCCGGGATGGTGGAAGGATGGCCGAAGTTCACCATATCCAGCGCACCACACGAAATCACGCAGGGGATTTTCTTCTTCGCCACAGCATCGAAGCGGGTTTCATCGCAGGCCAGTACGCCATCGAACAGCAGATCACAGACTTCGGTAGTGGTGAGATCCAGCAGCCCGGAAAGCATACCGCTGTCGGTCAGTTTCTCCATCGCCCTGCCGCCGCTGCCGGTGGCATGGAATACCAGGCAGTCATAATCCTTCTCCAGCTTCTCGCTGACTTGCTGAATGCACGGCGTGGTAACGCCGAACATGGTCAGCCCCAGCGCCGGTTTCTCATCATCATCACTGTCCGTTTCGAACAACACCGCACCAGCAATCTGGTGCGCCGCGTTGCCCAAAACCTTTCGGGAAATGCGATTCAGGCCGGCAACGTCCGTGACCGAATAGACCATGCTGATATCGCTGGCCCCAACATAGCCGGAAACTTCACCGGAAGCCATGGTCGACACCATCACCTTTGGCACGCCGACCGGCAGCGCCTGCATCGCCGGGGTAATCAGCGCGGTACCACCGGACCCGCCCAGGCCTATTACTCCGGCCAGGTTCTGACGCCTGCTGAGGAAAATCTTAAATGCCAGCGCCATCGCATCGATGGCCTTACCGCGATCTTTGCAGAACACCGCATCGCGCCCATCGGGATGAAAATCGGCCACCAGTTCCGGCGGGAAATCCGCCCTGGAAGTGCCGTTAACTGATTGAGTCGACAGGTCTACCGTTAAAACCTCAGCACCCGTTTCGGCAATGCATTCGCTGACGTAAAACAGTTCCCTTCCTTTAGTATCTGCCGTCGCTGCGGCATAGATATAACCGGTATAATTAGTCATAGTCGTAACAACACCCTGTTATCAGACGTAATAAAAACTTGATAAAACAACAGTAAACACGTAAATAACCACAGAGGTATATTGACTCTGCATGTTGTGAGATAACAGTATCACCTTCATTAATGATAAATCAATTGAATGGAATGTGCGTCTCACCGGGAAGTTGGCTATGCTTGTTGTGGGATCTGAAATACAGGTTCTGACTGGCGATAACACAGCCCCTCCCCTGAAGTTATCAACCAATTGATTTGTATGATTATTTAACGATTGAATGAGGTTATTGTGGAGCAAAGGGATTCCGCTGGGGTTATGACATTAACCGCCACACGAGCAAGAACACGTCGCTTACTTATTGAAACTGCTATGAAAATGTTTGACAGCGGCGCATTTCCATCCATCACAGAAGTCGCCGCCGAGGCACAACTCTCCCGGGCGACAGCCTACCGTTATTTTCCCACTCAAAGCGCGCTGGTTTCCGCCATCGTGACGGAAACGCTCAGCCCGATTAAAAACTGGCGACCTTCGCGTAAAGAAGCATCCGAGCGAATCGATGAACTGCTGACCTTTGCCTTTCCACGAATGCTGGAGCACGAAGGCACCTTGCGTGCGGCGTTGCACCTTTCGCTGACGCAGTGGGCGCAGTCGCAGTCCTCCACCGAAAAGCTGGAAAAAGATCGCCTGGTGAGAGGTAACAGGAAGGCGTTACTGCAACACGTCGTGGAACCCCTGAACAGCGAACTGCCGCCGGCAATGGTGGAGCGGGTCATTCAGTCGCTGTCGCTGGTATATGGTTCAGAGATTTTTCTGGTGATGAAGGATATCTGGGGCTGCAATAACGATCAGCTGCAGGATATTGGGAAATGGATTGCCAGAGCGATTGTCCGCCAGGCCAGGGAAGACAGCAAAGCGCTGGAAGCCAGCTGAAAGCCGGAGCAACAGGATACCAGGCGACCGATATGGCAGACACTTCGAGACCTGGTAGCCGCTGACCGCCGGATTGCAGGGGGGATGGCAATCGCCCCCCGCGGACAGGATTACTCGTTGATCATATAGCCAAACAGGCGTTTCACGCCGTGCTCATCCGCCTCAGCATAGACGCCCTGCAGTTCCGGCGAAAAGCCCGGCAGCAGATTGAGTCCCTCTTCCAGCGCGAGGAAGTAGCGCTGCACCGCCCCACCCCACACTTCGCCCGGCACCACACACAGAACGCCCGGTGGATAAGGCAGCGCACCTTCCGCAGCAATACGCCCCTCGGCTTTGGCAATCGGCACCAGCTCAACGTTGCCACGGATAAATTCCCTGTTAGCATCCTGCGGGTTCATCACCGCTTTCGGCAGACTTTGCTGGCGGAACATCGCTTTCTGCAGGTCTTTCACCCCGTAGCTGACGTACAGCTGGTGCATCTCCAGACACAGCCGACGCAGGGTATAACCCGCATAACGAGCCGCATTTTTGCGATAAATCGTTGGCAGCACATCGCTCAGCAGCGCATCTTCCTTCACGTGCTGTTCAAACTGCGCCAGCTTCGCCACCAGGTAAGCCATTTTGTCGCTGCTCTCTGCCGGGGTGAGCAGGAACAGGATCGAGTTCAGATCGCACTTCTCAGGCACCACGCCGTTTTCACGCAGGTAGTTAGCCAGAATCGTTGCCGGTATACCAAATGAGGCGTACTGGCCGCTGGCCGCATCAATGCCGGGCGTGGTCAACAGCAGCTTGCATGGATCGACCAGGTACTGATCTTTTTCGTACCCCGCAAAACCGTGCCAGGCCGCGTCAGGTTCGAAGCTGAAGTAACGCGGATCGGAGGCGATAACTTCGGTCGGCGTATCCTGCCACGGCTTGCCGTCCACCTCATCAGGGATAAACGGTTTGATCATCCCGCACTTCTCAATGATCGCTTTACGGGTGGCAATGCCCAGCGTGACGCATTCATGCCACAGGCGGCGCCCGGCCTCACCCTGATGCATTTTGGCGTTAACGTCCAGCGCGGCAAACAACGGATAAAACGGGCTGGTTGAAGCGTGCAGCATAAAGGCATTGTTCAGACGCTTGTGGCTGCAGAAGCGCTGCTGTCCACGAATGTGGTTATCTTTCTTGTGGATCTGCGAGGTCTGCGAGAAACCGGCCTGCTGCTTGTGCACCGACTGAGTGACAAAAATGCCCGGATCGTTTTCATTCAGATCCAGCAGCAGCGGGGAACAGGCTTCCATCACCGGGATAAATTGCTCGTAGCCGACCCACGCCGAATCAAACAGGATGTAGTCACACAGGTGTCCGATGCTGTCGAGTACCTTACGCGCGTTGTAAACCGTGCCGTCATAGGTGCCGAGCTGGATCACGGCCAGACGGAACGGACGGGCATCGCTGGCGCGATCCGGCGCGACCTGTTTGATCTGCTTACGCACGAACTCTTCATCAAAGCAGTGTGCGTCAATCCCGCCAATAAAGCCGAACGGGTTACGGGCCGTCTCCAGATAAACCGGCGTTGCCCCGGCCTGGATCAGCGCACCGTGATGGTTGGATTTGTGGTTGTTGCGGTCGAACAGCACCAGATCGCCCCGCGTCAGCAGAGCATTGGTCACCACCTTATTGGCGCTGGAGGTGCCGTTTAGCACGAAATAGGTTTTATCGGCGTTAAAGACCTTCGCGGCAAATTTCTGCGCGTGCTTGGCCGATCCTTCATGGATCAGCAAATCACCCAGCTTCACGTCGGCATTACACATATCAGCGCGGAAAATATTCTCGCCGAAGAAGTCAAAAAACTGACGGCCAGCCGGATGCTTTTTGAAGAACTCGCCTCCCTGGTGGCCGGGACAGGCAAAGGTGCTGTTATCCATCGCCACGTATTTGGTCAGCGTGTTGAAGAACGGCGGCAGCAGCGCGGCCTGCCAGGCAGAGGCTGCCGCTTCCAGCCGGATCGCATCATCATCAGCACCGGTCAGCAAGCCGGTCACTGCAGGCAGATCCTTCGCCTGATCCGGGGAGTCCAGCGAGATAAACACCGGCAGATTAAAGCCGGTATGCTTTAACAGCGCCAGCATGCCGCTGCGTGAATCGGCCACGGAAACAACCACCGCCGCGATATCAGTAAAATCAGTTTTTTCCAGCGTGACGACCTCGCGGCCGGTCTGGAGATGGATAGCCACGGTAGTGCTGGCTGCAATTTTCAGTGGTGTCATAACACAAATCCTCAGGCGTCAAGGATGAGTGGGTGCCAGGGGCACAGCAATGGGCAAAGGCTGGCCTTTGCCCGGCGAAAGGATGTCTGGTGGTTTCAGGCCAGTTGGTTTCAGCTTTGACCAATAGGCATCAGTAAAATCAGATCGAGTCTGTCTTTACTCATGCCCAACAGTAAGCGTATGAAAACCTCACCGCATGGTGAGAGAATTTTTCGACAGGATGTGACAGACAGATCGGCACGCACACGGCATCAGCAGATGACCGGAACAGTTGCTGGCAGACTTCAGCAGTGATCCTCGCATGGCGGCGACCTCAATTAAGGGATGACGTTACACGTCAGAATGGGCGCAATAATCGCACTTTTTTTTTACTGGTTCAAGACACCGGCAGGCCACCATTTGCTGCGCGACCACATCCAGCGTGCAGTCCAAGTCGATCACCAGCGGATGTTTGTCCATAAACGCAATACAGCTTTTGCGCTCATACCGCTCGCGGAAGAACAGTCGCGCAGTGAGGTTGCGGGAACGGGACGATAAAGTGCTCAAAGGTTGTGAGAAGTATTCCATCTTGCTGAACCCGTTCTGAATGAAGATGAACAGAATACTGCGGAATTGTAACCGCTGTCAGGAGAAGCGAGGAAAATCTTATGACGATGAATTATGCCAGCGAAACAAAAACCGACAGCAGAATCTTATGCTGATCGGGTGGCAGTTTTGGTGGAAAAGAATGCAGTCAGTTCGCTTTTGGCAATAAAGCCGTTGACGCCTTGCGGTCAGTAAGGTTTAATGCGCCCCGTTGCCCGGATAGCTCAGTCGGTAGAGCAGGGGATTGAAAATCCCCGTGTCCTTGGTTCGATTCCGAGTCCGGGCACCACTATTCGAAGCACGCTGGTCAGAGGTGAGAAAACTGACGGGCGTTTAACGGGAGTGGCACTTGTTGATGTTGATCCTCACATCAGCATACATCAAGAAGTTACCCTCTCGATTAGGGAGCCTGTTCACAGCAGGCTCCCTTTTCTCGATCACTGTGAATAATTACAATGACGTGACTGAATGTCAACCATTGTAAAACATCTCTTCAGCCTTATCGGTGTAAAGTGCCATTTCCTTTTCCAGCGCCTGGCTAACAATATCCATACTGATATCAACATATTCCATTGTCGTACTCACGTTGCGGTGCCCAAGTAACCCCTTGACCAGTTGCAGGTTTCGTTCAGGCGAGCTCATCAGTGTCGTGGCAAGGGTGTGCCTGAACCGGTGGGGCGAAACATCAAACCCGCACTCTTTTGACAGCCTGCGAAAAAAAGAGCGTAACGGTTGCAGCGATGGTTTTTCCGAAAGAGACGCCCTTTCTGCAGGCGAAGAGACAAACCGCTCATAGTGAAAAAGCGAATCATTATTGCCGGCACCGCAGTCCCTTGCACGCTGGAGCAACGCTTCCAGTCTCGGTCGTAAATGACTAACAACGGGAACCCGCCATTCCCGGTACGTTTTACTGCCTTCCGCTCTTAATTCAATCCACCCATCGTCAAGACACACATCTTTCAGACGTATATGGAGCAGTTGATTTTGTCGCATACCGGTATAACGCAACGTGTCCAGGACAGTCAGCCTGTACCATACTGGCCTCAGGGCGCATTTAGACCCGGTTCTGGGCTCAGAAGCAAATTGCTGCATAGTTAGCCAGATTTTTGTCATCTGGTTTTTTGTGAGAGTTTTTTTACGCTTCTTGTCCTGTTTGACCGATACGCCATTGAAGGGATTTTTACTTAAGCTCGTCAGTTGAGAAGTGATGGCAAAATTGTACAGGGCACGCATATGGCTGACCTTATTGTTCCAGGTATGTGCAGAAAGGCACTGCTTTTTGAGTACATGCCTTCGCCACTCAAGCACATCACGACTGGTTATGCCGTAAGGCGGACAGGCTTCCCCGATATGCTTCCTGAAACCACGAACAACCTTCTTATAACTCCACTCGGTATCTTCGCGCAGCGATTTACAGAAAAAGTACTCATCCATAAGTTCCTGCCAGAGCCAGTCAGCACTATTTTCGTTCATTTTTTCCATTCCTCTCTTAGTAACAGTAACGCACCAGATGTCAGACCGACGTTGTGGTCAGGGGAACAAAATGAACTGACTGTCCTGAGGGATGGTCTTTCTGTATACCCGCCTGCTTTTCACCAGGTAGCCTTTTACCCGTTTGAACCTCCCGGACTTGTCGGGTGTATCGTAAAGCTGAGCAAAATAAAATCTCCTGTTATCACGACGCTTATGCAAGTTAAGTCGCTCAAAAGAAGCCTGAATGCTTTCCCGTTGAATAGTCGAACCAGTGGCCTTAAGGTAGTCGAAAAAGATACCGGGGACGGGTAAAAAGACATAGCCGGCAATAACATGGATTTTGTCTGCTTTACCATTAAAACTAATATCTCCCCGATTGAGTCCCTCCCGGAGCCAGTCAAAAAACTGTTCTCCTTCCGCTACGTCAGTACCGGAGACTGCTACGGGTACGGAATCTGATCTTTCATCACATTTGTTAACAATTGCAACCTGAGAATAGTCTGAGTTTCCTTTCGCAAACGGTTCCTTTTCATTTGCGGGGTCTTCTTGCTTTTCAAGGGGTTCTGACGATTGCTGCTCCTCTGCAATCACAACGGACACTTCTGCCTGTACCTCATCTTCATTTTCTGAAGCTTTAGCATCTCCTGACATGTCGAAAAGAGACAGGAGAGCATCAGCATCATCTTCAGAGGGCAGAGGGTCAGAGCCAGTACTTTTTACGATTTCGCTTAAATCACTTTCTTCTTCGTTTTCTTCAGGGCTTTTAACCGGTGAATCACTAAGTGTAGTGGGGTTATCAATACCTGTGGCAAGTGTAAAGATCTCAGGGGAAGATGGATCAGTTGCCCCGCTAAGTGCTGTTTGTTCAGATAACATATCTTTAGGTAAAACCGTAGCGCCCCCCTCATTTGAAAGGGCTGTATTTTCTGAAATTTCACCTGCATGAGAACTTAAAATTTCCGCAGGTTTCCTCTCCATCAAAGGAGACTCTGTTTTCTCAGCTGCTTGTTTCATCAGGCTTCGAATCAACGGCATTGCCGGATGCTGGTTCCATAAGGCCCCGGCAAAATTGCCCAGAGCTTGGGGATTTTCTGCCAGCCAGCCTGTCGCTTCTGCTGGCATAAGTTGTCCGGCTGCCAGCGCTGCAAAAGCTGAGGAGTTGTCTGCTTCCCGGAAGCGAAATCGATAAGGCGAGTCCGGAACGGTTATTCCCGGAAGCCAGCGTTTACCATCAAGCAGCTCACCCTCCAGAGACGCCAGGAGCGGCAAATGCCAGAACAGTGCAGACCAGAAAATGACCGCATTCCACATCACGTTTTGCTCTGCCTGCTCTTCTGGCGCAGCGCCGGGTGGAAACATGTATCCTTTGGCCAGTCTGACCGCACAGGTTGTGAACTGCAGCGTAAGGTCCCCGAAGCCGTCTGACTGCGACCACCTTCCCTGCTGTGTTGCCGGCACATTCTGTGCCCTGGCCAGTAAGCCATGCAGTGGCGTTATGTAAAACCGGTGATAAACATCCGCCGGAAGTGAGCTGTTTACCCATATTTGTTGCAGGCAGGTTTTCCTCAGCGGACTACTGCACAGCGTATCGACCGTACGCGGAGTGTGGTAGCCGACAGGTGTGACAGCGGATACATGATGTGCTGGTTCCGGTTCACCTTTTGAAAACAGAAACCTCAGAGTCCTGATTCTGTCGCGCATGATTTTCTCCTGGTATAGGGCTGCCCAGTGTTCTGACACTCCCCGCGCTTCACCATAAAAAACCAGTTACTCACTCTCAGAAGTTTTTCCCGTTTCTTCGTGCCTGTCGGTGCTCTCTCAATTTCCGGACGGTACAGTTTCGTGCGTCGTCTAGCGGTTTTTCCCGCTTTCATCGCTCAGCCAGCGCATCAGCTCGTTAAGCACAAGTGTTCTTCTGGCCCGGGTTACAGCCACGTACAGCAGGTTAGTCTCATCCTGCCGCTCATCCTGCGAAAGAAGCGGATCGGTAATGTCAGTAAAATCCTCATTCAGCATTACCACCGGCCATTCCAGCCCTTTGCTGCGGTGTGCGGTTGAAACCGTGACCTGAGCGTCTTTTTCATGGGTGACGACCTGGCGGCGCATAATTGCCAGCTTTTGAGGGAGCGGGAAAAAATCATCGAGCAGGCGAATAGCCTGATTCATCTCCACGTCCTGGGTGGCCTTTGCTATCGAGCAGTATTCATCGAAATCCCGGTAGTCCCGGCTGAGGCGCGGGGACTGCATATTTTCAGGCATATCGGCCGAGAACCAGTACAGGTCTTCCAGCTCCTCCGTTTTGTAGCCTTCAATCCCCCCGACCCAGAAGACTTTTTTCTCCATGAGACTTGCCGTCAGGGCGTTCCCAATCACGCCGGACACCGTCCGGCTCAGTACAGCTACGTGCTCAGCCTCATCCGGGATGCTGCTGACGACGGCGTCCTGCCCCCCGTTACCCGTCACCCACTTTTCTTCTCCGGCACGCTCCAGCAGGATATTGGCCATACGCGCGACCTCAGGGCCAAACCGAAAACTCGCCGTCAGCCATAACCGGTCCGCCTGCGCCAGCTGGCTGGCATTGAGCGCATTATCTGCCCCGCGAAACCGGTAAATCTGCTGGTAACGGTCGCCGACCAGAATGACCCGGCAGGGCTGATTCAGAACAAACGCACTGGTCACCGGGTTGGCATCCTGCGCCTCATCAAAAAGGATGGTGTCCCAGCGTTTAGACAGGTCAGGCTGAGAAAGCTGGAACAGTTTGAGGTAGGTATCGTGCGTAACGGGGAAGGTAGAATCGGTCCGGCTCATTTCATACCAGAGGATCTGAATCGCCCCCAGTATCTTACCTGCATCAAGACCGTGGCGATCATCCTCTGCCGGCAGATGTACCAGTCCGGGCTCAGGGTCGGCGCTGCAGAGGAACATGTTCAGCCCGCTGAGGGCCAGTCTGGCCAGCGGCCAGTGGCGGGTGTTAAGTTTTCTGGCCACATCCGTAATGCGCAGACTGGCTGTCAGCCGGTCACGGAAATGTTTCCCAAAGCGGGCCCATGCCAGCTGATGTGATGTTTTACACTCTACGTTATAGGGAAACCTGCGTTCAGCCTCATCCCGAACAGCGCGGTTGTAGGCAAGGTAAAGCATCTTACTTTCCGGGTTGGCTTCAGCGTAATACACTAACGTGGAGGTTTTTCCTGTGCCGGCAAAAGCATTCACCACGAGATGACTGCCCTTCCACTCGATGATGGCGTTTTGCTCGGCTGTGGTTTTCCAGGTCATGGGGTTCTCCGGCAGGCGCTTATAAAAAAGCCAGACTGGCAGCGGGAAGCGTTAACTGCGATAAAAAACCAGATACCCTGCTTCAGAAATAAAAAACGCTCCCGGTCGGGAGCGTGTGGATGTGATTATGCTGCCTGAAAATGCCGTGGATCCAGACGAACAGGCCAGCCGCCGAGATAGTGCCCGGGCGTGTAGAGTATCCGGCGTCGCTCATTCGCCAGGGTGTTACCTACCACTACTTCTCCGGCGATCCCACTCAGGGATAACTGTATGTAAGCCATACCGGCCGCAAGCGGATCGATATCTGTCGCGGATACCCACAGATACCGGTGCGGTGGCCACCCCGCCTTTTGCAGAACATCAGCAAATGCCAGCACCATGCAGCCGGCACCGCACGCCGGTTCACTCAGGGTGATGAAGGGTCTGTCACGGAACAACGCTCCCGTGTCGCCCAGCTGCATGGCAGCCATCATTCTGGCCACGTCCCAGGGCGTGAAAAACTGCCCACGGTATTTGTCACCCAGTTCCAGTTGCATGAAGACCCGGCCAAGGAAGTCTCCCGGCGCTTCACCCAGCCCGTTAACAACGTGGGCAAGCAGCTGCGCCATGCGCGTGACGTCCTCCTTCTCGTATCCACGAACTATACGCAAATACTTCTGCTCCCGCGCCTCACTGAAGCAAAGCCGGTTTTCCAGCGCGATGACGCTGCAGCTGATGAAGTCTTCGAACACTTTAAACCGGTGATGATACCGGGCCGTCTGACTGAGCAATTTAACAAAGGCTTTTTCGTGGTTAATCATGCCAGGCATGCGTCTTCTCCATAAAAAAAGGAAACACGCACCCTGACCAGGGGACGTGTCCCCCCTGAGGGTAAAAAGCCACGGCATTGCCGTGGCCGGGTTAACGGAGGAACAGGCTTTTACCCCCGGACCTCACGATATGATGCAGCGTCCTGAGCCGGTGACGCTGGCTCATCGCTGACGAGATAAAGCACCTGACCGGGCTGAGACGCGCCGGCCGCACCTTTATGTCCGTCGACATGTTCGCCGCCGTCATAGCAGTCGTAACCGCTGAGCCCGCTCACGGGCTCGCTGTAGCTGTGACGCACCTCGCAGTCAAACACCGCAGAAATTTCCCCGACAACCTCACCTGAAGGCGGGAACCAGGGCGTATCCATCTGCAGCGTAAGACTGTTTGGCGTATGGCGCTGCCAGTTGACATTGTGCCCGGCCGGCCACTCCATGCCGTACTGCCGGCAGTAAAGGCTTGTTGTGGTCGACACACCGGACATCAGCCCACCGGCACCGTTCAGCTCTGCTGCCAGCCGCGTAGGTATGACGGCCAGCATGTCGCAGGGCTGGGAACGTTCAGGATACTGGCTGAGCCGCTCCCAGACAGTTGTGGCATCAGACTCATCGCCGGCGCTGACCAGACCAAACCAGTCGGTATACTGTCTGGCAATCAGCTCCGCCATAACCTCACGTGCCGGGCCGGGAATATTCTCCCATTTCAGCGCGCCCAGACCTGACTGGTGATAAAGCCGGTCCACGGCTCTGATGGTTTCCGCATCGAGGATGGCATCCTTCAGCAGGAGCGCCAGCCAGCTTTCAAACGCCTGATTGGCCGCAGTGGAAAGCCCTGTTCCTGCACGGACCAGCCCCTGACAGGGCGGATACGACGTGGTCCGCACCGGCTTGAGTATCCCCGCCGCGCCAGCCAGAAACAGCTGAATGCTCTGCTGCACGGCGTGGCGGTGACGCGGGACGTCAGTTCCGTTTATCCACTGCAGCATGACATCGATGCAGACAGACTTACCGGTGATTTCCAGGCGGTTATGACACCATTCGGACATAGTGAATACTCCTCTTTCATAAAAAAAAGAGGACACAGCCCCGTGAGGAGCGGTGTCCTCACGGGACGGCGACAGTTACGGAATAACCGCCACCGGATAAGTTAATTACGCCGCCACAGCCTGACTTTCAGGCAGTGCCAGCAGATATTCCGACGCTTCCCGGGCATGCCGACAGGCGCGGAACAGGGCCTTTTTGTCAGATTTCAGCACCTTCAGCCAGTGGTCCACATAGCTGTCGTGCTGAACCTCACCGATCACGCCGAGCTGGGCACACAAAAACGCGCTGCCCATTTCGGCGATGAGCTCCTCAAAGGCATACACCGGGTCCCCGAACTGCCGGGATGAGGAGGTTATCCCCTCCCGGTTAAGTCGCTTCGCATGACCGGTACTGTGTACCAGCTCATGCAACAGCGTGGACCAGCAGTCCGCTTCCGTAAAAAACTGCTCAGCCATCGGCATCACAATTTCATCCGTCAGCGGGCGATAATAAGCCCGGTTCTGAGGCAGCATCCGGTGTTTAACCCCTGTGGCGTTAAACATCCGGATCACCCTGTTCATCACGTCCGGACAGAGTATGCCGTCCTCATCCACAGTCGGGGGCTGTTCAGGAGAAGCCGCAACCTCTGCCGGCAACCCCTCACACTGCTCAGCGTTGAACAGCTGCAGGGGTTTAAGCATCGGCACGGTTTCCATCAGCGGTTTACCGTCACTGTCATAAAGGCGGTTGCCTTCGCGATCCTCCGCCTGCTTCGTCCAGTCCTTATAAACCACCGCCAGGGTGGCTTTCTCACCTTTTCGCACCTGCCCGCCAGCCTGCTGCGCCTGCCGGTAAGTCATCCAGCGGTTATTGCGAAAACCCTGCTCTTCCGCTGACATCCAGAGAAGCAGGACATTCACGCCGCTGTAGTGACGTCCGGTTGTGGCATTCAGGGGCAGACCGGCCAGACCGCTGCCGGCAGCCGCGCGCCACGGCTTACGCCAGGGCGCGACGCCGTTTTCCAGCGCGACAACAATGCGGTCAGTGATCTGACGATAAAGGTCAGTCTGTTTTGCCGGGCGGCGGGCCGCCTTGTGTGAAGTCGTTTTTTTCATGAGATATACCTTTAATCAGAGGCATACCCCTGCGCCGGCGGGCGCAGAGATACGCCCGTCGACGGGAAATTCAGAAGTCAGTTACCATGCGGCATAAAACCACAGGTATTCATGTTCAAAGTCAAAATCACTGAGCAGGCTTTCAAGCCTGTCACGCAGGGTGAAAACATACTGCAGCCGGCGCTGAAGAAGCGGATTATCCTCATTACCCTCTGTAAATGTCGCAATCGCACAGTCCAGCCTCTCTTTCAGTTGCTGAATATGCTCGCGTGACAGTTCCAGACAGGTCGAGTTTTCCACCTCACCGACGTGCTTATCCACCCAGGTAACCAGTGAAAAATCGCGGCTCAGTTCACACACCGGATGATACGGTGCCGGTACTGCGACGATCTGCCGGTGCTGACTGTAGAGAAAAATATCCAGTCCCATACGGCCCTCCTTCGGTTCAGAAAGAGGCAGGAACCTTTCCGGCAGGAAAAGTCCCTGCCGGGGTGAGTTAACGTCCGGTTATTCTCAGCGCCCCCTGCGGGCTCACCTGCGATAACCTGGCCTGAAGCCTGCCACAGGCGTTCAGAAAGGTTTGATGATCTTCAGCCTTCGCCCGCTTACAGCTGATGAAGGCCACCTAGGTCAGCAGACGCACGGCATTTTCACGCCAGCGGCAGAGTTCATCAGGCCCGACACAGGCACTGAAGTGACAGACCGCACTCGCCAAAAGCTGATCGGCCTTCTGGCGGTACTCCGCGACTTTCACCCGATCAGTCGCTGCGGTGAGCACCTGTATCTGTGTGTCGGTAATCAGGATCCTCAGGTCCGTCCTGCCGGACAGTACAGAGGTGGCTACCGCGTCGCTTATCGACAGTGATTCAATGAAATCATCGCCGCCGGCAAGCAGGCGTGCCGTGTCGTACCAGTCCTCATTTTTCTGAGGGTGACACCCTGCGGCATACGCAATACGCGGCACCGGATCGTTGCCCTGCCAGGCACCGGTGGCCAGCATAAGATAAACACCCTCATCCTTTGCCAGGTGAAGCTGACCTCCCTGCATGCGGGCGGTCAGCAGGACGTTCGTCAGGTCTTTGTTGTCGAAAAAAAGCATGGGGCTCTCCTGTAAAAACGGGAGAGCCGCCCCGTCCGGAGTGATCTCTCCCGACGGGGTTAAAGTCAGTACTGTTTACAGCGCGTCAGTTTTTTCCGCGACCCGTTTCAGTTCATACAGCTGAAATTCAGCCTTCGTAAACGCATTCCAGTCATCGTTGCTCAGCACACGCTCACCACCGGAGAGCAGTTGCAGCAGCAGGGAATCAAACGCGCCATCGCTCACCGGCGTTTTCAGTACCGGCTGAGGCGGGGTCAGCTTCAGTTGCTCAGAGAGGCCGAGATGCTGTTCAATCCAGCGTAACGGTAACGCCCAGCTGCGCCCCTCGTCTGAAGAATGTATCCGGAAGCTGTCCGGACACAGGTTATGCAGCAGGACCATCACAATACGTGCAAAAAAATCGCAGGGCTGATGTTGAAAATCCAGCTCCTGGATACTCAGCGTATTGCAATTACGTTGCCGTCCTATAGTCATATTGGTCAGCCAGGCGTTCTCGCCTGTATCGCCACAAAACGCCATGACATCAGCAACCGGAAACAGGTCAGCCGCGCGATTAAGCGACGGAAGATACGTATTCCCCGGACGCAGACGCACCGGCAGCTGCCAGAAAGTTTCTGTGACAGCCAGAACGAAAGCATGCCATTGATGCAACGGAACCGTGCTGACGTGCTCAATGGTGTAAATAACCGGCCTGAAGGCCGGGGAAGAAGACAGGTTTCTCATTGATAAAATCCTCCGCAATTAAAAAAAGGGGGATTTATCCCCCAGACGGGAGTAAATCCCCGTCAGGGTGTGTTCTGTCTGCTGGTTACATCCGTTCGAGAGCCGCTATAGCCCGATCACACCGGGCATCCTGGATACCTTCATCCACGGCCTTCTCCCAGAAGGGCCGGTTAATTTCTTTTCCCAGCTCGTCCAGCGTGAAGAGCAGATTTTTAGACGTATCAGGCAAAGGCGGAATATCGCCTTCCCCGAGTAAAAAGACAAACCAGCCATAAGCTGTGCCGGTGCCAATGATGGCATCTTCCAGAAACGTCAGTTCATTCGGTTCATCCCGGTCCGTATGAAGATCGAGACGCTGGAATGCCCTGATGCTCAGAAGTTCACTCTCAAGCAGGCAAAGCCAGCTGAGCGTGTCCAGTGGAGTTTTAAGCGTATGAACGTCTGTGTGCATGGGTATATCCTCAGGTAAATAACGGGATATCCCCTCCGACGGAGAGATATCCCCGTCAGGGTCCACAACATTTTCTGACCGGCGTTCATCAGCCGATCAGTTCAGTGCATATGAATCAGATTGCTCCTGATACACATATTCAGGATTAAAGCGCAGGCTTTTCAACGCAGCTACCGACAGTGGATCTACGGAATTTATGCCCGAAACGGCCACGCCATCCAGTATGTCGCCAGCCTCCACCCGGGGAGAATATCTGTAATACTGACACCATACACAGAGTTCGGGGTCAGCCGGATCACAATCACCGAGCGGTGCGACAAAAACCTGTTCGCCACAGGAGACGTTATCTCTGAGGATTTCGCCCCGGATGAAAACGCCACTTACGGGGCCATACTGAGCGGGACATACATCCCGTCGCGCCTCAGACATCGACAGAATACGGAAAGTGACTTCGTGCGGTGCTTCAGCCATGAGAATGCCCTCCCGAAAGAAAACGGTAGCGCAGGTGTGCCAGATGCTGTGCCTGACGGCAGGCATGGCGGTATGCGTTTCGACGACCTGTTATTTCCTCAGGAAAGGAAACCGGCAGGCGGTGAAAAACATACTCGGCGCGGTGGCAACCTGTACGAACGGTAAGAAAGACATTAATGCCCGGGTCTTTGACAGAGGTGATATGCGCACGGACGGCATAATTGCCCGAACCGTTGACATACCAGCTGCTGTTGCGATGCAGATAAATGAAAGATTTCAGTCTCCGGACCGCTGCGTCAGCAGACTGCTGAAGCTGAGTAAGGAGATGTTCAGGGAAAACCGCAGAAGAGATGACAGACATTGTGTTTCTCCATAAAAAAAGGAAACACCTGCCTGACCGGGAAGTGTTTCCCGTCGGGGAGTCAGAAAAAACAACATTCTGACTGTCTGATAAGTTGAAATGACCTCAATCACTATTCAGTGATATCCGTTTCCAGAGGTTAAACGGATTTACCACCCGAAGGTATCCTCTCTCAGGCTGCGAGGATTTTCCGGTCACCCGAAGGTGTTTCTCTCAGACCGGTAAAACGTTGGCTGGCAGTCACCCGAAGGCGCTCCTCTCAGACTGCCGGAGCATTAGCTGGTTGCATGTAGCAACAAGTAAGCCTGTCTATTTTCAGAGCAAATAGTAATTATGTCAACCTGGGTATCAAATGGGTATACCTATTAAATACTATCCAATTTATTGATAGAATATAAATAAGTTACCATTTAAATGATACTGATTGGAATGTGACTATTTTAATGTTACTGCCGGAGGAACTTTGTTTATATTTGGATATCTTCGTGCTTCAACCCAGGAACAGGATGCACTGCGTGCAAAATCGAGGCTCAAGGACTTTGCTCAACAACACAAGCATCGCATTGCTGGCTGGTATGTTGAAAATGCTTCAGGCGCAGCATTGCACCGACCGGAACTGATGAGACTGCTTCAGGATACAGAGCCAGGGGATGCGATACTTATAGAACAAGTAGATCGGCTTTCACGCCTGGATGATAATGGCTGGGAATCTTTAAAAAAGATGATTAATGAGAAATCGCTTTCAATAATAAGCCTTGATTTGCCTACAAGTCACATTGCTCTGTCCACACCATCAGCTTATGACTTTACTCATAGTATGCTCCGGGCAGTGAATAATATGATGCTGGACATGTTAGCTGCCATCGCCCGTAAAGATTATGAAGATCGTCGCAGAAGGCAGATGGAGGGAATTACAACCGCCAGGGAAAAAGGAAAATACAGCGGGAGGCTAGCAGACAAGGAAAAACATGAGTTAATTAGAACGCTCCGCAAGAAAAACGGAAAATCAATAAATGAAACGGCAAGGCTCGCCGGCGTTTCACGCATGACAGTTATTCGAGCATGTAAATATACGGATTGAAATTTAGAAAAGCCACAGCCCTGAATGAGCTGTGGCGCTACGTCCTGAAAATTCAGTGGGTACAACTTATTCTGTTTCCCCGCGAAAATAAACTTGTTTAATATAACGGCCACGACCATCTCCATGCCCCAAATCCATCGATACTAATGCTTCAGCTTCGTCGCGGCTCATTCCATTTTTAATATGATGATTTACTGCATCACGTGAATAAGCGTAACGCAAACTATGCGGGGCATTTTTACCATTCATCCCTGCCTCTCTTACAATATTACGGTAGCGATCAATAGCAGTATGCAAAGAGGGTTTATCAATCAGTTTTCCGTTATGCTCACTGACATAATTAATTGCCTTATCAAGAATTGATAAAACTTTTTCACGATTGAAAACTGTTGTCTCTCTCGGCCGCCCGCCTTTAGTCCCGAAAACAACACGGACACGCTCATTATTGTTAATCAATGACTGTTTCCATGTTTTTAAAGACTTTGCGGACTGCACGGTTTCTTCTGTTCTCAACCCAAGGTATCTTGAAAGTTGTACCGCGAGCGCAACACCTTCATCTTTTTTAAGCGCAAAATTCACAACCGCATTTAGTTTTTCATCTGTAATAGGGAGTTTAGTGCCATCCCGGTTAGCCCCAGAAATTCCCAGGGCCTGATTACTCAGGCTGGTATGATTGGGATCGGCCAATTTATTTCTTCCTGCTGATAATAAAACAGAGCGGATAGCAGACATCTCATTCTGTAACGTCCTGAGAGACAAACTGTCTGCCTTCCTGCTCTCAATATACTTTTCAATATGGGAAGTTTTGATATGTTTTACGTCCCTAATCTGAATATTCAGTTCAGACAGACGTTCAGAAAAACGTTCTGCAATTCTTGAGCGGTCAGCCACAGTTTTATAACTTCCCCGTCCCTGACGAGCAAGTGTGACAAGTTGTTTGCACAGCTGTTTACTGAATCTGGACATTCCTATATCTCCACAGGGATACACGTCCCTCTGCTTGTAAATAAGCAGACGGATCTGTACCCCAGTAATTCATTCCCCGACGACACGGTTGCTTTTGCGCTTCCTGCGTCTCGACTGGTATCTGTGCATCGGGGCGGCGAATTGTTGAGTTCTTGCGAGGCACCCCAGATCTCTGATCTGTTTGCTGCTTATGCAGAGCTGACTTACGTCAAGCTGCCTCCAACACTACTGTTCGTAGTGTCGCCATCGATACCGGGTCGATTTCCTCCTTACTGATAGTTGAACGTTCAAAACGGGTTTCCCGTCGTAATTACGTTGAAGTGAATGAGTGTTTAAAACCGTACTGACACGGACTACATGTTGGTCAGATGGTAGTAAAACGTTGAAAGCCACGTCGTGCGTGGTTTGAGACGTTATGCGCTACGCGCGTCACTTGGTAGTGTCTTCGCCACTTCACAAGTGACGCGCGCTCCTCTGCTCCTAATGAGACTCACGTAAGCGGCCAAATATACCCAATGGCCTTATACGTGCGTTCAAAAGTCGCATCGTCAGCAACTCGTCAAAAAGATAAAAGAATCAAATTGTTGAAGCGTAAAACCTCGCCCTGCGAGCTTTATAGCTGAAAGACGTAATACATACGTTATTGGTGAAAGGAACCGTACCAGAACTGGCGCGGTTGAGTCGTTAATAAACCTTCATCACTGTCGTGATCTCCGTTCTCAAAGGTTAAACGGAGGTACCGCCACATGGGCATCCTCTTCAAGGCTACGAGGATATTGTGACCACCCGAAGGCGTTTCTCTCAGGTCACATGAAACATTGGATGGCACTCACCCGAAGGCGCCTCTCACAGAGTGCTGAGACATTGGATGGTCGTCCGGGGACGACAGTACGACTCAATCAGACTATGCGATCGGATAGATCAACGTCAATACCTTCGCCTTTTCCAGTGCCGAAACTACGGTGGACATCCGGCCGAAATGCTGCAACCATGGCGTCAACTTCGTTATACTTTGTGCCCCCATGAAGAATTCACAAACCACAACATCTCCAGAACGCGTCGTCGCTGACCTTGCCCATTTTGCCTGGTGCGCACTGATAGCACTGCATATCATGCAGCAGGACGGCCAGGCCTCTTCCCCGCTGGCCACACATGCCTTTTTACTGCGCTGGCTTGCCGGTGCACAGAAACAAAAACGCTTTCCCCGCACCGTCGCGCAGGACATTGAGAGCCTGCTCACACTGGGCCGTCAAAAAGGGCCGGCGGCACAGTTGCGAAAACGCCTGAATTATCTCTGGAGCTCCTGTGCCGGACCGCTGTTACACCAGTCCGACCTGTTTCGGCTCACACATGCAGTAGAACATATTCGCTCGCAGGGCTGGGTAAACGCCGTTGTTGATGACGCTGACTGAAACTGCGAACAGTTGCTGGCGGAATACCGTACCGCTCCTGCCCTGCTGATTAAAAAATCAGATCTGGCCAGTAGCTTCAGTGAAGACGGTACATTACTGGCTCCGGTGCATTTTCTGGTCACAGGTGATACAGAGACGATTGTTGAGATATTGATGGCCCGCGAATTAAGTGCAACAGTCACCGACCCGCAGGCTGAATGGGGAATGGTCACGCTGCAACCCGGCGTGCTCAATAAAGAGGATTGTGGTGCTGCGGAAGCAACCGACAGGGGGAAGAACGCTGTCGGAAAAAATACCGGCACAAACGAGATTAATGGCGGGAAGTCAGGCGAAGTGATAACGATATAATATGACTTTTCCGGGAAACAGATATTGTGGAGGGTGGAGAGAAGAATGGAATGGCAATGTGAATGTGGCGAATGCCAGTTCAGCGCAGAACAACAGGAAAGGCTTAATCAGTTTACCCGGGTGGAACTGCTCAATCTCATTTATGAGCTTGCTTGCAATAACCCCAGAGCAAACAGTATTCTGAAAAATAAATGGCTGACAACACCACCCGACATCTTGTCCAGGGTAAAAGAAGAATACGAAGAGAGAACCCGTGAGCAACTGGATTTTTGGGACGAAGCCAGAATATCTTCATGGCTGAATGATTTATACTATGCTATTCTGGTCCCACTGAAAAATGTCATTCCCGTCTTACCACATCAGTCTGAAGAACTCATTTTATTTTTCATTTCTGACTGGCATCGTCTTTATGAGGAAATTATCCCGGCAGGTGATGATGACTCATGGCATGGCTATTTAGTGGATTTCTGGCTAAAAGCCATCTGTAAAAGCACAAATGGTGATATTAATAACATCACAACTAAAATTGATAACATAAACAAAAACACTCATATGTCCATCACATTAACATCAATAATCGCCTCCATACATAAACTCCCGAAAGGAACGATAAAGGATGGTTTAATCAAGCGATATGATATGTAAACCAGAGAGTTTCAAAAATAAAATCTTCACAAGACCAGAATCACCCTACCAATAAAATGTTCAGGTTTATTCCCTGTAAATTTCATCCCATTCCCCAGTTATTATCCAGACTAAACCAATTTAAATCACGAAGAAGGTCAGTATTCAAGGTAATCATTTACTATCGCCCCTACCCTCTCCGATTCGCCCTTTAGCGCCGCATTCAGCAACTTCCGGTAATCCGTACTGCGAACATTCAGGGAGTGGCCCGGCTTATAGTTAATACAACGCCCACTATCCAGCGCATGGCAGGAACGGCTGCTTCGATAAGCGATCAGGTAATACCAGGCACAATGCCCGATAACCGCAAATAACCGGTACGCCGGATCATCAATTCCCGTCTGCGGTCTTATTTCAAAGGACTGGCATTGATCACCACCGTTGGTGATATGCTCCCATAACGAAACCGTATCAGCCACACCGGTTTTCGACAGGTCATAGACCGTATTTCCTGTAGGATCGTCCGTATTCAGCCCCACCAGTCCGTAGAGTACATCCTGCTCCGCACCGCTAAGGGGTAACAGCGACCTGTATTTATTCTTTTTGATCTGACTTAAGATCGCAGAATAATGATCACCGTCAAAATGATGGGACAGCGCCCGGGCCAGTCGATCAAACTGAGACTCGAGGCAGCGTAATGCAATCAGTATCTCCTTCTGCCAGGGGCCTGAGGCCGGCTCATCGTCATCCCGGACTTCAATGTTATTAGCTGCATACCCGTATTCAAAACCATAAGCCGTTTGCCTGGCGGGGCGCCAGCCGGCAGAGTTCAGTATCACGTCATTAGAGGATGCGACGCTGAGGCTGGCTTCGTTCACCTGAAAATCATCAGGAAGTGGCGGGTTTAGCGGTCGTTCAGGTTGATATCCTGCCGGATACAGCCTCGCGACAACCTCCCGAATGGCCGGTGACAACCTGTCGCTCAGGTAAGTCCGTTTTTCATCCCTGGCATTCAGCCTGTCCAGCGAAAGCGGCCAGGGCTCCCTCACGCCATCCACCGGTTCCGGCACGTCTTCCCCATGAGCAAAAATATGCGGATAACGCTGATGATGCCTCACCGTTGAGGAGAATTTTTTATCCCCCCGGGCTGGATACTGATATGCAATGCCTTCCTTATCAAGCCAGTCGAAGAATACAACATCCAGGCACGCCTCAAGCCGCCGGTCAATAATCAGCACATCCGGTTTCCCGGTTATTTCCTGTACATGTTGGTTTGAGTAACTGCGGGACCAGAAATCACAAAGAAACCTAGTTGCTGAAAACGGCGCTTCAGAAAAGAAGAACTGTCGATAATGAAGCGGTAAATTTTCCACTGAAATTCCGGCGACATACGCCGCCCTGAAGCCATACTCATCTGCGTTTGCGATCATATCGTCAAACCGCACAATGCCGAACTCCGGGTGCCGGAATACGCGTTTACATTTCTGAACGGTAAAATAGTGGACCCGTTGATACAATGGCATTACTGCTCTCCTGCGTTGAATGAATCTGGCATGTCAATGTGAGGGAGGCTGATACGACAGTGTGTTGCTGTCTCTGCTGAGGCCGTAAACAGCCACCCTCATCCTCCCCTTCAGCATCTGTTCTTAACGTTAAAACACAACCCGCACATCACACCAGACGCCAGCGTCGACCACCAAAACGCTTGCTGTACAGTGCGGTTATTCTCTTCTCCTCGCGCCGGGTATCCGCAACCGAATCCTGGTTACCGCGTATCCGCAGTATTTGCCGCAAGACCTTTGACCGATCGTCTTCCCTGCCCTGAACAAAAAACAGCAGTTCAAGGTTTTCCCTTTTTTTGAATTTTTCGCAGGCTTTCTTCGCGTTATCCAGCCTTCCCCTGACGTCATCAATCCCGTCAAGTACAGAAACCCAGCGTTTCAGATGCAAAAATGAAACCCGATCGGGATCGCAGGCGATAACTTCTGTCAGTATGTCCTGTGCCCATTTTATGTCGCGAACCAGGGCCTGTGTATGCCCCTCTTCCGGAATAGCGGCAAGTCGGCCTGGCATATCAGGGAACCATTCTGAGGTTTCCCTCGTCTCTTCCTGCCCGTCAACCATCACCGTTTCAGTGCTGATATGCTCCGTTTCAACCACAACGTTCCAGTTTGCCGTTTTCTGCGCGTTATAAATAAAGCGCAGGATGCCGGGCTGAAAGCTCTTATACCAGTCGCTCATCAGCGCATTGAGTTGCAGGGCTTCCCAGTTCAGCGAGGAGAGCTGTGCCTGCAGGGCGTCTTTTTGCGCCATCAGCGCCTGATACCGCGTTACAATGCGTTCCCTTTCAATCTCGGTATTAATTCGCTTGCGCTCAAGCGCAAATTTCATGTCGGATTTAAAATACTTGCCGGCGCACATATTGCCGATAAGCGCCTCCCGACCATCCTTCATCACGCCGATACAGCCTTTTTTATGCTTCTGATGACAGACGCCCGCAGGCGTTCTGACCTGGCAAATCACTTCCTGTCTGAAGCTGTAGGCGCCCACCAGGCGTTCAAAGTTATCGGGACTGATTTCCGCCTCAGTATCAAAATGGCGCCGCGCACAAACTTCGCTGAATTCAGTAAACCAGATAGATTTTTCAGACACGATGTCACTCCCATGCAACAGACCGCAGTCGACAATTGACCTTCACCCGGAACGCTTTGCCATCATGATGAACACGCGTATTGACGGGATTTTATACGTTCCCGACATTTTTCCTGGACCTCATCGCGACGTGACGTCGCTGTTTTGTGCTGCCCATCAGCCTGGTGTGGGCCTGTTTTACGGCGTGCAGGCTTCGCCCGGGAAGCAACTGCACCAGCTCAGGTAACGTCAGATGCAGGTTCTGTTTCAGTATCGCCCATTCGTCGTCATACCAGGCCTGATTATTGCCGCCCCCCCCCTGGTCAACACCCAGCTCACAGGCCTTTAATTTTACCGCATCTGCCGTTCTGCCAGGCAGACGTTCTGCGGTCTTTCGGCCTTCTGACGGATAATAGTTTTTCAGAATAGCGCACTCTTTCTGACTCCAGCGTGAGGGCCGTTTTATACCCAGTTTATCGGCCATTGCAAGAATGGTTCCCCGCGTCCGGCCCGGCAGCAGCGCCATGACATCCTGCATGGGCATACCGGCGGCGTAATGCACGTAAATCACCGCTTTTTCCTCTTCAGTCCAGAGCTCTGCTTTCCTTCTGGTGACACCTAACTTGCAGGCTATGCATGCCACAGATGAAGCGGGTCGGCCCAGACTGGCGCCAGTGTCTGCCGCTGTCCGGGGCGCGTAGTGCTTTTCCACATAACGCATCTCCTGCAAAGTCCGGCACGACCGGCGATTCCGGCACTCAGCGGGCGTTTTCATCTGTCCCTCTGCCCGGCAGGGCATAACGCGCCAGTAATTGCTTCAGGTGCAACGCAGTCTGCGCACGCAACGCGGCCGGGGCGGGCTGGTCTGCCGGTTGCTGTGCCAGCTGGCGAAGCTGCTCTTCAACCGGTACCGTCTGGTTAAATGCCCGTGTTATCGCAAACACCTGCGATTTCAGTTCGCTGACCGTCATGTATTTTCCCTTCTGACCATCCAGCTGGTTCAGCCTGTCCGTCAGCTGTTGCAGTTTCATCATCCCCTGCTGCCAGCCCCCCAGACTGTCCGGCGGCGTCGCAGAAGCCTCCAGTTGCTGTTGCCACTGTCGCGAGACAGCATCGGCTACCGCAGTGTCAGGCCGCAGCACCTGCACCTGGCGAACCAGCGCCGTGCCGTATGCCAGTGGCCAGTCCGGTGGCATCGCAGCCAGTTGCTCCAGTTGCTGCTGTGTCTGTTTTACCCACTCCGTGTGCTCTTTCAGCCATGGCGGATTCGTTCGCTGCAGCGAACGCAGGGCCTCCTCCGTCAACGGAACCGGCAGGGGAGCCACAGATGCCATCAGCGCGTCCTGCTGCGGGTTACGGGTCAGAGCGGCATGCCCCCACCACAATAACCCGCCCGTCAGCAACGTGGTCAGCATGCCGGCCACAAAGGGTTTCCAGGGCTTTACGCCCCGGGCAGGTGCCACGCTGACCCGGGGCGCTGACGCAGGCTGCACCACATATACCCACGGAGACGACATCTCTCCGGAGTCTTCCCGGGATACTGCCGCCTCTGGTGTCAGAACGACAGGTGATGTCGTAAAGTTTCCTGTATCACCGCTGTTGTTTTCCAGGCGGGCAGCCACGGTGTGAAGCTGCTGACGCAGGTCGTCCAGGCCCGTCTGATGTTTCAGTTCCAGACGCTGCAGGGCTTCAGTGATGACGGTAAGGTGTTTTTCAGCCTGATACAGCGCGCCCAAATCGGTGTAAACCCAGGTCTGCGTACGCCCGAATTGCTGCAGGCGCTGACTCAGCCCTGCCAGTATGTCGATGCGCGCATGGACCGGCTGCGGCCAGAGGTTTCCCCACTGCCGGGCGACCAGCGCCTCCAGAATGGCCAGCCCCTCATTCAGCCCGGGTAATCCCGCCATATGGGTACGTGCAAGTGTGTACCCGGCCGCCGTCTGAAGTTCGACGCCGTTTTGCTCAAACAGTGACAGGCAGCGTTTTTCCACCTGCCGCCAGTCGACATCCGGGCGCGCCGGATGCGTCAGTTTGCTCAGTTCATCGCGCAGCGCGGTGAAATCAGGGAGCGACCGGGGGTCGCCTCCGGTCCGGATATATCGTGGTTCAGTGCTTTGCATTGCGGCGTTATCCCCCGAACATGCAGGTAAATAAAAAAGGCCCGACTCCGGATAACAACCCTGGTGCCGGTTAAGGCAGCAGGGGGGCAATCACCGTAAAGAAGGCCTCCTCATCGAACGTCACCCGTTGCCCGTCAGGTTTCCGGGCGGCTGTGTACGTCCAGTTCCGGTTTTCGGCCGAACGCATAAACAACCGGCACAGAGGCGATACCGGTTCAGCGGCTGCGAGGGTCACGTCCACACCCCCCGTCACGCCCTGCCCGTATAAAAATACCGGCGTGAATTTCACCACCCGGTTTTCATAATGAAGTTCAAAGCAGGGAACCGTGAATGCGCGGTTGCTGATAAGCATTTCCGTCAGGGTGCAGTGACGGGTGATGAGCGTTATCCCGGTTTCCGCGAGCCAGGTTTCGGTGTTTTCCCGGAGTGCGTCCAGACGCTGACAAAACGTGGCCAGGTCAGCCTGGCCTTTACCTGCGTATGTGTCTGTGCGCGGCTGTTTATCCTGAAGCTTTTGCAGAAATCGTGTTTTTGCTGACATAGCGGTTGTTCTGACCTGATGGCAGAGGATTGTTCGCACTACACTCGGGCCTGGCGACCAAGAAAGTTTTGCTGTTTCATATGGCGTATGAGCACTCGGCCTTCGGGCATAAATTCTGTACCATAGCGCACAAGGCCCACGCCTTTCAGTTCAGCGTCAATGGCATAGCGCAACTCGCCCGGTTGCGTCTGTTCAAGCAGGACAACGTTAATACTTTTCAGACGTGGCTCATATTTGAGCAACACGTCGGAAAAGGTTTTGAGCAACTGGTGTGCAGTTCCCGGCATCCCCTGCAGGATTTTTGTCATATCGGGCAGGCCATAGTCCGGCAGATGCGCCAGCGTACCGGCACGACAGTTAAGGATGCGCTGCATATTGTCGAGTACGGACAATATGACCTGGTTCTGCTCACTGAGCTGATGCAGGTCGAGGCCACCGGTGAAGTTGCCAAAGAGCGTTTCATACAGCGACGGACGTGGAATTTCATTCATCTTTCAGCGCCTGCAGGGTCAACTGGTTGTTGCCCGCTTCAATCACCCAGGCCTTGTCCGGGTCAAGGTCATCACGGCTCAGCACCACCCGCCAGGTGTTGTTCTCCTGGTCAGGTGACATAAACATCCCGGCCACCGCCACGTACTGCGCATTTTCCTCCATCGGCATATCCACCATCACCGCCCCGCCCGGCTGCAGGCGGATATCTTTCTCAGCTACCAGGTCTGCTTTAATGGCCTGACTGTCCGCCCTGAACAGTGACGGGTAGTCCGTCGTGTCGAATGTTTTTCGGTCTTTGAGCTGGTAAATACGCACCACCGTCGACAGTGCCACGCCGCCGGCATTGCTGTTCACGGCCTCGCGGGCCCGAATATCCAGATGCAGGGTCTTTATCTGCTTATAAAAAATCGATTTGGTCACGGCAACGGTGCCGTCTGTCACTTTTTGAGTCAGCCCGCAACCCGCCAGTATCAAGGTGATACCAGCTGCCAGCGCAGCCAGAGAAAATTTACCAGCGGTAATCTCCATCTTCATCGGTCTCCCTGCGGTGAATATTTTCCTGTACCCGCTCATAGCGGCCCAGATTAATGGTGATTGTTTTTGGGTGTGATGCGGTCTTGGCCGCATTCAGCGGCCGCATCACGGCGGTACGGCCCAGTTGCACTGCTCCGGCGTCGGGTTTAGTGCTCATTGTCGCGTCCGGCAGCAGGCTACGGTCGACACACAGCTGCAGACGCACATCGAGGCGGGAGCCAAGATAGACATGCAGCAGCGCCATTAAATCCGTGTGAAGCTCCCCACCCGGTAACCAGCCCTGCACTTCTGCCGGGTCAGAGGTGGTCAGGCGCATCAGCACCTGACTGTTTACGTCAGTGGCATAGTTGCCCATCACCGGACGGTTTGTCAGGGTGACAGGCTGGCGCACGCTCATGGTCAGGGGCTTCTTCAGGGGCACACGGCGTTTGTCGTGGTGCCAGATTTTCGCCAGCGTGTTGGGTGCCAGCAGGCGCACCAGTGAGGCCATACCTTCTGCGGTACGTCCGGGCAATAACATGACCGGCAGTAGCGCCAGAAAGCGTGAGGCCGGGGCCGCTATGCTGTCCGTGCAGCCGTCAATGCCGAGCCCGGCCAACCCCAGCAGATACTGTGAGGTTTTGTCCTTACCGCCCTCTACGAATGTCGCAGGGTACGAGTATTTACGCCAGATGCGGTAGTACTGGGCAATCAGCCGGTGGTTAAAGATATCGAGGAAATCGGCGGTGGCCTCATACCCTTCCCGTCGCTGGGTAATGTCATCGATATAGTGCGTCGGCAACGGGGACTCCACGCCGTAGAGTCCCATAAAGGTGATGCGCACAGTCGGAGGCAGATGCGAATGCTCAGACTGCTCAATCCCTTTGATTTCAGATGCCGGAAAGCCCATCCCCGGGTGTGGCCGAAAACGTACCGGTTCATGACGTACCTGCCAGGTGCTGCCGGTGACCGGTTTATCCGGCTGGCTCTGCTCCAGTAGCTGACAGAAGCGGTAAAAATTCATGTGCGGCAGCCGGTCACCCAGCTGCGCTATCAGCCGGGCAGGCGCGGACTGTGGTTCTCTTTCCACCGGATGCATTTTCCTTCTGGCTGAACAATAAGTGTCAGTTGGTTAAACTGATTCATGTCGGCATAGAGCGCCAGGAAGCGGTTGAGCATTTCGCCAAACAAATGGATGTCACCCTCCCCCGTAAACCCGTTGCTGTCGAGGGTGACTTCGATATCCAGGCCCCGCAGCAGGTAGCCCTGTTCAAAACGTTGCAGACGATGGTGCTCCACATGCTGAATCGCCTCCAGACGCCGGGTGTTCAGTTCATCTGCCTGCCAGTTATAGAGTGCCAGTGTACCGCGCAGCACTTCGGCAGTACTCATCATGTTCAGGAAACCGGATCCAAGGTGACTCAAAACCCGCCAGTGGAAACGGTCTTCGGAAGGCGGATAGACTGGCAGCGTTGGTTTGCAGAGATTGCGTACTGAAAGCGGTGTACTGACCACCTGTTCACAGCGGTCAAGCAGCGTGCTCTGTAATGCCCGGCGCGGCAACTGACCGTTGGTGCCGGTGATTTGCAGCGACACGGCTTCACGGTCGACCAGACGGTCAGCTTCCCACTGATGACCACCAAGTATGAGCCAGGTGTCATACAGCCCGGTCACACTGCGCTTCACACGGGTGTGATAGTAACGGGGTGGCGCATGACGGCGCATCATCCCGCCCTTGTGCCGGAAGCTGCTGAACGGCACATACTCCGCGTCACTGGTCCGGTTTGAGCCGGTGACCGAATCCACCGAATAAATCTCGGTATGTCCGTCCTGCAGCCGTTTAGGGCGCAGCAGGTACTCACTTTCAAGTCCGGTGATGGTGAGCGGGTCGGCTTCCAGGGTGAACAGGTTAATCACCGGTACGCAATGCAGCCGAACCGCATCATCGGTAACCGGCAGGTCAGACGGCCATGGCGTACTGAACACCACTTCAATATCGAAGTACTCCGCACCGGCAGGTGGCGTAATGCCCTCCAGACCATTGAGGTGGACAAACATAAACTTGTCGCGGAAGGTGAAGTACTCCAGCAGCAACTGGTAGCCACTGAACGCAGTATCGCCTTTCGACCACAGGCTGTCTTCGTCACGAAAGCCGCCCGGCGAGAAGTACCCGTCAAGCCGGATACGTTCGGTCTGGCCGGGCAGGCGCATGTACAGCGCCGCCTGCCGTTTGGTCAGCATCAGGTGCAACTGGCTGCTGACCAGTGCATCGGCTCCGAGATACAGGCTCAGACGGCTGAGGTCCGCACCGGACCAGTCTGCCTGGCTGCTGCAGGCAAAGCGCATCCGCAACAGCGAACGGCCGTCAGGCTCAGTGGTCATGGTAATGCCCGAAACGCTCAGGGGGTTGAGCATCACATCCCGGGTGGTGCGGTAGCGACAGACGGTATTCTTCGGCCCTACCGGACGGGAATATATCTCAAGGCCTGCGGGCACCACTTCTGCCATTTTCATGGCATGCAGGGCCGGGGTCAGTGCCACCACTGAGAGGGACGGAATGGTGCGCAGGTAGTGTGGCCAGAGCATGCTGACCAGCCCCTCCGTCAGTTCCGGCAGGTCGTCGTCAATCTTCTCCCGCAGCCGCCCCATTGAGAAGGCAAATCCTTCAAGCAGGCGTTCAACATACGGATCGGGTGTGCCAGCCTTATCCAGGTCGAGCATTGCCGCGCGATCGGGATGGGTTTGCGCGAACTCTTTCGCGGCTTCACGCAGGTAGCGCATTTCCGCATCGAAATAGCGCAGGGTTAAATCTTCCATTTTGTTCATTTTCCTGTGGAACTAACCGCAAAGCACGGCGGCACGAGCAGGGTCAACGGTTATCAGCCCGGCAAGTAACTGGTTCATTAACGGCGTAAGACGTATTTTGTCAGCTTCACTGCGAGCGGCTTTCAGTCGGAGGAGTTTCAGATGGCGGGCCTGTACCTCGAACAACAGCTCCGGCTCCCAGTCACTGAGGGTCACTTCTCCGGCACGCTCACCCAGTTCTGCAAACAAATGCATCGCCAGCTCATTCTTTCCGTACTGCTCCGCGATACGTCCCATCAGCAGACGCAACAGCCACTTCTGACGGTCGGTGGTCATACCCGGCCGGGTCTGCAACCAGACCAGCGCGGCATCCGGGCCTTCGCTGTCCGCCAGCGCCACCGCTTCCGGCTCCAGTGCCAGGATGTCATCGTTACCGGCGCTGACCGGGGCTGATGGCGTGTCATTGCCCCACCCGCCTGTGGTATCGAGCACGCTCTGCTTTATCCAGTTCAGCGTCACTTCATCCGCAAACGGCGTTCCGTCACTGAACGCCAGCGTTTCCAGCCCGGACAGGCGGGTCAGCAGTCCTTTCAGGTCGGCAGCAATGATGCCAGCCAGAGTGTCCTGGCCTGATTTCGTCAGCGCCTGGTGGATATACCACTGCAAATCCAGCCACAGATGATTAGCCCCGCGGGAAAAGGTGCTGTCCGCCGTTTCCAGCATCTCAGCCCAGTTCTGCTGCAGGTAAAGGCGTTTGAGCAACGCACGCTGGTCTGCTCTTGGCGGTTCGATGCGGGTACGCCCCTGTGCGTCCGGGGCCGGAATGGCCCGCAGGGTGTCATGACGCAGGCTTTTCATCAGATGGTGGGCTGACAGCCAGCCATCGGGCTGCTCACGCAGGTATTCGGTGAGGGCGCGGGCCTGTGACAGCAAATCCTGACCGGAAGTGATACGCCCGATTGAGGGAGCATCACTGTGGCCAGTCGTGGAAAGTGTTTCGCTGGTGCTGGCATTCTGCGGCACGACCGCATCCACGCCACCCGCTTTCTGCAGACGGCTTTCCAGGGCACCGTACAGCGCGTTCAGTTCAGGGCGTATTTCATCCGGCTCATTTTCGGTAAGCTGCGCAATCAGCAACAGCGCGCCAGTGGTACGCATCGCATCGATCCTGACCACTTCCGGATACAGGGAGAGTGAATCGGTCATGCGCGAACCGGCCAGCCATTCCAGCGCCGCCTTACGACTGCGGTCACGCTGCGGGTGCAGCTGCAAACCAAAGCGTTCCAGCAGGCCGGCCAGCAGTTCGAGTCCTTCGGCCAGCCCCTGCTCACCCTCACGATGCAGCTTTGCCCAGCAGTAGTACGTCGCGACACGAATGTCTTTGGCGGTGGTGGTCAGCAACTTATCCCCCAGGCGGCAGATAAGCTCGGTATCCGAGCCGGAGAGTTTGTTGACTTCTTCGCGCATCTGCTGGAAGTCATCGTCATAGGTCGGGTCTTCTCCCGCGGGCGAGGGGCCGGAGAGTGGCTGCAGCCAGTTATCCCACTGCGCCACACGCTCACGGGTTGTTACAAGTAATGGTTCCTGTTCTGTCTGGCAGGCACTGAGTAAGGCATTGAGCGTGCTCATCAGTAGACCTCCTCTGCATCACTGTTCGCACTGGCGACCTGGTCTGACGGTGCGATACCGGTGGTGCTGAAGATGGTTTCCGGCAGACGGAAATTACGCAGTTTCAGCAGCGCCAGCGGACCCTCGCCAGCTTCGGTACGCAGGGTATAATTAAGTGTGCGGCCGTCCTGTGCCTTCCAGCTCAGGCTGTAGCTGCTTCCCACCCCCGGATACGCTTTCACGCTGGCTTTATCGAGCAGGCGGATCCAGCCCCAGCCACCCGGAATATCCGCGTACTGGCGGGTACCCGCCTGGGTGCTAATCCAGCTCAGGTTAGCCCCCGGAGCCTCAGTATCTGCAGGCCATGTGAAGCGCTTCCACACCGGCATCTGATTCACGTAAGTCAGCTTCTGGCTGTCGATAATCATGTCAGTCTGCATTACCCCAGCGGCGGTGCCCGGTCGCAGCTCAAAGTGCATACCGGCATTGCCTTCGGTAAAGGCCACATCCGAGATATGGCTCAGGGTGTTGATGGCACTGAGAAATGCCGGGTTAAACACCAGCCCCTGCGAGTTGATGCTGTCCGGCACCCAGTGGTTGCCTTCCTTGTGCAGGACACCTTTCAGGCGGTTTTGCAGGAACTGGGCGATACGTCCGGAATCCGCATTGAGGTATTTGGCCAGCAGTGGCAGGGACACATCGCTGCTGGAGTTGTTGAACGGATAGCGTCCGCCAAAGGCGGAGTTCCATTCACTCACCACTGCCTGCTGCCACTGGGCGTTGAGGCTGTCGGCGGCTGGGGTCAGAACCTGCTGCCAGGCCTGCTCCATCGGGTTCACAAACACCGTGCGGCCAAAACCGCTCCACTCCTGACCTAGCCCGGCGGCAATCAGGCTGCCGTAGTCGCGGGTTTCGGTCAGGTCCACGGCTTTTCCCTGGAAGACCGTCTGGGCAATGGTCTGGGTCATCGCCTGCGGGTCGGCGGCGTTGGTCACCTGCTGCAGGCGCAGACGTACCTGCGTCACGCGGGTCAGATATGACTGCAGACTCAGTTCCTGCGCCCCGGTGCGGCTCTTGTCCATCAGCGCCAGCACCGGACCAAAGGTCGCATCCAGCGGCCCGTGAACACCGGCACTCTGGTCAATGGCATCCCTGTTGTCACCACCCAGCAGGTTTTTCGCGGATTTCACCAGGGAGTCAGAAATCGCCTCGCCGGTCTGCCCGGTGCGCCCCTGCACGTTCAGGGTGTTCATCAGCGCCACCAGCGGCGACTGCCGCACGTCGGCCATCAGGGTCAGCTGGTCAATGGAATCCGACAGCGTCGCGGCACGATCCCAGCGCAGGCTGTTGAGAAACGCCAGCCATGCCCCGCCGAAGTCTGCAAAGTAACGCTCCGTCAGGCGCTTTTTCAGGGCTTCCGGCGAGGCCTCGTCCTGTTTATTTACCTGACGCTTGCTGTCCGTGAGCACCCAGTCGAGTTCGTCCCGGCGTGCTTTTACCACTTTTTCGATTGCAGGCTGTACGGCCTGCTCCCAGGCCTGGCGGGTAAACATCCCCGGTACGATTTCGGTGGTACTGAACAGGCGGGAAGCGTCGGTATCACCGGTCATATCTTCAAGTCGCATATCAACGTACAGGTGTGACACCTGTGAGAGCATCTTCTGGTACAGCGTTGATTCGCTGTTACGCACGCCCATCAGGCGGACCAGCAGGGAGCGCGCCTGGCTGACCATGCCCTCATCGGCACGGAGTTTCCACTCCGGGTGCGCAATCAGCTGCGCTCCCCAGAACGACAACAGAGAGGGAGCCATTCCCTGCCAGACGCCGTCTTTCACACCGTTACGCTTCGGCCAGTCGTTCAGCAAAGCAGAGCTGAACCATACCGCATCCATATGCTCCGGACGTGCCAGCATCAAATAGAGCTTGAGCTGGTCATAGGTGCTTTTTGCCATCTGTTCTCGCAACGGGCTACCCGGCGGCAGCGCATTAAAGGCACTGACCTGCTTCTGCAGATGGTCTGCCGCTGCATCCCTTAACAATGGCTGTGCACTGTCCTGATAACGGGGCCAGAGTGCGGTCAGTAGTGCATCATTCTGACTGAGTCCGGCACGTTCATACCATGGCACACCATGCTCAGAGCGGTACTGAAGACGAGCCAGGGTCTTCTGCAGTTCCGACAGCGCATGCAGACGCTGCTCCAGCGGCTGATTCTCCCGGGCGGCAAGAGATGCCTGAGCATTTGCGCCAGCAATCTGGTTACGGTTGGTGACATACGCGACACTCATCCACACAGCCCAGCTCACCATCGTAAGCGCAGCAGCAGAAGCCAACACCCTGCGCCACGGAATGCCCGGTTTCACGGGACGCAGCGCGGCAGGAAGCATCCCGACAGATTCAGGCAAGACATCCCAGCGCCTGTCCATGCCCCAGTGATGCGTCACGGCACGTTCAGCACCGGCAGAAAGCTGGCTGAACACGACGCCCGCCAGCGGTAGCGGGCGGTACGGATTGAGCATCACCGACAATGGCGCGGTCACGCTCTCCGGTTCCCGGATAAGCTGGTCGGCAAGCGTCAGCAGGAAGTTGTGTTTAACATCATCACAGGTCTGTTGCAGACCCTGCGAGGTCAAATCTGACGTCAGGGCAGAAAGTTGTTCTGCCAGTCCTTCGGTACGACAACCGGCAGGCAGCAGACAGCCTGTCGCCTGCACGGTGCGGCCTTCCGGCTGACCGGCGCGCGGGTGCAGGGACCAGACATACAGCGGGATTGTCCAGCCAAGCGTTTCCATACGGGCGCTGATGGCATGAGACAGGGAGTCCATGGTGCTTTCAGACGGCACCGGCAGCGGCTGCTCCAGTCCCGGCGCTGAAAGCTGGTCGAACGCCGAGGTCACCCATACAAGGCCATCCACCGGGCAACGGCGCAGTTTGCGCAGCGCGGTCAGCCAGGCACTGTCGGCTGGGGTATTGAGGTCACCGCCCCATAGCAACAGCGTGCCGCGGTCTTCCTGCCAGAGCTGGCCCGTCAGGCCTGGGGTCAGTTGCTCCACTTCAGCGGCGGTGCCGGTTATCAGCAGAATGCGTGTTTTACGCCCCCAGCGACGACCATAGAGGTTGCGCATGGCGAGGCGGATAGTGTCGACGGTGACATTGTGTGGCGGAGTCTGCTTAACGCGACCTTCATCAGCAGGCAGGACACTTTTACGCTTCGCCTGAAAACGCGACCACTGTTGTTTAATCGCGAGGCTAATTGTTTTGCCATGACGAAGCATCAGTAACAGAAATAACGCACCGGCAAACACCAGGCTTTTCGTGAGCGTAGTGTGCAGCCCAATCTGGTCGCCAAAATGCCAGATTAACCAGGCAGTCCCCCCTGCTATGAGAGCAGAGAACCCCAGCCGACCCCACCCTCCACGCCATGACGAATTACCCGTTATCATTATTTCTGTTCCCTGTTTGCACTGTATTAATAAATTTCTGCTCGCCATCTGTAGAAAGCATCAGACAGTCTGCTTTTTGTATATTCACAATATCGCTGGCTACTGCGGCCATTATCCATGGAGAAAAGGGGCCGCTGAGCCCGGCATATTTTTCCAGCCAGTGGAGTTGTTCAGGTTTCCAGTGACCGCCATAGCTTTGTGCTGCGTCAAGCAGACCGGGAAATGCATTTCCCCATTCCACATTGTCGCCAACAACACTGGCGGTGGCACAGTTCTGAGTTTGAGTCGAGAAAAACGTATCCAGTGACTTTTCTGAAATCGCCATATCAAGAGCCATTGGACGCAAAAGACGGGCGTTAGGCGAAAGATTATATTTTGTGGCAACATCATCGGAGGTCAACAGCAGGACGGCCAGCGCATCACTGTACGCATCCCGCCCCTGTGTCTGGTAAATCAGGATTAAATCTACATCCAGCGTCGGTGATTTAATTCGCTCATCAAGTGAGAGGAAGGTCTTTGACGTAAGAATGGTCAACTGCGGAACACAACGATCCAGAATGGCTGCCTGCCAGGCATGTGCAAATCCATCCTGCAATACCAGAGGGTCATCGTGAGAATCCGTCAGCAGAGTGACGGCGGGTTCTATATCTGAAGGCAACTTTGCCAGAACTGGACCTAATCCTCCGAGCAGAACAGAAAAATGGGTCTCATGATCTTGCAGACAAATTCGTTGGGTCAGAGATGTGCTTTGCTCCAGCGCAGGCGGAGCAGCCAAAAAATTTTGAGATGTCAGATTTGCAGGCAGCATTACACCGCTGTGCAGTACTGTGATATTGCGTCCAGCCCAGTCCATCCACTGTTGTTGCGCATATTCTGCCTCACCGGCTTCAAATTCGTGCCTGTCAAACGCATTGTTGTAAAGCCAGCCACGCAGGCAGAGAAAGAAAAACCAGACAACTGCAGGGCATGCGGTGACAGCCCAAAGATTAAATGTTTGAAGTGGCCCGGCCAGTTGATTGGCATGCAAGACAAACAACAGTACGCACCCAACCAGCGCGAGAACCCCCAGCATCATCCACAGGATGAATGAAGGTTCTTCGGGCTTAGCCGATATCGTTGATTTCTGACGCTCCCAGCCCATTACTTATCCTATTACACAATCCGGTGCACTGGAGATCACCTGACAACCGCACTCACAGTGACAACCATCCACAACTACAGCTTTGCCATCAGAGGTCCATTCAGGCGATCCGTCAATAATGGTATTAATGCCATGCCCATCTTTTGGGCAGCTGACTTTATCACCAACGAGAGCAACCTTTTTGCCATTTACTACCATTGTTGATGAGGCAGAAATAACCTGTCCGCCGTGCGTAGTGTCATCACCAATCAATACAAAGCCTTTAGACATACGAAACTCCATTTTTTTATTTCCACATATGCATTTCTCTATGCAGATAAGAATATTATTTTTCTGTTTTAATTTCCTTTAACTTATCGCACGCATTCGAATCACCTTCGGAGCAGCTTTTTTTGAATAGTGGGATAGCCTGGTTTTGATCTTTAGTTACGCCTTTACCATCAAAGAACATCGTACCCAAATGATACATAGCTGAAGGCTCGCCTTGTTTAACTGCAAGCTCAAGAAAATTTTTGGCTTTATCATAATTCACTGCAACTCCCTTGCCATTAAGGTATGCGTAACCTAAATACATCTGAGCTTTAGCGCTGTTGTTTTTCGCAGCTTTCTCATACCAGTAATTGGCCTTTTCGTAGCTCTGAGTGGTTTCTTTTCCAGAATAATACATATCGCCTAAATCGATCTGAGCATCCGTGTTTCCGAGTTCAGCTGCGACCTGATAGAGTTCAAATGCTTTTTTCATATCCTTCGGAACCCCCATGCCCATACGATACATATTGGCAATTGAGTTCGCATCATCCGCTTTAGTTTTTGCGGACGTAGGATCGATAACAATTGATTGAGAAAAAACAGGGGTAGAAATAGACAGCAAAAATATGTAGAAAGATGATTTCATAAAAACCTTTACCGCAGAAAAATCACAAAATAAAATTGGGAGTTTGCTGGCAAACAATTTATTTATAAAGGATATAGTTCACCATGCCCCATAAGGATATTTTTTCCCATTTATAAATTTATTTATACCCTCGCTATATTCATATCCATTAGGATAAGTTCGTTACTCCCTTGCACATGTCCAGCTCCTCCCCTGAAACTGTCGTTATTCTTGTATCATTTAAAGGAATATCTGAATGGCCATATTGCCTTAACCAGACTCGTACTTTCCCCTCCGGGGCCAAACCTATCAGCATCGTCTGTCGGTAGGCATTTTTTGCAGATTCTAAGACATCAGGATAAGGGGTAGTCATCTTATTCCATGTATCTTGAGTAAAGAATAAAGTGGACTGATAAACCTTTTTATCAATGATTGAGTCCCAGCAAAATATCATTATCTGCGGCAATCTGTCGGCTTTATTAAATTGTGTATTCCCCGCAGAGTTACGTTCACTCCATTTACCTACACTGATCCCTTGTGGCTGATCGATAGTCCGATATGTCGATGCATAACCATCAACATCCAAAAGCTTCAATAGTGTAACCTGTGCCGGTAAAGCTTTGGGGGTAGTAAAGGCAAAGTACCATTTATCCCATGGAGTTTTGAGACTGTTAGGTTGCTCAATGGCACAGGCGTTAACAAAACCCACAAGTAATAAAACCGAAGTTATTCTGGTGATTGATTTCATGATCTTCCTCCCTGCATACTTAGGCTACGCGAATGCAATATATTGAAAAACCAACTATTACTGCGCTTTCACCAGTTTCCATAAGGATACTTTTTACCTTTAATAAAATCAGGAGTATCTCCATAGTAAACATATCCATCAGGATGCCCTGTAACCCCTTTACACATATCGAGATCTTTACCTGTAACAGTCGTTATTTTGGTATCAATTAATGGGATATCCGAATGGCCATATTGCCTTAACCAGACCCGTACTTTTCCTTCCGGCGCTAGTCCTATGAGCATTGTTTGCCGATATGCATTTTTTCCAGGCTCTAAGACATCAGGATAAGGGCTAATCATTTTATCCCATGTATTTTGAGAGAAAAATAAAGTTGATTGGTATGTTTTTTTATCAATAATTGAATCCCAGCAAAACATCATTATTTGCGGCAATCTATCGGCCTTATTAAACTGTGTATTCCCAGCAGAGTTTCGCTCACTCCATCGCCCTACACTGATGCCTCGAGGCTGATCAATAGTCCGATACGTCGATGCATAACCATCGACATCCAAAAGCTTCAGTAGTGTAACCTGTGCCGGTAAAGCTTTGGGGGTAGTAAAGGCAAAAAACCACTTGTCCCAGGGAGTTTTGAGACTGTTAGGTTGTTCACTGGCGCAGGCGCTAGCAGAACCCACTAGTAATAAAAGCGAAATTAGTCTGATGATTGATTTCATGATTTTCCTCCCTGCATATTCCAGGCTACTTAAAACGACCAAAAGTTCAGACGACTAGAGAGTATTGAACACGACACCATCTTTAAAATACGATTATTCACCATGAACCATAAGGGTATTTTTTACCCTTGATGAACTCTTTGGTTGTATTACCATACCCATAGGAAAAATCACTTCCCGTTACCCCCTTACACATATCCAAATCTTTTCCTGAAACAGTCTTTATTTTTGTATCATTTAATGGGATATCCGAATGGCCATATTGTCTCAACCAGACCCGAACTTTTCCTTCCGGAGCTAATCCTATCAACACAGTCTGCCTGTATGCATTTTTCCCAGGTTCTAAGACATCAGGATAAGGGGTAGTCATCTTACTCCATGTATCTTGAGTAAAGAACAAAGTGGACTGATAGACCTTTTTATCAATGATTGAGTCCCAACAAAATATCATTATCTGTGGCAACCTGTCGGCTTTATTAAATTGGGTATTCCCCGCTGAATTC
>NZ_WHOY01000031.1:3510167-3691595 GCF_009765445.1 Pantoea sp. BAV 3049 | reverse complement strand
CTCCGCGTGGCCCGCGTTGATGCCCGTTTTGATCCCACTATCTATATCGCTATCGGCATGTCTAACCTGCTGGCGGTTGGCGGCGGCAGCTGGCTGGTCTGGCACGGCGAGATGACGCTGGGGCAACTGACCAGCTTTGTGATGTATCTTGGCCTGATGATCTGGCCGATGCTGGCGCTGGCGTGGATGTTTAATATCGTGGAGCGTGGCAGCGCGGCGTGGAGCAGGATCCGTTCGCTGCTGGCCGAGGCGCCGGCGGTGGAAGACGGCAGCAAAACACTGCCGGAAGAGCGTGGTCATCTGCAGATTGCCATCCGCGAGTTCTGTTATCCCGGTGCCAGACCTTCATTGCGCCATGTGAATGCCAGCGTTAAACCTGGCCAGATGCTGGGGTTGTGCGGCCCGACCGGCTCAGGAAAAAGTACCCTGCTGAGTCTGATCCAGCGCCACTTTGATATCGCTCAGGGCGATATTCGCTACCACGGCATTCCCCTGCCGCAGATCCGGCTGGACAGCTGGCGCAGCCGGATGGCGGTGGTCAGCCAGACCCCTTTCCTGTTCTCTGATACGGTAGCCAACAATATTGCACTGGGGCGTCCTGCGGCCAGCAGGGTAGACATTGAACAGGCCGCAAGACTGGCCAACGTTCATGATGACATTCTGCGGCTGCCGCAGGGTTACGAGACCGAAGTCGGCGAGCGTGGCGTGATGTTGTCCGGCGGGCAGAAGCAGCGCATCTCCATTGCCAGGGCGCTACTGCTGGATGCCGAAATCCTGATCCTTGATGATGCGCTTTCGGCAGTGGATGGCCGCACCGAGCATCTGATCCTGCATAACCTCCGGAGGTGGGGAGCAGGAAGAACGGTCATTATCAGCGCTCACCGGCTCTCGGCACTGACTGAAGCCAGTGAAATTCTGGTGATGCAGAATGGCGCTGTGGCCCAGCGCGGCCGGCACGAAGATCTGGCTGTGCAAAGCGGCTGGTATCAGGATATGTATCGTTATCAGCAACTTGAAGCCGCCCTGGACGAAGATGAAATTGAGAAGGGGGTTCCCCATGGCTAATCTGACCCAACTCTGGCCGACGTTAAAAAGGCTGTTGAGTTATGGATCGCCGTGGCGTAAATCCCTCGGGCTGGCGGTACTGTTGCTGTGGATCGCGGCGGCGGCGGAAGTGCTTGGCCCGGTGCTGGTCAGCTATTTTATCGACAATATGGTGGCAAAACACCGTATGCCGGTGGGGCTGGTGGCCGGTCTGGCAGTCAGCTTTATCCTGCTGCAAATCCTTGCGGCCTCGCTGCATTACTGGCAGTCGCTGCTGTTCAACCAGGCCGCTGTCGGGGTGGTTCAGCGCCTGCGTACGGACGTGATGGATGCCGCACTGCGACAGCCTCTGAGCGCCTTTGATACTCAGCCAGTCGGGCAAATAATTTCCCGCGTGACCAACGATACTGAAGTGGTCCGCGACCTCTACGTCACGGTGGTGGCGACCGTGCTACGCAGCGCCGCGCTTATTGGTGCAATGCTGGTGGCGATGTTCAGTCTGGACTGGCGGATGGCGTTGGTCGCTCTCGCCATCTTCCCGGCAGTGATCACCGTCATGTTGATCTACCAGCGTTACAGCACACCCATTGTGCGTCGGGTGCGTAGCTATCTGGCCGATATCAATAACGGCTTCAATGAAGTGATTAATGGGATGAGTGTGATCCAGCAGTTCCGCCAGCAGGCCCGCTTTGGAGAACGAATGGGCGAGGCCAGCCGTTCCCACTATCTGGCAAGGATGGAGACACTGCGACTGGACGGCTTCCTGCTGCGTCCGCTGCTCAGTTTGTTCTCCGCGCTGATCCTCTGCGGGTTGCTGATGCTGTTTGGCTTCTCTTCCGGAGGCAGCTTTGAAGTGGGCGTGCTCTATGCGTTTATCAGCTATCTCGGCAGGTTAAATGAGCCGCTGATCGAGCTGACCACTCAGCAGTCGATGTTGCAGCAGGCGGTGGTGGCAGGCGAGCGGATCTTTGAGCTGATGGATGCGCCGCGCCAGCGCTATGGTAGTGATACCCGGCCGTTGACGTCGGGGACCATCGATATCGAAAATCTGACCTTTGCCTATCGCGACGACCGCAACGTTCTCAGCGATATCAACCTGCAGGTGCCGTCCCGAAACTTTGTGGCGCTGGTGGGGCACACCGGCAGCGGAAAAAGCACCCTCGCCAACCTGATGATGGGGTATTACCCCATCGTTCAGGGTGAAATTCGCCTTGATGGCAGGCCGCTTACTTCGCTCACCCACAGTGCTCTGAGGCAAAGTGTGGCAATGGTACAGCAGGATCCGGTGGTGCTGGCCGACACTTTCTTTGCCAATGTTACGCTCGGGCGGGATATCAGTGAAGAGGCGGTGTGGCAGGCTCTGGAAACGGTGCAGCTGGCAGGGCTGGCAAGAGGCCTGGCTGACGGCATTCATACCCGGCTGGGTGAGCAGGGTAACACTCTGTCGGTCGGGCAGAAACAGTTGCTGGCCATGGCCCGTGTGCTGGTGGACGCACCGGAAATCCTGATCCTTGATGAAGCCACGGCCAACATCGATTCCGGCACTGAGCAGGCCATTCAGAAAGCTCTGCGGGCGGTTCGTCAGCAGACCACGCTGGTGGTCATTGCCCACCGTCTTTCCACCATTACCGAGGCGGATACCATTCTGGTATTGCACCGTGGCCGTGCCGTGGAGCAGGGGAGCCACCGGGAGCTGCTGGAGAAACAGGGGCGCTACTGGCAAATGTATCAGTTACAGCTGGTCGGAGAAGAGCTGGAAGCGGGTGAAGCACTGAAAATCTGACCGTCTCGCTGCACCAATAACAGGCGCGAACCGGCCTTAAAATGGTCTTTTGCACAGCCCTGAATCATTACGCACCTTTATGGTGCGTTTTTTGTTGCTGCTTTATCTCCCAAAGGCATAGGCAAAATTTAGCAGTAAGGGGCAGACTCAGAGCCGGACTGACTAATCGTCTGAAAAATGCCATTTTTTAATATATGGCACAGCCTTTGCTTTAATCAGTCCATGTCGGGCGAAACAACTGTTTTCAATACCTGGAGGGGATCGTATGAAGCTGGTTACCGTGGTAATCAAACCGTTTAAATTAGAAGACGTGCGTGAAGCACTGTCCTCTATCGGTATTCAGGGGCTGACCGTAACCGAAGTGAAAGGTTTTGGTCGCCAGAAAGGGCATGCAGAGCTTTATCGCGGTGCTGAGTACAGCGTGAACTTCCTGCCAAAAGTAAAAATAGACATTGCGATTGCAGACGATCAGCTTGATGAAGTGATTGATGTGATTAGCAAAGCTGCTTACACCGGTAAAATTGGTGACGGTAAGATCTTTGTTGCAGAACTGCAGCGAGTCATTCGTATCCGTACTGGCGAAACTGACGAAGCCGCACTGTAATCTCGGGGCTAAGAATTGTGATGGGATGGGATAAAATGAACAAAAAACTCGCTGTATTTGGCCTTGCCAGCCTGACCCTGTTACCGTCGCTCGCGATGGCGGCAGCACCGGTGGTGGTAGATAAAGCTGACAACGCCTTTATGATGATTTGCACCGCGCTGGTGTTGTTTATGACGTTACCCGGCATTGCCTTGTTTTACGGCGGCCTGATCCGCGCTAAAAACGTGCTATCGATGATGACCCAGGTCTCCGTGACCTTCGCTATGGTTTGCGTGCTGTGGATGGTTTACGGCTATTCACTGGCCTTCAGTGAAGGTAATGCCTTCTTCGGCGGCTTCAGCATGGCGATGTTGAAAAACATCCAGCTGACCGCGCTGGTTGGCACTTTCTATCAATATATCCACGTCTCTTTCCAGGCTTCTTTCGCATGTATCACCGTGGGGCTGATTGTTGGTTCAATCGCTGAACGTGTTCGCTTCTCTGCGGTACTGATTTTCGTGGCGATCTGGCTGACCTTCTCCTATCTGCCTATTGCTCATATGGTGTGGTCAGGCGGTCTGCTGGCTCAGGACGGCGCGCTGGACTTCGCGGGCGGTACTGTGGTGCACATCAACGCCGCTGTGGCTGGCCTGGTGGGGGCTTATCTGGTGGGCAAACGTGCTGGTTTTGGTAAAGAAGCCTTTAAACCACACAATCTGCCAATGGTCTTCACCGGTACCGCAATTCTGTATGTGGGCTGGTTCGGCTTTAACGCTGGCTCCGCCAGTGCAGCCAATGAAATCGCGGGCCTGGCCTTCCTGAATACCGTAATGGCAACTGCCGGTGCGATGCTGAGCTGGACCTTCGGTGAGTGGGCTCTGCGCGGCAAACCTTCACTGCTGGGCGTTTGCTCTGGCGTGATTGCCGGTCTGGTGGCTATTACCCCAGCTTGTGGTTATGTGGGTGTTGGCGGTGCGTTGATTATCGGTATTGTGGGTGGCCTGGCTGGCCTGTGGGGTGTGACCACCCTGAAGAAATGGCTGCGCGTGGATGACCCTTGTGATGTGTTCGGTGTACACGGCGTGTGTGGCATCGTGGGCTGTATCCTGACTGGTGTGTTCGCTTCCTCTTCTCTGGGGGGCGTGGGTTATGCCGAAGGCGTGACCATGGCTCACCAGGTCTGGATCCAGCTGTTCAGCGTCGGTGTGACCATTGTCTGGACCGGTGTTGTTGCCTTTATCGCCTTTAAAGTGGCCGACATGATTGTAGGACTGCGTGTTCCGGAAGATCAGGAGCGTGAAGGTCTGGATGTGAACAGCCACGGTGAGAATGCTTACAACCAGTAAGCTGAACGTAAGAAAAGCAGTGCGACTTTAAAACAATAAAATGACAAACGGCCCCGGAAGGGGCCGTTTTACGTTGTGCAGAAAGAAGAACGCCATTACTGACGAATGCGCATCACCCCTTCCTGCACCGTGGAGGCGACCAGCGTGCCGTCCTGAGTATAGAATTCGCCCCGTACAAATCCCCTGGCACCCGAGGCTGAAGTGCTCTCCACGCTGTACAGCAGCCACTGATTCAAATCGAACGGCCGGTGGAACCACATTGAATGATCAATTGTCGCGACCTGCATTCCCGGCTCGAGAAAACCTTTGCCGTGCGGCTGCAACGCCACCGGCAGGAAATTGAAGTCCGAGGCATAACCCAGCAGATACTGGTGGATGCGTTTGTCTTCCGGCATTGTCCCGTTAGCCCGTAGCCAGACGTGACGCACCGGCTCATCAACATGGCCTTTCAGCGGGTTGTGGAATTTCACCGGGCGAATTTCAAAAGGCTTTTCCGACAGGAATTTTTCCCGCGCTCTTTCCGGAATGAAATGGGAGAGCTGTTTAGCGATCTCGCTTTCGGTTGGCAGATCTTCCGGACCCACGACCTGTGGCATTGGCTTCTGATGCTCAAATCCGGTTTCCGGGGCCTGGAATGACGCGGTCATATAAAAAATCGGGTGGCCATTCTGGATAGCACTGACGCGCCTGGCGCTGAAGCTTTGCCCGTCACGTAGCGTCTCCACATCATAAATAATCGCCTTCTGACTGTCGCCTGGACGCAGGAAATAGCTGTGGAAGGAGTGAATGATGCGATCGGCGGGCACCGTTTGCTTGGCGGCATAGAGTGCCTGACCCACCACCTGACCGCCAAACACCTGGCGCAGGCCCAGATCTTCACTCTGGCCGCGGAACAGCCCCTCTTCCAGCTTTTCCAGATTCAATAAATTTAACAGGTCTTGTAGTGCGTGACTCATCACGGCGTCCTCAATAGTCGTCTTCCTGTCAGTTTGCGAGATCCGACCAGTTTCCGTCAACGGGGTGGGGCACGATTAGGCAGCGGAAAAGCGCAATCGCCGTGCTTCCAGGAAAATATCAGTAATTTGTGCCAGAATTAAGGCTTACGGGACAGGGAATCTCTGTCTGTAATGAACCGAGATAATTTGCATTGATCATAAGGAGAATAAATCAATGAAAGTCTGGCCAATGCTTACTGGTGCTGCTCTGGTGGTTGCGCTTTCCGGCTGTGCGGAGAAAGGAAAAGATGTGCCAACGGCAACGCTGGCTTCCCAGGTATCGGGAGAGCAGTCGACAATCCGTCAGCCAAACGTCAGTGGTTCCCTTTATATTCGTCAGAAAGTGGCCCTGCCGCCTGACGCAGTTCTGACCGTGACGCTGTCGGATGCTTCGCTTGCGGATGCACCGTCTAAAGTCCTCTCCCAGCGCGTGGTGAGAACCGACGGTAAACAGGCACCCTTCAAATTTATCCTGCCCTATAATCCGGCGGACATTCAGCCAAATGCCCGGATATTGCTGAGCGCGGCGATTACTGTTGACGGCAAACTGGCCTTTATTACCGATACGGTAAAACAGGTGATCAATAACGGTGGAAATAAAGAAGAGCTGATATTAGTTCCGGTTCCATCAGTGGCTATTCCGTCGCAGAGTGGGGCGGCAACCACTGTGCCATCCACTTCTCCAACACAAGTTTCGCCATCCTCATCCGTGCCTGCACCTTCCTCTATGTGATTTTTCCGCCCCTCGCGGGGCGGTTTATATTTCCCAGCGGTAGCGGCTGAGGGAGACTCTACCTTCGGCACTCACTTCAACGCCTTCAGCCAGCAACGCCTGCCGCTGACGATCGAGATTATCTCCCGTTAAGGAAATTTCCCCCATCCGGTTAATGACCCTATACCACGGCAGCTTGCTGCCTCTGGGCAGGCGCTTCAGTACGCCTCCAACCTGGCGCGCGGCGCGCGGCGAACCGGCGAGACGGGCGATTTCACCATAAGTGGTCACTTTGCCATAAGGGATGGCGGCGACAATCTGCCAGATGCGTTGCTGGAAAGTATCTTGTTCAGTCATGGAATTTACCTCTTTCGACCATAACAGTAATCGAAAGTGGGCAACATCTGAAGCGATTTCATGAAGTTATACAGCGAGGCAGCCAGCCAAAAGGAAAGCTTTGAAAACAATCATATAGCAGAGTTGCACAAGAAAACAACGGTCATCGGGGGCGGGCTTGCAATTGCTCCGGGGTTCATTGATAATGCCCTCGCTCCATCACATGGAGCTTTTCAATGGGGGCCCGGTTGGTTCTCCCGCAATGCTAACTTGTGAACTCGGTCAGATCCGGAAGGAAGCAGCCGCAGCAGGTGACGCGTGTGCCGGGATGTAGCTGGCAGGGCCCCCACCCAATTCGACTTTGTCCGAACATCCCACATCCCACATCCCACACCGCTCTTATCGCACGAATTTCCAGACAGCTACCGGTACCTTATCGTAGAGCTTATTCATAGTCAGTTCAGCAAGGCGATGGTCAGCAGCAGAATAGAAAACCGCAAGTTCATTATCGGACAATTCGTATTTGTTTTTCTCGATTACCCGTTCAAGTGTATCAATCGAACGACACTTTCTTAAACGCATAAGATAATCAGTTTTGGTCAGAAGTTTATCTGTCATTGTTAAACCGTTGAAAATATAAAGGGTTGCTAAAACGAATGGCTCGCCTGTGCGGTGACGTGAGCACATTCCTCTGCGAAAATGTTAAACAAGCGTTTCGCTGATTTTTGCCAGCGATGCAAGTCCTGAACATTAATGCCGTAATTGCTAAAGAGCATAAACGTATCATCAAGATATTCGTCAATCTGACTAATCAGTTCACTATCTTCGATATGTTTAATTTTGTAATTCATCGTAAAAGCTGCAATATGCTCAATCAAATCGTTAAGTTGTAAATTGATTGCTGAAGTAGGATCGTTAACCCAGCCATGGTGACTGTCACCTAACGTCGCGAGGCTTTCATCGTACAAACTTTCACACAAGAATTTCAGCTGGGCAATATCATGCCTTTTCGGTGAGTATTCGTCCATCTTTTTCCCCTCCATAGCGAGTATTGGTGCCGTCAGCGCAGGCTTTCAGCGAGTGGAATGCCAGGAAGCGATAATAAAACCAGTGTCTGTGTATAATTAAATATAACCTGCTTAAATTGTATTTGTAATGCTCTTACTCAAAATTACAGTTCGTCAGCGACGGTGGGCTGGGAAGTCTCGATGAAATCAAAAATCAGCGCATCAGGCTGGCATTCAAAATTGACCGTCTCGGTTGTTGTCTGCCATGCATCAATATCAAGACAGGCGTTGAAAACGTCCCAGCGAAAGCTGTATGTCATCTTATAACGCGATTCAGATGAATATTCTATAGAAATAATTTTTATGCTATCGGGAACATATTGAGCATTTTGAGAATACCATATCAGCGAACCGGTGAGCTCTGCTTCTATTTTGGGAATAATCTGCTGAATATTTTGCGCCATTGTCTGCAGATTGCCTTCATTTCCTCTAAATGCGAATGGAATACGTTTGCGCATTTTTTCTCCACAGAGTTAATTAATGCTTATAGAGATAATTGGTCTCTACTGAGAAATAATCAAGCTCCTGAAAGTCGATACTAACTATCTCGATGATTTGACTATTAATTATTTTAGTAGACAAATTCTCTTTCTGCGATAGAAAAAAACAGGAAGTTGAAAATATTTTATATAACGGCTCTCATCGTCGGCGAGAGGTTAGTCATACTTAGATACACTTTGCCCAAAGCTTTACGGCATCAGCGATCGTAGAATATTGTTATGTTATAACATTATCTCGGTTTTGCGCGATGTCCTCACTCTCTTCTCTAACCCGTAAGGGAACGCTGCTGACGCAGTCTGCTTTAATGCGCCTTACCTTAGCCGGTGCGGTGGCCATGTTGTTGCTGGTTTTTACTTACTGGGCCGTCTCCTGATGATCACACTCAATAAACTCACCGTTGGCTATCAGGGCAGAGCGGTAACCCCTGCGCTTGATGGCGAGTTTTTACAGGGATCAATGACTGCACTGGTTGGCGCAAATGGTTCCGGAAAATCCACTTTACTGAAGACGCTGGCGGGTCTCCTTCCTCCGGTATCCGGCTCGGTCAGCCTGCCAAAACCACGCGCCAGTATGGCATGGCTTCCTCAGCAATCTGAAATTGAACGCACTTTTCCGATCAGCGTCTTTGATCTGGTGGCGATGGGCTGCTGGAAACGCTGTGGCTGGTTTGGCGCCATTAATCGCAGCATGCGTCAGACGGTGATCACCGCGCTGGAAAAGGTCAACATGCAGGATTTTGCCACTGCCCAGCCGGGTACGCTCTCTGGCGGTCAGCTGCAGCGCGTGCTGTTTGCCCGTCTGTTGGTGCAGGATGCTTCCTTATTACTGCTTGATGAACCCTTTACCGGCGTGGACAGCCACACCACCGATTTGCTTTTGGCGCTGCTGGAAGAGCGGCATCAGGCCGGTTGTACCTTGATAGTGGTGCTGCACGATATGGCGACGGTGGAGAAATATTTCCCGCAGACGCTTCGCCTGAAGGGCAGTCATGCCGAATGGTCAGGGCCGGGTTCAGCCGTTACCCAACTCAACTTCAGCCACGTTAAGGAGAAAAGATGACTCTTGCGCTGGTGCAGCCTTTTATGGAGTTTGGTTTTATGCGTCGGGCGCTGGTGGCCTGTGTGGCACTGTCGCTGAGTGCCACACCACTGGGCGTCTTTTTATTGCTGCGCAGAATGAGCCTGGTGGGTGATGCACTTTCCCATGCGGTGCTGCCTGGTGCGGCAATTGGTTACCTGATATCAGGGTTATCACTGGTGGCAATGGGGACCGGTGGCGTGATTGCCGGGTTGTCAGTCGCGTTACTCTCCGGTGCCGTAAGCCGCTACACCCCCTTAAGGGAAGATGCCAGCTTTGCCGGTTTCTATCTGGGATCGCTGGCCTTAGGGGTGACGCTGGTTTCCCTGCGCGGATCGAGTGTCGATCTGCTGCATGTGCTGTTCGGCTCGCTGCTGGCGGTGGATAGCCCCTCAATTATGCTGGTCAGCGGAATTGCGGCTGTTTCCCTGCTGGTGCTGGCGGCAATCTATCGTCCGCTGGTGATTGATGCATTTGACCCGACATTTTTACGTGCGCAGAGCCGCTGGGTGGCTCCGCTGGTGCATGGCATTTTCCTCATCCTGGTGGTGACCAATCTGGTCGCCGGGTTCCAGGTTCTTGGCACGCTGATGTGTGTGGGCCTGATGATGTTGCCCGCCGCGGCGGCCCGCTTCTGGCGGCAGGAACTGCCCGGGATGATCGCTTCGGCGATGATCCTCGCACTGATCGCCAGCTTCAGCGGCCTGATTGCCTCTTTTTATCTGTCACTGCCTGCCGGACCGGCGGTGGTGCTCAGCGCCGCCATTCTGTTTTTTGTCTCTATTTTAGTCGGGCCCTGTGGCGGAATTTTCCGCGCACGCCCTTTTTCAGTTGGTAAGGAGAAAGCATGAAGAAGTTACCTGTAGCGCTGGCTGTTGCGGCGATTTTTATCACCCCGCTGGCGATGGCAAAAACCGTGGAAACGGTAGCCAGTTTTTCTGTGCTGGGCGATATCGTTAAGGAAGTGGGCGGCGATCACGTCAGGGTGAAAAATCTGGTCGGACCGGATGGCGACCCGCACAGCTTTGAACCTACTCCACAGGACAGCCAGGCGCTGTCAAAAGCGGACATGGTGTTTGTCAGCGGACTGGGCCTGGAAGGGTGGATGGATCGCCTGATTTCAGCGTCTGATTATAAAGGCAAAGTGATTGTTGCCTCTCAGGGGATCGCCACCCGTTCTATGGAAGAAGAGGGCAAAACCATCACCGATCCGCATGCCTGGAACAGCATGCAAAACGGCGTGGTTTATGCGAACAACGTGATGAACGCTCTGATCGCTGCGGATCCCCAGGATGCAGATTACTTTCGCCAGCGAGGTTCGGCTTACGTCAGCCAGTTGCAGAAACTGGATAAATGGGCCGAAACCAGCTTTGCCTCCGTGCCGGTAGCGAAGCGTAAGGTACTGACCAGCCATGATGCTTTCGGCTACTTCGGCCAGCGCTATGGCGTCAGCTTTATGTCGCCGGTCGGCTTTTCAACGGAATCTGAAGCCAGCGCTTCAGACGTGGCCGGGCTGATCACTCAGCTGAAAAAAGAACATATCCGTAGCTACTTTATTGAGAACCAGACCGACCCTCGCCTGGTAAAACAGATTGCTTCCGCAACGGGTGCACAACCAGGTGGTGAACTTTACCCGGAAGCGCTGACCAAAAAAGGCGGCGCGGCGGATAGCTATGTGGCAGCGTTTAAGCATAACGTTAGTGCCATGCTCTCCAGCATGAAGTAAGCAGTACGGGGCAGGGAGGCCCTTTTTTACAGGCGAAAAAAAGCCGCATTATGCGGCATTGACTCTGAAGTTCAGGCCTGCGTTTCCGGCGCAGGCACAGTTTTTACCGATCAGCGTTTTTTCTTTTTTCCCTGTACGGCTTTAAACCGGGGGTTAGTTTTGCAGATCACGTAGATACGCCCCTTACGACGCACGACTTTGCAATCTTTATGACGTTTTTTGGCCGAAGCCAGTGAACTCAGAACCTGCATGCTGACTCCTTACTTAGCGGGTGGGAAAAAACGGCCAAAACGCTGATTAAAGCGATGTGCACTGCCTTCTTTGGCAAACTCTTTCTGCTTACCGGTGTAGTACGGATGGGAAGCAGAAGAGACGTCCAGCGCCACGTAGGGCAGGACCTGACCGTTGAGCTCCACTGTCCTTTCGGTTTTGATGGTGGAGCCAACGGTGAAATAAGTGTTGGCACTGGTATCGTGGAACGCCACGGTGCGGTAAGCAGGATGAATACCCTTTTTCATAAATCCCCACTGAACTGTTGGTATGTTATAACATAGCAATTATTATGCGCGTGCTGTTTTCAGATTGCAACAGGCATTGCGGCATAAACGACTTTTCAGAGTACGTAGAAGGTAAAAGCCCGTCTTTAATCACTGCGGCCAAAAAAAAGAGGCCGCATAAGCGGCCTCTTCAGTTTGTTTAACAGCAGGGATTAGTGCTGATGATGCTCTTCCGGATGACCGTGTTCCAGCTCTTCCTTGTTCTTGCTGAAGCGGCGGCGAACCACCACAAAGAACACAGGTACAAAGAAGATTGCCAGAATAGTCGCGGTTACCATCCCGCCCATTACCCCGGTACCTACCGCATTCTGCGCACCGGAACCTGCTCCGGTACTGATAGTCAGCGGCAGTACGCCGAGGATAAAGGCCAGTGAGGTCATCAGAATCGGACGCAAACGCATACGGACCGCTTCCAGCGTCGATTCCACCAGGCCTTTGCCTTCTTTTTCCATCAGGTCTTTGGCGAATTCCACGATCAGTATCGCGTTCTTCGCCGACAGCCCAATGGTTGTCAGCAGGCCCACCACGAAGTAGACGTCATTACTCAATCCACGCACCGTGGTAAAGATCAGCGCACCAATAACCCCGAGCGGAACAACCAGCATAACCGCAAACGGTATCGACCAGCTCTCATACAGTGCCGCCAGACACAGGAACACCACAATCAGAGAGATGGCGTACAGGGCAGGGGCCTGGTTACCGGACAGGCGTTCCTGATAGGACATTCCCGTCCAGTCATAGCCGATTCCCGCTGGTAGCTGAGACGCCAGCTGTTCCATCAGTCCCATTGCTTCACCGGAGCTTTTGCCCGGTGCTGCCTGACCAAGGATTTCCATTGATGGCAGACCGTTATAACGTTCCAGTCGCGGTGAACCGTACTGCCATTTCGCCGAAGCGAAAGCGGAGAACGGCACCATCTGCCCCCCGGAGCCACGCACGTACCATTTATTGATATCGTCCGGCAGCATACGGGAGTCCGCCTGGCCCATTACGTACACCTTCTTCACGCGACCGCGGTCGATGAAGTCGTTGACGTAGGAACCGCCCCACGAAGCACCCAGCGTGGTATTAATGTCAGAGATCGAGACGCCAAGGGCTTCTGCTTTCTCCTGATCGATAGTCAGCTTGTACTGTGGCGTATCTTCCAGACCGTTCGGACGCACACCCACCAGCGTGTCAGGATGTTTGGCCACTGAACCCAGCAGCTGATTACGGGCGTTGGTCAGCGCATCATGCCCCAGGTTAGCCTGGTCAATCAGCTCAAAGTCAAAGCCGGTGGCGTTACCCAGTTCGATAATCGCGGGCAGGTTGAACGGGATCACCATCGCATCTTTGATCGCGCCGAAGGCCTTCATGGCTCGTCCGGCAATGCCGTCGACCTTGTTAGCTGCTCCGTCACGTTCGTCCCACGGTTTAAGGCTGACGAAGGCGATACCGGTGTTCTGTCCACGACCGGCAAAACCAAAGCCGTTAACGGTAAAGACCGAGCGAACGTTATCTTTCTCTTTGGTCAGGAAGTAATCCGTAACCTGATCCAGCACCTTCTCGGTACGCTCCTGAGTTGCGCCCGCAGGCAACTGGGCCTGAGCCAGCAGCAGCCCCTGATCTTCTTCCGGCAGGAAAGAGGTCGGCAGCTTCAGGAACAGATACGCCATCCCCACCACGATCAGCAGATAGATCACCAGATAGCGACCGGTACTGCGAATAATGTGGCCTACGCTGTCGGTGTAGTGATGGGTGCTCTTGTCGAACATACGGTTAAACCAGCCGAAGAACCCGGTAGTCTTGCCGTGGTCGCCTTTTTTGACAGGTTTAAGCATGGTGGCGCAGAGCGCTGGCGTCAGGATCAACGCCACAATAACGGACAGCACCATTGCCGACACAATCGTAATCGAGAACTGACGATAGATAACCCCGGTCGATCCACCGAAGAAGGCCATCGGGATGAATACCGCAGAGAGCACCAGCGCAATACCGACCAGCGCGCCCTGGATCTGTTCCATTGATTTCTTGGTGGCTTCTTTCGGCGGCAGGCCCTCTTCGGACATCACACGCTCGACGTTCTCCACCACCACGATGGCATCATCCACCAGCAGCCCTATAGCCAGCACCATCCCGAACATCGTCAGGGTGTTTATCGAGTAGCCGAAGGCACTGATTATCGCAAAGGTCCCCAGCAACACGACCGGCACCGCAATCGTTGGGATCAACGTGGCGCGGAAGTTTTGCAGGAACAGGTACATCACGATGAAGACCAGTACGATCGCTTCGATCAGCGTTTTCACCACTTCCATAATGGAAATTTTAACGAATGGCGTGGTGTCATAAGGGTAAACGGTTTTCAGCCCGGCCGGGAAGAACGGTTCCAGTTTGGCCAGTTCCGCTTTTACCGCTGCTGCTGTATCCAGTGCGTTAGCGCCCGTTGCCAGTTTGATACCGATACCTGACGCTGGTTTGCCGTTGTAGCGCGCAATGATCTCGTAGTTTTCACCGCCGAGCTCGATTTTCGCCACGTCCTTCAGTAACACGCGCGATCCATCGGCATTAACCTTCAGCAGTATTTTGCCGAATTCGTCGGTCGAGGTCAGACGGGTTTGCGCAATGATCGAGGCATTAAGCTGTTGGCCCGGCATAGGCGGAGATCCGCCCAACTGACCAGCGGCAACCTGTGAGTTCTGCGAGGTAATAGCGCTGATGACATCGACCGGCGTCAACTGATAGTTATTCAGTTTGTGCGGGTCCATCCAGATGCGCATCGCGTACTGGGCACCGAAGATCTGGGTATCACCCACGCCGAGGGTTCGGCTGATTGGATCTTTGATATTCGAGGCCACGTAGTCCGAAATGTCGTTCTGCGTCATGCTGCCATCATCACTGACGAAACCGGCCACCATCAGGAAGCTACTGGAGGATTTCTGAACCTGGATCCCCTGCTGTTGTACTTCCTGTGGCAGTAACGGCGTTGCCAGCTGCAGTTTGTTCTGCACCTGAACCTGGGCGATATCCGGGTCAGTGCCTGACTGGAAGGTCAGGGTCAGCTGTAAAGTCCCGGATGAGTCGCTGTTCGATGACATATACATCAGGCCATCGATACCGTTCATGTTTTGCTCAATAACCTGCGTTACTGAGTCCTGCAGCGTTTTCGCATCAGCTCCCGGGTAAACGGCGCGGATCTGCACTGCCGGCGGCGCAACATTGGGATATTGCTCGATCGGCAGTTTTAGAATCGACAGCACGCCCGCCAGCATAATAATGATGGCGATTACCCATGCAAAGATGGGGCGATCGATAAAGAACTTAGCCATGTATCAGCGGCTCCTGTTTAAGACTGCGGTTGTTCAGACTTTGCCTGCCCGGCACTGTCTGTACTCACTTCCTGCGGGGTAACCTGAGCACCCGGTTTGGCACGCTGAACACCAACGGTGATCACTTTGTCGCCTTCTTTCAGACCGCCGGTCACCAGCCACTTATCGCCGATAGCCTGATCCGTCGTCAGATTGCGCACTTCAACTTTATTATCTGCACCCACCACCATCGCGGTTGCCTGGCCGGTCGGCGTGCGGGTAACCGCCTGCTGAGGCACTAACAGCGCGCTTGGGTTGATTCCCTCATCCAGACGGGCACGCACGAACATGCCTGGCAGAAGAGAGTGGTCAGGGTTAGGGAATACCGCACGCAGAGTGATTGAGCCAGTGGTCTCATCCACGGTCACATCAGAGAATTCCAATGTTCCGGCCTGGGCGTATTCGCTACCATCCTGCAGTAACAGTTTGACCTGAGCTTTTCCGTTGTTTTGTTGTAACTTGCCGGAGTTCAGCTCTGAGCGCAGGCGCATAAAGTCTTCACTTGACTGCGTGACGTCGACATAAAGTGGGTCAAGCTGCTGTACTGTTGCCAGCGCAGTGGTCTGTGCGCTCTGCACCAGCGCACCTTCCGTCACGGAAGATTTGCCAATGCGGCCACTGATTGGTGAAGTCACTTTGGTATAGGCCAGGTTGATACGGGCAGTTTCAACGTTGGCTTTTGCAACCTGTACCGCAGCGGCGGTCTGGCTCGCTGTGGCAACGGCAGTATCATAATCCTGCTGGCTGATATATTTGGTGCCCAGCAGAGGTTTGTAGCGTTTCACGGTCAGGGCCGCGATCTGAGCATTGGCCTGTGCCTGCACTAAATCGCCTTTGGCGCTGTCATAAGCCGCCTGATAAGTAGCCGGGTCAATCTGATAAAGAGATTCTCCAGCCTTGATATCGCTGCCTTCCACGAAATTGCGTTTTAAAATAATGCCCGAAACCTGAGGGCGAACTTCTGCAACACGGAACGAGGAAGTACGACCCGGGAGGTCGGTAGTGACGGTAAGCGGAGCGCTTTTCAGCGTAACAACACCTACTTCAGGTGCCTGCTGCTGTCCGCCTTGCTGCGCTTCTTTATTATCACATCCTGTCAGCACTAAGCTGCCTGAAAGCATCAGAACGGCCGCCAGAGGCGTTATCCCTCTGTTTTTGTTCATAAATAAACCTCGAGTGTCCGATATCGATTGTTCAATGGATCACAAACCCATAAACCCATTGCTGCGTTTAAATTATGGTCGTGCTATGGTACATACATTCGCAAATGTATGTAAGTGCACCTTTTTGTAAAAATCCCCCTATGGCACGAAAAACCAAACAACAGGCATTAGAAACGCGAAATCACATCATTGATGCGGCAATTGAAAGATTCTCCGAACACGGTGTGTCTAAAACGTCACTGGCCGACATCGCCACTGCGGCGGGGGTGACGCGGGGTGCAATCTACTGGCATTTCAAAAACAAAACCGATCTGCTCAATGAAATATGGGCGCAGTCCGAGTCCGGACTGGAAGACTTAGAGCTTGAGTATCAATTAAAATATCCCTCAGATCCACTGTCAGTGATGCGGGCGATGATTTCGTATGTGCTTGAAGCAACAGCCAGGGATACCCGCAGACGTGCACTTCTGGAAATTATTTTCCATAAATGTGAGTTCGTGGGTGAAATGACCACTTTACAGATGATGCAGCAGACTCTGTACCTTGAATGTTACGAGAAGATTGAAGACGTGCTGCGTCAGTGTATGGCCGCTGGTCAACTGCCGGAAAACCTGGATACCCGTCGTACGGCGATAGTGATACGTGGCTACATCACCGGCATCATGGAAAACTGGTTGTTTATGCCGGAAAGCTTTGACCTGGTCGCGGACACTCCGCAACTGGTGGAAGTGCTGATCGATATGCTGAAACACAGCCCTTCATTACGTATTCTCCTGGCCTGACAGGGGGAGCGCTTAACTTTTATCGGCTAATTTTTTTTCAAAATCCCTCTGTACAATAGCCAGCGCAGCCAGCACGGTATGGGGCGCAATGGCATTCTCTTCCAGCAGCATAATCAAATCTACGGCCAGCTTTACTTCTTCCGGGGCGGTTTCAAGCGACATGGCGTTCCTTAATAACTTCAGATCCGCAGTTTTCTGACCAGCAGCACCATAATCAGCGCACCGGCCAGGGCAATCAGCATCGCTCTGGGATCCATTCCGGCCAGCGTACCGTAATCAAAGAAGGCGCTGATATAGCCGCCGATCAATGCACCGACCACAGCGAGGACCAGTGTGGCGACCAGTCCGCCGGGGCGTCCGGGGAAAAAACGCCGGGTGACAAAACCCACCAGTAACCCGATGATGATCCAGGAGAGAAGTCCCATCCGTTGTCTCCAGTCAAAAATGGTATGCAGCTAGTATAGCTAGTGTTCACGTTTTTCAATGGCGCGTTCAATTCTCTTCAGCGCCTGCTGACAACGCTGTAAGCGGCCCTCCTGAGTGGCGATCTCCCGTTGCAGCGTTTGCTGCTGGGCCAGCGTCTCCTGCAGCGCCAGCTGGCTTTCCCGGTCCGCAATCATGGCGCGCAGGCGGCGCTCATAATCCTGATGTTTCGCCAGTTTTTCATAAAGGTTTTCGCTTTCCGGCTCTTCTCGCGTCTCTCCCTTGCGCAAAGTCTGGGTCGCCAGCTCCCGCTGAAGTGCGCCCATCTGCAACACCACCCGTTCAGCCATCCAGGCTACGCGCTCCGTTCGCTGGGCGCTCACACTCTGTTTCAGCTGGTTCAGACTCTGGCGTACTTCCTCCAGATAATCGCCCAGTCGGGTACTGTGGCTGTGGAACAGCTGGCTGTCGAAACGGGCCTTTGGCGTTCTTTTATTCGCATGGGGCGCCACAGCCTGTGCCAGCTCTTCCAGCTTTGCTTCTAACTGCGCCAGCAGGTGGGCACTTTTCATCTTGTTCTCTCCGGTAATCAGCCAGAATATGATACCCTTATCTGAGCTACTTTTGCTTTCCGCGGTTGCATTTACCGGCCGGTTTGCATAGATTTGGTCGTTTTCGTGCGCGGCTTCCCCCCAGATGGTCCGTCAGGCTCTGCGAATCAGTTCGCAAGAGCCTCTGAAGCTGCGCGAGTCAGATTTGTATTTACCAGGCATAACATTATGACCGCAACTGCTCAGCAGCTTGAATTCCTTAAAAACAGTATCAAAAGCATCCCGGATTATCCAAAGCCGGGCATTCTGTTCCGCGACGTGACCAGCCTGCTGGAAGATCCAAAAGCGTACGCACTCAGTATTGAACTGTTGGTTGATCGTTTCCGTGATGCTGGCATCACCAAAGTGGTGGGAACCGAAGCCCGTGGCTTCCTGTTCGGTGCTCCGGTGGCGTTAGGACTGGGCGTGGGTTTTGTTCCTGTGCGTAAGCCGGGCAAACTGCCGCGCAAAACGTTTGCCGAAAGCTATGAGCTGGAATACGGTACCGACCAGTTAGAGCTGCACTGCGATGCGATCGCGGAGGGTGATGTTGTGCTGGTGGTGGACGATTTGCTGGCAACAGGTGGAACGATCGAAGCCACAGCGAAACTGATCCGTCGTGCCGGTGGTGAAGTGAAAGATGCCGCTTTTATCATTAACCTGTTCGATTTGAGCGGGGAAGCGCGCCTGAACGCGATGGGGATTGAGTGCTTCAGCCTGGTGAATTTCCCGGGCCACTAATATCTTCTGGCAGCGAGCTGCTGAAAAAGGCTGGTTACTTTGCGTAACCAGCCTTTTTTATCATCAGAACTTCAGGTTGAATGAAGCAGAAACGGCCTGAGACGTTTCATTGGATGACTTCTGGACGCCGTAGCCCAGACCGTAAGTCATATTGCCTTTCTGCAACTGAATACCGGCGCTGGCCGCGTATGCCGAGCTGTCAGCGATACGGGATTCACTCCATGCTGAGCCGCTGACGCCTTCCATTGACACTTTGGTGCCACTGGTTGTGTCACCGCCGGTCGCGATGTAGGAGAAATCCAGTGCCGGTTTCAGCGTGTAGCCAGAGTCATTCTTGTACTCTTTGCTTAAGCTGACACCCAGCGGCACAGACCACAGAGACAGAGAGTTAGACCCGTTTTTAAACAGCGTTTTCCCTTCACTTGTGGCATTGAAACCGTCGTTTTTCAGCAGGGTATAACGAATGCCAAGGTGCGGCATAATGTCGACGTATTCGGTTTCAAACACATACTCGCGGGTCAGACCGGCGCTGATAATCGTCGATTTTGCATCCCCGGACAGGGTTGAATAACCGGTCACCGGGTCGAGCGATTGCTTCATGCTGTGGCTGACGCTGGAGAAGTTCAGGTCGCCAATCAGGTTCCAGTTCTCTTTGATCCAGCTGCCGTACAGGGAAGCGCCCCAGAAATCGATGTCGTTCTTCACCGGGTAGAGGTTGCCGCTGGCTTTGCTTTTCCCTTTACCAATGTTCAGTGATCCGCCCGTTTTCAGGATCCCACCCGCCTCGGTGATCAGTGTATCCTCACCGCCAATAAAGATGCCACCCAGCCATGTTTTGGTTTTGGCATCAAAGCCTCCAGAGTTATAGCCAGACAGGCGGCTGTTGTCATACAGCAGGGAAGTCCACAGGTTGAACCCTTCTTCAAGCGGTGTGCCTTTGAAGAAGTGTTGTCCCTCTGACAGATGCCTGGACAGGGTTTTCGCGGTGGCTGACATGACCTGGAAGCTGGTTCCGGCCACGTTGGCAATTGAGGCCATATTCACCGCTGATTCGATCAGACGTGCAGCCGTTCCGGCATCGCTGACATAACGGACATCCATCGCTTTCGACACGAATTGCTGTGCCGCATTGTCAGCATTTACATCCACCCCGATCTGGCTGCTCATTGCATTCATCAGGCTGGCCGTCCTGAATGAGAGTCTTGGGAGGCTGGTGCTGAGATCGGCATTTTCAATGGTGATCTGCGTGGCATCCGTTCCGGCGGTCTGTTTCGCGGTCAGCAACCTGCTGGTGGTACTGATGTTGGCATCCTGCCAGGCTGGAGAAACCTCCCCCTGCAGGCCAGACCCGGTTACCGCCGTGAACGTCTCTCCGGCCGTAACGCCGCCATCCGTCATCACCAGCAGGTAGGCGTTTTTATCAATCTGGCCATAACCCAGAGAGAGCGCCGCGTTGCCGGAATCGATATAGGAACGGGCATTGACCACGGTCAGGGAAGAGTCCCCCAGGCCGTAAGTGAACTCATCGCCGCCCACGCGCCAGTTCAGGTCAGGGCTGGAGAGATCCAGAGTCGTGTCGCCGCTCAGGATCAGCTTGCCGTTAAAGGTCAGTTGGCGATCCTGCTGCATCAGCGCCACGTTTTCCTGCCAGTTGTTGGCGTCCAGTTCAGTTGAGCCAAAGATGGCGGTACCGTCACCACTGACGGTCAGCGTGCCCTGATTCGCTTCCAGGGTCTGGCTGGCGTAAGTACCATTGCTGATAGTCAGGCTACCATTATTCAACACGGTGCTGCCAACCTGGAATGTGCCACCACTCTGCAGGAACTGATTTTCTGCGCTGGTCAGGGTATCTGTCAGTGCACTCCACAGATTTGCCACCCCCAGTGTCAGCGTTCCGGCGGTGAAGGTGCCACCGCGGATTTCCAGCAATCCGGCACCGCCCAGTCCCGCTGACTGTACCAGCGAACCGCTGTTCAACACGCCATCTTTGCTGCCATTCAGACCGCCGATCTGGACATCACTACCAATCTGCCCACTGCCGCTCTCAAAGATAGCAGTACCGTCGCCGCCATTGCCTGCCGCGCCGCCGTTGCCCGATCTGCCTCTGGCTCCGTTGGTAATACCACCGTCACCGGCGCTGCCACCCTGGCCCCCCAGCGTCAGCGTACCTTTGTTATTGATGACGCTGTTGGTGAAGGTCAGGGTACCGGATGCACCATCGGAACCATTGCCGCCGGTTCCGGCTGCGGAGCTGCCCTGCAGGGCGCCACCATTACCACCGTTACCGCCGACGCCACCAACCTGGATCCCGCTGGTCACATTGAGCGTACTGCTGCTGACAACCAGTGAGCCTGCACCCGCTGTGCCGCCATTGCCTGCGTTACCGCCTTTGCCGCCCGCTGCACCGGCACCTGCTGATGCAGTGACGTCAACGGCACCGGATTTTCCGTTCGTCCCGCTGTTTCCGCCGTTGCCACCGTTGGCACCATTGCCACCAAGAGCAACTGACTGCGCGGTTACGGCGCTGTTAGTCAGCGTCAGTGTACCTGCGCCGCCGTTGCCGCCGTCAGCACCCTGGCCGCCGTTGCCACCCGCTCCGGCCGTTCCGCCGTTTCCGCTGTCACCCACTTCACCGGTGATATTGGTGTCAACGTAATCCTCAGAGGTTTTACCTGCATCGCCGCCCTTACCGCCGGTCGCGCCGTTGCCGCCGTTGGAACCTGCACCGGCATTACCACCAAGTGTTAACGCACTTTTGACGGTCATCGTGGTGCTGTTCAGCGTCAGGCTGCCAGTGCCGCCTGATGCACCGTTTGCACCACTGCCGCCGTTACCGCCTTTCCCGCCGTTGCCGCCTTTCCCACCATAACCAGGCAGACCACCTGCGGCCTGAAGGCCATCCACACCAGCTTCGCCGCCGCTGTTACCTGCGCCGCCGTTTCCGCCAGCCTGGCCCGCTTCTCCGCTACTGGCATTGCCACCTGTTCCGCCAATCGTGGCCGTCGTGGTGGTAAAATTACTGGAGGTGATGGTCAGGTTGCCGTTACCGCCAGCAGCACCGACGCCGCCGTTGCCGCCATCCGCGCCATTACCGCCGTTACCGCCATTTCCTCCGTCGCCGCCATCGCCACCGGAACCTGTCGAGCCACCATTGCCACCGTTACCTCCCGCGCCGCCGGTTCCTCCGGCCGTTCCTGCTGAGGCCTGGCCTGCGGCTCCGCCTTCACCACCGGCACCGCCAATTTGCAGTGTACCGAGCTGGCCTTTTACATTGCGTAAAGCAGAGGTTGCATCCGTTCCGGCAGCACCATCATTACCGTTGATGCCTGAAGTGCCACTGGCGGCATTTCCGCCGGTTACTCCATTACTGCCGTTACCTCCGCTGCTGGCACCATTGGCATTAGCCCCGCTGCTGCCATTGCTTCCGTTCGTGGCCCCCCCTGCGCTGCTGGCTGAGCTTCCGCTGCCGCCACTTCCACCCTGAGTCCCGATGGCCACATCTTCACTGGCATAAGTGATATTCATCGTTCCAAGAAAAGGAAGACTGATAATGGCGATCGTATTGATAGCTTTAATAAAGGGATGATGGGAGCTTACAGCGAGAAGGGTGGGGCCCTTTTTGGCATTTTGTTTTTGCATTTTTATATTCCATTATCTTTTTGTTAACAAGGTATTAAGTGTATCCGTTACACTGATTATTATAAAAATCGACTATTATCATAGGGTAGTAAAAAACATTAAAATCGAAAATATACTATTCACGCTGATTTCAAAGGGTAATTTATTTTATCATTCCGATGTCTTTTTGGGTCCAAAATAAAATAACACCTTTTCTTTCTTCTTTGATTTTAATTAGGACAGTTAGAAATTGATACTGTTTATTTTAATGATTATCAGGTTATTATTGGGTTTATTTGGTTTGAATTTGTGAATCAGGTTCTGATTGTTGTTAAATGTGCTTCCTGAAAGTCTGGGGTGGTGGCCTTCATTGGCATGATTTACTCAAAGGTATAGGAATGGCATCAAACGTACTGGTACACTGTCGCGAAGTAACGAATCAAGGCTAAACTGCGGTTTAACGAGGTTTAGGTCAATTATTTATCCATCAACGATGAAGTGTTAATGAGCTATCAGGTACTGGCCCGCAAGTGGCGTCCGCAAGCGTTTACAGATGTTGTCGGTCAGGAGCACGTTCTGACCGCGCTGGCTAATGGCCTCTCCCTTGGCCGTATTCATCACGCTTATCTGTTTTCCGGTACGCGCGGCGTGGGCAAAACCACCATTGCCCGGCTGCTCGCTAAAGGGTTGAACTGTGAAACCGGCATCACTGCCACCCCCTGTGGGCAATGCGATAATTGTCGTGAGATCGAACAGGGTCGCTTCGTTGACCTGATTGAGATTGACGCCGCCTCACGTACCAAAGTTGAAGACACCCGGGACCTGCTGGACAACGTCCAGTATGCGCCTGCCCGCGGCCGCTTTAAGGTCTACCTGATCGATGAAGTTCATATGCTTTCGCGGCACAGTTTCAATGCGCTGCTAAAAACGCTGGAAGAGCCTCCGGAGCACGTGAAATTCCTGCTGGCAACCACCGATCCACAAAAACTGCCGGTTACCATTCTTTCCCGCTGTCTGCAGTTCCATCTTAAGGCACTGGATGTGGCGCAGATCCGTGGTCAGCTGGAGCACGTTCTGCAGGAGGAGAAGATTGCAGCGGAAGCTCGGGCGCTGCAACTGCTCTCCAGAGCGGCCGACGGCAGCATGCGTGATGCGCTGAGCCTGACGGATCAGGCGATTGCTATGGGGCAGGGGCAGGTGACCACGGCCACCGTAAACGATATGCTCGGCACGCTTGATGACGAACAGCCGCTGGCGATGATTGAGGCGCTGGTCAATGCTGAAGGCGAGCAGGTGATGTCACTGCTTAACCAGGCCGCTTCGCGGGGCGTGGAGTGGGAAGCGTTACTGGTGGAAATGCTGACGTTGTTGCACCGTGTGGCGATGATCCAACTGCTGCCCTCGGCGTCCGGCGACGATTTTGCCGCTGTAGAACAGCGTCTGCGCGAACTGGCCAGAGTATTACCCCCTGCGGATGTCCAGCTTTATTACCAGACTCTGCTGATGGGGCGTAAAGAGCTGCCGCTGGCACCGGATCGTCGTATGGGTGTGGAGATGACGCTGTTGCGTGCGCTGGCCTTTCATCCTAAACAGGTGATTGCCGAACCGGTGGCCCGCCCTGCAATGATCCCACAGGCCCAGCCTTCACCAGTTCAGAGCAGACCTGCCGTCGCCCCGGCCGCCGATACGCCGGCCCATACGGTGCAGGCGGCAGAGCCTCAGGCGAATTTGCCTGATACCACCAGCCAGCTACTGCAGGCGCGAACACAGTTAATGCGCCAGCAGGGAGTGACCAAACCAAAAAAGAGTGAGCCGGCAGCGCAGAATGCGCGGCCGGCAAGTTCGGCACTGGAGCGGTTGGCTTCAGTTACCGAGCGCGGTCAGAAGCGGCAGGCTGCCGCTGAGCCTGCCGTGCCGGTAAAAAAAGAAGCTTATCGCTGGAAGGCGCAAACCGCCGAAGTGAAGCCAGAACCGGTAGCCACGCCAAAGGCTTTACGCACGGCGCTGGAGCATGAAAAGACCCCGGAACTGATGGTGAAACTGGCGGCAGAATCGCAGCAGCGTGATGCCTGGGCGGCGGAAATTGCCGGGCTGACGCTGCCGAAACTGGTGCAGCAACTGGCGCTGAACGCCTGGAAAGAGCAGACAGAAAGCGGTATCACACTGCATCTTCGCTCCAGCCAGCGCCACCTGAATACCCCTTCGGCACAGAAAGTTCTTACCGAGGTGCTGAGCGAGGCGGCAGGTCAGCCGGTTGAATTAACGCTGCTTGAAGACGATAATCCCGCGGTGTTAACTCCGCTGGAGTGGCGTCAGAAAATTTATGAAGAAAAGCTGGCGCAGGCGCGTCAGTCAATTATCGCGGATAATCATATTCAGACGCTGCGTCGGTTTTTCGATGCAGATGTGGATGAAGAGAGTATACGGCCCCTTTGAAACGCTGCGCTTCCGGGCGCGGCCCGATCTGAGAGAGAAAACTATGTTTGGAAAAGGCGGACTGGGTAACCTGATGAAGCAGGCCCAGCAAATGCAGGACAAGATGGCGCAGGTGCAGGAAGAGATCGCGGCGCTTGAAGTCACCGGCGAATCAGGCGCGGGCCTGGTGAAGGTCACCATCAATGGCGCACACAACTGCCGTCGCGTGGAAGTGGATCCCAGCCTGCTGGAAGATGACAAAGACATGCTGGAAGATCTGATTGCTGCAGCCTTTAACGATGCAGCACGTCGTATTGCTGAAGCGCAGAAAGAAAAAATGGCTGGCGTATCTAACGGGATGCAGCTGCCGCCTGGCTTCAAGATGCCGTTCTGATGCAAACCAGCCCGCTCCTTGAAAGCCTGATGGAGTCGCTGCGGTGCCTGCCCGGCGTCGGGCCGAAATCGGCCCAACGCATGGCCTTCCAGCTACTGCAGCGTGACCGCAGCGGCGGGATGCGCCTGGCGCAGGCCCTGACACGTGCGATGTCTGAAATTGGCCACTGTGCTGACTGCCGGACATTTACCGAGCAGGAAATTTGCACCATCTGTGCCAATCCGCGCCGTCAGCAAAACGGCCTGATCTGCGTGGTGGAAAGTCCGGCGGACATTTATGCCATCGAGCAGACCGGGCAGTTCGCCGGTCGCTACTTTGTGCTGATGGGCCACCTTTCCCCACTCGATGGTATTGGTCCCAATGATATCGGACTGGACCGGCTGGAACAGCGGCTGGAGAAAGAGACGATTCAGGAAGTGATCCTCGCCACCAATCCCACGGTGGAAGGGGAGGCGACCGCAAACTACATCGCTGAAATATGCGGGCAGTATGGCGTTGAAGCCAGCCGCATCGCTCACGGCGTACCGGTTGGCGGCGAGCTGGAGATGGTTGATGGCACCACGCTGTCGCACTCTCTTGCCGGGCGACACAAGATTAGATTTTAGTCATTCAGCGGCACGATCCATCGTGCCGTCTTGAAATCCTGCCAACTGCCCCCATTCTTCACCTCAACCTATACCAATACGTTTCCGATGAGGTAGCAATGACCATGAAAGGACAAGAGACGCGTGGCTTCCAGTCAGAGGTAAAACAGCTTCTGCACCTGATGATCCATTCCCTCTACTCAAACAAAGAAATCTTCCTGCGAGAGCTGATCTCCAACTCCTCTGATGCCGCCGACAAGTTGCGCTTCCGCGCTCTGTCAACGCCGGATCTCTATCAGGGCGACGGCGACCTGCGCGTAAGGGTTTCTGTTGATAAGGAAAACCGGACCCTGACGCTGAGCGACAATGGCATCGGGATGACACGTGACGAAGTCATTGAAAACCTGGGCACTATAGCCAAATCCGGCACCAAATCCTTCCTGGAGTCGATGGGCTCGGATCAGGCGAAAGACAGCCAACTGATCGGTCAGTTCGGCGTCGGTTTCTACTCCGCGTTTATCGTGGCCGATAAGGTTTCCGTGCGTACCCGTGCAGCCGGTGCCAGCGCCGATGAAGGTGTGTTCTGGGAATCAGCGGGCGAGGGTGAATACACCATCGCCGATATCAGCAAAGATGAGCGGGGAACCGAGATCACCCTGCACCTGCGTGAAGGTGAGGATGAATTCCTCGATGCCTGGCGCGTGCGCAGCATCATCAGCAAGTATTCCGACCACATTGCGCTGCCGGTGGAAATCGAAACCCGCAACGAAGAAGACGACACCACCAGCTGGGAGAAGATCAACAAAGCCCAGGCGTTGTGGACCCGCAACAAGTCGGACATCAGCGAGGAGGAGTACAAAGAATTCTACAAGCACGTCTCCCATGATTTTGCCGATCCGTTGACCTGGAGCCATAATCGGGTGGAAGGGAAGCAGGAATACACCAGCCTGCTGTATATCCCGACCCAGGCTCCGTGGGATATGTGGAACCGCGACCACAAGCACGGCCTGAAACTGTACGTGCAGCGCGTGTTTATCATGGACGATGCCGAACAGTTTATGCCGAACTACCTGCGTTTCGTACGTGGCCTGATAGATTCCAGCGATCTGCCGCTGAACGTCTCCCGTGAGATCCTTCAGGACAGCCGCATTACCCAGAACCTGCGTAACGCCCTGAGCAAGCGTGCGCTGCAGATGCTGGAAAAAGTGGCGAAGGATGACGAAGAGAAGTATCAGCAGTTCTGGCAGCAGTTCGGCCTGGTGCTGAAAGAAGGCCCGGCGGAAGATGCGAATAACATCGACATCATCGCTAAACTGCTGCGTTTTGCTTCCACCAGCAGCGAAGGGGCAGTACAGACCGTGTCGCTGGAAGACTATGTCAGCCGCATGGTTGAGGGTCAGGATAAGATTTATTACATCACTGCTGACAGCTATGCGGCAGCGAAAAGCAGCCCGCACCTGGAGCTGTTCCGCAAGAAAGGCATCGAAGTGCTGCTGCTGTCCGATCGCATTGATGAGTGGATGATGAGCTACCTCACCGAGTTTGACGGCAAGTCGTTCCAGTCCGTCAGCAAAGCGGACGAGGCGCTGTCTAAGCTGGCCGATGAGGAAGAGAGCGAAGAGCAGAAAGAGGCACAGAAGGCGCTGGAGCCGTTCGTGGAGCGCGTGAAGGCGCTGCTGGGTGACCGCGTGAAGGAAGTGCGTCTGACGCATCGCCTGACCGATACTCCGGCGATTGTCACCACCGAAGCCAACGACATGAGTACCCAGATGGCGAAGCTGTTCGCTGCTGCGGGTCAGGACGTACCGGAAGTGAAGTATCTGTTCGAGCTAAACCCGGATCACGCGCTGGTTAAACGTGCTGCGGACACGCAGGATGAAACCCGCTTTGCGGAGTGGGTTGAGCTGCTGCTGGATCAGGCGATGTTTGCCGAGCGCGGCACGCTGGAAGATCCAAACCTGTTTATCCGCCGCATGAACCAGCTGCTGCTGGGCTAATTGTCGCCGGCACCTGAGTGGGCGAACAAATTCGTCCACTCAGGGAGCAATAATTGATCCACGGGCGGCGTTTATTCCGCCCGCTTTCTCAGCCGACCATCCCCGCTTCTTCCAGCAGCCAGCGCCGGAACATCTCAATTTCCGGCTCATCTTTGCGCGTCGCTTTCACCATCATCCAGGTCGCCCTGTCCACTTCAGCAAACCCCAACGGCGCAATCAGCGTACCTTCCCGGATCTCTTTCTTCACCAGAATCTGCGGCGTCATGATAATTCCCAGCCCGTTTCGCGCGGCCTGGATCCCCAGGGTCAGATTATCGAAGTGTTTTCCCGCCCAGAAATCCCCCTTTGCCCCGGTTTTCTTTGCCCATTCCGCCCAGGCATGCAGTTTGGTATCGGCATGCAACAGAGGCAAGGTGGAGAAGTCGCTGGCATAGGTGACGTGATAGCCAAAATCTGGCGAGCAGACCGGCCCGATATAATCGACGGTGATCAGCGTGGCGGCAATATCCTCCTGCACGCTCTGTTCATGGCTGAGGATCAGCACATCGGTCTGTTTGCTGCGTACTTTGTCAATCTCCACATGTGTCTGAAAGGTCAGGGCAATATTTTTGTGCCGTTCACTGAAGCGGCTGATGCGCGGGATCAGCCGTTGAGCCAGGAAGCTGGGCGCGCAGGAGACCGAGAGGCTGTTGAGATTGCTGGCGCGGATCTTCTCGCAGGTCACCTCAATTTCCCGAAAGGTCTGTATACAACACACTTTCAGGCGTTCGCCCTCTGAGGTGAGCTGCACCCGCCCGCTGGCCCTCAGAAACAGCGGCTTACCCAGCCACTCTTCCAGTTGCTTGATTTGATGGCTGACGGCGCTGTGGGTGACGTTCAGCGACTGGGCAGCCTGGCTGAAACTCTGGTGCAAAGCTGCCTGATGGAAGTAGTGCAGGGCGCGGAGTGAGGGAAGGTCGGGCATCATCGATCTCTGTGAGAAAAACTAACAGGGAGTGTCTGTTTATATCAATTTAAAGTCCAGCCTCTTTTCCTTACTCTGGCCTGCGTGACGGGGATACCTGCACGACAGCGAAACGACACCATCCGGGAAAGGGATCGCACACAGCACCCAATTTCCTGATATCTCGTCAATGACAGCCAGTTGCAGGTTGAAGGAAGGTAAAAATGAAAAAACACTATTCCGGAAAACCATGGCCCGTCATTTTTTTGGGTGGTGAAGGGAAACAGTCAGTGGCATGTTATTTGATGTTACAAGGTATCCCTGTTCACATCACGTCGGTACATCACTTTTCCCGGTTGCAGCGTAGATGAGCATTCTCGTCCGCTGTGCCGCCATCATTATTCAGAATCGCTCCCTGTTGCTGGTTCGTAAGCCAGATTCGCCGCTTTTTATGCTGCCCGGTGACCAGCCTGCTGCCGGTGAAGATCACCTCAGCTGCCTCAGGCGCGAGCTGTACGAAACGCTGAGGGGAGAGATCCAGACCTTCCGGCCCTTTGGTTTGTTTTTCAGCCGTGACGCGCAGGGATCTCTGACGATCGAAAATCACGTTTATCAGGTTGGTCTGAGTGGTCAGCCCGCGCTTGACATAAACATCCTCGCGATGGCCTGGGTCAATCACCGCCAGCCACCTTGCGAAATCCCGATCGGCCCGGTTTATCGCGACAACGTTATGCCACTACTTTATCAACAAGAGTTAATCGACTAATGGACGCTTCTTCCTTTTCTCCCCAGCTGCGTCAGCGCCACGGTGAACACTTTTACCTGCAGGCACGCATGAAAAGAGATGAGCTGCGGGAAAAGCTGTCCCGGCTCTACAAGCTGCAGGATTACGATATTTTTTTTGTTCAGTCGGTCCGGGTCGGGCTGGTGATCCTTTCACACCTGTTTCATAAGCAGGAGACTACGCTGTGCCTGGCGAAACACGCCCATTTTCAGACGGTCAGCGAGCTGTTTCACCACCCGGCTTCGCAGTTTAACGAGCCAGGTAATGCGCCAATCATCACCCATGTGAACCCTTACACCGGCACGGTGAACTCACTGAGTCACTGCAAAGGAAAGGGTGTCGTGGATGCTTCGCAAAGTTTCGCTACCAACCTGCACAGTACTCTTACTGCACACAGCTCCATTTTTGTCGCGCCGCTGCACAAGCATGCTTCACTGGCCGTCGGTCTGGCGATTATTGCGCTGCGTCCGGGAGATTTCAGTACGGTACTGCGCAGTGAGCTGAGGCTGTTTGAAGAGTCAACCGCCTCCAGCAAACCACTGGATGAAGCGCTGTGCACGATTCAGAGCGGGAGCTGGCTGCCTTATAACGTGGCCCAGGTCAGAAAAGTTCAAATGAGGGATGTGGCGGGGATGGATTTTGTCTCCATCAGCGATCCCAATCTGCCGTTCAGCTGTTTCACCGTGCCTTCACTGAGCGAGGTTTTGCAAAAGCAACTGAAAGCAGCAGGGGCCAGCTACTTTACTCACTCGCGCACGCTTCGCCTCTCCTGCTGGTCCAGAGGGGAGGGTAAAAGGCGTGTCGATATGACCGATGAGGTTGAACAAACCCTCAGCCGCTTGTGGGCGCTCTGAGCGAGCAATTTATAGCCGATTTTCCGAAAAGTGTATTTATCTCCTTTTGATCCCTTACGGGAGGACAGGTGTGGCAATCAAGCGTTGGCTATGCCTTCAGACCTGCAGAGGGGAGCATCCAGAGGCTGTCACCGTGGAGGATAACCGCCGGGTTCCTTGTGGATAAAGGGCCGAGATGGTATGTTCTTGGCCTGGATAAATTGATCATTTAAGCGATTCGCAAGGGGATTTACGCAATGCGTATTATTCTGCTCGGTGCACCGGGTGCAGGTAAGGGGACTCAGGCTCAGTTTATTATGGAGAAATACGGTATTCCGCAGATCTCTACGGGCGACATGTTGCGTGCAGCAGTCAAGGCAGGCAGCGAACTGGGTAAACAAGCCAAAGAGATCATGGACGCCGGTAAACTGGTAACCGACGAACTGGTTATCGCGCTGGTGAAAGAGCGTATCGCTCAGGATGACTGTCGGAACGGCTTCCTGCTGGACGGTTTCCCACGCACCATTCCTCAGGCCGATGCCATGAAGGAAGCCGGGATTAAAGTTGACAACGTGCTGGAATTTGCCGTGCCTGACGAACTGATCGTTGAGCGCATTGTGGGCCGCCGCGTGCATGCTCCATCTGGCCGCGTGTATCACGTCACCTTTAATCCACCAAAAGTGGAAGGCAAAGATGATGTGACCGGTGAAGAGCTGACCACCCGTAAAGACGATCAGGAAGAGACCGTGCGTAAGCGCCTGGTGGAATACCATCAGATGACTGCTCCGTTGATTGCTTACTACAGCAAAGAAGCGGCCGCCGGTAACACCGCGTATCATAAAATTGACGGTACCCGTAAAGTCTCCGAAGTCAGCGCTGAGCTGGCGAAGATCCTCGGTTAAGAGATCGGGGGCCAGGCCTGCCTGGCCCCTACTGCAGCAATTGGTTTTCCCCCCGCCGTTTTCCGCTAGAATAAGTCTCGTTTTCATCACCTGAGATGCCCAGACAAGGAAAAATAATGAGGCAAGATAAACCCGGCGTGCTGCTGGTGAACCTTGGCACACCAGATGCTCCGACCACGCCCGCCGTTAAACGCTATCTGAAACAGTTCCTCAGCGACAAGCGAGTGGTGGATACGCCACGCTGGCTGTGGTGGCCGATACTCAATGGTGCAATTCTGCCCATTCGTTCTCCGCGCGTTTCCAAACTTTATGCCTCTGTATGGATGGACGAAGGGTCGCCGCTGTTGGTTTACAGCAAGCGTCAGCGTGATGCGCTGGCGGCACGTCTGGATATGCCGGTTGAGCTGGGCATGAGCTACGGCAACCCCAGCCTGAAGTCGGCTATGGATAAACTGATGGCGCAGGGGATCACCCGGCTGATCGTGCTGCCGCTCTATCCACAGTTCTCCTGCTCGACCGTGGCGGCGGTGTGGGATGGCATTACTCAGGTTTTTGCCGGGTACCGCAGCCTGCCTTCGGTGCAGTTTATCCGTGACTATGCGGAGCACCCGACTTATATCGCGGCGCTGAAAGCCTCCGTCGAACGTTCATTCGCGAAGCACGGCAAACCGGATCTTCTGGTGATGTCCTTCCACGGCATTCCTCAGCGCTTTGCCGATGAGGGGGATGACTATCCGCAGCGCTGCCGCGATACCAGCGAGGCGCTGATAACTTCTCTGGGCCTGACCAGCCAGACCGCGATGCTGACGTTCCAGTCGCGCTTTGGCCGTGAACCCTGGCTGTCACCTTATACCGATGAGACCATGAAGTCGCTGCCCGCCAAAGGCATCAGGCACGTACAGATCATGAGTCCTGGCTTCTCGGCAGACTGCCTGGAAACGCTGGAGGAGATCAGCGAGCAGAACCGGGAGTTCTTTATGCACGCGGGCGGCACACGGTTTGAATATATTCCTGCGCTGAACGATGACGAGCTGCACATTGATATGATGGTGGATCTGGTCAACAGCCAGCACTGACTCCTGCAACAGGGATGCGCGCACTCTGCAGCATCCCTGTGATACTATTTCCCGCCTGTTCCCTTTCCTGAAGCCCGCTCTATGAAATTTCCCGGTAAACGTAAGTCCAAACACTACTTCCCTGTCAGCGCCCGCGATCCGCTGTTACAGCAGGTTCAGCCGGAAAACCCCGAAGCGGGCAGTAGCTGGATCGTAGGGATCGATCAGACGCTGGTGGATATTGAAGCCAAAGTGGACGATGAGTTTGTCGCCCGCTATGGCCTCAGCATGGGCCATTCGCTGGTGATTGAAGACGACGTGGCCGAGGCGCTGTACGCTGAGCTGGTACGGGAAAATCTGATCACCCATCAGTTTGCTGGCGGCACGATTGGCAATACCCTGCATAACTACTCGGTGCTGGCCGATGACCGCTCGGTGCTGCTTGGGGTGATGTGCAATAACGTGCAGATCGGTGGCTATGCTTACCGCTATCTTTGCAACACTTCCAGCCGTACCGACCTGAATTATCTGCAGGGCGTGGACGGGGCGATTGGGCGCTGTTTTACCCTGATTGGCGAGAATGGCGAACGGACTTTTGCCATTAGCCCGGGAATGATGAATCAGCTGCGCAAAGAGAGTATTCCTGAAGAGGTGATTGCCGGGGCTTCTGCGCTGGTGCTGACCTCCTATCTGGTGCGCTGTAAGCCAGGCGAACCGATGCCGGAAGCGACTATGCAGGCTATCGCCTGTGCCAAAAAGCACAACGTACCGGTGGTGCTGACGTTGGGCACCAAATATGTGATTGGCGATAACCCTGCTTTCTGGCGTGATTTCCTGCGCGACCATGTTTCCATTGTGGCAATGAACGAGGATGAGGCGGAAGCGCTGACCGGCCTGAGCGATCCGCTGCAGGCGGCCAATATGGCGTTGGACTGGGTGGATCTGGTGCTCTGTACTGCCGGGCCAAACGGGTTGTATATGGCCGCCTTTACCGAAGAGGATGGAAAGCGGAAAACGCAGCATCCGTTACTGCCCGGTGCGATCCCGGAATTTAACCAGTATGAGTTCAGCCGCGCCATGCGCCATCAGGACTGCCAGCAGCCGCTGCGAATATTCTCGCATATCGCGCCTTATATGGGCGGACCCGAAAAGATCATGAACACCAACGGCGCGGGGGATGGCGCACTGGCGGCGATGCTGCACGATATCACCGCAAATAATTATCACCGCCTGAACGTGCCGAACTCCAGCAAGCATGGCCGCAGCTATCTGACCTACTCTTCGCTGGCACAGGTATGCAAGTACGCCAATCGCGTCAGCTATCAGGTGCTGAATCAGCATTCACCGCGTCTGAGCCGTGGGCTGCCTGAGCGGGAAGACAGCCTCGAAGAGTCTTACTGGGAACGTTAAAGGTTTCAGGCGGGAGCAGAGGATCAGTCCCCTGAGTTGGGGACTGATCCGCAGGTATTACTCAGATCGGGCACTCTTTTGGCGCTTCAGCCATCTCCACCGCCATCAGGTTCAGCATGCTGTTAGCAATCTCACGCTCGCCCATCACCACCTGGTTGGCTCCACGTTCGGTAATGTACTCCACCTCATCGTCATAATGCGCGCGGGCAATAATCTCAATGTTCGGATGCTTTTCTCTGGCAGCCGTCACTATCTCTCCGGCCTCGTAGCCGTTAGGAATGGTCAGCAGCAGCCAGCGAGCACAGTCCAGGCGGGCCAGCTCCATAGTGTCTGCGCGGGCAGCATTGCCCAGCACCGCGCTGATCCCTTGTTCTCTCAGCGCTTCGACTCGCGGACGGCTGTTTTCCACCACGACAATCGGCACGCCGCTTTCAATCAGCTTGCGCCCCAGCAGGCTTCCCACGCGGCCAAAACCCACCACAATGGCGTGGTTGCAGATATCTACCGGGATCTGTTTCTCTTCCTCTATGGTATCGATCATCGTTTGATCATTGATGATTTCAGTTTTGTCGAGATAGCGCTGCAGAGCGGCGAAGAGAATGGGGTTAAGCATAATCGACAGGATCGCTCCTGCGAGCACCAGATTGCGGCCTTGCTCAGACACCAGATTGAGCGAAATCCCCAGGCCCGCAAGGATAAAGGCGAATTCACCAATCTGCGCCAGGCTGACAGAAATGGTCAGGGCAGTGCGGCGTGAGTGGCCAAACATGCGCACCAGCACCAGTGCCGCAAGTGATTTGCCCAGCACGATAATCGCCAGTACGCCAATCACTGCCAGCGGCTCATTAACCAGGATCATCGGGTCAAACAGCATTCCCACCGAGACAAAGAACAGGACGGCGAAGGCATCACGCAGTGGCAGGGTATCGTGTGCTGCGCGATGGCTGAGTTCGGATTCGTTCAGCACCATTCCGGCAAAGAATGCCCCGAGCGCGAAGGAGACGTCAAAGAATTCCACCGCGCCGAAAGCGATCCCCAGCGCCAGGGCCAGTACGGAGAGCGTAAACAGCTCGCGGGAGCCGGTAGCGGCACTGCGCGCCAAAATCCACGGCACCACGCGGCGGCCTACCACCATCATCAGCACCATAAAGGCCACCACTTTACCGATAGTGATCAACAGATCCAGCAGCAGCATACTGACGCTGGCGCTGCCATCCTCAAACATTCCGGCAATGGCAGGCAGCAGTACCAGCGCCAGCACCATCACTAAATCTTCCACAATCAGCCAGCCAATGGCGATTTGCCCGCGCTGGCTGTCAATCAGCTGTCGTTCCTCCAGCGCGCGCAGCAGCACCACCGTACTGGCTGTGGAGAGACAGAGTCCGAACACCAGGCCAGTCAGCCAGGACCAGCCCATCGCCCAGGAGAGACCCATTCCCAACAGGGTGGCGACTGCAATCTGCAATACCGCACCGGGAATGGCGATAGCCTTTACCGCCATTAAATCTTTCAGTGAGAAATGCAGGCCCACGCCGAACATCAGCAGGATAACCCCCAACTCGGCCAGTTCCGGTGCCAGATTGGTATCGGCAACAAAGCCTGGAGTGAAGGGGCCAGCCAGCACGCCCGCCAGCAGATAACCGACCAGAGGAGAGATGCGCAGCTTGTTGGCCAGCATACCGAGGAGGAAGGCAAGAACCAGGCCTCCTACGATGGTGGTGATTAGCGGGGTGGTGTGGTGCATGCCTCTCTCCTTAGGGTTATAAATGTGTCCGGATGTAAGAATTAAGTGTATGGCATAATGCTCGTCTGCGCTTGCACTAAATGGCGATAAGGGCAATAAAAATCAATCATTGAAGAAATGTTGATCGTGAGAGGGATTTTCCTCAGTTATCTGACGGCAGGCTTGATTTATTGCAGAAATAATACGGCGTGGATCTCAATTATCCACGCCGTGAAGGGTTATTTAGCCCGATTGTCTGGCAGGAATACGGTAAGAATGCCCAGAAGTGGCAGGTAAGCACAGATTTGGTAGACAAAATTGATGGAGGTATGGTCGGCTACCACGCCCAGCACCGCAGCGCCTAACCCACCCATACCAAAAGCAAAGCCAAAGAACAGCCCGGAAACCATGCCGATACGGCCCGGCATCAACTCCTGAGCATAAACCAGGATTGCCGAGAAAGCCGAAGCGAGGATAAAGCCAATGATCACCGACAGCACGCCGGTCCACATCAGTGAAGCATGAGGGAGCAGTAACGTGAAGGGGGCAACGCCAAGGATTGATACCCAGATAACGCGCTTACGGCCCACTTTATCGCCAATCGGTCCGCCAATCACCGTACCCGACGCGACGGCAAACAGGAACGCGAATAGATGGAACTGAGCATTCTGCACCGAAAGGCCGAACTTGTTGATCAGATAGAAGGTGTAGTAGCTGCTCAGGCTGCTGAGATAGAAATATTTGGAGAAAATCAGCAGCAGCAGGATAGTGATGGCGAAAGCCACTTTGCCGCGCGGCAGCGTGGTGATTTCTGCCGGCGCAGAGCTGGCTTTTGCCACACGATGCTGCGCCTGATACCAACGGCTGACCTGCAGAAGCACCACAATCGCCAGCAGCGCGGCCAGCGTAAACCAGGCGACATTGCCCCGGCCATAGGGTGCGATAACCAGCGCGGCCAGCAGCGGCCCCAAAGAGCTGCCAAAATTACCGCCGACCTGGAACAGTGACTGCGCCAGGCCGTGGCGGCCACCGGAAGCCATTCTCGCCACGCGGGAGGATTCAGGATGGAACACTGAAGAACCTGTGCCCACTAAGGCAGCAGCCAGCAGCACCACGTAGAAATTACCGGCCACTGCCAGCAGGATAAGGCCACAAAGCGTGAAGGTCATACCGATCGGCAGTGACCAGGGCTTGGGGTGTTTATCGGTATAATAACCAATCAGCGGCTGCAGCAGAGAAGCTGTCACCTGGAAGGTCAGGGTAATAAGGCCGATCTGAACAAAGCTGAGGGAGAATTCGCCCTGCAGCAGGGGATAGATCGCCAGGATCAGCGACTGCAACATATCGTTCAGCAGATGCGCGACGCTGATGGCGCCAAGAATGCCAAAAGAAGTGCGCCGCACAGGCGCGGAGGAGGAGGGAAGAGTCTGTTCGCTTGCCATTAAGTTAACCTGTCGTTAATTTTGTTTATCACTTTACGCTAAATGCTTTCGATGTTGTTTAACAAGGAGAATCGTTATGCCGGTTATGAAAAAAAAGGCACTGGCCCTGTTGACGCTGGTCATTCTTAGTACACCGCTGGTGGCTCAGGCCTGGGTAAAAGACCGGGTTTATAAATTTACCGTATTGCATACCAACGATCACCACGGGCGCTTCTGGCCGAACGACCATGACGAATACGGTCTGGCGGCGCAAAAAACGATGATGGATCAGATTCGCTATGACGTGCAGGCGCATGGTGGCGCAGTGTTGATCCTGTCCGGAGGCGATATTAATACCGGCGTGCCGGAGTCTGACCTGCAGGATGCTGAACCTGACTTTCGCGGCATGAATTTGATCGGCTACGATGCGATGGCCATCGGTAACCACGAGTTCGACAATTCCCTTTCCGTATTACGCCAGCAGCAAAAGTGGGCCAAATTCCCGCTGCTTTCCGCCAATATCTACCAGAAAAGCACCGGAAAATGGCTGTTTCAGCCTTACGCGCTGTTTAACCGGATGGGGCTGAAAATTGCGGTGATCGGGCTGACGACTGACGACACGGCAAAGATAGGTAACCCGGAATACTTCACCGATATGGAGTTTCGCAAACCGGCAACCGAGGCCAAAGCGGTGGTGGAACAGCTGAGGAAAAAAGAGAAGCCGGATGTGATTATCGCTGCGACTCATATGGGGCATTACGACAACGGCAATCATGGTTCTAACGCGCCGGGCGATGTGGAGATGGCGCGTGAACTGCCCGCTGGCTATCTCAGTATGATCGTTGGCGGCCATTCACAGGATCCGGTCTGCATGGCGAAAGAGAACCTTAAACAGGCGAATTACGTCCCGGGCACTCCGTGCCAGCCAGACCGCCAGAATGGCACCTGGATTGTTCAGGCCCACGAATGGGGCAAGTACATTGGCCGGGCTGATTTTACCTTCCTCAACGGTAAGCTGACGCTGGTGCATTACGAGCTGGTGCCCATCAACCTGCGGCATAAGGTGAAAAATGCAGATGGCAGCTCGACCTGGGTGAACTACACCAGGGAGATAGTAAAAAACCCGGCAATGATGAAGCTGTTGACGCCATTCCAGAAAAAAGGCGAAGCCCAGCTGGGAGTAAAAATTGGCAGCGTGAAGGGAGAACTGCAGGGCGACCGCAGTCAGGTGCGTTTTGAGCAGACCAATATGGCGAGGCTGATCCTGGCAGCGCAGATGGAGCGTACAGGGGCTGATTTTGCGGTGATGAGCGGCGGTGGCGTACGGGACTCCATCGAGTCCGGTAAAATCACCTATAAAGATGTGCTGAAGGTGCAGCCATTCGGCAACACGCTGACTTATGTCGACATGAAAGGCAGCGAAGTGGAGAAGTATCTGGCGGTAGTGGCGAACAAGCAGGTGGATTCGGGGGCCTATGCGCAGTTTGCCAACATCAGCCTGGTGGCCGACGGGAAGGGGGTGAGCGAGGTTAAAATAAAAGGTGAGCCAGTACAGGCGGACAAAACCTACCGCATGGCAACGCTGAGTTTCAATGCCACCGGCGGAGATGGTTATCCGGTGGTAAATACGTTGCCTGGCTATGTGAACACCGGCTTTGTCGATGCGGAAGTGCTTAAGCAGTATATTCAGAAGCATTCCCCACTTGATGCGGCGGCCTATGCGCCGAAAGGCGAGATCGTCTATCAGCAGAAAGTGGCTGAGCAGGCAAAACCGGTTGAAGAAGCGGCCTCGCCGCCGGAAAAACCCGCGGATACCACTCAACAGCAGACAAAACCGGAGGATAAAGCTGCTCCACAGCAGGCCAAACCAAAGGATGAAGCTGCTCCTGCGGCACCAGCGCAGCAGGCACCGGCAAAGCCTGAGAAACCGAAAAAGTGGCGTCAGGCAAGGATCGAGACTGCGATGCTTTAAAAATGTAATGGACCGGCAGCAGGGTCTGGTGCTTCTGCCTGGAGTTGTGACGTTGCTGGCGGGGTCGCTGTTGACTGTGCCTTTGCCGGAGGGGTTATTAAAGTTGCTGGCAGGGGCGCTGTTGACTGTGTGTCTGCTGAAGGGGTTGTCCGGAACATGGAAATGCCGTAAATACGTCCATGTAGGCTTGATTGCCGCGTCCCTTCGCTCAACAGCCCGTTTATCCGGATAACCCTCCAGCCAGAGGCAGTAGAGTTGCTGTTTACTTATCAACAACTCAGATGCCAGAGGGGGATTTGACTGACACCGATCACCGGAGTCGGTTTTGACCCTACCGATGCGAAACACAGAGGCAGATTTTGATCCCGTCAAACCTATGCCCGGCACTCCCGGCGCTGAACCAGCTTCTCGCGCAGCCAGTCATACAGCCAGTTATAGGCCACCGTGTAGGGCAGGAAGAACAGGAAGAAGGCCACTTCCACCATAAATGCCTGCCACAGCGTAATGCCCAGCATTTTGGCTGCAATCGGCAGGCCGATGACGATAAACCCCCCTTCAAACCCCAGCGCATGCAGAATGCGTAGCGGCCAGCCGCGCACCACTTTGTCTCGCGGAAAAAGGCGATCAAACAGCGTGTTGTATAACATGTTCCAGAACATCGCCACGGTAGACAGCATGATGGCTAAAGCGCCCACCTGAAACAGCGGCTTCGCCATAATCCAGGCCGCCAGAGGAGAGACCAGCAGGATCGCCAGCACCTCAAAGCCTGCAGCATGATAAAAACGTTCTTTCAGTGTACGGGTACGCATAAATGCTCCTTAGTGATTTCAGGGCGCTATTTTCCGCTGAAATACTGCTAAGATAAAATGAGCACCTATCGAGAAAAGCGATACTTAAATGCGTTACTCACCGGAATCATTGCTGGCATTTGTGCAGACCGTGGAAAGTGGTTCATTTTCCGCTGCTGCCCGTGCGCTGCGAAAAAGTCAGTCCACCATCAGTACCGCCGTGGCAAATCTCGAAACTGACCTCGGCTTTGCGCTGTTCAGCCGCAACTCCCGCTCGCCAGTGCTGACCGAAAATGGCAGGAGGGCGCTGGCACAGGTCAGGGAGATCCTGACTGCCAGCGCCCAGCTCGATGAACTGGCCGTCAGACTGGCGGGTGAGGTGGAACCCTGCCTGAGCCTGGCGATCTCCGACTTCTGGCAGGCGGATTATCATGAATCCCTGTTGAAACGTTTTGCCGCCCGCTATCCGGATATCGAATTTGAGTGCATGATCGCCGAAGATGCTGATGTGATCGATCTGCTGCAGGCGGGCAGGGCACATATCGGAGTGATGAGGGTGCAGCCTGAGTATCCACAGGATATTGCCACTTCGCGGCTGCAGGTTGAGGCACAAATGGCAATTTACCTGCATCAGGATCACCCGCTGGCGCAGCAGCCGGAAATCAGCGAAGCAGAGTTAAAAGCGGTGCGGCAGCTGTGTCTCAATACCTGGATTGAAAACGAGCGCTATCCGTCGGGCAAAGGCATCTGGTCAGCCCCATCCTACTTACTGTTGCTTGAGATGGCAGAACAGGGATTCGGCTGGAGCATACTGCCGCGCTGGCTGGTGGAGCAGTTTGGTCATCAGGTGTTGTGCGAACTGCCGGTCAGCGGCTGGCCGCAGCGGATATCGGTGGATGCCGCCTGGTCCCGCAGTACCCCACCGGGACCAGCAGGGCGCTGGATGATTGACCAGCTACTGGCTCAGACGCCGGATTAATCCCGGCGGGAAATATCCGCGAAGGTGGCGTTAAGTTGCTGCACCAGATCCTGTGCGGCCAGTTCAATCTCCAGCCCGCGCTTGCCGCCGGACACAAAAATGGTCGGGAATTGCTGAGCCGACTGATCGACTACGGTAGGCAGACGCTTTTTCTGGCCGAGCGGGCTGATGCCGCCCAGCAGATAACCGGTGGTGCGCTGGGCAATCTGCGGATCGGCCATCTCCACTTTCTTTGCTCCCAGCGCCTTTGCCACGTTTTTCAGATCCAGCTGCCCGGCAACCGGCGTGACCGCCACCGCCAGGGTTTTATTGTCGCCATTCAGGGCCACCAGCAGCGTTTTATACACCCGGTTGGCATCCTGATTCAGCCTGGACACCGCCTCTTCACCGAAATGGGTATCGCTGCTGTCATGCTCGTATGAGTGTAACCGGAAGCTGACCTTTTGTTTTTCGAGGTGTTTTACTGCAGGGGTCATTGGATCTGTCCTTCTGAAATAAATATGCGATTAACCGTCTGTCGCTGATGAAGAAAAATAGTGGCGAAAATCCAGGCTTTAGGCGACAATCTGCCCCCCGTCAGCAACCCGATTGCTGACGGATAACTAAAATCATAAAAAAATTCCTCTTTGACGGGCCGATAGAGATATTGGCCTTTTTTTTATCTGCTTTTCAGCAGATCGGGCAAATTCCCCTCGCCATAAAGGTGCAGAGCGCCTACCGCCACCACATATTTCCCTGGTGGCAGCGCATGCAGAGACTGGCACCAGCGCTGGTTACGCTGCAGCATCAGGATATCATTCAGCGCGCTGTTAAAGGTGCTGGGCAGTGCAGTCTGATTGCTGGTCGGGGGGCTTTCCAGCCACCAACTGACCATGGTCTGCAACAGCCGCGCGTTGGTATGCCAGTGAGTTAAGGTATCTTCCAGCAGCGTGATGCCGTTATCCGGCAGCGCTCTCAGTAAGGCCAGTTGAGTTTCCGGCCCTTCCAGCTCAATCACCTCTTTCTGCTGCGCCCGGGCGGCTTTCAGCAGTTGAAAATCGATACCGTAATCCGCGCGCAGTCCCAGCCGCTGTGCCTGCTGCGCCTGTAGCATCAGCGCCACCTGCCAGGCAGGCAGCGTATCAATGACCTCGCTGTCCACCGCCACTTCTTCACACAGGCGATGCAGACGGGTCATTTGCTCAGCAGACAACCGTTCCGCCAGCGGTGCGCAGACCTCACTCTCACTGAACGGAGAAGCACCTGAAGTTATATCTGCTTCAACAATCAGCGCATCCGCACGATCCAGCTGCGACTGCAGCGCGGCAGGCAGTGGCATCATCGTCTGCGTACCCATATGAATGCTGCCGACCAGATGCAGCTGGCTGTGACCGAGCGTGACGTCCTGTGCCGGATAGGCATAGCGTGCCGGCGAAAATTTTCGCCACAGGGACGCCACCTTATGCATTAGTTTTCCCATAAGCACCGCCTTATCTGTTATCGCCCCATGCTAACGCTTTAAGTCGCTGAGGAACAGGGAAAAACGGGCCTTACGCCTGGGCCAGGCAAGGCTTACTCGCTGGCGGGAGGCTGATAGCGGATCAGCCGGTTGGCGTTGCTCACCACAGTGATTGATGAGAGCGCCATGGCGGCACCCGCGACCACCGGACTGAGTAATGTGCCGGTCAGCGGATAGAGCACACCAGCCGCAATCGGGATGCCACAGGCGTTGTAAATAAACGCGCCCAGCAGGTTCTGCTTCATATTACGCAGTGTGGCTTGAGCAATAGCCAGCCCGTCGGCCAGCGCTGTCAGATCGTGTCGCATCAGCGTGATACCCGCGGTTTCAATCGCCACATCGCTGCCGCTTCCCATTGCAATCCCCACATCGGCCTGGGCCAGTGCCGGAGCATCATTAATGCCATCGCCAATCATCGCCACCTGCTGACCCTGCTGTTGCAGGCTACGGATGGCGTCCGCTTTGCCTTCCGGCAGAACACCGGCTACCACCTTATCCAGCCCTGCTTCATCCGCAATGGCTCTGGCAGTGATCTCGTTGTCGCCGGTCAGCATCACCAACTGATAGCCGCGTTTCCGCAGCCGCTTCAGCGTCTGTATGCTCTCAGCCCGCAGCGGATCGCGCACTGAAAAAATCGCCTGAATTTTACCGTTGGCGGCGAGCAACACAGGCGTGATGCCTTTCGCGGACTGCGCGGCAATCTGGGCATCAGCTTCAGCGGTGGCGATGTTTTGCTGTGCCAGCAACGTGCTGTTGCCCAGCCACACCGTCATGCCGTTTACATTACCGCTGATGCCCAGCCCGCGTATTGTACGAAATTGCGCAATGCCAGGAAGACTCAGCGTACCGGCGCGCTCAAGGATGGCATGGGCCAGAGGATGCTGTGAACCCTGTTCCAGCGCGGCTGCCAGTCTGAGCACCTGCTCTTCACTGGCCCCGTTGAACAGGGCAATTTCGACTACGCGGGGTTTGCCTTCGGTCAGCGTACCAGTTTTGTCGAACACCAGAATGGAAAGGGTACTGGCACGCTGAAGGGCATCGGCATCGCGAACCAGTACGCCGAACTCCGCAGCCCGACCAACACCGGCAATAATCGACATGGGCGTTGCCAGTCCCAGCGCACAAGGGCAGGCGATAATCAGCACGGTGGTAGCGATAACCAGGGTGTAAACGATTTGCGGAGCAGGACCGACGAAATACCAGATTGCAGCACTGAGCACGGCGACAGCCACCACCGCAGGCACAAATACTGCTGAAATGCGATCTGCCAGCTGGCCGATTTCCGGCTTGCTGCTTTGTGCCTGGCGAACCAGATTGATAATGCGCGACAGCGTGGTGTTTTTACCCACTGCGCTGGCGGTGAACAGTACGCTGCCATCCTGCATCACCGTACCAGCATGTACTTTATCCCCTTCGTCTTTCTCCTGTGGCAGCGCCTCGCCGGTCAGCATCGCCTCATCCAGCCAGGCCTCGCCCTGAGCAATGATGCCATCCACCGGCACGCGATCGCCGGTGGTCAGGCGCAGCGTCATGCCCGGCTGCACCTCTCTTAAATCGACAATTTTCTCTCCGGTTTCTGTGACCACTCGTGCGGTGGGCGGCGTCAAATCCAGCAGCCGCTCCAGTGCCTGCGAGGAGCGCTGGCGTGCCCGCTGCTCCAGCATATGGCCGAGGTTAATCAGCCCGATAATCATCGCGCTGGCTTCGTAATAAAGATGGCGGGCCTCGTGCGGGAAGGCATCAGGCCACACATTCACGGTGATTGAATAGAGCCAGGCCGCAGCGGTCCCCAGTGCGACCAGCGTATCCATGGTTGCTGTGCCTTTCAGCAGGCTGCGCCATGCACTACGGTAAAAATGGCCGCCCGCAACGATCATCACCAGCAGAGTCAGCACGCCAGCCGTCAGCCAGCCGCTACGGTTGCTCTCAGTGAGCATCATGTTGTCGCCGATCGTTCCCCAGATCATCAGCGGAATGCCCAGCGTCAGCGCCATTACAGCCTGCCAGCGGAAGCGGCGCATCGCCTGATCTGCTGTTTGCTGCTGTTTCTCACGGCGCTCGTTATCGTCTTCGATAATTTCCGCACCGTAACCGGCATCCGATACCGCCTGGATCAGCGCATCCGGTGCTGCTTCACCCAGTACCAGCGCACTGCGTTCTGCAAGATTGACGCGGGCCTGGCTGACACCCGGCACTTTCTGCAGGGCGCTCTGCACCCGGCTGACACAGCTGGCGCAGCTCATGCCGTCAATCAGCAGGTGGAAACTTTCTGTCTCCTGAGCCGGAAGCTGAGTAGGTTCCGCTGTCAGCGCTTCCGGCTGGGTTTCTGATACTGTCAGCGGATCAGGCTTTGGGTGAGCAGCACCCTGTGCCAGCGTGGCGTGGTAGCCCGCTTGTTCAACTGCGGCGATCAGTTCATCTGCGCCAGCAGTGCCGCTGATGCGCGCTTCGGTGATTGTCACTTCAGCCTGATCCACATCGGCGCGTTGCTCCAGCGTCTCTTTCACCCGTTTAACGCAGTGGACGCAGGACAAACCTTCCAGCGCCAGTAATGTAGTCTGTGACATGGTATTAACTCCTGATATTGCGGTTTGACCCCAGGGGCCTTTTACAGTAGTTATGAAGGTTAAACCCTCCATCAAGGGGAAGGTCAAGGAGACAGCATGAATATCAGCGATGTGGCCCGTAAAACCGGGCTGACCAGCAAAGCGATCCGTTTTTACGAGGAGAAAGGGCTGGTCACCGCGCCGTTACGCAGTGAAAACGGCTACCGCAACTACACGGCCAGACACCTCGAAGAACTGACTTTATTGCGCCAGGCGCGGCAGGTTGGTTTCAATCTGGAGGAGTGTCGGGAAATGGTGTCGCTGTTCAATAATCCTCAGCGCCACAGTGCAGATGTCAAAGCGCGGACGCTGGCTAAAGTGGCCGAGATTGAATCGCATATCCGTGAGTTGTCGCTGATGCGTGAACGCCTGCTGACGCTGGCCGAAAGCTGTCCTGGCGATGACAGCGCCGACTGCCCGATTATCAATAATCTGGCGGGATGCTGCCACAACAAAAACACTGTCTGAATCAGCTCAGGCGCACCAGCCACGGCGGCAGACTCGGCACCGGCAACACTGACAGCACTCTAAGTTTTTGCAGCGTCCGGACCTGGGAACGTTCAGGATGCTCCCGCAGCCCCAGGGCGGCCAGCTCCCTTTCAGCAGCATGTCATACACCAGTTTGTGTTCATCGACGATGGCCGCGTCCAGCGGGATTGCCTGTATCTCATAAAAAATTCGCGTAACGATCAGCGGCGACTGACCCTGGCGCAGGATCTCCATCATCGTGCGGTTACCGGCAGGTTTCAGGCAGTGCAGATGCAGATCGTCTTCGATCTGTTCCAGCATCGCCGGGCTGATATGCCAGTCAGCAATCAGCTCCAGCCTGCCGGGCGGATCAGCATGCTGCCATTGACCCATAACGCCAACAGTTTTGCCTGTCACGCCGATTGCTTACCGCCAGCTTTAAGCCGTGAAGAGGAGAGCTGGGGCTGGCTGTTGCATCCGGCTTTTGCCGGTAGGGCCGCGTTGCAGGACGATGCGGCGATGGGCGCGCTGGATGAGGTACTCGCCGTGCAGGGAGCCGGATTGGTGAATTCAGCAATGTGGGAAATCTGAGCCTGTGGGCGCCCACTTACTTCCGCAACCATTTCCGCCAGAGCGGTTACAAGCTGGCGACCCCACGAGAAGGTTATCGCGCCTGGTACGTTGGTTTGTCTCTTTCACGCTGTGCTACAGGGAAAATCTGCGATGCAGCTTATGCCTGTCTTAACTGGTGGCAGTCGGGCTGGCCGGGCGCGATTATGGCCCGTCAGGGATACTACATCTCCAATCCGGAGAGAACGCGGGCACGTCTTTCGCCTGCCGAGTGGGATTTCTGGTAGGGCGGAAAACCGGCCAGCGTAGTGTTGCCGGATGCCGCCGGAAACCTCCTGATTACCAAAGGGGAGATCCGTGATGGCGGCAGTTACGAACAGCGGATGAGCCACATCGGCGTATGGAACTCAGTGATGAATGACTACAACTATCTGGTCAGACGCTGGCAGGATTTTCTGTAAGCCTGATAATCCGCAGGGTAATTCCTTCAACGGCCACCACGGTGACGTGCGTGCCAGCCGGGAAATCATCCGTAGCCTGCACACGCCAGCTGCTGTCGCCAATTCTGACATGACCAAAGCCGTCCACCAGCGCTTCATCCAGCGTCAACTTACGGCCAATCATCTGATGGCCGCGCTGATTAAGTGAGGAGGGCGGTTCGCTGCGATCGCGGCCTTTCAGCCAGCGGTACCAGCCCAGCGCGGAGAGCACCGTCAGCACCGCAAAACTGATGCACTGCCATTCCCACGACAGCGGCACCAGCCACACCAGCAGGCTGACCAGCAGCGCGGCCACGCCGCTCCACAACAGATAACCGCTGGTGCCCAGCATTTCTGCCGCCAGTAATACGCCCCCGATCGTCAGCCATAACCACCAGGGGTTTGCGATCAGTTCGGCGACCATCAGGCACCCCGGTCTTTTTTAGTTTCGCTCAGCAGTTCGGAGATCCCGGCGATGGAGCCCATCAGGCTGGTGGCATCCAGCGGCATCATCACCATTTTGCTGTTATTGGCGGTGCCAATTTTCTGCAGGGCATCGGTGTATTTCTGCGCCACAAAGTAGTTAATGGCCTGGATATCACCGGCAGCGATGGCTTCTGACACCATTTTGGTCGCCGCGGCTTCTGCTTCCGCGCTACGTTCACGCGCTTCCGCCTGTAAGAATGCTGACTGTCTTTCCCCTTCGGCTTTCAGGATCTGAGACTGCTTCTCCCCTTCGGCACGCAGGATAGCGGCCTGACGTACCCCTTCCGCTTCCAGAATATCGGCGCGTTTGGTCCGCTCCGCCTTCATCTGTGCGTTCATTGAGGCAATCAGCTCGGCCGGTGGGCGCACGTCGCGGATCTCGATTCGGGTGATTTTAATCCCCCAGGGGTTGGTTGCCTCATCCACAATACGCAGCAGCCGGGTATTGATATTGTCACGTTGCGACAGCATCTCATCCAGCTCCATCGAGCCAAGCACGGTGCGCATATTGGTCATGGTCAGATTGATAATCGCCAGTTCCAGGTTGCTGACTTCATAGGCTGCACGGGCAGGATCAACGGCCTGGATAAAACACACCGCATCAATGGTGACGCTGGCGTTGTCTTTGGAGATGATCTCCTGCGAGGGGATGTCCAGTACCTGTTCCATCATGCTGATCTTGCGGCCCACACGATCCATAAACGGCACCAGCAGATTAAGGCCAGGCTGCAGGGTTTTGGTATAGCGGCCAAAGCGCTCAACCGTCCACTGATAACCCTGAGGGACAATTTTGATGCCGGACCAGACGACGATCAGCGCCAGAATGATAATGACAGGAATAACAGTCAGCATATAACCTCCGGATTGTTGTTTTTGGGCTGAGTCATTCAGCCATCCGCTGTAGTGTTCGTGTTGCAGCCGCGTACTGCAACACGAATGTTAAGCGGATCAGATAACTCTTTGAAATCAGTAGAGCAAAGAGTAGAGCTGACGGCGGTATTTCGCCGCCAGCGCATCGCCGGTTCCCAGCGCGGCCAGGATCTCCTGCAGCATTTTACGCACCTGGCCGTCCGCTGCACTCAAATCTTTCTTCAGATAGCCGAACAGCAGTTCCAGCGCTTCTTCATTACGGCCAACCTGATGCAGTTGCAGGGCCAGCTTGGTCGCCAGCTCTGCATTGGTTGGGTCCGCTTCAATCTGCTGCTGCAACTGCTGAATTTCCGGCGTATCGGCCGCCTGTTTCAGCAGGTCGATCTGCGCAATCAGCCCCTGATAGCGTGTATCCTTATCCTGCAGCGGCACCACGTCCAGCACCGCCTGCGCTTCATCGCTGCGGTTGAGGTTGATCAGCGCTTCAGCCAGCAGGAAGCCTATCTCGCTGTTCTGGTTGCTCAACTGCCAGGCCTCTTTCAGCAGCGGCAGCGCTTCCAGTACTTTGCCTTCTTCCATCAGTTGCCTGGCCTGCTGAGCTTTCAGCTCTTCTTCTTTCGGCAGCACCTTGTGCAGCAGCGCGCGGATCGCTTCTTCCGGCTGCGGGCCCTGGAAGCCGTCGACCGGCTGGCCGTTCTGGAACAGATACACGGTCGGGATGGAACGCAGGCCAAACTGCTGGGCCACGGCCGGTTCAGCATCACAATCCAGCTCAGCCAGAATAAACTGACCGGCGTACTCCTGTGCCAGACGCTCCAGCACCGGGGTCAGCTCCTGACAGTGCTGGCTGCGACCAGACCAGAAATAGAACAGGACCGGGATCTGCATCGACTGCTCGAGCGTCTGTTGCAGGTTGGTTTCGTTAATACTAATGATGGCAGCTTGTGGTGACATGAATTCGTCTCTTTTACAGGGTTTCTTACTCTATTGGGGCAGCAGCCCGTGCTTCAAGGTTTATTACCGTTATCCGTTTATTTACCTCGCAAAATGCGATCCAGTATCCAGCCCGGAAGTAAACGTCGCAACAGCCCCATCGTATGGGCGACCAGGGTCACGGGGTAACGCAGGCGTGGCCTTTTACTCTCCAGCGCATGATGAAGTTTAGGCAAAATGGCTTCCGGTGGCAGGGTAAAACGGGCAGCGATGCCGGGATTTTTTACCGGTTTATCCTGCTGCGCCTGATTGACGTTGTCGGTGAAACGGGTCTTGATCGGGCCTGGCTCGATCAGGCTGACGCGAATGCCACTGCCATGCAATTCCATGCGTAATGCGTCTGACCATGCCTCCAGAGCATATTTGCTGGCGGCGTAAATGCCCCGGCCCGGTGTGGAGATCAGCCCCAGTACCGAGCTGGTATTCACAACCCGCGCATCGCCGCTGGCCCGCAGCGCAGGCAGGAGTAACATGGTCAACTGGTGGGTGCCGAATACATTGGTGGCAAACTGCTGTTCCATCTGTTCCCGGCTGATTGATTCCAGTGGGCCGTAAACGCCATAGCCACCGTTGTTAAACAAGGCGAACAGGCGATTATCACATAATTCAAGGATCTCAGCCGCTGCACGGGCCACGCTGTCACGATCGTTAAGATCCAGCTCAATGCCGGTAAAGCCGAGTTCGCCCATGCGTTGAACGTCTTCCTGTTTGCGGCACGCGGCGAAAATACGGTAGCCGCGACGCAGCAAATCGTTGGCGGCAACCAGACCAATACCACTGGAACATCCGGTTATTACTACTGTTTTTTGCATAACTTTACCTGTCAAAGGTCTTCAAATCCGGTCACTCATGCTTAACTAATGGGGCCAGCTCTTTGGCCATCAGTCCGGCAATAAACGGCTGAGCATCGGGATTGGGATGGATCCCATCCTGTTGCATCCACTCGGGTTTGAGGTAAACCTGTTCCATGAAAAAAGGCACCAGCGGGACAGAAAACTCTTTTGCCAGTCTGGGGTACATCCCGCTGAAAGATTCAGTATAACGGCGGCCATAGTTGGCTGGCAGACGGATTTGCATCAGCAGCGGCTGAGCGTTCGCAGCTTTCACCTGGGTAATGATTTTACTGAGATCCTGCTCGATATTCTGCGGTGGGAAGCCGCGTAAACCGTCATTACCCCCCAGTTCAATCAGTACCCAGCGCGGTTGATGCTGCTTCAGCAACGCGGGCAGGCGAGCCAGTCCCTGCGTCGCGGTATCTCCGCTTATGCTACCGTTAATAATGGCGGGGGTTTTCTGCCATTTATCATTGAGTAACGCAGGCCACGCTGCGGTTGCGGACATCCGGTAACCGGCGCTCAGGCTGTCGCCGAGCACCAGCAGGGTGTCTGCCGCCGTCGCGCGGAGCGTCATCAGCGCCAATAATAACAGGACAGGGTAATGCCAGCGGAAAACATTCTTGAAGTTCATCGTCTTAGTAAGTCCGTCGGTCAGGGTGAGCATCAGCTTTCCATCCTTACCGGAGTTGAGCTGGTTGTCAAACCGGCCGAAACCATCGCCCTGATCGGCGAGTCGGGTTCCGGTAAGTCGACGCTGTTGGGGATTCTGGCAGGTCTGGATGACGGCAGCGACGGGGAAGTGTTTATGCTCGGCTCTCCGTTACACCAGTTGAATGAAGAGCAGAGGGCAGAGCTGCGGGCAAAGAGCGTTGGCTTTGTCTTCCAGTCTTTTATGCTGGTCCCCACCCTTAATGCTATCGAGAATGTTCAGCTACCTGCGCTGCTGCGGGGCGAGAGCGATCGCCAGAGTCGTGAACAGGCCCGCACTCTGCTGGCACAGCTTGGTCTGGCAGAACGTCTGACCCATTTACCCTCCCAGCTGTCCGGCGGTGAGCAGCAGCGCGTGGCGCTGGCAAGGGCGTTTAATGGCCGCCCGGCGCTGCTTTTTGCCGATGAGCCAACCGGCAATCTTGACCGAAACACCGGCGAGCGCATTGCCGACCTGCTGTTCTCCCTGAACCGTGATTTTGCCACCACGCTGATTCTGGTTACTCATGACGAGCAGCTGGCAGCCCGCTGCGACCGCCGTCTGCGGGTTCGCGACGGTAAGTTGTGGGAGGAAGCATGATCTGGCGCTGGTTCTGGCGGGAGTGGAAATCTCCCTCGCTGCTGATTGTCTGGCTGGCGCTGACCCTGGCGGTGGCCTGCGTGCTGGCGCTGGGCTCGCTCAGCGACAGAATGGAAAAGGGGCTGACCCAACAGAGTCGTGACTTTATGGCGGGCGACAGAACGCTGCAAAGCTCGCGCGAGGTACCGCAGGAGTGGCTGGATGAAGCCCGCCGCGACGGATTACAGATCGGCCGCCAGCTGACGTTTATGACCATGACCTTTGCCGGAGAGACACCGCAGCTGGCCTCGGTGAAGGCGGTGGATGACCTCTATCCGATGTTTGGCGCGCTGGCGACCGAACCAGCAGGGCTGAAACCGGCAGCCGGAACGGTACTGGCCGCGCCACGCCTGCTGGCATTGCTCAATCTGAAAGCTGGCAGCAATCTGGATGTGGGCGATACCACGCTTCGCATTGCTGGTGAGGTGATTCAGGAGCCGGATTCCGGCTTTAACCCTTTCCAGACTGCACCCCGGCTACTGATGAACCTGACGGACGTGCAGAAAACCGGCGCAATTCAGCCCGGCAGCCGCGTGACCTGGCGCTATAAATTTGCCGGGACGCCAGAGCAGCTCGCACGCTATGACAGCTATATCGGGTTCCATATCAAACCGGATCAGCGCTGGATCAGCGTGGAAAACTCTGAAGATGCGCTCGGCAAATCGATGCAGCGTGCCCGGCAGTTCTTGCTGCTCTCCGCGCTGCTGACGTTGATGCTGGCGATTGCTGCGGTGGCGGTGGCGATGAGCCACTATTGCAGCAGTCGTTACGATCTGGTGGCGGTGCTGAAAACGCTGGGCGCTAACCGTGCTGCTTTGCGCAAACTGATTGTCGGGCAGTGGCTGGCAGTGCTGTTGTTGGCAGCGGTGTGTGGCAGCATTATTGGCGTGGGTTTTGAGGTACTGCTACTGAGAATGTTGAAGCCGGTGCTGCCTGGTGAACTGCCCGCTGCCAGCGCCTGGCCGTGGCTGTGGGCGGTAGGGTCGCTGGTTATTATCTCGCTGCTGGTGGGACTCAGACCTTATCGCCTGCTGCTGGCGACCCAGCCGCTGCGGGTTCTGCGACGGGATGCCGTGGCGAACATATGGCCGCTGAAATATTACCTTCCGGCGATGGCGCTGGTGGTGGTGATCCTGCTGGCGCTGCTGGTGGGCGGCAGCAAGCTGCTCTGGGCGCTGATCGGCGGCATTGTGCTGCTTTCGCTGTTGCTGAGCGGCATTGGCTGGCTGGCGCTGATGATGTTGCGTCGTCTGACCGTACGCAGTCTGGCTTTCCGGCTGGCGGTCAACCGGCTGCTGCGCCAGCCGTGGACCACGCTAAGCCAGCTGGCGGCTTTCTCGCTCTCCTTTATGCTGCTGGCGCTGCTGCTGGTGATGCGCGGCGATCTGCTGGATCGCTGGCAACAGCAGCTTCCTCCGGGAAGCCCGAACTACTTCCTGCTTAACCTGACTCAGGATCAGGTACCGCAGGTGAAAAACTTCCTGCAACAGCATCAGGTCGAACCGCAGACTTTCTATCCGATAGCCAGAGTGCGGTTGACCGGAATCGATAATAAACCGGCCGATCCCTCGCTGGATAATTCGCTTAACCGCGAACTTAATCTGACCTGGCTGGAACAATTGCCGGATCATAACCCACTCACTGCAGGGAGCTGGCCGCCGAAGAAGGGCGAAGTTTCCATGGAGGAGGCTCTGGCGGGGCGACTGGGGGTGAAGCTGGGCGATACGCTGACCTTTACTGGCGACACTCAGGCGTTTTCGGCAAAAATCACCAGCTTCCGCAAAGTGGACTGGGAGAGCCTGAAACCGAACTTCTTCTTTATCTTCCCGCCTGGCGCGCTGGACGATCAGCCACAGACCTGGCTTACCAGCTTCCGGCTGGATAACAACAATGCGCTGCTGGCTCAGCTGAACCGGGAGTTTCCGACGCTAAGCCTGCTGGATATCGGCAGCATTCTGCGGCAGATCGGCCAGGTGCTGGCGCAGGTCAGCCAGGCGCTGGAGATTATGGTGGTGCTGGTAACGGCGTGTGGCGTGTTATTGCTGCTGGCACAGGTACAGGTCGGCATGCGCCAGCGCAGGCAGGAACTGGTGGTGTACCGCACGCTGGGAGCCAGTAAAAAGCTGCTGCGTGGGACATTGTGGTGCGAGTTTGCGCTACTGGGGGCCGTTTCCGGCATTGCCGCCGCCATCGGGGCTGAAGCCGCGCTGTGGGGTCTGCAGCGTAAGGTTTTTGACTTCCCGTGGGAGCCCGATTTCCTGCTGTGGCTGGCGTTACCGTTAACCGGAGCGGTGCTGCTGTCGGTTTGCGGTGGCTGGCTGGGCATCAGGCTTCTCAGAGGTAAAGCCCTGTTCAGAAGCTATAACGCCGCGTAATATAGAGGCCGGTAGAGACCGGCCTCAGTCATTATCGTCCTTTTCTTAATCAGCCTTCGGAAACCGCTCCGCCAGGAAACTTTTGGGTGCACCGAAGGCGTTACTTATTACGAAAAGGAGAGAATGGGGATGTGTATATTAAAATCAGGGAATAATAACAATGTTGGATTTGCTTGATGTCAGTTACCCGCTCCTCTCGGAAGTCAGAAGCAGGGAGTTGTTTACTCTGAGAAAAGAAGTCTTCAAGGACAGACTTAACTGGATGGTGAGCAGCGAGAATAATATGGAGTCTGATGAGTATGATAATCAACAGACTACTTATATCTTCGGTGTGTATAATAATGTTTGTGTGTGCAGTCTGCGTTTCATCGAAATTAAATACCCCAATATGATTACGGGAACATTTAAATCCTGGTTTAAAAATATCGAACTGCCTGAAGGTAATTATGTTGAGGCGAGTCGGCTATTTATAGATAAGAATCGGGTTCAGGCGCTGGAGCTTCGTCAGCAGCCCATCAGTGCGCTGCTGTTCCTGTCGATGATTAACTACGCCAGACATAATCAGTACGAAGGGATTTATGCCATTGTCAGCCACCCAATGTACCTGATTTTCAAAAAATCAGGCTGGGAGATCTCGGTGGTTGAGCAGGGATTCTCTGAGAAGAAGCAGAATATCTATCTGATTTTTATGCCAGTAGATAAACCGAACCAGCAGCGGCTGATTGATAATTTGCACGCAAAGGCACCCGAACTGGAGTGCCAACTGGATGGCTGGCCGCTGTCATTCCCCGTCAGAAAGAACGGGCCTGATAAGTTGTAGTTCAATTCCCAGCCTGATCGCGTGTTTTGCATTGGTAACGCCCAGCTTTTTGACGGCGTTGCCGATGTGATATTTTACGGTCGTGAGTTTGATGCCCAGGATCAGGGCAATCTCCTGATAGGATTTACCGACGCTGGCCCAGTAGATAATCTCATTTTCCCTTTTTGAGAAAATTTCCCGGTTGTTCATCTGATCAAAATCTTTTTTACTGGTCAGCTCCTGATAAAGTAAGGTCAGCTTTTCATGGGTCTTGATCAACAACATCTGAATTTTGTGTTTATTATCTTTGATCAGCTCTTCAGTATTATCGTCACAATGCTTATCCAGCATAATCGAGAGCACGACGAGATTATTATTGTGATCGTGAAGGACAAACGTATAGCCGTTAACGATGTTGTGGTTCTTCGCCATATCAAACAGCTTGGGAACCTTAACACCTTTATTCAACATGATGTTTTCATCCCAGGAAAATGGGGTGATACGGTAAAGCGCTGTGATTAAAACCGGGTCGATAAACTGAAAATTATTTTTGGTATAAACTTCGAACCACTCTTTACGATTGGAGATAATCGAAAAGTCTGCCGGGTTCCGTTTGCTCATGATGGCATAGGCATACTTGATGTTGTTGTACTGGCTGAGTTTTCTTTCCAGATAATCCTGAATAGATGAATTAATGGCCGGGTTACCAAAGAATAGTTTCGTCATATTACTGTCTCCCTGGGAAAGTAAATCCTCCGTAGTTGAGAAATGTTAACATATATTTAATTTTCCAGCCACGTTAATGGTACGGGAGTGGGTGAGAGAAGCTGAAGCAACGGACAGGAGAGGTAAGGTGAACCAAAGCATATCAGGCTAAATATAGTTGTAAGGAAAACTAATATTTAAAATGCAAGAACTGATAGCAATGGTTCCCTTGGTGTTGGCAAAAAAATAACTAACTAGCTGAAATTACTTTGTATTTGTTTTAACTGCTGGGTAATACAATACGAAATTTTAGGGATGAAAAAAAGCCATACTTAAGTACAGTTAAGCACTGTCCTTTTTGACCGACCGGATCCGCAGGCGAGGCGTTGCGGGGGAGAGGGAGTGTTCAGATAATGAAAAAGAGGCAAATTAGCTTGCCTCTTATGATTTGCATTTACCCTGGTTATTTATCGATCACTGCCGGGATGGTGCAGAACAGCACATTTCTTAGCTGAGTCGCTCTACTGCCCAGGCAATTCCGCTGGCGTACTCTTCAGGAAGTTGAGGGACCAGCGCGTTCAGCGCCTGTTGCAGAGAGCTGGCGCTGACATCAGACAGGTTCAGGTGGCCAACTTTGCGGCCAGGGCGGACTTCTTTCTCATACCAGTGCAGATGAACCAGCGATTCGTTCAGCCAGGCTGTGTTTACCGCAGTGCCGATCAAGTTGACCATTACGGAAGGGGCACTGACAACCGGCTTCGGCAGCGGCAGGCCCAGAATGGCACGCAGATGCAGCTCGAACTGACTGATCGAGGCACCGTTTTGCGTCCAGTGTCCGCTGTTGTGCACGCGCGGGGCCAGTTCATTGATCAGCAGGCCTTCCGGCACTACAAAGCACTCCATCGCCATAACGCCGACATAGTTAAGTTCGTTCATGATGGCAGACAGCATTGACTCAGCCTGCTGCTGGCGGACCGCATCCGGCTCTGGCAGTGCCACGCTGGTGCGCAGAATGCCGTCCTGATGCAGGTTATGGGTCAGCGGGTAAAACACGGTGTTGCCATCGTGCCCACGGGCTCCTACCAGCGACACTTCGCCAGAGAAGTTGATCCCCTGCTCGACGATACATTCGCCATAGCAGTCGGCTGGAAGCGCATCAGTCTCACCGTCGCGAAGGCGCCACTGACCACGGCCATCATAGCCACCCGTGCGGCGCTTAACGATGGCCAGTTCACCCAGCGAGGCAAACACCTGCGGCCATTCGCTGACATCTGCCAGCAGCTGCCAGGGGGCGGTAGCCAGACCCAACTGATCCAGTAACTGCTTCTGCGTCAGTCGATCAGCCAGGCGCGGGAAGATATCGCGGTTAACAAATGCAGTGTGGTCAGCCAGCTCGCGCGTCAGTGCCGTTTCCGGCCAGCGCTCGATTTCTGCGGTAATCACGCTCTGATGGATCGGCAGCGCTTCAGGCTCGGCATCCAGCCCGACAGGGTAAACCGCGATGCCCAGCGGCTCACCGGCCTGGCGCAGCATACGGCCCAGTTGACCGTTTCCTAATACGCAAACTGGCTTCATGCTTCCTCCCGCGGATCCGGATTGTTCAGCACTTCATCGGTCTGAGTCTGACGCCAGTTGGCGAGCCGTGAAGCCAGATCCGCATCGTGCAGCGCCAGAATCTGGGCTGCCAGCAGCGCCGCATTAGCAGCACCCGCTTTGCCAATCGCCAGCGTTCCGACAGGAATACCGCGCGGCATCTGCACGATGGAGTAGAGGCTGTCGACGCCGCTCAGCGCTGCGCTCTGCACCGGCACACCCAGTACTGGCACCAGCGTTTTGGCCGCCAGCATACCCGGAAGATGAGCCGCTCCGCCTGCACCCGCAATGATCACCTGAAAACCGTTCTCTGCGGCCTGTTCGGCAAAGCTGAACAGTTTGTCCGGCGTGCGGTGCGCTGAAACCACTTCGCTATGGAAAGGAACGGCCAGGCTGGTGAGGATCTCCGCGGCAAATTGCATGGTTGCCCAGTCACTTTTGGAACCCATAACAATAGCAATGCGGGCCGGTGCGGCGTTGGATGACATGCGGGTCTGACTCCTGTGATTGTACAAACGTCATCTGAAGGCCGGTTGGGCAGTCAGATGGGAAGGGCAGAGAGAATACCATGACTCCACGGTGAGGAAAACGGTTGCGTGGGCGTCAGCAGGAGCTAAGCGGCACTTTTTAGCCGCTGAACGGAAAGGAAATGAGCGCAGTTTCGCTGTCACTCACCCGGATCATTGAGCCTTCAGTATGCCAGGCTCCCAGAACCAGACGTTCTGCGGGTTTGCCCTCAACGGTCAGTTGATGGACGGCAGGACGGTGAGTGTGACCATGGATCAGGCAGTGAACATGATGGCGCGACATCGTCTGGTTCACGGCATCCGCGTTGACGTCCATGATGGCGATATCTTTGCTGCTGTTGGCCTGCTTGCTGCCCGCACGCATATTTGCTGCTATACGTTTGCGGATAAACAGCGGCAGGGCGAGAAACAACGTTTGCAACCAGGGTTGATGCACTTTGCGACGGAAGCGCTGATAACCTTCATCATCCGTACATAGCGTATCGCCATGCATAATAAGGAGACGTTTTCCGTATAGCTCCAGCACTTTCTCTTCCGGCAGCAGAGTCATGCCGCTGGCACGGGCAAAGCGCTTGCCAACCAGAAAATCACGGTTGCCGTGGATAAAATAGCAGGGGATACCCGAACGGGTTAAGGCCAGCAGTTCTGCGGCAATTTCAGCGTGCAGGAGCACCGGGTCATCATCGCCAATCCAGGCTTCAAACAGGTCACCCAGGATATATAACGCTTCGGCCTGTCGTGCATCACGCCTTAAAAAAGCAAGAAAACCGGCAGTGATTGCCGGTTCTTCTTCGCACAGATGTAAATCTGCGATAAACAGCGTGTGTGGCATTATTCGCTGACGGTGACTTTCTGGATCACAACGTCATCTTTCGGTACGTCCTGGTGCATACCGCTGCGACCGGTAGAGACGGCTTTGATTTTCTCAACCACATCCATGCCTTCGACCACTTCAGCAAACACGCAGTAACCCCAGCCCTGCAGGCTTTCGTCGCGGAAGTTCAGGAAGTCGTTGTCAGCTACGTTGATAAAGAATTGCGCAGTCGCCGAGTGAGGGGCCTGAGTACGAGCCATTGCCAGCGTACCTTTGGTGTTCTTCAGGCCGTTGTTAGCTTCGTTACGGATTTCGTCTTTGGTGCCTTTCTGCAGCATGCCAGGTTCAAAACCGCCGCCCTGGATCATAAAGCCGTTGATAACACGGTGGAAAATGGTGTTGTCGTAAAAACCTTCACGGCAGTAATCCAGGAAGTTTTTAACGGTTGCCGGCGCTTTGTCATCGAAGGTTTTGATAACGATATCGCCATGATTAGTCTGGAAAGTGACCATATTCTCATCCTGTAAAGGTTGAAGTGGTAAACGTAAGCCGGTGCTGTCAGCCCGCAGGCGTCAGCACGCTTTTGACAGACCGTTCTTATATCACAAAATGTGATGACGAGTCAGCACTGCCGCATAAACACAGACCTGCATAACCTTGCTTTGCGTGGCGCTTACGTTAACAATACGTCAGAATAAGAGTTTCACTGGTAATCCCCCGCACACGCTAAAAAACGGAATGTCTCAATGCTTAAGATTTTCAACACCCTGAGTCGTCAAAAAGAGGAATTTAAACCTGTTCGTGCCGGGCAAATCGGTATGTACGTGTGCGGCATTACCGTTTACGACCTGTGTCATATTGGTCATGGCAGAACGTTCGTGGCCTTCGACGTGGTGGCCCGCTATCTGCGATACCTGGGATATTCGCTGAAATACGTGCGGAATATTACGGATATTGATGACAAAATCATCAAACGAGCCAATGAAAACGGTGAAACGGTGGAAGCACTGACTAACCGGATGATTGGCGAGATGCATGCTGATTTTGCTGCGCTGAACATCCTGCCACCGGATCTGGAGCCGCGTGCCACACGCCATATCTCTGAGATTATCGAACTGGTTGAAAAATTGATTAACCGCGACCATGCCTATGTAGCCAGCAATGGCGACGTGATGTTTTCAGTTGCGAGCGATCCGGATTACGGCCTGCTCTCTCGCCAGGATCTGGAGCAGCTGCAGGCCGGTGCCCGCGTGGAAGTCGCAGCGGACGTGAAGCGCAATCCGATGGATTTTGTGCTGTGGAAAATGTCGAAAGCCGATGAGCCAAGCTGGCCTTCACCGTGGGGCGCAGGGCGTCCGGGCTGGCACATTGAATGTTCCGCAATGAACTGCAAGCAGCTGGGTGAGCACTTCGATATCCACGGTGGTGGTTCCGACCTGATGTTCCCGCATCACGAAAATGAAATTGCCCAGTCCTCTTGTGCGCACGACGGTCCCTACGTGAACTACTGGATGCACTCCGGGATGGTAATGGTTGACCGTGAGAAGATGTCTAAATCGCTGGATAACTTCTTTACCGTGCGTGACGTGCTGGAGCACTACGATGCGGAGACGGTGCGTTACTTCCTGATGTCGGGCCATTATCGCAGCCAGCTGAATTATGGCGAGGATAACCTGAAACAGGCTCGTGCGGCGCTGGAGCGTCTTTATACTGCGCTGCGCAACACTGATGCTGCAGTGGTAGCGGCAGGCGGCGAGGTCTTCGAGACCCGCTTCCGCGAGGCAATGGACGACGACTTCAACACGCCGGAAGCCTACTCGGTATTGTTTGATATGGCACGCGAAGTCAACCGGCTGAAAGCAGAAGACGGGGTCGCGGCCAATGGCCTGGCAGCTAAGTTGCGTCAGCTGGCTTCCGTGCTTGGTCTGCTGGAACAGGATCCGGAACAGTTCCTGCAGAGCGGTGCGCAGGGTAACGATGATGAGGTCGCTGAAATTGAAGCGCTAATCAGAATGCGGCTGGATGCCCGTAAAGATAAGAACTGGGCACAGGCCGATCTGGCGCGCGACAAACTGGTGGCGATGGGTATCGTGCTGGAAGATGGCCCACAGGGAACCAGCTGGCGTCGCAAGTAATCTCAGCCTGATCCAACGGTAATCAAAAACAGGGGCGAAAGCCCCTGTCTGCTTTCTGCAGGAGACGACGATGTCCATTCAGCAACTCTCTCTGGCCGGTTTTCGCTCCATCCGTGATGTCACGCTGGAGTTATCGCAGCTCAACGTGATCAGTGGCCCAAACGGCTGCGGAAAATCCAACCTTTATAAAGCTGTACGGCTGATGCATGAGGCTGCCAGCGGTCGCCTCTCCTCTGCGCTGGCGGAAGAAGGCGGCATTCAGAAAACCATGTGGGCGGGAGCGGCCAGACCGGGTGAAACCCGGCGCAACGGTAAACGCATGGTGCTGGGCGTGGAGATGGACGACTATGACTATCAGCTGGAAATCGGCTTTCCCGAGCCGTTGATCAGCCTGTTCAATCTTGATCCGCTGGTCAAGACGGAGAAAGTCTGGCTGAGCGGGCAGCGTCGTCGCCCGTCATCGCTGCTGCTGGAACGCCAGAATCAGGTGGCTTATCTTAACAATATTCATGGAGAGCGGATTGCCTATCCCTCCACGCTGCATGAAGAAGAGTCGGTGTTTTCTCAGCTTTCCGATCCTCACCTCTACCCTGAAGTTTCTCAGGTCCGCGAAAACCTCCGTAAGTGGCGCTTTTACCATGAGTTTGCCGTCTGGCCCGGCTCGCCGATCCGTGCGCCGCAGGTGGGGATTCGTGCGCCAGTGTTGGCTCATGACGGGCATAATCTGGCTGCAGCTTTTGAAACCATCCGCGAACGCGGTCATACCGGGTTACTGAAGTCAGTGCTGGCAGAAGCGTTTCCGGGCAGTAGGTTTTTTGTTGAGGCACAGGGCGGGCGTTTTCAGATGCTGATGCAGCGTGAAGGGATCCTCAGACCGCTGGAAGCCGCTGAACTTTCTGACGGGACGCTGCGTTTTCTCTGCCTGGTGGTGGCGCTGCTCAGCCCAAGACCGCCAACGTTTATGGCGATTAATGAACCCGAGAACAGTCTGCATCCGGATCTGCTTCCTGCACTGGCGCTGCTGATTGCCGAAGCCAGTCGCTACAGCCAGATTTGGGTGACCAGCCATTCGCCACGCCTGGCAGAACAGATTGGGCGGCACTGTGAGCTTCGCCATTATCAACTGGCGCAGAAGGATGGAGAGACGGTAGTGGTGTAAAAGCCCTACCCGGACGGGCAGGGCTGACAGGAGGATCAGGCGGTAACTTTGATACTGTTACCCGCGAAGGCGACAGTCTGGCCGTCAACGATTTTGCAGCGTTTGCGGGTTTCCACTTTGCCGTCAACTTTAACCTGGCCATCAGCGATCGCATCTTTGGCCATGCCGCCGCTTTCCACCCAGCCTTCCAGCTTGAGTAAATCGCACAGATCAACGTGTGGGTGTTTGCCCAGTGAGAATGTTGCCACTATTTTGCCGCTCCATTGTGAAATTCTTCGCAAGCCTGCAGGGTGTTCTGGATCAGCGTCGCCACGGTCATCGGGCCAACGCCGCCGGGAACCGGAGTGATGTAAGAAGCCCGCCCTGAAGCCGCTTCGAAATCAACATCACCCACAACTTTGCCGCTTTCCAGACGGTTGATACCCACATCAACCACAATAGCGCCTGGCTTGATCCAGTCGCCAGGAATAAAGCCCGGTTTACCGACAGCCACCACCAGCAGATCGGCATGCTCAACGTGATGACGCAGATCTTTGGTGAAGCGGTGGGTCACGGTAGTGGTGCAGCCAGCCAGCAACAGTTCCATGCTCATCGGGCGGCCAACAATGTTGGAAGCCCCCACCACCACGGCATTCAGGCCGAAGGTATCGATGTTATAACGCTCCAGCAGGGTGACGATGCCGCGTGGAGTGCAGGGACGCAGTTTAGGCGCGCGCTGGCAGAGGCGACCGACGTTATAAGGATGAAAGCCATCAACGTCTTTCGACGGGGAGATGCGCTCCAGCACTTTCACGTTGTCGATGCCTGCCGGTAACGGCAGCTGAACCAGGATCCCGTCGATTTCACCGTCGTTATTCAGCTGGTCAATCAGTTCCAGCAGCTCTGCCTCACTGGTTGAAGCAGGCAGGTCGTAAGAGCGGGAAATGAAGCCCACTTCCTCGCAGGCACGGCGTTTGCTGCCGACATAAATTTGCGAAGCCGGGTTTTCACCGACCAGCACAACTGCCAGTCCAGGGGCACGTTTGCCGGCGGTCAGACGCTGCTGTACTTTTTCAGCAACCTCTTGTCGCACCTGCTGCGCAATCGTTTTACCGTCAATAATCTTTGCTGCCATCAGAGAGGGGATCCATCTGTGTTGAGTTGAAACGGGGATTGGTGCCTATTTTGTCAGAAGCGGGCGCTGCTGTCAGGCACAGTTTCGATTGTTACTGTTCAATAGTGCAGCAACAGACGGATCCAGCCCGATAAATCGTTGACTCAGGCCGATCGCACCGTATAATTCGACCCACGCAGTCCCCAGTGCGCCCTTAGCTCAGTTGGATAGAGCACCGGCCTTCTAAGCCGTAGGTCACAGGTTCGAATCCTGTAGGGCGTGCCATTTCAAATCAATGAGTTACCTGCTTTCTCCAGTCTTCAAATTTTCTATGTGGGACAGATTTGGGACAGACACCCCGAAAATTGCGTCAATGTGGCGTACGTGTTCGGTCAAATGGTTCGGTGCCAGGTGAGCGTAACGCTGTACCATCTCAATGCTTTCCCAGCCTCCCATTTCCTGCAGCGCCGACAATGGCCTCCGGCCTGAATCAGCCAGCTCGCCCAGGTGTGCCCACATAAACGGGCATAGCGTTCGGTCTGGTCGCGATGGTCATCCACACTCAGATTTTCCACGCAGCGGCCAGACTGTCCGTACGGTGTTTCGCGGGTACACCACCAATTCCCGCCAGCAGTATGAGCAGGCAGGCTGGAGGGAGCCTTTGACCCGGTTGACGCTGAAGTGCTGATTGAAAACGTTTACGGACCTTACCAGGATATCTATTGTGACTATATGTTTAAAAAGCGGGAGAAATTCACGTTCACCGGCGTGATGCCCGAGCCACATACCCTGTCAGACGTGATACGTGAAATCCACTACTGGGACTGGCTGTATCAGATGCGCAGCGCCGCTTATAAGGAGCTCAATCCTGACAGTTACCCTTACGGAGATACGCATCTGTGGGATCGGGGCAATTATCTTAACGGCTTACTGGAAACCATGAGGCCGGTGACCCGCAGCGAGGCGCTGGACGTTCTGGAGTAGTATCTGGACTGGCCCCGTTATCAGGACATGAATGCGGACAGCGACGGGGTGTATCTGAACCTGATTGGTGACCATACGGGAAGCTGACTTTGTTTCATTTATTGCAATAATGTGGATTTGCATTGCGCAAAATGGGGTAATTGCTATATCCGGTCACAGCAAAGATAAAGCCTATGAAACTTGAATCCGCGGTGAAATACTTCAGCCCGAAAAGCCAGAAATATGACGGTACCTCCCCGGCCACCGGCGGTGATTCACTGACCGGCACCGATCTGATGGGGGCGATAGGCTACTGCCAGTCAAAAGCCGGGTTCGGGATGTCGGCGTTTCTGGCAAAAAGCGGCGTCAGCAATGACGATCGCTACCGCACCATCGAGCAACTGCTGAGTTACGCACATCGCACAGTGCCGAAACTGGTGATCCGGGCCGCTGGTGGAAAGCTGGGTAAATGCCTTGTGGTATTGTAAAAGCTGGCATTCGAAGAGTATTCCCGTTCGACGGGCACAACCAGCGAATGCCAGCACTGCAGCGGCACCGGTTTTAATCAGGTTGAGAGTGAGGTGGTGAAGTATGCCGGTTACATAAACCTTTCAGGTGAAGAGGTGATCCCGCCGCGCACCGAAACCGAGCTGGTGAAAGAGCGCTGCCAGCACTGCAATGGTAAAGGGCAGATAACCGCCCGCTGCAGGTGTAACGGCACGGGCCGGGTGCGCGACCTGGCAGAATCAGCGCGACGGGGTGCTCCGGTAGAGCGGGAATGTGAACGGTGTTCAGGTCGGGGATTCCGGCGCATGCCCTCGAGCAGGGCTTTTCAGGCGGTAACTTTGCTGCTGCCGGATCTGACGCAATCATCCTGGTCCCGGAACTGGAAGCCGTTTTTCGAAAAGCTGGTGGCAAAGTGCGAGATTGAAGAGAGCCACGCTGATGCGGAGTTCAGAAAGGTCACAGGATAAATCTGGCCCACAAGGACGTGGGCCATATCTTGCTGCTAAGCGGTATAGTTTTCCCGCTTCTTCTTAAGAGTCAATGAAAGCCACTCCAGAAAGTCGAGAAGAGTGGGGGTATAATATCTGGTATCACCAGCTGATCTGTTAGTCAGCTCATTCAAGGCTATTGCAGCAGATTCATTGTCAGTGTAAGTCTGGCGAAAATCATCAATATTGCGGATCAGGTTATCAAGATAATTCCCTCCGTCTGCAACGTAGATTTTGAAAGCAGAGTCGACGATATCGGGATAACTTTCGCCATATTCATCGCTATCCTGTCCGAAAAAGACCACGAAGAAATTACTAATATTGGTGAAGTCTTTCATATCTCAAAGCACCGGGTAAGCTGTGGCGATATAGTAGGGTTTATTGTTGTATTGTTTTTTCTTCATAACAACTTCGATCATAGTCGCGTTTTTCGCCTGAGTTGAATCATATTTAACAACGATCCCCAGATTAGATTTTGCGTCGTATCTGAAAACAAGGTAATTATCGCTTTCAGCGCCAGTACCTTTCGCCCATTGCCGAATTTTGCTTCGGTTGGCTTTAACTGCTTTGCTAACGGCCTTTTCTGCAATTTCTAAAGAAGTGAATGAGCTTGCAGAATGTCCGGGTTTGAATGAACCAGACTGTTTACCCCTCATTACCTTTTCCAGTAATTCCTGTGCGGTTTTGCCTACATGCTTTTTAATTGTGTGTCCGCCACCCATGACGCCTTTTACAGCCTCATGATTCATCAGCTTGACCTGTCCCATTCTCACGGAAGCAACTCGTGCAGCTCCGGCCACAGCAAATGGGATCACCATATCGACAGCGATCCCGATCTGCTCAGCAGTTTCACTCGAAGCGCCCAGTTCGCTGGCGATTCCCGCCGTGGCACGTGCTGTCATTGATGCGGTTTGTTTGCCGGTATAGACCTGATAAGCAGAAGAACTGATGCCGTCCAGGCTGTGGGCACCGACAACGATACATCCCGCTTTAGTTAATCCGGTAGGCTCTGGCACCAGACAAAGGGCCGTTGCGCTTGCAAGCTCCAACACGCTACCAAGGAAGCCCACTCCGCCCCAGATGCGATTGCTGACTGAATCCCCTGTAGCTGTTTGATCTTCCATAACGGCGGCGAGCTGTACCGGCGTCATTGCAATACTAAAACCGTTATCCATAACGTTTCCTTGTATGATTATTATCCATTGCTGATAGTAAGGAATTGGCCTCGCACGGCAAAGTGCTCTGGTGATGATTGTCATTCTGCGTATTTGATTTTTTTTTTGCATAGAAATGGCATAATATCTTTCCAAAGTGGGAAATCTACGCACGTAACACTTACATATTTCTGAACCTCACCATCTGGCGGGGTTTTTTGCTTTCTGGGTTCTGCTAATATTACGGCGTTGCGGTGAACCCTCTGAGCAGTGGGGCTAACTGTCAGGCGCAATGAAGCGTTGTAGTTCTGCAGCGGATCACGGTAGGGCAGCCAACGATTCACCTGGAGGCACCAGGCACCGCAATACCTTACTTTTCTCATGGATTAATGCATGATGCTCTTTCGAATAACTCCGAAAGAGAGTGCAATATGCAGGCTAAATATTACTATGTGGTTGCAGGATTGGGTGGTAATTTTTCAATACACACAAAAGGTTGCTGTATCTTACATCCACACATTGAGAAAAGATTTATTGGAACGTTTTATTCTGCTCTGGGGGCATTAGTGCATACCCGTTCCATGGGCCTCAAATCCAAATTATGTCCGCAGTGCTGTATGTTGACAGAAGTTAAGTCATGTTGTAGAAAATAGTCACCTTCCGTTATCTGTTGTTAATCGAGAAAGTCCAATCCGTTGAATGTCGGAAGGTAGCCCCGGCCCTCTACCGGGGCTTTTTTATACTAATAAAAAAATTTTTGCATGTGCTCTTGAAGAGCTTCCTGCTGACACTATATAAGTTTCGGGTAGGCAGAGCTGTACCCGTTTGAACTTTTGAATATACAGGATAATTCAGGAGGTTAATCATGGCTCTAAGACACTTATCTTTAGTACCAAACTTCATTGATACAGGCACCGCCGAACGTTTTAACCGCTTTGATCGCTTAATCAGTCAGATGACTGCGGACGAAAAACGTACTTCTCCACCTTCTTATGATTTTTACAGGAAGGATGAAACCAACTATGAGTTAACGGTTTCCATTCCAGGCTGGACTCAAGAGGAGCTTGAGGTTGAGATGGTAGGAAGCCAGCTTACAATCAATGGCAGAAAACACACTGAGGAAACCGAGCCAAAAGAAGGAAAGGGTAACTGGATACACCGTGGAATTAATCATTCCGATTTTCAGTTAAGTTATTCTCTGCCGGAAAAGGTTAAGGTGACGGGAGCAAAACTGGAACATGGTTTGCTGTCAGTCCAGCTTTACCAGGAAATTCCTGAGAGTGAGAAACCCAGGAAAATCAGCATTAATTCCGGCAGCGGTTCTCCTTCAGAGGGAGAACGGGAGGTTATTGAGCATAACCCAGATTGAATAATCTTTACTCCAATATCCATGCCTGACAACAAAACCCCGGCTCAGGCCGGGGTTAAATGTTTTAAATTAGCCTCGGGTTGACGAGCCAGTTAACTATCGCGACGATGCTTCGGGGCAACTAATAACACGCTAACACAGCGGGGTAGCGCCCGCACCAATTCAGAGGCTGCCAACAGGCGGCCTTTTTCATTTCAAACAGCAAGCCGCCATCATCCCGGTGGCGGGAACAGGCGTATGTCTCCAGAACAAGACCCAGGCTTTTGGGCCAACGTATTGCTATGGCTCTACAGCCACAAAACTGAATGGGGATATGCCGGAGTAGCGGGTATGTGTTCATTCTTAAGAAGTGCCTATGCAAAAAGCCCCTGGAGTAAGTGCGTACTGGATGCTGTGTCATGCAGCGCCCTGGCCTTTTTTGCCGCGCCAACGCTTCAGGTAATTGGTGCTCTCATGAACTGGAATATACCGGACGCAGCCGCCCAGGTCTTCGCGGTATACATCGGCTATATGGGCAATGACTGCATCAGCGCAAAATTGAAAGGCTGGATTGGCCGCAAAGCAGGAGAAACAGATGACGGGCAGTAATAAAACTCGCGGTATCCGCAATAACAACCCTGGCAACATCCGCTGGGGTGATGACTGGAAAGGGCTGGTTCCTCAGGCACAACGGACAGTCAAATCATTCTGCCAGTTTACCGGGCCCAGAATATGGTATCCGCGCGATGATTATTATTCTGCGCAACTATCAGCGTAAATACGGCCTGAATACCATTGACGGCATTACCCGGCACTGGCCACCGCCCAATGAGAATGACACTCAGGCATACATCAAAAGCGTGGCGACGGCGACGGGCACTGATTCAGATAAGCCGATCGACCTGACCGATTCACGAAAACTCTTTCCGCCCGGAAGTAACGGAACAATTCGCTATGACTGCACAGCAAAACAGGAAGCTTCAGAATGAAATCAAGCGTTATCTCGCGGCGGATAAGTGCGCTGTTGCTCCTGTTCCCGCTGATGCTGTTGACCGGCTGCGTGACGCAGCAAAAGCCGCTGGTGGAATACCGGACAGTAAAGCAGCCTCAGCTAAATCTTCCGGCTGAACTGACCAATCAGATTGACGTGCCAACGCCACCAGAACAAATGACTTTCGGTGACAGTGTGTCAATGAACGCAGAACTTTACACCATAATTACCCAATGCAATATTGATAGGGCTGCAGCTCGAAAAATTGAGCTAATCAGAAAAGATAATGCAGCAGTGCAGTAGAAATAAAAAATTCTTAATCCATCATCCAAAAGGAAGATTGTATGTCACATACCGATCAGGAATTTGAAGACCTGCAAGACCTTAATTCTCTTTATCGCTCTGCGATTCTGGATACCACTGAAATTGTAGGTTTGGGTATCGAGATTCTGACCAAAGTAGTGGCGGCAAGTGAAGCCGGCACGCCGGGCTCACTCACACCGGATGCTCAGTATCAGGCTAAACAGACTTTGATGTACCTGAAGGAGCGTAAAAGCCAGAACGATCAGTTCCGCAAAGCTGGCGACCCGGTACCACGTACGTTTGAGCAGTACGACCACCCGTAACGGATGGTCAGGTCAGATAGCTGATTTCATCACAAGGCGCATTTGCGAGTGCGCCTGATGATGAATAATGAGGTATGGCATGATAATTACCCCGAACTCCACAATCATCGGTGGCGAACAAACAGGGCTGATCATTCCGGGCGCGTTAGTGCTGGGCGACAAGAAGACAGCGGCAATGCAATACATTTTTATTCAGAACGACACATACTTTATCTCCATCCAACTACCTGCTATGGAACTGGTCAGCAAATAATTCTTTGGATAGAATTTTGCAGTTTTTAGCTAAAGGAGAAAACAATGAACATTACAGGGATGCATAAGGGAGACATGGTTTTGAATGGTGACATCAGCATCACCGGGATGGTCTGTGGGCGGGTGACCGTCAAAAAAAAGGCTAAGGTTGAGGTTTCTGGAGTGATAACCGGCCATCTTTGGGTGGAAGAAGATGGTTCCCTGGTTCTGACTGGAATGGCAACGGATGGTCTGACAAACAACGGCGGTAACGTGGATATCTATGGAACGGTCACAGGCGGTCTGAAGGAGCTGTCAGGGGTTACCAATAAACATGATGGATCATTAATAAAATGAAGCCACGACCCGCTACGGCGGGTTTTTCTTTATGAGGAACTCATGGTCGACTTCAGATTAACTGACGGTAAAATCTCGTTTACAGATGGCCTTGTCCAGTATGTAGACGGAGCCGAGCGCATCAGGCAACAGATTGAATTCCGTCTTTCCCTGTTCCGTGGTGAATGGTTCCCGGATGGGGAATTTGGCACCCCTTATTTTCAGTCAATTCTCGCTAAGCAGGCAACAATAAACGGTGCTATCAGTGCCATTAAAACGCAGATTCTTGAGGTCGACGGCGTCACAACGCTCAATGATTTCACCTGGTCACTGTCAGTCGAAAGCCGGGTTCGGGATGTCGGCATTCCTGGCTAAAACTGGCGTCAGCAACGGTGACCGTTATCGCACCATTGAGCAGTTGCTGAGCTACGCGAACCGGACAGCGCCAAAACTGGTGATCCGGGCTGCTGATGGAAAGCTGGGTAAGTGCCTTGTGGTATTGTCAAAGCTGGCATTCGAAGAGTATTCCCGTTCGGCGGCCACAACCAGCGCCTGCCAGCACTGCAACGGTAAGGGGCAGATAACAGCCCGCTGCCGGTGTAACGGTACGGGCCGGGTGTGTGACCTGGCAGAATCAGCACGGTAGGGTGCGCCGTGTGCGCTGTTCAGGTCGGGGTTACAGGCGTATGCCATCGAGCAGGGCATTCCAGGCAGTGACCCTGCTGCTGCCGGATCTGACGCAATCATCCTGGTCCCGGAACTGCAAGCCATTCTTTGAAAGGCTGGTGGCGAAGTGTGAGATTGAAGAGAGCCACGCTGACGCTGAGTTCAGGAAAGTTACCAGGTGAAGAGGCCCACACGGACGTGGGCCACTTTAAGTTATTTCGTCATGAGCGCGGCGTTAGCCTGAGCAGAGATAATCTGAAGAAATTCTGCCGCAGTCAGACCCCATCTATCAGGCTTAAAATCGTACCTGTATAACTCCTCAAACCGACGTTCAACTTCTGGATGATCCAAAAACTCTGCACAATTTTTTATCAGGTCATTTACGGTCTGAGGAGATTTACTATCCAGATAGTCTTGCATGACTTCTTCAATAGTTTCACCCGACAGATAGTAGTCCTGGTTGAAATATGCCCCCATCAGATGATCTAAAGCGTCATTATTCATATTGTTTACCTGAACATTGGGAACGCAGTTAAAATGTAGTAAGGCTTGCCATTAAAATCTTCAAGCCTCAAAACAACACGCACTTTCTGTGATTTGATTACAGGTCCGGCAACATGCTCAATCCCAAAGCCAATATTTTTACCAACAAAATAATCAATCTCCAGTTTATCACCTTTACGGGCATTACTCGCCCAATGGGAAATTAATGACTTATTGGATTTAAAAGCACCCGTAACTGCGTCCTCAGCCATTCGAAGATTTGTGAAGGTGCTTATTGCTGCCATCGTTGGCCGGTTTGCCATTCGCGTTCTAAGCTGAGACTCACTTAATCCAACGTGCAGCGACAACGTATGCCCACCCGGCTTCATTCCAGTAGATGATTCATGTCCAGCCAGCCTGATCCGGCCCGCCCTGACAGAAGCAACCCTGACAGCACCAAGTGCAGCAGCGAAACCCACCGGAACCGCTATATCTACAGCCAGGCCAATGTTGAATGCTGTTTTCTCATCAGCACCGAACTTTTTAGCTACTTCTGCCACCGATCTGAGTGTGGCTGAGCGGGTATCCTGGTTGGTAATGATTTTATCGGCGGCGGTCTTAATGGTGTCCATGCTGTGAGCACCAACGACAACACAACCTGCTTTCGTGAGCCCTGTCGGTTCAGGAGCAATACACAAAACCGCAGCCCCAGCCATTTCAACTGCACCCATAATCAGTTCAAGACCGCCCCAAAGGCGGTTGCTCATGCCGTCAGATTCAGTGAGTGTGTAATCAGAAACCACCGCAGCCAGCTGAACGGGGGTAATAGCAATACTGATACCGTTATCCATAACGTTTCCTTGTATGGTAAATATCCACTGCCAATAGTAGGGAATTGGGTGCGCCCGGAAAAGTGCTTTCTGTGAGCGACTGTCATCCTGCGAATTTAATTTGCTTTTGCATAAAAATGGCGTAATATCTTTTCAAAGTGGGGAATTTATGCACGTAACACTTTGACAATTCTGAACCTCGCCATCTGGCGGGGTTTTTTGCTTTCTGGACTGGTGATAATATTTTGCCGTTGCGGTGAATCCCCCTGAGCGGTGGGGCTAAGTGTCAGGCGCAATGAAGCGTTGTAGTTCTGCAGCGGATCACGGTGGGACAGCCAACGATTCACCTGGAGGCACCAGGCACCGTAACACCCTTACTTTTTGCGCGTCTAATGAATTATACTCTTTCAGATAACTCCGAAAGAGGGTGGGGTATGCAGGCAAAATATTACTATATCGTAGAAGATCCGATTGGTGATTTCTCAATACACACAAAGAGTTGCAATATGTCATGTCCACTCATTCCGAAAAGATTCATTGGGACATTTTACTCTGCGCAAGGGGCACTCACACACACCCGTTCCATGGGGTACAACTGCCACTTGTGCACACTTTGCTGCCGCTTGACTGACGAGAAATGATATTGTAGAAAATAGTCACCTTCTGTTATCTGTTGTTAACCGAGAAAGTCCAATCCGTTCAATGGCGGAAGGTAGCCCCGATCATCATCCATCGGGGCTTTTTTTCTGCACAGCAGACAAGCAAATAGCCAGTTTGCAGAAATACATTCGCGCAATTGAGCCAAATAATATTTCCAAAACTCAGTGAGGTATTCCTCAGGCGGAAGGATTTATTGGTTGTGCAGCAAAAATGCCCATCCATGGGAATGGTTTATTTAACCAGATCATCCGGTGTGCGATGTACAACAATCTCTAACGCATTTCGATATACATCGAGCATTACGACATCATGCTCAGTCTCCAGACGCTCGAGGAGTTGCATGATAATTTTCTTGTTTGAAACCATCCCTTCACGAGCAGTCAATTCAGCGATGATTTCACCAATGACCATAGACTCGTCGTCCATGTTTTTGACTGAAGCCATCAGGTAAGCTTCAATCTCAGCAGCAGTATTTGTTTGTTGTTCTTGCATGATGAATTCCTACCAAGAGTATAAATATGTGTAGTTTCAAAGTGGTAACCATGTATAGAACTCAAAAAACTATACAAAAAAAGTCCTCTGAAAGTAGAGGTTAGCTTTCCTTTCAGAGGCGTCCCATCTGGGATTTGTTACCGGGTTCAAATAACTCCGAACTAAACTTATACAATAAAACAAAACCTGTACAATAATTTTTTGATCAAAAAGTGCTGTTAATGTTGCATCTTAAGTACCACTAATAAATTTGAAGTTTCATGCCAGCTTGTTCAAGAAAAAGCCCAACAGAACAATAAGCAAAATAGAAAGCGACTAGCGGCAGGATTATCAGAAGCAAGGATATCCAAAAAGGTGAGTCGCTATATTTGAGAAGTTGCTGCATGTGATAAAAAAATGCTGCAAAAGATAATGCACTAAAAATCAGTGCCATAGATGCCGTAAACAGGATCATATCCTTATATCCTAAACCGGTGGGATAGGCCTCGATGATATCAATTAAGCCTGAAATCAAGCAAGGAGCCGTATGTTGATAATCCCCCTGAAACATCAACTATCTGCACGGTATATCCTGTGATTTATGGAGCAATCTGAATGGCTGACAACGGCTTTAACCATCCAACCCTTTCGCAGTTAATTACCACGATCCGCAGCGATATCAAGACCCGCCTTGCCGCCGACAGTACGCTGGCCGCACTGCGCCGCACAGACGCCAAAGTCTATGGGCGCTTACAGGCAGTAGCGGTTCACACGGTTTACGGGTATATCGATTATCTGGCGCTAAATCTGCTGCCGGATCTGGCAGACGCTGCACGGATATATGAAACGCGCACCGTATAAAGCGGCCACACCGGCGTCGGGATTTGTGCGCTGGGGCTTATCGATCAGCGGCATCGTTGTGCCTGCAGGCGTGACAATCCAGCGTGACGATTTGGTACCTGATGATCAGCGTGGTGGTTTGAGATGGTTAAGGATAGGAAAGAGCCGGTTTACGAAAATCGGATGAACTACATCACTTTCAGTGACAGCTGACACATTAAAAAAGCCCGCGTTACACGGGCATGAATTTGTACAAGGGGAATTGGGAAATCCAATGTCAGCGCTTTGCTGAGCAGCCACCATACAGATAACTGCATAGATTTATACATATCTTTTACATTCGTTGCATTTAAAGCACGACAGGTACCTCAGATACAAAAAAACCCGCCTCCGATGCCGGGGCGGGAAAAAGTCATTAAAGTTATTTTCACCTTACCAGTTTGACACAGGAATAGGTGTCATTTTCAGATTAGACTAACTAATGTTTTTTGCAAGTTATCAGCAAAAAAATGCCAGTGCATGAGAGGGGCACCAGCATAAGTAGAGGTATACCAAAGTGTTGCTTTCAACGTTTGGACTATGGCATCAGTGGGCATAAAAAACAACAATCAGTGAGGCATGCGGTCTGAAGATATCTTCTGGCGTGATAAAAAAAGCCCGCACATGGCGGGCAGAGATGAGGCTGTGTGTCTTTTTATCCCTTCAACTTTGTGGTGAAGGTACATATTAATAACGGCAGCGTAGCGGGAAACTTAAGCGACAGGCACAAAAAACTATCGCGGTGGCCGCCCGCTATGAAGCCTCCCTGCTGAACACTCCATTTATAACCAGCCCTGATGCTGATTTGTAGTGCGCTACTCTGAGATCATTTAAGGATAACGACACCGGGAACAATAAGTGACATGACTACTAACAGAATTGGGGCGATTAAAATTCGCATATTGATTTCTGTGTGACTGTTATGCCGGTCTGCACATATTCTCTGTGGACATATCCCACCGAAATCCCCTGGTATGGGTACGTTATCATTTACCCGGGTACAGCCCTGAAAAAATGTGAAGCATAAAATCGGTAACTGCTGGCAGAATTTTCCATGGGTGCGTTCGAAAACTAAGAGCTGATTCGGCCTGTCCTGACGCAGAGGCTTACCACCATGGCAGTGGGCTTAAGCCCATAATCATTAACATGAATATCACTGCAAGGGATATTATAACAAGAGGGAAGATGATCTTGCTCATAACGTGCCAGATAATCATAAAGTTGAGGATGTCTCACAGCGGATGAATCATCGATGTCCATAACAACAAATTTGCCATGAAAGCCCACAATGTGGGCCATGCTGGGTGGCCATCGGACTTGCTGTATGCAGATTAAGACTACAATAATTACTGGCGCTAATGTTTAGGATGTTTCCTAATGAGTGTTAAAACTCATTAAATGGCTTTCCCTGCGATCTCCACCGAGGCGAAGGAACTGGCTGCGCTGCTTAAGTATGCCTGCTTTTAATACTATTTCGATTTTATCCAGTGAATCCATTTCTGAATTTCCAGACTGTTGTGTTTTTTCATTAGCATTACCCACTGCAGGACAACCTGTTTCACCTTCCATCATTGCCGCCAACTGGGCCGGCGTCATTACAATACTAAAACCGTTTTCCATAACGTTTCCTTGTATGATAATTATCCATTGCTAATAGTAGGGAATCTGGCGCACCCGGCAAGTGCTTTCTGTGAGCAATTGTCATTCTGTGCATGATATTTGCTTTTGCATAGAAAAGGCGTAATTTCTCAGGAAAGCAGGATATTACGCACATATCACTTACACAATTATGAACTTCGCTTCGGCGAATTTTTTACTTTCAGGCAAACTGACAGAGGGCTGTTGGTTGCTTAATTTTTAAAATCCATAAAAAACAATGTGTTGTGTGTTTTAATCGAATTCTGTGTGTTGAGGCCAACACACCGCTACTGAATTCTCCTGTTCTCCTTTATACTCCCTGAAATTACTGGGTTTTTCTGCCATAAGTTCTGTCGAAGTCAACTTAAGTTATCTCTGTTATTTTAAAAGGGCGTTTTGTATGAAAGTTGTAGGTCTTAAGAAACTGGTTGATGTAAATGATATGCTGGAAGAAGGTTCATACGGAAGCGATAACGATTATTATGAACTTTTTATGGAGCCAGTTAGAAAATGTAAATACTATAAACCCAAATTAGGTGGTAATGATGCTAATGGGGTTGACCTTGATGGATTCAAAACGTTATACGGCAGTGACTCTTTCTATTCATGGGTCGGTTTAGATAGTGAGCTTATGTACTCTGCGCATAAAGCAGCGGGAGGAATGACATCTATTTACCGGCAAATAGGTATTGGGTGTGAAAGACTTTTCAGGCAAATCATTATGGATACTTGTCTCTATGAAGACGCTGTCTACTCAAACTGGTCTTATGAATCAAAAACCAGTGGCGGGAAAGTGAAAACGTTGTATTTGGATGGGCGCCTGGAATTAGAAAAAATCAGGAATGAAGAAGTCCTGGGTGGCGTTAAGTCATGGATGGATAAATACTGTGACCAGTTAGGTGTTTCAGCGCCTGTCAAAGGTGTGGTTTTTGAAGTAAGGCAAGGTTATAAAAGTAAAGACAGCAAAAGACAAAATGGTGATATTGATAATGCAACGGTAGCATGGGCTAATGGATACCTGCCAATCTTCGCTATTTTCTCTGCTCAAATTGATAAAGATATTGTCTACAGATACATAAATAACCGTTGTGGGATCCTGACAGGCATTAATGAGTCTGATGCCGGGGAGTTTTTATCACTGTTTTCATTTTTCAGGAAAGTTTTAGGGTATGATTTAGCTGGATTTTTCCAAAGAAATAGTGATAAAATGAAGGTTGAAATTAATACTGTTTTAGCTAAACTGTTGAGTCCAGAATGAAAGATACCTTTTCTTTAAAAGGAAGTGATTATACTTTTAAATACAACCGTGGAATAGGGCGACATGGTTGGTTGAGATTAACTCCTGCCTATTCAGTAAAACTTGTTGAGGAGTTAATCTCACAGACACCAAAAGGCAAAAGGCTCCTTGATCCTTTTTCTGGTACGGCCACTACGGGACTCAGTTCTCTGGAACAGGGCTATGATGCTGTCCTGTGTGATATCAATCCTTTTTTGATTTGGTTTGGCAACACTAAACTTGCTTATTTTAGTCATAATGACCTTTTAAAGATAAAATCACTTTCTCTCGAAGTCGTTAACCTTTCATCTTCAAAGCTTGTTGAGGATAACTGGGTTCCTGATATACATAACATCAATCGATGGTGGGATTGTGATACTCTTTCGAGCCTGGCCGCATTACGGTCTGCAATCGTTGAAACGATAGGTGAGCCTTCGGATAACCCTGTTTTTAATCTGGTCTGGATTTCATTCTGCAGGTTGATTATTGAAACATCTTCAGCAGCATTCAATCATGTTTCAATGTCTTTTAGTCATTCAACAATTAAACATGAGCACGCTCAAATTGTTGAGCTTTTTTTGTCCGTAGTTGAAAATATTGTCTCTACAGCATTTATTGAAACGTCCCATCATGCTCAGGTGTTGAGCTGTGACTCCAGATTTGTAAATAATATCGAAGTTGAAAAAATTGATCATGTGGTGACATCCCCTCCTTATCCTAACCGAATGAGTTATATCAGAGAGCTTAGACCCTATATGTATTGGACTAAGTTTTTAAATCATGCCGTTGAGGCGGCAGATCTGGACTGGAAAGCAATAGGAGGGACCTGGGGAAGTGCGACATCTAAACTAAAAACCTGGCATCCATCGGGTAGTGATTTGCCTGGGCTTTTAATTCGCAAGTGCGATGAAATACGAACTAAAGAAGATAAAAATGCCGATTTAATGGCCAGATATGTGCATAAGTATTTTTATGATATGCATCAGCATTTTTCTTCATTACGAGATCTGCTCAATGACGGTGCTAAAATAGATTACATTGTTGGTAATTCAACTTTTTATGGCGTCAAAATTGAATCTGAGAAGATTTTTGAAAGCTCGCTCTTATCTTTAGGGTTTAAAGACATATCATCCAGGATCGTAAGGAAAAGAAACTCAAATAAAGAGCTGTTTGAGTTTTGTGTGACAGCCTACATCTAGTTTTTTTGATTTAAGAGGCAAGAATGAACGGCTTGTCTCTTGAGTTTTATTTGCGTTAATCATGAAATTATTACGTTTTCTACGGGGTTTAATTCACCGTTTGGCAGTCATGGAGGTTTTTTGAACGTCTGTATCGGAACAGGCATGTGATCCCCCGGAGCATTTAAATCACCAAATCCCCCTGTTTTAGCCTTACTCTCATTTGTCATGCTGATTGTGTCTGCTAGCCTTAGTGGCTGATACAAAGGAGGCAAGATGCGAGTTATAAGTTCAGTTTTAGTCATCTCCATAGGGATGCTGTCATTGCCAGCCTCAGCCGCGCAGATGTACAAATGCAGCCTGACCCAGAACCGGGATATGCCTGGTCAGAAGCCAAAAGTCGATGTGCTGAACCATAATTCAATGGTCACGGACAATGGCAATACCTTCACCTTCTCCACTGATGGTGTAAAGAAGATCACCAGTCCTGAACTGATTGCTATGAAGACGGATGACGGGACGGAAGTGATGGCAGGCAAACAGAAAGATCTGACTTTCGTGAAGCTGAAGAACAGCTATGTGATTCGCAATGCTCATGAAGGCTACGTTTATGCTGGCTGCAAACCCGCAGCGAATGAATAAACCTCATTGCAAATATTAACCAGCCCGCAGATGCGGGCTTTATAGTGGCGAAAATCTGGTAATAAGAATGTGTTCTGTTCAAAAATTTACTAAACGACGCTTTCTGCTTCTTTACTATATGAAAGCATACTGAAGATGAGGGAACGTATAAATTTCATGTGACGAATTAAACACGACATGCCATTGCCGGGCAAGGACGAAGGCTGTAGTGAGTTGCTTAAGTTTATTCAGCTAATTAACGTGAGTCAGTCAGGGAATAATATTACCTTAATTTCATCATTAATTAATGCCGGTCTTACTCTTAAGAAGTTAAACCGATCCGATTATCTGTTCAGCACTTGACCTTTAACAAGGCAAGCCGGGTGGCACAGGCTGATAATCACGCCCTCTCTTTCCTGACTGGTGCGAACGTATGGCATATCAACTGAACCTGAACTGGTCCGAGTTCATTGAAAAATACTGGCAAAAACAACCCGTTGTATTAAAAAAAGCCTTCCCTGATTTTGTCGATCCCATCAGTCCGGACGAGCTGGCCGGGCTGGCGATGGAGCCTGAGGTGGACAGCCGCCTGGTGACCCATTTCGGCGGCGAATGGCAGGCCAGTAACGGCCCCTTTGAGCATTTTGACGGTCTGGGTGAAACCGGCTGGTCGCTGCTGGCGCAGGCGGTTAACCACTGGCACGAGCCGTCTGCAGAGCTGGTGCGCCCGTTCCGCGTGTTGCCGGACTGGCGTCTGGACGATCTGATGATCTCGTTTTCCGTGCCGGGCGGCGGTGTCGGGCCACACATTGATAATTACGATGTGTTCATCATTCAGGGAATGGGTAGCCGCCGCTGGCGAGTGGGGGACGCAATCCCTATGCGTCAGTTCTGCCCGCATCCGGCACTGCTGCACGTCGATCCGTTTACGCCAATCATTGATGAAGACCTGGAACCCGGCGACATTCTTTATATTCCACCAGGGTTCCCGCACGATGGTTTTACGCATGAAACCGCGCTTAACTATTCCGTTGGCTTCCGTGGCCCCAATGGGCGCGAGCTGATCAGCAGCTTTGCCGACTACGCGCTGGAAAACGATCTGGGCGGCGAGCACTATAGCGATCCGGATTTAACCTGCCGCGCGCATCCGGGCAAAGTAGAAGCACACGAGCTTGAACGTGTGCGAAGCATGATGACTGAAATGCTTAATCAGCCGGAGAGCTTTAATCAGTGGTTTGGCCGCTTTGCCACTACTCCCCGCCATGAGCTGGATATTGCTCCGGCGGAACCACCGTATTCGCCGGAGGAAGTCAGGGATGCGTTGATGGACGGTGAAATGTTGATCCGCCTGAGTGGGCTGCGCGTGCTGAATATTGACGGCAGCTTCTTTATTAACAGTGAGCCTTTAGACACCGTGGCTCCCCACGCTGCCGATCTGCTGTGTCGCTTTACCGAACTCGGCCAGCAGGAGCTGGGCAATGTGCTGCAAAATCCGGAGTTTGTGGCTGAGCTGACCGGGCTGATCAATCAGGGTTACTGGTATTTTGAAGACTGACCCGGATTTGAAACTTCATCATAACGTTCTAAGCTGAATCTTAATGTCAGGCAAAATGCACTGTTTTCCGGTGTGGAATGAGGATGATTCGGGATGAAACGCGATATCTTAAGCGAAGAGTATTATGACGAAGTCTGTCGGGTAGTGGGAGATGCGGTGATTGTGCTGGCGGAGGCGGGATATGACACGCGCCGTGAAGCGCTGGCCGATCTGCTGAAGAAGACCCGTAATGAGCGCCATGATGCGGACAGGGATGAACAGAAGGTGCTGGAGCATGCCATCAGACTGGTGAAGCCCAGTCAGGGGCCGGTCTGAACCAGCCGGGCAGGACGCTTTTCGCTCTAATCGGCCAGGTGAGAATGGCGCTGGCGGTGTGAGAGGGCCATTCTCACTGGCAGACGCGGCTCAGGCACCCGGCATCCAGGCGCCGCTGGCGATAAACCAGACCAGCAGCGCAACGCCAGCAATACCGACAGCCGCCGGAAACAAATAGCCAATTTTCATATGCTGCTCCTGCTGTTAAGGGGGGATCTGCTGCTACCGGGGGTAGCGACCGTCAGTCATCATAAAGAAAACCGCGACTAAAGCCACCATAACCTGTTACCTTTCGGCAGTCATTTTATTGCAGGACATTGAAAATGTTCAAACAAGCTACTGTAGCTTTGTTCATGCTGATGTTTACCTCTTCAGCGCTGGCCGCTGTGCAGTGCGGCCCTTTTACCATCAAGCCTGAACCCCATGGCGGGTTTTATATTAACAATGCCAAAGCTGAGCGGGTGAAAACCACTTTTACCGGCAAAAAAGGTGATACCGACAATGTCCGTTATCACTGGATCGTGAAGAATACCCGTGCGCCAGGCAAACTGGCAATGACGCAGTCCAATGCTCACGGCAAGGCAACATTGCAGGTGGAGGTTGTTCGTACCAGCAGCCAGCAGATCCGCCTTTCGGGCGATTATGATTGTGTTAAAGCAGATTAAGGTATAATTCAGTACTTCCTCAAAGGCCGTGTCCACATCCCCCTGATAGCGGGTCTGCATGGCCCACAGCACGTCGTCGGTATCGAAAATATCCACATTTTCCTCCACCAGGATCACGTGCTTCAGTTTCGGGAAGGCGGCAAAGGCCAGCAGGGCAGCCTGACGCTGATGGCCTTCATCCACCGCAGCGGATTTTTTAAACTGGATGACGGCCAGCAGTTTGCCGCCGCCGGAGGTATGGGCATTGACGTTAAGCACACGTCCCGGCATCACTTTTTCCACCATATCCAGAATGCTGGACCCGCCATGCTGACATTCAGCCCGATCTTGGGCGATCACCACCGGATCCACGGCGTTATTAACCGACTCTTTCAGCAGGAAGCCCAGTTTTTCCGGCGGGCAGTTTAATAAGCGGCCGACACGTTCTCTGGTGGACATCCGTCCGGTGACCACCCGCACGTCCGGAAAGCCTTTGATGGTATTAAACATCATCGCCGGGCCTTTGCGTGTTGGGCGTTCACAGGTTCCGCCTGCGCCAACATGGCGATAAACACCGGATAATTCCGCATGGGGATCCACTTCCACATCCGTACTGACCATTTCGTCTGGCAGACTTTCTAAAAAGGAAATGGCTGAACGAAAGTCGTGAATATTTTTCTTATTCCTGTTCGCTTTTTGCCAGACATAATCGATTCCATTTTTCCTGAAGTGAAGAAGTGAAGAAGTGAAGAAGTAAAGAAGTAAAGACGTGAATGGAATATATTCCTGATAATTAAATTTAATTAATACCTTTTGAATGCAACGTCTAAACTTTTTTGGTATATAAATGAAGTGTCGACTTTATTTCAATCAAAGCAAACACGTCATTAACACCTTGTCGTTATAATTATCTCTTCCACATCTGAAATTGCACTATTGTAACGGTACTTCAACGGGAGCGCGTTTATCATTGCTGGTTGAAACGCGATTAATTATCAGCAGCTATACTCGCAGGGGAAGATTAAGCAGGATGACTGAAGGTAAGGAAGTAAAATGAAATACAAAGTGTTTTCACTGGCCGGACTGGCGTTGATCGTTCTGGCATCCTGGCTGGTGCTGCCAGGCGCTCTGCAAAGGATCAACCACAGTGAAGCGGTCGACCGCTATGTTGCCAGTCCGGATTCAACCTTCGCGGTTTTTACCGGCTGTAAAAAGCAGGTGGATGATGCAAACGACTGTTACAACGCCTACAGTGCCGCCGTTGCGCTGTCGGAATCGCAAGATTGTGGTGTCGCGAGGCGCTTCAAAACGCTGGTTGAGCACAACAGGCCGGAGATCATCGAGCAGGAGCTGGCGAAGGTCTGTACCCCAGAGAAATAATGCTTTCACCTCTGTACTTTTTTTCTGCGCTGCCGATATACAGATGAAGCGTGTAAAACCAGTATTTAACCCAGAGGTAGAGATGGATAATTTTCAAAAAGAGATTGATGAGAGAGCGAATCTCGCGTCATCCAATAAGTTTGAACTCCTTCTATTTCGTTTAGGATCAGAGAGTAACGAAACCAAACCAGAATTGTTCGGTATCAACGTGTTTAAACTGCGTGAAATTGTGCCGATGCCGACCATCACTAAAGCCGCCGGCATGAAATCTCCGTTGCTGGGGATGGCCAATATTCGCGGGCAATTTATCCCGGTAATCGACCTGCCAGCCGTAACCGGTTGCACCCCGGAAACCGGACTGAACCTGCTGCTGGTCACTGAATATGCCCGCAGTACTCAGGCGTTTGCCGTGGAGTCGGTTGAGGATATCGTGCGTCTGGACTGGAGCCAGATCCATACTGCGGAAGCGGGCGTCAGCAGCCGCAATATCACCAGCATTGCCTGTCTGGACACCAAAACCAACAGCATGGCGCTGGTGCTCGATGTTGAGCAGATCCTTAATGATGTGATCCCTTCCGTGCGTGAAGTGAAGGACGGCGACATTGAGATGAAGGCCTTTAACATCCGGCCGGGTGCGGTGGCGATTGTGGCGGAAGATTCCAAAGTTGCCCGTCAGATGTTGGAGCAGGGCCTGAAAGTGATGGGCATTCCGGCGCTGATGCATGTCACCGGCCTGGAAGCCTGGGAAAAAATCAAGCAGATGGAGCAGCAGGCCGTCGCCGAAGGCACATCGATTCATGACAAGATTGCCATGGTGCTCACGGACCTGGAAATGCCGGAAATGGATGGCTTTACCCTGACGCGCAATATCAAAACCGACCAGCGGTTCCGTGATATTCCGGTGGTGATCCACTCCTCGTTGTCCGGCAGTGCCAACGAAGATCACGTACGCAAAGTGGGCGCTAACGGCTATGTGGCGAAGTTTGAAATCAACGAACTCTCCACAGTGATCCATAAGGTGCTGGACGAAGCACCACACTGATGCAAAAAACCCAGCGACGGCTGGGTTTCATTTTTCAGCTGATGGAATAACCCACCACGCCGTTAATCACGGCCGTCAGCATAAAGCCAAGCCCCAGCGGCAGAAATACCTGGTTGCGTTGACGGATCCCCAGAAACAGGAACACCACGGCCAGAACAAAGAACGGGATAGCAATAATGTAATTGGTGGACATGAACTCTCCTTGTATGTCGTCACGAGATCTGAGACCAATCTCACCCGCATAATATAGCGTTCCTGATTAGCAATATACAGTAACGCTAATTATCCCGTGGCCCCGTTCAGGAAGAAGCGGCGCTGCGGCGCAGGCTGAGCATCCCCGGCTTTGAGAACATCACCAGATTACCCAGCAAAATCAGGACCAGCCCAATCACCGCGTTGATATGCCAGACATAGCCTTCGTACAGGGTGGAAAGCATCAGCGCAACCAGCGGAAACAGCAGGGTGCTGTAGGCAGCCCGACTGGCGCCAATTCTGCCCACCAGGGTGAAGTAAGCCCCAAAAGCGATCACCGATCCAAAGATGGCGAGGTAGAGCAGCGAGCCGAGATAGCGTACCGACAGATCGGGCATAAAATGGTCGCCATTGAACAGGCTGATGGCCGCCATCACCAGTGCGCCATAAAACATCGCATAAGTGTTGGTGGACATCGTTTCCAGCCCACGTTGCTGGTGGCGGGTACTGATCATATTGCCCAGCGAGAAGCCGAAGGTGCCCAGCGCGCTCAATCCAATGCCCGGCAGCAGTGAGGGCGCTAACTGAGTGGCTACCAGATCGTGCCAGAACAGCGCCACAATGCCGGTCAGACCCAGCAAAGCGGCGGGCAGCAGGTTGGGATGAGGGCGCTGGCGGAAGAACAGCATGCTGTTCACGGCGTTATACAGCACAGCCATTGAGAAAATCACCGACTCCAGCCCGCTACTGATCCACGCGGCGGCATGATAAAAGCAGACAAAATTGAAGCCGAACACGCAACAGCCCTGCAGCAGGCAGAACAGATGGTCGCGCAGGCTGATTTTACGCAGGCGTCCCATTATCCCCAGTACAATAAGCATCGCCACGGCGGCCACCAGGAAGCGCCAGAAGATTGAGACGGTGACTGGCACCACTCCCTGCTGCATAAAAATGGCAATCCAGGTGGTTCCCCAAATCACCACCACCAGAAGATATAACACTGCATTCATTGTTCACCTCAGCTCAGTCTGTTTGCGTCAGTGTCCCTTTTTACGGCTGATGCGGCTTCCACCTGATTGCGGTGACTTGCATAATCTTGCGGTTTTTTGCCTGCCCGCACCGGGAAAGGCTGGTTTCTGGCGGCATCGCTCCTTAAAATAGTGCTCTGAATCACAGCAGCAGGTTGCCATGAACAAATCCTATCAGGCATTTGAAAACCTCCAACAGCACCGCGCGCGCCTGCAGGGCAGCGTGCAGCTTGGTTCGGGTATTCAGCTGGCGGCCTGGCGGAATGATTTTGACTGTGTCACCCAGCGCAGCGATCACCACACGCTGAGCCTGTATGTTGAAGCAGGCTTCGATACCTGGCATAAAACGCAGGCGGGGTGGCAGGACGGCGGCGGTCCGGATCGCTTTTGCCTGATGCCGGAAAACAGCGAGTCTACCTGGGATATCCGTTCCGAATTCTCCTTTGTTCATCTCTACTGTACTGATGAACACCTGCGCCATCTGGCCGAGCAGATCTGGGATAAAAGCCCGGCGGCCATTTCACTTGATGAAATGATCTTCAGTGAAGACCCGCGGATCACCCAGCTTTACCGTCACTTTCTGCTCAGCTGTGACTGGCAGCAAAATGCCAATCACCTGACGCTGAGCAGCGCCTCAACCCTTCTGATGACCCACCTGCTGCAGCACTACAGTCAACTGCTATGGAAACTGCCTGCGGTGCGTGGCGGGCTGGCCCCGACGGTACTGCGTAACGTGATGGCTTACATTGAAGAGAATCTGGCGGCTTCGCTGACGCTGGGGGAGCTGGCGTACCAGGCCGCCCTGAGCGAATTCCATTTTGCCCGCATGTTCAAGCAGTCCACGAAGCTGGCTCCGCATCAGTATGTGATGCAGCGGAGAATGGCGAAAGCCGAACTGCTGCTGCGGCACAGCAAGCTGCCGCTGACCGAGATCGCTCTGCAGTGCGGCTTTAACTCGTCCAGCCATTTCAGCCACCGTTTTAAAAGCCTGCACGGGATGATGCCTTCAGCCCTGCGGCGCGCTGAGGTAACGTAGCCCGCCATCAAATTGTTGCTGCAATATGTCGATAAAAGTGATTTTTTTGAACACGTTTGCGTGACATGTTTCTGTCATCAACATATTCTGTCGACCATTCTCTTTCTGCCTGCCATAGCGCGGTAATCTCACAGGACGGTTAATGATCTGGTTGATGCTCGTGACCCTGGTTGTGGTTTTTTTCATTGGTTTCCGCGTGCTTAACTCGCAGGCGCGTCGTGCCTCACGGGCTTTAACGAAGCGGCTGAACCTGGACCCGGTCTACGTGGAATCACTGATCAGCCTGATGGGGCGCACGGCAGGCGAGGAGTTTGTCGCTTATCTGTCCAGAGATAACGAGGCGCACCTGAGCAATGCTGCCAGCGTGTTATTGATTTATCAGGTGTTTATCGTCGATGAGTCAGAAGAGAGCCTGACTTTCTGGCGCGGCGTGCTGCGCAAAGCTTACTTTCCGACCGAAATCTCCAGCGAGCATGTTCGCCTGGCGCTGGTCTTTTTACGTGAGCTGGAACCTGACGCGCAGGAAATGCATGCTTTTCGCCTGCGCTATAATACCCGCTTTTCTCCCGCTGAAGATATTTCCCCTGCTGAAGTCAGCAATGTCTATTCGATTCATTCCCGAATCAACCGTCACTGATTTTTTAACAACTTAATTTCTTTCCGGCATGCTTTAAACCCCTTACTGATGTTTTTTAAGCGCAGATTGCCTGGAAAAGCGTCATTGTATTAAATTTGTTAAATTAATGTTCTTTAAAAGTGAAATTAATAAAATTGACCTCAGACGACTTTTTCCCATTTATTCAGTGTGGGCATTGTCACACTGGTGAATTATAACCGGATAAATAACGGGTAAATTGGCCCTGAATCAGCACAAAAACAGGGGAGATCGGCCTTTCATCGTTGTTACAGGCGTTTAAAATTTTTTAAGCACTTTTTAAAAATATGAATATGATTTAACTATAAACAAATAGAATTTAATATTTACATTTTGTAACGTGTGTATCCATAAAATTACGTAAAGATTCGTCGATAACGATACTTATTAACTCAAATTACATTTTATTAGCATGTGAGAGTCGTAATGTTATGCTCCTTCAAAAAGAAACTACCCGCCGAAAGTTTTTATTAGGATCGCTGTTGGCATTACCGCTGACCGATATCGTGTTTAAGGGATTAACAGCAGCTCAGGCTGCTGAAATGGCCGCTCCAGAGCTGGTCGATTATAAACCCATCTTTTTTTCCGCGAATGAATGGCAATTTATCATGGCCGCCTGCGATCGTCTGATCCCTGCTGGGGGCAAAGGTAAAGCGCCCGGTGCGTTAGAGACCAACGTGCCGATTTTCATCGATCAGCAGATGCACGGCGAATTCGGCGAAGAGATCTACATGCAGGGGCCGTTTAACGTTAACGCTCCGGCCACAATGGGTTATCAGATCCCGTTCCGTCCGCAGCAAATCTATAAAACCGGTATCAAGCTGATCGAAGGCTGGTGCCAGACTAACCATCAAAAATCGTTCCATGAACTCACAGATGCGGACAAAGATGCCGTGCTGACTCAGGTTCAGAAGAACACCATTAACTTCAGTGAATTGGGTGAAGGTTCTCTGAAAGCGTCGCAGTTCTTCAGCGAGCTGCTCTCGGATACCAAGCATGGTTATCTCGCCGATCCGATGTACGGCGGTAACAAGGGGATGAAGGCGTGGATCGCCATCGGCTTCCCTGGCGCGCGCGCCAGCTACACCGAATGGGTGAAGCAGCACAACATTCCGTACCCGCTGGGTCCGGTAAGCATCAAGGGCGAACGCGCCTGAGTGAGCTTTTTCCCTTTTCTGAAGAGTGGCAGGATTTAAGATGGCAACTGTAAATAAAGAAGAAGTCGACGTTGTAGTCGTCGGCCTGGGCTGGGCTGGCTCGCTGATGAGCATTGAGCTGGCAATGGCCGGACTGAAAGTGCGCGCACTGGAGCGTGGTGCTGACCGTTCTTATGAAGATTTCGCCTATCCGAAACCGGCGGATGAGTACGCTTATGGCGTGCGTAACAAAGTGATGGCAACCCCGGCAGAAGCTGCAGTCACCGTGCGCTACAACATGAGCCAGACCGCGCTCCCAACCCGTAAATGGGGCGCATTTGCGCCAGGTACCGGTGTTGGTGGTTCAGGTCTGCACTGGACGGCGGTATTGATCCGTCCGACGCCTACCGACCTGAAGCTGAAAACCTATGCGGATCAGGCTTATAAACCTGGGATCCTGCAGGAAGATATGCGCATCATGGACTTCCCGTTCACCTGGGATGAAATTGAGCCGTATTACACCAAATTTGAGCACATCTGCGGCCAGTCCGGTACCACCGGTAACCTGCGCGGGCAGATTCTGGAAGGGGGCGATCCGTTCGAAGGTCCTCGTTCCGAGCCGTACCCCTTGCCAGCACTGGAAGATACGCTGAATACCACCATGTTCGCGGCCGCAGTGAAGAAACTGGGCTACCATCCGTTCCCGAACCCTTCAGCCTGCGTGTCCCGTGCCTGGACTAACCCTTACGGCAACCAGATCGCACCCTGCAACTACTGTGGTTACTGCAGTAAATATCCGTGCCTCAACTACTCCAAAGCCTCGCCGCAGACTGCGGTGATGGACGCACTGAAGCGTATGGATAACTTCTCATATGAAGTGCATGCCAACGTCATGAAAGTGGTGCTGCACGACGACAAGAAAACCGCGAAAGGTGTGATCTACATCGATGGGCAGGGCAACGAGTGCTTCCAGCCAGCGAAAATCGTGGTGCTGAGCAGCTTCCAGTTCTGTAACGTCCGTCTGATGCTGCTGTCCGGTATCGGCAAACCTTACAACCCAATCACCGAAGAAGGTGTGGTGGGGCGTAACTATGCCTTCCTGAGTAACGGCGGCTCCACGCTGTTCTTCAAGGACAAAAACTTCAACCCGTTTGCCACCGCTGGTGCGACCGGACAGATGTTTAACGACATCTCTCCGGGCAACTTTGATGGTCCATCACTCGGCTTTATCGGTGGGGCAAAAATCCACAGTTCTCAGGCGACCGGTACGCCAATCGCCACCGCGCTGCCTAAAGGCACGCCTGGCTGGGGAGCGGGCTGGAAAGAGGGAATGGAAGAGTGGTACGGCCATTCGATGAAAATCAGCATCACCACCACCTGCCAGTCCTATCGCGATATCTACCTTGATCTGGACCCGAACTACAAAGATGAGTACGGCTACCCGCTGCTGCGTATGACCTTCGACTGGAAACAGAACGAACTTAAGCTGCAGCAGTACCTGAAGGGCATCGTAGGCAATATTACCAAAGAGCTGAATCCGGACAGCTACAGCGAAAGCTTCCTGCCGATGGACGCGCACTTTGACCTGACCAAATATGTGTCGACCCATAACGTGGGCGGCGCGGTGATGGGCGATAACCCGAAAACTTCAGCGCTGAATAAGTACCTGCAGAGCTGGGATGTACATAACGTCTTTGTGCCGGGCGGTAATGCGTTCCCGCAGAACTTCCAGGCGAACCCGACCGACACTATTGGCGCACTGTCGCTGATGGCAGCGACGGCAATCAAAGATATGTATCTGAAAAATCCCGGCCCACTGGTACAGGCATAAGCGATATGAAGATGATGAAACTGAAGAGCTTTTTAATCGCCAGCGCGGTGCTGTTCAGCGCGGGTTATGCGCTGACTGCACAGGCTGATGATGCGGCGCTGGTAAAGCAGGGGGAGTACATCTCCCGGTTGGGCGACTGTAGTGCCTGTCACACCATTCCGGGCAAGCCGGAGTTTTCGGGCGGCCTGGCGATTGAGTCGAATCTGGGCACTATCTATTCGACCAACATCACGCCGGATAAAGATCACGGTATTGGCAATTACAACGAACAGCAGTTCTCGGACGCGGTACGTAAAGGCGTGCTGCCGGACGGTACGCGCCTGTATCCGGCGATGCCTTATCCGGATTATGCCAAAATCAACGACCAGGATATGCACGCGCTTTACACCTGGTTTATGCAGGGCGTGAAGCCGAGTGCGGAAGCGCCGCCAGAAACTGACCTGAGCTTCCCGTTCAGCCAGCGCTGGGGCATGCGCTTCTGGAACTGGGCGTTTACCTCTGACAAGCCGTTCCAGCCAATCGGCGGCGCGTCGGCAGAAGTCAACCGTGGCGCCTACCTGGTGGAAAGCCTGGGACACTGCGGTAGCTGCCATACGCCTCGTGGTCTGGGGATGAATGAGAAAGCGCTCGACAGCAGTGACAGCAAATTCCTTGCCGGTGGCAGCCTGAACGGCTGGGAAGTGCCTTCGCTGCGTGGCCTGCCGAAATGGACAGAGCAGGAAACCGTCGACTATCTGGCTACCGGGCGCAATGACAAGGCTGCCGTGGGGGGGGAGATGACTTCGGTCATCGAGCACAGCTCCTCGTATATGACCGATGCCGACCTGAAAGCGATTGCCGCTTATCTGAAGTTCCTGGGCGGCAACCCGCCAGTACCGGCAGCGGAAGACAAAGCAGTAAGTGCAACCGAGGCTAAGCTTACCACCGCGAAGAACCTCAGCACCGGCGAGCGTCTGTATCTGGATAACTGTGGTGCCTGTCACTTTGTGACCGGTAAAGGCGCACCTGGCGTCTTCCCGCAGCTGGATCAGGCGACCATTGTCAATGCAGGCGATCCGACCGGGCTGATCCACACCATCCTGGCCGGTGCACAGCAGCCTTCCACCGCCAAAGCGCCTTCCACTCTGGCGATGCCTGGTTTCAGGTCTCGCCTGAGCGATGATGAAGTGGCACAGCTGGCCACCTTTATCCGCCAGGGCTGGAGCAACAAGGCTTCAGCGGTAACGGCGGATCAGGTGGCGAAGGTCAGAAAAACCCTGAAATAACCAGCCATAGCCGTCTGGTGTTACAGAGAAGAGAGAGGTGAAAGCCTCTCTCTTTATTTATGCTTTGCGCTCATCAGTAAATATAAAAAAAACTTATTTTTCGGGAACCGGGCCGTCTTTTCCGCCACATAGCTGAAGTTTCAGGACGCTATCACTGGCCGGGGAGAGACATTGTGTTAACGGGATTAAGAACACTTATCAAGCCATCGGGGGCAAGTCAGACTCAGCGTGCGGGCGCTGTCGGGCAGCAGGGGCAGGCTGCTTTGCGCCAGCAGCAGGCGCAACCACGGTTAAACGGAGGCGGGACGCTGCGAACAACGGCTAACGAGCAGGGCGCGCCTCAGGGGGCAGGAGTTCAGCAGCAGGCGGCTTCGCGCAGCACGGGACGGGGGCGATTCACCTCATTCGGTCATTTAGCGTTATTCCGCAGAAATTCACAGGCTGCACCGGCACGAAACGCAGGGCAGGCGGCGGAAGAACACGAGATGCAGCCGCTGGACCTGATGAATTTTGCTATTCCCACCCTGCAGGAGGGCGGCCTGGAGCAGGAAATTCATGCAGAGATTGCCGCCCGTGCCGCACCACCTCCGCCGCCACCGCCCCCTCATGTTCCCACGCCTCAGGAAATAGCCGCCCGGCCATATCAGGCAGAAGATAAGTCCTCGCTGGGCATTACTCTGAACGACAAGCGCAACGTCAGGGTGGCCGCGCCGGAAGGAAAGGATGTGCAGCGGGCGTTAATCAGGCAGACTTTAGGTCACCCCAAAATGCAGTATCAAAGCGTGGCGGCCAGCAAGGATCACCAGCAGCACACTCTGCTGGATGACAGCGGAAGGCTGCTGGCTTTGCATTCCACACCGGGCAGCTTAATTGGCGTCGCCCACAGCAAGGCAAATCCGCAGTGGCAGCGCGAAGAGACACCAGGCTCCTCATTTCCAAAGCGGCGACCAGCCGTCGTCACCGATCACGCGCTTTCGCTCAGCGATGACGGCAGTACGGTGCGGATCGGGCGGAATAATGCGCCTGCAGGTCGTCCACTGGCTGAAGTGAAACTCCCGGACAATGCCATCCTCAGCCAGCTCTCCGGCATCCATCATCAGGCCTCGCTCGCAGGTTCAGAGGCATTCCGCCTGCATAACGACAAACTCTACCGCCTGACCTCGCAGGAAGAGGGCTGGCAGCAGGCCGATTATCCGCTGCTTGCTCAGGATAAGGATCAATCGAAGCTGGCGCGGCAGGCCGATAACGCTCTCTATCTGGTTCATGATGATCACCATTTACATAACCTCAGCAGCCAGACGCAGAGTGCTCACTTTGAGGACAAAATCAGCAAAGCCTCCGTTGCCCCGGACGGTCAGGCACTGCTGATGTTGACCAATGACGACAGTAAACAACAGAGCCTGAAATTACTTCCCCGCATCGACAGCCTGGAAGAGGCCCATCGCACGCTGAATGTCTCGCCTCAGGGAACCACGCTGGCCGCTTTTGCCCAGACTGACGCGCTGGTGATTGCGGCCGATCATCATGGGCGGTTACAGGTAGCGCTGCGTCCGGGTGAGCAGAGCGACGAGCTGAATTTTGGCACCGGGCTTAATCAGACCGTGCGTGACCGTCTGCAACAGCAGATTAAGGATGCCGTGGGCGAGCGTTTCCATGTGCAGGACTTTATTCACGATGGCAGCAATCAGCTGCATGCGCTGGTGAAGGATGGTATGGATCGCCAGCACGCCGTGGCGCTGAGCCTCGATCCGGCACGTCCCCACGCGGCTTCCAGCTGGAACCTGAGCGACAGTATGGTATTAGACTTCCAGAAAGGCCTGCCTGAAGTCACGCCGGAGCGCGGTGATATCGTCAACATTGGCAACAATGGCAAGCTGGCGCTGCACGATGGCAAAGTGCACTTCTTCAATGAAACCACCAGCGGCTGGGAAGCGTCAGAAGTAAAGGCCGACCAGCTGCGGGCCGGACAGGATGGTCAGGCCTGGGTACTGAAAGATAACGAGCTGAAGCGCCTGAAGGTCAACCTCTCCAGCAATAAAATCAACTTCGATCAGAATGCCTTCTCGCTGCATCAGGTGAAGAAAAGCGTCAGTGAAGACCTGGCGATGCCGGGACTGGATAAAAATCAGGCCACCGTTTCGGCCAGCGTGCTGGATAACGGGCGCTTCGTCACGCTGCAGGACAATGGCGATATTCATTCGCACCACGTGAATACTGACACCCGCCGCGATAAACAACTGGCGCGTACGCTGGATAAGCAGGCACTGAGCCAGGCGATGAATGACGCCGTCAACGCGCTGGCAAGGATCCCGGCCGGTCCGGAGGAACACAAAGCCACCGACATGGCGATCGGGCCGGATCACCGGATGTTTATCCTTAGCGACAAGGGCAAGCTCTTCAGCCTTCCGGCACAGAGCTGGCAGCAAGGGCGGCTGGCTGGCATGCGGGAAGAAAAGCTCCCCAAAGCGGCGGCCAGTGTCCGGGAGGGGATCGAGGTAGACGAAGAGGAAGCAGAAGCGAAGCCGTCAAAACTGCATGGCAATCAGAAGGATGGTTTGTTACTGGAACTGGATAACGGCCGGATGATGGTGCGGGGCAAAGAGCAGTGGCAGACTGTTTCTTCCCATCTGTCACCGGGTGGCCACCACCAGGATAATCTGGCCGATCAACATTACGATCGTCTCAGTGCCGCCACCCGCGACTCCAGACTGGGGAAAACCGGCCTTACCTTTAAGCGTGAGGTGAATACTTTCGGCCAGTCCGGCCATGACGGACATAAGGTGCATACGCCTTTCCGCACACGTCTCAGCACCTTTGTCTTCCGCCCTACGCTGGAAACGCCGCGTCCGCTGAAGAACATGGGTAATCTGATCCAGCATGCCCACAGCGGGCGAAAAGGGCTGACTGGCATCTACCAGCAGCAGACTCAGCAACTGGCGGAGCTGAACCAGCACCTGCAGCAGCAGGCAAATCGCGCGCCGGAAGAACCGCTCAGCCTGAAACTGAAAACGCTTTCCGGTAAAGCAGACCTGCCCGGCTGGTTTGGCGAAATGCAGCAGTTCAATACCACGCTCGCGGACAGCGCAGCGCATCAGGCCGGTTTGCTGCAGCAGTTTTACGGCAAAGAGTCGGGGGCGTTTAAACAGCAGCTCGGCAATCTGACCAGCAGCCTGAATCCGGCCAGCTCGCGCAACGACGACCTGGTAAATAAGCTCAACCGGCTGTTCTCGCAGCAGCCGAGCGGTAAAGGGAATACCGCTCAGGTGACGCTGGCTTCTTTGCAGAAAAAAGGTGTTGCGCTCTCTCATCAGAAACCTGGTGGAGATATTCCAGCCGCGCTGCATCGTGATAAACATGATTCGATGGGGCTGGTGAAAACCCGCCTGATCCTCGATGGCCTGACGAACGCAAAATTGCACGACCTGACCGGGCGCTTATCAGCAGCGTTAGATTTGCAGGACGGCACGCGCGAGCAGGCACTGAAAGATCTTGGCGCAGAGTTCCGCACGCTGCGGGATGACCGCTGGGAAAAAAATCCGATCAAACAGGTGACCAGCCAGGGCTTCACCGGCAATGACCGGCTGGAGTCGAACTACGATGCCATCAAATCGATGACCAAGGCCTTCACCAAGCAGAATCACGGGATGAACGTCACCACCCGGACGGTAATGCAGGCGGACGATCAGCAGACGCTGGCCCGCAGATTACAGGGCACGGTGTTATCCATGGAGAAGGGCGAGAGCATCTCCTTCAGCCGGGCTTACGGGGCAGCAACCACCATCACTGGCATTCCCGGTACTCAGGTGATAGCCGGTGTCGGCGGCAGGGGAAATCTGGATCGCGGTTATAATCTGAGCATGACGCGCGGAGAGGGGGGAATAAACGTCAGCTTTGGCCGTGATGGTGGCGGAGCGCTGACCGCTTTTACCGGCGTGGGTTACAACCTGCTGACTGATTATATGAAAGATTCCGCTCATGATGTGCCGATCGATCATGAACGGGATCTCTCGCCAGCACTGCGTCTGGGTGGCGTATTTTCGGCCACGCCGCTGGATTTAAAAAAGCAAAACAGCGTCAGCTTTGATATCACCGAGGCTGAGCTGCCTGAATTTATTGAGGGGTTGACGGAAGGCACGCTCGATCCGCTGGCCCTGCTCAACCGGGGGATCAATCACAGCGTTAAGCATGGCGACGTGATGAATGTCAGCCTTGATGCCAACGCCGCGGCACTGGCTTCAGCAGGCATACCGCTCACCAACAATCATGAGAAAGATACGCCAGCCAGCTTCCGTGTCGGTGGCGGTGCTTACGCCGGGGTGAATATCCTTTCCGGCACTCGCGAACGGGGCGAAACCACTAAGGAAGACAGCGCCACCGCCAGCCGCAGTAACAATCGCCTTCGCGGGCTGAATAAAGCCAGCGTCGGGGCGAACTTCGCGCTGCCCACCGGCGTGCTGATCCGAAGTGATGAGGGCCGCCTTCCGCTGTTTGCCGGTCCGGCGGCCAGCGTACAGCTGTCAATTGATAACCGGACCAGACAGAGCCTGTCGGTGGAGACGAAAAACGCCCAGCCTCTGGAGCCGGTGCATATTGACAAACTGATGGAGTCGCTGGGCAAAAATTTCTCCGCTCCGGCAACGGCGGCACTGATGGCGTCTTTAAAAGACAAAAAGGATGACGAAGAGGCGATGATGCTGACCCCACGGCAGAAACTGGACAAGCTGGATGCGCATTTTACGCCACGTAACAGCGAAAGAATGAACAATGGCCAGCAGGCTGCTCTGCGCGACCTGGACAAGCACCTGCGTCAGCAAACAGCCGCCGAGCGTGGGCATAAGCTGCTGCAAAATGGCGAGTATCAGACCACTTACGCCAACCTGAGCAAGGTGGACAACAACGGCTTATGGCACCAGCTGTCTAACCTGCTGGATGGCAGCCTGAACGCCAGCAACGCCAATAAAATGCGCGAACTGATGGGCAGCGATCATCAGTTACAGACGCTGATTGCCAGCCTGCAGGATAACGTCAGTACCGATGCCACGGTGACGCTGGAGCTAAAAGACGAAGTACGCGAAAGGCTGGAGAAGCGCTGGCTGGAACAGGGCAACAGTCCGGAAGAGATGGCGGCTGAGCTGACCAACCGCGATAACCTGCGGCTGAAATCCATCGCGTTCACCAAGTCACAGGTGAAAACCGACGGGTTTGCCACCCCGGCCTTCCTGCTTGGCGGCTCGAACAACGCTTCTGTCTCGATGAAGCGCAATCTTGGAAAAATCAACTTCAGCTACGGTGAAAATCAGGATACCCCCACACAGTATTCGCTGGAGGGACGTATTGCTAAAGCCACCACCGACCTTGCTTCCGCACTTCGTAAAGGGCAGGACAGCGGCTACGTTTTGAAAGGATAACGGAGAAAGTATGTCAGCAACTGAACAACTCAATCACTGCCTGGCGCTTTATGGGCGCAGGCAGGGGATCTCACTGGGGCTGCGGGATGGGGTCTGTGCGCTGGTGGATCATAAGCAGCAGGAAGTGGCGGTGGTGGAACTACCGCTGGAGAGCGACTGCGTGCTGTTCCACTGCAAAACAGAAGAGTTGAAAGGGGCAACTTCAGAGCGCTATCTCCGCACTTTGCTGGCCCTGAATTTTGAAATGAGTGCCATGCGCGGCTGTTGGCTGGCGCTGGATGGCGACGATAACCTCAGGCTGTGCAGCCAGCAATCCGTCGCGGGGCTGGAAGTCAGCCATTTCGCGCAGTGTCTGGATGGTTTTATCCTGCAGGCGCAGCAGGTCAGTGAGTTTATTCGCGAATTGAAAAGTGCGTCATAAGGCCTTCTTTTTCTCCATAACACAAATCATTCGCATCTGTAAGGTCCTTAATTCACTCATAGTGTTAAGAAAGTGCTAAGTAGTGGTAAAGTACCGTAATACCAGCAGTTTTAAGACATTTAGAGATGTTCTTGTTGTCGGGAGTCGCGGATAGTATCCCTCAACGGCGCAACAGAAGCCGTTAGCAAATTGAGGATATAACCATGAAAAAAACGACTCTGGCACTTTTAATGACCGTCTTCACAGCCAGCACTTTGTTCTCCACCGTCACCAGGGCTGATGGCCCTCCGGGACAGCCATGGCACCAGCAGGGCGGTCACGACGGACATGGTGGCCCTGACGGACACGGTGGCCCAGGTCGTGGTCCGGGTCCAGACCACGGACATGATGGTCGGGGTGATTATCAGGGTCATGATAACCGCGGTCCTGACCGCCATTATCAGGAGCGTGACCGCTTCGCCTGGCAGGGACACGATTTCCGCCGCGGTTACCCACTGCCGCCTCACTTCCGCGGCGATGATTACCGTATTAATGACTGGCACGAACGTGGCCTGCGTGAGCCACCTCGCGGTGAGCACTGGGCGTACATCGACGGTAACTATGTGCTGATTGCCGCCGCCACTGGGGTTATCACCTCCATCCTGCTGAACAACGCCTTCCACTGATTCCCCAGGCTGATACTCCGGTGTCAGCCTGCTTCTTTTTGTGCTCTGCATCCCATGTATTATCTTTTAACCGGTTTACCCTGAGCCTGCCTTGAATACTCCTTTTCTGGTTGTTCCCTTCTCTGAATTACATTGATTTTCATCTTTTTTCTGGAGCTTTCTCTGAGTTATCAGGCGTTAAAACGCTGGTTTTTTTTACTGTCAGGCATAAACTTGTGGTTCTGAAACACTGATTGGCCATTGAGGACAAGGGAATGTTGGAAAGAATCCGGCTGGTAGAAGGAAAGGTGGAAGCGCTGTTGATTGATGCGGCGGTTATCAAAGCGAATTATGCCACGCGACAGGATGTAGAGGGCGTGCGTAAAGAGTTGCACTCTTCAATAGCCAGTCAGACCAAATGGCTGGTGGCTGCGCTGTTTATGGTTCTGGCTGCCGGGCTGACCCTGGCAAAATGGCTTTTTTAACACGGCTCTACTGGAACTCACCTGTTCCTCCATGGGGCCGTGGCTGTGGCGAAAATTCAGATCAAAAAAAGGGCTGACCCATCATGGGCCAGCCCTTAATGTTTGGCTGACGATTACTGGTGAGCGATGACAGAAGTGATCACTCCGGTTGCTATGGCGATCAGCACATAGTTACCGTCAATGTTCTGCCAGCGGTGACCGGCAGGAGGTTGCTTCAGGCCACGCTGGTGCCAGTCTTTTACCTGGTAGCCTTCACCACGGTATTTTGATGGCAGTGAACGGCCTTTACGGAATTCAGGGTGCTGTTCGTGATGCTGCGACTGGCGATGCTCTGAAGCATGCTGAGGCTGAGCGTGTTGTGGCTGGTCATGGCCCTGAGGCTGACCGCCATGCTGTTCATTCTGCGGCGGACGTTTGACCTGCTGCTGGTGACCGTCGGGGCCAGGCTGCGGACCTTCTGCAAAAGCACTGAGGCTGGTGGTAGCAAACAGCAGCGCGGAGAGGGCAATAATTCCTGATTTTTTCATCTTTTTTTCCCTACAATATGGACCAGTTGTTCTTGTTGATGCACTCAATCTGGGGGGCAGGGAAGAGAAGGACAAGTTCAATAATCCTAAGAATGCCTGTCTTAACGATAAATTTACGCTTGCCTTGCAAAAAACTGAGCGCTCCTCCACGGTTTCTCCCCGATATTTGAGGCTGAAAAGGTCTGCGCAGGATGAGAGAAAGGGACGCCACTGTCTGTGCGGCGTCCCGTTTGGTCAGAAGGGGGTTTCGACCACACCGCCGTCAACCCGCAAAGCGGCACCGGTAGTGGCTGAGGAGAGCGGAGAACAGACGTAAACCACCATATTGCTCACTTCTTCCACGCTGGCGGCCCGCTGAATAATTGAGGTCGGACGATTTGCCTTCACAAAATCCACGCCCAGTTCCTGCAGGTCTGCGCCCTGATCCAGCTCCTCTTTAAAGAAGCCGGCAAAACCATCAGAAAGCGTCGGGCCTGGCAGAACGGCATTCACCGTTACTCCCGTCCCTGCTGCTGCTTTCGCCAGCCCGCGCGACAGGGCAAGCAGGGCGGTTTTGCTGACGCCATAGTGGATCATATCTGCCGGGATATTGACCGCAGATTCAGAAGAGAGAAACACCACGCGGCCCCAGTGAGATTTGATCATCTGCGGCATATAAGCCCGGCTAAGACGCACGGCGGACATGACGTTGATATCCCAGATGTTTTGCCAGACCTTATCTTCAGTTTCAAAAAAGTCGCCGCCGGGAAAAATACCGACGTTATTGACCAGGATATCGCATGAGGGTTCAGCCTTCAGCAACGCCTCACAGCCTTCCGCAGTGCCTAAATCGACCACGTGGCCACGCGCTTTGCTACCCAGCGATTTCACCAGCGAATGGACCTGTTCTTCCGTGCGTCCGGTGACCACAACCGTGGCTCCGGCGGCGGCCAGCCCTTCGGCAATCCCTTTTCCGATGCCTTTGGTTGAGCCGGTGACAATGGCGATTTTTCCGGTCAGTTCAATCTTCATTACGATCTCCTTCAGTGACACAAAGAAGGTAAGCTTAGACCAGGGAATCAGTTCTACTGGATGTGACAGGTCTGTTCCAGCATAAAGCGCTGCTGTTCTGTGCTGTAAGTGACCAGCGAATTTTTACTGTTGGAACGCGCGAGGATCCAACTGGCCTCCTCTTCGCTCAGCGGCTGCGCATCGTGCCAGAAGGGGGTGATCGCCTTATCCTTTAGCCACTCTGCCAGCATCCTGGCCGGAGGCAGGGTAAAGCCGGGGAACAGGGCGGTAGCCAGTTCGGCCATCAGCGTCTGCTGCTGCAGGTTCTCCGTCTCATTCAGCAATTGCAGGAACGGGAACAGTAAGCGGCCACACACTTCTCCGTGGTGATAGTCCTTGATCGCGCCCAGTTCTCCGGCAATGCCGTGGATCACGCCCAGACCGGCCATACTCAGGCTCAGGCCACCCTTCCAGGAAGCCAGCATCATCTGCTCACGGGCCAGGTTGCCCTGCTCATCCTGGCGATCCAGATACGGCCATGCGCTGATAAATGCCCGCATCCCGCTCAGCGCGGTCTGGCGGGAGAAGAGGTTGCCCTTGCTGGAAAGATACGCCTCAAACAGGTGAGTGAAAGCATCAATCGCACAGCAGGCCAGCACATGAGCCGGTGCGCCACGCAGCAAATCCGGATCGAGGATTGCCACCTGCGGCACAAAATTAGCGTGTCGCAGCGAGGCTTTAACCTTGATCTCCGCTTTGTCAGTGACCACCGCATTCTGAGTGACTTCACTGCCTGTTCCGGCAGTAGTGGGGACGGCGATCAGCGGCAAAGTTTCACCGCTCACCGTCGTGTCGCCGACTTTTTCCAGATAACGCAGCGTGTTAAGCGGATGCTGGCTCAGCGCGGCAAATGCTTTGGCAGCATCAAGTACGCTACCACCGCCGATAGCGACCACTCGTTTGACCTGGCCGCGCCACCTCGCCACCCAGGCATCAATTTCAGCAGGGGAGGCTTCATGGCTGACGATCTCATGGCCGATAAATTGCGGCTCCAGTTCGGTCTTCAGCGCATCCCAGGCCGCGCCGTTCAAAAACGAGCGGCCGCAGAAAAGCAGGGTCGGCTGCGGATCGTTGCTGAGCAGCGGCAGCAGCTGGCGCAGGCTTCCGCGGCCAAAAAAAGTCTGACGGTTGGCAATCATCTGGCAGGTGTGCATGTTTAGTCCTTGCAGGTCAGTGGGCTGCGTCTTCGCGCAAAGCTGAGGAACTTACTGTAGGTGAAAATATCATCGCGATTCAATCAGTAAGATTACAGGGATCGCGACGGGCAGCTGAAGGTGATCATTTTGTCCTGCGGTGCATTGATAATACTGAAGCGGGTATCGGAAAGACGCTGCGCCAGCCAGCCCTCTCTGCTCACCGCCGAGGGAATATATTGCTGCCGGTCTGAGGATTGCAGAGGACCACTTTCAAGTTTGAGGCCAGAACTGGCCACGCTGAAAGAGGTGAAACGATCGACTATTGTGCCTTCGATATTCCCCAGTGGCTGGCCGGTAAGGGTCTGTATTTTCCCCTCGCAGGTCATGCCTTTTTCACCAGAAGAACAGGCACTCAGCAACAGGGTTATCGCCATGAATAGCGGGAAGAAGAGAACGGAGCTTTTGCCATCCTGCCAGGACATGAGACTTCCTTATCTTAAAGAGAAAATCTAAGTATAGACGGGAGTTGAGCAAACTTTGCAGAACGGTAAGACCCTGAGATAAACAGGGATCAAACCCACGCTGGCTGACCATGTAACAGAGGTATTATCATTTTGTGGCTTTCAACTGAATCAATTTAGCTAATTGCGTAACAACAGTTCGCAAATAAATTATTGGATGCTACAATCCTCGCCGCTTTTGCTACTTTCCCCTGATTCTCGCTGCTCTGGTAGCCGTTTTCTTCGACCGAAAGCGAAATAGCCCTGTTTTTATAGTGGAGATAAGCGGGCAAGTTTTGTAACTGCTTATATACTTTTGCTGCATTGATGCATTCGCGCTTCCCAAGGCAACGTCCAGGCTGGATAACTCACTGTTTACCGGGCGTCAGGCTGAGAAGCTCCTGACGACAAATTTTATCAATCGAACCGATCCTGTGAACAACAAAACCTCTGTATTCTTTTTAACGCCGCTGTTTTTCCTGCAGCCAGTGCTCACCTACGCACAGTCAGCTACCACGCCGGGCACCGCTGCGGCTTCCTCTTCGTCGCAGGACGGTTCGCTAATCGTTATTAAGAAGCGCAGCGGTGTTTCCGAGCTGGATACTCCGGCCGCCGTCAGCGTGGTCAGTGGCCAGGATCTGCGCAGTAACACCGCGCAGGTTAACCTGTCAGAGTCGTTGGGCAGTGTGCCAGGCCTGCAGATCCAGAACCGCCAGAACTATGCGCAGGATTTACAGCTGTCAGTGCGCGGTTTCGGTAGCCGCTCGATGTACGGGGTGCGGGGCGTGCGCGTTTATGTGGATGGTATTCCGGCCACCATGCCAGACGGGCAGGGACAGACCTCCAATATCGACATCAACTCGATTGATAAAGTCGAAGTGCTGCGCGGGCCTTATTCTGCGCTGTACGGCAATGCATCAGGTGGCGTGGTCAATATCGATACCGAAACCGGCAGCCAGCCGACCACCCTGACCGCAGGGACTTATTACGGCAGCTTCGGCAGCTGGCGCAACAGCGTCAAGGCCAGCGGCGCCACCGGCAACGGCACCCATGCCGGTGATGTAAACTACACTATTTCCGGATCGCGCTTTACCACCCGGGGCTTCCGTGACCAGAGCGGCACGCAGAAAAATCTCGGTAACGGCAAGCTTGGCGTGCGCATTGATGATGTCAGCACCCTGACGCTGATGTTTAACAGCGTTTCCGTCGATGCCAACGATCCGGGTGGCCTGACCAAATCCGAATGGGAAAGTAATCCCCGGCAGTCGCCGCGTGGTGATATGTATAACACCCGTAAGAGCCTGGATCAGACTCAGGTCGGCCTGCGTTATCAGCGCGACATGAGCGAGAAAGACCAGCTGACGCTGACCACCTGGCACGGCGAGCGTCACACCACACAGTATCAGTCCATCCCGGTCAGCGTGCAGCAGAACCCGGCTTATCCCGGCGGCGTGATTGTGCTGGAGCGCAAATACTCCGGCGTTGATACCCACTGGAAGCATGACGATCAGATTGGCTCCGTGCCGTTCAGCCTCACCGGCGGGCTGGATTATGAAACCATGACCGAGCGCCGTCAGGGCTTCCAGAACTACGTGATTGATAACGGCACTACCGAACTGGGTGAGAAGGGCGATCTGCGCCGGAACGAGAAGAACGTGATGTGGAACCTCGATCCTTACCTGCAGACCACCTGGAACCTGACGCCGAAATGGACGCTGGATGCCGGAATGCGCTACAGCACCGTCAGCTTCGACTCCACCGACTACTATGTCACCCCCGGCAACGGCGATGACAGCGGCAGCAAGCGCTATCACAAATTGCTGCCAATGGGCTCGCTGAACTATGCGCTGACCGAGGCCTGGAACGTTTACTTCTCGGCAGGGCGCGGTTTTGAAACGCCAACCATCAACGAACTTTCATACCGCTCAATCAGCGGAAATGAAACTGGCCTGAACCTTGGGCTGAAGCCGTCAACCAGCGACACCTTCGAGCTGGGCAGCAAAACCCGGGTGGGTTATGGCCTGTTCACTGCTGCGCTGTTCCAGACCAACACCGACAATGAACTGGTGGTGGCGGACAGCAGCAACGGCCGTTCCGTGTATAAAAATGCCGGCAAAACCCGCCGTCGCGGTCTGGAGATGTCGTTCGATCAGCAGTTTGCCGAAAACTGGCAGATGAAGATGGCCTGGACGCTGCTGGATGCCACCTACCGTAATGAAACCTGTGACGACGACGGCAGCTGTACCCCGGCGGGCAACCGTCTGCCAGGTGTGGCGCGCAACATGGGGTATGCCTCACTGGCTTACGCGCCGGAAGCAGGCTGGCACGCCGGTGCGGAAATTCGCTATATGAGCAGCATTCAGGCCGATGACGAAAACGATGCAAAAGCACCGGCCTATACGGTCACAAGCCTGAATAGCGGCTATCGTTTTAACTGGGATAAGTGGTCACTCGATACCTTTGCCCGTGTCGACAACCTGTTCGACAAAGAGTACGTCGGTTCGGTGATAGTTAACGAAGGCAATGGACGTTATTACGAGCCAGCACCGGGTCGTAACTACGGCGTGGGTGCCACGCTGACTTATACATTCCAGTAATCAAAGGATCCAGAAGTGTCTGCCTGACGGCGTAAACCTGAGGGCGGGTTCAAAACACCGGGATGGATAATCAGTATAAACCGGGTGTTTTTTGCGATTCAGCGTTGAACCTGAATCGAAGATGTTAAATTTTGGTAAGGTCCATACTATGCAAAGTAAAGCACCAGTATCACGTCTCCTCGTGATCCTTACGGCTCTGTTTGCCCTGCTCAGCGGGTTATACCTGCTGGTCGGTGGTATCTGGCTGGCTAAACTGGGCGGCTCTTTCTATTACATCATCGCTGGTGTGATTGAATTGATTGTTGCCTGGCTGCTGTTCCGTCGCCGCTCTTCAGCGCTGCTGTTGTACGCGGTATTCCTGCTGGCGACCCTGATTTGGTCGTTATGGGAAGTGGGGTCCGATTTCTGGGCACTGACGCCGCGTTTAGACGTCACCTTCTTCCTCGGTCTGTGGTTGGTTCTGCCGTTCGTTTACCGCGGGCTGTCGCAGGGCAAATTCGCGCGCGGTGCGCTGAGCCTGGTTCTGGTTGTCACGGTGATCGCCCTGGCGTACTCCGTGTTCAACGATCCGCAGGAAATCAACGGTTCCCTGACACCTGAGCAGGCGGCGAACATCAATAAATCCGCTGATGGCATTGCTGCCGGTGACTGGCCAGCCTATGGCCGCACGCAGGCTGGTACCCGTTATTCGCCGCTGACGCAGATCAACGACAAAAACGTTGGTCAGCTGAAAGAAGCATGGACCTTCCGTACCGGTGATATGAAGCGCCCAACCGATCCGGGTGAGCTGACCGATGAAGTGACCCCGATTAAAATCGGCGATTCACTCTATCTGTGTACGCCACATCAGATCCTGTTCGCACTGGACGCGGCGACCGGTAAAGAGAAGTGGAAATTTGATCCACAGCTGAAAACCGACCCATCCTTCCAGCACGTCACCTGCCGGGGTGTTTCTTATCATGAAACGCCGGATGCAGCGTCCATTCCTGCTGGTGGCAAACCTGCGCTGTGTTCACGTCGCGTGATCCTGCCGGTTAACGATGGTCATCTGTACGCGCTGGACGCGGAAACCGGTGCTCTGTGCCCGGGCTTTGGTGACAACGGCAAGCTGAACCTGCAGCAGAACATGCCTAACGCCCGTGCCGGTGCTTACGAGCCAACCTCACCGCCAATTATCACTGACAAAGTGATCGTTGTGGCCGGTGCGGTAACCGATAACTACTCGACCAAAGAGCCGTCCGGTGTGATCCGTGGTTTCGATGTCAACACGGGCAAACTCCTGTGGGCATTCGATCCTGGCGCAAAAGATCCTAACATTCTGCCAGAAGGCGAGCAGCTGTATACGCCTAACTCGCCAAACTCATGGGCACCTGCGGCTTATGATTCGAAGCTGGATCTGGTTTACCTGCCAATCGGCGTGCAGACTCCGGACATCTGGGGCGGCAACCGTACTCCGGAAAGCGAGCGTTTCGCGAGCGGCATGCTGGCACTGAACGCCACCACCGGTAAGCTGGCCTGGTTCTACCAGACCGTGCACCACGATCTGTGGGATATGGATGTACCGGCACAACCTACGCTGGCTGACATTACCGACAAGAGCGGCAATAATGTTCCGGTAATCTACGTTCCGGCGAAAACCGGTAACATCTTCGTGCTGGATCGTCGTACCGGTAAAACCGTTGTGCCTGCGCCAGAAACTCCGGTTCCTCAAGGCCCGGCAAAAGGTGATCACCTGTCTCCGACTCAGCCGTACTCTGATCTGACATTCCGTCCGAAAAAGAACCTGACCGGTGCGGATATGTGGGGCGCAACGATTTACGATCAGCTGATCTGTCGTGTGATGTTCCACAGTCTGCGTTATGAAGGCCCGTTCACGCCTCCTTCCGAGCAGGGCACCCTGGTTTTCCCGGGTAACCTCGGTATGTTCGAGTGGGGCGGTATTTCCGTCGACACCGATCGTCAGGTTGCGCTGACTAACCCAATGGCACTGCCGTTCGTTTCCCGTCTGATCCCACGTGGTCCAAACAACCCACTGTGGCCAAACGAGAACGATAAAGGCGGTAGCGGGACGGAAACTGGTGTTCAGCCGCAGTACGGCGTGCCGTATGGCGTGACCCTGAACCCATTCCTGTCACCACTGGGCTTCCCTTGTAAGCAACCGGCATGGGGCTACATCTCTGCGGTTGACCTGAAAACTAACGATATCGTGTGGAAAAAACGCATCGGTACCGTACGTGACAGTTCACCCATCCCGCTGCCGTTCAAAATGGGTATGCCGATGCTGGGCGCACCAATCTCTACAGCAGGTAACGTGATGTTTATTGGCGCAACGGCAGATAACTATCTGCGTGCGTTCAACGTGACTAACGGTAAATCACTGTGGGAAGCGCGTCTGCCCGCTGGCGGTCAGGCTACGCCAATGACCTATGAAGTGAACGGCAAGCAGTACGTGCTGATCGCTGCAGGCGGCCATGGCTCCTTCGGTACCAGGCTGGGCGACTACATTGTCGCTTACGCACTGCCGGACGACGCGAAGTAGTCATCTTTACCGGCGGCGCTGAGCCGCTGCGGTAAGACAGAGAGGGCAACCCATCCGGTTGCCCTTTTTTTTTATTGCCAAAGAAATGTGATAAAGATCGCACCTATGGTTAATCTGCTAATAGTTTCTGTGGTTATTATTGCACCCATCGAAGGCACACAGTCTTCTTCCGAAATCAAAGAAGGAATTTAACCATGAAAAACATTAAAACTCTGTCAATCGCCGCTGTAGCCGCTCTTTCAATGATCTCTTTCGGTAGCTTCGCCGCTGAAAGCATCTCCGCTCACGGCAGCACCCTGGACAGTGCACAGTCACACATCGCTGCCAAAGCGAAAGCAGCAGGCGCTGACTCTTACAAAATCACCAGTGCCCGTACCGATAACGGCGTTTATATGACTGCTGAAATCTACAAATAACGGATGGTTGTACAAGGAAGTACCAGAAGAGGCTGCCCACGGGCGGCCTTTTTTGTGGCCTGATTTTATCAGGCCGACAACCGGTCAGACATTTCAATATCCCAGTCGACAAAGGCTTTAAGCTTTGCTGTTCCGGGATTATCGAAGAAAGTTCTGGCCGCGCCCTCTTCGGCTATGACTCCGTTATGCAAAAAGATAATGCGGTGAGCCAACCCACCCTCTCTTACCGTATCCGCGAGTTGGAAACCAGCCTCGGGATTGCGTTATTTATTCGCCAGGTAAGGGGGGAACTGACCAGCGAAGGATATGCGCCCTGTGCTTACGTTAAGCGCATGATGTTGATTGCCAGTGATATTGCTATGAATAATGACATTATCAATCGTTCGGTTAAATCCATCAGCCAGCTGATCAACGATGTTGCGCTGGAACGAGACTAATGTGCCCATTGAAGGGGGCTTAAAAATAACCGGATTGTGCGTGTGACAAACAGATGAGGAAAATATTAAGGTTTTTTTAAGTCTGACCGAAAGAATTTTTGAAAATTCATGCCAACTTTTTCCTGCAAAGTAAACAGCCCCTCAATCACGGAAGTTTAATTTCCGCCAATTTCCCTTTCCTTGCGCTCTCTTAATTTTCAACTAAGGAATCTACTTTATCGTTCAGGAAACGTTGAATCAGCGTGATTTACAACGTGCCACAATGGTTTCCTTCTTGAAGAGGGAAGAAGTGGCGAAAAACGCGGGTAAAGCGACCGCAAAATTGTAATCACGTTATGGTAAGAATGCTGGCGAAAATTCAATGATTTATCGATGGTTTGAACGTTGAAAATCGCACATTCTGCTAAAGTAAGTTCAGGTTATTATTAAAGGAAGTTTAATGATGTCCGATTTTCTCCCCTTTTCCCGCCCGGCCATGGGCGAAGCCGAGCTGACCGCCGTCGGTGAGGTACTGAATTCCGGCTGGATTACCACCGGCCCTAAAAATCAGCAGCTGGAAAAAGCATTTTGTGAACTGACCGGCAACCAGCACGCCATTGCCGTGAGTTCCGCCACGGCGGGCATGCATGTGACGCTGATGGCGCTGGGCATTGGCGCAGGCGATGAGGTGATCTCGCCCTCGCTGACCTGGGTCTCCACGCTGAATATGATCGCCCTGCTGGGCGCTGAGCCGGTGATGATCGATGTCGATCGCGATACGCTGATGATTACCCCTGAGCAGATTGAAGCAGCTATTACTCCCCGCACTAAAGCCATTATTCCTGTGCACTATGCTGGCGCTCCGGCTGATATTGATGCCATTCATGCTATCGGTAAGCGTCACGGCATTGCGGTCATTGATGACGCGGCCCATGCGGCGGGCACTTATTACAAAGATCGCCATGTGGGCGCCACCGGCACGGCCATTTTTTCCTTCCACGCGATTAAAAACATGACCTGTGCGGAAGGCGGCCTGGTGGTGACCGATGACGAATCGCTGGCAAATCGTATCCGCAGCCTGAAGTTCCACGGATTAGGTGTGGATGCCTTTGATCGCCAGACCCACGGCCGTGCGCCGCAGGCGGAAGTGATGAGCCCCGGGTATAAATACAATCTGGCCGATATCAACGCTGCCATTGCGCTGGTTCAGCTGGGTAAGCTGCCCCAGCTTAATGCCCGACGTAGAGAGATTGCCCAACGTTACCTGCATGAACTGGCGGATACGCCGTTCCTGCCACTGGCGCAACCGGAGTGGCCACACCAGCACGCCTGGCACCTGTTTATTATCCGGGTCGATCAGGCCCGCTGCGGGCTGACCCGCGATGAGCTGATGCAGGCGCTGAAAGAGCGCAACATCGGCACCGGTTTGCACTTCCGCGCCGCACATACTCAAAAATATTACCGTGAGCGCTTTCCCCAGCTCTCCTTACCTGAAACCGAATGGAACTCGGACCGTATCTGCTCCATCCCTCTGTTTCCAACGATGACCGATGATGATGTCAGCCGCGTGATTACCGCGCTGCGTGAGATTGCTGAGAAATAACATGATTGCTGAACAGCCAATTAATAAAGTTTCCGTGGTAATTCCTGTTTATAACGAACAGGAAAGTTTGCCTGAACTGATCCGTCGTACCAGCGAGGCCTGCGCCACGCTGCCGATGGACTATGAAATCCTGCTGGTTGATGACGGCAGCAGCGATAATTCTGCCGAAATGCTCACCGTGGCGGCAGAAGAACCGGGCAGCCACATTGTAGCCGTGTTGCTGAACCGTAACTATGGTCAGCATTCAGCAATCATGGCCGGATTCAGCCACGTCAGCGGCGATCTTATTATCACCCTGGATGCAGATTTACAGAACCCACCGGAAGAGATCCCTCGCCTGGTGGCTACCGCGCAGGAAGGCTATGACGTGGTGGGGACCGTGCGTCAGAACCGCCAGGACAGCTGGTTCCGTAAAAAGGCTTCCCGCCTGATTAACCATCTGATCCAGCGCACCACCGGCAAAGCGATGGGCGACTATGGCTGCATGCTGCGCGCCTATCGTCGCCACATTATTGACGCGATGCTGCACTGTCATGAACGCAGTACTTTTATCCCTATTCTGGCTAACACCTTCGCCCGTCGGGCGATTGAGATCCCGGTGCACCATGCGGAGCGTGAGTTTGGCGACTCCAAATACAGCCTGATGCGCCTGATCAACCTGATGTATGACCTGGTGACCTGCCTGACGACCACCCCGTTGCGTATGCTCAGCGTGGTGGGAACCTTTATCGCGCTCGCCGGTTTTGCTTTTTCTTTGTTACTGATCCTTTTACGCCTGTTCTTTGGTCCTCACTGGGCTGCAGACGGCGTGTTCATGCTGTTTGCGGTGCTGTTTATCTTTATCGGCGCGCAATTTGTAGGAATGGGGCTGTTGGGTGAATACATCGGACGTATCTATAACGATGTTCGTGCCCGTCCCCGTTATTTTATCCAGCGTGTGGTCAACTCTTCCCATCCCGTCTCTACTGAGGACGATAAATAATGAAAGCTGTTGTTTTTGCCTACCATGATATGGGTTGCATTGGTATCAATGCACTGGTTCAGGCCGGTTACGAGATCGAAGCAATCTTCACTCACGCTGATTCAGCGACTGAGAACCACTTCTTTGGCTCGGTAGCCCGAACGGCTGCCGAGCAGGGCATCCCGGTTTTTGCCCCGGAAGACGTTAACCATCCACTGTGGGTCGATCGCATTAAAGCGATGGCTCCGGATGTTATTTTCTCTTTCTACTACCGCAACCTGCTGGGCGAAGAGATCCTCAGCAGTGCGAAGATCGGTGCTTTTAACCTGCACGGTTCGCTGCTGCCAAAATACCGTGGCCGTGCGCCGCTGAACTGGGTGCTGGTCAACGGTGAAACCGAGACTGGCGTGACGCTGCACCGCATGACGGCCCGTGCTGATGCCGGGGAAATCATGGCGCAGGAGAAAGTAACCATTGCGCCAGAAGACAATGCCCTGACGCTGCACCGTAAATTGAACGCCACGGCAGAGCACCTGCTGAATGACTGCCTGCCTTCACTCAAAGCCGGTACAGCCACCGGGCGTGCGCAGGATGACAGCCAGGCGACTTACGTTGGCCGCCGTAAACCGGAAGATGGCCGTATTGACTGGTCTCAGCCTGCCGCAGCCGTCAACAACCTGGTGCGTGCGGTGACCGATCCGTGGCCGGGCGCGTTTGGCTATGTGGGATCCGCGAAATTTATCATCTGGAAAGGCAAGGTCCGTCAGGACCAGCCTGCGGCGAAAGCCGGTACCGTGCTGTCGGTCAGCCCGCTGATTATCGCCTGTGGCCAGGGTGCGCTGGAAGTGATGACCGGTCAGAGTGAGAACGGCGTTTACATGCAGGGTTCACAGCTGGCGCAGACCCTGGGTCTGGTCAGCGGCGCGCTGCTGAGCAACCAGCCGGTGACTGCGGCCAAACGTCGCACCCGCGTGCTGATCCTCGGCGTCAACGGCTTTATCGGTAACCACCTGACTGAGCGCCTGCTGAAAGACGACAACTTCGATATTTATGGTCTGGATATTGGATCAGATGCCATCAGCCGCTTTGTGGGCCATCCGCGCTTCCAGTTCGTGGAAGGGGATATCAGTATTCACAGCGAGTGGATCGAATACCACATCAAGAAATGTGATGTGATCCTGCCGCTGGTCGCGATCGCCACGCCGATTGAATACACGCGCAACCCGCTTCGCGTCTTTGAGCTGGATTTTGAAGAGAACCTGAAAATCATCCGTGACTGCGTGAAGTACAAAAAACGCATCATCTTCCCGTCCACTTCTGAAGTTTACGGTATGTGTACCGACCCCAACTTCGACGAAGATCACTCCAACCTGGTAGTAGGACCGATCAACAAACAGCGCTGGATCTACTCCGTTTCCAAGCAGTTGCTGGACCGCGTAATCTGGGCTTACGGTGATAAAGAAGGGCTGCGCTTTACGCTGTTCCGTCCGTTCAACTGGATGGGGCCGCGTCTGGATAACCTGAATGCTGCCCGTATTGGCAGTTCACGCGCCATCACCCAGCTGATCCTTAACCTGGTGGAAGGCTCGCCGATCAAACTGATCGACGGTGGCAAACAGAAGCGTTGCTTTACCGACATCAGCGACGGTGTCGAGGCGCTGTTCCGCATTATTGAAAATAAAAACAATAACTGCGACGGGCAGATCATCAACATCGGTAACCCGGAGAACGAAGCGAGCATCAAAGAGCTGGCAGAACAGCTGCTGGCCAGCTTCGATCGCCATCCGCTGCGTGACCAGTTCCCACCGTTTGCCGGATTTCGGGACGTGGAAAGCAGCAGCTACTACGGCAAAGGCTATCAGGATGTGGAGCACCGCAAACCGGCAATCCGCAACGCCCGCCGCCTGCTGAACTGGAAACCTGAAGTTGCTATGGACAAAACCATCGACGCCACGCTGGACTTCTTCCTGCGTACCGTTGAAGGAGTGGAAGAGAAGAAATGAGAAAAGTCGGCCTCCGTATTGATGTTGATACGTGGCGTGGCACTCGTGATGGCGTGCCTAAGCTGCTGGAGATACTCAGTTTGCATCGCACTCAGGCCACTTTTTTCTTCAGCGTCGGGCCGGATAACATGGGGCGTCATTTATGGCGCCTGCTGAAACCGAAGTTCCTGTGGAAGATGCTGCGCTCCAACGCGGCCTCGCTGTACGGCTGGGATATCCTGCTGGCCGGTACGGCGTGGCCGGGACGCAACATCGGCAAAGGACTGGCGGAGATCATTAACGCCACGGTGGATCACCATGAGGTCGGCCTGCATGCATGGGATCACTTCGCCTGGCAAACCTGGGCTGGCGTCTGGCAGCCGGAACAGCTGACGCGGCAGATCCGGCTGGGCAGGGACGCGCTGAGCGTGATCTCCGAACAGCCGGTCACCTGTTCCGCGGTAGCTGGCTGGCGGGCGGATCAGCGTACGGTCGATGCGAAGGAAGGTTTTCATTTCCACTACAACAGCGACTGTCGTGGCACTGCGCCGTTCCTGCCGTTGTTGAGCGATGGCAGTACCGGCACGGTGCAAATCCCGGTAACGCTTCCCACCTGGGATGAAGTGGTCGGATCCACGGTAAATAAGGAGGATTTCAACGCTTTCATTATTGACCGTATCAAAGCGGATCGCGGCACGCCGGTGTACACCATTCATGCAGAAGTGGAAGGGATCGTGATGAGCGACATGTTCGGCGAACTGCTGACGTTGGCGGAACAGGCCGGTATCCAGTTCTGCCCGCTGGGCGAGCTGCTGCCCGAAGATCTGAGTAGCCTGCCGACAGGAAAAATTGTTCGGGGTAGCCTCCCCGGTCGTGAGGGATGGCTGGGATGCCAGCAATTAGCTGAGTGACTTTGTATGAAAATCATGAGAAATGGCCTTCTCCTTTTGGTGTTATTTGCCCTGTATTACCTGATTCCTCTGGAATTTCGTCACCTGTGGCAGCCTGATGAAACACGATATGCCGAAATCAGCCGGGAAATGCTGGTCAACGGTAACTGGGTGGTCCCTCATTTTTTCGACCTGCGTTATTTTGAAAAGCCGATTGCGGGCTACTGGATCAACAATCTCAGTCAGCTGATCTTCGGCCATAACAACTTTGCAGTGCGCTTTGGCTCGGTCTTCTCCATCACGCTGACAGCCCTGCTGGTGTACTGGCTGACTCTGCGCGTCTGGCGGGATCGCGCCACGGCGCTGATGGCGGGCGTGATCTTCCTGACCAGCCTGCTGGTCTATGGCATCGGCACTTATGCGGTGCTGGACCCGATGATCACCCTGTGGCTGGTGGCGGCAATGTGCAGTTACTGGCTGGCGGTGGAAGCCCCGACAACCGGTAAAAAAGTGCTGGCCTGGCTGCTGATGGGCTTTGCCTGCGGCATGGGCTTTATGACCAAAGGCTTCCTGGCGCTGGCCGTGCCGGTGGTCGCTATCCTTCCGTGGGCTATTCAGCAGAAGCGGTTTAAAGAGCTGCTGACGTTCGGCCCGCTGGCGGTGGTTGGCGCGGCGGCGATCAGTGCGCCCTGGGCTATTGCTATCGCCCGGCAAGCGCCTGACTTCTGGCACTATTTCTTCTGGGTGGAGCATATCCAGCGTTTTGCCGAAGCCAACGCGCAGCACAAGGCACCGTTCTGGTACTACCTGCCGGTGCTGATCCTTGGCTGTCTACCCTGGCTGGCACTGCTGCCGGGTGCTTTGCGCAACGGCTGGCGTGACCGGCGGGAAAGTAGCGGCAGCTTCTATCTGCTGTGTTGGGTGGTGATGCCACTGCTGTTTTTCAGTATCGCCAAAGGCAAGCTGCCGACCTACATCCTGCCGTGCTTCGCGCCGCTTGCCGCGCTGCTGGCCAGACAGGCGATGCAGCTGATGGCGGTTAATGGCCGGGCGCTGAAGGTAAATGGCTGGATTAATCTGGTATTCGGGCTGATCTGTACCATTGTGGTGGTGGGTTTCCTTGCTCCGTGGGGAGTGGCGAAACATTCTGTCTACGGCCATCACGAAGTGCTTAAAGTTGCGCTGGCGGGTGGTGCCTTCCTGCTGTGGGGAATTTGTGGTTTGATCACCCTGAAATCCCCGACACAGCGCTGGAGCTGGGCGGCTTTGTGCCCGCTGGCGCTGGCGCTGGTGGTGGGGCAGGCAATCCCTGACCACGTGATGGACTCCAAGCAGCCGCAGCAGTTTATTCATGGTATGCGAAACGAAATTGCACCGAGCCGCTTCGTGCTGGCTAATAATCCAGGGATTGCTTCCGGGCTGGCATGGGAGCTACGACGTAGCGACATTCTGCTTTACGATCAGCCGGGAGAGGTGCAGTACGGCCTGAGTTATCCGGATGCGCAGGGCAGGTTAATCAAAGGGTCTGACTTCGCTCAGTGGCTCGAACAGTATCGTCGTGAAGGCAGCGTCACGCTGGTGATGTTGCTGTCCCGCACGGAAGACAATCCGGATGCCGACGTGCCAAAAGCGGACTTCAGCTATCGTCAGGGACGGCTGGTGATGTACCAGTACAAGCAGACGCCATGAATGCGCTACTGATCGCTTTTGCCAGCCTGCTGAGCTGCGCAGGACAGCTGTGCCAGAAGCAGGCCGCGCACCATGGCCTGTTAAAAGGCAAGTGGCATCTGCTGTTCTGGCTGGGACTGAGCGTAATGTTGCTGGGGTGTGCGATGCTGGTCTGGCTGATGGTACTGCAACAGGTGCCGGTAGGTGTGGCTTATCCGATGCTCAGTCTTAACTTTATCTTTGTCGTGCTGGCTGCCCGCTGGCTGTGGAAGGAACCTGTATCGCCACGCCACTGGATGGGGATCGGCCTGATCGTGGCCGGTGTGGCGGTGATGGGAGTGTACGCCTGATGGGGATTATGCTGGCGTTATGCAGCGTGCTGCTGGTCAGCGGCGCGCAGTTATTAATGCGCTGGGCGATGGTGAATCTGCCTTCCACCAGCGATCCAGTGGCGCTTCTCACCGCTTTGCTGGGGCTGTCTCCTGCCGCGCTGGGGTTGTTTGGCGGCCTGGCGGCTTACGCATTGTCGATGCTGTGCTGGTTCCTGGCGCTGCAGCGGGTGGCGCTGAGCAAGGCTTATCCGCTGCTCAGCCTCAGCTACGTGCTGGTGTGGGGCGCAGCACTTTATCTTCCCGCCCTGAATGAGCCGTTTCAGTGGGGCAAGCTGGCCGGTGTGATGCTGATTTTCTGCGGTCTGTTGCTGGTTTGCTGGCCCGCCGCTAAAGTAAAACGCTGACCTAATGTGTGATTAAGTTTCCCCTGGCAAACTGGCGCTATCTGCTTTCGGCGCTGGTGTTTGCGGGCGGCATTGTCCTGGTGGCCTTTGGCTGGCATATCTGTCACTTCAACGCCATCGCCTGTTTCTGGATTGCCTACATCCTGTCGAATCAGGGGGGGTGGTGATTGAGATCGAAGATACCGGCCCGGGTATTCCGCCAGAAAAACGCCAGCGTGTGTTTGATGCTTTTTACCGGATTGAAGGTAATGAAGAGACGGGGTCCGGGCTGGGATTATCGATTGTCCGTACGCTGCTCAACAGATTGCAGGGCGAAATTTTGTCAGGCCCGGCGGAGCGCTCGCCGACCGGGCTTAATGTCAAAGTCATTCTTTATCTGAGCGTATCACACTGAGAAGTTGAGATTAAAAAGAATGAAATGGCACTGGCTTGTCGGTATATTTGCAAATGATTATCGCTCTTATTTATATTCTCATGGAGACATTAAGTGACTATTCGTTCCTGGCTGTTGTTAGGCACCCTTGCGGCGTCGGCGGGCTGTGCCGCCACGACCTATCCGGTGCAGATTACCGATATGGATAATCAGAAAATCACCCTGAAGAAAGAGCCACAGCACGTCATTCTGCAGGACGGCCGCGATATCCTGTCGCTGGCGCTGCTGGACCGCGAAGATCCTTTTAAACGAGTGGTTGCCTGGAATAACCTGCCGAAAAAGCAGGACACACTAACCTGGGACCTGCTGAAGAAAACCTGGCTGGAAGCCACTAAAATCATCGACATGGGCTTTAACGACCAGGGGCAGGTGAATCTGGAGAGCGTGATTGCCGAGAAGCCGGATTTGATGATTGCCCAGCTGCGCGCCAAACCTGCACTGAAGCAGACCGGCGTGCTGGATACGCTGGCAAAACTGAATATTCCGGTGGTCTTTGTTGACTATGAGCTGCATCCTGCGCAGAACACCGCCAACAGCATCACCCTGCTGGGGACCGTGCTGAACCAGGAAGCCAGAGCGAAAGAGTACACTGACTTCTATCATCAGCACTGGGATGCGATGCAGCAGAAGATCGCGCAGATCAAGGATAAGCCCACGGTCTTTATCGAGCCTATCGCTGGTAACGCTGATAACTGCTGCTTTACTCATGGCCATAACGGCTGGGGTGGTCTGGTTGAAGCGGTTGGCGGGAAAAACATCGGCTCCAGCCTGCTGCCGGGCGCATCAGGGTTTGTAGCGCTGGAGAAAATCATCGCCATGAAGCCGGATGTTTATATTATGTCCGGCTCCAAACGGCCAAATAAGAACGTTCTGCCATTTGGTTATAATATTCCGCGTGAAGAAATTACCGCCACCTTTAATAAGCTCACCCGCCGTACCGGTCTGCAGCAGATTACCCCGGTGAAAGCGGGCAAGGTGTATGGCGTTTATCACCACTTCTACAACCACCCTTATAATATTATCGGTATGGAAATTCTGGCTAAGGATCTCTATCCGGCCCAGTTCAGCGATCTCAATCCGACCGCAGACTTCCATCAGATTATTTCGACGTTCACCAGACTTCCTGACGATCCGGTGACGCTGAGCTATTCTCCGCAGCAACAATAAGCGTTACGTTTTTAATGATGAAAAGGCGACAATGTGTCGCCTTATCGCGCTATGATCGGCCTGATAATATTTCCTCAGGCTGGTTAAAATTTTATGTCGCACTCTTCACCCCTGCTCGACGTGCAGGCTGTTTCCTTTGCGCAGGATGGCACCACACTGCTGGCACCTGTTTCGCTCCAGCTTGATGCCGGTGAGTTTATTTTACTGACCGGGCCTTCCGGCAGTGGCAAAAGTACGCTGCTGAAAATCATCTCCACGCTGCTTGAGCCTTCGGGCGGTGAACTCTTCTTTAAAGGCCAGCCGGTGAGCGGAATCAAACCCGAAAGCCACCGTCAGCAGGTCTCCTACTGTTTTCAGACTCCCGTGCTGTTTGGCGAAACGGTTTATGACAACCTGGCGCTGCCGTGGCAAATCCGGCAGAAAAAGGTCGATGTGGCAGTGCTGAAGCACTGGCTCAGGCAGGTCAACCTGCCGGAAGAGATGCTGGAGAAGAAAACGGGGCAGCTTTCAGGCGGGGAAAAACAGCGGGTGGCGCTATTGCGCAATCTGCAATTTCTGCCGGAGGTGCTGCTGCTGGATGAGATCACCAGCGCGCTGGATGAAGAAAACAAACAGATGATCAACCAGCTGATCGCCGGGCTGGTCAAAGAGAAGGGCGTGGCGGTGATTTGGATCAGCCACGATACCGCAGAAATCAGCCAGGCACAGCGGGTCGTGACGCTAGCCGCAAGCCGGGAAGGTGACGCATGAACCAGCATAATATTACCAATGAATCTCTGGGGCTGGCGCTGGTCCTGGTGCTGATTGCGCTGATCGTCAGCCGCAAAGAGAAGCTCGGCCTGGAGAAAGACATTGTCTGGAGCGTGTCGCGCGCGATCGTTCAGCTGATCATCGTCGGTTACGTGCTGAAGTACATTTTCGACCTGAATAATGCCTGGTTAACGGTGTTGATGGTGCTGTTTATCTGCGTGAATGCGGCGCTGAATGCCCGCAAGCGCAGCCGTAATATCGACCATGCGTTTACCCTGTCATTTGTCGCTATCACTATGAGCACCACGCTGACGCTGGTGATCCTGGTGCTGAGTGGATCGATTGAATTTATGCCGATGCAGGTTATCCCGATCTCCGGAATGATAGCCGGGAATGCGATGGTAGCGGTCGGGCTGTGCTACAGCAATCTGAACCAGCGCTTCAGTGATAATCGCCAGAAGATCCAGGAGATGCTGAGCCTGGGCGCTTCGGTTAAGGTGGCCTCTGGTTCGATCATCCGCGACAGCATTCGCAGCGCAATGATCCCCACCGTGGACGCCGCGAAAACCGTCGGGCTGGTGAGCCTGCCTGGGATGATGTCCGGGCTGATCTTTGCCGGTATCGACCCGGTGAAAGCGATTAAATACCAGATTATGGTCACCTTTATGCTGCTCGGCACCGCCAGCTTCTCGACCATTATCGCGGGCTATCTTGCCTACCGGCGCTTCTATAACGCCCGGGCGCAACTGAAGCAGGCAGTATGAGTTGTGGATGAATAAGGCGGACCCGAAGATCCGCCAGCAGAGGGCAATAATCAGAAGTTGATGTTGGCGCTGATACCGCCGATAAAGGCGTCTTTGACTTCGCTGACTGCACCCGGAGAGGCAACGTACTGCAGGTTTGGACGCAGGTTCAGCCAGTTGGTGACATGCGCGTTGTAGTAAACCTCGTAGTTGTATTCAGAACCGCTCTGGATTGGCAGATAGGTCGGGCTGTTGTAGTCGCCCATGCCGTTGTCCTGATTGGTCTGACGCAGCATTTTGGTGTAGTCATCATTGACATGAATACGGGCTGCGCCGACGCCAATTTCATCCTTCGGACGGGCATCAAACGGCCCTTTCCACACCAGCGAGACCGACTGATAGTTGTCGGTTTTCGAGGTTTTCTGATCGTTCATCACTGCCTGAACAGTGATGCCCAGCCCACGCTGGTTGTCGCCATCCATTGCGGTTAACTGTTGTTGTAACAGCAGGTAGCCGCCGTAGGAGTGGTTCTTCTGACCGTACTCGCCGTCGTTATAAGAGCTGTAGTTATCCCCGTTAACCGAGGAGTAGTACATCCCGATACGGTAGTTGCCAGGCAGCTTATCGGCACCGAACGCAGGCTGCCAGCCCAGTTCCACCGGCACCATGTTGCCCAGTGTCGGGCTGGTATCAAGGCGGAAACCATTGCCGGTATCGTAGTTGGACGGGGTCTGATTATAGAAGCCAACCTGGAAGAACACTTCCGGGGTGATGTTCAGTTTAACCCTGCCGCCCCACTGGGAAACCGGCCAGTTGTACCAGCGGTCGCCGCGCCAGTTACCGGCCTGGCCACTGCCGAAGGCCAGGTTCTGGAAGTTACTCTGGAAAGAGTCAAAATCCTCGCCGACAGTCACGCGACCGGCCTTCACTTCCAGCGCATGGTCAAAGAAGCCTTTATTCAACCAGAACTGGGTCAGACGCCAGGTTTGCCCACGCCCCCAGACTTCCTGTACTGAAGAGAGGCCACCCGAACGCGGGTCATTAATATACTGAGTTAAATCCTGACCGTTACGGCTGGTGATGGTTGCCTGAAACTGGGTGTCGTTCCAGTTCAGCAGTTTTTCCAGGTCCAGCGTGGTGCCGAAAGCCCACTGGTCGGTATAGCGCGCTGACGTTGACTGGTTATAACCACCGGAGAAGTTGCTGGCGGACTCCATGGTGTAGTTCACCTGGAAATCAACGCCATCCTGTTTCAGCTGGCTACGGGTGCCGTCCCAGTCGCCAAAGGCGTAGGGAGAATCCATGCTCAGCGGGGCATAATCTGCCAGCGCCTGGCCGGATGCCAGTAGTAAACCTAAACCACAGAACGCCACCGATCTTTTTAACGTGGTTTTTGGGAGGGTGCTTTTCATGATGGAAACCTTATTTTTATTGAGATAACGCTGTCCTTCTGGATGTCGGGCAGGCCAGATCGCAGCCATCAGCCACCGTTCAGCATTTTCTCCTGCACATAAGATGTACAGAGGGCGCAAAAACTGACGTAAGGTGGAATTGACGGCCAGAACAGAATGAATCAAAGCACCAAACAGAAATATGATCGTTATAAATAGTGCTGAAATGATTCTGCTGTTACCGGAAAAGATTAAATGTTCAGGCGGGATCACAGTTTGGCTGGAGGGGGGAAGGTCAGGGGAGGTGAAAATCGCCGATTATGTCAGAAAATGCTGGTAACGGGCGAAAAAAAGGCCGGTAAACCGGCCTGTTGGCTGTCATGCTGAAGGGAGATTTCTCCGGGCCAGCACTAACCCGATTTCATTCAGCGGCGGCCGAAAATCTTCGCTGCCAGGAAGCCGACACCGGCGGCAATAGCCAGCGACACAAACGGGGAGTCCTGGGTTTTACTCTTCACACAGTCCAGCGCGTCATCCACTGCATAGGATGCTTTGGCCGCTCCCTGTCGCACGCGGCCTTTGAACTCATGCTCTGGAGAATCGACAGCTTTACCAAACTGTTCCTGGCCTTTACCCAGCGCTTCATCGGCTTTATCGTTGGCTTTATCTAACAGACTCATACTGCCTCCTTCTGATGGCATGATTTCCTCATGAATGAACCTAAAGCTTAGACTATTACAGAAGGGTTACCGCTGCGGTTATGTGTAAAATTATGACTGATGTAAAGGAAAGGGGCCGACTGACGGCCCCTTTGAGTGTTGTTCAGCAGATCGTTAAGCTGTCAGTGTGACTTCATGCCCGCAGCTGTCATCATAAAGCGGAACAGGGTGGCAACGACACCAAGCGCCATCACGCTGCCGACATATATAGCCACCATCCACAGAATGCGCTTCCACGCCGGGGATTTTGTGATCTGTTGAGTCTGGTTTTGTACCATCATCATTTCCTCCAGAATAACTCTCTGCTTCACCCTGCCACTGACTCAACCACAGGGTGATATTGACGGGGATGAGCCCGAATAATCAGTGATAGCCTTCGTCCGGTTTGATTTTCCCGCGAAACACGTAGTAGCTCCAGAAGGTGTAAACCAGGATAACCGGAATAATCAGCAGGCCGCCGACCAGCATAAAGCCCTGGCTCTGCGGCGGTGAGGCAGCATCCCAGATGGTGATGTTCGGTGGAATAATATTGGGCCAGATGCTGATCCCAAGGCCGGTAAAGCCGAGGAACACCAGAGCCAGCGTTAACAGGAACGGCAAGTAGTGCGCATGACGTTTCAGCGCGCGCCACAGTCCCCATGAGGCCAACAGAACCAGCACCGGCACTGGCAGGAACCAGAACAGGTTGGGCAGGGTGAACCAGCGGTGCATGATGTTGGCGTGTTGCAAGGGCGTCCAGATACTCACCACGGCAATCACCGCCAGCAGAGCCAGCAGCAGAGGTTTGGTCAGCGCCGTCATTTTACGGTGCAGGCCGTTCTCGGTTTTCATGATCAGCCAGGTACTACCCAGCAGGGCGTACGCCGCCACCAGACCCAGGCCACAGAACAGAGAGAACGGTGTGAGCCAGCCCAGCTCCGGGCCGCTGTAGGCGCGGTTGGTTACTTCAAAGCCATTGATAATGGCACCCAGCGCCACGCCCTGACTGAAGGTGGCCATATAGGAACCCACAATAAAGGATTTGTCCCAGAATGGGCGGTGTTCTTCAGTCGCTTTAAAGCGGAACTCAAACGCCACGCCACGGAAAATCAGGCCAATCAGCATGATGGTCAGCGGCACTGACAGCGCATCGATGATCACCGCATAGGCCAGCGGAAAGGCGCCATATAGCGCCGCACCGCCCAGTACCAGCCAGGTTTCGTTACCGTCCCACACTGGCGCGACGGTGTTAACCATCATGTCGCGCTCGGTCGCATCTTTATTGAACGGGAACAGAATGCCGATACCCAGATCGAAGCCGTCCATCACGATATACATCAGGGTCGAGAAGACGATGATGGTGAACCAGATAATTGAGAGATCGATACCCACGTTATTTACCCTCTTCCGGCGAATTTAACTTTTCCTGCACGGCAGACAGCGGACGTGAAGGGGTGTGCGAAGTGCCAGGACCGCCTTCCGGGGTATGGTCACCTTCGCCCTGCACCGGGCCTTTCTTGATCAGGTTGAACAGGTAGGTATACCCCACGCCGAACACCGACATATACACCACGATAAAGGCGATCAGGCTCAGGCTCATGTGCAAATCGCCATGGGCCGACACCGCATCTTTAGTGCGCAGCAGGCCATAAACCACCCACGGCTGCCGACCAATTTCAGTGGTAAACCAGCCTGCCAGGATCGCGATCAGGCCTGAAGGGCCCATCAGCAGGGTGAACCACAGGAAAGGACGTGAGGTGTACATCCGGTCCCGGAAGCGTAGCCACAAACTGACCACACCCAGCAGTACCATCAGCATGCCCAGGCCGGCCATCACGCGGAAGGACCAGAAAATCACCGTGGAGTCCGGACGATCTTCTTTCGGGAAGGTCTTCAGCGCCGGAACCTGCTTATGCAGGCTGTGCGTCAGGATCAGGCTGCCCAGGTAAGGGATTTCCAGCGCGTATTTGGTTTTTTCCTGCTCCATGTCCGGAATACCGAACAGGATCAGTGGAGTAGGTTCACCTGGCGGGTTCTCCCAGTGGCCTTCAATCGCGGCGATTTTGGCTGGTTGATGTTCCAGCGTGTTCAGGCCGTGTGCATCACCCAGCATCGCCTGAATCGGGGAGACAATCAGAGCCATCCACAGCGCCATGGACATCATCTTGCGGATGGCTGGCGTGTCATTTTTGCGCAGCAGATGCCAGGCTGCAGAAGCCCCAACGAAGAAGGCGCTGGCCAGGAAAGCAGCGGTCGACATATGCAGCAACCGGAACGGGAAGGACGGGTTAAAGACGATCTTGAACCAGTCAACCGGGATCACGATGCCGTTCTGAATGGCATAGCCCTGCGGCGTTTGCATCCAGCTGTTAGACGCGAGGATCCAGAATGTGGAAATGATGGTTCCCAGGGCGACCATGCAGGTGGCGAAGAAGTGCAGACCAGGGCCGACACGGTTCCAGCCAAACAGCATTACACCGAGGAAACCCGCTTCCAGGAAGAAGGCAGTCAGCACTTCATAGGTCAGCAGCGGGCCGGTTACGCTCCCGGCAAACTGGGAGAAGCCGCTCCAGTTGGTCCCGAACTGATAGGCCATCACCAGACCGGATACCACGCCCATGCCGAAGTTAACGGCAAAGATTTTAGACCAGAAATGGTAGAGGTCGCGATAGTCCTCGTTTCTGGTTTTCAGCCATAACCCTTCCAGTACCGCCAGGAAGCTGGCGAGCCCGATGGTAATAGCCGGGAAGATAATATGGAAGGAAACGGTAAACGCGAACTGTATCCTTGCCAGGTGGAACGCATCTAATCCAAACATTGCTTACCTCGATCTAACATAAACTGCCTTTCTTTTTTATTTACCGACAATTAACAATCAAGCTACATATTCGGTGAGAACAGCCTGAGCTATGCCGGAATTTCATCGAAGGATTGATCCTGAGACCAATTCAGGAGAAGGAGTAGTCACAGTAATGGTGTTCCGGGCTATAACAGCACAAATCTTTGCGATGAATTGTTTCACCGTCTCGTTAAAGTATTTATCACAAGTGTTAAATTGAGATTGTAATTTGATGCCAGTGTGTAAAATAATTGGTTTTTTAACGGTTTTTATCCTCTGACAGGATTTTACAGAACGTTAAACAGCTGTGATCATGAATGAGAGTCGTATTCAGACCAGTGATGTATTCATTACCAGCTATAACTTTTTGGCGTGATGCTCGCGCGAATAAACGCACAAATTGGAAATTAATCGCCAGATTACCCCTTCGCGCTGTGGTGATGTTATTTTAATGTTGCAGAATGGAAGATGTGGGTTTAAATATTGCAATATTGATTGTTATCATCGGCCAATGGTTGCGCCAGGCAATCATTTCCTGCGCAAATTACTGTAAATGTTAAACCAGAAAAACGCATTTTGATTCACTGTGAATTGTTTTGTTACATTGGTGCGGGGTATAAGCTGAATTTTCTTGTTTGATGTCAAAGTATGGTTCGGAGATGTGTGATGCATGAACTGCGTTGAGGGAGAGGAAGAGAGGGCTCTCTTTTTAACATAAGTGCAGTTTTATCTGGCGTATGTGCAGACATAATGTCGCGCAATGAGTATTGGGGCAAATTAGCGGGAATGGTAAACTGGCAGGCAGGAGTCAGGAACATTTTCTATCTGCCAGCTTATTCCAATAAATGTTCCTGAAAAAAACATGGATTTTCAGGAGCATAATATGGAAATTAGAAATTTTTTAACAGACGACGTCAAATCCCTCGGCATTATGCTCTATGTCGATAATTCCCCCAAAATGTTGGAAGAATTCAGCTGGCTGTATAAAAGCTGGATTTACAGCGGCTGCTACCACACGTCTGATTTGCTTGTGGTACACCATCCTGAAGTGGGAAAAGATCTCCCCAATGAGCCGGGAATTATCCTTATCCCCTGTCTGCCAAAAGCGGTGGCAGGCACCCCTTTTGAGGATTATCACTTCTATAATTCAATTGGTTGTCTTTCCGGGGAGCATGTTGATGCCACTGCGGCTCAGTATGAGTACCTGTTGAGAACGGATGCCGATGTTTTTCTTACCCGCCATCTTGCTGATTTTCGCCCCAGCTTTCCGGTTCACGGACGCGGGCTTTATCACTCCAGCGACGATTTTAAAAACAATATGCTGAACTTCTGCCAGCGCCATGGCGTTAAGCATTTCTCCTCTTTCGGTTGTGGAAGCTCGCTACTGGCTTCTTCTGACCTGATGCTCCCTTTTCTGCGCCGACAAATCCACTGGTGCGAGGTACTGCTGGAAGCGTTTGGTAAAGATGAAAAGAACTGGGGGAAATGGCCAGGCTGGTTCCGTGGGGTGACGACGATGTACGCAGCAGAAATTGCCGCGAATGAAGCCTACTGGGAGATGCTGTATCGCGGGCGGGAGCGTATCCTCGATGTCGAGAGCGATCTTGATGAACTGATTGATTCTATGACACTTCATATCCATGCGGTGACCACTGACAGGTGCTTTTCTAAATACAAGTTGCGCGAAGGGGAGTATCAGTCGGTTGATCCTGACGCGCTCGATCGCAGCCGTATTCCACAATATTGTCAGTGGCTGGCGCTGGCAACGGTTGAGCAGGTTAAGCAGGAAGTGCGCTATCCCTGGTAGAAGGAAACGCGCGCCAATGGCCGGAAACGGCCATCTGTGTCAAAAATTTGATCTTCATCTCAAAATGTAAATTCCCCGTTAACAGGGCATTCCCGGTGTGGAATGTTACCGCTAACATGTTCCCGGTAACATAAAAACAATAATTTATCCCTACCGGAGAAAAATATATGCCATTAGTCATCGTTGCGATTGGCGTAGTGCTGTTACTGCTGCTAATGATCCGCTTTAAGCTAAATGGCTTTATTGCCCTAATCCTTGTCGCGCTGGCGGTCGGTGTGATGCAGGGAATGCCTGTCAATAAAGTGATCGGTTCCATCAAAGCCGGTGTGGGCGGTACGCTCGGCAGTCTGGCGCTGATCATGGGCTTTGGTGCCATGCTCGGCAAATTACTGGCTGACTGCGGTGGTGCACAACGGATTGCCACAACGTTAATCAGTAAGTTTGGTAAGAAATATATTCAGTGGGCGGTGGTACTGACCGGTTTTACCGTGGGCTTTGCACTGTTCTACGAAGTTGGCTTTGTGCTGATGCTACCACTGGTGCTGACCATTGCGGCGGCTGCCCGCGTCCCGTTGCTGTTTGTCGGTGTGCCGATGGCGGCAGCGCTGTCAGTGACTCACGGCTTCCTGCCTCCTCATCCTGGCCCGACGGCAATTGCCACCCTGTTCCATGCCGATATGGGGAAAACTCTGCTCTTCGGCACGCTTCTGGGGATCCCAACGGTAATCCTTGCCGGACCGGTTTTTGCCCGCTTCCTGAAAGGCATTGATAAGCCAATCCCGCAAGGGTTGTACAACCCGAAAACCTTCAGTGATGCAGAGATGCCAGGCTTTGCGGTCAGCGTCTGGACTTCGCTGGTACCGGTCGTGCTGATGGCGTTGCGGGCGGTTGCTGAAATGGCGCTGCCAAAGGGACATGCGCTGTTGCCGTATGCCGAATTCTTCGGTGACCCGATAATGGCAACGCTGATTGCCGTGCTGATCGCGCTGTTTACCTTCGGTCTGAATCGCGGCCGTACTATGGATGAAGTGATGGGCACCCTGACCGACTCCATCAAAATTATTGCGATGATGTTGTTGATTATCGGCGGCGGTGGGGCGTTCAAGCAGGTGCTGGTGGACGGCGGCGTGGACAAATACATTGCAGGGATGATGGAAGGCAGTTCAGTCTCGCCAATCCTGATGGCGTGGTCCATTGCGGCAGCCCTGCGTATCGCGCTTGGCTCGGCGACCGTTGCGGCAATTACCGCAGGCGGAATTGTCGCGCCAATCATTGCCACTACCGGGGTCAGCCCTGAACTGATGGTGATTGCGGTGGGGTCGGGCAGCGTGATTTTCTCGCACGTCAACGATCCGGGCTTCTGGCTGTTTAAGGAGTATTTCAACCTGACCATTGGTGAAACCCTGCGTTCCTGGTCAGTACTGGAAACCATCATCGCCGTGTGCGGCCTGATTGGCTGCCTGGCACTGCAGGCAATGCTCTGATACTGAATGGCCTGCAGACGACGGGAAATCTTGCCCGCCCTCTGCAGGTTTCCCTCAGGTTTATTCTACCACTTCAATTTTTCTGCACTGGCCAACGCCATATTAAATTTAACGAGAGCTGAAAGATAAATGATCATTACCAGAGCTCTTCATGGCCGAATCAGTCATGCCCGTGGTTGTTTTCAAAGATGGGGCGAAGTTTCTCGTCCCAATTTTCTTTAAAAGTAATTTGGAATGTCAGATATTATATTTCTTTTCAATCATAAATGATGGCGCTCTCCAATTAGGACCCATAATAGCCATTCCTTTGTCGTTTTCTGAACGTTTCTCTTCCTCAATCAATTTACCGTGCGTTCTTAGCAGTAAGCAGGAAGCAACTGCTTCAAAATTATATCTTTCATACAACCGGTCAATGCCTGGATATGATGTTAATGGAGCAAGGAAAAGTAAGACATCTTCAACGCTCTCATTTTCAATCATTTTTTTTATAATCGGTCATTTGTTTTTCCTTAATTCTTGTTTTTTATAGGCATCCAGAGCTTCAGGTGTATACATTGGTTGTGTCCGTATATCAATTTTGTAATCTTATAAAGTTTCTGTATGAGTTTTGTCTGTGTGCGCTAAGCTGATAGTATTTATTTTTCCTGTAAAATAAATATATTCCCATGCTAAGGTGATTTTTTACTTCGTGTATTTTAATCAATGCTATCGCAAAGGGAGTATTTATAAAAAATTAGCGAGATTTTTTAATGTCTTATGATGATATCTTTAAAGGATGAATGTATCCTTATCAAGGTGTTTATAAGGTTCTTGCCTGTCAATGCCCCGACCTTTTGTGACGATGCTCAAGCTTCAATTTTATTATGGAACGCTAATGTTAAGGGTGGAGTTCTCCACCCTGAAACTCTAAACTGTAGTATCTATCTAATATAATATTTATTTTCGACCATGAAGTCAGGAGCTTTCCAGTTAGGGCCAGTTTTATAACCTGGAATTAACTCCTGAGAAGCTTTGAGGTTTTCAGCTTCATTAATTAACCTTATATTATATGACTCATATTTTTCGCTAGCTTTATGGATGTAAAAAAACCTGTCTAATGATGGATGTGACATACCTTGCTCCCGGCGCCCAACTAAGAACAAAATAACGTCTTTCATTTCTTCATTTTTAACCATTGCATCAAAATCATACATTTTAAATTCCTTAATTATTCGTGAGTGTAATCTAACGCATCAGGAGTATATAGCAGCGATTGATCAGAGCTTAGTTTATAATCCTCCAAGGTTGCTGTGTGGGTATTATTCCAAACCTCACCTTCATTTTTTGGTAACTCACCGTCTTTAACTCCCAAGGCTCTGTATCGTTCCAATTCTCTGATTTCATGAGTATAAAACCGTTTGTCGGTATCGGTAGTATCCAATTCACCTTTAAGAATTTTTTCCAGTCGATCAATCATGACATTGTTCTCTGTACTATCATTGAATCGCCCTGTATGCAATTTCACCTTATCCACACCTTCACGGTCAATTTCGGCTCCTCTCCAGTCCAGATTTTGAATCGGACCGCCTGCATTGTCAGTATTGTAATCCCGACCGCTGTATTCGCCTTTCGCATTAGTTTTGCCATAAGGGTCATTCAACATCACCTAGACTGGCTCCACGCCCGTCTCGCTTTCGTCAAGCTGCCAGTAGATAAAATCCCGCAGGTCACTCCGCGCTTAAGCAAGTCAAATATCCGACAAATTCTCATTTGTCGGACGTTGATTAAAACATGCTTATTGAAAACTAACTGAAACTATTCGATACCGTATTTTTTCTCGGTTACGAAAGCAGGGGGGGCCCAGTTTGGGCCCTTGATTACTTCACCTTTGTGATCCTGTAGAACTCCAGTTTTAAACAATTCATCATATTTTTCTGCCAACTCACCACTTGTTACCACTTCAATCCTATTATATGTGAATAATCTGTCCAACTTCCGATAGTCAGACGTTGGTCCCAAAAAGGATAATACATCCTCAACACTTTCATTTTTAATTATTTCAGTCAAAGAGATCATTTTGTTCCTCCAATAGCATCTTTTAATTCCTGTTTATAAGCTGCTTCTAGTGCCTCTTCGGTGTAAAGAGGTTTATCTTTTTCATTTATTTTGTAATCCTCCAGTGAGGCAGTATGCGTATCGTTCCATACAGCTTTTTGTTTCTTAATACTTTCTGGTGATTTCCCATCTTTTATACCTAAGTTCCTGTATCGCTCGAGCTCTCTAACCTCATGTGTATAGAAGCGTTTATCGACATCCGTGGCCTGTATCTCACCTTTTAGAATTTTCTCCAGACGGTCAATCATGACTTTGTTAGCATCTGATTCATTAAACCGGCCAGTATGCAATTTCACCTTATCAATACCTTCACGGTCAATTTCAGCACCTCTCCAGTCGAGATTTTGTATCGGACCGCCTGCATTGTCTTTGTTGTAATCCCGGCCGCTGTATTCGCCTTTCGCATTGGTTTTACCATAAGGCTCATTCAACATCACATAGACTGGCTCCACGCCCGTCTCGCTGTCGTCAAGCTGCCAGTAGATAAAATCCCGCAGATCGTCTTCCGTACCTGGTGTGGTCGTGATCTGTATATTATCAACCGGTTTTATTTCCGTTCCTGTATGAAGCGGTGGGGCAGGAACGGGAACCTGAGGGGGTATATCCAGTACGGGGTTTAACGGGTCACTGCCGGGAAGTACGCCGGGATATATTTCAGGCTGCATAACTTGTGCAGCCTCAGCCAGATAAGGGTTAACCAGAATGTTTCGGGCTGGCCGTCCTGGTTGAGCTGGCACCGTAATGCTATCCAGACCGCTATTCTGATCCCGTTTTGCCTCAAGTACCTGAACTGTGCGGGATATTTTGCCGTCACCTGTTTTCATCAGCTTCAGCGCCAGGCGACCGTTATCCATCACCAGTGCGCCCCGGACAGGCATGTCGACCGTTTTCATTCCGGGCTTAACAGAATCACGGCTACCGGTCAGCAGCGATACCGGAACAGTGAACAGAGCCGCTACGTCGCGTCCAGGAACCTGGTCGCTGCCTTTACCCGCCTCAGCAGGCCAGAAACCAGCAACAATTGCTGCGGCGCTGAGACTGGAAGCGCCCAGCAAAGCGGAAACACCTCTTGATATAGCATTGCTTATTGCTGTAGATGCTGCGCCGGAGGTGACTAATGTTCCTTCACCAGCAACAGCCATCTGAAATCCACCGTGAGCGGCGCGATTAAAGGTCATTGCGCCAGCGGCCTTCATTAATTCATTGACTGAAGGGACAAAATATCCTGGCACCTGATCCTGGGGCTGCAGTCCAACCGAGTTTAATGCTTTATTTCTGGCCTCATCTACCTCTCTGGCTTGAATTCTTGCCTCATTATATGCATTTACAGCTTTGCTGTAGGCTTCCCTTGCGTTTTCTTCTGCTTCGATTCTGGCAAAATGATTCTGCATTTCTTCAAAAGTAGCTTTGGTTCTCTCGTTCAATTCAGCTTGTGCTTTTGCCCTGGCTTCTGCCTCAGCTTTTGCTTTAGCTTCTGCCTCAGCTTTTGCCCTGGCTTCTGCCTCAGCTTTTGCTTTGGCCTCTGCCTCAGCTTTTGCTCTGGCCTCTGCTTCGGCTCTTGTTCTGGCCTCTGCTTCAGCTCTTGCCTGAGCATCGGCTGCAGCAGCCTGTTCCGCAGCTTGTTTTTGGCGAACGTAATTAATGACGGCAAGCTCTGCCTGCGCCTCTTTTGTCGCCTGTTTTGCTTTCCTAATTCGTTGACCAGACTGAGTGCTGTTCGCTAATTTTGCATTGTCAGCAATGGTTTTATTCAGTGCTGCGATACGTGCATCGGAAATATCCCCCTTATAGGAAGCACTGCTGCCCGCGGTGCTGTTACTGCTACTCGTCCCCTTACCACTATTACCATAGTCGTGCAGCAGATCTGCTGGTGCCGGACCTAAGTTAATTCCTCCTGGTTCGAAGTCATTTAATTCTACAAATCCCACGGATAATAAAGATGATACGCCAATAAGATCGCCATCTTCATTGATATAGTAATAGTTGAAAATACCTGGGTCGATACCAGCCGTACGGGAAATTGCATCTGCTCTGTCACGCGGAACGTTCTTTACTCCGTTATTTCCCTTTGTATTGCCATTACCTGAAGTTGAAGAACTGTCGCGGTCACCTGCATGTCCCTGCGGGCTATCTCCGCCAGGCTTAGAGCTGCTTCCTCCATCGGCGGTTACATTCATTGTCCCTTCGTCACTCATGTCACTCTCCTTTTATTTTTAAATTACTCCATCTCAACAACCTTCATATTGCACAATGTCTAATTTGGTTTTGTGACCGATGTAGAATAAAGGGTTTTTTAGAATTGTAGCGATTTAATTAATTGAACGGGCATGGTGTTATTTAAACTGCCTGTGAATAAGATGTTTGTGGCTTGTTGTTAGTTAAGTGATTGTCGTTAGCTGATTGGTTTTTATTTTGACGTTTATGGAGTGCTCGGTAGTTTAAATTTTACGGAAGGTATTTCAGCGATGAGGCGAAAAATATTTTTTGAGCTGTTTTAAATGCAAAATTCTCATTTTTTTAACAAACCCGGCCTCGAGCCGGGTTTTCAATATTAAATAAATTCCGCCAGTTCGCTCTCCGACATGCCAGCTTCACGGGCGGCAGCCAGAATTTGTTGCCAGGTATTGGCATCAACCGGTATGCCATCCCGCAGCCGTTCTGCCCGCTGTGCCTCTTCAAATTCACCTGGAACCTGAATCGGCTGGTCATCTGCCTGCGGTGAGGCTTTCACCCAGTCGATAAAGGCTTCAGCTTCTTGCTGCATTTGAGGGGCATCAAAGGCTTTTGGATCAAGAATGATAGTGGTCATGCTGTTAAAAATGGCTTCCACGCTGGTCTGCAACGAGCTTTGGTGCGTGGTCTGGCCGCCGGACAATGCGCCGCCGAGAATTTCGCACATTACCGCCAGCCCGTAACCTTTATGTAGTCCAAACGCCAGCAGCGAGCCGTAGGGGGTTTCGTGCATCACCGAGGGTTCGACAGTTGGCGTTCCCTTATGGTCAATCAGATTGCCCGGCGCTACCTGGACACCTTTATTCCAGGCAACGCGGGTTTTACCAAAGGCAATGCCGCTGGTGGCGAAATCCAGCAGCAGGGGAGGCTGCTCTTTACGGGGGAAAATGGCACAAAAAGGGTTGGTCCCGAAGCGGCGGTCACTGCCATGGAACGGAGCGACCATTGGATCGCCCACCACATTAACAAAATGGAAGGAGATCAGACCTGCGCGGGCGCACTGCTCGGCCCAGTGGCCAACACGGCCTATATGGTGAGTGTTGCGCAGGGCAATCGCGCACATTCCCAGTTGTTGCGCACGTTCAATACCCAGCGACATCGCTTCACAGGCTGCCACCTGACCAAACCCGTTATTGCCGTCCACCGTCAGTACCGCACCAGCATCTTTTACCACCTGTACATGCTGGTTCTGCTGCAGATGGCCCTGCTGGCGCGAAATCATATAGCTGGGGATCATCCCGACACCGTGCGAGTCGTGTCCGCTCAGATTAGCCTGCACCAGATGGTCAGCCACCAGGCGGGCTTCCGTCTCGCTGCTGCCTGCGGCACGCCACAGCGTCTGTACCAGCCGGGTAAGCCTGTCGCTGTCGATGCTTATTTCGCCCTCGTTTTGTCGCATGTTTTTTTCTCCATTCACTCCATGTTTACTGTTTATTTTTAAACGATTAATTGCTCACTGTCGTGGCAATCGTTGAAAAAAACGTGGGCTGAAGGGCTGGATTTCATTAACGGAGTTGCTAATAATTACCCAAAATAAGTATACTATCACCTTGAAATACTTTGATTTTTTTGACTAAAGCCAAATTTATGACGGCGATAAAAAACACCCTCCTTGTTAAGGCAAATTTGCCACATTTCAGGCGCAGGTCAGCCGGTACTTTGCTTATCCTTTGGGGATTGACGCAGTATGGAAAGTGAACATAATGAAGCCATCCCGACGGTCCCCGAACTGTCGCTAAAGGGGATCCCCTCGGAGATCCTGCGGCTGGGCAAACGCCTGGCGGATACCAAATACCAGATTGATATGCTCGGCAAAACCGGTTGGGGAGAGCTGACCGGTAACCTGCATGGTCTGGAAGCAAGCGGTGAATGGGATGGCCCGGATGATGCGCTGACCTTCTTCAGTAAAATTTTCCCCTTTGCGATGTTGCCTGCACAAACCGAACCGCTGGGCGTATTTCAGGTGCCCACTGAGCGGGTCATTGCCCGCAGCTGGCGCTGGTGGCCGGAACACCTCAGCGGCAGCAGCGAAGAGCGGCTGAGGGAACATCTTGCCAGCCCGTTTGCTGCCGAAAGCACATCCTGGTACTTTCTTCCTGCGCTCGGCGTGCTGCTGGCAGGGCAGGGACAAAGTCGCGTCAACTACTGCCGCCAGCGGCATATTTCCGCCATTACCGCGCGGGTCAGCAATCTGAACTATCCCCCGGCCGACCGCTTCCGCCTTTATCATGTTAATAAAGGCGTCTCGCGCCAGAGCTGGGTGGTGCTGAACAATCGCTATCTGCAACCGGTGCTGTGGCCGCGTATCACGCTTCCGGCGCTGACAACTTATGGCGTACACAGCGCCACCTGGCCGCTGACTTTTCCGCCTATCAGCCGTATTTTTGAAGAGTTGTACCATCCACAGCCTGCGGAAGATTTTGTTGCACCCTGTGTCGATCTTGAAGCGGTAAAAGCAAAAATCCGGGCAGAGCAGGAGGCCGAAAGGCGCGCCGTCAAGCCGGTGAAAATGGCGCTCAGCGAGATGGACATCACCAATATCTGGCCGGTCAGCCTGACGCTGTCCTTCTTCTTTATTCTGTCGCTGGTGGTGGCGGGATTAACCGTTGGAGAAGGGTGGGCGGGCTGCATCAGCCTGCTGGTCTGTGGGATGGCGGGCAGTCTGCTGCTGTTCCTGGCGACGCCGGTCTTCCTGGTCAGTAAGCGCCATCATCGCCAATGGCAGCCGGAAGTGCCGGAAGAACCGCTGCCCGTTGAGGAAGCAACGACCATTAAAGAGCCGCCGCCAGAAACCTGACGGCAGGCGCTACTGCACCAGATGATGGCTGATGGCGTACTTAACGATATCGGCATTGCTGGAAAACTGCATCTTATCCATCATCCGTGATTTATAGGTGCTGACGGTTTTATTGCTGATCGACAGCGCATCGGCAATGGCGTTGATGGTTTCGCCGTGTGCCAGCATCAGCAGGATCTGGCGCTCGCGGGTGGTCAGCGTTTCATGCAGGGCGCGGTTGCCGTTCTGATATTCGGCAAACACAATTTCCTGCGCCAGATCGTGGTCGATATATCGCGATCCCTTCGCCACGCTGCGTATTGCCGTTAACAGCGCATCCGGATTTTTATCTTTGGTGATATAACCCAGCGCACCACAGTTCAGCACCCGCCGGGCAATCTGCGGCTCGTTGAACATGCTGAGCACCAGAATCGGCAGGCTTTTGTACTGTGAATGGATGCGATTAATTAAATCTTCCCCGCTGATCCCGGGCATGGAGATATCCAGCAGCAGCAAATCCAGCCCGCCGAGCCGCAGCCTTTCGAGCACCTGGCTGCCATCACCGGCTTCCCCCACCACTTCAATATTTTCATCCAGAGCAAAAATCTGCTTCAGTCCCTCACGCATTAGCGCGTGGTCATCGGCAATCACTAACTTAATAACTTCATTCATCCTGTTTCCCTGGTCGGAGCCCTGGTAAATGTACAAGCATAGTGGCTCACTGTGACTGTCTGGCTGTCAGTGGCAGCGTCAGCTCCAGCTGTGTCCCTTCCCCGGGGTGGCTGGTGATGGTCACCAGGCCATTCAGCATATCCACCCGCTCTTTAATCCCCATCAGCCCGAACGCATCGTGGCGCACGTTCTGAGTTTTAAACCCTTTGCCGTTATCGCGTACCTGTACCACCACTGACTCGCGGCTGGTCTGCACGATAATAGAAACCTTGCTGGCCTGCGCATGGCGGGAAATGTTGGTCAGCGACTCTTGTACCACGCGGAACACCGCCGTCACGGCCTGATCGCTGAGCGCCACCGGTTTATCTTCCGGCACGATCAGCATGCAGCTGCAGCCGCCGTTTTTGACAAATTCATCGCGCAGCCACTCAAGCGCGGGCACCAGCCCCATATTCAACATATTCGGCCGCAGGCGCGTGGAGACATCCCTGACCACCTGGATGGTGCTGTCGATCAGCGTCATCAGATAATTCACCTGCTGCGTGACCTGCTCCGGGCTGCCAGCCTGCATACCAATCACCGACAACCCGGCGCGTAAGCTGGTCAGGTGCTGGCCCAGCTCATCATGGATTTCACGCGCCATATGTTTGCGTTCCTGCTCGGTTTGCTCCTGCTGATTGCTTGCCAGCAGGCGTAGCTGGTGATGGGCGGCGCGCACTTCATTTTCCACTTCCCGCAGGCGGCTGATATCACGGCCCACCGCCAGAATGGTGACCACTTCGCCTTTCAGATCGTACTCCGGCACGCAGCGAACATGCAGCACCATTGAGCGATCGCCAAAACGGGCCTCCAGCTCCGCCTCGCTTTTTTCACCCCGCGCCAGGGTGTTGGAGACGAGCCTGAACAGCCGCATACCCACCTCATCAAAGGGGATGGTGTCCGTTAAGCGCCAGCCGCGTGCCTGCTCTTCGCTGCAGCCAATCAGCTCCAGCACCAGCGGGTTGGCGTACCGGCAGCGCATATCGGTATCGAAGCGGGCCATCAGATCGGGGGAGTTCTCCACCAGCGTCCGGAACTGCTGCTCCTGTTGCAGATAGCGCTCGGTACGCTGCTTCAGCTCACGGACATCGCGCACCACGCAGAGCACCAGAGTCTGCCCCTGGTGTTCATAAGCGCTGGAACTGACCTCCACCGGAATAATTTCGCCGCTGCGCATCCGGTGTTGCGAAGTGAAGCGGATCCCTTCCGGTCGCAGGCTCAGTTTCCACCACAGCGCGGCGACATCCGGATCCTGCAATTCTCCCTCAATATCGGCATAGCTTAATCGTATCAACTCGCGATATTTATAACCCAGCATTTCGCAGGCTTTATTATTGAGATAAGCCAGACTGGCATCCGGCGCGACTAAATAGATGGCGTCATTGACTTTGTCAAGGGCAAAGTCAGGCAAAATAGCCCGCCCGTCGTGAGGGATTTTAGTCACATTAAAGCTGAATATTTCAGAAGAAAGCATTTCTCTCTCTGATTGTGCATAAATGAATGTGTGATAAGCATATATTATTACCGCTTACCCGGCGGCACCTGGAATTTTCCCATCAAGGAACAATTACAGCAAATATTTCCTCTGGTGACCATCAATATTCATCTGAAAATTGAGCTACCACGCAGATAAATAAATTGATCGCGCTACAATCTGAAAAATTAGCTTTGTTCAGCTTATTGTGCTTTTCAGTGCCTCCCTGACGCGGGAGAGGCGGGATTTTACCGTACCCAGTGGAATGTCCAGCGAGGTTGCCACGTCCTGGTAGCTGCCATTGCGTTCCACCAGGATAGAGAGCATCTGGCGGGTGTCTTCCGGCAGTTTATCAATGGAATGGGCCATTACGCTGAGCAGTTCATCATTAGCGATGATGTCGCTGGGATCGCAATCATGAATGAGTTCCAACACGTTATCTTCGTTAAGGCTGTCGAACAAAAACCGGTTCTGATGGGTTTTGTAATAGTTGCGGATCAAATTGGCGGCGATGCCAAACAGCCAGGTTTCCGGGCGGGAAGCGCCTAAAAACTTATGACTGTTGCGCAGCACTTCCACGCAGGTCATTTGCGCAATATCTTCCACGTCTTCCCGGTTGGAGACGCGCTTACGAATAAAATTATGCAACTTGCGATTCTGCTGACAGAGGATCTCCTGCCATAAAATAACGACCGGTGCTTCAGGTGAAAATGACAATTCTGCGGTTGAAGAAGTTAACATTGACTTGCTCCTGAAATTAATTAACAGCCTGCAGAACGTCATATAGCAAGGAGTGTGCCAGGCGAAAAAAAAGCGTGAGGCGGGGTTATTCCAGTGTTCTTTATTTTAATTAAGAATTATCTGAGACAAAACATGGCCGTAATCGGGAAATAGCTGTGCAACTTTTAACACTAATAACGGCGGTTTAAAGTTTCAGTAAAATCACACATTTTAAATACCAGTTATCCATTTTTTTATTCGGGAACTTATTGTCCTTTGCCGCCACGTAAGAGAATCGCGAAATCAACCACGAGTGCGCAATGATAAAAGTTCAGTCCTCACTTCAGTTTCAGCAGGCGATGGCAAAAACGCTGCTTAAGCAGGATGTCCCGTCTTCGCGAACGGCGGGCGCAGACGTGCGTGCGCGACCGGTGAATACCCAGTCGGCCGCAGACTCGCTGACGGATTCGCTGGAAGAGATCGGCATGATGTTCAGCGAAAAGGTAGAGAAGAAAACCAAAGGGCTGAACCGGCGGCAGATTAATACTCAGCATCTGCGCAGCAATCGTGGTGCGGTGGAGCGTATCGAACGACTGGCTGAACTTTATCAACTGCTGGACGGACAGCAGCAGGATCGGCTGGAAACGCGGCTCAGTGCGCTTAAGGGCGTGCTGAATAAAGGGCAGGAACCGGAGGCCGACGCGCTGGTCGAGGCTGCTGATAACGACCCTGCACGCTGCGATTTGCTGTTGCGGATGACCCTGCGCGAGGCTGACCGTAGTGGCGACACGCAAACTGCGGCTGCGGCCAGTCACGGGCTGGACGCACTGCATGAACATTATGGCGATAAAGTGCGGGCGGGGCTGAATACCGCTACGGCGATTGCCAGCTTCACCACCGACCCGACCGAAAAGCAGTCGATGCGCAACCTTTACTACCATGGGATCGTCAAGCACCAGTCGGCTTCGGTGATCCTCGACAGCCTGCTGGAGCGCTTTGGTCGTGCGCAATTTATGCCGGGCCTGCGCACTTTGCAGCGCGCGCTGGCAGAAGATATCGCCTCGCTGACGCCCTCACTCTCTTCCCGATCGCTACACAAAATCCACCTTGGTCTGAGCGAGGCCGGGCAACTGACTCAGCTGATTGCCGACAGCGACAAGCTGCTGGATCGGCTGCGCGCGGGCGGCAAAATTCCGCCTTCCGCACTGAGCGGGCTGGATATGACCCGCCGGTTGCTTAACGTGGCAGAAACCGGGTTGCAACCCCGGGACATTACCTCAATCGGCAAAGAGTACGCCGGAGAAAAACCCGCGGCGCAGATGCGCTTCCTCAACGGTCTGCTGCCGCTGATGAACGATATGCCGCTGATGCTATGGCGCGACCGCAAAAACCGGACTGAAGCGTCGAATCTGCTGCGTGGGGTGATCACCATGCTGGTCAATAACGAGAACAAAGCAGCGGCGAAAGGCTAGCGGGAGAAGGGTATGAACAGCATGTTTCTGGTTCTGAATCGCATCGCACTGGGCGCCATGCAGCGCTCCGAAATTATCGGGGCGATGTTCGCGATGGCCATTGTTTTTATGCTGATTATCCCCCTGCCGCTGGGGCTGATTGATACCCTGATTGCCGTGAATATCTGTCTCTCCTCGCTGCTGGTGGTGCTGGCGATGTACCTGCCGAAGCCGCTGGCATTCTCCAGCTTCCCGGCGGTGCTGTTACTGACCACCATGTTCCGCCTGGCGCTCTCTATTTCAACCACCCGTCAGATTCTGGTACAGCAGGATGCCGGGCATATCGTGGCGGCGTTCGGCACCTTTGTGGTGGGCGGCAACCTCGCGGTCGGGATGGTGATGTTTCTAATCCTGACGGTGGTCAACTTTCTGGTGATCACCAAAGGATCGGAAAGGGTGGCGGAAGTGGCTGCCCGCTTTACGCTGGATGCGATGCCGGGCAAGCAGATGTCGATCGACAGTGATTTGCGCGCCGGCCTGATTGATGTCAATACCGCCAAACGCCGCCGTGTCGACCTGGCGAAAGAGAGCCAGCTGTTCGGAGCTATGGACGGCGCAATGAAATTTGTGAAGGGCGATGCGATAGCCGGGCTGGTGATCCTGTTTATCAACCTGATCGGCGGCTTCAGCATCGGTGTGATGCAGCTGGGCATGCCTGCCGGTGATGCGATGCATACCTACTCGGTGCTGACCATTGGTGACGGCCTGATTGCCCAGATCCCGGCACTGCTGATCTCCCTGACGGCCGGGATGATCATCACCCGCGTCTCGTCCGACAGCGACACCAGCGAGGATAACAACATTGGCCGGGAGATCGCCGAACAGCTGACCAGCCAGCCGAAAGCCTGGATCCTCTCCTCGATTGGCATGTTTGGTTTTGCGCTGCTGCCAGGGATGCCGACCGGCGTGTTTATCATGCTGGCGGTTCTGACGCTGGCGACCGGCAGTTTTCAGGTCTGGCGGGCGAAAAGGGTGCTGGTGTCGAACCTGCCGCAAATGGAAAATGAGGTGATCCCACCAGAGCTTAACGGCACCGAAGATTTACGCCAGTTCAACCCGACGCGGCCCTATCTGCTGCAGTTTCCCAGCAGCGCACGCGGCACGGCAGAGACGCTGGAGCTGGTGCAGGCAATCCGCCGGATGCGCAACAGCATCGTTTATAACTACGGCTTTACTTTGCCCGCTTTTGATATCGAGTTTCAGGACGCGCTGCCTGCAGATGAATTCCGCTATTCGGTCTACGAAATCCCACGAGTGATCGGCACGTTCAACGTTGGTCTGCTCGCTGTCAGCAGCAAAGATCATCCTCAGTTGGCGGAAGAAGAGGGCGTGGTTGCCGGAATGGATACCCGCCGCGAGAGCGAGCTGTTGTGGCTGCCAGCCGGCCATCCTCTGTTGCAAAACGAAGACGTGCCGCGCTGGAATTTCCATGACCTGCTGATGAAGCGCATGGAGAACGCCATCCACGCCAGCGCCCCGCATTTTATCGGCCTGCAGGAAACCCGCGCGCTGATGGGCTGGCTGGAGACAGAACAGCCGGAGCTGGCTCAGGAGTTGCAGCGCGTGATGCCGATTGCCCGTTTCTCCAGCGTGCTGCAGAACCTGGTGGCGGAACGCATTCCGCTACGCTCGGTGCGGGCGATTGCCGAGGCGTTAATCGAGCATGGTCAGCACGAACGCGATATCAGCCTGCTGACCGACCTGGTGCGCATCTCGCTGAAGGAACACATCTGCTATCAGTACACTCAGGATGACGGCCTGCACGTCTGGCTGCTGACCCCGGAGATGGAAGAGCAGCTGCGCGATGCACTGCGCCAGACGCAGAGTGAAGTCTTCTTTGCCCTGACCCAGGAACAAAACATGGCGATCCTCGGGCAGCTTCGCGATGCCTTCCGGCCTGAAAATCCGGGCATCGCAGTGCTGCTGGTGGCCCAGGATCTTCGCAGTCCACTGCGCGGTTTGATTCAGGACGAACTTCACCAGGTGCCGGTGCTGTCATTCGCGGAGCTGCAGTCCAACTTGTCGATCAACGTTGTCGGTCGTCTGGATCTGGACGAGTCCGTCGAGTCCTTTGATGCTTAAGGAGTGGGTTATGTTTGAGCTACGAGTGCTGAGCGGCCGCCATCAGGGAGCGGCTTTACCCGTCAGCGGCGGCCAGTGGACGCTGGGCCAGGCTGACGATGCGGATCTGCTGCTGACCGATGCGGGAGTGGCTGCACATCACGCCACGCTGCTGTTTGCAGAGCAGCGCTGGCAGCTCCAGGCGATGGAGGGCAAGCTTCTGACTGCTGCCGGAGAAGAGCAGGAGCTGTTGGATCCGCTGGAGCCGGATCGGCCTTTTGCACTGGGCGATATCTGGCTGAGTCTGGTCCCTGCTGAACTGCCGTGGGAAGAGATGCAGGCGGCTCCCGAACCCCCAAAACCCGCTCCGGTTCAGGCCGCTCCAGCCGTCACAGCCACACCAGCCCCTTCGCGTACTTTCTCCCGTGGCGTTCAGGTGTTGTCCGTCAGCCTGATCCTGTTGCTGAGCTTCACCATTATCAGTTGGATCCTGCAACCCACCGTGGCCCAGACCTCTACAACAGGTTCGAACCGCAAAGTGCTGGAGACATTGCAGGAAGTACGCCCGCCGCTGGTGGCGATGCTGCGCGACCGTGGGCTGACACCGGGCGTGAAAATCGACATGGATAAAGGGCGGATGATCCTGAATGGCGAGCTGAATAAAGACCAGTTGCAAATTCTTGAACGAATGCTGGTGCGCTTCCAGACGCAGTACAGCGTAATGCCTAAGCTGGTGAACAACACCCGTGCGCGCAATGCCAAACTGCCGTTCCGTATCGTACAAATTACCACCGGCAAGCGGGCCAATGTGGTGACCGATGCCGGTGAGCGCTTGTTTATTGGCGATCAGGTTGATGAACTGCGGCTGGTTGCCATCACCTCCAGCGAGGTGGAGTTTGCCGGACGTGAACACATTAAGGTGAACTGGTGATGCAGGCCCTGACCGCTCAGCTTGACGACTGGTTTGCTCAGCATCAGCAGCGCCTGGCCCGCTTTGCGCCGGTGGAGATTTATGGTCGCATTACCGGCATCAGCGGCATTTTGCTGGAAAGCAGCCTGCCGCGCGCGCGCATCGGCGATCTGTGCCGTATCGAAGGAAAAAACAATACCCGCGTGCTGGCGGAAGTGGTGGGGTTTAATCCTCAGCACACTTTGCTTTCTGCTCTGGGGCAGCTGGACGGTATCGCCCAGGGGGCACGAGTCACGCCACTCTATCTCCCTCACAGTATTCGCGTGTCTGACCAGCTGCTGGGCAGTGTGCTGGATGGATTTGGTCGGCCGATTGAAGAGGGCAGCGTCAGTGCGTTTGCTCAGCCTGGCGAAACGGGCGCTAAACCGGTGCTGGGAGATGCGCCGCCGCCAACCGAGCGACCGAGGATCGACACGCCGCTGCCAACCGGCATGCGAGCGATTGATGGTCTGCTTACCCTGGGCGTGGGGCAGCGCGTGGGGATTTTCGCCGGAGCAGGCTGCGGCAAAACTACCCTGCTGGCTGAACTGGCGCGTAATACGCCCTGCGATGTGATTGTTTTCGGGCTGATTGGCGAACGTGGCCGCGAGCTGCGTGAATTCCTCGACCACGAGCTGGATAGCGAACTGCGCAGTCGTACCGTGCTGCTCTGCGCCACGTCAGACCGCAGCAGTATGGAGCGTGCCCGCGCCGCCTTCACCGCCACGGCAATTGCGGAAGCCTTCCGGGACCAGGGGAAAAGCGTGCTGCTGATCCTCGATTCTCTGACCCGTTTTGCCCGTGCCCAGCGTGAGATTGGCCTGGCTCTGGGTGAACCTCCGGGCCGTGGCGGTCTGCCTCCCTCAGTCTATACCTTGCTTCCCACGCTGTTGGAGCGGGCCGGGCAGACTTCCACCGGGGCCATCACCGCGCTCTATTCGGTGCTGATTGAGCAGGATTCCATGAACGATCCGGTCGCCGATGAGGTGCGATCGCTGATCGACGGCCACATTGTGCTGACCCGCAAACTGGCGGAGCGGGGCCATTATCCCGCCATTGATATTCTCGCCAGCCTCAGCCGTACCATGAGCAGCGTGGTGGCGCGGCAGCAGGTGAGCGAGGCGACCGCAATCCGCCGGCTGATGTCGGCCTGGCAGCAGGTGGAAATGCTGATCCGCCTGGGAGAATACCAGCCGGGCAACGACAGCCTGACCGATGCGGCCGTGGAGGCTCAGGGGGCGATCAATGGCTATCTGCAGCAGGCAATGCGCGATCCGTCCGGTTTTGACCAGACCTGTTTTCAACTGTCAGAGGTGAGCCGTTATGCGCCGTCATAGTAATCCTGAACCTGAAACCGACACTGATGCCGCCGCGGCTGAACTGCAGCGAACGCTGAACCTGCTGTTACCAATCCGCCGCCAGCGCCTCAGCCGCAGTGAGCGGCAGCAGAGAGAGCAGGAGCAGGCTCTGCGGAAGGTTGTTGAAAAAACCACAGAGACAGAGCAAAGGCTGGAGGAACGCCAGGGGGAATACCAGCAGCTGCGTCAGGCGTTTGTGCAGAAAAACTGTGGCGTGCAGCAGGCGAAATATCGTCTTGAGCGCGCGCTGGAGCAGGAGCAGCACGCACAGCAGCAGGTGGATGACGAACGCCTCAGTCTGCATCAGCTGGCCCTGGCCCGCAGCGAGCAGTTGCAGCGGGTAGAACAGGCGCAGCAGGAAACGCGCCTGCGCCTGCGTGAAATGGAGAAGCTTAACTATCTGCTACAGCAACAGGAGATTGCCGGATGATCCGTAATCTCTCTCAGGCGGCGCTGCAGCATCAGCTCCAGCAGGCTACCGAGCGGCAGACGCAGCAAAAACGCGATACCCAACGGCATGCCCGCAGCCAGTTTTTGCAGGCGCGTGATGCGCGAAACCGTGATAACCGTGGAGCGTTGCCTCCGCAGCCCGACCGTACCCGGCCTGCTGCGGCTATCACTAACACTTCTCCCCGTTTTGAACCCCGCCGCCCAACGCGCGAGGAAGATGACCTGTTCAGTTCGCTGCTGGACAGCGACGACGTGATGAGTCCGCTGCTGGCTTTCAACGATGCAGGCTCCGATCAACAGCAGGGTTTCTCTCAACTGGAGGAGAGTGTCGGTAGCGCCCCTCCGGCGATGGCGATGTGGCAGGAGATTGAACCGGCGCTGGCAGACGCGATGAGTTCTCAGCCACCGGGGGAAATGCAGCTGACGCTAATCCTGCCGAAGTTGGGCCATGTTGATGCGTGGATGTCCGCCCTGCCTGCTGGCGGCTGGGATATTGCCCTGCATCTGCAGCCTGCTGCCTGGCAGGCGCTGCTGCCCCATCAGGAACGCTGCCGCTTCTCGCTGAGGCAGAGAATGGCCTGCCGGGTGCGCCTGCGTTTTGAACGTCGTGAACAGGGTGAACGTCAGGAGCCGGACTCATGAACGCCTTAAATTTCCGGCTGGTCAGCCAGCAGGAGGCACAACTGCGTCAGCGCATCGGCGCAGGGCTTCTCTATCCCTTTACGCTGGCGGGCGAACCTGGCGTTTTGCGGCTGACGCTGGCCGATGATTGCCAGGTTGCGGAGATGAGCCACTGGCGCTGCGATGCGGGAATGCTGCAGTTTTCGGACGCGCAGCCGGTGCTGTCACTGATGTCCGATTGCCCGACTTTTGCCCATGCGGAGCAGGCTCCTGAACAGGACTGGTACTGGCCGTGGTGGCATCAGCAACTTTCTGCCGAACTTCTTACGCTGTTCGGCCACTTAAGCCCTGAGCAGGAGAACGTTGAGACAGGCGAGTTCCTGCTCAGGCTGAATGTGGGGTGGGGCATGCAGCGCGCGCAGAGCCTGTTGGTTCTCTCCGCCCGGTGTTTGTCATCGCTTCTGAAAAAATCCGGATGGCAACAGGACGTAATGCCGTTACCGGAAAGCATGACGCTTACTTTGCCGATGATTATCGGCGACTTAGTGCTGTCGCCAGCGGAGTTGCAGTCCCTGCGACGCGGGGATCTCCTGCTGCCTCCGCAGCTGTATTTTACCCCTGAGGGGCGCGGTGTGGTTCGCTGCGGCACCCGTCTGTTACAGGGGGAATTGCAGATGCAGCCTGGCACGATGGCCCATTTTTATCTTACCGAGATGGAGAAACGTAACGTGACCCTGACCCCTGACGAGTTTGAGCACGAACACCAGAACCACCCCGAGTCCCACTGGGACGCTGAGCCGGTCACTGAGGCGACTGATTTTGCCCCGCTGCCGCTGTCCCTGTCGGTTCGTTGTGGCCAGCTCAAACTTACCCTGGGCGAGCTTACGACGCTCAGCCCTGGCGCAATGGTGATGATTGAGAACGTCACCCCGGGGGAAGCGATCCTCTGCCACGGTGATTATCCGCTGGCTAAAGGGGAGCTGGTGGATGTGGAAGGGAAGCTGGGCCTACAAATTACTCACGTGCTGCCGGGCAGCAAGAACCCGCTGAACGGGGGCACCTGGTAGCCGTATGGATTCCCTGTCGCTGAACCCGATGACCCTGGCCCTGTTTCTGGGGGCCTTATCGCTGGTGCCGATTCTGATGATTGTCTGCACCTGCTTCCTGAAGATTTCCATGGTATTGATGCTGACCCGCAACGCCATGGGGGTTCAGCAAGTCCCGCCCAATATGGCGATTTATGGCATTGCGCTGGCGGCTTCACTGTTTGTAATGGCGCCGGTGTTTAATGAGATGAGCCAGCGGGTAAAAACGGTGCCGATTGACAGTCAGTCTGCTGAGCGGCTGGAGTACACGGTCAGCAATGGCGTTGAGCCGCTAAAGCGCTTTATGGTGAAAAATACCGATCCGGACATCCTCACCCATCTGCAGGAAAATGCCCAGCGCATGTGGCCAAAAGAGATGGCCGACACCATCCAGCACGACAGCCCGCTGCTGCTGATCCCTTCATTTGTGCTGTCAGAGCTGCAGAACGGCTTCAAAATTGGCTTCCTGATTTTCATTCCATTTATCGTGGTGGATCTGATTGTCTCTAACGTGCTGCTGGCGCTGGGGATGCAGATGGTGTCGCCAATGACTATCTCGCTGCCGCTGAAAATCCTGCTGTTTGTGCTGGTCAGCGGCTGGACACGGCTGCTCGATGGCCTGTTCTACAGCTATCTGTGAGGGGCCGTCGATGGATATTCTGACCCTGTTTCGTCAGGCAATGCTGCTGGTGGTGCTCCTTTCTGCACCGCCCTTAATCGTGGCGGTGATCGTCGGCGTTATCGTCTCGCTTCTGCAGGCGGTGATGCAGTTGCAGGATCAGACGCTGCCATTCGCCATCAAACTGGTGGCTGTGGGAGTGGCGCTGGCATTAACCGGACGCTGGATCGGCGTGGAGCTGATCGAGCTGGCGCAGAGCGCCTTTGCCATGATGCCGAACGTGAAGTACTGATATGTGGAACAACGTCCTCTTCGATGGCTATCATTTTATCCTTGCCGTCACCCTCGCGATGGCGCGCATTTTCCCCTGCCTGCTGCTGTCGCCGGTTTTCTCCTTCAATGCCATTAAAGGCGGCCTGCGCTCGGCGATAGTGCTGGCGCTGGCGCTGTTTCCCACTCCGATGATCCAGCAGCAGCTGGCGCTTGAAGATCCGTCGCTGTTTTTGCTGGCGGCGCTGGCGCTGAAAGAGGTGATTATCGGCGTGATGATTGGCCTGCTGATGGCGATGCCGTTCTGGATGTTTGAGTCCGTGGGTGCGCTGTTTGATAACCAGCGCGGGGCGCTGATGGGCGGCCAGCTCAACCCGCAATTGGGGCCGGATGCCACGCCGCTCGGTTTTCTGATGCAGCAGTCGATCATTCTGCTGCTGGTGGTGGGGCTGGGGCTGTCGACGCTGACCCAGATTGTCTGGGACAGCTACCGGCTCTGGCCCGCGATGCAGTGGCTGCCGTTCCCGGGTGAAGCCGGATTTAAAGTCTATCTGGATATGCTGGGCAGCGTGTTTATACATATGGTGTTGTACGCCGGGCCGCTGGTGGCACTGCTGTTGCTGGTGGATTTCAGCGTTGGCATCCTCAGTATTTACAGCCCTCAGCTGCAGGCCACGGTGCTGGCGATGCCTGCCAAATGCCTGCTGGGGATGCTGTTCTTCGTGCTGTATCTGCCGATCCTGAACTACGTCGGTGGTGAACGGCTGTTCGAGCTAAAAGATCTGATCCCCCATCTTGCCGATATGCTGGGCAAAGGAGGGAAGTAATGGCAGAAAAAACGGAAAATGCCACGCCCCATAAGCTGAAGGAGTCGCGAAAGAAGGGGCAGGTAGGGCAGACGCCGGATATCCCGAAGCTGCTGATTTGCATCGGCGTGATGGAGACGATTTTTGCGCTGGTCGGGGGTGGGATGCAGCGTCTTGAGGCGATGGTGATGTTACCGCTCGGACGGCTCCACGATCCCTTTGGTCACGCGATGCAGGAAGTGGCAATGGACGGTCTGATGGTACTGCTCTATTTCTGCGGTATCGTCTGTGCGCTGATTTTTCTGCTGAGGATCCTCGGCGGCTGGATCCAGTTCGGCCCGCTGTTTGCCACCGAGGCGCTGGAGCCGAAGTTTGATGCGATCAACCCGGTTGGCCATCTGAAGAATATGTTTTCTGCCAAACAGCTGACCACGCTGCTGACCAGCGTGCTGAAGGCCATTGCGATTGGAGTGATTTTCTATCTGGCAATTAAACCGGATTTGGGGCCGTTGGCACAGCTGGCTTATGGCGATGATCTGAACGGTTTCTGGCTGTCGGTGTTGGCACTTTTCAAGAAGATCGTGCGTGAAACGCTGGCGCTGCTGCTGGTGATGAGCGTGCTGGACTTCGGACTGCAGAAGTATTTCTTCCTTAAACAACAGCGGATGAGCCATGAAGATATCCGCAACGAATTCAAGCAGAGCGAAGGTGACCCGCATATGAAAGGGCACCGCAAATCGATGTCGCAGCAGATCCTTAACGAAGCGCCTAAGCCGCGACGTGAGGTGGCGGTGGAAGAGGCCGATATGGTGCTGATTAACCCGACCCATTTCGCCGTCGGCCTTTATTATCGCGCAGGAGAAACACCGCTGCCGCGCCTGCTGTTTAAAGCCGAGGGTTATGAAGCGCAGGATATTATTGAAGAAGCCAAAACCCGAAATATGCCGGTGATCCGCTTTGTCTGGCTGACCCGAACGCTGTTCCGTACCGTGGAGGAGGGCGACTATATCCCTCGCGAAACGCTGAAGGCCGTGGCCCAGGTGTATCGCCTGCTGAAAGAGATCGAAGATCAGCAGATCGATGAGGTGCTGGATATTGAGGAGTGATGCTTTATCAGAGCTGAACGGTGCCTTTCAACTTACAAATTAGCATATTCAAGAATTTCTTCACCCATTAACAGACAGTCGTCAGGGTAGTATAAAAAACGCATTCGGTATTTTCCTTTATATATGTTTCCCCAGACCTCAAGTACATCAAAAATTTGTTTTTTATTTTCAGGGTTTTTTATTTTTGTTAATGGGGTGACGTCGTCATCGATAACAATTCGCTCGTCATTATCACGATAAAATGACAAGAGTTTTTTTGCTTCGACAAGTGCCTCTTTTTTGCATTGCAAAGATGACTTGCCTGATGAAGCATGAACAGATAAAGGGAGTAATGTCAGGATTGAAATTACTAATGCTGTTAATTTTATTTTTTTCACTGGAATCCTCCAAGGACTTGTTTCGCTTTTTTTAGAGCCAATTTTCTTTCTTCATAACCATTAAAACCACTATTAACTACTAAGGTCACACTTCTTATATGATCATTATCAGCCAGTCTGTTAAGGTTTCTTGAATTCCAGAAGAAACAGGCAGCTTTCACGGCAGTATAGGGGTTGTTAGCTAAACTCTCAGGATTGCTAACGTAATCTTTACCGAATTTCTTGCCGAATTTATCGTAATTATCACGTCCTGTAAGATGGAGTACGCCGCGTCCAATAAATTTAGGATCATCGCCAGGAAGTGTATTACCTAAGTTTTTACCAATCCTGGTGTCATAATCGTACTCCCTTCCGCCATGGGCTGGAATTTCTGTCAGAGAAGAGAAGACAGACACTATCCGTGTAGCTATTTATACCGGATTGATCTTCATCAAGCGTTAGGATGCTTGAAGGTTTTTTAGGAATTAAAAGGGATATGACGGCAGGATTTTTAAGAAAAGGAGTAGTAATCGCCACGCTCGGAGTAAAAAGCGGTCAGTTCAGATCCACCAGCGAATACAGCGTGTTAATAGCGTCGTGGGGATCGTCTTCCGGGGAAGGCTGGAGCATCACGCTCAGCGCGCCATCAGCATCCATGCTGATGTAACAACCGTCGTAGCGATCGGGGTGCTGAAAACGCCACGTCAGCACCTGACGCAGCAGCGTATCCCGCAGTGAGCCAGGCAAAATGCGTAACGTCAGCGTGGGGGAAGGGCCGGGAAGGTAAAACAGCTCGCTGCCGGGCTGTGATGCCCAGCCGCAGGCTTCACTCTTTTGCCAGGCGGCCAGGAAGGCCGCCATATTGTCCACCCAAATCATTCGTTCACCGAGGCTTGCGAATAGTCGAACGGGCCGTTACGCATGTCCGGCTGCCACCAGATGGTCATCGCATGATCGTCGGAGACCGGGCGGCAGGAGACATCATTGCATCCGGCAAACTTTGGCTTCGCACACGCGGATAACAGCAGTGCCAGCGCCAGCACTAAAAACGGCTTCTTCATCTTTCTCACTCCCTTAACGCGACAGCAGACGGGTTGACGATCGGGTGCCTGCAGCGACAGGTGCTGCCGGTACATAGCCATCCGGTGACTTCAGCAGCGAAACGCGGGCAGGGCGTGCCGGGATCTGCGTGTCATACGCAACGTACACCTCGGTCGATTCTCCCGGCTTCAGGCGTGTATGTGGCCAAGCCGAGACGGCCAGCGTACGGTCGCTGCGGCAGGCTGCTTCATCAAAGCGGGCTTCTTTACCGCTGGTGTTAGTGATCACGCCCACGGCGATCTGCATTGAGCTGTTGCCGTACCACTGGTGCCGCGCACTGGTGCGGAAGGTCAGCGGGATATTACACAGCGAACTCAATGCCAGGCCAGTCTGCGTGGCCTGCAAGCCTCCCGGCAGTCGGTTTTCCGCCAGATCCTGCATCCCACTCTCAATGGTGCGCTTCATATCGCCAAACTGATGGCGGCGGTTGATATCGCGCAGCGTATCGTTGACCTGATCGCGATTATCCGCATCCACATAGCGGGAAGGATCCACCTGATCGCCAATCAGATGCGGGGTGATGATAAACAGCCTCTCACGCTGGGAAGTGGTGTGATTATTCGAGGTGAACAGTTTGCCAATTAGCGGAATTTTACCGAGGATCGGTACGCGCTGCTCATCATCCCCACTTTGTTTGGTGTGGAAGCCTCCCATGACCAGCGAACGTTTTTCCTGCACCAGTGCCTGGGTGCTGATCACGCCATTTTCGGTGCCCTGTGCGCTGCCGTCCTCGTTTTTATCCAGCTTGCCATCTTCCACATCCACCACCAACTGCACCGCCGCTTTGCCCGGATTCGCTCCGATGGAACGGGGCGTCACGCGCAGGCTGGTGCCAGCGGTGACTTCGCGGATATCGGCCACGCGCTCGCCGATAGCGGTAATAAAGGCGGTATTGCTGAAGTCGATCACCGCAGGCTGGTTCTCCAGCGTCAGTACCGACGGATTGGCAATAATTGAGGCTGTGCCTTCGCCTTCCAGCGCCTGGATATCAGCGAAGAAGCGGTTAAAGTCCGTGACAAAAAGCGTGCTGGTGCCGCTGAGCATAGAGGCTCCGGCGGTGACGTTGCCAAATTGTCCTGACCAGTTAGTGGAGAGCCGTGCCAGCTCGTTGCGATCGATATCGACGATCACCGCGTCAATCTCGATCAGCTTCTGCGGCACGTCGATCATTTTCACCAGCTCCTGATACTCAGAGCGCAGCTTTTTATTGTCACGGACCAGCAGGGTGTTATTTCTCACGTCGGCGGAAACTTTGCCCTGCAAGGCTTTCCCCTGACTCTGGTCCTGCGCGTTGCTGCGTCCCAGCCGGGTATTACGACCAATCATCTGCTCCATAATGCTGCGGCTTTCACTCTGCATCGCCTGATACGGGCTGTTGCTGTCGCCACGGCCATTCTGCGTGGTGGTGGTGCCATTGGCCGAGCCGTTGCTGTTTTGTCCCAGCAGCTCATTCAGCATGGTGGCCACGCCGGGCACGACCAGTGTCTGATCGCGGTATTTGATGGTGCGATCCGCTACATCGGCATACTTCAGGGGGAAGGCCATCATCTGCTTATCTTCGCTGGTTTCCGGCTCCGACTTTTTACTGAACTCAGCAATAAGATCGACATACTTCGGCGGCCCGGTCACCAGTACCACGCCTTCGTCAGGCAGTTCGCCCCAGCCGAAGCGAGGTTCCAACAGGCCAACTCCCTGCAGAGCCTGTTTGATATCCGGCGCGGCATCAGGGCTGATTTTCAGACGCCGTGATGTCTGTTCAGACTGGGGGCTGACATAGAGCGTGTTGTTATAAACGAACCATTGAAAGCGGTACTCCAGCGCCAGCCGGTTCAGGAAGGCTTCGGCATTGTCTGAGCGCAGACGGGCGGTTACAAAGGTATCCGGCAGGCCGCTGACGTTGGCATCAACACCGTGACTGCTGGCAAAATCCTGCAGGATCACGCTTAACGGGGTATTATCAGCGGAATAGGCATAGGCGCCGTCTTTCCACTCATCCGGGGTGCTGGCATAGCCGTGTGACACTGATAACCCGATCGCCAGTGCCAGAAGCAGCGGACGGAACGGTAAAAAAGCAGACAGCGGTTGAGACACGCTTCTCTCCTTATTATACGGACATCGTAACGCCTTGCCGCGTGAGCAGGCTCAGCAGGGAATCCTGCCAGACTTCGCACTGGTTACAGAGGCTTTCCAGCAGCGCAACTGCATAGTCGGTCTGGTCATTTTTCAGGCGGATGATCAGGCACAACACCTCCGTCTGCGGGTTAAAGCAGAGGGCGGCAGTCCGATCGGTAAAGTGTGCCAGGGCAGGGCGGGACAGCCTGAGTGCCGCCTGCATTACCCGGCCATCAACCGGCACGGGCAGAGTTAATTCAGCAAGCCAGAACCAGCCGCCGGGCAGGCGCTGCAGCCTGACGGGCATGCCGTCAATCCACAGCGCCAGTTCGCCATCTGACTGGTCAAGACATTGCTCCGTCAGGGCAGCAACATCAGTTGATGGCATCAATGATCGCCTTGCGAATGCCGTGTTTGTACTGGGTGTACTGTGAGCTGGCCCAGTTGGCATTAGAAAGGTCGAGCATCTCATTCTGGAAGGCGTACATATCGCTAACGTTAAAAGGCTGGTCCTGGCTATTCTGCGCAAACTGGTACATGTCTTTCTGCGCGTGAACCACCTGATTGGTTAAGCGACGCTGGATAGAGTCGTCGTTGCTCATCTTGTCGGTCTCCTGTGGGGGTCTGACATTAAGTGGTATGTTGGGCCGACAGGTTCCAGGCGGGGGGGAAAAATGTTGTGGGGAGGTAACTTCTTCGGCGAAAAATCCGGAGCGGAGAGCTGAGCGTGTGGGCATCAAGGTCAGCTAACGGGAAGCAACGCTGCGCAGAGTTGTGACCAGCTAAGATGCAGTTCACCCTGTTCAGTGGTCAGCAACAGGCTGTCGGCAGGCAGGGTGGTATCACTGCTGATCTGCCATGCCAGCTGCGGATGCTGTACCAGCCACTCCTGCACGACTGTCTGTTGTTCAGGAGAACAGAATAGCGTGGCGGCGGCCTGCCGACCCTGCGCTTTTAACAGCTGTTGCAGCATCGCCTGCAGGCGGGCTTCCGTTGGCTGTTCAGCCAGCAACTGGCTCATCGCCTGTGTCAGCAGGGCTTCGGCGCGAGGTAACAGAGCTGCCTGCCACTGCTGTTGCTGTTGTTGCCAGTCGGCGAACAGTTGCTCAGCACCGGCCAGAAACGTCTGCTGCTGCTCAGCAATCTGTTCCGCCAGTTGTTGCGCGCTGCGCTCGCGGGCATCGTTCAGCAGCTGTTCAGCCTGCCGGTGGGCAGCGTCCAGGCAGGCCTGCGCCTGCTGTTCCGCGCTTTGTAATATCGTCAGCGCCTGCTGATGTTCAGCCAGAAGCTCACGTGTAAGCAACGTACCCGACAAGTGTTGCGGGTTAAGCAGGGTTATTTTCTTGTGGATCCACATTCGGCACACTCTCAGGTTGCTGGCTTTGCCAGATTGCGGCGTCCAACAACGCAGCCAGCCGCGATGCGGGTAGCTTCGCTGAGGGATACTCTGCCACCTGGTTGACCCAGTCGCGAGGGAACAATAAACGCAGGCGAGGCCAGCTCTCCGGATGAAGGCTGCGCAGCAGGATCAGGCTGCCGGAGGTATAGGGCTGAAAGTAGCCAGCCGGAAGCCAGCTTTCACAGCGCAGCGCCCTTGCCAGGCGGCGACACCAGATCAGGTTGGCGCTGCTTAGCCCTGGCGGTTCAGCCTGTGGTGCACAGATACCGGCCAGCAGGGCCAGCAGCCGCAGCCAGGCTTCCCCGGGTAGCTCAATCAGCGTCAGCAGGCGGGACTGCGGCTCTGGCGGCAGGTCGGCGCGGATGCCAAAGCTGGCCGCCACGGCCTGCGGGTGCTGCCAGGCCAGCGCCTGTTGCTGATCGGCGGGCAGGGCGTAAAAACCGTTATTGGCCCAGCTTTCATCCGCCAGTTGCCAGTAACCCTGATGCCACCAGTGCAGCCACGCCTGAGCCTGCTCCTCACCCCAGCTCATTGGCAGGCTTTCCTTTATTTTTGCGGCCCGGCCGGAACAGCAGCAGGGCGAAGGCGGCCAGCAGCACAATAGCCAACAGGGAGAAGATCCATTTCACCGTAGAGTATTCATCCGTGGAGAGCTGGAACGGCCCCATTTGAACCACTTCGACCCGATCTTCATAGGTCTGGGCAGGCACAAAAACAATGGCCAGATCCTTGTCACTTTTCCCCGCCAGACCGGGAATACTGGTTGCCACCATCTGACGGATACGCGGCTCGATGCTGTCCGGGTCGAGGTTATTATGGTATTTGATAAACACCGAAGCAGAAGCGGGCTGGACTGGTTCTCCAGGTGCTAACCGTTCTGGCAGCACCACGTGGACCCTGGCCACCACCACGCCATCAATCTGCGCCAGAGTGGATTCCACTTCCTGCGACAGGGCATAGATGTAGCGTGCCCGTTCTTCCATCGGGCTGGAGATCACACCGCTTTTCTGGAAAACCTCGCCCAGATTGGTACGCGCTTTGCGTGGCAGCCCGGCAGAGTCGAGGATTTTTACGCTTCGTTCGATATATCTGGCGTCCACAGAGACTGAAATCCCCGCTTTATCTATCACTTTATCCGCGGCGATCTGGTGCTGATTCAGCTCAGCGATGATGTCATTGGCGTCGTTTTCAGCCAGTCCGCTGTACAGCACGGTTTTGTCGCCGCAGCCGGCCAGCAGCAGCACCAGCGACAGCGTCGCCAGCCATTTCAGCAGGAGGGTTTTCATCGCAATAGCTACTGTAGGTTGGTCAGTTTATCAATGCTCTGTACGCCTTTGGCGACAATCTTGGCATTCATTAAATTTTCAATGTAATAGTTTGACAGCGCGGCGTTGGCCTGGCTGAATTCTAATAAGTTGGACGAGCGGGAGGCCTTCTGCAAATCCTGATAGGTCTGCTTTCTTTCCCGCTCATTATTATTCATGGTATTGGCCAGTCCGGAGAGAAAATGAGTCACGTTGGCCGGTGCGGAGACTTTTTCCACCTGAGGTTCTTCTTTTAACTGTGCGGAGAAAAAATCGACATCGGTCTGATCGGGTTGCGCCAGGGAGGGTTTCTCTGCCATATCGGCGTGGGTTAACCCTGCCTGTGAAGAAGCTATTTTCATGGCGGTGGACTCATACAAGCGAGTGGAAGAGCAGTGCGGACCGGGGCCCGGGCCGCACTATGAAGCCAGACTAGTACTGGATCTTCACCTGAGCAGCAGCAGAGCCGGCCTTGCTGGCACTATCTGCAATACCGTTCATTTTGTTGTTCTGTGCATCCAGCTTGGCTTTATCAACCATATCCTGCTGCATCTGGCCCTGTACGTCCTGCATCTGCGACATGAAGCTTGCACCGTCAGTTGCGCTTTCTGTTTTGGTGGCTGCAGCAGCTGCAGTTGAGATACCACTAGAGATTGCAGACATAGTGTGACTCCTGATTAAAAAGTGAGTTTGAACATCAGCGTATTCGTTTATTAAGTGGGAGCGGAATAAAAAGGGTTCCAAATTTTTTTTATTTTATTTTTGTCGGGATGAATGTAATAAAAAAATATTCGAGCGCAATTACCTGCTCAGGCAACGATATTCAGTAATTTTATCCGGTGATAGAGCGTCCGGCGCGGAATACCTAATTCATGCACCACATCATCGATTTTATGGCCGTGCCGGTTCAGGCACTCTTTAATCAGGCTGCGTTCGATTCTGCGCAGGCGATCTTTCAGCAGGGTAGCTTCGCCATCGCAGGGAGAAAAATCACACAGCGGCGGCAGTCGCAAAACATGGCGTTCGGCTGCGGCTTTCAGCTCGCGGATATTTCCCGGCCAGCTGTGCAGCAGCAGGGCCTCGTCCAGCGCCAGCGATCGGGGTGGAATGGATTGTTTAAGGCGCATTGCCGCTTCCTGAGTAAACCGGCGGAACAGCGGAATAATCAGTTCGGCATGAGAACGCACCGTCGGTGTTTCAATTTTAATGGTCGACAGGCGGAAGTAGAGATCGCGACGAAAACGTCCTTCATCGACCAGGTCGACCAGCGGGGTCTGCGATGCGGCAATGACCCTTAAGTCCAGCGTAATCGGCTGTGTTGAACCCAATCGGTGAATCGCGCGGGTTTCCAGCACCCGCAGTAATTTAGCCTGCAGGATCAGTGGCATGCTGTCGATTTCATCCAGAAACAGGATCCCTTTGTCTGCGGTTTCGATATACCCGGCGCGGGAATGGCTGGCACCGGTATAGGCACCGGCCATCACGCCGAACAGCTCGCTTTCGGCCAGGTTTTCCGGGATGGCGGCACAGTTCACGGGAACCAGCGGTCCCTTTGCACCGGATAGCTGATAAATCCGTCTTGTCAGAGTATCTTTGCCGGTACCCGTTTCGCCCTCCAGCAAAAGGTCGACCTTCAGCGGTGCGAGTGTATTAACCATCGGATGCAGGTTAGCGTGAATGTCTGCTCTTGCCAGATCTGTCTTGTTATCACTGCCCGTAAACATATTTTCTCCTGTCTTCCCTCAGACGAATTTATTACAAATTCAGTTGGCAACCTGATGTGAAATAAGAGACGAAATACAACAGAATCCGGGACCCAAACGCCCGGTGGTAACACTCAATTTTTACTTACTATTTACTAGCCTGGCCTTGCGCGGCTATCAGTTTCATCTGAAGTTGTTGTGGGGATCTCCGTGCCGAAAGGTAGGGAAATCCCTACAAAAATGGGCCAGATGACTGATTAATATGTGTAAACAAGTACATTATTTAGATTGCTAATCGTTAAGAATGTGTAATTTAGATTGCCGGAAATGAGCCTTTCCAATCTTAACAGGGAACCCTTCACCGTCATCTTCCACCTATGAAGTGAGCAAAAGCCTGGGGCACCACGGCTCCAATCAGGGTGGGCTGACTCGCAGAAGTACACATTTCAATTAATGGAGGTACCTATGAGTGGCATGAAAATAGGCGGCGGAGCAGGCGGCGTATTGGGTGGGGGTAAAGCAGGCGGTATGGAGATGCCGGGTGCCGATCTCTCCGGCAAGGGACGCCAGGATATCGGCATTAATGGTTCGCGTAATAGCGGATCGCAGGGCGGGAATGGCCTGAGCAGCGCGCTGAATTTCGGCTCCAGCGCGCTGAGCAAAGTAGGCGGCCAGGGCGTGCAGTTTGGCGGCCAGGCCACTAACGATGCGGTGAAAAACAGCAGCGGTAGCGAAGGCGGTCAGGGGGCAAATAGCGATCAGAACAGCGTCACTAACAGCCTTACCCAACTGCTGAACGCCATCGTGCAGCTGCTGCAGGGTAAAGGGGCTGAGGGCGGTGACAAATCCGGCACCGATGCCAGCAATGGCAGCGGAAACGGCAGCTCAGGCAGCCAGCAGGCTTCTGGCAGTGGCGATATCATGACCCAACTGATGGATATGATCAAAAAGATGCTCGGCCAGTCATCCGGTGACAGTTCTTCCGGCAATGCAGCCGGTAACAGCAGCGGTAGCGGCACTTCCGGCTCACAGGATGCTTCCGGTAGCGGTGATATCATGACCCAACTGATGGATCTGATTAAAAAGATGCTCGGACAGTCTTCTGACAGCTCCGATGCTTCCGGCCAGTCTGGAACCGGCACCGGCTCTTCACCAACAGCTGCGCAAAGTAACAGCGGCACTCAGGAAGGCAGCAGCCAGGACAGCAGCGGCATCGCCGGTAAGCTGGGTGGTGCATTGCAGATGCTCGGTCTGGGCGCCATTCTCTCTGCCCTGCAGGGTGGCGGAGCCAGTGCCCAGAGTGGTAGCGAGAGCAGTAAATAAGTCAGAGGAACGCCAGCTGGTATTCCCTGAGAAAAGCGTGAACGGGAGGTTGACGATCGCGCTGGACAAGTTATCACACCCTGTGAGCAGTAAGCTGACAGGGTGTTTTTTTATGCCGGAAGCGTACTGCTGCCAGTGGCAAAATCCAGCGACATAATGCCCCGGCTGGCACTTCCTGCGGCAAAAGGCCACCCAACGGAATCCGTTTAACTATCAGGACGAGAAATAAGCCTTTTAATTTGCCCGGTGCCTCAGCCAGCCGCCATACCCATGGTGGCTCGGTAAAATGTACCGTTGCAGCGCTATTGATGGCGATCATGCCTTTGTGATGGTGGGTGACCTGCGGACCAACGGTGAGCGGAATTATTTGAAGGCTTTGCCGATCAGGACGGAAAGCTGCAGCAATTTCTGTTACTGCCCGCGGAAGAGGCTCAGCCAGCCTGAGAGCAGGGCCAAAAAGAGGGCCCTGCCCGGCAAAGCCGTTTAATGCGGTTGTTCAAATCCCGCCTTTATCATCTCATCACGAAAGGCTTTAGTGATGGCGCGATTTCCTCCGGTGACCGGGTAAACTACGTTGTTGATCACATCGTCGAGGTAATGTTCATTAAACTCTTGTAACGTCAGTTGCGAACCGCCTTCATCATTGATGGCGATCGACCCTTTAATATGGTCGCCCGCATTTTTTGCTTTCAGGCTGTATCTGCCCATACTGCTGTTGACTGTGCTCATAAGATCTCCTTGTTAACTTTCAGGGTTGCGTCATAGCAAGTGAGTCCATAGCGAATAACCCTATCATTCTAGCGCCAACCTAAGAATTATCTGTAAAGAAACCGCAGATCGTGATCGCTATCAACTGTTACTCAGCGGACGGCCTGGCCCGTGTGAACTCAGGCGGGCCTGCAACTGGTCCGCTCCCCATTGCACCGCTTTGGGGATATTTTCCTGTAATTTTTGCGTCAGTTTGTCTGATATTTCCGGAGCAAGGATTTCGGCGGCCGGTACGGAGGCAAAGACCGGCGCGGAGAGGGCAAAGTTAGTCAGGTGGCTCATTGCAGCCTGCGAGGCCGCATTAAAACCTTTGCTTTTCATGGCCTGGCTTACGGCGCTACGGGCAGATAACGTGGCGGCAAATCCTCCGGCCAGCAGTCCATTTTTCGACATGCCTGCCGCACTTAAGACTTCCCGTCCGGCTCTTAAGCCATCCGTTGCCACATCCAGCGGCAGTTTAGCCAGCCGCTTAGCGGCACCGGCCAGCGGAGCGGTGAAGGCGTTGATATTTTTAAGCGCGGTATACTGTTCTTTCCAGTCAGTGCGACCCAGCAGGTATTCTGCCCCAACGCGGCCCTGCTTGCTGTCTACCGCATGTGTAGCTCCGGACATCAGACCCCCTGCGACAACGCCTCCTCCGGCAGTCAGCCAGGTGTCCACTTTAGCCGCCGTGGCCGGTCCAAATTTTGCTGTTACCGCCGCTGATGTTCCCAGACGCAGTAAATTCCTCGCGCTGTAGCTCTGAATAGCCGCGGCGTTTTCTCCTGCCAGTCTGCCCGTGGACGGTTTTTTCTGTTCGCTAACCTGATGCATGACCGGCTCTAGTTGTGACGGTTCCGCTGTCAGCCATTGAGTATTGGCAGTGGCTTTATCCAGCAGGGCACAGCCAAAGGTATCGGCAATACCTGACTGCAACCCCGCATGCAGACCAAGCTGAGCGGCCCCTTCAGCAAAGGCGCTGAGCTGGGGAAAGGTGTCAAAAGCGACCGAAGCAACGGCAAAGGGGATGGCCCGTACCGCGCCGCGGGCAACCTGAGCCACGCTGTCGAGCCGGCTGCCTTTGGCCAGAACCGCTTCAACAGACTCTGGCGTTTCGTTCATGGTGTGCAGCTGGCGAGTACGATCTTCGATCAGGCGATGAAAATCGGCGGCGTTCTCACCGTCAATATGGCGGCCAAAGAGGACTGCCAGTTTGTGGTGGAGCGCGGCTTCGTTGGCGGTGTGATAGCTGGCTCTGGCAACATGGTGGATCCCACCGCTCTCGCCGGGCAGGCTGGTCTGGCTTCGTTCATTGTGAACTGAACTTTTTTCGGAACCTTCAGAACTCCGTGGCTGTTCGGCGACGGCATCGTGATAAATTTGCAGGCTACTGCGGGAAGAGTTAACAGAATTCACTATCAGGGACTCCGGTCAGCATAATCTTAAGATGTGATCGGTTGAGTGGATTAATGCAGTAGGGTGTTCCGTCGTTGCCAGATGGTTGCTTGCAGGCAGAAGAAGAGATTCTCTTCTATACTCAAGTGACTACAACGTAGTGAATTTTTACTCTGATTAAGGAAAATGGAATGAAGATTATTCTCTGGATTATTGCGATCATTTTCATTGTCGGGCTGCTGACGATTACGGGTGTCTTTAAGGTTCTGTTCTGAATGGCCGGGTGGCGGCGCGGATGGATGCGCTGTCACCCCTTGAAGTGCACGCCAGTGGCGGTTTTAAAGGCATTTACCTCTTCAGGTTCCGGCGAGGGCTGAGGGGGACTTTCTTCCTCAGTTGCGGTTGATAATCGCGTATTAAATAAGCAATCTTTCAGCGTTATTGGGTTATTACAGTTAGCGCAAATAGCGCCGTGGTGGTGACCGAACCGATCGCCGCTGGATGTAAAAATAATCCTTGCGTGCCCGCATCTCCAGCATCGTATTCTCACGCAGGTACCTCTTCCTTATCATTGTTAAGTAGGATTAATCTTACCAAAATTTAACCAATGATCGATAAATAATATTTATCAATTTCATGAAATGACATTCACTTCTAACAATTTGATTGCAAAGACTTAAGCCAAATTAACCCCGGATGTTGCCTGTGCTTTACGATAAACACTGTTTGTTTTATTGGATTTATTTTGCTTTCAGGCTAGAAATTGTCTGATACGCTCAAAATAATGACTCAGATCATTTTACTGTTCGTCATTTAAGGCTTTGTTAGGCCGTTCTTCATGACTCAAGAGTTGTCCTGGCGCGATTTACTGATTCTGTATGTTATGTTTTTGCGTCGGAATCAGGACGTTGGCCGTAAAGTTTAAGAAACACAGTCCATGAATTTCAGTCACATTGCATTCATGAATTGTTTAATCAGAATGCTTATAATGTGTGCCAGACAAAAAAGACACGCTGAACCTTCTTAATGCGAAAAATGTGCGCATTTTTTTCAACACCAGGTGTAATTATCGTGAAGCTATACAGAATTTCTCTTGTTATGGTGGCAATGTCCGGCGGACTTGTCTCAACACCGGCGGCGCAGGCTGGGACACTTGGCTCGGCTATATCCTCCACCTGGCAAGACTTCAGTGACAAAGTCAGTACGACATGGAACGAGCCGCAGGGTTACGACCTGTACGTTCCTGCGATCACATGGCATAACCGCTGGACCTACGATAAAGAAAAGACCGATCACTACAACGAGCGACCGTGGGGTGCCGGGTTTGGAGTGTCACGCTTTGACGATAAAGGCAACTGGAATGGCCTTTATGCCATGGCGTTTAAAGACTCTTATAATAAGTGGGAACCTTTTATGGGGTACGGCTGGGAAAAGATCTGGCGTCCGCTGAATGACCAGAACTTCCGCCTCGGTCTGGGCTACACCGCTGGCGTGACGGCGCGTGATAACTGGAAGTATATTCCTGTGCCCGCTCTACTGCCTTTAGCTTCAATCGGTTACAGTAAAGCGACTTTCCAGATGACTTATATTCCAGGCACTTACAACAACGGAAACGTTTACTTCGCCTGGTTCCGCTGGCAGTTTTAATGGCGGTAAACGGCCGGAATGATGGCGTATCTGCGAAAAAGGCGATATTTATCACTTTTTCTTTATTGTCTACTGGACAAAAGCCTCTGCAATTGCTGTACTAACAGGCGACACAGTTTAGTGTCCATTTTTCATGTAAAGGTAATATAGATGTCTAAGATTAAAGGTAGCGTTAAGTGGTTTAATGAGTCCAAAGGATTCGGTTTCATTACTCCTGAAGATGGTAGCAAAGATGTGTTCGTACACTTCTCTGCCATCCAGAGCAACGGTTTCAAAACTCTGGCTGAAGGTCAGCGTGTAGAGTTCGAAATCACCAACGGCGCCAAAGGCCCATCTGCTGCTAACGTTGCCGCTATTTAAGTTATCAGACAGAATTCTAAAAACCCGCCGGATGGCGGGTTTTTTTTTGCCCCGCATCCGGCCAGGTGCGGTACGGGAGGCAGAGAGGAATTAACGGGAAAAAAATTGCTCAAGCCAGAAAAGAATGGCGATCAGACTGATGGCAACGGCGACGCCTTCGCTCAGGGATTTGGGGATCAGGTTCATGTTTGTCATCTCTTAGAGCAGTTAGCTCATAGTGTGGCGAAACATTATTAAGGAAACATTAATCAGCAGCCCGACCACTACAGAATGCCGTTCCCTCGTCCCACTTCAGAATAATTGCCCTGTCTCTGTAACAAATCCCTGTTGTGCCGGGGGTTGCTAATCCTGGCAGGCAGGCTATAAACATAAGCGATGAAGAGCCAGTGAATCAGGCTCAAACCTGGAGGAACAGCGATGAAGATCCGAATGGCGCAGCCAAAAGACAGTTTTGCCCTGAGCGCCCTGTTAACCGAACTGGGCTATGAAAATACCGGGGATTTTATTGACCGTCGTCTGGCACAGCTGATTGATGACCAGACTGAACAGCTGCTGATCGCCGAGCACGGCAGTACCGTGTTGGGTTTCCTGTCGCTGCATTTTATCCCTCAGCTGGCGCTGGCCGGTGATTTTGCCCGCGTCAGCTATTTCTGCATAGCTGAAGGTGAACGCAGCAAAGGGGCAGGGCAGCAGTTGCTGCAGCATGCAGAAGAGCTGGCCCGCGAGCGCGGTTGTGATCGGGTGGAGGTGCACTGCCACGAACGTCGGATCAAAGCCAATGCGTTTTATGCCCGCGAAGGCTACAGCGACTCTCCACGCTATCTGATTAAAGATCTGAACCAATAGCATTAATGTCCTGACCGCAGGCCAGCACCAGCGCATCGGCAATGCTGTTGATGCTGTCAGGCTGGATCATCGCAATGCTCACACGGATAAACTGGACTCCGCCGCTGCGGCATCGTTCGCCGGGCAACACGGCAATGCCTCTGGCAGCCAGGGTAATCATGGCGAACTGTTCGGACTGCACCGGGATAAAAATACTCAGCCCGTCACGATCCGGCAGCGTCAGCCCTCTGGCGGCCAGCGCGGCCAGCAGCTGACGACGGCGTCCGCTGTAGATGGCTTTCGCCTGCTGAATCTGCAACTGAGTGCTCTCATCCTGTAACATCCACGCTACGGCCTGCTGCAGAATACGGCTGGTCCAGCTGGCACCAAAGTTTCGCCATGACTGAATGCGCTTCAGCGGCTCACGCGGGCCGGATAACACCGCCAGCCGCAGATCGGGGCCATAGGCTTTGGAATAGGAGCGTACGTGCAGCGTGCGCTCCGGAAAATAGCGCCCCAGGCTCCATAGCGGATAAGCCGAAAGCTCACCAATCCCGTCATCCTCAATAATCATCGTGCTGGTGCCCATCAGCACTTTAGCCAGCTCTTCACTGCGTGCTTCACTGACGGTATGGCCGGTAGCGGAATGTGTTCTGGGCTGATAGATCATTGCCGTGGCCCCTTTGTTCAACAGCATGGCCAGCGCGCCAGGTAATGGCCCGTGTTCATCGCAGGCCAGTGGCATCACCTCTGCGCCAATATTATCCAGCATATCGAGCAGGCGGGTGGCGGTTGGATCTTCAATGATGACCCTTTGCCCCGGCGAAAACAGCGTTTGGATGATGCAGTTCATCGCATCAAATCCGCCGTCTGTCGCCAGCCACGCCTCGGCCTGATAGGGCCAGCCAGACCGGATGGCTGTCAGCAGCGGCTGGGCGATGGGATCGCGCTGGTAGCTGTTGAGTTGCGGGCACTGGATCCCCTGAAGCATCGCCTGTTTCAGGTCGGGAAGCAGGGCCGGATCCGGTGAGGCCATGGCGAGATCGGCACGGATATTGTCGCCATAATTGCCGATCTTCTCGAAACGCACCGGTCTCGACGTCACGTTATCGCCGCAAACCCAGACTCCGCTACGTCCCTTCCCGGCGATCACTTTTTGTCGCTTAAGCTGGCCCCATGCCGCTGAGACCGTCGCTGGACTGACCCCTAACGCTTCAGCCAGATCCCGCACCGACGGCAGATGAGTGCCGATCGGGATCTGCCCCTCGCGGATCAGTCCCGCTGTTACGCCCGCAATCCCTTTTACCGAGGCATCCGTCAGGCGTTCAACAAACCAGTTCAGGTCCAGCGGTGAGGTCATAAGAAATCCGTTTGTTCAGTAACAAAGAAAATATTGTACAGATATTATTATCGATCTAGTATCAAATTCAAGCATTAATTGAACACTATTTAAGCGCTCTGTTCTGGCGCTTTCAGGCAACGAGAGAGAGCAGATGGTTACGATCAGACTGGCGGTACGAGACTGGGATTATTTCACGCCGCTGGCACTGGGCGATATCAAGCCACAGGGCTTTAAGCTGGAGGTGCATCGCGTGGGAACGCTGGTGGGCGATCTGGCAACCAGCAGCGACTATGACGCGGCTGAAATCTCCTTCAGCCGCTATGCTCAACTGAGGGCGAAGGGCGATAACTCGCTGCTGGCGCTGCCTCACTTCCTGATGCGCGGTTTCCGTCAGCGCTGCATCATCACCACCGAAGATAATCCGATCGTCACTCTGGACCAGTTGAAAGGGAAAAAAATCGGCGTGACCGGCTGGCAGGACTCCGGGAATACCTGGACACGTGCGCTGTTGCGTGAAGCCGGTGTGGACATTGATGATGCTTACTGGTTTGCTGGGCGCCTGACGCCGGAGCATCCGATTGTCGATCGCCTGAACGGTTTTGGTCGTCCCGGACGCATTGAAGCTGCACCGGGCGAGCATCCGCTGATCGACCTGCTCAGAGCGGGCGAGCTGGATGCGGTATTTACGCCATTCATGCCGCAGGGCTTCTTCCTGAAGGGATCCGGTCTGCGTCAGTTGCAAACTGATTTCCGCCAGGCCGAGCTGGAATACTTTAACCGCGTGGGCTATATCCCCGGTCACCATCTGCTGGCCTTCAAACCCGAAATTGCCGAAGCCCATCCGGACATCCCGCAGCAGGTCAGCGAACTCATTGAACAATCTGCGAAGCTGTGGAATGACAAACGCGAAAAATACGCCGATACCACCCCGTGGTTGCTCGACGATCTGCGACGCACCGCGCAGGATTTACCTGCCGACTGGAACGCCAACGGTTTTACAGCTAACAAGAAGATGATTGGTGATTTTGCCAGCGAGCTTTTTGAGCAGGGGATTACCTCACACCGCCTCACGCCGGAAGAGCTGTTCCCCGCCGTGATCACAGGAGCATAACGATGAAAGTTGCATTAGGACAGTTCGCGGTCAGCCGCGAGTGGCAGGAAAATGCCGAAACCATTACCGGCCTGATGGCTCAGGCCGGAGCTGGTGGTGCTGATTTACTGGTGCTGCCGGAAGGCGTGCTGGCCCGTGATATCGCCGATCCGGATCTGGTGCTGAAAGCCGCCCAGCCGCTGAATGGCCCGTTCCTGACTGAGGTTTACGCGGCCAGCCGTGGCAATAATCTGACAACCATGATGACCGTACACGTGCCGAACGGTGATGGCCGTGCGCTAAACGTGCTGATTGCCATTCGCAACGGCGAAATCGTTGCCCGCTACGACAAACTCCATCTCTATGATGCCTTCGCCATGCAGGAATCACGCAACGTTACGCCAGGCAATGAAGTTCCGCCGCTGGTCGATGTTGCCGGGATGAAAGTGGGTCTGATGACCTGCTATGACGTGCGTTTCCCGGAACAGGCCCGCCGCCTGGTACTGGATGGTGCTGACGTGCTGGTGCTGCCTGCAGCCTGGGTGAAAGGCCCGCTGAAGGAGATGCACTGGGAGGTACTGGTTACCGCCCGTGCGTTAGAAAACACCTGTTATCTGGTGGCGGTGGGCGAGTGCGGCCCGCGCAATATCGGTAACAGTCTGGTTGTTGACCCGCTGGGCGTGGCGATTGCCAAAGCCGCCGAAGCTCCGGCGCTGGTGTTTGCTGATTTGGATCCTGCCCGCATTGCTCATGCCCGCAACGTCCTGCCGGTGCTGGAAAACCGTCGTTTTGCTCGTCCAGAACTTAACAATAAATAAAATAACGGGGAGTTTACTGATGAAGAAGATTGCCACTGCCATCACTCTGGCTCTGGGCTTAACCGCGGGCCTGGCTCAGGCCGCAGATGCCATTCCGGCACAGAAAATGGATCAGGCGTTGCACGATCGTTTACCCGCTGATATCAAACAGGCCGGTAAAATGATCTCGGTAAACAACGGTTCTTTCCCTCCGTACGAGATCGTTGAAGGCCCGACTTCCATGACCGGTGCTTCTGCCGATCTTACCGAGGCACTGGCGCAGGTGCTGGGGATCAAAATTGAACATGCAACGGTCAGTGGCCTGTCAGGCGTGCTGGCCGGGATCAAATCGGGTCGTTACCAGCTGGCCATCGGCCCGATTGGCGATTATCCGGACCGCCAGGAGAAAAACGACTTTATCGATTTCGTGCAGGAGTTCGTGGTATTTGCCGTGCAGAAAGGCAACCCGTCCAGTATCAACGGCCTGGATGATACCTGCGGCAAACGCATTGCCGTGATGGCTGCCGGTTCTGCCGAGCAGGTGATCCGCAAGCAGTCACAAGTCTGTACCGCAGCCGGTAAACCAGCCGTGACGGTGCAGTCCTTCACCGACCAGCCCTCTTCTATCCTGGCGGTACGCTCCAAACGTTCTGACGCCTTCTTCTCTTCTCAGGCACCACTGGTCTATTTCGTCGACCAGGCGCACGGTCAGCTGGAACTGACCGGTCAGGGTAAGAAAAACGGCTTTGGCGATATCTTCCAGGGCACCGTGGTGCCGAAAGATTCTGAGCTGGGCAAAGTGGTGCTCGACGGTTACAAAGAGCTGTTCGCCAACGGGACTTACGCGGCAATCATGAAGAAGTGGAAACTGGATGGCAACATGATCACGCAGCCGGGGGTTAACCTGGCGAAAGGGGTAGCGAAATGATCAAAGGCACCACCGATTCACGAGCCAGGGAAAGGGCAGACGTGCAACAGCGCGATGTGGCTTTCGCCCGCAGCGCACCACGCTATGGACGCCTGGTTTGCTGGATTGTGGTGCTGGTGATTGCCGCTAACTTTGCCTGGCTGGTAGCCACCAACCCCAATTTCGAGTGGAACGTGGTGCTGAAGTGGTTTACCGAGGCTTCGGTGATGAAGGGGCTGCAGGTCACGCTGGGGCTGACCGTGGTCTCGATGATCCTCGGCACCCTGCTGGGCTTGCTGCTGGCGGTTTGCCGCCTGTCGGATAATCGTCTGCTGAGCGGTTTATCTGGTCTGTATATCTGGTTCTTCCGTGGCACTCCGCTGCTGGTGCAACTGATATTCTGGTACAACATGTCAACGTTGTTCCCAAAAATCACCCTTGGTATTCCGCTGGGCGGACCGGTATTCGCAAGCTGGAACACCAACGACCTTATCACCCCGTTGACCGCTGCCATCGCGGGTCTGGCACTGAATGAAGCGGCCTACATGGCGGAAATCATTCGTGGCGGTTTGCAGTCGGTGGATAACGGTCAGGTGGAAACGACTCAGGCATTCGGGATGAGCCGCGCACGCGCATTGCGCCGTATTATTATTCCGCAGGCGATGCGTTCGATTATCCCGCCAACCGGCAACCAGCTGATCAGTATGATCAAGGCAACCTCGCTGGTGAGTGTTATCGCCATGGGCGATCTGCTCTATTCGGTACAGTCGGTGTATAACCGAACCTTTGAAGTGATCCCGATGCTGATGGTAGCGGTGATCTGGTATCTGCTTATCACTTCAATTCTCAATGTCGGTCAGTCAGCGATTGAACGTTACTACTCCAGAGGTGTACGCCGTACTGTGACAGTGGCGAAGCGTCGCCAGACTGCATTGGACAGCAAAGCCACTCCGATGGTCAACCGTCCTTTGGTCCGTAAGGAGGATGTATGAGCGAAATTCAGCCGCTGGTTCGCGCGCGTAAAGTGCAGAAAAGTTATGGCGATAATGAGGTGCTGAAAGGCATCGATATGGACGTGATGCCTGGTGAAGTAGTGGTGATCCTCGGGCCGTCCGGCTCCGGAAAATCCACCTTCCTGCGCTGCATTAACCATCTGGAAGATATGAACGCCGGGTCCATTATGGTCGGAGACCACCAGGTGGGCTATGAGCTGAAGAAAGGAATGTTGCACCGCCTGTCGGCGCGGAAAATTGCCCGTCAGCGCCAGGAGATTGGCATGGTGTTTCAGCAGTTCAACCTCTATCCGCATATGACGGTGCTGCAGAATATCATCGAAGCGCCGATTGGCGTGCACAAGCAGTCACGGGAAGAGGCCACACGCCACGCTACCGAGCTGCTGGCTACGGTCGGGTTGAGTGATAAAGCGGATGCCTGGCCGCGTCATCTTTCTGGCGGGCAGCAGCAGCGAGTGGCGATTGCCCGCGCGCTGGCGATCCGGCCTAAGCTGATGTTGTTCGACGAGCCAACTTCGGCGCTGGATCCGGAGCTGGTGGGGGAAGTACTGGCTACCATGCGCACTCTTGCCGATCGGGGGCTGACAATGGTGGTGGTGACGCATGAAATTGGCTTTGCCCGTGAAGCCGCGGATCGGGTGGTCTTTATGGATGGCGGAGTGGTGGTGGAGCAGGGACCGCCGGAAGAGGTGCTGGTCAATCCACAACATCCCCGATTCCAGGCTTTCCTGAGCCGATTTATCTGATATTATCCCTGATGCAGCTGTGCAGATATTACTCTGTTACAGATTGCGGTTGTATTGACCGGTGATGTGCGCGTTAATACACTTTATTGTTATTGACCGTATATCAGGTCAGATTTTAAAAAGAAGGTGTGTATGGAAGGTATCAGTATTGCCAAGCTGCTGATCATCGGTGCTCTGATCGTGTTACTGTTCGGAACCAATAAGTTACGTTCTCTCGGTGGCGATCTGGGGTCTGCGATTAAAGGTTTCAAAAAAGCCATGAGTGACGACGACACTTCCGCTAAAAAAGCGCCGGCCGCCGAAGAGAAGCCTGCAGAGCAGGTTGCTCATAAAGAGTAATCTCTTGCGGAGGAGATAAAAAAACGGATGACTCAGTCATCCGTTTTTTGTTTCCATTGCACGTTTGTAAAAAAATATAACGGCCAGGCGAACCAAATTCGCCCCGCATGGCAAAAGAGATTTACTTCACTTCCAGGCCTTTCGCCTGCATATCCGCATGATAGGAAGAGCGCACGAACGGGCCACAGGCCGCATGCGTGAAGCCCATCTCCATCGCTGCTTCTTTCATCTCATCAAACTCCGCCGGGCTGACGTAGCGCTGAACCGGCAGGTGGTGACGGCTTGGTTGCAGATACTGTCCCAGCGTCAGCATGGTCACGCCATGGCGGCGCAGGTCACGCATCACTTCAACGATTTCCGCATTGGTCTCGCCCAGTCCCACCATCAGACCTGACTTGGTTGGGATCTCCGGATGCGCTTCTTTAAAGCGCTCCAGCAGCTTCAGCGACCATTCGTAGTTAGCGCCCGGACGTACCTGACGGTAAACACGCGGCACGTTTTCCAGGTTGTGGTTGAACACGTCTGGCGGCGTGGCATTAAGGATCTCCAGCGCGCGATCCATACGACCACGGAAGTCCGGCACCAGCGTTTCAATCTTAATGTTCGGGCTTTTCTCGCGGATTGCGGAAATACAGTCAGCAAAGTGCTGTGCGCCACCATCACGCAGGTCATCGCGATCAACCGAGGTGATCACCACGTAACGCAGAGCCATATCTGCAATGGTCTGGGCCAGTTTCCCCGGCTCGTTAGCATCCGGCGCGACGGGACGACCGTGGGCCACATCGCAGAACGGGCAGCGACGGGTGCAGATGGCTCCGAGGATCATAAAGGTTGCCGTACCGTGGTTGAAACACTCTGCAAGGTTAGGGCAGGAGGCCTCTTCACAGACGGAGTGCAGGCCGTTTTTGCGCATGGCGGCTTTAATACCCTGGATGCGGCTGGAGTCGGCTGGCAGCTTGATTTTCATCCACTCCGGCTTACGTAAAATCTCCGTGCGCTCAGTGACCACGGTTTTCACCGGGATCAGGGCCATTTTGTCTGCGTCGCGGTATTTAACGCCGCGTTCCATCTGAATGGGTTTACTCATAGTCTTGCAAGTTCCAGGTTGGCATGCGCTCTGACAGCCGCAAAAACTCAAAGAGTGATAATGGTATTCAACTTTATTTGAGAAAAGCGCAAAAATTATATCATTCCGGCAGGCGACTTGCAGCCAGCCAGCAAGAGAAATTGTGACGGAATTGTAAATCCGCACGCACGGTTACCTTTATGGCAGCTCATTGTCTGCCAGCCAGGCAACTTCAGGGATTGCCAGTCGTCGGGCGAAGTTTTCAATCAGCAGGGGCTGCACGTCGGAAAGGGTGGTGCCGGGTTTCAGGGCGCTGAGTTGGGTCATCTCCAGCCCGGCATAACCGCAGGGGTTGATGCGCAGGAAGGGGGTCAGGTCCATGTTGATATTCAGCGCCAGGCCATGAAACGAGCAGCCCTGACGGATCCTCAGCCCCAGCGAGCAGATCTTTTTATTGCTGACGTAAACGCCAGGCGCATCCGCTCTGGCTGCAGCTTCAACGCCAAAATGTGCGAGCGTATCGACCACCGTCTGTTCGATGGCAGTTACCAGCTGGCGGACGCCCACTTTGCGGCGTTTAAGGTTGATCATCACATACATCACCTGCTGGCCTGGCCCGTGATAGGTCACCTGACCGCCACGGTCGCTCTGCATCACCGGGATGTTACCCGGCATCAACAGGTGTTCCGCTTTTCCCGCCTGTCCCTGAGTGAACACGGGCTGATGCTCCACCAGCCAGATCTCATCCGGCGTGGTGTCGTCACGTCGATCGGTAAAGTCATGCATCGCCTGAGAGACGGTAGCCCACGGCTGTAAGCCCAGCTGACGGATCAGTAAGGTATCCTGGTTCAAAACGCGAAGTCCGCTGATGAAAGAAGGGGGAGTATAACGCTGACCAGAAGCAACAACCAGCTGCTCCCGGCCAGGGGAGGGACTTACAGAACCATCCGGACGATTTCTATTTTGCCCAGCTCTTCGTACAGGGTTTCCACCTGCTCAATATGGGTTGCCGTGATGGTGATGGAGACCGAGTGGTAGTTGCCTTTGCTGCTTGGCTTCACGTCCGGAGAGTAATCACCCGGGGCATGGCGCTGAACAACTTCAACCACCTGATCAACCAGCTCTGGCTGTGCCAGTCCCATCACTTTGTAAGTGAATGGAGTAGGGAATTCGAGCAGTTCTTTAAGATTGGTTTTCATAGGAGCTCCGGTAACGCCAAAACAAAAGCTCCCGCCGCAGCGGGAGCCTGGATATAAATCAAATATGGGGGGCATTCACGCCGAAATCAAGGGGGGTTAACAGTGGTTACAGAAACCGCAGCATGAAGGGCGGAATCAATCCCGCCCTCTTGTTGACGCATCATGCAGGGGAGAGGCTGTTAACCAAACCAGTGGTGGAACATCAGCTTGATATAATCGACGATACGACCGATAAAGCCGCCTTCCGGCATATCGTTCAGCACCACCAGCGGGTGCTGCTCGATGGTTTTACCATCCAGCTGGAAGTTGATGGTGCCCACGACCTGGTTTTTGGTCAGCGGGGCGTGCAGCTCGGTGTTGGTCAGCGTGTAGCTGGCCTTCAGATCTTTCATCCGGCCACGTGGAATGGTCAGATAAACGTCTTTTTCCACGCCCAGCTGAACGCGATCGCTGTTACCGAACCACACTGGCTCTGAGGCGAACTCTTTACCAGCCTTAAGCGGTGCCACGGTTTCGAAGAAGCGGAAGCCCCAGGTCAGCAGCTTTTTGCTCACAGTTTCACGGCCTTTATAGGTGTGACCACCCATCACCGCAGAGATCAGACGCATCTGGCCTTCGGTCGCGGAAGCCACCAGGTTATAGCCTGCCGCTTCAGTGTGACCGGTTTTGATGCCATCAACCTGCAGGCTGGTATCCCACAGCAGGCCGTTACGGTTCATCTGGCGGATGTTGTTAAAGGTGAACTCTTTCTCTTTATAAACGGCATACTCTTCCGGAACGTCGCGGATCAGCGCCTGACCAATAAGAGCCATATCACGGGCGGAACTGTACTGGCCTTCTGCATCCAGGCCGTGAACGGTCTGGAAGTGAGTGTTCTGCAGGCCGAGCGCCTTGACGTAGTTATTCATCAGACCGACGAAAGCGTCCTGGCTGCCGGCAACATAGTCGGCCATTGCCACACAGGCGTCGTTACCGGACTGCAGCACGATACCGCGTGTCAGTTGGGAAACCGGGACGCGGTCGCCAGGCTTCAGGAACATCAGGGAAGAGCCTTTGAACACCGGGTTGCCGGTAGCCCAGGCATCTTTGCCCACGGTAACCACGTCATCCTGATGAATTTTACCTGCCTTAACGGCCTGACCGATGACATAGCTGGTCATCATTTTGGTCAGACTGGCCGGGTCGCGGCGCGCATCGGCATTTTTTTCTGCCAGCACCTTGCCGGAGTTGGCGTCCATCAGCACATAGGCTTCAGCATCAATATCAGGCACGCCGGGGATCATTGTTTTAATGTTCACATCGTCAGCGTGGGCGAAAGAGGCGAGGCTGAGGGCAATCAGCGAACCTGCCGTCAGGCGTTTGAGTCGTTGGGTAGAGGTCAGATTGTTCATGTTCAGGACTACAACATCCGTGGCTAAGTTAAAAAAAGTGACTCACTATAGCAAAAGCAGTCCTGCCCGGCATCCGTCTTTATCTGTGCGGGTTAACAGGTTTTCACACTGTTACCCGCAGACGGTCTGCCGGAGCAGCATTACATTTTGTCAGGTGCGACGGTGATAAATGAGGATTGACCGGCTTCAGCAGACAGCCGCTGCTGCAGGGCACTGGCCTGCTGCCGCGAGCTGAAGCGGCCCAACTGAATACGATAGACGTTGCCGTGATTGTCTACGGCACCGGGCACGCCGAATTTTTTGCTCAGCGATGTCATCAGCTGGTGAGCACGGGCTGGATCGCCGACGGCACCAACCTGAACGACGTAAGTTGTTGTTCCAGCTGCCGCATGGGGAGCTGAAGCTGCAGCGGCTGGCGCGGCAACGGCCGCAGGAGCGGCCACCGCATCAGGAGCAGAAGCTGGAGCCGCAACAGGCTCGCTGCCTTCCAGCACGCCGTTACGCAGCGGCTGAGGCGCACCTAAAAAGCCACTGCTTCGGACCGGTGCCCCCATGTTGTCGTCACTGTTCAGGCTGCTGTTGTCCACCGGGCGCGATTCCGGTTGCTGTTGCTGGCTGGCAACTGGCTGAACAGGCTGCATGGGCTGGCTCTGCTGAGGCATGGACCCTGCTCCGGCACCTGCGCCCATCACCACCATACCGCCGCCAATATCCGGGCGGGCTGGCAGCGCATAGCTTTGTTTGGCAACGCGGGTACCAATAGTGCCCGGGCCTGACAGCGTGCCATCTGGTGCGACGCTGATAAAGTCCACTTTTACGCGAGTATTGTTGGAGATATTCAGGCGGTCGCCCGCTGCTTTCGACAGGTCGATAATCCGGCCCGGCGTGTAAGGACCGCGATCGTTAACGCGAACCACCAGCTGACGGCCATTGGCCAGGTTGGTGACGCGAACATAGCTGGGAATGGGAAGTGTCGGATGAGCTGCCGTCAGGCCTTCCGGATCGAACTGCTCACCGCTGGCCGTGCGGTTGCCGCTGGCTTCATCACCGTACCAGGTCGCCAGACCGGTTTCACTGAAGTTGGAAGGATCTTTCACGATGCGGTATTTTTTACCGTTCATCGTGTAGTCCTGATTGGCATTGGGATTCAACGGTTCATAGATGGGTTCCACGCCGCCAATCTCCACTACCGGGCCGTTATAGACCGGCTGTTGTGGGGCAGGAGCCTGCTGTTCAGTGGTACTACAGGCCGCCAGCAGAGCTGCAGCCAGGCCAATCCAGAGCCAGTCCTTACGCATGTTCAAGCCTCTTAAACGCTTTTCGACAACAGTTTTCGGTGGGTGTGGATCGACATGATTATGCCAAATCCGGCCATCAGAACAATCAGAGCGGAACCGCCGTAACTGACCAGCGGCAGCGGAACCCCAACTACAGGCAGAATGCCGCTCACCATCCCAATGTTAACAAAAACATAGACAAAGAAGATCAGCATCAACCCTCCGGCCATCACGCGGCCAAAGGTTGTCTGCGCGCGGGCGGCCATCACCAGACCACGCATAATCACCAGCACGTAGAGTACCAGCAGGATCAGCACGCCGACTAATCCTAATTCTTCTGCCAGAACCGCAAAGATAAAGTCGGTATGGCGCTCGGGCAGGAACTCCAGCTGCGACTGGGTACCGTGCAGCCAGCCTTTGCCACGCAGGCCGCCGGAACCAATGGCGATTTTCGACTGAATAATGTGATAACCGGCCCCCAGCGGGTCACTCTCCGGGTCGAGCAGCATCATCACGCGGTCGCGCTGATAGTCATGCATCAGGAAGAACCACAGTACCGGAACAAAGGCCGCCACCATCAGCACCGCCACGAGGATCAGCTTCCAGCTCATGCCCGACAGGAACAGAACAAACAGCCCGGAAGAGGCAATCAGGATCGCGGTGCCCAGGTCAGGCTGTGCCGCCACCAGCAGCGTCGGCATAAAGATCAGCACCAGCGCGATGGCGGTATTTTTCAGCGTTGGCGGGCAGACGTCGCGGTTAATAAAGCGGGCGACCATCAGCGGCACGGCAATCTTGGCGATCTCCGAAGGCTGAAAACGCACCACGCCCAGATCCAGCCAGCGCTGTGCACCTTTACTGATATGGCCGAAGGCATCCACGGCGATCAGCAATATCACGCAGAGAATATAAAGATAGGGCGCCCAGCCCTCGTACACCCTGGGCGGGATCTGCGCCATCACCAGCATTATCACCACGCCCATCGCAATCTGTCCGAGCTTACGCTCCATCATGCCCGGATCCTGACCGCTGGCGCTCCAGATAACCAGCGCGCTGTACACCAGCAGGGCGGCGATCAGAATAAAGAAGGTTGGATCAACGTGAATGCGTGTCCAGATAGTGCGTTTCTGATGACTGTCATTCATGGTTATTCACCTTCATAGCCGGACGGCAGCGGTGGTGCATCCGGCAGGTTGGTATTGTTATCCCCGAGCATAATATGGTCGAGGATTTGACGCATGATGGTACCCACCGCCGGACCGGCACCGCCGTTCTCCAGGATCATGGTCACCGCCACGCGGGGATTGTCGTAAGGAGCAAAAGCAGTCATCAGCTTATGGTCTCGCAGCAGTTCTGACACTTTATGTGCGTTATAAGTCTCGTTAGCCTTCAGGCCAAATACCTGAGCCGTCCCGGATTTGGCCGCAATTTTGTAAGGTGCATCGGCAAAGCTTTTACGCGCCGTACCATTTGGCCGGTTAGCCACACCGTACATGCCGTCTTTGGCAATTTCCCAGTTACCGTTATGGATATCCGCCACGGGCGGCGTCTCGGGCTGGCGATAGGGCACCTTAACGTTATCGACCACGCTTGAAGACATCAGGTGCGGCGTTTTGATTACCCCGTCGTTAATCAGGATCATCATTGCCTTGTTCATCTGTACCGGCGTTGCCGTCCAGTAGCCCTGACCAATCCCCACCGGGATGGTATCGCCCTGGTACCATGGCTTTTTAAAGCGCTTCATTTTCCAGTCGCGGGTTGGCATGTTGCCCGGCGTTTCTTCCACCAGATCGATCCCGGTCAGATGCCCGTAACCGAATTTGTTCATCCACTCTGACAGGCGATCGATGCCCATGTCATAAGCGACCTGATAGAAAAAGGTATCCGCTGACTCTTCCAGCGATTTGGTCACGTTCAGCCGCCCATGGCCCCAGTGTTTCCAGTCGCGGAAGCGTTTTTCCGAACCGGGCAGCTGCCACCAACCTGGATCGAACAGGCTGGTGTTACGATTGATTACGCCTGCAGAGAGAGCTGAAACTGCAATGTAAGGCTTCACGGTCGAGGCAGGGGGATAGGCGCCCTGAGTGGCCCGGTTAATCAGCGGACGGTTCGGATCGTTAAGCAGCATGTTGTAGTCTTTGCTGCTGATCCCGTCGACAAACAGGTTCGGGTCATAGCTCGGCATCGAGACCATCGCCAGGATATCGCCGTTGCGCGGGTCTGTCACCACCACGGCGGCACGACTGCCTGCCAGAAGTGTTTCAATATACTGCTGCAGTTTCAGATCGATGGTGAGATAGATGTCCTGACCGGCCTGCGGTGTCTGCTCGTGCAACTGGCGGATCACCCGGCCACGGTTGTTCACCTCAACCTCTTCATAACCGGTTTTGCCGTGCAGCATATCTTCGTAATAGCGCTCGATCCCCAGCTTGCCGATATCGTGTGTGGCGGCATAATTCGGCCATTTTCCCTCTTTATCCAGCCGGTCAACGTCGCGATCGTTAATCTTGGAGACATAACCCAGCACGTGGGTCAGTGCGGAATTATAGGGATAGTAGCGGCGCTGATAGCCTTTTACTTCCACACCCGGGAAAGCGTACTGATTGACGGCAAAGCGGGCGACCTGCACATCATTCAGGCCGGTCTTCACCGGAATTGAGGTGAAGCGGCGTGAGCGTTTGCGCTCTTTTTCAAAGGCCACCAAATCTTCGTCGGTCAGGTCGACGATCGGGCGCAGAGCCAGCAGGGTTTTTTCCAGATTCTCGACCTTCTCCGGCACCAACTCAATCTGGTAAATGGTGCGGTTCAGCGCCAGAGGGACGCCATTGCGGTCGAAAATAATGCCGCGGCTGGGGGCCACCGGCACCAGTTTGATGCGGTTTTCGTTGGAGCGGGTGCTGTAGTCGTTATAACGGATGATTTGCAGGTGATACAGGTTCACCACCAGGATACCGGAAAGCAGGACGATGCCAATAAAAGCGATCAGTGCCCGGCGAACAAACAGCGTCTGCTCGGCGGTATAGTCACGAAAGGAGTTGCGTTGTAATTTCATCCGCTGCTTAAGTGTGTCCGGTTAATCTTGGTTATTCGCGATGATAGGGATGGTTCGCCGTAATGCTCCATGCCCGATACAAACTCTCGGCGACCAGCACGCGAACCAGCGGATGGGGCAGGGTCAGCGCCGAGAGTGACCAGCTTTGCTCTGCCGCTGCTTTACAGGCTGGTGAAAGGCCTTCCGGCCCACCAATCAGCAGGCTGACATCGCGGCCATCCTGTTTCCAGCGTTCAAGCTGCGTGGCCAGCTGTGGGGTTTCCCACGGCTGCCCCGGAATATCCAGGGTCACAATGCGGTTGCCTTTGCCCACTGCAGCCAGCATCAGTTCACCCTCTTTTTCCAGGATGCGTTTAATGTCGGCATTTTTCCCACGCTTGCCTGCCGGGACTTCGGTCAGCTCAAACGGCATATCTTTAGGGAAACGACGCAGGTATTCCAGAAATCCGGTTTGCACCCAATCCGGCATTTTGGTGCCGACGGCGACCAGCTGCAACTTCACGCATTAACTCCAGAGTTTTTCGAGTTCGTAGAGCTGACGGCTCTCTTCCTGCATCACATGCACAATCACGTCACCGAGATCGACCACCACCCAATCCGCCGTGGCTTTGCCATCGACGCCCAGCGGTTTCATTCCCGCCGCGCGGGATTCCTGCACCACGTGATCGGCGATAGACGCCACGTGGCGCGTTGAGGTACCGGTGCAGATAATCATGCAGTCGGTGATGCTGGATTTGCCCTGAACGTTAACAGAAACAATATCCTGGCCTTTCAGATCGTCGATTTTATCAATGACGAAGTCTTGGAGTGCTTGACCTTGCAAAAGGTTCCCCCTTTATTTTGTATTAGATATCAAAGATATATAACTTGCAGTTCAAAATCATTCTATATTCATTCAAACCGATATCATTGACCATGTTGACCCACGCGGGTCTGTGTACCGTGCTGTCATCTCTGCTGATTTATGTCCCAGCAGTTTTTGAGCAAAGCTATCGCCATACTTCTCTGTATAAAGTCGTGCTGAAAGACTTCTGATTTCATGAAATGTCGGCGGGTCATTGTCCCACTTAAGTCCAGTCGCTTCACGGGCTTTAGCGAAGTATTTTGTCAACATCTTTTCGCTTAGTGTAAGCATTTTTGATGAGGCAATAGTTGTATCAGCATTGCTATAAAAATCGTGGCAGCGAAGGATAACAGTCTCAAGATCGGTGTCAATGATGTCCAGGCTTATATTCAGTGGTATGCACACCTTTGCACCGGTCTTTATTTGCTCAACCCAGGCGTAGCTGTCGTGAACATTGGCCCACCTGATGTTTCGTACATCACCCATCCTTTGGGCGGTGAGCAGTGCCAAGTCCATACCGAGCTGAACCCATGGCGGCATGCAGCTGGAAGCATCTCTTATAGCCATGAAATCAGCGCATGTTAGACGTGCCCTCCCAATCTTGAACCGTGGTGGTTTTGTTGCTGCAACGGGATTCCCCGTAGAAACTCCTTCTGCCATTGCCTCCCTGAAAACATCCATCAGCAGCGATCTGGCAAGCTTTGCCGATGCATCAACCCCTCGTTCTGTATACCCCCTCAAGTGCTTTGCAACATCACTCGTCTGAATTCTGTTTATCGCTATATGACCCAAATCAGATTGTGCTGCTGTCAGCCATGCCTGATAATTTCGCAATGTGCTGATGCCAAGATTCCTTTTCTCAATAATGGACTGATATGTTTGGCACCATTCTGAAAATGTAGTTTCTTCCGGGGCATTAATGCGATCTACCAGGCTTACAGTTGAAGCAGCTAACATTGACATATTTGCTTCAATCGCTTGATTTACTGCAACCCGCTTGTCTCTCCCCAAGCCGTATTCCTTGCCCGTCCGTGGGTCTCGGAAACTGTAATAGCCGTCATTTCTTACATACAGGTTGGGTGGGAGGTCGCGCGTCTTATGGCTTCTTCTCCGTGCGGCCATGTTTTATCCTTGAAGTTAATGAACACTTTGCCGGGGTGGCAAGTGCATTTTCGGGTTTGGTCGGATTAATTTTTACAGCCGTTTCCTCTACCATGATCCGGTATCCATCTGATGAAGAAGGCGGATAGATTTTGCTGTCCCTGTGCCAGCGCCTGAGTGTTTCTGTAGATGGCGGAACGGGCAGGCGGTCGCCCCATTCGCGTAATGGAATTAATGGCATATTGACCTCTGTTAGTTCAGGCGAGTAGCGCCCATATGATGATTGCGAATGCTGTTGCGATTAGGATTTCAGGTGCGGTGATCATAGTTTCCCTGTTCTGTACTCTTTCTCGATAGGATGTTCTTTACTTGCTACCTCGATAGCTCCAGATAACAGCCTGCGGTTCATTCTCCCTACCACGCTATCAGGGCTGATATCTAAACCTTTTAAAGGAGAAATCTTCGCGTTCTCGCGTTCAATTAAATCTGATCTTTTCGCATCGACTAGCTTAATGACTTCATCGAAATGTTCCTCGCATGACACAAATCCTCGGTATTCATAAGAGTTGTAACCATCGAGTATTTTTTTGCAGCGACAGCATTGATAATCGCTCATTTAATCTCCTTATCCACCACGCGCACGTAATACGTCAGCCACCGTTTTGCGGTGAACTTGCCAGGCGGCAGCGCGGTGATCAGTTTTGTGTATTTGTCTAACAGAAGGGTGGTTATGTGGTCGTGCTCGGATTTGGGTTTGCCTTTTATTGCAGTGAGTATTTCAGCTCTGCACTTTCGGGCCACGGCGCGGAGTGCGTTTTCCGTTTGTGGTGTCATTGCTCATTGCACCCATTAAGTTACGCAGGCAGTTCAGATAGAACGTCTCTCGCATGGACAGAGTTTCACATTTTACTAATCGCTCAATCTCTGCCCCAACGGTCTCTGCTGTTACCGGCTTCATGAATCCTCCAGTTTAACTCCAGGGATTTTTCCGGCCGCTATGGCGTCAATTATCCAGCCAGCTAATGGCTTTGCCGAGCAACCATCTCTGTATTCTAAAACCTGTGAGATCGCCTCAACTTGAGACTCTCTTCTGCGTTCAGCTTCATTGCGGATTGGACGGAATCGATAAGGGTTTCCAACCACCACATTTTTACCTCGTTCATTCCTCAACCAGTAATCCGTAAACTGCCCTCCGGGCCTTTCGGATATAGCGATGACAGTTACCACCATCCATTCATTTTCTCCACCGAGAAGGTACTCACACGTGACTCCAACTGGTGGGCGAGCCACACCATCCCATTCAGTGCTCATGACAATCTCCTCTGACTTTCAGCCCACACCATATCTTCATGATCTTTCCTGCAATAAGCATCACAGAAGTGGCCGCTGTCGATTGACTCTTTGCAGTAATGGCATTCACCGGTGAAGGTCATGTTGGGCCTCTTCCTGTTAGCCAGGGCGTTATCAATCATCTGCTGCTGAAGTGCTGCAGCTTCGTCTACTGGGTCTGCGAAAGTGGTCATACTGAAACCTCCGAAAATGCTTTCTCACACTGCAACGCTACACGCTCAATATGCTGCTGCATGGCCTGAAGTGATTGCACCTCGGATAGCTGCACATCGAGATGAATTAGTGCACTGATTGCCTGGATGATTTTTGGGAAATAGCCGACCAGTGACAGATACTCGTAACCCTTCTTCTCACCTTCCTTGATGATTTCACGCTCACGGAGAATGTACTGATACTGGTCAGCCGTGAGCACATATTTGGTGCCGATGTCTATTTGCATACTGGTTACTCCGAATTCTTGGCATAAAAAAAGCCGCTTCAGCGACTCAGTTTGGCTTTGCGTTCTGCGGGGGATTTAGCCATGATCACCTCCCGGCTCCGGCGCTGCTGGCAGAGGCATCCAGTGCGTTACGCTCGTATCATAGTGATTCCAAAAACCCTCAGCTGGTTCTGGCTCCATCCAATAGTCATGCGCCACGCGGTTATTGAGCGTTTCATAAACAATGTACTCACCCTCAAACTGAGGCAGCTCGTCACTGCACTTAATCCATTTCTGTGCCGGCGCTGGCGGGGCTGTGTACAGCGGCTGCGGGTCATCTTCAAACGTGTAGCTGTGAATCTCAGCCTGCAGCGAGGCTAGGGCGATGCGGGCCAGTGCCGGTAATCCTGTATTTTCTGGTGCAGTGCGAGTGACATGCTCCGCAAGTTCAATCAGCTCCAGCCGTTCTTCATTCGTCATTCTGCAATCTCCCCGCCAGCTTCCTTAACTGCCGCTGACCATTTTTCATCATGTTCATGGATAGCGTCTTTCACCCAGCCGATGCATTTTGTTACCGGGCGCTTCACAACAAACGGCTTACTCCCGCTGTTGAGGCGCAGCACTCCGGCGCGGCAGGCGTTCCATACCCTCATTGCTAACGTTGGCCTGTCCTCACATGACATTCCGTTTATGAGTACAAAATTAACCGCATCGGAATAACTCATCTCATCCGGCACAGCAACCGGGGCGGGCGGTACTGGCTGGCAATAAAGCGGTTCTCTCAACCCCAGTAGTCCCGCGTCATCGTAATACTGAACCCCAGCGTCGGTGCCATCCATGTAGTGGCAATGTGCTCGCCATGCAACAGGCTTCTGCTCCCTCAGCCGCCAGCGCGTTCACCTGCTGCTGTAAACGGGCGCTTTCTTCCAACGCATTATTGAACATACCGTTCAGCCGCTCGGCTCTTTCAGAAAGGGAGTTCACCTGCTGCTGGAGGGCGTCGCGCTCAACGTAAACAGCCATTAGTTTTTCAGCGTCAGCGCGACTATTTAAATCTTCAATTGCCTGACTTTCACCTGTTTCATTCCGCTCATACAGAGTAAAAAAATGCGCCTCATTATCAGCGCCTATTTCACAGTTACCTTCAGCGTCGGCTTTAACACCTGATACGTAGTATTTGTCCATTTTGTAGCTCCGGTAGGGGCCAGACGGGCTGGCCGGGGAGGGTTATTTGATAAGGAGGGAGGGCTTGCCGAGTTTTATCTGAGCGCCGGGTATTGCTATTCCAGCCTCCAGTTGCTTCTTGATAGCCAACTTGTCAGGCTTGATTGTTGTTTCGTATTCCACGAATTCGGACGGGATTGAACCGGCGTCGGTGATTTCGACAGACTTCGAAGGGGCGCGTAGCGTGACCTGCTGCAATCCTGCTTTCACCGTTTTAAGCCCAGCGCTTTCTAATGACTGAGCGATGTAATTTTTTATGCTCGCGACCCGGTTATCTTCGTTCTTGGCACGTTCGGCAAATTTTCGGGATTCTTCTTTCAGGGCTTCAGAATAGGCTGACTGGTTTTTGCAGATGGAGAGCAGTTGCTCTACCTTGGCGCTGAACTCGCCAGAAATTCCTTCCAGCGTGTCTGCAATAAACTCAGGGTCGAAGTCTTCAGCCACGAGTTGGGCATATTCGTTCGCAATCTGGTACAGAGCGCTCATTGTGTCACCTCCAGTTTTCCTTTGGCCTCGGCATAAATCGCCTGGACGTTTTTCTGAACCGGTAAGCCGGAAGTCATTTTGTAAGCCTGCTGGAATAAAACCTTCAGCTCGTTCATGCCTTCAGCCAGCGACATCTTGTCGCAAAGCTCAGCCAGCTCAGTTTCAAATTTCAGCTTGCGCTGGGCTTCATCCTCTACCAGTTTCTCTTCGGGAACGTGCGCCATCACTGGCTCAACGTGAATCCCTTCATCTTCATTGATAACGTGAATGGCGTTATCCAGACGCTCTGCGCGAGGCCAGTATTTGCTTGCCCGCTTAACGATGGTCTTCCTTGCCATCTCTTCCCAGAAGTTCTTCCATGGGCCATTCTTGGCCTTACTGGTTGCTTCCGTTGCTTTGATTTCCGTAAGGCTCATTTCTTCCGTGAGATAATCACCACCCGGCGTTTTAACCGTGCAATAGCCACCAACAACCAAGCCACGGTCGCCGAATGCGTTGTACTTGTGGGTAGGGGCGGTATCGAGTCCATTCGATTCGTAGGTGTCGTTGGAATAAACGAGCTTGCACTGACCCCAAAGGATTGACCCGGCAGACTGAGCCAGATGAAGAAGCCCCATGTAGCTGATGTCGAGGCAGACCATGCCATCGCGTGGCACCAGATAGGCAAGTTTGCTCGCGGGGTTCAAGGTGATGCCCACAGCGGCTACGTTAACAATGGCGTTCTGAGCGCTGACCGGATTCGACATAGCCGTCTTAGCCAGAAAGTCATTTTTCTGGAACAGCTGAATGGCAAACTGGCTTTCCTTGGCCCACACCACTGATTGGTCTGTAACAGCCCCAACAAACAGCGGTTCCTGTTTTTTCACGAACTCAACAATGCTCATGCTCATCACGCCACCTCCCTGTATGAATGCCGTGCTTTCCAGATTGATTCGCCCAGGCGCTGCTCTTCGATTTTGGTCACATAATCCCACAGAAATTTATGCGCCATTTCCTGAGCATCACAATCATCCTGAGCGCGTCCGACCATATCCATGTCATCGCCTTGCTTGGCAAAGAAAAGCGTCATGGCGGCTTCAATGGGGTTATGCTTTTGCGATTCGACCTGCTGCTCTACCAGTTGGCGAATCTGCTCGTGTTCTGCCTCTCCAAATCCTTTGATGATGGCTTCTATTTCCTGCCGGTCTTTGAATGTGAGCCTCATGGTCGGCCCTCACTTCTGAGAAATTCGACCAACTTATCCAGCCAGCTCTTACGCGGTGGTGGGGTAAAGCTGGCACTGGTGAGAATGTTTGAGCGGTGAAATTGGATGCTGTTGATAGCGTGGAAAGGGCGACCGCATGCCGCCCCAGCCATTGCATAAGTTGGCATGGGTTGCTCCGTTAATTTGTTGGTTGCATAAAAAAGCCCATCACACAGGGTGGGCAAATAGGTCAGTGGATGATGGGTAACATCGTCGAGCTGAATCAGTGAATCAGCTCTGCGATGTCACTCAGGGGTAAATAATGGGGTTTGCTAATGCCTCATCGAGCGCTTTACTGTCATTTTCGTCTTCAATCTTTTTTCGATCTTCTTCAACCTTCTTCATTGCATCTGCGATAGCAAATGCGCTCTGAGCCAAATCTTCATAGTTATCCCAGGCGTCAGTATTGAGACCTGAACTAATAAGGGCTTGCATGGCAGCCAAAGCGTATATTTCTACTTCCATCTTCTCTCCTTACAGGGTTATTTACGGGCTTCGAGCATTGCGTCGGCGATTTCATATGCATATTTGGCTATTCTTGATGGAGTCTCAAATCCACCATCTTTAGATAGATCCCCCTGCATAGCCTTGGCCGCAAAGTAATCGCGCAGTGTCATGCCTTCTTCCTGATATTGCAGAACGTTATTCTGCCCATCGTATTCCCATTGCTGTCTCGGGAATGCCTGGCCACCTGTTTCTTTACTCATTTCCCCTCCAGATAATATTTCCTGACCAGCCTGATTAGCTGCTCTCTGTTGACTGTTATTCCCTGCCATGAATAGGGCACGTAG
>NZ_WHOY01000031.1:3207773-3510157 GCF_009765445.1 Pantoea sp. BAV 3049 | reverse complement strand
ATTTTACATCAAATATATGTTTATATTTTGTTAAATTTAATTGTTTTAGCCGTTTATTTTTAACAGTATACGGATGCAGGAAAGCCAGAGGGTCATTTTGCGCGTCTTTTTTTGTAGCGGGGGCGCAGAAAATCGCAGAGTTGTGAGGATTATCGCATCGCTGGGGCCGGAAGAGGCTCAACGAAGGTTGATATCTGGTGGAAGAGTTACGTAATTCTCCTTCTTTTAGCCGGTAGCGACTGAAATTTGCCTTAAGTTTAAGGCCATTCAGCCAGAGTGGTTGTGTTTGTAAGTGCGCAACGGGTGTGGGCGCGATTGACGATCTCCCGGCTTTCCGCCAAACTTTCCGGCAATATTCTCTCCAGCGTCGTCACGATGTTGCGTAAGCGTTTAACGTTATCCAACGCACCCGGCCTGTTGTCCTGCAATGGGTATTGATGGGTGCGCTTGTCTGGCGGCCCTTACGTTTTAACAAGGAGTTACGTGGCTTATGTCATCCATGACACAGCAACGACCAGTGCAGGCGACTACTGCACTGGCCAGTATTTCTTTTGCCGTTTTTTTAACTTATCTCACCGCAGGCCTCGCGCTGCCGGTGATCCCCTTGTTTGTTCACCAGGAACTGGGACTCAATAATGTGATGGTGGGTGTGGCGGTAGGCGTGCAGTTTTTCGCCACGCTGCTGACCCGTGGCTATGCTGGCAGGCTGGCCGATCAGCGCGGGGCCAGGCGTTCAACCCTGCAGGGCATGCTGGTCTGTGCGCTGGTCGGGCTGGCTTATGTACTGGCGGCCGTGTTGCCGCTGCCGGTGATGGCGAAATTTGCCCTGCTGGTGGTGGGACGTCTGCTGCTGGGTTTTGGTGAAAGCCAGCTGCTGACCGGGAATCTGACCTGGGGCTTGGGGCTGGTGGGGCCGAAACGCTCCGGCAAGGTGATGTCGTGGAACGGCATGGCGATTTACGGCGCGCTGGCTGCCGGTGCGCCGCTGGGGCTGCTGCTGCACGATCACTGGGGGTTTATGGGCATGGGCATCGCCACCATTCTGCTTCCTGCGCTGGCGCTGTTGTTTAACTTCTGGGTGAAGCCGGTGCCGGCGCATGGTGGCGAGCGCCCTTCTCTGTGGAAAGTGGTCGGTCAGATCCTGTCGCCCGGTTTTGCTCTGGCATTGCAGGGTACCGGTTTTGCTGTAATTGGCACTTTCACCACGCTCTATTTTGCCAGCCAGCATTGGGGAAATGCCGGTTATACTCTGACCGCCTTCGGGCTGGCCTTTGTGCTGATGCGTATTTTCTTTGGCTGGATGCCGGATCGGCTGGGTGGCGTGCGGGTGGCGCTGTTCTCACTGGCAATTGAGGCGGCAGGGCTGCTGGTATTAGGGCTGGCGACCAATGGCACAATGGCGCTGGCGGGCGCTGCCCTGACTGGCGCAGGTTGCTCGCTGGTCTTCCCCGCGCTGGGGGTGGAAGTAGTGAAACGTGTGGCACCGCAGGTACGCGGTACGGCGCTTGGCGGATTCTCGGCTTTCCAGGATATCGCTTACGGCATTACCGGACCCTTGACCGGTATTCTGGCGACTTCTTTCGGCTATGGTTCCGTGTATCTTGCCGGGGCGGCTTGTGCGGCGCTGGGCATTGCCGTCACGCTTAATTTCGCCAGAAGTCAGTAACGTAACCGGGCCAGTTTCTCTACGGCCTGAATAATCTCCGCCCGCTGCAGGGCGGAGAACCCCAACAGCCAGCCCTCCTGCTTTATTTCAGCAGCACACAAAGGAGATAATCGTGGCAGGATCAGCCCGGCCTTGAGCGCCTCGCCTGTTAACCTTTCTTCGCCGCCTCGTGGTAACGTCACCGTAAGTTGCAGCCCGCTGTTATGGCTGAGCGGTAGCAGCCGATTTCCGAGTTTGTTCTCCAGTTCTGCCAGCAACAAATCGCGGCGGCTGGCGTAAAGTTTACGCATCAGTCGCAAATGCGCCTGAAAATGACCGTTGTTAATAAAATCGGCGGTGACCGCCTGCATCAGCTGCGCGCTGTGGCCGTCCATCACGCTGCGCAAACGGCAACAGGCTTCTACCAGCGACGGCGGCACCACCAGATAAGCCAGCCGCAGGGAAGGGAACAACACTTTGGAAAAGGTGCCGACGTACAGCACCCGATGGTCTTCATCCAGCCCCTGCAGTGCGGGCATCGGCTGCTCGTCGTAGTAAAACTCGCTATCGTAATCGTCTTCAATCAGCCAGAAGCCCTGACGCCGGGCATAAGTCAGCCACTGCAGGCGACGCTGCAGGCTCATGGTGATGCCGGTAGGGTACTGATGCGACGGCGTGAGATACACCAGTTTGGGTGACACCTCTGCGGGCACCGCGCCCTGATCGTCCAGCGGAATGCCCTTTACCTCTGCGCCAGCGCTGATAAAAGCATTACGTGCGCCGTTGTAGCCAGGTTCTTCCAGCCAGACACTATCTCCCCGATCGCACAGTAATGTTGCCAGCATTTGCAGCGCCTGCTGCGAACTGGTGAGGATAATCACCTGTGCGGCATTGCAGCGTACTCCGCGTGACTGACCAAGGTAGCGGGACACCGCATCACGTAACTCAGGTAATCCCTGTGGATCGCCATAGCGCATCATCTCTTCCGGTGAGTGGCGCAGGCGCTGCCCAACCAGACGACGCCAGATATTTTGCGGAAAAGCCCGCAGATCTGGCGAACCGGCAGCAAAGGCCTGCGGGAAGAGGGGATCATGACAGCCGCCCGTAGCAACGATCTGTTTTCCCCGGGCAGAAAGCACTGGCAGGGCTGCCTGAGTGGGTTTCTTCACCCGGCGATCTTCTGGCAAAGCAATAGCCACGAAAGTGCCTTTGCCAGTCTGGCGTAACAGGTAGCCTTCGCTCTCCAGCTGTGCATAAGCGGCTTCCACCGTGACCCTGGACAGTGATAAATCTCCGGCCAGCAGGCGGGAGGAGGGCAGTCGCTCACCCTTTTGCAGCGTTCCGCTGGCAATCAGCTGGCGCAAAGTAGCGCAGAGTTTTTCCCGCAGAGTCAGGGCCTGCTGAGAAGCAAAGAGTGGAATAAGGGGTACGGTGGTCAGCGACATAATGGTCTTATCATCCGGTAGAAATGGGTATTATTGTTAAGGCCATTTCACCGTATCATCGGCTTGTACACTAATCAAAGGAGTTCACTGATGACTGCTTCCGCCGTTTTACAATTTCCGCCGCCTTCCGCACAGCAGAGTACCGTCTGGCTGCTGGATAAACTGGCTCATTACGCTGATGCCTGGGATTTGGCCCAGGATCTGGCTAACGGCATTGCCGGGATCGTGGTGATTGATACCCGTCCGGCAGAGCAGTATCAGGCCGGGCATATTTGTGGGGCCGTGAGTTTTCCGCACCGCACCATGACTGCCGAAACGCTGGCCGGATTGGACCGGGAGAAGGTCTACGTTACTTACTGCGATGGGATTGGCTGCAATGGCTCAACTAAAGGGGCCTGGAAGCTGGCAAGTGCCGGTTTTCAGGTAAAAGAGCTGACTGGCGGGCTGGATTTCTGGCAGCGCGACCGTCATCCGGTCACGCTGGGTACAGAAAGGGGTGAATGGCCGCAGACGACATTAACCGACTGCGGCTGCTGAAACTCAGAGGAAAATCCACATCAGGAAGGCGAGAAGCACCAGCACGGCAAAGGCGGTGAATACCGGACGGTTAACCAGCGGCTGCAGTACCGCAGGCACGTAACCGAACAGCGGCGCAACAATCGGCTGAGGATTGATTTCGTTATCTGCCAGCATCTGCTCACGCAGCCTTTCGGCACGCCGGGAGAACAGCAGGTTCATCAGATCCTGTGCCTGAATCGGGGTCAGTATGGCCTGCGGCGGCAGCTGGAAGCGCTGCTGGCTGGCATCTTCCAGCATCTTTTGCTCAGCGTGATCCGGCGGCACTTTTAGCGAAGTCAGCAGCATCGGCAGCGTTGGCGCGGCATGCTGGCTCAGCGTCTGACTGACCTGCAAATATTGAGTCATCAGCGGGAACAGGCGCGAAGGAATGGGATCGCCGCTGTGCAGATTGACTACTTTCAGCACCGCAGTCCACAGCCTGTCGGGTGGTTCACCGGTAGCCGCAGCCAGTCTGGCAATCTGCTGGTTCAGCGTGTGATGTTCGGCTGGCAGGAGCGAGCGGTCGGTAATGTGATTTTGCTGTGGCTGCGGAATCGCCATCTGGCCGTTCTGCAGCATGGTCAGCACCTGGCGCATCTGGTCCGGATTCAGCGAGCTGAGCACGGTATGGCCAAACTGCTGACGGATAAAGTCACTGACCGCCTGGCGATTATTTCCCTGGGGCAGCAGATCGCTGAGCTGCTGAAACAGCTGGCGGCTCGCATGAGTATTCTGCACCTGCGACAGGCGGGTATTAAGGAATTGCTCGGCAGCAGGAAAATGACGCGATAAAAGACCGGCATCATTTTTTACCCCCACTTCACGACGTAATCCCGCCCAAAGTTCAGGAGATTTTAACGTGCTGAGCGACATGATTTTGACGATCAGCCTTTCCAGCGTGGTGCGCTGGGCAGGTGACAGCGGCTGATCTCCCGGGCCTGGGCGGACGGTGCCGGTTTTGGCATCTACCGCAGTACGATCGCCGGGAACTGGCGCACCGGGGCCACTTAGAGGTTGCATGGCAAAATCCTTAACTCATAGGTCAAAATCCGGGGCGCCGGAAAGGGTGATTCACTATGATAACAATCCCGCCCGGCGATAGGTAGAGGCCGGGGGGATGGAGGAGGAATTATTTTAGTCTGTTCAGACTGAAGGGTCAGGACACCGACTGGCAGGCTCTTTTTTCAGACGCAGTGGCGTCCGCAGCCGCTGGGCAAGGAACACCCCGATCAACGTGACGCCGCCGCCAATAAAGTGATAGCTGTGCAGCGTTTCATGCAGGAACAGCACGGCGATAATCGCGGTGAAAATCGGCGCCAGATTCATAAAGATAGTGGCGGTATTGGCACCCATCCTCATCACTCCCTGAATCCACAGGAATGGCGCAATAATCGAGGCCGGGATCCCGGCAAACAGCACCAGCGGAATGTTGTTCACGTTCAGCGACACATCCTTTGCCAGTAAAAAGTTAGGCAGCAGCAGCAGTACGCCAAAGATAATCTGCACGTATAAGCTCTGCCAGTTTGGCAGCGTAATCGCCCAGCGTTTGGTCAGTACGCCATACAGCGCGTAGGAGGTTGAGGCCGCAAACATCATCAGCTCACCTTTCCCCAACCCGTGTGACAGTAATTGCTGAGGATCCCCCTGGCTGACCAGCCACACCAGCCCACCAAACGAGAGAATACTGCCCAGCAGGATACCCAGCGTCGGGGCCAGTCGCAGCAGTACAATGCTGATCAATACGGTCAGCAGTGGGATCAGTGCGTTCAGGATACCCATAAACAACGCACTAACGCTGTGCGCGGCGTAATACGCGAGGCTCTGATACAGCACCATGCCCAGCAGGCCGAGGATCAGCAGTTTCCACCATACCCGTTTAATCTGCTGACGATTGCGCCACACGCCCGGCAGGATAAACGGCGTCAGAGTCAGCAGGGCCAGCACCCAGCGGTAAAAGGAGATCGCTGCGGGATCGATCGCGCCTGCCGAAACTTTACTGACGATGGCATTGATCGACCAGATCAGCACCGCCAGCAGGGGAAACATAAAATTCATCAGATTACCTGGCTCAGAAAAGAGAGTGCGGGCAGTTTACGCTTGTCCTGTTCAAAACGAATAACGATAATCAGACAATAATCTTCACGGACCGGACAGAATGATCCAGCAGATAACTTACTTCTCTCCGTATGACGCAAACAGTCTGCAATTTTTCTTTCGCTACGAACAGACTAACGCCAGAACAGAGTTTCTGCCCCATACCCACAGCTGGGGACAGGTAATCTTTGTTCAGTGCAATGTGCTGGAGATGAGAGTGGGCGACGAACGCCTGCTGACGCCCACTGCCATTCCTATCTGGATCCCGCCCGGAGTGGAGCACGCCAGCTATAACCACAAGCAGGCCCATTTCCGTACGCTTAATATTGCCGCATCGTTATGTGATGCTTTGCCCCGGCGTGCGTGCCTGCTCAAAGTCAGCCCGATTGTGCAGGCTATCATTGATGATTGTGCAGTCCGTGAAGTGGAAGTGCCGGAAACTGAGGCGGACTGGCGGTTGTGCGGGGTGCTGATGGATCAGCTGAAGTGCGCTGAAGTGCAGGACAGCTACCTGCCTATTTCTGACGACAAAATCCTGGCCCCGGTGCTGACGGCGCTGGAACAAAATCCCGCCGATAATACCACGCTGGCGCAGTGGGCTGCCCGTGTTTACACCACCGAACGCACCTTGTCACGCCGTTGCCAGAGCGAGCTGGGGATGACCTTCAGCGAATGGCGGCAGCGTCTGCGTTTTTTGCATGCTATCTCGCTGCTGGAACAGGGTAAATCGGTGAAGAACGTGGCGCTGGAGCTGGGCTACAGTTCCGCTTCGGCGCTGATCGTGATGTTTCAACAGCAGTCCGGCACCACGCCGGAGCGTTATCGCCGCAGCGCGTCGGTAAACGTCTGAATGACAGCACCTCAGGGTTATCCGGGCTGCCGGAATGTGGCAGAATATCGCCCCTCACTGTTATTACGCAGGAAACAGATTGTGAAAATCCTCGTTGATGAAAATATGCCTTATGCCCGCGAGCTGTTCAGCCGCACCGGTAACGTGGTTGCCGTGCCGGGCCGCCCGGTTCCGCAGCGCGAGCTGGATGATGCCGATGGGCTGATGGTCCGCTCGGTCACTAAGGTTAACGCGGAGCTGCTGAACGGAAAACCGGTGAAGTTTGTCGGCACTGCCACAGCCGGAACCGACCATATAGATGAGGCGTTTCTGCAGGAACAGGGAATTGCTTTCTCAGCCGCGCCAGGCTGCAACGCCATCGCCGTGGTGGAGTATGTTTTCTCCTCTCTGCTGCTGCTGGCAGAGCGTGATGGTTTCCTGCTAAAAGACCGTACCGTAGGCATCGTCGGCGTGGGCAACGTGGGCGGCAGGTTGCAGGCCCGTCTGGAGGCTTTGGGCATCCGTACCTTACTGTGCGATCCACCACGTGCCGATCGCGGTGATGAGGGGGATTTCCTGCCGCTCTCCACGCTGGTAGCCGAAGCCGATATCCTCACCTTCCACACGCCGCTTTTTAAACAGGGTGAATACAAAACGCTGCATCTGGCAGACGAAGCGCTGCTGAATGCTCTGAAACCTGGCACCATTCTGATTAACGCCTGTCGGGGTCCGGTGGTGGATAATGCCGCTCTGTTAAAGGTGCTGGAGCAGCGCAGCGATCTTAGCGTGGTGCTGGATGTCTGGGAACCAGAACCGGATCTTTCCCTGCCGCTGCTGGCGAAAGTAGACATTGCCACCGCACATATCGCGGGTTATACGCTGGAAGGTAAAGCGCGCGGCACCACTCAGGTTTATGAAGCCTGGACGGCATTCCTTGGCAAACCGGAGCAGGTCGCGCTTGATACGCTGCTGCCCGCGCCGGAATTTGGCAGCGTCACGTTGCACGGTGAACTGGACCAGCCAACGCTAAAAAGAGTGGTCCATCTGGTGTATGATGTGCGCCGTGATGATGCGCCACTGCGAAAAGTGGCGGCGATAGCGGGTGAGTTCGATCGGCTGCGTAAGAATTATATGGAGCGTCGCGAATGGTCCTCGCTGCAGGTGATTTGTGATTCGCAGCAGGCTGCTGCGCTGCTGGCTAAGCTTGGCTTCAACGCCGTTTTCCAGCCGGCTTCCTAAGGTTGTCATAAGGCAGGAAAGCTAAATTCAGATATCCATAAAGTGGAGCGAAGGAGTTCGCCTCTGCAGCAGGGGAGGCGTTTATTCCGCCCGTGCCAGGAGATTCTGCCCCGTGATGACGGGAAAAATTTTAAATACCGGGCGGTGTCCTCACCGCCTTCTGTTTTTGTGTCATTGTCTGGAGTAAACCAACATGTCTGACGGCTGGAATATTGCGCTACTTGGCGCGACAGGCGCAGTAGGGGGAGCTGTACTGGAACTGCTGGCGGAACGCCAGTTCCCGGTTGGTGAGCTGTATTTGCTGGCGAGCGAACGCAGCGCGGGTGAAAACCTGCGTTTTGAAGGCAAAACGTTGATGGTCAACGACGCCAGCCAGTTTGACTGGTCACAGGTGCAGCTGGCGTTCTTCGCTGCCGGGCGCGAAGCCTCGGCCCGTTACGCCGATGAAGCGGCAAACGCGGGCTGCCTGGTGATTGACACCAGCGACCTGTTTGCGCTGGAGCCGGATGTGCCGCTGGTGGTGCCGGATGTTAATCCGCAGGTGCTGGCTGACTACCGCAATCGCAACATCATCAGCGTGGCGGACAGCGTCACCAGTCAGCTGCTGTGCGCCATCAAGCCGCTGGTCGATCAGGCCGGTCTGGGACGTTTGCAGGTCACCAGCCTGATTGCTGCCTCTGCCCACGGCAAAGCCGCGGTTGATTCTCTGGCGGGGGAGAGTGCCCGTCTGCTGAACGGTCTGCCTGCTGAAGAGACTTATTTTGGTCGTCAGCTGGCCTTCAATATGCTGCCGCTGCTGGCGGATGCTGAAGGCAGCGTACTGCAGGAGCGTCGGCTGATTGATCAGGTGCGCAAAGTGCTGCAGGACGAAGGTCTGCCAATTACCGTGACCACTGTTCAGGCTCCGGTGTTCTACGGCAACGCGCAGATTGTGCATATCGAAAATCTTCGTCCGATGTCGGCTGAAGAAGCACGTGAAGCGCTGGTGCAGGCGGAAGACATTGCCCTGTCTGATGAAGATGACTATCCAACTCAGGTTGGCGATGCTTCCGGCAACGTGCAGCTCAGCCTTGGCTGCGTGCGCAACGATTACGGCGTGCCGGAGATGCTGCAATTCTGGTCAGTGGCGGACAATGTTCGCTTTGGCGGCGCGCTGATGGCGGTGAAAACCGCTGAGCAGCTGGTGCAGGAGTATTTTTACTGATGTCCGAAGCCGTCCTGCCGCAGCAGACCTTTAAACTGGCGCTCGGCATTGAATACGATGGCAGCCGTTATTACGGCTGGCAGCGGCAGCAGGAAGTCAGAAGCGTGCAGGAAAAGCTGGAAAAAGCCCTGTCGAAAGTGGCCGATCATCCGGTCAGCGTGTTCTGCGCCGGGCGAACGGATGCTGGCGTTCACGGCACCGGTCAGGTGGTGCATTTCGAGACCACTTCACAGCGTAAAGATGCGGCCTGGACTCTGGGAGTGAATGCCAACCTGCCGGACGACATTGCGGTGCGCTGGGTAAAGTCAGTTTCTGATGAGTTTCACGCTCGTTTTAGCGCCACCGCGCGGCGTTACCGGTATGTCATCTATAACCGGCGTCTGCGACCGGCAATCCTGCACGGTGGCGTCACGCACTTTTATCATCCCCTGGATGCGGAAAAGATGCAGCGCGCCGGGCAGGTTCTGCTGGGTGAGAATGATTTTACCTCATTCCGGGCCGTGCAGTGCCAGTCGCGCACGCCCTGGCGCAATGTAATGCACCTGAACGTCAGCCGACTTGGTGCTTACGTGGTGGTGGATATCAAAGCCAATGCCTTCGTGCACCATATGGTGCGCAACATAGTTGGCAGCCTGATGGAAATAGGCTGTGGGAATCAGCAGGAGAGCTGGATGGCAGAGCTGCTGGCGGCAAAAGATCGCACGCTCGCAGCAGCGACCGCCAGAGCCGAAGGGCTTTATCTGGTCGCCGTCGATTATCCTGACCATTTTGATTTACCACGTCCGCCGATGGGGCCTCTGTTCCTCGCGGATTAAACCTGGCCTGGAGTATCAAGGAAATTTATATGGAACTGATTCACACCGTAATCGATTTTATTCTGCACATTGATGTCCATTTACAAGCGATGGTTGCGCAGTACGGCGTCTGGATTTATGCCATTTTGTTCCTGATCCTGTTTTGCGAAACGGGGCTGGTGGTCACGCCGTTCCTGCCCGGCGATTCGCTGCTGTTCGTGGCCGGTGCTCTGGCGGCCATTCCTGACAGTGCGCTGAACGTTCATGTGATGGTAGTGCTGTTGTGCGTGGCAGCCATCCTGGGTGATGCGGTGAACTATACTATTGGCCGGTTGTTTGGCGATAAACTGTTCAGCAACCCGAACTCGAAGATTTTCCGTCGCAGCTACCTCGATAAAACGCATCAATTTTACGAGCGTCACGGTGGGAAAACGATTATTCTGGCGCGCTTCGTGCCAATTGTTCGCACCTTCGCGCCGTTTGTCGCCGGAATGGGCAAAATGTCTTATCGCCATTTTGCGCTGTTCAACGTGGCTGGCGGCCTGCTTTGGGTGCTGCTGTTCTCGTATGCCGGATACTTCTTCGGTAACCTCCCGGCAGTGCAGGAGAACATTCACTACCTGATAATTGCGATTATTCTGGTATCGGTTCTGCCTGGCGTGGTGGAAGTTTTACGCCACCGTCGTGCAGCACGGCAGCAGAAATCGCAGTAAGTTTACGTCAGACCTCCTTCGGGTGGGCCTGAATATCGGGCGTTTAGTCGCTAAAAGCCCTTTGTATACTACGGATGTAGTATACAAAGGGTATCGGATTAAAGATTGATTTTCTCCATGAACTCTTTTTCCAATTTGTATTCTGATGTTAAACATGCATTTCTTTCTGCTATTTCAGCATCGGTGTTAAGCGAGTCGTGTATTTTTACCTGACATTTTTTCTCAATGGTTTTATTCCATGAAAGACTTAAGTCCAGAATTTCTTTTTTTCTCTCGGGCATGTCTTTTGCTAATCTGTTAAGGGTTTCTTTTAGCAAGTTTAAACTGCTTTTCATTTCTTTTTCTGAATTGTCATTGATAGCCTGTAACTGGCTTATTTCTGGTTCAGTAAATGCAGCGTGACCGCCTGCTGAATAAATTAAACAGTAAAAAATAACATGTTGGATCATTCTTTTCATAGTGAATTCATCCTCCTGATAAATCTGTCATTAGGAACTCTTAGCCAAAGTGATTTGTCTGATAAAACTTTCCTGAACTCCCGGATATCTCCCGCATAGGCGGCACGTTGAATCAGCGCTCTGCTATCCGGTGTATAATCACCACGATATCGTAAATCGATAAGGACTTCTTTTATTATTTCAGGAATGTTTTTCCATGCTATTTCTGGCGACGTATCTGGAATTGGATGATATGTTTTGATTACATCTCTTTTCTTACATATTCTTTCTACATCTTTTTCCATTTCAGAATAGGTGATATAAAAAAGAGTGAGCTGTTGTAGTTCTGTTATTTCTGCGATCTTATCTCGATTCTTCTTAACAAATTGATAAGCTGAACATCCTTTCATCCCAGACCCGCTTGCAATAAGTTCAGACTGTTCTGTGTTTATTTGCGCCCTTTGTAAAATCATCAGAGAACTGATTTTTGTTCTTTTGCCCAGATCAAATCCCCTGCCAATAGTCACGCCAGATGCATTATTGCCACATGAAGAGCCTACGCCAGGCCAGTGTATTTTCCTTGAGTAGTCTTGGCTCGATTTAAAATCATTACCTTCGGCCCTGAACGTTAACAATCCTTTTTTAGGTTCCAGCATTTTCTCAATCTCCTTATTGTGGTGACCAGCCTTACATTAAATGTTTAGCTTTTATATATCCATATTTAAGTAAAGGGTATTAGCGAAGAGGATCACAAACACAGGATCTGATGCTAAACCCTTATGCTGTGGCGATTAGCGTCATTTAAAAGGTTGTGATAACACAACAATGAACAGGTAGCGTGAAGTTGTATTTTATGGTGTAATGTTGCCTGTTTCTCAGGCGATAATCTGTGTTAAGTAACTGATTTAGCACAACAAACAACATAACAGGTCATCAATGAGCTGGATTGAACGAATTCTCAATAAGAGCACAATCACCCCCTCGCGCAAAGCCAGTATCCCTGAAGGGGTCTGGACCAAATGCGACAGCTGCGGCCAGGTTCTGTACCGCGCCGAGCTGGAACGCAATCTGGAAGTTTGCCCGAAATGCGATCACCACATGCGTATGCACGGTCGTGAACGTCTGCACAGTCTGCTGGACGAAGGCTCACTGGTTGAGCTGGGCAGCGAGCTGGAGCCGAAAGATTTGCTCAAGTTCCGGGATTCCAAGAAATACAAAGACCGTCTGGTAGCAGCACAGAAAGAGACCGACGAGAAAGACGCGCTGATCGTAATGAAAGGTACGCTGCACGGTATGCCAGTCGTTGCCGCAGCGTTTGAGTTCTCCTTTATGGGTGGCTCAATGGGTTCCGTGGTAGGTGCGCGCTTTGTGCGTGCGGTTGAACAGGCCCTGGAAGACAACTGCCCGATGATCTGTTTCTCCGCATCCGGCGGTGCGCGTATGCAGGAAGCGCTGATGTCGCTGATGCAGATGGCGAAAACCAGCGCCGCACTGGCGAAAATGCAGGAGCGCGGTCTGCCATATATCTCCGTGCTGACCGACCCGACCATGGGCGGGGTGTCCGCCAGCTTCGCCATGCTGGGCGACCTGAACATCGCCGAGCCGAAAGCGCTGATTGGCTTTGCCGGTCCACGTGTTATCGAGCAGACCGTGCGTGAAAAGCTGCCACCTGGCTTCCAGCGCAGTGAGTTCCTGATCGAGAAGGGCGCTATCGATATGATCGTGCGCCGTCCGGTGATGCGCTTCAAGCTGGCAACCATTCTGGCGAAGATGATGAATCTGCCAGAGCCGCAGGAAGACAGCCTGAAAGAAGCGGCGGCAGATGAAGCCCCACAGAGCCATGAGGCCTGACTGATGATGGAAAGGAGCGCAAGCTCCTTTCACCAATGAACCGTAACGTTGTGAACGGGACAAATGGATAATCTTCCTCAAGCCACGTCGCCTCTGGTCACGTGGCTTCATTATCTTGAGAATCTCCACACTCAAGCTATCGAACTTGGGCTGGCTCGCGTCCAGCGCGTGGCTACACGGCTCGACCTGTTAACTCCCGCACCTGTCGTTTTCACCGTCGCCGGTACCAATGGCAAAGGCACCACCTGCCGGACCCTTGAAACATTGCTGATGGCGGCGGGCTATCGGGTTGGCGTCTACAGCTCGCCTCATCTGCTGCGCTATACCGAACGGGTGCGCATTCAGGGCGAAGAGCTGGCTGAAGCCGACCATACCGCCTCGTTTGCTGATATTGAAGCCGGACGCGGTGACACCTCTCTGACCTATTTTGAATACGGCACGCTTTCCGCGCTGTGGCTGTTTAAACGCGCCGCGCTGGATGTGGCGATCCTCGAAGTGGGTCTGGGTGGAAGGCTGGATGCCACCAATATTGTTGATGCGGATATCGCCGTGGTCACCAGCATTGCGCTGGACCACACCGACTGGCTGGGGCCGGACCGGGAAAGTATCGGGCGCGAGAAAGCCGGGGTGTTCCGTGGTGGCAAACCGGCGGTAGTGGGCGAGCCTGAAATGCCGGAAACCATCGCTGGAGTGGCCGATACGTTGGGGGCAACCCTCCTGAAGCGTGGTCGCGACTGGTCATTCACCGTGGGTGACAACGACTGGTCGTTCAGCGACGGGCAGGGCACTCTGGCGGCGCTTCCGCTGCCGCAAGTTCCTTTGCCTAATGCAGCCACTGCGCTGGCTGCGTTGCGCGCCTCCTCCCTGAAAGTGGACCCGGCGGTAATTTACGGCTGGCTGGATAAGGCTGTTTTGCCCGGTCGTTTTCAGACTGTTGCAGAAGCTCCCCGGATAATCCTGGATGTGGCTCATAACCCTCATGCTGCGGCCTATCTTGCCGGGAGACTGAGCGAGCTGCCAACAACCGGTAAAGTGCACGCCGTAGTTGGCATGCTTCATGACAAAGATATTGCCGGAACCCTGGCCTGCCTGGCCCCTGAAGTTGACTGCTGGTACTGTGCGCCGCTGGAAGGCCCGCGGGGTGCCAGTGCGGGTGAGCTGATGGCGCATCTGCCGACGGCAGAGGCGTTCTCCAGCGTGGCAGAAGCATTTAATCATGCCTGCCAGCAGGCGCAGGCTCAGGACACTGTGCTGGTGTGTGGTTCGTTCCACACCGTGGCACACGTAATGGAAACGATGCAAACGGAGAACGGCAGTGGCAAGTAAGTTTCAAAACCGTTTAGTCGGGACCGTCATTATCGTGGCGCTGGGCGTGATTATTCTGCCTGGCTTGCTGGACGGTAAGAAAAAGCATTACAAAGAAGAGTTTGCTGCTATTCCGCTGGTGCCGAAACCGGGCGACCAGCAGGAAACGGATATGGTGCCGCCGGTGACCCAGTCGCTGCCAGCCCAGCCGCCAGAAGGGGCCAGTACCGCAATGACAGGGCAGGATGGTGGCAATACTTCCCAGGCAGAGAGCGGTTCCACCGCGCCTCAGTCGGCTAATCACCCTACCGTCGTGGCTCCGCCGCCCACGCAGCCTTCCAGGCCGCAGCAGCAGAAGCCGGTAGAGAAACCTAAACCGGTCGAAAAGCCAAAGCCTGTTGAAACGCCAAAACCTCAGCCGAAGCCGGCAGAAAAAACGGTTGAAAAACCGAAGCCGGAACCGCAGCAAACGCAGCCTGCTCAGCAGGAGAGTGCGCCAGCCGGTCAGGCCTATGTTGTTCAGTTGGGTGCGTTGAAAAATGCCGCTAAGGTCAATGAAGTCGTCGCACAACTGCGCCTGTCAGGCTACCGTGCTTTCACCGTGCCTTCCACGCCGGTACAGGGACAAATTACCCGCATCTACGTCGGGCCGGATGCTTCCAAAGCGAAGATGCAGGCAGCGGTCAGCGAACTGAAAGGCATTTCAGGGCTGGGTGGGGTGGTTAAACCTTACAGCGCCCGTTAGGTTGTCTCTATTAATGTAACAGCCAGAGCCTTTTCTGGCTGCGTTGTCCCCGGCCATAACGAGGGTCATCATTTATCGTTCTGGCCGGTTATCTGAAGTAAATCAGCCAATTGCTTCGGACGGTCAGTGCAGGTGCTGCACCGGCTGCCAGGGCGCGTAATTGCTGATTTTTTTTGCATTTTGTTTTAATTAAACTGGCAAAGGAAAACCCTACGCAAACGTTTTCTTTTTCTGTTAGAATTCGCCCCGAACTTAAGGCTCGTCTCCCTCTGTTGTATGGAGATAGTGCTGTCACAGAAAGAGGCGATCTTAAGGGCATTGTTGCTGGAAGAGTTCATGGTCTGGATAGATTACGTCATTATTGCGGTTATTGGTTTTTCGGCTCTTGTCAGCCTGATCCGCGGGTTTGTTCGGGAAGCTTTATCCCTCGTCACCTGGAGTTGCGCATTTTTTGTCGCCAGTCATTACTACTCCTTCCTTGCCGTCTGGTTTACAGGTTTTGAAGACGAACTGGTTCGAAATGGAATCGCCATTGCGGTGTTATTCATTGCCACGCTGTTAGTCGGGGCGATCGTTAACTACGTGATTGGTTCGCTGGTTGAAAAAACCGGCCTGTCGGGTACCGACAGAGTGCTGGGAGTCTGTTTCGGGGCATTACGTGGCGTGCTGATTGTGTCAGCCATTCTGTTTTTCCTCGATACTTTCACTGGCTTTTCCAAAAGCCCGGACTGGCAACAGTCCCAGCTGGTTCCCCAGTTCAGTTACATCATCAGGTGGTTTTTCGACTACCTGAAAAGCACGTCGAGTTTTTTGCCCCGGTAATCGAACCGGGGTTGCGGCTTATGAGGAAATGTCAATATGTGCGGTATTGTCGGGATCGCCGGTTTTTCACCGGTCAACCAGTCGATTTATGACGCGTTAACGGTGCTCCAGCACCGTGGGCAGGATGCCGCAGGCATCGTTACCATTGATGCATTGAATTGCTTCCGTTTGCGTAAAGCCAACGGCCTGGTCAGCGATGTATTTGAAGCCCGCCATATGCAACGTCTGCAGGGCAATATGGGGATCGGCCACGTCCGCTACCCCACGGCAGGAAGCTCCAGTGCTTCTGAAGCCCAGCCCTTTTATGTGAATTCCCCTTACGGTATCACTCTGGCTCATAACGGTAACCTGACCAATGCCCACGAGCTACGTAAAGCGCTGTTCGAAACCGGTCGTCGTCACGTTAACACCACTTCCGACTCTGAAATTCTGCTCAATATCTTCGCGTCCGAAGTGGACCGTTTCCAGCACTATCCGCTGGAAGCCGAGAACATTTTTGCCGCTGTGGCAGCGGTGCACCAGCACGTGCGTGGCGCTTACGCCTGCGTGGCGATGATTATCGGCCACGGGCTGGTTGCCTTCCGCGATCCTAACGGCATCCGCCCGCTGGTGATCGGCAAACGTTCCCTGGCTGACGGCCGCACCGAATATATGGTGGCTTCCGAGAGCGTGGCGCTGGATACGCTTGGTTTTGAATTCCTGCGTGATGTCGCACCGGGCGAAGCAGTTTACGTCACCGAGAAAGGTCAGCTGTTTACCCGTCAGTGTGCAGAGAACCCGAAATTCAACCCGTGCCTGTTCGAGTACGTCTATTTTGCCCGCCCGGATTCATTCCTGGACAAAATTTCCGTCTACAGTGCGCGAGTGCGTATGGGCACCAAGCTGGGTGAGAAAATCGCCCGTGAGTGGGAAGATCTGGATATCGATGTAGTGATCCCAATCCCGGAAACTTCCTGTGATATCGCGCTGGAAATGGCCCGCATTCTGGACAAGCCATACCGCCAGGGGTTTGTAAAAAACCGCTACGTTGGCCGCACCTTTATCATGCCTGGACAGCACCAGCGCCGCAGCGCGGTTCGCCGCAAGCTGAACGCTAACCGCGCCGAGTTCCGTGACAAGAACGTGCTGCTGGTCGATGACTCCATCGTTCGCGGGACCACCTGCGAGCAGATCATCGAAATGGCCCGTGAAGCCGGGGCGAAGAAAGTGTATCTGGCCTCTGCGGCTCCGGAAATTCGCTTCCCGAACGTCTATGGCATTGATATGCCAAGCGCCACCGAGCTGATTGCTCACGGCCGTGAAGTGGAAGAGATCCGCCAGCTGATTGGTGCCGACGCGCTGATTTTCCAGGATCTCAACGACCTGATCGAAGCGGTACGCGAAGAGAACCCGGATATCGCCCAGTTTGAATGCTCGGTGTTTAATGGCGTTTACGTCACCAAAGACGTCGATCAGCAATATCTGGAGTACCTCCAGTCGCTGCGTAATGACGATGCCAAAGCGCTGGCCCGGCAGAATGAAGTGGAAAACCTGGAAATGCATAACGAAGGCTAATGCCCTGAGGTGTGACAGCAGGTATGATGGGCTGGAAGCGATTCCAGCCTATTTTTATTTCTGCCAGGGCAGGACAGAAACAGCGAAGGAGTATTATGAAACGACTCATTATCGGTATCTCAGGCGCCAGCGGCGTGATTTATGGCGTGCGCGCTCTGCAGGTTCTGCAGCAGGTAAGCGGGGTGGAAACCCATCTGGTGATGAGTCAGGCCGCGCGTCAGACGCTGGCGCTGGAGAGCGACTACACGGTGCGGGAAGTGAATGCGCTGGCCGATGTGGTCCATGACGTGCGCGATATAGCGGCCAGTATATCCTCCGGCTCTTTCAAAACGGATGGCATGGCAATCCTGCCCTGTTCAATGAAAACCCTTTCCGGCATTGTGCACAGCTACAGCGACGGGCTGCTGACCCGCGCGGCAGATGTGATCCTGAAAGAGCGCCGCAGGCTGGTGCTGTGCGTGCGTGAAACTCCCCTCCATGTTGGGCATCTGCGGATGATGACCACCGCCGCAGAGCTTGGCGCCATCATCATGCCGCCGGTTCCGGCCTTTTATCATCGCCCGCAAAACGTGATGGACATAGTCGATCAGACCGTTAATCGCGTCCTCGATCAGTTTGATGTTGAACTCGACAAAGATCTGTTTACGCGCTGGCAAGGTGCATAACCCTCCCTCAGTAGCACCAAAATGGTGCGTCAATTGGTGCTGAATCGCTTTTCGTGCATGCCATGCACCAAAATGCGACATTGTTACCAATTTGTTACTTCAAACCTGCTATATATTCCCACGCCTGCCAGGTATTTGCGCCCGGTAAAGGCGGACAGGCCCGTTAGCGCTGCGATGGGGCAGGCAGATGTAAAAGTGGCACGAAATCTGCACATGACATTTGCTGTTACTGCGCTAAACACACATCACGACTGAATAATAAAAGACCAAACTCGAGGGTAATCTATGAAAAAGCAGGTCCTGGCTCTTTCTCTGCTGCTGGCTTTGACCAGCGCCGGTAGCGCGTTTGCCGCCGTGCCAAAAACGCTGCGTATCGGTACCGATCCGACCTATGCCCCGTTTGAATCGAAGAATGCTCAGGGGCAGCTGGTTGGCTTTGATATCGACCTGGCGAACGAGATCTGTAAGCGTATCGAGACCAAATGCACCTATGTGGAAAGCGACTTTGATGCGTTGATCCCTTCCCTGAAAGCGAAAAAAATCGACGCGATCATCTCTTCGTTGTCGATCACTGAAAAGCGCCAGGAAGAGATCGCCTTCTCTGAGAAACTGTACGCGGCTAACTCCCGTCTGATTGCGCCGAAAGGATCAAAAATTCAGCCGACGGTGGAATCGCTGAAAGGCAAAACCATCGGTCTGCTGCAGGGTACCGTGCAGGAAACCTACGCCAATCAGTACTGGCGTCCACAGGGCATCACTATCACCCCCTATGCTAACCAGGACCTGGTGTATCAGGATCTGGCCGCGGGCCGTATTGACGCGGCATTCCAGGACGAAGTCGCCGCCAGCGAAGGTTTCCTGAAGCAGCCAGCCGGTAAAGAGTACGCCTTCGCTGGTCCGTCAGTGAAAGATGACAAAATCTTCGGTGTTGGTACCGGTATGGGCATGCGTAAAGATGATGCTGACCTGAAAGCAGCTATCGATAAAGCGTTCGATTCCATGCGTAAAGATGGGACTTACAACAAGTTAGCGAAAAAATATTTCGACTTTGACGTGTACGGCGGTTAACAATACCTGTCATGGGGGCCAGCCAGTCTGCAGACGGCGGCCCCCGTTTTGTACGCTACAGGCGGATAAAACACCAAGTTAATACCAGGACAGGAACTACCTATGCTGTATGGATATTCGGAAGTAATTTTTAAAGGCGCGATGGTGACTCTGGAGCTGGCACTCAGCTCCGTGCTGCTGGCCGTGATCCTTGGTTTAATTGGCGCCGGGGCCAAACTTTCCAGCAATCGCACGCTGGCACTGATTTTTGAAGGTTATACCACCCTGATCCGCGGCGTACCCGATCTGGTACTGATGCTGCTGATTTTCTACGGGTTGCAGATCGCCCTGAATCAGATTACTGATATGCTCGGCTTCGATCAGTTTGATATTGATCCGATGGTCGCGGGCATCATCACGCTCGGTTTTATTTATGGTGCTTACTTCACTGAAACCTTCCGCGGGGCTTATATGGCCGTGCCAAAAGGGCAGATTGAAGCCGCCACCGCCTTCGGCTTCTCCTCCTCACAGACTTTTCGCCGGATCCTGTTCCCGGGCATGATGCGTTATGCGCTGCCGGGCATTGGCAATAACTGGCAGGTGATCCTGAAAGCCACCGCGTTGGTTTCGCTGCTGGGACTGGAAGATGTGGTGAAAGCAACGCAGCTGGCGGGAAAAAGTACCTGGCAGCCGTTCTACTTCGCCATTGTGGCCGGGGTGATTTACCTGATTTTTACCACGCTCTCCAACGGGGTGCTGTGGTGGTTAACGCGCCGTTACTCTGTGGGTGTAAGAAGAGCTGACTTATGATCGATATTATTCAGGAATACTGGAAAGCCCTGCTGTGGACCGACGGTTACCGCTTTTCCGGCGTGGCGATCACGCTGTGGCTGCTGATCGTCTCCGTTGTGCTGGGTGGCTGCATGGCGGTGCTGCTGTCCATTGCGCGCGTCTCATCGATCAAAGCCGTGAGTTTCCCGGTGTGGCTGTTCACTTATGTCTTTCGCGGTACGCCACTGTATGTGCAGCTGTTAGTGTTTTATTCCGGCATGTACACGCTGGAAGTGGTGAAAGGCAACGAGTTGCTGAATGTCTTTTTCCGCAGCGGGCTAAACTGTACGCTGCTGGCATTAACGCTTAACACCTGCGCCTATACCACAGAAATGTTCGCGGGTGCGATCCGTGCGGTTCCCCATGGTGAGATTGAAGCCGCTCGCGCCTATGGTTTCTCCACCTTTAAACTGTACCGCTGCATCATTATGCCTTCGGCACTGCGCACCGCGCTGCCAGCTTACAGCAATGAAGTGATCCTGATGCTGCATTCCACCGCACTGGCCTTTACCGCGACGGTGCCGGATCTGCTGAAAGTCGCGCGTGATATTAACTCCGCCACTTATCAGCCGTTTACCGCTTTTGGCATCGCGGCCGTGCTGTATCTGATTATCTCGTATGTGTTGATTAGTCTGTTCCGCAAAGCGGAAAAACGCTGGCTGAAGCACGTTAAACCTTCATCAACCCATTGAGCAAAATTATGGCTGAAAACAAATTAAGCGTCACCGAACTGCATAAACGCTATGGCGAGCATGAGGTGCTGAAGGGCGTATCACTGCAGGCGAATGCCGGGGATGTGATCAGCATTATCGGCTCATCCGGTTCAGGTAAAAGTACTTTCCTGCGCTGTATTAACTTCCTGGAAAAACCGAGCGAAGGCACCATCGCCGTCAACAACCAGATGATCAACCTGGTGCGCGATACCGACGGCCAGCTGAAGGTCTCCAATAAGGAGCAGCTGCGTGCGCTGCGCACCAGCCTGACGATGGTGTTCCAGCACTTCAATCTGTGGAGCCATATGACGGTGCTGCAGAACGTGATGGAAGCGCCAATTCAGGTGCTGGGCCTGAGCAAGGCGGAAGCGCAGGAGCGGGCAATCCGCTATCTGGATAAGGTGGGGATTGATGAACGTGCCCGCGCTAAATATCCGGTGAACCTGTCAGGCGGACAGCAGCAGCGTGTTTCCATCGCGCGTGCGCTGGCAATGGAGCCTGAAGTGCTGCTGTTTGATGAACCGACCTCCGCTCTCGATCCGGAACTGGTGGGTGAGGTGCTGAGGATCATGCAGAAGCTGGCTGAAGAGGGCAAAACCATGGTGGTGGTGACCCACGAAATGGAGTTTGCCCGCCACGTGTCCAGCCATGTGATCTTCCTGCATCAGGGCAAAATTGAAGAAGAGGGGTCGCCGCAGGAGTTGTTTACTAATCCGAAAAGCACCCGTCTGCAGCAGTTCCTCTCCGGGGCGCTAAAGTAATCCCGCCTTCACCAGGAGACGAGCCATTCGTCTCCTGGCTGCTTCAGGATCAGTAGAGAGATTTTTTGCATTGCTCAATCATTGCAGTTATTGAAGCGAATGCGTCAGGGTCGTTGCGAACGTAATAAAAATTAACGCTGGTTTGATCTTTACCAAAAGCCTGATCATCAATTGATGCGATATGTTCGCCATCTTTTCTGAATAAATTAAACCGCTTATCTCCATTCGAGAAAGGGTCATCTTCCCTTAATGATAAATTCCTGTTCAATGCTGCGCTGTCCAGGCAGTTTTCGACCTGGCGGGGATGCCCGTTAAAATAAGCTGTTTTCAGTTCCGGATGCAGTATGACCTGATCAAGATCGACACATCCGGTAAGAATGAAAAGTAGGGCCAGGATACTGACTTTTTTCATGATTAAGCCTTGCTGATAGCTGATTTGAAACTCTCATGCTGCCAGAGCTTACATCACATCTTCCAGCGCTTCATCCAGCTGATACCAGCGGAAGGTAAATCCTGACTCCTCCAGCCGCTTGGGCAGCACATGCTGACCGCCGAGCACCAGTACCGACGATTCGCCCATCATCAGTTTGATGGCGCTGGCGGGCGTGCGCATAAAGGCCGGACGGTGCAGGGCATGCCCCAGCGTGGCGGCAAACTGTTCATTGCGCACGGCATACGGTGCCACCATATTGAATGGGCCGCGCAGGTTTTTGTTGTCCAGCAGCCAGAGAATGGCGTTGAGCATATCGTCCAGATGGATCCAGGGCATGTACTGTTTGCCGTTGCCTAAGGGACCGCCGATGCCAAGCTTAAAGGGCAGCTTCATTTTGCTCAATGCACCGCCTTCCTTTGCCAGCACAACGCCGGTTCGCAGCAGGCAAACCCGCGTTCTTTCACTTTCTGCTGCCAGCGCTAACGCTTCCCAATGGGCGCAGAGCGTATGGGTGAACTCTTCATGCCCCGGATCGTCCTCGGTTAATACCAGGTCCCCGGTATCACCGTAATAGCCCGTGGCCGAACCAGAGATGAAAACGGCCGGAGGTGACGTGCTGCCATTGATCAGCGCCGCCAGCCGCTCGGTGATCTGCCAGCGGCTCTCACAGAGCTGTTGTTTCTGGTGCTCTGTCCAGCGTTTGTCGGCAATCGGTTCACCTGCCAGATTGATCACTGCATCGATCCCGTCCAGATCTCGCTGCTGGTCGAGTCCTGACCACAGGTTGACCGTGTCGCCGAGTTTTTTTCGTGCGCTGGCCACGTCGCGGGTGACCACGCTGACCTGGAAGCCGCGCTGTAGCAGGCGGGGAATAAGGTGACTGCCAATCAGGCCGGTTCCGCCCGTGAGTAAAATGTGCATGTTGTCTGTCCTTAAGAGATGAAGTAAAAAAGCCAACAGCCCGCTATTCAGCTTAGAAGATGTTCGCAGGAAAGGCTGTGAAGTGCATCGATTCACCCTGCAGTGAAGCCAGAGATGCCAGATTCAGGCCGTTGCCCGGAAGGCTGTTCTGTATTGTCTGCCGGGTGCTTCAGAGAGATTGCCTTCCGGCCAAAAAGTGGGTAAACAGGATGCAGACACCGCCTTGTGAGGAACACAGGATGAACTATCCCAACGTTACGCTCTGGTCAGATGCCTGTTTTTTCAGTCCGTATGTGATGTCCGTTTTTGTTGCCCTGAGTGAAAAGGGGGTGCCTTTTTCCTTGCAGCATATTGACCTGTCCAGTCAGGAGAATCTGGCGCAGCCGTACAGTCAGATTTCACTGACCCGCCGCGTGCCCACTCTGCAGGTTGATGATTTCCTGTTATCAGAATCCTCCGCGATAGAAGAGTATCTGGAGGAGCGTTTTCCCGCGCCGGAATTCGAGCGGCTCTATCCCCGGGATCTGAAAAAAAGGGCTAAAGCGCGTGAGATACAGGCCTGGCTGCGCAGCGATTTTCTGCCAATCCGTGAGGAGCGCCCGACGGAAGTGCTGTTCGCTGGAGACACTTTTGGCCCGCTTAGTGAGGCGGCGCAGCACTCTGCGGCTAAACTTATTGCTGCCGTTGAGCGCCTGCTGTCTGCAGGCCAGCAGAACCTGTTTGGAGAGTGGTCCATTGCGGATACCGACCTGGCAGTGATGATCAACCGGCTGGTGCTGCATGGCGATGCGGTGCCGGAAAGCGTGGCGGACTATGCTCATTTCCAGTGGCAGCGCGCTTCGGTTCAGCTGTGGCTGTCAGAATCCTCCAGGAGACCTTGTGAATGACACCGTGGGATTATAATTTTTTAACGGCCCGTGGCACACTGTGCGGGCAAGGGTAAACGAGCGCTGAGGCGCCAGAACAGATAAGGGTTACGGATGGTGGAGCAAGACAGCGGCACGGAGTGGGTGGATATCGTTAGCGAAGATAACGAGGTTATTGCACAGTCCAGCCGTGCGCAAATGCGGGCACAATGTTTGCGCCATCGCGCGACCTACATCGTGGTTCACGATGGCATGGGTAAAATTCTGGTCCAGCGCCGCACTGAAATAAAAGACTTTATGCCGGGCATGCTGGATGCCACTGCCGGTGGCGTGGTGCAGAGCGGCGAGGAACTGCTGGAATCTGCGCGCCGTGAAGCGGAAGAAGAGCTGGGCATTGCTGATGTGCCGTTCGCGGAGCACGGCGTGTTCTACTTTGAAGATCAACACTGCCGCGTCTGGGGTGGATTGTTCAGTTGCGTCTCGCACGGGCCGTTTGCCATGCAGGAAGAAGAAGTGGATGAAGTGTTCTGGATGACGCCGGAAGAGATCACCGCACGCTGTGATGAGTTCACCGATGACTCGCTGAAGGCACTCTCCCTGTGGCTCAGCCGTAATAACGAGCAGGGCCGCTCAGCGGCTGTTTCTCAGGCATAAATAACCGGCTGAGAAGGCTTCTTCGCGCACTTAGCTGGTACAGATTGAAAGAGCCTCGTGTAATATAGCCTGGTCAGCGCTGGTAGTTCACTGAACTGGCCCGGTGATGGCGTTGAGGTATTCTACTTAAAATAAAAAAGGCCGCATAAGCGGCCTTTTCTGTTACTGACAGCGGGCTGTTTTACTGACCTTCAGCCTGTTTAGACTGAATAGCCGTCAGGGCGATGGTGTAAACGATATCGTCAACCAGCGCTCCGCGTGACAGGTCGTTGACCGGCTTGCGCATACCCTGCAGCATCGGCCCGATGGAGATCAGGTCGGCTGAACGCTGCACCGCTTTGTAGGTGGTATTACCGGTGTTCAGATCCGGGAAAATGAACACGGTGGCACGACCGGCAACCGGCGAATTCGGCGCTTTGGATTTGGCTACGTCTGCCATGATTGCTGCGTCGTACTGCAGAGGACCGTCAATCACCAGGTCAGGACGTTTTTCCTGCGCGATGCGGGTGGCTTCACGCACTTTTTCCACGTCGCTACCCGCGCCGGAGTTACCGGTAGAGTAGGAGATCATCGCCACGCGCGGCTCGATGCCGAAGGCAGTGGCGGAATCTGCGGACTGGATAGCGATTTCGGCCAGCTGTTCCGGGTTTGGATCCGGGTTGATCGCACAGTCACCGTATACCAGCACCTGCTCTGGCAGCAGCATGAAGAACACGGAAGAGACCAGCGAGCTGTTTGGTGCCGTTTTGATCAGCTGCAGCGGTGGACGGATGGTGTTAGCCGTGGTGTGCACCGCGCCGGAAACCAGACCGTCCACTTCACCGCGCTCCAGCATCATAGTGCCGAGCATCACGTTATCTTCCAGCTGCTCCTGCGCGACCACTTCAGTCATGCCTTTGCTCTTACGCAGCTCGACCAGGCGGGCCACGTAGTTTTCACGCACCACTTCAGGATCGACAATCTCAATCCCTTTGCCCAGCTCAACGCCCTGAACGGCGGCGACACGCTGGATTTCGTCAGGGTTACCCAACAGGATACAGGTGGCGATACCGCGCTCGGCACAGATGGCGGCGGCTTTCACCGTGCGTGGCTCGTCGCCTTCCGGCAGAACGATACGTTTACCTGCCTGGCGGGCCAGTTCGGTCAGTTGATAGCGGAAGGCTGGTGGTGACAGGCGGCGGCTGCGCTCGGAGGCAGCAGTCAGCGACTCGATCCACTCGGAATCGATATGGCTGGCAACGTACTCCTGCACCCGCTCGATACGCTGGGTATCGTCGCTCGGCACTTCCAGGTTGAAGCTCTGCAGGCTCAGGGAGGTTTGCCAGGTGTTGGTTTTCACCATAAAGACCGGCAGGCCGGTGGCGAAGGCGCGTTCGCACAGCTTGCGAATTGGCTCATCAATTTTGTAGCCACCGGTCAGCAGGATCGCACCAATTTCCACACCGTTCATCGCCGCCAGACAGGCCGCAACCAGCACGTCTGGACGGTCAGCCGAGGTCACCAGCAGCGAGCCAGGACGGAAGTGTTCCAGCATATGTGGCAGGCTGCGGGCGCAGAAGGTGACTGACTTCACGCGGCGGGTCGCGATATCGCCTTCGTTGATCACTTCTGCATTCAGGTGGTGGCACATATCAATGGCGCGGGTGGCGATCAGCTCGAAGCTCCACGGCACGCAGCCCAGTACCGGCAACGGGCTGTTAGCAAACAGCTGCTTCGGATCGATATTTGCCACGCTGGCTTTGGTGGAGTCATCGAAGATTTCTGACAAATCCGGACGGGTGCGGCCCTGATCGTCAACCGGGGCGTTCAGCTTGTTAATGATCACGCCGGTGATGTTTTTATTTTTGCTGCCGCCGAAGCTGCTTTGAGTCAGCTCGATGCGCTCTTTCAGCTGCGCCGGGGAATCATTACCCAGCGACATCACGAAGACGATTTCCGCGTTCAGCGTTTTGGCAATTTCGTAGTTCAGCGCGGAGGCAAACTGGTGTTTACGGGTCGGGACTAAGCCTTCAACCAGCACCACTTCAGCGTCTTTAGTATTCTCATGGTAACGCGCGATGATCTCCTCCATCAGCACGTCCTGCTGGTTAGAGCCCAGCAGCGACTCAACCCGGCTCATCTGCAACGGTTCAGCGGCAGGAATCGAGGAGTTCTTCCGGATGATATTGGTGGTCTGGTCAGGCGTATCGCCACCGGTACGCGGCTGGGCGATGGGTTTGAACACGCTCAGACGTACGCCTTTGCGTTCCATGGCGCGAATAACGCCGAGGCTGATGCTGGTAAGACCGACGCTGGTGCCGGTCGGGATAAGCATAATAGTACGGGACACGGTAAACCTCTCAGGTCATAACCTTCAATCGGTTATCTGTTTTGGTGTCGGAAAACAACACCGCCAGCTGGGCTGGCGGTGTTCATTACTTAAGCAGTCAGACGGCTGGCGTCCTGGGCGATAACCAATTCTTCGTTGGTTGGGATCACCAGGGCCGGTCGGGTGCCTTCTTTATTGATAAAGCCGGATTTGCCGAAGCGGGCGGCCAGGTTGCGCTCGTGGTCCACTTCAAAGCCCAGCAGGGCCAGTTTATCCAGGGTCAGCTCACGCACCATGGCTGCGTTCTCACCGATACCGCCAGTGAAGATCACGCCATCCAGACGGCCGTCCATCAGCGCAGTGTAAGAACCGATGTATTTCGCCAGGCGGTGGCAGAACACATCCATCGCACGCTTCGCATCCTCTTTGGTGGTGTAGTTATCTTCCACATAACGGCAATCGCTGGTCACGCCAGTCAGGCCCAACAGGCCGGACTCTTTGGTCAGCATTTTGTTAATGGCATCAACGCTCATTCCCAGCGTGTCATGGAGGAAGAAAATGATCGCCGGGTCGATATCACCGGAACGGGTACCCATCACCAGGCCTTCAAGCGGGGTCAGACCCATGGAAGTATCCACGCACTCGCCGTTACGGATTGCGGAAACGGAACCGCCGTTGCCAAGGTGGCAGGTGATGATATTCAGCTGATCCAGCGGCTTGTTCATGATTCTGGCCGCTTCGTGAGTCACGTAATAGTGGCTGGTGCCGTGTGCGCCATAGCGGCGAACGCCGTGATCTTTGTAAAGATGGTATGGCAGAGCGTAAAGATAGGACTCTTCAGGCATAGTCTGATGGAAAGCGGTGTCAAAAACAGCGACATTCTTGTCAGAAAGATGCGGGAAATTCTTCATCGCTTCGTCAATCCCGATCAGGTGAGCCGGGTTATGCAGAGGAGCGAAGGAAGAAGCGTCTTTGATTCCCTGAATGATCTCCTGGTTGATAACGACTGACTTAGTCAGCTTCTCACCACCGTGAACAATACGATGACCTATTGCAGTGATTTGTGCAGACAGTTCAGGTTTTTGTGCCAGGATAGACTTAACGATGAAGTTAAGTGCTTCGCTGTGGGCTGCGCCAGCACCCAGTGCTGCTTCCTGCTTAGCGCCATCAAGTTTCCATTTGATCCGTGCCTCAGGCAGGTGGAAACATTCGGCTAAACCGGAAAGGAATTCTTCACCGTTTGCCGGATCGATAATGGCAAATTTCAGGGAGGAACTGCCGCAGTTTAAAACCAAAACTAACTTACTCGACATGGAAGGTCCTATTGGTTAAAAGTGGTGAAAAAAAACTCAATCAGACTATCAGCGTAGCGCATGAAAGCTGGTACATTAATGATGAATATCATGCTGTCGGTAAATTTTGTCCGAAAGCAAAAAAATCTCATAAAAATGCTGTGATTTTTTGAATTCTGCCGTGTTGCCGGAGCACACTCCATCAGACTGGCAGCATGGTCATAACGCCCAGACAACAATCGCGCACAGGATAACCAGTGTGCCCCTTAAAGACAAAATATTTTGAAAGATGTAAGGTAAAGTTGTTGAGTTACGTTTTTAGTTTAATTTTTATCTTCGAAGTTGAGGTCAGCCATGGCTAATGAATCCGGCACTGTCGGTTGGTTTAAACTGTTCCAGCACGGACAGCATTATATGAAGACATGGCCTGTCGATAAGCGCCTCGCCCCAATGTTTCCGGAAAATCGGGTCAGCAAAGCCACCCGATTTGCCATTCGCTTTATGCCGCCGCTGGCCGTATTTGCCATGAGCTGGCAAATCGCGCTGGGCGGGCAGCTGGGTCCGGCCGTGGCCACCGCGCTGTTTGCCTGCAGCCTGCCGATGCAGGGATTGTGGTGGTTAGGCAAGCGTTCGGTCACCCCTTTGCCACCTGCGCTGCTGAGCTGGTTCCATGACGTGCGCGAAAAGCTTCTGGCTGCCGGCCAGGCGCTGGCCCCGGTGGAAGGTAAGCCGACCTATCAGTCGCTGGCTGATGTGCTGAAACGGGCCTTTAAACAGTTGGATAAAACCTTCCTCGACGATCTGTAATCAATCCGGGGGCTTACTGTTTACAGGTGAAAACCCGGTCTAAATCAAAGAAGCGTTTGTTTGCTGTGCCGCGTTAATGCTGGTTATGCGATCCTTGCGTCATCCCCCTAACTTTTATCTTGTCCTTATGACACAGGAGCGAATGATGGAAATGACCAACGCCCAACGGCTGATCCTCTCCAACCAGTATAAAATGATGAGCATGCTCGATCCGGATAACGCCGAACGCTATCGTCGCCAGCAAACCATCATTGAACGGGGTTATGGCCTGCAGATGCGCGAGCTGGACCGTGAGTTTGGCCAGCTAACTGAGGCGGTCTGCCGCACTATTATCGACATCATGGAGCTGCATCACGCGCTGCACGTGTCCTGGACAAATCTGAAAGAGCCCTCCGCCATTGAAGAACGCCGACTGGCCTTCCTGGGCTTTGATGCCGCGACGGAAGCCCGCTATCTGGGATACGTGCGGTTTATGGTCAATGTGGAAGGACGCTACACCCATTTCGACTCCGGGACTCATGGCTTTAACGCGCAGACGCCGATGTGGGAAAAATATCAACGCATGCTGACCGTGTGGCACACTTGCCCAAGACAGTATCATTTAAGTGCGAACGAGATCGCGCAAATTATCAACGCCTGAGAAGGAAAGCGCAGTGAAGTGTAAAGGTTTTCTGTTTGATCTGGATGGCACGCTGGTGGATTCATTACCGGTGGTCGAACGCGCCTGGGTTAACTGGGCTAAGCGGCATGATATCGCCGCTGATGAAGTGCTTAACTTCATTCACGGCAAGCAGGCTATTACCTCACTGCGACACTTTATGGCCGGTGCTTCGGAAGAAGCTATCCAGCAGGAATTCTTCGCGCTGGAAAGAATCGAAGCAGAAGATACCGATGGGATTGTTGCCCTGCCTGGTGCGTTACAGCTGCTTTACACGCTGAACGAGCTGGATATTCCCTGGGCCATCGTCACTTCCGGTTCAGTGCCGGTTGCTTCGGCCCGCCGCAGGGCTGCCGGACTGCCTGAGCCTGAAGAGTTCGTTACCGCTGAGCGCGTGCAAAACGGCAAGCCTGCACCAGATGCTTACCTGCTTGGTGCGCAACTGCTGGAGCTGGAGCCGGAAGAGTGTGTGGTGGTGGAAGATGCAGCGGCCGGGATCCTTTCAGGCCTGGCAGCAGGCTGTCACGTGATAGCCGTCAACGCGCCCGCAGGTTCGCCGCGTCTGGAGGAGGTGGATATGCTGCTCAACTCGCTGGAAGAGCTGGTGATCCATAAAAATCCTGACGGCATGATTGATGTTCATCGAAAGCACTAAGATATGATTTAGCCCCGCATCAGCGGGGTTTGTTTTATGGCATTCTCTGTGACATTTCCTCCTAGTACAGAGATCAATTGTGAACAAAGAACTGGTCTGGGTTATCAGCCTGTTAGTTATTGCCATTCTGCTTTTTATCAGCGGCAAACTGCGTATGGACGTAGTGGCGCTGCTGGTTATTGTCGCGTTTGTCCTCAGTGGTACGCTGACCCTGCAGGAAGCCACCATGGGCTTCAGCGACCCGAATGTCATCCTGATTGCCGCTCTGTTCGTGATAGGCGAGGGGCTGGTGCGCACCGGCGTGGCGCTGAAGATGGGCGAGTGGCTGATCAAAATGGCTGGCAGCAGCGAAACCAAAATGCTGGTGCTGCTGATGGTCACCGTTGCCGGACTGGGGGCGTTTATGAGCTCCACCGGGGTGGTGGCGATCTTCATTCCGGTGGTGATTGGCGTGGCCACCAAAATGAAAACTTCACCCGGACGGCTGATGATGCCGCTCAGCTTTGCAGGATTAATCAGTGGCATGATGACGCTGGTCGCCACCCCGCCAAACCTGGTGGTGAATAGCGAACTGTTGCGCGAAGGGCTGCAGGGTTTTGGTTTTTTCGACGTGACGCCCGTCGGGCTGGTGGCGCTGGTGCTGGGGATCGGTTATATGTTGGTGGCCCGTTTCTGGCTGGTGACGCCGGACAACCAGGACGTGGCAAAAAAGCGCGTAAGAAGAACGTTTCGCGATCTGATCCGTGACTATAAGCTGAGTGGCAGGGCACGCAGGTTAGCGGTGCGTCCGGGGTCGCCTTTGATCGGCCGGCCGTTGGATGACCTCCAGCTGCGTCAGCGCTTCGGTATTAACGTGGTGGGGCTGGAACGCTGGCGTAAGTTTCGTCGGGTGATGGTTCCGGTAACCGGCACGACCGAGTTTTACTCCCGCGACGTCCTGTTGATTGACATGTCTGCGGCAGGGATCGACCTGCGTGAGTTCTGTAGTGAAAACCTTCTGGAGCCGATGATCCTGCGCGGCGAATATTTCTCCGACCGTGCACAGGACGTGGGCATGGCCGAGGTGCTGGTTATCCCTGATTCGGCGCTGCAGGGTAAAACCCTGCGGGAAATCGCCTTTCGCTCGCGCTTTGGCGTCAGCGTGATTGGCGTACGTCGCCGTGGCCAAGTGATGGAAGGGGCGCTTAACGATCTGGCGCTGGAGCTGGGCGACTGCCTGCTGGCGATTGGCGACTGGAAAAAAATCACTCAGTTGCAGCAGCAGAAGCGAGATTTGATTGTTCTGAACATTCCCGCCGAGGTGGATGACGTTGCTCCTGCCAACAGTCAGGCACCCCATGCTATCTTCTGTCTGGCGCTGATGGTGGCGATGATGCTGACCAACGAAATCCCCAATCCGATTGCCGCGGTGATCGCCTGTCTGCTGATGGGTAAGTTTCGCTGTATCGATATGGATAGCGCCTACAAGGCTATCCACTGGCCGAGCATTATTCTGATTGTCGGCATGATGCCTTTTGCGCTGGCGTTGCAGAAAACGGGAGGAGTAAAGCTGATTGTGGACGGGCTGATGGATCTGGCGGGAGGGCGAAGCCCGCATGTGATGCTGCTTTGCCTGTTTGTGTTGTGCGCCACAATCGGCCTGTTTATTTCCAACACTGCCACGGCGGTACTGATGGCACCGATTGGCGTAGCCGCCGCTCAGCAGATGGGCGTCTCTCCCTATCCGTTCACCCTGATTATCGCGGTGGCGGCTTCAGCAGCCTTTATGACGCCGGTCTCTTCGCCAGTGAACACGTTGGTGCTGGGACCGGGGGGCTATCGCTTCAGCGATTTTGTGAAGATTGGCGTACCGTTCACTCTGCTGATTATGGTGGTCAGCGTACTGCTGGTGCCGGTGCTGTTCCCGTTTTAAACGTTACAGTGATTCCTGGCTGATCTCATCCAGCGACAGGTTGAAGCTGGGGACAAACACCTCGACGAAGTAGTCCATCTCCGGGCTGTGGCGTGCGCTGAGGGTTTTCTCCAGCCTGGCTTTAGCCAGCTGAAACTCGTGGTTTCCCGCAGAAAGCTCTTCAAGACACTTCAGATAGGCACACAGCGCATCAGCCTGTTTAACGATAGCCATCTCATCTTCACTGCGCTGGTGCTCGTCCAGCAGCGGGCGGTAAGCGTTGCGCAGCTCTTCCGGCAGCATCTCGATCAGCTTCAGCTGGGCAATCTTCTCTATTTTCTTATATTCATGGGCGATCTGCGCGTTGTAATACTTTACCGGAGTAGGCAGATCACCGGTCAGTACCTCGCTGGCGTCGTGATACATCGCCATCAGCGCGATTCGTTCGGCGTTAAGATTGCCGTTGAATTTCTGATTTTTAATCACTGCCAGCGCATGCGCGACCATCGCAACCTGCAAACTGTGTTCAGAGACGTTCTCGGTGCGTACATTGCGCATCAGCGGCCAGCGGTTGATCAGCTTCAGACGGGAAAGATGGGCGAAAAAATGGCTCTGATTCATGAGATGTGGTTTTCCTGTGGCAGGGAGAGCGGAGCCAGAATTCAGCTCCGGTCACCCAGTATAACCTTATCACCCTGCAAGATGCAGTACTGACGATTGCCCCGCTTACCGGGAGGCAGGGCGGTTACTGACGATAGCTTTCAAGGAAGCGGCCGAATTTGTTAATCGCCATTTCGAGATCATTAACATGCGGCAGAGTCACAATGCGTACATGGTCAGGATAAGGCCAGTTAAAGGCGCTGCCCTGAACCAGCAGGACTTTCTCCTGCAGCAGAAAATCCAGCACCATTTTCTGATCGTCATGCAGGTTAAACTTTTTGGCATCGATTTTCGGGAACATATACAGCGCGCCGTCCGGTTTCACGCAGCTGACGCCAGGGATGTCGTTGATCAGCTCCCAGGCACGCTGGCGCTGTTCATACAGCCTGCCACCCGGCACGATAAATTCGCTGATACTCTGGTAGCCGCCCAGTGCAGTCTGAATGGCATGCTGTGCCGGAACGTTGGCACACAGGCGCATTGAGGCCAGCATCTCCAGTCCTTCGATATACCCTTTGGCATGTTTTTTCGGCCCGTTAAGCACCATCCAGCCCTGACGGAATCCGGCTACGCGGTAGGTTTTAGACAGACCGTTAAAGGTGATTGTCAGCAGGTCCGGAGCCAGTGTGGCAATCGAGTGATGCTGAGCCGCGTCGTACAGGATTTTGTCGTAAATTTCATCGGCAAAGATGATCAAGTTATGCTGACGCGCCAGCTCAACCACTTCCAGCAACAGCTCTTTGCTGTAGACTGCGCCGGTTGGGTTGTTAGGGTTGATGATCACAATACCGCGGGTACGTGGCGTGATTTTGCTACGGATATCATCGAGGTCCGGGAACCAGCCAGCCGACTCATCGCACAGATAATGCACGGCTTTGCCGCTGGAAAGCGACACTGCCGCAGTCCACAGTGGGTAATCCGGGGCGGGGACCAGCATCTCGTCGCCGCTGTTCAGCAATGCCTGCATTGACTGAACAATCAGCTCGGAAACACCGTTGCCGATATAGACATCTTCCACGGTCATGTCGCGCATTCCGCGAGCCTGATAGTGCTGAACGATGGCTTTACGGGCAGAGTAGAGCCCCTTTGAATCACAATAGCCCTGTGCACCCGGCAGGTTGCGGATCACATCAACAAGGATTTCATCGGGCGCTTCAAAACCAAACGGGGCAGGGTTGCCAATATTCAGCTTGAGGACTTTATTACCTTCTTCTTCCAGTCGCTTTGCTTCTTTTAACACCGGACCGCGGATGTCATAACAAACGTTATCCAGTTTGCTGGATTTATCAATTGGGGTCATTTTTTCATCCTTTGACTGAGCGCACCCGCCGTGGAAAATTGAACTCGCACAATGTACTCCTCCTGAAAGCGCTTTTGAAGTGGTGGCAGGGGGTTTAGCGCGATCCGCAGGCTTAGTCTGCTACTTATGACGCCATTTGGTAAAATCTGATGGACTGATGAGAGACGTGATTGTCAAATAGTGCTTAATTGAGTGGTCAAAAACTGCACTTGCTGGCAATATGCAGTTCTGAGTGGAAGGGCATAAAAATATGAACGGCTCCGCCTTCTCTGTGGTCTGAGTGACACTGAATGATAAATTTTCGTGCTGACAGCGTGGTGATACGGCATTCGGTCTATAAAATCTTACTTTACTGATAAGAATAATCGGATTTAGGCTTAAAAAGTAATCGACAGTATGTCAGGATAATATTCCGGGTACTTTGCACCGGGTGTGCAGGTTTCTCAGGCAAAATTTTCTCCATTTTTTTGCCGGGAATGTTAAGGTTAATTAATTATTATTCCGCTGTGATTACAGCGTTCTGGTCGTTCAATTTCTTATGGTTGTTTTACACTGACAGCACCGCGGGCCGGCATTTATTACCGGACTGCGGAGTTAATTGACCATTTCAACGCCACTTTCTGCAACTTATGGGTTAGTGCTGCGCGCATTAGTGATGTATCAGACGTAAGAACCTGTTGGCGGCTCACCTGCGAGTAAAACCGCAGAAATTATGGTCGCTGGGGTTGTAAGGTCTGCGAAGTAGAGTGATGCAGCAGGGACATGAATCCCGCGTATCACGACATTATTATCGCTATATCTCTGATATAGCTGGTAATAACACCAGGGTAGCTGTTATTAAAAATCTTATAAAGTGAAGAAAACATGACTAGTGCAAATCGTCCAATCCTGAATCTAGACCTCGATCTGCTGAGAACCTTCGTCGCTGTTGCTGACCTGAATACCTTCGCGGCAGCCGCGGCGGCAGTCTGCCGTACGCAGTCTGCGGTCAGCCAGCAAATGCAGCGTCTGGAGCAGCTGGTAGGCAAAGAGCTGTTCGCCCGTCACGGCCGTAACAAGCTGCTGACTGAACACGGCATTCAGCTGCTGGGTTACGCCAGAAAGATCCTGCGTTTCAATGACGAAGCCTGTACGTCCCTGATGTACAGCAATATCCAGGGCGTCCTGACCATCGGTGCGTCTGACGATACTTCAGATACCATTCTGCCGTTCCTGCTGAACCGTGTGACCTCGGTCTATCCAAAGTTGGCTATAGATGTGCGCGTGAAGCGTAATCCGTTCATGATGGAAATGTTAAATCAGGGCGAAGTTGACCTGGTGGTAACAACTTCCAGCCCAATGAACTTTACCTGGCAGGTTTTACGCACATCTCCAACGCTGTGGTACTGCGCTGCGGACTATATTTTCCAGCGCGGGGAAGCTATTCCTCTGGTGTTGCTGGATGAGCCAAGCCCGTACCGTGACATGGCCATTGACCACCTCAATGAGGCGGGTATTCCATGGCGTATTTCGTATGTTGCTTCCACGCTGGCAGCCGTACGTGCCGCGGTGAAAGCAGGCCTGGGTGTGACCGCCCGTCCGGTAGAAATGATGAGCCCGGAGCTGCGCGTCATGGGCGCAGCAGAAGGCTTGCCGGTTCTGCCTGATACGGAATACCTTCTGTGCCGCAATCCGGAAAGCGACAATGAGCTGGCGCTGGCCATCTTTAATGCCATGGAGTCGAGTAATGACCCCTACAACCTGACGGTTAACGCTCAGGATGGCGCCTCCTTCTCGGATGAAGATGAGTGATTATCTGTTGAAAACTATTTGGACTGGTTGTTATATTTCAACAAGTAATGAATGAATAGTTTCTGATAAAAAGCCTTTCAACGTTTTCTGCGTTGAGAGGCTTTTTTATTAAGCAACAGAGGCCATTTTCTGCGCCAGATTTTCCTCTTTTATATTCCCATTGTGATAAAAATCACCACCTGCTCTCAACGGGCAACTTTACCGTGTTTATCGTCCCGCCCTTACGCACGTTGAATTGATTTTGCTCAACCCTTGCTGCTCATTTTTGTCTCATAAAAGACAAAAGTGTGTTCTGGATCAAAAAAATAACCCTGATAAGGGGCAGGAAAAGGGGCCGAATCCTGCGAGAATAGACATTGTTAAAACCGCGATCCATACAGGGAAATACCCGCTACACTTTATTCACAGGGTGAAACTGACTCGATTTAGCTCACTTTCTGCGCATCATATGTTAAATAAATGCTGCGGGTGTAAATTAATGTGTGGATAATTTTGTCAAAGTTGACAAAAGGTTATTGAAAGGAGTAAAAAACCCCATAAAATTGCTGCTTAATCAATAAAGACAGCAAAATTTATAAGGTTTTTTTATTTTTCCCTTGAATCGTGTGGTGGGTAACCTGCCAGCTATCAGAGCAGGACGCCAGGCACCACGTTTTGAATTAAGCAGAGTGTATGTCAACAACTACTGAAGTCGTCGCTCATCACTGGGCGTTTGCCGTATTTCTGATCGTCGCCATGGGTCTGTGCTGTGCAATGTTGGCCGGAGCGTGGTTTTTGGGCGGTAAAGCCCGCGGACGTTATACAAATACACCTTTTGAATCGGGTGCCGCTCCTGTCGGGACCGCCAAGCTACGCATGTCTGCGAAGTTTTACCTGGTCGCAATGTTCTTCGTCATCTTCGACGTGGAAGCCCTCTACTTATACGCATGGTCGACCGCAATCCGTGAAAGCGGATGGATCGGCTTTGTCGAAGCCACAATCTTCATTTTGGTACTGCTTGCTGGTCTGGTTTATCTGGTGCGTATCCGCGCTCTGGATTGGGCACCTGCGCCTCGTCGCATTGTGGTCAAGCCAACCACCATTTCGCATTCCAAACGTCATACGCAGTAACAGCGAGGCATAAAGATGGACTATACGCTCACCCGCGCAGACCCGAACGGTGAGAATGACCGTTACCCGTTGCAGAAACAGGAGATCGTCACCGATCCTCTGGAAAAGCACGTTAACCAGACCGTATACATGGGCAAGCTCGAACATGCCCTGCACGACATGGTGAACTGGGGACGTAAAAACTCTCTGTGGCCGTTTAACTTCGGTCTTTCCTGTTGTTATGTCGAGATGACCACGTCATTCACTTCGGTGCATGACGTGGCTCGTTTTGGTTCGGAAGTTATCCGTGCCTCGCCGCGTCAGGCTGACTTTATGGTGGTTGCCGGAACCTGCTTTACCAAAATGGCCCCGGTAGTTCAGCGTCTTTATGACCAGATGCTGGAGCCGAAATGGGTGATTTCAATGGGGGCATGTGCGAACTCCGGTGGCATGTACGACATTTATTCCGTGGTGCAGGGTGTGGACAAGTTCCTGCCTGTTGATGTCTATATCCCCGGTTGTCCGCCGCGTCCTGAAGCTTATATGCAGGCGTTGTTGCTGCTGCAGGAATCGATCGGTAAAGAGCGCCGTCCGCTGTCGTGGGTGGTGGGCGATCAGGGCGTCTATCGCGCCAATATGCAATCAGAGCGCGAGAGAAAGCAGGGTGAACGCATTGCCGTCACCAACTTACGCACACCTGACGAAATTTAAAGCTTGTTAACGGATGCGGCCTGACCGAGCCGGCGCATAAAAAACACAACACGCGCCCGGCCCATCCTGACGGCAATACTGAGTCACACACATGGTGAACGACTTATGACAGATTTAACCACGCAAGATCTCGCTCAGCCAGAATGGCAAACCCGTGATCACCAGGATGACCCGGTGATCGGCGAGCTGCGTAACCGTTTTGGGCCAGATGCCTTTACCGTTCAGCCAACCCGTACCGGCGTGCCGGTAGTCTGGGTTAAACGCGAACAGTTACTGGAAATTGTTGAGTTTCTGCGCAAGCTGCCGAAACCGTATGTGATGCTCTACGACCTCCATGGGATGGACGAGCGTCTGCGTACTCACCGCGCCGGGTTACCTGCCGCGGATTTTTCCGTTTTCTACCATTTCATTTCCATTGAACGCAATCGCGACATCATGCTCAAGGTGGCACTGTCTGAAAAAGACCTGCATGTGCCAACCCTGACCACTACGTTCCCGAACTCGAACTGGTACGAGCGCGAAACCTGGGAAATGTTCGGTATCACCTTCGATGGACACCCACACCTGACGCGCATCATGATGCCGCAGACCTGGGAAGGGCACCCGCTGCGTAAGGATTATCCTGCGCGCGCCACTGAATTCGACCCGTTCGAGCTGACCAAACAGACCGAAGATCTGGCGATGGAGCAGATGACCTTCAAGCCGGAAGAGTGGGGCATGAAGCGCGGCACCGCCAATGAGGACTTTATGTTCCTCAACCTCGGACCTAACCACCCCTCTGCGCACGGTGCTTTCCGTATCGTTCTGCAGCTGGATGGCGAAGAGATTGTCGACTGCGTGCCGGATGTGGGTTACCACCATCGTGGCGCGGAGAAGATGGGCGAGCGTCAGTCCTGGCACAGCTATATTCCGTACACCGACCGTATCGAATATCTCGGCGGCTGCGTTAACGAAATGCCGTACGTGCTGGCCGTTGAGAAGCTGGCCGGGATCAAAGTCCCTGAGCGCGTTGATGTGATCCGCGTGATGCTTTCAGAGCTGTTCCGTATCAACAGCCACCTGCTGTACATCTCTACTTTTATTCAGGACGTCGGTGCCATGTCTCCGGTGTTCTTTGCTTTTACCGATCGCCAGAAAATTTACGACGTGGTGGAAGCTATCACCGGCTTCCGTATGCATCCGGCCTGGTTCCGCATCGGCGGTGTGGCGCATGACCTGCCGAAAGGCTGGGATCGCCTGCTGCGCGAGTTCCTTGACTGGATGCCAAAACGTCTGAAGGCTTACGAACAAACCGCGCTGAAAAACTCCGTGCTGATTGGTCGTGCCAGGGGCGTTTCCGCTTACGGTATGGACGAAGCACTGGCGTGGGGAACCACTGGTGCCGGCCTGCGTGCCACCGGTCTGGACTTCGACGTGCGTAAATGGCGTCCGTATTCCGGCTATGAAAACTTCGACTTTGAAGTGCCGATTGGCGACGGCGTCAGCTGCGCGTATACCCGCGTGATGCTGAAGATGGAAGAGATGCGTCAGAGTATGCGCATCCTTGAACAGTGCCTGAAGAACATGCCGGAAGGCCCGTTTAAGGCCGACCATCCGCTGACCACGCCGCCGCCGAAAGAGCGCACGCTGCAGCATATCGAAACCCTGATCACTCACTTCCTGCAGGTTTCCTGGGGCCCGGTAATGCCGGCCAACGAATCCTTCCAGATGATTGAGGCGACCAAAGGGATTAACAGCTACTACCTGACCAGCGACGGCAGCACCATGAGCTATCGCACCCGCGTGCGCACGCCAAGCTTCCCGCACCTGCAGCAGATCCCTTCGGTGATCAACGGCAGCCTGGTATCCGATCTAATCGTGTACCTCGGTAGTATCGATTTTGTTATGTCAGACGTGGACCGCTAATTATGCACGATCAAAGAATTGCGATCGAAACGATCGAAGACAACGCGACTTTTGTACTTAGTACGTTTGAACATGACGCCATTGAGCATGAAAAGCACCATTACGAAGATGCCCGTGCGGCGTCGATCGAAGCGCTGAAAATCGTCCAGAAGCAGCGCGGTTGGGTGCCGGATGGCGCCATCAATGCCATCGCTGAAGTGCTGGGTATCCCGGCCAGCGACGTGGAAGGCGTGGCTACATTCTACAGCCAGATCTTCCGTCAGCCGGTGGGCCGCCATGTGATCCGTTACTGTGACAGCGTGGTGTGCCACATCACCGGTTTCCAGGGCATTCAGGCCGCGCTGGAAGAGAACCTGAAGATCAAACCAGGCCAGACCACGGCAGATGGCCGCTTTACGCTGCTGCCAACCTGCTGCCTCGGTAACTGTGACAAAGGCCCGACGATGATGGTGGATGAAGACACTCATGTACATCTGACGCCGGAAAACATCGTCAATTTACTGGAGCAGTATCAATGACATTCAAACAGATCATTCGTACTGCGGAGAGGCATCCGCTGACCTGGCGTCTGCGTGATGACAAACAGCCGGTATTCTTCGACGAATATCGCAGTAAAAACGGCTATGCCGGTGCCGACAAAGCCCTGAAGACCATGTCGCAGGATGAAATCGTGGCGGCGGTGAAAGATTCCGGTCTGAAAGGCCGCGGTGGTGCGGGTTTCTCCACCGGCCTGAAGTGGAGTCTGATGCCGAAAGACGAATCCATGAACATCCGTTACCTGCTGTGTAACGCCGATGAGATGGAGCCGGGCACCTATAAAGACCGTCTGCTGATGGAACAGATGCCGCATCAGCTGGTGGAAGGGATGCTGATCAGCGCCTTTGCCCTGAAAGCTTACCGTGGCTACATCTTCCTGCGTGGTGAATACATTGAAGCCGCCGTTAACCTGCGTCGTGCTATTGCTGAAGCCACTGAAGCGGGCTACCTGGGCAAAAACATCCTCGGAACCGGTTTTGACTTCGAGCTGATTGTTCACACCGGTGCCGGTCGCTATATCTGTGGTGAAGAGACCGCGCTGATCAATTCACTGGAAGGCCGTCGTGCTAACCCTCGTTCCAAGCCGCCATTCCCGGCTTCTGCTGGCGCATGGGGCAAGCCGACCTGCGTGAATAACGTGGAAACCCTGTCGAATGTTCCGGCGATCCTTGCCAACGGCGTTGACTGGTACAAAGGCATCTCCACCAGTGATGACACCGGCACCAAAATGATGGGCTTCTCCGGCCGGGTGAAAAATCCGGGCGTCTGGGAGCTGCCATTTGGCACCACCGCCCGGGAAATTCTGGAAGATTATGCCGGTGGCATGCGTGATGGCCTGAAATTCAAAGCCTGGCAGCCGGGCGGAGCAGGGACCGACTTCCTGACTGAATCGCATCTGGACCTGCCGATGGAGTTTGCCAGCATAGGCAAAGCAGGCAGCCGTCTGGGGACCGCGCTGGCGATGGCGGTTGACCACGAAATCAACATGGTTTCACTGGTGCGCAATCTGGAAGAGTTCTTTGCCCGCGAATCCTGCGGCTGGTGTACGCCATGCCGTGACGGTCTGCCGTGGAGCGTGAAAATCCTGCGTGCGCTGGAGCGTAAAGAGGGCCAGCCGGGCGATATCGAAACCCTGCTGCAGCTGTGCCGTCAACTCGGCCCGGGCAAAACCTTCTGTGCGCACGCGCCAGGTGCAGTAGAGCCACTGCAAAGCGCGATCAAATATTTCCGCGAAGAGTTTGAAGCGGGCATCGCGCCGCAGGTCTACAGCAACGCCTATGCCATTGCTGGTATCCAGGCAAACCTGCTGAAAGCCCGCTGGTAAAAAAAGCTCACGCGCAACAGAAGTGCGAAATAACCGAGCCGGTTATTTAAGAATTGTGTTTAACGCCCGGCTAATCCCGGGCCTTACGGAAGCATGTTCACTATGGCTACAATTCATGTAGACGGTAAAGAATATGACGTCGATGGGGCGGACAACCTGCTACAGGCTTGCCTCTCACTTGGCCTCGATATTCCTTATTTTTGCTGGCATCCGGCGCTCGGTAGCGTCGGTGCCTGCCGCCAGTGTGCGGTAAAGCAATTCCAGAATGCCGAAGATACCCGTGGCCGCCTGGTGATGTCCTGTATGACTCCGGCATCAGACGGCACCTTCATCTCTATTGATGACGGCGAAGCGAAAGAGTTCCGCGAAAGCGTGGTTGAGTGGCTGATGACCAACCATCCCCACGACTGCCCGGTGTGTGAAGAGGGCGGTAACTGTCATCTGCAGGATATGACGGTAATGACTGGCCACAGCTTCCGCCGCTACCGCTTTACCAAGCGTACCCACCGCAATCAGGATCTCGGTCCGTTTATCTCCCATGAGATGAACCGCTGTATCGCCTGTTATCGCTGCGTGCGTTACTACAAAGATTATGCTGACGGCACCGACCTGGGGGTGTACGGCGCGCACGACAACGTCTACTTCGGTCGTCCGGAAGACGGCACGCTGGAAAGCGAGTTCTCCGGTAACCTGGTCGAAATCTGTCCGACCGGCGTGTTCACCGATAAAACGCACTCCGAGCGCTACAACCGTAAGTGGGATATGCAGTATGCCCCGAGCATCTGCCAGCAGTGCAGCATCGGCTGTAACACCAGCCCGGGCGAGCGCTATGGCGAACTGCGTCGTATCGAAAACCGCTACAACGGGACCGTTAACCAGTACTTCCTCTGCGACCGTGGCCGCTTTGGTTATGGTTATGTGAATCTGAAAGATCGTCCACGCCAGCCCATGCAGCGCCGTGGCAACGACTGGATCGCGCTGAATGCCGAACAGGCGATGCAGGGCGCGGCGGATGTGCTGCGTCAGGCGAAGAAAGTGATCGGTATCGGTTCACCGCGTGCCAGCGTTGAGAGCAACTTTGCCCTGCGCGAACTGGTCGGTGCTGAGAACTTCTCCACCGGTATTCCTGCTGGTGAGCAGGCGCGTATGGAACTGATGCTGAAAGTGCTGCGTGACAGCGGCGTTCACACGCCTGCGCTGCGTGAAATTGAAAGCTACGATGCGGTGCTGGTGCTGGGTGAAGACCTGACGCAGGTTGGTGCCCGCGTAGCGCTATCCGTTCGTCAGGCAGTAAAAGGTAAAGCGCGAGAAATGGCCGCTGCCCAGAAAGTGGCAGACTGGCAGATCGCCGCGATCATGAACATCGGCCAGCACGCTAAACATCCGCTGTTTGTCACCAATGTTGATGCTACCCGTCTGGATGATATCGCGGCGTGGAGCTATCGCGCCCCGGTGGAAGACCAGGCCCGTGTCGGCTTCGCCATCGCTAACGCGCTGGATGAGACAGCCCCGGCGGTGGAAGGTCTCGATCGTGATCTGAGCAACAAAATTGACGTGGTGGTTCAGGCTCTGGCCGGTGCGAAAAAACCGCTGATTATTTCCGGTGTTCACGCCGGGAGCGAAGCGATGATCCAGGCGGCCGCTAACGTTGCCAAAGCGCTGAAAGGACGCGGTGCTGATGTGGGTATCACCCTGCTGGCAGGCAGCTCAAACAGCGTGGGTCTTGGCATGATCGGCGGTCAGCCTCTTGAAGCAGCCCTGAGCGAGCTGGAGAGCGGTTCGGCAGATGCGGTGATCATCATGGAAAACGATCTCTACCGTCATGCACCGAAGGCCAAAGTCGATGCGGCACTGAGCAACACGCCGAACGTGATCGTTATCGATCACCAGCGTACCGCCACCAGCGAAAAAGCCGGTCTGATCCTCTCCACCGCCAGCTTCGCCGAAAGCGATGGTACGGTGGTGAACCAGGAAGGCCGCGCCCAGCGCTTCTTCCAGGTCTATGACCCGGCTTACTACGACAATCGCGTTGAGATGCTGGAAAGCTGGCGCTGGCTGCACTCGTTGCAGAGCACTATCGACAGCCGTGAAGTTGACTGGACGCAGTTGGACCACGTGATTGACGCCTGCGTGGCGGCGCTGCCGCAGCTGGCCGGGATCAAAGATGCCGCGCCGGATGCGAGCTTCCGTATTCGCGGTCAGAAACTGGCCCGTTCGCCAGCCCGTTCCAGTGGTCGTACTGCAATGCGTGCCAATATCAGCGTGCACGAACCACGTCAGCCGCAGGATAAAGACACCATGTTCGCCTTCTCGATGGAAGGGAACAACCAGCCATCTGCGGCCCGTTCGCAGATCCCATTTGCATGGGCACCGGGCTGGAACTCCCCACAGGCCTGGAACAAATTCCAGGACGAAGTGGGCGGGAAGCTGCGCAATGGTGACCCGGGCGTGCGTCTGTTTGAAGCAGGTGACTGCCAGCTTGACTGGTTCGATGCGGTTCCCGCTGCATTTACAGGTCAGGAAAACAGCTGGCGCGTGGCTCCTTACTTCCAGCTGTTCGGCAGCGAAGAGATGACCCAGCGTTCTCCGGTGATCCAGCAGCGTATGCCTGAGCCATACGTGATGGTCAATCCGGTTGATGCCGCGAAACTGGGCGTCAACGCCGGGACATCGGTTGAGTTCAGCTGTGAAGGTGAAACCCTTCGTCTGCCGGTACGTTTCTCTGAAACGCTGCAGGCGGGGCAGGTAGGTCTGCCGCTGGGGATGCCGGGCATTCCACCGTTCCTGCTGGGTGCCAGTATTGACAATCTGCGGGAGGCGGCACAATGAGCTGGCTGACACCGGAAGTTATCGACGTCATTATTGCCGTCGTTAAAGCCTTAGTGATCCTGTTTGTGGTGGTAGGCTGTGGCGCTTTTATGAGCTTCGGCGAACGTCGCCTGCTCGGCCTGTTCCAGAACCGTTACGGACCAAACCGTGTCGGCTGGGGCGGTTCGCTGCAACTGGTGGCGGACATGATCAAAATGTTCTTTAAAGAGGACTGGACGCCACCGTTTACCGACCGTGTCATCTTCACCCTCGCGCCGATGATCGCTTTCACCTCGCTGCTGCTGGCGATGGCTATCGTGCCGGTTACATCCACCTGGATGGGCGCAGATCTGAATATCGGTCTGCTGTTCTTCCTGATGATGGCCGGTCTGGCGGTGTATGCGGTGCTGTTCGCTGGCTGGTCCAGTAACAACAAATACTCCCTGTTAGGAGCGATGCGTGCGTCTGCTCAGACCCTGAGCTACGAAGTGTTCCTCGGTCTGTCGCTGATGGGCGTAGTGGCGCAGGCCGGCTCGTTCAATATGGTCGATATCGTCAACAGCCAGCAGCATATGTGGAACATCATTCCGCAGTTCTTTGGCTTTGTGACCTTCGCCATTGCGGGCGTGGCAGTCTGCCACCGTCATCCTTTTGATCAGCCGGAAGCGGAGCAGGAACTGGCCGACGGTTACCACATTGAATATGCCGGGATGAAGTTCGGTCTGTTCTTTGTCGGTGAATACGTGGGTATCGTTACTGTTTCTTCGCTGATCGTGACGCTGTTCTTCGGCGGCTGGAACGGCCCGTGGCTGCCACCGATCTTCTGGTTCGCCATCAAAACGGCGTTCTTCATGATGATGTTCATTCTGATTCGTGCTGCGTTACCGCGCCCGCGCTATGACCAGGTGATGTCGTTCGGCTGGAAAGTTTGTCTGCCGTTGACGTTGTTGAACCTGCTGGCGACTGCCGCAGTGATTCTGTACAACGCGCAGTAAGGGGTTATAGATCATGACATTAAAAGACATTCTGGTGGGATTTGGCACCACAATACGCAGTATCGTATTGATTGGGTCCAATGCCTTCGCCAAGCGTGAAACCATGATGTACCCGGAGGAGCCGGTTTACCTGCCGCCTCGTTACCGTGGCCGCATCGTGTTAACGCGAGATCCCGACGGTCAGGAGCGCTGCGTTGCCTGTAACCTTTGCGCGGTAGCCTGTCCCGTCGGCTGTATTTCGCTGCAGAAAGCAGAAATGGCGGATGGACGCTGGTACCCCGAGTTCTTCCGTATCAACTTCTCGCGCTGCATTTTCTGTGGCCTGTGTGAAGAGGCTTGCCCGACCACTGCGATTCAGCTTACCCCAGATTTCGAACTGGGTGAGTTCAAGCGTCAGGATCTGGTGTACGAAAAAGAAAACCTGCTGATTTCCGGTCCGGGCAAATACCCGGAATATAACTTCTACCGGATGGCGGGTATGGCGATCGACGGGAAAGACAAGGGTGAAGCTGCTAACGAAGCCAAACCTATCGACGTCAAGGGCTTGTTACCTTAAGGAGCCAGGCATGGAATTTGCGTTTTATCTTTGCGGACTGGTAGCGGTACTCACGACTTTGCGCGTGATCACCCACACCAACCCGGTCCACGCACTGTTATATCTGATCATCTCCCTGCTGGCCGTTGCCGGAGTGTTTTTCTCGCTGGGGGCGTACTTCGCCGGCGCGCTGGAAATCATCGTTTATGCCGGGGCGATCATGGTGCTGTTCGTGTTTGTGGTGATGATGCTGAACCTGGGCGACACCGTTCAGGCGCAGGAGCGTGAGTGGCTGAAGCCGACCGTCTGGCTGGGGCCGGGCCTCTGCTCTCTGGTGCTGCTGGTGGTGATGGTGTATGCCATTCTCTCCGTCAACGATCAGGGCATCGACGGCAACATGATCGACGCGAAAGCGGTGGGCATCAGCCTGTTTGGCCCTTACGTCCTTGCGGTGGAGCTGGCTTCCATGCTGCTGCTCGCCGGCCTGGTCGTGGCTTATCATATCGGCCGCGAACAGCGTCCGGGTGAAGTCTTAAGCAACCGTCCTGCGGATGCAGTGAAAAGCACGAAGGAGGAACACGCATGATCCCTTTGCAACATGGCCTCATTCTGGCGGCCATTCTGTTTGTTCTCGGACTGACAGGCGTGATAATCCGTCGCAACCTGCTGTTTATGTTGATTAGCCTCGAAATCATGATTAACGCCGCTGCACTGGCGTTCGTGGTAGCCGGGAGCTACTGGGGCCAGGCCGACGGACAGGTGATGTATATCCTTGCCATCAGCCTTGCCGCAGCAGAAGCCAGTATTGGCCTGGCGCTGCTGCTGCAGCTGCATCGTCGCAGCCAGAACCTCAACATTGACAAAGTGAGTGAGATGCGCGGATGAACCTTCTCTATTTAACCATTTTGTTCCCGCTGATTGGCTTTGTGCTGCTGGCATTTTCCCGCGGCCGCTGGTCAGAGAATCTGGCCGCCACAGTGGGAATGGGCTCCGTCGGACTGGCGGCACTGACCACTATTTATGTCGGCCTGGACTTCTTCAGTCAGGGCCAGGCGGTCTTTAACCAGGCGCTATGGACCTGGATGCACGTCGGCAACTTCGACATTAAAGTGAACCTGACGCTGGACGGCCTGTCGCTGACCATGCTGTCAGTAGTCACCGGTGTGGGCTTCTTTATCCACATGTTTGCCTCCTGGTACATGCGTGGAGAAGAGGGCTACTCCCGCTTCTTCGCTTATACCAACCTGTTTATCGCCAGCATGGTCGTTCTGGTACTGGCCGATAACCTGATGCTGATGTATCTGGGCTGGGAAGGCGTGGGTCTCTGCTCCTACCTGCTGATTGGCTTCTATTACACCGATCCGAAAAACGGCGCGGCGGCAATGAAAGCCTTTATTATCACCCGTGTCGGTGACGTGTTCCTGGCGTTTGCGTTGTTCATCCTTTACAACGAGCTGGGTACGCTGAACTTCCGCGAGATGGTCGAACTGGCTCCGGCACACTTCGCCGCTGACAACCATATGCTGCAGTGGGCAACGCTGATGCTGCTGGGTGGCGCGGTCGGTAAATCTGCACAGCTGCCGCTGCAAACGTGGCTGGCCGATGCAATGGCTGGCCCGACGCCGGTTTCTGCGCTGATCCACGCTGCGACCATGGTAACGGCGGGTGTCTACCTGATTGCCCGCAGCCATGGCCTGTTCCTGCTGACGCCGGAAGTGCTGCATCTGGTAGGTATTATTGGTGCGATTACTCTGGTGCTGGCAGGTTTTGCCGCGCTGGTGCAGACCGACATCAAACGTGTGCTCGCTTACTCAACCATGAGCCAGATTGGGTACATGTTCCTCGCTCTGGGCGTTCAGGCCTGGGACGCGGCCATTTTCCACCTGATGACCCATGCATTCTTTAAAGCGTTGCTGTTCCTCTCTTCCGGTTCGGTGATCCTTGCCTGCCACCATGAGCAGAACATCTTCAAGATGGGTGGCCTGCGTAAGAGCATCCCGCTGGTGTATGTCTGCTTCCTGGTGGGCGGTGCGGCGCTGTCAGCCTTGCCGCTGGTTACCGCAGGCTTCTTCAGTAAGGATGAGATCCTTGCAGGTGCGCTGGCAAATGGTCACATCAACCTGATGGTCGCTGGTCTGGTCGGGGCGTTTATGACCTCGCTGTATACCTTCAGGATGATTTTCATCACTTTCCATGGCGAAGAGAAAATTCACGCCCATGCCGGTAAGGGGATTACCCATCATCTCCCGCTGGTTGTGCTGCTGATCCTCTCAACCTTTATTGGCGCAATGATTGTTCCCCCATTGAAAGGTGTTCTGCCGGATACCGCCGAGCTGGCGCACGGTAGCGTGCTGACGTTGGAAATCACCTCTGGCGTGGTCGCCATTGTGGGTATCCTGCTGGCGGCGGCTCTGTGGCTGGGTAAACGCACGCTGGTGACCAGCATTGCCAAAAGCGCGCCGGGTCGCTTCTTCTCGACCTGGTGGTTCGCCGCCTGGGGCTTCGACTGGCTGTACGACAAAGTTTTCGTCAAACCTTATCTGTTTGTCGCCTGGCTGCTGAAAAGCGATCCGCTGAATGCCCTGATGAACATCCCGGCTCTGTTCTCCCGCCTGGCGAACAAAGGGCTGGTGGTCAGCGAAAATGGTTATCTGCGCTGGTATGTTGCTTCCATGAGTGTGGGTGCCGTGGTGGTACTGGCCCTGCTGATGGTGGTTTAAAGTTGAGTTGGCGGGGTGGGGCCAGTTTCCCACTCCCTGATAAAAGATGTTAAAAATTACCTGATGTCGGGCTTCATTGGCCCGCTCAGGTTCAGAAAAGGGAAGCAAATCGCCATGTTATTACCTTGGCTTATCTTAATCCCGTTCATCGGTGGCCTGCTTTGCTGGCAGTTTGAGCGCTTCGGTGCAAAAGTGCCGCGCTGGATTGCGTTAATCGCAATGGGCCTGACGCTGGCGCTGTCACTGCAGCTTTGGTTGCAGGGAGGCTACTCACTGACCCAGGCTGCGGGCGGTCCGAAGTGGCAGTCTGATTTCCTTGTGTCCTGGATCCCTCGTTTTGGGATTAACGTACACCTGGCGCTGGACGGACTGTCGCTGCTGATGGTAGTGCTGACCGGCCTGCTCGGCGTGATGGCGATCCTCTGTTCGTGGAATGAAATTGAAAAGTGGCAGGGTTTCTTCCACCTGAACCTGCTGTGGATCCTCGGCGGCGTTATCGGCGTGTTCCTTGCCATCGACATGTTCCTGTTCTTTTTCTTCTGGGAAATGATGCTGGTGCCGATGTACTTCCTGATCGCGCTCTGGGGTCATAAAGCATCGGACGGTAAAACCCGTATCACCGCAGCGACCAAGTTCTTCATCTATACCCAGGCCAGCGGTCTGGTAATGCTGATTGCGATTCTGGCGCTGGTCTTCGTGCACTATAACGCCACCGGCGTGTGGACCTTTAATTACGAAGACCTGCTGAAAACGCCGATGTCGCACACGGTTGAATACCTGCTGATGCTGGGCTTCTTCATTGCCTTCGCGGTAAAAATGCCGGTTGTGCCGCTGCACGGCTGGCTGCCGGACGCGCACAGTCAGGCACCTACTGCCGGTTCCGTTGACCTGGCGGGGATCCTGCTGAAAACTGCAGCCTACGGTCTGCTGCGTTTTGCGCTGCCGCTGTTCCCGAATGCGTCTGCAGAGTTTGCGCCCATCGCGATGTGGCTGGGTATCATCGGCATCTTCTACGGCGCGTGGATGGCCTTCTCACAGTACGATATCAAGCGTCTGATTGCTTACACCTCTATCTCGCACATGGGCTTTGTGCTGATTGCCATCTACACCGGCAGCCAGCTGGCGTTCCAGGGGGCGGTGGTGCAGATGATTGCTCACGGTCTTTCCGCTGCAGCGCTGTTCATCCTGTGTGGTCAGCTGTATGAGCGTCTGCATACCCGCGATATGCGCCAGATGGGCGGTCTGTGGTCACGTATCAAATGGCTGCCGGGTCTGTCGCTGTTCTTTGCGGTGGCTAACCTCGGGATGCCGGGTACCGGTAACTTCGTTGGCGAATTTATGATCCTGACCGGCAGTTTCCAGACGGTCCCGGTGATCATCGTCATTGCCACATTTGGCCTGGTGTTCGCTTCTGTTTACTCGCTGATCATGATGCAACGTGCTTATTACGGCGCACCAAAATCTGAAACGCCTCTGCGCGGCATGAATGCCCGTGAGTTCCTGATGATTATGGTGCTGGTGGTTCTGCTGCTGCTGCTGGGCTTCTATCCACAGCCGATTCTGGACACCTCACATGCTGCAATGAGCAATATTCAGCAGTGGTATACCGCTTCAATTTCAACTACAAGGCTGTAATTCGCCATGACAATAACTCCTCAACACTTGATCGCGCTTCTGCCGATGCTGATCGTCGGATTGACGGTGGTAGTTGTGATGCTGTCCATTGCGTGGCGACGCAACCACTTCGCCAACGCCACGCTGGCGGTGGTGGGCCTGAACCTGGCGCTGTTCTCGCTCTGGTTTGTTGGTCAGTCTGGCCCAATGGATGTCACTCCGCTGCTGCGGGTCGACGGCTATTCCATGCTGTATACCGGGCTGGTGATCCTTGCCAGCCTGGCAACCTGTACTTTTGCCTATCCGTGGCTGGCGACTTACCCGGATAACCGTGAAGAGTTCTACCTGCTGGTGCTGATTGCAGCAGCAGGCGGCGTGGTGCTGGCGAGTGCCAATCATCTGGCTTCGATGTTTATCGGTATTGAGCTGATTTCCCTGCCGCTGTTTGGCCTGGTGGGCTATGCCTTCCAGCAAAAACGCTCGCTGGAAGCCAGTATCAAATACACCATCATGTCAGCGGTTGCCTCGTCCTTCCTGCTGTTCGGTATGGCGCTGCTGTATGCTAACTCCGGCAGCCTGGGCTTTGCGGCGCTGGGCAAGAGCCTGAACGACGGCATGCTGCATGAGCCGCTGCTGATGGCTGGCCTGGGCATGATGATTGTTGGTCTTGGCTTCAAGCTGTCGCTGGTGCCGTTCCACCTGTGGACGCCGGATGTGTATCAGGGGGCGCCTGCGCCGGTTTCAACCTTCCTGGCTACCGCCAGCAAGATTGCAATCTTTGGCGTGGTGATGCGTCTGTTCCTGTACGCGCCGGTTGCGGACAGCGAGTCAGTACGGCTGGTGCTGGCAATTATCGCTTTCGCCTCGATCCTGTTCGGTAACCTGATGGCTATCTCGCAGAGCAACATCAAGCGTCTGCTGGGCTACTCGTCTATCGCTCACCTCGGCTACCTGCTGGTAGCGCTGATTGCGATCCAGACTCATCAGCTGTCGCTGGAGACGGTGGGTGTATACCTTGCCGGTTACCTGTTCAGCAGCCTCGGCGCTTTCGGCGTGGTGAGCCTGATGTCCAGTCCGTACCGTGGCCCGGATGCTGACTCCCTGTACTCTTACCGTGGCCTGTTCTGGCACCGTCCAATCCTGTCAGCGGTAATGACGGTGATGATGCTGTCACTGGCTGGTATCCCGATGACGCTGGGCTTTATCGGTAAGTTCTACGTGATTGCGGTCGGCGTGGGTGCTCACCTGTGGTGGCTGACCGCCGCAGTTGTGGTCGGCAGTGCTATCGGCCTGTACTACTATCTGCGCGTGACCGTCAGTCTGTACCTCAATCCGCCAGAGCTGCTGCAGCGTGATACCCCGGCTAACTGGGCCTTCACTGCCGGTGGTGTGGTGGTGCTGATCTCTGCGATTCTGGTACTGGTGCTGGGTATATATCCTCAGCCGCTGATTTCGCTGGTGCAGATGGCGCAGCCACTGATGTAACGCCGCTTTCAGAAAGCGATAAACGGGCTCTCAGGAGCCCGTTTTTTTTGCCCGGAGACTGGCAATGCTGACGAGACAACGGCGTTTTTTTCCGGATACGTGTAAAGTAATAAGATTGTTACGATCGGGGAGAAAAGATAATGGATGTGAACTGGCAGGACCTGCACCATCGCGAGCTGACTGCGGCTCAGGTTTACCAGATTCTGGCACTGCGCAACGCGGTGTTTATCGTCGAGCAGAACTGCCCTTATCAGGATGTGGATGGCTCTGATCTGGTGGGGGAAAATCGTCATTTGCTGGGTATGCTGGAGAATCAACTGGTGGGTTATGCCCGTATCCTGGCACCCACAGCGGCTGACAAGCCGGTGAAAATTGGCCGGGTGATCGTCTCCAGTGAGGCGAGGGGACTCAGCCTTGGCAACCGGTTGATGGAACAGGCTATTGCCAGCTGCGAGCATTACTGGCCGCATCACTCGCTGTTCCTTTCCGCCCAGGCTCATCTGCAGGACTTCTATGAGCGCTTTGGGTTCAAAGCGGTCAGCGAAATCTACCTGGAAGACAATATCCCTCATATTGATATGACAAAACCAGGCTTGCCAGAATAAAAAACACCCTGTCAGCTCAGCGCTCACAGGGTGTTTTGACTCTCTGACTCAGAGCAATTAACCCGATCTTCTTAACCTGCAGTCATCACGCGGTCATCGGTATATTTACGCTTGTCCGGCGGTGGTGGGAAGTATTGATACAGCCACGTTTCGCTCAGCGTTTCATCTTTGGTGCGCAGGAACAGGCGCATATTTACCGGCTCGACCGAATCGCTGTTCGGATACCAGTCAAACAGGATCCGGTAGCCATCGATCGGTTCGACGTAGAGGATCTCCACCTGCTTAATCGTGCCGGAGGTGACGTTAATCACCGGTTCAATCCCTTTCGGAGCTGCTGCTTTCAGATCGCCGCCAACAAAATCAACCGCGAAGCGACGCGCCCAGACATCCGGGTAGTGTTCGCCCGGTGCCCAGCCTTCCGGGAAACCGCCCATACCGGTACGGGTGGATTTAACCCGCGACAGGCCGCTGCGTACCGGCGGCATTCCGCTCCAGTACAGTTTGTAGCTGAAGCTGTGTTCGCTACCGGCTTTGATCGCGTCGGCCGGACGCCAGAAGCAGACGATGTTATCCAGCGTTTCTCCGGTGGTCGGGATCTCCATCAGGTTGATGGCTCCTTTGCCCCATTTGCCTACCGGTTCGACCCACAGGCTTGGACGCTTGTTGTACCAGCCAATCACGTCCTGATAATCCTGGAAGTCGTGATTAAGCTGCAGCATGCCGAAGCCGCGCGGGTTCTCATCCTGATAGGCGTTATAGGTCAGACGCTGCGGGTTGTTCAGCGGACGGCAGATCCACTCGCCGACGCCGGTCCACATTGCCAGACGATCGGAGTCGTGAATTTGCGGGTGGATGGTGTCGCACATTCGGCGCTCGTTGTTGCCGCAGCTGAACATGGTGGTCATCGGGGAAATCCCCAGTTGGGCAATATCCTTACGGGCATAGATATGGTTCTCCACTTCCATCACCACACGTTTTTCTTCGCAGTGGATAATGAATTTGAAGGCACCGGTGCAGCTCGGGCCATCCAGCAGGGTGTAAACGGTGAAGGAAGTGTCGTCGGCCTTCGGCGTTTCAAACCAGAATGCGGTGAAGTCCGGGAACTCTTCCTTGCCGTTGCTGAAAGTGTCGATTGCCACACCACGGGCGGACAGACCGTACTGATAGGTATCATCCACCGCGCGGAAATAGCTGGCACCCAGGAAGGAGACGATATCCTTGCTGGCCAGTTCCGGTTTCTTAAAGGCGCGGAATCCGGCAAAGCCGAGATCGGTTTTTCCTTCCAGCTGTCTGGTATCCACTTTGGCATTGTTGTAGTTAAACAATTCAGGGCGGAAGTGGATTTCACGGGCTTCACGACTCGACGCATCCACGGAGAACATCCGCAGACGGCGTTTGAAGCCCATGCCAACGTGGAAGAACTGGACGTCAAGCTCGCGGTTAGGAATGTCATTCCACAGCGAATGGTTGGCGTCATACTGAATTTCGTTATAGGCCTGCGGTGTCAGCGTCGCCAGCGTCTCCGGCAAGGGGGCTGGAGCACCGCCATAGGGCGTTTTCGCCAGGTCTGCGGCCATTTTTTTTAGCACGTCAAAATCAAATTTCTTCGCGCTGCCGTCGGCAATGTCGGTATCTGCCCAGGCGGCCTGAGCAAACAGTGTTGATAAGCCGGACATACCGCTGACCGCGGCGCAAGCCGTTGCCGCTTTCATAAACATTCTTCGATTCATGCCAGAAGTCATTTCCTTTGCTGAACGGAGTTTGTAAGAGACTGTCGTGCAGTCGCACATAAGGCATCAAGCGCTGTGCCTGCAGTCCTGCTTTACCTGAATTGTGAGCCAGGTCACAGCGAGGTACGACAGCTTATAATGACGATAATTCAGTTCCGGAAAAACTTATCAGATAAATCCAATAAAAGCAGTGTTTTCCTCTGATTAACGGCGTTTTTAAACCAGTTCCTGAAGGTTCTGGCGGGCATGTCGCCGCAGTGCCCCGGTAATAAATTTGTGCAGCGGTGCCTGGCGATTAGCATGACGCATTATCACGATCAGTTCGCGATAAAACGTCAGGTCGCCCAACGGCACAATACGCACGCCGGAAGGACGGTCAACCCACAGCCCTGCCAGTGGCACCAGCGCCACGCCAAGACTCAGCCCGACCATTCTTTCGATCGCGTCGATTTCATCAATTTCCAGTGCCAGTTTAGGCTCCAGGTGCTGTTCGCGCAAAAACTGACTGACCAGACGGCCGCCAAAAGAGGTGCGATCGTAACGAATAAAGGGATTGTCGCGGATCAGGCTGAGCACATCGCTACCAGCCACGTCTGGCGGCACAATCAGCACAAAAGGCTCCTGCTGTAGCGTTTCGGCATACAGGTCTTTGGTCAGTGCAAAGCCCGGTTTGACCACCACCGCCAGGTCAATATTCCCGGCGTCAACCTGGGTCAGCAGGTTAAATGAGACGCCAGGGATCAGCCGCGTTTCCAGCTCCGGAGCCTGCTGGCGAAGATTGACCAGCACGGCGGGCAGTATCCCGGTCTGCACTGAGGCAATAGCACCGATTTTAATCTCCCCGCGGTAGTCGTTCAGGCTCTCAGGCTGGGCCATGCGGTTAAAAAGGGTGAGGATCTCCTCCGCCATTGGCAGCACGCGCGTGCCGTTGGCATTCAGCGCTGCAGCACGGCCGGAGCGATCGAACAGCTTCATGCCCAGCGCATCTTCCAGCGCACGCATTTGCGCACTGACTGCCGACTGTGTCAGGCCAATCTGCTGCCCGGCGGCGGCGAAAGTGCCAGCGTGGCTGATGGCGATAAAAGTTTTCAGTTCCCGCAGCATAGTCTCTGACTCATCGAAATAATTATTGAATCATAGTAAAAATATTCGCTTTTCATAAAAAATATTATCTTTAACATCAATGAAACACAACGCACCCGGAGACTACTATGGCCCTCAGTCCGTTTCACCTGGCGATCCCGGTCACTGATCTCGCCACTGCCCGTCATTTTTACGGTACCGTCTTTAACCTGCCTGAAGGTCGCTCCAGCGAGACATGGGTGGATTTTGATTTTTACGGGCATCAGTTGGTGATCCATGAACATCCGCAAACGGAGCCGCGGGAGGTGCATAAAAATGCCGTTGACGGACATGGTGTTCCTGTCCCCCATTTTGGCCTGGTACTGGGTTGGGAAGAGTGGGAAGCGCTGGCCGCCCGCCTGCGTGACTTCCAGATCAAGTTTGAAATCGAACCTTATGTGCGGTTCAAAGGGCAGGTGGGTGAACAGGCCACCATGTTCTTTTACGATCCCAGCGGCAACGCACTGGAGTTCAAAGCTTTTAAAGATATCGGCCAGATGTTTGCCAAATAATACGCCGCCATCTTCCTGTGCATCCTGTTAAAGACCTTCTCCGGTCACCGGCTGTCGTGGCCGGTTTTTTTTTGCCCGACACTTCCCCCCAGCACATTATCAGTCGATTCCTGGCCTGCAGAACGGGCAGATCGGTTAATAGTGTCTATAGTTATTGAAGAATATTATTCGCACAAGGAGATGGTAATGGCTAAAACGATTGAACCCCAAGACACGAACCTGGACGATGATCTGGCTTTGCTGACTGAAACGCTGGAAGAAGTGCTTAAATCCTCCGGCGACCCGGCCGATCAGAAATACATCGAGCTGAAAGCCAAAGCAGAAAAATCGCTGAACGACGTGAAGTCGCGCGTCAGCAACGCTTCTGACACCTATTATGTTCGTGCGAAGCAGGCCGTAACCCGTGCCGACGAATACGTTCACGATAAGCCGTGGCAGGGGATTGGCGTCGGTGCCACTCTGGGGCTGGTAGTGGGATTACTGCTGGCGCGTCGCTAAGTCGCTCTGCGGTAGCTGTAAACGGGCGTCCTTCGGGCGCCCGTTTTTCATTGCAGGGAGCCAGATCAATATGGGCGGTGGGCTGCGACGTAAAATAAACCCATTCTACGCTGAACGGTACTCTTCTTGTGGATCTCACTTCCGCGCTTCACCGGCTGCGACAGCAGCTCCTCTCCCTGACTCAGCCGCTGTCGGGTTTGACTTGTCTTACAACCCTGCTGACCGCTAAAGAAAATGGACTACCGTGGCTGGCTGCGCAGCCGATCTGGCCACAGTTTTACTGGCAACCGCGCGAAGGCCAAACCCCGTTGCTGGGCTTAGGAGAAATTCAGCGGTGTGACACGCCGGAAACGGCCAGCAGACTGATAAAAGATCTTCCGGCGCAAGGGTGCCTGCTGGGGGCAACGCGCTTTGGGCTGGATGGCTGCTATCTTTTTCTTCCCCGGTTGCTGTGGCGCGGCAATGAATTGCTACTGTTCCTGAATAACGATGTTCAGCTGGCCCTGCAGTTTCTCGATCGGCTTCAGCCTGTCCGTCCGCTCAGCCCACTCCCCGTCGCGCCGCAAAACGTCAGCCATTTTCCTGAGCAGGATCAGTGGTCGCGGATGGTTACTCTGGCACTAAAAGCTATTCAGCAGGATGAGATGGAAAAAGTGGTGCTGGCCCGCGCCACGGATTTACGTTTTAACTCGCCGGTTTCTGCGGCCTCGCTGCTGGCAGCCAGCCAGCAAATTAATCATCACTGTTACCACTTTTTGCTGGCGTTCAATGCTGAGCAGGCTTTTACCGGTTCCAGCCCGGAACGGTTGTACCGCCGTCAGCAGCGTGCTCTGAGCAGCGAGGCTCTGGCCGGGACCTGTGAAAGTGCGACGGATCCCGACCAGGCGCGGCAGCTGGCAGAGGCTTTGCTGAGGGATGAAAAAAATCGCCGTGAAAATGAGATGGTGGTGGAGGATATCTGTCAGCGACTGCAGCCGGTGGCGAATGACGTTGTCGTTTCTCCTGTGGAAGTGGTGCGGCTGCGGAAAGTTCAGCATCTCCGGCGCAGGTTGCAATGCCGTCTGCTTCAGCCTGACGACTTGCTATGCCTGCAACAGCTGCAGCCAACGGTGGCAGTAGCGGGACTGCCCCGTCAGCCCGCACGCCAGTTTATTGCCCGGCACGAGTCATTCAGCCGCGAATGGTATGCCGGATCTGTCGGCTACCTGTCGGCGACGGAGAGTGAATTCAGCGTTGCGCTTCGTTCAGCGTGGGTGACCGGAGAAACCGTCCGGCTGTATGCCGGTGCCGGGATTGTTGCCGGTTCTGAACCCGCGCTGGAGTGGCGGGAGATAAACCAGAAAGCGGCCTCTCTCGGGGCTTTGGTTGGCTGGAAAGCGCATTGATACTGTCCTGAATCAAGATGGGACGCTGATGGCACTTTTATACTGCTGCCTGCTCGTTTGATCTGGAGTGGGTTATGTCACACAGTATCTTCAACCGCCGCTGGGCAGCCGTGATCCTTGAAGCCTTAACGCGGCACGGCGTTCGTCATCTCTGCATCGCGCCGGGTTCCCGTTCGGCCCCGCTGACGCTGGCGGCGGCGGACAATGCTAAATTTCTCTGCCACACCCATTTTGACGAGCGCGGCCTTGGTCATCTGGCGCTGGGGCTGGCAAAGGCCACCCGGCAGCCAGTGGCGATTATCGTCACTTCTGGCACGGCCGTGGCCAACCTCTATCCTGCGGTAATTGAAGCCCGCCTGACCGGCGAGCGGCTGATTGTCCTGAGTGCCGATCGCCCGCAGCAGTTGATCGATTGTGGCGCTAATCAGGCCATTGAACAGCCGGGGCTGTTTGGCCATCACGTCAGCGGCGCGCTCAATCTTCCCACTCCTTCTCCTGACATTGTCGCCCGCTGGCTGGTTTCGGTGGTTGATGCGCTGCTGCAACAGCATCCTGCGGGTGCCGTGCACATCAATTGCCCGTTCGCAGAACCTCTGTACGGCGGCGATCCTGCTGCTTTTCAGGCCTGGCATGAACAGTTGGGAAGCTGGTGGCAGGATGACCGGCCCTGGACTGAGATGGCGGCTTCAGCACCGGTAGCCGTGCAGGCCCGCTGGCCCGAATGGCGGCAAAGAAACGGCCTGGTGATCGTAGGTAAAGTCACGGCGAAAGAAGGCGCGGCGGTGGCGAAATGGGCCGCTGAGCTGGGCTGGCCGCTGATCGCTGACGTGCAGTCACAAACGGGCAATCCTTTCCCCTGTGCTGAACTGTGGTTGCTCCAGCCTGCCGCACGGGAGACGCTACACCAGGCTCAACTGGTGGTGCAGTTTGGCAGCCATCTCACCGGCAAGCACCTTAATGCCTGGCTGGCGGCACATCAGCCTGAAGCGTACTGGTTAATCGAACCGATGACAGGCCTTCGTGACCCTGAACATCATCGCAGCAGCCGGATAGTGGCCGATATCGGTGAGTGGCTGGCAGCCCATCCTGCCATCAGCCGACCGGCCTGGTGCCCTTTGCTGCGGGAGCTGGCAGAAGAGACCTTCAGCGCACAAACGCACAGGCTAAGCCATTTTGGCGAGGCGCAGCTGGCTGCAAGGCTACCGCAATTGTTGCCAGAGAATGGCTGTGTGTTTCTGGGCAACAGTCTGACCGTGCGGCTGGTGGATGCTTTCGCCAGACTGCCCGCCGGTTATCCGGTTTACGCCAGCCGCGGTGCCAGCGGTATTGACGGGCTGATTGCCACGGCGGCAGGCGTGCAGCGGGGGAGTGCGAAGCCGCTGCTGATGGTGGTGGGCGATCTCTCCGCGCTGTATGACCTTAACAGTCTGGCCCTGCTGAGGCAGGTGACGGCGCCGCTGGTGCTGGTGGTGGTCAATAATAATGGCGGGCAGATTTTCAGTATGTTGCCAACCCCGGAGGCAGAGCGGGAGCGCTTTTTTGCTATGCCTCAGCACGTTAGTTTTGCTCCGGCCGCAGAGATGTTCGGACTGCATTATCATCAGCCGCAAAGCTGGGCTGCACTCAGCAACGCTGTCGGACAGGGATGGCACAGCGGAGGGACAACGCTGATTGAACTGCGTGTCGATCAGGATGAGGGCGCACGAAGCCTGGTCTCAGTGGGGAAATCGCAATGATCCTTCACGCGCGCTGGCAGGGTTCACATCACGCAGAACGACCCGTTCTGGTCTGGCTGCACGGCTTTCTGGGCAGCGGAGATGACTGGCAGCCTGTACAGGCCCGCCTCGGTGACTGGCCGCAACTGAGCATCGATCTGCCGGGCCACGGCGGTTCGTGTGGTCAGCAGGTCGTCGGTTTCGACCCGCTTTCTGCATTGCTGACTGCCACGCTGCACAGCCATCAGGTGCAGCGCTACTGGCTGATTGGCTATTCGCTGGGCGGCCGGATCGCGATGTTTTATGCCTGCCGCCATGCAGCATCAGGGCTGCAGGGCGTGATTGTGGAAGGCGCCCATTACGGCCTTGAGTCGGCAACGGCCCGCCGCAAGAGACTGGCCAATGATCAATGCTGGGCGGAAAAATTTCGCATGCAGCCCCTCGGTCATACGCTGGACGAATGGTATCGCCAGCCGGTGTTTGCCGATCTCACTGAGGAGCAGCGACGACAACTGATCCTCCTGCGCAGCAACAACCATCCTCAGGCCCTCGCCAGTATGCTGCTGGCAACCTCTCTTGGCCGCCAGCCCAATTTATTGCCCGAGCTTCAGTCCCTGAAACACCTGCACATCCTGTGCGGGGAGCACGACAGCAAATTCCGTTTGCTGGCGCAGCAGGCCTCTCTACCATTTGATTCTGTTCCCGCCGCGGGCCATAACGCTCACAGGGCTAATCCCCAGGCCTGTGCCGCTTTGCTGGCGCGCAGGCTCAGTTATTTAAGGAGTTAAATTATGATTTACCCCGATGAAGAGATGCTGTATGCCCCAGTGGAATGGCGCGACTGTGGCACCGGTTTCAGCGACATCCGCTTTGACAAATCGGCTGACGGCATTGCCCGCATCACCATTAACCGGCCTGAAGTCCGTAACGCCTTCCGCCCGCAGACGGTGAAGGAGATGCTGCTGGCGCTGAGCGATGCCCGCAACGACGAGCAGATTGGCGTGATAGTGCTGACCGGCGAAGGCGAGAAGGCATTCTGCGCCGGTGGCGACCAGAAAATTCGCGGCGATTACGGCGGTTACCGGGATGAATCCGGCGTTCATCATCTCAACGTGCTGGATTTTCAGCGTCAGATCCGCACCTGTCCCAAGCCGGTGGTGGCGATGGTGGCAGGCTATGCCGTGGGCGGCGGTCATGTGTTGCATATGATGTGTGACCTGACCATCGCCGCCGATAACGCGCAGTTCGGCCAGACCGGGCCAAAGGTGGGTTCTTTTGACGGCGGCTGGGGAGCAGCTTATATGGCACGCATCGTCGGCCAGAAAAAGGCGCGTGAAATCTGGTTCCTGTGCCGCATGTACAACGCGCAGCAGGCGCTGGAGATGGGACTGGTTAACAGCGTAGTGCCGCTGGCCGAACTGGAAAGAGAAACGGTGCGCTGGTGCCGCGAGATGCTGCAAAACAGCCCGATGGCGCTGCGCTGTCTGAAAGCGGCGCTGAATGCCGACTGTGACGGTCAGGCCGGTCTGCAGGAGCTGGCGGGCAATGCCACCATGCTGTTCTATATGACCGAAGAAGGGCAGGAAGGACGCAATGCGTTTAACCAGAAGCGCCAGCCAGACTTCAGCAAATTCAAGCGTAATCCGTAATGCGTGGCGCAACGTTATTTTCATACAGCATCCCGCTGGAGTCGGGGACCGTACTGCGTGACCGGCGGGTAAAAGCGCGCAATGGGCTGCTGGTCAGGCTGACGGAGAGTCATCGTGAAGGCTGGGGGGAAATTGCCCCTCTGCCTGGCTTCAGTGCGGAAACGCAGTCTGAGGCCCAGTTCGCGGCAGCTGGCTGGCTGGAGAGTTGGTGTCAGGGTGAGCAGCCAGCAGAGAGCCAGTTGCCCTCGGTGGCATTCGGGCTGAGCTGCGCACTGGCTGAACTGGCCGGAGAGCTGCCTTCCGCCGGGAATTATGACAGCGCCATGCTGTGCACGGGCGATCCGGATGAACTGTTCAACCGTCTGCACGAACAGACCCGGCCGGTGGCGAAAATGAAAGTGGGGAGGTATGAACCGGTGCGCGACGGCATGATGGTCAATCTGCTGCTGGAAGCGCTGCCAGATCTGACTCTGCGACTGGATGCCAATCGCCAGTGGAGCCTGGAGAAAGCCCTGCAGTTCGCCCGCTTTGTTTCCATTGAGCTGCGCCCGCGTATTGCCTTTCTGGAAGAGCCTTGCCGCACGCCACAGGAGTCGCGGGAGTTTGCGCGGCAAACCCGGATTGCGCTTGCCTGGGACGAAAGCGTGCGTGAGGAGAATTATCGGCCGGTCGCTGAACCTTTTTTGCGCACGATAGTGATCAAACCGATGCTGACCGGCAGCCTGACCAGAATCCGGGCGCTATTGGCACAGGCAGAACAGGCTGGCATTTCAGCGGTTATCAGCTCCTCAGTGGAATCCAGTCTCGGGTTGACCCAGCTGGCGCGTATTGCCGCCTGGCTGACGCCTTCTTCCCTGCCCGGACTGGATACGCTGGGTCTGATGCAGCACCAGCTGGAGCGCAGCTGGCCGGGTTGTTCGCTAGCGCTGATCCCTGCCGGAGAGCTGGAGGCAGTATGGCAACGCTGGAGCTGACTGAAATGCAGGAGGCGTTATGGCCCTCTCAAAGTTGACCGGAATACGGCAGGCGACAGGGCCGGCAGTTGAAGGGGCCGTCCGTTTCAGCGACTGGCCATGGCGGCACTGGGCGCGCTTCCGGCCACAGAAGATTGCCGTGGCTGAGGGTTGTCACAACCTGAACTGGTCGCAGCTGGCGCAGCAGATTGATGAACTGGCGATGGGGTTTATCAGTCAGGGAGTGCATACCGGCTGTGGTGTGGTAATGAAGGCCGGTAACAGTGAACAGGCTCTTCTGGCCTACATGGCATTATTGCAGTGTGGCGCGCGTCTGCTACCGCTTAACCCCCGTCTTCCTGAGTCGCAGACCGCCACTCTTTTACCCGTGCTGAATATCGATTTTGCCCTGACGCTGACGGGCGATAGCCCGGCCGGAATTCCGGCCCTGAGTATGCAGTATCAGAAAGGCCGGGCAGATCGAAACTGGGAGCCGGAGGCGCTGGCGACGCTGACGCTCACTTCAGGCTCGGGTGGCCTGCCAAAAGCCGCTGCACACACTTTCCGGGCGCATCTTGCCAGCGCTTATGGTGTGGTGACGACAATGAATTTCACCGCTGAAGACGGCTGGCTGCTCTCCCTGCCACTGTGTCACGTGTCAGGGCAGGGGATTATCTGGCGCTGGCTGCTGGCAGGGGCAAACCTGGTGCTACCCGGCGACGCGCCGCTGCATCAGGCGCTGGATCTGTCGACCTTTGCTTCTCTGGTGCCCACTCAACTCTGGCGGCTGTTGCAGCAGCCACGGTTGCCGGAGAATCTGCATAACGTATTGCTGGGCGGCGCAGCGATCCCCGAGACGTTAACGCAGCAGGCAGAGGCCGCAGGGATCGCCTGCTGGTGTGGTTATGGCATGACCGAAACGGCTTCCACCGTGACGGCCAAAAGAGCCGATAGCTGCAACGGTGTCGGCCAGCCTCTGGCCGGGCAGCAGGTTCGTGTGGTGGAGGGCGAAGTGCAGATTCGGTCTCCCGCGCTGGCGTGTGGCTACTGGCGACAGGGGTATCTGCTGTCACTGGCCGGCAACGGCGGCTGGTTCACCACCCGCGATGGTGGTTACCTTGATGATGATGGCCTGCATCTGACCGGGCGGCTGGACAATCAGTTTTTCTCTGCCGGGGAAGGCATCCAGCCGGAGCAGGTTGAGGCCGTGCTGCTGACCCATCCGGCGGTGGAGCAGATATTTATTGTGCCAAAAGCGGATGAGGAGTTCGGTCATCGCCCGGTGGCGCTGGTCACCCTGAAAGCTGAGGTGACGTTACCGGAGCTGGAAGCGTGGTCAAAAACCCTGCTTGCGGGCTTTCAGCGGCCGGTAAGATGGTACGTACTGCCGGAGCTGAACAGTGGCGGGATCAAAATCTCGCGGCAGCGGCTGGTGGAGTGGGTGGCCAGGCAGGAAGCGGACTAAACGCACGACGAGCAAAAAATGACATTGTGTTTCCCGGGTTGGCTTCATACAGTTAACAAACCTGACCGATCCGGAGAACAAAATGATAAGAGTGGAAATGCTCGCCACCGGCGATGAAGTGCTGCATGGACAAATTGTCGATACCAATGCGGCCTGGCTGGCTGAGGTACTGTTCCAGAACGGTCTGCCAATGGCCAGTCGCCAGACGGTGGGAGATAATCTGGCCGAACTGGTTAATGTGCTGACCGAACGCAGCAAAGTGGCGGATGTGCTGATTGTGAACGGCGGCCTCGGCCCGACCAGCGATGATTTGAGCGCGCTGGCTGCGGCAAAAGCTGCGGGGGTGGGCCTGGTGCTGCACGAAGAGTGGCTGGCGAAAATGGAAGCCTTCTTCGCCGGACGCGGCCGCAAAATGGCGGACAGCAACCGTAAACAAGCTGAAATCCCGGCTGGTGCCGAAATGCTGGATAACCCGGTCGGCACAGCCTGCGGTTTCGCCATCGAACTGAACCGCTGCTGGATTTTCTTCACGCCTGGCGTTCCCTCCGAATATAAAGTGATGGTTGAGCAGCAAATCCTGCCGCGCCTGAAGACCCGCTTCTCCCTGCCTGAGCCGCCAGTCTGCCTGCGCATGACCACCTTTGGCCGTGGCGAGAGCGATCTGGCTTCCGAAATTGAACCGCTGCCGCTGCCGGAAGGCGTGGTAATGGGCTACCGGGCCTCAATGCCGATTATTGAACTCAAGCTGAACGGTCCGGCTTCACGGCGGCGTGAGATGGAGCAGTTCTGGCAGCAGGTACGCGAAATCGCCGGTGAAAGTACCATTTTTGAGGGAACGGAAGGGCTGCCAGCCCAGATTTCACGCCGCCTGAAGGAGAAGGGGTACAGCCTGGCGGTCAGTGAGCAATTTACTGCCGGACTGCTGCAGTGGCAGCTGGCCTCTGCCGACGCGCCGCTGAAAGCGGGTAACGTGCTGCCAACCCGTGCGGAAACGCTGTCGGAGTTGATCAAACGCAGTCAGCAGCTGGCTGCAGACGGAGACGCCAGTCTGGTGCTGGTGGTCGGTGGGGTGCAGGATGAGCATCTGGGCTTTGCGCTGCATACGCCGGAAGGGAGCTGGGCGCAGAAGGTGAAGTTCAACATTAATCGCCACGGGCTGAAAGCCCGTCAGGACGTAGTGGCGATGATGGCGCTGAATATGCTGCGCCGCTGGCTCAACGGCATGGAAGTGTCAACCGGGCACGGCTGGATTGATGTGGTTGAGACACTGCAGGGATAATTGCCGGGCGAATCAATCCTGAAGGGGGGAATAAACTTGCCCCTTCAGTGAGGCAGGCACGATTGTTATAGCGGGTGAACCGCTACATCTCGATTTCGATATCACCGTTAGCGGTGCAGCAGCAGGGGAGGATCTCGCCATCCTGCACGAAAGCCAGCGGCCGGGCGGCGTAACAGACTTCCCCTTTCAGTAGCCGTGTACGGCAGGAGCCGCAGTAGCCTTCCCGGCACTGATATTCCACCGGGATGCGGTGGGATTCCAGCGCATCCAGCAGCGAGCGGTGCTCTTCCTGGCAGTGCAGCTGCGTGCCGGAAGCACGCAGCGTAATGATCGAACCTGCCATTTTACAGCTGGAAGTCGTCGAAGTCGTTTTCACCCACTTCTGAGTCAATCTGACCTACCAGGTAAGAGCTCACTTCCACTTCCTGCGGTGCGACCTGCACGTTGTCAGAGACCAGCCACGAGTTGATCCACGGGATTGGGTTCGAGCGGGTTTTGAACGGCAGCTCCAGACCCACCGCCTGCATACGGATATTGGTGATGTACTCAATGTACTGCCACAGAATGTCTTTGTTCAGGCCAATCATCGAGCCGTCACGGAACAGATAATCTGCCCACTCTTTCTCCTGCTGAGCAGCCAGCACGAACAGGTCGTAGCACTCCTGACGGCACTCACTGGCGATTTCTGCCATCTCCGGATCGTCTTCACCACTGCGCAGCAGGTTCAGCATGTGCTGGGTGCCGGTCAGATGCAGTGCTTCGTCACGGGCAATCAGACGGATGATTTTAGCGTTGCCTTCCATCAGCTCGCGCTCGGCAAAGGCGAAGGAGCAGGCGAAGCTGACATAGAAGCGGATAGCTTCCAGCGCGTTAACGCTCATCAGGCAGATATAGAGCTGTTTTTTCAGGCCGCGCAGGCTGACAGTCACGGTTTTACCGTTAACCTGATGGGTGCCTTCACCCAGCAGATGCCAGTAGTTGGTCATCTCAATCAGGTCATCGTAGTAGCCAGAGATATCTTTGGCGCGCGACAGGATCTGCTCGTTTGTCACGATATCGTCAAAAACAATCGCCGGATCGTTGACGATATTGCGGATGATATGGGTGTAGGAGCGGGAATGGATCGTTTCAGAGAACGCCCAGGTCTCAACCCAGGTTTCCAGCTCCGGAATGGAGATCAGCGGCAGCAGGGCAACGTTCGGGCTGCGTCCCTGAATGGAGTCCAGCAGCGTCTGATACTTCAGGTTGCTGATAAAGATGTGCTTCTCATGGTCCGGCAGACCCTGATAGTCGATACGATCGCGCGAAACGTCCACTTCTTCCGGTCGCCAGAAGAAGGAGAGCTGCTTCTCGATCAGCTTTTCAAAGATGTCATATTTCTGCTGATCGTAGCGGGCGACGTTAACTGGCTGACCGAAGAACATGGGTTCATCCAGCTGGTTGTTTTTATTCTGCGAGAACGTTGTGTAAGCCATGAATAGTGATCCAGTAAGGCCAGGCCGCGAATCTGGCCCGGACAGAGGGTTGGGGGCGAATCATTTCGCCCCCACTCGAGTGTTAAATCTTGCAGGCGCCGCTTTCACAGCCATCGTCCTGAATGGACGGGGCCAGGTCATCCTGCGCGTCTTCTGCGCCATCACGGGTGTTCTGGTAGTAGAGCGTTTTGACGCCAAATTTATAGGCGGTCAGCAGGTCTTTCAGCAGTTGCTTCATCGGCACACGACCCTTCTCAAAGCGGGTTGGATCGTAGTTAGTGTTGGACGAAATCGCCTGGTCGATAAATTTCTGCATCAGGCCAACCAGTTGCAGATAACCGTCGTTGTTTGGCATTTCCCACAACAACTCGTAGCTGTCTTTCAGGCGTTCGTACTCAGGCACAACCTGACGCAGGATACCGTCTTTCGACGCTTTGATACTGATGTGGCCGCGTGGTGGCTCAATGCCGTTGGTGGCGTTAGAAATCTGCGAGGAGGTTTCTGACGGCATCAGTGCAGACAGCGTGGAGTTACGCAGGCCGTGCGTTTTGATCTCTTCACGCAGCGTTTCCCAGTCCAGATGCAGCGGTTCGTTGCTGATCGCATCCAGGTCTTTCTTGTAGGTGTCGATCGGCAGGATGCCCTGCGCATAGGTCGTTTCATTAAACCACGGGCAGGCGCCTTGCTCTTTCGCCAGATCGTTAGAGGCTTTCAGCAGGTAATACTGAATGGCTTCAAACGTTTTGTGGGTCAGGTTGTTTGCGCTGCCGTCAGAATAACGTACGCCGTGCTTCGCCAGATAGTAGGCGAAGTTGATCACGCCAATACCCAGCGTACGGCGGCCCATTGCGCCACGCTTCGCGGCAGGAATGGGGTAATCCTGGTAATCCAGCAGGGCGTCCAGCGCACGAACGGCGAGCGTTGCCAGCTCCTGCAGGTCGTCCAGGCTTTCAATCGCGCCCAGGTTGAACGCCGACAGCGTACACAGAGCGATTTCACCGTTCTCGTCGTTCACATCCATCAGCGGCTTGGTTGGCAGCGCGATTTCCAGGCACAGGTTAGACTGGCGAACCGGCGCGATAGTCGGGTCAAACGGGCTGTGGGTGTTGCAGTGATCGACGTTCTGGATGTAGATACGGCCGGTTGAGGCGCGTTCCTGCATCATCAGCGAGAACAGGTCAACGGCCTTCACGCGCTGCTTACGGATGCCGTCATCTTTCTCGTATTTGGTGTAAAGACGCTCGAACTCTTCCTGATCGGCGAAGAACGCATCGTACAGGCCTGGTACGTCAGACGGGCTGAACAGGGTGATCTCTTCGCCTTTCAACAGGCGGGTATACATCAGCTTGTTGATCTGTACGCCATAGTCCATGTGACGAACGCGGTTGCCTTCCACCCCACGGTTGTTCTTCAGCACCAGCAGGCTTTCCACTTCCAGATGCCACATCGGGTAGAACAGCGTTGCTGCTCCGCCACGCACGCCGCCCTGAGAGCAGGACTTCACCGCGGTCTGGAAGTGTTTATAGAACGGGATACAACCGGTATGGAACGCTTCGCCGCCACGGATCGGGCTGCCCAGCGCACGGATACGACCGGCGTTGATACCGATACCGGCACGCTGAGACACATATTTTACGATAGCGCTGGAAGTGGCGTTGATCGAATCCAGGCTGTCGCCGCACTCGATGAGCACGCAGGAGCTGAACTGACGGGTCGGGGTACGCACGCCGGACATGATTGGCGTCGGCAACGAGATTTTAAAGGTGGAGATGGCATCGTAGAAACGCTTCACGTAGTCCAGACGGGTCTCACGCGGGTAGCCAGAGAACAGGCAGGCCGCGACCAGAATGTACAGGAACTGGGCGCTTTCGTAAATTTCGCCGCTGACGCGGTTTTGCGCCAGATATTTGCCTTCCAGCTGCTTAACCGCCGCGTAAGAGAAGTTCATGTCGCGCCAGTGGTCGATAAAGCCGTCCAGCTGTTCGAACTCTTCCGCGCTGTAATCTTCCAGCAGATGGCTGTCGTATTTGCCGAGGTCGACCATACGCTTCACCTGATCGTACAGCTTTGGCGGCTCGAACTGGCCGTAGGCTTTTTTACGCAGGTGGAAAATGGCGAGGCGGGCAGCCATATACTGATAATCCGGTGCGTCGCGGGAGATCAGGTCCGCAGCGGATTTGATAATGGTTTCGTGGATATCAGAGGTTCTGATCCCTTCATAGAACTGGATATGAGAACGCAGTTCAACCTGAGAAACGGAAACGTTCTGCAGGCCCTCTGCAGCCCAGTCAAGCACGCGGTGGATTTTGTCCAGATTAATGCGTTCAGTGCGGCCATCGCGTTTAGTGACAAGCAGGCTTTGATTCATGTCGAGTAATATCCTGTCCGTGAAGTCGAAAGTATCCCCTGTTTATACACAACTGACTCAAATGTGAGTAACTCTGTGGATAAACACTATATATAGGGGGTGAAGGAAGTACAGATAACAATATGGTGAGTATTTTAGTAATTTATCTGAGGTTAACAAGGCTTGATTTTCACGAGATTTTGCTGATCGGACCCGGGCTGTTTTCCTAAGTCCGCGTTTCTCAAGGCCCTGTAGCAATGTCAACGGGTTGAGAAAATTTTTAGAAATTTGATCAAGCGCGGGTTTCTTGTTCAGCGCTAAAAATTCATGATTTTATTTGCGCAAAAACTGCCCTTCAGGAACGTTAAACCGCTCCCGTTTTACCGGAAAATTATTAGCTTTTTCCGGTTTGAAATTATCCTGCCGCAGAACCCCGTCAGCCGTCTAAGAGGAAAAGGATCTGGCAGCGGCGTTAATCTAAGGGAATCTTATGACGGTTACGTGACGAAGACCGGGAATTTACCCTAAGGATCAATAATGCAGGCACAGCGGCCTGCATCAGTATTTCTGCTACTGGCTATTCAGTCGGGCAGTGGGTGTGAATCATATAGTTGACGTCCACGCCGGGGGCCAGCTTAAATTTGTTGGTCAGCGGGTTGTAGTGCAGGCCAATGATATGACGGTCGCGCAGCGGAGTTTCATCAACCCAGTTCAGCAGCTCTGCCGGGCGGATAAACTTTTTAATGTCGTGGGTGCCACGTGGAACCATACGCAGCACGTATTCCGCACCGATAATGGCCATCAGCCAGGACTTGCTGTTGCGATTCAGGGTTGAGAAGAACACTTCGCCACCCGGCTTAACCAGGCGGGCGCAGGCGTGTACCACGGAGCGCGGGTCTGGCACATGCTCCAGCATTTCCATGCAGGTCACCACATCGTACTGACCGGCGAACTGCTCCGCATGATCTTCCACGGTCTGCTGGACGTAATCAACTTTCACGCCGCTCTCAAGCGCATGCAGGCGGGCAATTTGCAGCGGCTCGGCACCCATATCCAGTCCGGTCACTTCCGCCCCTTCACGGGCCATGCTTTCCGCCAGAATGCCGCCACCGCAGCCAACGTCCAGCACCTTCTTACCGAACAGGCCATTACTGTGTTGGGCAATGTAACCCAGGCGCAAAGGATTAATGCGGTGCAGAGGTTTGAATTCGCCTTCCAGATCCCACCAGCGGGAAGCTACCGCTTCGAATTTGGCAATTTCATCATGATCGACGTTCACCGGGCCGTTTTGCTCTGCTTTCATTTACTCATACTCCCTGGAAAGTTTGCAGGGAGTATACATCTTTCCTCGCCGCAAGGGGCAGTGCTCCGCTTCTGATCCGTTCAGGCGCTATTAAAGCATGCAAAACGACGCTTTCCATTCACCACGGGGCAGTAAAGGTGATATACTTTCGCACCTTTGAATCCGGGTATAACGTAGAGGGATAGCGGCTCAATGAGCGATCTAGCCAGAGAAATCACACCGGTCAATATCGAAGAAGAGTTAAAGAACTCTTACCTCGATTATGCCATGTCGGTCATCGTTGGCCGTGCATTGCCAGATGTTCGCGATGGGCTTAAGCCAGTACACCGTCGTGTACTCTACGCCATGAACGTGCTGGGCAATGACTGGAATAAACCTTATAAAAAGTCTGCCCGTGTTGTCGGCGATGTCATCGGTAAATATCACCCTCACGGTGATACAGCGGTGTACGACACTATTGTTCGTATGGCACAGCCATTCTCGCTGCGCTACATGCTGGTCGATGGCCAGGGTAACTTCGGTTCCGTTGACGGCGACTCCGCCGCAGCAATGCGTTACACCGAAGTGCGCATGTCCAAAATCGCCCATGAACTGCTGGCGGATCTCGAAAAAGAGACCGTCGACTACGTGCCGAACTACGACGGCACCGAGCAGATCCCGGAAGTCATGCCGACCAAAATCCCCAACCTGCTGGTTAACGGCGCATCGGGGATTGCCGTGGGTATGGCAACCAACATCCCTCCGCACAACCTGACGGAAGTGATCAACGGCTGCCTGGCCTATATCGACGATGAGAATATCAGCATTGAAGGGCTGATGGAGCACATCCCGGGGCCGGACTTCCCGACTGCGGCGATCATCAATGGCCGCCGTGGCATTGAAGAAGCCTACCGTACCGGTCGTGGAAAAATTTATATCCGCGCCCGTGGCGAAGTGGAAGTCGATGCCAAAACCGGGCGCGAAACCATCATCATTCACGAAATCCCTTATCAGGTGAACAAAGCTCGCCTGATTGAGAAGATGGCTGAGCTGGTAAAAGAGAAGCGTCTGGAAGGGATCAGCGCGCTGCGTGATGAATCCGATAAAGACGGCATGCGCATTGTGATTGAGATCAAGCGCGATGCGGTTGGCGAAGTGGTGCTGAATAACCTCTATTCACTCACTCAGCTGCAGACCTCTTTCGGTATCAACATGGTTGCCCTGCATCAGGGGCAGCCGAAGATCATGCCGCTGAAGGATATTCTTGAAGCCTTCGTGCGTCATCGCCGTGAAGTGGTGACCCGCCGTACGATCTTTGAACTGCGTAAAGCTCGCGACCGTGCCCACATCCTGGAAGCGCTGGCGATTGCCCTGGCTAACATCGACCCGATCATTGAACTGATCCGCCGTGCACCAACCCCAGCGGAAGCGAAAGCAGGCCTGGTTGCCCGTCCGTGGGATCTGGGCAACGTTGCCTCAATGCTGGAGCGTGCCGGTGATAACGCCGCGCGTCCAGAGTGGCTGGAAGACGAGTTCGGGATCCGTGATGGTCAGTACTATCTGACTGAACAGCAGGCACAGGCGATTCTGGATCTGCGTCTGCAGAAACTGACCGGTCTTGAGCATGAAAAACTGCTGGACGAGTACAAAGAGCTGCTGGAGCAGATCGCTGAACTGATCTACATCCTCGAAAGCGCAGAACGTCTGATGGAAGTGATCCGCGAAGAGCTGGAACTGATCCGCGATCAGTTCGGCGATGAGCGCCGCACGGAAATCACCGCCAACAGCGCGGATATCAATATAGAAGATTTGATCAACCAGGAAGACGTGGTTGTGACTTTGTCTCACCAGGGCTATGTGAAGTATCAGCCACTGACTGATTACGAAGCACAGCGTCGTGGTGGGAAAGGCAAATCTGCAGCACGCATTAAAGAAGAAGACTTTATCGACCGCCTGCTGGTGGCCAACACCCACGACACTATCCTGTGCTTCTCCAGCCGGGGCCGTCTCTACTGGATGAAGGTCTATCAGCTGCCGGAAGCGAGCCGTGGCGCGCGTGGACGTCCAATCGTCAACCTGCTGCCGCTGGAAGCGAACGAGCGTATTACGGCGATCCTGCCGGTACGCGAATACGCCGAAGGCTGGAACATCTTTATGGCTACCGCCAGCGGTACCGTGAAGAAAACTGCGCTGACCGAATTCAGCCGCCCACGCAGCGCCGGTATTATTGCCGTCAACCTGCGTGAAGACGACGAGCTGATTGGCGTGGCGCTTACCAACGGTAACGACGAGGCTATGCTGTTCTCCGCCGCCGGTAAGGTTGTTCGCTTCGCTGAGCAGGCTGTGCGTGCCATGGGCCGTACTGCTTCCGGCGTGCGCGGTATTAAGCTGGCCGAAGGCGATCGCGTTGTGTCGCTGATCGTGCCGCGTGATGACGGTGCAATCCTGACCGTGACTCAGAACGGCTACGGCAAGCGTACCGACAACAGCGAGTATCCAACCAAGTCCCGTGCAACGCAGGGCGTTATCTCGATCAAAGTGACCGAGCGTAACGGACCGGTGATTGGCGCTGTACAGGTTGTCGACAGCGATCAGATCATGATGATCACTGATGCGGGTACTCTGGTGCGTACCCGCGTTTCTGAAGTGAGTGTGGTTGGCCGTAACACCCAGGGTGTGATCCTGATTCGCACCGCAGAAGATGAGAGCGTGGTCGGTCTGCAGCGTGTTGCTGAGCCGGTAGCGGAAGAAGAGCTGGACGCTATCGACGGCAGCGTGGCGGAAGGGGACGACGATATCGCCCCGGAAGTGGAAAATGAAGATGATGCACCAGAGAGCGACGAAGACGAGTAATCGTCTGCGCTTTTAGTGCCAAAGGCCGGTTCAGTTGAACCGGCCTTTTTTATGTTTGCGGCGGACATAAAAAATTCTGGAAGCGGTTACGCAGGACTGAACGCTGAAACTGACCGAGCCAGGCACGGCTGATATACAGAGTGGACACAGGGAGGACGGGTAGTGAACCAGAATTTGCCAGTATTGACCCGGCAGCGTTTGACACAAGAAAAAGTTATCGCGCTGTCGCTGGAGTGCATCAATCAGGCGGCAGATCGTTTTGCGGCGCATGTTATGGAGCAGGGTGGAAAAGTTGAATGGCCCCCCTGTAACCAAATCCTTAAAAGCCTGAAGCGCCAGTTTTACCCCACTCAATAAGCTGGTTCATTCAACCGGCTTTTTTTATGCCTGCAGGAGAGGGGGTTAACTGGCTTTTTTGCTGTTGTGACGGTACTGTAACGGGATCGAATTTGTCCACGTCCAGCTTGCCTATAGGTTGCGCTTGAAATATTTAGTCTCGTTCAGAACCACGTTAAGGATCTCCCGCTATCTGTTCCGGGCACTGGCACTCATGCTCTGGATGCTGGGTGCGCTGTTGACAACGTTCTACATCATCAATGTGCTGCATGAGAAAGAAGCTCAGGTGCGTCAGGAATTTAATGCCAACGTTGAGCAGGCTCAGTGGTACATTCGCCATTCTGCCGATGTGACCCGCGAACTGAAGTTTATTGCTGAAAACCGCCTGAATTCCTCCGCCAACGGGCTGGACGTCCTGAACGGCGTATTTCCTGGTAAAACCGCACTGCCACAGTTCTTTCCACTCTATTCCGACTCCGACTGTAGTGCCATGAGCAACACCTGGCGTAACTCGCTGGAGTCCCTGAGCTATTTCCTGCACTACTGGAAAGAGAACTTCGCTTCAGCTTATGAGCTGAACCGGGTCTTCTTTATCGGCGGTGAAAGCCTTTGTCTGGCGGACTTTGGCGTGGGCAGTTCTTCGGCCGATCGGGAACATGCGCTGAAATCTCTGCACGAGCGCATCCTGAAGTACCGTAACGGCAACGAGGACGAGCGTAAAAACAGCATGTTCTGGATCGCTCCTTCCAGCCAGCCTGGCGTCGGTTATTACTACATGGTCACGCCGGTGTATGTTGCCAGCAAAATGGCAGCGCTGCTGGGTATTGAGCAGACAATTCGTCTGGAGGATTTCCTCACGCCGGGTGCCTTCCCGGTCAGTGCCACCCTTGTGGATGGCAGTAATCAGCGGCTGATATCCTCTTCCCGTGCGGGAGCAAGAATTTCGCTGGACGACCTGCCCAATGACAACAGCTGGTTTGGCTATATCAATGGTTACAAGCAGCTGGTGCTGAAACAGACGCTGACACCTTCTTCCCTCACCGTGGTCTATTCAGTGCAGACTAACGAGATGGTTCAGAAGCTGAAGATACTGATCATTAATGCCATTCTGCTTAACGTCATCAGCGCAATTATCCTCTTCACGCTGGCCTGGCTGTTTGAACGCCGTATGTTTTTACCGGCAGAAGACAATGCTCACCGGCTGGAAGAGCACGAGCAGTTCAACCGCAAAATTGTCGCTTCGGCGCCGGTTGGCATCTGTATTTTGCGCACCAGTGACGGGACTAATATTCTCAGTAACGAGCTGGCGCATAACTACCTGAGCATGCTGACTCAGGAGGATCGGCAGCGGCTGACCGAAATTATCTGCGGCCAGCAGGTGAATTTTGTCGACGTGCTGACCGGCAGCAACACCAATCTGCAAATCAGCTTTGTGCATTCACGCTATCGTAATGAAAACGTAGCAATCTGCGTGCTGGTGGATGTGTCAGCCCGCGTGAAGATGGAAGAGTCGCTGCAGGAAATGGCTCAGGCTGCCGAACAGGCCAGCCAGTCCAAGTCGATGTTTTTGGCCACGGTCAGCCACGAGCTGCGCACGCCGCTGTATGGCATTATCGGTAACCTCGATCTGTTGCAGACCAAATCACTGCCGAAAGGGGTGGAGTCGCTGGTGACGGCGATGAACAACTCGTCCAGCCTGCTGCTGAAAATCATCAGCGATATTCTCGACTTCTCGAAAATTGAGTCCGAGCAGCTGAGAATCGAACCGCGTGAATTTTCCCCGCGTGAGGTGATCACCCACATCTCTTCCAACTATCTGGCAATGGTGGTGAAAAAGCGTCTTACGCTGTGGTGCTTTATCGACAGCGACGTACCGGTGACGCTGGACGGCGATCCGCTGCGCCTGCAGCAGGTGATCTCTAACCTGCTGAATAATGCCATCAAATTTACCCATACCGGCGGCATCATCCTGCAGGCGTTTGTGAAGGATGGCTATCTGGCTTTCCGCGTGCGTGATACTGGTGTGGGGATCCCGGCAAAAGAGATCACTCGCCTGTTCGATCCATTCTTCCAGGTGGGTACCGGCGTACAGCGCAACTTCCAGGGCACCGGCCTGGGGCTGGCGATCTGTGAAAAGCTGATCAATATGATGGACGGCGACATCGAGGTGGATTCCGAACCGGGGATGGGCAGCCAGTTTGTGGTGCGCATCCCGCTGTATAACAGTCAGGTGATGACGCCGGTGCTGCATGAGGGGTTGCTGGGTAAGAGATGCTGGCTGGAACTGCGCAACGACACGCTGGCCGACTTCCTGGAAAAACTGTTGAGGCAGCATGGCATTACCGTGGAGCGGCTGCAGGAAGGCAGCCACTGTGAGCCAGATGATGTGATTGTGGTGGATTACGACTACCAGCCCCCGCAGGCGGTACGTGCGCTAATCCGTTTCGATGGCAGTCACAATGATGGCCCGCATGAAGTGAGCCCCGGTCGCTGGGTTTACGGCACTACCACACCGCATGAACTGCCGGTGTTGCTGGGCCGTATCTACCGGGTTGAAGTGGATATGCCGGATACGCTGCCGGGCCTGCCGGAAGCTGATGAGCTGAGCGTCAGCAACGAGGATATTCTGATCCTGGTGGTAGACGATCACCCTATCAACCGCATGCTGCTTTCCGATCAGTTGGGATCGTTAGGCTATCGGGTGAAAACCGCTCAGGACGGTGTGGATGCGCTGAACGTACTGAGCCGCAACGAGATTGATATCGTACTGACCGATGTGAACATGCCGAATATGGACGGTTATCGTCTGACACAGCGCCTCCGCCAGCTGGGGCTGACCTTCCCGGTGGTGGGCGTGACGGCAAATGCACTGGCGGAAGAGAAGCAGCGCTGTATGGAGGCAGGAATGGATAACTGTCTGTCCAAACCGGTGACGCTGGACACGCTGCGGCAGACGCTGGCGTTTTACACCGAGCGCGTGCGTAAGAGCAGGGAAGGGTAATTTCAGACAATAAAAAAGGGCGAATTTGCATTCGCCCTTTTTTTATATCCTGTGCTGCTTAATCTTTATCAACCGGCATGGTGCTGACGGAAGAGAGATAGTTCAGCAGCGCGATATCGTTATCCACACCCAGCTTCATCATCGCTGATTTCTTCTGGCTGGAGATAGTCTTGATGCTGCGGTTCAGCTTCTTGGCAATCTCGGTCACCAGGAAACCTTCAGCAAACAGACGCAGAACCTCGCTCTCTTTCGGTGAAAGACGCTTGTCGCCGTAGCCACCCGCGCTGATTTTCTCCAGTAATTTCGCCACGCTGTCCGGCGTGTATTTTTTGCCTTTCTGCAGGGCTGCCAGCGCCTTAGGCAGGTCGGTTGGTGCGCCCTGTTTCAGAACAATCCCTTCGATATCCAGATCCAGTACCGCACTCAGGATCGCCGGGTTGTTGTTCATGGTCAAAACAATGATCGACAGGTCAGGATAGTGACGTTTGATGTATTTAATCAGCGTGATGCCGTCACCGTACTTTTCACCCGGCATCGACAGATCGGTAATCAAAACGTTAGCATCCAGCTTGGACAGGCTGTTGATTAAAGCAGTAGAGTCTTCGAACTCACCAACAACGTTGACCCATTCAATTTGTTCAAGCGATTTACGGATGCCGAACAGCACAATTGGATGATCATCGGCAATAATTACATTCAGGTTATTCATATTATTGGTTACCTTGCTGCAGCAGTTCATTGACGTAGTGGTCAATCTCACTGGTGGTATTTTTAATGTTTGAATCGTCACACTCGGTAATGTGCAGTTCTAACGTTTCACAAAGCTGCTTGCCCGGGTTCAAATTAAGCATGGCAAACACGCCTTTCAGGCGATGTGCAGTCTGAGCAAGCGAACTCAAGTCCCTCTCCGCCGCCTCATTATACAATCTCTTTACATCATCTGGTACTGTCTCTACAAAGAGCTGGAAGTAGCCCGGCGCGAAAAGCTGTGCCAGATCCTGCTCTTCTTCTGTCTCATCCAGGGCCAGCTGCTGTTCAATAAGCTGAAGCAACGCATCCTGCATCGCGCTACTGAGATTAAAGTTGACCCTGAACTGGTTACGTGACAACGCGCTGTAACCTGTTTCATCATCCGTGAGCAGTAACGACCACGGCGTAAGATTTGCCGGCTCGTCGGTGACCAGGACATCATGATCCTGTCCGGAAAAACGCTCATCCGGAGTGATACAGCTGGCACCCCAGTTTTCCAGCTGGTGAACCACAATCTTCCTGACATCATCCACGGTGATATCAATCAGCGCGGTCAGGCCTTCCAGCAGTTTCTCTTCCTGTACCTGCTGATGTTCCTGCGGAGCATGGATCTGGATACTGTATCGGGTGCCGATATCGGGACGCGCCACGATTTCCAGATGGCCGCCCAGCTGCTTACACAGCTGTTTGCACAGGAAGAAGGCCAGTCCGGAGGCCTGGCCAAAACGATCCCGGCTGGTTTCGCCAAGGAACGGGAAGTCGGTATTGCCCATCTCATCCACCGTCAGCCCTGCTCCGGTGTCTACCATTTCAATCGCCAGGCGATCCGGACGATCGGTCGGGTGACTGACTTCGATGCTGATCCTGCCCCATGTGGTGCTGGTGATGGAGTAGTGCAGCAGGGTGGTGAGGATTTTGTACAGTGCCCGACGGTCGCCGAAGCGGTTCTCCTCGCTGTTAAGGCGATTGCTGACCAGAAGATTCAGCCCTTTGCGGCGCAGAGAGGGCAGGGCTTCCATCACCAGCTCATCCAGCACGGTCTGCATATTGAACGCGCCAGCGTCCGGCGCCCAGTCATGAGTTTCCAGCCGGTTAAGCAGCACGATATCGTCCACCAGGCGACTCAGCGCGTGGGACTCTTCCAGCGCATCATGGATATCGTCAGCCGGGTGAGTTTCGCTCAGCGTCTGCAGATGATCGATGACGTTGCTAAGCGGCCGGTTCAGCGCATGGCCGAGGTTTTGCAACAGCTGCTGGCGGGTCTGGTGATTTTTGTCCAGTACCTGCTGCGCTTTCTGCAGCTTCTTGTTCACCAGCAGCTCACGATCCTGGTCCCGCATCATAAACAGCTGCGTGTCAGGAGAGAGCACGCTGCGGGCGTGGCGGATTTCATACACTTCGTTATTGACCGTGGCCTGCAGGACGCCCTGATGCTGATCGGACATATTGATGATTTTTTGCAGGTTCAGGTGTGGCAACAGATGTTCAGCAATCTTGTTGCTGATAATGGTGCGGTTATTAGCGAAATCATACACCAGCAGGCCAACCGGCAGACTGCCGACGATCTCTTCATTCAGTACCCGCAGCGAATCCAGCTCGGCGCTCTGATTTTCACTCGGTCGCAATGATTGCTGGCGCAGCAGCAACAGACCGCCAAGCGAGAGCAGCAGCAGGGCAAGGTTAGCGAGCAGCGGCCACATCAGGTTCTTCAGCGTATCCACCACCAGCCCGACAATCGGCACATGATAGACCAGCTGAAGCGGGGTGCTGGTCAGCGATGCGGCAATTTCCACATTTGGGTTAGTCAGCGTGACTTTAGTGCTGCTGGTGGCATCATCGGCCTCCGTGCTGTTGGAGGCGTCGCTGGTGTCCTGTTTCAGCTGGAAGTTTTCCAGCGGCATGTTCAGTGGAATAAGATCGTTAATCGGCAGATCGAACGCCACCACGGTGGCGAGATGGCCCGGCTGATTAAATGTGGTGCGCACGGTGAAATAGTGATCGTTCTGCCAGGTAAAGCGGCGCAGCGGCGAGAAGCTTTCCCGTTCGTCCAGCGCGTTAGCCTGCGTAAGCATTTCGGCCCGGCGCGCATCAACGATATTGCTGATGGCACTCTCTTTATAGCGCGTCGCCATATCTTTCAGCGGCAGCGTTGAAATCAGGATCATGCTGTTATCCTGGCCGTTAAGGAAATACATCGACCAGGTGCTGTTTTCCGCGCCCCACAGCGTGTCCAGATAGTTGGACATCCGCTGGGTCATGTCCAGCGTGCTGCTGTCATGGGAGCCGAAAATCAGCGCTTCTGTTTTGCGGCGGGTCTTCTCAAGGTAGTAAACGTCCGGGCGCAGCCGCGTTTCCTGCAGGCTGTTCGGGGTTGACCCTGCCGCACTTGCCGCCAGGTTTTCATAGATTTGCCAGGTGGCGAAACGGTAGGTGTCAATGCGCTTCTGCATCGCATGGGCAATATCCGCCATCGCATAGCGTTTATCCGTCAGCCAGGCGTTGACGGTGTTGTGGATCATAAACCCTGATGCAAGCAGCAACACCAGAATAAACATCACAAAAAAGCGCGTGACATTGCCTGAAGTCAGTGGAAATTTGTATGGCAACATAGCGTAGCGTGACACCCCAATTAACGTGTAATCAGCCGGGCGCTGGCGGCCACGGCTAACAGCAATACCGCGATGGCACTAAAGGCCGTCGTCAGGCTGTACCACTGTGAGATAAACCCTATCAGTGCCGGACCAGCCAGAATACCTGCATAACCAATCATTGTCATGGAAGAAATCGCCAGATTCACCGGCATATTTTTCTGATTTCCTGCGGCACTGAACATAATAGGTACGCTGTTTGACGCACCAAATCCCACCAGCACAAAGCCAGCCAGCGCCACTGCGGTACTGGGGACAAAGATCGCCAGCAGCAGGCCCACTGAAGCACACAGCGTGCCGCAGAACAGGGTCGTCGTCCGGCCAAAATAGTTGACGATACGGTCACCGGTCAGACGACCAAGGGTCATCGCCACAGAGAACAGCGCGTAGCCGAGGCCGGCCTGGGCGTGGGGTAAACCGCGGGTTTGTGCAAGGAACAGCGCCCCCCAGTCGAGAATGGAGCCTTCCGTCAGGAACAGAATGAAACACATTACGCCAAGAAACAGCACCCAGCCACGTGGGACTACAAACAGCGCGTTATCACCTTGCTGAACACGCTGGCTGAGCAGATGGCGCTGCGAGAAACCATACAGAGCAATAATTAGCAGCAGGATAATGCCAGTAGCCTGGAGTGGCGTCAGCCCGAAGGCTAACCCGGCGCTCACCAGACCCGCACCGGCGATGCCACCCACGCTGAAAAAACCATGGAAGCCGGACATCATCGCCCGACCGGAAGCTTTTTCCACCTCCACGGCCTGTATATTCATTGCCACGTCCACCAGCCCGACCGCCGCACCAAAGATCATTAACGCTATTGCCAGTGCAAAAGGCGTGGAGAGGGTAGCCAGAAGAGGAAGCGCCAGCAGGATAAACAGACTGCCGCAGGCAATCACATTTTTGCAGCCCGCCCGCCCTACCAGAATACCGGTCAGCGGCATGGCCACCAGCGAACCCAGGCCAAGAAACAGCAGCAGCGTCCCCAGCGAACCATCACTGAGCTGGGCACGGTCTTTTGCATAAGGAACCAATGGAGCCCAGGCAGCCATGCCGATACCGGCAATTAAAAAGACCGCGCGGGTGGCGTGCTGGGTGGCTACGGCGCTGGCGCTTGCTTGTCGGGCATCCTGTGTTGTCATAATTTCCGTTGAGAGCCTGTCGCGATTAACGCTAGTTTTTATCATAATTAGCGAATTTAATGAAGTTTGTCCTGCAAACAAGGCACGATTGGCACCGAGTAAAAGCCTTTATGCATCGGGGGTGTCAGTTATTAACCTGGAAAAACGAGCCTGTTAATGAAATTTTTCACCTTAAGGCTATTTTACAGATAACTCCTGGTATAACGATTCATTATCGCGCATTAACTCAAGTCATTGATGAAACATGAAAAAGCGTGATTCAGGCTGACCGGCTGCAGATGCTGACCGGAAAAGAGGACCAACTTACCCGCACAACGCTTTATCCGCCCGTGCGGGGAATTGTGAAATTATCCAGGTCACGACTGTCGGTGGAGTGCTTCAGCCAGGGGGCAAGCTGATGGAGAGTGTGCCGCCGGAAGATCAGCTGCTGATTGAGACGCGCATCGGCGGAGCTGACGAACAAAGCCGGACGCAACTTCCCAAGCGTGTCCGGAAGGGTGGCCAATGTCGAGATTAAAATCGGTCAGAAATCGGTCATAGACTAACTGTTTAAACCGCTGAATAGGGTCAAAGAGTCTCTGCGCGAGCATTAAAATTTAACGCCAGCGAATAATGAATTCTGGATACTTCCGGAAATTAATTAACATTTAATTCAGCGGTGTTTTTTTGACTATTCGTGCTTATATGTAGAATAAATGTGCAACGTTAGTGGCGGCTTATTTTACACAAAAGCTCTATCTTTACTTAAATTGACATAAATAAAAAAGGGGTAAAAAAATGCCGAACACAAGGTTCGGCGGGAATTAGGGTAAAGCAACTCATTCGGGGTGAATGAAGGTAATAATGAAATAAAATGATGATAGCGGGATTATTGTATAACCTGATGACCCGATCTTTTTATCATTCAGTGCTCATGTACGTAACATTACATAACCTTATGAAATATAACCTTTCTCATGTTTTTTGACGATAAGTGCGATATTTTTTACCGATACGTGCTGCCTGAAAGTTCCCCGTTATTTACAAAATGAAATATCAATTTTGTATTCTGAAACACATTCGGAAATTTAGTATCATTTTCTTTATAGATTATTACTGCCCGCACTTTAGTATGAGGTTTCTGGCTGAATTTTCGACGTTCAGCACGCAGTGGCAAATAAGGCATATAACTAGAGGGTAATAAAATGAAACTTCGTGTTCTCTCCCTGATGATCCCAGCGATGCTGATCGCCGGTACTGCAGGCGCTGCAGAAATTTACAACAAAGACGGCAATAAACTTGACCTCTTTGGTAAAGTAGATGGTCTGCACTATTTTTCCGATAACGACGGCTCTGACGGTGACCAGTCCTACGTGCGCTTCGGTTTTAAAGGTGAAACCCAGGTGACAGATCAACTGACAGGTTACGGGCAGTGGGAATATCAGGCTGCTCTGAACAACGCAGAATCTGAAGGTACCGCTAACAGCTTTACCCGTGTGGGCTTCGCTGGTCTGAAATTTGGCGATGCCGGTTCAATCGACTACGGCCGTAACTATGGCGTGCTGTATGACATCGGTTCATGGACCGACGTTCTGCCAGAGTTTGGTGGAGATACCTACGGTGCGGATCAGTTTATGTTCCAGCGCTCTAACGGTCTGGCCACTTACCGTAACAATAACTTCTTTGGTCTGGTGGATGGCTGGAATTTCGCCGTTCAGTACCAGGGCAAAAACAGCAGCCCAACAGAATCTGCTAATGGCCGTGATGTTCTGGGTCAGAATGGCGATGGCTGGGGTCTGTCTACTACTTACGATCTGGGCTCTGGCTTCGGTATCGGTGCGGCAATGTTTAACTCTGACCGTACTACCGAGCAGAACGGCGGCGATGCAAGCAGCGCGACCATCCTGGGCCGTGGCGACAAAGCAACCGCTTACACTGGCGGTCTGAAATACGACGCAAACAACATCTACCTGGCCGCGATGTATACCCGTTCTTATAATGCAACCCGCTTTGGTTCAAGCGATGCAACTGCATATGGTTACGCAGATAAAGCGGACAACTGGGAACTGGTTGCTCAGTACCAGTTCGACTTCGGCCTGCGTCCTTCCCTGGCCTTCGTCAGCTCTCGCGGCACCGACATTCAGGGCTACGGATCGCAGAACCTGAAAAAATATGTTGATGTGGGCGCGACCTACTACTTCAACAAAAACATGTCTACCTATGTTGACTACCAGATCAACCTGCTGGATGACAACAACTTCACCGACAACACCGGCATCAATACTGATGACGTAGTGGCATTGGGTCTGGTTTACCAGTTCTGAGTTCGGTTGGGAGCGCGGCCAGGCTGCGCTCCCGGTTTTCCTTTTCTCCGCTTATCTCTGCCTGTCCCAGTCCCCCGCACTTACTTGCTACTCATCCGGTGTTGATGTCGTGGACGAAAGAGCTGTCTGCGGTTGGTCTTCTTGTATTGCTTGTATCCTGAAAAGATAATAAGGGCGATGCAAACCATTAACAGGGCGAAATAGATCATTCTGGATCTCCTGATATAACTTAACCGGGCAGCCAGATATGGCGTGCTTAAGTGCTCATCCTGAAGAGCATTTTTCAGCTGGTCAAGTCACCTATCACCACATTTTATGCCGTGTTTCGCGATTTTCGTACCAATAATTACTACAGGCTGTGATTTTATAATGAAGAAGAATTGGCTGTATTGCGCTGGTTTATCAGCATTTATCATGCTTTCCGGCTGCGATCGGAATAACCAGAGTCCGGCGAATGCGGGGCTGGTGATGGAAGGACGCACAATGGGAACATTCTGGAGGGTTAGCCTGGCTGGCGTGACGGCAGATCGCAAAGAAGCCCTGCAGAAAGAGATTCAGCAACTGCTTGATAGCGACGATCGGGAGCTGTCGACCTGGAAAAGCGACTCGGTAATCTCCCACTTTAACCAGTACCGTGGCAGCGATCCTCAGCCGGTCAGCGACAACATGGCCGATATCATCACGCTGTCACTGCGCATCGGCCAGAAAACCGCCGGAGCGATGGACATTACTGTCGGGCCGCTGGTCAATCTCTGGGGATTTGGTCCGGACAGGCAGCCGGTGAAGATGCCGACTCAGGCACAAATCGATACTGCCAGGGCGCTGACCGGTTTGCAGCACCTGCATGTTATTGAGCGTGTGGAAGGTGCTTATCTGCAGAAAGATCTGCCAGGACTTTACGTTGATCTTTCCACGGTGGGTGAGGGCTTTGCCACCGATCATCTGGCGCGTCTGATGGAGAAAGAGGGGATAAACAGCTACCTGGTTTCCGTGGGCGGTGCGGTGCTGACAAGGGGAATGAACGCGGAAGGTAAGCCGTGGAAGGTGGCAATCCAGAAGCCAACGGACAAAGAGAACGCGGTGCAGGCGCTGGTTGATCTGCAGGGACACGGCATCAGCACTTCGGGCAGCTATCGCAATTATTATGAACTGGACGGCAAGCGTATTTCCCACGTGATCGATCCGGCGACCGGACGGCCGATTCAGCACAAACTGGTGTCTGCTACGGTCATCGCCACCACGGCGCTGGAGGCAGATGGCTGGGATACCGGGCTGATGGTACTCGGTGAGGGAAAAGCCAAGGCGCTGGCGCTACGTGAGAAACTTGCGGTGTATCTGATCATGAAGCAGGATGACGGTTTTACGACCTGGATGTCGCCACAATTTAAAGCCTTTATTGTGCAGCAATAAAAGCAGGCCCTGAGGAGGCAGAATGCTGGACTTATTTAGTGAAGAAGCCCCCTGGGCTGAGCCGCTGGCTGACGGCGCGGTGATCCTGCGCAGAAGAGCCCGGGATCAGGCGGAACAACTGATGGCGTTGGTGACTGAAGTTTCAGCTAAGAATCCTTTTCACCATCGCATCACTCCCGGTGGCCACCGGATGTCGGTGGCAATGACCAACTGCGGCGATTTCGGCTGGTCAACGGACTCCCGCGGTTACCAGTACAGCGAGCGCGACAGCGCAACCGGGCATCGCTGGCCATCGATGCCTGAACTTTTCCGTCAGCTGGCGACACGCAGTGCGGCAGAGGCCGGATTTGCTGATTTTAACCCCGATGCCTGTCTGATTAACCGCTACGAACCCGGTGCAAAGCTGACCCTGCATCAGGATAAAGATGAGCAGGATCTTAAGCAGCCGATCGTGTCGGTTTCGCTCGGATTACCGGCGGTATTTCAGTTTGGCGGGTTTGAGCGCGGCGACGCCACTCAGCGGGTGCTGCTGGAACACGGTGATATCGTGGTCTGGGGCGGCCCTTCGCGCCTGCGCTATCATGGCATTCTCCCGCTGAAGCCCGGTATCCACGCGCTTATTGGGGCTTTTCGCTATAATCTCACTTTCCGTCGTGCATTTCGCTGACAGATGAGAATTGTTATTGATATCGTCCGGCTTCTCATTAAACTGCATGCTGCGTTAAATCTACCTGGATGGTGTCATGGAGTTGCTTCGTGTTGTTTACCGGCAATATCGCTGGCCTTTTGTATCGGTTATTCTCCTCAGCCTGCTTAGCGCCGCGCTGGGGATTGGGCTGATCGCCTTTATCAACCGTGAGCTGATCGTATCAGTAAACACCTCGCTGATGATCCTGCCAGAGTTTCTGGGCCTGCTGATGCTGCTGATGGTTGTCACCCTGGCTTCGCAGCTGGCGCTGACATGGCTTGGCCACCATTTTGTTTACCGGCTGCGTGGTGAGTTTATCAAGCGCATTCTGGATACACAGGTGGAACGTATTGAACAGATTGGCAGCCCACAGCTGCTGGCGGCGCTGACCAGCGACGTACGCAATATCACCATCGCTTTTGTCCGCCTGCCGGAGCTGATCCAGGGGATTATTCTCGCCATTGGCTCTGCCGCTTATCTGGCGTGGCTGTCGGCAGAGATGCTGCTGGTTACGGTGGTCTGGCTGGTGATCACTATTGTCGGTGGCTGGCTGCTGGTCTCCAGAGTCTACCGCCATATGGCTAAGCTGCGTGATATTGAAGACAACCTCTATGCAGACTTCCAGACCATCATTGAAGGGCGCAAAGAGCTGGCACTGAACCGCCAGCGTGCGCAGCTGATCTTCGAAACGGTGTATCAGGAAGATGCACGCTCTTACCGCCACCATATCGTGCGTGCCGATACTTTCCATCTCAGCGCGGTGAACTGGTCAAATATTATGATGCTGGGCGCGATAGGCCTGGTGTTCTTTATGGCTAACAGTCTGGGCTGGGCTGATACTGCCGTGGCGGCAACATATTCCCTGACGCTGTTGTTCCTGCGTACGCCGCTGCTGTCGGCGGTAGGGGCTTTGCCGACGCTGCTGACGGCTCAGGTGGCGTTTAACAAACTTAACTCCTTTAAGCTTGCAGAGTATCAGCCTGAGTTTGCCGCCCCTGTCGCCGCGAAGCACTGGCAGACGCTGGAGCTGCGCGATCTGGTATTCCATTACGGCGACAGCGGCTTCGAAGTTGGTCCGATTAACATGACGTTGAAGCGCGGCGAGCTGGTGTTTCTGATCGGCGGCAACGGTAGCGGCAAATCCACGCTGGCGATGCTGCTGACCGGGCTGTATCAGCCGGTTTCCGGACAGATCTTGCTGGATGGCGTGGAGGTTGACGCGGCAAATGGCGACGGTTATCGCCGGTTGTTCTCCGCAGTCTTTACCGATGTGCATCTGTTTGATCGGCTCATTAACGATCAGGGGCAGCCCACCGACCCGGCGAAGGTACAGCAGTGGCTTGAACGCCTGAAGATGCAGGACAAAATTAAGCTTGATGGCAACCGGGTGCTTAACCTTAAGCTGTCGAAAGGGCAGAGCAAGCGACTGGCGCTGCTGCTGGCTACCGCTGAACAGCGCGATATCCTGTTGCTGGACGAATGGGCAGCCGATCAGGATCCGCATTTCCGTCGTATCTTCTACCGCGAACTGCTGCCGTGGCTGAAAGAGATGGGAAAAACCGTCTTTGCCATCAGCCACGACGATCACTACTTTCTGCATGCCGACCGCCTGCTGGAGATGCGTGAAGGCAAACTGACCGAGCTGACCGGGCAGGAAAGAGAGATGGCTACGCTGGATGCGGTGAAGCGGACGGACGTCACAGCCTGATTAGCAGAATGCCGCATATCTACTGCAAGTATGTTTATTTGTCAGTCTGATAGTGGAAAGGTAAGGTGGTTTTGACAGTGTTCTTCAGCTGTCCTGGACTTCCCCGTCGTCTTACCAAATTGGTTATGCCGGTCTGAGTATTTCTCAGATCGGCTTTTTTATGCCTGTGGTGTGACTATCCAGCTCAGCACTTCATCCTGCCCAAGCTGAACATGGCCGGTAAACAGTCGCCCGGCTGGGAATTCTCTGGAGAAGGTACGGATCAGTTTTAATGTAATTGTGCCTGTTGCAGGGCAGTAATAGACGATCTCAGCAGCGTTGAAATCCATAAACTCACGCAGGCGGGGAAAGATTGCTTTATACAGGCTCTCTTTCACTGAAAAGGCCACGGTCAGTGCTGTGGCAAAAGGCAAGCCGCTGCGTTGCAGCACAACATTTTCGTCCGCGTTAATAATCATCTCGTGCATCTCTTTTGCCGTTTCAGAGCGTATCAATTGCTCGCAATCAATCCCCAGCAGTTTGCCGCTGGCCGCAGGTGCGAGTAAAAGGCTGATGCGCTGATGGGTATGAGAGAGTGAGCCGCCGATCCCGGCAGGCCAGATCGGTGCACGATCGGCATCATTTCCCAGCACGTAGTTATCGATGCCCAGCAGGCCGAGTCCGTAGCGAACGCATACCCGGCTGGCCAGATACTCGGCGCGGCGTTTTTTTACCGCTTTTTGCAGATGAACGGGCAGGGGAAGGTCAAAATCCTTAAACAGTGCTTCGGAATAGTTATGCTGATGATAACGGGCCTGCAGAAGCAGTACATCAGGATATTCTGCGGGAGAGGCGAGGGACAGATCGCTAAGAAAACTCAACCCAATAAAGGGGACTGATCCTGATGGCAGACTATATGGCGCTATTTGAGTGGCTGTCGGTGGGGAATTCACGGCTAATCTAACCTGCTTATCTCGTCAGAGAAGGATTCAAGCAGGGTAGATTAATGACAGTAAAAAGTCATTGGTAATCGGGAGAGAGAATTACTCGTTAGGCGGGATGGAGAAGCCTTTCAGTGAGACAACAAAGTGGTCGTTGCCTTTGGAGATTTTCGCGCCGCGGTCGCACCAGCGCGTAGCGAAGCGGAAAAAATCATCACTGTCAATGTCATAGGCCAGTTCAACTTTGTTAATGCCAGATTGCAACATCTCTTCTGCATCCCTGTAATTTTTTGCCTTGATGGTTGCCATTTGGGTCACCCGTAGTAATGGTGTTGGTTTTGCCTCAAAAGTTTAGCAACAGCATATGTTATAATTGTGACAGTTTTGTGGCAGTTATACGCATTGAGAGTTTCGCCACCTTTTGCAGGGCCAGCGGGTCACTGTGGAAACAGATGGCGAGTTATTCTCAGTCAGGAACAAGACAACCAAAAACCACAGAATTTATTTGTAAACCCCTTTTCTCCGCGGTTACTCTCTGTCAGCTATGGGCTAATCATAGGGACACTCTTCATAATTTTTTTCTTTATCTGTGTGATTAAAACGGTTATAGAGATAGCCGATTAATATATAAACACCCAATGCCAGCAAAATTTTTATTATTAGCATAAAATCCCTTTTATTAACAATTACCCAGATAATTCAGAATGCAGACCAATATTGTTGTTCTGTATTTGTTATGAATTTCTTACGATTTTGAGAAAGCGACGTGTAAAAATTAACCATAATATTCTTTGTAGTTTAATTTTAATGGGTCTTTTTTTCTTGATTTTCTTCCAGATGCTATTTTTTATATTGGACAGGTTCACGCCACTATGAATAGTGGATATTTTATGAAGTGCATCTTTTTCATAAGGTGGGTGAGAGATGACACTGGGTACGATGCACTGGGTGTCGCATATATTGTTTTCTCTGATAAATTGCCATCGGTCACTGACTAACCATACTGGGTAGAGAAAATTGATGAGTTTTTTGGCTGCCTTGTTATTTATAATATAACCATAAGCTCCTGTTCCTTCAATGAAACGATGAACGCAGTGAGTGCTGCCAAGCTGTAGTAATGGTGAAGCAATAAATTGGTCTGTCTGGGTTAAAAGCGTTATAAGTGGCCTGTCACAGGCTCTTTTTTCCAGTTCTTCCAACACACAGGGTAATTCTTGAGATAAAATAGCATCATCTTCAATAATCAGTGCAGAGCTGATGTTCAATGCAACCATTTTTGCATAAACAGACAGATGGCTCAGAGAGCATCCCACCTCGCCGCGCTCAATGGCATAATTGGGTTCTCTGGTAGATAAAATAATTTCACTTTCGGTCAGTGAATGCCCATCAATTGCATCAAAGAACTCGAAACTCAGACCTAATTGATTCAGTCTTTCAGCTATTGTCGCTCGCCTTTCCTTCGACTTTTCCATGCTTATGACAAATATCTTCATGATTAATTCTCATATAATTAACAATATATCAATAAATTTTCAAGAATGTTCCAGTTTCCCGTGGTGTGTGATTTATTGATAAGTTTACATAACATCTGTGTACATATTGTGGTTTTGCAATTCTGCACGAAATTTTAGCAAGATTACTATGAGTTCCATGCTCAGGCTGGAATCTTGCGTGAAGCATTCGGACAGACACAATATACGGATATATCCTATTGAATGTTTCCTTACAGCGTTGAAGTTTTCCATTCTGGTTAATGCATTTATTCTATCACCTTGCCTGTGCCGGTTACAAAGAAAGTTAATTTTCGCTATTAATGAATTATCATACCATACACAATGATGCCCAGAAAACTCACATCTGTGAGCGTGAAAGTAACGAGGAAATGATGCCGGGTGTTAGTGAATTATTGAAATGTCTTTATCATTTCTGATGCCTGCCTGCGCAGGCAAAGACATAATAACGTTCTGCGCTAATTAAGCAAACTGGTTGTAAAGAATCAATATCTCATAGTAGTTCGTTCAAAGTGATTAACTTTTTTTGCTGTTATTATGGATAATTGAAAGTAAATTAAGTATAAAGAGATTTGGTTTTCTAAGTTAATTGATAATGCCAATTCTCAATCCCTGATTCTGTTGTAAGAAACGTTTTCAGTATTGCCAAAGGAATCGCATCCGACCAGCAAAAATTGATGCATCTACAGGATTATATTCGTATCCATGTAGATACATCAGCGTTACAGGGTAGTCAGGATTCTGGTCAGTAGAGCCACCGACCAGCTTTAGCTGATTCTATAAGCATGCCAATGGTGAAGTCTGGTACTTGTACAGGCGTTGATTTACGAAATGGATTCCATGAAAAAGGTTCATCAGGGTAGTAGGTTTCAATGTTAAAACTCCCCCTGTCTACCTGAAATTCATTAAAGAAATCTTCCATCAAATCTTCTGCTTCACCAACGTCCAGATGCATGTCAGTATCGAAATCAGTTTCTAATGTCAGCAATCTTTGTTTCTTTTCGTTATTGAACAAGTACACACCATTGTAGCGTCGAGCCAGTGCGTAAATGCGCTGTTCGATATCATCTACCATAACTTATCATCATCCTTTGCTATGCGGTTGTAATCACGTATGGAGCACCACGTAATCTGCGATACATCGGCAAGTAGGATAACTTCTCCAACGAGAGGGATAGTACGGCCTGCAAAGGTGCTTATTTTTGCGACCATCCTGCGTTCAGCAGTCCAAGGCGTGTAACCACCAACCCATGTTGGTAAGAGTATCCCGTAAGGAAATTTTGCTGTCTTAAAATATTTTCTCATGGCCTTGGAAATTCGAGATGTACCTTCTTTTGCACCCCTGGATTTCGTTCTTGTTTTCTGATTGTTTACACCACTGTAAAGAGCTGCCACTGCTGCAACATCAGTTATTCCAAAATGATCTGCCGTGGTTTCACAAAAAATCATAAAGAAAAGTTGGCTGGCTGAAAGGTTGGCTCTTCCTGCATAAAAGTACGTTCCATTAAGTTGCTCTACGGTATCCATATAGTCCCTTAGTTTGTAGAGGATTAGAGTAATAACTATACAACCATCAAACCCGGAGGTGAACTGTGAGATAAAGCATTCAATGAGATTTGAAGAGATTAAAGTTTTAACTAACAAGCCAGGGGTCAAAGTGTGGCAGAACTACCGCAGCCACAGGTAATGCACTATACGAGCGAAGTGAGTAACAGTCATAGGATCAAAACGTAACGCTACGGGCCGCTACGGCCTTTTCGGGCAGAGGTCATGGAAAGAATAGGTGAGAAATTGCGTGGTTAAGAATGGGTTACGTTGAAAGCACGAACGATGGCACGTGCCATTTTGTAGTCAAAATATGAACAGTATTTTTGCCAGATTATTATCAATCGATTTGTTGATATTTTAGTAAAATTGGTCGGCACGAGAGGATTTGAACCTCCGACCCCGGACACCCCATGACCGTGCGCTACCAGGCTGCGCTACGTGCCGACACGTTGGGGTAATAGTACGCAAATCTGCTGCGATTGCAAGCACCTAACATGTTGACTGCTATGAAATTAAACAGCATGTACGCTTTGTGGCTCAGTTAGCAATAAAGCGTTTTTCTTCAGTCAGCACCTGTAACAGCAGCGTCAGCTGTGGTTTATGGTCCTTCAGCCGGTGGCCTTCGCTGTCCCAGGCGGTATAGCTGCCATTGTTATCCAGTACCAGCGTCACTTGCGGCGTAGTGATCACCAGCTGGCGATCGTTAATGCCGGAAACCCAGTTATGGCGGCGCTGTGCAGCGAACAGATCTTCACCCTGCGAATAGTCATTGGAGGGGGTGCTGACGTGCAGAAGACGCTGCATCAGCGTGGTCATCACATCCTGATGATTGGTCAGCTTGTTAACCTGCTGCGCCGGAGTATTTGGCCAGTGGATTACCAACGGTACGCGCAGGTTGGCGCGGTTGCCCATGCTGGTATCGCCGTTCAGTGCCACGCCGTGCTGCGCGGTGATCACTACCACGGTGTTATCCAGCAGGCCTTTATCCTGCAGCGTGGTCAGCACGGTCTGAATCTGCTTGTCCACATCTGCCGCGTTACGTGGATAGTGGCGGGCCATTTCTTTCGCCGTGCTGTTGGCCTCATCAATCCCGGAGAGGGAAAGATAAGAGAACCATGGCGACTGACTGTTCTTCTGGCCTTCCAGCCAGCGCTGCCACTGGGCGGTGGTCTGCGCATTCGGCTGGCTTTGCGAAGCAGGGAGAGAGAAGTCAGCCAGCAGCGCCTGCCGGTACAGTGGTGAAGCAAAGCCGTCTGAGGCGAAAAGGCCGAACTGATAACCTTGTTTGCTCAGCGCATCGATCAGGGCAGAAGGCACACGGGCTGATAGCACGCCGTCCATATAGCTAGGCGAAATGCCGTAGAACAGGCCAAACAGCCCGCTGTCAGCATGACTGCCTGCGCTGAAGTGCTGGTTGAAACTGACGTTCTCACCGGCAAACTGGGCCAGGTGCGGCAGGTTTTTTGCCACTGTTGCTTCGTTCAGACCGTCCACGGTAATCACCAGCAAGTTGCTGCGCGTTCCGCTATCACGGAAGGTAATGTTGTTGAGCGGATAGGCGACCGAGACCGCTTCCGGATTTCCCTGTTCGACCAGCCTGCGCTGATACTCCTGAGCATCCAGCAGGCCATGCTTCTCAAGGAAACGGCGCGCCGTCATCGGATAGGAGAGGGGCAGGTTAGATCGCTGCATGGTAATCGGACGGTAAAAGTTCGCATCGGCCCAGATGTACATCACGTGGCTGGTACAGAACGCCACGATAAACAGCACGGCCAGCGGCTTGCCAAAGCTTCGCCGGTTCAGGCTGCGTAACTTCTGCCAGCTCCAGGTAGCGAACAGCATTTCGAGAAGGAAGATGGCGGGTACGCTGATAAACATCAGTTGCCAGTCACGCGCCATTTCACTCTGATCGGGGTTAACGACCAGCTCCCACACCACCGGATTAAGGTGCAGGTGGAAACGGTTAAATACCGCGCTGTCGACGAGGATCAGCGTCAACCCGGCGGTGGCAATAATGGCCGAGAGAAAGCGCAGCAGCCTCTGCGACATCACCACAAAGGTCAGCGGGAAGATAATCAGCAGGTAGGCTGCGAAGACGATGAAACTGAAATGGCCAATCCAACTGGTGAAGGCGTATACGCGCCCGGCCAGCGAAGCCGGCCAGTCGGAAACAAACAGGTAGCGGCTACCCAGAATGAAGGCGAAGATAATATTAAACAGGGCGAACCAGTGCCCCCAGCCAATCATCTGGGAGACTTTTTCACGGTAGCGCTGCCGATTTGTTACCATAACAGAGTCAGGATCATCACATTAATGGGCTTTATCTTCATTTACCGATGCCTGCAGGGCTTCAGCAAATGAACGTGCCAGCGAGCGGCGCTGAGCCGGAGAGATGCTGGTATTGATCAAATTAGTCACCATATTTCCCAAAACCATCAGGGAAAGATCGGTAGGGGCCTTATCTTTTTCAAGAATATTGACCATGTCGGCGAGGAGTTTCTCCACGCGCTCGTCACTGTAACGGGATGATTGTGGCATAAAGTCAAATTTGTTGAGTATTAAAGGGCGCTATCTTACCGTAAATGCGCGATTTTTTCTGCACTTTTATCGCAAGATAACGGTTAATGTTGTTGCCTGTTGATCGCAGCGACGCCTGATGATTGAATACGCGACTACGTTAAAAGGAGAGTCTACCATGAGTCTGGATATCGACCAGATTGCCCTTCACCAGATGATCAAGCGCGATGAACAGACGCTGGAACTGGTGCTGCGCGAGTCGCTACTGCCTGCCAACGGCCCGGTCACGGCGATGATGGAAGAGCTGCATCGCGTCTACAGTGCCAAGAGCAAGGCTTACGGTCTGTTTAATGAAGGGAGCGAGCTGGCCGATGCGCTGCGAAACTGCCGCAAAGGCGAGGATGATTTCCTCGCGTTCAGCCGGGCAGCCACTGGGCGCCTGCGCGATGAGTTAGCCAAATACCCGTTTGCTGACGGCGGTATTGTGCTGTTTGGTCACTATCGTTACCTGGCGGTGGAATATCTGCTGGTTGCGGTGCTCAGCAGCCAGAGCAGCATGCGTGTGAACGAAGAGCTGGATATCAGCAGCACGCACTATCTGGATATTAATCATGCCGATATCGTGGCCCGTATCGACCTGACCGAGTGGGAAACTAACCCGGATTCTACCCGCTATCTGACCTTCCTGCGTGGCCGCGTCGGGCGCAAAGTAGCTGACTTCTTCATGGACTTCCTTGGAGCCAGCGTCGGGCTGGATACCAAAGCGCAGAACAAAGGATTGCTGCAGGCAGTGGATGACTACTGTTCTGAAGCCAGCCTCGATAAAAACGAGCGCCAGAACTACCGTCAGCAGGTTTACAGCTACTGCAACGAACAGCTGCAGGCGGGTGAAGAGATCGAACTGCAGGGTCTGTCTGAAGAACTGGCCCCGATTGGGGAGAAAACCTTCCAGGCCTATACTCAGGAGCAGGGTTACGAGCTGGAAGAGAGCTTCCCGGCCGATCGCAGCACCTTGCGCCAACTGACCAAATTCGCTGGCAGCGGCGGGGGAATGACGCTGAATTTCGATGCCATGTTGCTGGGCGAGCGAATCTTCTGGGATCCGGCCACTGACACGCTGACTATCAAAGGCACGCCGCCAAATCTGCGTGACCAGCTCCAGCGTCGCAGCAGCAGTAAATAGTCGAAAAGGTGCTGACCGGGAGATCGTTATCACCGGGCATAGACTTGAGCTGCTCGCTGAACGAACAACTCTGGCAGCATCCGGACCAGTACCGCGAAAAAGGGTGACAGCGCCAGCTTCATCAGCGCGTTTGAAAAGCGGTAACTGACGGTAAAGGTCACCGAGCACTGGTGCATACTGTCCGCACCATCAGCATTGTTATTGCAAGCAAATTGCCAGTGGCCTTCAAAAGCCGCCAGAAATGATCCCGATACCTGTTTCAGCAGAAGAGATGTGTCAGGATGAAAGGTCGCGCGCGTGGTGAGATTCAGCCGGGGTAATCGCGGGTGGCTGACCCCAATGCGCACCACCTTGCTGCCGGGCTGGACTTCCAGGATCTCAACCTGCTGACACCAGGGCAGGAACTCCGGATAAGCGGAGACATCTGCTACCAGGTTATACATCTGGTTCTGGCTGAAATTAACCAGCATGGTTTTCTCGAAGGTGGTCATATTTTAACTTCCTGTTTTTTGTGTAGGTTATAAATGTGCATACACCACGGACTTTTCGGTAAGGATACTTGAAATGGCCCTCGTTTGCCGCCCCCGACATGCCCTGCACTTTGCGCCATTCAGAAACCTGTTTTTAGCCCGTATCCTCACCGTAACCGGTAATGCCATTGCACCTGTTGCCCTTGCTTTTTCCGTGCTGGATATTGGTGGTTCGGCTGCCGATTTAGGCATGGTCGTGGCATCCCGCTCGGTATTCAATGTCGCTTTCTTATTACTGGGAGGCGTGCTGGGCGATCGCTATTCCCGGAATAAAGTGTTGCTCTGCTCATCGCTTATCGCTGCGCTATCTCAGGGAATGGTGGCCTGGCTGGTACTGAGCGATACCGCCACGCTTACCGGGCTGATGATGCTGGGGACGGTAAATGGTGCGGCTGCAGGTGTTGCATTGCCCGCCTCTTCAGCACTCGTTCCACAAACTCTTCCGGCTCAATATCTCAGGCAGGGCAACGCTTTTATCCAACTGGGCGTTTATGTCGGGACAGTGGCGGGGGCTTCACTGGGTGGGGTGCTGGTGGGTGCCATCGGCCCAGGCTGGGGTCTGACTGTTGATGCCCTGGGATTTGCAGCTTCTGCTCCGCTCTATTTCTGTGTACGGATCTGCGCGGCGCAGGCTTCAGGGCCACATGCCCATATCCTTCAGGACTTACGGGAGGGCTGGAAGGAGTTTACTGCCCGCGCCTGGGTCTGGTCGGTAGTGGTGCAATTCACCATCGTTAATGCGGTTTTCAGCGGTGTGGTTATGGTTCTGGGTCCCATTGTGGCAGATGCTTCCATTGGGCGAACCGGCTGGGGAATGAGTATTGCGGCTCAGAGCATGGGGCTGATCGCCGGTTCTTTCATTGCGCTGCGCTGGCGGCCGCGGCGCGACATGCTGGCTGGTGTCATTCTGGTTGCCCTTTGCGCCGTCCCGGTCTTTTTGCTGGGCATGGGGACTTCCACGTTACTCCTGATGGGGGCTTTCTTTCTGGCTGGCGTGGGGTTTGGGCAATTTGGCGTTATCTGGGCACACTATCTGCAAACGTATATCCCTGCCGATAAACTGGCACGTGTCTATGCCTGGGATGCGATGGGTTCGTTTGTGGCCATTCCTTTCGGCGAACTGGCTGCGGGACCGCTTGCCCTGCATTTTGGTAGTAAACCTCTGCTACTGGCCTGTGCTGCTGCCGTCGTGGCTGCGACAGTCGCAACAAGTTTTGTTCCGGCCATCAGGAAGTTTAACTCTGCGCCTCAGAGACTCCCGTAACGCCAGATTTCACTGCATCCTGAAAAAAGAAAACCCCACATAAAAATGTGGGGTCTCAACAGCCAGAAACGCCGCATTAAGCGGTGTTTCTTTCACACGAAACGGTCAGGCAATTAAGCGCGAACGAAGTCGATGTGGTGCAGTTTTGGCTTGAACGGGTGACGCTGAACAGCCTGCACTTTTACTTTGGTTTCTTTACCACCAACAACCAGAGTCAGAACCTCAGTATAGAACTCAGGCTTAGTCTGCATGTTCATTACGGAGTCGTGATCCAGTTCGATGGCAACAGCTGCATCTTTACCGCCATAAATGATGGCCGGGAATTTGTTAGCTGTACGCAGGCGGCGGCTCGCACCCTTACCCTGCTCTTTACGTTCTTCTGCATTGATAGTGAACATTGTTCAGTCTCTTAAAGTAATTATCCTGCTACAGGCGACCCAGCAACAGGTTGGAGTTTCAGCTTTTGCGACTGCAAAAGCGGGGCGCATTATAGCCCGACTCCGCCATGCGGGCAACGTAATAAACCGGTAATGCTCTAACGAAGCTCGTTAGCACGGCGGTAACGCCCCTGATAATCGAAAACTTTTTCACGGATCTGCCAGTAATGGCGCTGTTTACGCGCTACCACAAAATCAGGATGACGCAGAAGAGGTTGCAGCGTCACGATATCCGCCGCACTCTGCCAGCCCAGCGGTACGCCCGGTGCGCGCTGATGGGGGCGTAGAAAAATCTGTTCGAAGGCGGTTCGCTGAGCGGGTGTGTTCAGACGGAAACGCTCGCTCACTTCCGTCGCTTCTTCATCAAAGTAGCGGGCCTTCAGCCACTCGCCTTTTTCATCGGCACCGTTTTCCAGCACCATCGCCGCACAGCGCAACACCCGCGCGTCTTTTAGCTTTAGTGCGGCTTTCAGCATATCATCCGGATCCACCAGCACCACGTCGCAGTCGTGACAGCGGCGGGCGGCAATATCATTTTCGGCATTACAGTTTGGGCAGCTCTTAAAGCGGAAACGGAAATCGCACTGCTCGCGTTTCCCCTCGTCATCTTCCAGCAAACCCTGGCAGCGGCGGCCAAAGTGTTCGATTATCGTGCCGTCCTCGGTGGTTTTCCCCCAGAAGGTATTGGCGAAGCCGCAGGCAGGGCAGAAAACCTGCACCGGTTTATTGTCGCTTTTGCCCCTCAGTGAGCCGACTTCCGGAGTGAAGATATCGTGGGGATTACCGGCGTAGTCGAGGATCAGGCAGTCTGTTTTTCCGGGGCATAACCTGAGACCGCGACCGACTATCTGCTGATAGAGGCTGACGGATTCAGTCGGGCGCAGGATGGCAATCAGATCGACATGGGGGGCATCAAAACCGGTCGTGAGCACTGCTACGTTGACCATATAGCGCAGCTGACGCGCTTTAAAAGCGGTGATTAACGCATCGCGCTCGGCTCCCGGTGTTGCCGCGCTGATTAAAGCCTTGCTGTCCGGCAGTAATCCAAGAATTTCCTTCGCGTGTTCAACGGTTGAGGCGAAGATCATCACTCCCTGACGATCCTGAGCAAATTCGACGATCTGCTGAATGATGTGTGGCGTGATGCGCTGCTGCTGTTTCAGCTCGCGGTTGAGATCGGCCTCGCTGAACAGACCGCTCTCATTGGCGACCAGACGGCTGAAATCATACTGTACCACCGGCATATCCAGCCTTTCGGGCGGCACCAGGAAGCCATGTCTGATCATGTAGCGCAGCGGCAGTTCGTAAATGCAGTCGCGAAACAGAGCACGTTCATCGCCCCGCACCATCCCGTGATAGTGGAACTGGTAAATCCAGCCTTTACCCAGACGATAAGGGGTTGCTGTCAGTCCCAGCAGCCGCAGTTGCGGATTACGCAGCCGAAGATGCCCAAGGATTTGCTGATACTGGCTGTCGTCGGCATCACTGATGCGGTGACACTCGTCGACAATCAGCAGGGTGAATTTGCTGTCGAACTGTGCCAGATTGCGCGCCACCGACTGCACGCTGCCAAATACCACTTTGCTGCGACTCTCTTTGCGTTGCAGCCCGGCGGCAAAAATATCGGCCTCCAGCCCGTAAGCCTGGTATTTGCTGTGGTTCTGCGCCACCAGCTCTTTGACGTGGGCCAGTACCAGCACCCGGCCGCGAGCCAGTCTTGCCAGTTCGGCGATCACCAGGCTTTTGCCCGCCCCGGTAGGGAGAACAATCACCGCAGGCTGGTGGGAACGGCGGAAGTAGCTGAGGGTGGCATCAACCGCTTCCTGCTGGTAGGGGCGAAGGGTAAACGACATGAATTTTCAGGCAATCCGGGAGCAAAACCGCATTATGCCACGAAAGCACGCTTCGCGCCTGTCTGCCTCTGGGCGTCAGCAGCAACTCCAGGTATACTGGAGTTCGCCAGCTCTTGAACGCGCGCAGCGCTTCAAAGACTCTGTGCGCACTCAATCGACTCTCTTTTCAAACGTTCCGCGGTCGGGAGCGTCGTTTCAATTTCAATCAAACAGGCAGTGCAGATTTAATGCGACTTGATAAATTTTTATCTCAGCAACTGGAAGTCAGCCGGGCGATTGCTGCCCGTGAGCTGCGGGCACGTAAGGTCACCGTTGATGGGGACGTGGTCCGGGATGGTTCCTTCAAGCTGAGCCCGAAAAGCGAAGTGGAATATGACGGCAATCCGCTGCAACTTCAGCTGGGGCCACGCTACTTTATGCTTAACAAGCCGCAGGGCTACGTCTGCTCCACCGACGATCCGGATCATCCGACCGTGCTGTACTTTCTGGAAGAGCCTACCGCTTATAAATTGCATGCGGCGGGGCGGTTGGACATCGACACCACCGGACTGGTGCTGATGACCGATGACGGCCAGTGGTCGCATCGTATTACTTCGCCACGTCACCACTGCGAAAAAACCTATCTGGTGACGCTGGAATCGCCGTTAGCGGACGATACGGCGGAGCAGTTTGCTGCTGGCGTGCAGTTGCATAACGAAAAAGGTCTCACCAAACCCGCCACGCTGGAAGTGATCAGAGACTCTCAGGTTCGCCTGACCATCAGTGAAGGGCGCTACCATCAGGTGAAACGCATGTTTGCCGCCGTGGGTAACCACGTGGTGGCGCTGCACCGTGAACGTATTGGAGCTATCGTGCTGGATGAAGCGCTGGAACCTGGGGAATATCGCCCGCTGACGGAAGAAGAGATCGCCAGCGTTGGCGTGCCAACAGAACTGACAAAATCATAATAATAAGGCTGAAGCAATGAGGGTGCGTAAGGAAAAGAACTCGTCGGTTGGACTGGTAGTGATCCTCGGTCTGCTGGCCATGTTAATGCCGTTGTCGATTGATATGTATCTGCCTGCGCTTCCGCAAATTGCCCGCGAGTTTGGCGTGTCTGCGGGCAGCGTGCAGATGACGCTGAATATCTACATTCTGGGCTTTGCACTGGGCCAGCTGGTTTATGGCCCGCTGGCTGACAGCTTTGGCCGTAAACCGGTGATTGCGTTGGGTACGCTGATTTTTGCGGTGGCCGCGGCGGCCTGTGCGATGGCACAAACCATTGATCAGCTGATCTTTATGCGCCTGCTACATGGTCTCTCGGCAGCTGCGGGTAGCGTGGTGATTAGCGCCCTGATGCGTGACAGCTACTCGAAAGAGGAGTTCTCCCGCATGATGTCGTTTGTGATGCTGGTCACCACCATCGCGCCGCTAATGGCACCGATTGTCGGTGGCTGGCTGCTGCTGCTTTGGAGCTGGCATGCCATCTTCTGGACCATCTCGATTGCTGCCGTGGTCACCACGGTGCTGGTGGTCACCCAGATTAAAGAGACGCTACCGGCTGATAAACGCCAGAAATTTCATCTGCGCACCACGCTGTTCAACTTTCTGTCGCTGTTCCGCCACAAGCGGGTCTTCAGCTATATGCTGGCGAGCGGCTTCTCCTTTGCCGGGTTGTTCTCTTTCCTCAATGCCGGGCCGTTTGTCTATATCGAGCTGAACCATATTTCACCGCAGGATTTTGGCTACTACTTTGCCCTGAACGTGGTGTTTCTGTTCCTGATGACGCTGATTAACAGCCGCTCGGTGCGCCGCTTCGGCCCGCTGGCAATGTTCCGCTTTGGTCTGCTGGTGCAGTTCACCATGGCAGTGTGGATGGTAGTGGTCAGCACGTTTAATCTCGGGTTCCTGCCGCTGGTCTTCGGGGTGGCGATGTTTATTGGCTGTGTGGCGATGGTGTCATCAAATGCGATGGCAGTGATCCTGGAAGAGTTTCCGCATATGGCCGGTACAGCCTCCTCGCTGGCCGGAACGCTGCGCTTCGGCGTTGGTGCGCTGGTCGGCGCGCTGCTATCCACCCTGTCGTTTAACAGTGCCTGGCCAATGGTTGGCTCTATTTTTATCTGCGCCACGCTTTCAATCATGCTCTTTATCTACGCAACCCGCCCGCGTAAAGGCGCGACAGCATAAACTCCTCTCCGCAACAGGAGCGCTCCCGGTGAGCGTTCCTGCTCCTTTCCGATCGTTTTGTTGCTACAATGTAAAAGTAACCGTGCGAAAAGTTACCTTTGCGCAACAATAATGGTTGTTATCGCACCGCTAAAACGGTAAATATAATGTTAAAATGAGAGTCAGCTCTCAAATTAAGTGCCATTGCGGCCGATAAAGAGAGTAAGTCAATTGAATGACTGAGCTGAAGCCAGCCTCTCAGCATGCGCTGTCAGAGCTGGGTTCCGGTACCGGTCTGGGGAGTACGGGTGAATACACTACAACATTCAGTGGTCCATCGTTTACCACTTAGCTATCGCTGGGGTGGTGGCACCGCAGGCGCGCGCGTGGAACCGCTGTTGCTCAGCAACATCGATGCGGATGACGATCTGATCGGACTGACTCTGCTAAGCCATCACGGCCAGCAGGCGTGGGATGTGATGCAGATGATTAAAGACGCGCTGGCGGAAATCCAGCTCGACTGCTCGGTGGTGGAATGGGAAGGGGAGCCGTGTCTGTTTGTCTCACGTCACGATGAGTGCGCCACCACCTGCCGCCTGAAGAATTTTGGCGTTGGCATCGCCGAGCCTTTCAAAGATGCCTCTGCCTGAGAACATTCAGGCTGAGCCCCTTTCAGCCCAGCGTCAGCAGTTGTTGCGTATAGGCCTCTTTCGGCGATGCGAAAATCTGCTCACACTCTCCCTGTTCTACCACTTCTCCCTGGCGCAGCACCACCACCTGATGGCAGAGTGAGCGCACCACCTGCAGGTCGTGGCTGATAAAAATATAGGCCAGCCGGTGATCCTGCTGAAGTTTTCTCAGCAGGGCGAGGATCTGCTTCTGCACCGAGCGATCCAGTGAAGAGGTTGGCTCATCAAGGACGATTAGCTGCGGCTGCAGGATCACCGCCCGCGCAATCGCTACACGCTGGCGCTGGCCACCGGAAAACTCCGCAGGGTAGCGATTGCGGGTTTCAGGATCGAGCCCCACTTCGCGCATCGCCTCAATCACTTTCTCTTCCCGCTGTTGCGGTGTCAGATCTGGCTGATGCACCAGCAGGCCTTCCGCAATTATCTGCAGCACCGTCAGGCGGGGATTCATCGCGGAATTGGGATCCTGAAAGACCACCTGCACCTGGCGGCGAACCGGCAGCATTCTGCGACGATCCCACTGGTGCAGTGGCTGGTCAGCGAACCAGATTTCCCCCTGCGACTCAATCAGCCGCAGCAGAGCCAGACCGGTAGTGCTTTTGCCCGAACCGGACTCGCCCACCAGGCCCAGACTCTCTCCCGGACGAAGCTCAAAGCTCAGCGACTTTAGCGCATCGTGGTAGCCGCTAACCCGCCGCATCAGGCCCTTTTTAATCGGGAAAGCGACTCTAAGCTGCTCCACCCTCAGCAGAGGCGGAGCCTCAGTATCCGCCGGTGCCGGACGGCCTTCCGGTTCTGAATCCAGCAGCGCGCGGGTATAAGGATGCTGCGGGGCGCTGAACAGTTGCCGCGTGCTGTTGCTCTCCACGCCCTGACCATTGCGCATTACCGTCACGTTGTCTGCCAGCTGACGGACGATATTCAGGTTGTGAGTGATAAACAGCAGGCCCATATTCATCTCCTGCTTCAGCTCTTTCAGCAACACCAGGATCTGGGCCTGAACGGTGACGTCCAGTGCGGTGGTCGGTTCGTCGGCGATCAGCAACTCCGGCTGAGTGAGCAGCGCCATGGCGATCATCACGCGCTGGCGCTCGCCACCGGAGAGCTGGTGCGGGAAGTCATTCAGCCTTTGGCTCGCCTGACGAATGCCTACGCGATCGAGACAGGTGAGCATTTCCGCGCGGGCGGCTTCTTTCCGCATGCCGCGATGCAGGGAAAGCACCTCATACAGTTGTTTTTCAATATTGTGTAGCGGGTTAAGCGAAACCATCGGCTCCTGGAAAATCATTGCCATACGATTGCCCCGCAGACCGCGCAGGGTGCGCTCATCCGCCTTCAGCACATCCTGACCGGCGAACAGGATCTCGCCCTGTGGATAGAGCACTGGGGGCGTAGACAGCAGGCGCATCATCGACAGCGCCGTTACGCTTTTGCCGGAGCCTGATTCGCCGACCAGCGCCAGCGTTTCACCGGCCTCCACCGACAGGGAAAGATTGTCCACCACCTGGCGGTCGACGCCACCCTGACGGAAGGCGATGCTTAAATTTTTGACGGTCAGCAGCGACATCAGTGCACCTTACTGGGATCGAAGGCGTCACGAACCGCCTCACCGATAAAAATTAACAGCGACAGCAGGATCGCCAGAGAGAAGAAGGCCGTAATTCCCAGCCACGGTGCCTGCAGGTTATTCTTGCCCTGCAGCAACAGTTCGCCCAGTGAAGGGGAACCAATTGGCAGGCCAAAACCGAGGAAATCCAGCGAGGTCAGGGTGGTGATCGAACCGCAAAGAATAAATGGCAGGTAGGTCAGGGTCGCCACCATCGCATTCGGCAGCATATGCCGGGAGATGATTTTGCGATCGCTGACGCCCAGCGCCTGCGCAGCGCGGATATAGTCGAAGTTACGGGTTCGCAGGAATTCAGCCCTCACCACACCCACCAGTTGCATCCAGCCGAACAGCACGGTAATCGCCAGCAGCCACCAGAATCCCGGCTGGATCACGCTGGATAGCAGGATAATCAGAAACAGCGTCGGCATGCCGGACCAGACTTCGATAAAGCGCTGGCCCCATAAATCCACCCGGCCGCCATAATAGCCCTGGCAGGCACCGACCACCACGCCAATCACGCTGGACACCAGCGTCAGCATCAGCCCGAACAGCAGTGAAATTCGTGTGCCATACAGCAATCTGGCCAGCACGTCGCCGCCGTTGGCGTCCGTCCCCAGCCAGTTCTGCGCGGAAGGCGGAGAAGGGAAGGGGGTGGTGGAAGCAAAGTTAATGGTGCCGTCGCCAAAGCGGATAGGGGCCCAGATGGCCCAGCCCTGCTGCTCAATGCGCGATTTCAGCCACGGATCCTGATAATCGGCCGCGGTCGCCAGCGGGCCGCCAAAATCAGTCTCGCTGTAATTCACCAGCAGCGGGAAGAAAGTGCGGTCCTGATAATGCACCAGCAGCGGTTTATCATTCGCCAGCAGTTCTGAACCGAGACAGAGAATAAACAGAATGGCAAAAATCCACAGCGACCAGTAGCCGCGACGGTTGTTGCGAAAACGCGCCCAGCGGGCCTGATTGACGGGGCTTAAACGGCTCATCATCGTGCCTCAAAATCAATGCGCGGATCGACCAGCGTGTAGGTCATATCGCTGAGGATATTCAGCAGCAGCCCGATCAGGGTGAAGATATACAGCGTGCCGAACATCACCGGGTAGTCGCGCTGGATGGTCGCGTCATAGCCCAGCAGCCCCAGACCGTTCAGGGAGAACATCACTTCAATCAGCAGCGAGCCGGTAAAGAACATGCTGATAAAAGTGGCCGGAAACCCGGCAATAACCAGCAGCATGGCATTGCGGAACACGTGGCGGTAGAGGATTTTGTTCTCGTCCAGCCCTTTGGCGCGGGCGGTGACCACGTACTGCTTGCGGATCTCATCCATAAACGAGTTTTTGGTCAGCATGGTCAGCGTGGCAAAACCGCCAATCACAGTTGCAGTTACGGGCAGGGTGATATGCCACAGGTAGTCGGTGATTTTACCGTACCACGGCAGGCTGTCGAACTGGGCGGAGACCAGCCCCCGCAGCGGGAACCAGTCCAGATAGCTGCCTCCGGCGAACAGCACGATCAGCAGGGTTCCGAACAGGAAGGCGGGAATGGCATAGCCGACGATGATCAGCGTGCTGCTCCAGACATCGAAGGCGCTGCCGTTACGCACGGCCTTTTTGATCCCCAGCGGGATCGACACCAGATAGATAATTAACGTGCTCCACAGGCCCAGCGTGACGGAAACCGGCAGGCTCTCTTTGATCAACTGGATTACCGAGCTGCTTCGAAACAGACTGTCGCCAAAATCAAAGCGCACATAGTTCCACAGCATGGTGAAGTAACGCTCGTAGATTGGCTTATCAAAGCCATAGCGTTTGGTGATCTCAGCCACCACTTCCGGATCTAACCCGCGTGAACCGCGATACTGACCGTCAGCAGGGTTAACGTTCAGCGTGTTACGACCCTGACTTTGCGCATTGCTGCCGGAACCAGGCATTCCCGTGGTCTGGCCAAACTCGATGTTTGCCAGTGCCTGATCGACCGGGCCGCCCGGCGCGATTTGAACGATAAAGAAGTTGATGGTGATAATCGCCCACAGGGTGGGAATAATCAGTAAAAGTCTGCGAAGCAGATAAGCGCCCAAACTCGACTCCTTAACGGCGTTGGGCCGGCAGCTGCGCGGCTTTGTTAACATCGTACCACCAGCTGTCGAAGCCTAAAGCATAGGTCGGACGTGTGGCAGGCATGGAAAACTTGTTCCAGTAAGCGTAACGGTTTTCGCCGTTAAACCACATCGGGATCATGTAATAGTTCCACAGCAGCACCCGGTCAAGGGCACGTCCCAGCGGCAGCAACGCCTCTTTATCGCCCTGATGCTGATTGATCTGATTAACCAGCTCGTCAATCACCGGGCTGGAGACATGCGGTCGGTTATAGCTGGAGTTGATATAGGCCGTGGCCCAGTAAATCTGCAGGTTACTGTCCGGAAAAGGCATCGCCGGGTACGGCGACATCACCATATCAAAATCACTTTTACGCAGGCGCGCCAGATATTGCGAGCTGTCGACCTGCCGGATATTCAGTTTGATCCCCAGCCGGGCCAGATTGTGCTGGAAAGGTAGCACCCACTGGTCGTTACCGCCGCTGCGTAGCATCATTTCGAAACTGAAAGGAGTCCCGGTTTTCACATTGATCAGCTGCTGATTTTTCAGCTCCCAGCCAGCCTGTTTGAGTAATTCCAGCGCCTTTAGCAGATTAGTGCGGTCGTATCCGCTGCCGTCGGTATGGGATGGTTGCCAGATTTGTGAAAACACTTCGTCCGGTATCTTCCCTTTGAACGGTGCCAGGATCTCCAGCTCTTTTGCCTCCGGATATCCCCGTGCGGCATATTCGGTGTTCTGGAAGTAGCTGGTGGTGCGTTTATAGGCACCATAAAATAACGCTTTATTCATCCACTCAAAATCCAGCACCAGCGAAATGGCTTCGCGCACCCGCCTGTCGCTGAACTGCGGTTTCTGCACGTTGAACGCCAGCCAGCTGCTGGCGGTTGCCACAGTATTTGGCTGCTCATCTTTTACAATAAAGTGGCTGGCAAAATTCTTGCCCTGATACTGCGTGGCCCATTTCTTCGCTGAACCCTCAGAGCGAAAATCAAACGCACCCGCTTTAAACGCCTCAAAAGCGACATTGTCATCCAGATAGTAATCGTAGCGCAGGGTATCGAAATTAAAGCGTCCTTTATTCACCGGCAAATTGGCCGCCCAGTAATCCTTCACCCGCGAATAGGTAATCGACTGGCCGACTTTATAACTGGTTATGCGGTAAGGGCCGCTCGAAAGGGGAGGTGCAGGCAGAGGTTCGCTGAGATTATGGTTTTTCCAGAACTTTTCCGGAAAGACCGGCAGGCTGAATAAGGAGAGCATCTTATCGCGGTCGGCGGTGGGCTGTTCAAAGCGCACGGTCAGTCTGGAGATAGCCTTAGCGGTGGTTCCTTTATAAAAAACGCGAAACTGCGGCACGCCTTCGGTCATAAATTTATTAAAGGTAAAAGCCACATCTTCAGCGGTAATGGGGCTGCCATCCTGGAAGCGTGCCTGTGGATTCAGGGTCACTTCCGCCCAGCGATAGTTGTCAGGATAACGGGCAAAATCTGCAATCAGCGGATACCAGGTCCCGACTTCATCATCCGGGCTGACGAACAAAGTGTCATACAGCGTATCGGTGCCCACGCCAGGGTTACCGCGTGACGAGAAACGGTTGAAGTTATCATAGGTCCCAATTGCGGAAAGCGTAATGCTGCCACCTTTCGGCGCTGCCGGATTGGCATAATCATAATGGGTAAAATCCGTCGCGTATTTCGGTTCGCCAAGCTGGGCAAAAGCGTAACTCTCATTGATATTTTCAGCCAGCACTGCCGGGGCAGTTAAACTGAAGACTATCAGGGTAAACCAGCGCAATATCATTATGTTATTCAACTCCGGAAACCAAAACGCAATCTTACCTTCAAGGGTAGCAGCAGGATTATGGCCGTGGCAATGCGTCAAATCAGCTCTTTACGCTTTCAGACATTGCCAGGTGATTTAATTAGCTGACCAGCGGCTCACGACTGCTTTCATGCTGAAAATATTCAATCAGCTGGGAAACGGTGCACGGGGGGCTGTACAGATAGCCCTGCAGGTGAGAAACGCCGCGCCGCAGCAGCCACCGGGCCTGTTCGCTGGTTTCCACACCTTCCGCGACGGTATGCAGCTCCAGTTTTTTCGCCAGCGTCAGCACGGCATCCAGCACGGGGGAGGTCAACGTTTCATGGCCGATGCTCTGGACAAATCCACGATCGATTTTCAGGTAATCGAAATTGAATTTCTCAAGATAAATCAGGGCACTGTGGCCAGTTCCAAAATCATCAATGGCGATGCTAATCCCCTGACTGCGGATCCAGTCAAACATTTCGATGGCATTATGTTCAGCCACCATACTCCGCTCGGTGATTTCAAACACATAACTGAAGTGGTCCTGGGGCATCGCCTGCAGCCAGTTGGACACATCACGGCAGAAATTGTTATCGGCCAGATGATTGGGGGAGAGATTAAGATTGAGATCTGTTCCGGCAGGCACGGCATGTCTGAATTTATAACTGTCCCGCGCCACCAGCTCAAACAAGTGACGGGTGAGCGGGGCAATAAGGTTTTGGCTTTCCGCATAGCTGATAAAACTATCCGGCGGAATGCGGCCTTCAGTCGGATGGATCCAGCGCAGCAGCGCTTCCAGACCGCAGGTTTTACCCGTTGCGGCCTCAATCACCGGCTGGTATTCAACGTGAAACTCGCCGCGCTTAATCCCCAGCAGGATCTCTTTACCAGGGCGCATGCGCAGCGTGAGCAGCAGGAAAAAAACACCAGCACCGAGCAGGCTTAACAGCAACCCGACCAGCAGCACCATATAGATGTCACGCAGAGGCAGAGTCTCGCCATACAGCAGCAGGGTGATCGGATAGCCTGGAATGGTCACGGTTCGCAGTGGATGATGGGGCAGAGTGCTGAGGTCGATGACCTTTTGCTCCCAGCTGGTCAGGGCTTTATCTCCGGCGACGATGGCAATTCCGCTGACTTCCGGCTGGCGGGAGGCCAGCAACAGATAGGAGGTAAGGTTGATATCAATAGTCGTCATTACGCCACTGCCAGGGAAGCGGGGATCTCTCAGCCACATTACCAGTGCTGGCTTGCCGGGCACCATAGGCGTCTGGGCGATCAGGCGAAGATCAACGTCTTTGCTGGTATCGGTTTCCGGGGAGATTTGCGCAATGTTTACCTGCATGCTGCCCGTAGCGGAAGAACAAAAGGCGGTTTTGTTGGCGACCAGCAGGATGGCGCGGATATTCAGGGTAAAAGCAGCTCGTTGGGTCAGATCGCTACTGATACTTTCGCAGCCGAGCTGAGTGGCGTTTTCCAGTGGGGCAAGCCTGCTATATAATTCAGCAAAGCTATTCTCAACAAAGCTTTGGGTATTCCTTGCCAGTTTGTCATGGCTTTCACAGCGACGGTGCCAGATAACCGTCAGGGTAATGATAATAAAAAGCAGAAAAATGAGTAAGCCAACGGTCGCACTGTAGCAGGCAATTTTGCGCGGATTGGTAACATGCCGCGTGACTGTTGTAGAAAGTGGCATTGGGTTTGTCTCCCGTTTGTGCCTGTTTTTATTATTACTCTGTCAAACCGCGTTCTGGTATAAACCAGGCAGGATATAACGGTCGGCCGCAATAGTCTTCATATAATTCTGGTTCAAATGCGTTTTAAACTTTTTCTTGCCCCCCTTTTCCGGAAGCAAAAAAAAACGCTGCCGTGGCAGCGTTCTTTCTCTCGTTTCGCAGACTTCAGGGATCTGAAATCAGCTTTGCGTTCGGCTCAGAACCCGACGCGCATCGCGGTAGCGATTTTTCCAGTAAGAGTCGTTCAGATTAGAAATCATCACGCCACTGCTGGTAGAAGCATGAACGAAGTTATCGTTACCGAGATAGATACCGACGTGACGACCGGTAGAACCGGCGCGGAACAGCACTAAATCACCCGGGCGTAACTTGCCACGCTGAATGCTTTTTCCCGTATCTTCCTGCTCATAGGTGGAGCGGGGAAGATCCAGACCAAACTGCTCACGGAAGGTGGTCTGGACAAATGCTGAACAATCAATGCCGCGTTTGCTGGTACCGCCAAGGCGGTAACGAACGCCTTTCCAGTCCGAATACTGATCCATCAGACGGGATTTAATATCCACATTCTGGACCATCTGTTCGAATTCATCCTGAGACGCTTGCAGTAAAAAACCGTTCTTGTCTTTAACTGCATGAGTATCAGTTTGTGCATTGTTGCTGGTATTCGTTGAGCTACAGGCTGACAACAGGGTCGCTAATGCGACCGCGGGGATGACCCGCCATATATATCTCAGAATCGGTTGAGACTTGACCATTATGATTGTGATCCCTTGAAGTCCTTAACGACAATGTCGCCAGATTAAGTTACGAAACGGAACGAGATTAATTAGCGCAGGGAGGTAAGACAATTCCTGAATACTTAAAACGTGTCATCGGGCACAGTTTTAAGTGTAAACCTCAGGAATATTTTACTGATTCTGGCTGACTGAAACCGAGGTTACCCGATTACAAGCCGCATGGCGAGGGGTTTTAACGACTTTTTTATAGGTTTTTATGATATGAAACAGGAACGTCACATAGCGGCCACGTTATCGACAATTGTGGAGAAAACTTAAGGGTAAGAGAGCAGGAAAAGGGAGAAAATCGGTAACTTATTCACAGAACAGATAAAGATCGCTGTTCAATGCGGGCTGGCAGTCGGTTTCACTCCCCAGGAACCATAAAGAAATCTTTTGTGGGCGATTTTATGAATGAGTCAGGGATAACGGTATCCGGCAATAAGAGGCTAAAAATACCTTTTAATTGCCGGATTAAAAAAAGTCACCGTTTCCAGAATTACTTAGCGGGCTTATATTTTCCAGGCAGATGGCGATATAAAGCGTTCACTAAATAATCACTGGCTGGCGTAATTAGCAACCAGCTCATTCCCACCAGCACAATGGAAAGAGAACCCACCACCACATCAGTGAACCAGTGAGCACCAATCATTATGCGCGGGCTGGCAAAGACCAGCACAATTATCACGCTGGTAATAAAGGCCCGGCGGGTGAAATAGCGCAGTATAAAGCAGGTAAAAATCATCAGCATCATGCCGTGGTCACCCGGAAAACTGTCGGCAGAGGCATCTTTGGCTGGAATGCCGGTCAGAGTGGCAACGTGATGTACGTCCGGGAAGAACTTGGTCGGACTGGGATGAGACACCGGAATTAAATGTCCAAGCTGATTGAGCACCACTGCACTTAACAGCATCGCAATACCAATAGCGAACATCCGGCGGCGACCCTGTGGGGTTTCGCGGCGCCAGAAACTGAGGTAAAGCGCACCCATTGCTAACAATGCAACGCCATCAAACAGGCGGAAATTGGTGATCGCCAATCCCCACAGCAGCACTTTATTGGTTTCCAGGCGATCGTTGAACCAGTAAAATATAGCTTTATCGATGCTTAACCAAAACCCATGATTTTCAGGAAGATACCATGAGAAAAAGAGCGCAAATCCCAGCATGTTCAGCACCAGGATGCTCAGTAAACGTTTAGTAGTCATTGCAGCTTAAGGATAAATTAAGAAAGTAACGTTGCAGATTATACCGGATAACTTAAACGAAGCTTCAACAAAGTTGCCTGCAGCGCGTTCCAGTCGGCCTGAGACTCGTGGATAATTTCGATCCTACTGTCCGGCGGCGTGCTCTGTCGGGTCTCGATGCGAAAATCTTCGCCCTGACGATTCACGCTTACCAGCCCTTCACGGATACGCATGACGCCTTTAATTCGGGTGACCGGAGCCAGTCTGACCCACTCAAGCAGGCCGACAGTGTCAAAGACGGTTTCTTCATCGAAAACCCAGCCGCAGGAGAAGTAGCCCTGGCCCTGATTCAGCGACCGGCGCCAGCGGGTATTTTGGTTTAGTGAAAGAGCGGCCAGTTGGGACGGCGGCTGCGGGTGATGGTGGTGCCCCTGAGGCAGATCGCGAAAATTTTTTCTGGGCAAATCCAGCAGGGTGGGATCAATTTTGCCAAAACTGGTCGTGACGACCTGGCGTTCAGCCTGATCCTGAGCCTGCCATAATGCCAGTGCCTGACGGGTTTGTGGCTCCCAGCGATCTTCTTTATTGGCCACAATGATGTCAGCGGCAGCAAGCTGGTCACGAAAGTTTTCATTTTCCACCACCTTCGCTTCGGCAAGCTGGCGCGGGTCGAGCAGGCAGAGCGACGCATTCAGTTCCAGCCACGGGCGGTAAACCTCTGCGCCCAGCATATCCAGGATCTGTTTCGGATGACCCAGACCGGTGGGTTCAATCAGCAGCCGATCCGGTTTTGCCTGTTTCAGCAACATGTTCAGCCCTACCTGCATCGGCAGGCCGTTCACGCAACACATGCAGCCGCCGGGGATCTCTTTCAGCACCGCACCGCTTTCTGCCAGCAGAGCGCCGTCGATGCCAACTTCACCAAACTCGTTCACCAGCACCGCCCACTTCTCACCGGCAGGTTTGCTGGCCAGCAGATGCAGCAGCGTGGTGGTCTTGCCGCTGCCCAGAAAGCCGGTAATCAGATTTACCCGGGTCATTTCTCTCTCCCTTCACTTTTTAACTTGTTCAATCATTAAACTTTTTACCGGTAGTGCCGATGAAATCTCTGTAACAAAGCACACAATGCGAAAGTTATGACTATGTTATTAAAGCAGCAACTAATTAATGAGGTCTTTATGAACGGCATTAAAGTAGCAATGATTGTTATGCTTTTCACCTCATGGACGAGTAGCACACAGGCAGCGGATTCCAGTTCCGGAATCATTGAGTTCCGTGGTGCCATTGTTGAACCTGGCTGCGATATGGAGTTGCAGCAGAATCAGATCACATCGTCCTGTTATCGGGACGGAAAAACCCGGACCACCGTCTCTTCCCTGAAAGGCAAGCGAGAATTTATTCCAACCAATGTTGGAAAATCGGATATCCGCTGGCTGGATCAGCACCAAAAACAGGGGATCATGACGGTCAGCTACAATTAATGGACTCAGGAAGTGTTATAACATAACAAAACCGGCGATGCAGGATACATCACCGGTTTTTTAGTGCAGATTACTCAGCGCGGCCCATGTAGCGGCGCTCGGGGATGTGAATACGAATTTTGTCGCCGCTGCTAAGATATTCCGGGACCTGAATCACCAGCCCGGTGCTCATGGTGGCGGGTTTGGTACGGGCACTGGCCGATGCGCCTTTAATACCCGGCGTGGTGTCGACAATTTCCATATCCATCGTCTGCGGCAGTTCCAGCGCCAGGATCTGACCCTCCATTGTCAGTACCTGAATGCCAGGAATGCCCCCTTCCGGAATAAACAGCAGTTCTTCTTCAATCTGCTCTTTCTTGAACACGTACGGGGTGTAATCTTCATCATCCATAAAGACGTATTCGTCACCGTCGATATAAGAAAAGGTCACCTGGCGGCGGCTCAGCGAAATGGTGTCAATAATGTCGTCGCCCTTGAAACGTTCCTCTACCTTCAGGCCGGTGCGGATGTCGGTAAAACGCATCTTATAAAGCGTGGAAGCGCCGCGGGCGCTGGGGCTCTGAACGTCAATATCTTTAACTAACAGCAACTTGCCGTTAAAGCTGACGGCCATACCTTTTTTGATTTCGTTCGCTCTTGGCATTCTTAAGTCTCGATAAACGGGGGGTGGAAAATTCTCGCGTCAACTTACTCCGGCTGACGGATTCAGGCAAGCACTGACCTGCTAAGGTCGGAAGAATTACCGTAAATTTTATGCAAAAGCATGCCCGCTAATAAGGATAGTATTCCTTTCTGAGGCCTGCTATTGTCGCGCTTTCTGAATGAGGGGATAAAGATGGAGTGTCGTTCTGCCTGTGGGGCCTGCTGTACCGCGCCTTCAATTTCGACACCTATCCCTGGTATGCCCAACGGTAAACCAGCCAATACTCGCTGCATTCAGCTTGATGAGCATCAGCGCTGCAAAATCTTCACTTCGCCGCTGCGTCCTGCGGTTTGTGCCGGACTGAAAGCGGGCAGGGAGATGTGTGGCACCAGCCGGGAAGAGGCAATGACCTGGCTGCTGGATCTGGAGAGGCTGACCGCACCATAAAGCGCGGTGCCATGGTCAACTTTTAGCCTGTGAGTTCAGCTTTTACTGCCGATTTCCGACTGCGATTTCTGTTGTCCAGCGGAGATCTGTAGCCACTACTTGTTGGGGTCAACCAGCAATTGCCGCAGGCTGAACTTCCTTCAGCCGCCAGACGCAGCCCACTGCCAGCACCATCATCCCCACGGCGAACCAAAATACCGCCGAATATCCCCAGATCTCTGCCACCACGCCTGCCAGCGAACCGCCAATAATCCAGCCCATGCGGGTGGAGTTGGTAAAGAGGGTGGTAGCGGCACCGGCCTGGCCCGGCATCAGATCCTGAAAATAGATCATGCCGATCCCGGCCATGATGCCGATAAAGATGGCATTCAGCAGTTGGATAGCCAGCAGTGGGAGTTCACTGGTGAAACAGAGCGTTGAACCATAAAACAGCAGGCCCGCTATCGCTGAGATCCGCATCATCGGGCGTTTACCGATGCGTCTGGCATAAAAAACGGCCACCAGCATCACCGGGATCTCAAGCCCGGCCGCCATGCCCATCAGCATTCCGGCCAGTTTTTCTGGCAGATGCAGCGTGCCAACGACATATAAAGGCATCGCAATCAGATACAGGCCGTTACAGGCCCACATTAATGTGCAGCCAGTGAATAGCATCAGCGTGTCCCGGCGGTTGCGGCGCGGAGCCTGCAACGGCGCGGTGGTTACGATCTGCGTTTTGCGCATTGAAGGCAGCATGTAGCTGACAACAACAGCACTGACCACAAAGGCCATCGCGGCGCACAGATACATATTGCGGAAGCCGTATCCCAGCGCCAGCATAAAAGCCAGCGGTGGCCCAATCACCCACGCCAGAGAAATCTGCGTCCTCATCACTGAAGTAAACATAACGCTGTTGCGGCCACTTTTATCCGTGTGCTCACGGGCGAGGGCGAATATCTGTGGTGTGGCGGTGGTCCCGAATGCGGATAGTAACACCCCCAGCAGTAACAGAATGAAGTAACTGCGGTTCCAGGCAAACAGCAAAGAGGCAACGGCGCCCACCAGGCAGCAGACCAGAATCAACGTTTTGCGATCGCCCTGACGGTCAGAGTAGCGCGCAAGCAGCTGGCTGACCAGGATCCCCGCCAGCGCATTAACGGTAAAAAACAGGCCAACCATAAAAGGGCGGGCGTGAACTTCAGTCGAGAGAAACAGGCTGAGAGTTGGGGTCTGTAACGCACCGGCAAGGCCGGAGACAAACGTCACAATCAGGAAAGCCAGCGACTGACTGTCCGGCAGCGTGCGCGCGCGGGCAACGGGGGTTTGCATGGGGTAAATAACCATTGTTTGAAAAAACGCCGGAATTTTACGCCTGCGGATGCGTTTTAAAAAGCTGTTTCAAACGGGGAGTCTGATATCAGCAGAAAAACGCATTTCCTGCACAGGCTTCCGACACGGCTTCAGCAAAAAAAACGTCTCACTGAATAGCTGAAGCCGGAAAGCTGAAAGTGTTTATCGCCGCCCTGCAGGTGTCAGCACTTCTTCAGCAAGGGCGGCGGGTAAAGCGTCTTTTTCCGAAAAGAGCTGACAAAATGTGCGTGACGTCAAAAATCTGCTACGCCGTTAACGGTAATACTTGCCACCTTCGGGGCAACAGGACCAAACTCATTGAAACGTTTCAGCGTCTTCTGTTCAGCTCCTTAAATCACAGAAAACGCTTTTTTTCTCAAATTAGCTGAAACGATTCAATTTCAGCAGCGAGGAGAGCTATGTTCCAGCTTGAACTGTCCGCCATTCATCCCGGTGCTACCGCCGGTGAGAAAGAAGATGCCATTCGCCAGGTTGCTGCGGCGCTGACTGCTGCCGGTAACGTCGGGGAAGGGTACGTCAACGGTATGCTGGCCCGCGAGCAGCAGACTTCTACCTATCTGGGTAACGGTATCGCTATCCCACACGGCACTACTGACACTCGCGATCTGGTTTTAAAAACCGGCGTGCAGGTTTATCAGTTTCCACAGGGCATTGCCTGGGGTGACGACCAGACCGCGTATGTGGTGATTGGTATCGCGGCGAAATCCGACGAACACCTTGCGCTGCTGCGTCAGCTGACTCACGTACTGAGCGATGACAGCGTGGCAGAGCAGTTGAAAACCACCGACTCGGCAGAAACGCTGCGCAGCCTGCTGATGGGCGAAAAGCTGGGCACTGAATTTAAATTTGATACTTCGCTGATCGTTACCGACGTGGCCGCCAGCGATCTGATGACCCTGCAGGCGCTGAATGCCGGTCGTTTGCAGCAGGCGGGCGCGGTGGATGCCACCTTCGTCAGCCGCGTGATCTCCTCACGTCCACTGAACCTCGGGCAGGGTATCTGGCTGAGCGACAGCACCGAAGGGAATCTCGGTAGCGCCGTGGCCGTCAGCCGCAGCGCCGCGCCTTTTGAAGTCGAAGGCGAAAAAGCCGCGCTGCTGGTGACCGTTTCCGTGACTGATGACCAGCCGCTTAACGTGCTGAATTACCTTAGTGACCTGCTGTACAAGCAGAAAGCCGACCGTCTGCTGAGCGCTGATGCTGCCGGGATCCTGGCGTTGCTGACCAGCGAAATGTCTGAGCAGGCTGATGTGCTGACCGAAGAGTTTACGATCCGTAACGAGCATGGCCTGCATGCCCGTCCGGGAACCGCGCTGGTCAGCGTAATCAAACAGTTTAATTGTGATGTCACTGTCACCAACCTCGACGGCAGCGGCAAACCTGCAAACGGCCGCAGCCTGATGAAAGTGGTGGCGCTGGGCGTGAAAAAAGGTCATCGCCTGCGCTTTACCGCCAGCGGTGAAGATGCCCGTGCCGCACTGGATGCGGTGGGTGAAGCGATTGCTGCCGGTCTCGGCGAGGGGGCAGCATGAGCAGACGTGTTGCCACTATCACGCTGAACCCGGCGTATGACCTGGTAGGTTACACCCCGGAAATTGAGCGTGGTGAAGTTAACCTGGTCAAAACCACTGGCCTGCACGCGGCCGGTAAAGGGATCAACGTCGCCAAAGTGCTGAAAGATTTGGGTATCGACGTCACCGTTGGTGGCTTCCTGGGCAAAGAGAATCAGGATGGCTTTCAGCACCTGTTCAGCGAGCTGGGTATTGCCAACCGTTTTCAGGTGGTTGAAGGACGTACCCGCATCAACGTCAAGCTGACCGAGAAAGACGGCGAAGTGACCGATCTGAACTTCTCCGGCTTTAACGTTACCGCCCAGGACTGGGAGCGTTTTTCCACGGACTCGCTGAGCTGGCTTGGTCAGTTCGACATGGTCTGCGTCAGCGGCAGCCTGCCTGCCGGTGTGGACCCGGATGCGTTTACCGAGTGGATGAGCGCGCTGCGCACTCACTGCCCTTGCATCATTTTTGACAGTAGCCGTGAGGCGCTGGTGGCCGGTCTGAAAGCCGCGCCGTGGCTGGTAAAACCAAACCGCCGCGAGCTGGAAATCTGGGCCGGGCGCAAGCTGCCGACATTGCAGGACGTAATTGAAGCTGCTCACTCACTGCGCGAGCAGGGGATTGCCCATGTGGTGATCTCCCTGGGTGCGGAAGGCGCGCTGTGGGTGAACGCTTCAGGCGAATGGATTGCCAAACCACCAGCCTGTGAGGTGGTGAGCACCGTAGGTGCCGGGGATTCTATGGTTGGCGGGTTAATTTATGGCCTGCTGATGCGCGAGTCCAGCGAGCATACACTGCGTCTTGCAACAGCAGTGGCCGCCATGGCCGTCAGCCAGAGCAACGTAGGCGTTACCGATCGTACTCAGTTGGCCGCGATGATGGCGCGAGTCGACCTACAACCTTTTAACTGACAGCAGGAGAGCATAATGAAAACGCTGCTGATAATTGATTCTTCGCTGGGGCTGGCCACTGGCTATCTGGCAAAAAATATCACTACCGCTGCGGCGGCCGCGAAAGGGCTGACGCTGACGGAGAACCTGGCCGAAGCTGACCAGATCATTGTGGCCGGGAAACAGATCCCAGCTGACAGCAACCTGGACGGGAAAGCCATTTATCTGGCGGACATCGAGCAACTGCTGCGTCAGCCGGAAGCGGTACTTGAGCAGGCGCAAACGGGCGCCACAACCTGGCATGCTCCGGCGGCTTCTGCAGCAGCAGCGGCACCGGTTGCTGCGGCAGGCAATGGCCCGAAACGTATTGTCGCGGTGACTGCCTGCCCGACGGGTGTGGCTCATACCTTTATGGCGGCAGAAGCTATCGACACCGAAGCGAAAAAACGCGGCTGGTGGGTGAAAGTTGAGACCCGTGGCTCAGTGGGCGCCGGTAATGCGATCACTCCGGAAGAAGTGGCGGCTGCGGATCTGGTGATCGTGGCGGCGGACATTGAGGTGGACCTGGCGAAGTTTGCCGGTAAGCCGATGTACCGGACTTCCACCAGCCTGGCGCTGAAAAAAACTGCCCAGGAGCTGGACAAAGCGGTAGCCGAAGCCAGACCTTACCAGCCGAAAGGCGGCAGCCAGTCTTCTGCTCAGTCTGAAGAGAAGAAAGAGAGTGCCGGAGCCTATCGTCACCTGCTGACCGGTGTGTCTTACATGCTGCCAATGGTGGTGGCGGGTGGCCTGAGCATTGCGCTCTCCTTCGCCTTTGGTATCACCGCCTTTAAAGAGCAGGGTACGCTGGCCGCTGCGCTGATGCAGATTGGCGGCGGCAGCGCCTTCGCCCTGATGGTGCCGGTGTTGGCTGGTTTTATCGCCTTCTCGATTGCTGACCGTCCGGGCCTGACGCCGGGTCTGATTGGCGGGATGATCGCTACCAGCATCAATGCCGGTTTCCTCGGCGGTATCATCGCCGGTTTTATTGCCGGTTATGCAGCCAAACTGATCAGTTCGAAGGTGAAACTGCCGCAAAGTATGGAGGCGTTGAAACCGATCCTCATTATTCCGCTGGTCGCCAGTCTGATCACCGGTCTGCTGATGATCTATGTGGTGGGTACACCGGTCGCGAAAATCATGGAAGGCCTGACTCACTGGCTGGCTAACATGGGCACGGCGAATGCGGTTCTGCTGGGCGCAATCCTCGGTGGCATGATGTGTACCGATATGGGCGGCCCGGTGAACAAAGTGGCCTACGCCTTTGGCGTTGGGCTGCTGAGTTCCCAGACCTACGCTCCGATGGCAGCCATCATGGCGGCAGGGATGGTTCCTCCGCTGGCGATGGGGCTGGCAACGCTGGTGGCGCGCAAGAAATTCAATAAAGGTCAGCAGGAAGGCGGCAAAGCGGCGCTGGTTCTGGGGCTGTGCTTTATCTCTGAAGGTGCAATCCCGTTTGCTGCCCGTGACCCGATGCGTGTGCTGCCTTGCTGCATTATCGGCGGTGCGCTGACTGGCGCTATCTCTATGGCGGTAGGGGCTAAACTGATGGCACCGCACGGTGGACTGTTCGTGCTGTTAATCCCTGGTGCAATCACCCCGGTACTGGGTTACCTGATGGCGATTGTGGTGGGAACGGTAGTGGCAGGTCTGGCTTATGCGGTTCTGAAGCGTCCGGAAGCGGAGCTGGCAAAAGCCTGATTGAGGCAGTAAACGAAAGCGCGGGATAATCCTGTGACAAAGAAAGGGCAGGTACAAAAGGTGATGAGCGACTGAAACCAGTCAGCGACATTACCTCAGTACCTGCCCTTATTATTTACTGTCAGCGGAAGCTCCACTGCACGCTCGCGGCGAAGATCGTAGGGAAAATGATCCCGGCTTCAACGCCCACTTGACGGGTAAAGTTGTACTGTACGCCATGGTAAAGATAGGGTGAAAAGCCAACGCCGGTGACTTTCTTAAAGGTGTGATAGGACCCTCTGTCACCACAATGGCTGAAAGCATCAAAAAAGAACTCCCCGGTATAGCCGTATATCCCTTTGAAAAACCAGCCTGAATCCCAGGACTGCCAGTCTCTTCTCAGTGCCAGCGACAGGCAGCGATCGTCAAAACTGTTCTTTAAAGTCCCGACCAGCGCGCTATATTTTGAGTTCTCAGAGAATTTACGTTCTACAGAATAGAACTGATTATTAAAATTCTCGTTATATTGACCCTGGTTGCCCGTCAGATGGTAAACAAATGAACCTGTATTGATGGAGTATAAATTTATTTCGCTCGCATAAGCTCCGGCGCTGACAATCAGTAACGCGAGGGCTGACACCTTGCCAGAAAACTTAAACACTTTATAAACTCTCTTTAAATCAATGTGATGTGATTGTTGTGGTGAAAATAAGAGCAATAATAAAGGGCGGCAGATAAACCGGTAATAAACCAGTTCTCTTGCGAGGGGAATATTTGTTCAGAGAAGGAGGAAGTGAATTTATATTGATCTTGATCAGTGAGAAAATTCTTTATGTTGGCGGTAAAAGCGCCCCGCGCCCGGACGGCGCGGGTTGGATATGAACTTAATTCTGTTCGGACTTCAGCCAGGCAATTTCATCTTTCCAGATATCCGGATTGGTGGTCTCCAGAATCATCGGTATGCCGTCAAAGCGGCTGTCTTTCATCATCCAGCTGAACGCCGTTTTGCCGATGTTGCCTTCGCCCAGGCTGTTATGGCGATCAACGCGGCTGGCGAATTCACTTTTCGCATCGTTCAGGTGCATGCCGCGCAGATAGTTGAAACCGACAATCCGTTCAAATTCCTCGAAGGTTTTCACGCACTCTTCTTCGCTACGCAGGTCATAACCTCCGGCAAAGGCGTGGCAGGTATCGATGCAGACGCCAACGCGGGATTTGTCTTCCACGCCGTCAATAATGGCGGCCAGATGCTCAAAGCGGAACCCGAGGTTGCTGCCCTGACCGGCAGTATTTTCAATCACTGCAGTCACGCCCTCGGTTTTATCCAGTGCGATATTGATCGACTCGGCGATGCGTTTCAGGCACTCCGCTTCCTCAATCTGATGCAGGTGACTGCCTGGATGGAAGTTGAGCAGGGAGAGGCCCAGTTGCTGACAGCGGCTCAGCTCATCAATAAAAGCTTCACGCGACTTCTCCAGCGCTTCCTCTACCGGGTGACCAAGGTTAATCAGATAGCTGTCGTGCGGCAGGATCTGCGCGGAGCTGTAGTTATATTTCTCGCAGGCCGCGCGAAAGGCGGAAATCACTTCATCAGTCAGCGGAGCAGCACGCCACTGGCGCTGATTCTTGGTAAAAAGCGCAAAAGCTGTTGCTTCAAGTTCATGTGCGCGAAGCACCGCCTGATCCACGCCGCCGGCAGCACTGACGTGGGCACCGATATATTTCATGCCGTCTCTCCTGTTAGGGGTTATATCACCTTGCGGGCAATGATAACCGGAAACGGCGGGAAATCATGCCATCAAATGCTGGATCCCAAGGTTAATTGCACCGCCGCCGAGGATCAGCCAGATAAACAGGAGCAGGCCCAGCAGGATGGGTTTCAGCCCTGCCTTCTTCAGCGAACTGAGGTGCGTGGTCAGACCGAGTGCCGCCATCGCCATTGCCAGCAACAGATTATCCAGCTGGTTCAGGCGGTTTACCAGCGGTAGCGGCAGCAGATGCAGAGAGTTAAACAGCGCCACGCCGATAAAAATCAGGGCAAACCACGGGAAGGCCATTTTTCCCGGCGCGATCCCTGAGGCGCTCTGGCTGTTTCTCAATCTTGCGCTCAGCAATAACAGAAACGGAGCCAGCATCATCACGCGCAGCATCTTGCTGATCACTGCCGCATTCTCCGTTTCCGGGCTGACGGCGTGACCAGCCGCGACAACCTGAGCCACCTCGTGCATTGTAGAACCGGTAAAGATGCCCCAGCGGCTCAGGGTGATAAAAGGCAGATGCGGGCTGACCAGCACCCAGAGCAGGGGATAGATAAAGATTGCCAGCGTGCCGAAGATCACCACGGTGGCTATTGCCACGGTGACCTTTGAACCCTCCGCTTTGATCACCGGTTCAGTGGCCAGAACCGCAGCGGCACCACAGATGCTGCTGCCTGCACCAATCAGCCAGACGGTATCGCGATCCAGACCAAAGACGCGGCGGCCCAGCCAGCAGGCCATAAAGAAGGTGGAGCTGAGGGTCAGAATATCAATCACTATGCCGCTCAGACCGACATCAGCGATTTGCTGCAGGGTCAGCCGGAAGCCGTAAAGAATAATCCCGATGCGCAGCAGGTGCTGCTTTGCCAGCAAAATGCCAGGATCGCACCGATTAGCGAAACGGGGATAAAGTGTGTTACCGACCAGAATACCGGCGATGATAGCGAGGGTTAATGCACTCAGGCCCAGCGCGGCGATGGAGGCCTGATTGCCCAGCCAACTGGCGAAAAGCGCCAGTGATAAAACCAGCAGCAACCCGGCAGTGAAGCGAAACGGATGTTGATGAGGATGAGTGAGTGTCAGATCGGCCATAGCAGTGCTCCTGTTCAGTGCTGACAGGATGCGGCTTACTGGCTTAAAAGAGAAATTGATTATATATTTATAATTAACCAGAATAAGTAATATTGGTGATGGGCAATGCATATTACGCTAAGACAAATTGAAGTGTTCACTGAAGTGCTGAAGAGTGGCTCGACCACTCAGGCTTCTCAGGTACTGGCTCTGTCGCAGTCGGCAGTCAGCGCCGCGCTGGCGGATCTTGAAGGCCAGCTGAGCGTGCAGCTTTTCGACCGGGTCGGCAAGCGGCTGGTCGTCAATGAGCACGGTCGTCTGCTTTATCCGCGCGCCGTGGCGCTGCTGGAACAGGCCACGGAAATCGAGCAGCTGTTCCGTGAAGATAATGGAGCGCTGCGGGTCTATGCCAGCAGCACAATTGGTAACTATTTGCTGCCGGGCATGATTGCCGGATGGCGGCGGGATTACCCGGATTTGCCGCTGGAGCTGAGCGTTGGCAACAGTCAGGATGTGATTAATGCAGTGGCTGATTTTCGCGTCGATATTGGCCTGATTGAGGGGCCGTGCCACATGACTGACGTGATCAGCGAGCCCTGGCTGGAGGATGAGCTGGTGGTGTTTGCCGCGCCGGATGCGGAAATCTTCCAACACCCGATCACCCTGGAGAGCCTGGCAGCGGCTCCGTGGATCCTGCGCGAACACGGCTCGGGTACCCGCGAGATCGTCGACTACCTGCTCCTGTCGCATTTGCCGCAGTTCCACCTCGCACTGGAACTGGGTAACTCCGAAGCGATTAAGCATGCCGTTCGTCACGGTATGGGGATCAGTTGCCTGTCACGCCGGGTGATTGAAGAGCAACTGACGGTGGGAACGCTGAGGGAAGTGCCATTACCGCTGCCACAACTCAGACGTACGCTGTACCGTATTCACCACCGCCAGAAGCACCTGTCCAAAGCGTTGCAGCGCTTTCTGAGCTACTGCACCGAGTAGCTTTGTTTGGGGAAATCAGCGGATAGCCCCGGACATTTCTCAGGGCAATTTCGTTCAGGCTAATAATTTCCCGCCGATCATGAAGCTATCTTATAACGTTGCGGAATCACTATCGCTGTCAGGGTAGTTTGCTACAATCGCGCCTCATTTTAGCCAGAGTACAGCATTTCAAGATGGTTCAGGATAAAACAACAACACAACAACCTGCGTTAAGGCGTGAGTTAAAGGCGCGTCATCTGACGATGATCGCCATTGGGGGTTCCATTGGAACCGGTTTATTTGTAGCGTCAGGGGCGACGATTTCCCAGGCGGGTCCGGGTGGCGCACTGTTGTCTTACGCCCTGATCGGCCTGATGGTGTACTTCCTGATGACCAGCCTCGGTGAGCTGGCCGCCTTTATGCCGGTCTCAGGTTCGTTCTCCACCTATGGTTCCAGCTATGTGGAAGAGGGCTTTGGCTTCGCGCTGGGCTGGAACTACTGGTACAACTGGGCAGTGACCATCGCGGTCGACCTGGTGGCCTCACAGCTGGTAATGACCTACTGGTTTCCGGACACGCCAGGCTGGATCTGGAGCGCGGTGTTCCTCTGCGTGATCTTCCTGCTGAACTACATTTCGGTAAAAGGGTTTGGCGAAGCGGAATACTGGTTCTCGCTGATTAAAGTTGTCACCGTGGTGATCTTTATTGTGGTCGGCGTGATGATGATTGTCGGCATTTTCCGTGGCGGTCAGGAAGTTCCCGGCTGGGCAAACTGGCACATTGGTGATGCACCGTTCGCGGGCGGCTTCTCAGCGATGATTGGTGTGGCGATGATCGTCGGCTTCTCCTTCCAGGGCACCGAGCTGATCGGTATTGCCGCGGGTGAATCCGAGGATCCGGCTAAAAATATCCCCCGTTCGGTGCGTCAGGTGTTCTGGCGTATTCTGCTGTTCTACGTGCTGGCGATCCTGGTGATCAGCCTGATCATTCCTTATACCGACCCAAGCCTGCTGCGTAATGACGTGAAGGATATCAGCGTCAGCCCGTTCACGCTGGTCTTCAAACACGCTGGTCTGCTCTCCGCAGCAGCGGTGATGAATGCGGTGATCCTGACGGCGGTGCTGTCTGCCGGTAACTCAGGAATGTACGCTTCCACCCGTATGTTGTTCACCCTGGCCCGCGAAGGCAAAGCGCCGCGTATTTTTGGAAAACTGTCTAAGGGGGGAGTGCCGCGTAATGCGCTGTATGCCACCACAGTGGTTGCGGCTCTCTGTTTCCTGACCTCTATGTTTGGTAATCAGGAAGTCTACCTGTGGCTGCTGAATACTTCCGGAATGACCGGTTTTATCGCCTGGCTGGGGATCGCTGTTAGCCACTATCGTTTCCGTCGCGGCTATGTGATGCAGGGTCTGAATGTGGCGGATCTGCCGTACCGTTCTGGTTTCTTCCCGCTGGGACCGATCTTTGCCTTCGTACTGTGTCTGATCATTACGCTGGGGCAGAACTACCAGGCGTTCCTCGCGGATCGCATAGACTGGTACGGCGTGGCAGCGACCTATATCGGTATTCCGCTGTTCCTGATTATCTGGTTCGGCTATAAGCTGACGAAGAAAACCCGCTTTGTGAAGTACAGCGAAATGGCGTTCCCGAAGTTTAAGGGATAAGATCAACTCTCTGTGATAAAGGCGCGGAAATCCGCGCCTTTTGCCTTTTCAGGCGTCGGTAATACCCGTTTACAAATATTATTGATAACTATTATCATTTGCTTTAATGTTACCGCCTTGACTTTACCCCCCTTTTTCCAGGTACAACGATGAGTTTGACCCACGACACAGGCCGATATGCCACTCAGGAGCAGAACCAGGTGATGGGCCGTTATCATCAGGTGCTTCGCCACCGTTTGTTGATCATGGGCGTACTGGTGCTGGCGATCCTGGCCTCTCTGCTGCTGGATTTCACTCTTGGTCCGGCCGGACTGTCACTCTCCACGCTGTGGCAAACGCTGCTGTCGCCGGAGAGCGTGGATGCCGGAACCCGCGTCATTGTCTGGGATATCCGTTTACCCTACGCGCTGATGGCGGTGGTGGTGGGGCTGGCTCTCGGCCTGGCCGGGGCAGAGATGCAAACTATCCTGAATAACCCGCTGGCCAGCCCGTTCACGCTGGGCGTCTCTTCAGCAGCGGCATTTGGTGCGGCGCTGGCAATCGTGCCGGGGATTGGGATCCCCGGCATACCCGATCAGTGGTTTATCTCGGCGAACGCCTTTTTCTTCGCGCTGTTTGCGGCATTGATGCTGGACGGTGTGACGCGCTGGACCCGTGTAGCCAGCTCCGGCGTGGTGCTGTTCGGCATCGCGTTGGTGTTTACCTTTAATGCGCTGGTTTCGATGATGCAGTTTATCGCCAGCGAAGACACGCTGCAGGGATTAGTGTTCTGGACCATGGGCAGCCTGGCCCGCGCCTCCTGGCAGAAGCTGGGCGTGCTGACGCTGGCTTTTGCCATCCTGGTGCCGTTCTCAATGATGAGTTCGTGGAAGCTGACCGCGCTGCGACTGGGTGAGGACCGGGCGGTGAGCTTTGGGATTGACGTGCGCCGTCTGCGGCTGGCGACGTTGCTGCGTATCAGCATCCTGTCCGCGCTGGCGGTGGCCTTTGTCGGCCCGATTGGTTTTATCGGCCTGGTGGCACCGCACATTGCCCGGCTGGTATTTGGCGAAGATCATCGCTTCTATCTGCCTGCCAGTGCGCTGACCGGTGCGCTGGTGCTGTCGCTGGCCTCTGTGGTCTCGAAAAATCTGGTGCCGGGCGTGATCATTCCTGTGGGCATCGTCACCTCGCTGGTGGGCGTGCCGTTCTTCCTGAGTATTATTCTGCGCCACCGGGGGAATGTCTGATGGACGGCCTGAAAATCAGTGGCTTCCATGCCGGTTACCCGAAACGCAAAATCATCAGCAACCTCAATGTTCCGCTGCTGCCGCGTGGCAAAATCACCGTGCTGCTGGGACCGAACGGCTGCGGCAAATCCACGTTGTTGCGTTCTCTGGCCGGATTAAATCGTGCTCAGGGAGAGCTGTGGCTTAATGGTCACGAGATGATGGGGCTGCCGTTTGCCCGCCGGGCCGAGAAAGTGGTTTATCTGCCGCAGTCCCTGCCTGCCGGAGTCCATCTGCACGTGCTGGAATCGATTATCGTGGCGCAACGTGCTTCCGGTGGGCGCAGCAGTGCATCCGGTGAAGCGGAGGTGATGGAGCTGCTTGAACGGTTGGGGATTGCGCATCTGGCTATGAGTTTTCTCGATCAGCTTTCTGGCGGACAGAAGCAACTGGTGGGGCTGGCGCAGTCGCTGATCCGTCGTCCTGAGCTTTTATTGCTGGACGAGCCGCTGAGCGCCCTCGATTTAAATTATCAGTTTCACGTGATGGATTTAGTGCGCCGTGAAACCCGCAAGCGCAATATTATTACCGTGGTCGTGGTGCATGATATTAATATTGCATTGCGTCACGGCGAGCACGTATTAATGCTGCAAAACGGCGAGCTGATCGCAGACGGCCTGCCAGAAGAAGTGATTACCCCGGAAAGTCTGGCGAAAGTCTACGGCGTGAAAGGCCGCATCGAGCGCTGTTCTCACGGCACGCCGCAGGTATTGATTGATGGCCTGGTGACTGAGCCAGGCTTCTGAATCCGGGGGCGGAATTTATTTCGCCTCTGTATTTCCACTCTGATAAGACTGAATAGTTAACCGGAAAAATATCCGGAATTTAACAGGGGTAACTCTGTGATTTAAGTGTGAGCAAAAGGTATTGAAAACACTTTTTTAGTTTATATGCGCCTCAAGGAGAATAGCATGCTCAGGTTGAACCCTGCCGTACGTTGCGGGCTGTGCGCGTCCGCGCTGGCCTTCAGTTTCCCCGTTGCTGCTGACGAGCGGGAAGAGAAAGACGATGTGATGGTGGTCACGGCTTCCGCCACGGAAGTGAACCTTAAAGATGCCCCCGCCAGCATCAGTGTGATCACTGCGGAAGAGATTAAACGTAAGCCGGTGCAGAACCTGCGTGAGGTGCTGCGCGACGTGCCCGGCGTACAGCTGACCAACGAAGGGGACAACCGTAAAGGCATCAGCCTGCGCGGTCTGGACAGCAGCTATACGCTGATCCTGATCGATGGCAAGCGCGTGAATTCCCGCAACGCCGTCTTCCGCCATAATGATTTTGACCTCAACTGGATCCCCGCCGACGCTATCGAACGTATAGAAGTGGTGCGCGGTCCGATGTCCTCACTGTACGGCTCGGATGCACTTGGCGGCGTGGTGAACATTATCACCCGTAAGGTGGGTAAAGCCTGGCACGGGACTTTCAGTGTGGATACTACCGTGCAGGAGCATCGCGATCGGGGCGACAGCTATAACGGAAATTTCTTTACTGGCGGGCCGCTGATTGACGATTTGCTGGGGGTGAAAGTCTACGGCAGTCTGGGCAAGCGGGAAAAAGACGGTCAGCAACCTTCTGTCACTTCTGCCACGGGCCTGACGCCGGGTATTGAAGGTTATACCACTCGCGACGGCAACGTAGAGTTCTCCCTGACACCCAGCAAAACTCAGGATATGACCTTTGGCTACGGTTTTAACCGCCAGGATCGTTCATCCGACTCGCTGGATAAAAATCGCCTGGAGCGGCAGAACTACTCGCTGGGTCACAATGGTCGCTGGGGTTGGGGAAACACCGAGCTGCGCTTTTATGGCGACCGGGTGGATAATTACACCAGTGGCGACAACATTGTTTCCAAAAATAACTCGCTGGACGGCAAGCTGATCCTGCCGCTGGGCAATCTGAACCAGCTGCTGACTTTCGGCGGGGAAGCCCGGCACGACAAGCTGGAAGATCCGGTCAATCTTGCTGGCAGCGGCAAAACCTCTGCCAGTCAGTATGCGCTGTTTGTGGAGGACGAATGGCGGATTTTCGATGCGCTGGCGCTGACCACCGGAGTCCGTATGGATGATCACCAGACCTATGGTGACCACTGGAGTCCGCGAGCCTATCTGGTTTACAGCGCAACGGACACTGTGACGCTGAAAGGGGGCTGGGCCAATGCCTTTAAAGCCCCTTCATTGCTGCAGCTCAGTCCTGACTGGCAGACCAACTCCTGCCGTGGCAGCTGTGCGATTGTCGGCAGTAAAGATCTGAAGCCGGAAACCAGCGAGAGTTTTGAACTGGGGATCTACTACACGGGTGATGAAGGCTGGCTGGACGGTATCACCGGCAGCATCACCGCTTTCCAGAACAACGTTGATGATATGATCAACATCTCACGGACTGCCTCAACCGCGCTGGCGCCTGGTTACAGCAACTTTGTTGGCTTTGACGACAGCGGGCGTCCGGTATTCCGCTATTACAACGTCGATAAAGCCCGAATCAATGGGGTGGAAACGGAGGTAAAAGTCCCGTTCAGTGATGAGTGGAAACTGACGCTGAACTACACCTATACCGACGGGCGTGATTTGAGCAACGGTGGCAACAAGCCGCTGGAAGAGATGCCGCTGCATACCGCCAACAGCACGCTGGACTGGACGCCGCTACAGGACTGGTCTTTCTATCTGCAGGCTAATTATTCTGGTCAACGCCGCACACTGAATAATGATGGTGCAACACCGGGGGGTTATGTGCTGTGGAATACTGGTGGATCCTGGCAGGCAACCAAAGCCGTTAAGCTGCGGGCAGGGGTGATGAACCTGACGGATAAGGAACTGAGTCGCGACAGCTACAGTTACAGTGAAGATGGTCGCCGTTATTTTGCTGCAGTGGACTATACATTCTGATCTTGTGGGAGAACTTTAGTTAATTCTGAAAATATCCCGATATGAAGATGATGCTCTCCAGACCGAACCCTTAAGGGTTCGGTTTTTTTTTCATGATGAGTAGTAACCCAAATTTCCAATAGTCATTTTACGCGATGATGTTACACAATATTGCGTATTTCTTATTGTTAAAGCCATTCATAGCATCAGGTCTTGGGAGTATTTGATCTGGCTGGTGGTTTTTCTTTTTAATTTAACTCAAATAATGCACGTTAGGGAAAATAATAAGGTAATTATTATGTTGAGTTAATGTTTGTATTGAATGCCTCAGAAACGCCTTTTGGTGATGAAAACGAACTAATTTGAGTTATGTCTACTTCATTTTACCTTGCAGGTTATTATATTGTTCGCGTGGTGAAAATAGTAAAGAACTTTAATTGTTACTCTCTATTATTAAACTTTTCTTAATAGATTTTTCCCGGAAAATTAAGTTTTTCTTACCGGTGTAATCAGACTCCAACATAAATTTAAGATTTTTTTAAATTCTGGGTTTATCCGGTGTCTGGAATGTTTTTTTTGTCGCTAATTGGCGCCTTTAATGGCGTAAGTTCCGGTTACATGTCATCAGTCATGGGGTTGCTAATTATTACCAAAAAATAAAGGCGGGGTTTAATGAACAATAAAAAAGGCAAGGATAATATAAAAGTATTATCAGCTTGTATTGCTCTGGCAATCAGTCAGGGTGCCATGGCTGATAACCCAATTACCTCCAGGTTCGCGGCAGTTTCTGATGCCTGCCCGGCCGATCCTTCCAGACTGAGTCCTGCAGAATATGCCTCATTGCCTGCTGAATGCCAGGTTGAGAAAAGTGCCTCGCAGTGGGCAGTGGAACATGCCGTGCCGCTCAGCGCGGCGGGCATCGCGGCAGTAGCGGCAACCATTGCGGTGGTCAGCAGCGGAGGGGGCGGATCCTCCGGTCATCACTCTTCTTCAGACTCTGCTCCGGACTCACAGCCAGAACCGCAAACTGACCCGGATTCACAGCAGCCGGGCCCCGAACTTCAGCCCTCACCGGATTCACCGCAGCAGCCTGATGCTGCCAGCCCGTGGAAAGAGTGGAAGGTGGGTGAAACGCTCTCCGGGGATAGCCGTGAAAACAGCCTGGAGAGTGACGTTGCGGCAGGCGCAGGTACTGTAGGGCAACTGATTACTGGTAACAACACCGTTAACACTGTTACCGGGAATACCAGCGTCAGTGGGGGTGGAAAGGGCACGGTCGTTAAGGGAGACAACACCAGCACCATTATTGAAGGTGACAGCGTTGTTAGTGGCGAAGGATCTGCCGGTCTGGTCGTTAATGGCAACGCTGCCAGCCTCAGGCAGAATGGCGATCTGGAGATCGATGGCGGAACGGGGATTGCTGTTAGCGGCAACGACGCCAGAGTTAAACTGAATGGGGATATGACAGTCGATGCTGGTGGAACAGGGCTTCTGGTTACCGGAGAGAACAACGCGGTGGCGCAGAACGGCAGTCTGCAGGTGACCGGTGGGGCTACAGGGATAAATATGCTGGGCAACCGTGCCGTCCTGAACAACACGGGTAATATCACGGTACGTGATTCCGATTCAGTAGGGCTGAAAATCAGCTCGGATAATGCCTCGCTGAATGATAATGGCAATATTTATGTATCGGACAGCGCCACCGGTATTTTGCTGAGCGGTAATCACAATCAGGTTACTCTGGATGGCACCGTGTCCCTTAACTTCAAGGGAAATAAATATCCGCAGCCCGACAATAAAAACGGGCAAAAGGGCGTGGTGGTCAATGGTTCAGATAACACCATAGCCATAACTGGTGGCCTGAATCTTAACTACGCGGGCCGTGAGTATGTTGAGGAAGCTTTACAGAGTCACAATGTCAGCGTCTATGCTCTGGATGTCGCGGGTGAAAATAATACTATTACTCTGAGGGGCGCATCTGACGTCACCGTTACTGGCACCTTCTCTCCCTACAGTCGTATGCTGGGGTATATTAACGTCACCGGCAAGGGCAATACACTTTTGCTGGATGATGACAGCGTACTGAATTTCTATGCACACGATATAATTCCCGTCGCAACTGGAACGGATATTTCCGCGATATTTATAGATGGCTCCACGCTGATAAACAAAGGTTCGATTATCATTTCACGGGGGGGAGGTAAGACAATATCCGGTGCTAATGCGACCATTATCAATAGCGGAGGCTTGAGCTTTCGTCCGGGCCTGGTGCAGGAAATAAGGTCTTCCTCGCTGGTCTGGCTTCAGGGCTCGCAATTCCAGAATGCAAGTGACGGATTGCTGGATGTGGTGTCAGTTCAGGATGCGGTGAACAGCCTGTATTATTATCCCGAAAAAGAGTCGATTGATTATCTTGCTGGCCTCTATGGTGTCAACGCTTTGGACAGTTCAGCCCTAAATGAGGGCACCATCAACGTCAGCGGTCAGAATGCTTATGGAATGGCCGCCGGTAATAATGGGACTGCTATTAATAACGGCCTGATTTCGCTCAATGCGATGTCCAACAGCCTGGACGGTGATGGTCATGTCCTTTATGAAACAGGTTTGTGGAAAGATGCAACCAACTACCGGCGTGGCGTTGCCATGCTGGCAAACTCACCCACATCGGTGGTCATCAACACCGGTGAGATTTCGGTCAACAATGCCGGAATGGGCATGGTGGCCAGCGACGGCACGGCGATAAATCGGGGGGTGATTACCCTGACGTCGGATAATGCGGATGCGGATGCGCTGTATGCCATGGCGGCAGTGAATAATGGCATGGCGCTGAACGATACCGATGGCGTAATTAATATCAACACCGATAAAGGTTACGCATTTTACTCCGAGGGTAACGGCCGGATTATCAACCGTGGAACGGTGAATCTGAGCGGTACGATAATCACCAACACCGACAACAACTGGGGCAGTGTGGACACGCCTTTCACCGGTGATTTTCTTGATAACACGGTGATAACTGCGGCTGGAGATAGGCAGACGATAATGGCCAGTGGTTCGGGTGGCAGCTGGTATCTTTCTGCGAATGTCGATAATGATGGCAGCGCCACTTATTCCCGTCCGCTAACGGCTGCGGGCTGGCTGCAAAACAGTGGTCAGCTCGCTTCGACCAGTGCCGTGACCTCTGCAGAGATCAATAATACCGGCACGCTGAACGCCAACAGTGTCACCACCACCGACAGCCTGTTGAACAGCGGCAGCATTACCTCAGCAAAACTGACCAGCGCCAACCTGCATAACCATGGCAGCATCACTGCCGATGCGCTCAATGTGACGGGCAACCTGGTCAACTATAAAGAAGGGGCGATCGCTGCCGGTCAGATTAACGGCACCAGCAATACCAACAACCTGGTCAACCAGGGCGAAATTACCGGCAAGAAGGACGGTGCAGCCGTAATCAGTGGCGCGTTAGTGGTATATAACGAAGCGAGTGGCACTATCCGCAATACGGGCAGCGCAGTGGACGGCAGTGCTAACTCATTGATCAATATTACCTACACTCTGGACAGCCTTAACCTGTACAACCGTGGTGAACTGATTGCCAGTAACGGTTATAACGCTATCAGTCTGGCGGCCACTAATGCCAACAACGCCATCAAATGGTTGTACAACACTGAAACCGGAAAAATCAGTGGCGATTCTCCCGCTAATCCGTTAATTAGCCTGACCCGGGGCTACGGCTTTCTTAATGCCGGAGAAATTAACGTCACCGGTGATAACGCCGTTGCCATAGGCATGGGGGCCTCAAATTACGACGTTTACGCGATGAATGCCGGAGTGATTAACGTTGGCACCAAAGAAGGCAAAGCAAATGGTACTAATGGCACCGGGCTGGTAGGCATCCTGGCTCAGGGCAGCGGTAACATCATCAACAACACCCTTGATGGGGTGATCAACGTCTGGGCCAATGACTCGGTGGCCTTCGCCAGTACCAGCACCGGTACCCGTGCCAAAATCTACAACAACGGTACAGTCAATCTGATGTGCGAAAGCGGTTGTGGCGTTTTCCAGGATGGCGTCAGCGAACAGCAAGGGAGAGACGGACGGTTTCCCTCACCGGACAGCACACCCACTATTTCCATCCCCAAATTACCTGCTGACAGCCCGCTGCGCCTGTCCAGTTACGTGATAGGCACTAACAGTGATGGCACGGCGGGCACGTTGTCTGCACGTAGCCTGGTGATTGATAACGATGTGACGGTGGATACCGGTTTTGCCAGCAGCACATCAGCCAAAGCCGTGACTTTCAGCAATGTGATCCAGGCGGACAGCATCAGCGGTGAGCAAAATATCGGCTCTGGAAGCGTGGTGTGGAAGGCCAGCGCAAGCAAAAACGCTCAGGGCAATGTCGACGTGACCATGAGTAAGAATGATTATGCATCGGTTGCCGATGCCAGCGTGCGCAGCGTGGCAGTGGCGCTGGACAACGGCTACACCAACAACAGCCTGTTCAGCAGTCTGAATCTGGCCACTTCTGGCGAACTGACCCGTGCGCTGAAGCAGATTTCCGGCAGCCAGGCGACAAATCTGAACCACGAAACCCGCATTCTCGGTCAGCGTTTCAGCATGTTGGCGGAAACGGCTCCGGTGATTGCTCAGAGCGGCCTGTCATTTAACGTGGTGGCACAGGGCGACAGGCGTGCAGAGATGGATAACTAGGTCAGTTACGACATGATGGCGCTGGGCCAGCAGTTTGCCACCGGGCTGGGCAAACTGACGGCGACATGGGGCATGGCGCGCCTGACGGGTAACGGTGGTAATCACAGCACCCGTGCGGGCGATAACGGTCTGACCGGAGGCTACGGCCAGTTTATGGGGCTGAGCCACAGCCTGCCGCTGACGGCGGACACCAACTGGGACAACAGTCTGCGCTACGACCAGTATCAGCTGGAAAGCCGTCGCCACCTCAACTTCGCTGGTGTGAACCGCGTGGCCAGCACTTCCGGCAGCCAGCAGTATCTTGAGTTTCGCAGCCAGGGAACGAAACAGTTTGAGCTGAACGAAGGCGTCACGCTGGCACCGTACGCGGGCATGAAAATGCGCCATTACACGTTTGATGGCTACAGTGAGCACGGCGCGGGTGACTTCAACCTGACCATGAGCCGCGACAGCGAAACTGCGGTGGATGCAGTGGCCGGGATGAAGCTGGACTATGCGGGTGACCACGGCTGTGCGGCCAGCCTGCGCCTTGAAGCGGGTCCGAACCTGAGCAGCCATGCCACGCAGGCGCAGGCTTCGCTGCAGGGGCTGTCCGGCCGGCGTTTCAACGTTGACAACAACAGGAAGTCGGGTGACCTGAACGGCCAGGCGGTGGCAGGCGTGAATTATCAGCAGCACAACACCACCATGGGATTCAATGCTTACCAGTGGAAGGAGGACAGCGCGAGCGACAAGGGCTTTATGCTCAACGTAAGCCGCAGTTTCTGATCTAAACCGCTCCGGTCTGCGGGCTGGAGAAAATGCACACCAGGGAATCACAAAAAATACACCGTAATAAATACGGGTCTCACCGGGCTGGCGAGCAGCACTGTCGCCAGCCTGTTCCGGATGTGATCGTTAAACGAAGGATGACAAAATGAAAGTGACAGACCAGGATCGGGCAGCCTGTCTGCTGAAACAGCAGCAAAAAAATCTGCTGAAGATGTATCAGGCGCTGGAACAGGGAAGGGAGCAGATAGAAAAGGTGTATCAGAAGCTGCCAGAAAACAAAGCATGGGTGACGCAGGCGCTGTTAACAGAATGACTGACGCCGCTTGCGGCGGGCATTTACTGCCAGACCAATAAAAAAACGCTCCCGTGATGGGAGCGTTGTTACCTCAGCGGTTGCTTAAGCCAGCAGATGCTGAGCATGGAACCGCAGATGGTCTTCCACAAAGCTGGCGATAAAGAAGTAGCTATGATCGTAGCCAGGCTGGATGCGCACGGTTAACGGATAGCCTTTCTCACTGGCAATCGCTTCCAGCCGTTCGGGATGCAGTTGATCGGCGAGGAACTGGTCGGTGTCGCCCTGATCGATCAGCATCGGCACTTTCGCCGTTGTCTGTTGCATCAGCCAGCAACTGTCATACTCGCGCCAGGCCAGGCTGTTCTCACCCAGATAAGCGGTGAGGGCTTTTTGTCCCCACGGGACTTCTGCCGGGTTCACGATAGGTGCAAAAGCAGAAACCGAAGTAAATTTCTGCGGGTTACGCAGCCCGAGCATAATCGCGCCATGTCCGCCCATCGAATGGCCCATAATCGCCTGACGATCGCTGACGTGGAAATTACTGGCGATAAGCCGGGGCAGCTCCTCATTCAAATAATCGTACATGCGAAAATGCCGATCCCACGGTGCCTGGGTGGCATTCAGATAGAATCCCGCTCCCTGGCCGAGATCGTAGCTATTATCGTTAGGTACGCCTTCTCCTCGCGGGCTGGTGTCTGGCATCACCAGTACCACTCCCAGCTCCGCTGCCACGCGCTGCGCGCCGGATTTGGTGGAGAAGTTCTCGTCGGTGCAGGTCAGTCCGGCGAGGAAAAACAGCACCGGCGGCGGCGTATCACGCTTTGGCCCTGGCAGAAAAATGCTGAAGGTCATGGCACAATTCAGCGTGGTGGACGGGTGGCGGTAGCGCTGCTGCCAGCCGCCAAACAGGCGATGTTCTTCCAGTAGTTCCAGAGTGGATGCCATCAATCCTCCTGATTATTTGTTGAAATGCACCACGGAACGAATCGATTTCCCTTCATGCATCAAATCGAAGGCTTCATTAATTTCTTCCAGCGGCATAGTGTGGGTGATGAAATCGTTCAGCTGGAATTCGCCGTCCATATAGCGCTGCACGATGCCCGGCAGCTGGGAACGGCCCTTCACGCCGCCGAATGCGGAGCCGCGCCATACGCGACCGGTGACCAACTGGAACGGGCGGGTGGCGATCTCTTCACCGGCACCGGCCACGCCGATAATCACGGATTCGCCCCAGCCTTTGTGGCAGCACTCCAGCGCGGAACGCATCACGTTGACGTTGCCGATGCACTCGAAGGAGAAGTCCACGCCGCCGTCGGTCATTTCCACAATCACATCCTGAATTGGCTTGTCAAAGTCTTTTGGATTGATCAGATCTGTGGCACCCAGTTTGCTCGCAAGATCGAACTTGCTGGTGTTGAGATCGATACCGATGATGCGGCCGGCTTTCGCCATTTTCGCGCCGATGATCGCCGACAGGCCAATGCCGCCCAGACCAAAGATGGCCACGGTGTCGCCCTCTTTCACTTTGGCGGTATTCATCACGGCGCCCATGCCGGTGGTGACGCCGCAGCCCAGCAGGCACACTTCTTCCAGCGGCGCTTCTTTGCTGATTTTCGCCAGTGAAATTTCCGGGATCACGGTGTACTCGGAGAAGGTTGAGGTCCCCATGTAATGGAAGATTGGCTTGCCATCTTTAAAGAAGCGGGTGGTACCGTCCGGCATCAGGCCTTTACCCTGAGTGGTGCGGATTGCCTGGCAGAGGTTGGTTTTACCGGACAGACAGAATTTACATTTGCCACATTCCGGGGTGTACAGCGGGATCACATGATCGCCAACCGCCACGCTGGTGACACCTTCGCCGACCGCTTCAACGATACCACCGCCTTCGTGGCCGAGAATTGTCGGGAACACGCCCTCAGGATCTTTACCGGACAGGGTGTAGGCATCCGTATGGCACACGCCGGTGGCGACGATACGGACCAGCACTTCGCCTTTCTGCGGCGGCATCAGATCAACTTCTTCAATTGAAAGAGGTTCACCGGCAGCCCAGGCAACTGCGGCGCGAGTTTTAATCATTTGCATGTTTTTTCCTTTAGGTGTGATCCGCTATGGTCAGAAAACAGTGGTGTAAGTATGGACGAATTTTCAGTCGGCTAAGGCTTCGCTGGCGTCAGCGGCTTGATCAAACTGGCCGATAATAAGGTATTTCAGAGCTTTGATATTCGGCGTGAAGGCATCGCGCCGCCACACCAGGAAGGTGGCGGTCTCGCTGACTTCAGCGGGGATCTTATGGCGCTGGATACGTTCAGCGGCTGGCAGCTGAGCCAGCACCGACTCCGGCAGCAGAGCCAGTCCGGCCCCGCTGGCCACGCAGGCCAGCATGGCGTGATAGGACTGGATCTCCATAAAAGTGCCGGGTTGAACGCCCGCGCTGCGGAACCAGTTTTCAAAGCGCAGGCGATAGGAGCAGCTTGGCTTAAAGGCGAAAAGCGTATCGCCAGCCGCATCTGAAGGTTGCATGATGGGCGCATGGCTGAGGCTGGAGATCAGCACCATCCGTTCGTCAAAGGCTTTGCAGCTGTTCAGTTCATTAACGTTAACCGGCCCGTCGGCCAGCGCGGCTGACAACGTTCCCTCACGCACACGCTCAATAATCTCGCCAGAAGTACCGGTGATCAAAGACAGGGTGACGGTGGGGTGTTGCTGATGGTACGCGGAAAGCAGTGCCGGCAGCCGGGTGGCGGCCGTACTCTCCATTGAACCCAACGCAAAATTCCCGCCGGGTTCGCCACTGTGCGTCATACTCAACGCTTCTTCGCTCAGGGCCAGAATACGCTGGGCATAGCAGAGAAAATTATGGCCGACCGGCGACAGGCGCAGACGCTGCTTCTCGCGGATAAACAGATCGGTGCCCAGCTCCTGTTCCAGTTGGCGCAGGCGCGTGGTCAGGTTGGACGGCACGCGATGCAGCAGCTCCGCGGCACGTGCCAGCGAACCTGTTTCGGCCACCGAACAGAACATTTTCAGCTGGGTCAGATCCATTATTCTCTTACCGTAAGTAACTTGGTCATTATTATTCACTTTTCGTGAGTTTAACCTTCAGGCAGGATAGTGGCAACACTTACCGGCAACGATGCCGGTCTTCGCTCATTCAGGTTAAGGAGTAGGGTATGGCTTTTCGCGTGGCGTTGAGCGCATTTATCGCACTGGTCGTGGCAATGGGGATCGGTCGATTTGCCTTCACTCCTCAGGTACCGCTGATGATTGGTGAGCATCAGCTGTCGCTGACCAGCGCGGCTGTGGTGGCGGCTTTTAACTATCTCGGTTATCTCTGCGGGTCTTATGATGCGATGCGGGCGAGCCGGCATGTTGAACGCCGCCTGCAGGCTGGGATCTGGGGCGCAGTGATCCTGACATTGCTTTCGGCCTGCGTTTCCGGCCCGTGGCTGCACGGTATTATCCGCTTCTTTATCGGCTGGGCCAGCGGCTGGGGTATGGTGCTGATTGCCGCCTGGAGCAACGAGCAACTTCACAAGCATGGCCGCCCCGGACTGAGCGCAGCGGTGTTTGCCGGGCCGGGCACCGGGATATTCCTCAGCGGAATGCTGGGGTGGATCTTACACACCCAGAGCGTCAGTGCCGCCTGGGCCTGGAGTGCCTATGGCGTGCTGGCGCTGGTTTTGGTGGCGCTGGTGGCGCGTAACCTGCCGCGCAAAGGGGAGCTGCACCGGCCGGAAGTGGCTCCGGAACCGCTGGTATTAACTACAGGGCTGAAAAAGCTGGTCTGGAGCTACAGCCTGGCCGGGTTTGGCTACATCCTGCCCGCAACTTTCCTGTCCCAGCTGGCCGTGTCACGCTTTCCCGGCAGCCCGTTCTCGCAGTTTGTCTGGCCGATTTTCGGCAGTGCAGCGGTTATCGGCATCGGGCTGGGCATTCTCACGCGGCATCTTGGTCACGCCAACATGCGGCTGGCTGTCACCCTGTGGATTCAGGCACTGGGCGTATTCTGTGCCGATCTGGTTCCGGGTATCAGTGGGCTGGTATTGGGTGCGATATTTATCGGTGGCGGCTTCCTTTGCGTGGTGCAACTCTCTCTGCAATATGCCCGTGAGCTGGCACCGCAGCATACCCGCTATATGGCCGGATTGCTGACCACCGGCTATGCCGTCGGGCAACTTGTGGGGCCGCTGTTATCCGCCATTTCAACGGCCTTAACGCATCAACTGGAACCGGCGTTATACGTGGCCGGGACAGGGCTGGTGGTGGCAGGCATGCTGGTATGGCGGCGCGATCCGGCGGCTGTGTGAAACTGTTTCACGGTCGTTTAAATTGATTCACTGGATTAACGGCGCGTTGTGTACCAAAATACCGCCTCAGAATTTATGCCGGTCCCGTCCGGGATCGGAGTATTACCTGCCGGAGAAGAGATCGCCATGGCTACGTTAAGTCAGGAAGCCACACTCGTACACGACGCGCTGCTTGCCCGTGGACTGGAAACCCCGTTACGCTCGCCTGCGCGTGAAATGGATGACGAAACCCGTAAGCGTCTGATTGCCGGACATATGACCGAGATAATGCAGCTGCTGAATCTCGATCTCGAAGACGACAGCCTGCGTGAGACCCCGCATCGCATTGCCAAAATGTATGTCAACGAGGTTTTCTCGGGGCTGGATTACGCCAATTTCCCAAAAATCACCGTCATTGAAAACAAGATGAAGGTGGATGAGATGGTGACGGTGCGGGATATCACCCTGACCAGCACCTGTGAGCACCATTTTGTGATCATCGACGGCAAAGCCACCGTGGCTTATATCCCGAAAGACAAGGTGATTGGCCTGTCGAAGATCAACCGTATCGTGCAGTTCTTCTCGTCACGTCCGCAGGTTCAGGAACGTCTGACCCAGCAGATCCTGGTGGCGCTGCAGACCCTGCTCGGCACCAACAACGTGGCGGTTTCCATTGATGCCGTTCACTACTGCGTGAAAGCGCGTGGTATTCGTGATGCGACCAGCGCCACCACCACCACTTCACTGGGCGGCCTGTTCAAGTCGAGCCAGAATACCCGTCAGGAATTCCTGCGCGCCGTTCGCCACAGCTAATCTTCACTGGATCCCAGAATGCCGCGCATCCATACGCTGGATTTTATCCGGGGACTCGCCATTCTGGGGATCCTGCTGCTCAATATTATTGCCTTCGGGCTGCCCCACGCCGCCTACCTTAATCCTGCCTGGCACGGTCAGCCTTCGCTGCATGATGCCTGGAGCTGGGCGTTGGTCTCCCTGTTTGCTCAAATCAAATTCCTCGCGCTGTTTGCCCTGCTGTTTGGTGCCGGGTTGCAGATGCTGCTACCGCGTGGCAAACGCTGGCTGCAGGCGCGGCTGACCTGGCTGGTACTGTTTGGCTTTATTCACAGCATCTTGCTGTGGGATGGCGATATCCTGCTGGATTACGGCCTGATTGGGCTGGTGGTCTGGCGGATGATCCGGGATGTCGGCTCCAGCCGACAGCTGTTCAATACTGGCGTGCTGCTGTATATCATCGGCAGCTGTACGCTGCTGGTGCTGGGTATGGCCTCAGGGCATCAGGCCAACCGTTCGTGGCTGCCAGATTTCGCTGAAGTACAGTTTGAGACGTTCTGGAAAACGCGCGGCGGCTGGGAAGCCATTATCAACCGGCTGGATCTGTTCTCATCGGGTCTGATCTCACTGGCGGTGCAGTATGGCTGGCAGCTCGCGGGGCTGATGATGATTGGCGCGGCGCTGATGCGCAGCGGCTGGCTGCGGGGCACCTTCAGCCAGGTGCATTATCGTCGCACTGCGCTGATGCTGATTGGCACCGCCTGGCTGATTCAGATCCCCGGCATTTATCTGCAATGGATAACCGGCTGGGACTTTCGCTGGGCAGGATTTTTTCTGCAGCTGCCGCCGGAGCTGGGTGCACCGCTACAGGCCGTGGGCTATGCCGCGCTATGCTTCGGTTACTGGCCTACGCTTTCCCGTCTGAAAATCACCCATGCCATCAGCTGTGTCGGGCGCATGGCGCTGACTAACTATCTGCTGCAGACGGCGATCTGCACAACGCTGTTCAACCGGCTGGGCTGGTTCAGCCAGCTTGACCGGCTGCAGCTGCTGGCCGTGGTGCCGGTAGTCTGGCTGATCAATATCCTGTTCTCTGTGCTGTGGCTGCGTTATTTCCATCAGGGGCCGATGGAATGGCTCTGGCGTAAGCTGACCGTGCTGGGGGGCGGGCAGCCGCTGGAAAAAAGCCCGTCCTGATGATGACGGCGGTCACAAATGTTGCATAATTGTATGTAACCGTTTTCATTGGTGTGACGAGTTTCACGTAGCCCCGCCTCAGCCCCTGCCAGAATAGCCGCCAGACATACTGGGTCAGGAACGGCTATGCAACTTTTAATTTCCTCTGGTAAACAATCATGATTACCATCCGCGATGTGGCCCGGGAGGCCGGCGTGTCGGTGGCAACGGTGTCGCGCGTGCTGAATAACAGCAGTGCGGTGACGCCGGAAACCCGTGATATGGTGCTGAGCATCGTTGACTCACTGGGTTACCGGCCTAATGCCAACGCGCAGGCGCTGGCTTCGCAGGTCAGTGACACGATTGGCGTGGTGGTGATGGATGTGTCCGATCCCTTCTTTGGCGCGCTGGTTAAGGCGGTTGATACCGTCGCCCAGCGCATGCAAAAACATGTCCTTATCAACAACTCTTACCATCAGGCCGACAAAGAGCGCCACGCCATTGAGGTGCTGATCCGTCAGCGCTGCAACGCGCTGGTGGTGCATGCCAAGGCGCTGGGGGACGAAGAACTCGCCTCGCTGATGGACCAGGTGCCGGGAATGGTGTTAATCAACCGGGTAGTGCCAGGTTATGCCCATCGCTGCGTTTGCCTGGATAACGTCAGTGGCGCGCTGATGGCGACAAGAATGCTGCAGCAGCAGGGGCATCAGCGCATAGGCTATCTCAGTTCCAGCCACCCGATTGAAGATGTGGACCAGCGCCGGACGGGCTGGCGACAGGCGCTGGCAGAGCAGGACGTCACGCAGCCGGAAAGCTGGGTCGCCAGTGCCGAGCCGGATATGCAGGGCGGGGAAGCTGCAATGGTGGAACTGCTGGGGCGTAACCTGCACCTGACGGCGGTCTTTGCCTATAACGACAGCATGGCTGCCGGTGCGCTGGCCGCGCTGAAAGACAACGGCATTGCGGTGCCACAGCATTTATCGGTGATCGGCTTCGATGATATTCCGATTTCGCGTTACACCGACCCACAGTTGACCACTGTACGCTACCCCATTGTTTCCATGGCAAAACTTGCTACTGAACTGGCCCTCAAAGGGGCGGCAGGGTTGCTGGATGACAGCGCCCAGCACTGCTTTATGCCGACGCTGGTTCGTCGCCATTCGGTCGCTTATCGTCAAAGTGTGGAGCCCGTCACTAACCCGAGCGATTCAGCGGTGTAACCGTTTTCAATTTGTGAGTAAATTCACAGTTAATTAACATCGCCTTCCTTATGATGGCAGCCAGTTGACCAGGATGAAACATTATGTAACGCGGAACAATCCCCTTGAACCGCAAGTTTCAGCCTCCGTGAAACAGTTCATTACACAGCGTTCAGGACAGCGGTACCGTACAGGGAAGTCGGGTTTTGTTTTAACAAATAGTCGGCTTTGCGTAACGTTGTTGAAACATTATCGCCTCGCCGGAAATTAACGTCCCGCCCGCCATGATGGCGTGACGCTGAGTACGACCCTACAAAAAACCGGAGATAATATGAAGAAGGCTTTCACCCTCACCGCCCTGGTTGCCAGCATGATGTTCGGTGCAACAGCTCACGCAGCGGATACCCGTATCGGCGTCACCATTTATAAATACGATGACAACTTTATGTCCGTCGTGCGTAAAGATATTGAGAAAGAGGCAAAAAACAGCCCGGACGTTCAGCTACTGATGAACGACTCGCAGAACAGCCAGTCAACCCAGAATGACCAGGTTGACGTGATGGTGGCGAAGGGCGTTAAGGCGCTGGCAATCAACCTGGTCGACCCGGCCGCGGCCGCGGTGGTGATCAGCAAAGCGAAAGCGAACGATATTCCGGTCGTGTTCTTCAACAAAGAACCGACGGCGAAAGCGCTGGCCAGCTATGACAAAGCCTATTACGTTGGTACCGACTCTAAAGAGTCCGGCGTGAAGCAGGGTGAACTGATCGAGAAACACTGGAAAGCTAATGCTAACTGGGATCTGAACAAAGACGGCGTGATCCAGTTCGTTCTGCTGAAAGGCGAGCCGGGCCACCCGGATGCAGAAGCCCGTACCAAATACGTGATCGACACGCTGAACAAAGACGGTCTGAAAACGCAGCAGCTGCACCTGGATACCGCCATGTGGGACACCGCTCAGGCAAAAGACAAGATGGATGCATGGTTGTCCGGTCCTAACGGCAACAAAATCGAAGTGGTTATTGCCAACAACGATGCGATGGCAATGGGCGCAGTTGAAGCGCTGAAAGCGCACAACAAATCCAACGTTCCGGTCTTTGGTGTCGATGCCCTGCCAGAAGCGCTGGCGCTGGTGAAATCCGGTGCGATGGCCGGTACCGTGCTGAACGATGCACAAAATCAGGCGAAAGCCACCTTCGACATGGCGAAAAACCTGGCAGCAGGCAAACCAGCCACCGAAGGCACCAACTACAAGCTTGACGGCAAAGTTGTCCGTGTTGCCTATGTGCCAGTAGATAAAGATAACCTGGCGCAGATCGCGAAATAACCGGTGTGGGCGCAGCCTCCCGCTGCGCCCTTTTCCGGACCTGCCATCAGCGTCCGGTTTCAAGTAACGAGAAGCCAGGTAGAATTATGGGCAGTGATAAAGTGCAAACTCAGCGCGACTATCTGCTGGAAATGACCGACGTCAGCAAATCATTTCCCGGCGTCAAAGCGTTAGACAACGTGAATTTAAAAATCCGCCCTCATTCGGTTCATGCACTGATGGGTGAGAACGGCGCGGGGAAATCCACGTTATTAAAATGCCTGTTTGGTATCTACAGTAAAGACACGGGAAGCATCGTTTTCCAGGGCAAGGAAATCGATTTTAAAAGTTCGAAAGAAGCGCTGGAAAATGGCGTTTCCATGGTGCATCAGGAATTAAACCTGGTATTGCAACGCACGGTTATGGATAACATGTGGCTGGGGCGTTATCCGCGCAAAGGTTTTTTTGTCGATCAGGACAAAATGTACCGCGACACCAAAGCCATTTTTGATGAACTGGATATTGATATCGATCCGCGAGACAAAGTGGTTACGCTTTCCGTTTCGCAGATGCAGATGATCGAAATTGCTAAAGCGTTTTCCTATGATGCGAAAATTGTCATCATGGACGAACCGACATCTTCATTAACGGAGAAAGAAGTGAACCATCTGTTCACTATTATCCGTAAACTGAAAGATCGCGGCTGCGGCATCGTTTATATCTCGCATAAAATGGAAGAGATCTTCCAGCTGTGTGATGAAATTACCATCCTTCGCGACGGCCAGTGGATTGCCACCCAGCCGCTGGAAGGGCTGGATATGGATAAGATCATTGCCATGATGGTAGGGCGTTCGCTCAGCCAGCGTTTCCCGGATAAGACCAATGTTCCTGGTGAAACCATCCTGGAAGTGCGCAACCTGACCTCGCTGCGCCAGCCGTCGATCCGCGATATCTCCTTCGATCTGCGCAAGGGCGAGATCCTCGGTGTGGCCGGTCTGGTGGGCGCCAAGCGTACCGATATTGTGGAAACCCTGTTTGGTATCCGCGAAAAGTCAGGCGGCACCATTAAGCTGCACGGCAAAAAGATCAATAACCACAGCGCCAACGAAGCGATTAACCATGGCTTTGCCCTGGTAACAGAAGAGCGACGGGCCACCGGGATCTATGCCTTTTTAGATATCGGCTTTAACTCGCTGATTTCAAATATCCGTAAATATAAAAACAGCGTCGGCCTGCTGGATAACAGCCGGATGAAGAGCGACACCCAATGGGTGATTGACTCCATGCGGGTGAAAACACCGGGGCACAGAACGTCGATTGGTTCTTTATCCGGTGGGAACCAGCAGAAAGTCATTATTGGCCGCTGGTTATTAACTCAGCCGGAAATTCTGATGCTGGATGAACCAACTCGTGGAATTGACGTCGGTGCGAAATTTGAAATTTATCAGCTGATTTCTGAACTGGCGAAGAAAGAGAAGGGCATCATTATTATTTCTTCCGAAATGCCGGAACTTTTAGGCATTACCGACAGGATACTGGTAATGAGTAACGGCATGGTTGCGGGCATTGTTGAAACCAAAACGACTACGCAAAACGAAATTTTACGTTTGGCATCGAAGCACCTTTAATGAGGTAAGGGCTGTTACCATGAAAGCTGTGAATAAAAAAAGTGCGCTCACCTGGTTAAAAGAGGGCGGGATATATGTTGTGTTGCTGGTTCTGCTGGCAATAATTATCTTCCAGGACCCGACATTTTTAAGCTTAATGAACCTGAGTAATATTTTAACCCAGTCTTCAGTGCGTATTATTATCGCGCTGGGCGTTGCCGGGTTAATTGTCACCCAGGGGACTGACCTGTCAGCGGGTCGCCAGGTGGGTCTGGCGGCGGTCGTGGCGGCAACGCTGCTGCAGGCAATGGATAACGCCAACAAAGTGTTCCCGCATCTGGATACGGTGCCCATTCCGGTGGTGATCCTGATTGTCTGCGTGATCGGCGGGGTGATTGGTCTGGTCAACGGCCTGATTATCGCTTATCTGAAGGTGACGCCGTTTATTACCACGCTGGGCACGATGATTATCGTTTACGGCATTAACTCCCTGTATTACGACTATGTGGGTGCTTCACCTATTGCCGGTTTTGACGAGAAGTTTTCGACCTTTGCCCAGGGCTTTATCCGCTTTGGCGACTTTAAGCTGTCGTACATAACCTTCTATGCCGCCATTGCGATCTTCTTTGTCTGGATCCTGTGGAACAAGACCCGCTTTGGTAAAAACATCTTTGCTATCGGCGGTAATCCGGAAGCGGCGAAGGTGTCAGGTGTGAACGTGAACTTCAACCTGATCCTGATTTATGCGCTGTCTGGCGTGTTTTATGCCTTCGGTGGGATGCTGGAAGCGGGGCGTATCGGCTCAGCAACCAACAACCTGGGCTTTATGTACGAGCTGGATGCGATTGCGGCCTGCGTGGTGGGTGGCGTGTCCTTTGCCGGTGGCGTGGGGACCGTGGCAGGGGTGGTGACCGGGGTGCTGATTTTCACCGTGATCAACTACGGTCTGACCTATATCGGTGTGAACCCATACTGGCAGTACATTATTAAGGGCGGCATCATAATCTTCGCGGTGGCGCTGGATTCCCTTAAGTACGCCCGTAAGAAGTAATTATTTCCGACGTAGAGCCAGAGGCCTGCCGCTTCTGGCTCTGTTACCCGTCAGTAACCTCTTCCATCCACACCTTAAAGCCACGGGCACGATAACGCACTTGCTCATTAGTCGGGTGATAGTCAGCCGCTACCTTTTTGAACTTACTTACCGTGCTGATTCTCCATTTTATTAAGTAGTCTTTGATCGGAAGAGAGCGTTTTATTTGAAAGAGGGGCGATAAATGTGTCCCACTCTTTTTTTCGTTTTTGGCAGAGGTGATGGCTTCATGTTCTGAAGGTGAAGTGTGCTCTTGCCCGGCACATCCCATCAGTATCAGAGACAAGAACGACAATAGCAGTCGACATTTCATCGTAACTCTCCTTGTCAGTTCAGGCGGCCTGTCACCTTTTTCTGGTAACAGGGGCGGCGGTTTTTTAATCGCCGGGCTGAACTCTACCACTTTGGCCAATGCACTTAAATGGGCTTTTTCAGCTTCTGCTGCAGTTCCAGTAGTTGCTCCGGGGTCACTGCCGGGTAGCTTTGCGTATCCTCTGGCACCTCATGCAGGGCCGGGATCGGCACCATCGGCCCGAGGAAGCGTGGTTCCCGCTTCATCAGGTACAGGTCGGCAAGTGCACCCAGTCGGGCACCAACTTCCCGTATGCGGATATTCATCATATTTTTCGGCGACGGCACGGCATAGCACTGAGCCTGAATGCCCATATGCAGCGCGATAAACAACGCCCGTTCGCAGTGGAAACGTTGGGTGATGATGATGAAGTCGTTGGTGTCGAACACTTTGCGGGTGCGGACTATCGAGTCCAGCGTGCGGAAGCCGGCATAGTCGAGCACGATATCCGAAGCCGGTACGCCAGCGGCCATCAGATCCTTACGCATGGTCATCGGCTCGTTGTAGCTTTGCTGGGCGTTATCGCCGCTCAGCAGCAGGTAGTTGACCTTGCCGCTGTTGTAGGCGTTCAGCGCGCCCTGCATCCGGTAGAGATAGTACTGATTGATGACGCCGGTACGGTAATATTTCGCCGTGCCCAGCACCACGCCAACCTGGCGATGCGGCAGTGATTTCAAATCATCGTAGACATAGGGGGCGGTTTTAACGCTGATCCAGCGATCCAGGCCAAGCGCAGTCATTACCATCAGAACGAAGATGATAATCAGTCCATAAATCAAGCGTTTTACCATTCCGGACGGTGCTCAGACGTGAAGCTATAGGGTGGATCAAGGCTACTTTACCCGGCGGGGTGAAGCAAGTCGCTGTGCACCATATGGTGGCATTTCGCACAATACGTTGAGCTAAACGGGTATAAAAGGCCGGAATCAGAATTTATTCTGTCCAGTCAGGTGAAAGAGAAAGGGGCGGAAAGAATTCCGCCCTCTGCCGTCAGATAGAAGTACGACGGTAATGACGATACTGAGGCAGCCAGAAGTTGGCCGAGATAGCCTTCGACAGCACATCCTCAGAAGTGACCACGGCCACGCCAGCCAGCTGAGCGGCTTTACCTACCGCCATGGCGATCACTTTTGACACGCCCTGAATATCTTTCACTTCAGGCAGCACCGGGCCATTGCCATCGTTCACCAGTGGCGAGCAGTCTGCCAGCGCGCGGCTTGCCGCCATCAGCATGCTGTCGGTCACGCGGGTTGCACCGGACGCGATCACGCCCAGACCAATTCCCGGGAAGATATAGGAGTTGTTGCACTGGGCGATAGGGTAGGTTTTCTCTTTCCACATCACCGGAGAGAACGGGCTGCCGGTGGCAACCAGCGCGGCACCGTCGGTCCAGGCCAGAATATCCTGGGGAGTGGCTTCCACGCGGGAGGTCGGGTTAGACAGCGGCATTACGATAGGACGCGCACAGTGCTTGTTCATCTCGCGGATGATCTCTTCGCTGAACAGGCCCGGCTGACCGGAAACCCCAATCAGGATGTCCGGACGCGCGTTACGCACCACGTCCAGCAGGGACAGCGAATCGGAAGAGGAATCCCAGTTGTCCAGGTTATCGCTCTTCTGCACCAGTTTGCTCTGGAAGCTGAGCAGGTTAGGCAATTTGTCGGTCAGCAGACCAAAACGGTCGACCATAAATACCCGTGCACGGGCTTCATCGTCGCTCAGGCCCTCGGACTTCATCTGGGCAATGATCTGCTCGGCAATACCGCAACCGGCTGAACCCGCGCCCAGGAACACCACTTTCTGCTCGCTCATCTTACTGCCTGCCGCATGGCTGGCGGCAATCAATGTGCCCAGGGTGACCGCTGCGGTGCCCTGAATATCATCGTTAAAGCAGCAGACTTCGTCGCGATAGCGCTCCAGCAGCGGCATGGCGTTCTTCTGGGCGAAGTCTTCAAACTGCAACAGCACATTTGGCCAGCGGCTCTTCACCGCCTGAATGAACTCGTTAACAAAATTCTCGTACTCTTCGCCGGTGATACGCGGATGACGCCAGCCCATATACAGCGGGTCGTTCAGCAGCTGCTGATTATTGGTGCCCACGTCCAGCACTATTGGCAGAGTGTAAGCCGGGCTGATGCCGCCACAGGCGGTGTACAGAGAAAGCTTACCGATTGGAATGCCCATACCGCCGATGCCCTGGTCGCCGAGGCCGAGAATACGTTCGCCGTCGGTCACCACGATCACTTTCACGTTCTGCTTGGTGGCGTTCTGCAACATATCTTCGATGTTGCCGCGGTTTGGGTAGGAGATAAATACACCGCGGGCGCGACGGTAGATTTCAGAGAAATGTTCGCAGGCTGCGCCGACGGTCGGGGTGTAGATAATCGGCATCATCTCTTCGAGATGGTTATCCAGCAGGCGGTAGAACAGGGTTTCGTTGGTGTCCTGAATATTGCGCAGGTAGACGTGCTTGTCGTTGTCGTTTTTAAAGTCCTGGAACTGACGCCACGCGCGCTGAGCCTGCTCTTCAATGGTTTCCACCGTCTCCGGCAGCAGGCCCCGGAGGTTAAATTCATTGCGCTCCTCAACCGAGAACGCGCTGCCCTTATTCAGCAGCGGGAATTCCAGCAAAATAGGGCCGGCATAAGGGATATAAAGCGGTCGTTTACTTTCGTATTCGAGTTCCATGCAATCAATACTCATTCGGATCGGGATGTTGTGGCCCAATCCTAAAATAATCCATCTGAAAGTACAGCTTTTGTTAATAGTTGATAACAAAAGCTGCGGGAATTGTGCAACTGACAGGATTAAACCAGAGGAATGGTGGTGATATTGCTGCAGCCGAGTGCCTGCAGAGTGGCAGCCGTCGCCTGGCGTTGGATCACCTTTGCATCCGGCGCTTCCGCCAGCACGGCACGCTGGATCTGCAGCACATCGTGTCCGGCCAGATTCAGCAGGTTCAGGGCTGCCTGTAACGGGGGCAGGCTCGGGTTAAACGCCGCATTCTCGGCATAGCTTCCGGCAAAAATGCCGCCGTCAGCAGTTTGCAGTGCCACGCCGCTCAACGCCTGAGAATAAGGAGCATGGCTGCGGTTAGCGGCCTTCAGCGCGGCCTGCGCCAGCGGATCGCCTTTAACCGGCAGGCCGTGATCGACCTCATCCAGCAGCAGTATCTGGATCGCCAGGTCGCGCGGGCCAAACGCATCCGGCAGATAATCGCCCAACGTGGCAGGCTCGCGGCCTGGCAGATGAATGGTCAGCGCGGTACCGCTGTTCAGCTCGTTCATAAACTGACGGCAATGGCCGCATGGCGTGTAGTTGACGGTGATGGCTTCCAGCGCCGTTTCGCCACGCATCCAGGCATGGGTAATGGCACTCTGCTCGGCATGTACGGTTTGTTGCATCGTCGCGCCGGTGAACTCCATGTTGGCACCGAAATAGAGGTGGCCGCTTTTCCCGCGGGCCAGCGCGCCAACGTTAAAGTTGGAAAGGGGAGCCACCGCACAGGCTGCGGCTAAAGGCAGCAGGGCAAAGGCCAGCTCGCGATCGTCCAGGCCGGTGCGATTTTTCAGCTCGTCTGCCTGCTCCGGGGTGAAAAAAGCCGGAAAGTCATCACAAGCGATAAGGGGCTGAAGGGCGGCCTGAAGCAGGGTGGGCAGCGTGGTGAACGCGGTCTGGAAACGTGGATGCATAGCGGGCCTCTTTCACTGGGTCGGCCGCCTATGATGGCGAGCCGTTACGCTGTTGTATGTGATTTTAGTCACATTAACAATGTAATTTATGAAATAGTTCAGTGAAATGCGCGACTTATCGCAAGTTTTAGCCCCAGAGATGCATCAGCAGTGGGAACAGAAAGGGGGCCAGCAGCGAGGTGATGATACCGCAGATCACCAGCGCCAGCGAGCTGTAGGCGCCTTCCTGATAGTCCAGCTCCGCACAGCGCGCAGTGCCGAGTGCGTGTGAAGCATTGCCAATCGCCAGACCGCGTGAAGCCTTGCTGGTGATTTTCAGCATGTTCAGCAGCATATGGCCGAAGACAGCCCCCAGCACGCCCGCTATTAATACGCAGATTGCGCTGATGGCCGGGATCCCCCCAAGGGTGCCGGACACCGCCATCGCAATCGGGGTAGTGACAGATTTTGGCATAATAGTGGCGGCAATTTGCGGTGTTGCGCCCATCCACAAAGCAATGGCGGTACCGGAAATCATCGCGGTCATGCTGCCCATAAAGCAGACGCCAATAATCGATTTCCAGCGCGCCCGGATCTGATGCATCTGTTCATAGAGCGGAACAGCCAACGCCACCACTGACGGCTGCAGCAGCTGGTTCAGCACTGAGCTTCCCTGAAAATACCGGGCGTAGGGCATCTGGAGCAGCAGCAGCAAAGGAATAATCACCGCCATCGACACCAGCAGCGGGTTGACCAGCGAGATTTTCACCTTCGCGGCAATCCGGCGTGCAGCAAAGAAAACCGCGATGGTCAGCGGCAGCGACCACCAAATATCACTCATCGGCGGCTCCAGGTGTTGCTGGCGCTCTGCCATGCAGCTTGTGTGAGGCCAGCCCGACAGTCAGCAGCACGATAAAGGTGCTCACCACCACAGAAACGACAATTGGGCCGAACTGCGCGCTCAGGACATCGGTGTAGCTCATGATCCCCACGCTGATCGGCACAAACAGCAGGCCCATATAGCGGATCAGCAGGGTGCTGCCGGGTTTCACCCACTCTACCGGAAGCAGCTGTAAAGCCAGCAGGGTGAACAGGATCAGCATACCGATGATGCTGCCAGGAATGGTCACCGGTAACAGGGCAGAGAGGCCGGTTCCGGCATACAGGCAGAGGTAAATAATGATAAAGGCACGGAGAATTCGCCAGCCAACAGAGAGCGCGCTACGCATGATAAGCTCCTGGTTTTATGTGCGTTAATCATACGATCAAAAGAATAAGTGTGCTACCGGTCACAGTCGTGGCATGAAGCAGGGATTTGTGTGGGGAAAAGGCTGGGGAAGAAAAAAGGGCGAACAAATTCTTTCAATCGAATCAGTTCGCCACTACAGATACGGTGAATACACGAACAGCCGGGCGGAACTCACTTCACCCGGACCGGTAGGCTTATTTAACCTGCATCCCCGGTTGTGCGCCGCTGTCGGCACCCAGGATAAACAGGTCTTTACCGCCAGGGCCTGCGGACAGCACCATGCCTTCAGACATGCCGAAACGCATCTTACGCGGTGCCAGGTTAGCCACCACCACGGTCATGCGACCTTCCAGCACGGACGGATCAGGATAGGCCGCGCGGATACCGGAGAAGATCTGACGGGTTTCGCCGCCCATATCCAGCACCAGACGCAGCAGTTTGTCCGATCCTTCCACCCGTTCGGCAGTCTTGATCAGCGCCACGCGCATATCCACTTTGGCAAAGTCATCAAAATTGATGGTGTCGGCAACCGGCGCATCGGCCAGCGGGCCGGTTACCGCAGGTTTGTTCGCCGCAGCGGCATCTTCTTTTGACGCTTCAATCAGGCCATTGACCTTGTCCATTTCAATGCGGCTGTACAGTGCTTTAAAGGCAGAAATGGTATGGTCCAGCAGCGGTTGCTCAATGCCATCCCAGCTCAGCTCCTGATTCAGGAAGGCTTCGGTGCGTTCGGTCAGTGAAGGCAGCACCGGCTTGAGCCAGGTCATCAGCACGCGGAACATGTTGATGCCCATAGAGCAGATCGCCTGCAGATCGGCATCGCGGCCTTCCTGTTTTGCCACCACCCATGGAGCCTGCTCGTCAACATAGCGGTTAGCCACATCGGCCAACGCCATGATTTCACGAATAGCGCGGCTGAACTCGCGGCTGTTCCAGGCTTCCGCAATGCTGGCGGAGGCATCGGTAAAGGTTTTATACAGCGCCGGGTCAGCCAGTTCGGCCGACAGCTTGCCGCCAAAACGCTTGTTGATGAAACCGGCGTTACGGGAAGCCAGGTTCACCACTTTGTTCACGATGTCGGCATTCACGCGCTGCACGAAATCTTCCAGATTCAGGTCGATATCATCAATACGTGAAGAAAGCTTGGCCGCGTAGTAGTAGCGCAGGCTGTCGGCATCCAGATGCTGCAGCCAGGTGCTGGCCTTGATAAAGGTGCCGCGCGATTTGGACATCTTCGCGCCGTTCACCGTGACATAGCCGTGCACGAACAGGCTGGTTGGCTTACGGAAGTTGCTGCCTTCCAGCATCGCTGGCCAGAACAGACTGTGGAAATAGACGATATCTTTGCCGATAAAGTGGTACAGGTCGGCGTCAGAATCTTTCTGCCAGAAAGCATCGAAATCGATATCTCCGCGCTTGTCGCAGAGATTTTTAAACGATCCCATGTAACCGATTGGCGCATCCAGCCAGACGTAGAAGTATTTGCCCGGCGCGCCAGGGATTTCAAAGCCGAAGTACGGCGCATCGCGGGAGATATCCCATTGTTGCAGGCCGGATTCGAACCACTCCTGCATCTTGTTTGCAACCTGCTCCTGCAGTGCGCCGGAGCGGGTCCAGGCCTGCAGCATGGCGCTGAACTCTGGCAGGTCAAAAAAGAAGTGCTCCGAGTCACGCATCTCAGGCGTGGCACCGCTAACCACCGATTTCGGCTCAATCAGCTCGGTTGGGCTGTAGGTTGCGCCACAGACTTCGCAGTTGTCGCCGTACTGATCCGGTGATTTACACTTCGGACAGGTTCCCTTGACGAAACGGTCAGGCAGAAACATGCCTTTCTCCGGATCGTACAGCTGGGAAATCGTCCGGTTCTTGATAAAACCGTTCTCTTTCAGACGGGTATAGATCAGTTCAGACAGCTCACGGTTTTCTTTACTGTGCGTTGAGTGATAGTTGTCGTAGCTGATATTGAAACCAGCAAAGTCGGTCTGATGTTCCTGACTCATTTCGGCAATCATCTGCTCCGGCTCCACACCCAACTGCTGAGCTTTCAGCATGATCGGCGTACCGTGGGCATCGTCAGCACAGATGAAGTAAACCTGGTTGCCGCGCATTCGCTGGTAACGGACCCAAATATCTGCCTGGATATGCTCGAGCATGTGGCCGAGATGGATTGAGCCGTTGGCGTACGGCAGGGCGCACGTTACCATTATTTTTTTCGCGACTTGAGTCATAGTAAGACTTGCTATACCTGTTTAAAAAAGGGGGTTTAGATGGTAACCGAAAGCCCCTCCCTGCGTAAACAATCCTGCATGGCGGCCACCGTTTTTTGCAGCCTGTCGCGACCAGGTCCGGCCACATCTGATATGCTCTGTTTATCAGAACCAACAATCAAAAAAGGAGCCGGGATGACATCACAATCCCAGGGACAGCACTCTCCGGAAGCGCTGCGCGCTATGGTCATGGGCGTATTGACCACATTTGAACATCCGACGCTAAAGCATAATCTCACCACCCTGAAGGCGCTGCACCACTGTGCGCTGATGGACAATACTCTGCATATTGAACTGGTGATGCCGTTTGTCTGGCACAGTGGATTTGAAGCCCTGAAGGAAGCGACCAGTGCCGAACTGCTGCGCCTGACCAGTGCCACCGCCATCAACTGGCGGCTGAGCCATAACATTGCCACGCTGAAGCGGGTGAAAAATCATGCCGGAGTGAACGGTGTTAAGAACATTATCGCGGTCAGTTCCGGCAAGGGTGGGGTGGGGAAATCCAGCACTGCCGTGAATCTGGCGCTGGCGCTGGTGGCTGAAGGGGCTAAAGTGGGCCTGCTGGATGCTGATATTTACGGCCCGTCTATCCCGGATATGCTCGGCACGCGGGATGAGCGACCCACCTCTCCGGATGGTACGCACATGGCTCCGATTATCGCGCACGGGCTGGCGACCAACTCCATCGGTTATCTGGTGACCGATGACAATGCTATGGTGTGGCGCGGGCCGATGGCCAGCAAGGCACTGATGCAGTTGCTGAATGAAACGCTGTGGCCGGATCTGGATTATCTGGTGCTGGACATGCCGCCGGGCACAGGGGATATCCAGCTGACACTGGCGCAGAACGTGCCGGTCACCGGTGCCGTTGTGGTGACCACGCCGCAGGACATTGCGCTGATCGATGCGCGTAAAGGCATTGTGATGTTTGAGAAGGTCAATGTGCCGGTGGTGGGGGTGGTGGAAAACATGAGCATGCATATCTGCAGCAACTGTGGTCATCATGAGCCGATTTTTGGCACTGGTGGGGCAGAGAAGCTGGCGGAGCAGTATCACACCCGTCTGTTGAGCCAGTTGCCGCTGCATATCACCCTGCGTGAAGATCTGGATGACGGCCAGCCAACGGTGGTGCGCCGTCCTGAGAGCGAGTTCACGGTGATGTACCGTCAGCTGGCAGGACTGGTGGCTGCGCAGCTTTACTGGGAAGGGGAAGTTATTCCCGAAGATATCGCGTTCCGCGCAGTGTAAGGCAGGTTTCTGAAGTACCCGAATGGTACGCAGGTCGCACTAAAAAAGGCAAATTCAGCGCCTGCGTGGGGAAGGCCAGCCTTCCCCACGCCTTAAGCTTCTGCATCGTCTGTTTAAAAACCCAAAAAACCAAAAATCTAAGGCATTAAGCACTTAAAGCACGTAGTGCATCAGCAGGTATTCACCCTGTTCACTTTCTCCGCTGCCGATCACTTTCCAGCCGTGTTTCAGATAAAATGCCTGCGCCCTGACATTGGCTTTCAGGCATTTCAGCGCACCCGTTGAGGTAAACCCAGCTTGCACCGCTTTCAACAGTTCGCTACCCACGCCGCGACCCTGCCTGGTGGGGTCAACAAACAGGCTGTGCAGGAAATTATCATTGGGCAGAACGGCGGCAAAACCGGTGCGATGCCCGTCGTCTTCCGCGACCAGCACCCGCTCACCCAGTGTCACACGATCAAAATCTTCCAGCCGCCACTCTTTGCCGTCCAGCCAGTGCCAGTTTGCCTTGCGTGAAGCGAGAAACAGCGTGCGTAAAAAGGGGCGATCGGCTTCGGTGAAGGGGCGTATGGCCATAGTCATCTCTTTAGCAAAGTCGGGTTAACGCGGTACCAGGTGGTTGTCGATCAGCGGCGACTTACCAGACCGGCTTAACATGCCGCTCGCCATCCAGTCCGGTGCCGCGGTAATCGTAATCAATTTTGCCGGCCTCAAAAAGCTCATCGAGCAGCCTGAAATTATCGGGTGGCGTCACGTTGCAGCGGTGGTTCAGCGCGGTATCAAGAATGGAAAACCCGCGATCCCCGCGTGAAATCTGTTTCAGGTATTGCAGCATTTTGAGTGCCGCCACGCTGATGCCGTATTGTTCATTAAGCGGTCTGATCATAATTCGTTTTATTGTAGCCTGTGCGGTGGGTGAGATGTCGCCCCAAAGTAATCTATAGCCGGACTGTAGCAAAAAGGGCAGGAACGGCAAACATTCCCGGATCTGAGTTGACGGTTTCAGGAAGGCAGGCCAGTGTCAATAAAGACAAAACTGACATGGCCGCCGCTTAAGATATTGCGGGGTTGCTGACGATGATCAAGACGATCTGTCTGCTGTTTGTGGCGATGCATGAAATCTGGCGTCTGGATGTTCTGGATCTTGAGCGCACCGGGCGGGGAGGTCTGCCCGGCGCATATGAGGATTAAAAATTAATATTAATGCCGCCAGCCAGCAACCAGTCGTTAGCGCCTTCCTGCTGCAGTTTGCGCTGATGGCGCACCTGAGTTGTGAAGGCCACATCATTTTTTTAAGGTGAAGAAGCGATAACCGGAAAGGCGGGGCTTGCATCAGTAAGCCACTTCCCCTAAGCTGGCAAAAAGTATAGAGATTCAATCTTCATGACTCGGGGTGCCCCATCGCTGATGGGCTGAGAAATACCCGTTGAACCTGATCTGGATAATGCCAGCGGAGGGAAGTCAGATGCCGGAGTGCATCGCCTTCTTGATCGCCGGTTGGGAGCGTTACCATGATCCAACCTCATCTCTTCACGGCCCCTCAGGCCGCAACTTCACTCACTCTTTTCCGCCACACCGCGCCGTTGGTGCATTGCCTGACCAATGATGTGGTGCAGACTTTTACCGCCAATGTTTTGCTGGCGCTGGGGGCTTCTCCGGCGATGGTTATTGAGCCGCAGGAAGCCGCTGAATTCAGCGCCATTGCTGATGGTGTGCTGATCAATGTCGGTACCTTAACTGCCGCGCGCAGCGAAGCGATGCTGATTGCCGTTAAGGGCGCGAATAAAGTGGGCCATCCCTGGACGCTGGATCCGGTCGCGGTAGGGGCACTGACTTTCCGGACTGATTTCTGCCAGCGTTTGCTGGAACATCGTCCGGCGGCCATTCGCGGTAACGCTTCAGAAATTATGGCGCTGGCACGCCAGGCTGTGGCAGGGCGCGGTGTTGACAGCCTGCACAGTTCTGCCGCTGCGCTGGAGGCTGCCCGCCTGCTGGCGCAAACCTGTGGTGCAAGTGTGGCAGTGACGGGTGAGGTGGATTACGTCACTGACGGACAACGGCTGCTGGAAATCCCCGGAGGCTCAGCTCTGATGACGCGGGTGGTGGGAACCGGCTGTGCATTATCGGCGGTAGTGGCTGGTTTCTCCGCGCTGCCGGGTGACAGGCTGACGCACATTGCCAGCGCATGTCGTGTGATGAGCCTGGCCGGAGAAAGAGCGGCCTCTGCTGCTGCGGGGCCAGGCAGCTTTGAACCGCTGTTCCTCGACGCGCTGTATGGCCTGGATGCGGAGGTGATGGTATGAAGCGGATTAATGCACTGACCATTGCCGGAACCGATCCAAGCGGCGGAGCAGGGATTCAGGCCGACCTCAAAACATTTTCCGCGCTGAGTGCTTACGGCACCAGCGTGATTACCGCGCTGGTGGCACAAAATACCCGTGGCGTGCAGTCGGTCTGCCGGGTTGAGCCAGATTTCGTGGCTGCGCAACTCTCATCCGTACTCAGTGATGTGCGTATCGACAGCGTTAAAATCGGCATGCTCAGCGAGAGCGATATTGTGGAAGTGGTGGCGGATGGACTGATCTCAGCCGCTATCCCATGGGTGGTGCTGGACACGGTGATGCTGGCAAAAAGCGGCGATCCGCTACTTTCTCCCCGGGCTGTTGCCACGCTGCGTGAGCGACTGTTGCCGCAGGTCTCACTTATCACGCCAAATTTGCCGGAAGCCGCAGCATTGCTGGAATGTGCTGTCGCTCGCAATGAGAAAGAGATGCGCCAGCAGGGAGAGAAGCTGCTGAAAATGGGATGCCAGGCGGTACTGATGAAAGGCGGCCATCTGAGCGATAAAGAGAGCCCGGACTGGCTGTTCACCCGCGACCATCAGCAACGTTTTACGGCCCCCCGCATAGCCACCAAAAACACTCATGGCACGGGCTGTACGCTTTCTGCTGCTCTGGCGGCGCTGCGGCCACGGCACGATAACTGGCTCTCAACCTTGCAGGAAGCGAAGCAGTGGCTGCAGGGTGCGCTCGAACAGGCTGATTCGCTGGAAGTGGGCGGCGGACACGGGCCGGTGCACCATTTTCATCGTTGGTGGTAGGCGATTTTTTATAAATTTTTACAGGGATCGTTCTGAAAAATGGAGTCAGCAATTTGCGTTACGTGGGGGGATGGGTCCACGCTGTCTGGGGTCAGATTTTCACATGAGTGGGGCAGGGATCAGCCTGCCCTCCCACCTTAAGACAGGAGTTATCATGACGGACATCGTACAGTTATTGGGCAAAGAAGCGGACACTCTTCTGCAACATCGCTGCATGACCATTCCAGCGGACAGCCTTTATTTACCGGGCGCGGATTATGTTGATCGCGTGATGATCGATAACAATCGTTCTCCTGCGGTGCTGCGCAACATGCAGACGCTGTACAACACGGGTCGTCTGGCGGGCACCGGCTACCTTTCCATCCTGCCGGTGGATCAGGGCGTTGAGCACTCCGCTGGCGCATCCTTCGCGGCGAACCCACTGTACTTCGATCCGAAAAATATCGTTGAGCTGGCGATAGAGTCAGGCTGTAACTGTGTGGCCTCAACCTATGGCGTGCTGGCTTCGGTTTCTCGCCGCTATGCGCACCGGATCCCCTTTATGGTCAAACTGAACCATAACGAAACGCTGAGCTACCCGACGCAGTATGACCAGACGCTGTATGCCAGCGTGGAGCAGGCGTTTAACCTGGGCGCGATTGCGGTTGGCGCAACCATCTACTTTGGTTCTGAACAGTCACGTCGCCAGCTGGAAGAGATCTCCGTGGCGTTTGAACGTGCGCATGAGCTGGGCATGGTCACCGTGCTGTGGGCATATCTGCGTAATAACGATTTCAAAAAAGACGGGGTGGATTACCATGCCAGCGCCGATCTGACCGGGCAGGCTAATCACCTGGCAGCCACCATCGGGGCGGATATCGTCAAGCAGAAGATGGCAGAAAATAATGGCGGCTACACTGCGGTAAAATTCGGTTCCACTGATGACCGCGTCTACAGCAAGTTGACCAGCGATAACCCAATCGATCTGGTGCGTTACCAGCTGGCGAACTGCTATATGGGCCGCGCGGGGTTGATTAACTCTGGCGGTGCGGCTGCAGGTGAAACCGATACGGCAGAATCCGTGCGCACAGCGGTTATCAACAAGCGTGCTGGTGGCATGGGGCTGATCCTTGGACGTAAAGCCTTCAAGAAATCAATGAAGGATGGCGTGGCGCTGATCAACTCCGTGCAGGATGTGTACCTGGCGAAAGATGTGACTATTGCCTGAGGGCTTTAAGATATGGGGCAGGAGGCCGATCGGTCTCCTGCCGATAGCAGGAACTACAAAAGCTGACTGCACGATCAATAGCGAGCATACTTTCCCGTAGCGTGATTATTTTGTTACAAACTATCGATCAGTAAAACGCTGTCGCCCCGCAGTGAAATAGCTAAAATAGCGTTTTACTTTCTGGTGAGCTGTTGAGTCTGCAATGAAGTGGTTATCCAAAAATGCGCTGATGTTCGCTATCAAAACCTGCATCGCGGCATTTTTAGCTTTGTACATCGCCCTGAAACTGAACCTTGATAAACCAGCCTGGGCAATGGTGTCGGTTTACGTTATCTCACAGCTCTATTCCGCTTCCACGCTGTCGAAAGCGATGTTCCGCTTTCTCGGCACCGTGCTGGGCGGCATCTTTATCTTTTTAATCTATCCGCTGACCGTCACCACGCCGATCCTGTTCAGCCTCAGCGTTTCGTTGTGGGTGGCATTTTGCCTGTACCTCTCGCTGCATGACCGGACGCCGAAAAGCTACGTCTTTATGCTGGCGGGCTACAGTGCCGCGATCATGGGCTTTGCCGATGTCACCACGCCGCTGTCGATAACCTATACCGTTATCTCCCGTATTGAAGAGATTACCGTCGCCATTGTCTGCTCCAGCCTGGTGCATATGCTGGTGTTCCCGGTGACCATGCGCAACATGCTGGAAAACAGCGTCAGCAACTGGTTTGAGAGCGCCAAAAATGTCTGCAACGAATTGCTGACCAGCGAATCGAAACAGAGCACGCCGGAACGCGATCAGATCCTGGTGCAGATGGCGAACTACCCGATATCCGTCGAAACGCTGATCACCCACTGCGTCTATGAAGGGGATGAGGCGCGCAGGCTAATCCGTCTGGTCAGTGCCCAGTATCAACATCTCTCATATCTGATCCCGACCCTGACCGCGATTGAGAAGCGTCTCAGCCTGCTGGCAGAGCAGGGTATTGTGTTCCCCGACTTCGTGGCTGAATCCTTCAGCCACTTCCTGGTATGGCTGAACAGCCCGGAGCAGAGCGGCCAGGCGCAGGCGATCCAGGAGGATATTCTGGCTTCGCAGGAGCGGATAAAAACGCTTTACAGCCAGGGAGAAATGACGGCGGAAGAAGGTCTGTTGTTTATCGGTCTGATGGAGCGCCTGCTTAACTTTATCCGCATCTCGGAGTCCTATTTCAACGCCAGAGAGCGCGTCAGCCAACTGGGTACCGAAAAGAAACCCAGCAAGCTGAAGCTGATCAGAAAGCACCGCGACAAGGGGTTGATCCTGCTGTCCTGCTTTACCGCCTTCTTCGCCACCATGATCGGCTGTCTGTTCTGGATTGGTACCGGCTGGATGGATGGCGCAACAGCACCGATGATTGCCGCCGTAGTCTGTTCATTTTTTGCCTCACTCGACAGCCCGGTTGCCTCCATGCAGGTCTTTCTGAAGGGGGTGCTGATGGCCATTCTGATCAGTATTCTGTACGTCGGGCTGATTATCCCGATGGCGGTCAGCTATGAAGCGTTGATTATCTGCCTGGCCCCCGGCCTTCTGGCGCTGGGACTGGTGATCGCGAACCCTTCAACCAACTTTATCGGGCTGATTATTGCCACGCAAATCCCGGGTTTTATCGGGATGTCTCACGACCTGAAGCCCGATTTACTGTCGATTATTAACGCCTCGATTTCGACCATTGTAGGCATCGTGCTGGCGGTGGTGGTGACGGCGATTATCCGTAACAAAAGGCCGTCATGGTCTGCCCGCCGCGTGTTACGGAAGGGGATTAAAGAGTTGCTGCAGTTTACCGGCGAGATCAATATTAATACTGCTTCACTGCGGGCGCGCCAGCAGTTCGTTGCCAGCCAGATTGATAAGATTAATATCATTCTGCCCCGTAACAAAATTGACCCAACGCCTGGCGTGGCGCTGGGTGGTAACCTGATCACTGAGATCTGGTTGGGGGTGAACTGCTATGACTTTTACGCCCGCCATGAAGCGCTGCTCCGGGAGCACGCGCTGGAGTCCGGTGCGCTGATGTTTGAGATTAACAAGTACTTCAAACAGCGTCTGAAGAATATCTATATTGAGCCACCACAGTCCCTGCTGGATGAACTGGATCTGCTGCTGGTCAGAACGGAAGGGCAGTGCCGCAGCGATATGGCGCTGTTCCGGCCGCTTTTTTATCTGTTCAATATCCGCATGGCACTTTATCCCTCGCAGCGCTGGCCTGAACTGCAGGTGGCGTAATGCAGGGGCTTAAAGGGGGATACCTTTGGCAAATAAGACCGGCGCTTTACACGCCGGTTTCCAGGGATAATTACGGTTTCTCAAACCACTCGCTGTTCTGCTCGGCGATAGGGGTGATGGAGAAGATCATCTCCTGCAGATGGCGGCGCAGCGCTTTCTCCGCTTCGCCCGCATCGCGTGCGACCAGCGCCTGGTAAATCTCTTCGTGTTGCTGGATCAAACTTTCCGGTGGCGATACTTTGCTCAGCGTCAGGAAGCGGACCCGATCCATTGCCGCTTTGATATTTTCTACCGTTTCCCACGCCAGCTCGCAGTTGATGCTCTGCGCAATCAGCCGGTGAAATTCATCATCGAGCAGCAGAAAACCCTGGCTGTCATGACGCTCTGCCGAGATCCTTTGTAGCTGAAGATTGTGCTGCAACAGCGCCAGCGATTCCGCGGAGGCTTCCACTGCTGCCCGGCGGATCACCGCCACTTCCACCGCTTCGCGGATAAACCGGCCATCGGCCACGCGCTGGGCGGAGATTTTCCGGACAAAGGTGCCCCGCTGAGGCAAGACCTGAACCAGGCCAGCTTCGGCCAGTTTGATAAAGGCTTCCCGCACCGGCTGCCGGGAGACGCTGAAGCGGGCAGACACTTCTTTTTCAGACAGCAGCGACCCGGGCGGGATTGCACAGGTCACAATGTCCTGACGCAGAAAGCGATAAATCTGCTGATTCACCGGCTCGCTGGTGGTAATGGTATAGGCAATAGACATTCGGCAATATCCGTATAGCGATGGGCTGAAGGCCCGCTGCGTTAAAGCCTGAGTCTAAAACAGCGCGCTGGCTTTGCGCCAGCGCTTATTGGTTTAAGCCCTGGCAACCGTCTGTTTTACCGCTTCTTTGGCCCCTTTTGTCAGCAGAAGCTGATAGAAATGATTCACTCGCGAGACAAACTGCGTGCAGGTGGCTAAATCCTCACCAAACACTGCTTTTATCGACAGCAGTGCGGCTACGCGGGCTTCGCCTTCAGCGGTTTCTGCCACACGCTGTGCCAACAGGTCGCGCATTGGGTCGCGGATCTCAATCGGCTCGCCTTGCTCATTCACCCCCCCCACATAGCGTATCCATCCGGCCACGCCCAGCGCCAGCAGATCAAAATCACTGCCGTTGTTCAGGTGCCAGCGGATGCTGTCCAGCCAGCGCTGCGGCAGCTTCTGCGAACCATCGTTAGCTATCTGCGCGGTGCGGTGTTTGATCGCCAGATTCTCATATCGGGCAATCAGAGAATCGGCATAGGCACCCAGGTCAACGCCTTGGGTATGCAGAGTGGGAGCCTGTTCATCCATCATCAGCTGGCGTGCTGCCTGGCGGAAATGCGTATCGGCCATGCAGTCGCTGATGTGCTGATAACCAGCAAGGTAACCAAGATAAGCCAGGAAGGAGTGGCTGCCGTTCAGCATGCGCAGCTTCATCTCTTCATAAGGCAGTACATTGCTGACCAGTTCTGCACCGGCTTTTTCCCACTGCGGGCGGCCGCTGACGAAGTTGTCCTCAATCACCCACTGCAGGAATGGTTCGCAGGCCACGCTGACCGGATCATCACAGCCCAATTTCACGCGCAGTGTGGCATGGGTCTCTTCGGTCATTGCCGGTACGATGCGATCCACCATGGTGGAAGGGAAGGTGAGGTTTTTGCCAATCCATTCGGCCAGCTCAGCGCTATGTTTCTCCGCCAGCCCGACAATCACGTTGCGCGTCACATGTCCGTTTTCCGGCATGTTATCGCACGACATCACGCTGAACGGCGGCAGACCCAGCTCGCGACGGCGGGTGATCCCGGCGAGGATCAGGCCAGGCAGCGAGATCGGTGCCTGTGGGTTAGCAATATCGTGAACGATTGAAGGGTGAGCGAGATCCAGTTTGCCGCTGGACGGCTCATAGCAGTAGCCTTTTTCCGTCACGGTCATGGAGACGATCGCCACATCCGGCTGGCAGAGTTCATCAATCACGGCGTTGATGCCGTCGGACTTGCCGTGCAGGGCCGAGGTGACCACTCCGATCACCCGCAGCGCCATGTCATCACCGGCCATCTCTGCTACGGTATAGCAGCAATCCTGTTTTTTCAGTGCCTGGATCAGCTCCCCGCTGTTGAGGTTGACCTCGCAGTAGCCCCAGTCGCTGCCGTGCTCGTTCGCCAGCCGGTCGGAGCAGACGGCCTGATGAGCGCGGTGGAAAGCGCCAAAACCGATATGAACCATGCGGGTGCGTAATTTTTTGCGATCATACTCCGGACGTGCAACGCCCGCAGCCAGATGTTCAGGGGAAAGCATAGAGTATCCTTTCGCTTTGTCAGTGCGCGGTTTTCCGCGCACCTTATTTCAAACAGAAACCGCTTTATTCTGCGTTTTCGGACTTTTGATCACAAACAGCACCAGCATCGCGCCCAGGGCAGCTACCACGCCGGCAAGGATAAAGGCGCTGTCGAATTTACCGGTGTGATGCACGATGTAGCCGGTGACAATCGGGCCGATAATACCGGAAATGCTGCCGATCAGGTGGATAAAGCCACTGATCCCGCCCACGCGGCTTTTGTGCACCACGTCCTGAATAATCGCCCAGTAAATAGCGCCGGTGATATACAGGAAGAAGATCGACACGGACATCAGGATCACTGCCGGGTAAACCCCTTTTACAGAACCTGCCAGACCCACGCAAACAGCAGCGGCCAACAGCGAGACCACCAGCACAATTTTTCGTGAAAGCAGCAGCTTACCGGTGATGTTGAAGATCTTATCGGAGATCCAGCCGCCGAGCGCCAGACCGACAAAGCCGACAATCCACGGGATCATGGTGGTCATACTCATCGATTTGATATCGAGGTTATGCGCCTGCACCAGATAGGCCGGGAACCAGCTCAGGAAGAAGAACAGAATGTAGTTATAGCAAAAGAAGGCAAAAGCGGTGACCAGGATAATCGGCTGGCGCAGATAGTATCCAAGACCGTGCGCGGCCTGAGCCAGCTCTTCGTCCGGGGTGGTCTGCTCCTCTTTCAGCTTCGTCACCAGCAGGCGCTCTTCTTCGCTGACGCGGCGGCTTTTCAGCGGATTATCGGCGGCAATCAGGAACCACACCACCATCCACACAATACCGATGGAGCAGATGATCACGAAGGCCGGACGCCAGCCAAAGGCCAGTGCCAGATAGCCGATGATCGGGCCAGCCACCGCACCGCCCAGTGGCGAACCGGCGCTGAGTAAGCCCATCGCAGTGGCCGCCTGTTTTTTGGGGAACCAGCCGTTAATGGCTTTGTTAGCTGAGGCGCAGATTGGGCCTTCCGCCATGCCAAACAGCACACGCAGGATCAGCATGGACCAGAAGCCGGTGGCAACGGCCGTCAGGCCACAGAACAGCGACCACATGCCAACGGCCGCGCCCATTACCAGCGTAGGGCCGAATTTGTCGGTGGCGAGGCCACCAATAAAGTTAAACAGCGCGTAACCGAAGAAGAAGCTGCCGAAAATCAGGCCGAACTGTTCGGCATTCAGCATCAGGTCTTTTTCAATCATCGGCACGGTCAGTGAGAGGGCCACGCGATCGAGGTAATTGATCATGTAGACCATGAACAGCAACAGTACGATAGTCCAGCGGAGGTTCTTAAACATGGTCACTCCATTATATTTATAGTCGCAGGGTAGCTTGTACCGGTCGGGGCAGGTTCAGTCTGCCGCCAACCGGCTGTCTGGTGTCATACAGCTAAAATGACTTTGCAGCAGCTCTTGGGATCTTTCTCAAACAGGGTCATCGCCTGTTCAATCTCGCTTAGCGGGAAGTAGTGCGTCACCAGTTTTTCTGGCTGGATCAGCCCCTGTTCCATCCAGTCAATCACCAGCGGGAAGCGATGACTGTTGAGACGCGAGGTAAACAGCGACAGCTCTTTACTGGTCAGGCTTTGCTGGGTCACCGTGCACGGCTCGCCGGAGAAGCCAAGCAGGCCAATCCGTCCGGCAGGTGAGGCCAGCGCTGCCGCTTCTGCCAGAATGGACGGGTGGCAGGCCGCATCAATGATCAGTGTGGGTTTTTCGCCTTCAAGCTGGGCAGCCAGCGGGATTTCACTGTTATTCAGTACCACATCCGCGCCGTTTTCCATCGCCATCGCCAGACGTTCCGGCAGGCGGTCGGCCACGATCACTTTGCGCACCTTATACACGCCTTTCAGCACCTGAATTGCGGTCAGGCCCATCGGACCGGCACCGAACACCAGCGCCACATCGTTCGGTTGAGGCTGGAGAAAGGCTGTGATGTTGGCGGCGATGGTGAACGGTTCAACCAGACTGGCGAGCTTGTCGGGAATGCTTTCTGGCAGGTGATACGCATTGGCTGAAGGAGCCACGGCATACTCGCTGAAGCCACCGTCGCGATGCACTCCAATCACCTGCAGTTCGCTGCAGACGTTAGGGCGTCCTACTGAACAAGGGTAGCAGTGGCCACAGCTGACCACCGGATCGACGGCCACCCGCTCGCCAATGCGGGAGCTGTCCACACCCACGCCAACCGCATCAATTACGCCAAAAAACTCATGGCCGATCACCCGTGGATAACGGGCGAAAGGGTTGTGGCCGTGCCAGATATGCACATCGGAACCGCAGATGCTGGCGTACTGGACTTTAACCCTGACTTCGCCTTTCTCTGGCGTCAGTTCAGGGCGCTGTTGCAGTACCAGCTCGCCGGGGCGTTCGATTACCACACTTTTCATTTTCGTCTCCTTACCAGTTCCACAGGGTGCCGTCTTCCAGACGCGCAACGGGCAGGTACGCCGGTTCATACGGGTAGCGTGCCGCCACTTTTTCATCAAACTCAATGCCTAAGCCCGGCAGGTCGCCCGGATGCATATAGCCGTTTTCGAAGGTCCAGTTAGGTTTGAACACTTCCATCATCTGCTCGGAATAGCCCATATATTCCTGCACGCCAAAGTTTGGTACCCACAGGTCGAAGTGCAGTGCCGCAGCCATGCAGATTGGCGACAGATCCGACGGTCCGTGTGAACCGGTGCGTACCTGATACAGCGAAGCGAAATCAGCAATACGACGCATGCCGGTGATGCCGCCCGCGTGGGTGATGGTGGTACGGATGTAGTCTATCAGCTGCTCTTCAATCAGCTGTTTACAATCCCAGATGCTGTTGAACACTTCGCCCACTGCGATTGGCGTGACGGTGTGCTGGCGGATCAGACGGAAACTCTCCTGGTTCTCGGCAGGTGTCGGGTCCTCCATCCAGAACAGGCGGTAATCTTCCACGCTTTTACCAAAGCGGGCTGCCTCAATGGGCGTCAGGCGGTGGTGCATGTCGTGCAGCAGATGTTCGTTAAAGCCAAATTTGTCACGAATGGCTTCAAACAGCTTTGGCGTGAAGTCGAGATATTTTTCGGTCGACCACAGCTGCTCTTCCGGCCAGTCGCCTTTGGTGGCGGGTTCGTAGGCCTGGCCTTTACCTTTCGCCATGCCGTAGGTGGTTTTCATACCCGGCACGCCACACTGGGCGCGGATGGCTTTAAAGCCCAGTTCTTTATGCTTCGCGTAATCGTCCATCACTTCGTCGATGCTGTGGCCGGTAGTGTGGCAGTAAACCATTACGCCAGTGCGCGATGCGCCGCCCAGCAGCTGGTAAACCGGCATGTTGGCCGCTTTGCCTTTGATATCCCACAATGCCTGATCGACGGCGGAGATTGCGGACATGGTGACGGGACCGCGACGCCAGTAGGCACCTTTATAGAAGTACTGCCAGATGTCCTCGATTTGGTGAGCGTTGCGGCCGATCAGCTGTGGGCAGACGTGGTCTTTAAGATATGACGCGACCGGCAGCTCGCGACCATTCAGGGTGGCGTCACCAATGCCGGTCAGCCCTTCATCGGTAGTGATTTTGACGGTAACAAAGTTCCTGCCCGGGCAGGTTACGAAGACTTCTGCTTTTACAATTTTCATCCTGGTGGCCTTTTTGATCGTGCGATGATGAAAAAATACGCATTGACGTACTACCATACAAGATGATTATCATGAATCTTCGACGGGGATCACAGTTGAGCAGGGTGTTAATGGATTGCTTCGGGATTGGCATATTCGAAGGTGGGAGAGGGGCGACTGGCGACACCCCTCTTGCTGACGCATTTTAAGCCTTAAGCGTGATTCTGGCGTATTAATGTTTTTCCCAGGAGTGAAACTCTGCGCCGCGTTTGCCGGGTGCCGTCTCCGGCAGGCGTGAAAGACCATAGAGCGACAGCAAGCCCAGCACCACCACATAAATGGCCAGCCCGTAATAATGGCCGCCCGTCATCTGTAATATCTTCACCGCGACCAGCCCCAACACGCCGCTGCCAATCAGCGAGCCGATTTGCCAGATCAGCGCGATCCCGCTGCAGCGAATATGCGTGGGGAACAGTTCCGGGAACCAGGCGGCCTGTGGGGCATAGCACATGCTGTGGCCCAGCGTCAGTACCACAATCATCGCCAGTTGCGCCAGCCAGAAGGTGTTCTGACTCATGGCAATAAAGAACGGTACGATGGTCAGCGTGATCAGCAGGGCACCGATCATATAGACCGGTTTACGGCCAATCCGATCCGACAGGCGGCCCATCAGCGGAATTGCGATGATTTCCAGCACCACCGCCACGATCATTGTTTCCATCAGCAGGGTATCGCTGAGATGGTTGGCTTTGCCCCATGCCAGAATAATCACCGTGAACAGTGCAAAGGCACAGGCTTCGATCAGTTTGGCAGCCACGCCGTGCACGATGATGCCGGGATAGTCGCGCAGCACTTCCATCACCGGACGGGATTCAGCGGCTTTCGTTTCGCGAATGCGGGCAAACACTGGCGATTCATCAATGCGCAGGCGGATAAACATGCCCACAATCACCAGCAGGGCGCTGAGCAGGAAAGGGATGCGCCAGCCCCAGTCCATCATTTTCTCCGGAGAGAGCGTGGCGGTCAGGATGGCAAACAGTGCCAGCGGCAGCAGAAAGCCTACCGGAGCGCCAATCTGCACCCAGCTGGCGAAAAAGCCACGACGGCGAGGTTCGGCATATTCAGCGGTCATTAATACCGCACCGGCCTGTTCTCCTCCGACGCCAAATCCCTGCAACACGCGGATAAAGATCAGCAATACCGGCGCCCAGATGCCGATTTTTTCATAGGTTGGCAGCAGGCCGATGCAGAAAGTCCCAAGGCCGACCAGCAGGATAGTGAAGACCAGCGCTTTTTTGCGGCCGACTTTATCGCCAATATGGCCAAAAACAATACCGCCCAGCGGCCGGGCCAGAAAGCCCACCGCATAGGTGGCAAACGCTGCCAGCGTGCTAATCAGCGGATCGCTGCTGGGGAAGAACAGATGGCCAAAAAAAAGTACGGCAGCGGTGCCATAGGCAAAAAAATCATAATATTCCGCTGCGGTACCAATGGCGGATGCGCTCGCCACCCGGCGGATCAGCGAAGTATTGCCCGCCTTTTCTTCGGCAGTAGAGGTTACTGGAGTGTCGCTCATTGGCAGCCCTTTTTGGTGTTGGAAAGGAAACATCCTGTTTGACTACTACCATACAAGTTGTTGGTGAGCTGACCTGCGAGAGCGATCACAGTCTTAACTGTTAATTTTTTGTGAATTAAAACGGTGTGAGGAAATGCCGATGGTGGTAAGGAGGAGGCAGACGAGGTTGAATGAAAATTTTCTGGCAACGCGGAAGTCACCGCGGTGCCAGTTTCAGCGGATCAGGCCAGCAGTTCACACGAAGGTGGCAAGCGGCACGAGAGGGCATCCGGCATCACCTCAATCCGGAACATTTTGCCGCTCAGCGGCTCGCCGTCGAGATTAAACGTCATCTCGTGTGGGGCGTGGATTTCCAGCCATGGCAGGGAAGCGCGGATGATATTCGGGTTATCATCGTCGCCGCCAATCATTGAGTTGAGCAGCGTCGGCAGGATCTCTTTCGAGGTGACGATGCTCAACTCCAGCTTGCCGTCGTTGATCAATGCATACGGGCAGAGGCGCTGCCCACCTCCGGCCTGACGTCCGTTGCCAATACCGATCACCAGTGCATCACCCTGCCAGCTGAAGCCCGGGCCGCGCAATTCACAGCTGTCTGCCTTAAGCTGATCCATGCGCATCAGCCCATGAATAAAATAGGAGACACCGCCCAGTGCGGACTTCAGTTTTTCCGGGGTTTCCGTGGTGATACGGGTGCCAAATCCGCCGGTGGCCATATTGATGAAGTAGCGATCCTGATTCACTCTGGCGATATCGACCGGCGTGGCTTTGCCGACGATAGCCAGTCGCAGCGCATTCTCCATCTCTTCCGGGATCCCGGCGCTGGTGGCGAAGTCATTGGCGGTTCCCAGCGGAATAATCCCCAGCACCGGGCGACCTGCCGCTTCAAGTCCTGCCAGCGCGGTCGCAATCTCATTGATGGTGCCATCGCCGCCACCGGCGACAACGGTCGTCGCGCCCAGCGCCATGGCTTCCCTGACGTAACGCTCTCCGTCACCGTGTTCCCATGTGACACGAACCTCAACTGGCACACCTTCTTTGCGCAGCGTCATAATGGCTGCGCGCAGGGCTTCGTTGCCTGCCCCCTTGCCGTTGAGGATCGCCAGGGTAAGCGAATGTTTGTCCATGATTTTTTTCCTGTCAGAACGGACTCAAATATAAAACTGCTTCATTTATAGCACATTTTGCCAACGGCAGGGGGCGCGGGGGGAAAGTGGTGGCAAAAGAAAAGCCCGACCGGGGGAGCCGGGCGGGCCAAGGAGGTGGTTCAGGAAAAAACTGCTGTTTCGAGTTAGTCATTTTGAGCCTGCGCATCATAGCCGGGAATTGCGCAAGGTTATGTGATCGGATTCTAATTACAGCACGAAATGATTCCAGTTTTCGGTACAGTTTGGAACTTATTGTCACCGTCGCCCCCCACTGCCGGGTTCAGTCGTTAACCTCAGCCGAATCAGTCTCCACTGCGCTCACCGGTGCATCAGGGAAATTCCGCATCAGCAGGGCGTAATTAAGGTCAATCTCTTCCGGGATTGGGATCCAGACAAAGTGGCCGTTACCGGGTGCCACTTCTGCAGGCTGAAGTTTCAGATTTTCCATTCTCTCCAGTCTGAAATTGATGTTGCCTGCCGGGGTCATCAGCTCCAGGCTGTCGCCGACGCTGAACTTGTTCTTCACCTCAACCATGACCATTTCTCCACGGCGCTCGCCGGTAAACTCGCCGACAAACTGCTGACGATCGGAAGCGGAGAAGCTGTGTTCGTAGTTCTGGTAGCTGTCGTGGGTGTGGCGGCGCAGGAAGCCTTCGGTGTAGCCGCGATGGGCCAGGCCTTCCAGCGTTTCCAGCAGCGATTCATCAAACGGTTTACCGGCAGCGGCGTCGTCGATGGCGCGGCGATAAACCTGGGCGGTGCGGGCGCAGTAATAGTGCGACTTGGTACGGCCTTCAATCTTCAGCGAGTGCACGCCCATCTGCGTCAGGCGACCGACGTGCGCCACGGCGCGCAGGTCTTTGGAATTCATGATATAGGTGCCGTGTTCATCTTCAAAAGCGGTCATATACTCGCCCGGCCGCATTGACTCCTCGATCATAAACACTTTATCGGTCGGCTGGCCTTCGCCCAATGTTGGCTCGACGTTCTTCACCGGGATCGGCTGATACTGGTGCACAATCTGCCCCAGCTCATCCTGCTTGCCTTCCTGTACCTTATACTCCCAGCGGCAGGCGTTGGTGCAGGTTCCCTGGTTCGGATCGCGCTTGTTAATATACCCGGAGAGCAGGCAGCGACCGGAATAGGCCATGCATAATGCGCCGTGGACAAAGATCTCCAGCTCCATGTCTGGTACCTGCTGGCGGATTTCGGCAATCTCGTCCAGTGACAGCTCCCGGGAGAGGATTGCCCGGGTCAGACCCATCTGCTGCCAGAACTTCACTGTTGCCCAGTTCACCGCGTTGGCCTGCACGGACAGGTGCACATCCATCTCCGGGAACGCTTCCCGCACCATCATAATCAGACCCGGGTCGGACATGATCAGCGCGTCCGGCCCCATCGCCACCACCGGCTCCAGATCGCGGATAAAGGTTTTCAGCTTGGCGTTATGCGGGGCTATATTGACCACCACGTAGAATTTTTTCCCCAGTGCATGGGCTTCATTGATGCCGATAGCAAGGTTCTGGTGATTAAATTCATTATTGCGCACGCGCAGGCTGTAGCGGGGCTGTCCGGCATACACGGCGTCTGCGCCATAGGCGAAGGCGAAGCGCATGTTTTTCAGGGTGCCGGCAGGGGAAAGCAGTTCCGGTTTAAACATGGGAATTTCCGATTTTTGTCTGATGTCAGGTCAGATATTGCGAGAAAGGCCACCCAAAAGGCGGCCTTGCAGATTGTGGGGGATTGTAAAAGCTGGCGGGGGGAATGTAAATTGCGCTAGATCAATCTGCAGACATCTGCTTCCCAGCGGTAGCCCATGCCGTAGACCGCGCGGATAAAGGGCTGGTCGGCATCCAGTGACTCCAGCTTGCGGCGCAGGTTCTTGATATGGCTGTCGATAGTCCGGTCGGTTACCACGCGGTAATCGTCATAAAGATGGTTCAGCAGCATCTCGCGGGAGAAGACCTTGCCCGGTTCCTGCGCCAGCGTTTTCAGCAGGCGGAATTCGGCAGGCGTCAGGTCCAGAATTGACTCTTCCCAGCTGGCCTGAAAACGGCCTTCATCCACCACCAACGACGAGGCTTTCTGGGCCTCTTCCGGCGTGCGCTGACAGCGCTTCAGGATCGTCTTGACGCGCGCTACCACTTCACGCGGACTGAACGGCTTGCAGATATAGTCATCGGCACCGATTTCCAGTCCCAGCAGGCGGTCAATCTCTTCGGTTTTGGCGGTAACCATAATGATCGGCAGCTCGGAGAAACGGCGGATTTCGCGGCTGATCGACAGGCCATCCAGACCCGGCAGCATCAGGTCCAGCAGGATCAGATCCGGCGGGGTCTGCTTAACGTACTCCAGCACCTCATCGCCCCGCAGCAGGTGGTGGGTGCGATAATTGGCGGCCTGCAGATAATCCACCAGCAGCTGGCCGAGTTTAGGTTCATCTTCAACCACTAAGATCAGTGGGGCATACGTTTCCTGGGTCATGACACTCCCTGCGCCGCTTAAAGGGGAAATCCCCTCCATCAATTGGTTTTGCAGGGTAAGTGTACCGTAATTCTCAGGCCTCCGGCATCGGAGTGATCCGCTTTAATGCTGCCGTCGTGCGCTTCAACAATGTTCTGACAGATCGCCAGGCCAAGCCCGGAGCCGCCGCTGGCCCGGTTACGCGAACTTTCCGCGCGGAAAAATCGTTCGAAAATTTGCCCGCGCTGCTCGTCGGTAATGCCGGGAGAGGTATCGTCGAAAAAGAGAATTTGCTGTTCGGGCTGGGACACCAGTGTGACAGTGAGGCTACCGCCCGCGTCGGTATAGCGCAGGCTGTTTTCCATCAGATTGGTGAACAGCTGCATCAGGCGGTCCGGATCGCCAAACAGCGGTGCCCGATCCGGCAGGAGCAGAGTCAGCTTCAGGTTACGCTGCTGATAGCGGTTGGTGAAATTGGCTGCCACCATCTCCAGCAGCGGTACCAGGTCGGTATTGCTTTTGCGGTAGGCGAGGGCACCCTCATCGGAGAGCGACAGCTGGTGGACGTCATCCACCAGTTTGGTCAGCGTGCTGACTTCACCCTGCAGCGAAACGATGGATTCCGGCGTCAGTTTGCGCACCCCATCCTGAATGGCTTCCAGCTCGCCGCGCAGGATCGCCAGTGGTGTTCTCAGCTCATGAGAGATATCAGCCATAAACGCCCGGCGCATACTTTCATTCTTCTCCAGCGTGCTGGCAAGGCGGTTAAAGTCCTGCGCCAGGCGTCCCAGCTCATCACGGTTATTGGCTTCCACCCGGCTGGTGAAATCCCCGGCGGCCAGATGATGGGTACCTTCCACCAGGCGCTTAACCGGTGCCAGCAGGCCGCGCGACATCAGCCAGGTCACCGTTGCTGCCAGCAGCATGGTCAGACCCACGATGATCCAGCTGGTACGCTCCTGCTGTTTGTCGAAGTTGATATCCGCGCTGCGGGTCAGCCGCTCCGGCGGTGAACCAATTACCCAGCCGACGATATGCCCGTCGCTGGTGGTGATATTGCGGCGGTTTCCTTCCGGCGGCACCGGTGCGCGCGGACCAATCATCACGTGATACTGCTGGTCGATAATCCAGAACTGGGTGCGCCAGCCATGCGGCGGCAGCTGGTTGCTGGCATCGGGATTCTGCTCCAGCGAGCGCAGGATCTGAAACACCAGCCGGTTGTTGTTGCGCAGAAACTCCCAGTTGCCATGCTGTTCGTACTGATCGGCCAGCGCATCGCTGAGCATCACCAGCCGCTGTTCGTTACCTTTTTTGATGTAGTCGATAAAGCCATGCTCAAAACTCAGGCGCACGCCCCAGTGCATGGTGATCAGCACCAGCATGCAGGTGGAAAAGATCGCTGCAAACAGCTTGACGGTAATGCCGATACGCAACTTCGCAAACATCAGGAGCTCCTCCGGCGGCGGCTCAGAACCACGTTTTTACTGACGTCAGTCGGCACGCGCCAGAACACCAGCGCGGGCAGAATAATGATCAGCGCCATACACAAATAGGTATAGATAAAGGCCTGGTGCACCGCAGGGCTGTCGGCCACGGCCTGATGGCCGAAGGTGCCGAGCAGCAGCCCGGCCACGGTAACGCCGATACTCATCGACAGCTGCATAATCATCGACAGCAGGCTGTTGCCACTGCTGGCCAGATCGTCCGGCAGCTCTTTCAGCGTCAGGGTATTCATTGAAGAGAAGCGGATGGCGTTAACCATACCCAGCAGGAACAAGACCACCGGCAACAGCCACTCCCAACCCATCAGCGCCACCGCCGGGAACAGCAGTACCACCAGGCTCAGGCTGACCGTTGAGCCGACCAGCACGTTGCGGTAGCCAAAGCGGTTAACGATTTGCACCACGATGCGCTTCATTCCCATATTCCCCAGTACCATCGGGATCATCATCAGCCCGGCGTGGAACGGAGTGAAGCCCATGCCGACCTGCAGGAAAATCGGTGCCATAAACGGCAGCATGCCGCTGCCGATACGGCCGGTGAAGCTGCCCAGCAGGCCGATGGAGTAGATGCGGTTATCAAACAGCTTCAGGCTGAACAGCGCGTGGTCGTTGCCGCGGGCATGCATCAGGTAGAACAGCAGGGCGAAGACCCCAATCAGGATGAACAGACAGAGCATCAGAGGCGAAATGCCCAACCCTCTCTGTCCGTCGAGGGCGAGAGTCAGCGTGGCCATTCCCGCGGCCAGCAGCACAAAGCCGATAAAGTCGAACCGCCTGGGGGGCAGTCTGAGGTTGGGCATCAGCGTCAGGGTGGCTATCGCGCCAATCAGGCCGACCGGCAGATTAATCAGGAAGATCCAGTGCCAGCTGGCATACTGCACCAGAATACCGCCCAGCGCCGGGCCGAGCAGCGGGCCTACCTGGCCGGGCAGGGTGACGAAGGTCATCGCTGCCATATACTGCTCGCGCGGTACCAGCTTCATTACCGTCAGTCGCCCGACCGGCACCATCATCGCCCCGCCAATCCCCTGCAGCACCCGGGCCGCCATCAGCTGGTCCAGCGTGGTCGCCATCGCGCAGAACAGCGACCCGAGGCTGAACAGGATAATGGCGCTGAAGAAGATGTTACGAACCCCGAACCGGTCCGCCAGCCAGCCGCTGACCGGCAGCATCACCGCCACGGTCAGCACATAGGAGACCACTACCGAATGCATATGCAGCGGGTTTTCGCTCAGGCTCACCGCCATTGAGGGCAGGGCAGTGTTGACGATGGTGGTATCCAGCGACTGCATAAAAAAGCCAAAGGCCACAATCCACAGCTGCCAGCGCACGGTTGGGGGAAGCGTATTCATTTTTTAAAGCATTCCTGAGTTATTGGGCACGGATTACTCTGCGCTCGCCAGTTCGGGTGCGGGCTTCCGCCGCAATTTGTCCATGTAGAGATACACCACCGGCGTGGTATACAGCGTTAACAGCTGGCTCATTACCAGGCCGCCGACGATGGTGATCCCCAGCGGCTGGCGCAGCTCCGCGCCGTCTCCGGAGGTCAGCACCAGCGGCAGGGCACCAAACAGCGCGGCCAGCGTGGTCATCATAATTGGCCGGAAACGCAGCAGGCTGGCCTGGAATATAGCGTCCCGGGCGGTGAGATCGCCGTTACGCTGGGCATCCAGCGCAAAGTCCACCATCATGATGGCGTTCTTCTTCACGATGCCGATCAGCAGCAGAATACCGATCAGCGCAATCAGACTGAACGGGGCATTAAACAACTCCAGCGCCAGCAGGGCTCCCACGCCTGCCGAGGGCAGGGTGGAGAGGATGGTCAGCGGATGAACGTAACTCTCATAAAGTATCCCCAGCACGATATACACCGTGGCAATGGCGGCCAGAATCAGCCACAGCTGACTGCTCTGCGTCTGCTGGAATACCTGCGCGGTCCCGGCAAAGCTGCCGCGCACGCTGTTCGGCACGCCCAGCGAAGTCATGCTGCGGTCAATGGCATCGGAAGCCTCAGAGAGCGAGACGCCTTCCGGCAGGTTAAAGGAGATGGTGGACGCCGCCGACAGCCCCTGATGGTTGACCGACAGCGGGGAGTTGGCCGGTTGCCACTTCGCGAAGTACGACAGCGGAATGGCCTTGCCGTCATTGTTAATCACGTACATTAAATCCAGCGAGCTGATGTCCTGGGTGTAGCGCGGATCCACTTCCATCACCACTTTGTACTGGTTCAGCGGCTGGTAGATGGTTGAGATCTGCCGCTGGCCGAAGGCGTTATTCAGCAGGCTGTTAGCGTCAGACACGTCAATTCCCAGCCGCGCCATGCTTTCGCGGTCATAGGTCAGCGCCATTTCCGAGCCTTTGTCCTGCTGATCGGAGTTAACGTCTGCCAGCTCCGGCAGCGCGGCGAAGGCCTGGCGGATTTTGGGCTCCCAGACGCGCAAATCGTCCAGGCTGTCTGACAACAGCGTGTACTGATAACCGGCATTGGATTCTCGTCCTCCCACGCGCAGATCCTGCACCGCCTGCAGATAGAGGTTGGCTCCCGGCTCTTTCGCCAGCTTGGTGCGCAACCGGGCGATCACTTCCTGGGCGTTCTCACTGCGCTCGGTCAGCGGCTTAAGCGAGATAAACATCGAGCCGCTGTTGGTGCGCGATCCCCCGGTAAAACCCACCACGCTTTCCACCGCCGGGTCATCGCGAACGATTTTCATAAAGTCTTCCAGCTTGCCGCGCATCGCCTGGAACGAGATGCTCTGATCGGCCTGGATAAAGCCCATCAGCCGCCCGGTGTCCTGCTCGGGCATAAAGGTTTTCGGAATGGAAACGTACAGGTACATTGTCAGGCCGATAGTGGCGATAAACACCAGCAGCGTCCAGCGCGCGTGGTTCAGTACCCAGTTCAGCGAGCGGCCATAGCCCTGCTGCAATTTCACCAGAAGCTTGCCGAAGCCCTTCAGCCGCGGCTGCTCGCGTTTCTGCGGATGCGCCTTCAGCAGACGGGCGCACATCATTGGCGTTAGCGTGACAGAGATCACCAGCGAAATGGCGATAGAGACCGAGAGGGTGAGGGCGAACTCTTTGAAGAAGCGCCCGATCAGGCCGCCCAGCATCAGCAGCGGCAGGAATACCGCAATCAGCGACAGGCTCATCGACAGCACGGTAAAGCCTACTTCACGCACGCCCTGCAACGAAGCCTGCAGCGGCTTCATCCCGGCTTCCACATGGCGGGAGATATTCTCCAGCACCACGATGGCATCATCCACCACAAAGCCGGTAGCCACGGTCAGCGCCATCAGCGACAGGTTATTCAGGCTGAAGCCGCACAGGTACATAGCGGCAAAAGTGCCAATCAGCGAGACGGGAACGGCAACCGCCGGGATCAGCGTGGCGCGACCGGAACGCAGGAACAGGAACACAACCAGGATCACCAATCCGACGGAGATCACCAGAGACTGCTCCACCTCAGCCAGTGAGGCACGGATGGTGGGCGAACGATCCTGTGCCACATCCATATGGATTGATGCCGGAATGATTTTACTCAGCTCCGGCACTTCCGCGCGGATCCTGTCCACGGTGTCGATGATGTTCGCTTCAGGCAGCTTGCGGATCAGCACCAGGATGGCCGGTTTCGCGTTGGCCATACCGGCGTTGCGGACGTCCTGCACCGAGTCAGTGACGTTTGCCACATCCTGCAGGCGCACCGCCGAGCCGTTGCTGTAGTGCACCACCAGCGGCTGATAGTCTGCGGCGGTTTGCAGCTCATCGTTGGTTTTTAACTGCCAGCGCTGGTTAAGATCTTCAATCGCGCCCTGCGGACGGCGCTGGTTGGCGTTGGAGATGGCCTGTCGTACGGCATCCAGTGACACGCCCTGATTAAACAGTGCCTGCGGATTCAGCTCCACCCGCACCGCAGGCAGCGAGCTGCCGCCGATGGTGACGTCGCCGACCCCGTCGATTTGCGACAATTTCTGCGCCAGCTGGGTGGAGGCGTAGTCATACAGCTGCCCCTGGGAATAAGTGTCCGAAGTCAGCGTCATGATCATGATCGGCGCATCGGAAGGATTGGCCTTGCGATAGGTCGGACGGCTCGGCATGCCGCTTGGCAACAAGCTTTGTGCCGCGTTGATCGCACCCTGCACGTCACGGGCAGCGCCGTTGATGTCACGGTCGTAATCAAACACCAGGATAATGCGCGTGCTGCCGAGTGAGCTGGTGGAGGTCATCTCCGTCACGCCAGCGATCCGGCCCAGCGAGCGTTCAAGCGGAGTGGCAACTGACGAGGCCATGGTTTCCGGCGAAGCCCCCGGCAGCGAAGCCGAAATCATGATCACCGGGAAATCGACCTGCGGCAGCGGGGCCACCGGTAGCAGCCTGAAGCCGAGAATACCCGCCAGCGCAATGGCGATGGTCAGCAGGATGGTCGCTACCGGGCGGTGAATAAACAGCGCAAAAAATTTCACTGCGCTTCCTCCCGCTTGAAGCGGCGGCGGGTCGCGTGCGCCAGACGGTCAAACAGCAGATAGATCACCGGCGTGGTGAACAGCGTCAGCACCTGGCTGACCACCAGGCCACCCACCATGGCGATGCCCAGCGGACGACGCAGTTCGGCCCCGACGCCGCTACTCAGCATCAGCGGCAGCGCGCCGAGCAGGGCCGCCAGCGTGGTCATCAGAATTGGACGGAAGCGGAGCAGGCAGGCCTGATAAATCGCTTCATAAGGTGCCATGCCCTGTTCCCGCTCCGCAGCTAGTGCAAAGTCGATCATCATGATGGCGTTTTTCTTCACGATGCCAATCAGCAGGATAATGCCGATTATTGCGATGACATCCAGCTCGCAGCCAGCGATCATCAGCGCCAGCAGCGCCCCCACGCCCGCAGTGGGCAGCGTGGAGAGAATGGTGATCGGATGGATAAAGCTCTCATACAGCACGCCCAGCACGATATACATCGCCACCACAGCCGCCACAATCAGCCAGACGGTACTGGAGAGCGCGGCCTGGAAGGCCAACGTGCTGCCCTGGAACTGGGTCATGATTTCCGACGGCATCGCCAGGTCTTTCTCGGCCTTGATGATAGCGTTGACCGCCTGCTCCAGCGAATAGCCGTCGCTGACGTTGAACGAGAAGGTGGTGGACGGGAACTGGTCGAGATGGTTGATACTCAATGCGCCGTGACGTTGTTCCACTTTTGCAATTGCGCTGAGTGGCACCACGCTACCCGTGCTGCTGTTCAGGCGAATGGCATCCAGCGAAGCCAGCCCCGGCGTGGCGGTGGTGTCGTTCTCCAGCACCACGCGATACTGATTAGCCTGGGTATAGATGGTGGAAATCAGGCGCTGACCGAAGGCGTTATACAGGGCGTTATCCACATCCGCCATGGTGATCCCCAGGCGGCTGGCGTTATCGCGGTCGACGCGGATAAAGGCTTCCAGCCCCTGATCCTGCCAGTCGCTGCTGACATCCTGCAGTTCAGGCAGTTTCGCCAGTTCACTGGTCAGCTGCGGTACCCACAGGCTCAACGACTCCAGCGATCCGGCCTGCAGCGTGAACTGGTACTGGGTGCGGCTGGCGGTGGTATCGATCGTCAGATCCTGCACCGGCTGCAGGTACAAATTGATGCCCGGAAGCCGTGACACCTCATCCTGCAAACGCTTAATCACTTCCGGTATTCGGTCATCACGTTCATCAAGCGGCTTGAGATTGATCTGCAGCCTGCCGCTGTTCAGCGCCGGGTTGGTCCCGTCCACGCCGACAAATGAAGTCAGGCTTTGTACCGCCGGATCTTTCATGATGATTGAGGCCACTTCCTGCTGCCGCTGGGACATTTTGGCGTAAGAGATCGACTGAGGAGCCTGCACTGTGCCCTGGATGATGCCGTTATCCTGTACCGGGAAGAAGCCTTTCGGGATGGTGATCCACAGCAGCACGGTGATCGCCAGCGTACCCAGCGCCACGCCGAGCGTCAGCCACGGGTGGTTCAGCACCCGGCGAAGCCAACGGCCATATCCGGCAATCACCCGGTCAAACATCGCCTCGCTGGCGCGCGAGAAGCGGTTCTGTTTACGCAGCGACTCAGCGCTGAGCATTCTGGCGCACATCATTGGCGTCAGCGTCAGCGAAACTACGGCCGAAATCAGAATGGAAACTGCCAGAGTAACGGCAAACTCGCGGAACAGCCTGCCGACAATATCGCCCATAAACAGCAGCGGGATCAGTACCGCAATCAGCGAGAAGGTCAGGGAGATAATGGTGAAGCCGATTTCCCCGGCACCCTTCAGTGCGGCGGCCATGGGCTTTTCGCCTTTTTCGATGTAGCGTGAGATGTTTTCGATCACCACTATCGCGTCATCGACCACGAATCCGGTGGCGATGGTCAGCGCCATCAGCGTCAGGTTATTAACCGAGAAGCCCAGGAAGTAAATTGCTGCAAAGGTGCCGACCAGCGACAGGGGCACGGCCACGGCAGGAATAATGGTGGCCGGAACGTTGCGCAGGAACAGGTAGATAATCATCACCACCAGCGCAATTGCCAGCATCAGCTCGAACTGCACGTCATGTACCGAGGCGCGAATATTGGTGGTCCGATCGGTCAGTACCTTTACGTCGACGGATTTTGGCAGCGTGGCGGTGAGTCCCGGCAGCATCTGGCGGATACTGTCGGCGGTGGTAATGATGTTCGCGCCGGGCTGGCGTTGGACGTTCAGCACGATGGCAGGCTGGCGGTTAGCCCACGCGCCCAGCCAGCTGTTTTCCGCGCCCTGTTCGACGGTTGCCACGTCGCGCAGCCGCACCGGAGAACCGTTCTGATAAGAGACGATCAGCTGGCGGTAATCTTCGGCAGATTTCATCTGGTCGTTGGCGGAAAGGGTGATCGAACGTTCCGGACCGTCAAGGCTGCCTTTCGCCGAGTTGACGTTGGCATTGCTGATAGCGGTGCGGATGCTCTCACTGTCCAGCCCCAGCGCTGCCAGTGCCTGCGCATTCAGTTTCACCCGCACGGCCGGACGCTGACCGCCTGAAAGGGTGACCAGGCCGACGCCGGAAACCTGTGAGATTTTCTGTGCCACCCGCGTCTCCACCATATCCTGCACCTGGGTGAGCGGCATGCTGGTGGTGGTGACGGCCAGAGTCATGATCGGCGGATCTGCCGGATTAACTTTGTTGTAGACCGGCGGGTTGGGCAGGTCGGAAGGCAGCAGGTTGGTGGCCGCGTTGATCGCTGCCTGCACTTCCTGCTCAGCGACATCGAGTGAAAGCGTCAGTTGGAACTGCAGCGTCACCACCGAGGCTCCCCCGGAGCTTTGCGAGGACATCTGCTTCAGGCCTGACATCTGGCCGAACTGACGCTCCAGCGGGGCGGTAATCGAAGAGGTCACCACATCCGGACTGGCACCGGGATAGAGCGTGACCACCTGAATAGTCGGATAGTCCACTTCCGGCAGGGCTGAAACGGGCAGAGCGCGGTAGCCGATGATCCCGGCAAGCAGGATCGCCACCATCAACAGGGTGGTGGCAACCGGGCGAAGAATAAACTGGCGGGAAGGCCCGCCGCTGGAGCTGGGTGGCATGACCTGCATCAGGAGCTGGCTCCTTTGGCAGGCTGGGCGATCTTACCGGAAGTCAGCGGAGTGGACTGTGGCGCAACCACTTCGACTTTCGCACCTTCGGTCAGGCGATCGATGCCGTCGGTGACAACTTTATCTCCGGCATCCAGACCGGCTTTAATCACCACTTTCTGACTGTCCTGCAACCCGGTGGTCACCAGCTTCTTGCTGACCTTGTTCTCTTCGTTCACCACCCAGACGAAGTTGCCTTCGTTACCCATCTGCAGCGCCGCAGCCGGGATGACAATGGCATCCTGCAGGGTGCTGACCTTCAGGCGGGCATTGACGAACTGATTAGGGAACAGCATGTCGTCAGTATTGGTGAAACGGGCTTTCAGCTTTACCGTACCGGTGGTGGCATCAATCTGGTTGTCCATGCTCAGTAGCGTGCCGCTGGTCAGCAGGGTTTTATTGCTGCGGTCCCAGGCTTCGACCGGAATGGGCTCGCCGGTTTTCTGCGCGGTCAGAATGGTACCGATTTCATTTTCCGGCAGGCTGAACACCAGATCGATCGGGTGAGTCTGGGTGATCACCACAATGCCGTTAGTGTCGCCGCTGGTGATGTAATTGCCAATATCAACCTGCTTCAGGCCGACACGGCCAGAGATTGGGGAGGTGACACGGCTGTAGGTCAGATTCAACTGGGCGCTGGCGACGCTGCCCTCATCGGCTTTAATGGTGCCCAGCGTTTCGTTAACCAGCGAACGCTGGGTATCCATTTCCTGCTGTGAGACGAGATTGGTTTTTGCCAGCTTCTCATAGCGGGCGAGATCGCGGCGTGCATTAGCCAGCGTGGCCTGATCTTTTGCCAGCTGCCCCTGCGCCTGAGTCAGCGCGACCTGATAAGGACGGGGATCTATTTCTGCCAGCAGTTGCCCGGCTTTCACTTCCTGCCCTTCCGTAAAGTGCAGCGCCATCAGGTCGCCGTCCACGCGGCTGCGGAGGGTGACGGTATTGGCTGCCGTCACGGTGCCCAGACCGGAAAGATACTGAGGAACGCTCTGACGAACGGCTTCAGCCGCCTGTACCGGGGCCAGCGCGCCGGTTCCGCCGCGTCTGCCACCGCCCGCTTTAACTCCGCCAGCCCGTTGATGCTCTGCCCCTTTACTGCTTTCCGGCGCAGTTGCATTGTGGCTGTGCCACCAGTACCAGCCACCGGCGGCGACAGCGGCCACCACAAGGATCGGTAAAATTTTACGGGAACGGCTTTTGCTGTTCATAGTTGTTTTCAGCTCTCCGGTAGCAAGTCTGGATATCCACGAGGGTCTGCAAAGGGCGACCCCTAAGCTTTTTAGTTTAGCGAGTTTAACGGCTTCAAAATTGAAGGAAATAAGGATAACTGTTCAGTCCGTGTAAGTATTCACAACCTGAAAATCTTTTGCCACAAATCAACGAAGCGGTTTGCCCCAGGTTTGCTACGCTGTAGTCACGCACGAAACCATTCAACTCAGGAGAGTGATTATGAGTCAATCAGAACACCGTTCACTGGGCCTCAGCGGCATCAAAGTTCCCACCCTGACCTTTGGCGGCAACGTATTTGGCTGGACAGTCGACCAGAAAACGTCTTTCTCGCTGCTGGATGCGCTGGTGGAGAAGGGGTTGTATTTCATCGATACCGCTGATGTATACTCACGCTGGGCACCGGGTAATAAAGGCGGCGAGTCTGAGACCATTATCGGTAACTGGCTGAAGCAGAGCGGCAAGCGCGACCAGATAGTGCTGGCAACCAAAGTCGGCATGGATATGGGCGAGGGGAACACCGGTCTGGCACCGGCTTACATCCGCCAGTCAGTGGAAGATTCGCTGCGTCGTCTGCAGACCGATTACATCGATTTATATCAGGCGCACCGCGATGACAGTGACACACCGCTGCAGGATACGCTGCAGACTTTTGATGCGCTGATTAAAGAAGGCAAGGTGCGGGCGATTGGCGCTTCCAACTATTCCGCCAGCCGTCTGGCTGAAGCGCTGAAGGTCAGCAAAGACAACGGGATTGCCCGCTATGAAACCCTGCAGCCGGAATACAATCTCTATGATCGCGAAGAGTATGAAAGCGGCCTGGAGAAAGTTGCGCACGATAACGGTCTGGCGGTGATTAACTACTACTCTCTGGCCAGTGGCTTTCTCAGCGGGAAATACCGCAAGCCGGAAGATGCCAGCAAAAGTAAGCGGGGTGACGGCGTGGTGCAGAAGTACCTGAACAAGCGCGGCCTGAGTATTCTGGAAGCGCTTGATCAGGTTGCTCAGGCGAATAACGCCACGCCAACACAGGTTGCGCTGGCCTGGCAGATTGCCCGCCCGAGCATCACCGCACCTATCGTCAGCGTGACTTCACTGGTGCAACTCGATGAGCTGACTAAAGCCGCCACGCTGAAGCTCAGCGATGATGACATCCGCGAGCTGTCGGAAGCCAGTAGTTACTGAATCAGGCTAACTTCAGCGGGTCAGCCGCTGAAGAAGGGCTTTATCAGCGGAACATCACCTGAGCCCAGCGGGCCAGACCGGCGGTGACGGAACCAAAGTCATCGCCACTGGTCAGCGGGATATCAGGCAACTGCTGTTGCAGCGCCTGTCGCAGAACCGGCGAGCGGGCGCTGCCACCAGTCAGATAGATCACATCCGGCCGGGTGCCACTCTCGTCCAGCGCCAGTTTTACCTGCTCCTGAATTCTTTCCAACGGCTGTGCAATTGCGGTTTTCAGCGTATCCACGGTGATTTCCGTTGCCAGCGACTGCTCAATAAAGTTCAGCGCGGAAAGCGTCTGCGGCTGTTCAGACAGCGCAATCTTGCTCTCTTCCGCCGCACGGACCAGACGATAGCTCAGGCGCTGCTGCCAGACTTTCAGCAGGCGCTTCACCTTCTCCGGCTCCTGCGCGTCGCGGATCAAATCCTGAATCAGCTTGCGGCTGGCGGTCGCGTAGAAGTCGCTCTGTGCCGGAACGTCGTTGATCGCCACGGCGTTCCACCACGGCAGCGCGGGCAGGGCGATACCTTTCTCCGTTGCGCCACCCAGGCCCAGCAGCGGCATCAGCTCTTTAAAGGCCAGCATGATATCCAGATCGTTTCCGCCCACGCGGCAGCCGCTGTGCCCCAACAGGCTGCCATTGCGGTCAGATTTATCCTGCCATTGCGGGCCCATCAGCAGCATCGAACAGTCGGTGGTTCCCCCGCCGATATCCACAACCAGCACGCGCGTCTCCGCCTGCAGGGTCGCTTCATAATCCAGTCCGGCAGCGACCGGTTCAAACTGGAACGCCACTTCTTTAAATCCTGCACGGCTGGCCGCACGGGCCAGGATGCCCTGCGCCTGGCGGTTGGCTTCATCGCCACCCAGCCCCTGGAAGTTGATCGGGCGGCCAATCACCGCCTGGGTGATGCTGTCATTTAACTGCTGTTCTGCTGTCTGGCGGATATGCAACATCATCGCGCAGACCAGATCCTCAAAAAACGCCACCTGCTGCGGCTTCAGGCCGCTGGCACCGAGAAAGGATTTCGGGGATTTGACGAACCAGACGTCTTCCGGATCGGCCATATAGTGAGCCAGTGAGGCCAGACCGAACTGCACGCTGGCTGGCATGACTTCAATATCTTCTTCCCGGTTGAGTGTGATGGCCCGGCGCAGGATCGCCTGGGTATCCGCATCCGGCGTGGGCACCTGGTGATGACGGAACAGCCACTCGCTGACCGAATCGCGGGTCGGAGCACACAGCATAGAGGGCAGTAATGTGGAACCGTTTTCCAGCGGCAGCAGTGCTGGCATGCCTTCGCTCATAATGGCTACCGAGCAGTTTGCCGTACCGTAATCAAAGCCGATAAACATTCGTCCCCCTCAACTGGCTATGAAAAAAAGGGGCGACTTTAGCCCAGGCCCGAAAAGAGAGCAAGAACCTTGCGCTATTTTATCGCAAAGTCACTGTTGTTCAGCAGCGCGCTGAGCGGCTGCCTGTCGGCGATTGCTCCGCCCCAGACGCAGTCCACGCCAATGGTGGAGAGGGTGGTCAGCGCCACCGGGAGTTCGGCCGGGCCAGCCAGCGTGGCGATATTCAGGCGCTGAGCATGACCCTGCAGGATGGACACCATCATTTCATCCATCAGGTTGCAGTGGACGTTGGCTATCAGGTCGTGACTCAGGATCAGATAGTCAATCAGTTCGACGGGGAGCTGGTTAAAGGCATCCAGATTGCGGCCAAAGTTGTTCAGCACAATGCCACAGCCACTGTCCCGCAGGTGCTCAACGTTTCGTCTCGTCTGTTCATCCGCATTCAGCAGGGCCTCTGACGGCAGCGAAAAATACAACCATTTCCCTGGCAGGTTGGCGCGACCACTTAGTGCTGTCGTTTCAGCAATAAAACTCTCATCGTGCAAACCGGCAGCAGAGAGTGGCAGGATCACGGTCAGTTCTTTGCCGATCACCCCAGCAGCGTATTGCTGGAAGAACTCCACCACCCGTTTGCGATCCAGTGCGGCCATCAGATCGTCATCGTGCAGTCCGGCGCGGAAACTGACTTCATCAATTTCCTCTCCCTCAGGCGTGAACAGTTGCATCTCTGCCAGATAAAAGCTGACTGACTGAATTTTGCGGGGTGGGGCAACCGCCCACACCCTCAGCCGCATTGGCTGCTGAGCAATAATCCGTTCATTCTCTGCCCGCGACAGGGCGGGTTTCAGGTCACTGAGCAGATGTGATTCAAACACTGACAGCTGACCGCGTCCACTGTGCTTGGCGTTGTAGCAGGCGAGGTCAGCCTGGGCCATCACCTCGCTGGCGCTGCAATTGCTGTCATCCAGCATGGTGATACCCGCACTGGCCCCGACGCGGTGCAGACGGCCTTCCCACAGGAAACGGTAATCGTTTACGGCTTTCACGATGCGGTCCGTCACTTCACGTGCGTTGTCTGGCGGGCAGTCCTGCAGCAGTACGCCGAACTCATCGCCGCCCAGACGCGCAAGAAAGTCGCTGCTGCGCAGATGGTGCTGCATCATGCCGGAGATTTCCCGCAGCAGTGCATCGCCCGCTGCATGACCCGCGCTGTCGTTCACCGCTTTGAACCGGTCCAGGTCGATAAAAATCAGCGCATGCTGGCGGTTCTGCTCGCTGGCCGTTTGCAGCATCTGTTTGAGCCGCTGCTCAAAGCTGACGCGATTGGGCAGGCGGGTCAGCATATCGTGCGAGGCGCTGTAGCTCAGTCTGCGCATCATCTCGCGGGATTCGCTGACGTCCTGAATGACGATCACGCTGCCAATGTTATCGCCCTCAAGGGTTTTCAGCGGCGTGATGCTGTAATGAATGTCGAACTGATCGCCTGAACTGCTGTGCAGCACCAGCTCCTGCTCCAGCTTTGACGCGGATTTGGACTGAGTAAGTTCGCACAGCAGCCGGTTTTCCATTTCCGGCCCCAGGCTGCCATGGGTAATTCGCAGAATGTCACCGATCGGTTTTCCTGCGGCGCTCTCCTGCTTCCAGCCGCTCATGCTTTCGGCGACCGGATTCATAAATGTCACCCGCATCTCTTCATCGGTACTGATCACTGCTTCACCAATCGCATCAAGCGTGATGTGCATCCGCTCTTTTTCCTGGTAGAGCGCGTCGGTCAGCCGCCGCATGTTAGTGACATCCTGATTGATGCCCAGCATTCTCTCAACGTCGCCTTTGTCATCCAGCATCATCATGGCCTGGCTGTGGATATAACGGGTGTCGGTTGCGGTTTCAATGCGGAACACCAGGTCAATGGGCGAAGAGGTTTTAACCGCGTCGTCAAAGGCGTCAATCGCCATCTGCCGGTCAGCAGGATGCAGGCTGTTGGCCCAGGTCAGGTAGGTGGCGAGGCCATTTTCCGGTAACCCGTAGATCTGGAACATTCGCTTATCCCAGCTCATTTTTCCGGTCTTCAGGTTCCAGTCCCATACGCCAACGCCGCCCGCTTCATTCGCCAGGGTGACGCGCTGCATCAGGAGGCGGTTAACTTCTTCGGTTTTCTTCAGATCGGTAAAATCTTCAATCTGGGAGATGAAATAGAGCGGTAAATACTCGCTGTCACGCACCAATGATACCGCCAGCAGCGCCCAGACAATCTGGCCATCCTTGCGGAAGTAGCGTTTTTCCAGGCTGTAGGTTTCAATATCGCCTCGCAGTAGCGCATTCACCTGAGCCAGATCGACATCCAGATCTTCAGGGTGGGTAATCTGCTGGAAGTCCATCGCCTTCAGTTCACATTCCTGATAGCCAAGTAGCGTACAAAGTGATTTGTTCACCTGCAGCCATTTGCCCTGCGGCGAGACCAGCGCCATGCCAATAGCGGAGTACTCCATAGCGGTACGGAAACGGTTTTCACTCTCTGAGATGTGCTTTTTCTCTTCACGGAAAGAGTGCATCACCAGCGCCATCATATGGCTGGGGATAATGGCCAGCAGAAACGGCAGCCAGGGCATATTAGTGACCACGCCACCATTTTCAGAACTCATATCCAGCAGATGCAACGCCAGCATCAGCATCATCATGGAGAGCGTGGCGAGGAAGACAATAAACGCCTCAAGACGCGGCAGCCGGATTGCGCTGTAGAACAGGACGACCATCACAAAGGTGAAAGGCCAGGGCAGATAGCGCAGTACGCAGTAACACACCACCACCGTGCTCAGCAGCGTCAGCAGGGTTTCAAACAGCTGATTCTGGTTGATGGCTTTACGCAGATAGTCCCGCTGCCACAGCAGGCAGACCGGCCCCAGTGCCAGCATGCCGATGCTTTCGGAGATCACCCAGATGGAGACAAAACGGAAGCTGGCGTGCCCGCTGGCGCTGAGCATCCAGCAGGCAAGCAGGCCACCCACCAGTGGCGTAAACAGCCCGACCGCTACAAACATTTTGCTCCAGCTCAGCAGCGAGTCCAGTGGAGTTTTTCGGTCCAGTAAAGCGCGGAGCAGCAGGCCGCCCAGCAGAGCCTGGGCCAGATTGAGGAGGGGAAACCTTATCGCCGTAAATGAATAGCCCAGCACCAGTGCATTGGCCACGGCGATCCCCAGCACGCAGCAGGCCAGCTGCAGGGGCAGTAATTTATTGGGCTGGCGGAAGACCAGGATGGTCATCAGGGCGGTGGAAAACCACAAAGGAGAAATCTGTCCGCTGACTTTTATTAACTCAACACAGAACAACGTCAAAGCGAAAGAGAGTACGCCAAACATCAGCGCGTTGGCCCACGGAGAAGAGGTGTGATCGGGTGCTAAAAAGGTCTCAGTCGTCATTCACAAATCCAGCAGGGCAACGGTTATGTCAGCTCGATCCAGGTTATTTTTGGCATGCTAACATAACCACCCTGGAATGCTTGTGGTAATTCAATTTACCCCTGTATTCGGACGATTGACGACCTGTTCTGCCGCAAATCGCAGGCTTACTGACGCAGCTTCAGCAGTTCGGAGCGCGTCCAGGCATGGTCGATGCCGGCAATCTGCACCGAAAGGCGTTGCAGAAATTGCTGGGTGGTGGCAATCCGGCCGTGGCCCATCAGTAAAATCGGCACCAGCAACGCTACGCACAGCTGGCCGGTGGAGAAGCCTTTCAACTCCGAACGGCGCTGGCTGACCAGGAATGCAGTACTAAGAGTAAAGCCGAGGATCAGACCGGTAATCACTTCGCTTTTGGAGTGATAGTTGAGGAGCAGGCGGGAAACACCCACCATCAGAGGGATCAGGTAGCCAATACCAATGGCGACGAACCGCCAGAAACTGGGGAGGCGTCCGCTGATCAGCCACAGCATCACCGGCCACAGGGTGGCGGACATCGCGCTATGGCCGCTGAAGCCGGTAAAGTTGAAGCGGGCGCTGCCGATGCCGAAACCCAGGAAAGCAATTTTAGACAGGCTGACAATAGCGCCAGCGGTGCAGAAAACCAGCGCCCAGTACCAGACGGCACGGCGGTCGCTGTTTTTCCAGGTGATCAGCAGAGCCATAATCACCGCGGTAGGGATAAGCAACATGCTGTCGCCAAAGTAGGTCAAAATATGCAAAATATGCCAGGACACCAGAATTCCTTATGACTAAAAACGTGAAGTCAGTCTCATTAACATCAGTTTAACCTTCATCTGCAGGGGCGTATAACGGTAAAGTCTGAAAAGCTTTTTCACTCCATTTCACTGGCATCAACCCCCCGAAATCCTTATAATTACGCGCGAATTCATCCTCTCCATTGTCTCTGACAATCCGTAACCAGGTCTTTAATTTATGACTGATAAGTCGCATCAGTGCGTCATCGTAGGTATTGCCGGCGCCTCAGCTTCGGGAAAAAGTCTTATTGCCAGTACCCTCTATCGCGAAGTACGCGAGCGGGTGGGCGACGAAAATATTGGTGTCATCCCCGAGGATGCGTATTACAAAGATCAAAGTCACCTGACTATGGATGAGCGGGTAAAAACTAACTACGATCACCCCAGCGCGATGGATCACAGTCTGCTGCTGCAACACCTGCAGATGCTGAAAGCCGGGAAGCCGATTGATCTGCCAGTTTACAGCTATGTTGAGCATACCCGTACCGGGCAAACTCTGCAGCTGAAGCCTAAAAAAGTGATTATTCTGGAAGGGATCCTTCTGCTGACCGATGCGCGTCTCCGTCAGGAAATGAATTTCTCTATTTTTGTCGACACGCCACTGGATATTTGCCTGATGCGCCGCATGAAGCGTGACGTTAACGAGCGAGGCCGCTCAATGGATTCGGTAATGGCTCAGTACCAGAAGACCGTCCGCCCGATGTTCTTACAGTTTATTGAACCTTCCAAACAGTACGCCGACATCATCGTGCCTCGCGGCGGTAAAAACCGCATTGCGATTGATATTCTCAAGGCGAAAATCAATCAGTTCTTCGAATAGCCCGGCTGACTCCGGTAGCCGCTGAGAGGTTGCCGGTCCCTGTACAGGATGTGCAGTGGTGCAGAGCCGGATAGCTCACTTTGACTTTTATGGAGTACCCCGATGAGATTATGCGACCGCGATATTGAAGCCTGGCTGGATAATGGCCAGCTGGAGATTTCCCCTCGTCCGCCGGTTGAACGAATCAATGGCGCGACTGTTGACGTGCGCCTGGGCAACCTGTTCAGAACCTTCCGCGGTCATACGGCGGCCTTTATTGACCTGAGTGGCCCGAAGGATGAAGTCAGCGCCGCGCTGGATCGCGTGATGAGCGATGAGATTGTGCTGGCCGAAGGCGAGGCCTTTTTCCTGCACCCGGGAGAACTGGCGCTGGCCGTGACGCTGGAGTCCGTTACGCTGCCCGATAACCTGGTTGGCTGGCTGGATGGGCGATCGTCGCTGGCCCGTCTGGGACTGATGGTTCACGTCACCGCGCACCGCATTGATCCGGGCTGGCAGGGCCGGATAGTGCTGGAGTTCTATAATTCAGGTAAGTTGCCGCTGGCGCTGCGTCCGGGCATGCTGATTGGCGCGCTGAGTTTTGAGCCGCTTTCCGGGCCTGCCGCCCGTCCTTATAACCGTCGTCAGGACGCGAAGTACAAAGGACAGCAGGGCGCGGACGCCAGCAGGATTGATAAGGATTGATTAAGGGGAAGGCATGAGAAGATTCATTACCACGCTGGCGATTTTGCTGGTGGTAATTGTGGCCGGAATGACTGCGCTGGTGCTGTTGGTCAATCCCAATGATTTTCGCGCCTATATGACCCAGCAGGTTGAACAGCGCAGCGGTTACCGCCTGGCGCTCAATGGCGATCTCCGCTGGCACGTCTGGCCGCAGCTCAGCATTCTCTCTGGCCAGATGACCCTGACCGCCCCGGGTGCACAGCAGCCGCTGGTCAGCGCCAGCAACATGCGGCTGGATGTCAAGCTGCTTCCTCTGCTTTCCCATCAACTGGCGGTAAAACAGGTGATGTTAAAAGGGGCGGTGGTCCGCCTGACGCCGGACAGCGAAGCACAAAGCCCTGCCAATGCGCCGGTCGGGCCCGCTGATTCAGCTCCGCCGGAAAGCAGCCACGGCTGGAAATTTGATATCGACCAGCTGCGCGTGGCTGACAGCCTGTTGATCTGGCAGCAGAGCAACGGCGAGCAGCTTAACGTGCGCGATCTGAACCTGCAGCTTTCGCAGAATCAGCGGCGGCAGGCACACATTGAAATGAGCAGCCGTATCAGCCGCGATCAGCGTGAACTGCTGGTCAGTCTCAATGCTGATGCGGATCTCAGCCGTTATCCTCAGCACCTTTCTGCGATGATTAACCAGCTGGATTACCAATTGACCGGGGCCGATTTGCCCACCGAGGGGCTGAAGGGGCAGGCGAAAATGCAGGCCGACTGGCGGGGTGATAACCAGGCCTTCAGCCTGAAAGAGATGGCGGTCAGCGCCAATGACAGCCAGCTTGAAGGCAGCGCAAGCGGTACGCTGGCCGGGCGGCCACAACTGAAGATTGCTCTGCACTCGGCAATGCTGAATATGGATTCGCTGCTGGGGCTGGAAACCGCGAACGTCAGCAACACGCAAGGCGTGGAGGCACAACGCTCCGGCCCGGGACCGGTGATTTCACAGCCGACGGAGCATGACAATGCCGATTCACCGCTGAATGCGCTGGACGGTAGTCTGACGCTGGCGGTTGACAAGATGCGCTGGCGCGGGATGGACTTTGACCAGGTGGCGCTGAATGCCAGCAGCACTAATGGTCTGCTGAAGTTAGCCACGCTGAGCGGTAAAGCCGGTAACGGGACTTTCTCGCTGCCGGGCACGGTGAATATTCGCAGCCCGCAAACGCAGGTTGCTCTTCAACCCTTACTGCAGAATATTGCTGTTGCGCCGCTGTTGAAGGCCTTTGATATGCCGCAATCCTTAAGTGGCGATCTGTCGCTTACCGGTAATTTCAGCGGAACCGGCCTGACGGTACCGTCATTCAAGCGCGCCTGGCAGGGGAGTGCAGAGCTGAGTCTGAACAATGCGCAGATGGCCGGTCTGAACTTCCAGCAGATGATCCAGCGCGCAGTTGAACGTAACAGCAGCCGGGTTCGCGGTCCGTCGAAAACGGAAGACGGCAGCAATCTGCAACAGATTAAAGGCAGCGCTAAGCTCAACAACGGCCAACTGACGTTTGGTGATTTGCAGGGGCACTCCTCAATGCTGGACTACAGCGGGAAGGGCGGTGTGAACCTGGCGGATCAGCAGGCGGATATTACCTTTGGCGTGACGGTGACCAAAGGCTGGCAGGGCGATGATGCGCTGGTAAGCCGATTGCAGCAAACGCCGGTGCCGCTGAGGATCTACGGTCCGTGGTCGTCGCTGAACTACTCTCTGCAGGTCGATCAGGTCCTGCGGCAGCAATTGCAGGACGAAGCGAAGAAACGGCTGAAGCAGTGGTCGGACCGTAATCAGAGCAGCGACAAGAACAGTTCGGTGCAGAAGCTGATCAAGGATTTATAACCGTAAGAAAAAGAGTCGCTGATATCCTTAACAGCGACTCTTTTAAACTTCGTAATCCGGTTCTTCCACCTTCAGTGGAATAATCTGCACCTTCTGCACACGGTGACTCTCCACCTGCAGAGTACGGAACAGGTACTCGCCGACCTGAATCTCTTCTCCTTCCTGCGGCACCCGCTGCATATGCTCCATCAGCAGACCGGCCAGCGTGTGGAATTCGCGTTTCTCATCCAGCGGCAGTTCAACGTACATTACCAAATCTTCCAGAGGCATATGCCCGTTCGCTGTCCAGCTGCCATCAACATTTTGCTGAATGTCATAGCGCGGATCGATCGCTTCTCCTTCGTTGGGCAGATTACCGGCAATCGTCTCCATCACATCACTTAATGTCACTACCCCTTCCACCGAGCCAAATTCATCCACAACAAAAGCAAAATGGGTGCGGGCTGTGCGGAACTGTTCAAGGGCAGGGAGCAGAGTGAGCTGCTCCGGAAAGACCAGGGGCTGGCGGATCAGTGCACGGATATCCAGGCTGTCGCCATGCAGCGCCTGCTTCAGCAGATCGATCACGTGCACCACGCCAAGAGGATCGTCGCTGTTCTCCGTCACCACCAGTCGCGTGTGCTGGTTGTTGTCGAGCAGCGCCATGATTTTCTCCGGCGATTCACTCAGGTCAATGTGCTCAATATCGTGACGCGAAGTCATAATGCTGCTGACGGTGCGCTGTCCCATCCTCAGCACCCGGGCAATCATCATCCGCTCCTGCTTATTGAAGATCGCGCGATTCTCTGCGTTGTCAGCTACCAGCGAGGAGGTTTCAGCATCCAGCTCTGCATGTTCATGACTGCCACGCAGTAAGCGCAGCACGGCTTCGGCAGTGCGCTTACGCAGGGGCGCCTTCGCCGAGAGAAAACGCCTGCGGTTAAACTGCGCCAGCTGATTAAGTGCCTCGATAATCACTGAGAAACCGATCGCGGCGTAGAGATAGCCTTTCGGAATGTGGTAACCAAAGCCATCCGCCACCAGGCTGAAGCCAATCATCAGCAGGAAACTGAGGCAGAGGATCACAATCGTCGGGTGTTCGTTGACAAATCGGGTCAGCGCCTTGCTGGCCAGCAGCATCAGCAGGATGGCGACAATCACCGCTGCCATCATCACCGCAAGATTATCCACCATCCCAACCGCAGTAATCACCGAGTCCAGCGAGAACACCGCGTCCAGGACCACTATTTGCGCGACTACCGGCCAGAATTTAGCACCACGCTTTTGTGGATTTTCATCCTCGTCCTTTCCTTCCAGCCGCTCGTTCAGTTCCATGGTGGCCTTGAACAGCAGAAACACGCCGCCAACCAGCATGATCAGGTCACGTGCACTGAAAGGGTGCCCAGCAAGTGTGAAGAGGGGAGAGGTTAAGGAAGAGAGCCAGGAGATAGAAGCCAGCAGCAGCAGACGCATGACCAGCGCCAGCATCAGACCCGTTATCCTGGCCCGGTCGCGTTGCGAGGGGGGAAGTTTCTCTGCCAGAATGGCAATGAACACAAGGTTATCAATGCCCAGCACCAGCTCCAGCACGATCAGGGTGACCAGCCCAGCCCAGATTGACGGATCGGCGATCCATTCGAACATCACACGCTCACCACTACAGGTTACAGGAATGGTCATGATGATAGTGAACGCAGCGCGATTCAACAAATAATAGCCGTGCGGACTGACCCAGGCTCAGATTATCGCCAGCAACGGGATTATCATCATTTGAAATTACCAGCATAAATCCGGGGAATATCCGCCATTTTATTTTCAGGACAATTCGCATAGGTCAGAGTGGTGAACTGAGGGATACTTATAGCGTTAAGACGAAGCGTTCAGGATTATTCTTATTTTTAGATCGAATTATTCTGAATTTTATCCGGAGGCAAAAGATGAAATGCACGGTATAGACTGGAGCGAAAGGTAGTCTTAATCCTAAAAGACCGTGCGGGTGCGGGCAGACTCTTGTAAACAGGCCAGTAATAACTAGTATAGCAACGTGTTAGTAAATGTCTGCGTTAATGTAACGATTAGCAAGGCGCGTCTTTTTCGTCCGGTTGCAGGATGCGTAAGATGGCTAATGCATGAGCCTGCCGACCGGAGAGGACAGGATAAAAGCAACAAGGTGAAAGCGCGTTACAGCACATTGGCAGCTACAAGCCAGGGGCGGTAGCGTGTCACGAAAGGGCGGGTCTGGTCCGTTTCGCTGCATTTATCACCCACTTTGTTGTTGATTTTACATGTCTAATCTCACGCCGCACCGCAAGTTACGATGACCTTTTAGCACGACTCCCAAATACGTTTCCTGTGTAATAAATGACGTGATGAGAAAACACGCAATTATTTTCAGCGGTGGAAATTAATAAATCACAGGCTTTCGAAGAAAAAATTAAGAGTTAACTATGCGCGATATAGAATTCACCTTTAAAGGGCTGTTAATAAAACTGTCACTGGCACTTTCAGACCTGATTTTTTTTAATGCCTCTTTGTTTATTGCAATCTTATTGATGAATGCATTACCAGGTAATCTGCTAGATGATATTCTGACACAAGATCTGCATTTGAAAATTGCTACACACATTATCCTCTCTGTGATTTGTATCGGCTGGTTCTGGGTTCGCCTGCGCCACTATACCTATCGCAAACCATTCTGGTTTGAGCTTAAGGAAATATTCAGAAGTGTCCTGATTTTTTCCGTTATCGATCTGTCAATTACCGCTTTGTCTAAATGGGAACTTTCCCGATGGATTTGGATCCTGACCTGGTTACTGGCACTGGTATTTATTCCGGTTGGCCGTGCGGTGATCAAACGCCTGCTGAATCATTATGGTCTGTGGAAGCGTCAGTCGATCATTATCGGCAGCGGTAAAAATGCGGAAGAAGCCTATATGGCGCTGCAGAGTGAAGAGGTGATGGGCTTTGACGTGGTGGCATTCTACGATGTGGATGGTACTACTCCTGCTCCTGCCCTGTTCGGTATTCCGGTGATCCGTGAAGAAGACGCCTTATGGCAGATGGTTAACGGCGACACGCAATTTATCGTTGCGGTTGAATTTGAACAGAGCCATCACCGCGATCTGTGGCTGAAGAATCTGGCTAAACATAACTGCCGTTCCGTTTCCGTGATACCTTCATTACGCGGCGTTCCGCTTTATGGCACGGATATGGCCTATATTTTCAGCCATGAAGTGATGATCCTGCGGGTCAGCAATAATCTTGCCAAGCGGACTTCGCGCTTTGTCAAAAGGGCGTTTGATATTGTCGGCGCACTGGGGATTATCATCATGCTGATGCCTGCGCTGGCGGTACTGATCTTTATGGTCGCTCGCGACGGCGGTAACCCAATTTATGGTCACGAACGTGTGGGGCTGAACGGGCGCAAGTTTAAATGCCTGAAGTTCCGCTCGATGGTTGTGAACTCGAAAGAAGTGTTGGAAGAAGTTCTGCGTACCGACCCGGTTGCCCGGGCGGAGTGGGACAAAGATTTCAAACTGAAAAACGACCCGCGTATTACACGCATTGGTCACTTTATCCGAAAAACCAGTCTCGACGAGTTGCCACAGCTATGGAATGTGGTGCGCGGCGAGATGAGCCTGGTCGGTCCGCGTCCGGTGATTGAAGATGAGCTGGAGCGTTATGCCGGTGATGTGGATTACTACTTCATGGCTAAACCGGGTATGACTGGCCTGTGGCAGGTCAGTGGCCGTAATGATGTGGATTACGAAACTCGCGTCTACTTTGACTCCTGGTATGTGAAGAACTGGTCACTGTGGAACGATATCGCCATCCTGTTCAAAACGGTTGGGGTAGTTTTGAAGCGCGATGGCGCTTACTGACAGAAGCGTTTTTCTGTCCTGCGGGTGCTGATGTGCCGGCAGTGCTGGCGTCTATTGACTGTTAACTGTCATTGACTTGCGTACTAAACAAACTTTTTTTTTGACGAATGTTAAGCGTCGGCTTTAATCAAACCGGCAAGGCATAAAAAAGGATAGGGAGTTTAAGATAATGACCGACAGTTACAGTGCCTGATTAAGTGATTCACCTTATTACTTTTGCATGACGCTACACAGCGGCGGATTCGCCACTATCATTCAAATTACTGATAGCGATGATATAGATGATTACAATCAAAACGAAAGTATTACCCTTGTTGATAACGGCTACCCTGCTTTCCGGCTGTACCGTGGTGCCTGGCTCAACGATTTCGACCAGCGGAAAAGATGTTATCAAGCAGCAGGATAGCGATTTCGATATCGATAAGTACGTCAACGTCTTTCCACTGACCCCAAGCCTGGTTGAGCAACTGAAACCAAAACCCGTTGTGGCCCAGCCTAACCCTGAGCTGCAAACCGAGCTGCAGAGCTACGAATACCGGATTGGTATCGGCGACGTACTGACCGTGACGGTCTGGGATCACCCGGAATTAACCACCCCGGCAGGTCAGTACCGTAGCGCCAGCGATACGGGTAACTGGGTCCACTCCGATGGCACCATTTTCTATCCGTATATCGGCCGTGTTCGCGTGGCAGGGCGTACCGTTCAGGAAGTGCGTAACGAGATTGCTAATCGTCTGGCACAGTACATCGAAAGCCCTCAGGTTGACGTCAGCGTGGCTTCCTTTAAGTCACAGAAAGCTTACGTGACGGGCGAAGTGACCACCTCCGGCCAGCAGCCAATCACCAACGTGCCGCTGACTATCCTTGATGCGGTTAACGCCGCGGGCGGCCTGACCGCTAACGCCGACTGGCGTAATGTGGTGCTGACCCATAATGGTCGCGAAATTCCAATCTCCTTACAGGCTCTGATGCAGAACGGCGATCTGTCGCAGAACCACCTGCTGTACCCAAGCGACATTCTCTATATTCCGCGTAACGACGACCTGAAAGTGTTTGTGATGGGCGAAGTGAAACAGCAGGCGACGCTGAAGATGGACCGCGCCGGTATGACACTGGCTGAAGCACTGGGCAACGCGCAGGGTATGGACCAGGCCGTGGCGGATGCGACCGGCGTGTTCGTTATTCGTCCGACCAAAGGACCGAACCGTAAGAAGATTGCCAACATTTACCAGCTGAACGTCAAAGACGCATCGGCCATGGTCATGGGCTCAGAGTTCCAGCTGCAGCCGTATGACATTGTCTACGTGACGGCGACGCCTCTGGCACGCTGGAACCGTGTCGTTTCTCAGCTGGTCCCAACCATCACCGGTATCTACAACGCCAGCGAAAACGCCCAGATTATTCATAACTGGTAACCACCGGAGAACATTATGATTAATTCAATCTTAGTGGTCTGCGTCGGCAATATCTGCCGCTCTCCTACCGGGGAGCGGATGCTCAAAACGGCTCTGCCAGGCAAGGACATCGCCTCAGCCGGATTGAGTGCCGTGGTGGATCACGCGGCTGACGATACCGCAAGCAGCGTTGCCAGTGAACACGGGCTCTCGCTGGAGGGGCATATCGCCCGCCAGCTGACCTCAGGCATGTGCCGGGATTACGATCTGCTCCTGGTAATGGAAAAAAAACATGTCGATCTGGTTAACCGCATCAACCCCTCCGTTCGTGGCAAGACCATGTTATTTGGCCACTGGCTCAACCAACAGGAAATAGCGGATCCCTACAAGAAAAGCCGCGATGCCTATGAAGCCACGTACGGATTACTCGAAAACGCTGCCCAGAAATGGGTCAACGCATTAAGCCGATAGTTGGGATTATCCATGAATATAAAAAGTAAGGCACCGTCAGCGTCGCAAGAGGACTCATCCGGATGGGACCTGGCGCATCTTGTGGGACAGCTTGTTGATCATCGTTGGGTAATTGTGGCTGTTACGGCTCTGTTTATGCTGCTCGGCACCCTGTACGTTCTGTTCGCCACGCCGATTTACAGTTCGGATGCGATGGTGCAGGTGGAAGACAAAAACGCCAATACCGTGCTGAATGACCTGAGCCAGATGATGCCGAACGCGCAGCCGATGTCTGCGACAGAAGTGGAAATCGTGACCTCCCGTCTGGTTATTGGCAAAACTGTTCAGGACCTGGGTCTGGATGCCCTGGTGCAGCAGCACTATCTGCCGGTCATCGGTAAAGGCCTGTCCCGTCTGATGGGTAACAAACCGGGTCAGGTGTCCGTTTCACAACTGAGCATCCCGGTCAGCTGGGAAAAGCCGGTTATGCAGCTGGAAGTCACCGGACCGGACAGTTATACCGTCAGCAAAGATGGTAATGAATTGTTCAAAGGTAAAGTCGGGGAGCTGGAAAACCACAATGGCGTGACCATGAAGGTTAACAGCATCCAGCAGGCCGATCCGGGTACGGATTTCACCGTGACCAAACTGACCCAGCTGCAGGCAATCAGTATGGTGAGCAATAACCTGACTGTTGCCGATAAAGGAAAAGACACCGGTGTACTGGGCCTGACCTATCTGGGTGAAGATCCGGTGCAGATCAGCACCGTGCTGAATCAGATTATCAACAACTACGTTGACCAGAACATTGACCGTAAATCGGCTGAAGCCCAAAAAAGCCTGGTGTTCCTGAAGAAGCAGCTGCCGGATGTGCGCTCCAAACTGGATGCCGCAGAAGATAAGCTGAACGCCTATCGTCGTCAGAATGATTCCGTGGATATGTCACTGGAAGCGAAATCTGCGCTGGACTCTTCAGTCAGCATCCAGAGCCAACTGAATGAACTGACCTTCCGTGAAGCGGAAGTGTCGCAGCTGTTCAAGAAAGATCACCCCACCTACCGTGCGCTGCTGGAAAAACGCCAGACGCTGGAAGATGAGCAGAAACGTCTGAATCAGAAAATTGGCCAGATGCCAGCTACCCAGCAGGAAATCGTGCGTCTGACCCGTGACGTTCAGTCCGGTCAGGAAATTTACATGCAGCTGCTGAACCGCCAGCAGGAACTGAACATCAGTAAAGCCAGTACCGTGGGCGATGTGCGCATCGTTGACCATGCTGAGACGGCTGCTGCTCCGGTCGCACCAAAAAAGCTGCTGGTGATCCTGGCCAGCATGATTCTGGGTGGCGTGGTGTCGGTGGGTTATATCCTGCTGAAAGCGCTGTTCCACCACGGCATCGACCGTCCGGATCAGCTGGAAGAGCGCGGCATCAACGTCTACGCCAGCGTGCCCCTGTCCGAATGGCAGCGTAAGCGTGATGCTGAAGCGCTGGCCCGCCGTGGTTCGCAGATAAAAGTTGATCCGCATAACTCGCTGCTGGCATTGGGTAACCCAACTGACCTGTCTATCGAAGCTATTCGTAGTCTGCGTACCAGCCTGCACTTCGCGATGATGGAAGCGAAAAACAACATTCTGATGATTACCGGTGCCAGCCCGGGGATTGGTAAAACCTTTATCTGTTCCAACCTGGCGACGCTGGTGGCGAAAGCCGATCAGAAAGTGCTGTTTATCGATGGTGACATGCGCCGTGGTTATACCCACGAGCTGCTGGGTGCCGCGAATAAAATCGGTCTGTCCGACGTGCTGTCCGGTAAAAAACCTTTCAGCACTGAGATGATTCAGAGCGGGCCATACGGCTTCGACTTTATCCCACGCGGTCAGGTTCCACCGAACCCGTCCGAACTGCTGATGCACAGCCGTCTGGGGGAGCTACTGGAATGGGCGAGCAAAAACTACGATCTGGTGCTGATCGATACGCCACCCATCCTGGCGGTAACGGACGCCTCCATTATCGGTAAGCTGGCGGGAACCTCACTGATGGTGGCTCGCTTCGAGACTAACACCCTGCGTGAGGTTGAGTTCAGCTATCGCCGCTTTGCTCAGAATGGTATCGAAGTGAAAGGCGTTATCCTGAACGCCGTGGTGCGTAAAGCAGCCAATGCCTATGGCTACGGTTATGACTATTACGATTACAACTACAAGCAGAATGCAAAAAGCTAACTAAACAGGCGGGAACCTTTCGCCTTACGTGAAGGGTTCCTGGCTGACTTTTCTGCGGTTTTGTATTCCAGGCCGTATCAACTGGACGTAAAAAGGTAGCTGGTAATGAAGGATATTTTCTTCTCGATTGTTATTCCTGCATACAATGCATCCGACTCTATTGTGACCACGCTGGATTGTGTGGCCGCACAGACTTATCAGAATTTTGAAGTGATCATCATTGACGATAAGTCCGCTGATGCTGAACAGCTTGCCGAAGTGGTGAAAAATTACAGCCAGCTGAAGATCCAGCTGGTGCTTTCACAGGAGAAGTTGTTTGGTTCTGCTGCCCGTAATAAAGGGATCGATCTGGCGACAGGGGACTATATCTGCTTTCTGGATGCTGACGATGAATGGCACAAGGACAAGCTGGCGGAATCACTGAAAACCATTCGTGAGCTGGAAGCGCAGGGTAAACAAAAAACCATCATTTTCAGCCAGGTCAATATCATTCAGGATGGAAAATTCCTGAAGGTGATGCCGATGCAGCCGGTCGCACACAATGAAACCGTGGCCGAGTATCTGTTTGGCTGCTACGGCTTTATCCAGACCAGCACCATTGTACTGAAGCGGGAATATGCGGAAGACATCAAATTCGATCCGCAATATATCCGTCATCAGGACTATGACTTCTGCATCCGGGCAGATAAAAAAGGCTACGAGTTTGTGATGATTGCTCAGCCGCTGGCAAACTATCACCTGGTTTCCTCGTTTGGCTCCAAACACAAAGGCGAGTCGGTGAAATACTCCTTCTTCTGGCTTGATAAGATGAAGCCTCACCTGACGCAGCGCGATATTAACACCTACAAAGCGTATAAACTGCCGTTGCGCTATAAAATGGATGGAAAATCACTGCAGGCCAGCGTCAGTTTTATCCGTTATTTCTTCTTAACAAATAAAGATAACCGCACCTACTTTATCAATCGTCTGAAGGATAAGGTCAGAGAGCGATTAGGTGGTAAATAGCGTTAGTTTTCGTTCCGGAAAACTAGCCTTGTGGGGATAAGAATGGCCATATACTGGATAATAAGCTACACACTGCTCGTTTTTTGTCTTTTTGAACTGGCCACCATTAACCAGTCAGCACAGCCGAAAACCCAACGTGTCATTACCTATTTTTTCTTTATAGGAACCGTGGTTCTGATCCTGTTCGCCGGGATGCGTGGGCCGGGCTCAGGGATAGATGACTGGCAGTATCTTGGGTTCTTCCATGACTTTTCACGACAGACCAGCATGGAAGGGTACTCAACGGTAGCGGATGTCTATCGCTACGAAAACCTGTTCATGATTCTGGCCTGGGTGCTGGGTTGGTTTACGCATAACAGCTACTATTTCCTGCTGTTTGTGGCTTTTATTGCGGTGACTACCAACGCCTTTATCTATAAAAAATATTCGCCGTTGATTCTGTGCTCGCTGTGTCTCTACTCCGCGCACCTGTTTATTAACAAAGACATGAACCAGATCCGTTTTGGTCTGTCGAGTGCCTTTGCCGTGGCCTGTATCTGTACCGCAGCGGGCAGAAAATACCTGCTGGCGGTCATCTTCCTTGTGCTGAGCAGCCAGTCACACTCTACCGGTTATGCCGTGTTGATGGTGACGCCATTCCTGTTCCTGAAAGAGCGCAAGTACTTCGGTATTGCGATGGTGATTGCGGCTATTCCACTTGGACTGATCGGCGGCAAAAAACTGTTCCTTGATTCGCTGGGGATAGTCCCGGCAATCGGTGACAGGGCAATGGGCTACAGCGGGACCACCTTTGACGTGGCGTCACCGGTGTTCGGTCTGGCTAACCTGAAGAATATAGCGTTTATTATCTTCTTCACTGTGGTCTATTTTAACAAGCCAATCGAACCCAAAGACCGGCTGGCGTACATGCTGCTCATTGCGTATTCCGCCGGTGCGGCCGTGCGTATCGTCTTCTCCGACTTCTCAATTCTCGGAGGAAGGGTGGGTAACCTGTTCCTGCACACGGAACCGCTGCTGCTGTCGTTTCTCATGCTGCGCATCAGAAACCCGCTGCTCAACTTCGGTTTGCTGTTCGCCATGACGACCTATTACCTGGCGTACAACACTATCCTCTCCGTTCAGTCGATAGACGGTTACAGTATTGCGCCGCTCTTTCGAATTTTTTGAGTCACTGGCCAGGTAATCTGGCCTTTTTTATTCCCAATTTTGGTCTTCCACGATTCACATGCAGGATTTCAGATGAATAATCAAATCGGCACAGTAGGCATTGTCATCCCTATGTATAACGCCCGTAACACAGTTTTACGCGCGGTACAGTCGGTACTTGATCAAACCTGGACGGACTGGCGGATATATCTGATAAACGATAAATCAACCGACGATTCGCTGGCCTTCGTGCAGGAACACTGCCGCGATCCGCGTATCACCATTCTCAGCAACGAGGTGAACCTTGGTGCAGCAGAAACCCGTAACGTGGGGCTGAAGGCCGCGCCCGAGGAGTTTATTGCCTTCCTTGACAGCGATGACGAGTGGGAAAAAGACAAGCTGATGCTACAGGTGCAGGCGCTGGCCGCCGGGGACGACCTGGTGATCTCCCATTACGGCTATAAATCGCGTACCAAAGCCTATGACGTCACCTACGGCAAACCTTATCTGATGAAAGAGAACTTTGTGAAAAAGCAGTTCCGTATCTGCTTCTCTTCCGTCTGCTACCGTCGTCCGGCCCGCCAGATTTTCTTCCAGAAAAAGGGTCACGAAGACTTCCTTTTTCTCTATGAATTATTCGATCAGTACAAACAGGCCCGGGTTATTGACCGAAACCTGGTTATTTATTATGAGCTGGGTGATTCTCTGTCGCGCAATAAAAATAAAGCGGCGAAGTGGCATCTCGATTTATTAAGATTTATCTATAAAAACAATCCTCTGAAAGTGTATTACTATTATCTCTGGTACATGGTTAACGGGGTTCTGTTCACGTTGAAGCACAGATAACCTGCCGGCTTGAAACGTTTCAGTCTTGCAATGACAAACGCCGTAGCCTGGGCTGACCGCTGGCACTGTTTGCCCGGTAGCGCAGGTTTTTAACATTGAAGTGATTGAGGTGGCGAGTCCGCGATGAAAAAGATAGTGCTGGTGATTAAAGACGCCTATTCCTATGCCGGAACCGAGAACATTTGTAACTTCATGTCCGAGTGTCTGGGCGATGAACATGAAGTGACGGTCTATTCACTGGAAGGCTCAGGCAAGCCGTTTTACCCGTTCGAAAAGGTGAAACAGATTGTCAGTTTTGCCGGTGACAGCAATCCGATCCGCAGTGCCGTAAAGCAGATTAATCAGCAAGGTTTTGACGCTGTTTTTCTGATCAGCATGGGGCGTCTGAGCGTGATGTTTGCGCTGCACAGCCTGCTGTCGCTGAAAAAGAAAAAGGCGAAAACCTACGCCTGCGAGCACATTGCGATCAACTCCTTCAGCAAACCGATTAAGTTCCTCAAATATCTCTTTCTGCGCTATTACGACCGCGTCATCGTTCTGACCGACAAAGATGACTCGGTGTTCACGCAGTGGGGCATTCCAAGTAAAACTATCCCCAACCCGGTGGTGTACAAAAATTTCCAGCGTACTCAGCGTAATTATCAGGCACTGGCCGTGGGCCGTCTCGACTTCCAGAAAGGTTTCGACCTGCTGCTGGATGTCTGGCAAGGGTTCCAGGCCACCAATCCACAATGGAAGCTGGCGATTGCCGGTGACGGCGAGCTGAAAGATGAGCTGATTGCTAAAGCCGCTTCGCTGAATATCTCGGACAGCGTGTCCTTCGTCGGGCGAGTTTCCAACATCAACGACTATTATCGCGACAGTGATATGGCCCTGATGACCTCTCGTTATGAAGGGTTGCCGCTGGTCCTGCTTGAAGCGAAATCCTGGTCGTTACCGGTGGTAGCCTATGACTGCCCGACCGGCCCGCAGGAGATCATCAACAATAACGAAGATGGTTTCCTGGTGGCAATGAACGATCGCGCCAGCTTTATCGAAAAAATGAACCAGCTCGCGCACAACGATGAGCTGTTCCACGCCATGAGCGAAAAAACTAAAACTACAGCCCTGAAATTTGACGGCAAGATCATCAAAGAAACCTGGCTCTCGCTTGTTTAAATAATTAATCCTCTGGAAACACATTCACGCCACACTAATGACTATGGGATTACATGAATGAAAAGAAGAGAATTAATTACCGGGTTCTCATCGATTCTTGCAGCCCTTTCTGTGAGTTCGTTTTCCAGCCAGGCCGCGCAAAAGAATGCTTCCGTTTCACTGACGGACGTCAATGCGGGTGATATACCAAAGGAAGATGTGCCGATCCTGACACCGGAAAATATCTATACCATGCCGGATCGTTTCTGGAAGAATTTCAACGGCAAACTCTATATCGGCAAGGCCGGTACAGACCCAACCCGACCGGGTAACCTGACCGATCTGTTCCTGCGTAACGCCAGCGGTAAGTTATCGAAAATTGAGCAGCCGGTGACGCTAAACCGGGGTAATTTTCAGCATTTTATCTCAGATAACGCTGCATTGATCGCCAATCCGGCCCACTCAATGGCGGTGGTGGATGACAATGGCCACGTGCTGTTCAACATTCCGGACGTCAGCCGTCCGGGGGCCAATAACTTCAGCCAGCGCCTCGCGCAGCCCGCAGGCTATCAGCTGATTGGTGAAATTGGTTCGGTCGCTGAATTACGCCAGACCCGCCCACTTTTTGAAGGTGCGAAGGTGAAGCTCAGCAGCTGGCACGACGGTCAGGAAGAGGGTGGCGGCGAATTTGTTGGCAGCCTTAGCGCCGCGCCGGACGATGGCGGTGTGATCTTCTCAGGGGCTGATTTCCACTGGCGTCGTGTGGTACAGGATTTTAACCATCTGACCCTGTTTGATTTCGGTGCCATTGATGACGGTAAGACCGATGCTGCACCGGCTATCCGGGCAATGTATGACTGGTCGCAGAAGTCTAACCAGCAGATTTGCGTGCAGTTCCCTGCAGGAACCTTCTTCGTCAGCGGCTGTAATTTTGCGAAAGAGACAACCCGCTTCTTCCGTATCTCCGGGGCAATGGTCAACTTCGGTTACTTCCCGGCGACCACCATTGTCTCAGACGGCAAGTCTGATTTTATTTTCCAGGTCAACGCCCGATGGGTGGAAATTAGCAACCTGATTGTTAATGGCCAGACCGACGGCCGCCCAAATGAGCAGGGCTTCTTTGATAATAAATGTCCGGGCGGCCAGTTCTTCCGCGGGGCCTGTCTGCGCTTCAATGCGCTGGGTGGCACCGCGCTGAGCCTGATGGATACCCTCGACTGTAAGATCGATCAATGGTACGCCAGCAAGTGTACCGGCGATGTGATCAAGTCAGTCTGGTCAGGTCAGAAGACCGGCAAGTGGGATCACAGCACGGCTATCGAGCTGTCCAACTTTAACGCGCAGCACTGTTCAAAAGGTATGGTGCTGAACCTCGATCGCTGCAGCCAGTCGCTGATCCATAACGGCTGGATTGAACACTCGGAGAATCCGGGCAACATCTCTAACGGCCAGTGGATTATTGATGCGCTGAGCCTGGAGACCTGTAAAAACCCGCTGATTGCGCACAACTCGCGACTGAACATGCGCCAGACTAATCTGCAGGCCGGGAGCTGGATTGATAACTCACGCGCCGACGGTGCCTGGCTGAGCGCCTTCGAGCAGGGGTCAACGCGCGTTGAATCCTATGGCGTCGCCGTTGATGGCAGCATGAAGTACAACTACCTGACCTCACGTTTCTGTCTGGTGAACAACACCAACCAGGAAAAGTGGTACGAACTCGGCAATATCTACAGCCCCGAAGTGGGGGATAACTGGGAAGTCGAGATCTTCGGTCAGGCCGGTTTCAGCAATGGCACCGGTAAAAATACGCTGGAGAAGGTGGTCGATGGTATCTCCACCGGTGGTAAGGCGATCATCAACCTGCAGCGTAAAACGCATAAGTTTGAAGCGAGCTGGCACGCGGAAGGCGCCAGTCCGATCGTCGATGTGATGATTGAGACACCGTATGACACCGACGTTCGCGTCTACGTCAAACTGGCAGGCTGGTTAGCGTCTGCTGGCGTACTGATGAAGTCCACCGCGAAAGATCGTTTTCTGACCGGTTCCTGTGCTCGTTTCGACAGCAAAATGGCGGAAGTCAAACAGCCATCTGGCGATAACGCTCACCGCGCCGTTCAGCGTTTTACCCTGCACAACGGCAAAGCCGGTATCGGTGCCAATGAGCAGGGCGATCTGCTGATGCAGTCACGTGTGCTGAAAGTGGAAGAGGTCGATACCTCCAAAGCGGAAGGCTACATTTCGATGGTTATAAACGGCCAGCAGGTTGCTGTGCCCTATTTTGCTATCAGGAAGTAAAAATTTGGGGGCGGTGCCTGACAGGGTCAGCCGCTCCTGACTATTCTCGGGTCTCTCTGACAGGGGGCGCTCCGAATGATGCTAAAAGTTTTCACCGGGTGAATACATTAGTTAAAAATATATGTTTATCAGTCTGTTATGGGTGGCTTAGCCCTGTGGGATGAAAAGCTTTTTTCTGGAGTTCTTATGAAGATTTTATTAGTTGGCAATCATACCTGTGGTAACCGTGGTGATGGTGCCATATTACGTGGCCTCATTGACTCGCTTAACCTTGCAAGGAACGATCTGGAAATTGATGTCATCAGTCGCTACCCAACCAGTTCAGGCTATCTGCTTCAGCAGGAAATTATGCCCGATGAACTTTTCCTCGAAACCAAAAAGGGAAAGAACAAACTGACCGATAAGGTCAAACGTCGTCTGATGCCGAAAATCATGATGGCGCATATCAGCGGCAAGGGCATCTTTAAGTTTTTCTCCGTGCCGAAATACCTGCAGGATTTTACCGACAAGCTGAAGCAGTATGATGCGGTCATTCAGGTTGGTGGCTCATTCTTTGTTGACCTGTATGGTCCGTTACAGTTTGAGCATTCACTTTGCGCGTTACTGGCAAAGAAGCCTGTTTATCTGGTAGGGCACAGCGTGGGGCCTTTCCAGAAGGAAAGATTTAACGAGATTGCCAACTTCGTCTTTTCCCGCGTTAACAGCCTGGTGCTGCGCGAGAGCGTGAGTCTGGAGATGATGAAGCAGGGTAATATCACCACGGAAAAAGTGCTCGCCGGTGTTGATACCGCCTTTTTGGTTCGTGCCCGAACGGTAGATCAGCCTGGACACAGCCTTCTGCACTGGCAAAAGAAAATTGCTGCCACAAAAACCATTGCGATTACCGTTCGTCAGTTGGCACCCTTTGATAAACGTCTTGGCGTAACGCAGCAGGAATATGAGGTAGCGTTTGGCAAGATGATCAACGCGATGATTGCGCGGGGTTATCATGTGGTGGCTCTCTCGACCTGTACTGGTATCGATGGTTATATTGATGACCGTATGGTGGCCATCACGCTGCGCGACCATGTGGTTGAAAAAGATAAATATCATGTGGCAATGGATGAATTTAACGATCTGGAGCTGGGTGTGCTGTTGAGTGAATGCCATCTCACCATCGGAACCCGTTTGCATTCGACCATTATTTCCATGAATTTTGGCACGCCGGCCGTTGCCATCAATTATGAGCACAAATCACTGGGCGTGATGAACCAGCTTGGACTGCCAGAAATGGCATCGGACGTTAAGAGCCTGATGGACGGAACGATTATCAGCAAAGTTTACGGCATTCTCGAAAATTATGAAGCGGTTAAACAACAGGTTGACAGCGCTGTCGCTCAGGAGCGGGTGCTTGGCAACACCATAACTGAAGACGTCGTCAGAGTTTAGGGTGAACAGATGAAACTTACGTTTTTCACAATGCGTTTTCCGGTGGCGTCCGAGACCTTTGTCCTGAATCAGGTAACGTATTTTATCGATCAGGGCTATGACGTGGAGATCATCTCCGTCTTCCCGGGCGACCTGGATAACCGACATGGTGCGTTTGACAGCTACAATCTGGCTGAGAAAACCCACTATCTGCTGCCGGAAGACACTTCTTCTAACGCCGAGAAGCTCAAGCAGCGTCTGAAGATTGTGCTGCCGAAAATGCTCAGTCCGACCACCATACGATCGCTTAACATCGGGCGCTACGGCGCCCAGTCCAGCAAACTTCTGCTACCGGCCATTGTGGCCGGGGCGAAGCAGACCTTCATCGCTGACGTATTTCTCGTGCATTTTGGTTATGCCGGTGCGCTGGCGAACAAGCTGCGCGAACTGAACGTGCTGCGCGGCAAGCAGGCTACGGTGTTCCATGGCGCGGATATTTCCCGCCGCCATATTCTGGAGGAGCATAAGCTGGACTACACCAACCTGTTCCGCCAGACCGAACTGCTGCTGCCGATCAGCCATCTGTGGGAAAATAAACTGATCGCCATGGGTTGTCCGCCGGAGAAGATCCATGTGACGCGGATGGGTATCGAGCCGGAGAAATTCAATCTCAAAGTTCGGGATGGTCTGCATTCGCCGCTACGTATCGTTTCGGTGGCCCGTCTGACCGAGAAGAAAGGGTTAGGTGTGGCGGTAGAAGCCTGCAAGCACCTGAAAGAGCAGGGCGCTAACTTTGAATACACCATTGTTGGTAACGGTGATATGGAAGAGGAGCTGCGCAATACCATTCGCTCAGCCAATCTGGAAGACTGCGTGAAAATGGTGGGCTTCAGGCCGCAGGAAGAGATCAAACGCTACCTTGACGAAGCGGATATTTTCCTGCTGCCTTCGTTGACCGCAGCGGACGGTGATATGGAGGGGATCCCGGTGGCGCTGATGGAAGCGATGGCCGTGGGCCTGCCAGTGGTCTCCAGCGACCACAGCGGTATTCCTGAACTGATCGAAAATAATGTTTCAGGCTGGCTGGCGCCAGAGGGCGATGCCCGTGCGCTTGCAGAGATCCTGTTAAAACTGGCTAAAAGCGATGTGGATATCGCACCAGTGGTGGCGGCAGCACGTCAAAAGGTGGAAACGGAATTCAACCAGCACATTGCTTACCGCCAGCTGGCTGAACTTCTGGAGCAACTTGCGTGAGTAGTTTAAAGTCCCAGGCCGTATGGCTGTTTGGCGGTACCTGTTTTGCCGCCGCGTTACAGGTGGTGCAGTTAGGCGTGCTGGCACGAAAACTGGAAGCCCATGAACTGGGTATCCTCGCCATTATCAACGCTATCCTCGCGGTGGCCATGGTGCTACAGGATATGGGGATGAGCAGCTATATCGTTCACCGCCAGAACATCACCCGTAAAGAACAGAGCACCATCTACTGGGTGAATGTACTGCTCAGCCTGCTGACTGGTTTGCTGTTAATCGCCATCGCCTGGCCGATTGCGTATTTCTACCATATCCCGCAGCTGACTGGTCTGATTATGCTGACCAGCCTGAATTTCCTGGTGCTCGGCTCACTGTCGCAATATCAGGCACACTTTATTAAAGCCAAGAAGATGATTCTGCTGGCTAAAATAGAGATGGTGACGAAATTCCTGGCGTTTGCATTCACCGTCGGGATGCTTTATTACTCTTCGCTCAATGTTTCAGCTGTAATTCTCGGTTTATTTTCCAATGCCGCTATGCGTATTCTTTGCATGATCTGGTTTGGTGAAAAATCCTGGCGGCCTACCTTTGAATTTGATAAGGCCACGTTCTTCAGCTCGATCAAATATGGCGTTTATCAGTTGGGTTCCCAGACAATTAACCAGCTGCGTACTCAGGCTGACTCCCTGATCGTCGGTAAAGTGATGGGCGCGGAAATGCTGGGGATTTACTCGCTGGCGAAGGAGCTGGTGCTGCAGCCGCTGAAGCTGGTCTCACCGGTGATCAACCGTCTGGCGCTGCCACGCTTTGCGGAGAAACAACACGAACCGGAGCAGCTGCAGAAGCTGTTCCTGAAAGGCACGCTGGCGATTATGCTGTTCAGCAGCCTGATGTATCTGGCTATCGGTATTCTGTCGCCGGTGATTGTCCGGGTGCTGTACGGCTCCTCGCACGAGGCGGTAGGACACCTGATCCCTCTGATGCTGCTGTTTGGTATGCTGCGTCCGATGGGCGGCCTGACCGGAGCGATATCGCAGGCAAACGGCCGGACCAACGTCGAGTTCTACTGGAATATCGTGGCGAGCATCATTGTGGTGCTGGTGCTGGCGACCACCTGGATTTATCCAAATGTCTGGTACGTGGCGCTGACGCTGTCGATCTCTCAGGTGCTGATTTCAGCCTTTGCCCACCCGTTCTTTATCAAACCGGTGATTGGCATTCGCTTCATGCCTTATGCCCGTCAGTGGGTTTCCGTCTCGATGGTGTTTGTCGGGATCATGGGGCTGGTCAGTTATTACAATTTATTTGTGTTGCCGGAATGGTTTACCGGTTGGTTATAATCTGAAAGCCAGATAATAAAAAGGTGACCCCTCAGGGGGTTGCCTTTTTTATTGCCGGGAAAAACAGATTTCGTGGCGATTGTCTGTGATCTGTCGCTAATTTGAAGGCCAGCGGCTGCGAAATTTTCAGATTAAGATTATACTTGCTAATCATCTCTTTAATGCATAATCGTTGAACGTTTTTTACTTCATTTATATGGAAAAAATATGACCAAGCTTAAAGCAGTTATCCCCGTTGCGGGTCTGGGTATGCACATGCTCCCTGCTACAAAAGCCATTCCTAAAGAGATGCTGCCAGTCGTGGACAAGCCGATGATCCAGTACATCATCGACGAGTGCGTGGCTGCAGGTATCAAGGAAATTGTGCTGGTCACTCATGCGTCCAAGAATGCAGTTGAAAACCACTTTGACACCTCTTACGAGCTGGAAGCCCTGTTGGAAGCGCGCGTTAAGCGTTCGCTGCTGAGCGAGGTTCAGTCTATCTGCCCACCGGGCGTGACTATCATGAACGTGCGCCAGCCACAGCCGCTGGGCCTGGCCAACTCCATCCTGTGCGCACGCCCGATGCTGCACGATGACGCTTTTGTGGTGGTCCTGCCAGATGTGCTGCTGGATGACTCTACTGCCGATCCACTGCGTTATAACCTGGCCGCCATGGTGGCGCGTTTCGAAGAGACCCATCGCAGTCAGGTGCTGGCGCATCATATGCCTGAATCGGATCTGTCCGAGTACTCGGTGATCAAAACCCAGGATGTGATGGATAACCCGGGCCAGACCAGCCAGATCGTTGACTTCGTTGAGAAACCTGAAAATGCTCAGGCGCTGGGTTCAGACCTGGCTGCCGTGGGCCGTTATGTGCTTTCTGCTGATATCTGGGCAGAGCTGGAAAACCTGGAGCCGGGAGCATGGGGCCGTTACCAGCTGACCGATGCCATTGCTGCTCTTGCGAAAAAACAGCCGGTTGACGCCCATCTGCTGAGTGGCACAAGTTTTGACTGTGGCCGTAAGCTGGGTTATATGAAAGCCTTCGTTTCATGGGGTCTGAGAAACAACGCGCAGGGACGTGAGTTCCGCGAAGAAATCCAGAAAATCCTCGCTAAATAATCCCAATCTCACGATGACCGCGCGGCAGCCGCGCGGTGGTAAGGAGTCAAAATGGCCATTTTAGTAACGGGTGGAGCGGGCTACATCGGTTCACACACTGTTCTGACGCTGCTTGAGCGCGGCGATGACGTAGTGGTACTGGACAATCTGAGCAATGCTTCACGCGAGTCGGTCAACCGTGTAGAACAGCTGACCGGCAAAAAAGCGGTTTTTTGTGAAGGTGATATCCTCGACCGTTCCTGCCTGCGCGACCTGTTCGCCCAGCACGATATCTCTGCTGTTATCCACTTCGCGGGCCTGAAAGCCGTGGGTGAATCCACCCGCATGCCGCTGGAATATTACCAGAACAACGTCACCGGCACACTGGTGCTGTTGGAAGAGATGCGTGCGGCAGGTGTGAACCAGTTTATCTTCAGTTCTTCTGCCACCGTGTACGGTGCGGATGCACCTGTTCCTTATGTGGAAACCACGCAGATCGGCGGCACCACCAGCCCATACGGCACGTCGAAGCTGATGGTGGAATTTATTCTGCGCGATTACGCTAAAGCGAACCCTGATTTCAAAGTTATCGCCCTGCGTTACTTCAACCCGGTTGGTGCGCATGAGTCAGGCCAGATTGGTGAAGATCCGAACGGTATTCCAAACAACCTGCTGCCTTATATTGCTCAGGTAGCGATTGGCCGTCTGGAGAAGTTGGGCATCTTCGGTGATGACTATCCCACTAAAGACGGTACCGGCGTGCGTGATTACATCCACGTGATGGACCTGGCCGAAGGCCACCTGAAAGCACTGGACCACCTGCCTGCCATCAACGGTTATAAAGCTTATAACCTGGGAGCCGGGGAAGGGTACTCAGTCCTGGAAATGGTCAAGGCGTTTGAAAAAGCCTCCGGCCGTCCGGTACCTTACCAGATCTCTCCACGTCGTGATGGCGACCTCGCCGCGTTCTGGGCCGACGCCTCTCTGGCTGATAAAGAGCTGAACTGGCGTGTCTCCCGCGGCATCGATGAGATGATGCGCGATACCTGGAACTGGCAGAGCCATAATCCGAACGGGTATAAATAGCAGTTATTCATGCTATGACTACAATATAAGCCCAGCTAAATGCTGGGCTTTTGTCTGTCTGTCACAGGAGAAGCTCAGGTAAAGCGACTACATTAAAATTGAATTTAAAAAGATTATAAAATATGCATGGTGTACAGCATTTTCTATTTCGTCGCGTTTGTAATCTGCAGAGTTGTTCACTTATCCGTCGGGTTCAGGCAGCAGAGGGCTACAGAGCTAATAATTGATTATGCGCACTGGGTCTGTCCGGATAATTCTTATTTTAGTTAGTTTTCATAATTGCTGAATGATACAATTACAGGTTGTACCTCTGAGTCATGTTGTCTCAGGTGTGGTAAATAAATGGATTTATATTCATAGTGTTAGACAAGCAGGGCGGCTTGTTCATACTATAGTGAGATGAAAAGTAAGCAGGGATTCAGCTTAAAATTTCAGACTGCACACTGGGGCCGCTAACCCAGGGGCGGTAGCATGGCTGAAATTTATTCAATCAACATGACCTGATAGCCCAATAATCTACGGTTATTGTTCCAAATCACTTCCGTTTAGAGACCTGATATGAAGATTTTGATCACTGGTGGCGCTGGATTCATTGGTTCAGCAGTTGTAAGACATATCATCCAGGATACGCAGGATTCCGTTATCAACGTGGACAAGTTGACCTATGCTGGCAACCTTGAATCCATTAAAAATGTCAGCGACAGTGAGCGTTATCAGTTCGTCCAGTTGGATATTTGTGACACCAACGGCCTGATCAAAGTGATGAACGAGTTAAAACCGGATGCCATCATGCACCTGGCGGCGGAAAGCCATGTTGACCGGTCCATTACCGGCCCGGCGGATTTCGTACAGACCAACGTGGTGGGTACTTATAGCCTGCTGGAAGCCACTCGTCAGTACTGGAATGCTCTCAGCGATGAAAAAAAACAGGCGTTCCGTTTCCACCATATCTCGACGGATGAAGTCTATGGCGATTTGCCCCATCCGGATGAGATGAGTGGCGAGCTTCCGTTGTTTACCGAGACAACCCCCTATGCACCAAGCAGCCCATACTCTTCCACTAAAGCAGCGAGCGACCATCTGGTTCGGGCATGGGGGCGCACCTACAAGCTGCCTGTCATCATTACCAACTGTTCCAATAACTATGGCCCCTATCACTTCCCGGAAAAATTGATTCCGCTGATTATCATCAACGCGCTGGAGAAAAAGCCCTTGCCTGTCTACGGCAAAGGCGATCAGATCCGCGACTGGCTCTATGTCGAAGATCATGCTCGTGCACTGTATAAAGTGGTTACTGAAGCGGAAGTGGGCAGCACCTATAATATTGGCGGCCATAACGAGAAGAAAAACCTCGAGGTTGTTGAAACTGTCTGTGCACTGCTCGATGAGCTGAAGCCGACAGAAGGCCGTTACGCGGACCTGATTACTTATGTTAACGATCGTCCTGGCCATGACCGCCGTTACGCCATCGACTCGAGCAAAATCCAGAAAGATCTTGGGTGGAAACCTCAGGAGACCTTTGAAAGCGGATTACGTAAAACTGTTCAGTGGTATCTGACCAATAATGAATGGATTGATAACGTTAAAAGCGGCGCCTATCAGAGCTGGATTGAACAAAACTACGAGAAGCGTGACTGATGAAGATTCTATTACTGGGTAAAAATGGTCAGGTTGGCTGGGAGTTGCAGCGAGCGCTGGCTCCTCTGGGCAACCTGATTGCTCTGGATCGTCATTCAACAGAATACTGTGGTGACTTATCGGACCCTGCCGGTATTGCTGCCACCATTCTGGCCGTTAAACCTGATGTCATCGTTAACGCGGCTGCGCATACCGCAGTTGATAAAGCTGAATCTGAACCGGAAGTCGCGGCCGTGCTGAACACTGCTGCTGTGGCCTCAATGGCTGAAGCTGCAGAAAAAGTGGGGGCTCTGCTGGTTCATTACTCAACGGATTATGTTTTCAACGGTCAGGGCAATAAGCCATGGGCTGAAACCGATGCTACTGACCCTCTCAGCGTTTACGGCAAAACCAAGCGTGACGGTGAAGAAGCCATTACAGCAGCCTGCAGTAACTACTTAATCTTTCGTACCAGCTGGGTCTATGCCGCAAAAGGCAATAATTTTGCGAAGACCATGCTGAAGCTGGCAAAAGACAGAGATGAGCTCTCAGTGATTAATGACCAGTTTGGTGCTCCCACGGGGGCTGAGCTGATTGCAGATTGCACCGCTCATGCCATTCGTAAAGCAAAAGCACAATCCGGGCTTACAGGCATATACCACCTTATCGCCAGCGGCACGACAACCTGGCATGAATATGCTTCCTATGTTATCAGTTCAGGCCGTGAAAAAGGGCTTGAACTGCAGGTCAGCAAAATCAATCCAGTTGCCACATCTGCCTTCCCGACCCCGGCTAAGCGACCTGCTAATTCACGACTGGATATCACGAAATTCCAGCAGAATTTTGAACTAACATTGCCAGACTGGCGTGTTGGTGTAGAGCGTATGCTCACTGAAATCATTGGATAAATTCTAAAATTCAGCATTGAAAAATGCGGCTAAATTGGTGCAATGCATTATGACAAAGAATAAAGGTATTATCTTAGCGGGCGGATCCGGGACCAGGCTCTACCCTGTAACGATGGCAGTCAGTAAGCAACTTCTGCCTATCTATGATAAGCCCATGATTTATTACCCGCTGAGCACGCTGATGATGGCAGGCATTCGTGACATTCTGATCATCAGTACTCCTCAGGATACCCCACGTTTTGAAAGCCTGCTCGGTGATGGTTCACAGTGGGGCCTGACAATCCAGTATAAAGTTCAGGAAAGTCCTGACGGTCTGGCTCAGGCATTTATTCTTGGCGAAGAATTTATTGGTCATGATGCCTGTGCGCTAATCCTTGGTGATAATATTTTCTACGGACATGACCTGACGAAACAGCTTGAAGAAGCCTGCAATAAAAAGCAGGGCGCAACTGTGTTTGCCTATCACGTCCAGGATCCGGAACGTTACGGCGTGGTTGAGTTCGATGACAATGGTAAAGCAATTTCTCTGGTGGAGAAACCTGAGCATCCGAAGAGCAATTACGCGGTAACCGGCCTGTATTTTTACGATAATAGCGTTGTGGAAATTGCTAAATCGCTGAAGCCATCACCACGTGGTGAACTGGAAATTACCGATGTAAACCGTATTTACATGGAAAAAGGCAAACTCTCCGTTTCGATTATGGGGCGTGGTCATGCCTGGCTGGATACCGGTACCCATCAGAGCATGATGGAAGCCAACAATTTTATCCAGACGATCGAAACCCGTCAGGGCCTTAAAGTATGCTGCCCTGAAGAGATTGCCTACCGTATGAAATTTATTGATGCGGAGCAGTTAAAAACGCTGGCTAAACCGCTGAGTAAAAATGATTACGGTAAGTATTTGCTTAATTTGATTAAAAAGTAAATTTGGTTGTAATGAAATAAAGGAATTAATTGTGAAGGTTATTAAAACGTCTTTAGCAGAAGTACTTATATTTGAACCTAACGTTTTTGGTGATCATCGGGGTTTCTTTTTTGAAAGTTTCAGCCAGAAAACTTTTGACGAAGCGGTAGGTTATCATGTCGACTTCGTTCAGGACAACCATTCTAAATCCACTAAAGGTGTTTTGCGTGGTCTGCATTATCAATTAAACCCTAACGCGCAAGGGAAATTGGTGCGTTGCGTTGAAGGTGAGGTATTAGATATTGCGGTCGATATTCGTCGTAGCTCACCTTCTTTTGGAAAATGGGTTGGTGTCAATCTTAGTGCAGATAACAAACGTCAGCTATGGATTCCTGAGGGATTTGCCCATGGCTTTGTCACGCTAAGTGAAACAGCCGAATTCGTCTATAAAACTACTAATTATTATGCCAAAGAAAGCGAGCGTTCAATTCTGTGGAATGATGAACGTATTGGCATTAATTGGGGAGTGACAGACGCACTTCTCTCTGAGAAAGACCAGCTTGCACCAGGTTTCGATAATGCTGAGGTTTTTGAATGAACACCCTTGTTAAAACCACGGGCGATGTGTTTAGAAACACATTTAATAATCGGCGATTAATATATTCTTTAACTAAACGTGAAGTAATCAGCCGGTATCGCGGGTCTGTATTAGGTTTACTGTGGTCATTTTTTACGCCTATTTTGATGTTAGTGGTTTACACTTTTGTATTCAGTGTGGTCTTTCAGGCTAAATGGAGTGAAGGAAGTACGTCAAAGTCAGCCTTTGCATTAGTTCTTTTTTCAGGCTTGATAATATTTAATTTATTTTCAGAATGTGTTAACAGAGCGCCAACGACAATCATTGCCAACGCTAACTATGTAAAAAAAGTCATTTTCCCCTTAGAAATACTACCGTTGGTAAATATGGGCGCCGCTCTTTTTCACTTCTTTATCAGCTGTATTGTCTGGCTGGTGTTTTATCTCGTCGAGGTAGGCTTACCTCATGTAACGCTTATTTTATTACCTCTGGTCATGCTACCTCTCATATTAATGACGTTAGGGCTGAGTTGGTTGCTGGCTTCATTGGGCGTTTATCTCCGTGATGTCAGCCAGTTAGTCGGTATTATCACCATGGTGTTGATGTTCCTCTCGCCTATTTTCTTTCCCACGTCGGCATTACCGGCCAGTGTCCGGCCGTTGCTTCTGCTAAATCCACTGGCGTTGTTCATTGAACAAGCTCGCGATGTGATGTATTGGGGAAGAATTCCTGAATGGTACCCCTGGGTTAGAGGCATGGTGATCAGCACTGTTGTTGCGTGGTTCGGCTTCTACTGGTTCCAGAAGACGCGTAAGGGGTTTGCTGATGTCATCTGATAATATCATTGAAGTTAAGGGACTGAGTAAGTGTTATCAGATTTATGATACCCCGAAAGATCGACTGCTCCAGATGTTTTTCCGCAGCCGTAAACAGTTATACCGTGAATTCTGGGCACTAAAAGATGTTTCGTTCAGCCTGAAAAAGGGAGAAACGGTAGGTATCATTGGCAGAAACGGCTCCGGTAAATCTACTCTTTTACAAATGATTTGTGGGACGTTAAACCCAACGGATGGTCAGATTAAAGTTAATGGGAAAATTGCCGCCCTGCTTGAACTTGGTGCCGGGTTCAACCCCGAGTTTACTGGCCATGAAAACGTTTTTATGGCTGCATCGCTTTATGGGCTGAGTAATGAGCAAATCAGAGATCGATATGATGATATTTTAGCCTTCGCTGAAATAGGCGATTATATTAACCAACCTGTAAAAACATATTCAAGTGGGATGTATGTTCGTCTCGCCTTTGCTGTTATTGCTCATGTTGATGCTGAGATATTAGTTGTCGATGAAGCTCTGGCTGTAGGAGATGCTGTATTTACTCAAAAATGCATGCGTTTTATACGGAAATTTAAAGAAAACGGCACGCTTTTGTTTGTCAGCCATGATACCAATTCAGTTATAAATCTTTGTGATAAAGCGATCTGGCTTCATCAGGGAGAGATGATTACCTCAGGTAAAGCAAAAAATGTTGCCGAGAAATATCTCCAGTACACTTTGCAGGAAGTCTATGGAGATGATGCTAAGCTACAGAGTTTAAAAGATGAGACAGTCAGTGATGAAGAACTGACGATTGTCGAAAATGAGGTTGATGGTCCAAAAACCACTGTAATCGACTACCGATCTCAATACGGAATTGAAGATAATCTGAACAATGCCAATGGTTGGAAAACCGGGGCGGGAGAGATTATTACAGTCAACTTCGCTGAAATAATGACGGGAAATACGTTACACGTATTCAAAGGCGGAGAGAAGGTAAAATTAACCATAGAAGCTCAGGCACATGAAGCTTTTGACTCTCCAATCATCGGCTTTCTGGTAAAAGACCGTTTGGGACAGGTACTGTTTGGTGAAAATACACTTCCTTTCACTAATACCCATACTGTTCAAGTTGCCGCCGGTGAAAAATTCAAAGCTGAATATATTTTCACGCTGCCCATGTTGCCTAATGGTGAATACTCGATGATGATTTCCCTGGCTAATGGTGACATCAACAATCATGTTCAGCATCACTGGTTGCATGATGCGCTAATTATAAATGTTTCATCGAGTGAAGTACGATGGGGTCTTGTTGGTATTAAATTTGATGAAGTGAAGCTGGATATTAAATGAAAACACTATTTGAACTTTATGAGAATCATCACGGTAAATCTTCGGATAAATGGTCTATTTATTTAAATACTTACCATGAAACTTTATCAAAACTACAACCTTTACCCGTTAGTTTTTTGGAGATAGGTGTACAGAACGGTGGTTCACTGGATATTTGGTCTCAATATTTTCCAAATGCGGTTAACATCATTGGCTGTGATATTGATGAGAAGTGTTCACTGCTGACCTATGATAAAGATAATATCAGTGTGATCATTGGTGATTCATCAACTCAAGAAGTTAAAGAACGAATTGAGAAAATATCACCGGAATTTGACGTGATCATTGATGATGGATCTCATGATTCATCAGATATCATAAAGTCTTTTCTACTCTATTTCCCTTTAATTAAGGAAGATGGATATTATATCATTGAGGATCTTCACTGCAGTTACTGGCAGAATTTTGAGGGTGGGCTTTACGATCCATACTCTTCGATGGCTTTCCTTAAAAAACTTGGTGATATCCCAAATTATGAGCACTGGGGCACTGCCAAAAGTGAACATGAATACCTGAAACCGTTTTATGAATATTATCAATGTAACGATTTAGATAATGTCGATTATACTGAAATTCATTCAGTGCAATTTATTAATTCCCTGTGTATTATTCAAAAAAGAAAGAAAGAGAGTAATGTTTTAGGGCCACGTGTCATCTCCGGTGAAATTGAAACCGTAGTTGAAGGTCATCAAAAAATTAATGGTTCTTTCAATATCCCGCAAGATCAAAGTAATAATCCATGGCGTGATATGCCAACATTTCCTGAAATGGAATGGTCCCGGTTAGTTGAAAGTAATCGTAATGATACTGCCACAATCGAACAACTTGAACGAGATGTGGTTTTTTATAAAAGTATCGAAGATACCTTAAGGCTTGAAATAGAAATAAAAAATAAAGACATTAATGAGAAAGACCAATTAATTCAACGTCTCTCTTATGATAATAATGCTCTAAGAACATCAACCAGTTGGAAACTGACCTTACCTTTACGTAAGTCTGTGACTGAATTGAGAAAAATAAAGAAGGGATTAGAGGTTTCTAAGCGTGTTGTAAGCACTTATGGTATTAAAGATAGTATTTCCAGAGCGAATATAATTTATCAACAGAAAGGCTTGCGTGGTATTATCGATAAAGTCAGGTTCCTGAATCAATTGCATCATTCATCAACTATTGTTGAAAGAAAGAGCCTTGGAGCAGTGGACGTGCCCGCACAAGATGTGTTGATGCCGAAGATTTTGCTTATTTCTGAGTTATCTATTCCGCAGTGCAAAAAATATCGTGTCGATCAAAAAGTTGAACTATTTAAGAAATTGGGTATACCAACGACTGTATTGCACTGGAGTCAACAAAATGAGTGCATTGAAGCGTTGCAGAGTCATTCTTTGGTCATTTTTTACCGGGTTCCTGGTTATGAGACTATGGATCCTGTTTTTGCTGAATGTGAACGACTTAATCTGCCAACATTCTGGGAAGTCGATGACCTCATCTTTGATCAGGAAGTGATGCGCCATAGCAAAACTCTACAGGCATTAGACAAACATACCTATAATGCTCTTCTTGATGGTGCGGCGCTGTATAAAAGAGCGATGTTGAAATGCAGAGGTGTTATTGCTTCAACACAGCATCTTGCTGACGCAATGGTCGCCGCTGGTGCACCTTATGCATATGTTATTGAGAATGCACTGGACCCTGAAACAATCATTACTGCTCAGGGGATATCTTCAAGTCGTCTCAGCGAGACGGATGGCATCATTCGTATTGTGTATGGTTCGGGAACAACGACTCATAATATTGATTTTCTTGAAGCCTCCCAGGCGATTTTAAATGTCCTTAAGGCGAACCAAAATGTTCATTTCAGATTAATTGGAGAACTCGATCTTCCTTCTTCTTTTGATGATGTACAGTCTCAAATAGAACGAGTGGCGCTTTGTCCTTATCAGGATTATCTGAGGGTGCTGGCAGAATGTGATATTAACCTTGCTCCTCTGGAAGATTACGTATTTAATTACTCAAAAAGTAATATCAAATATATTGAAGCATCGATATTGGGTCTTCCAAGTGTTTGTTCTCCGCGACCAACATTCAGCAGAGTGATTGAACATGGGGAGAACGGCTTCCTGTGTGAGTCGACCGGGGAATGGGAATCTGTACTGAACCAACTGATCGATTCTGCTGAACTTCGCCATGATACCGGGCATAAGGCTCAGAATACGGTTCTTCATCATTATTCACCAGAAAATATAGCGCATCAGCAAGTTTCACATTTAACTGATAACTTTATCCGTATTCACGCAAACGAACGGAAGAATGTCCTTTCTGTTAACTGCTATTATAATCCCCGTTCATTTGGTGGTGCGACCGTTGTTGCTGAGGAGATGAATAAACGTTTCGATCAGAATCAAGATATCAATATTCATGTTTTGACATCTTTATCTGAAGAATATGCAGCACCTTATCAACTTCGTCGTTATGGTGCATATAAGCATGAATGTTTTGGTATCGGGCTGCCTTCTTTTGTATCTGAAACCGATCAGATTTTAAACAAAAAAATTGATATTCCCTTCCAGCAAGTGCTGGATATTGTAAAGCCAGATATTGTGCATCTTCACTCTATTCAGGGATTAGGCCTTTCTATGGTTGATCTCTGCAAGAGCAGAAATATACCTGTTATCGTGACGGCTCATGATTTTTGGTGGCTTTATGAAAATCAATTTATACTCAGTTATGATGATAAACATAAAGAACGAGGTGTGTTAACGGGGCATGAGACTAAACCTATCTTTGATAAAGAAGAGAGTAAATACTATGTTATCAAGAAGCGTAACGCATTGTCTCGGGTACATAAAATCCTGGCACCTAGCCAATTCACTCATGATCTTTATGTGAATGAAGGTTTTATTAACACGACATTGAATAAGAATGGCGTTAATTATCCCATGGTCATGCCAGATCGTCAGGTCCCAACTAAAATTCGGTTTGGGTATATTGGTGGTAATACACAAATTAAAGGTTTTCATTTAATTCAGGCTGCTTTTAAGGGCTTTTCCTCTGCGGATGTGGAATTAGTCATTGTTGATAACACTTTAAATTTAGGTTTTTCCTCTTTCAGTAAAAATGATTTGGAAAACTTCCCGAGTTATACAGTCGTACCCGCATTTACTCAACAAGACATGGACGCATTTTACAGTAGTATTGATGTTTTGCTTTACCCGACCCAGTCTAAAGAAAGTTTTGGTCTGACAGTCAGGGAAGCTTTGATTCGTAATGTATGGGTTATCACTTCTGATGCGGGTGGGGCGGCTGAAGATATCATTGAGGGCCAGAACGGACTTGTTATCCCGTTTGACAATGACGCTGAGAGATTGAAAGTTGCCATTAGCCAAACTCTGGCGCACTTCAAAAGTATGCCACAGGGCAAATTGGAAACTTCCCCTCATGCTCATATTCGTTCTTTTGATGAACAATATAATGAATTAGTCGATATTTATCTCACAACTCACTAAAAAAAGGGCCTGTGGCCCTTTTAACTCAGGATGGAGTGGAGTGAAAAGTAGAGTTTTAGCTATTACTGTTACTTATCAACCGGATATTACGACACTTTTTGAACAGTTTGATATTCTGACCTCAAGCCATGTAGATATTTTGGTTGTAGATAATAATTCCGTTAATATTGGCGAAATAGCGGAACGATTAACCACATATCGCCCCACTATTGAATTATTTTCATTCAATGAAAATGTTGGTATAGCATCAGCTCAGAACCATGGCATTGAGATCGCTATCACCAGAAAATATGACTATATACTCTTAATGGATCAGGACAGTATACCTGAGAATAACATGGTTTCTGAGCTCCTAACCGCTGTCAAAAAATATCCTGAAGCGGCTGCCATTGGGCCAAACTTTATTGATAATGAGCATCGATCCAGAGCACGTTTCATTCGTGTTGAGCAACTCAGCATTGTAAAAATGTCAGAACATGACAGTGAAAATATTGTTGAGGTCGACCATGTTATTGCTTCAGGTTCCTTACTGCCTGTTCGTCATTTACCCGTTATAGGGATGATGGATGGAAGTCTTTTTATCGATTATGTCGATATAGAATGGGCATTACGTGCTCGCTCTGAAGGATATCGCTCATACGGTTGTTTTTCAGCAAAAATGCATCATGCTTTAGGTGACGACCATATCAATGTATTTGGCAGGCATGTTGCAGTTCATACCCCTTTGCGGCATTACTATATGGTACGTAATGCATTACTTCTTTATAAGAGAAGTTATATACCGATAAGTTGGAAGTTGATAGACGCTATTAAACTAATTTCTAAAATATCTATTCTTATATTGTTTTCAGAAAGTAAAAAGAAAAATATTTCAGCAGTTATTCGTGGTCTTTATCATGGTATTATCAACAGATCGGGTAAATACACACCAAAATAAATCGTATCCTTTAAGAAGCATATGCTATGATCGAAAGTGCACGAACAATACGTATTTCTGTGGTGACGTTCTTTATAGATGATGATATTTTTAATTTAATGGATTCACTTATTAAGGCGCTTGAACGTTGTAAGGATATCTCAGTACAGATCATTTTTATTGAAAATGGGTTCAACGAAAAACAACAGATTCATTTTCAACTCGAAGAGAATTATTCATTTTGTTCCGTGATTATCACCGGAAAAAATTTAGGATATGGCAGAGCACATAACCTTGCTATGACTAACGATGTTGATTATCACCTCATCCTTAATCCCGATATTATCTTAGACGAATCCTCATTAGAACAAGCACTCCAATTTTTCAATTTACATCCAAATTGTGGTCTGCTCTCACCTCTTGCGCGGTGGGAAGACGGTCAACGACAATTTCTTTGTAAACGCTATCCAAGCGTCCTGACACTTTTAGTCCGCGGCTTTGCGCCAACCTGGATAAAGAAATTCCTAAAACATAAGTTAGATTTATACAATATGGTTGACCAGATTGATGATATAAACGTCTACTGGAATCCCCCGATTGTAAGTGGGTGTTTCATGTTTTTCCGGAATTCTGTTTTGCAAGAACTTAAAGGGTTCGATCCTGATTTTTTTCTCTACTTCGAAGATACCGATCTCAGCTATCGTGCTGTTCAACAGACAGATGTTGCTTATGTTCCTCAAGTGCAAGTTATTCATCACGGTGGTAACGCTTCAAAAAAAGGACTTAAGCATATTCTTATGTTCTCATCGTCAATGTTGAAATTTTTTAATAAAAATGGCTGGAGATTGTTCTGATTTTGTCAGATTCTTCCGACTGAAGAATAAATGTTCAGTCATTAAAACATTTTGATAACCTATCACACCTATTGCTACCCTCCGGCAATGCTCTTCAGTTAATATGTTCTGACTTCAGACGATGAGTCTACGTTTTCCAAAGACAGGAGTATGTAATGTCCAAGCAACAGATCGGCGTTGTAGGTATGGCAGTAATGGGCCGTAACCTGGCTCTTAACATTGAGAGCCGCGGCTATACCGTTTCCATCTTTAACCGCTCTCGCGAGAAGACTGATGAAGTTATCGCCGAGAACGAAGGTAAAAAGCTGGCTCCTTACTACACCATCGAAGAGTTTGTTGATTCCCTTGAGAAACCGCGTCGTATTCTGCTGATGGTACAGGCCGGTGAAGCAACCGATAAAACCATTGCTTCCCTGACCCCACACCTCGACAAAGGCGATATCCTGATCGACGGCGGCAACACCTTCTATAAAGACACCATTCGCCGTAACCGCGAACTTTCTGAGCAAGGCTTTAACTTTATCGGTACCGGCGTTTCCGGCGGCGAAGAGGGTGCCCTGAAAGGGCCATCTATCATGCCTGGCGGTCAAAAAGAAGCGTACGAGCTGGTTGCACCGATTCTGGATAAGATTGCTGCCCGCGCTGAAGGTGAAGCGTGCGTTGCCTACATTGGTCCGGACGGCGCAGGTCACTATGTGAAAATGGTGCACAACGGTATCGAATATGGCGATATGCAGCTGATCGCTGAAGCTTATTCTCTGCTGAAAAACGCCCTGAACCTGAGTAACGACGATCTGGCTAAGACCTTCAGCGAGTGGAACGAAGGTGAACTGAGCAGCTACCTGATCGACATCACTAAAGATATCTTCACCAAAAAAGATGAAGACGGTAAGTACCTGGTTGATGTGATTCTGGATGAAGCCGCCAACAAAGGTACTGGTAAATGGACCAGCCAGAGCTCTCTGGATCTTGGCGAGCCGCTGTCTCTGATCACCGAGTCTGTGTTCGCCCGCTACCTCTCTTCGCTGAAAACTCAGCGTGTTGCAGCTTCTAAAGTGCTGAGCGGCCCGGCCGTCAAAACTATTTCTGGTGACAAAGCTGAATTCATCGAGAAAGTTCGCCGCGCGCTGTACCTGGGTAAAATCGTTTCCTATGCTCAGGGCTTCTCACAGCTGAAAGCGGCTTCGACTGAGAACAACTGGAACCTGCATTACGGTGAGATTGCTAAAATCTTCCGCGCGGGTTGCATCATCCGTGCTCAGTTCCTGCAGAAAATTACCGATGCTTATGCCGATAACGCTGACATTGCTAACCTGCTGCTGGCGCCTTACTTCAAAAATATTGCTGACGAATACCAGCAGGCACTGCGTGACGTTGTGGCTTATGCCGTGCAGAACGGTATTCCGACGCCAACGTTCTCCGCTGCTATCGCTTACTACGACAGCTACCGTTCAGCGGTACTGCCAGCGAACCTGATTCAGGCTCAGCGTGATTACTTTGGTGCGCACACTTACAAACGCACTGACAAAGACGGCGTGTTCCACACCGAATGGATGGATTAATTTAATCTCGTCGTCATTAAAAAGGCTTCCTTCGGGAAGCCTTTTTTTCGTTTGTAGTTTTCAACAGAAAGTCATGGTACCAGCAAATTCCCTTCGCGAACGGCATCAGTCCCGGCCAGCCGGACGATCAGCATTCCGGCAGTGGCAAAGCGTACCCAGTGGCGGGCATACAGCAATCCACCGTGCTCTGCCACCAGTGGCGTCAGCTTGTCAGTCAGCGGGTCGAGAATGTCGGCCACCACTTCGCCAGGGTTAATCCACTCGCCGATACGACGACGATGCAGAATGACGCCAGAATGGGGGGATGAAATATACTCACAGGCGGCCAGTGGGACGGCAGGATTAACCAGCGGCGGTAATGCGGTAGCGGCTCCGGCGATGTAGCCACCTTTAATCAGTGCTTTGACGATCGCATCAGCATCTTCCTCCGCCTGTGCATGGCTGACATCCATCACGCCACGTAGTTCCAGCGTGACTGGTTTCAGCCCTTGCGGTAGTGGGAAACGATCGCCTAAGGTACGTTGAAGATATTGCCACGGCTCGCAGCAAGCTTCGTCAAAAGGTTCGCCCCCCGAGATTTCTGCCATCAACTGCACTTCACTGCCCAGATAGCGGGCGAGTGGCTCAATGTCTGGCCAGGCCTGTGGCGTGGTGTAGAGGTGCGTTGTGGCTTCCCAGTCGCAATGCAGATCAATCATCAAATCTGCCTGACAGGCCATGCGCATCAGGGTATGACGCTGTGACTCCAGCTCGGTGACTGGGTGATGAGTATCAAAATAGTGATTTATGGCCTCGCGGATAAGCCGTCGGTTTTGTTCCGCATCCTGCGTTAATACTTTTGCCAGCGTTTTGGTCAGATCCGGGCCAAGAGAGGGAAACTGTCGGTTAAAATCCTGCCCCGAATGCGTATCAAAGCGGCCAAGGTGGGTACCATGCCAGTGTTGTCCTAGAGCCAGCGGATTTGCCACCGGCACCAGTGTAATCCGGGCTTTCAACCGGCCTGCCGCTTCCAGCTCAGAGAATTTCTTTTTCAGATACCAGGCAACAGCCACGCCGGGCAGTTCATCGCCGTGCAGCGCCGCCTGGATGTAAACCTGGCATGAGGCTTGTTCACCGTAGTGATAGCTGATGATTTCACGTTGTGTTCCCAGCGAGGCGCTGAGCAGGGGATGTTGGCATTGTTGCATCGTCAGGTCACTTTACTTGCGGCATAAAAAAGCCGTACCCGCAGGTACGGCTCCGGCCTTACTGCTTGATGGAGATGTCTGTGGCAAAATATTGCTTCTGGATCTTGTCAAACGTGCCGTTCTTTTTGATTTCAGCGAAGGCATTATCCAGCGCGGTTTTCAGCTCCGCATCCCCTTTACGCAGGCCAATCGCCGTGCCCGGGCCAATGATTGGATCCTGAATAATCGGACCGGCCAGCTCAAAGTCTTTGCCCTGCGGATGCTTCAGGAAACCAATAGCAGCCTGCGCTGCGTCGGTGAAGACCGCATCCAGACGACCGGAAACCAGGTCGCTTTCAACCTGTGCCTGATCGCCGTAAGGAACAACGTTTACGCCATGTGGCTGCCATTTGGCCAGCGCATAACGCTCCTGCACCGTACCCTGTTCCACACCCACAGTTTTCCCTTTCAGGGATTCCGGGGTTGGCAGCAGACCAGAACCTTTACGGGCGATTAGCTGAGTATGGGTATCGTAAAGCGGCACGGTAAAGTCGATCTGTTTCAGGCGCTCTTCGGTGATGCCCATATCTGACAGGATTGCATCAAATTTACGGGCCTTCAGCGCCGGGATCATCCCGTCGAACTGGCTTTCAACCCAGACGCATTTCGCCTGCATTTGTGTGCACAACGCATTACCCAGATCGATATCAAAACCGACCAGTTTGCCCTGCGGCGTTTTTGATTCAAAAGGGGGATAGGTCGGGTCAACAGCGAAGCGGACCTGGTCGATTTTCGCCTGGGCACCGAAGGCACAGCCCGCCAGCAGTGCCAGAGTCGCGGCCTGACGCAAGCGGGTGGAAAAAGTCATTTTAGCCATAATTCCTTTCATCTCAATAGCTTTACACAAGATGACAGAGTACCTTCTCACCTTATCCCTGTGAATCACTATTTGAGGATATTCGCCGCTTCGAAGGCGCAAATCCGCTGGTAATCCTGTGCATCCAGTACCATCGACTTTTCCAGCAGTCCGGCATTGAAGGCAATTTCACTGTTACGTTCACACAGCGTTGGGTCAACGATCAGTTTCAGCTCTTCATGGAAGCTGAACGGGGGAATGGCACCGAACACGCAACCGGTCAGGCGATCCACTTCCGCCGGGCTGGCCAGCGAAGCCCGCAAGCCGCCAACCGCCTGAGCAACTTTACTTAAGTCAGCTTGCTGATCCGCAGGGAGCACCGCCAGGACATACTGTTTCAGGCCGTTGCCCTTCACATGGCAAACCAGCGCTTTGGCTCCCTGACCGACAGCCGTGCCGCGAATGGCTGCGACCTCTTCACATTTGCCGGTAGGCTCATGTTCCATCAGCTTGTAGCTGGCCTGCTGATTGTCGAGCAGGGCGGTCAGTTTTTCGAAGGTGGTCATGGTTTCTCCCAAATGCAACAGGCCGGAATAACCGGCCCGTAACGATAGTGCAGGCGCGGGAGGCTTATTTCCCGGCCTGTGAATGACGAGCGAGTTACTTGTGACGCTGACGCAAATTATTGATCACCGCGCTCAGGTCTAACTGCTGGTCCTGCAGCAGAACCAGCAGGTGATAGATCAGGTCTGACGCTTCGTTGGTCAGCTCGAACCGATCGTTGACGGTTGCTGCCAGCGCAGTTTCCACGCCTTCTTCTCCTACTTTCTGCGCGATACGCTTGGTACCGCTGGCGTAGAGGCTGGCTGTATAGGAGCTTTTCGGATCGGCATGCTTACGCTCAGCCAGCAGTTGTTCCAGCTGGTAAAGGAACGTCCAGTCCGGGGCCGCAGGCGAGAAGCAGCTAGACGTCCCCAGATGGCAGGTTGGGCCAACAGGATTGACCAGCACCAGCAGCGTGTCGTTATCGCAGTCCGGCGTGATGCTGACCACGTTAAGGTAATGCTCAGACGTTTCGCCTTTGGTCCAAAGACGCTGTTTGGTGCGTGACCAGAAGGTGACCTTTCCGGTGTCCAGCGTCTTCTGCAGCGCTTCTTCGTTCATATAACCGTGCATCAGCACTTCGCCAGAAACGGCATGTTGCACAATGGCCGGCATCATGCCGTCGGTTTTTACCCAGTCCAGCTGGGCCAGCTGTTGTTCTGTTAACACGCGCGAATCTCCACACCTTTTTCGATCAGGAACGTTTTCAGCTCGCCAATATTGATAATCTGCTTATGGAAGACGGAAGCTGCCAGCGCACCATCCACATCTGCATCGCGGAACGCCTCATGGAAGTGGTCCATGGTGCCTGCGCCGCCGGAAGCGATCAGCGGCACTTTGCAGACCTCACGCACCTTTTGTAGCTGAATCAGGTCGTAGCCGTTGCGTACGCCATCCTGATTCATCATATTCAGCACAATTTCGCCCGCACCACGCTTTTGCACTTCCTGTACCCAGTCCAGCGTTTCCCAGGTTGTCACTTTCGTGCGGCTTTCGTCACCAGTGTACTGGTTAACGTGATATTTGCCGGTTTCACTGTCATACCAGGTATCAATCCCCACCACGATGCACTGCACGCCAAAGCGGTCGGCCAGGCGGGTGATCAGCTCAGGATCGGCCAGCGCCGGGGAGTTGATGGAAATTTTATCTGCGCCGAAGGAGAGGATTTGTGCAGCGTCTTCCGCCGTTTTGATCCCACCCGCCACGCAGAATGGAATATCAATCACTTCTGCCACGCGCGACACCCAGCTCTTATCCACCACGCGCCCGTCAGAGGAGGCGGTGATGTCATAAAAGACCAGTTCATCAGCCCCCTCCTGCGCATAACGCTGTGCCAGCGGCACAATATCTCCGATGATCTCGTGATTACGGAACTGAACGCCTTTGACCACCTGGCCGTCGCGGACGTCCAGGCAGGGAATTATCCGTTTTGCCAGCATGTTATAGCCTCCGACACGGTGAATTTTCCTTCCAGCAAGGCGCGGCCAACGATCACGCCTTGTGCGCCAGAGCCGCGAAGGGCATTGATATCGGCCAGTGAGCCGATGCCACCGGAAGACTGAAAGGCAATCTCCGGATAACGGGCAGAGACTTCGCGGTACAGCTCAACATTGGAGCCGCTCAGCGTGCCATCGCGGGAGATATCGGTGCAGAGCACATGCTTCAGGCCAAACGGCTTAAACTGTCCAATCACTTCTTCCAGCGTGGCGCCAGCCGCTTCCTGCCAGCCGCTGATCGCCACTTCCTTACGGTTGCTGGCATCGATTCTGACATCCAGCGCCAGCACTATTGCTTCTGCGCCATACTGTCTGAACCAGCTCTGCACTTCTTCCGGCTGTTTAACCGCAGTGGATCCAACCACCACCCGTGTTGCTCCTGCCGCCAACAGAGCTTCCACGTCTTCTTTAGTCCGGATACCGCCGCCAACCTGCACCGGCACGCTGACGCCTGCTAACAGTTTTTTCAGCAATGGGATCTGACGTGCTGCAGGATCTTTCGCGCCGGTCAGGTCAACCAGGTGCAGGATTTCTGCGCCCTGAGCTTCATAATCCTGCAGCCGGGGCAGAGGATCGCTGCCGTAATCACGTTGCTGCCCGTAGTCGCCCTGATGCAGACGCACGACTTTGCCTTCAATCAAATCTAATGCGGGAATAATCATGCCCGTTACATCTCCAGGAAGTTTTTCATCAGCTGTGCGCCAGCCGCGCCGGAACGTTCCGGATGGAACTGCACGCCGAAGAAATTGTCTTTCTGCACCGCAGCGGTAAACGGCTCACCGTAGCTGCATTGCGCGATGGTGTACTCATTCACCGGCATCGCATAGCTGTGAACGAAGTAGAAATAAGATCCGTCCGGGATGCCGCGAAACAGGTGGTTACCGGCTTGCGAGGCGAGCTGGTTCCAGCCCATGTGCGGCAGAGGCAAACCATGGTCATGCATGCGCAATACGGGTTTGTCGATAATGCCGAGTGTCTTCACGCCACCACTTTCATCACTCTCAGAGCCAAGCAGCTGCATGCCGAGGCAGATACCCAACACCGGCTGGGTACAGGCTTTGATCAAATCGACCAGCTCACGCTCCTGTAACTGATCCATCGCCGCCTGAGCCGTGCCCACACCGGGCAGAAAGAGTTTATCCGCCTGCAGCACAATATCCGACTCGCGACTGACCATCGGGTCATAACCCAGACGCTGTATTGCCCACCTCACTGAGGAGAGGTTGGCACAACCGGTATCCAGGATCACCACATTCATTCAGAGCACTCCTTTCGAGCTGGGCAGCGTGTTGCCGTCAACGCGAATCGCCTGGCGCAGGGTGCGGCCAAAGACTTTAAACAGGCTCTCCACGCGGTGATGGTCGTTCTTGCCTTTGGTTTTCAGGTGCAGAGTGCTGGCCATTGAGTAGGAAAGGGAACGGAAAAAGTGTTCGACCATCTCGGTGCTCAGATCGCCCACGCGCTGATAGTTGAATTCAGCTTTGTATTCCAGGTGCGGACGGCCGGAGATATCCAGCGCACAGCGTGCCAGGCACTCATCCATCGGCAGCACGAAGCCAAATCGGCCAATGCCGCGTTTGTCGCCAAGCGCTTTCAGCAACGCTTCACCCAGCGCCAGGCCGGTATCTTCAACCGTGTGGTGATCGTCGATATACAGGTCGCCCTTCACATCGATATTCATGCGGAAACCACCGTGGGTGGCGATCTGGTCGAGCATATGGTCGAAGAAGCCAACGCCGGTGTTGAGCTGGCTGTTGCCCTCGCGATCCAGCCAGACTTCCACGTGGATCTGGGTTTCTTTGGTGTTGCGGTTAACCACTGCGTGGCGGTCGCGTTTGGTCAGCTGCTGACCAATCGTCTGCCAGTTCAGACCTGACTTCGAATAGTGCAGGCCCTGAATGCCCATATTGCTGGCTAATTGCAGATCGGTGGTGCGGTCACCAATCACGTAGCTGTTGGCCGTATCCAGTACGCCTTCGGCCAGCCAGGTGGTAACCATTTTGGTTTTAGGCTTGCGGCAGTCGCAGTTGTCTTCCGGTTTGTGCGGACAAATCAGCACTTCGTCAAACTGGATGCCCTGCGAAGTCAGTACCTGCATCATCAGGTCGTGCGGGCCATCAAAATCTGCCTGCGGGAAGCTGTCGGTGCCCAGTCCATCCTGGTTGGTGATCATCACCAGTTTGAAACCGGCTGTCTGCAGCGCCAGCAGGGTGGGGATGACGTCCGGCTCAAAAGCCAGTTTGTCCATGCGATCCACCTGGAAATTTTCCGGTGGCTCGGAAATGATCGTACCGTCACGATCGATAAAAAGAACTTTCTGGCTCATGCTTGCTCCCTGGAAACGGACGCGCCGGATAAGGTCTGCAGCGCGGAGATAACGCGGTCACACTCTTCAGCGGTACCGACAGTAATGCGCAGACAGCCTGACAGTCCTGGCTGCTTGTTCTGATCACGCAAAATAATGCCCTGATCCCAAAGTGTTTTAAAGACTGTGCTTGCGGCGGTAAACCGCGCAAGGACGTAGTTAGAGTCGCTGTTGTAGACTTCTTCAACAAAATCGCATTTGCGCAGGTCGGCGATCAGCTTCTCACGGTTGGCGATAAGGGTAGCGACGTGTTGCCTCATCAGCGCCAGGCCCTGGTCGCTCAGTGCCTGCCCGGCGATATCGGCCACCGGTGTGGAGAGCGGATAAGGGGCAATTACCTTCATCAGCAGCGCAATCACTTCGGCGTTGGCCAGCGTAAAGCCGCAGCGCAGACCGGCCAGCGCAAAAGCTTTGGAGAGGGTGCGCAGGATCACCAGGTGTGGATACTCTTTCAGCCAGCCAGTCAGTGAAGCCTGCGGGCAGAACTCGATATAGGCTTCATCGGCCACCACCAGCGCTTTACCGCGAGTCATTTCCAGCAGTTGACGAATGTCATCCGGATTGATCACATTACCGGTCGGGTTATTGGGGCTGCAGACATACACAACCTTCACGCCGTCCAGTTTTTCAGCAATAGCAGGCAGATTGAGCTGCCAGTCTTCATGCGCTTCCACCGTGCGGTATTCCACGCCGATAGTTTCCGCACTCACGCTGTACATGCCGTAGGTTGGCGGGCAGAACAACACGGCATCTTTGCCCGGTTCGCAGAAGGCACGGATCAACAGTTCAATCCCTTCATCGGCGCCACGACAGACCAGTACCTGATCGGCAGCCAGGCCAGCATAGGCGGCATAGCGCTCGATAACCCGCTTCGGCTGGCATTCCGGATAGCGATTCAGCGTTTGCTGGCTCAGCTCAAACGGCACGGCCAGCGGATATTCATTAGCGTTCAGCCACACATCGCCATTGCCACCCAGGCGGCGGGCAGACAGATAGGGGGTCAGAGCGCGGACGTTAGCCCGTGCCAGCTCTTCAATCTTGCTACTCATGACTTCTCCTTGAGCGCGGCAACGCGCAGGGTAACGGCATTTTTGTGGGCGGTAAGCTGCTCGGCGGCGGCCAGTATTTCAATCGTCGAAGCCAGATTCATAAAGCCCTGCTGCGAGAGTTCCTGCACCGTCATGCGCTTCTGGAAATCGGCGAGGCCCAGGCTGGAACAGGTCGAAGTAAAGCCATAAGTTGGCAGCACGTGGTTGGTACCGGAAGCATAGTCACCCGCAGATTCCGGAGACCAGTCACCGAGGAACACTGAACCGGCGCTGGTGATACTGTCGACCAGCTCGCGTGCCTTGCGGGTCTGAATAATCAGGTGCTCAGGGCCATAACGGTTGCTGATTTCCACACACTGTTGCAGATCTTTCGCCACGATCAGGCGACTGCTTTCCAGGGCCTTACGCGCGGTTTCCGCACGCGGAAGGGCAGCCAGCTGTTTTTCAACCGCCACGGCGACGGCTTCGGCCATCTCCTGCGAAGGGGTCAGCAGGATCACCTGTGAATCCGGGCCATGTTCGGCCTGAGACAGCAGATCGGAAGCAACAAAATCCGGTGTGGCACCTTCATCGGCAATCACCAGAACTTCAGACGGCCCGGCCGGCATATCAATCGCGGCCCCATCGAGGCGCTGGCTGACCTGGCGTTTGGCTTCGGTGACGTAAGCATTGCCAGGTCCAAAAATTTTGTCGACTTTGGGTACCGATTCCGTGCCCAGTGCCAGAGCAGCAATCGCCTGTGCCCCGCCAACCTGAAACACTTCCTGCACGCCGCACAGCTTAGCTGCGTAGAGAATTTCATCAGCAATCGGCGGTGGCGAACACAGCACAACACGTTTGCAGCCAGCGATGCGGGCTGGGGTTGCCAGCATCAGCACGGTAGAAAACAGCGGTGCAGAGCCACCAGGGATGTACAACCCCACAGAAGCCACCGGACGGGTGATCTGTTGGCAGCGCACGCCTGGCTGGGTTTCAATATCAACCGCTGGCAGTTGCTGTGCCACGTGAAAGGTGTCGATATTGCTCACGGCAACGGCCATCGCCTGCTTAATTTGATCGCCAAGACGCTCGGAGGCGGCAGCGATCTGATCATCCGTCACGCGCAGGGCATCAACCTGCGTTTTATCAAAGGCGGCACTGTAATAACGCAGCGCCTCGTCACCTTCCGCTTTCACCTTGTCCAGGATGCTGCGGACGGTGGCGGTGATATTTTCTGATGCAGAGATCGCCGGACGTGTCAGCAGTGTTTCCTGCTGTTGCGTGCTGCATGCCTGCCAGTCGATGGGGGTCGCGAAGTTGGCCATCTGTTACTCCATCATCTTCTCAATAGGCAGCACGAGAATGGAGCTGGCACCCAGCGCCTTCAGTTTTTCCATCGTTTCCCAGAACAGCGTTTCGCTGCTGACCATGTGCATGGCTACACGGCTCTTGTCGCCAGCCAGTGGCAGCACGGTAGGGCGCTCGGCACCCGGCAGCAGGGAGATGATGTCTTCCAGGCGCTCGCTTGGGGCGTGCAGCATGATGTATTTGGATTCGCGGGCCTGAATCACGCCCTGAATACGGGTCATCAGTTTGTCGATCAGTTCCTGCTTGGCACCCGGCATTTCGCCATCGCGCTGGATCAGACAGGCTTTAGAGCGGTAGATCACTTCCACTTCACGCAGGCCGTTGGCTTCCAGCGTGGCACCGGTCGAAACCAGATCGCAGATGGCGTCGGCGAGACCAGCACGCGGCGCAACTTCAACAGAGCCGTTCAGCAGGCAGGATTTGAAAGCCACGCCCTGTTTGTCGAGATACTTCTTCAACAGGTGAGGATAAGAGGTGGCGATACGGGAATTTTGTAAACATTGTGGCCCGGTATACTCATCGTCAACCGGCATAGCCAGCGACAGGCGGCAGCCGCCAAAATCCAGGCGACGCAGAGTAAGATAACGGGGATCTTCGCCCTGAGCACGACGGGTCAACAGCTCTTCTTCCAGCACGTTTTCACCGATAATGCCCAGATCCACCACGCCATCCATTACCAGGCCCGGGATATCGTCATCACGCACCCGCAAAATATCAATCGGCATGTTCTCAGCAAAGGCAATCAGGCGCTGCTGTTGCAGGTTAATTTTGATCCCGCAGCGGGCCAGCAATTCGCGTGAGTCATCACTTAAACGACCGGATTTCTGCATAGCTATGCGTAAACGTGTGTTATCTAACATCGGTACTAATCCTCTTTTCCTGTGACCTGATGGGCTCAGCAGTTCATCCATTGCGGGCCGGACAACAGTCCAAAAAAAAGCCCCCGGAAGGTGATCTTCCGGGGGCTTCTCTTGCGTTCTGCACCACTGGAAGATCCTAAACGTCTTCCAGCACACATCGCCTGAAAGACTAGTCAGGATGATGGTGATGATGGTGGTTGAATTGAACGCGAGTCATAAAATTCTCTTGGATGAATGTCTATTCATATCGTGAGGAATAACCTAACCAGGATGAGTGCAGCGCGCAACCCTTTTTTGTCAATGATGTAAGATTCTCTCACCATCGGTCGGTTGTTACTGACAAAAGGCTGGCGTAGTTTTAAGGCTAAAGTACGGAACGTCACAGGAGTCACGGGATGAAAAGAGTTGCGATAGTCGGGTTAGGCTGGTTGGGCATGCCGCTGGGATTAGCACTGACCGCGCGAGGCTGGCAGGTTACTGGCAGCAAAACGACAGAAGATGGCGTGGAAGCCGCGAGAATGTGCGGGATTGAAAGCTACTGTCTGACGCTGACGCCTGAACTGATTTGTGAACCTGACGATCTCAGTGCGTTGCTGAATGTGGATGCGCTGGTGATCACGCTGCCTGCCAGCCGCACGGCTGCTGGTGGCGAGAATTATCTTCTGGCGGTACAGCAAATAGTCGACAGCGCTCTGGCTTTCGATATCCCACGAATTATCTTCACCAGTTCGACTTCTGTCTATGGCAGTGGAGCAGGGGTGATGAAAGAGAGCAGCCTGCTTGAGCCGGTCACGGAAGCGGGAAAGACGCTGAAGGAGCTGGAAGCCTGGCTGCATCATCTGCCGGGTACCTCCGTGGATATCCTGCGCCTTTCAGGGCTGGTGGGGCCAGAGCGCCACCCGGGCCGCTTCCTGGCGGGGAAAACCGATGTGGCCGACGGCAGTCATGGCGTGAACCTGGTGCATCTGGAAGATGTGGTTGAGGCAATTACGCTGCTGCTGCAAACCCCTCAGGGCGGCCATATCTACAACCTCAGTGCGCCTGAGCATCCAGCCCGGCAGGATTTCTATCCTGCTGTTGCCCGGCAATTGGGCCTGGAAGCGCCTGTTTTTCGGTCTGAAGAGGGGGGCAGAGAAGGAAAGATTATTGATGGCAGTAAGATCTGTAGCGAGCTGGGGTTTGTTTATCAGTATCCTGATCCGGCCAAGATGCCTTTGAAATAAGCCCGGTTGGCATCGACCAAACAGGCTTTAACGGATACGTAGTATACAGGGATGCAAATTTTGCTGTTGTTCAAACCCCCAACCGATCCCTCAGCGAATACCAGGCAGCGCCGATAGCCGTCAGTGGGACACGGAAACGGCGGCCGCCAGGGAAGGGCAGGTGAGGAAGTTTCGCGAAAGCATCAAAGCGTTGCGGGTTGCCCTTCAGCGCTTCGGTAACCAGTTTTCCGGCCAGATGAGTAAAAGTCACCCCATGCCCGCTGTCGCCCTGAATATAGAACACGCCATTTTCCAGCCGTCCAATCTGCGGCATTCTTGAGAGCGTCAGCAGGAAATTGCCGCTCCATGCGTAATCGAATTTGATCCCTGCCAGCAATGGGAAAGTTTTAAGCAGCTTTGGCCGGATCAATCGATCGATGTCTTCCGGCTCACGTGCACCATAAATCACGCCGCCGCCGTACAGTAGTCGGTTATCCGCCGTCAGACGAAAGTAATCGAGCAGATAATTACAATCTTCCACGCAGCGATTGTTGGGTAATAAGGTCAGTGCCTTGTCGGCTGACAGTGGCTCAGTAGTGATAATTTGCGACCCACAGGGAATGCTCATTCGTGTCAATCTGGGTTCAAGATGAGGTGCAAGATAGGCGTTTCCGGCGAAAATAACGAATTTTGCTGAAACATTGCCCTTTGCGGTGCTTACCTGATGAGAATGGCCGTAGGTTACTGAAGTGACCTCTGATTGCTCGTAAATCCGTCCGCCGTGACGCCTGACAGCTTCAGCCTCGCCCAATGCCAGATTCAGCGGATGGATATGGCCGCCGCTGTGATCCAACAGGCCACCAACGTAGCGATCGCTGGCAATCTCTCTTTTGATGCCGGTCTGATCGAGGATCTCCAGCTGATTATTGCCATACTGTTGCCAGCGCTTATGCTGATCTTTCAGGTGTTGCAGCTGAGGTTTATTAAGGGCGGCAAATATTCCTCCGGGTCGGTAATCACAGTCGATAGCATAACGTTTAATTCGATCGCGAATCACCTCCGCACCCTCAAACATCATGCTGCCCAACAGGCTGGCACTCTCCTTGCCATAACGCTGCTCAATGACATCCACATCCCGACTGTAGGAGTTCACCACCTGGCCGCCATTGCGACCGCTGGCCCCGAACCCCACTTTAGCCGCCTCCAGCACCACCACGTCGTAACCCGCTTCGGTCAGATACAGCGCAGATGAAAGGCCGGTGAAACCGCCGCCAATAATGCACACATCGCACTGGATGCTGTCATTAAGCTGTGGCCAGGGAGCGTGAGGATTAGCTGTTGCGGCATAGTAGCTCTTCACATGTTCCATATCTCCCTCCATGTAATTATCTCCGGTCAGAAGGTGGCCGGAGTATGCGCACTGACAATCCGGCACAGGTGTGCCGAAGAATTGGTGAAGCTGTGGGGATTGCCGGTATTAATAACGTAACTTTGCCCGGCCTTCAGGTGATAGCTCTGACCGCTGATGGTCAGCGTGATTTGCCCTTCCAGCAGCGTGCCGGTCTCTTCGCCCTGGTGGCGAATTTTTTCGCCGGTTGTCGCGCCAGGCTCATAAGTCTCCAGCATCATCGCCAGCGTTCGCTCCGGATTACCGTTATGAATTAACCTTAATGACACGCCCTGGCTGCCAATATCAATCAGCTCATGCTCGTCAATTACCACTTTTGGCGTTTCCACCTTTACCGGCTCGGAGAAAAATTCGGAGAGTGAGAGACCATAAACCTTCAGTAACTTCTGTAACGTGCTCACTGCAGGACTGACTTTATCCTGTTCTATAGTGCTGATAGCACTGTGTGTCAGGCCGGAGAGTTCCGCGACACGCCGCTGTGACAATCCCATCTGTTGCCGGATTTCCGATAAACGTCGTCCGGGAGCCAGAGTGGCTTCGCTCATAGCCGTATTTCCTTCTGATGCCGGTAGCAGGCGTGGATAAACCCATCGAACAGCAGGCGGGACAAGGCAGACGTGTCGCTTTGCCACTCGGGGTGCCATTGCACCGCAAGGGCAAAAGGATGTTGCTGCAGGCTGACGGCTTCAATCAGCCCATCTGCGGCGCGAGCTTCGATACGTAGTGGAGAGCCGAGTGAGCGGATCCCCTGTTGGTGAAGCGAATTAACCCAGAACTTTTTGCATCCTTCGACCAGTTCGGACAGCAGGCCATCTGGTTCAACATAGACCTCATGGGAAGGGGAGTACTGTTGGTCGAGGGGGAGTTCCTCATCTTCCCGATGCTCCTGAAAACCGGGAACGGTATGCAACTGGCGGTGAAGGGTACCGCCCGTGGCTACCACAAGTTCCTGTAAGCCGCGGCAGATGGCCAGAACAGGCATTCTCTTTTCGGTGGCCGCCTTTATTAAGGCAAGCGCCAGAGTGTCACGCCCGGGATCGGCATAGTCCTCAACGCCTTCTTCACCGTAGTGATGCGGTTCGATATTGCTCGGACTGCCGGTCAGCAGAATGCCGTCCAGCGGAGTCATAGCAATTTCCAATAGTTCGGGTGAGGACATCAAACCCTGAGGTAAAGCGAGAGGAACACCACCTGCCAGCAGAATGGCTTCAAGGTACTTGTCGTGCACCATCTGTGTAGGATGGCCACTCTTGTCAATCTGACACATTACTACGCCAATCAAGGGCTTGTTAAAAATATTGCCCATTCATTTACTCCCCGCGTTGTTCAATATATCAACCAGAAAAGATGCCAGAGACGCAATTTTGTGCAATTTATTTTCAATCTACCAACGGTCCGCTTAATATTCAAACGGATTTGGTGGCAAAATAAACTTGAATGTAACATTTGATCCCTTTTTGTGTTGGCGCTATGTTAGAAATGTGGCTGTTATTTTGAGCAACGCACAACGACTAACGAAGCGGGTGAGATCATGACTAATCTTGTAGAAGTAGAAGACTTCACGAGGCACAGTGAAGAGAAACGAACCAGCGCGTTCCAGCATGAAGTGCACGCTTATCTGGAACGCCACCCTGAAACGCAGTATGTCGATATCCTTCTCAACGATTTAAACGGTGTCTTTCGCGGTAAGCGCATTCCCGTCGCTAGTCTCCTCAAGCTGGAAAAAGGCTGCTATTTCCCCGCCTCAGTGTTCGCCATGGATATCCTCGGCAACACCGTAGAAGAAGCCGGTTTAGGCCAGGCGCTGGGGGAACCTGATAATATCTGTATTCCCGTCGAAGGCACGCTTATCCCTTCTGCCGCCGACCCTCAACATCTGGCGCAGGTCTTGCTGACCATGCGCAATCAAGATGGTACTCCCTTTGACGTTGAACCCCGGAACGTGCTGAATCACCTGTGGCAGCAATTGCGCAACAGGGGACTGTTTCCGGTGGTAGCGGTAGAGCTGGAGTTCTATCTGGTCGATAAAAAGCGTGATCCGGAGGGCTATATTCAGCCGCCGTGCGCGCCGGGTAGCGACGAACGAAACATGCAGAGCCAGGTCTATTCCGTCGATAATCTTGACCACTTTGCCGACGTGCTGAGTGATATCGACGCGCTGGCAAGAAAGCAGGGCATTCCTGCTGATGGTGCGCTGGCGGAAGCCTCTCCCGGACAGTTCGAAATCAACCTGCATCATACCCGTAACGTGCTCAGCGCCTGCGATCACGCTATCCAGCTTAAACGTCTTGTCCGTCAGGTTGCTGAGAACCACGGTATGAACGCCACGTTTATGGCCAAGCCTTACGAGGAGTATGCCGGTAGCGGGATGCACGTGCATGTCAGCATGCTGGATGCGGCGGACCACAACGCTTTTATCACCGATGACGGCAGCGATTCGCCGTTGCTGAAAAGGGCGCTGGCCGGGATGATTGACCTGATGCCTGCCTCAATGGCGCTGCTGGCGCCAAACGTTAATGCTTACCGCCGTTTCCTGCCGGAGGCTTTTGTGCCATTGCAGGCTTCCTGGGGGCATAACAACCGTACTGTGGCTTTGCGGATTCCCTGTGGTGATTTTGACAATCATCGTGTGGAGTATCGTGTGGCGGGAGCGGATGCAAACCCCTATCTGGTGGTGGCGGCTATTCTTGCAGGTATTCTGCATGGTATCGACAACCAGCTGCCTCTTCCACCTGCGGTGAAAGGCAATGGACATGAAGCTGATGGCAATCCTCTACCGATCCGCCAGAGCGATGCTCTTTATGAATTTGAGCAGAGCTACCCGATGCAAAAGTTACTGGGTGAGCGTTTCGGTTTTGTCTGGCACAGCTGCAAGCATCATGAACTGATGCATTTTGAACGGCTGATCACCGCCACGGAAATCGACTGGATGCTGAAAAACGCCTGATCCCGGAGAAGACTCATGACGCAATCGAACCAGCAGTGGCAGGCAAGACGGGAAGCAGCGGTGACGCCCGGCGTGGGGAACTCCCTGCAAGTTTATGTTCAGAAGGCATTAAATGCTGAGCTTTGGGATGTGGAAGGGAAGCGCTACATCGATTTCGCCTCCGGGATTGCGGTGGTCAATACCGGGCATAATCATCCCAAAGTCATTCAGGCCGTAGCGGCCCAGCTTGAATGCTTTACGCATCCCTGCTTTCAGGTCACGCCTTATGGCAGCTACGTCGAACTGGCTGAGAAATTAAACGCGCTGGTGCCGATTAAGGAGGCCACTCAGACGCTGCTGATGTCCACAGGTGCGGAGGCCGTGGAGAACGCCATCAAGGTCGCGAGGATTGCGACCGGCCGGAGTGCGGTTATCGCCTTTCGCGGCGGCTTTCATGGGCGCACGCTGTTGGGGATGGCACTGACCGGAAAAGTGCAGCCTTATAAAAAAGGTTACGGGCCGTTCCCCGGCGGGATTTTCCACGCGCCCTATCCTTCAGCTTACCTCGGCATCACTGAAACGCAGTCAATCGCTGCGCTAGAGGGGATCTTTGCAGCTGATGTGGCACCCGATGACGTTGCTGCGATTATTATCGAGCCTGTGCAGGGCGAGGGCGGATTCTATGCGGCTCAGGCCAGCTTCCTGCAGAAGTTGCGTCAATTGTGTGAAGAGCACGGCATCGTGCTGATTGCTGATGAAATTCAGAGCGGCTTCTGCCGTACCGGCAAAACGTTTGCTATCGAGCACAGCGGCGTGGAGCCGGATATTGTCACGATGGCAAAAAGCCTGGCCGGGGGATTCCCGCTTTCTGCCGTTGTCGGCCGGAAATCACTGATGGAGCGCGCGCAGGCTGGTGGACTGGGCGGCACCTACGCCGGATCGCCGATTAGCATTGCTGCCGCGCTGGCAGTCATTGGATTAATTGATGATGAACAGCTGAACAACAAAGCGCAGCAGCAGGGGGAATGGGTGGTGAATTATTTGCACCACCTGGCGGAAGAGTTCGACTGCATTGGCGAAATCCGTGGCCTGGGAGCAATGGTGGCGATGGAGCTGGTGGCAGGGAGGGATCGTAACAAACCCGCGAAAGAACTGACTCAGGCGCTGGTGCAGGAAGCCGGGCGTCAGGGGCTGGTTCTACTCTCATGCGGTGTGCGCGCCAACGTTATCCGCTTTCTTATCCCTTTGACTGCAAGTAAAGAAATTGTCTCTGAAGGTCTTAACCTCTTGTCTTCTTCCCTTCGTGTAGTGCAGAATATGCCCCCTGCAAAATGATATCCATAACCGACGCTTATAATGCGCCGGTTATTTTTTTGGCTGAAAACATAATCGCATCCAAGAGGCCGGTCCGAAACCGGATAGATACACGCTTTAAACACACTAACGTGTCTTTTTGAGGAAAAGAAAGATGGGGCAACACTTCATTACTCCGGCTGCCGCCGGCAAGCACCTGCGTGACGACTACGGCGCCGCGGCAGGTTATACCTTCACTCCCGCCTGCCAGTTCGTTACCCCAATCAAAAAGAACGCTCGCAATTTGCGAAGTTTCCCTGTGGTTCAACCCAGAAAGGTTGACTCTATGGGGAGGCTGAATCATGTCGCTTAATCCTCAGACTTCTGCGGCCCAGCCGCGCGCTCAGCTGAAAAAATCGCTGACCCTGCTGCCTGTAGTTATGATGGGCCTGGCCTATATGCAGCCAATGACCCTGTTTGATACCTTTGGCATCGTCTCTGGCCTGACCGATGGTCACGTGGCCACGGCCTATGCTTTCGCGTTGATCGCGATCCTTTTTACTGCTCTGAGCTATGGCAAGCTGGTACGCCGCTTCCCGTCTGCCGGCTCGGCGTATACCTATGCTCAGAAGGCCATCAGTCCGCACGTCGGATTTATGGTTGGCTGGTCGTCGCTGCTGGACTATCTGTTCATGCCGATGATCAATATCCTGCTGGCAAAAATTTATTTTGAAGCGCTGGTGCCGGGCATCCCGTCTTGGATTTTTGTGGTGATGCTGGTGGGCTTTATGACCCTTTCAAACCTGAAAGGCATCAAAACCGTGGCCAACTTCAACAGCGTGATTGTAGTGCTGCAGGTGGTGGTGATGGTGGCCATCATGGCGATGGTCATTTATGGCGTCGCTCACGGCGAAGGTGCCGGCACGCTGGTCAGCAGCAAGCCGTTCTGGTCTGAAAATGCGCATGTGGTACCGATGATCACCGGCGCGACCATACTCTGTTTTTCGTTCCTTGGTTTTGACGGCATCAGCTCGCTGTCTGAAGAGACGAAAGATGCCGGTCGTGTGATCCCGAAAGCCATCTTCCTGACAGCCCTGATTGGGGGGGTGATCTTTGTTGTGGTGTCCTACTTCCTGCAACTGTACTTCCCGGACATCTCACGCTTTAAAGATCCGGATGCATCACAGCCGGAAATCATGCTTTACGTGGCGGGCAAAGCCTTCCAGTTTGGCATCCTGATATTCTCCTGCGTAACCGTTCTGGCATCTGGTATGGCTGCACATGCGGGCGTATCACGCCTGATGTATGTGATGGGCCGTGATGGTGTGTTCCCGGAGCGTTTCTTCGGCTACATTCATCCCAAATGGCGTACTCCGGCGCTGAACGTGTTACTGGTGGGCGTGATTGCGCTGTCTTCGATCACCTTCGATCTGGTTACCGCGACAGCGCTGATCAACTTCGGTGCGCTGGTGGCCTTCACCTTTGTGAACCTGTCGGTGATTTCACAGTTCTGGATCCGTGAAGGGCGCAACAAAACTCTGAAAGACAACTTCAACTTTCTGCTGCTGCCGCTGTGCGGCGCGCTGACGGTGGGAGCGTTGTGGATTAACCTGGAAGAGAGCTCGATGATCCTCGGCCTGGTGTGGGGCACGATTGGCCTGATCTATCTGGCATTCGTTACCCGCAGTTTCCGCAACCCGGTGCCGCAGTGTACTGAAGAGCCGATGTAAGCTTCAGGGTATACTTTATATTCTCAGGCTGGCCATTTTCCATGGCCAGCCTTTTTTACAGGTCTTCTGCGCATTCCCGATGAAAATCGGTAAAATTTATTCACAACAGTCTTAAATTTCCTGTCGTTTTCATTCGTTCCATCAGGTATCGGCTCACTTAATCAGGCTGGTTACCACCCAGAACAAAGCGTTACTCACTTCTCATGAAATAAAATGGCTTAATCTTTACATGATATTTGTTAAGATTAGCCTTAAGTGTTTGAGCTATCATCAGGATAGTGAATATTTTTCATCTAATCGAAAATTGCCATGACAGAGAGTAGCTTAGTGAAATTGATAATTCAGATCCCCTGTTACAATGAAGCGGAAACGCTGGCGATTGCTCTTAAGGCGCTTCCTCGCCAGGTTGAAGGATTTAACTGTGTCGAATGGCTGATTATTGATGATGGTAGCCAGGATAAAACGGTTGAGGTTGCCAGGGAATGTGGCGTTGATCACATTGTTAAACATCCGGTAAACAAAGGTCTGGCTAAAGCATTCATGACAGGTATCAATGCCTGTCTGGACAAAGGAGCCGATGTCATTGTCAATACGGATGCTGATAATCAATATGAGGCGGATGATATTCCTCAGTTGACCGCTCCAATCATCAGCGGCAGTGCAGAGTTTGTAATTGGAGCTCGCCCCGTACAGACCATAGAGCATTTTTCACCGGTTAAAAAGTTTCTTCAGAAGTTGGGTAGTTGGGTAGTCCGTATTGCAAGTAAAACTGATATACCCGATGCGCCAAGTGGCTTCAGGGCTATGAGCAGGGCAACTGCACAAAAACTCATCGTTTTCAGTAATTATACCTATACGCTTGAAACTATTATTCAGGCTGGTCAAAAAGATATCGCTATTACTTCAGTTCCTGTACGAGTCAACGAGGATCTTCGCCCATCGCGCTTGGTTAAAAGTATTGCTTCATACATCAATCGTAGCATTATCACCATCATAAGAATTTTTGTCGTTTACCGACCTTTCAGATTCTTTGGCACAATTGGCGTCGTGCTTTTCAGTCTTGGTTTCATTATCGGACTTCGTTTTCTTTTTTCGTATCTCGATGGCGAAGGATCCGGTCATATTCAGTCTCTGATTCTCGCTTCAGTCCTTCTGGGAATGGGGTTCCAAACCTTATTGATTGCGTTTGTCGCTGACTTGCTTTCAGCTAACAGAAAGCTACTTGAAGATCTGAGATTTAAGATGGCTCAGTGGGAAAAAAATAATCCCACTAAAATTAAATCATCGGATGATAATTAATCATCGCTTTCAGGTTAACTAACAAAATGATTATGAGACTTAAATTAGTATGAATATGAAAATAGCTGGCGGTAAAACTGAGGATGGTATTGTAGTTGGCAATACCTATGACAAATATGGCGCACGTAATCCCATAGTAAAATGGATGATGAAAGGGTTTGAGGATTCGTTAACACAACTGGTCTCATTAACTAATGCAAAAAATATCCATGAAATCGGTTGTGGGGAAGGTTATTGGGTGACCAAATGGAGCCAGTCAGGTGTGGCTGCAAGAGGGTGCGATTTTTCGCATCAGGTAATAGAAATAGCACAAGAAAATGCAAAATCCGCGGGTGTTTCAGAAGATATTTTTAAAGCCAAAAGTATCTATGACCTGGACTCAGAGCAAGATAGCGCAGAACTTATCGTTTGCTGCGAAGTGCTTGAACATCTGGAAGATCCTCTTGCCGGTCTTGAAGCACTTCAGAGAGTAACAACTGATTATATCTTATTAAGTGTTCCCAAAGAACCTTTATGGAGAGTTCTCAACTTTGTGCGTGGGAAATATTGGTCCGATTTGGGAAATACACCAGGGCATCTCCAACACTGGTCAAAACGTTCATTTATTGAACTGGTAAGCCGTTATTTCGATGTTGTACAGATTAATACTCCTTTGCCCTGGACTATGGTGTTATGCCGCCGAAAATAAGAGATGTTAAGCCGTATTTGCACTATGTTGGCTCTTTTTTAGCAATATGTGGTGTTGTTTTTGTTATTTTAAAATTGAATCAATATTGGCATAGTGTCAAGCTGAGTGATCTTGGCATAGCTACATGGTTAACTATTTTGGCTCTAAGCTTTTGTTATGGTGCAGCGAATATCTTTTTGGTAATGGCCTGGCGCTCAATTTTAAAATTTTATCATATTCCCACAAAGTTAAATTGGACTATATATGCCTATGGTATTTCGCAATTAGGAAAGTATGTTCCCGGAAATATATTTCATATTGCGGGCCGACAGGCTATTGCCATGGCGGCAGATTTGCCAGGAAAACCTATATTAAAATCTAACATTGCTGAATTAGTAATGATATCTTGTACAGGATGCCTGGCTGGTTGGTTAGTTTTAAATCTTATTTTCCCTGCTTTCCCATTACTGGCAGGTTTGCTTCTGTTGGTAATCAGCGTCATCGCTGTTTTATTTTTGTTAATGCGCTTATTTAACTCAAATATAAGCCGTGCAATGCTATTTCAAATGCTGTTTTTGATATCCTCTGCAGTGATTTTTACTCTCATTTTGAATCAGTTACACCAGGCCGGAACATTTAATTTTCCGGTGATGCTTTCTGTAGGTGGGGTTTATACAATAGCCTGGCTGGCTGGTTTGGTCATGCCTGGTGCGCCTGCAGGAATTGGGATCAGAGAACTTGTTGTCGTTTTCTTCTTAAGTCGCCAGATCCCAGATGCAGAATTGTTACTGGCGGTTCTTCTGGGTAGAATTGTTACTGTTGTGGGTGATGTACTATTTTTTATTTTTTCCTATATCATGGGTAAGAAGCTGAATAATATGAGTGAGTTGACTTGTGATGAATAAAATAAAACACATTACTTATGCCTCTCTTTTTTTTAACAACTGGCCTCTCAAGGTTGCTTTATTAATATTGTTATTGCTTTGTTTTGGTTATAATTATTCAACCCGATTGGGATTGTTCCCGGATGAGGCTGCTCATTTAGGTTTTGTCATTAATGTAATGAATCATGGTTTTCCTGATTATCTGCATGGCACGATATACAATTCAGAAAAATTCAATTACCTTGAACACCCTGCATTGTATTATATTCTATCCGGAACCATAGGGAAGTTGTTATTTTTATTTCATGATTTTTCTTTCAAGACCTTAAGGTTCATAAACTTTTTCATTTCAAGCCTTTCATTCTATTTTATTTACAGATCATTGCTCGAAATGAATGTAAATAAAACTGCCATCTTATTTTCATTCATACCTGTGCTATGCATCCCAATGTTCATTATTTTGAGTGCTTCGATAAATAATGATCCATTGATGATTCTTGGATGTGTAATTACGTTCTACTCTTTTGTTGTTTATTATAGTGACCGGGAGAAAGTATCAGATTTCATCAGGTGGTTTTTACTGGGATGTGTAATAACTTCACTGACAAAAGCTACCGGTACTCTGGGTATTGTATGTGTATTGAGTTTGTTTATTGTATTCAGTTTTCGCGATGTAAAATCTATTCTGATTAAATTGAATAAAGCAGATTGGATTCTTGTTGTTTTTTCAGTGTCGTTAGTTGTTTTATATTATGGGTTCATGCACCACCATTTTGGTAAGTTTTTTCCATCTGCACAGGAAAATCCAAGTTTTTGGTTCGCAAAAATGAATCCAGATGCTGAACGAATGGGCATTAAAGAACATCTTGTTGCTTTTTATCATTCAAATGCATGGACATTAGTCGATCCATATGGGCATCAAAGTTTTATTGATACTATCTACCGTGAAAAACTGTTAGTAATTTTAATTTCTTCTTTACCGATATTCCTCTGCATAACTGTGTATCAGCAAATCAAAACTCGTGGAAAATATTTGCGACTCGTTGCTGTTTTCGGATGTGCATACGTGTTATATATGTGCCTTTATTTCGGCGAGATTCATCGAATGCACCTTGCAACCGGTTATCCCGGTGCTATGCAATCCAGATATTTCTATGGCTTCTTGCCCTTTTTTATCACTATTTATGCGTTAGCATTTGATAGTCTGAAGAACGCTGTGCTGAAATTTGTTGTGTATGGTTTTCTCGGTGTGGCATTAATATTTTCCTTCTACCCTTCTTATGCCCCGCTCCTGAAAGGCTTCTATGGCCAGGAAATGGTCAATGCTAATTATGGTGAGTTAATCGCTGGCAGAGTATTCGAACAAACATTTACGGCTAAGAACAGTAGTCTCAACAAGATTGAGATTAATCTCGGTACATACAACAGAATAAATAAAGGACAGCTTAAACTTTCAATTTATTCATCTGAAGATCACCTTCTGAGAGATGACAGTTTAGAGATGAGTAAAATATCGGACAACAATTGGGCTACTTTTAAGTTTAATGGTTTAGCTCTTTCCCCCCACAGTGAATATAAACTGAAATTGACGTCTGCTGACGGAAAACCAGGTAATGCCATTACATGGTGGGCTTTGGGACCATTTACTGAAAGCCCACTCTTCCGCGGAACGCAACAGGGGATGTCTGATCTGGGAGGCAACCGATACCTTGAAGGGTTGGCAAGTGTAGATGGTAAGCGGGTCGATGGGACTTTTTCGTTTAGAATTTATTATTGAGAAGTTTCTTTAAACATATTATAGGAGAGCCTGAATGTGGTTCCAGGCTCTTTTTGTTATTTGTTATTTGTTATTTGTTATTTGTTATTTGTTATTTGTTATTGACTTTATTTATCTTCAATATTTTCATGTGAATAATTTGAATTTAAATAAAATAACGCTTTCATTTCTCTTCGCCCCATTGTAACTGACTCGAGTATAATACCGCATACAAAAGATATTATCCCAATGGTCATAATTGCTGAAGCCAGAATAGCTGTTGGGAAACGAGGAACTAAGCCCGTTTCTTCAAATTCAGCCAGGATAGGGAATCCAAGTATTATTGATAAAAAGACAAAAAGAATGCTCAAAATAAGGAAGAAGTAAAAAGGCCTTTCACTCATGTAAAGTTTGATTATTGTTTTGAGTATCTTAATACCATCTTTATACGTTGATAACTTACTTGTCGAACCTTCAGGACGTTCACCATAGCTCGTCTGTACTTCTCCATAACGCATTCTCAGTTCAAGTGCATGAATAGTCAACTCGGTCTCGATTTCAAAGCCCCTTGATAAGCATGGAAATGATTTTACGTAGCGTCGGCTAAATACGCGGTACCCTGAAAGCATATCGCTGAATTCGCCCTTAAATATCGTCGTCACCGTTCCGGTAAGCATTTTATTACCGAAGCGGTGTCCCTGACGATATGTTCCCTCATCCCCATTTTCCTGTCGACAGCCGACGACCATATCAAGTTTGTCATCAATCAACTTGTCAACCATTTTTTTTGCAGCGGAAGCATCATAAGTTGCATCACCATCCACCATGATATACACATCTGCTTCAACATCGGAAAACATTCTACGTACAACATTCCCCTTACCCTTTAGAGAGACGGTATGGACATGTACATTGTGTTCTTTTGCTATTAATGCCGTTTTGTCTTTAGAGTTGTTATCAAAAACATAAATATCGGCCTCAGGAATACTTTCTCTGAACTGACTGATTACGGTAGCAATAGACATTTCTTCGTTATAACATGGAACTACAAGGGCAATTTTTCTGCTGCGATAAATTTTATTCATGACTGACTCCATAATTAAATCAAAAATAGCGCGTCTCTAATGCAATATGTACAGTCATTACAGAGGCGACTGCCATGAAAGCCAGCGCAGCATATGAAAGCTTTCTTAATTCAGGCTTATCCATTAATGCATATCCTAAAATAATAAATGGTATTATAAAATATCTTCCCTGAACGCCATCAACTTTTGTTGTAGGGAATGCAGACCATTGTACAAGGAGTGCGCAAAATGTAAGGGTTATAATACTAAGGGTAAGTAATAATAAAAGTACCGTGTCTGTTTTGTGCTTTGCAACGTGTTTTTTGGATATGTTCAAAATGAATATGCTGTATATCGCAAGACCAAACCCCCAATAGGCAAAGTCACCAATTGGCGCATCAAGCCACCCAAGTTTACCGATGAGAGACTGAACGTAGAAGGTGAATGTAGAATAGTCTGACAATGTGTTGACTATTATTTGAGGTATTTCGAAAGGATGCAATATATAATATTTCAGCACATCAATTTGTTCAATGCCGGGATGATGGATGCCGTTGTCATGAACCGTTTTAATTGAAAAATAGGTCCAGGCAAGCACCAGTATTGACGTGACAGCAAAACCGATCAAACAAGAGCGTTGTCTGGTCCGGAAGAATAACCATAAGGGAAGGAAAAGAAGGGGTAACAGATTTGCCCGGCTGCTGCTTAATGCAAAAATAACTATGCATAGCAGGAAAAGTTTTTTTCGAAAATGGAGATGATTTTCGTGTTTCAATAGATTAGTCAGTAATGACATAGTAAGCACTGTGAACGCAAATGTCAGGCCATCAATCGTCGGTGAGAAAAATTGAAAAATACTCATTGGCAATAACATTACGGCAATCGCTGGAGCGGGTATAGGTGCTAGCCTCCATGCTGCAATTATTAGTGTTATAATTGCCAGTAGATTCAATGTGGTTGCCAGTTTATATGTGCTATATAGGTTTAAGTTTAGGATATGACCAACTTCAAAACCTATAGCTTGTGGTATATATACTGCCGGGAAGTAGAAGGCAGTATTTGCCATTGAATAAAATCTCTTCGTATTACTCCAGTAGAGATTTTGCATTTCTCTTTTCATTTCATTTGCGAGTTCAGGATTGTTATGTGATTTTATAACCTTATCGTACTGCGATCTGAAGTAATTCATGCTATTATCAACTTCTCCACCTGAATTCATTTTTCCATCAGGAGAGGTAAGTGCGATATAGCCGTTCCTCAGTGCATCTGCTCGAGATAAATGTGCGCCTTCATCGGGGGAAATGAAAGGGGGTTTGACATGAAATACCCATGCAAAAGAAACAAGTGTAAATATTATAAAAAGAATAATGTTTGTCCAGTTGTTCTTCCTGTCTGGACGAGTGGTGTTATTCTCACTGCTACTATCTTCATAAAGCATTTGTATTCCTTTAACGCAAATTAAGTGTACTATGATATAGTTGTCTTTCTTTCTGTGAAAACAATATGTTTTGAATAAAAATAGCCAGACAACAGACTGAAAGCAGAAAATGCAACTGCGGTAATAATTGGGGGGAGTACAAAATGGTCTGCCGCCCATCCAAAGAGATACGCAAGTAACCCCATAAAACCCACAAAAATGAAATATCGAAAAAGAGAGGTTTCTGATTCGAAGGTCCATTTTGCGTTAACAAAGAAACTAAACGTAACAGCAGCACAAAAACCAGCAAGATTGCTCGCTGCCTGGTTAATGCCCAAGAGATAAAAACAGCATCCCAAAATGGACCAGTGGATAACGGTGTTTATTAAACCTACCAAAACATATCTTATGAACGTCGAATTCATGTCCCCCCCTATTTTACAAGTAGCAAATAGTAACATTTGTCGAGGTATATGCAACTGTCCCGCTAATGTTGCTGATAGTGAAAAGCGTTGACAAGGTGTATAAAAAAATTGCCGACCAAAACCTTATAAAATTTGATTTTTAATCAATCGGTTATATATCTTGCGTAGTCAAACAACGCTTTCAGCTGCTTCATCCTGACTTTTTCATCTGCATACTGATTAAACAGCATTTCCAGTTCCTGCACGTAGTCCTGCACACGCTCTGGGTTTAACATTTCTCGCCGATGCTGCAGCCAGCGATTTTGCTCTGCTTCATCAAGCGTGCCAGGATAATTGCGCGCACGATAGCGAAACAGCAGTTTTTCGATACGACCATCATTAAACGTCAGATCCAGTGCCGGTAAATTTTCTGGCGACGTCTGCAAGATAATGTTCATTGCCGTTCGGTCAGCATCGCTGAAGAAGCCATCATACAGCTGGGCATCAACGTCATCAGAAGGGGTAAACGGCTCGGCTTCTGCAAACAACGTGACCACCTTCTCACGGATTTCCGGATGCTGGCGCAGCAGTGCCAGGTTATCCAGGCACTGCTGGCGATCGATCCCCAGACGCTCAGCATCTTCCGGGCGCAGGGTATTTGCTGGTGCTACCACCGGACACTTGTTGATATGCATCAGCTTGACCGGAACAGGAGCGGCATCGCCCAGCTCGTCCCGACGAGTATAGAGTCGCTCACGGAGTTGGTCGGCATCCAGCTCCAACAGAGGGGACATATCGCCCGCAAGATCGCAGGTGATCAGGGCATTCTTGTTGACCGGGTGCCAGGCCAGCGGAGCAATCCAGCTGGTATTACCACGAAATGCGCCAAACATACCGGAAATATGCACCAGTGGCTTCATTTGCGGGATATCAATCAGCGTGGTGATCTTCTGTTTGTTACGGTGGCTGAACAGGAACTCATACAGCCGTGGCTGCTTCTCTTTTACCAGTTTTGCCATGGCAATGGTGGCATACACATCGGACATCGCATCGTGAGCATTCTCATGCGCGACGCCGTTGGCCTTGGTCAGATGTTCCAGGCGGAAACTGGGAAAACCGTCATCATTTTCAGGCCATTCAATGCCTTCTGGCCGGAGCGCATAGCATGCCCGCATCACGTCGAGCAGATCCCAGCGGCTGTTACCATGCTGCCAGCTCCAGCCATACGGGTCGTAAAAGTTGCGATAGAGCAGATTGCGAGTGACTTCATCGTCAAACCGCACGTTGTTATAGCCAACAATGCAGGTGTCTGGCTCGCTGAACAGCTGGTGGATGCGTTTGGTGAACGCGGCTTCGCTCATGCCTTTCGCCAGCGCCACCTGAGGGGTAATCCCGGTGATCATCACCGCTTCAGGTTGAGGCAGATAGTCATCGGCAGGTTTGCAATAGAACACTTCCGGCTCGCCAATGATGTTGAAATCCATATCCGTGCGTATCCCGGCAAACTGTGCGGGACGATCCAGCGACGGACTTTTGCCAAAAGTTTCGTAGTCGTGGAAAAGGAAGGTTGATTTTTTACTGATTTTTTTCACTTTATCTCTGTCCACTTCTTGTTTTAACATTATGAATCTAAAGATATTTTCGAGTCTTGTCGTTTATCTTTAATCATGAACATTCACTCTAACACAAACCGTTTTATATACCCAATGGCCGTGCTTTTTTGAACAGAATATTATCCCGGTAAGAAGAGTCTTGTGGAAGACGGAACGGTGAGCCGCAAGTGCTAAAAAATTGTGTGACCGGTTTGAGGAAAGTTGAAAGTAGCGTAGACTCCTTGAAAATTTTGAGTTTTCAGTGAGTCTGACAAGAATCTATGGGTTGGTTACGTTTTTTTCTGGCTGCATCTGTAGTCATTTCACACAATGGTATCCAGGCCCCTGGTATTTCTGGCCACCTTGCTGTAATGGCTTTTTTCGTGATTTCCGGTTTTTATATGGCTTTGGTTTTAAACGAAAAATATGGAAGTAATATTTCTGGTTTTTATCTGGCCAGATTTCTTCGTTTATGGCCGGGTTATATTATTGTTTTCCTCGTTGTTGTTATGTTTATAGAACCTATGGGGAGCCAGATTTATCAATCAACTGCAGTATCCATATATGTATGGTTTTCATCACTGACGATGTTTTTCTATGAGACATTATGGTGGTTTGGCTTTGATACCGCAGGGAATGTCGTTTTTATTAATACTCCTGAACTTTATAAAACGACCCCTCCGATTATAAATGCTACCCATATGCAACACATGTGGTCTGTAGGGGCTGAAATTTGTTTTTATATTGCGGCCCCCTTTTTTGCCAGGAAGTTAAGAGCGGTCGTGTTTCTTCTGGTGTTATCTTTAATTTATTATCTGTCAGTCAAACATTTTTTGTTCTTCCATCATCCCCTTGATCATCGAAGCGCATTGAATCATTTCTGGTTGTTCCTCATGGGCATGGTGTCTTACTTTGGTTGGACAAAGTACCGTAACTATAGATGTGCAAAGAAATTAAATGCGCTTACAGCATCTGTTTTGGGGCTGGTGATAATTATTTCTGTCATTGAAGTTTCATTAAGGTATTTCAATAGTTCTTATGTGTTAATTGTCAGCTATTTTATATTTTTAATATGTATTATTCCTGTTTTTCATGCGACAAGAAATAGCAAAGCAGACAGGCTGATCGGTGAGATGAGTTATCCAATTTATCTGACGCATTGGCCTATAGTATTAATATTAATTTCAAATCACAGAGGGAGTTGGGTCTGGTCGTTTATTATTGTTGGCCTGTCATTAGTCGCTTCGATTTTCCTTTATGTTGCCGTAGATAAAAATGTTGAGAAATTTCGCAGAAAACTGGCGAAATCGCGGAAATAAAGTCTTTTCCCTTAGGCTGGGGAATGACATCGGGGCCTCTTCCATGAGGCTAAACGGATGACGGCTTTAACCCACTAAATCCCGTTCCAAAGGCCGGTTAGCCAGCACCTTCTTCCCAACCAGAATCCCAGGCTTCTCCACAAACTTAAACAGCAGAGCCGCCAGAGCATAGGTTATCGGGATACAAACAGCGCAGACCGTGGCGAAGCGTACCATATCACTTTTGCCGCCCAGACTGGTATGCGTCAGGAGCAGGGCGATGGCTGGAATGACAATCAGCAGATGCAGCAGGTAAACGGAGAACGACACGTCACCCAGCCAGGTGCTGAGGCGGTTGTTCAGCAGCTTACGGGGCAGGGCAATCAGGCGGGCCATCAGGCCGCCTTCGGCATGCTGCCAGAGAATGGCGGCCATGCCGACAATCATCAGCACTTCCATTGCAACCTGCAGAGGAATCGCTTTCAGACCGATAATCACGCTGGCGACGGGGCCAAACAGGGCAAACACGACGTAAAGCAGCGATTTCCGGCGGACCGCTTCGGCAAGCAACATACCGGAAATAAAGATATTCAGCTTTATCAGGATCATTGATGGCATTTCAAACGCTTCATAATAATCCGCCAGCACAAAGCGTCCCACGCAGCACAGCACCATAATGCCGATCAGCGATACTGCATAACCAAAGCGCATCGTTACCAGCATGATGAACGGGAACAGCAGATAGAACTGCATCTCCAACCCTATACTCCAGTCTGGCAGTACCGTGTTAAAACCGTAAGCGGGCAGCAAACCAAACAGGAAACTGAAGTGAGTCAGGATGTTTGCCAGTGACCGATCGGTATAACGAGAGCTTTCTGTCGCTGTGCCAGAGTAAAAATGCGCGAGGGTGTCACGCATTTCACCGAACCACGGGCCGTAAACCAGCGCGACGATCAGGAGCAGATAGTAGAGAGGGGCGATGCGGAAAAATCGGCGTATCCAGAATTTCCTGATGGTACTGGCATGCTGCCAGGGTTCTTTCTGCTGGCGCTCTTTATAGTTTTTCGCCATCAGATAGCCAGAAAGGAGAATAAAGAGATCAACACCGATACCCGGTGACGAAATCAGCGTGATATGGCAATGAATCAGCAAGCTGATGTGACCCACCAGTACCCAGAGTGATGCGATGCCTCGCAACCCCTCCAGTTCAGTAGACCAACCCCTTGATGAAGACATATTTTACCCCTGTTCGATCAGTATTTTGAAGGAGGAGGGTAAAAGACTTGTGATAACAAACAACGTGTTATGTTCCTAAAGTAAAACTTATCAGATTTTCCTTAATGCATCGTACCAAATAAACCAAAAGGTTAAGTTCAGGGGGCGTCTGTGCTAATCGGCTGAAAATTAATATTTTCTTGCAATTTATTAACACACTCTGGTCGGGAATCCCGTACAACAAGCTGGTTTTTTTATCACAAGATTATTATTGAGGGTTCCCCGTTGAAGAAGCGTCAGCTTGCAAGTATGAGTTTGGTTCTGGCTTTTGCCGTAGTGGCACACGCAGATGAAAATCCAATAGCATTTCCCCTCACTTCTCCTGCCATAGATGCTGCTTCCTGGGTATTGATGGATGCCACCACGGGCCAGATCCTGACAAAGGGCAATGCCGACGAGCGTCGTAATCCGGCCAGCCTGACTAAACTGATGACCGGTTATGTGGTTGACCGCGCCATCGACAGCAAGCGCATCACCCGTGATGATATGGTCACCGTGGGCAAAGACGCCTGGGCCGCGGGCAATCCGGTATTCAAAGGCTCTTCGCTGATGTTCCTGAAGCCTGGGGAAAAAGTTTCCGTGCGCGATTTAAGCCGTGGGGTAATCATTGATTCTGGTAATGATGCCTGTGTGGCTCTGGCGGATTATGTCGCTGGCAGCCAGTCAGCTTTCGTCGATCAGATGAATCAATATGTGCAGAAGTTGGGGCTGACCAATACCCATTTTGAAACGGTGCACGGTCTGGATGCACCGGGACAGTACACCACCGCAGGTGACCTGGCAAAGCTGTCCCGCGCTATTATTTATGGTGAACCGGATTTCTATCAGATGTACAGCGAGAAATCGCTGACGTGGAACGGCATCACTCAGCAGAATCGTAACGGTTTGTTATGGGATAAAACTCTGCACGTCGATGGTCTGAAAACCGGTCATACCGAAACGGCTGGCTTTAACATTATTGCCTCCAGCGTTGACGGCCAGCGTCGTCTGATTGCGGTAGTGATGGGTGGCAAAAGCTCTAAAGGCCGTGAAGAACAGGCGCGTAAGTTGCTGACCTGGGGTCAGAGCAATTTCGATACCATCCAGCTGTTCCATGCCGGTAAAGAGATTGGGCATGAAAACGTCTGGTACGGTAACCCGCATCAGGTTTCAGTCGGCAGTGATTCCGATGTCTATCTGGCACTGCCGCGCGATCGGGTGCAAAAGATTAAAGCGAAATACGTTATCGATCGCAAAGACCTGCAGGCTCCGCTGAAGTTGCATGACCAGGTAGGAACAATTCAGCTGGTCGATGGCGATAAGCAGCTGGCTTCTTATCCGCTGGTGACGCTGAATGAAGTGAAAGAAGCGGGTGTGATTACCCGTATTGAAGATTACATCAAACAGAAGCTGTAATTTAAGTTACAGGCGATCCAGGGATGGATTGCCTGTGCTTTTGCGGCCGCTCTCGCAACTCAAAACCCTGCCAAATAAATCTCTCTAATATCTCCGATTACCGCTGTATTTTTAACCAGTTATTTAAACGGAGAGCGAAAATGAAAGTTGACATTCAGCAGCGTTCGACCTGTCAGATAGCCGGCTATCACCTGATCGGTCCATGGGAAAAAAACAGCCCCTGAAGGGTTTGGTAAACTGGTCGCCTGGACCTCAAAGCATCAGTTGATGGGGCCGTGGATGGCCGTTTATCACGGGAATCCGCGTGAAGTGCCACCTGAGCAACTGGAGATCGAAACGGTGATTGGCGTGCCTTAATGACGGCTCGGAAAGCGGCAAGTGGGAGATTGAGCTGTATATGCCTGTGAAGAAGGCTGATTGAGACTACCTGCGACAGTGGTCAGTTATGGGAGAAAGCACCCTCTCCGGCAGGAGAGGGTGGGTTAAACAGTAAGCCTGACGCTGGCGGAACATCTGAATCTGCCAGTGCGCCAGGCTGTGGCGGCAAGTTACCTGCTACTCGCGCAGTTCGGCTTTCAGCTTTTGCACGTCGCTGGCACTGACAGGCGATGCGGCATTGCCCCAGCTGTTGCGGATATAAGTAATCACGTCCGCCATCTCTTCGTCACTCAGCGTACCGGCGAAGGAAGGCATTGCCGGTGCGGTTGGGCGGCTATCGGTATCGACACCACGGCTGCCTGCGACCACAACATGGATCAGTGAGGTGGCTTCCGGCGCGTTAATCAGCGGGCTGTCTGCCAGGCGGGGGAAGATATTCTTGCCGCCTTTGCCTTGTGGGGCATGGCAGGCTGAGCACTTCGCTTCATAAATCAGCGCGCCTGTTTTCATCCTGCTGTCATCAGCCGCCAGCGGAGCAGGCTTGTCGCTGCCCTGAACCGGAGTCGATTTCAGGTAAGTGGCCACCGCTTTGAGATCTTCAGCACGCCAGTACTGGGTGGAGTTCTTCACCGCATCGGCCATCGGACCGGAAGCAATGTCGTAACGGTTCACCCCGGTACGCAGGTAGCTGACGATATCATCCTGTGTCCATTTGCCCAGGCCGATATGCTCGTCGCTGGTCAGATTGGGAGCCCACCAGCTCTCCACCACTGCACCGGAAAGGAACTGGCTGGATTTATCGCCGCCCAGCACATTTTTCGGCGTATGGCAGGTGCCGCAGTGGCCCAGCCCCTGAACCAGATAGGCTCCCCGGTTCCACTCGGCTGATTTGCTCATATCCGGTTTGAATTCGCCTTTGTCGAAGTTCATCCAGTTCCAGACGATCAGGCTGGTCCGTACGTTGAACGGGAAGGGAAGCTGGTTAGACTCAACCTCCTGATGCACCGGCTGAAGGCTTTGCAGATAAGCCCACAGATCGGCGTTATCCTGGCGGGTCACTTTGGTGTAGGCGGTAAACGGCATGGCACCGTACAGGCGTTTACCGCCGTGGCCGATCCCTTCAGACATCGCGCGCTGGAAGTCATCGAAATTCCAGTTGCCAATACCGGTATCGCGATCCGGGGTGATGTTGGCCCCAACCAGTACGCCAAACGGCGTATTAAGGCTGACCCCTCCGGCAAAGGGCTTATCTTTGCTGACCGTGTGGCAGGCCGTACAGTCACCCAGCGTGGCAATATAGCGGCCCCGTTCAATCTGGTCGTATTCAGGCTGTGCCCAGGCTTGAGAGATGCTGAGGGCAGAGAGTGAAATCGCAGCCAGTGCGAAAAGCGTACGCTTGTTCATGCGGTAATCATCTCCCCCGGGCGTTTCAGATAGTAAGCCCGGATATCATGGGCTGCCTTGTAGGCCAGCGCGCCGACCGTACCGGTCGGGTTGTAGCCCGGATTCTGCGGGAAGGCCGAAGCGCCGACCACAAACAGGTTTGGCACATCCCACACCTGCAGGTGTTTGTTCACCGAGCTGTTTGAAGGATCGGCACCCATCACAAAACCACCACAGACGTGAGATGACTGATAGGGCACGCTGTTCCAGTGCCCGCTGGTAGGTTTGGCGACCAGCTGACGCGGGTTCATGCTTTTGGCAATCTCCGCGACTTTACCAGTACAGTACTGCGCCATCCGCAGGTCGTTTTCCGGGAAGTCGAAGGTAATGCGCAGCAGCGGTCGGCCATGCGGGTCTTTGTAGTTTGGATCGAGGGAAAGATAGTTTGTTCGCTGGGTGTAGCTGCTGGCTTCACAGCCAATCGACATAGTGCTGAGATAGTTTTTTACCACCGCCTGACGCCGGGCAGCGTGGGGGTGGGTTTACGCATTGTGCTTCCTTGTTCCAGTATGTATAGAAAACCAAGAAAAATGTAAAAGTATGAATAAGACGACAGTGTTATGTAATTCGTTTGTTTCTATATTGTTAATTAGTGTTATTCCCTTATTTTTCTCAGGGCAACTCCTGCAGAAAAAATAGTACAGAATCAATCTTCCGGGATTTTTATCGGGTATGATCGGTGCGATTAAGATCCTCAGGAGAAAGCATTGCGTCCCGACAAGCCGTTATCGGCCTTCGAATTCACCCTCTATCGTAACTACCGCACAGTCCATGGCATCCGGATTGCGTTGGCGTTTGTGCTGACCTTTTTACTGGTGCGCCTGATGGCGATACCGGAAGGGACCTGGCCGCTGATCACCCTGGTGGTGGTGATGGGGCCCATCTCCTCCTGGGGAAACGTGCTGCCTCGCGCAGTGCAGAGGATTGGTGGGACGATTGGTGGCTCGGTCTCGGGGCTGATTGCGCTGAAGCTGGAATTGATCTCCATGCCGGTGATGCTGGCCTGGTGCACGGTGGTAATGTTTCTGTGCGGTTTCCTCACGCTGGGTAAACACCCATATATGGCGCTGCTGATTGGCATTACGCTGGCGGTGATTTGCGGTGCACCTCCGGGAGATATGACCACCGCGCTCTGGCGGGGAGGGGATGTGATCCTCGGTTCGATTCTGGCGCTGCTGTTTACCAGTATCTATCCGCAAAAGGCCTATACTCACTGGCGGATAAAATTGTCGGATTCGCTGCTGGAAACGGCCAAAATTTATCATGCCGGTTTCTCTCCTAATCTGGTAGAGAAGCCGCGGCTGGGGCGTCCGATGCAGCAACTGCTGACCAGAGTGGTGAAGATGCGTTCGCTGATTGAACCTTCCAGCAAAGAGACGCGCACTCCGCGCTCCGTATTTGAAGGCATCCAGACGCTTAATCGCAATATGGTCTGCACACTGGAGCTGTTGATGAATGCCTGGTGGGCCTCCCGCGAGAGCCACCTGATTATGCTCAATGCCCCGACGCTGCGGCGCACTCAGCAAATGACGGAAAACACCTTGCGTGCGCTCTCCACGGCGATAGTGGAAGGCAGCACCGAGAAGATCGCGGCCAACAGCGCAGAGCTGGCAGATATCAGCCGCGAGCTGCGCCAGTTGATCAAAGAATCGAACAGCGATGAGCTGGTGGAAACGCCGATCCATGGTTACGTCTGGCTGAACCTGGAACTGGCCGGGCAGCTGGAGAGGCTGTCCGATCTGATGCGGCTGGTGCTGCGTAAATAAGCGATTTGCAACAACTTACTGCGGGCAGAGGTGCTTCGCGGTAAGATACTGACAGTCCGACTCTACATTGCCATCGGCCGCGGCATACCGCTAAGCTGACAGCGACGATAATGACGCCTGTGCGAACAGGCCTAAATGAAAGGTGTCTCCATGGAAAATGCAAAGCAATCATTTCAGGACGTGCTGGAGTTCGTGCGGATGTTCCGCCGTAAGAACAAGCTGCAGCGCGAGATTCACGACAATGAGAAGAAAATTCGTGATAACCAGAAACGTGTCCTGCTGCTGGATAACCTGAGCGAATATATCAAGCCGGGCATGAGCATCGAAGCTATTCAGGAAATTATCGGCAGCATGCGCAGTGACTACGAGGATCGTGTTGATGACTACATCATCAAAAACGCCGATCTGTCGAAAGAGCGTCGTGACCTGTCGAAAAAACTGAAGGCGATGGGCGAACCCAAACCTCAGTAAACCAGACGGTTAAGCATAAAAAAAGGGCGATCATCGATCGCCCTTTGTCATTTCTGTTGTCCTTCCAGCAGGTGCGCCAGTCGTCGCAACTCTCCGGCAAGGTATTTTATCCCAACCCGTTCGCTGTCCGGTGGCGCGGTTGTGTCACGTACCACCAGCCGGGGCGCGAAGGGCGACAGCGGCTCAGAAGGGGCTTCTCCCTCCAGCCTGTTTACCAGCCAGTCGACGCTGCATTTTCCTAACTGCTGCATATCCTGCCTGACGGTAGTGAGAGGAGGCTGGTACCAGGCGCTTTCGGCCGTATCGTCATAACCCACTACCGATATATCACCGGGAATGCGCAGACCCGTCTGATTCAGGGCCCGCAGCGCGCCCAGCGCCATCTGGTCGTTGGCGACCAGTAAAGCACCGGGCAGAGGGCGACCGGCAAGCGAAATAATCGCCTGATAACCTGACCGCGCACTCCAGTCTCCGGTCAGTACGCTGTGTGGCTGAAGCTGATGCTCCTGCAAAACGCTCAGCCAGACCTGATAGCGGGCTCTGGCCGCCACTGAATGCGCAGGCCCGTTGAGCAGGGCGATGTCGCGATGCCCCAGTGACAGCAGATGTTCTGCGCCCTGACGGGCACCGGTTTCCACGCTGAACTGGCAGCAGGCGACAGGCGCTTCCTCAGGCACATCAAGGAACAGGCAGGGGAGATTGTCCGCCATAGCTGCAATCGCCGACGCCTGTTCACTGTCCAGCGGCAGATTGATCAGCAACGCATCCACCCGCTGAGCCATCAACTCATGCACTGCACCTTCCGCCCCGGCAGGGCCGGCCATGGCTATCACCAGCCGGTAATCCCGAACGCTTGCCTGATGCTGAATGGCTGAGGCGATCTGCGCTGGCGCGAGTAACGCCAGATCGCTGGTCGCCAGCCCGAGCGTGCGGGAGCGTTTGCCCGCCAGCTGTTGAGCCACGCGGTTAGGCACGTAGTTCAGTTCAGCCATTACCGCTTCGACTTTTGTCCGGGTGCGCGCAGCCACGCTGGCCGGGTGGTTCAGCACCCTTGAAACGGTCTGATACGAAACGCCAGCGGCGGAGGCAACGTCTGCCAGAGTGACCGAACGGGCTTTCATTATTTTCTCCTGACGGTTAACCGGCGCAGTGTAACAAGAAAATCCCGAAAAAGACTTTGCATATTAGTCAGCCTTTTACCATCATCTGTTAAGCCTTCTTAACTCTCCCTCTTTCTGGCTGGAACAATCTTGCAAAACTTCAGGGTTACTCTGCAGCAGGCAATACAACCGTGGTCTTCCAAACGACGTTCCTACAAGGTTTTATTCTGGCGGGAGATCACTCCGCTGGCGGTGCCCATTTTTTTCGAGAATCTCTGCGTTCTGCTGATGGGGGTGCTCAGCACCTTTCTGGTCAGCTGGTTGGGCAAAGAGGCGATGGCGGGCGTGGGGCTGGCCGACAGCTTTAACATGGTGGTGATCTCCTTTTTTGCAGCCATCGATTTGGGGACCACGGTGGTGGTGGCCTTCAGTCTCGGTAAGCTGAACCGCGAACGGGCACAGGCCGCTGCCCGTCAGTCGCTGGTGCTGATGACGGTGTTCGCTATTCTGCTGGCGATTGGCATCGAATTCTTTGGGCAGCAAATTATTGATGTTATCGCCGGTAACGCCGAGCCCAAAGTAAAAGAGCTGGCGCTGGTCTATCTGAATATCACCGCCTGGAGCTATCCGGCAGCGGCCATCGCGCTGATTGGTTGTGGTGCATTACGCGGCGCGGGCAACACTAAAATCCCCATGCTGATTAACGGCGGGATGAACATCCTCAACATTGTCTTCAGTACCGCGCTGATTTACGGCTGCTTTGGCTGGAAAGGGATGGGGTTTGTCGGTGCCGGGCTGGGTCTGACCCTTTCCCGATATGTTGGTGCTGTTGCGGTCATTTACGTCCTGATGATCGGGTTTAACCCGCAGCTGAAAATCACCCTGCGCAGCTACTTTTCCCGCCTGAACACCGGCATCCTGATGGAAGTGCTGGGGATTGGCGTGCCTGCCAGCATCGAATCGGTGCTGTTTAATGGCGGTAAATTGCTGACGCAAATCTTCGTTGCCGGAATGGGAACCGATGTGATTGCCGGTAACTTTATTGCCTTCTCCATTGTTTCGATGATTAACCTGCCTGGCAACGCGCTGGGTTCCGCCTCCACCATCATCGTCGGCACCCGGCTGGGCAAGGGGCAGCTCAGGCAGCCGGAACGGCAGCTGCGGCATATTTTCTGGCTGTCGACCATTGGCCTGTGTATCCTGGCCGCGCTGACGGTGCCTTTCGCCGGGCCACTGGCCGCGTTTTACACCAGCGAAGATGATGTGATCCACGTTGTGAAGATCCTGGTATGGCTCAATGCTGCCTTTATGCCGTTCTGGGCGGCTTCATGGGTGCTACCCGCAGGGCTGAAAGGAGCGCGGGATGCGAGATTCACCATGTGGATCTCGCTGCTGGGTATGTGGGGCTGCCGCATCATTGCCGGGTACACTCTGGGTGTGCTACTGGGCTTTGGCGTGGTGGGGATCTGGCTGGGCATGTTCCTTGACTGGATTGTACGTGGCGTTTTCTTCTATCGCAGGATGGTCAGCGGGCGCTGGCTGTGGAAATATACTAAGCCGGCCGCATCGCCCTGAAGGTTACCTCTCAGGCCGGATAACGATAAAAATAACTCTTACTCAGGAATTGCTATGCATTCATCCTCTTCCGCCGGGGCGGGATCGCTGTTTCAGTATCGTTCATTTGTGGCTTTCTGGCTGGCGCGTACCAGCTCCAGCTTTGGTTTCCAGATGTTGTCCATCGCGGTGGGCTGGCAAATCTATTCTCTGACTGGCCGCGCGCTGGATCTTGGCCTGATTGGCCTGGTCCAGTTCTTACCCGCCGTGCTGCTGGCGCTCCCTGCCGGACACGTTGCCGACCAGTTTGACCGTCGGCGGGTGGTGCTGTGGGGACAAATCACGGAATGGCTGGCCATCGTCGTGCTGGCCGCGCTAACCTTAATGCAGCGAACCGACGAGCTGATTATCCTCAGCCTGATTTTTATTATCTCTGTTGCCCGCACGCTGGAAGCGCCCTCGCTACAATCGATGCTGCCTGCGCTGGTGCCTCCGGCGATGCTGGCTCGCGCCACTGCAGCCAGTACCACTGCGATGCAGACCGCAGCAATAGTGGGTCCGGCACTGGGCGGCTTTTTATATGTTGCCGGTCCGGGGGTAGTGTACGCCACCACCGGTATTCTCTATCTGGTCTCCATTACCATGGTCAGCCTTCTGCGCTATGATCATGCGCCGCCTCCACGAGTACCCGCTACTTTTGCCAGTGTGTTTGCCGGCGTTAAGTTCATCCGTAACCGGCCAGATGTCCTTGGGGTAATTTCGCTGGATCTCTTTGCCGTTCTGCTGGGAGGAGCAACCGCGCTACTGCCAATCTTCGCCAAAGATGTACTGCATACCGGTCCCTGGGGGCTGGGCTTATTGCGAGGCGCACCGGCTGTTGGTGGGTTGCTGGTGGGCTTCTGGCTCAGCCGCCGTACGCTTGAGCGTCACGTCGGGATGACAATGTTTGCCGCCGTGGCGGGTTTTGGTGTGGCCACGCTGGTTTTTGCGTTTTCAAAAGAGTTATGGTTGTCAATGCTGGCACTGTTCGCACTGGAAGGCTGCGATATGATCAGCATGGTGATCCGTGGTTCGCTGGTGCAACTGGATACGCCGGATGAAATGCGCGGGCGCGTCAGTGCGGTAAACTCAATCTTCATTAACACCTCAAACCAGCTCGGTGAGTTTGAGTCGGGCATGCTGGCCGCGTGGTTGGGGGCCGTTCCGGCTGCCGCAGTCGGTGGCATTGGTACGCTAATCGTGGTCGCGCTGTGGATGAAACTCTTCCCCGGACTGCGTCGTCGCCAGCGCCTGCATAACGAACCTGAGATCGAAGAAATCAACATCAGCAAAGCATAAACCGCAGACCAGACCGGGCAGGCTACAAGTCTGACCCGGTATCCATCACGCTTAATCTTGTTCCGGTAACAAATTTTTCCGCGCTGGTTTCGCTCACAGCGACAAATGTCACCGCTCTCTGTTTCCTGCTTCACCGCTCCTGTTTCCTGGCAAATATGCCGCTCAGTGTTGCAAATGCTAATTATTATCAATATTATTATCATCCTATCAGGTGGGATGTTTCATCATAAAGAACATAAGGTTAATGGTATGACTGGCGGCGGCGATCGCATCACACTCGGGGAGTGGCAGCAGAAGGTTTCAGGCGGGCTGCCTGAAATTCACCGGGATGGGGATACCTGCACCGTGACGTTCTACTGGCAGGATCCCGCCGGTACAGCACAGACTTCTCCGATCCGCCGCGTGTGGATCTACATCACCGGCGTGACCGATCACCATCAGCAAATGATGCCGCAAAGCCTGCAAAGACTCGATGGCAGCGATATCTGGCGATGGCAGGTGCAGCTCAGTGCCCGCTGGCGGGGCAGTTATTGTTTTATTCCTTCCTGCCGTGAAGATGATTTCTCCGCTGCTGCGTTGCAAACTCCGCCGGACCGTCAGGCTTTACGTGAAGGCTGGCGCAAACTTCTTGGTCAGGCCATTGCCGATCCTCTGAATAAAGACGGCCGCTGGCAGGGAGGTCGGGGACATCCTGTTTCCGCTCTGCATCTGCCGGATGCCCCTTTACAGCCAGGCTGGCAACCGGGATCGGCGGCCAGCTTTACGCCAGCGACAAGCCTGCAATGGCGGAGTCAGCGCCTCGGCAATCAGCGGCAGGTCTGGGTCTTCACTACCGGCGAGGAACAGCCAGAAAAACGGCCACTGGCGATCCTGCTGGACGGATGCTTCTGGGCAGAGCAGCAGCCAGTCTGGTCCGCCTTGCAGACGGAAACGGATAACGGCCATCTGCCACCGGCTGTTTACCTGCTCATTGATGCCATCAATACCGAAAGCCGCAGCCGTGAACTGACCTGCAACCCGGATTTCTGGATGGCGGTGCAGGATGAGCTTTTGCCGCTGTTGAGCCGCGATAACGTTTGGCGTGACGATCCCGCCACTACGGTGGTTGCGGGGCAAAGTTTCGGAGGGCTTTCCGCGCTGTATGCCGCCCTGCACTGGCCGCAGCGTTTTGGCTGCGTGCTCAGCCAGTCCGGCTCCTTCTGGTGGCCCCATCGCCAGGGGCAGGAACAGTCCGGCCTGCTGGCAGAGCAGGTCAGCCAGGGGGTGGGAGAGGGCTGCGAATTACGTATTTTTATGGAGGCAGGCGTCAGGGAACCGCTGATCCTGCAGGCTAACCAGCGGCTGCTTCCCCTGCTGCAAAAATCACATCCTTCTCTTATCTACCGCCAGTTTGAAGGCGGACATGATGCGCTTTGCTGGCGTGGCGGCCTGACTGACGGGCTGGCCGCGCTGTGGCAGACCGTTCGGCCATAAATGGAGCCTGGCATGGACTACAGTAATCCTTTCGATCGCCCTCAGGGGCTGTTCCTGATCCTGCGAAATCCGCAGCAGCAATACAGCCTGTGGCCGGAACATTGCGCGCTGCCTGCGGGATGGCAAATCATTTCTGGTCCGCAAAATCAGCAGCAGTGTTATGCCTGGCTGGAGAACAACTGGCAGCAGCTGGTGCCGGCTTCATTTGCCGCTTCCTGCCCGGAGAGACAGCCATGAGCGCGTCGCTGAAGCCAGAGAACGTGATGCCGCTGGTGGCGGCTCAGCCGGGGATCTGGATGGCGGAACAGCTTTCGCCGGTGATGAATGCATGGAGCGTAGCTCACTATGTAGAGCTGAACGGCAAGCTGGATGAAGCGCTCTTCAGCCAGGCCGTGGTGGCCGGAATGGAAGAGGCAGATACGCTGCGCATGCGCTTTGCTGAAGAAGAGGGCGTACCGGTTCAGTGGATTGATACCTCCGCCAGCTTCACGTCGCCGCGATTTGTGGATTTGCGACAGTACCAGGAACCCCAGCAGTCGGCCCTGGCGCTGATGCAGCAGGATCTCGAACAGGATCTACGCATTTCCGGAGGCAACCCGGTCTATCACCACAGCGTTTTTCGCCTGTCTGACACCCGTTGGTTCTGGTATCAGCGTTTTCATCATCTGGTGGTGGATGGCTTCAGTTTCACTGCTATCACAAGACGCATTGCGGAAATCTACACCGCGCTGTGCCGCCAGCAGCCGATCGGCCCGACTCCTTTCACCCCGTTCAGCGAGGTGGTGGAAGAGTATCAGCGCTATCACTCCTCATCCACCCGGCAGCGGGATGCTGCATTCTGGCTGGAGCAAGCCCGCCAGTTACCGATGCCTGCCAGCCTGTCACCGCTGCCACTTAGCGGGCAGGACGCAAGCACGCAGCTGATTCGTCAGACGCTGAGTTTTGATCGTCACGCTTTTCGACAATTGCTGAGTGACAGCGTGGCTGATAATAATCTGACCCCCGCCGATATGGCACTGGCGCTGGTTGCGCTGTGGCTGGGGCGGCTGTATGGGCGTGATGAGTACAGCGCCGGATTTATCTTTATGCGTCGCCTGGGATCGGCCGCAATAAGCGCTACCGGACCGGTACTGAACGTGCTGCCGGTTGGCGTGAAGATTGATCCGCAAGCCACGCTGCCGCAGCTCGCTGCAGAACTGGCGCAGCGGTTGAAAAAAGTTCGCCGTCATCAGCGTTACGATGCGGAACAAATCCAGCGTGACATCGGGCAGCTCAGCGAGCCGCTGTCTGGGCCGGTGATCAACCTGAAGATGTTTGACTACCGGCTGGATTTTGACGGTATCGAAGGGATCACCCATCAGCTGGCTTCCGGCCCGGTGCGGGATCTGGAAATCGCGCTTTACATTGATGAGCAGAGCAATGCTTCGCTGGAGATCCTTGCCAACGCCAGCCGCTACCAGCCAGAAGTGCTGAGGGAGCACCTTGACCGCTTGCCTCTGCTGCTGAGCCAGTTTGCGGCGCAGCCCGCTCTGAGCTGCGCGCAGGCACAATTGCTGCATCCTCATGAAACGCAATTGCTGCAGAGGGTTAACGATACGGCGATTGCGTTGCCGGATGCCACGCTCAGCAGCCTGATTGCCTGTCAGGCAGAGAAAACACCTGAAGCAGCCGCTCTGGCCGATGAGCATTACCAGCTCAGTTACCGGCAAATGCGACAGCAGGTTCTGGCGCTGGCGGCAGTGCTGGCCGCGCAGGGCGTAAAAGCGGGCGATGTGGTGGCGGTGGCGTTGCCACGATCGGTTTTCCTGTCGCTGTCACTGCAGGCGATTGTCGAACTGGGGGCGGCCTGGCTGCCGTTGGATACCGGCTATCCCGATGAACGGCTGACCATGATGCTTGAGGATGCCCGTCCCCGGCTGCTGATGACCAGCGCACCGCAGCTAAGTCGTTTCGCGAAGGTCAAAGGTCTGAAAAGCTTCTGCTATGACGCGCCGGTGCCTGACGGAACGAATATCCCTTCCGCTGGAGCAATGATCGGTGATGCAGATGTCTCTCCAACTGCCGGGAGTGCCGATCACACTGCCTATGTAATCTATACCTCCGGCTCAACCGGCAGGCCGAAAGGCGTGATGGTCGGGCAGCGGGCTATCGTGAACCGGCTGATGTGGATGCAGGAACACTATCAGCTGACAGCGGATGACGTGGTACTGCAAAAAACACCGTGCAGTTTTGACGTGTCGGTCTGGGAATTTTTCTGGCCGTTGATCGTTGGTGCGCAGCTGGTGATGGCTCCGCCAGAGGCGCATCGCGATCCGCAGGCTCTGCAACTGTTATTCAGCCGCTATGGGGTAACCACTACCCACTTCGTTCCATCAATGTTGGCCGCTTTTGTCGCCGCGCTGAATGATGAGCAGGCGATTGCACACTGTGCTTCGCTGAGGCGCGTGTACTGCAGCGGTGAGGCTCTGCCGACCGATCTTTGTCATGTGTGGCAGAACAAAACCGCCGTGCCACTGCACAATTTATACGGTCCGACAGAAGCGGCTGTGGATGTCAGCTGGTATCCGGCTTATGGCGAATCCCTGCAAAAAGTCACCGGGACCAGCGTGCCGATTGGCTGGCCGGTCTGGAACACCTGCCTGCGCATTCTGGATGGCAATATGCAGCCGGTCCCGCCGGGCATTGCGGGTGACCTCTATCTGAGCGGCATCCAGCTGGCTCAGGGCTATCTGGCACGTGCCGATCTCACCGCCAGCCGTTTTATTGCCGACCCCCAGAATTCCGGTGAGCGCATGTACCGCACCGGTGACGTGGCCCGCTGGCTCGAAGAGGGTGCAGTGGAATATTTAGGACGCAGCGACGATCAACTGAAGATCCGTGGCCAGCGTATTGAACTGGGCGAAATCGACCAGGCACTACTGACGCTGGAAGGCGTGGCGCAGGCGGTGACCACGGCATGCGTGCTGGGCAAAAAAAGTTCCGGAGGAGGGGATCAGCGCCAATTGGTCAGTTACGTTGTTTCCGCTTCCGGTCAGCCACTGGATACGCTTCGCCTGCGCAATGAGTTAAGCGAGAAACTGCCCGCCCATATGGTCCCGGTTACGCTGGTGCAGATTGCTGCATTCCCTTTGAGCGCCAACGGTAAGCTGGATCGCAAAGCATTGCCGCTGCCAGAACTGGCTTCCGGCAAGGCAGGACGGCAACCTCAGCCCGGGCTGGAAGCGATCATTGCCGACGCCTTCGCCCGCTTGCTGGGCTGTGAAATCAGCTCGGTCAACGATGATTTCTTCGCCCTTGGGGGACATTCGCTGCTGGCGATGCGGCTGGCGGTAGATTTACGACATCGTCTGAACCGGCCGGTCAGCGTCGGTCAGGTGATGGTGGCGTCCACCGTGCTCGCCCTCGCGGAGCTGCTATCGCAGGGACAAAGTGAAGATGAAGCTGCTCGCGCCGGGATGGACACCGTTTTACCCCTTCGTCGCAGCAGCGGGCCAACGCTGTTTTGTTTTCATCCTGCCTCGGGCTTTGCCTGGCAGTTCAGCATCCTGCAGCGTTATCTCGATGCGTGCTGGTCGCTGATCGGTATTCAGTCACCACGTCCGTCTGGACCGATGCAGCAGGCCGCCAGCCTGGATGAGATGTGCGATCGCCATCTGCTAACCCTGCGGCAGCAGCAACCTGACGGACCTTACTTCCTGTTGGGCTACTCGCTGGGTGGCACGCTGGCCCATGCTATTGCGGCCCGGCTGGAGGCAGCCGGAGAAGAGGTGGCTTTCCTGGGCCTGCTGGATACGTGGCCGCCGGAAACGCAAAACTGGTCGCAGCAGGGTGTGCAGACGCTGGACGAAGAAGTGCTGCAGGAGATCAACCGCGAACGGGAAGCCTTTATTGCCGCACAGCAGGAGCTGCGTCAGTCGCTGGAAGCGGATCGCAGTGGCGAACTGTTCACGGCAATAGAAGGTAACTATGCCGATGCCGTCAGGCTGCTGGCAACGGCCAAAAGCCGTCGTTTTAACGGTGAGGCGACGCTGTTTGTGGCAGAACGTACGCTGAAGCCGGAGCAGGATGCCCATCTTGCCTGGGCGGAGTGGGTCGGGCGACTGAATACGCTGCCGGTGGACTGCGCGCATGTAGATATCATCTCTGCAGAGGCTTTTGAACTTATCGGACCACGTCTTAACACTCTGCTTAATCAGGCTGGAAAATGAAAAAACAATCCTTCTTTCTCAGTCTCAGTTTGCTGAAGACGCACCCGGCATTCCGGGCGGTATTTATCGCCCGTTTTATCTCTATTCTGGCGCTGGGTCTGCTGGCTGTGGCCATCCCGGTACAGATTCAGCAGCTGACTGGTTCCTCCCTTCAGGTCAGTCTGGGCGTGACCCTGACAGGGCTGGCGATGTTCAGCGGCCTGATGATGGGGGGCGTACTGGCTGACCGCTATGAGCGCCGCAGGCTGATCCTGTTTGCCCGTGCCACTTGCGGGCTGGGCTTTATCGGATTGTGCATCAACGCTTCGTTGCCTTCTCCCTCTCTGGTGGCAATTTACCTTCTCGGGCTGTGGGACGGCTTCTTTGGGGCAATAGGGGTGACGGCACTGCTGGCAGCCACACCGGCGCTGGTGGGCAGAGAGAATCTGATGCAGGCGGGAGCGATCACTATGCTGACGGTCCGGTTGGGGTCGGTGATCTCGCCGATGCTGGGCGGGCTGCTGCTGGCTTCCGGCGGCGTGTTCTGGAACTACAGTCTGGCCGCAATCGGGACATTCATCACCTTATTACCGCTGCTCCGTTTGCCCCGGCTGGCTGCGCCACCTGACCATAATGCGCGGCCACTGGCGGCGCTGGTTGGGGGGCTGCGTTATCTGGTCAGCCATCCGCTGCTGGGTGGCATTGCGCTGACTGGTGCACTTCTCACCATGGCTTCAGCGGTTCGCGTGTTGTACCCGGCACTGGCGATCCGCTGGGAAATGAGTGGCGGACAAATCGGTTTGCTGTATGCCGCCGTGCCGTTGGGGGCCGCTGCAGGCGCGCTGACCAGTGGCAACCTCGCACAGCATCCCCGGCCCGGCATGGTGCTGCTGTTAACGGCGATTGCTTCACTGGTGGCGCTCAGTGTGTTCAGCCTGATGCCCTCCTGGCTGCCCGGCGCCGCCTGTCTGGTACTGTTTGGCTATCTCAGCGCCCTGAGTGCTTTGCTGCAATACACCCTGATCCAGAGTCAGACGCCGGACGCGATGCTGGGCCGGGTTAACGGTCTGTGGACAGCTCAGAACGTGATGGGAGATTCTCTGGGCGCGCTGCTGCTGGGCGCGATGACCGCAGTGATGACGCCGGTGGCGGCTGCCAGCTTTGGCGGTGCGGGGCTGGCCGCGATCGGCCTTGCTCTGCTGGCTCTGCTGGGTTCCGTTCGGCGTTACCGCCAGCCGTCACCTGATGCAGTGACGGAAGTTATTCCCGGAAAATAAACATCATGTTGCTTTTCGCTGAAGTTAGTGGTGATAATGCAAATGATTATCATTATTAAACCCTTTACCTTTATGGCGGGAGGCCATTATGGAAACACTCTGCACGGATGATGCAATACGCTCATCGGTTTCCCTCTCCGGCGACAGCTTTTACTTTGCCTCGCCGTGGAAAAGCCTGGTCACTCAGGGGCGCTTTGCTTCGCTGGATGCACCGGCCTGGCAGGGCGATGACCTGGAGGGGGACTTTCAGCAGAAGGTTCGCAGCGCTTTCAGCGCGGCCAGAGAAAGCGGCATCGACAAGCCGGTACTGGTCGGGGCTGTTCCGTTCGACTCGCGTCAGCCTTCAGCCCTGTTTATTCCTCAGCGCTGTGACTACTTCTCGCGCCAGCCGCTGGCGGAACAGGCTACCGATGTAGCGATGCCAGCGATCACCAGCCGCCATGCGATCCCCGGTAAAAATGTATTTATGGAGATGGTTGCCCGGGCGGCTGAAGCTACTTCGCAGCCTGAACTGGACAAAGTGGTGCTCTCCCGGCTGATTGATATCACCACGGCTGAACCCGTGACGCCGGACGCCGTGATGGACAGGCTGATTGCCCTTAATCCGACCAGCTATCACTTTCATGTGCCTCTGCCTGATGGCAGCTCGCTGCTGGGAGCCAGCCCGGAACTGCTGCTGCGCAAGACCGGCAGCCGCTTCTCCTCTCTGCCGCTGGCGGGTTCGGCACGGCGTGACCGCAGCAGTGATCAAGCCGACCAGGCCATTGGTGAACGATTGATGTATTCACAGAAAGATCGCTACGAACACCGGCTGGTCACACAGGCGATGCAGGAAGTGCTGCAGACGCGCAGCTCTTACCTTGTCGTGCCGGAAAAACCGGAGTTAATCACCACTTCGACACTCTGGCATCTGGCGAGCCCCATTGAAGGTGAGGTCAGTTGCCCGTCGGAAAATGCCCTGTCGCTGGCCTGCCTGCTGCACCCCACGCCTGCGCTGAGTGGTTACCCGCACGCACTGGCGCAGCAGTGGATTGAAACGCTGGAGCCGTTTGACCGGGAGATGTTTGGCGGCATCGTCGGCTGGTGCGATGACCAGGGAAACGGCGAGTGGGTAGTGACCATCCGCTGCGGCACACTGGCCGGTAACCGTATCAGGCTGTTTGCTGGTGCGGGGATCGTTCCGGCTTCGTTACCCGAAGCGGAATGGCATGAAACCGGCGTCAAGCTCAGCACCATGCTGAACGTTTTAGGTCTGCAATAAGGCGATCACCGATGACAATTTCTTACTCCCGCTGGCCGGACGATCTGGCCGCCCGCTATCGAGAAAAGGGTTACTGGCTGGACCTTCCGCTCACGGACATCCTCAGCCGTCACGCCTCAAGCCAGCAGATCGCGCTGATCGATGGCGACCGTCAGCTCAGTTATCAGCAGCTTGAGGCATCAGCCTGTCAGCTGGCCGCCGCTTTACAGCGTCGCGGTCTGCGCTGTGGCGATACCGCGTTGGTGCAGCTGGGCAACGTGGCAGAATTCTATACCGTGCTGTTTGCGCTGCTGAAAATCGGCGTTGCACCGGTCAATGCATTGTTCAGCCATCAGCGCCAGGAGCTGGATGCTTATGCCAGCCAGATCGAACCAGTGCTGCTGATCGCAGACCGGGAGCATGGGCTTTTTGCCAGCGATGACTATCTGCAACAGCTTCGCCAGCGCTGTCCTTCGCTGCGTGAGGTGATCCTGCATAACGCCCGGGAAGAAGATGAATCACTGGCTGCGCTGATTGCCTGCGACGCCGAAGGCTTTGTGGCTGCCCCTTCAGCGGCAGATGAGGTGGCCTTCTTCCAGCTTTCGGGCGGCAGCACCGGCACGCCGAAGCTGATCCCCCGGACCCACAATGACTACTACTACAGCATCCGTCGCAGTGTTGAAGTGTGTGGTTTTGACGAACGGACCCGTTTCCTCTGTGCACTGCCTGCTGCGCATAACTATCCGCTCAGTTCGCCGGGTTCTTTTGGTGCTTTTTACGGTGGTGGCTGTGTGGTACTGGCTGGCGACCCCAGTGCCAGCAGCTGTTTCCCACTGATTGAAAAACATCAAATCACGGTGACCGCACTGGTTCCTCCTGCGGTCAGTTTATGGCTGCAGGCCGTGCAGGAGTGGGGCGGTAATGCCGCACTGGCCTCGTTGCGGCTGCTGCAGGTCGGCGGCGCACGGCTGAGTGAAGCGCTGGCCGCACGCATTCCGGCGGAGATTGGTTGCCAGCTGCAGCAGGTCTTCGGCATGGCGGAAGGGCTGGTCAATTACACCCTGCCGGACGATGACGACTGGCATATCTTCAACACCCAGGGGAAACCGATGAGCCCGGACGATGAGGTGTGGGTGGCTGACGAACACGGTAATCCTCTGCCTGCCGGGGAAACGGGAAGGTTGATGACCCGCGGTCCTTATACCTTCCGTGGCTATTACCGCAGCCCGGAGCACAACGCAAAATCCTTTGATGCCAATGGTTTCTACTGTTCGGGCGATCTGATTTCCATGACCGAAGAGGGCTATATCTGCGTGCAGGGCAGGGAGAAAGATCAGATTAACCGTGGGGGCGAGAAGATTGCGGCGGAAGAGATTGAGAACCTGCTGCTGCGCCACGAAGCGGTGCTGCACGTGGCGCTGGTTTCAATGGACGACAGCCTGCTCGGCGAAAAAAGCTGCGCCTTTATCGTTGGCCTTCGCCCGGTTCGTGCGGTGGAAATCCGCCGTTATCTGCGGGAGTTGGGTGTGGCGGAGTTCAAACTGCCGGATCGCATTGAAACTGTCGACAGCCTGCCGCTGACTCCGGTCGGCAAAGTGGATAAAAAACAGCTGCGCGAACGGCTTGCAGCACGCCAGTTAACAAATTGATTATTGGAGAAAGTATGTCTATCCCCTCCCTGAAAGGTTATGCCCTGCCAGCGGGCAGCGAGCTGCCGGAAAACAAAGTCAGCTGGACGTTTGAGCCTGCGCGTGGCGCGCTGCTAATCCACGATATGCAGAACTACTTTATCAATTTTTGGGGTGAGGACTGCCCGATGATCGCACAGGTGATCCGCAATATCGCTGCGCTGCGCGACTACTGCCATCACAACGGGATCCCTGTTTATTACACCGCCCAGCCGAACCAGCAGAGTGATGAAGACCGTGCGCTGCTGAATGACATGTGGGGGCCGGGCCTGAACAAGCATCCGGAGCAGCAGAAGATTGTCGACGGGCTGGCACCGCAGCCGCAGGATGAAGTGCTGGTGAAATGGCGTTACAGCGCCTTCCACCGTTCGCCGCTGGAGCAGCATCTGAAAGAGACCGGTCGCGACCAGCTGATTATCTGCGGTGTCTATGCCCATATCGGCTGTCTGACCACCGCCATCGATGCTTTTATGCGCGATATCCAGCCCTTTATGGTGGCGGACGGCCTGGCGGATTTCAGCCGTGAAGAGCATCTGATGGCGCTGAAATATACCGCCGGTCGTGCCGGGAAAGTGGTGACCACCGAAGATCTAATCCCGGTGCCGCTGAGCAAAGCGCAGCTGAGGGCATTAATTCAGCCACTGCTGGACGAGGATGAAACCCCTGAAGACGATGAGAACCTGATTGACTACGGGCTGGACTCGGTGCGGATGATGGCGCTGGCGGCTCGCTGGCGCAAAGTGTACAGCGATATCGATTTTGTCATGCTGGCGAAGGATCCGACACTGGCAGCGTGGTGGGCTCTGCTTTCCCGGGAGGGCAGGGTATGAGTCTGCAACATGACTTCGGGGGCAATGTTGTCTGGGTCACCGGGGCGGGAAAAGGCATTGGCTATACCACGGCGATGGCCTTCCATCAGGCCGGGGCGAAGGTTATCGGTCTGGATTTGACCTTTGGTTCGTCTGACTACCCGTTCCGCATTCAGGAGCTGGATATCGCAGATGCGGCGCAGGTGAAAGCCGTCTGCCAGCAGTTGCTGAAAGAGACCCCGCGTCTGGATATTCTGATCAACAGCGCCGGGATCCTGCGCATGGGTGCCACCGACGAGCTGGAGGTTGCTGACTGGCAGGCGGTGATCAACATCAACGCGGGCGGCGCATTCAATATGTTCCAGCAAACCATGCCGGTCTTTCGCCAGCAACGCAGCGGGGCGATTGTGACTGTCGCCTCCGATGCTGCGCACAGCCCGCGGCTGGGGATGTCAGCATATGGTGCTTCAAAAGCCGCGTTACGCAGCCTGAGCCTGACTGTCGGTCTTGAAATGGCACCGTATGGCGTGCGCTGTAATCTGGTTTCTCCTGGTTCCACCGACACGGATATGCAGCGCAGTCTTTGGACCCATCCCGATGCTGAACAGCAGCGTATTCGGGGTTTTGCGGAGCAGTACAAGCTGGGCATTCCGCTGGGAAAAATCGCCCGCCCACAGGAAATTTCCGACACCATACTGTTCCTCGCTTCCGCTCATGCCAGCCATATCACCCTGCAGGACATTGTGATTGATGGCGGCTCGACGCTGGGCGCTTAGCGGAGAATGAGCATGATCTGGAAACGGCAGTTAACCCTGCAGGAGCTGAACCGTATGGCGGCGGGTTCGATGATCGACCAACTGGGAATTACCTTCACTCAGCTGGGACCGGATCAGCTGGAAGCAACCATGCCGGTGGATGAACGTACCCGCCAGCCCTTTGGTTTACTGCACGGTGGGGCTTCGGCGGCGCTGGCCGAAACGCTGGGATCGATGGCGGGTTATCTCGCCAGCACGGAAGGGCAGTGCGTGGTCGGGACGGAGATCAGCGCCAGTCACCACCGGGCCGTGACCAGCGGCCAGGTGAGAGGTGTCTGCCGTCCGCTGCACCTGGCCAGGAATCAGCAGGTCTGGGAAATTGCCATCTTTGACGGGCGCGACAAACGATGCTGCACCGCCCGGCTGAGTACGGCTTTGCTGGGATAAATCAACAACAGGTTCAGGCAGCCTGCCACGGGCAGGGGGCCATCACCACAATAGTGCTACATGGAGAGAATATGAATTTGACCAGGAATTTCAGCGGCCATAAAGGGCGTGTTTCACTGCTGGCTTTAGCATTGTTAGCCAGCGCACTGCCGGCACACAGCGAAACTTCAACGGCACCGCTGCGTCAGCCCGTGGCAAAGGGCGCTTACGAGATGGCTTACAGCCCGGCGGAAAATGCGCTGTATCTGGCCACATCCCAGAGCCGCAAGCTGGATAAAGGCGGCGTTGTTTATCGCCTTGATCCGCAAACGCTGGCGGTGACGCAGGCCATCCATAACCAGTACAAGCCGTTTGGCACCGCCATCAACAATAAAACTAACGTGCTTTACGTTGGTAACACGCTGAATGCGGCAGTGACCGCAATTGATGTTAAAACGGGCGACGTGAAGGGCAGCCTGATTCTGGACAACAGCCCACGTACCGAAGACTCCCGTCCGCTGGCTCCGCGCGAGCTGGTGATGGATGAAGGCACCGACACGCTCTACGTTGCCGGCGTGGGCAAAGAGAGCAAGGTCTGGGCAGTGGATGGGGCAAACCTGACGCTACGCCACACTTTTGACGGCATGGGGAAATACACGACCGGTCTGGCGCTGGATGCGGCGGCAAAACGCCTGTATATCACCAATGGCGACAATGAATTTATTACCATTGACACCAGCAGCAACAAGGTGCTTTCGCGGATCAAACTGGCTGAAGATCAGCAGCATTTCTTCCTGAATATCGCGCTGGATCCGGCCACCCATCGTGCCTTTATCACTGATTCGAAAAAAGCGCAGTTGCTGGTGGTGGATACCCAAAAAGGATCGGTGGTGCACAAGATCGACGTGCCGGAATCGCTGGCCGTGCTGTTCAATGCGCAGCGTGATGAAGTCTACGTAACTCACCGTGATGCGGGCGAAGTCAGCGTTATCGATGCCAAAACCTACAAGGTGCTGAGAACCATTAAGGCTCCCACCCATCCTAACAGCCTGGCGCTGTCGCCAGACGGTCAGACGTTGTATATCAGCGTGAAGCAGGCCTCGACCCGCAAGCAGGAAGCCACCGCACCGGATGATGTGATGCGCGTGGCGCTGTAATTTTGCTGCCCGGGAGCCAGGCGGTTCCTGGGAATATTTTGTGATACCCACTACAACATTGCTGTAAACCTGCGCCACCCCTGTTTTTAAGTGGATTGCTCCTTCCATTCCCCGATTTTTCAGATGCAAAAAGCCCGCTCAGGTAATCCTGAGCGGGCTTCTCTAATATGGCTCCTCTGACTGGGATCGCCTTTGCCATTAACTGGCTGATTACTAAGCTAAACATAAAAATCGGGATTGTCAAGACCACCAAAATGACCACCAATGGAATGCAATGAAAAACAGATAAATTTACCCCACATATTTCTTGGCAAAACTAGCTAGCTCCTGCGCTCTGACTGGGGCCCAGCCATTGTTGACTGCAAATTGTCTGATTGCTTCTTCAGATGCTTTAAGTCCTTGCTTTTTCAGGCCAGCAAAAATTCGTTTTGCCCTGTCTTTATCAGATGGGTGGCTAAGCCCTGTTGACATGTTGATGCAGCGACCGAGTCTTAAAATTTCATTACCAATAGGGTCTGGCAATTCTGGTTTTAGGATTTTCCAAGTAGATGGGCCAACTATTTCAGGCTCCCATGTAGATAGCCATCGTTTACCTTCCTCCTCTGACCAAGGTAAAAAGACGATACTATTGATGTTTTGAATACTATCAACAATATCCATGTCTTTATCTGTTAAATATGTAGCTAATACGATGTCATGATTTCCATATATTGGAAAATTTTTAGGGGTATTAAACTCTAGCCGAACCTTGTTACCTAGATCGACGGTTTGACCTTTTATCAATGCCTTTGTTGCTTGGGTTCCAAGGAATGTTGCTATATCAGAATGAGAAAACGTTCCTTTCGCAGGAAATAGCAGAGATACTCGTTGAAGTCCCGCTTCTTTGCATAGATGGTAGGCCTTACTTAAGGCTATTTTTATATTATCTTGATTTGAACCATTATTTTCGATTAGAAATCTGGAAATTGACATAAAAACTCCTTTTAATAAACATTAGGAACAGTAGAAAAGTCTTGGGTTAGGCTGTTATGTGGTCTGTCTTGTGAGCCGTCCCCAGCGCTAAAGCAAGTCATATCAAAAGTCTTCGTCGTTATCCGTTGGCTCATCCTCAATTGCTGGTAAGGCTTCAAGCTGAGATTCGAGTTGTTCGTTTAACTGGGAGCCCAATAAGAGAAAAGCGTCAAGCCTTTTTTGCCTTTTTTCCAGTATTCTCCGTTGCGCATTATTGGGATTGTCTGTATTGGCCGGATTACCTCGTAACTGAAAGATACGAATTTCAAGCAGATCAACATCTTCGTCCAATCCAGCTTTCTGTGCTAACTTCACCCATTCTTGGGATTTATCGATAGCATTCTCTGCTGCTAACGATAAACAGTAATCAATCAGTATTTTTGCTGCAGAATCAATATCCTTAGCGGCGGTTAGCCATTTTTGGACCCAATAACAAATGAGGCTGGTTCTGGGATTGGAAACCTTACATTACCGGCCCAGGGATCAAACTCATCAATCCCATAATATTCAGTAATATCTTTAATCCATCCTTTTAGCTTGTAGTATGCATGATCTATCTCAAGACTATCCCCAGCATCAGGGATTTTATAGTCATATACGTTTTTCGTTGTTTGTAATGCTCTGAGGAGCGATAAAGATCGCTCCGGTGATACTAACGCAGAATGGACAGCAATAGATTCTTTTCGATCTGAACAAACGTTAGACCAATGTCCCCATACCGTTAATAGCTCGGTGTTGGGGTATAGTGCTTCGTTAAATACATTTTCAGAAATTGACGCTAGCCATTCATTCCGATTATCAGAAATGCCATTAAGCCAACTGGAACGCTCTTTGGGCTGTATATCTCTCCGATCTGCGAGCCAACGATTATCGTTCCGAGAAATATCATGCCTTCTTAACCAGTCCTGGAAAACATCCTCAACATCATCGTAGCGGCTGGCTACTTGAGGTTTTGTTGCTAATAGCTTACCGGCTGTCATAAACATCGCATGGTATGACAGGTAAAAATGGTAATCATCAACACGTGGATAGGAACCATGGCTGTGATGGTTATCTCTGTCCTGATAGTAGCGTCGTTTATTACGCTCATCCTCATCCCAGTTGCGGCTGCCTTTATAACCAAGATCATCGCGAATAATGCGAAGCATTTCAGGTTCTAACTGTTTTTGAGATACGCCGAAACAACGGCCCAGAGGTTCTAACCAGTATGGGCCGAAGTCGATACCAAAACTATATGAGTCTTCACAACTAGAAGCTTCTATATCATCAATCACTGGAAAAGTTATTGACTGGTTTATATTTCGGAGTTTGTCTCTTTCCTGATTTGAGATGGTTATAATCCCGTCATCATGCAGCGCAAGTAATGTTCTGGCAGCAAAAAGACGAATTAATACGTGTGGTTGATCAGTGGTGGCGTAACGGTAGAAATAATCGATATTGGGAATCAGTTCTTTTCCATTGTCCAATGAAGCCCTTGCCGCAGCAATCATCAACCATAATTGAGCATGAAGGATATAAAAGGGTAGAGTGCTATCACAAAAAGGTGATGTAGTAGCATTTATAGAGTGCCGAAAAATTCCCTGTACAACGCGTGTACGATTCATTCGACATAGTGCCAGAACCGCATGTGCTGCCTGCCAGCGCATTTCCGCCTCCGGAGAACCCAGCCGCGCCCAAATATAGCCTGCAAGTGAATCCTCTACATGAGTTGGCGGAGATAATGTATCGTTCCATGGGCCGTCACCATCCTCATCTTTTAGCACCTCGTCGAATAAATCCAGGGCATAAGATAATACATTTAACGCTTCATTACTCTTCAGTTTACTAACAAGAAGGCCTGGAAGGCTAAACAAACGGTCAGCATTTGCGGGCTCTGGTGATTCTGCAATAGCCTCCAGGACAATACCGAAAATCTCTTTTTCACTTATACCAGAAAGCCTGCTGGCCAAACCGAAGGGGAAAATCTCGTAAAAACGACTTTTTCCTATCCGCATACAGAAACGTTGGCAATACTCTTTTATTAAACCTACCAGGGCGGTTTTAATGCTTAAACGAGATGCCCATTCATCAGGTATAGATTCAAAAATATATTTGACATCATAAAGCCCCCAGTGAGACATGGCACTAACAGCTGCGATAAAACTACATTCTTTCCCCGTATGAACTCGGCTTATTGCTTTTTTAATGAAAGTTTCTTTGGAATAGAGTTCAGGATTGCTACGAAATTTTTCGTATGCAGCATTAACACCCTCAATAGACGATAAATCACAATCCTTAAAAACTGAATTCCACTCCTGGGCATGATCTCGCTCACTATCATTCGGAGAGAGACTGGTTTTTTTTGAAGTCGCCTCAGTACGCTGCAGAAGTGAGATTTTTTCTTTCAACTCTGAGTGTTCAATACCTAATGATGTAGCAATAGCATCCAGCTTTTTAAGATTTTGGATATTTTGTACGTCAAATTTTGTATAGTGGTAAACCACTTCGAATGCCGCAATCTTATCTTCGCCATTAGTACACGAGGATAAAACTGAGTCAAGCAAGTCGCATTTATGCCAACCATTCTCAAATGTAATGAAAGGAAGTGCATCGAGTGCGTTAATTTTATTTTTCTTTACAAGTTTTTCAATGGTCCATGCCAGTATATCTCTGTGATCGCCAAATGTACGGTCACGCCAACGACTTATTATTGCTATGGCTGAAGATGGACATAACTCAGCCAAAATCTCAACAGTATCACTCCACGCAAAGTGTTTATCACGATCAACATATTCTCTGGTTAATTCCGCACATCGAGCAAGTTTATAGGAAATTTCAGGAGGAACTTGCGCTTTACCAGCAATATCTTCAGCAAGATCAAGTATCGCTTCCCATCGACTTAAATTTTCATCTCCCAACTTATTTGTAACTTCAATCGCTTGGTTAAAGTATTCTTTAGCTTCTGGTTCATCAAGTGAAATGAGTGAACGGGAAAGGTCTATATAGCCGTCAGCTTTGACCTGAGCATCAGAGTGCTCATCCCTCCATAAGGATAAGGCGAGTTCTGCGAAGTGATATGAAAGCTCTTCAAGCCCTGAAATCTCTGCACATACAGAACTGAAACGGTGAAGCGTTGGTGTGAATATTCTATTCCCTTTATGTTGACTCCATTTGATGATGTTTTCCAAGTCGTCTCTTGAGGCATTGCCTGCTTCGATCAGAATATCAAACCATACATTTGCAATTTCATTTGATGCTAATGAATGTTCAGAGTAAGAGTAGCCCTTAATAGCAGTCGATTGTTTTTGTGTATCGCTAAGTTCATTTTCTAAGTCTGCCTTCTCAGTTTGACCAAGAATTACTTTGGCCCGTAAATTGTACCAAGGGATTAATACTCCGCTGTATTGTTTCAGTCGACGCAGATCATCAGATTCGCTATGGGTTTTTCCAGCAATTAGTTCTTTTTTGACCTCGGCTGAGGCTAAATCACTTAGAGTTAATTGAGTGCCCATCAGATTTGCCTGAAGAGCGTATGCCCGGACGTAAGCAACTCTTTCTTTACTATATTGAGAGGTCAGAACATGAGGGGGAACCTTTGGTAAATAACGATCCAGCAATTGGAGAGCTTCTGTCTCTGTACAAACAGATTGTCTAAGTGCCATTTCAACCATGCCAGTGATAGCAGATATTGTCTGGTCATGTATGCTGTTTCTGCCTTTAATAGTGACTCGCGGACTTTTTACCAAGCGCCAGGTTCTTCTGATTGCCTGTTCAGCGACTGGACGGTGAAGTTTTCTTGCTTCCAGTACAATTCCCATGACTAGGCTGATATCGTTTCCTGCCGCAATAGCCAACTGATCAAGTTCATCATAACGGGCGTGGGCCAGTAACTGCATGGCGACAATTCTTCCAGCGTCAAAAGACAGTTCTCGAGGCCGCCACCTTCTGAGCTCCCTTGCTGCCGCTTCCGCGCCATGAATATTTAGGCAGGCAATGAGCATTGCCGCTCTGTCCTGATCGGTAACATTTTGCCTGCTCCGCTCATCATCTGGTAGTTGACTCCAGTTTGTTAACCACTCCATGGTGAGTCGAAGGCGACTGCGGGCTTCTCCTGAGAGTTCAGGATATTCGGAAAGTATTGCGGCATAATAAGCATTTCTGGAACCAGGCCAGCCAGTATCTGGAAATGCGTTACGGGAAACCAGTTCCTGAACGCCGTTGCTTCCCACAAATTTTGCTGCCAGATCGATATTGTCCCTCAACAGGACTCTTTGCCTCTTGTCTCCTGCGCATTCTCCACCTGCTTTCAGTGCCAGTTTAGCCGCATCCTGGTATCGACCTGTGCGTAAGGCTGCTTTTAACGCAAACTGCAATCTTTGAAGTTCTATGTCCCTGCGTTCAACCGGGCTGGTTTCAGGCAGAGCTTGTGAGGATATCGCTAGCTCGATCAGTTCAGAAAGCTGGTTTCCTTCCAGCATCAATGCAGGTAAAACAGATGCTGCATAGGAACTATCTTTTGTCAGTGGTCTCAGTTTAGTAATAAACTGATGCAGAGCAGCGGCCGATGGCCGAAAGCGCCTCTGAAACCATGTTTCGGCCGGTTCATCAAAGAACTGAATAGTCTCGCCACTAACGATTAATGGACGTCCCAGATCAATTGCGAAACTTTTAATAGCAGAACCAGCTACTCCGGAAATGGCAGATAGCACAGATAATGGAATTAATGGACGCAATATTGCCAGTGCGGAACAAATCGTATCAATTTGAGCACGTTCAGATATTCCGGCTGTATCACGTAAGCGTGCAATGGATTTTTCCAGCACTTCACCAATAGTATCTTCTACCGTTTTGGGATTTGGCCCCAAAAGTCTCAGTGTGTCGTTCAGTGGAAGATTTTGTGATAATGACAGAGCCTGAACCCGGGGATTGCAAGAACTCAGACGATGGAACTCGTCAACATCACTTTCGCTGGCATCTGGAAACTTTTGGTGAAGATGAGCGGCTGTCTCATCGCGATCAAAAGCTTGTAGGGATAATGTGAGTGCTTCAGGAGGTGGATCAAGCAATTCCCGTCTATAAGGTCGGCAAAGTGCGACAAGGCAGACTCCATCAGGAAGCTTTTCTCTAATTAAATCTTTGATAAAAGAACGCGTTTCACCGATTTCTTCCGCCGCCATCTGTGCATTGTCCGCAGCATCGATAATAATACACAATACGGCCAAGGGCTCAGAGGCCCGGAGTATTGAAATGCTCTGAGAAAGGCGATACAGAAACGCACGCATATACTGGGATATGCCAGTATTAGCATTTGGGATCAATGGATGACAGAGACCACGAGATGCCATTTCATTAGCCATCTGAACCAATGCCGTACGATGATGGTGGCGGTAAGAAGAAGCGTTACGGTACTGACCCAGTCCGAAACAGTCGTATAAGATGCTAACTGAACCAGTGGGAAGATGCTCCCCTATATGAGTAGAGAAAATTGATTTCCCCACACCAGCATCTGCATGGATGATCACAGGTGCGCCGGATGCTTCAACAACACGTTGAACCAGCGTCATCTCCTGAGTTCTTGAGACGGCATTTTCTATTCTTTCTATACGACAGGGTGCAGGAAAAAGATCTGTTTCATCCACCCCCAAAGCACGCAACACATCCATTCTGGTAATTGAAGGATTTGCGGCGCTTTCGGTTAACGCTTTTCTGTTAACCAGCTCTTTTAATTTCAGAGGGGCTTCAGTATCCAGGTCGGGGAGATATCCCGCTGATTCTCTTAGCAGGATATTCCGCTGACTCCATAAATCGTCTTGCTGACCTTCTATATGTAAAAGCTGGCAGAACATCGATAGCTCAGCGCCTTGAAGCCCGGTAAATTTCTCAAGTTTCGCCAGATCATGTGGATGGCGTGTAACATGTTGGCTCGCGGAATCATTGATAGCTTCACTGAAGCTGCTACTGACTGGACGGTTCGTCACAAACCAGAACTCGAGTTTAGTGCGTAACGTGTCTACCGGTATTTTTTGTATAAGCGCCTTATAACGAGTGGCAAAACCTTCGATGGTTTTTTGTAACCCACTAGGGGGAAATGGAGTATCTGGATGCAGTGTTGAATGCTTTAGCTGCATATAACGAACAGTTGTTGCTGTTGCGAGCTCGTTACTGCCGTAATATTCAGCAATATCAATCAGCTCCTCCCCATCCTTAACCACTGGCTGAGAGCCCATTTCCTTCGTTGATGCCCCTTCAATGGTCAGGGCAACAAGAGTTGACTGAGGTTCCAGTAGTCGAAGGGCACGGCGAGCCGCCCAAAGATAATGAAACTGATCGCCATCTCTACTGGTGCGAACAAGCAGGCTGTCAGACATTGAGCATCGTCCTTATGTCAGTTAGGCTGTATCGATTATAACTCCTTATTTTTTATTACACTATCGCCATAGCGCATGTAGGGGAAAACACTTTCCTGCATTGAATGACCAGAGTTTCAGGAAAGTGTTTTATAGCAGAAAATCACTCAGCTATTGATTCTTTCGATAAGACAGGCCAGTTTTTGTCTGTCTTCTTGCAATATTGTTTTCACGTTACTCCGACTTCTGGCTCTGGAGCGTGTGTCGAAGCCATCCTTCCTGAATATATTTTCTAAGCCGCTCAAGCGTTTTTCACCTAATTTCTCTGATAACCATGTATCCAGTTGCTGATTATAAATCGGGAATGCGTCTGAAGATGAGCGACGTAGAGCAATAGCACGCAGTTCTGTTAACTGGATAATATCTATAATATCGCGATCAAATGTAATTAAATTGGCGATGTAAAATGAAGCATTTGTGTTATCCGAGATAGAGTTTGTCAGCTGATCCATGCTCCTGAGCATATTTAAATCTCTGGCGCAGTTTCTCAGTTCATCGAAGGGGCTTTTTTTCTTTTGTAAGCCATCGAGTTTTTGTGACATCTGTGATTTTCCTTCACGGAAGAGAATGTCGGCACAAACAAGTAATTCGCGAATCATCATGGTAGATAATTCATCATGCATGAATTGCAACAGTTCATTCAATTTGTTCTGGGCTGATCTTTTGGAAGACAGTTCGATTAACTTCGTTCTTAACAGCATAGCTTCCAGTAGGTCAACCTGGTCTTCGATCGCCTTTCCTAAACCGGCATCTAAGTTCAGGTAAAATTGATACAGAAAACGGTCAGCCTCTGCTTCCGCCTGCTCCTGGTATAATTTCCTGTACATTTTTCCCCATTCTGCATTCAGGGGTTGTTTAATCCAGGAAAGGGCAAACAATGCAGCCATTGTTTCCCGGATCCCAGTTACCGTTTCTGGCGATCTGTCTCTTTGTGCTTCCCATAAATAAAGATAGGGATTAATGTTGGATAGTTCATCGAATGAGAATGAATCTGAAAGCATTCGACAAAAATTCAACAGATGTTCTTTAGGCTCTTCACGATAGGCCAAAGAACGAATAAAACTTGCTGCATTAGAATCAATATAAGTACCGTAGCCAACCTGAAACATCATGGTATCTGATGATGAAATGACATCATGATCCAGAACCCATAATGAATGCCCAGAGAATAACGTTGATACAAAACCTTTTTCAGAAAATTGAGCTCGCCTAAGGGAGAGCGGTCCTGCTTTACTCTCGTCGGCATACAGGATCCTCCAGTCTTTTAATAAATGCTGATTTTCCTCAAAACTGGCAAGAGCTTCACTACGTGTCGGAGCTGTACCGACTGCGTAAAGAGCTTGTTGAATTGCATATTCTGTAGAATGCACTTTCTCTCCTTGAAATAAATTTTCGTAACCTTCTAAGTATGCTGAATGATTTAATAAACACTGTAAGACAGGAAATAACAAGTTGTTTTAGTAAGTTGTGATCCACCTTCAGAAAGCGCTACTTGCCGCCCACTCCCAATAGCAGTATTCTTACTCCGCACCTGCAAAATCAGATGCCGGGATTGGAACCCTGAGAAATGTTACAGGCGACATATGACGCGCCCGCGTCTTTTTTTATGTCGTGCGCTCGGCTATACCTCTATGGTGGGCTGGGCGGGGGCACCGTAAGGTGCGCCGGTTGCCTGTAACGCCGGTAGTTCCAACCCCGTTCAGTCCACCACCATGAGATTGGAACCTCTGGTGGTGGGTTTTTAAACCCGTTACAGGAGGTTGCCACTATGGCTACTACCCCAACCCAGACACATCCGTTACTTACTGTTTCCTTCAATGCCGCCACGGACTTCACCGTCCTTGCCAGCTACTGCGAAACCTTCGCCGAAACCCTGATTGAAAACGACGATCCCACGCTGAAAATGGCGCTCTGCGGCAGACTTAACGCCTGTCTGACGCTGCTGCAACCCACATTGTTAGACCCCGTTCCTCCCCATCTTGTTGAAAGCCTGACTGTTGACACTCTTCCTGCAAATTCCCCCGTTTCGAGCCAGAATGCACAGAGCTTTGCCGCTACTGCCTTGCCCTTACGCAAACCCTCTCGGGGCTGGGATTTGCCTCTGAAACGGAGAAGTACCTTAGCTGGCTGCGTACGGCCGGTGCCGTGAAGTTTATTGACGGTGTGGAGATTAAAGCATGATGCAGTCTGACTGGCATCCCGCCGACATTATCGCCGGACTGAAAAACGTGGCACTTCGCTGTCAGCGCTTTCCCGTCAGCCGGGGCTGGCGTCTTCTACGCTGGCAAATGCGCTTACCCGCCGCTGGCCCAAAGGCGAACGATTGATTGCTGAAGCGCTAGATGTTGCGCCTGAAAAAATCTGGCCTTCACGCTATCTCTGATGTCCCTACGGCGCAGACCATATACGGAAGCTGCGCCGCATTTCGTTTATCTGAATCGTCATAATCCTTTGAACCGCAAAAACAGTTTTCTATTATCGGCCTTCTTACCACGAACTAAGCTCTCGCCTGCACGAAATGCTTCATGACCTGAAAGAAGCGACTGATGTATCAGGATGGTCGCCTTTATACCGGCAATGCCGCCTTTGAAAACTGCCGGATCCATCCTTCGATGGATTAAGGCTTTCTTCACACATTATTACGCTAAGGAAATCACAATGAATCTGATGAATAATTGTGTATCACCTGCCACAGATGTTATATTAAAATATAATATTCGGAGGTGCTCTATGTATACCACTCGCCTGAAAAAGGTTGGCGGATCCGTCATGCTGGCGGTTCCTCCTGCCGTGCTGAAAACGCTTGGGCTGTCAACCGACAGCGACGTGGGCATGACCATTGATAATGGCTGCCTGATTATTGAACCCCAGAAACGGCCCCGTTATTCGCTTGAGGAACTGCTGGCACAGTGCGATCCGCACGCCGAAATGAGCGAAGAGGATCGGGAATGGATTGATGCGCCTGCGGTGGGTAAGGAGATCCTGTAAATGGACCGAGGGGAAATCTGGCTTGTTTCACTGGATCCGATTGCCGGTCACGAGCAAAGCGGAAAACGTCCGGTGCTTATCGTATCGAAGGCATCGTTTAACAAGCTGACCCGGCTACCCGTTGTTGTTCCCGTCACCAGCGGCGGAAACTTTGCCCGCGCAGCCGGTTTTACCGTCTCCCTGGACGGCGCGGGAACAAAAACAACGGGCGTTATTCGCTGCGACCAGCCCAGAACCATTGATATGGGAGCCCGGAACGGTAAGCGACTGGAACGTATACCCGATGCTGTCGTGAATGAAGTGCTGGCCCGACTGGAAGCGATTCTGAGCTGATGCTTTTTATGTAACCTGAATGGGGGCGCTGTCACATACAGCGCTCTCATTTTTTATAACAACAAGTGATTAAAAAATCCTTTTGCAGGTAAAAACAATTTCTCCTTTCTGCGCCAGCGATACCGGCATAATCTCCCCCTCGCTACACACCGTCCGCGGACGGCTCCCACGCTTCACAACCTGAAAGAAGCGCCTGTTATCAGGACGGTTGATCCGTTTACCGATGCAGACCTCTGCAAACACCGGGTCGCAGATTATCGCGATGGAGGCTCAGGTTTCGATACGATACATCCTTTTACTGCGCCAGCCTGCTGGTTCACCCTGCGCCGTGCCGGAATTCTCCCGGCCAACCATACCGGCTGATATCAGCGCCCTTTACCTGACGGGCTGCGGCCTGCATTGCCGTCAGGCTTTGCTGCCGCGTGACCGTGAATCTGCACCAGATATTTTTTCAGCACTGCAACATAGCGGTGCGTCACTCTGCCCCGCGCAGAGCGGGAGAGTGACGCACGACGCCTTTTCGACCTGCACCAGACACCTCAACTTCGCCAGCTCATAGCCGGATTCTGACACCGCCTTTTCAGGCCATTTTACCCATAAGGAGAACATGAACCGATACCGAGGCGGATCCGGACGATCCGGGGGATAACCCGCGCAAGCGGGCGGCTGCTCAGAGAGCACAACCGAAGCCCCACCACACCTCAACGGCTGCCGCCCCGGCGCTCAGGTATCGTTCGCAGCCCCGACAAAAAAACAGGGGCTATCGGCCTGTGCGCCGGGGAAAGCTGTATCAGTGTTGGGTTTTTTGGGTGATGAGTTTGCGGCAATCATGAAAAGGGGAATGTATGGGAATACTGGAGCAGGAAATGAAGCGGCTGGCGCAGCAGGCGGGCGGCAGCTACAAAACTGTGGATGACCGCATCAGGCTGGCACAGCGTTTTTGTGAGCGTCTGGTACTGGCGCAGAATGTGCAGATCCGCCGGGTGGAGCAGCTTAAGGCCCGGCATATTGAAGGCTATATCCGTGAACGGCTGGCGCAGGGTATCACGAAGCGTTCCCTGCAAAACGAGATGGCGGCGGTGCGTTGCATCCTGAAACAGGCCGGGCGTGACAGGCTGGCGCAGGGATTCAGCGAACAGGAGGCGCTGGCAATGACGGCAATGGATTTGGGCCACGGCGATGGGCGTGGACGGTATGTGGCGCAGGTTTACGGGCGAAGGGATGAGGCAGATTGATAGCCTAGAGCTTGTAATATGATGGTTATTCATCGTTTTTCACCTGATGATATTTGAGGTCAAATATCATCAGGCTGTTTCCTATTGATTTCGGGCTATTAATAGGTTTTCGTACAAAAAATTTTGGATCCAAAATTTTTTGTACGTTTTCCTGTCAACGCTGACGAGATTAATAATCACCGACTATTAAATTCATGATTATTTATTATAAATCATTGCATTAGGTCTTTTGGGGTTATTTTTGATAGCCATCACATTATAAAATACACTTTATTCATCGTTATCCACCGGAAAAATTTCCACGTAGAAATTTTTTGTACGGTTTTCTATCAATAACTATGCTTCTGAACGGTATGCTCTATTAAGATATTTCTGTTGCAATATCAGTAAGTTGACGACGGCTGCGCCAGCTAAAGGAAAAAGGCCGGAAAGGGTAAGGGGGGGAAGGGTAACAACGCCAGACCGGAAAAGGCCAAAGGGCTTAAAAGGCTAAAGCTGGCGCAGATCGATATGTATCCGGCGTTATCTGGCGCAGTCCTGCTGTCTACAGGCAACGACAGACTGGTGCAGATAAACGGTGGCAATAAACTGGTGCAGTTATGGTATGCCGATGAACCTGTTTCTGGTGCAGGCTGTCTGGCTGCTATCGGCAAACGTTATTTTTTGTGGGCAATTTTCGATATTTACCAATTAATTTGTGAGATATCGATAGGTTTTCGTACAAAATTATTTGCCCCAAATAATTTTGTACGCTTTCCGATTAATAACCAAAAAATCGAAGGCAATTCCTTTCAATGCAAAAAGCAGATCCCGATTCACTCAGGATCTGCGTTTTCATTTTCAACAAATTACATTGCCGCTGGCTCAGGCCGCCTTATGCTGCCGCGCATAAATCCAGGGGGCAATATATTCTTCCCGGCTCATATCCAGATAATCCGACTACCACTGCATCATGTCCTTGCGGGCGTCAAGGTGCTCAGCCCGGTGAATATACGCCGCCCGCACGCTGTTGCGCTCCTGATGGCTCATTTGCCGCTCCACGGCATCCCGTGACCAGAGTTCAGACTCCACCAGTGCGCTACAGGCCATCGCCCGGAAACCATGTCCGCAGACATCGGTTTTGGTGTCATAGCCCATTAAACGCAGCGCCCGGTTGACGGTGTTTTCACTCATCGGTTTATACGGGTTATGGTCGCCGTGAAACACCAGTTCCAAATGACCGGAGATTTCATTTATCTGCTTCAGAATGGCGATAGCCTGACGAGAAAGCGGGACAATATGCGGGGTGCGCATCTTAGCGCCACGGCTAGAGAAACGGACTTTCTCAATCGTTTCCCGTGTGGCGGGAATGGTCCAGATTTTGTGTCTGAAATCTATCTCGCTCCAGCGGGCAAAGCGCAGTTCGCTGGAACGGATAAACAGATGCAAAGTCAGCGCTACCGCCAGTCGTGTTAACTGTCGCCCCTGTTGATAGTCACCGATACGCTCCAGCAGTTCAGGCAACCGCTCCAGAGGCAGGGCCGGATAGTGATTTTTAACCGGCGGTGCTGTGACGCCTTCCAGATGCAGCGCCGGATTGTTTTCGGTCAGTCCCTGCTGAACGGCGTGGCGCATGATGTTGCAGAGTTGCTGCCGGGTTCGGGACGCGACTTCCAGAAAGCCTTTATCCTCGATAACTTTCAGCAACGCCGTGAAATGCAGCGTTTTCAGCAGAGTGACGGGCAGATGACCGATTGCCGGAAAGATATGATTTTTCATATTGGCAAGGATGCGCTCTGCATAATCAGCCGGCCATTTTTTGTTGGTTTTGTGCCATGCCACCGCAACGGCCTCAAAGCATTTTTCCGGTGACGCGGCGGCTTTTTCAGTCATGCGTTGTTGTGCGGGATTGATATTCTGTGCCAGGGGTTTACGGATACCGTCGCGCTGCTGGCGGGCGTCGGAAAGCGAGACCTGCGGATAGGCGCCTAATGCGATACGGGATTCTTTTCGGTTGAAGCGATATTTGAGATACCAGAGGCGTGAACCGCCTGGATTGACAAGCAGATACAGACCGTGTGAATCGGTCAGTTTAAAGGGTTTATCGGATAGTTTGATACCGCGGATTTTCGCGTCGGACAGGGACATGTGGTGGTCACTCCATTATCGAACTGAAATGACCCCAAATCAGACCACCAATTTCGCCGGATGCGCAGGGAAAACCAGATACGCATCGGGAAATATTTTCACGCTAACTTGTTGAAACCTAAATTAATAGGGACTTATAAGCACGCCTGAAAACAGGAAATTGGCTCCTCTGACTGGACTCGAACCAGTGACATACGGATTAACAGTCCGCCGTTCTACCGACTGAACTACAGAGGAATTGTTTCAACGGGGCGCATGTTATCGGTGGCCCTTCCCAATGTCAAAGGGGGAATGCAATTTCCGGTGCGTTTGCTGGCAAAACCAGCGATCCGCTGATTTTCTCGCCCTGCGGTACAAACTCCAATCTCTTGCGCCAGATCCCACTTTCGAGGGATTACGTTGCCGATGTTAGAGGTGTGTCAAATTTTTGTTATCTGAAGATTTTAAAACAGTTGTTTCAGTGCTTTCATGTTGAAAATTTCAAATGACTTTATTTTGAAATAAATGAACTGAAGTGGATTTCCTGGCCGTTACGGGGGAAAAACTGAAACGCAGGTTCGAAATTAACTCGCTGATTTAAATAACGTAAAAGAAAGGAGTGAAGGAATAAAACGGGCCTTACCCTGAGTACTATCTCCCCTACATTTTACTAAAGCCGTCGGTGAAGTTGAGTGAATGTAAAAGATATTTTTCATTCGATGTCCCAGCCCGCCTGCGCATGCTAACGACAAAAAGGGCTTTGCCATGAACGTGAAAAAAACGATTTTAGCGTCGCTGTTAGTGTGTATGTTACCCGTCTCTGCCTTTGCGAAAGATCTTCAGGTCGCCGTCTCTATGGCACTTTTTGATGATAACTTCCTGACCATTGTCCGCAACTCAATCACAAAAGAGATGGATAAAGAGCAGGTTAAAGGACAGATAGAAGACGCCAAAGGCGACGTTGCCCAGCAGCTGCAACAGGTGCAGAACTTCATCGGTCAGGGCGTGGATGCCATCATCGTCAATCCCGTAGACACCAACGCGGTGAAACCGATTATCGATCAGGCCAGCAAAGCGGGTATACCGCTGATTTTTGTTAACCGCGAACCGGCAGGCCAGCTGCCAGACAAAATGGCTTATGTCGGGTCGGATTCTGAGCTGGCGGGTCGTCTGCAGATGGAAGCGCTGGCAAAAAACATGAACTTTAAAGGCAACGTAGCCATTCTGTTGGGTGACCTTGCCAATGAGTCCACCCGTAAACGCACCGCAGGCGTTAAAGCGGTGGTCGCCAAATATCCTGGCCTGAAAGTGGTGCAGGAACAAACCGCAAAATTCACCCGTAACGATGCTGTGGATGTGGTCAGCAACTGGTTAACCGCTGGCGATGATATCCAGGCAATCGCTTCCAATAACGATGAAATGGCGATCGGCGCGCTGCAGGCACTCGGCAAAAATGACGGACATGTGCTGGTGGCAGGCGTGGATGGTACTCCTGATGCCCTGCAGATGATCAAAAACGGCAAGATGGTTGCCACCGTCTTCCAGGACGGGAAAGGCCAGGGTGAAGGTGCAGTGCAGGCCGCGGTGAAGCTGGCCAGGGGTGAGAAAGTGCAGAAGGTTGTCGATATCCCGTTCCAGCTGATCACCAAAGACAATATGGCGAAATTTGCCAGCCAGAACCAAAAATAACCCCGCTGTACGGAGGTGAAGAATGGCCGCATTTGCGCTTGAAGCCGAAGGCATCAGCAAGTTTTTTCCGGGTGTAAAGGCACTGAGTAACGTCTCTTTACGTGTAAAAGCCGGAACCGTCCATGCGCTGATGGGCGAAAATGGCGCGGGCAAATCCACTTTAATGAAGTGCCTCATCGGGATTTATCGTCCCGATGAGGGCACGATCCGCGTTAAAGGGGAGCCGGTGCAGTTTCAGGATACGATGGACGCGCTGCGTTCCGGTATCTCAATGATTCATCAGGAACTTAATCTGGTGCCGTACATGACGGTTGCCGAAAATATCTGGCTGGGCCGTGAGCCAGTTAAGTACGGCTTTGTTGACCACGGCAGGCTGAACAAACTGACCAAAGACCTGCTGAGCAAACTCAATATTCGCCTGACGCCGGAGCGGCTGGTGGGCGATTTAAGTATCGCTTCGCAGCAGATGGTGGAAATTGCCAGGGCGGTCTCCTGGAATGCCGATGTGGTGATTATGGACGAACCGACGTCGGCGCTGACCGAAACGGAAGTTTCCCATCTGTTTGCCATTATTCGTGACCTCCGGCAGCAGGGAAAAGCCATCATCTATATCAGCCATAAAATGGATGAGATTTTTACCATTACGGATGAGGTGAGCGTATTCCGCGACGGTGCCTGGGTGGGCAGCAACGAGACTTCCCGCTATACGCGGCAGTCGCTGATCACCCAGATGGTGGGCCGCGAACTGACCCAGCTGTTCCCGAAATTCAACAGCGACATCGGTGAAGATGTTCTGACCGTGCGCAATCTGCAGCGCAAAGATGTGTTTCATGACATCAGCTTCAGCGTCCGTCGCGGAGAGATCCTTGGTGTGGCTGGGCTTGTAGGCGCTGGCCGCAGCGAGGTGATGGAGAGCCTGTTTGGCATGACCAGCATCGATAGCGGTGAAATCCTGATGGACGGCGTGCCGGTCAGGATTGATTCGCCTTCCACGGCAATTGAAAAAGGGCTGGCGTTTCTGACCGAGGATCGCAAGAAATCCGGGCTGTTCCTGGTGCTGTCGGTGATGGAGAACATGAGCATCGTCAACATGCCGGAGTACAGCAGTAAGGCAGGCTTCGTCAGCCATATGCAGATGGCGAAAGATTGCATGGAACAGATCCGGCGTCTGAATATCAAAACACCCACCATGGACCAGATTATTAACAACCTCAGCGGCGGTAACCAGCAGAAGGTGCTGATAGCCCGCTGGCTGCTGGCGCAACCGAAAGTCCTGATCCTCGATGAGCCTACACGCGGTATCGACGTCGGCGCCAAAGCGGAGATCTACCGCCTGATCAGCGAACTGGCGAACCGTGGCGTCGCCATCATTATGGTCTCCTCAGAGCTGCCTGAAATTCTGGGTATGAGCGACCGGGTGATGGTAATGCACGGCGGTCGTATCACCGGCATCCTCAGTAAAGAAGAGGCTGACCAGGAAACCATTTTGTCGTTGGCGTCCGAATAGGGGCGTGAGGGGACTATATGAGTGACGTAAAGATGACAACTCAGCGGCCGGTTCAGTCGGCATCACTGTTCAGTAACCTGAAAAGTAAGTTACCTAAAGACACAGGCATCTTTATCGTGATGGTCGGCATTGCGCTGATATTTGAAGCTTTCGGCTGGTATGTCCGTGACCAGTCGTTCCTGATGAACCCGAACCGTCTGGTGCTGATTATTTTGCAGGTGGCAATTATCGGCATTATCGCGGTGGGGGTGACTCAGGTCATTATCACCACCGGGATTGACCTCTCTTCTGGCTCGGTGATTGCGCTGACAGCGGTGGTATCGGCCAGCCTGGCACAAACCTCTGACAGCCTGACGCCAATGTATCCTTCGCTGGTCAATCTGCCTGCGGTGGTGCCGATTGCCGCGGGGATAGCCGTGGGCTTTGTCTGCGGCGTGGTGAACGGCGTGCTGATCACCCGAACCGGTATTCCTCCTTTTATTGCTACTCTGGGGATGATGGTTTCAGCACGTGGTCTGGCCCAGTATTACACTCAGGGTAATCCGATCAGCTTCCTGTCCGATAGTTTCACCTCAATGGGTCAGGGTGCCATGCCGGTGATTATTTTCCTGGTGGTCGCGGTGATTTTCCATATCGCGCTGAAACATACGCGCTATGGAAAATATATTTATGCCATCGGTGGCAACATGACTTCGGCGAAGGTTTCGGGGATCAATGTAAATAAATACCTGATCATCGTTTATACCATCGCCGGTGGCCTCTCCGGACTGGCGGGTGTGGTACTCGCCGCTCGCGTCAGTAGCGGTCAGTCAAGTATGGGTCTCTCTTACGAGCTGGATGCGATAGCCGCGGCGGTGATTGGCGGCAGCAGCCTGATGGGCGGAGTGGGGCGTATAACCGGTACGCTGATTGGTGCGGTAATCCTGGGCTTAATCAAAAGCGGCTTCACTTTTGTTGGCGTTGATGCCTATGTGCAGGACATCATCAAAGGCATTATTATCGTCGCTGCCGTTTCTGTCGACATGTATCGCAACCGTAAAAAACGTTGAGTTTGGTTCTGCAAAAGTCATTAAGGGCGCAGGGGCGCCCTTTTTGGTGGGTGAGATCCTCTCTCAAAGCGACCAGCTGCGGACAATTTTGTTTTTATCAAAACTGATTTGTAAACGATCGCCGTGGTACTCCGTGTTACCTGACATTTTCCCTGAGGCCTTGCTGGCAGCGCTGGAGGCACTGTTGGCAGTATTCGCCATACCCAGCGCGCTGGAAATGGCACCGGCGCCGGGAATATAACCGGCCAGACCTGAAGCGGTATTGAGGGTGCCATTTTTGTCGTAATACCAATAGGCGGTGCCATCAGAGTGAACGGTCTGATCGTCAGGTACACCATATAGCGACTGGACTTCCGCCTGCGTCGTCTTATTTTCAACAACATGACTGTTCAGATAGCTGGCGCTGAATTTGTCTTCGCTACCCGTTGAACTACATCCTGAAAGCACTAAAACCGCCAGTACAGTACACAGTATTTTTTTCATTTTTTATGCCCTGAAATGATGTTGTGAAATAGTTATTATCATATTTCGGAACTGTGAGAAACATTTAGTCACTTCCACTGCCGAAAAGCTGACAAAATACGGACACTGCGCGTGTCATTAAGTGGAAGCGATTACATGCACACCGTAATGGCATTTTCTGCACCATTGCAGTGCGATTTGCGTGACTGGTGTGACCTCGTCAGTATCAAAATGAGTGATTAACCCTTTAGGGGTAATCAGATTCTCTTATTTAACCGCCTGTTAGCCAGAAGCTGGCGCTGTTAAACCTCATTAAGAAAATTCTGGCACGACGCTTGCAATTATCTCACTGCACCAGAGTAAAAACTTATTTCTTACCGCCAGTGACAATGGCATTCGGGGATCCGTGACGGAGGCAAAATGAACTTAAGACGACTCAAATATTTCGTGAAAATCGTCGATATCGGCAGCCTGACTCAGGCAGCAGAAGTCCTGCATATTGCACAACCGGCGCTCAGTCAGCAGGTCGCAACGCTGGAGAACGAGCTGGATCAACAGCTGCTGATCCGCACCAAGCGCGGCGTGACGCCTACCGAAGCCGGAAAAATCCTGTATTCGCATGCACGTACCATCCTGCGCCAGTGCGAACAGGCTCAGACGGCGGTCATCAATGCCGGTCAGTCACTGAACGGGCAGGTGTCCATTGGGCTGGCACCGGGTACGGCGGCGTCATCACTGACCATGCCGTTACTGCAGACCGTGCGTGAGCAGTTCCCGGATGTGCTGGTTTACTTACATGAAAACAGCGGCGCTTCGTTAAACGAAAAAGTGATGAATGGCCAGCTTGACATGGCGGTCCTTTACGATCGTGCTCCGACGGCCGGTATCACCAGCATGCCGCTGATGAAAGAAGAACTTTATCTGGTGGGTGCCACTGACTGTCCCGGACAGAACGTGGACCTTGCAGACGTTGCGCAGATGAATCTGTTCCTGCCGCGTGATTACAGCGCCGTGCGTAAACGTGTCGACGAAGCTTTTTCGCTGCGTCGCCTCAGCGCCCGCATCATCGGCGAAATTGAATCCATCGCCACGCTGACCGCTGCCGTTTCCAGCGGAATGGGAGTGACGGTATTACCAGAATCTGCAGCCCGTGCGCTGGTCAGCTCGACCAATGCCTGGATGGCGCGTATTAACAGTCCGACGCTGAATCTGCCGCTGTCACTGAACGTTTCGGCCCGTTTGCCGCTGTCTCCATCGGCACAGGCGGTAAAAAATATTCTGCTGTCGCTGCTCAACAAGCCAGTAGTCGAAGATCGCGAACTGATGTTGGTGAGCTGACCCGTCTCAAGGGCGCGCGCTGGCGCGCCTCACTTCTTATCGCGAAAAAGCATATAAAACCTCTTTTTATTATTTGTTGCTATCAATTTGCGTCTTTAACATGATGCGAACTGACTGATAACAAAGAGAGGAACGCGCGTGAATTTTCAGCAGCTTAAAATTATCCGGGAAGCGGCACGCTGCGATTTTAATCTCACCGAAGTGGCCAATACCCTGTTTACGTCCCAGTCTGGCGTCAGCCGCCATATCCGCGATCTGGAAGATGAACTCGGCGTGGAAATATTTATTCGCCGTGGTAAGAGATTGCTGGGGATGACCGAACCGGGCAAAGCACTGTTGGTCATTGCTGAGCGCATCCTCGACGAAGCCGGAAAAGTCCGTCGTCTTGCCGATGTGTTTACCAATGAATCCAGCGGCGTGCTGACCATCGCCACCACGCATACTCAGGCTCGTTACAGCCTGCCCAAAGTGATCAAAGCTTTTCGCGCACTCTATCCAAATGTTCGTCTGGAGCTGAACCAGGGATCGCCACAGGAGATCGTATCGATGCTGGTGGCAGGCGAAGCAGATATCGGCATTGCCAGCGAGCAGGTCGTCAACAATCCTTCACTGGCGGCCTTTCCGTGGTTCAGCTGGCACCATGCTTTGCTGGTACCAAAAGGGCATGAGCTTGAGCAGGAGCAGCCCATCTCCCTGGCTACATTAAGCCGTTATCCACTGATCACCTACCGGCAGGGAATTACTGGCCGTTCGCGGGTGGATCGGGCTTTTCACGCTGTGGGTCAGACACCGGATATTGTGCTGAGTGCGCAAGACAGTGACGTGGTGAAAACGTATGTCGAGCTGGGTTTAGGCGTGGGTATCCTGGCCGACCAGGCCTGCCAGTTGGATGAGCATTCCCCGCTGACCCGGCTGGAAGCCAAACATCTGTTTGAGTCGAACACGGTCTGGCTGGGACTGAAGCGAGGACAGCTGCAGCGCAACTATGTCTGGCAGTTCCTCGAACTGTGTAATGCCAACCTGTCGCTGGAGGAGATCAAGCGTCAGGCATTGTCGGTAGAGATCGAGGAACCGGCGATCGATTTTCAGATTTAGCTTCAAAGCCCGGCTATCCGTCGGGAACTCTGACCCGCAACATTTGCGCACAAACCGACACGGCGTCCCGGCTTAACACCGACTACCCTTTATAAACGTTTTTCCCCTGACCGCGTTCGTGGTCAGGTTCTTCCGTTTTTGCGAGCTGTAACTGAGAGGATTCCACTATGACGACCAAGCAACCCGTCTGGTTTATTACCGGCTGCTCTACAGGATTCGGACGTGAACTGGCTAAAGAGGTTCTGAAGAAGGGCTTTAACGTGGTGGTGACTGCCCGTGATAAAGCGAAGGTCAGCGATCTGATTTCAGGTCAGGAAGATCGCGCGCTGGCAGTGGCACTGGATGTCACTGACAGCGGCAATATTAAACAGGCAGTGGACGCGGCTCTGGCTAAGTTTGGCACTATCGATGTGCTGGTGAACAACGCCGGATACGGTTATCAGACCTCGGTGGAAGAGGGTGAGGAGAAAGAGATCCGCGCCCAGTTCGATGCCAACGTCTTTGGCCTGTTTGCCATGACCCGGGCGGTGCTGCCGGTAATGCGTAAGGCGAAAAGCGGCCATGTTATCAACATTACCTCGGTGGCCGGACTGATTGGTTTCCCGGCTTCCGGCTACTACTCTGCCAGTAAACATGCGGTGGAGGGCTGGTCTGACTCGCTGGCCGCTGAAGGGGGGCCATTGGGCATTAAGGTCACCTGTGTTGAGCCTGGACCGTTCCGCACCGACTGGGCCGGGCGATCGCTGCGCCAGACCACCAGCAGGATTGCTGACTACGCTGAAACGGCTGCGGCAAGGATGAAGGAGACTTCAGAACGTAGCGGCAGCCAGCCAGGCGACCCCTTGCGTGCTGCGCAGGCGATGATTGCCCTGACTCAGGAGACAAATCCTCCGCGTCATCTGGTGATGGGAGCTTTTGGTTATGAAGCAGTTACTGCAAAACTGAAAGAGCGTCTGCAACAAATAGAAGCATGGAAAACGGCTTCCATTGGGACTGATTTTCCGAAATAAGTCTCAGATTTAGACTCAACTTAATAATATCCCGTACGCCCTGTTTTATCGCAGGGCGTTTTTTTATCCCAAAAAAATACAGTTAAATGAATATGTTTTTCGATAATAAGTAATATTTCACTCCGGGTCCGGGAGCGTTGCAGTGGATATCATTGGTTCTGAAATAATCATCATAGCAGGCCAGTCTGTAATCCACTGTAGGGTGAGAGATCCTGATGCTGCAATGAGTTATTTTCACCCGGTCTTCTGTGGTGCTGGCGGGAAAGGATTAATCACGGAAACGCAATCAATCTTCTGTGAGCGGAGAAGGTCTGATTTATGTGGTTTTCAGATTTTAAATCTGGAAAGAAATATATAAAAATGAGCACGGAAATATATTTATGTTAAAAGTAATAGTCTTATGACTTCATGGCGTAAAGATCGCATCCACATAAGGCTGACAGCAGGGAAGAATATGTCGGACGATCAGATTAACTGCAGTAATAAAAAATGAGAGGATAATCAAGGCTAGTGCTATGAACTGCCACCAGAAAATCCTTCCCAGGGATTTTCTCAGGTTTTGTTGACCCGCCAGATTCCCCTTAGCATGTCAGAAATAGTCATTCCTCTTGTTGCTGTGCGTTGCAGTAATAGTCGGGGTTGAACTGGAGAACTGCGTTTTCACTATTTTATAAGCGAAGCAAAAAAACGGATACATTAATGCCCGGCAAGTTAATGGTTTTTTTAGGTAAGCTGGCGAGATGAATCATGTAAAACAGAAAAGAGATGTTCTGTCTCAACTGCAGGCGCTGGGCTGAAAAACTGGACTGAGAAATATGTCACCGTTTCCCGGTTACCGTCCGGTGTCTGCTGCAGATATGAATGATTAGTTTTTCTTATCAATTCACCGGATCACATTCCATTTTTATCTGTAACAAAAAAGTTCATCTATCTACACCATTTAAGCCAATCAACAATCAGATCCAGCGTTATCTGTTATTTATTTTAATGCTAACCTGTTATTTTTTGGTAAATGAAAAAATAATCTATTTAATAAACGCCATTATGGCGAAAGATGCCCAGATGGAATCATTTCTCATCTGTGTCTTTTTATCTGTTATGGACCTGTCGGGAGCGTACTGCAATCAGGATCGTGGTCGATCATGTATTATATTTTGGTATTGAAATCGGTAAGTAATGTGAATGTAATTGGGCTTAACTTGTTAAAATATAAGTTAATTTAGCATTCTTCCCCCGCCGCACTCTCTGAATTCATCTCTCCAGGAAGGATGCTGTTAAGAGCCAGTCTGAGATTTTCCTCACGATCTTTCAGGCAATAAATATAGGTTTTTAACTCCGGAAACGAGCGTTCGATGGTGTAATTCAGGTTATTAGTCAGACAGTATTTGTTTTTATAGAAGGAGACCATTGATTCACTCATCAGGCCCACGGCATCACCGCTGCCAATCAGGAACAGGTAGTTATCAATGTCGTCAACAATGATAACCTGCGCAGCAGGACATAGAGTAAGAATTTTCATATGTGCAGTTTTTATGTATTCATCGTGGAAACCATTTTTAGGAATGATGACGGGGATGTTTTTCATATCACTGAGTTGATAATTACCCAGTTCAGTCGACAAAAGATAACAAACTGGTTCGCTATAGAAATTTAATGTACTGATCCCACTTTCAGAGATTTGTCGATGTGAGATCACCGCCTGAATTTCACCAGAAAGAAGAGACTCAAGGGAATGACTGGCATCACTTGAGCAGTAAGAAACGCACTCGGTTTTCTTTCTTTTTTTGACCAGAATATTATAAAGGAAATGATTAAGATTTTCCACCCCAATCATAACGCTTCTTCTGATGGTTAAATTAGTCGATTTTTGTGAAAAGCTGTCTTCAATTTCAGATATTTTCATGTAATACGGCATTATTTTTTCATACAGCTCCAGTCCTTTTTTTGTCAGTGTGAAATCATGATCTGTTCGTGAAAAGAGTTTGTATCCCAGCTCATCTTCGAAAAGTTTTATTCTTCTTGATATAGGGGATGAAGTCACAAAAAGAATCTCTGACGCTTTTTTAAGAGATTTTTCTCTCGCCACGATAATAAAGCATTTCAGATTAGATGAAACAAACATACGGCCTCCTTATGGGGGTAATTAGCGCCTGATTAAATCAAGTGAAATATAACACACTGTAAAGTCGTCAAAACGGGATTATTCCTAAGATTAATCGGCTTTTTTGCAGTATTTTCATCATGATACTATTTTTTAAAGGGTGTTGTTTAATTTTTGATCTTGCGGGATTTTTGGCCTGTACATACGCTTTCAGTGTCTGAACCAGACCCGCGTAACCATTATCAGCACCAGGGATTAAAATAATTTAAAACGGCAGTGAAAGCAAAAAGGTTAACATTTCTGAAAATATTGGTGAATCATCCGTTTTTATCATGAAAATTATTTC
>NZ_WHOY01000031.1:2996414-3207763 GCF_009765445.1 Pantoea sp. BAV 3049 | reverse complement strand
GTTAGAATACCTGCCTGTCACGCAGGGGGTCGCGGGTTCGAGCCCCGTCCGTTCCGCCACTTTACATTAAGCCCTGAGTCTTATGACTCAGGGCTTTTTTGTCTGTCCCGCAAACAGTCATAACCCTCGATCAGATTATCTGATCCCGGATTTATCGCTGTTCCGCAGGGCCTGGTATAACTTGTTTTCAAACCTTATTAGCATGCTCTGATTGAAACCCGGCCTTAAAGTCCCTATAAATGAATAACAGTATCAATCCAGCATCAAGTTAAGAGTCAGGCGGTAAAGTGCGAAAAAAGACCTATGCCATGAGATATGTAGCAGGACAGCCAGCGGAGCGTATTTTTCCGCCTGGTGCCATGCTGCACGTCGGCAAGGCTCTGCCGCCTGGCGCACCGTTGACTACCGAGCCCTCATTGAGGGTACTGGTGTGGAACATTTTCAAACAGCAGCGTGCTGACTGGCTGTCAGTTCTGCAAAACTTTGGTAAGGATGCCCATCTGGTTTTACTGCAGGAGGCGCAGACCACCCCTGAACTGGTGCGTTTTGCCACTACAAATTATCTGGCTGCCGATCAGGTTCCGGCATTTGTCCTGCCTCAGCATCCTTCCGGCGTGATGACGCTGGCCTCTGCCCATCCCGTTTATTGCTGTCCCCTGCGCGAGCGCGAGCCGTTATTGCGGCTGGCTAAATCCGCGCTGGTGACGGCATATCCTCTGCCGAATGAGCAGATGTTGATGGTGGTAAACATCCATGCCGTTAACTTCAGCCTGGGGATCGATGTGTACAGCAAGCAGCTGGGGCCGATTGGTGAGCAAATTATTCATCATCAGGGGCCGGTGATTATGGCGGGAGATTTCAATGCGTGGAGCCGCCAGCGTATCAATGCCTTATACACTTTTGCCCGTGACATGGGGCTGGAAGAAGTAAACTTTACCGACGATCATCGGCGCAAAGCCTTTGGTCGTCCTTTAGATTTTGTGTTTTATCGCGGAATGGGTGTGGCAGAAGCCTCCGTCCTGGTTACCCGCGCCTCCGATCACAATCCTCTACTAGTCGAATTCAATCCCGGCAAGCCTGCGCTTCTTTAGGGAATGTCTGGCCTGCCGCCACTCACGGGCAGGCCAGACCATCGTTCTGCCCATACTCACTTTACAGGCAAAGGAAACAGAGATATGGCAAAGCATCATCATGACAACGTCGATCGGCAATTTGGTGAACAGGCCAGCGCCTACCTGAGCAGTGCCGTGCACGCCAGCGGTCGGGACCTCGTCCGGCTGGGAGAAAGACTGTTTGCAGAGCCGGAAGCGGCGGTGCTGGATTTGGGCTGCGGTGGCGGCCATGCCAGCTATGTGGCGGCTCAACATGTCAAAAGCGTGGTGGCTTACGATCTCTCTGCCAGAATGCTGGCGGTGGTGGCTGAAACGGCCAGAGAGCGTGGCTACACGCATCTCACCCCCCAACAGGGCTACGCTGAACAGCTGCCTTTTGCTGACCAGCAGTTTGATATCGTCATCAGCCGCTATTCCGCCCACCACTGGCATGATGTGGGCCGCGCATTGCGTGAGGTTAAGCGGGTGCTGAAGCCAGCAGGCAAAGTCATCTTTATGGATGTGAATGCGCCAGGCAACCCGGTACTGGATATCTGGTTACAGACGGTAGAGGCATTACGCGATACTTCGCACGTTCGGGATTACCCGCCTGGCGAATGGCTGACGATGTTTACGGAAGCAGGCCTGGCTATCAGCGCTATTCAGCACGATCGGCTGGAACTGGAATTTCGCAGCTGGGTAGAGCGGATGCGCACGCCAGCGGTAATGGTGGAGGCAATCCGCGCTTATCAGCAGTCGGCATCTGATGAAGTGCAGCACTACTTTGCGCTGCAGCCGGACGGTAGTTTCAGCACCGACATCATCTTTATCGAGGCTTTCAGGCCCTGAGCCAGCATAGCGGCCCCGCAAGGGCCACTATTTCACCAGAGCAATCGCCCGGATCGGCGAGGCAGATGCCCCTTTGATTCTCAGCGGCAGCGCGATAAAGGTAAATTCTGTCGGCAGGGTTTTCAGATTAGCCAGATTTTCCAGAATCAGGCATTCCGCTCCCAGTACGGCCAGATGCGCGGGATGTGCCTCATTGCTATAGCGATCCAGCGACATAGCGTCCGTACCGAAGACTTTCACGCCTTTACCAATCAGGTAATCAGCCCCTTCGCCTGACAGCCCCGGCCAGTTAGCTAAAAATTCTGCCTGATGCGGACGGCAGCGCCATTTCTCATCATAGCCGGTGCGGAAAATTACGATATCTCCAGCCTCTATTGCGCCATGCTCAGCTTCCCAGCCCTTGATCATCTGCAGGCTGATATCGCTGTTGGCGGCCAGATGGGACATATCCAGACAGCGCCCACGTCCGGTCAGCTGACGGACATCGATTTGCTCAATGGTTTTTCCGCCCTCGATAAAATGTACCGGCGCATCCACATGGGTGCCGCAATGGTCACCCAGGCTCAGCTGGCAGTTATAGTTACCGTCTCCGGCGACATAATCCTCCGCACGGCTGCAAAAGAACTTCCCGTGGGTTGGCCAGACCGGCATAAATTCCTCATAGAGATGATTCAGCTCAATCAGGCGGTGCTGCTGAAGTAGTGAGACCAGGTCATTTGTCATATCAGGCCTTTTGGACGTTAACGGTTTCTTTGATAAACCAGAGTGGCACACAGGAGAGCACCAGCACGCAGGCGATCACCAGATAGTGCACGGTGAAACCGTAAGTGTGAATGATCCAGCCGCTGACCGGGGCAACCAGGATACCGGCGATGCCAACCGCCAGGCCAATCATCAGGCCCATACTGGAGGCGGCGGCACGTGGCGAGGAGTCGATCAGCAGCGCGTAGGCAACCGGATAAGGTGAGTTACGGAACAGACCCCAGAAAATCAGGATTGCCCAGCCCAGAACGGCTGAGTGAATAAAGATGCACAGCGCTGCTGCCAGGATCCAGCCAGCAATAATAAAGCCGAGAGAACGCTTACGGCCCTTCACGTCGGAGAAGCTTCCCCACAGGATCTGCCCAATCCAGCCGGTCAGTCCTGAAGCCCCGGAAATAATCGCGGCGGTGGAAAGGTTAAGGCCCACTTCACGTGTCAGCTGCAACGTCAGGAAGTTGGCTATGCCCATCTCCGCCCAGGTAAATCCGAAGATCAGCAGGATGGCCAGCTGGCAGTTACGGTTCTTCAGGCAGGAGGCGACGTTAGACCAGAGCGAGGCCTTCTCCACCGTTTTCTGTAAAGACTCCGTCACCGGCGGTGTAAGCTTGTTCTCCACGATCCAGTCGTTGACCTTCTGGTGATTCTTGCGGGTACCCAGGATCAACTGAGCGATAAGGATCACCAGACCAATCATTGGGATAAACAGAAATGCTTCGCGCCAGGTGGCAAAGGCCAGAATGGCGGCAATCAGGATCGGGCCGATAAACTGACCCAGAGGGAAGCCTGTGTGGTGCACGCCAATGGCAAAGCCGCGGTTTTCTTTCTGCCACCATTCGCCGAGCAGCGCGACGTTAATCGGTTCCGAGCCGCCGGTGCCCATGCCCATCGCCACACGCAGTGCCTGGAATGCACCAAGGGACTTACAGAATGCCGTAGCCACACCGGAGATAATCTCTACCAGCACGGCCACGCACCAGCTGTAACAGCGTTTGTGGCCGGTCCCTACCCAGTCTGAAAAAAGCCCGAACAGCACCGCTCCGGCCAGCGTGCCGACAAAGCTGAGTGAGTTCAACCAGCCTGCCTGTACCTCGCTAAGATGGAACGAAGTCATGATGGCCGGGAGCAGGGTAGGAAGGATAATCCTGTCGATAGAGTTCATCAGGATCGCCAGGGTGGTGATAACCAGCATCCACCAGGAGAGCGGATGGGCACGTGGCAGAAAACGCATCAGTCCGCGCTGTGCTTCTCCTGCCCGTGAAGCTGTATCCGGTCTTTGCCGGGCCAGTTCTGCCTGTGAAGCCACTTCAGCCCGCTGCTGGGCCAGTTCTGATGAAGGGATAGTCATACCCGATGCCTTTTAATGTGTTCTTACCAGTACGCCCTGCACGTTCATCCGCGAAGGAACGATACGCCCTGTTATTGAATTGTTTTTTTATTCGGTGTTGTGATCAAAAAATAAACACGCAGGTAACATTAGTGACCAGATGTACTACCATACAAGATGGGTGTTGCCATTAAGGGATCCGGATCACAGTTGGTATCGGGTAAGCGTGTCTGGGATCACAGAATGACCCACAGGAGAGGGAACAAAGGCTGGATTAAGGGCATAAAAAAAGCCAGTCCTGAGACTGGCTTTTTATCGGTCTGAAGACGTTTTAACTGTCCGGAGTGCTGGTGTTACTGACAAACAGCGTCAGTTTGTCACCAGGCTGAAGGTTTGCGATGTCACCGTTGTTCCAGCGCATCAGGTCCTTCATATTGACTCCGTGACGTTTCGCGATGCTGGCCAGAGAATCACCTTTGCGTACTTTATAGGTGATGCTGTTGCCATTATCGGCCAGTTTGGTGGCGTTGCCGCTACCGCCCAGGCTCAACGTCTGCCCCGGTTTGATATTGCCGCCGCGAAGATTATTCGCACGCTGCAAATCTTTCACCGAAACGTTCAGGCGTTTCGCAATTCCAGACAGAGTATCGCCATTGCGCACTTTGTAGGAACCTGCCGTCGTATTGCTGGCCAATGCTGTTGGCTGCACGGCAGCGATATCGCCTGTTGCCAGCGAATTACGCAGCTGCGCGACGTTTGACTTCGGTACCATAATGTACTGAGGACCGCCTTTTGGCGCCGTCGCACCGCGTTTGTAACCCGCGTTAAAACTTTTCAGTTTGCTCAGTGACATGCCCGACATTTCTGCCGCCTGCGTCAGCTGAATCTGCTGACCTACTTCCACTCGTGCCAGAGCACGGGCTTCGTTAGGTTCCGGCAAACGCACGCCGTAACGCTTGTTGTTCTTCAGAATATCACCCAAAGCCAACATTTTTGGCACGTAGACCGTGGTCTCGCGTGGCAGCGATAGATGCCAGAAATCCGTTGGTTTCCCGCGGGCTTTATTGGCTTTAACCGCCTTCATCACACGTCCTTCACCGCTGTTATACGCGGCGATGGTCAGTAACCAGTCCCCGCCAAACATGCCGTTCAGGCGCTGCATCATGTCCAGCGCGACCTTGGTAGAGGCGACAACATCACGACGCCCGTCATACCACTGGTTCTGCTTCAAACCGTAGTTACGCCCCGTTTGCGGTACTATCTGCCAGATACCAGCGGCATTGGCAGCAGACGTTGCATGGGGGTCAAAAGCGCTCTCCACTATGGGTAGTAGTACCAGTTCCATCGGCATCTTACGTTTCTTAATCTGCTCGACAATCCAGTACATATACGGCTCTGCCCGTAATGTTACATCGTGGAGATAGCTCTTGTTTCTCAAATATTTTTGTTTTTGTTCGCGTATCCGGGGGTTATCCGGAACCTTCATCTTCAGCTCGTCGCTAATGAAATTCCACAGATCCTGTTCCTGCGTAAGGCTGGTTCCATCATCCTGCCAGCGCGGTGACAATAAACGGTCTGCGGTTTTACTAGTTTCACTTTGACTTGCTGAAGACAAACTCTGTGCATGCTGTTCCGGATCGTTAGCGTCGTGTCCTGACGCCTGACAACCTACCAGCAAGACTGAGGCGAGTAATATCGCTTTAGCCTTCATGTGTGTGTCATAGTTCGCTTAAAAGACGAGCAACTATACGTGGTCGTTTTGCGCAACACAACCTGAAAAATTAAAAATGGTCTTTCTTCTCGCGTAGAGTTGCAAACACTTGCCATTCATGTTGTGGGGATGTTTCATGGTCGATATTTTTTTGTAATTCAGTATCTTGCGTTCGCAAAAATACATTTATTTTCCGCTCTAAAGCCAGCTTTGTGGGCACCGATACGCCGTTTTTTGCGCGTAACTCCTTAATTTCATGATAATAGCGCTCTATCTCCACATCCTGCGGCAAAAGGGCGTGGGCAAACTTCAAATTGGATAACGTATACTCATGTGCGCAACAAACCAAAGTATCTTCGGGTAGATTGTTAAGTTTTTGAAAAGATTCAAACATCTGCGCTGGCGTTCCTTCGAACAACCTGCCACAACCACCCGAAAACATAGTGTCACCACAAAAAAGGTAAGGGAAACTAAAATATGAGATATGTCCTAAAGTATGCCCGGGGGTAAGAAAAATACTAAATTCGACCCCCAAAACAGCCACTTTATCTCCCTCACTGACGATGTGGGTAGCCCCTTTATCTTGCGTTTCGCCTGGGCCATACACTACAAGATGGGGGTATTTTTCCACCAGTTCTTTCACGCCGCCAACGTGGTCGTGATGGTGATGAGTGAGAAGAATCGCTACCGGTTGCCACTGGTTTTTTGCCACTGCTGCAAGCACCGGAGCTGCTTCGCCTGGATCGACAATCAGGCATTCGCCCCGATTGTTATTAAGTGTCCAGATGTAGTTGTCCTGAAGTGCCGGAATACTGGTAAGATTCATCATCGCCTCTGGATTGCCCGAAATGGAAAGAAGATGGTAAAGCATGAAGCCCGCTAAAACACGCCAAATTCGTCACGTGCCTCAATCCTGGTCAGAGATACCCTGGGGTGAATTTTATCGCGATGCGCTGACGCAGCACCTGCAGCCCCGTCTCGATAAAATGTACGGTTTCCATTTGCTGAAAATAGGTAATCTCAGCGCGGAGATCGACACTGAAAACTGCGCAATCTCACATCAGGTCAACGTAGGGTTAAGCGGCAATGATCTGCATGTCAAAGCCGACCCGATGAGCCTGCCTTTTGAATCAAAATCCGTTGATGCCTGTCTGCTGGCACACAGTCTGGCATGGAGTAGCGATCCGCACCGTATTCTGCGTGAAGTGGATCGGGTATTGATCGACGATGGCTGGATGATTATCAGCGGCTTCAACCCGTTCAGCGTGCTGGGAATGGGCAAGCTGATCCCCGGGCTTCACCGCCGCGTACCGTGGAACAGCCGAATGTTTACCCAGATGCGGCTGATGGACTGGCTGGGCCTGCTGAATTACGAAGTGGTACAGCGTACCCGTTTTCAGGTGCTGCCGTGGAACCGGCAGGGGGGCAAGGTGATCAGCACCCATTTTCCGGCGCTGGGCTGCCTGAGTATTATCGTGGCGCGCAAGCGAACCTTCCCGCTGATCATGAATCCGGCGAAGAAGGCCGCTGTAAACAGAAGGCTGAGCCCGGCTGTGGGCGCAACCAGGCAGTTCCGCTCGCGCCAGCGCCATCAGGATTCGGACTGATAGCCCACATCTTCAAAATTGGGGCTGCCAGCCGCAGCCCGGGCTAATTCGTCACAGCGCTCATTCTCCGGGTGGCCCGCGTGGCCTTTGACCCATTCCCACTTTATCTGATGGTGGCTGAGCGCAGTATCGAGTCGTTTCCACAGGTCGACATTCTTCACTGGTTTTTTATCGGCCGTTTTCCAGCCGCGCTTCTTCCAGTTATGGATCCAGCTGGTGATCCCCTGGCGGACATACTGGCTGTCGGTGCTCATTACCACTTCACATTGCTCTGTCAGTGCTTCAAGCGCGACAATGGCCGCCATCATCTCCATGCGATTATTGGTCGTTAAGTAGTAACCTGCGCTGAAGGTTTTTTCGTGTTTGCCGTAGCGCAGGATCGCGCCGTAACCGCCCGGACCGGGGTTGCCAAGACAAGAACCGTCGGTGAAAATTTCTACCTGCTTAGGCATCTCTGGTAGACTCCCTGCTGAAAAACGCCAAGTCTGACATAAACGGGTCCTATGAGCACAGTAAATACCACACGGCAGATCGTACTCGATACTGAAACAACCGGCATGAACATGATCGGGGTCCATTACGAGGGCCACCGCATCATTGAAATCGGTGCCGTGGAGGTGGTGAACCGTCGCCTGACGGGAAACAACTTCCATATTTATCTGAAGCCGGATCGGCTGGTGGATCCGGAAGCGTTCGGCGTCCACGGCATTGCCGATGAGTTCCTGGCAGATAAGCCAACTTTTGCCGAGATAGCGGACGATTTTATCGCTTATATCGACGGTGCGGAGCTGGTGATCCATAACGCCTCGTTCGATATCGGCTTTATGGACTATGAATTCGCCAAACTGGGGCGCAACATTCCCAAAACGGACACCTTCTGTAAAGTCACCGACAGCCTGGCGATGGCGCGTAAGATGTTCCCCGGCAAACGCAACAGCCTCGATGCGCTCTGCTCACGCTATGAAATAGACAACAGCAAGCGAACGTTGCACGGCGCACTTCTTGACTCTGAAATTCTGGCGGAAGTGTTCCTGGCGATGACCGGTGGGCAGACGTCACTGACTTTCTCGATGGAAGGGGAGCGTCAGGAGCAGAGCAATGGCAACACTATCCACCGTATTGCCCGGCCGGCTTCCGGCCTGAGGGTTGTTGCGGCCTCGGCAGAAGAAGTTGCCGAACATGAATCCCGGCTGGATCTGGTGATGAAAAAGGGCGGCAGCTGCCTGTGGCGGGCTTAAGTGTTTAAAAACGGGCAATAAAAGCGCGGTAAGGTGAAAAAACACGCACTTGCTCTTAAAGGCGTATAAAAAGCATTGACGACCTGAACGCCTGCCCGTAATATTCGCCCCGTTCCCGACGGGGAACATCGGTGGAGCGGTAGTTCAGTTGGTTAGAATACCTGCCTGTCACGCAGGGGGTCGCGGGTTCGAGCCCCGTCCGTTCCGCCAAGCATTCAGAAAGCCTGATTCAGCAATGAGTCAGGTTTTTTTCGTTTCAGGGCCTGCCAGCCTGGCGTTGGCCCCTCCAGTCTTTTCATTCACGCCCTTTTCAGTGAAGCATCATTGACCAGATGCACTTTCACTGCCTGCTCTTCCAGGCAGTTGCGGTGCTCAGCCTCGATTCCCGTATCAGTGACAACATGCTGAAACTGATGATTCAGCGCCAGTGGGTAGGGGTGGATTCGCCCAAATTTGGAGGAATCGGTCAGGGCAATCGTTTCAATACCTTTGTCCATCACCGCATTGATGGTGTCGCAGCGCAGCATATTCTTGCCAGTAAACCCGGTATCCGCATGCCAGCCATCCACGCCAATAAATGCTTTCTGAAAATGGATCTGTTGCACGCAAGCCCGGGTCAGCGGGCCGACTACTGATTCACTGCCTTTCTGATACAGGCCACCGAGAATAATCACCTCACAGCGAGCTTCCTTCAGCAGCCCGGCAATAAAGTGGCTGACCGTGACGATGGTCAGCGTTTCATTATCGGCGAGCGCCCGGGCCAGCAGGGCATTGGTGCTTCCCCCTTCAATAAAGACCGTTTCTCCCTCGCTGACCAGCGAAGCGGCATAGCCTGCCAGCGCCTTTTTCAGCGTGAAATGGGTCTGCATTCTGGTGCCGACATCATCCAGGCCAACAGAATGGGCGAAGCCGTGCGCTCTCTTTATATAGCTGTTGCGCTCCAGCGTGGTCAGATCCTGACGAACCGTCACCTCCGAAACCTGGGTAAGCTGGGCCAGCTCGCTGACGCTGACCGTGCCGCGGTCATTAACCAGCTGAACAATTTGCAACTGTCTGGAATTGATCATCTGTTCAGAAGCCCGGTACGCCGAAGGTTTTTAACCACTCCTGCTCAAATTTTTCCACCGCAGCGGTGACCGCGGGAGTGTGGATGATCTGCTCTGCGACATCCAGCGGCAAGGTAACTGACTGGCAACCGGCCAGCAGACAGGCCATCACCTGGCGAGGCGTCTTGAAACTGGCGGCGAGCACTTTTGCGCCGGGCGCATGCAGGCTCAGAAGCTGCTGTAAATCTTTCACGGTCTGAATACCGTCGCCGCCCTGAGCATCCACGCGGTTAACATATGGGGCAACGTAGTCTGCACCCGCCAGCGCTGATATCAGCCCCTGCGTTGCACCATAAACTGCGGTGCCCAGTGTTGGGATCCCTTCCTGTTTCAGTAGCTTGATAGCCGCCAGGCCTTCTGCCGTTACCGGCACCTTCACCACAAGATTGTCGATCATGGCACGGAGTTTTATTGCTTCCTCCACCATCAGCTCAGCTTTTGACGCAAGGACCTGAGCAAACAGCCGCCCCTGGCCACCCAGCGCTTCCTGCAGCTCGGGGAGCAGCACATCCAGCGGTTTTTTACCGGCAGCAACAATGCTGGGATTGGTCGTGACCCCGGCCAGCGGAAAAATCCGCGCCAGGCGTTTAACTGCGGTGACATCAGAGGTATCCAGAAAGAGCTCCATCGTATGTTTCCCGAAATGTGATGAGTAGCAAATTGATGACAGTATAGCCGCCTCAGCATCACTTTTATTGTCCGTAATCAATATCTCTTTCTTTCGAAAGTCATTCAATCTTCGTACGTAATTTGCGGAGGCCGGTCAATGATCTTCAATATCCAGCGTTATTCCACCCATGACGGGCCAGGCATCCGTACCGTGGTGTTTTTAAAAGGATGCTCGCTGAGTTGTAGGTGGTGCCAGAACCCGGAAAGTTGTTCCCGGCATCGGGAGCTGCTGTTCGATAATCGTCTCTGTCTGCAGGGCTGCGATCTCTGCCAGCAGGCTGCGCCGGACGTGGTGAGAAAACCGGCGGGTGAATTGCAGATTGCCCGGCAGAGGATCGGGGCTGAGCATCTGATCGCGCTGGCGAACTGTTGTCCCGCTCAGGCGCTGACAGTATGCGGTGAGGAGAAAACGGCAGAGGAGATCCTGACCGTAGTCAGACGCGATAAGCCTTTCTATTGGCGCAGTGCAGGTGGGATGACGCTCTCCGGTGGCGAACCTTTTATGCAGCCGCAGCTGGCAAGGGATCTGTTGCGCAACAGCCATAAGGAAGGCATTCACACTGCGGTGGAAAGCTGCCTTCATGTCCCCTGGCATTATATTCAGCCCTCTCTGCCGTGGATCGATCTCTTTCTGGCCGATCTGAAACACATCGATGAACAGAAGTTCAGGCTCTGGACTGATGGCTCGGCAAAAAGAGTGATGGAAAATCTGCGAAAAGTGGCGGCCACTGGCAAAGAAATGATTATTCGCGTGCCGCTTATCCAGGGCTTTAATGCCGACCAGGAGTCGGTGAAGAGCATTGTCGATTTTGCCGCAGATGAGCTGCACGTCAAAGAAATTCACTTCCTGCCCTATCACACGTTGGGAAGGAACAAATATGCGTTACTCAACCGACCTTACCTGGCACCGGATTTGCCGCTCGACTGCCCTGAAATCCTGCAGTTCGCGCAGTCATATGCCGGGCATAAAGGTCTGGCTGCGACCTTAAGAGGATAAGATGATGACCCAATTGAAGCTCGATACCTTAAGCGCCAGAACTCAGGCACACAAACAGGCGCTGATCCGCATTGATAAGCCACCAGTTTGTACCGAACGAGCGCGTCATTACACTAAAATTTATCAGGAAAATATGGATAAGCCGCTGCCTGTGCGGCGGGCGCTGGCGCTGGCTTATCATCTGGCAAACCGCACCATCTGGATCAGGCACGATGAGCTGATCGTCGGCAATCAGGCCAGCGAAGTGCGTGCAGCGCCGATCTTCCCTGAATACACCGTGTCGTGGATTGAGAAAGAGATCGACGATCTGGCGGATCGTCCCGGTGCGGGGTTCTCGGTCAGCGAAGAGAATAAAAGGATCCTGCATGAGATCTGCCCGTGGTGGCGGGGTCAGACCGTGCAGGATCGCTGCTACGGTATGTTCACCGATGAGCAGAAGGCGCTGCTGGCAACGGGGATCATTAAAGCGGAAGGCAACATGACTTCCGGGGATGCTCATCTGGCGATCAATTTTCCGCTGCTGCTGGAAAAAGGGCTGGCGGGGATGCAGGAAAAGGTGGCAGAGCGCCGTTCCCGCATCAATCTGACCGTGCTGGAAGATCTGCATGGCGAACAGTTCCTGAAGGCGATTGAGATCACCCTGCGGGCAGTCAGCGATCATATCCATCGTTTCGCGGCACTGGCGAGGGAAATGGCGGTGCAAGAGAGCCGCCCTGAACGGCAGGCTGAGCTGAATGCAATAGCAGAAAATTGCGATGTTATCGCCAGCGAGCCGCCCCAAACGTTCTGGCAGGCGCTGCAACTGTGCTACTTCATGCAGTTGCTGTTGCAGATCGAATCCAACGGTCACTCGGTCTCCTTCGGGCGGATGGATCAATATCTTTATCCGTGGTATCGCCGTGATGTGGAGCTGGGGCAAAACCTGGGGCGTGAACAGGCTATTGAGCTGCTGCACAGCTGCTGGCTGAAACTGCTGGAAGTGAACAAAATTCGCTCCGGCTCGCACTCCAAAGCCTCGGCAGGCAGCCCGCTGTACCAGAATGTCACCATCGGCGGACAAAATCTGCTGAATGGTAAAGCGGTGGATGCCGTGAATCCGCTCTCTTATGTGATTCTGGAGTCCTGTGGCCGCCTTCGCTCAACCCAGCCCAACCTGAGCGTGCGTTATCATGCCGGGATCGGCGATGACTTCCTGGATGCCTGCGTGCAGGTGATCCGTTGTGGCTTCGGCATGCCTGCCTTTAATAATGACGAGATTGTTATCCCGGAATTTATCAAGCTGGGTGTGGAGCCGGAAGACGCTTATCAGTATGCCGCAATTGGTTGTATCGAAACTGCAGTGGGAGGCAAGTGGGGCTATCGCTGCACCGGGATGAGTTTTATCAACTTCGCGCGGGTGCTGCTGGCCTCGCTGGAAGGGGGACGCGACGCGACCAGTGGTCAGGTGTTTCTGCCACAACCAGAGGCGCTGTCAGCCGGTAATTTTGAACACTTCGATCAGGTAATGGCGGCATGGGATCGGCAGATCCGTTATTACGCGCGGAAATCGATTGAAATTGAGTACGTGGTGGACACGATTCTGGAAGAGAACGCCCACGATATTCTCTGCTCGGCGTTGGTGGATGACTGTATTGAACGGGCGAAGAGCGTGAAGCAGGGCGGCGCGAAATATGACTGGGTTTCCGGTCTGCAGGTGGGCATTGCCAATCTGGGGAACAGTCTGGCCGCGGTGAAAAAACTGGTCTTTGAACAGGGCGCGATAGGGCAGAAAGCGCTGGCGGAGGCACTGGCGAGTGATTTCGACGGGCTGACTAATGAGCAGCTTCGTCAGCGGCTGATTAACGGCGCACCGAAGTACGGTAATGATGACGACCAGGTGGATATGCTGCTGGCACGGGCTTATGAAACTTATATTGATGAGCTGAAGAATTATCATAATCCGCGTTATGGCCGGGGGCCGATTGGCGGGAACTATTATGCCGGAACCTCCTCAATTTCGGCTAACGTGCCGTTTGGTGCGCAGACCATGGCAACGCCGGATGGCCGTAAAGCGAAAACGCCGCTGGCGGAAGGAGCCAGTCCCTCTTCCGGCACCGATCATCTGGGGCCAACGGCGGTGATTGGATCAGTGGCGAAGCTGCCTGTCGGGTCGATTCTGGGCGGCGTGTTGCTGAATCAGAAGCTGAATCCCGCCACGCTGGATAATGACGGTGACCGTCGGAAGCTGATGCTGCTGCTGCGCACCTTCTTCGAAGAGCATAAGGGCTGGCACATTCAATACAATATTGTGTCGCGGGAGACACTGTTAGCCGCGAAGGAGCGTCCGGAAGAGCATCGGGATTTGGTGGTGAGGGTGGCCGGATATTCCGCTTTCTTCACTGCGTTATCGCCGGATGCGCAGGATGACATTATTGCGCGTACCGAGCATATGCTGTGAGGTGTTCATAAAGGCATAAAACAAGTACCTGCGCAGGGATGCAGGACGCTCATAAAGGTATAACACAGTGCCTGCGCGGGGAACACGGCTGCTTATAAAGATGCAAAAGCGCCGTCCATAGCAGCCCGACCCGCACCGTCCATGGTGCGGGACGCTTTATTTCCGGTTGTATTCTCCGCGCTTCATGTCAGGAGTTGTTTGCCCGGATCAGCGCTTTTGCACAGCAACCTTGCCGCTGTAACTCTGCGTGCTGGGAACACGATCTTCCCGAGCAATCCAGCGATAGCAACCTGCCGACAGTCCCGCACCGATAAACCAGCTGAAGTTAGCCATCTCATGCAGTGACGGAATAAAGCTGATCACCAGGCCAATCAGCACCGAGGGTACCAGCGCCGCAATGGCTTTCGGGTTGAAGCCGCCGCGATACCAGTATTTCCCTTTTGGTGTGTCATCAAACAGGTCATCCACAGAGATCTGGCTGCGTTTAATCAGGTAGAAGTCACACAGCAGGATACCGAACAGAGGACCAATAAAGGCACCCAGTACGTCCAGCGTGTAGTGAATCAGCTCTGGTGACTGGAACAGGTTCCAGGGTGTCAGCAGCACTGAACCCACTGCGGCAATCATCCCACCGGTACGGAAGCTGATTTTCTGTGGTGAGCAGTTGGAGAAGTCAAAGGCCGGAGAAACGAAGTTCGCCACGATGTTAATACCGATAGTGGCGGTAATCATCGTCAGCAGGCCAATTGCCACGGCCAGATCGCTGCCCACACGGCTGACAGTTTCGATCGGGTCGGTGATCATCTTGCCAAACAGTGACTGCGTGCCGGAAACGATCACCACGGTAACGATGGAAAACAGCAGGAAGTTAAACGGCAGCCCCCAGCGGTTACCGCGACGGATTTCACCCATGCTCTTACCGTAGCGGGAGAAATCGCCGAAGTTCAGCAGCGGGCCGGAGAAGTAAGAGACAACCAGTGCCGTGGCGGTAATCATCTCCCACACCTGCTGACCGCCGCTCAGCTGCTTGCTGGCCAGCGTCAGTGAAATACCGTCGAAGCCGGTCTTGTACACAATCCATCCTGCCAGCGCCAGCATCACTACGTAGACCGCCGGACCAGCCACATCAATAAAGCGTTTGATGGCGCTCATTCCGTGCCAGAACACCATCGCCTGAGCAAACCACATAATGCCAAAGCAGATCCAACCCAGCTGCGACAGGCCCAGCCAGGAAGCCTGGGTCATCGAAGCCAGCGACGGCCAGAACTTAAGCGATACCAGCATCAGTGCGTTGGCGGCCAGGTAAGTCTGGATACCGTACCAGGCGAAAGCAATCAGGCCGCGGATCACCGCCGGGATATTGGCACCGAACACGCCAAAAGCCTGGCGGCAAATCACGGCATAGGGTACCCCAGCCATCTGGCTGGGTTTGGCTACCAGGTTAGCGCAAATCTGCACGATACAGATCCCGACCAGCAGGCACAGCAGCACCTGCCAGCTGGCGAGTCCCAGCGTAAAGAAGCTGGCGGCCACCACATAGCCGCCCATACTGTGTACATCAGACATCCAGAACGAAAAGATGTTGTACCAGCTCCAGGTCTGGTCACGGGTTGGTGCCAGATCTTCATTGCACAGCCGCGGGCTGTAGTTGGCATTGGCTGCAGCCGACGCCGGAGAGACTTTCTGACTATTTGGCATGAAACCTGCTCCTCTGAATTCACCTAAACACAAACTGGGTTGATGACGTATTGCAGGATCCAGGCCAAAACGTTATTTAATGTATACAAAAGTAAAGAAACATGTGTACGATTTCTTACGGATCTGTTGTTTACCGGAGTAGGGAATGAAGAGTGAAACCGGCCTGAGAACGGCCTCTGACCTGACCGACAAGGACGAACCTATCTATCAGGCGCTGATGACGGCGATAGTGGAACATCAGCTGCCACCGGGCAGCAAACTGCCGGAAGAAGCGCTTTCTGAGGTTTTTGGTGTCAGCCGTACCGGCATTCGCAAAGTGCTGCAACGCCTCGCCGCAGTGCAATTAATTGTTCTTGCGCCCAAACGTGGTGCACAGGTGGCTACGCCTTCAGTGGAGGAAGCGCGGGACATCTTTCGCACGCGGGCGTTGATTGAATGCGCCAATCTGCCAGAGGTACTGGCGCGCTGTCAGTCCACCCATCTGGTGGCCCTGGAGAAGCTCAGCCGCCAGGAACAACAGGCTCATGAAGATCATGATGGCCCGGCTGCGATCCGCCTTTCTGCCGCTTTTCATATACAGCTCCAGGCTATCTCCGGCAATCAGGTACTGACGGAAATGGTTACGCGCCTTGCTCAGCGTTCTTCTCTGGTGATTGCCGCTTACGGCGCGCCGTGGCAGCAGGGATGCCGCTGTGATGACCATGACCGCCTGATCGATTTGATCAGAAAAAAAGAGCCGGAGCCGCTGGCTGAAGCAATGCGGCAACATTTTGCGCATATTGTGGCCAGTCTGCACTTTGAACGCGGTGGCGAAACGCTGCCGGATTTCGCCAGATTGTTCGCAGGATTTGCAGTAAAAACGGGAGTGCAGCCATGACGGCTAAGCAGATAGTGCAGGTAATCAATCCCAACACCAGTGTGGCGATGACGCGAACCATTGGTGAAGCCGCCCGCGCCGTGGCAGGGCCTGCAACCGAAATCCTGGCCGTTTGTCCTTCGCAGGGCGTGCCTTCCATTGAAGGGCACTTTGACGAGGCGATTGCTGCTATTGGGGTACTTGAACAGGTTAAAGCCGGGCGCGAACAGGGGGTTTGCGGGCATGTCATCGCCTGTTTTGGCGATCCGGGGCTGCTCGCCGCTCGTGAACTTGCGCAGGGGCCGGTTGTCGGCATTGCGGAAGCCGCGATGCATATGGCGACCATGGTGGCGACACGCTTCTCCATCGTCACGACGTTGCCAAGAACGGTGATTATTGCACGGCATTTGCTACAGCAGTATGGCCTGGAACATCACTGCGCCGCACTGCACGCAATCGATCTGCCGGTGCTGGCACTGGAAGATGGCAGCGGGCTGGCACAGGAGAAAGTGCGTGAAGGTTGTATACAAGCAAAGCATCATGATGGCAGCGGGGCCATTGTGCTCGGCTGTGGTGGAATGGCCACGCTTGCCCGTGAGCTGACTCTGGAACTGGGCATCCCGGTAATAGATGGCGTGGGTGCTGCAGTAAAAATGGTGGAATCGCTGGTGGCACTGGGTTTTTCAACCAGTAAACATGGCGATCTGAATTACCCTATTCGAAAAATGCTGTCGGGTCAGTTTGAGCGCCTAAACTGAGGGAGTTAAGTCGGCCCGACAACAGGACTTTGACCATGAATGATGCCGTAGAGAAAAAAGAGTACAGCTTCAACAAAAGCTACCCGCGTGACCTGATAGGTTACGCCGGGAATCCCCCGGATGCTGCATGGCCAGGGAAAGCAAAAATTGCCGTGCAGTTCGTGCTGAACTATGAAGAAGGTGCGGAAAACAACGTGCTGCATGGTGATGCCGGTTCTGAACAGTTTTTATCGGATATTATTGGCGCAGCCAGCTATCCCGAGCGCCATATGTCGATGGATTCGCTTTACGAATATGGTTCACGCGCCGGTTTCTGGCGCATTCATAACGAGTTTCAGAAGCGCGGCCTGCCGCTGACCGTCTTTGGCGTGGCAATGGCACTGGCCCGTCATCCTGAAATTGTTGCGGCGATTAAAGCTGCTGACTATGATGTGGTCAGTCATGGCTGGCGTTGGATCCATTATCAGGCGATGGATGCGAAAACCGAGCGCCAGCATATGCAGCAGGCGGTGGACACGCTGAGCGATCTGTTTGGCAAAGCACCGACCGGCTGGTACACAGGTCGCGACAGCCCGAACACCCGCCGGCTGGTGGTCGAGCAGGGTGGGTTTACCTATGACAGCGACTACTACGGAGACGACCTGCCATTCTGGTCGCTGGTGACCTGCCAGGATGGTACGGTGAAACCTCACCTGATCATCCCATACACGCTGGAAACTAACGACATGCGTTTTGCTACGCCGCAGGGATTCAACACGGCTGAGCAGTTCTATACCTATCTGAAAGACAGTTTCGATGTACTGTACGAAGAGGGCGAAGCCTCGCCGAAAATGATGTCGATAGGAATGCATTGCCGCCTGCTGGGCCGGCCGGGACGTTTCAAAGCGCTGCAACGCTTCCTTGACTATATCCAGCAGCATGATGACGTGTGGATTTGCACCCGCCAGCAGATTGCCGAACACTGGATTAAAACGCATCCTGCACCTGCAGTCTGATAATTTCCTGAAGGCTATTTTTTTTCTTAAACAAATAGCCTTTTTCAGTAAAAATTATTTTCCGGTTATTTCCAGGATTGAACAGTCAGGTTGTATGTGCATATGTTTTAATCGCTATGGTAAAATAAGATTGTTTTGGATTTGCACACTATTTTTATAAGGATATTACTGATGGGATTAATTCGTTTGTTAACCGGATTGTTTTTTATTGTTACTATTTCGACTTCCTGCAGTACAATAACTCTTGCTTCACAAGGTTCATGGGCTGGCCAAATTATTAACTTTACTGGATCAATGCCTGATAATGCCGAAGGATATAAAACGTTGGTTTATCCTATTAAGGTTTTATCAGGGAAAAAAGAGAAAGGGTTTTATTACTCACAATATGTCTTTTTTACTCATGGTGGGACCGGTAATGGCGCTTACTATATGGGGATTCAACCCTGGGGCGACAATCAGGCTAAAGTTATCTTTTCTGTCTTTGGTCCCAATGTCGTCAAGCAGGATGATAAATGTACTTCAGAAGCGGATATGAAAAGTGGCTCAAGCTGTGCTGCCTTTATGCCCTTTGAATATGATGTTGAATACAAATTTATCGCCACCCTGGCCAGTTCCTCCTCATCCGGAAATATTTGGGAAGGGTACGCCGTTAATACTGCCAGTAATGAAGCGCGTCGGATAGGTTCCTGGAAAACACCGGCAGCATGGGGCTTACTTTCAGGGAAAAGTATCGGGTTTATTGAACATTTTCTCAGTGTGGAGAACTGTGCCTCTCTTCCCGCTACTACCGCGCTCTTTGGGCCTGGTGTGGGAAGTATATCCTCCACCGAATCGGTTACCGGAAAATTGAATATCGCTTATTCGGCTATTTCTGACCCTTGTAAAAAGAAGCTACCTTTTAAATCAACTATCCAGACTGACGGCAGCCTTTTGGTCGTTCAGGATAAAGGGATGAACTGATATTTTTCAAAGAATTAGGTTCTGCATTGTCCTTTTTTCTTCAATTTGCCTGGGCAGAATATGGCCGGATAAGGAATATTTAAACCATGTTAGCGATTGACTGGAGTTTTATCGACAGGGTTGTCTATATCAATTTAAAAAAAAGAACTGACAGAAATGAAGCGATGCAAAAGGAACTCGGCAGGGTCGGAGTGCCAGAGGAAAAAATTGTTCGCTTTGAGGCTGTTGAACGAGAAAATGGCGGCATGGGTTGTACTCTGTCCCATGCCGGTGTTTTAGCGATGGCAGAATGTAATCAGTGGCCGAACGTACTGATCCTTGAAGATGACATGATGTTCAACGAAGATGATGAATCCTGCAGGCGAATAAACGATTTTTTTTTAAATTTGCAGGGTGTGCCGTGGGATGTGGGATTTCTTTCAGCTAGTTACTATATTATCAAAAAAATAAAACAAGGATTTTACAAAGTTGAGTTTGCTTACCTGGCCAATAGTTACCTGGTTAACCGGCCTTACTACAAGAGACTGATGCGGAACTTTCATGAATCCGCCGTTATGCAGCAAAATGGTGTTCCCTATGATAAATCGAGCCTGGATTATCACTGGTTACAGTTAATGGCTAAAGATCGATGGTACGGCATTTATCCCTGTTCGGGCTATCAAAATCCGGATGTAAGTGACATCGAAAAAAAGATGATGGATCGAATGGATAGTTTTACTCGTCATATTGATGAAATAAAAAAGTATGGTTCATTTTGATGGTGTGTTGATTTTTTTTATGAAGTTTGAAGTTTGAAGTTTGAAGTTTGAAGTTTGAAGTTTGAAGTTTGAAGTTTGAAGTTGATCGTAATTCTGTGTTTTTTCTTCTTCTGTTAAATTCCATTTTCCACCCCGAAATCTGACTGTCATTCCCTTACTAAATTTCTCAATTGTGATGAACTTCAATAAATAGCCTAAGTAATGTCATGTTTGGCCCATTTTTTTAAATTAGCCTCCGACAAAGATTGTTTTTTAACTTTTCTCTCTTCGCGTCCAGGATAGGCACATCAATGACAAGGCAGGAGCCGAAACCTGATGGATGACATTATTAACCGGGAAAATATTCGTCTGCGGATCGAAGTCAGCAACTGGCGGCAGGCGATTACTGCTGCAGGTGAACTGCTGGTCGCCAGCCAGTACAGCTTTCCTTCCTACACGGCAGAGATGATTAGCGCGGTCGAGACGCTGGGGCCGTATATCGTGGTGGCCCCAGGCATCGCCTTTGCCCATTCCCGACCTGGCCCGGCGGTGATCAGGACCGGCATCAGTATGGTCACTCTGGCACAGCCGGTCTGCTTCGGGAATGAAGAGAACGATCCGGTGCAAATTGTTTTTGCCCTATGTGCGACCGATAAAAACAACCATATCCATTTGCTGGCCAGATTAGTGAGCTATCTGGATGACGAAGAGAACCTGCCTTTTTTAAAACGGTGCGATGACGCAGAACAGGTGTATCGCGCTATTAATCATGCAATACCGGGAGAATAAAAATGAAAATTGTCTGCGTGTGCGGCATGGGCCTGGGCTCCAGCGTCATTGCCAAAATGAACATTGAGCAGGTGCTGAAAAAAATGCAGATCGAAGCTCAGGTGGATACCTGTGATGTCGGCAGTATCCGCAGCATCAGCGCTGATGTCTACGTCACCACCCGCGAGCTGGCGGTCACCATGCCAGAAGAGCTACAGGTTAAAACACTGGTGCTGACCAATTTTGTGCGCAAAGTGGAGATTGAAAGCAGCCTCGGCAATTTCCTGAAGGAAAAGGGATTATAAAAACGTTCTGGAGAAGAACATCATGAAAGACTTCGTCGGCTTTATCATCTATCAGATACTGGACAAGGCCCCGCTGTTTCTGGGATTGATTGCGCTAATCGGGCTGCTGCTGCAGCGAAAAAAGGCTACAGAAGTTATTGATGGAACAGTGAAAACCATCGTCGGACTGTTGGTGTTGACCGTGGGATCGGGGACGTTGCTCAGCTCACTGACCCCGATCATGGGTAAGCTCAACAGCATGCTGAATATTCAGGGAGTACTTCCCGCTAACGAGGCGGCCTTTGGGGTGGCGATGCTGCAACTGGCTAACGACGTGACGCTGACCTTTATTCTTGGCTTCCTGCTGCACCTGTTTTTTATCTTCATCGTGCCGTTCCGGCGCTGCAAAAACGTCTATCTCACGGTGCATATGCAACTTTTTCTCGCCACATTTATGGTGCTGTCGCTGCCTGGCGTGTTGGGGATTAAAGGTATGCCGCTAATCGTGACGGGAGCGGTGCTTTGTGCCCTGTACTGGACGCTGACGCCGGCAATCACCCGTGTGCTGGCACAGCAATTTGTTGGTGACGATCTGACGCTCGGGCATCATCAGCAGGCGGGAGCCTGGCTGGCAAGCAGGATTGCGCGCAGGGTCGGTAATCCTTTGCAGGATGCCGAAGCGCTGAAGCTGCCGGGCTTCCTGTCGATGTTTCGCGATAACACCCTTTCCCTGGCTTTCCTGATGCCGCTGATCTTTCTCGGTATTGGGCTGTCAGTGGGTCAGCAGGGGATCAGCGAACTCAGTGGCAAAACCAACTGGATAGTCTGGCTGTGCATGCAGGGGCTGACCTTTACCGCCGGGGTGGTGGTTCTGCTGGTGGGGGTGAGGATGTTTATCGGCTCTGTGGTTCCCGCTTTTAAGGGCATTTCCGACCGCCTGCTGCCGGATGCGGTTCCGGCGCTCGACTGCCCGGCACTGTTCCCCTATTCACCGACTGGAGCAATGCTGGGCTTTATCGCCTCAGTGGCCGGAGCCTTACTGGTTATGGGAGCCACCATCCTGTTTAACAGCGCCATCATCGTTTTTCCCAGCCCGATAATCATGTTCTTTGATGGCTGCACCATGGGGGTATTCGGCAATAAATATGGTGGCTATAAGGGGGCGCTGGCTGCTGGCCTTATTACCAGCCTGATTGCCCATGCGGGGATTATCCTGCTCTATCCGCTAATGGGGCCGCTGTTTGGCTCCGGGCTGATGTTCTCCAACATCGACTTTACCCTGATTTTTTTACCGCTGTTATACCTGCTTAAATTGACTGGCACGGCTTTCGGGCTGGTGCTGTAAACCATGGAGGGAAAAATGAAAATACAACTGGCTCTGGATTTGCTGGACCGGCAGCAGGCTTTAACTGTGGTCCGTGAGGCGGGCGCGCAGGTCGATATCATTGAAGTAGGCACCTCGTTACTGAAACTCTGCGGCATCTCGATCGTCGGTGAAATCAGAGCGATCTTCCCCGATAAACCGCTGTTTCTGGATATGAAGATCATTGACGGACCGGAGCGGGAAGCCACGCTGATGGCACACTGTCGCCCGGACTACTACTCAATGCTGGCCGTCGCCAGCGACACTGCCGTAAGCAAAGTGCTGGCTATCGCCTGGAAGAATCAGGCACAAGTGGTGTTCGATCTGCAATCGGCCAGCGATCCCGTGCAACGTGCCGTCGAGCTGAAGGCGCTTGGAGCGACACTACTGTGTGTGCATAAAAATGACGACTGCGGCGACGATCCCCGGGAAGCTTTCCGGGAGCTTATTGCCGTCCGCGCCGCAACAGGATTGCCGGTTGCACTGGCGGGAGGGATCTCCCTGGAGAGCATCGGGGAGATCCAGCAGCAGCTTGCTCCGGAGATTGTTATTGTCGGAGGAGCCATTCTCAACGCCGCTGACCGTGCCCACGCCGCCAGCGCATTTCGAAAAATCGTCTCAGGAAAAAGGACATCAGCATGAGCAATATAAAAGAGATCACCCGCGAATCGTGGATCCTCAACACTTTTCCCGAGTGGGGAAGCTGGCTGAATGATGAGATTGCGGCAGAGCAGGTGGCAGCCGGATCGGTGGCGATGTGGTGGCTGGGCTGCGTCGGGTTATGGGTAAAAACGCCCGGAAACGCCAATGTCTGCATCGACTTCTGGTGTGGTACCGGCAAACGCCGCAAGGATTTGCCCGCCATGAAACCCAGCCATCAGATGGCGCGGATGAGCGGTGCCCGCATCGCCCAGCCGAACCTGCGTAACACGCCATTTGTTCTGGATCCGTTTGCCATTCGTGAAATTGATGCGGTGCTGGCGACGCATTACCATGCCGATCATATCGATATTAATGTTGCCGCTGCGGTGCTGCAGAACTGCGGTGATGAGGTGCCCTTTATCGGCCCTCAGGCCTGTGTGGACTTGTGGGTGCAATGGGGCGTACCGGTCAGTCGCTGCAAGGTGGTGGCACCGGGGGATGTGCTTAAAGTGAAAGACATGGAGATCGTGGTGCTGGAGTCCTGCGATCGTACCATTCTGATCACCGATCCACCGGAGCCGCTGGCCGACTGCGGCTCCGGCGACATCCCGGATATGGATCTGCGTTCGGTCAGCTATCTGCTGAAAACACCGGGCGGCAATATTTATCACTCCGGCGATTGTCACTACTCAAATATGTATGCGCAACACGGTCGGGAGCACAAAATTGACATCGCGCTGGGATCATTTGGTGAAAACCCGATCGGCATCACCGACAAAATGACTGCAGTTGACATCCTGCGTATGGCGGAAGCGCTGCGTACCGAAGTGGTGATCCCGGTTCACCACGATATCTGGAGCAATATGCTGGCCGACTGTAATGAAATCCTGACGCTGTACGCCATGCGTCGCGACCGTCTGCAGTATCAGTTTGTCCCTTTTATCTGGCAGCCGGGCGGGAAGTTTGTTTATCCACGGGATAAAAACCGGCGGGTTTACCAACATCCACGTGGTTTCCCTGATATTTTCGAGGCAGAAACGGACCTGCCATTCCCATCATTTCTCTGAATGGAACCGCCGCCGGTGCCAGCCCGCACCGGCAGTTGAGGGAGAAAGCATGCAACTTGATCATCTTGCCATCACCATCCTGAGAGAGGTGGCAACCGATCCCGGTTTATCCGTTGACGGTCTGTGCCAGCGGATTGGCCTGCCGCAACGCAATTTCTACTATCGCTGGGGGAAAATTAACGACTGGCTGAGCCAGCAGGATTTTTCTCCGCTCACCCGGCTACCTGACTCCGGGCTGAGGTTTGGCGTGGGGGAATCCGGCTCAATCCTGAAGAAGATTGCCCAGCTGGGCGGTCCCGGCTACAAGCTGCGGGCGGATGAACGCCGTGACCATATTCTGTTCTTTCTCGTCTGCAGCCACGCTCCACAGTTTACTCAGTCGGTTTCTCTGCTGAATAACGTCAGTCGAAATACCACGCTTCACGATCTGCAACTGCTGAAAGAAAGCCTGCAATGTGAGCATGGTCTGACGCTGTCGGTGAGCAGGAAGAAGGGCTATCAAATCACCGGCAATGCATTACAAATCAACCTGTGCGTGATGCAAACACTGCAACACATGCTGAAGTACGCCGACGGGCAGGCTGAAAAGCGAATAACCAGTATTTTACTGAGCCAGTTGCAGGCGTTGGGGGTTTCATCCGGACAGGTACAGCAGGCAACCGACAAGGCTATTGCGGTTGCCGGAGAGTATCTCTGGCGAGACTTCACCGACAAGGATAAGCGGCTGATGCACCATATGGTGCTGTTCTGTTTGTTGCAGACGCAGCAGGGAAAACTGATTATCTTCAGTCCTGCACAGGTGAGCTGGCTGCGCCGCAGGCCGGAATGCGAAGCGGCGGCGTTGCTTAACGCCAGGCTGACCGAAACGCTGGGTTGCAAGCCCCACTCCTGCAACACGTTGTTCTTCTGCCTGCTGCTTTCCACCAGTAAAAGCCTGAACAGCCAGCCGGGCAATGGCGAGGAAGACCGCCGGTTAATCGCCTGTATTCATCGTCTGATTGACGATTTCCAGTCCCTGTCAGGCGTGTATTTTGTGGATATTTCGCGACTGGTGACGCGATTATTCGCCCACCTTGGCCCGGCGCTGCAGCGCTGCCTGTTTCATATTCACAGTGAGAATGTGCTGCGGCAAGAGGTTATCCAGCGCTATCCGCTGATATTCCGCCTCTGTCGCCAGGCTGTTGCAGGGCTTGAGCAGGCTTATCAGGTGGTCTTCAGCGATGATGAACTGAGTTATATTGCCATCAGTTTTGTCGCATGGCTCGATAAACGACGGGAAACCCGTGAGCAATCGCTGCTGCTGGTCACCGAGGGCGGCCTCTCTTCCACGGCGCTGCTGGAGAATCAGCTGCGTAATCTGACCATTGTGCCGCTGGCGATCGAACACTGTTCCGTCAGCCAGCTGGAGCAGCAGGGAGTGCCGGATGGCACCCGCCTGGTGGTCAGCACTGTTGCGTTGCCACAGGGTAAGTACCCGGGTGCAACGGTTATTCGCGTTCAGCATATGCTGGATGCGCGTGAAAAATTACAGCTCCGCCTGCTGCTGGAGGGCGGGGATGATGTTGCGTATCCAGCCGATAAACCGGTGCATAAAAAGACGCTGGCGGAGTATCTGCAGGGACGGGTCAGCTACTGTGGGCGTCATCCCCGCTGGCGGGCAGCCGTGCAGCTTGCGGCCAGGCCATTGCTGGAACAGGGAGTGATTGGTCCGGAGTATGTCGCGCAGATCGTGGCGACTATCGAGCGGGAAGGGCTGAATCGTTATCTGTCGGCCCGGGTATTGCTGCTGCATGCTGAACCGCCAAAGCAGAGCGGGACGGGTGCACTTTCTTTGCTCAAGTTGAAGCATCCGTTGCAGTTTGATGATGTGCCGGTCAGCATTAACCCGCTGATGATCGTGGTGCTGGTGCCGTCCTGCAACCTGTCGCATATTGGACTGCTGGAGGCGCTAAATGAAGTGGTCAGCGATGAAAGCCGCCTTGAAAGGCTGTTAAAGGCCAGCTCCTGCGATGGAGTGCTGGCCGCTATCTGCTGAATTTCAACCCATTGGCGTGGGGGCTTTTCGCAGGCAACCGATGTCAGACCATCAGGCTGACCTGCGCCGCAACAATGCGCCAGCCACAGGGCAGTTTCACCCATGTCTGCTGCTGGCGACCGATTTTGTCGCTGCCCTCACGGGTGAATTCTGTGCTGCATACCGCATAATCTTCCCCGAAAGTGGTGATCACCGTATTGCGCAGTTCACGATCCAGACCCTGCGCCGGACGGGAAGCGCGATAAGCACGAATCTCCTCGATGCCGTACAGATTCTCTCCTGCTCCCAACCGTACGGTGCGCTCGTCATGCCAGAACAGCTCGTCGAGTACAGCAGTGTTGTTGGTGATTAGCGCCTCTTCATAGCGATAAAAAGCTGCGGTCACTTCGGCGAGGATTGCAGGGCGATCAATGTGTTCAGTTTTCATTTTTATGCACTCAGGTTAGCGGGCAGCGCGCGGGCGATACCCATTTTTTCCAGCGCCCAGGCTGCACGCAGGCAGGCCTCTTCTTTAAACGGTGCGGCAATAAGCTGCAGGCCTATTGGTAGTCCGCCCGGCGTCTGCAGTGGCACGGTGGTGACCGGCAGGCCAAGGAATGAAATTGGCTGGGTCAGCATGCCCATACTGGCGCGAATGGGCAAATCAGTGCCATTGATACGCATGGTTTCCTGACCGATGGTTGTTGCACTATCCGGCGTTGCCGGGGCAATGAGCACGTCGAACCGCTCGAACAGCGGCAGTACCTGCTGGCGGAAATGATGACGGAAGCGCTGGGCCTGAACATACCAGGCTGACGGCACCATCGCCCCGGCGAGCAGACGCTCACGGGAGAGTGGCTCAAAACGATCCGGGACGCTCTTCAGGGCTGGCAGATAATGATTGCCACCCTCTGAAGCGGTGATAATAAACGCCGCGGTGCGGGCCAGTTCGGCCTCGGGCAGCGTCACTTCATCCTGAGCATTCAGCGCTTTGGCTGCGGTTGCCACTGCGGTACGGGCTTCCTCGCTGCACCAGGTCTGAAAGTAACCGCCCAGCACGCCGCAACGCAGGCCTTCCATCCCGTGTTCCAGTTGCTGGTGGGTGGGGTGAATGGCTTTTTCAGCCTGGAAGCTGTCCTGCGGATCGCGGCCCTGCAGCGCATCATAAACCAGCGCCAGATCGTCCACCGAACGGGTAAATGGCCCGATATGATCGAGGCTGGCAACAAACGGATGGCTGCCGCTGCGGGAAAGACGGCCAAAAGTTGGTTTCAGGCCGAAAATGCCGCACAGCGAAGCGGGCACGCGAATTGAACCGTTAGTGTCGGTGCCCAGGGAGAAATGTACCAGGCCAGCCGCGACGGCCGCAGCCGAGCCGCCCGAGGAGCCTCCGGCAATCCGGCTAAGGTCACGCGGGTTTTTCGTCGCACCGTAATGGCTGTTTTCGGTGGTGAAGCCGTAAGCATAGGCGTCCATATTCAGCATGCCGGAGAGAAGGGCACCGGCTTCTGCCAGCTTGCGCACCGCCCAGCCATCCTGTCGCGCTGCCTGACGATCGCTGAAAAGACTCGCACCAGCCAGCGTGGAATGACCGGCAACATCAAACAGGTTTTTCACCGCGTAGGGGATGGAGGCCAGTTCTGGCAGGGGCAATCCCTCTTTGCGCAGGCGATCGATGCGATCCGCTTCCTGCAGCATGCGATCCTGGGTGAGGTGGGTCCAGGCATTGATCGCCGGATTATAGTGTTCAATGTCCTGTAGCGTCTGCTGGGCGATTTCACGAGCGCTCAGCTCACCTTTGATCAGCGCGCTCTTCAGCCCGGCAATGGATAACGAGGCAAGATTCATGCTTTATACACCCCCGCGACTTCCAGACGGTCGTCAAGAGGGAAAGCCATCAGCGGCTCCGCCATTCCGGCGATGCGGGCGAACTGCACCATCAGCTCGGCGCGACGCTGGTCATCCAGCGTGACGCCCAGAACCTGTTCCATTTGTGCCACGTAGGCTGCCCAGTCGGGCGAAGTTTGTTTCATCATCCTCTCCTGTTAAAAACCCGCTGCGCTGCCGTTACTGCGTGGGTCACATGCGCCTTCCAGCATGCCGTTAGTGTGCCGGACAATGGCCCCGGCGTGACCAACAGCCTCGCTGAAGGCGGGCAACTCTTCGACTTCATGGCCCAGCGCGCGAAGTTGGTTAAAGGTTTCAGGTGCAAACCGGCCTTCCAGCTTCAGCGAGTCGGAAGATTGTCCCCAGGTACGGCCCAGCAGCCAGCGCGGGGCGCTGACGCACTCCTGCAGCGGCATGCCCTGCACCACATGACGGGTGAAAATTGCAGCCTGGGTCTGCGGCTGGCCGTCTCCGCCCATTGAACCGTACACTATGGTGCGGCCGTCATTCAGACGTGCGGCGGCCGGGTTCAGGGTGTGGAATGGCTGCTTGCCCGGTGCCAGCGCCAGCAGATGATCCGGATCGAGGCTGAACGCCGCTCCGCGGTTTTGCCAGGTAATACCTGTGCCCGGGATCACCACGCCACTGCCAAACTCGTGATAAATGCTCTGAATAAACGACACGGCCAGCCCGCTGCTGTCCATCACGCCCATCCACACGGTATCGCCGGGGCCTTTACCGGTGCCCCATGGCGCAGCCTGCCGGTCATCAATTTTTCCCGCCAGCTGCACCAGCAGGTCGGAATCCAGTAGCGTCTGCATCTGTTCCTGCATATGCAGCGGATCGGTGATATAGCGATCGCGCAGGTCAAAGGCCAGCTTGGTGGCTTCAACGATGCGGTGGATGGTCTGCGCCTCATCGGCATCGGCCATGTTCAGGTGGTCGGTGATGCCGAGGATCGCCAGTGAAACCAGCCCCTGGGTGGGAGGGGTCATATTGAATACTTCGCCGGACTGATGCTCAATACGCAGCGGAGTGCGGCGCAGCGCATGATGATGGTTCAGGTCTTCAAGGGTAATCGGCATGCCCAGGGCTGACATCTCACTCGCCAGCCTGGTTGCCAGCGAACCGCGATAGAAACTCTCCAGCCCCTCTTCGGTCAGGATACTCAGCGTGTCAGCCAGCTCCGGCTGAGTGAAGCGGCTTCCGGGGCGGGGGACTTCGCCGTCCGGTAAAAAGGTGGCAGCAAAGCCGGGCTGATTCGCCAGCTCGTGGTATTTGCTGCGGGTCGCGGAAGATTGAGAGTCGGTGACCGGAATACCGTCTGCGGCGTAGCGGATGGCATCGGCCAGCAGGCGCGAAACCGGCATGGCGCTACCGCCGAATTCAGCCGAGACCTCCAGCGCCTCAGCCCAACCGCTGACTGTTCCGGCCACGGTCAGCGCCGCTTTCGGGCCGCGATGGGGGATGGTCGCCGCATCTTCATAAAAGGAGAAATCAGCCAGCGAACCTGCGGCACCGCTGGCATCAATGGCTATCGGGTCGCCCTGTGGAGGAACAATCAGCCAGAAGCCATCCCCTCCCAACCCGTTCATATGCGGATAAACCACCGCGATGGTAGCCGCGGCAGCAACCATTGCTTCAATCGCATTGCCCCCTTCGCGCAACACGGCCAGTGCGCTTTCACTGGCCAGATGATGGGGTGCCACGGCCATGCCGAGCGGGGCGATATTACTTTGGATCATCACAGTCTCATTTTTTTCGGGTTACAGGGGATAACGGGTAACAAGGGATAATCAAGCAAGAGATGTTCCAGTTTGTTGGCCACCGGAAAAAAGCCGCCGGAGAGAATCAGAGGATTGCTCAGCGAAAAAATTTTTCAGCAGGCACGTTATTTGTATAGGCTATGTTCTCTGAAACGAAAGTTACAAAGGTCTGAGATATGAAGCAGCTCGATGAACGCCTGAGAAGTCACTACCCGCAGCTCTCTCCACAGGAGCAGCGCGTGGCTGATTTTGCTTTCGACCACTTCGACGACCTGATCAGCTACAACAGCGCCGAGCTGGCCAGGCTCAGCGGCGTCTCCAAGGCGACGGTCAGCCGCCTCTTCAGGCGTCTTGGGTATGAAAAATACAAGGATATGCGTGACGAACTGCGCACGCTGCGCCAGAGCGGCATGCCGCTGACCGATAACCGGGATGCGGTGCAGGGTAACACGCTGCTGGCCCGCCATTATAAGCAGGAAATGGCCAATCTCACCCTGTGGGTAAACACCATTGATACCGCTCAGTTTGGTGAGGTGGTTCAGCAGCTGGCTACCGCAAAACGTATATTTATCATCGGGATGAGAAATGCCTATCCGGTGGCACTGCACCTTCGTCAGCAGCTGCTGCAGGCGCGTGGCGGCGTACAGGTGTTGCCGCAGCCGGGCCAGACGTTGTCGGAAGAGCTGGTGGAAGTGACGCCGGAAGATATGGTGGTGGTGATGGCTTTCCGCCGTCGTCCACGGATTATCAAACCGTTACTGCAGCAGTTGCAGAGTGAAAACATCCCGACGCTGGTGATGTGCGAACCTCAGGCGCAGGCGGTGATTGCTCTGGCCCGCTGGCAGCTTTGCGCTCCGCTGGACAGCGTATCCGCCTTTGACAGCTATGCTTCGGCTAACAGCCTGATCAATCTGCTGGCGAATGCCGTGCTGCATGAATTGCTCAGCGAAGGTCGTCAGCGTATTCACCAGATTGCCGACCTCTACAGCCATCTGGACGAGCTGGAACAACGTTAGTGGGGCACTGTTTTGGTGCTTTGCTTTATTGTGGGGCGAATGCTGAATCGCTCCGCTCAACTTCGTTCTTGCTGTAACTAACGTTTCTTTCCACTTGCAGGGCAACCGTTTGCCCGGCAAAAATCCTGACTGTTAAAGCTAAACTTCGGGATCCCACGCTGTTTTTCCCTCGCGTTTCTGCTTTCAGCAGGCGTGACGTTCTGCGCCCAAAAATAATTAGCGTCGATTTCCTGTTGATGGCACATTAGTTGCAAACATCTTCTTCAAGAATCTTTCGTTTCATGATGACTTAATCGGGGAAGAGAAGAATGAAGAAAGCATTACTGGCAGTATTAGGTGCGGCGCTGATGTTAACTCAGATGACTCATGCGATGGCTGATCAGCTACAGGACATTGAAAAACGAGGCGTTTTGCGCGTTGCCGTTCCGCAGGATTTCCCGCCGTTTGGTTCAGTGGGTACCGATCTGCAGCCCCAGGGTTATGACATCGATATGGCAAAATACCTGGCAAAACTGATGAAACTGAAGTTGCAGCTGGTGCCGGTTACCAGTGCAAACCGAGTCCCTTATCTGCAGACTGATAAAGTGGATCTGGTGATCTCCAGCATGGGTAAAAATCCGGAACGCGAAAAAGTGATCGCATTCAGCCGTGCTTATGCGCCGTTCTTCCTTGGGGTGTTTGGCCCGAAAGACGCTGACCTGAAAGAGGCGGCCGGACTGAGCGGCAAATCCATCGGCGTGACCCGTGGTGCGGTGGAAGACATGGTGCTGAGCGACATTGCTCCGAAAGACGCCCAGCTGAAGCGCTATGAAGATAACAACACCACACTCTCTGCTTACCTTTCTGGCCAGGTGCAATATGTGGCAACCGGTAACCTGGTGGTGGCTGCGATTGCCCGTCAGAACGCGGACAAAGCACCGGTAGCGAAATTTATGCTGAAGGATTCTCCGTGCTTTATCGGCATGCGCAAAGACGAACCGACGCTGAAGGCGAAAGTGGATGAGCTGATCGAGCAGGCCATCAAAGATAAGACGCTGAACGGCCTGTCTGAAGAGTGGCTGAAAGCGCCACTGCCGGCAGATCTCGGCGCGTAAGGGCAGGCGATGATGGGGCAACTCAACTTTCCTGCGCTCTGGCCACACTGGCCGGAGCTGCTCTCCGGGCTATGGGCCACCCTCCAGCTGACCGTGCTGGCTACCGTGGGTGGCGTGTCGCTGGGCATTCTGGGAGCGGCCCTGCGCAGCGGCAGGCCTTCACTGCTCAGCCGGCTGTGGGGCTGCTATGTTGAGCTGATCCGCAACACGCCGTTTGTGGTCCAGCTGTTCTTTATCGTTTTTGGCCTGCCGAATCTGGGGCTGAAGCTCACCGCGGGGGAAGCGGCGTTACTGGCGATGCTGATTAATCTCGGTGCCTACAGCACCGAAATCATCCGCGCCGGGATCCAGGTGACCCCGAAAGGGCAGTGGGAGGCCGGACGGGTGCTCGGCCTGACCCACACGCAGACTTTCCTGCGGGTCGTGCTGCCGCCGTCGCTGAAACGTATTTATCCGGCGCTGGTCAGCCAGTGCATTATCGTGATGCTCGGCTCGTCGGTGGTATCGCAGGTCTCTTGTGAAGAACTGACCTTTGCTGCCAACCTGATCCAGTCGCGCACTTTTCTGAGCTTTGAGGTGTACCTGGTGACCACGCTGATCTACCTCGCGCTGTCGATTGCGATGCGTCAGGTTCTGCTGGCTGCCGGACGCAAGTGGTTGGGAGGAGCGCCAGGATGACAACATTTACCGACTGGGACATCCTGCGCAATCTGCTGCTGGCAGCGCGCTGGACCCTGTTGCTGTCACTGACTGCCTTCTTCGGCGGCACGGTGGTGGCGTTGCCGCTGGTGACCATCCGGCTGACCGGCCGCCGCTGGCCGAACCGGTTGATCCGCGGCTATATCGAACTGTTCCAGGGTACGCCGTTGCTGATGCAGCTGTTCCTGGTCTTTTTTGGCGTGGCGCTGTTTGGCGTGGATGTTTCACCGTGGACGGCGGCCTCGCTGGCACTGACGTTCTATACCAGTGCTTTTCTGGTCGATATCTGGCATGGCAGCATCAAAGCCCTGCCCAAAGGGCAGTGGGAAGCTTCACGCTGCCTGGGCCTGAATTTTGGTCAGACGCTGTACCGCGTGGTGCTGCCGCAGGCGCTGCGGATTGGCATCGCGCCGACGGTGGGATTTGCGGTGCAGGTGGTGAAAGGCACGGCGCTGGCGTCAATCATCGGTTTTGTCGAGCTGACCAAGGCCGGCACCATCCTTAACAACGTGACTTATCAACCCTTTAAAGTCTTCGGACTGGTGGCCCTGGGCTACTTCCTGATGTGTTATCCGCTGTCCCGCTACAGCAAGTCACTGGAGAAGAAATTCAATGCCGCTCATCACCATTAATCAGGTGCAGAAATACTACGGCGACAATCACGTGCTGAAAGGCGTGGATCTCGACGTGGAAATGGGTGAAGTCATTTCCATTATCGGTCGCAGCGGCTCTGGAAAAAGTACCCTGCTGCGCTGCATGAATGGGCTGGAAGGCTATCAGGAAGGCAGCATCAAGCTCGGCGGCATGACCATTACCGAGCGGGATACCCAGGCGCGCGAAATCAGCCGCTCGGTCGGTATGGTTTTCCAGAACTTCAACCTGTTCCCGCACATGACCGCGCTGGAAAATGTCATGCTGGCTCCGCGCCGGGTGCTGAAGAAGAAAGAGGCCGAGTGCCGGACTCTCGCGGCACAGATGCTTGAGAAAGTCGGCCTGGGCGACCGCATGGACTATTACCCCGCCAACCTCTCCGGCGGTCAGCAGCAGCGAGTGGCGATTGCCCGCGCCCTGGCGATGTCGCCGAAGGTACTGCTATGTGATGAAATCACTTCAGCTCTTGACCCGGAACTGGTCGGGGAAGTGCTGAAGGTGCTTGAGCAACTGGCAAAAGAGGGCATGACGCTAATCCTCGTGACCCATGAAATGAGTTTCGCCCGTGAAGTGGGCGACCGCGTGGTGTTTATGCATCAGGGCCGCGTGTGGGAGCAGGGCGACAGCAAAACGGTCTTTGCCAGCCCTCAAACCCAGGAACTCAAACAGTTTATCTCACGGGTCACGCGGCCTCAGCTAAGCGCGCCGGGATCACAAAAGAAGGACAGAGAAGATGGATTTATCTAAGTACCCACAAATTAACCCGCCACAACGCCTGCTAATGGGACCGGGACCGATCAATGCCGATCCGCGCGTGTTACGCGCCATGTCCAGCCAGCTGCTCGGGCAGTACGATCCGGCAATGACGCATTATATGAACGAAGTGATGGAGCTGTATCGTGGCGTATTCCGTACCCAAAACCGCTGGACGATGCTGATCGACGGCACTTCCCGCGCGGGGATCGAGGCAATCCTGCTGTCGGCGATCCGTCCCGGCGATAAGGTGCTGGTGCCGGTGTTTGGCCGCTTCGGCCATTTGCTGTGTGAAATTGCCCGCCGCTGCCGTGCCGAAGTGCACACCATCGAAGCGCCGTGGGGCGAAGTTTTCACCCCGGACCAGATTGAAGATGCGATCAAAGTCGTGCGTCCACGCCTGCTGCTGACGGTGCAGGGCGACACCTCGACCACCATGCTGCAGCCGCTTGAAGAGCTGGGGGCGATCTGTAAAAAGTACGGTGTGTTGTTCTATACCGATGCCACTGCCTCGTTTGCCGGGAATGCGCTGGAAACCGATGCCTGGGGACTTGATGCGGTTTCCGCCGGGATGCAGAAGTGTCTGGGGGGCCCGTCCGGCACCTCGCCAGTCACCCTCAGCCCGGAGATGGAAGCGGTAATCCGCAAGCGTAAATGCGTGGAAGAGGGGATCCGCACTGCGGCGCACCAGGATGGCGATGACGAGATGATCTACTCCAACTACTTCGATCTCGGGATGATCATGGATTACTGGGGGCCGGAGCGCCTGAACCACCATACCGAAGCGACTTCAGCCCTGTTTGGCGCGCGTGAATGTGCGCGGCTGATCCTCCAGGAAGGGCTGGATAAAGGCATTGCCCGCCACAAGCTGCACGGCGATGCGCTGCTGAAAGGCATTCAGGGCATGGGGCTGGACACTTTCGGCAACCTGAAACACAAAATGAATAACGTGCTCGGCGTGGTGATCCCGCAGGGCGTGAACGGCGATCAGGTTCGCAAGCTGATGCTGGAAGATTTCGGTATTGAGATCGGCACCTCATTTGGCCCGCTGCACGGCAAGGTCTGGCGCATCGGCACCATGGGCTACAACGCCCGTAAAGACTGCGTGATGCAAACGCTGAGCGCGCTGGAGTCGGTGCTGAACTATCTGGGCTTCAAAACCCCCCAGGGCGCGGCCATGCAGTCAGCCTGGGACCATTACGCCAATGGGAGCTGCTGATGAGTTACGGCCTGATGAGCGCGGCTCAGGCGGCACAGGCGGCCGCCAGGGTGATGGCCCGCTGTGACCAACTGGCAGAAATCAGCGAAACGCCGGAGTTTCTGACCCGCGTGTATCTTTCAACTGAGCATCTGCGTGCCAACGCGCTGGTCGGTGAGTGGATGGCGGCGGCGGGGATGACGGTCTGGCAGGACAGCGTCGGCAACATTTGTGGCCGCTATGAAGGTCTGGAACCGGGAGCACCTGCGCTGCTGCTGGGCTCGCATCTGGATACCGTGCGTAATGCCGGACGCTATGACGGCATGCTCGGCGTGCTGACCGCGATTGAAACCGTGCAGTCGCTGCAGGCCGAAGGTAAAAGGCTGCCGCTGGCAGTGGAGATCGTAGGCTTTGGCGATGAAGAAGGCACGCGCTTCGGCATTACCCTGCTTGGCAGCCGTGGTATTACTGGCACCTGGCCGGAAAGCTGGCTCACCCATCCTGATGGTAACAGTATCACCGTAGCGGAAGCGATGGCGGACGTCGGGCTGGATGCCGGAGCCATTCAGCAGGCTGCGCGGGAAGTGAAAGAGATTGTCGCTTATCTGGAACTGCATATTGAGCAGGGGCCATGTCTGGAGCAGGAAGATCTGCCGCTGGGCGTGGTAACGGCAATTAATGGCGCTCGTCGCCTGAACTGCCGTTTTGTGGGTGAAGCGGGGCACGCAGGCACTGTACCGATGACCCACCGGAAAGATGCACTGGCCGCTGCTGCGGAGTGGATGGTGTTTATCGAGCAGACCACGCCGAAATACAGCCCACAGCTGGTGGCGACGGTAGGCACGCTGCAATGCTCTCCGGGCGCGGTGAACGTTATTCCCGGCGATGTGGCACTGACGCTGGATGTACGCGGGCCGGAAGATCGGCCGCTGGCAGAGCTGCTGTCAGTGTTACTGACCCAGGCGGAAGCCATCGCTCTTCGTCGCGGACTGTCCTTCAGCGCGGATGAGTATTATCAGATCCCGGCAACCCGCTGTGATGAAGGGTTGCAGGCTGCGTTGAGTCGCGCGGTAACACAAGTGCAGGGCCGCAGCCTGTCGCTGCCCAGTGGCGCGGGGCACGATGCCATCGCCATCGCCGAACGCTGGCCAGTGGGGATGCTGTTCGTGCGTAACGAACGCGGCATCAGCCACCATCCGTCTGAATCGGTGATGGAGCAGGACGTCGCCAGCGCCATTCAGGCTTATGCGCGGGTGGTACGGGATGTGGCAGGAGAACTGCGATGAAGCTGGAACAATTTAATCTGGCGTCGGCTGCCGAAGCAAAAAAACTGATTGCCCACTGCGTGGCGCTGAATGACTGGGTGACGGCACTGGTGTCGCAGCGGCCTTACGCTTCGCTGGACGATCTGTTGCAACAGGGCGATACGCTGGCGCAGCAATGGGACGCAAAGTCACTGACCCAGGCGCTCTCTGCCCATCCCCGCATTGGTGAGAGGGCGCGGGGGAGCGGCAAAGAAGCCGCACTCTCCCGTGGTGAGCAGTCCAGTGTGAATGAGGAAGATCACCAGCTGAAGCAGGCGCTAAAAGCGGGCAATGCCGCTTATGAGCAGCGCTTCGGCAGGGTATTTTTAATTCGCGCCAAAGGACGCAGCGGCGAAGAAATGATCTCAGAGCTGGTGCGCCGTCTGGCGAACGATCCACAGCAGGAACAGCAGGAGGCGCTCGATCAACTGCGGGAAATCACCCGGCTGCGCCTCAGGGAGACCTTTCAATGAGCACCATCACCACTCACGTTCTGGATACCGCGCTGGGAAAACCGGCGATCGGCGTGGCGATTTCACTGGAGCAGAACAGCAGCCAGGGTTGGTTGCCGGTGGCTCAGGGCAGCACCGATGCCGATGGCCGCATCAAAGATCTGACCCCCGAGCCGCTGGCTCCCGGCCATTACCGCCTGATTGCCGAAATTGGCGACTACTTTGCGGCCATGGGGCGCGATGCGCTTTATGTCAGCGCGCAGATTGATTTTGTGCTGCCGGAAGCGGGCAGTCACTACCATCTGCCCTTCCTGATTTCACCGTGGTCGTGGTCCACCTACCGGGGAAGTTGACATCCCCTTCATACTTCAAACTGCAGGTGCGTTGGCTGCACGAGCGCCCCCGGTCACTTACTCACCGGGGATTTGCTCGCTGGCCGCCTTCCTGCCGCTCGAATTATTTTGGGGATGCCTGAGAGAACATTTAATTCCTTAATCTGTGTTAGCGGGCTAAGCATCAAAGGGTGAAATAATGAGCATCAGGCCAGAAGATATGCGTTATCCGGCAGGGAAATCCTTTGCCTGGGGTTTGCAACACGTGCTGACCATGTATGGCGGCATTATCGCGCCACCGCTGATTATTGGCTCCGCTGCCGGGCTGCATGCCGCAGAGTTGGGGATGCTGGTGACGGCGGCGCTGTTCGTCAGTGGCTGCGCCACGCTGCTGCAGGCGCTTGGTGTGCCCGGCTTTGGCTCGCGCCTGCCGCTGGTGCAGGGCGTCTCCTTTGCCGGTGTGGCTACCATGGTGACGCTGGTAACGGGCGGCGGCGGCCTGCCGGTGGTTTTTGGCGCGGTAATCGCTTCGTCGCTGATTGGGCTGCTGATAGCGCCGCTGTTCGCTCATATTATCCGCTTCTTTCCGCCGGTCGTGACCGGAACAGTGATCACCGTGATCGGCCTGTCGCTGATGCCGGTGGCCGCCCGCTGGGCGATGGGCGGTAATCCTGCTGTGCCGGGATGGGGCTCCACGACGAATATTGGTCTGGCCGCGCTGACGCTGGGCATGGTGCTGTTGCTTAACCGCATTGGTAACGCTGCGGTAAAAAGGCTGGCTGTATTGCTGGCCATGATGCTGGGAACGCTGTTTGCCGTCGTCGGCGGCAAAACTCACTTCTCCACGGTGCTCAACGGTGACATGCTGGCCTTTCCGGGTGTGCTGACCTTCGGAATGCCGGTGTTCAATGTGGCGGCGATCCTGTCAATGACGCTGATTGTGCTGGTGCTGCTGACAGAAACCACCGCCGGACTGATCGCCATCGGTGAAATTGTCGGTACCAGAGTGGACAGTCAGCGTATCGCCAGCGGTCTGCGGGCGGATATGCTGACCAGCGCGCTGGCTCCCCTCTTCAACTCCTTCCCGCAGAGCGCTTTTGCCCAGAACATCGGGCTGGTGGCTATCACCGGGATTAAAAGCCGCTATGTCGTGGCCGCTGGTGGGATGATCCTGGTGCTGTTGGGCTGCCTGCCGGTACTGGGCCGGATTGTCGCGGCAGTACCGATGCCTGTGCTGGGCGGCGCTGGCGTGGTGTTGTTTGGGACCGTCGCGGCAAGCGGCATCCGTACGCTGGGGAAAGTGGATTACAAAGAGAATATGAACCTGGTGGTGGTGGCGACTTCCATTGCCTTTGGCATGATCCCGATTGTGATGCCTTCCTTCTACGACCAGTTCCCCGGCTGGGTGCGCACTATTTTCCACTCCGGGATCAGCGCTGCCTGCCTGGTGTCGGTCACGCTGAATATCATCTTTAACAGCGTGGCGAAGCGTCCGGTCAGCGTACATCCTTCGCGGGATGGGAATTTGTGAGCGTGGGCAGCGATATTTAGCCGGAAAATCTTTACAGTTCGCCAGTCAATATCCGGATAATTAATAGCGGACTTCAGGTATCTGGTGACAAGGATAATCAAAGGTTCTGTCGCATTAACGGCAGTGGGGTGCGCAAAAGTTACGTTGATTGTTTTTTTATGCGATTAGCTGGTGAAATTGTTCCGCTGCGGACAATCCATCGCCGGGTGGATTTTGATACTGTTCTTTGCGTATCATATGCGCCAACTCAATCCGGGGTGTGACGCAGGTACCAGCGGACACACTGGCTATTACATCAGCGGGATAATGCAGGCGTATGAAGGCTTTTTGGGTCAGGGTCAGTGACATGTGCAGGTAACTTCACAAAAAAAGCAGCATGTTACCTGATGATCAGCTTAATGCCACAGAACCCTCCGGCATAAGACAGAGGCTGTTTTTCTTTCAACTGCCAGCGGAAATACACAGCCTCTTTTTCGGCGGTCAGATATCAGGATTTTACATCGACATCTATTACCTGATAAAACGCATTGGCTGTGTCAGCAATATCTCATATGCCTAAAATAACATGATAGCCGGTATAATCTGACGGGATAGTGCAGCCTTTAATGGTTACCGTTCTCTCCGGCACTTTTCCCTCATCATTTTGCTCGCACAGGGGTTTATTGAGATCAAACTGGTCACGCGTCAGTTTTTCATTTGGATTCCAGTCTTTTTTGGTGATAAAGAAACGCCATTTATCCGTTTTATGCGGCGCGGTCAGCGTCCAGGTAAAGGTATTGTCTCCGGTCGACAGATTGGAATGATGCCACCGCGTTGCCGTTTGTTCATCCAGTGCCGCATAATTATCGTGCCCGGCGCTGGCGATTTTTCCATCTTCCGGACCGCTGGCAGGAAAGCCTTTCGGCCCTTCCAGCGACTGCGGCTCATACTGAATTGAACCGCAATTTTTGTTCAAATTACCGCCCTGTGCGGAACAAAGGTACGCGCGTGAGGGGGGAACGCTGACGAACCCGTGTCGCAGGGAACTTTCTTGCGCCTCACTGAGGTTTGAGACCGTCATTAATGGCATGGCCGAGCAAATGGATAAAAAACAATATTTATTCATAGGTGATATCTCCAGAGGTAATGAGGGTATTGTCATTATTTTCTTGATGATTACACATTCATTAAAATGCGTAGAATGTGAGTATATTATAGGAAAAGATTATTACCCGCTATTACGAGTATCAGCAATAAAATGACTTTGTGGATTATATTTTACAGGGTAGGGATGCAATGAAGTTAAAATAGGGTGGTGTCGCCCATAGCAGTGATTTCGGCGAGGGTTAACGTCCTGATGTAACAATTTATTTTGTTACATATCAATGTTGATGATGTTATGTAAATATATCGGTACAACATTTGATCTTATTCTTTTTGTCTTCATTGTTAATTATCTTATGCCGCCAGAAAATATATTTTAGGGGTGATGGGGCCGAAGCTCGAACGTAGCACGCCTACGGCGCGATCGGGTGTTTGCATGACCTGTGCTCCCCTTCATACACTGCACCATATACAGGCTCTGTCGCATTAACGTCAGCAGACCGGAAAAAGTTGTGCTTCCTGTTTTTCAGGCTGCCATCAGATAAAACTGTTCAGCCGGCGAAACGCCCTGTCCAGCAGAGGTACCAGCCGGATAATCCAGCGGTGAAGTATGGAATGGTCAGCGCTGACCACGCTCAACGTCGGCAGAGCCGATGAAGAAATCATCACCATCAACAAATACCTGAACAACCTGATTGAACAGGATCACCGGAATATTAAACGACGGACACGAGCTATGTTGGGATTAAAATCGTTCCGCCGGGCACAGGCCGTACTGGCGGGGGATTGAGTTAGTACATATGATACGCAAGGGGCAGTACGGGCATCCGGGCGTGGACGACCTGTCGCCAGCTGAACAGTTTCACCAGCTAATTGCATAAAAAACATCAACGTAGCTTTTGCGCAATTCACTGCTGTTAATGGGACAGAACTCCTGTTCATGATCAGAATCATACCGAGCAGACGGCATAATTCTTTTTGAACGCTATCAGGATGAGGAGCCGAATGCGGCGATGAAATGCGGGTAATGCGCGGAGCTTCACATCAATCAGATCAGAGTGGTTCAGTTATCAGAACGAATCCACTCTGACCGGCAGGATAATAAGGTGTATCAGTCTGATTACAGGCTGAACGAATCTGCATCGCGCCATGCCGGGAAGCGCTCACGGTACTCCTGCAGAGTTTTCAGCGACAGTTCCGCATTCAGCACGGCAGGTTGATGGGGTTCGCCCGCCGCCAGGATCTCACCCAGTGGGCTGATAATCCGGCTGTCGCCGCTGTACTGATGGTTATTGCCATCGCTGCCAACGCGGTTGCATCCGGCGATATACGCCTGGTTTTCAATTGCGCGAGCCAGCAGCAGCGCCTGCCAGTGTCCGGCACGCGGAGCTGGCCAGTTTGCCACGTACAGTGCCAGGTCGTAATCATTGTTATTGCGGGAGAACACCGGGAAGCGCAGGTCGTAGCAAACCTGCGGCAGGATCCGCCAGCCGCGCCACTTAAACACTTCACGGCGAGCGCCCGCCAGATAATGATGGTGTTCGTCGGCCATGCGGAACAGATGGCGCTTGTCGTAGCTGTGGACCTTGCCTTCCGGCTCAACCAGCAGGAAACGGTTCACGGCTCCTTTATCTGTCTGAATTGCCGCGCTGCCGCCAACCAGCGCCTGAGTGGTCCTGGCTTTTTCATGCAGCCACTCAATCACGCGGGCTTCCGGCAGTGAACTTTCAGCCGCTTCCATCGCAAAGCCGGTAGTGAACATCTCCGGCAGAATGATCAGATCGCGGCCGGATAGCCCGGCAATCAGCTGGTCGAAAAAGCTCAGGTTTGCTTCGCCGTCCATCCAGACCAGCGGCTGTTGTAAGACGCTGAGATTTAAATTTTGCACAGGCGCTCCGCAGCAGCAATCAACGTGGCTTCCTGTTTGGCGAAGCACAGGCGGATCAGTTTATGGGGAAAGGCATCGGCGCAGAATACCGACAGCGGAATAGCCGCCACGCCGACTTCTCTGGTCAGCCACTGGCAGAACGCCACGTCATCCAGATCGGAGATGGCGCTGTAATCGGCCAGCAGGAAATAGGTTCCCTCGCACGGCAGCACTTCCAGGCGGCTTTTCGACAACGCCTGTACAAAACGATCGCGACGGGCACGGTAGAAGTCAGGCAGCTCGCGGTAATGTTCCGGTTCGGCATTCAGCATATCAGCCAGCGCCAGCTGAGCCGGCGTGTTAACGGAGAAGGTCAGATACTGATGCACTTTTCGGACTTCTGCTGTCAGGGCCACCGGAGCTACACAGTAACCCACTTTCCAGCCGGTCATATGGTAAGTCTTGCCAAAGGAGGAGACGGCAATGGCCCGTTCACGCAACTGCGGATGAGCCAGCACGCTGGCGTGGCCTTCTTTCGTAAAGCAGATGTGCTCGTAAACCTCATCACTCAGCACATAAATTTCCTGCTCCTTCACAGCCTGCCACAGCGACTCAAAGTCGCTCTTCTGCCAGACGGTGGCTGAAGGGTTGTGCGGGGTATTGAGGATTACCAGGCGAGTGCGTGGTGAAAGCAGAGCCGCAAATTCCTGCCAGTCAACACGGAAAGCAGGCGGCTGCAGCGCGATGCGTTTCATCACGCCGCCAGCCAGCGTCACTGCCGGGGCGTAGCTGTCATAGCTTGGATCGAAGCAGATCACCTCGTCGCCCGGACGGACCAGCGCGGTCATGGCCGCATACAGTGCTTCGGTCGCCCCGGCGGTGATGGTCACTTCGCTATTGCTGTCCGGCTTGTAGCCATATAGCTCAGCAGTTTTCGCGGCAATAGCATCCCGCAGCGGCTGCACGCCGGTCATTGGTGCATACTGATTCGCCCCTTCGCTGACGTGGTGCGCGAGACGGGCTTTCAGGTAATCCGGGCCGTCAAAATCCGGGAAGCCCTGTGACAGGTTGATGGCGTTGTGCTGTGCTGCCAGTGCGCTCATTTGCGTGAAGATGGTGGTGCCCAGCGCGGGCAGTTTGCTCTCGGGAGTGATTGACGTCTGGCTCATGAATGTAACCCTTTTATCACGCGGCTTTTATGATGTGTTAACTCGTTGCCGCCACTATAACGTCGATGCTACTATTTGGCAATCGAGACGCTTAGACGTCTAAACCCGAATGTTATGCCGGTCCGGACTGGCTGAGAGCAGAAAGAAAATGAGCATCATTTCACAGTTGGATCAGCTGGTGGCGGCCTGCCACTGGATTGGGGCCAGAGGCTGGGCCCCGGCGACGGGCGGTAACATGTCTGTGCGTCAGGACAGCGAGTTTTGCCTGTTAAGCGAGTCCGGTAAGGATAAGGGCGCGCTGACCCGTAATGACTTTATTCAGGTGGAGATTGCCAGCAATAAAGTACCTTCGGGCCGTAAGCCTTCGGCTGAGACCGGGCTGCATACTATGATTTATCGTCTGTTTCCACAAGCCGGTGCGGTGCTGCATACCCACACCGTCAACTCCACGGTTCTTTCCCGTGTTGAGAAGGGGACCGCATTGGAACTGCAAGGCTATGAAATGCAGAAAACTTTAGCCGGGCAAAGCTCGCATCTGGATTCTGTACCCATTGCGCTGTTTGATAACGATCAGGATATTGACGCTCTGGCCGCGAGGATCGAGCAGTTTGCCGCTCAGACCCCGCTGCGATATGGTTTTTTGCTGCGAGGCCACGGACTGACTTGCTGGGGTAAAGACGTTAATGAGGCGAAGCGCCACCTTGAAGGGCTGGAATTCCTGTTCCAGTGTGAACTGCAACGTCGTGTGCTGGAGGCCAAATGATCCGCGCGATTGTGACCGATATTGAAGGGACGACCAGCGATATTCGCTTTGTCCACAACGTGCTGTTCCCGTTCGCGCGGGAAAACATGGCGGCCTTTATTGTCGCTTTCCAGCACCGGGAAGATGTGGCTGGGCGGCTTAGTGATCTGCGTGATGAAATTGCCCGGCCACAGGCGACGGTTGAAGATCTGATCGCCGTGCTGTTCGGCTTTATGGATGAGGATCGCAAATCAACCGCGCTGAAAGCGCTGCAGGGAATGATCTGGCGTGATGGCTACGTCAACGGCAGCTTCACCGGCCATCTTTATCCGGATGTGCTGCCCGCTTTTAAAACATGGAAGGAGCAGGGGATTGATCTGTATGTTTATTCCTCTGGCTCAGTCGCAGCGCAGAAATTGTTATTTGGCTACAGCGATGCGGGTGATATTACTCCGTTGTTCAGTGGGTATTTTGATACTCATGTCGGCGCGAAGCGTGAGACGCCGTCCTACCGTAACATTGCCGGAAAAATAGCGCTGCCAGCGGGCGAGCTGCTGTTTTTATCGGATATTCATCAGGAGCTGGATGCCGCACAGGAAGCGGGCTGGAACACCGTGCAGTTACTACGCGGCGAAGCGGATGCAGAAAGCCGTCATCGTCAGGTAAACCGTTTTGATCAGATTAACCTGGAGCTGTTTTCCTCATGAGTGCACTGACTATTTTTACCGACAGTGAAGCCACCACGCCAGTGTGGCACAGTACCGATGCTGAAGAAATCCGCCAGCAGCTGAACGCCAAAGGGGTGCGTTTCGAACGCTGGGAAGCCGATCGCGATCTGGGTGCTAACCCGGAGCCGGAAACGGTGATCAAAGCCTACCAGCATGCCATTGATAAGCTGGTGGCCGAGAAAGGCTATCAGAGCTGGGATGTGATCAGTATGCGTGCGGATAATCCGCAGAAAGAGGCGCTGCGCGGCAAATTCCTCTCTGAACATACCCACGGCGAAGACGAGGTGCGTTTCTTTGTGGAAGGGGCAGGGCTGTTCTGCCTCCACCTGGACGGGCACATTTATCAGATCCTGTGTGAGAAGAACGATCTGATCTCTGTTCCGGCAGGCACGCCGCACTGGTTCGATATGGGATCTGCTCCGCACTTCACGGCGATCCGTATTTTCGATAATCAGGAAGGCTGGATCGCTAATTTTACCGGCGACAAGATCGCAGATGCTTATCCGCGTTTACCTTAGCCGCTCGAGTGGTGAAAGTCCTGCTGAATCGGATATCTGCTGGAGGGTTATCCGGAACGTGGTTAGTGGTGAAAGTCGCTGTTTAATCGGATGTTTGCTGGAGGGGTTATCCGGAACACGGACACGCCGTGAAATCATCCCTGATGGCTTGATTCGCGCGTCCATGCGCTCAACAGTCCGCTTATCCGGATAACCCCTCCGCCATACAGCATTTAGTTGCTGTGAAGAGGAGATGCTGTCTGGTCTGGTTTCCATCTCACCAACAGCTCTGAGATTAGTAGTGGGCAGCTGGGGTTTTTGACCTGTGTGACCCTGGGCTGGCTTACAACTCAGATGTTTGTAGCGGGCCGCAGTGGCCTTTGACCTGTGTGAGCCCAGGCTAACCTGCCCCAGCTGGCGCCAGGCTCCGAACCCGGATTTGACCTTAAGCCCCAGCAGACACCAGACCGCCGAAGTACCAGAGCCGGTTTTGACCTCCCGCTTCCGACCTCAAACCCTTACGCTTGTGAAGGCTGGAAAATCCCGTTATTCACCTGGGTGGGCGTCACCACCCCGGTATCCAGCACCCAGCCGCTGATCAAGGCCGCTGGCGTCACATCAAAGGCCGGGTTGTACACCCTGGCTTCTTCCGGTGCCCACTGCACCTCGCCAAAGCTTCCCGCCACTCCCGTCACTTCACTGGCGGCACGCTGCTCAATCGGTATTGCACTGCCATCCGGACAGGCCGGATCGAGCGTGGTGTGCGGAGCCGCAACGTAAAACGGAATGTGGTGATAGTGTGCCAGCACCGCCAGACTGTAAGTGCCAATTTTATTGGCAACGTCACCATTGGCCGCAATCCGGTCAGCGCCGACCCAGATGGCATCAACCTGCTTTTGCGCCATCAGGCTGGCTGCCATGCTGTCGCAAATCAGCCGGTAGGGCACGCCAAGCTCACCCAGTTCCCAGGCCGTCAGGCGACCGCCCTGCAGCAGCGGACGGGTCTCATCGACCCAGACATTCTCCACCTTGCCTTCCTGCCAGCCACGGGTAATCACTCCCAGTGCGGTGCCGACGCCTGCAGTCGCCAGACCACCGGTATTGCAGTGCGTCAGCAAACGGCTGCCCGGTTTAATCAGCTGTACTCCTGCTGCTGCAATGTTGTCACACAGCGCTTTATCTTCCTCAACCAGACGCAGCGCCTCAAAGGTCAACGCGGTCACAAAGCGATCCTGCGCCAGCGCCAGTTTCATCCGGTCAAGATTGTTCATCAGGTTAACGGCGGTCGGACGTGAAGCCCGTAAAACTTCCAGTGCCGCGGCCAGCTCAGGTTTCGGCATGCCATTCTCCGCCAGCAATGCCAGCAGCAGGCTGGCAGAAAGCCCAATCAGCGGCGCGCCACGTACCCGCAGCGCTTTAATATGGCCGACCAGCTCCGCCACCCCGGGCGTCGGGCACCAGATCTTTTTCTGGGGAAGAGCCTGCTGATCGAGGATCCACAGCTGGTTGTCACGAACTTGTAAGCTGGTTGTGCTCAGTGTCTGCATGGAAGTTAAATCCTGGTTGCGTTATCAGGGCGTATTGTGCCAACATGCTTTGCGGATGTATAGACGTCTGAACGGCTTACTCGTAATAAAAAGCGCAATAACAGCGCGCCAAAAAACCACCGCAGCGCCTGTGGCCGCGCAGACCAGAAAGTTTTGATGAGGGTGAATTAATGTCGCAATACCGTACATTCACTGCAGCGGATGCCGTGGAATATGCACGCCAGTTTGGCGGCGTTGAAAATCCGGAAAACCTGGTCACCTCGCAGGAAGTGGGCGACGGTAACCTGAATCTGGTGTTCAAGATTTTCGACCGTGAAGGTCACAGCCGCGTTGTCGTCAAGCAGGCCCTGCCTTATGTGCGCTGCGTCGGCGAGTCCTGGCCTCTGACCCTGGATCGCGCCCGTATCGAAGCGGAAGTACTGCAAGTTCACAGTGAGTTCTGCCCTGAACATACGGTTAAAATCCTGCACTACGATCCGCAGTTGGCAGTGATGGTGATGGAAGATCTCTCCAGCCACGCTATCTGGCGCGGCGAGCAGGTTAAGGGCGTTGATTATCCGCAGGCCGCCGCGCAGCTGGGCTCCTGGCTGGCACAAACGCTGTTCCACACCTCTGATTTTTATCAGCATCCCCATCAGAAAAAAGCGGATGTTATTCGCTTCACTAACCCTGAACTCTGTGACATCACCGAAGAACTGTTCTTCAACGAGCCCTATGAAGAGCACGAACGCAATGGCTATCCACGTGCGTTAGAACCGCTGATTGCCTCACTGCGCACTGACGCTGAACTTCGCCATAAAGTGGCGGTTCTCAAGCATCGTTTCCTGTCTAATGCCGAAGCGCTGTTGCATGGCGATGTTCACAGCGGATCGATCTTCGTTGCACAAGGCAGCCTGAAGGTGATCGATGCCGAATTTGGCTTTTACGGCCCGCTGGGCTTTGACGTTGGCAGTGCGCTCGGCAATTTGCTGATCAACTACTGTGCGCTGCCAGGCTTGCTGTCTCCGCGTGAAGCAGCCGATGCCCGCGAGAAACGTCTGAATGACGTGCGGGCAACCTGGCAGAGCTTTGCCGAAGGTTTCCTCGCGCTGGCCGCAGAGAAGACCCGCGATCGCGCACTCGCTTATCCGGGGTATGCGGCTGAGTTCCTGCGGAAGGTCTGGGTCGACACGCTGGGTTATTGCGGTACCGAGCTGATCCGCCGTACCGTTGGTATGTCTCAGGTCGCCGATATCAAAACCATCGGTGATGACGCCATGCGCATTGAATGTGTTCGTCAGGCGGTAACGCTGGGCCGCACGTTAATCCTGGCTGCTGACCATATTGAAGATATCGACGCGCTGATCGCCCGCGTGCGACAGAACGGCTGACGATTAATCCGGCTGGCTGATGGGCACTATTGGCCATCAGCCAACTTGTTTTTCCCCTTTTGAGTATTCCCCCGGTTCGTATTCTAATTTTTACCCCTCAATGTGTAATTATTGCAATTGCCTGTTATTTCCTTCTGATTAATAATTTCACGGTGAGTGAAACGTGATTAATGTTTTATTTACAATAATGAAATCTTAATCTCAGGGATATTACAAAGAAAGCATTTTATTGGCTGAAGCAACCAGGCGCCGGAACAGGGGCGGCAAAGGCTGTACACAGCAAACTTACGGGATGGTCAACCTCGTTTTGAGGATGCCATTCCGTTTTTTTAAACAAAGAAAAATAGCATTCATTTTTTTAGTTATTGCCACCGTATCCTGGCAGATAAGACTACCAGTGATGCCTTTAATTTATTTATCTGAGGGGGTAAAATGCCTCGTAAACCTTTTTTTTCTGATTTTTTTCTCCATGAGAAAAAACACCGCCGATATCTTAAAAATAATTCACCAGCTAAAATGACTTACTCATTACTGGCTGTCATGCTCGTACTGACTCCAGTCCTCAGCCAGGCACAAACCCACAAACTGACACAGTCACAACCCAGCCTGACGCCAGAAATGCTGTCGCAGCAGAATGATACTGTCCTTTCGCTGTTTGCCAGCACGAGTGAAGAATCTGAAGGACAGTATGGCACCATCAAAAACGTTGCTCTGGGCAGCGACAGCTGTCTGACTTTGCAGGCAGATAACAGCAGCGTAGCCTTTGAAAGCTGCCAGGACACAGCGCGTCAGCACTGGAAATTGTCGCAAATCATGACCGGCTACCTGAAAATCACCAGTCAGGCGCTGGCCGGAGAGGCTGAAGAGTCTTGCCTGGCGGTGAATACCAGCGCCGCATCGCCAGAACCGAAAATGATTGCCTGTGTCGGCAGTGGTTACACATCTATGCGTTCCTGGAAGGCGGTGATTAATGCGACCTCCGGCGCGGCGGGCATTGTCTATACCCTGGCAAACAAATATCGCGGCGATCTGGGAAGAGCGGAGGTGCTTGGCTATAACGTCAACCGCCTGCAAATGGTGGCTGCTGCTTCGTCAGACGATGTCACCTGGCAGCTTACCGTTCCGGATATCACTCAGAAACGGGAGGTTATGGGGGCGAAGAAAATCCTGTTATTGCACACCCATTACAGCGATGCGCCCGCTAACGATCTCGCCCCCATACAGACAGCGTTATTCGGCTCCGGTACGGACTACAGCTCACTTGCGGGCGCAGTCAGGGTAGCTTCCTATGGCAAAGTGACGCTGACAGGCGATACCCTCAGCGATATCAATCTGGGGCCGCGACCGGAGGCTTGTTCAAGCAGCGTGGTGGCACAGGCGAAAGCCCTGGCCCGTGAAAAAGGCGTTGAGCCGGATAACTATGATTACACATTTATCGAAATTCCCGCCACTTCCTGCAACTGGAGTGGTCTGGCGCAAACGCCAGGGAACTGGATCATCGGTAATGCTTCCGGCTATAAACCCTGGATGTGGCAGCATGAATTCGGCCACAATCTGGGGGCGAAACATGCCACCTCGCTGGAGAACTGTACGGTGAACAGCGACGGGATTACTCAGCTTGACCAACAGTGCAAAAGCACCACCGCAAGCGATCCTTCCGATACCATGAATGGCGGGGGCAGCCGTCTCTATCCGGCTCCCTATTTGTTCTATACCGGATGGTTAACGAACCGGCAGATGCCGCTGGTCAGCCAACCGGGTAACTATACTCTGACGCCTCTGTTTACCGCCCCGAAAGACGATGAGCTGAAAGGCATTCGCATTCTGCGCCGTGACGGGACTTACCTGACGCTGGAATATCGTCAGCCGTTAAAAGGCTTCGAAACATGGGCAAGTGATGATCCCTTTGTAAATGGCGTGATTGTCAGGGTTATTTCCTTTGGTGGCACCATCCTCAATACGCTGGTGGATACCACGCCAGGCAGCGCAAATGGCATGAAAGATGCGCCGCTGATGCCGGGTAAATCCATCGATGATGTGCTGTCCGGCAAACGTATTACGCTGATCGGTGTGAATGCCGAAGGCGCGCATGTGCACATCGATAATATTCCTGGTAGCAATGAGCAATATGTTGTGCCGGAAGCAGTGATACCGGATAACTTCAGCATTGTTGCCCGCCACAGTGATACAACAGTCCGCATTCTTGACGGCAGTAAAAGTACCGGCAGTGAGTTCGTCTGGCGAAGCCTGGGCGGTGCAAAACCGTTCGGGCTGCAGGAAGCTGCCGGAGGCTCGCCAATCGCAGAGGTCAGGACCAGCGCTGCCCGCGCGACTTTCCTGGGCGGCTATACGGGGGAGGCGAAATATCAGCTAACGGTGACGGGTTCGCATGGTATGACGGACAGTAAAATCGTCACGGTCACCGTGCTTCCTGCCAAAGTAGAAATTTCCGCACCGGATACCCTCGCTCAGGGGCATGTGCATACGATTAACGCCCAGGCGAATTTTGAGGCGGCAATCTGGCACTGGAGCCTGAAAAGTGGCGAAACGGTGGTGGCAGAGAGTACCCAGCCGGCATTTGAAGTTGAAAGCCAGCGCTATGCTGTCGGCACCTATCAGATTGAGCTGGAAGCTTCCTCTGCAGACGGGAAATATCTGGCTTCGGCAACCAAACCGGTCAGCATCGCAGAGGCAGGAACACCGGAATATCCGGGCTATGTAGAGGGAACGAACTATGCGGCCGGAGACAGGGTTACCGTTGCTGGGATGAATTACAGCTGTAAACCCGCTCCGTTTACCGCCTGGTGCGCCGGTGCTGCCTGGGCCTATGCGCCGGGCACGGGTTCTCACTGGGAAGAAGCCTGGGATGTGGTTGACCGATCTGCGCTTGCGTTAACTGAGTGAGAGGTCTGGACGGTTTTCAGCAGGCCGTAATAAAAAATGCTCAGTCGGGGAAAAGCTCCCTGACTGAGCATCACTCTTTTTTAAGCCCGACGTGTTAAGCCGCTTCAATCTTCCGTGGTCGTTCGGTCGCTCTCACCGGCTGAGTTGCCAGCGCATCCGCCTCAAACTCATCAACGTTAATCGAGCGCAGGCGGCTTGCTTCGGCACGAGTCAGTACGGCCGCTTCCTCAGCAGTGATCCAGCTCTCCTGCAGACCGCGTTTTGCCAGTTCATCCAGGCGGGTGAAGGACAGATGTTTTTTCTGCTGTTTGCACAGGCGATCGTGGATCGCTTCCGCAGCCATCACGTCCTGCAGAGCTTCTTCCAGCTGGCCTGCCGGGTTATGTTCGCCTGGCGTAAGGTACTGACCACGGCCTAAACGTGTACGGGTAGCTGACGGGATCTGCAGAATACGCGCCAGCTGATGATCCAGACGATCGGAAGGAGCACGGCAGTGACGACCCAGCGGGAAGATCGTCAGGCGCAGTACGCCTGCCACCATCCGGTTCGGGAAGTTGCGCAGCAGATCGTCAATGGCGATTTCCGCCTGATTCAGCGCATCCTGCACGCCCCAGTGTACCAGCGGCAGGTCAGCTTCATTACGGCCTTCATCCTCATAGCGTTTCAGCGCCGCTGAGGCCAGATACAGCTGGCTCAGCACATCGCCCAGCCGCGCTGAAATGCGTTCGCGGCGCTTCAGGCTGCCGCCCAATACGGACATGGAAATATCCGACAGCAGCGCCAGGTTGGCACTCAGGCGGTTCAGATGCTGGTAGTAGCGGCGGGTGGCATCGCGGGCTGGCGTTTTACTGGTGCGGCCGCCGGTCAGACCCAGCCACAGGCTGCGCATCTTGTTGCTGCCAACGTGTCCGACATGGCTGAACAGCGCCCGATCAAAGGCGGCCACGTCATTATTCTGTGCCGCCGCCATCTCTGTCAGCACGTAAGGATGGCAGCGAATCGCTCCCTGACCGAAGATGATCATGCTGCGGGTCAGAATGTTCGCGCCTTCCACCGTAATGGCAATGGGTGCGCCCTGATAAGCGCGGGCGAGGAAGTTGCTGGTGCCGAGCATAATGCCTTTACCGCCTGCGATATCCATCGCATCAACAATCGCCCGCTGACCGCGATGGGTACAGTGATATTTGACGATGGCGGAGAGCACCGCCGGTTTCTCACCCATCACGATACCGTAGGTGATCAGTGACGCAGCGGCATCCATCACGTAAGCATTCCCCGCGATACGTGCCAGCGGCTCTTCAATCCCTTCCATCTTACCGATAGGCAGGCGGAACTGACGACGGATATGCGCATATGCACCAATCGCCAGCGCAATGCTTTTCAGGCTGCCTGTGGAGTTGGAAGGCAGGGTAATACCGCGTCCTACAGACAGGCACTCAACCAGCATCCGCCAGCCCTGACCGGCCATTTTAGGGCCGCCAATGATGTAATCAATCGGCACGAAAATATCTTTACCGCGAGTTGGCCCGTTCTGGAATGGTACGTTGAGCGGGAAGTGTCGTTTGCCGATTTCCACGCCTGCCGTCTGGGTCGGGATCAGCGCACAGGTAATCCCCAGCTCTTCAGTTTCACCCAGCAGGTGCTCAGGATCGGAGAGCTTGAAGGCCAGACCCAGCACGGTGGCAATAGGGGCCAGCGTGATATAGCGTTTGTTCCAGGTCAGGCGCATGCCCAGCACCTGTTTGCCCTGCCAGTCGCCCATGCACACCACGCCGGTGTCCGGAATGGCTCCGGCATCGGAACCGGCTTCCGGGCTGGTCAGCGCAAAGCAGGGGATCTCCTGGCCGCGAGCCAGGCGCGGCAGATAATGATCTTTCTGCTCAGTCGTGCCGTAATGCTGCAGCAGTTCACCCGGGCCCAGTGAGTTAGGCACGCCCACAGTGATGGCCAGAATACCCGATACACCGGCCAGTTTTTGCAGCACGCGGGCCTGCGCATAGGCTGAGAACTCCAGTCCGCCGTACTCTTTCTTGATGATCATCGCGAAGAAGCGATGCTCTTTCAGATAAGCCCAAAGCTCTGGCGGCAGATCGGCCATTTCATGCGTGATCTGGAAGTCGTTTGCCAGGCGGCAGGCTTCCTCAACCGGCCCCTCCAGGAAGGCCTGTTCATCAGCAGTCAGGCGCGGCTGCGGGTAATTGTGCAGTTTCTGCCAGTCCGGCGTACCGCGGAACAGATCGCCTTCCCACCAGGTGGTCCCGGCATCGATAGCTTCTTTTTCTGTCCGCGACATCGGCGGCATCACCTTCTGGAAGGTACGCAGCATCGGTTTTGAAAACAATGCCCGGCGCAGCGGCAGCAAATTAAAGGGCAGCAGGATAATCGCCAGCGGGATCAGCAGCCAGGGAGTCCAGACGTGCGCCATGGCCCATGCAGCCGTCCATACCAGCATAATCAGGCTGCTCAGCAGCAGATTTACGCGGTGATAAAACAGTGCGCCAATCAGCACAATTGTCGCAATGCAACTGAGAACCATCATAAACAACGCTCCGTAAGTAGTAAGAGGTCTGACCTGTTAGGTACAGGTTTAGATGAGATGCATTTTGTTAGCAACGTGTTTACATGATAATTACAACCTGAGTCACAATCCGGTCGCATCAAAAGTCAAAGTCTCCGCCAGGCGGGAAGGGCGCTTTTCGCCTAACCTGCAACTTGATAAACTGATTCAGACCTCACCTAAAAGGACTCCCCTATGTATCAGGACATCATTCGCGCCGAACTCAACGAAGCAGCAGACACGCTCAATAAATTCCTCAGCGACGAAGCCAACATCCATGCCATCCAGCGCGCAGCCGTACTGTTGGCTGACTCCTTTAAAGCCGGTGGCAAGGTGCTCTCCTGCGGCAATGGCGGATCGCATTGTGATGCGATGCATTTTGCCGAAGAGCTGACCGGTCGCTACCGTGACAACCGTCCGGGTTATCCGGGAATGGCTATTTCCGACGTCAGCCACCTTTCCTGCGTGAGCAACGACTTCGGATATGACTATGTGTTCTCCCGCTACCTTGAAGCCGTGGGTAAACCGGGCGACGTGCTGCTGGGTATCTCCACCTCTGGCAACTCGGCTAACGTGATCAAAGCCATCGAAGCTGCCCGCGCTCAGGGTATTAAAGTGATTACGCTGACCGGGAAAGATGGCGGAAAAATGGATGGCATGGCCGATGTGGAAATTCGCGTTCCGCACTTTGGCTATGCCGACCGCATTCAGGAAATTCACATCAAAGTGATCCACATCCTGATTCTGCTGATCGAAAAAGAGATGGTTAAATAATTCTTCCGGCCATGTGCGCATGGCCATCAAGCGAGGGTTTTTTATGTGTGAACTGCTCGGGATGAGCGCGAATGTCCCTACGGACATCTGTTTCAGCTTTACCGGGTTGGTGCAGCGGGGCGGAGGAACCGGCCCGCACAAAGATGGCTGGGGTATTACCTTTTACGAAGGGAAAGGCTGTCGCACATTTAAAGATCCGCAGCCCAGCTTCAACTCACCTGTTGCCCGGCTGGTGCAGGAGTACCCGATCAAATCCTGCTCGGTCGTGGCGCATATCCGCCAGGCAAACCGTGGCGAAGTGTCGCTGGAAAATACTCACCCGTTCACCCGGGAAGTCTGGGGACGTAACTGGACCTATGCGCATAACGGGCAGTTGAAGGGCTATCGTAGTCTGGAAACCGGGCCGTTTCGTCCGGTTGGCGAGACGGACAGCGAGCAGGCATTCTGCTGGCTGCTGCATAAACTGACCACGCGCTATCCGCGTACGCCGGGTAACTGGCCTGCGGTGTTTCGGTATATTGCGGAACTGGCGGCGGAGCTGCGTGAGAAGGGCGTGTTTAATATGCTGTTGTCTGACGGGCGCTATCTGATGGCGTTCTGTTCGACCAATCTGTTCTGGATCACCCGCCGTGCGCCATTTGGTAAAGCCACGCTGTTGGATCAGGACGTTGAGATTGATTTTCAGAAGCAGACCACGCCAGACGACGTGGTCACCGTGATTGCCACCCAACCTTTGACCGGCAATGAAACCTGGCACAAGATTGAGCCAGGTGACTGGGCGCTATTTTGCCTCGGAGAGCGCGAGCGCTGATCCGCTGGCAGGCGTGCTGTTCAGGACCGGACTGCCCAGCACGTAGCGACCGTCGCTGACGCTGATGGCTGGTGGCCGCTTGTTCTGGACAAACTCAGCATAGCCGGGTTGCAACTGCTGCCAGAAGCTGTAATACACCGAGTAACGGTGGCGCTGCAGGTTGCTGTCGGTCATGCGGAACGGATAAATGCTCACTTCCACTCGCGGCTGACCATTGCGCAGTGCGGCTTCCACATAGTGATAAATATCGTCAATGCCGGCATCGGTCATGGCGTAGCATCCAACAGACACGCAGTTGCCGTGGATCATCAGGTATTTACCTTCATAACCCTGCTGGCGATCGTATTCGTTGGGGAACCCGACGTTGATGGCGCGATAGAAGCGGCTGTCCGGCTTCAGCTGGGAAAGGCCCACGCTGTAAAACCCTTCCGGACTTTTAAAATCACCCTGGCGGCGTTTAGGGCCAAGGCCACCAGAAAAATTACAGATGCGGTAACTGTCGAGTAAGCGATACTCGGTGCCGATTTTGCCATATAGCTCCAGCGTGCGTTCTTCTTTAAAGATCTGAATATACACGGGAGTGCCGAGTAACTGCTTTTTTAACTCTTTGCTTACCGGTGCCAGTGGAGTGACCTGTGCGACAGGTGCGCTGGCGAAAACGACGGCTGGCAGAAAAAACATCGCAAACAGCAGTGCGATTTTGCCCATTCTGGTTCCCTTGATAGTAGGGGTGGATGCTACGTCCGGGGACGCTGTAACTTGCAATCTCGGAAAATTCCGCTATCGCAGCGTCACATTAGCATTGTCTGTTTTTTTATCAAGAGAGCGCCTCCGAAAAAACGCATAAAATATTGTGCCAGCCCGCTACCGCTGCGCTTTGCAGAGAAATTGCAGGTTGAAATCAACTTCTTTGCCTGTATACTTATCCAGTGTTTCTGGGGGGCATATGCGTAAGATCATTCACGTTGATATGGACTGCTTTTTTGCCGCAGTGGAAATGCGCGACAATCCCACTCTTCGTGATATTCCGATTGCGATTGGCGGCAGCCATCTGAAACGCGGAGTGATCAGTACCGCTAACTATCCGGCCAGGAAATTTGGTGTGCACAGTGCCATGTCCACGGCGATGGCGCTGAAGTTGTGCCCGCACCTGAAAGTGATCCCCGGCCGCTTTGAGGCTTATAAAGAAGCCAGCAGCCATATTCGCGAGATCTTCTCCCGCTATACCTCCCTGATTGAGCCGCTGTCGCTGGATGAAGCCTATCTGGACGTCACTGACAGCCAGCACTGCCACGGCTCTGCCACCCTGATCGCGCGTGAAATCCGCCAGACCATTGCCCGCGAACTGAACCTCACCGCGTCAGCGGGAATTGCGCCGATTAAATTTCTCGCCAAAATTGCTTCCGATATGAATAAGCCTGATGGCCAGTTCGTGATTACGCCTGGGGAGATGCATGGCTTTCTGCTGACTTTGCCGCTGGCGAAGATCCCCGGCGTGGGCAAGGTGACGGCAAAAAAACTGGAGGAGCTGGGGCTGCTGACCTGCGCTGACGTGCAGAAAACCGATCTGGCGGCGCTGCTTAAACGCTTTGGCAAGTTTGGCCGGGTGCTGTGGGAACGTTGCAACGGCATTGATGAGCGTGAAGTGGTGACCGAGCGGCTGAGAAAGTCGCTGGGGGTGGAGCGCACGCTGTCAGAGGATATTCACAGCTGGGAAGCCTGCCTGGAGATTATCGATCTCCTTTATGAAGAACTGGAGCGCCGGTTAACGAAAATCAAACCGGACCTGCAGATCGCCCGCCAGGGAGTGAAGCTGAAGTTTGCTGATTTTCAGCAGACTACGCAGGAGCATGTCTGGCCGGTATTAAATAAGGATGATTTTATTGCGGTGGCGAAGAAGACCTGGGAAGAGCGCCGCAGCGGGCGAGGGGTCAGGCTGGTGGGGCTGCATGTGATGCTGCTGGATCCGCAGCTGGAGCGGCAATTATTGCTTGGGTTGTAGCGCGGGGCTGATAAATCCTTCGGGTCGGATAAATTCGGCCTCTGCATTTGATTGGGTGCAGGGGCCGAATTTGTTGTGCCCGGGCCGATGGCTTGCCTGAACGGTGTTCACTGCGCCCGGACCAGTGAGATGCCCGGACGTAAGCACTTATTTCGCCGGAATTGCCTTCAGCAGTGCGGTCAGCAGTTTCCAGTACAGGCCAACGCTTTCGATATGCACCTGCTCATCCGGCGAGTGTGGGCCGGTAATGGTCGGGCCGATCGACACCATATCCATCTGCGGATAAGGTTTCTTGAACAGGCCACATTCCAGACCAGCGTGGATCACCTGGATATTCGGCGTTTTGTTAAACAGCTTTTTGTATGTCTCGCCCACAATCGCCATTACCGGTGAAGAGGCATCCGGCTGCCAGCCTGGATAGCTGCCTTTTGCTACGGTTTTGGCTCCGGCCAGCTCGCCCAGCGCGGTCAGCGACTCCACCAGATAGTCTTTGCCGCTGTCGAGCAGCGAGCGGACCAGGCAGTTAATCTTCGCTTCTTCCTGCGTCATTGCCACCACGCCAACGTTCAGCGAGGTTTCAACCACGCCTTTCATCACGTCAGAGTTGCGGATCACGCCGTTTGGCATGCTGTTCAGCAGCGCAATAAAAGCATCACGGCTCTTCGCGGTCAGGGCTTGCTGGCCCGCAGCCACGTTTTCCACCACCACGTTGATGTTCTTCTCTTTCAGGCCCAGCTCGTTTTGCAGTGTTTCCAGATAGCTCAGCGCCAGGCTTTTCAGTTCATCGACTTTAGCGGCAGGAACGGCCAGCGTGGCAATGGCTTCACGCGGGATGGCATTGCGCAGCGTGCCGCCGGTGAAGTCCACCAGGCGCAGATCCAACGCTTTAGCATGGGCAAACAGGAAGCGTGCCAGCAGTTTGTTGGCATTGCCCAGACCGACATGAATATCCGCGCCGGAGTGGCCGCCTTTCAGGCCTTTCAGGATCAGCTGCAGATGCTCAAAACCGGCCGGAACGGCTTCACGGCTCAGAGGCAGCGTGGAGGTGAAATCAATCCCACCCGCGCAACCCATGTAAATCTCACCCTCTTCTTCAGAGTCGGTGTTGATCAGAATATCTGCCTGCAGCCAGTCAGGTTGCAGACCAAAAGCGCCCACCATGCCGGTTTCTTCGGTCATGGTCAGCAGCACTTCCAGCGGGCCGTGTTGCACGGTCTTATCCGCCAGTACGGCCAGCGCAGAGGCCATGCCGATGCCGTTATCCGCACCCAGTGTGGTGCCACGAGCTTTCACCCATTCGCCATCAACCCACGGCTGAATAGGATCTTTAGTAAAATCATGTGCGGTGTCGTTGTTTTTCTGCGGCACCATATCAAGGTGCGCCTGCAGGGCAACCGGCTTGAGATTTTCCAGACCTGGCGTGGCAGGTTTACGGATCAGGATATTGCCCACTTCATCGCGGTCGGTTGAAAAGCCCTGCTCTGCAGCCCAGGAGAGAATGTACTGTGCCAGTTCTTCTTCATGATAAGAGGGATGCGGAATAGAGCAGATTTTGGCAAAAATGTCCCACAGCGGCTGTGGTGACAGTTGAGACAATTCAGACACGATAAATCTCCTGTGTCGGCACCATCGCGCCAGCTGTGGCGGTGGATGGTGAACATTTGCGAGTAAGTTGGCTCCCGTCAGAACACCTGACGTGATAGGGAAAGAATATCACCGTTTACTGGGCGATGCTTACTTCGCAGGAGGAAAAAAGGCTTCCACAGGCCACCTGGTGCTGGTTTTTAGCGGCTCAGATCTCTATAATTCCGCGCAACCCATCCCATTGTACATTTTTAAGCCAGAAAGCCTGGCCGGGACACCTTTATGAGCGAAAAATACGTCGTCACCTGGGACATGTTGCAGATCCATGCCCGTAAACTGGCTCAGCGCCTGCTTCCTGTTGAACAGTGGAAAGGTATCATTGCAGTCAGTCGCGGGGGGCTGGTTCCGGCTTCTTTGCTGGCTCGCGAACTGTGTATCCGCTATGTCGATACCGTGTGTATCTCCAGCTATGACCATGACAATCAGCGCGAAATGAAAGTGCTGAAGCGTGCAGAAGGCGATGGCGAAGGCTTTATCGTGATTGACGATTTAGTGGACACCGGCGGAACAGCGCAGGCGATCCGTGAGATGTATCCAAAGGCGCATTTCGTCACCATTTTTGCCAAGCCGGCCGGTCGCCCGCTGGTGGATGATTATGTGGTTGATATCCCGCAGAATACCTGGATCGAACAGCCGTGGGACATGGGCGTGGTGTATGTCCCGCCTATCGTCAAAGGCTGATTGATCGATATCATTGCAACGCCCGGTTCTGCCGGGCGTTGTCGTTTTTACGGTTAGCGCAGCGGAGCGCGCTACGATAGACTGGAACGATGCCCTGTGCGCCGGAGGAGTCTCACGCCATGACAGAAAAAAACCTGAGCGAGGAGCTATTTAAACCCCGCTTCAAGCACCCTGAAACCTCATCCCTGATCCGCCGTCTCCATCATCACACACCGTTGCCGATTCATTCCGCGCTGGAAGGAGAGAGTCATGCTGGCTGGTACCGCATGATTAACCGCCTGCTGTGGACCTGGCGTGGCCTGCCACCGCAGGAAATCGGTGAGGTACTGGCGCGAATAGCCTGCAGCAGCGTTGAACATACTGATGACCAGTTGCTGGACACGGTGGTGGGTTATCGGGGCGGCAACTGGGTTTATGAATGGTCAAAACAAGGCGCGCTCTGGCAGGAAAAAGCGGCCAGCGCAGAAAATAATGAGGAAGCCGGTCATTGCTGGCTGCACGCTGCCAATCTGTACAGCATCGCGGCTTATCCTCATCTGAAAGGCGACGAGCTGGCCGAGCAGGCTCAGATGATGGCCACTCGTGCCTATGAAGAAGCCACGCCGCGGCTCTCAGGCGAGCTGAAGGAGCTGGAATTCCCCATCCCCGGCGGCAGCCCGATCTCCGGCTTCCTGCATATGCCTTCTGAGGTGAGCGCGCCTTATCCCACCGTGCTGGTGTGTGGCAGCCTGGATGCGTTGCAGACCGATCACTATCGCCTGTTCCATGACTACCTGGCCCCGCTCGGCATCGCGATGCTGACCATTGATATGCCTTCCGTCGGTTTATCTTCCAAATGGAAACTGACCCAGGACACCAGCTTCCTGCATCAGCAGGTGCTGAAGCATCTGGAAAATGTTCCGTGGGTCGATCACAACCGCGTGGCGGCATTTGGCTTTCGCTTTGGTGCCAACGTGGCAGTGCGGCTGGCTTATCTGGAGTCCCATCGCCTGCGGGCGGTGGCTTGCCTGGGGCCGGTGGTGCACAGCCTGCTGAGCGACCAGTCGCTGCAGGATCGGGTGCCGGAAATGTATATGGACGTGCTGGCCAGCCGGCTGGGTATGGCAAGCGCTGCGGATTCGGCGCTGCGAGTGGAGCTGGGGCGCTATTCGCTGAAAACTCAGGGTCTGCTGGGCAGACGCTGTCCTACACCGATGCTCTCCGGCTACTGGCCGAACGATCCGTTCAGCCCGGAAGAGGAGTCCCGCATGATCGTGCAATCCTCCGCCGACGGCAAACTGCTGCCGATCACGCTCACCCCTGCATTGAGCAACTTTGATAAAGCATTACGTGATATTGTCGACTGGTTAGCGAAACGACTGACCCGCTGACTGGCGAAACTGCCGGAATTTGCTATAACCATCAGGTTTCAGGCCGCCGTTGCGCTGCCTGATTGCCTGGGGAAATAAAGGCGCAATAAAGGAGGTTTTACGATGGCATTACCGAGTGGGCTTCCCAAAAGCCGCTTAATGAAGCGTTTCGGTTCTCTGGGACCGTACATCCGCGAAGCCAAATGCGTGGACGATCGCTTTTTCTTTGACTGTCTGGCCGTTTGCGTCAATGTGAAACCTGCACCGGAGCTGCGTGAGTTCTGGGGCTGGTGGATGGAACTGGAAGCGCAGGACGACCATTTCACCTATGAATATCACTTCGGGTTGTTCGATAAAGAGGGCAACTGGAAGGCTTCTGCGGTCAAAGGAAAGGAAAACAACGAGCGGCTGGAAGAGACGCTGCGTAACTTCCATGTGCGCCTTAAAGCGCTGCTGGAAGAGAATAAACTGGGGCTGAAACCGGCCGCAGATTTCGCCGATGAACCGGTAAAACTGACAGCCTGAGTGCAATGTGGGCAATAAAAAAGGCTGGCAATTGCCAGCCTTTGTTTTAGACACATAACGAGGGGTGGAACAGGGTACAAACTTAGAACTGGTACACCAGGCCAACGGCCACAACGTCGTCGTTGTTCAGAGCGAGTTTGTTGTCGTCATCCAGCTGGTTGATTTTGTAATCAACATAGGTGTTCATGTTCTTGTTGAAGTAGTAAGTCGCGCCAACGTCAATGTATTTAACCAGGTCAACGTCGCCGATACCTTCGATGTCTTTACCTTTGGTCTGCACGTAGCCCAGAGATGGACGCAGGCCGAAGTCAAACTGATACTGTGCAACCAGTTCGATGTTCTGTGCTTTGTTGGCAGCGCCAGCAACCGAAGTGGATACGTTGTTGATCACTGCAGTGCCGCTGATTGGCGTCATGTTGCGGGTTTCAGTGTAGATAGCGGCCAGGTAAACGCTGTTCGCGTCATATTTCAGACCAGTACCCCATGAATCGGCTTTATCGCCATGGCCCCAGCCCTGTGCCTGCTGAGCATCAGTACGGTCGGAGCTGGTGTAGGCACCGCTGATGCTCACGCCGCTGTCACCCAGCGCATAGACTGCTGACATACCATAACCGTCGCCGTTACCTTTATTGGCAGAAGTACGGCCAGTATCGTCATCGTTTTTACCCTGGTATTGCAGGGCAAACTTCAGGCCGTCAACCAGACCGAAGAAGTTGGTGTTGCGGTAAGTTGCCACGCCGGTAGTACGCTGGGTCATGAAGTTATCTGAACGAGCGGTACCGTCACCTCCAAATTCAGGGAACATATCGGTCCAGGCTTCCACGTCGTACAGCACGCCATAGTTACGGCCGTAGTCTACAGAACCATAATTGCCAAATTTCAGACCGGCAAAACCGAGACGAGTTTTGTTACCAGTGTTTGAATCGCTTTCAGAGTTATTGGTATTGAACTGATATTCCCACTGGCCATAACCGGTCATCAGGTCGTTGATCTGCGTCTGACCTTTAAAGCCCATACGCATGTATGACTTGTCACCGTCGTTCCCAGCGCTGTCGCTGAAATAGTGCAGGCCTTTGATTTTACCGTACAGATCCAGCTTGTTGTCGTCCTTGTTGTAAACTTCTGCGGCCTGAGCAGCGGTGGTCAGAGCCAGTGCGGCGGTTAAAATGGCCAGTGCGCTTTTCTTCATTTTGCTATCAATCCCGAATGAGTAAGTTTTATTGTGGTCTTAGGACTTCTCTTAAGACGTGGGATGTTTTACCTTGCAAAGATTAAAAATTTATTACAATTTCACGCATTTCTTGTTATTTGCGAACTTTTGGTCTACTCCACTGCCAGGGGTTTTTCCTTCTTTTCCCGCGCCGCCTGTTGGCTTACGCAGGCACACCTGATACAAAGACTTCCTCACCATCATTTTATTGTTACGGCAGGATATAATGAGCAGCAGCCAGACCCTGGTAGTGAAACTGGGGACCAGCGTATTAACCGGCGGATCGCGTCGGCTGAACCGGGCACATATTGTCGAGTTGGTGCGCCAGTGCGCGCAGCAACATGCGGCAGGCCATCGTATTGTGATCGTCACCTCAGGCGCGATGGCTGCCGGACGTGAGCACCTTGGCTACCCGGAACTGCCGCCGACCATCGCTTCAAAGCAGCTGCTGGCTGCGGTGGGGCAGAGCCGGTTAATTCAGCTGTGGGAGCAGCTGTTCTCTATCTACGGTATTCATATCGGTCAGATGCTGCTGACCCGCGCGGACCTGGAAGATCGTGAACGCTTCCTGAACGCGCGGGACACGCTGCGGGCGCTGCTGGATAACCACATCGTGCCGGTGATCAACGAAAACGATGCGGTGGCCACGGCGGAAATTAAAGTCGGCGATAATGACAACCTGTCAGCGCTGGCGGCGATCCTGGCCGGAGCGGATAAACTGCTGCTGCTGACCGATCAGGCAGGTCTGTTTACCGCCGATCCGCGTAATAACCCGGAAGCGGAACTGATCCGTGATGTGCATGGCATCGATGACGCTCTGCGTGCACTGGCCGGAGACAGCGTCTCCGGGCTGGGAACAGGCGGAATGGCTACCAAGCTGCAGGCCGCCGACGTTGCCTGCCGGGCGGGAATTGATACCATCATTGCTGCGGGCAGCCGTGCAGGGGTGATTGGCGATGTGATTGACAGCAACCCGGTGGGAACCCGTTTCCATGCCATGCAGTCTCCGCTGGAAAACCGCAAGCGCTGGATCTTTGGTGCACCACCTGCGGGTGAAATTACCGTGGATGACGGTGCGCTTTCCGCCATTCTGGAGCGCGGCAGCTCGTTGCTGCCAAAAGGTATCCGTGAAGTGAGTGGTAACTTCTCGCGCGGTGAAGTCATTCGTATCCGCAGTTTGCTGGGGCGCGATGTGGCGCACGGCGTGAGCCGCTACAACAGCGACGCGATGCGCATGATTGCCGGGCATCACTCCCAGCAGATCAGTGACATTCTGGGCTACGAATATGGCCCGGTTGCCGTTCACCGCGACGATATGATTGTCAGTTAAGGAGCCGTGCATGAGCATGCTTGAAGAAATGGGCAAAGCCGCGAAAGCCGCGTCTTACCAGCTGTCGGTGCTCTCCACCGCGCAAAAAAATCAGGTTCTGATGACCCTTGCCGACCGTCTGGAAGCGCAGAGCGCCGACATCCTCGCGGCCAATGAGCTGGACCTGGCGGATGCCCGTAAAAATGGGTTGAGCGAAGCCTTGCTTGACCGCCTGATGCTGAACCCGGCACGGCTGAAAGGCATTGCCGATGACGTGCGTCAGGTCTGCCATCTGGCCGATCCGGTCGGCGTGGTGATTGACGGGGGTCTGCTGGACAGCGGCCTGCGTATTGAACGTCGTCGCGTGCCGCTGGGCGTTGTCGGTGTGATCTACGAAGCGCGGCCAAACGTGACCGTGGATGTGGCTTCGCTGTGTCTGAAAACCGGCAATGCGGTGATCCTGCGCGGCGGTAAAGAAACTTACCGTACCAATGGCGCGACCGTGCGCGTTATTCAGGATGCGTTAAAGCAGCACGGCCTGCCAGCCGGTGCCGTTCAGGCCATTGAAAGCCCGGAACGCGAGCTGGTCGCGCAGCTGCTGAAGCTGGATCGCTACGTTGATATGTTGATCCCACGCGGCGGTGCTGGTCTGCACAAGCTGTGCCGTGAACAGTCGACTATCCCGGTGATCACTGGCGGTATCGGCGTTTGCCATATTTTTGTCGATCGCGATATTGAGCTGGAACCGGCGATGAAGGTTATCATCAACGCCAAGAAACAGCGCCCAAGCGCCTGCAACTCACTGGAAACCCTGCTGGTGCATTCCGCCATTGCCGACACTTTCCTGCCTGCCTTGAGCAGCCGGATGAAACAGGAAGGCATTAAGCTGCATGCCGATCCCCGTTCATTGCCGCTGCTGCAAAATGGCCCGGCTGAAGTGAGCGCCGTGACGGAAGAGCAGTACCGCGACGAGTGGCTGGCGCTGGATCTCAACGTGAAGCTGGTGGACAACCTCGACGAAGGGATTGCTCATATCCGTGAATACGGTACGCAGCACTCAGATGCCATCCTCACCCGCAGCATCCATAACTCGGAGCGCTTTGTGAACGAGGTGGATTCATCGGCGGTGTATGTCAACGCCAGCACCCGCTTTACCGATGGTGCCCAGTTTGGCCTGGGGGCGGAAGTGGCGGTCAGCACGCAAAAGCTGCATGCCCGTGGCCCGATGGGGCTGGAGGCGCTGACCACCTACAAATGGGTGGCCTTCGGCAACGATACCGTGCGCCGCTGAGGGGGACAGGGGGGGCAGTGAGAATGGTCTTTGACGGACGGAAATAATAAACGGGCGCATTAAGCGCCCGCTGTTTTATCACCGGATTGTGTTACTTCAGGCAGCTTGCACACTGACCGCTGATCTGCTGGAAGAAGTCATTCCCCTTGTCATCCACCAGAATAAACGCCGGGAAATTCTCCACCTCGATTTTCCAGATCGCTTCCATCCCCAGCTCGGGGTATTCCACGCACTCCAGGCTCTTGATGCTCTGCTGCGCCAGCACCGCTGCCGGGCCGCCGATACTGCCAAGGTAGAAGCCGCCGTGTTTTTTGCAGGCGTCCGTCACCTGCTGGCTGCGGTTGCCTTTTGCCAGCATGATCATACTGCCGCCGTGGGATTGCAGCAGATCGACATAGGAGTCCATGCGTCCTGCCGTGGTCGGGCCGAGTGAGCCGGAAGCATAACCTTCCGGCGTTTTGGCCGGTCCCGCGTAGTAGATCGGATGGTCCTTGATGTACTGCGGCAGGCCTTCGCCGTTATCGATACGCTCTTTCAGCCTGGCGTGGGCAATATCACGGCCAACGATGATAGTGCCGCTCAACGACAGGCGGGTTGAGACCGGGAAGTCGGAAAGCTGGGCCAGAATCTCTTTCATCGGACGGTTAAGGTCAACCTTCACCGCTTCGCCTTCACCTGCCTGACGCTGGCTTTCCGGGATGAATTTGCCCGGGTTATCTTCCAGTTTTTCAATCCAGATGCCTTTACGGTTGATCTTCGCTTTGATATTACGGTCGGCGGAACAGGAAACGCCCATGCCCACCGGGCAGGAAGCACCGTGACGCGGCAAGCGGATCACGCGGATATCGTGGGCGAAGTATTTGCCGCCGAACTGCGCGCCAAGGCCAAGGTTCTGCGCTTCTTTCAGCAGTTCCTGCTCCAGTTGCACATCGCGGAATGCCACGCCGTGTTCGTTGCCTTCGGTTGGCAGGCCGTCATAGTAGTGCGTGGACGCCAGTTTGACCGCTTTTAGCGTCGCTTCCGCCGAGGTGCCACCGATCACAAACGCCACATGATAAGGAGGGCAGGCTGCCGTGCCGAGAGTCCGCATTTTATCGACCAGATACGCCTGCAATTTTCCCGGGGCCAGCAGCGCTTTGGTTTCCTGGTAAAGATAGGTTTTGTTGGCTGAACCGCCGCCTTTAGCCACGCAGAGGAACTTGTATTCGTCGCCATCCACGCTGTACAGGTCGATCTGGGCTGGCAGGTTGGTGCCGGTATTCACCTCTTTGTACATATCCAGCGCAGCGTTTTGAGAGTAGCGCAGGTTATTTTCGATAAAGGTGTCATAGACGCCTTTGGACAGTGCGGCCTCGTCGCCGCCCCCAGTCCACACGCGCTGGCCTTTTTTGCCCATGATGATGGCGGTACCGGTATCCTGGCAGGTTGGCAGGATGCCTTTGGCGGCAATTTCGGAGTTGCGCAGGAACTGCAGCGCAACATACTTATCGTTTTCACTCGCTTCCGGGTCATCCAGGATATCGGCAACCTGTTGCTGATGGTCCGGACGGAGCATAAAGGAGGCGTCGTGGAAGGCCTGTTTTGCCAGCAGAGTCAGCGCTTCCGGCTCCACTTTCAGCACCGGCTGGCCGTCAAATTCCGCCTCAGAGACGTGATCGGCGGTCAGCAGGTAATATTCGGTCTCATCATGCTTCAGTGGGAAAGGGTTCTGGTAATAAAACGGTTTGTTCGACATCGCTTTTTTACTCCTAAAATTTAACCGCCGGGGGGGCTCTCCCCGACGGTTGTTAATCAGAACATCATTGCCATCCACGGATAACCAATCACCAGCAGGGCGACAAGGAAAATGGCACCGAAGATTGTACCCAACCGCCAGTAATCTTTCGTCGGCAGATAACCACTCCCGTAGTATATAGGGCTTGGACCGGTCCCGTATGGGGTAATGATCCCCATAATACCCAGCGAGGTCACTGTCAGCAGACAGAACACTTCCATATTCATGCCTGGAATGGTAGAAGCGATGGTCAGAACAGCAGGCAGCAGCGCGGTGGTATGCGCGGTGGTGCTGGCAAACAGATAGTGCAGCAGGTAGAACGCCAGCAGCAGAACAATGGTTGCCACGCCCGGAGAGATACCGCCCATCAGCGCGCCGCCTTCTTTACCCAGCCAGCCGATAAAGCCGGTGGAAGAGAGGCCGTCAGCCAGCGCCACCAGTGTTGCAAACCAGGCGAAAGTGTTCCACGCCGCTTTGTTACCGGTGATGTCGTTCCACTCCAGCACGCCGGTCCACAGCATCAGCACAATCACCAGCAGGGCAGCCAGAGCCGGTTCGATAAAGCTGGCGGCGAAGATCCACATTATCAACGCACAGCAGACGAACACCAGCAGCAGGATTTCATTGCGGGACATTCTGCCCAGTTTTTCCAGCTCGCGACTGGCCCACAGCGGCACCTCGTCGTTCACTTTCACTTCCGGCGGATAGAACCAGTAGGCCAGCAGCGGCATGGTCAGGATCAGCAGTACGCCCAGCGGCAGGAAGGCAATAAACCACATGCCCCAGGAGATGTTGATGCCCACGATGCTTTTCACCAGCGCCAGCGCCAGCAGGTTCGGTGCCAGTGCGGAAAGGAACATTGAGCTGGTGATACAGGCTGCAGTAATGGCAACCCACATCAGGTAAGAACCAATTTTACGGGCGCTTGGATCGTTTGGTTTGGAACCGTACAGCGGCGGCAGGTTAGAGATAATCGGGAAAATTGTCCCGCCGCTGCGCGCGGTGTTGGATGGGGTGAACGGGGCCAGCAACAGGTCGGCGAGGGTGATGGCGTAACCCAACGTCAGGCTGCGACGGCCAAGATATTTCACCAGGATCAGCGCCAGGCGGCGGCCGAACTGGGTTTTATCGTAACCGGCGGCAAACATGAAGGCACCGAAAATCAGCCACACGGTGGAGTTACCGAAGCCGCTGACCGCCCATTTAAACGACTGACCTGCCAGTTTGAATTTCGGATCGGCCAGCTGTTCCGGGCTGAATAACAGCCACTGACTGCCCAGCGCGATAACCACCACCCCGGTCAGGCCAACCACGGCCCCCGGCAGCGGCTCGAAAATCAGGCCAACGATAACGCCAACGAAGATCGCGAAGAAGTGCCACGCATAAGGCGGAAGCCCATCCGGAACCGGCACTAACAGCAACAGCAAAGCCACGATAACGGGCAGCGCCATCATTACCAGACGGTTTTTCTTACCCGCCTTTGCATTGCCTGCTTTATTTTGCGGTAGAGAGAGTGATTTATCAGTCATAGTACACTTCTGCTAGTAGTTTAAGATTCGTTTTCGCTATCCGGCTGGCCTTCACTTTTTTTAGTTTCAAAAGATACTTTGCTTATTTAAAGTGAAATTTGCCGTTGTATTAAATAGCCATTCATCGCTTAAACCGGCGGTGAATTAAAATAAGATGATATTTATATTCTGCGCTTTTCAGGGGGGTGACATTTGATCAGGATCAAGAAATTACGCTCATCAGACCACAATTTGTTTATTTTAAATACCTGACAGGTTTATTGGGTTAAATAGCCTCAGAGGAACATGATAAAGAGGTAAAGAATATTCTTATATCAACCTAAAGAGGTAGGGGTAGAGATCGGATCTCGCTGCAGGCTACGTCCTTAGCAGGTTGGGAGGTTTCAGTCTGGAAGTAACATAAAAGTTATCTTTATTTAATGGAATGTGAACATTTTATTTTTAAATGATTTATCCGATAGGGGTATTCCTGTTACCGAAACACTTTAATAGTTTTATAACTAACGTAAATGCTTTAGTAACTAAAAAAAGGATTATATTGATTCCATGCAAACGACAAACAATCAGAACTAAAAATAGTGTCGGCAACCTGATTTTGAATTTAAATTTTATAAAATTTGGAGTAGACAATAATGAGCAGCAAATCGCTTATGTTTAGCCCATTCACTTTACCGAATGGCACAGAACTGAAAAATCGCCTGCTGATGGCACCGATGACCACCTGTACCGGCTATTTTGACGGGACGGTAAGCAGCGAACTGGTGGAATATTACCGGGCGCGTGCAGGCAGCATTGGCACCATCGTGGTGGAATGCTGTTTTATTGATGATCTTGGGCTGGCTTTCCCTGGCGCAATCGGCATCGATAACGATGAAAAAATCGCGGGTCTGGCAAAAATTGCGGAAGCAATCAAAGCCAAAGGGTCCAAAGCGATCCTGCAGATTTACCACGGCGGTCGCATGGTCGAGCCAAAGCTGATTGGTGGCCGTACTCCGGTGGCACCGAGTGCAGTGGCAGCTCCGCGTGATGGCGCTGCCACGCCCACAGCCTTAACCACGGAAGAAGTGGTGGGCATGGTGAACAAGTTTGGTGAAGGCGTACGCCGTGCCATTCAGGCGGGCTTCGACGGTGTCGAAATTCACGGGGCCAACACCTATCTGATTCAGCAGTTCTACTCTCCTCATTCCAACCGGCGTGATGACGAATGGGGCGGCAGCCGCGATAACCGCGCAAAATTCCCTCTGGCGGTGCTGGAAATCACGCACCAGATGGTGCGCCAGCACGCTGACGACGCCTTCATCATTGGCTATCGCTTCTCGCCAGAAGAGATGGAAGTTCCCGGCATCCGCTTTGATGACACTCTGTATCTGCTGGAAAAACTGGCGGCCCGCGGTCTGGACTATCTCCATTTTTCTGTCGGCTACTCACTGCGTTCCTCCATCGTTGAGACAACTGACCCGACGCCGCTGATCGATAAATACGTCGCGATGCGTTCCGACACGCTGGCGCAAATCCCGGTGATGGGCGTGGGCGGCGTGGCCAATGCTGCCGATGTTGAACAGGCGATGGAGCACGGCTATGACCTGGTGGCCGTTGGTCGTGCCTGCATTGCCTATCCCGACTGGAGTGACCGTATCGCCAGCGGTGAAAACCTGGAACTGTTTATCGACAGCACCCAGCGGGAAGAGAAGAACATTCCGGAACCGCTGTGGCGTTTTTCGCTGGTTGAAGCGATGATCCGCGACATGAGCATGGCCGCTGCGAAATTTAAACCCGGTACCTTTATCGAGAAAGTACAGGATGAAGACAATGAGCTGGTGATTAGCGTCAGCCTGGAGACTGACCGCATTGCGGCGATTGAACTGACTGACGGGCCGGAAGACGATGTCAGCTTCGTGACCAGCTTTCAAGAGATACGTGGCCGTATTCTGGATGCCAACAGTCCGCACGTGGATGCGATTTCCGGTGCAACATCACAAAGTGAGGCGGTGAAAAAAGCGGTCTCCAAAGCGATGGTGAAATCCAGCAAGGCGCTGGTGGTGGAAGAGGGCGGCAATCCCGCTGTTCCGCAGGATTTCGATGTGGTGGTTATCGGCAGTGGTGGCGCAGGCCTGACCGCAGCCATTCAGGCTCATGATGAAGGGGCCCGCGTGCTGATCGTGGAGAAAATGCCTTCCATCGGGGGCAATACCATCAAAGCGTCCGCCGGGATGAACGCCGCCGAAACGCGCTTCCAGCGGGTGAAAGGCATCAATGACAGTAAAGAACTGTTCTATGCCGAAACGCTGAAGGGCGGCAGAAACAAAAATAACGCTGCGCTGCTGCACCGCTTTGTTGAGAATGCGCCGATGGCTATCGAATGGCTTGCCGACCGCGGCATTATGCTTAACGATATCACCACCACTGGCGGTATGAGTATTGACCGAACCCACCGTCCGAGAGATGGATCGGCCGTCGGCGGCTACCTGATCAGCGGGCTGGTGCGTAACATAGCCAAACGTGAAATCGGGGTGATGCTGGACACTTCCGTGACCGGGATTTTGATGGAGCAGGGTGAAGTTTGCGGCGTCAGCGTGCTGAATGATGAAAACGAACAGCAGACTATCCGCACCAAAAGCATTATCGTGGCGACCGGCGGCTTCAGCGCCAACAGCCAGATGGTGGTGAAATATCGTCCCGACCTGGCAGGCTTTGTCACCACCAACCATAAAGGCGCAACCGGCGGCGGTATTGCGTTGCTGGAGCAGATTGGTGCGGGTACGGTGGATATGGGCGAAATCCAGATCCACCCAACGGTGGAGCAGAAGACCTCCTACCTGATTTCTGAATCCATTCGTGGCGGTGGCGCTATTCTGGTGAATCAGCAGGGCAACCGCTTCTACAATGAGATGGAAACCCGCGATAAAGTGTCGGCGCAGATTATCGCGTTGCCGGAGAAATACGCTTACATCGTGTTCGATGAAAATGTGCGGACGAAAAATAAAGCTGCCGATGAGTACATCGCCAAAGGCTTTGTGGTCAGTGCGGCTTCGCCTCGCGAACTGGCGGATAAGCTGGGAATGGATCGTCATCACTTCCTGGCGACGCTGGAGCGCTACAATGGTTTTGTTGAGCAGCAGCACGACGAAGAGTTTGGCCGTAAGACTGCTATGCGCAACCCGGTAAAAGAAGGCCCGTTTTACGCGATCCAAATCGCACCGGGCGTTCACCACACCATGGGCGGCGTGACTGTGAATACCGAAACAGCCGTGCTGGATAACCAGCGCCAGATCATCCCGGGTGCTTACGCCGCTGGCGAAGTGGTTGGTGGTATCCACGGCGGTAACCGTATTGGCGGAAATGCCGTAGCCGATATTATTATCTTTGGCACCCTTGCGGGCCATCAGGCGGCCAGCCGCGCAAAACGTTAAGTCCTCAACGCCCCGGACTCATCTTGCCGGGGCGTCAATTCAAAGGAGCCCGTTATGTCTTCCGGCAGTCATGTTTATGGGTATTCCGCCGTCTTAATGGGTTCGCCCATCCTGTTGAAATTGTTCGATAACAATCAGGCGCTTGCCTCTCAGGTATTCCGTTTAATCAAACAGTATGAAGATCTGCTGACCGTCAACCGCGCTCAGTCCGAAGTGATGAATATTAATCACGCGGCGGGCCGTGCGCCGGTTACGGTGAGTGCGCCAGTTTTTGAATTGATCCGCTGTGCGCTGGCAGCCAGCCTCGTGAAGGACAGCTGTTTCAACCTGACCATCGGGCCACTGGTGAAGCGCTGGCGGATTGGTTTTAAGGGAGACAGCGTGCCACCTGCCGGAGAGATTGCCACTTTACTGCCCCGCACCCGGCCAGAGCAGGTGATACTGGATGACGAAGCAGGAACGGTTTTTCTGACTCAGCCCGATATGGAGATCGACCTTGGCGCGATAGCCAAAGGTTTTATTGCCGACAGGGTGCGAGACTATCTTAAGTTGCAGGGCGTTGAGCAGGCGCTGATCAATCTTGGTGGCAACGTTCAGACGCTGGGTTCACCACCCGGAGGCTGGACGGTAGGGCTGAAGAAACCGTTCGGCGAGGCGGATGCGCTGGTGGGAGCTATCACCGTGGAGAACAAATCGGTGGTGACCTCGGGCGTTTATGAACGGTATTTTGAGCAGGATGGCCGACGATATCACCATATCCTCGATCCGCGAACCGGCTACCCGCTGGATAACGAGCTGGACAGCGTGACCATTATTTCCACCGACTCACTGGATGGCGATATCTGGACCACGTTGATTTACGGCATGGGCGTGGAGAAGGGCTGTGCGTTGCTCAGGCATCAGCCCGGTATTGAGGCGATTTTTGTCACTAAGCAACGCGAGGTGATCTTCTCCTCCGCCAGCCAGTTCAGCTTTACCCTGCGGGATTTTGACTACCGTTTGGTCACTGGCAGTACTGCTTAAGCAGGTCGTGGTGCTCCGCCTGCAGGCGATAATGATAGACCGGTCTTCCGGTCAGGCCATAGTGCACGCTGGTGAACAGAATGTTGATCTGCGCAAGCCAGATCAGGTACTTACGGCAGGATACCCGCGAGATATTCACCGAGTTTGCCAGCTCATCGGTTGAAAATTCCGTCGCCGGATGCGCATCAATCCACTGGCAAAGGGTGCGCAGCGTTTGCGGAGTCAGTCCTTTTGGCAGCCGACGGGCATCGGCCACCACGGGTGCGCCTCCGTGCATCAGACGATCGACATCAGCCTGTTCGTAATACTGATGCGATCCTTTCAGGTTTTTCTTCTCACGCCAGCTGGTCAGCGCCTCTTCAAAGCGGGGGAACTGGAACGGTTTGATCAGGTAATCGACCACGCCGTAATGCATCGATTTCTGCACGGTTGCGGCATCAGAGGCGGAAGAGATCACAATCACGTCAATGGTACTGGCTGCGGCCCGCAGGATCGGCAGCAGATCCAGACCGTTATCCTGTTGCAGATAGACATCCAGCAGGATCAGATCGATGCTCATCGACGGATCGTTAATCATCGTTTCAGCCTGCAGGAGAGTGGCGGCATGCCCACAGCAGCTAAAACCCGGGATCTGACTGACATAGACGCGGTTTAGCTCGGCGACCATGGCATCATCATCAACTATTAATACATTAATCACGCACTCTTCCTTTCACTGTCCCAGGGTAACTGGACAAAAAATTGGGTAAACACACCCGGCTCGGATTCCACCGCGATACTGCCGCCGAGATCCTCCGCTTGCTGCCTCGCCAGCGTCAGGCCAACGCCGTGTTCGCCGCCTTTGGTGGTAAAGCCTTTGTCAAAAATAGTCCGGATATGCTCAGGCGCAATGCCTGGCCCGTCATCGCTGACTTCGCAGCCCAGCCAGCCGTTATGATAATGCAGCAGCACACTGACTTCGCCATCAGACTGGGCCGCCATCGCCTCCAGCGCATTCTCAATCAGGTTACCCAGCACGGTGATCAGCACCGCAACCTGCTGCTCGTTGGGGTTATCGGGTACCAGGCACTCCTCGGCCAGCGTCAACAGATGACCAGTCTCCTTTGCGCGGTTCATTTTGCCCAGCAGGAAACCGGCAATCACCGGCGATCTGATTTTGTGCTGCAGCGCGCCGATCTCTTCCTGATAGTTATTGGCAGTCTGCAGGATGTAATCCTCCAGCTTGGGATAATTTTTCATGTGCAGCAGGCCAAGGATGACGTGCAGCTTATTCATAAATTCGTGAGAGCGCTCGCGCAATGCATCCACATAGCTGACCATCCCATCAAGCCGCTGCATCAGCAGGCGGATCTCAGTCTTGTCGCGGAAAGTACTGATGGCACCAATCACCTGGTTATTACTGCGGACCGGCAGGATATTGCACAAAAACAGTCGGCCATAGCTGCTGATTTCCCGATCCTGCACCGGTTTGCCGGTACGCACCACTTCACCCAGTGTGGCAACCAGCGGCCCCGGTTCCACCCGTTTTCCTGCCAGCAGGTCATCAGGGGAGAGCAGCATCTTGCGGGCAGCATGGTTTATCAGGGTCACATGCCCGTCACGATCTACCGCAATCACGCCTTCTTTCAGTGATTGCAGCATCGCCTGGCGTTGCTCAAACAGGGAGGAGATTTCATAGGGTTCAAAGCCGAACAGAATGCGCTTCAGCACCCGGACCAGCGCCCAGATGCCCAACGTGCCGACCAGTGCGCTGAAAAGCACTATCCACAGCACGTTCCAGCGGCTGCGGTTAATCTGCTCAGCCACTTTGTTCAGGGAAATGCCGACCGAGACCACGCCGATTTGCTGTTGCCGATCGTTATAGACCGGCGTGAACACGCGCATCGCCTCATCCAGCGTGCCGCGGTTAACGGAAACATTCTCTGAGCCCGCCAGCGCGGGGTTGATATCGTCGCCAATGAAATGAGCGCCGATAATACCGGAATCAGGGTGGGAGTAACGGATGCCGTCCATATTGGTCACCACCACAAACAGCAGGTTGTTACGCTGCTGTATGCGGCTGGCTACTGGCTGGATAAGATTTCTGTCGGGAGGGTAAACCAGGCCCTGCTTCACCATGGGGTCGTCGGCCAGCGTTCTGGCCACGGCGAAAGCGGCTGCCTTCACCCCATCGCGGGTGGCATGGCTGATCTGCACAAAGAACAGCGCGCAGACCACCACCAGTACCGAAACAATTACGCTGCTGACCATCAGCGTGACCGAGGTACTGAGTTTCATCGGCCGCTTGCGGGCGTGCCTGCGTTGTTGCAAGTCGCTCATTCTTTTCCCAGTGAAAAAGCAAACCGCAATTATCGCTGATGATGAAAGAAAACTTCAACGAATTGCCGATCTTTCCTCGGGAAGCCCGCAAGCCAACTTAAGTGTCAACGACCCACGCGAGCCTGTAAAGATGCCGGATAACGATCGCCGACGATTTTCACTGTTTCAAGCGCCTGGCTACCGCAAATAAGGCTATTATCCAGCCCATTGTCCACGGCGTGCCATCGCTGAGGAGGGCCAGTAACAACGAAGAGATAATGCCGCTGCCATACTGCAGCGATCCCACCAGCGCCGAAGCAGAACCGGCGACGTCTGGCGCAGCGTCAAGTGCGCAAGCCGTTGAGGTTGCAGCATTGATCCCGTTCATTGAAAAGAAAATGAACACCGGGACGATAATGAACAGCACGCCGCCGTAATTCAGTTTTGCGGCAACAGCGAGAACGACTGCGGCTGATGCTGCGGTAAGCACGGCGTATTTAAGCAATGTTTCCAGCGGATATCGCTGAACCAGACGTCTGTTGACCAGGCTCATCCCCATCAGCCCAATGATATTGAGGGCAAACAGCCAGCCGTAATATTGCGGCCCGATACCAAAATAAGTGATATAGACAAAAGGCGAACCGGTAATAAATGCGTAAGCCGCGACGTAATAAAACGCCAGACATAACGTGAAGCGTATAAATCTGGTGTGAGTCAGCAACCGGTAATAATTCCGGAAAGCACTGGATAAAGAGGCCTTTACTCGTTTGTCTTCGGGTAATGTTTCAGGTAGCCAGAACAAAGAAATAAACATCAACGTGCCGATGAGCGCCAGCAACCAGAAAATGGTATGCCACGACAGGATTTTGATTATTTGTCCGCCAATCAGCGGTCCGGCGATGGGGGCGATGGCCATTATTATTATCAGTGTCGAAAGCATTTGCGCTGCACGGGTGCGGCTAAAAAGATCGCGGATCATCGCTCGTGCCAGCATCGGGCCGGTGCATGCTCCTAAAGCCTGAAAAACACGCCAGAACACGATTTGCACGATATCGGTTGATAAGGCATACCCCACCGCGCCCACCACGAACAAAACCATGCCAATAAACAGCGGCAGGCGTCGCCCCAAGTGATCGCTGATCGGTCCCCAAATCAGTTGAGCAATGCAAAAGCCGATCAAAAAGCCGGTGATTGTCAGTTCCGCATCGCCCTGTAAATCTTTTGCCATAGCCGGCATGGCAGGCAGATAGATATCGGTAGAGAGGGAGGTGACTGCCATTAATGCGCTCAGGATGACAATAAAAGGCAGTCCTGAGGTTTTCGCTGACCGGAGAGGGATATTGAGCATAGCTGTCCGTAAAAATCGAAGTGACAGGGCGAATTTTATCGGTTTACTCGCTACTGATAATGATCATAAACAGGATAGGCTTGATGAATCATGTTCATAAATCTAAGTAATGATTTTGATTAGCAGGTTAATAATAACAAGAGCAATTAATGTTAAGAATTATCTCAGGGTATCCGGCACTATTGTTTTCGCCCCCTTCAAGAGCTAAGCCAATGAGAGTGCCGGAGATAAGCGCCGGGTGGGGACAGTATTTTAAGAGGCCGCCTTCGGGCGGCCTCGAACTTTTCGGCTGCACCCATTACTCCCGAATTTCTTCACCCGTTCAATATTGAAAATAGTTATGTTATAACGTAACATTAAATTTCAATCTGTACAGGAGGATCTTATTTTGTCTGGTCATTATGGAAAGTGGGTATTGGCGTTGGGGATGGTGATGGTTAGCGGGCAAGCGCTCGCCCATGGGCATCACTCTCATGGTCAACCCCTGACGGAAACAGAACAGAAGGCCGCTGATGGGGAATTTGCCGATCGGCAAGTTAAAGACAGGAGCCTGACTGATTGGGATGGGATGTGGGAGTCGGTGTATCCTCTACTCATAAACGGCGATCTTGACCCCGTTTTCAAAAAGAAAGCGAAAATGGATAAGAGCAAAACGTTTGAAGAAATCAAAGAGTATTACCGCAAAGGGTATAAGACAGAGATTAATGCCATTGGTATCGAAAACGGCGTGATGGAATTTTACGTAGGGAATCGCATCAGTTCCTGTAAATATAAGTACGCCGGACGCAAAATTCTTACCTACCTGTCTGGTAAAAAAGGGGTTCGATACCTTTTTGAATGTCAGGATCCTGGCAGTAAAGCGCCTAAATATGTCCAGTTCAGCGATCACACCATTGCCCCACGCAAATCTGCTCACTTCCATCTCTTTATGGGAAACAGCTCTCAGGAAGACTTGCTAAAGGAAATGGATAACTGGCCGACCTGGTACCCTTATCAGTTAACGAAAGCTCAGGTTGTCGATGAAATGCTGCATCATTAACTGAGGTAGATAAGCAGGGAATACGGCTTCCCGGTTCTCCATTTTAAAAAGGGAAAAAAGGGACGCCAGTGCGTCCCTGTTCAAAACTCACAACCCATTTATTGCAAAGAAATGCGGGCAATACTGTCCGGGCCTTTGGTTGAGTTGTCCTTGTTGAAGTCCTGCTTCACGGTGACATACAGCGTCTGGCCGTCGTCTGACACCAGCAGGCTGTTCGGGTGACTGTCGAAGGACCAGCTGTTTTTCACCGCGTAGGTGGTGGCGTCCAGCTGCAAGACTTTCTTTGACTCACGCTGGCTGATGTACAGCTCGTGGCGTCTGGCGTTGAACTTGATGCCCAGCGCGTCACCCGGCAGGCGTTTGACCACTTTGCCGCTGCGTTCATCGAAGACCAGCGTGGTTTTCGCTTTAGAATCATCGGTCACGAACAAACGGCCGGTTTCCGGGTCTTCCGCCAGATTCAGGAACAGGTAAGCTTTGCCATCATCCGGGGTCCAGCGCTTCTCAATACGGTGACTGCGCGGATTGATAGCCAGAATTTCTCCGCCGCCATTGGCCGCATAAATACGGTCAGTCACCTGAGAATAAATGATCCCCGTTACCCACTTTCCGGCGTTTTTAATGGTCTTTTTCAATTTCAGGGTTTTCGCATCCACCACCCAGATAATCGCCGGGTCGCCCACGCCGCCGATATACAGCTGGCCCTGATGCAGGAAGATTTCACGTGCGCCTAACGGATCGCCATCTTTGCCTTTCTCTGTGAACATCAGGCGCTGCAGCACCTTGCCGCTTTTAGCATCCACTTTCGAGATGCCGCCATCGAGTGTGTTGGTAGTGTAAAACACGCTGCCATCCGGATCGGTTGCCATCGCGAAGTTTTTCAGGTCGGTATGCGTTTCGCCCAGAGTCTCCAGCGTGGTGGGATTGAGGCGATAAAGCATACCGCCATTTACGTCTTTGAACCCCTGTGCGCTGGCAACATACAGCGCTTTGGCTTCGGGTGAATAGGCCATCTCATACAGCCCGTCACCTAACTCCCGTTGGGAAACCTGAGTTTCAACCGGCTTCTGAACAGCGGCAGGAGCCTGCGCTTTTGTCGCCGGAGCCTGACACGCCGTCAGGCTGAAGGCCGCCACTACCGCGAGAGCAACCGCGGCTTTGCGCGGACTGAAAGATTTCATTCTGTACCCCATCAATAATTAAACGTGTAAACACAGGTTGTTACATATGTATTGCAGAATCTTTTGGAGTTATTAAAAAGCAAATGAGTATTATTAACATTCTCATTCAATAAAAACAATGATTCTTCAGGGGAAGTGTTAATGCCTTCTTATCGCAGGGAAAATGGCGCGGTTAATTGTGCGTCATGGGGCCAGAAAACGTTTACTGTTTCCGTGCTGGCGTGGGTGATTCATGTTGCTGTTACTCCTTTTCCCGCGCTGGCTGCGGAAGCCAGTTCTGACAGCAAAACGCCGACGTTACAGCAGGAGCTGGTGGTCGATGCCACGACTGATGATGCCTTCACGACGCAGCAGGATTACGCCGTCAAAATAACCCGTGCTGGCACGAAAATGTTGATGACACCTCGTGATGTTCCGCAATCGCTGAGCGTGGTCACCAAACAGCGAATGCAGGATCAAAACCTGCAATCGGTAGGAGACGTGCTGGATAACACCACCGGGATCGGAACCGAGCTTGTTGACAGCGAACGCTCCTCGTATTTCGCCAGGGGTTTCCAGATCAGCAGTTTCACCTATGACGACATTCCCAGTTCGGTCAGCGATACCTGGAACTACGGTGATGCCGCAGAGGACACGGCGATTTACGACCGCATTGAAGTGGTGCGTGGCGCGACCGGCCTGATGACCGGTGCAGGCAGCCCGGCAGCTTCGGTGAATATGGTGCGCAAACATGCCGACAGCCGTGAGTTCACCGGCAACGTCAGTGCGGAATATGGCAGCTGGAACCATCAACGCTATATGGCTGATGTCTCCGGACCGCTGAATGAATCTGGCACCGTGCGCGGCAGGGTGGTGGCTGGTTATCAGGATCAGGATGGTTCGCTGGATCGTTACCACAAAACCAAAAAATTCCTTTACGGCGTGCTGGATGCCGACGTGACGGATAACACCACGCTGTCGCTGGGCTATGACTATCAGGATAACCAGACCAGCAACCCGACGTGGGGCGGCTTACCCACCTGGTACAGTAACGGCCTTCGCACTCACTATGGGCGCGGTACCAACGAATCGGCAGACTGGACCCGTTACAGCACCAATTCACGAAAAGTGTTTGCCAACATCACGCATAACTTCACTAACGGCTGGGTATTCCGCATGAATGGCACTCATGCGGAGGAGACTTTTAATGACAAGCTTCTTTATCTGGAAGGTTTTCCGGATGTTGTCACCGGAGAAGGCATCACCGGCATTGGCAGTCTGGACCGGGGTAAACGGAAGCTGGATTCGATTGATAGCTACGCCAGCGGTCCGTTTGAACTCTTTGGACGCCAGCACGAGCTGATGGCCGGGGTCAGTTACAGCCGCCAGCATAACGCCACTTACAGTTCCGATGGGGCTTATAACGACGATGAGACATTGAGTTTCAACGACTGGAAGGGGGATGTGGCAGAGCCTGGCTGGGGGGACTGGTATCTGAACGCGGATGATGTGGTGCGGCAGAAATCTGCCTACACGGCAGCACGTCTGTCGTTGGCCGATCCGCTGTCGCTGATTTTGGGTGCCCGTTATACGCAGTGGAGCACTATTGGCAGCAGCGGTGATATGGCCAAAAATAACATCACCCCTTATGGCGGGTTAGTGTATGACATCAATGAAGCCTGGTCTGCCTACGCCAGTTACACCTCCATCTTCCAACCGCAAACTGAACGCGATCGTAACGGAGGCTATCTTGCGCCGATCACCGGGAAAAACTACGAAAGCGGCCTGAAGTCGGACTGGATGGATGGACGGCTGACGGCAACCTTTGCCGTGTTCCGTATTGAGCAGGATAACGTCGGGCAGGAGGATGGCGATAACTTTGTTAACGGCTCCAGTGAACAGGCTTATTACGCGGCAAAAGGCGCAGTCAGCAGAGGGGCTGAGTTTGAGCTGAACGGCGCGGTTACCGATAACTGGCAGATGACATTCGGTGCAACACGCTATGTGGCGAAGGATTCCACTGGCCGCTTCAACAGCAACATGCCGCAAACCTCACTGAAATTCTTCACCCGCTATCAACTACCGATGCTGCCACAACTGACGCTGGGCGGTGGCGTGAACTGGCAGAACCGGACCTTCCAGGATGCAATCGGGCCGGATGGCGAAACGCATCGCGTTTATCAGGGTAGCTACCCGATGGCAAACCTGTTTGGTCGTTATCAGGTGACGAAACAGCTGGCAGTGCAGGCTAATATTAACAACCTGTTTGACCGCGACTATTACGCTTATGCCAGCGACTATGTCGTTTATGGCGAACCCCGTAATTACTCGGTCAACGTTTCGTACCAGTTCTGAATCCTCCCATAACCCCGGCTTTCTGCCGGGGTTTACTCCAGACCAACAGGCCTTAGCCCCTCCTCGCGAAGGCACTGAGACCTGACTTTACTGAGTGTTCGGCAGGGCGTAAGCCAGTACGTAATCGCCCGGAGGCGTTTCCATAAAGTGATGTCCGGCTGCGACAATCACCAGATACTCCCGTCCATTCTGGGTGTAGATCATTGGGTTAGCCTGGCCGCCAGCGGGTAACGGTGTGCTCCATACCGTTTTACCGGTTTTGATATCAATCGCCCGGATCAGATCATCCGTGGCGGCTGCCACAAAGATCAGCCCGCCTGAAGTGACCACCGATCCGCCGTTGTTCGGTGTGCCAATATTGATCGGCAGGCCGGTCGGGATACCGAAAGGCCCGTTGCGACGAGCGGTCCCCAAAGGACGATCCCACAGCGTCCGGCCATCCCGTACATCAATAGCGCGGATACCACCGTAAGGCGGTTCCTTACACAGCATGCCGGTGTATTTCAGTCGCCAGCCCGCATTCACGTTAACGGCATAAGGGACACCGAATTGAGGATCGCCAGCCCCTTCAGCATGGCCGGTATCGTGCGGGTTGTAGGGGATCAGATCGCGCGGCTTCCAGCCCATGGCGTCCGCTTTGGCGCGGGGAACCAGGATGTTGTAGTTGGGCATATCATTGTAGTTAGCAATAATGATTCCCCGGGTTGGATCGAATGACACGCTGCCCCAGTCGGAGCCGCCGTTATAGCCCGGATATTCAATGGTATGCCGTTCAGCCAGCGGTGGCGTGTATTGCCCCTTGTAGCTCGCCTTCTGGAACTGAATGCGACAGACCAACTGGTCGATTGGCGTCAGGCCCCACATATCCTTCGGCGTCAGATCGGGCTTGCTGAGGTGGTGGAAGGCTGAATAAGGTTGGGTAGGTGAACGGGACTCTGGCTCCATGCCACCGCCCGGTACTGGTCTCTCTTCCACACCAAACAGGGATTTGCCGGTACGGCGATCCAGGATGTAAATTTCCCCCTGCTTGGTCGGCACGATCATTGCGGGCGTTTTGCTGCCGTCTTTATCCGGATAATCGAACAGAGTAGGCTGCGAGCCCTGATCGTAATCCCAGACATCCTTATGCGCTGTCTGGAATGACCATGCAGGCAAACCGGTTTCGATATTTAGCGCGGTCAGCGTCACGGCGTATTTATTTTCCGCATCGGTACGGGTTCTGCTCCAGTAATCCCCGGAGGCGTTACCGAACGGCAGGTACACCAGACCCAGCTTGTCGTCTCCGGTGAAAGAGGTCCAGACGTCAGGAGAGCCTTTTTTCCAGGCATCCGGACCTTTCTTCGGCGCGCTGGTGTCCGGTGACGCTGCATCCCAGGCCCATTTCAGCTGGCCGGTGCGGACATCGTAAGCTTTGATCACCCCTGGCGGCCCAAAAGCACGCTGGCCGTCAATCACCTGATGGGCAACCACCAGCGTATCGCGAATAACCACTGGTGCGGAGTTAATCGCCACATAGCCCTCGTAAACTTCGCCCATATCATCGGTGATTTTAACCGTGCCCCGATCGCCAAAGTTCTGGCAGATTTCCCCGGTTTTGGCATTCAGTTCAATCACGCGACCATCCAGTGTGCCCAAGATAATCCGCTGGTTGCAGTCAGCATTATTGTCCTGTGAACGGCTGGTCGCCACGACATTGCTGTTGTCCTGTCCGGTTGAGACGTGGCTGTTGGTCTGCGCATCAAACCAGGTCAGCCCGCGGCAGGCAGCGGTATAGGGAATGGATTTGTCGCTGACTTTCGGATCAAAATGCCACTTCTCTTTGCCGGTGGCGGCATCGAGGGCAAAAACCTGGTTATGCGGGGTACAGGTATAAAGCGTATCGCCAATTTTGATGGGGGTATTCTCGCCGCCCCAGCGCGCTTTCGGGATATCTCCCGTGCGGAATTGCCAGGCGAGTTTCAGATCTTTTACGTTCTCTGGCGTAATCTGTGAGGCCTGAGCAAAGCGCTGTGAAGCCAGCGATCCTCCGTAGGTATACCAGTCGCCTCGATCGGGCGTGGAGGCTTTACCACTGCCGGTGTCTGTGGCAAATGTGGCTTCGCCTGCGGCGGGCACATTGTTTGCTGGCGTAACGTTGAGCGGGGCAAACGGTAGCGCGGCAGCGACGATAAAGGCCAGGATAAATACGCTGCCCAGCAAGCGGGAAGCTTTGCGGCTTGTGCCCGGACGCAGAGTTGGTAGCTGGAAGGCAAACACCACACCCAGCAGCAGCATCACGTCGAAGCGGGGAACCCAGCGCCAGTAATCAAGGCCGGATTCCTGAATTGTCCAGATCAGGGTGCCAATAAACACCAGCGCAAACCAGTAAACGCCGCTGGTGCGCTTCATCAGGATCAGCGCACCGGCAATCAGGCAGCCTGCTCCGGCGAGCACGTAATATCAGTTTCCTCCCAGTGCGGCCAGCCAGCCGCCGCCAATTGCCATCGCCAGCCCGAACAGCAGCAATGCTAAGGCAAAGAGGATGTTCCAGATCGAAAGTCTGGTGATCTTCTTCAGATTATCCAAAATAGTTTTCCTTCAGCCATAAGTGAACAAATTGTCCGTTTAAAATGTAGCAACAAAAGTGCAATTACCGGATATTAGAGCTGAAACAAAGGCACTGAAGAATAATTTTTTATACTGATGTCTCAGTTTTGACATTAATAACTTAATGGTTATCGTCAGTTTACGATTATTAACTCTCTTTTGTTGTTGATAATATTTGCTGGCGATCGCAAGCTGCAGCGATCAACTTATTCTGCCAGGCAATCAGGAGGCTAAATGGCATCGGAGTATTTTATACGGCGTCAGTTGGATGCACTGATGGAAGAACCCACTAATCGTGACGACGGGTTATGGGTCAGGACAGAACAGGATCCGGTGAAGAAACTTGAGCAGCTCACCCGTCATCATAATGGCCGGATCCGCCAGCGTGCAGTGCTTTGTCTGGGGCTGATGCATGAAGTCAGCACCTTGCCTTCTTTTTTTAACACAAGCAGAAAACCGGGACGCGCTGTTTACTGGCTTAAATTCACATAATAAGCATGTGGCTAAAATCACGCTTCAGGTACTGCAGGAACAACAGCTTTACACGCCAGAAATTATCTGGCATCAGGTGAAAATCAGCAAAATGCGGCGATCAGATTTTTAGCGGCAGAGGCGATAATTACCCATACAGAGGGGATCAGCCAGGATATCCTGACCGAATTATTCAGAGAGAGCTATGCACCCGTTAAGCAATTAGCTTTGCAGTATATTATTGACCATAAACGCGCTGTCCCGCCGCAGTTAATTGTGCCGTTACTGACCGACAAAAACGAACTGGTGCGAATACGGGCTGCCAGGTTGCTTCTGGCTGACGGGATTTCGCCAACCGGGTACTTTCTCACCGTTTTCAACAATCCTTCCTGCAGGATTGCAGAAAGGTGCACCGCATTGCAGGTGGTTGTCCGCAATTTGCAGGAAGGATCCCGTGAATATCTGATGGGCGCGCTGACCAACCCGTCATATTCCATTGCGAGACTGGCGTGCAGACAGATAGTGAAGTTAAAACTTTACCTTACGCAGAACAATTTACAGCACTGTATTGCGGTCTTACCTTCTGTACCACACAGCATGATTTATTTTTCTCTGGCCCAACGTTTGAGCCTCTGGGATTGCCTTATATTCCTGCTGACTAATGTGGCCGTGGATAATGGGAGGTTTACACAGGAGGGGCTGATTCGCTGTAATGCCAGAGTTAATCGTTATTATGAAACGCCGTCAGAGTCGCAACATGTACAGTTGGCTGGCTGGCTGGCTGGCTGGCTGGCTGGATGAAAAAGGAAAAACCTTGTTGAAGCATCAGGAAATACTGACGCAGCGGCTGGGCGAATATTTTGATCTCGCATAATCATGGTCTGAATGGCTGCTCCATATTGAGAAAGACCGCCTCAGCCGGGTGCCGGGCGCTATCAGACCGGATGTGGCGAGCTTCCCTCATCACACTGTAGAAACTCTTTCACCAGTAAATTTGTTTTAATCGTGTTTGCGTCATTAATTTCTGCAATCCACAGGAGAAAATGAAGATGAAGCACAACGCGACACGACGTAAAACAGTGCTGGTCACTGGAGCAAATGGCTATATTGGCAACGCAGTGGCAAACGCTTTTAACCGGGCCGGATGGAAAACTTACGGGCTGTGCCGTCGGGAAGCTGATGCTGCCGGGCTGGCGCGTAATGAAATCCATCCGCTGATCGGTTCACCGGAAGAGCTCTCTTTTCTGAAGCAGACTGAGGAAGCCGTTTTCGATGTGGTTGTGTCTAACACAGAAGACTTCACCGCGATGGCGTCACACCTCAGTAAGGTTAAGCAGATGATGGCAGCTATCGGGGAGCACGGCGCAAAAGCAGGTATCCGGCCGCTGCTGATGTTTACCAGCGGCTGCAAAGATTACGGTGGGATGGATCTGAAAGATGGCGATGCAGGGCTGGCACCTCATACCGAAAGCAGCCCGATGAAAGCGCCTGACCTGCTGTTGCCGCGCGAGCAGTTCGGTTCTGCGCTGCTGGTGGCGGAGGGGGCACCTTACGATGCGACGGTGCTGCGCCCGACCATCGTTTATGGCCTCTCTTCCAGTCACTATGGCCCGCTGTTCGATCTTGCTTCAGGCAGTGAGGGCGTGCTGGAGCTGCTGGCTGATCCTGCCGCCATCATGCACTCGCTGCACGTGGATGACTGTGCAGAGGCGTATGTCATGCTGGCAGAACATCCACAGCGTCGTGAGGTGGCTCAGCAGGCATTCAACATCTCCAGTCAGCATTATGAAACGGCGCAGCAGATTGGTGAGGCCCTGGCTCACTCTTACGGCCTGCAGCTGAAGTTATCTGCACCGATCGGAACTGTGCCGATCGAGACGGTACACGGGTTGGCTAACTTCTGGCAATGGGTAGGATCTGACAAACTGCGTGCGTTGACCGGCTGGCATGAACGTCGTGCGACATTCACTACCGGGCTGGAGGAGTACCGCCTGGCTTATGAAACCAGAAGCCGTCATCAGGCCTGACTGGCTTCGGGCTAATGCGTCCCCTCAAACAGACTGTCGATAAATAAGCGGACTCTGGGAGCAAGATATTTACGGGTCGGGTAGAGCACTACAATGGGGATTCGCTCGGGCTCGTATTTCTCCATGATCCGTACCAGACGGCCTTTTTCTGCTTCCTGCTCTGCCAGAAAATCAGGGAGCTGCACGATGCCCAGTCCGGCAACGGCGGCATCCCTGAGCGCCTCACCATCATCAAAGCGCACCCGGCTGACCGGCTCCAGCCTGCTGGATTTGCCATTCTCATCACTCAGTCGCCAGGCCAGCGTGCGGCCATGCTGCACAAACAGCAGACCGGCGTGTTTTTTCAGTTCATCAGGTGTGCGGGGTATACCGTTGCGGCGAAGATAATCGGGCGAGGCGCAAATACTCAGGCGCTGTCGGTCCACCACTCGTGAAACCAGATCCTCGCTGATATTCTGAGCGCCAATGCGGATCGCCAGATCGTAGCCTTCGGTAATCAAATCAACCGTCCGGTCGCTGAAACTGACCTCCGCTTCCACCCGTGGCCAGGCCGCCAGATAGCGGGCCAGAACCGGCATCACCTGCCTGCGGCCATACGCATCCGGTATGCTCATGCGTAGCAAGCCCTGTGGCTCGTTCCCGCGTGAGGACATGGCCTGAATGGCCTCTTCCAGCTCGGCAATTGTCACAGTGCAGCGTTGACAGAGCGTGCGCCCTTCATCGGTCAGGGTGATCACTCTGGTGGTGCGGTGAAACAGACGGGTGCCGGTACGCTCTTCAAGGCGGCCAATGGCTTTTGCCACTGCCGATCTTGTCAGTCCCAGCTTGCGGGCTGCCAGTGCAAAATTACCGGCCTCAGCGGCGGCAATAAAAATCTTCAGTACGTTCAGATCGTTCATGCTGTTCCTGCGGGCAGCAGGCGGGACAAAATGGCGAGCCTGCTTCGTCAATAGATCTGAACTGAGTGTATTGGGATAATCAGAATTAGCAATTTTTCCGCGGTCACGGCGCGCAGTCTACCAGAACCATGATGACATGGCGCAGCAGTAAACAATTGTAATTGATAACAATATCAGTTCGAGGGGTTTGATCAGTGGCATAATCGTGGCTGACGGTTCTGGTTAAGTATTTATTACATCGGTCTGATTTCGGGAAACTTTAGTAAAAGGTTGAATGCGAGGATTTACTGGCCGGTAAACAGACCGGATTGTGCTATTTTTCCTCCGGCAGACTGGATTGAGGAGAGTGAAGTGTAAAGGCTGGCCCGCGCCGACTACGATCTTTATCCGGCCGGGTTACAGGAAGAGATTGATGCGCTGAACGAGGAGATCTACCCGCAGCTGAACAATGGCGTGTATCGCGCCGGGTTTGCCACCACTCAGTCGAGCTCTCCGCAGCTGAACAGCTACACATTAAGAATGCTGGACGTGCCGTGCGTAAAAGGGTGAGTATCGATCATATCAGTCAGGGCTACGACTCCATTAAGCCGTTGAACCCAAATGGTATTGTCCCACTTGGGGCGGATTTGAGCGAATCTGGGTTGCGGTAAGTGGTAACGCCATTGTTGGCAGATTAAAGGCGATCGATAAAACCGATCAATAAACTTTAATCGATCGGTGATAACCATTATTTATTCAGGGTTGTTACGCGGTATTGTTGTCATCCCACAAACAAAAGGACAATGGGATGAGGCTCGCAGGGAAATTTTGTCAGGAGTGCGGCAGGCGAAGGCGATTGATTGAGCGACTTTTTGCTGAAGATTTGGCGTTATGCGACGACTGTTTCTACCGGCTGATACAGAAACAGCGTGACCGGCGTTAACCGCTTTCGGTGTGAGAATCGTCCGCAAGCCAGCCGGGAACCTTGCCCGGTTGGGGGAAGTACGACTACAGTTCAGATTCATACCCTTTTTCCGGATTGAAGACGACAGGGAGCCGTAATTGAAAAGAGTCCTCGGCACTTTTTTACCGCTGTACACCACCACACTCCTGATGCTGCTTGGCTCCGGCCTGCTGACCACTTATGTCTCTCTGCGCCTGGCCCATGAGCAGGTAAGCGGCGGGGTGATTGGGGGGATCACCGCAGCTAACTATATTGGCCTGGTGATTGGTGGCAAGGTGGGGCATAACCTGATTGCCCGCGTGGGGCATATTCGTGCTTATGTTTCCTGTGCCGGTATTATCACTGCTTCCGTTTTGGGCCACGGTATTACGGAATATCTGCCGATGTGGATCTTCCTGCGGCTGATTATCGGCCTGTGCATGATGTGTCAGTATATGGTGCTGGAAAGCTGGCTGAATGACCAGGCGGAGGTGGGGCAGCGTGGCCTGATTTTCGGCTTCTATATGGTGGCAACCTATCTTGGCCTGTCGTCCGGCCAGATCATCCTGATGACGCAGATCGGATCCGGCAGTACCAGCCTGCTGATCGTCGCGCTGTGCTTTGCGCTTTGCCTGGTGCCGATAGCGCTGACCACGCGAACCAATGCGCATCCGATGACGCCCGCCCCGATGGAGCTGGGGTACTTCTTCCGTACCATCCCTAAGATTCTGGTGATCACGCTTGCAACGGGCATGGCCGTGGGGGCGTTCTACGGTATGGCACCGGTGTATACCAGCCTGCTTGGCTTCAGCACTCAGCAAACCGGCCTGTTTATGGGCATCACTATTTTCGCCGGGCTGATCTCCCAGTTTCCGCTGAGCTGGCTGTCGGACCGGGTTGACCGCCATCGCCTGCTTTTTTATACCGCGCTACTTTATGCGCTTGCCGCGCTGCCGCTGACGTTGCCTCTTCACTTTGGCTTTCTGTGGGTGGTGGTGGCCGCGTTTATCGCCAGCATGATGCAGTTCTCCCTTTATCCGCTGGTGGTGGCGATAGCCAATGACAGCGTGGTGCCGGAGCGCCGTGTCTCGCTGACCGCCTGCCTGCTGATGGCATTTGGCGTCGGAGCCTGTATTGGCCCACTGGTGACCGGGGCAATCATGCAGCCGCTGGGTGGCAATATGCTCTATGCATTTTTCTGTCTGTGTGGTGCCGGGGTTGCAGCGATGAGCGGATTCCGTGGCCGGACGCCGCAGGAGAGCCATGACGCTCCGGTCCCACACGTGGCGATGCCGGATAGCCTGGCCAGTTCACCACTGGCCGCTGCGCTGAACCCGACTATCACGGAAGAGGAGATCCAGGCGACCATGGTGAATACCGAAGAGGAGCAGGAAAGCCCACCGGCCGCTCCTCCGGGAAATTAATCTCAGAAATGATTCAATACAGGCCGTATTTTCAACGTTGATTGAAATACGGCCTATTTCTTTTAAGGCTGAACACGGAACAGCAATAATTTCCAGATTTTTTCAGTAAGGATAATCTGAAATTTGATCGTTGCCTGTGGTAGTTTATACTGCCACTTACGATTAACTATGATAAGGAAAGTCAATGAAATGTCGGTTGTCGACCCGGGGAAGGGTCATGATTGCAGTTCTGGTGGGATGCATGGCCTTCTGGGCGCTCATTCTGCTCTGGGGGTTTGGTTGATGGTTGACTCCCCTGGCAAGACGGATAAAAACAGAGGCCATGAAAAGAAGAATCGCTTCGAAAGGTGGCTAATTACTGAAGAACAAAGACGATTTATCGAGTATTTACTGCCTGAGAAAAAAATAAAACTGCCTGAAGCGGAAGAATAAGACTACAGCACAGAAAAAATCTTACCCTTGTACCCCATTGCTGCACCTTCATGCCACCTGCTCCTGCCATGTTATCAATCAGCGCTGAGTCTGAGCTGTCATCTTCTTTCCACGAATCTGTCATCTCGCTGTGCCAGATTAAACTAACCCCGTGTTGATTGCCGGTTTCCAGCCCGGTGAGCGGCACTCATCCAGACATCCGACATGGAGGCCAACATGCCCGTGATTGAACTGCACCAGCCAAAGCTTGCCGAAACCTTTATTGATGACAGCGTGACGCTGCGGGAAGCCGAAGTGGGGCGCTGCTGTGAAATCCTGGCGCACAGCCATATGGAATACGCCACGCTGGGGGACTACTCCTATCTTGGGCCTTACTGCACCGTAGCCGATTCGGAAATCGGCAAGTTTACGGCTATCGCTTCAAACGTGCGGCTGGGCGCGCCGAACCATCCCGTTGACCGCCCATCACAGCACCGTTTCACCTACTGCGCGGAGTATTACAGTTCGACTGCGGAGCGTGACCGGGAATTTTTTGCCGCCCGCCGTGCCGATCGTGTTGTGATTGGTCATGATGTCTGGATTGGACACGGGGTGACCGTTTTGCCCGGTGTGACAGTAGGTGATGGTGCGGTGCTGGCGGCTGGTGCGGTAGTGACCAAAGACGTGGCACCATACACCATTGTGGGTGGTGTCCCGGCACGGGTGATCAAAGAGCGGTTCGTGCGTGAGATTGCTGAGCGCATGGTGCGGATCGCCTGGTGGCACTGGCCAATGAACGAGATCATGGCGCATCTTGCTGACTTCAAATCAACGGATATGCGGGCCTTCTGTGAGCGCTGGGATCCGCAAACCCGCTGCCCTGCGAAATAACCTTCTTCGCGTCGACTCTTTAAGGCCTGGCTTTTGATAAGCTTGCAAAAAACGACGTGGCTGATTACGCTAGCGCTTCAAGGTGATGGTGCTCCACCTTTCCCAACCGCCCTGCCCGTAAGGGGCTGATGACGCCTGATACTGCCATCTTTTCATTAAGAAGAGGGTTGTGTATCAGGCGTTCCGGAACCTGCCCGATCATCAATCCTCGTAAAAATCTTTGAGGACATAATGCTTAAACCGTTACTCGCCGTCATTATTGGTGGCTCTGCTGGCTGTGTGATCCGCTGGCTGCTGGCCGTCCGGCTGAACTCGCTGTTTCCTAATCTACCGCCTGGTACGCTGGTGGTTAACCTGGTTGGCGGCTTTATTATTGGCGCGGCAATGGCATGGTTCCTGCGCAATCCCCAGCTCGATCCTGCCTGGAAACTGCTGATCACCACTGGCCTGTGTGGCGGGATGACGACTTTTTCCACGTTCTCGCTGGAAATTGTCACTCTGATGCAGGCAGGCAATTATCTCTGGGCGATGATCTCGGTGATGACCCACGTGCTGGGTTCGCTGCTGATGACCTTTGCCGGTTTCTGGCTGGTTACTCTGCTGGTGGGCTGAATACTGCCTGCTGACTCAGAACCCACAAGCGGGGAACTCTGCGTCAGCAGGACTTCAGGCGAGTTTTTCTTCAGCGTCCAGTGCCAGCGCACTGGCGCTGGCTGCATCAAACAACGACAAGCTTTCAATCTGATCCAGCATAATCACCTTGCGAAAAGCCATCGCTGATTTCGGCTCAGAGTTCAGCGTGATGTTGTGTTCTGCGTACCATTTTGCATAGTTATGTTCGATGGACAGGTTCAGGGTCTTGCCGTCACGGTAGCCGCTGAGCATCGGGATCAGCACCAGATTGGACGTTGACGTATTTTCATAAGACGCGGTGTGGATCATACCAATGTAGATGCGCCGCGATTTCAACGTCACCCATGCCAGTTCGCCTTCGTCCATACACTGGAACAGCAAGCCTTCCACGCCGTTCGCGCGGGAAAGTTTTTTGTACAACTTCTTGCGATTACTACTGTTCAGCCGTGCACTACCCGACCAGTTGGAGCGGTAGATGCAAAATACCACGGCGAAGGAGAGCATGATCACCACCGGAGCCTGTATCCCCAGAAAGCTCCAGGTCATAAATTCCATCTGCCAGTGATGATACAGGCCACCATCAACCTGCGGCAGGGCATTCATTAACGCAGAAAAGCCTAACAGCAGCAGCCAGATCAGTCCGGTCGCAATCAAGCCCTGCAGAACGAAGATGCAGCCGTAGAGCGCCACCAGAAAGTAGACGTCCCAACCAAAAGAGCGTTTGATTTTGAAGCGGGTGGTCAGGTCACGGCTGGTATACCAGTAACCGCAGACCATCAGAACCATAAATATTGCCGTTCCCATCTCAGGCCCTTTTCAGCGCATTGACGTGACGGGAGAAGTCTTCATGCACTTCGTTGCTGGAAATGTTTACGGCGGCGCTGCCATCCTCATCAATGATGATACGCTCGCCCTCTTCAATCGACTCTTCGACGTCGCTTTGGCTCATTACCTGCAACAGTGATTCCGGACTGGAAAACAGCGCGAACAGAAATTTGAACATAGACTTTCCTTTCGAATAGCAAACGGTAAGCCTGGCAGCCTTTGGCCGATCGCTCTATAAGATGATGATTAAAGAAAGAGGTAAAGGGTGCCGTCCCTGGCACGCGGTGATCCTCAGCTGCTGGTTTGCGGCGCCGGATCGTCCTGCAGGTGCTTTTTGAAGTGTTTTTCAATCTGCTCGAGCGTTTTGCCCTGGGTTTCCGGCGCAAAAATCACCGCGAAAATCCCACCTGCAACGCCAATCGCGGCGAACGCGAAGAAGGTCATCGTCAGGCCAAAGGCTTCCAGCAGGATCGGAAACATAAAGGCAATTGAGAAGTTAGTCATCTGCATGGCAAAGACCGAAATGCCGTTGGCCATGCCGCGAATGCGCATCGGGAACATTTCCGACAGCAGCAGCCAGGTGACCGGCGACAGCGCGCCCTGCTGGAAGCACAGGAACACCAGCATGCCTGCCAGCACCAGATAGCTGCGCAATACGTCGGGATGGCCGTTAACGGTCTCCGGCATCAGCCACGTCAGCAGGCCAATAGTCAGCAGCGTACAGGTACAGCCAATCTGTCCGACCAGCAGCAGCGGACGGCGGCCGAAGCGGCTGAGCAGCATGATGCCGACAAAGGTCATGATCACCGAGATCACGCCGTTGGCAATGGTCGCCAGCAGCGAGGCGTTGGTACCCAGCCCGGTAGCCTGCAGCATGGTTGGCGCGTAAAACATGATGGTGTTCACGCCAGAAAGCTGCTGCAGCATGGCGATACCGATGCCCAGCGCCACCAGACGCTTCATCCAGACCGAGATAGTTTTTTGACGGCGGGCGTTCTTCTGGCTTTTTGAGTCCATCGATTGACGGATCTCGCCCATTTCACGCTCGACTATCCGTGAGTGGCGGGTACGCTCCAGCACGTCACGCGCTTCACGGTAGCGGCCATGCATGGCGTACCAGCGCGGTGTATCCGGCAGGAACAGCATTCCTACCCATAAAATCACCGCAGGCACACAGGCGACGCCCAGCATCCAGCGCCAGGTGGTTTCACCACCCCAGATTTCGTTAATCGCTGCGTTACTGGTGTAAGCAATCAACTGGCCGGAAACGATCATCAATTCCTGCAGCGTGACAAACTGCCAGCGGCGGTTGGCGGGAACGATTTCGGCAATATAGATTGGCACGATCGCAGCTGCGCCACCCACGGCCAGGCCGAGGATAAAGCGGAAGAGGATCATAATAACCACGTTGGGTGCCATAGCGCAGCCCAGCGAGCCGATCATAAAGATTACCGCCATGACCAGGATGATTTTTTTGCGGCCAAAGCGGTCAGCCACGCGCCCGGCAAAGATGGCTCCGATGGCGGAACCGAGGATCAGGAAGCTGGTCACCATGCCGGTGGTCAGCGAAGTCAGATGCAAATCATGCTTCATGAAAAGCAGAGCGCCGGCAATCACTCCGGTGTCATAGCCAAACAGCAATCCCCCAAGTGTGGCAATAAACGCAATTACTTTTACCAGCGGTTCGGTCGACTGCGGCGAGCTTGCCGCGGTGCCGGATTGCCCGCTGTTCGATGTATCAGTCACAAGTTACTCCCTGCTATCTAATTATTGTGGTTGTGGTGTGATGCAAGTCACACTAGTAATAAATTTACTCTACGCTGGTCATTTTGGTAGGAAAACGACGAAATTAAATTTCAGGGAGAGGGGAAATGGAGAAGCTGAGGGGGAAATAACTGCCGGAGAGATCCCGGCAGTGAATCGGTTAACTTTGCGCATTTTGCCTAACGCTGTACTCGCTCAGCCAGCCAAGGTACTGCTCCATCACCAGTACCGAATTTTCGTCGGGCTGGGTAGTGCGGATATACAACTGCGCGGACAGGCGAGTGTTATCCTGGATGTAAATTTCGTACTTTTTGTTCCATGCTGGTGTGTCGGGACGTTCACGTAACACAACGTCATTGAAGCGCAGGTGCTGCCAGCGCATCAGCCGCTCATAAAAATGTGCTTTATCCATGACGGATTTACCTCTCCGTTTTTTTAGTGATTTTGAGTTTTTTAAAGTTTACCTGCGCCATTGCTGTGGGACGCTGGCTTAGTAAATCTAGCTGAAAACAGGGGCTTCGCCAGCCGGTCGACTTTTTTCAGAAAAATCTTCACAGGCTTTTACTGATGCGCCATCTAACAAGCTGAAAGTATTGAGTTATTTTTTGTAAATATTAAAAAGTCTGAATGCGTTTTACGCTATAAACTGTTTGCTCACTACCGGGCATGATGGTAATTTCAGTGACAAACATTAAGGGGCGGAATATGAAGCAATTAGTGATCGATATTTTAATGAAATTGGCAAAAATGGATGTGGATGCTAAAGAGCTGACGGCGCAAGTTGAAGCACAGTCTTTGCTGCTGGCAGCGCTGTTGCTCACCGCCGGAAAAGAGGGGCCGAATAATATTTCTGAGAACATCCAGAATGCTATCGTGGCCGCTTCCAGCAATGGTCAGACTTTCCTGCAGTCCGACATCGATTTGTTGCTGACGCACGTTAATCGTCTGCTGGCGGTCACCCGCTACGTTGATGAGAAGGCCGGTTCAGATGCGGAAGAGCAGCATTAATCAGAGGTCATAAACCGCTACTGGCTGTTCAGAATTTTCAGCATCCGGTGCTCATTTATTCCTGCCGGTCAGTTTACCTTCGTCTGCTCACTACCCTGATTACGGTAAACCTCACCGCACATCAGCACCGCATTGGGACGCCGTTCATGGATACGATCGGCGATACGCTGGCATGCCACGCGGGTGGGAAAAATATGCTCGGACACTGGCAGAGCGTCACAGGCATCATGACCACAGGCGCTGACGAGTAATACGAAGCCAATCAACATAGCTCACTCCTTTGACGTACCAGACCAGCGTTAAGTATAGGTCAGGAGCGAGGCGGATGTAGTGGCACTGGACGGGGGGATCTCGGGTTCAGTGTGCCGGCAGGATTACTGCTGCAACAGATGCTGGTCCGGCTAAACGTACAGTGACAGCGAACAGAAAAAGCAGCCCAGGGCTGCTTTTATATTGCCACTGCTTTAACTCAGAGGGTTCGTCTGGTCGGTGAAATAAATCAGTGAGCCAGGGTAGAGGTGGTGGTAGTGGTGGTGCCGGTGGAGGTTGAACCATCGCTGCCGTCGCCACCGCCGCCGCCCATGGTGGCGAGAGCAATACCCAGTACAGCGGCCACTGCGCCTACACCCACGGCATTTGAGTTGCCGTCAGACATGGCTGTCGCGGCACTGCCTGCGGCTTCACCGGTGGTTGTTGCGGCATAAACGCTGCTGCTGCCGGTGACCATTAATAACAGAAAGATCGCGGTGATTTTTTTCATTTTTATTTACCCTCTGGGCCTGTGTGTTGTAACAATAGCGAGAGGATAATTTTAAATTTCAGGCTTGGAAACAGGGCCAGAAAGGCATTATTACCTGGTATCTGATAACCTGGTAACATAAACAGATCCGTTTATATCCTGACCCAATAATATCCCTTTTCCGGTATCTGAATTGACTGGCTACAGCCAGGCGGCTGCAGAGGGACAGACAGTTCGCTCAGATACAGAATTACCTTAGCGGTACAGCTGTGGGGGCTGGAAGGATACTGACTGATGTCTGGCTGCAAATAAGCACCATTAGTTAGTAAAATGTTGCGTCATTTTTAAGAATAAACACTTGAGTTATTTTTTATCATGTTTAGTAACGCGCGGCGTTTTTTGAAGCAAAGTGGAGTGTGTGGCGATATTGTCAGCTGTTGCGGAATATGAATGAGATTAAAACCAGGATTGCGATTCGATGCGATTAATCTTAGTTTTCACTCTGTAGAGCAGGTTTTAAGAACTCATTAAGTTTCTTGTGGCCTACTGGGAGGATTCAATTTTGCCAGAGGCTACCCTATGTTGTTATCTGCATTTTCCTATATCAAAGATAAAACCGGTTATTTGCAGGAATTCCTCTCCGATCCGCGTAAAACGGGCACCATTGCGCCGTCCTCTCTGTCGCTGTGTAAGACCATGTCTGACGCGGTGGACTGGAACCGCTGCGAACGCATCGCTGAGCTGGGTGCCGGTGACGGTGTGCTGACCCGCCATCTTCTCACCCGCATGAGGCCGGATGCAGCGCTGCTGGCTTTTGAGACCAATCCCCGCTTTCATCCCAAGCTGGCAGCAATCGACGATTCGCGCCTGCGGGTGACGGGGGCCTCGGCTGAGACGCTGAGTGGTGAATATGACGCGATTTTCTCCGGTCTGCCGTTGCTGTCGCTGCCGCAGCCGGTCAGGCACGGCATTCTTGAGCGGGCAGCCTCCCTGCTCAGCCCTGAAGGGGTGTTTGTGCAGTTCCAGTACACTTCGCTGTCCGAGCCTCTGCTCTCAGGCTACTTCGCCTGGAACCGTACCCGAGTGCTGCGTAATCTGCCACCGGCCTGGGTCTACAGCTGTCACTCTCTCGATAATCTTCCTCACGCACGCACAGGCACAGCAATATGACCGCAGGATGACTTTGAGATGGCAATCTCCGCAAGGTCTGCCAGGCTTACTGTTTACCCACAACAGGAGGAGAGAATGAGCACTGACACTGAGTTACCGATCTCAAATGAGGACGAAGTTTGTAACATCATTGGCAAAGCGGTGGTTGACCTGAGTATCACGGGACAGCCTGTTAATAAAGCCACGCTGGCGCTCAAGCTGTTAGCGATGGCAGATCAGGACTACGATGAAGAGAGAATTCTGCTTTACTGGATTGCCCGGAAAGCAATCAATCAGCCACACAGGTTTGCCTCCGCAGCTTACTGAAGGCACGTGGCAACCCGGCAAACTGCCGGAAGAACGGCCGCTCCGGTGAGTGGCCGTTTCTGTTTCTGCTCAGGTAATCCGGCGTACCCAGGGAATATGGCGCAGCAGCCAGACGATCAGCGCAGAGATGATAAAGCAGACCAGCGATACCAGCGGGATGGTCAGCGTTGAGTAGTACCCTTCGAAATTGATGCTCAGTACCCGCAGCAGCGTTTCCAGCACAATGATATGGACAAAGAAGATCCCGAGGCTCAGCCGTGACAGCGCGCGGATAATATTGAATGCCCGTTTGCTATAGGTGAACCCGGCATTCAGCAGCATAAAGAACAAGGCCAGCGAAACCACGACCAGCGTGGGGGCAGAATAAAACAGGAAGACTTTGCTGGGAGAGAAGGTGCTGATGGACAGGGAGTAGGTCATCACCGCGGTTAATACTGCAGAAAGCACGAAGATAATCGCCGCAATAGTTGTTTTCGGGTTAATTTTAAAACGCCTGGCCACGCCGCCGATTATGTAGAAACCAGACAGATAAACCACCATATCAATATTGCTCGGGGCGGGAATGGCATGGCCTTCCAGCAGGTTTACCTTAACGTTATCGAACAGCATATAAACCGAAGCAAGAACAAACCAGACGGTGACGGTATAATTGACCCTTTGCTGGCTGCCGTTCTGAATGAATGTATTCAGCAGGGGAGTCACCAGGTACAGCAGGATCAGAGTATAGATAAACCACAAATGCGGATAGGCAGGGCTGCTTAACAGTTCAAGAATACTGACCGGTGCTCTGCTGGCGTTGACCTGCTCATTATAAACCAGATAAATAATCGACCAGGCGATCAGCGGGATCACCAGGTTCAGCACCCGTTTTTTTAACGTGCTCAGCAGCGATTCATTTTTATTTAACGACGAGTAACCTGCAATCAGCAGAAACAGGGGAAAAGCGGTGCGCCCAAGCACTTCGTACATGACCGAAACCGACCATGCCAGATGAAAATAGCTGAAGGGAATCGCTGCGGTATGCAGCAGAATCACCAGAAATGTCGCCACCACGGTCAGCAGCTTAAGATTGATCGTTTTCAACGCCTGAGTCCTTGTCACTAATCACGCTCTGACGTGGCCAGTCAGAATATCGCCAGTGGGCTAAAGGTACCATATTTCCGCCGTCCTGACGTGTTTGCAGACAAGAAAAAGCGCTGATAAAGGCGTTCAGGTGCGGGAGGCGGAAGCGTCCAGCGTCACGCTGGACGGGCAGATCTCATCTGGTTTCACCAGCCGGTATTCTGCTTTTCCCTGATGGACATACAGACAGGCACGACCCGCTGACCCACCATCCTGTTCTTCAGAAAGCGATACGGTGATTTTTTCCGCCTGTGCCTGCAGGCTGATAAAAATCGCTGCGGCAATCAGAGTATTCACTACGCTTAATCCATTCATATCAATACTGCCAGAAGTTAAGAGGGGGAGGAAATCTGGCTCTCCTTTTCATCGGCAATGCCAGTCAGTCATGATGACGGTAGCGTCAGGTTGAGGCAGCCTGCAAGCGTCCAGCAGCAATATCGGACGAAGCCTGGGGATATACCAGAGGAATGTTCTTAATTAGCATGGTCTTAATTAATTGGCGTTAATCATAAGCTGATTTCATTGCGTCCTGCCTGACAGCAGGAAGTGATGTCGCCCGATAGCTGAGTGTATGGAGGATTTTTAGTGCCGGTTAATGAGTAGAGTTTAAGAGGGTGTCGGTTCGTTTGATTTAAGAGAAGGTTCCGGGGTAAAAGCGGTTTAACCACCGCAGAACCCGACAGGTTCTGCGGCGTGCTGTCAGGCGATCAGATCGTCTTCAGTCTGGTGAACTACCATCTCCAGCACCGAACGATGCACATCCAGAGAAATAACATCGCTGGTGCCTTCCATACGCTGCAGCAGTCGGGCAATAAGAGCTTTATTGGTAACGGGCATTCCACTCTGCAGGATTTCCACCACCACGGAACCGAGAATTTCCACTTCGGTATGGGCTTCCTGAATTTCGGCTTTAAAATAGCGGGTCAGTTCATGGCTGATCTGGGATGACTCTTGCATGTGTTTCTCCAAAAATCCGGACCGGGCCAGCGGTCTGGCGTGCAGGTAAGCAGCTTATTTCCGGGCGCACTGGCCCGATTTTTATAATTTTGCAGCGAAAAAAATTGCCTCGGGAAGTGGGAAACCCAGCAACACTTCCTGAGGCCATGCAAATGCATAATTTCGTTACGCACAGAAAGGTAGACGGTTTTTGAGATTTGTACAAGTTTATTTTAAAGCTGTACAACTTTAGGGAGGTGCATAGTTATGCACTTTTCGGGGCGGGCTTCCCTTCGCGGGCTTGCTCCTGGCCACAAAGGATTAGGATCTTGATACTGCTTCTGATGAAGAAGCTTGTGGATAATCTAACTGGAGAAGAGGCAAACGATGGTCGTTTAATTGAAATGCTGATGGGATGAGACACAAATTTTTGGCATATTTTTATGATGTGTTATTAAAAAACACCTGTCTCAATTTTCAGATGCCTTTTCAGGATTAATACATCCATTAGCCTTTCAGGTTTTCAAAAAATTCTGCTGCTGACGTATATTCGGCAGGCAGACAGACATGTATTTTCTTATGCTATTTAAGTATCGGTATTGATGGATTCAAATATCATAACTCTGCATTTTTGCTTAATTGTCGTATTCCATGATTTTTCCAGTTTTAATATTTTTTCCTTATGATTCGGTAAATGTTCTATGGTTTTTTATTGTAATGTCTGGTAAGTGTCTGGCATTCCTTTTTTTCGATTGATTTCTGCCAGTTGACTCATGTCAGGTTCAGTAAAAGCAGCATTGATATTAAAAGAAAAAATGGAGGTAAATAAAACAGTGTTAATTATTTTCATAGAACTCAACCCTTCTTTTACATCTGTCATAAGGAACAGTAAACCAGATTGAACGGTCTGCAACTACTTTTCCAAACCCCGTTACATCGCTGACTCACGGACGAACTTACCTGGCTTCGTTCTGCATGACGGTCATTGTAACAATCAGATGCCTGCAAGGTTATGCTGCCAGAGACAAATAATACCCCCTCAATAAACCCTGTAAATGCTGAAAGTCGGCTTGAAAAAAATCAAGAGTTTTGCCCGATATTGACTGGTGTGAAGATATTCCCTTGACCTTAACCCAACGGGAAGGTGCAGGATGAACACCGATCTTCTTCACTCACTGATAAGGAAAGCCAGTATGAACAAGTTATTTTGCAGCATGATCGCCACCCTGGTCCTGTCCGCTACCGCCCAGGCGGCAGACAAAATGTCTATGCCAATGGATGGCGGGCAGTCAACCACTCCGGCGCAACAGAGCTACCAGGCAGGAATGGATAAAATGCATCAGCAGATGATGGCGGGGATGAAAGAGTCCGATCCGGATAAAGCCTTTGCGGAAGGGATGACGGCGCATCATCAGGGGGCCATTGAGATGGCGAAAACCGAGTTGCAATACGGCAAGGATCCGGAAATGCGGGCGCTGGCTGAGGCGATCATCAAAGCGCAGCAGCCGGAAATCGACCAGATGCAGAGCTGGCTGAAACAGCAGAAAAAATAGCGTTGAAAATCGGAAAAGGGACGCGGAATAATTTCGCCCGCAGCACGGAAAGTTGTTAAAATTACCGTTTACTCCTTTTCACGGAAGCCGCTATGACATCTGAAATTTCCCATCCGGCCAGCAGCCCAAAACAGGCTGCGTTGCAGCTGGTGATTGAGCTGGTTCGCGCAGGCAAACTCAGCCCGATGCAGGGTGATGCCTCGAATATGATCTCCATTTATGAGCAGTTCAAAGCGCACTTTGAGGCTGACAAAAACAAGCATTCGTCGGATTCTGCGATTTCCTGACGTGTCACGGGCGGTATTGCCGCCCGTAATCCCTTCTTATCCACTGATCCGAGCGTCACAGAGCAGGCAAGGGTGGGCTGTTTGAGATATCAGCCAGATCAACAGACGCGACGGGCCACAACGGGCCATAATCAGTGCGTATCAGGCCACGATATAGCCGCGATCCATCTTCACCGCGCGGTCGCACATATGGTCGATCACGTCAGGATCGTGGCTGACCAGCACCATCGTCAGGTTATCCTGCTGTTTCAGGGTGTTCAGCAGGTTGAGGATCTCCGCCTGTACCGACATATCCAGCGCAGAAGTGGGCTCATCCAGCAGCAGGATTTTTGGCTCCAGCAGCAGTGCGCGGACGATCGCCACGCGCTGTCGCTGACCCCCTGAAAGCTGGTGTGAGTAACGATCTGCCAGCACCGGATCCAGTCCGACATGACGGAAGCCACTGTCGATACGATCGTTAATATCCTGTACTTTCAGCAGCTTCAGCGGCTCCGCCAGAGTGCGGCGCAGGCGGTGGCGCGGATGCAGCGAAGCATAGGGATCCTGAAACACCATCTGCACGTCACGTCGCAACTGCCCGGTAAAATCCTTACCCGGTAACACGCTATGCCCGGCCAGCGTCATGCTGCCACGCCAGTTCGGGTTCAGACCGGCTATCACCCACAGCAGCGACGATTTACCGCAACCGGAGGGGCCGACCAGCCCAAAGCACTCCCCGCTCGCCACGTTCAGCGACACATCATGTACCACAGTGCGCTGCTCATAGCCCTGACGGTGCGAAACGCTCAGCGTTTGCAGTTCAATCATGTTCACGGTGTGCCTCCAGCGCGGCACGATCCAGTACCGGCAGCGGTTTCCCCTGCGTTGCCTTGCCCGGACGGCAGGACCACAGGGTTCTGGTATAAGGATGGGTGGCCCGCGGCAGGTCGGTGGCAGGCAGTGTGTCCAGGATCTCGCCCTGATACATCACCATCACCCGCTCGCAGTGTTCTGAAACCTGCTGCAAATCGTGGCTGATCAGCAGCAGCCCCATATTGCGTTGTTCAACCAGACGGCGGATCAGCGCCAGTACCTGATCGCGCATGACATGATCCAGCGCGGAAGTGGGTTCATCGGCGATCAAAAACTGCGGATCGGCAATCAGCGCAATGGCCAGCATCACACGTTGTCCCATCCCGCCGGAAAGCTGATGCGGATAGCGCTGCATCAACTGAGCGGGCTGGGGCAGGCCAACGGCATCCAGCATCTCGCAGACTTTCTCTTTGATCTCTGCGCGGCTCAGCCTGGCGTGCAGCTTCAGCGGCTCGGCCACCTGCCAGCCGATAGTGCGCATTGGGTTAAGGGCATATTTTGGATCCTGCATCACCATCGCCAGCTGGCTGCCGCGCAGCGTATTCCAGCTGCGCTCATTGAGAGTCAGCGCATTTTCACCGGCAACGCTCAGCGTGTCTGCCTGCAGGTCAAGCGAAGGTGACAGCAGTCCCATCAGGCTACGGGCGGTCAGGGATTTGCCGGAGCCAGACTCGCCGACCAGCGCCACGCGCTCACGCCCCAGCGAGAAGCTGATACTTTTGACCAGTTCTGCGCCCGTCGCACTGGCGATGGAGAGGTTTTTTGCCATGATCAGTGGGGAAATATCAGTTGGCATTTCGGGTATCCAGTCGGTCACGCAGGCCGTCGCCCGTCAGATTAAAGGCCAGGCTGGCAAACAGGATCGCGCCACCCGGTGCGGCGGCCACCCACCACTGGTCGAAGATCACCTTGCTGCCTTCTGCCACCATCGAGCCCCACTCTGCGGTAGGAGGCTGTACGCCCATCCCGAGGAAACCAAGCCCTGCAGCGGAGAGAATTATCCCGCCCAGACTCAGCGCCGCCCGTACCACCGCACCTGGCATACAGAGCGGCAGAATGTGGCCGAACATCAGGCGCAGGCCGTTGATGCCCTGCATCCGCGCTGCGGCAAGATAGTCACTGCGGCGTAGCGCCAGCGTCTCGGCCCTCGCCTGGCGGGCAAACGGCGGCCAGCTGGTTAGCGCCAGTGCCAGCGCGCCGTTCATCAGGCCCGGCCCCAGCATCGCTACCAGCGCCAGTGCAATCACCAGGTTAGGCAAGGACAGGAAAATATCGGTAATGCGCATCAGTACACGCTCGCTCCAGCCGCCGAGATAGCCCGCGCAGATGCCCACCAGCATACCGACCGGAATGGTCAGCACCAGGATCAGCGAGACCAGCAGTAGTGTCGGGCGCGCACCGTAGATCACTCTGGAGAGCAGGTCGCGGCCAAATCCGTCGGTGCCGAACCAGTGTGCAGCCGAAGGCGGCAGCAGGCGGGCTGACATCGTCTGGGCATTAGGATCGAAAGGGGCCAACAGCGGAGCCAGCAGGGCCGCGAGGATCAGGATCGCCACCAGCGTACCGCCAATCGCCAGCGACGTCATACGGGATCGGCGGCGGCGTGGCTTCGCGAGTTCAATATCAGTTAAATTTTGCGTCATCGGGTTCTCGGGTCGGTGAGATAAGTTAACGCATCCGCCAGCGCATTCAGGGTGATAAAGCAGCCGCCAATCAGCAGTGTAGAACCGAGGATCGCCGGAGTATCTGAAGCGAACAGCGCGGTAGTCATATACCGTCCAACGCCCGGCCAGGCAAACACCGTTTCGGTCAGCACCGAGCCTTCCAGCAGCGTGGCATAGGAGAGAGCCAGCACGGTAATCAGCGTGCCACGGACATTTGGAAAAACGTGCTGCAACAGAATACGCCCCCGGCTGGTACCTTTAGCACGAGCCAGCGTCACATACTCTTTGCTGCTCTCTTCCAGCAGTGCGGCGCGCAGCAGGCGGGTGATCCCGGCCATCGCCAGCAGTCCCAGCACCACCACCGGCAGCCACAGGTGGGCAATGGCGTTGCGGAACATCTCCGGGTCGCCGGAAAGCCAGCTGTCGACCAGCACCAGTCCGGTTTTCGGTTCCAGCGTGTAGACCCAGATATCGTCCAGCCGTCCCGGCCCGGCGGACCAGTGCAGCACGGCATAAAACAGCAGCAACCCCAGCAACCCCAGCCAGAAAACCGGCACCGAGTAGCCGAGCAGTGAAATCAGGCGGGCGAGATTATCCAGCACGCTGCCCGGCTTCCATGCCGCCAGTAGCGCCAGCAGGACGCCAAAGACCGCACCAAAGATCATCGCACAGGTCGCCAGCTCAATCGTTGCCGGGAAGGTCCGCAGCAGATCGGTTGCAACCGGCTGATTGGTCAGACGGGAAATGCCCAGGTCGCCGTGGGCGAGATGGGTCAGATAGTGCCAGAACTGCATCAGCAGCGGCTGATCCAGCCCCAGTTCGCGGCGTGCCTGAGCATAGGTGGATTCGCTGGCGTGATCGCCGACAATCTGCAACACCGGATCAACCGGGGAGAGGTGGGAAAGCATAAACGTGAATGCCAGCAACCCCAGCAGCGTCACCGCCAGTGACAGCAGCCCGGTGAGCAGCCTCCCGCTTCGCAACCAGAAAAGCCGGGCGGACCCGGCTTCAGCAACAAACAGAGCCATTACTTACTGACCTGGCTGTAGTAAACCATATCCGGGTTGATCCCCTGAACGTAGCCTTTCAGGTTGGAACGCAGGGCAATCAGGTTACGTGCCTGCAAACCGACCACGTACGGCGAGTTCTGCTGCACTTCACGCTGCATACTTTCATAGAGCTTGATGCGTTTTGCCTTGTCGCTCTCCGCCGTGGCGGCCAGCGTTTGCTTGCTCAGTTCCGGAATATGCCAGTTTGAACGCCATGCCAGCGTTTTGCTACCGTCTTCCGGATTATAGGCAAAGGCTGCGGCGTTGGTGTTTGGATCGAAATAGTCCGCGCCCCAGGCATTCAGCGTTGCCTCATATTTATGCGCCTTCACCGAGGTGGAGATCTCACTGCTCAGGCCCGGGATCAGCTCAACGGTAATGCCGCCTTTGGCAAAGCTGGCCTGCAGCGCCTGTGCGATGTCGAGATAAGGCGGCTGATTGCTGACGCTCAGCTTGAAGTGGACGTCTTTCAGACCGGCTTTGCTGAGAATGGCTTTGGCTTTAGCCGGATCGAAGGTGAACGGGTTGTCATTCAGCGCGCCCAGGAAGCCCTGTGGCAGGAAGGACTGGTGTACCTGGAACTGGCCCTTCAGCAGGTCGTCGGCGATGCCGTGGTAGTCAAACAGATAGCGTGACGCTTCCCACAGCGCCGGGTTTTTCAGTACCGGGTTAGCGTCAATGTTGAACTGAATGTAATACAGCGATGCCATCGGAATGGCCATCGGCGTCACGTCTGGCTTGTTCTTCAGCGCGGCCATCTGGTCGGCACCCAGATTACGGGCGATATCCGCATCACCCTGCTCAAGCAGCAGACGGCGGGCAGCCGGTTCCGGCACGTTTTTGATCAACACGTTTTTCAGTTTTGGTGCGCCGCCCGGTGAGCTTGGGTTTGCGGAGAGCAGCACCACTTCATGCGGGATATATTTGCGGATCTGGAACGGGCCGCTGCCCGCCGAATGCATTTGCAGCCATTTATTGCCAAGATCGCCTTTCTGTTCGTTGGCTGTCGCCGTTTTCGCATCAACAATCGACGATACCGGCGCAGCCAGCAGGCTCAGCACATAGGTCGGGCTGACGTTGGCTGTCCAGCTGATCTGCACATGGGTATCGTCGACTTTTTTCAACTGCGCATCGATATTGTCTTTGGTCCAGCCCAGCTGAGTCAGGATAAATGAAGGATCGAGATCCAGCTTCACCACGCGGCTGAGGGAGAAGATCACGTCTTCAGGACGAACCGGATTGCCTGAGGCAAACTTCGCGCCGTCACGCAGGGTAAAGGTAAGGCTGCGGTTATCGCTGCCAGGCCGCCAGCTTGATGCCAGCGTGGGCTTCAGGTCGGTAGGATTTTGCGGATCGGACTGGACCAGACGCTGATAGAGGTTGGTGAACGCCTGGACCGAGGTCAGTTCAAAGCCTTCGGCCGGGTCAAAACTGCTGGCATCATCGATAGACTGGGCAATCACCAGGGTATCCGGAGGAGTGGCGGCATGGGCTGCGAAAGCACCGGCCAGCGCCACGGCAATCATTGACGGAACTACAATTTTCATGACGTTTCCTTACCTTTTAATGTGAGCGCGAGTGTAGATTACCTGCGCGCCAGATAAATAGTAGATTATCCGCTATCGTTATGCTTAGCGGTTATAAGGGAAAGGCATTGGTTATAATAGTTCAACGTCGGTGAGGAATTTTACGGTTGCAGCGTCATCCATAGCCAGGGCGCAACGCCGATAAAATTATTCAGCATATGCAGAAAGATTGGCAGCTTGAGGCCAGAAGAATTCAGCCTGGCATAACACAGCAGCAGGGAGAGGGCGATTAGCGCCAGCAGGGTTTGCAGGTGCGCATACTGAGTGTGCATCGTGGCAAAGATAATCGAGGTCAGCAGCGCACACGCCAGCCGTTGTTTTGGAGCCCATGTCAGCAGGGCCTGCATTACAAATCCGCGAAAAATAATCTCTTCAAACACCGGCGCTAACAGCACTACCGCCAGGGCAAAAGCGATCGTCCGGGGAACGGATTGATCATCCCCCAGCTGGGAGCCGGTCCAGCTCTCCTGCTGCATATAAAAAGATTGTGAAACAATCAGCGCCAGCAGCAGCAGGCTATAGATCACTGTCTGGCGCTGTTTCAGCTGGCCTGACGGAATATTGTCATAGTGGCGGGAGTACCAGCGCCAGAGCGGCACCAGTACGGCAAACTCAACGACGCAAAGCACAGGCATCACCAGGCCATTTTCAGCTAAAGCGCGAAAACCCGGCATGACACCAACCAGCAGAGTGATGCTGTACCACACCAGGCACATTCCCAGGCACAACAGGGTGCAGGTCATTTTATCTGACTCGTTGTTCATCAGCAGGCTCCGGGGCGGGGAAGGGCGGATGTTAACAAGCGCTGCGGGAGCTGTCGAGACGCGCGAATAACTTGACGGCTGGCCTAAATTGTTCAGCTTCCAGGCCGATAATGCTTTAACGAGCGCGTCTGCAGGAGCAGAGGACCTGCGATTTAACAGCTGTCATAAAGGCTTATTACGAACCGGGAAGGTTTGTCAGCCCGTGGGATAAGGTCCGTAGTACATGAAGATTGCCCCTCTGCTAAGTAATCCGGCGCTTACCGATGGCCAGAAAACGACATTTTTTACCCGACGGCTGCTGATGTCGCTGACTCTGCTACTCAGTGGAGTAATGCTGTTCGCCATGCTGATGGTGGTGGGTATCGCCTGGCGGCAGAACGAGAACTCACTCCGGCAGGAAACTTTTTTACTACACAACGCCTGGAAGGAAAGCCGGCAGAATATCCTGACCGATATCCGTGATTATGCTTTCTGGGGTGAGGCCTGGAACCACCTTCATCTGAGGGTTGATCCCGTCTGGGCTTACGATCAGCAAAACTTCGGACCGGGTTTATACAGCGAATATCATTATGAAGGCGTGTTTGTGGTTGATGGCGAAGGGCGTACCCGCTATTCGGTGATCAACGGTAAAATGTCGGATCTGCCGCTGGAAAGCTGGCTGGGCATTCACGCTGCACCGCTGATCAAGCGGGCCCGTGAGCTGGCAGTGGAGGAGAATGCCATCACGCAAAATGCCCTGATTGGTTCAACTCCGGCGATTGTTGCGGCTGCACCGATCACCACCGGAAAAGTGCCGGGGTTACAAATGATCCCGGGACCGCCGTCGGTGATGGTGTTCATTAATCGTTTCACGCCAGAAAAGTTGAAGAAGTTCGGCATGTCGGTCGGGGTGGAGAACGCCCGTATTCCTGACAGTGCGCAGGACAGCTTTGTGCCACCTTTCCTCAATGAGGAAGTGGCGGATGATGCACCGGTTGCTATCCGTTGGGATTCTGCCGAACCCGGGCGAAATTTGCTGATGTATCTGCTGCCGGTATTGTTCGCCGCAGCGATCATTCTTGGCTCCATGGTCCGCCAGGTGATCAATCACGCAATGCACAACGCCACGCTTTCTGACCAGCGTTTTACGCAGCTGATGCACAGTCAGCGGGAGCTGGCCGCCAGCGAGGCGCGTTTCCGTGACGTGGCGGAAACCTCATCTGACTGGATCTGGGAAACCAATGCTCATGGCATGATAACCTATCTGTCGAAGCGTTTTTGTACGGTGACCGGCTACGAGGGGCCGAAGCTACTGGGGCGCTCGATCGATGATGTTCTGCACAATGAAACCCAGCCTGTATCCGCCTGGATTTTTCAGCAGCGCCAGGATAACCCGCGGCGAACGCTGCGCTGTCACTCTTTCTCAGCGCAGGGGGAAACCCGTATTTGCAGCCTGGTGGCTAATCCGGTGGAATTGAATGGCCAGTTGACGGGGTATCGTGGCACGGTGTCTGACATAACGCAGGAGGTGGAGGCGCAGGCCCGCATCCACTACCTGTCGCAGCATGATGCGCTGACCAGTTTGCCAAACCGGACGTATATGTGTGAGTTTTTGCGCGGCAGACTGCAGGCACAACCAACTGCTGAGCGACCATTAGTGCTGATCAGTCTGGATCTGGACCACTTCAAACCGGTTAACGATACCTGGGGCCATGCGGCGGGAGACAGCTTGCTGACCGAGGTTGCTCACCGTTTGCGCAGCGTTCTGAAAGCGGGCGACCTGGTTTCGCGGCAGGGCGGCGATGAATTTATCCTGATTGTCGGGGATATGAGCTGCGAAGCTGAAATCAACGACTGCTGTCGGGCTTTGCTCAGCGAGATTTGCCGGCCCTTTCATCTGGGACAGCAGGAAGTCTTTATCGGGGCCAGCATGGGTATTGCGCTGGCACCGAAGGATGCGATGCAGGCAGATGAGCTGTTGCGGCTGGCCGATATCGCGCTGTACAAGTCGAAGCAAAAAGGACGCAATCGCTGGACCTGGTACAGCCCGGAGATGGCGGAACAGCTGGTACACAAGCGCGAAATGGAGCGCAACCTGCGCAAAGCTATCGGCGGCAACGAGCTGCGGTTGTTCTATCAGCCGCGCTACGACCTGAAAGAGGCACGGCTGGAAGGGGCGGAAGCGCTAATCCGTTGGGAGCATCCTGCCACCGGGATAATCATGCCGGACAGCTTTATTCCTCTGGCGGAGGAGACCGGCCAGATTATTGAAATCAGCGACTGGGTGCTGCAACGGGCCTGTACCGATGCGCTGAGCTGGCCGGAGCCAATGTATGTCTCAGTGAATATCTCGCCGGTGGAATTCCGCAGCGGCAATCTTGCAAACCGCGTGGCCAGAGCACTGACCAACAGTGGGCTGGATGCCCGGCGGCTTGAGCTGGAGATCACCGAGAATATCACCCTGGAAAATCCGCAGAATGCGCTGGAGATTATGCTGGCGCTGAAAAAGTTGGGGGTCCGGTTAACGGTGGATGACTTCGGTGCGGGCCACGCTTCGCTGGGCTACCTGAAGACCTTCCCGTTCGATGGCATGAAGATGGACCGATCCTATATGAACGGTTTCCCGCATTCGGCACAGGCAACGTCGATAGTGGAGGGCATTATCGGCCTGGGCAAAGCGTTCTCGCTGACCGTTACGGCCGAAGGCATTGAAACGCACGAGCAGTTGATTGAGCTGCAGGCTATCGCCTGTCAGGAAGGACAGGGGTATTACCTCGGTCGCCCAATGCCATTGGAGCGATTTCACCTGCTGCTGAAGACCCCGGAACTGCTTCACTCCTGAGTGTTGAATAATAAAAGATCCCGCTGAACCGGGCTTATTTTATGCCGCAGAAGGCTTTTCCCTGCCTGACAATTTTGCCAGTGCGTTAATAAAATGATATGGAATACCTTTATCGTTCACTTTTTGATGAACATGATCCCATATTCTGGCTCTTACCCGGCACGGTCCCCGTCGTTCTGACATGACGCTTGTGCGTGTTATCCATTCTATAAATCCGTTGAGTATGATTGTCGTGGAAAGTCAGTAAGTAGCGGACCACGTGGGGCCGCGCCGGACTTTTTTCCACGTGATAAGCAACGATTTCATACCAGTTTCTGCAGTCAAATATGTGTTTCGTTCCATGAAAACTGAGCAGCAATTCTGAGTGATGGTCCATCATCGTTATCTTTGCCTTATGACCAGGCATAATCCTGTGGTTGGGTGTTTTCAAGCACCTGTGGTGAGTATATTTATCACTGACCGCATAACGTATGTTGGCCACACAAAGGAAGAGAACCTGGCGATGGGAAGGGCGTAAATTTTTTTGTTGGATAAGCCCGCAAAATGAGATCTTTTGCTTTTACGGACTTTTACCACGACCAGAGTCATCGAATCCGCCCGTATTCTTAATAAGGGGCATTTTTTCTTTAACGGATTGGATCTGGTAACCTTGGGTGGAAATTGCCGAAAATGCACAGGAGAGATCATGAAAATGAAAGGAACAATAGCGGTTGCTGCGGCTCTGTTTGCCCTGGCGGGCTGCCAGTCTGCTGCAACAAAAAATAGCACCACTGCACAGGTTGATCCGGAGATGGATCGCTGTGGTGCATCGGAATATCAGCAATATGTTGGCAAACCGCTTTCATCCATCAACGGGATCCGTTTTGAGCATCCAGCCAGAGCGGTGCCTTACAACTCGGCGGTGACGATGGATTTCAACCTCAACCGCCTGAATTTTATGGGTGATGCCCAGGGTAAAATCAGCCGTGTGTATTGTGGATAAACGCCTCCGCAGCTAAGCGGGGCAGCATACAGCTCTGAACTTAAAGCGCGGGGTACACGGACCATAAATAAAGCGTCTCGCGCCATATACGGCGCGAGTCAAGCTGCCACAGATGCGTTGTTTGCGTCTTTATGATTGGTCCGTGTACCCCGCGCAGGCACGGTTTTTGGGTTTAGCTATACCATTTCTTCACCCACCACAGGCGCAGCTGGATCCCCCACGAGCTGCTCCACCCGGTGGTGCTCTGGATCACTTTCCCTTTTGAGATAATCATCCAGGTCGGCGTGACGCTGACGTCCCAGCGTGCTGCCATCTCCCCGCGCGGATCGTTCACCACCGGCATGGTCAGATGCTTGCCGCGCAGGTAGCGGACCACGCTGATGTCATCCCCCGAGCGCAGGGCTACAGTCAGTACGTTCACTCCGTCGTCGCTAAGATCCAGCACCGTAGGGGTCGTGTGGCGGCAGATAGCACACCAGCTGGCCCAGAAATAGACCAGCAGGGGCTTCTTCGCGCTGAGCTCCGCCAGGGTGACATCTTTGCCATCGATGGTGTGCAGTATTTGATCGGCAAAACCTTCAGGAGCCTGCGGTGCCCGAAAAAAATCGGCCACCGAAAACACCCCAATCAACAGCGCAACCATCAACAGCATATCCCGCAGCACGCGGCGGTACTTAGCCACGATCGGCCTGCTCCAGCTGGGCTTTCACCAGCGCTTCCAGCTGCTCGTAAGGGACGGCACCGGAAACCAGCTGATCCCCGATCAACGTGGCTGGAGTTCCGGAGACGGCCAGATGCTGTGCCAGCTGCAGGTTTGTGTTCACCGTGTCGCTGCTGAGCTGATCAGGGTCGATAAACATTGCACCAACTTTGTTCGCTGCGGCTTTGATACTGGCATCATCGTGATAGCCTTTTTTTGCCATCAGACGCTGATGGAGCAGCCAGAATTTAGCCGGATCCTGACGCCACAGCATCAGCGCCTGACGGGCAGAAGTCAGGGAACTTTCAGACCGGTAGGGCAGAGGTTTAATCACCACCGCGACCTGAGGGTGATTTTTGACCAGCTTCTCCAGTTCAGGATCAAACTTCTTGCAGTAAACGCAGTTGTAATCGGTGAAATTCACCAGCGTGACCTTCGCGTCTTTCGCGCCAAGGCGTGGACTGTTGACATCATGGAACAGCGCCTGCTTATTCTGCTCAATCACCTGGCGGCGTATGTCTCCCTGCTCTTTCTGCGCCTGCTTATCGTAAGCATCCGCTGCCTCGGCAAGGAATGACGGGTTTTTCACCAGCGTTTCCTGGATCAGCTCTTTGATTCGGGTTTCCTGTTCCGGTGTGAAAGGGGCAGCAGCCAGTACGGGAGCAGAAACCACCAGCAGAGCAATCAGTAATTTTTTCATTCAGCACTTCCTTTTGCAGTCGTTAAAACAGTAAGAACTTCTTTGTGATCGAGCAACGGAGACAGCACGGTTCCCTGACTGTTCCCGGGGCCATACACCTGATTAAACGGCACGGCTACGCTGCCGCGACGCTGTAAAAATGCAGTGATGGTGGCGGAAGGACGGCTCCAGTCGCCGCGCAATGCCACCACGTCATCTGCCTGCAGCGCCTGCTGAACGTCAGAGCGCAGCAGGACATTGTATTTGTTGGCTTTGCAGCTGATGCACCAGTCGGCGGTTACCTCAACAAAGACCCGTTTATTACTGGTCAGCGCTTCTGAAATCGCCTGCTCGCTCAGTGGCTGCCAGTTGATCTTATCCTGTCGGGTTCCCTGTAAGCCTGTCGCGCTGAGGGAAGCCGCCAGCAGAATACTCCCGGCAAGCAGAGCACCGGAGCCTGCGCAAATCGCTGCGGTTTTTCTACCATGAATACGCCATGCTGCGAACCACAGCAACAGCAATACCGCCCCGGTAAGCGTCAATGTCAACGGTGTACCAAGGTGACTGGTCAGCAGGCTGAGCAGCCAGAGGGCCGACAGCAGCATCAGCGAGGCCATAGCCAGCCGCACTACGTTCATCCAGCGACCCGGTTTCGGCAGCTTCAGTGCCAGCGACGGTAAGAGGGCGATCAGCAGCCACGGCAGGCTCATCCCCACGCCAAGGGCGATAAATATAATCCACAGTACCGGTAAAGAAGCCGCCAGCGCAAAGGCTACCGCGGTGCCAAGGAAAGGCGCGGAGCAGGGAGTGGCCAGCAGAGTGGCGAACGCGCCCTGCAGAAAATGGCCGGTCAGTCCATTGCTGTTGTGCGTTGCCAGGCGAGTCGACAGTGAAGAAGGCAGGCGGAAATAATACAGGCCAAACAGGCTGGCGCTGAACAGCAGGGTGACCAGCGCCATAAAGGCGATAAACCACGGGTTCTGGAACTGAATTCCCCAGCCGAGCGCATGATTGCTCAGCCTGAGTCCGGTCATCAGCACGGCCAGCGCCATAAACGAACTGATAATGCCCGCGCTGGACGCGACAAATTGCAGTCGGACGCTGCGTTTGTCGCGTTGCTCAACCTGGAGAATGGAGCCGAGCTTCATTCCCAGCACTGGCAGCACACAGGGCATCAGGTTGAGGATAAAGCCACCGGCCAGCGCAATCAGCATCACCTGCCACAGTGCAACCCCTTGTGTCACGGCGGCCAGTGGTGCACCAATCTCCAGTTCGCTCTGCTGCGCAAGACCGCGATCGGTCAGCACCAGCGAAACCTTCCCGCCCTGTAAATCAGGCGCATTGTCTCCCCACTGGTCGCTCACCGGAATAGTGGCCTGCAGGGTATCGCCCTTTACCGTTAAGGTGGGTTTGCCAAAGCTGGCGTCGCTGTGATCGTCCAGATATAGCTGTGGCTCGTTCCAGCCGGACTTGCGGGTAATGGTGATCTGCAACAATCCCGGCTGATAACCGGCGTGCAATGTCTCGCTCAGCCCGGAAGGCAGAGGAACCTTGCCCATTGCCTGGGCGAAATCATGCGTGAACTGGTCGTCAGCAGGCGTGCTGAGATCCAGCTCAAAAGGATAGTCTGTCAGGATGCAGACATTGCTGCAGATCGGCAGGGTCAGCGTACCGCTCAGCTTACCAGCAGGCAGATTTTTCAGCTCAATGGGTAGCGAAACCTGGTGGTGATAACCCTGAGTGCTCAGGCCGGCAACATCAAACCGTTGTGGTGCTGGCCAGAACCACTGCGCTTTGACGGATTCAGGCTGCCAGTGAATGACCGGTGCCACACCTCCTTCACCAGGCGAGCGCCAGTAAGTTTTCCAGCCGTCCTGTAGATGAATATCCAACAGGGCTTGTACCGGTTTTCCAGGAATGTTTTCTGCGCGGAGTCTGATCTGCGCGTGACCGTTTTGCGGGCTGGTCATCCAGCCGCTGTCGGCGGCCTGCAGGGCAGGCAGCCAGAGTAAGCCAGACAATAAAGCCAGGCTTCTGAAAAGTCTTAACATTATGTTCTCCATGAATCAGTAAGGGGCCGCAGGTGGGGGACCGGGGGCTCATTCACGGAAAACGCAGTGACAGAGGTGTATTCGCCTTTCAGGCGGAGCCTGCGATGGCCGCAAATACAAACGTGGCAGGTGCATGATTAACGGAGGGAAAATAAGGATCAGGATTGCCATCAGCAACAGAGCCATGTCGGTCACTTCAGGCGAAACGGATTGCAGGGACTTAAAGCTCAGATCGCAGGCTGAAGGGCCGTCAGCCACTTCGCTCGTCTGGGCGCTGATCGAGGGGTCAGCAGTTAACGCAGGCAGGCCCAGCCCGCGGATCCCGATGCAAATCAGGATGACCAGGCAGGCCACGCTTAAAAATCCCGTTGCGTATCGCCGCTGAAGAGTCATGCATTATCCTGTAGAAAGTTGCGTTTATGATAACGGGATAATTTCAACGGGCAATCATTCTGCATGTAAACATTCGTAATATCAGAAAAAGGAATTTTTGCCTGCCACAGGCCCCGCCCGGTAGTGGCAGAGTGCTGTAGCGTCCGCTAAGCTGAATTCTTAAATGTTATCCCGCCTTGCCCGAGGCCCGCTCAATGAAGCCAGATGTCAGCGTCACTTTTGCCACTCCCTCATTTCTGGACGAGGTTCGCAGGCTGGATTTCAGTTTTACCGTAAGCCAGGAACTTAAGCCGGAATTTGATCGGCCAGTCGGCGAGGGGGTCAGTGATGTCGAACCCTACGAGAAGCGCTATTTCAACCGGCCGCAGGACTTCTCTGGCTATATTGATAACCAGGATGCACAGCTGTTTGCTGCCCATGTTGATCGGCAGGCTGCCGGTTATTTAGCAATCAGCCGTCACTGGAATGGCCTGGCACTGGTGGAGGATATTGCGATTGGAAAAGCGTTTCGCCAGCAAGGGTGCGGACGTCAGCTGATGGACAAAGCGCAGGAGTGGGCGCGGGAAAAATCCCTGGGCGGTTTAACGCTGGAAACGCAGAGTAATAATGTTGTGGCCTGTCTTTTTTATCAACGTTACGGTTTTACGCTCAGTGGTATCGACCGCGATCTCTATCGCGCGCTTGATCCTCAGGCACATGAAACCGCACTGTTCTGGTATTTGTGGTTTGAATAAGCGGCTCAGGACTCTTTTTCATCCAGCAGTTGGGTCAGCAAATTTCGGTAGCCCTGCAGCGTCGCTTCATCCACTTCACCTTCCAGTTTTGAAATCACGCTGGCAAGGATCACCTTGCTGGTGGTCGGTCTGCCGCTGCGCATCAGTTCGGTGAGGATGGCGGCCAGCAGCTCGCTCTCTTTCGGCGCGTGAAAGGCCGGACTGTTAAAATAATCGGTAATGGCGCGGCCTGCGCCCGGTGCAGATTGTCTCATGGTAAACCTCCAGAAAAGCGCCACCGATCGCCCAGCGGCTAACCGATGAGATCAGGAAATAAATAGTTAAATTCGATCCGGTTCGCCAGAACGGCGAACCGCTACTTAGCCTGGAAAATAATCAGGCGGAGATAAATTACTCTAGAACGGGGCGGCAGGAAGTCCAGTAACAATCAGCAATATTTTTCATTTTGCTGACAGGATTATGATGAACCTGGCCAGGTGGTGATCACTTCTGATACGCCGTTAATGATAAATTGCACGCCCATGCACACCAGCAGGAAGCCCATCAGGCGCGAGATCGCTTCTATACCGCCTTTTCCTACCAGACGCATTATCGCGCCGGAACTGCGCAAAGAACCCCACAAGATCAGGCTGACGGCGAAAAAGGTTAGCACCGGCGCTACGGAGAGTACCCAGGGGGAGAACTCGGTGCTGTGCCGGATAGTAGAGGCGCCGCTGATGATCATGGCGATGGTGCCCGGGCCAGCCGTGCTGGGCATCGCCAGCGGTACAAAAGCGATGTTGACAGTCTGGCGTTCGCTCAGTTCATCCAGCTTGTGCCTCGCCTCCATCGAGTGTCCGGCCTGCTGCTGTGGAAAGAGCATACGAAAGCCGATAAAGGCAACGATCAGGCCACCCGCAATGCGTAAACCCGGAATGGAGATGCCAAAGGTGTCCATCACCGCATTACCGGCATAAAATGCCACGGTCATAATGATAAACACATACAGCGATGCCTGCATTGACTGGCGGTTGCGTTCGGCGTAGTTCATGTCGCCTGCCAGGCCGAGGAACAGCGCAACGGTGGTTAGCGGGTTTGCCAGCGGCAGCAGCACCACCAGACCCAGTCCGATGGCTTTAAAAAGTTCGAGCATGTTCCTTTCCTTGCTGAAAGAGTAGGGTAGCAGGGCGCCATAATGCCCGATCCTCCGGCGCTTTCGTAGTCTGGCGAAAGCTGACTGCAGCGGAGTTGATCTGCGTCGGTGAGGAAAATAAAGGTAAACTTTATTCTAATGGTCGGTTAAATATCATCCGACCTAAAATAATGTCAATTAATTAGTGTTATTTATCATGACCTTATTGTTTGTTCCGTTTTTTTTGGCCGATGGGGCTTGTGCTGCACCCTTCGTTATGAGTAAATGCACCGTCGGTTTTGAAACAGACAACGTATGCGAGCAATTTTATTAAAGCAGTTTTCAGTTAAAGCGTTATCCTCGATATCACTTCTTCCTGACTTCCTTCTTAAGTGCCTCATAAGTCCACCCTGTTGACAAACCCCGTGCCCATTGCGGCTTAATACTTATTGAAGGAAAGACAAATGTCTAACAAAATGACTGGTTTAGTAAAATGGTTTAACGCTGAGAAAGGTTTCGGCTTCATCTCCCCAACCGACGGCAGCAAAGACGTTTTCGTACACTTCTCTGCAATCCAGAACGGCGGCTTCAAAACGCTGGAAGAAGGTCAGAAAGTTGAGTTCTCAATCGAAAACGGTCAGAAAGGCCCGGCAGCTGCTAACGTAACTGCGCTGTAAGATTGCGAACCTTCACCGCTAACCGCCCAGGCAGTTAACGGCGAAAACGAAGAAACCCGCTTATGGCGGGTTTTTTTGTGCCTGCAATCCGGCCGTTTGTGCAGTATGCCCGCCAGACGCCAGACGCCAGACGCCAGACGCTCCGCGACATTTCCAGCAGGAAAGTCTGTAGCAGCGGCAGGAAAAGCTACCTCATCCGTCAATTACCAGCCCGTTCTGGCCTGCCGGCAGCCAAAAACTTCAAAGTGATCGCTATCACCTTATTTGCCCCTCATTGCTAAAACGCTCTTGTTACACTTTACCCTCGAGCTTCTGCTATAAGGCTTTTTGTACAGCAAGATGGAATCCTGGAAGGTTAACCTCATCTCCGTCTGGTTTGGCTGCCTGTTTACCGGCCTCGCTATCAGCCAGATCATCCCCTTTCTGCCGCTTTACGTTGAGCAATTAGGCGTGACCGACCCCAGCGCGCTGACGCTCTGGTCCGGGTTAATCTTCAGCATCACTTTTATGGTTTCCGCCGTCGTCGCGCCGATGTGGGGCAGCCTTGCTGACCGTAAAGGACGCAAGCTGATGTTGCTGCGTGCTTCCCTGGGCATGGGCGTGGTGATCCTCCTGCAGGCCTTTGTCACCAACGTCTGGCAACTGCTGCTGTTACGGGCCCTGATGGGTCTGACCTCCGGTTATATCCCCAATGCCATGGCTCTGGTTGCGACCCAGGTACCCCGCGAAAGAAGTGGCTGGGCGCTGAGCATGGTGACCACTGCACAGATTTGCGGGGTGATTTTGGGGCCGCTGATGGGGGGCTTCCTGGCTGACTGGGTCGGGCTGCGGGCCGTTTTTCTGATCACCTCCGCGCTGCTTTTGACCAGCTTTCTGATCACGCTGTTCCTGATCAAGGAGACCGGTTATCGCCCGGTGAAAAAAGAGGACAAGCTGAGTGGCAAAATGGTTTTTCGCTCGCTGTCGCACCCGGGGCTGATCGTCAGCCTGTTTATCACCACGCTGGTGATCCAGCTGTGTAATGGTTCCATCAGCCCGATCCTGACGCTGTTTGTTCGTCAGCTTGAGCCTGATGTGCAGAATATCGCCTTTGTCAGCGGTGTGGTCGCGGCAATTCCCGGCGTTTCGGCACTGTTTTCCGCGCCACGATTGGGGAAACTGGGCGATCGCATCGGCGCAGAACGCATCCTGTTCACTGCGTTGATCCTGACTATCCTGCTGTTTATTGCCATGTCCTGGGCGGGCAGCGCTTTCCAGCTTGGCGTGATGCGCTTCCTGCTCGGCTTTGCTGACGGGGCGATGATGCCTGCAGTGCAGACTCTGCTGTTGCGCTACTCCAGCGACCAGATCACCGGGCGGATTTTTGGCTACAACCAGTCGTTTATGTACCTCGGTAACGTGGTGGGGCCGCTGATTGGTTCAGGGGTTTCCGCGATTGGAGGCTTCCGCTGGGTGTTTGCCGCCACGGCGGTCGTGGTGCTGGCGAATACCCTTCAGCTGATCCTGGTTTATCGCCGGGGGAAAGAGGAGCGGAATGTGAATAAAGTGGCCTGAGTGGCACTCAGGCCAGCGCATATTACCGTCCTGTATCAGTGGATTTCAGCGTCACGGTGTAGTGATAGTCTGGCGCAGAAAGCAGGAACTCCGGGCTGACGCTCGGGCTCCATGAGTCATCGCCGCCCACGCCCATATGATAACCGTCCAGGTTCAGCCAGCAGCCTACTTCTTCCCTCAGCAGATGGCGGTGAGTTACCTCACGCAGCTGCTCCAGACTGTAGCGGCTCAGCGAAAAGTGGAAATCACCACTGACCTGCAAGGTACCAAAGGTGAACTGTTTAGTGCCGCATCGCAGGCCGTTTTCACCGGGGTATACGTAAGGCGTAAACATCTCTTCCAGCGGCAGTGACCAGCGTGAGAATTGTGCAGCGAGCTGGCGGTCCGGGTAGTTTTCATCTGGCCCCAGCCCAAGCCAGCTGACCGCCTCATGGCTCTGGCTCAGCTGGCATCGCAGGCCAATTCTGGCCGGTTCGGGCTGACCGGCAGCGACCGACACTTCCACCCGGACAGACATCTCACCCTGGCTGTTAAAGCTGTAATGCTTACGACTGATAAAGCGAATTTCACCCTCATAGCACCAGACATGTTCCGCGATCAGCTGGACGCTGCTGCTCAACTCGTCATAACTCAGTTCGTTCAACTCGCTGGTCAGCTGGTTGAAGCCTGCGCGCTGCCAGCGTTCCACCCACGCATTGGGATCAACTTTCGTCACCTCGCTGATACCAATATCGTTATCCAGCGGGGCACGAACAAAAGAGTCGCGCAAAGGAGAAAGTAGCTGAGGGATGCCCTTTTTCAGCCACTGCACCAGTTCTCCGCTCTGCCGCGAGAACTGCCAGCTCTCCTGCTGAAAATCGACTGTTATACAGTCGTTGTTTTCGATCAGAGTGGGCTGCTGGCTGCCGGAAGGGCGCTGTGTCCTTTCAGGGATTGCAGGCAGCCGCCATTGATCCCAGGCCACGCGCTGTCCGGCTTCAGACCAGCTGGTTGCCTGTGGCTGGGTCACCGCCACATTAAGCCAGACTTCGCCGCTCAGCTTTGGCAACTCACCCAGTTCAACGGTAAGCTTTCCTTCGGCTCTCATTTCCAGCGGCTGACTGCCACCCGATATCCGCTGACCGTTTTGTTCAATGTGCCACTCCAGCTGCTCATTATCGGTGGCGCGGAACAGGTATTCACTGTGGATGGACAGCGTCAGCGGATGGGTATCCAGCAGACTGAACTGGAAAAATTGCTGCGCCCGCTGTGCTTCGAACAGGGCAGGATGCGGCGTGCGATCGGCAAACACCAACCCATTCATGCAGAACTGGCGGTCATTGGGTTTATCGCCAAAGTCACCGCCATAAGCCTGCCATGGCTTACCCTGTTCGTCATAGCGGGTCAGGCTCTGATCCACCCAGTCCCAGACAAAACCGCCCTGCAGACGAGGGAATTCGCGGAACGCCTGCCAGTACTTTGCAAAACCGCCAAAACTGTTGCCCATCGCATGGGCATATTCACAAAGGATCAGCGGTCGGTTCTCGCCAGGCAGGCCGATCCACTTCTTGATCGCCCACTTAGGCACTGCGTCAAACGGCTGATCCTGATCGACTCGTGCGTACATCGGACAGATGATATCGGTGGCAGCGGTATCGGCTCCGCCCCCTTCGTACTGTACGGGACGGGTTGGGTCGCTGCTTTTCACCCAGCGATACAGTGCATCATGCGTACTGCCATGTCCCGATTCATTACCCAGCGACCAGATAATAATGCAGGGATGATTGCGGTCACGCTGTACCATTCGGGTGACGCGCTCGCTGAAGGCATTGAACCAAACCGGATCGTCCGACAGGCGATTCATCGGCTGCATCCCGTGCGTTTCGATATTCGCTTCGTCCACCACATACAGGCCGAAACGATCGCACAGCCGGTACCATAGCGGATGATTGGGATAATGCGAGCAGCGTACGGCATTGAAATTATGCTGCTTCATCAGCCGGATATCGCGGATCATCGTTTCTTCATCCATCACCTGACCGTTCTCCGGGTGATGTTCGTGGCGGTTAGTGCCACGGATCAGCAGGGGTTTACCGTTCAGTTTCAGCTGACCCTGATGAACTTCAACTTTGCGAAAGCCGACATCATATGCCTCGACTTCAATCAGTTGCCCCTGAGGATCGAGCAACGAGATGGTTGCCCGGTAGAGATTGGGAGCTTCTGCGCTCCACAGCGCTGGCTTCTCAACGATCAAATTCAGGGTAGTGCGATCGTTATAATGGCCTCTTTCATCCACCGTTTTGCCGATCAGCGACTGGCGCTGCTGCGCAATACAGCGATCCCGTTGCCACAGGGCTACTTCAACCTGATAGTCATGGGCCTGTTCCAGCGAGCAGATGGCCAGCACCTGCAGGCGAGCTGAGTGATACTCCGGGCTCAGGTGAGTTTCGATCTGCACATCACGGAGCTGTACGGTCGGTTTATGTAACAGGCTGACATCGCGGAAGATCCCGCTCATTCTCCACATATCCTGATCTTCCAGATAACTGCCGTCACTCCAGCGCAATACCAGTACTGCGATGCGGTTTTCTCCCGCCCGGAGCATCCAGGTCAGATCGAACTCTGCGGGCAGGCGACTGTCCTGGGAATAGCCAACAAAATGCCCGTTACACCACAGGTAGAAAGCGGAGTTGACCCCGTCAAAACAGATGCGGGTCTGTCCCTGTTCCAGCCAGTCAGCGCGGCAGAGAAATGTGAGCGAATAACATCCGGTGGGATTCTGTGACGGGACGTGAGGAGGATCGACCGGAATCGGATACTGTACGTTGGTATATATCGGTGCATCGTAACCTGCCAGCTGCCAGTTAGACGGAACATTGAGGGGACGTGCATCCGCCAAATCCTGCTGCAGCCAGCTTTCCGGTACGGCCTCCGGTTGTGGGAAATAACTGAAGATCCATTCACCGTTCAGCAACTGGATATTCTCACCCGGCAGATCGTCTCTTGCCGCTTCCACGCTGCGCCAGCTGGAGAAAGGCGGATGGGCAGGCAGGCGGTTAAGTTGAGTGACCACCGGGTTTTCCCAGTCGCGGCGGCTTAATTGCTGTTGCAGGCTGTTTGCAGGAGAGGAGATCATCGGTAAAACCTCATAAATGTTATGCGCTCACATTGAAGCAAAACAGCGCAACTGTAAAGCAGCCACAGGCGATCCTGCGAGACGGACCTCATCAGCAAATCGCTTTCGTTTCAGTTTGATGATGCTGGCTGGACAGTATTGTTGCTGGTTTCCGCAAGGAAAGCGTTAAGCGTGGTTACTCGTGGTAAAAACGGCCCTGAACAGGAGTTTTCTGCATTGTGGACCGGAAGGGGGGCACTTAATATCAGCGCCAACGTTACCACGAGGAGATAACGATGAGTCGAGTATTGAAAGTTGTGAGTGTGATTGCGCTGGTGACAGCTCTGAGTGGTTGTCTGTTCCCACCTCCGGGTGGCGGCGGTGGCGGCGGTGGCTGGGGTGGCCATCATGGCGGCGGCGGTCCTCGCGGTGGATTCTCAGAAGGCCCCCGCTAAATGAGTTGTGCCAGGGGGAGAGCCCCTGGCTGCAACGGCATAAATGGCGGCAAATGCAGCAAAACGTTTCGCTGGCGCTAAAATATTGCGCCGTTTCACAAATGTGAAACAGGTCGCTTATTTCCGGTTTAAGTCGCGAAAATATATGGCGATTGTCTGTTCTCTTTTCCCTGACGCAATGATAACTTCTTCCTTTACCTCGCTGAGACCTCCGCATGAAAAACCTTATTGCAGAACTGTTAGTCAGGCTGGCGGAAAAAGAAGAAGAGTCTAAAGAGCTGGTCGCCCAGGTTGAAGCGCTGGAAATTGTGGTGACAGCGCTGTTGCGCAAGCTGGACGGCGAGCAGCTTCAGCAAATCACCGACAATATCAGTGTGGCAATGGAGACCGCTGCGAATGCGTGTCCGGCCAGTACGGAAGACTCTTCCCTGCTGAACAGCTATATACAGCGTATGCTGACCCATCCCCGTTCCTGATTCCTGCCGCCTGATTGCTCGCATTCAGGCGTTGTCAGGCCTGATCCCCTTAATTTTTGCGATCCCAGCGGATTTTTTGATCCCGCATCCCCCTCATGTTGCTGATTTCCTGCCAGACTTAACGGGCTTTTAAACCAATTTGAGATGGCAAAAAATGAAAATGAAAATGTTAATGGCCGCGCTGGCGCTGACCGCCGTGGCCAGCGGATATGCTGGTGCAGCAGAAAAAACCGCTCAACAGCAGAAGATGACCGTATGTAACCAGCAGGCCGGGGAGAAATCGCTGAAGGGTGACGAGCGCAAAACCTTTATGAGCAGCTGCCTGAAAAAAGACAGCGGTATGGGCAAAATGACGCCTCAGCAGATGAAAATGAAAACCTGTAATACTCAGGCCGGGGATAAAGCACTGAAAGGTGACGAACGTAAAACCTTTATGAGCAACTGCCTGAAAAAAAGTTAATCTTCACTCTGTATTAACGGGCTCGTCTGAGCCCGTTTGCATTTATTTGTCTGGTAATTAAATTTTTATTTTCAGCTTATTAGCCTCTTTTTATTCCTCAACCTTACTTCCGGAAGTGGTCTTTTTCCCTGTAAATGCCAGGCTTATTAGTCTGAGATTTTGCATAAAAGGAGTACTGTCGTGAGCTATCAGAATGCCATCGTGTTACAGGACTTACCGCAGCAGAAGCCGGTCAGGGTGCCCATTGGCGATACAGGGATCCTTTTAATCCGCGTTCAGGATGAGGTGAAAGCCTATCAGGCGAAATGCCCCCATTCCGGTGCTCCTCTTGAACAGGGAGCCATTGTTGACGGCAGATTAATTTGCCCCTGGCACAAAGCCACCTTTAAAGTCAGTGATGGCAGCCTGTGTGAGCCACTGGCGCTGAGCGACCTGAAACGCTATCCGGTACGGGTTGAGAATGGCATGGTGCAGGTCAATCCCCACGAGGAACCGCCGCTTTATACGTTCCAGGCCGATCAAACTGAGCCGGTATTTGTTATCGCCGGGAGCGGGGCTGCCGGAGCTGCGGCAGCCTGGACGCTGCGGCGGGAAGGTTTCAAAGGCAAGCTGATCCTCGTCGATCGTGAGAGCGAAGCGCCTTACGATCGTACGGTGCTGACCAAGTTTGTCCCATCCGGGAAGATGAAAATCAGCGAAGTGCCGCCGCTGCTGAAGGACGATTTTAACGATTATGCGGAATGGAAACATGGCGACATTGAGCAGCTCGATACTCGTCAGCAGCAGCTGCGTTTTGCCGATGGATCCACGCTGAAATATGACAAGCTGCTTATCGCCACGGGCGGTATCCCACAGCGGCCGGATCTGGAAGGTAAGGCACTGTTTGGCGTCCACGTGCTGCGCAGTATCGAACAGGCCGACACACTGCTGAAAGAAGTGGATAGCACCAGCCAACTGGTGATTGTCGGCAACAGTTTTATCGGTATGGAACTGGCATCCGCGCTGCGGTCACAGGATGTGAAGGTCCAGGTGATCGCCAGAGACCCGCTGCCTTTTAAAAAACAGTTTGGCGAGCAGCTGGCGAAATACTTCCGTGAGCTACATGAAGAGAAGGGCGTGGAGTTTATTGAAGGAGAAGTTGCTGAGCTGAAGAGTGACAACGGTCATGTCAGCGCCGTACAGTTGAAGAGTGGCAAAATTGTGCCAGCAGATGTGGTACTGCTGGCGACTGGCGTCGCACCAGGCACTGGTTTTATTCACGATATTCCGCTCAATGATGACGGCAGTCTCAGCACCAACCTGCAATTGGAAGTGACCAGCAATGTCTGGGCTGCCGGGGATATTGCGAAATTCCCTGCGCCACAGGGTGAGATGCGCATTGAACACTGGCGTGTAGCACAACAGCAGGGCAGGACAGCGGCGAAGAATATGCTTGGCAAAGGCCAGGAGTTTGACCGGGTGCCATTCTTCTGGACAGCGCAATTTGGCACCCGTTATGAATACCTTGGCCATGCAGAAGAGTGGGATGACTTCCAGCTGTTTGGCTCACTGAAGGAGAAAAAATTCGTCGCGTTGTACGGCCAGAAAGGCCAGCTTGCCGCGGTTTCATCCTGCGGGCTGTACACCTTTACGGCCGGACTGGTCGCAAAAATGCAGCAGCCGCTCAGCATGCAGGACGCGGCAAAACTGGCAGAAGAAGCGCTGGGTTGACGAAGCGTTACGCTTTGCTCATCTTCTCTGATTTAGCCATGCACTGCTGTATCGCTTCGATCACCGCCGAACGGAATCCTTTCGCTTCCAGCACTTTCACCGCTTCAATGGTGGTGCCGCCAGGTGAGCAAACCATATCTTTCAGTTCACCAGGGTGTTTGCCTGTCTCCAGCACCATCTGCGCCGAGCCCTTTACCGCCTGGGCAGCAAACTGATAGGCCTGAGCACGTGGCATCCCGCCAAGGACGGCAGCATCGGCCATCGCTTCAATAAACATAAATACATAAGCCGGGGCGGACCCGCTCACACCAACTACCGCGTGGATCATATATTCCGGTACCAGTGCGGCTTTGCCGAAGCCGTTAAAGATTTCTACGATCTCATCCGCCTCTTCTTTGGTCACCAGTACGTTAGGGGTGATTGAAGTCATCCCTTCGTTGACCAACGACGGTGTATTTGGCATCACGCGCACCAGCTTGCGGTCATGACCAAGCACACTGGCCAGGGCGTCCAGCGTTACGCCAGCGGCGATAGAGACCACCACCGTCTCTTTGCTCAGGCTGCCGGAAACGTCCTTCAGCACGTTAAGAATGACGTTAGGTTTCACTGCACCAAACAGGATATCGGCCTGCTTTGCCACTTCTTCCGCGCTGGCGGCCGGAGTAATGCCGTACTGTTCATGCATTGCCTGGTTGGTGGCGGGTTTATGGTCATAAACCCAGATGTTTTCTGCTTTCACCTGACCGGCCGATACCAGCCCACCGATAATGGCTTTTGACATATTGCCGCAGCCAATGAAGCCGATTTTTTTGTCCATCGTCATACCTGTTTTCAGTTTTCATCTGTGTCCAGCTTACGTCATTTCCCGCCTTATTCCAGCATCAGCAATGTTTAATCGGCCGGTTTCACACCGGCTTTTGATCGGAAGGTCAGATTAAATATTGCCATTCCTGAAAAGAACGGCAAGATCACCCGTATTCCCGTCTCAAAGTAAAAAGGAAGTGGCGATGCCAATCTGGGTGGATGCCGATGCGTGCCCGAAAGTGATTAAAGAAGTGCTCTATCGCGCAGCGGATCGTGAGCAAATGATGGTGACTCTGGTGGCTAACCAGACGCTGAGCGTGCCGCCATCACGTTTTCTGCGCACCCTGCGGGTGCCTGCTGGGTTTGATGTGGCCGACAATGAAATTGTGCGCCGGGCTGAAGCGGGGGATTTAGTGATCACCGCCGATATTCCCCTGGCGGCGGAAGTGATGGAAAAGGGCGCCGTGGCGCTGAATCCACGCGGCGAGCGATACAGTGAAGCGACTATCCGTGAGCGTCTGACCATGCGTGATTTTATGGATACCATGCGGGCCAGCGGCGTGCAGACTGGCGGGCCACCTGCGCTTAATCAGCGCGATCGTCAGCAGTTTGCCAACGAGCTGGATAAATGGTTACAGGCACAGAAAAGCAAGAAGTAAGGCGGGAAACTGACCGGACAGAGCGCCCGGTCATGGCTGACTGAAGGGGATTACAGGATCAGACGAAGCTGTCGTCATCGCCAAAATCATCACTGTCGAAGCCGTCATTACCGAAATCACCGTAATCGTTGTTACCGTAATCCTGCTGCAGACCCGCGTCCTGGTTCAGTAACTGGCTGTCGTTGCTGTTACCGTTAAAGGTATCGAGATTATTATCAACGTTCTCCTGCGGCATCGCGGGTTCGTTGATAATGTTTACAATCTCTTCGGGCTGCGAGTGATGGAACATGCTGGTCAGCATATCGGCCATCACTACCCCGCCAGCCACACCCACCGCAGTCTGCAGCGCACCACCCAGGAAGCCGCGAGTTGCTGAAGGTGCCGCAGCAGGTGCTGCTGCCGGTGGTGCAGAATAGGCCGGCTGCTGCTGAGCCGGCGCGCTTCCCCACGGGGAAGATTGCTGAGGCTGTTGCGGCTGCTGACGCTGTCCGCCGCCAAACAGGCCGGAGAGAAAACCGCCGCTGCTCTGCTGGGGCTGCTGCTGTTGCGACTGGGCCAGTTTAGCCTCCAGCTCGCTGACGCGATTATTCAGCTGCTTCATCGCCGCTTCCTGAATAATGATCGCCTGAGCCATGTAATAAGGTGCGCCCGGTTGCTGCTGCAGCTGCTGTTGGATCAATCTTTCCGCTGAGGCATCCCGCGGGCCGGACTGAGTCTCTGCCTGTTTTAAACGGCCAAACAGGCTTTCAATTAACTGTTGTTCTTCGCTCTGCATAGGTAATCCTCCAAAACGGGCGATAAACTCCATTTTGGGGCAGAACAAGGGAAAGTAAACGGGCTTCGGGTAAGTAAATGTTGCCAGAACCTGACGAAAGTTAAATGGAGTGTAAATAAAAAATTACACCTTATTACCCTTTTAAAACATCAGGATAAGCCTTTCTGGCGATCGTTGTGGTGTAAAGAAAAAGTGACTACTGGTGATGGTAACGAATAATCGGTATGATGCGACGCAAAGTTAATCATTATCTGTCCGTCGTCGCGGGGATGCCCGGGGCAATCAGGCTGAGGAAGTGGCTGTTATGTCTTTACCCATTTATCTGATCGGCGCGCGTGGCTGCGGGAAAACAACCGTAGGGCAGGCGCTGGCTACCGCTCTGGGCTACGCCTTCAGCGACACCGATCGTCACCTTCAGCAAACGACCCGTCGCACCGTCGCGGATATCGTGGCAGAAGAGGGCTGGGATGGGTTTCGTCATCGTGAATCACAGTCTCTGCAAGCTGTTACCGCACCTGCCACGGTGATTGCGACCGGCGGCGGTATGGTTCTGGCGGTGGAAAACCGCAACTACATGCGCGAGAAGGGGCAGGTAATCTACCTGAACGCCGAAGCGGGCGTGCTGGCTGCCCGCCTGGAAGCCTATCCGGAGCAGGAGCAGCGTCCGACGCTGACCGGCCGCCCGATTGCCGATGAAATGGTTGAGGTTCTGGCAGCCCGTGACGCGCTTTATCAGGAAGCCTCGCACTACGTGATTAATGCCATGCAACATCCTGATAGTGTGGTGGAAGATATTATCAATATCCTGGCCCTTGCTCGCGCCAGTTGACTCATCCTCCGGGCGACGCCGATATCTCGCCGCCCGTGTTTTTAAGATTTGCCCGATTTATCCCCCCTTCCTGAGAAATTTCAATCATTGTCTATACTTAAGTCACGCAGGTTGTCCGGCCCGTTGCCGGACGGATAATTGAAAATTTCTTACTGGAGGGAAAAAGTATGCCAGGCAGACCGCCCTATCCTCGTGAAGCACACATCAACCCGGTAGAGAAAGGCGCTCCGGGCAAATCAGTAACCTGGTACGAGCTGCGGGCCGACCATCCTAAACCGGACACGCTGATCAGTGAGCATGAAACGGAGCAGGAAGCAATCGACGCCAAAGCGCGATATGAAGACCAGTCAAAAGAATAATTCCGCGCGGCAGGGAAGCCGCTGAATCCTCTCTATTTAATCCTCTTTACAGACCATAATTTCGCGGCAGGCCTTACCTGAAGATTAGCGCTTGACCGCAGCCAGCCATCATCATATTTTCGCACAGGTACTTATTATCCACTGCTTTAATGCCGCTGCAGGCCGACTGGACAGACCATTGAACGATTTTCTGAATAATCCTCTGATCCCCCGTGAATCCCCGCTCCTTTCAGGGGCCGATGCTATGCTTTCTGTATTCGTTGCACCCGTTCATAGCGGCGGTGGGCACCTTGAGAGTGCTCTCGCCTCAGTGAATTTTGCGGAAAGTAAAGCGATGAAAAACACGCTGGCAACCTTAACACTGGGCGTTGCGCCCCGGGATGATCTTCATCCTTTGCTGCTGGAGCATCTGCCGGAAGAACAAATTGCCCATTTTGGCTTGCTGGACGGTCTCACCCCTGAAGAAATTGAGCAACGTTATGCCCCGGTCGCGGGTGAAAAAGTGGCGATGACGCACATCGAAGATGGATCGTATGTGTTACTGTCGGCTGCCAGGGTGGAAGCCGCCCTGCAGCATCTGATCAAAGAACTTGAGCATCAGGGGTTTGAAACAATTCTGATGTTGTGCAGCGGCGAGTATAAAAATCTCGTGACGGATAACGCTGTTTTACTCGAGCCCTACCGCATTTTGCCGCCGCTGGTGGATGCCATCACCGGCGGGCATCAGGTTGGAATTATGGTGGCTCGTGAAGAGTATCTTGGCGAGCAGGCTTACAAATGGCGGACGCTGGCTTCAAAACCGCATTTTGCCGTTGCTAACCCCTGGAAGACCAGCGAGGACGACCTGATTGATGCCGCCCTGCAGCTGCAGGAGCAGGGCGCGGACGTGCTGGTGCTGGACTGCCTCGGTTACCATCAGCGGCACCGTGATTTTTTACAAAAGCTGTTGGGGATCCCTGTGCTGCTGTCTAATGTGCTGATCGCCAGACTGGCAGCAGATTTGCTGGTGTAAACGAGAGAACCTCGGTACCTTTACACTGCTCTTTTACCTTTGTCTCTGATTCTAAGGATATTTATATGCTCAACGTCAGTGAGTACTTCGACGGAAAAGTGAAATCAATTGGTTTCGACAGTGCCTGTACCGGGCGCGCCAGCGTGGGCGTGATGGCGGAAGGAGAATATACGTTTGGCACCGGCCAGCCGGAAGAGATGACTGTGGTCAGCGGCTCGCTGAAAGTGCTGATGCCGGGTGAAGCAGAGTGGAAACACTATGGTCCGGGCGAGATCTTTAACGTACCGGGTCACAGCGAGTTTCATCTGCAGGTTGCAGAGCCTTCCTCTTATCTGTGCCGCTACCTGAAAGAGTGATGTGAAAGCGGGCCGTGCAGACGGCCCGCCAGAGATTAACGCTGTGCTTCGCCGCCAAGAGCTTCAACGGTATTGGCGATCAGCGCGGCCAGTTCGCCGGTCATCAGGATAAAGTCGGCATCAAAACGGGCCGCCACATCTTCCCGATCGATATCATCATTTTGCTCGCGCAGGGTATCGGCAAACTTCAGGCGTTTCAGTGAGCCGTCATCAGACAGCAACATCTGTACGCGCTCCTGCCAGTCCAGCGCCAGTTTGGTCACCAGTTTACCCGCTTCAATATGGTTAGCGATTTCGTCGCAGACCAGGTCCTGCTTCTTGCAACGGATCACGCCGCCATCTTCCAGCAGCGCTTTCAGTTCGGCTTCATCCATCAGTGCGAAACCGGCTGGTGTTTCACCTGAACGCACCCATTCGGTCATGGTCAGCTCGATAGGGCTTTCCAGCGTCAGCGGCACCACCGGCAGCGACCCCAGGCTCTTACGCAGCAGGGCCAGCGTGTCTTCCGCTTTTTTGGCGCTGGCGCAGTCGACCATAATCAGGTTGTTGACGGTATCGATCCACAGGAAGGTCTGGCTGAAGCGACTGAAGGCGCGTGGCAGCAGGCTGTGCAGCACTTCATCCTTCAGCGAGTCTTTTTCGGTTTTCTTCAGCTTGCGCTGCTGTTCCGCTTCCAGCTTGCCGATTTTGGCTTCCAGTGCCTGTTTGATCACCGGGGAAGGCAGGATTTTTTCTTCTTTACGGGCGCAGATCAGGATCTGGCCCGAATGAGCGTGGGTCAGTGCATCGCCGCGTGATCCCATCGGGGACACCCAGCCGGTCTTCGCCATGTCCTGGCTGCCGCAGGGAGTGAAAGTGAATGCATCGAGTTGTTTTTCCATCTCGTCCACCGCCAGCGGAATCTCGCGATTCAGACGATATACCATCAAATTTTTAAACCACAGCATGCTGCTTTCCCTCTCCGGGCGCTTGAGTCGCGCTAATTCAAAGTCAGCGCGCATGATAGCGAATCGGCGGCGGGGTTTCATTGCCTTTCCGCCTGTGGCCTTCTATGGTAAGAAGCTGAGTGCAGAATAATGAGGAATAACAAGTGCGTATCGGTATTGACCTGGGTGGTACTAAAATCGAAGTGATTGCGCTCTCTGATGAGGGCGAGACCCTGTTCCGCTACCGCGTGGCCACACCGCGGGATGATTATCATAAAACCACAGAGGCGATTGTCGGGCTGGTCCAGCTGGCGGAAGAGAAAACCGGTCAGCAGGGCAGTGTGGGCATCGGCATCCCCGGCACGATTTCGCCTTACACACAGCGGGTGAAGAATGCTAACTCCACCTGGCTGAACGGTCAGCCGCTGGACAAAGATCTGCAAAAAATGCTGGGACGGGAAGTGCGGATTGCCAATGACGCCAACTGCCTGGCTGTTTCCGAAGCGGTGGATGGCGCGGCAGCGGGTAAGGCGACGGTATTTGCGGTGATCATCGGTACTGGCTGTGGTGCTGGCGTGGCGCTGAACGGACAGTCCCATATCGGCGGTAACGGTAACGCGGGCGAGTGGGGTCACAACCCACTGCCGTGGATGGATGAAGATGAGCTGCGTTATCGCGATGAGGTTTCCTGTTACTGCGGCAAACAGGGCTGTATCGAAACCTTTATCTCCGGCACTGGCTTCGCAACGGATTACCATCGGTTGAGCGGCGTGGAGCTGAAAGGCGCGGAGATTATCAGGCTGGTGGAACAGCAGGATCCGGTGGCCGAGCTGGCGATGAGCCGCTACGAGCTGCGCCTGGCGAAATCGCTGGCACATGTCGTCAATATTCTCGATCCGGACATGATCGTTCTGGGAGGAGGAATGAGCAACGTCGATCGTCTTTACCAGACCGTGCCGCTACTGATCAAAAAATGGGTATTCGGCGGCGAGTGTGAAACGCCGATTCGCCAGGCGGTACATGGCGACTCCAGCGGCGTGCGTGGTGCGGCATGGCTGTGGCCGCAGTAGTGTATTTTTTTTGAAAGATCGATGGCGACTCTGATGCTTTGGGAGGCAGTAAGGTGCGTCTCCGTCGGGTGTTTGCCGCAGGAACGCGGCAATCAAGCCTCCAGGGTGAGATTCTCAGCGTCCCGTCGGAGACGCACCTTACCGCTGACTATCATCAAAACCGTTTTGACTTTGGCCTGTCGGCTCCTCGCTTAATCCCCTAACAGCATTGCATCGCGTGGGGCACTGGCACGCTGGCCTTTGGTCATCAGGAAATAGAGGTATCCCGCTACCATAAAGGCCACGAACAGGCCGCCAATCACCGCGTTAAACCACAGCATCGCAATCAGGCAGACAAACGCCAGCACCAGCGCAATGCCCGGCACGATCGGATAGCCTGGTGCGCGGAAGGTGCGTTCCATTTCCGGAGCCGTGCGGCGCAGGCGGAACAGGCTCAGCATGCTCATGAGGTACATTACGATAGCGCCGAACACGGCCATGGTGATCATCGCGGCTGTCAGCGTCATGCCCTGCAGGTTAATCCAGCTGTCGCTGAAGATGGCGGCAATCCCGATAACGCCGCCGGCAATGATCGCCCGGTGCGGCGTCTGGAAGCGTGACAGTTTTGCCAGACCTGCAGGCAGATAACCGGCACGGGACAACGCAAAGAACTGGCGCGAATAGCCGAGGATAATGCCGTGGAAGCTGGCGATCAGGCCGAACAGGCCAATCCACACCAGCATGTGCATCCAGCCCGAATTTTCACCCACTACCATTTTCATCGCCTGCGGCAGCGGATCGTTGATGTCGGACAGTTTGCGCCAGTCGCCCGCGCCGCCAGCCATCAGCATCACGCCAATCGCCAGCACCACCAGAGTCAGAATGCCGGTGATATAGGCTTTTGGAATGGTGCGTTTCGGATCTTTTGCCTCTTCGGCGGCCATCGCAGCTCCCTCGATAGCCAGGAAGAACCAGATGGCAAACGGAATGGCCGCGAAAATACCGGAAACGGCAGGCAGACCGAAGTGTTCGCCGCCTGACCAGCCGTGAGCCGCAAAATTGGTGATGCTAAAGCCCGGTGCCACCACGCCCATAAACACCAGCAGCTCAAGTACTGCCAGCACGGTCACCACCAGCTCAAACATCGCTGCCAGCTTCACGCCCAGTATATTCAGCGTCATAAAGACAAGATAGGCTCCCACCGCGGCGTATTTTGGGTTCAGCCCCGGATACTGCACGTTAAGATAGGCCCCGATAGCCATGGCGATAGCCGGTGGCGCAAAAACAAACTCAATCAGAGTTGCCATCCCGGCAATCAGACCACCGGTTTCGCCAAAGGCGCGGCGGCTGTAGGCAAACGGACCGCCCGCGTGTGGGATGGCGGTGGTCAGTTCAGTAAAGCTGAAAATAAAACAGGTATACATGGTGGCGATTAACGCCGTGGTGACCAGAAAGCCCAGCGTGCCTGCCACGCCCCAGCCGTAACTCCAGCCAAAGTACTCACCGGAAATCACCAGACCTACCGCAATGCCCCACAGATGTATTGTGCCCAGAGTGGGCTTTAGCTTGCTTGTCATACCGATATCCCCGTCATGAATTTTATTGTCAGTCGATAATGCAGCCGGTGTCGGGGGGAAACTTGACGCTGGCGTAATGATTTTTGTGCTCTGCAGTCAACTCAGACGCAAGAAAAGTGCCAGATGCACGCTAAAGTCAAAAGAGGGTCGTCTGCGGTCAAGCGGTTCAACGCAGGCGACGCCATGCTGGTAACACAAGGCGGGGAACCGACAGCCAATCCATTCTGGAGCCAGACTATGACCGCACAGCAATATGATGACCTGGATAACACTGCACTGCTGAAACTTGCTCAGCGCGCGCTCACCCGCTACCCGTTTGCTCTGCAGGGCAAGCTCAGCCTGCTTTGCCGTTCTGAAAATGCCACCTTCCTGCTGGAAGCGGGCGGCAAACGTTACGCGCTGCGTCTGCATCGCGGCAACTATCACGAGCGTGCGGATATCGAAAGCGAGCTGAACTGGCTGGATGCACTGCGCGAAACGGGAATTGTGGTGCCACAGGCGGTGCCTGATAGTGAGGGGAAAACCGTGCAAGGTTTGCAGCTGGAAGGCGGCGGCGTGCGCTATGCCGTGCTGTTCGACTGGATCGAAGGGGATATGCCGACCACCGATGTTGATCCGCGCGCGTTTCAGCAGCTGGGGGACATTACTGCCCGGCTGCATCGGCACAGCAAGAGCTGGCAAAAACCGGCAGGCTTTCAGCGCATCATCTGGGATCATCACACTATGGTCAGTCCGCAGAGCCACTGGGGAGACTGGCGTGATGCCCCGAACCTGCGAACGGAAGATCATTCGATCGTTGAAGAGGCGATCGCCCGCGTGGGCAGCGAACTGCAGCTTTTTGGCAAAGATTCTTCGCGTTATGGGCTGATCCACGCCGATCTTCGCCTCACCAACCTGCTGCTCCACAAGGGGGAAACGCGGGTGATCGACTTTGACGACTGCGGCATGGGATGGTATCTGCACGATCTTGCGGCAGCAATCAGTTTCGTGGAGCACCATCCTCGTGCAGCCGACTGGGTGGATAACTGGATCACCGGCTATGAGCAGGTCGCGCATATCACCGATGAAGAGATGGCGCTGGTGCCCACACTGCTGATCCAGCGCCGTATCCAGCTGCTGGCGTGGGCTGGCTCGCATGCCGGGACCGAAATGGCCATCAGCCTGGGGCCGCAGTGGGCCGATCACTCGGTACGCCTGTGCCGCCGCTATCTGGAAACTTCAGAACTGCCGGTCGGTGCCTGATCTGGTATGAAAATTGCTCCTGTTATGGGATGTATTCTGTAGCGGGGGCGATGATGATGGAAACCGGTTTGATCAAACAGCCTGAAATGGCTTCTGCACTTGACGCCAGCATAGCCAGCAATCGTGGCGTGCTGGCCGCCGCCGCCAGCGGGTTAAGCGAATTTATCTGCGATAAAGGAGGCGATGTTGACCGGATTTTCGGCGTCAGCGGCATCGATCCGGAACAGCTGGCCAGCCCGACGCTGAGTCTGGGGTTGATTAACTACTGCCGCGTAATGGAAGAGGCGGCGCGATATTCAGGTTTTGATAACTTCGGTTTGCACTACGGCAAGCAGTTTAAACCACAGTCATTAGGTCTGATTGGCTACGTTGGCCTCTGTTCCGCCACGCTGGAACAGGCGCTGCACAACGTGGTGAATGCCTTTCCCTGGCATCAGCATGACACGCTGACCCGCCTGGTGGACAAAGGGGACAGCTGGCGGCTTGATTATCAGGTGCGTCACGGTGCGATCCTCTGCCGTCGCCAGGATGCCGAACTGACGCTGGGCATGTTTCTGAACCTGATCCGTCACGTGGCCGGTAAAAACTGGGCCCCGCGTGAGGTGCATTTTGAACATCCCCGTCCTGCTCAGTGGCACGAACACTGCAAAGTTTTCGATGCGCCAGTCTATTTTGATCAGCCCTTCAACTCGCTGTTGATCCCGAAGCGGGATCTGGCCCGTGCGATGCCGGACAGCGATCCGATGTTGCTGATGGTGATGCAGGATGCCATCCGCCGCCTGAACAGCGCCGTCCCGCAGCAGAATATTGTCGATCAGGCTCGTGCTCAGGTGCATCTGGTTTTACTGAAAGGTGAACCGGTGCTGGAAGAGGTGGCGGATAAGATGGGATTGTCCAGCTGGTCGCTGCAGCGTCGCCTGCGTGATGAAAACCACAGCTTTACCTCGCTGGTGGATAAGGTGCGTTGTGAGATGGCGACGCATTATCTGCAGCAGAAACAGATCCCGATTTCCGAGATGGCGCTGCTGCTGGGATATTCCGAGGTCAGCGCCTTTTCGCGGGCTTTCCGCCGCTGGTTTGGCATCAGTCCCCGCCAGTGGCGACAGGATGAGCTGGCGGGCTAATCCCGCCAGATTGCGCTGAACATCCCCCGACGCTGGCAGCCCTCCGTCAGGCATTGTTCACGCTGGTTTATTGCGGCCTGAAATCAATGACCAGTTTCGATGGCATTTGCTTCGGCGGCGGGGGTAAATTCTCCGCACTGCTGACCACGCTCCAGGTCTTCAGACACAACACTTCATCCCCGGCGGTGCCCAGCACGCTGTAGCGGCCGTTCTGCCATGCGATGGTGACCGCACACTCGCGGCCTTTATACTGCGCCGCGTTATAGAAATTACGCTGAATGCCATACTGCAGTTTCGCCAGATACTGGCAGTCGTCCCGCGATACGCCCTGCGGCTTGCTGCACTGTTTTTCCGCCGCGTTCTGCATTTCTTCCGCTGTCGGCGCAGGCAGTTTCTTCGGCACCGGAGGCTCTTTCGGTGCTGTCTGGCAGCCTGCCAGCAGAGCGGCCAGCAGAACCATGCCCGTGCCTGAGATGAATCTTGCTGATGCCATTTTTACCCCGGATAGTTAACTCTGTTTCCAATGCTGCTGCCATTCTAAAGCAGGTATCTCGCGGTTTTTACTCCAATGGTCTGTAAAAGGATTCGGTTTGAAAAATCTGACGTTTTATCCTTCTTCAGGGCGTTGGGGTATCCAGCCTGCTGTAGCCCAATCCATTGATTTTACGCACTTTAATCTGCACCGGGATGCGTTCCTTCATCGCTTCCACGTGGCTGATCACCCCAATGGTTTTGCCGCTGGCGTTCAGCGCATCCAGCGCATCCAAAGCACTGTCCAGCGTCTCGGCATCCAGCGTGCCGAAGCCCTCATCCAGGAACAGCGATTCAATGCGGGTCTTGTGGCTGACAAGGTCGGAAAGCGCCAGCGCCAGCGCCAGGCTGACCAGGAAGCTCTCCCCGCCGGAAAGGGTGCGGGTATCGCGCAGCGCATCTGCCTGCCAGGTATCCACTACTTGCAGCTCCAGTGCTTCCTGAGACTTACGCTGTAGCAGATAGCGCCCATGCAGCCGGTTAAGCTGATGGTTCGCCAGCCACATCAGATGATCCAGCGTCAGTCCCTGAGCGAATTTGCGGAATTTATCGCCTTCCTTCGAGCCGATCAGCTGGTTAAGGTAGCCCCAGTCTTCCACGTGCTTCTCATTTTCTGCAATTTGCGTCAGCAGGCTTTGCTGCTGTTGCCGCCGGGTGGCATCGCTGGTCAGCTGCTGGCGGGCCTCGCCCTGCTGGCGGGCATTTTCCCGCAGTCGCAGAGCCAGCGCGGCGACGGTATCGCTCAGCGTTCCGGCTTCCTCCGGCAAATCTTCCGGACGTTGCTGTTGATGGGCAACGAGATTTTTCTGTGCCTGCTCCAGCAGCACGGCGGTTTGCTGACGGCGCTTGTCGTGCTGCTTCTGCAATGTTCTCAGCCGGGCGGCCTGCTCTTCATCGAGCAGGGCAGCGCGGAAGTGCGCTTCATCAGGGAAGTTGCCGGAAGCCAGCGCAGCGATAAAGCCTGCCTGAGTGTCGTTAAGGCGACGGGTTAGTGTGTCTGACTGTTCAGATAGTGAGTTATGCTGTCCGGTCAGAGTATTTAACTGGTTCTGCTGCCGTTGCCACTGCTGCTGAAGTGCCTGGCTGCGTTCAGCGTGATGTTGCGACAGCTCACGCAGCTGGTGCTGCACCTCCGTGGTCAGTTGGTCACCGAAAAGCTTTTGTCGCTGCTCACGCCAGTCCTTCAGCGTATCCTGTTCAGTTTTAAGGCGTTTTTCCAGAGCGTCCAGTCGCTGCTGTTCGCTGAAGATCTCATCATTCAGCGCCTGCTGTTGGGTGGCCAGAGTGGTTAACTGCGGTAGCAGGTCAGTTAGCGCCCGCTCCGCTTTCAGCCATTGCTGCCATTCATTCTGGCGTGCGGTGAGCCAGGATTCATGCTCACCCTGAGCCGGGAGCGTCAGGGCGTAATCAGTCAGTGAAGCCTGCAGGGCGTCACGCTGTACCTTAACTGATTGTTTTTCCAGCACCAACTGCTGTTCATGCTCGCTGATGGCCTGACGGAGAGTAAGCAGTTGCTGACCTGCCAGCTGCTGCTGTTGCAGAAGTTGGGTCAGCTCATTCTGCCGTTGGCTGAGAATATCCTTCTGCTCCTGAAGCGTGCGTGCGCTCTGCTGCAGGGTGAGGAGCTGAGCCTGAAGAGTGGTTTCCTGCCGATCCTGCGCGGCCAGCCATTCTGTCACCTGCTGCTGGTCGTCCGGCGTGAAGCTCTGTGCCAGTCCGGTGACCGCCGTCTGCCATTGAGTGCCCAGCGTGGTGGCTTCCTGTCCGGCTTCGAGCTGTTCCTGCTGCAGTTTCTCCGTCTGTGACAGCAGGTTTTTCACCTGTTCGCGCTTCGTGGTGCCCTGGTCTTTCAGCTTCTCAACCTCAGCCTTCAGTTGCGTCAGCCGCTGCTGGTTTTCTGAAGGCTTCAGGGCCTGATATTCACTAACGGCCGGGTGCTGGCGGGAGCCGCACAGTGGGCAGGGCTGATCCGCTTCCAGATGGGCGCGGTGCTGCTCAAGGTCAGCTATGCGCTGCTCCAGCTCGCAGCGTTTTTCCAGATCCTGCTGGTGCTGATACTTCTCTTTCCAGCCGTTGCGCAAAATATGTAGCTGCTGTTCTGCTTCCTGCAACTGCTGCTGTAAAAGCTGTTGGCTGGCAAGGGTGCGCTGGCTGCGTAACATCAGTTGTTGCCACTGTGGCGAGAGCAGCGCCAGCATCTGCCGCAGCGGGCGCTGTTGGTTGAGACGGGTCAGTGCAGCCTGCAGTTCGCTTTCCGGTTGCTGTTGCTGCAGGGCCAGATGGTTTTTCTCAGTCTCTGAATACTGTTTTTGCGCCTGATCCAGTGCCTGCTGCTGCGGTTTAGCCTGCTGTTCAAGCTGGCTGAGCTGTACCTGCAGCTGTTCCAGATTTTTCTGCTGCTCCGTCAGCCGTTGCTGCTGCGAGATCAGTGCCACTTCACTCTGGTGCTGCTGCTCAAAGCGGGCGCGCCACAGCGGCAGAGATTCGCCCCAGTAAGCAAAGTGCGGGTTGTCCTGCTGCCATTTCTGATTCTGCTGTTGTGCGGTCTGCTTCTCTGCCTGCGCCAGCTGATTCTGTTGCAGGCTGGCCTGACGGCGGGTGAGAGAATGTTGGTAGTCACTGACCTCTTTCGCCAGTTGGGTGCTTTGCTGCTCCAGTGAGGCAATGCGGTTATCCAGCGGCATGACGCTTTCAGTCATCAGCGTCTCCTGCTGCTGGCGATCTGCCTCGTGCTGCTGTCTTTGCACCTCAGCCTCTTTCAACTGAGTGGTGGAACCTTCCAGCTGTTGCTGAGCCTGCTGTAGTTGCTGAGTTAACTGCTGATGCTGCTCTTTCAGCCCCTGCAAATCCTGCTGCTGTTGATTGCGCTGCTGCCAGAGCGGGCGAAGCTTTTCCGCCGGTTCGGCCTGAAGCAGACGATCCAACTGCGCGCTGTCCTGCTGCCAGGCGGTTTCCGCCTGCAGGCGTTGGGTTTCGGCAGCGGTTACAGCCTGAGAAATGGCCTGAAACTGTTGATACCACTGCAGTAAAACCTGCTGACGCTGATGCTGAGAAGTGAGTACCTGCTCCTCTGCTACCCTTTGCTCCAGCTGATCGGTAAGTAGTTGAACCTGCTCTTTATCCAGCAAAGCCATGCCTGCAGCCTGGGCTTTGAGCGTCTCCAGTGCCTGACGGGCATTTTTATGTCGCTCAAAAACGCTGGCCGACAGGCGGCCGTAGATCTCCGTGCCGGTCAGTTCTTCCAGCAGCTCGGCGCGGCTGTTGGCATCGGCATTCAGGAAGGCCGCAAACTGCCCTTGTGACAGCATCATCGATTTGGTGAAGCGTTCAAAATCCAGCCCGGTCAGCGCGGTCAGCATTTCCAGCTTGTCCTTGACCTTGTCGGCAACGATCTGGTTGTCTTCGCAGCGGGCCAGCTCCACTCGCGGTGCCTGCAGGTTGCCGTCCGCCACGCCACGCGCCCGGTTCTGGCTCCAGAAAGCACGCCAGGCCACGCCTTTCACCTCAAACTCCACTTCGGCCAGGCATTCTGAAGTGTCGCGCGTCATCAGGTCATTCTGCGACTGCGACAGTTTTCCCAGTCTGGAGGTTTCGTGATACAGCGCCAGGCAGATTGCATCCAGCAGCGTGGTCTTACCCGCGCCGGTCGGGCCGGTAATGGCGAACAGGCCGTTGCTGGCAAACGGCTCGGCGGTGAAATCAATTTTCCATTCGCCCTTCAGCGAGTTGAGGTTTTTAAAGCGCAGCGTCAGGATCTTCACAGCTGTCCCTCGTTATCAATTTCGGCCAGCGTCTGGTTGAACAGCAGGGTGGCGCGGGCCAGCCGCTCCGGCTCTTCATCGGTTTCCATCGCCAGACGACGGGTGAAGACTTCCTCCACGCTCAGCTCACTCAGCGTTTCATTATTATGACGGTCAATGGCCAGCTCGCGCTGTTCACGGCTGCGGCGCAACAGCACAACTTCCACAGGCAGTTCCAGCGTCATCTCCTGAATACGACGTTGCAGATCGTTCAGCCATGCGCCGGTGACAATTTCTATATCCAGCCACACCGTTTTGCCATCTTCGCGCGGTTGGATCTCCGCCAGCTGGTTTTCGATCGCCTCCAGCGAGCCTTTAATCATCTGCATTGGCTGGAATAAAGGGATATTCAGCGGTTGCACGCTACTCAGCTTGCCGTCAGTAAACCCGACCAGAAAGACGCTTTTCTCCTTACCCAGCTCGTCAAAGCTGAGTGGGATCGGCGAACCGCTGTAGCGGATATGTTCAGTGTTGGCGATGCGTTGTGCACGGTGAATATGTCCCAGCGCGATGTAATCTGCTGGTGGGAAGGCCTGCGCGGGAAAAGCATCCAGCGTGCCGATATAGATATCGCGCACCGCGTCACTTTTGGTCACGCCCATCGTGGTCAGATGCCCGGTGGCAATGATCGGCAGCGGCAGGTCCATCGCCTTCCGCTGAGCCAGCGCTTCCTGCCAGCACTGCTGGTAATGGATGGTGATCGCTTCCAGCAGGGTTTGCTGTTTTTCATGGCCTGACTGACCCGCCTGACTGGTGGTGATATCACGCGGGCGCAGATAGGGAATAGCACAGAGCAGGGCACCAGGCTGGCCGTCGCGGGTATTGAGCAGCAAAACCTGTTCACGCGGGTCATCGCTGGCTGCGGCAATCACCCGCGTATTCAGGCAGGCCAGCAGTTCGCGGGATTCGTTCAGCGTGGCGACTGAATCATGGTTGCCGCCGAGGATCACCAGCTGGCATTGGGTCTGCTGCAGCCTGACCACAAAGCGGTTGTACAGCTCGCGGGCGTAGCTGGGCGGCGAGCCGGTATCGAAAATATCGCCTGCCACAATAATGGCATCCACCTGATGGGTTTCCGCCTGCGCCAGCAGCCAGTCCAGAAAGGCCTGGTGCTCTGCGGCCCGGCTCTTGGTGTAGAAAAACTGGCCCAGATGCCAGTCAGCGGTATGAATCACTCGCATGGGATCCCTTCGGTGCGGAAAGCTGATCCGACGATTATAAACAGCCCCGGCAAAAACCCCAGCGCGAAAGGCGTTTGCGCCTTCAAAAAAGTGTTATAAAACGGTGTTCTTACCGGTGCTTTTTTCATAAAACTGTCATAAAACTGACGCATAATGACGCCGCAAATCCAGTGACATTCCGTCACAGTAGCAGGAGCAATAATGGCTAAGCGCATTCTGGTGGTCGAAGATGAAGCCCCAATCCGTGAGATGTTGTGTTTCGTTCTGGAGCAAAATGACTATCAACCTATTGAAGCTGAAGATTACGACAGTGCCATCAATCTGCTGATCGAACCCTGGCCTGATTTGATTCTGCTGGACTGGATGCTGCCGGGTGGCTCAGGCATTCAGTTTATTAAACATCTCAAGCGCGAAGCGATGACCCGCGATATCCCGGTGATGATGTTAACCGCGCGTGGTGAAGAAGAAGACCGCGTGCGTGGTCTGGAAGTGGGCGCAGACGATTACATTACCAAACCGTTCTCGCCAAAAGAGCTGGTGGCCCGAATTAAAGCGGTGATGCGCCGTATCTCGCCAATGGCGGTGGAAGATGTGATTGAGATGCAGGGACTGAGCCTGGACCCGTCTTCGCATCGCGTGATGTCCGAGACTCAGCCGCTGGAAATGGGCCCGACGGAATACAAACTGCTGCACTTCTTTATGACTCATCCGGAACGTGTATACAGCCGCGAACAGTTGCTTAATCACGTATGGGGAACTAACGTGTACGTCGAAGATCGTACCGTTGACGTGCATATTCGCCGCTTGCGTAAAGCGCTGGAAGTCACCGGGCACGATCGTATGGTGCAGACGGTTCGCGGAACAGGTTATCGTTTCTCTGCACGCTACTGATCGTTCGCACTGGAGTCTTAACCGTGTTGGAACGCCTCTCCTGGAAGAGATTGCTGTTTGAGCTGGTGCTTGCCTGCATGCCCGCCCTGGTGCTGGGGCTGCTGGTTGGCTACCTGCCTTGGCTGCTGTTGATTTCCGTGCTGGCCGTATTAGGCTGGCACTTCGCGAATTTACTTCGTTTATCTCACTGGCTGTGGGTTGACCGCAGCATGACCCCTCCTGCCGGACGCGGCAGCTGGGAACCTCTCTTCTATGGCCTTTATCAGATGCAGGCGCGAAATCGTCGGCGTCGCCGCGAGCTGGGCAGCCTGATCAAGCGCTTCCGCAGCGGGGCGGAGTCGTTACCCGACGCGGTGGTGCTGACCACGGAAGAGGGGACGATTTTCTGGTGTAACGGCCTGGCACAGCAGATGCTGGGATTGCGCTGGCCGGAGGATAACGGCCAGAACATCCTCAACCTGCTGCGTTATCCGGAGTTCACCCGCTATCTTCGCCAGCGTGATTTCTCCCGCCCGCTGACCCTGGTGCTGAACAGCCATCGCCATCTGGAATTCCGCGTGATGCCGTACAGCGAAGGTCAGTGGCTGCTGGTGGCGCGCGATGTGACGCAGATGCATCAGTTGGAAGGGGCGCGCCGCAATTTCTTTGCCAACGTCAGCCACGAGCTGCGCACGCCGTTAACGGTGCTACAGGGCTATCTGGAGATGATGGAAGAGTCGGATATGAAGGGCGCGCTTCGCGATAAGGCGCTGCACACCATGCAGGAGCAGACCCGCAGGATGGACGGGTTGGTGAAACAACTGCTGACATTGTCCCGCATTGAAGCGGCACCGGCGCTGGATCTGCAGGAAAAAGTCGACGTGCCGATGATGTTGCGGCTGCTGCAGCGTGAGGCGGAGACGCTCAGTCAGGGACGGCATGAAATTCATTTCAATACCGATCCGAATCTGCGGGTATTCGGCAATGATGAGCAGTTGCGCAGTGCGATTTCAAACCTGGTGTATAACTCGGTAAATCATACGCCAGAAGGCACACGTATTGATATCAGCTGGCTGAAGACGCCGCAGGGAGCGCAGTTTAAGGTGACGGATAACGGTCCCGGCATTGCGGCAGAGCATATTCCCCGCCTGACGGAGCGTTTCTACCGGGTGGATAAAGCCCGCTCACGGCAGACCGGCGGCAGCGGGTTGGGGCTGGCAATCGTGAAGCATGCGCTCAGCCATCACAACACGCGGCTGGATATCACCAGCCTGCCGGGCAAAGAGACCTGTTTCAACTTTTCACTGCCGCCGAGGTTGATTGTCAGCAACGAATTGTCCCAGAATGCGGTTCGTTGACCGAATCGGAAGTTCAGGATGAAAAAGCTGTTTCTCGCGCTATTGTTGATGCTCAGCACGGTGGCCCAGGCACAAGAGGGCATGCTGGCGGGGAACCTGACCAGCGTCGGGTCGGATACGCTGGGCAATCTTATGACCCTGTGGGGAGAGAGCTTTAACCGGCAGTATCCTGGCGTGAACGTGCAGATCCAGGCAGCCGGTTCGTCTACTGCGCCGACGGCACTGGCCGCCGGGGCGGCACAGCTTGGTGCGATGAGCCGCCCTATGCAGGCCGTTGAGCGGCAGCTGTTTGAAAACAGCTATGGCTATCCGCCGCTGGCGGTTCCGGTTGCCATGGATGCGCTGGTGGTGGTAGTCAATCAGGACAACCCTCTGCAGGGGATGAATGCGCAGCAGCTCGACTCGGTGTTTTCTGTCACCCGTCGATGTGGCGGGACTTTTTCGGTTAATCGTTGGGGAGATCTGCAACTGGGTCAGCCCGGCTGGGCGAAGCGTCCTCTTCAACGGTTCGGCCGCAACTCTGCTTCCGGCACCTGGGGCTTCTTCAAACAGCAGGCGCTGTGCAACGGGGATTTCCGTAATGATGTGGGGGAATATCCTGGCTCGGCTGCCGTGGTGCAGGCGGTGGCGGGAACCCTGAACGGCATTGGTTACGCCAGCATGGGGATTCACCTGAGCGGGGTGAAGACGCTGCCGGTTTCCCGCGAGGGCAATAACTGGATTGCTCCCACCGCGGAGAATATCCGCAGCGGCCTCTATCCATACGCCCGTCCTCTCTATATCTACGTCAACAAAGCGCCCGGCAAGCCGCTGGAGCCGCTGACCAGAGCCTTCCTGCAGCATGCGCTCTCTGTGCGCGGACAGGGGCTGGTGAATCAGGCGGGCTATCTGCCGCTTTCCGACGAGCAGATTGCTCAGGCCCGGAAAATGATCGGCGGGTAGGCTGGCTTTACGGCTTCTTTCCACGCTTAACATGAATTTTCTTCATGCATAATGAAATTTCCTCGGTTGCCGCTGAAAGTTTCTCGTGACATTCTTCCTGTCAGCCATATAGACATCCAGAAGTCTAAAAATAACCAGGCGAAACTATTTCGAACATAAATTATGCGCCGCATGCGCAGGCCAGGAGTGACCAGATATGCAAAGAGATTCCGCTCAGTACCGTGCCGAAGTGGTCGGCAGTTTCCTTCGTCCGGCAGCCATTAAAAAGGCCCGTGAACAGTTCCAGACCGGAGAAATTGATGCACCAGCCCTGCGCCGTATTGAAGATGAAGCGATCCGCGATGTAGTCACCCATCAACGCGCCTGCGGCCTGAAAGTGGTCACCGACGGTGAGTTCCGCCGCGCCTGGTGGCACTTCGACTTCTTTGACGGTCTGGAAGGCGTTGAGCGTTACGAATCCGAACAGGGCATTCAGTTCAATGGTGTACAGACCAAAGCGCACGGTATCCGCGTTATCGGCAAGCTCGGCTTCGGTAACCACCCCATGCTCGAAGACTTCCGCTATCTGCAAAGCATCAGCGGCGATGCGGTTGCCAAAATGACCATCCCAAGCCCAAGCGTGCTGCACTTCCGTGGCGGTCGTAAAGCCATTGATGCCAGCGTCTATCCGGATATGAATGCCTACTTCGACGACCTGGCGCTGACTTACCGTGAGGCGATCAAAGCTTTCTACGATGCGGGCTGTCGCTACCTGCAGCTGGACGATACCGTCTGGGCCTACCTGTGCTCAGAAGATCAGAAAAGTCAGATCCGCGAGCGTGGTGACGATCCGGAAGAGCTGGCCCACATCTATGCGCAGGTGCTGAACAAGGCTATCGAAGGCAAGCCGGACGACCTGACTATTGGTTTGCATGTCTGCCGGGGTAACTTCCGTTCCACCTGGATCTCAGAAGGCGGCTACGAGCCGGTGGCCGAAATTCTGTTTGGCACGGTGAACATTGATGTTTTCTTCCTGGAATACGATAACGAACGTTCAGGCGGCTTTGAGCCTCTGCGCTTTGTTAAGCCAGGCAAGCAGCAGGTGGTGCTGGGTCTGATCACCACCAAAAATGGCGAGCTGGAAAACCCGGAAACCGTGAAAAAGCGCATCGCGGAAGCGGCGCAGTATGTCAGCCTGGATCAGATCTGCCTGAGCCCGCAGTGTGGCTTTGCCTCAACGGAAGAGGGCAACAGCCTGACCGAAGAGCAGCAGTGGGCGAAGCTGCGTCTGGTGGTCGATATCGCTAACGACGTCTGGTAACGCCGCGTCAGATTGTGTAAATGGCGCGGGAATCCGCGCCTTTTGTGCATCTTGCGGCAAATTTCTGCAGAAAATAACCCCGCAGCGAACAAAAAAAATACAAATCATGTAATGCTTCCCGGCAATAAACTGAAGTGATGAACTGGCTAAGAGGATTTTTGCGCTATATCACTCTGCTTTCTCAATCCCGTATTGCCTTTCTCCGCTATAAACGGTTTACTTACCGCCGTTTTAACGTTATCCCCCTGTAAAAAGATCATAATCCGCGCAATTCCGCCACGAAGCGACACCGGACCAGGAGATTTCCCTGTACCGGTTTGAAAATCTGGTGTTTTTAGGGCAGGCAGGGCGATAAAGCTGACATCACGATTTCAATCACACCAGTAACAGGCTAATCCTCTGCTTATGACTAACCGTTTAACTTCCAAAGACATTCTCGCACTGGGCTTTATGACATTTGCCCTGTTCGTGGGTGCCGGTAACATTATTTTCCCGCCGATGGTGGGCATTCAGTCCGGTGAACACGTCTGGATCGCCGCACTTGGCTTCCTGATCACCGCCGTTGGCCTGCCGGTCATTACCGTTATCGCGTTGGCGCGTGTTGGCGGCGGTATTGACGCCCTCAGCTCACCGATTGGTAAAGCGGCCGGGATTGTGCTGGCCACCGTTTGCTATCTGGCCGTTGGCCCGCTTTTCGCCACCCCGCGTACCGCCACCGTCTCCTTCGAAGTGGGGATTGCCCCGCTGACCGGTGACGGCGCGATGCCGCTGTTTATCTACAGCCTGGTCTACTTCGCGCTGGTGATTGGTATTTCACTGTATCCGGGCAAGCTGCTGGATACCGTCGGGCATATCCTGGCTCCGCTGAAAATTGTGGCGCTGACTGTACTGGGCGTCGCTGCGCTGTTATGGCCAGCCGGTGGCATTGCTCCGGCAACAGAAGCCTATCAGCATGCCGCTTTCTCCAGTGGTTTTGTCAATGGCTACCTGACTATGGATACGCTGGGCGCGCTGGTGTTCGGTATCGTTATCGTTAATACCGCCCGTTCACGTGGCGTCAGCGAGTCTTCCCTGCTGACCCGTTACACCATCATTGCTGGTCTGATTGCAGGTATTGGTCTGACGCTGGTCTATCTGACCCTGTTCAAACTGGGTTCTGACAGCGCATCGCTTGTTGACCAGAATGCTAATGGTGCCGCGATCCTGCATGCCTATGTTCAGCAGACTTTTGGTGGCATGGGCAGCTTCTTCCTGGCCGCGCTGATCTTTGTGGCCTGTATGGTCACAGCCGTGGGCCTGACCTGCGCTTGTGCGGAGTTCTTTGAGCAGTATCTGCCGCTGACCTATCGCCAGCTGGTGTTTATCCTCGGCCTGTTCTCAATGCTGGTTTCTAACCTGGGGCTGAGCCACCTGATCCAGTTCTCCATTCCGGTACTGACTGCGATTTATCCTCCGTGCATTGTGCTGGTGCTGCTGAGCTTCACTCTGAGCTGGTGGAAGAAAAGCAGCCGTATCATCGCGCCAACTATGCTGGTCAGCCTGCTGTTTGGTATCGTTGATGCAATCAAAACCACCCAGTTTGCCAATCTGCTGCCTGGCTTCGCCACTCATCTGCCGCTGGCCGATCAGGGTCTGGCCTGGCTGCCGCCGTCACTGGTGATGCTGGTGCTGGTCGCCATTTATGATCGGGCTATGGGGCGTCAGCAGGTTAGCGCGCATCAGCAATAATAAATGTGATACCTTCTCCTGACCGCTTCCGGCAGGAGAAGCAAAGATTGTGAAGATACAAAGATGACTAAAAATACGCTCAAAAAGGGACTGAGTACCCGCCATATTCGTTTTATGGCGCTGGGGTCGGCTATTGGCACCGGGTTGTTCTATGGTTCGGGCAGTGCAATAAAAATGGCCGGACCGAGCGTGATCCTCGCTTATATCATCGGCGGCGCAATCGCCTACATCATTATGCGCGCACTGGGCGAAATGTCGGTGAACAACCCGCAGGCCAGTTCGTTCTCGCGCTATGCTCAGGATTATCTTGGCGGGCTTGCCGGATACATCACCGGCTGGACCTACTGCTTCGAAATCCTGATTGTCGCTATTGCTGACGTTACCGCCTTTGGCATCTATATGGGTGTCTGGTTCCCGGACGTGCCGCACTGGATTTGGGTGCTGAGCGTGGTGTTGATCATTGGTGCCATCAATATGGCCACGGTTAAGGTGTTCGGTGAGGTCGAGTTCTGGCTGTCACTGGTCAAAGTGGCCACCATTATCATCATGATTGTCGCCGGTATCGGCATCATCTTCTGGGGCATTGGCAACGGCGGGCAGGCAACGGGCATCAGTAATTTGTGGACCCACGGCGGCTTCTTCGCCCACGGGGTGATTGGCATGGTGCTGTCGCTGCAGATTGTGATGTTCGCCTACGGTGGCATTGAGATTATCGGTATCACAGCGGGTGAAGCGAAAAACCCTGAGACATCTATTCCGAAAGCGATCAACACCGTTCCACTGCGAATCCTGGTGTTCTATGTAGGGACGCTGTTCGTCATTATGTCCATCTACCCATGGAACCAGGTCGGTGTTGACGGCAGCCCGTTCGTGCTGACTTTCCAGCATTTGGGTATTGCAGCGGCAGCGGCCATCCTGAATTTTGTGGTGATCACGGCTTCACTGTCAGCGATTAACAGCGATGTGTTTGGCGTGGGGCGTATGATGCACGGGATGGCGGAGCAGGGGCATGCGCCTAAAGTATTCTCTGCCGTCTCTCGTCGTGGCGTGCCGTGGGTAACCACAGTAGTGATGATGGCGGCGATGCTGATCGCTGTGTATCTGAACTACCTGATACCAGAAAAAGTGTTCCTGGTGATCGCCTCACTGGCAACCTTTGCCACCGTCTGGGTGTGGATTATGATCCTGTTTGCTCAGATTGGTTTCCGCCGCAGCCTGACCAAAGAGCAGGCTAAAGAGCTGAAGTTTGCCATGCCAGGCGGCAAGTACACTGCCATGTTGGGTATCGTGTTCCTGTTCTTTATTATCGGGCTGATTGGCCACTTCCCCGACACGCGAATTTCGCTGTATGTCGGTATTGGCTGGTTACTGCTGCTGCTCGTAAGCTGGATGTTTGTGCGTAAGAGAGTGGTTCAGTAATTCTGCAGTTTTTTTCAGTGTGGTCACGCCATCCTTTCAGAAGGGCCGGAGAAATCTCCGGCCCTTTTTTATCAATTCGGTTGTTCAGGCGATATCAGCGTATCTCTGATTTCTGACTGATAATTCCTGTAGCCGGTTAATCCTGCTATCAGTCCATAAAGGCTGATATAATCATTGAAACGATATGCCGGGCCTGCTGACAGCGAGTAATAGGTCAGTTTAACATGATGCTCTATCTTGTCTTTAGCCTCAGAGTAAGACTGATCAAATTTACTACTCATATAGGTGAAAGAGCCGATAATGCTGAACGGTGAATCCCACTCATAGCGATATTTCAGGTTGCCCCCTTTAATATCACCAAAGTCCTGGAACTTGCTTTGAGCGTAACCTGTCGTCACTGTCTGATTTTCAGCCGTGGAAAAAGGGGAAAAGGCAACGGAGGAAAGTGAAATGGCGATAATTGATAATTTATTCATTACATCATCCTTAATGAAGTAAATGTATACCATAGAAATGAAAAATAGTTTTTTTGCAACAACAGGGCGATATAAGCTGCCGGAAAAGACGTGCAGGGCGAAAATTAACGATTTAAAGTTTGATTAAAACGTATGAGAACCTGATAAAAATGCATTGAAGATCAGATAATTGGATTTTTTTTAAAGAGTAATGGATACCGTTAATGAAATCCGTAATCATTTCCCCAGAGCATTTTTTTTCTGTTGATGAAAGGAAATTATGTTTCCTTTGCAGGGACTCTGTTTCAGGAACGTAAAGATTCCAGGCAGTGACCGGAATTAATCAGATCGCTGCCTGAAATTTATTGATCAAAGCTGTGTTGATAAAGTTCACTTCCTTCAGCGAACGAATACTTCTCTGACTCTTTTGGAAAGAATAAAATAAGGTACCCAAATAACTGTCCCGATAATGGAACCGGTCAGAATCCCAACGTCATGATTTTGAAGAGTAACCTTGTACAGTACAATTGGGACGACAGTTAAAATGAGAGATAAAATCAGACCTGAAAAATAATAGATAATCATCATGTTACGGGTTTTACTGGCCTTTCGGAGGAAAAACCAGGTCGCCATGACCGTCACGATATACATTGCGAACATGGATACAATCAGCGTGATTGCATAGTAACTGATAAACGCTGTTTCTTTAAAATGGGAAATAATTAAGTTTAAATAGTGGTAAATATTGAAAGGGATAAATATCAAACTGAGGATCAGCCCCAGAGCCGGAAGATACAGCCAGCCATTAATTCTCTCCTTTTCTTTTTTTTCGCAACTATCACACAATCCGGATTCCGGATTGGCGCTGTTGGTTTCACAATGATGACACGACATTCTATTAATCCTTTAACAAATGATGAGCAATGGTTCCTTTCGGTTTCAGGTGCATCCAGTTACTTCGTAAGTATGGTTGAATAACTGAGAAAAACCTGATTGTAATAAAAGAGAAGCACAGTGAGTCTATGTGTTTCTGTTTACTCATTCAATGAAATAATTAGTTTTTCTGCGCTAACAGTCTCGGAAGCTGGCTTTCAGCCCAGTAAAGCAGGAACACGTCTGTTTGGTATTTATCAGAGCCAGCCCGAAAGATTGAACACAGACTTAATGATTGTTATTCATATCAGATGGAGTGGATTATTTGTAAATAAACTGATAGTCCAGAATATAAGAACCCAGATTGTTGCTGCGTGCCGTTACCCGGACTTTGTTCATACCCGGACTTTGCTTCTGATATAATTCTGTCCTGTTTGTGCAAAGTTGGATCCACCTCTGTGTATGGGCGTCTTTAATCCATAATCCGGCTTCACAGTGACTGGACTTTCCTGTCGATGGACCAGGAAAAGTTATCTCATACTCAGATTTATATTGATTTATCTCTCCGGGTACAAGATAAACACAAACATCATAGAAGTTTAAAATGCTTACTAAGCCGATGCAAAAACCACCTCCAAAAGATTTCAGAACATAGATTGGTGTTCGACCCACAGGTCGGTAATAGGTGGTGTGCCCGGCAAAAAAAAGTCCGATGATACTCCCGACGGTGATGTATGTCGTCAATTCGGGTATGGTTTTCATTAACACCGTACGTCTTCCGATACCGGAGGCCCATAACATATACCAAAACCATAATCCCAGGATTGCGATAGCAATAATCACTAAAAGGTGTTTTTCCTTTTTGTTTTCAAAATAAAAATTATTTTTCATATTATTTTAGCGAGGTAAGCTTCTCTTTCACTGCATTCAGTCCTTTATCTCCCTGCGTGTGGGATATGTCTGCCACCTTTAGGGAGTTATTATGCTGTGCAACATCATAAGGCAGAACAGATTTCAATTAAAGTCTGGCATAACACTGTGAGCTATATCTGGGATTGCATTAAACGCCAGCCTCTACTGTCGGTCATACAATGGGCTATTGGGTTAGGGCGCCTGGATTCGAGAGAGTGAAGAGTGAGGAAGTGCTGATTGAGTAGAAGGCGTTGGTTACCAGGCTGGCTAAGAAGTGGCGATAACTGACAGGTGTGTAAAGTAAAATCCCAACAGCCAGGGGCTGGGATTCCGTAAGCCACGATATTTAATTGCTAATAAATATAATCAACCATGTTGCCTATGCCAGTCTTGATAACCAAAGAAAAATTGCACCAAAGAATAGATCAAATTTTGTTAAAAAACCTTAATAAAAAAAGGTTTTTCAGCATCAAGTAATCCTTGGTAAAAATTTTTCCCATATAGCGCAAAGAAAAAAATGATATCCCCCCTGACATAGTAGATATTAATGATAAATCATCTGTTCTGAGGGTAGTTTGACCTGCGTTGTTAATGGTCAGACAGTGCCTTAATCTGTTCGTAAATCGTCGGGTTCCCCAGCAGGATCGCATTGCCGTTCCTCAGGCCATTTCCGGCCAGAAAATCATTACTGACGCCGCCAGCTTCCCTGACCAGCACCAGCCCTGCCAGCGCATCCCATGCATTGGTATGCGGTTCGTAAAAGCCAATCAGGCGACCAGCCGCTACCCATGCCGCCGTCAGTGCACCCGATCCCAGGCGGACAAACATACCCTCCTGCAGTAGCAGGCGCTGAATAAATCCGGTGATGATTTCCGGTGCAATCTTTGGTGAGTTGCTGATCCCGGTCACGCCTTCTTTTAGCGTCAGCCCCGGATGGACCTGCATTGGCGCATCATTCAGCCAGGCTCCGCCACCCTTGCAGGCGTGGAACACTTCATCATGGTTAGGATCGCAGATCACGCCGATGGCGGGTTCACCGTCAACAATTACCGCAATGGAGACGCACTAGGCTGGCAGGCCGTTGAGAAAACAGCTGGTGCCATCAATCGGATCCACCACCCACAGACAGGCAGCATCTGCCTGTGTTCCACCGCCTTCTTCGCCGAGAAAACCATCCTGCGGGAACTGCTGCTTCAGCCGGTTACGGATCAGATCTTCCACTTCCCGATCGGCACGGCTGACCAGATCCTGCATGTTACCCTCCTTGCGTTCAACAGCCAGCTGGGCGCGCTGCCGGAAGAACGAAAAGGCAAAAGCGGCAGCCTCTCCGGCCACCTCACGGGCAAAAAGATAGCGTTGTTGTAAAGCCTCTGGCGTCACGGTCCACTCCTCAGGTCATGGTTGCGGAGAGTCGATCGGTGCGATCGACGAACGATCTATATTCTTCTCAATACGTTGCAGTGATATGTCATATGGGCAAAGCGTGCCCACCGGGGTTGCCTTGCAGCCAGTGAACTTCAGCTCGCTGAGCAACGGAGGATTGCGCTGACTGAGTGGCGTCAGCTGGCGCAGCTGATCCAGACCCTGCGACTGAAAATAGATGCGGATAAAACGTTGCTGGTGGTCATTGCGCCAGCGTTCAAACACCAGGCTGCCGCCGGGAGGAATATTGCCCGGGGGATAGAGGCCTTGCTGCCAGCGGAAGTCCAGCAGGGTACGCAGCCAGGAGATATTGATATCATGCGCCACGTACAGCAGCCAGCGGACGTCAGGTGGGGCATTTTGCTGGTCGGTTACACCCTGTTGCAGCGCTCTGGAAATCTGATCCATCAGTAGCGAAGCACCGCGCTGTGCCGGGCCTTGCAGATCGTTGGTGTAATCATATTTTGCGGTCAGCAGCGGCAGCAGTCTGGCAACCTCTTCAGCACTGCGGGCATGCCCGAATGCCACCTGAGCGGTGGGTTTGTTCTCGCTGTATTCCAGCCGGATCGTTTCGGCCATCGCCGCCAGCGAGTCCAGACCTTTGATGCCAACACCACCGGACGACCAGCTTTTCAGTTCCCATGGCTGGCTGAAGATCGGGCAGCTTTGCCCTGGCGGGCAGACTGCCTTTCTTAGTGCGCCAATTTGCGGCTGTAAGCGTTGCTGAGCGCTGGCAAGGTTACCGCCCATTGCCTGCAGCGCCTGCTGACGGGTTGCTTCAGCCTCTTCAGGGCTGGCTTTTTTAGCCGGGGTAAAGAAAAGGGGATCTTCTTTTTCACTGATAATGGCAATGTTGCAGCCAGGGAAAGCCGCTTCCGTCAGCGCTTTCGCCGTCGCCCGGGTTCGCTGGAGCGGGCTGGCGCGAACGTAGAATTCTCCGCTGGCAGGACAGCCGTCTTTCAGCAGGCCGAGCTGGTGATAACGCTGACTTTCATATTGCCCCTTCAGCCAGACTGCGGTGTAGCCATGGCCGGTGAGGTCGCCGTCCGGTGTCAGCCAGTTGGCCCAGGATCGCGCCGTTCCGGCTTCAATCTCTTTACGGTTATCAGGAGAGGGCGGGCGGACACCGTGGCGGCTGACTTCCACCACTTTTTCCAGGGTGTAATGGGGGGCGGCGTGGGCCAGAAAAGGAGCAGCCAGCGCTGCGGCCAGCATCACTATCGGGAAGGTTTTGATCACATCGGGCATCAGGTTCATCCATGCGCTTTCGGCTGAAGACAACGGTCAGCATGCCCTGGCCTTATCTCAGGCGCAAAAAAAAGCCCGCATTTGCGGGCTTTTTCGGACTAAGAGGCGGCGATTACAGCTTGCCAGCGTTCTCAGACAGGTATTTGGCCACGCCATCCGGAGACGCGCCCATACCTTCTTTTCCTTTTTCCCACTGAGCCGGGCACACTTCGCCGTGCTCTTCGTGGAACTGCAGCGCGTCAACCATACGCAGCATTTCGTCTACGTTACGACCCAGCGGCAGATCGTTAACAACCTGGTGGCGGACCACACCGGCTTTGTCGATCAGGAATGAACCGCGCAGCGCAACGCCTGCGTCCGGGTGCTCGATGCCGTAGGCTTTCTGGATTTCACGCTTGATGTCAGCAACCATGGCGTATTTCACTTCGCCGATGCCGCCTTTTTCAATTGGAGTTTTACGCCATGCGTTGTGTACGAACTCGGAGTCGAAGGAAACGCCTACAACTTCCACACCGCGCTTCTGGAACTCTTCGTAACGCTTGTCGAAAGCGATCAGTTCAGAAGGGCAAACGAAAGTGAAATCCATTGGCCAAAAGAACACAACGGTGGCTTTACCAGCGGTGTGTTTTTTAAAGTTGAAGTTTTCAACGATTTCACCGTTGCCCAGCACAGCTGCGGCAGTAAAATCAGGGGCTTGACGAGTTACCAGGACCATGTTCACTCCTGTAAAGGTAGTTAGATTAAGAAGACAAGAACGCAAGTATACGGGCGACTTCGGCCCACGAACCAGCGTAATTCATCGATTGTTCCGATAGGTTAAACCTATCGAAAAAAAATTATTCACAAGGAAGCCTCATACAATAACCTTTTTTGCCAAAAGGGCAAGGGTTATGCGTTTATCTGCCGCTCAGAGAGCCTGCTGCGAAGCTTTTGCCATCATCTGCGGGTAGAACTGCCAGAAGAGTTCGCTAAATTGCTGATAATGCGCGATGAAATCCTGGAACGAGTCCGTCAATGCCGCCAGGCGGGGACGACGGCTGGCCATGCCGCTTAATACACTCTGCAAATAAGCCGCTTCGGCATACTTCTCCATCCAGCGGTCGGTCCATAAGTAAAGATTAAGTGTGCGGAACCGCTCCGGTGTGGTGTGTAATTTCGGTTCGATCACACTTCTGCAATTGGCCAGAAAAGCTGGCAAAGATTTTTCCGGGTGAATTTTATCCCAGTTTAATGACAGAAAATGATCCCAGATAACGTCCAGCGTAATCGGGGCTACACGATAAGTTTCTGGCCGGAATAAACTGCGCGCTGCCCGCACTTCAGGCAGCGAATCGGTCATCACGTCGATACGCCGGTGCAGCAGAATCCCTGCTGCAACCTTTTCCGGCCAGACCTCGCGCGGATTGCCGCGCACAAAGTCGGCCATCAGATTACCGATCAGGGAGCTGTCAGCCAGTGAAGCGAGATGGAGATGGGCAAGAAAGTTCATCGGGGGAGTATATCGCCTTATTCATTGCCATCACAGCGGCGTTATCTCACGGTTGTTTAGATATAGCGGGATTTCAGCTAGAATGTGCCCCCTGATTTCCCTGACAGTGAATGACCATGCGCGTTGCCGATTTTTCTTTTGAGTTGCCCGATTCTTTGATTGCCCACTATCCGCAGGCCCAACGCAGCGGATGCCGTCTTCTGTCCCTTAATGGGCCGGACGGCGAGCTGACGCATGGGGTGTTCACCGATTTACTGGATAAACTCAATCCGGGCGACCTGCTGGTGTTCAACAACACGCGGGTGATTCCAGCGCGAGTATTTGGTCGCAAGGCCAGCGGTGGGAAAATTGAAGTTCTGGTGGAACGGATGTTGGACGATCACCGCGTGCTGGCTCACGTACGTTCCTCTAAAGCGCCAAAACCAGGCACTGAACTGCTGCTTGGTGACGACGAAAGCGTCAGGGCCACTATGGTCGCCCGTCACGATGCGCTGTTTGAGCTTCACTTTGACGATGAACGTGCAGTGCTGGATATCCTCAACGCCGTTGGCCATATGCCGCTGCCTCCTTATATTGATCGTCCGGATGAAGAGGCGGACCGCGAGCTGTATCAGACAGTCTACAGCGAACGTCCTGGGGCTGTTGCCGCGCCGACCGCCGGTCTGCATTTTGATCAACCGATGCTTGAAGCATTGCGGGTTAAGGGGATTGAAACCGCTTTCGTCACTCTGCACGTTGGCGCGGGAACTTTCCAGCCGGTGCGGGTGGAGAGTATCGAAGACCACATCATGCATGCCGAATATGCCGAAGTGCCGCAGGAAGTGGTTGATGCCGTGTTGGCCTGCAAGGCTCGCGGAAATCGCGTGGTGGCCGTGGGCACAACTTCTGTCCGTTCGCTGGAAAGCGCGGCGCAGGCAGCAACCGACGCGCTGATAGCGCCGTTCTTCGATGACACCAAAATCTTTATCTTTCCGGGCTACCAGTATCAGGTGATTGATGCGCTGGTGACCAACTTCCACCTGCCGGAATCCACGCTGATTATGCTGGTCTCGGCCTTTGCCGGTTACCGCAACACCATGCAGGCTTATCAGCAGGCGGTAGCGGATCAGTACCGCTTCTTCAGCTACGGCGATGCGATGTTTATCACCCGCAATCCTGAAGCGGTGGATGAGAAAGTCAGTAAATAATTTTTGCCCGTTGTAAATTCAGATGGCAGAGAGGTTTATTGACGGCTGTCTGTCGATGCTGGATGTCAGGTTGGAAATGGATAACTGATGCTGAGCAAAGGCCCTGGTATGGGCCTTAGTGATTATGGTAAAAGCAGGCCAAAAAAAGCAAACAAGAGATAACACACCGTTGCTGCCATCCAAAGGAAAGAGAAGAACTTCATCCATGTGTGTATAACGATATCTTTATTATCAAAGAAAGTATAAGCAGGATCGTTACGATCCATAAAAAATATTTTTTTCCCCTTTTTTAATTTTATAAAAAAATGCAAAACCGGGAACGCACCAAAAAATCCCATCATGTGCCAAAAGGAACAGGGGGGGGGGAATATATACTTTTCAGTATATGATGTAACTAGCTTGTAATACTCTCTCCTTTTAACCGCATAAATTAACAGAGAGATTATTAGCATGCTGCTACCCAACATCAGAAAAAACAATGCTAAAGTGGCTAATGATTTATTACTTATCATAATATTCAATCACTGTATTGACTAAGGCTTCTAAACCAGTGCCTCCCACGTACCCGCCAGCCATAGAACCAACGGCTGCACAAGCGACGCCTCCAATGCCGACCGTAGCAATCCCTATGCCGGCACAAACACCAACCATTGCAGTACTTCCATATATACCGCCCAACATTCCACCACCAGTCCCAGCTACAAACCTGGCATATTGTTTAAAAGCAATTTTTCCACATTCACTCTCACGCCCTTTACTGCAGGCATCAACCACATCATTGGTCGTTCCGGCAAACGAAAATCCAATGCCAACGTAGCCGCCCATCCTGAGGAAACGCGCCGCTCTGGCCGCATTGCCGACATAGTAGGAATAGCCCGGTATCCCACCCATCCCCACAGTGGACCACTCATGTACGATTGAACGGCTGGAGAGGTTTAGCGCCCTCTTCATATTTTCATACTGTTGGAATTTCACGGTATACCGGGCAAGGGATTTTAACAGCGGCTTGTTGACCAGTTCCTTTAGCTGATGCAGCAACTGATTTCGCTCAACAAAAAATTGCTGTCCTATCAGCGTACCCTGAGTACGAAATTGATTCTGGTAGCTGGCCTCAATTTTTTTTAAGGTTTGCTCAATAGCATTAAAATACTTTTCTCCAACGTCTCCAGCTGTTCCAAAAATCTTGTCTCCGGCAGCGGTCAGCCCGGCAATCATTCCATAATGTTTCTGCATAAAGCTGGCATCTTCACCACTCACCCCAGTGAGAGCCGCATTGGTTTTATGCTTTGCCTGCCGGAGCGTATTCAGCATCTGCATTGTTTGCTGGTCAGGCGTATCCGGGTCAGCCACAATCAAAATCTGGCCTGGTTTCAGATACTGCGTATCCGCATTAAGTTTCATAAACAGGCTGGTGGCTGGTGAACGAATATCCCTGAACAGTTCCCGTGCCTGATAATCAAGCGTTCCGGGTCGTTCCACCACACAATATCCGGGGGCTATATCACGGGCCATGCTTCCATTCTCCCTTAAATTTAGCGCCACAAGGTAAGCGCAGTTGTTTACAAAAAATAAGAAATAAATAATTCTCCTGTGTTACGCAAAAACTATTATAAAGCATAGTGTTATGGTTGTCACAACGCACCCTCTAATAAACAACGCAGCCTGGCCTTTGGGTAAGTTTTTTTGCTTTCTGCATCCAAATTACCGGGCTGAAAGCGGCAAAGCATATGAGGATTTATTACCGAACGATGAAGTCCGTATGGTCGTGAAGGATTAACTGTTACTGGCTTGTCTGAAGGGGGCAAATTTGTGTCATAACTAGGGTTCAATGTGGCATAAATCAGCAAATAATAACTGACTCTATACTTGTGGGCTTGCTTGTGCAGCGACTCAGATGGTTGTTAGAATGCGCCACTTTTTATCAATCATCAGACTGTTTCTCTGGTGGAGGCAACGTGAAGTTCGAATTAGATACTACCGATGGGCGCGCGCGCCGTGGCCGTCTGGTCTTTGACCGTGGCGTGGTGGAAACTCCGGCATTTATGCCGGTGGGCACCTATGGCACCGTTAAAGGCATGACGCCGGAAGAGGTACAGGAAACCGGAGCTCAGATCATCCTCGGCAATACCTTCCATTTATGGCTGCGTCCGGGTCAGGAGATCATGAAGCTGCATGGCGACCTGCACGACTTTATGCAGTGGAAAGGGCCGATCCTTACTGATTCCGGCGGTTTCCAGGTCTTTAGCCTGGGTGACATTCGTAAGATCACCGAAGCAGGCGTGCATTTCCGCAACCCAATCAACGGCGATGCGATCTTCCTCGACCCGGAAAAATCCATGGAGATCCAGTACGATCTGGGCTCCGATATCGTGATGATCTTTGACGAGTGTACGCCTTACCCGGCCGACTGGGATTATGCCAAGCGCTCGATGGAGATGTCGCTGCGCTGGGCACAACGTAGTCGTGATCGCTTTGATTCCCTTGAGAATAAAAATGCGCTTTTCGGCATTATCCAGGGTGGGGTTTACGAAGATTTACGAGATGTCTCGGTAAAAGGGCTGGTAGAGATTGGCTTTGATGGTTACGCTGTGGGCGGCCTGGCGGTCGGCGAGCCAAAAGAGGATATGCACCGGATTCTTGAGCATGTCTGCCCGCAGATCCCTGAGGACAAACCGCGCTACCTGATGGGCGTCGGCAAACCCGAGGATCTGGTGGAAGGCGTGCGTCGCGGCATTGATATGTTTGACTGCGTGATGCCAACCCGAAATGCCCGCAATGGTCACCTGTTTGTGACCGATGGCGTGGTGAAAATCCGCAACGCGAAGTATAAAGATGACACGTCCTCGCTCGATGCCGACTGTGATTGCTACACCTGTCGCCATTACAGCCGCGCCTACTTGCATCATCTTGATCGTTGTAACGAAATACTGGGTGCGCGCCTGAACACCATTCATAACCTGCGCTATTACCAGCGTTTGATGGCGGGTTTACGCCAGGCTATTGAAGAGGGTAAATTAGAGCACTTTGTTACCGAATTCTATGACCGGACGGGCAAGGCGGTTCCGCCGTTAAACGTCTGATAATTAAACAATGAGGGAAATTTAATGAGCTTATTCATTTCTGACGCAGTGGCAGCCGCTGGGGCGCCATCTCAGGGAAGCCCGTATTCACTGGTCATTATGCTGGTGGTGTTTGGTCTGATTTTCTATTTCATGATCCTGCGCCCACAGCAGAAACGTGCGAAAGAGCACAAAAAACTGATGGACTCCATTTCCAAGGGTGATGAAGTGCTGACCACCGGTGGTCTGGTGGGTCGTGTGACCAAAGTGGCTGAAACTGGCTATGTGGCAATCGCGCTGAACGATACAACGGAAGTTGTGGTCAAACGTGATTTCGTGGCTGCCGTTCTGCCGAAAGGTACGATGAAGGCGCTGTAATTTTTTGTTTTCCCTAAGGGAACTGCCGTGTTAAACCGTTATCCTTTGTGGAAGTACATCATGCTGATCGTCGTGTTAATCGTCGGTCTGGTGTACGCACTTCCCAACCTTTATGGTGAGGATCCGGCTGTTCAGGTCACTGGTGCGCGCGGAAGCGCCGCCAGTGAGCAAACGCTGGGTCAGATCCAGGACGTACTGAAAAAAAATAATATTCAGAGCAAATCACTGCTGCTTGAAAATGGCGCGATTATGGCGCGTTTTGCCAACGGTGACGTGCAGCTGCGTGCCCGTGATGCCATTACTCAGGCGTTGGGTGAGAACTACGTTGTAGCGCTTAACCTTGCCCCTGCCACGCCAGCCTGGCTGAGCCTGCTGCAGGCAGAACCGATGAAACTCGGTCTCGATCTGCGTGGCGGCGTACACTTCCTGATGGAAGTCGATATGGATACCGCTCTGGGGAAACTCCAGGAGCAGAACATCGACAACCTGCGCAGCGATCTGCGTGACAAAAACATTCCTTATACCAACGTTCGCAAAACTGATAACTACGGTCTGGAAATTCGTTTCCGTGACGGTCAGGCGCGTGATGAAGCCGTCAGCTATCTGACTGGTCGCCACCGTGACATGGTGATCAACACCAGCGGCAGCAATGCCCTGCGAGCGGTGATGACCGACGAGCGTCTGCGTGAAGCGCGTGAATACGCGGTGCAGCAGAACATCAACATCCTGCGTAATCGTGTTAACCAGCTGGGCGTGGCTGAGCCACTGGTGCAGCGTCAGGGCTCTGACCGTATCGTCGTGGAACTGCCTGGTATTCAGGATACCGCGCGGGCGAAAGAGATTCTGGGCGCGACTGCCACCCTGGAATTCCGTCTGGTAAACACTTCTGTCGACCCAACTGCTGCTGCTAACGGCCGCGTACCGGGCGACTCAGAAGTGAAAAACCCCCGTGACGGCCAGCCAGTGACGCTGTACAAGCGTGTGATCCTGACCGGTGACCACATCACTGACTCCACGTCGAGCCAGGATGAGTACAACCAGGCACAGGTCAACATCTCGCTGGACAGTGCCGGTGGTAACATCATGTCCAACTTCACCAAGGACAATATCGGCAAGCCAATGGCAACCCTGTTTGTGGAATACAAAGACAGCGGTAAGAAAGATGCCAACGGCCGGGCGATTCTGGCGAAGCAGGAAGAAGTGATTAACGTGGCCAACATCCAGTCTCGTCTGGGTAACAGCTTCCGTATCACTGGTATCAGCAACCCTAACGAAGCCCGCCAGCTGTCGCTGCTGCTGCGTGCCGGTGCGTTGATTGCCCCAATTCAGATTGTGGAAGAGCGGACTATTGGCCCGACTATGGGTCAGCAGAACATCACTCAGGGTCTGGAAGCCTGTCTGTGGGGCCTGATCGCCTCGATCCTGTTCATGATTATCTTCTACAAGAAGTTTGGTCTGATTGCGACCTCTGCGCTGCTGCTTAACCTGGTGCTGATTGTCGGTATCATGTCATTGCTGCCAGGCGCGACGCTGACCATGCCGGGTATTGCCGGTATTGTGTTGACGCTGGCGGTAGCCGTCGATGCTAACGTTCTGATTAACGAGCGTATTAAAGAAGAGCTGCGTAACGGTCGTTCTGTTCAGCAGGCAATTCATGAAGGCTATAAAGGCGCTTTCTCAAGTATTGTCGATGCGAACATTACCACTCTGATCAAAGTTATCATTCTGTATGCGGTCGGAACCGGTTCGATCAAAGGCTTTGCGATTACTACCGCAATCGGTATTGGGACGTCGATGTTCACGGCGATTATAGGTACCCGTGCCATTGTTAATCTGGTTTACGGTGGCAAACGCATCAATAAGCTGTCTATCTGAGGAGTGCGTTGTGGCACAGGAATATAACGTTGAACAGTTGAACCACGGCCGTAAAGTCATTGATTTTATGAGCTGGGACCGACTGGCCTTTATTATCTCAGGGCTACTGATTGTGGCTGCGGTGGCTGTTATTGGCTTACGTGGTTTCAACTGGGGACTTGATTTTACCGGTGGTACGGTAATTGAAATCAACCTGGAAAAACCGGCCGATCTTGAGGTGCTACGTGATGATTTGGTGAAAGCCGGTTTTCACGAGCCACAGGTGCAGAATTTCGGCAGCAGCCGTGACGTGATAGTGCGTATGGCACCGGTGTCAGGTCCGGCTGGTACGGAATTAGGTAACAAGGTGGTTTCGGTTATCAATCAGACGACTCAGCAGAACGCCAGTGTTAAGCGTATCGAATTCGTTGGTCCCAGCGTCGGCAGTGATTTGGCGCAAACGGGGGCGATGGCACTGCTGTCGGCACTGATAGCGATTTTGATCTACATTGGGTTCCGTTTTGAATGGCGTCTGGCCCTGGGTACCGTGCTGGCGCTGGCACACGATGTGATCATCACCAGCGGTCTGCTGGCGCTGTTTCGGGTCGAAATTGACCTTACCATTGTCGCGTCGCTGATGTCGGTAATTGGTTATTCGCTTAACGATAAAATTGTTGTCTCCGACCGTATCCGTGAGAATTTCCGCAAGATTCGCCGGGGATCCTCTTACGATATTACCAATGTGTCGCTGACCCAAACGCTGAGCCGAACGCTGATTACCTCGCTGACCACGTTAGCGATGATTCTGATCCTGTTCGTGTTTGGCGGTGAGCTGCTGAAAGGCTTCTCACTGACTATGCTGATCGGTGTGACTATCGGTACTGTCTCGTCAATTTATGTTTCTTCGGCGCTGGCGTTGAAGCTGGGCATGAAGCGCGAGCATATGCTGGTGCAGAAAGTGGAAAAAGAGGGCGCAGATCAGCCTTCAATTCTGCCTTAAGCTGGACTGTCAGAAATGAGAAGGGCCGCGAAAGCGGCCCTTTTTTTATGGCTGGCTGGTGGGTTGAACGGGAGCCTGTACCACGAGGTCATGAACGCGAATGTAACCTGACTGTTCCGGCACGGTGTTGCTCAGCCGCAGCGGGATGGTCACTTCACTGCGTGGCAGCAGAGATCCCGCCACGTTGATCAACTGACTCTGGCTGTCGACCTGCAACGGTTTACCGGTTGTCGGATCCATTTCTCCCCATTCGACACGGACGGTGAAGGCCGGAAGGGGCTTTTCTCCGGCCGCGCGGATATTCAGGATCGCACGGGTCCCGTTGGCTTCACTTGAAACATGGCTCAGCGACAGGCGAACATCGCCTGCCTGGCTTTTCAGCACCACCGCGGTGTTGGCGGCGGGCAACAGCCACGCGCCCTGAGTGGAGTTAGTGTTAAGCATGTTCTGCTGGGTCAGCGCCGTAGCCTGTTGGGTCAGCTGGCGCAGTTCGCCATTCAGCTTGCCAACCTGAGTATGCAGCTTGTTCAATTCCGGCTGCTGTGAGGGCGTTGCACAACCTGCCAGCAGCAGTGCTGCTACCAGCAAAACGGGCTTTCTCATTACCACTCTGGTCATAACCAGTCAGCTCCTTGCAGTTAAATTATTCAGGAATACGCAGTGTCTGCCCGGGATAGATTTTGTCCGGATGAGACAGCATCGGCTTGTTAGCCTCGAATATCTTATTGTATTTGTTTGCATCACCATACACTTCACGTGAAATGGCACTCAGGGTGTCGCCTTTCTTCACCGTATAGAATTTTGCTTCTGTGGCGGGCTGCGCGACGTTAACGTTATCTTCCACCGAGGTAATACCGGCCACGTTACCAGCAGCAATCAGGATCTTCTCCTTCAGCTCCTGGGAGATTGCGTCACCGCTGATGCTGGCTTTGCCGTCGGTGACTTTCACATCCACCTTATCCGCGCCGGGCAGGCCCAGCTTACTGATGTAGTCCTGCAGTTTCTTACTCTGATCGTCACCTGAGCCGGTAACGGAGTCCCACAATTTCTCACCTGCTTCTTTTACGAAGTTAAACAGTCCCATATATCCTCCGGTTAATCCTTGATAAGAGAAAAAGTTACGCTATGTAACTAAGTTATTATAGCGGGAAAGTCGAGGCTGTACTGCGTACGGCTGTCTGAAAGTCATCGGGGAACGAACTTTTCCGGGAAAGGGCGGAAATGGACAGCCCGTTATTTTGTTAGCGTTGACTTCGCGCTACACTGTGGTCAAATTTCCAGGATTATCAGGAAGCACCATGCATTGCCCGTTCTGTTCCGCTGTGGATACCAAAGTGATCGATTCCCGCCTGGTGGGGGAAGGCACCTCGGTGCGTCGCCGCCGTCAGTGTCTGGTGTGCCATGAGCGGTTCACCACTTTCGAAGTGGCCGAGCTGGTGATGCCACGGGTGGTCAAAAGCAACGAGATCCGCGAACCGTTTAACGAAGACAAGCTGTGCAGCGGCATGCTGAAAGCGCTGGAGAAGCGCCCGGTGAATTCCGACGATGTGGAAAACGCCATCAGCCATATCAAGAGCCAGCTGCGCTCCACCGGCGAGCGTGAAGTGCCCAGTAAGATGATCGGCAATCTGGTGATGGACGAGCTGAAAAAGCTCGATAAAGTGGCCTATATCCGCTTTGCTTCTGTTTATCGTAGTTTTGAAGATATCCGTGAATTTGGCGAAGAGATCGCCCGCTTACAGGACTGAACCATGCAAGATGAAGTCTGGATGGCGCGAGCCCTTGAACTGGCCCGTCGGGGTCGGTTCACCACCACTCCAAATCCTAACGTCGGCTGCGTGATTGTCCGTGACGGCGAAATGGTCGGCGAAGGATATCATTTTCGCGCCGGGGAGCCGCATGCCGAAGTACACGCGCTGAGGATGGCTGGTGAGAAAGCGCGCGGCGCAACTGCTTATGTCACGCTGGAGCCTTGCAGCCATCATGGCCGCACGCCGCCCTGCTGTGATGCTTTAATTGCCGCTGGCGTCAGCCGGGTGGTTGCTGCCATGCAGGACCCGAACCCGGAAGTGGCAGGACGCGGTTTGTATCGGCTTCAGCAGGCAGGAATTGAGGTCAGCTCAGGTCTGATGATGCAGGAAGCAGAAGCGCTGAACCGGGGCTTTCTCAAGAGGATGCGCACCGGCTTCCCATGGGTACAGTTGAAGATGGGTGCTTCGCTGGATGGTCGTACGGCAATGGCCAGCGGTGAAAGCCAGTGGATAACCTCCCCGGAAGCTCGCCGTGATGTACAGCGCCTGCGTGCGCAAAGCTCGGCTATCCTGACCACCAGTGCCACGGTGCTGGCAGACGATCCTTCGCTGACCGTGCGCTGGGATGAATTAAGTGCGGAGACGCAGGCCATATATGCGCAGGAAAATTTACGTCAGCCAGTGCGGGTGGTAATTGATGGCCATAACCGGGTTACGCCGCAGCACCGCCTGATTGCACAGCCGGGGCAGACCTGGCTGGCCCGTCATCAGGCCGATACGCAGGCCTGGCCAGAGAATGTGGAACAGTTCACTGCACCTAAGCTCAATGAACAGGTAGATTTGGTGTCGCTGATGATGCTGCTGGGACGTCGGCAGATTAACAACGTCTGGGTGGAAGCCGGCGCTAAGCTGGCGGGCGCGTTGCTGACTGCGGGCGTGGTGGACGAGTTGATTGTCTACCTGGCACCAAAACTGCTTGGTGATTCGGCGCGTGGTCTGTGCTATCTGCCTGGTTTAGCACAACTTGCTGAAGCTCCTGCGCTCACATTCAGCGATATTCGTCAGGTGGGGCCAGACTTGCGCCTTACGTTGACAGCCTGATTTATGGCCTGCTGACAAGAATCCAGTCGCCAGGCGGTAACGGAGTGAATCTCCGGAAGCAGACCGTTTAAGAGTGTGATAGAATCCGCCCCCCTGCGGGGCCATAACAGAACCCTGAAAGGAAAATTATGAAAGTTATTGAAGCTGCTGTTGCTACTCCTGATGCGCGCGTGGCCATTGTTATTGCGCGTTTCAACAACTTTATCAACGACAGCCTGCTGAGCGGTGCCCTCGATGCGTTAAAACGTATTGGCCAGGTGAAAGATGAAAACATCACCGTAGTCTGGGTGCCGGGTGCCTATGAAATGCCAACCACCGCGCGCGCGCTGGCGAAAGCCGGCAAGCACGACGCCGTAGTGGCGCTGGGCACCGTGATCCGCGGTGGCACTGCCCACTTCGAATACGTGGCCGGTGAAGCCAGCTCTGGCCTGGCCAGCGTGGCAATGAACAGCGATATCCCGGTTGCCTTTGGCGTCCTGACGACGGAAAACATCGAGCAGGCCATCGAACGCGCCGGAACCAAAGCGGGTAACAAAGGGGCGGAAGCTGCCCTGACCGCACTAGAAATGATTAACGTATTGAAAGCCATCAAAGCCTGATCCTAAGGGGAATTTCGTGAAACCTGCTGCTCGCCGCCGCGCCCGTGAATGTGCTGTCCAGGCACTTTACTCCTGGCAGTTATCTAACAACGACATCGCTGATGTCGAATATCAGTTTCTTGCGGAGCAAGACGTCAAAGACGTTGATATCAGCTACTTCCGTGAGCTGCTGAGCGGCGTTGCGACCAACAGCGCGTATCTCGACGGCCTGATGAAGCCTTACCTGTCCCGCCAGCTGGAAGAGCTGGGCCAGGTAGAGAAGGCCGTTCTGCGCATCTCACTGTTCGAGCTGAGCAAGCGTGCCGACGTTCCCTACAAGGTGGCAATCAACGAGGGGATTGAGCTGGCCAAAGTGTTTGGTGCCGAAGACAGCCACAAGTTTGTCAACGGCGTGCTGGACAAAGCCGCTCCTCATATCCGCCCCAATAAGAAGTAATCCTCTCAGGCCGGTTTAACCGGCCTTCTTCATTTTCAGACTCGGAACACAGTGTATGGCATGTGGCGAATTTGAACTTATCGCGCGTTATTTTGACCGCGTGACAAGCTCCCGTCGCGATGTGGAAAAAGGCATCGGCGACGACTGCGCATTACTGACTCTGCCGGAAAAACAGACCCTGGCAATCAGCACCGACACGCTGGTTGAAGGCGTGCATTTCCTGCGCGATATCCATCCTTCCGATCTCGGCTACAAAGCGCTGGCGGTTAATCTCAGCGATCTGGCGGCAATGGGGGCTGACCCGGCGTGGCTGACGCTGGCACTGACCCTGCCGGAAGTGAATGAAGTCTGGCTGAAAGACTTCAGCGACAGCCTGTTTGAGCTGCTCGACTACTACGATATGCAACTGGTTGGGGGCGACACCACTCGCGGGCCGCTAAGCCTGACGCTGGGCATTCACGGCCTGGTGCCGCAGGGCAGGGCGCTGAAACGCTCTGGTGCCCGACCGGGAGACTGGATTTACGTCACCGGCACGCTGGGCGACAGTGCGGCAGGGCTGGCGCTGTTACAGCATCATATGAAAATTAACGATCCGGTGGCACATGAAGCGCTGATCAAGCGCCATCTGCGCCCGATGCCGCGTATTCTGCAGGGCCAGGCGTTGCGCGATCTCGCCACCTCGGCTATCGATCTCTCCGACGGGCTGATCTCCGACCTTCACCATATCCTGAAGGCCAGCGATTGTGGTGCGCGTCTGAATCTGGATGCCCTGCCGCTATCAAAGGTGATGAAGCAGCATTTTGAGCCTGACCAGGCTCTGCGCTGGGCGCTTAGCGGCGGTGAAGACTACGAACTGTGCTTTACCGTGCCGGAAATCAACCGTGGTGCTCTGGACGTGGCGCTGGGACATTACGGCGTACCGTTTACCTGCATCGGGCAGATGGCTCCGCAGTCTGAAGGGCTGGTGCTGCTGCAGGATGGCAAACCGGTGGAAAGCGAATTGAAAGGATTTGATCATTTTGCCTCGCGATAAAGACGTGGCGAAAAGTCGCCTGAAAATGAGCAATCCGTGGCACCTGCTGGCAACGGGGTTTGGCAGCGGGTTAAGCCCTTATGTGCCGGGCACCATGGGTTCCCTGGCCGCGATCCCGTTCTGGTGCCTGATGATTTACCTGCCGCCGGATATTTATTCGCTGCTGGTGATGTTCGGCATCTGTATTGGGGTCTACCTTTGCCACCGTACGGCGAAAGATATGGGCGTGCACGATCACGGCAGTATCGTCTGGGATGAGTTTATCGGGATGTGGATTACGCTGATGGCGATCCCGGTAAATAACTGGAAATGGGTGCTGGCGGGATTCGTGGTGTTTCGTATTCTGGATATGTGGAAACCGTGGCCCATTCGCTGGTTTGATCGCAACGTGCACGGCGGCATGGGCATTATGGTTGATGATATCGTGGCCGGGATTATCTCCGCCGGTATTCTTTACTATGCGGGGCTGCATCTGACGCTGTAAGCAGTGTTAATTCGCGATGAAAATTATGTGGGTTGTTTCACAGCCAGTCAGCTGATCTGCTGCCTATAATGTCTCCTTTTTATAAGGAGCTTTATATGGTTAAACGCTATCTTGACTGCAGCGCCTCGGAACTGGCGGCTCTTCAGGCCCGGGAATTGCTGGATTCGCTGCGCCAGAGTGAAGGACGCATTATCGTCAGCGAGACAATCTCTGCCGTACAACCTTTGCTGATGTCGGTGACCAACGCCGAACTGGCCGCCAGCCAGGGGGCCGATTTGCTCCTCCTGAATATGTTCGATGTCAACTCCCCTTGCGTACAGGGGATGCCTGCTGGCAGCGAACCCGGTGAGACCTTGCGGGATTTGCAGCGCCTTACAGGGCGTGTCATTGGCGTCAATCTTGAAGCTGTCGATCCCGGATTTACCGATCATCATAATGAATTTTGGGCGATGAAAGCCGGACGGCTGGCAACGTCGCAAAATGCGTTGAAGCTGGTAGAGATGGGGGCAAAGTTTATTGTCCTGACCGGGAATCCAGGCAATGGTGTCAGTAACGAGGCTATAGGTAACTGCATTCGTGCAATCCGGGAAGCTACCGGTGACAAATTGGTGATCATCGCGGGCAAAATGCACTCGGCGGGTATTCTTCCTGCTGCGGGTGAAAAAATCATCACCACTGCCGATGTCGATAAGTTTATTGCCTGTGGCGCAGATATTTTACTGATCCCCGCGCCCGGAACAGTGCCTGGTATCACTCAGGCCTATGCGGAGCAGTTAATCAGTCATAGTCATCAGGCTGGTAAAATGGTGATGACGGCTATTGGCACTTCACAGGAAGGCTGCGATGTGTCGACGATCAGGCAGATAGCGCTGATGTGCAAAATGGCGGGTGCCGATCTGCATCATATTGGTGATACCGGCTATACAGGGATCGCTTTGCCGGAGAATATTCAGGCGTACAGTATCGCTGTTCGCGGTGTACGTCATACCTACGCGCGGATGGCCCGCTCGATCAACCGCTGACGGCCATACGTGTCGTGAGCATGTTGTCAGTTAAGGTACAGGCTTTCGGAAAAAATCCGCAAAGCCTGCTTTCATGATTGCGCTTTATTTGTCGCCCGAGGGTTATTCGAAGCCCACCACGTTGTGCGGCTGATAGACGCTTTCCAGCTCGATCATCTCTTCCTGCGTCAGCTCCACATTCACTGCTTTAACCAGGTCGGCCAGCTGCTCTGAACGCGATGCCCCGATAATCGGTGCGGTGACCGCAGGTTTTGCCAGCATCCATGCCAGTGCAATCTGCGCCCGGCTGACGCCTTTATCTTCGGCTATCTTCGCCACCCGCTGGGCAATCGCGCCGTCATTCTCTTCGGTTTTGTCATACAGCGTGCTGCCAAATTCATCTGAAACCGAGCGGGCGGTGGTTTCACCCCACGGACGAGTCAGCCGTCCACGCGCCAGTGGACTCCATGGCAGCACGGCAATATTTTCTGCCTGGCAGAGCGGGTGCATTTCACGCTCCTCTTCGCGCTGGATCAGGTTGTACTGGTCCTGCATGCTGACAAAGCGCGTCCAGCCATGGCGATCGGCTGTATAAAGCGCTTTGGCAAACTGCCAGGCAAACATCGAGGATGCGCCGATGTAACGGGCCTTGCCGGATTGCACTACGTCGTGCAGCGCTTCCAGAGTCTCCTCCAGTGGCGTGTTGTAGTCCCAACGGTGGATCTGCAGCAGGTCAACATGATCCATGCCCAGACGGCCAAGGCTGTCATCAATGGATTGCATAATGTTGGCGCGGGACAGACCTCCGGCCAGGTTGCTCATCGGAAAATAGACTTTGGTTGCCACCACGATCTCGTCGCGGCGGGCGAACTCTTTCAGGGCACGGCCCACGATCTCTTCGCTGCTGCCGTCTGAGTAGCTGTTGGCGGTATCGAAAAAGTTAATGCCGGACTCCAGCGCCTGCCTGATCAGCGGTCTGCTGCTCTCTTCGGGTAAAGTCCAGGCATGGCGGCCACGGTCAGGCTCACCAAAAGTCATGCAGCCCAGGCAAAGGCGGGAAACGGTCAGGTCGGTGCTGCCTAATTGAAGGGTTTTCATGCAGGCTCCTGCTATCGGTTTACGGCTTACCAGCCGGTGAAATTCCCGTTAAGCATAGCAGGTGAAAAGCTCCCCGGACGGGGAGCATCGTGCGGTATTACTGTGCCAGCCAGTGGCTGATTTGCTGTGCAATCCCTTCAGCATCCAGCAGATAGTCATGGCGAATTTCGTCCTGAGTGCCCTGCGGAATAAACTCATCGGGCAGGCCGATATTCAGCACCGGTACCAGCAGCCGTTTAGCCATCAGCAGTTCAATCACGCCGCTACCGGCACCGCCTTTAATCGCCCCTTCTTCCAGAGTGATCAGCGCCTCATGGCTGGCGGCCAGTTCGAGGATTAACGCCTCATCCAGCGGCTTCACAAAGCGCATATCCACCAGAGTGGCATTCAGCGAATCAGCCACCGCGGCCGCTTCTGGCAGCAGCGTACCAAAGTTGAGGATCGCCAGCTTTTCGCCTTCGCGCTTCACCACGCCTTTCCCTAACTGCAGCGAGGAGAGTGGCTTCAGCTCTGCGCCAGTACCTGTTCCGCGCGGATAACGTACGGCGCTCGGCCCCTGAGAGTAGTGGTAGCCGGTATACAGCATCTGGCGGCACTCGTTCTCATCGCTCGGCGTCATGATCACCATATTCGGAATACAGCGCAGGAAGGAGATATCGAAGGCACCCTGGTGAGTCTGCCCGTCCGCGCCGACGATGCCGCCACGGTCAATGGCGAACAGCACCGGCAGTTTCTGGATAGCCACGTCATGGATCAGCTGATCGTAAGCGCGCTGCAGGAAGGTGGAGTAGATCGCCACCACCGGTTTGTAACCGCCAATCGCCAGGCCCGCAGCAAAGGTCACAGCGTGCTGTTCCGCAATTGCTACGTCAAAATACTGCCCCGGGTAGTCGCGTGAGAAGCTGACCATACCGGAGCCTTCACGCATCGCCGGAGTCACAGCCATCAGCTTGTCGTCATCAGCGGCGGTTTCGCTCAGCCACTGACCGAAGATTTTCGAGTAGCCCGGCAGACCTTCTGCCGCTTTTGGCAGCAGACCGCTGGCTGGATCGAACTTCGGCACCGCGTGCCAGGCGATCGGGTCTTTTTCTGCCGGGGCGTAGCCTTTGCCCTTTTTGGTCATGATATGCAGGAACTGCGGGCCTTTCAGGTCACGCATGTTCTTCAGAGTATGCACCAGCGACAGCACGTCGTGGCCATCTACCGGACCGATATAGTTCCAGCCCAGCTCTTCAAACAGCGTGCCGGGCACCACCATCCCTTTCAGATGTTCTTCGGTGCGCTTTACCAGCTCTTTGATCGGCGGCAGGCCGGTCAGCACTTTTTTACCGCCTTCGCGCAGGCGAGAGTAAGTCTTGCCGGAAAGGATCTGCGCCAGGCGATTGTTCAGCGCACCGACGTTTTCTGAAATCGACATTTCGTTGTCGTTCAGCACCACCAGCATGTCCGGCTTGATGTCGCCAGCGTGGTTCATCGCCTCAAACGCCATTCCGGCGGTAATAGCACCGTCGCCAATCACACAGGCTGTACGACGGCCTTTGCCTTCTTTTCCGGCGGCTACGGCCATACCCAGCCCGGCGCTGATCGAGGTGGAGGAGTGGCCGACGTTCAGCACGTCGAACTCGCTCTCATCGCGCCACGGGAATGGATGCAGGCCGTTTTTCTGCCGGATGGTGCCGATACGATCGCGGCGACCGGTCAGAATTTTATGCGGGTAGGCCTGATGGCCCACGTCCCACACCAGATGATCAAATGGCGTGTTATAGACATAATGCAGCGCAACGGTCAGTTCCACCACGCCCAGTCCGGAGGCAAAATGACCGCTGGAGCGGCTGACGCTGTCCAGTAAATACTGGCGCAGATCGTCACAGAGTTTTGGCAGGCTCTCTTTTGGCAGTGAACGTAATTCTTGTACCGAAGCGGCCAGTGCAAGCGTCGGATATTTTGCAGTATCAAAACTCATCAGAGACTCATTGTGGAAGTTATTTATTGCGTTCAATTATGTAACTTGCCAGTGCTTGTAATGATGCTGTGTTAAATGATTGCGCGGCAAGTGTTTCCAGTGCGCTGAGCGATTCCTGATACAGATCCCAGGCTTTTGCACGTGCACCTTCGAGTCCCAACAGGGCTGGATAGGTGCTTTTTCCCAGATCCTGATCGGCTCCCTGCCGCTTTCCGATGACGGCGGTATCGCCCACCACATCGAGTATGTCATCCTGCACCTGGAATGCCAGGCCAATAGCGTTTGCGTAACGGTCCAGCGCTGGTATCGCAGCACGTCCGCGTTCTCCGGCGGCCAGCGCACCCAGGCGGACTGCGGAGCGGATCAGCGCACCGGTTTTATGACGATGAATTTGTTCCAGCGCCGACAGGTTAACCTGCTGGCCTTCAGCCGCCAGATCGAGCGCCTGGCCTCCACACATTCCGGCGACACCGCTGGCCTGTGCCAGTTCGGAAATCATCGCAATCCGGTTGAATTCCGTCACGCCGGGCATCGGTGTATCAGCAAGAATGGTAAATGCCAGCGTTTGCAGCGCATCGCCCGCTAAAATAGCCGTGTCCTCGCCAAATTTAATATGGCAGGTGGGCTGCCCGCGGCGAAGGCTGTCGTCATCCATGGCGGGAAGATCATCGTGGATCAGCGAATAGGCGTGAATGCATTCAACCGCTGCGGCGGGCGCATCCAGCGCGGCGCTGTCGGCGTGCAGCATCTCTCCGGTGGCATACACCAGAAACGGACGCAGCCGCTTACCGCCTAATAATGCACCATATTCCATGGCATTCACCAGAGGAGAACTCTGAAACGGCAATGGGGCAATGAAGCGTTGTAAAGCCTGATTAACGCGCGCGTGGTGCGCGGTCAGAAGGGCGCTAAAATCCATCAGTCATTTTCCGGCGTGAAAGGCTTCAGTTCGGCATCTTTATCATCGCTGAGCAGGATCTGCACGCGCTGCTCTGCCTGTTGCAATTTTTGCTGCCCCACGCGGGCCAGCTGGACGCCACGCTCAAACTCATTGAGCGCCTCTTCCAGCGGCAAATCCCCACTTTCCAGACGAGAGACGATTTGCTCCAGCTGTTCCAGAGAGGTTTCAAAGCTGGCGGGCTGTTCGGCTTTTTTTGGCATTATGGCTCTCGGCTAAGTTGTTTTTTTTCACCTTGGAGCCGTCCATGGTAGCCGACTCATAATGATTAGCAAAATAATGATCTCAACAGATGAAGAAGCAGTCGCCGGACAGGTGTGGTATAATCCGCGGCTTAGCTGCAAAGGGCATAAGCTACTTTGCGAGACGATGATTTTACCCTCTAAGTGCCGATAATACAGCACTTAACTGCCCTTTGAGCCCATGCTTCCATGAAGTTTATCATTAAGCTGTTCCCCGAAATTACCATCAAAAGTCAGTCTGTTCGTCTGCGTTTTATCAAAATCCTGACGACCAACATCCGTAACGTGCTGAAAGACTACGACGACTCGCTGGCGGTTGTCCGCCACTGGGACCATATCGAAGTGCGTGCCAAAGATGAGAACCAGCGCGAAAACATTGTTGACGAACTGCAGCGTATCCCCGGCATCCACCACGTGCTGGCGGTGGAAGACCGGCCGTACACCAATATGCATAACATTTTTGAGCAGGCGCTGGAGCTGTACCGCGAGAGGATCGAAGGGAAAACTTTCTGTGTCCGCGTGAAGCGACGTGGCAAGCAGGACTTCAGCTCACAGGATGTTGAACGCTACGTGGGCGGTGGGCTGAATCAGCACGTTGCCACCGCGCAGGTGAAGCTGAACCATCCGGAAGTCACGGTGCATCTGGAGATCGAAGACGATCGCCTGCTGCTGATCACCGGCCGTTACGAAGGTATCGGGGGCTTTCCTATTGGTACTCAGGAAGATGTGATGTCGCTGATTTCCGGCGGTTTCGACTCCGGTGTCTCCAGCTATATGCTGATCCGTCGTGGCTGCCGCGTGCATTACTGCTTCTTCAACCTTGGCGGTGCAGCACATGAAATCGGTGTCCGTCAGGTGGCGCACTATCTGTGGAATCGCTTTGGACGCTCGCATAAAGTGCGCTTTGTGGCGATCAACTTTGAGCCGGTAGTCGGTGAGATCCTGGAAAAAATCGAAGACGGTCAGATGGGGGTGGTACTCAAGCGCATGATGGTGCGTGCCGCCTCAAAAATTGCCGAGCGCTATGGCGTACAGGCTATCGTGACCGGCGAAGCGCTGGGGCAGGTTTCCAGCCAGACGCTGACTAACCTGCGCCTGATTGATAATGCGTCTGACACGCTGATCCTGCGTCCGCTGATCTCCCACGATAAAGAACACATTATCGATCTGGCCCGCCACATCGGGACGGAAGATTTCGCCCGGACCATGCCGGAATACTGTGGGGTGATTTCAAAAAGCCCGACGGTGAAGGCAGTGAAGGCGAAAATTGAGGCGGAAGAGCAGAATTTCGACTTTGCTATCCTCGACAAAATGGTGGAAGAAGCGACTAATGTCGATATCCGTCAGATTGCAGAAGACACCCAGCAGGAAGTGGTGGAAGTGGAAACCGTGGTTTCCTTTGGCGATAACGATGTGGTGCTGGATATCCGCTCACCCGATGAGCAGGACGACGAGCCGCTGGCTCTGGAAGGGGTGGAAGTGAAGGGTATGCCTTTCTATAAGCTCAGCACCCAGTTCGGCGATCTTGACCAGAGCAAAACCTGGCTGCTGTACTGTGACCGTGGCGTGATGAGCCGCCTGCAGGCGCTTTATCTGCACGAGCAGGGCTTCACTAATGTGAAGGTTTACCGCCCGTAATCTGCGTGGGGCGAAGCGATTCGCCCCTGCTTATACAACCTCAACCGCTCGCTTTTCCTGGCGCTCCAGCCTGCTACTCGATCCACTCGCGGTAATCAAAAATACCGGCTGCCAGTACCAATTGGCTGGCAACTTCGTGCGCTTTTTCTTTCCCGACCAGCAGGTCAATCAGCTTCAGGGCAAAATCGATAGCCGTGCCCGGTCCCTGGCTGGTCAGCAGGTTAACCCGCGGATCCCACACCACACGTTTGTCCATCCACTTGCTGTCAGGAATGGTCTCTTTCAGGCCGGGAAAGCCGGTCATATTGCCGACCGGGAACAGGTCATGCGGCACCAGTACCGTTCCGGCGGCGGCGCAAATGGCCGCCACAATCCGGCCGGAAAGATGAAACTGGCGAACGGTTTCCACCAGCAGTGGGCTGTCACGAAAAGCTTCTGCCCCTTTCAGGCCACCGGGCAGCACGATGGCGGCAAAGTCGTTATCAGCCACTTCAACCAGCGGTGCATCTGCCAGCAGGCGCACGCCTCTTGAACAGCGAATCTCCGTGCTGCCGTCATCCGTTACGCTGGCAGTGGTGACTGACAGGCCACCGCGTACCAGCAAATCAATAGTGGTAACGGCTTCCGTTTCCTCACTGCCAGGTGCCAGGCAAACCAGCACCGATGCGTTCGCGCTCATAATCTTGTTCCTTACGCTTAATCATTTCATAAAGTCGGCTGTTTTCCGGCGTTGTCAGGCCCTGCGCCCGTGCGCGGCGGATCACATAGCCGGTGATATAATCGATCTCTGTTCGCCGTTCTGCACGGATATCCTGCAGCATAGAAGAGGTGTTGGCGGCCGTGCTGTTAATCACATCCATTACGTAATCAAGCAGCGCCTCTCTTGAGGTGTGCTGGCCTTCACGCTCCATCACCATCGCCACTTCGTTACACAGCGCCGCCACCTCCTGCTGATGATTGAGCAACTCACCGTTTGGACAGTCGTACTGCACCGTCAGCGGGTTGATCACGCAGTTAACCGCCAGCTTTTGCCAGGCAGCAGAGGCCACATTGTTGTGCCAGGCCACGTCAGGCAGCGCCTGATGCAGCACTTCGGCCAGGTCGCTGAGTCCTGCCCCATCCGCCGTGGCGGGGCCGATATGGGTGATCCCGGCGGCAACATGCACGATCACCGTTCCGTCTCGTTTGGCGGCGTGAGTGGTGATCCCTCGCAGCAGCGGTTGTTGAACCGCCTTCAGCTCGTCCAGCGTGCCCATGCCGTTGTGCAGCAGAAGAATGGGACAGTCATCACGTATCACAGACTGCAGATTTTTCACCGCTTCGGAGACCTGCCAGGCTTTCAACGTTACCAGGAGCAGATCGCTGTCGGCTAAAAATTTCGGATCGTTGGCAATCCAGGTTTTGTTGATTGCCGTGCCGCCCGGCGTGATGACATTAGCCGAACAGTACGGCTGCGGCACCCGCAGCCAGCCCTGCACCTCATGTCCACGGGCATCAAGTGCCGTAAGCCAGATCTGCCCTAAGGCACCGCATCCCAATACGGTAATCTTCATTCGTCCTCCCCGCGTGCGGGTTGTGTAAAGTCCGCCGTGCTGTCCAACCCTTGCCGGGTAAACCGGGTCCGCGCTGGTGGATACTTTCTTATTATAGCTTTCCACGCCGGTGGTTTTTTTAAACCGGCTAAGTGGGTATTATGCATGTCACTTTAGAATCAGGAGAATACATCATGCCATCTTTCGATATCGTTTCAGAAATTGACATGCAGGAAGTACGAAATGCCGTAGAGAATGCTAACCGTGAAGTCTCAACCCGTTTCGATTTTCGCAACGTCACTGCCAGCTACGAGCTGAACGAGAAAAACGAATCCATAAAGGTGTTGAGCGAGTCTGATTTCCAGGTGAAACAGCTGGTGGATATTATGCGCGAGAAACTGCTGAAGCGCGGCATCGAAGGCGGTGCGCTGGAAGTCCCGGAAGAGATTGAGCACAGCGGCAAGAGCTGGTCGGTGGAAGCGAAGCTGAAGAAAGGCATTCCCGCTGACGTGGCGAAGAAGTTGGTTAAGCTGATCAAAGACAGCAAGATGAAAGTGCAAACGCAGATCCAGGGTGAGGAAGTGCGGGTGACCGGCAAATCGCGTGACGATCTGCAGGGCGCGATGGCGCTGGTTCGTGGCGGCAATCTGGGCCAGCCGTTCCAGTTCAAAAACTTCCGCGATTAAGTAAACAGGGCGAAGATTTTCGCCCTGTTTACTTTGCAGATTGTGGTCAGGCTTTTTGCGATGTCAAGCCCGGTTGAGTCAGGCTGTAGATCTGATTATCCAGCGGTTTCGCGACTAAGGCGGCGATAGTTAATGCCACATCAGCACGGCGGATAAGTCCGTGTACTTCGGTATTTTGCACCAGTTCTCCTTTGCCTGTTGCCTCACCGTTCAGCAGGCCGCCGGGCCGCAAAATACACCAGTCAAGCGTACTGGTTTGCAGCCAGCTTTCGGCCAGCGACTTCTCCCTGACGGCCTGACCAAAAGCCTGTTTAGCCCGGTCAGACAGCGTTGGCCAGCCGTCACCGCAGCCCAGTGAAGTGACCATCAGCATTTTCCGGATCCCAGCCTGCTCCGCGCAGTCAATCACCGTCCGGTGTGCGGGGTAATCGTGGCTGCCGCCCATGGTTGAGACAATCACCGCATCCGGCCCGGCAGCCTGGCATACCTGCGTCACGGCATTTTCGTCGCAGGCGTCACCGATCATAATCTGAATATTCATCGCGGCCAGTCGATCGGCATCTTCCTGCTTCCTGACCAATGCCAGCACGGGTTGCTGATGAGCCAGCGCGTGCTGCACCAGCAGCAATCCGGTACCCTTAGCAGCACCAAAAATCAGCCATGTCGCCATTATTTTTCTTCCTGTTGCAGAGCTTCAGCCAGCTGGCGGAAGGCGGTAAGCTGTTCGGTCAACAGCTGATGATGGCTGTCGCGGCCGACAAAGATCTTCAGCATAGCCTGGCCCTGGACATTGAGGAAAATTACCGAGGCGGTTGCCATGCCCATAAACGGTCGCTCGACGAAGGCGATGCGCTGGCAGTGGCTGGCTTTAATATGGCCGCTTAATCCCTTTTTGCCGCGCAGATTAAAATAGCCGTGGCCGTGATGGCCGGAAGGCAGCTCCCCGTGAAACTCCAGAATGATATCCGGATTATTCACCAGCGTGGTGACTTCACCCCAGCCGGTGATGGCATCCCAGACGGCATCAAACTGCACGCCGCTAACCAGCGTTTTCTCCGGCATTGCCTCAATGGCAGACTGTAGCGGCACGGCATAGCGGGCAGCAATCTCTTCCAGTGTGCCTTCCGGCCCGGTTTGCATAAACTCAGTGAGGGTGGGTTGCATGGTGACTTCCTTTTTCAGAGTGGGTTACAGAGAGCTGCAGTAAAATATCAGAAAGCGACTGCATCAGATTATTGGCCCAGAAGCGGCCACTGTCTGTCATACGCAGGCACAAATCGTTGCCGGTCAACAGCCCGGACTGGTACCACTGATCGACGAGTGGCTGAAGCTGGGCAGCATCGGCGGTCAGTTCAGTTAAATCCACCCGGCCAATTTCAATGCCTGCCTGTAACTGGTGCCGCCACTGATGCGAGCTTTGCATTGCTGGCGTCATCATGCCAATGGGCTTATGGCCGTTATCCAGCGAGCTGTAGTAGCTCTTCAGCTGGCGATCGATCATATAAGCCTGGCCGTTCAGGTTACCTCCGGCACCGGATCCCAGCGCCAGGCAGTCCGCGCCCTGTTTGATCAGCAGGTTGTACAGGTTGCGTTCGCGCGTGGTTCTGGCCCAGTGGCTGTTGCTCAGCTGTCGCCAGCCAAATTCTGCCAGCAGCGCTGCACCCTGCATATAGAGCTCGCGCCGCTCCGTCACATCCGGCAGCGCCACTCGTTCGTTATCGACGGCTTTCGCCAGCGGAGTGGTAGGGAGCAGGTTCAGCGCATAGAGATCCACGCCATCCAGACCGATATCCCTCACTGTTTCCAGGTCCCGATGCCAGTGGCTGGCAGTTTGTCCGGGCAGGCCGAAGATCAGATCGCAGACCACGGCAGCACGATCGCGTCGGCACAGTTTTTCGAGAAAGGCGATAGATTGCTGGCGGTCAGAGGTGCGGGCCATTTTCTTGCGGATGCGGCTGTCAAAAGTCTGGATGCCAATAGAGAAACGGTTTGCTCCGGCATCCAGGCAGGCATCGATCCTTTCGTCGTCAAAGTTCAGGATGCGCCCTTCAATAGTGATTTCGCAGTCCGGTGCCAGCGGCAGGCGCTCTTTCAGCAGGCTGATAACATGGTACAACCCCTGAGCGGAGAGGGCGGTTGGCGTGCCACCGCCAAAATAGACGGCATGAATGGGCGCAGACTGATGCAGCGGGCTGTCTGCCTCCATCTCGATTTCACGCAGTAAGTAGCTGACGTATTTTTCGGCTTCGTCCGGCTGAAATTTATTCTGATAAAAACCGCAGAAGGTACAGTGGGTGGCGCAAAATGGCACATGAAGGTAGACCAGTCGTTTGCGTGGTGGCACCGGATGCAGCAGCAGGTTTTGCCATGCGGGCTGGATAGCTTCTGCGGGAAGGGGGGCTGTGTTACGCCACGGCATCGCGGCACGTCGTTCATTAAAGGCCTGAATGCCGGGGAGGGCGAACCAGGGGGACAGATCAATCGACATAAACCTCATCCATGGGGCAGGGAAGAATGAGACTTATTAAAAGATAATCATTATCATTTAGCAAAGTTAACTGACGTGGGGATGATTCAGGTCAAAAACGGGGAAGGGTATGGGAGCGATGGGGGGCATCAAACAGTGAACAGTAAACATCAAAACAGTGCTTTACAGGGAACACAGGCCGCTCATAAAGACGCAAAAATCGCCATCCCTGGCCGCTCGACCCGCACCGTCCATGGTGCGGGATGCTTTATTCCCGACCTGTGTTCCCCTACTGTGAATTGGGAGGAAATTAGCCCTTAACGACAGAACAACACTTTGGCCTGCCTACAACGTGCAACCACGGTGTAACCGACAGCCAGGGCGGCAGAATCGCTCAAATCTCTGACTTCCGCGCACGGACGCGATGTTACCTGCACTTTGAGCCAGGAAGTTGTTTCCCAGAGGTTTACTCAGCAGCTGGCGACCAGCGCTTCCAGTTCAGGCCGGTTGGTCACCTTGCTGTCGATCTTCACGTAGGCACTTTTCTCTTCCGGCACAATAAAGACGGAAGCGACGCCTGGCTGGGCTTTCAGTCGTTTTTCCAGCGCATCTTTATCCAGATTATCGTCCTTCAGCAGAATACGCAGGCTGCTGACGTAAGGGGGTTCCTGCATGGTGCAGCTGACCAGCAGCCAGACTACGGCGATAATCGAGCCGACCAGAAACACGGTCTGTGCGTCGAAATGACCGAATACCCAACCACCCAGGCTGCCGCCGATGGCCACACCAATAAACTGGCTGGTGGAGTAGAGGCCCATCGCTGTGCCTTTATAGCCAGGAGGCGACTCTTTACTCACCAGCGAAGGCAGGATCGCTTCCATCAGATTGAAGCCAATAAAGAACAGCTGCACGCCAACCACCAGCGTCCAGAAGTGGTTGCCTGCGCCCCACAGCACCACTTCCGCAATCAGCATCAGTGCCACGCAGCAGACAAACACCCGCTTCATCTTGCGCTTCACTTCCGCATAAATGATAAACGGGATCACTCCGCAGAAGGCAATCAGCATGGTGACCAGGTAGATTTTCCAGTGCTGTTCAGCCGGGAAACCGGCGTTTTCAAATTCGCCCGGCAGCGCCACAAAGCTCGACATCAGCATAATATGCAGGCACATGATGCCGAAATTCAGCTTCACCAGACGGCTGTTTGCCAGCACCTTACGGATGCTACCTTTCACCATGCCCGATTCACGGTTCAGCACGTGACTGGAGGCGTTTGGCACCACCAGCAGAGTGATTACGATACCGCTGGCCGCGAGGACAGCAATCATCCAGAACAGCGCGTGCAGACCCAACGCATGCGTAATGATCGGGCCGAGCACCATAGCAATGGCAAAGGTGATACCAAAGCTGATGCCGATAAAGGCCATGGCTTTGGTGCGGTTCTGTTCCCGGGTCAGATCTGACAGCAGAGCCATCACTGCTGCTGCAATCGCACCGGAGCCTTGCAACGCACGGCCGAGGATCACTCCCCAGATGGACGTGGTGCAGGCAGCAATCACGCTACCAAGAACAAAAATCAGTAACCCGCCGACGATTAACGGCTTGCGACCAATGCGGTCAGACAATAAGCCGAAGGGGATTTGGAATACGGCCTGCGCTAAACCGTAGATGCCGATGGCGAGTCCTATTAATGCTTCACTTGCTCCCTGTAATGCCATGCCATAAGTAGTCAGGACGGGCAGCACCATAAACATTCCCAGCATACGCAGGGAAAAGACCGTCCCTAAACCCCATGTCGCACGCAGCTCGACCGGAGTCATTTTATTATCGTTCATTACAACCTCAATTTATCAGGTGCAGGTATTTTAAGGGGCAGGGCAGGGTGGGTAAAATACTTCTTATTAAACAGTCGTAACAAAAAGAAAGGGCGCGATAATCGCGCCCTTTATGATGAGGTCTGTCTTACCAGACGTAAGTCAGCAGGTCTTTTGAGGCCGGAGCCATAAAATCGACCGACATCATTACGCTCAGGGCAGTAATGGCGACGATAGAGAAGACGAACAGCTTACGGGCCCAGACGCGGTCATTCTGCGTTTTGTACCCTGAAAGCGCCATCCCCAGCCACCACACGCTGACCGCTGCAGCCACCACCAGATACTTGTAGCCTGCGTAACCCACCAGCGTCAGCATCAGGGTGGCAATCATAAACGCGAGGATATACAGCGTGATATGATTTTTCGCCACGGAGATACCTTTTACCACCGGCAGAACCGGGATATTCGCAGCCTGGTAATCTTTAAAGCGGAAGATGGCAATCGCATAGGAATGCGGCATCTGCCACAGGCTAAAGATAGCCAGCAGGATTAACGCACCAGCATCAAACTGGTTGGTCACGGCGCAGTAGCCAATCACCGGCGGCGCAGCACCGGAGAGGCTGCCAATCAGCGTGCCGTAGACAGACTTGCGCTTCATGTACAGGCTATAAATGCCGACATAAACCACAAAGCCCATCACCGCCAGCCACATGGCCAGCGGGTTAGCTCCGAAATACAGCAACGCGAATCCAGCAATACCCAGAACGGTTGCATAAACCAGAGAGACTGTCGGAGAAATGAGGCCTTTAACCAGCACCCGATTTCTGGTCCTCTCCATTTTCACGTCGATGTCACGATCGATAAAGTTGTTATAAACACAACCCGATGCGACCACCAGCGAGACGCCGACTAAGGTGGAGAAAAACAGGGCATAGTCAATGTGGCCTTTCGAGGCCAGCAGAAAACCCCCGATCACAGAAATCAGATTTCCGAAAATAATTCCTGGTTTCGTTACTTGCAGGTATTGCTTAATCATCACTGGTAGCTCGGTTAGTTGGCCATCATGTTGTAGTTGAGGTTCCACATGATCCATAGCGAGCCAACAACAACTATCAAGATGATTATTGCGGCAAAAACAATTGCCACAAGGTTCCATCTTTCTTCAGAAGAGGTGTTCAGGTGCAGGAAGTACACCAGGTGCACCAGCACCTGGACAATCGCACAAACCAGAACCACACCGAGGATGGTCGCTTTAGAAGCGCCGCCGTCCATGACCATCCAGAACGGGATCGCGGTCAGAATGATCGACAGGATAAAGCCGATCATATAAGACTTCACGCTACCGTGTGACGCACCATGTTCGTTAACAGAATGACTCATTACATGGCTCCCATCAGGTAAACAATGGTGAATACACAGATCCACACCACGTCCAGGAAGTGCCAGAACAGGCTCAGGCACATCACACGGGTGCGGTTAGTTTCAGACAGACCACGTTTGGAGATTTGGTACATCAGTACCGCCATCCAAATCAGACCTGAAGTCACGTGCAAACCGTGCGTCCCTACCAGCGTAAAGAACGCGGAGAGGAAGCCACTGCGCTGCGGACCAAAACCTTCCATGATCAGATGATGGAATTCATAGATTTCCATCCCGATAAAGCCCAGACCGAACAGGAAAGTCAGCGCCAGCCAGCCGATAACGGAGCCTTTGCTGCCTTTGTTCATGCTGATCACGGCAAAACCATAGGTAATGGAGCTCAGCAGCAGCAGGGCGGTTTCACCCAGTACGAACGGCAGTTCAAAAATATCTTTACCAGCCGGGCCGCCAGCGGTGTTGTTAACCATCACACCGAAAGTAGCAAACAGGGTGGCGAAGATGATGCAGTCGCTCATCAGGTAGATCCAGAAGCCAAAGACCTTATTGGCTCCTGCATCGTGATGCCCATGCTCCGCATGGGCGTCGTGGTGTTTAGTCAGAGTTTCAGTTGACATTTTTCAGTCCTGCTTTGCTAATTTCGTCAAAGTGCTGATTCTCGATTTTTTCGATCTCGGCAACGGGAACGTAGTAATCAACGTCTTCGTCGAAGCTCTTGATGACCCAGGTCAGGATCATGCCGAGGAACGACAGACCCACCAGCCACCAGATGTGCCAGATAGCTGCGAAACCGAACACCAGGCTGAATGCACCGATCACCACACCAGCACCGCTGTTTTTCGGCATGTGGATCTCAGCGTAGTGAGCAGGCTGTTTGTACGCTTCGCCTTTTTCCTTCATTTCCCAGAACGCATCGCGCTCGTGGATAACAGGCACTTCAGCAAAGTTGTAGAACGGTGGTGGTGAAGAGGTTGCCCACTCCAGAGTACGGCCGCCCCATGGATCACCAGTCAGATCACGCAGCTGCTCACGGTCACGTACGGAGACCCAGAACTGAGTGATCTGGCAGATAACGCCACAGGCAATCAGTGCTGCGCCGCCCGCTGCAACAACCAGCAGTGGGTGGAACTGAGGATCGATATTCTGACTCAGACGACGGGTCATCCCCATGAAGCCCAGCGCGTACAGCGGCATAAAGGCAACGAAGAAGCCGATGATCCAGAACCAGAAGGCGCGGATACCCCATTTCTCGTTCAGGCAGAAGCCGAACGCTTTCGGGAACCAGTAAGTCACACCAGCGAAGCAACCGAACACCACACCACCGATAATCACGTTATGGAAGTGAGCAATCAGGAACAGACTGTTGTGCAGAACGAAGTCCGCACCTGGCACCGCCAGCAGAACACCGGTCATACCACCTACGGAGAAGGTGACCAGGAAGCCCACGGTCCACAGCATGGCAGAGTGCATCTGAATGCGGCCCTGGTACATGGTGAACAGCCAGTTAAAGATCTTAACACCGGTCGGGATGGCGATAATCATCGTCATAATACCGAAGAAGGCGTTAACGTTCGCTCCTGCACCCATGGTGAAGAAGTGGTGCAGCCACACGATAAAGGACAGGATGGTGATAACAATCGTTGCCCAGACCAGTGAGGTGTAACCAAACAGGCGTTTTTTGGAGAAGGTTGCCACCACTTCGGAGAACACACCGAAGACTGGCAGAACCAGAATGTAAACTTCCGGATGGCCCCAAACCCAGATCAGGTTGACGTACATCATCATGTTGCCGCCCATTTCATTGGTGAAGAAATGGAAGCCCAGATAACGGTCAAGGGTCAGCAGTGCAAGCGTCACGGTCAGCACCGGGAAGGCCGCGATAATCAGTACGTTAGTACACAGCGAAGCCCAGGTGAACACCGGCATTTTGAACATGGTCATGCCAGGAGCACGCATTTTCAGGATAGTAACGAAGAAGTTAATACCCGTTAATGTCGTCCCGATCCCCGACAGCTGCAGACTCCATATCCAGTAGTCAACACCGACCCCTGGACTGTATTCCGCACCGGAAAGTGGTGGGTATGCCAGCCAGCCGGTCTGAGCGAACTCGCCCACCCCCAGTGACAGGTTAACCAGCACCACACCCACAGCCGTGAACCAGAAGCTCAGGTTGTTCAGGAACGGGAAGGCTACGTCGCGTGCACCGATCTGCAGAGGAACAGCGATGTTCATCAGACCGACAACAAACGGCATCGCTACGAAGAAGATCATGATCACGCCGTGAGCGGTGAAGATCTGGTCGTAGTGATGGGGAGGCAGGAACCCGGCCTCGCCGGCAGAAGCCAGCACTTGCTGGCTACGCATCATGACCGCATCGGCAAAGCCGCGCAGCAGCATGACGAAGGCCATGATGATATACATGATACCGAGTTTTTTGTGGTCAACAGACGTCAGCCATTCTGACCACAGGTATTGCCACTTACCGAAGTAAGTGATTGCTCCAGCAACCGCCAGACCACCAAGAATGATGGCGGCAACCGTAACCACGATAATCGGCTCGTGATACGGTACTGCATCAAGGGTTAATTTTCCCAACATCGTATTATTCCTCGGCTCCAGCTTTAGGGGCGTCGCTCATGTCCATGCCTTCGTGTCCGGACATGTCCATTTTCCCGTGGTTCATCATGAACTTGTCAATAACCTGCTTGAACAGTCCAGGATTAGCAGTAGAGAAGAACTCAACAGGATGGTTTTCGCTAGGCGCGGCCAGTTTCTCGAAGTCATCCATGGTCATCAGCGTATTGGATGATTCTTTCGCCTTTGCAACCCACTGATCGAATGATGCCTGGTCAGGAGTGGCGATCGCTTTGAACTTCATACCTGAGAAGCCACGACCACTGAAGTTAGCGGAGATACCGTCAAACGTGCCGGGTTCATTCGCAATCAGATGCAGTTTGGTCTGCATGCCCGCCATAGCGTAAATCTGGCTACCGAGGGTAGGAATGAAGAAGGAGTTCATCACGGAGTTGGAAGTGATTTTGAAGTTCACTGGCGTGTTAGCCGGGAACGCGATCTGGTTCACTGTCGCAATACCCTGTTCCGGGTAGATAAACAGCCATTTCCAGTCCAGTGCCACCACGTCGATCTCAACTGGCTTCACATCAGAGGCCAGAGGCTTGCTTGGTTCCAGCGCGTGGGTCGATTTCCACGTCAGTACACCAAGGAAGATAATAATCAAGATGGGAACAGTCCACACCACGGCTTCCACTTTATTTGAGTGTGACCAGTTAGGGCTGTATTTGGCATTGGTATTGGATGCCCGATATTTCCAGGCGAACACCACAGCCATTAAGACTGCCGGAATAACGACGATCATCATCAAGCCAAAGGCTGTCAGTATCAGCGAACGTTGCTCCAATGCAATCTGTCCTTTGGGATTCAACAATGCACTATCACAGCCACTTAACAATAAAGTGCCTGCAATTAATGACAAAATCCCCAAACTTTTATTGTATTTCCTGAGTCTCATTTAACGACCTCAATGACAAGGGCTCTATTGTCGTTTAAGTGTGGCGGCATTTTACGGGAACGTTTCATTACTGTAAACCAGCAACAGCTTGTGTCAGCGCCATGTTGACACCTTTTGCAAAGGCTGTCACAGATGTTGCTGGAGGTGACAAAATATGAATGGAGGCAAGGGTTTGGAGGCAATATAACAAAAACCTATCGAATAACCCCTTCAAAAATCGTGGCTGCTATAACCAGCGAATTTGGTACTCAAATATTTAACATATTTGCATCATTTGGGCGATGTGAATTATACAATAATAATAACGCACCGGTTTTTAATATTCTACACGGAGGGAATGTTGCGGGATAAACCTTTTAGGAAATAACGGAGAATGGCCAAATTATCCCCGCAGGCAATTGTTAAAAATCGTGTGTTTCCCGACCGCAACCCCCCTTTTTTGAGCGTCAAAAAAAGCCTTTTTGTTGCGGCATTGTTAGGTGCAATTTTTTCACTTCACTTCCTTCTGTCGGCAGTGGGGTCAGCGCCGCCCGTTTTGTTCCTGCATGAGTGGGTGTTTTTCCAAATGGTGCCAGAAATATGCCTGTAAATTGGGTGGTGCACCTCCAAATTTGGGCAGTTAATCCGAGCGGAATCACACTGTTCAGGCTGGTTATCATTTCAGTGTTGACAATATCCCGGGAGCATTATCATTATATAACCCGCTATATAGCGACTGAAAACAGGGAGTTGATATGGATATCACCCGACGCCGTCTGGCTGGCTTTGTTGCCGCCAGTGGCCTTCTCTCAATACTGCCTTTTCCGGTCCTGGCGACTGCACCAGGCCTGTTTATTTATGGCAAACTTCCCTCACCTTCCCGAATTCGTACCGTTCTGAGCGCTGGTGCGCCCGGCGACCCGTTGCTGCTGGCGCTGGTTCCTGAAAAACTGCTGGGTTTATCCTTTTTTGAACTCGCTCAGCCGGGCAATGAATTTCTGCCGGAGAAGATCCGCCGCCTGCCGAAAATTAGCCGTCTGGCTGGTCGGGCAAGTACGCTCTCACTGGAGCGGGTGATGGCGCTTCAGCCTGATGTCATCGTTGACTGTGGTACGGCGGATGCAACTTATCGTTCGCTGGCAGAGAGAATCAGCGCCCGAACCGGTATTCCGTGGGTGCTGGTTGATGGCGGGTTAGCGTCCACGCCCCGCCAATTGCGGCAGGTTGGGGGGCTTCTTGGGGTAAGCGACCGGGCTGAACAACAGGCCCGGCTGGCTGAAAAATTTCTCAGCGAGGCGACGGTTTTTGCCGCCCGGCAGTCTTCAACCCGGACGTTTTATTCAGCCAGGGGGGTAAGGGGGCAGGAAACAGGGCTGGAAGGATCTTTGCACACGGCTGCTGCAGAACTGCTGGGGCTGGAAAATGTGGCAAAACAGGTCGGACAGTCGCGGCTGGCACAGGTTTCAATGGAGCAGATCCTTGACTGGCAGCCTTCTCTGGTGATCACCCAGAGCCAGAGCGCATGGCAACATATTACCACCGATGTCGTCTGGCAGGGTGTGAAAGCGGTGCAGGATCGGCAGGTCCTGCTGTTTCCCCGGCATCCTTTCGGCTGGCTGGATGCGCCTCCTGGCGTCAACCGGTTGATGGGGCTGCGTACTCTGCAGGCGCATTTTGATCCGCAGGTTAAACAGAGACTGGAGCGGGATCGGGCGCTGTTTTTTAAATTGTTTTATCACGCGGAGCCTGATGTGAGCCAGTGGCAGCATCTGCTGAGTCCTTCATGAAAAGCTGGATGCAGTGGCTGATTGCCGCCGGGATAGCGCTGACCTGCGTAGTCGTTTCAGTTGGCGTTGGTGCGTTCCCTCTGACCGTTGCGCAGATGATCGGCCTGATCTTTCATCCGGGAGAAATCAGCCAGGCACCTGAACCGGGGATCGTCTTCTGGCAGATCCGACTGCCGCGTATTGCGGCCGCGTTGCTCATTGGTGCCGGGCTTTCCGCAGCCGGAGCCGCTTATCAGGGGATCTTCCGCAATCCGCTGGTGTCGCCGGATATTCTGGGCGTTTCCGCAGGAGCTGGCCTGGGAGCCTCGCTGGCGATTTTGCTGGAAATGCCGGTGATCGCCATTCAGGCGTTCGCTTTTGTCGGTGGCCTGGTCGTGGTCACTCTTGCGACGGGGATTGCCCGCATGGCACGCCGGCACGACGCTGTTTTGTCGCTGGTGCTGGTGGGTATTGCCCTTGGGGCATTGTGCGGTGCGGCAATCTCGCTGATTAAAGTTATCTCCGATCCTTACACACAATTGCCGACCATTACCTTCTGGCTGTTGGGCAGTTTATCAGCCATAACTCGCGGCGACCTGATGACCGCCGGGGCCGGGATTATCGCCGGGCTGATGCCGTTGCTGCTCCTGCGCTGGCGGGTCAATTTGCTCAGCCTGCCAGATGAGGAGGCACAGGCACTTGGTGTGAATGTCACCCGGATCCGCGTTCTCTTTATTGTCTGCGCCACACTGGTAACGGCCAGCGCGGTAGCGGTCGCCGGAGTGATTGGCTGGGTTGGGCTGGTGGTGCCGCATATCTGCCGTTTGCTGGTGGGAGCCAACTACCTGCGTTTGCTTCCCTTGTCGCTCTTTTGCGGAGGATTGTTTTTGCTGCTGACCGACACTCTGGCCCGTACCCTGGGCGCGATTGAGCTGCCACTTGGGATCCTCACTTCCTTTACTGGCGCTCCCTTTTTTCTGTTGCTGCTTCTGCGCGGAGGACGAAGGTGATGGTGTTACAGTTCGACAGGGTGACGCTTGGCTATTTTGGCGTCAGCATCTTGCGTGAAGTCAGTTTCAGCCTGCGTCGGGGAGAGATTTGCTGCCTGCTCGGCGGCAATGGCAGCGGAAAAAGCACACTGTTGCGCAGCCTGGTCGGGGCGATTAAACCTTCTGCGGGTGCCATTAACCTTGCGGGTAAACCGCTCGGTAGCTGGTCGGTGCGTGAGCGGTCAGCCCTTGTTGGTTGGGTGCCTCAGTCGCACCACACTCCGTTTGCTTTCAGCGTACTGGATATGGTGATGATGGGCAGCACAGCCGGGCAGGGAATCTTCAGTTCACCCGGCAAAAAGCAGCGCGACCAGGCCCGCAGCGCCCTCGCCGGGCTGGGGATCGGCAGGCTGGAGCCGCGGCTCTGGCCTACGCTGAGCGGCGGAGAACAGCAGTTGGTGCTGATTGCCCGGGCGCTGGTGCAGCAGCCACAGCTGATGCTGTTAGATGAACCCGCTGCCAGCCTGGATTTTGGCCACCAGATCGCTCTGCTGGAGCAGATCCAGCAGCTGAAAAAATCAGGAATGACCCTGCTGATCGCGACTCACCATCCCATGCATGCCAGTGCGGTGGCCGACCGGGTGGCTTTCGTCAGCCCGGCAACAGGTGTCACCATCGGCTCTCCGGCAACCATGCTAACCAGCGAATCGCTGGCAACCCTTTATCAGGTACAGGCGGAAGATATCCGTCGCCATCTGAATCTCAGCAGCCAGCTACAGGAGAAAGACCATGCTGATTGATGACATTGATTTCGCGGCCCTTTATCAGCAGCAGCTCAGGCTGGCAAAGCGTACCGAAAAGAGCCCGGAATACTGGGACGGGCGTGCACAGGAAATGTCTGCCATTTGTGCCAGCCCGCAAAGCCCTTATCTGCAGCAACTGCTGGCCAAAATTGATTTCACTGGCGCTTCCACTTTACTGGATGTCGGCTGTGGCCCCGGCACGGTCTGCCTGAATGCAGCTTCGCGGCTTGAGCAGGTTTACGGCATTGATTACAGCTCCGGCATGCTGGAGGCGGCCGCGCAGAAGGCAAAAGTGATGGGGGTGAACAACGTCACTCTGCTACAACGAGCCTGGGAAGAGTGTTGGGACGAGCTTCCCGTCTGTGATATTGCCGTGGCATCACGCTCCACGCTGGTGGGGGATCTGCGTGACGCGATGTTCAAACTCAATCAGCAGGCACGCCTGCGAATCTACACCACCCACACGGTGACCGGCAGGTTCGGCGATCCGCAACCGGGCGAAGAAGAAAAACCCGAGCTGCCGAACTATATCTATGCCGTTAACGTGCTGTACCAGATGGGCATTCAGGCGCGGGTGGATTTTATCCGGCATCCTGCCGCCCGTGACTGGGCGCTGGTGTCCTGGGACCGGGTATCGCTGACTTAAGGAGATCGCGATGATCTACATACCGGACAGCCTGCTCGAACGGTGGCTGCTGGAGGATATTCAGGGCGGTGACCTGACCACGCGCACGCTGGGTTTTGGATCCCGGTCCGGGCAGATGGTGTTTTCACACCGGCAGGGCGGCTGCGTGAGCGGGCTGGAGTGCGCGCGCCGAATGCTGAAGCGACTGGATCTGCAGATCGATTTCGCCGTCCGCGATGGCGAAGTGGTGGCTTTGGGAGGACTTCTGCTGACAGCAACCGGCCCGGCGCAGGCACTCCATCAGGGATGGAAAGCGGTGCAGAACGTGCTGGAGTGGAGCTGCGGCGTGGCTGACTACGTTTATCAGATGCAGCAGCGAATGAGGCAGTTCGTACCGGAAGGGCATATCGCCTGCACCCGCAAAACTATCCCCGGAACGAAATTGCTCGCCATGCAGGCTGTGTTAAACGGCGGTGGCATCATTCATCGTGCGGGATGTGCCGAAACAGTATTACTTTTTGCCAGCCACCGCCGCTTTTGCCGCGATCCTCAGGACTGGAAAGCGATGATAGCCACTCTGCGGCGGGAGGCTCCGGAAAAAGCAATCGTCGTTGAAGCGGATAACCTGCAGGAGGCAGAAGCGGCGCTGAAAGCACGGCCGGATGTTCTGCAACTGGATAAATTCACCCCGGCGGAAGTGTTGCAGGTGCAGGCAATAGCTGCACAGCTGGCACCCGAATGTCGGCTATCGGTGGCCGGAGGGATCACTCTCGCCACCGTTGAAGATTTTGCCCGCACCGGTATTGCGCTGCTGGTGACCTCGGCACCCTATTACGCCCAACCAGCGGATATTTCAGTGGTTATCAGCCCTATGGACGACTAAAGGATTCGCAAGGCTGCCACGGGCGTGGCGGCACTGCTTTATCACCGATCAGGGAAATGATCATGGAAATAAGACCTCTCACTCTTTCACTGGCTGCCACACTGGCCATCACCGGGCAGCTCCAGGCAGAAGAACAGACCCTTCAGGTCTGGTCCAGCCCGATCGCTGCCAGCCGCGATATCCTTACGCTGGACACCTTTAACCAGCTTGAAAAACACGATGCCGCTGAAGCGCTGGCTACCGTGTCCGGCGTCACGCTGGACAAGTCTGGCAACCGCAATGAAATGCTGGTTCGCGTCAGGGGCTTCGACAGCAAACAGGTCCCCATTTACTACGACGGCGTGCCGATCTATATCCCTTACGACGGCAACCTCGATCTCAGCCGTTTTCTCACCTCCGGGCTGGCTTCGCTCGAAGTATCAAAAGGTTATACCTCGCTGTTGCAGGGACCGAATCAGTTGGGCGGTTCGATTAATCTCACCACTCAGCAGCCGAAAAAACCACTGGAAGGCCGCATTGGCTACCGGCAGGGCTGGAGTCGGGGCGAACGCAATGCCAGGGACATGGATGCTTCTCTGGGCATGAAAGCTGACAGCGGGTTCCTGCAGCTTAACGGCAGCCAGTTGAAAAGGGATTTCACCGGACTTGCGCACGGCGTGACTAACCCGATAGTCGGAGAGAACGGCAAACGCAGTAACTCGGCGTCAGAGGATAAGCGCGGAATGGTTAAGCTGGGCTGGACCCCGCGTGAAAGCGATGAGTATCTCTTTAGCTGGATCGGCCAGCAGGGCAAAAAAAACAGCCCGCCGTATGCCGGAACCGCTGCCGTGCAGCCACGCTACTGGCAGTGGCCTGAATATGATAAGCAAAGTCTTTACTACCAGGGTATCACGGCATTAGGGGGGGATTTCACTCTGAAATCCCGGATCTATCACGACACATTTAAGAATACCCTGCTGATGTATAACTCTGCTGCGGCGCTGCGGAATAAGCAGGGCAATTACAGCCATTATGACGACTACAGCAACGGAGCAAGCCTGCAACTGGCCGCTAACGTACGTGACAGCGATCTGCTCTCCTTTGCCACACACTGGAAAGACGATGTGCACCGCGAGCAGGGCTCTAAAAATGGCCCGGTTGATCGTTATGCTGACCGGACCTGGTCGCTGGCGACGGAGTATCAGTGGGCGGTCGCCGATGCTCTGGATGCGGTAGCGGGCATCAGCTATGACTGGCGGCAAAGCCTGGAAGGACTGAAGCATGAAAGTAACGGCACTCTCACCCGCTATGACGGCAATCGTCAGCATGCGTTTAACTGGCAGATGCTGATGAAATACCATTTTATGGGGGGTGATACGCTCTCCTTCTCGCTGGCGGACAGAACCCGTTTTCCGACGCAAAAAGAACGTTATACCACCTCTCGTCCGGCCTATGCCGTGTCCGCGCTGGTGAATCCTCACCTTCAGCCGGAACGGGCGCAAAGCGTTGATATGAGCTGGAATGGCGCACTGAGTGAACTCTGGCGCTATGAGATCAGTGCTTATTACAATCATCTGAGCAATACCATTCTCAGCCATGATATCGATGCGCAGACGGTACAGAACCGTAACAGCGGTGAAGTGAACTATCGCGGGCTGGATTTCGGGCTGAACGGCGCGATGGGCAAAAAAGCTAAAGTGGGCCTGAACTATGGCCTGATCCACAGTGAGGTGAAGCAGCGTTCTGCCGGTAAAATTACCGGGCTGCCGAGGCAAACACTGACTACCTGGGTCACGTTCAACTGGCTTGAAAACTGGAGTATGACGCTGACGGAAGAAGCGCGTTCAGCCAGTTACAGCGACAATGCTGGTACCCGTAAAGCCGCAGGTTATGCGATCAGCCATCTTCGTACGGACCTGCAACTCGGGAAGGGATTCAGCGTTAACGCGGCTGTTCAGAATCTCTTTGATAAAGAGTATGCGCTGACAGAAGGTTTTGACGAGTCGGGAAGGCAGTTCTGGGCCGGGCTGGAATACCGTTTCTGATACTCCAGCCCGCAGGCTAAACCTGATGGGGGCGGCGCAGAGCCAGGTAATCCAGCAGGCTGCCGCAGACGATCCCCGCCACGGCCAGAATAATGCCGCTTTGCAGTAGCAGGTTCACAAGGGCACCGGCATCAAGCCAGCCGGTAGCCCTTAAAGCCAGCAGGATCAGACCGGCCGCTACCAGGGCTGCGCCGGTCTTCAGCGCTCTCAGCGCCCAGCGATAGCCGCTGGTGAAGTGGCTGCGGGGAGTAAAGTCTTCACCGCTTTGCGCCCGCTCCAGCGTGGTTTTACAGCCTGCCAGCAACAGCAGCCCCGGCAGCGCAGCCACCACCGAAAAAGCATAGAATGTTGGCCAGCCCCAGGCTTCGACAAACCAGCCCGCTACCGGCCCGACATAGACACGACCAACGGCGGAAAGGGCCGAGAGCAGGGCGAACTGGGTCGCCGAGAAGGATTTGTTGCACAGCGTCATCAGCAGTGCGACAAAAGCAGCCGTGCCCATACCGCCGCACAGATTCTCAACAAAGACCGCCGCTGCCATGCTGTAAAGGTGTTTATCGGTGACCGCCAGCCCCCAGTAGGCCAGATTGGAAACGGCCTGCAGAATGCCAAACAACATCAGCGCACGGAACAGGCTCAGACGCTGCATCAGTACGCCCCCGTAAAGTGCGCCAATAATCGTTGCGGCCAGACCAAGAGTTTTGTTGATCAGCCCGACGTCACCGGCATCAAAGCCAACGCCGCGGATCAGGAAGATGGTGGTCAGGCTGAGGGCAAATGCATCGCCCAGCTTATAAAGGACAATCAGCGAAAGGATCAGCCAGGCGTTGTTGCGGTTGAAGAAGTCACGCAGTGGCGCAATCACCGCTTCTTCCAGCGTTTTAGGCTGGGCGATGGCATCATCCGGCTCCCTCGCCATCAGCGTGGCGATCACGCCAGGGATCATCATCGCCGCCATCACCCACCAGATTGCGTGCCATCCGAAGTAGCGATCAGCCAGCCACAGCGCCAGCCCACCGGAAACCAGCATTGCCAGACGGTAACCCAGCACGCTGATTGCCGCACCGCTGCCTCGCTCTTCGGCGGGCAGCACGTCCGTCTTCCAGGCATCAAACACGATATCCTGCGAGGCGGAACAAAAGGCGACCAGCACCGCCAGCGCGGCCAGCAGGGTCAGGTCACGGGAGGGATCCATAAAGCCCATCAGCGCGATGCCGACGATCAACAGGAGCTGTGTCACCAGCAGCCAGCCACGACGACGGCCTGAAAAAGGCGGCGTGTAGCGATCCATCAGCGGTGACCAGAGGAATTTGAAGACATAAGCCTGGCCCACCAGAGAGAAGAAGCCGATGGTTTTGATATCAACGTTTTCCACTGCCATCCATGCCTGTAGCGTGCCGGAAGTCAGTGCGAGAGGTAAACCAGAGGCAAACCCAAGGATCAGAAGAAGGGCGGCATTACGTTGGGTAAAGATCTGCAGATAGTGACTGGGCATACGGACCTTAAAACACGGCCCGCCACCGCAGTGGCGGGCAAAGGCAAATTAACGGGCGTTTTGCTTGATGAACTCGTGAATGCTGGTGTCCTGAGCCATATCGGCGATCACGTCGCTGAGCGTGGAATTAACTGCGTTCGTGATTTTGGCGTTGGTGGCAGAAAATGCTCCTTCAACGCTGTAGGTCTGACGGTAGTTTTTCACCTGCTTGCTGCCATTTTTGGCGGTTGCGATGATCGAGATGTCTGCTTTAGTGGTGATGCTGTAACGCACGTTACCCTGAGTCACGTCAGCGTAAAGGTTGTTAACCACGATCTGCAGATCAACTGCGCCGTTAGGGCCAATCATATAACCACGGGCACCCATCTGCTTCTCCAGCACCTCCTGCAGCAGGAAGCGCAGATCGCGGGAAGGGGTCAGGGTGACCAGCTGGCCGTCACGGTTAACCTTGGCCAGCGCCTGGTCGCTGCGCTGATCGGCACCATTGATGCTGACGGTCACGCCCATCAGGCTGGGATCCTGCTGCGGCAGCTGAATTTTCGGAGAAACGGTGAGTGTGTTGCTGTTGCTTGCACAGCCAGCCAGAATAAATACGGCCAGCAGAGGGAAAATTATTTTTTTTAACATGCTTATTTTCTCGGTAACTAAAAGGTTTAGTGCAGACGTTACTGCGGTCATCATAACATCGCTTAAGCCAAGAGGAAGCCCTCAGAGCGCGTAAATTCATCGCCTTGCATTTTTAAACCAGCTAATATTTAAAGGGATGGGTTAGTGCCCGCTGTAGTAGAGGAGTAAAGGTATGATCCGCGAACAAATAGAAGCAAAGTTAAGAACGGCGTTTGCTCCCTTGCATCTTGAGGTCCATGACGAAAGTTACCGTCATAACGTGCCCGCCGGTGCGGAAAGCCACTTTAAAGTGGTGATTGTCAGCGACAGTTTCCTTAATCAGAGATTTCTGATGCGCCACCGTGCCATCTATGGCGCATTGGCGGATGAGCTGGCCGGCAGCGTCCACGCACTGGCTCTGCATACCTACACTGAGAAAGAGTGGGAAGGGCTGCAGGACACGGTTCCGGCCTCGCCGAACTGCCGGGGAGCCGGAACGCTGGCCTGATTATCCTGTTTTAATGCTAAGCGGCCTGCGGGCCGCTTTGTTGTTTATGGGGCAAAATGCATGCGCAAGACCGATTTTTATCAGGTTTGTGAGGCAAAAGAAGCAAAGTTAGCGAAATGGGAGGCGGTAGCAGCCTCGACTCGCTTTGAGGTTGTCGCTATAATGCTGCGTCTATTTTTCCGGAATGTCTTCGGGACGCTTCTGGTACAGGGAATGCGGTTCTGACATCAGAAGCGGTCCCGGTTCTTAGTCTCTATCCTGTTTCTTGCGGAGCAGGGAGGGTCTGAAGTTGACCGAGCACGTGATTTTTTGAGGTAATAAGATGCAAGCTTCAGTAGAAACAACTCAGGGCCTGGGCCGTCGCGTTACGATTACCGTTGATAAAGATGTGATCGAAAACGCGGTGAAAAGCGAGCTGGTCAGCGTATCTAAAAAGGTACGTATTGACGGTTTCCGCAAAGGGAAAGTGCCAATGACTGTCGTGGCACAGCGCTACGGCGCCTCTGTTCGCCAGGACGTTCTGGGCGATCTGATGCAGCGCAACTTTGTTGACGCTATCATCAAAGAGAAAATCAATCCGGCTGGTGCCCCTAACTACGTGCCAGGCGAATACAAAACCGGTGAAGACTTCACTTACGCCGTTGAGTTCGAAGTGTACCCGGAAGTTGAGCTGAAAGGTCTGGAAGCAATTGAAGTTGAAAAACCGGTTGTGGAAGTGACTGACGCCGACGTTGACACCATGCTGGACACCCTGCGTAAGCAGCAGGCCACCTGGAAAGAAACTGACCGCGCAGCGGAAGCAGAAGACCGCGCCACCATCGATTTCACCGGCTCTGTAGACGGCGAAGAGTTCGAAGGCGGCAAAGCGTCTGACTTCGTGCTGGCGATGGGCCAGGGTCGTATGATCCCGGGTTTTGAAGAGGGCGTAGTCGGTCACAAAGCTGGCGAAACCTTCACTATCGACGTGAACTTCCCGGAAGATTACCACGCTGAAAACCTGAAAGGGAAAGCAGCGAAGTTTGAAATCGTGCTGAAGAAAGTTGAAGAGCGTGAACTGCCAGAATTCACCGAAGAGTTCATCAAGCGTTTCGGCGTGGAAGATGGTTCTGTGGCCGGTCTGCGCACCGAAGTGCGTAAAAACATGGAGCGTGAGCTGAAAGGTGCCGTGCGTAACCGTGTCAAGACTCAGGCAATCGACGGTCTGGTCAGCGCTAACGATATCGAAGTGCCAACTGCACTGATCGATGGCGAAATCGACGTGCTGAAGCGTCAGGCTGCACAGCGTTTTGGCGGCAACGAGAAGCAGGCTCTGGAACTGCCACGTGAGCTGTTCGAAGAGCAGGCTAAGCGCCGCGTTGTTGTTGGACTGCTGTTGGGTGAAGTAATCCGCACTCACGAGCTGAAAGCTGACGAAGACCGTGTTAAAGCGCTGATCGAAGAAATGGCTTCTGCTTACGAAGATCCACGTGAAGTGATTGAGTTCTACAGCAAGAACAACGAGCTGATGAACAACATGCGTAACGTCGCTCTGGAAGAGCAGGCTGTTGAAGCCGTGCTGGAAAAAGCGAAAGTGACCGAAAAGGCCACTAACTTCCAGGAACTGATGAACCAGACCCAGACGGCCTGATTCACTGATTCTGAAGGATAATCAAAAGCCCGCGGTTGTGACGATCGCGGGCTTTTTGCATTTATCAGATGCGCGGAGTGTGATAACAGCGCTTATTCGCTCATTTATCCGGCAAATTATCGACTAAGCTACTTTTCCTGGTTAGCAGTTGATAAAAACGTTGTTATGCTTGAATCAGTGGGGCAGCATCCCCAGATAGGTATCCGGCCAAGTGAAATTTATCCAGGAGACGATAATGTCATACAGTGGCGAACGTGAACAAACAGCACCTCATATGGCATTAGTGCCAATGGTGGTTGAGCAGACCTCTCGCGGAGAGCGCTCTTACGACATTTTTTCCCGCCTGCTCAAGGAACGTATCATCTTTCTGACCGGTCAGGTCGAAGATCATATGGCGAACCTGATCGTCGCCCAGATGCTGTTCCTGGAAGCTGAGAACCCGGAAAAAGATATCCACCTTTACATCAACTCCCCTGGCGGCGTGATCACTGCGGGCATGTCAATCTATGACACCATGAAGTTCATCAAGCCTGATGTCAGCACCATCTGTATGGGGCAGGCCTGTTCCATGGGCGCGTTCCTGCTGACCGCCGGAGCCAAAGGCAAGCGTTACTGCCTGCCAAACTCCCGCGTGATGATCCACCAGCCGCTGGGCGGCTACCAGGGTCAGGCGACGGATATTGAAATCCACGCGCGTGAAATCCTGAAGGTCAAACAGCGTATGAATGAGCTGATGGCGGAACATACGGGCAAAACTCTTGAAGAAATCGAGCGTGACACAGAACGTGACCGTTTCCTGTCCGCCAGCGAAGCTGTAGAGTATGGTCTGGTAGATTCCATTCTGACGCATCGCACTTAAGCCCATCGCCTCTGAGTCGTCTATAGTTACTGCAGGGGCGTAAGCGACGAATGAGGGTGCCGCCAGGCGGCATCATCGCCGCAATAAAGTGCGGACGAAGAAAAACAGAAGAGGTTAACTGATGACAGATAAGCGCAAAGACGGTTCAGGAAAGCTGCTGTACTGCTCTTTTTGCGGCAAAAGCCAGCATGAAGTGCGCAAGCTGATTGCCGGCCCGTCAGTGTATATCTGCGATGAGTGTGTCGACTTATGTAACGACATCATTCGCGAAGAGATTAAAGAAGTCGCGCCGCATCGCGAGCGTAGTGCGCTGCCGACGCCGCATGAAATCCGCCATCACCTCGACGATTACGTTATCGGTCAGGAAAGAGCGAAGAAAGTGTTGGCAGTGGCGGTCTACAACCACTATAAACGTCTGCGTAACGGCGATACCAGCAACGGCATCGAGCTTGGCAAAAGTAACATTCTGCTGATCGGCCCGACCGGTAGCGGTAAGACACTGCTGGCCGAAACCCTGGCTCGCCTGCTGGACGTTCCGTTCACCATGGCCGATGCCACCACCCTGACCGAAGCCGGTTATGTGGGTGAAGACGTCGAGAACATCATTCAGAAGCTGCTGCAGAAGTGCGACTATGACGTACAGAAAGCGCAGCGTGGGATCGTTTATATCGATGAAATCGATAAAATCTCCCGCAAATCTGATAACCCTTCCATCACCCGCGACGTGTCGGGTGAGGGCGTTCAGCAGGCACTGCTGAAACTGATTGAAGGGACCGTGGCTGCCGTGCCACCGCAGGGTGGACGCAAGCATCCGCAGCAGGAATTCCTGCAGGTTGATACCTCCAAAATCCTGTTTATCTGTGGCGGGGCGTTTGCTGGCCTGGATAAAGTGATCTCGCAGCGCGTGGAAACTGGATCCGGTATTGGCTTTGGTGCCACGGTGAAAGGCAAATCGCAGAAAGCGACGGAAGGTCAGCTGCTGGAACAGGTTGAGCCGGAAGATCTGATAAAATTTGGTCTGATCCCTGAGTTCATCGGTCGTCTGCCCGTCGTGGCAACGCTGAATGAACTGAGCGAAGAAGCGCTGATCCAGATCCTGCGTGAACCGAAAAATGCCCTGACCAAGCAGTATCAGGCATTATTCAATCTGGAAGGCGTGGAACTGGAGTTCCGCGACGAAGCCCTGACGGCGATTGCCAAAAAGGCGATGTCACGCAAAACCGGTGCACGTGGCCTCCGCTCCATCGTGGAAGGTGCGCTGCTGAATACCATGTATGACCTCCCTTCAATGGACGACGTGGAAAAAGTGGTGATTGACGATTCAGTGATCGACGGCCAGACCGAACCGATGCTGATCTATGGAAAACACGAAGCGCAGCAGGCTTCTGGTGAATAAATAACCACATCTTTCCAGTCAGTTATCTTAAAAAGGGGGAAATTTTTCCCCCTTTTGTTTTTCTCTCGCACAGAACGTTGAATGTCTTACATTCATCCCCATATACTCAACTACCTGTGGGTAAAACTGCTATGAGTGTCTGTTGCGGTTCCCATCACCCTGGCGGAAATTAAACTAAGAGAGAGCTCTATGAATCCTGAGCGTTCTGAACGCATTGAAATCCCTGTGTTGCCGTTGCGTGACGTAGTGGTTTATCCGCACATGGTAATTCCGTTGTTTGTTGGCCGTGAAAAATCGATTCGCTGCCTTGAAGCGGCCATGGATCATGACAAAAAGATCATGCTGGTCGCTCAGAAAGAGGCTTCAACGGATGAACCTGGCATTAACGATCTCTTCTCTGTAGGGACCGTGGCTTCCATCCTGCAGATGCTGAAGCTGCCTGACGGCACGGTTAAAGTGCTGGTAGAAGGTCTGCAGCGTGCGCATATCACCACGCTGGCTGACAATGGCGACCACTTTACTGCCCAGGCCGAATACCTGGCCTCGCCGGAAATTGACGAGCGCGAGCAGGAAGTGCTGGTGCGTACGGCCATCAATCAGTTTGAAGGCTACATCAAACTGAACAAAAAAATCCCTCCTGAGGTGCTGACTTCACTGAACAGCATCGAGGATGCGGCGCGCCTGGCCGATACCGTGGCCGCCCATATGCCGCTGAAGCTGGCCGATAAACAGTCCGTGCTGGAAATGTCAGATGTGAACGAGCGTCTGGAATATCTGATGGCGATGATGGAGTCGGAGATTGACCTGCTGCAGGTTGAGAAGCGCATTCGTAACCGCGTCAAAAAGCAGATGGAAAAAAGCCAGCGCGAGTACTACCTGAACGAACAGATGAAGGCGATTCAGAAAGAGCTGGGCGAGATGGATGATGCGCCTGACGAAAATGAAGCCCTGAAACGCAAAATCGACGCGGCGAAAATGCCGAAAGAGGCGCGTGACAAAACCGAAGCCGAGCTGCAGAAGCTGAAGATGATGTCGCCGATGTCCGCTGAAGCTACCGTGGTTCGTGGTTATATCGACTGGATGGTGCAGGTTCCGTGGAATGCGCGCAGTAAGGTGAAGAAGGATCTGGTGAAGGCGCAGGAAACGCTGGATACCGACCATTTCGGCCTGGAGCGGGTGAAAGACCGTATCCTGGAATATTTAGCCGTGCAGAGCCGCGTCAGCAAAATCAAAGGGCCGATCCTGTGTCTGGTGGGGCCTCCTGGCGTGGGTAAAACCTCTCTGGGTCAGTCCATTGCCAAAGCTACAGGCCGTAAATATGTGCGGATGGCGCTGGGTGGCGTGCGTGACGAAGCGGAAATCCGTGGTCACCGCCGTACCTATATCGGCTCCATGCCGGGCAAACTGATCCAGAAAATGGCGAAAGTTGGGGTGAAAAACCCACTGTTCCTGCTGGATGAGATCGACAAGATGTCTTCTGACATGCGCGGCGATCCGGCTTCCGCCCTGCTGGAAGTGCTCGATCCGGAACAGAACATTGCCTTTAACGATCACTATCTGGAAGTGGATTACGATCTCTCCGATGTGATGTTCGTGGCAACGTCTAACTCAATGAACATCCCGGCTCCGCTGCTGGATCGTATGGAAGTTATCCGCCTGTCGGGTTACACCGAGGACGAGAAACTCAATATTGCCAAACAGCACCTGCTGTCCAAGCAGATTGAGCGTAATGCCCTGAAGCCAAGTGAGCTGACCGTGGATGACAGCGCGATTGTGGGCATCATCCGCTACTACACCCGCGAGGCTGGTGTGCGTAGCCTTGAGCGCGAACTGTCCAAGCTGTGCCGTAAGGCAGTGAAAACGCTGCTGATGGACAAATCCATCAGGCATATTGAGATCAATGCGGACAACCTGAAAGATTATCTGGGCGTACAGCGCTATGACTACGGTCGTGCCGACAGCGAAAACCGCGTGGGTCAGGTAACGGGTCTGGCGTGGACGGAAGTCGGCGGCGACCTGTTAACCATCGAAACCGCCTGCGTGCCGGGCAAAGGCAAGCTGACCTACACCGGTTCACTGGGTGAAGTGATGCAGGAGTCCATTCAGGCAGCGCTGACCGTGGTGCGCGCCCGTGCGGAGAAGCTGGGTATCAACAGCGACTTCTATGAAAAACGCGACATCCACGTGCACGTACCTGAAGGGGCAACGCCGAAGGATGGTCCAAGTGCCGGTATCGCAATGTGCACCGCGCTGGTCTCCTGCCTGACAGGTAACCCTGTGCGTGCTGATGTTGCGATGACCGGTGAGATCACGCTGCGCGGTCAGGTTCTGCCAATCGGCGGCCTGAAAGAAAAACTGCTGGCTGCACACCGTGGTGGCATCAAAACCGTGCTGATCCCGGATGAAAATAAGCGCGATCTGGAAGAGATTCCGGACAACGTTATTGCCGATCTGGACATCCATCCGGTCAAGCGTATTGAGGAAGTGCTGACCCTGGCACTGCAAAATGCGCCTTACGGCATGCAGGTTGCCACCGCAAAATAGTGATTTAAGACAAAAAGACCACAAAACCAGAGCTGGCAGGCAAATTCGGACTTGCCAGCTTTTTTTTGTGCCGCTAATTTAGAGGGCTGTTAAGCCAGTGAAGGCCAGAGCATGCGGCATCCTGTTACGGCTCAACAGACAAAAATCTTACATAACTGATGCGCGTTCGTGGCAGGTGGGAAGCCTGACCGCGAAGTGAATAATCATAGGGGATGATTGAGTGAATAAGTCACAGTTGATCGACAAAATCGCTGCAAATGCTGATATTTCTAAAGCGGCAGCCGGACGTGTATTAGATGCTTTTATGGGTTCTGTTTCTGATTCCCTGAAAGCAGGCGATGAAGTCGCGCTGGTTGGTTTCGGGACCTTCTCTGTTCGTGAGCGTTCAGAGCGTACCGGTCGTAATCCACAAACCGGCAAAGAAATTACTATCCCAGCGGGTAAAGTACCAGGCTTCCGTGCCGGTAAAGCGCTGAAAGACGCCGTTAATTAAGGCGTTCTGAGCAATTTCTCTGGTCACAATGAGGACTGTCCAGGCGTTCTCATGTACCATACGGGGCACATCAGGATACTGATGTGCCTTTTTTTCAACGATCACCGGGCCTGATACGCAGCGGCGTGGAGCGTTCCTGGGAACGTGGGACGAAAGCTCAAGGTTTTACATTCACACTACAGCGGAGTGTTGTCACACCATGATGGACAATTTACGCGCGGCGTCGAACCATGTCGTGCTCAAAATTATATTGGGTCTGATCTGCCTGTCTTTTATCCTGACCGGGGTGGGCAACTACCTGATTGGCGGCAACGGGGATTATGCAGCCAAAGTTAACGGGCAGGAAATCAGCCGCGCACAGCTTGAAAGAGCGTTCTCCAGCGAGCGTTCACGCCAGCAGCAGCAGCTGGGCGATCAGTTCTCCCAACTGGCGAGCAACCCGGCCTATCTGCAGCAGGTCCGCCAGCAGGCGCTGTCTCAGCTGATCGATGAACGCTTACTGGATCAGTATGCGAAAGACCTCGGCCTGGCGATCAGCGACGCACAGATCAAGCAGGCGATCTTCAGCCAGCCCGCTTTCCAGACTAACGGCAAGTTCGACAACGCCAAATATCTGGGCATTATCAATAACATGGGCTTTTCGGCCGATCAGTATGCGGAAGCACTGCGTAAGCAGCTGACTACCCAGCAGCTGGTGGCCTCTGTCACTGGTACCGACTTTATGCTGACGAGTGAAACCGATGCGCTGGCCGCTCTGGTTTCTCAGGAGCGTCTGGTGCGCGAAGCGACGATCAATGTGAGCGCACTGAGCGCAAAACAGACCGTCAGCGACGAAGAAGTGAAGAACTACTACGAGCAGAACAAAAACAACTTCATGACGCCTGAGCAGTTCCGCGTCAGCTATATCAAACTGGATGCGGCTTCCCTGCAGGAAACGGCCAGCGAGAGCGATATCCAGAGCTGGTACGATCAGCATCAGGCGGATTACACCCAGCCGCAGCGCAGCCGCTTTAGCATTATTCAGACCAAAACTGAGGCTGATGCCCAGTCGGTGTTGGATGCGCTGAAGAAAGGCGGTGACTTTGCCGCGCTGGCGAAGCAGAAATCAGCTGACCCGATCTCCGCACGTAACGGTGGTGACATGGGCTGGCTGGAGCCGGACACCACGCCGGACGAGCTGAAAAACGCAGGCCTTACTCAGAAAGGTCAGCTTTCTGGCGTGATTAAGTCTTCCGTGGGCTTTATCGTCGCCCGCCTGGATGATGTGCAGGCACAGCAGGTCAAACCGCTGTCTGCCGTTCACGACGATATTGCCGCGAAAGTGAAGCAGGAAAAAGCGGTTGATGCCTATTACAAACTGCAGCAGAAAGTCAGTGATGCAGCCAGCAACGACAACGAGTCACTGGCAGGTGCTGAAGAAGCCGCAGGCGTAAAAGCGGTGGAGACGGGCTGGTTCAGCCACGACACCCCTCCGGCAGAGCTGAACTTCAAACCAGTTGAGCAGGCTATTTTCAACGGCGGCCTGGTCGGTGAGAACGGCGCGCCGGGCAGCAACTCGGACATCATTACCGTCGATGGCGACCGTGCTTTTGTGCTGCGTATCAGTGCCCACAAACCTGAAGCGGTGAAACCGCTGAGTGAAGTGACCGCTCAGATCACCGACATGCTGAAAACTGAAAAAGCGCAGAAAGAAGCGAAAGCGCAGGCAGAGAAGCTGATGGCCGATCTGAAAGCGGGCAAAGGCGATGAGGCGATGAAAGCGGCCAACCTCAGCTTCAGCGCGCAGAAAACGCTGACCCGTAACGGTCAGGATGCCATCACCCAGTCCGCCTTTACCATGCCGCTGCCGGAGAAAGACAAGCCGGGTTATGCGGTCAGTGAAGATGGTCAGGGCAATGTGGTGCTGGTGGCGCTGGATCAGGTTCGCAGCGGTTCAATGCCGGATGGGCAGAAGAAAGCGATGATTCAGGGCGTGACGCAGAACAACGCGCAGATCGCGTTTGAAGCTCTGCTCAGCAACCTGCGTAAAGAAGGCAAAATCAAATACGGTGCAGCTGCACAGGCCCAGTAAGCCTCGCACATTTTTTGCAACGCAATGCAATATCAAAGGCCGCTTATGCGGCCTTTTCCATTTCTGTTTTCTGCCGTTTGTGATGGTGCCGGGGCAGGAGTACCCTGGCTTCGCTGTCAAATACATGGAGGAAAACAGCATGCAAAACAAAGTAGTTTCAGCGTTGAGCTTTGCCTTACTGATTGGCACTGCAATGTTACCGGCTCAGGCCGAACAGGCGAACACAGTGGCAACGGCCACCGGACAGGTCAGTGCACCTGTGAGCGGGCAGGCCAGCGCAGAAGCTGGTCAGAACAGCTCTCCACGTAGCCAGGGGGCTTCTCCGTCCGCACTGGGCGGTCAGGTCAGCATTAACCAGGCAACGGCTGAGGAGCTGGCCGCCGCGCTGAATGGCGTTGGGCTGAAAAAAGCTCAGGCTATTGTCAGCTACCGCGAGGAGTACGGCGACTTCACTCAGGTCGAACAGTTGAAAGAGGTGCCGGGGATGGGCAATGCGCTGGTGGAGCGGAATCTGTCACGGCTGAAACTGTGATCGCCTTCGCGACTTTGCGACAGCGCGTCTCCCGCTTAATGGCGGGCTGCTAATCTGTCAGAGGTCATACCAGTTGGTGTGGCCTCTATTTTTTAAAAGGGGCAGAAGCGCTATGCAGACCACGATTAAAGTTCGCGGCTATCACCTGGATGTCTATCAGCACGTTAACAATGCCCGCTACCTGGAATTTCTGGAGGAGGCGCGCTGGGCCTGGCTGGAAAAGCTGGAGGCTTTTGACTGGATGACGGAAAACCGGCTGGCTTTTGTGGTGGTGAATATCAATATTAATTATCGCCGCCCGGCGGTGCTTGGTGACGTACTGGAAATCAACAGTCAGCTACTGGAGCTGGGGGGCAAAAGCGGGGTGATTGGTCAGACCGTCATCCTGTCACCGGGCGGCGAAGCCGTAGCGGATGCACGGCTGACCTTTGTCTGTATCGATCTGCGCACGCAAAAAGCGCAGCCGATGGAGGGAGAGCTGAAGCGCAGGATGGAGCAGATGCTGTCAGCGTAAACCCGTCTTGCGCTGCATTTCCTGCATCACGGTAGCGCTGCTGATCTGATACTCCTTTAGCCCGTTGGCGCGTAAATGGCAGGCAGCACATTCGCCACAGCCGTCGCCCTTCAAGCCGTTGTAGCAGGTCAGAGTTTCGTTTCGCACCAGCGGCAGTTGCTGCCAGTAGTCGGCCAGCGCCCAGGTTTCCGCTTTGTTCAGCCACATCAGCGGCGTTTCGAAGCGTACGGGGCGCGCCATTCCCAGCTCTACCGCGTGATTCAGTGCCTTCACAAACTCATCGCGGCAATCGGGATAGCCGGAAAAGTCAGTTTCACACACGCCGGTGATCACCGCTTCGGCTTCAACCTGGTATGCATAGATTGAAGCCAGGGTCAGAAAGAGGATATTGCGGCCCGGGACAAAGGTACTTGGCAGACCGCTGGCATCCGGATCGTAAGCAGGGACGGGAATGCTGTCGCGCGTCAGGCTGCTGACCGCCAGCTCATTGAGCAGGGTTACGTCCAGCACCTTGTGCGCACGGGCGCCCAGATCGCGGGAGAGTTGCTGCGCAATATCGATTTCCGCGCGGTGACGCTGGCCGTAGTCGAAGGTGATGCAGTGCACCTCGTCATACTGCTTTAATGCCTGAATCAGACAGGTTGTTGAGTCCTGACCACCGCTGAAAACCACTACTGCACGTTTCATACTGTTCACCTTATTTATTTGTTGCGCCGTATGGTACTGCCTGATGGAGCGGAAGCCCAGACCTGTTCACGGGATTGCCACCGGCGGCGGGATCCACGCGCGGGAAAAATCAAACCAGCCCCAGGCATTCAGCGCGATGCCTTCCACGCCCGGCGGGGCGCTGACCTGATAACGATAGTTGAACAGTGGCGTCACTGCCGCCCGTGCCATCAGCTGTTGAAACGTCTCACGCAACCCCTGCAGGCGCAGCGCCTCATCAGGCTCCTGCTGAATTTTGCTGAGCCTGTTCAGCAGTCTGGCAAAATCCTTTTTTCCCAAAACTGCCGGCCATAACGGATCGAGCCGAAGCCAGCTTTCCAGGGTAAACTCTGGCGCTTCACCAATCAGCCGGTCGCCCATAATAATATCGGCGCTTTCCAGTCCGTTGTAGCCCCGCCAGTCTTTTCCGTTGTGGAAATGCAGCGTCAGTTCGCAGCCTTCCCCGTCCAGCACCTCTTTGAGTTTTTCTGCCATCACATGCAGCTCAACCGGCAGGTGGTAGTGCAGGCTGAGCTTTTCCGGCAAAGGCTCGTCATGGTATGGCTGCGTTTCAGGCAGGGACCAGCCGGGCAGCATCTCCTGGCTGGGCATGATCAGACCTTCTTCCAGCGGTAGCTGATCGACCAGCTGCTTACGGCGGATTAACGTCATTAGTGACAGTGCCTGCCAGGCCGAGAGGTTGGTGTTGGGGCGCAGGGCCAGATAGCAAAAGCCCAGGCTGATGCGGCGGCTGACCGGACGCAGCAGCGACAGTTCATGATCCTCACCGATAGCAATCTGTACCGGATGGCGGCAGCTGGAGCCAAGCGCTTTATCGAACAACTGCGGGGTGATCCAGTATTCCACCGCCTGCATCAGCGGCAGGGCACCATGATAGCGTTCATGGTTCTCAATTCTGACCAGCCCGGCAGACCAGCTGGCCAGACGCCACGGACCTGTGCCCAGTTGTTTATCTTCCGGATGGGTCAGCAGGCAGGGTACGGTAGCCAGGCGGTAAGCCAGCCAGTTGTCCGGTTGATGGAGATCGATGCGCAGGCACATTGCCTGCGGCAGGGAAAGCGACTTAACGCTGCTCAGCAGCCGTTGTCCTTCCGGATTAGCCAGTATCTGTTGCAGGCGTTGCAGTAGCTGTTGTGAAGAGACTCGCTCACCGTTGTGCCAGTAAAGTTGCGGGCGCAGGAAGAAAAACCAGCTCAGCCCGTCTTCACTGCACTGCCAGTGGTGGGCCAGATCGGCCACTACCTGATCATCTTCGAAGCGCGTCAGGCCGGAAAACAGCTGTTTCGCCAGATGCTGCTCCGCCCGTCCGGGCAGTTCTGAGGGATCGAGTGGATCGAGCTGCCGGTAGTAAGGGATACGTAACGTAGGGCGGTCATCCAGCCACTGGCCGCCCATAAAGGGTTTCAGCAGCTGGCTGAGCTGATCCGGTTCGATCTGCACCAGCTGCAGGGCCTGATGAGGCAACCCCTGATCGAGCTGTTGTTGCAGCAGGACACTGCGCAGGTGCTCGGGAGATTCGATAAAACTCAACTCGCCGCGTTTGCCCCGGCCGGACTGCGACTGCCAGCTCAGCCAGCCCTGCTGCTGCCATTGGCTGAGCAGGGTACGGGCATGCCGCTCGCTGCAGAAGCAGTGCAGGGCAATCTCTGCCACGCTGGTCAGCTGCATTTTGCCCTGACTGATTTGCCACAGGCGCTGATACTGGTTAAGGCGATTAAGCTGACGCATAGTAAACCCGGAACAGTTTTTCAAAAGTATTCACTATTAGTTCCGTAAATACCAGGGGATACTCAGCCATCGGTGAATCATCTTCAGGAGTGACAATGGCTCGTCTGGCAGCGTTTGATATGGATGGCACTTTACTGATGCCTGACCATCAGTTAGGAACGACCACCATCAGGGCGCTCCATGCGCTGGCGGAACGCGGCGTGATCCTGGCTTTTGCCACCGGTCGTCACTGGCAGGAGATGCAGCCGCTGATTGCCGGTTTGCAGCTCAGTGCTTATCTGATCAGCGGTAACGGCACCCGCGTTCATGACCAGCAGGGCAATTTGCTGGCAGGCACTGACCTGTCACCGGAGGTGGCCGAACAGGTGATCCACACCCGCTGGGATACCACTGCCAGTCTGCACGTGTTCAACGACGATGGCTGGCTGACACAGGACGATGTCCCGGAAGTTCTCCATGCCCATCAGATGAGTGGTTTCCGCTATCAGCTCACCGACCTGAAACGCCTTCCGGCACACCAGGTGACGAAAATTTGTTTTATTGCCGATCATGAAGAGCTTTGCCAGCTACAGGGTCAGTTGCGTGATGCACTGGGCGATCGTGCCCATTTCTGTTTCTCTGCGCGGCACTGTCTGGAAGTGATGCCGGTGGGCTGTAATAAAGGCAGCGCGCTGGCTGCGCTGACTGCCTCGCTGGACCTGAGCCTGGCTGAATGCATGGCCTTTGGCGACGCCATGAACGACCGTGAAATGCTGGAAAGCGTCGGACGCGGCTTTATCATGGGCAATGCGATGAGCCAGCTGAAAGCGCTGCTGCCCCATTTACCCGTTATCGGACATTGCGAGACACAGGGCGTGTCTCATTATCTTAACCACTGGCTTACCAACCCCAACCTCGCCTATTCCCCCGAATACTGAGGCCCGCTTCCAGTGTGCCGGAGAGGATGTCCGGCTTTTTATCAGCCACCCGACCCACAGACCAGCCATGTATACAGGCTTAATTCAGAAGCTGTTGCTGCCATGCGCTGATATCACCAATGTTCTGCGTCACCCATTCCGGATTGTAGTAAGTCTCCAGATAACGCTCGCCGCTGTCGCACATCAACGTAACAATCGAACCATTGCGATTCTCTTCCTTCATCCATTTCGCTACCGTCAGGGCACCCCAGACATTGGTACCGGTGGACGGCCCTGCTTTGCGCCCCAGCTGTTTCTCCAGCCACAGCATGGTGGCGATACTGGCGGCGTCGGGCACTTTGAGCATCTGATCGACCACTTCAGCAATAAAAGAGGGCTCGACGCGCGGACGACCGATCCCTTCAATTTTGCTGCCGCAGGCATTGCTCAGCGACTTGTCACGCAGGTGCCAGTATTCGAAGAAGACTGAATTTTCCGGATCCACCACCATCAGCTTAGTCGGATGGCCCTGATAGCGCAGATAGCGGCCAAGAGTGGCCGAGGTGCCGCCCGTACCGGCGCTCATTACAATGGTGTCCGGAATGGGGAACGGCTCGCTCTTCATCTGCTGAAAAATACTGTCGGCGATATTGTTATTGCCGCGCCAGTCGGTTGCGCGTTCCGCATAGGTGAATTGATCCATGAAATGGCCGTTCAGCTCGCGAGCCAGCCGCTCTGATTCTGCATACATCTGGCAGGGATCGGAGACAAAGTGGCAGCGGCCGCCGTAGAAAGCGATCTGTTCGATTTTGCGCTTTGCGGTGGTTGCAGGCATCACTGCAATAAACGGCAGGCCGAGCAAACGGGCAAAATAGGCTTCGGAAACGGCGGTACTGCCCGAAGAGGCTTCGATAATCGGCGTGCCCTCTTTAATCCAGCCGTTGCACAAGCCATAGAGAAACAGCGATCGCGCCAGCCGGTGCTTGAGGCTGCCGCTCGGATGGGTGCTTTCATCTTTCAGGTAGAGCCAGATGCCAGGATAAGCAGGCAGCGGCACCCGCATCAGGTGGGTATCTGCCGAGCGCTGCACATCGGCGTTAATCTCTTGTATTGCACGGGAAACCCATGAGTCGTTCATCTGTTCTGCCCTGGTGAAATTTTGCTAAAGCGTACGGCATTAACGGGAAAAAAGGTTTACTCTCTTTGCTTTATAATCGGTCTTTAAGAGAAAGTTATTCTCCCGGAGTGGCAAATGACAGATAAAACCGACCTGAAACTACTGGCGCTCCTGCAGCAGGACTGTACGCTGTCGCTGCAGGCGCTGGCTGATGCGGTCCATCTGACCACAACGCCGTGCTGGAAACGCTTGAAAAGGCTGGAAGATGAGGGCTATATTCGCGGCCGGGTGGCGCTGTTAGATCCGGAGAAACTCTCACTGTCACTCACTGCCTTTATGCTGATCAAAACTCAGCAGCACAGCAGCAGCTGGTATCAGCAGTTCGTTGAAGTGGTGCAGGGGATGCCGGAAGTGATGGGTTGCTACCGCATGGCCGGGGAATACGACTACCTGCTGCGTATTCAGGTAGCCGATATGAAGACTTACGATGCCTTTTATAAGCGTTTAGTGAACGGGGTTCCAGGTTTGCTGGACGTCACTTCGAGCTTTGCGATGGAAGAGATAAAATACACCACGGCGTTGCCGCTGAACTGATGGCCGCCTGATGATCACCTCGCTCAAACTTAACCGGGATGTTTACTGTGCGACTGTTTAGCCAATTAAGCTGGTACTTTATTCGCGAATGGCGGCGCTATCTGGGGGCCGTGTTCCTGCTGATTATTATCGCGTTGCTACAACTGCTGCCACCGAAAATTGTTGGCATTATTGTGGATAGCGTGACTCACCAACAGATGAGCGGATCGCGGCTGATGATGTGGATCGGCGTAATGCTGATCACTGCCGTGGTGGTCTATCTGCTGCGCTACGTCTGGCGTGTGCTATTGTTCGGTGCTTCTTATCAGCTGGCGGTTGAACTCCGCCAGGACTTTTACCGGCAGCTTAGCCGTCAGCATCCTGAATTCTACCTGCGCCATCGTACCGGGGATCTTATCGCCCGCGCGACCAACGATGTGGATCGCGTAGTGTTCGCCGCTGGCGAAGGGGTGCTGACGCTGGTCGATTCGCTGGTGATGGGGCTGGCAGTGCTGATCGTGATGAGCACGCAAATCAGCTGGCAGCTGACCCTGCTGGCGCTGTTGCCGATGCCGATCATGGCGCTGGTGATCAAGCGCTATGGCGATCAGCTGCATCAGCGCTTCAAGCTGGCGCAGGCGGCGTTCTCCTCGCTGAACGATCAGACTCAGGAAAGCCTGACCAGTATCCGGATGATCAAGGCTTTCGGTCTGGAAGATCACCAGTCCGGACAGTTTGCCGAAATCGCCCGCGACACCGGGAAGAAAAAC
>NZ_WHOY01000031.1:2786883-2996404 GCF_009765445.1 Pantoea sp. BAV 3049 | reverse complement strand
CTCAGAACCAGAACCCCCCTCACCCACGAAACCGCGCCTCCCCTCACGCGCAGAAAATTTCCCTTTTTTTAAGGTTGTTAACCCACCCGGTTAACCCTGTAAACCCATGAGGTAACCATGCTGACAGGGCAGAAAAAGAAGTTTGCTGATGCCCTGATGAAGGGCAGCAATCAGCGACAGGCCGCCATTCAGGCGGGATACAGTGAAAAAACGGCGAAGGTGAAAGGAAGTCAGCTTGCCAAAGATAAAGACGTGATCGGTTACATGGAAAGGGTCAGGGCAATTAACCCTGCTGACTCATTGTCAGAGCCGGTTCGTCAGGCAGATTTACCTCCGGTAGAAACTCCGACCCAGTTTGATGATCCCATCGCCGTGATGAAAAGAATCATGAGCGATAACCTTCTGGTTGATCCAAAGCTCAGCCTGGAAGCGGCCGCAAAACTTGCCCCTTACGTCTGCCAGAAAATGGGCGATACGGGCAAAAAAGAAGCCAAAGACGCAGCAGCGAAGAAAGCCGCCAGTAAGTTCAGCGGAATGGCACCTCCGAAACTGGTTGTGAGTAACGGGAGATAACAATGCCTGAATGGTCTACAGCGTGCACTGACTGGGCCAGAAAGCTGATCAACCGGGAATCCATCATTCCGCCGCCGATTTTTGCTGACTCTGGCAATTATGCCCTGGCAATTTTTAAGGAGCTCAGGGTAACTGACCTGCCGGGTAAGCCAACTTTCGGTGAGTGTTCTGAAGAGTGGGTGTTTGATTTCGTGCTGGCGATATTCGGTGGTTATGACCAGCAGACAGGGAATCAGTTGATCCGTGAGTATGGTCTGCTTATCAGTAAGAAGAACACCAAATCGACCATTGCAGCCGGGATAATGCTCACCGCGCTTATCATCTGCTGGCGTGCCGACGAAGAGCATCTGATTCTGGCACCGACAAAAGAGGTGGCAGATAACTGTTTTAAACCCGCCGCCAGCATGGTCAGGGAAGATGAAGAACTGTCCACCATTTTCCATATTCAGGATCACATCCGCACAATTACCCACCGCATCAACCGCAACAGTCTGAAAGTTGTGGCAGCAGACAGCGATACGGTGTCGGGAAAAAAGGCCGGACGAATTCTGGTAGAAGAGCTGTGGCTGTTCGGCAAAAATGCCAAGGCCGATGCGATGTTTATTGAGGCCCTGGGCGGGCAGGTATCGCGCAATGAGGGGTGGGTGATTTATCTGACCACGCAAAGTGATGAACCCCCTGCTGGCGTATTCAAAAAGAAACTGGACTACTGGCGCAACGTTCGTGATGGCGTCATTAAAGACGGAAAAACGCTCGGTATCCTATATGAATTTCCCCCTGAGCTGGTGGAAAACGAAGGATTTCGCAATCCGGATAATTTTTACATCACTAACCCGAATATGGGCCGTTCGGTCAGCAAAGAGTGGCTGGACGATGAGTATCTTAAGCGGTCGCAGGAAGATGAAGGGAGCCTGAGAAAGTTTCTCGCCAAACATCTCAACGTTGAGATCGGCATGAATCTACGGAATGACCGTTGGGCGGGAGCAGAGTTCTGGGAGGTGCAGTCCGACCCCTCGGTTACCTTCAAACAGATTTTAAGCCGGTGCGAGGTCATTGACGTTGGCATAGATGGTGGTGGGCTTGACGACCTCCTTGGTCTGTCCATCGCCGGGCGCGACCGTAAAACCCGCGACTGGCTGACATGGTCCCATGCCTGGTGTCACGTAAAGATGCTGGAGCGACGTAAAAGTGAAGAGAGCAAATTACGTGACTTTGAAAAGCAGGGCGATCTGACCATCGTTAACAAAGTGGGTGATGATGCCGATGAGGTAGCCATGTACGTGTCTCAGATATTTGAGGCCGGCCTGCTCGATAAAGTGGGCATGGACCCCGCAGGCATTGGGGTGCTGCTTGATACGCTGATTGATGCAGGCATACCACAGGAATCAGTTGTCGGGATCAGCCAGGGGTGGAAGCTGGGCGGTGCATGCAAGACCACCGAGCGGAAACTGGCTGAGGGCACTCTCCGACATGCGCCCCAGCAGTTGATGAACTGGTGTGTTGGTAATGCAAAAGTGGTTATCAGCGGTAATGCTCCCCTCGTTACTAAAGGTGCCAGCGGGATCGGCAAAATCGACCCACTGATGGCGCTGTTTAATGCCATATCGCTGATATCACTGAATCCTGCACCCACCAAAAAAGATTACGGCGTGTTTTTCATATAGAGAATCCGCTTTTCACGACCCGCCACGGCGGGTTTTTTCGTTTCTGGAGATCAGGAAATGAAGCAACAGCACGCCGTCAGCCTTCTGAAGGTGAAAGCGGTTAACGAGGAAACGCGGGAGATCACCGGCATTGCTACCACACCGACGCCAGACCGTTATGGCGATGTTGTGATGCCGGAGGGGGCTGAATTTCAGCTTCCAATTCCGCTGCTCTGGCAGCACGACCATCAGTCACCCATAGGTGAGGTCACCAGTGCAAAGGTGACGACTGAAGGAATTGAGATTAAAGCCACGCTGGCTAAAGCAGATGCACCCAGCCAGTTGGCCGCACGACTTGAGGAAGCCTGGCAGAGTATTCGCCTGGGTCTGGTTAAGGGTTTGTCTATCGGCTTCCGGCCAATTGAGTACGCCTATATCGATGAGGGCGGGATCAGGTTCACCAGATGGGAGTGGTACGAGCTATCGGTGGTGACCGTTCCGGCCAATGCAGAAGGCACGATCAACACCGTTAAATCCATTGATGAAAGGCTGCGGGCCGCGTCGGGCCATAACCAGCCGGAGTCAAAAACTGAAAAAACCGCTGGCGCTACAGCAAAGAAAATTACTCCGATTAAGGGAAAACAGATGAATATTGCAGAGCAGATTAAATCGTTTGAAACCAAGCGTGCCACGCTGGACGCTCAGCGCGAAGCGGTGATGGCAAAATCTTTTGAGGAAGGCCGCACGCTGGACGCTGAAGAAGAAGAGCAGTATGACGAGGTATCGGCAGAAATCAAAAGCGTTGACGCGCACCTTGCGCGGCTGCGCGATATGGAATCGACCAAAGCTGACACCGCTAAACCGGTACAGAAAGCAGCTGGTGGTCAGGTCGTCACCACAGCAGGTAACCGTGCGCCTGGCGTCATTCGCGTGGAGCAGAAACTGGAGAAAGGTATTGGCTTCGCCCGATTCGCAAAATGCCTTGCCGCCGCAAATGGCAGCCGCAGCGATGCGCTGGAGATTGCTAAATCACAGTACAAGGATGACGCCAAGCTCCACCATGTTATCAAGGCTGCCGTAGGTGCAGCGTCCACCACCGATCCGACATGGGCGGGAAGCCTGGTTGAGTACCAGGAATATGCACAGGACTTTATTGAATTCCTGCGTCCTCAGACCGTCATTGGTCGTTTTGGTCAGGGGGGAGTTCCTGCACTGCGCAGCGTGCCGTTTAATGTGCGCATCCCCGCGCAGACTTCTGGCGGCTCAGCTAACTGGGTAGGGCAGGGTAAAGCCAAGCCGCTGACCAAATTTGATTTTGAGTCGATCACCTTCGGCTTTGCCAAAGTGGCCGCGATTGCTGTTCTGACCGATGAACTGATCCGCTTCTCCAACCCTGCAGCCGATGCGCTGGTGCGTAATGCACTCGCTGAAGCCGTGATCGCACGTCTTGATACGGACTTCATTGATCCAACCAAGGCCGAAACCGCAGGTGTGTCTCCGGCTTCGATCACCAATGGTATTACTGCCATCCCATCAACAGGCAATCCTGATGATGATGCAGCAGCGGCGTTTGGAACATTTGTCGATGCGAACCTGCAACCTACTGGTGCTGTGTGGCTGATGTCCAGCACTACCGCGCTGGCACTTTCAATGCGTAAAAACGCGCTGGGACAGAAAGAATACCCGGATATGTCACTGCTTGGCGGAACATTCATGGGCCTCCCGGTGATCGTCTCCCAGTATGTCGGTAGCCTTCTGGTTCTGGTTAATGCACCAGACATCTATCTGGCTGACGATGGCGGCGTGGCTGTGGATATGTCCCGCGAGGCGTCACTGGAGATGCAGAGCGAACCAACCGGCGACAGCCTTACCCCGACGCCGGTGGAAATGGTATCAATGTTCCAGACCAACAGCGTTGCCATTCGCGCCGAACGCTGGATTAACTGGAAACGTCGCCGCACCGCCGCAGTGGCCGTTATTTCAGGCGTTAACTACGGTGCCAACCCTGGCAGCTAAGGAGTAGCGGGGAGAAATCCCCGCACTTTTTCTATGAAACAAGTCAGATACCTGAAAAGCACACATGACGCTCATGCGGGTGAAAGGCGTTTTTTAAATGACCGTGATGCTGAGATTTTGCGCCTGACCGGCTATGTCGAATTCACGGACACCGTCGAAAAAAAATCTACAACCCGTAAGAAAAAATAAATATCAGGAGAAGCAGCCGATGTTCAGTTTTTTCCGCAAAAAGCCATCAGGAGAAAAGGCGCTGCAGGCTGCTAATGGAGGTTCATGGCGCAGAATTTTTGAATCTTTCACCGGGGCATGGCAGCGAAATATTGAGGTTGACAGCGCCACAGTCCTTGCTTACCACGCGGTGTTTTCATGCATTTCTCTGATTTCAGCCGATATCGCTAAAATGCCGTTGCTGCTGAAGAAAAAACTAAGCAATGACATCTGGGCGGATCATGAAGATGTGAAGATTTCGCCTCTGCTGCGAAAGCCAAACAACTTTCAGACCAGAATGCAATTTTTTGAGTCCTGGATGAATTCCAAGCTGTCGGATGGCAACACTTACGTACTGAAAATACGCGATCCATCAGGCCAGGTTGCTCAGTGGCGCGTGCTTGACCCTGGCAAAGTGACACCCTACGTCACCGATGATGGGGAAATTTTCTATCAGGTTCGACCAGATAACGTTCACGGGATCGAAACTCAGGTGATGGTGCCTGCGAGAGAAATCATTCACGACAGATTCAACTGCTTTTTTCATCCGCTGTGTGGACTGTCACCCATTTATGCGTGCGGCCTGACTGCGATGCAGGGCGATGCCATTCTGACTAATTCCGCTAACCATTTTAAAAATGGTGGAAAACCGGGGGGGGTTATCAAAGTTCCCGGCGCGGTGGATCAGGATAAGGCAAAAGAGATTAAAGCGGCGTGGGATGAAGGTTACTCCGGAGCCAATGCCGGTAAAACCGGTCTGCTGGCGGATGGCGCTGACTTCATGACTATTGCGATGACCGCTGTTGATGCGCAAATGGTCGAGCAGCTGAAATTAACCCAGGAAATAGTTTGTTCAACGTTCCACGTCCCTATTTATAAAGTCGATACGTCCACTGCACCCTCATACAACAATATCGAAGCGCTGGACCAGCAGTATTACTCGCAATGTCTTCAGACCCATATCGAGGCAATGGAGATACTGCTGGATGAATCTCTGGGGCTTGATGCACAAACCGGCGTTGAGTTTGATCTTGATGTACTGATACGCATGGACACCGAAGGTCGTTATAAAGCCTACAAAGAGGGTATAGCTGCAGGATTTCTTACGCCTAATCAGGCGCGTCTTAAAGAGAATATGAGCCCTGTTGAGGGGGGCGATACGCCATATATGCAGCAACAGAATTACAGCCTTGCCGCGCTGGCGAAGCGAGATGCGCAGGATAATCCGTTTGCCTCCGGCACTACCGTGGACACAGCCCCCGAAACCCCGCCTGAAGAAGATGAAGCCAGTAAGGCCCTGCCGGAGCAACAGCGCTCAATGGCGGTCAGCATGCTGAGAGGAATATTTACCCATGAATGAGCGTGACATGTCACTGTTGCAGGCCGTGGGAGCAGCGGTAAAAGAACAGCTTATCGCAATGCAGACCAAGTACGATGCCGCACTCGCTGAAAAATCGGCAGAAATCAGCGATCTCAGGGAGGCCCTGGCGGTTCAGGCATTACAGATTGAGGATGTGCAGCGCTCAGTACCTGGTGAAAACACCATTGTCCAAGCAGTACTCGACAGGATTGATGTGCCATCAGCGCCTGAACTTCCGGATGTGTCCCGGATGGTCAGTAATGCCGTGGCCGCGATACAGCTCCCCGCGGCCCCTGCGCTGCCGGATATTGATGCAATAGTGAAAGAGGCTGTTGTTGCTGAGGTGTCAGGTATTCAGTTGCCACAACCTGAACCGTTGCCTGACATCGGGCAGATGGTGATGGATGCTGTATCAGCAATACCCCCGGCAAAAGATGGCGAACCCGGTACAGACGGGAAAGACGCGCTGCAGATTGAAATTATGCCCTGCATTGATGCTGAAAAGTCACACCCACGCGGCACGTATGCCATCCATCAGGGCGGGCTGTGGCGATCATTTCAGAAAACAACCGGCATGAATGGCTGGGAATGCCTGGTTGATGGTATCTCAGCTATTGATATCAGCCAGGATAACGAGCGGGAATTTACCATTTCTGCTCAGCTCGCCAGTGGTGCCGTGACTGAGAAGACCTTCAGTATTCCGGTAATGATCTACCGGGATATTTTCAAAGAGGGTGAGAAATACTATGCGGGCGACAGCGTGACCTGGGCTGGCTCTGTCTGGTACTGCTGTGAAGAAACAACTGATAAGCCGGGAGAGCCGGGCGTGAAGGCGTGGAAGCTGGCCGTCAAACGCGGGCGTGATGCGAGGTCTAAACCATGATCGAACTTGTCACGCTTGATGAGGTTAAGTCATATCTTCGCATTGATACTGATGCGGGCGATGCCGACCTGCAGGATGCAATTATTCAGGCCAGCGCGGTCATTCTGGACTACGTGAAATCCAGTCGGTCACTGATTATTGATGACGCGGGAAAAGTGATTGAAGGGGAGCCACTGGAGAGGGTGAAGCGCTCAACCCTTATCCTGGTGGGAATCTTTGACCGGGTCAGGAACGGCGAAGAGGAAAATCGTTACACCGAGGGTAATCTTCCTTTCAGCGTGACCGCTTTCATTCGCACTCTGCACGCGCCAGTGATCGTTTAGGAGAGGGATTATGAGCGGTTTATCAGCAGGAAATCTTAACTGGCGCGTGACGCTGCAAAAAATTGAGGTTGGACAGGGGGAGCTTGGCGAACCTCTGCCGGGTGTGCCGGTTGATGTTGCTACCGTCTGGGCGTCAGCAGAGATGATGTCCAACCGTAAAATCCGCACGCTGGATCAGCAGCAGGTAGTGGAAACCTGGCATTTCACTATCCGGCCATTCACTGGGGTCAGTATCGACTGGAAAATCAGATGGCAGAATGAGACATACACCATAGTGTCGGTAGATAACAGCCTCCGTGACCGGCTGGTTATTAAAGCAGAGAGGGATTCGCGTCATGATTGAGTCATCTCTCAGAACTGCACTTGGCACACTGTCTGGCCTGCCGGTGTATCCCCTTTTACTGCCCGACCCGGTGCAGGAGGGCGTCACCTTCCAGCGCATTTCCGATCCTGAAATGGATAACGGACTGGTGCGAACAGGGCTGATCGCTGGCCGTTTCCAGATAACAGGTTACCGGGTGGATGACTATACCGCGCTGGTGGCGCTGGATCGGGATATCTGGTCGGCATGGCGCAATATCCGACAGGGAGAAATTGCGGGATACCCTGTTCAGTATGTGGAGCGTGGCAGCATTCAACAGGATTATTACACGCTGCCTAATAACCACGTGCAATACCGGCTGGCCCGCGATTACATCCTTTATTTTTATGAGGACACATCATGATCCGCATGGAAGTACAGGGGCTTGCAGAGCTTGAAAAGCAGCTTATGGCTCTGGGCGAAAAGGTTGCCGTTAAAGTTCTGACTGATGCCGGGAAAGAAGCCATGCAGATCGTCAGTGAAGATATGCAGCAGCACGCTGGCTATGACGAAAGCAGCTCCGGCCCGCATATGAGGGACAGCATTAAAGCCACGTCCCGCAACCGAATGAAGGATGGCCGCTGGCTGACAGTAGTTACCATCCGGGTCGGTCCTTCAAAAGAACACTCTATGAAAGCGCTGGCGCAGGAATTTGGCACCGTTAAGCAGGTTGCCAGCCCGTTTATGCGTCCGGCGCTCGATCACAACCGTGCAAAAATATTGCGTGTTCTCGCGGTCCGTATCCGCGAGGGCATCGAAACCAACCGTTAAATGAGGCATTAAAATGGCAGATAATAAGAGTTCACCGGAATATGCAATGCTCCCGGCTGGTACAGTCGTTAAATGGGGTGCGTCCGGCGATGCTGTAGCCGATATGCAACCACTGATTAACTGTAAGGCGCTGGGCGCAACGGGTGCAACCGGGTCGTTCGTGGACTGCACCACCCTGATTGATACTCAGAAACAGTTTATTTCTGACCTTCCTGAAGGCCCGGAAAAGTCGCTGGGCTTCGTGGATGATCCGTCCAATACCAGTTTTACCGCGTTCCTGAATGCTGCTGAGCAGCGCCAGACCGTGCAGTTTTACGTTGAACTTCCTAACGGACGCACCGCCACAATGATTATGGCGCTCTCAGGCTGGCAGCTGAATGAAATTACGGCACCGGCCAGCGATGTTATCCAGATTACGGTAAACGGCAAACAGAACAACATTACCTGGGGATATAACGAGCCCGGCAGCTGATAAATCTGCCTGAACGAAATTTTCCGCTCATCTTTGTGCCGCCATTGTGCGGCTTTTTTATTGGGAAAAACAATGAAAGACCTTAAGTCACGCCTGTTATCACCTGTTTGCGACTCTCTTACCGTAACCATTCTTGGCGGCGAGTTTCTTATCCGTCGCCTGTCCGCATATGAACTGGCTGAATTTGAAGACAGGGCCGGACAACTGCGCATTGAAGACAATACCCGCGGTCTGGCACTGGCTGGCGCAGCGCTGGTGCTGAATGCGCTGGTGGATGAAGAAGGGAAGCCGGTTTCCGATTTGCCCGCACCAGATGAATTAATGAAGTCGCACTCCTATGCCTCGCTGATTGAGGCGCTGACGGTGGTCCAGCGTCACAGCTACGGCACGCTGGAGGAAGCGAAAAAAAACTGATGGACTCCCCGTGGCTGCAGCTGATTTTTTCACTGGCTGACCGCTTCGGGGAGTCAGACCCTCGCAAAATAGCCAGCCTGCCGGCTGAAATACTTCGTTACTGGGAGGCGTGGATATCCCTGACCGGCTGCGCTGGTAAAGTTACCCCACCTGCACCACCTGCTCCGGCTGTTCGTCCAGCAGTGGATCAACAATGTGCTGACGTTATGAGGATACTGGGACAATGAGTAGTGACGTAGCGGCCCTGTCGGTTGCCCTGCACCTTAACTCTGCAACGTTTAAATCGCAGATTACTGACGCATACCAGAAAGCGGGGCAGGCCAGCAAAAAATTCAACAACCAGGCTAAATCGCAGGCCGATGAACTGTCGGCTGCGATTGCCCGGACGGTTGATGCGGCCAAAAACATTGGCGGTCAGAGTGTCGGCTCAGATCAGTTTTCCGGCGTTACCCGTGGTGCCGGACAGCTGAACTTCGTACTGCATGAGGTCGCAGCAGGCAGCAATGTTGCCAGCAGCACAATCATTAATGCGCTGATCCCCGCCGTACACTCACTGAAATCTCAGCTGGACGGCAGTGCTGGCGGCTGGCAGACCCAGCAGGATGCGGCCCGCAACGCCGCGCAGGAACTGGCATCTGCAGCCCAGCAGCAAATCACCGTGGCGCAGGCAGAAAAGCAGGCGGCAATCAGTAAGGCAGCCATTGCTGAAAAAACGATTGCGGCAGCGGCAGCACAGCGCGAAGAAGCGATTGCCCTTGATGACTATTATGCCAAACGTGCTGAGGTTAACAAACAGTACGGGCTCAGCGTCAGCTATCAGGATGAACACCTGAAAAATGAACGCGCTATCGTCGAGGCTAACCGGCTGGAGGCTTCTGGCCTGGAAAAACTGAAGGCGGCTCAGGCGGCTGCACTGGCAGCGGACATTGCTGAAACAGAGGGCAAAGCTGCGCTGACAACGGCCACAGAGGCTGCTGCGGTGGCTAATACCCAGCTTTCTGTTTCACAGAGAATAGCGGCGACCAGCAGCAGGGCGCTGAGTACAGCCATGAGCCTGCTGGGTGGTCCGGTAGGTATTGGTCTGAGCGTGCTGGCGGCTGGTGGAACACTGATATACAGCGAGTTCAAGAAAGCTGAAGAACAGACCAAAAAACTCAATGCAGCCGTGCTGGACCTCAGCACATCCTCGCTTGTTTCATCAACCGACCTGAAACGCCTGAATGGTGAGTTGGGGGATACGGAAAACTCAGTAAGTGCTGTATCTGCTGCTGCAAAAGCGGGATTTTCTGGCCAGATGCTGACTCAGGTTGCCACGCTTGCCAATGCTTACGCTGAAGCAGGAGGTAGTGCCGATGACCTTGTGAAAAGTCTTTCGTCGCTCCGGGGCGATCCTGTAACCGCTATGGAAAAACTCACGGCATCTGGCGTGGCGCTTGGTGATTCTATCATCAATCAGGTGATGGCTCTCAGCCAGCGCGGGCAGACTGCGCAGGCCAGCCAGCTTTTGATTGAAGCAGCGATGGAGTCTGAGAAGGGAAGATTAAAAGAGCTCGGCGTTGAGGTTGATAAAACATCAGAGCAGGTCAATAACCTGGGGCAGGTATGGGGAACGGCGGGAAATCAGGCAGCAAGGGCGCTGGGTACGGCAATTGATAACACGCGCTATTTGCAAAAACTGCAAAAAGATTTCGATGAATCATCTGCAAAATATATTGCTGCAAGTAAGGCCGGTTATGCCGCTGTTCAGAATGAGCGTCTGAAAAATTCAGCGGGCCTGAGTAGCTATATGGCTGAAGGAACCAGTGCAGTGGAAAAACGCGCTGCGGCGCTGAAGAAACTGAACAACAGCATTTATTCCCCGGATTCATCAGATTACAAGCGAATCCTCAAAGGGATCAATGACGAGTACGATAAGGCCACAAAAAAGAGTAAGCCAAAGGCAGCCACTGGCGAAAGCGAAGGCCAGCGTACACTTGAGCAGGCACAACAGCGTAGCGCGGTACTGAAAGAGCAGGCGCAGACGACTGGAACCCTCACGGAATCAGAGCGCCAGCTTGCTGCGTTCGATCAGAAAATTTCTGGTCTGAAGGGCCAACACCTTACGGCCAGCCAGCAGAGCCTGGTTAACATGCAGGACCAGATCCGCGCACAGCTTCAGTCCAATACGTTGCTGGAGCGGGAAGCAGCACTTCGCAAAATTTCTGAGAAATATCAGGGCGAGGCAAAGAAATGGGCTGAAGAAGCGGCGGCCATGCAGCGCGAAGCAACGGCCAGCCTGGAAAAATACAGCCAGTCCGATCAGGAGTCTGCGCAGGCTGAAGCGAAACTTGCCATTGAGAACCGTTTCAGCCAGCGCCGGATTGCGCTTGATAAGGATTTCACCGATAAAACATCCGCTGAATATCAGGCTCGTCTGGTTGATCTGGAAAATGCCAAACAGCAGGAACTGCAGATCACTGAGAAAAGCGTAAGTGAGCGCCTGGCCGCTGAAGCCGATTACACCAGTGGGTTTCGCCGTGGCACGTTAAACTGGATTGACAGTGCACGCGATGCCAACAGCCAGATGGCGAGTTATGCCGGAAGCCTTTTTGACAGCATGACTGACTCAATCGCCACGTTCGCCACCACCGGTAAACTGAGCTTCAGGTCATTCACCACTTCAGTGCTGTCAGACCTTGCCAAAATAGCGGCCCGCGTCGCGTTGAGCAGTGCGCTACAAAGCATTGTTGGCACGGCGGGAAGTCTTTTCACGGGCAGTACTTCATCAGTAGGCAATGCAGGAACCGCTTTATCTGCCGGTAGTAACTCCAATCTGAGTTTTAACGCGAAAGGCGGCGTCTACAATTCCCCGTCCCTGAGCGCCTACAGCGGGCAGGTTTATAACTCTCCCCAGGTCTTTGCATTTGCCAAAGGTGCCGGAGTGTTCGGTGAGGCAGGGCCTGAGGCCATCATGCCACTGACCCGATCCGCTGATGGTTCGCTGGGCGTTCGGGCGGTTTCAGGCGGCAGCACCAGCCAGGGCGGTTCTACTTACATTCAGGTCGATGCGCCGGTGACCATTGTTCAGGGTGAAAGCAGTAGTGATGCCAGCAGTACCGGCACGGCTAATGCAGCAAGCCAGATTAAATCCATCGTCCAGAACACAATCACTGAGCGCCTGCGTAAAGAGATAGCGCCTGGCGGAATTCTATATAGCGGGAGATAAGGGCTGATGGCAACGGACACTTTTACCTGGTCGGCCAGGATTAACAGCAGTGAACAGCTTAAAGTTTCCACCAACGAGGCGCAGTTTGGTGATGGTTATAAGCAGATCAGCAGCATGGGGCTCAATACTGCTGCTGAAACATGGTCACTGACATGCAACGGAACGGCAGAGAATATGCTGCCGGTCCGTGAGTTTCTGAGCAATCACGTGATCAGCTCTTTCTGGTGGGCCAACGGATGGGGTGAGAAAAAACTTTACCGTGTTAAATCGGATTCAATCAATTCGAAGTTTGTTAACGGTGGATTCGTTGAAATAACGTTCACGTTTGAACAGGCATTTGCACCGTAACATGTCTCATAACGCATAACAGGACGCTCAGGCGTCCTTTTTTATTGGGTGGAATATGAGTTTTAACCAGGATATTCAGGCGTTGGAGCCGGGTCAACTGGTCCAGCTGATTGAGATTGATGGCACTGAGTTCGGTCTTGATAACGTGCTGCGCTTTCATGCTTACAACCTGCCTACAGAGGGCTGGGCCTCGTTCGCGGCTGAAAACCTCCCTTCCATTATCTGGCAGGGTAAAGAGTACGATCCGCATCCATATGAACTGAGCGGGCTGGAGATGACCAGTACCGGTTCACAGCCAACGCCAAAGCTGTCGGTAGGTAACGTGGGGAACTACGTCACAGCGCTGTGCCTTCAGTTCGACGACATGGTGAAAGCGAAGGTAAAAATCCATACCACGCTGGCTAAATATCTCGACGCGGCAAACTGGACTGCTGGCAACCCCAACGCCAACCCACAGGAAGAGCGGGTGCAACTGTTTTACGTCAATGCTAAATCGGCGGAGACGCGGGTACAGGTCGATTTTGAACTGTGCTCCCCGTTTGATATTCAAAGCCTGCAGCTGCCTACCCGACAGATTCTGCCCGTCTGCACGTGGTGCATGCGGGGCTGGTACAGAACCGGGACCGGATGTGATTACAACGGCTCAAAGTATTTTGCGAAGGATGGAACCGCGACGGATGACCCATCGAAAGACGTTTGCGGCGGGCGAATAGCTGACTGCAAGGCCCGTTTTGGCGACAGTGAGCCATTGCCGTTCGGGGGATACCCTGCCGCCAACCTGCAGGGGAAATAGTTATGCGCGAAAAACTGATGGCGGCTATCCGGGAGCATGTTGCCGCTGAATACCCCAAGGAAGCCTGTGGCGTGGTAGTACAGTCACAGAGCAGCCAGATTTATATTCCCTGCCGCAACACGTCAGATAAACCCACTGAACAATTTACCCTGGCACCGGATGACTACCTTTCTGCTGAACAGCAGGGCGAGGTATTAATGATTATTCACTCTCATCCGGATGTACCGACGCTGATCCCATCAGAGATGGACCGCATCCAGTGCGATCACTCCGGCGTTGAATGGGGAATTATGTCGTGGCCGGATGGCGACTTTTGCACATTATCGCCACGCGAAGATCGTGACCTTGTTGGCCGCCGCTGGGTGCTGGGCCATGCAGATTGCTGGACGCTGATCATGGACTACTACCGTCAGGAACACGGTATCACGCTCAGAAACTGGTCTGTCGATTACGAGTGGTGGGTTGATGGCAAAGAAAACCGCTATGACGACAACTGGCAGGCTGAAGGGTTTATCGAAGTTGACCCGGCAACTATGCATCAGGGCGACATGATAATGATGCAGATCGGCGCGCCAGTGACAAACCACGCTGCGATCTACCTGGGTGACAACATTATCCTGCATCACAATTTTGGCAACCTCTCCACGCGGGTACCGTATGGCGAATACTGGCGTAACCGGACAGTTAGGGTGGTGCGCAGAAAGGAGTTTATGAATGCTTAAAACGATGACGCTTAAAGGCGCAATGGCGCGTAAGTTTGGCAAGGTTCACCGATTCCATGTTGCCGACTTGCGAGAAATGCTCCGGGCCATGTGTTCACAGGTTCCAGGTTTCAAAAATTATGTTTCCAACGCTCACCTGCAGGGAGTCAGGTTCGCTTTCTTCAGCGGTAAAAACAATGTCGGCATTGAAGAGTTCGACATGTCCGGCTCTGCCACAGAGTTTCAGATGTTGCCCATCGCTGAGGGTGCAAAGCGCGGAGGTACGTTGCAGATAGTGATCGGGGCGGTGGCTCTGGTGGCTGCGTTCTTTACGGCTGGTGCATCATTTGCCGCGTTCGCAACGGCTGCTGGTGCCACTACAGCAGGCATCGCGGCAACCACTACTGCCCTGACCGGTCTGGGCCTGTCAATGATGCTGGGTGGTGTGGTGCAGATGCTGACGCCGCAGCCATCATATAACGTTGGTGCCTCATCCAGCACAGACAACAAACCTAACTATGCGTTTGGCGCTCCTGTTAATACCGTGGCAATGGGCTATCCCGTGCCGGTTTTATATGGGCAGCGTGAGATTGGCGGCGCGGTAATCAGCGCTGGTATTTTTTCAAGTGATCAACAGTAAGCCGAAAGGCGGGAATGGTTATGACCTATAAAAAAGATGAAAATGGGGTTACATTTTATAACCCCGATGGAACTATTCGTGTATATGTCCCACGCATTGTATCAACTCAGCCAGTTCATAAAAAGCAGATGAAGAGGAAGTGTTAGCAGGGTTCATTCCTGTTTCTTCAAGGTGGTTTACCAATACATCCCTCAATTTATTATTTTCTTTACTTAAAATATGAACGAGTGAAGACAGGGCCACTTGCAGTGCAATTATTCGTCCTTCATCATTCGCATTAGATTGAATATCCATAAATTTCCTTTTCAGAGGTAATCAGCCATCCCTCATGGTTTTGTGCGCCTGCGCCCAAACGCAGACGGGCTGAATCCTCAACATACGCTTAAGTGACAATCTGCAACATCCTGATATTCGATCAGTTATCAACCCGTGGCCGCCATTGTGCGGCCTTTTTTTTGTGAGCGACATATGCGACTTTTAGACGGTGCATTAATCCAGGGAAATAAAGGCGGAGGCGGCAGCTCTCACACGCCGGTTGAAGAAGCCGATGACTTGTTATCTATAGCAAAATTAAAAATGCTGCTGGCAATCTCCGAGGGGGAAATTCAGGGGGATTTAACCGCGCAGCAAATCTACCTGAACGATACTCAGTTGGCGAACGATGACGGCACATACAATTTCACTGGCGTGGTTTGGGATTACCGTAAAGGCACCCAGGATCAGACTTACATCCAGGGGATGCCGGAAATTGATAACGAGCTGTCGGCAGGCGTGGAAGTTACAACATCTTCCCCCTGGACCCGCCAGTTTACTAATCTTTCGCTCGATGCGGTACGAATCAAGCTGAGTCTGCCGGTACAGTATCAGTACAAAGATAATGGCGATATGGTCGGCACGGTCACGCAATATGCTATCGACCTGTCCACCGATGGTGGCGCATGGCAGACGGTTGTCAACGCCTCGTTCGACGGCAAGACCACCTCAGAATATCAGCGCGACCACCGCATCAATTTGCCTGCTTCGTCATCTGGCTGGTCAATTCGCGTCCGGCGTATCACTGCTGACTCCACATCATCAAAACTGATTAATGCCTTCAAGGTCTTCTCTTTTGCTGAGGTGCTCGACAGCAAATTGCGCTATCCGAATACCGCGCTGCTTTATATCGAGGTGGACAGCAGTCAGTTCAACGGCAGCGCACCGAAAGTCACCTGCAGACCAAAGGGGATGCTGGTGAGAATTCCCACCACATACGACCCGAACACGCGCACTTATAGCGGCACATGGCAGGGCGATTTCCGTTATGCCTATACCAATAATCCGGCCTGGATTTTTTACGATCTGGTTCTGGATAAAATCTACGGTATGGGTAATCGCGTTGACGCGACCATGATCGACAAGTGGGAACTGTACAGCATCTCCCAGTATTGTGATGAACCGGTATCAAACGGCGCAGGTGGTACAGAGCCGCGCTTTACCTGTAACTGCTATATCCAGAGCCAGGAAGACGCTTACACCGTGCTGAAGGATTTGGCCGCGGTATTCAGGGGGATCACCTTCTGGGGCAACGATCAGATTTATGTTCGTGCAGATGTGCCGCAGGAAGACAGCAACGGCAACGTGGCGGTGGATTTCGTCTATCACTCATCCAACATGATTGATGGATTTCCGACTTATGCGGGTGGCAGTTACAAAAACCGTTACACATCATGTCAGGTGAGCTGGTCCGATCCGCAGAATCATTACAGCGACACGGTTGAAGGTGTTTACGATTCTGACCTAGTGAACCGCTACGGCGTTAATGAAACCTCATTGACGGCAATCGGTTGCACATCTCAAAGTGAAGCGCATCGCAGGGGGCGATGGGCGATCCTCTCCAATGCGAAGGACGGGACAATTTCATTCGGTGTTGGGCTGGACGGCTATATTCCTCTGCCTGCTGAAATCATCGGTGTGGCCGACCCGTTCATGGCGGGAAAAACGAACGGTGGCCGCGTCAGTGCGGTAAATAACCAGAGCATAACCCTGGACAGGGCGGTTGACTATGCTGCAGGCGACAGGCTTGTGTTGAACCTGCCGGACGGCACGGCGCAGACCCGCACTATTGCCAGCATCAGCGACGATAAAAAGACCGTTCGTGTAAACACTGCTTTCAGTCAGACGCCGGTTGCCGGTGCGGTGTGGGCCATCGACAGTGACAACCTCGATATCCAGTATTTCCGCGTGACCTCAATCACATCCGGAGATAACGGAACATTCACTATTGCCGGGGTGCAGCACGATCCGAACAAATATCGTTACATCGATGACGGTGTGCGTATCGATTCTGCGCCGATCACTGTAACCCCAATCAGCGTAATGAAAGCCCCGGAAAATATCACCATCTCTGAAGCCAGCTTTGTGGAGCAGGGGTTATCAGTCTCGGCAATGCAGGTCACGTGGGATAAGTCACAGGACGCGATCAATTACGTGGCTCAGTGGCGCAAAGATAAAGGCGACTGGGTTAACGTGGGCCAGACCAGCGCCCAGGGTTTCACCATTCAGGGCATATACGCCGGGATTTACGATGTGCGGGTACGTGCTGTAAACGCTTCTGAAGTCTCTTCGCCGTGGGGGAACGCTCAGTCAACCACGCTTAACGGCAAGGTGGGCAAACCCGGCACGCCGGTGAATTTTCTTGCGACCGATAACGTTGTGTGGAATATCGATCTGACCTGGGCATTCCCTGACGGTTCCGGCGATACGTCCTACACCGAAATTGAGGTGGCGACCACGGCAGACGGGCTGAGTCCGCAATTTCTGGCTTACGTGCCTTATCCTGGCGTCAGTTACCAGCACGGGCCTATGCCTGCAGGAGTTCGCCGCTGGTATCGCGCCAGGCTGATTGACCGGATCGGGAATAAGGGCGACTGGACAGAGTTTGTGGCCGGGGCCAGTAATGCTGACGCCAACGATATTCTGGGAAATATAATCGAGGAGTTCATAACCTCGCCAGACGGAAAAGCGCTACTTGAACCGCTGCAGACTGACCCGGAATCCATTCTTCAGAACGTCATGGCGAACTATGACAGCGTCACGCAGTCCTGGGCGCAGTATGGTGATAACCGGGCCGGGATCGTTCATGCTGAGAAAGTCGCTGCAGACGCAGAAAGCTCGGTGGCGCAACTGGAAACGGATGTCACAGCAAAATTTGACGAAACGGAAGCCGCGCTGCAGGAGAAATTCACCGCCTACGCTGATGCATCCGGGGGATCGGCAATTTACACCCTGAAAACCGGGCTGAAGTATGGCGGTGTGAACTATGATGCTGGCCTTTCTGTTGCGGTTACGGTGAACGGAACCTCTGTAGACACTCGCGTGGCAATCAATGCCGATAAATTTGTGATCGCCAGTGGAAGCGGGAATAACGTTTATTCTCCGTTCACTGTACAAAACGGTCAGGTATTTATCAGTCAGGGATTCATCGGCACGGCCTGGATTGGGCGAGGCAATATAACCGATGTTCTTCAGTCAGATAATTATGTTGTAGGTCAGGCTGGACTTTCTCTCAACTTCAAAAATGGGCTGATTGAAAACTATGGCTCAGATGGCAATGGGGCAATGAAGCAGACCAATACCCAAATCAGCATTAAGGATGCAAATGGGGTATTACGATTCCAGGCCGGAAATATCACGGGGGTATTCTGATGACGTGGGGAGTGCAAACGTGGGATGCGGCAGGGAAGCCGAATAACTATGGCCTGGTGCCGGTCGCGCTGGTCGGCCAGATATCCTTGGATGCTGAACAGGTAAGCGGTTCATGGTCGTTCACCGTTCCTGCTGGCTACAGACTGGATTACCTCTACCTTCCAAAACTATCGGCTTACACACAAACTCGCAGGGCAATCACCATCAGCGGAGGAACGGTAACCGTTTCTTCAGCCAGCTCCAGCACATTTGGCTATGGCACCGAAATGGCATATGCAGCGTTTATTATTGTTTATCTGAGGAATGATTAATGTCTTACGGTGTTTATTTGACAACGACAGACGGGCGTCCATTCATCACGCCAGAATCAACGCCAGTGAGCCTGCTAACCAAGGTGACAGCCTCCGGGAATGGCAGCGCCTCGACTACTGTGAGTGTCGATACTTCACTTGTTAACATCCCCTTTATTCTCTCTGATGCACCTGCATTTGTCGGCGTTGGATATGGGGCAAACCAGTTAACCGTGAGCGCGCACCGGATGGATGACAGCGGCGGTGCGGTGAATTTGCAGGCATATATATTCTCGGTCGTCCCTCCTGCATTACCAAAATGGGGTATAGCTCTGTGGGATGCGACAGGTAAGTGTATTTTGACGAATGAAACCCGCGTTCTGAGAGATGTAACAACTATTGGTTCAAAAGGCGATGACAGCGCAGGGATAAATATCAATCAGTCAATTGCCGGGAAATGGGCGATTATGCCCGATATCGCCGGTTATCTTTACGGCGTGTATCAGCAGGCACCCATTGTTATCGTCCAGGGTTTTTATGCTCAATATAATGGGGCATCGACTCAGGTCAGTTCCGTACTGGCATCTTCGATACCAACCGGTACGCAGGGCAGCATAACAAACAGCAAAAATAGCATCAGAGCAATAGATGCATCTCTGTACGATTAGCAAATTCGATCATTTCGATCGATTTGGCGATTTGAATGATTTATCAGCAGGTTATCTAATGTGTTCATCTCTTATTGATGGACGCAATTATGAAGCTCATCTTAATTCTGACGTCAGCAATCCTGTTGTCTGCATGTCAGAAATTGCCAGCACCAGTCTGTACGGGAACGGCCATCGTCGGTGGTCAGGAAACGTCTGTGAATATTTATGGCATCCGTAAAGTTGTTAATCAGACGGAATATAAAGCAGGTCCGCCATTTAACTGGCAGTGGGTGAATAAATCAGCATTCACTCATACAACCTGTGATAAATAAATTAATTACGCATAACACAACCCGGCCATCGAGCCGGGTTTTTTACGTCCGGAGAAAATAATGTCAGCAGGCACCCTGTCAGTCACCAACCAGTCGGCAACTGTAACCGGCGCAGGTACAACCTTCACAACTGAATTAAAAACGGGCGACTTCATTGGCGTCATCGTCGGTGGAGTGCCTTATACGCTGGTGGTCCTCAATATTGATTCCGACACATCACTTACCATAGGTACGGCTTACACTGGGCCAACGAGCAGTGAATTAGCCTGGTATGCCGTTCCGGCCACGCTGCAGGTCGCGATCACTCAGAAGGTACTGAATGACGTTGCGACAATGACCAGGGGCATGATCCTCGACAAAGAGAACTGGCAGCAGGTATTCAGTGGCACTGGCACCATCACAGTAAAACTTCCGGATGGCAGCACTTACAGCGGACCGGCATGGAACGGCGTTGCAGCCAAGGGGGCCAACAGCGACATCACCGAACTCAAGGGGCTTACCACTGCGCTGTCATTAAATCAGGGGGGCACCGGGGCAACATCAAAAGATGGCGCCTGGGCTAATCTGGCAACATACGGAACAACTGCAGGTACGGCGGCACAAGGTAACGACGGTCGCTTAAACACTGTTGATGGCAAGTCAGGCGGGACAATCAACGGGTGGGTTTACCTGAACAATAACGCATCATCCGCATATAGTTCCCGATCTCAACTGCTTATTTTTGATGTATTAACTAACGGCGCATCACGCGGTAATGTCAATCTGTACAGTAACATAGATTCGACAGCGGCCAGGTCGTTTAAAATAGACGTTTACTCGGATTCTGCAAACGGGAAATCTTTCACTTTCCTTCAGGCATCAGGAAACGCTACCGCCTCAGGCTCATGGGTAAGCGGTTCAGATGAGCGGCATAAATCCAACATCACTTTAGTCCCTGACGCGCTGCGGGCCGTGCTGTCATGGCGTGGCTGCACCTATGACAAGCTCGATGGTGTTCCTGAGGTTGGCCTGATTGCGCAGGACATCGAGAAAGACTGCCCGATAGCTGTCATGAACGGCGGGCGTCGGGAGTTTACAAACGGCCTGGTGATTGAAGACTTTAAAAATCTCAACACATCAGGTGCTGCCGCTGCGTATCACACCGAAGCAATCAAGGCGTTGTTCAGTCTGGTCGAACTTGCGATAGTTGATCCAGATAGGGCGCTGGCTTCAATTGACGCTATCAAAGATGCACTTGCAGCTGCAGAACCATCCAGTTAGAGCACAAAGCCCGGTCGCCGGGCTACCAGTCACTCATCCTCTGCCAGCCACATATCCGCCTCATCAAACATCTCTTCAATCACTGCTGCCAGCTTGGCCTTATCGTTCTTGCTGGCGTCTGTCTGAATGCTGCTGTTACCCGCCATCGGTTTAACCCTCACATCAGCCTGTGGGAAGATGCGGTGAACCCGCTTCTCCAGTTCGGCCAGGATCAGCGACCTGGCGTTCGGCAGTCCATCAACATTCCGTTTGTCATAGATGAGTTCGACGTACATTTTGCGCTCCTGATTTTACTGGTTGGATGTACAGTATGGATATACTACAACCAAATAAAACGATTCTGCAAAACTATTTTTAATGTATTGAAATATAAGATTATTCGAAAGATGGATTTTTATTTAATTCGCAAGAAAAAAGTGCGGTAAATATATAAAAATCATAGAATTACCGCACTTTCATTTTTATACCAACTCAGCAAACCAATGGTAACGGTGAAACCAAGAGTGATGGTAAGCGCTCCGGTCAGGAGCATCAGGGTGCGGGTGCTCATTTTCCGCGTGCGGCGTGGCTGGCTGTTCATCAGGATTCCCCGGTGTCATAGGAGGTGCTATGTTTATAGAACTTCCTGTCAGGCGGTCTCCCTGTATTCTGACTATCGGCAGCAACCGCCCAATCTTTATCTCCGGCTGAACCATTTTTGCGTACCGGACTTCAACCGCAGTCTAACTGCCTGCGAAAAACGGTCTGCAGGGCTGGCTTAACCAGACCTGAATGTGCCAGACTTATCGCTACCAACGTTAAATTTAACCTTTACAAGGGGAGCATCATGGATCGATATCCACGTTCCAACGGTTCAATTGTTTCGCAGGCTGGTACCGGGCTGCAGACCTATATGGCTCAGGTCTATGGCTGGATGACCTGTGGTCTGTTACTGACTGCATTTGTTTCATGGTTTGCCGCTAACACACCGGCGGTGATGGAGCTGGTTTTCGCTAACCGCATCACTTTCTTTGGCCTGATCATCGTTCAGCTTGGTCTGGTCTTTGTGCTGTCAGGCATGGTGCATAAACTCAGCGGCGCGGCGGCGACCGGCCTGTTTATGCTCTACTCGGCGCTCACCGGGCTGACCATGGCGAGCATTTTCCTGGTCTACACCTACTCTTCAATCGCCAGTACTTTCCTGGTCACCGGCGGGATGTTCGGTGCGATGAGCTTCTGGGGTTATACCACCAGGCGTGACCTGAGCGGCATGGGCAGCATGTTGTTTATGGCGCTGATCGGTATTGTGCTGGCTTCACTGGTTAACATGTGGCTGAAAAGCACGGCACTGATGTGGGCGGTGACCTATATCGGCGTGGTGGTGTTTGTGGGCCTGACCGCTTACGACACGCAGAAGCTGAAAAACATCGGTGAGAACATCAATACTGATGATAAAGAGAACCTGCGTCGATACTCCATTATGGGCGCGCTGACGCTGTATCTGGACTTCATCAATCTGTTCCTGATGCTGCTGCGTATCTTCGGTAACCGCCGCTAGGTGCTGAACTGGCGGGCGAATAGTTTGCCTGCTGCAAGGGCATGCACGAAGGGCCGGGGAGGAACCTGTTCCGACCGGCCAATGACTGGTACGAATCGATAGGGCGGAATTTATTCCGCCTTTTTTTAAGATTTCTGCATCTCCCGCTGATTTTTCTGCTTCAGGGTTTTGGCCCGACTCTCCAGCCACAGATAGAGCACCAGCGCCAGCAGCAACGGGGCGATAAAATAGAGCACCCGGTAAGCCAGCAGGGCAGCGATAATAGTGCCGTGCGACAGATGGTCGCCGCTCAGCAGCGCCAGAAATACCGCCTCCAGCACGCCAATCCCCGCCGGAATATGGATAATCACCCCGGCTATACTGCTGATCAGCAACACTCCCAGCACCTGCGGATAATCGACTTTCTCTGCCAGCAGCAGCCAGATAATCGCGCCCATCACCAGCCAGTTAGCGCTGGAAACGGCAAACTGCAGCAGCGCCATACGAAACGAGGGAAGCGCCAGTTTGTGGCCTTTTACCGTCCAGCGACGGCGCCTGGAGAAGGCACACAGCGCCAGATAAATTACTACGAAGGAGAGCAGCGCCACGCCAATGGTGCGCAGCGTTCCCTCGCCGATAAACCATCCGGCAGGTATCGGTACCATCCCGGCGCTGAATACCACACCGGACACCAGCACATAGCCCAGCCAGTTGGTGGCGATACTCAGTGAAAATATCCGCGTAATGGTGCTGCCCTCCAGCCCCAGACGGGAGTAGAGCCGGTAGCGCATAGCCACACCGCCAACCCATGTACTCAGCGTCAGGTTGAAGGCGTAACAGACAAACGAGACCAGCATCACCTGACGTTTTTGCAGTTTATGACCGCAGTACGCCTGACCAATCAAGTCGTAGACGCCATAAGTCAGATAGCTGACCACCACCAGCGCCACGGAGCCGAAAATCGCCACGCGGTTATAGTTGCCGATCACGTTGATCACGTCATGCCAGTTCACTTTGCGGGCATAAATCACCAGCAGCACAATCACGGCAATAAAAAACAGCCAAGTGAGGGCTTTCTTCACCCACTTCCAGCGGGAATGTCCTTCAGCCATCAGGGTTTCACTCTCTCTTTGGGATCCACACGATCCTGGGTTTCCATTTCAGGCTGCACCGGCGGCGGCACCTGTGCCAGCTTCGGCGTATGAGCGGGCAGCCAGCCAGCAATGGCCGGAAAGTGGCGCAGGAAGTGAAACACCACCACGCTTTTTGATAACTGCCACCAGTTTTGCTTTGGCAACTGGCTCTCTTCCACCCGCTGGCACTCTTCAGCCAGTAACCGGTTCAGCTCGTTACGCAGCACCTGATTAAAGGCGCGGTCGTGGATCATCAGGTTGGCTTCCAGGTTGAGCGACAGGCTCAGCGGATCAAGATTGCTGGATCCAACCGTCGACCATTGAGTGTCCTGCACCGCGATTTTGGCGTGCAGTGGACGACGGATATATTCATAAATCTCCACGCCGCCGCCGACCAGATAGTTGTACAGCAACTCGGCTCCGACCTTGACGATCGGCATATCCGGTTCACCCTGCACAATCAGCTTCACCGTGACGCCACGCTGCGCCGCACTGCGCATCTCCCGCAGCAGATGGTAACCGGGAAAGAAGTAGGCGTTGGCGATGATCACTTCCTGTTTGGCTTCGCGCAGCATCGTAATGTAGTGCTGCTCGATATCGTCCCGGTGCTCGTCGTTATCACGCCAGACAAACAGTACCTGTGCTTCGCCCGGCGTGGCATTGTGTGCCGGGCGGTGCGATCGGCCACCCCACCAGCGACGTGGCACTTGTTGACTGCTGATCGCCTGGCGGACGTAGCGGGTGATGTCATCAACAATCGGACCGCGCACCTCAACGGCATAATCCTGCTTGGCTTCCGGCCCATAGCTGGAGTTATGCTCTGACGAAAAATTGATGCCGCCGACAAAGGCAATCACCCCGTCGCAGACCACGGTTTTACGATGCAGGCGGCGAAAGATATTGGTTCGCATACCCAGCACCAGCGGGCGGGGATCGTAATAAAGGAAACGCACGCCAGCAGCAGTCAGAGTGCTGATAAACTCGTCGGAAAGATCGTTGGAGCCGTAGCCATCCAGCATCATTTCCACTTTCACGCCACGTTGAGCCGCTTCCAGCAGCACAGCGTGCAACTGTTTTCCCACCTGATCTTCAAACAGAATAAAGGTCTCCAGCAGCACCGTCTCTTTTGAGCGACGGATTGCCTCAAACACCCGCGGGAAATACTGCTCTCCGTTGGCAAGCAGTCGCAGGCGGTTACCGTCACGCCATTCCATTTTCATAGGTGAATCTCCACCGCCAGTGGCGCGTGATCGGACAGGTGTGACCAGGGGCGCAGAGGAATGGTCTGCGGGTGGCTGATCCCGGCGTTACGAACATAGATGCGGTCAAGCCGCAGCAGGGGAAAGCGGGCAGGGAAGGTACGCGCCGGGCGACCGGACTTGCGGCTGAAAACTTCTTCCATTCCGGCTCCCCGTTTCAAGATCGCGTTGGCTTTTTGCTGCCAGTCGTTGAAATCACCCGCCACCACCACCGGCGCGTTTTCAGGCAGGCTGTTAATCAGTTCGCAAAGCATTGTCAGTTGTGCCGCGCGATGGGCGTCACGCAGCCCCAGATGTACGCAGATTGCATGCAGCGTGGTTTGAGTATGGGGAATGGTCACCTTACAGTGCAGCAGGCCACGTTTTTCCGTGCCCTGCACTGAAATGTCCCGGTTCTCATACTCCACAATGGGAAAACGGGACAGGACGGCGTTGCCGTGGTCGCCTTCCGGGTAGACCGCATTGCGACCATAGGCGAAATCATTCCACATCGTGTCAGCAAGAAATTCGTAATGAGGCGTGTCGGGCCAGTTTTCCACCTGCAATTTGTGGACCGCGTGGGCACCCATCACCTCCTGGAGAAAGACGATATCCGCTGAGGTGGCCCTGACGGCATCACGCAGTTCAGGCAGAATAAAACGTCGGTTAAAAGCGTTAAAACCCATGTGTGTATTGATCGTCAGGACTTTTAATGAAAATCCTTGCGCGTTTTGTGACATACTGTGCGCGCTCTCCTTTTCGACAGACAAAGAATAAAGTGTAGTCTTTGTCACAAAAGAGTGCCGACAAGCCGCGATCTTTGCGGCATTATCCGAAAACTACGTTAGTCTGAGGAAATTCGTTATCACGCTACTGTGGTAACAAGGCTGGGCGACCTCTGTTGGGTCTGCCAGGAGAAAACAATGAAATGGTCTAATCGTATTCAGATTGTCACCGGACAAACCTGTGTACATATCACGCTGCACCTCCTGCTGATTGCCGGACTGGTGTGGGGATGGAAGCACCAGACACTGCTGCAGGTCAGTACGGTATTTCTGGCGATGTATGCCAGCGTATTTGCCGCGATGCTGATGACTCAACGCAGCCCTCGTTTACGTCGTGTTGGCGACTTCCTGGAAGATGTCACCACCACGTATTATTTTGGGGCCGCCATGCTGGTGCTGTATCTTTTGTCCCGCGTGATCCACAACAACCTGCTACTGGGTGTTGTAGGTGTGCTGATGCTGACCGGACCCGCCGTGGTCTCTCTGCTGGCTAAAGAGCCTGTTCGCGCTCGCCAGCGTCACCGCTGATGCACTACGGGCCGCCGTAGGGTGGCCCGTTCTTTATCTCTCCCTTCTTTTTTTCAAAATAAACTGAATAAAATCCCGTTCTGAACTGTTCACTCTGTAAATCACTCAGGGGAACGCTACCATGCGCCAGACTTCCACTTCGTCGCACTACGATCGCTTATCCATCACGCTGCACTGGCTGACCGCGCTCGACGTAATTTTTCTCTTTGCCAGTTTTCAGGTCTGGTCACGACTGGAGCGTGGCACGCCACTTCGTCACAGCCTGCAGTCCTGGCATATCTCCTTCGGCATTCTGCTGGCAGTGCTGATGATTGCGCGCATTGTCTGGCGGGTCAGTAAAGGCCGTCGTCTGCCTCCGGCGACGCCTTCACGCGCGTTGCACATTGGGGCAAAAGCGGTACACGGGCTGCTTTATCTGATGCTGATTGCGCAGGTGGTGCTCGGTTTCCTGTTCCGCTGGGCGCAGGGCGAAGAGTTTGCCTTTTTTGGATTCGGCGACATGTCCGATCTGATTTATGTTGATGGCTCTCTGCGCCATTTGCTGGGAACCCTGCATTACTACAATGCCTGGGGGATTATTGTCCTTGCCGGTGGCCATGCGCTGGTGGCGCTGTTTCACCACTATGCGCTGAAGGATCCTACACTCAGAAGAATGATCCCCGGGCTGAAAATCCGCTGACGGGGCTTTTATCTTCTCCCGGGGGCACGGTAAAAAAGGGGCTTATGGGATGCTTTTAAGGAGTCCGGGTGAGTAACAGCGTGGATATTCGTGGCGAACTCCCTCTCTATCTGGCGCGGCTGTGGCGCTACGGGCTGGTATTGTCCCGCAAGCGCGACGTGGCGGAAGATCTGGTGCAGGCAACCTGCCTGCGGGCGCTGGAAAAAAGCAGCCAGTTTACGCCGGGCACGCGGCTCGATCGCTGGCTGTTCTCCATCCTGCACTCTATCTGGATCAATCAGGTGCGTGCCAGCCACCTGACCCGTCAGCAAAATATAGACGAGCTGGACAGGCAGGCGTTTCAGGTCGCGGAGAGTGACGTTGACCGGCTATGGGCGCAACAGGTGCGCGACCGCGTTAACGGGCTGCCGGAAGCGCAGCGCAATGCGGTTTTCCTGGTCTACGTCGAAGGGTTTACCTATCAGGAAGCGGCCGACACGCTGACCGTCCCCATCGGTACGATCATGAGCAGGCTGGCGAATGCCCGCCTCGCGCTGGCAAAAGACCCGGGGCTGCAACAGCAGCGCAGAAAAGGAGGGCAGCCATGAGCTGGATTATCAACGCACCGCTGTCAGACGAAATGCTGGTGGCTTATCTCGACAATCAGCTAAACGACAGCCAGTCGCAACAGGTTGAGAAGATGCTAAATGAAGATCCGGAGCTGGTGATGCGTCTGAATCAGCTGGATTCTGCCAGCCTCGATTTTGCAGCGGCGTTTTCCCCGCTGCTGGATGAGGCTCCGCTCAAACCGATGCAGGAAAAATTGACAATCCACCCGCAACAAGCCCCACAGGGGATCAGCCGCCGCACGCTGATTGCCGCTACCGTTTCCGCGTTGGCAATAGGCCTGGTGGGGGGAATGAAAGGCAGGCGTCTGTTCGATAACGACGATGGCTGGCGTGATACCGTGGCGCAATATATGGCGCTGTACACCCGTGAAACGCTGAGCGGCGGCAGCCTGACACCTGCTGCTGCGAGTGAACAGCTCGCTCTGGTCAGCCAGCGCCTTGGCCTGCAGTTGAATGCCACAGTATTAACCCTGTCAGACAGCGAATTCAAAGGAGCGAGAATGCTCAGCTATGACGGCGTGTCGATTGCGCAGATTGTCTGGCAGGACCGGCAGTCCGGCCCGCTGGCGCTTTGTATCACTGCCGCTTCACAACCTGAAGATACCGCCTTCAGCCAGGAAAAGCGGCGTGGGATGAACGTGGTTTACTGGCGGCAGCAGCACTACAAATTTATGCTGATTGGTCATAGCAGTGCCAGGCAACTGCGGGAGATGGCTCAGAATCTTGCGGAGGCTGTGTGACGGAATCGCTTCGCCCTCGCTGGTAAAAGAGAGATTTTCCCCCCGCCAAAAGAAACACTCCCGGTGCTGATGTAATGTCTGTTATAATCCGCCCCTTACGCACCGTGGTTTGTGCTCCCTTTCAAACGTCAGGCGAAGCCTGGCGTCATATTCTCCCCCTGGAAACTACACCGCTTATTGCGGTCAGGGCGGATCCGGAGTCAGTCAATTTTATGTCATTTGATTCTCTCGGCCTGAACGCCGACATTTTGCGTGCTGTTGCAGAACAGGGTTATAACGAGCCAACGCCAATCCAGCTGCAGGCTATTCCTGTGGTGCTGGCGGGCCGCGACCTGATGGCCAGCGCGCAGACCGGTACCGGTAAAACGGCCGGTTTTACGCTGCCTCTGCTGCAGCTGCTCAGCAGCGCGAACCCGCACCCAAAAGGGCGCCGTCCGGTTCGTGCGCTGATCCTGACCCCCACCCGCGAACTGGCGGCCCAGGTCGGTGAAAACGTCCACGATTACTCTAAGTATCTCGACCTGCGCTCGCTGGTGGTGTTCGGCGGCGTCAGCATCAACCCGCAAATGATGAAGCTGCGTGGCGGTGTGGATGTGCTGGTTGCCACCCCTGGCCGCCTGCTGGATCTGGAGCATCAGAATGCGCTGGATCTCTCCCAGGTGGAGATTCTGGTGCTGGACGAAGCCGATCGTATGCTGGATATGGGCTTTATCCATGATATCCGTCGCGTGCTGGCCAAGCTGCCTGCGAAGCGTCAGAACCTGCTATTCTCGGCCACCTTCTCTGATGAGATTAAAGGTCTGGCGGAAAAACTGCTGCACAACCCTGAGCAGGTTGAAGTGGCCCGTCGTAACACCGCTTCCGAGCAGGTTACGCAGCACGTGCACTTCGTCGACAAAAAGCGTAAGCGGGAACTGCTCTCCTTCCTGATTGGCCGTGATAACTGGCAGCAGGTACTGGTGTTCACCCGGACCAAGCACGGTGCTAACCACCTGGCTGAACAGCTGAACAAAGACGGTATCACAGCCGCAGCGATTCACGGTAACAAGAGCCAGGGCGCTCGTACCCGCGCACTGAGCGATTTTAAAGAAGGCAAAATTCGCGTGCTGGTGGCGACGGATATCGCCGCGCGTGGGATTGATATTTCTGAGCTGCCGCATGTGGTGAACTACGAGCTGCCAAACGTGCCGGAAGATTACGTGCACCGCATCGGTCGTACCGGTCGTGCTGCGGCAACCGGTGAAGCGCTGTCGCTGGTTTGTGTGGATGAACACAAACTGCTGCGTGACATTGAGCGTGTACTGAAGCGTGAGATCCCACGTATTGCTATCGAAGGCTATGAGCCGGACCCGTCAATTAAAGCGGAGCCGATTCAGAATGGTCGTCAGCAGCGCGGTGGTGGTAACGGCGGCGGTCGTGGCCGTGGTGCGCCTCAGGGCAACCGTGGCAACGGCGGCGGCGAGCGCGGTCAGTCTGCCGGTGGCGAACGCAGCCAGGGCAACGGCCAGCGTCGTCATGGGGCAGGTGCCGGTGCGGCACGTGGCGCGAAGCCGGAAGGCAGCAGCAACGGTGCACCACGCAACAAAACCCGTCAGCGCCGTTCTAACCCTGCATAACGGTTAAGCCTGAGCGCCGGTTCCGATCCGGCGTAAGGCCATTTTCCGTCAACGCACTCTTCGCGGTATGACGGGAACTCTCTCCGGGGGATCGCCAGATCCCCTTATCTCAGCGACGAATGAGTTGTGACATGCGCGTTTTACTTGCCCCGATGGAGGGCGTGCTGGACTCCCTGGTGCGCGAACTGCTCACCGACGTCAACGATTACGATCTCTGCATCACGGAATTTCTGCGGGTCGTTGACCAGCTCTTGCCGGTCAAATCCTTTCATCGCCTCTGCCCCGAACTGCTCCATGCCAGCCGCACTCCCTCTGGTACGCTGGTGCGTATTCAACTGCTGGGCCAGTACCCTGAATGGCTGGCGGAAAACGCTGCCCGCGCGGTGGAATTAGGATCATGGGGTGTCGATCTGAACTGTGGCTGCCCGTCGAAAACGGTCAACGGCAGCGGTGGTGGAGCGACACTGCTGAAAGATCCCGAACTGATTTATCGTGGTGCAAAAGCCATGCGTGAAGCGGTGCCGGATCATCTGCCGGTCACGGTTAAAGTACGGCTGGGCTGGGAGTCGGGCGATCGGCAGTTTGAAATTGCCGATGCGGTACAGCAGGCGGGCGCGACCGAACTGGCGGTTCACGGCCGCACCAAAGAAGACGGTTATAAAGCCGAGCGCATCAACTGGGCTGCAATCGGCGAAATCCGCCAGCGCCTGAGCATCCCGGTAATCGCTAACGGCGAGATCTGGGGCTGGCAAAGCGCGCAGGAGTGCATGCGGGTGACCGGCTGCGATGCGGTGATGATTGGTCGGGGTGCGCTGAACGTGCCGAATCTGAGCAGAGTGATTAAATATAACGAGCCGCGAATGCCATGGGCAGGTGTGGTGACGCTGCTGCATAAATACGTGCAGCTGGAGAAGCAGGGCGATACCGGCCTGTACCACGTAGCCAGGATCAAGCAATGGCTGGGGTATCTGCGTAAAGAGTATGAGGAGGCCAGCGACCTGTTCAGCCATATCCGGGCGCTGAAGACCTCCGGCGAGATCGCCAGCTTTATCGATCGTTATGCTTTGTCCTTCGCCTGAGCGGCGAAAAAAATTTTATTCTGTCAGGCCGCCCTCGCAAGGCGAAAGCGGCTAACATTTACCTTATGCCCGGATCAGAGCGGCTGGCATAAGTGCCATTCACCTGCTGTTAACGGAAACGGTCACATTTCTCAATATTCTTCACAGGATCTCTTAGTGTGCTAAGGGTATGATGTGACCCACATCACACACATTTTTTGGCTCTGACATGTCTTCGACCCCTGCATTATCCAATGCACAGCTTAACAAACGCATTATCTCTGTTGTGGTTTTTACCTTCTTTTGTTACCTGTCGATAGGCTTGCCGCTGGCGGTGTTGCCGGGCTATGTGCATAACAAGCTGGGCTACAGCTCGTTTATGGCTGGCCTGATTATCAGCCTGCAGTATTTTGCCACGCTAATCAGCCGTCCGCAGGCCGGGCGCTATGCCGATCTGCTGGGTCCGAAAAAGGTGGTGCTGGTGGGTCTGGTGCTGTGCGGTGCCAGCGGTCTGTTCAGCCTGCTGGCGGTGCTGTTCGAGGCTAATCCGTTGACCAGCCTGATCCTGCTGGCGATTGGCCGCCTGGTGCTGGGGCTGGGCGAAAGCCTGACGGCCACCGGTTCTATTTTGTGGGGCATGAACATTGTCGGTACGGTGCAGAGTGCGCGCGTTATCTCCTGGAACGGTGTGGCGACCTATCTGGCGATGGCGGTGGGTGCACCACTGGGCGTGCTGCTCAACTCCGCATTTGGTATTCCAGGCTTTGCCGTGCTGATTATGCTGATGGCGATCTACGGCTTCTGGCTTGCCACCCGGCGTCCTGCGGTGGTGGTGGTGGTGGGTCAGCGTATCCCGTTCAACAAAGTGTTCTCGCGCATCTGGTTGTACGGTCTGTGCCTGGGGCTGGGAACCGTTGGTTTCGGAACGATAGCCACCTTTATCACCCTCTACTTCGCCAGCCATAACTGGAGCGGAGCCGCTTTCTCGCTGACGCTGTTCAGCCTCGGTTTTGTGGCGATGCGTCTGGTGTTCAGCAACTATATCGGACGTTTTGGCGGCATCCGCGTGTCGCTGGTTTCCTTCGCCATTGAATGTATCGGGCTGCTGATGATTTGGCAGGGCAGCTCTTCGCTGATGGTGGATGTTGGGGCATTTCTCACCGGCTCAGGCTTCTCGCTGGTGTTCCCGGCGCTGGGCGTGGAGGCGATCAGGCAGGTAGCACCGCAGAATCAGGGATCGGCGCTGGGGCTCTATTCGGCCTTTCTTGACTTCGGGCTTGGCATCACCGGGCCACTGGCCGGGCTGCTGATTGGGCACTGGGGCGTGGATTCGATCTATCTGGCGGCGGCGGTGGTGGTGCTGTTTGCGTTTGCCATTACCCTGCGGTTACAGATGATGACCCGCACCGTGGTGCAGGCCAGCTGAGAAGAGCAGGGCGGATTCTCTCTGTACTGCGCGGAAAATGCCAGCCCGGATGATGGCATTACCGGTGCAGCAGCTGACCTTCTCCGCTCTGTTTGGTTAATACAGTTCCGGTACGATCATATTTTCCGGCACCGGACTGCGGCGATAGTCTTCGTTGTGCTCACGCGGCGGCAGCGTAATTTTCTTCTCTTCGGCATCTTCATAGGGGATCTGACGCAGCAGATGGCTGATGCAGTTCAGACGCGCTTTTTTCTTGTCAACGCCCTGCACCACCCACCATGGCGCTTCCTCAATATGGGTGCGGGCCAGCATCACCTCTTTGGCCTCGGTGTAGTCCTCCCACAGGCGGCGGCTCTCCAGATCCATCGGGCTTAGCTTCCACTGTTTGAGCGGGTCATGAATACGGCTCAGGAAGCGCAGCTCCTACGGCCTTCAAATATAATCACCACGCGGTGACCGGTTCGTGTCACCCATTCCTGCAGTTTTACCAGCTCGCCCTGTAAACGCAGCAGCTCGCGGAAATAGTGTCTGCGCCAGGTTTTCTCGTCACCGTCGTGCTTCTCGGCCTGGTCACCAAAGCGGATGTCGTCCAGTTCCATTTCCAGCTCTTCATCGTAGCTGTCATAGAACTCCTGCAGCAGTCGCTGGTTAAAGTGCTCGCTGCTGAAATCATTACCGTGCACAGCCATAAATTGTCTCCCGGTTAAAAGTGTGTAAACAGCCAGTAAAGGGTGGCTGAAAGTAAAATGGAGACCGGCAGCGTCAGCACCCACGCCATAATCAGGTTGCGTACGGTGGACATCTGCAGGCCGGATTTGTTGGCGGCCATGGTGCAGGATCTGCGTCAGTTTACCGAAGAGTTTACGGTGGTGCTGAACGATCTGATTGGCCTGACCGAGCGTATCCGTCTGCTGCAGGAAGAGATTGCTTCCCGGCAGCTGGAGCAGAGTAACCGTACCCTTTACACCCTTACGGTGATCACCGTGCTGGCGCTGCCGATTAATATTGTGGCGGGTTTCTTCGGGATGAACGTTGGTGGTATCCCGCTGGCAACCAACCACCACGGATTTATCTTGCTGGTGCTGGTGGTGACTCTGTTTACCTGCGTGGCCGGGTGGCTGGCATTGCGTCGGCGGGACAAAATGTAATGGACTGGATAAAAAAAACGGGCCGTCAGGGCCCGTTTCTTCGCACAGCAGTGATTAAGACTGGCTGTTAACTGTCGCAGCTGCCGGAGCGGCGGCTTTGGCAGGCACAGAGGCCGGTTTGTTTTCGTAAATCGGGCCTGGCTGCTTCGGCACCACGAAGGTGCTGTTATCCGGTGCGGCTGGGGCCGCCGGAGCCTGCTGCTGCGCAGGTGAATCGGTGGACGGGGTCTGAGGTACAGCCTGCTGATCCTGCTCACCGGTTTCCGGGTTGACCGCTGGCGCACCGCTGTTTGCTGGCGCGTTAGCATCAGCCGGAGCAGCGTTCTGATTCACCACGTTAGCGCCCTGGTTAGTCACCGGGGTCATTGGCTCTTCTTTCGGCATAGCTCCTTCCATCTCCTGCACGGCAATCGGTGCAGCATAGCCATTGTCCGCTGCGCCGTTTACTTTGGTCGGCATGCCGGTACGGGCTTTCAGTGCATCTTCCATCGCGGCGGTATCAACACTGGCATCCGATACCACTTTGTTCACTACCGGAGTAATGCTCAGAGGAATTGGCTCGCGAGAGTTAAACTGCTCTTCGGTCTGCGACAGTGGGTTATGCACCTCCACCAGACGGGAACCGTCAGGCTCAACGGTGGCTTTGATCGGCTGGTCGATAAACTGCACGCGGGTGCCAACCGGCACGTTGTCGAACAGCCATTTGATGTCATCAGCACGCAGACGCACGCAGCCGTGGCTTACGCGAAGACCGATACCGAAGTTGGCATTAGTGCCGTGGATGGCATACAAACGGCCGATGTACAGCGCATACAGGCCCATCGGGTTATCCGGGCCGGCAGGGAAGACCGCAGGCAGTGGCGCACCGGCAGCCACGGAGTCTGCGTGCATCTTTTTGGTGGGCGTCCAGGTCGGGCCATCTTTCTTACGCTCAACGGCGGTGGTCCAGTTGATCGGGGTATCTTTACCCAGCTCGCCCACGCCGACCGGCAGCACCACTACGGTGTTGGTGCCTTTCGGATAGTAGTACAGGCGCATCTCCGCGCTGTTGATCACGATGCCTTCACGCGGGGCGTCTGGCAGGATCAGCTGCTGAGGAATAATCAGTTTGCTGCCTGCTTTTGGCAGATAAACATCCACACCCGGGTTGGCTTCGAGCATATTGCTCAGGCCCATCTGATACTGCGCAGCAAAGGCTTCCAGCGGAAGTTTGCTGTCCTGAGGGAGGGTTATTTCAAGATTCTGGCCAATCAGACGGCTGTTTGCGGCTGGCAAAGTATAAACAACGGCAAAGGCTGAGTGGCTGTATGCCGTTACGGCCAGGGCTAAAGCGGCTAATGCGCGGATGCTCTTTTTCATATTCTTCAGGTGTAGCGCCATGTGATCAGTGGATAAATGAGCCTGTGCCGGTCAGGTGTGACCGGCTGCACATTATATGGTCATAATTATCTCGATGAAACCAGCATTTGTAACAGTTGAACTAACTTTACGCAGAATTATCTGTAAAGCCGGTTCCGGACTGGGAAAAGGCACAATTTGTCTTCAGGGTTGCCACAGTGGATCGTCGCCGTTCAGTTTCCGGTTCAGGAAAAAGGCGGCGCTGATCAGCGCCAGATGACTCAGCGCCTGCGGTGTATTGCCCAGCGCACGCCCCTGACGATCGAACTCTTCCGCATACAGTCCGAGCGGGTTAGCGTAGCTCAAAAGCTTTTCAAATTCGAAATGCGCTTCATTAACCCGGCCCGCTCGTGCCAGACACTCAACATACCAGAATGAACAGGCGGTGAAAGCGCCTTCCTCGCCCTGCAATCCGTCAGCCGGGGTTTCCTCAAGGTTATAGCGGCGTACCAGCCCGTCGCTGACCAGCTTCTCTTTGATGGTATCCAGCGTGGACAGCCAGTCAGGATCGGTCGCGCCAACAAAGCGCACCAATGGCATCAGCAGCATCGAGGCATCGACAAAATCACCGTGGCGGGTGGCGGTAAAATGCCCGCGCGCTTCATTCCAGAAATTGCTCCAGATATCCTCGCGAATTTCATCGCGGGTTTTACACCAGCGGTCGTAAGGGAAAGAGAGGGAACGTTTTTCACCGAGGCGTACTGCACGATCCAGCGCGACCCAGCACATCAGCCGCGAGTGCAGAAAATGCTGCGGTTCGCCGCGCATCTCCCAGATCCCGGCGTCGGCCTGGTTCCAGTTTTCGCACACAAAATCAATCATTTTGGTGACGTGCGCCCAGCCGCGATGGGAGATAGCTTCACCGTATTTGTTGGCGAGATAAACGGCATCCATCAGCTCGCCGTAGATATCCAGCTGAGACTGACGCCAGGCGTCGTTACCGATCCTGACCGGAGTGGAATCAGCATAGCCCGACAGGTTCAGCAATTCGCTTTCATGCAGTTCGGTGCCGCTGTCGAGGCGATACATCACCTGCAGCTTCTCCGCATCGTTATGGCTGTTCTCCACACAACGGCCGACCCAGTGGGTGAAATGGCGGGCTTCATCCACATAGCCCAGGCGCATCAGCGCGTACATGCTGAAAGAGGCGTCCCTGATCCAGGAAGCGCGATAGTCCCAGTTGCGCTCTCCGCCCAGCTCCTCCGGCAGTCCAAAAGTGGCCGCCGCAGCAATAGAGCCATGTTTCCACGAGGTCAGCAGCTTAAGCGTCAGCGCCGAGCGATTGACCATCTCCTGCCAGCGGCCATGATAGGTGCTCTGGGCACTCCAGTGCCGCCAGAAATGCAGCGTCTCGTTGAAGCAGTTTTCGGTGTTCTCTTTATCCAGATGTTCATCGTCGGCGCAGCCAAGCACAAACTCCCTGCATTCGCCTGCCTTCAGGGTGAACGTAGCGATAGCGGCGTTTTTTTCCACGGCAAAATCGACGTTGCCGCACAGGCGAAGAGTGGGCTGATCTTTCGCGCTGAACAGCACGCAATTAGCCTGCTTACTGGCGCGGGTTGTAGCCCGGGCATAATCATGTACTGGCGCACAGCGCAGGCCGAAGGTCGCAGTGCCATGGACCACTTTAACCCGCCGTATAATTCTTGGCTGCCGTTCTTCCTGCTGGCACAGCGGCATGTAGTCAGTGATTTCAGCCACGCCTTCCTTCGCCAGCCAGCGGGTTTGCAGAATGGTGGTATCCGGCAGGTAGAGTTGTTGCTGACGCGCTCCCTGCCAGTCGGGTGCGATAGTGAATAATCCGGCCTCATCGCCATCCAGCAGCGCGGTAAAGACCGAGGGGCTATCAAGGTTGGGCCAGCAGAAATAATCGATGGTGCCATCGTTGGCTATCAGTGCGCAGGTGCGCAAATCACCGATCACTCCGTGGTCTTCAATCTTACGTTTTATTTTGCTCATTCCATTCCCCGGCGTTGTCGGTGTTACCGCTAACTATAGTCACTGGCTGCGCGTTACGGGGCAGGGAAGCGCAACGAGGTGTAAACCAGCGTCTTTTTTCCTCTTCTATACTTGCTGAAGGCTATCACCATGAAAAAGGAGAGAACCATGAGCATCCCAGAGAATAAAGTGGCTATTGTGACCGGTTCGAATTCCGGTATCGGACAGGCGTGTGCCGTAATGCTGGCGCAGCAGGGTTTTGACCTGGGTATTACCTGGCGGTCGGAGAGTAAGGGCGCGGAAGAGACGGCCCGGCAGGTCAGGGAACTGGGTAAAAAGGCCGAAATTGAGCAAATAGATTTGGGCGACCCGCAGGAAGGCAGTCGTTCACTGGAAGCGCTGATTGCCCGACTTGGGCGGATTGACGTGCTGGTCAATAACGCCGGTGCAAACCTGAAAGCCGATTTTCTGGAGACCACCTTTGAAGACTGGCGTAAGGTTTTTTCGGTAGACGTGGACGGAGCCTTTCTTTGCTCGCAGATTGCGGCGCGTCACATGGTCAAACAGGGGCAAGGCGGCAGAATTATCAATATTACCTCGGTGCATGAGCACACGCCGCTGCCGGGATCGGTGGCTTACACCGCAGCGAAACATGCACTGGGCGGCCTGACTAAATCCATGGCGCTGAGCCTGATACCGCATAAAGTTCTGGTCAACTCGGTGGCACCCGGCGCAATTGCCACACCGATCAATAACATGACCAATGAAGATGCACACCGCATTTCAATACCGGAAATCCCGGCAGGCAGGCCGGGCGACACGCGGGAAGTGGCCAGTCTGGTTGCATGGCTCTGCTCGCAGTGGTCGACCTACACTACCGGTCAGTCATTTGTTGTTGACGGTGGTTTTATGCTGGCTAATCCGCAGTTCTTTATGCAGAAGTGACGGAATTCACCCAGCTTTAGGATCGTCCTCTTCCTCGTCATCTGGCTGGCGATCCGAGCGGTGCTTATAGTACAGCCGGATCCCCCAGACTACCGCTATCGCCAGCAGCACCCAGAACAGTTTCTTCAGGTGGTGATCCAGCGTGTGCAACCACGGGGCAATCACCTGGCCGCCCACGTAGCCAAGAGTGACGAAAATCAGCGCCCACGCCACCGCACCAATCACGTTGAGCAATAAGAATTTTTGTGGTTTCAGCCTGCTGGCTCCGATAATAATCGGGCCAAGAATGCGCAGGCCGTACATAAATCTTACACCGATCACAAACAGGACCGGACGTTTGTGGATCAGTTTGTTGGCTTTAGCGATCTGCTTCTGATGCTTTTTAAACCGCTTCAGGATCGCCGAACCGTAGTGGCGGCCAACAAAGAACAGGGCGGTATCGCCCAGGATGCCGCCAGCCATAGCGACCAGAACCACCAGGCCATAGTGTAACAGCCCTTCATGCGCCGCCACGCCGCCCAGCAGCGTGAACGTTTCCCCTTCGGCAATACAGCCAATAAACAGCGCCAGATAACCGTACTGCGAGATCAGATGATTGACATCCATATGCCCTTCCTCCTGCGGTTGATGCGCTTAGCCTCCATACTTCAAGCTACAGGTGTGTTGGCTGCACGAGCGCACCTCTGTCTCTCACTTAAGTAAGTTCCAGCGGATTTGCTCGCTGGCCGTGTTCCTGTAGCTTGAATTATTTTGACTGTAAAGCAGGTAAGTCTAACCGCTTTGGCTTAAACCTGGCTGAAAGTTAGCGATATTTGTGTTTTTTTTTACTGCAAATTGAATTGATTAGCGCGAAGTCAGTCTGGCGAAAAAACAAACATGTCACGACCATTTATACTTGAAGTAATCCGCCATCTTCCCACTGACCGGCGGCTCGTTGTAGCAGAGGAGTGAAGATATGAACCATGTCTGGGGACTTCTTGCGCATCCTGACCGGGAGATGCGTGATATCAAGCAAGAGAACGAAACGGTCTCTCATCACTACACGCACCACGTCCTGCTTATGGCACTGATCCCGGTGATCTGTGCGTTTATCGGCACCACGCAGTTTGGCTGGGATCTTGGCTCTCAGCAAAACATCCCTCTCTCACTGTTTAACGCCTTTGCTCTGGCGATTCTTTTCTATGCCCTGATCCTCGGCGGAGTGGCGGTAATGGGCAGGGTGATTTACTGGATGGCCCGTGACTACCCGCAGCGCCCGGGTCTGCGCCGCTGTACCGTGTTTGCCGGATATGTGGCAACGCCGTTGTTTATCAGTGGGCTGGTCGCGCTCTATCCGCTGGTCTGGCTATGCGTTTTTGTCGGTGCGCTGGCTCTGGTCTATACCGGCTATTTACTCTACGTCGGTATCCCAATGTTTCTGAATATTGACCGCGAAGAGAGCCTGCGTTTTTCCGGCTCAACGCTGGCAATTGGCATTCTGGTATTTGAAGTATTAATGGCCCTGACCGTGGTGTTATGGGGTTACGGTTATCAACTTTTCTGACATTTTCTGCCGCCGGGTTACCGGCGGCAGCTCATTAACGCTCAGAAACGAATATCCTGTAGGAAAAACCTTAGTCTCCGGCGTATTATGCGCTAGCCAGCCCCGTGAGGCCTGCTTTTCGCGGTGGCGGCGTGCGGCCGTGTCGCACCTGAATCACTCCCCGGTTAAGTTTTTAAAAGATGCCTGCAAAAATTCGCATATCTCTCTTGAGTCTGGCTTTGCTTTTTTCTGGACAGGTTTTCGTGCCTCAGGCCGATGCCAGCAATCGTCTCGTTGATGTGGCCCCTCTGACACAGCCGCAAATCGCCTCTGGCAGCGCGATGATCGTCGACCTCAACAGCAATAAGGTGATTTACGCCAGCCACCCCGATCTGGTTCGTCCAATGGCCTCAATCACCAAACTGATGACGGTGATGGTGACGCTGGATGCCCATCTGCCGATGGACGAGATGCTGAATGTGGATATCAGCCATACGCCAGAGATGCGCGGCGTTTACTCCCGCGTGCGTCTGAACAGTGAAATCAGCCGTAAAAATATGATGCTGTTGGCGCTGATGTCCTCTGAAAACCGTGCGGCAGCCAGCCTGGCTCATCACTATCCGGGCGGCTACGACGCTTTTATCCGCGCGATGAATGCCAAAGCCCGCGAACTGGGCATGACCCATACCCGCTACGTTGAGCCGACCGGCCTGTCTGTCGAGAACGTTTCAACGGCACGCGACCTGACTAAACTGCTGATTGCCACCAAACGCTACCCGCTGATTGGCCAGCTCAGCACCACCCATGAAGACATGGCGACCTTCAAAAGCCCGAACTACACTCTGCCCTTCCGTAACACCAATCATCTGGTTTATCGCCCGGACTGGAATATCCAGCTGACCAAAACCGGTTTTACTAATGAAGCCGGTCACTGTCTGGTGATGCGTACGGTGATCAATCAGCGTCCGGTGGCGCTGGTGGTGATGGATGCCTTCGGTAAATATACCCATTTTGCTGACGCTAACCGTCTGCGGACCTGGATGGAAACCGGTAAGGCCTCGCCGGTCCCGGCCGCCGCGCTGAGCTATAAGAAACAGAAAGCGGCAGATATGGTCAGTAACGGCAGTGTTGCAGAAAACGTCGAGTAGTTAAGAAATCTTATAGTTTCAGACCGGGCAAAAGCATAGACTGGCGCAAGATTTTCTGGTGCCGGTTTTGTCCGGCCTCGTCTTTATATCTGGAAATTTTCATGTCTACCTTATTAACCTTCTTTCGCGTCTGCCTGCTAGTCCTGTTCGCCTGCTCTCCGGTGATGGTTCAGGCGGCCTCCGACGACTCCAGCCAGCAAAATGGTGACGCTCCGGCCAAAGTGAACGCCGCAGTTGAATTGCCGAAAATGCAGAAGGTGCTGGATAAGATTAAGCAGCAGGTTTCCGGCGAAACCAACGACAGCCGCCTTTCCGCGCTGAATGATATGGCGCTGGAGCTGTCAGGAGATGCCGATACGCTGATGCAGGGGATTATCCCCCAGCGTGCGCAGTTGCAGGCTCAGCTGGCGGTGCTGGGTCCGGCTCCCAAACCGGAAAGCGGCGTGAAAGAGACCGCCGAAGTCACCAGCAAGCGCAAAAACCTGGAGAGCCAGAAGGGCAAAACGGACGATCAGATCAAGCAGGCTGAAGCGATTAAAAGCGGGGCGATTAACCTCTCTGCACAGATCGTCAACCTGCGCCGTGATGCGCTGAAAACCCAGCTGGCGCTGAATGCCGGCAGTATCTTCGGCCCGCGTTTCTGGGCACCGATGTTCAATACCCAAAGCGATGACGCAGCTAAAGTCAGTGATTTCATTGGTGAACTGGCGGATACCGCCGTGCTCTCCTGGCAGCCGGGCTGGCGGATTGGCACCGTGTTCTGGGTGGTGCTGGCCGGGCTGGTCGCCACTTTTGGCCGCCGCTATCTGGAAGAGTTTCTGGCCTGGGTGGGCATCCATTTGCTGCCGGAAGGCCGCCTGCGCCGTAGCTTCCTCGCTGCCGCGATCGCCATGACCACGCTGGCCGCTGTGGTGCTGGCCTTTAATTTCCTCGACCTTGCCTTTACCCGCCATGACGACGTGGTGGATGATGTACGGACATTTGCCGACAAGCTGGTCGGCCTGAGCATTCTCTGCGGGCTGATTGCCGGGCTGGGCAGGGCATTCCTGTCAACGCGCCGTCCTTCCTGGCGACTGCCAAATATCTCCAATCAGGTTGCTCTGGCGCTGAAGCCGTTCCCGCCGCTGACTGCCGCGTTGGTGTTCGTCTTCCAGACTATTGAGATCCTCAACAGCAGCGCCAATACCAGTGTGGGCACGACGGTGCTGGCGAACGGCATTACCGCGCTGCTGATTGGTGCCATGGCGTTGTCCATCAGCATTCGTACTAACCGCGTTCGCCGAAAAATGATTCTGGAAGGCGGGCAGCCGGAAGCCAAATCCACGCTGGTCGGTCTGATCCAGATGGCCATCACCCTGGTGGGCGTGGCCATTCTGGTGGCGCTGGTGATTGGTTATGTGACGCTGGCGCGCTTCCTGAGCTATGAGCTGATCTGGATGGGCATTGTGTTCGGCTCGTTCTATATTCTCAGCCAGCTGGTAGCGGATGGCAGCGAAAGTCTGTTTTCGACCAATAACGCTTCCGGTAAAAGCATCCAGCGCTCGCTGAATGTGGATGAGCGCCACCTGTCGCAGGTCGCAGCACTGCTTGGCGCGATCGGTAAAACCATTCTGGTGCTGGCGGCTGCGATGGCGCTGCTCAACGGGACTTTTGGCAGCGCGACCCCGATCGAGCTGGTACAGAAAGCCATTGAGTTCTGGGGCGGTAAGGGGCTGGAGTCGCTGAATATCGTGCCTGCCCATGTGCTGAATGCGTTACTTTGCCTGATTGTCGGCATCTACGTGCTGCGTTCGGTCAAGCGCTGGCTCGACCAGGACTTCCTGCCAAAAACCACTATGGACGCCGGAATGCGCGTCTCGCTGATCACTCTGTTCAGCAACGTCGGCTACGTGGTGGTGTTCCTGCTGGCGCTGTCGATTATGGGGCTGCAGTGGAACAAGCTGGCGTGGATCGTCAGCGCCCTGTCGGTAGGTATCGGTTTCGGCCTGCAGGAGATCGTGAAGAATTTTATCTCCGGCCTGATCCTGTTGACGGAACGCCCGGTGAAAGTAGGGGACCTGGTGAGCATCAGTGGGATTGAAGGGGATATCCGCCGCATTAATGTGCGTGCCACCGAGATCCAGCTGAGCGATAAATCAACGGTGATCGTGCCGAACTCGCAGTTTATTTCGCAAAACGTGCGTAACGCCACCATGGGCAATGCGCAGGGCGTAACCACCATCACCCTGACATTCCCGCTGGATATCGACCCGGTGCTGGTTCGTCAGCTGCTGCTGGACGTGTTTATTGAAAATGAGCGGATCCTGGAAACGCCGGAACCTTCTGTGAGCTTCAAAGACCTGACTTCGGCAGGAATTGTGCTGGCGGTGACTGGCAACGTGGCCAGCCCGCGCCAGGTATCAGGCGCGAAGAGCGACCTGTTGTTTGATATTCTCACCCGCCTGCGGAAAGAGGGCGTGGTGCTCTCCACGCCGCAGACGATGATTGTGGAACAGCGGAACGGTCAGAAAGTGGTGGTGGATCAGGGCGATCTTCCTTAATTCCCCCAGTTTTTTGCTTTGGTGGTTTTGCCGATCCCAGGATTGAGGCTGTTGGTAGGGTCAAGCTGCTGATAAAAGGCTTTCAGCTGCGGCCTGGCCTGATACAGATGACCGACGTTGTGTTCAGCCGGGTATTCGGCCCCGCGATCGGCCAGAATAGCCAACATCTTCTCCTTCAGGGCGTGGGCATCCACGCCCTTTTTCACAATGTAATCCTGATGGAAAACGTGGCAGAAGAAGTGGCCGTAGTAGAGCCGGTGCACCAGCGCATCGTCAAACTCTGCGGGCAGCTGCTCAAACCAGTCCCGGTCGTTACGGCGCAGGGCGATATCCAGCGCCAGAATGTCTTCGACCTCGTCATGATGGACGGCGTGATAGCGCACGGCCGCGCCCGCTGCGGCAAAGCGGTGCAGAAACGCTTTCGCGCCTTCTTCCGGCGTACATTCAAAAAATTCCCCTTCGGCCTGAGCGAAGTAGCTCTGCAGATACTTGCGGGCTTCATCAATACCCGGTCCGGCCATCTTCAGCATCAGGTGATGTTCAAACCGGTCACGATACTGCCTGAGACGCGCGGGCAGGTGTGAGGGCAGCAGATTGCTGACTTTCTGCAGCAGGCGATCCGTCAGGTTCGGTCTGACGAAACTGATTTTTTTCAGCCAGGCATCCACGCGGCCTTTAAGCGTGAAAAATAGCGGCATCTTGTCGGTGCCCAGTTTGTCGATCATCACGAAGGTGTCTTTCCCGTAGACTTCCGCAACGTCAAAGATATCGCGGTGCAGATATTCACCCGCCACCGGCAGTTCGCTGAACTGGCTGAGAATATGGCGGCGCAGCTCATCCAGTACGCCTGGGTTATTGGTGCCGATATAAAAGACCTGCTGCGACTTTTCACTGGCAAACGTGTCCAGCCGCACGGCGAACACGGCCAGTTTACCCGCACACCCTGACGCCTCGAATAACCTGCGGGCATCGGCGTTGAACCGGGAAGGCGTGTCTGCCTGCACATCGCGCACGCGCGTGGCATATTCATGATCTGAGGCATGGCGCGCATCGTGCTTCACGTCACTTTGCTGCCATGTTTTATCGTCCAGGCGGCTGAGGATCTGTTCCGGCGTGCTGCCAAGATCGATTCCCAGATGATTGACCAGCGTCAGCTTGCCTCCGGCATCGATCTGCGCATACAGCGCCATTTCACTGTAAGCGGGACCACGCTTAATCAGCGAGCCGCCGGAATTATTGCAAATGCCGCCCAGTACTGAAGCGCCAATGCAGGAAGAACCGATGACCGAATGGGGCTCACGCCCCAGCGGCTTGAGGATTTTTTCCAGCTGCCAGAGCGTGCTGCCGGGAAAAGCCAGCACCTGTTTGCCTTCGTCGAGTAGCTGGATCTTGTCCATCCGCAGGGTGCTGATAATGACGATATCGCGATCGTAATCATTGCCATTTGGCGTGGAACCTTCGGTCAGGCCGGTGTTTGCTGCCTGCATCAGAACAATTGCATCGGCAGCCACACAGGCTTGCAGAACCCGCCACTGCTCCAGCAACGTGCCGGGGAACACCACGGCCAGCGCCTCGCCAGAGCCGGAGCGAAAACCTTTACGGTAGCGTTCAGTTTGTTGAGGATCGGTCAGCAGATGGGGGCGGCCAACTACTCGGGCCAGCTCAGTGACCAGCTTTTGGCTGACCGGGGAAGGGGCGTTGTGCATATCCTTTGTCCTTTTTTATGTCACGTGCTGATTTTAGCACCCCCTGAACAGGCTGCCGGTTTTAAAAAATCAGAGGTGGATCGCGGCAGTGAGTTGAAAACTACCTGCTATCCTCAACTTATGGCACACTGAATGCCTTATGACCTTGTCACTCAATAAATCCTTGCCCCGCAGTTACTTGAGAGAAACCGCCCTGATGAAATGGATTTGCTCTGTCAGCCTTGCTGCCGCCTTAACGTTACACCCTGCTTTTGCTGACGACTTGTTTGGCCCACATGCTTTAACCCCGGAAGCCCGCGATGCGTTTGTGACGGATCTGCTGAAAAAAATGACCCTCGACGAGAAAATTGGCCAGCTCAGGCTGATCAGCGTCGGGCCGGATAACCCGAAAGAGGCTATCCGTGAAATGATCAAACATGAGCAGGTCGGCGCCATTTTTAACACGGTTACCCGTCAGGATATCCGGGCGATGCAGGACCAGGTGATGCAGCTCAGCCGCCTGAAAATTCCGCTGTTTTTTGCCTATGATGTGGTGCACGGCCAGCGCACGGTATTTCCAATTCCGCTTGGCCTTGCTTCCAGTTGGGATCTGGACGCAGTGGCTGCAGTGGGGCGTATCTCCGCGTATGAAGCGGCAGATGATGGCCTGAACATGACCTGGGCACCGATGGTGGATGTCACACGTGAACCCCGCTGGGGCAGGGTTTCTGAAGGATTTGGCGAGGACACTTATCTGACTTCGCAGATGGGCCGCACCCTGGTGCAGTCCATGCAGGGCAAAAGTCCGGCCGATCGCTACTCGGTGATGACCAGCGTCAAGCACTTCGCGGCTTATGGCGCGGTGGAGGGCGGGCGCGATTACAACACGGTGGACATGAGCCCGCAGCGTCTGGCTCAGGATTATTTGCCGCCTTACAAGGCTGCTCTGGACGCCGGGAGCGGTGGCGTGATGGTGGCACTGAACTCGCTGAATGGCGTCCCGGCCACGGCGGACAGCTGGTTGCTGAAAGACCTGCTGCGCGATGACTGGAAGTTTAAGGGCATTACCATCAGCGATCATGGTGCAATCAAAGAGCTGATGAAGCATGGCGTGGCCAGCGATCCGCAGGACGCAGTGCGCATTGCGATTCAGGCTGGCGTCAACATGAGCATGAGCGACGAGTACTACAGCAAGTACCTGCCGGGCCTGGTGAAAAGTGGCGCGGTAAGCGAGAAAGAGATCGACGATGCCACCCGTCACGTGCTGAACGTCAAATATGATATGGGGCTGTTTAACGACCCGTACAGCCACCTGGGCCCGAAAGGCAGCGATCCGGCTGACACCAATGCGGAAAGCCGCCTGCACCGTGCGGAAGCCCGTGATGTGGCACGTAAAAGCATCGTGCTGCTTAAAAACCGTCTTGAAACGCTGCCGCTGAAAAAATCCGGCACCATCGCGCTGATTGGCCCACTGGCCGACAGCCAGCGTGACATCATGGGCAGCTGGTCGGCTGCAGGTGTGGTTTCACAATCGGTGACTGTGCTGCAGGGGCTGAAAAATGCCACCGCAGGTAAAGCCACGGTGCTGTATGCCAAAGGTGCTAACATCACCGACAACAAAGGGATTCAGGATTTCCTGAATATCTATGAGAAAGCGGTGACGGTTGGCCCGCGTTCGCCAAAAGAAATGCTCGACGAAGCGGTTGCCACAGCGAAGAAATCTGATGTGGTGGTGGCTGTAGTGGGTGAAGCGCAGGGCATGGCGCACGAAGCCTCCAGCCGCAGCGATATCACCATTCCGCCAAGCCAGCTGGCGCTGATCGACGCGCTGAAGTCCACCGGCAAACCGCTGGTACTGGTGCTGATGAACGGCCGTCCACTGGCGTTGGTCAAAGAAAATATGCAGGCCGATGCACTGCTGGAGACCTGGTTTAGCGGTACAGAAGGGGGTAATGCCATTGCTGATGTGCTGTTTGGCGATTACAACCCGTCGGGTAAACTGCCAATGTCGTTCCCACGCTCGGTCGGTCAGATCCCGATTTACTACAATCACCTGAACACCGGTCGTCCGTATGATGCGAACAAGCCTAATAAATACACTTCGCACTACTATGATGCCGCCAACGGTCCGCTGTTCCCGTTCGGCTATGGTCTGAGCTACACCACCTTCAAGATGTCGCCTGTTACCCTGTCATCGAAAACCATGCCGCGGAACGGCACGGTCAATGCCAGCGTGACGGTAACCAACACCGGTAGCCGCGAGGGGGCAACGGTCGTGCAGATGTATCTGCATGACGAAATGGCCAGCATCAGCCGTCCGGTAAAAGAGCTGAAGGGCTTTAAGCGCATTATGCTAAAAGCGGGTGAGACGAAGACGGTAACCTTCCCGATTGATGTTCAGGCACTGCAATTCTGGAATGCAAGAATGCAGCAGGTGGCTGAGCCGGGTAAATTCAACGTGATGATCGGGCTGGATTCTGCCCGCACCAACAACGCGGAATTTGAGTACCTGTAGCAGGGTCTGCACAGGGAAGTCTGACTCCTGAGTCACTTGAGGGACGATGTTGTCGTCCCTTTTCTTATTTGAAAATAACCAGGTAGCATTATGTTGTCGGTTCGCGACAGAATTCAGCAGCAGATTTTTCGCCTGAACGGTCTGGCAAGCAATGATTTCGACCTTTCCCGACCGGAAGGCGACCCGGGCCTGTATGGCCCGGACAGCGTTATCTGGCGAGTGCACGGTGACTTTTCTTCCATGCTGTGCGGCGGCATCTCGGCCTTGCTGATGCAGATGCTGCATCCGCTCGCGCTGGCCGGGGTGTGGGACCACTCTACCTTTCGGGAAGATATGATGGGCAGGCTGCGGCGGACCAGTCAGTTTATCGCCGTGACCACCTTCGGCAATACCGCTGACGCCAACACGCTGATTGAACGGGTGAAGCGCATCCATCTGCAGGTAACAGGCATCGACGCAATGGGCACGCCTTATGCCGCCAGCGATCCCGCACTCCTGACATGGGTACACGTGGCGGAAACCAGCCGTTTCCTGGCTTCTCACCTGCGTTATAAAAATCCGCAGTTCAGCCTGGCAGAACAGGATCGCTACTACGCCGAAGCTGCCGTTGTGGCGGAAGCGCTGGGTGCAGCAAATGTGCCGAAAACGGTACAGGCGGTGGAGGGTTATCTGCAGTCGTTACAGCCAGAGTTGCGTTGCGACGAGAGGACGCGGGAAGTGTTAACCCTGTTACTTCAGGCCCCCGCGCCGAGCTGGCAGGCAGGCCCGGCGATGCACGCGATGATGATGGCCGGTATTGAGCTGTTGCCGGAATGGGCGCAGCAGCAGTTCGGATTTCGTTTCTCTCCGCTAAAGCGCATGCTGATCCGCAAGCGCCTTAATTTTCTGGCTGCGCTGCTCCGCTGGTGTATTCGCAACGGCGCATATCACCGTGCGATGAGGCGGGTGGGAAGGGAGGCGTGAAGATCCTGGTTTTATGGATTTAATACGGCGAGCAGAAAAATGTTCTGCTTTTTGTTTTTATTTTCGTGGGTGAATTTTATTTTTAAATTTCTAACGTAATGCTCAGTATACATTTTGAAGTATCCTTTAATGATATCCAGTCGTCAGGATCTTTCCTGTAGCTTTCCATTGCATATTGTCGTGCTAAAGAGTTGCTTACTGGCAGGTTTGAAATTAACTCAGTTTTCGTTTTTTCTTCATCTGTTGTACTGGTGTCGATCCTCATTGTTGTATACATTTGTTCCGTCATCTCTATTCCCGTGCCTGAAATTGGGATTTTATAATTATTTTCCTTAACGACATCGGCCAGCGCGAAGTTTGTCATTATCATCACTAAAATTAAATATTTCATTCCACGATTATCTCCTTGTCATGACTGTCCCAGATTTCTTTTCTGAACTCATAGTCTGAAACAATGCAACCATTAGATGCGGTGCCCGGATCTTTCCTGCTATCACCGTGGATCAAAAATCCGGCACGCCCACACATTTTTATGACGATGGCAGAGGGCAATAAACACTATCGTGAATCAACTGATGCCGTTATTTAATCTTTTCCGGAAAGTTTTTAGTTCATTTTGTGAAAGAGATATGGGCAAACCCTTCCTCAGGCACAGGGTGTTAGTGAAGGTTTGATGCAGTTCGCTTCCTGGTTTGTGTCACGTTGTTTACCGGCAAGGGGGTTTTGAGACTTTTACCCTTGCTCTGACGTGGCACAACGGGACATCCTGCTCTATTCTCCGGAAAAAGGGATCCCTCCACCCACCGTCGAGGCTTTATGACACAGTCGTATCGGATTGCTGAGGTGACAAATCAGCAACAAACGCTAATCGCCATGGTTGAACAGGATGAGCGTGCCGCTTATTTCTACATCTGGCCCGCAGAGCCTTTTCGCAGCCAGTTTGCCGTGCGCGGCTGCTGGCTGAGAAATCTGCTGCCCGCGCCCGCGCATGAAGATCGTGCTGCGATGGAGCAGGGCATCCCGCCACTGCTCAGCGCGGAATTTTGCCGCACGCTTGAAGCGGAACCAATACTGGATCCTGCGGGACTCCAGGTGATCTGGGAGCCGACCGACGACGGTGCGGCGCTGTGGTATCAGGGCCAGCTGCTGGCGGTGATCCCCGGCTGGAGCCTGTATCAGGATAAACAGGTCAGCTTTTCGGCAGCCTGCATTAAGGAAAACTGCCTGACTGCGCCGCTGGGGTCGGCCTCCACTAATGGCTACTACGCTCAGGCGGAAAAGCATCGCCTGTTCTGGCGTGACTGGCACGATGGTCACCTGTGGGAACCGATGCAGCACGATATGCTGCAGTGCTATCAGGCGCAGTTCGGTGAATCCTTGAAATATTACTCTGTAGACCAGGGTAACTGGCCGCCGATGGCGATTTCCCAGCATTATCATCAGGGAAGCTGGTACTTCCTGACGCTGGGGATGAGCATTCGGCCGATGCCGGGCGTGGATTTTCTGTACGAAGATCTGGCCCCGCAGTATCGCCGCACCGAGCTGGCAATGGCGATTGATGCGGAAGTGATGACCGAAGAGAACGCGGTGCAGATGGCAAGTGCACTGGCAAGCTTCGCGCATTTCCCCTGGGCGCGTCTCAGCTGGCTGGGGGAAGGACACACGCTGGAGTCAGCCGTGGCACCGGTTGGCTTTGAAGGTTTTCTGCTGTCAGGCGAGCTGGCTGAGCAAGGCGGTCAGTTCACTTTGCCAAAACGTGAAGGGGAGAAGGTTAATCTTCTCTGGGCGACGCCGGTCACCACTGCTGAACGTGAATTTGCAGAAAACGATGATAACGGCGGCAATCTGCTGGTCAGCCGACTACGCGAGGCCGGTGGAAACCATATTTTCAGACCTCGCCAGCAAGTTGTTGAATCACAGAACTAACTGCTGTGAGTGGATTTATAAGGATTACTTTAGCAAAATAATTCTCTAAATATTGATCCAGATCACCTCAAGTTATTTTTTAACGAGCCGTTAACTCGATCAGGCAATTGTGCCTGATTGAGTTGAGTGGGGCTCACCATGTTGAAAACTACCCAGGGCAGATTTACCCTCCTGATCGTCGGCTTCTTTGCGTTGCTGCTGCTGATCACGGTTGTGGTCATTAAAATCTTTGTTGCGCCCCAGCTTACGACCAGTGAGAGTCGGCTGGTGCGTTATGAAGTGGACAGTATTGGTTCACGTATTACCGAAATGATGAACCGTATCCAGGCTCAGCAGCGCAGCATCACCGAATCCGTGGCGGTGCTGGACAGCACTGGCATTGATACGGTTCTGCCCGCGCTGGTTAACCAGTATCAGGACGTTAACGTCTTTGGCGGCGGCGTCTGGCCGCTGCCTAAAATGCGCGATCCGGCGAAGAATAAATTCAGCACCTTCTTCGCTCGCGACAGCAGCAATACCCTGCAGGTGAATACCTTCTGGAACTCAGCCGAAGCCCCGAATTATTACGAACAGTCCTGGTATAAAGACGGGCTGGCCGCCGCAAAAGGGCAGTGTGCCTGGGCGAAAGCCTATCAGGATGCGGCAAGCCCGCAGCCCCGTACCAACTGCGCAATGGGCATTTACCGCAATGGTGCAGCCTGGGGCGTGGCGACCATCGACGTGACGCTGGGCTTCTTTAACCATCTGGCGAAAGAGATGGGGCAGGCGGTACAGGGTCAGGTACTGATTGTCGAAGCCGACGGCAAAGTCGTGGGCGATGCCAGCCTGGTGGATGCCGCGCCCAAGCTTAGCAATCTGAGTGAGCTTTCCATACCGATGGCGGCTCCACTGCGCGCGTTACTGGGCAGTGCCGGGTCTGAGCCTTCACAGAGCAGCTATGAGGGAGAAGACGGTAACCATACGCTGTTTGTTCAGCAAATCAGCGGCAGCCCGTGGTATATCGCCAGCGATGTTCCTACCGCGCTGTTGTCGAAACAGACTAATTCCATCCTGACCCGTCTGGGTCTGGTGCAAATCCCGCTGGCCATCGTGCTGCTTCTGGTCCTGCTGGGCTTTATCCGCACGATGATGAAACGTCTCGGCGGTCTGAACGACAATATACTGGCTCTGTCTACTGGCGGTGCTGACCTGACGCAGCGTTTACCCGCCAGCGGCAGCCCTGAGTTCAACGCGGTTGCGCAGAGCTTTAACAACTTTATTGAGTATCTGCAGGGCCTGATGCGTCAGGTTGGTGACAGCGCACTGGCGATCACTTCGGCTTCTAAAGAGATCGCCAGCGGTAACCTCGACCTGTCAGCTCGCACTGAAGAGCAGTCCAGCTCTATTGTGGAAACGGCCGCATCGATGGAAGAGCTGACCGGCACCGTGCGACAGAACGCCGATAACGCCACCCATGCTAACCAGCTGGCGGGTGACGCTTCGCGCGTGGCAGAACGGGGTTCCAATGTGGTGAAACAGGTTGTGACTACCATGGGCGAAATTAACGCTTCTTCCCGCAAGGTGGTCGATATTATCGGCGTCATTGACAGTATCGCCTTCCAGACCAACATTCTTGCTCTTAACGCCGCCGTGGAAGCTGCGCGTGCCGGTGAACAGGGGCGTGGTTTCGCGGTGGTGGCTTCGGAGGTGCGCAACCTCGCCCAGCGTTCAGCCAATTCTGCCCGTGAGATCAAGAAACTGATTGAAGAGTCGGTGGCGAATATCGACCAGGGCAGCCAGCTGGTGCAGGAAGCAGGCAGCACCATGGATGAGCTGATGAATGGCGTCAGCAGCGTGACCACGCTGATGGCCGAAATCATGTCGGCCAGCCGTGAACAGAGCATGGGGATCGATCAGATCAACACCGCCATTAACCAGCTTGACAGCACCACCCAGCAGAATGCCTCACTGGTGGAGCAGGTCTCTTCTGCCGCTCAGGCGATGGAAGAACAGACGGTCCAGCTGGAGCTGGTTGTCAGCAGCTTTAAACTGTAAGATAAGGCCCGACGCAGGCGCGTCGGGCTTTTCCCACGGGATCGCACCTTCAGAACGCGCCATGGATAACATTTGCGGGTTCGCCTATGCACTCTTCCGTTCTGAAACAGCACCCTGTTTACACCGTTTCTCTTTTGCTACTGGTCTGCCTTGCGCTGGGCCTGTTCAGCTTTTACTGGGCTGATTTTGTTCAGGCCTGTATCGCCTTCCAGATTACTATGCATCGCTACCTGGTGATGTATATGCTGCAGCAGCAAAGCGGGCAGATTAAAGGGGGCGTTATGCTGGTGCTCGGTGGCTTCGTCTACGGTTTTCTGCATGCAGTCGGGCCTGGTCACGGTAAATTTGTCATTACCACCTGGCTGGCTACCAGCACGGAAAAAGTAGCAGCCAGTCGGTTGGTTACCCTGATGGGCAGCCTGATGCAGGGGATCACGGCGATTGTCTTTGTCTGGATCCTGGCGGTTATCTTCAACCTGTCCGCAGGCGACCTGAGCCTCAGCCGTTATTACGTGGAAAAGGGCAGCGCGGTGTTTATAGCCTTGTTTGGTATTGCATTGCTGCTGCGGGCTATGGGGCTGAAAGTGAGCCTGTTTCAACGCAACAGCAAGCACAGCGATCGTGCGCATGCGGAGAATTGCTGCTGCGGACATAATCACCTTCCCACAGCACAACAGCTGGAGGGCGACTGGAAAACCCGCCTGTGGGTGATTTTCTCCATCGGTCTGCGGCCTTGTAGCGGGGCGATATTGATTTTGATCTTTGCCAACGCGATAGGCTTTTATCGTTGGGGCGTGCTGGCAACCCTGAGTATGGCGGTGGGCACCAGCCTTTCCATTATGTTAATCGCTACCATGATCACCCATACCCGCAACCACCTGCTGCTGATGAATCAGGGCTGGCTTTCGCGGTTTGCCAGTCGTGCTTACAGTCTGACCGCACTGATCGCCGGATTGTTGCTGATATTTTTCGCTTTTGTGCTGTTCTTCTCGGTGATACCGGTCAGCGCCAACGGCGATTTTATCGCTGCAGGCTGTTAATTCAGAAGGCGTTTAATGTGACTAAATGGGGCTTTCAACGGCACCTTTTGTCACATAATTGCACGATTTTATGCAGCCATAAGGCCGGAAGATATGCCACAATATCTGCGATTAGTCTTAAGGAGTACGCATGTCTGCAATCGAAGTTATCCTGGTTGATCGCCACGATCGTCCCATCGGCAGAATGGAAAAGCTTGAAGTTCACCAAAAAGGGTTGCTGCATCGCGCGGTCACCGTTTACGTGTTCAATTCACGCCACCAGCTGTTATTGCAACAGCGTGCGAACGATAAATATCACTGTGGCGGCCTGTGGAGCAACACCACCTGCGGTCATCCCTATCCGCAGGAATCAACCCAGCAAGCGGCAGAGCGCCGGCTGCGCGAAGAGATGGGGCTGCACCTGACGCTGCATCCGATGTTTGAGCTGAGCTACAACCTGCCCCTGAACAATGGCCTGACCGAACACGAATACGGCCACGTCTATTTCACCTTCAGCGATGAGTTGCCGCAGCCCAATCCGCAAGAGGCTGAGGGCTGGCGGTATGCTTCACTGGCGGAAATACAGCAGGAAATCGATCGGCACCCCGAGCGCTTCACTCCCTGGTTTCTGCACACCTTTGCCCGCATCCCCGTCGAGTTCGAGCGCTTTACCGCCCAGCGCCTGGCTGGCTAGCCTGAAGAGTCCTCGATAAAGATCTCCATCCGGTCTGGCAGGCAAAGAAATTCGGTCAAGTCCGGGGCCCAGTGCCGGATCAGCGGATACTCCGAGGGATCGCTGTGAATGACTCTTTTACCGGCCCGCATTTTGACCAGAGAAGGAAGATCGAGACTGGCTAACGTTATTTCAGCTTGAGTGATTAGCTGACTGTGACGAAATAAAGTTAGAGGCATGACGGCGATAATTTTTTGATGACATCACCCCTCCTCTGAATATATTGCATACATTGAATATATAGCAGTCAGGGATGGGTTATCTGATAAATGAGCGTCTGAGGCGAGCGTCAATGATGGCCAGCAGCAGTGCTACCGGCCAGGGGAGTGGAATCAGTGATTCTGTATGGCAAAATCCTCAGCGTCTACATCATACCCTGAAGGCTCCCAGCGGAAGGCCAGCAGCGCAGTCAGTCCTGCCAGCGGAGCCAGGGCAATCACCCAGAATACGTTGGTGCTCAGTGCTGCCGACAGCAGCGGGAACAGGAACAGCGATACGGTTGAGCTGCCTCGCATCAGCGTCTGGTTAAAGCCCACTCCCACGCCGCGCAGTGAAGTTGGATAGCTCAGTGAAGCGAAAGTCATGGTATGTGAACCGGGACCAAAGCCCTGGCCCAGCAGGAACAACGCCAGCATCGCAATCGAAATGGCCGCCTGGCCGCCATCCGCCGGTTTCCCGACCAGCGCCAGTCCAATCAGCGCCACAAACTGGAAGCTGTAGCCGAGCACCGTCATTTTCCACGCGCCGAAGCGCGGAACCAGACGTACGGCCAGGATGCCGCCGACAAAGGCAAACAGCAGGTTGAGAGTCAGTGAGATCAGAATGGTGGTCAGCATTGACTGGGCCAGGAAGCTGGAGATGATCACCGGCAGGCCAAAGGCGACGGCATTGTAGGCAAACGCAGAAGCTATGGCGGTAACGGTCGCCAGGATAGTGCGACGCAGATACACACCTTTCAGCAGCTCGCCGTAATTGCGCCAGCTGGCTTTTCGGACCGGTGTCTCTGGCGACAGGTCGGCATCCTTTGCCACCTGGGCATTGATGCCGTAAGAGTTTCGCAGAATCGCGGCCGCATCGTGCAGGTTTCCCTGATTCGCTGCCCAGACTGGCGACTCGCTCATATAGCGGCTGCGTATAGCAATAATCAGAATGGCCGGAACCGCCCCGAAGCCGAGGATAATGCGCCACAGCAGGCCGGAGTGCGCTTCAGGCAGTACCGAATAGAAAAACAGCACCAGCAAATAGGAAATGGAGATGGCGGCATACCAGGTGGGGCACCACATCGCAATGCTGGAGGCTTTATTGCCGCGCCCCTTAAGCTTCGAAAACTCGGCAAGGAACGCCATTGCCACCGGCAAATCAATCCCCACGCCCAGTCCCATCACAAAGCGGGCACCCGCCAGCACATATTCATTTGGCGCAAAAGCACAGGCCAGAGCGGCAACCACAAAGAAGAACATATCCGCCATAAAGACGCGATAGCGGCCAATTTTGTCAGTAAGGTAGCCGCCGATCATTGCGCCGACAATAGCTCCGAAGGCAATCGCCGAAGCCACCATTCCGGCACCGGTGGGTGACAGACCAAATTCGCGGGTGACATCTTTCATGCCGAAGGCCAGCGCCCCCAGATCGTAAGCGTCGAGGAAAACACCGCCCAGCGCGATACCGATCACAATCCGCGCATTGCTGCGGGCCTGGGTGCTGGTGTTCACCAGATGAGAGACGTCGGCAGCCCGACGAATGGTGACGGGCTCGCCCGTCGGTGTGTTCCCTGCCATGGACGTCGGCGCGGAAGAAGTTAAATCAGTCATGATGTTGTGTTCGTTTTATAAGAATAAGCCCAGAGAATACTCTCGCCGGCCACAGACATAAATTCCAGCTGGTTATAACTTAAAACTAAATGGTCATTGAAAAGAGCGGCCTTAAATGGGACACCTTTTGAGCACAGGGTGAGTGGATTTTAATCGTCTGGTTTAAGCCGATCAATTATTGGACTACGCTTGATACTAAACTGGCGAAAAGGAAAAGAAAAATGACCAAGATAACGGGACGGAGTGGCACGATCGCGCTGGCTGTTTTGCTGGCGCTGGCAGGGACCGCGCAGGCGGCAGATCCGGTAAAAGTGGGATCTAAAATCGATACTGAGGGGTCACTTCTTGGCAATATCATCCTGCAGGTACTCGACAAGCATGGGGTGAAGACCATCAACAAAGTTCAGCTTGGCACCACTCAGGTGGTTCGCGGTGCGATCACCTCAGGCGAGCTGGATATCTACCCGGAATACACCGGCAATGGCGCTTTCTTCTTCAATGATGAGCACGACGCGGCGTGGAAAAACGCTCAGGCTGGCTATGAGAAAGTGAAAAAGCTGGATGAAGAGAAAAACAAACTCACCTGGCTGACGCCTTCACCGGCCAACAACACCTGGACTATTGCCATCCGTGGGGATCTGGCAGAGAAGAACAAACTGACTTCTCTGGACGATCTCAGCGCCTACCTGAAAAAAGGCGGGGAGTTTAAGCTGGCCGCCTCGGCAGAATTTATCGAACGTCCGGATGCTTTACCGGCCTTCCAGAAAGCCTATGGCTTTAAGCTGAAACAGGATCAGCTGCTGTCGCTGGCCGGGGGAGATACCGCCGTAACCATCAAAGCCGCGGCCCAGCAAACATCCGGCGTGAACGCGGCGATGGCTTATGGGACCGATGGTCCGGTGGCGGCGCTGGGCCTTCAGACGCTGACCGATCCAAAAGGCGTACAGCCGATTTACGCACCGACGCCGGTGATCCGCGATGCCGTGCTGAAAGAGTATCCGCAGATTGCTGACTGGCTGAAGCCGGTCTTCGCCTCTCTGGATGAGAAGACCCTGCAGGAGCTGAATGCCAAAATCGCCGTTGAGGGGATGGACGCGAAAAAAGTGGCCGCAGACTATCTGCAGCAGAAAAAACTGCTGTGATTTTTTGCCCGGGCCGGGCGGATATTTTGCGGGGGAATTTTGCGCTTCACTATTCATAACCGCGTCGTGCTGACGCTGGCGATCCTTCTGGTGGCGGCTGCGGCCGCTTTGCCATTTCTGAATTACGCGCCAAACAGGCTGGTTTCAGGTCAGCCGCTGCCTCTGCATCAGCTGTTGCAGGGGGACGGGCTGATGCTGTTGCTGCCTGCGGTGTTGTTGGGGGGGATGGCGTTTCTGCCGCAAACCCGCTCCGGGTTAGCACTGATTGCGATCATCAGCGAAATATTGTTTATTGCGCTGATTGCACTTGGCGGCCATGAAGCCAGCACGCTGGCTGAGAAGGGCAGTTCGCTGGCCCGCACCTCTTACGGCAGTGGCTTCTGGCTCTCAGCCGGGCTTTGCCTGCTGATCGCGGCGGATGCCATCAGCCGGGTGACGCAAAGTGCGCTGTGGCGTCTGTTGCTGAACGGGCAAATCTGGTTACCGGTCATTGTTTTATTACTCAGCGGCCAGCTCGATCAACTGGCGCTACTGAAAGAGTACGCCAACCGTCAGGAGGTTTTCGATGAAGCCCTCTCACGTCATCTGCTATTGCTGCTCGGCACGCTGCTGCCAACGCTGATTATTGGTATTCCGCTGGGCTGGTATTGTTATCGTCATCCGGCGGGGCAGTCGCCAGTGTTTGCCCTGCTGAACGTCATCCAGACCGTCCCTTCCATCGCGCTCTTTGGCCTGCTGATTGCGCCTCTGGCCGGATTGTCACGCGCTTTTCCGGCGCTGGCTGAACTTGGTGTCAGTGGTATTGGTATGGCACCGGCGCTGATTGCTCTGGTGCTCTACGCGCTGTTACCGCTGGTGCGTAGCGTGGTCACTGGCCTGCAAAATGTGCCGAAAGAGGTGATCGAAACCGCCGAAGGCATGGGGATGACTCGCGGGCAGATATTCTGGCATGCCGAAGTGCCGCTGGCGCTGCCGGTACTGCTGACCGGGCTGAGGGTGATCACCGTCCAGACCATTGGCATGGCGGTGATAGCCGCGTTAATTGGTGCCGGGGGATTTGGCGCGATCATCTTTCAGGGGCTGCTCAGCAGCGCGCTGGATCTGGTGTTGCTGGGCGTGACCCCGGTGATTGCGCTGGCGGTGATTGCCGATGCCCTGTTCAAATTTTTGATTTCAGTTATTGAGGCGGAGCGCCGATGATCAACTTCAACCAGGTGAGTAAACACTTTGCCGGAAAACCCGCAGTCAGCGACTTGACGCTGAATATTGCCAAAGGGGAGTTCACTGTCCTGATCGGTACGTCTGGTTCCGGAAAGTCGACCACGCTGAAAATGATCAACCGGCTGATCGAACACGACCAGGGCACCATCCAGTTCGCCGGGGAGGAGATCCGCAGTTTCAATCCGCAGGTGCTGCGTCGCAGAATGGGTTATGCCATTCAGTCAATTGGCCTGTTTCCCCACTGGACAGTGGAAAAAAACATCGCCACCGTGCCCGCTCTGCTGAACTGGTCGAAACAGAAAATCGCCGATCGGGTCAGTGAGCTGCTGGCACTGCTAAATCTCGATGAGCAGTTCCGCCATCGCTATCCCCATCAGCTGTCTGGCGGGCAGCAGCAGCGTGTCGGCGTGGCCAGGGCGCTGGCGGCCGATCCCGAAGTGCTGCTGATGGATGAGCCATTTGGCGCGCTCGATCCGGTCACCCGTGCGGCCTTACAGCAGGAGATTGTACGTATTCATCAGCTCTCCGGGCGCACCATTGTATTGGTCACCCACGACATTGATGAAGCGCTGGCGCTGGCTGACCGGCTGGTGCTGATGGATGGAGGCAGAGTGGTGCAGCAGGGCACCCCGGTTGAATTGCTGACCCGGCCAACCAATGAGTTTGTGCGTGATTTCTTTGGCCGCAGTGAGCTGGGCGTCAGGTTATTGTCGCTGGGCAATGCGGGGGCAGCTGCGCGCCGTGGCGAGTGGCTGGAAGAGGACGCGATTCCGGAAACCATGACGTTGCGCGAAGCGCTGTCGCAATTTATCGCGCGGCAAACCGATCGTCTGGCGGTGGTCGACAGCTGTCAGCAACCTCTCGGCGTGCTGCACTTCGCAGACCTGCTGCGGCAGCGGGGAAATTAACATGTATCGGATACGCGACCCTCTGTTGTGGTTGATCGCGCTGTTTATTGCGCTGCTGGTGCTGATGCCTTACAGCGGGCCGCTGTTTGCCCACTGGTTCCCGCAGCTTGACCGGCCGCTCTATCAGCAGGACAGCTTCCTGCAACTGGCGCTGGCGCACATTGAGCTGGTGGCGCTCTCCAGCCTGTTCGCGGTGGTCATTGGTATGGGCGCTGGCATTCTGGTGACCCGTCCGGCGGGCAGAGAATTCCGCTCGATGGTCGAAACGCTGGTGGCTGCAGGGCAGACGTTTCCCCCGGTTGCGGTGCTGGCGATTGCCGTGCCGGTGATGGGCTTTGGTGAGCAACCGGCCATTATTGCGCTGGTGCTGTACGGACTCTTGCCTGTATTGCAGGGAACCATTGCCGGGATTGGCGCAGTACCGGCCAGTGCGCGGGAAATTGCTGAAGGGGTGGGGATGAGCCCGTGGCAGATTTTGTGGAAAGTGGAGTTGCCGCTGGCGGCTCCGGTGATCCTTGGCGGGGTCCGTACTTCAGTGATTATCAACATCGGCACGGCAGCCATCGCTTCCACGGTGGGAGCTAAAACGCTGGGAACGCCAGTGATAATAGGGCTCAGCGGTTTTAACACCGCCTACGTCATTCAGGGAGCCTGCCTGGTGGCGCTGCTGGCGATCGTGACTGACCGCCTTTTTGAACGCCTGCTGCGACAGTTTAAGAACGGATAAGAATGGTGTAGCCGGTCAGCATGACGCCGCCGATGCCGCCAAGCGCCATCATCAGGAAAATACAGATCACACCAATTTTTTGCCAGTTCATGCCCTTGCCCGTTTGTCTGAAGCTGAAAGAGGGCAAAGTATATCGCCTTTCGCACCCGCGGGTTAAGCCTTTGCTGGCTTTTTATTGCCCGGCTTCGCGCTCTTTGTTAAAGAACAGCGTGGCGCGGGCCACTTCGATGCCGAACTTTTTCATTGAAGTGACGTTCATCAGGTGCCGGGCATCCTGCTGGTAAATCCAGTCGTCAAAGTTCAGTTTGTAGCTGCTGGAGTCGGTTTTCACCGTCATGGTGTAACGCCAGTTGAAAGCGTTGCCTGCCGCATGTCCCTGCGCTGTGCCAATAATATCACCCGCCGTTCCCACATAGCAGGCTGTTCAGCGAGTGGCCGTTATACTCCAGCCCGCTCTGATTATTTCGCACCGAAAAGCTCATTTCCGTTGGCTTGCTCTCCAGACCCAGCTCGGCCAGCAGCGAGAGAAAGCGCGGATAGGTACGATCGTTAAAGACGATAAAACCGGTGTCGATAGCATAGTGTTTGTCTGCCCCCCTGATATCTACCGTAGCGGTATGACCGCCCAGCGTATCGCCTGCTTCAAACAGGTGAACTTCCGCACGGGAAGCCAGCTTCCACGCGCAACTCAATCCGGCAATGCCACTGCCAACAATGGCTATTTTCACTCTTACCTCGCTATCTGCTGGGTGAGAAGACGCTGGATAGCATTCGGCAGTCGTGAGGTGATGCGCAGAATAATGGAAAAGAGACGCGGGAAGGCAAATTCGGCCTTGCCCTTCGCCAGCCCATCACGGATATAGCGTGATGCCTGCCCGACATTGATCATCATCGGCATGGCAAAATCATTGCGCCTGGTCAGTGGCGTATCAACAAAGCCGGGCTGCACCAGACTGATGGCGATTTGCTGTCGTTTAAGGTCCTGAGCCAGGCTGCGGGCGAAATAGGTCAGCGCGGCTTTAGAAGCGCCATAGGCTTCGGCGCGGGGCAGGGGTACCAGGCTTGCAGTCGAGCCAACCAGCGCCACACGGCTGCCGGGGGCCAGCTGAGGCAGCAACACATCCAGGCAGTTGACCGGACCACTGAAGTTGGCACTCATCACCCGGTGGACTTTCTCTGCTTCCACCACGCCATGATTAAGGTATTCACAGGTTCCGGCGCAGAGGATCACCAGGTTAGCGCTTTTGCCGTCCAGCGCGCGGCGGGTTTCCGCCAGGTCAGTGATATCAAATTCGCACAGCACCATATTACTGAATTTTTCCCGCAGGGTTTCGAGCTTTGCCCGGTTACGTCCGCAGGCGGTTACGTGCCAGCCATCGGCGGCATAATCAAGGGCCAGTTGATAGCCAATTCCGGAGCTTGCGCCAGTAATCAGTACCCGTTTCATGGTGTTAACCTCTTTTTAAGCTGTCTGATTACCGGCCCAGCACGGGGATCTTTTCGTACAGCATGGCGCCCATGTCGTAGTAATCGCGTTGAAAACTGATTTTGTCGTCGCGGAACTGCAGGTAGCTGCTGCCTGACAGCTGTTGCTTAGCCCCGCGTTGCAGGGCTGGATGGGCATAAATCATCTGCCAGATCAGCAGTGCAGCCCCATCAGGGAGATGGGACTCCGGGACTTCAAACCGGCAGTAGTGCAAGTTTTTCAGCAGCGAGGCGAAGTAGTTTTCCACCACTGGCAGGCTGTTATGCTCACCCACCGGGTCGGCGAGGCATACGTCATCATGATAAATTTCGGCCAGCTGCTGCTGACTGAGGTCGAGCGTCTGATAAAACGCCACCAGTTTTGTCAGCGTTGTCTGCTGCGTAATGAATCACTCCTCAACTGCCCAGATGGGTGATTAAAAATCCCTGCTCCTGCCAGTGTGAAAGTTGTTCCTGCTGACGACGGGTCAGGGGTTTGCCGGTAAAGACAAAAATGTTCTGTCCCGGAAAAAGTTCAGGGCGCGGCAGGTCCAGCGGTTCAGCCATCACATCCATGCGCCAACCCTGCTGGGACAGCCGCCAGGCTTCCAGCCAGATGCGGGTGCGGTCATCCGTGCCCCAGCCAATGATCAATGCATCCTTGCCGTGTCGCTTTCTGCTGCCGGCTAAACAAAAGGCAACATAATCAATTAAAGCGCCGTCCAGCAAACTGCACATGGCTCTGGCCGTATTTTGATCCAAACCCAGGCGCTGCCTGATAGGAATGAACACATGGTCGATCAGCGCGTCGGCCGGGTTTTCACGGCCGATGGCGGCGATTTTAGCTCTGAGTTTGGCGGGTCTGACATGACGGAGTACCGTCATCATTTCTTCCTGTTGTGTGACCCATCCATCATGAATGCTAACGTTGTCGCCTTCCAGCAGCGCTTTGACTTTTCCGACGGGCACGCCACTCTCGATCCAGCGTTTGATCTCTTCAATGCGCTGAATATCTTCATCATCAAACTGGCGGTGACCCCCTTCAGTGCGTTGAGGCTTCAGTAATCCGTAACGGCGCTGCCAGGCGCGCAAAGTGACCGGATTAATTCCGCAACGTTCGGCAACATCACCAATGCTGTACAATGCCATTAAATTCCTCTGTACTGACCTTTACACTCTTACCGTAGCGAACTCTTCATTGTTGTACAACTGATATTTTTCTGTACAAGTTGGAAGGGGGGAATTCGGGAGATATCTCACGACTTTCAGAATGGAAACGCAATGACTCACACCCACTATGAAAACCTGAATGCGGAACAGGCAAAAACAGAGCTGTCATCGCTGGTTAACGTACTTCTTGGCTGCGTGGCGCAGGATGCCAGCGTGGGGTTTATCAGCCTTGAGCCGGAGCCAATGCGTCATTTCTGGCAGGGCGTGCTCAGCAGCCTTGCCAGCGGTGACAGGCAGCTGCTGGTCGCCCGGCAGAATGGCATCATTGTCGGTACGGTAATCGTGGTGCTGGGGATGATGCCGAACGGTCAGCACAGGGCGGAAATTTCCAAACTTCTGGTCCATCCGGATGCGCGTCGCCAGGGGATTGCACGTGAGCTGCTGAGTCGTGGCGAGCAGCTTGCCCGCCAGGCAAGCAGAACGCTGCTGGTGCTGGATACCCGTAGCGGAGATGTGGCGGAGCAGCTCTATCTGAAGGGAGGATGGCAGGTGAGTGGGCGCATTCCGCATTACGCTTTATCCACCAAAGGGGTGCTGGATGCCACCACAGTGATGTACAAGTTTCTGGATCCCGCCTGACCGGCGGGCCAGTTTGCTCCGGGGCGGGCTGTTGTCTGAAAAATGTTCAAGATTATTGCGCAGTCAAAGCAGACTCTCTAAAGTTGCCGGGCCGCCGGTCAGCCCGACTGGCGGCGTCCCTTGTTTGCAGCAGCAAAGACTGCAGTGGACCTCTGGTTGTCGTGTGCAGCACGAATAGATGGATTGAAGGATAAGGATATTGAACATGTTGAAAACCCTCCCCCGGGCGGCTCTGGCTGCCATTTTTGTGATGGGCGCAGCCCACGCCGAGACCCATACCCTGTCAGCCGGTTATGCCTATCAGGAAGTGAAGCATTTTAACCAGTTTGCCGGTATTAACCTTAAATACCGCTACGAGTTCAACAACCGGTACGGGTTGATCGGTTCGTTCAGCTTTGTTTCAGGCAGCGATCCTTACGATGGGCTGAGCAGCAATGGCAGCACGGTGAAAAACAACGTCAGAGTAAAAACGACCAGTTTGCTGGTTGGCCCGGCATACCGTATTAACCGGCATGTCAGCCTGTACGGGCTGGTCGGTGTGAATAATGGTCAGGTGAGTTACTCTCCGCTACGGGACAGTTCAGGGAGCCGTCCGTTTGCCGGGGATGACAATCTTTATGGCATGAAGCACGCCACCAGCTTTGCCTGGGGTGGCGGCCTACAGATTAATCCGGTCAGCTACCTGGTGCTGGATCTGGGCTATGAAGGAACCCGGAAAAGCATAGAAGGTAAGGATTATACCATGAGTGGTTTTAACATCGGGGTGGGTTACTCTTTCTGATCTGCCGGAGCTGTTCCGCCTGATGCACTGTTATAGTGCGGCATCAGGCGATCCCCAGGGACTCCATGAACAGCTTGATGATCTGATTAATCTTGCGCCCTTTTTTAATGATCAGGCAGAAGGGCGTTTCCATTTGTAATTCAGGCGGGCCGAGTGAGCGCAGTTTATTTTCGCTGACGTAGCGACGGGCATAATGCTCGGGCAGATAGCCAATAAAATGGCCGGTCAGGATCAGCATCGCCACCGCCTCTACCTGCACCGCCTGAATGTTGCTTTCGCTAAAGGCAAAAAGCTTATTGCCATGGCGATGTGTGACGTAGGTATGATTAATTATTTTCTGCTGTTTTAATTGTTCAAGTGTAATGCTGTTGTTCTCGTTATGAAATAAAGAGTGATCGCTGCCACAATATAAACAGGAGATTTCAGTGTAAATTTTATAATAGTCGAAATCACTTTTCTCCTCATAAACCGGCGCAATTGCGCAATTAAATCGCCCCTCCGTTAATCCTTTTTCGATATCATCCAGATGGGCGGTCTGCAGGCGAATGTTAACTTTTGGTGCAGCCTTATGCAGCTGCTGCACGGCTTTGGTGACCGGCGATTTTGGATCGGAAATAGTGTTATCCACCACGCTCAGGCTCAGGTCGCCGAGCAATTCACTGCGGCTGTGATGCAGCCTTTCACGAAAGGTGCTCAGCGAAGCAAACAGCTCCAGCGTCGCCTGATACACGGTGATACCGTATTCTGTCAGCTCAAAGCCTTCGCGCCCCCGGCTGCACAGCGTCATCCCCAGGCGGATCTCCAAATCAGAGACCTGTTTGCTGATTGCCGCCAGACCAATATTCAGTTCGTGACTGGCCGAGGTCAGGCCGCCTGCTTCCACCACGCATTTAAATACCCGCAATAATTTCAGGTCGACATTGTTAATGGTGACTGCGGAATTATCCGTGCGGGGATAATTCATGTTTCCCATATTGGAAACCTTACTTTCCATATTAACTATTCATCCCCGAAAGAAATGCAGTGAAAGTAAGAGTGAACCTGAATTAGCCGCTAATTACCAGACGGCAGCCAAAAATAACTTTTATTTATCGATGATGCCGCAATCAGAAGATTTTCTTATTCCGGCAGCGGAAACCTGTGCTAAGAGAGGAATTATGTCTGACAGTGCCGACCGTTTATGGGGTGCCCGTTTCAAAAGTGCGCCTGCCGCCGCCTTAACCGCGCTGTCGCGCAGTCCGGAATACTATTTCGCTCTGGCCCCCTACGACCTGGCGGGCTGCCGGGCTCATGCCCATGAACTGGAGCGTGCCGGTCTGCTGACTGCGGCGGAAACGGTGGAAATGGTTGCCGCAATCGACCAGCTGGATGCGGATTACCGCGCCGGGAAAGTTGACCCGATCCTCGCCGATGAGGATGTGCATACTTTTATCGAACGTGTGCTGACTGAACGGCTGGGAGCGTTGGGCGGTAAGCTGCGTGCCGGTCGTTCCCGTAACGATCAGACTGTTAACGATCTGCGCCTCTACCTGCGTGACAACGTCCGCAAAATCACTACCGCGCTGCTGGCACTCCAGCAGGCGCTGGTAGGGCAGGCGCAACAGCATACCAATACCATCGCGCCGGGTTTTACCCATCTGCAGCAGGCTCAGCCGATTGTGTTTGGCCATCAGTTGCTGGCACACGCTCAATCTTTCTCGCGGGACATCGATCGCCTGCAGGATTGGGATCGCCGCAGTGCCTTCTCACCATTAGGCTCCGCCGCGATGGCCGGATCTGCTATTGCCCGTCGGCCGGAAATGTCCGCGCAGGAACTGGGTTATCTCGGCGCATGTGAGAACTCGATTGATGCCGTTGCCAGCCGTGATTACGTGGCGGAATTTCTGTTTATCACCAGCATGATCGGCGTCAACCTTTCGCGCATCAGCGAAGAGGTATGTCTGTGGACCTCCCGCCAGTTCCGCTGGGTGGAGATCAGCGACAGCTACGCTACCGGCAGTTCGATTATGCCGCAGAAAAAGAATCCGGATATTGCCGAACTGACCCGTGGCCGCAGTGGCCGCCTGATCGGCAATCTCACCGCGATGCTCGCCACCATGAAGGCGATGCCGCTCTCTTACAACCGCGATCTGAGTGAAGACAAGCGCAGCGCGATTGATTCCGTCAACACGCTGCTGCTGGTGTTGCCGGCGATGGCCGGAATGATTGAAACCATGAAGGTGAACGAGGCAGAGCTGCTGGCACAGGCTCCGGATGGCTTTACGCTGGCGACCGAAGTGGCCGACTGGCTGGCGATGCGCGGCGTGCCATTCAAAGAAGCCCATGAAATCACCGGCCAGCTGGTGCAGCTGTGTGAATTCCATCAACAGGGACTCACCGATCTTACCGACGAACAGCTGGCAGAAGTGGACACGCGGCTGACTGCGGAAGTACGCAGCGCCCTGACGCTGGAAGCGGCAATCCACTCCCGTGACGGTTTTGGCGGCACGTCCCCGGCACGAGTCACCGAACAAATCACCCGTCTGCAGGCGCGTATGCAGCAGCAGACCGACTGGGTTAACGCTTATCAGGGCCCCCGTCTGTAACCCGTCAATTTAACTCCGGAGGCTCAATGAATACTTCGCAAAACCCCGGTGCCGCAGGCATCCGGGCGCAGGGCGAGCCCTCATACGATCTCAAGCAGTATGAGATGGTGCCGAAGCGCTATTACGGGCGGATCACCGCGACGGTGGTGATCATCCTGCTGCTGGCTTCGCTGGTTCACGCTTTCTCGCAGGGCAAAATTGAGTGGTCCTATGTCGGGCAGTTCTTTACCGCCCGCGCCATTCTTGATGGCGTCGTGAACACACTGGTGATGTCGATTCTGGCGATGGCGCTGGGCATCTTTTTTGGCGTGGTGGCGGCGATTATGTATATGTCGCCCAATCCGGTGCTGCATTACATCTCGGTAGGCTATGCGTGGGTGTTTCGCGGCACGCCGTTAATCCTGCAGCTGCTGCTGTGGTTTAACCTGGCGCTGGTGTTCCCGACCATCTCGATCCCCGGCGTGTTCAGCGTGGAAACGGTCAATGTGATGACGCCGTTTGTCGCCGCGCTGCTGGGGCTGAGTATTAATCAGGGCGCTTACACCTCGGAAGTGGTGCGTGCCGGACTGCTGTCGGTGGATACCGGTCAGTACGAAGCGGCCAAGTCGATTGGCATGCCGCGTCTGCAGGCGCTGCACCGCATCATTCTGCCACAGGCGATGCGCGTCATTTTGCCCCCGGTGGGCAACGAATTTATCAGCATGATCAAGACCACCAGCCTGGCAAGCATGATCCAGTACTCCGAACTGCTCTACAACACGCAGAACATTTACTACGCCAATGCGCGCGTGATGGAGCTGCTGTTCGTGGCGGGCATCTGGTATCTGATTATCGTGACCGTGCTGTCGTTCGGGCAGAGCCGTCTTGAGCGCTACTTCTCTCGCGGCCAGCGCCGCCGTAACTAAGGAGAATTGCGATGAGGAATATTGTCCGTGCCGTTGAGGTGAACAAATATTTCGACAACTTTCACGCGCTGAAAGACGTCAGTCTGGAGGTGAATTACGGCGAGGTCATGTGCATTCTCGGGCCGTCCGGGTCGGGGAAAAGTACCTTTCTGCGCTGCATCAATCAGTTGGAGAAGGTCGACCAGGGTGGGATCTGGATCGATAACGAACTGGCTGGCTATCGCATCGCCGGGAACAAACTGCACCCGCTGAGCGACAAGCAAATCGCCCGTCAGCGCCTGCAGACCGGCATGGTGTTCCAGCGCTTTAACCTGTTCCCGCATAAGACCGCGCTGGAAAATGTGATTGAAGGCCCCTGCCGTGTGCTGCTGCGACCAAAACGCGAAGCAACGGAAGAGGCGATTGCGCTGCTGGATCGGGTCGGGCTGGCGAACAAAGCCCATGCTTATCCGCAGTCGCTGTCCGGAGGACAACAGCAGCGCGTGGCCATTGCTCGTGCGCTGGCGATGAAACCCAAGCTGATGCTGTTTGATGAGCCAACGTCTGCCCTGGATCCGGAAATGGTCGGGGAAGTGCTGGCCGTAATGCGCACGCTGGCAAAAGAGGGAACCACCATGGTGGTTGTGACCCATGAAATGGGCTTTGCCCGTGAAGTGGCCAACCAGGTGGTGTTCATGGATGAGGGGCGCATCATTGAACGCGGTGCGCCTGAAGACATCCTGCTCAATCCGCAAAATCCGCGGATGCAGAACTTTATCTCCGCCATTCTTCTTTAACAACCCAGGGATATTCAGATGAAAAAGATCGTGCTTTCTGCCGTTGCTGCCGCTGTCCTGATGCACTCCGCCGCCTGGTCCGCCGAACTGCCTGCGGCCATTAAATCGAAAGGGGAAATGACGGTAGCGATTATGCCGAACTATCCACCGATGGAGTTTAAAGATCCTGCCACCAACACCCTGAGCGGTGTGGATGTCGATTTGGGCAATGCCATCGGCACCAAACTGGGCATCAAAATCAACTGGCAGGAAATTGCTTTTGAGCAAATGGTCAACGCCGTGTCCACCAAGCGTGTCGACATGGTGATGTCAGGCATGACCGACACCGAAGAACGTCAGAAAGTGGTCAGTTTTATCGACTACTTCACGACCGGCCCGCAGTTCTACACTCTGGCCGGGCGAAAAGACATCAATACCGCTTCCGACCTGTGCGGTAAAAAAGTGGGCACCAGCCGTCGCACCACTTTCCCACAGGAAATTGCCAAATGGAGCCAGGCGAACTGCGAAGCCAAAGGCAAGCCAGCCATCGTGGTGGTGGGTGCTGAAGGCACTGCCGATGCCCGTACCCAGCTGCGCCAGCGACGTCTGGATGGTGCAGTACAGGGCAGCGAAACCCTGCCGTACGTGATGAACCTGGAGAAAAACACCTACAAGCCGCTGGATAAAGCGATTGCTACCCAGTTTACCGGCATGGCGATCGACAAAAACGATCCGGCGCTGATTGCTGCGATTCAGGGCGCGGTCAACGACCTGATTGCTGACGGGACTTACGTGAAGATCCTCAGCAAATGGGGCCTGGCAGATAACGCCGTTAAAACGGCCACCGTGAACGGGAAGTAACCATGACTGCACCTGACGTTCGCCCGCGCTGGCCACAAGGCCGCGAAGGTTGTATGGCGCTGGCTTTTGACCTCGACGGGCCGACCGGTGATGCGATGCTCAACGGCACGATCTGGCAGAAGCCTGAGTATTTCACCTTTGGTGGCTACGGCCCGTTCCGGGCGCTGGGAAGACTGCTGGATATGCTGGAACAGTACGACGTTCCGGCAACGTTCTTTATTCCTGCCTGGGTGGTGGAACAGTGGCCGCAGCAGTGTGCGGCGATTGTTGAAAAGGGGCATGAGGTGGCTTATCACGGCTACCGGCATGAATCTTTTTATGCGCTCAGCGGTGATGAACAGCGTCAGGTGATGGAAAAATCCCGCGAAATATTCTGGCAGCACCTCGGCATTCGTGCCCGGGGTTTTCGCACGCCGTCGGGCGACTGGCATCAAGAGACGCCGGGTGTGTTGCTGGATGCTGGAGTGACTTACTCCAGCAGCATGCGCGGTGACGATCGCCCGTATGCCATCAGCGTGCCGGGTTATCAGCAGCCGCTGGTTGAAATCCCCGGTAAATGGGAGATGGATGATTACGCCTCGCTGGCCTATACCCGCGAGCCGGATTTCCCGAAAGGGCTGGATCGTACCGCCAGCTATGCGCTGACGCTGGATAACTGGTGCCGTGAGTTTGACGGCGCGATGGATGAAGGGCTGTGTCTGACCACCTTGTTCCACCCAAAAATCAGCGGAAAACCGGGGCGCATCCTGCTGCTTGAGCAGTTTATTGCCCATATGAAGCAGCGTGATGTGTGGTTTGCCCGCTGCCAGGAAATCGCCCACTGGTATCTGCAGGAGCAGCAGCATGACTGAACAGACCCGCTGGCCCGCTGGCCAGCAATCGGCGGTGGTGCTGACCATCGACTTCAACGATATTCACGGCATTCTCACCCAGACACCTGCCGTCGCCGGAAGGGATAAAACCCTGTCGGTCTGGCGCTATGGCACACTGCGCGGGGTGGATCGTTTGCTGGCCTTGCTGGCAGCGAAAAACGTTCGTGCCAGCTGGTGTTTACCGGCGATTGTGGCCGAAGAGAATCCCGAAGTTTTCGCGCGAATTGTGGCTGCAGGGCATGAAATCGCCTGTAGTGGCGACCGTCATCAGAATTTCGACACGCTGACGCTGACAGAGCAGATTGCCAGCGTGACGCAGGGTTGTGCCAGCCTTCAGGCCGCGTCTGGTCAGAACGTGGTGGGCTTCCGCACGCCTGCGGGGCAATGGAAACCCGGGCTGGCAGAGGCGCTGGCAGAGCAGGGGATCCGCTGGTCATCCTCATGGCGCGGCGACGATCTGCCGTATTTTCACCCAGCCACCCGGCTGGTGGAGCTGCCTATGCACTATGAGCTGGAAGATGAACCCTATTTCGCCTTTAACCTCAGCCCTGCCGTGCCTCCGGGCCAGTCACGTATTGCCTCTTACCAGCAGACGCTGCAGAACATGAAGCTGGATTTTCAGGGCTTCCATCGCTTCGGCCTGTGCTACGTATTGCGTCTGCATCCGGAAATTATCGGTACCGCCGGGCGTATTGGCCTGCTGGGCGAGCTGCTGGACTTTATGGCCGGGCACCAGAAGGTGTGGATGGCAACGGCGGCAGAAGTGGCAGACTGGTGGCAGACGCAGCCGGATAACGTCAGTGAGCATCCGGCAGAAATCTTCCAGCGGCAAATCCAGGAGCAGCTGGCATGAGTCAGAGCATGATCGATCTGGCCCGTTTCGTGGTGCAAACGCGCTTCGGCGATCTGCCGGAGTCGCTGGTAGCCCGGGCACAACGACATATCCTTGATACCTTCGGCGCTACGCTGGCAGGCAGCAACAGTCCGATAGCGCTGGTGGTGCAGCAGACCGTGATTGCCGAAGGCTGTACGCCGCTGTCGGCAATCTGGGGCTCTTCGTTGCAAACCAGCCCGCGTAATGCGGCATGGCTCAACGGCGTGGCGGCTCATATGTATGAGCTGGACGATACCGGTGGCTGCGATCACTCCGGCGCGGTGGTGCTGCCTGCGGTTATGGCGGCTTTGCCTCTTTGTGCCGGGCCGGTTTCAGGGCAGTCTCTTATTACCGCCGTGGTGCTGGGCTATGACGTGGGTCGCCGGGTGCTGGAAGCCTGCGGCAGCTACGCACCGCATAACGAAGCGGGCTGGCACTCTACTTCGACCTGCGGCGTGTTTGGTGCGGCGGCGGCAGTGGCCTCCCTGCTGCAGTTGAGTGAGCAGCAAACGGTGCAGGCGCTGGGCATTGCGGCCAGCAACAGCTGCGGGCTGTGGGGCTTCATTCACGATGGATCACAGAGCAAAAAACTGCATGCAGGACGAGCGGCGGAAGGTGGCCTGCTGGCGGCAATGCTGGCTGAAAAGGGTATCACCGGTGCTTCGCAGACCTTTGAGGATGTCTGGGGGGGGTTCCTGAAAACCTTCGCACCGCTCAGCCGTCAGCCAGAGGCGCTGACCGCCGGGCTGGGGGAAGTCTGGAAGCTCAACCGTTGCTCCATCAAGCCTTACGCCTCCTGCCGGGGGACGCATTCCGCCATTGATGCCATCGGCTTGCTGATGGAAGAACAGCGCTGCACTGCGGAGCAGACTGCGTATATTCACGTCTACCTCAATCCGTTCCTGCTTGAGATGTGTGGTAATACCGACCGTGAAAGCCTGGCGGCGGCACAGATGAGTCTGCCTTATGCGCTGGCGGCAAGGGTACTGTTTGGGCATGCCGGGCTGGATGCTTATGACGATGATAAACGTGCCAGTGAAGAGATCAGCGCGATGTTGCAGCGTATTGTGTTGCATATCGATCCGGAGCAGGGTAGCAGCGATGAGCCGATTATTGAGCTGGAAACATTAAGCGGTGAACGCTGGCGGAAACAGGTCACCCTGCCACTTGGCGCACCGCAAAACCCGCTCAGCGATGAAGCGCTGTTGGCTAAATTTGACCAGCTTGCCGCCAGAGTGATGGCACCGGAACAGCGAGAACGGCTGCGTGAATGCTGCCTGGGCTTAGTCGATATCGCAGATATTTCAATACTGACCAGGCTGTTGCAAAAGCCATTGCGGGCCTTCTCGTAAATCAAACGTAGTGGTAATGTCGGTTGAAGATTACAACGCGCTGGAACATCTCAAGCGACAGTCTTTACGAAATTCACTCGCCCGCTCAATCGCGCAGGCGCAAACAGGAAATGTGGCAGAAGGGGATGTCATTTTTGATGGGTTAATGAAGGATCTTTAATGGCCCGCTTTACGCTGACGCAGGATGCGCAGGAGAACATGTGCGAGATAAAGGGCTACTCGATCCGGGAGTTTGGACAGGGTGTCGCGAAAGAGTATTTGTCTGCAATGCGGACCACCTTCCAGCGTCTGGCTGATAATCCGGAAACGGGTCATGATGAAACCGCCAGTTTCTGGCCGGATGTGTTCAGTTTTCCCTGCGTGATCCACACGGTATATTACATCCTGAACCCCGGTGGCATTACGGTCATCGGCGTGATACATCAAAGCCGCTTGCCCGGATTGCTGCCGTCACGTTAATCATAGTTTTGCCCTTTTTCCTTCACCAGGCCAATAAAGCGATGATCTTTATTAAAGCGATCGTTATCGGTTTTATCTGCGTACTGCTGTTGTCTTTTGCCCAGAGCTACTACAAAGCCACCCACAACGGCGTGGTGCTAAATGGTCAGAGCTGGTCCACCGCGAGGCGTGATTCTGCCGAAATGGCTCCCGATCCGCGCAAAAACCGCGATGAAGCCATTGTGCAGATTTATGCTGCGCCGACGTTTGGCTGGCGGGGGCTGCTTGCCGTGCATCCGTGGATCATTATCAAAAAAGCAGGTGAGACAGAATTCAGCCGTTATGAGGTGATCAGTTGGGGCAGCACCAATGTGGTTCGCCGGGATTATGCGTTGCCGGATGGCTACTGGTTCGGCGCAAAACCGGTGCTGCTGGTGGATCACCGTGGTGCTTCTGCCGGGGCGATGATCCCGCGGATTGAAGCGGCGATCCGCAGCTATCCCTGGCCGCAGACCTACCGGGTCTGGCCGGGGCCGAACAGCAATACCTTCCTGGCGCATATTGGCCGGGAAGTCCCTGAGCTGCGACTGGATTTACCCGCCAATGCCATCGGCAAAGACTACCGTTCGCTGAGTAATCCGGTGGGCCTGCCGCCCTCAGGCAGAGGAGTGCAGGTTTCACTGCTGGGTGTGCTGGGGGTGACGCTGGGAGCTGAAGAGGGAGTGGAGTTCAATATTTTAGGCTTCAACGTGGGTATGGATGTCCGGACACCGGCTCTGCGCCTGCCGTTTATTGGCCGACTGGGGATGGCTAAGGTTGAAACTGATCGCGGAAGCTGAAGAAGAAACCCGATTCTTGCTTAACGGCAGGAGGCTTTTACCTCCTGCATGAAGGCATTCAGCAGTGACGATCTTAAACCATCAGACTATTTTCGCCATTTAACCCACTTCAGCCGCAAGGCCTTCAACACGGGCGATGGCCTGGAACAGCGCTTCAACCGTTACCGGCTCTGCCATGTTTTCCATATCCGGTGCGCGAACAGATTCCCGCACGATCACCTCCAGTTCCGCTTCCGTCAAATCGGCAATTTCCGTCAGGCTTAACGGCACGCCGCACTGGCGGGCCAGGCGCATTTCACGCTGCAGCTCTTCATCACTGCGCTGTTCCAGCGCCAGCAGGCACAGGTTGCCATAACCCACCAGCAGGCCGTGACCAAACTCGCGGGTTTTATCGCAGAAGGTAAAGCCTTCGTAGATAGCATGAGCGGCCGCAGCATGGGCACCGTTGCTCATCAGCGAGGTCAGCCCGGCGAAGGTAAAGATCACATCCAGCGACTGGTCCAGGTGATGATCCGGCAGGTTATTGCGCACGGCTTCACAGGCCGCAGGCCCGTGAGCGGCAATCACCTCATAGCAGATCAGGCTGTGCGCCAGTGACGAACGGGCATTGGCGTCCAGCGCCGGGTGGCGCTGACTGACGGCCCGGAACTCATACCATTTTGCCAGAGTGTCGCCCAGACCGGCTGCCAGCCAGCGCAGAGGAGCCTTTGCCAGCAGTTCGCTGTCGATAATCACCGCAGCCGGGGCCTGAGGAAGCGGGAAAATATCGAAGAAGTTACCGTTGTCGTCATAGCGAATGCTCAGCGGTGTGACGGCGGAACAGGTGGCGGCGATAGTCGGAATGGTGATCACCGGGATGTTATGTTCTGCGCCCACCGCTTTGCAGGTATCCAGTGATTTTCCCCCTCCGGCAGCGATAATCACCTCTGCTTTCAGGGAGTTCGCCAGCTCGCCCAGGCGGGCAATCTGCTGCAGCGAAGTCTCACCGCCAAACCACTCAGTGCCCAGCAGTTCAACCCCGGCATCAGCCAGCTGCGAGCTGACATGGGGTTCAACCGCTTTCAGCGCCTGATGGCCGCCAATCAGCAGCGCCCGCTGTCCCAGCTCGCGACAGATCTCGCCGAGTTGATGTATCACTCCGGCACCACGCAACACGCGGGCGGGAAAAACCAGATTTTGTTCAGACATGCTGACCTTACTCTCAGTAGCCTGGCGCAGTGCGCCGTTAGTTGTGGTTCACTCCGGGTAACACACAGAGCATTTCATACAGAATATTTGCCGCCAGCTGGGAAGTGGTGCCGCTGATATCGTATGGCGGCGAGACTTCGACCAGGTCGGCACCGATCAGATTCAGGCCCCGGCAGCCACGGACGATTTCCAGCCCCTGAATCGAGGTCAGACCGCCCACTTCCGGCGTGCCGGTTCCGGGAGCCCATGCGGGATCAAAACTGTCGATATCATAAGAAAGATAGACCGGTCCGCTGCCCATCCGCTCACGCACTTCGGCCATCAGCGGCGTCATCGACTGATACCAGCACTTTTCAGCCGGGACCAGATGGAAGCCCTGATCGACGCCCCATTTGAAATCACCCGCATCGTAGCCCTGCGCGCGCTGACCAATCTGCACCACACGTTGCAGATCCAACAGGCCTTCTTCGACCGCGCGGCGGAAAGTGGTGCCGTGGGCAATTTTTTCACCAAACATCTCATCGTTGGTATCGGTGTGCGCATCCACGTGGATCAAGCCTACCGGGCCATGCTTTTTCACCAGCGCCCTGAGTATCGGCAGCGTCAGCGTGTGGTCGCCGCCCAGCGTCAGGGGCACCAGGGGAAAGGCATTCAGACGGGTGTAATAGTCTTCAATAATCTGCACTGACTTGTGCAAATTATAGGTGTTGATTGGCACGTCGCCGAGATCGGCCACGCGCAATGAATCGAACGGAGCGGCGCCCGTCGCCATGTTATACGGGCGGATCATCACTGAATCAGCACGAATGGCCCTTGGCCCGTAGCGGGTTCCTGAACGCTGAGAAGTGCCGATATCCAGCGGAATACCGATAAAAGCCGCATCCAGGTCATCCGGTTGTTCCGCCGCTGGCAGGCGCATCATCGTGCCCCGACCGGCAAAACGGGGCATATCGTTACCGCTCTGCGGCTGGGGGAAATCGCGTTCGTACTCAGAACTCATCAGGGCTTTCTCCATTGAGGAATGTGATGGATCACCATCATCTGTCGGATCAGACTGAGAAAAAATCATTGACAACAAATAATCAGTTCAGAGATTACTTAACTATCTTTTTATTCTGCTGAAGGACATTCCGTGAGTGCCAACCGCCTGCCCAACCTGAAACTGCTGACTATTTTCGCCACGGTGGCCCGCTGTCAGGGGTATTCACGTGCCCAACAGGAGCTGAATATGACCACGCCTGCCATCAGCGGCTATATGAGCGAGCTGGAAGAGCGGCTGGGATTTGTGCTCTGCCAGCGTGGACGCGGTGGTTTCGCACTGACGCCGAAAGGCGAGCAATTTTTACAGTACAGCCTGCAGCTGCTGGGGACGTTGTCAGATTTTGATCGCCAGGTAGACAGCCTGAAGACGGAACAGGGCGGTACTTTCTCACTGGGGGTGGTGGACTCCACTTCCACCGACAGCCAGCTTGGACTCGCGGAAAGCATCAGCCAGTTCAGCGAGCGCTTTCCGGCGGTCTATCTGAACCTTTCCGTCCGTGATCCAAACGCACTGCAGCAGCAGGTGCTGGATAACCGGCTTGACCTGGCTATCGGCCATTTCCCGGTCAACGTCAATAATCTGGTGACCGTGCCGCTGCACCACGAGCAGCACTGGCTTTACTGTAGCGATCGTCATCAGCTGTTCGACGGCGCTGATGACGAAGCGGGAGATTTGCACAATTATGGCTTTGTTACCCGCAGCTACTGGAATCAGTCGGAGCTGGCCCGGCGAGGGTTCAAAGCCAGCTCGGCATCGGTGGAGAGCATCGAAGCGCAGCTGATCCTGATTTTGTCAGGGCGCTACATAGGCTATTTGCCAGAGCATTGCGCACAGTCCTGGGTGGAGAAGGGGCGTTTACGGATGCTATCTCCGCAGCAGTTCAGCTATCAGGCACCCTTCTCGTTGATATTCCGCCGGGGCCGCAGTCGGGAAACGCTGATCCGCACCTTTCGCGATTTGGTCAAATTGCGAGCTGTCCCTGAGGAATAAACAGAGAGGGCTGACTCTGAGGAAATACTGTGTAAAAATACAGTCTGTTTTAATCAAAAGTGGTTGTCATGGCGCTAAATGCTGCGTTGAAAGCGCAAATTGCCGGTTGGTACAAAGCCCTCCAGCAACAGATCCCGGATTTTATTCCTCGCGCTCCGCAGCGGCAGATGATTGCCGAAGTGGCAAAGACCCTGTCGGGAGACGATGGGCGTCATCTGGCGATTGAGGCTCCGACTGGGGTGGGGAAAACACTTTCCTATCTGATCCCCGGCATCGCTGTGAGCCGCGCGGAAGAGAAGCCGCTGGTGGTCAGCACCGCTAACGTGGCGCTGCAGGATCAGATCTACAGCAAAGATTTGCCGCTGCTGAAGAAAATTATTCCCGACCTGCAGTTTACCGCAGCCTTTGGCCGTGGGCGCTATGTCTGCCCGCGCAACCTCTCGGCGCTGGCAACGGATGAGGAAAAGCAGGGAGATTTGCTGCTGTCTCTTGATGATGCGATGACCGCAAGTCAGGATGAGCGCGCCCTCTGTACCCAACTGCAAAAGAATCTTGATCGGCACCAGTGGGACGGTCTGCGCGACCACTGCGAAGAGTCGATTGACGATTCACTCTGGCAGCGCCTGAGTACTGATAAGGCCAACTGCCTGGGCAGCAACTGCCACTGGTTCCGCGAATGTCCGTTCTATGTGGCGCGGCGTGAAATTGAACACGCCGATGTGGTGGTGGCTAACCATGCACTGGTGATGGCGGCGCTGGAAACGGAATCGGTGCTGCCGCCGCCGAAAAATCTGCTGCTGGTGCTGGACGAGGGGCATCATCTGCCGGACGTGGCGCGTGATGCGCTGGAGATGAGTGGCGATATCACGCCGGGCTGGAGCAGTATTCAACTGGACCTGTTCGGTAAGCTGGTGGAGCAGTGCATGGCGCAGTTCCGGCCGAAAAGACCGCCGGGGCTGAGCAATCCTGAACGTCTGAAGGCGCATTGTGAAGAGGTGCGCGAACAGTTGCAGCAGCTGTCGCAGATCCTTGCGCAGTTTCTGCCGCCGGGCAATCAGGAAGGTGAGTATCGCTTTGAAATGGGATTGTTGCCGGAAGAGGTGCTGACTCTGTGCGCCCGGTTGTTCAAGCTGAGCGACGGCCTGCGTGGGCTGGCGGAAGCGTTATTGAACGATCTGAGCGAGAAGTCCGGACAGTTCGACGTGGTGCGCCTGCATCGCACGCTGTTGCAGATGAACCGTGCTCTGGGCTGGTTTGAAGCCAGTAGCAAACTGTGGCGGCTGGCGGCGATGGAGCATGCTTCCGGTGCGCCAGTCTCAAAATGGGCCACGAGGGACATTCGTGAAGGCACGGCACACCTGACCTTCCATTGTGCCGGTATCCGCGTCAGCGATCAGCTGGAGAAGCTACTGTGGCGCAAAATTCCCCATGTGGTTCTGACCTCTGCCACTTTGCGCTCGCTGAGCAGTTTCCAGCGCCTGCAGGAGATGTCCGGGCTGAGTGAAAAGGTCGGTGACCGCTTTGTGGCGCTGGACTCGCCGTTTAACCATATTGACCAGGGCAAACTGATTATCCCGCAGATGCGCTATGAGCCGATGCTGGCGAACGAAGTGGAGCACCTCGCAGAGATGGCGCACTTCTTCCGCCAGCAGATCAAAGCCGGAAAGCACCGGGGGATTCTGGTGTTGTTCGCCAGCGGCCGGGCGATGCAGCAGTTTATCTCTTGTCTGCCTGAACTGCGGCTGATGATGTTGGTACAGGGAGACAAACCCCGTCCGGCACTGGTTGCTCTCCATCGCAAGCGGGTTGAACAGGGAGAGACCAGCGTGCTGGTTGGCCTGCAGTCCTTCGCCGAAGGGCTGGATCTGAAGGGCGATTTGCTGTCTCAAGTGCATATTCATAAAATTGCTTTCCCCCCGGTGGACAGTCCGGTTATTTTGACCGAAGGTGAGTGGCTTAAGAGCCTGAAGCGTTACCCGTTTGAAGTGCAGAGCCTGCCGAGTGCCTCCTTCAACCTGATCCAGCAGGTGGGCAGGCTGATTCGCAGCCACGAATGCTTTGGCGAGATCGTGATTTACGATCGCCGTTTACTGAGCAAGAGCTACGGTGCAAGGTTGCTGGGCGCCTTGCCGGTATTCCCGATTGAGCAACCGGCAATGCCGGAAGGTGAATTGCCGAAAGCTACCCCGGTGAGCAGCAGCAAGCGGACTCCTGGCCGCCGCCGCCGCTGATAACCACTATCCGCAGTCGCTGATACCGTGGACGGGAGTGGCTATTTGACCGACCGTCGTCGCGAACAACTGAACAGAGCAGAAGCATGGACTACAGCAAAATAATCAAAGAAGTCGGGCGTGGTAAAAATCATGCCCGTGATATCGATTTCGCCACCGCCTGCGAGCTGTATCGCAGCATGCTGGGCGGAGAAGTACCTGAGCTGGAGATGGGCAGCATCCTGATTGCCCTGCGCATCAAAGGCGAAGGTGAAGAGGAGATGCTCGGCTTCTATCAGGCAATGCAGGAGCGCGTGCTGAAACTCACGCCGCCAGCAAGCCTGCCGATGCCGGTGGTGATCCCCAGCTACAACGGAGCCCGCAAGCAGAGCAACCTGACGCCGTTACTGGCGTTGTTGCTTTCCGCACTGGGTTTCCCGGTAGTGGTCCACGGCGTCAGTGACGATCCCACACGGATAACCAGTGAAGAAGTCTTCACGGCGTTGGGCATTCAGCCCGTCACCACGGCGGAAGAGGCGCAAGCCAGGCTGGAGCAGGGCAAACTGGTCTTTATCTCCGTCGCTGTACTCTGCCCGGCGCTGGATCGGCAGCTTTCGCTGCGCTGGCGGATGGGCGTTCGCAATAGTGCCCACACGCTTGCCAAACTGCTCACTCCGTTTGGGGAAGATGCAGCGCTGCGTTTATCCAGCGTGTCGCATCCGGAATATATTCCACGGGTCGGCAAATTCTTCCATACTGTCGGCGGCCGTGCGCTGTTGCTCAACGGTACGGAAGGGGAAGTCTATGCGAATCCGCAGCGTTGCCCGGCCATCAGCCTGATTGCCGGTGAGGAGCCTGAAGTGCTGCTGCCACGGCAGGAGGAGAGCGGTATCAGGCGTAAAGAGTTACCGGAAAATAAAGAGGCCCAGACCACAGCTGGCTGGATCAAACGCTGCCTGAACCGTGAAGTGGCGGTACCCCAGTCGTTGCGCCAGCAAATTGCCTGCTGCTACGTGGCAACCGGACGGGCGAAGGATATTGAAAGTGGTCTGGAACAACTGGAAAAAGCGGGTTATTGATCTCTTTCCTGTGGAGCAGTAAGTACGTTAAGTGATTCTCCGGTGGCCTAAAATGGCCCACCTGTCACATAGTGCAGACTGCGCAGCGATGGATTGGCCTGATCAAAATGCCAGCGTCCGTCACTGAACACCCAGGTATCGGCCCAGGCTCGGGCCACTTCATCGATATTCTGGCCCGGTGACCGGTAAAAGCCGTTCCGCCAGCGCAGTCCACAGCGCCACGCCAGGGGCGATCAGATCATCGTTAAAATCATAATGAGCATTGTGTAGCGGCCTTGATGGCGTTACGCCATCGGCGCCTGTCCAGAAGTAGGCCCCCGGACAGGCTTCCAGCATGCAGGCAAAATCTTCTGAGGCCATCGACGGATTGATCTCCCAGTGCACCTGCTCCTCTGGCAGCAGGGCCAGCGCACAATCCCGCACTTTTTCCGCTTCGGCAGCGTTATTGCAGGTGACCGGATAGTCAGTCAGATACTCAATGCTGCCCTCAATGCCCATCGGCGAAGTAAAGGTAGTCACAAATTCATCAATCATCTTGCGCACTTTCACCCGCACATCACTTTGCAGGCAACGCAGCGTGCCGCGCAGCACCACATTTTCGGGGATAACGTTAATCGCTTCGCCGCCGTTGATTTGCGTGATGCTGACCACTGCTGAAGCCAGCGGTGAAAGACGACGGGACGGGATGGTTTGCAGGGCGAGGATCAGCTGAGCGGCTGCCACAATCGGGTCTGCGCCGTTTTCCGGCATCGCCGCGTGGCAACTTTTGCCACGCAGCGTAATTTCGAAGGCATCCAGCGAAGCCATCATTGCGCCGCTGTTGATGGCGATATGCCCGACCGGCAGCCCCGGCCAGTTGTGCATGCCGTAAATGGCATCCATCGGAAACAGTTCAAACAGGCCATCGGCCACCATCTTCCGGGCGCCACCAAGATTCTCTTCTGCGGGCTGAAAGACAAAGTGCAGGGTGCCGCTGAAGTGGCGGGTGGTACTGAGATGCTTAGCCGCAGCCAGCAGCATTGCCGTGTGGCCGTCGTGGCCGCAGGCGTGCATCACGCCTGGTTGGGTGGAGCGCCACTCGCTATTGCCCAGTTCAGTGATCGGTAAAGCATCCATATCGGCACGGAAGCCGATAGTCGGGCCAGGGCCATTTTCCAGCGTGCCCACCACGCCGGTCCCGGCAAGGCCGGTATGCACCTGAAGCCCAAATACCCGCAGTTGTTCCGCGACCCTGCGCGAGGTCTGATGTTCCTGATAGCCCAGCTCCGGCTGCGCGTGAAACTGCCTGCGCCACTGTGTGGCTTCTTCAATCAGCGAAACGGGAATGACCATCTCTTCCTCTCCTCTCCAGGCGGGTGATCCTGACATCTGGCTGAATTAAGGTAGCATAAAAAGGCGGGCAGGAGCGCTGACGGCGCACCATATGATGCGAAAACAGACAGGCCGGGCGGGGTGCCCGGCCAGAGAGATTACTTCACCATTGGCAGGTTCAGTTCGTGCTTCGCGGCGCACTGCTGCGCCAGTTCATAACCGGCATCGGCATGGCGCATTACGCCGGTTGCCGGGTCATTCCACAGCACACGACCCAGGCGTTTATCCGCTTCGGCAGAGCCATCGCAGACAATCACCACACCAGCGTGCTGCGAGAAGCCCATGCCTACGCCACCGCCGTGATGCAGGCTGACCCAGGTCGCGCCGCCAGCGGTATTGAGCAGGGCATTGAGCAGTGGCCAGTCGGACACGGCATCGGAACCATCTTTCATTGCTTCCGTTTCACGGTTTGGCGAGGCCACCGAGCCGCAGTCCAGATGGTCACGACCAATCACCACCGGCGCTTTCAGTTCGCCGTTGCGAACCATTTCGTTGAAAGCCAGACCGGCGATATGGCGCTCACCCAGCCCCAGCCAGCAGATGCGGGCAGGCAGGCCCTGGAAAGCGATGCGTTCCTGCGCCATATCCAGCCAGCGGTGCAGGTTGTGGTGATCCGGGAACAGCTCTTTCAGTTTGGCATCGGTCTTGTAGATATCCTCCGGATCGCCGGACAGGGCCACCCAGCGGAACGGGCCTTTACCTTCACAGAACAGCGGGCGGATATAGGCAGGAACGAATCCCGGGAAATCAAAGGCATTTTTCACCCCTTCATCCAGCGCTACCTGACGAATATTGTTACCGTAATCGACGGTCGGCACGCCCATATGGCAGAAGTCCAGCATCGCCTGCACGTGAACGGCCATTGAGGCACGTGCCGCTTTTTCTACCGCTTTCGGATCGCTCTTGCGAGAGGTTTCCCATTGGGCAACGCTCCAGCCCGCAGGCAGATAGCCATTGATCGGATCATGGGCCGAAGTCTGATCGGTAACGATATCCGGTTTCATGCCGCCCGCTTTGGCGCGTTGCACCAGCTCAGGCAGAACCTCAGCCGCATTTCCCAACAGGCCCACGGAGATAGCGCGTTTTTCTTTATTCGCTTTGTCGATCATCGCCAGCGCTTCATCCAGGCTGGTGGCTTTATAATCGACGTAACGGGTACGCAGACGGAAGTCGATACGTGACTCCTGGCACTCCACGGCCAGTACCGAAGCACCAGCCAGCACGCCAGCCAGAGTCTGGGCACCGCCCATGCCGCCCAGACCGGCAGTCAGGATCCATTTGCCACTCAGGTCGCTGTTATAGTGCTGGCGACCCGCTTCGGCGAAGGTCTCAAATGTGCCCTGCACGATGCCCTGCGCACCGATATAGATCCAGGAACCGGCAGTCATCTGCCCGTACATCATCAGCCCGGCTTTATCGAGCTCATGGAAATGATCCCAGTTGGCCCAGTGTGGGACCAGGTTGGAGTTGGCAATCAGCACGCGCGGGGCATCGGCATGAGTGCGAAATACCCCGACAGGTTTGCCTGACTGCACCAGCAGCGTCTCTTCCGGCTGCAGGGCTTTCAGCGAGCGCAGAATTTGCTCAAAACAGTCCCAGTTGCGGGCGGCTTTACCGATGCCGCCGTAAACAACCAGATCTTCCGGGCGCTCAGCCACATCCGGGTCGAGGTTGTTCTGGATCATGCGGTAAGCGGCCTCAATCAGCCAGTTCGCACAGTTCAGTGCGCTGCCGTGGGGAGCGCGGATTTCACGTGCTACTGCTTTGCTTACGGAATCACTCATCATTTAATCCTTAACTTTTCGGGGAGCTTAGGGCATGGCTTGGGAGAAGAGCTGCGACGGGCGCTGGCCAGCTGTCGTTGCTTGCCCATAACCGCATCTGTTCAATATCGGGTGCCATCAGGCGATCTTTGTCGAGGAAGGCCACGCGCTGACGCAGGGCTGCCAGCTCGCGCTCCATCAGGTCAGAGCTTTGCAACGGACGGTGAAACTCAATGCCCTGGGCTGCGGCCATCGCTTCAATGCCGACCACCACGGCGGTGTTAAAGCACATCGTTCCAAGGCGACGGGCCGCATAGGTCGCCATCGACACGTGATCTTCCTGATTGGCAGAGGTGGGCAGGCTGTCCACGCTGCCAGGATGGGCCAGCGATTTGTTCTCGGACGCTAGCGCGGCCGCGGTGACCTGGGCGATCATAAAGCCGGAGTTCACGCCGCCATCGTTTACCAGAAACGGCGGCAGACCAGAAAGGCCCGTATCGAGCAGCAATGCCATCCGGCGTTCTGAGATCGCACCAATTTCGGCCACGGCCAGCGCGATAATGTCGGCAGCGAAGGCGACCGGCTCGGCATGGAAGTTACCGCCGGAAATCACATCGCCGGTCTCGCTGAACACCAGCGGGTTGTCAGACGCGGCGTTTGCCTCAATTTGTAACACGCGCGCGGCATGGGTGAGATTATCCAGGCAGGCTCCCATCACTTGCGGCACGCAGCGGATGGAGTAAGGATCCTGCACGCGCCCGCAATTGGCATGGGAGTGCAGAATGTCGCTGCCGTCAAGCAAAGCGGTGACGGCTGCCGCAACGGCAATCTGTCCGTGCTGGCCGCGCGCTTGATGAATACGGCTGTCGAACGGTTTGATTGAACCTTTGATCGCTTCCAGTGACAGCGCTCCAGCAACCAGCCCGGCGGCAAACACTTTTTCACCTTCAAACAGGCCGCGCAGTGCCAATGCTGTGGATACCTGGGTGCCATTCAGCAGCGCCAGACCTTCTTTTGGCCCCAGAACAAAAGGTTGCAGACCGGCCAGCTTCAGCCCGTCAACCGCAGGGATCAGTTCTCCTTCCACGCGCACTTTGCCTTCGCCAAGCAGCATCAGGGAGAGATGGGCGAGTGGCGCCAGGTCGCCCGATGCGCCAACCGATCCTTTCTCCGGAATACAGGGCATGACGCCCGCATTGAACAACGCCAGCAGACCGTCGATCAGTTCAATACGTACGCCAGAGTGGCCGCGAGCCAGGCTGATGATCTTGGTCGCCATGATCACCCGTACCACATTATCTGGCAGCAGGTCGCCAATCCCCACGCTGTGCGACAGCACCAGGTTGCGCTGCAATTCCGCCAGGCGCTGAGCGGGGATAGACGTCTGCGCAAGCTTGCCAAATCCGGTGTTGATGCCATAAGTGACCTTGCCTTCGCTGACGATGGCCTCCACCGTTTCACGTGCCTTGAGCACGCTGGCACGGGCACGCTGATCCAGCGAAAGCTGAAGGCCGCCGTGATAAATGCGTTTCAGCGTTGCCAGCTCAACCTTTCCGGGGGTCAGCTGACAGGAATGCGGGGTGACTGACATGGTATACTCCTGTATAGACAAGTTCGTATGCTGTGATCCCTTTCTCAGGGTAGCCCGGCAGATTGTCACGGACACTTAACAGATCACGTTCTGCAGTGAAGCAGATGTGTATAGTCTTGTCTATACAATTAGCAATGCTTGTGCCAGTTCGATCACAAAACTTTTGCCATCGCGCCAGGCAGCGCCACAGGCCCGCTGTGCTGATATTTCTGGCGGTCAGTGCTTTACAGGAGGTGGCTGGCGTTCAGGCAAAATGCGCCTTCATGGGGCGGTTTGCCCCGATCCTGTGCAGTGAGTGCCCCGCAGATGTATATACATTTAGCAAGGGAGTCAGTAAACTGGCGCAATTATTTTAAGGAAGGAAACAGTTATGGCCGGGCAGACTGCCATTTCACAACTTTCAGCCGCCATGAGCGACCAGCCTGCGCCGATTTATCAGCGCGTGAAGCAGGCGATTGTCAGCCAGATAGCTGAAGGGGTGTGGAAGCCAAATCAACGTGTCCCCTCAGAGAGCGAGCTGGTCAACGAGCTGGGCGTAAGCCGCATGACCATCAACCGCGCGCTGCGGGAGCTGACCAGCGAAGGCTACCTGATCCGCATGCAGGGGGTCGGGACTTTTGTGGCAGAGTCGAAAGGCTACACCGCCATGCTGGAAGTGCATAACATCGCGGAAGAGATTGCCCAGCGTGGGCATCGTCACAGTTGCAAAGTGATTGAACTGCGTGAGATTAAAGCCGATCCGGAGCAGGCTTCACTGCTGGGAATAATCAGTGGCAACCCGGCATTTCACTCGGTGATTGTGCATTATGAAAACGAGCTGCCGGTGCAGCTGGAAGATCGTCTGGTCAATCCGCAGGTCGCGCCTGACTATCTGCAGCAGGATTACCACAGCCAGACGCCGTATACCTATCTGATGCGCGTGGCACCGCTGACGGCGGGCGAGCATATTGTGGAAGCTGTGCTGCCAGATCGCCAGCAGTGCAAATTGCTCTCTCTTGAGTCTGACGAGCCGTGCCTGCTGATCCGCCGCCAGACCTGGAGCGAGGCGAAGATCGTCACCTGCGCGCGCCTGTTGTATCCGGGTTCCAGATACAAGCTGTTAGGTAAGTTTAAAGGCCACGGCTGAGCCGCGGGGCGAATGGATTCAGCCCTGGGGATGCTCCTTTATCCCGCACGGGCCTCCGCCACAAGACAGGTTTATTCAGCCCTCGGAGCGATCTCAGCAAGGAGCAGCAGGGCCTCCGCGCTGGTGGGAGCAAGCGATTTCCCCTGGTTTTCCCACCACACCCCTTGTCCTGGCCCGATCGCCAGATCGCCAGTCACCCACTCTCCGGCCAGCACGTAAACGACCCCGGCAGCAGCGGGGGCGGGCGAAAATGCTTCGCTGGTCACGCGGACATCTGCCTGATGGGTGGCACGGCGCGTCATTACGTTGAAGTCGCTGCTGACGCCGCCAGTCAGTCTGCAGTGGATCTGATCTTCACCGGCGAAGGCAAACGGCTGATTTGGCTGCAGAAGCTGGCTGTAGCTTTCCGCAGCGTTCAGCTGCACGCCATTCCCTGAAAGCAGGGTGATTACCCGATCCACACCCGGAAAAAGAGAGAAGGCGCCGTCGGTGGCAATAGTGGCGATGCTGATCCGCCAGCTGAACGTCTGCACACCAGGCGGAAAACTGATAATTTCCCGGGTTTCGCCGCCACCGTTACGCCAGCGGCTGACTGGCAATGTCTGGCTGTCGTAAAACTGGATCATTGCAGTGCCTCAATTACTTCACGCAGCGCTGCATCGATCTCCTGCTGCTGCGCATGTTTGCCCTGACGGATAACCTGTTTACCTGCCACAAACACATCCTGAATTTGCCCGCGATGACCGGCAAACAGCCAGCGATTGAGCAGGGCGTTGTCGGCGGTGCTGCCGAGCAAAGCATCATCTGCCAGCACCAGCCAGTCAGCACGATAGCCCACCGCCAGGCGGCCCATCTTCACGCCGCAGGCCTGCGCGCCACCATCCAGCGCCTGACGGTAAAGCAGGTCGCCCACCGAGTTCTGTTCGCCGCTGACAATTCGGTTACGGCGACGATCGCGCAGTCGCTGTCCGTATTCCAGCCAGCGCAGCTCCTCCACCACGTCCAGCGACACATGACTGTCCGAGCCAATGCCCCAGCGCCCGCCCCGGGCGATATACTCTGTTGCCGGGAAGATGCCGTCGCCCAGATTCGCTTCGGTGGTCGGGCAAAGTCCGGCCACGGCCTGGCTGGTTGCGAGGCGGGATATTTCACTGTCATCAAGATGGGTGGCATGGATCAGGCACCAGCGGGCATCGACCTCAAAGCGATTAAGCAACCAGCTCACCGGCCGTTCACCGCTCCAGATCAGGCTGTCGTTGACCTCTTTCTGCTGCTCGGCAACGTGGATGTGTATCGGCAGTTCGCTTGCGCTGGCGGCCAGCACTTCGCGCATCTGTTCTTCGCTGACTGCACGCAACGAGTGGAAGCATAATCCACGATTATGCAGCGGCTTATCCGCAATCAGTTCCTGCAGACGCTGGTGTTGCTGCAGATAGCTTTTGGTGTCCTGAATAAAACGCTTCTGGCCTGCCTGCGGGGGTTGAGCACCAAACCCGGCGTAGCTGTACAGCACCGGTAACAGAGTCTGACCAATACCGGCTTGTTCAGCCGCAGCAACCAGATGGCCCAGCATTGCGTCGTCGGCATAAGGCTGGCCGTCGGTGTCATGATGCAGGTAGTGGAACTCCGCCACCTGGGTATAGCCACCTTTCAGCATTTCCACATAAAGCTGGCGGGCAATGGTTCCGACCTGTTCCGGAGAGAGCCGCTGCACCATGCGGTACATCAGATCGCGCCACGTCCAGAAGCTGTCCTGCGGATCGCCCGCCACTTCGGCCAGCCCTGCCATCACGCGCTGGAAGGCATGCGAGTGAAGATTCGCCATCCCCGGCAGCACCGCGCCATTCAGGCGTTGCGCATCACCGGCGATGGCATCAGGGGTCAGGCTGCTGATATTTCCAGCGGCATCAACTTCAATCAGTACATCGTGTTGCCAGCGGTCCCCGAGCAGGACGCGCGGCGCAAAATAGCGAGCCATCATGGTTGCTTCCCGGGCAATGTAGTTGTATATACATATACATACTTATGAATCAACAGTAAAGCCGGGAGAAAAGATGAGCGGAGAACTACGCTGTGACCACCTGTGGTACGGGGCTGACATTGTCACCATGCAGGAGGGAAAGTATAGCATCATCAAAAACGGCGCGATCGCAGTGAATCAGGACAAGATCGTGTGGATAGGGCCCTGGCAGGAAGCAAAGCAGATCAAGGCCGATATCCACACCAAATTCGAAGGCGGTATCATCACGCCCGGGCTGATCGACTGCCATACGCACCTGGTGTTTGGCGGCGACCGCAGCCATGAGTTTGAACAACGTCTGAACGGTGTCAGCTACAGCGAGATTGCGGCGCAGGGCGGCGGCATCATTTCCACCGTCAGCGCTACCCGCAAAGCCACGCTGGAGGAACTGGTGGCAAGTGCGGGCTGGCGGCTGGAAAGATTGCTGGCAGAAGGTGTTACTACCGTTGAAATCAAGTCCGGTTATGGTCTGGATAAGGCCAGTGAGTTGCGCATGTTGCAGGCCATCCGCCAACTGGCGAAGCAGGTTCCGGCGCAGGTGCTCTCAACCTGCCTGGCCGCGCACGCCACGCCGCCGGAGTATAAAGACGATTCGGATGGCTGGATCACACTGATCTGTGAAGAGCTGTTGCCGCAGGTGGCGAAAGAGAAGCTGGCCGACGCGGTGGATGCTTTCTGTGAACATCTGGCGTTCTCACCGGCCCAGGTCTCGCGGGTGTTTGAAGCGGCTCAGCGTCTGGGACTGCCGGTTAAACTGCATGCGGAGCAGCTCTCTTCACTGGGCGGCGGCGCGCTGGCGGCGAAATTCAAAGCGCTCTCTGCCGACCACCTTGAATACGCTACCGCAAGTGATGTGGCAGCGATGGCCGAAAGCGGCACCGTCGCCGTATTACTGCCGGGAGCGTTTTATCTGCTGCGTGAAAAACAGGTGCCACCGGTTGAACTGTTCCGTAAATACAAGGTACCGATGGCGCTGGCCAGCGATGCTAATCCTGGCACTTCTCCCGCGCTTTCCCTGCGTCTGATGCTGAATATGGGCTGTACGCTGTTTGGCATGACGCCGGAAGAAGCGCTGGCAGGCGTCACGATCCACGGCGCGCAGGCATTAGGTCTGGGTGAGAGCCAGGGATCGCTGGAAGCTGGCAAATTTGCTGACTTTGTTCACTGGCCGCTGCAGCGACCGGCGGAACTGGTCTACTGGCTTGGCGGGCAGCTGCCCTGCCAGGTAATATTCAGAGGAGAGGCAATTCGATGAAACCGTTTGAGTTTACCCAGGGGACGCTGCCGCTGCTGTTCAGCGCCCCGCATGCCGGAACCGCACTGACGCCAGAAGTGGAAAAGGGGCTGAGCGGGGAAGCGAAAGGCCTGCCGGATACCGACTGGCATATTCCACAGCTGTATGATTTTGTCCGTGAGATGGGTGCCAGTGTGCTGGTGGCAAACTATTCCCGCTTTGTGATTGATCTGAACCGTCCACCGGACAACGAAGCGCTCTACACCACGGCGACCACTGGGCTCTATCCCGAAACGCTGTTTGACGGCACGCCGACCTTTAAGCCAGGCATGACGCCAACAGACGCTCAGCGTCAGGGCTACCTGGAGACCATCTGGACGCCGTATCACGATAAAATTCAGCAGGAGCTGGCGAGAATTAAGCAGCAGTTTGGCTACGCACTGCTGTTTGATGCGCATTCGATTGCTTCGGTGATCCCACGCCTGTTTGACGGCAAGCTTCCTGACCTGAATCTGGGTACCAATGGCGGACTGAGTTGCACTCCTGCAATCACTGAAAAACTGACCGATCTCTGTGCCGCACAGTCAGACTTCAGTTGGGTGATGAACGGGCGTTTTAAGGGTGGCTATATCACCCGCGCCTATGGCAAACCGCAGGAAGATCAGCATGCGGTGCAGCTGGAGCTGGCACAGGTGAATTATATGGATGAAACGCCGCCGTTTAACTGGCGGGAAGACAGGGCGGCCAGCCTGCAGCCGCTGTTGAAAAAAATTATCGAAACCATTCTGCAGCGCTGATCGCAATCCTCAGGTGAAGAGGCCTGGTTGAACCGGCAGTATGCCATGTCTCTTCACCGTTTTGGCTTCATTGGGCCTTGCAGCGAAGCGGCCTGCCTATAGCAGTAACGTCTCAATTTCCAACCAGTTTTTCACCCGTCGATAACCGGTCACATTCAGGTTATGTGGTGCGCTGTAAAGAATGCCTTCCCCACGAAAATGCGCAAAGTTGATGGCATTGTCGTCAATCATGTAGTCAGCGTTGATGATCCCTTTATTGCCGCAGAACACGATATTGCTGGGTTTAATCGCCGGGAAGTGGGCCTTCAACCAGCTGAATTTCGCGTTAAATGAGGTCGGAACTTCCATTGCCGCGGTGGTGATAAACACCTCATATTTCTTGCTCAGTTCTTCAATAACCCGCTGGCTGTCGGCGATCACTGCCAGATCGCCAAAGAAATCCGGTTCGCTGACCAGCGTCATGATCTGCTGCAGCATTTCTGGCTTTTCGTGACGCAGGCTGAACAGGTTCAGATCGTCGTTGCCCAGATCCAGTGCAAAGTGGCGGTTAAAGGTCTCGACCATTTTCGGGTGGAAGTCCGCGATGACTTCATCCATATCGATGGCAATTCTTTTCATTTATCGCTCCATGATTGAGGGGAAAGAAGGGAGATGATAACAAATAAAAGGCTGAGCTTTGTGGATTCAGGCTCAGGATGAACTCTGAAAGCGGCCAAACATTTTGTAGCGGGCGCCGGGGTAGAGCAGGCGGGCGCAGGTGACAACCGACTGCTGATGCCAGGTACGGCGCTGGATCTGCAGGCACGGTTCGCCAGCGCTAATCTGCAGCAGCTGGCGCTCTTCTTCGCTGGTGCTGACCGCTTCCACGACATGCTCACCCGCCGTCAGTGGGGCCACTCTGGTCAGCCAGGCGTGCGGGGTCAGTTTGGTGAAATCCTGTTGCAGATAGTCAGGTGCAATCAGCGGATTAACCTGGCGATCTTCCAGCTGTACCGGCACCTGATTATCAAAATGGATAATGCGCGAGTGGAATAACGTCGCACCCGGTGGCAGCCCCAGCGCTCTGGCATCGTTTACGCCGGCCCGTTCAGCACGCAGGAACAGCACTTCGCTGGCATGACGGTGGCCACGGCTGGCAATCTCGTCCGCGATATTATGGACTTCCAGCATCGGCGTGAAGGCTTTCATCTCCGCCACGAAGGTGCCCACGCCCTGCAGACGCAACAAAAATCCTTCGCTGGTCAGTTCCCGCAGTGCGCGGTTAATGGTCATTCTGCTGACGCCGAGTTCGCTGACCAGCTCGCTTTCGGACGGTACTCGCTGACGGGGCTGCCACTGTCCGGAGCGGATCAGAGTCACGATCCCCTGTTTAACCTGTTGATAGAGCGGGGCAGGTTCATGACTGAGCGAAGCGATGGTTTCCGTAAGCGTTTTATGGTCTGACACTGCTGTCACCTTTTGCAGGGAGTAAGAGGGGAGTACCGTGATTCAGGGGCTGTATTTGTCTATACAATAACGGTATTTTCGTGAGTTTTGGCGCATTTTTTCTGACCTGTTTTAGTGCGCAATGCCTCTTCATGGTGCAAATTAACGCAAATTCGCTGACGGCTTGCTGATGAAAACGGGCTTTAAACGCCCTCCCTGTCCGCTTATTCATTGCTCTGAAAACAGTGGCACAACATTTGCTCTGGTTGTATGTACAAGACATAACAACCTGGCGCTACAATCCATTAACATAGAGTGCGTCACAGTTTTGTCTTGCGCTGCGGGAATTGTCAGATATTTAGTTGTATATACATGACATAACTACTCAGCTCTTGCCGTCCCTGACGGTCCGTCATTCATTCGGTCTGCTGCCATCGGGCAACCGGCCTTCACCCCTCCAGGAGCGTTAGATGAAACATCCGTTATTTCGCCGGGTTCTGGCTACCACCCTTGTGACTTCCGCACTGCTCTGCGCGCTGCCTTCCCAGGCGAAAGAGTGGAAATCCATCACCATCGCCACCGAGGGGAGCTACGAGCCGTGGAACATAACGCTGCCGGGCGGCAAACTCAGCGGTTTTGAGCCGGAGCTGATGACCAACCTTTGCGAACGCATGAAAATCAGCTGCAAGCTGGTGGTGCAGAACTGGGACGGGATGATCGCCGGGATGCAGGCCGGTAAATACGATGTGATCATGGACGCCATTGTGATCACGCCGGAGCGCCGCCAGGTGATCGACTTCACCGTGCCTTATGCAGCCACGCCTGCCAGCTTTATCACCACGAAGGACGGGAATGTCCTGCCGAAAGGGACCGGAGCAGATAACATCGTCAGGCTGCATGACGACCCGAAAGAGATTGCGCCGGCAATTGCCAGCCTGAAGGCGGCGCTGAAAGGCAAAACCATCGGTATTGCTTCCGGTACGGTCTACACGCCATTTATCGACAAATACTTTAAAGACGTGGCGACAGTGCGCGAATACAGTGCTTCTGCCGATGCAATCCTCGATCTTCAGGCCGAGCGTATTGACGCAGTATTTGATGACGTGACTTTTGCCAATTCCATTCTCAGTAAACCGGAAAACAAAGATCTGCAACTGTCCGGTCCGCAACTGGGCGGCCCGATCTGGGGTGAGGGCGAAGCGCTGGGGATCCGCAAGTCTGATGGCGATCTGAAAGCGAAGCTGGATGAAGCGATCAAAGCCGCGCTGGCCGATGGCACGGTGAAAAAACTCAGCGAGAAATGGTTTAAAACTAACGTAACACCGTAAGCGGGGAACAGTGAAAATGGCCATTCCTGGGTTTGGTGAAAATGGCTGGGGATTTCTGATCCTCAGCGCCGCAATGACCACGTTGCTGCTGTCGCTGGCGGCGATGGCGGTCGGGGCCGTGGTGGGAAGCGGCGTGGCCGCAGCCAAGCTGTCGCCACGCAGACCAGTACGCTGGCTGGGTGATGGCTACTCGGTGATTTTCCGCGGTATTCCGGAGCTGCTGATCATCTATCTGTTTTACTTCGGCGGCTCCGGTCTGATTACCCAGATTGGTCAGTTGTTCGGTGCGGACGGCTTTATCGAAGTACCGCCTTTCCTGATTGGCGCGCTGGCGATTGGGCTGATATCCGGCTCCTATCAGGCTGAAGTGTTTCGCGCTGGCAGGCTGGCGCTGAACAGCGGAGAGATCGAGGCCGCCCAGGCGATCGGTATGCCGAAGTGGCGTATTCTGCAGCGCATTATTCTGCCGCAGGTGGTGCGCTACGCGCTGCCTGGTCTGGCAAATGTCTGGCAGATGAGCCTGAAAGACTCGGCGCTGATTTCGGTCACCGGCATTGTTGAACTGATGCGCGCCAGTCAGGTGGCGGCTGGTTCAACCCGGCAATATTTCACCTTCTACCTGATTGGCGGTACCTGCTATCTGGTGCTGACGGTGCTCTCTAATACCGCGTTTAAACGGGCTGAAAAACGCCTCGGACGCGCGCATCAAAGCCGCACTGCGGCGCACAGCTAAAGGAGCAGCCGATGATTGATTTTCCGTTTCTGAGCGAAACCTTCCTCAGGCTTGCCGCCGCGCTGCCGGTGACGCTGGGATTGTTCTTTGCTTCCTTTGTGCTGGGCGGTGTGCTGGCGATGGGGATCCTTGCCCTGCGTATGAGCCGTAACCGGATCCTTAGCGGCTTTGCCCGCTTCTATATCTTGGTGTTTCGCGGCTCGCCGTTGATGATCCAGCTGTTCCTGATCTACTACGGGTTGGGGCAGTTTGGAGTGATCCGCCACAGTTTTGTCTGGCCGGTGCTGCGTGAGCCGTTCTTCTGTGCGGTGGTGGCTCTGGCACTTTGTACCGCATCCTATACGGCGGAGATTTTTCGTGGTGGCCTGCTGGCCATCCCTGGCGGACAAATAGAAGCGGGGATGGCCTGTGGCATGTCGCGCTGGTTGCTGCTGCGCCGGATTATTGCGCCAGTCATGCTGCGTTACGCCTTACCAGCCTATTCCACCGAGGCGATCCTGCTGGTGAAATCCACCGCGCTGGCAAGCCTGGTGACGGTGTGGGATGTGACCGGGGTCGCCCAGCAGATTATTCAGCGTACCTATCGCACGATGGAAGTGTTCGTCTGCGCCGCGCTGATTTACCTGATCCTGAATTTTATTATCGTGCAGATTTATGCCTGGGTTGAGCGCCGCCTGTCGCCGCGGCTGCGGCCGGTTGAGACCGCGCCGTCCCTGCCTGTTCCCCCTGTGATTGCCGGAGAGAAAAATGAGTGATTCCGCCCCTGTAACGCTCTCGATGAGTGACATTCGCAAGTCTTTTGGCTCGCTGGAGGTGCTAAAGGGCATTTCGCTGGAGGCCCGTAAAGGTGACGTGATCTCCATTCTGGGGGCCAGTGGTTCGGGTAAGAGTACCTTCCTGCGCTGCATTAACCTGCTGGAGACACCGGATTCAGGCGTGGTAAGCGTTGCCGGTGAAACTATCGAGATGAAGCGGCATGCGCGGGGGCACCAGCTGGCAGCCAATCACAAACAGGTGGAGACGCTGCGCTCGCGGCTGGGGATGGTATTCCAGAGCTTCAACCTGTGGTCGCATATGACCGTCTTGCAGAACGTGATTGAGGGGCCGCTTTACGTGCTGAAGCGCAACCGTAAAGAGTGCATTGAGCAGGCTGAACAGATCCTGAACCGGGTGGGATTACTGAACCGCAAAGATTTCTTTCCTTCGCAGCTTTCCGGCGGCCAGCAGCAGCGAGTGGCGATTGCCCGTGCACTGGCGATGGAGCCGGAAGTGATGCTGTTTGATGAGCCGACTTCCGCGCTGGATCCGGAGCTGGTGGGGGATGTACTCAAGGTGATGCACAGCCTGGCTGAAGAGGGAAGAACCATGCTGGTGGTGACACATGAGATGGGTTTTGCCCGAACGGTATCGAACCGCGTGGTGTTTATGCACCAGGGGATGATTGACTGTGAAGGCGCGCCGGAAGAGATGTTTGGTGACAGCGGCTCGCCACGCTTCCAGCAGTTTATTTCCAGCCACCGGGCCAGCTGAGATGACAGATAAAGAACAGATAGTCTGGGGCGATGCTCGTCTGCGCTGGCAGGATGTGGTGCGGGTGGCAAAAACGGGCGCTCAGTTGCAGCTCAGTGAGGGTGCCTGGCAGCGCATTCATGCCGCGCGGGAGATCGTCAGGCTGATTGTGGCGGAAGGGCAGATTGCCTACGGCATCAATACCGGGCTGGGCGCGTTGTGCAATATCACTCTGGCAGAAGATCAGCTCAGCCAGCTGTCGCGCAATACGTTAATGAGCCATGCCTGCGGCGTTGGGCCTGCGCTGGATAATGTCCAGGCTCGCGCCATTATCTGTGCGGCAGTGGCAAATTACAGCCACGGCAAGTCTGGCATATCTCCGCAGGTGGTGAAAAGTTTGCTGGCGCTGCTGAATCACGGCATCACGCCGCAAATCCCTGCGCAGGGGTCGGTAGGATATCTGACGCATATGGCCCATGTCGGGCTGACGCTGATTGGTATCGGCAACGTCAGCTATCGTGGAGAGCGTGTTCCGGCTGCCGTGGCGCTGGAGTCTGAAGGGTTGCAGCCCTGTCCGTTAGGTGCAAAGGACGGTCTGAGCCTGGTGAACGGTACGCCCTGTATGACCGGGCTTTCCTGCCTGGCGCTGGGTGAAGCCAGCCAGCTGCTGGCGTGGGCAGACGTAACCGGCGCGATGAGTTTTGAAGCGTTGCGCGGCCAGATGGATGCCTTCGATGCGGAGATCCTCGCCCTGAAGGGCAGCGCAAGCGTGCAGACAGTGGGTGAAAGGCTGCGACATTTGCTGAACGGCAGCGAGATTATTGCGCTGAGTAAAGGCGTGCGAACCCAGGATGCGCTGAGTTTGCGTTCAATGCCACAGATCCATGGCGCCTGCCGCGATCAGTTCGGGCACGCCGAGAAGCTGATCGAAACCGAGCTCAACGCCGCAACGGATAATCCGCTGGTGCTGGGCACGGTGGATAACTGGCGGGTGGTTTCGCAGGCGAATCCGCATGGTGAATCAGTGGCGATGGCGGCTGACGTGCTGGCCATTGCGTTGGCTGAGATTGGCAGCGTGGCGGAGCGTCGTCTCGACAGGCTTATCAACCCACTGGTCAGCGGGCTTCCGGCGTTTCTGGTGGCGCAGCCGGGGGTGAACTCCGGCATGATGATCGCCCAGTACGTGGCGGCTTCGCTCTGCGGTGAAAACCGACAGCTGGCCCAGCCCGCGGTACTGGACAACTACGTGACCTCCGCGCTGCAGGAAGATCATCTGAGTATGGGAACCAGTGCGGCGCTGAAATTGCTGAAGCTGGCGGAAAATACTTATCAGATCCTCGCGATTGAGTATTTACTCGCGGCTCAGGCGCTGGACTTCCATGACGCAGATAAGGCGGGAAGCGGAACACGTGAAGCCTGGGCATTGCTGCGTGCGCAGGTGGCAACCTGGCAGGAAGATCGCTGGCTGGCCCCGGAGATTGAGAAAGCCGCAGGGATCATCAAGACGCAACACCTGCACCCGGAGCCACCCCTGACTAAATCTTCCGTGCATCCGGCCGGATCAAATCAAACCGCAACTCATCGCTGATAGCATAATAAGCGCTTGGGCCGCCCGCGCGCAAAATCGGGTTGGCTCTGGCCGTCTGGTAAATGCCCTCTTCCAGCAGTGCGTGGTCGATATGGATCGCTACTGCTTCGCCCAGCACCAGCCACTGGTCGATCTTGCCGCCATCTGCTCCCTGCAACTGAATTAACTGAGTTAGCTTGCATTCGAAGTTTACCGGGCTTTCCGCCACCATACTGACGTTAACCTGCGTGCCGGGCAGGGCGGTCAGTCCCGTCAGGGTAAATTCATCTTCACCGTGCGGGACCGAAGCAGAACTCTCATTCATTGCTACTGCCAGCTCGCGCGTGGCCAGATTCCAGACGAATTCTCCGGTCTCAGCAATATTGGCCACGCTGTCTTTCCAGCCCTGACTGGAAAAACCAATGATCGGTGGCTGATAATTGAAGCAGTTAAAGAAGCTGTACGGTGCCAGATTGCGCTCGCCTCTGGCACTCTGTGAGCTAATCCAGCCTATCGGCCGGGGACCAACGATCGCATTCAGTGGGTCATGTGGCAGACCGTGGCCCAGACGGGGTTGATAAGAGTGGCGGGAACGTGTCATCAGAACTCCTTAAAATTCGCAGAATGACCTTATAGTAGCTGGTCTGCAAAGGGAAAAAAGGCGGCAATTGTTTACGATCTTTACCACAGAAGGTATCTTACGCGCCTCAGACAAGAGAGCCGAATATGAAAAATACCGCCGAAAAAACTCAGCTTCATCCCCGCAACCGCCATCGTGGCCGTTATGACTTTCCCGCGCTTATTGCCAGCCATCCGCCTCTGGCGGAGTTTGTGGCTGTGAATCAGTACGGCGATGAGTCGGTCGACTTTGCCGATCCTGCGGCGGTCAGAATGCTGAACCAGGCGCTGTTGCACCATTTTTACCAGATTGAACACTGGACTATTCCGGATGGCTTTCTCTGCCCGCCTGTGCCCGGCCGCGCCGACTATGTTCACCATCTGGCGGATTTGCTGGCGGAAGATAATAAGTCCGTGGTGCCGCGCAATATCAACGTGCTGGACATCGGATGTGGCGCAAACTGCATCTATCCGCTGATCGGCAATCGCGAATACGACTGGCGCTTTACCGGCAGCGAAATCAATGAAGAGGCTATGCGTTCTGCCAACGCTATTATTGCGGCTAACCCCAGCCTGAACCGTGGCGTTCGTTTGCGCAGGCAGAAAGATCATCAGGCGATTTTCAGCGGCATTATCCATAAAAACGAACAGTATCATGCAGTAATCTGTAACCCACCGTTCCATGCCTCAGCCAGTGAGGCACAGCAGGGCAGCCAGCGAAAAGTGCGCAACCTCGGGCTGGCAAAAAGCGCGCCGCTTAACTTTGGCGGTCAGCGGGATGAGCTGTGGTGCGAAGGCGGTGAAAAAGCCTTTATCGCCCGGATCATCGACGAAAGCGTGATGTTTTCCCGCCAGTGCATCTGGTTCACTTCGCTGGTCTCACGCAAGGAAAACCTGCCGGACATCTGGCGCGCGCTGGAGCAGGCCGGAGCCGTTGCCGTACGCACTGTTGAAATGGCCCAGGGTCAGAAGCAGAGTCGCTTCATCGCCTGGACCTTTATGGAAAAACCGGTGCGTGAACGCCAGATGTCCCGCGTTTAATCGGGCGCAGGCAGCGACTGGAAGCTGGCCGCACCGTCGATTTCGGTGCCGGTCTGCATCACCTGGACCGTCTGATGCGGGGCTTTGATCCCTGCAGCATCAAAGTGCTTCTTCACCATATTGTCCAGCGCGAAACGCACGGTCCACTGCTTCAGTGGCTGGGTGGTGAAGGAGACCCGCACGGTAAAGCCCTGGTTAGTCAATCCGACCAGCCCGGCAAAAGAGGGCTCGCCAATCACCATTCCACGAATATCCTTATCCTGCATCAGCTCCTCAACGGCCGCCTGCAGAGTGGCATTTACCCGCTCGCTGTCCTCACGCCTGTCAACATCATAGTTGGCGACAAACGAACCGATACCTCGCACGAAGTTGGCGAAGGTGGTAATCGATGACCACGGAATAATATGGTAAGCGCCGGTATCCTGGCGGACGCCAACCGAACGGATCGACATCCGTTCCACCGTACCGGTAATGGTGCCAATTGTGACCAGGTCGCCGGTATTCATGCCGTTCTCAAACTGGATGAAGATGCCGGTGATAATATCCTTCACCAGGGTCTGTGAACCGAATGACACAGCCAGACCCAGTGCTCCGGCACCGGCCAGCAGCGGCGCGATATTCACCCCAATTTCCGACAGCAAAATCATGATGGTGATGGTGCTGATCACCACCGCCAGCGCGTTACGGAACAGTGTCAGCAGCGTGCGGGTTCTGGCGCTGGGCATTGGCCTGCCGTGCGAGTCGGAAGCCAGGCGGCTTTCAATCAGGCTGGCAAGCAGCGTCCAGCCCACTGCCGAGAAGAACAGGATCATCACGATACGGATAATCACATCGACCATCTTCACGCCTGCACCCACCGTCAGCCAGTGCCACAGGTCAAACAGGTTCCACGCATTGAGCAGCAGCAGGCTGACGGCAAACACGGTCAGCGTTCTTGCCAGTTTCAACATCACCGAAATCCAGCCATTAACCCGCTGCTGCAGCTCAGGATAGTTACGGCGCAGGTCGGGGGACAGGATGATGGTCTTGGAAATCCAGCGGGTCAGAATGCCGGAGATCAGCGCACCAATGCCGATAATGGCCAGCGTGCGAACAGAGGCGGACATCATAAACTTAAGGCTGTCGCCGGGGTTGAACATTGAGAACAGGAACAGCGCGATAAAATAGGCGCTGGCCAGCCAGTGCCAAATCAAGGCAAAAGCGCGGATAAACAGCGAAAAGAAGGTCATTGAACGATCGGCGACACGGTTCAGTTCGATCTGAATGTTGTGGCGATTGTGGAAGATCAGATACAGCGCCCAGAGGGTGATCAGCCCCATCAGCACCACGTTGACCAGCGCAGCCACCTGCACATTCACCTGGTTGGAGACAATCGGCACAATCACCAGCAGCCCGTAGCCAATCACGCCGCTCAGCCAGCTCAGACGGGTATTCCAGTAGGCGGCGCGATCGTCCGGCAAATGGAAAAAGCGCAGCTGTGGAAAACGCGGGCTGAACATCAGCCGCAGGATGGCTTTGAAAAATTCGATCAGCGCAAAAGCATTCAGGAATAACCCCTGCTGATAGGCGATGGTGCGGCTGCCGGCATTCAGGGAATCACTCAGGATCTGCCCGACGAACAGCGCCAGACCGAGCAGCAGCAGGTCGATAATAAACGCGCCGAGGATCACCGAAGGCAGGTGCAGCCAGTTAGTCCGGTCGCTGTTTTTCTGCCGTCCCCACTGACCCATCCGGCGATAAATTGGACTCATTGCCCAACTGATCAGCCAGTAGAAGGCAAACAGCGCGATAGCGAGCATCGCGAAGTGGCTGAGTGCGTTGAAAAAGGTATTTTGATTGAAAGGCTTATGCGGGGCATCAGCGATGTTGCGCTGAAGTTTCTCCACCCGGGTGAGAAACTCCCCGCCAAAATGACGGCTGACATCGGTCACGCTTTCCAGCACCGTTTTATCTTCATCCTCACCGGGTGGCGTCAACACTGGCGCTTTGGTGGTTGAGGGGCTTTCGGAGGCGGAGCGCAGCTGATCGATTAATTCTCGGCGAGACTGATCGTTTTGCAGAATATTCGCCAGTGCGGCGTAGGCGGCTTTTTTCTGTTCAACGCTGGGTTCACCGCTTTGGGAGGAGGTTGCGGCAGACTGTGACTGAGAAGCGGCAACGGCCGCGGCAGGAAGCGATACTGCCTGGCTTTGTCCGGCAAAAATAAAAAAAAGCGTAAAAAGTAGCCACCGTAAGGCGAAACGCCAGGGTGAAAGGGTTCCCAACATCATATTCTCCCATTGCGGCGCAAAGTCGGCGTCGACCAGAAAGTATAGTCTGCTAAGTGTAAGTGGAGGGTAAAGAGGGCTTTTTTTAGACCAGGACGAGTAGAAAGGGCGGACAGGTGTCCACCCTTTCAGATTACGACACGTGCTGTAAAAATTCCTGCAGGCGCGCGCTTGGCGGGTTATCGATCAGCTCGTCAGGGTTGCCATCTTCGGCAATGCGTCCCTTGTCGATAAAGATCAGCCGCGAGGCCACTTTCCTGGCGAAGCCCACTTCGTGAGTCACGATCACCATAGTCATGCCTTCTTCCGCCAGATCCTGCATCACCTTCAGCACTTCATGACGCAGTTCCGGGTCCAGCGCAGAAGTGGGTTCATCGAACAGCATCATTTTCGGCTTTACCGCCAGCGCACGGGCAATCGCCACGCGCTGCTGTTGTCCACCTGACAGCTCGGAAGGGAAGTGATGGGCGCGCTCGGCGAGACCCACTTTGCCCAACAGCTCTTTTGCCAGACGATGAGCTTCTTCCTTCTTCGCGCCACGCACGCGGATGGGGCCAAAGGCGACGTTGTCCAGCGCAGTCATCTGCGGAAACAGGTGGAACTGCTGGAATACCATGCCCGCTTCCTGACGGATCAGACGGTCGTCAACCTTTGGATCGTTTACTTTCAGCCCGTCAACAATCAGTTCGCCGCTGGTGATCTCTTCCAGCTTGTTGATGCAGCGTAACAGGGTAGATTTACCGGAACCGGAAGGGCCGATAATCACCACCACTTCTCCCTGTGTGATAGTCAGATTGATGTCGTGCAGAACCTGAGTCTGGCCAAAATGCTTCGAGACGTTTTTAAATTCAATCACAGGATTTTCATCCTTTTTTCAATGCGACGCAGAACAAAGCTCAGCACCAGCGTAATAATCAGATAGATAACGGCCACGGCGCTCCAGATTTCCAGCGCGCGGAAGTTTCCGGCAATAATTTCCTGGCCCTGACGAGTCAGCTCGGCCACGCCGATCACGATAAACAGCGAGGTGTCCTTGATGCTGACGATCCACTGGTTGCCCAGCGGTGGCAGCATACGGCGCAGCGCCAGCGGCATGATCACGTAGCGCAGCGTTTCACGGCTGGAAAGGCCAAGCGCCAGACCGGCTTCACGAAATCCTTTGTTAATTGACAGTACGGCACCACGGGTGATTTCCGCGATGTAAGCACCGGAGTTAATCATAATGGTGACGACCGCAGCGCTGAACGGATCGATGCGCAGGTCGTTAAAGGCCATCGGCAGGGCGAAATAGATAAACATCACCTGCACGACAATTGGCGTGCCGCGGATCAATTCGATAAATACCAGGGCGATATTGCGTGACAGCCAGCCGCCGTAAGCGCGGGCAAAACCGGCCACCAGGCCGATAATCAGACCGCCGACCAGCCCGAGGACCGAAATCCACAGGGTCAGTCTGGCACCTTCAAGCAGGGCCGGAATTGATGGCCAGATGGCGCTCCAGTCAAACTGCATTATTTCTTCTCCGGTTCAAAACCATTTTTATCTGGGTCGTGGAAAACGCAGGCGAGTGCGCCTGCGAAAAGTGAATCAAAATGTCTTATTTAGGTTCGGTACCGAACCATTTTTTATACAGCGTGTTATAAGTCCCGTTTTCACGCAGTGTTTTCAGGGCGCCGTTCACTTTCTCACGCAGCTCATCGCTGCCTTTCGGGAAGGCGATGCCGTACTGCTGAGCTTCGAGAGAGTCGCCTACCGCTTTGAACTGGCCTTTGCCAGCCGTATGAATGAAGTACAGGATGTTTGGCGTGTCGTGCAGCACTGCATCAGCACGGCCGGTGCCCAGCTCCATATAGGCGTTGTCGATATTCGGGAACTGACGCAGGTCTTTGGCCTTGATGTGCTGTTTAGCGTAGTCCACCGAGCCGGTGCCGCTCTTCACTGCCACCACTTTGCCGTTCAGATCGTCGATCCCTTTGATCGAATCATTACTGGCTTTGACCATCACCTGCAGGCCGCTTTTGTAGTAGCCGTCGGAGAACTCAATGGCTTTCTTACGTTCATCGGTAATGGTGATACCGGCCAGCGCCAGGTCGATGTTACGGGTCTGCAGGGCAGGGATGATGCCGCTGAAGTCCATTGGCTTCAGGGTATAATCAATGTTCAGTTGTTTAGCGATAGCGGCCCACAGGTCCACATCGAAGCCCACATATTTGTCACCCTGTTTAAACTCGAAAGGAACGAAGGCGGTGTCAGTAGCGACAACCAGTTTTTTTTCTGCGGCAGTTGAAGAGACGGCAAACGCCAGCGTCAGCGCAGCCAGGGAAAACTTAACAATCGACTTCATTTTTTTATCCTTATGCAGTCAGGCAAGGTCTATGCCCGATTGAATGCCAGCATCCATATGAAAAAATTATGCCACTTTTTCGGAATATATGAAAAACAGCACTTTAAGTCAATTTTTCCGGACCTGAGCAGTCATTGATGGTGGTTTGCACCAAAAGTGCGCACCAAAACAGGGCGTGAGGTTTATTGTGGTGCAGATCAGTTGTAGCAAAAAAGGACATAAAAACAACCTGCAAGGAGCAGGGAGGAGGAGAATTGTTAAGAGAGTCTGAATTTTACTGAAATGGCTGAAACTGGCGAGGCGTAAAAAAAGAGCAGATGAAATTCATCTGCTCTTTACCGTTCAGTAAAAGGCAGGCTGTGGGGAAGCCTGCCGTCGTGTTACTCGATGTTAGACTCGATGAACCACAGGAATTTATCCAGGTCACGCGAGGCAGCGGTGAAAATATCCGCCGTATCTTCATCTTCCACTTCAGTGATCGCTTTACGGGTGTCATTGGCGACGACAGCATAGCGTTCAGCCAGTGCTTTAAGGTGATCCTGAACGCTGTGGATATTCAGCGGGTAGCTCTTTAACGGCGTTTTATCGTTAACGATCTGAGTTGTCCCCAGTGCCACGCCGCCTAGCTGAACAACACGCTCAGCGATAGTGTCCTGATGCTCGGTGATAGCGGTGCGGAAACCGTCCAGCATCTCATGCACACCAATAAAGTTAGCGCCACGCATGTTCCAGTGCGCCTGCTTGGTGATCAGGGACAAATCAATGAATTCCGTTACCAGACGATTCAGCACCTCAATGGTGGCTTTTTTCTCGTCGTCAGCCACGTTGTTACGGGTGTAAATCAGATCAGAAGATTTCGTTTTTACCAGTTTAGCGGTACTCATCATTAATATCCTCTTAATGGGGTTGTCCTGAAAGTTACGAGAATAAGTATAGCACCGCTTTTTAAATCTGCCGGAAAGTTACTGCCTGTCAGTCTAATAGCCGGAACCTTAAGGTTGAAGTTGCCGGTTAATTGAACATATTCAGCGAGTTAAATGAGATTAATAAAGATTATCAGTTAGGTTTAATTAGTTAAATTACTGATATAATTCTTATTTTTTATTGAAAGGGAAAGGTTAAATGGGGGTGTTATTTTTAATGATTATCTGTTGTCGGATATTTCTGAGCGGAAATTTCACATCGATGTCACCAAAATATAACAGGTGTAATGGCGCAAAAGTTAAAATAACTTCGCCCCATCGGTTGGGGCGAAAATAGACTGGGGCGTCGCGGGTAATCAACTGTCAGTTTGACCCGACATCCGGGAGGGGGCAGGGTGGCAATCATTCCCGCAGCTCGCTTACCGGATCGATTTTCTTTTTTCTGGGTCGCATGGTCAGCGTCGACCCTGCTGAGGCCAGGATAATTGCCAGCAGGCCCAGCCACTGCACCAGCGTCAGCTCCTCACTCAGGAACAACATTCCGGAGAGTGCCGCCATTGCCGGTTCAAGGCTCATCAGCGTGCCGAAAGTTTTCGCTGGCAGACGGGTCAGTGCCACCATCTCCAGCGAGTAGGGCAACGCACTGGAAAGCACCGCAATGGCCAGTGCGACGGGGATCAGCGACAGGCTCCAGATGCCGCTGCTGGCATAAGCCAGACCTATCGGCACAAAAATCAGCGAAGCAATCAGCGATCCCATTGCCACGGTGGCCGGGCCATGCTCAGCGCCGGCACGTTGGCCGCTAAGGATATAGACTGCCCAGAAGGCACCGGCCAGCACTGCCAGCAGGGCACCTTTAGGATCCACACCGGAAATACTCTGCCCGATGGGTAACAGGATCCACAGGCCCAACAGCGCCAGCAGCACCCAGACAAAGTCCAGCGGGCGGCGTGAACCGGCCAGTGCCAGTGCCAGTGGGCCGGTGAACTCCAGCGCCACCGCAATACCCAACGGGACGGTGCGTAACGCCAGATAGAAGGAGTAGTTCATGCCGCCCAGAGCAATGCCATACAGCACCAGTGGCAGGAGCTGCTGACGGCTGAAGCGTAAACGCCAGGGTTTAAAGATAATGCAGAGGATCAGCGTTCCCAGCGAAAGACGCAGAGCAGTAATACCCGGCGCACCAACTACCGGGAACAGGGTTTTTGCCAGCGCCGCGCCGCCCTGAATAGAGATCATGGCTATCAGCAGAACCAAAACGGGTAGCCAGATGGGAGTGTGTGAAGATGATGTAGCAGAGGAAGAGGACATCCTGTAGACCAGCCTTATTTGTCCATCAAAGTGAGAAAAAGTTCCCCACAGTGTAATGGAACGCCCGGTCAAGCGGGTGGAAAGGCTGAAAAAAATGTCAGCGAAACGCTGAAATCAGGGCCAGAACGGTAAAGAAACGTCAGGATTAATTAAGAATAGCCTTAATGAACATTTTTTTACATTCTGATGACGGAGGTGAGGGAACTCCTAAATTATAAGGAAAAAGAATGACATGCAAAACTTCATTAACGTCCTGTTACACCAAACTTTGTGTTGGACAACAATTTCGGGGCAGAGTTTCTTCCTGAGTTTTGTTATATTTTCAGCGTTGTCAGGAGATAAGTATTTTCACATTTGAGGTGGTTATGAAAAAAATTGCATGTCTTTCAGCACTGGCTTGCGTACTGGCAGTATCTGCTGGTTCAGCAATGGCACAAAGCACTGTTTCCGGCGGTTACGCACAAAGCGATATGCAGGGCGTAATGAACAAAGCTAATGGCTTCAACCTGAAGTACCGTTACGAAGATGGCAGTAACCCACTGGGTTGGATCGGTTCTTTGACTTATACCGCTAAAAATGACTCCGAAGCGGGCGTTTACAACAAAGGCCAGTACTACGGCCTGACCGGTGGTCCTGCTTACCGTCTGAACGACTGGGCAAGCATCTACGGTGTTGTAGGTATCGGTTACGGTAAATTCCAGCACAACGGCGTGGATCGTAACAAAACTGATTCAAGCGATGTTGGCTTCTCTTACGGTGCAGGTATGCAGTTCAACCCAGGCATCGAAAACGTTGCACTGGACGTGGGCTACGAGCAGAGCCGTATCCGTAGCGTTGACGTTGGCACCTGGATTGCTGGCGTAGGTTACAGCTTCTAAGTTGTCACCGCCTTGCCGGTTCCGGCTGGCAATAAAAAATCCGCCCTCAGTGGCGGATTTTTTTATGCTCAGAGCACGGTTCTGCTGGCTTACTGGTCAGCATTTCCAGCAGCTGAAGCCGCAACGTAAACGGTGAGCGACAGAGCAGCTGCAATAAAAGTGGCTTGTTCATCCGACGTTCCTCCCGTTCGTTTTATCATCAGGTATAGCACAAGCTATCTTTTGTAGCCAGTGCTATTGCGCGAAATTTTGAGCTGTCGAGAGCTTCGTTTACAATGTGGCACCAACAGGCTGATGCGGCCGTTATCGGGCATCAGTGATAATAATGAGGAAGCTGAATGAGTCGTCGCGCAAAAACAGCAGTGCCCGCGCCACTGAAAGATATCGAAGAGCATGTCGAAGGCTTCCGTCAGGTGCGGGAAGCCCATCGTCGTGAGCTTATTGATGACTATGTTGAGCTGATTTCCGATCTGATCCGTGAGTTTGGCGAAGCGCGCCAGGTGGATATGGCGGCACGTCTGGGCGTGTCTCAACCCACCGTCGCCAAGATGCTGAAAAGGCTGGCTGGCGGGGGGCTTGTAGAGCAGGTTCCTTACCGGGGCGTTTTCCTGACTGCAGAGGGTGAAGCGCTGGCTGAAGAGAGCCGTAAGCGGCACCATATTGTGGAAACCTTCCTGCTGGCGCTTGGGATCAGTCCTGATACCGCACGCCGCGATGCAGAAGGACTGGAGCACCATGTCAGTGATGAAACGCTGGCCATTTTCCAGAAATTTTACGAAAGCCGACAATAACCCATTCTGTGAGTCCGCATGGCAACGCTGCTCAGGCCTTTTCTGCACGATCGCTTCTTGCATCTGTTAGTTGTTCTGGGCCTGCTGCTGGCCTGCTTTGTTCCCTTCAGCCTGCGGCAGCTGCCTGCCGCGGTTGACTGGCCCACGCTGACCACGCTATGTGGTCTGCTGATGCTGACCAAAGGTATTGAAGCCAGCGGCTACTTTGACGTACTGGGACGGCGGCTGGTGCGGCGTTTTCACCATCAGCGGGCGCTGGCGCTGTTCTTTGTCGCCGCTTCCGCACTGTTGTCCACCTTTCTGACCAACGATGTGGCGCTGTTTATTCTGGTGCCGTTGACGTTGTCGCTACGCCAGTATTCTGCACTGCCCATTGCCCGGTTGATCATCTTTGAAGCGCTGGCGGTTAACGCCGGTTCGCTGTTGACTCCCATCGGGAACCCGCAAAATATTCTGCTGTGGCGTCACGGGGAAGCAGGCTTTGGCGGTTTTGTCTGGCAGATGTTGCCGCTGGCTGCCGTGCTGGTCGCCAGTTTGCTGATCCTGACGGCAATCTGTTTCCCCCGTCGCCGGATTGAGCTCTCTTCCCATCAGCAGGAGACAAGCTGGCAGCGTCCATTACTGATTGCCAGCGCCGTGCTTTATCTGTTGTTTATCGTTGCGCTGGAGCTGGACTTTGCCGTCTGGGGTCTGCTGGTGGTGTTTTTGCTGCTGCTGGTGATGGCCCGCCGTATTCTGCTGAGCATTGACTGGAGTCTGCTGGTCGTATTTATCGCCATGTTTATTGATGTCTTCCTGCTGACACAGTTGCCCGCTCTGCAGCACGTTCTTCATCAGATGACACAATTGCCGGGGGGAGGGCAGTTCCTGGTGGCGATTGGTTTATCTCAGGCGATCAGTAATGTGCCTGCCACTATTCTGCTGCTCAGCAGCCTGCCCGCCAGCACGCTGCTTGCCTGGGCGGTAAATGTTGGGGGCTTTGGGCTACTGCCGGGCTCGCTGGCTAACCTGATTGCCCTGCGCATGGCGAAAGATCGCCGTATCTGGTGGCATTTTCATCTCTATTCTGTGCCGATGCTGGCGTGGGCTGTCGCGGTTGGCTGGGGGCTTTATTTAGTAATAAATGCGGCCTGACCTCAGTCTAATCTGACTTAGTAAAGAAACGCTGGTATTTGTCAGTTTACGTTCTATTGTTATAGCAGCGTACTCTTGCGGACCTGGTTTGGGTCCGCTGTAAACTGATGAGAACTATGGCTAATCAATCAACTTCCCCGTCAGATGATGACCAGCGTCATCAGGATGACACCCAGCAGCAGGACAACAACGACCAGTCTGAACGCAAGCGTCCCGGCAAGAAACCGCTGATTATCCTCGGGATAGTGGTGGTAATTGCGCTGATTGTGGCGCTGTGGTTCTGGTTGAGCACCCGCAATATCGAAACCACCGATGATGCCTTTACCGAATCGGATGCGGTCACCATCGCGCCGAAAGCTTCAGGTTATGTCACCAAACTTCTGGTGCGTGATAACCAGCGCGTGAAGAAGGGCGATCTGCTGGTGCTGATCGATCCCCGTGACAATACAGCCCAGCGCGATCAGGCGCAGGCTCAGCTTGGCCTGGCTGTCGCTCAGCTGCATCAGGCTCAGGCCTCGCTGGCGCTGTCTAAAGTTCAGTATCCGGCGCAGAAAGATCAGGCTCTGGCCCAGCAGGCGAAAGCGGAAGCCAACTTGCTCAACGCCCAGGAAGATTACAAACGCCAGCGCGGCGTCGATCCCCGTGCCACCTCTCAGCGGAATATCGATGCGGCCAGCGCGCAGTTAAGAAGCGCCAAAGCCGAGCTGGAAAGCGCCAAAGCGCAGGTTGAAGTGGCTTCACAAATCCAGCTGCAGATTCGACAACAGGAAACCAATGTGGAAGCCCGTCAGTCGCAGGTGCAGCAGGCTCAGGCCCAGCTGAATACTGCCAATCTGAATCTCTCCTATACCGAAGTGCGTGCGCCTTACGATGGCTTTGTCACCAAGCGTAATGTGCAGGTCGGCACACTGGTGCAGGCAGGCAGCTCGCTGTTCTCACTGGTTTCGCCGGACGTGTGGATCACCGCTAACTTCAAAGAGTCGCAGCTGAACCGGATGAAGCCGGGTGACAAAGTGGATATCTCCGTTGATGCATGGCCGGACCTGAAGCTGCAGGGGCATGTGGACAGCGTGCAGATGGGGTCTGGTTCGCGCTTCTCCACCTTCCCGTCCGAGAATGCCACCGGCAACTACGTGAAGATTGTGCAGCGTGTCCCGGTGAAAATCGTTATCGACAAAGGGCTGGATCCGGACAAACCTCTGCCGCTGGGGCTGTCGGTTGAGCCTAAGGTGACGGTTGAATGAGTCACAGCGAGAACTGGAAACCGGCCAGTAATCCCTGGCTGGTCGCCATGACGGTTACGCTGGCGGTGTTTATGGAGATCCTGGACACCACCATTGTTAACGTGGCGCTGCCGCACGTCGCCGGTTCGCTCTCTTCCAGCTATGACGAATCCACCTGGGTGCTGACCTCCTATCTGGTGGCAAACGGCATCGTTCTGCCCATTTCGGCGTTTCTCAGCCGCCTGTTTGGTCGCAAACAATTCTTCCTGATTTGTATTGTGATGTTCACGATCTGCTCTTTCCTCTGCGGTATCGCCACCGAGCTGTGGCAAATCATCCTGTTCAGGGTTTTGCAGGGTTTCTTTGGGGGGGGCTTGCAGCCGGTGCAGCAGTCTGTTCTGCTTGACTACTTCAAGCCAGCCGATCGTGGCAAAGCGTTTGGCCTCTCTTCGATTGCCATCATCGTGGCACCGGTGCTGGGTCCGACCCTCGGTGGCTGGATCACCGATAACTACAGCTGGCGCTGGGTGTTCTTTATCAATATCCCGGTGGGGATTTTCAGCGTGCTGGCGATCTACCAGTTGTTGGAAGATCCGCCGTGGGAGCGTAAGTGGGCGAAGGGTAAACTCAAGATCGATTACATTGGCATCAGTCTGATCACCCTGGGTCTGGGTTGTCTGCAGGTGATGCTGGACAGGGGAGAGGACGATGACTGGTTCAGCTCCAGCTTTATAGTCACCTTTGCCATCCTTACTGTGATTGGGCTGGTCGGTGCCGTTTACTGGCTGCTGTACGCGAAGAAGCCAGTGGTCGATCTGCATGTGCTTAAGGATCGAAATTTCTGGGTCGCCAGCATTTTGATGGCCGGGATGGCGGCGATCCTCTACGGCAGCTCGGTGGTTATTCCTCAACTGGCGCAGCAGGATCTGGGTTATACCGCCACCTGGTCGGGACTGGTGCTGTCGCCGGGCGCGGTGCTGATTGTGCTGTCGATCCCGCTGGTGTTGAAGCTGATGCCGATTGTACAGACGCGCTGGCTGATCGCCTTTGGCTTCATCTGCCTGTTTGTGTCGTTCATTTATTCAGCGACGCTGACGCCAAATGTCGATTTCACCACGCTGGTGCTGATGCGCAGCGCACAAACTATCGGACTGGGTTTCCTGTTTGTGCCGCTGACCACCATCGCGTTCGTCACCATTCCGCAGCGGCTGAACGCCGATGCCTCGGCGCTGTTCACCATGTGCCGTAACGTGGCCGGGTCGATAGGGATTTCGCTTTCCACCGCGATGATCACCGAGCGGGAGCAGGTGCGCAGTGCGAATATGGTGCACAACATGACCCCGCTGAATGAACCGTTCAACCTGACGGTGGAGCGCTGGGCGCAGGGGGTGAGGGACTTCACCTCGGCGGTGGGCGATCCGGTGACCATCGCCACCGGCCAGCTGTATAAAGAGATGATTGCTCAGGCCCGCATTCTGGCCTATATCGACGTCTTTATGGGCCTCAGTATTGTTGCCCTGGTCCTTATTCCCTTATGTTTACTGCTCGCGCCGATTAAGAGCGAGGGCAGTGCAGGAGCACACTGACATGAACGTTTTCCCTTATTCCGCGCGTTCGCGATTCAGCGTGCTGCTGGTCGCCACCCTGGCGCTGTCGGCCTGTTCGGTCGGCCCTGATTACCAGTCGCCGAAGCCGTCCACCCCGGCGACCTTTAACTCACTTCAGTCGGAAGCAGGTTCCCGGCCGCAGGCGACGGTGACTAATCCCGGCTGGTGGAAGTCGTTTAATGACCCTCAGCTGGACAGCCTGATTGAACGTGCCATTGCCGGGAACCTGAGCCTGCAGCAAGCGGTTCTGCGTATTGCCGGTTCGCGTCAGCAGCTGAATCAGGCGCGCGGGGCTTGGTTCCCTTCAGTGAACGGCAAGCTCTCCGCCCAGCGTCAGCAGTTGGGGGTGAAAGGCGAGCTGGAGTCTAACGGTGTTTACGATCAGATCGATCAAACCGATCCGGATCTGAAGTCTGCACTCAGCGGGTTAACCAGGCCGGTCGCCCTGTATCAGGGCAGTTTTGATGCTTCCTGGGAGCTGGATCTGTGGGGCAAGGTGCGCCGTCAGGTTGAAGCCGCCGATGCCCGGCAGCAGGAGTCGCTGGAAAGCCGCAACGATGCGCTGGTCTCGCTGGAAGCGGAAGTGGCGCGGACCTATCTGCAGTTGCGCGGCGCGCAGTCGATCAGCCAGACGCTGCAAACCCAGATTGATGTTGCGCAGCAGACGCTGGAGCTGACGCAGAGCCAGCAGCGTAACGGCCTGGCTCCGCAGATGGACGTCGAAAATGCCCGCGCCCAGCTTAATTCCCTGCGCGCTCAGCTGCCGCAGTATCAGTCCCAGATCCATCAGGCGATGAATGGCCTGGCGGTGCTGACTGGCAAACCTCCAGGCGCGCTGGATGGTGAACTGATGGCCACTAAGCCGTTGCCTGCGTTACCGAAAGAGGTGCCGGTCGGTCTGCCATCCACGCTGGCGCGTCGTCGTCCGGATGTGCGCCAGGCCGAAGCGAAGCTCCATGAAGCTACAGCGAATATTGGCGTCTCCGTTGCTCAACTGTTCCCGGACATCTCGCTGACCGGCCAGTTTGGCATGCGTAACACCGATATCAGTTATCTGGACAACTGGAGCAGCCATTTCTACAGCTTCGGACCGTCAATCTCGATTCCTCTCTTCCAGGGGGGGCAGCTGGTTTCCAGCGTCAAACTGGCCAGGGCAGAGCAGGCCAGCGCAGCGCTGGGTTACCGCCAGACAGTGTTGACCGCTCTGCAGGACGTGGAGAATGCGCTGGTCAGCTACCGCACCGATCAGCAGCAGGTGGATGGCCTGAACGAGACGGTTGATGCGCTGCAAAACGCATTCAACCTGGCGAATGACAGCTATTCCAAAGGTCTGTCATCATTTATTGATGCGCTGGATGCACAGCGCCAGCTGGCTCAGGCCGTGCAGCAGGCCGCTTCGGCAAAAGTGCAGAGCAGTCTTGACCTGGTGGCGTTGTATAAAGCGCTGGGCGGCGGCTGGGAGCTTTATCAGGACGTTAAGCTTCCGGAGTACTCAGTCTTTGGTCCCGCAGAGACCCCTGAGTAAAACCCGTGCTCTCAACGGGGGGGCAGTGTATTCGCCGTCCCTTTTTTTTGGCATAATGCGCGCTGGTTCACATTCTCACATCGCAAACGAAAGGCAATCCTGTGCTAGTTTCCAGCAACGTCACCATGCAGTTTGGCAGTAAGCCGCTGTTCGAAAACATCTCTGTCAAATTTGGCGGCGGTAACCGCTATGGCCTGATCGGTGCCAACGGTAGCGGCAAGTCCACCTTTATGAAAATTCTGGGCGGCGACCTGGTCCCGTCAGGCGGGAACGTGTCGATCGATCCTAACGAGCGCATTGGTAAATTGCGCCAGGATCAGTTTGCCTTCGAGCAGTTCACCGTGCTGGATACGGTGATCATGGGCCACGGCGAGCTGTGGGAAGTGAAAGAAGAGCGCGACCGCATCTATGCGCTGTCGGAAATGAGCGAAGAAGACGGCTATAAAGTCGCCGATCTCGAAGTGAAATACGGTGAAATGGACGGCTACACCGCAGAAGCGCGTGCGGGCGAGCTGCTGTTGGGCGTGGGCATCCCGCTGGAGCAGCATTACGGCCCGATGAGCGAAGTGGCACCAGGCTGGAAGCTGCGTGTGCTGCTGGCGCAGGCGCTGTTCTCTAATCCGGAAATTCTGCTGCTCGATGAACCGACGAACAACCTGGACATCGATACCATTCGCTGGCTGGAGCAGGTGCTGAACGAGCGTAACAGCACCATGATCATCATTTCGCACGACCGTCACTTTCTGAACATGGTCTGCACCCACATGGCGGATCTGGATTACGGCGAACTGCGCGTTTATCCGGGCAACTACGACGAGTATATGACTGCGGCCACTCAGGCCCGTGAGCGTCTGCTGTCTGATAACGCCAAGAAAAAGGCGCAAATCAACGAACTGCAGTCTTTTGTCAGCCGTTTCAGTGCTAACGCCTCTAAATCCCGCCAGGCGACTTCCCGCGCCAAACAGATTGATAAAATCAAGCTGGAAGAGGTTAAAGCGTCAAGCCGTCAGAACCCGTTTATTCGTTTTGAACAGGACAAGAAGCTGTTCCGTAACGCGCTTGAGCTGGAGTCCGTGACTAAGGGCTTCGACCAGGGGCCGCTGTTTAAGAACGTTAATCTGCTGCTGGAAGTAGGCGAAAAGCTGGCAATCCTTGGCCCGAACGGGATCGGTAAAACCACCTTTCTGAAAACGCTGGTGGCCGATTTGCAGCCGGATAACGGCACGGTGAAATGGTCTGAGAACGCCCGTATTGGTTACTATGCTCAGGATCACGCGCATGACTTTGCCAACGATCTGACCGTCTTTGACTGGATGAGCCAGTGGAAGCAGGAAAATGATGACGAGCAGGCGGTGCGCAGCATTCTGGGACGTCTGCTGTTCAGTCAGGACGACATCAGGAAGCCAGCCAAAGTGCTGTCCGGTGGTGAGAAAGGGCGCATGCTGTTCGGCAAGCTGATGATGGAAAAACCGAACGTGCTGATTATGGATGAGCCGACCAACCACCTGGATATGGAGTCCATCGAGGCGCTGAACATGGCGCTGGAGATGTACGAAGGTACGCTGATTTTCGTTTCTCACGACCGTGAATTCGTCAGCTCGCTGGCGACTCGCGTGATTGAGATGACGCCTGGCAAGCTGAACGACTTTACCGGCAACTACGAAGATTATCTGCGTAGCCAGGGTATCGTTTAAAACCAGGCTTATGGGGGGCTTGTGTGCCCGCGCGATGCTGATGTTGATAAAAACAGCGCATGCGCAGGGAACACAGGCCGCTTATAAAGACGCAAAAGGCGCCGTCCCTGGCAGCTCGTTCCGCACCGTCCATGGTGCGGGACGCTTTATTCCCGGCCTGTGTTCGCCGCGCTTCAGGTTTCAGCGTTGTTTGTGGGGAAAGTCTCATTTTCCGCGCTTCAGACATCTGCGTGGTTAAACTCCCAGACGATCGCGCAGGCTGTAATAGGCAGCGCCCATTGCCGTCAGCGGGATACGCATGTTGCGGCCCCCCGGGAACGGGTAGTGCGGCAGGGTCGCGAAGGCATCAAACCGTTCTGCATCTCCCCGCAACACTTCTGAAATCAAGCGGCCTGCCAGATGGGTACAGGTCACGCCATGGCCGCTGTCGCCCTGCATGTAGTAAATGTTGTTTTCCAGCCGGCCGAACTGCGGCATCCTCGATAGCGTCAGCAGGAAGTTGCCCGTCCATCGATAGCCGATTTTCACGCCTTTAAGTTGCGGGAAGGTTTTCAGCAGCTTCGGCATCAGCAGCCGCTCAATATCATCCGGATCGCGTGCGCCATAGACCACGCCGCCGCCGTACAGCAGACGATGATCGGCGGTCAGGCGAAAGTAGTCCAGCAGGTAGTTGCAGTCCTCAACGCAGTAATCCGAAGGCAGCAATGAGGCCGCAAGCTCCGGGCTGAGCGGTTCAGTGGTCAGTACCTGGGTACCGCAGGGCATGCTGCGTTTCGACAGTGCCGGTTCCAGCTTGTTGCCCAGGTAGGCATTGCCCGCGACAATTACATAGCGTGCTTCAACCTGTCCTGTGGCCGTTTTCACGATCGCCGGGTTGCCATGTTTAATCTCAATAACCGGCGATTGCTCGAAGATTTGGCCGCCGTTCAGCTCCACTGCCTTTGCTTCGCCAATGGCAAGATTCAGCGGGTGAAGGTGACCGCCGCGCTTATCCAGCAGCGCACCGACGTAACGGTCGCTGTCGACTTCCTTGCGGATCTGCCGGGCATCCAGCAGCTCAAGCTGGTCATTGCCGTAGCGCTCCCAGTTCTGTTTCTGCTCCTCCAGCGTACTGAACTGCTTAGAATTAAGTGCCACAAACAGGCCGCCCGGTCGGTAGTCGCAGTCGATTCCGTAGCGTTTGATGCGCTCACGGATAATATCGCCGCCTTCAAACATCATGCTGCCCAGCATGCGGGCGGCATCCGCGCCGTAAGTTCTTTCAATCACGTCCACATCGCGGCTGTAAGAGTTCACCACCTGGCCGCCATTGCGCCCGCTGGCACCAAACCCCACGCGGGCTGCTTCCAGTACCACCACCTTATAGCCATTTTCGGCCAGGTGCAGGGCCGAGGAGAGGCCGGTATACCCGGCACCAATAATACAAACGTCACAGGAGAGTGCCCCTTCCAGCGTCGGGAAAGGGGCGTATTTGTTGGCGCTTGCGGCGTAATAACTTTGCGTATGTTCTGTCATTATCAGGACTCCAGAGCGATCCAGATGGTTTTCAGTTCAGTGAATTTTTCGAGTGCATGCAGTGATTTGTCCCGCCCGTTGCCGCTTTGCTTAAAGCCGCCAAACGGCACGGTCATATCACCGTTGTTGTAGTTATTGACGAACACCGAGCCTGCTTTCAGGCGCCGGCTGACGCGGTGTGCACGGGAGAGGTTGTCGGTCCATACTGCAGCACCCAGGCCGTATTCGCTGTCATTGGCCAGTGCCAGCGCTTCTGACTCATCGCTGAAGCGGGTGACCACCAGAACCGGGCCAAAAATCTCCTCGCGGGAAAGACGATCCTGCGGATTAACATCGGTGAAAATGGTCGGGCCGACGCTAGCCGGATGCTGGTTGGTTCGGCCATCCAGAGCCAGCACGTTGCCACGCACTTCGCCATCACGGATAAAGCCCTGCACGTTGTCGGCGTGGGTGGCGTCGATCAGCGTGCCGTGTGTAGTGTCCGGATCGAGTGGGTTACCCGGCTGCCATTTCTGCGCCTCCGCCTTAAGTAACGTCACAAATTCGTCGGCGATGCTCTCCTCAACCAGCAGTCGGGTTCCGGCAATGCATACCTGACCCTGGTTGTAGAACACACCGGCAGCGGTGGCAGCGGCCGCTTTCTGCAGGTCAGGGCAGTCGGCAAAAATGATGTTAGCGCTTTTGCCTCCGGCCTCCAGCCAGACCCGTTTCATGTTCGACTCACCGGCATCTTTCAGCAGCTGCTTTGCGGTGCGGGTCGATCCGGTGAAGGTCATTACGTCGACATCTGCGTGGCGGGACAGCGCCTGTCCGGCTTCATCGCCGAATCCGCAAATGACGTTCAGCACGCCATCCGGCAGACCGGCCTGTTTTGCCAGACCGGCGATTTTGAGGGCGGTCAGCGGCGATTTCTCTGACGGTTTAAGTATCACACTGTTACCGGCCGCCAGCGCCGGAGCCAGTTTCCAGCAGGCCAGCATCAGCGGAAAATTCCACGGCACTACGGCAGCAATCACCCCCAACGGTTCACGGGCGATCAGCGCCAGTGCATCGCTGCTGGTGGGGGCAATTTCACCGTAGACTTTATCAATCGCCCCGGCATACCAGCGGACGGCTTTGATCGCGCCAGGAATGTCATCACGCAGGCTGTGGCGGATTGGCTTGCCGGTATCCAGCGTTTCCAGCAGCGCCAGCTCCTCGTGATGTTGCTCCATTAAATCTGCCAGGCGATTCAGCACGGCCTGACGTCTCTGCGGCGATGACTGCGCCCAGTCGCCCCGTTCAAACACCTCCCGCGCCGCTTTAACCGCCAGACCGACATCCTGCCAGTCTCCACGAGCGACCTGCACCAGCGTCTGCTGGGTTGCCGGGTTTTCAACGGCAAAAGTTGCTCCGCTGACGGCGTTCCGGTACTCACCGTTAATAAATAACCGTGTTTCTGGTTGTACAGTGCGGGCGGACTCTTTCCAGTATTCCAGAGCGTGATAATCCACAGTGACTCCTTCTTTTTTCAATGAGACAGCTTGAATTGATCCTGGGCGCAGCAAAATCAGGCTGCAGCAAAGCCCCGGAAAGAGTCCCGGGACAAAAATCATTATTAAGAACGGCGGTGTGGCACTAAGCGATCAGAACGTTGTCGGGGTATGGGCGCTGATAATGCGGCAGACTTTAGCGGAGGTGTTGCTGAAGCTGTGTGGAATGCCGGTATTAATGGCATAACTCTGCTTCGCAACCAGGTGGTAGCTCTGGCCGTTACACTTCAGAACCACTTCCCCTTCCAGCAGCGTGCCGATCTCTTCCCCCTGGTGCTTGATACGCTCCCCTGTAGTCGAACCCGGCTGATAGGTTTCAATCATCATTGCCAGCGTGCGGTCAGGGCCGCCGTTATGGATAAGCTTCATGGAAACGCCCTGGCTGCCGATTTCAATCAGGTCTTCATAATTGATGATTACCTGCGGCTCAGCCGGGATTTCCGGTTCGGCAAAAAATTCAGATAACGAAAGCCCGTACACTTTCAGGAGCTTTTGCAGGGTACTGATTGCCGGGCTGACTTTATCCAGCTCAATGGTGCTGATGGCGCTGTGTGTTAATCCAGACAGTTCGGCAACTCGGCGCTGCGACAGACCCCTTTGCTGGCGGATCTCAGACAAACGCTTACCGGGCTGGCCCTCATGATTCATAAAAGCATTTCCTTTCAAGTGAGTCAGAGTCGCTGTTTCTCAGCGTTATAGTTCTGACATGCTGTGATAAAACCTTCGAGCAATATGCGCGACAGGGCATATTCGCTACTTTTCCATTCCGGGTGCCACTGTACACCCAATGCATACGGATGGTCGTGGACGCTGACCGCCTCTACCAGCCCATCCTGTGAACAGGCCTCGACGCGCAGCATCGGCCCCAGGGTTTTGGTCCCCTGTCCGTGCAACGAGTTTACCCAGAATGTTTTACTCCCGGGAATCAATTGTGAAATCAGCCCGCCCGGCTGAATTTTGATTTCATGGGAGGGGGCGTACTGCTGCTCGATGGGCAGGTCCGGGTCTTCGCGATGCTCAAGAAACTGAGCATGATCGCATAACCGGCGATAAAGCGTTCCGCCCGTCGCCACCACTAATTCCTGCAGACCACGACAAATGGCAAAAATGGGGATGCGCCTTTCGAGCACGTGCGCAATCAGCGCCATGCTCAGAAGATCTCGCCCGGGATCGGCATCAGGCTCATCGCCGTTTTCACCATAGAGGTGCGGCTGCATATTACTGGGACTGCCGGGCAGTAAAATACCATCAAGCAGGGGCAGGGTTTCTGCCAGCAGCTGCGGCTCTGCCAGCGCATGGGGCAGCGCAATCGGCAAGCCTCCCGCCTCCAGCACCGCATTCAGGTACTTATCTTGCAACGTGTGGCTATGTTGGCCTTTTACCGTGTTACTGCACATCACCACACCGATAACTGGCCTGTAAAATATATCGACCATGATCAACCTCTCATTCTGGACTAAATTTTTGACAAATATTCGATTTCTCGTCTAAAGCGTGCATTATTTTCAGTCTTCTGTATTTTGATAACCCTTTTCTAATTCAAATGCAACATTTGAAAAACAATTTATTTGCGTATAGATTTCTGTTGTGTGCATTATATTTGACATTGTAGTCGTGACTTTGTAACCCACAAAAAGCGGTGAATCATGGAAACCAATATCGTAGAAGTTGAAGATTTTGTGCAGCATGCAGAAGAGAGACGGGGCAGCGCCTTCATAAGAGAGGTGGAAGAGTACCTCAGGCTCTGTCCCGCCACCCAGTATATAGACGTGATGTTGACCGATCTTAATGGCTGCTTCCGCGGGAAACGTGTCCCGGTTTCGGCCCTGCGTAAACTGGAGAAAGGCTGTTATTTCCCGGCTTCCGTATTCGCGATGGATATTCTGGGCAACGTGGTGGAAGAGGCGGGGTTGGGCCAGGAGTTAGGCGAGCCAGACCGCACCTGTATCCCGATTCCCGGCACATTAACCCCTTCAGCTTCCGATCCGGAATACCTTGGTCAGGTTCTGCTGACCATGCTTGATGAAGATGGCGCTCCCTTTGACGTTGAACCCCGTAATGTCCTTAACCGCCTGTGGCAGCAGCTTGCCCGGCATGGACTGCATCCTGTGGTAGCGGTAGAGCTGGAGTTCTATTTACTTGACCGTCAGCGCGATGCCGAGGGGTATCTGCAGCCGCCATGTGCGCCAGGCACTCAGGATCGCAATATGCAGAACCAGGTCTACTCGGTGGATAACCTGAACCACTTTGCCGACGTGCTAAGCGACATCGACGATCTGGCGCGTTTGCAGAAGATCCCGGCCGATGGTGCCGTGGCGGAGGCCTCTCCGGGCCAGTTTGAAGTTAACCTGCATCACACCAAAGATGTGCTGCAGGCCTGCGATCACGCTCTGGCATTAAAACGTCTGGTGCGGCTGGTGGCGGAGAAGCACCACATGCACGCCACCTTTATGGCCAAACCGCATGAAGAGTATGCCGGGAGCGGGATGCATATCCACATCAGCATCCTTAACGATAAAGGAGAAAACGTACTGGTCACTCCGCAGGGGGAAGACTCCACCATTCTGAAGCGTGCGCTGGCCGGAATGATCGAGCTGATGCCTGCCTCAATGGCGCTGCTGGCACCGAACGTTAACTCTTACCGCCGCTTCCAACCCGGTATGTATGTTCCCACTCAGGCCTCCTGGGGGCACAACAACCGCACTGTGGCGCTGCGTATCCCTTGTGGCGATCGCGATAACCACCGTGTGGAGTACCGTGTTGCGGGCGCTGATGCCAACCCTTATCTGGTGATGGCAACCATCTTCGCGGGCATTCTGCATGGTCTGAATAACGATCTGCCGCTGCCGCAGGGCGTCGAGGGCAACGGGCTGGAGCAGGAAGGTCTGCCATTCCCGATCCGTCAGAGTGACGCGCTGTGGGAGTTTGATCAGCATAAAGCGCTGCGCCAGCATCTGGGCGAGCGGTTCAGCCACGTCTGGCACGCCTGCAAAAACAATGAACTGATCCAGTTCGAACGCCTGATTACCGACACCGAGATTGAATGGATGCTGAAGAATGCCTGATCGCATCCCAGAGTACTGATGCAGTACAACGTGTCCTGCCGGAGCCGGGGCATCCTTCTCTGCCGGAGTTTTCCGGCTATTACCCGGCAGCCGCTGGAGGAGAAAACAGCGGCGACGGGGCTGTCACACCTTTACCTGGTGTGCAGAAAGGGGACTGTTAATGGCAATAGCTACAGAAGAAACAACGGAAAAACCGGGATTAAAGAAATCGCTCAGACTCTGGCAGGTCGTGGTTATGGGGCTGGCGTATCTCACGCCGATGACGGTTTTTGATACCTTCGGCATCGTCTCCGGGATCAGTCATGGTCACGTGCCGGCTTCCTACCTTCTGGCGCTTGCTGGGGTGCTGTTTACCGCTATCAGCTATGGCAAGCTGGTGCGCAAATTCCCGCAGGCGGGGTCGGCTTATACTTATGCCCAAAAGGCGATAAATCCTCATGTGGGTTTTCTGGTGGGGTGGTCGTCGCTGCTGGACTACCTGTTCCTGCCGATGATCAACGTCCTGCTGGCGAAGATCTATCTGTCGGTGCTGTTCCCTGAGGTCCCTCCGTGGGTCTGGGTGGTCGGTTTTGTGGCGGTGATGACCGCGGCTAACCTGAAAAGCGTCAGTCTGGTGGCGAACTTTAATACCCTGTTTGTGTTGATCCAGATCTCCATCATCGTGGTGTTTATTTATCTGGTGATCCACGGCCTGCATAAGGGCGAAGGGCTGGGGACCGTCTGGTCGCTGCAGCCGTTTGTCAGCCAGAATGCTCACCTGATCCCGATCATCACCGGCGCCACCATCGTCTGTTTCTCGTTCCTGGGTTTTGATGCGGTGACCACGTTGTCGGAAGAAACTCCCGATGCTGCAAAAACTATCCCAAGGGCAATCTTTCTTACGGCGTTGTATGGTGGAGTGATCTTTATTTGCGCCTCCTTCTTTATGCAGCTGTTTTTTCCGGATATCAGCCGGTTTAAAAATCCCGATGCGGCGCTGCCGGAAATTGCACTGTATGTTGGCGGCAAGCTGTTCCAGTCGATTTTTCTTTGCACCACTTTTATCAATACCCTGGCTTCCGGGCTGGCTTCTCATGCCAGCGTCTCACGCCTGCTGTACGTGATGGGGCGAGATAACGTGTTTCCGGAAAAGGTTTTCGGTTACGTCCACCCTAAATGGCGGACACCGGCACTGAACGTGATTATGGTCGGCTTCGTGGCGCTGTCTGCCCTCTACTTTGACCTGGTGAAGGCAACGGCACTGATTAATTTTGGTGCGCTGGTTGCTTTCACGTTTGTGAATCTCTCAGTGATTAACCACTTCTACCGTCGTGAAGGGCTGAATAAGTCCTGGCGGGAAAAACTGAACTATCTGGTGATGCCGCTGCTGGGTGCGGCCACGGTCGCCGTGCTGTGGTTCAATCTGGAGGCAACGTCGCTGACGATGGGGCTCTCCTGGGCGGCGATTGGCATTGTTTATCTGGCGTGGCTGACCCGTCGTTTTCGCCAGCCACCGCCGCAGTTCGATAAGCTGGATGTCGGGCTGCGTGGTGAATAGCTGAAGGGTCGGAAGGTGGGGAATTTATCTGCCTGATTTCAGCTAAAAAATCCCCGGAAGAGAGTCTCTTTTCCGGGGAGTGTTGCTTAATAAACTTATCCTTTAAGGATATTCGTCAGGATAGTCAGGGAGTGTTTGAACTGCGCATCCGGAATGGTTAACGGATAGAGGAAACGAATAACGTTACCGTGGACGCCGCAGGTCAGCAGGATCAGGCCTTGTTCCATGGCGCGTTTCTGAATGCTGCGGGCAATTTCACCGGAAGGTGCGCCGGTCGCCGGATCTTTAAACTCCGCAGCGATCATCGAGCCACGGCCGCGAACCTGGGCGATGGCCGGGTTGCCTGTACTGTTAAGCGTTTCGCTGAGGTCAGCGCCCAGCGTGTTGGCACGTTTGCACAGTTGCTCTTCATCAATAACGTCGAGCACGGCATGAGCGGCGGCTACAGCAATCGGGTTACCGGCGTAGGTTCCGCCCAGCCCGCCTGGTGCCGGGGCATCCATCAGCTCTGCACGGCCAGAGACGCCAGAGATAGGGAAGCCGCCGCCAAGGCTTTTTGCCATGGTGATCAGGTCGGGTTTTGCATCCGGGTAGTATTCGCTGGCAAACACTTTGCCGGTACGGGCAAAACCGGTCTGGATTTCATCGGCCACCAGCAGAATACCGTGCCGATCGCAGAGCTGACGCAGCGCGTTAACGAATTCAGGAGGCGCGACGTTAAAACCGCCTTCGCCCTGTACCGGCTCGAAGATGATGGCTGCGACCTGCTGCGGGGCGATATCGCAGTGGAAAATATCTTCCAGGCTTTTCAGCGAGTCTTCGGTGCTGACGCCGTGAAGAGCATTGGGATAGCGGGCATGGAACACTGAGCCGGGGAAGGGGCCGAAGCCAGTCTTGTAGGGGGCGACTTTGCCGGTCAGCGCCATGGTCATCATGGTGCGGCCATGGAACGATCCGGTGAAGGTAATCACGCCCGGACGGCTGGTAGCAGCGCGAGCTATTTTCACCGCATTTTCGACCGCTTCAGCTCCGGTGGTGAAAAATGTGGTTTTCACTTTGCCTTCAATTGGCACCAGCTTGTTCAGGCGCTCGGCCAGGGAAAGGTAATTTTCATAAGGGATCACCTGGAAAGCGGTATGGGTGAAGCAGTCCAGCTGCTGTTTTACGGCAGAGATCACTTTTGGGTGACGGTGGCCGGTATTCACTACGGCGATCCCCGCAGCAAAGTCGATATAGTCACGGCCATCGGTATCGGTGATGGTCGCATTTTCTGCTTTGCTGACCAGGAAATCACACATTACGCCGACCCCGCGAGGGGTGGCGTCATGGCGGCGCTGCTGAACATTATTATTTTGCATGGTGTGCTCCATTTATCGGGTAACAGAGAGAGTCGGACAGAATGGTAATGACTGACTTATAATGATTTTTAGCGTTTCTGGGGGGCGGTTAGCCAGATCCAGTTTCAACTATTTTAGGGAGCCACTTTGCGCACACTCGTTGGCGACCTGGTTGCTTACCGCATCGGGCAGGCGATGTCGGGCACACTGGGCAAGCGTCTTTATGATGCGTTACAGCAATCTATTCAGGAAGGCACTCTCGCGCCGGGCACCCGGCTGCCCGCGTCCAGAGATCTGGCGGCAGAGCTGGAGGTGTCGCGCAATACGGTGATTGCTGCCTATGAGCAGTTGCAGTCCGAGGGTTACCTGAAGACCCGCAAGGGGAGCGGGACCTTTATCAGCGATCGCCTGCCGGAACCTGATATGCCGGTGGGCGAGGAGCGGCTTGATGGTGCGCAGAACACTTCCGGCCAGCTCACGCTCTCACGTCGAGGCGAGCAGTTGCTGAGCCGCTCCGGAGCCAGCCAGCGCCAGTGGGGAGCCTTTATGCCTGGCGTGCCGGACGTGCGGCATTTCCCGCACAAGACGTGGCAAAAGATCGTGCGGCGTCTGAACGCCAGGCTGCCAGTGGAGCTGCTGAGTTATTCCCAGCATGGGGGCTATGCTCCTTTGCAGCACGCACTGGTGGACTATTTGCGGGTGGCGCGTTCAGTCAGATGCACTACCGATCAGATCCTGATTACCTCCGGTACTCATCAGTCACTGGATCTGCTGGCGAAGATGCTCTTTAATCCGGGCGACCGGGTCTGGGTGGAGGAGCCGGGTTACTGGGGGCATCGTAGCGTACTGGAGATCAACGGTCTGCAGACTGTCCCGGTAACGGTGGATGATGATGGGATGCAGCTGCCGTCCACCGGGGAGGTGACTGTGCCGCCAGGGCTGATTTGTGTGACGCCTTCGCATCAGTACCCGACGGGGTCAGTAATGGGACTGGAGCGGCGTAAGGCACTGCTTATGCAGGCGAAAGCCTGGGGAAGTCTGATCGTCGAAGATGATTACGACAGCGAGTTTCGCTACGGTGAGAATCCGATCTCGTCCCTGCAGGGGCTGGATGCCTCGGACAGCGTTATCTATCTGGGCACCTTCAGCAAGACGCTTTATCCGGGATTGCGCACCAGTTATATGGTGGTGCCGAAGCCGCTGGCGGAAAGGCTGAAAATAGCCCATTCCGAGCTGTACCGTGGGGGCTATGGCATTACCCAGTTGACTCTGGCGGAGTTTATCCGCGAGGGGCATTATGCAGCGCATGTCAGGCAGATGCGGCAGTTGTACAGCCGGAGGCGCGAGGCGCTGGTAGAGGTGATCTGCCGTGAGCTGGGGCCGGAATTTATCGGGCAGAACAGCAATGCCGGGCTGCATCTGATTCTGGCGCTGCCGGAGACGGTGGATGATGTGGCGCTGAGCAGGCTGCTGGAGCAGCAGGAGGTGTGGACGCGGCCGCTGTCAGTGTATTACCAGGCAGAGGCGAAGCGGCGGGGCCTTATTCTGGGCTATGCCTGTGTGGATGAGGCGGCGATGGCGGAGACTTTTATGCCGATAGTCCGGTGTCTGAAATCTCAAAACAGTGCCTGCGCGGGGAAATTCTGACAAGGTTAAAATCGCACTGGTGCCTGCGTTCCCCGCGCCTTTTGTACATGGTGGAGATGCCAACGTGCACTCTTTGCTGCCCATATTCATGGTGCCAAGACAGAGGCGTGACACCTTCAGCCCGCTGTTGCCCAGATTGATGTATTCCATGTCAGGCTCCTTTTACTTCCGGCGTGTAGAAAGGGTTGCCGGGCGGTTTCAGCGCCTGGTGAAGCTGGACCTGTCCGGGTATTTTCTCCATCGCGGCCTGAATAGCCTGAGTACAGGCTTTGTAGCCATTGCGGTAGACCTCGTCCACGTCGTCGCAGGCCGGGTTAACGTACAACGTCATCGGTTTGGCCGGGACATTGGGCTTCAGCACCACCATAAACGGGTTGTGTCCGCGGGAAGGGGAGACCGACTGCTGGAAAACGCCTGGCCGACCAGGCCGTCACGCGGTCCAATCATGATACTGATATGCGCGGCATTGATGCCGTCGCCTGCAAACCCTTCGCCGATATACATTTCTATGACTTCCTCCTGCTAGTGATATAGGGATGTCGTCCGGGGGGACGGTGGTTGCTCTTCTGGTCTGGCGGCCTCACCGGCGTCAACCAGCGTTAACCCTTTGGTTTCGGGTGCCCAGGCTAGCGAAACCAGTGCGCCAACGGCGAGGATTGCGGCCAGAATGGCGATGGTGGTGGAGAGGCCGAGATGCACGATACCCAGCGGCAGCAGCAGCGTGCCGGTGGCCGATCCCAGGCGGCTCATCGAGGTGGCGAAGCCGACCCCCATTGAACGCACCTCGGTAGGGAAACTTTCTGCCGGGAAGACGCCCACCAGGTTGCTGACGGCGGACATCAGCAGGGTAAATGCGGCGAAGAAGGCGATCAGCCAGCCCGACTGGCTGCCGGTCAGCAGGCTCATCGCCACCAGGCAGGCGGTCAGCACCACAAAGGAGCCGATCAGGAAGCCGCGACGTGAACAGACAGCCGTCAGCACAATACCCAGCACCGCACCCACGATCAGCAGGCCGTTAAGCAGCAGGTCGGTGCCGAAATTTTTATCCAGCCCCATGGCCTGCAGAATGGCGGGCAGGAAGGTGTAGATGGCGAAATAAGGGATCACCAGGCAGACGAAGAACAGGCAGTTAAAGGCGGTTCGCTTGCGATAGAGTGGAGTGAACAACACCATCAGATTGTGCTGCTGACGGTGCGCCGGTTCCGCCTGCAGTGTGACGTGCTCGCCAAAATAACGATGCACGATAGCCAGCGCCTGTTTTTTACGTCCTTTGCGCATCAGCCAGCGGGGGGATTCCGGTGTGCCGATCCTCAGCAGCAGAATGATCCCTGCCGGAACGGCAGAGGAGGCCAGCAGCCAGCGCCAGGCTTCCGGCCCCATCCCGGCAATGAAGTGCCCGGCGAAGCTGGCAGCAACATAGCCCACGGTCCACAGGACGCTGAACGCGCCGAGCATCACGCCGCGATGCTTACGTGTGGCAAATTCGGCCAGCATAGTGTGGCCGACCGAGAAGTCGCCGCCCAGCCCAAAACCAATCAGCATCCGCAGCAGAAAAAGCTGTTCCGGACTGGTGACGAAGAACTGCAGGGCAGACGCGAGGGTGATCACCACAAAGCTGAAGGAAAAGATTTTCTGACGGCCGACGATATCGCCGATCCAGCCGAGCAGCAGGCTGCCAAGAAACAGACCGAGCAGCGCGGAGCTGCCGAGCATCCCTTCCTGAAACGGTGTCAGGCCCATCTGTGATTTGATCTGCGCCAGCGCAAAACCAATCACTCCCAGCACATAGCCGTCGGTGAGGTGTGCGCTGAAGGTCAGCCCGGAGATCTTCAGGTGAAAGCGGTTCAGGGGTATATCATCCAGTTGAATGTTCTGTTGCATCTTTCCGTCCTCGTTGCGTGGAGCGGGCATTCGCCACGTGCAGTTGCGTAACCCTCTGCAACATCTGCGACTGCAGGTCGCCCCGACTTTTGCCACCCGCTGGCTGGTTCCGCGACTGGCTTTTTGAAGAAATGGGAAGCCTTTCACAGGAAAGTGCTCTGCACGAGGCCGTCGGTAGCGTTTAGTCTTCACCTCAGGCAGCATAACGCCAGAATTCCTGACCGCGTGAAGAGAGTGACCGTGCCTTTGTCCCAATTGTTAAAGAAACATCCCGTGGTGGCCGCCGTAAAGGACGCCCAAAGCCTGGAAGTGGCCATCGCCTCGGACTGCGCTATCGTTTCCGTGCTGTACGGCAACATCTGCAACATCGGGCGCATTGTTCAGCAGATTAAGCAGGCCGGGAAAATGGCCTTTGTGCATGTCGATCTGCTGGAGGGCAGCTCCAACCAGGAGGTGGTGATCAACTTCCTGAAAATTGTCACCCAGGCTGATGGCATCATCAGCACCAAAACCGCGATGGTGAAGGCAGCACGCCAACAGGGGTTCTACGCTATCCATCGGCTGTTTGTGCTGGACTCTATCTCCTTCAGCAATATTGAGAAGCAGGTCGCGCAGTCGCAGCCAGACCTGGTGGAAGTGCTGCCGGGTTGCATGCCGAAAGTGCTCGGGTGGATAACAGACAAAATTGCCCAGCCGGTGATCGCCGGTGGGCTGGTTTGTGATGAAGAAGATGCCTGTCTGGCGCTGACTGCCGGTGCGGTGGCCGTTTCGACCACCAATCACCAGGTCTGGCAGCTGCAGCTGGGAACGTAAGGCGCAGGATCTGAAGCCAGAACCGGCACCTGTTCTGGCCGCAGCGGTCAGTGGCTTTTCCAGACCGTCAGCCCGTCAACTCGCTGAGCTTCATCAGCAGCGGGTCCAGATGCCCGTGCAGCGGCTGATAAACCTGGCGGTTGATCTGCTGATAGAGCTGGTGATGTTCAGCGACTGGCTCAAAGCAGTCGGCGTGCTGCACCAGCTGGTCGCTGGCCTGCTGATAGCTTTTATAGACACCCACCGCCATTCCGGCATTGATGGCACAACCGATCGCTGCGGCGCTTTTCATCTGGTTGCGCTGGGTCGGGATGCCAAACACATCGGCAAAGATCTGCATCATCAGATCGCTGTTAGCCCCGCCGCCGGAGAGAATAATGCGGGTGAAGGGTTTGCCCAGCTCCTCTGCCATGCCATCCATATGGTTCTTCATGGTCAGTGCGATCCCCTCCAACAGGGAGCGGAACATATGCGCCCGGGTATGCCTGCCGTCAAAGCCGATAAACGCCCCTTTGCGATACTCTGCTTCAGCTGGTGCGGCCCAGTCATGCAGCGTGATCAACCCTTCGCTGCCTGCCGGAACCCGGCTGCCTTCTGCGTTCAGCAGCGATTCCACCGACACGCCCTTAACGCTGGCTTCCGCCAGTGCCGCCGCGCCAAACTGGTCGCGGAACCAGCTGATGGTCCACATCCCACGGCGTACGCCCATGCATTCATACAGATACTGGCCCGGCACGGAGGCCTGGAAGGGCCAGAATTTTTTTGCGTCGGTGCGGTTGTAATCGCCCTGCACCATTGCACCAATGTAGGTGCCCAGTGAGACAAGGCAGACTCCCTGCTGCAGCGAACCGGAACCCAGGGCTTCCACGGCTTTATCGTGCGCCGTTGCCACTACCGGTAACCCCGCCGGGAAGCCCGTGGCTTCCGCTGCCATCGGCGTGATGTGGCCGAGGATTTCGCCGGGTTGCACCACATCAAAGACCTGGTCGCGACGCAGGTTGCAGTCACGCCAGTCGGCGGCTTTATCGCTCCACTGCTGGCGATCGTTGTCCATTGGCCACCAGCCGATATAGTTGGCGCTGGTATCTTTAATCTCCCCGGTCAGACGGTGGGTGATATATCCAGAGGTGGTGGTCACATAGCCCACCTCGCCGTAGCGGGGATCGTGCTCATAGGGTTTGTTCAGGCGGCGATCCATCCAGTTAATCACCGGCCACGCCAGCCCGCCGTTGGATTTCAGCAGCACCCGGCAGCAGCGGATGATACAGATCCCCATCCCTAAAATGGCTTTCTCATCAAGATGCTGCTGGCGGAAACGCTGCATCGCCTGCTGGCTGGCAGCCTGCAACGCCGTCCACAGATCGTCGTCGGGATGCTCTGCCAGCTGAGGGGCCGGGATCTCCAGCGGACGCAGCGGCTGCTGACCTTCGCACACCACTTCGCCACTGACGCGAAAAATGACCACTTTGGCACTTTGCGTCCCGACATCGACGCCGATCAAATAGCCTGATTTCATGATAACTCTCCTGATAGCTTGTGCGTTTCCTTGTGCCTCTGCTGGCGGAGCTGCCTGAACAGCAGGATGGTAAAGAGGATCACCAGCGTGACCGCACCCAGTCCCATCAGCCACATGCGGTGATACGCGGCATCCGCGGGCAGTGAGTCCTGCCAGTAACCAATAATGGGATAAACAAAGACGTCCGGTAAAAAGCCGATCACCGAGCAGATACCGACGGTGGTGCCCATAATGCGCGTCGGCGTTCTCGCTTCGCCAATGCAGGCAAAGTAGAGCCCGCGTGAGGCATAACAGGTGAAGCCCAGCAGCAGGATCAGCGTGATGGCCACGGCGAGGCTGACCGGGTGAGCGGTGGTGAAGATCAGCAGTGCGACGATCGCAAAGGCTACTATCGCCAGGAACTGGATCACGCGGGTAGGTGAACGCCAGCGGCTGTAGGTGGTAAACACGCCGCCGAGCGGGCCGCAGATGGCGCGGAAAATTTTATTGATGACGATGCCCATATAACTGGCCGCCACCAGCGTCATGCCATACATCTCTGCCAGGTAGTTGGTGGAGTAGCTGAGCAGCGCGTAGATGGTATAGACGCCAAAGATGATCATACTGCAGTACCAGGTAGTGGGGATTTTCAGCACGGCGACGATATCGCGCCAGGTGAATTTCCTGCGCTCCGCTGGCAGTTCTTCCTGCGGCTGATGTGCCGCAGCGTATCCGTCGTTGACCAGAAGCCAGCAGGCGATGCCCAGCAGGATATAGACGCCGCTGTAAACCAGGATCACCGTTTTCAGACTGGACGGATCGTCCGGGCGAAACAGCGAGAAGATCCACATGGTGAAAACGGCCAGCGCCATCACACCCACGCCGCGCAGCCCTTCCATCCAGCCCATGATCTTGCCCTGCTCACTGTGGCTGCCCAGCAGCGAAGCCGCTTTGATCGACACCGACCACAACAGCAGAATGGTAGTGATGGCGAAGGCGACCTGAATCACCAGCATCAACCACAATGGAGGGAAGGTGGACATCAGCAACCCCAGCAGGCCGGTGGCGATCATCGCCACGGTCATCATTTTCCGGTGCGAAAATTTATCCGCCACGATACCGCTGGGGGCATAAAGAATAATCGCCGCAATACCAAAAGTGCTCATAATTAAGCCAATTTCGGTATTGCTGAAGCCCATAAATTTCGCCATGGGGATTTGATAAATATAGCGTAAATAAGCCAGGTCAAAACTTATTCCCCCGCTGATACTGATAACTGCCAGCGTCAGCCAGCTTCGGACAGATAATTTTTCCATGGATTTACTCACCGCAGGCAAAAAAAAAGAGAAAAGCAAGCTCCCCGACGCGCGGGAAGTTACTTTTCTCTGGGTCTCATTCAGTAACGGCAGAATTAATACCACGCCGGAGAACCACGTTACTGTGAATATACTCACACAATCCATAATGACTGAAATAAGAAACGAATTGATTGCCGTTTTATATTTAAATCCTGATGTAATTAGGATTAATCTGTTTAATTTTGATTTTTTTCTGTGATGTTTTTTTGTGACGGCGATCGCTGGCGGGAGTTAAGCTGGCTGTGTTAGCGTTTAATACAGTTACTCGAGACGAAGAGAAAAGTAACTTCTCCGCCAGCCGCGGAGGAGATTGCTTTTCTCTTTTTTTTTGTCCGGCAAAGGAGCGAACCATGAGTGCCAATATGTTAAATGCATTTTCACTGGATTTTTTCTCGCTGCAGGGAAAGGCAGCGATTGTCACCGGCGGGAACAGCGGGCTGGGACAAGCCTTTGCCGTCGCGCTGGCGAAAGCCGGGGCCAACCTGTTTATTCCGGATCTGAATCCGGCAAGTATTGAGACGCGCGATCTGATTGAAAAGCAGGGCGTGCGCGCCGAGTTTATGCAGGTGGATATCAGTAAAAAAGGCGCGGCGGCGCAGGTGATGGCTGAATGCCTGGAGCGCTATGGCCGCATGGATATTCTGGTGAACAACGCCGGGATCTGCCGCCTTAATCCCGTGCTGGAGTTTGGTCGCAGCGACTGGGATCCGATGATTGAAATCAACCTCAACGCTGCGTTTGAAATGAGTCATGAAGCCGCAAAAATCATGGTGCCACGCGGTCAGGGTAAGATCATTAATATCTGCTCGCTGTTCTCCACGCTCGGCGGACAATGGTCGCCTGCCTATGCCGCCTCCAAACATGCTCTTGCTGGGTTGACCAAAGCTTATTGTGATGAATTAGGTCAGCATAATATTCAGGTCAATGGGATCGCGCCAGGCTATTACGCCACGGCTATTACTACCGCGACTCGTGCTAATCCGGAAACTAATCAACGTGTACTTGATCATATTCCAGCCAACCGCTGGGGAGAAACTCAGGATTTAATGGGCGCAATGGTATTTCTTGCCAGCCGGGCCTCTGATTATGTTAATGGCCATTTACTGGTTGTCGATGGCGGCTATCTGGTTCGCTAGGGTCGATTTTATTAAACGCTGTAAAGAGGGATATATGTCATTATCACGCGAAGCAATCGTAAATAATTTAAAAGAGATCGTCGGTCCCCATCAGGTAATTACCGATCGGGAAACCCTTAAGCACAACAGTATTGACCGCTTCCGCAAATATGCTGATATTCACGGCGTGTTCACGCTGCCGCTGCCTGCTGCCGTGGTTAAGTTGCAAAATACGCAGCAGGTATCATCAGTACTGTCATTTATGAACCAGCATAGCATCAACGGCGTACCGCGTACCGGTGCCTCAGCCACTGAAGGTGGGCTGGAAACCGTGGTGGAAAATTCCGTGGTGCTGGATGGCGCGGCCATGAACCAGGTCATCAAAATTGACGTGGAGAACATGCAGGCCACCGCACAGTGCGGCGTGCCGCTGGAAGTGCTGGAAAATCAGCTGCGTGCCAAAGGCTACACCACCGGCCACTCACCGCAGTCCAAACCGCTGGCACAGATGGGCGGCCTGGTGGCGACCCGCAGTATCGGCCAGCTGTCGACTTTGTATGGTGCCATTGAAGATATGGTGGTCGGGCTGGAAGCGGTCTTCCCGGACGGCACCATCACCCGCATCAAAAATGTGCCGCGCCGCGCCGCAGGTCCTGATATTCGCCACGTGATAATCGGTAATGAAGGGGCACTGTGTTATATCACTGAAGTTACCGTGAAAATCTTCAAATACATGCCGGAAAACAACCTGTTCTACGGCTACGTACTCGACGACATGAAGACCGGCTTTAAGATCCTGCGTGAGGTGATGGTGGAGGGATACCGTCCTTCTATCGCCCGCCTGTATGACGCCGAAGATGGTAGCCAGCATTTTACCCACTTTGCCGATGGCCGCTGCGTCCTGATCTTTATGGCGGAAGGGACCAGAGGAATTGCTCAGGCGACCGGAAAAGGGATCCACGAGATTGTTGCCCGCCACCCGGAATGCCAGCCGGTGGAGAGCAAGCTGATTGAAACCTGGTTCAACAACCTGAACTGGGGCCCGGATAAGGTTGCCGCCGAGCGTGAGCAGATCCTGCGCACCAGCAATATGGGGTTCACCACCGAGGTTTCCGGTGACTGGTCAAGTATCCATGCTATCTATGAGAACGTGATCCGTCGTATCCGTACGGAGTTCCCGCACGCGGGCGATATCACCATGTTGGGCGGCCACTCTTCTCACAGCTATATCAATGGCACCAACATGTACTTTGTCTATGACTACAACGTGGTGGGCTGCAAGCCGGAAGAGGAGATCGACAAGTACCATAATCCGCTGAACAAGATCATCGTGGAAGAGACGATCAAACTGGGCGGCTCGATGGTTCACCATCACGGTATCGGTAAACACCGCGTGCACTGGTCCAGGGATGAGCACGGCTCAGCGTGGTATATCATGCAGGCGCTGAAAAAGGCTTACGATCCGAAAGGTATTATGAACTGCGGTACGATTTTCCCGCTGGAGAAGTAACGGCGGAAGGCGTTGCGCCATGATGACCGACGCATTGATACCGGCGTAATGGACCCCGTTATTATTGCAGGGGCGGAATAAATTCCGCCCTTTTAATTTGCATACTTTTAAGACAGGTAGCGAATTTATTCACTGAACCAGATAACAACGCCTCAGGACATTTCCAGCCGGTTTCGCCCTGACGCCTTAGCCTGATACAGCGCTTTATCCGCCAGCCCAATCATCGCCTGACGACTCTCTTCACTCAGCCCGCCCTGCATCACATGCACCCCAACACTGATGGTCACCACGCTGACATCACTGTCACTGTTTTCGTGCGGGATCTGCATTGCCGCGACGGCTTCTATCGCGGACTGAGCGAAGCGCAAAGCCCCCTCTTTATTACTGCCGGAAAGAATGACCGCAAACTCTTCACCGCCGTAGCGGGCGATCAAATCGTCGCTACGATGAGGGACTTGCTGCAGCGCCTCGCCGACACGTCGCAGGCAGTCATCTCCGGCCAGATGTCCGTAGGTATCGTTGAAGCGCTTAAAGGAGTCCACGTCGATCATCAGCAGTGCCAGCGGCGTGCGCAGCTTGCGGGATCGCTCAAGGCTGCGGTCGAGATAGAGATCAAACTGGCGGCGGTTTGCCAGCCCGGTCAGGCTGTCCACCAGCGCCAGGGTTTGCAGTGTGCGGTTCATCGTCGTCAACTGATCGCGTACCAGGGCTAACTCCCGCTGGTCGCGGATATTCTGGCCAATATTACGCAGCAGCAGATAGCCCAGCGCGGCCAGCGCCAGCAGCAGCATCAGGCACAGCACCACATATACTATCAGATCGGCAAACCAGGCATGCAGCAGCTGCTGCCTGTCAAAACCGACCGTCACCACCAGCGGATAACGTTTCAGGCTGGCATAGCCGAACACCCGTTCCACGCCATCCAGCGCGGCTTTATAGATGGCCGTGCCGCTGGGCGACGTTTTCAGCAGGCTGCTGAATAGTGGGCTGCGGGAGATGTTCTGATTAATGGTGCTGTCCGGAAAGGGGCGGGCATAAAGGATACTGCCGTTGCTGCTCATCAGCGCCATCAGGCCACGATCGCCGAGGTTGTAGTAACCGAACATCTGCCGGAAATAGTCAATGCGCAGCGTTGCCAGCAGCACGCCACGAAAGGAGCCGTCGCTGTTATTCAACCGCATTGAGACCGGGATGATCAGATCGCCGGTTGAGCGGCTGCGGATCACCTCACTGATATGCACGCCAGGATCGGTATTTTGGCGGTGATAGCGGAAATAAGCGCGATCGCTGTTATTACTGTGCTGCTGCAACATGTCTTCAGAGGTCACCAGCCAGCTGCCTTTGCTGTCGTAAATAAACAGCCCGTGCAGCTGGGGCAGGGAACTTTTGCGTTCGGCGAGCAGTCTGCGCAGGTAACCCTGACGCTCCGGGTCCAGCCCGACCAGCCTGATACGGTCACGCAAATCCTGCAGCGTCAGCTCAACCTGCAGAAAGGAGTCTTCCGACTGGCGTGAAACCGACTGTGACAGGTTGCGCGCATCGTTTTCACTCTCGGTTACCATCCGTTGCCATGTGTTGATTGTCAACCAGCCGTTGACCAGAATCACCGCACTGCCGATCACCAGCAGAAACACGATCAGCATCCTGCGCAGGCTAAGTATACTGACATCCGGCGCCGGCCGAGGCTCCCTTATCATCAGAAAAACACTCCATTTTGCAGAGGGGTTTTAAAGATAACTATAGTGCCCGGGGCGAGAAATCGTTGTTTTTTAAATCTTAAAATAAACAGAAGTGAACGCGCCGAGGCAAAGATGGCGCGCGGAATATGAAATCAGGCTGATGAGTTCTGCAGACGATGGCACAGAAACCTTAAGGACAGGCAAAACGGATTATCCGCCGCCGCAGACTTCACAGGCCGGATCTTTAGCCAGCTTCATCTCGCGGAACTGCAGCGTCATGGCGTCGTACATCAGCAGCCTGCCTGCCACGCTGCCGCCATAATCAGCCAGCAGACGAATCGCTTCCATCGCCTGCAAAGAACCGATCACTCCGACCAACGGTGCCATGACACCGGCTTCCACGCAGCTCAGCGTGCTGTCACCAAACAGCCGGCTGATGCAGCGATAGCAGGGTTCATGTTCCTGCCAGCGAAAGACGCTGATTTGACCCTCCATGCGAATGGCCGCGCCGGAAACCAGCGGCGTTTTGCTGGCAAAACAGAGGCGGTTAAGCTGCTCGCGGGTGGCGACATTATCGGTGCAGTCCAGCACCACATCCTGTGCAGCAATCAGCTCAGCCAGCTGTGGATCATCCAGCTGTGCATCAATCGCCCGCACGGCAATATGCGGGTTGATCGCCTGCAGCTGCTTACGGGCGGATTCCACTTTAGGCTGACCAATCACGGCGTCACGATGCAGGATCTGGCGCTGCAGGTTAGAGAGGGAAACACGGTCATAATCCAGCAGGGTAAGCTGCCCGGTGCCCGCAGACGCCAGATAAGGGCTGGCGGCACAGCCCAGCCCGCCCAGCCCGACAATCAGCGCTTTCGACGCCTTCAGCTTCTCCTGGCCGTCGAAGTCAAAGCCGCGCAGAACGATCTGGCGGTTATACCGCAGGGCCTCTTCATCGCTGAGTTCGGACAGCATTTACCCCTCCAGCAGGCTGTTGAACGGTTCGACTTCGACCCACTCACCGGCCGCAACGTTACCGCGTTCGCGCTCCAGCACGATAAAGCAATTTGCCAGGCTGAAGGAGCTGAAGACGTGCGAACCCTGATGGCCGGTACTGTGCACTTCCAGCTCGCCCTGCTCATTACGCGCCAGCCACCCGCGCTGGAAATCCAGTCGTCCCGGCGTCTTCTTCAGTTCGCAGGCGACTCTCACACGCTGACGTGGTGGCATTGCCGGAGCCTGCTGGCCAGTCAGCTTTGCCAGCAGCGGCTGTACCAGCTGATAGAAGGTCAGCGCCGCGGAAACCGGGTTACCCGGCAGGCCGCAGAACCAGCTGTTATGCAGGCGGCCAAAGGCAAACGGTTTACCGGGTTTGATCGCCAGCTTCCAGAAGGTGATTTCACCCAGCTCCTCCAGCATGGTTTTGGTGTAATCCGCTTCGCCCACGGAAACGCCGCCGCTGCTGATCACCACGTCTGCCTCGCTGTCTGCCTTAATAAAGGCCGCACGTAGCGCCTCGCGATCGTCACGGATAATCCCGAAGTCGATCACGTCGCAACCGAGCTTATCCAGCATCAGCTTCACGGCAAAGCGGTTGGTATCGTAGATCTGTCCGGCGGCCAGCGGCTGCCCGACCGGTTGCAGCTCATCTCCAGTGGAGAAGATTGCCACCCGCAGTTTGCGTAGCACCTTAACCTGCGGGATACCCAGCGACGCCAGCAGCGGCAGCGTGGCAGCGCCCAGACGAATACCGGCGTTCAGCACGCTGGCACCCTGTACAATATCATCACCGGCCAGGCGGATATTCTGGTGTGGCGTGACCTCAGCAGCGATCTCCACCGCATCGCCAACCTGACGGGTCTGTTCCTGCATCACTACCGCTTCGGTACCTGCCGGGACCGGCGCTCCGGTCATAATGCGGATGCAACTGCCCGCAGGCCATTCACCGCTGAAGGGTGCACCGGCAAAGGCTTTACCGGCAACCGGCATTGGCTTACCAGCCCGCACATCCGCCAGGCGCACGGCATAACCGTCCATTGCGGAATTATCGAATGGCGGCACATTAATCGGGGAGATAACTGATTCCGCAGTAATTCGTCCCGGGGCTGAAGTCAGCGGCACCGTTTCCGTTTCGCTGATGGGGGAGATGCGCGAGAGCATCGTCGACAGGGCATCATCAAGGGAGATCAGTCCCGCAGTAAAGGCTTCCATAGTGTCTCCGGCGTGCCCGAAATGCCGGGCAGGCAAATAGTCAGTTAGCGGTATTATGGCGCGATTTGCCGACAGGGTCACGAAATCCACCGCAACGTTATGGCATAGAATATTTCGGTATTATCAGTCAGCGAACATTCTGCTTTACATCACTTTACAGCCTGCCTATAGTCAAAAACGGGTTGAATTCGAACAAAATCATTCTAAGCCAGTGTTTTTCATGCTGATTTGTCACGCAGGGTAATCGGTTATGGTCAGAGCAGTGATCGCCATTCACGGCGGTGCAGGGGCGATTGCCCGTGCCAGTATGAGCGCAGAAAAAGAGCAGCAGTACATTCAGGCTTTATCCTCCATTGTCTCCAGTGGACAGGCGGTACTGGCCGCAGGCGGCAGTGCGCTGGATGCCGTGACCGAAGCGGTCCGGCTGCTGGAAGAGTGTCCGCTGTTTAATGCAGGTTTTGGGGCGGTGTTTACCCATCAGGGTACCCACGAACTGGACGCCAGCGTCATGGATGGCCGTTCACTGGAAGCGGGCGCCATTGCCGGCGTAGCGCGTATCCGCAATCCTGTTCTTGCAGCCCGTGCAGTGCTGGAAGTGAGTCCTCACGTGATGTTTATCGGCGAAGGAGCAGAAAAATTTGCTGCTGTTCAGGGCCTGGAGCTGGTCGAACCTGATTACTTCTCTACCCAGGAGCGCTGGGACCAACTGCAGCGTGCTCTGTCCGCCGACCAGATGATACTGGATCATGATGGGGCCGCACAGGACAGTGGCGATCCGCTCGATCCCGATCGCAAATTTGGCACCGTCGGCGCAGTGGCACTGGATCTGAACGGCAATCTGGCAGCAGCCACCTCAACGGGCGGCATGACCAACAAACAGGCTGGTCGGGTCGGGGATTCTCCGGTTATTGGTGCGGGTTGCTATGCCAATAATGCCAACGTGGCGGTCTCCTGTACCGGCACGGGTGAGGTCTTTATGCGCACGCTGGCCGCTCACGATATTGCCGCGCTGATGGAATATGGCGGACTTTCGCTGAAAGAAGCCAGCGAGCGGGTGGTGATGGAAAAAATTGTGGTGCTGGGAGGCAGCGGCGGAGTCATCGCGGTAGATCGTGAGGGCAATGTGGCGCTGCCATTCAACAGTGAAGGCATGTACCGCGGCTACGGTTATGTCGGCGATGCGCCAAACGTGGGTATCTACCGCGAAGAATAGTGGAGGCAGGATGGCAGTGACCAATGGGTCCAACTTGCCTGCCGGGCAGGTATTAGCGGTAAAAGATCTCAGCGTCAGCTTCAGCCACCAGGGGGAAGTGGTGCGGGCAGTGAAAAACCTCTCGCTGGCCGTAAATCGTGGGGAAACCCTGGCGATTGTCGGCGAATCCGGATCGGGGAAATCAGTCACCTCGCTGGCCTTAATGAGGCTGGTGGAGCAGGGCGGTGGCGTTATCGACAGCGGTGAAATGCTGCTGCGGCGGCGCAACAATCAGATTGTCGACCTGGCACAGGCCAGACAGTCGCAGCTGCGGGGTATCCGTGGTGCCGATATGGCGATGATTTTTCAGGAGCCGATGACCTCGCTTAACCCGGTCTTTCCCATCGGTGAGCAGATTGCGGAATCTATCCGGCTGCACCAGGGAAAGAGCCACCGTGAAGCGCTGAAAGAGGCGGAACGGATGCTGGATCTGGTGCGTATTCCGGAAGCCAAAAATGTGCTGTCACGTTTTCCACATCAGCTTTCTGGCGGCATGCGTCAGCGCGTGATGATTGCGATGGCGCTCTCCTGCCGCCCGGCGCTGCTGATCGCCGATGAACCCACCACCGCGCTGGACGTGACTATTCAGGCACAAATCCTGCAGCTGATCCGCGTGCTGCAAAAAGAGATGGACATGGGGGTGATTTTTATCACCCACGATATGGGCGTGGTGGCGGAAATGGCCGACCGCGTGCAGGTTATGTATCGCGGGGATGTGGTGGAAACCGGCCCGGTTGACGCTATTTTCAGCAACCCGCAACAGGAATACACGAAAGCGCTGCTGGCGGCGGTGCCAAGGCTGGGTGCGATGACCGGCAAGCCTTATCCGGCCCGCTTCCCGTTGCTGAACACCGGCGCAGAAGAGATATCGCTGCCTCAGGATACCGTCTCTGCGGATGCTGAACCGGTGCTGAAGGTACGCGATCTGGTCACCAGATTTGATCTCCGCAGTGGGATCTTCAACCGCGTCACCCGTCGTGTTCATGCGGTGGAGAAGGTCAGTTTTGATCTGTGGCCGGGTGAAACGCTGGCGCTGGTTGGCGAGTCCGGCTGTGGAAAATCCACCACCGGTCGGTCACTGCTGCGGCTGGTGGAAAGTCAGGGCGGCACCATCACTTTTAACGGCCAGCGTATCGACAACCTGACCGGCGCAGCGCTTTCTCACCTGCGGCGCGATATTCAGTTTATCTTCCAGGACCCTTATGCGTCCCTCGATCCGAGGCTGACGGTAGGGTTCTCAATCATGGAGCCGCTGCTGGTGCATGGTATTGCCAAAGGCCAGGAAGCGGAAGAACGGGTGGCCTGGCTGCTGGAGAAAGTCGGCCTGCTGCCGGAACATGCACGGCGTTATCCGCATGAATTTTCCGGCGGCCAGCGTCAGCGTATCTGCATTGCCAGAGCGCTGGCCCTCAACCCGAAGGTGGTGATCGCCGATGAATCGGTTTCCGCGCTGGATGTCTCTATCCAGGCGCAGATCGTTAACCTGATGCTGGATCTGCAGCGGGAATTGGGTATTGCCTTCCTGTTTATTTCCCATGATATGGCGGTAGTGGAGCGTATCAGCCACCGCGTGGCGGTGATGTATCTTGGCCAGATCGTGGAGATTGGCCCACGCCAGTCGGTATTTGAAAATCCCCAACATCCCTACACGCGCAAGCTGATGTCTGCTGTGCCGGTGGCCGATCCGCGCCATCGCCGTCGGGAGAGAGCGCTGTTGGTGGATGAGATCCCCAGCCCGATCCGGGCGCTTGATGACGAGCCGGAAGTGGCACCGCTGGTGGAAGTCAGCACCGGACACTACGTTGCCCGTCATGCGATTGGCGGTGCCTGAATTGCTGTAAAACGACAACAAGGAACGACAGGAGAAACACGCAAAATGATGAATCAAAGCAAGCGCATACTGTTCACTGCCGGCTTACTGAGCAGTTTTGCTGCCCTACCGGCCTGGGCAGCGAAAGACGCGGTGATCGCCGTCGGCTCCAACTTCACCACGCTCGATCCTTACGACGCAAACGATACGCTGTCGCAGGCAGTCGCCAAGTCCTTCTATCAGGGGCTGTTTGGTTTCGACAAGGACATGAAGCTGGTCAACGTGCTGGCGGACAGTTATGACGCCAGCAAAGACGGGCTGACCTACACCATTAAGCTTAAGAGCGGCGTGAAGTTCCAGGACGGCACGGATTTCAACGCTGAGGCGGTGAAGGTCAACCTCGATCGTGCCAGCAATCCGGACAACCACCTGAAGCGCTATAACCTGTTCAAGTCCGTTGCCACCACCGAAGTGGTCGATCCGACCACGGTGAAAATCACGCTGAAACAGCCGTTCTCCGCGTTTATCAACACCCTGGCCAGCCCGGCGGCGGCGATGATCTCCCCGACCGCGCTGAAAAAGTACGGTAAGGAAATCGGCTTCCATCCTGTGGGGACCGGACCGTTCGTGCTGGATAACTGGAACCAGACCGATTACGTCAAGGTGAAGAAATTCGACGGCTACTGGAAGAAGGGGTACCCGAAACTCGATACCATTACCTGGCGTCCGGTGATCGACAACAACACTCGTGCGGCCATGTTGCAGACCGGTGAAGCGAATTTTGCGTTCCCGATCCCTTACGAGCAGGCCAAACTGCTGGAGAAAAACAGCAAGCTGGCGCTGGTGACTTCGCCTTCGATCATGCAGCGTTACCTCAGCTTTAACGTCACGCAGAAGCCGTTTGATAACGCCAAAGTGCGTGAGGCGATCAACTACGCCATTAACCGCCAGGCGCTGGTGAAAGTGGCCTTTGCCGGTTACGCCACTCCGGCGACGGGAATTGTGCCGCCTTCCATTCAGTATTCGCAAAGCTACCCGGCGCCGGAATATAACCCGGCGAAGGCGAAAGAGCTGCTGAAGGAAGCAGGCTTCCCGAACGGTTTCAGCACCACGCTGTGGTCTTCACATAACAACAGTACCGCGCAAAAAGTGCTGCAGTTTACCCAGCAGCAGCTGGCGCAGGTGGGGATAAAAGTGAAGATCACCGCGATGGATGCCGGACAGCGTGCGGCAGAAGTGGAAGACAAAGGGCAGAAAGAGAGCGGCGTCCGGATGTTCTACACCGGCTGGTCAGCCTCTACCGGCGAAGCCAACTGGGCGCTGACGCCGCTGTTTGCCACCGGATCCTGGCCGCCAGCCATCTTTAATACCGCGTTCTACAGTAATACCCAGGTGGATAAAGATCTGGACGACGCGCTGAAAACGACCGATGGCACCAAAAAAGCTGCGTTGTATAAAGATGCTCAGGACCTCATCTGGAAAGATCAGCCGTGGGCACCGCTGGTGGTGGAGAAACTGGTTTCAGCCAACACCAAAAACCTGACCGGTTTCTACGTCATGCCTGATACCTCATTCAGTTTTGATGACGCCGATCTGAAGTAAACCCCCGCTGGAAACCAACCGCGCCTCTCCCTGTGAGAGGCGCGGCTGTGATAAGCGCAGGATAACTTATGCTCAACTATTTTATTAAACGCTTGCTGGGATTGATCCCCACGCTGCTGATTGTGGCAGTGCTGGTGTTCCTGTTTGTTCATATGCTGCCGGGCGATCCGGCAAGGCTGGTGGCCGGGCCGGAAGCGGACAGCACGGTGGTGGCGCTGGTGCGTCAGCAGCTCGGGCTGGATCAGCCATTAATCCATCAGTTCTGGCACTTTATCAGTGACGCTGTACAGGGCGATTTTGGTCAGTCGATGGTCTCCAAACGGCCGGTTTCCTCGGAGATCGCGCAGCGTTTTTTACCCACTCTGTGGCTTACGCTAAGCAGCATGGTGTGGTCGGTGATTTTTGGCATGGCTATCGGCATCGTTTCTGCTGTCTGGCGCAATCGCTGGCCCGATCGCCTCGGCATGACGCTGGCGGTGTCAGGGATCTCTTTTCCTGCCTTCGCGCTGGGAATGCTGCTGATGCAGGTCTTCTCCGTTGAGCTGGGCTGGCTGCCGACCGTCGGGGCTGATGGCTGGCAGCACTACATTTTACCGTCCATCACCCTCGGGGCTGCCGTAGCCGCAGTGATGGCCCGTTTTACCCGGGCCTCCTTCGTTGAAGTGATGCAGGAAGATTACATGCGCACCGCGCGTGCCAAAGGAGTGCGCGAGTCGCTGGTGGTGGTGAAGCACGGCCTGCGCAACGCGATGATCCCGGTCATCACCATGATGGGGCTGCAGTTTGGTTTCCTGCTGGGTGGCTCGATCGTGGTGGAAGTGGTCTTCAACTGGCCCGGATTGGGTCGTCTGCTGGTGGACTCGGTAGAAATGCGCGATTACCCGGTGGTGCAGGCTGAAGTGCTGCTGTTTTCGCTGGAGTTTATTCTGATCAATCTGATTGTCGATATGCTGTATGCCGCCATTAACCCGGCAATACGCTACAAATAAGGACCCGCGATGAAAAACTGGCGACGTAAAGCGGCTTTGTCCGCCATGCCAACCATTAATCAGCATCGCGTGCGCACGCCCTGGTGGGAGTTCTGGCGGCGTTTTCGTCGTCAGCCGGTGGCAATGGCGGCTGGTGTGTTTGTGGTGCTGTTAATTGTGGTGGCGATCTTTGCGCCCTGGCTCGCCCCGTTCGATGCTGAAAACTATTTTGACTATGACCGCCTGACCGAAGGGCCTTCGGCAATGCACTGGTTCGGCGTGGATTCGCTGGGTCGGGATATCTTCAGCCGCGTGCTACTGGGAACCCGGCTTTCGTTGATCTCCGGCTTCTTCTCGGTGGCGCTGGGCGCGGCGACTGGCACCTTTCTTGGCCTGCTGGCAGGTTATTATGAAGGCTGGTGGGATCGCATCATTATGCGTATCAGTGACGTGCTGTTTGCTTTCCCGGGTATTCTGCTGGCGATTGCCGTGGTGGCGATTATGGGCAGCGGCATGTCCAACGTGATTATTGCGGTGGCGATTTTCAGCATCCCGGCCTTCGCCCGCCTGGTGCGCGGCAACACGCTGGTGCTGAAGCATCTGACCTATATCGAGTCGGCCCGCAGTATCGGCGCCTCTGATGTCACTATCATCATGCGCCATATTCTTCCGGGAACCATCTCTTCGATTGTGGTCTATTTCACCATGCGTATCGGCACCTCGATTATCACCGCAGCCAGCCTCTCCTTTCTGGGGCTGGGGGCACAGCCGCCCACGCCGGAATGGGGCGCGATGCTGAACGAGGCCAGGGCCGATATGGTGATGGCTCCGCACGTAGCCATTTTCCCCAGCCTGGCGATTTTTCTGACCGTGCTGGCATTTAATCTGCTGGGGGATGGCCTGCGCGACGCGCTCGATCCTAAACTGAAGATCTGACTGACAACGAGTAGCCGCCTGGCCATTTCCGGGCCAGGTTTTAAGGAGGAGCGGGATGAAGGCGTTTGATTACCAGCAGGACTTCAAAAATACTGACTTTCGCCAGCATCCGGATCGCTACCAGGTCGGGCGGGGCGAGCAGGGCGTACTGATGGTTGAACCTTATAAGAGCGAAATCCTGCCGCACTGGCGCTTCAAAACACCGGCAATGGCCGAAGCTTCAGCGCAGGAGATTATGCGGTTGTTTGAAGAGTATCGCGTAGCGGATGACTTTGTCGGCATGGATATGGCGCGCAAATTTATCCAGATGGGTTATACCCGTGCGCGCCGCTACGCCAATCATAAAGGCGGAAAAAAGTATGGGCCGGACGGCGAGCTGCTGCCGTTTAGCGTGAATGAGGAGAAAGCGGCTTCCGCCGCTATCTTCAAAGGCTGGTGGGACAAAATCCGCGCGGATAAAGATTATCTTGCCCGTAAAAAAAAGCATCAGGCGCAATACGGCTGAAAACGGCTTCCGACTGGCTGAAGAGTGTTTCGTTATGGGGTATTTTTCAGACTCCGTTCACAAATATTATTTATGTTCATGTATGGTAGTAGACTTTGTTTTTCGCGTATAAGTTGATCCAGATAATTTCGTTGTCAGGGATAGATTAATTATTCTCCAGGAAGGATGAAATCATGTCTGGTGTCACACGTAAGATTACAATGCCCGTCAGTATTGGTTATGGACTCACGGATATAATGGGGGGCGAAGCCTTTACTGTTATGGGTGCCTGGTTATTATTTTATTACACGACTTTTGCCGGGCTTTCGCCGAAGCGCAGGGAAGGATTTTTTGCCGCAGTAATGACGTTTTCCCGTAAAACGACCCTGGCGATAGCGACTTTTGTGATTGGCTTAGTTCTGCAGTTTGGTGGCTTGATTAAGGGAAGTCAGTTCCAACCGCAGGAGGCCATCAATACCATCGCGATTACCCTCTTTGCAGGGACTGTCGGCTTGCTGCTGCTGGCACTGTGGCAGGCATTCACATTTCACCTGAATAAGAGAACGCACAAGATCTTCGTTGATGAAATGGAGCGCCTTAAAAACCACGGTTTCCGTGAAGATGTCACTAATGAAAGCCGGGCCGTTGTCGAGGATCTAACGGGGCTGGGTTATGAAGAGGTGTGGCCAGTTAAGGTGACGGACCAATAGTGGGGGCTGCAAAGCAAACCAAGGGTATTATCGGTAGCGACCAGCCCGCTGGCTAAGAAAGCGGGCTGGACGGACATCAGAGCTTAGTGGCCCAGAGGTCGTACTCGTCAGCATTCTCCACGCGCGCGCGGATCACATCGCCCGGTTTGACGTTTTTCTCACCGTTCAGGTAAACCGCACCGTCGATTTCCGGGGCATCCGCCATGCTGCGGCCGATAGCGCCTTCTTCATCCACTTCATCAATGATCACCAGAATATCGCGGCCGACTTTCTCCTGCAGGCGGCTGGCAGAAATCGCCTGCTGCAACTGCATAAAGCGGTCATAACGCTCTTCCTTAACGGATTCAGGCACCTGATCGGGCAGATCGTTAGCCGTGGCGCCTTCCACCGGGCTGTATTTGAAGCAGCCCACGCGATCCAGTCGGGCTTCCTGCAGGAAGTCGAGCAGCATCTGGAAGTCTTCTTCCGTTTCGCCCGGGAAGCCGACGATAAAGGTCGAACGCAGCGTCAGCTCCGGACAGATTTCACGCCAGCGTTTGATGCGCTCCAGCGTGCGCTCTACGGCACCCGGACGCTTCATCAGCTTCAGAATACGCGGGCTGGCGTGCTGCAGGGGAATATCCAGATACGGCAGGATTTTGCCCTCCGCCATCAGTGGAATAACGTCATCCACGTGCGGATAAGGATAAACGTAGTGCAGGCGCACCCAGACGCCCAGCTTCGCCAGCTGCTCGCACAGGCTGACCATGCTGGTTTTTACCGGCGATCCGTTCCAGAAACCGGTGCGGTGCTTCACGTCCACACCGTAGGCCGAAGTATCCTGAGAAATCACCAGCAGCTCTTTCACTCCGGCTTCCACCAGGCGCTTGGCTTCATCCAGTACTGAGCCAATCGGACGGCTGTCCAGATCGCCACGCATGGAAGGGATGATGCAGAAGGTGCAGCGATGGTTGCAGCCTTCAGAAATTTTCAGGTAGGCATAGTGACGCGGCGTCAGTTTTACGCCCTGTTCCGGCACCAGGCTGAGGAACGGGTTGTGCTGAGGCTTGGGCACATACTGATGCACGTGCGACAGCACCTGCTCGTAGCTGTGCGGTCCGGTGATCTCCAGCACGCGAGGATGCACTTCGCGGATCTGGTTCTCTTTTGCGCCCAGGCAGCCGGTGACAATCACCTTGCCGTTTTCATTCAGCGCTTCGCCAATCGCTTCCAGCGACTCCTGCACGGCGCTGTCAATAAAGCCGCAGGTGTTGACGATAACGATCTCCGCGTCATCATAACGCGGCACCACTTCGTATCCTTCCGTACGCAACTCGGTGAGGATCCTTTCAGAGTCGACGAGGTTTTTGGGGCAGCCCAGCGAGACGAAACCGACGCGGGGAGCCATTGTTGTATTTTGCGACATTACTCATTTCCAGTTCAGCACAGCAATTTGCGCGGGATTTTACCGATGTCGAAGCAAAATTTATACAGCAATATGAAGAGTGCGGACATTCACATTTTAACCCTGAGAATGGCAAAGCCTCATCTGACCGCTATGCTTCAGAAGTCTCTCCCTGTTTTCCGCGATTATACCGATAAGCGGATGCAAAACAGCGTGCTGTATCTGGAGGCGCAATCGCAGGAGGGAAGATATGTCGCGTTTAGTTAAAGGCTGTTTGCTGGCTGGTTGCCTTCTGCTGGGTCAGCAGGCGCTGGCTGCCAGTGTTACTGTCGAACAGTTGCAGAAAGGGCTGGATCATCCCTGGGCAGTGGCCTTTCTGCCCGATAATCAGGGGCTGCTGATCACTGAGCGTTCCGGTCAGCTGCGCCGCTGGCAGGCCGGGAAAGGGCTATCGCCACCGATCGGCGGTGTGCCAAAAGTCTGGGCGCACCGTCAGGGAGGGCTGCTGGATGTGGCTCTGGCACCTGATTTTGCCCAAAGCCGCCATGTTTATCTCAGCTATACGGAAGCCGACAGCGCTGGACGGGCAGGCGGAGTGGTGGGATACGGTACGCTGAACAAAGAGAACAGCCAGCTCAGCGACTTTAAAGTGATCCTGCAGCAGGAACCTAAACTCTCCAGCGGGGCAAATCTGGGGTCGCGGCTGGCATTCGATCGTCAGGGCTCTCTGTGGATAGCCTTCGGTGACAACTTCCAGGCCGAAAGCGCGCAGAACACGGAGGCGCTGACCGGCAAAATCATCCGGCTCAATGCCGATGGCAGCATTCCGAAAGATAATCCTTTTGTCGGTAAAAAAAATGCCAGAGCGGAAGTCTGGAGCTACGGCATGCGTAATCCGCAGGGGCTGGCGCTGAATCCCTGGACGAGTGAAATGTGGGAAACGGAGCACGGTCCACGGGGTGGGGATGAGGTGAATATTCCCCGTAAAGGCATGAACTACGGCTGGCCGATCGCCACCTGGGGGATCGATTACAGCGGTGAGAAAGTGCCGGGTTCAAAAGGGGGAAAAGTCCCCGGAACGGAACAGCCCGTTTTCTACTGGAAAGTTTCGCCGGCCGTCAGCGGCATGGCGTTTTATGACAGCGACCGCTTCAGTGAGTGGAAAAACTCGCTGTTCGTCGGGGCGCTGAAAGAGAAAAGCCTGATCCACCTGACGGTAAATGGTGAGCATCTGGTGGAGAAAGAGCGTCTGTTAAAAGATCGCGGAGAGCGTATCCGCGATGTGCGCACAGGACCGGATGGCTATCTCTACGTGCTGACGGACGACAGTGACGGCAAGCTGCTGAAAGTCGGGCTGAGTCGATAACAATGGCGCTGGCCTATTCCGTATCGCTGACGATGAAGTTGCCGTTTAACTGCCAGCTTTGCCTGTCGCTGACGCGGGTCTGACCGGCAGGCAGATAAGTGCTGATGGCCACTTTAGCCCGCAGTGAGGAGCCGGAAAGGCGGGTACCTTCCCGCCAGAAGGTCAGACGCTTATCGGCAGCCAGGATTATCGCCTGGCTGCGGTCTGTTCCGGCGAGATTACTGGCAATCTCTGCCGGTTGATTATCCACGGAGGCATCATAGAGTTTCAGCACGGCTTTTCCTGAACGGCCAAAACTATAGCTCTGGCTGTCCCGCGCTGGCGCAATGAACTGCAGGCTGAGCGGAGCCGGACGATCGCAGGTGATGTTGACATCAATAATCCGCTCTTCACCCAGGCTTAATTCCGCAGCCGTCAGCTCGTTCCCGTTTTGCTGCAGCAAATCGCCCCGGGTTTGCGATCCATAATCAATTACAGCATCGCTCAACTGAACTGAGCACTCAGCATGGGCGAGCGGTAAACCGGCAATGCTCAGCAACAGAACGAGCAGCGAGTGGCGAACGGGCTGGGTTTTCATTATTCACATCTCGCTGTCAGAGCGGCGTAAAGGGTATCCGGCATGTATTGCCAGGGGCTGTTCAGTTCAATCCGGCAACGGGTGCCTGTTGTGGTCTGGCCAAAGAGAGCACCCTCGGGCAGATCGTCAAAAAAGATGGTTTTATCTTCATTCACGAAGGCAACCAGCTCAGCCTGGTCATTTTTGACCGGCGATCCCGGAGCCAGCTGCACGCCCGGCACGAATGAAACCAGCGCGCGGCGCACTTCGTGGGCCGGTAAACTGATCGGCAGGACGGCACCACGGTAAGGGGTAACTTCAGCAATACCACTCTGCACCTGAACATTTTTTTTCAGGCTGCGGGTGTTGATTTGCACGGTATTCTTTTGCCAGGGTGTCCACGAGGCGATGGCGTAGCCCTGACGGTCGGTCCACACTTTGCCCCGTGGTGTGGTGATTTCCACATCCGCCTGGTTGCTGTTAAGCGAAATGATGCCAAACGTATCGGAAACCTGGCGTGGGGTGAAGGTGAGCCCTTCACTGTGCACTACCGCTCCTCCGCGCGCGCCCAGGGAATAACTGTTGCTGTCGCCTTTCGAAACGCTGCCGTTTAGCTTGCTGTATTTACTGGTCCAGGTCGCTGCGGCGGATACGGACGGATCGCGTTGTGAACGTTTCTCGCTGTTCATGTTCCAGGTCAGCTTTTCATTGACCGTCTGATCAAAGCCAACACCATAGCGAGACTGGTTGTGAGTATTGCTGGCCCAGCTTCTGAGGCTGAGGTTTTCGCCCAGCGGGATGGAAAGGTTCAGATAGAGATAACGATTGTCATAGCCTCTGCCGTCAGTGGTCAGTCGGTTTTTCTGCAGGCCAACGTTAATATTGGTGCGGCCAATGCTTTTTCCCCAATTCATCACGTAACCGATGACATCGGAAGAACGGTAGTTGTGCGTTACGGTGCCAGAGAGCGACAGGCTTCCCAGTACGGGATGGCTATAGCTCAAACCCGTGGAATACTGCGTTTTGATCTGCCCCGTTTCAGCGATAAGTCATGGCGCTGCCCGGTTCCAGGAAATTTTTGCTGTAAAAACTTGCCACGGCGTTTGCCGATAAATGCCCGGTTACGGGATAAGCCAGTGAAGCCTGGTTTTTAATTCCTTTAACGTGACCGCTTTGCTCCTGGCTGTCTTTCGCCAGTGAAAGGGTCTGGGTCAGGGTGCTCAGGAGGGTCTCTGTCAGCCTGATGTCGGCTCGCCAGGCTGCTGACTGATAATCCTGACTGACCAATCCTCCGCTCACCAGCGAGAGTCGGGTATTCTGATAAACGCCTGCAGAAGCTGTAGCCAGCGGGAATTTCTCAGAACTTAAACGCAGTTGACCTGCTGCGAGGCTCAATCCCGTTGAGCTGAATACCCTCGCGGTTCTTGCCTGAACATAGGGGATAATCTGCTGCTGTTCGCCACCGGCATCGTCCCGGATTTTGAGGATAAAATCGTCCTGACGATTGAGCACCGGAATATCTTCCAGCGTCACAGCCCCAGCCGGGAGACGAAAAGATTTTAGCAGGATATCCCGCTGCCAGACTTCAACGGTTGCCGCCAGCGGGATAACAGTATCAATCGTTGCGTGGTTACTCCCGCCCTGCAGCGCCATTTCCGGAAACAGCTGTGCCCCGGTCAGGTTAATGCCGCCGAAAACCGGATCATTAGTCGAGATCTCCCCGGCCTGGAGTACCGAAGAGAGGTTGGTAAAGGTCTTTTGGGTATAGGTATAAAGGCGGGAAAAATCTTTCTTCCCTCCCCAGGTGGAAAAACTCTGTCCGCTGCGTACTATCCAGTCATTAAAGTTGATGCCTGCTTCGCTGGTCAGCGTCTGATTGGTGGCGCTATTAGCGGACTGCCGCTGATAACGATAAACATTAGCGTCGTAATTCAGGATCAGCGCTTTGCCACCTGAGGCGTAATGCAGCCGATCCTGTAACCCGTCAGGCGGCACTTTTAATTCCAGGCTGTTTCTGTCCGGATGCTCAATGACAGTGATGTTATTCTCAGGGGCAGGAATCAGACAGTCACTCTCTGCCGCGGACGTGAAAGCGCGCGGGGTAATCCCCAGCTCTTCCAGGAGGGCGCTGGACCAGCAGGCTTTGCCCTGGCGATCAAAAGTCAAGTCTTTGCTGCCTTTCTGCTGGCCGTTAATAATAAGGGTGACCTGATGATGACCGGGGAGAAAATGGGCTTCTTCCGCCAGCAAATCCCCAACGGAATCATCATAGCCAAGATCGCGTAGCATCTCCCGATCAAAACTATCTTTTGCAAATGCATGACATGACAGGAGCAGGCTGCAAAAGAACACTGTTTTTTTCATCAGGATTATGGGCGCGATTTACAAGGAAATAACATATGGTGTGGTCAGCACACCAAAGCGAGTCACCGGATGGATACGGATCTCTTTAATCTTGCTGGCATCCGATTCCTTCAGGGAAAGCAGAACCTTCTCACCGGGAAGAAGGTAGGTTTTTTTCAGGCTGATGCTGTTTTTCGACGGTAAAAGATCGATCTTATCGGTCATCCTGACGATATACTTTGAAGGATTTTCCACCTGAATAGTTTGGCCGTTGCGCTGCCATTTCAGTAACTTCCATGGCTCCAGATTTTGCGGCAGGCTCGCCGGTGAGATAATGACCGGGATATTCTGACCGATAAGAATTCGGGTACGATTTTGTTTACCGTTATCTTGCGGCACGGAAATAAAATTAATCCGCTGCATGCGCTGCTTGTCCAGCATCACGCCCTGTTTCAGCATCACGCGAACCTGCTGCTTCTGTCCGGCATTTACGCGGGCCAGTTGCGGGGTGATAATTAACAGGTTCTCCCGGTCTTCAGGAATGGTTTGCAGGCTGCTGTGCAACAAAGCCAGGGAGCTGTCAGTATTCTGAACATTGATGGTGGCTTCGCGACCGCCATCATCGAGAAACAGGGCCGGGACTTCTGGCCTCATTCCGGCGGCCTGCGCAGTATTCAGCAACAGCGGGAAAAGCAATAGTGCAGAGAAGAGTTTCGATAATGTTGTCATTTTCTGACTCGTAAAATAGCGAAGGGCTGTCGTCTCTCGCCAGAAGGATTATAAATACACCAGCGAGAAGGTGACATTGCCGTCAATGTCTACTTTTTCACCCCCCGGATAATGGTCGGCTTTCTTTAAAACCAGGAGCGAAGATATTTCAAACGTGGCATTGGTCACTGTGGTGGGGGCCGTATCTCCGCTGCTGGCAGCTAAAGCGAAATAACTGTTTTTTTCCAGTGGTATTGGCGTAGCCTGGGAAATCGTTTTGGCTGTCCAGCTGCTCTTGTCGCTGCTGCTCAACAGGTTGTTGTTGCTTGTGCCATCAGCCGTGGCTGAGGCAACTGCCAGAGCGAGCATCCCCACCTTTTTACCGGCAGAATCATTGCCAATACCAAAAATATTCGCATCAGTCATCGACGTTATATCTATCTTCATTTCCGAACTTACCTCAGCTTTTGTCATCGCTGAAGCCGAACGGTTATCAGTAGTCTGTATCGCTACTGCAGAGGCTGCGTCGCAGGCAACAGATAAGGTACTGTTTCCTGGCTCGAATTGATTAACATCGTTGGTCAGGCTCGATGCCGCTATATTTCCTGCGCTCAGAGAGGTATTACTCAGTGACACTTCACAGGTTGCAGGGGTGATCGTCCCGGTAATTGCCAGCGTGGCGGTATCTGCTGAAAAAGCAGAAAGGCTTAATATACTTGCCGCTAATGCGATAGCCGACGCAATAACTAATTTACGCATGAGTAATTTTCTCCATTTAATTACTTCTTTTTAACATGATGGCTATTTTTTTTTGCATCAGGTTGTTCATGGACTCTTCCATTACGGATTTTTATCAACGGATTCCTTGCCCGGATGGCTATCGTTACATACCTCATCTTAATAAAAGTTAAATGCGGTATTGTTTTTTGATAGCGTGTATTTATATCGGTTAATTTGGTCAGTTATGTCCTTTTTCTGCAGAATGAAATAATGCCAGCTTCTCTGGCATTATGGTATTTGTGAAAATAAAATTAAGTTAATTAACCTTGAGAATGTTAGCCTCAAATTACTGCAACGATCTGTTTACAAATACACTACAGAGAAGGTGACGCTACCGTTAATTTTGACCTCTTCGCCGGCCGGGTAGGCTGAACCTTGTTTCAGATAGATTCGTGGAGAAAGAGTCAGGGTCGCTTCAGTAAAGCTGTCCGGTGTGGTACCGCCCGCATTAGTGGTCAGTGCAACATAGCCATTTTTAGCCAGCAAATAACTATTGCCTTGAGAAGTCCAGCTGGATTTATCCGTACTGGCCAGCACTGTTGCGGCAGTACCGTCAATGTTGGCTGCGGTAATCACTAACTGCAATGATCCGATTTTCCCATCAGCGGAATCCGTCCCCAGACCGAAAATGTTTTGGTCCACGCCAGGCAAAGTCAGTGCAGAAACAGTCTGGAAGTCGGCATTGGTATAGGCACTTGCTGCACGATCGTCGGTGGTTCGCAGTGCGATCTGGCTTGCGGCATCACAGCTGACTGATAACGATTGATAGTCCTGAGTATAATCGTTGGCTTTTGTCAGGAGCTCGGTGGCAGGGATATTCCCCAGATCCACAGAGGAAGCACTCAGCGCGACATCGCAGGTGGTGGGGGTAATAGTGCCTGTCACAGCCATCGTCGCCGTATCAGCAGCTGAGGCAGTAAAGGACATTGTGGCAACAGCCAGCGTGAGGGCTGAAGCGAGTAATGAAATACGCACAGTAATTTTCTCCATTTAATTACTTGTTTTGAAAAATGAGTTGAAAAAATTTCTGATTTACAGAGATGCCGTGGCATCCTCCTCAGATTGTGCAGATTGCAAAAGAGAGAAATCCTTTCAATGCTGTCAGCCTGACCTCTCTGGTCGTGCTGGAAGTATTGCGCTTTTACTCCTGCTGGTATTCTTAAAGCGTCTCTCCGGAGGGGAAACTTAACGGGTACAATGAAGTTTTTATTTTTTTAATAATTTTATGTTTTATATCGATTTTTCACTGCATCTTCTGACAGAAGATAGTCACCCATGCAATTATACAGTGCCTGTTTTACACAGGTTGATTTCAGCGAGATGTTTATAACTGGTCATCAGGATTAAAGAAAAAACAATGTTTCGGTTAAAGCAGTACTGAAACTGTCATTATGCAAATGGTGAGCATAAGGGCTACCGAACCAATTAATAAAGTGCGTACGGTCATCATGGTAATTCTCTCCTTTTAATTACTTATCTGTGTGTGTAGAGGTAATGCCTCGGGTCAGGATAAAACGTATCTTTGATAACTCATTAAGCCTCGTTGATGATTAAAAGCGGCCTCATGACTTGAAACTTAAAGTCAGTAAACTGAAATATGTAAAAAACCGGGCACTTTAAAAGAAGTGCCCGTGAGGGAGAGTAGAGGGAAGGGACTGAGATGAGGGTAAAACGATACTCCCGCTTATCGCATCCAGCGGCAAACTTCCCAGCCGCGCTGTTTTGCTAACTGGTGTAAGCTTTCACTCGGGTTAATAACATGGGCGTGGTCGGCATGTTCCAGCATCGGTAAATCGTTCATCGAATCACTGTAAGCCCAGGTATGATTAAACCGGACATCCTCCTGTACCGACAACCAGTCATTGAGTCGCGTGACCTTGCCCTCTTTATAAGTCATGGTGCCATAGGTCTGGCCACTGTAGCGGTCATCGATAATTTCCACACCAATTGCCAGCGCGGCATGGGCACCCAGTTGCAGAGCAATCGGTGTCACCAGATGTTCACCGCTGGCAGAGACCAGAATAATGGTATCGCCGCGCTCCTGGTGCCAGGCCATTCTTTCGCGGGCTGAGGGGTAAACTCTTGGCATGATGTCGCGGTGGATAAAACGTCTTATCCAGCCCGCTACCGTCAGCGTCGCCATTCCTGCCAGCGGGGACAGCGTGGTATTCATATACTCTTCCATCGACAGCGACCCCCGGTAGTACTGGGTCATCAGCGCTCTCTCCTGCTCTATCAGCGCCTCCGGGGCAAATCCCTGGGAGACCAGCCAGCGTAACCAAAGGCCGGTGCTGTCTTCACAGATAACCGTCTCATCAAGATCGAACAGGGCTAAATCCATCGTTAGTACTCCTCTGGCAACCTGTATTCAGGTTAGCGGAATTTTGTGACCGGCTTAACTGTTCTGCGAAAAATCGGAATTTCACCTGGCACAGCTGACGCGGAAGTGCCAAAAAAAGGCCGCCAGCGGCGGCATATCCCAGATTTATCTAATAAACTTCAAAAAACTTTACGGTAAAGCTGTTCTTTTTCAGCTTCAGAAGCGTTAGCGTAGGTGGGTCTGTGCCCGCCAGCACCAGAAATATTTATCTTTCAAATGGATACTTGGGTCTTGCCATGATGAAAACTCGCCTTTCCGCCGGTCTTGCTCCACTGGCTGCCTCACTTTCACTGCTCCTGATCGTCGTCTCTCCTGCCCGGGCTGAAAACGCCCCCGCACCACCCCAGATTGATGCCAAAGCGTGGATCCTGATGGATTACCACAGTGGCAAAGTCCTGACTGAATCCAATGCGGACGATCGCCTTGACCCGGCCAGCCTGACCAAAATGATGGCCAGCTATGTGATCGGCCAGGCGATTAAAGCCGGGAAGATCACCAATGACGATATGGTAACGGTCGGTAAGGATGCATGGGCCACCGGCAACCCGATTCTGCAGGGTTCATCGCTGATGTTTCTCAAGCCTGGCGACCGTATCCCGGTTTCTGAACTGAATAAAGGCATTGTTATCCAGTCGGGTAATGACGCGAGTATTGCACTGGCCGATTACGTGGCCGGTAGCCAGGACTCGTTTGTCAGCCTGATGAATAACTATGTGCAGGCGCTTGGCCTGAAAAATACCCACTTCAGGACGGTGCATGGGCTGGATTCGGAGGGGCAGTACAGTACAGCTCGTGATATGGCGTTGCTCGGTCAGGCGCTCATCCGTGATGTGCCAGCCGAGTATGCGCTGCATAAAGAGAAAGAATTCACCTTTAACCGTATCAAACAGTACAACCGTAACCGTCTACTCTGGAGCAGCAATCTGCACGTGGACGGTATCAAAACCGGTCATACCAATGGCGCAGGGAATAATCTGGTGGCCTCAGCAACCGACGGCGATCAGCGCTTAATCTCAGTGGTGCTCGGTGCGGCAACGGATGCGATCCGCTTCCGTGAGAGTGAAAAACTGCTGACGTGGGGCTTCCGTTTTTATGAAACGGTGACGCCGATTAAAGCCGATAAGCCTTTCTCAACGCAGCGCGTGTGGTACGGCGATAAAAATGAGGTCAACCTTGGCGTGGCTAACGATGCTTCTGTCACGCTGCCAAAGGGACAAATGAAAAACCTCAAGGCCAGCTTTACGCTGTCGCAGCCACAGCTGACCGCGCCACTTAAAAAGAATCAGGTGGTAGGGATTATCAATTTCCAGTTGGAGGGTAAAACCATTGAACAGCGGCCGCTGGTGGTGATGGAGAATGTGAACGAGGGCGGGTTCTTCAGCCGCATCTGGGATTTCGTGATGATGAAAATGAATGGCTGGTTCGGGAAATGGTTTTCCTGACGGAGTCGCGCTCGTTTCGTGCCAATATTGTTTAACTGATTTCAGGGGCTGGGTTGATACTCAGCCCCTTTTCTTTGGGATCAGAACAGGTCGAAAGTAATCGCGGAGATGGCAATCAGGCCGATCAGCACCACAAAGACGTTGCTGATTTTACCGCTGTACTGACGCATCGCCGGAACCTTGTTGATGGCATACATCGGCATCAGGAACAGCAGCACCGCAATCACCGGCCCGCCCAGCGTTTCGATCATACCCAGGATGCTCGGGTTCAGCGTTGCCACCAGCCAGGTGGTGATCAGCATAAAGATGGCGGTCACGCCGTTCAGCCTGCTTTCCGGCAGCTTTTTGCCTTTTTCTCCCATAGCCTTAACGATCAGGCCATTAAAACCTTCACGCGCGCCAAGATAGTGGCCGAGGAACGATTTGGTGATGGCTACCATCGCAATAATCGGTGCCATCCATGCCATCAGCGGCGTGTCAAAGTGGTTAGCAAGGTACGAGAGGATCGAAATATTCTGTGCTTTCGCTTCCGCCAGATTCTCCGGTGACAGGCTGAGAACGCAGCTGAACACGAAGAACATCACCGTCACCACCATCATCAGATGGCTGCGCAGCAAAATGCGTGAACATTTTTGCTCTGCACCGTCGCCGTACTCCTGACGTTTTGCCACGGCAAAAGCAGAGATAATCGGGGAGTGGTTAAACGAGAACACCATTACCGGGATCGCCAGCCACAGCGTCATCCATAAGCTACTGCCGGAACCGCTCAGGCTGGCATGTTCAAAGATTGAGCTGTTCCAGTGCGGGATCAGGAACAGCGCCAGTGCCATCAGCACCAGCACGAACGGGTAGACCAGCACGCTCATGGTTTTGACAATTATCTCTTTGCCGAAGCGAACAATGGTCATCAGTCCGACAATCAGGATCAGCGCCAGCAGGGCGCGCGGCGGTGCCTGCAGATGCAGCTGATGGGTCAGGAAGCTTTCCACTGTATTGGTGATTGCCACACTGTAAACCAGCAGTATCGGATAGATAGCAAAGAAGTAGAGCAGGGTAAGCAGCTTACCGGCACCGGCACCGAAATGTTCTTCCACTACGCCGGTGATATCTTCGCCTGCTTCACGGCCGGACAGCACAAAGCGGCACAGGCCACGGTGAGCAAAGAAGGTCATCGGGAAGGCGAGCAGGGCCATAATAATCAGTGGGACCAGTCCGCCGATACCGGCATTAATCGGTAAAAACAGCACGCCAGCCCCAATCGCCGTGCCATACAGGCCCAGCATCCACATTGTATCGCTTTTACGCCAGCTGGTTGAATCGACAACGTCCTGTGTCAGCGTAACGGCTTCAGATGATTCCATGACTTTCTCCGGATTGAAAACAATAAAGTAAATAAAGCCGGGCGCAGGCTGAATACAGCCACGCAGCGTGATTTAATTTAGGGCTCTGTATCAGACGGCGACACTCTACCATCTGGCAGAGAAGAAGGAAGTGGAAGATCGGCGCTTTCTGGCGATCGTAATCACAGTTATGAAATTATTATCAGAGTTATGCGCTATCTCTGTTTTTTAATGCAGGTTCATATTCTGGTATATCGTCTTTCTGGTGGTTATTTAAACTGCATTGTGACCGGCGTGCATTGTATAAATTTCAATTTTCTGTTTAAAAAACAACCAGTAATTTAAATTTAAGTTGTTTATTATCATTACGTTGCGTAATTCTTCTGCGTCAGGTTGTTTGCGAATTATCCATTTGCGCAACGAATCAATACTATTTCCTTTTTTTACCATGATGTTGCGCAATAATTCTGGCGGTAATTGAAAAATAAAAAAGGGTGGAATCATATCCACCCTGGCTATGCGCAACAGTTATTTAATCACGAACCCAACCTTTGCGGATTGGCAGGGCGAACAATAACCGGTAAACGGACGAAATATTTTGCAATAAGCGACGTCCACAGAAATACCATGCCACCTGCGCAAACAGGCAGGAGAGCATGCCAACCAGCAGTCCGCCGATCATATCCATCGGCCAGTGAACGCCAAGATAAACGCGCGACCAGGCGATCGCCGTACCGACCAGCATCAGCACCACGCCTGACCAGGCACGATGCCAGCAGAGGAAAGCAATGGCGAAGGTGAAGATAGCCGTGCCGTGGTCGCTGGGGTAGGAGTCATCCGGCGCATGCGACAGGAACTGATGACCCAGACCGATAACGAAGGGGCGCGGATGCGGGAACAGATTGCCAATACACCAGGAAATGGCCAGCGCATAAATCAGGGCAATGCCGGTTTTCAGCACCAGCACCCGTTGCGAGGTGAGCTGGCTTCCAGGTCCCCACAACCACAGTGCAACGATCAGCAGGGGCACGATGGCGATCAAATCCCGTGCGATAAAAGTTGCCAGTGAAATCAGCCAGCCTGGTGATTCAGGCGTGGCATTGACCCAGAGAAACAGCATCCGGTTCAACTCTTCCAGCATGGTTATTTCCTCGTCTTGTTCAGCAGATACGACACGCATCCGAAAGTAAAACATTGGCTCAGCCAGACCCACCAGCCAGCCCATAAATTGTGGGAAAGAAAATGCGCGCCGCGCATCATCTGGCCATAACCCATCAACATACCCAGCGCGGCACCGGCGAAAAAGCACAGCCATGCCAGCCGGGGACGCTGCGGACAGAACCAGAAAAACAACGCCATTACGCCAAAGCCGCTGGATGCATGGCCTCCGGGGAAGCAGCGCCCGGGACCGCTGTCCAGCGGAATGGCGGAAAACAGCGGGTACGACACCGCTTTGCCACCAAACTCAATCAAGTCCCAGGGACAGGAGTGTGCGCTGGTGGCCTTCAGGATGCCGACGACCAGTGGGCCGACGCCGGTCAGCAAAGCAACCAGCACCAGGCGACAATTCCGCCTGATTACGCCTGTCACCAGCGCGATGACCGCCATGGCAATCACTGCATCTTTGGCTATGCGATGGTTAATCAGGTCCAGCCAGAAATTTTCCTTCCAGGGAAACTGCTGTGAAACCGGGTCAAACCACATCCGGGACAGGGCAAAATCCCACGTCTCGTTACGGAACACCCAGGTGAAGGCCAAACCGGTCACCGCCAGCAATATCAGCTGGATAAGATAAAAGCGTCGGGGAAGAAGATAAATAGCATTGTTCCTGGTTGAACCAGTGATTGAGCTTTCGTTAAGACTTGATGATGTTTTCATGACGACCGGATGAAGGTGAATGCAGCTGCGCATGGTGCTGAAAAGCGATTAAGGAAACATTAAGAGGAGGGAGTGCAGATAGAAAAAAACCCGCTAATCATTCGATTAACGGGCTCCACAATTTGGGGATTTCAAAGAAAAGCAGTGGCACTAATTAAGACTGCGCCCCGTTATAAAAGTTCTCAGAAATTTTTAAATTATTTTCAGCCGCCAAACATTGGCCAGATTATGACGATTAGCGTACCGGCTAAGGTCAGCAAAACGTTAGCAATTGCATAGGTGCCGGCATAGCCAAGAGCCGGGATATTACTGCGCGCCGTATCGCTGATAATTTCCATGGCCGGGGCACAGGTGCGTGCTCCCATAATGGCACCGAACAGTAATGCGCGATTCATTTTCAGCACGTAAGCCCCAAACAGGAAGCACAGCACCACCGGCAGCAAACTGACCACCAGCCCCGCAACCAGCATCAGCAGCCCTGTATCGCCCAGTCCATGCGACAGCCCGCTCCCGGCGCTGAGCCCCACGCCAGCCATAAATACCATCAGCCCGAACTCTTTAACCATGGTCAGCGCACCCTGTGGGATATAGCCAAATGTCGGGTGGTTGGCACGCAGGAAGCCGAGCATAATGCCGGAAAATAATAATCCGGCCGCGTTACCAATACTGAAGTTAAAACTGCTGAACTGGAAAGTGATCATTCCGACCATCAGTCCGATTATAAAAAAGGCACAAAAGGCGAGAAGGTCGGTCACCTGACTGTGAATTGAGATAAATCCGATTCGGTCTGCTACGGATTTAACCCTGCGTGCCTCGCCGCTAATTTGTAACACATCGCCTTTATTAAGGATGATGCTGTCATCGATAGGCATTTCAATCTGGCTGCGGATCACCCGATTAAGGAAACATCCGTGATCGGTCAATTTCAGCTGACTGAGTCTTTTATTTACCGCATTGTTATTTTTAACCACGATCTCTTCATTGATAATTCGCATATCGAGCAGATCGCGGTCGAACACTTCTTTGCCATTGCGGAAGCTTGGATCGAGGCGGGAATGTGCATCCGGATAGCCCACCAGCGAAATTTCATCTCCCTGCTGCAGCACCGCGTCGCCGTCCGGGTTCGCCAGGATACCGTTACGGCGGATACGCTCGATATAGCAGCCGGTCTGGCGATATATCCCGAGTTCACGCAGGTTTTTACCGTCAGTCCATGCCACCAGTTCCGGGCCCACACGATAGGCACGGATCACCGGCAGGTAGACTTTACGCTGGCTGTCAGGATCCAGTCCCCGCTCGCGGGCAATTTGTTGCGCACTGGTAGGCAGATCCTGATGCTGTAACTTGGGCAAGTAACGGGCGCCAAAGATCAGACTGACCAGGCCGACAAGGTAGGTCAGGGCATAGCCGAGACTGAGGTTAGACTGAGCCGCATTTAGCAGACTGCCTGCAGGATAAGTTTGTCGCAGCGTATCTCCGGCCCCCACCAGAACCGGCGTGGAGGTCATTGATCCGGCCAGCATCCCGGCGGTCAGACCGATGTCCCAGCCAAACAGTTTACCCAGCCCCAGCGCCAGAATGACCGCGCTGCCGACCATGACCGAAGCCAGCATCAGATAATTTTTGCCGTCACGAAAGAAAATTGAAAAAAAGTTGGGGCCTGCTTCAACACCTACGCAAAAAATAAATAACATGAAGCCCAAATTAAGAGCGTTGGGATTAATACTAAAATGCTGCTGGCCTAACAGGAGAGAGACGACTAAAACGCCAATGGAATTACCCAGTTGGACAGAACCCAGCCGTAATTTACCCAGACATAATCCCAGTGCCAGCACGACAAATAATAACAGAATGTCATTTCCACTTAACAAGTCTGCGACGTTTATATTCACGGTTTAACTTCTTGTTTACCAGTAACGTGTTGAAATAAAGGGCGTTTTGCGCTAAATTTGCCTGACTGCCAGCAGAGCAGCGGCAACATTCAGGTTTATCCGCGAATTACAGCCCAGCGCCAGTTAAAACGGCCGCCATTTTAGTCGCTTCATTCTATTTCAGCCAGTAAAAGCCGTGAACAATTGTAACGGTATTTAGTTTTTACCATCGGGGAAAATGGTCCGGAGTTTGTCTGACCAGGGGACTACATCAATTACCGAGAGAAAATCCTATGATGTTTAAGGGTATGTCCTGGACAAGCGTGATAAGCAGTCTTGCCCTGTACTGCATTGTCTTTCTGGCGGTGCGTTATGACATGTTTATCCAGGGTGCCGCGGCAATGCAGGCGCGTCCCGGTTTGCTGATGTTAACCATTCCCGGAGCGGTAGCTGCGCTGACTTCGAAAGAGGCTCCGCTGACGGTGGCGCTGTTGGGGGCTCTGCTCGGTACGCCAATCTGCCTGGCGATTATGCGCTGGTACTCAATGTGGGGACACGATCTGCTGCAGGAGCTGGCTTTTGATGCCAGCGCGATTTTCTGGTGCGGATCCGGAGCCCTGGCCGTGATGCTGTTGAGAACCATTTTCTGGCATCCGCATGGCTGAGGCCCGGCAGGGAAGAACGGTGCAACGGGTGTGAAAATACGCAGATAAAAAAAGAGGGTCGATAGCAATATCGACCCTCTTTTTGCCGGAAGCTCCCAGCCGCAAGAATTTTACTGGAACAGGCCCAGATTCTCTTTCGCGTAAGCTTCGAAATCAGTACAGCCACCGATGTGATTCTGATCGAGAAAAATCTGCGGCACGGTTTCTACTGGTTTGCCGACGGTTTTTTCCAGGTCAGCCTTGGTGATGCCTTCGGCGTGAATATCCACATAGCGGAAATTGAAGTCATCACGCTCTTCAGTCAGCTTCTCGGCCAGTTCTTTGGCACGGACACAATAAGGACAGCCAGGACGTCCAAAAATCACTGCAAACATAGGTTTCTCCTCAAAGGTCAAAAATTTATGTGATTTGAATCACAAAATAATCTGAATTGGCGCTTATGATGCCCGCATCATTGGGTAAAAGGAAGAAGGAATTACCTGTTGATCCGATTCGTCCAGGCTATACCCCGGTGGAATTATGTGGGTCCTCTCTTACCCCGCACTTGATCTGGTGCTACCCTTGCCGGCAACATTTTATCGCTCATTCTTCAGGAGAAAAGCATGACGCCGACCATTGAGCTACTTTGCTCTCACCGCTCTATCCGGGCCTTTACTGACCAGCCCATCGGCGACGCCGGGCGGCAGGCCATTCTGGCCGCTGCCCAGTCGGCATCCAGCTCCAGCTTCCTGCAGTGTTCATCTGTGATCCGGATTACCGATCGTGAACTGCGTGAAAAGCTGGTTACTCTGACCGGCGGCCAGCGGTATGTCGGCCAGGCGGCTGAGTTCTGGGTGTTCTGTGCCGATTTTAATCGTCACCTGCAAATCTGTCCGGAAGCGCAGCTGGGGCTGGCCGAACAGCTGCTGCTGGGCTGCGTGGATACCGCACTGATGGGGCAGAATGCGATGATTGCTGCAGAGTCTCTTGGCCTCGGCGGCGTGTTTATCGGCGGTATCCGTAACAGCATCGCTGAAGTGACCGGGCTGCTGGGGCTGCCGAAATTTGTCCTGCCGCTGTTTGGCCTTTGCCTGGGCTGGCCCGATCAGAAACCGCAGCACAAGCCGCGTATGCCAGCACAAATGCTGGTGCATGAAAACCGCTATCAGCCGATCGATCCTGAAGTGCTGGCCGCTTATGACAGCCAGCAGGAAGAGTACTATCTGACCCGTGAAAGCAACCCGCGGCGCGAAAGCTGGAGCCAGCACATCCAGAAAACCATTATTAAAGAAAGCCGGCCATTTATGCTGGATTATCTGCACAAGCAGGGTTGGGCAACACGTTAAGCTCCCCCGGAGGCATCTGGTGAAAATTGCGATTCTTTCCCGAGACGGTTCACTCTATTCGTGCAAAAGGCTGCTGGAGGCCGCCCGAAAGCGCGGCCACAGCGTGGAAGTGATTGACCCGCTTTCCTGCTACATGAATATCAATCCGGGTTCTTCCGCAATCCACTATCGCGGCAAGCAGCTGGACCATTTCGACGCGGTGATCCCTCGTATCGGCTCGGCCATTACCTTTTATGGCACAGCGGTGCTACGCCAGTTTGAGGTATGCGGCAGCTACCCGTTGAACGAGTCGGTGGCGATAACCCGCGCGCGGGATAAGTTGCGTTCGCTGCAGCTGCTGGCGCGGCAGGGGATTGACATGCCGGTTACCGGTTTTGCCCATTCACCGGATGACACCAGCGATCTGATTGAGATGGTGGGCGGAGCGCCGCTGGTGGTAAAACTGGTTGAGGGCACGCAGGGGATAGGAGTGGTGCTGGCGGAAACACGTCAGGCGGCCGAAAGCGTGATCGACGCCTTCCGGGGACTGAACGCCCATATTCTGGTGCAGGAGTTTATCAAGGAAGCCCACGGCCGGGATATCCGTTGTCTGGTGATTGGCGGCGAAGTGGTTGCTGCAATTGAACGAGAGGCGAAGGAAGGGGACTTCCGTTCCAACCTTCATCGTGGCGGCACGGCGCGCAGCGTGGAAATCACCTGCCGTGAGCGGGAAATGGCGATCGACGCCGCCGCGACGCTGGGCCTGGACGTGGCCGGGGTGGATATTTTACGCGCCAGCCGTGGACCACTGGTTATGGAGGTTAATGCCTCGCCAGGGCTGGAAGGCATTGAAAAGACCACGGGTTTGGATATTGCCGCGATGATGATCGCCTGGATTGAAGAACAGGCGCGACCTGGTTTCTGTCTGAAAACCGGCGGATGACGTCATATTTCTGTCGCAATCGTGGTGTTCCGGGGCTTTTTTCCGTAAGCTAGGGCGCAATTTTAAGGCAGTATGAGACAAATCACATGGATTCACTCGTCGTTCCGGATATCGACGTCATTCGTCGTTGGCTGGATCAGCAAAGTATTACCTGGTTTGAGTGTGACTCCTGTCAGGCGCTTCACCTGCCGCATATGCAAAATTTTGACGGCGTGTTCGATGCCAAGCTCGATCTGGTGGACAACGTCATACTGTTTTCCGCACTCGCCGAAGTAAAGCCCACCGCGCTGATCCCGCTGGTTGGCGATCTGTCACAGATCAATGCCAGCTCGCTGACGGTAAAAGCCTTTGTGGATATTCAGGATGACAACCTGCCCAAGCTGATTGTCTGTCAGTCGCTTTGCGTTACGGCCGGGCTGACTTACGGTCAGTTCGTGCACTTTATGAAGCAGAGCGAAGAACAGATCTCCATGGTGGTGATGGAAGCCTTTGCCAACCATCTGCTGATGATGAACGAAGATGAAGAAGAACGCGGTGAGTTCATCTCCTCTCACTCCATGCTGCATTAATTCCTCTCTCTGAACTGCCCGGGTCGATCGACGATTGGCCCCTTTGAACTTCCTGTCTGGTGCATATTTCTCCTGTTAACCTCAGTTGTTGCTATTTTCAGCAGACTTCCGGCCACCAGTGCCATTTTTTATGCTGCATTTAAGCGGCAAACGCCCGATTTTCCTCGTCGTTTGTGCCGCGTTTGGCCTATCACATAGAGGAAAACTGCATTAAAAATCGATAAAAGGCGTTTTTTACGCCTGGGTCTGGCCTGGATCATAGAGTGGGGCTATTCTTGCGAAGCTGCGTTTCGCGTGCAACGTCGCTACAGGTATAGGTTTTTTCTATTTAACAGCAGGGTGAATAATCATTCATTCTAATGGCCTTTACAGGCCCGCTGTCATAACGAGCCGTGATTATCTTTTTCTGGAGGAAGGAAAAACATGTTCAACCAACGTAAAAAATGGTTGTCAGGTGTGGTGGCCGGTGTGCTGATGGCGGTTTCCGCGGGATCGGTGGCTGCTGATAAGACGCTGCACGTCTATAACTGGTCAGATTATATTTCCCCGGATACCGTGCCGAATTTTGAAAAGCAGACCGGTATCAAAGTGGTGTATGACGTCTTCGACTCAAACGAAGTGCTGGAAGGCAAACTGATGGCGGGGAGCACCGGTTACGACGTCGTGGTGCCTTCTTCCAGCTTCCTCGCCCGCCAGCTTCAGTCCGGCGTGTTCCAGCCTCTGGACAAGAGCAGGCTGCCTAACTACAAAAACCTCGATCCAGACCTGCTGAAAAAGCTGGACCAGCACGATCCGGGCAATAAATACGCCATCCCGTATCTGTGGGCGACCACCGGTATTGGCTATAACGTCGATAAGGTCAAAGCGGTACTGGGTAAAGATGCGCCGGTCGACAGCTGGGATCTGGTGCTGAAACCGGAGAACCTCGAAAAGCTGAAGAGCTGCGGCGTTTCCTTCCTCGATGCGCCGGAAGAGATTTTTGCTACCGTGCTTAACTACCTGGGCAAAGATCCTAACAGTAGCGATCCGAAGGATTACTCCGGTGCGGCAACCGACCTGCTGCTGAAGCTGCGTCCGAGCATCCGCTATTTCCACTCTTCCCAGTACATCAACGATCTGGCTAACGGCAACACCTGCGTGGCTATCGGCTGGGCAGGGGACGTGCTGCAGGCTAAGAACCGTGCGATTGAAGCAAAAAATGGCGTGCACCTTGCCTACAGCATTCCTAAAGAGGGCGCGCTGGCGTTCTTCGATATGCTGGCTATTCCGAAAGATGCCAAAAACGTCGATGAGGCCTATCAGTTCCTGAACTATCTGATGGAGCCAAAAGTCATTGCCGACATCTCAAACAAGATGTTCTATGCCAATGGCAACAAGGCTTCTGTACCACTGATTAATGCTGACATTCGTAACAATCCGGGCATCTTCCCAACCCCGGAAACCATGGCGAAACTGTTCGTGCTGAAAGTCCAGGATCCGAAACTCGATCGTGTGCGCACCCGTGCATGGACTAAAGTTAAGAGTGGTAAGTAATTAACAGAGGCTGACTCTTTCTTCACGGAATAACAGAGGTGCCTGCCTGGCCTCTGTTTTGTTTTTTACGGCAGGGCCCGGAGAGTTATGGAAGTGAACGACGCGATCCCCCGTCCGCAGCAAAAAGCGGGCAAGGCGTTAACGCCGCTGCTGGAAATCCGCAATCTGACCAAGTCTTTTGACGGACAACATGCGGTTGATGATGTCAACCTGACCATCTACAAAGGCGAGATTTTTGCGCTGCTGGGTGCCTCCGGCTGCGGCAAGTCTACTTTGCTGAGGATGCTGGCGGGTTTTGAATCCCCGACATCCGGACAGATTATGCTCGACGGCCAGGACCTGTCCCATGTGCCGCCGTATCAGCGACCGATCAATATGATGTTTCAATCCTACGCGCTGTTCCCGCACATGACGGTTGAACAGAATATCGCGTTTGGCCTGAAGCAGGATCGCCTGCCAAAAGGCGAAATTGCCACCCGCGTCGCTGAGATGCTGACCCTGGTGCACATGCAGGAGTACGCCAAACGTAAACCGCATCAGCTTTCCGGCGGTCAGCGTCAGCGTGTGGCACTGGCCCGTAGCCTGGCGAAACGGCCAAAACTGCTGCTGCTGGATGAGCCAATGGGGGCGCTGGATAAAAAGCTGCGCGATCGGATGCAGCTGGAAGTGGTCGATATCCTTGAGCGCGTGGGCGCGACCTGTGTGATGGTCACCCATGACCAGGAAGAGGCGATGACCATGGCCGGGCGCATTGCGATTATGAACCGCGGCAAGTTTGTGCAGATTGGTGAGCCGGAGGAGATTTACGAGCATCCGACCACGCGCTACAGCGCGGAGTTTATCGGCTCGGTAAATCTGTTCGAAGGCCTGCTGCGTGAACGTCAGGCTGACGGCCTGATTATCGACAGTCCGGGGCTGATCCACCCGCTGAAGGTGGATTCCGATGCTTCGGTGACCGACGGCGTGCCGGTTCATGTGGCGCTGCGCCCGGAAAAAGTGATGTTGTGTGAAGAGGTTCCTGCTGACGGCTGTAACTTTGCCGTCGGGGAAGTGGTGCACATTGCCTATCTCGGCGACCTGTCGATATATCATGTGCGTCTGCGCAGCGGCCAGATGATCAGCGCCCAGTTGCAGAACGCCCATCGCTTCCGCAAAGGCGCGCCGACCTGGGGAGACGAAGTGCGTCTCTGCTGGGACGCGGACAGCTGTGTGGTTCTGACGGTGTAGTGGGGGAGTTATGAGCCAGCATTCTTCAAATACCACTGAACCACCAGGCCGCACTCCGGCACCGGTTTCCTCTTTGCCGGGCCGCCTGAAGATAAAGCATGGCCGTAAACTGGTCATCGCTTTACCTTATCTCTGGCTGATCCTGCTGTTTCTGCTGCCGTTCCTGATCGTGCTGAAAATCAGCTTTGCTGATATTGCCCGTGCTATCCCGCCGTATACCGATCTGCTCAGCTGGGCTGACGGTCAGCTGACGATGGTGGTTAATCTCGGTAACTATCTTACGCTCACGGACGATCCGCTGTATGTGGATGCCTATCTGCATTCGTTACAGGTCGCGGCAGTCTCCACGGTAATCTGCCTGCTGATTGGTTATCCGCTGGCGTGGGCGGTGGCGCACAGCTCACCTTCCACCCGCAATATCCTGCTACTGCTGGTTATCCTCCCTTCGTGGACCTCGTTTCTGGTGCGCGTCTATGCCTGGATGGGGATCCTGAACGATAACGGGGTGCTAAACCGGTTTCTGATGTGGACCGGCATCATCGACCATCCGCTGACAATCCTCTATACCAATCTCGCGGTGTATATCGGCATTGTGTACTGCTATCTGCCGTTTATGGTGCTGCCAATTTATACCGCGCTGACACGTATTGATTATTCGCTGGTGGAAGCCTCGCTGGATCTGGGCGCAAGGCCGCTGAAAACGTTCTTCAGCGTGATTGTGCCATTGACCAAAGGTGGGATTATTGCCGGATCGATGCTGGTATTTATTCCGGCGGTCGGTGAGTACGTTATTCCTGAACTGCTGGGAGGCCCGGACAGTATTATGATTGGCCGTGTGCTGTGGCAGGAGTTCTTTAATAATCGTGACTGGCCGGTGGCATCGGCGCTGGCGGTCATTATCCTGCTGATCCTGATCCTGCCAATTATCTGGTTCCACAAGCATCAGAATAAAGAGATGGGGGAGAAGGAATGACCACGTTACCGACAATCCGCTCGCCGTGGCGTATCGCTATTCTGGTGGTGTGCTTCTTCTTCCTGTATGCGCCGATGGCGCTGCTGGTGATTTACTCCTTTAACTCGTCACAGCTGGCGGCATGGGAGAGTTTCTCACTGCACTGGTATAACGTGCTGTTCCATGATGATGCGATGATCGGCGCAGTGACGCTCAGCCTGAGTATTGCGGCGCTGGCGGCTACCGCCGCCTCGATCCTCGGCACGATTGCCGCAGTGGTGATCGTGCGTTTTGGCCGTTTCAAAGGGTCAACCGGCTTTGCTTTTATGCTGACTGCACCGCTGGTGATGCCGGATGTGATCACCGGGCTGTCACTGCTGCTGCTGTTTGTGGCGATGGGCAATGCTTTTGGCTGGCCTGCCGATCGTGGCATGTTAACCATCTGGCTGGCACACGTCACTTTCTGTACGGCGTATGTCGCGGTGGTGATTAACTCCAGGCTGCGCGAACTGGACCGCTCGATTGAAGAAGCCGCAATGGATTTAGGTGCAACGCCGCTGAAGGTGTTCTTTGTGATTACCGTGCCGATGATTGCTCCGGCTATCGTCACCGGCTGGCTGCTGGCCTTTACGCTGTCACTGGACGATCTGGTGATTTCCAGCTTCGTGACCGGGCCCGGAGCCACCACGCTGCCGATGCAGATCTTTGCAACCGTGCGCCGGGGGGTGAATCCGGAGATTAACGCGCTGGCCTCGCTGATCCTGTTCGTGGTCGGGATTGTCGGGTTTATCGCCTGGCGGTTTATGGCTCATGAAGAGAAACAGCGGCTGCGGGATATTCAGAAGGCCCGGAGCGGGCACTGAGGTCAACGCCAGCTTTGGTACCCACAAGGTCAAGACTGGTTCTGGCAACGACAAGGTCAAAACCGGCGCTGATGTCCGGCGTCGGTAAAGTGAGCCTCATCCGGGACGCCGTAAACCCGTCCATGGGGGCTTGATTGCCGCGTCCCTGCAGCAACATTATTGCTTTGAAGCGGAGGGGTTATCCGGATAAGCGGACTGTTGAGCGCATGGACGCGCGAATCAAGCCTACAGGGAAGTATTTACGGCGTGTCCGTGTTCCGGATAACCCCTCCTGCAGACATCAGATTTAGCAGCGACTTAACGTACTAACCGCCAATCCTGAGCTGCTTCAGTTTTCATCAGTTTTTGCCGCTACTCACCCCAGCACTTTCAGCACGCAGGCCTTAAAGATCTTAATGCCCACTGGCAGCGAGTTCAGGTCGAAGTGCATATCCGGGTGATGCAGGCCCGGCACCAGTCCGGTTCCCAGTCCCCAGAAGCCGGATTTTACCTGCGGACGCTGTACCGCATAGTGGAAGAAATCTTCGCTGCCAGGCGTGGAGCGAACCGGCATTACTGCCTCTTCTCCCAGCACTTCTTTAATCGACTCTGAGATCAGCGTGGTCATCTCATCATCAATTTCTGCTGCTGGCATCGATTTCAGCACCATGATTTCAGCCGTTGCGCCGTAGGCCGCCACGCTATGCTGGATCGCCCTTTCCACTCTGGCCTGCAGCACTTTCATATCCTCATTCTCTGCCGTGCGCAGATCGAATACCACGCGGGCTTCATCAGGGATCGAGTTGGTCACCCCGGCGTCACAGAGAAAACGGGTCGCTTTCGCACTCCAGCTGTTACCCGGGGCCATATGCACGGCATTGACGGCCTGAACCGCGCTGCTGGCAGCATCCAGCGCGTTAATGCCCAGATGAGGGCGTGCGCCATGTGCGGTCTGACCGCGCACGGTAGCCTCAATGGTGACGCAGGCCGAGTAGTAAACGGCAGGGATGGCGGTGCCGACGGCGCACTCTTCGGCCGGACGGACGTGGAAACCCAGGATCATATCGACATCGTCAACAGCTCCGCCAGCAATCATCGCCAGCGCACCGGTGCCCAACTCTTCCGCAGGCTGGAAAATGACTTTCAGGCGGCCTTTCTTCACCGCGCCTTCTGCGATCAGTTCCTGAGCGGCGGCCAGCACTACTGAAGAGTGTCCATCATGACCGCAGGTATGGCGTGCGCAATGTTCGCCATTAATGACGTGGCCAAGTGCATCCATATCTGCGCGCAACGCCAGAGTGGGACCTGGCACGCCGCTGTCCAGCACGGCCACAATGCCGGTGGTGGCATTAAAATTATCCTGAACCTGATAACCGGCGGCTTTCAGCTGCTGGCTGATATAGGCCGAGGTTTTAAACTCCTGAAACCCCAGCTCCGGGATCTCATGCAGATAAGCGTAATGTTCCAAAACTTTTAACACGTTAAGCTCTCCATTCAGCCACTATCAGGGGTTAGCCTTCCGATAATCACACAGCCCTTGCCCTGTCCGGAAGTAAATTATGACGTTAAATGTAACATCGTCTGGAAATAGAGGAGTGGGAGGAACATCCCGCCGCCATTTAAAGAATAAATACCGGGATTCGACGTTTTTTATAATACCTGTCAAACTGTTCCGCAGAGAAATATCCCGGAGAGTGGATATATTCCTTCAATTGCGCTAAAAATAGTTGGCGGTTATTTCATGATATCGGGAACCCAGGTGCGTCAGCAGGAGAAAAACCATGTCAGAAGTGCTGAGAGAAGGTAAAGCGGTTCTGTCATCACCATCGGTTATCCCCGTGCCGGTGCTGGTGGCCGGGATTGGCATTATCGCCATCCGCTGTCTCGGTGTTGGCCTGCAGATGCACGAGCTGGGGCTGAATGAGCTGATGAGTTTTGTCCACCGCAGCGCCCAGGCCTGGGATTCCACTCTGATCTTTATTGCCAGCCAGCTGCTGTTTTTTGCCCAGTTGCGTTGTGCCATTGCGGTGATGCGTGGCCGCCGTTGGGGACGCCTGGGTTACGCTCTGGCGCAGGCAGTGGTGATGTTCTATCTGTTTATGGCCTCAATGGGATGGGTCTACCCTGAGCTGTTTAATATCAGCGGCGGAAGCGATGGCCGTATTCTTCCTTTACTTATTTCCCTCAAGCTGCCGGATCTGTTGATCATGCTGCTGCTGTTTGTCCCTGCCAGCAGTCGGGAATTTTTTCGGCATCGCTAAACGTACAGTGATACAATCCCCGCCCGCTTTTTTAATCCGGATTAACTGATTTCTCATGCACTGCGCCCTTTACGATGCCGACCGCTGCCGCTCCTGCCAGTGGCTGGAGATCCCTTATCCACGTCAGCTTGAAACCAAGCAGGAACGGCTTCGTCAGTTGCTGGCTGAGCAGCCTGTCGGACAGTGGCTGGCGCCGGTGATTTCTGCTGAGCAGATGTTTCGTAATAAGGCCAAAATGGTGGTCAGCGGCAGCGTGGAGCGACCGGTGTTGGGTATCATGCATCGTGATGGTCATCCGGTTGATCTTTGTGACTGCCCGCTCTATCCGCAGAGTTTTTCCGAAGTCTTTGCAAGACTGAAGCCGTTTATTGCCCAGGCCGGGCTGACGCCGTATAACGTCGCGCGTAAACGAGGCGAGTTGAAGTTTATCCTGCTCACTGAAAGCTCACACAGCGGCGAGCTGATGCTGCGCTTTGTATTGCGCTCAAAAGAGAAGCTGGCGCAACTGGAGCATGCGCTGCCAGCCCTGCAGCAGCAGTTGCCGCAGCTGAGCGTGATCTCTGCCAATATCCAGCCGGTACATATGGCCATTCTGGAAGGGGAAGAAGAGATCCCACTGACAGAGAATCAGGCGCTGGCCGACCAGCTAAACGATGTGCCGCTGTGGATCCGCCCGCAGAGTTTCTTCCAGACCAATCCGCAAGTGGCAGCCTCGCTGTATGGCACTGCCCGCCAGTGGGTCAGCGAGCTGGCCGTCGGCAGTATGTGGGATCTTTTCTGTGGGGTGGGCGGTTTTGGCCTGCACTGCTCAACAAAAGAGATGAGCCTCACCGGTATTGAGATTAGTGCGGAAGCTATTACGTGTGCGAAACGCTCGGCTGCGGCAATGGGCCTGGAAAACATCAGTTTTGCCGCGCTGGATTCGACGGCGTTTGCCACCGGTGAAGGGGAGGTGCCGGATCTGGTGCTGGTGAATCCTCCGCGACGCGGAATTGGCGTGCAGCTCTGCAACTCTCTCAGCGCGATGGCGCCAAAGTGGATCCTCTATTCCAGCTGTAATGCGCAGACGATGGCCAGTGATATTGCGTTAATGGCTGATTATTCGGTGGAAAAAGTGCAGCTGTTCGATATGTTCCCGCACACTGCCCACAGTGAAGTACTGACGCTGCTGAAGCGTCGCTGAGCGCCGCTACTTTTCACTGCCAAGCCAGCGCAGGCTCAGCTTACGCAGGGTGCCATCATCCTTGATGCCCTGCAGGGCTTCGTCTAGCTGGCTGAGCAGCTCCTGATTGCCTTTTCTCACGGCGATCCCCAGCCCGGAGCCGAAATAACGACTGTCCGTCACTGGCTCGCCGACCCGGGCCAGCTGGGGATTGGATTTCAGCAATTCATATACCGCTGGCGTATCGCCAAAGATGCCTTCCAGCCTGTCGTTATGTATATCCAGCAGCGCATTCTGGTAGTTGTCATAGGTCACGGCAATGATGTCCGGCCATGCCGATTGCAGATAAGCCTGCTGGGTGGTCTCGCCACCCACGCCTATACGTTTGCCTTTTAGCTGCTCAAAACTGCTGTAGCGCCCCTTCACGGCGACGATGGTGCCAGAGTTGGCGTAATAGGGCTGGGTGAAATCCACCTGTTTTTGCCGCTCAGCGGTGATGTCCATCCCGGAGATGACCACGTCATAGCGGTGAAATTTAAGCGAAGGCAGCAGGCGATCAAAAGCGTTATTAGTGAAGATACACTGGGTTTTCATGCGCTCGCACAGGGCTTTTGCCATGTCGATATCAAACCCTACCAGTTGCCCGTCACCGTCAAGAGACTCAAAGGGTGGATTGGTTGCCGAAAAGGCGAAACGAAGGGGGCCATTGGCCAGCGAGTTAAAGCTGAGGCTGGCAAGCAAAAGGGCCAGGACAAACTTGTGCATCACTTACCGTCCTTGCGGTCAAAATACCCGGCTATTATACCAGTCGGCGATAACGGGCTATCCGCTGATTAACCTGCAAAGAAGGGCTGTTTCCTGGAAATACCGGTGGTGCTGACCACCACCGGTACGATCAATTACGGTGTTCGAAGGCCAGCGCGCGGCGCTCAATCAGACGCATCATCAGGGTCAACAGTCCATTGACGCACAGATAAATCAGGCCTGCGGCCGCAAATACCGTCACGTCATAGGTCCGTCCGTACAGCAACTGCCCGTGTCCCATCACTTCCATCAGCGTGATGGTGTAAGCCAGGGAGGTACTTTTAAACACCAGCACCACCTCGTTGGAATAAGAAGAGAGGGCACGTTTAAAAGCATAGGGCAGCAGGATGCGCAGGGTATCTTTACGGTTCATCCCCAGAGCGGCACAGGACTGCCACTGACCGGAAGGGATGGCCCGCACGGCACCGTAAAACAGCTGAGTGGTATAAGCTGCACTGTTCAGCGACAGCGCCAGTAGCGCACACAACCAGGGCTGCGAAAGAAAATGCCACAGCCACGGGATCGACTGAATCGACGGGAACTGCCCCGGGCCGTAGTAGATCAGAAAGATCTGCACCAGCAGCGGAGTGCCGGTAAACAGCGTGATATAGCCACGCACGATCAGGTTCAGCACCGGAACCTTCAGGGAGAGGATCACGGTAAACAGCAGTGAGAGCAGTAGCGCCAGCATCAGTGATGCAACGGTCAGCGTCAGGCTGGTATGCAGTCCTTTCAGCAGCTCGGGTAAATAGCTCAGCATCAGTTATTCCCCCGCTCAAACCGCGTGGTATGGGCATCAATCCGCTTGAGGATCTGCTGGCTCAGCAGAGTGATCACCAGGTAAATCGCCGCGGCGATCATGTACCAGGTAAAAGGCTCCTGCGTGCGGGAGGCAATGCTTTTGGTCTGCAGCATGATGTCATTAACGCTGATCAACGACACCAGCGCGGTATCTTTCAGCAACACCAGCCACTGGTTGCCCAGGCCCGGTAATGCGTGACGCCACATCTGTGGCAGGATCAGGCGGAAGAAAATCGCCGTCGTCTTCATTCCCAGCGCCTGGCCAGATTCCCACTGACCAACCGGCACTGCTTTCAGCGCGCCGCGCAGCGTTTGCGATGCGTATGAAGAGTAGAGAACAGACAACGCGATCACGCCACAGAGAAACGGGCTGACATCGAAATTCTCGATGGTCATCTGTACCGGGATTTTCACCAGGCCCAGATTAATGGTGAAACCATCGGAAAGCGTCAGCAGCAGCTGCGAAGCGCCGAAGTAGACAAACAGCACCACCAGAATCTCCGGCAGGCCGCGAAACAGCGTCACCAGACCGGTACCGATCCAGGCGACAGGCCGCCAGCGGGCTGATTCCCAGACGGCAAAAATCATTGCCAGGATCAGGCCCACGACCAGCGCAGAAACGGCAAGGCCGACGGTCATCCCGGCGGCGCTTGCAAGAGGATAAAGTTCGCTCATTCAGAAATTACTGCTGAAACCATTTGCTGTAGATGGTTTTGTAAGTGCCATCTGCCTTCACTTTGTCCAGCGCAGCGTTGAACTGGCTCTGCAGCTCGCTGTTGCCCTGGCGAACCGCGATGCCCAGACCGGTGCCGAAGTAGGCTTTATCCGTCACTTTCTCACCGACCGGAGCCAGGTTAGCGTTCTGTTTCAGCCACTCGTTAACCACGGCAGTATCACCGAACACGGCATCGATACGACCATTTTTCAGGTCGAGGATGGCATTCTGATAGCTGTCGTAAGGCACTGTGCTGACACCAGCCATTTTTTCAGTCAGGTATTTCTGGTGTGTGGTGCCGTTCTGCACGCCAACACGTTTGCCTTTCAGCGCGTCAACGGAAGCGACTTTGCCTTTCTGGGCAATAAACAGCGCGGAGTTGTCGTAGTAGGCTTTAGTGAACAGCACCTGTTTTTCACGCTCTGGCGTGATGTCCATACCGGCCATCACCGCATCAAAGCGACGGAACTTCAGGCTGGGGATCAGGCTGTCGAATGCCTGATTAGTGAAGGAGCAGGTCGTGTTCATCTCGCGGCACAGCGCGTTAGCCAGGTCCACATCGAAGCCCTGGATCTTATTGTCAGAGTCAACAAACTCAAACGGAGGATATGAGGCTTCAGTAGCAAAACGGATGGTCTGTGCGGCGCTTGCGCTCAGGCTCAGGCCGGCTAACAGCGCGGCGAGTACGACTTTTTTCATCATTATGTCCTGCATCAGTGCGATAAATAATGGGCAAACGCTTCGGTTTGCGGCTGTGTAAAGCGGCTGGCATCGCCCTGTTCGACCACGTAGCCATTTTCCATATACACCACGCGGCTGGCGGTTTTGCGCGCCACTTCCACTTCGTGGGTTACGATCACCTGGGTGATATTGGTCTGGGAGAGTTCCTGAATAATTGACACAATCTGGGCGGTAATCTCCGGATCCAGTGCGGCGGTCGGCTCATCGAAAAGCAGGACCGCAGGCTCCATCATCAGTGCCCGGGCAATGGCCACCCGCTGTTGCTGACCACCGGAAAGATGCAGTGGGAAGCGGTCGGCAAATTTGGTCAGTCGCAGGCGCTCCAGCAATTTGTCGGCGCGGGCATGGGCCAGATCTTTGCTCAGGCCCAGCACGCGACAGGGCGCTTCGATCAGGTTCTGTGTCACCGTGAGATGCGGCCAGAGATTGTATTGTTGAAAGACCATGCCGACATTCTGCCGCAGTTCGCGGATTGCTGCATCGGAAGGGCTTTTACTGAAGTCAAAATGGTGGCCGGCGATACCCAACGTGCCGGAGCGCGGCATCTCCAGCAGGTTCAGCACGCGCAGGAGGGAGCTCTTACCGGCACCGCTTGGACCCAGCAGAACCAGCGTCTCGCCTTCGGGGCACGCCAGTTGAATATCGAACAGCGCCTGGTGGGCACCGTAAAAGCAGTTAATACCGTTAAGTTGAATACTCATGCGCAAAAAATGAATAGTAATTAGTGCTGCAAATCTTAACGTTGACGGCATAGTTATGCAATCATCGCTTTGAAAATTCGCGAATGCATGGATTAAAAGTTAAAGGCTAGCACATTATCGTGCGGGTTGAGCTAAATAGCAGCAGGGTTTGGGGCAGGGGGCGGGTTCGCGCCCTCATTCAAAAAGGACACGAACCGGAGGTCTATTTCAGCAGACGCTGGCTGAGGGAGCCGCCATCGATATGGGGATTCTGTCCCAGGTAGCGGACATCGTCCACGGCCCAGCAGGTGCCTTCACGCACCATCAGCACTTCATCCTGCCATTTCACCGGTGTGCTACCGTCGCGGGTCAGCTTCACCCGCAGCGGGATATTGCGCGCGTCGGTATTCGGGATAGTTGAAGAGTCAGCCACGCTGGCTGAAGTCGGTCCGGCAGGCAGGCTGGAGAACAGGTCACCCTGCGCCAGTGCCGCTTCTTTATCCTGTTCGCTGTTGGCTTTCAGCAGGGTCTGGTAGAGTTTGTCGCTAAGATACGGGCGGTATTTTGCCAGCTGCTGAGCGTCAGGCAGGCCCTGGGTAGGATTTTCAATGCGCATATCGTAGAACTGCTGCGCAACAGAATCCGGGCCGCCATCCACACACGGGCCCATGCGGGTGCCGATGTCCTTATAGGCGGGTTGAACTGTGGTACAGGCGCTCAGCAGCAGCGCCAGCGGAGCCAGCGCAGCAATCGCTTGGTATTTCATCTTGATTTCCTTATTGTTTCTGGATGGCGTTTTTTAGCATAAAGTATAGCCGCTCTGCTTGACCGCAAGGGCTACATCTGGAAAGAACTGTTAAAGGAGAAAAAACGATGCAGTTTTCAACCACTCCCACCCTCGAAGGCCAGCCGATCGCAGAATATTGCGGTGTGGTGACCGGTGAGGCGATCCTGGGCGCCAACATCTTTCGTGACTTTTTTGCCGGCATTCGCGACATCGTTGGTGGCCGCTCAGGCGCCTATGAAAAAGAGCTGCGAAAAGCCCGGCAGATTGCTTTTGCCGAGTTGGAAGAGCAGGCTAAGGCGCTTGGCGCTGATGCGGTAGTCGGCATTGATATCGATTATGAAACGGTCGGTAAAGACAGCAGCATGCTGATGGTCAGCGTCAGCGGCACCGCTGTTAAAACCCGCAGCTGATGCGTTTGCTGTTCGCTCTGGCAGCGGCGATGCTGCTCAGCGCCTGTGCACCGCCCGGGCTGGAAAAACATGAGGGTTACGTGGTAGACACGCGCCACCCCGCATGGGGCGCACGCCCTCGGGTCAAGGTTCTGGTGATCCATTATACCGCCGAAGATTTTCCCAGTTCGCTGGCAACCCTGACCGATCGCAATGTCAGCGCGCATTATCTGATCCCGGCCAGGCCGCATCAGCTGGGAAATCAGCCGATGGTGCTGCGGCTGGTACCGGAAACTCAGCTCGCCTGGCATGCCGGGATCAGCTTCTGGCGCGGCGCGACCCGGATAAACGATACTTCCATTGGGATTGAGCTGGAGAATCAGGGATATAAGCGCACAGCAGGCGGGCTGATCTGGTATCCGTTTACTCCCCAACAAATGGGTGCTCTGATGCCGCTGACCCGCGATATCGTAAAGCGCTATAACATCCTGCCGCAGGACGTGGTGGGACACAGCGATGTTGCGCCGCAGCGTAAGCAGGACCCGGGCCCGCTGTTCCCCTGGCACTGGCTGGCAGAGCAGGGTGTTGGAGCATGGCCAGATGCGGACCGTGTGAGGTTCTTCCTGGCGTGCAGAGCGCCGGACCAGTTGACCGATCCGGCCAATTTGCTGACCCTGCTGGCACGCTATGGCTATGAAGTGACGCCCGGTATGACGCAGAAGCAGCAGCAGAAGGTGATTGCGGCCTTCCAGATGCATTTCCGCCCGGCAGACTATCGCGGGCTGGCGGATGCGGAGAGTGAGGCTATTGCTGAAGCGTTGCTGGAGAAATACGGAACGGGCTGAATAACGATGAACTCTGCCCTGGCTGCGGAGGAATGTTCGCCCCGTAGCCAGGTTCAAATGGCGTTAAAGCGCGGCTAAAAAGGCCTTCCACTCTGCTACCAGTGTTTCCAGCGCAGGGCGGTCCACATCCAGATGCGTGACCAGGCGCGTCACACTACCGGTGCTGAGCAGGATTCCTCTCTCCTGCATCCACGCCTTCAGCGGGGCAATCTGCGCTTCTGGCAGGCGTACAAAGACCATATTGGTATCCTGACGGGAGACGTCCACCCCGAGGTTTTTCAGCTGGCTTGCCAGCCAGGCAGCGTTGTCGTGATCCTCTTTGAGGCGGGCCACATTATGCTCCAGGGCATACAGCCCGGCGGCGGCCAGGATGCCAGACTGGCGCATCGCGCCACCGGTCATTTTCCGCCAGCGCCGTGCGCGCTGAATATACTCTTCACTGCCACACAGCAGCGATCCCACCGGTGTCCCCAGTCCTTTTGACAGGCAGATGGTCAGCGTGTCGCAGTAGCGGGTTAACGCTTCAAGCTCAACGCCCAGCTCAACGGCAGCATTAAAAATGCGCGCGCCATCCACATGCAGCGCCAGTTTGCGTTCACGAGTGAACTCCCATGCCTCTTTCAGGTAGCTCAGCGGCAGCACTTTGCCGTTATGGGTATTTTCCAGGCTCAGCAGCTTAGTGATGGCGAAGTGGAAATCGTCGGGCTTGATAAACTGTGCCACCACGTCGAGCGGCAGGGTGCCGTCTGCAGAAGCCAGGATCGGCTGAGGCTGAATGCTGCCCAGTACCGCCGCACCACCGGCTTCATATTTGTAATTATGCGCCAGCTGGCCAACGATATATTCCTCACCACGCTGGCAGTGGCAGAGCAGCGCAATCAGGTTGGCCTGGGTGCCAGTTGGCAAGAACAGCGCAGCTTCTTTACCGCTGAGGCTGGCCGCTTTCGCTTCGAGTGCGTTAACCGTGGGGTCATCGCCGTATACGTCGTCACCCGTTTCAGCAGCCATCATCGCTGACAGCATGGCGGCACTCGGGCGGGTTACCGTATCACTGCGTAAATCAATCACTCTTGCACTCCTTTGATAAAAAACGGACGCCGCAGCGTCCGTAAAAAAAGACATCAGAATGTTTTACCGCAGCCAGTTGGTTTTTGCCAGTTCGACAACTTCGTCGCCACGCCCGCTGATAATGGCGCGCAGCATATACAGGCTGAAGCCCTTGGCCTGCTCCATTTTAATCTGCGGCGGCATCGCCAGCTCTTCGCCGGCCGTCACCACATCAATCAGTGCCGGGCCATCATGCGCCAGCGCCTGCTGAATGGCGGCATCCAGCTCTGAGGCCCGCTCCACGCGAATGCCCTTTACGCCACAGGCGTTGGCAATTGCGGCAAAGTCAGGGTTTTCCAGCTCGGTCCCGTCGGTCAGGTAGCCTCCGGCTTTCATCTCCATGGCGACGAAGCCCAGCACGCTGTTGTTGAAAACCACCAGCTTAACCGGCAGCTTCAGCTGCGCAACGGAGAGAAAATCCCCCATCAACATACTGAATCCGCCGTCGCCACACATCGCCACGACCTGGCGCTGACGGTCAATCGACTGCGCACCCAGCGCCTGGGGCATGGCATTCGCCATCGAGCCATGATTGAACGAACCGATCAGGCGACGCTGGCCGTTCATTTTCAGGTAGCGGGCCGCCCAGACCGTCGGTGTGCCCACATCGCAGGTAAAGATGGCATCATCGTCAGCATACTGGCTGAGCTGCTGGGCCACATACTGCGGGTGGATCGGCTGTTTGTCGTTGGCGGTAGCCAGGTCATCCAGCCCTTTACGCGCTTCGGCATAGTGCTCCAGCGCCTTATCGAGGAAGTCGCGATCCTGCTTTATGTCCAACTGTGGTAGCAGGGCGGTTAGCGTGGTTTTGATATCGCCAATCAGCGCCATATCCACATGGCTGTGCGCTCCGATGCTACCCGGATCGAGGTCAATCTGAATGATTTTTGCCTCTGCCGGATAAAACGCCCGGTAGGGAAAGCGCGTACCCAGCAGCAGCAGCGTGTCAGCGTTCATCATCGCGTGGAAACCGGATGAGAAGCCGATCAACCCGGTCATGCCGACATCATAGGGATTGTCATATTCCACATGTTCCTTGCCGCGCAGGGCATGAACCACCGGCGCTTTCAGCGTCTGAGCCAGTTTCACCACTTCATCGTGGGCCCCGGCACAGCCGCTGCCACACATCAGGGTGATATTTTGTGAACCGTTCAGCAGCCCGGCCAGCTTTGCCAGCTCTGCTAAAGGTGGCTGCACTACCGGCAACAGCGGAGGATACCAGTTTGCCGTGGCATTCTCCGGCGCGAGCTTGAGTGCCACATCGCCAGGCAGAACGACCACTGAAACGCCGCGATTCAGGATCGCTTTGCGCATGGCAATACCCAGTACCTGAGGCAACTGTTCAGGATTAGACACCAGCTCACAATAGTGGCTGCACTCCCTGAACAGCTCCTGCGGATGCGTCTCCTGGAAGTAGCCGCTGCCTATTTCACTGGAAGGAATATGCGCGGCAATGGCCAGCACCGGAACGTTATTGCGATGGCAGTCGAACAGGCCGTTAATCAGGTGCAGGTTGCCCGGTCCGCAGGAACCGGCACAGACCGCCAGTTCGCCGCTGATCTGCGCCTCGGCTCCTGCGGCAAAAGCGGCCACCTCTTCGTGACGGGTGGGCATCCATTCGATAGTGCCCATGCGGTTCAGACTGTCGCTCAGGCCATTAAGTGAGTCCCCGGTAACGCCCCAAATGCGCTTAACGCCGGCGTTTTCTAATGTTTTTGCCACCAGAGCGGCTACGGTTTGCTTCATGCTTGACTCCTTTTTTCTGGTCTTATCCCAAATTAAAACCGACTGGGAAAAGCATAGTCGAGACCGGGGGGAATGGGAGACGGATAATGGGGCCGTGGCACGTTCAGGCCCCAAGGAGGATCAGGCAATAATGATATCGCTGACAGGGAGGCAGCTGCATGCCAGAACATATCCGGCCTGCTGCTCTGAATCACTCAGCGTCTGGGTACTGCTGGTGGTATAACTTCCGCTGAGGATTTGTGTTTTACAGCAGCCACAGACGCCGGATCGGCAGGCTGCTTCAATGCTGAACTGGTTCTTCTCCATGGCGTTAAGGAGTGTATTGCCAGCGCTGAAGGTAGCGGATTTTACCTGACCCGAAGAACGCAGCGTGAATATCTCTGCTTTGCCATTCTCTTTGGTGTCGTCGGGCGCGGTAAAGTTCTCCTGCCAGATATTCTCAGCCCCAAGGTCGCGAGCGAATTGATCCATTTGATGCATATATGGTTGGGGACCGCAGATCATTACCGTTCGCTGGTTGATATCCGGCACGCATTTTTGTAACCATTCACGGGTAATTCGTCCTGCGGGAAGATCGACCGTTGGAGCATCTTCGGCAATGATTACCAGCTTTAGCCAGCTGGAGAGCGTGGCCAGCTCCTCAGCGAAAATCACCTCACTGGCGGAGCGCACGCTGTACAACAAACTGACGCTGCACTGAGGTTGCCAGGCCCGAAGCCAGCGGCACATTGACATAATGGGGGTGATACCACAGCCTGCAGCCAGCATCAGGTAGCTGTCGGCCGGGTGCTGTTCACAGGTGAAGGATCCCTGCGGGTCGGAAAGCCATATATAGTCGCCAGGCCGGACATGCTGAGTGAGCCAGCCGGAACCGAGCCCCTCTGCGATATGGCGAACTGTCAGCGTAATGTACTCACTCTGGCCCGGTGTGGATGAGAGAGTATATGCGCGAAGGTTAGCGGAGTTAGCCACCTGGACTAAAGCAAATTGTCCTGCCTGCCAGCGGTAAAAATCAGCGTTGATCAGGGCAATGGTCCAGACGTCTGAGGTTTCCTGCCGGACATGATGGACCTGCATGCGCCAGCGGCAAAGTGGATGAGTGGACATGATTTTATCTCTCGCCAATAGGGGAATGGGAAGTTTGCATGACCGTCTCCTTATGGGGCCAGGATGGCGTGCAGGTCGTTTTCAACCGTGGTCACCGACTGCAGGGCAAATTCTTTTTCCAGCAGTGCCAGCACATTTTCACTCAGGAAGGCCGGTGCAGTCGGGCCGACGCGAATATTTTTCACTCCCAGTGACAGCAGGGTCAGCAGTACCACAATGGCTTTCTGCTCAAACCAGGAGAGCACCAGTGAAAGAGGCAGGTCGTTAACTCCGCAGTTAAGCTTTTCCGCCAGCCTGATGGCGAGCGTAATGGCTGCATAGCTGTCATTGCACTGACCAACATCCAGCAGGCGGGGAAGCCCTTCCAGCGTGCCAAAATCAAGTTTGTGAAAGCGGTATTTGCCACAGGCCAGCGTGAGGATCAGACAGTTATCAGGAACTGCGGTAGCCAGATCGGTGAAATAACTGCGTTGTTCCCGGCTACCGTCGCAACCCCCAATCAGAAAGACGTGACGCAGTTTGTTTTGCGCCACCAGGTCAATCACGCTGTCGGAGGCATCCAGCAGGACCTGGCGGCCAAAACCAACGGTAATCTTGTGCGGAATTTCACTCCAGGGAAAGCCCGGGAGCGCCTGTGCCTGTTCAATAACGGCGGAAAAATCTTCTCCATCAAGGTGATTCACACCCGGCCAGCCAACAATACTGCGGGTCCAGATACGATCCTGATAATGGCCGCTAAATGGATCGATAATACAGTTAGAGGTCATTATCACCGGCCCGGGGAAGCGGGCGAATTCTTCCTGCTGGTTTTGCCAGCCACTGCCGTAGTTAGCGACCAGGTGAGGAAATTTTTTCAGTTCAGGGTAGCCATGAGCGGGCAGCATTTCCCCATGGGTGTAGACGTTAACGCCCGTGCCTGCCGTTTGCTGCAGCAACAGCTCAAGGTCTTTCAGGTCGTGGCCCGAAATCAGAATGGCTTTGCCAGCCACGGGGCGGGTGTTCACTGACACGGGCTGAGGATGGCCGTAAACGCTGGTCTGTGCTTCATCCAGCATCGCCATAATCGCAAAGTTCATTTTGCCAATGTCCATTGCGGTCTGCACTAATTCACCCATCTGGTCAGGTGAGGTGCCCAGCCATGCCATTATCTGATGATATTGCTGATAAATATTCACATCGTAACGGTGATGAACATGAGCATGTTCCATATAGGCCGCCGCCCCTTTCAGGCCGTACAGGCAGAGCAGGCGCAGGCCAAAGATATCTTCATCGGTTTCGCCTTGTGCCAGCGCCCAGCTGGCGGCCTGCTGCTGAAGCTGCTGCAGGTCGTTGCTCAGCAGGGTAATTTCAGCGGCGGGATGAAGGGGACCGCGTGAGAGGCCAGACAGCTGCGCTTTCAATTGTTCACGATAAGCGATGGCCTGCCGGGCATACTCCACGATGCGTTGAGAGTCGAAATTCACATTCGTCAGGGTGGCAAAAAAAGCCCTGGGAGCGAAGCTGTCAATATCATGATCCACAATGTCATGCTCGCGCGCTTCCAGCGCCCAGGCTGACAGCCCTTGCAGAACGGCAATCAGTAAATCCTGCAAATCGGAAGTCTGGGCTGTTTTGCCACACATGCCCTGAGCATATGAACAGCCATTACCAGAGGGAGATCGAATCGTTTGCTCACATTGAACGCAAAACATGCTGAACCTTTATAAGTTGTATTTAAAATGCAACTTTATACCTATGCTGTTTCGGGTGCCGCAAAAAACACCCGCTTAGTTGATCAGGCTCAAAAACAGCGATCAGGAAGAGAACAGGGCAATCAGAATGGGTGCCGCCAGGCTGAGAATAAAGCCGTGTACGATAGCTGCAGGCACAATCTCCATCCCGCCGCTGCGCTGCAGGACCGGCAGAGTAAAGTCCATGGAGGTTGCGCCGCACAGTCCCAGTGCGCTGGAGCGGTGATGGGCGATCAGCGCCGGGATCAGCATAATCGCCAGCAGTTCACGCAGCAGATCGTTGAAGAAGGCCGCACTGCCGATCACGGGCCCGAAGGATTCGGTCATCAGTATCCCGGAGAGGGAGTACCAGCCAAAGCCCGAGGCCATTGCCAGCCCGGTTTTTAACGGCAGGCCCAGTGCAAATGCGGCTATCACTCCACCGATCATTGCGCTGACAAAAACCACCAGGGCCACCATCAGGCCGCGGCGATTCAGGATGATTTGCCGCAGCGTCATGCCGTTTCCGCGCAGCTGCAGACCAACCAGGAACAGCAGAAACAACAGCGCATATTCGCTGGCTTCCGAGGCAAACTTCAGCGGTGGCCAGTGGCAGAGGCCAATCACAAAGCCGCCGACCACCACGCCGCAGAGCTTCAGGGACTCCAGCGCCATATGCAGCCGGGAGGGTAGCGCTTCCTTGTGATGATTATGCTGCCAGGGAAACCTGGCTTCGAGCAGGCGCAGTGCCAGCATGTTGCAGATAAGGATGCAGGCGGCGCTGATCAGGCAGTAGTGGAAAATGGCCAGCAGATTGGTCGCCAGGTTATCAAGGAAGGCCAGGCTGATCCCCATAAAAAACAGGATCACATACACCATCCAGCTCAGCAGCTTATTGACCAGTTTTTGCAGAGAAACGCGCTTAGCGGGCAGAAGATAACCGACAATAAGCGGCACAAGGATGATCAGAAGTCCTGAGTACATGATGCAGTTCGTCCGTGGAAGTCATTTTGGCGCTATCCTGACGAAATTTTCAATCTGAGTAAAGCTCTGTTCAGGCCGGTAACTTGACCCATTGAGAAAGGACGACCATTCTCTGTAAAAACACAGGGAAAACCTGATGCTCATTGAACACATTTCCATTGCCGGCTTCCGCGGAATGCCCAGACTTTCTCTGCCGCTGGAGCAGGGCAACGTGCTGATAGGCGAGAATGCCTGGGGCAAATCCAGCCTGCTGGATGCCCTGACATTGCTGCTGGCTCCACAGGGCGAACTCTACTCTTTTGCGCTGCACGATTTCCATTTTCCGCCTGGCTCACAGGGGGAACGGCTGCGCCAGCTGCATATTCAGTTTACCTTTCGTGAAAGTGAAGAGGGTGAAGCAGAGACATCCCGTCTGAAGGCTTTGAGATCGGTTTGGCAAGATGGCTCAACGGGATATAAACAGCTTACTTTCCGTGCTGAAGGTGAAATTCTGGACGGCGAAAAAGTCAAAACACGCCGGCAGTTTCTGACTGCCTCAGGTGAGATAATCAGCGAAATTAACACCGAAAGTCTGACCCGGGAATTGATTAAATTGCATCCGGTGCTGCGGCTGCGAGATGCGCGTTTTAATCGCCGCCTCAGGCTCGAAGCCTCCTCCGAAGCAAATAAACAAAATATTGCCCCACTGGTCACCCAGGTTGATACGCTGACCCGTGAGCTGGCCTCCAGCCCGCAAAACCTGACCGATGAGGCTATCCGTCAGGGATTGCTGACCATGCAGCAACTGCTGGAGCACTATTTCGCCGTACAGCCGGCTGAGCTTTCAACGCCGCAGCGTCGCACTCCTCCAGCACACCGGCAGGATCGGCAGGGCTGGCGGGCACTCGATAGCCTGAATCGCCTGATTGCCGGAGATGATAACCGCAGCCGCCAGTTGATCCTGCTGCGGATGTTTGCCCTGCTGGTTCAGGCACAGGGTACCTGTCAGTTAGACCCTCTTTCGCGCCCGCTATTGTTGATTGAGGATCCGGAAACCCGGCTGCACCCAATTATGCTGGCGGTAGCCTGGGGGCTGCTCAGCCTGCTCCCGCTGCAAAAGATCACTACCACCAACTCCAGTGAGCTGCTGTCACAGGTCCCGGTTGAGGACGTCTGCCGTCTGGTGCGTGAAGCGGATCGGGTGGCGGCATGGCGGCTCGGTCCCACGGGAATGAATGCCGAAGACAGTCGACGTATTGCTTTCCATATCCGTTTTAACCGGCCTTCATCATTATTTGCCCGTTGCTGGCTGCTGGTGGAAGGTGAAACCGAGGTCTGGGTGATGAACGAGCTGGCCCGGCAGTGCGGGTTTCACTTTGCCGCAGAGGGCATCAAGGTGATTGAATTTGCCCAGTCTGGCCTGCGGCCTTTACTGAAATTTGCCCAGCGGATGGGGATAGAATGGCATGTGCTGACCGACGGCGATGATGCGGGGAATAAGTACTCCGCCACCACCCGCAGCCAGCTGAAAGATCATCAGCAGCATGAACAGCATCACCTGACCCAGTTACCCGCACTGGATATGGAGCATTTCCTGTACAGGCAGGGATTTTCAGACGTTTATCATCGTTCAGCACGGCTGCCGCCGGATGCGCCGATGAACGCAAGACGGATTATTACCAGAGCCATTCAGCACTCTTCGAAACCGGAACTGGCCATTGCGGTTGCGGCGGAAGCCGCAGAGCGGGGTGTGGGGTCCATTCCCCCGTTGCTGCGCACAATGTTTGATACGGTGCAGTGGCTGGCACGCAGAAGGGCGGATTAATTTCAAATTGAGCGGGCTTGAAAAATGACAGCGAAGCCCAATCTTACTAATGTTGGTGAAAAGAGATGATAAAAATGCCAGCTGGTGTGGCTGGCATTTTACACAAGGGTTGGTCAGAATGAGTGAAGGAAAGGTCAGGCACTGACTGCCATCGCCGTTTCCACAGGAACGATAAGGCTGGCATGATTGCCTTTCGGCCCCTGATGCACATCAAACTGGACTTGCTGCCCGGCTTTCAGCGTTCTGTAGCCATCCATCTGGATGGTTGAGTAGTGGGCGAAGATATCATCGCCGCCACCGACCGGACAGATAAAGCCGAAGCCCTTGGCATTATTGAACCATTTAACAGTACCCGTCTCCATGCTTCTACATCCCTCGCAAGACATTCAAATGGGTGAGGTGACTCTAAGCTGGTCAAAACGCATTCAGCTTATGCCTGTACTGTAGAGAAATAGCATAGAGCGTCAAGCAATTGGGGCATTGAGAGCGGGACGAAATCGTCAAAATTTGAAGCAGTTAACGCTATTGCAAATTTTGTGATGAAGGTCGCGTAGCGGCAGTTTGCAGCAAAAATTCATCGGCGCGGGCCAGCATTTTGGGCGTGTTAAACTTACCCTTAAGAGTGTTAGTCTGGCGTAAGCGAGCAACGTTTTCACATTGGGTACGTATGGGAAACACTAACGATTGGCTTAACTTTGAACATCTTGCAGATGACAAACTCCGTGAAGGACTCAAGCCACCTTCGATGTATAAAGTTATTCTTAACAATGACGATTATACACCTATGGAATTTGTTATTGACGTACTGCAAAAGTTCTTTTCTTATGATGTTGAACGTGCAACGCAACTGATGCTTGCGGTCCACTACCAGGGAAAGGCGATTTGCGGTGTTTTCACTGCCGAAGTGGCAGAGACCAAAGTCGCTCACGTAAATAAATACGCCAGGGAGAACGAGCATCCGTTGCTGTGTACGCTGGAAAAAGCCTGAATAAGGCGATCTATTGGGGGAGGTGCCTATGCTCAATCAAGAACTGGAACTCAGTTTAAACATGGCTTTCGCCAGAGCGCGCGAGCACCGTCATGAATTTATGACCGTCGAGCATCTGTTACTGGCACTGCTCAGTAATCCGTCGGCCAGAGAGGCACTGGAAGCCTGTACGGTGGATATCGTGGCTCTCCGGCAGGAGCTCGAAGCCTTCATCGAACAAACCACCCCGGTCTTGCCGGTCAGCGAAGAAGAGCGCGACACTCAGCCGACGCTCAGTTTCCAACGTGTTCTGCAACGTGCGGTTTTCCACGTGCAGTCATCCGGCCGCAGCGAAGTGGCAGGCGCCAATGTGCTGGTCGCTATTTTCAGTGAGCAGGAGTCACAGGCTGCATATCTGCTGCGTAAGCATGAAGTCAGCCGTCTTGACGTGGTGAATTTCATCTCCCACGGCACGCGCAAAGATGAACCCGGCCCGGCTTCAGGGGCTGAAAACCCGGTAAACGAAGAGCAAGCAGGCGGGGAGGAACGTATGGAAAACTTCACCACCAATCTTAATCAGCTTGCTCGTGTGGGCGGCATTGATCCCCTGATCGGGCGCGATAAAGAGCTGGAACGGACCATTCAGGTGCTTTGCCGCCGCCGTAAGAATAACCCGCTGCTGGTGGGTGAGTCAGGCGTGGGTAAAACCGCCATTGCGGAAGGTCTGGCCTGGCGTATCGTGCAGGGCGACGTGCCGGAAGTGATGAAAGATGCCACGATTTACTCGCTGGACATCGGCTCGCTGCTGGCCGGAACCAAATACCGCGGCGATTTCGAAAAACGTTTTAAGGCGTTGCTCAAGCAGCTGGAGCAGGATAACAGCAGCATTCTGTTTATTGATGAGATCCACACCATTATCGGTGCTGGTGCCGCCTCCGGTGGCCAGGTGGATGCTGCAAACCTGATTAAGCCGCTGCTCTCCAGCGGGAAAATCCGTGTGATGGGATCCACCACCTATCAGGAGTTCAGCAACATCTTTGAAAAAGATCGTGCGCTGGCCCGTCGTTTCCAGAAAATCGACATTACCGAACCTTCTGTTGACGAAACGGTGCAGATCCTCAATGGCCTGAAGCCGAAGTACGAAGCGCACCACGACGTACGTTACACCGCCAAAGCGGTTCGTGCAGCCGTGGAGCTGGCAGTGAAATACATCAACGATCGTCATCTGCCGGATAAGGCGATTGACGTGATTGATGAGGCGGGTGCTCGCGCACGCCTGATGCCGGTCAGCAAGCGTAAGAAAACGGTGAACGTAGCAGATATTGAATCCGTGGTTGCCCGCATTGCGCGTATTCCGGAGAAAAGCGTTTCTGCCACCGACCGCGACACGCTGAAGACCTTAAGCGATCGCCTGAAAATGTTGGTATTCGGCCAGGATGATGCGATTGAGGCCTTAACCGAAGCGATCAAAATGAGCCGCGCCGGTCTGGGTCAGGATCGTAAACCTGTCGGTTCCTTCCTGTTCGCTGGTCCGACCGGCGTGGGTAAAACCGAGGTGACCGTACAGCTGGCGAAAGCGCTGGGTATCGAGCTGCTGCGTTTCGACATGTCAGAGTACATGGAGCGACATACCGTCAGTCGTCTGATTGGTGCGCCTCCGGGTTATGTTGGCTTCGATCAGGGCGGGCTGCTGACTGATGCGGTGATCAAACACCCGCATTCTGTGGTGCTGCTTGATGAGATCGAAAAAGCGCATCCGGACGTATTCAACCTTCTGCTGCAGGTAATGGATAACGGCATGTTGACCGATAACAATGGTCGTAAAGCCGATTTCCGTAACGTGGTGGTGGTGATGACGACCAACGCTGGCGTGCGTGAAACTGAGCGTAAATCTATCGGCCTGATCCAGCAGGATAACAGCACCGATGCCATGGAAGAGATCAAAAAGATCTTTACGCCGGAGTTCCGCAACCGTCTTGACAACATTATCTGGTTTAAACATCTCGATACCGAGGTGATCCATCAGGTGGTGGACAAGTTTATTGTCGAACTGCAGGCGCAGCTGGATGCGAAAGGCGTGTCGTTGGAAGTCAGTGATGACGCTCGTGACTGGCTGGCTGAGAAAGGCTACGACAAGGCGATGGGTGCCCGTCCGATGGCGCGTACCGTACAGGAAAGCCTGAAAAAACCGCTGGCAAACGAACTGCTGTTCGGTTCACTGGTGGATGGTGGATCGGTCTCTGTGGCTCTCGATAAAGAGAAAAACGAGCTGACCTACCACTTCCTCAGCGCCGAGAAGCGTAAAACGGAAGGCACGGTCCACTGATCAGGATCCTGAAAAAGCAAAAGGCCGCACGGTGTGCGGCCTTTTTTTTAGGGTGCTGCGGGCTTTTCAGCGGCAGCACGGCAGGATATTAGCGACTACGGAAGACAATGCGGCCTTTGCTCAGGTCGTACGGGGTCAGCTCTACAGTGACTTTGTCGCCCGTCAGGATGCGGATATAGTTTTTGCGCATTTTACCGGAGATGTGAGCGGTAACCACGTGTCCGTTTTCTAACTCAACGCGGAACATGGTGTTAGGTAACGTATCCAGTACGGTACCCTGCATTTCAATATTGTCTTCTTTGGCCATCGAATCCTCTAGGTGTTACAACCTTAGTTTTGAACCGGCAAGATAATGCCGAATTTCAAGTATTATGTAAAGAATTGTTGGTGATTTCACCAGCGTTAACCCCTCTGTACGTGCTCTGCGCAGAGGAGCTCAAAATTAAAACTGAGTAGAGTAATGGCGTCAGCGTGGGGGAATAGAGGGCTAAGAGTGGGTCTGCATTCGCTCCTGCGCGTAATGAAAACCGAAAGACGAGGTGCGTTAATATTCCCAGCCAGGCCAATCCCGGCTCGCCAGTAACAGGAGGCGAAGGGCGGACGACATACCAAACGCGCATATTATATCACTGTTCTCCACGTCTGCGTGGAAAACATCGCGAAATAGCATCAAAAAAGGGTCTGTTGCTGCCAGCACTCTGCTGCCATAGATTGATGCGCCAGTGAATTCACCTGCTGCAGATAGTCCGCTCTGGCAATCTCTTCTGCACCCAGCGACGCGGTATGCGGGTTCAGTACCTGGCAGTCGATTAGCCTGCCACCCTGCTGCTGAAAATAGCGGCTGAACACCAGCAGGGCAGTTTTAGAGGCATTTTCGCTGCGGCTGAACATCGACTCACCGCAAAAGATCTGCCCCAGTGCCAGCCCGTACATCCCTCCGACCAGCTCGTTACCCAACCAGACCTCAACAGATTGTGCGTGACCGGCTTCAAACAGCTTGAGCCATGCGCGCTTCACTTCGTTGGTGATCCACGTTCCTTCCTGACGATCGCTGGCACAACCTTCGATTACGTCATAAAAATTCTGATTCATGGTGACGGAGTAGGGAGAACGCTGATGAAAACGTTTCATACTGCGGCTGAGATGAAATCTTTCCGGATAGAGCACCGCACGAGGATCGGGTGACCACCAGAGGATCGGATCTCCTGGCGAGAACCACGGAAAGATCCCCCGATAGTAGGCGCTGAGCAGGCGCGGCGGGCTGAGGTCGCCGCCCATAGCCAGCAAGCCGTTAGGTTCGCGCAGCGCCATCTCCGGCGGCGGAAAGTTCAGTGACTCCCTGGAAAGCTGAATCAGACGCATGGTGAAAATCTCTGTCAAACGAGAGCCTTTGACTATAGCGCAAACTGCTGGTGAAAATACCAGTAACGCCCTTGTTTTGAGATTAATTCGGCGTGATTTCCCTGCTCGGTAATACAGCCGTTATCCATAATGCAAATTTTGTCGAAATGGCTGAGCCCCTGGAGACGGTGCGTCACCATGACCAGCGTTTTATCCTGTGCTACCTGGCGCAGCAACTGGAGGATTTGCTGCTCGGTTTCCGCATCCAGTCCTTCCGTGGGTTCATCAAGCAGCAGCAATGAGCCACCGTGGAGCAGAGCGCGAGCCAGCCCCAGACGGCGCAATTCACCACCGGAGAGCTGACGGCCACCTTCACCCAGCCAGGCATTCAGACCCTGATCGTTATTCAGCAAGGCTTCCAGCCCTACCTGGCGCAGCACTGCGGCCATTTGTTCATCGCTGCTGTCCGCCGAGGCCAGCCGCAGATTTTCCCGCAGTGTGCTGCTGAATAGATGCACGCGCTGGGTCACCACGCTGGTGACAGCCCGCAGCGAGGCTTCATCCCAACTTTTCAGCGGCTGGCCGTTCAGTGCTATCTCTCCGGCGTCAGGATCCCAGGCGCGGGTCAGCAGCTGAAGCAGGGTCGATTTACCACAGCCAGTCCGCCCCAGCAGCGCGATATGCTCACAAGGCGCGACATCCAGTGAGATCCCCTGTAATACGTTTCGGCCACCTTGCCAGGTGAAGTTTACATCACGAAGGGAAAGTTTCGCTCCCTGTGCGACAGGTGGCATTGACGTGGGGAACTCCACCGCGGGCTGCTGGCTGACGATCTGGCTGACCCGCTTTGCCGAGGCCATCACCTGACCGAGATGCAGGAAAGCGCCTCCGACCGGTGCCAGCGCTTCGAAGGCGGCCAGGGCGCAGAACACAAACAGCGCAATCAGTGCGCCGGGCTGTGTATCCCGGCCCACGCCACTGGCGCTGAGCCAGAGCATCAGCACGACAGTCAGTCCGGTAATCATTAACAACAAAGCCTGGGAAAGGCCGCCAAGGCTTGCCTGAGCGCGCTGAGCCTGCTGCCAGTCCGTTTCGGTCTTATCCAGTTCAGCACGGAAGCGCGGCGCGGCACCATACAGTTTCAGCTCGGCCTGGCTATGCAGCCAACTGGTCAACTGGCTGCGGTACTGAGCGCGCAAACGGGTCAGGGCGATACCTGCCGGGCGGCCCATGCGATAAAAAATCGGTGGCAGCAGTAGCAGCGTCAGCAGCAGCAGGCCGCCCAGCGTGACGGCCAGCTGCCAGTCCAGCCAGCTGAGACCGACGGTGACCGCCAGAATGACCGCCATTGCCCCGATCAGCGGCGAAATGATGCGCAGATACAGGTGATCAAGAGTATCCACATCCGCCACCAGTCTGTTCAGCAGGTCACCCTTGCGGAAGGCGGTCAGTCCGGCCGGAGAGAGCGGCATCAGTCTGCTGAAGGTAAAGACCCGCAGATGTTCAAGAACCCGAAAGGTACCATCATGGCTGACCAGGCGTTCGAAATAGCGCGCAGCGGTGCGGGTGATTGCTGCACCCCGCACACCGGCAGCAGGCAGCATATAGTTAAAGCTGTAAAGGCCGGCCACACCGGCCAGCGAAGAGGCGGCGAGGAACCAGCCTGACAACGTCAGCAGACCGATGCTGGCCAGCAGAGTGACGACAGCCAGCACCACGCCCAGCGCCAGCCGCCATATGTGGCGGCGATAGAGTGCCAGGAAGGGCAGCAAAGTTTTCATTCCACAGTCTCCTGACGACGGGATGCCAGATCGGCAAAGGCACCTGCGCTTTGCGAAAGTTGCTGATGGCTACCCTGCTGAATAATTTTACCGTCACGCATCAGCCAGACTTCATCCCAGTGCGCCAGCTGATCGAGCTGATGAGTGATCAGCAGCGTGCTCTGCTGGTGAGAGGCTGACTGCAGGGCCTGATTGACATGCTGCTCGCTGTGGCTGTCCAGACTCGCGCCCGGTTCATCCAGCAGCAGGAGCTTGCAGGGTTTATACAATGCCCTTGCAACGGCGATGCGTTGTGCCTGCCCCACTGACAGGTTTGCTGCCATCTCGCCAGTTTCGCTCTGCAGACCCTCTGGCAACTGTGACAGGAATTCCGTGACCCCGGCAGCCTCACAGACCTGCTGTAGTTTTTGCATATCGTGGTTGCCATTCAGCGCGATATTTTCGACCAGCGTGCTGGCAGGCAGGTGCGGATTCTGCCCGACCCAGGCCAGCTGCTGCTGCCAGTATTCCGGCTGGATATCCCGCAGCTCCACGCCGTTCACCTGCAGCGACCCCTGATAGGGGAGGTTGCCGAGCAGCGCATTCAGCAGGGAGGTTTTTCCTGCGCCGCTCTGGCCTACCAGCGCAATCCTCTGTCCCGGCCGGAAAGTGAAATCAAGCGGACCAGCCAGCGGTACTCCCTGCGGAGAAACGATCATCAGCTCTGCAGCCCTGATGGTCAGACCGAGGCCCAGTTCAGGTGTCTGTTCACCGTGGCGGGTTTCCAGCTCACCCATCTCTGTCAGGAAAACTTCGAGAGAGTCTGCGCCACCCACAGCCTGCGCTTTCGAGTGATAAAAAGCGCCCAGATCCCTGAGAGGCAGGAAGAATTCCGGTGCGAGTATCAGCGCGAGGAAACCGGCAAACAAAGTGATGCCGCCGCCGTAGTGGCCGAAGTTCAATTCGCCGAGATAAGAGAAACCGAAGTAGACGGCCACCACGGCAATGGAGATGGAGGCGAAAAACTCCAGCACGGCGGACGAGAGGAACGCCAGGCGCAGCACTTCCATGGTGCGCTGACGGAAATCGATTGAGGCTTCACGTATTTCCCGGGTTTCAGCCTCCACGCGATGAAACAACCGCAACGTATCCATCCCGCGCAGGCGGTCGAGGAAATGCCCGCTGAGTCGTGCCAGAGCCAGAAAATTACGGCGATTGGCATCCGCTGCGCCCATACCCACCAGGGCCATAAACAGTGGGATTAACGGCGCGGTAGCCAGCAGAATCATCGCTGCTGCCCAGTTAACCGGGAACAGGGCAATAAGGATAAAGCAGGGGATAATCACCGCCAGCAGCATCTGTGGCAGATAGCGGGAGTAGTAATCCTGCATATCTTCGATCTGCTCCAGCAGAAGCGTGGCCCAGCTTCCTGCCGGTTTGCCCTGAATCCAGGCCGGACCAAGGGCTTCAAGCCGGTTAAGTACCGTCCTGCGCAGTGTCTGCCGGATGGCTTTACCACACTCAAAGCCCGCCTTTTCGCGTAGCCAGACCAGCAGTGCACGCAAGGCGAAACAGCCGAAAAGCAGTATAAAGTGAGGGATCAGATCCGCGCGGGAGTGCTGCTCAACAATCAGGGATTGCAGCAGCCCGGCGAGCAGCCAGGCCTGCAGCAGGATCAGCAGCGCGCTGAAAATTCCCAGATACAGCGAAAGCCTTAACCAGCGCTTGCCATGCCCGCTCTGGCTTTTCAACCAGCGAAGTAACTGTTGCTGCCGTGATTTGTCCATGCCTTACCAGAGAGTCGGGCGCTCAGCGCATACGGGCTGTAACGACCCCGTAATGTTCAGGGGAATTGTTGGTAATGTTACAATGCAGAAAGAAAAAAGGCGACCAGTTGCGGTCGCCTTCGGCAAGATTGATGCAGGTTTTTAACAAGTTACTGAGAGTTTTTAACTAACCCATCCAGATAACGTTCTGCATCCAGCGCAGCCATACAGCCGGTGCCTGCGGAGGTGATCGCCTGACGGTAGATGTGATCCATTACGTCACCGGCAGCGAATACGCCCGGGATGCTGGTCTGCGTGGCGTTACCCTGCAGACCTGAGTGCACCTTGATGTAACCATTTTCCAGTTCGAGCTGATCTTTGAAGATAGCCGTGTTAGGGCTGTGGCCGATGGCGACAAACAGACCGGTAACGTTCAGCTCTTCGGTCTGGGTTTCATCCAGCGCAGAGCGCAGGCGCAGGCAGCTGACGCCCATCTGGTCACCCATCACTTCGTCCAGCGTCTGTTGAGTGTGCAGCACAATGTTGCCGTTGCGCACTTTTTCCATCAGCCGGTCAATAAGGATTTTTTCAGCACGGAAGCTGTCACGGCGGTGGATCAGGTGCACTTCCGCAGCAATATTAGCCAGATACAGGGCTTCTTCCACAGCCGTATTACCACCGCCAATAACGGCAACTTTCTGGTTTCGATAGAAGAAGCCATCACAAGTGGCACAGGCAGATACGCCTCGCCCTTTAAACTCTTCTTCTGATGGCAGGCCCAGATAACGGGCTGAAGCGCCAGTCGCGATAATTAACGCATCGGCAGTATATTCGCCGCTGTCACCAGTCAGGCGGAAAGGACGATTCTGCAGATCAACAGTGTGAATATGGTCGAAAATGATCTCGGTGTTGAATTTCTCAGCATGTTCCTGCATGCGTTCCATCAACAGCGGGCCGGTCAGATCATGCGGGTCGCCCGGCCAGTTTTCCACTTCAGTTGTGGTGGTCAACTGACCGCCTTTCTCCAGCCCGGTAATCAGAACCGGGTTCAAATTCGCACGGGCGGCGTAAACGGCGGCGGTATAGCCTGCTGGGCCTGAACCCAGGATAAGTAATTTACTGTGTTTGGCGGTGCTCATAAGACCCTCAATTGTTGACTGGCAACCCTGGTTCGATTGTAGGGAATTTAGCGGGGCAAAAAAAGCATTCTGCAATTTTGTTAACAATGGCTGTGAAAGGTTTAACCAATTCACCGTTGAACCACCAGAGGGAGGTGTGCGCCATAATGGAGCAGGCTTTGACTTATGGCGGTGCATTCCGGCCTGAATAGTCATTTAAAAACAGTCACGCAGCGATACTTCTGGCATGTTGTACTGATTTTAGTTGTTTTGCTTTGACAATCGGCTGCGCTTTTGCGAAAACAGTGTAGGAAGCAAAGGGTTTTTCGGCGCGCAAAACAGGTTTTCATCCCAACATTTGCGCTTCTCGCCAGATAAATCCGGTCTGTCATTGGTCATGACGCATGGTGTGGACAGACAACATGCGTCATACGGATGGGCGTTTTGAATCGCAGCAGGCTCCAGACTTCACTTAGAACAACCCTGTGACAATGAACTCGTTCAGGGTATGGCAGGTAAAGGGAAGGCATTAAGAGAGACAATAATAATGGTAGACAATAAAAAACGGCCCGGTAAAGATCTCGACAGAATCGATCGCAACATCCTCAATGAACTGCAGAAGGATGGGCGTATCTCTAACGTCGAGCTTTCGAAGCGTGTAGGTTTATCACCGACACCATGCCTTGAGCGTGTTCGTCGTCTTGAAAGGCAGGGTTTTATCCTTGGCTATACCGCCCAGCTTAATCCGCACTATCTGGATGCTTCGCTGCTGGTATTCGTTGAGATTACTCTGAATCGTGGTGCACCTGATGTGTTTGAGCAATTTAACGCCGCAGTGCAAAAACTTGAGGAAACTCAAGAGTGTCATCTTGTTTCAGGGGATTTCGACTATTTGTTGAAAACCCGCGTACCAGATATGTCTGCCTATCGTAAATTGCTGGGTGAAACCCTGCTGCGCCTGCCGGGCGTGAACGATACGCGCACCTATGTGGTCATGGAAGAAGTGAAGCAAAGTAACCGCCTGGTCATTAAAACGCGGTAACACAGGGCAGGTGCAAAACCTGGAAGATTTCGGTACACTCCTGTGAATTCATACAGGTTCAGCGTCGGGCTTGCCCGGCGCTGTTGCCTTCATAGTTTACAGGCACCTGGAGATACGCTTGAGCCAGGAATACACAGAAGATAAAGAAGTTTCGCTACAACCGCTGAGCAGTGGACGTCGTCTGCTGGAAGCGTTGCTGATTATTGTTGCTCTTTTCGCCGTTTATTTGATGGCGGCGCTGGTGAGCTTCAATCCTTCCGATCCCAGCTGGTCGCAGACCGCCTGGCACGAACCTATCCACAATCTGGGCGGCGGCGTTGGCGCATGGCTTGCGGATACGCTGTTTTTCATTTTTGGCGTGATGGCTTATGCCATTCCTCCGGTCATTTTAGGCCTGTGCTGGATCACCTTCCGTCAACGTAATTCTCAGGAGTACATTGACTACTTTGCCGTAGCGCTGCGCCTGATTGGCGTGCTGGCGCTGGTGGTGACATCCTGCGGGCTGGCCGCGTTGAATGCTGATGATATCTGGTATTTTGCTTCGGGCGGCGTGATAGGCAGCCTGCTGAGCAATGCCATGGCTCCGTGGTTCAGTGGGGCAGGTGGCACATTAACGCTGCTGTTTATCTGGGCTGCGGGCGTCACTCTTTACACCGGCTGGTCCTGGCTGACCATCGCCGAGAAAATCGGTGGTGTGGTGATGGGCGTGCTGACTTTTGCCAGCAACCGTTCACGTAATGATGAACGCTGGCAGGAAGAAGATGATGAAGAGGAGCGGCACGAAGAGTCATCGACACCGGTGCTGAGACAGAGCGCCCACGCGGGTGATGACGATGTGCTGCTGGCTGCACCGAAGAAAAGGGGGGGAGAGCAGGAAGAATACGATGAAGAGGAAGAAAACGATCCGCTGCTGAGTAAAACTGCTGTCGCAGCTACAACCGCTTCGGTTGATGCTGTTGCCTCTGCTGCGGTTCCTGAGGCGACGGCTGCTCCGGTAGTGCCAGTTGCTCCTGAGGCAGAGGTTTCTGCGGCAGTGGTGCAACCTGCACCGCTTTCCTCTCCGCATCCCGCTGTCTCTCAGCCTGCTCATCTCGCTTCTTCTGCTCCCGCTGCACCGACACCTCCACCGGAACTTTACCGGTTCGAGATCCCGGATGAGACACCTGCGCCGTCCGTCCCGCTGGACGAGGAAGATGACGGGCCGCGGATGGGGAACTGGCGTAATGCCTCATCGTCACCTTTTGATTTTTCTGCCCAGCCGGTCTCTCAGCCTTCTGACGTGGAAAGGGGAATGGGGGATGCAGTTAAAGTGGCTGCGGCTGCTTCAGCGGTTGCGCCATTTATGCCGGGCTTTACTGCCACCAGCGAAGCGGGTAATCCTCAGGTGAAACAGGGGATTGGTCCGGAACTGCCGCGTCCTAACCCGGTCAAGCTTCCTACACGGCGTGAACTCGCGTCGTACGGCATCAAACTGCCTTCACAGCGTATGGCGGAAGAGAAGGCAAAAGAAGAAGAACTGCGCCAGCAGAGTGCTGAAATTCAGCCAGCAGGTGGCGTTGCAGAAGACGATGACGCGCTTGAACAGGCGCAGTTGCGTGAGGCCTTTATGGCCCAGCAGCAGGCGCGTTACGGCGAAGAATTTGCTGAAGATGATGAAGAGGCGCTGCAACAGGCAGCGTTGGCTCGTCAGTTCGCAGAGCAGCAGACTCAGCGTTATGGGCAGGAAGAGGTGCAGAGCGAAAGCCCGACTTTCCGCCTGGACACTGCTGGAGCCTTTGATTTCTCTCCGATGGATGATCTGGTGGACGAGGGGCCAAGTGAGCCGCTGTTCACTCTGTCAGCCGCGCCTGAGGTTGAAGCTCCGGCAGAGCAGCCGCAGTGGCAGCAGCACAGCCAGGCACCTCAGCAGGCCCCTGTTCAGCAGTCTGTTGCACCTGCGTGGCAAACGCCTCCGGCTCAGCAACAGCCAGATGCACCTGCGTGGCAGACTTCACCTGCTCAGCAACAACCAGCAGCGGCATCCTGGCAAACGCCTCCGGCTCAGCAGCAGCCACCCGCTGCCACCATGCCCTCGCAGCCGGAAGCGCCAGCTCAGCCAGCGGCTGACAGCCTGTTCCATCCATTCCTGGTTCGCCATGAGCAGCCGATGGAAAAACCGACCACGCCGTTGCCAACACTGGATCTGCTGAGTGCTCCTCCTGTTGAAGCTGAGCCGGTGGATATGTTTGCTCTGGAGCAGACAGCCCGCCTGGTGGAAGCTCGCCTGGGCGACTATCGGGTGAAAGCGGAAGTGGTTGGCATCTCTCCTGGGCCGGTGATCACCCGTTTCGAGCTGGATCTGGCTCCTGGCGTTAAAGCAGCGCGTATTTCCAATTTGTCCCGGGATCTTGCCCGTTCGCTTTCCGCAGTCGCGGTTCGCGTGGTGGAGGTTATTCCGGGCAAGCCTTACGTCGGCCTGGAGCTGCCTAACAAGCATCGTCAGACAGTTTACATGCGTGAAGTGCTGGAGTGCGACAAGTTCCGTGACAACCCGTCACCGCTGGCGGTGGTGCTGGGCAAAGACATTGCCGGTCAGCCAGTAGTGGCCGATCTGGCGAAGATGCCGCACCTGCTGGTTGCCGGTACTACCGGTTCCGGTAAGTCGGTCGGCGTGAACGCGATGATCATCAGCATGCTGTATAAAGCCACACCGGAAGAAGTGCGCTTTATCATGATCGACCCGAAAATGCTTGAGCTGTCGGTATACGAAGGCATCCCTCACCTGCTGACGGAAGTGGTTACCGATATGAAAGATGCGGCCAATGCGCTGCGCTGGAGCGTTGGTGAAATGGAGCGTCGCTACAAGCTGATGTCGGCGCTTGGCGTGCGTAACCTGGCGGGTTACAACGAGAAGGTCGCGCAGGCTGAGTTGATGGGCCGCCCAATTCCGGATCCTTTCTGGAAACCGGGTGACAGCATGGACACCACCCCGCCGGTTCTGGAAAAACTGCCATACATCGTGGTGCTGGTGGATGAATTTGCCGACCTTATGATGGCGGTAGGCAAGAAAGTGGAAGAGCTGATTGCCCGCCTGGCTCAGAAAGCGCGTGCGGCAGGTATTCACCTCGTTCTGGCGACCCAGCGTCCTTCGGTAGATGTGATCACCGGCCTGATTAAGGCCAACATCCCGACCCGAATTGCCTTTACCGTATCAAGCAAGATCGACTCGCGTACCATCCTCGATCAGGGTGGGGCAGAGTCTCTGCTGGGGATGGGGGACATGTTGTATATGCCGCCTAACTCCTCAATGCCGGTGCGTGTGCATGGTGCATTTGTTCGCGACGAGGAAGTGCATGCAGTGGTACAGGACTGGAAGGCCCGTGGCCGTCCGCAGTACATTGAAAGCATTACCGCTGGTGAAGAGAGTGAAGGTGGTGGTCTGGGTCTGGAGGGTGATGAGGAGCTTGATCCGCTGTTCGATCAGGCGGTGGCGTTTGTGGTGGAAAAACGCCGGGCTTCCATCTCTGGTGTTCAGCGTCAGTTCCGCATTGGTTACAACCGTGCAGCGCGTATCATCGAACAGATGGAAGCGCAGGGCATCGTGTCTTCTCCAGGCCATAACGGTAATCGTGAAGTGCTTTCGCCGCCGCCGCATGAGATGTAATGCCAGCGTCGTCTGATTTTTTTACCGTAATGAGCGGGCCGGGGTGACCCGGCCCGTTGAGTTTCCGGGCTTAAGCCCCATATCCAGCAGAGGTGCCGGTGGCATTCAGGTGAATCCCCTGTTGCTATTGCTTCAGCCTGGCTACAGTTATCCACGTAAGCTTCCCTGCCGTCAGGGATATAAAAGTTTCAATAAGGATGCCGTAATGAAAAAATTAATGATCTCCTGCTGCCTGCTGGCGGCTTTCACCTCCGCCAACGTACTGGCTGATGCGTCTTCCGATCTGCAGCAACGCCTGGATAAAGTGAAAAGCTTCCATGCCAGCTTCTCGCAGAAAGTGACTGATGGCAGCGGCCAGTCGGTGCAGGACGGTGAAGGTGAGCTGTGGGTTAAACGTCCGAATCTGTTTAACTGGCATATGACGGCACCGGATGAGAGCATCCTGATTTCCGATGGTAAAACCTTATGGTTCTACAACCCGTTTGTTGAGCAGGTCAGTGCTACCTGGCTGAAAGACGCCACCAGCAACACGCCGTTTATGCTGATTGCCCGTAACCAGGGCAGCGACTGGAAGCAGTACAACATTAAACAGCAGGGTGACAATTTTGAGCTGACGCCGAAATCAGCCGATGGAAATCTGAAACAGTTCACCATTAATGTTTCCACCAATGGCACCATCAACCAGTTCAGTGCGGTTGAGCAGGATGGGCAGCGCAGCAGTTATGCGCTGAAAAGCCAGCAGAATAGCGCGGTCAGCGCCGATAAATTTCAGTTTACGCCGCCAAAAGGCGTGACGGTTGACGATCAACGTCAGTGAGGTGAGCGTGAGCAATCTGTCCCTGGATTTCTCCCACAACGAGTTTCAGCCCCTGGCCGCGCGGATGCGGCCACGCACGCTGGCAGAATATATCGGGCAGCAGCACCTGTTGGCGCCCGGCAAGCCGCTGCCACGGGCGATTGAAGCGGGCCATCTGCATTCGATGATTTTGTGGGGACCGCCGGGGACAGGAAAGACGACGCTGGCTGAGATCATCGGCCGCTATGGTCAGGCCGATGTCGAGCGGATTTCAGCTGTCACCTCCGGGGTGAAAGAAATTCGTGAGGCGATTGAGAGAGCGCGGCAAAACCGCAACGCAGGCCGCCGAACCATCCTGTTTGTGGATGAGGTGCATCGCTTTAATAAAAGTCAGCAGGATGCGTTTCTGCCGCATATTGAAGATGGCACCATCACCTTTATTGGTGCTACCACGGAAAACCCTTCCTTCGAACTTAACTCCGCTTTGCTTTCGCGTGCCCGAGTCTACCTGCTGAAATCTCTGACCAGTAAAGATATTGAAACCGTGCTGGAACAGGCAATGCAGGACAACGATCGTGGCTATGGCAAAGAAAACATTGTGCTGCCTGAGAATACGCGGCGAATGGTGGCTGATCTGGTTAACGGCGATGCCCGTCGTGCGCTGAACACGCTGGAAATGATGGCCGATATGGCTGAGGTGAACAGCAAAGGCCAGCGTGATCTGACGGCACAACTGCTGAATGAAGTCTCTGGCGAACGCAGTGCCAGGTTCGATAACAAGGGCGATCGTTATTACGACCTGATATCTGCCCTGCATAAGTCTGTTCGTGGTTCAGCTCCTGATGCGGCTCTGTACTGGTACGCGCGGATCATCACTGCAGGCGGAGACCCGCTGTATGTAGCACGTCGTCTGCTGGCTATTGCCTCTGAAGATGTCGGCAATGCCGATCCACGAGGAATGCAGGTTGCTATATCCGCATGGGATTGTTTTACCCGCGTCGGCCCGGCTGAAGGTGAACGTGCCATAGCCCAGGCAATTGTTTATCTGGCCTGCGCGCCAAAAAGTAATGCCGTTTACACCGCCTTTAAAGCAGCGATGCGCGACGCCCGCGAAAGCCCGGATTTCGACGTACCGGAGCATCTGCGCAACGCGCCAACTAAGTTGATGAAGGAAATGGGGCTGGGGGCGGAATATCGCTATGCTCATGATGAGCCCAATGCCTATGCTGCTGGAGAGGACTACTTCCCGCCTCAGATGGCACAGACTCGCTACTATCAACCGACCTCCCGCGGCCTGGAAGGAAAGATTGGCGAAAAGCTGGCCTGGCTTGCTGAACAGGATCAAAATAGCCCGACAAAACGCTATCGCTGAAACGGGTGTTGCGGTAAGGTTAGCAAGGAATTCAACGCATTCGCCCGCCGGATGCGCTTCTCTTTATTACTCAATAAATATTCACAGGACAAGCATGCTCGATCCCAATCTGCTGCGTAATGAGCCAGACGCAGTCGCTGAAAAACTGGCACGCCGGGGCTTTAAACTGGACGTTGAAACGCTGCGCTCGCAGGAAGAGCGACGCAAAGTTCTGCAGGTAGAAACTGAAACCCTGCAGGCTGAACGTAACGCCCGATCCAAAACTATCGGGCAGGCCAAGGCGCGTGGGGAAGATATTGAGCCATTACGTCAGGAAGTGAACGCGCTGGGCGAACGCCTGGATGCGGCCAAAGCGGAACTGGATGTACTGCAGAACGAAATCCGTGATGTGGCGTTAGCGATACCTAATATCCCGGTTGATGAAGTTCCCCTGGGCAAAGACGACAGCGAAAATCTGGAAGTCAGCCGCTGGGGTGAGCCACGCAAATTTGATTTTGCAGTGCGCGATCATGTGGAGCTGGGTGAAATGGCCTCCGGGCTGGATTTTGCCATGGGCGCCAAGCTGACCGGCTCTCGTTTTGTGGTTATGCAGGGGCAGATCGCCCTGATGCATCGCGCCCTGAGCCAGTTTATGCTGGATCTGCATACTGAACAGCACGGCTATCTGGAAACTTATGTGCCGTATCTGGTTAACCATGCTTCGCTGTACGGCACCGGCCAGTTGCCTAAGTTTGGTGAAGATCTGTTCCATACCCGTCCGCTGGAAGAAGAAGCGTCCAGCAGCGATTATGCGCTGATCCCGACTTCCGAAGTGCCGCTGACTAACATGGTTCGCGACGAGATCGTTGAAGAAGAGTCGCTGCCGCTGAAATTCACCGCTCATACGCCGTGCTTCCGGTCTGAGGCCGGTGCCTATGGTCGTGATACCCGCGGTCTGATCCGTATGCACCAGTTCGATAAAGTTGAAATGGTGCAGATCACCCGTCCGGAAGACTCCATGCAGGCGCTGGAAGAGCTGGTTGGTCACGCCGAGAAAGTGCTGCAGCTGCTCAACCTGCCATATCGTAAAGTGCTGCTGTGTACTGGCGACATGGGCTTTGGCTCCTGCAAAACCTACGACCTTGAAGTATGGCTGCCAGCGCAGGATACCTACCGCGAGATCTCTTCCTGTTCTAACATGGGTGATTTCCAGGCTCGTCGTATGCAGGCTCGCTGCCGCAGCAAATCTGAGAAGAAGACGCGCCTGCTGCACACTCTGAACGGTTCAGGTCTGGCTGTTGGCCGCACTCTGGTTGCGGTGCTGGAAAACTACCAGCAGGCCGATGGCCGTATTGCAGTTCCGGAAGCACTGCGTCCTTATATGAAAGGCCTGGAGTTTATCGGCTGATTATCCGTACCCTCTGCTTTCTGAAAGCGCCCACCGGGCGCTTTTTTTGTGATGTTGCCCGACCATGTCCCTGATCAAAAAAACTTTTCAACGCCTGCATTATCCCACCAATATCATTGCTCAGTGTGTCCGTTGGTATCTGGCTTATTCCCTGAGTCTGCGCAATCTGGAAGAGATGATGCCTGAGCGCGGTATCACCGTCGACCATTCCACGCTTCACCGCTGGGTTATCCGGCCGGTACCGTTGCTGGATAAGGCTTTTCGCCGGCATAAACGTGCCTTGGGACGCCGGTGGCGAATGGATGAAACGTATATCAGACTGAAGGGCCAGTGGAAGTACCTTTACCGGGCCGTGGACTCTGACGGACAGGCCATTGATATCTTGCTGGCCGCGAAGCGGGATGCGGGCAGGGAGCAGGATGAATGTATCAAGGTCAGACAGAGTAAATACCTGAACAACATGGTGGCGCAGGACCACCGCAATATCAAACGCAGGAGAAAGCTGATGACGGGATTCAAATCCTTCCGGCGGGCACAGGCTATCTGGGGCGGGTATCGAAATCATCCACATGTTACGAAAAGGGCAGCTTCAGCACCCGCACGAGGACGGATTTCTCCCGGCAGAGCAGTTCTGTCGTCTGGTTGCATAAAAAACCAACAGGCCCGCTTTCCGGCAACCTGCCGCTGTTAATGCGACAGAACCATTTTTAGTCGTAGAATAACCAAAAATAAAAGTTATCGTCCGTAATATCCACCAGCAAGCCAAAGATGTCATTTTTCATAGAGATAACACACTTCGAACATGGGATAAGTATCCCGCTAACTCGTTGTAGATAAAAAATTTAAATCGGTGTCCGGCAAATCGTGCTGCGGTTGATTTCTGGCCGTTGACAATAATTTAGCGAATGGCATTATGCGCGCAAAATATTCCGCCGTTTTGGTCGTTTCTGACAATGTCTACCTGGTCTCGCCCCGTTATTGTGCTGCTCTGCGGCCTCTTGCTGCTGACGATTTCTATCGCCGTGCTAAACACTCTGGTGCCACTCTGGCTTACCCATGATGCACTGCCTACCTGGCAGGTTGGCGTGGTCAGCTCTTCTTACTATTCGGGCAACCTGGTCGGGACTTTGCTTGCGGGCCGGATAATCAAGCGTTTTGGATTTAATCGCAGCTATTACATCGCCTCCATTATTTTCGCTCTGGCTACGGCAGCATTAGGCTTTGAAAGCGGTTTCTGGGCGTGGTCTGCCTGGCGCTTTATCGCCGGTATCGGCTGCGCATTAATCTGGGTGGTAGTGGAAAGCGCCTTACTCTGTAGCGGCACCGTGCGGAACCGTGGTCAGCTGCTGGCCGCTTATATGATTTTCTATTATCTCGGTACCGTTGCCGGGCAGCTTCTGGTCAGTAAGGTCTCCACAGAGCTGCTTCACGTGCTGCCGTGGGTGACCGGAATTGTCGTCGCTGCGATCCTGCCACTGGTGTTTACCAAAGTGACGGCGAAAGGGGATGATGAAGACGCTTCTCCGGGACGTATGTGGCCAATGCTGCGTCGTCGCAGCGCTCGTCTGGGGATCAACGGCTGCATCATTTCAGGTATTCTGCTGGGGTCACTTTACGGCCTGATGCCGCTGTATCTCTCTCATCAGGGGATGAGCGACTCGACGGTAGGCTACTGGATGGCACTGCTCGTCAGCTCCGGCATTATCGGCCAGTGGCCGGTCGGTCGTCTGGCTGACCGCTACGGTCGTCTGTTGGTGCTGCGCGTGCAGGTTTTTGTGGTGATCCTTGGAGCGCTGGCAATGCTGAGCAATACGGCTATGGCACCTGCGCTGTTTGTGCTGGGTGGGGCAGGTTTTACACTGTATCCCGTGGCGATGTCCTGGGCCTGCGAGAAAGTGGCTCATCACGAACTGGTGGCGATGAATCAGGCGCTGCTGTTGAGCTACACGTTAGGCAGCCTGCTTGGTCCGGCGATGACTTCAATGCTGATGCAGAACTATTCTGACCGGGTATTGTTTGTGATGATTGCTTCAGTCGCGCTGGTTTATCTGGTGATGTTGCTTCGCAAAGCCGACCAGCATGCCACACCGATTGCTCACGCATAAAAAAAGGAACGAAATCATTCGCTCCCTTTAGTGGCGGAGTTCATTCCGCCCTGGTCGTACATTCACACCATCCGTGATGGCGGGTTCTTCTCTGGCCGTCAGTCAGTACATAACCTTATGGCCATAGCCTTCCAGAATGCTTTTCACCCGGTCCATGGTTTCAGCTTTTGGTGGGTGAACGCCATCGAGCTTATATTCTTCGCCCATCGCCACCCATTTATGCTTGCCCAGCTCGTGATAAGGCAGCAGTTCGATTTTTTCCACGTTGCCCATATCACGGGTAAACTCCCCAAGGCGGTGCGCAGACTCATCATCGTCTGAATAGCCAGGCACCACCACGTAGCGGATCCAGGTGCGGATGTTTTTCTTCGCCAGGTAGCGAGCAAAATCCAGTGTGCGGTGGTTTGATACGCCGACCAGGATCTGGTGAACCTCATCGTTAATCTGTTTCAGATCCAGCATCACCAGATCGGTCACTTCCAGCAGTTCGTCGATCACCGGATCATAGCGGCGTACAAAACCATTGGTGTCCAGGCAGGTGTTAATCCCTTCTGCATGGCAGGCGCGGAACCAGTCACGCACAAATTCAGCCTGCAAGATGGCTTCGCCACCAGAAGCCGTCACGCCGCCGCCTGAAGCGTTCATAAAGTGACGATACGACAACACATCCTTCATCAGCTCTTCAACGGTAATCTCTTTGCCACCGTGCGTGTCCCAGGTATCACGGTTGTGGCAATACAGGCAGCGCATCAGGCAGCCCTGGAAGAAGGTAATAAAGCGGATGCCGGGGCCGTCGACGGTCCCGCAGGATTCAAATGAGTGGATGCGACCAGTGACTGACATTGCGATGAATTCTCCATTGTGGACCTGCCTTTCCGGCAGGTACGCAGTCTTAAGCTGCGTTAAGTCTGTTTTGCCAGCCACCTGATGGAACACTGCAGAGGGCTGGCAAACAAGACTGGAAAAAGGCTCCGGTGAAGGAGCCTTTTATACTCAGAAGGGCAGAGATTACATCGTCTGTGTGAAGGTACGGGTAATCACGTCCTGCTGCTGCTCTTTAGTCAGCGAGTTGAAGCGAACGGCATAACCGGATACGCGGATGGTCAGCTGAGGATATTTCTCAGGATCGTTCATCGCATCCAGCAGCATTTCGCGGTTCATCACGTTAACGTTCAGATGCTGGCCGCCTTCGATGCTGGCTTCGTGGTGGAAGTAACCATCCATCAGTCCGGCAAGGTTAGCTTTACGCACGTCATCATCTTTACCCAGCGCGTTTGGCACGATGGAGAAGGTGTAGGAAATACCGTCTTTCGCGTAGGCGAACGGCAGTTTCGCTACTGAGGTCAGTGAGGCAACTGCACCTTTCTGATCGCGACCGTGCATTGGGTTAGCACCTGGTCCGAATGGCGCACCAGCGCGACGGCCATCAGGAGTGTTACCCGTTTTCTTACCATACACTACGTTAGAGGTTATGGTCAGAACAGACTGAGTTGGCACCGCGTTACGGTAGGTCTGCAGTTTCTGAATTTTCTTCATGAAACGTTCAACCAGGTCACAGGCGATGTCATCCACGCGGGCATCATTATTACCAAACTGCGGATATTCACCGTCGATTTTGAAGTCAATAGCCAGACCATCTTCATCACGAATGGTGGAAACTTTCGCGTATTTGATAGCAGACAGCGAGTCAGCCGCGACGGACAGACCTGCGATACCACAAGCCATAGTACGGTAAACGTCACGGTCATGAAGCGCCATCAGTGAAGCTTCATAGCTGTACTTGTCGTGCATGTAGTGGATGACGTTCAGTGCGGTGACATACTGTTTTGCCAGCCAGTCCATGAAGTGATCCATACGGGCCATCACTTTGTCATAGTCCAGCACTTCATCCATCATTGGCGCTTCTTTCGGGCCAACCTGCATTTTCAGTTTTTCATCCACGCCGCCGTTGATGGCATACAGCATGGTTTTCGCCAGGTTTGCACGGGCGCCGAAGAACTGCATTTGTTTGCCCACGATCATCGGGCTGACGCAGCAGGCGATGGCGTAGTCATCGTTGTTAAAGTCAGGACGCATCAGGTCATCGTTCTCATACTGAACGGATGAGGTATCGATGGAGACTTTAGCCGCATATTTTTTGAAGTTCAGTGGCAGCTTCTCTGACCACAGAATGGTCATGTTTGGCTCCGGAGACGGCCCCATGGTGTACAGGGTATTCAGGAAGCGGAAGCTGTTTTTGGTGACCAGGGTACGACCATCCACGCCCATACCGGCCAGGGATTCTGTTGCCCAGATTGGGTCGCCTGAGAACAGTTCATCGTATTCCGGTGTACGCAGGAAGCGCACCATACGCAGTTTCATCACCAGGTGGTCGATCAGTTCCTGTGCTTCCTGTTCGGTGATTTTGCCCGCGTTAAGATCGCGCTCAATGTACACATCCAGGAAGGTGGAAACGCGCCCGAAGGACATTGCTGCGCCATTCTGTGATTTAACTGCTGCCAGATAGCCGAAGTAAGTCCACTGTACGGCTTCCTGCGCGGTTGTGGCAGGGCCGGAGATATCACAACCGTATTTGGCTGCCATCTCTTTGATCTGCTGAAGGGCATGGTGCTGGTCGGCAATTTCTTCACGCAGACGGATAGTGGCTTCAAGATTCACGCCGTTTTCCATATCGCTTTGCAGAGAAGTGAACTGCGCGAACTTGTCTTTCATCAGCATGTCGATGCCGTACAGCGCAACGCGACGGTAGTCACCGATGATACGGCCACGGCCATAAGCATCCGGCAGACCAGTCAGCACGCCAGATTTACGGCAGCGCAGGATATCCGGGGTGTAAACATCGAACACGCCCTGGTTATGAGTTTTACGGTATTCGGTGAAGACTTTTTTCAGGCCGGCATCCAGCTCGCGACCATAAACTTTACAGGAGCCTTCGACCATTTTGATGCCGCCGAAGGGGATCAGCGCACGTTTCAGTGGAGCATCAGTCTGTAAACCAACGATGGTTTCCAGTTTTTTATTGATGTAGCCCGCATCGTGAGAGGTGATGGTGGACGCCAGGTCGGTATCAAAATCGACAGGTGCGTGAGTGCGGTTTTCCAGCTTGATGCCTTCCATCACCTGGTCCCACAGCGCAGTGGTCGCTTCAGTGGCTCCACTCAGAAACGCTTCGTCACCTTCATATGGGGTGTAGTTTTTCTGGATAAAGTCACGAACGTTAACGCTGTTCTGCCACTCGCCCTGTGCAAAGCCTGCCCAGGCCGCAGCCTGTTTTTCATTGTGCTCGCTCATTTGAACCTACCTTAATTACATTGAGTTCTTTCGTTCCCGCCGCCGTGAATCCGGCGACGGATGTCAAATCTTGATTTCGGGATCAGTGATGATCGCCATCGCGCAGATAGATAACCCAGTAAGTCAGACCCACCAGCAAACCGCCGCCAATTATATTGCCCAGGGTGACGGGGATCAGGTTATCCATAACAAAGTTACTGACTGTCAGACTGGAGAAGTGTGCTGCTGTGGTGCCGGTCGCCAGCCAGAATTCTGGTGAGGCGAAGTCTTTAATCACAATAGCCATCGGGATAAGGAACATGTTAGCGATGCTGTGTTCAAACCCGCTGGCAACGAACATCGCGACCGGCAGCACCATGGCAAACATTTTGTCCGTCAGGCTGCGGCCGGAGTAGCTCATCCACACCGCCATACACACCATCAGGTTAGCCAGCGTGCCCAGGCAAACGGCTTCGAGGAAAGTATGGTGCATTTTATGGTCAGCCGTTTGCAGAACATTTAACCCCCATGCACCATTTGCCACCATATACTGGCCAGCAAACCAGATCAGCCCGACAAAAAACATCGCGCCGAAGAAATTCCCTATGTAAACGTTGATCCAGTTACGAGCCAGTTGCCCCCAACTGATACGACCGCTGGCTTTTGCCACCATGGTCAGTACGGTAGAGGTGAAGAGGTCGGCTCCACAAACCACGACCAGCATCAGACCGAGGGAAAAGCAGATGCCACCAACGAGCTTAGCCAGGCCGTAGGGTACAGCTTCAGCACCGGTGGTGGCCGTGATATAGAACACAAAAGCAATGGAGATGAAGACTCCGGCGGTGACAGCCAGGAAAAATGTCGTGAAGGGATGTTTTGTCGCTTTGTAGACACCGGCTTCTTCGGCAACTTTGGCCATTTCAGACGGTAAGAGTAAATCGAACGGGTTGCCAGTTTTCACACCAACTTCTCCCAAAATTTATCAACGACGAAATACTAACAAAGGAGTATAGGG
>NZ_WHOY01000031.1:2649682-2786873 GCF_009765445.1 Pantoea sp. BAV 3049 | reverse complement strand
ACTGGCTGCGTGATTACCGTATGCTGCCGCTCTCTTCACTGGCGCAGCAGCAGAAAGATCTCGCCCTGCTGCAAACGGCAGCGCCTGCCGTGACGGCAAGGCTGCAACAGGCTGGCGTGCAGGTTGCTCCTCTGGATCTCAGCGCCATGACCCTGACTCCGCAGGCGTGGCTTAACAGCCCGAATAGCGAAGGTTGGCGGCTGTTATGGCTCTCGCTGCCAGACGGGCGCAGCGGAGTGCTGGTGCCGGTGGCAGGCGTGACGCACAGTGCTGAACTGGCAGGGCTGGCTGAATCACTGCCGGGCGTTAGCTGGATTGACCGCAAAGCCACGTTTGATCGGCTGTTTGCCTTTTACCGCACGCTGCTCGGCTTGCTGCTGGGTGCGGCGCTGGTGGCGATTGCGTTAAGCTTTATGCTCCGGCTGGGTATCCGTCAGGGCGCGATCAGCGTGCTGCCTTCTGTGCTGTCACTTGGCGGCGGGCTGGCGGCGCTGTCGCTCTCCGGACACCCGCTTAACCTGTTTTCCCTGCTGGCGCTGGTGCTGGTGCTGGGGATCGGAATTAATTATACCCTGTTCTTCAGTAATCCCCGGGGAACGCCGATAACTTCTCTGCTGGCGGTCACGCTGGCAATGGTGACCACGTTGCTGACGCTGGGGATGCTGGTATTCAGCAGCACTCAGGCTATTGCCAGCTTTGGCATCGTCCTGTGCAGCGGCATTTTTACCGCGTTTCTGCTGGCTCCGCTGGCGATGCCGCCAAAAAGGAAAAAGAGATGAGATTGATTGCCGTGGCCGGACTGGCCCTGTTATTGCTGGCAGGCTGTGCCCGCAAACCCGCGGAGACCACGCCGCAGGCCTGGTTAAAACCGGGGGTGCGGATAACTTTGCCTGCGCCGGGTATTACGCCCTCTTTTAATCAGCAGCAACTGCTGACCGGCACGTTCAAAGGTAAAAAGCAGTCTCTGCTGGTGCTGCTGAGTGCGGATGATAAACAGCTGACGCTGGCCGGACTTTCCGCCGTGGGTATCCGTCTGTTCCGCGTCAGCTACGATCAAAGCGGTATTCACACCGAGCAGTCCGTTATGCTGCCGGAGATGCCGCCAGCCAGCCAGGTGCTGGCTGATATCATGCTCAGCCACTGGCCGATTGCTGCCTGGCAGCCCCGTCTGCCTGCGGGCTGGACGTTAAATGACAGCGGCGACAGACGCCAGCTGCGGGACAATCATGGTGAATTGATTACCGAGATACGCTATCTGCAGCGCGGGACGCAGCGCCAGCCGGTGAGCATTCAGCAGTTTGCATTTGGCTATCAAATCATTATTCAGAATCTGGACTCATGATGATCTACATTGCGGCAGTAGGCATGCTTAACGCGCTGGGCAACGACATGGCAGACATTGCGCGCAACCTTGCACAGGGCGAAGCGCCAGGCATGCGCCCGGACAGCGGCTGGTTGCTGCATGACAAGCCCTGCTGGACCGGTAAAGTTCAGGCGAAATTGCCCGCGGTTCCTGAGTCTCTGGCAGCACACCGCTGCCGTAATAACCAATTGCTGCTGGCAGCCCTGGCGCAAATTCAGCCGCAGGTGGAGCAGGCGATTGCCTCTTTTGGCCGCGACCGTGTTGCAATCGTGCTGGGCACCAGCACTGCCGGGCTGGATGAAGCGGATCGCTTCGTTTCCGGCGAGGCTGAAGATTATCACTACTTTAAGCAGGAACTGGGCGATCCTTCCCGCTTCCTTGCGCAGTACCTTGAGGTGAGGGGCCCGGCTTACACCCTGTCGACTGCCTGTTCGTCCAGCGCCAGAGCGCTGATCAGCGGAAAAAGATTGATCGAGAGCGGGCTGGCGGATGTGGCTATCGTCGGCGGGGCGGACACGCTGAGCAGGATGCCAGTTAACGGCTTCGACAGCCTGGAATCCCTCTCGGCTGAACGCTGTGTGCCCTTCAGCCGCCAGCGCGACGGTATCACCATTGGAGAAGGGGCCGCGTTGATGCTGTTGACCCGCTCTCCGCAGAAAGTGGCCGTGCTGGGAACCGGTGAATCCTCTGACGCCTGGCATATGTCCGCACCGCATCCGGAAGGTGAGGGCGCAGTGCGGGCGATTACCATGGCATTGCAGCAGGCAGGGCTGGCTCCTGAAGCGTTGGGCTATATCAATCTGCATGGTACGGCAACGCGGCTGAACGACCAGATTGAAGCCGATGTGGTGAACAAGTTGTTTGGTGAGGCGGTTCCATGCAGCTCCACGAAGCACCTTACCGGACACACGCTGGGGGCGGCGGGGATTTGTGAAGCCGCGCTAAGCTGGCTGTTGCTGACCAGCGACATTCCGCTGCCCGCGCAGGATTTCAGCCACAGCGAACCGGATGATACGCTGGCACCCTGTGGGCTGCTGCTGCGTCCTGAACCGCTGGCCCGGCCTTATGTTTTGAGTAACTCTTTTGCTTTTGGTGGTAACAACACCTGTCTGATTCTGGGAAAGTATGATGGCTGAATTGACGAAGGCAGCGAAGTATCTGCCCCACGACGAACCGATGGTGCTGGTGGACGAGGTGATTTCCGTCTCCGGTGAGCGTGCCTGCTGTCGGGTGGTGGTCAGTCAGCAGGGTATTCTGGCACCGTTTCTCAACGCCATCGGAGAGCTGCCAGCCTGGTTCGGGATTGAAATTATCGCCCAGACCATCGGCGTATGGTCCGGCTGGCATGGTCGTCAACTTCATGACGGTAAACCCTCGCCGGGGATGCTACTGGGCGGGCGCGGCTACCGCTGTAACCAGGCTGTTTTTCCCGCCGGAGCTGAGCTGGTCGTCACCGTTACGCTGTTAATGCGTGACGAGAAAATCGGCAGCTTCGACGGTATGATCACTATTAATGGCGAACGCTACGCCAGTGGCAGGCTGAACACCTATCAGCCCGACCCACAAGAACTACAACAACTTTTGCGACAGGGTAAAAACGCATGACTCGTTCAGTATTGGTCACGGGTGGCAGCAAAGGCATTGGCCGGGCAATCGCTCTGCGCCTGGCTGCCGACGGTTTCAAGCTGGTGGTGCATTACCACAGCGATCGCGCAGGGGCAGAAGAAACGCTGCGCCAGATCCAGCAGGCTGGCGGTACAGGGCGCTGCCTGGGGTTTGATATCGCCGATCGTGAGCTGTGCCGCACGCAGCTGGAAGAGGACATTGCTGTTCATGGCGCCTATTACGGCGTGGTCAGCAATGCCGGGATTACCCGGGATGGCGCTTTCCCGGCTCTCAGCGAAGACGACTGGGACAGCGTGATCCACACCAATCTGGACAGTTTTTACAACGTGATCCATCCCTGCATCATGCCGATGATCGGCCTGCGCAAAGGCGGGCGGATTGTGACGATCTCCTCTGTTTCCGGCCTGATGGGCAACCGGGGGCAGGTGAATTACAGCGCGGCTAAAGCGGGGATTATCGGCGCGACAAAGGCGCTGGCGATTGAGCTGGCGAAGCGCAAAATTACCGTTAACTGCATCGCACCAGGTCTGATCGACACCGGCATGATCCAGATGGAACCGCTGGCGGTGGACGAAGCCCTGAAAATGATCCCGATGAAGCGGATGGGGCAGGCGGATGAAGTCGCCGGGCTGGCCAGCTATCTGATGTCGGATATTGCAGGCTATGTGACCCGTCAGGTTATTTCAGTCAACGGGGGAATGCTGTGATGCGTCGCGTGGTGGTAACCGGCATGGGGGGCGTGACCGCATTTGGCAACAGCTGGCCGCAGATTGCGGAGAAGATTCGGGGTGGCCGCAATGCCGTTAGAAAAATGCCGGAGTGGCAGGTTTATGACGGCCTGAACACGCTGCTGGGCGCACCGGTAGATGACTTTACGCTGCCCGATCATTACACCCGTAAACGCATCCGTTCGATGGGCCGGGTTTCATTGATGGCGACCCGCGCCAGTGAACTGGCGCTGGAGCAGGCTGGCCTGCTGGAGCACCCGGTTCTGACCAATGGTGAAACAGGTATTGCTTACGGTTCCTCAACCGGCAGCACCGGCCCGGTGAGCGAGTTCGCCACCATGCTGACGGAAAAACACACTAACAACATCACCGGCACCACCTATGTTCAGATGATGCCGCACACGGCTGCGGTCAATACCGGGCTGTTCTTTGGCCTGCGGGGAAGAGTGATCCCCACCTCCAGCGCCTGCACCTCTGGCAGTCAGGCCATAGGTTATGCCTGGGAAGCCATCCGTCACGGTTACCAGACGGTGATGGTGGCCGGAGGAGCGGAGGAACTTTGTCCCTCTGAAGCGGCGGTATTTGACACGCTGTTTGCCACCAGCCAGCGCAATGATGCGCCGGAAACTACGCCATCTCCGTTCGATACAAAGCGCGACGGATTGGTAATTGGGGAAGGGGCAGGGACGCTGGTGCTGGAAGAGCTGGAGCATGCTCAGGCCCGTGGCGCGACGATTTATGCGGAAATCGTCGGCTTCCACACTAACTGCGATGCGGCGCATATCACCCAACCGCAGCGGGAAACCATGCAAATCTGTATGGAAGGTGCGCTGCGATTGGCCGGGCTGAAGGCGGAAGATATTGGATATATCAATGCCCATGGCACGGCAACGGATCGCGGTGATGTAGCGGAAAGCCTGGCGACGGCGGCAATTTTCGGCAACCGCACGCCGATTTCCTCGCTGAAGAGCTATTTCGGTCACACCCTCGGAGCCTGTGGTGCGTTGGAAGCGTGGATGAGTATTGAGATGATGCGTGAGGGATGGTTCGCCCCAACGCTGAATTTGATCGAGCCGGCTGCGGATTGTGGCGAGCTGGATTACATTATGCATCAGCCGCGTGAGCTGCAAACCCGGTATATCCAGTCGAATAACTTTGCCTTTGGCGGCATCAACACCTCGCTGATTTTTCGCTGCTGGCCACAGTAACGGCAAACCAGGTAGCCGTCGCAAGATGAAGTATTGCCGCGAGAGCTGGCGCGGATTTATTCCGCGCGTGGCTCTCTTTTCATTGCACGGGTGGAAATCTTTTTTCCCCTTCCGCCCTTTCATTTTCCTTTCACGCCTCGAAAAATTGTCTTTTCCCTCAGAATCTTAGTTTTAACCTTGTTAAATCTGCAGGTTTTTTTCCGTTCATTCAGTGAGTTAACAGTTGGAAATCAGGCTTGCAATTAAGAATCGTCTGAGCATAATCAGGAATTGAATAATAATGATTCTCAGTTGTATTTTAATTCAGGGAAATAACATGGCACATTTTTCATCACCCCAGGGTCGCTTCCGGGTCACTCTGCTGGCTGCGCTGATCGGTTCTGCTGCTGCACCAGTGATCGCAGCCACAGCGAATATCGCTTCCGATGCCAATAAATCGGCCACGAAAACAGCAGGCGCCGCCGATAAGCCAAAAACGATTACCGCCAGCAGCAAAAATACCGGCGCTGCGGCAGGCAATGAGCAGACTATGACGGTAACGGCAACCCCGGATAATCACTTTACACCGGGCGGCGACCAGTTAGTCCCGGCGTATCTGGATGGCCAGATTGCCAATGGTGGACGTATAGGCATGCTGGGCGAACAGGATGCCCATAACGTGCCGTTTAACGTTATTGGCTATACCAGCAAAATGATTCAGGATCTGCAGGCGACGACCGTGAAAGATGTGGTGGCGAATGATGCTTCGGTCCAAAACCTTAAAGGTTACGGCAACTATGCTGAAACGTACCGTATCCGTGGATTTGATCTCAATGGGGATGATATGACCTTTGGAGGTCTGCCCGGCGTAATGCCACGCCAGGTGGTATCCACGCAGATGATTGAACGAGTGGAGGTGTTCAAAGGCTCCAATGCGTTAATGAATGGCCCCGGTTCGTCAGGCGTGGGCGGTATGATCAATATCGAGCCGAAACATGCGTATGACGCCCCATTGACGCGGCTGGGAGTGGATTACTCGTCGTCCTCTCAGGTTGGCACTTCGCTGGATGTGGGACGCCGTTTTGGTGATAACAATCAGTGGGGAGTCCGCGTCAACGTACTGCACCGTGAGGGCGAAACGGCGGTGGATAATGAAAAACGTCGTACCACTATGGCTTCTCTGGGTCTGGATTATCGTGGAGATAAATTACGTACCTCGCTCGATCTGGGCTATCAGAAACAGGCTTATGACGGCGGCCGTATGGGCATTAACATCAGTAAAGTTGACTTTGTCCCCACGGTACCGCGTGCCACCAGTAACTACAGCCAGGACTGGGTGTTCAGTAATCTGGAGAGCAAATTCGGTATGGCGCGTGCAGAGTATGACTTCGCCCCGGACTGGACGGCTTATGGCGCAGTGGGCGGCCAGCACTCGAAAGAGATCGGTGCCTATGCTTCACCAACCCTGACCGATGCTGACGGCTCCGCCACCATTGGCCGTATGGATACCAACAAAGTTATCGATGCATTCAGCGGCATGGCTGGCATTCGTGGCAAGTTTGATACCGGCTTTGTCAGCCATAATGTGAATATCGGCTATGCTGCCGAAACCGAGCGCGAAAAAACCGCCTATGGCATGACGCTGGCCCCGCAAGCGACCAACATCTATGACACTGCCGACGTGCCGGAACCGGCCAACACTTATTTTGGCGGCAGTCTGAGCGATCCACGGCCAACCAGCCGCTTGCGTAATGAAGGGGTGCTGTTGGCGGATACGCTGGGCCTGCTGGATGACAAAGTGCTGCTGACCGTCGGCGCTCGTCATCAGAAAGTGACGGTGCGCAACTATGCCTACGGTACCGCAATTGAAGATACGGATGCGCGCTTTACCAAATCGCGCTGGACGCCGGGTTATGGTCTGGTCATTAAACCGTGGCAGGCGATCTCACTGTATGCCAACCATATAGAGGCGCTCCAGCCTGGCGCGACGGCACCGAGTACGGCTCTCAATGCGGGTCAGGTGACGGGTATTACGCTGTCAAAACAAAATGAAGTTGGGGTGAAGCTGGATTACGGCACGCTTGGCGGCACGCTGGCGCTGTTTGATATTAAGAAACCAACCGGAATACTTAACACGGCGACCAACACCTATGGCCTGTATGGTGAGCAACGCAACCGTGGCGTGGAGCTGAATGTCTTTGGCGAGCCGATTTACGGAGTGCGTCTTAACGGCAGCGCCACCTGGCTCGATCCAAAAATGAGTAAAACCGAGAACGGCACTTACGACGGTAACGATGCCGTCGGCGTGGCGAACTTCTACACCGTACTGAGTGCGGAATACGATATCAAACCGATCGAGGGCCTGACGGCGCTGGCGCGGATGACCCATTCCGGTTCTCAGTATGCCGACGAGGCCAACACTAAAAAGCTCGACAGCTACACTACGCTGGATCTCGGCCTGCGCTATCGCATGAAGGTGCAGGAGAACGATCTGACCTGGCGTCTGGGCGTGGACAACGTCACCAACAAGAAATACTGGTCTGGTGTGGAAAGCTACGGTACCTATATCTATCAGGGCGATCCGCGTGAGCTGAAACTGTCGATGACTTATGACTTCTGACCTGAGGGGCCGTTGAGGCGGCCCTTTTTTTAGTATTAATAAACTTTCAGAGTAACAGCAGGTCATTATTCAATTCTTGAATCACTCAATGGAAAGTAACTGAAGAGTAAACAGGGCGGGGAATTTCACTCAAGTGAGTGAGAATGCGTTCTTTCAGCGATATGCTGTGCTACACTTTCGCCTTCCTGAATTTCAGTGGCACGGAGCCAGCCAGAAAAGGAGATGCGGAAGCATAAATAATATTCGTTATTTTTTCGTTAATCCCCGGCTGAGTTCAGACTTATTACGCTTTGCGCAGACAGCGCAGGATGATTTGAACGATTTTACTGGCGCTGAGGACAGGACGTTTGGCCAGTTAAGTGGCTATCATGACAGAACGTCCGGAAAACGATCCCCCGAAAGAGCCCCGTTACCTGCTGGATGATGCTCAATTTGCCATTGTGGTACTTGCAGTCACCTCTTTTACACTTATAATCTTTGTACTGATCATTACTTTGTTGATGACGTAATGCGCTGGTCTGCGCTTGTAATGAGCTTTAGGAGAAAGACCGTATGGATACGAGAGAGGATCGACTGCTGGCTCTGGTAGGGCTATTGTCCGCCGGGCTGATCACCGTAATTGTGCTGTTTACTTTGACCTGGCTGTCTGACGTTCGCCGTATGCCCAGCCAACCCTCCAGTCCGGAAACCTGCCTGCCCGAAAAAACTCAGCCTTCCTGAACCGTTTTTTTCAGTCTGATCTGCTGACTGCGAATTTCCAGCGCATATGGCTCGTAGGGCGTGCGATTTCCGTTGGCATCTGGCAGGCCAAACAGGCCGCCTGGCGAGCGGCGGTCATCAGCCCAGGAAGGGTAGTCCACCGCCGGAAAAACAGAGATGCCTTCCATCTGCACGCCCTGATCCATTGCCAGATTGACCTGTTCCACCACGCCTGAAAGCCAGGGTACGCGCATTTCCCCTTCAGCTCCCGTTTCCGCGAGCAGCAATGGACGCTGGTAACGCTGCCAGACTTCCAGCAACAGGCTGGACAGTGGGCGATAGCTCGGGCTGTGGCTGTCGAGCGGATCGCCATTCACCGTCCACTGATTATCCGGATAGTAGTTCAGACCGAGAATATCCAGCAGGCTGCTGTCACCGCCCAATTCAGGGTGCAGGCGTCCGCTGAGCATGTCCCACGCCTCGAACTGAGCGTGATGCTGGCGGTTTGCTTCCTCGCGGGAAGCTGCAGAATCATCCGCTGCTGCCACGTGAACCAGTGGATCGGTCAGCACGAATCGTGCGCCTGGCAGCTCTTCACGTATTGCCCACATGGCGGCGACCGAAGCCCTGACCAGCTGCTGTTTCAACTCGCGTCCCCGGCCGGTTGCGTGCGGATTAAACCAGGCCACGTCGGCTCCGGCCCATGACCAGAAAGAGACCTGATTCATCGGAGTAACAAAAGGCGCGGCATATCCCTCGTCCCGCATCAACTTTGCCATTGCTCTGGCAAAAGCAGCAAAACTGTCGACAAACGCTGGCTGCCAGATATCCAGATGATCGGGCCAGCCGAAGTGGGCCAGCTCCCAGATCAGCTCAATACCGTTATTCTCTGCGGCATGTAACATGGGCAGAAGTGTTGACCAGTCATATTCGCCCGGTGTTTTTTCGATCAGGTACCAGCGCGCGCCATCGCGGGCTGTCTGTAACTGGTAGTCAGCCAGATGGGCATAATCTTTTTCCAGCAGCGTGTCATGACCGCTGTTGATCACAAGGTCCACGCGGCGGCCTTCTCCACGACAGGCGGTGGAGCAGGCGAAGCTGCCCTGAAAGAAACTTTTAAACAGATGCGGGCTGTGCCGTTGCGGCGGCAATTCATGCGTTGGTTTCATGTCGCTCTCCTCGATGCATGCCCGGTCCGGGTAATGCGCTAAGTTTAGACCACCAGCCCCGGAGTGCCGGGGGCCGTTACGTGCGCCTTAATCAGAACAGTCGTATGACATTTAATAAAAAACCGGATCGATAATAGATCCTGTACGATAATCGTCTCTTATCCCTCCCGGCCGGGAGGGGAGCTCATTGATATGGTAGACCAGAGGATTGCGCGTGGCTGAAGCTTTTACACCAGAAACTGACGAGACCGTGCCAACCCGGACCCGACTGACCCGCGCCGTTTCCTCGCTGGTAGAGAACCATCCTGAACACAGTGGCATTCACTCTCTTGAAGAGGGACTTGATGCCTTTGCCGCGCGCTACCTGCTGACCTCAATGGCAGAGCATACCCTCGATATCCAGTATTACATCTGGCAGAACGACATGTCCGGGCGACTGTTGTTCAGCGCGGTACTGGAGGCGGCCGATCGCGGCGTGAAAGTTCGCCTGCTGCTCGATGACAATAACACGATGGGGCTGGATGAGACGCTGACCGCCCTGAGCCGCCATGACAATATTGAAGTGCGGCTGTTTAATCCGTTCTCCTTCCGGACTTTGCGGGCGCTGGGCTACCTGAGCGATTTCGCCCGGCTGAACCGCCGGATGCACAACAAAAGCTTCACTGTCGATGATGAGATCACCATTGTGGGCGGCCGGAATATCGGCGATGAGTATTTTGGTGCCGGGGAGGAGCCGCTTTTCTCCGACCTCGACGTACTGGCTATTGGTCCGGTAGTGGAAGAGGTCAGCGTGGATTTCGAACGCTACTGGCAGAGCAAGGCCGTCGAGCCGTTCAGTAAGGTGGTGGACATTGAGACTGAGGCGGAACGAGAGGCGATTAAATTACCGGAAGCCTGGCGCAGCGATCCGCAGGTGAAGCGTTACCTGCAGCGGATTAATGCTTCCTTGTTCGTGACCCAAATAGATGCCGGTGAACTGCCGCTGACCTGGGCCAGAACCCGGTTACTGAGCGACGATCCTCGCAAGGGATTAGGCCGTGCCAGGGCCGGTTCGCTGTTGCCCGCGCGTATGCTGGAAGTGATCGGTAAACCGCAGCAACAGTTTGATATTATCTCTGCCTATTTTGTGCCTACCAGAGCAGGCGTGGCTCAGCTGCTGGCGCTGGTCAGAAAAGGGGTCAGGATTGCCATTCTTACTAACTCCCTGGCCGCGAATGATGTCTCGGTGGTTCACGCGGGCTATGCCAAATGGCGCAAGAAGCTGTTACGACACGGCATCACCCTGTATGAGCTGAAGCCCCACTCTGGTAACAGTGACCGGCCTCACGACCGCGGCCTGACCGGTAATTCCGGGTCGAGCCTGCATGCGAAAACTTTCAGCGTCGATAACGAGAAAGTCTTTATCGGTTCGTTTAACTTTGACCCGCGCTCGGCGATGCTGAACACCGAAATGGGCTTTGTGATTGAAAGTGAATCGCTGGCGACCAGTATTCACCAGCGGTTTATTAACCGGATGCGCGATCGTGCCTGGACCCTGCGGCTGGACAAGTGGGGCCGGGTGAACTGGGTGGAGTATCCGGGAGAAGGGGCAAGCGAAGTGGTGCATAAACATGAGCCGCGTACCCGATTTATGCAGCGGCTGTTGGTGCGTCTGGTGTGGCGGCTGCCTATTGAATGGCTGCTTTAAAACAGCGGGGCCAATGAATTCGCCCCTTACCGGTGGGAAGTACACGATAAGGGGCGGAATTTATTGCCGCGGCTTAAACTGTTCAGCGCTGTGGCTTGCCTGAGAACAGGAAGCGTAGCACTGGGATCCGCAGGTGGATCTCGTAAAGAATAAAAGCGATGCCAAAGACAAACAGCAGGCCGGTAAAGAAGCCCAGCGTGTTATTGCTGATCTCCGGAACAAAGAAGATACCGTACAAAATGGTCAGCGGGTGGTGCACCAGATAAATAAACAGCGAGGCATTTACCAGGTAAGTCACCCGTGGAGAATGTGAATTCAGCATGCGGTGGCCCAGTGAGAAGACCACGTTCACCATCCACAGTCCCATCATCATTGATACCACCGCATCAATCTCATACAGCCAGCCTTCTCCTTTGCTGTACGTCTGGTTGGCAACGTAGGCAACAAAAGCCAGTGCCGACCCGATAAACGTCCAGGGGATCGGCTTTACAAACAGCTCTTTAATTTTCGGGTATTTCCACGCCATTGCGCCTAGCACAAAGAATGGCAGGAAGAACAGTGACTGCATCACACCGTAATTGAACAGACCATTACCCAGTAACTGAGGTTCAAAAATAAACAGCAGGCGACGGATAGCACCCCAGGCAAGACTGCACAGCAGAATCGCAAAGCTGAGTTTCGTCCAGGTGAGGTCAGAATATTCTGTTTTTGCCGCCTTGCCATCGCGCAGCCATTTAAACATCCAGGTGCCGGCAATAGTCAGTGCTACCAGGACCAGCAGAAACCACAGGTGAGAGATTAAATCCCAGGTCAGGGCGTTAAATTTCTCATACCGCGAAAGGGTGCTCCAGTCACCAATTTTGGTGGTCCAGGCTTTAATCATAAAAAATTGCGGCAGGGTCAGCAGCGGAATGGCGGCCAGCATGGGAATGCCGACCCGTTCCAGGCGCACCTTCAGCCAGTGCTGGCGGCTGTAACGCAGAAACAGCATATAGGAAAAATAGCCGGAAATGACGAAGAAAACCTGCATGCGAAAAGCATGGATAAAATCGTTCAAAATCGTCAGCCATTCGGAAGGGGCCGGGCTGTTAACTGACCATGATTGGGTGGAATAAATCAGTGAGACGTGAAAAGGAACGCCTAAAAGCATCAGATAGGCCCTGATTGAATCAAAAAAATACTCTCTTTGCTGTGTTTTTTTAGTCATGTTCATCCAATATTCAACACGTTGCAGCGTTTGCTCACCCTGAGCCACGCTAAAGCTTAACGCTTACTTTAGTTTAGAAAACCCGGGTATACTATCAGGCGAATCTGTATCCGCTAAGCACTTGAGAACAGGGCGCTAAAAGCAGCAGTCAGGAGGAACTATCACGTTGTTGAGCTGTCGGAATGCTGAATTATCCATTAAGATGGATGGGATTGTTTTGAGCACACGAAAGGGGGGGATGTGCTGATTAAAATGAAGAATAAGCCAAAACTGATGAAATTACGCTGGCTTGGCGTAACAGTTTTGCTGTCAATGTATGCCAGCTCAAGCTGGGCTTTCAGCATTGATGACGTCGCAAAACAGGCGAAAGATTTAGCAGGGAAAGGGTACGAAGCGCCGAAAAGCAATTTACCTTCCCAATTGCGTGACATGAAATATGCCGACTACCAGCAGATTCAGTTCAATCGTGATAAATCCTGGTGGAGCAAGCTGAAGACCCCGTTCAAGCTCGAGTTCTACCATCAGGGAATGTACTTTGACACGCCGGTAAAAATTAACGAAGTCACCGCGTCTACCGTGCGTGAGATTAAATACTCGCCGGACTATTTTAATTTCGGCAACGTTAAACACGATCCGGAAACGGTTAAAAACCTCGGCTTTGCCGGGTTTAAAGTGCTGTATCCACTGAACAGCAAAAACAAGAAAGACGATGAGATCTCCAGCTTCCTTGGTGCCAGCTACTTCCGCGTGATCGGCGCGGGCCAGGTGTATGGTCTTTCTTCCCGCGGGTTGGCTATCGACACGGCGTTGCCGTCCGGTGAAGAGTTCCCGCGCTTTAAAGAATTCTGGGTGGAGCGCCCAAAACCAGCAGACAAACATCTGGTGATCTATGCGCTGCTGGATTCGCCACGCGCGTCCGGTGCTTATCGCTTTGTGATCACCCCAGGCAAAGATTCTACTGTGGACGTGCAGTCCAAAGTGTATCTGCGTGACAAAGTTGGCAAGCTGGGTGTGGCTCCGCTGACCAGTATGTTCCTGTTTGGTCCTAACCAGCCATCGTCACAGATTAACTACCGTCCGGCGCTGCATGACTCCAACGGTCTGTCGATCCATGCCGGTAATGGCGAGTGGATCTGGCGTCCGCTGAATAACCCGAAACATCTGGCGGTCAGCACCTTCACCGTCGAGAACCCGAAAGGTTTCGGCCTGCTGCAGCGCGGGCGTGACTTTGCGCAGTACCAGGATCTGGACGATCGTTACGATCTCCGTCCGAGCGGCTGGATTGAGCCACAGGGAGACTGGGGCAAAGGCCACGTTGAACTGGTTGAGATCCCCACTGCGGATGAAACCAACGACAATATCGTTGCCTTCTGGACACCGGAAAAACTGCCGGATCCGGGCAAAGAGATGAATTTTAACTACCGTCTGCACTTCACCCGCGATGAAAGCGCGTTGCATTCGCCTGAAACGGCCTATGTGAAAAATACGCTGCGCTCCACTGGCGATGTGAAACAGTCCAACCTGGTTCGCCAGCCTGACGGCACGGTGGCCTTCATCGTTGACTTTACCGGTCAGGATATGAGCAAGCTGCCGGAAAACACTCCGGTCACGCCGCAGGTCAGTATTGGTAACAACGGTGAACTGGTGGAAAACAGCGTGCGCTACAATCCGGTCACCAAAGGCTGGCGTCTGATTATGCGTCTGCGCGTAAAAGACACCAAGCAGCCGACCGAAATGCGTGCTGCGCTGGTTAACGGTGATAAGACGCTGACAGAAACCTGGAGCTATCAGTTGCCTGCCAATGAATAAGTCTACTGCTATACCCACTGACTATATCGATGCGCTGCCCCTTTCCGCTGAGCGGAAGAGGGCGCTACGTGATACGCTGCCCGGGCAGCCTGACGAAGCCTTCGGCCAGCTGCACCAGTCGCTGGCCGAAGGCGGACCGGTGGAGACTCGTCCCGACGACGTACCGCTGGAGTCAGTGAAGTCGCGTATCGAGATGACGTGGCCGGATTCCGTGGGCAAAGGCGAACAGTTTGATAAAGACCAACTGGATCGCACCACGCTGAAGGCGATGCCGCGCCACACCCGTTCATCCATGTATCCGGAAGCCTGGCGCACCAACCCCGTGGGGCGTGCCTGGGATTCTCTGCGTGGCCGTAAATCCAAACCGCGTTACAGCAACCCGGAAGAGCAGCGCCAGGAAGATAAGTGGCGTCACGTTGGCTCGATCCGTCGCTACATTTTACTGCTGCTGACCATCGCGCAGACCGTGGTGGCGACCTGGTACATGAAAACCATTCTGCCTTACCAGGGCTGGGCACTGATTGACCCAATGGAGATGCTTGACCAGAACTGGCAGCAGTCTGTGCTGCAGATCCTGCCTTATGTCCTGCAAACCGGGATCCTGTTCCTGTTCGCCGTGCTGTTCTGCTGGGTTTCGGCCGGGTTCTGGACCGCGCTGATGGGCTTTCTGCAGCTAATGATCGGCAAGGACAAGTACAGTATCTCCTATGGCCTGAAAGGCGATGAGCCGATTAACCCGGAGCACCGTACCGCCCTGATCATGCCGATCTGTAACGAAGATGTGGAACGTGTCTTCGCCGGTCTGCGGGCGACCTGGGAGTCCGTCGTCAGAACGGGCGAGCAGCAGAATTTCGATGTTTATGTGCTGAGTGACAGTTACAACCCTGATATCGCACTGGCTGAACAGAAAGCCTGGATGGAGTTGGTTCGCGATGTGGGTGGGGAAGGGCGCATCTTCTATCGCCGCCGTCGCCGTCGCGTGAAGCGTAAAAGCGGCAACATTGATGACTTCTGCCGTCGCTGGGGTAGCCAGTACAGCTACATGGTAGTGCTGGATGCGGACAGCGTGATGAGCGGTGAGTGTCTCACCGGTCTGGTGCGCATGATGGAAGCCAATCCGAACGCCGGTATTATCCAGTCTTCGCCTAAAGCATCAGGCATGGATACGCTGTATGCACGTTGCCAGCAGTTTGCCACCCGTGTTTATGGCCCATTGTTTACCGCCGGCCTGCACTTCTGGCAGTTGGGTGAGTCCCACTACTGGGGTCACAACGCTATTATCCGCGTGAAGCCGTTTATCGAGCACTGTGCGCTGGCACCGCTACCAGGTGAAGGCTCCTTCGCCGGTTCGATTCTGTCGCATGACTTCGTGGAAGCTGCACTGATGCGTCGTGCGGGCTGGGGCGTATGGATTGCTTACGATCTGCCGGGTTCCTATGAGGAGCTGCCGCCAAACCTGCTGGATGAACTGAAGCGTGACCGTCGCTGGTGTCACGGCAACCTGATGAACTTCCGCCTGTTCCTGGTGAAAGGTATGCACCCGGTTCACCGTGCGGTGTTCCTGACGGGGGTGATGTCCTATCTGTCGGCTCCGCTGTGGTTTATGTTCCTTGCGCTCTCCACGGCCCTGCAGGTAGTGCATACGTTGATGGAGCCGCAGTACTTCCTGCAGCCCCGGCAGCTGTTCCCGGTATGGCCGCAGTGGCGTCCTGAACTGGCTATTGCGCTGTTCTCCACCACGATGGTGCTGCTGTTCCTGCCGAAACTGCTCAGTATTATGCTGATCTGGTTCAAGGGGGCGAAGCAATATGGCGGTGTGTTCCGCGTTACCGTGTCTCTGTTCCTGGAGATGCTGTTCTCGGTCCTGCTCGCTCCGGTACGCATGCTGTTCCACACCGTGTTTGTGGTCAGCGCGTTTCTCGGCTGGGAAGTGGTGTGGAACTCTCCACAGCGTGATGATGATGCCACGCCCTGGGGCGAAGCATTTAAACGTCATGGTTCGCAGATGGCACTGGGTATCGTTTGGGCGGCAGGAATGGGCTGGCTGGATCTGAATTTCCTGTGGTGGCTGGCACCGATTGTCTTCTCGCTGATCCTGTCTCCGTTCGTTTCGGTATTCTCAAGCCGATCAACAACAGGTAACGCATCCAAGCGCGCTAAACTGTTCCTGATCCCTGAAGAGTACAATCCGCCTAAGGAGCTGTTGGATACCGATTGCTACGTGGAGCTTAACCGCTCACGCGCACTGAAGGATGGCTTTATGCACGCGGTGTTTAACCCGTCGTTCAATGCCCTTGCCAGTGCGATGGCCACCTCCCGCCACCTGAAAAGTGATGTGCTGGAGTTTGCCCGCGACCGTCAGATTGATCAGGCGCTGAGCGAGTCACCGAAAAAGCTGGATCGCGATCGTCGTCTGGCACTGATCAGCGACCCGGTGACGTTGTCCAGGATGCATTATCGCCTGTGGCAGCATGCCGATAAGTATCACGACTGGTTTGATTACTATCAGTCGTTGAAGATGAATCCTGAGGCGATTCAGACTGCGAAGTCTTAATCTCAGGGCACAAAAAACCGGGAATAGTTTCCCGGTTTTTTTTCGCCTGAATCCGGCAGCTTTACAGATATTTTGCATTCCAGCTTCTGTCTGTTGCAGACTGTTGCTGTACAATGGCGCGTTTTTTATTCAGCTGAATGGTTAAAAATGATGTCGACAATAACTCGTGGGTTGCTGCTGGGGCTTTGTGTCATGCTACTGAGCGGTTGTGGCAGCATTATCAGCCGCACGATGCCGGGACAAGGCCATGGCAATCAGTTTTATCCTGGCGTGCAGTGGGATGTCCGTGACACGCCCTGGCGCTTTCTGACGATTATCGACCTGCCGCTGTCGCTGGTGGTCGATACGTTGCTGCTGCCGGTGGATGCGCATCACGGTCCCTACGAATAGGGCATATCAGGCGTAGTTGTCAGAGTCGGTATTGTCGTCTTCCCACTCTTCCGCTGCGGCCTCGCCTTCTTCACTGTCGGCCGGGGGTTCCAGCTGGAACTCGCCTTCATCCCATTCGTGCAGAGTATTCTCTGGTTGCCACTCCTGACGCAGCTCGATCTCGTCAAAATCACCGTCAAAGATGCTCTGAGCGGCCTCGCCGCTGCGCAGCGACAGGCACTCACCTTCGTCGCCTTCATCGGCAAAGAACTCTGCCTGCCACATGATATCGCCATCCTGCATCACATATTTCTGCAGGTTAAACTGGCTCACCGAAGCTTCATCCTCTTCCTGTTCCGGGTTTGCAGCCAGGAACTCTTCACGTGCGGCGTCTATCGCCTCTTCCAGCGTTGCGAACATGCTCATGGGGTTTCTCCATCACTATAAATGCAGGTTTAGAAAAGGATAGTCGAACTTTAGCTGGGGTAAACGGATGACGGAAAAAAAACTGCTGATAAATTGTAGTTAAGTATCAATGGTATAAACATAACAATAACCGACAGGGGCATTTTAAGAGCGAACGCGGACGGGCAACGGCTTAGTCCAGGAGGGAGAAGCCTGTCCTGTAGAACCGGAAAAAGTATCTGCCTTAAAAAGACATCTCACCATTACCGGCTCCGTTAAATGTCTATTCTGTTTCTTGCTGGCCAGTGAATTTAATTCTCAGCGCATAGCGGGCCAGTTCAGCGGCCCAGAAACAGAACATATGGCCGGTGATCTCTGAAAAATGCTCGTCCAGCGGCTGATTCCAGGGGGCAGGGACAGTGCCAAACAGCGGCAGCAACACTATATGGAAAACAAACCAGATCATCAGGCCATAAAAAGCACCCTGCCATAATTTAATGCCGGGTCTGAATTCAGCGATCAGGCAATAGAGTGCAGCGAAGGTGATGGAGAAGCCAAAGTGCATAATAAAGCTGATGATCGGGCGGGGGTAATCACTGTAAAGGTAGGTCAGATGGGTGAAATCAAAAGAAAATCCCAGCTGCTGCAGGATTTGCTGAGGGGGATTGGTGAGGTCTCTCAGCGGTGTTCGTGGCGGGAAGGGAATCTCCCAGCCCAGTTTGACGATCGCACAAATGAAGCCAGTAATGATGCCGAGCAGAATGGCGAGTGCTATTTTATCCTTCATGGTTGAGCATTTCATAATACGTCCTCTGTATAAAGATGAATAACCTGTGCGCTCAGGCACTCATCTTTTGTACGCCTGTTAATCCAGTTCCTCAAGGTAGGATCGGCGGTTTCGTAAACTCAGCCACGAATAGAGCGCGTTAAACGCCACCACGCAGGCAGTGACTACAAAAACTGTGCGATAGCCCCAATGCGCTGACACCACTGCACCCATCAGTGGACCGGTGACGTTGCCGATATCACGGAAGGATTGGTTATAGCTGAAGATGCGTCCGGCCACCTGATTGCTGGCGTTATAGATCAGCAGAGTCTGGACTGCGGGCAACAGCGCGCCATCGGCTGCACCCAGCAGGAAGCGCAAAATCCCCAGTTGCAACGGGTTCTGCACCAGCGACATCGGTAGCAGCAACAACACTGAGACAATCAGCATGGCAATCAGAATACGTTCCGGGCCTATACGGTCTCCGAGTTTGCCCAATCCTGGCGCACTGATTAAGGCCGCCACCCCAGGAACGGAGGCTATCAACCCACTGACAAAGGCCAGATTCTGAATATTTCCGGCCAGATCCCTGACATAGAGCGTGAGGATTGGAGCAATTGATCCTGTGGCCACCTGAATAATCATCGTGGTGACAAACAGTGACAGAACCAGCTTCGGACTTTTCAGCGAAATGAACACCTGACGAACATGCAGCATGTCCTTTTTCTTCACCGGAATAAACTCTTCACGGATGGAAAACAGCGTCATGATAAAGCAGATAAACAGTACCGTAGCGGTGATAAAGAACACCGGACGCAGGCCGAAACTGTCGGCGAGCAGGCCACCGATAAGCGGACCAATCAGCGCGCCACTGACTGCACCCGTGGAGAGCCAGCCGAGCGCCCAGCCGCTCTTGGTACGCGGAACCTGAGTGGCAATCAGCGCGTTGGCATTTGGCACAAAGCCGCCCAGCAGGCCGAGCAGTGCACGCAGCGCCAGAAACTGCCAGATTGAGGTCGCCATTCCCATGAGCAGCATCACTATCGCCATTCCCAGCGCCGAGCGCAGCAGCATGATTTTCCTGCCTTTGCGATCGGCCAGGCCGCCCCAAAAGGGGGAGGCAATCGCCGAGAACAGGAAGGTGATACTGAACACCAGCCCTGACCACAGGTTCAGGGATTCCGGGTTAGTGACGCCGAGCAGTTCGACATAAAGCGGCAGGAAGGGCATCACCAGGCTGAATGCTACACCGGTAAGAAAGCAGCCGCACCAGGCGACAAACAGGTTTTTTTGCCAGTGAATCGAAGAGAGCGGAACGTCGGTGGTAGCCATGCGCGATGTGGGACCTGTAGGGTAAGATTTATTATTAGCAGACTAAGTATGCGCTTAAAATAAACAACTTAACAGGAAAGTACGCAGAAAACACAGGGGGATTGAAGGAGTGTTGAGGTTGCGGCGAACGCAAAGGTCCGCCACAGATTCTTAATAGAGCGAGGGTTCGCCAGCCGGGCGGCTTTTGAAGCGGCGATGCAGCCACATATACTGCTCGGGAGCCATCAGCACGCCGTGCTCAACCACTTTGTTCATTCTGGCAGCGGTCGCGGCTTCATCATCCAGTGGAATTGCCTGCTCTTCCGGCAGGATCACCATCTCATAGCCTTTACCGTATGGCAGACGACGCGGAACAAACGGGATCACGGCGGGTTGGCCACTACGGATCAGCAGATAGCTACCTTTGGTTGATGCGGCTTTCTCCACGCCGAAAAAGGGAACAAACACACTGCTCTTTGGACCATAATCATGATCTGGTGCATACCAGATGATGTCACCATTTTTCAGGGCGCGGATCATGCCTTTTAAATCTTTGCGATCCAGCATGCTTTTATTCGAGCGCATCCGGCCCCAGGTCTGCAGCCAGTCCAGCAGCGCATTGTCGTTCGGACGGTAAACACCAATGCCAGGGTTATGGATGCCGAAAATGCGGGCACCCAGCTCAAGGGTCAGAAAATGCATGCCGATCAGCAGCACGCCCTTACCGTCCTGGTGCGCTTTGTCGATGTGTTCAAGGCCACTGACGTGGAACCATTTGGTGATGCGCCAGTTCGGCCAGAACCAGGCCATGCCGGTTTCAATCAGGCCCATACCGACGGATTCGAAATTCCGTACCACCATCGCTTCGCGTTCGGCTTGCGGCATACCGGGAAAGCACAGTTCCAGGTTACGGCGCGCCACTTCAACCCGGCGTTTAAGGAAACGCATTGAGAGACGGCCCAGACCGCAGCCCAGGTGATAAAGCAACGGATAAGGTAGCAGTACCAGCAGGTACAGCGAACCGATCCCCAACCAGGTAAACCAATAACGGGGATGCAACAACGCACGCGAAAATTGAGGCAACTGAGTCATGAGTTTCCAGATCGTAAAAAAGGGGCACCATTATGCTGCCCGTGATTTATTATTTATGGCCCATTGTGCCATTTTTTAGCGACGAACTGAAATAACACGCTGTCTTCCGACGTATTTATCGCACCCTGTTGAGGAATCGTCTGGTTTCACCGTCAGCCCTTTTTCGGTTTGAAAAGGCCTTTTACCTCATGAGGTTCACTGCGCCAGTATTGTTCCGGTGCCTGCACTTTTGCGCCCAGTTTTGCCGCTGCATGCCACGGCCAGCGCGGGTCGTAGAGCATCCCGCGAGCCAGCGCGACCATATCTGCTTCCTGCTCAACAAGGATCGCTTCCGCCTGTTCAGGTTCGGTAATCAGGCCAACAGCGATAACCGGTATCGTAACGGCTTTTTTGATCTCCGCGGCGAAAGGCACCTGATAACCCGGCCTCACGCCGATCTTTTGCTGCGGAGAAAGACCGCCGCTGGAGACGTGGATATAAGCACAGCCCGCTTCGGCCAGCGCTTTGCTCAGCACAATGGACTGCGACAGGTCCCAACCCCCTTCAACCCAGTCCGTGGCCGAAATCCGCACGCCAACAGGTTTGTGTGCCGGGAATACGCGACGGACCTCGCGGAAGATTTCCAGCGTCAGGCGCAGGCGGTTTTCCAGCGAGCCACCGTACTCATCCTGACGCTGATTAGATAAAGGAGAAAGAAACTGGTGCAGCAGGTAGCCATGCGCTGCGTGGACCTCAATCAGATCGAGCCCCAGTCTGTCGGCACGGATGGCGCTGTCGATAAAACCCTGCTTAATCTCTTCAATACGCGCTTTAGTCAGCGCCAGTGGCGTGCCATCCGTTTCGTTGAATGGCACAGCCGAAGCTGAAGAGGTCTGCCAGCCACCTTCTTCAGGCCGCAGGAACCCACCGCCGTGCCACGGAGCTTCGGTTGAGGCCTTGCGTCCGGCATGCGCCAGCTGAATGCCTGTCGGCATCCGGGAATACTTTCGCACGTCTTTCAGCACATCCCCCAGCGCCAGCTCGGTTTCATCATTCCACAGTCCCAGATCTTCCGGAGTGATTCTGCCCGCAGGCTCTATGGCGGAGGCTTCAATAATCAGCAGACCCGCACCGGAAAGCGCCAGATGCCCGAGATGAATACGGTGCCAGGCGGTGGCCTTGCCGTGATCGGCGGAATACTGGCACATCGGAGCGATGGCAATACGGTTTTCAAGGGTGAGTTTGCCAAGGGTAATCGGGCTGAACAGCTGGCTCATTTATTATCTCCGGTGTTGGTCAAATTGACGTTTAACAGGCTAACTATAGGCGTATTCTTCATGTATGATAGCCCCGCAAAATTTCTCTTATGAATCCAGGAAAGTACACCATGCCAGTGTTACATAACCTTGTTTCCAATGAAGAGCTGAAAGCGCGGATGCTGGCCGAAACCGAGCCGCGCACCACAGTCTCTTTCTACAAGTATTTCACCATCACCGATCCTAAAGCTTTTCGTGACGTGCTGTATGTGCAGCTCACCCGACTGAAAGTTTTTGGCCGCGTTTACGTTGCGGCAGAAGGAATCAATGCGCAGATCAGCGTACCTGCCAGCCATTATGAAGAGATGAAGGCGATGCTGTATGCCTTCGATCCGGCGCTCAATAACCTGCGCATGAATATCGCGCTGGATGACGACGGCAAATCTTTCTGGGTGCTGCGCCTGAAAGTGCGCGAGCGTATCGTGGCTGACGGCATTACCGACGAAACCTTTGATGCCAGCAATGTCGGTGGCTATCTGAAGGCGGGCGAAGTGAATGCCATGCTCGACGATCCGGATGCGGTGTTTGTAGATATGCGTAACCACTATGAATACGAAGTGGGGCATTTCGACAACGCGCTGGAGATCCCGGCCGATACCTTCCGCGATCAGCTGCCGATGGCTGTTGATATGCTGCAGGACAATAAAGACAAAAAGATCGTGATGTACTGCACCGGCGGCATTCGCTGCGAAAAGGCCAGTGCCTGGATGCGTCATAAAGGTTTTGAAAATGTTTACCACATCGAAGGTGGCATCATTGAATACGCGCGGCGTGCCCGTGAGCAGGGCCTGCCGGTGCGGTTTAAAGGCAAAAACTTTGTCTTTGACGAACGTATGGGCGAGCGTATCTCTGACGATGTGATCGCTCAGTGCCACCAGTGCGGCACGCCCTGCGATACGCACGTTAACTGCAAAAATGACGGCTGCCATCTGCTGTTTATTCAGTGTCCGGCCTGTGCAGCGAAGTATCATGACTGCTGCAGCCCGATCTGCATGGAAGAGCTGGCGCTGGCTCCTGAAGAGCAACGCGCCCGCCGTGCAGGTCGTGAGAACGGCAATAAAATTTTCAACAAGTCGCGTGGTTTGTTAAATATGACCCTGAAAATTCCGACACCGGATAAGTAAGGGGTCTTTGAGAAGAAAATCACACCCCGTGAGCTGATGCTGACGGGGTGTTTTTTTACTGGCGGATACCTTCTACAGAAATCATCAGCTGGACTTCCTGAGAAGCCGGGCCGAGGTTGGTGGTGATGTTGAAATCTTTCAGTGCCAGGCTGGTTTCAGCCTCGAAGCCTGCGCGATACCCACCCCAGGGATCTTTCCCTTCGCCGAGTTTTTTCGCTTCCAGCGTGACAGGTTTGGTCACACCGTTCAGCGTCAGATCGCCGGCGATCGCCAGCTTATCACCGTCCTTCTTCACGCTGGTTGAGACAAAAGTAGCCTGCGGGAATTTTGCCACGTTGAGAAATTCCGCGCTGCGCAGGTGTTTATCACGCTCAGCGTGGTTGGTATCCACGCTGTTGGTATTGAGGGTGACGCTAACTTTGTCTTTCGCCGGGTCAGCTTCGTCAAAGGTAAAACTGCCGTCAAAATCTTTAAAGGTTCCGTACAACCAGCTGTAGCCCAGATGCTGGATACGGAATTGCACAAAGGCGTGCTGCCCCTGCTTGTCAATTTTATAGTCGGCCGCGTGGGCGGCACCGGTACTCAGCATTAAAGCAGTGGTCAGTCCCAACAGGCTTTTCCTGAACATCTTTTTCTCCCTTCCAGAGGTTAGTCGATGCGGTTACCCAGCATCCGTTTCAGCGTATTGTCTCGATCGATAAAATGGTGTTTAAGCGCGGCCAGCGCGTGCAGGCCCGAGAGGATCACCACGCTCCATGCCAGCCATAAGTGAACATCCCCGGCCAGATCCGCCTGTTCGCCAAAACCTTCAAGCGTGGCGGGAACAGACAGCAGGCCGAAGACCTCAATCGGTTTACCGTCGGCGGTGGATATCAGATAGCCACTGATGAAAATGGCAAACAGGATGCCGTACAGCAGCAGATGAACGCCGACGGCACTGATGCGGGTCAGAGCGGAATAGCTGGAGAGCGGCTTCGGTGGCGGAGAGATAAATCGCCAGATCGCTCTCAGGATCATCACCGCAAACAGCGTGATGCCTATGCTTTTATGCAGCTCCGGAGCTGGGTGGTACCAGCTGTCGTAATAGCCGAGAGTGACCATCCACAGGCCCAGAGCGAACATGCCATACACGGCCAGGGCCACCAGCCAGTGAAGCAGCACGCTGAGATGACCTAAACGGGTTGAGGTATTTTTCCACTGCATCAGGATGTCCAGCCAGTCATTTTTTTGCCAAGCCTGACCAGGCTGAAACTTAAAATCAACAACTAATTACCATAAGTAAACAAAATTATAATTTTGTTCAAAATTACTGCAATAAATGATGTTTTATGTGCATTTATTTCGGCCTTACTCAGAAGTTACGGAGGGAACTCCCTGTCATTTCCAGAGATGTGCGTGCCTTTTATGAGTGGGTTTAATTCTATTTATTTGATGTTATTTAAAATGTATGTCAATTATTTGTCATTTTGTGTCAGCATCACACTGCGGAATTGATAATTTTATTTTATTAATTCCGCCATGAGTTAATTTTTAATGCGGTGCAAAAGTTTCCCAATAGTGACCAAAGTATAAAAGTCCCGGTGGAGATTTATAGCGAACATCAGGGTTTAAATGGCGGATAGACGACGGTTTTTGGATAAAATCAGCGATAACTGTCACAAACTTGATAAATCAAAGTCTGTCGTATAGAGTAAATTACCGTAAAGAGCCGTTGTTAAAGCGCCTCGCTGTTCATTCTCGCTGCTTTATAGCTTTCTTTCCCTTCACCACTCCAGTACCCAGGCAACGAAAGCTATGACGCTGCTTCATTCATTCCATCATCAAGGGGATCCGTATGAGCACCGCATCTGAATCATCCACAAAGCCGAAGAAGCACTTCTGGCAGAAAAAGTCGAAAGAACTGACCGTTGAAGACATCACCATCGTTGACGGCGATATGTTAAAGCGCGCCGTTGGCGCTGCCGCACTGGGCAATGCCATGGAGTGGTTCGACTTTGGCGTCTACAGCTATCTGGCCGTGACCATCGGTAAGGTGTTTTTCCCCGGCGGCAACGCAGCGGCACAGCTGCTGGCAACCTTCGGTGCTTTTGCCGCGGCCTTTCTGGTGCGCCCGGTCGGTGGCCTGGTATTCGGTCCTTTAGGTGACAAAATTGGCCGCCAGAAGGTGCTGGCCATCACTATGATCATGATGGCGGTAGGGACTTTCTGTATCGGGCTGATCCCCAGCTACAGCTCTATTGGCATCCTTGCACCAATCCTGCTGCTGGTGGCTCGTCTGGTGCAGGGGTTCTCTACCGGAGGGGAATATGGTGGTGCGGCCACATTTATCGCCGAATACTCAACCGATAACCGACGTGGCTTTATGGGCAGCTTCCTGGAGTTTGGTACGCTGGGAGGCTATCTGCTCGGAGCCGGGCTGGTTACCGTGCTCACTGCTGCGATGCCGGAAGCCACACTGCTGGACTGGGGCTGGCGCATCCCGTTCTTTATCGCCGCGCCGCTCGGCCTGTTTGGCCTGTATGTCCGCCTGAAGCTGGAAGAGACGCCAGCGTTCCAGAAACACATGGAAAAACAGGAGGCGCTGGAGCACAGCAAGCCACGTCTGACGCTGTTGCAGATGCTCAGCAAGTATCGTGCGCAGATGTTGAAGTGTATCGGTCTGGTGCTGCTGTTTAACGTCTCCAACTACATGCTGACTTCCTACATGCCAAGTTACCTGACCGGTATTCTTGGCCTGAGCGAAATGAGCAGCCTGATGCTGATCCTGGTGGTGATGTTTGTAATGATGCCGCTAACCCTGTTCTGGGGACACTGGAATGACCGTCTGGGACGCCGTCCGGTGATCTGGGGAGGCGCGGTGTCGCTGATCGTTCTGTCAGTGCCGTGTCTGATGCTGATCGGCACCGGCAATATGCTGTGGGTGTTTGTCGGCCTGATTATTCTGGGCGTGATCCATACCTGCTTTAGTGGTTCGATGCCTGCCACGCTGCCAGCCCTGTTCGCCACCGATATTCGTTACAGTGCGCTGGCGATAGGTTTTAACCTCTCAGTTTCCCTGTTCGGGGGGACCACTCCGCTGGTCACGACCTGGCTGGTGGAGAAAACCGGTAACCTGCTGATGCCGGCTTACTATCTGATGGGAGCTGGGGTGATTGGGGTGATCACCGTGTTTACCATGCGTGAAACCGCCCGTAAGCCGCTGTCCGGTTCTGCGCCCGCCGTTGCCACTGAAGCAGAGGCACGCAGCCTGGTGAAGAAATTGCGACTGCGTCAGCAAAAGAAAGAAGCCGCAGCACTGGCCGCGTCAAAATAAAATAAAGCGGGACGACAGTATTCGCCCCGCGATGAAATAAATGGCAATCAGATAAAACTTAATTCAGATTTCATCGCAAAAGACGGCCTCATTCAGGCCGTCTTTTTTATTCAGAAGCGGGACAGTGCAAAGGGAGATAAATCAAATTCTGCCGGTTTACCCTGGGCAAAATTCGCGGCAATTTCACCTAATACGGTGGCGAATTTAAAGCCGTGGCCGCTTAGTCCGCTAATTAACAGCCTATCCGGTGAGCCGGGCAGGGTATCAATAATAAAGTCTTCATCCGCCGTATTATCATAGGTGCAGGCCTCACCTCGCAGGCAGACCCCCACCCCAGGTAAGAAATGGCGCAGGAACGAAAACAGTTCGCTGCCATCTTCTGCCACCGCACCGAAAGCCTTGCGCTGCTGCGGAGAACTGATGGCCTGGCCACCATTGTGCTTACCAATTTTGATTGCGTTGTTATCCGCCGGGAAGCCATAGAAGTGATCGCCGTCAGGCATTTCAACGGTGAAGGCCGGGAACTTGTTGTTTTCACTGTAGCGTCCATCCGCCTGATGCCAGGCGAAAACTTTGCGTACCGGCGTGATGGGCAGTTCCGGGAACAACGTTTTCACCCAGGTTCCTGCACTCAGCAGCAGTTTTCTGCCGCTATAGATACCGTCATCAGTGTGTACCAGCTGCAGGCCATCGCGCTCTTCAAGAGAGTGTACGGGGCAGTTGAACAGCTGGGCGCAACCAGACTGCTCGGCAAGGCGGACCAGCTGGCGGACAGCAATTTCAGATTTCAGATAGCCGGAATTGGGCTCAAAAATACCGGTATAGCCTTCAGGAACAGAGAGTTGCGGCCAGCGGCGGATCACTTCTTCCCCGGTCAGCGTTTCCACCGGCAGCGAAAATTCTGCCGCACTCTGACGAACATTCCGGATAAATTCTGAGGATTCGGGAGCCAGGTTGATCACTCCACTGCGGTGCATAATGCGTTCGCCACACTGTGCTTCAAGTTCATCCCACAATTTCTGCGCGCGCAGCACCATTGGCACATAGCGCGAACCTTCGCCGTATGCATGGCGGATCAGGCGTGATTCGCCGTGGTGGCTGCCGTCACGATGAGGAGGATGAGCACGGTCAATCATCAGCACCTTCAGGCCCGCCTGAGTTGCATACCTGCCTGCGGCCGCACCGACAGACCCGCTGCCCACCACTATTAAGTCATAAATCATTCCCGGCTCCTCTGATATACAGGCAATACCGGCAGAATAGCAAAATGTGGTGGGAATGAAAAAGGCACCCCGTGGGGTGCCTTGCAGGTATCGCGTTGGGAATTAGTGCTTTTTGTAATCGCGGTCCTGATATTCTGTTGCTTCGATCTTAGCAATGCCAGCTTCGAGAATGGAGATAAATTGTCTGGCGACGTCAGTGGTTAACCAGTATGTCTGACCAACCTCTGCTTCATCAGCCTGCTGCTCGTTGGAGGTGAGCGAATGCAAACGGATCATCATGGCATCGTAGCTGTCTACGGTACTGATATCCCACCCAATGAGGGGATGTGTCTGGATAACATCTTTGTTTCTGTCCATTATAACCCCCTTTATTACTCGTGTTAGTAATGCAACGAAGTGATTTATCGAGGTTCAATGCGGCCATTTTTGTTACAGAGCAAGGTAATTATAACAGGATTTTTATTTCGCGCAGAATGAAATTTTTATCGCGGGGAGTGAACTTTTAATTTCAGCTGATTTGAATGGGGGCCGATAATAAAAGCCCCCAGAATAAATTTTCAGGAGAGAGGGACGGCTGATTCTGGCGAAATATTAATCACCCCATGGCGCTTTTCCAGTTCGTCGGCCAGCGCGGAAAAATGCTGCTGCATATTTTCATCGCGATCCTGATTTTGTGCTTCCAGTCGCAGGCTCTGGATTAGCAGCAGCGAGGCTTTAGCATCCAGGCAAAAAGAGAGCGAGGAAAAGGCGTTTTCCAGTACGCTGAGGCGCCGCTGCTGATCGGCAATCAGCGTCAGCAGTTCACCAAACGTCATGGCCTCTTCCGGGTTTTCCGCATTCATAATCACACCTTATTCAGTCTGGGAGAGCCAACCTGTAAAACAGTTTACTACGACTGATGGCATCAGGCGAATTTATGGGCGGGAAAGCAAAAAAGCCGGATAGCGACACCCGGCAAACAACGGCAAAAGTGGCGGCAGGGATCAGTCGGTAATAAACCAGTCGTCCGCGCTTTCCCAGGTTTCCTGCAGGATCTCGGTGATGCGATCTTTCGCCTCATGGCCGCCGCCCATCACCGTCAGGTTGTTGGCCCCGGCATAGCGTACGGAGACGCAGTGGGTTGATTCAGGAAACTGCTTGTCAATACGCTTACTCAGTTCCGAGGTCAGTGCGTCAATGGCACCGGCCGGGAGAGAGGTGGTTTTTGCTACAGTGACTTCAATACGCATAAAAGCCTCCGGTTAATATACTGTAAATATATACAGTAAAATAACCGAAGGCAATATTTATTATGCCGTTCAGGGCAGATGATTATAGCTCAACGCTCCAGTTTAGCGTTTCACCTGCCAGGAATGGCACCAGGCTGTGCTCACCCAGCTTGACACTCTCCGGGACGGTCCACGGCTTGCGTACCAGCTTCACTTTACCTTCATTCAGCGGCAGACCGTAGAAGCGCGGGCCATTCTCCGAGCAGAAGGCTTCAAAATGCTGCAGGGCATTCATCTCTTCAAACACCGTCGCGTAGGCTGGCAGGGATGACGGAGCATTGAAGACGCCTGCACAACCACAGCTGGCTTCTTTCAGGTGGCGCAGGTGCGGGGCGGTATCGGTGCCCAGGAAGAAGCGATCATTGCCACTGGCGACCACGTTACGCAGCGCTTCCTGATGCACGTTACGCTTGAGGATCGGCAGGCAGTACAGGTGCGGGCGCACGCCGCCCACCAGCATATGGTTACGGTTAAACATCAGATGCTGAGGGGTGATAGTCGCGCCAAGGAAACGATTGCCTTCCTGCACGTAAGTTGCCGCTTCTCTGGTGGTGATATGCTCGAACACCACTTTCAGCTCCGGATACTGTTTACGTAGTGGCTCCATCACCGTTTCGATAAAGCGGGCTTCGCGGTCAAAAATATCGATGTGCGAGTCGGTCACTTCACCGTGGATCAGCAGCGGCATGCCGATTTTCTGCATGCGTTCCAGCACGGTAGCAATGGAAGCAATGTTGGTCACGCCATGGCTGGAGTTGGTTGTGGCATGTGCCGGATAAAGCTTGGCTGCGGTGAACACGCCTTCGCTGAAGCCTTTTTCCACTTCATCCGGGTCCAGCGAGTCGGTCAGGTAGCAGGTCATCAATGGGGTGAAGTCATGCCCGGTCGGGACAGCGGCATAGATACGGTCGCGATAGGCGATGGCCGCGGCCACGCTGGTGACGGGCGGAACCAGGTTTGGCATCACGATCGCACGTGCAGAGACCTCGCTGGTAAAAGGCAGCACGGCCTTCAACATTTCATCATCACGCAGATGAATATGCCAGTCGTCAGGGCGGCGGATCAGAAGTTCCTGGGGTTTTGCAGTCATAAACAGGCTCCGGCAGAAGTGACATCGGTGTGGCTGATTTGGCCGGGTTCCAAGCATAAGGATAAAGGCGGGGCTTTGCACCTGCTTTATTACGGGCGGCAGAAAATAGTCGTCAGGCAGTGGAGAACGGCAGAACGTTCTCTGCCCACAGAGGAACAGAGAACAGTTATCGCTTAGTCGGTGAAAGGGATCACCAGCTCGCCGGGCTTCACTTCCAGCCCTTTGGCAAAGCGCTTAGCCAGGGATTCCGCTTTGCTGCGGTCGCTGCTGAGTATGTAGGCCGGTTTCTGGTTGAAGTAATCCTTCAGCGATTGGTTCAGATACGGTGTCAGGGTTTTCAGTACGCCCTGCATTTTTTCTGGCTGGACCTGCACATCCACCAGTTCCATATCTTTCAGATACACCGCACCCTGATCTTTATTAAATACCGGCTGCGCCTTCATGGTCAGTTTCATGTCGGCGCTCTGTGGACCAAACAGCGAGCTGATGTTCACTTTGGCATTGCCGGTCAGCATGATTTTGTTTGGCTCCTCGCGGCCAATCTGGCTGTTGAGATCGGTCAGGACAATATGGGCATCAACCAGCCCGGCCACGCCAATCTGCTTCTCATAGTTATTGTGTTTTTGCAGCGCCTGGTTCACTTCCTGTTCGCTGATAGTGTATTGCGTCAGTTGGTTACAGCCGCTCAGTAATCCCACCAACAGCAGGGCACTCAGCCCGGCTAAAAACTTCTTCATAGCTATCCTCATGATGTGATGCCGTCAGTTACCCTTCTGACGGGAGGGCATAGCTTGCACGACATTATGGCCCGAGTCACCAGGATAACCGATAAAGAAAAAGGGGAAACTGTAACGAGGGAAAAAGAGCCGGCTGAACCGGCTCCTGAAGATCAGGCAGCGATTGAAGATAACAGGTTAATTTGGGTCTGCTTAGCCATGTTGTCGCGATAATCCGCAACGCGACTTGGGTATTCCACTCCGGCAACCAGTGACAGCGAACGCAGCACAGGGAACAAATTGATATCGTCCAACGACAGTTCGCCGTTCACCGCGTTGGGCTTCACAATCAGCTTATCGAGCTTGCGCAGATCGTCATTGATGTTTTTGATAAAGCCTTCAGAATGCAGTTTCAGTTCATCAAAGCTGCCCATATTGGCTTCCTTCTTATGATGGAAGTTGCTGCGGGCCTCCGGTGTGGCGAATTCGGCAAAGGGCGCGGCGGCGATGCGTGGCAGCAACAGCTTGTTGAGGTAGCCGTTGATGTGGCGCAGCCAGTCAGTGATCGCCGGATTGGTTTTGCCAATAAGCAGGGGTTCGCGATCTTTTTTATCGACATAGCTGACGATATCCAGGCTCTCCGGCATGCAACTGCCATCTTCCTTCATCAGGATCGGTGCCATTTTCTGGCCGATCAGTTTCTTCGGCGTCTCTTCGTCGTCGCTGAGCATCACCACCAGCTCAACGGGCACATTTTTCAGGCCGAATATCATCCGGGCCTTCACGCAGAATGGGCAGTGATCGTAAATAAACAGTTTCAAGAACGCCTCCTTACAGCGATGACGGCGGCGGTGGCCACCATCAATCTTTTGAATGCATTAAGGAAGTATGGAAGAGAAAAGCGCCCAGGGCAAACCGCAGCGGGCGCTTCTCCGAACATTTCCGGCTCGACAGCGCGACGGTAAAACTGGCGGTAAAGGGCAAAAAAGGTGATAAGACCGACGGTTGCGAGCATCAGCCACGGCAGTGCCGGTTGATTAAATTCCCGTCCCATATCGTACATCCAGCCGCCGCCTGTATAGCCCACCGCGCCACCAAGTGCCAGACCCAACCGGCTGAAGCCCATGTAGCTTCCGCGCGCTCTGGCATTGGCCAGCGAGGCCCCCAGAGTTTCACGAGCCGGTTCGGCAATAATCGAGCCGATATAAAAGGTACAAATCAGCATAAAGACCTGTTGCAGCGAGGTGACCATACCGATTGGGGCAAGGCTCAGGCTCATTACCAGCAGCCCGGCCATCAGCCTCTGCTCCAGACGAAAGCGTTTTTCGCTCCAGCGGGCAATGGGATACAGCAGGGTCAGCGACAGGGTAGCCTCAATGGCATACATCCATTTCACCGCTCCCGGCGCACCGGCAATCTGGTTCACCACGATGGGTAGCATCAGCATGACCTGCACAGCCAGAGTGTAGTAACCCGTCAGGGTAATGACATAGGCGCAGAAGCGTCTGTCATGCAATACGCTCAGCAGCCCTTCACGCATGGGTGTCCGTACGGTCGAAAGACGCCAGGGAGGGAGCAGGAAGTAGTTACAGGCTGCGGCGAGCACAAACACCAACGCACCGACCCAGCAAACCACACGAAAGTCCCACGCCAGCAGCCAACTGCCGATCAGTGCGCCGATCACTGCTCCCGCGCTGTCCTGCATCATCAGCAGGGAGAAGAAGCGTCCGCGCTCGTGCGGACGAATCAGTTTGATTACCATAGCCGTGCGCGGCGGGTCAAACAGCGTACCGCCCAGCCCGGAAAGAATACAGGAAAGCCACAGTACCCAGGGTTGATGCGCCAGTGCCATGCAGGCGAAGCCCGCTGCCCGTAGCAGCATTCCGGTGACGATCATCGGTCTGGCACCAAACCGGTCCGCCACCGCACCGCCAAAAATCCCCAGTCCCTGCTGCACCAGCTGGCGCAGGCCCAGGGCAATGCCCACCATCAAAGCGGCCCAGCCGAGCTGGTCGACAAAGCGGATAGAGATAAGCGGAAAGACAACGAAAAAGCCTAATACCACCAGCATATTATCCAGCAGCAGAAATGCTTTACCCAGGCTTCTTGCCCGTGCGGTCCGTGACATGTTGATTCCTGACAGGGGAGAGTGGAAAACCTTCCAGATGGTCCATTTTCACCCGCGGGTTGGGCTTTTCCCAGCGAAAGCAGGATGATATTTTTTCATCGATGGTTTGCTTTTTATGCGAGTTTTTCAGTCGCTTCCATGACAAAATCCCGGAAATTTTCTCCGCAGCGTTTTACCCGCCCATAATTACGCGGTTATAGTGGTGAGTAACAACCGAAAATGGCGGTCAGCGGTGAGACGGGCTGACCGGCAGCGGCGGTTTATCAATCAAATTTATTCATCTATCGGCCGGATTCAGGAGAGAAGATGTTTGGCTATCGTTCCGCTGCCCCGAAAGTACGCCTGACAACCGACAGACTGGTGGTGCGTCTTGTTCATGAACGTGACGCCTGGCGTCTGGCGGACTATTACGCTGAGAACCGGGCGTTTCTCAAACCCTGGGAGCCCATCCGTGATGACAGCCACTGCTACCCCTCCGGCTGGCAGGCGCGGCTCGGCCTGATCGCGGAAATGCACAAGCAGGGCAATGCATACTATTTTGCCGTGATGGACCCGGATGAAAACGAAGTCCGCGGCGTGGCTAATTTCAGCAACGTGGTGCGCGGCTCATTCCATGCCTGCTATCTGGGCTATTCTCTGGGCGAAAAGTGGCAGGGGCAGGGCATGATGTTTGAGGCGTTGCAGTCGGCCATCCGCTATATGCAGCGCCAGCAGCGCATCCATCGCATCATGGCTAACTATATGCCGCACAACCAGCGCAGTGGTAACCTGCTGGCCCGGCTCGGTTTTGAGAAAGAGGGCTACGCCAAAGACTATCTGCTGATCGATGGTCGCTGGCAGGATCACGTGCTGACCGCGCTGACTGCCAAAGACTGGATCCCTGAACGACGTGGACAATAACGCTGATGAAAATTCTTCTTTCCGCCATTGAAGCCCGCGTGATGGGTTGCCTGCTGGAGAAGCAGGTCACCACGCCAGATCAATACCCGATGTCACTGAACGGCGTGGTGACTGCCTGCAACCAGAAGTCGAACCGTGAACCGGTGCTGACGCTGAGTGAGTCAGCGGTGCAGGACACGCTGGATATGCTGGCGAAAAAGCATCTGGTCACCACTCAGAGCGGCTTCGGTAACCGCGTGGTGAAATATGAGCACCGTTTTTGCAATACCGAATTTGGACAGCTCAAGCTCAATCCCGGCGAATTCGCCCTGATCACCACATTGCTGCTGCGCGGTGCGCAAACTCCGGGTGAACTCCGTACCCGCAGCACGCGGCTGCATGAGTTTGCCGATATGGCGGAGGCGGAGAAGGCGCTGGAAAATCTGGCAATCAGGGAAGACGGGCCTTTTGTGGTCCGACTGGCCCGTGAAGCGGGCAAGCGCGAAAGCCGCTATATGCATCTGTTCAGCGATGAGGGGGATGATGTTGCGGCCGGGGCTGAACCAGCCGCAGACGAGAGCGGGCTGGCGGCCAGAGTGACCGGACTGGAGCGCGAGATGGCCGAAATCAGGCAGCAGCTGGCGGAACTGCTGGGCAAGGGAGAGTGATATGGCCGGATTAAAAGTAGGAATTGTCGGGCTGGGTAGCATTGCGCAAAAGGCCTGGCTGCCGGTAGTGACCAGAACGGATGGCTGGAAGATCGCCGGAGCTTTCTCTCCCAATCAGCAGAAAGCACGGGGGGTGTGTGACAGCTACCGAATCCCGCTTTTCTCCTCGCTTGATCAGTTGGCTGCGGCCAGTGATGCCGTGTTTGTGCACACTTCCACTGAGAGCCATTTCAGCATTGTAAAACAGCTGTTGCTGGCTGGCGTGGACGTCTGTGTAGACAAGCCGCTGGCGGCGACGCTCAGCGAGGCCGGGCAACTGGTAGAGCTGGCCCACAAGAAGGGGCGCAAGCTGATGGTGGCCTTCAACCGTCGTTTTGCTCCGCGTTATCTGCAGCTGAAAGACGGGCTGGATCAACTGGCCTCGCTGCGCATGGATAAACACCGCAGTGACAGCATTGGTCCGCATGAGCTTTTCTTTACGCTGCTGGACGATTATCTGCATGTGGTGGATACCGCGCTGTGGCTGGGTGGAGGGCAGGGCCTGTTGCAGGGCGGGACGCTGGTGACCAATGACGCCGGAGAAATGATCCGGGCCGAGCACCATTTCAGTCATGCTGACATTCAGATCACCACCAGCATGCATCGTCGCGCCGGAACCCAGCGTGAATCGGTAATGGCCATAACCGACGGCAGCGTCTGGCAGATTGATGACATGCGCGACTTCCGTCAGGAAACGGCAGGGCAGATCATCACCGATCCGATCCCGGGCTGGCAGAGCACGCTGGAGCAGCGGGGATTCGTCGGTGCTGCACGGCATTTCATCGACTGCGCGCAAAATCAGACAATGCCGCAAACCTCCGGCGAACAGGCGCTGATGGCGCAGCGGATCGTGGAAAAGCTCTGGCGTGATATCGACCGGGAATAACGCTGTAACAATCGAATGTGGTTATTTCCTTCAGCATCAGTAGACTATGCCGGTTGCTGGCCCATTCACCGGGACAGAAGATAACCGTGGCCCGCGCCACCGATCCCGTAGAAAAATCAGGAACCCCATGAACCTGTTGAAATCGTTAGCAGCGGTCAGCTCAATGACCCTGTTTTCTCGCGTGCTGGGATTTGCCCGCGATGCCATTGTGGCAAGAGTTTTTGGTGCAGGAATGGCGACGGATGCCTTCTTTGTGGCCTTCAAATTACCAAACTTACTGCGCCGCATCTTTGCTGAAGGCGCTTTTTCCCAGGCCTTTGTGCCGATCCTCGCAGAGTACAAAAGCAAGCAGGGTGAAGAGGCCACCCGGGTTTTCGTCGCTTATGTGTCGGGCCTTCTGACGCTGGCACTGGCCGTCATTACCCTTCTCGGCATGCTTGCGGCCCCGTGGGTGATCCTGGTCACGGCACCGGGCTTTGCGGACACTGCCGATAAATTCGCGCTGACTTCTGCGCTGCTGCGCGTGACGTTCCCCTATATCTTTCTGATTTCTATGGCCTCGCTGGCCGGAGCGATCCTCAATACCTGGAACCGGTTTTCCGTTCCGGCGTTTGCGCCGACGCTGCTGAATGTCAGCATGATTGGGTTTGCGCTGTTTGCCGCGCCGCACTTCCATCCGCCGGTGATGGCGCTGGCGTGGGCAGTAGTGGCGGGTGGCGTACTGCAACTGGGTTATCAGCTTCCGCACCTGAAGAAAATCGGCATGCTGGTTCTGCCGCGCCTGAACCTGAAAGATGCCGGTGTATGGCGGGTAATGCGCCAGATGGGTCCGGCGATCCTTGGCGTTTCCGTCAGCCAGATCTCGCTGATCATCAACACTATTTTCGCCTCGTTCCTGGTGTCCGGCTCGGTTTCATGGATGTACTACGCGGACCGTCTGATGGAGTTCCCTTCCGGCGTGCTGGGCGTGGCGCTGGGCACGATATTGCTGCCTTCGCTGGCGAAAAGTTTTGCCAGCGGTAACCATAATGAATACAACCGCCTGATGGACTGGGGTTTGCGCCTGAGCTTCCTGCTGGCACTGCCGAGCGCAGTGGCGCTGGGGATACTGGCCAAACCGCTGACTATTTCTTTGTTCCAGTACGGCAAGTTCACTGCCTTTGATGCGGCGATGACCCAGCGCGCGCTGGTGGCTTACTCGGTCGGCCTGATGGGACTGATCGTGGTGAAAATTCTCGCGCCGGGTTTCTATTCCCGCCAGGACATCAAAACGCCGGTCAAAATTGCCATGGTCACCCTGCTGATGACGCAGCTGATGAACCTGGCGTTTATCGGGCCGCTGAAACATGCCGGTCTGTCGCTGTCGATTGGTCTGGCTGCCTGCCTCAATGCGGCGCTGCTTTACTGGCAGTTGCGTAAGCAGAAAATTTTCCAGCCTCAGCCGGGCTGGTTCAGCTTCCTGCTGCGCCTGTTGATAGCCGTTATGGTGATGGCGGCCGTGCTGCTGGGGCTGCTGTGGGTGATGCCGGAGTGGGCGCAGGGCAGTATGCTGTGGCGCCTGGTTCGTCTGGCTGCGGTCTGTGCTGCCGGTGGCGGGGCTTATTTCGCGGTGCTGGCACTTCTGGGCTTCCGCGTCAGGGACTTTGCCCGCACGACGGCGATCTGATACTGCAACTCAAAAAGCAAAACCCCGGAACAGTTTCCTGTTCCGGGGTCTGAGCCAGCGGTGACCGGGCGCTACACTTTACGGCTGATGAATGCGTTGGCGGTTGCCTGCCCGTCCGGGCCATAAAATTTCTGCGTCTGGTGTGGCCTCAGCACCTCTAGCGCCTGCCCGGTAAAACCAATCTGATGGTTAAGCAGCAGTCCGTTGTGCAGATTGGTATCCCGCAGCTTCATTGTCTGCTCCTGAATGGCTGCCCAGCGGCGGGCCATCTCAGGGTTAAGGCTGTAAGGCGCGTGCAAACCTGCTTCTTTCTCAGCGTCGCGGCGCAGCTGCTCAAGAAAATTGAGCGTCGCCAGCAGTGAGCTTTTATCTTCGGTAATACGTTGCAGTAAGCTGCTGTTGATCTGACCGCCTGAGAGCTGTTGTTGCTCTGATGTCATCACATCGGCCAGACTTGCCAGCACTTCCAGCATTTTATCAAGCGCGGTCAGCAGCTTATTCATTTACTCAGTTACCTTCTACGGAATCTTTTGCCTGCTGAATCAGGGCATCGGCGATTTTGCCGGTATCCATTTTCAGTTCGCCATTACGGATGGCGGTTTTAAGTTGTTCCACGCGCGCGGTATTAATGTCCTGCGAGCTGGATTTGGTCAGCTGTGACTGTGCACCGCTCAGGACCACCTGAGTGGCCGTAGCGGTGCCTGCTGATTTGGACTCGACCTGACGGGCCTTTGGTGCTGCGGCATCGGAAGTGTCGCGTGGCTGAACGGTGGCGGCCGGTTTCATAGGTTGAGTTCTGTCGATGCTCATATCTGACTCCTGTATGCTCAGGCGAATTATCGGCCTGATAAAATAAGTGTACTACGTCTGTTATTCATACTATCGGCAGAACTGAACCCTTCTTTAGGTCTTTATAGGGCCTTTACAGCGTAATCAGAATATTCCCATCCGCGCCCACTTTTCCGCTCACTATCTGACCGGAATTCATGCGTACCCTCACCAGTTGGGCTGCAGTGGCATTATTCATCGCACGGCCCTCACTTGAGACATTAAAACCGTCACCGCTGGCGGTGACCGTCACGTTCTGACCGGCTTTAACGCGCCATGGCTGGCGGACCATCATCAGCGTCATTGGCTGTCCAGGAATGATATCACGCAGCGCGACCGCATCGGTTATCTCTTCGGCGGTCATTACCGCGCGGGAAGGCAGCGTATCCAGACGACCATGCTCAACTTTCACATCGGCAGCGGTGAGTGCTGTTCCGCGTGAAACCTGACGGGCGGCCACAATGTAATCGCCGGTGACCTGCACTTCAACCTGCAGGTAGCGGCGGTTCTGGTCGCAGTTGGCGGCCACGCTCATGTTGCCCCACATCCGGCTATTACCCGGCAGGGAAAATTGTGGTGCTTCACAGCCGGGCCACTGCGACTGTGGGGTTTTCACCACCACTTTCAGGGTATCGGCACTCTGGCCGGATTCCCCATAGCGCGATTTAAAAAATTGACTGAGTTGTGCGGTCAGATCGCCCGCACTGGCTGACAGAGTCACCAGGCTCAACAGGCCGGCGACCAGAAAGGTTAACCCACGCATCTTCTCATCTCAGTTATTGAAAACATGGCGACGATTCTACTCGTGAGCCTGCGGGGTCAAGGCGCAAATTAGCGACGCTTTTTAGCGCTATTCCGACGATAACACTTTCCCCCCCGAGATTATGCTGTCAGCTCTGAATTTTCATTTTGCGGAGGAAGCATGCTCGACAAACTCGACGCAGCACTGCGGTTTAACACCGAAGCGTTGAACCTGCGTGCCCAGCGGCAGGAAATCCTGGCGTCTAACATCGCCAACGCGGATACACCCGGCTATCAGGCTCGCGATATCGATTTTGCCAGCCAGATGCAGAAGGTGATGGAGCAGGGGCGGGCGCAGGGATCGGGTCTGCAGTTGGCGGTTACTTCAAATCGCCATATTCCAGCGGAATCACTTCAGCCGGCATCCATGGACCTGATGTATCGGGTTCCGGATCAGCCGTCTGCAGACGGCAACACGGTTGATATGGACCGGGAACGTACGCAGTTCGCGGACAACAGCCTGAAATACCAGACGGATCTGACCGTTATCAGCGGGCAGATCAAGAGCATGATGTCCGTGCTACAGGGGCAATAATTTATGGCACTTCTGAATATTTTTGATATCGCCGGATCGGCGATGAACGCCCAGTCGCAGCGTCTGAACGTGGCTGCCAGTAACCTGGCCAACGCCGACAGCGTGACCGGTCCTGACGGTCAGCCTTACGTGGCCAAGCAGGTGGTTTTCCAGACCATGGCATCGCCAGGCTCACCTACCGGTGGCGTTCGTGTGGCGCAGGTGGTTGATGATCCGACCCCCGCAAAACTGGTTTACGAACCGGGCAATCCAATGGCCGACGCTAAAGGCTATGTGAAGATGCCCAACGTTGATGTGGTCGGGGAGACGGTTAACACCATGTCCGCGTCGCGCAGCTACCAGGCCAACGTCGAGGTGTTGAACACCGTTAAACAAATGATGATGAAAACCCTGACGATGGGTCAATAAGGAGAAGGTCAATGGGCATTACCGTAGGCGTTAATGAGTCAACGGATAACACGGCGATTACCACCACGTCGTCGACTTCCGATACGTCGTCCGCAGACCTGCAAAGTCAGTTCCTGACGCTGCTGGTCACCCAGTTACAGAACCAGGACCCGACAAATCCGATGGATAACAGTCAGCTGACTACCCAGCTGGCGCAGATCAATACCCTGAGCGGCATTGAAAAACTCAATACCACATTAGGGTCTATTTCCGGTCAGATCACCAGCGGACAGTCTCTGCAGGCTTCCACGCTGATCGGCCATGGTGTGATGGTTGATGGTTCCCAGATCCTGGTGGGCAGCAGCCAGACCACGCCATTTGGCGTAAGCCTGGAGCAGGCCTCCACGGCGACCACCGCCACGATTTCCGATTCATCAGGCAAGGTGGTGCAAACCATCAACCTGGGTGCCCTCAGCTCAGGCGTGCATACCTTCTCATGGGATGGTTCGCAGGCAGATGGCACCACCGCAGCCGACGGGAAGTATTCCGTCTCGCTCAGTGCGAGCAATGCTACCGGTCAACTGGTTGCGCAGCCACTGAACTATGCGCTGGTTAATGGGGTAACTAACGACACCAGCGGTGCCGTTTTAGACCTCGGCACGATGGGTACGACCACCGTAGCAAACGTTCGTCAGATTATTTAACTAATCCCCCTTTTTCAGGAGTTTACACATGGCATTTTCTCAGGCAGTCAGTGGCTTAAACGCCGCCTCCAGTAACCTTGACGTGATCGGTAACAACATCGCCAACTCCGCGACCGTTGGTTTTAAATCCGCGACCGTTTCTTTCGCTGATATGTTCGCCGACTCTAAAGTGGGTCTGGGCGTTAAGGTGGCTGCGGTGACTCAGGACTTTGGCGACGGCACCACCACTTCCACCAGCCGTGGCCTGGACGTGGCAATCAGCCAGTCAGGTTTTTTCCGTATGACCGACACCAGCGGTGCGGTTTACTACAGCCGTAACGGCCAGTTCACTCTGGACGCTAACCGTAATATCGTTAACGCCGATGGCCTGCAGCTGACGGGCTACCCGGCAACCGGCACGCCACCGACCGTACAGACCGGTGCTAACCCCGTGGGTCTGAGTATCCCGGATGCGGCGATGCCAGCTAAAGCGACCACCACTGCGGCGATTACTGCCAACCTGAACTCGACCGACAGCACGCCAGCTACCACGCCGTTCGACTCTGCCAATGTGGATACCTACAACAGCAAAGCGTCAATGACCACCTATGACTCGCTGGGTAACGAACACACCATCAACCTGTACTTCGTGAAGGGCGCTACCGACTCCACCACTGATCCGACTAACCCGACCACGACCTGGAACGTACAGGCCGTGGATTCAAGCACCGGAGCCAGTGCCGGTACCTGGGATATGACCTTCAACAGCAGCGGTCAGCTGACCTCTTCAGCCACCCAGACCATCAGCATGGCGACCCTGAACGGTTCAGCGCCAAGCTCGTTCACTCTGAATCTGGCGGGCAGCCAGCAGCAGAACACCGGCACCAGCACCTTTGGTAACCCGACTCAGAACGGTTACAAGCCGGGTGACCTGACCAGCTACCAGATCAACAACGACGGTACTGTGGTTGGCAACTACTCCAACGAACAGACCCAGACTCTGGGACAGATCGCGCTGGCTAACTTCGCTAACCCGGAAGGCCTGAAGTCTAAAGGCAATAACGTGTGGTCTGCGACCAACTCTTCCGGTCAGGCGCTGGTCGGTCTGGCGGGCACCGGTAACCTCGGCACCCTGACTGCAGGCGCGGTGGAGTCCTCCAACGTCGACCTGAGTAAAGAGCTGGTGAACATGATTGTGGCACAGCGTAACTATCAGTCTAACGCCCAGACCATCAAAACTCAGGACCAGATCCTCAACACCCTGGTCAACCTGCGCTAATACGGCTAACAGGATCGTCTTATGGATCACGCGATATATACCGCAATGGGGGCTGCCAGTCAGACCCTCGAACAGCAGGCAGTGACGGCGAGCAACCTCGCCAATGCCTCTACACCTGGCTTTCGTGCGCAGCTTAATGCGCTGCGTGCGGTGCCGGTGGAAGGGCTTTCTCTGCCAACGCGCACGCTGGTGACGGCGTCCACGCCCGGTGCCGATATGACCCCGGGGCCGATGGACTACACCGAGCGCCCACTGGATGTGGCTGTCCGTCAGGACGGCTGGCTGACGGTGCGTGCCCCCGATGGTTCCGAGGCTTATACCCGAAACGGCAACATGGAACTGAACCCGGCAGGGCAACTGACCGTCCAGGGCAACCTGGTGATCGGCGACGGCGGCCCGATTGCCGTGCCGCAGGGGTCGGAAATCACCATCGCTGCTGACGGTTCTATCACCGCGCTGAATCCGGGCGATCCGCCGAATGCCACTGTCCAGTTGGGCCGTCTGAAACTGGTGAAAGCCACCGGTTCAGAAGTGACTCGCGGCGATGACGGGCTGTTCCGTCTCACCGCGAGCGCTCAGGCACAGCGCGGTGCCGTCCTGCAAAACGATCCGACCATTCAGGTGATGCCTGGCGTGCTGGAAGGCAGCAACGTCAAAACTGAGCAGACCATGGTCGATATGATCGCTAACGCTCGCCGCTTTGAGATGCAGATGAAAGTCATCTCCAGCGTCGATCAGAATGAACAACGCGCTAACCAGCTGCTGTCACTGAGCTAAGTGCAAGAGGAAAATCTATGATCCGTTCTTTATGGATTGCCAAAACCGGTCTTGACGCCCAGCAAACCAATATGGATGTCATCTCGAACAACCTGGCCAACGTCAGCACCAACGGCTTTAAACGTCAGCGTGCGGTGTTCGAAGACCTGATGTATCAGACTATCCGCCAGCCGGGTGCGCAGTCATCCGAACAGACTAACTTACCTTCTGGTATGCAACTGGGTACCGGTACCCGTCCGGTCGCCACCGAGCGCCTGCACACTCAGGGTAACCTGAACAAAACTGACTCCTCGAAAGACGTGGCGATCAGCGGGCAGGGTTACTTCCAGGTGCAGATGCCGGATGGCACGCTGGCCTATACCCGTGACGGTTCGTTCCAGACCGATCAGAATGGACAACTGGTCACCAACGGCGGCTTCCCGGTGCAGCCTGCCATTACCATTCCTGCCAACGCCCTGAGCATGACCATCGGTCGTGACGGCGTGGTCAGCGTAACCCAGCAGGGGCAGACCCAGCCGGTGCAGGTTGGTCAGCTGACGCTGAGCACCTTTATCAACGACGCAGGTCTGGAAAGTAAAGGTGAAAACCTCTACCAGGAAACTCAGGCTTCCGGTGCGCCAACTGACAGCACCCCAGGTAACAACGGCGCGGGCCTGTTGTACCAGGGCTATGTCGAAACTTCAAACGTCAACGTGGCGGAAGAGCTGGTCAGCATGATCCAGACCCAGCGCGCGTATGAGATCAACAGTAAGGCAATCAGCACTTCCGATCAGATGCTGGCCAAGCTGACTCAGCTGTAATCGCAGTAATGTAAACCAGCCGGGTTCGCCCGGCCCTTAATAAAAGACCTTCTGATTATTAAAGGTAGTGATTCCATGGCGAAGCAAATCTCAATGCCTGGACGTTTGTTGGTAGCCATGCTGCTCCTGACGCTTAACGGTTGTGCTTTAGTTCCACGTAAGCCACTGGTCGAAGGCTCGACAACGGCCCAGCCGCTGCCTGCTTCGCCGCCGGTGGTTAATGGCTCCATTTTTCAGGGCATCATGCCGATGAACTACGGCTATCAGCCGCTGTTCGAGGATCGTCGCCCACGTAACATTGGCGATACGCTGACCATTACCCTGCAGGAAAACGTCAGTGCCAGTAAGAGTTCAACCGCGTCTGCCGGACGTGATGGCAGCGCCACAGTGGGTCTGACCGCTGTGCCAAGTGCGCTGACCGGCCTGCTGGGTGGTGATAAAGCCACGCTGGATGGCAGCGGCAAAAATACCTTTGCAGGTAAGGGTGGCGCTACGGCGAACAACACCTTTACCGGCACCATCACCGTTACCGTGAATCAGGTATTGCCAAACGGCAACCTGAAAGTGGTTGGTGAGAAACAGATTGAGATTAACCAGGGTACGGAATTCATCCGTTTCTCGGGCGTGGTTAACCCACGCACCATCAGCGGTAGCAACAGCGTGGTTTCGACCCAGGTGGCGGATGCCCGCATTGAATACGTCGGCAACGGCTATATCAATGAGGCACAGACGATGGGCTGGCTGCAACGGTTCTTCCTGAACCTGTCACCATTCTAAGAGGTTACTATGCGTAGAATTCTTCAACTCACCCTGCTGCTGCTTGCTTCTGTCAGCACGCTGGCGAATGCAGACCGCATTCGCGACCTGACAACTGTCGGCGGCGTGCGGGATAACTCCCTGATCGGTTACGGTCTGGTGGTGGGACTGGACGGTTCCGGTGACCAGACAACCCAGACGCCTTTTACCACTCAGAGCCTTAACAACATGTTGTCCCAGCTGGGCATTACCGTCCCGAGCGGGACTAACATGCAGCTGAAAAACGTGGCGGCAGTGATGGTCACCGGAAAACTGCCCGCATTTGGGCGTCAGGGGCAGGTGATTGACGTGGTCGTTTCCTCGATGGGGAACGCCAAAAGCCTGCGCGGCGGTACGCTGCTGATGACCCCGCTGAAAGGCGTGGATAACCAGGTCTATGCGCTGGCGCAGGGTAACATTCTCGTGGGGGGGGCCGGAGCTTCTGCCGGTGGCAGCAGCGTGACGGTTAACCAGGTAAACGGCGGCCGCATTACCGGCGGCGCGACCATTGAGCGTGAACTGCCTAACAACTTTGGCACCAGCAACGTGCTTAACCTGTTCCTGAACGATGAAGATTTCAGCATGGCGCAGCGTATCGCCGACGCTATCAACGCGCGCAGTGGCTACGGTTCTGCGCAGGCAATTGATGGCCGTACCGTGCAGGTGCAGGTTTCCGCCAACAGTACCTCACAAGTGCGTCTGCTGGCTGATATCCAGAACATTGACGTGTCCGTGCCGATTCAGGATGCGAAAGTGATTATCAACTCACGTACCGGCTCGGTAGTGATGAACCGTGAAGTGATGCTCAGCTCCTGTGCGATTGCTCAGGGCAACCTGTCGGTTACCGTCAACCAGTCGCAGAACGTCAGCCAGCCGAACACGCCGTTTGCCGGTGGACAGACTGTGGTGACGCCGCAGACGCAGATTGACCTGCGCCAGAGCGGGGGATCGCTGCAAAGCGTTAATGCCAGCGCCAACCTGAACAGTGTGGTGCGTGCGCTGAACGCGCTGGGGGCGACGCCAATCGACCTGATGTCCATCCTGCAGTCAATGCAGAGTGCAGGCTGCCTGCACGCCAAACTGGAAATAATCTGATGAGTGATACCCAGTCTCTGATGAATGCAGCTTACGACAGCCGCTCACTCAACAACCTGAAACGTGAAGCCAGCAAAGACCCGAAAGCGCATGCGCGGGAAGTGGCAAAACAGGTGGAAGGGATGTTTGTACAGATGATGTTGAAGAGCATGCGCCAGGCGTTGCCGCAGGATGGTCTGCTGAGCAACGATCAAACCAGGCTCTACACCTCGATGTACGATCAGCAGATTGGGCAGCAGATTGCGGCCAAAGGACTGGGGCTGGCCGACATGATGGTCAAGCAGATGGAGCAGGCACAGGTACCGGATGAAAAAGCCGGAACCGTGCCGATGCTGCTCGACAGGAACTTTATCAACACGTTGCCCCCGCTGGCTATGGAACAGGTGGTGCGCAAAGCCGTGCCCCGCCTTCCTTCAGCCGATACGCCTCTGAGCGGTGACAGCAGCGATTTTATCGCTCAGCTCTCGCAACCTGCGCAGATGGCGAGTGCGGAAAGCGGCATTCCCCATCACCTGATCCTCGCTCAGGCCGCGCTGGAATCAGGCTGGGGACAACGTCAGATCCTCACTGCCCAGGGCAAACCGAGTTACAACGTGTTTGGCATCAAGGCGACGGGTAACTGGCAGGGTAAAACCACCGAAGTGATGACCACGGAATATGAAAATGGCCAGGCGGTAAAAGTGAAGGCTAAATTCCGCGTTTATGACTCCTATTTCGATGCGCTGAATGATTACGTCAAACTGATCGGCAATAACCCGCGCTACTCCGCGGTGACCACGGCAGCAACCCCTGAGCAGGGCGCTAAAGCCTTGCAGGCAGCGGGTTATGCTACCGATCCGAAGTACGCGCAGAAGCTGGTAGGAATGATTCAGCAATTCAAAAGCATGGGGGAAAAAGTGGTCAAAGCTTACTCCCAGGATATTGGCGATTTGTTCTGATTTATCGCTCAAGTTTGTCCCGGTTGAACCGATAACTGTTACAGGCCGGATTTGTGTTAAAGCAGACCGGCAACCGATTGTTAATGCCGGCCCGTGCTGAGTCAGGGTTAAAAAGGAACCGACATGTCTAACTTAATTAATACCGCTTTAAGCGGGATAAACGCCGCCTCGGCTGCGTTGAATACCACCGGTAACAACATCAGTAATTACAGCGTGGCCGGCTATTCACGTCAGACCACTATCCTTGCCCAGGCCAACAGTACGCTGAGCGGGACTAACTACTACGGTAACGGCGTTTCCGTTGCCAGCGTTAACCGTGAATACGATGCGTTCATCACCAACCAGCTGCGCTCTGCCAGCACCATGTCCAGCGCGATGACCACGCAGTACAGTCAGCTGTCGAATATTGATGATATGTTCTCCAGCACCACCAACACGCTGTCGACCAACATGCAGGACTTCTTCTCCTCGATCCAGACGCTGGTGAGCAACGCGGACGATCCTTCCGCACGCCAGGCCGTACTGGGACAGGCGAATGGCCTGGTTAACCAGTTCCAGGTGACGGATACTTATCTGAAAAACCTGGACAGCAGCCTGAATACTTCTGTCACCTCCACGGTGGATCAGATCAATGGTTACGCCAAGCAGATCGCTAACGTTAACCAGCAGATTGCCAAGCTGAAAGGCGCGGGCGACGGCAGTGCGCCAAATGCTCTGCTGGATCAGCGTGATCAACTGGTCAGCAACCTGAACCAGCTGGTCGGCGTTTCCGTCAGCCAGCAGGACGGTGGCAGCTATAACATCACTATCGGCAACGGTATCAGCCTGGTGCAGGGTGACAGCTACAACACTCTCGCTGCAGTGCCTTCCAGCGCCGATCCAACCCGGACCACCGTCGCCACGGTGGATAAAACTACCGGTGCGACCACTGAAATTCCTGAGAAATTGCTCACCACCGGTTCGCTGGGCGGTCTGCTGGCCTTCCGCACCGATCTGGATAACACCCGCAATCAGCTGGGACAGATGGCGTTGGGTCTGGCGAGCAGCTTCAACGCCCAGCACGAAGCGGGCTATGACTCCAACGGTGATGCGGGAGAAGCTTTCTTCAGCTATGGCAGCCCTTCAGTAACGATCAACACCACGAATAAAGGTACGGCATCGATGACTGCTGCCGTGACCGATGCCAGCCAGGTGCAGGCATCCAACTATAAAGTGAGTTACGACGGCACCAACTGGAACGTGACCCGCCTGTCGGATAACGCTTCAATTTCTGCCACCTCAGGTACGGATGCGTCCGGTAACTCAACTCTCAGCTTTGACGGATTGCAGGTGACCCTGGGCGGTACACCGCAGACTAAAGACAGTTTCCTGGTGAAACCGGTGGCTGACGTCATCGGCAATATGAACGTCAATATCACTGACGAAGCTAAAGTTGCTGCCGCCGGTGCCGATGATGGTGTGAGCGATAACACCAATGCGCAGTCGCTGCTGGATTTGCAGACCAAAAAGGTCATTGGCGGAGCCAGCACCCTGACTCAGGCTTATGCCAGCATGGTGGCGAATATCGGTAACAAAACCAGCACTCTGGAAACAACCAGCACCACCCAGAGTAACGTCGTGACGCAGCTGACCAATCAGCAGCAGTCCATATCGGGTGTTAACCTGGATGAAGAATACGGCAACCTGACCCGCTACCAGCAGTACTACACCGCGAATGCTCAGGTGATCCAGACTGCCAGCACAATCTTTAACGCGCTGATCAGCGCTGTCAGCTGATCGAGCATAAGGAGTTAATCATGCGTCTCAGTACCGCCATGATCTACGATCAGCAGATGCGTGGGATTTCGACTTCCCAGGCAAGCTGGCTGAAAGTAGGTGAACAACTGTCATCCGGTAAACGTGTTGTGAACCCGTCGGATGACCCGGTTGCGGCCGCTCAGGCGGTTGTGCTCTCTCAAGCTCAGTCCCAGACCAGCCAGTATCAGACGGCGCGCAACTTTGCCACTACCAGCGTTTCTCAGGAAGAGACCAACCTGCAGCAGGTGACCAGTGTGATCCAGAGCGCGCAGACTATCGTGGTGGCGGCCGCTAACGGTACGCTCTCCGACGATGACCGCGCGTCCTATGCCCAGCAGCTAACCGGCATCCGCGATCAGCTGCTGAACCTGGCAAACTCCACTGATGGCAACGGTCGTTATCTGTTTGCCGGTTACAAAACGGATGCGGCTCCTTTTACTCAGGATGCCAGCGGCAACGTGACGTACACCGGTGGCACCACGCCAATCACCCAGAAAGTGGATTCCAGCCGGACTATGGTGACCAGCCATACTGGTGACCAGATATTTATGGCGCTGACCAGCAACGCGAAAGCAGAGCCGGACGGCAGCACCAGTGAAGCGAATATCTTCACCACGCTGAATACCGCAATTAACGCGCTGAATGCACCGATTGCCGATGCTGATGATGCCGGTGTTCAGGCATCTGCTGATGCGCTGGACAAGACTAACCGTGGCCTGAGCAATTCGCTGAACAACGTGCTGAAAGTGCGTTCTGAACTGGGTACCCAGTTGAACGAGCTGAGTAATCTGGATGCGAAAGGCGACGATACAAAAGTGAACCAGGCAACCCAGATGAGCAACCTGGTGGATGTGGATTACACCAGCGCGATCTCTTCCTATACCATGCAGCAAACTGCGCTGCAGGCGTCGTACAAAGTCTTTACTGACATGTCCAGCATGTCACTGTTCAAACTGAACTCTTAGTCAATTTTCAACATTTTGAACGTGCTTAAACCGGGTACGTTCAGTTTCTCCCGTCACCAGCTAACCTCTGATGACGGGTTTTTTTTGCCTGCTATTCAGGGCTGATCGATGGCAAAAAAAAGCCCCGGTCAGAGACCAGGGCTTTTCATCAGGTGTGCGGTTTATTCCGGCCGGGTAGCCGGTGCCGTTGCCTGATGAGTGGCAGCGTGACCGCCAGCAGAACCTTTACCTTCAAAGTTGAAGTCAGGGCGCACCCAGTCGCTTTGACGGGCTGGCTCTGGCTGATACTCCGGTGCTGGTGCTTTAGTCATCGGTGCCGTGGCATGATGCTTGAACGCCGGTGCCACCGTGCTCTGTGCAACTGGCGCAGCAGTGACAGCCGGAGCAGCCGCAGTTTCAGGTGCAGCGGCAACAGGTGCCGGTACTGCGGCTGGTGCGCTGGCTGGTTGTGCAACCGGAGCCGCAGGCGCTTCATGCTCTACAGCAACAGGCGCCACTGATTCATCGGCAACTGGCGATGCAGGTTCAGCGGCCACCGGCGCGGTTGGTTCAACGGCAACAGGTGCAACCGGTTCAGCAACAACAGGGGCCGCAGGTTCAGCCTCGATCGGAGCAGCAGGCTCTTCAGCCACCGGTTCGTCACGGGCAGGAACCGGTGCATGAGGCTCGGTTGCCACTACAGGTTCTGCTACCGCTTCCGGCGCGTTCAGCACTTCTTCAACCTTTTGCTCAGTTTCAGAGCTGACGTCACCGGCATTCACGCTCGCCTGCTGGCTGACTTTCTCAGCAATACGCTGCTCTTCAGCCTGCTTCGCTTCTTCCACGATCTCTTCTACCGCGTTAACAAAAGCTTCGACGGCCGGGCGGGTTTCTTCCGCTGGCAGCGCTTCTTCAGCTACCGCTTCTGCGACAGGTTCGTCAGCAGCAGAGATAACGGAAGGTTCTTCGTTAACTGGCGCTTCAATCGCATCGGTCTCATCAGTGTTTACCAGCGTAACAGCAGGCTCATTTGAAGGCTGCGGTTCAGCGATGTGCACTGGCTGAGCTTCACTCTTAACCTCTTCTGGCTGCGCGATAGCAGCGGCAGAAGCCACGGCAACGGCTGCGGCAGTCTCTTCGTGACCGTAATCCGGCACGATGGATTGCTCAATTTCACTCTCATCAGTTGCCTGAGCAACAGGATAAGAGATCCACACTTTACCGGAAGCCATTTCTGGCGAAGCAACGGCAAAGGTCAGCGGCATTGGCGACTGGTTAGGGTAACGCTCGTCACGGTAGCGACGACGACGCTGTCCACTGACACGCAGGTGGCGTGGCGAACGACGAGAACGACGTGGCATGCTGTTGCTGTCACGATCTTCACCTTCATCGGCATCCACAGCGGCGTCAACTGCTGCTGGCAGAGCGGCCGATGGCTCTTCTGCCGACGCGGTTTCTGCCGGGGCGAAAGAACGGGCTGCAGTTTGCTCAGCCGTTTCGATACGCACTTTCTGGTTCAGCTGGCGCGGCTTACGACGCGGCATTACCTGTACGTGCTCATCACTACTTTCAACGGCTTCTTCAGGGATCAGAGCAGGATCCACAACTTTTTCTTCCTGCGCGGCCTGGCGTTTATCTTCCGGGCGACGACGCTGGCGATCGCCACGGCGTGACTGCTGCGGCTGTTGCTCACGGGACTCCTCGCCTGGCTGAAGATCTTCGCGTGCTCCAGCCTGAGCAACGTTGTTACGTTTATTACGACGGTTATCTTCACGGCCTTCAGCTGCCGGATCCTGGTCGCGTACCATTCGCTCATTATGGTTGCTGTTGCGGTCGTTACGAGAGCCGCGGTCGTTGCGCTCATTACGCTCACCACGTTCGCTGCGTTCATTACGATCGCCGCGTTCGTTACGCTCGTTGCGATCATTACGTTCGTTACGATCTGCATTACGGCTGTCAGAACGTTCGCTGCGGTCACCGTAACGCTCACCACGCTCACCGTTATTACGGTCGCGGCGGTTGTTCTGGCGGCGGTTATTGCGGCGCTCACTGCGTGGTGCAGCAGCTTCCGGCGCTTTCTCTTCCACCACGGCTGGCTGAGGCTGTTCAACCGGCTTCTCAGCGCCTGAAAACATCTTCTTCAGACCACGGAAGAAGCGGCCCACCAGGCTTTCTTCAGCGGCTGCTGGCGCCTTGGCGCTGACAGTGGCTTTAGCGGCAGCCGGAGCAGCTTCTGGCACGGTTTCCTGCGGAACAGGAGGTGCATCAGGCATCACGAAGGCGGCCAGAGCCGGTTGCTCAGGGCGCTTACGCTCGGCATGCTCTTCTTCCGAAGGCAGGGCCATTTCCGCTTCATGCAGCTTCGGCAGGTGGTAGCTGAGCGTCTGGGTCTCTTCGCCACTGCGCACGCGCAGTACGGAGTAGTGTGGGGTTTCCATCTGATCGTTTGGCACGATGATGGCTCGCACGCCGCCCTGACGTTTTTCGATGGCGCTGACTGCGTCGCGTTTTTCGTTCAGCAGGTAAGATGCAATCTGCACCGGCACAATAGCGTGGACTTCTTTGGTGTTCTCTTTCAGCGCTTCTTCTTCAATCAGACGCAGGATCGAGAGCGACAGCGACTCATTATCACGGATGGTGCCTGTGCCGCTACAGCGTGGGCACACGTGATGGCTGGACTCGCCCAGTGACGGGCTGAGGCGCTGGCGGGACATCTCCAGCAGGCCGAAACGAGAGATATGGCTGATCTGAATGCGCGCACGGTCCTGACGGACAGCTTCACGCAGGCGATTCTCTACTGCACGCTGGTGGCGAACCGGAGTCATATCGATAAAGTCGATAACGATCAGGCCGCCGAGGTCGCGCAGGCGCAGCTGACGGGCAATTTCGTCTGCCGCTTCCAGGTTGGTGTTGAAGGCTGTTTCTTCGATATCGCCACCGCGTGTTGCGCGTGCGGAGTTGATGTCGATAGCGGTCAGCGCTTCGGTAGTATCGATAACAATCGAGCCGCCGGAAGGCAGACGCACTTCACGCTGGAAGGCAGATTCAATCTGCGATTCAATCTGATAGTGGCTGAACAGCGGGATTTCACCGGTGTAGAGCTTAATTTTGCTGCTGAAGTCCGGACGGCCCAGCGCAGCGATATGCTGACGAGCCAGCTCCAGTACCTTCGGGTTATCGATAAGGATTTCACCGATATCCTGACGCAGGTAGTCGCGGAAGGCGCGAACGATAACGTTGCTTTCCTGATGGATCAGGAACGGAGCAGGGCGGCTCTCTGCGGCTTTCTTAATGGCTTCCCAATGCTTCATCCGGAAGCTTAAATCCCACTGCAGCGCTTCGGCAGATTTGCCGACGCCAGCAGTACGTACAATCAGACCCATGCCATCAGGGAGTTCCAGCGAGGAAAGGGCTTCTTTCAGCTCGGTGCGGTCGTCGCCTTCGATACGGCGTGAAATACCGCCAGCGCGTGGGTTGTTTGGCATCAGCACCAGGTAGCTGCCCGCAAGGCTGATAAAGGTGGTTAAGGCTGCGCCTTTATTACCGCGTTCTTCTTTATCAATCTGGACGATAACTTCCTGACCTTCACGGAGAACGTCCTTGATATTAGGGCGGCCGTGGGAGGAATAATTGCTGGGAAAGTATTCGCGGGAGATTTCTTTCAGAGGGAGGAAACCGTGTCTTTCAGCACCGTAATCAACGAATGCTGCTTCAAGACTGGGTTCAATACGGGTGATCTTGCCTTTGTAGATATTAGCTTTCTTCTGTTCGTGTCCTGGGCTTTCAATATCCAGATCGTACAGACGTTGTCCATCCACAAGGGCGACACGCAACTCCTCCTGCTGAGTCGCGTTTATCAACATTCTTTTCATCGTAACTTACTCATTATTCTTACATTAGTGACAAAGCTACGGGCAATAGTAACGCTGGACGTGATTAACCGATGGCCCCGAGTCTCATCGCAAAGTCGTCAACCTCCCGGTTGTCGCCTGCTAAGGGGCGCAAAATCTCGGTAGCCTGTTTTTCATTTGGAAAAACAGCGCTTTTAAAAAAGGGGGGAACCGCCAGTCAATAACCAGAGTGAACCAATCCCGTCTTGTCGTCCAGGCTGCAACCCGCAGCCCGCTAAATGCCTGATTACACAATACGTCTTACGCCATTGCTGCGTGTATGGGCTATCCGGCAAAATTTCTTGTTACTCTATTTTCTTGTTAGCCAGGGGTAGAAACTGGAAAACAGAAACATTATTCCATTGCTAACCTTGTGATAGCAAGGTGACTTTTCCCGCTCTGCGAAGTTTATTCCAGCTTTTCAGTCGATTTGCATCGCAATTCAGCAAATTGCCTAAAAACTGGGCATAAAGCGCCGACCAGTAAGGGTCACTGTCAGTTAAGCACAGAAAAAGAGGTGGCGCTATCCTGGCGCTCTATTTAGAATCGCCGACCATGAAAACCAATACACCTGCAGTCCGGATTGTGACTATTTCTGCCGATGAGGCAGGACAGCGCATCGATAACTTTTTACGCACGCAGCTTAAAGGCGTGCCAAAGAGTATGATTTATCGCATTTTGCGTAAGGGCGAAGTGCGCGTTAATAAAGGCCGAATCAAGCCAGAATACAAGCTGGAAGCAGGCGATGAGGTGCGTATCCCGCCTGTTCGCGTGGCAGAGCGTGATGAAGAGGCGGTGTCGCCTAAGCTGGCGAAAGTGGCGGCACTCTCTGACGCAATTCTGTTTGAAGATGATTACATCCTGGTGATGAACAAACCTTCAGGGACGGCGGTGCATGGTGGCAGCGGGCTGAGTTTTGGGGTGATTGAGGGTTTGCGTGCGCTGCGTCCGGAGGCCCGCTTCCTGGAGCTGGTGCATCGTCTTGACCGCGATACTTCCGGGATCCTGCTGGTGGCGAAGAAGCGCTCTGCGCTGCGTTCACTGCACGAGCAGCTGCGTGAGAAGGGGATGCAGAAGGATTATCTGGCGCTGGTACGCGGTCAGTGGCCATCATATATAAAGGCAGTGGAGGCCCCGTTGCTGAAAAACATTCTGCAAAGCGGCGAGCGTATAGTGCGGGTGAGCAGCGAAGGCAAGCCATCCGAGACTCGTTTTAAAGTTGAAGAGCGCTATGCCCACGCCACGCTGGTAAAAGCCAGTCCGATTACCGGCCGTACGCATCAAATTCGTGTGCACACGTTGCATGCCGGTCATCCGATTGCGTTCGACGATCGCTATGGTGAGAAAGAATTTGATTCACAACTGGCGGGCACTGGCCTCAAGCGGCTTTTCCTGCACGCGGCGGCTCTGAAGTTCACCCACCCGAACACCGGGGAAGTGATACGGGTGGAAGCCCCACTGGATGAAGAGCTGAAGCATTGCCTTGCGGTGCTGCGGAAAAATTTCCCAGCGAAGTGAGTTCTGGATCGGCTTTGATACGGGCTAAAGCCAAAACCGGACCGGAGATCGGCGTCAGTAAGGGGCAGCTTAGCCGGGACGCCGTGGAATCGTCCGTGATGGCTTGATTGCGGCGTCCATGCCGCAAACACCCGGCTAAGCTGCCCCCTACCGCCACCTGCGGACTTCGAAGCCGTTGGTGAGTGAAAACAAAAAGTTAAAGACGGCTCTTCTCTGCAGCAATGCTATAGCTCTGCTTTACTGACCGTCTGAAGCGACTTACGCGCTGAACGTCTCAGATCCTGCAGCAATAACCCGTTTTTGATGCGACTAAGTTCGTACACCGAGAATTTCTAATTATCCCGCCAGCGGATCAATCCCCGCAGTTCGCAGCATTTCACACAGCGCAATCAGTGGCAGACCGACCAACGTATTTGGATCGCGTCCGGACAGACGGTCGAACAGCGTTATCCCCAGTCCTTCGCTCTTGAAACTTCCCGCACAGCTCAGCGGCTGCTCTTTACGCACATAATTAATGATTTCCTGCTCGCTCAACTGGCGAAAATCCACGCTGAACGGCTCACAAATCACCTGCATGTTATTATTCCGGCTGTCGAACAGGGCAAGGCCAGTATAAAAGATGACGCTATGCCCGCTTGCCTGGCTTAATTGCGCGCAGGCTTTCTCTTCGGTATGCGGTTTGCCGGTTATTTTGCCGTCAATAACACACACCTGGTCGGAGCCAATAATACAATGTTGCGGGAACTTATCCGCCAGCGCACGGGCTTTAGCCGCAGCCAGTCGCATCACAAGATCGGTAGCATTTTCATCCGGTTGTGCTGCCTCATCCACCTCGGGTGCGGCGGTAATAAAGGGGATGCCCAGTTTCTCAAGCAGTGATTTTCTGAACGGCGAGGTAGAGGCTAAAACCAGCTGTGTCATCTTTTTTTCCAGAATAGATAGCGAATCCGTTCCGGACATTTTAAACTGTGCGCCGCACTGGATGCGAATATTAGGTGAAAGATGCCGTGAACCGGCCTTTTTCTTTGACTCTAAGTCGTTACAAAGTTAATATGCGCGCCCTATGCAAAAAGTAAAATTACCCCTGACTCTCGATCCGGTTCGTACCGCTCAAAAGCGCCTTGATTATCAGGGTGTTTACACCCCTGAACAGGTGGAGCGCCTTGCTGAATCGGTAGTCAGTGTGGACACTGATGTGGATTGCAACATGTCTTTTGCGATCGACAACCAGCGTTTAGCGGTGCTTAACGGTACTGCGGCGGTTTCCGTTACGCTGTCTTGTCAACGCTGCGGACAGTCCTTCCCGCATCATATCCACGTAACGTATTGTTTCAGTCCGGTCGTCACTGACGAACAGGCTGAGGCACTACCGGAAGCGTACGAGCCGGTCGAGGTCAACGAGTTTGGCGAAATTGATCTGCTGGCGGTGGTGGAAGATGAAATTATCCTCGCCCTGCCTGTCGTTCCGGTGCATGATTCTGAACACTGTGAAGTGTCCGAGGCGGACATGGTCTTTGGCAAACTGCCTGAAGAGGCGGAAAAACCAAATCCATTTGCCGTATTAGCCAGTTTAAAGCGTAAGTAATAGGAGTAAGGTCCATGGCCGTACAACAGAATAAACCAACCCGTTCCAAGCGTGGCATGCGTCGTTCACACGATGCTCTGACCACTACCACTCTTTCCGTAGATAAAGTTTCTGGCGAAACTCATCTGCGTCACCACATCACTGCGGATGGTTACTACCGCGGTCGCAAGGTCATCACTAAGTAATTCGCGGCCCAGCCGGCGATACTTTGACACGATTGACCCTGGCGATAGATGCCATGGGCGGGGACTTCGGTCCCTGCGTGACAGTGCCTGCGGCAATGCAGGCACTGGCCTCTAACTCGCAACTGCATCTTCTTCTGGTCGGCAATCCCGACAACATCTCGTCATTACTTGCAAAAGCTGATTCTGCCTTAACGGCTCGTCTGGAGATTATTCCTGCCGAATCGGTTATTGCCAGTGATGCCAGACCCTCACAGGCGATTCGTCAGAGTCGTGGCTCCTCAATGCGCGTGGCGCTGGAGCTGGTGAAAGAGGGAAGGGCTGAGGCCTGCGTCAGTGCCGGTAACACCGGGGCGCTGATGGGGTTGTCAAAATTATTGCTCAGGCCGCTTGATGGCATTGAGCGTCCGGCGCTGATGACGGTTCTGCCGCATCAGCAGCACGGGAAAACAGTCGTGCTGGATTTAGGCGCGAATGTAGAATCGGACAGCGCCATGCTGGTGCAGTTCGCTATTATGGGCGCGGTGGTGGCTGAAGAAGTGCTGGCCATCGACACTCCCCGTGTGGCGCTGCTGAACATTGGCGAAGAAGAGACAAAAGGGTTGGACAGTATTCGCGAGGCCGCAGCAATTTTGCGTGACTCTTCAGAAATTAACTATATTGGATACCTCGAAGGCAACGATCTTCTTACCGGGAAAACGGATGTGCTTGTCTGCGATGGCTTTGTGGGCAACGTCACGCTGAAAACCATGGAAGGCGTGGTAAGAATGTTTCTTTCGCTGTTGAAATCACAGGGCGAAGGTAAAAAAAGGGCCTGGTGGCTGACTCTGTTAGGACGGGTGTTAAAAAAACGTCTGGCTAAACGGTTCGGCCATCTCAACCCCGACCAGTACAATGGCGCCTGTCTGTTAGGATTACGCGGTACCGTGATTAAGAGTCACGGCGCGGCTAATCAAAGCGCATTTGCTGCGGCGATAGAACAGGCAGAGCAGGCGGTGCGGCGGCAAGTTCCGGAACGGATTGCTGCCCGCCTTCAAGCTGTATTACCTAAGAGTGACTGAGCGTACATGTATACGAAGATTATCGGTACGGGCAGCTATTTGCCCGAACAGGTGCGGACTAACGCCGATCTGGAAAAAATGGTGGATACATCGGACGAGTGGATTGTCACCCGCACCGGTATCCGTGAACGCCGCATTGCCGGACCGGATGAAACCGTGGCAACAATGGGCTTTCACGCCGCTGAGCGTGCGCTGGAGATGGCGGGTATCGACAAGGACGATATCGGCCTGATTGTGGTTGCGACCACGTCTTCCAGTCACGCCTTCCCAAGTTCAGCCTGCATGATCCAGCAATTGCTGGGTATTAAAGACGCCGCGTCTTTCGACCTTGCGGCCGCCTGTGCAGGTTTCACTTACGCTTTAAGTGTTGCCGATCAGTACATCAAAAACGGTGCGGTGAAACACGCGCTGGTGATTGGTGCTGACGTGCTGGCACGCATGCTGGATCCAAACGATCGTGGCACCATCATTCTGTTTGGCGACGGCGCGGGCGCGGTAGTGCTCGGGGCCAGCGACGAGCCAGGCATCATCTCTACCCACCTGCACGCCGACGGCAGCTACGGTCAGTTGTTAACGCTGGCGCACCAGGATCGCGCGCATCAGGAACAACCTTCCTATGTGACGATGGCGGGTAACGAAGTATTTAAAGTCGCGGTCACCGAACTCGCCCACATCGTGGAAGAAACGCTCCAGGTTAATAACCTCGAACGTGAAGCGATTGACTGGCTGGTTCCACATCAGGCTAACCTGCGTATTATCAGCGCCACGGCTCGTAAGCTGGGAATGGGCATGGAAAAAGTGGTGGTGACGCTTGACCGTCACGGCAACACTTCTGCTGCTTCTGTTCCCAGCGCGCTGGATGAAGCGGTACGTGATGGCCGTATCAAGCCCGGACAGCTGATCCTGCTGGAAGCGTTTGGCGGTGGATTTACCTGGGGCTCGGCGCTGGTTCGTTTTTGATTAACAGGGTATGACAATGACGAAATTTGCAATGGTTTTCCCCGGACAGGGTTCACAGACGGTTGGCATGCTGGCCGAACTGGCTGCAGAGCATCCACTGGTTGAGCAAACCTTCCGTGAGGCTTCAGATGCTCTGGGCTACGACCTGTGGGCGCTGGTGCAACAGGGGCCAGCTGAAGAATTGAACAAAACCTGGCAAACTCAGCCAGCGCTGCTGGCCGCATCTGTTGCAATTTTCCGCGTTTGGCAGGAAAAAGGCGGAAAGGCCCCGTCAATGCTGGCAGGACATAGTCTGGGCGAGTATAGTGCGCTGGTTTGTGCCGGTGTGCTCGATTTTGCCGAAGCTGTCAGGTTAGTAGAACTGCGTGGCAAACTGATGCAGGAAGCTGTTCCTGCGGGCACTGGCGCTATGCAGGCAATTATTGGCCTGGATGATGCAGCGATTGCTAAAGCCTGTGAAGAGTCTGCGCAGGGACAGGTAGTTTCACCTGTTAATTTCAACTCGCCAGGTCAGGTTGTGATTGCCGGGAACAAAGAAGCGGTAGAGCGTGCTGGTGCTGCCTGTAAGGCCGCCGGAGCAAAACGCGCTCTGCCACTGCCGGTCAGCGTGCCGTCGCACTGCGCGTTGATGAAGCCAGCCGCCGATAAACTGGCGGTGGCGCTGGAAAAACTGACTTTCAACGCCCCGGCATTCCCGGTGGTGAATAACGTTGATGTCAAATGCGAAACCTCACCAGAGGCCATTCGCAGCGCGCTGGTTCGCCAGCTGTACAGCCCGGTTCGCTGGACTGAGTGCGTGGAATTTATGGCAGGCCAGGGCGTAACGTCGCTGCTGGAAGTCGGCCCTGGTAAGGTGCTGACCGGCCTGACCAAACGTATTGTTGACACCCTGACGGCGGCGGCGGTAAATGACCCGACCAGCCTGTCAGCGGCGCTTTAACAAACAGACGAGGATGAGAATGAACTTCGAAGGAAAAATCGCGCTGGTTACCGGTGCAAGTCGCGGCATTGGCCGTGCTATCGCGGAAACGCTGGTAGCTCGTGGTGCTAAAGTCGTGGGAACTGCGACCAGCCAGAGCGGTGCTGATGCGATAAGCAGTTATCTGGGCAGTAACGGCAAAGGCCTGCTGCTGAACGTGACCGACAGCGCATCCATTGACAGCGTGCTTGAAAATATTCGCGCTGAATTTGGCGAAGTGGACATTTTAGTCAATAATGCTGGCATTACACGTGATAATCTTCTGATGCGAATGAAAGATGATGAGTGGCAGGATATCCTGGACACCAATCTGACTTCTGTATTCCGCCTGTCAAAAGCGGTTATGCGCGCTATGATGAAGAAACGTGCAGGCCGAATTATTACCATCGGTTCCGTAGTTGGAACCATGGGTAATGCGGGCCAGGCAAACTACGCGGCAGCAAAAGCGGGTTTGATTGGTTTCAGCAAGTCACTGGCGCGTGAAATTGCGTCACGTGGTATTACCGTTAACGTCGTGGCACCTGGTTTCATTGAAACCGACATGACGCGCGCGTTGACTGAAGATCAGCGTGCGGGCATTCTGGCGGAAGTGCCGGCGGGTCGCCTTGGCGACGCGCAGGAAATCGCCAATGCCGTTGCATTTTTAGCCTCTGACGAGGCCGCGTACATCACTGGTGAAACGCTGCACGTCAACGGCGGAATGTATATGGTCTGATAATCACGAAATTTATTTGCGTTATTTGCGGTTATACCCGCAAAATAGCGTAAAATCGTGGTTGGACCAGCCGGGATTTAGTTGCATCTTTTTCACCATTTTATACACTACGAAAACCATCGCGAAAGCGAGTTTTGATAGGAAATTTAATAGTATGAGCACTATCGAAGAACGCGTTAAGAAAATCATTGGCGAGCAGCTTGGCGTTAAGCAGGAAGAAGTTGTTAACACTGCCTCTTTTGTAGAAGATCTGGGCGCTGATTCTCTTGATACCGTTGAGCTGGTAATGGCTCTGGAAGAAGAGTTTGATACCGAGATTCCGGACGAAGAAGCTGAGAAAATCACTACCGTTCAGGCTGCTATTGATTATATCAATGGTCACCAGGCGTAAGTGAGCATCTCCAGGCGGTCACTCGACCGCCTGAGTTTTATCTGAACCACCGCGTATCCTTTTTTCCCTCCCTGGAGGACGAACGTGTCTAAGCGTCGTGTAGTTGTGACCGGTCTTGGCATGTTGTCTCCTGTCGGCAATACCGTAGAGTCTACCTGGAATGCTCTTGTTGCCGGTCAGAGTGGCATCAGCCCGATCGACCATTTTGATACTAGTGCCTACGCAACACGTTTTGCTGGCTTAGTAAAGGATTTTAACTGTGAAGACTTCATCTCGCGTAAAGATCAGCGCAAGATGGACGCCTTTATTCAATATGGAGTTGTGGCTGGCATTCAGGCCATGCAGGATTCCGGTCTGGTCATTACTGATGAGAACGCCCATCGTATTGGTGCCGCTATCGGCTCCGGTATCGGCGGTCTCGGTCTGATTGAAGAGAACCACTCGTCGCTGGTTAACGGCGGCCCGCGGAAAATCAGTCCTTTCTTCGTTCCCTCCACGATTGTGAACATGATTGCTGGTCATCTGACGATCATGTATGGCATTAAAGGCCCGAGCATCGCAATCTCCACCGCCTGTACTACCGGTGTGCATAACATTGGGCAGGCTGCGCGAATGATCGCCTATAACGACGCCGACGCGATGCTGGCAGGCGGTGCCGAAAAGGGCAGTACGCCGCTGGGCATCGGTGGTTTTGGTGCAGCGCGTGCGCTGTCCACCCGCAACGACAATCCTCAGGCGGCAAGCCGTCCGTGGGATAAAGATCGCGATGGCTTTGTACTGGGCGACGGTGCGGGCATCGTGATGCTGGAAGAGTACGAACACGCGAAAAAACGCGGTGCGAAAATTTACGCTGAACTGGTTGGTTTTGGCATGAGCAGCGATGCTTACCATATGACCTCACCACCGGATAACGGCGCAGGTGCTGCGCTGGCGATGGAAAATGCCCTTCGGGATGCGCAACTGTCGTCAGAACAGATCGGCTACATCAACGCGCACGGCACTTCAACGCCTGCCGGTGATAAAGCAGAAGCTCAGGCAGTGAAGTCCATCTTCGGTGCCAGCGCGGACAAAGTCATGGTCAGTTCCACGAAATCCATGACCGGTCACCTGTTAGGCGCGGCTGGCGCGGTAGAGTCTATTTTCTCTATCCTCGCGCTGCGTGACCAGGTTATCCCGCCGACCATCAACCTGGATAACCCGGATGAAGGTTGCGATCTGGATTTTGTGCCACACACAGCTCGTCAGGTCAAAGGTCTGGAATACACCCTGTGTAACTCCTTCGGCTTTGGCGGAACCAACGGTTCGTTGATTTTCCGTAAAGTCTGATCGCTTTTGATGCTTTAAAGCCCGCTTCGGCGGGCTTTTTTGTTTTAGCCTTTCGCCTCAGGCATGTTTTCATCTCTGTACAATTTTGCACGGACATTCGGATGAATCCGGCGCGTCTTGCAGGTAATCTTGATCGTAGTGCAAAGGTCACTTAGGGGAATAAACAGTGTGGATAAATGGCGAACCGCAGGACAGCCTGGCGGTCAGGGATCGTGCGGTGCAGTTTGGCGATGGTTGTTTCACCACTGCCCGTATTCTGTCCGGCACAGTCGTAGCGCTGGAAGCCCATCTGCAACGGCTTGCGCATGGCTGCGAGCGGTTGATGATCCAGCATGTCGACTGGGCCGCTCTGCGTGATGAAATGATTTTCGCCGCATCCACCCGCACCGGGGGCGTGCTGAAAGTGATCCTCTCGCGCGGAGCTGGTGGCAGGGGGTACAGTGCATTGGGCTGCGACAGACCCACGAGGATAGTTTTTCTCAGTGATTATCCCACTCACTATCACCAGCTGCGACAGACCGGCGTGAAGCTGGCCCTCAGCACCGTCCGACTGGGTCGCAACCCACTGCTTGCGGGGATCAAACACCTCAACCGACTGGAACAGGTACTGATCCGTACAGAGCTTGAGCAGACTGATGCTGACGAGGCGCTGGTGCTTGACACTGAAGGTATGCTGGTGGAATGCTGTGCGGCGAATTTGTTCTGGCGCAGGGGCAATCAGGTCTTTACCCCGTGCCTGGCCGGGTCGGGCGTCAGCGGAATTCAGCGCCAGCGGGTCATTCAGCTGCTGCGGGAGCAGGGCACAGAAGTGGCCGAAGTCAGAGCGCCGGCCGAAGTGCTGGCTACCGCAGATGAAGTGTTTATCACCAATGCGTTGATGCCGGTCCTGCCGGTTTACCAGATTGAACAGCACACATACAGCTCCAGACAATTATTTAACCTGATACGCCTCCAGGACGATTAACAGGGATTTTTTATGACAGCAAAAAGAAAAGTTTTCACCGGGATTGTCGTCCTTATTGTGGCGGGCATAGCCTTCAGCTACTGGCAGATTAAACAGTTTGCTGCTGTGCCGTTATCCATTGAGAAAGAAACTATCTTTACGCTGCCCGCCGGTTCCGGCCGGGTTGTGCTGGAAGCCGAACTTAACCGGCAGAAAATCGTGCCGAAAACCATCTGGTTCGGCTGGCTGCTGAAGCTGGAACCGGAGCTGGCGAAGTTCAAGGCGGGTACCTATCGTTTTAACCAGGGCATGACCGTGCGACAGATGCTGGAACTGCTGGCCAGCGGCAAAGAGGCGCAGTTTCCGGTACGCTTTGTGGAAGGCACAAAGATGCAGGAATGGCTGACCGAACTGCGTGCCTCCCCCTACATCAAACACACGTTGACCGATGATAAGCTGGCGACGGTGGCCACTGCGCTGAAGCTGCAGGAGCAGGATGTTGAGGGCTGGTTCTATCCCGATACTTACTCTTACACTGCCAACACTCCCGATGTGGCGATCCTGAAGCGCGCCCATGAGCGGATGACAAAACTGGTCGATACGCTGTGGCAGAATAAAATGGAAGGCCTGCCATATCAGAACAAGAACGATATGGTAACCATGGCATCAATCGTCGAGAAAGAGACCGCGCTCAGTGATGAGCGCAGCAAGGTTGCCTCGGTATTTATCAATCGCTTGCGGCTTGGCATGCGCCTGCAAACCGATCCTACGGTGATCTACGGCATGGGCGACAGCTACAATGGCACGCTGACACGCAAGGATCTTGAGACGCCGACCCCTTATAACACCTACCTGATTGCGGGGATGCCGCCCGGGCCGATAGCGATGCCGGGTAAGGCCTCACTGGAAGCTGCAGCACAGCCGGTTAAAACAGATTTTCTCTATTTCGTGGCCGATGGCAAAGGCGGGCACACGTTCACCACTAATCTCGCCAGCCATAATAAAGCGGTACAGGCATGGCGCCTGGCGCTGAAGGAAAAAAATGGACAGTAAATTCATCATCATTGAGGGGCTGGAAGGTGCGGGTAAAACCACGGCGCGTGATGTGATCGTTGCCACGCTGCATGAGCAGGGGATCGCTGATATCGTGCTGACCCGTGAGCCGGGCGGCACGCCGCTGGCAGAGAAGCTGCGCGATCTGCACAAACAGGGCATCGAAGGCGAAAAAGTCACTGATAAGGCCGAGTTGCTGATGTTGTATGCCGCACGTGTCCAGCTGGTTGAAAATGTGATCAAACCAGCTCTTGCGCGTGGCGCATGGGTGGTAGGCGATCGTCACGATCTCTCCTCCCAGGCTTACCAGGGGGGAGGTCGCGGTATGGACAGCGAGCTGATGAATCAGCTCAGGAAAAGCGTGCTGGGCGATTTTTCCCCTGATATTACCCTGTATCTGGACGTGACGCCGGAGATCGGCCTGCAGCGTGCCAGAGCCCGTGGCGAACTGGACCGCATTGAGCTGGAATCACTGAATTTCTTCACCCGTACCCGCGAACGCTATCTGGCACTGGCCGCCAGGGATGAACGCATCAAAACTATCGATGCCACGCAGTCCATAGAGCAGGTGACCGCGGCTATCCGGCAAACCATGATGCAGTGGCTGCAGGCACAGCAATGATCTGGTATCCGTGGCTGAACCAGCCCTATCGCCAGATTATTGGTCAGCATCAGGCAGGACGCGGACACCATGCGTTGCTGCTGCAGGCGCTGCCCGGTATGGGTGATGCCTCGCTGATGTGGGGGATCAGCCGCTGGCTGATGTGTCAGCAGAGGGACGGGCTGAAAAGCTGTGGCGAGTGCCACTCCTGTCAGCTGATGCAGGCCCATACCCATCCGGACTGGTATACACTGGAAACGGAAAAGGGCAAAAGCTCACTCGGGATTGATGCCGTGCGCAGCGTGACAGAAAAGCTTTATCATCACGCGCAACAGGGTGGGGCGAAGGTGGTCCTGCTGCCCGATGCGGCTCAGCTGACCGAAGCCGCAGCCAACGCATTATTAAAAACGCTGGAAGAGCCGCCGAAAAACACCTGGTTTTTGCTCAGCTGTCAGGAGCCATCACGACTACTGGCGACCCTTCGCAGCCGCTGCCTGAATTTTCATCTGGCGGTGCCGGATGAGGCGCAAAGCCTGGCCTGGCTGCAAAAGCAGGCGAATGTGACACAGCAGGACGGACTGAGCGCGTTACGTCTGAGTGGCGGCGCACCGGCGGCGGCGCAATCGCTGCTGGAGGAGAAAAGCTGGGCGGCTCGTCAGGCTTTGTGTCGCGCACTGCCCACGGCACTGCGTGGGGATATGTTATCCTTGCTGGTCGTGCTTAATCACGATGACGTCCTGGAGCGCACCGGCTGGCTGTGTGCCCTGCTGGTGGATGCCATGAAGTGGCAGCAGGGAGGCGGACAGTTTATTGCCAATATCGATCAACAGGCGCTGATTGCTGACATGGCGATGCAGCTTCCCGGTAGCGCCCTGGATGAGAGCGTGCGCCAGTGGATATCCTGCCGGGTACGGCTGAATGTGGTCGCTGTTAACCGTGAATTATTACTGACCGACCAGCTGCTGAGCTGGGAGCAGATGCTGCATACCCCGCTGGCCGGTTAACCTGATTAGAGAGTCGTTATGTTTTTAGTGGATTCACACTGCCATCTTGATGGTCTGAATTATGAAAGTCTGCATCAGGACGTCAGTGACGTACTGGCCAAAGCCGCCGCGCGTGAAGTGAAATTTATGCTGGCAGTTGCCACCACGCTGCCCGGCTATAAAGCCATGACTCAACTGATTGGCGATCGTCCCAATGTGGCTTACTCCTGTGGCGTTCACCCGCTTAATCAGGAACAGCCGTACGATTTTGCTGAACTGCGTCAGCTTGCGGCCGACGAGCGAGTGGTGGCGATGGGTGAAACAGGCCTTGATTACTTCTACCAGAAAGAGACCAAGGCGCAGCAGCAGGCCTCTTTTCGTGAGCATATCCGCATCGGCCGCGATCTGAACAAACCGGTCATTGTGCACACGCGCGACGCTCGTGAAGAGACTCTGGCTATTTTGAAAGAAGAGCAGGTTGAAGGGTGTGGCGGCGTGCTGCACTGCTTTACTGAAGACCGTGAAACGGCAGAAAAACTGCTGGATATGGGCTTTTACATCTCGTTCTCCGGTATTGCCACCTTCCGTAATGCTGAAACTATCCGCGAAGCTGCACGCTATGTGCCTCTGGATCGTATGCTGGTGGAAACTGACTCACCGTATCTGGCACCGGTTCCGCATCGCGGTAAAGAAAACCAGCCCGCCTATGCCCGTGACGTTGCTGAGTATATGGCGGTGGTCAAAGGCGTCAGCATTGAACAACTGGCAGCAGCTACCACGGAAAACTTCTCCCGCCTGTTTCACGTGCCGATGTCCCGCCTGACCGACTAAAGGTTTTATTTTTCAGCTCGTAATTAATCAAAGTAAATCGTAAAGTGCATCGCCCAAATTTGGGCGGTGTGGTTTTTTTTTGCTCAAAAACTGGCGATTTGTCGACAGATAAGCTACGGATCTGGCGGATGTTGAGTGAAACGTGATACCCATCAAACTAATTTAAGCTGATTTATTTTACAGTCCGTAATAAATACTGAGAGCGCCAAAACGCTCCAACCATAACGGGATCCTCCCCCCGTTATCACGCGCACCGCGCGTAAAAAAGCACTCATACTCAGGAGCACCATAACTATGTTCAAAAATGCTTTTGCCAACCTGCAGAAGGTCGGTAAATCGCTGATGCTGCCGGTTTCGGTACTGCCGATCGCCGGTATCTTGCTGGGCGTCGGCTCAGCGAACTTCAGCTGGCTGCCAGCCGTGGTTTCCCACGTGATGGCCGAGGCGGGCGGTTCTGTGTTTGCCAACATGCCGCTGATCTTCGCGATCGGCGTGGCGTTAGGTTTCACCAATAATGACGGCGTGTCTGCGCTGGCTGCAGTGGTGGCATACGGCATCATGGTGAAAACCATGGCGGTGGTGGCTCCGCTGGTGCTGCATATGCCTGCCGGGGAAATTGAAGCGAAGCACCTGGCCGATACCGGCGTGCTGGGCGGGATCATTGCCGGTTCGATAGCCGCGTACATGTTCAACCGCTTCTACCGCATCAAGCTGCCGGAATACCTCGGCTTCTTTGCCGGTAAACGTTTTGTACCGATCATTTCCGGCTTCACCGCTATCTTTGTGGGTGTGGTGCTCTCCTTTATCTGGCCTCCGGTGGGAACAGCGATTCAGGAGTTCTCACAGTGGGCGGCTTATCAGAACCCGGTGGTGGCATTTGGCCTGTACGGCCTGATTGAGCGTTCACTGGTACCGTTTGGTCTGCACCATATCTGGAATGTTCCTTTCCAGATGCAGATTGGTGAATTTACCAACGCAGCGGGTCAGGTGTTCCACGGTGATATCCCTCGCTATATGGCGGGTGATCCGACTGCCGGAAAATTGTCTGGTGGCTTCCTGTTCAAAATGTACGGTCTGCCCGCTGCTGCCATTGCCATCTGGCACTCAGCTAAACCTGAGAACCGTGCGAAAGTGGGCGGCATCATGATCTCTGCCGCGCTGACCTCGTTCCTGACGGGTATCACCGAGCCAATCGAATTCTCATTTATGTTTGTGGCGCCGGTGCTGTATGGCATCCACATCCTGCTGGCCGGTCTGGCTTTCCCAATCTGTATCCTGTTGGGCATGCGTAATGGCACCAGCTTCTCACACGGTCTGATCGACTTTATCGTGCTGAGCGGCAACAGCAGCAAAATCTGGTTGTTCCCGATTGTGGGTATCATTTACGGCCTGATTTACTACACCGGGTTCCGCTTCGTGATTGCCAAATTCAACCTGAAAACCCCGGGCCGTGAAGATAGCAGCACAGAGCAGGCTGCCGGTTCATCCAACGAAATGGCCGGTAACCTGGTGGCGGCGTTTGGTGGTAAAGAGAACATCACTAACCTTGATGCCTGTATCACCCGTTTGCGCGTCAGCGTGGTCGACGTGGCTAAAGTTGACCAGGCCGGACTGAAAAAACTGGGCGCTGCTGGCGTGGTGGTTGCTGGTTCGGGCGTTCAGGCTATCTTCGGCACCAAATCCGATAACCTGAAAACCGATATGGACGATTACATTCGTAATATGTAAGCCATGTCATCAGGATCAACGCCAGTCACTTCGGTGGCTGGCTTTTTTTTGTCCTGCACCTGACAACGGGCACGTCTGTTAATCCCAAATCCGCAGCGGAGCTGCATGTTTCCTCAGCGTCGTTGAAGTCTTTACTCGGGGCTGAGAGAGGACTTACCCACTCAGTTTTTGCTGCTAACTCCGCTCTCCCGGGCGATAAAGAGAAGAAAAGTGACGAGAAGGTTGAAAGAAAACAAATATCTCGCTCATACTGCGGTAACTTAATTCGCCACCTCAGGATCAGCACTATGGCCGAAGAAACCATTTTCAGTAAAATTATCCGCCGTGAAATTCCGGCTGACATTGTGTACCAGGACGAGCTGGTTACCGCGTTTCGCGATATCTCTCCCAAAGCCCCGACCCACATTCTGGTGATCCCCAATATTCTGATCCCTACAGCCAATGATGCGGTAGCCGGTCATGAAGCGGCCCTGGGACGGATGATCGTGGTGGCAGCAAAAATCGCTAAACAGGAAGGTATTGCAGAAGATGGCTATCGCCTGATCATGAACTGCAACCAGCACGGCGGGCAGGAGGTCTATCATATCCACCTGCATCTGGTTGGCGGCCGTCCTCTTGGACCGATGCTGGCTGGCTGACACTCTGATGCGGACACACTCTATGATGCGGGCAATCGTAACGGGCTTAACGTTACTGGCACTCCTGAGCGGGTGCAGCAGCGATCGCACCACCATCAATACTTCGCAATCGCTGGTGATGGAGTCTTCGGTTCTGTCGGCGGGAATTACCACCGATGAACCGGTGATGTCAGAACATGACGGGCAACAGCGTGCTTCCTCGGTCCTGTTCAATCAGCAGGAAAAAGCGGTCACCGTGCATTACCGGTTCTACTGGTATGACGATAAGGGGCTGGAGATCCTGCCCTTCGAACGTCCGCGCACGGTCAGCGTTCGGCCTCACGACAAAGTTGAAATATCATCGCAAACGGGTAACCTGACGGCCAGTAAAGTCCGGCTGTACCTTTATCTTTAGGAGATGCTTGCGTGGAAAGGAATATAACTAAACTCTCTGGCGTTATGCTGCTGGCGCTGATCCTCAGTGGTTGTGTCGTTAAACAGCAGCAACAGCCGCAACCTCCGGCCCCGGTGGAACCTGCGCAGCCAACGCAGCCCGTTCCTCCTCCGGCACCGCCGCAGCCGCCGGAAACGGTGCCACAGCCGCCTAAAATGCAGTCCATTAACTGGGATGCCAGCGTCACCCCGATGGTGGCTCAGATGCTGAAAGCCGATGGCGTCACGCCGGGGAGCGTTTTACTGGTGGATGGCATCAAAAACAGTACCAACGGCAGCCTGCAGCGTTCGAAGGCGACGGCAGCGCTGAACAACGCGCTGAAGAATAACACCCAGTTTAAACTGGTCCCGGCCGATCAGTTGGCCACGGCTAAGCAGACTCTGGGGCTGTCAGCAGAGGACAGCCTGAGCTCGCGCAGCAAAGCGGTTGGCCTGGCCCGTTACGTGGGAGCTCAGTACGTGCTGTACAGCAATGCTGAGGGCGATGTGAAGTCTCCGACGCTGCAGATGCAGCTGATGCTGGTGCAGACCGGTGAAATCATCTGGTCAGGTAACGGTGTCGTTCAGCATTGATCCCCGCTTAAGCAGGCTCATCGCACAACAGTTTCCGGCGGCAAAAACCGCCGGTTCTTTTTTTCCGCTGCCCGGACTGACCGGGATGAGTGGAAAGGTTGAGCTGGAAGGGACAACATTGCTGGCGCGCTATCAAAGTCAGCAGGAGCCCATACCGGGCGTGGATCGCCGCCGCGAATATCATATTTTGCGTAAGCTCGACGGGACGGGGCTGGCCCCTGAAGTGCATGGCTACGCGGACAACTGGTTGCTGCTAAGCTGGCAGGCGGGTGAACGTTTATCGGATGCCGGATTCCTGCAGGCGCTGGAGTCGGTGACGGAATGCGTGGCCTCGCTGCACCGCCAGAAGCTTAGCGGCTACCGTCTGTCGGTGCTCAGTTTGCTGGAGCAGTACTGGCAGCTAAGCCGCCCGGCAAGGCGACATTGTGGCTGGCTGCGGGCGCTGCGGTGGCTGCAAAAGCATGGAGAACCGCGCCCATTGCGACTCTCTCTGCTGCATATGGACGTTCATGCAGGCAATATCATCCGTGGCAGTAACGGCCTGAAGCTGATTGACTGGGAGTATGCCAGCGATGGTGATGTGGCGCTGGAACTGGCGGCAATAGCGCTGAGTAATCAGCTCAGCGACGCGCAGCAACAGGAGATGACGGAGCATTACGCTTCCCTGCAGAGGCTGGATGTCATGAAGCTCCAGCGGCAGATGCTGCGCTGGCAGCCATGGCTGAACCTGCTGGTTGCCTGCTGGTACGAACTGCGCTGGCAGAAAAGTCATGAAGAGCTATTTTATCCGCTGGCAGAACAAGCCTGGCAGCGGGTGTTATCAGATTAAGAGGTGAAGTGTGGGACCGGTAATGTTAGACGTGCTCGGTTACGAGCTGGACGCGGAAGAGCGTGAAATTTTACAGCATCCGCTGGTTGGCGGTCTGATCCTGTTTACCCGCAACTATCACGATCCTGAGCAGCTTGCCGAGCTGGTTCGGCAAATCCGTGCCGCCTCCCGTAATCGCCTGGTAGTGGCAGTGGATCAGGAAGGTGGACGTGTACAGCGTTTCCGTGAAGGGTTTACCCAACTGCCTGCCATGCAGTCGTTTTCTGCGCTTAACAGTCAGGCAGAGGCTGCCACGTTGGCACAGCAGGCAGGCTGGCTGATGGCTTCTGAAATGATCGCCATGGATATTGATATCAGCTTTGCGCCGGTGCTGGATATCGGCCACGGCAGCGCGGCCATTGGCGAGCGCAGCTTCCATGAAGATCCCGTTATCGCGCTACAAATGGCACGCCATTTTATCAATGGCATGCACGACGCCGGGATGAAAACCACCGGAAAGCATTTCCCGGGACATGGTGCAGTCAGTGCGGATTCTCATAAAGAGACGCCACGCGATAACCGCAGCGAGGCGGTAATCCGCCAGCATGATATGCAGATCTTTAAGCAGCTGATTGACGAACAAGCGCTGGATGCCATTATGCCCGCGCATGTTATCTATCCTGAGGTGGATTCACGACCGGCCAGTGGCTCATCCCACTGGCTGAAAAGGGTGCTCAGAAGCGAGCTGGGCTTCGACGGGGTGATCTTCTCGGATGACCTGTCGATGGAAGGCGCGGCGATTATGGGCAGCTACGCTGAGCGTGGTCAGGCTTCTCTGGATGCGGGCTGCGATATGATCCTGGTCTGCAACAACCGCCAGGGCGCGGTAAGCGTGCTGGATAATCTGTCTCCGATCAATGCTGAACGTGTTACCCGCTTGTATCATCAAAAGACATTTACCCGCCAGCAGCTGCTTGCCTCACCGCGCTGGAAGGAAGTACACCAGGCGCTGACTGCATTGCAGACGCGCTGGCTTGAGCAGAAGGGCAGCTGAGCGGCAACCATCTGAGAGGATAGCGATGATCATCTACCTGCATGGCTTTGATTCAACCAGTCCGGGCAATCACGAAAAGGTGCTCCAGCTGCAATTTATCGATCCGGATGTGCGGCTGCTGAGCTACAGCACTCTGCATCCGAAACACGATATGCAGTACCTGCTCAATGAAACGGATAAGATCCTGCGCAGTGCAGGTGACGATCGTCCGCTAATCTGTGGCGTCGGGCTGGGAGGCTTCTGGGCAGAGCGGATTGGTTTTCTCAGTGACATCCGGCAGGTGATTTTCAATCCTAATCTCTGGCCGGAAGAGAACATGCCGGGCAAAATTGACCGCCCGGAAGAGTATGTGGATATCGCCACTAAGTGCGTCAGCAATTTTCGTGAGAAAAACCGCGACCGTTGCCTGGTGATCCTCTCCCGCAAAGATGAAGCGCTGGACAGCCAGCGATCGGTCTCGGCGCTTCATCCGTTCTATGAAATCGTCTGGGACGAGGTGGAAGGGCATAAATTTAGAAATATTTCCCACCATCTCCAGCGCATTAAGGCTTTCAAAACGCTGGGCTGACCCGGCGACTTACATTGGCCAGCGATCAATCCGGATGCCCCGGGCAGCAGCGCCCGTCTGGAAGTCTGCCAGGGTCATCCTGATATCCGGATCGATATATTCTGCACTCTCATGTTCGGCGATAACCACACTGTTATCCGGAATTTTATCCAGTTGCTGCTGCAAACGAGGATTGTGCAGGAAGGTCAGATTCTGATTAAAGCGCACCACGTAATGGTCGTCATAACGAGTGAGTTGAATAGCACTGCGATGACTGCCCCAGGTGCTGTAGAGTAGTTGAGCCAGGACTCCAGCTGCCAGCCCCACAAGCATGCCAAATGCGATGATACCCGCAACGGTCACCAGAAAAGGGAGAAACTGAGACAATCCTCTGCGCCACTGCCTGATAAACAGCGCAGGTGAGGCAAGTTTGTAGCCGGTAAAGATTAATACCGCAGCCAGACTGGCCAGAGGGATGGTGTTCAGCAGCTCCTCAAAGAACAGACCACAAACCAGCAGCAATATGCCGTGCCAGATAACGGACAGCTTCGACTGCGCACCTGCGTTGACATTGACCGAACTGCGGACGATCACTGCGGTAATGGGCAGACCGCCCAGAAAACCGCTCAGCATATTGCCAATCCCCTGAGCACGTAACTCTTTATCAGGTGAAGGGGAAGGAAGCTGATTTTTTTAAGAGCCTCCTGGCTCAGCAGCGTTTCAAGGCTGGCGACCAGTGCCAGGGTCAGTGCAATGTACCAGACCTCTGGATTGTGCCAGGCACCTGCAAAGTCAGGGTGGACAAACTGCTGGGCCAGTTCCCGGGCGGAGTCCAGTTCCGGCAATCTGATGCGCTCCAGCGTGGCAAAGTTTTCTGGCATCAGATAGTCGCCGGCGACCACCACCATGCTCCCCCAGATAACGGCAACCAGAGAACCGGGTAGCAGGCCGATCCCTTTACTGCGTTTAATCAACGGCGTCTGCCATAAATAAAGGATTAGCAGCGCACCGAGGGCAACAATGAGCGCAGTAGCAGAAAACAGCGACTGGTTATTGCCGAGTTCGATGCTCATTGTGACGGGAGCCTGTTGCATGATCAGCAACAGGCCGATAGCGACCATCATCCCCTGAATAACTGAACCTGGAATAAGACCGATCCAGCGACCAGCGCGCAGAATACCCATCGCGACCTGCATAAATCCGGCCAGCACCATTGCGACCAGTACCAGCGAAAATGACTCAAGGGTTGCCATAGCGCCGGTAATGATAGTAACCAGCCCGGCAGCCGGACCGCTTACGGCAAATTTCGATGGGCTGAGCAGGGTCACAACCAGACCACCAATGACGCCGGTTAACAGCCCGACAAAAGGTGGCAGATCGCAGGCCTGTGCGATACCCAGGCTGAGCGGAAGCGCAACCAAAAAAACCACCGTTCCGGCAAGAATATCTTTACGTAGATCCTTTATTGTCACTATCACTAATTCGTTCCTTCATGAATGAGTTGTTTTAAATGCCCACTATGGAGATCGTAAACACAGCCATAGATATCCAAATCTTGCTTTTTAATAAATGCTTCCCTGACCAGACTACATTGCAGCAGATGTGAAAACTGACAGAGAACATGATATTCAACAATGTGATCAAATGAGGTGTTTTCATCCTCATGATCAATATTAATGTAATCCTGCAATGACTGATGTAACTGCACTAAACGACGTGTCAGAGCCGAGTTCTCTCCGGAGGAAATGGGCGGTTTTTTAAGCGCAGCTTTGACGCCACCACAACCATAATGCCCGCAAAGAACAATGGCTGTAACCTGAAGATGGAGCAGCGCATATTCCAGAACGCTCATCAGGCTATCATCCTCTTCCAGCACCATATTGGCAATATTGCGATGGACAAAGAGTTCACCAGGCTGAGCGCAGGTCAGGACTTCGGCCGGAACCCGGCTGTCAGAACACCCGATCCACAAAGCCTGTGGTTGCTGGCCAGAAACGTGATTTAAAAAAAATTCAGGATTCCGTCTTTTTTGCTGTTTTGCCCAACTCCTGTTGCGGACCAGCAGCGTATTGAGTATTTCCATAATTTTTTCGCTTTTACAGGTAATATTGATTTATAAAGCTGACATATTCCACTGAGTTGTTATTTTATTCTGATAATAAAGAGTGTGATTTTTATATGGTACGTGAAAATATCGGTAAGACTGTTGTGATGGCGATGTTAAAGATGAAATCTTAAGGGAATCTTAAGAAAAACCAGAGGGTATTATCAGGGGGAGTTTAAATATCCATCCTTTATGTTTTCGTTAAGAGGAATTGTTTAATTATCGGCTGTATTAAGTTGTTTATTTTGAACTCTTCAGAGTTAATCAGGACTAAAGTAGGTTTTTTTTTCCTATTAATATCTGTTCAGACCTTATTCCTGTGAGCGTAATTAGCTCATTCCCGGGTAATTGCAGCTGTCACGTACAGTTTGAACTGGCGACTCGTTTCGTCAATTTCTGAGTGAGGGGAGGGGAATAAACGTCACAAACCAGCAAGACAGCGGGTGTTGATTTAGATCAATTTTAACAGGACTGAAGATTTTCCCCGTGCTATTCTGCCAACAGATAGCGAATTAACTCGCCAACCCTATGTTAATTAAGGATATTACCTTAACCTTAAATTAACGATTGGTTTACATTTTTAAGGGGGTCAATTGACTACACCAATGAAGAGAATTGTGATTGTCGGCGGGGGGGCCGGAGGGCTGGAGCTGGCTACGCAGCTCGGCCATAAGTTGGGTCGCAAAAAGAAAGCAGAAATCATCCTGGTGGATCGCAATCACAGCCACCTGTGGAAGCCTTTGCTGCATGAAGTGGCTACCGGATCGCTGGACGAAGGGATCGATGGTCTGAGCTATCTGGCTCATGCGCGTAATCACCATTTCCAGTTCCAGCTAGGCACGCTGACCGACATCAATCGCGAAGGCAAAAAGCTCCAGCTGGCCGAGATCCGTGATGCACAGGGCGAGTTGCTGGTACCCGCGCGCGAGCTGGCTTACGACACGCTGGTGATGGCGCTGGGCAGTACCTCGAACGATTTTGGTACTCCGGGTATCAAGGACCATTGTATTTTCCTCGATAACCCGCACCAGGCGCGTCGTTTCCATAACGAGATGCTTAACCTGTTCCTGAAGTTCTCTTCCAGCGACAGTGCTCAGGAAAAGGTCAACATCGCTATTGTTGGCGGTGGCGCGACCGGGGTGGAACTTTCTGCCGAGCTGCATAATGCCGTGAAACAGTTGCACAGTTACGGCTATAAAGGACTGGATAACCAGGCGCTGAACGTGACGCTGGTGGAGGCCGGCGAGCGTATCCTGCCTGCACTGCCGCCGCGCATCTCCGCCGCTGCGCATCAGGAGTTGACCAAGCTGGGCGTGCGCGTGCTGACCCAAACTATGGTCACCAGCGCGGACAGAAATGGTCTGAACACTAAATCCGGTGAGTTTATCGAAGCCGACCTGATGGTCTGGGCTGCCGGGATCAAAGCACCGGACTTTATGAAAGAGATTGCCGGGCTGGAAACCAACCGCATTAATCAGCTGGTGGTTGAACCCACGCTGCAGACCACCCGTGACGCGGATATCTATGCGATTGGTGACTGTGCCTCCTGTGCGCTGCCTTCTGGTGGTTTTGTTCCTCCACGCGCCCAGTCTGCTCACCAGATGGCTTCGCTGGTGCTGAGCAACATTCTGGCACAGATGAAAGGGGAGAAGCAGAAGCCTTACGTCTATAAGGATCACGGTTCGCTGGTGTCGCTTTCACGCTTCAGTACGGTAGGTAGCCTGATGGGGAACCTGATGCGAGGTTCAATGATGGTGGAAGGGCGAATTGCGCGTTTCGTCTATATCTCACTGTATCGCATGCATCAGGTGGCGCTGCATGGCTATTTCAAAACTGGCCTGATGATGCTGGTTGGCAGTATTAACCGTGTAATCCGCCCAAGGTTGAAACTCCACTAAATCGATTCAGCCAAATCAGTACCGCAGAAACTGGAATAAAAAGGCTTATGGTGCAGTCGTTATCATAAGCCTTTCGTTTCATAACCTCCTCGCAGCCCGCTTCTAAGAACACTCTTAAAAGCATTCTCTTATGTCTGGCAACATTCATTTCGTCCTGTTTTCTTATTGTCACATTTGGTCCTGATGCGCAAAATTTAACTCAGAACAGACGGCGCGTCGTGCACGCCGGGTAAGATGCTTCCGCACCGGGATGTCGGCAGAGGCGAAAATGCGCGGTAACAATGTCAGGAGGTAGTCCTGTGAACAAATCAATGTTGGCGGGTATTGGAATTGGTGTGGCAGCGGCTCTGGGCGTGGCTGCCGTAGCGAGCATGAATGTGTTTGACCGCAGTCCACAGTATGCGCAGGTGCTGTCAGCTACTCCAATCAAAGAAACGACAAAGAATCCTCGTCAGGAGTGCCGGAACATTACCCTGACTCATCGCCGTCCCGTTCAGGATGAAAACCGCATTGCCGGTTCCGTGCTGGGTGCTGTCGCCGGTGGCGTGCTTGGTCACCAGTTTGGTGGCGGACGCGGACGCAGCGTGGCGACCGTAGCCGGTGCGCTGGCAGGTGGTTACGGCGGTAATCAGGTGCAGGGCGCGATGCAGAACAACGATACCTACACCACTACCGAACAGCGTTGTAAAACCGTTTACGACAAGCAGGAAAAAATGATGGGTTACGATGTGACCTACAAAATCGGTAGCCAGCAGGGCAAAATCCGCATGGATAATGACCCGGGCACCCGCATCCCGCTGGACAGCAACGGTCAGCTGGTGCTGAATAACCAGGCCTGATAAAAAAAAGCGGCGATTAGCCGCTTTTTTTATGCATTACGTTTTCAACGCAAAACGGTGCAGGCGCCGCAAATACTAAACAGTGGAGGCACGTGGCTCAGGCCGCTCATAAAGACGCAAAAAACGCCGTCCAGGGCAGCTCGACTCAGGCCGTCTCTGGCCTGTAACTCTCGCTTCAGACATCTCAGTAAAATCAAGCCGCGTTAGCCAGCACCTGAGCCATAAAGTCCCGTACCCACTTCATTCGCACCTTCCGCTCCGCCAGATCGCGGATAAACTTCAGTCGCGTTGGTCCATCCAGTCGCCAGTGCTGCGGTTCTTTCTGCAGCAGGCCAATCAGCCAGCCCGGATCGGCTTTGTTCTTCTCGGCGAACTCGATAAATCCGCCTTTCTCGCTGGCTTCCACGCGGCGGATGCCAATTTTGCGTGCGGTTAAGCGCAGCGCGGCAATATCCAGCAGATTGCGGGCGGCATCGGGCAGTTGACCAAAGCGGTCAATCAGCTCCACTTTGAGATCGTCCAGTTCACCTTCTTCCTGTGCGCTGGCAATCCGCTTGTAGAACGACAGTCGCGTGTTCACATCCGGGATAAAATCATCCGGCAGCAGGGATGGCATCCGCAGTTCGATTTCGGTCTGGTTGCTGGTCAGGTCTTCCAGCGATGGCTCACGGCCCTCTTTCAGGGCATCCACCGCGTTTTCCAGCAGCTCCATATATAGCGAGAAACCAATAGTTTCCATCTGCCCGCTCTGATCTTCGCCCAGCAGCTCGCCCGCACCACGAATTTCCAAATCGTGGGTGGCAAGAGCAAAACCAGCGCCCAGATCCTCCAGCGAGGCGATGGCCTCCAGACGTTTATGGGCGTCGGTGGTCATTGCTTTGGGATGCGGGGTCAGCAGCCACGCATAGGCCTGATGATGCGAACGGCCCACGCGGCCGCGCAGCTGATGAAGCTGCGCCAGACCAAAGTGGTCGGCACGTTCAATAATAATGGTATTGGCAGTCGGAATATCGATGCCGGTTTCGATGATAGTGGTACACACCAGTACGTTAAAACGCTGATGGTGGAAGTCATTCATCACCCGTTCCAGGTCACGCTCGCGCATCTGGCCGTGGCCGATGGCAACACGCGCTTCAGGCACCAGCTCTGTAAGGCGGTTCGCGGCCTTTTCGATATTTTCCACGTCGTTATAGAGGTAGTAGACCTGGCCGCCGCGCAGCACTTCACGCAGAATAGCTTCACGCACTACCAGATTATCAAACTCGCGAACGAAGGTTTTCACCGCCAGCCGCCGCGCTGGTGGCGTGGCGATAATGGACAGATCGCGCATGCCACTCATCGCCATATTCAGCGTACGTGGGATCGGCGTGGCGGTCAGTGTCAGAATATCGACGTCGGCGCGCATTGCTTTGATTCGCTCTTTATGACGCACGCCGAAGCGGTGTTCTTCATCGACGATCAGCAGACCCAGATCGCGCCATTTGATTTCGTTCTGCAGCAGCTTGTGCGTGCCAATCAGAATATCGACTTTGCCTTCACGGGCTTCCTCAAGGATCTGGGCCTGCTCTTTGGCGGTACGGAAGCGGGAAAGCATCTCGATGCGCACCGGCCAGTTGGCAAAACGGTCGCGGAAATTATCGTAATGTTGCTGGGCCAGCAGGGTGGTTGGCACCAGTACGGCAACCTGCTTGTGGTTTTCCACCGCCAGGAAGGCGGCACGCATCGCCACTTCAGTTTTACCGAAGCCAACGTCACCGCACACCAGACGGTCCATCGCCAGCGGCTGACACATATCGCTGAGTACCGCATTGATCGCCTGCGCCTGGTCCGCCGTCGTTTCAAACGGAAAACTTTCGCAGAACAGCTGATACTGCTGGCGATCGTGTTTGAAGGCGAAACCGGCCTTGGCGGCGCGCTGGGCATAAATATCCAGCAGCTCGGCCGCCACATCACGCACTTTCTCGGCGGCTTTCTGCCGGGCGCGTGACCAGGCATCGCTGCCCAGCTTATGCAGCGGGGCATTTTCATCCGCCCCGCCTGCGTAGCGGCTGATCAGATGCAGCGAAGAAACAGGTACGTAGAGCTTGGCATCTCCGGCATAAGCCAGCATCAGATATTCAGCGGTGATGCCGCCGGTTTCCAGCGTGGTCAGGCCGATATAGCGGCCGACACCGTGTTCGAGGTGCACCACTGGCTGGCCGGGATGCAGCTCTGCCAGGTTGCGGATAAGTACGTCCGGATTGATGGTCCGGCGGCTGTCCTGACGTCGGCGGCTGACTCGCTCTCCCAGTAAATCACTTTCACAAATCAGTGCGCGGTGGCGCAGGCTGTCGATAAAGCCTTGCTCGCTGGCCCCGATAATCAGGTAATGGCCTGACTCTTCTGCTTCTTCCAGCGCGTGGACAGATTTTGGGACAATCTTGATGCGGGCTAACAGCTCCTGAAGCGCTTCACGGCGGCCTTCACTCTCCACGGAGAACACCACCGGGCCGCTGAACTCTTCAAGGAAACGGCGCAGTGCATCCAGCGGTGCTTTGGCCTGCGCCTGTACCGCCAGATCCGGCAGAGGCTGGTAGCCGAGGTTGGTATTGGCGGCTTTCTCCGGCAGATGTTCGCTTTTCAGCTGAATACGTGGCCACTGCTTCAGCTCGCTGAACAGTTCATCGGTACGTAACCACAGCGTTTCCGGCGGCAGCAGAGGGCGCATCGGATCGACACGCCGACTTTCGAAGCGCGCCATCACGTCCAGCCAGAAGCGGTCGGCACTGCTTTCCAGATCGCCGGTGTTCAGCAGCAGCGTATTGGCAGGCAGGTAGCTGAACAAAGAAGGCAGAGGGCTTTCAAAAAACAGCGGCTGCCAGTATTCAATGCCGGTGGGCAGGGTGCCTTTGCTCACCTGCTGATAGATATGTTCCGCTTCGCGCCGCACATCGAAATGCTCACGCCACTGGGTACGAAACAGTTCGATGGCCGCTTTGTCGGTCGGGAATTCGTGCGCGGGAAGCAGATTAATCGCCTCGACTTCCTCCAGCGTTCGCTGGGTGTCCACGTCGAATACGCGCAGGCTGTCGATTTCGTCATCGAAAAAATCAATGCGGTATGGCTGCTCACTGCCCATCGGATAGAGATCCAGTAAAGCGCCGCGCGTGGCGTATTCGCCGTGCTCCATCACCTGGTCAACGTGGCGATAACCAGCTTGTTCAAGCTGGGTACGCAGCGTATCGCGCGACAGGCGCTGACCTTTTTTCATCACCAGCGCGTGACCGTGCAGATAACTGTGCGGACAGACGCGCTGCATCAGCGTGTTCACCGGCAGGATCAGTACGCCCCGCTCAAGGGTTGGCAGGCTGTAAAGAGTGGACAGACGCGAAGAGATAATTTCCTGATGAGGCGAGAAACTGTCGAACGGCAGCGTCTCCCAGTCCGCAAGGCTGATAACCGGTTCGTCGGTAAACTGCTTAATCTCATCCTGCAGGCGCAGCGCGTTTTGCATGTCCGGCGCAATCAGCACTACCGGACCCTTGTGACGTGCGACGATTTCAGCGGATTCAACCGCGCAGGCGGCTCCGCTCAGTTGCCCCAGCTGACGCTGGTCTCCTGCTTTAACGGGCAGGGTGTATCTGGATTGTTCAGGCATAATCAGTCAGGCGGTCTCTTAACGACAAGGAGAGCGGGGACGTGACATCCCCGTTTCGGCTAACCGGAGTATACCTCTATTTCGGTGATTGTTGGGTGTAGTGCATCCGGGGTCGGTCAATGTTTGCCCAGATCAGCTCTTTTTCTCCGTGGTAGCTGTGATTACCGTCATCCCACTTTACGTAGTAACCTGCCGGAGCGCTGTCCTGTTCAAAGACGTTAACAATCATCCCTTTGATGTCGCCAGTTTTGTGTCTGACAATACTGCCTTTAGGATATTTAGTCATTTTTACCACTCCCGGGCTTACGCTTAGCCGCTATTACCACTACAGTATTACCTCCATATCAGAGGGGTAAATATCAGTTTATGCCGATTATTGTGGAACAATTGAGCAATTAACGGGTGTTTTTTTGGGCGATATGAACTCGCCTGCGGTGCATGACGTCTTTGCTGACAAAACAATACAGCAGACTCAGCAGCTTAGAGGTTCCATAACGCGGGCCTGTCCTTTATCATCTTCGATCACTTTTTGCCATATTCACCGCCAGAAGACGGATTACATGTATCAACCTGTCGCGTTATTCATCGGTCTGCGCTATATGCGTGGACGAGCATCAGACCGCTTCGGACGGTTTGTTTCCTGGCTCTCCGCCATTGGTATCACCCTCGGGGTGCTGGCGCTGGTCACCGTGCTGTCGGTGATGAACGGTTTTGAGCATGAGCTGGAAAAAAGCACCCTCAACCTGATGCCTCAGGCGCTGATCACCAGCCAGAAAGGATCCATTAACCCTCAGCAGATCCCGGCCGACTCGCTGCAGTTGCAGGGGACTTCCCGTATTACTCCACTGACCACCGGCGATGTGGTGCTGCAAAGCGCCCGCAGCGTGGGCGTGGGCGTGATGCTGGGGATCAACCCGGACGAACCGGATCCGCTGACGCCGTATCTGAATAACGTTCAGCAGAACGTGCTGCAATCCGGCCAGTACAACGTGATCGTTGGCGAGCAGCTGGCAGAGCAGCTGGGCCTGAAGCGGGGCGACGAGCTGCGCCTGATGGTGCCTTCTGCCAGCCAGTTCACCCCGATGGGCCGCCTGCCCAGCCAGCGCCTGTTCACCGTGGCAGGGACCTTTGCGGCCAACAGCGAAGTGGATGGCTACCAGATTCTGGTCAATCAGCAGGATGCCTCACGCCTGATGCGCTATCCGCAGGGCTTCATTACCGGCTGGCGTCTGTGGCTGGACAAGCCGCTGCAGGTTGATTCGCTCAGTCAGCAAAAGCTGCCAGAAGGGCTGGTGTGGAAAGACTGGCGTGAGCGTAAGGGCGAGCTGTTCCAGGCGGTGAGGATGGAGAAAAATATGATGGGGCTGCTGCTCAGCCTGATTGTTGCCGTGGCCGCTTTCAATATCATCACCTCGCTCGGCCTGCTGATCATGGAGAAGCAGGGCGAAGTGGCGATCCTGCAGACTCAGGGCCTGACGCGCCGCCAGATTGTGATGGTATTTATGGTGCAGGGCGCGACGGCCGGGATTGTCGGTTCGGTGCTGGGCGCGCTGCTTGGCGTGCTGCTCGCCAGCCAGCTGAACAACCTGATGCCGCTGATTGGCGCTTTCCTTGACGGGGCGGCGCTGCCAGTCGAAATTTCTGTAACGCAGGTGTTGACCATCGTCATCACCGCGATGGTCGTGGCGCTGCTTTCCACGCTTTATCCTTCCTGGCGCGCCGCCGCCGTTCAACCCGCAGAGGCTTTACGTTATGAGTAACCCGATCCTGTTGCAGTGCGACAACCTGTGTAAACGCTACCAGGAAGGCAGCGTGCAGACTGATGTGCTGCGCAACGTCTCTTTTAGCGTAACGCCCGGCGAAATGATGGCGATTGTTGGCAGCTCCGGCTCCGGCAAAAGCACCCTGATGCACCTGCTCGGCGGGCTGGATACGCCCACTTCCGGCGACGTGGTATTCAACGGTAAATCGCTGAACGGGATGTCTTCAGCCGCGAAAGCGGAGCTGCGTAACCGTGAGCTGGGCTTTATCTATCAGTTTCACCACCTGCTGCCGGACTTCAGCGCGCTGGAAAACGTAGCGATGCCGCTGCTGATCGGCAAAGCCGCAAAGGGCGAGGCGGAAGCCAAAGCCATTGAAATGCTGGCCGCAGTGGGTCTGGAAAAGCGCGCCGCGCACCGTCCTTCTGAGCTTTCGGGCGGGGAACGTCAGCGTGTGGCCATCGCCCGTGCACTGGTTAACAGTCCGCGTCTGGTACTGGCGGATGAGCCGACCGGTAACCTCGATGCCCGCAACGCGGATGCCATCTTTGACCTGCTGGGCGAGCTGAACGTGCGGCAGGGTACTGCTTTTCTGGTGGTCACCCATGACCTGCACCTGGCAAAGCGCCTTAACCGCCAGATGGAGATGCGTGACGGCCAGTTGAGCGGGGACGTAACCCTGGCAGGGCTGGTGTAATGGCGGGATCTCTTTCTCTTCTTCTGGGCCTGCGCTTCAGTCGCGGGCGCCGCCGTGGCGGCATGGTTTCGCTGATTTCAGCGATCTCCACCGTGGGTATCGCGCTCGGCGTGGCGGTGCTGATTGTCGGCCTGAGTGCAATGAACGGCTTCGAACGCGAGTTGAACAACCGTATTCTGGCGGTGGTTCCGCATGGTGAAATTGAGCCGGTGAATCAGCCTTTCACCGGCTGGCAGGCGCTGTTACCGAAAGTTGAGCAGGTCAAAGGCATTGCCGCAGCTGCGCCGTACATCAACTTCACCGGCCTGATTGAAAGCGGCGTCAAGCTGCAGGCCATTCAGGTGAAAGGGGTGGACCCGCAGCAGGAAAGCAGACTCAGCGCCTTGCCTGCCTATGTACAGAACAACGCCTGGCAGAGCTTCAGCGCCGGTAAACAGCAGATTATCCTCGGCCAGGGCGTGGCGAAAAGCCTGAACGTCAAACAGGGCGACTGGCTGACCATCATGATCCCAAACAGCGACCCGCAGCATAAGTTGCTGCAGCCGAAGCGCGTGCGCTTGCAGGTCAGCGGCATTCTGGCGCTCAGCGGCATGCTGGATCACAGCCTGGCGCTGGTTCCCCTGGCCGATGCGCAGCACTATCTGGCAATGGGTGACAACGTCACGGGCATTGCACTGAAAATGAGCGACCCGTTTGCCGCGCAGAAGCTGGTGCGTGATGCCGGTGAGGTCACTCACTCTTACGTCTACATCCGCAGCTGGATTGGGACTTATGGCTATATGTACCGCGACATCCAGATGATCCGCGCCATTATGTATCTGGCAATGGTGCTGGTGATTGGCGTGGCCTGCTTCAATATCGTCTCCACGCTGGTGATGGCGGTAAAAGATAAAAGCGGTGATATCGCGGTGTTGCGTACCCTGGGGGCGAAGGATGGGCTGATCCGGGCTATCTTTGTCTGGTATGGCCTGATGGCCGGGCTGGTGGGCAGCGTCAGCGGCGTGGTGGTCGGCGTGCTGGCGGCGTTTAATCTCACGCCGATTATTCGCGGAATTGAAACCTTAACCGGCTACCATTTCCTGTCCGGCGATATCTACTTTATCGATTTTCTGCCGACTGAAGTGCACTGGCTGGACGTGACTATCGTGCTGGCGACCTCTCTGGTGCTGAGTCTGATAGCCAGCTGGTATCCGGCCAGAAGAGCGAGCCGTATCGATCCGGCCCGCGTGCTCAGCGGCCAGTAGCAGAGGTCCGGATGTATTACGGTTTTGACGTGGGCGGTAGCAAAATCGCCCTTGGGGTGTATAACCCACAGCGCCAGCAGGTCTGGAGCAAGCGCGTTGCCACGCCGAAAGATGACTATGCGGCCCTGCTGGACGTGCTGGTCACATTGACCCATGAGGCAGATGCTTTCTGCGGCGAGCATGGCAGCGTGGGCGTTGGCGTACCTGGTCTGCCAGTGCCGGATGACGGAACCCTGTTCACCGCCAACCTTCCTGCCGCTCGTGGTCAGCGGTTTCAGGCCGATCTCAGCCAGCGACTGGGGCGTGAAGTGCGTATCGATAACGATGCTAACTGCTTTGCGCTCTCCGAAGCCTGGGACGATGAGTTTCAGGCTTACCCCGTGGTGCTGGGGCTGATCCTTGGCACCGGGGTGGGCGGTGGCCTGATTGTTGACGGTAAACCGGTAACCGGCCGCAATTATGTGGTTGGCGAGTTCGGTCATATGCGGCTACCGGTTGATGCCCTGGATGTGTTGGGCTGGGACGTGGAGCTGCCCGTTTGCGGCTGCGGCAAGCGTGGCTGTATTGAGTCATGGCTCGCAGGTCCGGGATTTTCCCGCCTGTGGCAGCGCTATAATCAGTCTGCTCTCAATGCGCCGGAGATTATCACCCGTTATTATCAGGGAGATGCACAGGCCATTGCGCACACTGAACGCTATAAAGATTTGCTGGCCGTCTGCCTTGGCAATCTGTTGACGATGGTCGACCCGCACCTGGTGGTGCTGGGCGGCGGATTATCCAATTTCGATGCGCTCTTTGAGGGGCTGGAAGCACGGGTCAGCAGGCATCTGCTGCCGGTGGCCAGGCCGCCACGCTTTGCCCGGGCGCGTCACGGAGACGCAGGCGGAATGCGCGGTGCCGCGTTCCTGCACGTTAAGGAGTAGAGGAGTTATGATGCGTACCCCCCGTCGCCGACTGAGACTGGCACGTTACAAGAAAACCCGACGTCAGGTGCATCAGCGCTTTCGTCAGCGCATTTTTGAACGCGACCGCAATATAGAAATTGCCCGCAATCCACTGCCCCGGGTGGTGGTGCTGACCGGGGCTGGGATCTCCGCTGAGTCGGGGATCCGTACCTTCCGCGCGGCAGATGGCCTGTGGGAAGAGCACAAGGTGGAAGATGTTGCCACGCCGGAAGGCTTCACCCGCGATCCGGCCAGGGTTCAGGAGTTCTACAATGCCCGTCGTCGGCAGCTTCAGCAGCCTGACATCCAGCCCAACGCTGCACATATGGCGCTGGCGGAACTGGAAGCGGCGCTGGGAGATCACTTCCTGCTGGTGACCCAGAACATCGATAACCTGCATGAGCGTGCCGGAAACAGTAACGTCATCCATATGCACGGTGAACTGCTGAAGGTACGCTGCGCCACCAGTGGTCAGGTATTGCACTGGCAGGAGGATGTGAAAGCGTCCGATCGCTGCCACTGCTGCCAGTTCCCGTCGGTGCTGCGCCCGCATATAGTGTGGTTTGGCGAGATGCCGCTGCAAATGGATGAGATTTATGCCGCGCTGGCTGAGGCGGATTACTTTGTTGCTATCGGGACTTCTGGTCATGTTTACCCGGCTGCGGGCTTCGTGCATGAAGCGAAGCTGCAGGGCGCGCATACCATTGAGCTGAACCTGGAGCCAAGCCAGGTTGGCAGCGAATTTGAAGAGAAGGATTACGGTCTTGCCAGCGAAGTGGTGCCGAAGTTTGTGCATAGCCTGCTGCAGAAAATCGGCAAGTAATCGATGATAGTTCGACCCTATCAGCACTGGTTCCGTCGCCTGTTTGACTGGCACGGTTCCGTGCTGTCAAAAATCCTGTTTCGCCTGTCGCTGAATCTGCTGATGTCGATTATCGCGGTGATCAGCTATCAGTGGTACGAATCACTGGGTATCCATCTCACCACTGCACCCTTCAGCCTGCTCGGGGTGGCAATCGCCATTTTCCTCGGTTTTCGTAATAACGCCAGCTATGCCCGTTTTACCGAAGCGCGCACAATTTGGGGCTCGCTGCTGATCACCCAGCGTTCTCTGCTGCGGCAGATTAAAAGCATCCTGCTGCTGGATGATGCAGCCGCACGGGAGTTCGCCGCACTGATGGCAGCGTTCGCCTGGAGTCTTAAGCATCAGCTGCGACAGACCGAGGCCAGCAGCGACCTGCAACGGCTGCTGGCGGAGCGCTGGCACGATCGGGTGCTGAACAATCCGCTACCGGGCAACCAGATTTTGCTCTGTATGGGGTTGTGGCTGGGCGAGCAGCGGCAAAAGGGCACTTTGTCAGATATTTTGTGGCAGAGCGTTGATGAAAATCTGAATCATTTGTCACAGGTGCTTGGTGCCTGTGAACGTATCGCCACCACGCCGATCCCGTTTGCCTACAGCCTGATCCTGCACCGCACCGTCTATTTGTTCTGTACGCTGCTGCCGTTTGCACTGGTCTCCGATCTACACTACATGACGCCGCTGGTGTCGGTGTTTATCTCTTATACCTTCCTGTCTCTGGAGTCGCTGGCTGAAGAGCTGGAAGATCCGTTTGGCACTGATGCTAACGATCTGCCGCTGGATGCGATTTGCGTGGTGATTGAACGCAACCTGAAGGCGATGAATGGCGACTTCCCACTGCCCGAGCCGCTGAAGCCGGACAGCCGGTTTAACCTGACCTAGGGCGCTGTTCTGCCACTATCAGCGATGGGGAAACGTAACGCCGTCGTCTGGGGAAATTTTCCTGAAATCATTCGGTTATCATTTTTTCGCTCAAACTGGAAAAATATTTTCTCCTCCGGCGAAACTTTTTACTGCTCCGCAGCGAACTGTTGAAGACAGCAGTTCTCTTAACCCTGATGGAGCTTTTCATGAACCGTACTAAAAAAATTTTATGTTCTGTGACCGCCGCTGCCTTCATGAGCCTCGCCCTGCCAGCCATTAATGCCGAAGCGGCGTTGCCGGTCGGTTCCCAGGCCCCTGACTTCAAATTGCAGGGTGCACTGGCGGGTAAACCGCTGACTTTCTCCCTTCAGCAGGCGCTGCAGAAAGGGCCGGTCGTGCTTTATTTCTTCCCTGCGGCGTTCAGCAAGGGTTGTACTATTGAGGCCCACGATTTTGCTGAGGCCTCTGATGGCTTCAAAAAACTGGGCGCAACGGTGATTGGCGTGACTGCCGGTAATACCGATCAGGTGGCTGACTTCTCCAAACTGGAGTGCCGCGATAAATTCGCAGTGGCTGCCGATCCGGGTGCCAAAATCGCCGCTGAATATCAGACCACGATGCAGATGCAGGGCAAAACGCTTTCTGACCGCACCTCCTATGTCATCGCTCCGGACGGCAAAATCCTGCTGAGCTACACCGACCGCAATCCAGACACGCACATTCAGAAAGCGATGGATGCAGTGAAACAATATTCTGCGTCACACGCATCCCGATCCTGATTGCCCGGTAAATCTTCAGCCGACAGAGGCCCGTTATGTTAACTGCAATTTTGTCCGCCTTTTTAGGCGGCATTATCCTCAACTTTATGCCCTGCGTGTTCCCGGTGATCTCGCTGAAGGCGCTGGGCCTGCTGCGCCATCAGGGAAGCCCCTCCGGCGCACGCGCGGAGGGGCTGGCTTTCCTGGCCGGTGTCGTTGTCACCATGCTGGCGCTGGCCGGTATTCTGCTGGCTGCGCGGGCAACAGGGAACGCTGTCGGCTGGGGCTTCCAGCTGCAGTCTCCGCTGGTGATTGCTATTCTGGCGTTGATCATTCTGGCGGCTGCTATCAACCTGCTCGGCGTGTTTGAAGTCGGGCTTTCACTGCAGCGTGTGGGTGAAATCGAAATGGGTAGCAGCTCGCTGGTTCGTTCGGCGCTGACCGGGGCACTGGCGATCGTGGTTGCCACGCCCTGTTCGGCACCGTTTATGGCCAGTGCTGTCGGTTATGCGCTGGTTCAGCCGCCCGCCGTTTCTCTGGCGATATTTTTCTCGCTGGCTGTGGGCTTTGCCGCGCCGTTTACGGTGGTGTCACTGTTCCCTCAGCTGGCAAAACACCTGCCTCGTCCTGGTGCATGGATGGATATTCTCAAGCGCGGGCTGGCTTTTCCGATGTTGGGCGCCTGGGCATGGCTGGTCTGGGTGCTGGCCCAACAGGCGGGAACCGCAGCACTGGCGACAATCCTGGCCTGCTCGGTGCTGCTGAGCTTTACCGCCTGGATGTACGGTATGGCACAAAAACGCCGCTTCTCCGGCAAGCCTCATAAGGTGATGTTTGCCGTCACATTGGTACTGTTTGTCGCGGTGATTGCGCCGATTTCTGCCATTATGCAACCCGGCTCACCTCTGCCCGACGGGCAGGCGGCTCCCACCGTTACGCAAGTTAAATGGTCGCCGCAAACAGTTGCTGCGGAGCGCGGGCACGGTAAGGCTATACTGGTAGACTTCACCGCATCATGGTGCATTACCTGTCAGGTTAATCAGCGCACCACGTTGTCGACCAATACGGTGAAACAGGCACTGCTGCGCACCGGCACGGTCTACATGGTCGCGGACTCGACAAAATTCAATCCGGACATTGATGACGTAATGAGTGAGTTCGGGCAGGGCGGTTTGCCGCTGTATATTGTCTATCCGGCAGATGGCAGTGCACCGAAGGTATTGCCGCAGGTTCTGACTCCGTCAATTGTGGTCAACGCACTGGAGCAGGCAAGCGGCAAAAAGGTCTGAAAACAGGCCGGGGCTTAAAGGCGGTCAATGGATAAAACCGACACACCACGAGAGGAATGGCCAATTCTGATGGCGCAAGCGCAGGCTGGAAACCAGCAGGCATACACTCGTCTGCTGACTGCGCTGGTGCCGGTTATTCGCTCAATGGTGCGCAAGCAAATTGACGATGCGGTACTGGTGGAAGATGTGATTCAGGATGTTCTGCTGGCCGTGCATCGGGTTCGCCACACTTACGATCCCGCCTGCCCATTCCTGCCCTGGCTGATGGCGATTGCGCATGCCAGAACCATTGATACGCTGCGGCGGCGTGGACGGCAGCGCCACTGGGAAGTGGCAGAAGTAGAGTCCGTAGCCCATTCGGAAGCGGTTTTTGTCTCCCAGGAGCGTCAGGATCCGCGGGAGGAACTGGGCGTTTATCTTGACCAGCTTTCCACCCGGCAGCGACAAATCGTCGAGCATGTCCACCTGAGGGAAATGAGCCTGGCGGAAGCCGCAACGCAGAATAACCTGACGGTCCCCGCCGTAAAGTCACTTCTGCACCGCGCGCTGACCAACCTTCGCCGTTTTGGAGCTAAGCATGACCGATCATGATTTATTAATTGATAAACTCAGCCGCGGTGCTTCACCGGTGAAGAGAACGCGGCCAACGGGCTGGCGCGTGCTGGCGTGGATAGCGATGGCGCTGCCCTGTGGCGCGGCAGCCAGTCTGATCGTGCACCGAACGCTGAACGACTGGTCGCAGCCGGGCATGCAGTGGGCGGCACTGCAGCTGTTGCTGACATTTCTGACCGGTACGTTGGCTATTCGTAATGCCTTCCAGATGAGTATTGCCGGACGCCGTCCACTTGGCTGGCGATGGTTTATGCCGCTGGTGGGAGTGTGGCTGGTCAGCATTCTGATCAATCTGCGCAACGCGCCTGAGACAGCGGGGCATATGGAAGGCACCAATTGCTATCTCTTTATGATGGTGGTCAGTATACCGATGATGGCGATTGTTATCGGTTATCTGCGCCAGACCCGTGCGCTGTTCCCGGTTCGCAGTCTGGCGGTGGCAGGGGCTGGTGTTGCCTGCATGGCGCTGTCGTTACTGTCGTTGTGCCATCCCATTCATCTGCACTGGCTGGACTTTATTCAGCACCTGGGTGCGATAGCCACTATCGTGCTGCTTACCATCCTCTTTGGCCGCAGGTGGGTGGTGTTAAGATAGCGTTTCCGGCCAGCTGTAGCGGCCGGTATCCGCTAAGCTTCGATTTCCCCGTTGCCCGGGGCTTCGGTCAGTGAGATCGTTGTTCTTGCTCTTTTTATTCCGCCTGTGGGCGCCGGGGCAGTGAAAGAATGACATGCGTAATCACCCCGCCAGCCAATCCCCAGAATGCGGCGCCGACGCCCAGTAGCGTCAGGCCTGAAGCCGTAATCAGAAAGGTAATCACCGCCGCCTCCCGCTGTTTCTCATCCACTAATGCCCGTTGCAGGCTTCCGGCAATGGTGCCCAGCAGCGCCAGTCCGGCAATGGTATGGATCAGGGCAGGCGGCAACGCACTGAACAGTTGGCCGATGGCACCCCCAAAGACTCCCGCCAGCAGATAGAAGAACCCGGCACAGGCTGCGCCCCAGTAACGACGTCGCGGGTCGGGATGGACATCCGGACCCATACAGATGGCGGCAGTGATCGCGGCAATACAAACCGAAAACCCGCCGAACGGCGCAAGCAGCAGTGAGGTCAGCCCGGTCCAGCTCATCAGCGGCGAAATGGGCACCTGATAGCCTGCAGCCTTCAGCGTGGCAATGCCTGGCGCATTTTGCGATGCCATAGTGACTACAAAGAACGGCACGCCAATCCCCAGCAGCGTGGAGAGGGTGAAGTGCGGCGCAATAAATTCCGGCGGCGCAAAGCTCAGCGGCTGGTGGGAGAAGTGGATCTCGCCCTTCAGCGCGGCACTCGCCAGCCCGGCCAGCAGCGTCAGCACGATAGCGTAACGGGGCAGGTAACGTTTCATCAGCAGATACGTCAGGCACATGACCGCCGTCAGGGTGAAATCGAGTTTAAACGAACTAAAAGCATCCATGCCGAAGCGCAGTAAAATCCCGGCCAGCATCGCAGCTGAAATTGCCTGTGGAATGTAATTCATCAGGCGGGCAAACAATCCGGTCACGCCACAGAGGAAGATCAGCCCGGATGCGAAGATGAACACGCCGATGGTCTCCGGCATTGGTGTACCGGGCAGGCTGGTGACCAGCAGGGCCGCCCCCGGCGTTGACCAGGCGGTCAGTATCGGTGCGCGATAGTAGAGGGACAGACCCATTGAGGTAATGCCCATCGCCAGGCCGAGCATGCTCAGCCAGCCGCCAATCTGCAGCGCTGTTGCTCCCGCCGCCGCGGCTGCCTGGAAGATAATTGCGGCAGAACTGGTATAACCCACCAGTACGGCGACAAAGCCCGCCACTATGGCAGGGAAAGTAAGATGTTGCAGAGCGAAGGACGGGCGCATAGTATCTTCCGTATTGAGCGTTATAGCGCACAAACTAGCACCGTGCGTTATAACGCACAAGCGCATTTTGGGTGAAAGATAAGGAGGTCCAATGGCCGAACATCCGATCCAACTGGGTCTGACCCTGAAGTCTTTACGGCAGGCGCGCGAATGGAGCCTGACCGAAGCCGCCACACGGACAGGCGTCAGTAAAGCCATGCTGGGACAGGTTGAACGGGGTGAGTCCAGCCCGACCGTGGCGACATTGTGGAAAATTGCCACCGGGTTTAACGTGCCATTTTCACTTTTTATCCCCGCTGACCTGCCACAGGAAGCCTCAGAGGTGATCCGCAGCGGGAGTGCCACCGCCTGGCAGCAAAACCATGCTGCTATGAAGGTCACGCCACTTTTTCCTTTCGATCCCGGTTTACGCTTCGATATGCTGGCGATAGAGCTTGCTGCGGGCGGGTTAAGCAACTCGTCTCCCCATGACAAAGGTGTGATTGAGCACGTAGTGGTTACGGAAGGGGAGTTACAACTGGCGGTTAACGGGAAATGGCATACCCTTAATGCGGGTGAGGGTTTACGTTTTCAGGCAGACTGTCCGCACAGCTACCGCAATGATGGCGGCCAGCCGGTGAAGTTCCACAGCCTGATTCATTATCCACAAGGACATTGATCACGATGAGGGACGAAGCCGGGGCAGTCACCCGCAGCTGAACTGACCTGACGCAATATTCTTTCAGAAAAAGTTACAGATAATAAAACCTGTCATTCAGAGGGAAGGAAGATGAATAATTTACTCGACCGCTTCTTGCACTATGTTTCATTTGATACGCAATCAAAAAGCCATGTCCGCCAGGTGCCCAGCACGGAAGGACAATGGCGGTTGGCAAAAGTGCTGCAGGAAGAGCTGGAAACGCTGGGCTTCAGTGAGGTCACGCTTAGCGAACACGGCATTGTCATGGCCACGCTGCCCACCAATGTTGACTGGCCGGTGCCGACGATTGGTTTCATCTCCCATATGGATACCTCGCCGGATTTCACCGCCAAAAATGTGAATCCACAGATCGTAGAGAACTACCGGGGCGGCGATATTGCGCTGGGTATCGGTGATGAAATTCTCTCACCCGTGATGTTCCCGGTCTTGCACAGCCTGATTGGCCATACGCTGATCACCACTGATGGCAAAACGCTGCTGGGTGCGGACGACAAAGCAGGCGTGGCCGAAATCATGACGGCGATGGTGCAGCTGAAAAACAGCAATCTGCCGCACGGTAAAATCCGCATTGCCTTTACGCCGGATGAAGAGATCGGCAAAGGTACCAGCTGTTTCGACGTTGCGGACTTTGGCGCTGAATGGGGCTATACCGTTGATGGCGGCGGCATCGGCGAGTTTGAATATGAGAATTTCAACGCGGCCTCGGCGACGGTCAAAATCACCGGCAACAATGTGCATCCCGGCACGGCAAAAGGGGTGATGGTGAACGCGCTGGATCTGGCGATGCGTTATCAGGCCGCGATGCCAGAGAAAGAAGTGCCCGAACACACTTCAGGTTACGAAGGTTTCTACCATCTGCACGGCATTAAAGGCGGCGTGGATAAAGCCGAGCTGCATTACATCATCCGGGATTTTGACCAGCAAAGCTTTTCGGCGAGGAAAGAGGTGATGAAGAAAATCGCGGCGACGCTGAGCAAAGATCTGCAGCCAGGCTGTGCGATCGAAGTCAGTATCGACGACAGCTATTTTAATATGCGCGAAAAAGTTGAGACTCATCCGCACATTATCGAGCTGGCGCTCCAGGCGATGCATGAATGCGATATTGAGCCGGACGTGAAGCCAATCCGTGGCGGCACTGATGGCGCGGCGCTCTCCTTCAAGGGCTTGCCATGCCCGAACCTGTTCACCGGCGGTTATAACTACCATGGGAAACATGAGTTCGCGTCGCTGGATAATATGGAGAAAGCGGTGACGGTGATTATGCGTATTGCGACGCTGACCGCTGAGAAGGCAAAGAAATAACGACCGGGCGGAATAAATTCGCTCCCTACAGGCATTATCATTCTTCTGTAGGGGCGAATTTATTTACTGATTGTGCCCGATAATCCTGACGCGGCCTGACCTACTCTTCTTCGCTGAAATACCAGTAGCCACTGTTCACCAGCGCGGCCAGTTGCGCGAGGAATGACGGGTCGTCCAGTACGGCACCCAGCTCTTCCGCGCCCAGTGAATGCTGATTCGCCAGTATGGTCAGCGCTTCACGGTGTGGAGACTCAATCTGCTCACCGTTCACAAACACCGCATGACCAATCGACAGCACCCGCAGGCCCCCGAGTCGCAGCAGGCGGTCACCCTGTTGCAGCGCATCGTAGATCTCATCTGGCTGATACGGCGGCTCTGGCGGCGCGACGTCCAGCTCATGGCGGGACTGAGAGATAAACTCACCAAACCACTGGTTGAAATGCTCCGGCTGGTTGATCACATCCAGCATCATTTTGCGGATACCCTCCAGCTCCTGTGGCAGGATCTCGGCCATATTTTCACGGGACGGGACATCCGGATCGCTGAAGCGGTAGCTGCCCAACTCGCGGGAAAGAACGTAGTCAGCAAATCCGCTAATCAGCTCGCGACCGCTTGGCGCACGGAAGCCCACAGAGTAGTTGATAGCGCTTTCCAGCGAGTAGCCTTCGTGCGGGAATCCTGGCGGGATGTAGAGGATATCACCCGGCTCCATCTCTTCATCAATGATCGCCTCGAAAGGTTCGACCTGCAGCAAATCCGGATGCGGACAGTGCTGCTTCATCGCCACTTTTTCACCCACGCGCCAGCGACGGCGGCCTGTGCCCTGGATAATAAACACATCGTACTGGTCGAGGTGCGGACCAACGCCACCACCCGGCACCGAGAAGGAGATCATCAGATCGTCAGTACGCCAGTCAGGGAGAAAACGGAAAGGGCGCATCAGCGCGGCAGAAGGTTCGTGCCAGTGATCTACCGCCTGAACCAGCAGTGACCAGTTGTTCTCACCAAGGTGGTCGTAGCTTTCAAAAGGACCATGGCTGACCTGCCACTTGCCATCCTGATGGCTGACCAGGCGGCTGTCGACTTCGTTTTCCATCGCCAGGCCGGCCAGTTCATCCGGGGATATCGGGTCAACAAAGTTTTTGAAACCGCGTTTGAGCACCACCGGACGTTTCTGCCAGTAGCGCTGGATAAAATCGGGCCAGTTAAGATCGAGCTGATAATCCATGATGAAGTTCCTGAAACGCTGAATTTCATCGATTATAACAGCGGCAGTGCAACCCGGGGTAACGCATTTAGCTTCGGATTGCTAAGTCTGAAAGTGGTCGCATTTATTCGCCGTCGTGCAGCATTTCCTGACGTTTGAAAATGACTTCCATCCGCGCACCGCCCAGCTCGCTGTTGGTGGCGATAATATCTCCGGTGTACTGCTCCAGAATATCTCTTGCCACTGCCAGCCCCAGCCCCTGCCCTGGTCGCAGCGTATCAGCCCGCTGACCGCGAATAAAAATGACATCCCGTTTGCTTTCAGGAATGCCCGGGCCATCATCATCGACAATCAGATGCAGCTCGTTATCCGTCTGGCGGGCGGTGATCTCTACAAATTCCAGGCAGTATTTGCAGGCGTTATCCAGCACATTGCCCATCACTTCCATAAAGTCATTCTGTTCGCCGACAAAGGTCAGTTCCGGAGAAATATCCAGCGTCAGCACCACGCCTTTGCGCTGATAAACCTTATTCAGTGCGGAACAGAGGCTGTCCAGCAGTCCCGGGACGGAGTGCAGTTCACGCTTCAGCACGTTGTGATCGGCCTGCATGCTGGCCCGGTGCAGGTAATACCCGATCTGCTGAGAGATGCGGCTGATCTGTTCGAGCATAATGGGTTCGGCCTGCTCGATGGAGAGGTTACGCCCGCCACGCAGGGATCGCAGAGTGGTTTGCAATACTGCCAACGGTGTTTTCAGGCTGTGGGTCAGATCGCTCAGCGTGGTGCGGTAACGTGTGTAGCGCTGGCGCTCGTTATCCAGTAGCAGATTAAGGTTGCGCACCAGGCTTTTCAACTCCTGTGGCGGCTTGGGATCCAGTGCATCCCGCGTGCCATTCTCCAGTTCACGCACCTGACCCGCCAGGGTGCCAATCGGCCGCAGGCTCCAGTGCGCCGCCAGCCACAGTAGCGGGATCACCAGCAGCAGATTAACCAGCAGCACGTAGCTGAACCATGACCATACCACGTCAGAATGCTGCAGCTCCTGCGGGATAGAATCAACCACCACAATGGTCAGTGCGGGCAGGGTAGGTGTCGCCTCGTAGCGGTTGACCGCCACCGAGTGGGTAAAGGTATCGTTATTATCGTCGTCATAAGCCGTCAGCTTATTCTGCGCATCCTGATTATCGCCCAGCGCCTGACGACTGGTACCGTTATCGGTGTTAATCTCATAAAAATCAGCGCGTTTCAGCCACTCACGTTTAATCTTGTCACGGATTTCAGGCACGTCACGCAGCTGCCACAACAGTTTGCCTTTCTCGTTGTAGATATACACGATCGTCGGGAAGTTTAGAGAAAACCGCTCCGGCTGGGCGATAGTCAGCTTGTTGTCCTGCCATTGAGCAAGAGTAAAGAACAGATTGCTCTCGGCACGCATCACCCGGTAGGTGTTTTTATCGAAGCTGACCACATAACCCACCACGGCCACCATGCCGTAAGAGAGCGAGAGGATCAGCACCACCGCCGCTGTTGCCAGCAGAAAGCGCGCACGCAGGGAAAAGGGGGTTTTAGGACTGAATGTTGGCATCAGGTTATAAATCGAACCTGTAGCCCTGACCCCGGACGGTGGTAATCACATCTTTCGGGTATCCGGCCTGCATTTTTTTACGCAGGCGGCCCATCAGCACATCGATAGTGTGGCTTTCGCGCAGTTCTGCGTCCGGGTACAGCTGCAGCATCAGCGAGTCTTTACTGACCACTTTGCCGGCATTGCGGATCAGCGTTTCAATGATGGTGTATTCAAAGGCGGTGAGTTTGATTTCCTTTTGATCGATGGTCAGCTCGCGGCGCGAGAGATCGACCTGGAAAGGGGCCAGAGTGATAATTTGTGAGGCCAGACCGCTGTTGCGACGCATCAGCGCCTGCATGCGGGCAACCACTTCTTCGATATGGAATGGTTTGGTCACGTAGTCGTCGGCACCGGCTTCCAGCGCTTCTACCTTGGCCTGCCAGCCTTCACGGGCGGTGAGCACCAGAATCGGCTGTTTCACTTCCTGACCGCGCCAGCGGCGGATCAGCGTCATGCCATCTTCATCAGGCAGCCCCAAATCGACCAGGGTAATATCAGGCGAGTGTTCGTTCAGAAAGTAATCCGCTTCTTTGGCATCTTCGGCTGCATCAACCTGATGGCCCATTTCCCGCAGCTGGACGGCGAGATGATGGCGCAGCAGAGGGTTATCTTCCACAATCAATACGCGCATAACATTATCCTTTCTGTCAGATTCAAAGGTGGCCTCAGCCTTATAGTAATCTGAAGAAAGTATAGGTTAAAGCAGATAAACAGCAGGTTAACACAGGCCGACTTGCACCGGCCTGTGTCGGGGAGGCTTACTTCAGATCGTCAACCATCTGAACTGCACGGCCCAGGTAGTTGGCCGGGGTCATTAACTTCAGGCGGGTTTTCTCTTCTTCCGGCAGGTCAAGGCCATCGATAAAGGCCTTCATGCCAGCCGCGTCAACACGCTTGCCGCGGGTCAGCTCTTTCAGCTTCTCATAAGGCTTCTCAATGCCGTAACGACGCATCACGGTCTGGATTGGTTCAGCCAGCACTTCCCAGTTGTGATCCAGTTCATCCAGCAGGCGGTCGCGGTTCACTTCCAGCTTGGCGATCCCTTTCAGGGTAGCCTGATAGGCGATCAGCGCATAGCCGACGCCAACGCCCAGGTTGCGCAGTACGGTAGAGTCGGTGAGATCGCGCTGCCAGCGGGAAACCGGCAGTTTGCTTGCCAGATGCTGCATCACCGCGTTGGCCAGGCCGAGGTTGCCCTCGGAGTTTTCGAAGTCAATCGGGTTCACTTTATGCGGCATGGTGGAGGAGCCAATTTCTCCAGCGATGGTTTTCTGCTTAAAGTGGTTCAGCGCAATGTAGCCCCACACGTCGCGATCGAAGTCGATCAGGATGGTGTTGAAGCGTGCCATGCAGTCGAACAGCTCGGCAATATAGTCGTGCGGTTCGATTTGCGTGGTGTAAGGGTTCCAGGTTATGCCCAGAGAGGTCACAAAGCTTTCGCTAAGCTGGTGCCAGTCCACTTCCGGGTAAGCGGCGATATGGGCGTTGTAGTTACCCACTGCACCATTGATTTTGCCCAGCACTTCAATGCGTTCCAACTGGCGCAGCTGGCGCTCAAAGCGGTAAGCCACGTTAGCCATCTCTTTACCCAGCGTTGAGGGGGTGGCAGGCTGACCGTGAGTACGGGACAGCAGCGGAATATCGCGATACTGCACCGCCAGGTCTTTGACCGCAGCGATGATTCTGTTCCAGTAAGGCACTATCACGTCGCGACGGGCCGCTTCCAGCATCAGCGCGTGGGACAGGTTGTTGATGTCTTCAGAAGTACAGGCAAAGTGAATGAATTCTGCGACTGCGTGCAGCGCGGCATTTGGCTCCACTTTCTCTTTCAGGAAGTATTCAACTGCCTTCACGTCGTGGTTGGTGGTGCGCTCGATTGTTTTAATGCGCGCAGCGTCTTTCTCATTGAAATTGGCGACAATCGCATTAAGGAAAGCGTTTGCGTCGGCATCAAATGCAGGAACTTCCTTGATCTCTGCGCAGGCGGCCAGTTTCTGTAACCAGCGAACTTCCACCTCAACGCGGAATTTCAGCAGACCATATTCGCTGAAAATGCCGCGCAGCGGGCTGACTTTGTCGCCATAACGGCCATCAACGGGGGAGACGGCTGTCAGAGAGGATAATTCCATCGGTGCAACTCCTGAATCGGTTAACAAATTAAAGTGAAGACTCGGTGATACGGGATAACAATTGCTTCGCCTCACCGGCGAGACGATTGCGTGAAAACATCAGTTGCAGCCGGCCGCCGCCAACCTGGTGCCACAGCACCGCAGCGCGAATACCGGCCAGCAGGGTGGCGCGAACTTTACTCTGGATCTGCGAATTCTGCAGCACGGCAGGCGAGCCTGTGACCTGAATTCGCGGGCCCAGCGGGCTGATCACATCCACATAAATAGCCGCCATGGCGCTGAGCAGCGTATCAGAATCTAAGTCATAGTGTACCAGTTGACGGTCAAGCTGGCTGATGCGCTGTGCCAGCTCGTTCAGGGCACTTTTGTTGGCGCTGAGCTTACGTTCCAGCACCATCATGCTGAGCGTGTAGCGGGTCAGCTCTGCGCCTGCACCATGACGGCTGCTGCTGTTCAGTACCGCCAGCAGCGTCTCCAGCCCGAAACGCAAATGGGCTTCATCATTACCAAACACTGCCAGGGTGGAGGAGGGGTTCATATCCACCACGCTGCTCAGCGAGGTTTTCAGCGCTTCTGGCGGGCAATGCCCCTGGTGCGCCAGTTGCTGCACCAGATGCGCAGACTGGCAGATCCCTGCCAGGGCCAGCGTAATATCGTAATAATTCTTCGCCACGGTAACTCCAGTATGTGCAAGTCGTGCAGTGTTAAACCCGGACAGACTTGGCCGGTAAAAGGGTTATAGCAGTGGCTGACGTTCTTCAATGATGCCGCCACCCAGGCAGACTTCATCAAGGTAGAACACGGCTGACTGGCCCGGCGTGACTGCGGCCACCGGCTCATCAAAGCGCACTTCAAGACGATCTTCACCCAGTGGCGTAATGGTGCATGGGATATCGGCCTGACGATAGCGGGTTTTCACCGTGCAGCGCAGTGGCGCTTTCAGGATTTCACGGTCGACCCAGTGCAGCTGCTGTGCAATCAGTCCGGTGGACATCAGGCGAGGATGATCGTGGCCCTGAGCAACAACCAGCAGGTTTTTAGCCACGTCTTTATCGACCACATACCACGGTTCTTCGCTGCCCTCTTTAGTGCCGCCAATGCCCAGCCCTTTACGCTGACCAAGGGTGTGATACATCAGCCCCTGATGTTCGCCCACCACATCGCCATCCACGCTGACGATTGCGCCAGGCTGGGCAGGCAGGTAGCGCCCCAGGAAGTCACGGAATTTTCGCTCGCCGATAAAACAGATGCCGGTGGAGTCTTTTTTCTTCGCCGTCACCAGCTCAAGCTCTTCCGCGATGCGGCGCACTTCGGGTTTCGCCAGCTCGCCGACCGGGAACAGGCTCTGAGCGATCTGCTCATGACCCAGTGTGTAGAGGAAGTAACTCTGGTCTTTGTTGTCGTCCAGGCCGCGCAGCAGGCGGCTTTTGCCATTCACATCCTGGCGGCGAACATAGTGGCCCGTGGCGATGAAATCCGCGCCAAGATCTTCGGCCGCGAACTCCAGGAATGCCTTGAATTTGATCTCTTTGTTACAGAGGATATCCGGATTCGGGGTCCGGCCTGCCTTGTACTCTTCCAGGAAGTGCTCAAAGACGTTATCCCAGTATTCTGCCGCAAAGTTTACGGTATGCAGGTAGATGCCAAGTTTATCGCAGACTGCCTGTGCATCGGCTAAATCTTCCGCTGCGGTGCAGTATTCCTCACCGTCATCTTCCTCCCAGTTCTTCATAAACAGGCCTTCCACCTGGTAGCCCTGCTGCTGCAGTAACCAGGCGGAAACGGAGGAGTCGACACCGCCGGACATCCCGACGATCACTTTTTTCTGACTTGCTGACATGAGGAATACCCGACTTTAGTGGCAGTTAAAGGCTGCCCTTTAAAATTGCGGCGTATTCTACCATGCGTCCGTCGCGGGCGCATCCTCGCTAAAAGGCCACTGAAATGCGCTTAACACTTCCAGCGGATAGCGCGGACCCTGCTGATAAATCCGCAGACTTTCAGCAACTAACGGAGAACGCAGCTTTTTAGCCGTCAGGATCTCTTCCGCAGGTAACCACCAGCAGCGATCGATATCACGATCCTGAGGATAGGTTGGCAGCATTTTTGGTAAATCCAGCGCGAAAAGAAACCGCAGGAAAGGGGTGCTATCCGGCGCAATCCACTGATGCAGGCGCAAAAACGATTGCGGAACGCCCTCAAGGCCGGTTTCTTCATACAGCTCACGAACGGCAGCCTGCAGCAGGGTTTCATTGGCTTCCAGATGCCCGGCCGGCTGGTTCCAGGTCGCCCGGCCGCGAACCATCTCTTCCACCACCAGAAATTGCCCCTCAGCCTGAACTACAGTTGCGACAGTGACGTGAGGTTTAAACATACCTGACTCCTTGTTGCCAATAATGGCTCAAATAGGGAACTCGCCGGTGACATCGCGCCATTCACCTGGCGGTAAATCCTGCAGCACCATCCTGCCCATAGCAAAGCGGATCAGGCGCAGGGTAGGGAAGCCGATATGGGCCGTCATGCGGCGAACCTGGCGGTTACGTCCCTCATAAAGGGTGATTTTCAGCCAGCTGGTGGGGATCGCTTTGCGCTCCCGAATCGGCGGATTTCGGGGCCATAACCACTCCGGTTCGCTGACCCGTTCCACGCCTGCTGGCAGGGTGGTACCATCTTTCAGATTAACGCCATCACGTAGTGGCTGAATATCCTGTTCGTCCGGTGCACCTTCTACCTGAACGTAATAAATTTTGCCGGTGCGTTTGCCAGGCTGAGTCAGCATTGCCTGCAATGCGCCATCGTTGGTCAGCACCATCAGCCCTTCGCTGTCGCGATCCAGGCGGCCTGCGGCATACACGCCCGCAACCGGAATAAAATCCTTCAGCGTACTGCGCCCGGCTTCATCGCTGAACTGCGGCAGCACATCAAAAGGTTTGTTAAAAACAATAACACGCCTGGGCCCTTTGTGGGCCTGTCGGGCGGCTGCTGGCGGGCTGAATCGTTTAACGCGGTGATTCTTAACGGAAGATTTACGCATGTTCTTTGCACTTGTTAACAATAAGCGCATTATAACGCAAACCGGTGAGGATTGGCGCGGGAGGAATATTCAAGTAGTATTGTCCCGCATCTTACAAATCATTAACAAAAAAGCGCTCGAAGGAGAGGTTAATGGAAAGCAAAGTAGTTGTTCCGGCGGAAGGTCAGAAAATCACCCTGGAAAAGGGCAAGCTCAACGTACCAAACAACCCAATCATCCCTTTTATCGAAGGTGACGGGATCGGCGTTGATGTTTCTCCAGTGATGATCAAAGTTGTCGATGCCGCTGTGCAGAAAGCTTATAACGGTGAGCGTAAAATTTCCTGGATGGAAATTTACACCGGTGAGAAATCGGTAGAGCTCTACGGCCAGGATGTCTGGCTGCCAGAAGAAACCCTCGACCTGATTAAAGAGTATCGCGTGGCTATTAAAGGCCCACTGACTACCCCAGTCGGCGGCGGTATTCGTTCCCTGAACGTGGCCCTGCGTCAGCAGCTTGATCTCTACATCTGTCTGCGCCCGGTGCGTTACTACACCGGCACGCCAAGCCCGGTAAAACGTCCTGAAGACACCGATATGGTGATCTTCCGTGAGAACTCCGAAGATATCTATGCCGGTATTGAATGGAAAGCGGGTTCTGCCGAAGCGGATAAAGTGATCAAGTTCCTGCGCGATGAGATGGGCGTGAAGAAAATTCGCTTCCCTGAGCAGTGTGGTATCGGCGTGAAGCCTTGCTCCGAAGCAGGCACCAAGCGTCTGGTTCGTGCGGCGATTGAATACGCGATTACCAACGATCGTGATTCCGTCACGCTGGTTCACAAAGGCAACATCATGAAGTTCACCGAAGGCGCTTTCAAAGACTGGGGTTACCAGCTGGCGAAAGAAGAGTTCGGCGGCGAGCTGATCGATGGCGGCCCGTGGATGAAGATTAAGAACCCGAATACCGGCAAAGAGATCGTCGTGAAAGACGTGATCGCCGATGCGTTCCTGCAGCAGATCCTGCTGCGTCCGGCTGAATATGACGTTATTGCCTGTATGAACCTGAACGGCGACTACATCTCTGATGCCCTGGCGGCGCAGGTTGGCGGTATCGGTATTGCTCCGGGCGCAAACATTGGTGACGAGTGTGCGCTGTTCGAAGCGACCCACGGTACAGCACCTAAGTATGCTGGTCAGGATAAAGTGAACCCGGGTTCAGTGATCCTGTCCGCTGAGATGATGCTGCGTCACATGGAATGGTTCGAAGCCGCCGACCTGATTGTTAAAGGCATGGAAGGCGCGATTGCTGCCAAAACCGTGACCTATGACTTTGAGCGTCTGATGGATGGCGCTAAGCTGCTGAAATCATCAGAGTTTGGCGATGCAATGATCAAGCATATGTAAGCCCGATTCTGCAACATAAAGCCAACATATTTTGTTAAATTTATGTTGGCTTTTTATCCCCTCAATTTTTCCCCAAAACTTCCCCAAAACTTCCCCAAAACTCTTCCCCAAAACTGGTTATGAAATAAGCGATTTAAACGGCAATCACCGTCCAGTTTTTTCCCCGATCATCATGATATTTTTCTGTCTGTCTGAGCGATTTATGGCCGAGTAGTTTCTGCGTATCAATTCCCTGAGAATTATAAAGTCGTTCTGATAAAGAGCGCTGTTCATGAAATGTCGGCGCCTTTCCCTCAGGCCATGACATTCCGGTTCTGTCCCTGGCCTTTTTGAATGTCGTGGTAATGGCGCTGGTGGAAACCTGTCCACCTCTGGTTGCCTGTGATGTGCTGTGCCGGAAATGCACCAAATACTTACTGACAACAGCATCCCGACACTTAGCCACAACTTCACGCAGAGAGATGTCCAGCGCTTCACAACGGAGTGACAGCGGGAATGCCACTTTAGCGCCGGTTTTCTCCTGCTCAACGTGGAGCATGTCATCCCAGATATCGCTGAATTTCATTCGGGAGATGTCGCCGATCCGTTGTCCGGTCACGATGGCAGCATCATGGCGCACTGGAGATAAGAGGGATGCTGCTCAGCGGCAGAGTAGATTTCTTTCCACTCATCGAGAGAAAGGCGTTCGCGTATAACCCGGTTCCGCGGCTGGCGGGTAGCCTGTGCCGGGTTATAGCCGGGAGGTTAGGCCCAGCACCCAGCTTTACGAGTTTGAAGGAGCACTGTATGTCATTGACCGCGCCATTATGCCTCAGGCTGGTCAGCCGTTTGTTTTTGAACTTAACGGGGCGTGCGCGGTTGGTAAATTGATGGGTAGTGCGCTAATCACGTTCGATGAAGAATCGATTGAGGGACCAGCACTGGAAGAGGTGATACTATTTGGCGTTGTGACCCACACAATCACGCAGCTATATAATGAGCGGCCGTGACTTATACGCCGGGTTTTTGGTTGCCCTTTGTATAGATCACGTTATTATAAATGGTAACGGATGATGTGACATAAGGGAAGATCATGAGTGATATTGAGTTGGAATCAGCGTTGCTAAAAAACGGCTTCAATGATAAGAACATAAAAGATCTGCAAAAAATAATAAACAGAAGCGAAGGTCGGGAGACTTTATCAACCTTACTGGTCGATTTAAAGAGGCGATTTTATGCTGGTTGCCTTATGTTAATAATAATTTTAATGCCATTGGCTTGTAAAATTACATTTGATATCAGTGGTTCGCTTACTGCATATTTGATAGCATTCGTTTTTGGTTTTTATTGTGTATATCAGATAGTTCCGTTAGTGCTTGCCTGGAAAGCATATCGATTTCTTTCTAAAAGGGGGTAATACCCCCTTCGTTTATTTTTCTTGCTTTATATCTTTGTATGTCAAGCCCATCTGGCCTATTTTTCCAGCAGCAGACACTCCTTTGATAGCAAGTGCTGGCCTACTCATTGAAGATATTTTCCGGAAGTAATCTGAGGGTATATAGTGAAATAATCTCCAGGCTTTAGGCTTCAATGATAATTTTAGTATGCCATAATATGAAGTCCCCAGGTCGACGCCCTGGTAAGCGAGCATTCCTAGTTTACGGTCGAAACCAAAAAATTCAGCCGAATCCATATATGCGTTTTTCATAAACCCAACGGCATCCTTATTTCCTTCTAATTTTGAGATTTTTTCTACTAATGTGCTTGTACCATTCAAAATAAGATGGACGCCGACAACAGTACCAATTACATTCCCCGTGGCTAATGATGCAGCCATAACGCCCGCGCCAGCTACTATCTGAAGCCCACCTAAAATAACTCCAATCCCATCGATCACATATCCAATAATTTTTTCATTGTCGTGATAAAACTTAACTGATGCACTAACTGCGGCACGGCCGGTGCTTAACATCTCGTTTTGGACACCAAGAAAGTGTCGCTCTTGTCTAAGATTGTTCAGACATTCCTGACAAACAGCATCGTTCTTTGCGGACCGTATAGTTTGTATCTGAGAGGATATAAATCTTTGTACCTCATCCATAAAACGCATGCGAGTTATCAAATCCGTCAGGTGCATAGATGAAACAGTGCGTGCAGTCGCTGAAAGCTGACGGGCTTCCAGGTTAGCCATAGTGAGAAAATAATCAGAAAAGCGGTCCTTTGCTAAGTAGTTATCCATAACTCGTCCTTGTGCTGTATGTAAGATGACCAACCGGTCGCCATTGCGGTGCAGAATAAGGAAAGCTATCTGGCCGCCTGTTAACCACCGTTACTATGTGGTTTTCGGTGAGGGATGTAAAGTTAGGGTACAAAATTACAAAAAAATCATTCCCCAAAATTAAAGGCATCTGTTTGTTATTGTAGAGGTTTTATCTTGCATTAAAGTGCAGATGTTAAAGAGTTTTTCCAGTATAAATTTCAATAAAATCAATGCAGTAATACTTGATTACGCAGGTGCTGCTGCGTCACATGGATTGGTTCGAAGCCGCAGACCTGATTGTTAAAGGCATGGAAGGCGCGATTGCTGCCAAAACCGTGACCTATGACTTCAAACGTCTGATGGATGGCGCTAATCTGCTGAAATCTTCCGAGTCTGGCGATGCAATGATCAAGCATATGTAATTTCTTTGCTTTAAAATAAAGCCCGCAATAATGTTAGAATTATGCGGGCTTTTTGTTGTTTAGAATCCTTTGTTTAACGGGCTATTGTTCGGACGACAACCCGAATGAAAACCAGATGGGTAGAAGGGGCTCTATCAATTCCGCATCTTCGCGCAAACACCAGAAACGGCCTCTTTTTGTGCAGGCGGGTTGAAAAAATTGTTCCTGCATTAAGTCGCAAAGCAGACGCTAACGCAATCAGTTGAATCAGGCCACGTATAGTGACCTGAATAAAGAGGGGGCTGAATGTATTACCTGCTTTCATTTGTTAGGGTAAATCACGCATTGAACTCCAGCATTGATGGCTCATGCAATGACCGCCGCTGGTCCGACGAATACCGCTGGGGTCATGCCAGCGACAGGCCGTGGTTATACCTTCACAGAGGGCGCCAGAAACGTCTTCATCTTTATTTTTCGAGAGATTTCTCATATCCAATAATCCGTTTATAGTGAGCCCCCATGGCTCATGAAAATGATTATCAATTCAGATATACGCTGTCAAAAAAAGCTGGAGAAATTATCGTCATTTTTTATGGTTAAACAATGAATTAAGTAAATTTAAGGGCAGGGAATAAAAATTTCTTTTAAGTGATACGAATAAATAAAATGTGAATTGAGTTACAATCATTATAAGTGTTGGTGACATGTCGTATCAAGGGGCAATATTACCGTTTTGGGTTGAAACATAACTAAGGCGTGGAGGTTACCGTCTTTACGCCTTTAACCATTCTGTTGTTAAGGCAGGAACGTCATCTGCAAACCTGAAAGTGGGAAGAGCATTAGCCGGTTCAGGTGAGCCGATATTTTTGCCTGAGCGCCGTATGGCGCGGTTTCTCTGGTGGAAATTCCCCCCAGCCAGAATGCGAATTCAAAAACTGAAGGATTCTTCACATACTGAATGGGGCAAATCAGCCACCAGCACCCCTAAAGAGGAAAGCTATGACCAGCATTCATCACACCAGTACGTTCACTCTTGGCAGCCGCAGCGTAAGACGGCTGGGTTACGGCGCAATGCAACTTGCAGGCCCGGGCGTTTTTGGACCGCCAAAGGATCGGGATGCGGCAGTCGCCGTTCTGCGGGCTGCCATTGCGGCGGGTGTTAATCATATTGATACCAGCGACTTCTATGGTCCCCACGTCACCAACCAGATTATCCGCGAAGCGCTTTCGCCATACCCTGACGATCTCACTCTGGTGACCAAAATCGGGGCCAGACGCTCAGAAACGGGAGACTGGTTGCCCGCCTCATCCCCTGACGCGCTAACCCAGGCGGTTCATGACAACCTGCGCAACCTGGACGTTGAGGTACTGGACGTGGTCAATTTGCGGATCATGTTTGACCGTTCCGGCCCGGCTGAAGGATCGATTGAGGAACAGCTGACAGCATTAATCGCGCTGCAGCAGCAGGGGCTGGTTCGCCATATTGGTCTGAGCAACGTCACGCACGCCCAGGTTGAGGAAGCACGGCAGCTGACGGAGATCGTTTGCGTGCAGAATATGTACAATGTTGCTCATCGTAACGACGATCGGCTTATTGATGAACTGGCACGTGATGGTATTGCCTATGTGCCGTTTTTCCCGCTGGGTGGGTTTTCACCACTACAATCATCAACACTGTCTGAGGTTGCCACTGAACTTGAAGCTACCCCAATGCAGGTGGCTCTCGCATGGTTGCTGCAGCGTTCGCCAAATATCCTGTTGATCCCGGGAACCTCTTCCGTGAAGCATCTGCAGGAAAACCTGGCGGCAGGTGAGCTTGATCTGTCGGCGGAGATCGTCGCTAAGCTGAACGGTATTTCAACAGTTAGCCCCTGAGCCTCGACCGGCGCAGGCATTTCTAAACAGAAAGAACCTGCGCCTGTAATCCGCTATCCGTGCAGTAATTCTCTCCAGAGACACCATCGGACAGATATTCCATTCTGGTATTACAGCATCACTGTATTTACACAATGGCTTCTGTTTTGTCGTGATAACTGGAATAGACATTGATATGCCGCCTGTAAGGCTCCAGTAAAATATCATGATACAAACCATTACAATCCTGGGGGGTATTTTTAATGCCGATTAATTAATATAGCCACGTAAGAAAACGGAGTTCAGGCAATTAAGGATAATGGAATGAAGAAGTTTGTCTGTAGTATCGCGGTTATGTTGATTTCTCTGGCTGCTCATGCGGAAAAGGTTGGGTACAGGGGAGATGTCTTGTATTTTACGGCGGATCCAGCGTCGCATCCTGAAGCAGTACATAACTATCAGGATGGATTGTTAATTATCGATATGGGGAAGGTTGTTGCGGCAGGTGATTATGAGACGCTGAAAACAAAATACGATGTTAAAGAGATCGTTGATTATCGCGGCCGGATAATCACGCCAGGTTTTATTGATACACATGTTCACTACCCGCAAATCAGCATGACAGGTTCTTATGGCGAACAGTTAATCGGCTGTCTAAATGACTACACTTTTCCCACGGAAGAAAAATTCAGCGATAAGCAATATGATTCGCATGTTTCCGACACATTTCTGAAACAACTGATTGATAACGGTACCACTACCGCACTGGTTTTTGCCACCAGTAATCCTGTCTCGGTTGATGCACTTTTCCAGTCTGCGCTGCAGAAAAATATGCGGGTAATTTCAGGAAAAGTACTGATGGATCGCAATGCTCCGGCACCTTTGCTGGACACCCCGGAGACCGCCTACAGCCAGAGCAAGGCACTGATCCTGAAGTGGCAGCATAAGGGGCGTCTGGACTATGCGGTTACGCCACGCTTTGCACCCACCTCAACTGACGCGGAGCTGGCCATAGCCGGTAAATTGCTGAAGGAGTTTCCGGATGTATATCTGCATACCCATCTGGCGGAAAACAATCAGGAAGTCGCCTGGGTGAAAAAGCTGTTTCCGTGGAGCCGCAGTTATCTCGACGTTTATGACCACTATGGGCTGGTCACTGCCAAATCAATTTTTGCTCATGCTATTCATCTTGATGACCAGGATTATGCGGTGGCAGAAGCGAAGCAGGCCAATTTTTCATTCTGCCCGACCTCTAATCTTTTTTTAGGCAGCGGCTTATTTAATTTAGATAAAGCCCGGAAATATCATATCAATGTTGGTCTGGGAACCGATATTGGTGCAGGGACAACTTTTTCGTTGCTTCAGGTAATGGATGAGGCTTATAAAGTTACGCAATTAAGAAAAGCGTATAGCGAGAACCCGCAGGAAGTCACGCCATTATCACCAATGGAAAATTTATATCTCGCCACGCTCGGGGGAGCCAAAGCGCTTTCGCTGGATAAATATATTGGCAGTTTTGAAAACGGGAAAGAAGCTGATTTTGTGGTGCTGAATCCGGCGTCAACAGAATTGCTGAAAATGAGAACGGCGAACAGTAAAAATACTGCTGATGTTATCTTTCCGATAGAAATAATGGGGGATGACCGTACAGTTGAACATACATATATAATGGGAAACAAAGCTAAGTAGCTCAGGCGCTAAGGTGCCCGGCGTTGCAGGATTAACTGGGCGAGTTCGTAGAGTAAATTTTCAATCCTAAGCCTTAACGGAACTGACGTTATTGCCACAAACAGGAGCCCTAAAACAATTAGCATAACCAGCGACCAGATCAGTTTACGACGCATTGCTTATCCTCAGCAGGAACCCCTTGGCCCGATAGTATCAATGGGAAAGCACTTTCATTCAATGGGATATTATTGATTGAAAAGTGTGATGGGGTAAACCTCAGGAGGAAATGTGGTGGGACGAACTCATCCTGAATTACAGAAACGGGAGCGTATGCTCCCGTTTCTGTCTGCCCATCAGGATCTGATAAAGCTAAGCAATTCCTGATTGATAAGATCCTTGTGCGTACTGCACAACCCATGAGAAGCGCCAGCAATAACTTTTACTGTCGGGTCAGGCAGCAGTTTCACCGCCGCCTCGCTGGAAGACGCCGGAGGAACTATCTGGTCGTCATCGCCGTAGATAACCAGAGTGGGAACCGTCATTTTTTTTAAATCCTCACGCTGATCTGTTTCTGAAAAGGCCTGAATGCAGTCGTACAGCGACTTAATTGATCCCTGCATCCCCTGCAGCCAGAAGCTGTCTTTCAGGCCCTGGGAAACTTTTGCCGTGTCGCGGTTGAAACCATAAAATGCCGTAGAGAGCTCTTTAAAGAAGGAGGAGCGATCGTTTTGCACACCCTCGCGGATACCGTCAAAAACCGTTCGCGGGAGTCCACCCGGGTTCCAGTCGGTCTTGATCATAACAGGAGGGACAGCACCAATCAGAACGGCTTTGGCCACGCGAGCGGTGCCGTGACGGCCAATGTAACGGGCAACTTCGCCACCGCCAGTTGAATGTCCGACATGGATCGCTTCGTTGAGATCCAACGCAGCAGTCAGTTCAGCCAGATCGTCGCCGTACTGGTCCATGGTGTTGCCTTGCCAGGGTTGAGAAGAGCGGCCATGCCCACGCCGGTCATGGGCGATGACGCGGTACCCGTTCGACGCGAGAAAAAACATCTGATCTTCAAATGCATCGCCGGACAATGGCCAGCCATGGCTGAACACAACTGGCTGTCCTTCTCCCCAGTCTTTATAGAACAAATGGGTTCCATCTTTCAGTTTCAGATAGCTGCTCGATGACATATTTTCACTCCTTTATTAAGGGCCTGGTCCAGTGGACAAAACTGAATCTGCTTAAAAAGAAAGCAGTTAAAGGCTAGCCCAAAATGGCGGGCCTGTCCCCATTGAATCAGGCTCAGCACGATGTGAATCGGGGAAGTGACCCGGGATAAATTTCAGCGGCAAAAATAATTTTATAAATTTTTCACGCGTACGCATTCCCCAACCTAAAGTATTACCATCAGCTGCTTCAGCTTAGTCAATGCAGTTACGACCCCGGCCCCGGCCGGGGTTTTTTTATTTCTCATCCTGATGGGAAGGGCTGTCGCAAAAAGGAGGCATTATGTCTGGTCATCTTATCGCCGTTAGCAGTAGTGCTGCATCTTCAGCCGGAATTGCGCTGTCCAGCCATCTGGGCGGAGTGAATTTCAGCGTACTTTTTGGCGCTTTTGCTGGCGCTGTTTTTTATGTTGCCGGTGCCGCCGATCTGCGGCTGTGGGTGCGGGCGTCTTACTTCCTTGTCTCAATGATTTTCGGTGTTTTTGGCGCCGGTCTGGCCGGTGCCAAACTGGCTGAAGTTCTGGGTTACAGCGAGAGGCCGCTGGATGGGTTGGGAGCGGTGCTGCTCTCCGCTCTGGCTATCAAAACCTTAACGTTTTTCAACCAGCAGGACCCGGTCGCCTGGCTGGCTCGCTGGAAAGGAGGCTTCAATGGTCACAAATGATCCTCTGGTACTGGTGAATGTCGCCGTCTGTAGCTCCATCGTTTTACGACTGATGTTGTTTCGTAAACCCGGAGCCAGGCATGAGTGGTGGGCGTCATGGCTGGCTTATATGATCGTGCTGTCTTATGCCTCTGTCCCTTTCCGCTATTTCTTTGATCATTATGAACACACCAGCTGGGCGGCAGTAATGATTAATCTGATCATCTGTGCCGCGGTATTCCGCTCAAAAGGCAATGTGGCCCGACTGCTGGCCGTGCTCAGACCATCGGACAGGTAGTATTGCCTCATCATTTTAATCAGTAACTAGCCTACAGAAAGGCCTTGTGAAGAGGAGAAGTTGATATGAGTCAGGGAGTTACGTTGCTTAAATTTGAAGAAGGCTACCGCGATGTCCCCTTTATCGACACGCTGGGTTTTCCGACGGTGGATTGTGGCATCAAAATTAGGCCGAAATTTGCTGTTGCCGATCAGGAAGCACAACTCGCTGGAGTTTTTGCATCACGCAAAATTGCTGTTTAAAACCTGGTCGGCCTGGCTGGCGTCACTCGGGTCTGCAATCAGGCCTGGGTGCAGTCGTTCCCGGACTCTGCCATGCAGGCCTGGCAGATGTTACTACCGGATGTGAAAGCCGTTATCCCGCAAAACGACCTCGGTCTGATCGGGGCTTTTATGGTGGCGATGGCGGTGATGTCACAGTTTGTCCGGCAGAACAGTCTGGCCAATGCCAGACAAAAACTGAATAGCGGAGGGCACCCATAGCCAGCCTTTCGCTGCAAAGAGCCGGCAGGCATCAGCCCGCTGGCAAAACACGTTGTAAACGTAAAGAGGAAATAATCATGACTGATATCACTCAAAATACCGATGCAGCAACCGCTACTGCTCCGCAGGCAGCACCAGAGACCACAACCATTGCACCAGCCACAGCGGCAGTGGATACCACCGTCACTCAACCACAACTGGCATCCGGCCCGGCTCCCGCTACCGCCGCTTATGATTCGCTTCACGCTCAGGTGATGTCGGATCCGGTGGCGGTTAACAGTATTACCCCCATTGCAGCTGTTACTGACTCCAGGTTGACACAGGCTCAGGCCGACCTGGCCGCCGCCAGCAGCACCGGGCAGGCTGGCAGTCTTATCGCCAACGATCCCCTGCTGGATAAGGTGGGCAAACTGCTCAATTTTATTGGTCACGACGTTGGCGAGTTCAGAGAAATTGTCGCGCTGGCCCGGAAGCTGGTCGCGAAATAATTTACAATGAACCAGCCTGACCGTTTGCAGAAACAACTCCTCCGGGCGTCGCTCTGACGCCCTGTCATTCTGGCCCAACCGGGCATCCCATCGTAAATCGCTAAACCACACTGGAGGTAATTATGATCGAAGTGAACGGCCTTGCAGATCTGAGAACCACCTCACCAACCAAAGCGGGAGACATTGCCGCACTCAACGTTACTACGACAAGGACTCTTCCTTCCACGGAGGGGGGATTTTGTCGGTTTACTGGGGACCACCACGCTGGCCGATGACGGAGGTACGATGGCAAAGGGCAGCGGCTTTTACTGGAAGCGCATCATGAGCGACACCGGGCAGGTCAATCTTTATCACTTTGGCGCGAAGGGTGACGACACGGTAATGACCGGCTCGATGAAAGAGGGGGGGGACAGCGGCTATAAGCTGACCACTACCTCAACGACGGATACCTGGTACCGCATCGGTAAATTTGCTTTTCCGAAGGTCAATCCGCAGTGGATGCTGGAAATAGTCAGCAAGCTGTCCACCGCCAATCCGTCAGGAACCGCCGCGAATCCGGGAAGTGTTCCTTGTTTACACCGGATCTGTCAGCGGTCACTGATGAGACCACTATTGGAACAGTGACCCCTAACACACGCTTAAGTTTTCATAATGGATTGGCGGGGAGAGGCGCGCATGAAAACGGCGTAGTTACCATGGCAACGACTGAGGCTGCAACACCTGATGGCACTGCTTGTGCAGGATACATCACCCTCAATATCAACGGGACTGACCGAAAATTCCCTTACTTTAGCTAATCAATTAGCCGAAGCTGAAACCGCCCGAAAAGGCGGTTTTTTTTAAGTCTGAATGAAACTGGCGATTTTTTTAATAAAAAAGGGCTGGCAGTAGACTAAAAACGGTGAAATAGTGCAGTTCTGCGCCCAGGATTAGTCTGTATTTTTGCGAGCAGGGAGCATTTTTGGCTCAGGAAACAGCCTTTTTCGTCAAAAAATCGTAAATATACGCCAAAATGAGGTTACTGAAAAAAACAAGGGTTGAGATGGCAAGACGATGGTCCGTAAAATAGGGCCAAAACTCAAATCAGGAGAATTCTGTGTCAGAAGCTGCGTCCGTTGAACATCAGCCCAATCGACTGGAAGAGGCGAAGAACATTGCCTTAGGTTGGCGCATTGTGGGTCAGATTGAGCCGCAAACGCTGGAAGAGGCGATCCAGATGCTGCGGGACAGCTCAGCCCATGCGGCAAAGGTATACGATCTGCTGTATGCCGAAATAATCCAGAGGGCAAAAGGATAATTTCTGCGGGTCACGCGCTTTTAACCAGACCGGCAGTGCGGGAGAGTGACCACTGTTCCCAACATCTTTGCGGATCGATATCCGTGTATCCCCTGGAGGGATCCAGATTTCGCGCTATGCCGTCCGGCACGGAGATACAGGTAGCGCTGTCGCGGATGGCTTCCACTTCCTGCTGAGTCAGTAAACAGCCTTTACGCTGCTCGGCATTCAGCAGCAGCCCTGCGAGCGAAGGGATGAAAATAATAGCCATAATGATGCTCTCAGTGAGGGGTCTTGTGAACATCTTCGGCGAAGGGCGGTAAAACTTTAGGCAACGAATTCGCTTCCTGGTGCGGAGTGGCAATATTTACGCTCTAACCGGGAATATCAAGCCAGCAAAGCGTTGAGAACTTAAAACTCTTCTGCGACCAGCCACTGGTCCGCTTCATCAAACATCTCTTCAATGATCCGCAGCATCACTGACTTGTCACTCTTACTGGCATCGGTTTTTACCCCGTTGGCCTGCATGGGTTTGACCTTCACTTCGGCATCCGGAAACACGCGCTGGATCCGCTTCTCCAGCTCGTTCAGGATCAGTTCCTGCGCATTGGGCAAACCGGCGACGTTGCGCTTATCGTAAATCAGTTCAACAAACATGTGAGGGGATCCTGGTTGTAAGTGCTGGATAAAAATACAGTTAAATGCGGCAATCTTCAATAACTTTTTATGCTGAACTACACTGGTTAGGGTCTTACAACAAAAGGGAATGCATGATGAAAAACAAACTGATTATGGCGATCATTCTGGCGACGACAGCGCTGCTGGCCGGGTGTTCCAGCGACCATGTGATGCAGATGAAAGATGGCAGTACCGTGGTGGTGCAGGGCAAGCCGCAGGAGGATAAAGCCACCGGCATGGTGATTTACACCGACGAAAACGGTAAGCAGCAGGCGGTTAACCAGGCGGATATCAAAGAGATGAGCAGCCTGAAAAACTGAGACTTCAGGCGGAGTCTGATTGTGTAAACCAGGCGACATGGGCAGAATTGTGTGCCAGGCTTTTTGGCCTGAATGTTAACGAAATCAGAGAGAAAGCCCGGAGAACCCTGCCCATGATTCGCACTCTAGTCACCGGAGGCTTACTGGCCTGCACCTCAATTGCGGCCTGGGGCTCGAACGCCTCGCCGCCAATGCTTAACACCGAGTTCCAGATTACCTGCCCGGGTCGTCCCACCATGACCGTGACCAACGCCCAGTATGGCCTGACCACCGTTATGTGGCCAGGTGATAACTTTCAGATAGCCGCCGGGGACCAGCAGTCCCGTACCGATAACGGCGTGAAAGTGGCGATAACGCTGTTCCGCAATGGCGACCAGATGATCGTCAATAAGTCCGATGACGAAACTTATTTCTCTTACAGTGGCGGCCAGAAGCTGGTGCCCTGCAGCCGCACCAGCGAGAAAGAGAACAGCACGGTAACCCTGCAACGCACCGATGCGTCCGGGAATGTAGAATCCTGATCCTGATTTAAGTGTAATCTGTTTCTGTGCTGATTCTTTCCACAGCTGTGACCCTCTGCTATCAGGTCCCTTGATCACAACGGAGAATTAAGGATGGAAGTCATTTTATCGCACAACCCGACGCCGGAAGATCTTGCCGAAGTCCTGGCAGGGTTAGTTGCCTTCAACGCAAAGCACATCAACGTTGATGAGATGAAAGACATCGGGGTGTTTATCAACGGACCGGAAGGCCGCAAACTTGCAGGACTGACCGGCTCTACCCTTGGCAACTGGCTAAGGATCAATATGCTGTGGGTCAGCGAGTCTCTTCGCGGGCAAGGGCTGGTACGGCGTTGATGAAAGCGGCTGAGGAAGAGGCTCGCCTGCGCGGCTGCGTGTATGCGCAGGTTGATACCGCCAGTTTCCAGGCCCGGCCTTTTTACGAAAAGCTGGGCTACTTTGTGCGCTTTCAACTGGAGGAATATCCCCGGGTTCATCAGCGCTTTTATCTGACTAAAACGCTTTAAGCCCGGCTACTCGGGCAGCCGCTGGCGCAGATCCAGCGGCGAACTCTCCGCTTCATCCAGCAACGCCAGCCACTCACGCATGGTTACCTCCTGCCAGGAGAGATGTGCGGTTGTCGTACCCATCAGGATCACATCTGGCCGCAGCGCGCGGTAAAACTCCAGCGACTGTTTCAGGTCGGCTTCATTGCTCTCAGGCACCAGCACCGTGACCCATCGGTCATGATAAAGCGTCACCGTATCGCCAACGAACAGGTACGTTTTGCCGTAGGGTGAAGCATACAGATAGCTGGTGCTACCCGGCGTGTGGCCTGGTGTTGGCACCACGTGAAAACTGCCGCAGTGCACTTCGGCCTGGTTAAAAGTGTCGTCAGCCTCAGCAAATGTACTGATCGGTCCCAGCGCGCGGTTATGGCAGTAAAGAGCGGAATTGAAGCGTTGTTGCAGGAGGCGGGCGCCCGGTCCCGCTTCATGCCAGTGGGTGAGATAGTGACGGATCGAGCCGCCAAGATCGCCAATCGCGTTATGGTCTTCAGGATTCTCAATCCTTGAAATCAGCAGATTGCCACGTCCATGTTGCAGCAGGAAACCATGCATCATCAGCGCTGGTTCAAATTCATTGGGCGGAAACTCCGGTGTGGATACCCAGAGGTCTTCATACAGCTGCTTCATGGGCGCTCCCGGATGTTTACGGCAGCGTCGGGTGTCCTGATAGCGTCAGCTTGCTGGTGGTGCCATTGACCTGCAGGTGTCCCTGAGCGCCCAGCGGCAGCGTCACGGTATTCCAGTGATGGCCAAATTCCAGACCGGTTACCAGCGACAGGCCAGTGACCTGACGTATCAGCGTCCAGACGCTGTCAAAGTCGTAGCCATTGTCGTAATCAGTCAGTTTTGCTCCGGTAAAACTCCCGGTGACGATCGCTTTTTGTCGTGCCAGCAAGCCGCTCTGTGCCAGCTGTAGCAGCATCCGTTCCACGCGAAACGGATGTTCATTCACATCCTCGATCACCAGAATGCCGTCATCAATCTGCGGCATCCATGGCGTGCCGATCAGCGAAACCAGCATGGCCAGATTGCCGCCCCAGATCCTGCCAGAGACATCAACCTGCTGTTCGTGCCGTTCCGTTTGCCACTCAACAGTAAATTTAGGCGATGTCAGCGCGCGCCAAAAGTGATCGACGGTGAAATCAGATAAAGCCTCAGCGCCAAAATTGCCTGCCAGCATCGGCCCACTGAAGGTAATGGCACCCTGTTGCAGCAGAGCCAGTTGGATAACAGTAAAGTCGCTGTGGCCGCAAATAGCCAGCGGGTGGGTTGCCAGACGGGCGGCCAGCGCTGTGGCATCGAAGTGCGGCAGCAGGCGGGTTGCGCCGTAGCCGCCCCGGACGGCCAGCACGATATCAGGCTGGCAATCAGGCTGGATTAATTGATGGAGGTCAGCCAGGCGCTCGGCATCGCTGCCCGCGAAACGTTGCTCACGGCGGAGGAGCGCTTTAGCGTTACCAACCTGATGCCCCTGAGCCCGTAGCCGTTCCACGGCCAGCTGTGCCGCCTGCTGATTATGACAATAGCCAGAAGGAGCAATCAGATGAAAAGAGCGGGGAGTAATCGACATAATCTTCACTTTTACCCTCAAAGCGGCGCAGGAATGGCCGTTTTTCAATAGCCTTTCTCCGCTCCGGAATAAAAAAAGTCGCCTTTTGCTGCAAATTGTGTGATTTTTATGCAGCGCTGGTGAATCATTTTACGCCACTGGCGGTCCAATACGACTGATGATGACGAAAAGCCGCTCTGAAGTCACTCTCACCCCGGTGAAATTCAGAGTTACGGTAATTTTCTCTTGCCCGGCAGCAGATATGATAAAGCGCGAGGCTAAGGCTCTGAGGATGAATATAGCGTGAGAAGCGTGAAAACAGTTTCGATACTGGGTGTGTTACTGCTGGCGGGCTGCGCCAGTGAACCCCACAAACAGACAGTGACTCAGCAGCAGCAAACGCCGCTGACCAAAGCCCCACCGGAAAAGGTGGCGCAGGCCTGGTCACTGTTTACCGAGAATGCGGCCCATAACTATGGCATCGATCAGAAGCTGGTTGACGCGATTATTTCGGTCGAATCGGGCGGCAATCCAACGGTAGTCAGCAAGTCGAATGCCATTGGATTGATGCAGATTAAAGCCTCAACGGCGGGGCGTGAAGTGTATCGGGTGCAGGGACGACGTGGCCAGCCTACCAGCTCGGAGCTGCGTGACCCGGTGAAGAACATTGATATCGGCACGGCCTACCTGAAAATCCTGCAGGACCAGTCGCTGTCCGGCATCCGTAATCCGGAAACAATGCGCTATGCGACGATTGTTTCCTATGCCAACGGCGCAGGTGCGCTGTTGAGAACCTTCTCCCGCGACAGGGATCGGGCGATTGCGATGATTAACTCGATGACGCCGGAAGAGTTTTATCAGCACGTGCAGGATAAACATCCGGCCGCTCAGGCCCCACGCTATCTGTGGAAAGTCACCACGGCTTACCGCACCATCTGATGTTCAGCGGCGGGCTGATTTCCAGCCCGCCAGCTTCCTGCCAGACATGTGCCGTTGCCAGCTCGCTTTTCAGCCCGGCCAGTGAAGGGAACGAACTCTGCCCGCCATATTTCTGAATGGAATGCGCGCTGACCTTACAGGCAAAACCAATCGCCGGTGCCTTCTACGGAAGCCAGGCAGCCGGGGGCGTACTGAGCATTTTCACTGTTCTGTATATGCTCAGTGCGGTGTTAACGCCATTCCTGAAAACGCCTGAAGAGTTAAAAGATGAGAGGGTGCTTGAGGACAAATTATCTGGGGGCTAAGGGCTGCGGCGGCGGCCCGAAGAACAGCGTTACTGGAAGCGGTTGGCTTTATCACGGGCCAGCCTCTCCAGCGAGAAGATCACCTGCTGCAGCTGACGTTCCTGCCCGGCATTCATGGTGACAAAACGGAAGCTGAGACGGGGAGTCACCACAGTTTCATTTTTATTGCCCACCACGCTGCGTTTCCCGACGTTGATCAACTGCGCATCCACTTCAAAACGACCATATTCACCCAGCTCCACGCGCAGTTGCCTGAACTGTTCTCCGCCTTTCAGGCCTGCTGGTACGGTAGAGTCACCCAGCACGCCAATCCCGCCCAGCGATAGATCCTGCAGACGCATCCGGCCTTCGCCGCTGCCGTCCGGCCAGTTCACGTAGCAGTAAAAGACCGGATCGAGTGGGGCAGAGACGCGGAAAAACTCGCGGCGCTGGATCATCCACAGCAAGTCTGGCAGGTCGGCACCAAACGCGGGCAGCCCGTCATGGCTGGCGGCTTCAAGCGAGCTGAGAGCAAACTCCACTTTTGCACCGTGCGTTTCCGCTGTCAGATGCAGCTCCTGAGCCTCCAACGCCAGCTGGTTGTCGTAGTCATTGCTGCCGTAATCGACCACCAGGCGGTCCTGGTCGGCGGAGAGCAATTTGGTAATAAACTGTCCTCTGCTGTGTGAAACCATCACTGGCGTTTCGTTCTTCAGCAGATTCTTCAAAACGCCCAGCACGGCCAGCGGGCCACGCTTGAGGTACTGTTCTTTATCTTCTTCTTTCACATTCGACTCCAGTTGAATGTCAAAAAACGCGCTGTCAGTGGTGACAGGACGAATTATCGGCAGCGCGGCGTAAGCCTTTAGACTTGTCTGAAAAAAAGTTTGGATTTAAATCACAGAGTTATAATCCTGGCCTATACTAATGCCGTCTTAACAGGAAAAACAAAGGAGCAGTAAATGGGTATTTTGTCATGGATCATTTTTGGTCTGGTCGCCGGGATCATCGCTAAATGGATCATGCCTGGTCGTGATGGCGGTGGTTTCATCATCACCGTGATCCTGGGGGTGGTGGGTGCCGTAGTGGGTGGCTGGATCAGTACCTTCTTTGGCTTCGGAAAGGTGGATGGCTTCAACTTTGGCAGCTTTGTGGTCGCCGTGATTGGCGCGATCGTGGTGCTGTGGATCTACCGCAAAGTCAAAAGCTGACGAACCCGAAATAAGAAAAGGGAGGCAATTGCCTCCCTTTTTTACGTCTGAAGATCAGAAATCATAACCCACAGTGGCAATGACTGTACGCTCAGCACCCCAGTAGCAGTAGCCTGTACCGTAGCAGGCAGAAACGTAATCACGATCGGTCAGATTGTTGGCATTAACCTGCACGAACGCGCCTTTCAGGCTGCTATTCCAGGCACCCAGGTCGGCACGCACGGAGGCGTCGAACAGGGTGACAGAAGGCAGACGAGTAGTGTTTTCATTATCCGCCCACTGTTTGCCGATGTATCGCACGCCAGCCCCGACGCTGATCCCGTAGTCGAACTGGTATTTCGCCCAGGCCGAAGCCATGGAGTCCGGGGTAACGTATGGCGTGTGGCCGTCGTTACCGTCCACGGAATCTTTGTAGCGCACGTGGTTCAGCGTGTAGTTAGCAATGGTGCTCAGACGCGGAGTCAGCTGGTTGCGGGCTTCCAGTTCCACGCCCTGTGAATGGACTTTCCCGGCCGGTTCGTAGTAAGAGCCCACCACCACGCGGTTGCCGACATCTTTCTGCGTCAAATCGTACAGCGCGATGGAGTACATGTCAGAAGTACCCACCGGCTGGTATTTCACACCCGTTTCATACTGCTCAGAGGTGGTTGGCTTCAGCAGATTACCGTCTTCACCGGACAGTGACTGCGGGGTGATCGCCTGACTGTAGCTGGCGTAAGGTGAAATGCCGTTATCAAAGGCATACAACAGCGCGGCACGGCCACTGACGTGGTCATCCTGACGACGATATTTGGTACCGAAATCATAGTTATCTGTCTGCGAAACAATGCGGTCATAACGACCGGATACGTCCAGATGCCATTTCTGCCACGTCATCTCATCCTGCAGATACACCCCGGTCTGGTAGTAGCGACGCTGCGAATCAAAGAAGGTGTAGCTCTGACGCGGGCCGATCGCTTCACCGGTCAGGGCGTTCAGCTGGTTAGCGTAACCGCTGGCATCGCTCAGGTCATTTTTGTACTGATGGTATTCCGCACCCAGCACGACTTTATGCTCCAGCTCGCCGGTGGCGAAGTCCGCTTCCAGCTGATTATCCAGGGCGAAGGCATCCAGTGAAGAACGGGAGCCGGAGTAGTAGCGGTTCAGCAGATCCGGGTTAGTGGTGTCCCAGCCAATCTGATAGACCTGATCGAGGTCGACGTTTGAGTGCGAGTAGCTGGCGTTTGAGCGGAACGCCCAGGTGTCGTTGAAGCGGTGAGCGAATTCATAGCTGTAAATCTGCTCATTACGCTTGAACTGATCCAGCGAGCTGTCGCCGTCATAGAAGCCGGTGCTCAGCTTGCGCCCGTTGTGTTCGGTAATGCTGCCGTCACCCGGCACCGCGCTGTGGTAACCGCCTGAAGGATCTTTCTGCAGATAAGCGCGCAACAGCAAAGAGGTATCCTCGTCCGGCTGCCAGAGCAGGGAAGGGGAGATAGCGTATTTCTCTTCGCGGGTGTGGTCATATTGCGTGTTGCTGTTGCGGGTGATGCCGGTCAGGCGAAACGCCCACTGATCGTTGATCGCATTGGTGTAATCAAAAGCCGCGCTGTTGGTACTGTTGGTCCCGGTGGAAGCACGGAAGTGGCCCTCCTGGGTGAACTGCGGACGTTTGGAGGTTTCCATCACCAACCCGCCAGGCACGGTCTGACCATACAGGGCAGAAGAAGGCCCTTTGATCACGTCGATGCGGTCGAGGAACCACGGATCGACCTGCAGCACGTTGTAACTGCCCGGATCGCTCATCAGGCGCAGGCCGTCGAGGAAGATATTGTCGACATCGCCACCATGGAAGCCACGCAGTGAAACGGTATCGTAACGGCTGGCTGCACCGGCAAAGTTGGTAAAGGCACCGGCGGTATAGTTCAGCGCCTGGTTTACGTCCAGAGCGCCCTGGTCTTCCATCTGCTGGCGGGTTACCACGGAGACGGACTGGGCGGTAGTAATCAGGGGACGATCGGTCTTGGTCGCGCCTTTGCTGGTTTTTGCAGTGTAACCGATGGTCGGTGTGGTCGCCGTTTCGGTTGGTTGAGCGGTTACCACCAGGGTATCAGCGGCAAAGGAGAGGGCTGGTGTGGCAAGCGCGATGGCGCAAAGCAGAACGGAACGCTTCAGGGTAAAAGCCATTCTCATTGTCAAATCCCTTACAAATAAATGCGAGCAAAATAGATCCGCCTGCGCAGGGGAACAGCTGAAAGACGCGCAGTGAGGTAATGTAAAGATTTATGATAATCTCAATGAGAATTATTATCTTTTCGTTAACGTGTTTCAAGCATTGATTTTGCTTATATATTCACCTGGAAAGATAAGGGAATTATCAGGGCGGGCTAATTTGGGCGGCACCGGAGTGCCGCCGGAGGATTACTGACCTTTGGTGATATCACCGACGTTATTACAGGTGACCCCTTTCGGACAGTAGAGGTCCATCAGTTTCAGCGTGACGCCGTTGGTCCAGCCGAATCCGTCCTGCAGTGGATATTCACCGCCGCCACCTCCGCCCAGGCCTTTACCTTCAACAACGTATTTCTCCACCAGCTTGTGTTGTTTGTCATAGGTGGTCTGCACGTTGTTCAGGAAGCGCATGCCAATATCTTTTGCCAGCGCCTGTTTGCCATAATTATTCAGCCCTTCGACAGCTGCCCACTGCAGCGGTGCCCAGCCGTTTGGCGCATCCCACTGTTGCCCGTTGTTATTGGTGGTGGTGACCAGACCGCCTTCTTTCACCAGCTGTTTCTGCACTGCCGTCGCGGTTTTGGCTGCTTTATCCTCCGTCGCTACTTTCAGGTAGAGCGGGAACAGGGTGGCAGCGGTCAGCTGCGGGCGTACAGCGGCTTTCTGCCAGTCATAGTCGGCGTACCAGCCTTGCCTGCTATCCCACTGATAGCGATTGATTGCATCCTGACGCTTTTTCGCCAGCGCGTCGAAACGCTGGCTGGCCTCGTCGTTCTTCGCCAGCTTGTTGGCATGGGCGAGAGTCTGCTCAAGATGGAACATTAGCGCGTTCAGATCGACCGGCAGAATAGTGGTAGTCTGAATGGTGGAGAGGTCGCCCGGTTTGGCAAACCAGCGCGAACTGAAATCCCATCCTGAAGCCGCACCGGCACGCAGATCGCGATACAGCTCTCCTTTATTACGCTCAGTGACATCTTTCGCGGTGGCGATGTCATCCATATAAGATTCTGTACGCGGCACGTCGCGTGCATTCCAGTAGCGGTTAAGCAGGGTGCCATCTTTCAGCTTCACCACGCGCTTGCTGGCTTCGCCCGGTTTCAGCTTATCAGCATCCGCCATCCAGTAATCGTACTCTTTTTGCAGTTCAGGCAGATAGTTACTGTAAGCGCTGTCGCCCTCATGCTGCGCCAGCAGATCGACCATCATGCTGAAGAACGGCGGCTGGGACCGGCTGAGATAGTAGCTGCGGTTACCGTTAGGGATATGGCCGTATTTATCCAGCAGCGAGGCGAAGTTCTCCACCATATCCTGCACGCGATCCCAGTGGCCGCTCTCGGCCAGGCCCAGCATGGTAAAATAACTGTCCCAGTAATAGACCTCGCGGAAGCGGCCGCCCGGCACGACATACGGTTTCGGCAGCGGCAGCAGCGAATCCCACTGGTTAGCCTGGTTCGCTGAGCGCGTCAGCACCGGCCACAGACCATCGATGTGTTCCCGCAGGCTCTGCCCGGCTGGCGGCACATATTTTTCGCCATCCGCAGGCAGGGTGAAGTTGGTGTCAACGAAATGACGCAAATCGAAATTGCGCTGCTTCTTCTGCATCTGCCAGTCAGCCAGAATGGAGGAGGGATTACTTTTCGGAATGGCATCAGCAAAGGTTTTCTGGTCAGGGAACAGTTTTGCCGCCTGTACCGCATGGAAGAGAGGCCCTAAACGGATATCAGGCGGCTGCGGCGCATCGCTCAGCATGTGCTGCTGTTGTGGTTCGGCGGCCATGACATAACCGGCCTGTGCCAACGCGGCAACCAGTAAGGGCAGCGCCACAACGGTTTTCCATTGACGTTTTTCGACTCTCTGCATTAGTAGTTCTCCATGTCCGGATCCGGTGATCCGTAAGTTATTGACCCTGAAACAAACTTTAGACGAGATTCCGACTGCCGTCCGCTGTACTGCCGGGAAATGTGAAGCAGTCAGGGTTTTTAAGTCAGGCAAAACAGCATCAAACTGGCCTGAGGCTGCACCAGAAAATGATCCCCCTTGCACCGTTGTGGTGATAATTTCACCGCTCATTCTCTGTGCAATGCCGCGCAATGGCAGGCAAAGCCTTGTCAGGCAATTAATTAATTAGTTATTTAAAAAATGGCACAGGCATTGCAATTCTGTTGGCAGGAACGTACGGACAGTGTGACCGGCAACGTTCTGATTCGCTTATTGCTTTTTTTATCATCAGGGCCTACAGGCGACACGCCTTCTTATCCGGAGTTAAAAGCATGAGAATGAAAACACTGTTATTAAGCGCCATCACCGCCTGCTCCCTTGGCGCTTTTTCGCTCTACTCCTTTGCGGCTGATAAACCGCTGGCGATGGATGCCGCACTGCACGCGCAGTTACCCGAAAAAATCCGCAGCAGTAAAACCCTCAATCTGGTTACCGATGCGCACTATCCACCCTGCGAATCCTTCGCTGAAGATAACAAAACCATGGTCGGCTTTGAGCCGGATCTGTGGGACGCGCTGGGCCAGGTGCTGGGCGTGACGGTGAAACCGGTCTCAATCGACTTTGCCGGGTTGATCCCGGGCGTGAAAAGCGGTCGTTTTGATGTGGCGATGGAGTGTATCTCCGACAGCCTGGAGCGTGAAAAACAGGTGACGTTTGTAAACTACGCCTACGCCACCAGCGAGGTGTACACCCTTGCGACGGAAAAAAACATCAAAGACGATCCGCTGACGCTGTGTGGCCTGAAGGTAGGCCTGCAGACCGGGACTGACTTCGAGCACGCCATTAACGAAATCTACTCACCTTACTGCATCAAAAACGGCAAGCCGGATATCCAGAAAGTGACCCTGGCTTCCGCTGATGCGGTGCTGCTGGCGCTCTATTCCGGTCGCGTTGATTTTGTCCTCAACGATGCCGCTTCGGTGGATGACATCAGGAAGAAAGCGCCGAAGCCAATCCGCACCGTCACCATGCCATTAATGCCGAAATACTACCTGGGCATCGTGGTCGCGCATGAGAACAAACAGCTGGCCGATGTGCTGCAAAAAGCCCTGACCGTGCTGGTAGAGAACGGCACCTACGACAGGGTGATGGACAAATGGAACCTTGGCCCGATGAAACTGGAAAAACCAGGCATCAACCTGACCAGTACTGACCCGCTGTAATGGTTCAGCTGACGGGTGACAACAGGCTGCACTGCGATGTGCTGGTTGTTGGCTCTGGTGGTGCGGCATTAAGTGCCGCACTACGCAGCGCGGCAGCAGGATTGTCGGTGATTATCGCTGAGAAGTCCGTCTGGCTGGGCGGCACCACCGCGATGTCCGGTGGTGCTACCTGGGTTCCGGCCAATCATCATGCACGGGCGGCAGGGATTGCCGATTCACCACAGGAGGTGATGCGCTATCTGACAGGCAGCGCACCCGAGGGGTGGGAAGCGACAGAATCTGCGCTGTGGCAGGCATTTGCCGACAGCGCTGGTGAAATGCTGCAGTTTGTTGAACAGCATACGCCACTGCGTTTTGCACTGACATCTGAAGGCGATCCGCTGGCTAACGTCGGCGGGGCAATAAAACAGGGCAGGATGGTGGCACCATTGCCACTGCGGGCCAGCGTGCTGGCGGAAAAAAGCTGGAAAATACGGCCTTCGCCGCTGCCGCAGCTCTACACCTACCATGAAACTATCGGGCTGGATATCTGGCATCACCCGCTGCGGGAAAGCCTGCGGATGGCTCCAAAGCTGGCCTGGCGGGCACTAACCCGCACGCGAACCAAAGGTGCAGCTCTGGTCACCGGCCTGCTGGAAGGTTGCCGCAGGCTCGGCTGCCGGATTGAAACCGATGCGCGGGTGGAGAAGTTGTTAACCAGCGGCGATAGCCGGGTTAGCGGTGCATTGCTCAACCAGCACGGCAAGCTGCTGCATGTTACCGCTGCACGGGGTGTGGTGCTGGCCTGTGGCGGGTTCGAATGGGATGCACAACGGCGCACGGAGCATTTTCCTGGCAGCACGGATTTTATTGCCAGTCCACGGAGCAACAGCGGCGATGGGCATCGCATGGCAGAGGACGTGGGCGCGAAGCTGGCGCATATGGATCAGGCCAATATCGGCGGCGGTATCCCGGCCCGCTATCTGGGAGAGCCGTACGGCCTGTCAGTGTTCTTTCAGTATGAACCGAATGCCATTCTGGTTAACCGGCACGGCAGGCGGTTTGTTAACGAATTCACATTTAACCTTGGCGAGGCGCTGGATGCGCGGGACGAGAGCGGAATGCCTGCTCATCTTCCGGCCTGGATGATTGCCGATGCCGGTCTGTTAAGCCGCTCTCCGCTGCTGCGTTATTACGCCTGGCGGACACCGGGCTGGCTGCGCAAGGCTCATTCGCTAAGTGCGCTGGCAGCAGAGATTAATCTGCCTGAGGCGGTATTGCAGGAAACGGTCAGCCGGTTTAACGGTTTCTGCCTGCGGGGAGAAGACACTGATTTTCAGCGTCATCTCTCGTCGGCGCATGGCAAAAGCGATAAGCGGCTGCGCGGCGGTCTGCTGCCGATTGAGAACGGGCCGTTTATCGCCATACCGTTTAACCGGACGTTCCTGGCAACCAAAGGCGGCCCGCGCACGGATGAGTATGGCCGGGTGCGACACCGTAACGGAAACATTATTCAGGGGTTGTTCTGTGCGGGCGTGGGAATGGCCAATCCGATTGGCACCCGCGCGGTTGGGGCAGGCACCACCCTGGGGCCGAATCTGACCTGGGGCTACATTTGCGGTCGCACCCTGGCGCAGGGCGTCATGCAGGAAACTGAACGCTATCCGGAGGTGCAGCAATGCACGGATTAACGGGAAAAACCGCGCTGATCACCGGCGGCTCGAAAGGCGTCGGGCTGGCTATTGCGCAAACGCTCGCCAGCAATGGCGTCAATATTGCATTACTTGTCAGGTCGGACAGCGAAGCGGCAGAGCACGCCGTGAATCTGCTGCGCGGACAGGGAGTGAAAGCCGGTTTCTGGCTGGCAGACATGACTTTACGTACGGAGGTCACCGCTGCCGTACAGGCGATCAGCGAAGAACTGGGCGGCATTCAGTTGTTGATCAATAACGCAGGTGCCACCGCTCAGGCTCCGCTGCTTTCACTGACGGACGAACAGTGGCAGAAGGTGGTTAACGTCAATCTGAATGGCACGTTCGTGGTCAGTACCGAAGTGGTCAGAGGCATGAAGGCGGGCGGCGTGGTGGTCAACATTGCCGGAGCCTCTGCGCATCGCTGTTATCCCGGTGCGGGCGCTTATGGCCCGTCGAAGGCGGCGATTGTGAACCTGACCCAACAGATGGCACTGGAATGGGCTCCGCTCGGCATTCGTGTCTGCGGCGTCAGTCCGGGGCCGATCCGCCCGGCAGATTCCGGCTGGCAGCAGCACGAGCCGGGGCTGGCTGAGGAGGTGACGCGCCTGCCGTTAAAACGGGCTGGCACGCCGGAAGAGATTGCACAGACGGTCTGTTTTTTGGCCTCAGAGGCTGCCAGCTACATTACCGGACAGATGCTGGTGGTCGACGGTGGCGGGGCCAGTACCTGGTATATGACGCAGTAACCAGTAAAGGGGAAAGCGATGACAGCAGCAGGCACGGTGGTGGAAGCCCATCAGGTGCGGAAATCGTTCAGCGGCGTCGAGATCCTCAAGGGCGTCGACCTGACTATTGGCAGGGGGGAAGTGGTTTGTCTGATCGGGCCTTCCGGCTCGGGGAAATCGACCTTTCTGCGCTGCATCAATCATCTGGAAAAGATTGACGGTGGGGCGCTGTATGTCGATGGCGAAATGGTCGGCTACCGGCGAGAAGGTGACCGTTTATACGAGCTGAAAGAGGCCGAAGTGGCGCGTAAGCGGATGCATATCGGCATGGTGTTTCAGCGTTTTAACCTGTTTGGCCATATGACCGCGCTGGAAAACGTGATGGAAGCGCCGGTGACGGTGAAAAAGATCCCGAAAGCTCAGGCCCGCCAGGAAGCGGAGGCGCTGCTGGATCGCGTCGGGCTGAGCCACCGCTATCACTCTTACCCTTCGGCGCTGTCGGGCGGTCAGCAGCAGCGGGTAGCGATTGCCCGGGCGCTGGCGATGAAGCCGACGCTGATGCTGTTCGACGAGCCGACTTCTGCTCTCGATCCCGAGCTGGTGGGTGAAGTGCTGGACGTAATGCGCAGCCTGGCAGAAGAGGGCATGACCATGGTCATTGTCACTCATGAGATGTCTTTTGCCCGCGACGTGGCGTCAAAAGTGGCGTTTATGGACAACGGCGCGATAGTGGAGACCGGGGCGCCGCAGGCAATATTCAGTGCGCCAGCCCATCCGCGCACGCGGGATTTCCTCACCAGAATTTTGTAATCGTGAAAGCGGGTAAAGGCGTTGACTTCGCTTATCTGCAATGTTAATTAATCGATTAATTAATTCGAATTTCAGTACGGATCCACCATGCGTAACGAAAAGAGAATCGCCATGACCGATAACCAGCAGGCGCTGCAGGACAGCAGACTGAGAGCCACCAGAGAGAACCCGTGGCCGCACGATGATGTGAAAGTGGTTCCTTCGCGCTATTACGGACGCTGGATCTCCGCTTTGGTGATCGCCGCGCTGATCGGTCTGGTGGCCGAATCGATGATCACCAACGAAAACTTTGGCTGGGCGACGGTTGGCAAATACCTGTTTTCGCCGACCATCCTCAGCGGGCTGCTAACCACCAGCTGGCTGACGCTGGTGATTATGGCGCTGGCCATTGTGCTGGGTGTGCTGATCGCCGTGATGCGGCTGTCATCCAATCCGCTGCTGGTGGGCTTTAGCGGCGGCTGGATCTGGTTCTTTCGCGGCACGCCGGTGCTGGTTCAGCTGATCTTCTGGTACAACCTGGCCGCGCTCTATCCGACGGTGAACATCGGCATTCCCGGCGTCTTCTCGCTGTGGTCTGGCAGCATGAATGACCTGATCACACCATGGACCGCGGCGATTTTGGGGCTGGGGCTGAATGAGTCCGCGTATATGGCCGAGATTATTCGCGCCGGGATCTCTTCGGTGGATGACGGCCAGCAGGAAGCGGCGAGGGCGCTGGGTATGCGTAAAAACCAGTACCTGAAGCGGGTCACCCTGCCGCAGGCGGTGCCGTTTATCATTCCGCCAACCGGGAATCAGATTATCGGTATGCTGAAAACCACTTCGCTGGTCAGCGTGATCTCCCTGTCGGACCTGCTCTATTCCGCGCAGGCGATCTATTCAAGAACTTACGAAAATATCCCTTTATTGATTGTTGCCTGCATCTGGTATCTGGTCGCCACCACGCTGCTCAGCGCGGTACAGACCCGCATAGAAAAACATTACAGCAAAGGCCGGGTGCGTTAAGCGCACTCAATAACTGTTTTTGACCGGGGGAAGAACATGAGGCTGGGTTTATTCAACTTAATGTCTTTCAAAGATAATGCTGGCGGGTTGCAGGGCGTTATCCGCGATACGCGAGAGATGATCCAGGTGGCGGAGGCGATTGGCTTTGAAACGGCCTGGTTCGCCGAACACCACTTTACCAACTACTCAATCAGCGTGTCGCCGCTGATGATGGCGGCGCATATGGCGGGTCACACCAGTCGCATCAGGCTGGGCACGGCGGTGATCGTCCTGCCGCTGTACCAGCCGATGCGGGTGGCACAGGAGATCGCGCTGGTGGATCGCCTGACCGAAGGGCGGCTGGTGCTGGGGATCGGCAGCGGCTATCAGGCTTGGGAGTTTGACCGTTACGGGCTGGATGTGGAGGCACGTACTGAACAGCTGCTGGCGCACTGGCAGTTTGTCAGCGATGCGCTGACCGCCGGAAAAACCCTCTCTGCCAGCCGTTCCGGCGCGCCGCTGTATACCGATTTTCTGCTGGATACGCTGCAGCAACCGTTGCCGCCGCTGTATGTCACCTCCACCAATCCGGCGGTACTGAAGGCCTTTGAACCCTGGCAGGCGACGCCGTTTATGACTGCCGGTTACCGCGGGACGCACAAACTGCGCCAGATGGTGCGGGATGCCCGCGCTGGCTGGCAGGAAGCGGGGCTAAACGGTGATATGCCGGTGGCCGTGCAGCAATATATTCACGTCACTGACAGCCGCAGCGAAGCGCGCGAAGCTGCCGGGCGGGCGATGTTTGTCGCCAGAATGATTGCGGCGCTGCAGGGCAACACCAAGGTGACCGGAGAGGCGTTTATCGAAGCGCCGCCGTTTGCCGGAGAGCCTTCACTGGACCAGGTCTGCGACAACCTGATGTTCGGCGATGCTGAAACCGTCGCCGAACGGATCATCAGCGAAGTGCGTGAAATCAGGCCGAGCCACTACAACTGCTTTTTCCAGTTTGGCGATATGCCGCTGGCGAAAGCGCGTCGTTCGCTGGAGCTGTTTGGCGAAAGAGTCGTGCCGCTGCTGGAAGCCCACTTAGGCAAAATCACTGTCGATCTCAATCCTGCTATGGCCCGTTGAGGAGGAATGTTATGCACACTGAACAGAAAATCGAGTGCCGTTTTGACGACGGCGAAACCATTGCCCGGCGGATCCTGGCGCAGCAGAGTGACAACGCGCTTAGGGCAGAAACGCTGCCAGCAGAAGCTTATAACAGCGATGAGTTCTACCGTATTGAAGAGCAGAAGGTGCTGCGCGAAGACTGGCTGTTCGTCGGACATATGGGCCAGTTGCCGAAGGAAAATGACTTCTTCACCCTCGATATGATCGGCGAGCCGCTGTTGATAGTGCGCAAGGCTGAGGGCGTGCGTGTGATGTCCAACGTCTGCCTGCATCGTTGGGTGCCGATTGCCAGCGGCAGTGGTAACGCGCAGGTTTTCGTTTGTCCGTTCCACAACTGGAGCTACGACACCGAGGGCAAACTGACCGGCGCGCCCTCCATGCAGCAGGCTGAAGGCTTCGATCGCCATAACTGTCAGCTGCCCCAGATCCGCCACGAAATCGTCGCTGGTATGATTTTCGTTACCTTCTCCGCCACCATCGGTTCACTCAGCGAACGTTTTGGCGACCTGTTGCCGGTGCTGAACAAGTATCACCTCGCGGAGTTAGAGTGCGCCTTTACCCTCGATTACGACTGCCCGTTCAACTGGAAAATGGCGGTGGAAACCTTTATCGAATGCTACCACCACGCCGGAGTGCACCGCACCACGCTGGAGGACAGTTTTCCGGGCCGCCTCACCTGGATTGGTGAAGACACGCCGGGGTGGACGGTGTGCCATCAACCGCTGCGCAAAAGGGGCGAACTCAGTGAAATCCTCACCGAGGGGCTGGTGCCTTTTGGCGGGCTGGAAGGGGAAGATCTGCGCCACAGCGACCTCTATCTGCTCTATCCGACCTGCCTGATGTCACTGAACCCGGACCGCGTGACGCTCAACGTGATCCTGCCGATGAGCAAATCGATGTCGCAGTGGCATCGCGTGGTGCTGGTTTCGAAGGAAGCGGCGGCACGTGAGGATTTCCCGGCAACGGTTGATCGCATGCGAAGTGGGGTGATGACCATCGTCGCGGAGGATCTGGAAATTAACGCCGAACAGCAGCGCGGCAGCCGCTCGCAGCTTGCCAGGCCTGGCCGCCTCAGCCATCTGGAAACCTCGGTCTGGCACCTTGCCAACTACCTGAAACGCAAACTGGCCGTATAAGGACCCCCTATGAGAACCCTGAAGCTGGGCCACTCCGGCCTGGAAGTCTCTGCCCTCAGTCTGGGCTGCGTAACCTATGCGCCGCCGTCGGCCAGCGGTTACAGCTGGACCTTTGACGAAGAGCAGAGCCGGACATTTATCAAGAAAGCGCTGGAGTTGGGGATTAACTTCTTCGATACCGCGAATATTTATGCCAAAGGTGCCAGTGAGGAAGTTCTGGGCAGGGCGCTAAGGGATTTTGCCAACCGCGACGAAGTGGTGATCACCAGCAAGCTGTATAACCCGATGCGGCAGGGGCCGAACAGCAAGGGGCTGTCGCGTAAGGCGATCTTTGCCGAATGCGACCATAGCCTGCGCCGCCTCGGTACTGATTATATCGACCTCTATCAGATCCACCGCTGGGATTATGAAACGCCGCTGGAGGAGACGCTGGAAGCACTGCATGACCTGGTAAAGGCGGGCAAGGTGCGTTATCTCGGCGCGTCGTCAATGTTTGCGTGGCAGTTCAGCAAGGCGTTGCAGGTTCAGAAATACCACGGCTGGGCGCGCTTTATCGCTATGCAGAACCACCTCAACCTGCTGTACCGCGAGGAAGAACGGGAGATGCTGGAGCTGTGTGCCAGCGAAGGGGTGGGCGTGACGCCGTGGAGCCCGCTGGCCCGTGGTCGTCTGACCCGTCCGGTAGAGCAGCAGCAGAGCAGCGACCGTGGCGGTAAAGATTCCTATGCCGACTTCCTTTATCGCGCAACTATCGATGCCGATCGCCGGGTCATTCAGGCGGTGACCGATGTTGCCAGAGCACACGGTGTGTCGCAGGCGCAGATCGCGCTGGCGTGGGTTTTCACCCGCAAAGCTGTGGCGGCCCCGGTCATCGGTGCCACCAGGTTTCTCCATCTTGAAGAGGCGGTCGCCGCCAGTGAACTGACCCTTACTGCGGAGGAGATCGGCCTGTTAGAAGCGCCGTATGTCCCGCACCCGATCGTCGAACATACCTGAGGCAGAGTGATGATGAAAACAGCCGGACAGATTGCAGAAATTAAAGAGTCCCTGAAGCAGAAGGGCGTGGAGTATTGCATCGGGGCCTACGTGGATATTCACGGCGTGCCCAAGGGCAAAGTGGTGCCGATTGAGCACCTGAGCCATATGGCTGCCGGGTCGGAGCGCTATACCGGTTATGCGCTGGACGGCCTCGGTCAGCTGCCGAATGAAGATGAGCTGACCTCGGTACCGGATCTTGACCATATCATCCAGCTGCCGTGGGAACCGAAAATCGCCTGGATGCCTGCCGATAATCACTTCCAGGGCAAGCCTTATGACCTCAACACCCGCGTGGCGCTGCAGAACGTGCTGAAGCAGGCTAACGAGATGGGCTTTGGCTTCAATCTGGGGATCGAGTGCGAAATTTACCTGCTGAAGCGTGAAGAAGATGGTTCGCTGACGGTACCGGCGAAGGACAACAAGCTGACCAAACCCTGCTACGACCTGCAGGGCTTTGTTGACCAGTTTGCCTGGCTGGACAAAGTTTCCGGCACTATTAATGCGCTGGGCTGGGATCTCTACTCGCTGGACCACGAAGACGGCAACTCGCAGTACGAGTTCGACTTCAACTATGCCGATGCACTCACTTCCTGCGACCGTTTTATCTTTTTCCGTTTTATGGCCAAGCACTACGCCAAAGAGCTGGGGCTGGTGGCGACCACCATGCCTAAGCCGTTTGCGGACAAAACCGGCACCGGCGCGCACTTCAACATGTCACTTTACGATCTTTCAAGCGGCGATAACCTGTTTAAACATCAGCCGGGTAACCAGGACGATCCGTGGGGGCTGGGGCTGAGTGAAACCGGTTACCACTTTATTGGCGGACTGCTGAAGCACGGCCGTGCATTGTGTGCCGCATTCGCACCCACGGTGAACAGCTACAAACGTCTGGTGCGCCAGGGCGCGATGAGCTACTTCAGTTGGGCACCTGTGTTTAACTCCTGGGGCTCCAACAACCGTACCAATGCGGTCCGCGTTCCGGCTGGCGGCGGGCGCTGTGAATCCCGCAATGCCGACGGTGCGGTGAACCCGTATCTGGCGGCAACGCTGGCGCTGGCAGCCGGGCTGGAAGGCATTCGCGAGAAGATTGACCCACGTCAGCCGAATGAAGACAACCTTTACGCGATTGGCGAAGAGGAGCGTAAGGCCCGCGGGATTGATTTCCTGCCACAAAACCTGCTGGAAGCGGTGGAGGCTTTTGACAGCGACCCGTTTGTGGAAGCGACGCTGGGCAAGGCGCTGAAAGACGAGTTTGTAAAATACAAACTGCAGGAGTGGAACAGCTACCACCTGCACGTCAGCCAGTGGGAAATCGACCGTTACAGTACGATTTTCTAGGATGAACGGCGGCCAGACTTTAGCGCTGCGGGTCACGCAGCGCAGGGATAAGGGGGGTGTGCTGCTGCTGGAGCTGCAGGCGGCAGAGGGCGGTTTGCTGCCGCCTTTTACCGCCGGAGCGCATATCACGCTGCAGCTGGGTAACGGTCTGGCGCGGCAATACTCCCTGTATAACTCGTCAGCGGAGCAGCACCGTTACTGTATTGCGGTGCTGGTTACCCGCCATTCACGTGGTGGTGGAAGCTGGTTAAAGGAACATGCTTTGCCTGGCATCGTGCTTTGGGCAAGTCCCCCGCTGAATAACTTTCCTCAGGGAAAGGGGGACGATCCGCTGTCACGGGCGACAACCGGCCCGTTGCCGTTTGAGGAGAATGGCATTACGCCCCGGTTGTTGCTGGCCGGTGGTATTGGTATCACTCCGCTGCTGGCGATGGCCGAAGTTTGCTCCCGCCAGTTTGCATTTCACTACGTTGGGCGCAGCGATACGCTAAGTGCTTTTGGCAGCATGGAGCATTTCGGCTTACAGGCTCATTCGGCGATCGATGAAAGCCTGTTTACCGGACTGACGGCGAAGACGGAAGTGTATCTGTGTGGCAATGGCGCATTTATGCAGGCTGCTCGTGAGGCGCTGGCTGCCCGTGGCGTGGGCGATGAGCGGATTTTTGCTGAGTCATTCTCGCTGGCCTTACAGGAGGATGAGCAGGGATTCTGGCTGGAAATTGCCGGTGAGGATCGCCGCATCTGGGTTAATGGTCAGCAGACGATGGCCGAAGCACTGATCGAAGCGGGCTACGAGGTGGCGATTTCCTGTGGCATAGGGCAATGCGGCAGCTGTGCGTTGGATATTGTGGAAGGCGAGGCCGATCATCGTGACGCTTTCCTGACCAACGAGCAGAAAACGGCACAGCGGAGGGTGATGCCGTGCTGCTCGCGGTCGTTATCGCCGGTTCTGGTGATTGATGCCCCGGAGTAGATTTTGATTTACGTCTGAAGCGGATTGGAAGGTCGGTGTTGAACACCCGGTGCGTTCCACCTTACCGCTCCCCCACAAACTTCTGAGTTGTGAATGAGGGAAAAGAACAAATACAAGGCCCTCTGGCGAACACCGGACGTTCAGCTATTCAGGAAGCAGACTTCACCAGTGCAACTGTTCAGGCAGCAAGTTCGTTACCTGACGCAAGAATATCAGCGACTAACGGGGTTCCAACTGTTCGAACACAAACTCGCGCATCACCTGAATCGCATGTTTGTATTTAAAGGTTGGGAACATCACGTTGCGGAACAGCACGCCGTCGAGGAAGGTTGAGATCAGCATTGCCATATCGGCCGGGTTCACTTCGCGGAACTGCCCGCCAGCAATGCCTTCCTTGATGGTATTTTTGAGGATCACCGACTCCTTCTCGTAAAACTTTTTGATCGCTTTATCGATAGAAGGGATACGGCCATTGGTGCTGGAGTAGTCGAGGCTGATTTTTGCCAGCTTTTGCAGCAGATGGAACTGCAGAATGTGGATTTCAATCCACAGAAACAGAATCTCTTTCGGGCCGTTTTCGCTGCCAATCACGCTGTCGAACTTGCGGAAGGCATTCTCCACGGCGGTTTCAATCACCTTAACGAACAGGTCTTCTTTTGAGCCAAAATAGTAATAGATCAACGCCGAATTCAGCCCGGTGGCGGTGGCAATATCTTTAATTCTGACCGAGGAGTAATTCTGGTGCGCAAACAGCTCGAAGGCAGACGACTGCAACAGCTCGGCCACTTCGCTCTGGGATTTTTTGGCCTTCCTGCCGGTTTCACTGGTGGAACGTTCCGCTTCCTTCATCTGGTCACCCTTATGGCGTCTGCGCTGAGCCCGGTAAATTAAGTTAACTAGTTAATTAATCATATCATATTCAGAGGCAGAATCCGCATGAACCAACATGAAATTCATTACCTGGGCGACCTTGATTTACAGCACGGCGGCGTGCTTGAGCAGGCGGCGATTGGCTGGCAGTCATTTGGTGAACTAAACGTCGCGCGGGACAATGCAGTGGTGCTGTTCAGCTACTACACTGGCACGCACCAGAGCTACTATCCGCTGATAGGTGAAGGCAGAGCACTGGATCCTGCCCGCTGGTATATCGTGCTAATCAACATGTTTGGTAACGGCGTTTCAACCTCGCCCGACAATTCACTGAACCAGCCTGGCAGCCGCTATCCGCAGGTGACGCTGATCGACAATATTAATGCCCAGTATCAACTGCTGATCACGACGCTGGGGATTAAAAAAATTGCCCTCGTTAGCGGCTGGTCGATGGGCGCGATGCAGGCCTGGCACTGGGCGGCCGCCTGGCCGGAGCGGGTGCGTAATTTGCTGGCCATCTGTGGTTCCGCCCGCTGCTGGCCGCTGAATTATGTTTTCCTCGAAGGGGTGAAGGCCGCGCTGCAGGCCGATCCACTCTGGCAAAACGGACAATATACTCAGCCTCCCTTACAGGGGCTGGCGGCTTTTGGCCGCTGCTATGCAGGCTGGGCTTATTCAGCACAATTTTATCGCGAACAGCTATGGCGGCGGCTGGGGTTCGACAGCCAGCAGGCATTACTGGATGAATGGTGCGCTGACCACCAGAGCTGGGATGCCCACAATCTGCTGGCGATGCTTTACAGCTGGCAGCAGGCAAACATTGGCGATCTGCCTTGCTATCAGGGCAATCTGCATGCCGCACTGGAAGCCATAACGGCGCGCACGATTGTGATGCCTTGTGATACCGACAGCTATTTCACGCTGGAGGAGGGGAAGCTGGAGTGCGAGCGGCTTAAAAACGGCGAGTTCCGGCCCATTATTTCACCGTTCGGCCACTGTGCCGGGGCACCGGGACGTTTTGCAGAAGAAACTGCTCAGATTGAACAGGCGATCCGGGATCTGCTGGGATAACAGGCCGGTCAGTAACCGGCCTGCCGGGCATCAGTCAATAATGCTCAGTTCCACCACGCGGCCCTGATCGAACCAGGTTTCCAACCCGGTAACGCGCAGTTCCAGTGCACCTTCCACCACTTCCCCAATATAGGAAATGGGCAGCGGTTCCGCTGCGGTATCGTCGCCATACACCACGCAGAACTGCTGGCGCGGGCTGTAATAGCAGACTGCACCGGTTGCTTCCCCATACTGCTCGCGGCGCAGCTTGCCAACATCTTCAGTTTTATATTTATTTTCCCAGGGAGCGACAATTGGCATGGTGAAAAACACCATATCGCCAATCAGCTTGCCATGTTGCAGTACGCTCCTCATCGGCAGCTTTTCACGCAGCACCTTGCACAGGTTGGGGACCTTGTCATCCCACACTTCAATCACGCAGACTTTCTCGCCCGCCACACTCATCTGTAATTTCATGATCTCTCCAGGCTGTCAGGCTTTGACGCGGCGGAAGCCGTCACCCAGCCCCCATGGAAGAATAAAGTCGACCCACATATGCAGGCGGTTAGCCCATGAGAGGGCCGCGTGCGACAGGCGAACCAGCTCGTCCAGCGTCCGGCAACCGGCAGCGACGCTGACATAAGTGTGCAGCAGCTTTGCCGCCTCCGGCAGACTGACAAAATCAAAGAAATCAGCCTTGTAGCCGATGATTTCCTGAATGATCATCTGCAGCGTTTTTAAATCTGCCGCCTCAGGATTATCTTCCGCCACGCGGATCAATCCCCACAGCATCTCGTCGGCCAGCGTACGGGCTTCCCCTTCAGCAAAAATAATGGTGCTGAGATACTGGCCACGTGCACCAGTACCGCGCGGCACTTCGCCCCGGCCCAGCGCGGCGATTTCGGCTGGCTGCTCGAACCAGATTTTTTCTCGTTGCTGATCGAAAAGCGCGATCGCGTCATCAACCGTCATAACTTTTCTCCTGTTATTGGCATTGTCTGAATCCTGCCCGACCTGCGGCATGGTCCCAATTAATTAATTGAGTAATTAAATTTTGCAAGGTTTGTGCCAGACTTGACTGTAAATTAACCAGTTAATTAACAATGGGTTGCTTTGTGAGCGTTCTGTAGGAGCGATTTTCACGCTGTAAGACAGTGTGCTTGCACCAGTTTGAACAGCAGGAAGTGCCCTGTAGCGGCACACCGGCCTGCCATCACCTTAACGCAAATTTCAGACATCGGGAGCGACTGAGATAATGTGCTAAAATAGCGTCAACTCTGCCAGATATTTAAAAATGCTTTTTTTTGTTTGTTAATGGAA
>NZ_WHOY01000031.1:2439560-2649672 GCF_009765445.1 Pantoea sp. BAV 3049 | reverse complement strand
GGTCGATCCACGCAAAGCTGCGGTTGAAGCCGCAATCGCCCGCGCTAAAGCGAAGAAAGCGGCGCAGGCAGCAGAGTCAGCCGCTGAAGCTGAGCCATCAGAAGCAGCACAGTCCGAACCTGAACATGAAGCGGCACCGGAGCAGTCCGACGATCCGCGCAAAGCGGCAGTGGCGGCGGCCATCGCTCGTGTCAAAGCGCGAAAAGCGCAACAGCATTCCACGCAAGAGGATTAAATGGCTTTTCGTATTGCTAGTTCGCCCTACACTCACAACCGTCGCAGTACCGGCACCATTATGCTGCTGGTTCTGCTTGCGGCTATCCCGGGTATTGCCGCCCAGTGGTACTTTTTCGGCTGGGGCAACATTATCCAGGTGGTGATTGCCGCCCTTGCCGGTATGGGTGCAGAAGCGCTGGTACTGAAACTGCGCAAGCTGCCGCTGGCGAAAACGCTGGGGGATAATTCAGCCCTGCTTACCGCCCTGCTGCTCGGCATCAGCATTCCGCCGCTGGCGCCCTGGTGGCTGATTGTTATCGGTACTGTTTTTGCGGTGGTGATCTCCAAGCAGCTGTACGGCGGCCTGGGGCAGAACCCGTTTAACCCGGCGATGGTGGGCTATGTGGTCCTGCTGATCTCCTTCCCGGTGCAGATGACGAGCTGGCTGCCGCCGGATACGCTGCAGTCAGTTACTCCGACCTTCATGGATACGCTGAGCATGATTTTCCACGGGACGACTGTAGACGGTCATACCATGCAGCAGTTGCAAATCGGGGTGGATGGCATCAGTCAGGCAACCCCGCTGGACACCTTTAAAACCGGTTTACGTGCCGGGCACAGTGCAGAGCAGCTTCTCGCGCAGCCGATTTATACCGGCGTGATTGCCGGTCTGGGCTGGCAGTGGATCAACCTCGGCTATCTGATCGGCGGGCTGTTCCTGCTGTTCACCAATACGATCCGCTGGCATATTCCGGTCAGCATGCTGGCCTCTCTGGCCCTGTTTTCCACCCTGGGCTGGCTGTTATCGCCCCAGAGTCTGGTTTCACCGGTGATCCACCTGTTCTCGGGTGCCACCATGCTGGGCGCATTTTTTATTGCCACTGACCCGGTAACCGCCTCCACCACCAACAGAGGCCGCCTTATTTACGGCGTATTGATTGGCCTGCTGGTCTGGCTGATCCGCAGTTTTGGCGGCTATCCGGACGGTGTGGCCTTTGCTGTGCTGCTGGCCAACATCACAGTGCCGCTTATCGATTACTACACGCAGCCGCGCGTTTACGGCCACCGGAAGGAGAAGTGATGCTGGATGCGATTCGTAAAAATGGCGTGACGCTGGCGATCTTTGCTGCAGTGACTACCGGCCTGACGGCAGTGATCAACACCGTCACCAAACCGACCATTGCGCACCAGACCGAAGTGCAGCAGAAAATTCTGCTGGATCAGGTGGTACCGCCGGAGATGTACAATAACCACATCCAGCAGGAGTGTTACCTTGTTAACAACCCGGCGCTGGGTACTGGCCCGCACCACCTCTATCTGGCACGTAAAGATGACAAACCGGTGGCGGTAGCGGTTGAGACAACCGCCCCGGACGGCTATTCTGGTGCTATTCAGATGATTGTCGGGGCAGATTTTAAAGGCACGGTGCTTGGCGTGCGCGTGGTGGAGCACCATGAAACGCCGGGTCTGGGCGACAAAATTGAGCTGCGAATCTCCAACTGGATCAACAGCTTCAACGGCGTGCATCTGGGTGGAAAAGATGACACGCACTTCGCGGTGAAAAAGGATGGCGGTGACTTTGACCAGTTTACCGGCGCAACCATTACTCCCCGCGCCGTGGTGAATGCCGCCAAACGCACCACGTTGTATATTGAAACGTTGCCGGGGCAGCTTGCCTCGCTGTCACCCTGTGGAGACTCCAATGAGTGAAGCCAAAACGCTGCTGGTCGGCGGACTGTGGAAAAATAACTCGGCGCTGGTTCAGCTGCTGGGCCTCTGTCCACTGCTTGCCGTCACTTCCACCGCCACCAACGCTCTCGGCCTTGGGCTGGCCACCACCCTGGTGCTGACCTGTACCAACAGTGCGATTTCCGCCTCACGCCGCTGGGTGCCTTCTGAAGTACGCATTCCTATTTACGTGATGATCATCGCTGCGGTCGTCAGTTGCGTGCAGATGTTGATCAACGCTTATGCCTACGGGCTGTATCAGTCGTTAGGGATCTTCATCCCGCTGATCGTCACCAACTGTATCGTCGTGGGCCGGGCTGAGGCCGTCGCCTCACGCAGCAGCGTGCCTCTGTCGGCGCTGGACGGTATGGCGATTGGGCTGGGAGCCACCAGCGTGATGGTGGTGTTAGGATCGATCCGCGAAATCATCGGCAACGGCACCATCTTTAACGGTGCCGATCAACTGCTTGGCCCATGGGCTAAAGTGCTGCGCATTCAGGTGTTCCACTTTGATTCACCAATGCTGCTGGCGATGTTGCCGCCGGGTGCCTTTATTGGCCTTGGCATGCTGCTGGCCGCCAAATACCTGATCGATAACAAGATGAAAGCACGCGCTGCCCGTCAGGCAGAGGCGAAAACTCAATCCGCTCTGGAAGGAAAAGCGAGTGCGCTGTGAATAAGGAAAAACGTCAGCAAATCTTAAGCCGACTGCGGGATAACAACCCGCATCCAACCACGGAACTGGTTTTTACTTCCCCTTTTGAACTGCTGATTGCCGTGCTGCTTTCCGCACAGGCCACGGACGTCAGTGTCAACAAGGCAACGGCTAAACTCTATCCCGTTGCCAACACACCGGCCGCAATGCTGGCGCTGGGCGTGGACGGGGTGAAGGAGTACATCAAGACTATCGGCCTGTTTAACAGCAAGGCGGAAAACGTGATTAAAACCTGCCGCATCCTGCTGGAACAGCATCAGGGCGAAGTGCCTGAAAATCGCGAAGCGCTGGAAGCCCTGCCCGGCGTGGGCCGCAAAACGGCTAACGTGGTGCTGAATACCGCCTTTGGCTGGCCGACCATCGCTGTGGACACGCATATTTTCCGCGTCAGCAATCGCACCAAATTTGCACCGGGAAAAAACGTTGAGCAGGTGGAAGAAAAACTGCTGAAAGTGGTGCCGAAGGAGTTCAAAGTGGACTGCCACCACTGGCTGATCCTGCATGGGCGCTATACATGCGTGGCGCGGAAACCGCGCTGCGGTTCCTGCATGATTGAAGATCTCTGTGAGTTTGAAGAAAAGACCGAGGTCTGACGGCTGTCAGTCAGTTGTCATTCGCCAGTCTGGTCTGGCCTGCATCATGATTGAAAGAGATCTGTGCGCCGTATTCTTTATGCAACCGACGGGCTTCGAGGAAGACGGATTTCCAGTAAGGATTGGTCAGAGATGACCGCATCACGCCTCTGCTGGAAGAGGCATGCAGGAACTGTTCATCAGTGTCGTAAAACCCGACATGCATTTCATGATTAATCCGGAAGAAAACTAAATCCCCGGGCTGCAGGTCAGCTGGCTCCACCCTTTTCCCCATATGGATCAGATCAGCGGTGGTCAGACGGCCGACGGGCATATTGAAACGGTCTTTAAGCGTTCGCCAGACAAAGCCTGAACAGTCCACGCCCGATAGCTGAGTACCGCCCCATTGATAAGGCGTCCCTTCCCAGGAATGCATCTGGTCATGCAGTGCCGCCAGAATCGGAATAAGATCGGGCTGCTGGCCGTTTTGCTGCCACTCCCCGCCTTTGTCATTATTCGCTGTGGAAGGCGAATGCGATGCACATCCGCTGAGCAAAGCTGCCCAAAGACAAAGGGGAATTACCGAAGATTTACAGTTCCACATGTTATTCAGGGCGGCCAGCTGTTGAGATGTGCATTCATCCTATTGATCGGCATGGAAAAGCACCACGCTTAATCTATTTCTTAACGTTATTAATATTTACAATTATTGACATAACAGGTTTTTACGCCGTACTTAAAGCGCTGCGTATTCACCCGTTCCGTCCGGCCAGGGTGTCAACAGATCGTATCCCGTCTCAGTTACCGCAATGGTGTGTTCCCATTGTGCCGACAGCGAGCGATCTCTGGTAACCACCGTCCAGCCATCGGAAAGTAAACTGGTTGCTGCCTTCCCTGCATTAATCATCGGTTCGATGGTAAAGATCATTCCAGGTTGCAGCACCACACCGGTCCCCGGCGTACCGTAATGCAACACCTGCGGCGCGCCATGATACTCAAGCCCGACGCCGTGCCCACAATATTCCCGGACAACTGAGAAACCCGCCCCTTCCGCGACGCGCTGGATAGCCGCGCCAACGTCACCGAGAGTGGCCCCGGGTTTGACGGCCTTAATGCCAGCGACCATGGACTCATAGGTGATATTGACCAGGCGGCGGGCGCGCACCGAAGGTTCTCCGACGTAATACATCCTGCTGGTATCGCCATACCAGCCATCTTTGATAATGCCGATATCGATATTGATGATATCGCCCTTCTTCAGCTTTTTATCGCCGGGAATGCCGTGACAAATAACGTGATTGACTGAAGTACAAAGCGTACGGGTATAGCCGTGATATCCAATATTGGCCGGAACAACCTGTAATTCATTGACCAGATAGTCATGACACAGGCGATCCAACTCGTCGGTGGTCACCCCGACACGGACGTGAGGGCCGATCATCTCCAGCACTTTTGCCGCCGCGTGACCTGCCGCGCGGGCCAGCTCGATTTCTTCCTGCGTGTGTATTCTGATTTCGCTCATTGGGGTGCATGTTCCTTATGTAACTGCCCGGCTTCATTACGCACGAGTTTGTTGATTTCAGTGCCACCTTCAAGCTCACACTGGATCAACAGCCGGGTCAGTTGCTGGTGGGTCAGATGGGGATAGAGTTCGGCCAGCATGCCAATCTTCAGCCAGTGCTCGGCCTGCGAGTTAATCGAACGGCTCAGCGCGTTGCTGGCCAGGCGCAGGTTCTCATGCATCAGATCGGATATTTTTACAATGCCCATGATGTGCCTTATACGTTTTATATATAAATCGTATAATGCCACATTCAGACATGGTTGCAAGCTTAACGCCGGAAACGTCGGCCAGGATGATCATCACGCAGATGGCGCTGGCCTTCTCCCTGCAACCGCTCCCGCAACGTCAACGGCGTGGCCGGTGGTGGCGTGACTCTTCCTCTGGCAGTCAGCTCCGGAATGATGTAATGGATAAAATCCTCAAAGCTGCCCGGACTGATGGCATAACCGAGGTTAAAGCCGTGCACGCCGGACGCTTCCGCAAACCGCTCCATCTGGTCGGCAACACTTACCGGGCCGCCCACCAGCGTCGGATGCAGCCCGCCGATACCAATGTATTGCGCCGCTTCACGCAGCGTCCAGCGCCGCCCGGCATCAATACGGGTCAGGCTTGCCAGCGCTGAACGGCAGGCGTCGGTTTCAATGTACTCCAGCGGCTCGTCCGGATCGTATTCTGACCAGTCCACACCGGTCCAGGCGGAGAACAGCGCCAGCGCCGCTTCTTCACTGATGTAACGCTGAAATTCTTCGTAACGCTGCTGCGCCTGCTGGTCATTTTCACCGGTCACCACGGTGATAGCGGTAATAAATCGCAGAGCGTCTGGATCTCTGCCTTCTGCTGCTGCCAGCTGGCGAATGTGGTCAATATCTTTCCGGATTGCCTCCGCCGTCAGCCCAGCCATGAAGATCACTTCTGCATTAGCCGCAGCGAACTGGCTGCCGCGCGACGAGGTTCCGGCCTGAAACAGCACCGGTGTGCGCTGCGGGCTGGGTTCGCTGAGGTGCGCATCCGGTACCTGGTAATGCTCACCGCGATGCCCGATGGGATGAACTTTGTGCGGATGAGTATAAATACCGCCAGCCTTGTCGCGCACCACCGCGTCGTCCTCCCAGGAGCCTTCCCACAGTTTGCAGGTGATATCCAGGAACTCCTGGGCGCGATCGTAACGTTGATCGTGGGGCAACTGGTGGGTCAGGCCGAGATTTCTCGCCGCCGAATCCAGCATCGAAGTCACCACGTTCCAGGCTATGCGTCCGTTGGTCAGATGATCCAGCGTGGTGAATTTTCGCGCCAGCAGGTAAGGATGCTCATAAGTGGTGGAGACGGTCACGCCAAAGCTGAGATCGCGGGTAGCGGCGGCCATCGCCGACACCAGCAGCAGTGGATCGTTAACCGGCATCTGTGCCGCGTTGCGTAACGCCGTATCAGGACGTTGCTGATACACGTCCAGCTGACCAAGCGCATCGGCCAGAAATAGCGCGTCAAAACCCGCCTTATCCAGCAGCTTGGCGATCTCCACCCAATAGTGGATGTCGGTGTAGCGGTGCGCGGTGTCCTGAGGATGCCGCCAAAGTCCGGCCGAAATATGCCCGACCACATCCATCATAAATCCGAACAGCAGAAAAGGTCTGGGATGAGCCATTTTTCCTCCACAAACTGTTTATTTCCGGCGGCGGTTATTCAGTGCACCAGCCGCCAGCACGCCAAAAATCAGCACGCCGGTAGCGACCTGCTGCCAGTAAAAGTTCCAGCCAGTCAGCAGCAGTCCGTTTGCCACAAAGCTGAGCAGTATCACTCCCAGCAGCGTACCAGGCACGTTGGGCCGCCGCGTGGCGGAGAAAGTGGCACCGATAAAGGCCGCGCCGATGGCATTCAGCAGATAGGCGTTGCCGGAGAGCGGCACCCACGCTTTGACGTTTGAGGCGAGCATCAGCCCGACAATGCCTGCAATTACCGCGCTGAGGACAAACCCCACGCCGACAGTCCGGCCGACCGCAATGCCTGAATAGCGTGCCACGCTGGCCTGGCTCCCCAGGAAGGTTAAAGCACGGCCCTGCGGAGTGCATTTCAGCAGCAGATGCAGCGCAATCGCCAGCCCCGACACGTACCACAGCGGCAGCGGGACACCCAGTAACGCACCATGGCTGATGGCGGAGAACTGCACCGGCAGTACCTGGCTGAGCAGATAAACCGGCTGGCCGCCATTGGAAGAGAGTTGCTGGACGCTCTGGCCGATAAACAGCGTGCCCAGCGTGGCGAGGAATGGCTCCACGCCCAGCGCCGTCACCAGAAATGCATTGAACAAGCCAACGCACAGCGCCGCCAGCAGCGCTGCCGTCACGGCCAGCGGCAGCCCAACCTGATGCACCACCAGCGTGACCAGCACCAGGCAGGCGAAATCAATGGCGGTGCCAATCGACAAATCGACGGCGCCCATCGCGGCAACCAGGGTCATCGCCAGCGCGGCAATCGCCAGCGGAGCCACGTTGTTCAGCAGCACGCTGGCCACATTATCAAGGGTGAAAAAACCTGGCGCGAACAGGCTGAAGAACAGCAGCAGCGCGGCGAAGATCAGGATCAGTAAAACGCGCAGCAGGCCGCCGCGAGTCACGCCGGAAACGGTTAAATCAGACACGGACTTTTCTCCTCTGCTGGCGCTGGCGCAGCAGTGCAGTCAGCGAGACCACCAGCAGGATCAGCACGCCTTCCACCCCGTTAATCCAGTAGCTGGAAACATTGATCAGCTGGAAGCCGTTGGCAATCAGGCTGAGAAACAGCGAACTGAAAAGCGTGCCGCCCAGCGTCGGCACCAGGCGCCGCGAGAAGACCACCCCAAGCAGCACCGAGGCGATCACCATCAGCAGGTTGTCATTGGCCCCCGGTGAGCTTCCGCTGAGTATGGTGACCGAACCGAGTGCCGCCAGTCCCGCTGCCACGCCGCACAGCAGATAGCTGGCGGCAAGATAGCGCGACACGGCCAGACCGCTGGCATGGGCGGCAAGAGGATGGCTGCCCACCGCCAGCAGGCGCAGGCCGAACGGCGTGAAATGCGTCAGCACAATAAACAACAGTGCCAGCGCGGCAAAGCCCCAGGCCAGCCACGGAAAAGAGAGCGGCCCGGCGCTCAGCAGCAGATCGAACAGCGGACCGCTGGCGGGCACGGTGGCGTTCTGCGTCACCACCATCTCCAGACCGATGGCGATGTTCATGGTGGTCAGCGTGGCCAGCAGCGGCAGAATGCGCAGCCAGACCACGGCCAGAGCATTGATCAGGCCAACCGCCGCGCCGCTGAGCAGAGCAAGCAGCAGCGCCAGCTCAGGCGAAGCACCGCGACTGAGCTGGCTGGCGAACACCGCCGCACTCAGCCCCATATTCGCCGCCACCGAAAGATCGATGCCGCCAGTCAGCGAGTGGCTGCCGCCGCCGATCAGCACCAGCGTCAGGCCAAAGGCCAGTGTTCCGGTCACAGCGGTTTGCTGCAGCACGTTGCCGAGATTCCCCAATGTCAGAAAGATGGGTGAAAGCGTGGCGAAAACGGCCAGCACCGCGAGAATAATCAGCAGCACACTGCCCTGCAGCAGGTGCCCGGAACGTTCCGCCCGCAGTTTGTTTTGTTGCGCTACATCCGCATCGGAAGACGAGAGTTCGCTCATGCTGAGGTTCCTGCGGTGGCGGTAAGCGGGTTATCCGACGTGGCACCCGATGCCCAGGCGAGGATTTCATGTTGATCGGTGGCACGGCCCTGCAACGTTTTCACCATCCTGCCGCGAGCCATCACCAGAATCCGGTCACACAGCGACTGCAGCTCCAGCAGGTCGGTAGAGAAGATAATCACCACTGCCCCTCTGGCGACCAGTTGATGCAGCGCCTGGTAAATTTCAGCCTTCGCGCCGATATCAACGCCCACCGTCGGTTCATCCAGCAGATAAACTTCCGCCGCGGTATTCAGCCATTTTGCCAGCACCACTTTCTGCTGATTGCCGCCGGAAAGGAAGCGCAGCGGCGCTTCAGCACCGGGCGTCCGGATACCCAGATAGCGGATGTTTCCGGCCACCAGCTGGTTCTCCCCGGCACGATGGATAAACCCGCCTTTAACCAGCGTCTTCAGGCTGGTTAAGGCAATATTTTCCCGCACGCTCAGTTCCGGGGCGATGCCGTTGGTCCGGCGATCTTCCGGTACAAAGGCCATACCCTGCTTGACCGCATCCCGTGGCGAACGGGGCAGAACAGCGCGACCGGCCAGCGTGATGCTGCCGCTGATCCCACTTTCCAGGCCGAACAGCGCCCGGGTCAGCGCCTTGCCGCCAGATCCCAACAGCCCGGTAATACCAAGGATTTCGCCGCGATGGGCGGTAAAGCCGATCCCGGAGAAACGTCCTGCCGCCGTGAGGTTATCCACATGCAGCAGCACCTCCTCACCCTTCGGTGGCTGGCGCTGCACCAGCGATTTCTGGCGGTCGCCGAGCATCTCCACGATCAGCTGCTGGCTGGTCATCTCGCTTGTCAGGTGCGTCGCTACGCTGGCTCCGTCACGCAGCACGGTAACCCGCTGGCAAAGCTCGGTGATCTCATCCAGATAGTGTGAGACATAGACGATCGCCAGACCCTGCCCACGCAGCGTGCGGATAGCACTGAACAGAGAGGCCACCTCATGACGCGCCAGCGCCGCAGTAGGTTCGTCGAATACCAGTACGCGCGGAGAGTGACGCAGCGCGCGGGTGATCTGCACAACCTGCTGTTCCGCCACACTCAGGTCCGCAATCAGGCTGTCGGGATCCAGCCGTAAACCAAAATAGTGCTCAATCGCCTCGCGAGCCACGCGCCGCATACGACGACGGTTGAGCAACGGAACACCGCGGAATACCGGCTCCTCGCCCGACAGCAGCGCTTCGGCCACTGTCAGAACAGGTGAAAGTAACCGCTCCTGATGGACAATCTCGATGCCCAGCGACTGCGCCACCTTTGGCGAGGAGATGTTCACCCTCTCGCCATTAAGGTTTATCTCCCCTTCATCCGCCAGTTGCAGTCCGCCGAGAATTTTAATCAGCGTCGATTTCCCGGCACCGTTATGCCCGACCAGCCCGTGGATCTCTCCGGCTTCTGCCGACAGCGAAACCTGCCGCAGGGCCGGAACGCCATCAAAAGCTTTGGCGATCTGCGTCAGCGCCAGCAGCGGCGAGCCGGCCTGCTGGCTGCGGGACTGAAGCGATGGCTTACTTGCCATCACTCTGGCCCAGCACTTTCTGCACTTCGGCGGCATTCTGTTTGGTCACCAGCAGCGCCGGAACATAGGTGGCAGGCGGCAGATCATGGTCGCCGGCCAGGTAGCGGGCAGCGTTCTGCACGGCCGTTTTGCCGATCAGATAGGGTTGCTGCGCCACGACTGAAGCGGCACTGGATTTCGGGTCTTTCACCAGAGACACCACATCCGGGCTGCCATCCACGGCATAAGTTTTGATCTCAGTCCGCCCGGCAGCATCCACGGCCTGAGTGGCACCGATTTGCGGCACATCCCAGGCTGCCCAGATCGCCTGCACCGATCCTTTCGGGTATTTATTCAGCAGCTGGCTTATTTGCGCATAGGCATCCTGCACGGTATTTGGAATAACATCTCGCAGTTCAGGTTGAATAATTTTAATTTCAGGATACCATTTTAATACCGCTCTTAACTGGTCATAGCGCATCGCCACCACCGGCACACCATAAAACCCATTAAATACCAGGATATTTCCTTTCCCCCGCAGGTCGCTGACAACTTTTAATGCCAGCTGCTCGCCAATGTAAAAATTATCGGAGGTGGTGACGTTAATACTGGAAGGGCTTGCCGTATCAACAGTAAATAAAGGGATCCCTGCCGCGCGGATTTTTTTCAGCCACGGCTCCAGCACTGAAGCCGTGCCCAGCGTCTCGATAATCGCGTCGGGCTTTTGTGCGATAAGCGTCTGGATCTGCGAGATTTGCTGTGCCTCTTTGCGCCCGCCATCCAGCGCTATCGGCGTGCCGCCCAGGCGTTTCACCTCATCAATCTGTCCCTGATAGGCTTTTAAATCCCAGTAATGATCGGTTCCGGCGACGGTAATACCAATGCGTTTTCCTTTCAGCGAGGGGATATTATCATCATTGCCTTCCGCATGAACGGGAAGAGAGAATAATACTGACGCTGTCAGTATAGCGGCCAGCGATGTTTTAAAAATCTTTTTCAGGCGAACAGCATTTTTTATTTTAGTAGCCATCATCATGATAAATATCCTGGAGAAGGTGAAGATTGCCAGGTTAGCACAACTATTTCCTGGCAATCAGATCAATTTCAGCTAAGGGTTTTTGCCAGACAGAATTAAAATACATTACGCGCAAAATTCATTTCTGATTTATTAATAATCATTTTCAGCATAAGCGCATCCACCGGGCCGCCAGCGGGCTGCAGGATGGCGTGAGGATAACCGATCGTGACCAAACAGTTTTTTACGCAGCGAACCGGATTGATAGCCGGTTTTATAACGTCCGCGCTGTTGTAACTCTGGCACTACCAGGTTAATAAAATCGATGTAACTTTGCGGATTGACGATGCGCGTCAGGTTGAAACCATCAATCCCGGCTTCGTCCATCCAGTGGATCATCTGGTCTGCCACCTGTGACGGACTGCCGACAATCAGCGCATAACGTCCTCCCAGCGCGTGCTGCTCAAGCAGCTGGCGGCGGGTCCAGCCGTCATAGGCTTTACTCACCGATTCAATCGCCCGGGTATCACCGGTCCGGATCGGTTCATCCAGGCCAAACTGCGCCAGGTCGATACCGACAGAACTGGAGAAGTGGGCAATCCCGGCCTCCGGGCTGGCATAGCTCAGGTACTCGCGGTGTTTCTCCTGCGCCTCCTTTTCCGTTGGCGCGACGATCACCGAGATGCCCATAAAGACTTTTATATCTTCCGGCTGGCGTCCGGCTTCGCGGGCGGCCATGCGCAGTTTCTCCACCTGGCTTCGCATCGCCTGTGGGGTGCTGCCGTTAACAAAACTGCACTCCGCATGACGCCCTGCGAACCTGACGCCCCGCGCCGAGCTGCCAGCCTGAAACAGCAGCGGCGTACGCTGTGGTGAAGGTGACGACAGGTGATATCCCTCAACCTGATAAAACTTGCCGTGGTGGTGAATCGGGTGGATTTTGCTGGCATCGGCATAGCGTCGCTGCTCACGGTTGGCAGGCACCGCACCCTCCTCCCAGCTGCCTTCCCACAGCTGATAACTGACGTCAAGAAACTCATCTGCCCGCTCGTAACGGCTGTCGTGGCTCAGGAGCTGCGTCTGGCCCATCGCCCGCGCCGCGCTGTCCAGATAGCCGGTGACAATATTCCAGCCCACCCGACCACTGGTCAGGTGGTCAAGGGTGGAGAAGCGGCGGGCAAATGGGTAAGGCGATTCATAACTGAGATTGGCCGTCAGGCTGAATCCCAGGTGATCGGTGACGCTGGCCATGGCCGAAACCAGCATCAGCGGATCATTGACCGGCAACTGGATCGACTCGCTGGCGGTCAGCGCAATCCCCTGCTGATAGACGTCATACACCCCGAGAATGTCGGCGATAAACAGCCCGTCAAACAGCCCTTTTTCCAGCGTGCGCGCAAGATCCAGCCAGTAGTTCAGCTGGTTGAAATCGGTGGATCGGTCCTGTGGATGAGTCCACATTCCGTGATGGATATGGCCGACGCAGTTCATGTTAAAAGCGTTAAGCAGGATCTGCTTAGCATGCTGGCTCATGGCGGCCCTCTCTGCGGTAAATTCCGTTCGCCGGAGCGATACTGAGTAAAAACATCATGACCCCTCTTACTCTCCGTGGCCGATTTGCCAGATAAAGGTCGGCTGGGTGCCATTCACTTCCCAGTCACCGACGTTACGGGATTTATAGATCACCGGATTGTGCGAAGAGACGGTGCGGGCATTGCGCCAGTGACGATCCAGCGCTTTACTGACACAAGTGTCGGAAGCGCCCAGCGCGTTGAACAGCTCGGTCGCCGCACGGGGGACCAATTCGCTGGCAATGACCTGCGCTTTGGCTGCCTCCACTTCGGCCAGAATATTCGCCTGCTTAATCTCCTCTTCGCCGCCGCCGCGCTGCTGCACCTCAAACGCCTGTTGCAGCGAGTGGCTTGCACGCTGCACCGTAGCGTCCACCGCCCAGGCCTGGCTGGCGATCTGCCCGACCACCTGCAGCACCTGAACATCCTGCTTCACCAACCTGGCGTTGCCGTGGCTGTAGACTCTTTTACGCTGCGCCACGCCCTGCGCCGCATCACGGGTGATGGCCCGGCCAATGCCAGCCAGCGTTGACAGCAGCACATGCTGATAGAAAGCGGTCTGATAGCGAAAACGCTCGCTGAAGTCGTAGACATGGGTCTGCTCAACCCTCGCCTTGCTGAAGCGCGTGGTGCCGCTGCCGGTGAGCCGCTGGCCGAAGCCGTCCCAGTCGTCCTCACGCGCGACGCCAGCCTGATGCGTGCTGACCAAAGCGATCACATCCCGATCGTTATCGCTGCGCCGGGCATAAACATCGATCCAGTCGGCATACAGCGTGCCGGTGCTGTAAAACTTCTCGCCCTCCAGCAGCCAGCCGTTATCTGCCGGGGAGACTCTGGTTAACACTTCCCCCAGCTTCATGTTCCCGGTTTCACTCCAGCCGCTGCCCACCAGCTCGCCATCGCGGAAACGGGCGAACCAGCGCTGCCGCTCCTCGCTGTCCGGCTGGTTCAGGCGATCTTCGACAAAGGCGAAATGCGCACGCAGCGCCTGCGGCAGATTGGAGTCAGCTTCCGCAAGTTCAGTCAGCAGCCGGAACAGCTGTGGCAACGTCGCGCCAAAACCTCCCTCGCGGACCGGAATACGCAGGGTGCCGAAACCGGCCTCTTTCAGCCAGCGGATCGGCTCGTGAGCCAGCTGGCGGCCGCCCTCCCGCGCAACTGCCCCTTCGGCAATACGGGCAAAGATCGGACGAAAGCGCGACGCCAGTTCGGTGTTATCAGGCGAGTTGAATTCAGACATGGTGTTCTCCGGTTTCAGATTGATCATCGATATCCTGACGGGTCGGCTCGAAGCGGATAATCAACAGGAAGAAAATTGGGATAACGGCCGCCAGCGAGACGATCCAGAACATATTGGTACCAAAGGAAGCCTGCAGGATCGGCAGGATAAACAGCGCCAGCGCGCTGCCGATGCCGGACAGCGAACGGCCAAAGCCAACGCCGGTGGCACGGATATGAGTCGGATAGGAGAGCGACGGGTAGATCATCATTTGCGCGCCAGGACCAAAGCCTTCGGCGAACAGCCACAGTCCCAGCAGCAGAATGGCAAACACCACGCCAATGGTCGCCTGCGGATGCCCGACCAGCGCCAGCGAAATCAGCGCGAGAAACTGCAGGGCAAAACCGGCAATCGCTACGTGGCGCGAGGGGAATTTCCACGCCAGGCGCATCCCCAGTAATCCGCCAGTGAAAGCGAACAGCGCGTTCAGCCCCAGCGAGGCCGAGATGGTTTCAAACACGCCCGTTCCGAGGAACTGCGCCAGAATCGACGGCAGGAAGAAGGCTATGGCCGTGTATTCAAAGGAGATACAGATATTCATTACTGCGGTGACAATAGTGCGTTCGAGGTACGGTTTCTGGAACAGCACGCGAAAGCTGACTTTTGGCAGGACTTTTTTCTCCTGCTGCGCGGCTGTGGGTTTTGCTTCGTGCGCTGCAATACCATAAGAGTCGCGCAGAATGCGCACGGCACTGGTCAGGTCGCCCTGATTGGCAGCCCACAGCGGCGATTCATTCATAAATTTGCTGCGTACCGCGATGATCAGCAGCGCGGGAATGGCACCAAACAGCAGCGAAGCACGCCACAACCAGTCAAGATGCTCTTCAGGCAACAGGAAATAGAGCGCAAAGATGATAAAGAAACAGGCCGAAGACGCGGCGTACCACATCGGGCACCAGGCGGCCAGTCGCGCGGCTTTGTTGCCCTTGCCGGTAAACTTCGAAAACTCGGCCAGATAGGCCATCGCCACCGGCAGATCGATACCCACGCCAACCCCCATCAGGAAACGGGCGCCAATCAGCACCCAGACATTGGGGGCCAGACCGGCGGCGATGGCAGAGACCACAAAGAACAGCATATCGGCCATAAATACCGAGTAGCGGCCATATTTGTCGGTCAGCCAGCCGCCCAGCAGGTTGCCGAAGATGGTGCCGATCATAATGGACGAGGTGACAAACCCGGTCAGCGTTGGCGTCAGGCCAAATTCTTTTACCACGTCATCGATGCCGTAGGAGAGCGTGGTCAGGTCATAGGCGTCAAGAAACACGCCGCCCAGCGCCAGAAAGACGATAAAGCGCGCATAGCTGTTTTTGTGGGTGTTGCCGTTAATCAGTTTCGCCACGTCGCTGACGGACCGGACCGGTGTTGAGTGCGGCGTCGGTGAACCCAGCTCGCCGTCAAGGTTGATTGTACTCATCGTATCCTCAATTTTATTATTGGCAGGTGATGAGCTGTTATAGAAAGGATTGCGGCTGAAAACAAACAACAATAAGTGCTATAAAATACCTAAAATTCAATAAGTTAAATCATTAAAAGCCACAAGCGCCAACGCCGGATTAGCCTCAGGCTAATCCGGTCTGTTCAGTTCAGCTTCACGATTATCTCACCGTGGCACTCAGGCGTAACGGGCACCTGCTATCGTACGGCCTCCTCGCTCCCAGTTTTTAGCGTGTTGCTGGATGTACGACGATAGCCCGCTCCCGGATGCGGCGCCTCCAGCTTTGGTCCCTGCCGGAACAGCTTCTCGCGCAGCGTGCCGGGCTGGTACTCCTGCTTGTAAACACCGCGTTTTTGCAGTTCAGGCACCAGCAGCTCCACCACGTCGGTGAACGTTTCATGGGTCACGGCATAGGCCAGGTTGAAGCCGTCCACGTCCGTCTCCTCCACCCAGCTCTGCAGCTCGTCAGCCACCGTTTCCGCGCTGCCCACCAGCAGCGGACCAAAGCCGCCGATACCCACCCAGTCCGCCAGCGCCTGCACCGTCCACTGGCGGTTCGGATCGGCGGTAGAGAAGGTTTCCACCGCCGACTGAATGGCATTGGTGTGCAGATGCTTCAACACCTGGTCCGGCTGATACTGGCCGAAATCGATGCCGGTCCAGCCGGAGATCAGCGCCAGCGCGCCTTCGTAGCTGACGTGGCTTTTGTACTCCTGCCATTTCGCCTGCGCGGCTTTGTCCGTTTCACCGACAATCACCGTTTGCAGGTTGAAAATCAGGATGCTGCGCGGATCCCGCCCCGCTTCAGCAGCGCGGCGACGAATATCAGCAACGGTTTTTTTCAGCAAAACTTTTGAGGGCGCGGCGACAAAGACGCATTCAGCATGTTCCGCCGCGAACTGCTTGCCACGGCTGGATGCGCCAGCCTGATACAGCACCGGCGTGCGCTGCGGCGAAGGTTCACACAGGTGAATGCCTGGCACCTGGAAAAAAGTGCCCTGATGATTAATCGGGTGGATCTTTTTCGGGTCACTGAAGACACGGCGCTCGCGATCACGCAGGATCGCTCCCTCTTCCCAGCTGCCCTCCAGCAGTTTGTAGATCACCTGCAGATACTCATCAGCATAGTCATAACGGGCATCGTGATCGGTTTGCGCCTGGTAGCCGATATTGCGCGCGCCGCTCTCCAGATACGAGGTGACAATATTCCAGCCGACGCGACCTTTAGTCAGGTGATCCAGCGTGGAGAGGCGGCGGGCAAAAGGATAAGGATGTTCAAACGACAGCGAAGCCGTCAGGCCAAAGCCCAGATGCTCAGTGACCAGCGCCATTGGGGTGATCAGCGCCAGCGGATCGTTGACCGGCACCTGGGTCGCGTGGCGGATCGCCGCTTCGTTGTTACCGTTCAGCACGTCATACACGCCCAGCACGTCGGCAATAAACAGCCCGTCGAATTTGCCGCGCTCCAGCAGGCGGGCCAGATCGGTCCAGTAAGAGAGATCTTTATATTGCCAGGAGCGATCGCGCGGATGCGCCCACAGGCCGGGAGACTGGTGACCGACACAGTTCATATCAAAAGCATTAAGGCGAATTTCACGTTGCGATGGCATAGCAGGCTCCAGAGCGGCGACGGGCAGAGGCGCTCCGTCCGTCGCGGCAAATATTTTAATCAATGAGAAATGCTGAGGTTAAACGGGAGTTGTTAAGCGGGACATCGCTCTCTGGCCGTCAGGGAAGGAACGCCGAGCAGCTGGCAGGCCAGAGACTCCGCGTGTTCGGCCACCTGAGGCAGCCCCATCAGTTCGCCAAACCGGCCACGGGCTGCCGGTCCGACCACGTACAGATGAGGATTGGCGTCCCCCTGTTCGTTCAGCGTCTGTGACGCAGCATTGACGTGAATGCCGAGCGCCAGCGGGTCGGCCTGAACGGTGCCTTTTGCGGCCAGCTGGCTCAGCAGCGCATCACTCTGCAACAGCGCGCCATGTGCCGGACCGGTGGTGACAATCAGCCGATCCACAGTCAGGGTTTCTGCCCCGCCAGTACGCGGCTTGAGGGTCAGATTAATCGCGCCGTTATCCGCCGAGATCTGGTCCAGACGGGCTGCAATCACCCGAAGCTTGCCGCTCTGCTGGCGCTGCTCCAGAACTTCGCTGACCTGCGGCGCGATGCGATAGCGATGAACGTCCCACCACGGGCGCAGATGGCGCAGAAAACGCCGCTGCTCTTTTAACGACAACTGCTGCCAGATGCGCTGACCATTCTGGCGGATGTCGTCGAGCACCAGCTGCCACGGCAAATTTTCAGCGGCGGCCTCACGCACTTCTGACCGGATCCGCTTCAGCCAGGCTTGGGCGGTGGCCTGCTGCGGGCGGTCGTAATCCAGCGGGCGGGGATCAAAATTACCGCTGAGGTTATTTCTGGGCAGTTGTCCACGGCGTGAGAAGACCACAATCTCCCCGCGATGCCCCTGCCGCTGCAGCGAGGCCACCACGTCGGACATAGTGAGGCCGCTGCCAATAATCGCTACGCGATCGTCCTGCTCCACGGCGGCCAGAGCATCATGCCGCCATGGGTTGGCGATCAGCCCCGGATGCCCATATAATGCTTCAGCCAGCTTATGCGGCAGGGCTGGCGGCGGATGGCTGATCGCCAATACCACTTCATCAGCGGCGATCCGCTGCCCTGAAAAAGTGACAACGTCATTACCATTCAGCGCGACAGCTTTATCGCGAAGGTGGTGGAGCACAACGGGTGAGGCTGATTTCTCTTCGGCAAACCGCGCCGCAACATAGGCCGCAAACTGCCCGCGCTGTGGGTAAACTTTACCGTCATACCAGAGTGCATCCGGATCGGTGTCCAGCGCGGCCGAAGCGCGATACCAGCGGTCAAAATCCCCTTCTTCAGCTGCAGAAAGTTGCATGCGTGAAGCCGGCACATTAATGCGATGCGCCGGATCGCGGGTGCCATAGGCAACGCCCTGCGCCAGCTGCTTGCGGGGTTCGATTATCGTCACTTTCAGCCCTGCAGTGCCGAGACGCGCAAGGTGGATCGCCAGCGCCGTACCGGTGAACCCGCCGCCGATAATTACGATGTGCTTTTCAGCCATAACCTGACTCCGGATGATAAAAGTTATTTCGTGCTGGCTGGTTTCGCCGGGCGACGGTCGCCGCCGATGGTCTCGCCAAACGGCCCGGTGTTCACCGTGCGCTGGCGTTTTTCCACGTTGGAGGCCAGCGGCAACAGCGGCATCACCAGCTCGGCAAAGCGGTGCGCCTCTTCCAGGTGCGGATAACCGGACAGAATAAAGTGCTCTATGCCCAGCGCCTGATATTCACGAATGCGCTCCGCCACCTGTTCAGGACTGCCCACCAGCGCGGTACCGGCTCCGCCACGCACCAGGCCCACTCCGGCCCATAAATTCGGCCCGATACGCAGGCTCTCTTTCGAGCCACCGTGCAGCGCACTCATGCGGGCCTGCCCGGTGGAGTCCATCCGCGAGAAGATCTTCTGCGCGCTTTCAATGGTATCTTCGTCCAGATGGGCAATCAGCCGATCTGCGGCAGTCCAGGCTTCCTCTTCTGTTTCACGGACGATAACGTGCAAACGGATGCCGTAACTCAGCTTACGCCCCCGCTCCTCTGCGCGCTGGCGCACTACGGCCAGCTTCTCCGCCACCTGCGCCACAGGTTCTCCCCAGGTCAGATAAGTATCGATCTGGTTGGCAGCGACGTCGATGGCTTCTTCGGAAGACCCGCCAAAATAGAGCGGTGGACCGTTTTCCTGCACCGGCGGGAAGAGCACTTCTGCTCCTTCCACGCGAATGTGATCCCCGGAGAAATCGACCTTTTCGCCCTTCAGCAGGCGGGAATAGACCTCAAGAAATTCCCGTGTAACCTGATAGCGTTCAGCGTGGCTGAGGAAAATGCCGTCTCCTTTGTTCTCTACCGGGTCACCTCCGGTCACCACATTAATCAGCAGTCGGCCTTCGGAGAGGCGATCCAGCGTGGCGGCCATCCGCGCTGCCAGACTTGGCGGCTGCAGGCCCGGACGGACAGCTACCAGATAGCGCAGGCGTTTGGTGAGCGGAGCCAGCGCGGAAGCCACCAGCCAGGAGTCCTCGCAGCTTTTGCCCGTGGGGATCAGCACGCCGTAGTAACCAAGGTTATCCGCCGCCAGCGCCACCTGCTGCAGATAAGGCAGGTCGACTGCGCGCCCTCCCTCAGTGGTGCCCAGATAGCGTCCGTCGCCATGAGTCGGCAGAAACCAGAAGACATTAATGTTTTCCTGCGAGGCCTCAGTCATTATCACTTTCCTATATAACGATATCTGAATTAATCTTATAGATTCTTCGTGTTTGGTTATAAACCACATTGCAGAAAGCATGCCAGTTTTGATTATCTTTATTATTGAATAATATCAATCAGTTAAGTCAAGCTATTCATTAGCGAAAATGTTGCATATGCAGCAACTGCTGTCTTGTCACTGCTGCATTTGCAACGTTCAGCGCCGGAGAGCCTCTCGCCACGGCAGCCGTCTGGCGGTATCGTTTTAACACCTTCCTAAGCCTGGAATCAGAGATGCAAAACCACGGCCCCGAGCTGATCGATCCCGCCTCCATCGCCTTCCAGAAGGTGCTGGACCGGCTGGCCCCCACCGATGCCACGGTGCTGATCGTCGGTGAAACCGGCACCGGTAAAGAGGTGGTGGCGCGCTATCTGCACCATCACAGCCCGCGCCAACAGCACCCTTTTCTGGCGGTCAACTGCGGTGCGCTGACCGACAGCCTGGCAGAATCAGAATTATTTGGTCATGAGAAAGGCTCTTTTACCGGTGCCGCAGAGCGCCATCAGGGCTGGTTTGAGGCGGCAGAAGGCGGCACGCTGCTGCTGGATGAGATTGGCGAGTTGAGCCTGCCGCTGCAGGTGAAGCTGCTGCGGGTTTTGCAGGAGCGGGAAGTGACGCGGGTAGGCTCGCGTCGTCCGGTGAAAGTTAACGTGCGCGTGGTGGCCGCTACCCATGTGGATCTGGCAAACGCCATCCGTGAGCGCCGCTTCCGTGAAGATCTCTATTACCGGCTGAATGTCGCGGCGGTGACGTTGCCGCCTCTGCGCCAGCGGCGTGAGGATATCCCACTACTGGCCGACTATTTCCTGCAACTGTATGCCCGCCGGCTGGGCCGCCCACAGCTGCGCCTTAGCGAAGACACCCTCGCCACGCTGATGGACTATACCTGGCCGGGAAATATCCGCGAACTGGAGAACACGCTGCACAATGTCGTGTTGCTGAGCAGAGAACCCCTGATTACACCTGCGCAGCTTCGGCTCACTCCGGTAAGTGGCACTTCAACAGGCAGCGCTCGCGAAGAGTCGCTGGATAATTTTATGCGCCAGCAGTTGCAGGATGGCAACAGCCCGATTTACCAGCGCATCCTCTCTTCGCTGATACGCAACGCCTTCGAACTCAGCAATGGCAACCAGCTGCAAACCGCCTCTCTGCTCGGCATCACCCGCAATGCTCTGCGTACGCATCTTGGTCACCTGGGGTTGATCAAACCGCGCCGCAGGCCGGGGGGAACAGCCTGTCGTCCCGGCCCTGTAATGGCCGACAAAGAGCGTGAACTGCGGGTGGGCTATCAAAAATTCGGCAACCTCGGGATCCTCAAAGCCCGCCAGTCGCTGGAGGCGCAGTTTTCCAGCCGGGGCGTCAGCGTATTGTGGAGCGAGTTTCCCGCCGGGCCACAGCTGCTGCACGCCCTGAACAATGGTGAAATCGATTTTGGCACCACCGGTGAGGTACCGCCGCTGTTTGCTCAGGCCAGCAATCAGCCGCTGCTGTATGTGGCCTGGGAACCAGCTGCGCCGCAGAGCGTGGCCCTGATGGTTGCCCGTGACAGCCCGATCCACGCCCTTGCCGACCTGCGCGGCAAGCGGATTGCGGTGAACAAAGGGTCCAACGTTCACTACCTGCTGCTGCAAATTCTGGAGGAGGCAGGCATGACGCTGGATGACGTGCGTGTGGTCTACGCGCCCCCGAAATATCCGCTGACGCCCAGCGATCATCACGCCGTCGATGCCTGGATGATGTGGGATCCGCTGCTGAGCGATGCCGAAGAGAGCGGGCAGCTGCGGGTGATTGCCAATGGCGTGGAGCGGGTTAATAACCATCAGTTCTATCTTGCTCACCGGGATTTTGCCGCCCGCTACGCCGATCTACTGCATGCGCTAATGTCGGCACTGGAGCAGACAGGACGCTATATCGACAGCAACCGGGCAGAAGCGGCCACCCTGCTCTCCGCCGAGCTGGGGCTGGCCACTTCCTCACTGAACCGTGCCCTGACCCGCCGCAGCCACCTGACGCAGCGCATGGATCTGCACATCATTCGCCAGCAGCAGGCAATTGCCGACCGCTTTTACGCGCTGGGCCTGCTGCCAAGAGCGATTAAGGTAGGGGATGCGGTCTGGCGGGAATGAATTTTTCAGCTAAGGATATGCCTTTTACTCGTTAAGCCGTTTTCACGCAGTTTGTTATGTTGCGCTGACATCACTTTTATTCAGGGAAAAAATCGTGAAAAAATATCTCCTTGGCAGCCTGATTGCTGCTGGTCTGACCGGCACAATGCACACAGCGCTGGCGGAAACTGCGCCAAAAACGGTGACTATTGGCTATCAGAAAGCCAATATCTTCGCGCTGCTGAAATATCGCGGCACGCTCGATACCGATTTCAAAAAACAGGGTATCGCCGTTCGCTGGGTCGAATTCCCGGCCGGACCGCAGATGCTGGAAGGTTTGAACGTGGGCAGTATCGATCTGGCCGCTACCGGTGACGCGCCTCCGGCGTTTGCCCAGGCCGCCAACGCGGATCTGGTCTATCTGGCCCACTCCCCGGCTAACCCGAAAACCGAAGCGATTGTGGTGCCGGAAAACTCCACCATTAAATCCGTCGCCGACCTGAAAGGCAAGCGGGTGGCGCTGAACAAGGGTTCGGACGTTAATTATCTGCTGGTCACCGCGCTGGAAAACGCCGGACTGAACTACAAAGACATCATCCCGATCTACCTGCCACCCGCCGATGCCCGTGCCGCGTTCCAGCGTGGCGCGGTGGATGCCTGGGTGATCTGGGATCCGTACCTCTCAGAAGTGGAAACTAATGCCAAAGCACGGCTGGTGAAGAACGCTGAAGGCCTGGTGCCGCACTATACCTTCTACCTCGCCAGCCGGAAGTTTGCCGATACTTATCCGCAGACGGCTAAGCAGGTCGTCGGGGAATTAGGAACGCTGAGCGACTGGGCGAATAAGAACCCTCAGGAGGCGGCGAAAATCCTCGCAACCTCTACCGGTCTGCCGCAGCCGATCTGGGATAAAGCCATCAGCAGAATGCCGTTCGGTTCAGAGCGTATGACGCCGGAAGTGTTTAACGAGCAGCAGAAGCTGGCAGACAAATTCACCCAGATTGGGCTGCTGCCGGTGAAGGTGGAGATCGGCACAGCGACCTGGTCGCTGGATAAGAAAAAGTAAACCTGAACGCCAGCCTACTGAGGGGTTGGCTTTTACGAAACTGGGGCTGCCATACAACAGGGTAGCTCCGAACCACTTCAGTGCCGCCTGATTGCCTACCGTTGCTTATTATTTCCCAACCAACCCGCTCTCGCCCTGCCTAACCTGTACCTTGCATAACGATTAACCATAAATGGGGTCCCCAGCCAGGTTGGACTTGGACAGTGCGGAGCAACCGGAGCGCACACCAAGTACGTGAGAATGATGAGCTCTGCCCAGCGCCAAAATGGCAAACAAAATAGCCTGATGGGACAGGCTCTAAGTCAGAATTGGCTTTAGTCATGCCATATTGTTATTTTCCCGCACGGCTAAAAGGAGTGAAAATCGGAGTGGCCAGCGTCGTCGCGCAGGCCTATGAGGGAATTCATGCCGGAGCACTTGAAGTGCTGGCTGATGATCTGACGCGCGACCTGAAAGCCCGGCTGGGTACCAAAGCAGAGGACTTCTACCCCTGGATGCATGCTGAACTCCGCGCCTTCTTTGCCTCCTGAATAATGCTTTCATCATCGGTCAGGTAATCCCGCGATTGCAGCCGAAACAGAGAGAATTGCGCAGGCTGTAAATGAGAAAGGCCGGTCAGACCGGCCTCTTTCCAGGGTGCCATCGGACTCAGTTATTAACAGGAATAACGGCACCTTTATATTTGGTGCGGATCCACTCCTGAATCGGTTTGGAGTGCAGAACTTTAACCAGCGCGACAATATCCGGTTTGTTTTCATCACCGCGATGTACAGTGATGATATTGGCGTACGGATTGTTTTCACCGCTTTCAACAGCAATAGGATCTTTCACCGGATCCAGACCTGCATCAATAGCATAGTTAGCGTTGATCACCACCGCATCGCCTTCGTCGTTGTTGTACATCTGCGGCAACAGTGCGCCTTCTACGTTGGCCTGGAACTGCAGGTGTTTCGGGTTAGAGACGATATCGCTGATGCGCGCGTCAACTTTGCTCACGCCCGGCTTCAGTTTAATTACACCCTGTTTTTCAAAGATAGAAAGAATACGCCCCTCTTCCGCCACCGCATCACGCATGATCACCTTACCGTTCTGCGGCAGGTCTTTCAGCGATTTGTACTTTTTGGAATAGATCCCGATCGGCTCGATATGGATCGCTCCGGCGCTGACGAAATCATAGGATTTGTCACCGGCATGGTCTTTCAGCACGCTGTTCAGGTACGGCACGTGCTGGAAGTAGTTGGCGTCGATATCATGGCTGGCCAGTGCGGTGTTTGGCAGGATGTAGTCCTGGAAAGGTTTGATTTCCAGATCGATGCCCTGCTTCGCCAGGATCGGTTTGGCCTGCTCAAGGATTTCCGCATGCGGCACGTTAGAGGCGCCAACGGTCAGCGTATCCGCCCATGCGCTCAGGCTCAGCGCGCCCAGGGTTGCTGCAGCCAGCAGCGTCAGTGTTTTTTTCATTATTAAATCCCTCAAAAGTTAACGTTTGTCGAGCCGTGTGGTTATCACATCACCAAGGAACTGGATGATAAAAACGATCAGCAGAATGGTTACGGTTGCCACCAGCGTCACGTCGCCGTGGTTACGCTGGAAGCCTTCCAGATAGGCCAGGTTGCCCAGGCCGCCTGCGCCAATCACGCCAGCCATCGCGCTGTAGCTGACCAGCGCGATCAGCGTGACCGTGATACCGGAAACCAGCGCCGGGGAAGATTCAGGCAGCAGCACTCGGAAGATCAGCGTACTCAGGCGAGCGCCCATCGACCGTGACGCCTCAATCACGCCTTTATCAACTTCACGCAGGCCAATTTCCACCAGCCTTGCGTAAAACGGTGCCGCGCCGACAATCAGCGCAGGCAGCGCCGCATTGGCGCCGAGAATGGTACCAATCAGCGTTTTGGTGAACGGGATCAGCAATACAATCAGGATGATGAACGGGATGGAACGGAACACGTTCACCAGCAAGGAAATCACCGAGTACAGAGTACGGTTCTGGAACAATCCCCCGCGCGCCGTCAGGAACAACACCAGCCCCAGCACTATCCCCAGCACGAATGTCGCCACGCCGGCCAGCGAGGTCATATACAGCGTCTCCGAGGTGGCGGCCCACAGCTGATCCAGCTTCAGATGGGGAAAAAGTGTCTCAGTCATTGGTTACCACCTCAGTCGTGATGCCATGGTCATGCAGGTCGTTCAGAATGTTTTCCAGCTGGATGCCGCTGGCTGCCACCTGCAGCCACAGTTCCCCAAACGTACCGTTGGCGGTCTGGGTCATTTTTCCGTGCAGGATGTTAAACGGCAGCGCATATTTCAGCGTCAGTTCGCCAACAACCGGTTGCCCGGTGTTTTGCCCGACAAAAGTCAGTTTCAGCACGGCCCCGGCATGGTTATTAACCAGCTCCGTGTTAAGTGGCGTTTCGGCACTGCTGTAACCTGCTGTCTGCTTGACAAACTGGCGGGTGACGGGCTGCTGCGGATGGGTAAAGACCGACAGCACTTCGCCCTCTTCGACAATCTTCCCGGCCTCCATCACCGCCACGCGATGACAGATTTTGCGCACCACATGCATTTCATGAGTGATCAGCACGATGGTCAGATTCAGCCTGCGGTTGATATCCAGCAGCAGATCGAGGATCGCATCGGTCGTTTGCGGATCCAGTGCGGAAGTCGCTTCGTCACACAGCAGCACTTCCGGGCTGTTCGCCAGCGCCCGCGCAATCCCCACGCGCTGTTTCTGGCCGCCGCTGAGCTGCGACGGCCATGCGTTTTCTTTGCCACTCAGCCCAACCAGTGCAATCAGTTCCTTTACCCGCGCCTGAATTACCGCTTTCGGCGCACCGGCAATTTGCAGAGAAAAGGCAATATTTTCGCTGACGGTCCGCGACCAGAGCAGGTTGAAATGCTGGAACACCATGCTGATTTTCAGTCGGGCCTTGCGCAGTGCCTCACCTTTCGCCTGAGCGATATCCTGCCCGGCAAGGGTTACGCTGCCTGAAGTGGGCTTTTCCAGCCCGTTAAGCAGGCGGATCAGGGTGCTTTTTCCCGCGCCACTGTAGCCAATAATGCCGTAAATCTGTCCCTGTCCGACCCGCAGACTGACGTCATCCACGGCGGTTATCAGGCCACTGCTGGCCTGAAAAGTTTTCACTATGTTTTGCAGAACGATCATGGAGCTGTCTACCCGTCTTCAGCTATGTCGCTGATTAATTGAACTGATTATTTTTAAAACATTATTGGAAAAACTTATGTCAACGGGATAGTAGGGAGGCGGCAATCAGGAATAAAAGATTTTAAAAGCATGACTTATAGCGAAACAGAATGGTAAAGCGGGAATATTTTACTTAGCTAACTTCCGGATATCCTTAGTGATTAAAGGACGTTGAGGCCCCAGGTGCGGTTGCCGTAACATCATCATTTACCGGGAAAGACCTGATGCCACGATTTTCGATCGCGTCAGTGAAGGCCGTGCAGGCTGAAATATCGATAGTCACATGCTCAGGATTAGCCCTGCCGGACCCGGTGCAAATAATTTTAAGAGCATCCTGACCCCGCCCCCCCTGTCACTGCCCGGCCAGACTGGTTAAAATGGGGGTTCCTGAGCTGTAAACAAAACGAGGCATTATGGTTTACCGTTTTACACTGGCCGCCATCACGGCCGCCCTGACGCTGACTGGCTGTGCGAAGATTTTACCCACTGGCGATCGGCCAGCGGCGCAAACTGGCGAAAAACCTGTGGAGCAAGCCACCCAGCCAGCCGTAAATAACTTCACTACGGGACCTGCGCAGGTAACCATCTCGCATGCGATCAGCCGCACAGATGATGGGTCGACGATCAATGTCACTATCGACGGTGACGATGCGGGTCCACTGGTGCGCGGGCAGACGACAGATTTACACCTCACGCCGGGCAAGCATAAAGTGGGTGGCTATGTGTCCACGCTGTATGGCTATGGGCGAGTCACTATTCCGTCGGTTGAGATTACCGCCACGCAGAAGACGGTGCAGCACGTGACCTACTCGATGAAGAATAACAAGCCGACCTTTGCAGCAGGCAAAGCCACGCCGGTTCCTGTTACGCCAGCGCCTGTCGCCGAGACCACTCTAGCCGTACCTGCACCAGCGATCACTCCGGTAGCTAATGCTGCTACGACGACCAGTACGACACCGGCAACCACTGCCGCGACAACTACCAGTGCAACGCCTGCTAACTCGTCGTCTACGACCAGTACAACTGCGGAATCAACCAGCAGTACCACTCCGGCGGGGAAGACCACAGGTACTGAGCCTGCTGCCAGCACTGACACCAGCGCCACCAAATCCACAGATTCAGACTCCGCTGCCAGCACCAGCCAGGCGGCGAGTTCAGCTACCTCAACAGAAGACAACCAGGGTTAATCCCCAGGTGCCAGCCAGACAGTGATTTAAGCGAACTTAATGCTGAGCCACCAGCGGTCAATGACCCTGGTGGTCAGTTTCTACTCTCATCCCGTTGCAGCGAAACACCGAATACTTCAATTCTCTTCACTCTGGTTTGCGTATTTTTGTAAGAATCTCAGCGACTGGGCCAGTACGGATTGACTGGCCTGAAAACGCAGATTGACGTTGAAATCGTGAGTGAGGGATTCTTCATACTCTTTGAGATAAATTTGCGAACAGACCGGAACGTTTAATTTCTCAAGAAGTGCAATAAAGGGCAGTGTCTGGCTTTTCGTCAACATGTCATTCTCTGTAGCGCTGATATAAACCGGGGGATAAAGAGCGTTCAACCAGGGCAAGGCAGACATTTCCTTTAACCGCTTATCCGAAGGGGGGCTTTCGTTGCTGTATTCAGCAATCACGTTTTGTCCTGCCCAACGTAACAAAATATTCTCATCATCCAGTTGCATGTAAAGTGCGCTGAGATCATAAACGCCACTGTGGACAATTATCCCTTTCAACTGCTGATGAGTTACAGACGGTATCAGTTCCAGCTGTTGTTGCAGCATTGTTGAAGCCAGAAGAGCAGCATAAGTGGAAACAATATTTGCTCCGGCGGAGTCACCGCTCAGAAAAACACGGGACATGTCAGCAGGCCAGCGGGACGGGTTACGGACATACTCTACAGCCTGATTCAGTTCAAAAAGAGGTTGTGGAAACGAACCAGCGGGAACCCTTGTATACTCAACATTCACGACCAGATACCCCTCTGCTGCTATCAGACGGGCATAGGGCAACATTGATTCTTTATTTCCCCCTACCCAGCCTCCGCCATGAACCAGCACAACAACAGGCAGACGGTGAAAAACTAAACTTTGCGGGTAAACAACATCAAGTCTGTTATCTTTCAGGGGACCATAGAAAACATCAGTTTCAATAATCAATGAACGACGAATGTTATTATCAGCGAAGCGCTTTGAATATTGAGCATTCGCTTGTGAAGCGTCATTATTCATGACTTTGGTTGCGATCACTATCGATGATGATTTACATCCGGTCAGCAAAAAAACACAAGTCACCGCAAAAAAAATTGAAATACGTTTCATCACTACATCCATTTAGTTATATTTTTCCCTTTTATTACAGGCAGGGATAGTATTGAAAGCCCTGATACGGATCAAGCAAAGCACCATCAGGTTGTTCATGCCGTCACGTCGTGGAAACAAGCACGATAAACCAGCGGTCATAACGCCTTTTTACCGCACGAAGTGAGGGAGCAAGAGCCTGAATATTCAGGAACAGAGGGAGGATCGGTGGACAGATGAAAAGATTATCGGGCGAATCCTTTTGCCCGGGTGTCACAATCAGACCTGCTCAGCCTGGGCCTTTTCGCGCTCCAGCTGATAATATTCAGCGGTAGAGACGGCCAGCGGCGTGCGGCCACGGATCAGGTCAGCCATTTTCTCGGCAATCATCACCGTTGGCGCATTAAGGTTACCGGTGGTGATTTGCGGCATAATCGAAGCATCCACCACGCGCAGACGCTGGATACCGTGTACGCGCCCTTCTGCATCGACAACGGCCATCTCATCGTTACCCATCGCACAGCTGCCGCAGGGATGATAGGCCGTCTCGGCATGCTCGCGAATAAAGGCATCGATCTGCTCATCGCTCTGCACCTCTGCCCCTGGCTGGATTTCATCACCACAGTATTCCGCCAGCGCTGGCTGCCGCATGATTTCACGGGTCAGGCGCACCGCGTTGCGGAATTCCACCCAGTCCCGCTCTTCCGACATGTAGTTGAAGAAGATCGACGGCGCGGCATACGGATGCTTTGAGGTCAGCTTTACGCGACCACGGCTCATGGAACGCATCGGTCCCACGTGCGCCTGGAAGCCGTGCTCTTTAACCGGGCTGCTGCCGTTGTAGTTAATCGCCACCGGCAGGAAGTGATACTGCAAATCCGGCCAGTCCGGCTGGTCATCGCTGCGGATAAAACCGCCCGCCTCAAACTGGTTGCTGGCCCCGATGCCGGTGCCATTAAACAGCCACTCAGCACCGATCGCTGGCTGGTTCCACCACTGCAGTGAAGGATAGAGGCTGACCGGTTTTTTACAGCGGAACTGCATATACACTTCCAGGTGATCCTGCAGGTTACGCCCGACGCCCGGCAGTGGATGCACCACCTCAATGTCCAGCTCGCGCAGCCACTCTTCCGGTCCCACGCCCGAACGCTGCAGGATCTGCGGAGAGGCAATCGCCCCGGCGCACAGCAGCACTTCACGTGTGGCTTCCGCCTGATGTTCCTTGCCGTTATGTAGCCAGCTTACGCCGGTTGCTGTTTTGCCGCTGAACAGGATGCGGTCAGTCTGGGCGTGGGTGACGATGGTCAGGTTTGAGCGCTGCTTCGCCACGTCCAGATAGCCTCTGGCGGTACTGGATCGGCGTCCCTGGGCGGTGACAGTTCGGTCCATCGGGCCAAACCCATCCTGACGGTAGCCGTTCAGATCGTCGGTTTCATGGTGCCCGGCCTGCTTCGCCGCCTCGATAAACGAGTGAAACAGCGGATTGTTGCCTTTTTTCGGCGTGGTGACGCTCAGGTAGCCTTCGCCGCCGTGGTAATCGTTTTCGCCAATATCTCGTTTTTCGGCTTTGCGGAAGTACGGCAGGCAGTTGAGATAGGACCAGTTTTCCAGCCCCTCTTTTTTTGCCCAGTTGTCATAATCCATCGCATTGCCGCGGATATAGCACATGCCGTTGATCAGCGAGGAGCCACCCAACCCCTTTCCACGCCCACATTCCATGCGGCGGTTGTTCATTTTCGGCTCGGGATCGGTTTCAAAAGCCCAGTTGTAGCGTTTGCCCTGCAGCGGATAAGCCAAAGCGGCTGGCATTTGGGTACGGAAGTCCCAGCGGTAATCTTTCCCACCCGCTTCCAGTAAAAGTACCGATACGTCAGCATCCTCAGTCAGTCGCGTGGCCAGCACGTTGCCTGCTGAACCAGCGCCAATAATGATGTAATCAAATTTCTGCATTAAACCTCCAGGCAGCCGCGACCGGAGCGCCGCGGCAAAAAAATCAGTTTCAGCTTCAGAATGCTGTCGGATACTCGCCCATTTCGATCAGGATCGATTTGGTGCGGGTGTAGTGATGCAGGGTTTCAATGCCGTTTTCACGGCCAACCCCGGACTGCTTGTAACCACCAACCGGCATAGGTGCCGGAGATTCACCCCAGCTGTTGACCCAGCAGATCCCGGCTTCCATCTGGTGGATAACCCGGTGCGCCCGGTTCAGAGAAGTAGTGAATACACCAGCCGCAAGGCCGTACTCGGTGTTGTTCGCCCGCTCAATCACTTCCTGCTCCTCATCGAAGACCAGCACGCTCATCACCGGGCCGAAGATCTCTTCCTGCACGATACGCATCTCATCGGTGCAGTCGGTAAACACCGTTGGCTCAACGTAACAGCCTTTCGCCAGCTTCCCTTCGGTGATACGTGAACCGCCAGCCAGCAGGCGGGCCCCCTCTTCTTTACCGATGTTCAGATAAGAGACCACTTTCTGGCAGTGTTCTTCACTGACCAGCGGACCGAAGTTTACCTGCGGGTCAAGCGGATCGCCGCAGTTGATCCCCGTCATCTTCTCCAGCAGACGCTTTTCGAAAGCAGGGAGCAGTGAACGGTGTACAAACACGCGGGTGCCATTGGTACAAACCTGGCCGCTGCTGTAAAAGTTAGCCATCATCGCGCCATCCACTGCCCGTTCCAGCTCAGCATCTTCAAAGACGATCAGCGGCGATTTGCCTCCTAACTCCATGGTCACTGACTTAAGATTAGCGAGCGCGGCATCGGCCATCACCCGCTTGCCGGTGTTCACTTCGCCGGTGAAGGAGACTTTGGCAATTTTGGGGTGCCGGCTCAGGCCCTGACCCACGGCAGCTGCGCCCTGTACCACATTGAACACGCCATCCGGCAAACCGGCTTCGGTGAAGATTTTCGCCAACGCCAGCGCACTGAGCGGTGTCACTTCGCTGGGTTTGAAAATCATTGCGTTGCCGGTTGCCAGTGCCGGAGCACTTTTCCACATCGCAATCTGGATCGGGTAGTTCCACGCGCCAATCCCGGCACAAATCCCCAGTGGCTCGCGGCGGGTATATACCAGCGCGCTGTCACGCAATGGAATAGATTCCCCTTCAACCGCAACGGCCAGGCCCGCGTAGTATTCCAGTACGTCTGCACCAGTGACGATATCCACCACGGCGGTTTCGCTGATCGGTTTACCGGTATCGGCAGTTTCAAGTTCTGCCAGCTGCTGATTGCGCTCACGCAGGAGAGCAACGGCTTTTAACAGCACGCGGCTGCGCTCTGCCGGCGTGTAGCTGCGCCAGATGCGCTGACCGGCGGCGGCTGAAGCGACGGCGCGTTCGATATCCTGCTGGCTGGCGGCGGTGATCTCTGCCAGCACTTCACCATTGGCGGGGTTGATGGTGGTGAATGTTTCGCCCTGACCGGCTTCTTCCCGGCCATTAATGTACAGTCCACGGCGTTGCATATCGGCCATGCCTCCTCCTTCGGGGGTTTATTTCGCCGCGGCTGAAAGCCACAGCGTGAGATTCTGATAGCAAAGCATCCTTGCGTCATCCAGTCCCTGTTCCATGGGTTGCGGTGCCAGCGTCATGCGTAACCACAGCCCGTCGATCAGCGCTGCCAGACTGGCCCCTGCGTGACGTGCCTGCTGGGGTTCCAGCACTCTGGCAAATTGCGACGCCAGGTTGGAATAGAGGCGGCGATCGTTAATGCGCTGCAGCCGCTGCAGATCGGGCTGATGCAGGCTGTTGGTCCAGAATGCCAGCCAGGTTTTCAGCACCGGCCCTGCAATTTGCGACACGTCGAAATTGCCATCAATAATGGCCCGGATTTGCGCTTCTGGCTGGTTGGCGGCCTGCTGGCGATAGTGTTCGACGGCCCTATAGAGGTCGGAGAGGATCTGCCGCATACAGGCGTCCAGCAGACCGTTTTTGTCGCCGAAATAGTGGCTGACAATCCCGGTCGATACCCCTGCTTCTTTGGCAATCAGCGCCAGGCTGGCGTCTGCCAGTCCCACCCGATCAATTACCGTCAACGTGGCATGGATCAGTTGCGCCTGACGGATGGCTTTCATTCCAACTTTTGGCATCGCTTCATCGGTTTTAGCTATTGAATGAGAATGATTATAGACATTTTATATTGAACGTTCAATCAATAATAAAATTGACCCGCGAATCGGGCTGCTGCGGCTTGTTGAAAGCGACACTGACAAAAAAGATGAATAGAGCGATTTATAGCGGTGGAGGTCACATTTTCATTACATGAACAGCACCTTTGTTCAACAGCAAGTCATTTATTTAAATTTGGGACCAGCCCGGCAATGAATGTTATTTTTCAACAAATATAATGCTGACTTTTAGTGATCTGAATCACATTTGACATGCGCGATTGCTTTAGAATTGACCATCAACACTGCCAGACATTAGTTTGCCATGCTTTAAAGCGTCTTTTCGGATGATAATATTGCTCATTAATAGTCCAGTGACATTATTGACCATAAAAAGGGGATCGGAGAGTAATTCTGTCAACTGAATAAATCGCAGCCTCACTTAAGCTGTTTATACCAAACAAGAAATTAAAATCAGTCATTAAAACTATTTATATACCTTTATCTACCCATTAACACTTTCACTCCCCTTTCCAGCAATATATGAAAAAAGACTTGCCTGAGGGGGAATGATCGGCGAAATTGGTCGCCGTTTTTCCCATCTTATAACCATGCGGCGAATGCCCACCTTGTATGACAACGACTTAATTTTCGGGTCGAATCAGGATACTGACTTCAGAGGTACTAGTGTCAACTGCAAACAAACAACCCGAGGCTGTGAGCCTCAATGCATTTAAACAACCCAAATCGTTCTATCTGATTTTCTCGATCGAGCTGTGGGAGCGTTTCGGTTACTACGGCCTGCAGGGCATCATGGCGGTTTATCTCGTCAAGATGCTGGGCATGTCCGAAGCCGAGTCCATCACCCTGTTCTCCTCTTTCAGCGCGCTGGTTTATGGCCTGGTGGCCGTGGGCGGCTGGCTGGGTGACAAAGTGCTGGGCACCAAGCGCGTTATCGTGCTGGGTACGCTGGTCCTGGCGCTGGGCTATGCACTGGTGGCCTTCTCCGGTCACGACGTTGGCGTGGTCTATATCGGCATGGCGACTATCGCCGTCGGTAATGGCCTGTTTAAAGCTAACCCCTCTTCGCTGCTCTCTACCTGCTATGAAAAAGACGACCCGCGCCTCGACGGTGCTTTCACCATGTATTACATGGCGATCAACATCGGTTCGTTCTTCTCTATGCTGGCAACTCCGTGGCTGGCCGCGCATTACGGCTGGAACGTGGCCTTCTCACTTTCCGTAGTGGGTATGCTGATCACGCTGGTGAACTTTATGCTGTGCCGCAAGTGGGTGAAAAACTACGGTTCCAAACCTGACTTCGCCCCGCTGCACGTCGGCAAACTGCTGGGCACCCTTGTGGGTATTGCGGTACTGGTGACGATTGCTACCTGGCTGCTGCATAACCAGGGCATTGCCCGTATGGTGCTGGCTCTGGTTGCTCTGGGTATCGTGGTGATTTTCGCCAAAGAGGCGTTCAAGCTGAAGGGCGCAGCCCGCCGTAAGATGATCGTTGCTTTTCTGCTGATGGCAGAGGCGGTGGTGTTCTTTGTTCTCTATATGCAGATGCCAACGTCCCTGAACTTCTTCGCCATCCGTAACGTTGAGCACAGCATTCTGGGCATTGCGTTTGAGGCCGAGCAGTATCAGGCACTGAACCCGTTCTGGATCATGATTTTCAGCCCGATTCTCGCTGCCGTGTATAACAAAATGGGCGATCGTCTGCCAATGCCGCACAAATTTGCTCTCGGGATGATCCTTTGTTCAGCCGCGTTCCTGGTACTGCCACTGGGCGCGAAGTTTGCTAACCAGATGGGTATCGTTTCCGTTAACTGGCTGATCCTCAGCTATGCTCTGCAGAGCGTCGGTGAGCTGATGATCTCCGGTCTGGGCCTGGCGATGGTGGCACAGCTGGTTCCTCAGCGTCTGATGGGCTTTATCATGGGTTCCTGGTTCCTGACCACCGCTGGCGCAGCGATGATTGCCGGTAAAGTGGCGAACCTGATGGCAGTGCCGGAAGATATCACCGACCCACTGCAATCACTGCACGTCTACGGTGATGTGTTCCTGCAGATTGGTATTGCCACCGGTGTGATTGCCGTTCTGATGATGCTGACAGCGCCAAAGCTGAACCGCATGACTCAGGACGACCAGCCGGTCGCACAGCCGCAGGATGTCAAAGCGTAATCCTGTTCTGGCGATAAAAATCAGGGGCGACAGCGATGTCGCCCTTTTTTTTGGCTCAGCGCTTTCCAGCCTCCAGCGAGGAGTCAGCATATTCCACGCCGCTCCCGACGGCAGGCAACAGCTGACGGATCCGTAAAATACGTTCCGGCTCTACCGTCCAGTAGCGTTCCACCAGTCCCCTGACCGGCTCGTGCCAAAGCACTTCCGCCCGCCCCTGAATATGCAGCGCAGCCCCCTGATGAAAGTCCATGATCAACAGAGCGCAACGGGGCTCAATCAGCAGATTGCCCAGCGTGTTCATATAGCGATTGCCGGAATAATCCGGGATCAACAGCTTACCCTGCTTAATTTGCACGAATCCGGGCACCCCGCCACGGTGCGAGATATCCGCTCCGCCCGTTTCATTCTGCCGCTGTGCATGGCTGGCGACGAAGAAGGTATCAGCGGCGGAAATCAGATAACGCGCATCTGCATCCAGGCAGTTAAGCCGTTCCACCTCCAGTTTTCTGCGGAGATCGGCTCCCGGCAGTAACCGGCGTTGAATGTACTTTGGACAGTTTCCGAAACTCTCCTGAACACGCAGACTCAGCTTACCGTCGCTGAGGCTTTCAATCACCCCATTCACCCGGTTGCGGCGGCGGTTGGACAGATCCAGCCCCAGACCACCAAGCAGCATCCCCGGCTGCAGGCGCGGCAGCCAGGGAACAGCCTCCACAGCTGCCAGAGGGATCTCCAGATGGGTATCATCCGGCGTTTGCAGAAAGCCAGCCTCTCCCTGAATTAACGCTGCTACCGGATAACCCTCTTCGTCCTGCACCGAGAGATAGAAAAGGTGTAATCCCTGATAAAACAGGCGGTGCTGCTCAGGCATTGCCGGGTAGAGGGCGGCTTTGACCCGCTCATAGCCCGCTTTGTCCTGCGCCAGCTGCTCTCCCGGATGAAACATGTTCAGGCTTCCGCTGGCAGCGGCAGTGCCGGTAAAGCGATAAAACCCGGCAGGGCTTCCACACGCTGCAACCAGCTCTTAACCGCTGGATAAGCACGCAGCGCAATGCCCCCTTCCGGTGCACAGGCCACGTAGGCGTAACAGGCCAGATCGGCGAGGGTTGCCCTGTCACCCACCAGCCATTGACGCCCGGCCAGATGTGCCTCGAACTGAGGTAAAAATTTCCCTGCCACGTTCACTGCAGAATCGTAGTTTTCCGGGGCGTTGAACTGCCTGATCAAGCGCGCCGAGGCGACACCGTAGCGGATTTCTCCGGCGGCTTTCGCCAGCCACTGATGCACCTGCACCTCCTTCAGCAGTTCCTGCGGCAGCCAGCCGCTGTCCGGCGCATAGCGCTTTGCCAGCCAGATCAGAATAGCGTTGCTGTCGGCAATCACCGTGCCGTTATCCACCAGCACAGGTATCTGCCCGAGCGGGTTCAGAGCCATAAAATCCTCTCGTTTTCGCACGTCGGCTCCTGCCTCAACCCATTCCGCTTCCAGTTTCAGCATGCTGAGAAGCAATCTGACGCGGTGAGCGTGCCCGGACAGCTCGCTGCCATACAGTGTTAATGTACTCATTTTCATCTCCTGTAGTTTCAGTCAGCTTACTCTTGCTGAAAACAGCGTAAACTGGCAAAAATAGCAATTCATAATTTCGATAAGTGGAAGGATCATGGATAAACTTGACGAGCTGGCGGTGTTCGTCGCCGTGGTACAACAGGGCAGCCTGGCCGGAGCAGCCCGCACGCTGCGCCGTTCTCCCCCTGCCATTACCCGCACTCTGGCAGCGCTGGAAAACCGTTTTGCCGTCAGCCTGATTGAGCGCACCACCCGTCGCCTCCAGCCCACTCAAGCCGGACTGGAGTTGTATGAACGCGCCAGAAGCCTGCTGGAGGATTATCAGCAGGCGCTGGTCACCACCACCCGCAATCAGCTTAGCGGCAAACTTCGGCTGACGGCACCGGTACAGTTTGGCCGCAAGCATATCGCCCCGCTGGTGCTGACGTTTCTGGAAATATACCCGGATATTCAGATTGATTTGCAGCTCAGCGACCGCTATCAGGATTTGATTGAGCAGGGGCTGGATATGGCAGTGCGAATTGGCCAGCTGCGCGACTCCTCGCTGGTGGCGACCGAGGTGGGCAGCGTGCAAAAGATGCTGGTTGCCAGCCCGGCTTATCTTACGCTGCATGGAAAACCGCTCACGCCGGTGATGCTAACCGATCATCGCCTGATTGCCGGGACCACGGCCACTTCGCAACGGGAATGGCGGTTCGCTGCTGAAGCACCGCAGGAGCGGGTACGAATTACGCCGAGGCTGACCGTTAACGAAGTCGAGACGCAGCTGATAGCAGCCCGCGCCGGTAAAGGCATCGCCCGCCTGCTCTCTTACCAGGTTTATGATGATATTCAGCAGGGCTCACTTTGCGAGGTACTGGCAGAGTTCCGCACGCCAGCGGTACCGGTCCAGCTGGTGACGCAAAACGTAAAGTATATGCCTGCTAAAGTCCGTGCATTCTGGGATCTGGCCCGCACAACGTTATCGGAACTGAGCAGCTTGCGGGTTGAGAGTTTGTGAAATATCAGATAATGGAGAAATAATCCCTCTCCGTCTCTCCTGAAGTCGCTGACTTTTCCGTCCGGCGGCAGTAAGCTGACAGGATGTTTTGCCAGTAAATCAAAGGAGCAAGTAATGAAACTGTTCTTTAAACCCGGGGCCTGCTCACTCTCTCCGCATATCATTCTGCGGGAAACCGGGCTGGACTTTACGTTGATTAAGGTGGATTTGCAGACCAAAATCACGGAGCTGGGCGATAATTTTCTGCTGATCAATCCCAAAGGACAGGTGCCCACGCTGCAGTTCGATGATGAAACGATCCTCACTGAAGGCGTGGCTATCGCCCAGTATCTGGCGGACCTGAAGCCGGACCGTAAACTGCTGGCACCTGTCGGCAGCATGACGCGCTATCACACGCTGGAGTGGCTTAACTACATTGCCACCGAGCTGCACAAGACCTTCAGCCCGCTGTTTCGCCCCACTACGCCAGACGAATTTAAAGAGGTGCTGCGCGGCCAGCTGATACAGAAATTTGGCTGGGTGGATGAAGAGCTGAAGGAGAAACAGTGGCTGATGGGCCTGCATTTCACCGTCGCGGATGCTTATCTGTTTACAGTGGTGCGCTGGGCGAAAGCTATTCAGCTGGATCTTTCAGAGATGAAAACCCTGCAGGCGTGGTTTGATCGGGTCGCCGCGCGCCCTGCTGTGGCTGAAGCGCTCAGAGCCGAAGGAATTTGAGAGAATGATTCCCTGTGCGGATCTCGCGCACAGGGAAAAAGCGTTACAGTTTGACCGCATCAAAGTGCTGCTGCGGGTTAGCAATGCCTTCCTGAGCGGCAACCAGCTGTAACTCATACTCACCCAATTCATGGGTTTTCAGCATCACTTCATAAACTGCCGCCGTCACGTGCTCCAGCGCCTCTTTCAGCGGTTTACCGTGCAGCAGGTCCACCAGCAGCAGTCCGCTGGTCAGATCGCCCACGCCAACCGGCTGTCGCACACCGAAATCCACCAGCGGGCGGCTGATATGCCAGGCCTCGTCAGCGGTGACCAGAAGCATTTCGAAGCGATCGCTGCGCTGACCGGCGCGAGCCAGATGCTTGACCAGTACGATTTTCGGGCCACGGGCAATCAGCTCACGCGCAGTGACAACTGCCTGCTCCACATTGCTCACGGCATGACCGCTGAGCATTTCCAGTTCCAGCAGGTTGGGCGCGATGATGTCACTGGCTGGCAGCGCCGAACGGCTGTGAAACTCCGCCACGCCGGGCGCCACGATGCAGCCTTTTTCAGGATGGCCCATTACCGGATCGCAGAAGAACCATGCATTCGGGTTAGCCTGCTTCACCTGACGAACGATATCGAGGATCTGCTCACCCTGCTCAGCAGATCCAAGGTAGCCGCTCAGCACCGCATCACAGGTCCTGAGGCGGTCAATGTCCGCAATCCCTTTAACAATCTCCGTCAGGTGACTGGCCGGCATCACCATCCCGGTCCAGTGTCCGTACTGCGTGTGGTTAGAAAACTGCACGGTATTCAGCGGCCAGACGTTTGCCCCCATGCGGCGCATAGGGAATTCAGACGCGCTGTTGCCCGCATGACCGTAAACGGTATGCGACTGAACAGAAAGAATATTTTTCATAGCGAAACCCGAACCTTGCCAAAAAAGAGGCCGGTCAGACCGGCCTGTTGGGAGAGATTATTTCCAGACGATCAGGCAGTAATTTTTCTTACCGCGACGGAGCAGCGTAAAGCGACCGTGCAGGCGGTCTGCTGCATCGAAAGCGTATTCCGTATTTAACTGCACCTGGCCGTTAATGTTGACCGCTTTTGACTCAATCAGTTTGCGGGCCTGCCCACGGGAAGGAGCCAGATCGCCTGCCACCATCGCCTGTTGCAGATCTTCACCCTGTGCCAGCTCGACAAATGGCATACCGTCCTGCGCCAGCTGCTCAAAATCCGCTTCGGTCATCTCGCTCAGGCTGCCGGAGAACAGGCTTTTGGTGATACGCTCGGCCGCGGTCAGCCCTTCTGCACCGTGAACCAGGCGGGTCACCTGCTCGGCCAGCACATACTGGGCACGTGGCGCTTTACCACTGTTTTTATCTTCTTCTTCCAGCGCATTGATCTCTTCAATGCTCATAAAGGTGAAGAACTTCAGGAAGCGGTAGACGTCAGCATCTGCCGTGTTGATCCAGAACTGGTAGAACTTGTACGGGCTGGTTTTCTTCGCGTCCAGCCACACTGCGCCACCTTCGGTTTTACCGAACTTGGTGCCGTCAGATTTAGTGATCAACGGAACGGTCAGGCCAAATACCTGGTTCTGGTGCAGACGACGGGTCAGATCGATACCGGAGGTGATGTTGCCCCACTGATCGGAGCCGCCGATCTGCAGCGCCACGCCATGACGCTCGTTGAGGCAGGCAAAGTCGTACCCCTGCAGCAGGTTATAGGAGAACTCGGTAAAGGAGATCCCCTGATCGTCACGGTTCAGACGCTGCTTAACCGCTTCTTTATTGATCATCTGGTTGACCGAGAAGTGCTTGCCGATATCACGCAGGAAGGTCAGCACGTTCATGTCGCCGAACCAGTCGTAGTTGTTGGCCGCAATGGCGCTGTTGTCGCCACAGTCAAAGTCAAGGAACGGTGCCACCTGATGGCGGATTTTCTCTACCCACTCGTTGACGGTTTCGTTGGTGTTCAGCTTGCGCTCAGCGGCTTTAAAGCTCGGGTCGCCAATCAGGCCGGTCGCTCCACCCACCAGCGCCACCGGGCGGTGACCCGCATCCTGGAAGCGCTTCAGGCAGAGTAACGGCACCAGATGGCCCAAATGCAAGCTGTCGGCAGTCGGATCGAAGCCGCAATAGAGTGCGATTGGCCCTTGCGCCAGTCGTTCTGCTAACGCGGTCTCATCCGTTACCTGGGCGACTAAGCCCCGCTCTTGCAATTGTGTGATCAGGTTACTGCTGGCCATCTGTGACTCCATGTAGAAAAGTCTGCACCTTTGCTGGTACACAGCTTTCCGCTACTCGCGGACGAAAAAATAAGGCATATAGAATAAAGCGCTGACGCACTCTGTGCCAGCGCTTAACGGGATTATTTCGCGGATTTAGGGGGCGAGACGATCAATTTTCCAGGCTTCATCTTCACGCTGGTAGAAAAAACGGTCATGCAGCCGGTGTTCCCCGCCCTGCCAGAACTCCATTGAGTCTATTTTGATGCGGTAGCCGCCCCAGAAACTGGGCAGGGGAACTTCGCCCTGCTGGAACTTCTGCTTCAGCTCCAGAAACTTGCCTTCCAGCACACCACGAGCGGAAATCCGGCTGGACTGCTTCGACACCCACGCGCCAATCTGGCTTTCGCGCGGGCGGCTGTGGAAGTATTTCACCACATCGAGAATCGACAGCTTCTCCACCGTGCCCAGCACCATCACCTGTCGTTCCAGCATGTGCCACGGGAACAGTAAGCTGATGCGCGGATTTTTTTCCAGATGCTGAGCTTTACGGCTGCCCAGGTTGGTGTAGAACACCATCCCGCGCTGGTCAAAGTGCTTCAGCAACACAATGCGCTGATAGGGCTGGCCGCGCTCATCAACCGTCGCCACGCTCATCGCTGTGGCATCGGGCAGTTGCGCCTCTACGGCCTGGCCCAGCCAGCGTTCAAACAGCGCCAGCGGGTCGTCTGGAAGATCGTTACGGCGCAGGCCGCCACGGGTATATTCACGGCGCAGATGGGCAATCTGCTGCAGGTTATCGCTCTCGTTCATCGCTCAGGCTTCTGCTGGAAGGGGATAAAACATTGTGCGCCTCATCCCGATGGATTTCAACGGGTTAACCTGCGGTAAGACGGCAGTCATTGACGATCAATTTGCCGTTACGCTCGATAAAAGCCCCGTCGCCTTTGGACCAGAATACATAGTTACCATCGCTGTAGCGCGTGCCGGAAGCCGCTTCCTGCTGTTTCAGGGTCAGCGGATTGCCGTCCAGAATAAGGTTAACTTCCTGTCGTGAATTATCCTGAATCACCGTCAGTGGCAGAGTGCCGCAAGTGTAGTGCAGCGTTTTAGGCTTCTCCGGCTCGGAGTGGAACATGCTGCAGCCGGAAAGCAGCACCAGGCTGGAAGCGATCACAATTTTTTTCATACTGTCTCCTTGAGGTGAAGAGTAACTTTAGCAAACCGCTAAAGATTCGCCGTGATGCACTCAGCGATAGCGCGGCATGTTTGCCGGGTAGATCGCCCCGAGCACCGTCGCTTCGAGTGCACCCGTAACCGACGGCAGGTTCCCGGGCTCTCCGGATAAGGTCCGGTAGGCCAGCCAGGCAAAGGCCAGCCCTTCCATATCGTCGCCGCTGATGCCGACGCTATCGGTAGTACTGACTTCGGTTCCGGCCAGTTGGCTGGTCAGCCGCACCATCAGGTGGGGGTTGCGACTGCCGCCACCGCAAACCAGTAACCGCTCGCAGCCACCGCTCAGCATCACCTGTTCGGCAATGGTGGTGGCGGTGAGTTCCACCAGCGTGGCCTGAACATCCTGTGGAAGCAGGCCAGGGAAGTGGGCCAGTTGCTGTTCAACCCACCCCAGATTGAAATACTCGCGGCCAGTTGATTTGGGTGCGGGCAACGAGAACCAGGGATCGGCCAGCATCTGTTGCAATAGCGGATAAACTACCGTACCGCTGCTGCCCCATGCGCCATCCAGATCGTAGCTCTGGCCTTTATTTCGCCAGATCCACGCATCCAGCAGCATATTACCCGGCCCGGTGTCATAGCCGCCAACCGGCTTACCGGGGATCAACAGGGACAGGTTAGCGATGCCGCCTATATTCAGCACCATCCGACGCTCGACCGGATGCATCAGGATCGCCTGATGAAAGGCGGGAACGAGCGGTGCGCCCTGCCCGCCAAGGGCCATATCACGACGGCGAAAATCTCCCACCACAGTGATACCGGTGGCAGCCGCGATCTGATTATTGTCACCAATCTGCAGCGTATTAGGCGCTTCGCCCTGCGGTTCATGCCACACGGTCTGCCCGTGACAGCCGATCGCCGTGATATCTTCTTTATCCAGCCCTTCGCGCTGCAAGAGCGTTTTTACTGCCTCGGCAAACAGACGTCCGAGACGGGTATCCAACTGCCCAAGCTGGGACAGCGTCAGCGACTGGCCCTGACAGATGGCCAGAATGTCCTGCCGCAGAGCCGCAGGGATCGGGTGGCAGTAGCTGGCCTGCTGCGCCACCATCTGGCTGTCAATGGCTGCCATCACCACGTCCACACCGTCCAGACTGGTCCCTGACATCACCCCGATATAGCGTCCTGATTTCATGTTTTCTGCCTTAACCGCAAGATTTTTTCCTCTCTTTCCCTACAGCGTCGCAAAATTGTTTGTGCAATTCTATGATTAACTGTGCATTTTCAAACAGCGTGCTTCTTAAACGGCTTTTTTCAGCTGATTGAGTACCGGTTTAGGCCCGCTGCGCTATCTTTTGAACAACGTTTTTTTGCCGGAATTAAGCGACAAGCATTGCTTGTGCCATATAATTAAGTTATTGATCGCTGCGCAATTGACTGCAGCAATGAGAAAAAAAGGAGTTCTGACGATGTTTAAGCGTATTTTAATCGTGGCACTGACCGGTGTGACATTAGCAGGATGCACCAATACGAGCACACTTTCCGGCGATGTTTACAGTGCTTCTGAAGCGCGCCAGATACAGAACGTGACCTACGGTACGCTGGTCTCTGTTCGTCCGGTTCAGATTCAGGGCGGCGATGAAAGCAATGTGATCGGTGCAATCGGTGGTGCGGTGCTGGGTGGCTTCCTCGGTAACACTCTCGGTGGCGGTACAGGCCGCAGCCTGGCAACAGCAGCTGGTGCAGTGGCGGGTGGCGTAGCCGGACAGGGTGTTCAGGGCGCGATGAATAAAACCCAGGGTGTGGAACTGGAAATCCGTAAGGATGACGGCAACACCATTATGGTGGTGCAGAAACAAGCCGCCAGCCGCTTCTCCGTGGGGATGCGAGTGGCGATGGCCTCCAACGGCAGCCAGGTGACTGTTTCACCCCGCTAAAAGACAAAAAAACCGGCTGATGCCGGTTTTTTTATTCGTCGCGATTTTGCAGTTCGAGAATGTTTTTTTCCAGCCGGGCAATCAGCGTCACCATCTTGTCGATCTCCTGCTGAGAGATTCCGGACAGAATGTCATCCCGGGTGGCATCAATCACATGCTCAACCTCAGTGATAATCGGCGCAGCTTCCTCTGTCAGCTTAATCCGCTTTGCACGGCGATCGCTGGCGCAGGTGGTGCGGGTGATTAACCCCTTCTCTTCCAGCTGATCCAGCGTGCGAACCAGTGATGGTTGTTCTATACCTATAGCCTTGGCCAGCTGAATCTGCGACTGGTCCGGTGGCAACTGATGAATGTTATGTAGCGTTACCCAGTGAGTCTGGGTCAGTTCCAGCGGCTTCAGGCGTTGATCGATCAACGACCGCCAGATGCGCACTAATCTTGCGAGATCCGTTCCTAGTGGGGTATCCAATTTCATCTCCTTATAATTAGCTTGCTACCTATCAAGCCTCATTCTAGACTATTCTGCGAGTTTACAGGACAAAATACAAATTCATCAGTTATGAACCCGTATTGATAACCCTGCCCGCAACTGGCGGCCAGGCAAGAAGGATTTATCAGTGAGCCATTCAGTCCACACCTCTTCAACACCGCTGACCGATCTGATTTTCGGCGCATCGGTCTATTTTCCACCGCTGTTCAAAGCCGTGCTGTTGGGATTTTTCTTCTGGCTGCTGATCCATCCTCTGCTGAGGAACTGGATCTACTCCGGCGAAATCTGGCATCCCACTCTTCTGGATCTCTCTCTCTTTATTCTTTGCGTCAGCGCTTCGCTGTGGCTGCTTATCACCTGGTGATCTCATGAAATTCAGCACGTTAAAATACTTTTCCACTCTGATTTTTTTCGCCGCAGCGCTGTGTGCCGGATGGTGGCTGTGGAATTACTACATGCAGTCTCCGTGGACCCGTGACGGCAAGGTCCGCGCCGAGCTGGTCAATATCACCCCTCAGGTGTCGGGTCGTATTGAACAGCTGCCGATTCAAGACAACCAGTTTGTCACTAAAGGAACCAAACTGCTGGTACTGGATGATGAGCCTTACCGTATCGCGGTGCTCAACGCCGAGTCGCAGCTGGCTAAGGCCCAGTCGGATTTGATGAAAGCGCAGCATGAAGCCCGCCGTCGTCAGAATCTGCCGCGCAACGTAATTTCCGCTGAAGACCTGGACGCCGCCGATCTTAATGCCAAATCGATGGATGCCGCGGCGAAAGCCGCTCAGGCAGAGTTGGATCAGGCGAAGTGGAATCTTTCCCAGACGCAGATTTACGCGCCGACCGATGGCTGGATCAGCAACCTGGTGGTGCGTCCCGGTAATTATGCCACCAGCGGCACGCCGATTTTCGCGCTCGTCGACAGCCACTCTTTTTACGTGATGGGCTATTTCGAAGAGACCAAGCTGCGCCATATCCGTCCTGGTTATAAAGCGACTATCCGTCTGTACAGCGACAACCGTCAGTTAACGGGAGAAGTGGAAAGTATTGGCCGGGCGATTTACGACCAGAGCGTGGAAACCGACAGCGGACTGGTGCCGGATATCAAACCTAACGTGCCCTGGGTGCGCCTTGCGCAGCGCGTGCCGGTACGCATTCGCCTGACTAATGTGCCGCAGGATCTGCCGCTGGTCGCTGGTACCACCTGCACCGTTTCAATCCACCCATGAATCTGAGCTGGCTGGAGTGGCAGCAGCTGCCGTGGATCAAAGCGACCGGCGGCCAGTGGCGCTATGCCCTGCGCAACTCGATTGCGATGTGTCTGGCGCTGAGCATCGCTTACGGGCTGGATCTGGATGAGCCATACTGGGCGATGACCTCGGCGGCCGTGGTCAGTTTCCCCACGGTGGGCGGTGTGATCAGTAAAAGCCTGGGGCGAATCGCTGGCAGCCTGATCGGGGCCAGTGCGGCGCTGCTGATTGCCGGTCATACGCTGAATGAACCCTGGTTGTTCGCGCTGGCTATAGCCTCATGGCTGGCCCTCTGCACTTATATCGCCAATCATTATCAGAACAATGTCGCCTACGCATTCTCGCTGGCGGGTTACACCGCCGCGATCATCGCATTTACCACGGTAAATATCACTGATATCAGCGACCTGTGGGACATTACTCAGGCGAGGGTCTGTGAAGTGATCTCCGGTATTCTGTGTGGCGGGCTGATGATGATGATCCTGCCCAGCACCTCTGACGGCGACACGCTGATCAAATCCCTGAAGGATATGCACACCCGGCTGCTGGAACATGCGGGCCTGCTGCTGCAGAAGGAAACCACTGATAACGTGCGCAGCGCTCATGAAACGGTCATCAGTCAGATCCTGACCATGAATCTGCTGCGTATCCAGGCGTTCTGGAGCCACTACCGCTTTCGTCGCCAGAACAACGTGCTGAATTATGTGCTCCACCAGCAGCTGCGGCTGACCAGCGTGATCTCCAGTCTGCGCCGGATGTTGCTTAACTGGCCCGATCCTCCGGAAATTTTATTTACTGCCCTGCAGCAGTTGCTCAGTGAGCTGGCAAAAAGCGACTGTGACAAATACCGGCTGGCGCAAATTCTGAGAAGTGCCGCCCCGTTGGATGAAGGTGACTTTCGCCATCAGGCTTTCTGGCACCGCCTGCGTTACTTCTGCTGGATGTACCTGAACATCAGCCGCTGGCTGCGCCAGTTTGAGCGGGCCGATGCCGATACCACGCTCTCTCCTCCTCCGGTTCCGGCGCTGGCAAGACACAGCGACAGCGCCGAAGCGAGCTGGAGCGCATTCCGTACCTTTGTGGTGATCCTGCTGGGCTGTGCTTTCACCATCGCCACCCAGTGGGATTCAGGCGATGCGGCTCTCACGCTGGCAGCGATCAGCTGCGTGCTCTACTCGTCGGTGCCTTCCCCGACCAGCAGCGTATCCCTGCTGCTGAAGACGCTGCTGCTGCTGTCGGTCGCCACATTTCTGATCAAATTTGGCCTGATGGTGCAGATCAGCGTGCTGTGGCAGTTCCTGATCTTCCTGTTCCCACTGCTGATCACTTTGCAGCTGTTTAAGCTACAGCAGAAAAAGCGGGCCAGCCTCTGGGCACAGCTGATCGTCTTCGGCGGTTCTTTTCTGGCGGTGACCAACCCGCCAACCTATGACTACCAAAGCTTTCTCAATGATAATATCGCTAAAGTCTGCGGCGTGATGCTGGTGTGGCTGGCCTTCCAGATCCTGCGTCCCAGCTCCGACAAGCGCCGCAGTCGCCGCCATATCCGCGCCCTGCGCCGCGAATTTCTCGATCAGCTCAGCCGCCATCCTCACCTGAGCCAGAGCCGGTTTGAGTCGCGGATTTATCACCGAATTAATCAGCTGGTGGCCAGCCGCGATGAATCCGCCAGAGTCTGGCTGCTGCGCTGGGGAGTGGTGCTGCTGAACTGTTCGCATATCGTCTGGCAACTGCGTGACTGGAAAACCGACTCCCCGACGCTGGCCAGAATGCGCGACGCAACCCTGAAAGATTTGCACCGAATCATTAGCGAACGCGGCGTTAAACACAGTTCGCTGAATGAAACGCTTGATGAATTGCAGGATATGGTGACGGTGCTTGCAGCGGAGGACAACGCACGGGGAACCGAGCTGGCGGGCATCATCTGGCGGCTTTACTGCTCGCTGGCGCAGCTCAAACAAGCGCTGCCTGAAGAAGCCCGGGAAGCTCGCTGATTTCCATCAAACCGCAGCGGGAGCATGGCTGTTATGAGCAAAAATCCGGATTGCGAATTTCTTACAAACATGAGACTACATAATGCTGCGGATCTGATTTATAGTTTCAGACCTGCGCATTAATGGATTTTGATTTGTAAGGATACACAATGAAGAAACTGGTTATTACTGCCTGCCTGGTGGCCTGCTCTTTCATGGCGTACGCCAATGAACGAGCTAAATCCGTAACCGTTAAACAGGCTCAATCGATGCGTGATGACAGCCACGTTTCGCTGACGGGAAAAATCACCGGCCATGCGGGTGATGATGATAAATACTGGCTACAGGACAGTACCGGTCGCATCAGGATTGATGTTGACGATGATGACTGGGATGACGAAAACGTCGCTATTGGTAAGACCGTCCGCGTGGTAGGCGACACGGACAGAGATGACGGTCACACCGAAATCGATGTCGACCATATCCGCGTGGTCAACTAGTTAAAACAGCGAAGGCTGATCCGGCTCGTCGGGAAGGTCTTTTTTCCCGGCGCGCCGGAGGCGCAGAAAACGCTGGTGACACAGCCGCAGCACGTCCCGCTTCTGCGCGTCACTGAATTTCATCCAGTTAAAACGCTCATCGCGACTCCGCATACAGCCCCGGCAATAGCCGCGGTCATCAGACTGGCAAATCCCCCGACAGGGACTTGGAACCGGGAAAAATTCAAGTTGCTCAGCCACCCTCACTCCTGATCCGTTCACAGCTCTTTATTGAAGATCGGTTATTCTTTCTGCGCAAGTAGCCGCAGGGATTATTTGCTCTCCGTCAGCTGACACTCATAATGAACAAACTGTAAGCTATTCATGCAAGGATTGTAATATAAGTGTTAGTAACTTCTCGTTGTTGAACCCCGGTTAAGGTTTCACTAAGGTTACAACGCTATTCTCCAGGCAGAATTATTTGTCTCTGGAAAGCCATAAACCTGTTGAATAAGTTACGTTGTAACGAAAACACTTTTAATCTCTTTGCTGCGCTGTTCTTCACTTTTATTCTTAATGCTGTCTTTCTCAGCCGTGCCTGGGAGACCATTCCCTACACTTCAGCGCGGGACTATCTTTTTGCCGCCACGTTGCCGGTGGTGCTGTTCAGCGCCTTCCTCTTTATCTTCAGCGTGGCCGCCGTTCCCTGGCTTCGTAAACCCCTGCTTATCATTTTGGTACTTGCCAGCGCTGCCGCTAACTATTTTATCTACAGTTTCGGCACGGTTATCGACACCAATAAGATTCAGAACGTGTTCGAGACTGATGCTCAGGAAGCCACCGCCCTGTTCAGCCTGCGCTATCTGGTGTGGATGACCGTGATTGGTGTGATCCCGGCGGTCTTTATCGCGCTGATCCGTATCGGCACCAACCGGCCATGGTGGATGAATATTACCTTTCGGGCAGTGACCGCGCTGGCTTCAGTGCTGTTGGTGTTACTGGTTGCCGCGCTGTTCTATAAAGATTACGCCTCGCTGGTGCGCAATAATAAAGGCCTGGTGAAGATGATCACTCCGGCCAACGTGGTCAGTAGCGTGGGTCACTATGCGGATAACCGCTGGTTTGCCGGTGACCAGACGCTGGAGCAAATTGGCCTGGATGCGAAAAAAGGCCCGCTGATCAACGCTGAAAAGAAAAAAACGCTGGTGATTTTCGTACTGGGTGAAACCGGTCGGGCAGAAGACTTTTTACTGGGTGGCTACGCCCGGGAAACCAATCCGAAGCTGAAGCAGGACAACGTCATCTATTATCCTTACGCCAGCTCCTGCGGCACGGAAACGGCTATTTCGGTGCCCTGCATGTTCTCCAACATGCCGCGTGAGCATTACGATGCCAGCCTGGCACACCACCAGGAAGGCGTGCTGGACGTGATGGTCCATGCCGGCGTGAACGTGCTGTGGCGTGAAAACGACGGTGGTTGTAAAGGTGCCTGCGACCGCGTACCGCACACCGATATGACCAAATGGAAGGTCAGCGGGCTGTGCAGGAGAGATTACTGCCTGGACGACGTGTTGCTGCACCGCCTGAATAATTACATCGACAGCGTGAAGGATGACACGGTGATTGTGCTGCACCAGATGGGCAGCCATGGTCCCGCTTATTACCTGCGCTATCCCGAAGAGATGCGTAAGTTTACGCCTACCTGCGACAGCAACCAGATTCAGGACTGCGACCATCAGGCGCTGGTGAACACCTATGACAACTCGATCCTGTACACCGATTCAATGGTCGATAACACCATCAGCCTGCTGAAATCTTACAGCGATAAATTTAACGTGGCGCTGGTTTATCTGTCCGATCACGGTGAATCGCTGGGCGAGCACGGCATGTATCTGCACGGCGCACCTTACGTTTTCGCCCCGAGCCAGCAGACGCACATTCCGTTGCTGCTATGGATGTCACCGGATTACGCCAGCACTTACGGCATTAATCAGCAATGTTTGCAACAGTCGGCGAAAACTTCCGCAGTTTCGCAGAACAATGTTTTCCATACCCTGCTTGGGATGATGAACGTACAGACGAAGGAGTACCAGCCGTCGCTGGATTTAATCAAATCGTGCCAGGTTTAATCCCGGCGATTTGTATCAGACCGATCGGTCTGTTATGGTAACGGCCATGAAAACGACCCGGTACGACACCCGAGAACATATCCTGATGACTGGTGAGCAGCTGTGCGTGCAGCGCGGCTTCAACGGTATGGGATTGATCGAGCTGCTGAAAGTGGCTGAGGTGCCGAAAGGGTCGTTTTATCACTACTTCTCGTCGAAAGAGGCGTTTGGGGTAGCGATGCTTGAACGTTATTTTGCCCTTTATCATCAGCGACTTCGCGAATATCTTGAAGAGAGCCAGGGGAATCAGCGTCAACGTATCCTTGATTATTATCAGCAGTCACTGAACACTTTCTGCCAGGAACATGCTTTTGCGGGCTGCCTGTCGGTAAAACTTTCTGCTGAAGTTTGCGACCTGTCGGAACCGATGCGTATCGCGCTCGACGCAGGGTCAAAAGCGCTGATCTCCACGCTGACCGCAGCGCTGGAACGTGCTGAGCAACAGGGGAGCTTACGGCTGATCAATACCCCCGAAGCCTGCGCGCAGAATCTCTATATGTTGTGGCTGGGTGCCAGCCTGCAAAGCAAAATCTCCCGTGACAGCACGCCGCTGGTGAACGCATGGCAGGAGATGACGCGGATGCTGCCTGAGCCACTTTAAAAAAAACACCGTTACTAGTCGACCGGTCTACCAGGAGTGAAGCATGGAACTGAAAAAGCTGTTTACCCCATTAAAAACCGGGGCAATCACCGTACCGAACCGCGTATTTATGGCCCCGCTGACACGTCTGCGCAGCATTGAGCCGGGAGACATCCCCACGCCGTTGATGGGCGAATACTACCGCCAGCGTGCCAGCGCCGGTCTGATTATCACCGAAGCAACCCAGATCTCTTTCCAGGCCAAAGGCTATGCCGGTGCGCCGGGTCTGCACTCCCCTGAGCAGATTGCCGCGTGGAAAGCGATCAATGCGGGTATCCATGAAGCTAACGGTCACAGTGCGGTTCAGCTGTGGCATACCGGCCGTATCTCGCACACCAGCGTACAGCCGGATGGTAAAGCACCGGTCTCCTCTTCTGCTATTAACGCAGAAACCCGCACCTCGCTGCGTGATGCCAATGGCAACCCTGTGCGCGAAGCCACCTCCACGCCTCGCGAGCTTGAGCTGAGTGAAATTGGTTCTGTGGTAAACGATTTCCGCCAGGCAGTGATCAATGCCCGTGAAGCCGATTTTGACCTGGTGGAGTTGCACTCTGCCCACGGTTACCTGATCCATCAGTTTCTGTCTCCTGCTTCCAACCAGCGTACTGACGCCTATGGCGGCAGCGTGGAAAACCGTACCCGCTTTGCACTGGAAGTGGTCGATGCCGCCATTAACGGCTGGAGCGCCGACCGTATCGGCATCCGTATCTCTCCTCTGGGGCCGTTCAATGGCCTGGATAATGGCGAAGATCAGGAAGCCGCCGCGCTCTATTACATCGCCGAGCTGGCGAAACGTAATCTGGCCTTCCTGCATATCTCCGAGCCGGACTGGGCTGGTGGCAAGCCTTACAGCCTGGAGTTCCGTAAAGCAATCCGCGCCGTGTACCCTGGCGTGATCGTCGGTGCAGGCGCTTATACTGCTGAAAAAGCCGAAGATCTGATTGAACAAGGGCTGATTGATGCCGCTGCCTTTGGCCGTGTGTATATTGCTAACCCGGACCTGGTAGAGCGTTTCCAGCAGAACGCTCCGCTGAACGAGCAGCGTCCTGAATTGTTCTACGGCGGCGGCGCTGAAGGCTATACTGATTACCCGACTCTTGCGGGTTAATCTATACTGTTTTTTTTGCGTCACCGGCCGGTGACGCTTTCACAAAGAGGATGTTATGCGCTTACTCCATACCATGCTGCGCGTTGGCGATCTGCAACGCTCCGTTGATTTTTATACTAAAGTTCTGGGGATGCGCCTGCTGCGTACCAGCGAGAATACCGAATACAAATACACTCTGGCTTTCGTGGGTTATACCGAAGAGAGCGAAGGTGCGGTGATCGAGCTGACCTGGAACTGGGGCGTGGACAAATACACCCTCGGCGATGCCTATGGTCATATCGCGCTGGGCGTGGATGACGTGGCTGCCACCTGTGACCGAATCCGAAAAGATGGCGGCAACGTGACCCGCGAAGCGGGTCCGGTTAAAGGCGGCACCACTATCATTGCCTTCGTTGAAGATCCCGACGGTTATAAAATCGAGCTGATCGAGAACAAACATGCGGGCCACGGCCTGGGTGCATAAAGTTCAGGGTGCCACAGGCACCCTTCATTCCTCCTTTCCCCTGCTGCATCCCGTGGTGAAATTTGCCATAATACGCGCTGCTTTTTTTCGCCTATGAGATCCTGATGTCTGAATCGAACGAACTGAACGCCCTCAGCAGCCGTTTTCGCGGTTTTTATCCGGTTGTAATTGATGTGGAAACCGCCGGGTTTGACGCGAAGACCAATGCATTACTGGAAGTGGCCGCCGTCACGCTGAAAATGGATCCGCAGGGCTGGCTGGAGAAAGACGAAACGCTCCATTTCCACGTTGAGCCGTTCGAAGGGTCCGTGCTGCAACCTGAAGCGCTGGCGTTTAACGGTATCGATCCGCACAATCCTCTGCGCGGTGCAGTCAGCGAATATGAAGCGCTGCATGCCATTTTTAAGCTGGTGCGCAAAGGCATCAAGGACCAGGGCTGTAACCGCGCCATTATGGTTGCGCACAATGCCACTTTCGATCTCAATTTTATGAATGCCGCAGCGGAAAGGGCTGGCCTCAAGCGTAACCCGTTCCACCCCTTTGTCACCTTTGATACCGCAGCCCTCAGCGGTCTGGTGCTTGGTCAGACGGTACTGGCCAAAGCCTGTACGGCCGCCGGGATGCCTTTTGACAATACGCAGGCGCATTCAGCGCTCTACGATACGGTGCAGACAGCAGACCTGTTTTGCGAGCTGGTAAATCGCTGGAAACGTCTCGGCGGTTGGCCGCTGCCTGACCGTGCTGGTGGCAACTGATCTCTGTTGTCCGGTGCCCGTGATAAAAAGTGACAGCGTAACCTGTTAACCCTTGTTACGCTTTCCCGCCCCACTTTACTTCCCTTCAGCCATACTCAGCTTCAGTTAACCTGGAGAAACCCAATGAAAACCATTGCTATCGTTGCGCCTGGCGCGATGGGCTCAGCCCTTGCCGGGGTGCTGAATTATCATCACCTGGAGGTACTGACTTTGCTGGATGGGCGTTCATTTGCTTCGGCTGAGCGGGCAAAAAAAGCCGGCATGATGCCGGTCAGCGCTGAGGAGCTGATGCAGGCAGAAGTGCTGCTGTCTGTGGTGCCACCCGCCTTTGCCATATCGCTGGCTGAGCAGTTGGCTCCTGCTCTCAGCGCGGCAGCCCACAAGCCGCTGTATGTGGATTGTAATGCCATCAGTGAACAGACCGTTGATCAGGTGAAAACGCTGATTACCGCCACCGGTGCCGGATTTGTCGACGGCGCGATTATTGGCCTGCCACCTGCCTCACCGCAGGGCAGCGTTCCGCGTTTGTGGTTTGCCGGTGAGCAGGCAAGCCAGCTGAAGGAGCTGGAGAATTTTGGTCTGCAGGTCAGCATTATGCAGGCGGAAACAGGCGCGGCTTCAGCTCTGAAGATGTCCTATGCCGGGATAAATAAAGGGATCACCCTGATGTGCGCTCTGATGCTGATCAACGCCAGCCGGGTGGGCGCAGCTGACGCACTACTGCAGCAGATGGAAGAAAGCCAGCCTGCTTTGTTGGCGCGCCTGAGAAAAAGCATTCCTGACATGTACAGTAAAGCCTGGCGGTGGGCACCGGAAATGGAAGAGATAGCCAGCCTGAATGCAGGTGAACTTTCCGGTGAGGCTCTGTATCAGGCGCTGGCCACCTTTTGCCGTCAGATGGCGGAGGATCAGCAGCGTGACGGGGATTTTGTCTCCCTGTTGGATGCCTTCTTACAGGCGGATCAGCGGAAGTCACAGCCATAAATCAGGCAACAAAAAAGGGCAGAAATCATCAGACTTCTGCCCTTTCAGAACGATAACGCGGCTTATTCGGCCGCGTCTGAAGGATACTTCTGCGCGGTCTCTTTAATCAGCTGCTGCAGTTCGCCGCGTTGATACATTTCGATAATGATGTCGCAGCCGCCAACCAGTTCGCCATCCACCCACAGCTGAGGGAAAGTCGGCCAGTTTGCGTATTTCGGCAGTTCGGCACGAATTTCCGGATTCTGCAGAATATCAACATAAGCGAAGCGTTCGCCACAGGCAGAGAGTGCCTGAACAGCCTGTGCGGAAAAGCCGCAGCTTGGCAGTTTTGGTGAGCCTTTCATGTACAGCAGAATCGGATTTTCTGCTATCTGGCGCTCAATTTTCTCAACAGTACTCATAAATGGCTTCCTTAATCGGATACTTCGTGTCTATTTATTGTAGCGACTCTGAACCGCCGATGAAAATGACATTTTCAGCAGAGTAACTGCCCGGTTCTGGTGCCACAGCGGAGTGCGTAAGACCAAAATAACATTTTCCTGTGCTTTGCGCTGCCCCGACTTGTCAAATGGATGCCAAAATTGTGCAGATAACCAGCTGATTAGGCTTATTTTTACAGGTTTTACTTGTTCTGGATCATTGAAACAAAAAAGGCCTAACCTTTTATCGGAAAGTTCGATTAGAATCGTCTGAACCGTCTGCCTTTTAGCAGATCTCCTTAAATTAATCACGCTCTGGCCCCGGCAGGAGCACAAACTGTTAATGGTAACGATGCGTTTACTTATCACGCTCATCATGCTGGCCACAGCCCAGCTGTTCCTGAATATGGCGCACGCATCGCCACATGCCCCTATTAATGCAAACCATCACAAAGTCGACAACCCTACGGCAGCCAGTGAAGACCAGCGTCGCAAGCGACGTCCGGTTAAAGCCAGCCCTGCCAAGAAAACGCCCGTTAAAGTCATTTCCGGCAAGAAAGTTAAAGAGTCCAGCCCGAAAAAGTCCCGCTTAACCTCTGTTCAGAAATTTAAACTCAAAAAACGAGACTCTCTTAAAACGGCCTCGGCAGAACGTGAAAAGCTGGTGTACAAAAGACGCTACGGTCGCCATCGCGGCAATCCGGTCGAAGAGACTGAAGAACTGACCTACGGTGCAGCAGCGCCGCTGAAGCTTAGCAAAGCACACCGCGCCCGCTATCAGAAAGCTCGTGAAACGGCGATGAACAAACTGATGGGGCAGTTGGGTAAACCGTACCAGTGGGGTGGCACCTCTCCAGAAACCGGTTTCGACTGCAGCGGCCTGGTCTGGTATGCCTATAAAGACCTGGTGAAGTTTAAAATCCCCCGCACTGCCAATGAAATGTATCACCTGCGCGATGCGGCTAATATCAAACGTGGCGAGCTGGAGAAAGGCGATCTGGTGTTTTTCCGCATCAATGGTCGCGGCACAGCTGACCACGTTGGCGTGTATCTGGGCAATGGTAAATTCATTCAGTCACCGCGCACTGGCAAGGATATTCAGGTTAGTGCTCTGAGTGATGATTACTGGCAGCGCCACTATATTGGTGCCCGCAGGATGATGACGCCGAAAACGATTCGCTAACGAGTCGGCAGAAAAAACGGGGCCGTTCTGATGAGCGGCCCGTGAGGCTTAGTGCATTACTGCGGTAAAACTGAAAGCGACAATCATCAGCAAAGCGCAAACGGTTGTCAGTATTGAAAACTTCAGATCGGTATCCATCACTACTCCTTAATACCCTTACAGTTTTTAACGTCATCGATTTTCCCATACTTGTCGGTAAAAATCTCGTTTTCTGTGCTGAGGCTTGTTAGAATTCTTTTTTTGTTGCGCAACCCCCGGCAGACTGCGTGCCGTGTGCGCAACGACGGGTTGAAATACCCTTTTTTCCTTCCTGACGTCTCCGGAATCCACCGCAAAAAGTGCCCCCAGACGCCCGGTTTTTGCGTATCAAGGCAAACGTTTAACAATATGCTTATCAGTGAGTTAAGATAAGCGCAGGAGTAGCTAGTTAATGGCAACAATAAAAGATGTGGCTAAACGTGCAGGGGTATCCACCACCACTGTCTCCCACGTCATCAATAAAACCCGCTTTGTCGCTGAAGAGACGCGGGAAGCCGTATGGGCCGCAATCAAAGAATTGCATTATTCTCCCAGCGCTGTCGCCCGCAGCCTGAAGGTTAACCATACCAAAACCATTGGCCTGCTGGCCACTTCCAGCGAAGCGCCCTATTTTGCCGAGATCATCGAAGCAGTGGAGAACTGCTGCTTTGATCAGGGTTATACCCTGATCCTGGGCAATGCCCACAACGATCTACAAAAGCAGCAGGCGTATCTGTCGATGATGGCGCAAAAGCGCGTCGATGGTCTGCTGGTGATGTGCTCGGAATATCCGGAACCGCTGATCGCTATGCTGGAAAACAATCGCAATATCCCAATGGTGGTAATGGACTGGGGCGAATCACGCGGCGATTTCACCGATACCGTGCTGGATAATGCCTTTGAAGGAGGCTATATGGCGGGCCGCTATCTGATTGACCGCGGTCACCGTGATATCGGGGTGATCCCGGGACAAATGGAACGTAATACTGGCGGTGGCCGCCATGCCGGTTTTCTGAAAGCACTTTCCGAAGCGGGAATTTCAGTTCGGGATGAGTGGCTGGTACAGGGAGATTTCGAACCGGAGTCTGGCTACCGTGCCATGCAGCAGATTCTGTCTCAGAAGCAGCGCCCCACGGCGGTCTTCTGCGGCGGCGATGTGATGGCCATGGGGGCCATCTGCGCGGCGGATGAGATGGGCCTGCGTGTACCGCAGGATATTTCGGTGATCGGTTATGATAACGTGCGCAATGCCCGCTATTTCACCCCGGCGCTGACCACGGTTCACCAGCCTAAACAACAGCTGGGCGAAACTGCCTTTGCAATGCTGCTCGACCGCATTACCAGCAAGCGCGAAGAGCCACAAACCATTGAAGTGCATCCCAACCTGATCGAACGCCGCTCGGTGGCAGACGGTCCGTTTGTCGATTACCGCCGCTAGACGTTAAGGGCGGAATGAATTCCACCCTTACAATCGTGCAGATTTCAGCTGAGGGGAGAATTTATTCGCCCCTCAGGTTTCTTCCCGCAGCCACTCACTGTTCATCGTGCCGGTTTCCCCCAGATACTCCAGCAGCCAGCTCAGTGCTGGTGAAGCCTGCTGCTCCGCCCAGCTGACGCAGCACGGGCTGTCCGGAAATACTGACTCAAGCGCCAGCTCAACCAGTTCTCCATTCTGCAAAAATGGCCGGGCAAAATGCCCCGGTACCATTCCAACACACAGCCCGGCCAGCAGACAGTCAAACGCACTTTCCCAGTCCGGCACCACCAGCCTGCGCTGATTATCCAGCGTCCACGTAGTCCGTTTGGGTAAAGCACGGGAGGTATCTTCCAGCACCAGCGAGGGCCAGTCGCCAATCTCCTCATCGCTGATCTCCTCCTCCAGCTGAGCAAGTGGATGATCGGCCTTCACCACACAGCGCCAGTTCAGCATCCCCATATCGCGGAAGGCGAAGCGCCCCCCCACCGGGATAGCCTGCGTTGCGCCGATTGCCACATCCACCCGCCCGTCGGCCAGTGCATCCCAGACGCCGTTAAACACTTCCGACGTCAGATGCAGCTCCATATCAGGAAAATGGCGGTAAAAATCTACCACCAGCTGGCGGCTCCTCGCCGGTTTAACAATGCGATCGACAGCGATATTGATCTGCCCCCGCCAGCCATTAGCGACCTGCTGACACTGACGCCGGGTGGAAAGCATTTTTTTGATAACACTACGCCCTTCCTGACTAAAAAGCCGTCCGGCATCCGTCAGCACCACATCGCGGTGACGCCGCTCAAACAGAGGAACAGCCAGCCACTCTTCCAGTTGACGGATGGTATAGCTGATAGCAGAAGGAACGCGGTGCAGCTCTGCCGCCGCCGCGGTGAAACTGCCGGTGCGCGCCACGGCATCAACCACTTCAAGGGAATGTTCTGACCACATAATCTGCCTGCAATTTTTTTGAACGCAACCTGCAAATATTACCGTTTCACAAGCGCTTTGCCACTCAATTACACTGCGCAGCGTTTCATTCACCTGATAAAGAGCAACAGAATGCCATCTAAGGGATTTATTATTTACCTCGCGCTGCTCAGCGTTGCAGGTTTTCTCGCCACTGATATGTACCTGCCAGCTTTTGGTGCGATGCAGCAAGATTTGCAGACTGAAGCCGGAAAAATCAGTGCCAGTCTGAGTCTGTTCCTGGCCGGATTTGCCAGCGCCCAGTTGATGTGGGGACCACTCTCTGACCGGATTGGTCGTAAGCCCGTTCTGCTGATGGGGCTCGGTCTGTTCGCCGTCAGCTGTGGCGCAATGTGGTGGGTTGACTCTACCGTGACCCTGCTGACGCTGCGCTTCCTTCAGGCTGTAGGGATTTGCGCCGCCGCGGTGACCTGGCAGGCACTGGTTATTGATCGCTATCCTGCCGCCCAGGCTAACCGCGTATTTGCCACTATCATGCCGCTGGTCGCCCTTTCTCCTGCCCTGGCTCCTCTGCTCGGTGCCTGGCTGCTGAATCACTTTACCTGGCGGGCGATCTTTATCGCTCTGTTACTGGTTGCGGTCTGCCTGCTGATTTGCACTCTGTTTCTGGCCACGCCTGGCAGGCAGGCCAAATCAGATAAAAGCGAGAAAACCAGCTTCTCCACTCTGCTGAAATCACCGTTGTACAGCGGTAACGTACTGATCTACGCCGCCTGCTCTGCCAGTTTCTTCGCCTGGCTGACCGGCTCGCCGTTTATTCTGGGTGCACTGGGCATGTCACCAGCCGATATCGGTCTGAGCTATGTCCCTCAGACGCTGGCTTTCCTGATTGGGGGTTATGGTTGTCGCACGTTACTGAAGCACTCTGAAGGCACTTTACTGCTTCCCTGGCTGCTGGTTATTTATACCCTGAGCATCGTGGCATTTTTCATCGCCGCGCAGATGGAAGAGCCTTCGGTAACGGCTTTACTGTTGCCATTTTGTGGCATGGCGTTAGCAAATGGTGCGGTTTATCCGGTGGTGGTGGCCAGTGCCTTACTGCCTTTCCCCCAGGCCAGCGGCAAGGCTGCCGCCCTGCAGAATACGCTCCAGCTGGGGCTTTGCTGTGCTGCCAGCCTGGTGATCTCCACCTTTATCAGCACCCCGTTACTGACCACCTCAGTGGTGATGCTGGCGACTGTTTTTCTGGCGATCATCGGCTATATTTTACAGCGGGCAAAGGCACAGGTGATGGCGCTTTCTACCGCACACAATGACCATTAAGGGCCTGATTTTATATAGTTAGCAACCTAACAATAAACAATTGAATTGTGCCTGGCGTGAGCATATACTCATTTCCAGCAGTTAAAAAAAACAAATTTGTAGCATTTTTTCGAGTCATGACAGGGTGGTCAGGGCAGGTTTCTGCGTCATCCTCACAAGCACTCTGCAAGTTTCAAATCAATCCTCTGTAGCGCCGGATATTTGCGAGGTTACTCCGTGCGTTTTCTCACAATCCTGTAGAAATTGACTATTCTATTTCTCAGGTTTCAATCACACAGGGTGATGGAGAAGCTATGAGTTCATCGTGTATAGAAGAAGTGAATCTGGGAGAGAATCAGTGGTACCGAATCGTCCAGGAAATGTTGCGCAATGCAGATATTGAAATCAACGGCACCCGACCGTGGGATATCCAGGTAAATAACACCGAGTTTTTTAAGCGCGTTCTGCAGGAAGGCTCACTGGGACTGGGTGAAAGTTATATGGATGGCTGGTGGGAATGCGAGCGGCTGGATACTTTTTTTCATCGCGTGTTGCAGGCAAAACTGGATCAGCAACTTCCCCACCATTTCAAAGATACCCTTCGCGTTGCGGCAGCCCGCCTGACTAATCTTCAGTCACGTAAACGTGCCTGGATAGTGGGTAAAGAGCATTATGACCTGGGTAACGATCTTTTCACCCTGATGCTCGATCCGCATATGCAGTACTCCTGTGGCTACTGGAAAGAAGCCGAAACGCTTGATCAGGCACAGAATGCTAAATTAAAAATGATCTGCGAAAAACTTCAGCTGGAACCGGGTATGTCTCTGTTGGATATAGGCTGTGGCTGGGGTGGACTGGCGGAATACGCCGCGCGCAATTATGGCGTCAGCGTATTTGGCGTGACTATTTCAGCCGAGCAGCAAAAATTGGCACAACAACGTTGTGAAGGACTGGATGTCACAATTTTGCTGCAGGACTACCGCGATCTGAATCAGCAATATGACCGGATAGTTTCAGTAGGGATGTTTGAACACGTCGGGCCGAAAAATTACGCCACTTATTTCGATGTGGTTAACCGCAACCTTAAGGCGGATGGCATTTTCCTGCTGCACACTATCGGGGCCAATAAGACCAACGATAATGTCGATCCCTGGATCAATAAATACATCTTCCCCAACGGCTGCCTGCCTTCCGTCCAGCATATTGCTGAAGCGCATGAACCTTATTTTGTGATGGAAGACTGGCATAACTTTGGCGCGGATTATGACACCACATTGTTGGCCTGGTATGAACGCTTTATCGCAGCATGGCCGCAGCTGGCAGAGAATTATGGCGACCGCTTCAAACGCATGTTCACCTACTATCTGAACGCCTGCGCCGGAGCCTTCCGCGCACGTGATATTCAGCTGTGGCAGGTGGTCTTCACTCACGGTAAAGAGGGTGGACTGCGCGTGCCGCACTGATCGCCAGTGGCGCAAATAAAAAGGGCCGGTAATTTCAACATTACCGGCCCTTTTTCATCATTTACTCTGATTCAGTTTCTGCCGCCGCCGCTGCCAGTAATGCCGCTTCACGCTGAGCCAGAACGCGCTCTACAGTTTCCACAATTGCCTGAGTGTGCGGATCAATTTCAATATTCACTTTGTGACCCAGACGTTTATTACCCAGAGTGGTTCTCGCCAGGGTTTCCGGGATCAGGTGCACGCAGAATCTGGTTTTGGTGACTTCGCCCACGGTCAGACTGATGCCGTCAATGCCAATAAACCCTTTATGAAGGATATATTTCATCTGTTCTGCGTCCTGCGGTTTGAACCAGATTTCCCGGTTATTCTCTGAGGTCAGAATTTTACTGATTTCGGCGGTGGTCATAATATGGCCCGACATCAGATGGCCGCCAATTTCATCGCTGAACTTCGCCGCACGCTCAACGTTAATTTTATCCCCCACCTGCAGATCGCCGAGGTTAGTAATACGCAGCGTCTCTTTAACCAGGTCAAAACTCACCTGGTCGCCATTCACTTCCGTCACCGTCAGGCAGCAGCCATTGTGAGAAACAGAGGCTCCGAGTTCCAGGCCGGGTAACATTTCCGCAGGCAAACGAACAATATGCGTGCGAAAGTTAGGTTTCTCTTCAATTGCCAGCACCTCAGCGGTGCCCTGCACAATACCGGTAAACATAGTTGTGGCCTCATTAATATTATCCTTGCCCTAGTTTGCCCTGGGCAGGGGATAAAACCAAATGGTGGCGCACAATCCTGCATGGCACAAAGAGCTATTCTTTCCGCCGGAGATTGGCTTATTGCACTGCGAACATTACACTATGCCGCCTGCCCTGCTGTTTATTTGCAAAGTCAGCGTTTTTTGACATCGCAGTGCTCTCCCCTACAGTGAAAATAATAAGGTGTATTCGTGCAGAAGTACCTGACAGAAGCGCGTCAACTTTTAGCGCTGGCAATCCCGGTTATTCTTGCGCAGGTTGCGCAAACCGCCATGGGATTTGTTGATACCATTATGGCCGGATCGGTCAGCGCCACCGATATGGCGGCGGTTGCCGTGGGCACCTCTATCTGGCTGCCGACCATTCTGTTCGGCCATGGCCTGCTGCTGTCGCTGACGCCTGTGGTCGCCCAGTATAACGGTTCAGGACGCCGTGACCGCGTGGCTTACCAGGTTCGTCAGGGCTACTGGCTGGCAGCCTTTGCCGCCATTCTGGTAATGGTGGTGCTGTATAACGCCGGCTTTATGATCCGCGCCATGCACGATATCGATCCGTCCCTTGCTGATAAGGCGGTGGGTTATCTGCACGCACTGTTGTGGGGTGCGCCAGGGTATCTGTTCTTCCAGGTCGCCCGTAATCAGTGTGAAGGCCTGTCAAAAACTAAACCCGGTATGGTAATGGGATTTCTCGGCCTGCTGGTCAACATTCCGGTCAACTACATCTTCATCTATGGCCATTTCGGCATGCCTGCTCTGGGTGGAGTGGGCTGTGGCGTGGCGACTGCTTCGGTATACTGGGTGATGTTTATCGCCATGAAATACTGGGTCGGCCGCGCCCGCTCTATGCGTGATATTCGCCTGACGGCAAGCTTCAGCAAACCCGATGTCAGCGCGCTCTGGCGCCTGTTTAAACTGGGCCTGCCGGTTGCGCTGGCACTGTTCTTTGAAGTGACACTGTTTGCAGTTGTTGCACTGCTGGTTTCCCCAATGGGCATCGTGAAAGTGGCCGGGCACCAGATTGCCCTGAACTTCAGCTCACTAATGTTTGTCCTGCCGCTGTCACTTGGCGTTGCCACGACTATTCGCGTCGGGTTCCGTCTTGGGCAGGGATCGGTTGAGGGCGCGCGAGTTGCTTCATGGACCGCGCAGGGTGTGGGTATGACCATGGCATTGCTGACCGCCCTGTTCACCATCACCTTCCGGCAGCAAATTGCGCTGTTGTATACCGATAACCCTGAAGTGGTCACGCTGGCAGCTCAACTGATGCTGCTGGCCGCAATCTATCAGTTCTCGGATTCCATTCAGGTTATCGGTAGCGGCATCCTGCGTGGCTACAAGGATACGCGGTCAATATTCTTTATAACCTTTGTCGCCTACTGGATCCTTGGCCTGCCCAGTGGCTATATCCTGGCGCTGACGGACTGGGTGGTACCGGCGATGGGTCCGGCCGGTTTCTGGATTGGTTTTATTATTGGTCTCACCTCTTCTGCGGTGATGATGGTATGGCGGATGCGCCGGATGCAAAGGCAACCGGCAGAGCTGATTATGGCGCGTGCAGCACGCTAATTTTACGGTGATTTTCTCATTTCCGTGCCTAAAATTGCTGCGCTTCGCACAGATGCGCAGCAGTCGCACTGAAAAAAGCGGATTTCCGCTTGCCAGCCGGTAAGGCTGTCGTTAATATTCGTCCCCGCTGTCAACATGACATCAATCAGTGCGTTCTTAGCTCAGTTGGTTAGAGCACCACCTTGACATGGTGGGGGTCGGAGGTTCGAGTCCTCTAGAACGCACCATCCTTCCCCCTGTTCACCTTTTTTGTTCTCTGTTCTTAACCGCGCTTAAAATGATGCATCATAGCCTTCTGTAACGAACACAGAGGGACGGACTGATGCGACTGCCCCTGATGGATAAACAGCTCCACCTGAAGCGCGCTGATGTGTCCAACTTGCAACAACGAAGCCAGTTCCCTGACCCCATCGACCATGCGACGTTGCCAACGATGTTCGACAAGATACTGACGAGTATCAGCAGGCAGAGACAGCTCCCACTCTTCAAGCGACTGCTCATGTTCGCCTACGGAAAGAAACAAGACCCGTTCAGGGGGCACGGACCTGATTGCACTCTGCTGGATAAAACGTTGTGCTGATTTAACTATGTAGCTGCCGTTCCACCACACGGAGGGACTCGAAGCATAATAATGCCGGAAACTCTCTGCCTGGGTGAACAGCGTGTTGAGGGTAAACAGTCCCCCATAGGAGTGCCCGAATAAGGCCTCTCTGTGGTTGTCGATGGGTAACATGTTGCGGATCATCGGCTTCAGTTCGTGCCGGATAAATGCCAGAAATGCTTCAGCACACCCTTCTCCTCCGGCAGGATAAACTCCTCCACGGGGGTCCGGTTCCGGAATCAATTCAGCGACATAAGGCCGATAATCTCGGTCCCTTCGGGTCTCCTCAGGATAATCAATTGCAACAATAACTCCGGGGACCATGCAGCAGCGTGGTCTGCCCAACGTGCGCATTAACGTCGCTGCAACTGGAAAATGGTGAGCACCATCCAGGATGTAGATAACCGGCCAGCCATCATTTGGAGGGGCGCCATCAGGCCAGCAAATCGTCACGCGATAATCACCGCATGCAGATGAAGTGATCATTTCCTCCCTGACGGAGTGCAGATGCTCCATAGTTTCCTCATCAGACATTAAACGCTTTTTCAGAGACCCAGTCGCCCGACCCAGGCGGAAAAGGTGGCATCTTTAGCCATCTCAATGAAACCCACCTTTATTCCCCGCGAATTCAGCTGGGCAACCAGGGCCATCAGGTCAACGGAATTCAGACCATAGTCGAACAAGTTTTCATGATCCCCAAAGGGGCCGTCTGACATATCGAGTTTTTCAGTGAGGAACCCTTTCAGTTCATCCGCCGTGAAAGCAGGAAGTCCGGTATGCATATTCATTATCGCTGTCCTTAAGTTAATGGGATTAAGCTGACGGAGATGACCGCAACAAGTCCTCTAACAGAGTTTTCATGGCACCAGAGCGGCTCAGTTCATTCATCAGCAGATCGTGATCCCCCTCAAATTGATGGCAATGCAGTCTTTCAGGGATCAATTCCCGCCACTCATCACCCGGAGCAGAAAAACCGTAGTAATAGACCTGTCCGGAAATGGAAAGCGGCTGGAGTTCGGGCTGATGATCGGATCCCCGGTTGAAGCTGAACCGCAACGCGGGCAGTAACTGTTTCTTCGTCATCAACCGCAGGGGGCCTTTCTGCATAAGTTCAGAGGCAACAGCCTCCAGTTGCTCCTCCTCATCCAGTGCGCTTATCTTGCCAAGATATTCACTGCCGAACCTCTCTCTCACCATCGTATGCAGTGGATTCGCCATTTTTGCAACGTGCTGTGGAGGGCGGCAGTCCAGCATTCCCAGATAGCTGACCTCCAGCCCCTGATCACTAAGTAACCTGGCGACCAGATAAGCTATATTGCCGCCCAGCGAATAACCTGTCAGATAATATGGCCCCTCCTCCTGTTCGTGACGGATTGCGCGGGTATAGAGCTTTGCCAGATCGTGAAGGGTCCGGTATTCCGTTGCGTCTCCTGTTACAAAGGGAGCCTGAAACGCCCACAGGTCGAAATACTGACTGACCTTTTCCGCCAGCAACCTGTAACAGTCAACGTGGCCGGTCCAGGGATGGAAGGCCCAAAGTTTTCGACTGCGCTGGTTGTTTTGCAGCTTCACCACCAGTTCCAGCTCCGGCAAGGCGTGCTGAACGTCTGTACCCGCCTGCAGCCAGGCCTGATATAACTGATGTATCGTCCGGTTTTCAAGTAGCAGCCGGGGGGCTATGGATAATCCCTGACTGACCAGACGCGCATGCACGGAAAATAAATTCAGTGAGCTGCCGCCCAGTGCGTAGAAGTCCTGATGAACTCCGACGCTCTGCAGTGAAAGTTCTTTTTGCCATGTCTCTGCAACCAGCCTCTCAAAATCCGTTCTTTCAGCCTGGCAGGCAGAGCTGTCGTGACTGGCTTCTGATTTCGGCAGGCGTTTTTCGTCGATTTTTCCGCTGGGAGTCAGCGGGAACTCATCCAGAATAACGATCTGGTTTGGCAGCATATATTGCGGGAGTCGCTGCTGTAAGTACGCCCCGACATGCCGGACTGACGTCCCTGAACCCGCCTCCAGCTGAACATAAAGCATCAGGCGTCCATTCCCTTCAGGCCACATGACCGCGCGGGTTTCTTTCACCCCTGGGACCGCCTGACTGCAATCGCGAATTTCATTGAGATCGACACGATAGCCGCGGAATTTCACCTGGCGATCAATGCGCCCGATATAAACAATTTCCCCCTGGAGGTTCTGCCTTACCCTGTCACCCGTTTTATAAGCTCGCAGGGTTTCCTCACCCAACGCCAGCCTGACAAAACTTTCCTGTGTCATCTCAGCACTGTTAATGTAGCCGCTGGAAAGTGTCGGTCCGGCAAGATAGAGTTCCCCTGCGCTTCCCTGCCTGACCGGGCGCTGCGCATCATCAAGGATCAGGCAGCTAAGCCCTGCAAGCGGTAATCCAATCGAGCGCAGATCCGATGTCTCCGGATCAAACCCTTCGCCAGCCAGTACTTTCCAGGTAAAAACAATTGTCCCTTCCGTTGGGCCATAGGTATTGATCAAGCGGACACGCTCGCCCATCAATGCTTTCCACTGTGATAAGCGCTGCTGAGAAAGGGCTTCACCGCCAACAATCAGGGTCTTCACCGCAGACGGCCAGGCCACCGGTTGTTCGCTCAGTGAAAGTGTGAGGGTGTGCCAGAACGTCGTCGGCAAATCCAGTATGGTAATAGCATGTTTAGTGATGAAAGTGAGAAAGGCATCAAGCGAACCGCCCATCTCTTCCGTTCGCGGGACAACGCAGGCTCCCCGACAAAGAGGAATGAATATCTCTTCCAGGCATGCATCAAACGTTAAGGCTGAAAACTGCAGGACTTTGTCTTCAGCCTGAATGTTGTAAGCCTTGCCAGCCGCCTCCACAAACCAGCTGAGCGCCTGATGAGGAATAGCCACCCCTTTTGGCTTGCCCGTTGAACCGGAAGTGAAAATGATAAAGCTGGTCATCTCTGGTTGAATAGCTCGCGGTTTAACGCCCGGTTGCGGAAGACTGCCCAGCAATACCGGGGCAAACAGAGGCTCAACACCCAGTGCGCAGCGTTCGTCTTCAGATCCGGTGACGACGACATAGCACGCCTTACACTCGGTCATTGCCTGCGCCAGCCGGTCGTCTGGAAATGAGGTATCCAGTACGAAACAGCTCGCTCCGGCGGCCAGGATACCCAACATGATCATAATCGTCTCGGTTCTGTCGGGCAGGCAGACTGCCACGACTTTTTCCGGCTGAACGCCATATCCGGTGAGCTCAAGAGCAATACTGTCAAACCTGCTGACCAGCTGCGAATAGCTCAGGCTGGCGTTATCCGACTCCAGCGCAATAGCTTGCGGCGTGAGCGTAGCCTGTCGTCGGATGCGGGAGATAACATCCTGCCAGACAAAATTCCCCGGTTCGCTGCTTTTTATAACGTGATCAGCTAACTTAAACCATGAGTGCTGAGCGAGGCTGCTCATACTGGCCTTTGGATGCGTCAGGCAAAACGCGCACCAGTCCGTCAGCTCTGCACTGATGGCCTGTAACTCCTCAGGCTGGTAGCTGGCGGGGTTGGCATCGATATGAATATGCAAATCGCTGTCATCAGCGTGGCTGGCAGGAACGACACGAAGCGCGCAGTCATCCACCGGGCCGCCATAAACATTTTCAACCACTCCAGCCACACCGTGCAGATCCAGCTCGTCATAAAAGGGCAGAACATTCACTACCGGCCCAAAAAGCGGTTCGTCATCAGCTCTCAGACGCAGCAGCTGCATGCCGCGAAACTGACTGTGCGGCTTGATTTTATCAATTTCCTGACGAGCTTTCCGCGCCAATGATAAAAGGTCATCATCAGGCAATACGGGCAGACTTAATGGCAGGATGTTGACCATCATCCCCGGTAATTTAAATAACGCGCCTTCGTTACGATTCATGAAAGGCAGTCCCAGCACAATGCCGCTCTTCTGCGTTTTCCATGACAGATAACTGGCAAAAACCGCCAGCCAGACGTCAACCCAGCAAACCCCCGCCTCTTCTGCCAGCACTTTCATTCTGACAAATTGCCCGGCAGGGAGGATCGCTACGTTGCGGTTCACGGTATCATTCACTTCACCACAAACAGGACTGAGGCGAGGCGGCGAATCCAGCTGTTGACAATAATCCTGCCAGAAACGCTCGTCCTGCTTAAATTGGGGAGATTCTTTGTACTTCTGCTCTTTTTTGACCAGATAGTCCAGCCCGGTAAACGCAGGCACCGCGGTATTTTTACCCTGCATCATCAGGGAATAGGTCATGGAAATCTCACGCAGTACCATGGCCACACCGTATCCATCCAGCGCGATATGGTGTGTACGCTGATACCAGCGATATTCCTGAGTAGCCAGCTGAATTAAGGCTACGCAGTATAACGATCCTTTTTGCAAATTAACGGGCTGTTTGATGTCATGTTTTATCCAGCGCTGAAGGCTGTGTTCAGGGTTTTTATCCTCAGTAAAGTCCAGGAATTGATAATTGATCCTCTCCCTGTCAGACAGTATTTGCAGCAGTTCACCGTTCTGTAATTCGTACTGACAATTAAGCGCTTCAATCTGCTTCATGACCTGGTTCACCGCTTTTTCAAAGCAGTCCGCAGAGATTTCCCCTTTGATCCTGACGCACTCCGCCGTGTTATATCGAGGGCTGAATTCAATGACCTGCTGCGCGATCCAGATTTCTTTTTGCCCTTCGGTAAGCGGCAACTTCCTGTTATGACTTAACGCCATGTACTGACTCCTTATCGTTATCGATTACAAAAAGTTGCCTGGTGATTGGCGGAGAAATAAACCGAACTCTCTCTTCAGAAATGGGTATTCAGGCTGACATAATAAGTTCTGCCTGGCTCGTTATAGGTCGCAGCGCCTGCGCCATATACCGTGCTGGTCACGCCCCCTGACGTATTCGATACCGACTGGGCGCTACCCGCTCTGAACTGTCTTTTATCAAAGAGGTTATCCACCCCAACGGTCATGCTGGCATATTTATTGATGTCGTAGGTTCCGCTCAGCCCTATCACCGCATAAGGCGAAACTTCATGTCTGTCCACGCCCGAAGTGGGTTCACCCTTATAATTATATTTTTTTGGCTTCTGGCGGCCGTACCAGGCCATCTCAGCCTGTAATGAAAGGTCCTCTGTCGCCTGCAAGCTGACTGAAGAGTTCAACGTGAACTGAGGCGTAATGGATAAATAGTCTCCGGACGTTTTATTTTCAGACTTCAGCATCCAGGTGAGGTTATTGTTCCATTTGATTTTATCGCTAACGGGAAAATTCAGTGTTCCTTCCAGTCCCTCTACCAGTGATTTATCCACGTTTTCCCATTGAAGGATCCTTGAGTTCAGCGTGGAAGTTGACCCTACGGCATGCGTACCGGATTCAATTTTATTGCGGTAATCATTGCGAAACCAGGTTACACCCGCCTGAAAATCATCACGGTGAAACTCAACACCGATCTCTTTATTGATGCTGGTTTCCGCTTTTAAATTTTTGTTCCCCATCAGATAACAGCCATTCGTTCCCGCCACGCTGCAGCCATTTCCCCGGCTGTAGAGAAGATAATCCGGATTCAACTGATAAAGGTTTGGGGCTTTATAAGCCCGGGCGATCCCCAGCTTCAGGGTGAAGTCGTCACCCATCTCTTGCGAAACATTGAGTGATGGGCTCCAGTTATTCCCTGCCTGGCTGTGATGATTGAACCGTAACCCGGGGGTGACCATCATACTGCTGGTGACTTCGACATTATCCTCGGCGAAAACAGAGGCAATTTGAGCCGACATACTCTCACTTCGTTGACCAGTGGGATATCCCGGGATCGCTCCGCCCTGCTGGCTTTGTTTTGTCGAGGAAGGATCCGTCATTTTCTGACCAGACCACTCCATCCCCAGGGTAGCGGTCTGATCAAACCCAACGTTGAAGGGAATATTAATTTCGCTATGCCCGGTAAAAGCATCGAGCGTGATGGTGGTAAAATTATCGCCCTGTGGACGGCCAGCAGGCCCACCAGCCAGGGCTTCAGAGATACGTGTATTATGGGTGTTTTCATATTGCAGCCAGGATAAAACATTGAGCCCGCTCTCCCAATATCCCCGATGCGTCAGCGTATAGTTATGCCGATACATCCGGTTGGTTTCCTGACCATATTTAGAAATGGAATCAATGCTACTGTTATTGTTTTCCGTATCACCGGCATAGATATTCCCCTGACGACTGAACCCCGCCTCCAACTCCAGCGTCTGATGGGGCATAAATGTCCAACGCAGCAGGCTGTTGATGTCCTTGTTGCGCACACCTTCCCGCCCGGCAGGAATATTGGTGGCCAGTGGGCTGAGCTGATGCCCTGCATTAATATCCACTGCATCCGCCTGCGTTTTATTGATATTGCCATACAGACGAAAACTCAGATTATCCGTCAGCCCGCCCATCAGGCTGAAATCTGTTCGTTTTGTCGCGCCTTCGGATTTATGCTCGGGGAAGTTCATGTAAGCATTCAGGCTGCCGTGCAGTTCATCTGTAGGTTGTCTGGTAATAATATTTATCACGCCGCCTGCAGCACCATTCCCGTAGAGTGCCGCCGCAGGACCGCGCAATACTTCAATTCGCTCGATCATCTCAGCGGGTACCCAATTGGTGTCTCCACGGGTATCCCGTTCTCCACGCCAGCCGTAGCGAACGGCAGAGCGGCTCGATATTGGCTTACCATCGACCAGGATAAGCGTATTTTCCGGCCCCATTCCCCGCAGATCGATCTGACGGTTATTGCCTCTGGAACCACTGTTAGAGTTTCCGGTGAGATTCACTCCAGGCATAGTTCGTATTAAATCCGCCAGATCGTTTGCTGGTGGATGCTTCCTGATATCTTCTGCGGTGATCACTGAAACACCAGGAGCCTGCCTCACCTGCTCCATTGCCGTGACGATAAGCGTGTCATTCTCATCATCCTTTACAGTCTGTTTTTCCGATTTTTCAGCACCCCGCACCGCCACGGTTTCCTCTACCGTCTCTGCCCCGGTGGTGGTTGAAAGCAAAGAAACACTTAATCCACACAGCGTTACTGCGAAATAGCGCGAAACTTTCCATTTCCCTGTCATTTTTCTGCCCTGAGTTTCTGACTGATCCAGATAATTCACTATTTGATAATGATTATCAATTCGATTTAAGTCAATACCAGCTCAGGAGGCAAAACCTTGATGCAGATCAACAACAGAGGGATTTAGTGGTGGCAAGAGGCAGTAATGTGAGTGGCTTCTCAGATTTTATTTTGCGCAACAACCTGATCTGACGCAACCTTTCGGCTTCAGCTGAGCTTTTTAATTGGTTTTCGCGCACTTAGAGACTATAATACGGAACGTTGTTTCACTTGAATGGTTTCAGCGTATGGTTGACCCTTTAGCAAAAACGATAACTTGTTGCGCAACTGAGTTTTGCGCTCGCGTTGAAACCGCGTTACAACTTCCTCTGCACGCTTTTCTACTGTCACCTATTCTTTATTCTGTATCGCAGTTCGCCATTCAGGCAAAAATTCTTCACCGGCGCGAAACACCAGGCCCCGGATTCACGCTTCTCTCATCCATCACAACTTAACAGATAACTCGTCATGAAAAAGACCAAGATTGTTTGTACTATCGGTCCAAAAACCGAATCGGAAGAAATGCTGACCAATCTGCTGGACGCGGGCATGAACGTCATGCGTCTTAACTTCTCACACGGTGATTACGAAGAGCACGGTAAACGTATTTCGAACCTGCGCGCGGTGATGAGCAAAACCGGTCACCAGGCCGCGATTCTGCTGGACACCAAAGGTCCTGAAATCCGTACCATGAAGCTGGAAGGCGGTGCTGATGCTGCACTTAAAGCTGGCCAGACCTTCACCTTCACTACTGACCAGTCAGTGATCGGCAACACCGAGCGCGTGGCGGTAACCTACCCTGGTTTTGCTTCTGACCTGAAAATCGGTAACACCGTACTGGTGGACGATGGTCTGATTGGGATGGAAGTCACTGAAGTCACCGAAAACACCGTGGTGTGTAAAGTGCTGAACAATGGCGACCTGGGCGAAAACAAAGGCGTTAACCTGCCGGGCGTTTCAATCCAGCTGCCTGCGCTGGCAGAGAAAGACAAACGCGATCTGATCTTCGGTTGCGAGCAGGGTGTGGATTTTGTTGCCGCTTCCTTTATCCGTAAGCGTTCTGACGTGCTGGAAATTCGCGAGCACCTGAAGCAGCATGGCGGTGAGCATATCCAGATCATCTCTAAAATTGAGAACCAGGAAGGCCTGAACAACTTCGACGAAATCCTTGACGCTTCTGACGGCATCATGGTGGCTCGTGGTGACCTCGGCGTGGAAATTCCGGTTGAGGAAGTGATCTTCGCTCAGAAGATGATGATCAAAAAATGTAACCGTGCGCGTAAAGTGGTGATCACCGCCACCCAGATGCTCGATTCCATGATCAAGAACCCGCGCCCTACCCGTGCTGAAGCTGGTGACGTAGCTAACGCCATCCTCGACGGTACCGATGCAGTTATGCTGTCCGGTGAAAGTGCAAAAGGGAAATATCCGCTGGAGTCTGTGACCATCATGGCCACCATCTGCGAACGTACCGATCGCGTGATGAAGAGCCGCATTGATTCTCAGCATGACAATCGCAAAATGCGCATTACCGAAGCAGTATGCCGTGGCGCTGTTGAAACTGCCGAGAATCTGGAAGCGCCACTGATTGTTGTCGCGACCGAAGGCGGCAAGTCAGCGAAATCCGTGCGTAAGTACTTCCCTAACGCGACGATTCTGGCACTGACCACCAACGAGCAGACTGCCCGTCAGTTGATCCTCAGCAAAGGCATCATCACTTCAGTGGTGAAAGAGATTGCCTCTACCGATGATTTCTACCGTATTGGAAAGGAAGCAGCGGTTGCCAGCGGCTACGGTCAGCGTGGTGACGTGGTGGTGATGGTTTCTGGTGCGCTGGTACCAAGTGGAACCACGAATACTGCCTCTGTACACGTGCTGTAATCGAAGATTACGCCTCGCATTGATAAAGCGCCCTGAGTGGCGCTTTTTTTACAACTTCAATAAAGACTTTTCTTAAAACTTCCAATCGAAATAAACTATTCAACTCGGCAATAAGTGTGGGTGGTTCCGATTAAAGTCGCCTGTTTTCGCTAAATTTTTTACACCAATCTGGAAAGACGGTGCTTCTTTGAGCGAACGATCAAATTTAAGCACGTTCTCACTAAAAATTTATTCTCATTAGAAAAAACTTTGTGTAATACTTGTAACGCTACATGGAGATTAACTCAATCTAGAGGGTATAAATAATGAATCGTACTAAACTGGTACTGGGCGCGGTAATCCTTGGTTCAACTCTGCTGGCTGGTTGCTCAAGCAACGCTAAAATCGACCAGCTGTCTACCGACGTTCAGACTCTGAACGCGAAAGTTGATCAGCTGAGCAACGACGTGAACGCAATCCGTTCTGACGTTCAGGCTGCTAAAGATGACGCAGCTCGTGCTAACCAGCGTCTGGACAACCAGGCTCACTCTTACCGTAAGTAAGAGTTCTGGTAATAAAAATGGCGCACACTGTGCGCCATTTTTTTTGTCCTGAATTTATCACTGCAGGATGGCAGGCATCCCCTGACTGTCATCGATCTTCTCACCCGAATTCACCAGCACCGGCATGCCCGAACGGCGTGCAATCGCTTCCTTTATCACCGCAGTGTCGCTGTCATCGCTTTTAACGAACTTTTTAGCGTGGGTAGTCAAAGTTATTGGCATGGTCTGCGGGTCGTCTTTATCGTTGTGTGAGAGCGGCTGATGCACCTCCATGTAGCGTTTCCCATCCGGCTCCACGGCATATTTGACTGGCTGGTTGATAATCTGCACGCGAGTGCCCTTCGGTACGCTGCTAAACAGCGCCTCTATATCATCAGGCCGCAGGCGAATACAGCCGGAGCTGACGCGCATTCCGATGCCGAAATCAGCATTCGTGCCATGGATCAGATAGTGTCCCTGGCCGTAAGCCAGGCGCATCGCATAAAGCCCCATAGGATTGTCCGGTCCGGCAGGCACGGTTACCGGCAGCTTTTTCCCTTCCGCAGCATAGCGCTTGCGAATGTTAGGCGTGGGTGTCCAGGTCGGATTAGGGATTTTCTGGCTGATGCTGGTGACCATCGCTGGCGTATTCGCGCCGAGCTGACCAATGCCTATCGGGTAGACGATCACTTTGTTCGCGCCTTTCGGATAGTAATAGAGACGCAGCTCTGCCACGTTCACCACAATCCCCTCTCTTTTGGTATCCGGCAGCAGCATCTGGGTGGGGATGGTCAGTTGCGAACCCGCTTTTGGCAGCCACGGATCGGTACCGGGATTCGCTTCCAGCATGCCCAGCAGCCCGATCTTGTATTCCGCCGCCACCTTTTCCAGCGACCGGCCATCATTGGGCACAGTATAAGTACTGTTCTCACCAATCAGGCGGCTGTTGCCTGGCGGCAGAGGATATTCTGTAGCGCGGGCAGTGTGCGCAAAAGAGAGGGTAATCAGTAACAGAGAGGCAAATTGGGACAATGGTTTCATGCTTATTTCTCGTGTCAGGATAAGAAAACTTCCCACCAGCGAGGCGGGAAGCCTGTCGAGAAGTGTAGCAAGTCAGCCCGCGGAAAGGGCCTGTGCTTTGTGACGGATGGCACGGATCATCGCTTCCAGCCCCTGAGAACGGGACGGCGTCAGATGCTGGGTCAGGGCCAACTGGGCAAACCACGGACGGACATCAAAGGCCAGAATTTCTGCCGGAGTCATCTGCTGATACAGAATAAACACTACGGCAATCAGGCCCTTAACAATAGCGGCATCGCTGTCACCACGCAGAACCACACGACCATTATCATCGGTATCCATCAGGATCCACACCTGGCTCTGGCAGCCTGAAATGGTGTTTTCCGGCTGATGTAATGATTCGGACAATTCTGGCAGCAGCGCGCCCAGTTCAATCACATACAGATACTTCTCTTCCCAGTTAGCGCAACGTGTAAAGTTGCGCACCAGTTTTTCTTTGTCTGGCAGGGTTGCCATTCTTCCTCCCTTGCTGCCGGGTTTACCCCAGCAGGCGGTGTATACGTGTCAGGCCAGCCGCCAGGCGATCGGCCTCTTCTTCGCTATTATACAGAACAAAGGAGGCACGGCACATCGCCGGGACGCCGTAATGGTGCATCAGCGGCATCGCGCAGTGGTGGCCGGTACGAATGGCAATCCCGTACTGGTCGAGGAAACTGCCGACATCATAAGCATGATGCTGGCCGAGGTTAAAGGCTATCACCCCTGCCCGTTCCTGAGGACCATAGATCTTCAGGTCCGGCACGGAAGAGAGTTTATCCATGGCGTAACGCATCAGCGCCTGTTCACGCTGGTGGATCGCCTCCAGCCCAATCTCGCTGACATAGCTCAGCGCCGCACCCAGACCAATAATGCCACCGGTATTGGGAGAACCCGCTTCAAAGCGCCACGGCGCTGCAGCATAGGTAGTGCCTTCCGTCAGCGACACAGTGGCAATCATCGAACCACCGCCTTCCCACGGTGGCATCTGATCGAGCATGGCTTTGCGGCCATACAGGATGCCGATCCCGGAAGGACCGTAAATCTTATGCCCGGAGAAGGCGTAAAAATCACAACCGATATCCTGCACATCGATCTGCCCGTGCATTACAGCCTGAGCACCATCGATCAGCGTAGCTACCCCAGCGGCCTTAGCCCGCGCCACCAGCTCTTTCACCGGGTTCACGGTGCCCAACACGTTGGAAACCTGAGTCACCGCCAGCATGCGGGTGCGGCTGTCGATAAGCGAAGGCAGTGCAGAAAGATCCAGCTCACCGGTTTCCGACAGCGGGATAAACCGCACTTCGGCGCCGGTGCGCTGGGCAACCATCTGCCACGGCACGATGTTGGCATGGTGCTCCATCGCTGTGATCAGGATATTGTCGCCCGGCTTCAACTGGCTGCCACCCCAGCTGCTGGCGACCAGGTTGATCGCCTCAGTGGTGCCTTTGACGAAAACAATCTCTTCCGGTGAAGCCGCGTTAAGGAAACGGGCGGCCTGCTCACGGACGTTTTCCATTTCCGTCGTCGCTTCAGCACTCAGGGTATGAATACCCCGGTGCACCGCCGCGTAGCCATGCTGATAAAAATGGCTCTCCGCATCGATCACTACCTGCGGCTTCTGGGCGCTGGCCGCGCTGTCGAGATAGGCCAGCGGCTGGCCATTTACTTCTCGCGCAAGAACCGGGAAATCAGCCCTGACGCGCGTCAGGTCAAAACTCATTTAATGCCTCCGGGGAAACGCTGAGCGATACGCTGCATCACCGCTTCCTTCAGCACTTCATCCGTGATCGCTTCGGTCAGTTCGGCGGCAAAGGCAAAGATGATCATGCGCTGGGCAGACTCATCGCTGATACCGCGGGCGCGCAGATAGAACATCTGCTCGTCATCGATACGGCCAATGGTCGCACCGTGGCTGCACTTCACGTCGTCGGCGTAGATTTCCAGCTGTGGTTTGGTGTCCACTTCCGCCAGGCGTCCCAACAGCAGGTTGTTGTTGGTCATCTGCCCATCAGTTTTCAGCGCGTACCTGGCTACTTTAATATGACCGTTAAATACCGCGCGGGCTTTATCACGCACGATGGTTTTATGCATCTGGCGGCTCAGACAGTGGCCCTTGTTGTGCTCCAGATAGGTCCGGCTGTCACAAACTTCTTTTTCCACTGGCAGCATCAGGCTGTTGATACCCAGCTCTGAACCTTCACCATTCAGCTGCACGCTGGTGTTATGGCGGGCCAGGCCGCTGCCCAGCAGGAAGTTGTGGCTCTGCACACGAGCATCACGTCCAATTACCATATCGTTGTGTGAGAAGTGGTAGCTGCTGCTGTGCTCGAAGGCCAGATTGTAATGCGTCAGCTGAGCGTTGTTACCCACGCTGACGGTAAAGCGCGCGCCGGTGAAATGCGTGGCTTCGTTCAGGCTGACATAATGTTCAATTACCGTAGCTTCTGCGCCGTCGTCCAGCTGCAGATGGTGGCGATAATGAGAGGTGTTCATCTTCTCCTGCGCGCTGCCGCTGCTGATATGCAGCATGTAGAGCGCACGGGCGGCTGACTTACCGCGCGGCAGATGAATGGTGGTCACCTCTTCTGCCAGGCTTTCGGTCAGATGCAGAAAGACTTCCGGCTGGACCGGTGCACTCAGCTCACGGCGTTCCGCCGCCTGGGACACCTGAACATCAAACAGATCAAAGGCTTTATCGCTCAGTTCCGCATTGAAGCGGCCATCGACAAATACCATTTTCACCGCATCAACATCCAGCGCCATAGCAGCAACGTCAGCAGACGTCAGATCCGGTGCGGTTGGCAGCACGAAGTTATGTGCCAACAGCCCTTCCAGCGGGGTATATTTCCAGTTCTCGTGCTTGCGGGTCGGCAGACCCAGACGCAGAACCTGCTGCCAGTGCTGCTGCGCCTGCAGTGAGCGGTGCTCACCGTGGCTTTCAAACAGATGATGCCACTGCTGCAGCGCGTTATCGTTACTCCTGGTCGGTAAGCCAGCCATAGCCTTGCTCCTCCAGTTGTTTCACCAGCGTAAAGTCGCCGGACTTCACGATTTTGCCCTGATATAACACGTGGACGAAGTCTGGCTTGATGTAGTCCAGAATACGCTGGTAGTGCGTGACGATAATGAATGAGCGTTTGCCATCGCGCAGCGTGTTGACGCCGTTAGCCACGATTTTCAGCGCATCGATGTCCAGACCGGAGTCAGTTTCATCAAGAATGCAGAGTTCAGGCTCCAGCGCCGCCATCTGCAGGATGTCGTTACGTTTTTTCTCACCGCCGGAGAAGCCCACGTTGACCGAACGGGTCAGCAGATCTTCAGGCATTTTCAGCAGGTGAATTTTATCTTCGATAAAGTCCTGGAAGTCGAAGCGATCAAGTGCTTCCTGCTCACGGTATTTACGCACCGAGTTAACGGCTGTTTGCAGGAAGAACTGATTGCTGACGCCCGGAATTTCAACCGGGTACTGGAAGGCCATAAAGATCCCTTCACCGGCGCGATCTTCCGGCGACAGTTCCAGCAGGTCCTTGCCTTTAAAGTTCACCGAACCACCGGTGATCTCGTACTCTTCACGGCCTGCCAGCGTGGCAGACAGGGTACTCTTCCCGGAGCCATTCGGTCCCATAATGGCGTGAACTTCACCCGGTTTGACCTCAAGGTCCAGCCCGCGCAGGATCTCTTTATCTTCGATACTTACCTGTAAATCTTTGATACTTAACATAGTGTTTCCTGAACAATACTCTGCGGCATGTCGCAATGATCGTAATCGGGGATTAACCCACGCTGTGTTCGAGGCTGATCGCCAGCAATTTCTGAGCTTCAACCGCAAACTCCAGCGGCAGCTCGGAGAAGACGTCTTTACAGAAGCCGTTCACAATCATTGAAATCGCGTCATCTTCACTGATCCCACGCTGCAGGCAGTAGAACAACTGATCTTCGCCGATTCGCGAGGTGGTAGCTTCGTGCTCCAGTTGCGCGGTGTTGTTGCGCGCTTCCACATACGGGAAGGTGTGCGCACCGCACTCGGCACCAATCAGCATCGAGTCACACTGGGTGAAGTTACGGGCATTGGTGGCGGTTGGCATAATCTTCACCAGCCCACGGTAGGTATTCTGGCTTTTACCGGCCGAGATCCCTTTGGAGATGATGGTGGATTTGGTGTTTTTGCCAATGTGGATCATCTTGGTGCCGGTATCGGCCTGCTGATGACCACTGGTCAGCGCCACGGAGAAGAATTCACCGATGGAGTTGTCGCCGCGCAGGATCACACTTGGGTATTTCCAGGTGATCGCCGAGCCGGTTTCAGACTGCGTCCAGGACATTTTGCTGTTCTCACCTTCGCACAGCGCACGCTTGGTCACGAAGTTGAGGATGCCGCCTTCAGATTCGCCGCCGGAGAACCAGTTCTGCACGGTGGAGTATTTTACTTCAGCGTCTTTGTGGATGATAACTTCCACCACCGCAGCGTGGAGCTGATAGCTGTCACGAACCGGCGCGGAGCACCCTTCGATGTAGCTGACGTAGCTGCCTTCATCGGCGATAAGGATGGTACGTTCGAACTGGCCGGTCTTCGCCGCATTGATACGGAAATAGGTCGACAGCTCCATCGGGCAACGCACGCCTTTCGGGATGTAAACGAAGGTGCCGTCAGAGGCCACCGCCGAGTTCAGCGCGGCGAAGAAGTTGTCGTTCGCCGGAACCACTGTGCCCAGATACTGCTTCACCAGTTCCGGGTGGTCGTGTATTGCTTCGCCGAAGGAGCAGAAAATGATCCCCTGCTCTGCCAGTTTGCCACGATAAGTGGTGGAAACGGACACGGAGTCGAAGATAGCATCCACGGCGACTTCCTGACCTTCACGAACCGGCACGCCCAGCTGTTTAAAGGCGTTTTCCACTTCTTCAGTCAGGTAATTTGGGGCCTGAGCACCAGACGTTTGCTGAGCGCCGGGTTCCGAAGCGCAACTGTCGTCACAGTTTCCGCAGGACGGTGCTGAATAGTAGCTGTAGTCCTGGTAGTTCAGTGATTTGTAGTTGGCTTTCAGCCAGTGCGGCTCTTCCATTTCCAGCCATGCAGCATAGGCTTTCAGACGGAATTCCAGCATCCACTCAGGCTCGTTGCGCTTGGCAGAAATCGCGCGTACGACGTCTTCGCTGATGCCATGTTCAAACTCTTCGGTCTGCAGTTGGGTGAAGAAACCTTCTTTATACTTCTGATGGTTTCCTTCCCAAACCTGCACATCGTCCGATGTTTCAGTGTTTCGGGACATAAATTTTACTCAACGCCAAAGCTCTCACCACAGCCACAGGCGTGTTGAGCTTTAGGATTATTAAATTTGAAAATCTGGTTCAGGCCTTCACGAACGAAATCCACTTCCGTCCCGTCGATGAACGGCATTGCCTGCAGGGGCACGTACAGCGATGCGCCCTCGTGGGTAAAGACCAAATCATCGTCAGCAGGCTCTTTAATCAAATCCATGGTATAGCCAAAACCGGCGCAGCCCGAGGTTTTCACGCCCAGCTTTAGCCCCAGCACACCGGGATCGCCAGCGGCCAGGGTGGTAATTTGTTTAGCGGCGCTGTCAGTGAGCGTCAGGCCTTTCCAGACATAGTCGTCCGGAGAAAAAGAAGCAGTCGTTGCTGATGGCATAACATTACCTCGCGAGTCGATAGCCCTGCGGGCTAATACCCCTATGTTAGTGATAATGAAAGTCTCTTCAACCTCTTGTTTTGCAGGGATTAGCGCCAACAGGGGTTTTTGGGGCCTCTTTATTCAGTTTAGACCCTCTGAAGAGGATAGCGATCTGTGTCACGCCGAGATTTAACGAAATGGTAACACATTGAAAAGTGACCAGTAAATAACGGCAGTTCCGCGGCGACCGGGAATAATGGATATTTTAACTTCTCAACCTCAACCTCGTATCGTTATTACCAATTTATTTAAGAGGCAGCATAAATCGATAAATTTTCTTCGCGGCGGCGTTGAATATTACACCAGTTATAATATGATAATGATTATCATTAACGCGAATAGGGGAAGGAATGAATCGGTCGATGAGTGCCTGGCTGCAACACAAGATTGACGAGTACAAATTTTCCGTCCGCGATATCACCGTCGATTACTATATGGCTCAGGCCAAACTTAACCGGCCTGAGTGTACTCTGGAGCAGTTGCGCAGATTCAACGATACCTGTCTGGATATGGCCGAACTCTGCCAGCTCAACGGCGATGACCAGAGTTATCTGCACGCGCTGGGCAAATTACACCAGCGTCTGCTGCAGGAGTTGGGCAACGCCGAACGTGAGCGGCTGTTCCGTATGCAGGCCTGGCAACTGGCCCGCCACTCGCTGACCCGGCTGTGTCATCAGTTAGCCATGAATGGCGAATGGGACAAAGCTGCCGTCCTTCAAAGCGATTTTGTTAAGCATGCATCCTGGATCATGTGAGGCCAGCCAGGGTGGTTTTAAAGGGTCAGCCTTTTGCCTTCGCCGACAGCACCGCCGTGGTTAACCGGGAAGTACAGCAGAGCTTCTGATGCCGATCAAAGATCTCGATCTGCCAGACCTGGTGCGTACGCCCCAGATGGACCGCGCGACAAACTCCGCGCACCTGCCCTTCCCGTGCTGATCGGACGTGGTTGGCATTAATCTCCAGCCCCACGATGTAGTCATCCCCTTCGGTACACAGGTAGCCAGCCATCGATCCCAGCGTCTCTGCCAGCACCGCTGAAGCGCCGCCGTGCAGCAGACCAAATGGCTGACGGGTACGTTCATCCACCGGCATAGTGGCCTGAAGACTCTCCGGCTCCATCGCGGTGAACACGATGCCAACATGCGCGACCATTGTACCCTGGCTGCGCTGATTTATCTGCTCCAGCGTGCTGTTCCGTTTCCAGATAGCCATCAGATGATCTCCAGTAAAGCCTGCAGGGGATGACGCATCCCGTTCCCCTCAATGCGCTTCACCTGACTGCGGCAGGAGTAACCGGTAGCCAGACAACGCTGACGCGGCAGTTTCTGCAGCGCCTGGTGCCAGGAGAGCTCATAGATACCGAGCGAATTATCCAGATTTTTCGCCTCATGACCATATGTTCCGGCCATTCCGCAGCAGCCCACGCTCACATTTTCGAGTTTTGCGCCAAATCTGGCGAATATGCCTTCCCACTGTTTACCGGAAGCCGGTAATGCGGTGACCTCGGTACAGTGTCCGAACAGGTACCAGGCTTCACCGCTCTGGCTGCTGGCTGCTGCTCCAACTGCAGGCAACGCCTGCTGTAGCCATTCGTGCACCAGCTGAACGTGGAAATTGCCCCGTTTCTCAGCAAGGATTTCCTTATATTCATCGCGGTAGCATAGCACCAGCGCCGGATCGACCCCCACCAGCGGCAGCTCCAGTTTTGCCACGCGGTTCAGGAAGTCAGCCGTTTTCTGCGCCGTGCGCGCGAAGCGCTGCAGGAATCCTTTGATATGCTGGGCTTTACCGTTAGGTGAGAACGGCAGTACCACCGGTTGATAACCCAGTTTTTCAATCAACGATACGAAGTCGGTGACCAGCTGCGCCTCGTAATAACTGGTGAACGGATCCTGTACCACCAGCACATGGCGCTGGCGATCGCTGGCAGTCATCGCTTCCAGCTGTTCCAGCGTGATGCTGATGGCGCGCTGCCCGGCCAGCTGCTGCTTCAGGTTTGGTGAAGAAAGCAGAGGCAGGTCGACCATGCCAATATGCTGTCGACTCATGTCCCGCACCAACGGCTGGCGCAGGAAGAAGTTAAAGAATTTGGGCGCTTTGGCCATCAGCGGCGCATAGCTTTCCACGGTGGCAACCAGATAATCACTGGCCGGGCGCAGATAGCGGGTGTGATACAGCTGCAGGAAGCGCGATCGGAAGCCCGGAACGTCAATTTTGATCGGGCACTGGGTGGAGCAGGCTTTACAGGCCAGGCAGCCTGACATGGCCTCTTTCACTTCATGGGAGAAATCATACTCGCCGCGCTTTGCGTACCAACTGTTGCGCGTGCGCTCGATCATATCGCGCAGGCTGACCTTCGCTTCCGGCAGGCGCTTTTCCAGCTCAAGCGGATCAACGCCCTGCTCCGCCAGCAGGCGCAGCCATTCGCGGGTCAGTGTTGCACGGCCTTTTGGTGAATGAATGCGATTGCCGGTGATCTTCATCGACGGGCACATCGGGCTTTTTACGTCAAAGTTAAAGCACAGGCCGTTACCGTTACACTCCATCGCCCCGCGCCAGCCGGTTCTGACGTTGACCGGGATCTGGCGATCCCAGGTACCGCGCTTGACCGCATCCACTTTCATCATCGGGTCATCCACACCCAACGGCGCACAGATTTTCCCCGGATTGAGCCGGTTAGCAGGATCGAAAGCGGCTTTAATCCGGCGCAAATCATTAAACAGCTCTTCGCCGAAGAAAGCCGGACTGTATTCAGCACGGAAGCCTTTGCCGTGTTCGCCCCACAGTAAGCCACCATAGCGGGCGGTCAACTCAACCACCTCATCGGAGATCTGCTTCATCAGTATCTCCTGCTGCGGATCGCACATATCCAGCGCGGGACGCACGTGCAGCACTCCGGCATCCACGTGGCCAAACATACCGTAACTCAGGTTATGCCCGTCCAGCAGCGCACGAAACTCAACGATATAGTCTGCCAGATGCTGAGGCGGCACGCAGGTATCTTCCACAAACGGGATGGGCTTGGCGCGACCTTTGGCATTGCCCAGCAGGCCCACCGCCTTTTTGCGCATCGCATAGATACGCTCTATACCGCCCAGGTCGTCACACAGCTGATAGCCAATCACCCCTGCTTGCTGGGTTGCCATCAGCCCTTCCAGCCGCTCACAAAGCGACTCAAGCTGGCCGTCGATCAGCGCCTTATCATTCCCGGCGAACTCGACAATGTTCAGGCCGAGCATATCGCGGTCAGGCACATCGGTGATCAGTTCGCTGACCGAGTGCCAGACAATATCTTCACGCGCCAGGTTAAGGACTTTGGAATCGACCGTTTCCACCGACAACGCCTTCGCTTCGACCATAAATGCCGCGCTGCGGAGGGCTGAATCAAACGAATCGTATTTAATGTTCACCAGACGGCGCACTTTTGGGATCGGCGTGATATCCAGTTTAGCTTCCGTAATAAAGGCCAGGGTTCCTTCTGCTCCACACAACAGGCGGGTCAAATCGACCTGCTGCAGGTTGTCGCTGATCACGTGGCGCAAATCATAACCGGTCAGGAAGCGGTTGAGCTCAGGAAATTTATCGAGGATCAGCTGGCGGCGATCACGGCAGCGCTCCAGCACGGTACGGTAGATTTTCCCTTCGCTGTTCTGCTCTGCGGCGAGCTGTTCGGCCAGAGTGACAGGAATACTGCGCGTGTCCAGGATTTCGCCACCCAACAGCACGGCACGCAGTCCCATCACGTGATCGGACGTTTTGCCATAGACCAGCGAGCCCTGCCCGGAAGCGTCAGTGTTGATCATCCCGCCCAGCGTGGCGCGGTTACTGGTAGACAGCTCAGGAGAGAAGAAATAGCCGAACGGTTTCAGGTAAGCGTTGAGCTGATCTTTAATCACGCCAGCTTCAACTTTCACCCAACCCTGCTCAACGTTAATTTCCAGGATGCGGTTCATATGGCGGGACATATCCACCACGATGCCCTGATTCAGCGACTGTCCGTTGGTGCCGGTACCGCCACCGCGTGGCGTAAACACCAGACTGCGAAAACGCTCTTCACCCGCCAGCCGGGCAATCAGAGTGACATCGGCGGTGGAGCGGGGAAACAGCACAGCATCCGGGAGAAGCTGGTAAATGCTGTTGTCGGTGGACATCGTAAGACGGTCAGCATAGCTGGTAGCGGTATCGCCGGTGAAACCCTGCTGCTCCAACGCCTGCAAAAAATTCAGCACCAGTTGAACGAGGCCCGGCGCCTGGGAAATCTGTGGGATCATTATCGGGTGACCAAAATGTTGTGTATAACGAATGCTCTTTGGCAAAAGTTTTATCACATTTTTATATGACCTGCCGCGATTTAAAAAAGCACGTGAAAAGAATAACGTGCCGTTTCTGTCGAAAATGCGTCTAATACATCATGCTTAGGGTGCCAGGCATAAGAAATGCCTGCGTCCGTGAGGGACCACCCGTTTTTTTACCAGAGGTTAATGTTCATAAATGAAGAATGCGCACAAAGGATGGGATTTGCCGCAAATCGTCTTCTCCCTGCTGTTTACTACGCTGATGATCGTCGCCTGTTTCTGGGTGGTGCAGCCGTTCGTGCTGGGGTTTGCCTGGGCCAGCATGGTGGTCATAGCCACCTGGCCGCTGATGATCAAAATTCAGGGTTGGTTATGGGGAAGACGCTCGCTTGCGGTGGTCGCCATGACATTGATCCTGCTACTGCTGTTTATTATTCCGATCGCAGTGCTGGTCAACAGCCTGATTGAAAATAGCGGGCCAGTAGTGGCCTGGGCCACCTCAAAGCATCTGCAGTTGCCGGAACTGGACTGGCTGAGAAGCATTCCACTGGTCGGTAAAAAACTCGCCTCATTCTGGCATAACCTGGTGCAGGGGGGCGGCAGCGCACTGATGGCCAGTATTCAACCTTATATCGGGCGCACCAGCGGCTTCCTGTTTGCCCAGGCCGGTCACTTTGGCCGCTTTATGATGCATCTGGGCGTGATGCTGCTGTTCAGCGTGCTGCTTTACTGGCGCGGTGAACAGGTTGGTCATGGCATCCGCCATTTTGCCTATCGCCTGGCATCCCGCCGCGGAGATGCGGCGGTTCTGCTGGCCGGTCAGGCTATTCGCGCGGTGGCATTGGGCGTGGTGGTGACGGCGCTGGTGCAGGGTGTGCTGGGCGGCATCGGCCTGGCGATCTCCGGCATCCCTTACGCCACGGTGCTGACGGTGCTGATGATTTTCTGCTGTCTGGTTCAGCTTGGCCCGCTGGTGGTACTGATCCCGGCGATCATCTGGCTCTACTGGAGCGGTGACACCACCTGGGGCACTGTGCTGCTGGTATGGAGCTGCGTAGTGGGTACGCTGGACAACGTGCTGCGTCCAATGCTGATCCGCATGGGGGCAGATTTACCGATGATCCTGATACTTTCGGGCGTTATCGGCGGTCTGATCGCTTTTGGCATGATAGGCCTGTTTATCGGCCCGGTGGTTCTTGCAGTCTCTTACCGCCTCGTCTCTGTCTGGGTCCATGAGGCTCCGGCACCGGAAGAAGATCCACAGGATGTGGTGGAAGAACTGGCCGAATTCGATCAGGAACCCCGCTAAAACAGTCCTTTCAGCGCGGTCAGCCTGCCTGACCGCCCTTTCTGCAAAAAAACCTCACGTCACGTTTTAAATACTTTTGATAAATAACTTTTACCAGAAATCCCCTCATTCCGCCCTTTTCAGTCTCTCTTATGGTGAATTGATTACCATCAGTACAGTTTCGCAGCTTAACTGACGACATTTCTGTCACAAAAGATTATGGATTTTAAACTAATAAGAGGATTCTTAATGACTCGGTCTCCCCGTCTGAATAGTATGAATCCTACGTTTACGATCAAAGTGCTGATTTCTAAACAACCTTTTTCCCCTGAGTAAAGTAAAGAATTGCTGTGTGTAGTCTTTGCCCATCCCATGTGATGGGCTTTTTTTTTGCACGCAGAAAAGTAAAAAGGCCAGATAATCTGGCCTTTAGCGTATGTCATCGCCAACTGTGCTATTTATTCGGCATTTCTGCCAGGCTCAGCCAGGTTTGTACCACCGTGTCCGGGTTGAGTGACAGGCTGTCGATTCCCTCTTCCATCAGCCATGCGGCAAAGTCCTCATGGTCCGACGGTCCCTGACCACAAATACCGACATATTTACCCTGTTTCTTCGCCGCTTTGATCGCCATCGACAACAGTGCTTTCACCGCATCGTTGCGCTCATCAAACAGTTCGGATACCACGCCAGAGTCACGGTCCAGACCCAGCGCCAGCTGCGTCATATCGTTGGAGCCGATAGAGAAGCCGTCAAAGTACTGCAGGAACTCTTCAGCCAGCAGAGCATTGGACGGGATCTCACACATCATGATGATTTTCAGACCGTTTTCACCGCGCTTCAGGCCCTGACGCTCCAGCTCTTCCACTACCGCCTTCGCTTGAGCCACGGTGCGGACGAACGGCACCATAATCTCAACGTTGTTCAGCCCCATCTCATTACGCACACGTTTGACGGCGGCGCACTCCAGAGCAAAGCAGTCACGGAAGCTGTCAGCCACGTAGCGACCCGCGCCACGGAAGCCCAGCATCGGGTTCTCTTCTTCCGGCTCGTAACGCTCGCCGCCCACCAGGTTAGCGTATTCGTTGGTTTTGAAGTCGGAGAGACGCACAATCACCCGCTTCGGCGCGAAGGCAGCCCCCAATGTGGCAATCCCTTCGGTCAGGCGTGCAATGTAGAACTCGACCGGATCGTCGAAACCCTTCATCATTGTGCGGATCTGTTTCTGCAGCTCCGGCGTTTGCTGATCAAACTCAAGCAACGCTTTAGGATGCACGCCAATCATTCTGTTAATGATAAATTCCAGACGCGCCAGGCCAACACCCTCGTTTGGTAAGCAGGCGAAATCAAACGCGCGGTCCGGGTTACCCACATTCATCATTATTTTCAGTGGCAGAGACGGCAAATCATCGACCTGAGAGCTTTTCACTTCGAAGTCGAGTAAATCGTCATAGACATAGCCAGTATCGCCTTCCGCGCAGGATACCGTGACCTTGTGGCCATCTTTCAGCCGGTCAGTGGCATCGCCGCAACCCACCACGGCTGGAATACCCAGTTCACGCGCGATGATTGCCGCATGGCAGGTACGACCGCCGCGATTAGTGACGATTGCTGAAGCTTTCTTCATGATCGGCTCCCAATCCGGGTCGGTCATGTCAGTCACCAGCACGTCGCCTTTCTGGATCCGGTTCATTTCGCTAATATCATGGATGACTTTTACTTCACCGGCACCGATACGATGGCCGATGGCGCGGCCTTCCACCACTACTTTGCCATTGCCCTGCAGTGTGTAACGCTCCATCACCTGGCCGTTGGAACGGACGGTTTCCGGACGAGCCTGCACGATAAACAGCTTGCCGGTGTGACCGTCTTTCGCCCACTCAATGTCCATCGGACGCTGGTAATGTTTTTCGATCTGCACAGCCTGCGCCGCCAGCGCTTCCACTTCTTCGCTGCTCAGACAGAAACGATCGCGCTCGGCTTCCGGCACGTCCTCAATCCTCACCTGCTCGCCGTGCTCCTGCGAATCGGCATAGACCATGCGGATTTTTTTAGAGCCCATATTGCGGCGAACAATGGCCGGACGGCCTGCTGCCAGAGTCGGTTTATGCACGTAGAACTCGTCCGGGTTGACCGCCCCCTGAACCACCATTTCTCCGAGTCCCAGAGCCGCGGTAATAAACACCACCTGATCGAAACCAGATTCGGTATCGATGGTGAACATCACGCCCGCTGCGCCCACATCTGAACGCACCATACGCTGAACACCAGCAGACAGTGCCACGCCGCGATGGTCATAACCCTGATGCACGCGGTAAGAGATTGCACGGTCGTTAAACAGCGAAGCGTAAACGTGCTTCACCGCAATCAGCACGGCATCAAAACCCTGCACGTTAAGGAAGGTTTCCTGCTGCCCGGCAAACGAAGCATCAGGCATATCTTCTGCAGTGGCGGAGGAGCGCACGGCAAAGGAGGCTTCAGCATCGTCGGAGGAAAGCTGCTGATACGCTTCCCGGATCGCGGCTTCCAGATGCGGCTGGAAGGGAGTGTCCACAATCCACTGGCGGATTTGTTTGCCCGCTTTGGCCAGCTCGTCAACATCATCAATATCGGTCTTATCAAGCAGGTCGTAGATACGCTGATTGACGCCGCTTTGATCGAGGAACTGATTGAATGCATCTGAGGTCGTCGCAAAACCGTTCGGAACGGAAACGCCGAGCGAGGACAAATTAGTAATCATTTCACCCAGAGAGGCATTTTTGCCTCCCACCCGATCAACATCGTTCATGCCAAGCTGGTTATACCAGAGCACAAGCGGCAGTTCGCCTTTATTGGACATTGAAGCAATCCTTTTGAGATTTAATTAAGTAATGAGGACAGAGTAATACTTTTTGAGCCTGGCACATTACGGTGGAGGAAAGAAACTGTTGAATCGTTCTAGCAGTTAAAAAAAACACTTTTAAGAAAACTCCGCCTGCTTTCAGGACGTTGCGCAACAAAGGGAATAAGATAACTCTTTATCTATCATCCACCTGCTCACACTCCTGACGTTATCAGCGCAATCTGTTTGCGCAACCAGATTTGATTCGTATTCAGAATGCTTTTTAGATAAATCTCTATTTTTACGAATACTAAAAGGAAACATCATTTCATTAATGCGGCTTTTTTTACCCATAGCGTCATTTTACAAAAATAAAAAGTTCATATCATTAACTTATGAAGTGTTTATTTTGTTTTGTAAACTAAGTCACTATTTGCTTTCTCGTGACCGATTAATTTAGTCTGCTAAGAACAATCTGTTGGGAGACGAAATGGACGTGAACAGCGAACGAAGTGTTTTTTATATCTCGGACGGCACAGCGATCACTGCTGAAGTGCTTGGGCACGCGGTACTGTCGCAGTTTCCCGTGGGCATTAACAGCGTCACCCTGCCATTTGTTGAGAACGTGCAGCGAGCACAGGCGGTGAAGGCTCAGATCAATGCTTTGTATCAGAAGAGCGGCGTGCGCCCGCTGGTGTTCATTTCCATCGTCACGCCGGAGATCCGCGAAATCATTCTGCAAAGCGACGGGTTTTGCCAGGACATCGTACAGTCGCTGGTGGCACCGCTGCAGCATGAGCTGGGGATCGATCCGGCACCGGTGGCAAACCGGACGCACGGGCTGACGGCGGGCAACCTCGGTAAGTATGATGCGCGTATCGCCGCGATTGATTACACTCTCGCCCATGATGACGGGATTTCATTACGCGGGCTGGAAGAGTCGCAGGTTATTTTACTGGGCGTCTCGCGCTGCGGTAAAACACCCACCAGCCTCTATCTGGCAATGCAGTTCGGTATCCGTGCCGCAAACTATCCTTTTATTGCTGACGATATGGATAACCTGAAACTGCCGCCCGCACTGAAGCCCTTTCAGAATAAATTGTTCGGCCTGACCATCGATCCTGAACGGCTGGCCGCGATCCGCCAGGAACGTGCAGAGAACACCCGCTACGCTTCAATGCGCCAGTGTCGTCTGGAGGTGGGCGAAGTGGAAGCGCTGTTCCGCACTAATCAAATCCGCTATCTGAACAGCACCAATTACTCGGTGGAAGAGATTGCCACTAAAATCCTCGATATTATGGGGCTGACCCGCAGAATGTACTGATGCTGAGCCAGTGCATTTATTGATCGTTCTGCAGAAAGAGTGATATTTATCCCGTTGCGCCCGAATTGCGGGCGTTTCGGGTTGAAATCACCGCTGTTTGGTTTATTGTGATCCCCATCACTTCCCGGTACTTCTGCCGCTGCGAAGAAAAAAATTTCAGAGATGGTTATGAACAAAACAGATGAACTGCGGACCGCGCGCATCGAGAGCCTGATTACGCCTGATGAGCTGGCGAAGCGGCACCCGATCACCCCGGCCATTGCAGCCAGCGTCACCGACTCCCGCAAACGGATTGCCCGTATTCTTTCTGGTGAAGATCGCCGCCTGCTGGTGGTGATTGGTCCTTGCTCTTTGCACGATCCCAAAGCCGCGGTGGAGTATGCTGCCAGGCTGAATGGGCTGCGTGAAAAATATCAGTCGCGTCTTGAAATCGTCATGCGGACCTACTTCGAAAAACCCCGCACCGTGGTCGGCTGGAAAGGCCTGATTTCCGATCCCGATCTTGACGGCAGTTTCCGCGTCAATCATGGACTGGAGATCGCCCGTAAGCTGCTGCTCGATATTAATGCGCTGGGGATGCCAACGGCCACCGAGTTTCTGGACATGGTGGTGGGTCAATTTATTGCCGATCTTATTAGCTGGGGCGCAATTGGTGCCCGCACGACGCAGAGTCAGATCCACCGGGAAATGGCGTCAGCTCTCTCCTGCCCGGTAGGCTTTAAGAACGGTACGGATGGCAATATTCAGATCGCTGTTGATGCGATCCGCGCTTCCCGTGCCAGCCATATGTTCTTATCGCCGGATAAGCATGGTCAGATGACTATTTACCAGACCAGCGGTAACCCTTCCGGCCATGTGATTATGCGCGGTGGCAAGCAGCCTAACTATCATCCGGAAGATATCGCGGCGGCCGCAGAGAGCCTGCGCCAGTGTAGATTGCCGGAACAGCTGGTGATCGACTTCAGCCACGGGAACTGCCTGAAACAGCATCGCCGCCAGAAAAACGTGGCGGAATCTGTTGCACAGCAGATCCGTGACGGGTCGAGGGCGATTGCGGGCGTGATGGTTGAGAGTTTTCTGCAGGAAGGCACGCAGAAAGTTGAGGCGGGTAAACCGCTGGTGTACGGCCAGTCGATTACCGATCCGTGCCTGGGCTGGGAAGACAGCGAGGAGGTGCTGGCGCTGCTGGCTGAGGCTGTTGATTCACGTTTCTGAAGCGGATCGGGGTTGGTGGGCTAAAGGCCAGATTCGGTGATCGTTGTTGATAAGGTCAAAACCGGCTCCGGTTATCGGCGTCAGTGAGGAGGAACTCATCCGGTATGCCGTGAACCCATCCATGGGGGCTTGATTGCGGCGTCCATGCCGCAACCACCCGGCTGAGTTCCCCTCAACGCCCCACTAGTTTCCGCGTTGTTGGTGAGTTAAAAAATCCAGTTCAAAAGCAACCCTCTTACTCATCAATACTGCGGTTGTTGGCAGAAGAAGCTTCTTGTAACAGCCATTCCGTGGCCGCTGGCAGGAGGGGTTATCCGGATAAGCGGACTGTGTCGCGCAGGGACGCGCGACTCAAGCCATCAGGGATGATTTCACGGCGTGTCCGTGTTCCGGATAACCCCTCCAGCTGACACAGGACATGGCAGCTACATCACTCCGGATAACCCTTCCTGCTATCACCGGACATTTCAGCGGCCTGACTCAGCCCCCTGAATTTGCTCAGCTCGAACAACTCACTTCCAGCTTCTTGCCCCAGTCCGGTGGCCGCCGCATCAAATCCGCAAATTCCGGCGCATCGTCGAATGGTTTGCTCAGCGCCTGATGCAGCCGCGTTAACACGCTGATATCATCCTTTTCCGCCAGCTCAATCGCCTGCTGCGCCAGATAATTTCGCAAGACTATCGCCGGGTTAGCCTGCTTCATCTCCTGCTGGCGCTCCGCATCGCTGCGATCTTCCTTAATCAACCGCTGCCGGTAAATGTTGTACCAGCTGTCAAATGCCTCACGATCGATAAACTCGTCCCGCAACGGTGACTTCAACTGCTGCTGCTCCGTCTCGCTCAGTTTTCGGAACGTCAGAGTGTAATCGCTGCCCTCCTTGGTCATCAGCGCTAACAGCCCGGTCAGAATATCGTTGTCGTCACGATCCTGGGTCTTCAACCCCAGCCTGGCCCTCATCTGCTCGCCCCAGCTGCGCATCAGCTCCGGTTCGTACTCTGCCAGCGCCTGCTTCAGCTGTGCGGTATCCAGTAATCCCGACAGCGAATGCGCCAGGCGATTCAGGTTCCACAGCCCCACCACCGGCTGATTATCAAAACTGTAACGCCCCTGATAGTCAGAATGGTTGCAGATAAAGCCCGGTTGATAATCATCCAGGAATCCGTAAGGTCCATAGTCCAGGGTCAGGCCCAGAATCGACATATTATCGGTATTCATCACCCCATGGGCGAAACCCACGCACTGCCAGTGAGCAATCAGTCGTGCCGTTCGCCTGACCACATCACTGAACCACAGCAGATAACGATCGGCCTCTTCCTGCCATTGCGGCCAGTGGTGGCGGATCACATAGTCAGCAAGCTCACGCACTTTCTCAGGCTGTCCGGCATAGAAGAAATGCTCAAAATGACCAAATCTGACATGGCTTTCCGCCACGCGCAGCAACATTGCACCACGTTCGGAAGTTTCACGGTAGACCGGCTCATCGCTGGTCACCACCGTCAGCGCACGAGACGTCGGCACGCCAAGGGCATGCATCGCCTCAGAGGCCAGAAACTCACGCAGGGTGGAACGCAGTACCGCCCGGCCATCTCCCATGCGGGAATAAGGTGTCAGACCAGCCCCTTTCAGATGCCAGTCCATTTTGCGACCATCGTCCAGCTGCTGCTCACCCAGCAACAGACCCCGCCCGTCACCTAATTGCCCCGCCCAGACGCCAAACTGATGCCCGCTATAGACCTGCGCCAGAGGCTGCATGCCAGGCAGCAGCGCCTGTCCACTCCAGAGCGCGGTCTTCTGTTCCGAGAACCAACTTTGATCCAGTCCAAGATCCCGTGCCAGAGCCGGACTGTGGAACAGCAGGCGCGGATTTTTTAGCGGAGTTGGCTGCAACGCCGTATAGAAACCCGTCAGTTCCTGATACCAGGTATTGTTGAATTGCATGACTTCCCCTTACGTTTTGCCGCGGCCATCGTGGATACCGTGCTCAGGCATGACGCCCAGTGTAAACCTCCTGAGAGGAGGTAAACACGGACTCATTAAGGGGGTATTAGTGCGGGTCGCCTACCAACTCTTTAGGGGGATCAATCAAAGATGAAAGCGCATCTTCTCCCACCGGAGAGAAAAGAGAACTCTGAATACCGTCAAAATCGTAATGGCTGATTTTTTCCAGGCCGGGTAAATCATCAATTCCCTGCACGATAACCTGCTGGCAATGTGGTTTAATGTGATCCAGAATTGTACTAATGAATGGCCTGAAGGAGAGGCGATTAATATTATGTTGAATAAAGCCTTTGTCCAGTTTGATCCTGGAAAACAGATCGTCATATACGGCTTTTGAAGGCGCCTTACCGGCCCCGTAATTTTCCAGACTTAAGTCGAAGCGCTGACTCAGAGCCATCAGACTGGGATTGTCTTTTCCCAATTTCAGATCAGGGAAACTTTCGTTAATTTCCAGTTCCAGCCATTCCAGCGCATCCAGTTTACGGGCCAGGAATTCACTTTCCAGGATCGCTTTCGCAAGGATATCGTCTATTTTCAGGGCAACTTTAACGCCCTGCTGACGAAAGAAGTCATGGTGTTTTTCAATGCTGTTGATTTGCGTTTGCAACAGAGTGATTCGCTGATCGGTAGTGAGCTGGGGCAGCAGAATATGCTGAGGGATCGCCACGTTTGCGGTACTGTGCGAGAAATGTGTCAGCAGCTCGACCGAGATCAATTGACCGTCGAAGCTGTAGACCGGGTAGAATGCTGTGTAACTCTTATAATCCGCTTCCAGATGGATTTTCATTTTTATTTCAGCCGTGATGAAGTGGCAATTCGCGCAGCCTGAATCGACATTGTCATGGCCCAATCAGTGCCATTATAAATTTCAATTGTCGTCAGAATGCAGAAACAGGGCGAAAAACCCTGACTAAAACGCTAAGCTACCATAACTCCCACATGAAAGATGCTTAACAATTGAATCACAAACTAGCGATTCATAGCCATTCATACATTTACTTTAATCACCCTTTACAAAAATCTGACATAAGGTTGTTTCCGGAAACACCCTTAAGGGCAATTGGTTCAATTATGCAGGAGAAACGTGGTTATTGCTTATTATCATCCCATAAATCAAATGCCGAATAAATGAGCATTTTCCCAAATGCTTAGCAGACTATAAATAAGTCGAAATTAAATGCGTCTTGCCTGCCAGAAAACTTTTTTCCAGTAGACGTTATTTAAAGATGAGCGAATAACCCCCTGGCTGGTAGAAGCATGAATAAACTGGTTATCGGTATCGTAGATCCCCACGTGCAGCCCATTATCTCCCCCTCCGGTTTTGAAGAAAACCAGGTCGCCAGGTAACAGATCATCCTTGCTGATGCGGGTACCGATATCGGTCTGCGCCACCGTGGTTCTGGGCAGTTGCAAATCGAAGCGGTCGCGGAAGGTCATATAAACGAAGCCGGAACAGTCAATCCCACCCCGGCTCATGCCGCCGTAGCGGTAAGGGGTGCCACGCCACTGGCTGAGCTGTTCATTAAGTTGGGCAATCACGGTAATAGAATCGGAAAGGCGTCCATTTGGCGGCGGCGCATGGCTGCTGCAACCCGCAAGAATAACAATGATCAGCAGAAGCCAGTAGCGCATAAAGGAGATCCTTCAGAAGAGAAGACTACTCTACCTGGAAAACAGGCTGACAGGCAATATCCTCAGAGGAATGTGGTCAGCATTTCGTGACCTTCAACGGCCAGCCTTCTGAAAGAGACGCCATAGGTTACGCTCAGTATTTCAGGCTGAAGCACCTCACTGGCACTGCCCTGCTGCACCAGTTCGCCGTTTTTCAGCAGCCATACGCGCTGCGCATTATGCAGGCTGTGGTTGATATCGTGGCCGCTCATGATCACCGTCAGCCCAGCTGCTACTCTGCTCTGCAGATAGCGATCAAACGCGGCCTGCTGAGCGAGGTCGAGCCCGCTCAGTGGCTCATCCAGCAGGAGCAGTTGTCCTTCTGGCTGAGCCATCTGGCCGAACACCGCCGCCAGCCGCACCCGCTGCCACTCGCCACCGGAAAGCTGGCTGAGAGGACGGGCGAGTTTGTCTTTTAGCTGGAGGGTGTCACAAATGGCCATAACGGTCTGCTCATCGGCCGGTGTGCTGCCAGTCAGGTGCAGGCTCAGATAGTGCCAGACCGGCATATTACTCACTGGCTGCTGCTGCTGAGCAAGCCAGGCACGATGGCAGGCCAGCTCAGTGCCGGACCACTCTGCCAGCGGCCTGCCGTTAAACAAAATTTGCCCCTGTGCCGGCAGCAGTCCGGAAAGACAGGTGAGCAGCGAACTCTTGCCTGCGCCATTGGGCCCCAGCAGGTGGATCAGTTCACCCTGCTTCGCTGAGGCGCTGAAAGGAGCAAGGCGTCGTGCAACCGTAACACCTTCACACTGCAACAGCATCTATTTTGCCAGCGCCTGTTTAATACTGTCGACGATCAACGGGTTTTCAGGCTCCATATCCGGCGAAAAACGCTGTATAACCGTGCCGTCACGACCAATCAGGAATTTTTCGAAATTCCACAGGATATCGCCAGGCTCTTTGGGTGCACGTCCTTTGCTGACCATCCGTTCCAGAAAACCGCTGTCCTGCGGGGCAATGGCTTCAGGCTGTGCCGCCACCAGCTGTTTATACAGCGGATGCCGCTGCGGGCCATTGACTTCCATTTTGCTGAACATCGGGAAAGTCACACCGTACGTGGTGCTGCAGAAGGTTTTGATCTCTTCTTCACTGCCCGGCTCCTGGCCCAGGAAGGCATTACACGGGAAGCCCAGAACAGAGAATCCCTGTCCGTGCAGGTTCTTCTGTAATTTTTCCAGCTGCTCGTACTGCGGGGTCAGGCCGCATTTCGAGGCCACGTTCACCACCAGCAACACTTCTCCTTTCCACTTCGCAAGCGTGGTGTGTTCACTATCCAGCGTAACCAGTTCTGTGTCGAAAATACTCATTGGTTTTTCCTGTTTCAGTAGAGAGAATTTGCCGACCGGCGTTTAAGGCCGGTTGCGTAAGAGTAACCAGATAAAGACCGGGGCACCTAACGTTGCCGTCACCACCCCGATGGGTAATTCTGCTGAAGTCATCGCCACCCGGGCGACAATATCCGCAGCCAGTAAAACGCCACCGCCCGCCAGTGCACAGGCAGGCAACAGCATACGATGATCGCTGAGGCCATTAAGACGCAGGATATGCGGTATGACCAGCCCGATAAAGCCAATCGCGCCTGCCAGCGCCACGCTGACGCCGGTCAGCCAGCCAATCGCCAGCACCAGCAAATTGCGCCAGAGGATCAGTGGCAGGCCCAACTGGCGGGCGGACACTTCGCCCAGCGCAATCAGGTTAAGCACCCGCCAGCGTGAGCAGAGCCACAACAGCACCGGTAAAAGCGCCAGCATCAACCAGCCATGCCGCCAGTCGATACCGCTGAATCCTCCCATCATCCAGTACATCAGCTGACGTAAATCGAGACTGGAGCTGAAATAGACAGCCCAGGTCATGATCGCACTGCAGATGATGCCCAGCGCCACCCCGGCCAGCAGTAACCGGCTGTTGGAGAGGTATTTCTGTGAAAAACGCAGCAGGAGCACGGTGATCAGCAACGCACCAGCAATGGCACACAAGCTTAGCTGCCACAACGTTTCTGCTCCGGCAAAAATACTCAGCACCAGCCCCACCCCCGCGCCGTTCGACACGCCAAGCAGGCCTGGCTCTGCCAGTGGATTCTCAAAAAGTGCCTGCATCACCGCTCCGGCAACGGCCAGAGACGCGCCCACCAGCAGCACGGCCAGCGTGCGCGGCAGGCGCAGCTGCCAGACAAACAGCTCCCCGTCAGGCGTGAACCAGACAGCAGGCGACAACCAGTAATCGCCCGCACAAAGGCTGATAATCCCTATCAGCAGGCTGAAGATGATCAGGCCGGTCAGCCAGCATCGCTGGTGGTGGCGAGCCAGTTCCTTCTGTCGGGAGAGCAGAGTCATGCGTGAGTTTTCTTGGTAATCGATAAATAATGGCCGGATCTGCCCTGAACCAGGGCAGATCCGGGTCGACAGCCACCAATGAAAAAGGCCGCAAAAGCGGCCTTTTTAGATAGCAGAAATCAGTCTTCTTTCGGCGTGGCATTCTCAACCCGGCTTTTGAGCTTCTGCCCAGGCCGGAAAGTCACCACTCGGCGCGCCGTAATCGGAATGTCTTCACCGGTTTTGGGATTACGCCCCGGACGTTGATTTTTGTCGCGAAGGTCGAAGTTGCCAAATCCTGACAGTTTGACCTGTTCACCATTTTCCAAAGCGCGGCGTACCTCTTCGAAAAACAGCTCTACCAGCTCTTTGGCATCCCGTTTGCTAAGCCCCAGCTTCTCAAACAGATATTCAGACATTTCAGCTTTTGTAAGCGCCATAGGTTCAATCCCTCAAGGTTGCCTGGAATCGCTCTTCTAATGCCGCAACACATTTGGCGACGGTTGCAGCAATCTCCTCTTCTTCGAGTGTCCGGCCGGTATCTTGCAAAATCAGGCTGATAGCGAGGCTCTTAAAACCTTCATTTACACCCTTACCGCGGTACACATCAAACAAGTTTACGCCAACTACCTGATTTACGCCAACTTTCTTACACTCTGCGATGATATCTGCTGCCGGGACGTTTTCAGCCACCACAACAGCGATATCACGGCGGTTTGCCGGGAATCGGGAAATCTCGCTCGCGTCAGGCAGGACGCGGTCTGACACCTTGTCCCACTCCAGTTCGAACACCACAGTACGGCCGTTAAGATCCAGTTTCCGCTCAAGTTCCGGATGTACAACACCGATGAAACCAATGCGATTATCCTGTAAATAAATTGCGGCACTCTGTCCCGGGTGGAGAGCCGGATTGGCCTCTGCGCGGAACTGAATGTCAGACAATTTGCCGGTCAAATCGAGGACGGACTCCAAATCACCTTTTAAATCATAGAAGTCAACTGCCTGACGCGCCAGATCCCAATGCTCTTCGTAGCGGGTTCCGCTAATTACGCCAGCCAGCATAACATCCTGACGGATGCCCAGGTTTGCCTGAGTATCAGGCACAAAGCGCAATCCGCTCTCAAACAGACGAACACGGCTCTGCTGGCGATTCTGGTTATATACCACCGCAGAAAGCAGCCCGGTCCACAGCGAAAGGCGCATTGCAGACATTTCTACCGAAATCGGGCTTGGCAACACGAGGTTCTCTTCGCCCGGGTGCAGCAGCGACTGAATTTTCGGATCGACGAAGCTGTAAGTGATCGCTTCCTGGTAACCTTTGTCCACCAGCATCGCTTTTACACGCTTCAGGGAAAGGTTGGCTTCACGGTGGGCAGTCATCACCAGACCAGCCTGTACGGGCACGTCAGGGATGTTGTTGTAGCCATAGACGCGGGCCACCTCTTCCACCAGATCTTCTTCAATTGAAATATCGAAACGCCAGCCTGGCGCGGTCGCCTGCCAGAATCCATCGCCTTCGGTCACTTCACAGCCCAGACGGCGCAGAATGTCGCTGACATCACGGTCGGCAATCACATGCCCAATCAGGCGATCCAGTTTCTCACGGCGCAGCTTGATGGTGGCACGCTTTGGCAGGGTCGCTTCGTTGGTCACATCAATGATCGGGCCAGCTTCACCGCCACAGATATCCAGAAGCAGGCGCGTGGCACGCTCAATCGCTTTAAACTGCAGTTGTGGGTCAACACCCCGCTCGTAACGGTGAGAAGCGTCGGTATGCAGGCCATGGCGACGTGCGCGACCTGTAATCGACAGCGGGCTGAAGAAGGCACACTCAAACAGCACGTTGGCCGTTTCTTCGTTAACACCGGAGTGCTCACCACCGAAGATACCGCCCATCGCCAGCGCTTTATGGTGATCGGCAATCACTAAGGTATCGGCATTCAGCTTAGCTTCAGAACCATCCAGCAGCGTCAGGGTTTCACCCTCTTCTGCCATACGCACCACAATGCCGCCATCGATGCGATCGAGATCGAAGGCGTGCATCGGCTGACCCAGCTCAAGCAGCACGAAGTTGGTGATATCAACAACCGGGTCGATTGAGCGAATGCCACAGCGGCGAAGCTTCTCTTTCATCCACAGTGGAGTAGCCGCCTTAACGTTGATCCCCTTCACCACACGGCCGAGGTAACGCGGACAGGCGTCCACCGCATCCACACGGATAGGGAAAGTATCCTGAATAGTTGCTGCAACTGGAGTGATTTCCGGTTCGACCAGCGCCATTTTATTCAGCACGGCCACATCTCGGGCCACGCCAATGATCCCCAGGCAGTCAGCACGGTTTGGCGTGACGCTGATTTCGATGGTGCTGTCATCCAGCTGTAGAAAATCGCGGATGTCGGTACCCACCGGCGCATCCAGCGGCAGCTCGATGATGCCGTTATGATCGTCGGAAATACCCAGCTCGGAGAAGGAGCACAGCATACCTTCTGAAGGCTCGCCGCGCAGTTTAGCCGCTTTGATTTTGAAATCACCCGGCAGCACTGCGCCCACGGTAGCCACGGCCACTTTCAGGCCCTGACGGCAGTTTGGTGCGCCGCAGACGATGTCCAGCAGGCGGTCGCCACCAACGTTAATTTTGGTGACGCGCAATTTGTCGGCATTCGGATGTGGGCCGCACTCCACCACTTCACCCACTACCACACCGTGAAAAGCACCGGCAACGGCATCAACGCCGTCAACTTCCAGGCCTGCCATAGTGATTTGTTCGGACAGGGCTGCGCTATCGATGGCCGGGTTAACCCACTCACGTAGCCAGAGTTCGCTGAATTTCATTGCTGTTACCCGCCCTTATTTAAACTGTTTGAGGAAACGTAAATCATTTTCGAAGAAGGCGCGCAGATCGGTCACGCCATAGCGCAACATGGTCAGACGTTCCATGCCCATGCCGAAGGCAAAGCCGGAGTACACTTCCGGATCGATGCCAACATTGCGCAGCACGTTCGGGTGCACCATGCCGCAGCCCAGCACTTCCAGCCACTTGCCGTTTTTACCCATCACATCCACTTCGGCGGACGGTTCGGTGAACGGGAAGTAGGAGGGACGAAAACGAACCTGCAGATCCTCTTCAAAGAAGTTATTCAGGAAATCGTGCAGCGTGCCCTTCAGGTTGGTAAAGCTGATGTTCTTATCAACGATAAGCCCTTCCATCTGGTGGAACATTGGGGTGTGGGTCTGATCGTAGTCATTACGGTAGACGCGGCCAGGCGCGATAATCCGGATTGGCGGCTGCTGGTTTTTCATCGTGCGGATCTGCACACCGGAGGTCTGAGTACGCAGCAGACGGGTGGCATCGAACCAGAAGGTATCGTGCTCGGCACGTGCCGGGTGGTGACCCGGAATATTCAGCGCATCAAAGTTGTGGTAGTCATCTTCAATCTCCGGGCCGGTCGCCACGGCAAAGCCCAGCTCACCAAAGAAAGTTTCGATACGATCGATAGTACGGGTGACCGGATGCAGGCCACCGTTCTCGATACGACGGCCGGGCAGCGAGACATCAATAGTCTCTTCCGCCAGACGAGCGTTCAGGGCGGCGGATTCCAGGTCGTTCTTGCGCTCGTTCAGCGCTTCCTGCACCTGCTGCTTCGCTTCATTGATCACCGCACCAGCCGCCGGACGATCTTCCGCAGGCAGTTCACGCAGCGTGGTCATCTGCAAAGTCAGATGGCCTTTCTTTCCGAGATATTCAACGCGCACCGTGTCTAACGCGGCAACATCGTGTGCATCAATAATGGCCGCTTTCGCGTTCGCCACCAGTTCTGCGAGATGTGACATGCTTTCCTCTTCTTCCAGCCGACGTGGCCGGTCTGTTTTATTATGGGGACGATTTCGCCCTGGATCTGACACGCATAAAACAAAAAAGCCTCCACCAGGGAGGCTTTCAGCGCGATTTTTCGTTTCTTTTCTTAGCGCAAGCCTCCCGGTGTTCAGGTGCTAAAGTAAAAAAAGAAACGAAAAATAGCGTTCATGCAGGCATTACCTTAAGGCTGACGTGAAATTCATTATCTGTCGCGCCTGTTTTAACGGTCGGGAACAGAAATGTCAATGTTTTGCAATAGTTACAAAAATAAAAGAGGGAGCAAGCTCCCTCTTTTACCTGACTTACGCCAGTGCCGATTTCGCTTTTTCGACCAGGGCAGTGAATGCCACTTTGTCGAATACAGCGATGTCAGCCAGGATCTTACGGTCGATTTCAATCGAAGCCTTTTTCAGGCCATTGATGAAACGGCTGTAAGAAATACCGTTAGTGCGTGCCGCTGCGTTGATACGCGCGATCCACAGCTGACGGAACTGACGCTTACGCTGACGACGGTCACGGTAAGCATACTGACCAGCTTTGATAACAGCCTGGAAGGCAACGCGGTAAACACGTGAACGTGCACCGTAATAGCCTTTAGCTTGTTTTAAGATTTTTTTGTGACGTGCGCGAGCAACTACACCACGTTTTACACGAGCCATTTAGCTCTCCTGTTTAATATTCTGTTTAAAAAAAATGACTTATGCGTACGGCAGGCAGGCAATAACCAGACCCAGATCGCCTTTGGACACCATGCCTTTCGGGCGCAGGTGACGCTTACGCTTAGTAGATTTTTTGGTCAGAATATGACGCAGGTTCGCGTGTTTACGCTTGAAGCCGCCAGAGGCAGTCTTCTTGAAGCGCTTGGCCGCGCCACGTACAGTTTTAATCTTTGGCATTTAAAACATCCACTTCGCATTGTTAATAAAATGAATCAGACAGGCGAATAAAAAACACTGCGACCGGAGCCGCAGCGGTTCTTATTACTTTATGGCCTACTGTTTCTTCTTCGGAGCGAGCACCATGATCATCTGACGACCTTCAATCTTCGAAGGGAAGGATTCGACAACCGCCAGATCCATGTCTTCACACAGATCTTTACGGACGCGGTTAAGCACTTCCATACCGATCTGCTGGTGCGCCATTTCACGACCGCGGAACCGCAGCGTGATTTTAGCTTTATCACCCTCTTCCAGAAAGCGAACCAGGTTGCGTAGTTTTACCTGGTAGTCGCCATCATCGGTACCAGGACGGAATTTAATTTCCTTAACCTGGATAACTTTTTGCTTTTTCTTCTGTTCTTTAGAAGATTTGCTTTTCTCATAGAGGAACTTGCCGTAATCCATGATACGGCAAACGGGCGGCTCGGCGTTAGGGCTGATTTCAACTAAATCAACGCCTGCTTCCTCAGCTTTTTCCAAAGCCTCATTCAGACTGACAATACCAATCTGCTCGCCATCGACGCCAGTCAGTCGTACTTCTGTGGCGCGGATTTCTCTGTTAATGCGATTAGGACGCGCCGGTTGAACTCGTTTTCCGCCTTTAATACCTTATTCCTCCAATTGATGAAGATTGCGACTGCGTATTTCATCCTGCAGTTTCGCGATCACTTCGTTTACGTCCATGCTGCCCAGGTCTTTACCACGGCGGGTGCGAACGGCAACTTTGCCTGCTTCCACCTCTTTATCACCACAGACCAACATATAAGGGACACGACGTAAAGTGTGCTCGCGGATTTTAAAGCCAATCTTCTCGTTTCTCAAGTCCGCTTTTACACGAATGCCCGCATTCTGAAGTTTTCGGGTCAATTCTGCAACATATTCGGACTGGCCATCGGTGATATTCATCACCACAACTTGTACCGGAGCGAGCCAGGTTGGGAAGAAACCGGCGTACTCTTCGGTAAGGATACCGATAAAGCGCTCTACTGAACCCAGGATCGCGCGGTGAATCATTACCGGCACCTGACGCTCATTATTTTCACCAATATACGAAGCACTCAGGCGGCCCGGCAGAGAAAAGTCGAGTTGCACGGTGCCACACTGCCATGCGCGATCCAGGCAGTCATGCAGGGTAAATTCAATTTTCGGCCCGTAGAAAGCGCCCTCGCCCGGCTGATAGTCAAACGGGATATCGTTCTCTTTCAGCGCGGCAGCCAGATCGGCCTCGGCACGGTTCCACATTTCATCGGTACCGATACGCTTCGCCGGACGGGTAGACAGTTTCACCACGATTTTTTCAAAACCGAAGGTGCTGTACATGTCATAAACCATACGGATACAGCTGTTCACTTCAGCGCGCACCTGCTCTTCTGTACAGAAGATGTGGGCGTCATCCTGGGTGAAACCACGCACGCGCATCAGGCCATGCAGCGCACCTGACGGTTCGTTACGGTGGCAGCTACCAAACTCGGCCATGCGCAGTGGCAGGTCGCGGTATGATTTTAGCCCCTGATTGAAAATCTGCACGTGTCCGGGGCAGTTCATTGGCTTGATGCAATATTCACGGTTCTCCGAAGAGGTGGTGAACATGGCTTCTTTATAGTTTTCCCAGTGGCCGGTTTTTTCCCACAGCACGCGGTCCATCATTAATGGCCCCTTCACTTCCTGATAGTCATACTCAGTCAGTTTGCTGCGGACAAACACTTCCAGCTCGCGGAAAATTGTCCAGCCGTCGTTGTGCCAGAATACCATACCCGGCGCTTCTTCCTGCATATGATACAGGTCAAGCTGCTTACCGATTTTACGGTGATCGCGCCTGGCTGCTTCTTCCAGACGCAGCAGGTAAGCCGCCAGCTGTTTTTTATCAGCCCAGGCTGTACCGTAAATACGCTGCAACATTTTATTGTTGCTGTCGCCACGCCAGTAAGCACCAGAAATTTTCTGCAGCTTGAAATGGTGGCAGAAGCGCATGTTCGGCACGTGCGGTCCACGGCACATATCGATATATTCTTCGTGATGATACAGGCCAGGACGGTCGTCATGGCTGATGTTTTCATCAAGAATGGTCATCTTGTAAGTTTCGCCACGGGCGGCAAACGCATCACGCGCTTCCTGCCAGCTGACTTTCTTCTTGATAACGTCATAATTCGTTTCGGCCAGCTGGTGCATCCGTTTTTCCAGCTGCTCGATGTCTTCCTGCGTCAGGGTACGGTCGATGTCCACGTCATAGTAGAAGCCGTTATCAATAACCGGACCGATCGCCATTTTTGTATCTGGCCACAGCTGTTTGATCGCATGACCCAACAGGTGAGCACAAGAGTGGCGAATGATTTCCAGACCTGCTTCGTCTTTGACGGTGATGATGGCAACGTTAGCATCGGAGGTGATCGGATCAACCGCATCTACCAGCTCGCCATTAACGCGGCCTGCAATACAGGCTTTTGCCAGCCCCGGACCAATGTCCTGAGCAATATCCATCACGCTGACTGCGTGGTCGAAAGTACGCTGGCTTCCGTCAGGAAGAGTAATTACCGGCATGTTACATCCTTAGTTGCAGTGGTAACCCACACGAAAGGTTACATACAAAATTGGGTTTTATTTTATACGTCAGGCCATTGGTACTTGAAACCCACTCACAATTGTCGGTTTGGTACCAGGCCAGGTACACATCATCAGAGATCAGCCAGGGGCTAAAAAATCCTGAAGGACAAACATCTTACACGCTACAGACGGTACGTCAAAGAATGAACAGGGAGAGTTTTTGAATGGCGCGCAGAAAACAGGCCGGAGGCTCCCGGCCCGTCAAGCAGTCTTACATCGCGTAAGAGAGCTGAATAGTCGTTTTGGTGTCGGTCCGGTCGGGCGCAGAGGACGGCGGATTCTGGTTCCAGGTGACGTTATAAGCCAGCTTCAGCGCAAAGTGATTGTTAATAGCTACCTGCAGACCGGTTTCGGAGTTCACCGTGGTGTCATCGCTGCCCAGCACTGACACTCCCTGAATGAACTTGGTGGTATCGGTCAGTTGCCACTGATAGCTCAGCGCACCATAAGCCAGAGCAGTAGTGTCATGTCCACCGTCGTGATAATCGTCGTAACGTACGCCAGGACCCGCTTCCACACGCAGTGAATGCACCGGGCCGTTAAGAATCTGACGACCGTAACCAGCGGCCAGGAAGGTACGTCCATCATAACCGTTAAAACGATCGCTCAGCCAGCTGGTCTGACCAAAAAGGTAGTCAGCGGTGTTGAGGTTATAACGGGAACGGGCACCGAGCTGGTAAGTTTCCGAAGAACGTTCGTCATTGGACGAGGTGTTGCTGGCGTTACCCCACAAGCTGTAGGCGGTCGAAGGCTGATACCAGGTCATATTGGTATTGGCCGTCAGTGAAGAACTGGTGGTATTCCCGGTTTGTGCCAGATAACCGGCAGCGGCATTACCTTCAAAATTTTTCTTCGCCGTGGAGGGATCATCCATGACCGTAAAGACGTTGTTATCCGCCAGTGCCTGATGGCAAATTGCGCCACCGGAGAGTAAAAGTACGACAGACAGCTTGTTAAGCGCTTTCATTAATTGTGACCCGTACGACAGTTTAAAGAGAGTGAGTCTGAAGAGTTTTAGAGGACTCGCAACGCATTTTACGGTAAGAATCGTAACATTTTGTTAAATCGCTCTAATTGCCAGGCGTCCCGCCATGATGCTCCTCTGAATGAGAGCATTCCCATTAACGACGCGCATTATAAAGGTTAATAGCGAGATTTGCAGTGGGCTGTAAATAAGAAAGTTCCCGAGAACTGTCTTGATGCGTTTCAAGACATGTCTGAACGTCTCATCGTGTTAATTCCCGATGTAAAAATGGCGTTAATGACATTTTACCCATGGCAATGCCCGTTCATGGACTATGCTGAAAAGTCAAGATTAACAATGAGGTGAATTATGAGTACCGCAGGCGTGACGCAATATGTGGTGACCTTCCGCTATCAGGAAGAGGGACTGAGCGATATTCTGGAGCTGAACAGTGCGCTGACCGCAGGGGGATTTCTGACTGCGTTAAGCGATAAAGAGGGACATCCACACGAGTTAGGAACCAATAGTTTTGGCATCGTCAGCGCACAGGAAAAAGAGAAAATACGCGAGCAGGCCGAAAGTATTGGAGAAATGGTTCTGGGCGTAAAACCGGAAGTTGAAGTGCAAAGCTGGGATGAGTTTAAGCAGGAAGCCAAAAACTAAGTTTATGTACATGATGCGCAATCCTGTGCGCAACCCCTGATTTTGAGTATTCTTTAAGCGGTAGTATCACCCTGTCCTGCAAGACACAGCGAAAAGAGGAAACCCCTATGTGGTCAGCCATTGGTCGTCTGTTGAGTGAGCAGTTAGGTGTAGCTGAAATCAGTCAGCGTACCGAGTTACCGGGCGGCGATGTCCACCCGGCATGGCGGATCCGCTACGGCGACCGCGAAGTGTTCGTGAAATGCAACAACCGCGAAATGCTGGACCTGTTTACCTGGGAAGCCGATCAGTTACAGTTGCTGGCCCGCAGCGAAACGGTTCGCGTGCCTCAGGTGTATGGTGTGGGCAGCGATCGCGAGGTCAGCTTTCTGCTGCTGGAATATATTCCGCTGCAACCTCTCGATCCACAAAGCGCTTTTCAGCTCGGTGAGCAACTGGCGCGGCTTCATCAGTGGAGCGAACAGCCGCAGTTCGGCCTCGATTATGATAACAACATCACTACTTCCCCCCAACCCAACAGCTGGCTCCGTCGCTGGTCGGTCTTTTTTGCCGAGCAGCGCATTGGCTGGCAGCTACAACTGGCTGCGGAGAAAGGCATCCAGTATGGCGACATTGAGCTGATCACCCGCTGCGCGCAGGATGTTCTTGGCCCCCACCATCCTCAACCTTCCCTGCTGCATGGCGATCTCTGGCCGGCTAACTGCGGTGCCAGCACCCACGGGCCGTGGATTTTCGACCCGGCCTGTTATTGGGGAGATCGGGAATGTGACCTGGCGATGCTGGGCTGGTTTGCAGAGCTGCCAAAAGAGATTTTTGAAGGTTATGAGTCGGTCTGGCCACTGCCCGCCGATTATCTGCTGCGCCAGCCGGTTTACCAGCTCTACTATCTCTTGAACCGGGCAAACGTGTTTGGCGGTCACTGGCTGGGAGAAGCCCAGCGGGCGGTGGGTGCCCTGCTGGACGAAGATGAGCTGGGCAAACAGCATGCCCGCCCGGCCTGAGTGCGTCTTATGCAGCAGATTCAGTAGATAAAGCCTAACAGCTTAAGCATGAAGTAGCCCGCCACGGCAATCACTATCGGCAGGATATAGAGCGGGAAGAACTGCAGGAAAATAGTGTGACGTGGCACCACAATTTTCTCTTCGAGCTGCTGGCGGCTGCGCCCTTCTCTTTCCCTCGCATTCTCAAGGATCATCTGATCCTCAATCCCTTCCTTAATATGGCGTGACTGACGCCACATTCTGGCCCCCGAAGCCTGCAACGCCAGACCCACAAAGATCAGCACGTAGATAATCCAGAAAGAGACGTTTCCGCCATGATTAAAGTCCGGCACCGGCGAATTGTTCCAGAACGAGTTCAGGAAGCCGGTGTTAAAACGGACCATATCAATCATAACGTGGGAGAAATCCTGCATCACAGCATTAATCCCTTCCCGCTTCTCGCGGCTTTTTTCCAGGAATCCCATCAGCGAAATCAGTGTTGAAATCAGCGCCGGAATAAAAATAATCCAGCCAGCGACCCGCTTGAGTATCGCGACCCGTCCAGCCTGTTGATAAGTCATGCTTTCTCAATCCTTATGGTGTGAAGCTGTAAGTTTACCCGCAGGGAGAAAAATGTGCCTGAAAAAAGTGGCCCTGTCGCCATAAATGGCGCTTTAACCCTGTAAATCCCCGGATGTTGTCGGCGAAAGCTTCATGCTAAGGTGTGTGCAAATTTCAACGGAGCCGAATTATGTCTTACTCCCGCCCTGTGCTGGCTGCAATTTTTGATATGGATGGTTTGCTGATTGATTCCGAACCGCTGTGGGAACGTGCTGAGATGGATATTTTTGGTACGCTGGATATCGATCTCTCCAGGCGCAGCGAACTGCCTGATACACTCGGCCTGCGCATCGATCAGGTGGTCCGCATGTGGTATGAAACGCTGCCGTGGAGTGGCCCGGACCAGCAGGAAGTCACCCGGCGTATCATTGCCCGTTCCCTGAATCTGGTTGAGGAAACCCGTCCTTTATTACCGGGCGTCGAACAGGCACTGCGCCTGTGCAAAGCCGAGGGACTGAAAATCGGTCTTGCCTCTGCTTCTCCCTTGCATATGCTCGAACGAGTGCTGGAGATGTTCGACCTGCGCGGCTACTTTGAAGTGCTGGTTTCCGCTGAAGCGCTGCCTTACAGCAAGCCTCATCCGCAAGTTTACCTGGATGCTGCCGCACGACTGGGTGTTGACCCGCTGAACTGCGTGACGCTGGAAGACTCCTTTAATGGCATGATTGCCACCAAAGCAGCGCGTATGCGATCTATTGTGGTGCCAGCCGCTGAACTCGCTGCAGACCCGCGCTGGGCGCTGGCCGACGTGCAACTCTCCTCGCTGAACGACCTGACATCAGCCGCCCTGCACGGCAAATAACCTCTCTGCGGGCAGAATATAAGCTGTCCGCCATTTCGTTCGACAGCCTGCGCTAACTATTTATCTTTCGTTACAGCGTCACATATTTATTCCACTGTATATATCCCCTATACTGGATGAATCGACAGTTCTGCAGCCAGGTGTTTTCCATGACGGCCGAAGGCCACGTTATTTTTGCCATTGCCAGTGCAATTTTTGCCAAACGGGCCGAACTGACGCCCGAGCTGGCCAGTGGTGACTGGTGGCATATTGTGCCTGCGGCCCTGCTGACCTGCCTGCTGCCGGATATCGACCACCCCAAATCCACCCTCGGCCAGCGTCTGAAATGGCTGTCACAACCCATCGCCCGGGCCTTTGGTCACCGTGGCTTTACCCACAGTCTGCTGGCGGTGATCGGCGGAGTGGTGCTGTTCCAGCTTAAAATTCCCTCTGAATGGGTGATCCCCGCCGATGCTTTTCAGGGCCTGGTGCTGGGCTACCTCAGCCATATCGCGGCCGATATGCTGACCCCGGCTGGCGTTCCCCTGTTGTGGCCGTGCCGGTGGCGCTTCCGCCTGCCTCTGCTTCACAGCCAGAAAGGTAACCAGCTGGAGCGGGTGTTATGCCTGGCACTGGTCGGCTATGCCATGTGGTTCCCGCCGGGAATGCCTCCATTCGGTGCAAGCGGCTGGCCTGCACAGATGGTTAATTCGGTACAAAACAGCATGAATCGCTTTATAAATCACCAAATAGCGCATTAAACAGGCCATTAAAACCAAATAGTTATAACCCATTCTTTTTGGATATATAGCTGCACCTCACTCAACTGATACCATTCGCACATTGGTGCACTTGTTGCGCGCTGAAAATTATCTGTCATTTTACGGGGTGAGGAGAAACCCCGTCACCACTGGAGATCTGGGGATGAACCTTCCATTAATAGCTAACGTGGCGGCTTTTATCGTCCTGTTGGCGATCCTTGCTAAAACCGGCAGTGCCAGCTGGAGCCTGTCTAAACGTGTTCTGGTCGGTCTGGTGATCGGCGTGCTGTTCGGGCTGAGCCTGCATGCCATCTACGGTTCCGACAGCGCGGTGCTGAAAGAATCCATCTCGTGGTTCAATATCGTCGGCAACGGCTACGTCCAACTGCTGCAGATGATTGTGATGCCGCTGGTGTTCGTCTCAATCCTCAGCGCCGTGGCGCGTCTGCATAACGCCTCATCGCTGGGAAAAATCAGCGTGCTGACCATTGGCGTACTGCTGTTTACCACGGCCATTGCCGCGCTGGTTGGTGTATTCGTCACCTGGCTGTTTGGCCTGAATGCTAACGGTCTGGTGCAGGGTGCGCAGGAGACGGCCCGCCTGGCCGCGCTTCAGTCAAATTACGTCGGCAAAGTAGCCGACCTGACCACGCCACAGCTGCTGTTATCATTTGTACCGAAGAACCCGTTTGCTGACCTGACCGGTGCCAGCCCGACTTCTATTATCAGTGTGGTGATTTTTGCCGCCTTCCTGGGCGTTGCCGCCCTGCACCTGCTGCGGGATGACAAGCCAAAAGGGGAACGGGTGCTGGCTGCCATTGATGTGCTGCAGGCATGGGTAATGAAGCTGGTTCGCCTGATCATGAAGCTGACGCCGTACGGCGTGCTGGCGCTGATGACCAAAGTGGTGGCGAGCTCCAACGTGAATGACATCATCAAGCTCGGTGGCTTTGTAGTGGCTTCGTATCTGGGCCTGGCGATGATGTTTGCCGTGCACGCCCTGCTGCTGTCGGTCAACGGCGTGAACCCTAAGCGCTTCTTCCAGAAAGTGTGGCCGGTGATCACTTTTGCCTTCACCAGCCGCTCCAGTGCCGCGACCATCCCGCTGAGCGTTGAGGCACAGACACGTCGTCTCGGCATCCCGGAATCCATCGCCAGCTTTTCGGCTTCCTTCGGTGCCACCATCGGTCAGAACGGTTGTGCCGGTCTCTATCCGACCATGCTGGCGGTGATGGTTGCGCCAACGGTGGGTATTAACCCCTTTGACCCAATGTGGATTGCCACGCTGGTGGGAATTGTCACGCTGAGCTCTGCCGGTGTGGCCGGTGTGGGCGGCGGTGCGACCTTCGCTGCGCTGATAGTCCTGCCGACCATGGGCCTGCCGGTCACGCTGGTGGCGCTGCTGATCTCGATTGAACCGCTGATCGACATGGGCCGTACCGCGTTGAACGTTAACGGTTCGATGACCGCCGGTACGCTGACCAGCCAGTGGCTTAAGCAGACCGATAAGACGCTGATGAACAGCGAAGTGGAAAATGACGTGGAGTTAGCGCACCGCTAACTTTCGCGCACATCTTCCTTAAGGGCTGCCCCGATTGCAGCCTTTTTTTTTTTACAGTCGCAGGCCGGGGTTGCTATCGGGCGATAAACTATTCTGTTGAGGGATTTAACCCTGCACTTTTCGGGCATATTCATATCCCTGTTCTATAGTTACTGGTGTCTGAAACGACAATAACAGGAGCCGTGAACATGTCGAAAGAAACTGATAACAAGGAAATAAGCCATAACGCCCCATTAACCGGACCAGACTCGGCAAAGCCGGGCATGGATTCTCTGGCACCAGCAGATGGATCGCACAAACCTGCGGCGGAGCCAACGCCGCCCGGCAAACAGCCAACTGCGCCTGGCAGCCTGAAAGCGCCCGATACCCGCAACGCCAAAATTGACGCGCTGGAAACGTTCCGCAAAGGCAGTGAAAATTTCCCCCTGACGACTAATCAGGGCACACGCATTGCCGACGATCAGAATTCACTGAGAGCCGGTACCCGTGGGCCGACGCTGCTGGAAGATTTTATCCTGCGCGAAAAAATCACCCATTTCGACCATGAACGTATCCCTGAGCGTATCGTCCACGCACGTGGATCCGCCGCACACGGTTACTTCCAGCCGTACCGCGATATGAGTGACGTCACCAAAGCTGACTTCCTGCGCGATCCCGGGCAACTGACGCCAGTTTTTGTGCGTTTCTCCACCGTGCAGGGTGGCGCTGGCTCGGCCGATACCGTGCGCGATATCCGTGGCTGGGCGACCAAGTTCTACACCGAAGAAGGTGTGTTTGACCTGGTGGGCAACAACACTCCGGTGTTCTTCATTCAGGATGCGCATAAATTCCCGGACTTTGTTCATGCGGTTAAACCTGAACCGCACAATGAAATCCCTCAGGGACAGAGCGCGCACGACACTTTCTGGGATTACGTTTCCCTGCAGCCGGAAACGCTGCACAACGTAATTTGGGCGATGTCCGACCGCGGTATTCCCCGCAGCTACCGCACGATGGAAGGCTTTGGCATCCACACCTTCCGCTTTATCAATGCTGAAGGCAAAGCCACCTTTGTGCGCTTTCACTGGAAGCCCGTTGCCGGAAAAGCTTCCCTGCTCTGGGACGAGGCGCAAAAACTCACCGGCCGCGATCCTGACTTCCATCGTCGTGACCTGTGGGAAGCGATTGAAGCCGGAGACTTCCCGGAGTATGAACTGGGCGTGCAGCTGATCCCGGAAGAGGACGAATTCAAATTCGACTTCGATTTGCTGGATGCCACCAAGCTGATCCCGGAAGAGCTGGTCCCGGTCGAGCTGATCGGCAAAATGGTGCTGAACCGCAACCCGGACAACTTCTTTGCTGAAACTGAACAGGTTGCTTTCCATCCCGGCCATATCGTGCCCGGCATGGATTTCACTAACGATCCGCTACTGCAGGGCCGGTTATTCTCCTATACCGATACGCAGATCAGCCGACTGGGCGGGCCGAACTTCCATGAAATCCCGATCAACCGGCCTGTCTGCCCGTATCACAATTTCCAGCGCCAGGGGATGCACCGGATGGACATTGATACCAATCCGGCCAACTACGAGCCAAATTCCATCAATGATAACTGGCCGCGCGAAACGCCACCGTCTCCGCATCGTGGTGGTTTTGAAAGCTATCAGGAGCGAATCGAAGGTCATAAGGTGCGCGAGCGCAGCCCGTCGTTCGGTGAGTATTATTCCCAGCCGCGCCTGTTCTGGAACAGCCAGACGCCGGTAGAACAGCAGCATATTGTGGATGCGTTCTCCTTTGAGTTGAGCAAGGTCGCCCGCGCCTATATCCGCGAGCGCGTGGTGGATCATTTGCTGCATATTGACGTATCCCTGGCGAATGGCGTGGCGGAAAATTTGGGTATTGCCCTCTCCGACGAGAAGATGCATATCGCGCCGCCGAAAGATGTGAATGGCCTGAAGAAAGATGCCAGCCTGAGTCTGTATGCCGTGCCGAGCGGCTCGATTAAAGGCCGCCAGGTGGCGCTGCTGGTCAGCGATGGCGTGGTGGCGACTGACGTGCTGGCCATCCTGCAGGAGCTTAAGGCACAGGGCGTGCATGCCAAACTGCTGGCTCCTCATATGGGCCAGGTGCGTGCCGATGACGGATCGCACCTGCCGATCGATGCCACCTTCAGCGGCCTGCCGTCGCTGACCTTTGATGCGGTCATCGTGCCGGATGGCAATATCGATGCCCTGCTGCTCAGCGGCGATGCCCGTTACTTCTTGCTGGAGGCCTACAAACACCTGAAGGTGATTGGCCTGAGTGGCGATGCCCGCCGTTTCAAATCCCAGTTCGGGTTGGGTGACAGCGAGCAGGAAGAAGGCATTGTGGAAGACAGTAAGGCGGAGGGCGTACTGATGAGCGAGTTCCTCGCATCAATGACCGCACATCGCATCTGGTCCCGCAGTCAGAAAGCACTAAGCGTACCTGCTTAAGTTTATGTCTGTAATAAGCCGGATCTGAGAGGGATAGTGCAGTCAGGGTTAAGAAATCGTTAAGCACTGTAAGCAACGGACAACAGGGGGCTTTTGCCCCTTGTGTTTTGACCGGCCCGGAGTAATGTTAGCCTCAGTCAGAACCAGGAGAAACTGTATGAAAAAGGTGATAAGCACTCTGTTCGCCTTAACGTTGTTATCACCCGCGCTGGTTTCCGCCCATCCAGGTGGCTGGGGGCCTGGGCCGGGACCAGGTTGGGGACATGGATGGGACCACGGTCCGGGACGGCTCTCTTTCCTGCCGGATGCTGCGGCGGCGGTGATTATCGGCGGCCTGACCTATTACGCGCTGAACGGGAATTACTATCAGCGCCAGAACGACAATACTTATGTTGTGGTTCAGCCACCGGTAGAGCGCGTCAGCGGTGCCATGCGCGCGCTGGACTACAACGGCGAGCGCTTCTACGTACAGGACGGCCACTACTACCGTCGTGACATTGACGGCCGCTATCTTGAAGTGCCGCGCCCGCCGGGGCTGTAGATGAGCATAAAAAAAACGGTCACCCAGGTGACCGTTTTTCTTTAAGCACTGCAATGAAAATTACTGTGCGGCCTGTGGGTCGGTATCGTACTCTTTACAGCTCTGGAAGCCGTAGTTCATTACACGGCCGGTATCACCATAGCTTACGAAGTAAGTCTGCTGTTTACCATCACGCTCTCCCAGAACGTAGGTCTGGCAAGTTCCGCGGGCGTGAACCATGGTAATTTCAGTTGAAGGTGGGCCAGCGATATCACGAACCTGCTGGCGGGTCATGCCCTTTTTAACATCCTGCACAACCGGTTTAGTCACGTAGCTTTCCGCGCGATCATAGGCTGTACAGCCGGATAAAACGGCCAGAGCCACAGCAGCACCAATAAATCCTGTTATCTTCTTCATGATTTTTTTCCTCATTTATTTTCCATATCTGCATAAGCCTGGAACATAAAGGTAGATTAATCAACTTTATGGCAGAGAAAAACTCCTTAAGCGTTTCCCTGAGGCATGCTTATAATGGCTCTTATGAGAATGAACGTTCGCTCTCAGTCCGGAAACCCACACCGCTCCCCGGCGATGAGCAGCCTGCAGAATGGAGGTAAGTATGAATACGTCAGGTGAAGCCCGGGATGCCCGCCATCGCCAGCGGAAAGATGAGATCATTGCCGCTGGCCGTCGCTGTTTTCGCCAGCACGGCTTTCACGGAGCCAGCATGGCACAGCTGGCAGCGGAAGCTCGCCTCAGCGTCGGTCAGATTTACCGCTACTTCACCAGTAAAAACGCGATTATCGAAGAGATGGTCAAGCGCATCATCGACGCCCGGCTGGTCCATATGGAAGAGACCGCCGCCGTCAGCCTGCCAAAAATGCTGGCCTGGCGACACGCGCTGAATGAAGACGATGAAGCGCTGATGATGGAAGTGGCCGCAGAAGCCACCCGCAATCCGATCGTTGCGGCAATGATGATTGAAGCGGATAACCGGATGTTCACGCATGCCTGCCTGAATGTTAAACGAGATCATCCGCAATTCAGCGATGAGCATATCCGCGCCTGCGTGGAAATCCTTGCTGTGCTGACGGAAGGCACATCATGGCGACGCCTGACGCCACAGAAAGCGTCAGCGGAGCGCCTGTACTCCTTATATCAACAGTTCAACGATCTGCTTTTTAAGACAGAGGAAAAATGACACCTGCACATCCCAATCGCCTTGGCTACGCCATCACGCTCGGCCTGCTGGCCGCTCTCGGGCCGCTCTGCATCGATCTCTATCTTCCGGCTCTGCCTTCACTGGCGAAAGAGCTGGATGCCCCCACCGCCACTGCGCAACTCAGCCTGACGGCCGGGCTGGTGGGTCTGGGTTTTGGGCAGTTAATTTTCGGGCCAATGAGTGACAAATATGGCCGTATCCGCCCGCTGCTGATTTCACTGGTGTTGCTGCTGATCGCTTCAGTGGGTTGTGCGCTGGCTCAAGATATCAATCAGTTACTGCTGGCCCGCCTTTTTGAAGGGCTGTCCGGCGCTGGCGGTGCGGTGCTGTCACGCGCCATTGCCCGCGATATGTACAGCGGCCACGATTTAACCCGCTTCTTCGCGTTACTGATGCTGGTGAACGGCCTGGCACCGATTGCTGCACCGGTTATGGGCGGCGCGTTAATGGCCCTGCTCAGCTGGCGTGGCTTATTTATGGTGATCGCTGCCATTGCCGTGCTGCTGTTTATTCTGGCAAAAGTGAAGCTGCATGAGACGCTGCCTGCGGAACGTCGCAGCCAGGGCAGTATTTTCTCCGCCTGGGCCGCGCTGGGCCAGGTGATCAAACACCGGCCGTTTATGGGCTTCTGCCTGACCCAGGGTTTTATGATGTCAGGGATGTTCGCTTACATCGGCGCGTCGCCGTTTGTGCTGCAACAAATCTATGGCCTTTCGCCACAGGCTTTCAGTTTCTGCTTCGCGGCCAATGGCTTCGGTCTGATTCTTGCATCACAAACCAGTGCGCGTCTCAGCCCGGTCTGGGGTGAATATCGCGTGCTGAGAGGCGCGCTGACTATGGCTTTTGTCTCTTCCGCCAGCCTGCTGATCACCGGGCTGAGCGGCGCGGCGCTGCCGTTTGTGCTGGTGGCGCTGTTCTTCAGCGTGGCCAGTAACGGTGCGGTCGGCGTGGCAGCGGCCTCGCTGGCGATGCAAAGCCAGGGCCATCGTGCAGGCAGCGCCTCAGCGGTGCTGGGGGTGACCATGTTTACGTTGGGCGGTATTTCGGTTCCGGTTACCGGCATTGGCGGCACTTCGGTGCTGACCATGACCGCCACCATCTTCGGCTGCTATATGCTGGCAATTGTGATGTTCACTTTGCTGGCGCAAAAACCGAAAACGTCTGATTAATCAGCAAAAGGTGTGCAAACAACCGGATTGAATCTTGTTGTTTCGCGCCTGGCGAGTTAGTTTTAATGCAAATGTTTTCGTCACTGCCCTGCCGGGCAGGCACTGACTTTGAGGAGAGGTAAATGGCTCTGCAACAGGAAATTATCGACGCGCTGGGCGTCAAATCCACCATTGACGTGAAGCAGGAAGTTCGCACCAGCGTTGAGTTTCTGAAGTCCTACCTGAAAACGTATCCGTTTATCAAAACGCTGGTACTCGGCCTGAGCGGCGGCCAGGACTCCACCCTGACCGGCAAACTGAGCCAGACCGCCATCAGCGAACTGCGCGAGGAAACCGGCGACCAGAGCCTGCAATTTATCGCCGTACGCCTGCCGTATGGCGTACAGGCCGATGAGCAGGACTGCCAGGATGCGATTGATTTTATCAAGCCGGACCGCGTGCTGACCGTCAACATCAAAGAAGCCGTGCAGGCCAGTGAGAAGGCTCTGCGCGATGCGGGCATCAGCCTGTCGGATTATATTCGCGGCAATGAAAAAGCCCGTGAACGTATGAAGGCGCAGTACAGCATCGCCGGGATGACCGCTGGCGTGGTGGTGGGCACCGACCACGCAGCCGAAGCGGTGACCGGTTTCTTCACCAAGTATGGCGATGGTGGCACCGACATCAACCCGATCTTCCGCCTGAACAAAGGCCAGGGGAAAAAACTGCTGAAAGAACTGGGCTGCCCTGAGCATCTCTATCTCAAGCATCCTACCGCCGATCTGGAAGATGACCGTCCGGGCCTGCAGGATGAAGTGGCGCTGGGAGTGACTTACGAGATGATCGATCGCTACCTCGAAGGCCAGACCATTGATGCCGCAGCCGCCAAAATTATTGAGGGCTGGTATCTGAAAACGGAGCACAAGCGCCGTCCGCCGATTACCGTTTTCGACAATTTCTGGAAAAAATAACCCCGCAAAGTATCCACGGGCGCTGTTTCAGGCGCCCTTTTTTTTGTCAAAGGGAACACATGGCACTGACACCGCAACGCGCAACGCTGACTGGGCTCTGCGCCATCGTTTTATGGAGCACCACCGTCGGGTTAATCCGCAGCATTTCTGAATCTCTCGGTGCTACCGGCGGCGCGGCGTTGATTTACAGTGCCAGCGCGTTGTTCCTCTGCCTCGCCCGTGGATTGCCGACCTGGCGCAATCTTCCTGGCCGTTATCTGTGGCTGGGCGGCCTGCTGTTTGTCAGCTATGAAATCTGCCTTGCTGTGTCGATCGGGCTGGCCCATAACCGTCCACAGGCGCTTGAGCTGGGGATGATCAATTATCTGTGGCCGAGCCTGACCATCGTTTTCGCCATCCCCCTTAATCGTCAGCACTTTCGCTGGTGGCTGTGGCCGGGCCTGGCGCTGGCGCTGGGCGGGATCGTCTGGGTGCTTAAAGGCGACAGCGTTTGGACGCCGCTGCTATTGTGGCACAACATTATGGATAACCCACTGGCCTATGGCCTGGCATTTTTTGCCGCTTTCGCCTGGGCACTGTATAACAACGTCACCCGCCGGTACGCAGAAGGCCAGAGCGGCGTCACGCTGTTTTTTGTAATCACCGCCGTCGCCCTGTGGGCAAAATTCTTTATTGCCGGCCAGCCACAGCCGATGCAGTTCAGCATCGGCGTGGTGCTGGAAGCGCTGTTTATGGCGGCCTCAACGGCAATCGCCTACTCCGCGTGGAACACCGGCATTCAGCACGGTAATATGACGCTGTTGGCAACGGCTTCTTACTTTACGCCGGTCTTCTCCGCGCTGTTGGCTTCCCTCTGGCTTCAGCTCACGCCGTCATTAAGCTTCTGGCAGGGCGTGGCGATGGTGACGGCAGGCTCGCTGATTTGCTGGCGGGCCACGCGCTGACTGGTTCTTTTGTCTCCACTGCGCGCCTGCTATACTGTACAAGTAACCAGTAAACGGAGTGCAATGTGGTAAGACGTACAGCAAGCCATCGCCTGGCGTTTGAACCGGCGGCGATTTATCAGTATCCCGAGCATCTGCGCCCTTCGCTCGAAGGGCTGCCTTCCCTGCCCGGCGTCTATATTTTTCACGGCGAAAGCGACACTATGCCGCTGTATATCGGCAAGAGTGTGAATATTCGCAGCCGGGTGATGTCCCACTTTCGTACCGCTGACGAAGCCAGAATGCTGCGTCAGGCTCGTCACGTCTCCTTTATTACCACCGCCGGAGAACTGGGCGCACTGCTGCTGGAAGCACAGATGATCAAAAACCAGCAGCCGCTGTTTAATAAGCGCCTGCGCAAAAACCGCCAGCTGTGCTCGTTGCACATCAGCGGGATGAAGCCCGCCGTGGTTTATGCCAAAGAGGTGGATTTCTCCCATACGCTCAATCTGTTTGGCCTCTATTCCAGCCGCCGCTCGGCGCTGGAAACGCTGCAAAAAATCGCCGATGAGCAGCGTCTCTGCCTGGGATTGCTGGGGCTGGAGAATCTCAGCAAGGGCCGTGCATGCTTCAGGTTCAGCCTCGGCCGCTGTGCTGGTGCCTGCTGTGGCCGGGAGTCGGTAGAGGAACATCACCAGCGTTTGCTGGCGGCGCTGGAAAAAGTCCGCGTACAGTGCTGGCCGTGGGAAGGTGCAGTGGGCGTGGTGGAGGAAGGTGCGTTGCAGACGCAAATCCACATCATTAATAACTGGTTCTATCTGGGCTCAGTGACCGATATCGCCTCAGCCAGCGAACTGACCTCAACGCCGCAGGGCTTTGACAGTGATGGTTATAAGATCCTCTGCCGCCCGGTGATCAGCGGTAAATTCCCCATCATCCCGCTGTCCTGAGCGGCAAAATAAAACCGCCGGCGCTGTCCACGGCATCAGGGCCATTGTGAACAACGTCGGCGGTCTCAATTTAGTCTGGCAGCGAAGCGATTAACCTTCTGCAGGGGTCATTTTACCTTCATGACGCGGCTTTTCAGTCAGACGTTTCTCAAAGTTCTGATTGAACTGTTTCTTCTGCTCAGGCGTCAGCACGTTATACATTTTGTTCTGCGTTTCCATCATTTTAAGCGCACGATCCTTACCGTTCGCCGCCATCTGGCTGGCCTGCGCTTCGGCTTTCGCCTGGTCGAAGGAGTCAGAAGCAATAATGCTGTGCATGGTGCGACGCTCTTCCAGCGAAGGACGTTTCATATCCTTGTGTGCATCTTTCATGATGGTACGCATTTGCTGTTTCTGCGCGTCCGTCAGATTCAGACCTTGAAACATTTCGTGTTGCGGACCATGGTGGCGCGGTGGCTTATGCATCATTGGTTTGTCTGCACCGGCCGGTGCTGGGGTGATGTTATCAGCCGCAGCGTGAACGATATTCGCAGCGCCCATAGCCAGAGTCATAGCAACAACAAGAGAAGTGAATTTACGCATAATAGTGTCCTTATCTTTCAGTTCAGTGGCGACGCTATGTCGCGATGTCGGAAACAAGTTTATTGCACTGAACGTCAATTACTCAGAGGGTTGGTAAAACCCTGAAAGCATAAAAGACAAAAACGCGCCAATCATGGAGAGAATGCGAAGATTATGGTGAGGAATTGCAAAAAGATATGAATTTTAAGCGTTTAATGCAGAGATTATGGAGAAGTGTAATATAAGCGACAGTATTGGGGAAGGATAAAGTAAGTACAAAACAGGCTTTCGCCTGGCGGTGAAATAACCATAACGGGTAACGCCAGGCAAAGTACCGTTTAAAATAACTCCCGAGGGAAATAATCTTACGCCATTGAACTGCCGGACGACATCAACCTGCGCCGGTTGCCTCATTATGGGCATTATCTTCCACCAGCATCAATCCTGCCCGCTGGCCCGGTGCCACATTGGGGTTGGGGAACATCACATATTCCCTCGCCTGCTGCACGAAGTATCGCTTTTCGCCATCTTCAGCCAGCAGCTTGCCTTGCGGAAACGCGGTGAAGTTAAGCGTGTCATTACTCATATGCAGCACAAAGGCTCCTGAGAGGCGTGTGATTTGTTGTGAGACGCGATAGCGTAACGGTTCTTCAGCATATTGTGGAAGCGCATCACCAGACAGAATCGCCGCCAGCGCATCCCTGGCCGCCGCAAACTGGCTCAGATCGTTGCTGCCGAAGGGTAAAGCTTTGCCCAGTTCCAGCGTGCAGCTGGCGGCGTTGAAAAGCTGAGAGCTGTAGTGCGTGAACGTGCCGCCCGGTGCGCGATGAAACACCAGCGCTTCCATACCGGCCGCCGCCAGCCAGTGCAAAAAATCTTCCGGCCACGGCGTTTCTCGCAGCGGCATCACGCCAAAGCGGGTATGCCAGGAGCCACGAATGGCAGTGTGTAAATCCAGATGCCAGCGAACTTCATCGCTGCTGCCCGCCTGCCAGAAGGTCTCCATGGCCTGTTCCAGCCGCCAGGCCCGGCGGGCTTCCGGCGAGTCCTCATACTGCTGCCAGCGGCCGCCAAACAGCCGGTTAACGTCGCAGCGCAGGTAGCGTTTGTTTTCTCTCAGAGCCGCCGGGTTGCCGAGGATCACCAGCAGCCGGGGCAGCAATGGGCGCTCACCGGCTAACAGCTGACTGACAAGTTGATTGAGTATTTCTACCGGAGCGGTTTCATTGCCGTGAACGCCGGCAGAGATAACCAGCGCCAGCGATGACGCATTAACCGGGGTCAGTTCGAGGATCCCGTCATCCAGCCACTGCCAGCTCAGTTGGTCGTTGCGGCCTGAAAACTTTGCGGGTGGCTCTCCAGAGAGGGTCTGTTCCAGGAAATCCTGCATGCATTCTCCTTATTATGAATTTCGGCTCCTTCGAAAATGGCAAGGTGCGTCGCACAGTATCACAACGCACTCTTGATTCCGTGTTTACTGTTGAAAGTGGTATACATTCCCTAAGTTTAGCAGCCTGGTGAGTTCGTCCAGCGCTTCCCTTCCTTCAGTCAGCAATTGTGGGTCGGCCAGGTCTTCATGCCGCAGGCGATCGCGGTAGTGTTTTTCCACCCAGCCGTTCAGCGTGGTGAACAGCCGATCGTCCATTATCACCGCAGGATTGACCGCTGCCTGCTGCACCTCGTTAAGCACCACCCGCAGACGCAGACAGGCAGGGCCGCCGCCGTTGAACATGCTTTCACGCAGATCAAAGACCTTCAGCTCATCAATAACCCCGCCGCTTTCCACCAGATCGCACAGGTAACGCCAGACGCCCGGATGCCTGCGTGCCTCTTCCGGCAACACCAGCAGCATTTTCCCGTCTGGTTTGCTGAGCAGCTGGCTGTTGAAGAGATAGGTCGACACCGCATCCGCCACGCTGACGCGGTTGTCCGGCACGACCACTGGCGTGAAGCCGGGTATTTTTTCCCGCAGCGTCGCCAGCAGTTCGGGCTGATGCAAAAACGCCAGTTGATGGCAGAACAGCACCTGCTGGTTGCTGACGGCAATCACATCATTGTGGAAAACGCCCTGATCGATCACCGCCGGGTTTTGCTGGGCAAAGACGGTTTTCTGCGGATCAAGCTGATGCAGGCGGGCAACGGCTTCACTGGCTTCGCGCGTTTGTCTGGCAGGATAGCGTGCAGGAACCAGCCCACTGGCTCGCTCTTCACGACCATAGACGAACAGCTGTACACCCTGTTCACCGTAACCGTTACTGAAACGGTTGTGGTTGGCGGCGCCTTCATCACCAAACATCGCCACCTGCGGCAATGCGTCATGCACGCTGAAATACTCAGCATCGCGGAAAATGGCGCGCAATAAAGCTCCGGTTGTCGGTGCTTCGATTGCCCGGTGGAATTTATTGTTCAGGTTGGCCACGGTGAAATGCACGCGGCCATCAGCGCTGTCCGCCGACGGGGAAACGGTAGCCGCATTGGCTACCCACATCGCCGAGGCGGAACTGGCCGCTGACAGTAATTGCGGTGCCTGGCGAAAGGCTTTTTCCACCACCTGTGCATCTGTGCCAGTAAAACCCGTTTGCCGCAGAGCGGCCACGTTCGGTCGCTCATGCGGCGGGATCACTCCCTGTACGAAACCGGCATCTGCCAGTGCCTTCATTTTCAGCAGACCCTGCTGCGCTGCCAGCCTTGGATTCGACTCCTGATGCTGATTGCGGGTGGATGCCTCATTACCAAACGACAACCCGGCATAGTGGTGAGTCAGCCCGGGCAGTCCGTCAAAATTCGCTTCACGGGCGTTCATTGCTCACCTTCCGACTGGCCGAAGTCCAGACCAGGTGACAACGTCACGGGTAACGACAGATCGGCACTCTCCAGCGAAGCCATCGGCCATGCGCAGTAATCTGCTGCATAGAATGCGCTGGCGCGGTGGTTACCGGAAGCGCCGATGCCGCCAAACGGGGCACTGCTGGCCGCACCGGTCAGCGGTTTGTTCCAGTTGACAATCCCCGCACGCCCCTCAATCAGCAGGCGGTCAAACAGTTCACGCTGGCCGGAAATCAGACCGAGTGACAGACCGTAGCGCGTGGCGTTTGCCAGACGAATGGCCTGGTCGAAATCATCGTAGCGAATGACCGTCAGCAGCGGGCCAAACACCTCTTCATCCGGTACGTTTTTGAGCGTGGTGACATCAATAATGCCGGGAGTGAGAATGGCGCTGTCCCGTACTGGCCAGCGCATCGGCAGCAGCACTTTGCCGCCAGCATCGACCCGCGCCTGCCACTCGCTGAAGATCCGCTCTGCGACCTGCAGCGAAATTACGCTGCCCATAAACGGCTGCGGCTCATCATCCCAGCGACCGGTACGAATTTTTCCTGCAACCTCAGTCAGGCGGGCAAGGAAAGCATCCCCTGTTGCACCACGCTTCACCAGCATCCTGCGGGCGCAGGTACAGCGCTGCCCGGCAGTAATAAATGCGGACTGGATAGCGATGTTCACCGCCGCATCAATATCTTCAGGATCTTCCACAATCAGCGCGTTGTTGCCACCCATCTCCAGCGCCAGCATTTTATCCGGCCGTCCGGCAAACTGCCGGTGCAGCTGGTAACCCGTGCTGGCGCTGCCGGTAAACAACAGGCCGTCAATTTCATGATCCTGCGCCAGTGCCTGGCCGGTATCGCGACCGCCCTGCACCATATTCAGCACGCCACCCGGCAGACCGGCGTGGAGCCACAGCTTTACCACTTTTTCCGCAATGACCGGCGTCAGTTCGCTGGGCTTAAAGACCACCGTGTTGCCCGCCAGCAGCGCAGGAACGATATGCCCGTTCGGCAGATGTCCTGGAAAATTATAGGGACCAAATACCGCCATCACGCCGTGCGGACGGTGGCGCAGCGAGCTGTCAGCGCTCAGGGTTTCCCCCGTACGCGCATGATAAGCCTTTACGGAAATGGCGATTTTGTTGATCATCGCCTGGATTTCCGTCGCCGCTTCCCAGCGTGGTTTACCGGTCTCTTGCGCAATGGTTACCGTCAAATCTTCTTTGTTCTTTTCCAGCAGCGCGGCAAATTTTTCCGCAATCGCCTGGCGCTCAGCAAAAGGACGACGTGCCCAGCGCGGAAACGCGGCGCGGGCCGCTTCGCAGGCGGAAGAAACCTGGCCTTTACTGGCAGCCTTACCCTGCCAAAGCAGCGCTCCGCTGACCGGTTCGAGTTTGTTAAAATTCTCACCGCCGCCGGTCAGCCATTGTCCGTTTATACAATGCGTCATGCTTTTTTCTCCGAACCTGATAATGTCACCACGCGCAGGCGATCACCCTGCCCGCAGCGTAAAATTTTTGCCTGTTCCGGGGTGATAGCCAGGCTTTCTCCCTGTGGATCAACATTGAGCAGCACCACGCGGAAATCGTCATAGCGCTCGTTGCCCACCAGGCATAAAGGAGGATTGCTGTCCTGCTCTGCGCCAATGCTGGCCGGTAACACACGGCTCTTGCGGATCGCCCGCACGCGATCGATATCGCACTCCAGCGTCGGGCCACCGTCGAAGATGTCGACGTAATTGAGATACCTGAATCCCTCCGCTTCCAGAACCGCACGGGCTGGCGAGGTCTGCGGATGGGTTTTGCCAATCACTTCCTGCGCGTCGGGCGACAGATAGTCGATATATAACGGATGCTTCGGCATCAGCTCGGCGATAAAAGATTTCTGCCCGGTGCCGCACAGGTAATCTGCCGCGCTGAAGGACATAGAGAAGAAACGGCTGCCGACACTTTCCCAGAATGGTGAATGGCCTTGTTCATCGATCCAGCCACGCATTTCAGCGACCACCTTCTGCATAAAACGATCGCGAAAGGCGGCCATAAACAGGAAGCGGGACTTCGACAACAGATAACCATTTTTGCCGTGGCGGTAATCCGGGTCGAGGAACAGCGTACAAAGTTCGCTGCTGCCGGTATGATCGTTGCTCAGCGACAACGTCGGCAGCATATTGTAGACGTTCAGCTCTTTTGAGGCGTGAACCTGAGTACCAACGCGGAAGTTGTACCAGGGATCCTGCAACCCCACGGCCACCTCTATGGCGCAGATGCCCACCGCCTGTTGCGTTTCACCGTCTTCCAGTACGAACACGTAACCCTGCTCTGCCCGCGGCAGCACGCCCTGCCAGGTGAGGATTGAGCGATCAATACGCGCGGACAGCGTGGCGCTGTCGGCAGGCAGAGAAGTCAACCCGCCGCCGGTTTTTCCGGCGAGAGCCATCAGTTGAGCAAGATCGTCACGCTCAACAGGACGGATGACCATCATGATCCGGCCCCTTCAATCACGGCGCGGCAGGCTGTTTCAAAGCGGGCCAGGCCCTCTTTTACTTCCTGCTCGCTGATGATCAGCGACGGCGCAAAGCGCACCACGCTGGCCCCGGCAATCAGTACCATCAGCCCTTCACGGGCCGCCGCCTGATTAATCAGTTTGGCCTTGCCGCTGTAGTCTTCATTCAGTACGCAACCGATCAGCAGGCCCAGCCCGCGGATTTCGCTGAACAGATGCAGGCGTTGGTTGATGTCGTTAAGGCCGTCCACAAACCACTGGTGACGTAACGCCACTCCCGCCATCACTTCAGGACGGTTGATCAGCTCCATCACTTTGCCCCCCACCGCGCCAGCCAGCGGGTTACCGCCATAGGTGGTGCCGTGAGTGCCGATATTTAACACGCCAGCCAGTTTTTCCGTGGTCAGCATCGCCGCAATGGGGAAACCACCACCCAGTGCTTTGGCGGTGGTCAGTACGTCCGGCGTCACACCGTAGTGCATGTAGGCATACAGCGATCCGGTACGGCCGACCCCACTCTGCACCTCATCAAAAATCAGCACGGCCTGATGCTTATCACAGAGTTCACGCAGGCCCCGCAGGAAGGCTGGCTCCGCAGGAACCACGCCGCCCTCGCCCTGAATCGGCTCGACAATCACCGCACAGGTCTGGTCATTGATCAGCGCCGCCGCCGAAGCGAGGTCGTTATAGACCGCGTGCAGAATACCGCCCGGCAATGGCGCAAAATCTTTTGAATAAGCCGGTTGTCCGCCTGCTGACACGGTAAACAGCGTGCGTCCGTGGAAGGCATTTTTAAACGCCACAATCCCGCTCTTCTGATCACCGGCAGCATCATGTGCGGCTTTACGGGCCAGCTTGAGCGCGGCTTCGTTAGCTTCCGCCCCAGAGTTACAGAAAAACACCCGGTCGGCGAAGGTGGCATCAATCAGCTGCTTCGCCAGGCGCAGGATCGGTTCATTGGTGTAGCCATTACCGGTGTGCCAGAGCAGCGCTGCCTGCTGTTGCAATGCCTGCTGAAGGTCAGGATGAGCATGCCCCAACGCATTAACCGCGATGCCGCCCGCAAAGTCGATGTAAGAGTTGCCCTGCTGATCCCACAGCGTGGAGCCTTCCGCCCGCACCGGCACAAAGCTGGCCGGAGAATAGGTTGGAACGATCCACTGATCAAAATTCTGGCGAGTAACTTCTGGTTGCATGACGACCCCGTTAGTCCTGCCCGCTGGCAGGTAATCAATAAGTTGATAAGGTGTTAATAAAAAGATTCATTACGCCTCCACTGTAAATTGCACGGTTCGTGCCAGCCAGCGATAAAATTGCATAAACCAGTTCTTAACACCTAATATCAACAAGTTAGACACTCTCACTATTCACTTAAAATGCATAAAAAGTGAATAACATCGTGAGCCGGGCGTGTTTGCCGAATAAAAAAGAGAAGAATTATGCAATGGGAAAATAAAATATCGCTTTTGTGATCGCTCCTGAAATTTGGCCGCAAAAAGAGGCATTTAGCGCACCTTTTTGGCGCGCCACGCACCGATAAAGAGCAAAGAGGCCTGAAGCAAACTCCGCAAAAGATGTTGCAGACTTCAATTCTGAGAGGAAATGTCACTGCGCCTGAGGAGTTAATAGCAGTAGTTACGCGGTGACGGCGATCGCGCCGAACTGTGGTCAACGGCTGCCAAATACGATGCCAACCCGATCTATCGGGCAGCAATGTACGCGGAAATGCGCAACGCCACGGCAATCATAAATTTTTGCCAGCTTTTCAAGCGTGGCTTTCTGGGTAGGGTTATTTTCGTTCTTTTTTGATTATTCCACTGTCTGTTCGCCGTCGGGTCACCGGCTGAACGTGAGCAGCACGACAATGCGACTCATCAGTGCTTATCCTAAACGTTTCTACTGGCTGTATGCAGCCAACCGGTCCCGGGCAAGATTCTTCATTTTCACCTCACACATAATATCGAAATCAGTGAATGATAATGCCCAGTCGTTCAGGGTGTCGTTGAAGTAATAATCCGCATGCGCCCGTAATTTTGTAGCCGGGCCCCCCAGAGCATCCCGGTCCGGGAAGCCCTGCTCAGGGATCAATCCCTCACGTGAGATGGAATAGTGCAGAACAGGTCTGACTCCCCGCCATGACTCTTTGATTAACTCAATCCGCGGATCGTCAGGCTGAATAAATGCATTTTCCTTTACCCAGTGATGATGGATATCCAGCACCACCGGGCAGAGTTCTCTGGCCTGCAGAACATCATCCAGCGAGCAGGAAATCTCGTCATTTTCGACGGTCAGCATCAGCCTCGCTTCCGGACTCAGCCGGCCAAAAGCCTCGCTGAAGCCTGCAAATCCGCCTTTGCCATTCATATGAATATTGATTTTGAAATCCTGAAAGGTCCGGCCATAACCCATCAACGTGGCACACAGGGTATGATATTCCACATCTTCCAGCGCCCTTTCCACCACTGTGGGATTGTCTGACGCCAGTACGGAATACTGTCCGGGATGAAAAGAGAGGCGGATATGCTGTGTCCGCGCCAGCTCGCCGCAGCGGGCAAACTGTGGATGGAAATCCTTTAAAAAGGCCCCGAAGAGTTCTCTGGCTTCCGGTACGGTATACAGCGGCAGTAAATCGCTGCCGATTCTGAACATGCGGCGATCTTCCGGCAGCGCGGCCAGTTGCTCCAGCACCTGATAAAGCGCGTTGAGATTGTGTTGGGTGATGTCATGCAGGAGTGCGAACCGCTGGTTGTGACCCAGGCCGAGAAACCGCGTGCGGGTGGTGGCCCTGAAAGGAAAGACCTGTTTCAGGTCTTCACCGAGAAATTTACATGCGAAGCCAGTTTTCATAGTTTCCCCTTTTGCCCTGGTGACTCCAGTCTAACACCTGTGGCAAAAGGAGGCGGCCCCGACTCTCGGTGCAGGAGTGAGAAGTGTGCCACCACCGCGCAGCTCCGTCAGGGTGCCATCAGATCATACTGGTCGGACTGACTATTTTGCAGCGTCACCGGCTGCACCAGCTTCAGGGTGATCCAGTTTGAGGTCACTCGCTGTTGTTTATTGTCCACCAGCGTCACGGACAGGTGATATTCGTTGCTGGCATTCGCCGAGTTATCCCATGCAGGAATAATGATGCTCCAGCCTTGCGCATCCGTTTTACTCGCCGGCGTGGTCAGGCTCAGCGCCTGAGTATCGCCCTGCCAGCTGATATCGGTGATTGAGTTGCTGTTGCGGATCTGTAGCATCAGCGGCAGCGTTTCGCCCGGCTGCACCTGCCACGGCGGCGTGGCGAGGAAAACCGACAGGGTTTTACGCTGGCGGAACTCCATCACCGGTGAGTTATTGCGACTCACCACATCATAACGGCTACCGCTAAGTGAACGGGCGGCCGCAACGTTATCGGCCGACAGCTGTTTACTCAGCGCCACGCCAATCTGGTAATTCATTTTCAGACCAAACTGATCCTGAGTTTCACCAGTATCCGCTGTTTTCCGCGAGGCGGTCACGGTAAACAATGGCACCGGGGTATAGCTGACGCCCAGTTCGACGGCCGACGGATTGGCGCCGTAAGTGCCGCTGTTAAACAGATCAACGTTGTCCCCCAGATACTGCTCATAGCTCAGGGAAACCCCCAGTTGCTGATAAAAAGGCAGGTAGCCCTGGGTGGTAATATCATAGCCACGGGCCATGCGCATTTGCGAGGTGTCAGAACGATTTTTCCAGCCGGAAAGGGGCTGATAATAATTGGCCGAGAAGCGCAGGAAGTGGCTCCAGGCTTCTGCTCCAAGCGAGCCGCGCTGCTGACTGGATTCAAACAGATCGTCGACAAAAGCGTTATAACCCAGCCGCCAGTCCCCTGTCAGCCAGCGCTGGCCCAGTCCGGCATTGCCCACCAGGCCATAATCGGTATGCTGTACGCCCAACTGGCTGAAGGTCAGATAGCGGTAGTTATCCTGCCAGGGCGTCACCAGCTGTGCCGAGGTGCCGTCGAAGTTTCCGCGCGTATCCACCATCAGTGAGAGGCTGGCACGTCCATAGGGAGAGAGCAGCTCTTTGCCCTCGGTTTCCGCCCGTTGCGCCGCCTCATCACGGAAATGGTTAAACGCCCACTGACCCGCTTCATTCCCAAGCGATTTATCGTCATCGCTTTTCATGCTGGCTTCTCCGATACTTCTCATGGCTTCCGCCACACGTTTTTCCAGCGAGGAATCGGACTCAGGGGTGCTGCCAAGCGAGGGTAACTGGCTGGTGAAACGGGCGGGATTGTCAAATGGAGCATCGGCAACGCGGGTGTCCGTTGTCAGTGCCTGCGCAGAGGGCAGACCAACGGTCACCGGCATCAGCAGCGCCAGGCTGCGATAAAGTATGGAAAACGTTTGGACTCTTCTCATAACCTCATTAATTGCCAGCTGGCAAGATGGCATTAGCTTTAAAAATGGAAGATGGCTCACAAATTTGATATGCGACCAGCTTAACACTTTTGCCCGCCCGGGATCATCCCGTAATCCCTGCTATTTAGAGTGCATTCAGATGTAACCCACTGGCGCATCGCGTAATTATCAACCAGACTTTGCCTGCATCCCTTTTAACAGGAAGGTTCCAATGAAGAAAACCCTGCTCTCTGTGGCGCTGCTAATGGGCGTTTCTGCTGCCACCAGCGCAGCGCAGGTGCCCGTGTTCAGCCTGAGTTCGCCTGATTTTAACGATAACGATGTGCTGGCAACAAAGTTTGCCGGTGCGGCGAAAGGCAATCCCAGCTGTACCGGTGAGAACGTCTCACCCGCTTTAGGCTGGACTTCCCCTCCGATCGGCACGAAGAGTTACGCACTGACGATTGTCGACCCGATGGGAGCGAAAGGTCTGGGAGTGAACCACTTTGTGGCTTATAACATTCCGGCGCAGCGTAACAATTTTGCTCAGGGTGAGCTGACGGACGGAAAAGGTTATACCGGCGGCAAAAACAGTCCCGGAACATTCCGTTATTACGGTCCCTGCCCGCCTGCAGGCAGTGGCCAGCATCACTATAACTTCACGCTGATTGCCACCGATCTTCCGGTGAACAGCCTGAAGCCCGGACTGACGCGCGATGAGTTACTCAAACAGCTAAAAGGCCATACGCTGGGTGCGGCCGGACTGATTGGTCGGTTCAGTAACGACTGACGTCAGCGCATAAGCATGCCTGACGTCAGCGTTTGACGGTTTACTTTGATCGGTGGTCGATCAGGACATGATCAGGCCACCGTCGACGTTAATGGTTTGTCCGGTGATGTAACGGGCATCATCGGACGCGAGGAACGCCACCAGCCCGGCGACATCCTGCGGCTGCCCGGCGCGCTTCAGCGGGATCCCCTTCACCCACTCCGCCATCAGCTCCCCTTTGCCATACTTCTTCTCCTCGCTGCTGAGGATTTCGCCCCACACGCGGTCGTTATAATCCCACATCTCGCTTTCAATAATACCCGGACAGAAAGCGTTCACGGTGATGTTCCAGGGGGCCAGCTCCTGCGACAGGCTCTGGGTAATGCCGATAACGCCCATTTTACTGGCCGCATAATGTGGCGTGTAGATAAAGCCCTGACGTCCCTGACCGGAAGAGGTATTGATCAGGCTGCCGTACTGCTGCTTCACCATATATTTTGCCGCTTCACGGCAGCACAGCCACACGCCGGTGGTATTGACGGCGAGGATTTTATCGAAGTCTGACTTCGGCATTTTGTCGAAGTAGTCGATGGTGATCACTCCGGCATTCTGAATGGAAACATCAATGGTGCCGAAACGCTCTGCGGCCTGACGATAAAGATCCTGCACCTGACCTTCATCGGTCACATCAACCTGCAGCGCCAGAATGTCACTACCGTAAGCGCTCTTCAGCTTTTCGGCGGTTTCAAACACCCGTTTCGCGTTGGATACCATTACCAGCTGCGCGCCATCACTGGCGAAGCGTTCTGCGATCCCGGCACCAATCCCGCGACAGGCACCGGTGATCACCACGGTTTTCCCCTGGAAATTACGATTCATACTGTGCTCCCTTCGTTGTCTGAGTGCCTGGCTGCCAGAGCGTCCGCTGAACCGCGTCGCGCCAGCCCTGCCAGGCGTGCTGCAATAAGTGATGGCGGACCTCGTCGGGCAGCCACCGATCGTGCTCTGGCAACAGCGATAACAATTGCTGGTCTTTTAACTGCTCCAGCGCCCGGCGTGCAAGCAGTCCGGCTCCGAGGGCGGAGAGTTCCGGCGTGGTGCTGCGGGCGACCGGAACACCCAGCAGATCGGCCTGGAACTGCATCAGCCACGGGTTCTGCGTCGGGCCGCCGTCCACCATCAACGTCGCCAGCTGGAACCCCGGATGCTGACGCATGGCATTGATGACGTCGCCAATCTGGTAGGCAATCGCCTCCAGCGAGGCCCGGATCAGATGGGCCGGCGTCACGCCACGGCTCAGGCCGCAGACCACACCGCGCGCCTGATCGTCCCACCAGGGGGCACCGGTGCCGGTCAACGCGGGCACAAAGTAAACGCCGAGCGTGGAGTCGATACTGGCGGGCAGTTCATGCAGTGCCCGGCTCAGCACCTGACCTTTGCCGTCGGTTAAGCCGGTCGCCTGCGCCATCCACGCCACGCCGTCGCCGGTGTGCGGGATATTGCCTTCCAGCCCGTAAACCAGCTGCTGGCCGTCATGCCAGGCCACGGTGGTCGCCAGTTCAGTAATGCTGGTATCTGGCGTGAGCAAAGGTGCCATTACCGACGAACCGGTGCCATAGGTGGCCTTTACGCCCCCCGGCGCGCCCAGCCCGTGGCCGTAAAGCGCGGCGTGGGAATCGCCGATCATCGCCATCACCGGCAGACCATCCGGGATACCGCTCAGCCCACGAGTGGTGCCGAACAGGCCGCTGGAAGGACGGATCTCCGGCAACGCCACGCGAGGAATGCCAAACAGCGCCAGCATTGCCTCATCCCAGTCGCCGGTCTGCAGGTTCAGCAGTTGGGTGCGGGCGGCATTCGAGGTGTCGCAGCGGAACTGCTTGCCGCCGGTAAAGTGCCATAACAGCCAGGCATCAATCGTACCGAGGCAAATCTCACCGTTGACCGCCCGCTCAATACCGTTGGCGGTGTTATCCAGTAGCCAGCGCATTTTCGAACCGGAAAAAAGCGGAGCAATCGGCAGACCAGTCACCGAGCGGATCAGCTCGTCCTGCTGATCGCGCCGCAACTGTTCGCAAAATGCCGCGGAGCGCGAACACTGCCAGGTCAGCGCCGGGGCCACAGGCTGGCCGGTTGCCCGCTCCCAGCCCATCGCCGTTTCCCGCTGGTTACTGATTGCCAAAGCCGCGATGCGGTTCTCTCCGACGTGGTCAACCACTTCGCGGATCACCGTCAGGGAAGCACTCAGCAGCACCCTGCCATCCTGTTCCACCCAGCCAGACTGCGGTGTCTCCACCGTCAGCGGCCGGGACGCCTTACTGACCACCTGCCCGCGGGCATCAATTGCCACCGCTTTGACGTTACTTGTCCCTTCGTCGAGGGCGATAATCAGCTCTCTAGCCATGACTCACCTCAGACAGCGGCGCGGCCGCCTGCTTTTTTTCATGACGACGCATCAGCACCACTTTGCTCTGCAAACGCTGCTGGAACTGGTCAATAACCACGGCGGTGACGATCACCAGGCCTTTAATCACCATCTGCCAGAAGTCGCTGACGCCCATCATCACCATGCCGTCGGCGAGGAAGACGATCACGAAGGCACCGATAATCGAGCCGGACACACGTCCGCGACCACCCGCCAGCGCCGTACCACCCAGCACGGTTGCGCCGATGGCATCCATCTCAAACATGTTACCGGTCATCGGGTGCGCAGTTTGCAGCTGTGAAGCCACCACCAGCCCAACCAGACCGGCACAGAGACCGGAGAAGGCATAAACGAAAATTTTCACTTTGATAATCGGCACACCGGCCAGCCGGGCGGCTGACTCGTTACCGCCGCTGGCGTAGATATAGCGGCCCAGCGGGGTTTTGCGGGTGATATACAGACCCAGCAACAGGAAGCCGACCATCAGCCAGATCGGGATGTAAACACCGAGGATGGTACCGGAGCCGAGAATGGCGAATCCGGTGTTACCCAGTTGCGGCATCCCTACCAGGTTGGCGTAGGTACTGCCGTCGTTGAACAACAGTGCCGCGCCGCGCGCCACATACATCATGCCGAGCGTACAGATAAACGGTGCCACACCCAGACGGGTGATCACCGCACCGTTGATCAGGCCGACAATCACACCGAAGACGGCGACGACCAGGATAACTTCCGGCACGTTGAGGAACAGCACCTCACCGCCCCAGATCGGTACCCCGTTAGTCAGTAACGCCCCGGCAACCATGCCGCAGATCCCGGCGACCGCGCCGACCGACAGGTCAATACCGCCGGTCAGGATCACCAGCGTCATACCAATAGCCAGCAGCCCGGTGATCGCCACGTGCTGGGTCATGATCAGCAGGTTAGAGGGTGTTAAAAAATTCGGCACCATCACGCTGAAAAAGCCAATCACGATTAACAGCGCAATAAAGGTTCGGGCCTTCAGCAAGTACATATAGAGCAGGTATTTCTGATTCATACTGTTTTCCTCAACGCCAGAGGCGGCATCGGCAAATTATTCGTGGGGAGTGGAGGCGGTGATCAACCTTTCGCGCGTTGCCTCGGCCCGGGATAAGTCGGCGGTGATTTTGCCGTCGGCCATCACCAGAATGCGGTCGGCCAGCGCCATCACCTCATCCAGCTCCGACGACGAAAACATCACTGCCAGCCCCTGCTGTGCCATGGTGCCAATCAGGTGGTAAACGTCCGTTTTCGCCCCGACATCAATACCGCGCGTCGGTTCGTCGAGCAGCACCACTTCCGGGCTGGTCATCAGCGCCTTGCCCAGCACCACCTTCTGCTGATTGCCGCCGCTCAGGGAAGTGATCGGCAGTTCGGCATCGCTGACCTTGATAGCCAGCCGCTGGATCATCTCATTGACCCGCGTCTCTTCTTGCTGTGGCCGCAGCATGTTCAGCGCCCGGCGAAACCCTCGCAGGCTGAGGTCGCTGAGCGTCATATTGGTTTTGATCGACATCAGCTCCACCACGCCCTCGCCCTTGCGGTCTTCCGGCACCAGCGCGATCCCACGCTTCAGGCGCTGCTGGAAGTTGCGTTTATCCAGCGACTCACCGTTCAGCGTTACGCTGCCGCTCTGGCAGTGCATCAGGCCAATCAGGCCCTTGAACAGTTCGGTACGCCCCGCCCCCAGCAGACCGTAAATCCCCACCACTTCGCCTTTACGCAGCCGGAAGGAGACATCATTAAGCTTGTATCCGCCGTTCTGAGCCAGCGCGGTCAACCCGTCGACTGCCAGCATTTCCTCGCCCTGAACCGCAGCCTGATAATCGAAGTGTTTTTTCTTGTCACCGACCATCTGCTCAATAATCCACGGCACGCTGGCATCACGGACTTCACGCTCGCTGATAAACTTGCCGTCGCGGAAAATGGTAATGTGGTCACCAATTTCCATCAGCTCTTCCAGCCGGTGAGAGATATAAATGATGGTAACGCCACGGCGCTTTAGTGCGGCAATGACGTTAAACAGCACCTTCACTTCGGACTGGCTGAGCGCCGAGGTGGGCTCATCCATAATCAGCACGCGGGTGTCTTTGGACAGCGCCCGGGCAATCTCCACCAGTTGCTGATGGCCGATGCCCAGCTCTCCCAGCGAGGCGTAAGGATCCACGTCCAGCTCCAGCCTCTCCAGCAGCGCCTTTGCCAGCTGGTACTGGTACTTTTCGTTAATCACGCCACGCTGGAAAAACTCGTTGCCGATAAAGATGTTGTCCATCACGTTCATGTTGGGAAACAGGTTCAGCTCCTGGAAAATAATGCTGATCCCGTGCTTTTCCGCCTGCTGTGTTGACCCCAGCGTGACCGGTTCCCCATCCAGCAGGATCTGGCCCGAGGACGGCACTTCCACCCCGGCCAGCATTTTCATCATGGTTGATTTGCCCGCGCCATTTTCGCCGATAAGCACGTTGACCTTGTTGCGATACACGCGGTAATCCACCTGGTCCAGCGCGGTGACGCCGGGGTAAATGCGCGACACATTACGTGTCTCTATAATGACTTCGGACTGTTCGCTGGCTGGCTGCAGGACATCTGCTTCACTGTGCGCCATGGTGCACTCCTCATTGACGAACGACACGGGCCGGGGTGATATCCGGAGCGGTTTGCGGTACGTCCCAACTGCTGAACACGCCGTCAACTTCCACCCGGTCGCCGACTTTCGGCTGCAGCTTGATCACCTCATTCGAGGCCAGGGTGTTAATCGCCTTGCCGTAGTCGCCAAACATCACCTGGTCATTAAAGTCCTGATAGCTCACGCCTTTATAAACGTCTCGCAGCGCGGTACCGCGAATAATGGGGCCAATCTGCACGGCCACATCCTGGCCGCTGGCATCTTTCACCGTCATCTTTCCGCTGCGGGATGTGGTGTTGACGCTGGCGACTGTGCCGTTCACTTTGACGGTGAATACGCAGGGATTCTCTTCCTGGCTGCGATAGCCAAACTGTTTACAGGCGCTGTCGAAATCTTTTGCGGCGGCCAGATCCTTCATCACCTCGCCCAGCGGTTTGGCGTCGTTAAGCACCTGCGGCACAATCGCGTGCTGGTAAGTGCTGGCGATATTCGCCATTTTGGGATTAGGCGGATTTTTCAGGTCGGCTAATTCCTGTTGTGACACAATACGGCAGCCCCCCAGGGCCAGTACCGCGATTGCCAGCCAGACTCGCCTGGACATACTTTCTCTCCTTTGCGCCCCCGCAGGGGCGCAGCAGTATCACGACAACACCAACTACGATTTGTAATTGAAATCCTGCACCTTAGAGGCGTTATCCGGCCCAATCAGAATGCCGCGGAACATCACGCGCTGCTTCTCGGGTTTGGTGCCTTTCTGGATAAAGTTGTCGAGGTCGGTTACGCCCTGCGCGGCAATAGCCTGAGCCTGCAGCATCACGGTAGCCTTCAGCGAACCGGCTTTCACCGCGTCACGTTCATCGTTACTGCCGTCGATGCCGACCACGATCACGTCGCTACGGTTGGCTGCCTTCAGCGCGGCAATGGCACCCAGCGCTACCGGACCGTTGCCGCAGATCACCCCTTTCACATCCGGGTGAGCCTGCAGAATGCTGTCCATAATGCGTTTGCCATCGATCAGCGTGCCTTTGGCATCCTGTTTCGCCACGCTTTTCAGGTCCGGATACTGATCAAGCACCTGGTGAAAAGATTTGGAACGGGTCACGCAGTTGTTATCTGCAAGATTGCAGGTCAGCTCGGCGTATTTGCCCTTTTCGCCCATTTTCTCGACGAAAACGTTGGCGACGTCGGAACCAGCCTGGAAGTTATTGTGGGTGATTTGCTCCAGCGCAACGTTATCAACCGGAATTTCGCGGTTGATCAGTACCACCGGAATACCGGCATCTTTGGCTTTCTGAATCGCTGCGACGCTGGCGGTGGAGTCGGCGTTATCGAGAATAATACCCTGCACTTTTTTGCCAATAGCCGCATCGATCAGCTCGCTCTGCTTTTTCACGTCTTCGCCGTGGGAAAGCACAGAAGTTTTATATCCCAGCTCCTGCGCTTTCATGTTCGCCCCTTTCGCTTCTGAGGCGTAATAAGGGTTATCCAGCGAGTTCACCATGATCATAATGGTGCCCTTATCGGCAGCCAGTGCAGCGTGAGAAAATGTGCAGGCTGTGGCAACGGCTAATACTGTTAAACGCATGTTCATAATGATGTTCTCTCAATATTGTAGGTACAGCGTTATGGTTTTTTATGTAGGGTATTGCGTTTGTCGTACAACTCTTCTCTGGTCTGGGCGCAGTATTACCAAATGGTAAATCCGCCATCGATCATCAGATCGGCGCCGGTAATCATGTCGCTGCCGTTACCGGCGAAGAACAGCACCGCAGCGGCGATTTCATCGGTATAAGCAAAGCGGCCAAGTGGGATCAGTTTCTTCATCGCTTCGCCCTTCTCACCCCGCCAGGCTTTTTCGCCCATCGGCGTCAGCACCACGGTTGGCGACAGCGTGTTAACGTTAATTTTGTGCGGGGCGAACTCTTTCGCCATCACTTTGGTCATGCCCAGCAGACCGGCTTTGGCTGAGGTGTAGGCCACATGGTTATCGATGGCGATGGAGGCCGCCTGCGAGGCGATATTGATAATTTTGCCGCCCTTGCCTGCTTTCACCATGCGCCTGGCAGCAGCCTGCGAGCATAGAAATGGCCCGGTGAGGTTCACCGCGACCTGCTTTTCCCACTCGCTGAACTCGGTTTCCAGCACCGGCTGCAACATCACGTAACCTGCGCAGTTCACCAGGATATCAATCCGGCCGTAATGCGCCTCCACTGCCGCGAAGGCTTTTTCCACAGATGCGGGATCGGTCACATCACACTCAACAAATTGCACACGATCGGCATCAAATTGCCCGGCCACGTCACTCACTTTGCCGTGTTCAAAGGCCGGGTACAGCAGCGCCAGCTTCGCACCTTTCGCCAGCAGCATCTCATTGCTGGCCATGGCGATACCGCCCAGACCACCGGTGACTACTGCCACTTTGCCACTCAGGTCCGTATTGCTTTCCACGCCGTAACGCAGGCTGACGTCATATTCATTGCTCATTGGTGGCTCTCCTCAGGCTGCAGCAACAACGTGTTGCAGCGTGGTCCGCAGGCCTTCCGCATCGATGCGGAACTGGCTGCGCAGGGCCGCACGGCTGCTGCTGTGGGTAAATTCGTTAGCGGGAATACCCAGCGGAGTGAAGCGCTGGCGCAGACCGTGCTTGTGCAGTATCTCGCCAATAATGCTGCCCAGCCCGCCGCTCAGGGTGTGTTCTTCCATGGTGATCACCTGCTGATGGCTGGCGATCAACTTCACCACGGCAGCTTCATCCAGCGGCCACAGAGAAGGCAGTGATACGATGGTAATGCTGTCGTCTTTGGCAGCGAGTGCCTCGTGGGCCAGCGTGCCCATGCAGAACACCACTGTCTCCTGCCCCTGCTGCAGGACTTCGGGTTTGCCCGGCACAAATTGATAGTTCTCGTCGTGCAGTACCGGCACTTTGTCACTGTCCATACGGATATAAACCGGGCCAGGATGCTGAATAGCATAGCGGGCAATGGCGCTGGCCTGCACCGCATCAGCCGGCGCGAAGATTTGCAGGTTGCCGAAGGTCCGGGCGATAGCAATATCGTTGGTGCAGTGGTGTGTCGCCCCGAGGGGGCCGTAGGCGAAACCCGCGTTCAGGCCCAGCATTTTCACGTTGGTTTCGGTGTAGCAGATGTCGTTCTTCACCTGCTCGTTAGATCGGGCAAACAGAAACGGTGCCGCATTGGCGGTAAATACCGTGCGGCCGCTCAGGGCCATTCCTGCCGCCATGCCAACCATATTCTGTTCGGCAATGCCCACGTTAACCACCCGCTCAGGGTAAGCCTTCTCAAATGGGGCAATTTTCGAGGTGGACGTGGAGTCCGCCACCATCACGCTGAGGTTAGCGCCTTTGCCCTGCTCGTCCACCAGCGTGGCGATTACAGCGTCGCGTAAGTCTTGCATCAGTCTTCCTCCAGCTCTGCCAGCCCCAGGGCCAGCTGCTCATCATTGGGTACAGAGTGGTGCCAGGCCGGGACATTGGCCATAAAGGAGATACCGTGCCCTTTTTCAGTGTTGGCGAGGATCACCCGTGGTTTGCCGGCGGAAGGCTGGTTCACCGCGTCAGCGATTGCCTGCGGATCGTGGCCGTCGCACTCCAGCACTTCGAAACCGAATGCCAGCCATTTGTCCGCCAGCGGCTCCAGCGGCATGATGTCTTCGGTTTTGCCCGCCAGCTGCAGACGATTACGGTCGACGATGGCGATCAGGTTATCGAGTTTGAATTTGCTGGCGGACATTGCCGCTTCCCAGTTGGAACCTTCCGCCAGTTCACCGTCACCCAGCAACACGAAAGCGCGGCGGTGGCCGAGACCGGAAAGTTTGTTGCCCAGCGCCAGGCCTACGCCGATCGGCAGACCGTGCCCCAGACCGCCGGAGTTAATTTCCACCAGCTCCGGTAATTTCTGGCGTACCGGGTGCCCGGCCAGCAGTGTATCGTCGCCCATAAACTGGTCGAGGATCTCAGGCGAAATCATGCCCATTGCCGCTGCGCTGCAGTACAGGCCGCCCGCGCCATGGCCTTTCGACAGAATGAAGCGATCCTGATCCGGCCGTTCGGTTCCCCGGTCCATCACGCCCATAAATAATGTGCAAATGATGTCCACTTCAGAAAGATCGGCCCCCGTGTGGCCTTTCCCAGCCCGATGATTCATTTGCAGAACATAGCGCCGGGCCTGCCGCGCTGTCTGTTTGATTGCCTGAAAGTCCATCATTACCTCAGCTCATCGTCATGCCGCGTAGCGGATAGCGGCTCATTCATTTTCGAATAAAAATATAAGCTATCGTTTTATGGCATTTTGTGCCGCAGATCAAATTTCAAACAAAAGCCATTCGAAAATATAACTCATTGAAATATGGACTTGACTGCACATAAACAGGGAATTCATCGCTGAATCGCGGAAAAAAACGTGATTTATCAACAACCACCCTAAAATTCATTTTCGTTCGAAAATAAAAAATCACCGGGAGGGATACTCGCATTCGGTCTGAACGAGGGGTAATATTTGCCATAACAACAGGGCCGACGGGGGTTGAAGCCCGATCCTCAGGTGAAGGGAGTGTTTCGGTTGAAAAGCAAAAATGAACAACTGGCGGATATGCAGCAGCGCCGTGAGAAAATCCTTGAGATGATCCGCGAGGACGGCACGGTCACAGTCAAAATGCTGACTGAAGCCTTTAACCTGACAGAAGCGACCATCCGTACCGATCTGCGTATGCTGCAGAAAGAGGGATATGTGCAACGTTATCATGGCGGTGCCACCCTGATGACCGGCAAGCAGAATACCGGTGCGCTGCTGCTGGAACGGCAAACTCATCTGAATGAAAAGGATGCCATCGGCAAACTGGCTGCCCAGCATATCGAAAATGGTGACACGATCATTTTCGATTCCGGCACCACCACCACGGCGATTGCCCAACATATTACCCATATCCGTAAATTGTCGGTGGTCACCACCGCGGTGAATATTGCGCTGATGCTGGGCGGCGAACCGGGGATTAACATTCTGCTGACTGGCGGGACGTTTAAATTCCCCACGCTTTCCACTTCCGGTGAAAAGGCAGCCAGCTTTTTCGAAAACGTGCTGGCGGAGAAGTTGTTCCTGGCCACTGCCTGTATTTCACCCCGACTGGGACTGAGCTTCCCGAGCGAAACGGATATCAAGGTCAAAAGCGCGATGATTAACTCCGCCAACACCGTCTATGTGGTGGCCGACTCCAGCAAGATAGACAAAGTGTCGATGTTTGCGCTGCCCTGTGACTGGAGCAATATCCATTTTCTGATCACCGACAGCGGCATCACGCCGGAGTCGGTCAGGGCTTTTGAAGCGCTGGGGGTGAAGGTGCTGATTGCGGAGTGATCCGTTGTCACTTTGCCCGCCCGGGTGAGAAAAACACTGTCACATCTGACCGGGATTTGGCTGAAAAGAGCGGTGCCTGATAAATTCTTCACGCCGGGCAACCCATCAGATAATCTAATCATTAAAGTCCCAAATCTCCGCACAGGAAGCGGCCGGTTGAAGCCAGTCAGGGTGGATCGGCCCGAACCCTATAATCAATCCTAATCAAATTAGCCCGCTGTCAACTTTACCGCTTACTTTGTCACCTGCGGGGCAGCCGTTAACATGTAAAGTCGCACGCTGCAATGGTTCCCATTCCCAAAAGCGTCATGTAGACTGACAGGATATTTATCTTTCTGTAAACCTGAATAATTTTTCATGCGCAGAGGCCAACCGGTCTTCTGCGTAAGAGTGGGATTTTGCTTGTGGACTATAAGACTCACTGATGATATTCACGAGGATCAATGTGAAAATAAGCATCGCGTTAACCCTGCTGGCAGTACTGACCCTGGCCGGATGTAAAGCACCTCCGCCTCCGGTTACTGATGACACCCTCGTCACATCGGAAGTGGATGGTGTACAGCTGACGCATCGTCATGCAGTACAGGCACCAAACTCTTTCAACCCGGTTAATGAAACTTACCGTGCGCTGTATAACGCCTCGGTAATGAGCAGCCCTGACTTTGGCGGTAAAATTATCCGCTACCTGGATAATGGCAAGCCGTTCACCGTGCTTGGCGAGGTGGAAAACCACTGGCTGGCTGTGGCAGAAGCAGATCAACAGCAGCTGATCGGCTATGTCCCCTTCAAGGCCGGAGTAAAAGCCGAACTCTACGATGCCACTATCAAAGGCGATCGGCCGCGAGCACGTAAAAACAGCAGCGCTAAGAAGGTTTGCGTTGACGTGGGTGGAAAGAGCAAAGCCTGTCGCAATAATGATACAGCGACCTGGATCCTTGAATAGGCCTGGCAGCTGCCACACAGCAGAGACAGTTAAGTTTGATGACCCCGGAATACCCCGCTGACAAGCCTCTCTCCGTCAGCCAAGAGAACCCGTTACTTGCCGCTGCTGCACCATTGCTCAATGCCATTGTGCAGATACGTCTGGCGGCAACGCATGACGATCCCGCCGGCCTGCGTCAGCAGCTCGTCGATGAGATCCGCCAGTTTGAAACCCGCAGCAAGCAGGCCGGTTTACCTTTCGATATCATTATCGGTGCCCGTTACTGCCTGTGCAGTGCGCTGGATGAAGCCGCTGCACAAACCCCGTGGGGAACGCGCGGCGTCTGGTCCGGCAATGGGCTGCTGGTCACCTTCCATAACGAAAGCTGGGGCGGTGAAAAAGTATTTCAGCTGTTGTCGCGCATTTCCCAGACGCCGGGGCAACATCTCTGGTTGCTGGAAGTGATCCACTACTGCCTGCTGCTGGGGTATGAAGGACGTTACCGGGCGGTCGATCATGGCCGTATTCAGCGCGACTCGGTGCGTACCCGCCTCGCCCAGTTAATCATTGATACCCGTGGCGTGCAGCAGTCGCCAGCGCCGCCGCAACCGCTGGCCCCTTCCGGGCAAAATACCCTGTGGCGTCCGCCGGTTCCGCTCTGGGCCTGTATTACCGTTACCGCATTTATTGCCTGCCTGATCTACACCGGCCTGAACTGGCGGCTGGGCAACTCCGCCGAGCCGCTGTTGCGCTCAATCTGGCAGACGCCGTTACCAAAACTTGAACTGGGCAAACGCAGCCCTTCCACCCGATCGCTGCTGGACATCCGCCAGCGGCTGGACGATTTGATCTCTGCACGCCAGCTGGACGTGACTGATGGCACCAGCGGCAGCAAAGTGATTGTCGCTGCTGACAAGCTGTTCAGCGATTCCGGCACCGATCTGACTCCGGAGGGCCGCGCCATCATTACCCGCGTTTCTGCGGCTATGGACAATATTAAGGGAACCGTCCTGGTGAGTGTTTATACTGACAACCAGCGCGTGCGCTCAACCCACTTCGCTTCCAGCTATGAATTCTCGTTGGCACAGGCCCGCAGTATCAGCACCCTGATGCAGCAACAGATGCAGACGCCAGGCCATATGATCCGCAGTGAAGGTCGGGGGGACAGCAGCCCGCTGTTACCGAATGACAGCCGGGAAAACCGGGCGCAAAATCGCAGGGTTGAAATTATTCTCTTCCCGGCACCAGAAGCGCCGGCCGGTAAAGCGGGGAAATCCTGATGCCATCCACTTTTACGACCGTGCTCCTGAGCCGGTTACTCTGGGGTTTCCTCGGAATTACCGCCCTCTCCGCGCTGATCTGGATGATCGGCCCGCAGTTCTCATTCAGCGACTATCACTGGCTGGAAAACAACCTTAATCGCCAGATCGTCATCGGGTTGTGCTATTTCCTGTGGATTGTCTTTCAACTGATCCCGCAACTCTACCGCGCGTGGTTTAACAGTAAGCTGCTGAATAATCTGCAGAGTTACAACGTGGACCATGCTGAACAGGCCGCTACCGAAGAGCTGCTCAGCGCCCGCTTCAGCGAAGCAGCAATACTGCTGAAGAAGATCCAATTTTCCGGTCGCCAGACAAAGAAAAAGCGCGGCTGGCTGCAGCGTTTCAGTGCCCAGTACCTCTATCAGTTGCCGTGGTACATGATTATCGGCGCACCGGGTGCAGGTAAAACCACCGCGTTGATCAATTCAGGACTGGATTTCCCTCTCAGCGACAGCATGGGTAAAACGGCCCTGCGCGGCGTTGGCGGCACACGTCATTGCGACTGGTGGATCACTGAAGAGGCGGTGTTGCTGGATACCGCAGGCCGTTACACCCTGCAGGAGAGCCTTCGCGCCCGGGATGCCAGCGAATGGCAGACTTTTATCAACCTGCTCAAGCGCTACCGCACCCGCCAGCCGATTAATGGCGTGATCATGACCCTCAGCGTGGCCGATCTGCTGAGCGACTCAGCGGAAGCGCGTTTCGCTCAGGCCACCTCGCTACGCCAGCGCATGGCCGAGCTGCACCAGCAAACCGGGATCCACTTCCCGGTCTATGTCATGGTCACCAAAACCGATCTGCTGAAAGGGTTTATGAGCTACTACGCCACTTTGGACAAGAGCCAGCGTGACCGTATCTGGGGTTTCAGCTTCCCGTGGGAAGCCGACCGCAACAGTGAACCCGCGCTGAACACCCTTTTTGAACAGCAGTTCAGCAACCTGACTCTACGCCTGCAGGAAGAGCTGGCCGGGAAAATGGCGAAAGAGAGTGATTTAACCCAGCGTGCCGACTGTTTCCTGTTCCCGCAGGAATTTGCCTCATTGCGCCCGCTGCTGGCGGAATATCTCGATATAGTCTTTTCACCGGAAAACGGCGAAATGCCGTGGTCAGCCCGCGGATTGTTCTTCACCAGCGGTACTCAGGAAGGTCTGCCCTTCGACCGGATTATGGGTGAACTGACGCGCAAGCTTCAGCTGCCGCAGGCTGTTGATCACTCCATCGCCAGCTGGGATACCGTTAACCGCAACGCCCCGATCCCGGCGAATAAGGGTCAGAGCTACTTTATTCGATCATTGCTCAGCGACATGATTTTCCAGGAAAGCGGCCTGGCCGGCAGTGATCGTTCCTGGGAGCACCGCAACCGCGTACTCCACTGGGCGGGTTATGTTTCGATGGGTGTGGCGCTGCTGATTACCGCACTTTTATGGACCACCAGCTATTATAAAAACCAGCACTATCTGCAGCAGGTATCGGCACGCCTCGCGCCGGTGGAGCAGCAGGCCCGGCAGCTGGCGGCGAATAATAAGGGCGATATTCTGGATCTGCTACCCTTCTTAAACAGCCTGGTCGCGCTGCCGCAGAGCGACAGTTTTTCACTGGAAGACCCGCCGCTGAGCATGCGCGGAGGGCTGTATCGTGGCGATCAGGTCAGTGACGCGGCCTGGGGCTTCTATCAGAATGCGCTGAAGACTCTGCTGTTGCCGCGCGTGGCGCAGAATATTACCGCCACGCTGCGCAATGATAAGGGCGATGACAGCGAATTCAGCCGTAATGCCCTGCGCGCCTATCAGATGCTCTATCAGCCGCGCAGTTACGATGGTGAATTCTTACGTGGCTGGGTGATGCAAAACCTGCAGCGCACTCTGCCCGCCAACGTCACCACCCGCCAGTTACAGCAGCTTGACTGGCACCTCAGCCAGCTGCTGGATCGGCAAATCCAGACCTCGCCGTTCGCCAGGGATAACGCGCTGATGATGATGAAGATGGCAATCAATCTGGACAATACGGGGCAAAAATCCCCGGCGATGACGGCAGGGGTGGCCGCACAAGAATCGGCTTCGTCCGACGATTACTAGCCCGAGGAGTTCACGATGCCAGAGAACAATAAGCTGGGTTGGTACGGCAAGCTGCCAGGCACCGGTGACTTTTTACAGTGGCGGATCCCTGAGGCGATTGTCACCAACTGGTCAAACTGGTTTCTGCTTGGACTGACCCACTGGCATCATCACAGTGAAGGCGTCAGCGAGCAGTTTTCTCATGCGCCGGTGTGGAATTTCGCCCTGCCAGCCACGCTGGGCGTCCAGCGTGTGCAAATTGGCTGCCTTCTGCCGTCACGTGACCGCGTTGGGCGTTCATGGCCGCTACTGGCGCTGCAGAGCGTGCCGGTGGCCCAGTGGCATCCGGCTCAGCTGGCAGTCTCAGGCGACTGGTTTCAGCAGTTGGGTGAAACGCTGCATCACGCCGTCAGCGCTCCGTTCAGTGCTGAACAACTGGAGCAGGAGCTGCTGGCGCTGCCTCCCCTGTCGCTGCCTGACACCGGCCGTTCGGATATTATGGACGTGATCGGCTATCAGGATCTGCCCTGTACTCTGGCATGGCGCGAAGTGGCGGTTAAGTTCGACCCGATGCAGTACACCAGTTACTGGTGGACCAATCAGAGTGATGGCTATCCACTGGCCAGCCACAAACACAGCGGAAATCTGACCGCTCAGCTGTTTTCTCAGTTATTCGATCCGGCCGCTGTGGCACAGCCGGGACGACATGGACTCTATCCGCCGATGTTTGAATAGAGTTATTTGGCCCAGGGCCTGGCTTCAGGAAAAGCGCATGCGATTTACCATTGTTGAGAGCAAAACCGAGGTACCCGTTAACGCCTGTGAATTTGTGCCGCCTGGCGGCACGATTGGCCGCAGCGTGGACAACGATTTGGTGCTTCCGGATGCGGATCGGGCCATTTCCCGCCTGCAAGCGGTGGTGCATGTCGCCGGTAATGGCGATTGTCGTCTGACCAACCACGGCAGCGTGATTGCGGTGGTGCATAACCATGCCCCGCTGGCGCGCGGCAGTCAGATTTCACTGCAGCATGGTGACGTGCTGGGGATCGGCGAATACCAGATAGCCGTCAGCGACCCGGCCCGCGAGCAGGAGCAAGCCTTCAGCGACGTTGATCCACTGGCATTGTTCAGCCATCACGATACCCTGCCGCAGGATCCGCTGGGTATTTTGCATGAGCAGGAGCCGATTCTGGTTCATCCCACGGAACTGCACTCTGCTGAACAACTTGCCGCCCGCACTGCCCGCCAGAATGATGCCCGACTGGGCATTGACCCGGTTAACCATGATGCCCCGCATACCGGGCGCAGAGTGCCTCAGGGCAACGAGCAGCGTCTGCTCGCCGCGCTGATGGAAGGGATGGGGCTGGATAATCATGCCGACAAACCTCAGCTGACCGAAGACCAGATGCGCATTACCGGCCGGATGCTGAGCCTGTTCTCTCAGGGTACGGTGGCGCTGCTCTCCTCGCGTTCAATTCTTAAGCGCGGCGTGAAGGCAGAGATGACTATGATCCTCAATGAAGCCAACAACCCGTTTAAAATCCTGCCTTCCGGTAAAACGGTGCTGATGCAGATTTATCAGAGCCAGATGCCGGGGTTTATGCCACCAGAACAGGCAGTACGGGACGCGCTGGTTGACCTGCAAGCCCACCAGTTGGGAATGATCGCCGGGATCCGCGCCATCATTGCCGCCATGCTGCAATCTTTTAATCCGCAGCGGCTGGAAGAGCATGCGAAGCGCGATGGTAATCTGCCGCGCATGGGGCTGAGCCCGATCAAGAAAGCCGCCCTGTGGGACTACTTCCTGCGCCATTATCAGAACACCTCTGGTGAAATCGAAGACGATTTCCATACCCTGTTTGGCGATGCTTTCCTGCAGGCCTATGACATGGAAGTGAATCAGTACAAAGACTCCCAGATCCAACCGGATGACGAATGAATATTAACTATGCCGCGACTTCGCAGACCGGCGCGCGAGAAAGTAATCAGGATGAAACCGGAGCCCTGCTGGGCGAACACAGTGCCTGTTTCCTGGTCTGTGACGGTGTGGCCGGCACGGCAGGCGGAGAAATTGCCGCCAGGGTCGCCAGAGACGCTTTACTGGCCGAGCTGGTCCATGATTCAGCAATGAATCCCGATGATACAGTGCGCTGGGTCGAAAACGCCGACCTGGCGGTGCGTCAGGCACAAAGGAATATTCTGAATTTTGAGCAGATGAGCACCACCCTTGCGGCGCTGTTTATTGACCGTGATTTACAGCGCTCATGGTGGGCCCACGCTGGTGACAGCCGCATTTATCACTTCCGCCGGGGGTATATCCACTCGGTGACCCGCGACCACAGCCTGGCACAGCAGTTAAAGGATGCTGGTGTTGATAATGCCGGAATTAACAGTAATTTACTCTATAATGCGCTCGGCGCGGATGGTCCACAGCCGGTCAGTTACAGCACTGTGTTGCCACTGGAAGATGGCGATGCTTTTCTGGTCTGTACCGATGGCTTCTGGTGCAGCCTGACGCCGGAAGAGATGGAACAGGCGTTGCGCATGGTGAACTCCCCTGAAGAGTGGCTGGCTCTGATGCAAAAAGCCATAAACCGCAGCGACAAAAAAGACAATTTGAGCGCGGTGGCGATTTGGATCGGCTCGCCTCAGGAAACCACCCTATTACAATCGATGGCGGACTCTGCTCGCTTTTTACCGCCGCGGGATTAACACCAAGGAACGCTATGAAATATTGGTTGCCAGCCACTGCCACATTGTTGATAGCGACCGCCGCACAGGCGGAGGATTATCGCGTGGTTTACTCCCCCAGCCTGGCGCTGGAAGTGTTTATCGACAACGTTGAGAGTAATGCGCCACAGGACTGGTGCCAGGAAAATATCCATTTACGTATCGTCTCCGGAAAGAGCAAAGAGTCCAGCGTGCTGACCAGTTTCCTGCCCCGCGTCGGCACGCTGTTACAGAATCAGTGCAGCAAACTTGTCGAGTTGCCCTGGCAGATGACTAACGATACCGGTTCGGTGCTGGCTACCGGCACTGCGGCCAAAGAGCAGAACTGGCGGCCGATTGTGATTGCTGACGCGACGTCCACGGCCACGGCCAGCAACGCCGAGCCGCTGGATCTTTCCCAGCCCGCCAATAGCGCCCCGCTGCAGCATTTCGATCTGCCGGGCGGCTGCCATTTCCGCACCTGGTGGGATGAAGAAGGCCAGTCGCTGTTTATTCCGGACGGCAAGGATCTCTCCTGCTCAACCGAAGGCTGGCTGGAAGGCAAAAGCGAACTCACGCTCTCCGCTAACGGCAAAACCCAGCCGGTGCCAGTGCAATTTTACGAAGGCTTCCCGCTACGTAACGTCCACCCGGCCAGCGGAGAACTTGATATCGTGGCAGCCAACAATCAGCGACTGGTGGTCAGCAAAAAAGACGCGCCGGACAGCTGGCTGCTGCTGACCTTTAATCCTGCTCTGCACGTCTGGTCCTTTGACGGGGCGCTGCTGGTGAAGATGGACAAGGATCGTGCCGCTGATGCGGATGCGCTGAAAGCCCGTGTGGATACCCTGCGTAAAGCCTGGGGGTCCGTGGTGGATCAACAAGTGAAAATTAATGTGCTGCTGGTTGATGACCTGCATGCAGACCTGGCCGACCCGGCTATTGGCGCCTGGCGCACCGTTAACTAATCCGGACAGTCCCCGGGGATAACAGGACGTTAGCACTGAGAGAGTGTTTACTATGTCGGCAAACGAGAATGCGAAAAACGTGCCCAACGCCCTTCCGGCTGGACACCGTTTTAACGAGTTTGAGATTAAGGAAGTGATTGGCGGTGGCGGTTTCGGGATTGTTTATCGCGCCTGGGACCACCTGCTTGAGCGCACCATTGCAATCAAAGAGTACCTGCCCATTTCGCTGGCCGCCCGCGATGAGGATCTGGCAATCGTCCTGCGCGGCGAACGGTACCAGAAGCTGTTTGCGGCTGGCCTGAACAGTTTTATCCAGGAAGCCCGTCTTCTGGCGCGGTTTAACCATCCGGGGCTGCTGCACGTGCTGCGCTTCTGGGAAGAGAACGGCACTGCCTACATGGGTACGCTCTACTACAGCGGCATGACGCTGAAAGAGTGGCAACTGGGTAGCCCGGAGACGCTGACCGACGCCTGGATCCGGCAACTGTTGCCGCCGTTGTTCGGGGCCATTGACACCATTCATCGTGCCGGTTACCTGCACCGTGATATCTCACTGGACAATATTCAGATCCAGGAAAATCAGCTGCCGGTGCTGCTGGACTTTGGCTCCGCACGCAAGGAGATTGGCAATCTCTCCGATGAAACGGAGATCATGCTGAAACCCGGCTATGCGCCAATTGAACAGTACAGCGAAGAGAGTGACATTGACCAGGGGCCATGGACCGACATCTACGCGCTGGGAGCCGTGCTGCACACGCTGGTTACCGGTAATCCACCGCCGGTCAGCGTGGTGCGCTGCATTGAAGATCGCTACGAGCCGCTGACCACGCTGCGGCCGGAAGGCTTCTCGCTGTCGCTGCTCAATGCCATTGACCGTTCACTGGCGATGAAGCCTGAGAACCGGCCGCAAAGCATTGATGAGCTGGCCGCACTGATTGAACTGCCGGTGAGCAGCGTTGAGCAGCTGGTCACTAACGTCACGCATGTGGCTGAAGAAACGCCTGAGCCGTTGTTGCCAGAACCGGAGCCGGTGCAAGAGCCCGTAGTGCTTGCCTTCAATCCGGGTGCCGGAGCAGCAGAATCGGTTCTCCTTCAGCCAGTGCGAAAACTGTCAAAACCGCTGGCGATCCTCAGCGGCGTTGCTCTGCTGGCGGTGATCGCCGTGGTGGTCCTGCTGAATCGTGATGACACGCCAGCCAGCACCGATCGGCCCGCCGTGGCTGGCACCACTGCTCCGGCAACCAGCGCAACCTCACCAGCCGTCGCCGCAAGTCCAATGATGGCAACGGTCTACCTCAAGCTGGATAACAGTCAGAAAGTGACGCTGAACGGCAAGCCGGTGGATGTGAAGCCGAATAACAGCGGTTATGCCTCGCTGAATCTTGCGGCGGGAAGTTACAAAATCGAAGTGCAGACTGGCACCGCGGTGCACAGCCAGCAGCTGGAAATTAACCGGGTGGGAACCTGGCTGATTAACCCGGGCTGACGCGAACTGACATCAGCCCGGACTTCCGGGCTGAGCGGGCTTACCCCGCCATCCCGTTATGATACTGCGTGAGCTCACGGACGCGCTGTACCAAATCGGTCAGGCAGTCATCATACAAGCCCCGCTTCTGCAACGCCTGCTCCATCGAGAAAAGATACTGAGCATTGGTGCCCAGGGGACCGCTCGCCTGAGCAATCAGCGGCGCGATGGTTTTCGGGCAGGAATCAGCCTCGTAGAGCGCGTGGCGCGGATCCATAACAAACGCCAATGCCGTGACTTTACGGCCATCGGTCAGTGACAGCTCGCACCAGGTTGGCAGATAGCAGCCGGTTACCATTTCACGCTTCCACAACAGTTCCAGCTCTTCGTGCAGCTTCTCTTCCGGCAGGCAAAATGCCAGCCCGGTGGTTGCGCCGCCCTCTTTCAGCGCCAGCATCCTGCCCGGCTGCATCGCCGTTCCGCGCCCCGCGGTCAGCCGCAGGCAAAACGCGCGATGCCAGCCCTGCAATATGCCTTCGGCAACCTCGTCGGATTCAAACACCGGGTTCCACATCAGTGAACCGTAGCCGAAAATCCATACCGGACTGTGGTCCGGACGACAGGCCAGAGTGGCTGCCAGCGAGGCTGCACGCTGCTCACAGGTCCATAACAGCGATTCCTCGATAGCGCCAAAAGCCGTGCTGCAATCCGCTTTTTTCAGGAAATCTCTTGTTAACACAGAACCCCTCCAGCCACTGCGCACTCCCTGTTACTGCTGAACCCACTATCCCTGGATGTAAATTATTAAAAAATTCATGATTTCACTGCTAACAATGACCTTATGCCATTTAAGGCCGTGCAATCAAGTTTGAAGCGCATCACAAAAGAAAAAATTTTAGTTAACTCAATAATCGGCAAAGCCACGCAAAACTTAAGCGGCAAGGGAGAAAGTGTTCTGGGAAATCGCGATATTGTGAGATGCAGAGGGTAAACCACAGAAAATCCTGTGGGGTCAGGTTGTGAATCCGGAGTGATGAGGTCGGGTTGAGAGTTGTGGAAACGTTCAGGGCGAACGGATCGCCCTGCCTGACTCAGTTTTTTTTATGCCACTTATCATCATCGCCTTTCTGGTACTGGTGCTTAACCGCAGACCAGGCAACTTTATGAGCAACTTCTTCTCGTGATTCATCGCCATGGCGATCCTTTTTCTCTCTATACTCATCCCAGGCGCTATTGAAAGCCTGCCGGTAGATGTCCTGCGCATGAACGGGGAGAACATGTTTTACGCTGTCGGGAAGAGATGTTCTGGAACTGTAAGGCATCATAAATCTCCTTTCAAAGGGACAGTTTAAGCCTGGCAGAGAAAACTTTTTATTGCTACCTGACCCTTTACGGCACTTCAATAGAAAAAAAGGTCAGGAATACTTTTTTCCTTTGTTTTAAGTACCATTTCACCCCTTTAAATAACCATATTTTATTTAACCAAGGTGAAATTAATCACTTTTTTTCATAGAGATAGGTTAAACACCCATACTTACCCGCAAGTGATATTTAAAATCACTCCTAACCGTAAAATAATGTAAACATTCACATTTTTAATTCGTCAGCCGTTAAACTGCAGCCGCTTGTAATATAACCAGTTAAAATAAATGATAATATTCCCGCCTGCGATCAACACTTAACGTCAGGCCCGGTGTTGACAGACTTAAGGAAAACGACGCCTATGACTGCGCAAGAAAGCGTTAAAACACGCCATAAAGAGACAACCCTGCTTCTCCCGGTCGCGACTCTGATTATTTTGAGCTTCTTTGGACACTCCTCATCGATGCCGGTCATCGTCGCCATTAACCTGATGGCGCTGGTCGCGATCCTCAGCAGCGCCTTTAGCGTGGTACGTCATGCTGACGTACTGGCACACCGTCTGGGCGAGCCTTACGGTTCACTGATCCTCAGCCTGTCGGTAGTGATCCTTGAAGTCAGCCTGATCTCCGCGCTGATGGCTACCGGCGATGCGGCTCCGGCGCTGATGCGCGATACGCTGTACTCCATCATTATGATTGTCACCTGTGGCCTGGTGGGCTTTGCCCTGCTGCTGGGCGGCCGGAAATTTGCCACCCAGTTTGTTAACCTGGCCGGGGTGAAACAGTATCTGATTGCCCTGTTCCCGCTAGGTATTCTGGTGCTGGTGTTCCCTAACGCTCTGCCGGGTGGCAACTTCAGCGTCACTCAGGCACTGATGATTTCCGGGATCTCCGCCGCCATGTACGGCGTGTTCCTGCTGATCCAGACCAAAACGCACCAGAACCTGTTTGTCTACGAGCATGAAGATGAGGGCGACGACGGCGACCCGCATCATGGCAAGCCTTCTGCGCACTCCAGCACCTGGCACACCATCTGGCTGATTGTGCATCTGGTTGCCGTGATCGCCGTGACCAAAACGGATGCCACGCCGCTGGAGTCGCTGCTGACCCGTCTGAACGCTCCGGAAGGTTTTGTTGGCTTCCTGGTGGCGCTGCTGATCCTCTCCCCGGAAGGGCTGGGGGCAATTAAAGCGGTGCTGGCTAATCAGGTGCAGCGCGCGATGAACCTGTTCTTTGGTTCGGTGCTGGCGACCATTTCATTGACCGTTCCGGCGGTGACCATTATCGCCACCCTGACCGGGCAGCAGCTGATCTTCGGCCTTGAGCCACCGCAGATGGTGCTGATGCTGGCCGCCCTGCTGCTGTGCCAGGTGTCGTTCTCCACCGGAAGGACTAACGTGCTGAATGGCGCAGCACACCTGGCACTGTTTGCCGGTTATCTGATTACCATCATGCTCTAACCTGCGGGCTGCAACCTGAGGTTGTCTGCCGCAAAAAAAACGGCCCCGGTGAAAAGCACTGCGCTCTTTACCGGGGCCGTTCTGTTTCTGCTTCCCTGAATTAATTATCCGCGATGTAAACCAGAGTATGGCCTGAACCACTCAGCGTCAGCGTTTGCTGATCGAGTTTCAGCCTGGCACCCGCCGTCAGCATTTTGCCGATGGTGGTTTCCCACTCGTTCAGCTTGGGATCGATGCACAGCATCCGTGTGGAAGCCAGGTGCGGCACGCTGAGCACGCCGTGCTCCAGTTTGCCCTGACCAAAGAAGCGGTTGCACATCACGCCACTGACCCGCATATCCCGGGCAAAATTAATCCCTGGCTTCATGCCTGCCGGAGGGCTAACCGCCTGACCATCAACGGTCTTCAGCACAAAGCTGCGATCGGTCAGCAAATTATGGGGCCCTTTCTCTGCTCCGGTACTGCAGCCTGCCAGCAGCATGGCTGTGGCAATCAGCACGCCTGTTTTCTTCATCAGTGGACTCCTTGTAAAAAAAGGCCGGCACTCTGGCCAGCCTCCAGCTTCATCAGTTGCTGGTATCCAGCTCCGGGAAGTTTTTCACCAGATCGTCGAGCGCTTTCATCTGTTTGAGGAAAGGCTCCAGCTTATCCAGCGGCAGTGCGGAAGGTCCGTCGCACATGGCGTTGGCCGGATCCGGATGCGCCTCGATAAACAGACCAGCCAGGCCCACCGCCATACCGGCACGGGCCAGCTCGGTTACCTGACCACGACGGCCGCCGGAAGCGGAGCCAAACGGATCGCGGCACTGCAGCGCGTGGGTCACATCGAAAATGACCGGGCTGCCGTCAGAAACCTGCTTCATCACGTTGAAGCCGAGCATGTCGACAACCAGGTTGTCATAACCAAAGTTAGCACCACGGTCGCAGAGGATCACTTTGTCATTGCCGCCTTCGGCAAATTTCTCAACGATGTTACCCATCTGGCCAGGGCTGACGAACTGAGGTTTCTTAACGTTAATCACCGCGCCGGTTTTCGCCATCGCTTCCACCAGATCGGTCTGACGGGCGAGGAACGCAGGCAGCTGGATCACATCCACCACGTCGGCCACGGTCTGCGCCTGACTGGCCTCGTGCACGTCGGTGATCACTTTGACGCCGAAAGTCTGCTTAAGCTCCTGGAAAATCTTCATCCCCTCTTCCAGGCCCGGGCCACGGTAAGAGCGGATTGAGGAGCGGTTGGCCTTGTCAAAAGAGGCTTTAAACACGTAAGGGATACCCAGCTTCTGGGTCACGGTGACGTAGTGCTCACAGATTCGCATCGCCAGATCGCGGGATTCCAGCACGTTCATGCCGCCAAACAGCACGAACGGCAGGTCGTTTGCTACCTTGATGTCACCAATGCTAACCACTTTTTGTTTCATGTCATCGCCTTATATTTAGTGCAGGGTGATCTGTTTCTGTTCAATCGAATGAATTTGCAGCTTAATCATTTCGCTGACCGGGTCTTCCGGACACTGCTCAACGAAATAGGTCAGGTCGCTCAGCGCAACGTGCTCGCAGTCCAGCTGGGCGAAGATCAGACCACGGTCGCGGATCTCGTACGGATCTTCCGGATCCATATTCACCAGCACCTGGCTGACCTGCAGCGCCAGCTCCATCTGCTTCTCTTCCATCAGTGCAGACTTCAGCGTATCGAGCATTTTGTTCAGAACCAGCTGCGGTTCCGCTTCCTGCAAATCGTCGTCATACAGTTCGGCAACCGGGCCGATGTTGCCTTTCAGCCACACTTCCAGCGTGTGTTCATCCAGCGTGTCGCCGTTGAAAGGATTGATCAGCCACATCTCCTCATCAACCCAGTCGGCTCTCAGTATCAGCTGCGTCGGAAATATCACCGGCATCAGCGGTAGCGACAGCTGCCCGGCAATGTGCAGGAAAATGATGCCGAGCGACACGGCGGTACCCTGCCGCGTTTTCAGTACGTTATCCAGCCACAGGGTATCAGAGAGGCGGTAAACGCCGCTTGCGCCGCCAAAGCCCCACTGCTTCCAGAACAGCTCTATCAGTTTTTCGAGCTGCAGATCCTGTGCCAGCTGCTGCGGAATTGTGGCGCGGGCTTCAGCCACCAGCGCCTCCAGCTGCTTCTTCACGTCTTCAGCAGGGAAATCGGGGCGGATGGTTTGTGTCGCTGCCATCACCGCCTCGCACAGTGGCGTCACTGTGAGATCTACATTTGCTATCGACGTCATACATTCCCCAACAATGGCATTTTGGTGGTAGCCAGATGATAAATCACCCCCAGCACGGCGACCGCCACAATAAAGGCAATCCACCGGATTTTTTGGGCCCGTGGCCTGCGCCCCAGTGCGATAAACCCAAGCGCAATATAGATAATAACGCCAAACAACTTCTCAGTCAGCCATGCTCCCTGCGGGGAGAACGGATAAAAATGGGTTATTGCCACCAACAGGATACCGGAAAGTAACAGCAACGTGTCATTGAGATGCGGCACAATGCGCACCCAGCGACGCTGAAGCATCACCGAACCAGTCTGCAACCAGTAGAAGCGCAGCACAAACATCAGCGCGGTTACGGTGACGGTCAGCAGATGAAGCATTTTAACGGGGCTGTACCAGTCAGCCATGGGTGTTCTCCCGGTTATGGTTTCTGAGCATAAGTTACGCGGTCATTGCCGCCATAATCCTGACAGGTTGCCACAGAGGAAAACCTGTTCTCGCGCAAAATAGTGCGCACTTGTTCCGCCTGCTGCCAGCCATGTTCCAGCAGCAGCCAGCCGCCGGGCAGCAGAAACTGTCCGGCCATTGCGGCGATAATTTTGATATCTGCCAGGCCGTGATCGGCCGCCACCAGCGCGCTTTCAGGTTCGAAACGGACGTCACCCTGGCTCAGGTGCTCATCGGCCTGGTCGATATAGGGCGGGTTGCTGACGATCAGCGCAAACTGCTCACCGGCCAGCGCGCTGAACCAGTTGCTCAGGCGAAACGAGGCATTGGTTATCGCCAGATTCTGTGCATTGCGCTGCGCCAGCTCAACCGCCGCCGGAATGCGATCCACGCCGGTCACCCGGCAGTCAGGACGCTCGCTGGCCAGTGCCAGCGCAATTGCCCCGGTACCGGTGCCCAGATCAAGCACGTGTGCAGCGGCAGGTAAACGCATCAGCGCCTGCGCCACCAGCAGCTCGGTATCAGGACGTGGGATCAGCGTGTCGGGGGAAACGGCGAGAGGCAAAGACCAGAATTCGCGCTCACCGGTAAGGTAAGCAACCGGCTCGCCACTGGCGCGGCGAGCCAACAGAGGATCCAGCTGTTGCAGTTGCTCCTCACTGAGGAGGGTATCGTCAAAGGCTATCAGCCAGCTGCGGGATTTTCCGGTGACAAACTCCAGCAAAATTTCCGCATCACGCTTCGGACTATCACTGCCTGCCAGCTGGAGGATAGCGGCCCGCAGCCACTGACGGATCTCCATTACTCCTGCTCGGACAGAGCAGCCAGCTGATCCGCCTGATATTCCTGTACCACTGGCTCAATCAGCATATCCAGCTTGCCCTGCATTGCCTCTTCCAGACGGTATACGGTCAGGTTAATACGGTGGTCAGTGATACGCCCCTGCGGATAGTTGTAGGTGCGGTTACGGTCGGAACGGTCACCGGAGCCGAGCAGATTGCGGCGCGTTGACGCTTCTTCCTGCTGACGACGGGCCATTTCGGCCGCACGGATGCGCGAACCCAGCACGGCCAGCGCTTTAGCTTTGTTTTTATGCTGTGAACGCTCGTCCTGGCACTCCACCACGATACCGGTTGGCAGGTGAGTAATACGGATTGCCGAATCGGTGGTGTTAACGTGCTGACCACCCGCCCCGGAGGAGCGGAAGGTATCAATTTTCAGATCGCCCGGATTGATGTCCGGCAGTTCGGCTTCCGGTACTTCAGGCATCACCGCCACGGTACAGGCGGAAGTATGGATACGGCCCTGCGATTCGGTTTCCGGCACGCGCTGCACGCGATGACCGCCGGATTCGAATTTCAGGCGGCCATAAGCGCCATCGCCGATCACCCTGGCGATCACTTCTTTATAGCCACCGTGCTCACCTTCGTTGGCGCTCATCACTTCCACTTTCCAGCGGCGTGATTCGGCGTAGCGGCTGTACATGCGGAACAGATCGCCGGCAAAAATAGCCGCTTCATCGCCACCGGTTCCGGCACGCACTTCCAGATAGCAGTTGCGCTCATCATCCGGATCTTTCGGCAGCAGCAGCACCTGTAACTCCTGCTCCAGCAGTTCACCGGCTTCACGGGCTTGTTTTAACTCCTCCTGCGCCATATCACGCATTTCAGGGTCGTCGAGCATCTCCAGCGCAGTGTCAATATCATCCTGAGTCTGCTGCCAACGGCGGAAGCACTGGCTGACGTCGGTCAGCTGAGCATATTCGCGTGACAGCGCACGAAAACGCTCCTGATCGGCAATCACGCCAGCGTCACCCAGCATCGCCTCAACTTCTTCGTGGCGTTCCTGCAAGGCTTCCAGTTTGGCAACAATAGAAGGCTTCATTGATGGTGTTTTACCTTAGTTGTTCAGAGAGGCGAATAAAACGCTAATCCAGCCCGAGGCTGTCGCGTAAAATCTGCAGGCGTTCAGTATCCCCATCGCGGGCAGCCTGCTGAAGAGATTTGGTTGGTGCATGGATCAAACGGTTGGTCAGTTTGTGGGCCATATCGCGGATCACATCCTGCGGATCGGCACCCTGTTGCAGGGCAGCCATGGCACGGGCTTCCAGTTCAGCGCGAACCCGATCGGCCTGAGAGCGGTAGTCGCGGATCGTTTCCACCGCGCTCTGCGCGCGCAGCCACGACATAAACTCTCCGCTTTCCTGGACGACGATGCTTTCGGCCTGCACGGCGGCGGCTTTGCGCTGCGCCATGTTGCTTTCGATAATCGCCTGCAGGTCATCAACGCTGTAGAGATAGGCGTTGGCCAGCTTGCCCACTTCCGGCTCCACATCACGGGGAACCGCGATATCCACCATCAGCATTGGCTGATTGCGGCGTTTTTTCAGCGCGCGCTCCACCATCCCCTTGCCAATGATCGGCAGCGGACTGGCGGTGGAACTGATAATTATGTCGGCTTCGGCCAGCCGCTCATCAATGTCGGCCAGGCCAATCACTTCCGCGCCAACCTCATCGGCCAGCAGCTGCGCGCGTTCACGGGTACGGTTAGCGATGATCAACTTCTGCACGCTGTGCTCACGCAGGTGACGGGCCGCCAGCTCGATCGTTTCACCAGCGCCGACCAGCAGCACGGTAACGGTCGATAAGGATTCGAAGATTTGCCGGGCAAGCGTACAAGCGGCAAAAGCGACCGACACCGCACTGGCACCGATATCGGTTTCCGTGCGTACCCGTTTGGCAACCGAGAAGGACTTCTGGAACATCCTTTCCAGTTCGCTGGTAATGGGCTGGCCACGATGCGAATCGGCAAAGGCTTTTTTCACCTGACCGAGGATCTGTGGCTCCCCTAACACCAGAGAATCCAGCCCGCTGGCCACGCGCATCAGATGGCTGACCGCCTGATCGCCGTGATGCCAGTAGAGGCTCTTACGCACCTCTTCAGGGCTGAGCTGGTGATAATCACACAGCCACTTCACCAACTGCTCCTGCAGGTTTTCCTGCTGCTCAACGCTGAGGTATAACTCGGTCCGGTTACAGGTAGACAGCACCACGCCGCCCTGCACCAGCGGTTGGGCCAGCAGGCTGTTCAGGGCCTGATCCAGCGTCTCCGGCCCGAACGTAACACGTTCGCGCAGAGCAACAGGAGCCGTTTTGTGATTAATTCCGAGAGCCAGCAACGTCATGGTGAGTAGTTTAGGGATATCCCACTGTTGATAGGGTTTTGTGAGGCGCATTCTACAAGATGCGCGAGATCAAGAAAAGCCATGCTTCAACGATCGCTGTAACAAGATATAGCCGTCAGCCATCAAATAAGACAAATTCAGCATTGACGCCGCCCCCACGGGCCGATAATTTGAACGGTTAATTTTGGGCATGTACGCCCGACCGGAGTCTGAGGAGCTGACCCCTATGTTATTGCAGAATCGCCGCCTGATGCGGCTTCTCCCGCTTACCAGCGTGTTACTGGCCGCCTGTGGCCTCCATCAGCAACCCCAGGGCCCGGGACAGAGCGTCACCTCTCCGCAATGGCAGCAGCATCAGCACGAAGTGCAACAAATTACTCAGTATCAGACCCGAGGAGCTTTTGCCTATCTTTCCGATAGCCAGAAGGTCTATGCGCGTTTTAACTGGCAGCAAACCTCACCAGACCGCTACCGTCTGCTGCTGACAAACCCGCTGGGCAGCACCGAACTGCAGCTGGATGCGCAGGGCAGCGTAGTGCAGATTGTCGATAACAAAGGCAAGCGCTACACCGGTAATGATGCGGAGAGCATGATCGCTCAACTGACCGGGATGGATATTCCGCTTGCTAACCTGCGCCAGTGGATGGTCGGCCTGCCGGGTGACGCAACGGATTATTCACTGGACGACCAGTACCGCCTGCGTGAAGTGAACTACAGCCGTAACGGTCAGCAGTGGAAAGTGGACTATTCCGGCTACGACAGCAGGCAGCAGCCCAACCTGCCGTCCAATATGGAACTGCACGAAGGTAGCCAGCGCATCAAACTGAAAATGGACAGCTGGACGGTTAAATGAGTGCAGGCACCGTTCAATCCGCCCTTCCGGCCATCGTGAAATGGCCAGCACCCGCTAAACTGAATCTGTTCCTCTACATCACCGGCCGTCGCACCGACGGCTATCATAATCTGCAGACACTCTTTCAGTTTCTGGATTTCGGTGACGAGCTGACCATCACGACCGACAACAGCGGCAGCATAAAGCTGCTGACGGCGGTAGAAGGCGTGCCGGAGGAGGAGAATCTGGTGGTACGCGCCGCGAAGCTGTTACGCCAGCAGGCTCAGCTGCGCGGAACGCTGCCGGAAAATGCGGGAGCCACCCTGGCGATTGAAAAAAATCTGCCGATGGGCGGTGGCCTTGGCGGCGGCTCTTCCGATGCCGCCACCGTGCTGGTGGCACTGAATCACTACTGGAAAACCGGCTTCAGCCTTACCGAGCTGGCCACCTTCGGCCTGCAGCTGGGCGCGGATGTGCCGGTGTTTGTGCAGGGATTTGCCGCGTTTGCTGAAGGGGTTGGCGAAGAGCTGACGCCGGTGGCTCCGGCAGAGAAGTGGTATCTGGTTATTCATCCTGGTGTACACATTTCCACCCCGGCGGTTTTCACCGATCCGGCGCTGATCCGTGACACACCGCGACGGGAAATCAGTGAGTTATTACTGGCCGATTACGGTAATGATTGTGAGCCAGTCGTAAGAAAACGTTTTCGCGAGGTTGAACAGCTTGTTTCCTGGCTGCTAGAATACGCGCCGTCGCGCCTGACTGGCACCGGCGCTTGTGTGTTTGCTGAATTCGACACCGAGTCTGCTGCCCGCCAGGTGTTTGAGCTTGTTCCGAAAAAGTGGCAGGGTTTTGTCGCGCGAGGCGTTAACGTTTCGCCGCTGCACCGTCACCTTTCGGCGCAATAAAGAGTCAGTGACAATCTCACCCTGTTCCTGAGGTTGCACTGCGCTCGATACTACACCCGTATGAACCCGTCAGCGGTATACCGCCCAGTGCTGCTGACAACGATGTTCATTCTCTGGACGCAAAGCCTGAGGTTCTTCTCGTGCCTGATATGAAGCTTTTTGCTGGTAACGCCACCCCGGAACTAGCACAACGTATTGCCAACCGCCTTTACACTAGCCTGGGCGACGCCGCCGTCGGTCGTTTCAGTGATGGTGAAGTGAGCGTACAAATCAATGAAAATGTACGCGGTGGTGATATTTTCATCATCCAGTCCACCTGTGCTCCTACTAACGACAACCTGATGGAACTGGTTGTGATGGTAGATGCCCTGCGCCGCGCTTCCGCTGGTCGTATTACCGCCGTCATCCCTTACTTTGGTTATGCCCGTCAGGACCGCCGCGTGCGTTCTGCGCGTGTGCCGATCACAGCCAAAGTGGTGGCGGACTTTCTTTCCAGCGTTGGTGTTGACCGCGTACTGACTGTGGATCTGCATGCTGAGCAGATTCAGGGCTTCTTTGACGTCCCGGTTGATAACGTTTTCGGCAGCCCGATCCTGCTGGAAGATATGCTGCAGATTGGTCTGGAGAACCCGATTGTGGTTTCTCCGGATATTGGTGGTGTGGTTCGCGCCCGTGCGATTGCCAAACTGCTTAACGATACTGATATGGCGATCATCGACAAACGCCGTCCGCGCGCCAACGTTTCACAGGTGATGCATATCATCGGTGACGTTGCCGGCCGTGACTGCGTGCTGGTTGATGATATGATCGACACAGGCGGCACCCTGTGCAAAGCCGCTGAGGCGTTGAAGGAGCGTGGAGCCAAGCGTGTTTTCGCTTACGCCACGCACCCGATTTTCTCCGGCAACGCCGTGGAAAACCTGCGTCATTCCGTGATTGACGAAGTGGTGGTTTGCGACACCATTCCGCTGCCGGAAGAGATCAAAGCCCTGCCAAACGTGCGTACCCTGACGCTGTCCGGCATGCTGGCTGAAGCAATCCGTCGTATCAGCAACGAAGAGTCTATCTCTGCGATGTTCGAGCACTGATAGCCAGGGGACGGGTTCGCCCGTCCCTTTTTTTCATAAACAAACCTGTTGGGTCTTTTGAGCACAATTAATTAGTGCTATTTTGCTCAGATCGATTTTCCAGGAATATTCTTAAAATGGCGCTCGACGTCTATACCCTGTTTGTCTGTGAACTCTATGTGCTGTTTTTCCTCAGCATCATCATGGTTTTTGCCTGGAAAGGGTCACAGTATAACCCGGTACTGGGCTTTCAGTGTCTGTCACTGGTTATCTCTATCGTTGCGGTATTTCTGAGCAGCCTGCGCAGCGAGGGACATCTGTTCTGGCCGGTAGCGGTCGGCAATATTCTGGTGATGCTGGCCTACAGTTTGCTGGTGCTGGCCTTCCGATCGTTTCGTGGCGCTTCTTACGGCTATTTATGGCTGTCTGGCCCGCTAATCTGGGCCGTGCTCTGCCTGTTCCCGCAGTTTTACTATTCAATGCCGAACCGCATTCTCGCCAGCTGTGTGTTATGCATCATTTACACCGCCTGGATGATCTTCGAATTACGCAAATCGCGAGCAACCCTTCCCGTCACCTACTGGCCTGCACAACTGCTGTTGTGGATCCACCTGCTGTTTCATGTGGCGCGCGCGTTGCTGGATGACGGTATTCCCAGCCCGCTGCATGGCGCAATTGGCGGCTCTACTTTCTCGGTCTATGTGATTCTGGAATCGATCATGATGGTGATTGGACTGACGTTCACCATGCTGGCGATGGTCAATGAACGCACACAGATTAAATACAAACAGGCCTCATTGCTCGATCCGCTGACCGGCGTCTGGAACCGCCGCGCACTGTTTGAAAAAGGCGAAGAGCTGGCCCGTTCATGCGATAAAAACGGCCAGCCGCTGGCGGTAATGCTGTTTGATCTGGACCATTTCAAAAGCATCAATGACCGCTTTGGCCATACGCAGGGCGACCGGATCCTGGTCGATTTCTGTCGCCAGGTGACGCAACTGATGCCGGTAAAAAGCTATTTCGCCCGGCTGGGTGGAGAGGAGTTTGCTGCAATCCTCAGCGCCAGTGAAAGCGATGCACTGCTGTGCGCCGAAAGGATCCGTTACGCGGTGGAAAATGCATTACCGGAGGGCGTGAACTACACGGTGAGTATTGGCGTGGTAACCGGCACGGGGCCTGACCATCAGATCGCTACGCTGATGGTGGCCGCCGATGAGGCACTGTATCAGGCGAAAGCATTGGGCAGAAACCGGGTTACGCTGTTTGTGCCTCAGAGGGAATCAGAGCCAGAAATCATTGAAGCGATACTGGTCTGAGAACACAAACGTTGCGCAACCGGCTGATGCCAGCAATCAATGCTGTATATGGCTGGAATTCCTGCGGCAGCGTTTATCACCGTAATGACGCACCCAATAGTAGCGATCGGTGACTTTTTCACGGCCGCTGATGCGCGCGCCTACCAGCCAGAGCAGTGCGCCAACAAAGATGCTGAAGATGGCACCATGAACCATAAATTGAGGTAACTGCAACTGCGGCAGCTGATTCAGCACGGAGTAACCCACTCCTACCACCATCACCACCAGGCCCAGCACCATCAGAGAATTACCGGTAATATTGGCATGTTTACGTCTCATCTCTCACCTCCAGAAGTCAGTGCAAAGCGCATTCCCGCGCTGTAGTGCCATAAGTTTATGCAATGGTTAACGGTTCGGTTGCGGGACAGATCACATTTGTTGCTAAAACTTTGACAAATCTTTACGTGCAATAAGCTGATTTATCTATAGAAACAGCATTATCACCACCCTCAACTATTGCGTGGTGGCTCACAATTTTGAGTTCTTCGACCGCTCTTAGTACACTACCCCTCTTCTCCAAGCACTCCTCAGGAATACAAACAAGTGAGCAGCATCAAACTGATTGTCGGTCTGGCCAATCCGGGCGCTGAATACGCCGCAACGCGCCATAACGCCGGTGCCTGGTATGTCGATTTACTGGCTCAACGTCACAATCAGTCGTTGAAAGAAGAGAGTAAGTTCTACGGCTACACCGCGCGGCTGAACATCGGCGGTGAAGATGTCCGCCTGCTGGTTCCCACCACATTTATGAACCTGAGCGGCAAGGCCGTGGCGGCAATGGCGACGTTTTACCGCATCACTCCGGAAGAGATTCTGGTAGCGCATGATGAGCTGGACCTGCCGCCGGGCGTGGCGAAGTTCAAGCAGGGTGGCGGTCACGGCGGCCATAACGGTCTGAAAGACATCATCAGCAAGCTTGGCAACAACCTGAACTTCCATCGCCTGCGGATTGGTATCGGCCATCCGGGCGACAGAAACAAGGTGGTTGGCTTTGTGCTGGGTAAACCTCAGGCAGCCGAGCAGAAGCTGATTGATGACGCGGTGGATGAAGCGGCACGTTGCACCGAAGTCTGGCTGAAGGACGACAGGCTGAAGGCGATGAACCGGCTGCACAGCTTTAAGGCTGGCTGAAGCTTTACCCTGGAACTTTCCTCCAACTCCTTACACTCACCCTTTTAGCAAATATAACGTGGCACGCCCGTCGTGCCTGTAGACCCGTTACCGTTAAGAGGGATTACTGTGCCATCACCCATCTCCGGGAGAATTCCCGTTGCCCCTGACAGCCGGGACATACGCAATCTGCGATCAAACGACAGAGTTAACATCCGGCTGGCGCTTGAGCCGGGCAACCGCGCGCACCGCGACTGCGAGATAAAAGTCAGCCGGCAGCAGTTCGATGCATTACAGGTCGCCAATCAGGCGATCGGTGATACCCACCGCATTCTCTTTATGGGCGTGGGCGATCAGCGTTTTCATTCACTCAGTACCAATGCTGAAACGTTAAAACGTCAGTTGGTAATGCGTAAACGAATCAAAGAAGAAGGCATGACGCCGCTCAGCAGCATGTGGGAAGCAAAACGTTATCGTGTGGGTAACTGCGGTGAAATGGCGATGGTCTGTGGGCAGTTGATCGCCAGTTCCGGCTTAAATCAGCCCGTCTCTGTCGTGGAGACGCGCGGGAGAACCGATCATACCTATGTGGTTATCGGCGATCCCGGCTCGGATGAAGAGAAGGTCATCGCCGACCCCTGGGCGCTTTTCAGTCGTGCGATGCTGGAGAAAAATTTTCACTATGCGAGCGCAAGATCGCGGGTGGTGCATGAATTTACACCGCAATACGACCCTGAAATGAAAGCAGCCTTCACCCGTGGCGGTATGGTAAGCCGTGCTGAAGTCGAGCGTGAATTTGCGGATTTCGATGATGCGCTGGGCAATCCTGGCAACCAGGAATTGATCCGCAAGGCAGTATCGAAAGGATGGGTTTACGATCAGTTTCACGCCTCAAATAATCTTGGTGAGTCTTACCGTTATGGTTCAGGACGTGATAAGCGCTATGTGGATCAGAATATGACCAAAGCGGAATACCAGGAAATTTACAGCGGCCCGCGCCCTTCGGCTCCGGAGCCACCCCCTCGCCGTCAGTCTTTTGCCGCAGAACGGCCAACTACTGCGCGCCGTCAGTCTTTTGCCGCAGAACGCCCAACTACTGCGCGCCGTCAGTCCTTTGCCGCAGAACGCCCAACTACTGCGCGCCGTCAGTCCTTTGCTACCGAGCGGGAACCACGTTATTCAACCTATCAATCCCGACCGCCTGTTGTGGAAGTGCGTGACGTTCAGCCCGGCTCGTCGCGTCGGTCACATCATCAACGCAATCGCGACCGGGAGAGCGATCTGAACAGTCGCAGTGCCCGTTTTGCATCGTTCTTTTTCCGCTAAAACTTTTTAAGAGGCTAGCATGACTGGTTCTGTCACCCTGAAAAATTTACTGATGCCACTGCTGCAGGCCCCGGGTCAGACCGCGCCTGAGCTGGACGTGTCAGACAGCTATACCCTGTCACTCAGTCAGGATTTAATTCTGGAACTCAGCGAAACCCCGCAGGAGTTTCTGACCCTCAGTTGCCTGATCGACATCCCCGAAGCACGCTATGACGAGTGGGAAACCCTGGCCATTCTGCTGCAAAGCAATCTGCTGGGCCTGGAGCATCCGCCCGTCATTACCGGATTACTGATTGAGCAAAAAAAAGTGATCCTCTGGACTCGTCAACCATTTGTGGTAATGGATACGCAATCAATGAAGGCGCTGGTGGAACGCTTTGCCCGGCAGGCTGAGTATGTACAGGCCTGGCTGCTGGAGCCAGAACCTGTTGTGGAGTGACCCTGAACGTATTGTGCGGAGTCAAAGTGCACATTGTCGGTGATGCGGTAAACGCACTACTCAGTGAAGTCCCGCATCCATATCGCCCAGCGCCATTATCGGCAGATAGTACCCCTGCACCGCCCAGATCTTGCTGGCCGCCAGCTTTTCCAGCTGTATCTCACACTGCACGCCTTCGACAATCACCCGGTTGGTGTACTGGCGGATATTGGCAATCAGAATGTTGAAGAAGGGCTTGCTGACGTTATCCAGATAAAACTGGCGATCCAGCTTCACCGCCTCAAACATCTTTGACTGCAACGCATTGAGGTTGGCATCACCGGCGCCCAGGTCGTCCAGCCACAGGATGTTGAGCTGATCGGTCAGCGCCCGCAGCATCGGGTTGTTCGGCCCGTCATGCAGGTTGGGGAAATCCTCGGACAGCTTCAGCCGCACAAACGGCAGATGCCCGAGAATGCGCTGGATAAAGGCAGACTCCACCACTGCCCGTGCCAGCTGAAAATTGATCGTCAGGCAGCACAACAGGCCATGCTGCCGGAAGTAGTCCGCATACTGTTCAATCGTCAGCAGCTGATTCAGCAACCGGGTTTCCGGTTCCTGATCTGCTGAAGCGTTGTTCCGGGCAGGCTGCTGTTCAATCTGAGTGAGATCCAGCGCAATGAGCTCACCGGTAAGGGTATGGATCGGGACGCAAATGTAATTATTTATCATGCTGTCGTGCCAGTGTTCGGGCGTCCTGCCAGTGGTAAAAATCGTCGTACAAATAAACTTTAGACGTTCACTCTGTAACATGAGAATCAATACGACGATTTTTATGTATATCGGCAGGACCGGCGACAGCTTTATGCATTAACCCCGGTCAGAGGCAACTTTATAATCCGGATCGTCCAGTTCATGGCTGCAGAACGGGCCAGCCTGCTTTAACAGACTGATGCAGTCTTCGCTAAGATGGCGTAAACGCACGCTTTTTCCGGCAGTAATATAACGGGCCGTCAATTTATCAATGGCCTCAACGCCGCTGGAGTCCATCACCCGGGTGCGGGCAAAATCGATCACCACCTCCTGCGGATCTTTTTCCGGATGGAACAGCTCATGGAAGCTGGCGACCGAACCGAAAAACAGCGGCCCTTCCAGCTGATAAGTTTTCTGCTCTGCGCTCTCCTCCTGCGAGAGGATAGTCATGCGCGCGTGCTGCCAGGCAAAAACCAGCGCCGAGATAATCACGCCGAAGATCACCGCCATCGCCAGGTCGGTGTAAATCGTGACCACCGTCACCGCGATCATGATCACCGCATCAGGTTTCGGCATGCGCTTCAGGCGGCTTAAGGAACTCCATTCGAAAGTGTTTATGCACACCACGAACATAATGCCCGCCAGCGCCGCCACCGGCAGCAGGGCAATGTATTTCGACAGGCTCACCACAAACAGGATCAGCAGGATTGCGCCCACCAGATTGGAGATGCGCCCGCGACCGCCGGAGGTGAAGTTAATAATCGACTGACCGATCATCGCGCACCCGGCAAAGCTGCCGAAGAAGCCACAGATAGTGTTGCCAATGCCCTGCGCCACGCACTCTTTGTTACCGTCGCCTTTTTTACTGCCCATTTCGTCGAGAACGGCCAGCGTTAACAGCGACTCTATCAGCCCGACCAGCGCGATAATCACTGCATAAGGCAGCACAACCTTCAACGTGGCCCAGCTTAGCGGTGCCTCAGGCAGGTGGAAGAACGGCAGCGTGCCGGAGATATCCGCCAGATCCCCTACCCGTTTGGTGTCCAGCCCAAAGCCGATGGCAATGGCACTGATGGCTATCAGCGCAGCCAGCGAGCCGGGGATCACTTTGGTGAATTTCGGGAACAACCAGACAATCAGCATCGCCAGCGCCACCAGCCCGTACATCACCGGCCCCTGATTCTTAATCATCGGGATCTGCGCCAGCGCGATAACAATCGCCAGGCCGTTAACGAAGCCGTAAATCGCCGGTTGCGGCACCAGGCGGATAAATTTCCCCAGACGGAACAGGCCAATCGCCAGCTGGATCAGCCCGGCAAAGATGGTCGCCAGCAGCACATACTGATAGCCGTGGGTCTGGATCAGGCTGACCAACACCACCACGATGGAGCCAGCGGCCCCGGAGATCATGCCGGGCTTGCCGCCGAACAGCGCGGTGACCAGCCCAAGGATAAAAGCGGTATGCAGACCGATGGTCGGCGACAGCCCGGCCAGCAGCGAGAAAGCGGTGGCTTCCGGAATTAAAGCCACAGAGACAACAGCGCCCGCCAGGACGTCATTCTTCACGTCGGCAGCTCTGAGGTTGCTCAGATTGAACATGCTAATTTTCCATAATAATAATGCAGGGACTGCGCCGCCGGTGGATGGGCACAGAAAGGCTCGCCAGAAGGACGAGAAATGCAACAGGCGTTGCCGGGAGAGGGAAACTCAGGGTGGCGTAGGCAGCGAGCGATGCATCTGCGGGGGTCTCCGTCAGTTGTCAAGTTGTGTCAGTATCAGGGAATGTGAGCAAGATCTCAACCCTCTCCCGCCAGTGCTGGCTGGAAAACAGCGCCATCCCGACGATAATTACGTGTATAATGCGCGGAAACTTGCAGTGATAACACTCTCAGACACATCAGCGGATTGCACAATCCACTGATTATCAAGCGATTAAGGTGATTCAAACATGGGATTCAAATGCGGTATTGTGGGCCTGCCAAACGTCGGGAAATCCACCCTGTTCAATGCGTTAACCAAAGCGGGCATCGAAGCAGCAAACTTCCCGTTCTGTACCATTGAGCCGAATACCGGCGTGGTGCCAATGCCTGATTCCCGTCTCGACAAGCTGGCGGAAATCGTGAAGCCACAGCGCATCCTCCCGACCACCATGGAGTTCGTGGATATTGCCGGTCTGGTGAAAGGCGCTTCCAAAGGTGAAGGTCTGGGCAACCAGTTCCTGACCAACATCCGTGAAACCGAAGCTATCGGCCACGTGGTGCGCTGCTTCGAGAATGACAACATCATCCACGTAAACAACAAAGTGGACCCGGCTGATGATATCGAAGTGATCAACACCGAGCTGGCGCTGTCCGACCTGGATACCTGCGAACGTGCATTGCAGCGCGTGCAGAAGCGCGCTAAAGGCGGCGATAAAGACGCGAAAGCCGAACAGGCCGCGCTGGAAAAATGCCTGCCGCACCTGGAAAATGCCGGGATGCTGCGCTCGCTGGGCCTGAGCGAAGAAGACAAAGCGGCAATCCGCTACCTGAGCTTCCTGACGCTGAAGCCAACCATGTATATCGCCAACGTTAACGAAGACGGTTTTGAAAATAACCCGTACCTGGATCAGGTTCGTGCGATTGCCGAAAAAGAAGGTTCTGTAGTGGTGCCGGTGTGTGCCGCAGTGGAATCCGATATCGCCGAGCTGGAAGACGCTGACCGCGAAGAGTTTATGGCCGAGCTGGGCATCGAAGAGCCAGGTCTGAACCGCGTGATCCGCGCCGGTTACTCCCTGCTGAACCTGCAGACCTACTTCACCGCTGGCGTAAAAGAAGTGCGTGCCTGGACCATCCCTGTTGGCGCCACCGCCCCACAGGCAGCCGGTAAAATCCATACCGACTTCGAGAAGGGCTTTATCCGCGCCCAGACCATCGGCTATGAAGACTACATCACCTACAAAGGTGAGCAAGGCGCGAAAGAAGCCGGCAAGATGCGTTCAGAAGGTAAGGACTATGTCGTTAAAGATGGCGATGTGATGAACTTTTTGTTTAACGTCTGATTAAAGTTTGTTGTCTCATGAGGATTCAGCAAGCCTAATGAAGGCTGAAAAACACTCAAAATCCACGCAGTTGCGTGGATTTTGGGTCAGGGTCAGAATTTTTGTTCCTTGCGCTGCTATTTTCAGAACCTTTTTACGACAACGAGAATTTAGCCTGAAAATCAGTATCACCCAACCGTAACTCAAGCCTCGTGATAAGTTGCGTTAATTCGTTCAGATCGGTGCTATCCAGCACCGGCCCGGGTTGACGCACACTCGCACTGCTTATTACCCCACGCCGCCGCAGCGTTTCTTTACGCAGTGCGAGTCCAATGCCGAACTGAAACTCGTGGCGCAATAACGGCAGATAAATATCAAACAAATCCTCTGCTGCTTCTGGCTTACCGGCCTGAAACAGCGCGCAAACCTGCACCAGCATTTCCGGATATGCGAAACCGGTCATCGCCCCATCTGCGCCACGGCGCATTTCCTGAGGTAAAAACAGCCCGCCGTTGCCGGCCAGAATACTTATGCGTCGCAGACCACGCTTGCTGCTTTGTTCGCGTACCTGAGTGAGTTTGCGCAATCCGGGTAAATCTTCATGTTTAAGCATCACCAGTTGCGGTAACGCCTCAATCAGACGCAAAATCACCGCGACCGACGTATGCACTCCGGTGGACTGAGGGAAATCCTGCAAACAGATCGGCACATCGCTGCCGAGCCATTGCGCCAGCGTAAGGTAATACTGGCTTATCTGATCGTCAGTTTTAAGATTAGGGGTTGGCGCCAGCATGACGCCTGCGGCACCTGCTTCCATCGCGCTGAGACTTAAGCGTTGCACATGCTGGTGGGATGCATGGCTCACGCCAACCACCACCGGTACGCGCCCATTGACCCTCGCCAGCACCCGACGCATAAAAAGCAGTGACTCCTCATCAGTCAGTTTGGATGCCTCGCCCATCATACCGAGGATGGTGATGCCGCTGACCCCTTGCTGCAGATAAAAGTCAGTCAGCGTGTCTGCACTGTTCAGATCCAGCTCACCACTGTCGGTGAAAGGCGTTGCGGAAATAATATAGACGCCACTCGCCTTTTCACTGAGTTTGTTATTCATCTTCACCTCGTTGCGTGCGCGATGCGCGGATTATTAAGGGAAAGCGATGGCATCCCGTGAATGAAACCCCCAGTCGATCACCTGTCCGGGCGTTCGCTCAACCGACGGAATATCAGGTGGTGCATAGGCGATAATGGTTTGCCCCAGTGAAGCGATAAACAGTTTCCAGTGCATACCACAGAATGTCGCCATCTGAATTTCACCGCGGTGTCGCTGAGACATTGGCTGGCCACTGCTGCCGAGCAGCAGATGTTCAGGACGAATGCCCAGCATCGCCGCCCCCTCCTGCCGGATAAAATTACATTCACCGAGGAACCCGGCGACAAATGGCGAACCCGGCTGGCGGTAAAGGTGTTCCGGCGCGCCGGATTCAACGATGTTGCCGTTCTCCATAATGACAATGGTGTCGGACAAATTCATCGCTTCTTCCTGATCGTGGGTCACGAACACCACCGTCAGCCCCAGATCCTGATGCAGCTGTTTAATCTGCAGCTGGATGGTCTGACGCAGATTTTTGTCCAGCGCCCCCAGCGGTTCATCCATCAGTAGGATATCCGGATTGAAGACCAGCGCCCTGGCCAGTGCAGTACGCTGTTGCTGCCCGCCGGATAATTCTCCCGGCAGACGCTTGCGGTACTCTTTCAGGCTGACCAGCTCAAGTGCTTCAGAAACTTTTCGTTCGATATCCACTTCAGCCAGGCGACGCATACGCAGCGAAAACGCGACATTTTCAAATACCGACATATGAGGGAACAGCGCATAGTTCTGGAAAACCATGCCGATATTGCGATCGGCAATGGGCATGCGGCTGACATCTTTGCCAGCGATACACACCCTGCCCTGATCCGGCGTTTCAAACCCGGCGATAATCTTTAGTAAGGTCGTTTTGCCTGAACCAGAGGCACCGAGCAAAGTGCAAAACTCACCGCGCTTCACCGACAGGTTGACGTCAGGCAGCGCGATAACGTCACCGTAGACTTTGCGGATACCCGTCAGGCTTACATCTTTACCTTGTTGCTGTTTCATGCTTTTCTCCATGACGACCAGACAGACTCCAGGCAAGCAGGATCAGCGCGGTTGCACCAATCAACACGCAGGATGCGGAAATGACCGTCGGATCAAAATCAAACGACAACCCTTCATACATCAGCTTTGGCAACGTGCGATTACGCAGTGTGGTCAGGAACAGCGCCATCACCACATCATCAAACGAGGTAATAAAAGCAAACACCGCTCCACCAATCATGCCAGGCAACAGCGCCGGTAACATCACGCGCCTGAACATCTGCGGCCAGCTTGCACCGAGGCTAAGCGCGGCCAGTTCCAGACTGGGATCAAAACGTTGCAGAGCAGCACGCATTGTGATGTAGGTAAAGGGTGTTGCCAGTACGGTATGGCCGATAATCAGCGCCACCGAATTATTGATCAGTGCAAGCGGACCGCAGAGGTAGTAGAGCGCCACGGCGGTAATAATCGCAGGGACGGACATCGGAATGATAAACAGGACTTCCAGCCACCCTTTGCGGTTTGAACGCATTTTATAGACGCCCAGCGCCGCGGAGGCTCCCAGAATCAACGACAACAGGGTAACAACAACGCCGACTTTCACGCTCTGCCCCAGCGCGGCCATCCATTTTGAATCGGTGAAGAAGTTGTCATACCAGCGCAGTCCATAGTGTGGTGGAGGGAAGGTCGGGAAGTTACCGGTGCCAAAACTGATTGGGATAACCACCAGTATTGGCAGTATCAAAAACAGCGCGCACACCACACCAGCCATTGCGCTAAGACGTCCGCCGCTGGTTCGCCGTGCACCCGCTCGCTGGTTACCCTTCCCGCTGTGGCTACCCATCAGTTTGTCCAGACCAAATAAACGGTTGAACACCCACAGCGCCAGCAGCGTAGTTATCAGCAGCACCCCGGCCAATGCTGCGGCAATGCCCCAGTTCAGCTCATCGCTGATATTGTGCGAGATCAGCTCGGCAATCATCCGCTGCGCCGGTCCCCCCATCAGTGAAGGCGTGATGTAATAGCCGATCGCGTTCATAAAAACGATGATCGCCCCCGCCGCCACACCCGGTCGGGTCAACGGCAGGATTATCCTGGTGAAAATGCCAATCGCGTCCGCCCCCAGACTCTGGGCGGCCTGGACCAGCGAGTTATCCAGTGCGCGAAAGGAAGCGTAAAGCGGCAACACCACAAACGGCATCAGCACATGGGTCATGCCGATTAATACGCCAGTAAAGTTATACAAAAAGGCGATCGGCTGATCGATAACCCGGGTGGTGACCAGCAGGGTATTCAGGGGACCATTTTGCTGTAACAGCGCAATCCACGCCGAGGTGCGCACCAGTGCGCTGGACCAGAAAGGCAGCAGCACAGCGAAAAACAGCACTTTTGACAGTGCAGGCCGGACGGAGGCCATTAAATAAGCCAGTGGATAGCTCATAATGATACAACAACCGGTCACCACCGCTGCGATGACAAACGTATTCTGCAACACGATGCGGTAGATCGGCACTTCCCACAGATGCAGATAATTATCTGCTGACAGCGCCCCCTTACTGTAAAAGCCCTGTTTAAGCAGCTCAATAATTGGCCAGATAAAAAACAGCGCCAGAAAAACCAGTAGTGGCACAGCCAGCAGCGTCAGACGGGAAAAGCGGCTTGTCCCCTTTTCACTCGCCGTGGCGCTTAACGAGATTGTTGACATAGCTCCTCCCTGCGCGCCTGAAATAGATTTCTCACATCGTCTCTCCGGCCTGGGATCATGCCTGGCTGATGAATAACTTGCGCGGATACTGGGTTAATCGCTCGTAGCCATCGCCAGTAATGGTGATGGTTTCGGACATGCCATAACCCCGCGCCAGCACATAGGTATGAAAAGTCATGCCAGGCGTAAAGTGCCACGTGCAACCCGGTGCCGCCTCCAGCGGTTCGCCGCCACTGGGTGCCAGCAGCAGCCCAACCGAATAGAAGGTTTTATTGGTATAGGTTTCACGTAACCCTGCCGCCAGCACCCCTTCGCGATAAATGGCATCCGGCACGCTACCCGCAACGCCCGGTCGCACCTCTGCCAGCGCGGCATCCTGAATGGCAATCAGCTGCTCCACCACTCGCTGGTCCTCATCACTCGCGTGCCCGACGCGAATCGGCCTCATAAAACGGGCATGGTAATGTCGTACGTTTGGCGTGGTTTCAATTTGCACGATGTCACCGTGTGCCAGCACGCGATCGCTGTAGCCGCCATGAAGATGGTAAGCCCGCTCTCCTGATGACATCACACCCGGGCCAGGCAGATCGCTGCCAGCGCGGATCATCGCGCTACAGATTTCAGCCGCCATTTCACGTTCGCTAACGCCGGTGCATGCTGAAGCTATCGCCGCAGACATGCCAGCCTCCGCCGCAACTGCTGCCCGGCGCTGATAAGCAATCTCTGCCGGAGATTTTATAAAGCGCATTTGCGTCACCAGCTGGCTTTCATCAAGCATCAGGGCTTCAGGCAATCCGGCCTTAATGCCGTTAAAGCGCGCCACTGATAGTGGCCACGCACCCATTTCTACTGCCAGTCGGGGAGAATTACCGAGTCGCGAGCGGATTGCCTGCACGGCGATAGTGGTTTTATCGTCACTGTCGCTCCACATCACGCGATCGTTATACAGACAGGTACTGTCGAGATAGTATTCCTCCACATCCCGGCAGATCACTGTCGGGTCGCCGTTTGCCGGGATAATGGCAAACTGAAAAGAGGAGTAAGCACGGGTGAAAAACCCCGTAAGCCACGTCACGCTTTCCGGCATAAACGCCAGCAAAGCGTCATACCCTTTTTCGACCAGTTGTTGCTGCACCTGCTCCAGGCGCTGCTCATACTCTGCTTTTTCAAACCAGTAGTTGGTTTCCACCCTCTTCAATCCCCCTTTAACAGATTGCTGCCACGCAGCGCGATCATTGCTGCATGGCGGTGTTATAGGCTTCACCGGCCGCCAGCGAGTGATCCGCCCACCAGTTGATATTCATAAACAGGGCATTGGATAAACGTTCAGGGGTGGAAGGCAGCCGCGACTGCCGCGTTTTATCGATCAGCGGGATTGATTTCGGGGTGACCGGACCGTAAGCCACATACTGACTGAACCGGGCCTGAACGTCGGGACGGATAATGTAGTTAAGGAACTTAACCGCCTGCGCTTTATTGGGTGCACCCTTAACAATCATGAAATACCCCACCTGCGCCACCGACTGGTCCCAGGACATCGCAATGGGCAGACCGCTGTCGATCCCTGACTGGAAGCGACCGTTCCAGCCCAGCGCCATCACAACTTCGCCACTGGCCAGGGCCTGAACGGGCTGGGCACCTGATGACCACCACATCGCCACATCAGGTTTAATCTGACGGATCTTGTCCAGCGCACGCTTCATGCCGGCGGGGGTATCAAGAGTTTTATAGACATCTGCGGGGGCAACGCCGTCGGCGAGCAGTGCAGCTTCCAGCACCGTATCGGGTTTGTCCGGTAATGTACGTTTACCCGGGAATTTTTTTACATCCCAGAAATCTGCGAACGTTTTCGGCCCGCCATTGGGAAAGGCTTTGGTTGAATACCCGATGACAGTGGAGAAGATTTCAGACGGAACACCGTAATCATTGCGCGCCTCGGGCAGGACATTCTCTTCATTAACCATATCAGGGGTGATTTTCTCAAAAAGACCGCTTTTCGCTCCCTGCATCAGGCTGGCCCCGCCTGCGGTCACCACGTCCCACTCCACTTTATGGATATCCACCATGGCCTTAATACGCGCAATAACCGGGTTGGTATCTTCGGTAATTTCGATACCGCTCTCTTTGGTAAAGGGTTTCATCCACGCCTCGCGGATACCGTCCTGATAAGCGCCTCCCCAGCTGGCAAAGGTCATTTCATCAGCAGCAGTGGCGCGCAACGGCTGCGCCAGCGAGAAAACCACCGAAAAGGCAACTAACAAACCTGGCACTGTTACAGGCAATTTTGTCATTACATCTTTCCCTTATTGGTTGATAAAAACCGGTACCGTCACCGGTGAGCGATCCGCTCCGGACGCTAAATGTTTATCTGGAAATAAATGTCACAAAGCGGGTAAGCATCGATTTGGCGGCAAGGGCTTCGTCGGCTGTGGCGATCAGCTCTTCAATATCAGCCCCATCGCGTTCCATGATGGCACGGTTTTGTTCAAACCAGAGCGGCGCCTGTTCAAGCGTAATCTCAGGATGCCCCTGGATACCCCAAATCGGCCGATCGTTATACCGCCAGATCTGGTTAGGACACTGGTCGCTGGCGGCCAGAATAGTCATATCAGGATGGGTGGCACGCACTTCATCGTTATGCCAGACAAACATATACACCTGAGGGAAAATGCCGGAGGCGATGCTGTCCTCAGCGGCTGCGGGCGTTGCCTGCAGCCATTTATTCCCGATCTCGCAAGTGTCGCGTCGAAAGACCTGGTCCCTGCCACATAATGCTGAGGCGAGGATCTGGCTGCCAAAACAGATACCTAACATCGGGATGCCCAGCGCAGCGGCCTGAACAATGAGCTGATGTTCGCGATGGATAAAAGGAATGTCTTCATAGGCACCGTGCGGGCTGCCGGAGAGAAAAATCCCATCATAGCTGTGCAGATCGTCAGGAAATTCGTTCTGCCATGCCCAGTAGTAATCTACCTCTAATCCCCACGTTTTGAATCGTTCGTCCAGCCGGGCAATCGTCTGTTTCGATTTGCCATTATGGAGATAAAGCAGGCGTTTCTGACCCATTGATTCCACTCCCCCTGACAGGTTTAACAGACCACTGTAAGCGGCCAGGATTTATCGAAAACTGCTGGCAGTGAACGACTGAAAAATGCCGTAACGTGCTCCCTCAATATGTCTAACCATCGCCTGCGCCGCCCGTTCGCCATCTCCCGCCTCGATGGCGTCAAGAATGGCCAGGTGTTCGTCACGTCCGCTCTCAAAGCGCATCGGCACCATTTCCTTGCCAAACATCCTTGTGCGGGTACGCAATTCACCAATCAGCCGCTGGGATAACTTATTGCCGCTGGTTTCAGCGATACTGAGATGCAAAAAGTCGTCGACTTCCCAATGGCTGCTGGCACTCACCTGGTCGGAAGTTGTCATTGCCATCAGCCGCTGGCGGATGTCTGCCAGCTTAGCCGCCGACATTTTGCCAGCGGCATTGCGGGCCGCGTCGGCTTCCAGCAAAATGCGCACGGCCATAATTTCAAGAATCTCACTCAACTCCACGCCATTCACCAACAGCGTCCTGCCCGAGCGCCGCAGATAACCACTGCCTTCCAGACGACCGAGCGCTTCGCGAACGGGAGTCCGAGACAGACCCAGTTGCTCAGCCAGGCGACGTTCATTGACGACTTCACCATTCCTGAAAGCACCGGTCTGGATCATATGGAGCACGGAGTCATACGCATTTTGCGAGAGTGGCTGATCGCCGGATGGGGCTAATTTCATCAATTTATACACCGCCCTGAGAATGCACACTTTTTAGCCTGTGCCTTTGTTGTATTCGATGTGTATACCAATTGTCTACCACACAACCTTGCAGCGAACTGCTTTAAAAATAAGTTATTTGCATCTTATGGTTTTGAAATAAGCGAAGCTTATTTTAGAGCGGCGTCAGAATGGAAACTTTTTTGCTGGTGGATTTTCGGCCTGCTTCAGGTGCTAAGGGATATAAAGGGGGAAACGGGAAAAAATCTGGAGTGCGCAGGTCTCAGACAGAAGCCAGACTTTATGATCTGATGGAGGCTTTTGAAATAAATAATTCGTATAGATAAAAAATCAAAAAAATATGAGTTGAGAAACGCAGAAAGCGTCAAAAGAACTCGTTGAAACCCGCAACTCTGCGGAACGCCAGTTTTTGTAACCGGGCCTGAACAAGTCTGAAGCGGAGATGTGGCTAATATCCGGACGGGTATGTGAAATAAAAAATCCACGCTTCGGCGTGGATTTTTTTGCAAATGATCTGACGTCTGGCGAAACTATTTAGCCAGCAGTTCTCTGCGAACGATTTCTGCACCTGCGCTTAAAGCGCTTAACTTACCGTTTGCCACACGACGTGCCAGAGGCGTCATGCCGCAGTTGGTAGAAGGATAAAGCTTATCCGCATCAACAAACTGAAGTGCTTTCCGCAGGGTATCGGCGACTTCCTCTGGGGTTTCAATGGTATTGGTTGCCACATCAATGGCCCCTACCATCACTTTCTTGCCCCGGATCAGTTCAATCAGATCCATTGGCACACGGGAGTTCTGACATTCCAGCGAGATGATATCGATACTGGATTTCTGCAGCTTGGGGAAGATTTCTTCATACTGCCGCCATTCTGACCCCAAAGTCTTTTTCCAGTCTGTGTTGGCTTTGATGCCATAGCCATAGCAAATATGCACAGCAGTTTCACATTTCAGCCCTTCAATGGCTCTTTCTAAAGCGGCAATTCCCCAGTCATTCACTTCATCAAAGAATACGTTGAACGCAGGTTCATCGAACTGGATGATATCAACGCCCGCAGCCTCTAATTCTTTGGCTTCTTCATTCAGAATTTTGGCAAATTCCCAGGCCAGTTTTTCACGGCTTTTATAGTGGCTGTCGTAGAGCGTATCGATCATTGTCATGGGACCAGGCAGCGCCCATTTAATGGGTTGATCGGTTTGCTGACGCAGGAATTTTGCGTCTTCAACAAAAACGGGCTTCTGGCGACTCACCGCACCCACAACTGTCGGCACACTCGCATCATAGCGGTTACGAATTCTGACGGTTTCACGCTTCTCAAAGTCCACTCCGCTCAGGTGCTCGATAAACGTGGTGACAAAATGTTGGCGCGTTTGCTCGCCATCACTGACGATATCAATACCTGCCTGGAGCTGATCCTGCAGGCACAAACGCAGCGCATCCTGTTTGCCATCGATCAGTTCCTGATCCTGCAATTTCCAGGGTGACCAGAGCGTCTCTGGCTGCGCAAGCCAGGAAGGTTTAGGCAGGCTGCCCGCCGTCGAAGTGGGTAATAAAATTTTCATTGCAGGTGACCTTTTTATATTGAGTTAATCAAAGAACGTAATTAGCAGACCATTGCTCAAGAATGGCTCTGTAAGGTTTGATGAAGTTCTCTTCCGTAAACCTGCCCTGCTCAACAGCTAAATGGCTGCGTTCTTCACGATCGTAAACAATTTCAGTTAATGAATAATCCTGCTGGTTCAGGCTTGGCTGATAGGTTTTGCCAGCCACAGAGTTAGCATTATAAATTTCAGGACGGTAAATTCTCTGGAAAGTCTCCATCGTGCTGATGGTGCTGATAAGCTCAAGATCGGTATAATCTTTGATTAAATCACCAGAGAAATAGAATGCTAAAGGCGCAACTGCACCGGCTGGCATAAAATAGCGTGCCTGTAAGCCCATTTTATTGAAATAGTGATCGGTCATGGACAATTCATCCTGCTGATATTCTATGCCCAGCACAGGATGTCGATAGCCAGTCTGATGATAGGTATTTTTACTTGAAACGCTCAGGCAGATAACAGGTTGTTTTTTAAAGTTATCTCTGTAAGCATCTGAATTAACGAAATATTTGAACAGATTACCGTGCAGTTCGCCAAAATTATCTGGCGTGCTGAATCCGGCTTTGTTTTTGTTATGCTCTAACAGCACTACGCTAAAGTCATAATCACGCACGTAGGATGAGAAATTATTCCCTACGATGCCTTCAATGCGTTCATTGGTTTTTTTATCAACAATATTCGTTTTCAGGATCTCAATCACCGGGAAAGTTTTACCCTTACCTTCAACATCCATCTCAACGGAAATGATTTCAAGCTCAACAGAATAACGATCCCCGTTGGGATTATCAGTATGAGCCAGAGAATTGAAACGATTGTCGATCATCGTCAAAGCGTTGCGCAAATTCTGCTGGCGTTTGTCGCCTCTGGCCAGATTAGCGAAGTTGGTGGTGATGCGGGTATTTTCGGAGGGGTTATAATTTTCATCAAAAGCAAGGTTTTTAATGGTGAATGCAAATTCTTTATTCATCGCGATGAGGTATCCTGATTTCTGAGATAAAACCTGAATTTATTTATGCTCTTTCAGCTTTAAATTTTATTGTCAGGTTTTAACTTTGGTATTCGTCATATTGTCTATGGTAGTCAGTACTTTATGCCTGAGTCATTGAGTGAAAAAAAGTGATTTAATTTCAATGAACATGAGAGAAATTCATGATCTGGAGCAGGTCAGAGCCGGTACTGTTGCATAAGCCCCTTTATCAGCAGCAGAAAACATTATGCGTAGATAACCCATCACTCCCCTGCCCGGATCGTCTGCACCCACTGCTGAAAAAGCGCCTGCCTGCCCCGCCAGAGATCCTCGGCCTTCTCCACCGACACGGTTTCAAAGCTGAGTTTATCACCGGGCTTAAACTGCCCCATGCGGGCATGATCGGCGCGGATGATGGTAGCGATTTTGGGGTAGCCGCCGGTGGTCTGACGGTCGTTCATCGCCACGATAGGCTGGCCATTACCCGGGATCTGTATGCTGCCACGCGCAATGGCGTCAGAAACGATATTAAACCCATTTATATGGGGTATCGGCGGCCCGCTAAGCCGGTAACCCATGCGGTCGCACTGATTGGACAATGTCCAGCTATTGGTGGTGAAAGCACGCTTTGCCTCACGGGAGAAGTAATCATCCTGCGGCCCCCAGACTACCCGGACCGGGCGTCTCTCCTGCTGTGGCAAAATGCGCTGTGTCAGCTGGTTAATGGCCGGTGGCTTGCGGCTGCTGAGCAGTGGCAGGCTATCACCTTTAATGAGCTGTCGTCCGGCAAATCCACCCAGCCCGGCACGCATCAGAGTGGAAACGCTGCCCATCACCGGCTCGGCGCGGAATCCCCCGGCAACCGCCAGATACCCACGCGCGCCGCTGAGCACCCGCGGTATCGATAAAATATCACCCGGCAGCAACGTGAAGCACTGATAGCCTGCCTGCGGCTCACCGTTCAGGTTGATTGCCAGATGGCCGGTCAGCGCCACCCAGACAGGAGCATCACCCACCAGGCGCAGCGATGGCCCGGTCAGGGTAAGCTCCAGCACGCCGGTATCGGCCGGATTATCCACCAGCGCATTTGCAATGGCGGCGCTGAACTCATCCATCGCTCCGGCAGGCGGTACGCCCTGATCTTCAAAACCAAACCGTCCCAGATCCTGCAATGTGGTGAACAGGCCGGGCGATAACACCTCAAATCTCTGCATCTTGCCAGCTCCATTCCGGAACGTAATCAACCTGCTGAGCCAGTGACTGATACTCGTCTGCGCTGACCGGATAAAAACTCACCGCGTCCCCACTCTGCAACAGCACCGCCGGGTTGCGATCGGGCGCAAAACTTCTGAAAGGTGTTTTGCCAATAAGATGCCAGCCGCTCGGTGCCTCGACGGAACCCACAGCGGTTTGCATCCCACCGATGCTGATGCTGCCAGCCGGCACTTTCAGCCGTGGCGAATCCCTTCTCGGCGTATGCAAAGATTCATCAAGGCCACCCAGATAGGTAAAGCCCGGCATAAAGCCGATCATATACACCCGGTAGAGGCTTTTCACATGCCGCTCAATCACTTCCAGCGATGACAGCTGATGCTGTCCGGCCAGCGTTTCCAGATCAATTCCATATGACCCGCCGTAACAAACGGGGATGTGCCAGGCGCGAAACGGCGGTGATTTACGGCGGGGCTGAGTGAGCAAATCCTGCAGATAGCCAGTGACTTCGTGCTGACGGATGCGTAAAGAATCATAATTAACCAGCAGCGAACGATAGGTCGGAATGGCTTTGGTGATCCCCACCAGCGGCTGCTGATTAATCAGGATTGCCAGGTCCGTCACGTGTTTATTGATTTGGGGATCGATATATTCCCCAAAATCGATCAGGACCGCCTGATCGGCAACCGGGACTATTTTCCAGGTAAGACTATTTGGAATGCCTTTCACCCATCAACCTGCCAGAAGTTAAAACGATTATCGGTAAAAATACATTTGGCATACCATTGGTATGGTGTCAACGGGCGGTCTCCGCCCCCGGAACCTCAGTCATAGCCTCTTTTTATGACCCCTTAATCAGGACTTTGTGGAGCGGGAATGAAATTAGATCTGAATTGCGATATGGGCGAAAGTTACGGTGCCTGGACCCTGGGCCGCGATGGTGAAATGCTGGAGATTATCACCTCTGCCAACATCGCCTGTGGCTTTCACGCTGGCGATCCTGAGGTGATGTCCTCCACGCTGGCTGATGCGGCGAAAAACAAAGTGCACGTAGGGGCTCACCCCAGTTTTTATGATATTTATGGCTTTGGCCGTCGCCCTATTCTGGGAGACAGCCCGGCACAAATTGAGCGCCAGGTTATTTACCAGATTGGTGCTCTGCAGGCGCTGGCCCATACCCAGGGGCAGAAATTATCGCACGTGAAAACCCATGGTTCGCTGGGTAATATGGCCGCCGAAAACAGTGAGCTGGCGATGGCTGTCGCGCAGGCCATTTATAAAGTGGATAAAGATTTAATTATGGTGGTCATGCCAGGCATGGAAACCGAGCGTGCGGCATTAAAACTGGGCCTGCCGCTGGCCCGTGAAATTTATGTTGATCGCGCCTATGCCGACAACGGCAACCTGCTCTCCCGCAAACTTCCCGGCGCGGTACTGCATGATGCTGAGCATGCCAGCGAGCGGATGCTGACCATGCTGGACGCGCAGGCCATTATCACCGCCAGCGGCAAAAAAATCCCCGTGACTATCGATACGGTTTGCGTCCACGGTGACACGCCCGGCGCGGTAGAAATGGCTCAGCAGTTACGGCAGAGGCTTGAATCTCAGGGCGTTATTTTTGCGCCGATGAGCGAAGTGCTGGCCCGGCGCTAATCCTGTTTAACGCCGACGCCGCTCCCATACTTCGGGGTTCACCAATGACGCAGGGAGTTGCCCGTCGGTCACGCGAATAATCCCGTCCACCGCCGCCGTTGCCATATTAATCAGCGCCTGCTCCGTAGAGGCAGCAGTGTGCGGCGTGACAATCAGATTAGGTGCGGAAAGTAATGGATCGTCAGCCGGTAAAGGTTCCTGCTGAAAAACGTCCAGCGCCGCACCGGCGATTTTATTATTTTTCAGCGCAGACAATAACGCCGCTTCATCAATTAAACCGCCCCTGCTGGTATTAATCAGAAAAGCATGTTCAGGCATCAGAGAAAGCGTCTCAGCATTTATCAGCTGCCGTGTCTCAGGCGTGGATGGAATATGCAGTGACACGGCATCGCATTTCGAGAGTAGCGCAGAAAAACTCTCCGCTTTAGTAAATCCGGCCTGCTCAATTTCATTCGCTGGCTGGCGGCTGTGGATCATCACATTCATTCCCAACGCCTTTGCCAGTGCTGCGGTAGTTTTTCCGATCGCGCCGAAACCCACAATCCCCAGAGTCGTGCCAAATATCTCGCACAGTCCCCCTTCATATTTAAACTTCTGATATCTGTTTTCCCTGACCGCGCTGTCGCTGGCAACAAGTTTTTTATTTAAGGCAAATAATAAGGCAATGGCATGCTCCGCAACAGAGCGCGTATTCATTTCCGGCGTATTCAGAATCACGATACCCTGTTGTGTGGCCGAACCAATATCAATGCCATCTGTGCCAACACCGTGCACGGCAATCACTTTAAGGTGCGGTAATTGCTCCATCATTGAGCAACTGAAATTACCACTACGAAAAATAACGGCTTCGACTTCAGGACTTAACTCCGCTGAAGGCAGAGCGGGCTGCAGTAATGGTACGAATCCACCCTCTTCTAACCTGTTGATTCCTTTTAAATGTATTGGCTGTGGTATCCAGCAAAATTTTTGCACCGTGAAACCCTCGAGTTTGGAATACTTTTGGCATTCTCTTTGCTTTTTACTCAAGTGCCAAGAGAAAACTTTTGGCGTTAACTACCTTGAGCGATGACCACAGATGATCAAAGAGCAAACCTCAGAGCACGAGTTATTACTCCTTAAAGCCAGCCGTGGCATTGCGCTGCCGTTATATCAGGGACAGGAAATCATTATTGAAAACAGCGCCGGAAGTCAGGTTGTGGATACATGGGCAGTCAACCGTGACAACCCGCTGGAATATTCCGCCATGGAGCATACCCGCTCGCTGAACAGCAACATTTTCTTTGAACAGGGAATGCAGGCTTTTAGCAGTTTACGTCGCCCGATGTTTACTCTGAGCCGTGATGAAACCCCAGGCCGCCACGATACTTTGCTGTGTCCCTGCTCTGAAGAACTTTATCAGCAGCTTGGCGTGAAGGAATATCATCGCAGCTGTAGCGATAATTTTCATGAAGCACTGAACGAGGTCGGTATTGAGCTCTCATTCACGCCTGCATCGCTGAATCTTTTTATGAACGTTCCTTTCAAAACCTCCGGAGAACTGGATCGCGCACCGCCGGTATCCAAAGCCTTCGATCGGATAACGCTGACCGCCGAAATGAATATCTGGCTGGTCCTCTCAGCCTGCCCGCAGGATATTACACCGATCAACGGAGCCAGCAGAACACCGCAGGATATCGCTCTGTATATTAAAAAAGGGAGCACTGATAATCATGAATGAAATAAAACCCCTGCTTAGCATCAGAGAACTGAATAAAAGCTACGGCGACCTGCACGTGCTGAAAAATATCGCGCTGGAGGTGATGCCTGGCGAAGTGGTGGCGATTATTGGTGCCAGCGGATCGGGCAAAAGCACCTTTTTACGCTGCCTGAACGTGATGGAAATGCCGCAAAGCTGCTTTATGGACTTTGGCGACTTCTGCTTTGATTTTCGCGAGGGTGCCAGAGCGCAACCCGACGCCGTACAGTTGCAACAGCTGCGCACGCAAATAGGCATGGTGTTTCAGAGCTATCACCTGTGGCCACACATGACCGTACTGGAGAACGTCATAGAGGCTCCGATGCGGGTCAAAAAAATGTCGCGCAAGGTGGCGATTGCCGAAGCGGACGAGCTGCTGACGCGGGTGGGCATGCTGGCTAAACGCGACAGCTACCCGGCGAAGCTTTCCGGTGGACAGCAGCAGCGCGTAGCCATCGCGCGGGCGCTGGCGATGAAGCCAAAACTAATGCTGTTTGACGAGGCAACGTCCGCGTTAGATCCCGAGCTGGTGGGTGAAGTGCTGTCTTTGATCGCCACCCTCGCCAACGACGGCATGACCATGCTGCTGGTGACGCATGAAATCGCCTTTGCCCGTGAAGTGTCCAACCGGGTGCTGTTCTTCGATCAGGGCGTGATTGCAGAAGATGGCCCGCCACAGGACGTGCTGGCGAAACCGAAAAGCCCGCGGCTGCAGCAGTTTTTACGCCGCATCCTGCATGAAGATATCACCGCCAGCCGGGAGAGTGCCCAATGAACCAGATTTTGCAGGATATTCAGGTTTACGGCATGGGCTTTCTTGAAGCCGCCTTTACCGTGCTGTGCATCACCGTATTGACCATTGTGCTGAGCTGGATTTTCGGGTTGCTGGCCGCGCTGGGCAAACAATCCAGTGTCAGATTTTTCCGCGCTGTTTCCCGCTTCTATATCTGGTTTATTCGCGGTACCCCGGCGCTGATCCAGGTGTTTATTGTCTATTTCGGCATCCCGCAGTTTGGCATCCACTTTTCGCCGTTTTTCGCCGGAGTGATTGCGCTGGCACTGAACAGCGGCGCTTACGTGGCCGAAATCATTCGTTCCGGTTTAAACGCCATCCCGCGCAGCCAGATGGAGTCTGCTTCCGCGCTGGGGATGTCCCGTGCTGAGGTGATGAGACGCATTATTTTACCGCAGGTGTTCCGGATTATTCTGCCGCCACTGACCAATGAAGCGATTTCAGCGCTGAAAAATACCTCGCTGCTGTCAACCATTACGGTGATTGATATCACGCTGTATGCGCAGACCATTATTTCGGCCACCTTCCGGCCCTTTGAGTTTTACATCGCGGCATCGGTGATTTATTTGCTGCTGACCACCATTCTGACCGAGCTGGCCGCCCGCCTTGAGCGCAGCCATCAAAAATACAGCTAATTCGGGAATCACTATGACTTCACCACTTTCAGATTCACTTGTCACCCCACGCTTCTGCGGCCTGCCAACCTTTATGCGCTTGCCGCTGGTGACCGATTTAACCGGGCTGGATGCGGCCATCGTCGGCATACCTTCGGACTCCGGCGCGCCCTATCGCAGCGGTGCCCGCTTTGCGCCGAATGCCGTGCGTTCAATGTCAGTAATGCTGCGGCCGATTAATCCCTCGCGCAATAACATCAACGTGTTTGAAACGCTGAAGATTGCCGACGTCGGCGACTCTCCGGTGGTTCCGGGGTATGAAATTGAATCGCTGCAGATGATTGAAGAGACTATTCATCATATTGCCGCTGCCGGTGTGGTGCCCTTTGCCATCGGCGGTGACCATTCCGTGACGCTAGCCGAGTTAAGAGCGCTGGCAAAGATCCACGGCCCGCTGGCGCTGGTGCAGTTTGACTCGCACAGCGACACCTGGGACAAATACTTCGCCGATCAGCGCTACAGCGCCGGAACGCCATTCCGCAGAGCGGTGGAGGAGAATATTGTCGATCCGCACCACTCGATTCAGATTGGCCTGCGCGGTTCGCTGTTCCGCACCACCGATATCACTCAGTCACCCGATCTGGGATACAAAGTTCTGACCACCGACGAGCTGTTCCAGCAGGGCATCAGTGAGGTTGCGAAGCAGATTGCTGAGCACACCAAAGGACGCCCGACTTTTATTACTTTCGATATGGACTTTGTCGATCCGGCATTTGCACCCGCCGTTGAAACACCGGAAGCAGGAGGCCCGAGTTCCCGTGAAGCACTGCAGTTATTACGTGAATTAAAAAATATCAATCTGGTTGGCTGCGATGTGACAGAAATCAGCCCGGCCTACGACGGTCCGGGACAGATTACGTCACTTCTTGGCGCAACCGTAATGCTCGAATTGCTGGCTTTACTTGCCAGCTATCGCACCAACACTGGGGTTTAACGACACACTACCTAGCAGGAGTTGCATTTTATGAAATTTAAGACGGCGATTTTCTTTGCAACCATGGTCAGCTCAGTCCTGCCTTCTCTGGCTGCCAGTGCGGCTGAGGATTCACTGGAATTAATCAAGCCAGGCGTTTTACAGGTTGCCACCGAAGGGACCGATCCGCCTTACAGCATGCGCATGCCGGACGGGAAACTGGACGGGCTGGAGATCCGCGTGATGAAAGAAGTGGCGAGCCGTCTGCACTTGCAGTATCAGCCGGTGATCACCAAATGGGACTCCATCCTGATTGGCGTGCAGGCAAACCAGTTCGACATGAGCAGCGCGGCAATGGATATTACCCCGGAGCGCCAGAAGGCAATTGTGTTTTCTGACGGCTGGATTGAGTCAGGCGGCCGCATCATTATTCCAAAAGATTCGGCGATCAAATCCGCGCAGGATTTAAAAGGTAAACGTATTGGTGCTCAGGTGTCATCCACCTATGCCAAACTGGCCGTTGACCATGGCGCGACCTTAAAAAACTATGTTGATGTCACTGCCGCTGTGCAGGATATGGTGAACGGCAATATTGATGGCGTAATCAATGACTCTATCGGCAATGCCTATCTGATTAAGGATATGCACCTGCCGTTTACCCAGACGCCAGATTATGTCAGCCAGATCCAGAAAGGATTTGCCTTCAAAAAAGGCAAGCCACACCTGGTCGCGGCGATCAATAAGGCGCTGGCCGACATGAAAGCGGACGGTACTTACGCCAAACTGGTGACGCCAATCGTTGGCTTCAACCCGGCACCTAAAGATCCGGTACGGACTTTGCCGCAATAAAGCAGCCTGCGCAGCGCGACCGCGCGGTTAGCTAATCGATCGAAACTTGCAGACAGCGGGGAGCACACTCCCGCTGTCTGTCACTAATTTGTGGGCGCAGAGGATGATATGAACGATAAATACAGCTCTGATGAAAACGATCGTAATTTAAGCCGGAAAGCGTATGACACTATCCTGCAGATGATTATTAATCGGGAATTGCCCATCAACTCGGTGTTACAGGAACGCAAACTGGCCGAACTGCTGGATATTTCGCGCACTCCGGTTCGCAATGCGCTGACCCGGCTGGAAAACGAAGGTTTTATTGTCCGCAATGGTGGCAGAACCCCGGTGGTGAAAGAGTTCTCCATTCAGGAGCTGGTCGAGACGCTGCACATCCGGCGCACGCTTGAAGGCGAAGCCGCCAGGCTGGCTGCCGGACGGGTGCCAGCCGCAATGCTGGATGAGATTGAAGCAGAGATTAACGCCCTGCTGGCTCATGAGATCCCGGACCCCAATGAGGACTGGGCGGTCGATGCCCGCCTGCACGATGCTATCGCTCACTACAGCGGTAACCAGCTGTTAAAAGAGTATATTCAGGCTTTGCGGCTGAAAACCCGCATGTTTAATTCACGCCAGGTGCCGGAACGCTTTGTCATCGGCCATAACGAGCATCTTGCGATCATTGCCGCTCTGCGGGAAAACCAGCCAGCAGAAGCTCAGCGTCTGCTGGTTGTGCATATTGATAATGTGCGCGAGAGCATCATCAAACGCTTCAGTTCGTTTTAACCGTCCCGTGCCACAAGGTAAAGTCAGTCGCTACATGCGTGTTTAACATCACACATCCTGAAGAGAGTACGCCAGCGTTCATATCAAATGAGCCGATAAAAGTGCACTCTTTTGAGAAAATGGGCCGGGGTATCGGTTTACGCTGCTGATGTTGTGCAGTTCTCAGAGGAATAAAAATGGGCGTTCAGGAAAATACGATAAGCATTATCAGGGAATTAGAGAAAAACGCGCTGCAGATCGATAATGCTCAGGCGCAGGAGTTGATCGCGCAGATACGTAATGCGCAGCGAATCTTTCTGCAGGGTGCCGGACGCAGCGGTATTGCCATCCGCGCTTTTGCTAACCGTTTATTGCATCTGGGATTCTCCGTCAGCGTGGTGGGGGAAATTTCGTCCCCCCATAGCAGACCGGGAGATTTGTTAATTATCGGTTCCGGCAGTGGCGAAACCTCCAGCCTGAAAAGTCTGGCACAAAAAGCAGTGGAAAGTGGGGTCGACGTGGCACTGATCACCCTGAAAAAAGAGTCCACGATTGGCAAACTGGCCAAAAGCGTGCTCGTTTTGCCGGGTACGGTAAAAACGGAAAACAACCACAACCAGGGTCAGTTCTCTCAGCCAATGGGGTCAGCCTTCGAGCAGCTCTGCTTTATCACTTATGATGCGATAGTGCTTGAGCTGATGGCACAGTTGGGGGAAACCAGCGAAAACATGTTTACACGCCATGCTGATTTTGAATAACAATGCAGAGCGCTACTCCGTAAGCGCTCTGCATGCTGGCTGAAGCAACTGCCCCTCGGCCATAAGTGTGCTTCAGAAAAACGCTTCAGTTCGTTTTAGTCAGCACGTTCCACACCGCAAGGTTCAGTAACTGCACGGATTTTGCCAGATCGGGCAGCTCCATCGCCTCATGGGGATTGTGGCTGCCGTTCTGATTCCGCACAAACAGCATGGCAGCCGGCACCCCGCTGGCAGCAAACATCGCGCTGTCATGCCCCGCGCCGCTGGGCATCGCGAGTACCGGAATTGCTAAGGTTTCTGCGGCCAGCTGCAACTCAGCCTTCAACCCGGCGTCCATCCCGGCGGCACTGCTGCTGCTCTGTTCACCTGGCGTGATGGTCACGCCATAGCGTTTTTCCAGCCTGACAATGCACTCCGCCAGACAGCGATCCATCTCAAGCAGGCTTTCGCGGCTTTCGGAACGAAAATCCAGGCAGAAGTCCACCTCTCCGCTGACTTTGCTCATATCCGCAGCGACGGCATCGGTAAAGAAGCGGCCACAGGTGAAGGTCAGCCGGTGCCCCTGACGCTCCAGCTGCTGCCATTTACGCTGTAGCAGCGCGATCAGCGTGGCCGTTGCCACCACTGCATCCTGCCGCCACAAACGTGGCGTGGCACCCGAATGTGCATAGCTGCCGCGTGTTTTGGCAAAACGGTAACGCAGGCTGCCACAGATGCCGCTGACAATCCCGACGGCGATCTCCTGCTCTTCCAGCTGCGGCCCCTGTTCAATATGAATTTCAAAAAAGGCCCGGATATTTTCAGGACGGTAAAGCGCCTGCTGCTGCGCCACGCTTCCCGGATCGCCCCCGCACTGGCTGATATGTTCCGCCAGGGTCAGGCCGGTATCGCGTCTCCTGGCATGAAGATCGTTTTCCGTCAGTAGCCCCAGAGCCGCCTTGCTGCCGACGTAAGAGACCGGGAACCAGGCACTCTCTTCCGCACGGATGGCGAGCACGATAATATCAACCGGCGGCTGCAGGTTGGCGGCCCGCCAGCCGGAGACAATCGACAACCCGGCCAGCACGCCGATAGCTCCGTCGAAGTTACCGCCGTTTGGCACCGAGTCGAGATGCGAACCAATCATCAGCGGTTTCTGCTGGCGATCTTTCCCCGGCAGAATCATGAACATATTCAGCGCAGCATCTTTTTTGATTCCCAGCCCGAGCTTCAGCGCCAGTTCCTCCACCAGCTGATGAGCTTTCTGCTCCCCGGCGCCGTAAGAGTCACGGGTGATACCGGTGCCATCAAAGCTGTGCTCTTTTAAGACGGTCAGCATCTGCTCACACAGGGCATAATCAGGTTCAGGACAGCCTGAAGGCGTATTCATTGCAGCGTCTCCAGCACAGAAACAATGTTTTCGCAGGCGGTGAAAACGTCCTGATCCGCCAGGCTGAAGGTCAGCCGCAAATGGCCCGGCAGGCCAAACGCGCTGCCGGGAACGGTGGCAACGCCAGCATGCTCCAGCAGGTAGCTTGCGAGCTGTAAATCGCTTTGTAACTGCTGGCCGTCAGCAGTCGCACGGTTTAAGGCTTTCTGGCAGTCGACAAACAGATAGAAAGCCCCGGCAGGCGCTGCAATATGCAGACAGGAAGAACGCTGCAGTCGTGCCACCGCACCCTCGCGGCGGTGACGCAAAATCTCGCACCACTGCGGCAGAAAATCGCGATCGCCGTTCAGTGCGGTCAGCGCCGCCATCTGGCTGACGGAACTGGGATTGGAGGTGCTCTGTCCCTGCAGCGTGGTCATCGCATCAATCAGGCTTTGCGGCCCTGCGGCATAGCCAATGCGCCAGCCGGTCATGGCATAGCTTTTGGAGACACCATTCAGCGTCAGCGTGCGCGCAAACAGCTCAGGCACGGCCTCAGCGAAAGAGATAAATTCCCGGTCCCAGCAGAGGTACTCATAGATTTCATCGGACAGGATCAGCACCTGCGGCCATTGCTGCAACGCCTTCGCGAGTGCCTGATACTCTTCCCTGCTGTACACCGCGCCGGAAGGATTGCCCGGCGAGTTAAGGATCAGCCAGCGCGTATTCCCGTTAATGTGCTGTTTCAGGCTCTCTGCGGTGAGTTTAAAATCTGTATTACTCGTCGCGGGAACGATCACCGGCGTGCCCCCGGCAATTTTCACCATATCCGGATAGGAAACCCAGTATGGTGCCGGGATCAGCACCTCATCGCCGGGATCGATCGTTGCCAGAAAGGCATTGAAAATAAGCTGCTTGGCTCCGGTGCCGACGATCACTTCACCGGGTTGATAAGTCAGTTTGTTATCGGTCAGCAGCTTGCGGCAGACGGCCTCTTTCAGCGCGGGCAGACCAGCCACGTTAGTATAGCGTGTTGCGCCTGCATGGATAGCCTCCACGGCGCCGGCACAGATGGCGGCAGGCGTGTCAAAATCCAGCTCGCCCGAAGCCATATTGATGATCTTTCTGCCCTGTTGCTGCAAGACCCTGGCGCGTTGTGCAATGGCCACGGTCATTGAGGTGCTGACCTGCTGCATTCGTGATGAGAGCTTTAGTGCTGATGCCTGAGACGTCATGCGGATTCCTTAACCTGCTGTGAGAAAATGACGGGAATCCTGACAACATACAAATGGCATACCAAAAGTATGCGGACGAAAAATTTCTTATTATCCAACTGATTTGAATAATTTTTTCTGTCCTGACTTCCTTCAGCGGTTAGAAAAGAAAAGTGATGCTGCCGCACAGTGCACGGTATGGGTGCTGGCTGTGCGAACTTTGTGCGCGTCGGCAGGTTAGATAAATCCCGCGCTGGCAAGGCGGGCTTAAGGACATTCCCGCGCGACGCTATTCCATTCTCGCATCGCGCAATCGCCAGGCGCTCAGCGCCGAGAACAGCGCCATAAATATCATGTAGCCCGTCACCCAACCATAGCCTTTACCGCTCACCAGCAGTGCGGTCGCAATCATCGGCGATAACCCACCACCGAGAATCGGACCAATCTGCTGCACCAGCGATAAGCCGCTGTAGCGCACGCGCGCCGGAAACAGTGAGGAGAAAAACGCGCCCTGTGCACCAAAGGTGCTGCCATGCCCGATAGCCAGGCCCAGCGCGATAGCCAGATAAATCAGTGGTAGCTGCCCACTCGCCAGCATCAGCATAAATGGCCAGGCAAGCAGCGCCTGGGCGATCATGCCGCCGACATAGACACGTTTTTTACCGAAACGGTCCGCCATGCGGCCAAACAGCGGCAAAGTGAAGCACTCCAGCAGACAGGCCAGCAGAATACCGTACAGGATGATCTGACTTTTCATCCCCAGCACATTCACGCAGTAGCTGATGGCAAATACCGCGTAAATATTGAACAGTCCGCTTTCGGCAATCTTCGCACCGATACCAAACAGGACGTCATGTGTGTGGTGACGCAGCGCCTCCAGCACCGGCACTTTAGCCTGTCTGCCTTCGCGCTTCATTCGCCTGAAGGCCGGAGTTTCCTCGATCTGGCTGCGAATAAACATTCCGATGCCTAACAGCACCACGCTGAGCAGGAACGGCACGCGCCAGCCCCAGCTGAGGAAATCGGCTTCATCAAGTGACATATTCAGCAGCGTGATAAATATGATCGGTAGCAGAAATCCTGCCGGAACACCGATGTGTACCAGCGAACTGTAGAAGCCTCGCCGTTCCGGTGGCGCGTGCTCCACTACCATGGTCATCCCGCCACCATATTCACCGCCGATGCCAATACCCTGCAGGCAGCGCAGCACCACCAGCGAAACGGGTGCCCAGACGCCAATCTGCGCGTAAGGCGGGATCAGGCCAATCAGGAAAGTGCCCAATCCCATAATGATTAGCGTCATCATCAGCGCGAACTTGCGACCAATGCGATCGCCAAAATGGCCGAACAGCACGCCGCCAAGCGGACGTGCGCAGTAACCGACAAAATAAGTAGCAAACGCGGCCAGCGATCCCACCAGCGGGGACTCGTCAGGGAAGAAGATTTTGTTAAACACCAGCGCTGTAGCAGTGGTGTAGAGCGTGAAGTCATAATATTCAATGATGGTGCCCATCACGCTGGCGGTAACGATTTTGCGCATTTCACCGCGTGAAGCGGTATGGGTGACCGCCGTGCTGGCGGTAAATTCCTGTGAGTGCATGGTGAACTCCCGACGTCAGGTTAAAGGGTAGTCGAGGCGGCAAGCTGAGACGATCGCTTCAAGGTGTCACTCCTGAATGATCAGACCGGCAGACGATGGCGAAGTGCCAGGCCATACATGCCAGCCGATATCAATGCCATAAATCCTGCCAGCATTAACGCCGGTACAAATCCGCCAAAATGATCCACAACTATCCCGGTGACCACGGGCGCAAAAGCCCCGCCAAGAAAGCCGCCAAAGTTCTGAATACTGCCCACCGACGCCACCCACTTTTTGGTGGTTACCGCTTCAGCGGCCAGCGTCCAGTAGTTGCCCGAAGAGAGACTGTAGGTAAACATGCCCAGGGTCAGCATCGTGACTGCCAGTGGAGCACTGTCAGCCAGCGCGGTAACAAACATAGCGCCCGCCGTGAGCAGCGCCGCACCGGCAATGGTGTAGCGACGTGCGTTAAAAGGATCGAAACCTTTCATCACCAGCCGGTCGGAAAAACGCCCACCAACCAGTACCGCCACGCCGCCCGCGATATAGGGCAGCGCCGACAGCCAGCCTGCGCGGCTCAGCGTAATACCCTGAGCCTGTTGCAGATACGTTGGCAGCCAGCCGATGTAAAACCAGAACACATATTGCAGGCAGAAGCCGCCGGTCACCATGTACCAGATGGAGGCATGCTTAAACAGCCCTCCCCACTCGCGCACGGTCACGCGAGGATCATTTCCGTCCTGCTGCGCGGTAGCCTGGCCTTCACGGATGTAGCGCAGTTCATCCTTATCCAGCCACGGATGGTGTTCCGGCTCGCGGTAGATCACCAGCCAGCCCGTGAGCGCCACAAAGCCAGTCACGCCCATAATGATAAACATCGCAGGCCAGCCAAACGCCGCCATCAACAGCGTGGAGAGCGGAGGAGCCAGTGCCAGCCCCACCTGCGTGGCGGCAATATAGGCGCTGGTGGCTGCCGCTTTTTCGCGATCCGGAAACCAGGTATCAGTGGCTTTCAGCGCCCCGGGAAACAGCGGCGCTTCGCTGACGCCAAGGGCAATGCGCAGACCAATAAAGGTGCCGACGTTACGCGCAAAGCCGGTCAACACTGCCACCAGTGACCACAACCCCGCCGCCAGCGCCAGCAGCACTTTGACGCCAAAGCGGTCAACCGCCCAGCCGGTCGGCAGGTTCATGATGGCGTAGGGCCAGACAAATGCTGACAGGATCACCCCCATCATCGAATGACTGATGCCGAGTTCCTGCATAATCTGTGGTGCAGCCACGGACAGATTGCCGCGATCGAGGTAGTTAGTAATGGTTAACAGAATAATGATGCCAATGATCGCCCAGCGGAGGTGGTGTTTTGGCCGCACCACTTCGCGAGGTAGTTCCCTTGATGCTGACGCAGCCTCGCGCTGCGTGGTTTCGAGTCCTGGAGAGTGGTCAAATTTCATCTTTCTGCACCTCCGCCATGCCCGTTTCAGGCGGGTCATGGCGTGATTTTTTATCATGTCCCACAGCGACGCAGTGAGAAAATCAGCGCATTAAACGGTCGAACGCCACTTTAATATTGGCCTTGAGCGCCTCACTCACCGGCTGCATTGGGGGGCGCGGCTGATAAAGTGGTACGCCCTGCAGGCTCTGAATATATTTGACGCAAGCTGGCAAATTGTCGTGTGGCAGCTGGCTCCACAACTCGCTCAGGCGGAAGTGGATATCACGCGCCGTGGCGCGGTCATTCTCCTCAACCGCTTTGAACAGTCTGCTCACCACAGAGGGAACCGCACTGGTCAGCGCCGAGATAGCCCCCTGGCAACCGATAGCAAACCCCGGATAGAGCAGCGCATCAACGCCGCTGACAATGATTTTCTCCGGGCAACGCAGCAGCAAATCGGAGACCGACTTCAGATCGCCACCGCTCTGTTTCATCCCCACCACGCCCGGCACCTCTTCCATAATCCGTGTCATCAGATCCAGGCTGAGATAATTCCAGGGGATCACGTTATAAATCAGAATCGGTATCTGCGTGGCATCATAGATTTCGCGGAAGTGGCGAACCGTGGCGTCGTCATCCGGCTTGAAAAGGTAATGCACCGGCGTGACCTGCAGCGCATCCGGCTTCATTCCTTCCAGCATTTTCACGCGGGCAATGGCCTGGCGCGTGCTGTTGACAATCAGCCCTGCGACAAACGGCACCCGCCCATTATTAGCTTCCCAGGCTTCATGCATCGCCTGGCGAAACTCTTCATCCGACAGCGTATGGCCTTCCCCGGTGCTACCGCCCACCACAATCGCGCTGGCACCGGAATGAATGATGAAGTCGATCTGCTCTTTAAGGCCGCCGCGAACCAGCTCGCCCGCGGCATTAAATGGCATGGTAATGGGTGGCAAAACACCGCGCAGTTTGGTTTTTAACTCTCTGGCCTGGCTTGCAATGTGCTGACTCATTTTCTGCTCCTGTCTGTGAAGATGATGATGAAAGCGATAACCTCTCGCACCCATCAATTAATGTGAGATTAATATGAAATATTCAACATTCAATCTCTTAATGTGGAATTAAGATCACATAGCATTACCAATAACTTCACAAAAAAACACATCAAACAAGCCGGAATAGGCACCTAATTTACTGATAATACATGCGTTATCGTGTTGCTTCGTTTTTATCACTTTCAGGACAATGAGAAACCAGCAGGTTTATCATGCTTTACAAAACGGATTATGGTTAATACATTAATATGTATATCCCACAATATGAGATTTGATTGCATGACAGCAGAGGATTGAGTGGCATACCGATAAAAAAACGCTATTCTGACGCAGGCGTCTCAGTATAAGAGAAGACATGATCAACTACTGCGCGCTGAGCGTGTGCCTGGTGCACGCTTCTCTGTAGCTGATTTTGAGGTGGGTATGAGTACAAACGGCGGAACCGACGCTGACAAACTGAATCAGGCATCGATCAAGAGTCTGACCAAAGTAATGCAAATTCTGGAGTGCTTTTCGCAGCGTGAGGCCAATCTGACCCCGGCGGAAATCGCTGCCCGCACCGGATTACCCCGCGCCACCACGCATCGTCTGGTGTCATCATTGCGCGATATTGGCCTGCTGGAGCAGAACGGCAAGCGCGAGACTTACAAGCTGGGGATGAAACTGTTCCAGCTCGGCAACCTGGTGATCCAGAATCTGGATCTGGACAGCCATGCGCGCCCCTATGCCGCACAGTTGCAGCTGATCACTGGCGAAAGCACACACATGTGCATATTCGATGGCGCGCAGATGGCATTTGTTGAGCGGCAGGAGATCAGCAGCACTGGTAACACCACCATCACCCGTATTGAGGCGGCGCTGGTGCACTGTACCAGCGTGGGCAAAGCGTTTCTTGCCTGGCAATCACCGCAGCTGATCCACAAAATTATTGCCGATTCACTGCCGCAACGCACTGCCTACACCATTACCGAGGGTGAAGCGCTGGAAGCTGAGCTGGCACGCATCCGCGAAAAAGGCTATGCGCTGGATCTGCAGGAAAACGAACTGAACGTACACTGCATCGGCGCGCCGGTGCGGGCAGCTAACGGCCAGGTGTTTGCCGCTATCAGCGTATCGGGCGCGGCTGAGCGTCTTCCTCTGGTCCGACTTGAAGGCCTTTCCAGCCTGGTGATGGAGATGGCAAATAAAATCTCGCTGGAACTGGGTTGGAATCACTGAAGGAGAGAAAACCATGAGACTGAGCGGAAAACTGATCATTGGCGCACAGCGGGAATGCGGCGGTGCGCAGGCTTTTCAGGCCATCGATCCGCAGCAGGATTGCACGCTTGAACCGGTGTTTTATGAGGCAAATGCTTCACAGATCGATGCTGCCTGTCAGCTGGCCGCGGAGGCATTTATCGCTTACAGCCAGTGTGAGCTGGCGCAGCGTGCACGCTTCCTGCGTCAGATCGGTGAAAACATCCTGGCGCTCGGCGATACCCTGATTGAGCGCGCGATGCAGGAAACGGCTCTGCCGCGTGGGCGGATCGAAGGTGAGCGCGGACGCACTATCGGACAGCTCAATATGTTTGCCGATGTGGTGGAGAACGGCGCGTTTCAGGGAGTGATTATCGAAAGCGCACTGCCCGACCGTAAACCACTTCCACGGCCAGATCTGCGTCAACGGCTGGTTGCGCTTGGCCCGGTGGCGGTCTTTGGCGCGAGCAACTTCCCGCTGGCTTTTTCAGTGGCAGGCGGTGATACGGCCTCGGCGCTGGCCGCGGGGTGCCCGGTGGTGGTGAAAGCGCATCCGGCACACCCCGGCACCAGTGAACTCGTGGCCTGTGCGATAGCGGAAGCCGTGGCACAGTGCGGGCTGCCGGAAGGGGTCTTCTCGCTGCTGCATGGCTCATCAACCCAGAGCGGCAGTGCGCTGGTAAACCATCCGGCGATCTGCGCCGCAGGCTTTACCGGCTCACGCGCGGGTGGTCTGGCACTGTTGCAACTCGTGCAGCAACGTCCGGTACCGATCCCGTTCTATGCCGAGATGAGCAGCATCAATCCCCTGCTGTTGCTGCCCGGCGCGTTGCAGCAGCGAGCCGCTGCCCTGGCGCAGGGTTTTGTTGATTCGCTGACGCTCGGCTGTGGTCAGTTCTGTACCAATCCCGGCCTCGTCTTCGCCCTCGACGGCCCGGACTTCGACCAGTTTATACAGCACGCCTGCGAAGCTCTCCGCCTGAAATCGAGTGCCACCATGCTGACGCCGGCAATCGCTCAGGCCTGTGAGCAACATTCTGCGGCGCTGGCAACGCTGCATGGCGTGGACAGCCTGGCGTGTGGCCTGCAAAAAACCGGGAAAAACCAGGGACAGCCACAATTGTTCATCGCCAGCGCGGGGGATTTTATCAATGAACCCCGCATGCAAAACGAGGTATTTGGTCCGGTGTCGCTGCTGGTTCGCTGTGCCAGCCAGCAAGAGCTGCTGACTGTGCTGCAGGTGTTGCAGGGACAACTGACGATTACGCTTCAGCTGGAAGCGTCGGATTATCCGCTGGCGGCAGAACTGTTACCTCTGCTGGAGCAGCGCGCCGGACGCCTGCTCGCCAACGGCTTCCCGACCGGTGTGGACGTCGGCTACGCCATGGTGCATGGCGGCCCCTATCCTGCCACCAGCGATGCCCGTACCACCTCAGTGGGTGCAACGGCAATTCAGCGTTTCCTGCGCCCGGTCTGCTATCAGGATTTGCCTGCCGCGTTATTACCGCAATCTTTGCAAAATTAAACCGTTGACTGCTGGCATCCCTGATTGGCGCGTTTTAATGTAAGGGTTTTACATTCAACGGGAAACTTAACCATGCGCATTCTGGTAGTCGGGGCCGGTGCAACCGGCGGGTATTTCGGCGCGCGCCTGGCGCAGGCCGGACGTGATGTGACGTTTCTGGTTCGCGAGCGTCGTTATCTACAGCTTCAGCAACATGGTCTGGTTCTGAAAACGCCGGACGGACGTGAAGTGATTCAGCCGCAGCTGGCACAGGCGGGAACACTTTGCGGCCATTTCGATCTGATTATCCTGACGGTGAAAAGCTTCGGCCTGCAGCAGGCCATGGAAGATATTGCACCGGCCGTCGGTCCTGACACGCTAATCATGCCAATCCTCAATGGGATGCGTCACACCGATACATTGCGCGCGCGTTTCGGCGAGAAAGTGATTGGCGGGCTTTGCAAAATCAACGCCACGCTGGGTGAAAATGGCGAAGTGGAACAGATGACGCCGCTGCATATTCTTTATTACGGCGCGCTGGATGGCAACAATGATGCGCGGCTGCAACGCCTTGACGAAACGCTGAAGGTGGCTCAGTTCGATACGGTATTTACCGACAATATCATCAGCGAACTGTGGGAAAAGTGGCTGCTGCTGAGCACCCTTGGCGCAGTCTGCTGCATCGCGCGCGGCAATACCCAGCAGGTTCTGAATTCACAGGGAGGCGAAGCACTGCTGCAAGGCATCTTTGCTGAGGTGCTGGCGGTGATTAGCGCAGACGGTTATCAGGTACGTCCGGCGGTGACGGCGAAGATCTATCAGACGCTGAATAATCCACAGATGGCGATGACCTCCTCAATGTTCCGGGATTTAACCCAGGGTTATGAGATTGAGGCGGATCAGGTGATTGGCGATTTGTTGGTGCGTGGCGCGCGTAATGGTGTGATCACTCCGTTGCTGAATGCGGTCTGCGTCAATTTGCAGGTGTATTTAGTGAATCGTACAGCCTGTTGACTTATTCTGTTAAAAGAATACATTTCAGGACATGAAGAAAATACTTATCATCGTGCCGGATGGCGGAATGCTGTTCGAATCTGCCGGTATTGCCGACATTCTGATGCAGGCTAACCGGCTGCTTGCGGAAGAGTCAGAACTGCCTTGTTACAGTGTCACTCTCGCCACCACGCAGCAGCACCAGGTGATCCACGGCCAGTCCGGCTTAAATCTGCTTGCCGATCATCGGCTTAACGAGTTGGATCCCCGTCAGCCTCTGGACACAATTATTATCACGGGCCGGGGCCAGAATGAGCAGGAAGGCACGGCCGTTGTCGACTGGTTACGCCTCGCCGCTCCCCATGCCCGGCGCATCGCTTCTGTATGCGGCGGCGCGATGCTGCTGGCACAAAGCGGGCTTCTGGATGGAAGGCGAGCGACCACGCACTGGAGACTGCTGGAGACCCTGCAGGCGGCGTATCCTGAAGTGAATGTCGAAGGCGGCCCCCTGTATATTCAGGATGGACAGGTCTGGACCTCCGGTGGCGTCAGCGCCGGGTTCGACCTGACGCTGGCCCTGGTTGAAGAGGATTATGGCTTCAGGCTCGCACGCGATATCGCGCAGGATATGGTGATGTACCTTCGTCGACCTGGCGGTCAGCTGCAGTTCAGCCGCTATAACCCCAGCCAGGCTGGTGGCTCCGGTCGGTTCAGCTCTTTGCTGACGTGGATTGCCGAAAATCTGACTGCCGATCTCTGCGTTGAAAATCTGGCCGAAAAAGTCACCATGAGTCCCCGCAATTTTACCCGCGTCTTTACCCGTGAAACCGGAGCTTCTCCGGCCCGCTATGTTAACGAAACCCGTCTTGCCGCAGCCAGACAGCGTCTGGAGCAAACCAACGAGACGCTGGACAGAATCGCCGAACTGACAGGGTTTGGCAGCAGTATTAACCTGCGTCGCCTCTTTGAAAAACAGCTCCACCTGACGCCAGGGGAATATCGTCAGCGCTTTCACTGTCGCAAAATGGCGTAAAGTGATCCTTTTTTGTCGTTTACGCCATGCAGCCAGAGATTTATGGTAACCCCCAGACACGACAAATCAGGAGTTCATCATGGTCAGGATCGGTATTAATGGTTTCGGCAGGATAGGACGTAATGTCCTTCGCGCCGCGCTAGGCAACCCGGATATCCGGATTGTGGCAATCAACGATTTGACGGACAGCAAAACGCTGGCTCATCTGCTTAAGTATGACTCTCTGTCAGGCACGCTTCCGGTCTCCGTGGATGCAGCGGACGGACAGCTGCGGGTCGATGGTCAGGTGATTAAAGTGTTCAGCGAACGCGATCCGGCGCGCATTACATGGCGTGATGTCGAGGCAGATATCGTTATTGAGGCTACAGGTTTCTTTACCGAACGCCAACAAGCGGCGGTGCATATTGAGAGCGGGGGGGCAAAACGAGTCATCATCTCTGCACCGGGCAAAAATGACGATTTGACGGTGGTGATAGGCGTTAACCATGAGTTGTACGACCCGCAAAAACACACTGTCGTCAGTAATGGCAGCTGCACCACCAACGGCCTTGCTCCTGCCGCGCAAGTATTGCACCAGCATTTCGGCATCAGACACGGTCTGATGAATACTACCCACGCTTACACCAACAGCCAGGCACTGCACGACCAGCCAGAAAAAGATTTACGCGGGGCAAGAGCCGCTGCGCTGTCAATTGTTCCCTACTCCAGCGGAGCGGCCAAAGCACTCGGCAAGGTGATCCCCGAACTTGATGGCCGGCTGACAGGGTATTCACTGCGCGTGCCGGTACCGGTGGTATCGGTAGTCGATCTCACCGTGACGCTTGAGCGGGATGTTACGCCAGAAGAAGTCAATGATGCGTTCCGTCAGGCTGCAGCTTCAGGTCCGTTAAAAGGGATCCTCGGCTACAGCGACGAACCGCTGGTCTCCAGCGATTACCAGGGTGATCCGCGTTCTTCCATCATTGATGGGCTGTCGACGTTGGTTATCGGCGGCAATATGGTCAAAATCCTTGCCTGGTACGACAACGAATGGGGCTTCTCAAACCGTCTGGTCGATCTGGCCCTGCTGATGGCTCAGCGCGAACGGTAATCACGCCCCTGAACAAACACCCGGCGGGACCGGGTGTTCTGAGCGACTTCGCGATATGGATGCATTGCTTAATATCTCTGAGAAGCAGCGTGATGGTGAATTAAAAACTGATCTGTACGATTCAGCACGCGCTTACCTCCGCATTTCCGATAAATTTAATGAACGCCCTTAAGCCCCACGCCTTCCCTTAACCCACTCCTGTACTTCAACGACAAAACTGTCAGGGGCCTTGCGGTACATCTTCCGGGCCAGATCGAGGATGGTGTGCCTGGCCAGTTCCTCTTCCATTCGCTGCTGTGCGCTGTCCATCACTGAACGGACGCCGCAGGGACCGTCGCAGGCCCAGGCGGGTGGCGTTTCATCGAAGACCGCCAGCCGCTGGCGTATTTCACGGCATTCGAACATCGCTTTCGGGCCATCAATAGCCTGCACAATATCCAGCACGCTGATCTGTTCGCTGCCGCGCGCCAGACGGAAGCCGCCGCCCTTCCCTTCACTGCTGATCACCAGTCCGGCACGGGATAGCCGCGTGAAAATTTTGGCCAGATAGTCATAGGGGACGCCCTGCAACTCCGCCATTTCGCGCACGCTCATCTCATGGGCATCCCCTTTCGCATCAACCATGCACATCAGGCTGTGGATGCCGTACTCCACCCCGGAACTGTAAAAAGACATCTGTAACTCCGCATTATTTATTCGTAGCCAGTATACATGGATCGCTTGCGACAGTTAACTACGACAAGTATAGTGGCAGTTATTAAAGACACAACAGAAAGAAGGGATTAAAGTTGAGCAAAAATATTCTGATCGTTGGCAGCGGCTTTGCCGGAATGTGGGCAGCCATCAGCGCCGCTCGCCTGGCCGATCTTCACCAGGATAAAGAGGTCACGGTCACCGTACTGGCTCCGCAACCGGAATTGCGGGTCCGTCCGCGCTTTTATGAAAATAACGCCGCCTCTTTTGTTTCTCCACTGAGCCTGCTGTTTGCTGAACTGGGGATTAAATTCATCAAAGGTAGCGCGGAACGAATTGACGCTAATGAAAAAATCGTCTGGTACCGTGATGACAGGAACACCAGTACCGTTGCCGCATACGATAAGTTAATCCTGGCTACCGGCAGTCACACTCAGCATGCCCCTGTTGCAGGGCTGAAAGAACATGCATTCGATATCGATCAGCTGGAATCGGCGCAGATCTTCGACCAGCATCTCGCTTCCCTGCCCCTGAAACCTTCCAGCGAGGCACGTAATACGGTGGTGATCTGTGGCGGTGGCTTCACCGGCATTGAGCTGGCAACCGAGCTACCCTCCCGTTTGCAACCGCTGCTGGGCAAGCATACAAAGACTAAAATTATCGTAGTTGATCGGGGGCCGGTGATTGGCGGTCGCTACAGTGAGGAGTTGCGTAAAGTCATCGCGCAGGCTTCGGAAGAACTGGGGGTGGAATGGCGGCTGAACACGGAAATCGAAGCTGTTGATAACACGGGCGTGACGTTGAAAGACGGCAGCCATATTCCGGCATTGACGGTGGTCTGGACGGCTGGTGTGCAGGCAAACAAGCTGGGCGCACAGCTGACCGCAGAGCGGGATGGTCAGGGACGTCTGATGGTGAATGATGATCTACAGGTGCCGGGCTGCCCTGATATTTATGCTACCGGCGATATGGCTCACGCCAGAACCGATGAGGCTGGCAACAAGGCGCTGATGACCTGCCAGCATGCGATCCAGCTGGGCAAATTTGCCGGAAATAATGCCGCCGCCAGCGTAATGAACGTCGCACCGCTGCCCTATCGCCAGTTGAATTATGTGACCTGTCTGGATCTGGGAGCCTGGGGCGCAGTCTATACTGAAGGCTGGGCTCAGCAGGTAAAATCCGTTCGCGAAGAAGCCAAAAAAATTAAAATTGCCATCACCAATGAGCTGATCTATCCGCCCGCAGCCGACCGTCAGGTCGCTTTTGCGGCTGCCGATCCGCTGGCGAAGTTCGTCTGATTCACAGGCTGGCTGACGCTTAAATCGACCTCATCAGTGATTTAAATTTGGTGCGGATTGAAAACAGGTGACTTCAGAGGTCATCTGGACGGTCTGTCTCAGCAGTCAGACCCTTTTTAGCTGAAATTACTAAGTACATCGTAATTCAGCTCCATCTCCTCATATAGACCATCAAAAGTGAAGCAACTGATGGTTTTCAGATCTACCTGAGTTCTGTTTACCCGATCTTCAAAGCGTTCCCGGCAGTCAGCTTTATTCAGAAAATCATCACGCCCAATAATCAAACCGCCAGAATAAATAATCTTTCTGGAACCAAACTCAGCCTGCATATTTTGTGAGTCAGTATTATTTTTCAGATGCAGTAACCAATCAATCACCTGACCATGGCCGCATTCAAAGCGGGATGACCACGGATAAACAGATGTTTTTTTATTCAGTTTGGTTTTGAAGACAGAGTCCGCTTCAGCGTTTTCAAACTCAATAAAACCAAAATATTTTTGGCTGGCATCAGAAACAACAAAGTCAGCGCGATATTTATTCAGAACCGGCAACTCACTGTTATACCTGGCAGGCGATTTTACACCAACCATATAGCCCATTAACAAAATAAGCTGCGGTCTGTGCCTGAAAAAATCCAGCAATGTGGTTTCGTCTATCGCTTTGTTAATTCTTAATAAATCTCTGAATTCATCCAGTTGTAGGCGGCAGGCAACATTATTCAACTTACCGGAATGTAATATAATCATTTTTCAGTTCTCATCACTCCAGGTAAGTCTCTGACATTTACAATATCAACAACGGTAATGACCTTCTCATTAATCCGATAAATCAAACGGTAACTTTCATCCACTCTGAGCATAAAAAGTTCAAAGTTGCTTTTCATTTTTATCGACTGAAAGGATAACCCCCCCCTTCCTGAATCGATTCTAATTTCTGCTCGACTTTTTTTACTAAGTTTTTGGGGAGTGTTCTTAACGTTGTCGCTGCTTTTTGACTCAGTTTTATCTCGGCTGTCATGTTTTACGCTTTTATAATTAAATAAAAACAATATTTGATTAAAAACTTGAATGGATCAAGCGATATTAACCTGATTTTTCAGCAAAACAATCCACGCCAGGGCGTGGATTGTTTGCTCTTCCGGCAGCGTCTCATACTACCTTTACCGACCGCGAGAGAAAGCAGCGGCATTCCGTCCGGCGAGGATACCGAAGATAATAATGTCCGCCACGGCATTCCCGCCGATACGGTTAGCGCCATGGATCCCACCGACCACTTCGCCAGCCGCCCAGGCTCCCGGGATCACCTGTTTCTGCGCATCCAGCACGTGGGTTTCCGGGTTAATGGTCACACCGCCCATGGTGTGGTGAACACCCGGTGCTACGCGAATCGCGTAGAACGGCGCTGCTTTCAGCGGATGGCGCAGCGCTGTTTTACGGCCGAAGTCTTCATCATCCTGCTTCTCAACAAAGAGATTATAACGCTCCAGCGTCGCCAGCAGCGCATGGGAATCCATGTTCAGCTTAACGGCCAGCTCCAGAGGTGATGGTGCGCTTATCACAAAGCCTTTAGCGATATATTCGTCAGCCGCTTTATTATTGCGCCGTACCTCTTCGTCGAAAATGATCCAGGCGCTTTTTTCTGGCAGCGCGATAATCTCGGCGGAGACTTTGTCACGGGTCTCCATCTCGTTATAGAACCGCTTACCCGCCTGGCTGACCAGTATCGCCCCGCCGCCGCGAATGGCTTCAGAGATCAGGTAGGACGTGGTCTGCTCGACGGTCGGGTGGATCTGGATTTCGCCCATATCCACCGTATCCGCGCCAATTTTCTGCAACATGGCGATCCCGCTACCGGTAGCGCCCTTGTGGTTGGTGGTGACAAAGCCATCCAGCTCAGGGCGGTATTTCACCACCATCTCACGGTTGGCGCTGAAGCCACCGGTGGCGACAATCACGCTTTTCGCATTCAGAATGCGGCTGTCGTTATATTCATCGACCACTTTCACCCCGGCCACCGCACCATTTTCAAACAGGATCTCGGCGACCGAGGTTTCCAGCAGCACTTCGATCTCACGCTTGTTGATGTTTTTCACCAGGCCGCTGATCAGGAAGCCACCTACCGCAGAGCGATCGGCCGGACGGTGGGTACGATCGATGCTCATGCCGCCGGTGATGGTGATGTCGTTCAGTTCAATGCCTTTAGCATCCAGCCATTCAACCGCTTCCGGGGCCAGCTCTACAAACTCCCTGAGCAGCACCGGATTGTTTTTATTTTTGCCACCCTTCAGCGTCTCGTTGTAGAACAGCTCTTTGTTGTCCTCGATGCCTTTCAGCTTCTGGAAACGGGTTTCGGCCGCATTCATTCCCACTGAAGCCTTGATGGTATTGCCGCCAATGGTTGGCATTTTCTCGATGATCGCTACATGGGCGCCTTCATCATGCGCCTGAATAGCGGCTGCCAGACCGGCACCACCACTGCCGATCACCACAACATCGTAATTTTGCGGTGCCTGAGGGTTCCCCCCCTCCTCGATAACGTGCTCTTTGCTGGAGGTAGCCAGCGCGCGGGAAACCGCTTTTTTCAGCGCCTCGCTCTGCGTTGTGGCACCGGTAATGGCATCCACATGCGGGCTGTTCGCCACCAGTATGCGCGTACGCAGGCTCTCAAAGGTGGTGGTGAAATCTACGTCCAGCGTATCGTCCGGCACCAGCATGATGTCGGTTATACGGTCGGTGTCCAGCGTGACGTTGATCTTCAGCTTCAGCGCCTCGGCTTCCACTTTCTCCTGATAAACCCCGGCTTTGTATTTACGGCCGCTGGCGCTCATATCACGGATCATCGCATCCACCAGCGAGAAGCGCCACAGAGGTTCAGGGATGGAAAGCTCTTCACGCTTGTTGCTGTCGATAAACAGCTCAAGATGGTCGTTGTTGATAATGCGGTCGGCCCAGTCAGGGTAAGCGATGCAGGCTTTACCAATGGCGACCAAATCAAAGCCGTGCTCCAGTGCGCTTTCCGCATCAGCTTTATTTAGCACGCCACCTACGCCAATCACCGGGACTTTTGCCAGCACAGGCGAACGCATCTCAATAAATTTGGTGATCAGCGGCGTCGGATCGCGGATATCGACGATGGAAGGACGAAGCAGCTGGCCAACGGAGAAATGCACGTAGTCCAGACCGCGGGCGGCAAGTTTCTCCAGCAGATACATCGTGTCGTCAAAACGGATGCCGGGAATTTCCAGCTCTTCCGGTGAAAAACGGTAACCGATGATGAAGGAGTCATGAGCAAAGCGATCCTTCATTTTATGGGTGATGTCCAGCACGGCGAGCGGGAAGCTGGCGCGCTTGTCGCGGCTGCCGCCCCACTGGTCATCACGCTGGTTAGAGTTGGGCGAATAGAATTGCTGGATCAGATAGGTGTTAGCGCCGTGGATTTCCACACCGTCGAACCCGGCTTTGATGGCGCGGTTAACCGCATCACCAAATTTGGTTATCATCACCTCAACGTCTTCTCCGCTCAGCGCCTGAGGCGTGGTGGCCCCTTCACGCGGAGCGGCAATGGCGCTCGGCGCGACGGGAGTTCTGCCGCCAATCAGCTCAGGCTCCACCATTCTGCCACCGTGATAAATCTGCAGGATCGCTTTGGAGCCCTGAGACTTGATGGCATCGGCAATTCTGGTCAGACCGGCGATTTTATTGTCGCTGTCAATGGCGATAGCACCGGGAAAAGCCGGGCCTTTGGGATCGATAAAACAGCATTCAACGATCACTGTGCCTATGCTGCCAGCACGGACGCGATAGTACTCGACAAGTTCACTGGTTACCGTACCGTCGTAGAACCCCGTGCAGGTGGTCATGGGTGCCATCAACAGGCGGTTTTTTAATACCGCTCCATTTGGCAGAGTGAGAGGATTAAGAACCGGGGTGAGCGTATTCATTATGATCTACTCCAGTATTGAATAGTTTTGAACTCTCTTATGGACGCATTATTTCCCGCTGTTTAAACCGCCCGATTTCCTGTGATTATTCCCAATAATACTTTTTAGCCGTCGGTACTGTTTTGGGAGATAAACTTGCGATGAACAGGATTGGTAATTAACTGATAATCAGAAGATTCCATCCTGAATTGTTAACCAAAGGTTTCCAAAAATCAACTTTCGGTTAACGCCAAAATTAACCAGATGTAAATCATAGAGTTACAGACAAGATTTGGCTTTTGGATCAAGATGTTCTACAGTCAAGGGATTGGGACGGCTTCAGGGTTGAAATTGCTCAGGTTTTACCGCCAGAATGGCGAAAGTTCAGTCGATCGGAGCCAGTAAAAACTTTCCCCTTAAAAGCATAATTACGGTGCCATCACATTATTCTCAGCAGAATGTCATTATATTTCCGTTGCGACTCATTAATTTCTTTAATGAATAAAAGGCCACTCTTAAACAGAAATAAAATCAACGTATATAAGCAGTCTGAGTTATAAGGGCTTCAGCGCACTCTCATCAACTTGTCATAAAACTATGGAACCTACTTCAGTTATGAGCGAACCCAATAAAGCTGCTCCTGCGCCAGCGGGACAAAAGAAACGTCTGATCATGCTGTTCATGCCGATTGTGGTGGCGGTGCTGCTGCTGTTGGTTCCGGTGCCTGCTGGCCTGGAACCTTATGCCTGGCACTTCTTTGCTATTTTCGTCGGGGTGATTGTCGGGTTGATCTTCGAACCGCTGCCCGGCGCGGTAATCGGGCTGACCGGCGTGGTGGTGATTGCCCTGTTCAGCCAGTGGCTGCTGTTCAGCCCGGCGGAAATCGCCAACCCGAAATTTAAAATGCCCACTGAGGCTTTTAAATGGGCTGTAAGTGGTTTTGGCAACTCCACGGTCTGGCTCATCTTCGGGGCCTTTATGTTTGCCGCCGGGTATGACAAAACTCAGTTTGGCCGCCGACTGGCGCTGATCCTGGTGAAATATCTCGGTCGGCGCAGCCTCACGCTGGGCTATGCCATCACCTTTGCCGACCTGCTGCTGGCTCCGTTCACTCCCTCCAACACCGCGCGCAGCGGAGGCACTATCTACCCGATAATCGCTAACCTGCCGCCGCTGTATGGCTCCAAACCCAACGATCCGAGCGCGCGCAAAATCGGCTCTTATCTGATGTGGGTAGCCATCACCGCAGCCTGTATCACCAGCTCAATGTTTTTATCGGCGCTGGCACCTAACCTGCTGGCTCTGGCGTTGGTGAAAAGCATTATCGGTTTTGAAATCTCCTGGGGAACCTGGTTCCTGGCCTTCCTGCCGCTCGGCGTGCTGCTGATCCTGACCATGCCGCTGCTGGCTTACTGGTTCTACCCGCCAGAAGTCAAGGTTAACGATGAGGTGCCCCGCTGGGCGACCAGCGAGCTGGAGAAGCTCGGCAAGCTGTCGCGCAATGAGATCCTGCTGCTGGTGTTTGTCTGCTCGGCGCTGCTGATGTGGATTTTTGCCGCCGCATGGATTGAACCGGCGATGGCAGCAATGCTGGTGGTGGTGCTGATGTTGTGGACCGGCGTGCTGAACTGGAACGATATCACCAGCAATAAACCCGCGTGGAATACCTTCGCCTGGTTCGCCACTCTGGTGGCACTCGCCGATGGTCTGGCCCGCGTTGGCTTTATCGCCTGGCTGGGCAAAGAAGGCAGCCAGCTGCTACAGGGATATGATCCGCAGGTCTCGGCAGTGGTGCTGCTGATCGCCTTCTTCCTGCTGCACTATCTGTTTGCCAGTACCACCGCACATACCACCGCGCTGCTGCCCGCCACGCTGACTATCGCCGCCTCAATCCCGGGGATCAATATGCCGGTGTTCTGTCTGATGATGGTCACCTCACTGGGCGTGATGGGCATTATCACCCCTTACGGTACCGGCCCCAGCCCAATCTATTACGGCAGTGGTTATCTGCCGACGAAAGATTACTGGCGGCTGGGCACAATCTTCGGGGCAATCTTCCTCGGCGGTATGATGTTGATTGCTTATCCATGGATGGTGATGATGTTCTGATCCTCCCTGCATCCCGGTGGTGTCTGCCGGGATGCGCACCTGTTACTCTTCCTCATCATCAAGCTGCAGGATTAGCGAATAACGTGCCAGATCCTGCTTAATCCGGTGCTCAATTTTTCCCCGCAGCACCAGCGAATACGGATTTTTCTCCAACTGACGCAGCAACTCCTCCAGCGGGACCAGATCGTTCAGCGGCTGCTGAATGGTGATCAGCCTTGCCTTGAGTTCAGGCACCGACATCACCTGAGTACGCTGAAACTCGGGAGAATCCAGCTCGGCATTCAGACGCTGCAGTCTGAACTGCGCCGTTTGCCACAGCTGCATCTGTTCCGGCGGCAAGGCTGTGGCAACCATCGCCTCCTTCCAGTTCTCGTCATGCTTACCCTGCTCCGGCGTTATCTGCTGTGCCAGCATCGCAATTTGCTGCGCCTTTCCGGGTTCCGGCTGCATCAGTTCATAGCCCCAGAGTGTCATTGATCCGAACAACGCCATCACCAACATTCCGGCAAAGAAGGCGCGGCTGCGCTCCCAGAAACTGAAGCTGACGCTGAGGGCGGAGCTGGTTAAATCACGCGGGACATAAATCAGCGGGGTAAAATCCTGCCCATAGCGGTTCGATGGGATCTGCCCACCATTGGCCTCACCTGATTCAGATTGCGAAATGGCAAGCGTGGCTGACTGCTGCGGGATCTGGACGCGGTTGACCACACTGCTGACCTGAACTTTCAACCGGTCAAGCTGCGACAAATGTTTCTGCGCCAGTTTCTCCAGCGTCTCAATATTCTGATCGAGTTGGGTTTCAAGACGCTGCAACAGCGGTAGATCGTCGGAAGTCAGCTTCAGCGAGAGCAAAACATGCTGCAGTCCGGTGCTCAGCCAGGTAATGATTGCCAGACGGGCCGGAAGCGGATTGGGCCACAGCGTGGCCCACTGATACTTCATCATCGCGGTGGCAATTTCTAATCCTTCGCACAACCCTGCCAGTCCGGCCCGCCAGGCACGGGCCAGCGTGTACCAGGCCACGCTTTGCAGATCCATCCCGTTGAGCCGAAACAGCGAAATGCACAATTGCTCCACGCGAAGCCAGTCAATATCGCCGCGCCCTGTCTGGCTCAGTTTTCCCGTCTCAACGCGCAGCGCGATAAACTCCGGCAATGCACGTGGGTCGCCACCAGTGTGCAGGATATTCTGTGTGGGTTTATTCATGAGTCAGCTTCCCTGTTGCCTGAAAAGTCCGTGTCCTTTGATGCTGCAATTATCGACTGCCACCAGCAAACAGATACATTGTTAATCTGTTTGATTAGTAAATGTCTTATTTAAGTGTGCGCTTAACAGAAAATAGGATTATTTCTATTTGCCGATATAAGAATGAAAAGAGCAATC
>NZ_WHOY01000031.1:2438096-2439550 GCF_009765445.1 Pantoea sp. BAV 3049 | reverse complement strand
CGCCGGCGTTCCGCTGAAGTAACCCCTCTGTCCTGACAGTTCCTTCCTCAACCGCGTCCTCGCGGGCCTTATGCTGGCACTTTTCCGGTCATCCGGGTGCCCGGCAGGATAACCCCTGCCCGTCGTCCGGTAAAACGGACACTCCGCACACAAAATTGCTGTTCCATGCCCCCTTTTCATCCTGACCCGGTCCGTGCCGGCAGGAAAATAAACGATTAATTTCGAACAGGCGCCGTTGTGGCCAACAATATGAAATTAGCTTCGAACAGTACAGGATCGTCCTGCCCTGCGGATTAATTAACTTCGAAAGGTATATCTATAAAGTGGCTAATTTCGAACGTTACTTCTGAACAAAACATGCTCTCTAAAGAGAGAGTACCTATGAGCCAGCCTCTCGCCTGGCCTCAGAGGTAGCACCCTTCGCTCTGCTCAGGGCAGTTCCGTGCCAGAAGCACCATGCAAAACCTTCCGGTAAACAACCTGAAGTAGCACCCCGGCAAGCCGGGGCAATGAGATTAGTTACAACACTCAGAACCAGTTACAGCAGTCATCGATCACATCAGCACCGTGCCCGATGCAAAACACCGCCGCCCCGGGCCAGCGGCCCGGAACAGTGCGGCTTTAAGCTCGGTGTTATAACCGAAACATTGAGACGTTGTGGGAGTCATTGCTGCCGGGACGGGTATACACGCCCGTAAGCGCCTTAAAGGCGCTAACGCGGAGATACGCCCGGTCTGTGACCGGACCACTCCGACGGCGCAAAAAAAACTTCTTCATAACGGTCAGCGGGTCTGGCTTTGCAGGGAAGGGGGGTTGATTGGTGAAACCTGTTGATTCAGGGCGGCTTCGCCGCGTCACCGGCGCCAGCTGGCGACTCCGTTCTCTTTAGCACCGTCTGGCGCCTTCATGCGCTTACGCGCATAAAAAACTCTTAGGCCTGTTTGTGATTTATTCTGCGGAAACGAATATGTCATTGCTGATATGATCGTGACTCAATTAAGGAAGAAAGGAATGTCGTATGGATACGGATGAAGGTGTGAAAATTGTCATGTCCCCGGTACAACTGGCGGCGCTTTTATCTGACAAAAGCGTCAGCGAGGGAGAAACCATGAGCAACCGCCTCTATGGTGGTCTGGGACTTGCCAGCGGCATTGTTGAAATGTTTGGGGCCGGTGCGATGTGTATCGTACCGGAACCTACGATGCTGACCAAAGCAGGATGCGTCATCGTGGGCACTCACGGCCTCGATACCATCCAGTCCTCCCTCCGTCAGGTCTGGTCCGGGCGTGATACCCGCAGTGATACGTATAACGCGGCGGTTTCACTGGCCAGCGCTCTGGGGGCTGACAGAAAAACGGCAATGAAGGTGGGATTTACGGTCGATCTGGCCATCCCTGTTGCATTCTCACTCGCAATTGGTGCCGTGCGGGTTATTGCGATCAGAAGTGGCCGGA
>NZ_WHOY01000031.1:2429960-2438086 GCF_009765445.1 Pantoea sp. BAV 3049 | reverse complement strand
TTCAATAGCAATCCGAATATCAATCTATTCACGATATAAAATTTTCCATATATTAACGGAAGTAACATGTAATTATTTTCCAGCAGAAAACCTTATCATTTACCTGGCTAATTTTAGTGCATTATGAACCTATATTCACTGAGGTTCACGCCAGACCGGATAAAGTTCAGGGAATCCGTCTATACGCATAGGTGGGGCTGCATCAACATATCCCCATCGTTTTATCAGAGTCCGAGTACTGAACCTTGTGCACTCTGCGTAACATGGATAACCGGAACCGTCGAGGATATCATTTAAAGCGCTGAAAAGATTCTTTACAACATCGCTTCCACGCGATGACCTGCGAACCGCGAGAAGTGAAATGTAATAATGCTGCCGTGCTTGGGGATGATAATTTTCGAGTTCATTATTAAGTCTTTTTGCGGTCGCATAATCCGAACCACATACGTTACGTAATACCCTGTCGAAAGCTGAGCGTTCATTCTCTGTCATTTCCATTGATCCCGGTCGAAAATAAACCATCGCGCCGGTATTATTTTCGGAAAGCAGCGTACCGCCACGCTTACTGGCAAGATCAAGGTAAATGCGGAAAAAAAACTTTAATTTATTAAGACGTTTTTCATCGTCTGGGAATATAATTTTATGTAACGGTTCATTATAAAAACCTTCGGCAAGAATATCGCAGGCCATGTCCAATTCAGACTCTATTGCATGTCTACATTTCATATCAATTCCTTTGATTATATTATTAGTCTCTACTTTTAAAATAATCTGATGTGGTTAGTTTGTTTCCATATGATTTCCGAAAATCTAATAAATATGCCAGCCATATACCCTTATCATACTTAATCCCCTGGGTAAAGGATTATCAAGTTGAGTTCTGCAGCCAAACTGACAGCCTGTCTGATATTTCTGACTCCCAGTTTTTCAACAATTTTTCTGGTATGAAATTTAACAGTGCTGAGACTTATGCACAAAACCTGAGATATTTCAGTATAGGTTTTTCCTGTTGTACACCAGAAAAGTATTTCCGATTCACGGGAAGTTAATTTTATATTTTTATCCTTCTCATTTGAATATTTATTCATTAGTGATTGATGGGTGTTAATGAGTAACCCCTGAAGGGAATCTTTATTTTTAGTAATTAACTCACTAACCTCTTTAACTTTCCCTTCATCTATATATAATGATAAAAGTGCCAGATTGTTTTCGTGGTCATGAAGAACAAATGCATAACCTCTGTTTATTCCATAAGGTTTTATCGGAGTGAATATTTTTTTCATTTTCCAGTTTGAATTGATTTCCAGATTATCATCCCAGCTAAATGCCGTCACTCTCCTTAATGCATTTATAACAACCGGATCAATGTTTTGTTTCTTTCTGGTAAGGTAATCGGAAACAAGATTGGTAGGAAGATTACTTATTATTCTTATGTTATCAGTATTAAATTTGTTTATGATCGCATAGACATACTTTATTTTTAATAAAGTATTCAATTCCTTTTCGAGGCTTTCTTTTACTTTGTTATTTTTTCTGGCGTCAGAAAAAAATGTATCATTCATTATTTTTATCATCCCTCTGTTATGTCGAAAAAAAAGAGTATGCGTAAGGTGTTTTTTAATGGCGTGAATAAACACCTTCCAGTAAAGGATACACCTTTCGACTCAAAAATATAATTGTTGGATTGATGAAAGGTAAGTTTTATAGTAGATAATGGTACCTGCTTCACTGATTTTCCTTTAATGGAAAACCAAGTAAGACTCTTGTCATGTATGCCATTATACATTTTTTAAATACAAATGCTCGCACATTTAATCTTGAAGAGTCGGGCCAGACCTTCAAGCAGGCGCGAAGCGTCAGAAGATGAGACCGGTGCCCTTTCAAAGTCCGGGCTACCATTCTTTTAGCTCATCATTCACGCAGACATGGAGCGTATTCATTAATTTTCCCCTTGCAAGGATCTCTACGACCATTATAACTGAACTATTTATGCACTTACAAATGCAGTGCGTCATTGGTGGTGAATATTATCTTTTAGTTTAATTTCATTTACTTTCAATCAAAATTTTTTTTGGTCATGTGTTTCGGAGAAAAAATTACATTATAAACTGAATGATTTCCAATATACTCATTATGTTAATTTGTGTTTAATTTTTAGCTTAACTATTGTGATTTATTTAATTTTTGTAATCTTTTTATTAGCAATTGAACGTGATTTTGTTTTTATAAATATTATTGGCGCGTTGGTTGTGATTACTATTCGATTATTTTAATGAAAATCATCATTAACTTCCCGCCATCTTTCCCGGAGAGCGATTTTATCCTCTTTTAGAGGGGGGATTGCATAAATTGCGTGTTCTGGCCGAACGTGAACGTAGCGCCCCTGCGGTGCGAGCACGGCTGCTTTACAGCCTCAACCGTCTTTAATTCCCTGCCGGACATCAACACTGGCGTCGGATGATATCCGGTAGACTCGATCGGTGGCCTGTCCTCCATCGTCGCATTGATACACATGCATAAATCAGCACGCCGCTGGCGTGAGCCGGCCTGCACCCGCGCACTTTTCCTTCCTTTTTCCACCCTGTAGACTCTTCATCATGTATATTCCCCGACCGGCAAAATTGCTGTTTCAGCATGCCGATGCTGGAGTCAGTATCTGGAGAAACACGGCGATACGCTCAGCGACTGGACCAAACTCTCCGTCGAGCGCATGCATGCCTGCGACACCTGTGCCATGGGAGTTCGCCGCTACAGCTGTGCATCACCGGACTGTACCCATGCCCGTTTTTTTTTGCCAGACCTGCAAGTCCAAAGCCTGCAGCAGTTGTGGCCTCAAGGCCACCGAGCAGTGGATCGCCGAACAACAGCACATCCTGCCCGACTTCGACAGGCAACATATCACCTTTACCATGCCCCACCTGTTGTGGCCATTCAACAACAACTGCCCCCTGCTCAATGACCTGTTCCGCTGCGCCACCCGCGCCATGCTGAAGTGGGCACGCCGGCAGGGTATCGAACACACCTATGGCCGGCAGCTGAATCAGCATCCGCATATCCATGTTTCCGTCACCCGCGGCGGGCTTGATGTTAAACACAGGACCTGGCGTAATCTTTTTTTAGAAAGAAGTGGAAGCCATCCGGCGTAATGCCGTCATATTTCTGCTGCTGGACAATTACGCCTGCATTAATCCCGGAGCCATGCAGGGCCTAGGCCATATCCGTAATGAGGATCGGTGGCACCGCTACCTTCATGCACAATACCGGCGTTCCTGGAAGGCTCACTTCGCCAAAAAGACCCGTGGTGCCTGGCGGCAGCGTGAAATACCTCTGCCGTTATCTGAAGCACCCGCCGGTGGCCGCTTCTCAGCTGCGCCACTATCGCGGCGAGGCAGTGTCCATCAGTATTACGATCACCGCACTCAGCAGCATAAACGCCAGAAAATCAGCCAGGAGGAGATGCTGCAGCGTTACGTCAGCCACATCCCGGCACGACATTTCAAAATGGTACGCTACTACGGTTTTCTGGCCAACCGCAAGCGGGGCACGCTGCTATCGAAGGTCTACGAAGCGCTGTCGGTGACGGTACGGGAAAAACCGAAGCGACCCGGGTTTGCGGTGCTGATGAAAGGCTTCCTGGGCACAGATCCGTACCAGTGCATCCTCTGCAAAGGCCGGCTGTGTTTTGCCGGCGCTGTGGCGGGTGAACGCGCCACAAAAATGCTCTCTGACAGGCTGCATCAGATGGCGAAAAAACGATAGCTGCGGATACCTGAGCTGGATTGGTGCGTCTGAAAAACAGGTTTCAGGTTAGAAATACGGCGAAGATGGCATTTTCACATCATAACCCACACAGATCAGCAGCAGCAATGGAGTAAACAGTGCAATTTTTCATGGTCAGGCGATCTCAAAAGAAGCGATTCAATCTCCTAACCATGAACACCACCTTACCGTTGTGATTTTTCAGCACTGCCGCTTTCTGGTTATCAACCAGCACGGTCCTGACACACCCGCCGAAGTGGCGGAAGGCCCTGACCAGGGATTCATACGTATGCTCTGCATCCTGGCAGGGAGCCGCAAAACGTGGAAGTGGACGGTCTTTTTACCGGGCCGCATTTTGCGTTTGGGCTGGATGTAATATCGCAAAATGGAACGACCGCCGGGGTAACCCATCTTTCTGATTTCCTGGAATATCACTTCGCCATTCCAAACGTTTTCGGTCAGTCGCATATCGATGTACTCCATAAAGGGGCGGAGTTTTTCCATCCTCAACCGCTTTTATTGCGCCGGAGGTGAGGGATAGCCTAAATAGCGTCTGACGGTGCGTTCGGAGCAGCCGACCTGCGTTGCAATATCGACAATATGAACGCTCTGATTGCGCATTTTCTTTATCATGAAAAAGTCCTCTCTGCTCAGCATGTCGATATCCTTTTCGGTATGGGAACCTTAAGGAGATAACATATTGGGTGGAGCGGACAAACCAAATGGCGATTTAGGGACTTATATCACTGTCGCTAACACCGGATCTGGAGAAGCTCCGCGCAGCCGGTTTCACGCCGGAAGTCATGGATGATGTGCTGTTTAAATCCCTCGTCAGACGCACTGATGAACTTTATAAGCTGGCCGGGACCGACCGGATACAGGCGCGACGACAGACCGGCGTTCAGTACCGCGCCACGGTGCGACACTACGGCGAATCGCGTGGCGTTCGTGCCATGCTCGACCTGATGGTTATTGACCAGGACAGCGATCCGGTGATGGTCTTTCCGGTGCCAGAAGCCCCCCGGTCTCACTCACTTGCCGCCGCTGGCCGTGAAGTTCTGCTCCCCGTCGAGACGCCGTATCATTTTTTTGCTAAATAGGTTTATATCCTATTTTATGAATGGGCGTTTTGCCGTATCCGGGGTCTGATGTCAGCTGCTCTCCTGAAATTCCCACGGATTCAGTATTTCAACGCCGCTGACCTGAAAATCGGCAACATTTCGGGTGACAATTGTCATCCCATGTACCAGCGCTGTTGCAGCAATCAGCGCATCGCGCTCTGATTGCCGGTCTGGAATATGAAGCCGCGCGCAGCGCAGAGCTACAGGAGTATCAACAGGGAGGGTCCTGTCGGAAAACTCTGGTAAAACATGGTTATCCATCCACGCTCGCAGCATCGCTCCCTGCCGGGCATCCTTCCGTTCAATGGCCAGAATGCCCATCTCCAACTCCATAAGCGTGATGGCCGATACGAACAGTTCGGATGCATTGACCTGTGATGCCCATACTGCAACGTTAGTATCGGCCTTCCCTGACTGGATTTTTCGCAGCTCTGAAACGACATTAGTGTCAATAACATACATCATCAGAATTCTGCCGCACGAATACCAATATTCGCCTTCGGTGCCTCAAAATCGATATCTGCAATGCCAGGCATTGCCAACGACTCGGCAATGTTTCTCCGCTGCTTTGTCAGGGCCTGGTATTCATCAAACGTCAGCAGCACGTGTGCTGGTTTTCCACGATCTGTAATGAAAACTGGCCCGCCTTTTGCTGCTTTTTTGGCGCGACTAACACCCTGATTCAATTCCCGGCTTGTTAATGTCGTAACCATCATGCTCACCTCACTAATTAAGTAACTGTATGTACGTTACTACATTTACTGAAGTGGTGCAATTTCCGGTTCTGTCGTATTAAGGCGTAGTCAGGTAACATGCTGTTTTTTTTAATGTTGCCTGACCATGTCCCTGATCCGAAAAGCCTTTAAACGCCTGCATTATCCCACCGATATTATCGCCCAGTGCGTCCGCTGGTACCTGACTTATTCACTCAACCTGCGTAATCTGGAGGAAATGATGGCAGAGCGCTGGATTGTCGTTGACCATTCCACGCTTCACCTGCCGAACTCAATGTCGGGAGAGAGGCCAAAGACTGCGTAAAGGTCAGACAGAGTAAGAACGTAGCACGCCAGTGGCGTGAGCGGCGCTGCTGCACAGCTTCGGGGGTTTGCATGACCGGTGCTCCGCTTTATACTCGGTCTCATGTATATACCCCGCCCCGCCAAACTCCTCTTAACTGTCGATGACGGCTGGTTTCGCTACCTCGAAAACCACGGCGACAGCATCAGCCAGTGGACCCGCCTCTCAGTTGAGCGCATGCTCGCCTGAGGAACCTGCGCCATGGGTGTCCGCCGCTACTGCTGCACCTCTCCGCACTGCACACACTCCCGCTTCTTCTGCCAGAGCTGCAAGTCAAAGGCCTGCAGCGCCTGCGGCATGAAGTCCACCGAGCAGTGGATCGCAGAGCAACAGCATATCCTCCCGGACTGCGACTGGCAGCATATCACCTTTACCATGCCGCACCTGCTGTGGCCCTTCTTCAGCAATAACTGGCCCCTGCTCAACGACCTGTTCCGCTGTGCCACCCGGGCCATGCTCCGCCGGGCTCGCCAGCAGGGTATAGAGGCCGGTATTTTCTGCGCTCTTCACACCTGGGGCCGGCAGCTCAATCAGCATCCGCACATCCACGTTTCCGTCACCCGCGGTGGCCTCGACGTAAAGCACGGCGTCTGGCGCAGCCTTTTCTTCAGAAAGAAGGCCGTTGAGGAAATCTGGCGGGGGGCCGTTATCCGCCTGCTGCGCGGCAGCTATGAGCGGGTCAGTCCCGGCACCCTGCCGGGACTGGGGCATATCCGCGATGAGCGCCAGTGGCGGCGTTACCTGAAGGCACAGTATGGCCGCCACTGGAAGGTACACTTCGCGAAGAAGACCCGGGGAGCCTGGCACAGCGTGAAATACCTGAGCGGCTACCTGAAGCGCCCGCCGGTGTCGGCTTCACGGCTGCGACACTATGCCGGCGGCGCGGTGGTCCACCACTATCTCGATCACCGCACGGGAAAGCACAAACGCCAGACGCTGAGTCAGGAAGAGATGATCGGGCGCTATATCAGCCACGTTCCGGCGCGGCATTTTAAAATGGTGCACTACTCCGGCTTTCTGGCCAACCGCAAGCGGGGCACGCTGCTGCCGAAGGTTTACGAAGCGCTGGAGATGACGGTACGGGAAAACCGAAGCGGCCCGGGTTCGCGGTGCTGATGAAAGGCTTCCTGGGTACGGATCCGTACCAGTGCATCCTCTGCAAAGGCCGGCTGCATTTTGCCGGAGCCATGGCGGGTGAGCACGCCACAAAAATGCTCTCTGACAGGCTGCATCAGATGGCGAAAAAACGATGGCTGGGGATGCCTGAGCTGGATCGGTGCGCCTGAAAAACAGGTTTCAGGTTAAAAATACGGCGAAGATGGCATTTTTACATCAAAACCCACACAGATCAGCAGCAGCAATGTAATAGACCGGGCCACTTTTCATGGTCAGGCGATCCGAAAAGAAGCGATTCAGATTTTTAACCATGTACACATGATCCGCAAGGGTCAGTATCAGCATACTGACGGCGACGGATTGTCCCCGGCTGAACAATTTTATCTGTTGGCTGTATAAATAATCAACACCACCACAACTACTGATTTGCCGTCGTTAATGCGGCAGAACCACTCAAAAGAGGTGATGCAATCACCTGAAAAAAATTAAAGCGTTTGATATAAGGTTATCCATTCTGGCATTATGGGGCCTTTAACAATCACCTCCTCCGTGTAATATGCCAATGCTTTATTATAATAATCCAATAACTTCGCTAAATCACGATAGTGTTGGTTATTTTTCATTATATCTTCATGAGAGTTAAGAGGCCCTTTATAAGGATTGTTTTTTCTGAAAAATTTATATATTTCTGAACTATTTGGATGACTAATAACATCCTTTAGATCTTCGGAAACGTCAACATGTTTTAATGATCCAGCATTTATCTTATAAACGTATACTTTTTTATTTTCTGGGTATAAATACCTCCTTTCCGATAGTGCACCAACAGTTTTACTACCGTCTACATTTTCATTTAAAACGGATTCCAAAAAGAATCGGCTTGTTCCTCTTAACGATTTGGAAGTAAAAACCGTGTTTTTTCCAAAGATATTGTTTTTCCAGTAAAGATTGTTTGTTCCCCTGAAGCCTTGATTAAGGATAATGTCAGGCGAACGATAATCCAGACGATATAGGTATTGTGGTTTCTGTGATCTAAAATATGTGCTTGTAATC
>NZ_WHOY01000031.1:2387371-2429950 GCF_009765445.1 Pantoea sp. BAV 3049 | reverse complement strand
CGTGTAATATTATTCACATGGAAAGCGCGGTGCTTTCCCTTAAGGCCGAACGGCCAGGAGCTACAAATGAAATCTGTCCTGAATCTCACCTATCCAGCCACATTTAAATTCTCTTTTACCAAAGCGGAAATCAAAAGCGGCAAAGCGTTTATGAATACCTACGGGATTCAGCAGGCTTTTACCGTGAAAAGCCACGCTGAGTTAGAAAACTTGATCCAGACTATCGCCACAAAATGCAGCGTAAATCCTTCCAGTATTGATTTTGAAATCGTCGGTTAACAAAAACGGCGGGGGGAACCCCGCCAGTAAGGGGAATAAATGAAAACGTTAAAACAAGCCGCAATGCAGTTTGCATCTGATCTGCGTAATAATCGCTGTTTTAAAGCTGCTTATAATGATGCTCTGTTAGAGCTGGACAGGGAAGCAATCACCGCCATTATGCATTGTACATTTTTGCGTGATTCAAAACGTACATTAAGCGAGCTTGATAAATTAATTAAATATATAGAGGAAGAAGAAAAATATGTATTTTCTGTTTCTCTTGATAAAGGAAATGAACAGCAAGAAATCAGGACATTTAAAAGCGAACGTGAGGCATTAGATGCTTATCGCATTTTGACACTTTACGGATACAGGGTAACTGTAGAAAAGAAGGAGGGGAATGACTGATTATTTAAGGTGTGATCAGGTTGCTCTAACAACCTGATCACTTATTAACAGATTAACACAATGAGGCATTAATAATGTCAACCGATCAGATCGTACAGCTTGCTGATTCCCTTGTCAAAGGCTGGGAAACCCGCATACCAGCCATGAAAGGCGAGGAATGGAGCCAGTTTCGATGGTGGTTAAATTATCTGCAAGGTTACGCAATGTTTTAACGTAACTGAAAGGGGCTGATGCCCCTTTTTTAAACAAAAAATAATTTTTATGTGCTATACTTATGCGCATAAACTGTGTGCGTGAGGTTGTTATGAGAACGAATGTAGCCGAGAAAAAACGTAGTACAAACGTGTACTTAAATGCCGGTTTGCTTGAAGAAGCCAAAGCGCTGGATCTGAACGTTTCCGCGATATCTAACCAGGCGCTGGAAACCGCCGTCAGAGAACGCAGGCGTGAGCGCTGGATAGAGGAAAACCGCGCGGGCATTGAGGCGTTAAACAGCTTTGTGGAAGAGGCCGGGCTTTTTTCCGATGATGAAAATTTCGGGGTGATTTAGTGAAGCAGTTTGCAGTCTACAAAAATAAATCCCGGAACAGGCAGGCGTACCCGTACTTTATTGATGTGCAGTCAGATATGCTTGCACATCTTAATACCCGCCTGGTTATGCCGTTAACTCAGAAAGCCAACTCTAATTCACAGGTAAAAGCGTTAACGCCGGTTATCACAATCGGGCAGGTGGATTATGTGGTGCTGGCTTCCATGATAACGACAACGGATATAAAAAACCTGAAAGCTGAAGATGCGGTTATGGATGCTTCACATTTACGTGATCAACTGGTTTCTGCAATCGATATGATGATTTTAGGTATTTAAAATAAAGAGCAACGCCCCCGACAACTGAGAGGGAATAAAAATAAGGAGTTTAATATTCCGCATGGTAAAGTTATTTTTAACAAAAAAGGGCGCTGGGACTGGCTGGACAGAGGATGTGATATTGGTGAGAATGAATTAGATCAGGGGGAGTGGTTTGTTGGTGATATGTATTACCCGCCGGATTTCGAATAACCCTGATTTTAGTTGTCGGGTTTATCGCGCACCTTTTTATGTAACGTTATGGAGATTGCATGGCTGCGTAGCGTTTTTCGCATTATCCGTACCGATTCGGGTTTACGGGTGCTTTACCGACCACGCCGTTCCTCCCGGAAGTTATCCACCGTTTCTGTGGATAACGCTATATCCTGTGTGCCGGTCAGCTGCACCCGGTACTATATGTAGTGCCGGGCCGGGCGGTTAACCTTCTCCTGCGGGGATGTTTCTGCACCCTGCCCGCACGGGCCCTTCGGGTTTACTCCCCATGCAGGAAATTTAACCGAATGACAGGTCACCTTCAGCCGGGGTTTTTCTCCGCGACTCCCTGCGCCCCCTCCCCTATCATGACGCTATCCGGTTAACGTCACGGCATTGTTCGGAGAGCATAACATTGAGCAGTCACCCCACCGGCACCGCGCCGGTTTCACCAGGCGCGGTTGGCCGCATCGCCACGCCCCGGATCGATTTTGAAATGGCGCTGGCCGTTCGCCAGCTGGCGAACCGTCAGGCCGGTAAGCCGAAATACCTGCTGGAGCCGGAAATCACCATCCTGCTGGCGCACGGCTTTACTGACCTGCGAAAACGCATGTTCTTTGACATGCTGTGGAATACCGGCGCGAGACTCAGTGAGGCGCTGGCGCTCACCCCTGGTGATGTTCATACCGGAGAGCGCTGGCCGTCCCGGCCATTCGTCTCCCTGATGACCCTCAAGCAGCAGGGCAAACCCGGACGGCCACCAAAGGACACGATGCGCGACGTGCCGCTCTTTGACGAGGGATTCACGCTGCGGCTGCGCGATCACCTGGACACGTTCTGCCGGTTCAGGACAAAGCGTCTGTGGCCCGTCACGGACGACACGATACGTAACTGGCTGCGTGACGCTGTAACGCGCTGTGAGCGTGATGGAGTGAGCTTTTCCGTTCCGGTCACGCCGCATACCTTCCGGCACAGCTACGCCATGCACCTGCTTTACTGCGGTATCGAGCCGCTTACGCTGAAAAAGCTGCTGGGCCACCGGGATTTCAAAAGTACGCAAATCTATCTCGACGTGCTGACCCTGGAGGCTGACGTTGCCGGACGCTACGCCGTGCGGTTTGGCATGGACAGGGAAGAAGCCACCGCAATACTTAAAAAATATTAGTGTGTAACGTTATACATTAATTGTATTCTGGACGATGGTGCTGTATAACATTACCCGGAAGTGCGACAGAAATCGCACAGATTATAACGGTGTGTAATGTTATACATTATTAGTGAGGCGCTATGATTATTCTCGTTGGCAGTCATAAGGGCGGCGTGGGTAAATCCACAATCTATATTCATATCCTGATGTGTCTGATCCTCAAGAGCGGTAAACGTGTTGCCGCGCTGGAATGCGACGACCAGCACAGCGTTAAGGACTGGCTGGACGAACGCCGATCTCAGGGAACCGTTCCGGATGTGGACTACTATGAGTGCTATCACGACATCCCGGCAATGGCACGTAAGCTGGATAAAAAATATGACTTCGTGTTGCTTGATGCTCCGGGACGCCGTTCACCAGAGTTCAGCAAATGCCTGGCCGTGGCCGATTTTTTTATCTCGCTCCTTGACCCTTCCTCCCAGATTGAGATCAATACGCTGGGCCTGGTGGTTGCCGATGTACGACAGTACCAGGCATCGGTAAACAAAGAGCTGAAAGCCGTGCTGGTCATGAACCGCTGCGATACGCACCCGGCAGATGAAGACGCCTCCAATTTCAGGCGGGACATCGAGGCCGATCAGGATAACTGGCTCCCGGTAGCCCGGCAGCGGCTCTATCAGCGCAAGCCGTACAAACGGGCCTACAACGAGGGGTTATCGGTACATGAATATAATGACCGTCGCGGGAATCTGGCGCGGGGGGAGATTGAACTGCTGCTTCGTGAGCTGGAACTGTTAGCCGCATAATTAAATAGTGTATATCGTTATACACTATAAGGGGAGTTATGAGTAAACGCACCACAAAACTGAAAGTCAGCCCGGCGCTGCAAAATATTGATGAAAACAAAACGCTGCGTGAGCTGGTCAGTGAAACCAGCCATCGTCCGGCATCCGGAAGCGTGATCACCAGGGTAAATTTCCCGCTGCTGGAAGAGGATATTGGCAGAATAGACCAGTACAGTGAAGAAAACCACGCGATGCGTATCAGCGTTCTCAGGGCTGGACTGAAAGCCCTGGAGTTAATTGGGGAGGAACAGCGAACAGACCTGATACGCAAAGAAGAACTGAACCGCCCGAAAACGGGCAGGAAGCCGGTAAAAAAATAACAGTGTATAACGTTATTTACTAATTAATAAAAAGCAGAGGTGAATATGGGACTGGACATTTCAGCATACAGCGGTATTAAAAAACTGGATGCAAGAATGAATGGTGATGGAGAAGCCATAGACACAAAAACGGGTGTGTTATTGCCACAGGACGGGATGTGGTTTACTGCCTGGGTAAACCCTGTCTTTCCCGGTCGGGCTGGTGATATCGAAAGCGGTGCAGTCTACTCTTACGAAAATTGTACCTGTTTCAGCATTGGATACGCCCGACACGCTGGATGGCGAGAAAAGCTGGCAGAAATATCAGGGTATCCTCTGGCTGAACAAGTTCATTATGGGCGGGTTGAAAAGTGTTACCTTGCTGGCGCACTATCTGGCGAGTGCGGCCCGTTCTATGAGTTGATTAATTTCAGTGACTGCGAAGGTGTGATTGGCACCGGGGTAAGTGAAAAGTTGGCGAAAGACCTTGCTGAATTTAAAGGAAGAGCCATGGGAGTCAGTGAAGGATTTTATGATTTATACCTGAAATGGAAAGCAGCCTTTGAAATGGCGTCAAACAACGGATGTGTAAGGTTCCACTAACTACTTTAATACGATTGATTCAATCGATGTATAACGTTATACACTAAATATTAGTTATACATTGTTTTAATTCTTTCAAATTAAGGAAAACCAATGAAAATCAAAACATCAATTTTTCTGGTAGCTATGCTGACAACACCTGCACTTTTTGCGGCTGACATTCAAACTGACGATCCCGCAAAACCGATAAAGATATCTGAAAACACCAATTACTTTTGCAGCAAGGATGGAAAAGGGCTTGTGAAAAAAAATAATGGTGACTATAAGCCGCTCAAAAATGTTACCTGTCACGATGATTATTTGTGGTTGAACGGAAAAGCACTGGGGGTTATGGATATGCTCAGTTACGCCGCCGTTGAGACTATACAAAATAAGGCTTCTTCACAGCACTAATTCCGCAGTCATAAAATTTAAAGAAACGGTAGTCGCCCTTTAACTTCAGCTAGAGTCAAAACTTCAGGGTAGCATTGTCCACATATCCACATGAGAAGAGCCAGTGAAGCGGGGAGGCCAGCAAGCCACCCCCGCGAACGGGAGCGTCCTGTACGGCGGGGCAAGCCGTACAGGGTTCGACTGTGGGTATGTGGTCAATTGCGAACGGATTGCGCGATGGCAAAAAAAGCGTAAGAGTAAAATACGTAAATCTTCCTCTGATGGGCTTCAGACTCCAGAAGCTAACGTGCCTACAAGCATAGCCCTGTTATTAATATGTAAAGTCTTCTGTTGAATATTTTATTTTCCATTATTCAGGTTCTCTGTTTTCAAGCTTACTAAGTTCTGCTTTTGCCTGTTCTTGTTGCGTTTTAGGTAGTTTGTTAATGGTCTTTTCTGTCAGCGTTCTCATGTCCATGTACCCATTAGCATAAAAACGTAATGACGACTCTTTTTGTTGTTGAGCAACATACCAGAACGCCCCGGACAGGCCAGTCGTGACAAGTAGTGTACACACAATGCAGATCAATACCGCTTTTACAGTGCTGAAAGGTTTAGCTGCATTTGCAACAGATTCAAGTTGTTTTTGATAAATCTGATGTGTTTTTTCCTGGTCAGTTTTTAGGGATGTGATCAACTCTATCACTTCATGAGTTAATTTATCTTTAGTTGTCTGCCCTATTTCCTTTATCTTACTTTTTTCTGTTTCGATCTCCTGATCAATTTCTTTGGAACTTTGAATGATTTGATTCATTTTTTTAGACAAAACTGAATCAAAATGTGCTGGAATTTCTTCTAAACCCAACTTTAAAGAAGCGAAAACACTTTCTATTTCTTTGTGCAGGGCAATATAATCCTCCAGAAGGTCTTGAATCTTCTGATCTTTAAACTCTTCGGTAAAACTAGATCCCATTTTTGTTCCCTCAGTAATATGGTAACAGGCGGGATTAACCCGCCTTGTTTTCTTAAGCCAGTTCAAGATTCTGGAAAGCAACATCCAAATCACTATTAAAGCCGTTCATTAACATTTTAACCGTTCGCAGGTTTGACAGCTCCTGTCGTTCCTGTTTTGAACCTGCTGCACGAATCAGTGTACGGAAATCACGATCGTCATTATAAACATCGTCATATTTCAGTTTGGATTTAGTTAAGATGGTGAAGATGTTATTTTGATACACAATAGATGGATTAGCGCCGACAATTTTTTTGCAAGTCTTGTTTGCTAAAAATATTGCAAATTGTTTTTCAACATCAAGATCTTTTTCAGCCATATTGAAAATAACTTTTATTCTTTCTTCTTCGATACCGATATTGATCAGGTTATCAATTGTTGCAATTGAATCGCGCTGCTGTTTGTCCTGTGGTGTGACAGGTACAATGAAGAAATCAATTAATTCATGGCTTCCCTGGAACTCTAACATTTGAACCATAAATTGTTCAATATTGGAAGCGCCAATATCAATTAAGGTACAATCAGCATCATCGATGCGCTTTAAAATCTCGTCAAATTCTTTAGCTGACAATTTGCTATCATTAGTGCCGTCAGAGTTGATAGTCTCAACTTTAATAATTTCCGCATCCTCCAGGCGAGGCTTCAACATAGTCTGGCAAATTGTTGATTTACCAACATTACCGCTGTTATTTAAAATGGCTGCTTTTAAGTACATATCATATCCTTATTTGTTTTGTATGTGATTTGAAAGCTTCGTCCCCAAGTTAATCTGGTTAGGGCACTTCCAAGATTTGATTTCTTCAATTGAAACTCCGGCCTCAATTGCTCGTTTTGCAATGCGTTCAGAGTTGAAACAAACTCTCAAGTAGTTGTTTAAATCTTGTGGTTCAACATCTACATCAATACTAGATTTCTCTACCTGCTTAATAGTAGGAGTTTCAGGTGCGAACTTATCATTATTTTCATTTTTCGATTCAGGCTGACTATGTTGCTTTTTCGCCCGTAAAACCATGTTTTTGTAAGCTCGTACAGCTAAACTAGAGTCTGTCTCGTTGTTTATATATATTGATATTTGATCCCAACTATAGAACTTCTTAGCCTTTAATATTTCCGGTAGGAAACTATTAAAGGCCGCTTGTTTTGACTTCTGTTTTTTATCTCGTATAGCCTCACAAAGTGGAGACAGGATTTCTTCTAAAGTTGTCATTAATCCCCCTTAACACCTCCTACTTTCTCACATAAGCCGCTCAACCTCAATATGTGTGTCATTTTGTATGATCTTATGTGTGCTGTCAAGATATAATGTGTGCCATTGTGTGTGCCATTGTGTGTGCCATTGATTTTTTGTGTGTGTTATTATGTGTGCTATTATGTGTGTCTATTGACTTCAAGTTCTAAACTACAGGCACGACACCGATGTATACACGCCATTTCATGGCTTGTATAATCGTCGTGCCAAAGGGGGTGCCCCTTTGAAACCCCGAACGGTAGAGCCGTTCTGGAAGTTCTACGAACTTGAAGGATAAAGACTATGGCGATTGACAGAAAAAATGTTGTCTCCATCCGTTTAACAGATGAAGAATACAAGCCTTTTAAAGAGTTGCTGGAGCATACGGATATCAGCAAGTCTGAATTTTTCCGTGCGCTCATACTTAATCGAGTTAACGAACTTCCATCAAAACCAAAGGTTACTGATGATTATAAACGTTGCCTTTTTTACTTAAGCAAAACGAGTAACAATGTTAATCAGATTGCCCATAGATTAAACTTAGATCACAATAAAGGAATTATATCACCTTTTCTTTATGAGAGGGCACTTAATACACTTATTGGAATCAGTGATTTCATTCAGGGTGCAGTTAAATGATTATCCGTTATGGTGGCGGTAATAACGGTATCGCTGAATATCTTGAGAGCGGGAGGAAAGCCGATCGCGAGTATACACGAGATGAACTTGATCATCGTTATATACTCGATGGGAATTTACAGACAACAAATAAGGTTATTCAGTCAATTGAAGACAAAGGGCAGGAAAGATATTTACATATAACGCTTTCATTTGCTGAAAAGGAAGTATCAACAGAAACACTTAAGGCTATTACAGCTGATTATAAAAAATTATTCATGAATGCTTTTCATGATGATGAACACGCTTTTTATGCTGAAGCTCATTTGCCAAAAATAAAAAATCTGATAAACAATAAAACTGGTGAGTTTGTAGAAAGAAAACCTCATATTCATGTTGTAATACCGAGGGCTAATCTCGTTACTGGAAAATCATTAAATCCTGGCGGAGACATAACCAGAAGTAAGACTCTGGAACAGCTCGATGCTATTCAGGAGTATATCAATAACAAATATGGTCTGATTAGTCCGAAAGATGCCGTTCGCGTGAGCGATGAAAATTATGCTAATGTCCTGTCTCGCGTCAAAGGTGATTTATACCGTGAGCGAAACAATGATATTAAATATGAAATTTATTCCAGAATAACAAATGAAAATGTCAACTCAACTGAAGATTTCAAGAACCTGCTAAAGAATTATGGTGATATTAAAGTTCGTAATGAAGGTAAAAAGACGGAATATTTTGCAGTTAAATTTGAGGGGGATGCTAAGTATACCAATCTCAAAAGCCCGTTGTTCAGCCGTACATTCATAGAACAAAGACAGTTACCGCTTGTAAAACCTACACCTGCTCAAATCGAACGCAACCTGAATAACTGGCTAAATAAAACCAGCCACGAAATTAAGCATATCTTTGCGAAATCTGAAAAACTTCGAAATGAATACAAATCACTAAATGCTTCTGATAAAGCGGCATTTCTACGTACCAGGATTAATGACTATGACAAACAATACAAACTTGACCCAAAAAGTGTTGAAGGATCGCGAGGACGGACGGGCAGTCACAAGTTTAGTCCTCAATCATCTTCCAGATTCGATAGAATTAAAACAAGAGTCGGCTTGCCACATATGCCCAAACGCGGTCTGGTTCGAGGAATCAGCGGTAGGGGAAAACCGCCCGAATCTGTCAGTGTATTGTCGCATAATGAACAGCATAATCTGGCAGAGCGAATGGAAACCAGACAACATTCTGATGAAAAAATGCGACGGAATTCTGATAGACGACTCACAGAACGAGGTTTAAAAACGATTGAGCTATCTTCTGTTCTTCATGAGTCCCTTTATCAGAAACTCAATGCGGATGTACAGAAGAATGAAATTCATATAATGGCAGATATACGTCGTGATATTGACCCCCAAAGGTTTTTATCCGCAGCCGCAATAAAATACAACATTAAGGCGGAAGATCACGCAGTTAGTCATGCAAAAGATGGTTCGCCCCGGTTTGCTGTAGAAAAACGGAATCTCAATGCATCAGATTTTTTGACTAAATATCTTAATTTGCCCTGGAAGGATGCTAAAGAATTCCTATTGCAAACTTATTCACAGCAGTTAGAAAATAAACCATTTGAAAAAACAAATACCATATCAAAACTAGATTTTGAACAATCTAAACAGCGGTTCTTGTCAATAAAAGAATCAAATATATCTTTGCGTGAAGCTATACGATCTAAAAGAGCAAACATGTATAATGAATTGCGAGAATTGAGAAAGCAGATCTACTCTATACCAAAAGAAAATAGAGAAGTTGCCAAGGGGTTACTGGTATATAAAAAATTAACGACTCTCGAACGCCTGAGAGATTTTTCGGCTCAAGGCCGTAATTTTATCAGCCAGTACCATAAATATTGGAATGAGGATAAAGATAACATGAAAGCACTAGACAAACTTAAAGACTATCTGAATAACTCAGATGAGAATGGTATTTCTCAGGCTGAGAATGATTTTTCTTTAGAAAAGGCAGTTGAAGCGCAGCGGCGTTTGCAGGAACTTCATAAAAACAATAGTCGATTAAAATATCTGGTTATGGATAAGCGTGAAGACAAAATAATTTACCGCGATCAGAAAACTGAAGCGCCTGTATTCACCGATAAAGGCGATTTCATCGTTTCGGGTAAAAATCTGACTAAAGAAGAAATCGGCGTGATGCTTGAGTATTCTCAGGAGAAATTTGGTGGTGTTCTTAAGCTTTCCGGTTCCGACGAATTCAAAAAGCAATGTGCAGTGGTGGCTGCTGAAAAGGATATGAACATCATTCTTCGACCAGAGAAGTACCAATCGCTTATGTTGGAAGCTAAGAACGAGCAAGCCTTTAGTCGTGAGCAAACAACTGTGGTTGAAAAAGAGCAAACGGTAAGTCAGGCAGAAGTCGAACAAAGTGCGACAGATCCGCAGCAATCAACCGTTGAAACAAAAGAAATCTATCTTGTTAGCTCAACGATTGCTCAGAATGAAAATGAGGGATTTGTTTTCCATTCCAGAGATGAAGCTTTTGATTACTATAACAGTCAGATACCTGCTGAGATTGAACGTTTTGAATCAGGGCAGTCTGATTTCAATAATACACTGATCGTATCAAAAACGGTTTCTGTCCACGAACTTGACCAGTACGAGAACGGTAAACAAGGGGAATTTTCCAAACCTTATGACATCATTGCTGATTCCTTTAAGGATTATGAGCAGTCAGAGAGAGGTCAGTCTTACAAAAATTATGTTCTGTCCGACAATGAACCGATTAGCAACGTTTATTTCGTCAAATTCAATAATGATCAGCTTGATGCCGAGCCAACCGGCTTTACTCACCTCAAACACGCCGTAGACTGGCGCGAAGTTGGCTCCAACATTAATGATGTGAATAAGCAGGATGCAGTAATCTATCGTGTGGATGAAAAGATTGCCGACCAGAAGGGACTCAGCGCCGCTATGAGCGATGCAGTTCGGGTACCTCGTCATGAAATCGAGAAAGTGCAGGGTAGGGATGTAACTGAGCAGGACGGCCAGATCCTTAACGTGATCGATGAATACCAGCAAAAATTTACCTCAGAAGGGCTGATATTTGATCGAGGGGAAGCAGAAGGGGAGTTATTACAGAAGGATATGACGCTCGATATTGCTTCGGAAAGGCTGGAACAAAAATTCTTGCTGGAGAAGGAGCGCCAACAAGAACAAGAACTTAATTCGGGTCTTGAGCATTAATGTTAAAGGCCGAAGGTGGTTAACCCCCGGCCTTAATTACGTTTCCGCTATCAGCTCAGTAACTGAAGCAGGTAGCGGATCAGCTCAAGAAGCGCGATTAACGCTCCAAGAACGATGATTGCTTTATCAATCATCCGTTTCTCCATAAATGGAGTGAGAACACTACCGCTTACTCTTACACTGCCTGTCACGGTGGCTTATCTCCGGTGTTAGTCAGAAACAGTTCCACTCCAGCCAGAGCACCAGATCCGGCACCACCCGTAACCCGGCCAGGGCTTGAATGCGTTCATACCGCTGGGCGGTTAGCTGAAGCGAAACAGTCAGAAGAGCTAACCCGATGATTATACCCCTATATCCTCAGCGATTGCATTTATCAATGCTCCGGCGTAACATTAATACGTTAGTCAGAAACAGTTCCACTCCGGTCAGAGTCCTCTTCTTGAGTCGGAGCGAAAAGAAAAATCCCGATCTCACCAGTCGGGTTTTTTTTTGCCTGCTGTTCCTGCCAGATCAAACATTTCTGACATGCTTGACTGAAACCGCAGTACGGCATTTGCCAGCTCCTGGTTTCTGGTCTGTGCCTGTGCGAGTGACTGTCTGAGTTGCATTATCTCTTCGCGGTTGCGCTCGTGATCAAGTATGGCCGTCATGAAGGCCTTGCTGACCGATGCGGCCCCGATGTGCTCCTGTGCTTTACGGATAGCAGTGTCTTCCTGGTCATTTGTCCTGATTGTGTAATTTCCCATAATAAACCTATTTTGCTGTCATTTTCGGTGCCGCTGCGGTGATCCGGATGAGATTATGCTGGCATTTTTACGATAGCCAATCGCGCCGGCAATCATAATTTGCTGGCAGTCAGACTTCACTCAAAGCCCGATCACAGTCTCCGCAATGGATATTGAAAACTATAACTTCAGCAGGTTCAACCGATTTTGCTGGCATTCTGGCGGGCTGCAGCCGCGACCGGCGCGCCGGTTTGCTGGCAATTTAGAAAAGGGGGAATGGATGAGGAACAGGACTTATGAAGGGATAAGCGGCAGTAATGCCGCTTATTTTAAAGGGGGCTCGCGGGGATCAGGATTTCACGCCGGGGATCAAAAACTCTTCCAGCTTGCGGCCAGCGTCCAGCGCTTCCTGAATAGGTTTAGGTTTGCGGCCACGACCTGACCAGGTTTGCTGTACGCCGTTTTCCACATACTGATATTTAGGCGCAACGGTGCCGCCAGATTTTTTCTTTGTCGCTCCAGCTGGCGCATCGCCCAGCAATTCCTGAATGCTGAAACCTTCGGTATTGATTAGCTCCAGCAGTTCCTGACGCTTGATGTCACGTGCCCTGCGTTCTTCCGCTTCGCGTTCGGCGTCGGCGCGGCGTTCTTCAATAACCACGCCCAGCTTGTCGTGAATATCCGTAAGCAGCTCAAAATCGCAATCACGCGCAAAGACACGAGCAGAGCGAATATTACCCAACACGCGGCGAATAACATCATATTCTTCAGTCATCATCTATCCTTTTTTTTGATGTAAATAATACGGAAAGTAAACCCTATTTTTTAGGAGATTCAAACCCGATTGCTCCGGTTTTTTTATCCTTGAGCACTAAAGCAGCATCAAATTTCTCACCATCTTTTTTCTTGAATCCCTTTATCAGTGCTGTTTTACCCTTGCTGATTAATGCCTCAGCCTGATTAACGGTGATTTTCTTTTCGCAGACTACAGACCATATTTTAAACCCGCATCCGGTACACGCAAACAGCTTAGGACGAACAACAATCTGTTTACCACATTCAGGGCAGGGCGACGTAAGCCTGTCAGACTGACCTTCCTGTGTGCTCTCAGTAACGGGAAGGTTATCAATCCTGATATCACTTACCAGGCGTGTGATATCGTTGTACAGCTCGTTAATAAACTGTTCAACATCCAGATCTCCATTTTCAATTAACTGCTGCCTTGCAAACCACAACGCCGTCATATCAGGTTGCGTTGCCACATCTGGCAGGGCATCAAAAAGGGCCAGACCTGTTTCAGTAGGGATCAGCTTTCCTTTTTCTACGGATATCAGGCGTTTTTTGAGATTTTCAATAATTGTTGCGCGGGTTGCTTCAGTACCAATGGAACCATTAGCCTGATTATCGTCTTTATCTTTTTCCCGGAGCAGGGCTTTAATTTCCGGATTATCGACATAATCAGCAATGCGGGTCATGGCGTTTAACAGGCTGGCTTCATCAAACAGCTTTGGCGGCGTGGTTTCTTTTTCATTCACCGTTGTTGATTCACATTGACCTTCCGTGCCTTCAGTCAGCCTGCTTACTGCCTCAAAAGAGGATTCAGGTTCTTCATCATCACCCGCCGTCTCTTTTGCTGGCTTCAGCCAGCCTTCCCAGCCCTTATCCGTTTCCTTCGTGGCGCGGCAGTTAAACAAATAATCGTTAACCTCAATTGTCGCCGTGGCCTCTTCAAAACGGTAAGGCGGCATAAACTGGATCAGGTACTGCTTTGCTACGGCCAGATAAACGTTGCGTTCATTTTCGGTCATTGCTGTTAAATCCGGAATGCTACGGGTGGGGATTATCCCGGTATGCGCCTTGACCTTTGATGAATCGAAAGCCTTGCTTCTGATTGACGTATCCGTAACAGCATCAGAGAACGCCGGAGAGGCGGTAAGTGCCGCCACCAGTTCAGGCGCTTCAGCATACTGTTCATCTGAAAGGTATGAGCAGTCAGACCGGTTATAAGTGATAGCGCGATACTTCTCGCGCAGCTGCTGAGTAATTTCAAGCGTTTTTGCTGCTGAAAGTCCGTGCTGGCGGCTCATTTGCTGCTGCAATTTATTGAGGTTAAAGGGCAGGGCCGGGTCCCGTTCGCGGGGTTTAACGGCAGCAGCGCTTACCCTGGCATTTTTCCCCTTCACTGCGGCGGCTACCTCTTCAATCCAGCCACGCTGGAGAACCCGCCCTTTATCATCGACCGGGGCGCTGTCAGGCGTCTTGAAACGCGCTGTGAGGTTGGCATCAGCAAAGCCAAACAATCCATCGAGCGTATAGAAAAAACTCTTGCTGTGGCTCTTGTTCGCCTTCCAGCGACGAACCACCAGGCCAAGCGTGGGCGTCTGCACCCTGCCAACAGGTAACACACCTTTAAAACCGTTCTTCTGTGCCGTTACCGTGTAAGCGCGGGTCATACTGAAACCATAGATGGCATCAGCAGCGCTCCGGGCCAGGGCTTTACGGTAAAAGCCCTGGAACTCGCTGTTATCCCGTTCGCTGTTCAGGGATTTCTGTACTGCGGGGAGCGTGTTGTCATTGATAAGAACCCGCTTAACCGGATGCCGGTTCCCGGAAAACTGCAAAATTTCTTCAACAAGCAGCTGGCCTTCATCATCCGGATCGCCGCAGTGAACAACTGTTTTAACATCAGAACGGTTAATCAGGGTTTTAAGGACGCTTACCTGTTTAGCAGTTGATTCTTTGGGCTGGTATTTAATCGGGAACAGCTTCAGCGGAAGCGTATCTAATGCCCATGCTTTATAGGCCGGATCGTAGGCTTCGGGTGGTATGGATTCTACAACGTGTCCGACGCACCAGGATACTAACGCGCCGGATGATTCGAAATAACCATCCCTGCGGCTAAAGTTGCCACCAAGAGCTTCAACAATGTCTTTTGCGACAGTAGGTTTTTCAGCGATATAAAGTTTCATTTTAAGTCCTTTTTTTTGCTATGAGATGATTAACTTCTTTGAGTATTTTTTTGCCTTTAATTAACATTGAGCGCGAAACAGCTTCATTATTTATTCCACGCATCTGGTCAAACCGATACAGGATTGTTTGTTCTATTCTGGATAATCCAAGAGTTGCCCGCTCATTATTGTGTAATACAGAAAAAGCAAGATAACGACCGGATGCGCACAAGTCAGCGTAGCTGGCAATACAGTGCTCCATTTCCCCACCTTCACGGCATAAATCTTTGAAGGTTGTTATTTCATTAACGTCAGAATATATCTCCTTCCAGTTAACCCCTGTTCCCTGCCATTCAGGAATGGCGACATTTAACTCGCCATCCCATTCGTTGTCATTTCTGAGACGCCGTGTCCACTCCTGTGAGAGACGCCAGAAAGACGACCACGTCTGATTTTTATGTATCGCAGGTTCAGAACGGACATACCAGTCCAGCGCATGACTGAGGTGATTGGCTTCTGTTTCCCATCTTTGCTCCTGACCACGATAACCAATGTTTTTAAACATATCCTGGTGATACTCCAGCCACTTATTACAGATACGTAAGGCGTCCTCCTGATTCTGCTGTGTAACAACTTCACCATCAAAATAATCGTAAAAAATTCTTTCAAAAAAAATTAGCGTTTGGTTAATCACTTTAACCGGATAACATTTTACCAGTGGATTCCTGATAAATTTAACAGCAAGAGGGATTAAATGATGATGATGGTTTAAAAACCTTTTTTTAAAAGATGTTGTCAGAGAAAAGGCAGAATGGCGTAATGATTTAAAATCACCATAAGTCAACTGTTTTACAGGGAGTAAATCATATAACTCCCGCGTTTTCCCTTTAAGTATGAATTTCCTGCTATCTTTAGTCTCAGTTAATAAGCTAACCATAGGCCAAAGCCCCCCAAAATCCACGCCTTTAGTAAAGGTAATTTTTCGGGAGAAGTTAATATATTTTGCAAAGCTGGAATGGATAAGTGCATCATGCGTCATTGAGCAATAACATGATTTTGCAAAATATGAGAATGTGGGCTTATCTATCATAAGCCAGATATGTTTGCTGAGTAACTTTGATGCGGCAGTTCTGGTTTCAATACTGATAAATTTCCAGGCCCGCTGTGTTATTTTTTGCTGGACTTCCTTATAAAGGTTATTCCATTTCTGTCTGGTGTGTCTGGTTTCTTCTGAACAAATAACGTTTTTAAAACCCAGTTCATTGCATAAGCTCCCTGCAAAGCAATTTTTTACTTCATCCGGAAACATTGTCTCAATGAAATATGTATCCAGTGTCCTCCAGTTTCTGACGCGGAAAAGCTGTGATTCACAGTGAATACGGTATCCATTACTGGTTACGTATTTCAAAACGTGTTTTACAGCCTCATCCAGCCAGTCATTCATTCTAAAACTGTCAGAGGGAGACCAGAAAAGTGAGATAAAGACGGGAAGTTCTTTTCTTTTTTTCCATTCATCATACAAAATCCACTGAGTGACAGAATTTGTCTTTTTATTCCGCTGAATCCTGAAAACCCCACAAATACAAATAGTGATGAATTTATCATCCTCCTTTTTTTCCACTAACCTGAAAACACCTGAATCACGACATAAACAAAAAAAATCATGCAGCGACAAATCCCGGTTACTGCACGTCAGTACGTCCGTTATTTTCCGCATAGTATCAAGTCCTGAGGTTGTTCTTTATTTCATCTATTTTTTCATCATAAAACTGACGGCTTTCACTTATGGCGCTTTCCGTCACTTCAAAACCTCTCTGGTGTGCAGCACAAAGAAAGGTTATTGCATCTTCAGAGGATAATTTATCAAGCAAGGTTTTTAAGGCGCAGAGAGTACGATATTCGTAAATCTCATAATACAGACCACAGCTTTGAATGGCTTTTTTTTCAGCGCGTTCTATAAGACTGTCTGCACTGATAGAGTCGCCTTTAGTATGCGGCCAGGGCGGCGCAATAAATCCTTTTTTAAAAGTCATAATTTACCCTTAAAAATGCGGGGCATTACGCCCCACACAGATTAATTGAATGTAATATTTGTCGATTCACTAAACCCGTTATGTGTCGCTGTTAACGTAACGGTTTCAGCAACGTCATTTGTGAGTTTAATGACTGCATGACCGTTTGAACCTGTTGTTGGTTGAGCTGATGTAGTTAGTTTTGCATTTCCCGTGACAGAAAACGTCACTGTTTCACCACTCACTGGTTTCTGATTTAAATCCACAATCAGCGCATAAACTGTGACATAAACACCCGCCAGCGGATTAGGTGTATTCACCACAATTTCTTTTATATATGTACTTTGAAAAAATAACCGGGCCTCTTTGCTTGCTCCGTTTGCAATTGTCGCCGTAACATTGACATATTCGCCTGAAGTATCCGTCACGCTGATAACAACTTTACCGTTACTGTCAGTCACCGCACTGGCTGAAGACAGAACCGCGCTTCCCTCAGTTGAGAAATTCACAGCCTGGCCGCTTAAAGGCTGACCATTTTTATCAGTCAGCGTGACTGTCACAGTGTTTGCATCGATGCCGTTCGCCAGTGCTCCAGACGTTGAAGTCAGGGCCATAACAGCGCTGTCAAGGTCGACCACAAACGTGCTGGCTTTTGTCGCGCTGTTGCCATTTGCAAGCGTGGCAGTAACGTTGACGGTTTCAGCCTGCGTACTGGTCAGCGTCACCTGCGCCTGCCCTTTTGCGTCCGTTTTTACGGTAGTGGCGCTGAGTTTTGCACTGCCCGTCACGCTGAACGTGACGGCGGTATCCGCCAGGATATTACCCTGATCATCCTTAACGGTAGCCGTCGCCGTGTTGGCATCACTCCCGGACGCTTTAGCCCCGCTGGTAACTGTGAGTTCAGTCATGCTGCTGTTTGCAGCGGCCCCGTCTCCTGAGTCAGCAAAATGAACAGTACCGTCAGCCCTCAGGCTTCCCGTTTTTGCCGTCACCGCAGCATTGCCCGCCGTCAGAGAGGAAAGTCGCGCCACTGCCTTACCATTGCTGTCTGATTCACCTGATGCCCCGGTCAGCGTCACGCTTCCGGATACGCCCCAGGATACCTTTTGCCCCGATACCGGACGACCGCCAGAGTCGGTAAGCGTTGCCTCAACCACGTTCGTACTGCTGCCGTCAGCAGGGGCATTATCCTGTATCACGTTCAGGACAATCTGACTGACGACCACCGCCACAAAATGGCTGCTCTGGGTGGCTGAAACGCTGCCGCTTTGCGCGGTCACTGATACTGTCTGAACAGTAGCGCTGGTCAGCATAACCTTTGCCTGCCCGTTACTGTCTGTAACTGATGAAGACAACAGGCCAACGTTCTCGCCTGTTGCAGTCCAGCTTACCGGAGCATTTCTGACGGGCTGCCCGCTGCGGTTTGTAGCAGTAACACTGAGGACGTTCCGGGTAACTCCATCGGCAGGGCTGTTATCGGTAATAACAGACAGCGCAAGGTGTGCAACCCCCTGCTCAGGTGCCTTTCGGTACTGCATGACTATTTCATTGTTGCGATCTACCAGGTCATAGCGGTTACCCGCGAGGGTACGCATCGCCTGGACGTTTGCAGGATCGAGCTGCCAGCGCCAGTCATGGCCGAACTGCCAGCTAACCCCAAGCGAGAGCTGGGTGTCATGTTCCCCGCGCCCCTGTTTCTGCTCAACACCAAACGTGACAAGCGGCACTGGTGTATATTCAACGCCAGCCGTGACGGCATGTGGGTTACGTTGCAGATGGTCTTTATCAAATAACGCTACCTGAGCGCCGTAATACTGCTCCCATACCAGCTTTCCGCCCAGCTGCGGATAAACCGGTAACCAGGCCTGCGCCCGGATGTCGTATCCGTCAGCTGGCTTCTCCTGCCAGCTGCCGTCATAGTCGCGCGACGTGTGCCAGTTGGTTGTTCCGATGTACGTATTGGCCGACAGACGCAGATAATCCCGCCACGCCTCACCGCCGAAACCAACCCGGCGGTTGTGACCTGTAAAATCCTCGTCAAAAAAGACGTTGCCGCCGAACATCCAGCCGTTATGCCAGAATGTACGTACACCTGCGCCCAGGTTACCAGTCAGACGGTCAGAGGGTTTGCGTAAGCCCCCCTGCAAAAACAGTAATGACTCGCCATTGTCATAGAGAGGAACGAGCATATCAGCGCTGCTGCGGCTCCAGCTGCCGTGCCTGTCCGTATTCAGCTGGATCTTTGCCGTGCCGAACTGACTGAGCCAGCGCTGAATTTCACCTGATGCTGCACCAGTGGCAAGGGAACGCGCAGCATCAGACGCGCTGTCAGAAGCCAGCGCCTGTGCGCCCTGAGTCATTGCCGCAGAATAAGATAATGTGTTGTCTTCACGATCAGAGGAAAAAGGCGATTGCATTTGTGCGCCAATTGTCAGCAGGGGCAGACAGCCCTGAATTAAAATAAGCGGCCATGCAATCCATGATTTTAATCGCTTCATAGATAAGTCCTTTTCAGCTTCAGATAATGGTTGTTATATGAATGAGACGTGCAAGAAAAAGGTAGTCTCCTTAACCACCTTCGATTTATTCAATAAATTGATTTTAAAAAAATTAAGGGCTACCAGCCGCCCGCAAAACCCACACCAAGAGCATTATTGTGAGATGAATCCCAGGATACATTCACCCGGACGTTGGTATTAAGGGATGTTTTGTACTGGACGCCTGCTGCTGCCGCGTTGCCGTTCTGGTAATTACCAAGACCGATGCCATATGAAAAATTATCTTCAGCAACATAAGGAATTGACGCGATGGCTGTTACCCCCGCGATACCCGCGTTCAGCTTTCTCTCAACTTTTCCAATCTGTTTTTTTAAATCACTGAATCGGGCATTGTATTTATTATCAAGATTATAAATTGATGCATCTGTGTAGGCTGTTGACTGCTGATACTTCAAATCCGTGTAATTGTTCGCGTTAACTTCAGCCTGGTAACTTCTCTGGTCAGTATACTGGCGGTCATCAATGCTCATTTGTTTAACAGAGTTATCCGTGTACTGACGGTCGTCTGTGCTCATGTTATTAACGGAGTCGTCTGTATACTGACGGTTATCAATGCTTGTCTGGTTGATTGTTTCGTTTACCTCGCTGATTTTTGTGTCGGTGTAATTCTTAGCCTCGTTAATGACTGTAGTCATGCCATCATTAAGCTGGTTCAGGTTAACCGCATCAGTACCCGCTGTTCCTGCGGCAACATTTGTAAGCTGACGTTCGTTACCGCTGCTACCGAATGAGACTGAATTCGCACCAGTGGCGATTGAACCGCTGCCGATAGCTATTGCGCCGTTACTTGCAGATGCGCCGGTTCCGATAGCGATACTGTCCTCGTCCGTTACCGTGGTTCCCGTTCCCAACCCTATACCATTCGTTGCGCTGGTAGCCGTGCTGTTAGTACCAACGACCGTTGCCCCATCGCCAGAAACAGTATTGCCGTATCCGCTGCTTGTCACATTATCACCAGTCACCGTGGTGGCATCACCTGTCACGGTACTTTTATTTCCGGTAACGGATGAATGGCTACCCATTACCGTGTTGTCACTACCAGAAATAACAGAGCCATTTCCAAAGACATTTGCACTGCCAAAGGATGTACCTGTATCTACAGTATTCCCGTCACCATAAACATTACCGTAAGTATTGGCGATATTGTTATATTGCCCCATAACGACCACATCACTTTTATTCAACGTGTTTTTGTCGCCATATAACGTTGATGAATCGGAATCCACCAACGTATTGCTGTTACCGATAATGTCTTGCGGATAATCAGCATTTGCTGAGTTGCGGGGAGTGCCCGTCACGCTGTTTCCGTCTCCGGCAAAAATCGTAGTACCAGTAAAATCAGTATCCACGGTGTTTGTCGCCATTGCTGCATGAGAAAAGGTTACAGCCAGTGCAATAGCTGCTAGTTTAAATGTCGTCGTTTTCATTGGTTTTGTTTCCATCGTAGGTAATAAAAGTGAATGAGGCGACAGGCGGGCGTACTGGTAATACGCCCGCCACCTGCCGTTGTTTTAAGAGGGTTATTTCTTGTGTGAGTCAGCGTGTTTATTGACTGGCGTGAATTTATCAGCGGTAACGTCAAGTATCTTGATCATCCTGTTTAAGCCATTATGGATACTGGCATGTGCGGGGTTTCCCGCAAAATGGCCTGAGTGTCCTGTCCTGATTGCGTTTAAGTAATCTGATGGATCGGATGTTTCGTTAACTTCTTTCATGTTATTACTCTCTTTCACTGGAGCAGAAATGTCTTTCAGGTATCACGCCCGCCATCCAGCCGTTGTTTTTAGGGATTAGAGTCTTACGGTTCCGAACTTGCTGATGATTTGTGCAATCGTGGATGGATCGGCCTCTTTGCACTGAACCAACAGCGCTTTGCGGGCATCTGAGGTATGGCTGGGTAAAAAGCCGTTTTTGTTTTTCTTCACAATATTGAAGAAATCCCGTTCAGCAGACTTACAATCGCTGCCTCCGCCGGAACCCATTGCCTTACCTGCCATGCAGAGCACGACTTCGCACGGATCAGAAGCAAATGAGGGAGCGATAAAGCCAGCTGTGAGGCACAGAAAAGCTGTCGCAGTTACGATATTATTCATGAGCATTCCTTTTGAAATCAGTATGTGGGTCGTAAACATCAAAAGATTTAAGATCGGACAAGGCCGGGATCACAACACCTAATCCGGTGTGTTCACCGCTGCGAATCTCCTTGGTTAGAATGTGAACCGGCTTCATTCGGTAGCAGACCCGCAAAATAGAGCCAGCCGTTAAGCTCGGGTTTCCACTGTTTCCGACTTTATTCTGAGGTTTACACATAAACCCCCCAATCTTAGCATTGTCTTTTACTGTATCTTTAATATCTTTTGGCATAATCAATTACCCTCCAGGTTATTTGATTTTGCTGGCAGAATTCACCCCATCGTTTTGAACGAAAGTTGTCTTTAGCCCGTTTCTGTAGTTTTCTGTATGTTCCCATGCTAACGCCCTGCGGTTGTTCAACCCTGAAAAAAACAGATTATAAATCTGATTTTCCCAGCGTTATTTTTAACGGAGTATTTATTCGGACATGTCGCAAGTATCGTGCGTTTCCAGGTCTGGTTTATTCATTACGTCAGATAAGAAACTTTCATCTGAGTAAATGCTTGCCTGCTCCTGTATTTTAGTTCGCATGATTTCATCAAATAGAACAGGCATCCGAACCGGATTGTTTTTTGCAATATCAACCCTTTCTTTAAATGTGTCTTCCTCAAACCATATTATTTTGTTAGCAATGAATGGTCTTGTGTATTCACTGACCACAATCTCCCTGATTGCCATATTCTTTGTTTTGTTTTTTACATCACGTAAGGCAACTATTTCTTCTGGCAACAATACGGGACGCTCAACCACATCATGACTTCGTGAACTTGAGCGCCCCCCCTTCGCGCCGCTACTTGAATCTGATTTTTTTGTGACCTTCATATCCATCACACCAATTTCCTCAGAGATTTTCTTTGCCAGTTCGTTTTTAACTTTGGGAGGGTAGTAAAGCACTACCGCAGAGTTTTCAACGAATGTTTCCCAGCCATGCACACCGTACATATCATCTTTTTTACCCTGCCCTTCGTTCTGGAGAATGACAACAAATCTGATGTTGAAGCCAGCATTAAAACCAACGCCCTTTTCTATGATCTCTGATTTTCCCATTGACGTGAATTCATCAAGTAATACCATGCACTGATACTTAAGTTCAGGGTTTTGCTCTGGTAGCTCTTTTGTATTTTCGTTGACGAACATTGAAAAGAACAGATTAACCAGCCTTGAGTGAGTAATCAGTGCATCAGGCGTAAGGCCAAGGTATATAGACATTGGTTTTTTTCGTACCTGGCGAATATCAAAGTCACTGTGATCTGTCGCCGCTGCCGTGATGGGGTTACGGAAGATACTAAGCGGAGAAGAAAAGTTAGTGATGATGCTGCCCTGTGTTTTTTCCGGTGCTGACATAAACTCACGGAATAAACTTTTTGTTTCATCGCTCAGGTAATCCCGCTGTTCTATCTCTGTACCCATCCATGCTGAAAGTTTTTTTCCACTTTCAGGTACTGACAGCTTCATAATCGCTGACATTGATACCAGCACATCAGGAACGCCAGTCAAGCCTTGTTTCTTCTGTACCAGGTGGTAACGCTCTTTATCCAGCAGATACAAGGCAAGACCACAGAAAAGCTTACGTGCTGAATCAGACCAGATAGGATCGTCGCTGGCAGGAATGAGCATTGCGGCAATTTTCTCTAAGTCGCCTGTACGCTGGATATCAGAACGACCTACACAATCCAGTGGATTCCAGCGATGTGACTTGATGTATCCCTTCCGGGCTTCTTCCTGGTTGTCTGCATACCCTGCCGGGGCAAACAGGAAGCACTCCTGGCCTAAAACCTGCGTTCGGTAGCCAGCTGACAAAAACCAGTTCTCAAGCTTGATATCAAGCACGACCATCGAGTGAGGATAGTTGACACAGTTAGGTATTACGATGCCAACGCCCTTACCTGAGCGTGTCGGCGCATACAAAATCAGAAATTGCTGCCCGTGGAAGTAAATATATTTTTGCTTGTAGCGCCCTTTAAACTGTTTTCCAATCAAAATGGGGGGGTATGTGAATATCTTTGATTCCATCCTCTCTCTCTCTGTAGGAAAAAAAGTGGACTTTGCCAAATCTAAATCTGTTGCTAACCGGGCATTACCATAAATGACCTTTTTGGGTATCAGACCGGCAATAATAAATCCGGCAAACACAACTGAAAGGATAAATGGAATGCTAAATCCTGCCCATGCGGCAGCAATCAGCCTGATATACTCTTTCTTTCCGGAGAAATTATGTATAACGTCTCTGAATGTCCCTATACGTAAAGAATCAAGCCCGACACCAGAGTATTGCAGCGCAGCAACGCCGCCCAGGTAGTTCGCCGCGATGGTTAGTGCAGTCAGCAGGAATATGGCAAATATTAGCCACCCAAAAAACTTAGTCATTTCATTATTCACCTTATGTCATTTATATAGAATCAGCACTGACTTAATAGCCTGTTTTTTTCTTCTGGCTCATAATAGATTTCGGTAAGGTAGGTATCATTAAAAAACATAATCACATCAATGGATGTTTTTATGGTTTTCATAATCAGTTCCATATCGATAGTCATGCCGACAGAAGACTGTTTTATCAGGCTTGCAAGACGTGAAAAACTGACCCAGGCATTATTGGCGTGGATAGTTGATACAGAACCCTCATGCCCGGTGTTGAGCGCTTCCAGATAGCTCCAGGCTTCATCACCACGCAGTTCTGCCAGGAAGATATGATCGGGTTTAAGGCGCATACACGCCTCAATAATTGCTTTGGCCGCAACAGTGCCCTTTTTATAGAACAACGGTACATTATTGGGCTGGGTTAGTTCCATTTCGGGTACGTCCTCAATTGAAACATAGCGCCGTTCAGGAGGGAATATATCTGTGATGGCTTTTGCTATCGTGGTTTTTCCTGACCCCGTACCTCCCACCATAAGTATGTTGAGGCGATCATTGACCGCCTCCCGGATAAACGTGGCTATCTTCTCTCCTTTCCCCCTTGATAGTTCGTAAAGATATTTTTGCCTGTCACTCAGCTCAACCCTTTGCGGTTGTGCGATGTTGACCCGGTCAAAACGCCCTGACTTTACATAATCATCCAGTGTGAAACGTTTTAATGAGGGCTTCCGGATGGAAATAATTACGCGCCCCGACTTTGTGGCCGGGGGCAGGATGATTTGACCACGCTCACCATCAGGCAGAACAACTGAATTAATCGGGCTTCGTTCACCGGGTTCTTCCTGTATGCCGCTAAAGTTACAGAGCAACTTCGCCAGATGATAAAGGTTTTCATAGCTGGCTTGTTCTGTATTTTTATATTCCCATCCTTTTGCTCCCTCGAACCAGATACGCCCCGGCTCATTAATTGCTATTTCAGTGATATCCATATCAAGAATGTCCTGAATGCCCGTAATTTTAAGAAACTGTCTTGCTGAACCTGATTTGTCGTTTGCCAATGCTAATTAACCTCATAGACAGAAGAAAAATCAATATTGCGTGGAACAATTATGGACAGGACAGAACCCTGATTAATATATGCTGTGGGAGGGATATTAATACTGTTTTCGAGCGTGGTTTTGGCAAGCTCTTTTGCGGCATCTGACGAATTATCATAAGTAATGTTTCCGCTATTACCGCTACTCTGTTGTGTCATATTTTTCAGTGAGTCCATTGTGTCACCGATAAGAGACAGCATTAATGCACCACCAAAGCGTTCTGCAAAGTGCGAGTCAACCCATGCCGGAAGCCCCGATGCGCCGAGACTGTCAGTGCCTAATGCTCCGATACGTACACTGACGTTTTCATCTTTCAGGGTCGTCCAGTTAACGAATACTCTTGCGTTCCCCTGTACCATTGCCTGTTTTTGTTCGCCAATCAGTGTTGCCCCCTGCCTTGCGAGTAGTGTCTTACCGTCGTCTGAAAACACATCTTTCGTTAACTGGCAGAGCGTAACGCCGGGATAAGAGGTCACTATTTTTGTTTTCAGGACGCAGGACATCGATGTTCCGGCAGACAACAGGTATCTGCGGTTAAGAACCGGTGATACAGAGCCATTTGCATAGGTGCTTCCCTGTAGCGCGTCACTGTTATCTTTGGGGGTGCCAGCATCCTGTTTGTTATCGATACTGACCATCGTTTCCCCTGTCAACTGGCGTTCAGCTTTGGTGGGTGGTCTGTCTTTATCATCAGCGGTTCCATTTTGTGGCGATGTGGCCGAACCTGCCGCAATGGTCTGCATATCGTTATCTGGCGGTGCGTTGGTTGCCGTCGCCGGTGCCGGTGTCTGACTCCCCTTTGCTTTTTCTGCCGCTGCTTTCCTGTTCTCCTCGTCAATTTTTTGTTGAGCCTTAATTCTGTCCATTATCCCCGTCAGCCCACTTCCCGACTTTTCGGGAAGCAGCGCTTCGTTTGTTTTTTCCATCCCTTTCTGTACAGGTTGTTTTTTCGGCCAGAGAGCCAGTGCAAGCAGAGCCGCGATGATTAATCCGGTGCCGACAGCGATAAACGAAAGTAGTTTTGCTGAGGTCGCTTTACCTTTTACCTCAATAATACCCCTGTTCCCGGCATCAATTGGGGCATCGGCTTTTTTATTGCTCATAATTAAATTTCTCCTTACGTACCTGTCCGGTGGTTGTGGCGTTGGCATTCCAGCCCTTATTCACGATTGAGGTGGTGTGAACATCCACAACCTGATCGCCAAGCCGTAAACGCAGGTTTTCCGATACCTCGTGGTACACCATTGTGTTTTTATCAGGGTGGTTATCCACCAGATGTTCCTTTCCGTCTGCATCTACACGATAAAGCACAGGCATTTCCTGGCGTCCTGTCCATCGCATACAGGTAAAGGTTCCATCATCCCAAACCTGATAAGGAAAAATAGTTTTGTCACCTTTTAGCTGGTAATGACCGTTAATTATCCCACCATCCATACAGGGGTAATGTTTTGTCGCATTAAACACAGCATGAGACGGTTTGGGATAATCAAAACGCAACAAATACGTTGGGTTCTGAATTACGGAAACGAGATAAAGAGGGTAAGTCCTTTTATCGGTTACGATGGTGACGTTAGTGTCGGGTGTATCATCCACGACAGGGCGGAAGAACACGCTGTGGTCACGTACTGAAACTTTCCAGGCTTCCGGATCGCCAAGTCCGATATCTTTTATAGTTTCGTCACTACCGACCTGGACGACAGATACTGAGCCTTTTTTGATGCGAATGTTAACCACATCATCCTGGTTATAGGTGACGGTTTGTATGCGTGAGTCATAGCGGGAACCGGAACCAAAGGTTGCGGCGTGAGTTACGCCGCCGCAGAGAGTGATCAATACAGCTCCGGCCAGAACAGCTTTATTCATCATTTCGCCGCCTCCGGGTCAACACGATAACTCAGCACCTGAAAACGCAATGGGTTTATATTTTTTTCTTCTTCGGTTTTTATGTCCTTATTGAAATCGAATGCAATCGTTGCAATCCAGTTAGTTTCCTTATATCCCGCTGCTGGTTTTCCGGAAGAGTCCAGAATCATTTTAGTAAATCTGACCTGCGCCACATCGGGTTTAAGAAAGGTGGGGTTGTTAACCTTAACTTTCATTTTGAAGTTGTCACGCAATATATGTAGCGGTGAGTTATCAGCGCGGACGGCTGTATCATACTCTGAGAACGTTTTATTATCAGACATGATTTCAACGATGTTGCTCATTTCCTGAATTGTCTGCCACTCATACGACTCATAGTTAATGACATACTGCCAGAGCAGGTGTGATGTTTCAGCCTCACTATATGATTCTTTTGCATCACTTAAGGGTTTAACAACATCGGTATATCCAGTCAGGTTATCGACTCTGACAAGAAAAGGAACGGCTGTTTTTAATGGTGCAAGGCAAATCAGCGCTGCCGCCAGTAAAATGATAACGAAAAACTCACCAATTGAAAGCCTGATAAATATTTTCGCTTTTGCTTTAACCGTATCTATCTCGTTTTGTTCAAAACTACGGATGGCGCTTAAGTAACGTTCCTTATCCTTTTTTGTATCGATGGGTTTTTGTGCTGCCAGTTCTTTTGTTTTTTTGAAGTATTCTTCATTAGACATATCAGTAAGTCCCCGCCTTTACAGCCTGTTGCGTAGTGTTGAGTTCGTACCAGCCGCCTTTTGCCTTTGCGGGTTCCGGTGCGTGTGAACATGCCGAAAGAAACAGAACTCCGGCTAATAATGTTATGGCTTTAATCATCGTTGTTGACCCTTTTAATAAATTCAGGAATCCAGATGTCGGGATTTTTAATGCTCATTTCGTCTTTCATTCTGTCAAACAGAGCCAGCCCTTTTGACGTACCGGAAATGACGGGTAAGAATTCATCGAATCCGTATAAATCCATTTTGACAAAGCAACTCGAACCGGATTGTTTAACCAGCATGGTGCGTGAATCTTTTCGCAATGCCTTAAGTTTGCGAAATTCCTTTTCTGTCAGACCAACCTTTTTGTATCCATCCCACTCCGCATCCGGATTGGGCAAAAATACCTTCGTTGTGGTTTGCTGAACCAGAGCAGCAAATATTTTGCAGTTAATGGCATCTTCCGGAGACTGACTGGTGAGCCACATCATTTCCCCACGCATACGGCCTGCTTTCAGTGAGGAAAGGATCAGCTCCTGCGTCAGTGGGAAGTTTGCCGGCATCCAGAATTCCTCAATAATTGAGAGCATCAGTTCGCCGTCTCGCTGCATCAAATCTTTAAAGAAAAACAGAATGGCAAGCGTGGGCTGGCAGGCCGGGTGAATCATGTCATTCACTTTCTTCAATATCACCGTGGTATCAAAACCAACCTTGCGGTTCGTTTTGTCCAGTGGATCAAAGGTATTATTGGGAGAGTCCACCGCCCATGCATAGTCTCCATCATCACACCATTTTGATACCCGTTCATACAGGTCAGAAGCCGGAGTGATATATTCAAGCAATTTTCCGGTTCGTCGTGTTTCGCGTGGCAGCTTCATTATCATGCCGACTGCCCTGCTTAACTCTTTTGCCTCCTTATCTGTTGGTGGGTTCCCCTGATTATCGTATGCGAGCGTTTTTACCCATTCCCGGAGAAAGGCGATTAGCTGTTGTCCGATGACTGGATCATCTGCATCAGCAAGCTGCCAGGGGTTAAGCCCGGTATATTCCCCGGCTTTCAGGGCGAAATAGCTTCCACCGTAGCCGCGAACGAACAGCTCAGTGCTTCGGTTGAAATCAACCACAAACATGCAGGGATTAAATCGCTGGAGAAAACCGGCAGACGTTCCTTCAAACGTTGTTTTCCCCGTTTCGGAAGCCCCCAGCAGCAGCAAATGTCCGGCCATGGGTTTCCCTGTGACGTTTTTCAGGGGGTCAGAGTAATGGGTGTTGTAATAGTAGAGTCCATCAGCCACTGTCTTCAGGGGCATAATGGCCGTTCCGTCTCCAATGGGATTTCCGTTCTTTTTCCCCGTTGAATAGTTGTGCATCGAGAACGTGCAAGCCAGATTGGCAACGGTGCGTTGTGTATGCAGCGGACGCTTCCTGGATAATGGCAGGTGGCTGAAGAAGACTTCTGGCGTTGCCCCCCCGGTTGCACGGATAAAACGGAAACCTTTACCTGTTGTGATGAACTCGCCGGATACCTTCACGCCGTTACGTCTTGCATCCTCCGGGGTATCGCCAAACACGGTCATAACGCAGTGATAGGAACCAAATAGCCCTTCACCACTTGTCACAACCTCTTTTCCAAGCTCAAGTTCCTCTATCTGTGTCAGTGCTGCGTCATTTGTGGAGTTGAGCTTATTAAGTTGTGCATCAATCGCTTTGATAGTCCGGCCTGGCGACTGAAAGATAAAGGATTGTGTAACGATGAACTCATACGGCAGCTTTAACAAAAAATCCCACTGGCCGGGAACGGTCAGTATTGGAAAATCTTTCACGACATAGTTTGTAGCGAAAATTTTGTTATCTGCTTCATTGTTCCGCAATTCCAGAACATCGTTACCAAATATCCATTCTGAATCCGATATGGATTCTGATAACGGATTCCCTGATAACGGTATTTTATTGTGTCTTTTATTCAGCAGCAGAGAAAAGTAGTCGGCAGGTTCGCTGATGTAATCACCTTCAACCCCTAAGGTTGTTGCATTAAACGGTTTAAGTAACTTTTCAGCCTGAACGAGAATGTCTTCAAGTCGTTCAATTCCGGCATTAACATTTGAATATGGCAGACCAAATGTAAGGTAGTAGGAGCATTTGAAGAATCTCTCTCCTACAAAAGTAGCGAGATATTTTTTTGTGAATCTTCTCAGGAAGTCGTTATTAAAATGGTATTCGTCATCAAGCAGCACTCTTTCTTTTATAAGGTGCGACCATAACGATATATCCCCCTCTTTTCCTACTGCTACAAGGTAGGTTTTCAGGTCATTAAATGCATTTTCAATTATGCTGTCCGATTCGCTTTCGAAAGCCATGCCATCAATAAATAATGTTCCCAGCATCTTTTTATCAGAAGTGTTAATGACAGAATCAGATACATGGAAACGATAATCAGGATATGCTTCAGCAACTTGAGTGTTGCTGTTCTTTTTATTCATAGCTACATTCACCTTTTAAAGAACTTGAGTGTTTTTTTGCCCTTAATCCCTTAGAGTACCCGTCGCCTTTCTATTACAGCCCATGCCCCAATGTCCTCGTAATGGAGGATGGCACGATCACCACATTGAGCCTGTAACTTTACGTATGCCTCTTTGTTAACTGGTTCGTAAAGGAATAGGAGTGTATCCAGTTCTTCTTCCCACGAACTGGAGCGGATATGCAACAACAAAGGCTATGCACCAGACCAGTATGAACCAGGCCACAATTGCAACCCCAAAATTCATTTGGGTTGTTGAAGATACGGAGTGCCTGATTGCAAAGATCGCAAGAGAATAAATAACTAACCATCCAGTGGCTTCCAGTGCAGCAAGCATCGCTCGTGGGGAAGGTAACCTCCGTTCGGCGGCATCTACTGAAAAGGCTATTTTGTTTAGTGCTTTAAGTTTTTTCTTTAAATCTTTACTCTCTGGTTTGAGGGGTATGACGTTCATAACGTGCGTTCCATATTTTGTATTCATGATCGAATCGATGAAAAGCGAATAACACCATTTTTATGTTTTAGCTTTAACAGAAATCCCCGAATCTTAAACGCAATGAGCGTTATGGCGTTTGGGTCAATTTCACAGACAACCCGAATTGCAAACAAAAAAAGAAATATTATTGACGGGATAATTACACCTTTCAGGCCGAGGTAAAAAATTCCTGGTATACCGAAAGCCACGATAGAAACCAACCCACAGAAAAAAATAATCAGAGGTACCCCCCACAGCATGGCCGGGCGGTTAAGGCCGTTATAAGTGATATATGCGCTGGATTCATCCGGTAGATTTTCCATACTGCCTCCTTAATAAATGGAGGGGCGAACCCCTCCGTATGATTTACTGGAAAATTGCCTGTGCCCATTGGGTTGCGACAAGTGCAGCACCGGCAATGGCTGCACCACCAAGAGAGATAAGCGCCTCTCCCCATCCTTTTGTACCCACCTTGATCATGATTAATACATAGATAAAATGGATGGAGGACGCTGTACATACGATACCAAATAACCACGTCAGGAATGTCTGCAAGGCAGTAGAGCCAGCGGATAATCCACCACCGGCAAAAGCGTTAGCGGAAAATAAAACAGCCATAACACCAACGATAAAAATATTTTTATAGGGGTTCATTTCTTTCATCATTTATTAAAGTCTCCGAAAACATCCCATGACTCAGTAGTAAGGGAATTAGGTTTTGTTTCAGCCGCGTGTGTGCTGGATGGTCTTAATGCGGGAACGTCATAAGCTTTTTTTTCGACGCGCTCAACATAACTTGTGTTGTTAAAGTTTTTTTCTTTTTTAAATCCGGTTTTTGTATTGCCAGAATAATAAAGAGATAAAGATTGTCTCAGGTTCTTCTGTTCGTCACTCTCCTTTTGTTTATGGTAGTTTTCTGACAGGATTTTCGCTCCTGTTTTAATGTTTATGCATGGATCAAAGACAGAACGATTGTCAATGTGATACGCGCTGAAATTGGCACTGTTGATTTGCATTAACCCTGCGCTGTAGTTCTTACCCTCTTTTGCCAGTTTATCGACATACATAATGGCTGAATCTTTATCGCTAAAGAATCGGCTGGTTTTACCCGTCACATTAGCAACGGCGTAAGGGTTTCCACCTGATTCAGTTTGAATAAGAGGGTTGAGTGTGTCAGGTGAAACGGAGGGGGCGCACTGGAGAAACAGCAAGGCTAATGCACTGGCTGATAAAACCATTGCATTTTTCCGATTGACGGGGTTAAAAGTTTAAAAGAGCGTTAGCTTTAGCGACGCTCTTTTTTGCAGATTATGTAAGCTTGTTCTTACTGAGTAGTTTTAATGCCTGAACATTTCAGACATAATTTGCTTCCTTTTTTCTTTATATAAGGCTGCGTTTGCATTCTTGCAGTTGTCATCAGTGATTTCCCCATTTTTGCATTTTTCGGAAACCTTTTTTGCTTCGTCCATGTGGGAAGAATAGTATGATGTGTCATATACTTTATCATTACAGCCAGATAGACCAATCAGCATAATGCATAAAAACATTTTCTTCATCTAAATTACCTTTAGTGTTTGAACATTTCGCGCATAATATCATGCCTGCGTTTCTCATATGAGGCTTTTTCTGTGGCTTCCATTTGCCTTTCAGCAATATCGTACTGTTTTATCTGCATGTCCATCGTCATTTGCTCTGCACTTAGCTGATTCGCTACATCCGTCTTTTTCTGTGGAGTGGTCGCCTCAGAAAATGACTTTTGCAGGGAAGTCAGTCTGTCGGCGCGCTGGCGTATCTGTGTATTGAAGCTGTCGTAAAACTTAATCTTCTGGAGTATGCCATCGTAACGCGCCTGTGCTGTGCTGTCGGTACTGGTCAGGCCGTATTCGTTACGCAGTCCGCTCAGGTCAGTTTTGGAGCTGCTGGTGACGTCAGAGAGAGAATCTTTAAGGTAGCTGGATGCCGTATCAAACCCTCCCCTGAAATCGGTGAAACCTTCCAGCCTGGCTTTCTGGTCTTTGGCATATTGAACCTCCTGTTCGTACTGCTGTTTTATCTGGTCATACTGTCGTTTCAGTTGCTCAAGATTCGAGGCGGCTTCTTTTGCGCGGGTTAGCCCTTCCTGTACGGTTTTGGCAATAGATGCCGCATCCGTCACCGGAATAATGGCATAAACCGGACTGGCGCAGAACGTCGCCAGTATGAGTCCTGATACAATTATTTTTTTCACATTAACCTCCTTTGATTTTCTGTCCTCTGGACGCCATTTGCTGAATGCGAGATGCCATATTTCGTCCTGCTTGCCTTGCCGGATTACCCATTTTGCTACCAAAGCCTCCCATGAATGCCCGGAGTCCAGAAGCTTTTGCTGCCACACCAAGCGCTTTCCCGCCGATTCCGCTGGCCGCTGCCGTTAAACCGTTAATGCCAACTCCACCTGTTAGGGATGAACAAAGCGTACCAATTTGCTCAATAAGGAAAACAGAAATGGCGGTAATGAGTAATAGTGTTATGACTGCGAAGAGTGAAGAATTTGATGCATCTGAAATCGCATTTTCTTTTATTAGATCAATTACAAAAGAAAATGATATTGTGTAAAATACATTTAGCAATATATAGTTCAAACAACTACCACACCATGAGGTAAACATCGCTCTCGTTGTGGGAAACACGGAGAAGCATATGAAAAGAATGCCAACTGATAACAATATCCCAACCATGAAGGTTGATACCGTAAGGAATATTGTTGAGTAGTAAATTAAGATAATCCCACTACCGTAACCCACAAGATAAATTAAGTATGCTCCGATATATCCTCCGAGATCATCCCATGACAACTGGTCTGTTCTTAAAGTAATGAATGAATCCATAGTGGAACTTAAGGACTGCCATAGATTATCAACACTATTAGCTGTGTCACTATTGCCAGTTAATGCATTTGATATATCTTGCCCTGAATGCATAACAAATGGAATGACATACTGGCTGTAATAAGGTGCGGAATAGGTAAACACTGATACAGCAGAAAGTTGTACGATAGTTACAATAATCTCCTTCATTATTAAGTCGCTGTTTGGTGAAAATGATATCTGAAATATCTTGATGGCGACGTAGACCCCTATTGCGACAATAAAAACGGGTGATATAGCTTGCGCTATTTTTGCTGCATTACTTGCCACCCCTGATTCAACCAATGTCGTAATATGTGTTACAAATGTTGAGACTATATTCATTGTTAGCTCCTGGTGTTTTGGGATTTCTTAACTAACACCAATTCACCAGAAACAGAATACTGAGGGTAAATACACATAATAAAATCGCCGTCGTTACCGTTTTGCCTGGCCTCTCCGACACGAGTCAGTACTCTTGTATTGCTGTCTCCGCCTATTTCATAAATGAGGTGAGTGTTATTATCACGTGGATTAATTCCATTATCGGGTGTTGTGATAACTTGCTTTGGTTTGTGTTTTCTCATGACGTATTCTGTCAGGGATTTTATGTCAGTTTTTTCGGTATACATTTCATTTCCATCGGTCTGGTAGTTTTTTATCAATTGCCTTAAGGCGTTTTCGGCGTTCATTAATCATCAGGGATGCATCGGTATCTCTTAAACCCAATGCATGAATTGTGATTGTCGTTATCTCCGCGCGAATACATTGCCTTTCTTCTCGAAGTTCCCGGACAAAATCAGGTTCTTCCCTCATTGTCCAGTTAGCTTTGATGGCGGAACCAACACGATCCACGCGCTTTCTGGAAAGACGCGAAACGGTAGCCAGCCTTTTCTTACATTGTTTTTCACGAACCTTACGCATGGTCATTGCTAACTCTCCATTCATGATTAAGCCGACTGTGCGCGGACGCGCAGCTGCAAAGGGGATTGCATGAGGGGCAGTCGGCTTAACGATAAAAGGGGATGAATATTAGAAGTTGAGTTTGTTACCTGTTTACAGGCGCGGTACGTCGCTCTCACGTTGCCTGTTTGAGGTCAGGCCCCTTATGCCAGTGTCCGGGTTCCTCCTTATGTATGAGCCTCCGGCAATGACCGCTTCTGTTTTCTTAAAGAGCAAAACACCCTAGTGTTGGTGTGGATGAATCATATACTCGTTAGTCCACAAATTCAATAATCCATTTATTGTGGATCAGTGGGGGCGCTTCGCCTTGTAGCCTTGCAGGAAGGAAATACTTGTGGAACAGATTAAAAATGGTGCCTAAGAGACTGAAAGAAGCTCGTGAAAGCAGTGGTCTAACACAAGCAGAGTTGTCATCTATTGTTGGTGTTGAAGGAAAAAATCCCAGTTCCTTAATTTCTAGTTATGAGGTGGGGCGTTCTCAGCCACCGTACAATCTGGTGGTAAGGATTGCGAAGGCCCTAAGATATCCAGTGCCTTATTTTTATACAGAAGAAGATGATGTGGCTTTCTTAATAGTAAAGCTCTATCAAAATCGAAATGATCCTGATAAAAATTCAGATTTCGATGCAGTACGTAAACTTGATTCTGTTAAAGCAGAGCTTGAACTCGCCATAAAGGTGATTAAAGATATCAGTGAGCTGTCTGGTCGCTTTACCAAGACGCATAGATGAAAGAAAAATGAAATGTTACCCTTATTGGGCGCGGTACGTCTTTCATACGCAGCCAAATGTATAATCCCCCTTACGCATGGCCTTTGCGATTACCGCTAATGTGTTTTTAAAGAGCGTGTGTGGGGGAAATTCAATTTATTCACTTATCCCACATTAAATCTATGTCATAGCTAATGCCCCGCGTTATCCCCATAAAGGGAAACACAAAATATCTTCCAGCATATGAGTAAAGATAAACAACATGATTATTGTGGTTATCTTCCTTTGAGTCCAATCCATAAAACTGTTCAATCTACTGTTATCGATCGTTGACGTCGATCGATACTGCCAGTACATCGTTCCTTCAGGTAGCGACTGGCGGCCTGCCTGAGCGCCGCATCGATATGGAAATCGCAATCGCTCCTTGCTGTACTCAATAGGGGGTAGTTTAAAGGTTTGGTTTACTTTGTCATGGGGACAGACTGTACCGGTACAAATTGTACTATTTCATTCTATCGGTTAAGAGAGTAAAATTACCGATCCTCTTCAAAAAGCATGTTATATCCTACAGACACAAATCTGGGGGGAACATACAGGTGCCAGCCGGACTTCAACCCCTTTTCCAGTAACATGTTTCTGGACGAGGTTCTTGTCAGAATGAAAATTCGGGAAATTATATTCCTGATGGTATTTTCAGAAAGCCCTAGTTTTTCAGCTATTTGCTTCCTGTCCGAGCCTCTGAAAAGCAGAAATAAAACATCCCACTCCCGGTCTGTGAAAGCTTCAGGAGGGGTAAAAGTAGCCTCTCCATAGAATGGTTTTTCAAGGAAGTACTCTATTGAGATGTGTTCAAAGGGTTTCAGGTGTACAACAGTGCCCGTTACCGCCCCGTCCTTATCCAAAAATGGATATTTTTCAAAGATAAACGAGCGGTATTCATTACCAACGAGTAGTGTACCTATAGCTTCAAGGCGCTGGCCTGTCTGTATCACCTTCTGATCGTGAGCGATCAAACTCTCACTAAATGAAGCGAACGCGGTCACGGCTTCATAGCTCAGGTTCCCGATATCCTGTTTTATCTCAAGATAATCAATATATGCCTGATTCACATAGATAAAGCGACTGTGTATATCTTTCACCCCCCAGGGTTCCAGACTTTGTTCAAAAAAGTGCAGAACCTGGCGAGATATTTTTGTGGTGTTCGAAGTGTTAACTGCGGAATGGGGCATCAAATTTCACTCTCAGGTGGTCGTTCTCGATTGTTATTTTTTAATTCTAACTGCTTAAGACATGATCTGGATCAATATAATCTGCTTTCAATGTACAGCTATCACTTTCACCAGACTCTTAAACTGCATTAGTATGTCTGGTGACACCATTGGTATTCTGTGAGGGTGAAATGACAGATAATCGCCAGACCACAACGTTACGCCTTGAGCCGGAGATAAAAGAGCGGCTAAAAACACTGGCTGATGACCGGCGCAGTTCTTCACATGCGTTGATGATTGAAGCCATAGACGAATATGTTGTCAGGGAAGAGAAACGCAGCCGGTATCGAAAGGATGCGGAGGCTTCATGGCGGGAATATGAAGAAACCGGGCAGCATATAACAGCTGATGAAACGGTAAAATGGCTGGAGTCCTGGGGTTCCGGGCATGATCAGGATCCCCCCGTATGCCACAAGTGATTATTTCAGTGCTGGCCCGTCGGGATTTGCAGCGTCTGCAGGGCTTTTTGAAAAAGAAAAATGCACTGGCGGCAAAGAAAGCGGCTGAAACCCTTATCCGGGGCATTCGCCAGTTGGAAACGTCACCTGATATCGGGCGTCCGGTGGAGCACCTTCCGCTGGAATACCAGGAACTGGTGGCCGAATTTGGAAGCAGCGGATATGTGATGCTCTATCGTTTCGATGACCTGACGGACAGCGTTGTTATCCTGACAATCCGACACCAGAAAGAGGCTGGTTATCAAAGGCTTTAAGCGGGATTGTATCAGTCTCACTATTCCGCATGTTCAGGAAAAATAAGACTAATTGACTGATATAACTGAATAAATTTAACGGTGTTTTTCGGGATCTTTTCGGGATCGTTTGATCCCCTTTCCGCTGCGTGATAGATTAGCGAAGTTTTGTGAATTCGTGCGGGTGGGACGTTCCCGGTAATAGCGTCCAGGGATGGGGGAAAGGCCAGTGCCTGACTCCTGAATGCAAAAACCCCCTGAAATCTGCTCAACTTTGACGGGTAGATTCAGATATTCAGGGGGCCAAAAGCAGGCTCGGTGCCTGCAAAGGATTATAGCAAATGCGTAACCTTACACAACCCCCCTATACCGTCATAAGTGTAGGCGGTGGTGACTGAACAGGCTCTCTTCTCCATTCCATCCGATGGAGTTGTACGATCATCAAAAATTCACCGGCATCACATACCGCTGTTCGCCGGGAAACTTCCCAATACGGTAGCCGCAAAGCGTTTCTCTGCTGCTCTTGATCGGCACGACTGGAACCGAAACCCCCTTATCTATGCACTCCGCCGTAAACGTAACCAGCGCATTTCTGTACGTTCAGAACGAAGGGAAACTTATGATGCCCTGGGAACGGCCCTGATGGCTAACTGCGATTACAACCCGGACAGTGACCATCTTTTTGAGGTCATGTGCAGCACTGAACAACTGGCACAGCAGACCGGCCAGCTGCATGTGGATGCTGCCACCGGCCGGAAAACCTGCGACCCGGTATATAAGGCTCTGAAGGATTGGGAAGACGCAGGAATTATCGTTGTACTAAAAGGCCTGGACCCGGACAGCCGTCAGCAAAAAGCAATGCGCATCTGGATAAAGCCTGAGTTTTTCGCGGGGCTGGGATTTAGCGTTGCAGAACTGCGTGAAATCGTCAACAAGTTCCGGCGCTGGCTGGAGCGTAAAGGACTCAGGGAAACCTACAGAGACCGCTATTCCGAACATCTCAAGCGCCTGGCCCGTAGTAACGTTGCTGATATTACGGACAAGCATTCGCTGAAAAATCTGTTGAAGAAGATTAAGCGCCATGTGCTGGGCGAAGATGCCCAGCAGCAGGACGAGAAGAAGCGCATTGTTTCTGACCTCGAACAGCACCTTATTAAAACAGAAGAGGCATTGAGTGCTGCGCCAGCTAAAGAAGAAAGGCGTTACTGGAAACTTTATGCAGCCTGGAAAGCGCAGCAGCCAACGGCCACCTCTTACGCTCTGGAAAACACAGCAAGGCAGAACCGGCCAGAACTGAGCGTTGCAAATGGAGAGGCGTACTGGCGATATCTGGTTGAATTGATACCTCCTGTCGGTTCCTGATAAGTCCGGGTTCCCTGCACATAAAAACCAACCCTAACCGCCGCTGGCGGTCTTTCTGCTGCCTGCGCGTCAGAAATCCCCCTTATTTTTACTTTATTCATCCCCTTCAGCCCCTGCGTTATCTCCCTCTTTCTGACACCAACCGGTGATTTGTATACTCTGCAATCAATTAAATTCGCATCGCTGCATATATATACGGTTAAATTCGGTAATGCTGGTCATTTGTAGGTTAAATTCGTTGTTTATTTCTAAACTAACAGACCTTTATAAATAAAGGTGATAGGCGCGCCCCCCAGCCTGTCGGCCTGGGTGCTTAATCTGAAATATGAACGCCCTTGCAGCGGCCACTGGCCGCGCCGGTTCGCAACGGTCGCAAGCGACCTAGAGGTAGCACCCGGCAAGCCGGGCAGTAGACATCAAGGATATTCCGCATTCGTGACATATATCTATCGCTGAACATTTCTTTCGTCTCCGACCATCCAGCCACTACATCGCTTTTAGCCCGCATTCGGCTTACGCCTCATTAAACACGTCTGGCAGGAAGGGGGTTGGCGCAAAGGATCTATCAAAGATCGCACCGGCTACGCCGGGTATCAGCGACGTTTAGCCACCGCATGACATTTAACTGAATTTGTCGCTTCCCATGCCCTGCGGGCATATTCCAGATCAAGGTTTTCTTATGAATTGATGCATAAAATCAGTCCACTTTTAACGGAATATTGAAGGTGATCAAATGTCAGAAGTTGAAATTCAGAAAGCAGGTAGTTACATTTCGCTCAGAAAGTCGGTTGGGATTTATGTTTCTTTGCTGGTTTTGATGATAATACTCCTTGTTCTCAGTTCCAGACTGAGCTGGTTTCCGGGAATAATCCCCTTTATCGCCTATTTTGCATGTGGTTTTATCCTGAACAGGATTGTTTTAAGACGACTGATTGAGTGGCATCCCCTCTACAACACTCTTGCAAATGTATCCGGCGCTAAAATCAGTTCGTTTTTAATGTGGCCGTTAGCGTACTTTATTCTTTTTTTTAGACTGACCATCAATAAAATACTTTAAACTGTTATAATTAGCAGAATTAACTAAAGATGGTTATTAGTTACCGGAGAAGAGGTATTTATGTATAAATATATATTTACACCCTGTTATTTTGTGATGACTCTTTTTGCTTTATTTAACCTTTTTCATGATAAAACAGCAATTACAGGTGTTGTTCTGTGTTCATTAATTACTTTTCTATCTTATAAATCAGGAAAAAATGAGAGGTACACAATTTTATCCTGAACGAAAAACCGGTGATCTCCGTCAGGCTGAAAATCGCCTGGCATGTGTTAGTAGTACTAAACCATGGCTACAGGTAAGCCTGTGCAAAAAACAGGCTTACCGTACAATAATTTTCTAGATCCAAACTGACCCCAATACACGCACGTAAGCGGCCCTTACGGCCCGCTAACGCGGAGATACGCCCCGACTGCGGCTTCGCCTTGTCGTGACCACTCCGACAGCGTATAGAAGCCACTGAATCGCTTTTGGCTGATTTTTGCTTTGCAGGGGTGGGAATGTAACGGCTTAAGCCGTAACGCTTTTTTCGTCCTCGCTTCGCTGCGGGAGTCTCCGGCACTCCGTGCCTCCCATGCCCTTCGGGCATAAAAAAAGAAGCGTTAATTATAAATTTATTCTTGATAAAACACGTTATAACGTGTAATATTATTCACATGGAAAGCGCGGTGCTTTCCCTTAAGGCCGAACGGCCAGGAGTTAGTAATGAATATTCAGGAAGCATTAAATGTTTTTGGTTTGTCTGGTGAATTAACCAAAGAGGAAATAAAGAAAGCCTACAAAAAAGCCTCACTTAAACATCATCCTGACCGTAACAAAGATAATCCGATTGCTGCGGAAATTATGAAAGCAGTTAATGCGGCATTTGATTTTTTGATGGGTAATTTCGAAAAAGTTAATCAATACCAGTCAACTGATGATAATGCACGTTATAACTATGGCGAAGAGCTGGAGCGAGTCTTAACAGAATTAAACAATCTCCCTGATATTATTTTTGAGGTTATTGGTAATTGGGTCTGGATCTCTGGCGAAACCAGGACGCATAAAGAAGCATTAAAAGCATTAGGGTGTAAATGGGCGTCACAAAAAAAACAGTGGTTTTATCGCCCGGAAGAACATAAATGCATCCGCAACCGTAAAGAGCATTCAATGGATGAAATCCGTGAAATGTATGGCACTAACGGCCAGCGTAAAGCTGATGGGCGCAAATCTGTAGAGCGCCGCGCCTGATGCCATGGGGGGGCATAAGCCCTCCCCTTTAAAGTTGCAGGGGGATAATATGGAAAAAACCTTTTTTGCCCGTTATGAAGCCGTTTTTAACCGGGTTTGTTCGTTCCTGGGCGAGGGCTGGAAGATCGACAGACGTACCGAAGATACATACTGGATAAACCTGGTAAACCCGGCCTTACGTCATTACTCCATTGGCGCACGTTTTGAGAAAGGCCGAATTCATTTGATCGGCGGTGTCCGGTCTGGGCGTAGTTCTGGCGGTTACTCCGCCTGTACGGTGTCCCCAATGCGTGAACCGTGGGGAATTGCTCAGGATATCCGCCGTAAAATTTTGCCTGATGCTGAAAAGCAAATCGCGTATTTCGAAGCTGACCGCGCCGGAGCGCAAAAAATTAAGGATGATCGGCGGATTCTTATTAACCTGGTCGGGCAGCTGGTCGAAGTGCAAAACTATAGTAGTTACTATGATGTGCTGTGTCATATCAAAACCCCCGGAGGTATTAGTGGGGATGTGTGCGAGATGTACGGCGAAGCATACCGGCTTAAGCTGGACAATCTCAGCAAAGACCAGCTAATCAAGGTCATTGGATTTTTATCAACGCTGGAGCGCTGACAGCAGGCCGTGGGGGGATGCCCCCACGGCTTACTGTTTGGGTGCTCTGCTTCAGGAACGTGAGAATATGAAAGATCTGTTTTTTGCGAGGCGTCGGGGCGAAACGTCCCGGATTACTCAGACGCTGGCGGTGCAGAGTGACGGTATCATGTACCGGCTTCAGTACCTGGTGCTGGACAGGACGAACCCGACAAAAGCAGAACGGGCGTCCGGGGCGAAAGAGGAACGTATCGAGGTACTTAATCAGGAATTTTTCCTTAACGTTGGCGACTTTATCCGGGTAAGCGACTTTCCGTTACCAAAACTGACGCGCGAATTTATTCGTTTTCTAAAGGAGTCTCAGGAACATGGATCTGAAAGCTGATTACAGAGGCGAACTGGCGCAGCGCGCGCGGGCGTTTCTGAACTACACACAAAAAGAAATGGCTGCTTTGTTCGGGCTATCCCTTCGCTCCTGGCAGGATAAAGAACAGAATACGAATCGCGTATCAGTCAGCGAAACATATATGCTTTTACTGCTACTGAAAGAGCATCCTGATTATCAATTGTTGCCACGCATCGATGATGTGAAGACCCCTGCCAGGGAGGCAGCAAAAATCGCCGTTGAGCTGGCACAATGCCTGACTGAGCGTGTACCACTCCCGTCGAAAGTGGTTGAGCTTGAAAATGCTCTGGATGCGGCAATCCTGGCATTTCGGGAGGATTTTGTCGCTGATATGGATAACGGGCAGGGTGACTTGTCTCCGGTGGCCGTGTTGTCTGAAGAGCTGGAAAAGGCCAGAAATCGAATAGCTTCTCTGGAATCTGATAACAGCAAACTGCGGGCTGAACTGGCTGAAAAGTCCTGCTAATCAGGCTCCCTTCGGCTCTCCGCCCACAGGCCGAATCGTCTGCCCACTTCGCTAACCCGTCTACGGTTTCTATCGCCAGTGTCAGATAGCAAAGACCAATCTGTAAGTTCACAGAATCGCGCCTGTAGGTTCAAGGGGCCGCAAGCGCCCCTTTCCCCAACACCCGGACAAATCACGCCCTGTGCGCCGCTGAAGCGCCACACAGCCCGCTCAGCCGGGCGGGCCCGACGCGCATTAACGCCGGTGCTGCCGGAACGACCAAAAACCGGCCTGGCAGAGAGGGGATTTATTACGGCTGAAGCCGTAACGCTTTTATCGTCCTCGCTGCGCTGCGGGGGTTTCCGGCGCAGTGCGCCTCCCATGCCCTGCGGGCATGAAAAAAGAGGTATAAATGATGAATATCA
>NZ_WHOY01000031.1:2385272-2387361 GCF_009765445.1 Pantoea sp. BAV 3049 | reverse complement strand
AATAAAGTATGTCTATGCGATCATAAACAAATTCAATACTGATAAGATAAGGATAATAAGTAACCTGCCTACCGACCTTGTTTCCGATTATCTTATCAGAAAAAAACAAAATATTGATCCTGTTGTTATAAATGCATTAAGAAGAGTGACGGCATTTAACTGGGATGATGATCTGGAAATTAATTCAAACTGGAAAATGAAAAAAATCTTCACTCCGATAAAACCTTATGGCATAAACAGAGGTTATGCATTTGTTCTTCATGACCACCAGAACAATTTGGCACTTTTATCGTTATATATAGATGAAGGGAAAGTTAAAGAGGTTAGTGAGTTAATTACCAAACATAAAGATGCCCTTCAGATGTTACTAATTAACACCCATCAATCACTAATGAATAAATATTCAAATGAGAAGGGTGAAAATATAAAATTAACTTCACGTGAATCGGAAATACTTTTCTGGTGTACAACAGGAAAAACCTATCCTGAAATATCTCAGGTTTTGTGCATAAGCCTGAGCACTGTTAAATTTCATACCAGAAAAATTGTTGAAAAACTGGGGGTAAGAAATATCAGACAGGCTGTTAGTTTGGCTGCAGAACTCAACTTGATAATCCTTTACCCAAGGGGTTAAGTATGATAAGAATATATGGCTGGCGTATTTATCTGGTTTTTGGAAATCATAGGGAAACGCATTAACTATATCGGATTATTTTAAAAATAGAGACTAGTAATATAATCAAAGGAATTGATATGAAATGTAGACATGCAATAGAGTCTGAATTGGACTTGGCCTGCGATATTCTTGCTGAAGGTTTTTATAATGAACCGTTACATGAAATTATATTCCCAGACGATGAAAAACGCCTTAATAAATTAAAGCTTTTTTTCAGCATTTACCTTGACCTTGCCAGTAAGCGTGGCGGTACGCTGCTTTCCGAAAATAATACCGGTGCGATGGTTTATTTCCGTCCGGGATCAATGGAAATGACAGAGAATGAACGCTCAGCTTTCGACAGGGTATTACGTAACGTATGTGGGTCGGATTATGCAGCCGCAAAAAGACTTAATAATGAACTCGAAAATTATCATCCTAAAGCACGGCAGCATTATTACATTTCACTTCTCGCGGTTCGCAGGTCATCGCGGGGAAGCGATGTTGTAAAGAATCTTTTCAGCGCTTTAAATGATATCCTCGACGATTCAGGTTATCCATGTTACGCAGAGTGCACAAGGTTCAGCACTCGGACTCTGATAAGACGATGGGGGTATCTTGATGCAGCCCCACCTCTGCGCATAGAGGGATTTCCTGAAATTTATCCGGTCTGGCGTGAACCTCATTGAATATAATTTCATGATACACTTAAACAGGCAGATGAATGATAGAATTTTCAGCTGGAAAATAACTATATGTTACTTATGTAACATATAGAAAATTTTAACTCAGTATAGATTGATATTCGGATTACTATTGAAACAATAAGGAAGTGCAGCTTAATAATAACATAAAGTTATGCAGCAGTGATTTATTCAGATAAAAGACATTGACATGCAATATTAAACAGAACTGGTTAATTCATGAGAACTGTACTTAAGTTCAGTTGCAATTTTTTCTCCTGAAAAGCACTATACTCACATCATCGATATATGTTTGTACTGGTGATAAAACGTAAAGAGTTTAAAAAATAAAAAGAACCCCGCTTTTGTTATGTTGCAAAGCCTGTCAGGGCAAAGCGGGGAGGCCAATTTAGCCGAGTTGCTCATGCTTATAAAATATATCTCGTTACTGGATATATGTGAAGTTTTTAAACTAAAAATATCTTATTTATTATTGTTTTTTATCAATGTGTGAAGGAAAGTTTTATGATCACTCCTTCCGATTGAAGCCTGATAGTTCGAGGAGCTTCCAAGCTATAAGGGGTTGATAGTCATTAGACTAAATCGCTTCTTTTAAGAACGTAGCGCCCTTACAAGGCGAGCGTCACCGCGTTGCGGTTCCGTTATCTCTGAACCGCCTGCCCTGTTGCTGTTCGTTCGCTTCAGTAAGGCCGGGCAGGGTCAGCGCCCGAAGCCTGGAGAAGCGTCTTTA
>NZ_WHOY01000031.1:2356115-2385262 GCF_009765445.1 Pantoea sp. BAV 3049 | reverse complement strand
TTTAAAATAACCCTGATAAGCTATAGGTTTTTCTTATATATAGATATGTTGATATTAATATGTGATTTTTATCTATCTGATTTTAATGGTTTAAGTTAAAACAACCCCCTTTGGGATTGCCATCTTAAAAATGCCTGCCAAAAAAACAACCTGTAAGAAAGTAAATTTAATAAAAATTACATTCATGATTATTACTTTCTTCCAGGAATAATCTTAATAAGTTTTAATAAACTAAAATGTCAGAACTTATTACAACACTTATGTACATACTTACTGTGGAACTTATATTTCCGCTTACCCTTATTTTTGAACTGGCGCCCAGGGTTATTCCTGTCGTCCTGAAAGAGAGACTGTATTTTGACGACACTCAAACCCCTTTTAGCGAAAAACCGCAGTTGGGCCTTACAGCGCCGCCAACGCAATCCTCACTACTTCCGGCAGAACATGCATTCGCAACAGCCGCATTCGTTGTGGATCGGTTGCTCTGATAGTCGCGTTCCGGCGGAGGTCCTGACTGGCGCCCATCCTGGCGAACTGTTTGTGCACCGTAATATCGCCAATATGGTGGTCAGCGGCGATGATAACTTTATGAGCGTGCTGCAGTACGCGCTGGAATACCTGAAGGTCTCAAGCATTGTACTTTGTGGGCACTATGGCTGCGGCGGAGTGCAGGCAGCAGTGGCTTTGCCGGATATCCCGCTGTCTGATGAGAATTCCCCGCTCGCACGGCGCATCACTCATCTGCGTGAGGCACTGGCTCCGGGGCTGGCAGAAGCCGGTGATATTGAAGATGAGACTGAGCGCCTGAACCAACTGGTCGAGGCTAACGTGCTGGCACAGTTTGCCCACCTTATCGGTACTGAACCGGTCAGGAATGCCTGGCGGGATGGCGTGGCGCTGGATGTTTTCGGCTGCGTCTATGACCTGCAAACCGGCCATCTGAAAGAGTTGATTCAGCAACATGCACAGGAGCCTTCGTCATGAATTTATCAACGCTTCGCCAGGATATTCCCGCCGGTCTGGTGGTCTTTCTGGTTGCCTTGCCGCTCTGTCTGGGTATCGCTCAGGCCAGCGGGTTGCCGCCCTTTGTCGGACTGTTGACTGGCGTCATTGGTGGGCTGGTCGTTACCACGTTTAGTCCGTCGAAATTTGCCGTCAGCGGCCCGGCTGCCGGACTGGTGACGATTGTAACCGGGGCCATTGAGACGCTGGGATCGTTTTCTGCGCTGCTCCTGGCGCTGATTATTGCTGGCGTGCTGCAATTTCTACTGGGCGTGGCGCGCGCCGGGCGATTTATCACTCTCGTGCCTGGAACCGTGATCAAAGGGATGCTGGCGGCTATCGGTATTTTACTGATTATCCAGCAGATCCCGGTAGCGCTGGGCGCTTCAGGTGAGAACGAACTCAGCGCAATGGTGACCGGCGGAGCTTTCACGGTTTCGGTTTCTGCCATTGTGGTGTCGATGACCGGGCTGTTTATTCTGTGGTTCTGGTCCACGCCGACAGTGAAGCGGATTAAGGTGCTGAGCTGGATCCCCGGCCCGCTGGTCGCGGTGCTGTTCGGCTGTCTGGTGACGGTGGTGGGGGGCAGAATGTTCCCGGAGCTGATCGCCAGTCTGCCGCGTATTTCCCTGCCTTCATTTGACAGCCTGCAGGCGCTGACCGGTGAACTGGAGCGACCGGACTGGACGGCATGGCAGAATCCGGCGGTCTATATGATTGCCGCAACGCTGGCAATTGTGGCCAGCCTGGAAACCCTGCTGAGTCAGGAAGCGTTGAAAAAGCTGCGTCCGCAAAATCCGGCTCCTTCACCGGATAAAGAGATGCGTGCGCAGGGGATCGGTAACCTGATTAGCGGTTTCCTTGGTGGCCTGCCGATCACGGCGGTAATCGTGCGCAGTTCGGTGAATGTCAGCGTGGGCGCGCAAAGTAAAATTTCCATCCTTGTGCACGGCGTGTTGCTGCTGGTCTGCGGCCTGTATTTCAGCGAGATGCTGAATGCGATCCCGTTAGCCAGCCTGGCTGCGGTGCTGTTACATACCGGCTATAAGCTGGCGACGCCAGGGCTGTTTGTCGAACATATCCGGAAGGGAGCCCAGCAGTACGTGCCTTTTCTGGCAACAATAGGCGGCATTCTGGTATTCGGGATGCTGGCGGGGATTGGCATCGGCCTGGCAACGCAAATTTTGTTCAGCATCTACAAGAGCCATCGCAATGCACTGCTGCTGACCCGCTACGACGATCATTATGTCCTGCGTTTTCAGCAGAACCTGACGTTTATGCATAACCCGCGCCTTAAAGGTCTGCTGGCAGAGATCCCTGAGAACAGCGTGGTGATCGTCGAACATGACAATGCTGAATACATCGATCCGGATGTGAAAGCGGTATTGCAGGATTTCGGTGAGAGTGCCGTTAAACGAGGTATTGTGCTGAATCAGTGGCCGGTACAACTGGCTTAACGGAAGGGCTTCCCCGTGAAACCGCATTGCAATTACGGCGATGCATTCTATGCTACGGTAGCCAAATGTGGGTTTCCGGGGAATAAAAATGAGATTTAAAGGCCTGAGCAAAGGATTTTTCATCCTGATCCTTTTCATTGTTACCGTGGCTTTTTTAGATATTTTAGGGCCGTACTATTCATCTGTGTTGTGGGCCACCATTCTGGCCGTCATTTTCCATCCCATGAAGACAAAGCTGAAGCAGCTGATAAAGGACAGGAACGGCCTGGCGTCATTTCTGACCATCCTGGTGATCTGTCTGATCGTCATCACGCCACTGCTGATCGTCGCTTCTTCAATGGCGATGGAGTTCAACGCTGTTTATGACCGGTTGCAGAACAATAACACCCAGTTGCCGACGATACTGGCTCAGGTTATGCAGCATCTTCCGCAATGGGCTCAGCACTCGCTGGCGGAACACCAGCTGGATACCGCGGCTCGCATACAGCAAAAACTGTCCCAGGTGGCCTTACAGGGCGGGCAGTATTTTGCCGGAAGCGTGTTCCTGATTGGCAAGAGCAGTTTCAGTTTTGTGGTGGGCTTCGGCATCATGCTTTATCTGCTGTTCTTCCTGCTGAAAGACGGGGCTTATCTGGTTAACCTGATCATGAAGTCGTTGCCGCTCACGGAGTATGTAAAACATCACCTGCTGGTTAAGTTTGCTGCGGTTTCCCGTGCAACCGTAAAGGGTACCGTGGTGGTGGCTATTGTGCAGGGGGTGCTGGGTGGTGGGGCATTCTGGTTTACCGGAATACAGGGCAGCCTGCTGTGGGGGGCGCTGATCGCCTTCCTTTCCCTGATCCCGGCGGTGGGATCTGCCATTGTCTGGGTTCCTGCCGCGGCTTACTTCTTCTTCTCAGGCATGATTTGGCAGGGCATCTTCCTGGTGGCGTTCTTTGTGGTGGTGATCGGGCTGGTTGATAACATTCTCCGTCCGCTGCTGGTGGGGAAGGACACCAAAATGCCGGATTATCTGATCCTGATTTCAACACTTGGCGGTATGGAAATCTATGGCATCAACGGCTTTGTTATCGGCCCGCTGATCGCCGCGCTGTTTATTGCCTGCTGGAACCTGCTTTCGGGCCGGGATAACGAAGATAACGTTGAAGAAATCGATGAGGAATTCATTGAAGAGGGGAAGACGCATCCTGATGCCGACCCCTCGTAACGCCTTTTGCGTTTGATCAGTATGCGGCACTATTGTGCCGCTTACTGCCTCTTTCAGCACGGCTGGCGGAAGGCGGATATCATCAATATTCAGCCAGATATCCACGCGGACATCACCAAACAGAAAGCGACTCAGATTCTGATAGCCTTCTTCGCTGTTTACGATACAGAAAAAGCCGGAGTGTGAACGGTAAGTAAAGGCTTTTGCGCAGGGAAAACCAGTGAGTTTTATCGATATCTGAAAGTTACTGATGTTTTTTACTCGAAGCCATCAGGCGATCGTCAGGTAATTCACGGTAAAAGCCGATGCCGATCAGCCTGCCAAACAGGAAGGGAAGACATTTTCGCTGCCGCAGCCACAGCTCCATTCTGCCTGGTGGCTTGCGGCGTTTCTTCTGCGCGGCTTTGCCGATCATAATCTGCAGCGACTGGGTTGCCCAGGTTGGAAATGTGCGGCGACGTTGTACTTTCTGTAGATCTTTCAGTGCCAGAGTCCCTTTTTTCAATGGTATGGAGAGCAGGTTGGCCGCTGCCACGGCATCCTGGATGGCCAGATTGACGCCAACGCCGCCAATCGGTGACATGGCATGAGCGGCATCGCCAATGCACAGCAGCCCGGGCTTAGCCCAGTGTTCCAGGCGATCGATACGAATTTTCAACAGTTTAACCTGTTCCCAATCGGCAATGTCCTGCTGCAGACGGTTCAGTTCAAAAGGGGACGCCTCCGCTACCTGATGCAGAAAAGCAGGCAGGCCAGCCTGTTGCAGCGCTTCCATGCTGTCTTTGGTAATCGAGTAGCCGCACTGCCAGTAGTCGCCACGATCGATCATGATAAAGTTCTTTTTAGGCCCACGATGGCCCATGGCCCATTCAGGATCGTCAGGAAGTTTAGCGACTTTCAGCCACAGCACGTCACGCGGGGCACCAAAGCGGCGTATCTTCAGACCAGCCGCTTCACGTACGAGTGAGTTGCGACCGTCACAGCCAATGACTAAGTCACTGCGGATTTCCTGTTTCTCGCGCCCGATGATGGCCCGCACGCCTCTGACCTTACCCTGTTCCTCAATCAATCCACTTACCGCTGCATTCTGCAGCAACGTGAAGCCGGGTAGCTGTGATCCTTTACGGCTGAGCAGGTTGAGGAAATCCCACTGCGGCATAAAAGCGATGTATTTACAGCGGGTTGGCAGGCGGCTGAAATCCGCCAGCGTGGCTTCCTGGCCGTTAATTTCGCCAAATAATTTTTCTGCCTTCTGGTGGGGGATTGCCAGCAGTTCATCGAGAAACCCCAGTTGCCAGACGATCTCCAGCGTGGAGGGATGGATGGTATCGCCGCGGAAGTCCCGCAGGAAATCACTGTGTTTTTCCAGCACCGTCACCGGGATGCCATTGCGCGCCAGCAGGTAGCCGAGCATCAATCCGGCCGGGCCTCCGCCGACAATACAGCAGGATGCAGGAGAGGTGGGGGTGTTGTCGTTCATTCAGTACCGCCTGGCCAGAAAGCTTAATTGATAACAATTATCATTTGCCGGGCTGGAGGTCAATAAACAGTCTGAAAGTAGTGTGCGGCATGGCTGGTTAAGCACGGTATTACTTAATGTTTAAAGCGCCTTCTTAGCCGGAATACAGGAATTTATTAAGCAAGAACAAGGATAAAATTTAAGTTAAATAAAGCAGAGAGGAACTCGGTTATCAATCGAAAATAAATAACCCTATTTATTCAGGGAAATAGTTCTATTAAAAACAGGGGTATTGCGCTGGTGAGTTTTGTAACTTTAGTAAGTTGGAAATACCCTGACACGATTGTTAAAGTATTTCTTCAAACTTTAAAAAACTGTTGAAACCTGTAATTCAAAATGGCTAATTTAAGTAAAGTTTTCCCCGTTCTTTCTCTCTCAGCGCTGCTGGTTTGTTCCTCTGTTTGGGCTGAAGACAGCACGGAAAAGACCGATGTCCTGCTGATTGGCGGCGGCATCATGAGCGCTTCTCTCGGCACCTGGCTGCATGAGCTGCAACCGGGCTGGAAACAGCTGATGGTCGAGAAGCTGGACGGCGTGGCGCTGGAATCTTCCAATGGCTGGAACAACGCCGGTACCGGCCACTCCGCCAACATGGAGCTGAACTACACGCCGGAGCGTGCAGATGGCTCGATTGATGTCAGTAAAGCGCTGGAAATTAATGAATCCTTTATGATTTCCCGTCAGTTCTGGACGGCACAGGTTAAGCGCGGCGTGCTGCAGGATCCCCATTCATTTATTAACTCCACGCCACACATGAGCTTTGTCTGGGGCGACAAGAATGTCGACTACCTGGGCAAACGCTACAAGGCGCTGCAGCAGACCACGCTGTTCCAGGGCATGCAGTTCTCTACCGATCATAACCAGATTGCCCAGTGGGCGCCGCTGATCATGCAGGGCCGCGATCCACAGCAGAAAGTGGCGGCGACCTGGACCCCGGTTGGCACGGACGTTAACTATGGTGAAATCACCCGCCAGTTGATCGGCAGCCTGAAGAAGAGCGACAACTTTACGCTGGAAACTTCTGCGGAAGTCACCGACTTTAAACGTAATCCTGACAACTCCTGGCACGTGACCGTTACCGACGTGAAAGACGGCAAGCAACATGCTGTGGACGCGAAATACGTATTTATCGGCGCGGGCGGGGGTGCTCTTAAACTGCTGCAGAAAACCGGTATTCCGGAAGCGGATAACTATGCTGGTTTCCCGGTTGGTGGGTCGTTCCTGGTGACTGAGAATCCTGAAATCACTAAACAGCATATGGAGAAAGTGTACGGTCAGGCTTCGGTGGGTGCACCGCCAATGTCCGTGCCGCATCTGGATGCCCGCTTCCTCGACGGCAGGCGTGTGGTGCTGTTTGGGCCGTTCGCGACCTTCTCAACCAAATTCCTGAAAAACGGGTCATTTATGGACCTGTTGAAAACCACCACCACCAGCAACTTCATGCCGATGACTCACGTGGGCCTGGATAACTTTGATCTGGTCAAGTACCTGATTGGACAGGTGATGCTGAATGATGATGACCGCTTTGCGGCCCTGAAAGAATACTATCCGGCCGCCCGCAAGGAAGACTGGAAACTGATCCAGGCGGGTCAGCGTGTGCAGATCATCAAGAAGGACGCGGAGAAGGGGGGTGTGCTCAAACTGGGTACCGAAGTTGTTACCGATCGGCAGAAAACCGTGGCGGCATTGCTGGGAGCTTCACCGGGTGCTTCTACCGCTGCACCGATCACCCTGAACGTCATCAAAAAGCTGTTCCCGGAGCAGTTCAACTCTCCTGAATGGCAAAGCAAGATAAAGGGGATCATCCCAAGCTTTGGTCAGCAACTGAACGGCAACACGGCGCTGACCCAGCAGGTATGGGACACCACTGCAGAGACGCTGAATCTGACCAAACCGCCGGTTATTCAGATGAACAGCACTGCGCAGGCGAACGCTGAAGCGCAGCAGCAGAAAACCACGGCAAGTGCTCAGCACGATATGGCTCTGTAAGCCTCATTGAAGCCAGCTCTGTAGCGTTCATCCCGTCACTGCCGGTGAATGCAGAAGAGGCTTAGCAGCGATCATCCTGCAAGTACCAATGAATGCAGAAGGGGCTTACAGGGATTGTCGGGCTGCAGCCAAAGAAAAGGCCGGAATATCCGGCCTTGTTTCTGTAAAAAACTGCTGAACTGTTAGTCAGTCGCTTTGTTCTTAAGGCTTTCTGCGCCCTGTTTGGTTTTATCCCAGGTCTTCTCAGTGCCTTCTTTGGTTTTGTGCCAGGCTTTCTGAGTGCCTTCTGAGACTTTGCTGCCCGTAGAATCACTCTTGCCTTCCGCAGCATGCTTAGCTTTCAGCTTCATTTCAGAACCCTGATCTTCGGTCTGATGAAGCTTTTCCTTTGCGGTATCTGCGCCTTTATGCGCCTTCAGAACCGTGGCGTCAGTCGCCTGGCTGGCGGTGTCTGCCGCGAAGACCGGAGAAGCCAGTAAAAGTGCCGACAGGGCGATAATTGCGTTTTTCATAAATCCCTCATTTATTAGACATATCTACTTCAAGTATAGGTCAGGTCACGCCGATTTGCATGGCACCGCACTTTTTGCTGTCGGTTGGGTGATTTTTAGCCATTATCACAAGCAGTCTCTGAAGTCGCTGCATAATTGCCCTCAGAAGGAATAATGTAGCTTTTAATGATTTTTTCAGTAGATAGTTGGTATCGTCACCGGTCATAAAACGGGGTTAAGCACCCACGAGCGTCCTCTGAAGGATTGAGCTTAATGTTTTTCCCAGTGGCCGCCTGGCATGGGCCTGAAGCTTTTCCAGGTATCACACGCGCGCGTGAATCGCAGCAGGACCGGGAGGGTAGAGTGAGTTTTACCCGTATCGCTACGTGAGCGCAAAAATATGGGGCTTGCTGAAAGCGCCGAAGACTGGCTACCGGCTCTGGCAAGGTTACCAAATTGCGGGAGTCATTAACCCCACCCCCTTGCAAAAGTTTTGAGGGGTATGTGTTCACCAACTGTTCGCTACTGTTCACTTTTTTTGAGAACGATTCTCATAATGGTGAACACTTAAGAATAGCGGTGAACAGTAGTGTTCACACTCAGAAGCCAGATTTGGCGCGGATTTAGGAGAAAGTGACCACTGCGAACAGTTTCAGCCTTTAACACTTTTTACAGGAGGTGGCAGTAAATAAATTTTGAAAATCTGAGAGGCTTTTTATTAACAAACACCAGAGTAAAAAACGGACTAACCGCCGACGCTGGCTGGAGCGCCTTACGGAAATGTGGCCGCAGGCGTATGGCCTGAAAATCCTCAACCTCTTGCCGTGGGGATCACTGACGTCATCACGGCGGAATTTTCGAAAACCTGCGCGGGCGGTCGTGGGCCTGTGCGTTATGCCATACGCAGCTACACCATTAATATCCGCTATATTCGGGCGCTGCTCCCTTATGGGGCGCGTTACAACATCATGGTGAGCCTGGGGACGAAGTAACGGCTGAGCAGCGCGAGAGAGCCGCAGTGGTCTTTAAAGTGATGAAGATTAAAAAGACCATGTTTATTGACGAGGTATCAGCATGGTTGCACAAATAAGAAAAGCGGAAGATGCAACGCAGCGGGCAATGGGAATTACCCTGCCACCGTCTTCGGTGTACAGCAGCGTGTTGCCGCACTCGGCGATAGTCTGTGACTTCCTCAGGGAAAGGTGCGCGTCACAGACGTCCAGCGCCTGAAGTTTTTCACGCACCAGTCTGATTTCGGGCCGGATAAAACTTTTTCACTCTCTTGTGTAATGCCTGGTTTATTGTTTATTATCACGGTGTAGCCGCCGCCCTGCTACAAAAATGCGTGAGTTCCCTCTGAAAATGCGCAGGCTCGCCGGAGAGGGCCATGAACTTCCGTGATCAAACATCTGTTCATGCCATGCCCTTGCGGGCATCAAAAAAGATATTTAAACAAGCAGGAAAATGATGTATATATTAAATACATTCAGAAAAAGGATTTTTTAATGAAAGTAACCCTCTTCATAGTCTTTATAATAGCGTTAATATCTTTCCTTTATTCAATAGTGCCAAATATAGAACTAGTCTTATATGTAATATCTAATTATGGACTAAATAAAAATGAAATAGGTTACGTTATTGGGAGGCTTTCATTTTCAATCATAATGCTGATTGTATGTGTGATCTCATATAAAGAGTATAAAAAAATAAATGACCTGTAGCGGACATTGCGTCCGCTATTGAGATTAAAGTCCTGAAAAAAAGTATTCACATACTTTATCAAACTCATTTTTATTTTTTGATTTTAGGTTGCAGGCGTCGACAAACGCAGACATTTTATCTTCAACCAGAAAATACGCCAGATCTAAGTTTCCAGCCTTTCTTAGAAGGTAATATAAATAATGATTATTCTGCTCAAGTCTTCTGAATGTATAGATAGCTCTTGATGATTCAGCGCCAATAGAAAGACCCAAACCTATAACTGAACCTGCTACAATACCCTTAACAAGACCAGAAGTTACAGCTTTGCTTAGACTAATTCCTGTTAACTCTGAAACGGCAATTTTCCCAAGGAAACCCCCAGATAATTTCATCGCTTCATTTTTTAGTTTATCCTCGTCAACTTCAGACATGAATTTTTTGATAATAATAAAAATAATCCTGCTTGTTAGAGTCTTTTGAGCAATACCGTCCTTTATCAACTCAGCAATTCTGTGGTGATCATTTGCATTACTATATCTGTTTTCAGTATCAAAATACTCATAACCTAAGTATGCCAAGTTAGTAGGCAATGTTAATGCCCCTGTTAAAACAGACTTAAAAAAACCATCATTATTTATATCTAAGGACCGCAGCATCCTTCTCGCCAAACCTTCCGCATTATCCATAATGCCACCTTATAATTAACCCATAAATTGGTAATGGTATTAATTATTTTTACCATGCAAAAACCAAAAATCCAAAGAAAATCCGCTTCTGTGAGCAGTTATTTTTCCCGTAGCGCGCCTCTCGCTGAACTCACCATTTTAACACATAGTAGATAACGAACGGACAGGAAATGTTCTGTGCCATCGCCACCCGGCAGCGATGCACAAAACGCAGGTCAGTTAACGTAGTTCATCAGTCCGGGCACCCACCTGTTGAGATACATGGCAATGGCCCGTAACGGGTAGAAATGATTAAGAGCAATCGCAGAATTAACTGATCTGTCGCAGCTGTAACAATTCTTATATTTAGTGCTGATTAGAGAGAGCGACCGCAGCCATAAAGCGAAGTTTCACTGGCCGGGGATTTGCCTGTGTATGGGCGCTGAAGATTTTCCAGGCATCACTACGCGCGTACGATTCATGGCTTCCGCTGAAGCCCGATCTCATTTAAGGCAAGGGGATTGCAGCTCCGGGCAGGCACTTTCAGTGTGTGTGATAGCCGCTCAATAAGCCGCCATGATGCACCATGCTTACCGTTAGAAAATATCCCCGGCATATCCCCGAAAAAACAAAAGGGCCCGCGTTTTCACGCAAGCCCTTGATAAATTTGGTGGCCCCTACTGGACTTGAACCAGTGACCAAGCGATTATGAGTCGCGTGCTCTAACCAACTGAGCTAAGGGGCCTGAGGCGCGGGATTATAATGTAACTTGATAGTTCAATCCAGCACTTCGCCACCGGTTGGTTGTTTTTCAGGCATCAGAGCGTTTTCTGAAACTGTATGATTAACAACCTTTTCCGGCTATTACCGATGATAGCGGGAAGCCGACTCCCGGCGCGACAGGTCCGGCAGCAGCGCAGCACGGGCATCATCATAAGCCTGCCAGTTTTCCAGCTTTTCCAGCGACGGGATGGTGACGATCTCGCCCAGATCCAGTCCGGCCAGCGCCGCATCCACCATTGTTTCTACATCCATCACATTCTCAGCAGGCAGGCCATCCGCAGATATGCCTGAACGTTCAAAGATCTCGGTGCGGGTCAGACCGGGCAATACTGCCTGAACACGAACGCCGTGTGGCTTAAGTGAGGTCTCCAGCGAGCGGCTGAAGTTGAGCACGAAAGATTTAGTGCCGTTATAGACGCCATTCGCCATCTCATGAACCAGCGCCAGCACCGAGGCAATGTTGATCACTGTCCCTTTGCCACGCGCTTTAAAAGCGTTGCCAGCGGCATGCGCCAGGCGGGTAGGGGCAAGGACATTCAAGGTAATCATCGTCTGAACGCGATCAATGTCGTTATCGAGGAAATCTCCCGCCACGGCCATCCCTGCATTATTGACCAGCAGGGTGATTGCCGGATCGCTGCTCAGACGCTGCTCAACCCGCAGCAGATCTTCAGCCTGGGTCAGATCGGCGACCAGCACTTCGCTGTTGATCCCGCATTGCTGCGCAAGCTGTCCGGCCAGCGCGTTAAGTCTGGCTTGATCGCGGGCAACCAGCAGAAGATCGTAGCCACGTTCGGCCAGACGTTGTGCATAGACTGCGCCGATGCCGGAAGAAGCTCCGGTGACCACTGCGGTACCTTTTGATGAAGGCATTGCCATGATGTGCTCCTGAAGATGTGTGTCTGAGTGAGGTTACAAATATGATGGTTATCATATCTTGTGGTTTAAATATGATGATCATCATACAGGCTGTCAAGCCAGCAGACTGAGGGAAGAGAAGGCCTCCGAAGAACGAATGAGAATATAAACTATTTATAATCAACAGACTAAACCCGGAAAGACAGGATTATGGCAGACAAAATTAAATATGATGGTCATAATAATTACTTTAATAGCCGCAGCCAGTTAAGCTGGTTGTGATAAGCAACGACCGGGAAATTCACTATGCCAGAAACTGCAACTCATAAAGAACGCACCCGCCAGCGCATCCTCGATGAGGCTGCCGCGATCATGCGTGTGGTTGGCACGGAAGGGATTGGTGTGGCGGCGCTGATGAAGCGGGCTGGTCTGACACACGGCGGGTTCTATGCCCACTTTAAATCGCGCGACGATCTGGTGGCGAATGTCGTGGATCGTATGTTTATCGAAACCCGTGCCAGTCTGCAGTCGCAGATCTCTGATGGGAGCGAAGCGGAGAAACTCAGCCTGTTTATTGATATTTATCTCTCCGACGAGGCGCGAAAGGCCCCCGAACACAGTTGCCCGATGCCTTCGCTGGCCAGTGAGGCCTGCCGACTGCCCGAGGTAGCCCGCGCGCGTTTTAATCAGGGCATTCAGACCATGCAGGGCATCGTAGCTACCTCGCTGCAGGCTCTGGGGCATAAAGATCCGCAGGCGCTGGCTTCTTCGGTGCAGGCCGAGATGATTGGGGCGATGGCCCTGGCGCGGGCAATGACCGATGAAGCTCAGGCCCGTCAGGCGTTGCAGGCATCAAGATCTCAGCTTAAACGACGGCTGGGGCTGGATCGCGAGACGGCTCATGGCTGATCTCTGCGATCCTTGCCTGTTCCTCTGTAATCAGTCGATATCCGTCGACAACGCGATCTCCTTCTGCGCTTCCAGCGCGGCCAGCTTCTCCTGTAATCCGGCATGCACCAGCGTATAAGCGTCGCTGCCGAGTATCAGACGGCGCGGAGCCGGGGAGCGATCCACCGAGGCAATCATCTCGCGCACCATTTTTTTCGCATCGCCGATTTGCGGCCAGTTCTCCAGCAGGGAGCGGATGCCGCTGGTTTCATATGCCGCCAGCGGCTCAGACATCACCAGACCCTGGGTGAAGCTGGTTTGTGCGGTGCCCGGTTCAACCAGCGTGAACTCAATATTGAAGCCGGAAACCTCCTGCGCCACCGTATCGACAAAGCCTTCCATCGCAAATTTGCTGGTGTGATAGAGACTCAGGCCGGGGAAAGTAATCTGCCCGCCCATTGATGACAGCTGCAGAATACGGCCTCCGCCCTGCCTACGCAGATGGGGCAGGGCAGCGCGGATAACCTGAATGGAACCTATAACGTTGGTATTAAGCAGCTGCACGATATGCTCGTCAGCCAACTCTTCCGCCGCGCCCGCCAGTCCGTAGCCCGCATTACTGACTACCACATCAATTTGTCCCAGCTCGGTAAACGCACGGTCAATCACGTTGCGTACCTGCTGCGAATCGGTGACGTCCAGCTGCGCCACCCACAGCTGGTTGCCGTATTGCGCTTTCAGCGACTCCAGCACGGTGGGGCTGCGTAATGTTGCCGCAACGCGATCTCCGCGCTCCAGCAGACGTTCGGTCATCTCGCGGCCAAAGCCGGAGGACGTGCCGGTAATAAACCAGGTTCTGGACATCAGTTCTCTCCTCAAATAAGCGTGTCAGATAACCTTACGCTCTGATAATTGATGCTACTATCCGTTTAATCATGCATAAGCTGGTGAAAATTACCCATGAATCAACCCCCCGATTTGAACTCCCTGAATGCCTTTATGCTGGTCGCTACCCGGCGCAGTTTTCGTCAGGCTGCCGATGAGCTTGGTCTTTCACCGTCAACTCTCAGCCACATGCTGCGCGCGCTGGAGCAGAAAATGGACGTGCGACTGCTGCACCGCACCACGCGCAGCGTCTCGCCCACTGAAGCCGGTGAAAAGCTGCTTGCCAGTTTGCGCCCGGTGCTGCGGGATCTGGACAGCGCACTGGCCTCGCTGGAGGATTTTCGCCAGCAGCCCGCCGGAACGTTGCGTATCAACGCCAGTGAGAGCGCTGCCCGCCAGCTGTTGCAGCAGGCCGTGCCGGTTTTCCTGCAACGTTATCCGGCGGTGACGGTTGATCTGGTAACCGAAGGGCGGCTGATCGATATCGTCAGCGAGCAGTTTGATGCCGGGGTCAGGCTGCTGGAGGATGTGCCGCAGGACATGATAGCCGTACCATTGGGCAGGGAAGTCCGCTTTCTGGCGGTCGCGGCACCAGGGTATTTGCGGCAGCATGGCACGCCCGCCACGCCTGATGCTTTACGACAGCACCAGTGCATTCGTTTTCGTCTGCCAAGCGGCAAGCTCTATCGCTGGGAGTTTTCCCGTCGTGGGGTGGAGCAGGTTATCGAGCCGCCAGGGGCGCTGATGCTGGACCATCTGGAGTTAATGGCCGAAGCAGCCGTTGCCGGATTGGGTATTGCCTATCTGCCGGACAGCGTGGCGAAGCCCTGGTTACGGGCGGGTAAGTTGACGGCGCTGTTGGAGGAGTGGAGCCCGCCTTATCCGGGGCTGGCAATCTACTATCCCGGCCACCGGCATGTTCCGGCGGCGTTAAGGGCATTTATTGACGTGGTGAAATCTTTGGCGGTTACTTCACCCGTGGCGGAATAAACGGTGGGTGATAAATAGCAGTGCTCCAGTGGCGGCTGCTGGCATGTTTCTCAGCCAGCCAGCCCTCTTTGCGCAGCTGACGGGCAATCATTTTATTCATGATCCCGTGTCCAAGCAGCAGCACGTTGCCGTGACGGGAGAGCTCAATCAGACGGGCAGCAGCCTGTTTTGCCCGCAGCTCGGCTTGCTGCAAGGATTCTACCGATCCGGAATACCCACATAGCCAAAGCAGGCGGAGCAGCAAGAGCCAGAACGAAGGCGGAAGGTGAGGATAGCCCAGCCGCATCACCGGCAGTGAAACTTCGCTAAACAGCGCATCCACCGAGGCCGGCTCCAGTCCCAGCTTCGCCAGCGAAGAACGGGCGCGGGGCAGCGGACTGGTGACGATATAATCTGCCATGGCCGCAGCATGCTGGCTCCTGTCCGGCGGCACATCTTCCACCTGTGATAAATCATAGGCTTCACACCACTGCTCCATCGCCAGAGCAGGCAGGCAGCCACCGGAAGGGTGATCGGGTTTACCGTGTCGCATCAGGATGATTGTCATCGCTTTTTCCCCGGCTTTTTTTTCAGAGTAAATGTCGCTGTGACTTAAAACAAATGGCGCAGCCCGTTTTCAGACCAGGCCGCCCTGCCATGTTTAGTCATCCTGCTGAAATAAAACGCTGTTTAGATGGTAGCCGCCAGAGCCGGTAAAAGTGTGAGTAAAAATTCGACTTTAGTGAAGGTTTGTCGCAGTGTTTTCGTGTGAGTTTTGATCATTAAAAATCATGAAAGCATTAACGTTATGTAAAATATGATTTTTTGTTTTTGTGCGCGGATTGAAATGTGAAGTAGATCTAATTTATTTGAGGTGATCGCTTGCTTTATCTACGCGCGTAGATACAATGAGCGCGTTGTCAAAATTCACGGTGCCTGATGTTTTTCTGCTCCAGTGAAGGTCACCTTTGTTTCACGTTATCAATACGACTGGTTACGAAAACTGGCGGACGGGAAGCGAACAGAACTCACCCCAACACCAGGGAACCAGTTACTGACCTTTTAGCATGGCTCAGCAAAAGAACGTCCTCACTGGCGAATTTTCCTGCGATATCAGGAAGCCAGGCAGGGCAAAAATAAGAATCCTCATCAGGGAATTTTTTAATGTCCACACAACAAAGCATCCGGCAAGAGGCTTCGCTGTCCGCACACTCTGCGGCAGATGAACGCCTTGCCACCACGGAAGGGCGCAAGGATTTCTGGCGGGCAACCGTCTCATGCTGGCTGGGAACCGCCATGGAGTATGCGGATTTCGCGCTCTACGGCCTGGCTGCCGGCATTATCTTTGGCGATGTTTTCTTTCCTGAAGCCACCCCTGCAATGGCGCTCCTCTCCAGTTTTGCGACCTGGTCCGTTGGCTTTATTGCCCGCCCGATTGGCGCGCTGTTCTTCGGCTGGCTGGGCGACCGTAAGGGCCGTAAGGTGGTGATGGTGTCCACCATCATCCTGATGGGGGCCTCTACCACGTTAATCGGTTTGATCCCCAGCTACGCCTCAATTGGTCTCTGGGCACCCGCTTGTCTGGTGGCCCTGCGCTTCAGCCAGGGCTTCGGCGCGGGAGCAGAACTCTCCGGCGGCACGGTGATGCTGGGCGAATATGCCCCGGCTGAAAAACGTGGTCTGGTCTCTTCCATCATTGCGCTCGGCTCCAACAGCGGCACGCTGGTCGCCTCCCTTGTCTGGCTGGCTGTGGTGCAGATGGATCAGCATCAGCTTCAGGAGTGGGGCTGGCGTATTCCTTTCCTCTGCAGCTCGCTGATTGCGCTGGTCGCCCTGTGGATCCGCCGTCATCTGAAGGAAACGCCGGTCTTCGAACGGAAAAAAGAGGAATTGCTCGCGGAACGCACCGGCCTGCAAAAGGCTCAGCCACAGCCGGTGGATACCCGCAGCTTCCTGCAGCGCAGTCGCTCTTTCCTGGTGATGGTTGGCCTGCGTATTGGCGAAAACGGTCCCTCCTATCTCGCCCAGGGCTTCATCATCGGCTATGTGGTTAAAGTGCTGACGGTGGATAAATCCGTTGCCACCACCGCGGTGTTTATCGCTTCGCTGCTGGGTTTCCTGATCATTCCTTTTGCCGGCTGGTTGTCTGACCGCTTTGGCCGACGTATCACTTATCGCTGGTTCTGTCTGCTGCTGATCCTCTATGCGTTCCCGGCCTTTATGCTGCTGGACTCCCGTGAACCGGTAATCGTGATCTCGACTATCGTGGTGGGGATGGGGCTGGCTTCTTTAGGCATCTTTGGCGTGCAGGCGGCCTGGGGCGTGGAGATGTTCGGTGTGAATCATCGCTATACTAAGATGGCGACCGCGAAAGAGCTGGGTTCAATCCTTTCCGGCGGCACGGCACCACTGGTAGCCGCGGCGCTGCTCTCCTGGACCGGTCACTGGTGGCCGATTGCCACCTACTTTGCGGGAATGGCAGCGATTGGTTTCCTGACCACCTTTGTGGCACCGGAAACGCGGGGACGTGATCTTAATGCGCCGGAAGATGCAATCTGATGTCAACCGGCCTGCGGGCCGGTTAATGATCTTTACAAGGCGGAAATTTGGCAAAAAATAGCTCCAGGCGGGCAACCCGGGCCGATGTGGCACGGGAAGCTGGAACCTCCGTCGCGGTGGTCAGTTACGTGATCAATAATGGTCCGAGGCCGGTTGCGGAAGCAACGCGGCTTCGCGTGCTTGAAGCGGTAAAGAAAACAGGCTACCGGCCGAACAGCGTCGCACGGGCGCTGGCCTCCGGCACCAGCAAAACCTACGGGCTGGTGGTACCGAATATCTCCAATGCGTTTATCGCTTCCTTTGCTCATGCATTGCAGCAGGAGGCTTCCCGGTCCGGTATGGTCATGCTGCTGGGCGATGCCGGTGACAGCCGTAAGCGCGAGCTGGAACTGATCAATAATCTGCTGAGCCAGCAGGTCGATGGACTGTTTTATAATAGTGTCGATCGCCATCCCTATATTGATGTGATTCAGGCCAGCGGCACGCCGCTGGTGATGCTGGACCGTGTCGATCCTGCCCTCAACGTCAATATCCTGCGGGTTGATGAGCGCGAAGCCGCTTATCAGGTTACTGCCCACTTGCTCAGCCACGGCTACCAGCAGGTGGGGATCATCTGCGGGCCGCTGGAAATGTTCAACACGCAGGATCGTCTGTCCGGCTGGCGTCAGGCGCTGGCCGACTTTGACGTGAAGGAGCATGCAGAGTGGATATTTCCCACCACCTATACCCGCGATGGCGGTTATCAGGCGGCGAAGAAGATGCTGCAGGCAGGAAATATTCCCCGCGCACTATTTGCCACCAACGAAACGCAGGCCATTGGCTGCATTCGTGCGTTGGCAGAACACGGAATTACGGTACCGGAGCAGGTTGCTCTGGTCTGTTTTAACGGAACGGATCAGTCAGCGTTTCATGTCCCTTCACTGACTACCGTCCGGCAGCCGGTGGAGGAAATGGCGAAGAAAGCCATCGAGATGCTGTCAGCCAGGGAAGGCGAAGTCCAGCTGAGTGAGTTTGCTCATCAGCTACAGATAGGCGAATCCTGCGGCTGCGCCTTCAGAGCCTGCGCCGCCGGAAAATAATAAGATAAAAATGAAACGATTAATTATTGATTGTGACCCAGGAAATGGCATCACCGGTGCGAACGTGGATGACGGCCTGGCGCTTGCGCTGGCCTTAGGCTCAGCAGATATTTCGCTGGAGCTGGTCACTACTGTGGCAGGCAATACTCCCAGTGATACCGGCTTTAACGTGGCGAAAGATCTGGTGGAGCGGCTGGGCCTGAATGTGCCGGTGCACAAAGGCGCGGAGCGGGCACTGGCGGAAGCGCCGGAACCGTGGCGTGAGGCGCTGGATAACCGGGTCCACAGCTCACAACTGGCCCATCTCTGGCAGGGTATCCGTTCACCGGAGGTTCATCAGGCACCTGATGAAGACGCCGCCGATGCGATTGGTAAGCTGATTTGCGCTAATCCGGGAAAAATCACCCTGGTGGCGATTGGCCCGCTGACTAATGTGGCACTGGCAATGGAGCGCTATCCGGAAATGATTGATGCGGTGCAGGAAATCGCCATTATGGGCGGCGTTTTTGCGCTGGATGATTTTATCAAGGACACCAATTTCGGGCTCGATCCGGAAGCGGCTCAGCGGGTGCTGACCAGCGGAGCCACCCTGACGCTGGTGCCGATGGATGTGACTACCCAGACGCTGTTGACTCATAAGGATTTGGACCGCTTTGCGAAAATTGACACCACGCTGGCAAAGTTTGTTTGTGAAACGCTGCGACCGTGGCTGGATTACTCCATTCAGACCCGCAACCTGCCGGGCTGCTGGATCCACGACGCGCTGGTTGTGGCCTGGCTGATTAATCAGCGGGTAGCAACTGCCGCCGATTACTATGTTGACGTGGAGCTGCGGCCGGGGATGACGCGGGGTAAATCCTGGCGCTTCCGGCCACCACTACGGGTTGATGTGGCTGTTGGTGAACCCACGGGTGGATTGGTGCATGTGCTGCAAACGGTAGATAATCAGTTGCTGGTAGGGATGCTGGAGCAGGCGTTAAAAGGATAACGCCTCAGGGTGCGCATTGATGCGCACCAGCTATAAACACCAGTGAAGCATCAGGCTTGTGCGACCTTCGTCGCCCGCTGCCAGCGCAGGGCATCAATCACCAGCAACACCAGCAGGCTTACCCCCATCACCGGCAGGCTCAGTGCCAGCGTGACAGTACACACCAGCAGTAAAAAGCGGGCGCTGATCGACAGCTTACGCCAGCAGTACCACAGCGTTTCTGCCGGATGCGCACCCTGGCCAGCGGCAGGACGGCGCAGCCACCACAGGCGATAGCCCATCACAATCATTACGCACAGTCCCAGGCCGAAGAATGCCAGCAGTAACTGATTAGGCAGGCCAAACAACACCCCCATATGTGCATCCACGCCCCAGCGGGTCAGTTTCGCCAGCAGGCCAAATTGGGCAAATTCCACCTTGTCCACCACGCGGAAGCTGTTTGGATCCACTGCCACGCTGTCCACCTGGGTGGGCCAACTGCGATCAATCTCGCTGACGATCCATGCTTTGTCCGCCCTCCAGGCAGGACGGATCTCAATTTTCCCGGCGTTAATTCCCGCTGCACGGGCTGCTTTCACCACCCCATCAAACTGTGCAGGTAAAATCCTGACGGCAGGATTGTTCTCCGGCATGCCTGCCATCATGTGTTCAGCATGCTCATCCGCAGGCATCTTCATGGCAGGCATACTGTGCCCGGCGTGTTTGTCGGCAGGCATCTCCATTCCTGGCATACTCTCCCTTTCAGCGGGCTGCTGTGGGCTCAGAACGGTATTCACTGAAGGCGTCAGCCAGCCAAAATGCGCACGCATGGCGGAGATATTGTCCCCGGCCCAGCGCGACCAGGTCAGGCCGGTGGCGGAGAAGAACAGCAGTCCCAGCACCAGCACCAGACCCAGCGTGGTATGCCAGTAGCGGTTACGCAGGATTTGCTGTCCGCGCGACTTTTTGTTGCCTTTTACCGCGCGCGGCGAACGGCTGGTGGCCCACATCAGCACGCCGCCCAGTGCGGCAACCCATAGCCAGCTGGCTGCCAGTTCACTGTAGTTTCTGCCGAGGTCGCCCAGCAGCAGATTACGGTGCAGGTAATCCAGCCAGGTGCGGAAGGGCAGCACGCCGCTGGTGCCATAAACATCCAGCATCCCGCGGATTTCCAGGGTATTTGGGTCGATAAATACCGCTGTGGTTTCCGAAGGGCCGGAGTGTGGCGTGGTGAACATCACGCGGGTGGTTTCACCGGGTTGGGGAGCAGGGCGAACCGCAGAGATTTTCACCCTATGGCCGATAAACTCTTCCGCCACTCTGATTTGATCGGCAAGAGGCTTAGCGGGGCCGCTGGCAGGTTTAGTGAATAACTGATGAGCGTATAGCGCGTTCTCCAGCTGTGGCGTCAGAACATACAGCGTTCCGGTCAGGGCGGCGATAAAGATAAACGGGCCAATAAACAGGCCAATATAAAAATGCAGACGATGCAGTAGCGGCATTAACGCACTGCGTGTTTGTGAGGCGCGGGCAGGCTGCGCCAGAGTTTTTTCTGACATATTTATTCCATCCGCCTGTTTCCAGGCATGAGCAGGTGGCTGTCGTTTTACGACGGCATATTTTTGGATTAAGTCTTGAAGCTCAGTACGCCGGTGGGGCGCGGGGATGGAAAAAACGAGGAATAAACCGGGCAACTGCCGGGCGGAATAGCGGCAGATTGGGAGGCTTTGCCGCCTGTAATGAGGACCACAGCGGCGGCAGGCTGGTCAGGTCCAGCGGCAGGTGTGCCAGCAGAACGCAGTAACCACAGGCGCTGTCTTCCATCATCGACACCGGATGATGCTGCAACATCCGGGCATGTTCAGCCGGGGTCATCTCCATCATCGGCATGTCATCCATTGCCATACCCGTCATGGTCATCATCATCGCGGCGTGACGTGCAGGCGTCTGCTCCAGTGATTTGGAGATCACCGGGGCGATAAACAGCAGCAGTATGGCAGACAGGCCAAGCCAGGCCGCAAAACGGCTGGGTGACCGTTGCATCCTTAAAAGCGACAACCCTGAACACCCTGTGTCAGAAATGAACGGCGGGGATTGTAGCAAAAATATTTTTTTCCGGAGGGAATAAAACGGTCACTGGTTCGTTTTATCTGCTCATCAGCACAACTGTGAGCAATGACTATGAAGCAATCGTCTCCTTTATCGCGCCTTTTGCGCTTCGCCCTTGTGGGCGGCATCCCGATCCTGCTGGCGATCCTGTTTTTATGGGCCGGTGGCTGGCTCAGCCCGCAGCGCCTGACTGCCGGAAAGCTGGTAGATACGCTGCAAAGTGGTCCGGGCGAGAAGCCGGGCTTCCGGCGCAACCATGCCAAGGGGTTGTGCGTTATTGGCGAGTTTGATGCCAACGGTAATGCCAGTGTCTTGTCGAAAGCCGCTCTGTTTGCACCAGGAAAAACGCCGGTAACCGGTCGTTTCGCCATCGCCGGAGGCAACCCGGATGCGCCTGATTTTGCGGTACCCATCCGCAGTATGGCGCTGGCCTTCACCTCTCCTTCAGGCCAGCAGTGGCGTACCGGGATGAATGCGATGCCGTTTTTCCCGCTGCCGACTCCGGAAGCCTTCTATGAACAGCTGGTCGCCAGTAAACCCGATCCGGCTACCGGCAAACCCGATCCGCAAAAGATGCAGGCTTTTGTGGCTAAGTACCCAGCAGTGAAGGTTTTCGGTGCCTGGGCGCAGAAGTATGTCCCTTCCGGCAGCTGGGCAGTTGACCGCTATAACAGCCTTAATGCCTTCAATTTTATCGATAAAAACGGCCAGAGCCATCTGGTGCGCTGGAGCATGGTGCCGCAACAGGCGTGGCAGCCGATTTCCGAAAGTGACCATCAGAATAAAGATTTCCTGCAGCAGGATCTGGTGAAAAGACTGGCGCAGGGGCCGCTGAAATGGGACCTGATCGTTACCGTGGCGCAGGCAGGTGATGCCAGTAACGATGCCAGCAAATTGTGGCCTGCCGATCGCCAGACGATTAATGCCGGGACGCTGATGCTGAACAGTACGGTTCCGCAGGAAGGCGGCCCGTGCAACAACATCAATTATGACCCGCTGATCCTGCCGGACGGCATTGCTGCCTCTGACGATCCACTGCTCAATGCCCGTTCAGCCGCTTACGCCAAATCCTATAACCGCCGGACTCAGGAAGAGGCGCATCAGGCGCCAGGAGAGCATCTATGAAACAGGTCACGCATTTTCATCCTGCACTGCGCGTGCTGCACTGGCTGATGGCCGCCGCTATCCTGAGCATGTTATTTATAGGCGTGGCGATGGTCGCCACCGTTTCCTCGCTGCATGGCCTGCTGGTGGCCATTCACAAACCGCTGGGCGTGGCGATTTTGCTGCTGGTGCTGGTTCGCTTGTGGTTGCGTTTCACTACTGCCACACCGCCGCTGCCTGCTTCGATCCCCTCGGTGCAGAAAGCGCTGGCGCATCTTTCCCACTGGGTGCTTTACGGACTGATGCTGGTGCAACCTGTGATTGGCTGGGCAATGCTCTCGGCGGCGGGCTATCCTGTGAGTTTAGGGCCAGATTTTCTGTTGCCGCCCATCACGCCGGTCAGTAACGATCTCTATGCCGTTCTGCGTCCGCTGCACAGCTGGGTGGCGCTGCTGCTGTTTGCGATGGTGATGTTGCATCTGGCCGCAGCACTGTTGCACGGGCTGATATTGCGTGATGGCGTGTTCAGCAGTATGTCCGGGTATAAACGACGGGGATAATGCGTTATGCCACCGCTGACGGATGCACAGATTCGTGAAGTGATGCCACATTTGCAGCGGTTTGCGCTGTGGCTGACCCGCAACCCCCACGCTGCGGAAGACCTGGTGCAGTCCTGCCTGACCAAAGCCCTGAGCCGCTGGCGTGGTTATCAGGGTGAGGAAAGCTTGCGGGCGTGGCTGTTTGCCATTCTCTACCGGCAGTTTATTGACGGTGAGCGTCGCCGCAAACGTTATCAGCGCCTGCTCAACTTTTTCACCGGCGAGGAGCAGGGCAGCAGCGAAACCGCTGAAACGCTGGCGATCACCGATGAGACGCTGGCGCAGTTTGCGCGGCTGTCGGCCGATGCCAGAGCGCTGTTGCTGATGATAAACTATGAAGGGATGAGCTATCAGGAAGCGGCTGTAGCGCTGGATATCCCGGTCGGGACGGTGATGTCACGCCTTTCGCGGGCGAGAAAGCAGCTGCACCACTATCTGGAAGGTAAGGCCCCTTCTGTCGCATTAAGGAGACTGAAATAGTGCGCGAGCAACCCGAAGAAGCAGAACTGCACGCCTGGCTTGACGGCGAGGCGGATGCTGAAACGGCCCGGCGAGTGGAGCGCTGGCTGGTGGAAAATCCCCAGGCTGCGGCGGAAGTTGAAGGCTGGCGTTGCGATGCCCGGCAGCTACGGCTGGCCCTGCATCAGCAGGAGCAGCTGATGGAAACGCCTCAGCCCGCTCAGCTGCGTCAGCATGTGCGGCAGAAACGGCAGTGGAAGATGGTAGCCGCTTGCGCACTGGTACTGACTCTCAGCCTTGGCGGCTGGTCTGGCTGGCAGTTGAAGAATGCCCAGCTGCTGGCAGGGCATCTGCCGATGGAAGATGCGGTGCAGGCTTATAAATTGTTTGGCTCTGAAACTGCCGCAAATCTGGACGTGGTGCCGGGCAACAGCGGTGAACTGACAACATGGGTACAACGTTACTTTATCAACGGTACGCTGCCGCCCAACCTTGAGCAGTTTGGCTTCCGGCTGTTGGGAGCAAGGCTGATGGCAACGGATAACGGCCCCGCGGCGCTGGTGATGTACCAGGATCCGCAGGGTACCAAAGTGGCCTGGTATATTCGCCCCATCGAACCGGTAAAGTTGCCACACGGCGAACGGCAGGACAGCGATCTGATGGCGCAATACTGGAGCGATAATCACTATAACTATGCGCTGGTCTCGCCAGCCTCAGCTGGGGGCGTGGATAATATGCGCGAGGCGATCCGGCAGTCCACCAGTTAATAATGCATTTATGAAGCAGCTGAAACAGCTGCTTACAGCCTGAAGTAAAGACTGACAAATGTGCCGGGATGGCTATCTTCTTACATGCTATAAACAAATGATTAACATTTCACCGGCCCGCCGTTCGGGCTGTGGCAGTCTGTAAGACAGGATAACCCTATGTTCAACTGGACCCCGACCCAGCGCAATGTGGCCTTTGCCAGTTTTGCCAGCTGGACGCTGGATGCGTTTGACTTTTTCATACTGGTCTTCGTATTAAGTGATTTAGCCGCTAATTTTCATACAGAAATTTCAGATATCTCCATTGCCATCATGCTGACCCTGGCAGTGCGCCCGGTCGGCGCTCTGGTGTTTGGCCGGCTGGCTGAAAAATATGGCCGTCGCCCAATCCTGATGGTCAATATCGTGCTGTTCTCCCTGTTTGAACTGCTTTCCGCATGGTCGCCAACGCTGGGCGCGTTCCTCGCCTTCAGGGTGATTTATGGCGTGGCGATGGGCGGTATCTGGGGCGTGGCCTCGTCACTGGCAATGGAAACCATCCCTGACCGTTCGCGCGGCATGATGTCCGGCATTTTCCAGGCGGGCTACCCGGCGGGTTACCTGCTGGCTTCAATCATCTTCGGCCTGTTCTACAGTATGGTCGGCTGGCGCGGTATGTTCCTGATTGGCGCGCTGCCGATCCTGCTGTTGCCCTTTATTTACTTCAAAGTACCGGAATCGCCGGTCTGGCTGGCGGCGAGAGAACGCAAAGAGAGCACCGCGCTGTTGCCGGTGCTGCGAAGTCACTGGAAGCTCTGCATCTATCTTGTGCTGCTGATGGCCTGCTTTAACTTCTTCAGCCACGGAACGCAGGATCTCTACCCGACGTTCCTGAAGGTGCAGCACGGCTTTGACCCGCATACGGTCAGCATTATCGCGATTTGTTACAACATTGCGGCAATGCTGGGTGGGGTGTTCTTCGGAACGCTGTCGGAGAAAATTGGCCGTAAGAAAGCGATGATCATTGCTGCCTTCCTGGCGCTGCCAGTGCTGCCGCTGTGGGCTTTCTCTACCGGTTCAGTGATGATTGGCGTGGGCGCTTTCCTGATGCAGTTTATGGTGCAGGGCGCGTGGGGCGTGGTGCCGACCTACCTGACCGAGCTGGTTCCCGCCAATACCCGTGCGGTGCTGCCTGGTTTTGTCTACCAGTTGGGGAACCTTATTGCCTCGGTTAACGCCACGCTGCAGTCACGCATTGCGGAAGCGCACGGCAATAACTACGGGCTGGCAATGGCGATTGTGGCCGGAACCGTGGCGGTGCTGATCTGCGTGTTTGTGGCCTTTGGCCGGGAAACGCGGGGAGTGGAAATTTCTGCGAAGGTTGAGGAGCAGAGGCCGGCTTAAAACTTAGCAGGTGAGTGCCCGGGGAACTCAATGTTGGGTTCCCCCGACAGCCTGCGTCAGCCAGGGAGCTGGCAGACATCCACCCAGGTGGCTTCGGTCAGTTCCGCCATCAGCTGCGGCGTAATACGCACCGCGCTGTGAACCGAACCTGCCGCGGGCAACACCTCATCATAATGCTTCAGTGAAACGTCGCAGAATACCTGTAGCGGTGTTTCCAGGCCGAACGGACAGACGCCGCCAACGGGATGCCCGGTCCAGTTTACCACCTCATCCGTGCTCAGCATCCGGGCTTTGGAACCCAGCGTCTCCTTCAGCTTACGGTTATCAAGGCGGGCATCACCGCGGGTGACAATCAGCACCACCCGATCTTTTACCTTCAGCGACAGCGTCTTGGCAATCTGCCCCGGCTCAACGTGGTGCGCCCTGGCGGCCAGCTCAACGGTGGCGGTGCTTTCAGGTAGTTCAATAATGCCAATGTCAGGGGCGCGCTCGGCAAAGAATTGCCGTACAGACTCCAGGCTCATGCTTATCTCCCTCTTTCAGAGCGGATAAAGCTGCCACAGAACAGGCGGGTTTGTAAACGGGAACCAATGAAATCAGACAGGATTCAGCGTGCAGTTGCCGCAACGTTGAACATCTGGCAGACGGTAGCGCTGGCAGCAGGTGCGACGCTGCATGTCTCCGTCGCGCGGCAGCATGGTGCGGTAGAAAGGATTATCAGAGCCATCCAGCAGGGTGCGGGAGAAGAAAAGGGCATGTTCCAGCTCGGTCCGCAGCTTTTCGCCGATCAGCGGGGCAATTTCACCAAGGAACCAGTACAGCGCAAAGCCGGTGTTGCTCCAGATCAGCTTGGCGTTGATATCGCCATGCTGCTCAATGCCGCTGACCACCGGGATCAGATGGTGCTGGATCAGCCGGTCCAGGCGACGGTGTGGGCTGAGATAACGTGCTTCTTCATCTTCACGCACGTCAAACCAGAAGGTGGCCGGACGGCCGGTTTCATGAAACTCAACGTGGCAATGTTCCGGTGAGATATCCAGGGCGCGGTTTTCCAGCAGCAACGCCATGATCATTGGCGGCATCACCAGCCCGAGGTACCACTGCGCCCAAAGTGACTGCAGCGGCTTGTTTTCGCGCTCCATCTCGCCATGCTCGCGGTAGATGTAATCACCGTAAAGCTGGTTAAGACGGGCAAAGCTCTGCGGTTCAGACCAGCGGTTCAGCGTCATGCAGCTGGCGGGGGCTTCTTCACCCAGCCTGATCGTGTCGAGGAAATAAGCACGGTGCTCGCTGAACAGAGCGCGCAGCGAAGTCGCCAGCGATCGATTGCTCTGCAAAAAGATCAGCGGGTAGGAACCATACTCAGATGCCTGACGAACAATCGTGGTCATGGGGTATCCAGGTTAAACCGAAGTACAAAAACAAATGATAATCGTTCTTGATTCTATCTGAGGGCCACCGGACAAACAAGCGCCAATAAGTGCGATGTTATAAAGGCGTGATCGTGAGCGGGGCAGCGCGGCGCCCCGTGATTATCCCTGCTGCTAAAGTGGACAAAGCACATAGTTCCGTCAGGGAAATTAATCCATTTTCCACTAAGGGTCAGAAGAAATTAATTCCTGAATTTGGGAATAATATTAAATTTCAGCACAAGAAGTCATGTATTCAGCCACTCTTTCCCTTATTCAGAGATGATTTTAATTAAGTGCTGACATTTCATTCGCGCAGGTAATGTTTCAGGCAGTATTTTTCAGGGGGAATGATTTCTGAAATAGCGGGAGTGCTGGGGTTTGAATTAAGTTAAAATATAAATATCTGGAATGAATAGGCCCGAAAGTATCGGGCCGTGACTTTATTACACCGCATCCACAGACTGGCTCATGCTGCTTTTGGCTATATCTTCATAAGAGAGGATATTATTTCGCCCGCGATTCTTCGCCAGATAGAGTGCCCGGTCGGCATTAGCCAGTGCGCCGTCAAAGTCCTCTTCAAACATCGGGGCGAAGCCCGCGCTGATGGTGACATGCGTGGCGACCCGATCGTTGAAGCGATGCGGGATTTCAAGGTCCAGCACATACTGGCGTATCCGTTCAGCCAGCTTGCGTGCAATCGACTCGTTGACGTTGGTCAGCAGCACCAGAAACTCCTCGCCGCCGTAGCGCGTCACGATATCGCGCGAGCGCACCGCATCACGAATGGCAACGGAGACTCTCGCCAGCGCCTGATCGCCCATTGCATGACCATAGTTGTCGTTATAGGCCTTGAAATGATCGATATCCAGCAGCAGCACAAAGTGGCTCCCTGCGTGATTGTCGAGGATATTCTCCAGCCGGTTTTTCAGACCACGGCGGTTGTACAGGCCGGTCAGTGGATCGAGCATGCTCAAATCACTGTAGGTCTCTTTCTCTTCATACAACTGGCGCATCAGGCGACGGGTGAACATATCCCGGCGACGTAACATCAGATGATGCAGTGTAGACCCAATCAGAGGTAGGGAAATTGTGAATAAAATCAACAGAGTATTCTGTCCGTGATCCAGCACAATCACCGCCACAGAAGGCGGAGCGGTATGCAGACAGAAAGCCAGCAGGTGATCGCCCAGCGCAATAGCACTGATAAAGAACACGCTAATCAGGCTGATCACCAGAAAGCTGCTGTCAAAATAAAAGACTAATTCATACTTAAGGACAATTTGCCATGTCCACAGCAATCCGGTTATTACCGCAACAATATTTAATAGCGGGAATTTGTGCTGTGGCCTTAAAAGCATCCACAACAATAACACCGTGCTGAGAACGGCAATGATCAGCGTTGGGGTGGTAAAGGTGAAAGCCGGGTTTTTTCCATTACTACAAAAACTAAATAAAGACGTAGCTGTGTTTAAAAAAAGAAATAGCATCAGCGACAGCCGATGCTTGCTGTGAAGCAATTCATCATAGCTTTGTAATTTCATTATTTTCTACTCATGACTGCCCTGAATAGCACACGGCGGTAACCCGAATTGCCGGTCTATTTTGTGCCTGGAATAGTTTAGTGCTGTTATTATTTGAATTTTCTTAATAATAATGCATCCCCAATTTATCACTTAACAAACTTACTGTCATCAGGGGGCGTAAGGTTTCAACTCCCCTGCAACAATTTTTGCTGCAAAATGATAAATATTCTTATATGCTATTGGTAATCATTATCATTTAAAGCGATGTGGGATAAGACAATGCTGATAGCGATGGTCACCGCATGTGGACTTTGGGGAGTGAGCTGGATGTTTGGAAAACGACTGGATAGCGCCTGGGGCGTGCTGCTACCTTGCGCACTGATGCCGCTGATCTCGCTGATGAAGCTCTCCTTCACCGAATGGCGCGTGGTGATGGTCATTGCGCTACTGGCCACGGTGGTCATGCTTTATCATAAACGGCTGCGCCACTATCTGCTGTTGCCTTCTTGCCTGGCGCTGGCTGGCGGTATGGCGGCGATCTCAATCAATTTCGGTACGTTGTGATCGGGGACGTTAAGTCAGAAACCTCGCGCTCAGAAAATCAGCCCGGATAACTCAGATGCGTTGTAAAAGAAAATCAGTCCGGGTAAGCCAGATGCGCGTAAAAGAAAATCGGTCAGGCTGAATCAGATATTTTGTAATCAGAAGGATAGCTGAGGGACGTGACAGGGAAGTGGGTCTTACAGATTTGTTCGGGAAGAGAAAATCAACA
>NZ_WHOY01000031.1:2326151-2356105 GCF_009765445.1 Pantoea sp. BAV 3049 | reverse complement strand
GATGGTAGTGTGGGGTCTCCCCATGCGAGAGTAGGGAACTGCCAGGCATCAAATACAACAAAAAGGCCACCCTTACGGGTGGCCTTTTTGTTTTGTCTGTATCCAGGTGGTTACTCTCTGACAAAGTAAAAAAAGAAGCCCTCACCCTCATCCAATCGGGTAAACTACCGGCAGTTGAATTCGTTAAGGCCGTCTCATGTCCAGCCAGCTCCACTCTTTAAAACCTTTCAATACTTTCAATCTTGATGCCAGCGCAGAGCAAGTTGTGGTGGTGGAAACCGTCGCCGAACTGACCGCCGTCTGGCAGAACAGCCAGCATCAACAGCAACCGGTTCTTTTACTTGGCGAAGGAAGCAATATCCTGTTTCTGGAGGATTTTCAGGGCACGGTAATTGTTAACCACCTGAAAGGTATCAGGGTGGAAGAGAGTGAAAGCGCCTGGCATCTGCATGTGGGAGCCGGTGAAAACTGGCATATGCTGGTGCAATACTCGCTAAAAAACGGCTTCTCTGGCCTGGAGAATCTGGCGATGATCCCTGGCTGCGTCGGTTCAGCCCCGATTCAGAACATCGGCGCTTACGGCGTTGAGCTGAAAAACGTCTGTGAATATGTCGATGTACTGGATCTTGCCAGTGGTGAAACGCAGCGCTTATCAGCAGAGCAGTGCCAGTTTGGCTACCGCGACAGCATCTTCAAACATCAGTATCAGGCAGGCTATGCCATTGTGGCTGTTGGGCTGCTGCTGAAAAAGCAGTGGCTGCCGGTGATGACCTATGGCGATCTGATCAAATTAGATCCCGCCACCGTCTCGCCGCAGCAAATTTTCGACTCCGTCTGCCAGATGCGCAGCAGTAAATTGCCCGATCCCAAAGTCACCGGAAATGCCGGGAGCTTCTTCAAAAACCCGGTAGTTGACGCCGAAATGGCGCAGTCTCTGCGGGAAAATTATCCTGATGCTCCACTCTATCCTCAGGCTGACGGCAAGGTCAAACTGGCGGCTGGCTGGTTAATCGAACGCTGCGATCTGAAAGGATTCAGCGTGGGCGGCGCAGCCGTACATCGCCAGCAGGCGCTGGTGCTGATCAATCAGAATCAGGCTACTGGCAGCGATATCGTGGCGTTAGCGCATGAAGTGCGCCAGCGCGTGGGCAGCAAATTTAACGTCTGGCTCGAGCCTGAGGTGCGGTTTATCGGTGCCCGCGGCGAAAAGGATGCCGTCGGAGTGATTGCATGAAAGCAAATACCGTCCCCTTAATGCTGATCGGCCTTCTCGCCGATGGTGAATTTCATTCCGGTGAACAGCTTGGCGAACAGCTGGGCATGAGCCGCGCGGCTATCAACAAACATATCCAGACCCTGAAAGACTGGGGCATTGATGTGTTCACCGTCACCGGTAAGGGTTACAGCCTCCCCGCACCGATTCAGCTGCTGAATGAAGAAACTATCGTTTCCCAGCTCGATCATGGTCGCCTGGCGGTGATCCCGGTGATCGATTCCACTAACCAGTATCTGCTGGAAAGAATGGATGAGTTACAGTCCGGCGATGCCTGCGTGGCGGAATATCAGCAGGCAGGAAGAGGGCGGCGTGGCAGACAGTGGTTCTCACCATTCGGCTCTAACCTTTATCTCTCCATGTACTGGCGCCTTGAGCAGGGCCCGGTAGCCGCTATGGGCCTAAGTTTGGTGATTGGTATCGTGACTGCTGAAGTCCTGCAGGCGCTGGGTGCGAGTGATGTGCGGGTAAAATGGCCGAACGATCTCTACCTTAACGATCGCAAACTCGCCGGTATCTTGGTGGAATTGACCGGTAAAACTGGCGATGCTGCGCAAATTGTCATGGGCACGGGCATCAACCTGGCAATGAATTCGCCGGATACCGCTATCGTTAATCAGGGCTGGATCAACCTGCAGGAAGCGGGCGTTAAAATCGATCGTAACACTCTGGCAGCCAGCCTGGTCAATAAAATGCGCGAGTCTCTGGAGCTGTTCGAGCGTGAAGGCCTGGCACCCTTTGTCGATCGCTGGGGTGAGCTGGATAACTTTATCAACCGCCCGGTAAAACTGCTGATTGGCGACCGGGAAATCCCCGGCATTGCCCGAGGTATCGACCAGCAGGGCGGCTTACTGCTGGAACAGGACGGCATCGTTAAATCCTGGGTGGGTGGCGAAATTTCGCTGAGGCCGCAGGATAAATAACAGCCCCCCGGCGGCTTTGAAGCCGGTTGCGGCATATTCACCAGGGCCGCCGCCTAATCATGATAAATCTGGCTACGGCCGCCATCCATCACAATGTCCGCCGCATTTATAAACCGCGCTTCATCCGACGCCAGGAACAGGGCTGTATAAGCCACTTCTATCGGTTCACCAATACGCTTACAGGGCAGCAGATCCTGCTGGCGCTGGCGTTCAGCGTCCGGTTCCGGTCTGCTGTTAAGCCATGCTTCAGCCGCAGGAGTCAGTATCAGCCCCGGCGAAACGCTGTTGATGCGTATTCCCTGACTGGCGTACTCCACGCCTAATGAACGGGTTAAACCAATCAGGCCATGCTTGGCCACCGGATAAGGGAAACTTCCGGGAATAATCTTGTGGCCATGCACCGAGGCAATATTAACAATATTGCCATACCGACGTGCCAGCATCCCTGGCAGCACAGCCCGGATACCATTGAGCGGCCCCTGGAGATTTACTGACATGCAGCGCTGCCAGTCTTCTTCACTGAGGCTCAGTGGGTCGCGGAACACATTAATTCCTGCGCAGTTAATCAGAATGTCGGGCTGGCCAAGGTGGTTTTCCGTTTCACTGACACACTCGCGCAGACGAGCGGCGTCAGTCACGTCGGCTCGTAAAGCGAGACAGCGCTGACGGGTTTCCTCTGCCAGTGAGAGTGCCAGTGAATCGCACTCATCCGCATTAATATCAATCAACGCCAGTCTGGCCCCCTCCCTGGCAAACAATTGTGCAATAGCACTGCCGATACCGCTGGCGGCACCGGTGATGATGGCCGTTTTTCCTTTCAATCGTTCTGACATACATTTTCCTGTTGGTTAAGGCCTGGTTATCAGCCAGTCGGCAAACCTCATCACGGAGTCGCCACGCTGCAGAGCTATTGTCGGCCAGTTACCGGTATGGGTGAGGGAGTGCAGACCCTCTGCCGTGAGCAGCACTGTTTCTTCACTTTTTACGCCAGGCAGCGTCGGATTCCATGCCAGCGCTCTGTTGATGGTCAGTTTGCCCGGCGTATCGGGGGTGACAATAAAATCCCGGCACCCATAGCCTGCCGGGCCACCCTGATGATGCGCACGCCATTCATCAGGAAAACCATAACGCGAGTAGCTTGCCTGGATATCGGCAAAGATGGTTTGCCAGTGACGTTCTGGCCGTGATGCAGCCAGCATATCCGCATGAATTTCAGCCACCGTATGCAAGCGCTGGCGGCTGTCTGCGGCAGGTTCTCCCAGATGGATCATGCGGGTAATGCTGATGTTTAACCCATGGCGCTCGGCGCCCAGGGTGATCATCATTTGTTGCTGTACCTGAGCCGGCCCGGGGACAGGGTGCTTAAAGGCTGCAATACGGTCATCGGCGGCGACCAGGGTACAAACCGGGCGGATAGCCAGCGGCAGGCATTCGGCATAAATTTGCGCTTCGACCTGTTGTTCACTCATTCCCGGCCGTACGCCGCGGGCCACCTTTTCAACCAGCGTAGCGACTTCCCTGCCCAGCCTGATCAAGCGCTGGCATTCGGCAGCGTTTAAGTCTGTGCGGATGTTTGTCAGCTCCCGGCTGTTACCCAGCGGTATATCACTGCCTGTGCGTGAAAATGGCAGGCTGGCGAGTACGGTATTCAGCGTGGTAAACCACGGATAGGCGATCGTTTTCAGCGGAAATGGCAGCGGTTCCTCGGCTAAAATGCGTGACATCTCATTTTCCGGGGCAATCAGCGTAATCCCTTCTGCGGTAATTAGCAGGCTGGCCACACCGGTTTCGGCGCGGTCAACCACATAGAAGCTGGCCCCTTCTGTCAGCCACGCGACATTGTCCCGACGGGTCAGCAGCAGTGCGTCAAGCTGCTCTTCTCGCAGACGCTGTTGGAGGTGGCGAATTTTCTCGTTCATGCCACGATCCCCTGCGATGATATGTTCTGATGGTGTGACTCTTTGCCCATGATCAGATCGGCTGCACGATGCGCTACGGCCATCACCGCAGCATTGGTATTGCCACTGATAATGTTCGGCATCATTGAGGCATCCACCACCCGTAAACCCTGCACGCCGCGAACGCGTAAATCAGCATGAAGTACCGCCAGGGGATCGTGGTCATGACCCATGCGGCAGGTTCCTACCGGGTGGTAGCCGGTTTTAACCATACGTTTGCAATGGTCAGCGATCTGCTGGTCTGAAGAAATGTCTTCTCCGGGGAAGATCTCCCTGTCGACCATTGCCTGGATTGGCAGGGAGGCAATGACTTTGCGGGCAAAACGCAGGCCTGAAATGGTGGTTGACAGGTCATCGGGATGACCAAAAATCTGCGTATCAATCCGCGGTAGTGAAAGCGGATTACGATCGCGTAAGGTGACGCGCCCCGTTGCTTTCGGGCGCAGAAGTAGAGAGTTGACGGTCACACCATTGCCGGGATCGGTGCCCATCACATCGCGGTCAAGGTATATGGTAGGCACACAGAACATCTGGATAGTGGGCGTTGCACTGAGATCATGCGGGTTAAAGAACGCGCAGGTTTCAACGCCGGTAGTCGTGACCGGCCCACTTTTAAACAACAAATATTGTAAACCGGCTTTGATCATTGGCCAGCCCTTATCCTGACCATAGTAGCCAAATGCTCCGTTAGTGCTGGCGACTACAGGAACTTCATAGTGATCCTGTAAGTTTCTCCCCACGCCGGGCAGAGAGTGACGCAGTGGGATATCCCAGGCGGCCAGCTCCTCCTGTGGACCGATACCAGAAAGCATCAGGATTTTCGGGGTCTGATAGGCTCCGGCGGCCAGAATTACTTCCTGCCCGGCACGGGCCTGCTTCGTCTCGCCTTTCTGTACATATGCCACCCCTACGGCCCGATCGCCCTCGAAGAGCACCTCACTGACACTGGCTTCGGTTGCGACAGTCAGCCTGCTGTCATCTTTTAGCGGCGTGATAAATGCATCAACGACGCTGCATCGTTTGCGGGTTTGCCAGTCGATAGTGTGTTGCATAAAGCCGACCCCATAGGGGTTGCCGGTGTTAAAATCCGGCGTATAAGCAATCCCCAGTGCCTGCATCGTTTTCACATAAGCGCGGCTGAGCGGGCTGAAGTGCCCCAGATGTGAGACTTTCATCGGGCCACCGACGCCGTGGAAAGGGGCACCCAGGTGATCGTTATCTTCTGTCGCCTTGAAATGAGGCAGCAGCGCGGCAAACGACCAGTCGATATCGCTGCGCTGAACGGCAGTGTTCCAGTCAGCGTAATCCTGTTCATGACCGCGCATATAGACCATGGCATTTACCGTTGAACCTCCCCCCAGCACTCTGGCCTGCGGCACAATCACCCCCCGACCGTTCAGTTGCGGCTGTGGCTCGGTCTGGTGCAGGGTCAGGTAAGTATCGCTGGCGAGGAATTTCATATAACCCGCTGGCATCTTGAGTACCGGATCGTAGCGTCCACTGCCTGCTTCCAGTAACAGCACACGTGCGCCCTGTTCCCGCACCAGCCTTGAGGCGACAATACAGCCTGAGCTTCCGCCGCCAACAATAATGTAATCGTAAGTTTTCATTGAGTAGTCCATTATTCCGAAGCCATTGGGTCCAGAATCCGGGCTCGTGCTGCTGCCGGATTATTTTGTTCCCCCGGATCGAGCGGGCTGAGCAGGAAGAACCAGGAAAACAGCGCGCTGACGAGATACAGCGAAGCGTAGACCCAGATCACCCCGGCAGTTCCAAACAGCGCATTGAGAATGCCGTACAGCGCGGGGCCAAAGAAGGTGGAGAGTCCTGCTGAGAAACAATAAATCGCCATCGCATTGCCTTTGTCTTTCGTATCGCACAGCGAGGAGAACAGCGCCGCAGCAGGAACATAGCCGCATAATGTAATGCCGTACAAGCAGGCAAAGATGACGCTAAGCGCGAAGTTACCGTGACTCCACTGCGGAACGAAGTACATCAGCAGCATGGAAACCGCCGAACCAATACCGCCAAAAAAGGTCAGCACGCGTCGCCAGCCGATCCGGTCGCTGAGCTTGCCAATCACCGGGTTAAAGCTCATGCCAACCAGCCCCATGATGGTGATCAGCGTCAGGTATTCGGTCTGAGAGAAGCCGATGCCGGTAAAAAATCCCGGCAGGAAAATGAAAAAGCCGAAATAAGGCGTGGTGTTAATGATGCGCACCACTGCGGCGGCAGCGATACGCGGACGCCGCCACAGGATATCGATCCCGCCCATCAGGGTGCGTAATGTGCTCTGCTGGCGGTGTGATTCATCCAGCAGAGGGGCATTGCCGGTACGATCTTTCACCGCAACGAACATAATGGTTGCTCCCAGCGCTACCAGTACCAGTGACAGCCAGAAGGTGGCATATTCGCCCATCACCTTGATGGAAAAAATAGCGACCAGCGAGCCCAGCGTGGGTAAGCCTCCGGTAAACGCAAGCCAAAACCAGCCGGTTGCTGACCCCCGCATCTCTGCCGGGGCGGCGGCCTGTATCCACACCAGGAAGGCATAGGCAAACATCGGGTAGGCGACCCCCCGCAGGCCGTAAGTCAGTGCGGTTAACACCACGCTTTTATTGGGTAAAGCGAAACTGAGAAACAGGATTTCGAACACGATCCAGATAGCTGCCCCCAGCAGCATCACGCGACGCGGGCCGTATAACGTTGAAAGTGAACCCGCCAGCCAGGAGCCGAGCGTCACCGTAATGCCGTAGAAGGCGATCACGCTAGCGGCAATATCAAGCGTAAAGCCATTCTGGCTCAGGTAGGGAGCCAGATAATTGGATTCAACGCCGTCGCCTATCATGAAGATCAGTACGGCGATATAGCCCCAGGCAAGATTCCCCGGAATGCCAAGCCGTTGTAAAAGTGTAGGGTGAGAGGAGGTGGTCATCGCAGGTTTATCCCATATGTTGTTATGTTAGTGTTCGCGCCACCGGCGCTTTTACTGGTGTTGGGCATCCTTGAGGTACAGCAGTCGTTCTCCTGGCATCATCAGATGGAATTTCTTCCCCGGATAACGCGCCATGATGTAATCCACGAAATAGCTGGGATTGTCGCTGTTACAGCTGAAAAGATCGTAATGGCAAGGCAGCAGCAGATCGCTGCGCAGGGTATGGTGGAGATCGGCCGCATCCCGAAAGCTCATGTTGGGCAGGATGCCGCGCTGACCACGCGCGTAGTCGCCACCGTTGATCGGCAAGACCACGATATCCGGCGAGAGCGACTGCATTTGCGCCAGCAGTTGCTGAGTGACCAGCGTATCTCCACTGTGCCAGAAGCGGATATTATCGGTGGTGATAAAATAGCCGAGGTAGCGATCATGACCCTCGGCATTTTTTTCATACTCGCTGTGGGCTGCGGCAATAGGTTGAATGTGAAATGCACCGACCTGGAAGGTTTCATTGGTGATGGCCGGACGCACATTCTGCGCAAAGGGATGGCTCTGCGCCAGAGGGATGGCATCGGGCGAGGGTAGCCATATCGGCAGACGCGGTACGGCCTCTGCCAGCGGGGCCAGCGTAGCCATGTCCATATGGTCATCATGGAAATGGCTGATCAGGACAGCATCACAACCTTTCAGGTCCGTGGGGGCCAGCACCGGGGGATAATTACGGACAAATTCCGTTCCCGGATTTTCTCGCTCAATGGCGTCACTCAGATAGGGATCGATAGCCAGCAGATCGCCGTGGGCATTTTTCAACACGTAACCGGCCTGACCCAGGCTCCAGATCGCCAGCATATTTTCAGGCACGCAGGTAGCTGACAGTTCTGCGGCCAGGCGCTGTGGTTCGCGAAGCGTAAAATGCATGGTTCGGTGTCCTCGTCCCGTTTACTGATACAGGCTGAACTCTAAAAGAAACAGGAAATAAGGGATCGAGTGCGGCTCACAGAACATAGTTAACAGAGTTTAGTAAACTACGATTGCGGCTTGTCAGCGTGAAACCGGGCGTTCATGCTGCTTTATTTCCTGCAGGGGAGAGGGACGGATGTTTACCAGCGGCCTTAACAATCAGCAGATACGTTACTGGAACAAACAGCTATTTATGCGTCTGTTATGGCGTCATAAGCGCCTGAGTCAGTCCAGAATGGCGCAGCTCAGCGGACTTTCTATTCCGGCTACGGGCAAAATTCTACAGGAGTTGATGGATGAAGGGCGCATCTGGCACTCTGGCCTGCGGCTCAGTAACAGAGGGCGACATAGCGGTAGTTATCAGTTACCTGAAGCCGGTGACTGGACTCTGTGTATGAACATCACCCCGACCCGGATTGAAAGTATTCTCGCCGATGCCCAACTGGTGGCGCAGGATGACTATCAACACCGGGCGATAAACGTCGCCTCGCCGGAAGCGTTGCTGACCGAGATTGAAGCGGTCTGGCAGCAGTACCGCAAATGCTGGCCATCACGCACTATTAAGCTGGCCCTGGCGGTACATGGTCAGGTCGATCCTGTTACCGGTGTTTCGCAACATATGCCGCAGGCCGCATGGAAAAAACCGGTCGAACTGAAGTTTTTGCTGGAGGAGAAGCTGGGGGTTCAGGTTCGTGTGGATAATGACTGTGTTATGCTGGCGCTTGCTGAAAAATGGCTGAACAGCAGTCATCAGGCTGATTTTTGCGTAATCAATGTGGACTACGGCATCGGCTCTTCTTTCGTTACCAATGGCTTAATTTTTCGTGGCAGCCTGTACGGTAGTGGCCAGATAGGGCACACCATTATCAATCCTCACGGCGCGCGCTGTAGCTGTGGCCGGCAGGGGTGTCTGGAAACGGTAGCCTCGCTTTCAGCGCTGAAGCAGCAGGCGCACCTGCGTGCGCCAGACAAGCCAGCCCCCACCACCACGCAGTTGCTACAGGCATGGCGCTCGGGAGATCGCTGGGTACAGGAGTGGGTCAATCAGGCGGCTACCGCTGTGGGGATAAGTCTCTATAACCTGCTAAATATTATCAATATTAACCAAATCTGGTTTTATGGCCGCAGTTGTGGCTTTGGTGAAACCTGGCGTGAAACCGTGATCCACCAGATTGCTTTTAATCCTTTCGATCAGCAGGACAGCCTGAAGAGCAAAGCCACCAATATTCACTTTGGTCAACTGTCGCGCGCCAGCCAGATCCTGGGCATTGGCTATTTATATGTGGAAGACCACCTGCCAGCGGGCTAAATATCTGGCCGCTGATCATAGGCCGCCTGAGCCTGTTCCATTTTGCCGCTCTCCTGCTGTGCCCAGTGAATCAAAGCTTCAAAAGGCTGCCGTAACGAATGTCCCAGCGGCGTGATGGCGTATTCCACTGCCACCGGAGAAGAGGCGATAACGTGCCGTGTCACCAGGCCATTCCTTTCCAGCCGCCGCAAAGCTTCAGTCAGTGCCTTATGAGTGATCGGATCGAGCCTTTTTTTGATCGCATTAAATCGCGATGGTTTCTCGCAAATCACGGTGAGGATAAGCACCGACCACTTGTTGGCGATCTGCTCCAGCACTGGTCGCGTGGCGTTAATGTTGGCCAGTATGGCCTCGACGGAGTGGGTCATCGGGTTTCCCTGTGTATATCTGGTTACCATCAGGTGCGTAATTGACACCAGATATACAGTGTATATCTTGATGATTCAACTTCAGCCAGAGAAAAAAGGGTTCCTGATGCAGAAACTGAAAGGCAAGACCGCGGTGATCACCGGCGGTAACAGTGGGATTGGCTTCGCCATTGCAGAGCGTTTTATACAAGAAGGAGCCTTTGTTTTTATCACCGGGCGACGCCAGGCCGAACTCGATAAAGTCGCCATGCAACTGGGTGAAAGCATTGAGGTTGTTCAGGGAGATGTCACCGATTCAGCCGATCTTCTGAAGCTGTTTGAAACGGTTAAAGCGCAGAAGGGCAAGATCGATATTCTGGTCACCAGTGCCGGCTATTCCGAGCATTCCGCGCTGGACAGCGTCACCCCTGAGCATTTCGATAAAATCTTCGACCTGAATGCCAGGGGAACGCTGTTTACCGTACAGGGCGCATTGCCGCTGATGGAGAAAGGGGGAGCCATTGTGCTGATCGGCTCGATTGCCGGGTCGATTGGCGTGGAAGGCTACGGCGTTTATGCAGCCTCCAAGGCTGCTACCCGCTCCCTGTCGCGCACCTGGACCAGAGAGCTGGCCGGCAAAGGCATCCGGGTTAACACACTGAGTCCTGGCCCGGTCGACACGCCGATGTTTGACGGCGTCTCGGACGAATTCAGGAAAGCGATGACCGACCTGATCCCGCTGGGGCGTCTGGGTAAACCGGAAGAGATCGCTTCTGCAGCGCTGTTCCTTGCCTCCGATGAGAGCAGCTATATCGCCGGAGCCGAGTTGTGCATTGATGGCGGCATGACTCAGGTCTGACCGTTTTAGCCCTGCCTTTATTCCTCTATAAAAAACGATGCTCAGTTCTCTGGATTGGGCCTCGTTTTGCCTCTCCCCCCGTTTCCCGCATCCTTTTTACCTGCTATAGCCGGTAAATTAACAGCAGACTGGCTACTCCATGACCAGATGCCGGAGCGTAATAATGAAGATTACATCCCCGAGACAACTTTCGATCTATCTGAAAGACCTGAGAAAATCGCAGAAGATTAGTCAGAGAAGCGTGGCAAGCCATGTCGTGATCCGCCAGGATACTCTCTCAAAATTCGAGCTGAATCCAGACACCACCAAAATTGAAACGCTGTTTATGATTCTTTCGGCGATGAACCTTGAGCTGCATCTTGAACATAAAAATGAGCGCAACAGAGCAGAAGAATGGAAAGAGGAGTGGTAATGAAAAGCCTCTCCGTCTCTATGAATGGTTATCTGACCGGTTCTCTGATTCAGCAGAATAACGGCGGGAATACCGTCGTGTATCATCCTGACTGGCTGGCCCTTGAAGGAGCGCGACCGCTCTCTCTCTCTCGCTACCGCTGCGCAGAGAAAAATATGAAGGCGATGGCGGGCCGGGTATCGTCAGCATTATGAATATTTTGTTGGGATCCGACACTGCAAAGCAGGATATTAAATTAGCCATGGCTCTCTCTTCTACTGAAAAGGGGAAAAAGGATAACTGGTTACGGATTTTCCCACGGCATTTTCTGGCAACGGCAAAAAACTGCGGCTTTGATGAGAAGGAAATCAGAATAATCAGGTTGTCTGTTTCCATCTGTTTTAAGAGATAGTTATAAGCTAAATATTTGTCAGAAATTGCCGATAACCCTGAGAATTTCCAGTTCAGGGAGAATCAACTACCATGAGCCACACCATGCAGGAAGAGTACCCGCAGCTGCGGAGCCTGGATCCACTGGCGAATACTATTATTGATAAAACTGTCGATAACGTTACGCGAAAACTGGTTGCCGGATACCGAAATAAAAATAACTCTCAGCCCGGAGCTAAAAATCCAAAGGGCGATATCAAAGTTAAAGATACTCTGGCGGCCACATCGGCACAAAGCGTGCTGGATGTTGCCAACCGGGGAGCGGGCTGGAAAGAGTTGATTGTGAAAACCTTCAGCCATGGGCTTTCCTCTCTTGCCACCATGAAATTCGACGGGGAATTTACGGTCAAAAATGGTGTGGCAGTGGGATTAAGTGACGTTCCTGATTCGCCGGGTGTTTATGTTGTTTTTAATAAAGACGGTCAGGCTCAATACATTGGGGATGCCGGGAAAATAAAAACTCGCTGGCTGGCGGGGCACCTCAATGAGCATAAACAAGGTGAGCGGAAAGGAGAGCCTTATAAGCTGGCCACTGAGTTTGAGGAAGGTTGCACGGTAAAATTTATCAGCCTGGACTCGGTGGAAACCGCTGCCGCAGTGGAAGCTCATATTTTGAAAACTGAGCGTCCACCGGTCAACAGCCGGGAGGAACTCAAATATGAACAGGGCACTCGAGCGAATATTGAAGCCCAAAAAATGAAAGACGCGCTGAAGAGTGCCGGGACACTGGCAGCTGGCGCGGCTAAAGAAGCTGCGTACAATGTTGGCTGGGACGTTTTTGAACGGCTGACCACCACGATGATCAAAGCATTAAAAGATGAAATGGTGGATCTGTTTATCACCTGTAAGGCACAGCTTAAAATCAGGCTTAAGCGCTTTTTCAACAAGGTCTGGCAGATTATCAGACAATTGATTGAAGCCCCGCTGACATTGCTGAAGGGGATATTTGAGTTTGTACTGAATGCATTAAGTCAGACCATCGGTAAAATTTATCAGCTGGCGAAAAATATCTATGAATTAGGGCTGTCGGCCGTTGCCCTGATAAGAGGATCGGAAAGCCTGTCCCGCCAGGAGATGACGGATAAAATCTCCGAAGTCATTATCACCAGCGGAGCGCTTATCTTCTGGGATGCATTGGATCCTTTTATCGAGTCCGGGCTGACAGGATTATTTGCACCTCTTGCGCCATTCGCACCTTATATCTCCGCCACGGTTTGCGCTGTCGGGTTTGGCGTCACCAGCTATTATCTCTCCGCCATTGTTCCGGGCATAGTTTCCCTTATCGTTAACAGCGAACCTCGCTTTGCCGCTGCCGGGCGGGAGGCTTATACGGAGTTGGTCAATAATTTTGAAGCCAATGAGAAACTGGTTACGGAGCTGAACGATTACGTCAGAACGTCGTCCGGGCTTATTGTCGAAATGGAAAGCATGACGCAGGAGCTGAACAATAACGTCATAAAACTGACCCGCTTTTCACTGGCTGATGAAATCGCCGCTTTAAAAGGAAACTAGTGTGACTTCTTCTGTGCCAGCACTCACAAGAGACGATCGCCAATCTGTTGCCCAATTTCGGGAAAATATCACCTCGTTACTCACCCAGCTAAAAACGGAGTTAGAGCAAAGTAAAAGGATCAAAGACGAAGCCCAGGCGTTTAATGAACGGGGATTTATCAGCCGCTGGACAGGAGCACTGACCACTCAGAATGATAAGGATCTGGCCCAGATGATTGCCGGTTTAGGCGGCAGTCTGCGGATCACTCAGGAAGTCGTGCAGTGCTTACTGCAGATTCAGTCGCAGAAGAATCAGGCGCTGAAAGGTTTCCACGGCGCGCTGGTGGATAAAATCGAAGAGCTGAGTTCGAATGACACCGTCCTCGATTTGAACATTCGGGGTAACCTTTCCCTGATCCTTGGTCACCTTAAGGAGCAGGTAGAGGAAAAGCTTGAGCAAGCTGAGCGGGTGGAACAGCAAGCTCTGCAACTGCAAGAACAGGCTGAAAATCTGGAACGTCTTGGCGATCGGATTTCTGCTGAGAAAAGAGATCGTTCCCGGCTTGCAGAACAACAGGCCGACCTTGAAGAGTTCACTGAACGGCTCGGGGAAAAAAACAGACTGGTAGAGGAAGAGGTTGCCGCTTTACGTCTGCAGGTCAGCCATCTCGAACAGGCGGCAAAGAGCGGCCAGCAGCAGCAGGAAGCTCTGCGTAATGCACTGCAAGAGAACGAGGAAAAGATGAATCTCTCTCTGCAGTTACAGGAAGATAAAAATGCATTCCTGTCCCGGACGATGCGGAAAAACCGCCTCGATTTTCGCGATGCTCTGCTTTTTCTGACCAGTGCGGCCGTGGTGGCACTGCTGTGGATACAGTTCGGGAAATAATTCCGTGCGCTTATAGCTCACTAAAGCCAGCTGACGCTGGCTTTAGTGAGTTGGGCTTACTGCAGATCGAAACGATCCAGATCCATCACCTTGCTCCATGCAGCCACAAAGTCAGTGACAAATTTCTCTTTCGCATCACTGCTGGCGTAAACCTCCGCCACGGAACGCAGTATCGCATTGGAACCGAAGACCAGGTCAGCACGGGTTGCGGTGAACTTCACCTCACCGCTCAGGCGGTCACGCCCTTCAAACAGCTCGGCAGTGCCGTCAGTAGCTTTCCACTCAGTGCCCATGTCCAGCAGGTTAACGAAGAAGTCATTGCTGAGTGCATCAGCGCGCTGGGTGAAGACACCGTGCTGGCTGCCGTCGAAGTTCGTGTCGAGCACTCGCAGGCCACCTACCAGTGCCGTCAGCTCTGGTACCGTCAGCGTAAGCTGCTGCGCCTTGTCGATCAGCAGTTCTTCCGTAGAAGCACCATTGCGCACGCGGCGATAGTTGCGGAAACCATCTGCCGCCGGGTTAAGCAGCTCAAAGGCTTCAACATCGGTCTGATCCTGACGGGCATCCACTCGTCCGGTCGTGAAAGGCACGCGGATATTGACGCCTGCAGCCTGAGCAGCTTTCTCAACACCGACCACGCCAGCCAGTACAATAACATCAGCCAGCGAGGCTTTGCCGGAAGCCTGCTGGATGCTCTCCAGCACGGACAGGGCATGAGACAGACTGGCGTTCACCGGCCAGTCACGCTGTGGAGCAAGCGCCAGACGGGCACCATTCGCACCACCACGCTTATCGCCACCGCGGAAAGTAGAGGCAGAAGCCCAGGCCACTGAAACCAGTTCGCTGACCGACAGGCCAGACTGTGCGATTTCCGCCTTCAGGTTTTCAATCTCTGAGGCCCCAGGCTGATGGATAGCCTGCGGCAGCGGATCCTGCCACAGCAGCGCTTCTTTAGGCACTTCCGGGCCGATATAGCGGGCTAACGGTCCCATATCCCTGTGCGTCAGCTTATACCAGGCACGGGCGAAGGCTTCGTTAAAGGCCTGCGGATCGTTAAGGAAGCGGCGTGAAATCTTCTCGAATTCCGGATCGAAACGCAGCGTCAGGTCGGTCACCAGCATGGTGGGCTTGCGCTTCCTGGTGGTATCGAACGGGTCCGGAATGATCTCCGGCGCGTCCGAGGCTTCAAACTGAATGGCGCCAGCCGGGCTTCGGGTCTGGGTCCATTCATATTTGAACAGGTTCTCGAAGAAGTAGTTACTCCACTGGGTCGGCGTCTGCGTCCAGGCCACTTCCAGACCGGAGGTGATGGCATCTGCTCCTGCGCCGCTGCCATGGGTGCTTGCCCAGCCAAGGCCCTGTGCTTCAATTGGCGCGGTTTCCGGATCGACGCCGACATGGCTGGCAGGAGCCGCGCCGTGGGTTTTCCCCAGAGTGTGGCCACCGGCAATCAGAGCCACAATCTCTTCATCGTCCATCCCCATATTGCCGAAGGTGGCGCGGATTGCCGGGGCCGCTGAGGCAGGATCGCCGCTGTGATCTGGCCCTTCCGGGTTGACATAGATCAGGCCCATTTCGGTAGCGCCCAGCGGTGACTGTGCCAGCGACTCAGGATGACGGTGCTCAAGCCACTTTTTCTCATTGCCCCAGTCCACGTCCATATCCGGTTCCCAGACGTCCTCACGTCCGGCACCGAAGCCAAAGGTGCGGAATCCGGCGTTCTCAAGAGCGACATTACCCGCCAGGATAATCAGGTCGGCCCAGGAAATTTTCTGACCATACTTCTGTTTCACCGGCCACAGCAGGCGGCGAGCTTTATCCAGGCTGACGTTATCAGGCCAGGAGTTTAATGGCGCAAAGCGCTGCTGACCGCGTCCCGATCCGCCACGGCCATCGGCAGCGCGATAGGTGCCAGCACTGTGCCATGCCATACGAATGAACAAACCGATATAGCTGCCCCAGTCGGCAGGCCACCACGGCTGAGAGTCGGTGAGAACCGTTTTGAGGTCGCCTTTCAGAGCGTAATAATCTAACTTGCTGAATTCTTTACGGTAGTTAAAATCAGGAGAGAGAGGGTTAGAACGGTTCGAATGCTGGTTTAAAAGGTCAACACGCAGCTGATTTGGCCACCAGTCACGGCTGGTCGTGCCCCCACCGGCATGCTGATCCTGCTTGCCCTGATGGAAGGGGCAATTTCCGGCAACTAAGGTATCGTGTGAATCGGTTGGTGTGCTCATTGCTTGACTCCGTTTTCTGAGGTGCTGATTTTTTATTACGATAGTCGCCTTTCATGATAAGTCCTATCTGTAAAGACCTACGGATTTAATAGTCATTACCTTTCATTAAGGCACGAAAATATTTCCTGACGGGCGCACTATGGCTCACGGAGTAAAGATTAGGGCAAGGTGAAAGGCCTTGCTTTGATAGGGATATAGTACAGGACAGATTTTTGATAAAAAAAGAAGCTCCGGGCGGAGCTTCTTTACGACGGGGGGGAAAAATGCCTGTGAACAGGCGCTGATTAGCGCATGGTCACAAATTCTTCCGAACCGGTTGGATGGATAGCAACGGTGTTATCGAAGTCTTTCTTGGTTGCGCCCATTTTCAGCGCCACGGCGAAGCCCTGCAGCATTTCGTCCATGCCGTAGCCGATACCGTGAATACCGACGATCTTCTCTTCTTTACCCACGCAGACCAGCTTCATGCGGCATGGCTGCCGGTGCTGAGTGACGGCGGTATACATGGCGGTGAAGGCGGATTTATATACTTTCACTTCGTCATCGCCGTACTTCTCACGCGCTTCCGGCTCGCTCAGGCCCACGGTGCCGATTGGCGGGTGGCTGAATACCACGGTTGGCACGTTGCTGTAATCCAGATGCTCTTCCGGTTTATTGTTAAACAGGCGCTCAGACAGACGGCGACCCGCTGCAACAGCCACCGGAGTCAGCTCAACAGCCCCGGTGTTATCACCGACCGCATAGATGCCGGAAACATGGGTGTTCTGGTATTTATCAACGCTGATATAGCCCTTTTCGTTCAGCTTCACGCCGGTGACGTCCAGGTTCAGGTTATCGGTCATTGGTTCGCGCCCAATTGCCCACACCAGACAATCCACGGTCTGCTCTTTGCCGTTTTCCAGCTGCAGAGTCAGGCTGCCGTCCGCATTTTTGATTACCGCTTTCGGGATGGATTCAGTGTGTAGCGTCGGGCCTTCGGCATTCATCACTTCAACCAGCGTTTCCACGATCAGCGGATCGAAAGTACGCAGCGGCGCATGTTTACGCACAAACAGATGCGTTTCAGAGCCCAGTGCGTTGACCACGCCAGCAATTTCAACGGCAATGTAACCCGCACCGACAACGGCAGTGCGTTTTGGCAGGGCATCCAGCTCAAAGAAGCCGTCAGAATCGATACCGTATTCCGCGCCAGGAACGGACGGATGGGTTGGACGGCCACCGGTCGCAATCAGGATATGGTCAGCGGTAATTTTCTCACCGTTCACTTCCACAGTGTGGGCGTCCACAAAGCGGGCGTAGCCTTTGATCACGTCAACTTTGTTTTTACCCAGGACGTTATCGTAAGAGGTATGGATGCGATCGATATAAGCGCTGCGGTTTTTAACCAGCGTAGCCCAATCGAAGCTGTTCACCGTGGTGTTGAAGCCATAGTCCGGACCGTACTGGTGGATCGCTTCGGCGATCTGCGCTGCATGCCACATCACTTTTTTCGGCACACACCCAACGTTTACACAGGTGCCGCCCAGATCTTTTGCTTCGATCAGCGCGCATTTTTGTCCGTACATGGCCGCGCGGTTAATTGAGGCAATGCCGCCGCTGCCGCCACCGATGGCGAGGTAGTCATAATGTCTGGTCATCGAGAGGGTTCCATAAGTCAGTGAAGTTAATTGGCATAGAGTGTAACGCCACTCGACCGAATGCCGCAAAGTTTGCGTCTATGATTGTGATAGGGCAGGCACGCCGAAATCAGTAATAATCACGATTTACTGCGACTGCGATCGCTGTTTTCGCTTATCAACTGGCAGAGAGAGGCCGGATGGAACTGCTATTTTTAGGAACCGGCGGGGGAACACCCAGCCGCCTGCGTAATGTCACCAGTATCGCATTGAATTTGCAGGGAGCGCGCAGCTGTTGCTGGCTGTTTGACTGCGGTGAGGGCACCCAGCATCAGATGCTGCGTAGCCCGGTAAAGATCGCCAGGCTGGAGAAAATTTTTATCACCCACCTGCATGGCGATCACGTATTTGGCCTGCCAGGTTTGCTGACCAGCCGCTCGATGAACGGCATCAAAGATCCCATCACGCTGTATGGGCCAAAGGGGATTAAGACCTTTGTGGAAACCGCGCTCAGCCTGAGTGGTTCGTGGCTGACTTTCCCGCTGGAGATTGTCGAAATCACTGCCGGAGAAGTCTTTGACGATGAGCATTTTCGCGTGACGGCTTACCCGCTGACGCACCCTGTTGAATGTTACGGTTACCGGATAGAAGAACAGGATAAGCCGGGAACGCTGGATGCTGAAAGCCTGCTGGCCGACGGGATCAAGCCGGGCCATCTGTTCCAGCAGCTCAAACTGGGGAAAACGGTGACGATGGAAGATGGCCAGGTTGTCGATGGCCGTCACTACCTCGGCCCGTCGGTGCCGGGGCTGACGCTGGCTATATTTGGCGATACCAGCCCGACGCCTGCCGCGCTTGAACTGGCTGCCGGTGCGGATGTGATGGTGCATGAGGCCACGCTGGAAGTGGCGCTGGAAGAAAAGGCCAATGGCCGGGGACACTCTTCAACCGTGCAGGCAGCCACGGTGGCGAAACAGGCGGGGGCGAAAAAGCTGATAGTGACGCATCTCAGCTCGCGTTATCTGCGGGAAGATACGGAACGTTTAGTGGCGGAGTGCCGGGCAATCTTCCCGGAAACCGAGATGGCGCATGACTTTTCGGTATTTCGTTTCTGACCAGTGAGGGCAGCGTGGGACGAATTTCTTCGTCCCACGCTTTCAGTTCTTACTCAGGTACAATCCAGCTGACTTTGGTGTGGCCGGTTCCGGCGGGTACCAGATGTTTGTGCAACCACGGCAGCACGTTATTCATCTGCTGCTCCAGTCTCCACGGAGGGTTGATCACCACCATGCCGGAAGCGGTCATCCCTCGCTGATCGCTGTCCGGGCGCACCGCCAGTTCAATCTGCAGAATACGGCGGATGCCGGTCGCTTCCAGCTCGGAGAACATACGCTTGATTTGCTGACGCAGCACCACCGGATACCACAGCGCATAAACGCCGGTACCAAAGCGCTTGTAACCTTCCTGAATCCCTTTCACCACCGCCTGGTAATCGGTTTTGATTTCATAGGGTGGGTCGATAAGGATCAGGCCGCGGCGGGAAGGAGGCGGCAGTTTGGACTTCAGCTGCTGGTAACCATCGGCGCGTTCAGTGCGGGCACGTTCATCTTTCTGGAACTCATTACGCAGCAGCGGATAGTCGCTCGGATGCAGCTCGGTCAGGCTGAGTTTGTCATCAGCGCGCAGCAGGTGACGGGCGATCAGCGGTGAACCCGGGTAGTAGCGCAGCTTGCCGTTCGGGTTCAGCGCCTGAATGCAGGAAATATAGCTGGCCAGCTCTTCCGGCAAATCGTCCTGCTGCCAGATGCGGGCAATCCCCTCCAGATACTCACCCGTGCGTTCGGCGTGCTCGCCGCTCAGCTGATAGCGTCCGGCACCGGCATGGGTGTCGAGATACAGGAAAGGCTTCTCTTTCTCGTTAAGCGCATCGATGATCAGGCTCTGAACGGTGTGTTTGAGAACGTCGGCGTGGTTGCCGGCATGAAAACTGTGGCGATAACTCAGCATGTCGTGGGATCTTTCCGGTATTAAAGCGATTGTACCGCCTGAGCGGCACAGGTTGCGGACAGTATAACCGTCCGCAGGGGAAATTGCTCTGTTATCCTGGCTGGTGCTGCCAGACCGGATAGGTGAAAAACAGCAAATGAAGCATATTAAAGCCGAAATGTACCAGCGTGGAGACCCAGATCCGCCCGCTCCACAGCCACGCCAGGCCGTAGATCACACCGGTCAGGGCCGCGAAGAACACCAGCAGCGGCCCGCCAGCAGAATGCGCCAGACCGAATACCACCGCCGCAATTACCAGTCCCCATGTATTGCCCGCCAGCTGGCTCAGCCGCTGCTGAATGTAGCCGCGAAACAGCGCCTCTTCCGCCAGTGAAACGAAGAACAGGTTAGCCAGCATAAATGAACCCAGCCATTCGGGCTGATGCAGCTCAACGCGCAGTCCGCCAGCCAGCGTGGCAACCAGCAGCAGGATCGGCATCGCCAGCAGCAACACCAGCCACCACAGCTTGTTGGCCGGCGGCTCGGCCGGGCGTTTCAGCAACGTGGGCATGCAGCCCAGCAGCAGGAATGGGATCAGCGACTTATCGAAGTTGTACCAAAAAGTGAAAGGTGCGCTCTCCGGCCCGGCCCGCACGCTGGAAACGATCAGCTGATTATTGAAGCCCGGGATCAGATGCAGCATCAGCGCGGCCGCACTGGCCACCAGAAGGATTTCTCCCGGCAGGGCGAACGCGGACTGATCTTTCTGCCTGCCACAGTAAATGGCGACCACCGCCATCAGTGCCAGAGCAATAATCCCCAGCGGTTGCAGAGTGTGGTTAACAACTGCGAACACCACCGAAATCGCCAGCAGGCCCAGTGAGGCCCGCAGATGAAAAGGTAATAAGAATAACGATGCGGCTAAAAGATACCACATGGTAGGACGCTCCCTGTTTTATGACCAAAAGTACCAGCAAGCTGGCGGCAAAAGTATGCTACCAGCCCGCTTTACAGGCAAATAGATTAGTGCGGCAGGCGGCTGTCTCTGCCCCGCCTTGATTTTCACTACACTTAGCCTCATGTTAGCTTAATCGCGTGTTAAACCGCGCTTCAAACATACCATGAACAAGGACTGCGCTATGACCAATCCGCTACTCACATCTTTCACGCTTCCTCCTTTCTCCGCTATCAAACCAGAACACGTTGTGCCAGCTGTGACTCAGGCTCTGGATGATTGCCGTGCGGCGGTGGAAAAAGCCGTGGCCCAGGGCACGCCTTACACGTGGGAGAATCTGGTTCAGCCGCTGGCGGAAGTGGACGATCGTCTGGGGCGTCTGTTCTCCCCGGTCAGCCACCTGAATTCGGTGAAAAACAGCCCGGAGCTGCGTGAAGCCTATGAGCAGACGCTGCCGCTGCTGTCCGAGTACAGCACCTGGGTTGGTCAGCATGAAGGTCTGTATCAGGCTTATCGCAACCTGAAAGAGCACAGCTACGAAGGGCTGAGTGCCCCACAGAAGAAAGCGGTCGATAACTCGCTGCGTGACTTCGAACTGTCCGGTATTGGCCTGTCGAAAGAGAAGCAGAAGCGCTACGGTGAGATTGCCGCACGCTTGTCCGAACTGGGTTCGAAATACAGCAACAACGTGCTCGACGCCACCATGGGCTGGAGCAAGCTGATTACTGAAGAGAGTGAACTGTCCGGAATGCCGGAAAGTGCGCTGGGCGCGGCTAAAGCTCAGGCTGAAGCGAAAGAACAGCAGGGCTGGCTGCTGACGCTGGATATCCCAAGCTATCTGCCAGTGATGACCTACTGCGACAACCAGGCCCTGCGCGAAGAGTTGTATCGTGCCTATTCAACCCGCGCTTCCGATCAGGGACCGAATGCCGGTAAGTGGGACAACAGCGAAGTGATGGCTGAAGAGCTGGCGCTGCGTCATGAGCTGGCTCAACTGCTGGGCTTCGACTCTTACGCGGATAAATCACTGGCGACCAAAATGGCCGAGAATCCGGCCCAGGTCACTGACTTCCTGACCGACCTGGCGAAACGCGCTCGTCCCCAGGCTGAGAAAGAGCTGGAGCAGCTGCGTGCCTTCGCGAAGAAAGAGCACGGCATTGACGAGCTGAATCCGTGGGATCTGACTTATTACGGCGAAAAACAGAAGCAGCACCTGTATGCCATCAGCGACGAACAGCTGCGTCCTTACTTCCCGGAAGAGCGTGCGGTGAGCGGCCTGTTTGAAGTGGTGAAACGCATTTATGGTATCACCGCAAAAGAGCGTAAAGATGTGGATGTTTACCATCCTGACGTCCGCTTCTTTGACCTGTTCGACGAGAGCGGCGAATTGCGCGGCAGCTTCTATCTGGATCTGTACGCACGTGAGCACAAGCGTGGCGGAGCCTGGATGGATGACTGCGTGGGACAGATGCGTAAAGCCGATGGAACGCTGCAGAAGCCGGTTGCTTACCTGACCTGTAACTTCAACCGTCCGCTGGCGGGCAAACCTGCGCTATTCACTCACGACGAGGTGACTACGCTGTTCCATGAATTCGGTCACGGCCTGCATCATATGCTGACCCGCATCGAAACTCCGGGCGTGTCCGGCATCAGCGGTGTGCCATGGGATGCGGTCGAACTGCCGAGCCAGTTTATGGAAAACTGGTGCTGGGAGCCGGAAGCGCTGGCGTTTATCTCCGGCCATTATGAAACCGGTGAGCCGCTGCCGCAGGAGCTGCTGGATAAAATGCTGGCGGCAAAAAACTACCAGGCGGCGCTGTTTATCCTGCGTCAGCTGGAGTTCGGCCTGTTCGACTTCCGCCTGCACGCCGAGTTTGACCCGGCGAAAGGTGCGCAGATCCTTGAGATGCTTAAAGAGATTAAAAAGCTGGTGGCCGTGGTGCCAAGCCCGTCATGGGGCCGCTTCCCACACGCCTTCAGCCATATCTTTGCCGGTGGCTACGCGGCGGGTTACTACAGCTATCTGTGGGCTGACGTGCTGGCGGCTGATGCTTATTCTCGTTTCGAAGAAGAAGGGATCTTCAACCGTGAAACCGGCCAGTCTTTCCTGGATAACATCCTGACCCGTGGCGGTTCGGAAGAGCCAATGGAGCTGTTCAAACGCTTCCGCGGTCGTGAACCACAGCTGGACGCCATGCTGGATCATTACGGAATTCAGGAACAGGCGTAGTGAAGATTGCTTTAATTGATGAATCGGGCGCCGGAGACGGCGCCTTATCTGTTTTGGCCGCACGCTGGCAGCTGGAGCACGATGACGGGGCGATAATGGCGTTAGTGATGACGCCAACCCATCTGGAGCTGCGCAAGCGGGATGAGCCGAAGCTGGGCGGGATCTTTGTCGATTTTGTTGAGGGTACCATGGCTCACCGTCGTCGCTTCGGCGGCGGCAGGGGAGAAGCGGTGGCAAAAGCGGTGGGCATCAAGGGCAGCTATCTGCCGGCGGTGGTTGATGCTACGGCAGGGCTGGGACGGGATGCGTTTGTGCTCGCCTCACTGGGCTGCCGGGTGCAGATGCTGGAGCGTCATCCGGTGGTGGCGGCTCTGCTCGACGATGGCCTGCAGCGTGGTTATCAGAGTGCGGAAATTGGCGGCTGGCTGCGCGAGCGGCTGACGCTGATCCACGCTTCCAGCCTGGCGGCACTGAGTGAAATCAGCGAAAAGCCGGACGTGGTGTATCTCGATCCAATGTATCCCCACAAGCAGAAGAGCGCGCTGGTGAAGAAGGAAATGCGGGTATTCCAGACGCTGGTGGGCGCGGATGATGATGCGGACGGTTTGCTGGCACCGGCACGCAGACTGGCGAAGAAACGGGTGGTGGTGAAGCGTCCGGACTACGCACCGCCGCTGGCCGGTGTGGCAACGCAGTCTGCGGTGGTGACCAAAAGCCACCGTTTTGATATCTACCCGCCGCTGGTGGGCGAATGAATCCTGTTTCTTCGTTAAAGGCATGCCCTCTCTGCTGAAAGGGCGGAATCAATTCCGCCCTTATTACGCAGCTACTCGTCTTCCTCGTCGCGCAGCGGCACAATCAGCATATCGATATGCACGGTATTAATCAGCTGGCGGGCTGAAGACATCAGCTTGCTCCAGAAGTCCTGATGATGGCCACAAACCACCAGGTCCACGTCGTATTTTTTGATCGCATCAACCAACACCTGGCCCAGATCGCCGCTGCCGCTCAGGGTTTCGGAAACCGGGTAGCCTGCGCTGTTAGAGAGATCGGTCAGAGCCGTGTGGGTCTCTTCGGAAATGCGTTTTTGCATATCGCCCAGGTTTACGTCGATCAACCCGGTATAGAGGTCGGAATAGTTCACATCAACGTGGATCAGGGAAATTTTGGCATCGTAGGGACGGGCCATGGAAACCGCTTTGTCGACCAGCAGTTTACTCTCCGGCGAAAGGTCGACTGCGATCAGAATGTGTTTGTAAGACATAACGATACTCCTTCCATTCGTTGCGGCTGCGTATCCGCAAGACAAAATTGTCTTTGTGGCATCTTAACACATTGAAATCCGTTGTAATGTTTACGATGTGGGATTTCGCGACGCGCGCCCGGCATTTATTTTGCTGGCGCTTATCTTATCTCCCACAGTATAGCCCTGATTGTTAACAGATGAGTATGGCGTGCGCGGCCTTTGCGAGCGGGATCAAAATGAATTTTTCTCTCTTTCCTGCCGAAGCGAAAAACATCGCTGGAAAAATTTTAAGCAAATCTCCTACACTGATATTAACGGCTTGTTATGCGCTAATAACGGTCGCTCTGCGGTTACAACTACAATTCTGTTTGGTTCAATGAAGTGATTGGCTAGTCATCGTGGGGCTTGTCCGGCGTTCCCTGCTGAACACTCCCTTTTGATGGATTGCCGGGAGGGGATCATGATCAGCACCATCGCGCTGTTTTGGGCTCTGTGTGTAGTTTGTGTGGTGAATATGGCGCGCTACTTTTCCTCTTTGCGCGCGCTGTTAGTGGTGCTTCGCGGGTGCGACCCTTTGCTGTATCAGTACGTGGATGGCGCAGGATTCTTCACCTCTCATGGACAACCGGGCAAGCAGGTGCGGCTGGTTCGCTATATCTGGTCACAGCGCTATCGCGATCATCATGACGATGAATTTATTCGCCGCTGCGAGCGGGTTCGCGGTCAGTTTATCCTGACCAGCGCACTGTGCGGACTGGTGATTATCAGCCTGGTGGGCCTGTTTCTCTGGCACTGATCGATGAAAAAAAGGGTGGGAACCCGTCCCACCCTTTTCTGTTTTCGCCGCTGAGAACGTTAAACGAACTTCAGGGCAATCCAGTAAAGCGCACCGGACAGGACAATCGACACCGGCAGGGTGAAGACCCACGCCAGCAGGATATTTTTGATCGTCTTACCCTGAACGCCACCGCCATCGACCAGCATCGTTCCGGCGACGGAGGATGACAGGACATGAGTGGTGGAGACCGGCATACCGGTATAGCTGGCCACGCCGATAGAGACGGCTGCGGTCATCTGTGCCGACATTCCCTGAGCGTAGGTCATGCCTTTCTTACCGATTTTCTCACCGATAGTGGTGGCGACACGACGCCAGCCAACCATGGTACCCAGCGACAGCGCCAGAGCCACCGCGACGATAATCCATACCGGCGCGTACTCAACGGTATTCAACAGATCGCTTTTCAGCTTGTTGAGGTAGCGCTGATCTTCACTGGAGGTTTCCGGCAGTTTGGCCGCTTTGTCGGCGGTATCGGAGATGCACATCATCAGACGACGCAGCTGGCTGCGCTGTTCAACGCTCAGTGCATCGTAGCTTTGCAGGTTGTTATTCAGCAGGCTCTGGGCATGCTGAATAGCAGGCAGCGCCCGGGCTGCATCGCAATGGAACTCATGTGGGCCACCGGCACTCTCTTCCGGGGTGGGAACCACCGGCGGAGCCATCTGGATGATGTGAGTCAGCGAATCAGCATGCTGCTGATAATACTGCTCCAGATGGTTGACGGCATCGCGGGTGCGGGCGATGTCGTAGCCGGAGGCATTCATGTTCACCACGAAGCCAGCCGGTGCCACGCCAATCAACACCAGCATGATCAGGCCAATACCTTTCTGACCATCGTTCGCACCGTGTGAGTAGCTCACGCCGATAGCGGAAACAATCAGCGCGATCCGGGTCCAGAATGGCGGCTTCTTCTTGCCATCAATCTTTTCACGTTCCGCAGGCGTCATATGAATACGGCGACGCTTCTTATTGCCGCTCCAGTAGCGGCGCAGGATAAATACCAGCCCGCCAGCCAGCACCAGGCCGACAATGGGTGAGATCACCAGCGACATAAAGATGCCGATCATTTTCGGGATATTCAGCGCGTCGACGACCGAGGTTCCGGTGATCAGCGCGTTGGTCAGGCCAATGCCGATGATGGCCCCGATGAGGGTATGAGAGCTGGAGGCCGGCAGACCGAAGTACCAGGTGCCAAGATTCCAGATAATCGCCGCCAGCAGCATGGAAAAGACCATGGCCAGCCCGTGAGCCGATCCGACATTGAGCAACAGATCGGTGGGTAGCAAATGAACGATAGCGTAAGCAACGCTCAGCCCGCCCAGCAGTACACCAAAGAAGTTAAATACCCCGGCCATCACCACCGCCAGTTGCGATCGCATTGCTCGGGTATAAATCACTGTCGCCACCGCGTTTGCCGTGTCGTGGAAGCCGTTGATGGCTTCGTAGAACAAAACAAAGAGCAGGGCGAGGACGAGTAACAGGCCGGTATGGTAATCAAGACCAGCAAACAGATGTAGCATAAGCGTTACGCCATTTTTTGGAGGACATGAACGCGGCGCATTATCCGCGAGAACCTGTCTCAGGGGAAAGTGAAATATAGACTTTTTTTGACATTAATGTGTCAGTAAATCGAATTTACCCCCTTAAAATGCTTATAAATCATCGTGCTGTAAAATGTTTCTGCTGTGACACTTTTGTGACTCTGGTATCCCCGCGCCCTGAACATTACAATCACCGTTTTTGAGCAGTGGCGCGGAGCGAGTTGTGGATAAATTTGACGTTATCATTATTGGCGCCGGTGCGGCTGGCCTGTTCTGTGCCGCCCAGGCGGGGCAGCGGAGCAAGCGCGTGCTGTTGCTTGATAACGGCAAAAAAGCCGGGCGAAAAATTCTGATGTCTGGCGGTGGCCGCTGCAACTTCACTAACCTTTACACCGAACCGGCGGCCTATCTTTCTCACAATCCCCATTTCTGTAAATCCGCTCTGGCACGCTATACCCAGTGGGATTTTATCGATCTGGTTAACCGTCACGGCATTGCCTGGCATGAGAAGACGCTGGGCCAGCTGTTCTGTGACGACTCGGCGCAGCAGATTGTCGATTTGCTGCTGAAAGAGTGCGAGACCGGGAACGTCGCGCTGCGTCTGCGCAGTGAAGTACTGAGTGTGGCGCGTGATGATACAGGGTATACGCTGGAACTGAACGGCAGTACGGTGCAGTCGGAAAAGCTGGTTATTGCATCAGGCGGCCTCTCAATGCCGGGTCTGGGTGCCTCGCCGTTTGGCTATAAGATCGCGGAACAGTTTGGCCTGAAGGTGTTCCCGACCCGCGCCGGACTGGTGCCTTTCACGCTGCATAAGCCGTTGCTGGAGCAGCTGCAGACGCTTTCCGGCGTGGCGGTACCTTCAGTCATGACGGCGGAAGATGGCACGGTATTTAAAGAAGCGCTGCTGTTTACCCATCGCGGCCTGTCCGGCCCGGCAGTGTTACAACTATCCAGCTACTGGCAGCCCGGCGAGTTTGTCACCATCAATCTGTCGCCAGAGCGTGAACTGGATGCCTTTATTAATGAAGAGCGTGAAGCGCACCCGAACCAGAGCCTGAAAAACACCCTGGCAAAAGTGCTGCCACGTCGCCTGGTTGAATGCCTGCAACTACTGGGCAACGTTCCGGAATGCACGTTGAAACAGCTTAACAGCCGCCAGCAAAGTGAGCTGGTGGAGTCGCTGCACAACTGGCGCGTACAGCCGAACGGTACCGAAGGATACCGCACGGCGGAAGTGACGCTCGGCGGCGTGGACACCAGCCTCCTGTCCTCGAAAACGATGGAAGCGCGGGATGTGCCGGGCCTCTATTTTATCGGCGAAGTGGCAGATGTGACGGGCTGGCTGGGTGGCTATAACTTCCAGTGGGCGTGGAGCTCGGCCTGGGCTTGCGCTCAGGCTTTGTGACGATTTTCGACCATCAGCCCCATAGTTAAATCCGGATACTATGGGGCTTGTCCCTGCTATTTGCGATTCAAAATCCGCAGAAAGTCCGTCTTGCTGGTAATCAGTGAGAGCGCGTTGGAAATGACCTCATCGCTAAAAATAGATGCGATATCTTTCAGCACATCAATATGTTCTTTCTCTTTGGCAATCACGCCGATGGCAATAAACATGACGTTGTTTCTGTCCCAGATCACTCCATCGGGAAACTGAAAAATCTCCACGCCAGTTCTGAGGATGATCTGCTTTTCCGATTTGGGGAGATGCGGCAGGGTAATGCCGTTGCCGAGGAAGGTGGAGACCTGGCGCTCTCTTTCATTCAGAAAGCTGACGCAATCCTGGCTGACATACCCTTTGAACAGGCACTCTTTCCCCACCATGGCTAAAACCTCGGCCTTATTTTTTGCATGGCAGCCGAGATGCAGATTCTCAACGGTGATCGTATCGAGCATTACCTTTCTCCTTTTATTGCTTCCAACACAGCATGTTCTTCACTGCCTGCCGACAACTCTGCTTCCAACTGTTCCAGCGATTTATTCGAGGTTTCCGGCAGGGCTTTAATCACGAAGAGGATCGCAAGGTAGTTGATGGCGGCAAATATCAGGAATACCGGACCCAGCCCCAGTTTCGCCTGCATCACTGGGAAGAGGTAGCTGACAACCGCGTTCATAATCCACATAAAGAACACCGAAATACCCATCGACAGGCCACGGATTTATAGCGGGAAGAGTTCAGCCAGCACGACCCAGGTCAGGAAACCAATCGTGCCCTGCATCACGCCGACAAACAGTGCGCCCAGCAGCCAGATCACCGTCGCCTTGATATCGCCGGTCATCGTGTAGTCTGCTACGGCAATCAGCAGGTGTAGCGTTGCCATAATGGCAAAGCCATTAACGATCAGCGTTTTCCTTTTAAAACGATCGACCAGATACAGTACGCCAAACAGCATGCCACCCACCGAGAACACCCCATTGAGCACGTTACAGATCAACGAGGTTCTTTCAGAGAACCCGGCACTTTTCAGGATTTCCGTACCGTAATACATGATCACGTTAACCCCGGAAGTCTGCTGAATCGCGGCCCAGGCAATCCCGACCAGCAGCAATTTCAGGATCCACGGCGTATTGAAAATAATGTGGAAGGCACCTTTAGCGTGCAGCTTGTTCTCCTTTTCAATGTCCATCAGCATGATGATGTCTTCATACTCTTTAATGGCACGCTGTTCAGGACGGATCTGTTTTAAAATCACCAGCGCTTCTTCGCGGCGATTCTTACTGATCAACCAGCGCGGGCTTTCTGGCGATCGCCACATCCCGACCAGCAGAAAAATTGACGGGATAGCCTGCACGAGCAGCATATAGCGCCAGACTTCCGGGAGATGCCCCCAAAGGGAGCCAATCGCCGCATTCACCGCGAAGGCGGCCAACTGACCAATAACAATGGCCACTTCATTCAGCCCGGTCAGTTTGCCGCGCATTTCTGTGGGGGCGACTTCAGAAATGAAGGTGGGTGCAGTGACCGATGCCCCTCCCACAGCATAACCCAGCAGGAATCGGGCAATCAGCAGGCTGGCGATGTTGGGGGCGAGTGCGGAACAGAGCGCGCCGAAGAAGAAAACAAAGGAGAGGTAGAGTAAATATTTTCTCCGGCCGAAGAAGTCAGCCAGTTTTCCGCCACAGACGCTGCCAATGGCGGCACCGATCAGCAGCACGCCCATCACCAGACCTTCGGAAGTCGGTGTCAGGGCCATATCTGCTTTCAGAGAAGAGAAAGCGCCATTGATGACCCCGGTGTCATAACCAAACAGCAAACCACCAAACGTAGCGACTAAGGCAATCTGGTGTAATCGTTTTCTTTGTTGTGGGTTCAGATTCATCAGCAAAGACATAATTTACCCTTTTATTGGATTATCCGTTACAGGCAGGTTAGTACATAACCCAATGAGGTACTCATCGGGTGATATGGCATCAGAAGATAGCACTGCAATTGAAATGAAAATTCTACATAAATCACATTGTGATTGTTTAGTTCCGTTTAATTGTAATCCTGGAACAGGGGTTTTCATTCAATCCCGAT
>NZ_WHOY01000031.1:2256970-2326141 GCF_009765445.1 Pantoea sp. BAV 3049 | reverse complement strand
ATTTTTTATTAACTAAATTACATGCTAATAAGTTATCAATATTATTTCGTTACGAAAAGCCATCTCAACATTTTTTCCATTAAAATTTAAAAATGTTGTACCTGTATAAATTCACGTTACCAGGGTAACAGCCATAATTCGTTACGAAAAGATTTTTCTTAACATTTATACCCAGCGATCCATTTCAAGTTCAGCATCACTCATAATAATGCACGCATCGATAAACGTTTCTGCAATCATCAGCTGATTTCTTATTTTCCCTTCAGAGCATTTCTTCTTTCGGGCAATAGCCGATTTGGAGACATTCCACATATAATGCAGCATGATCAGTTCCACCTCATCCATTCGCCCTACTTTATTCAGCCTGGCAATGGCGGAATCCACAATCATTCCGTCGCTGTCACAGCATGAAAGACGAGATTTCCCCTCCGAAGGAAGCAAGCCTTTAAAACCCGCGGCCACCGGCGACCAGTCCAGCTGTGACCCTTCGGCTGCTGCCCAACTGCCCCATCGTTCTAACACTTTTTGAATATCACGCATCAGAGATCCTCATTGCTCGTTTGATTCACACTGTACATTTATACAGTCGTAATGACTTTGAAAGCAATTTATACTAAAATGCATTACACGGCAAACCGCAAACGACTTAACAGCGCCAAATACAATGCATTATCGCTTTAAAACAGGTTCAACGGGACGAAATATGATCTTCGATCTGGACGTTTTTAACAGAAATATTAAGTACTTAATGGATAAAGACGGGATCGGCAGCGTTACCGAACTTTCTAAAAAAGTGAAGCTGCAGCAGTCAACGCTGCACCGGTTACTGACCGGTGAGGTGAAAGATCCCAGGTATACCACGCTGAAGTTCCTTGCTGACTATTTCAACGTTTCAGCTACCGATCTGATCGAGAGTAATCTGGAGATGATTCAGAGGGGGACGGGTATCCCTGAAGGCGAAAGTTACCTGAAACTCTCGCTGCAAAAGGTTCCTGTCCTGGGGAATACCCAGCTGGGACATGGCGGTTACTGGAGTGATATGCAGTATCCCGTCGGCAACGGAGATGGTTTTTTGCGTTGGCCTTCATGCGACCACGATGTCTATGCACTGAAGTGTGTGGGTGATTCGATGATGCCAAGGATCAAGGAAGGTGAATTCGTGATCGTGGAGCCTAACCAGAATTTTCATCCCGGCGATGAGGTTCTGGTGGTGACCAAGTCTGGCGAGGTGATGGTGAAAACCTTTCTGTTCAAGCGTGACGGCTTTTACCATCTGCTGCCGGTCAATGAAGATCATGCGCCAATCCGCCTGGCCGTGCAGGATGTCACTAAAATGCAGTATGTCGCCGGTATTGCCAAATCCTCACTCTGGCATCCGTGAGGACAAATAAACGCCAGGTTCCGCAACAGATGTGGTAAATTATCGCCCTTCTAACGCTAAGGGCATCAGGGTAACAGTTTCAGCATGGCTTTATTAATCACTAAACGCTGCATCAATTGCGATATGTGCGAACCGGAATGCCCTAACGAGGCAATCTCCATGGGGGCCAGCATCTATGAAATTGATGTGAACCGCTGCACCGAATGCGTGGGCCATTACGATACCCCAACCTGCCAGCAGGTCTGCCCTATCGATAACACCATCATTACTGACCCGGACCATACCGAGAGCACCGAGCTGCTGTGGGAGAAGTTTGTGGTGCTGCATCACGCTGTCTCGTGATGAGAGAGGGCGAAATGGCTTTCGCCCAGATAATTACGGTTGCACAAGAGTAATGCTGCTTGTCAGCTTTGAATAATCACGTTTGCACAGGCGTAGTACCGCTTATCAGCTTTCGATAATCACCGTGGCGCAAGCATAGTGCCGCTCATCGGCCAGCGTTACGTGCACATGAGCCACGCCCAGCTTCTTTGCCACTTCCGATGCCTGCTGGAAAAAGCGCAGACCCGGCTTGCCTAATTCGTCGTTGTACACTTCGAACTGATTAAACGCCAGACCACCGCGAATACCGGTCCCAAAAGCCTTGGCCGCCGCTTCTTTAACGGCAAACCGCTTGGCAAGAAAGCGCACTGGCTGCTGATGTGCCTGATACTGCGCCCACTCGTTTTCGCTCAAGACCCGTTTTGCCAGCCTGTCACCGGATCGGGAGATTACCCCTTCAATCCGGGAGATCTCCACGATGTCGGTGCCGAGGCCAAGGATAGCCATTAGCGACGCGCTTCCCGCAGCAGGTCTTTCATCTCTCTGACCGCATCTGCCAGACCGCTCATCACTGCACGACCAATTATTGAGTGGCCAATGTTCAGTTCATGCATCTGCGGCAGTGCGGCAATCGGCTGGACGTTGTGGTAAGTCAGTCCGTGACCGGCGTTAACTTTCAGCCCTTTCCCGTCCGCATAGGCAGCGGCATCTTTGATCCGCCGGAACTCAGCATCCCGCTCCCGTCCTTCTGCTGCATCGGCATAGGCTCCGGTATGAATTTCGATATAGGGTGCGCCGGAAGCCATCGCCGCATCAATCTGCTGGTGATCGGCATCAATAAACAGTGATACCAGGATCCCGGCTTCTGACAGACGGGATACCGCTGTGGTGATTTTGTCCAGCTGCCCCGCGACGTCCAGTCCACCTTCAGTCGTCACTTCTTCACGCTTTTCCGGCACCAGACAACAGAAATGCGGTTTGATTTCGCAGGCAATGTCGACCATTTCATCGGTGACGGCCATTTCCAGGTTCATTCTGGTCTGGATCGTCTGACGCAGGATCTTAACGTCGCGGTCGGTAATATGACGGCGGTCTTCGCGCAGGTGAACGGTGATGCCATCAGCGCCTGCCTGCTCTGAAACAAAAGCGGCCTGCACCGGATCGGGATAATTGGTACCGCGCGCATTACGGACGGTAGCAACGTGATCGATATTTACGCCTAACAATAACTCAGCCATGACGGTCCTCAGAATTATCCATCGTCCCAACAGTGTACATCGTTCCACGCCGGGACCGGTATGACCTGATCGGTTTACTCTGATTCCGGCGGTGTGCCTGCGCGTTTTTTCGGCACAAACTGGCGGAAAAGCTCCTGGCTCTTTAAGGGTTTGCCACCCAGATAGGGTTTCAGCGCGATACGGGTGAAACGTTTGGCCGCCCGCAGGGTATCGGCATCCGGAAAAGTGCGTTCAGACAGCGCCCGCAGCTGGCGCCCGGTAAACGTTTTATGGTTCAGCACCAGGCTGGCGATAAAACCTTTCTCTTCCCGGTAGCTGTAGGTCATTCCGTCAGCCACTTCTTCTCCACTTCCTGCACAGTGCAGAAAATCCACGCCGTATCCCAGGTGTCCGAGCATGGCCAGTTCAAACCGGCGCAGCGCGGGTTCCGGTGTACCAGAGGTGGCCGCCAGCTCCTGAATACAATTCAGGTAGTCGAAAAAGAGTTCGGTAAACGCGGTTTCCTGCTCCAGCACACGGGCCAGCAGTTCGTTGACGTACAGCCCACAATAGAGGGTGATGCCAGAAAGAGGGAGAGCAAGAGAGATAGGTTCAGCACCGCGCAGGGTTTTAACTTCGCCCCGCCCGCCCCAGCGAACCAGCAGCGGTGTGAAGGGTTGCAAAGCGCCCTTCAGGCTGGAGCGCTTGCCCCGCGCACCTTTGGCAAGGACGCGGATCCGACCGTAATTCTCAGAAAACAGGTCGAGCAAAAGGCTGGTTTCGCTGTAAGGGCGTCCATGCAGGACGAATGCGCGCTGCCAGCCTTCCACGAGTCAGAGGTCGTCTACATAGCCCAGGCTACGCAGGGCGCGTTCATCATCCGCCCAGCCGGACTTCACTTTCACCCACAGTTCCAGATGCACTTTAGCTTCGAACATCTCTTCCATATCTTTACGCGCTTCAATGCCGATGGTTTTGATCTTCGCGCCTTTGTTACCGATAACCATTTTTTTCTGGCCTTCACGCTCAACCAGGATCAGGCCATGGATGTCGTAACCTCCCCGCTCGTTAGTCACGAACTGCTCGATCTCAACGGTCACAGAATACGGCAGTTCGGCACCCAGGAAGCGCATCAGCTTTTCACGGATGATCTCTGAAGCCATAAAGCGCTGAGAACGATCCGTAATGTAATCTTCCGGGAAGTGGTGAATCGCTTCCGGCAGGCGCTTACGCACAATGCTGGCAATGGTATCCACATTCTTACCACTTTCGGCTGAGATCGGCACCACGTCCATAAAGTTCATCTGCTGGCTGAGAAACTGCATGTGCGGCAGCAGAATGCTTTTGTCAGTGATGTTGTCGACCTTATTGATCGCCAGCAGCACCGGCACTTTATTATCTTTCAGTTTGTTCAGCACCATCTCGTCGTCGGCGGTCCAGCGCGTGCCTTCCACCACAAAGATCACCAGCTCAACATCTCCGATGGAGCTGCTGGCTGCACGGTTCATCAGGCGGTTAATCGCCCGCTTCTCTTCCATGTGCAGACCTGGGGTATCCACATAGATGGCCTGGTATTCGCCTTCGGTGTGAATGCCCATAATGCGGTGACGGGTGGTTTGTGGTTTACGCGAGGTGATCGACACCTTCTGCCCCAGAAGCTGGTTCAGTAAGGTGGATTTCCCGACGTTGGGGCGGCCTACAATAGCAATAAAGCCGCAGTGGGTGGTTTGTTCGCTCATTCAAGTCCCAGCTTAATCAGCGCCTGTTCGGCTGCTGCCTGCTCAGCTTTGCGACGGCTGGAGCCGGTTCCTACAACCGGATCTGCCATGCCGCTTACCTGGCAGTGGATAGTAAATTCCTGATCGTGCGCTTCGCCCCGCACCTGCACCACCAGATAGGAGGGCAGCGGCAAATGGCGACCCTGCAGATACTCCTGCAGACGCGTTTTTGGATCTTTCTGTTTGTCACCCGGACTGATCTGATCGAGACGGCTGGCGTACCAGTTCAGGATCAGCTTTTCCACCACCTGGATATCGCTATCCAGGAAGACGCCACCAATCAGCGCCTCTACGGTATCAGCCAGAATCGACTCACGGCGGAAACCGCCGCTTTTCAGCTCGCCCGGCCCTAATCGCAGGCACTCGCCCAAATCAAATTCACGGGCCATTTCTGCCAGCGTATTTCCACGCACCAGCGTGGCTCGCATGCGGCTCATATCCCCTTCATCGACACGAGGGAAACGGTGGTAGAGCGCATTGGCAATCACATAACTGAGGATCGAGTCGCCCAGAAACTCCAGTCTTTCATTGTGCTTGCTGCTGGCACTGCGGTGAGTGAGCGCCTGCTGCAACAGTTCCTGATGGGTAAAAGTGTAGCCCAACTTCCGCTGGAGCCTGTTAATTACGATGGGATTCATGTGTTACCAGTATCTGAATGCGTCAATTATGCTGCACACGGAACAGGGCTGGACCTGCCAACACGAACCTGTTTCGTGTGCAGTGGCTCCCCGCAGGAAGCCACCCTTTTTATCAATGGTGCCCGAAGGCCATTAATGAATACCGCCAATGCGGCTCAGGCGAACGCCGGTTGGCCATTGCCCTTCCTGCTTCTCAAAGCTCATCCAGATGGCTGTTGCTTTACCAACCAGATTTTTCTCCGGCACGAAGCCCCAGTAACGGCTGTCTGCGCTGTTATCGCGGTTATCGCCCATCATGAAGTACATGCCCTGAGGCACCACCCATGTTGACTGCGGCTGGCCCGGCTGCTGATAGTAAGAGCTTGCCTGACTTTGAGCCTGCGTCACCAGCAGAATGTGGTGAGTCACCTCGCCCAGAGTCTCATTGCGGGTCGCCAGACGTAACCCGCCACGCATGGATTCGCCCTGCGGCATCTGGTAAAAACCATTGCCCACTTCATTGCCGTCAAACCCGCTAAAGGTCTGGATAAAGTCGCTTGGCTGCACGTCCGAATAGGTAATCGGCAATGCGGTTTCGCAAGCTTCGCCGGATGAGCAGGCCGGATTAACGGTGACGGTTTTGCTCTGAGGATCATAGCTCACGCGATCGCCCGGTAAGCCGACAACACGTTTAATATAATCCATGCTCGGATCTTTCGGGTATTTAAAGACCGCAATATCGCCACGCTTCGGGTGACCGGTTGGGATCAACGTCGTCTGGGTGATCGGGTCTTTAATACCGTAGGCAAATTTTTCCACCAGAATAAAATCACCAATCAGCAGCGTTGGCATCATCGATCCTGACGGGATCTGGAACGGTTCGTAGATAAAAGAGCGCACCACGAACACCAGCAGCAGCACCGGAAAAACCGACGCTGCCGTTTCAACCCAGCCAGGTTGCTTCGCTACCGCTTTCTCCCCTGTACTGCCAGACTGGGCAGCAGCTTCGGCTGACTTAGCCTTGCGGGCCGGAGCCCACTTGAATTTATCCACACACCAGATAATCCCGGTGAGTAATGTTGCCATCGCCAGAATCAGGGCGAACATATTAGCCATTCCAGTTCCCTCGTAGCCTTGGGGCTTTATTTACCGTCTTTACCAACATGGAGAATGGCAAGGAACGCTTCCTGAGGCAACTCAACGTTACCCACCTGCTTCATACGTTTCTTACCGTCTTTCTGTTTCTGCAACAGCTTTTTCTTGCGGCTGACGTCACCGCCATAGCATTTCGCCAGGACGTTTTTACGCAGTTGTTTCACGGTGGAACGGGCAATGATGTGGTTACCAATGGCCGCCTGGATCGCGATGTCAAACTGCTGACGCGGGATGAGATCTTTCATTTTTTCCACCAGGTCACGTCCGCGATACTGCGAGTTGTCACGGTGGGTGATTAGCGCAAGAGCATCGACACGCTCGGCGTTGATCAGCACGTCCACACGCACCATGTCGGATGCCTGGAAGCGTTTAAAGTTATAGTCCAGCGAGGCGTAACCACGCGAGGTGGACTTCAGGCGGTCGAAGAAGTCGAGCACCACTTCCGCCATCGGGATTTCATAAGTCAGGGCAACCTGGTTACCGTGGTAAACCATGTTGGTCTGCACACCGCGTTTTTCGATACACAGCGTGATCACGTTGCCGAGGTATTCCTGCGGCAGCAGCATGTGGCACTCGGCAATCGGTTCACGCAGCTCTTCGATGTTGTTCAGCGGCGGCAGCTTCGCCGGACTGTCAACATAGACCGTCTCGCCGGAAGTGGTCAGCACTTCGTAGACTACGGTCGGTGCCGTGGTGATCAAATCTAGGTCGTATTCACGCTCCAGACGCTCCTGAATGATCTCCATGTGCAACAGGCCAAGGAAGCCACAGCGGAAACCAAAGCCCAGCGCGGTGGAACTTTCTGGCTCGTAGAACAGTGAAGCATCGTTCAGGCTCAGTTTGCCCAGCGCATCACGGAAGGCTTCATAGTCATCTGAACTGATTGGGAACAGACCGGCATAAACCTGCGGCTTCACTTTCTTGAAGCCTGGCAGCGCCTTTTCCGCCGGGTTACGTGACAGCGTCAGGGTATCCCCAACTGGCGCACCCAGGATATCTTTGATTGCGCAGACCAGCCAGCCAACTTCGCCACAGTTCAGCATTTCGCGGTCAACACGCTTCGGGGTGAAGATCCCCAGGCGGTCGGCGTTGTAGGCCAGACCGGTGCTCATTACTTTGACCTTATCGCCTTTACGCAGGGTGCCGTTTTTAATGCGCACCAGTGAGACCACGCCCAGATAGTTATCAAACCAGGAGTCGATGATCAGCGCCTGCAGCGGGCCTTCAGGGTCGCCTTCCGGAGGCGGGATATCACGCACCAGGCGTTCCAGGACATCCGGTACCCCCACGCCAGTTTTGGCGGAGCAACGTACCGCATCGGTGGCATCAATGCCGACGATATCTTCGATTTCCTGCGATACGCGATCGGGATCCGCCGCGGGCAGATCGATCTTGTTCAGCACCGGTACCACTTCCAGATCCATTTCCATCGCAGTGTAGCAGTTGGCCAGAGTCTGTGCTTCCACGCCCTGCCCGGCATCAACCACCAGCAGTGCGCCTTCGCAGGCTGCCAGCGAGCGGGAAACTTCATAGGAGAAGTCCACGTGGCCCGGGGTGTCGATAAAATTGAGCTGGTAAGTTTCACCGTCTGGCGCGTGGTAGTCGAGCGTCACGCTCTGCGCCTTGATGGTAATGCCGCGTTCACGTTCCAGATCCATTGAATCCAGCACCTGTGCAGCCATTTCACGTTCGGTCAGGCCACCGCAAATCTGAATCAAACGGTCGGAGAGCGTTGATTTGCCATGGTCGATATGAGCGATGACAGAAAAGTTTCTTATATGCTTCATTTATATGAATATTTTCGCTTAAACGTTCGGTTTAATTCTCGCGGTGGACACGGCCGTCAACACTTACTGCAATGCACCCGCCATCAATGAGCACGCATCTTACACTGTTAGCCCCCTACACGAAAGAATTCACACGCATAGCAGGACATCAAATTCGCAACGGGGGATGTCAGTTTACGACCATGCTGACCATTCATTACACTCCAGACCATCCTTAAGAAAAAGTCTTCCAGACTGCAAAAGTAAACAGGGCCGCCGAAGCGACCCTGCAACACTTAACCTGTTGATTGAAAGTATTTATTAACAGCAGGCCGGGGAATTATGCATCCGTTTCGACCCGGAGAACATCCGGAGGTAGTGCAACGCTGAGGATTACCGGCTGGAAAGAGGCAGATTTCCCGAGGAAATTCGAAATTCCCTTAGCCACAATAAAACCGCCAACGCCACCCAGTAAAGCACCCGCTGCGGCGGAAATATCGCTATGAAACAGCATCTGGAACAGGCCAGCAACGATGAACAGGCCCAGCAGCGGAGTCATATACACAAGCAAAGCCGAACTGAGCAGGCTTTTCTCTTCAATGCCCAGCTCAATACGTTGCCCCGCCTTCAGCGGTTCAGCGCTGGCGATTTTCATCACATGCGCGTTTTTCGGCCCCAGCTTGTTGAGCATGTGGCTGCCGCAACCCTTTCGGGCCGAGCAGCTGCTGCAGGAAGTTTTCATTTCGGAGTGCAGCGTGGCCACACCATCCTGCCACGACACCACCGTGGCCCATTCTCTCATCATTGTGCCGACCCCAGTTTAACGCCGTCTGCAATACGTTTAGCGGTTGATGGCGGGAGTTCACCGACTACCGTGATTTCCGCATTATTACGTACTTCAGTCTGGACCGTACGACGCCCGGTGCGCAATAGCTGTGGCGAACTGTTTTTATCGGCCGCGCTGACGTTAACCGAGAAACTGAACAGGCCATCAGAGTAAAGACGAGATTCCACCGGTTTGTTCAGTGACGGGATCTGCCGGCGGCTCTGCGTCACTTCTTTCATTCCCACCGGCAACCAACCTGCGGTCCAGTTAAAGGTCACTTTATCACTGGCAGGAATGGATAAAGAAGGTGGCAGATTGGCTTTTTCCAGCCCCTGCATCATCTTCCGCACGCCATCATCCACCGCGAAACTGACCACGCGATACTGCTCCAGCGTCTCACCGTCATGATCAAGCAGATCGACCCGCAGTGGCAGTTTGGTGTCGCTGTCCAGCCAGACAATGTAGCTGTAGCGCGTGCCATCACGGGCCACGATGCGGATCACCTCACACATCTGGTCGGCAATGCGGGTGCGGCCTACAGGCACAAAATCATAGGTATCCGCCAGCTTCTGGAAATCGGCATAAACCAGCGACGGGAGGGCATCAACAATGTGATCCCCTGCCAGGGTAAACGGCTCCAGGCCGGGTTCGAAGTAACTCACCTCATTACCGCGCTGGATGATTTCACGGCGCGGCCCGTCCATCTGCAGCATCTGAGCATAAACTTTGTTGTTCAGCACGGCATGACGGTAACGCAGGGATTCGATCCCCAGTCTTGAGACGTTGATGTAAGCGAATTCGTAATTGAGAGACTGGCTGGCCTGCTCCATCTGTTGCAATAGCGCCCCGGAGGTGGTTTCCGCCGGGGCGACACTGGAGTACATCAGGCTGCCAGCCATAAGGCTGACGGCGCACCAAAGTTGCTTCATTACTGCTGCTGAATTCCTAACGACTGATTACCCGGAACCTGAACGGCAGCCTGCTGAACAGGGTTCTGCTCAAACTGGAGCTGATCGGAATGCAAGCGGCGCTGCAATTCATAATCCTGCAGCATCGCATTCACACGGCGGCGCTGTTCCTGCACCTGCTGTGGCGCATTGCTGTTAACTGCGCTCTCAGAAGGCACTCCCAGACTCACCGGAGAAGCCTGCCCCATCATCGGCAGCGTGTTAAACACCGGCGAATCTGACTGACTCTGCCCGTTCTGCGGCTGGTTGTAATGCTGCACGCCAACGATTACTGCCAGCGAGACACAGGCGGCTACGCCAACCTGAGTAATTTGAGCGGCCCATGGACGGACTTTGTGCCAGAACGGCATGTTGCCATAGCGTTCCGGAGTTGGCTGCGCTTCCGGGATCAGCGCTGTAGTTTTGCCAAGCGGTTCATTTGCGATTGCCGCAGCCACCCGGGCTGAGATATCGAAATGGATGACCTGCCCAACATCACCGCGCAGAGTATCGCGAATCAGGTGATAGCTTTCCCAGTTTTGTTGCAGCCCGGCGTCTTTAGACAATGCGGACAAAACTTCGTTATCCAAAGTCTCACCGTCCATTAAAGCGGAAAGTTGTTCTTTCTGCATGCCTCAGTACCCTTCCTGTATCCGCTATCGCTAGCGTTGGATAAGCGGTTGAATTTTATTATCGATGGCTTCGCGAGCACGGAAGATACGAGAACGAACTGTACCGACCGGGCAATCCATAATGGCGGCTATCTCTTCATAGCTCAGACCATCCAGCTCCCTCAGAGTAATCGCCATACGGAGATCCTCGGGCAGCGTTTCGATGGTGCGAAAAACCATCTGTTTCAATTCTTCCGACAACATTAAGTTCTCAGGGTTCGAAATTTCTTTCAGTGCACCTGCACTTTCGAAGTTTTCAGCGTCTATCGCATCCACGTCACTGGATGGCGGACGGCGTCCCTGAGCAACAAGGTAATTTTTGGCCGTATTGACGGCAATCCGATAAAGCCAGGTATAAAAGGCACTATCGCCACGGAATGATTCCAGCGCACGATACGCTTTAATGAATGATTCCTGTACTACATCAGGTACATCTCCAGACGGAACATAGCGGGAAACCAGGCTCGCCACTTTATGCTGGTAGCGTACCACCAGTAAATTGAATGACTTCTGATCTCCTTTTTGAACTCGCTCTACGAGAACCTGGTCCGTTAACTGCTCGCTCATCCGAGGTAAAGTCTCCCCAAATCTTTTTCCACGCGTTTCCGAACTCCCCGCAATAACTCATACTTTTTGAGCAAGCATGCGCTTAGAGTGATGGTCATGAGTAAAGTTCCGTTGCGCCGTTTTATTTGTGATGTCGGTGCGGGAAGAGGATAAATCAGCGATCATTTTTATGATTTCTGACTGATTTGAGCAGCCACTGCTTCTCTTTTCACTTTCGCCAGCTGGCACAAAGCGTCCCGTCAACGCCGCAGAGTACCCCAAGAAGCCTGTTTTTTCATCTTTAAATCACGGTGATTCGAGTCTGTTCGCAATATTAAACCTCTTACGCACAAAAAACCGTGAATTTGCTGTATTTCCAACAAGAATGAAAATATCGACTGGCTCACGCTCTCCCGGAGGCGGGGAAAAAAGACTTTTTCACCGCCAAAATTGGGTGCTATGCTCAGCAAACAACCTGTTTAGTAAATTAAACAATATGATTTCTTCTCCCCATTACAACTGTGACGTATTGATTATTGGTAGCGGTGCCGCCGGTCTTACACTGGCGCTCCGCCTGGCCGGGAAACATCAGGTCACCGTATTAAGTAAAGGGCCAATCAGCGAAGGCTCAACGTTTTATGCTCAGGGTGGCATCGCCGCGGTATTCGATGAGGATGACAGCATAGAATCCCACGTCGAGGATACGCTGGTCGCTGGGGGCGGTTTATGTGAGCGCGAAGCGGTCTCTTTTATCGCCAGCAACGCCAGACACTGTGTGCAGTGGCTGATCGATAACGGCATGCTGTTTGACAAAGAGAGCCCGGAGAATGGCGATGGCCCCTATCACCTGACCCGCGAAGGCGGGCACAGCCACCGCCGGATACTGCACAGTGCCGATGCCACAGGGCGTGCCGTCGAAAATACGCTGGTAAGCCAGGCCCTTAGCCTCCCGAATATCCGTATCATTGAGCGCAGCAATGCCGTGGACCTGATCGTCTCCGATAAAATTGGCCTGCCCGGCGAGCGTCGTGTTATCGGAGCCTATATCTGGAACCGCAAGCGTGAGAAGGTTGAAACCTGCCGTGCTCGATCCGTTGTACTGGCAACCGGTGGCGCGGCGAAAGTCTACCAGTACACCACTAATCCGGACGTGGCATCAGGTGATGGCATCGCCATGGCATGGCGTGCAGGTTGCCGCGTGGCAAACCTGGAGTTCAACCAGTTCCACCCAACCTGCCTGTTCCATCCTGAGGCACGAAACTTCCTGCTGACTGAAGCATTACGCGGCGAAGGAGCCGTACTGAAGCGTCCGGATGGCACAAGGTTTATGCCTGATTTCGATCAACGTGCCGAGCTCGCTCCCCGGGATATTGTTGCCCGCGCTATCGATCATGAGATGAAACGGCTGGGTGCCGACTGCATGTATCTGGATATCAGCCATAAACCAGCTGACTTCATTCAGGCGCATTTCCCGACCATCAATGAAAAACTGAAAACGCTGGGCTTCGACCTGACCAAAGAACCCATTCCTGTCGTTCCGGCTGCACATTACACCTGTGGCGGCGTGGTGGTTGATCAGCAGGGACGGACGGATGTCTCCGGGTTATATGCTATTGGAGAGGTCAGTTATACCGGTCTGCATGGGGCGAATCGCCTCGCCTCTAACTCTCTGCTGGAATGTCTGGTTTATGGCTGGTCAGCCGCAGAACACATCAATGAACATCTGCAGGCTGTGCCGCCGGTTGAAGATCTTCCTGCGTGGGACGAGAGCCGCGTGGATGATTCGGATGAACAGGTGGTTATTCAGCACAACTGGCACGAGTTACGTCTGTTTATGTGGGATTACGTGGGGATAGTCCGCACCACTAAACGACTGGAGCGTGCCCTGCGACGTATCACTATGTTGCAGCAGGAAATTGACGAATATTACGCCAACTTCCGCATTTCTAACAATCTGCTGGAGTTGCGCAACCTGGTACAGGTAGCCGAACTGATTGTCCGCTGCGCAATGGAGAGAAAAGAGAGCCGGGGTCTGCATTACACGCTGGATTATCCGAATCAACTGGACGATCCCAAACCCACTGTCCTCACGCCATAATCACCGGAACAGATAGAATTCGCGGGTCAGGCTGCAATGCGCTTCAGAATAACGCTGGTCTGGCCCGCGGATGGTCATGCGATCGAGGAACTGTTCGCCCGGACGGGGGGAAAACGCCAGCAGCACGCGGTTAGGCGGCCGCGTTTCATTATCGGAAATATCGGTGCGGAAATGCAGATGCCAGCCGCGCTGCAGCGCCAGCTCCACCAGCTTGTTACCTGCAGATTCGGGCAGGATCACACAGAAATAGCCATCTTCCGTAATGAGATTCTCCGTACAGGCCAGCAATACGTCGTGAGTTAAGTCGCTGGTATAGCGTGCTGAAGCCCGTTCGGGTGTGGCACAATCGACGCCCGGCACAAAATAAGGCGGATTGCTCACGATCAGCGAGTAGCGCTGCCCGCAATTTTTCGCCCACTGCAGAATATCATCCTGATAGACAGTGATTCGTCCGGCCCACGGCGAGGCAGCGGCATTCTCCTGCGCCTGTCCGGCCGCCTGCTCATCCAGCTCAACTGCATCAATTGCCACGGTTTCTGCTGTACGTTGGGCCAGCATCAGAGCAATCAGCCCGCTGCCAGTACCGATATCCAGCACCCGCCCGGCCCCCGCTACCGGAGCCCAGGCGCCAAGCAGCACGCCATCGGTGCCAACCTTCATCGCACAGCGATCGTGGGCGACAAAAAATTGTTTAAAAGTAAACCCGTTGGCGCGGAGAATAGCTTTCTGTTGAGACATTTGACTGACCTGAAAGGGAAACGGCGCTAGCATAGGGCAATTAAGAAATAAGGAAAAGTCATTCAGACCACACAAACAGATGAAGATCGCGTTCAATCTGTCTATAATCAGCGCCCCAAACTGAGGTAGACCATGACTGTAACCACTTTTTCCGAACTCGAACTTGATGAAAGCCTGCTGGAAGCCCTGCAGGAAAAGGGCTTCACGCGCCCCACTGCTATCCAGGCCGCTGCAATCCCGCCTGCACTGGAGGGTCGTGACGTTCTGGGTTCGGCACCAACCGGTACAGGCAAAACGGCCGCATATCTGCTGCCGGCTCTACAGCATCTGCTCGATTTTCCCCGTAAAAAATCAGGCCCGCCACGCATTCTGGTGCTGACGCCTACCCGTGAACTGGCGATGCAGGTTGCTGACCAGGCACGTGAGCTGGCCAAACACACCCATCTGGATATCGCTACCATCACCGGTGGTGTGGCATACATGAACCACGCCGAAGTGTTCAGTGAAAACCAGGATGTGGTGGTGGCGACCACCGGCCGCCTGCTGCAATACATTAAAGAAGAGAACTTCGACTGCCGGGCAGTAGAAACGCTGATCCTGGACGAAGCCGACCGTATGCTGGACATGGGCTTCGCACAGGATATTGAGACTATTGCGGCGGAAACCCGCTGGCGCAAGCAGACCCTGCTGTTCTCCGCCACGCTGGAAGGCGATGCGATCAAAGACTTCTCCGAACGTCTGCTGAACGAGCCAGTGGAGATCGAAGCCGATCCTGCCCGCCGCGAACGCAAAAAGATTCTGCAGTGGTATTACCGTGCGGACGATGTTAAGCATAAAACCGCTCTGCTGATCCATCTGCTACAGCAGCCAGAAGTGACACGTTCAGTCGTCTTCGTTCGCAAGCGTGAGCGTGTGCATGAGCTCTGCGGCTGGCTGCGTGAGGCTGGCATCAACACCAGCTATCTCGAAGGCGAGCTTGAGCAGTTTAAGCGTAACGAAGCGATAAAACGTGTTGTCGACGGCCGGGTGAACGTGCTGGTTGCGACCGATGTGGCCGCTCGTGGTATCGACATTGATGATGTCAGTCACGTCTTTAACTTCGATTTGCCGCGCACTGCGGATACATACCTGCACCGTATTGGGCGTACTGGTCGCGCCGGTAAGAAAGGCACCGCAATCTCTCTGGTGGAAGCGCACGACAACGTGCTGCTGGGCAAAGTCAGCCGCTATGTTAATGAACCGCTGAAAGCGCGTACCGTTGATGAGTTGCGCCCCACTACCCGTGCGCCAAGTGAGAAACTGAGTGGTAAACCTTCCAAGAAGGTTCTGGCTAAGCGTAAAGAACAGAAAGACAAGGATGCTGAAGCAGCCAAGCCGCGCGTGAAGAAACGTCACCGCGATACCAAAAATATTGGTAAGCGTCGCAAGCCAAGCGGAACAGTCAAAACTGAAAGTGCCGAATAATCATACCGCCTGACATAAAAACCGCCTCGAAAGGGCGGTTTTTTAATAACATCAGTGACAGAAACAGCCTGTTTACTCACAATTTTCGGAAAACTGACGAATTACGCTGTCAGCACTCTGCACCCGCAAAAACCACAAGATTTTTCCTATGTTATTCATCATGTTAACAATGCGTTTTCACTGATGATCTTTTCTACTCGCAACCAATTATCCCGGCAGAAAACCGGGATTTTTCAGTCACTATTACAGACTTTCTGTAAAGGTACGCGCGATAACGTCACGCTGCTGTTCTGCTGTCAGAGAGTTGAAACGCACTGCATAGCCAGAAACACGGATAGTCAGTTGTGGGTACTTCTCAGGATGCTTGACAGCCTCTTCCAGCGTTTCACGGCGCAGCACGTTAACATTCAGATGCTGACCGCCTTCCACACGTACCTGAGGTTTGACTTCAAGTGGGATTTCACGGTATTCGATGTCGCCCAGATCACTGACAGACACCACCTGATCTTCGCTGTAATCAGCTTTGGCACAGACGCAGCGGGCTTCAGCTTTTTCATCATCCAGCAGCCAGAACGAATTCAGCAGGGCCGCATTGGTTGCTTTGGTAATTTGGATTCCGGTAATCATGATTGTGCCTCCCAGGCAGTCAGTGCTGAAGGTTATCAGCAGGTCAACGTTCAGAAAATTCAGTGATGCTATTCGACCTGTATATCAGCCTGCCGGAAGAGCCACTTTGATTTAAATCAAAACCGCCCAATGCCTCAGTGGCAACTATATATCAACGTTTTGATTTAGTTCAATTTTGCCAGGAAAAATAATTTCATATTTTTTTGCATATTTTCAACTTTATTTTAAGTTTGTAGCTGCGGCGATCCGCGTTAAGCTACGGGCAGGTTACCCCTAAGGAGGCAGATATGGTCAATGCACTGACCTGGCACGACGTGCTGGCACAGGAAAAAGAGAAGCCCTACTTTATCGACACCCTGTCGTTAGTGGCAAAAGAACGCGCAGCTGGCAAAACGGTTTATCCGCCCCAGAAAGACGTGTTTAACGCCTTTCGTCTGACAGAGCTGAGCGAGGTGAAGGTAGTAATTCTTGGGCAGGATCCTTATCACGGCCCTAACCAGGCGCACGGTCTGTCCTTTTCCGTATTGCCGGGTGTCGCCGTTCCGCCTTCGCTGGTCAATATGTATAAAGAATTGCTCACTGATATTCCCGGCTTCGAACGCCCCCAGCATGGTTTTCTTGAAAGCTGGGCAAGGCAGGGAGTGATGCTGCTGAACACGGTGCTGACAGTTGAAGCCGGACAGGCACACTCCCACGCTCGCTTTGGCTGGGAAACGTTTACCGATAACGTGATAGCGGCGATCAATGAGCATCGTGATGGCGTGGTGTTTTTACTGTGGGGATCGCATGCGCAGAAAAAAGGCGCGATTATCGACAGGAAGCGTCATCACGTGCTGCAGGCTCCGCACCCTTCCCCGCTTTCGGCACACCGTGGTTTTTTTGGTTGCGGACACTTCTCCAAAACCAACGAGTGGCTGGCTCAGCACGGAGAAAAACCCATTAACTGGACGCCCGTTCTGCCAGACCAGAGCGACAGCAATAAAAAAAGCACCTCATAGGTGCTTTTTTACTTTCAGCGGGCAACTACGCTTTGGCTTTAGAGACCGCAACCATCGCCGGGCGCAGCAGGCGACCATTCAGCGTGTAACCACGTTGCATCACCATCAGCACGTGATTAGGAGCCACTTCGTCAGATTCCATCATCGACATCGCCTGATGGATTTCCGGATTAAATGGCACATTGACATCGCCAACCACTTCCACGCCAAATTTGCGCACCGCACCCAGCAGGGATTTCAGTGTCAGATCAATCCCTTCAACCATCGCGGTCAGTTCAGGATTTTCTTTATCTGCCACTTCCAACGCGCGTTCCAGGCTGTCGATCACCGGCAGCAGCTCGTTGGCGAATTTTTCCAGGGCAAATTTGTGGGCTTTTTCCACGTCCAGTTCGACACGGCGACGGATATTTTCGATTTCAGCCTGAGCACGCAGCTGTGCTTCACGCACGCCGCCCTGCGCCTGAGCCAACTGGGCTTCCAGCTCGGCGATACGCTCATCACGCGGATCCACCCCTTCGGCTGTCTCTGCGTCCTGGTGTTGCGTCTGCTCCATCTCAATATCGTCTGAGACTTGCTCGTTTGGTGTGTTCTGTTCTTTACTACTCATGAAATTCTCCGCGTTTGTGCACATTCATCTCGCTGGTTCGCTTATTATGGGGATCAGAATTGCGGTTTCAAGGGAACCGGTCACATTGTCTGAGGTAGTTTACCTCATGAGGAACGCCAGCATCATGAACAACCATTTCAACTGCATTGGTATTGTGGGGCATCCGCGCCATCCTACCGCGCTGACGACGCACGAAATGCTCTACCGCTGGCTGACGACAAAGGGCTATGAGGTGATTATCGAGCAGCAGATTGCCCGTGAGCTGAACCTCTCCGATGTGGAAACCGGAACGCTGGCCGAGATTGGACAGAAGGCCGATTTGGCAGTGGTGGTCGGCGGCGACGGGAATATGCTGGGAGCGGCCCGGGTGCTGGCCCGCTACGACATTAAAGTGATTGGGATTAACCGTGGCAACCTTGGGTTCCTGACGGATCTTGACCCGGACAATGCCCAACAGCAGCTGGCCGATGTGCTGGAAGGAAAATACATCACGGAGAGCCGTTTTCTGCTCGAAGCCCAGGTTTGCAGGCATGGGCGAGACCCGAGAATTGGCACGGCGATTAACGAAGTGGTGCTTCACCCGGGCAAAGTGGCGCACATGATCGAGTTTGAGGTCTATATCGACGAGACCTTTGCTTTTTCGCAGCGTTCAGATGGCCTGATTATTTCCACTCCAACAGGCTCTACCGCTTACTCACTCTCTGCAGGCGGTCCGATACTGACGCCTTCGCTGGATGCCATTGCCATTGTGCCGATGTTTCCACACACGCTTTCCGCGCGCCCTCTGGTGATCAACAGCAGTAGCACTATCCGCCTGCGTTTTTCCCATATGCGCAGCGATCTGGAAGTGAGCTGTGACAGCCAGATTGCTCTGCCAATTCAGGAAGGGGAAGACGTGTTGATCCGCAGAAACGAGGATCATCTGAATTTGATCCATCCTCAAAACTACAATTATTTCAATACGCTGAGCTCCAAACTGGGCTGGTCAAAAAAATTGTTTTAAAATCCAGCGCCAGCTACTTTACTGGTTATAAAACCAGTATATACTGTATGAAAAACCATATCTGTGTTTTCATACAGGAACGCTAACTATGCTGGCACAACTGACCATCAGTAATTTTGCGATTGTTCGTGAACTTGAAATCGATTTTCAGCGCGGCATGACCGCCATCACTGGCGAAACCGGTGCGGGAAAATCTATTGCTATCGATGCGCTGGGTCTGTGCCTGGGCGGCCGTGCTGAAGCAGATATGGTGCGGCAGGGCGCAACTCGCGCGGATATTTGCGCCAGCTTCTCTCTGAAAGATACCCCCTCCGCCCTGCAGTGGCTGCTCGATAATCAGCTGGATGAAGGCAATGAGTGCCTGTTACGCCGTGTGATTAGCAGCGATGGTCGTTCACGCGGTTTTATTAATGGCACCGCTGTTCCTCTTTCACAGCTTCGCGACCTGGGTCAACTCCTGATTCAGATCCACGGGCAGCATGCTCATCAACTGTTACTGAAACCAGAACACCAGAAAACTCTGCTGGACGGTTATGCCGGAGAGAACAGCCTGTTGCAGGAGATGGCTGGCAGCTATCGCCAGTGGCATCAAAGCTGCCGGACTCTGGCTCAGCATCAGCAGTTGTCTCAGGAGCGTGAAGCACGGCGCGAACTGCTTCAGTATCAACTGAAAGAGCTGAATGAGTTCGCCCCACAGGCAGGGGAATATGAGCAAATTGACGAAGAGTATAAGCGCCTGGCGAACAGCGGGCAGCTGCTGTCCATCAGCCAGCAGGCACTGATGCTGCTGGCTGATGGTGAAGATACCACGCTGCAACACCAGCTCTATACTGCCCATCAACTGCTCAGTGAACTGGTGGCAATGGATGACAAACTCAGTGGCGTCTGCACTCTGCTTGACGAGGCCGCCATTCAGATCAGCGAAGCCAGCGATGAGCTTCGCCATTATTGTGAGCGGCTGGATCTGGATCCTAACCGCCTGCATGAGCTGGAACAGCGCCTCTCCCGGCAAATTTCTCTGGCGCGTAAGCACCACATTTCACCGGAAGAGCTCCCCGTCTTTCACCAGCAGCTGCTGGAAGAGCAGGCGTTGCTTAATCAGCAGGAAAGCGATCAGGATGAGCTGGCGCTGATTGTTGCGCAGCATCATCAGGTTGCCCTGACTTGTGCTGAGAAACTGCATCATCGCCGCGTGCACTATGCGCAGGAGCTTAGCCGGCTGATTGGTGAGAGTATGAACGCGCTGTCGATGCCTCATGGCCAGTTGGGTATTGAAGTCCAGTTCAACGCAGACCACCTCACCGCAGAAGGGGCAGACCGGATTGACTTCCGGGTCAGTACGAACCCTGGCCAGCCGCTGCAGCCGCTGTCCAAAGTTGCTTCAGGCGGCGAGCTTTCGCGCATTGCTTTAGCCATTCAGGTGATTACTGCCCGTAAAATGGATACTCCGGCACTGATTTTCGATGAAGTGGATGTGGGCATCAGCGGCCCAACCGCCGCGGTGGTGGGCAAAATGCTGCGCCAGTTAGGTGAGTCTACTCAGGTCATGTGCGTAACCCACCTGCCGCAGGTTGCAGGGTGTGGCAACCATCATTTTTACGTCAGCAAAGAGACCGATGGAGAGATGACGGAGACCCATATGCAGCCGCTCGATAAACGAGCCCGCCTGCAGGAGCTGGCGCGTCTGTTGGGCGGAAGTGAAGTAACCCGCAACACGCTGGCGAATGCGAAAGAGCTTTTAGCAGCCTGATGCCGCACTTTTTTGGGTGCCTGTGGTCATAACCATGCTCCGTAGAGGTTTCAAACTGCGGAAAGGTTTATTATCATCGACTTCTTACGCTGTTATCGTCGCGAGTTTCGATGCAGCCAGATTGTTGGCCCTAAAAGGAATAAAGATACTTATGCGCTGTAAAACGCTGACTGCTGCGGCGGTGGTTCTTCTGATGATGACCGCTGGATGTTCCACTCTGGAGCGAGTGGTTTACCGGCCAGATATCAACCAGGGTAACTACCTGGTTGCTAATGACGTTTCTAAAATCCATAACGGCATGACTCAACAGCAGGTGGCCTACACCCTGGGCACGCCGATGATGCGTGACCCGTTTGGCAGCAACGTCTGGTATTACGTGTTCCGTCAGGAGCCAGGCCACGAGCCAGTGACTCAGCAGACGCTGACGCTGACCTTTGACAAAAATGGCACGCTGACCAACATCGATAACAAACCGAATCTGAGCAGCAACAAAAGCTGAGTGGAGTCGCGGCCGGGCTGCGATGGCCGCAGATCGGAAGGAAAACAGTAAGGCGCTCAGGGCGCCTTATTTTTTGCGGCGCGCTCGGCACGCTGACGACGTAATTCTTTCGGGTCAGCCAGCAGGGGACGATAAATCTCGATTCTGTCACCGCTGTGAACTTCATCATTCAGCTTCACCGGACGGCTGAATACACCCACCTTGTTGCTGGCGAGGTCGATATCAGTGCGCAGCTCCAGAATGCCGGAAGCCCTGATCGCCTGCTCTACGGTGGCACCCTCTTCCACATTTACCGTGTAGAGATATTGTTTTTCCGGCAACGCATAGACCACCTCAATGGCAATATCAGGCACTGTAAACCTCTTTGGCGCGGCGGGTGAAAGCCTGCACCATGCTGCTGGCCAGTTCTTTGAATATTCGTCCGAAGGCCATTTCCACCAGCATATTGGTAAATTCAAACTCGAGGTTCAGCTCAACCTTGCAGGCATCTTCACTGAGCGCGGTGAACTCCCAGCCACCGGTCAGTTTGCGAAATGGGCCATCAACCAGCTGCATGTGAATGCTCTGATTGTCAGTCAACGTGTTTCGTGTGACAAAAGTTTTGCTGATACCGGCTTTGGAAACGTCCACCGACGCCGTCATCTGCTGTTCACTGGCATCAAGTACCCGGCTGCCGGTACACCCTGGAAGAAATTCCGGATAGGCATCCACATCGTTTACCAACCGGAACATTTGCTCTGCACTGTAGGGCACCAGCGCGGAACGACTAATCTGAGACATAGCGTTTCCTGTTAATCTTAAACCTGCCAATAATACCATCGCCGGCGATCAAACAAAAATTCTCAGCCGTCAGCGTTCTGCTAAAATAGCGCTTTTCCCTGCCGCTGTTGTTACAGGGGATGCCATCAATCACCGCTTCATGTACACTAAGTTGCACTATGACAAAGAAAAAAGCACATAAACCCGGTTCCGCCACCATTGCCATGAACAAGCGGGCCCGTCATGAATACTTCATTGAAGAAGAGTTCGAAGCGGGGCTTTCGCTACAGGGATGGGAAGTCAAATCTCTCCGTGCCGGTAAGGCCAATATCAGTGAGAGCTACATCATGCTGCGTGACGGTGAAGCCTTTCTGTTCGGCGCCACTTTCCAGGCGCTGATTGGCGCATCATCGCATGTGGTCTGCGATCCAACCCGTACCCGTAAGCTTCTGCTGAAAGAGCGTGAGCTTGCAAATCTGTTCAGTAAAGCAAACCGTGATGGTTACACTGTCGTGGCGCTGTCGCTGTACTGGAAAAATGCCTGGGCCAAGCTGAAAATCGGCGTGGCAAAAGGTAAGAAAGAGCACGACAAGCGTGATGACATTAAAGATCGCGAGTGGAAGACCGACAAAGCACGTATCATGAAACACGCTAACCGCTAAGCCATTGGCGCAGACGACGTTTTCTGATATACTGCTTCACAGTACTTGGGGCTGATTCTGGATTCGACGGGATTTGCGAAGCCCTAGGAGCATGCCGAGGGGCGGTTTGCCTCGTTAAAAGCCGCAAAAAAATAGTTGCAAACGACGAAAACTACGCTTTAGCAGCTTAATAACCTGCTCAGAGCCCTCTCTCCCTAGCCTCCGCTCTTAGGACGGGGATCAAGAGAGGTCAAACCCAAAAGAGATCGTGTGGATGTCCTGCCTGGGGCTGAAGCATTAAACCTAATCAGGCTAGTTTGTTAGTGGCGTGTCCGTTCGCAGCTAACCGGCGAATGTAAAGACTGGACTAAGCATGTAGTGCCGACGGTGTAGTAATTTCGGACGCGGGTTCAACTCCCGCCAGCTCCACCAAAATTCTTCAAAGATGGTTCCAGTGCCATCCGCAGAAGTCCTAAGAGCCCGCACGGCACAAGCCCTGCGGGCTTTTTTGTGTCTGTAATCTTCCGAGACGATCCGCCTGAATCCAGTGATAATTGGTATACGAATTGGTATACGATAGAATGTATGCCAATTCCGTATACCAATTCATGCAGGAAATGTAGACATGGCAAGGACTACACGCCCATTAACCAATACAGAAGTTCTACGCGCTAAAGCAGATGACAAAGATTTGACTTTGCATGATGGTGACGGGCTTTTCTTGGTCATCAAAACCAGCGGCAAGAAGCTTTGGCGCTTCCGCTATCAACGCCCCGCCACGAAGCAACGGACAATGATCGGATTAGGTGCCTTTCCCGCCCTTACGCTCGCCAATGCACGCAGCTTGAGGGCGGATTATCTTGCTCTCTTAGCTAATGGGATCGATCCGCAAGTACAGGCAGTGGTTGCAGAGGAGCAGAAACAGATTGCTCTGGATAGCGTTTTCTCAACTGTGGCTGCTAATTGGTTTCAGCTTAAAAGCAAAAGCGTCACACCTGATTACGCGAAAGACATTTGGCGCTCATTAGAGAAAGACGTGTTCCCTGCCGTTGGTGGAATTCCTGTTCAACAAATCAAAGCCAGGGCTTTAGTTGAGGCACTTGAGCCAATTAAAGCTCGTGGAGCATTAGAGACGGTTCGCAGATTGGTTCAACGTATAAACGAGATAATGATTTACGCGGTCAACACCGGTTTGATTGATGCAAACCCAGCATCAGGTGTTGGGATGGCTTTTGAAAAACCAAAAAAGCAGAACATGCCTACGTTGCGACCAGAAGAACTGCCTAATTTAATGCGATCTTTAACTATGTCGAACTTGTCTCTAACAACTCGTTGTTTAATAGAATGGCAACTCCTAACTTTAGTGCGCCCTGCGGAGGCTTCGGGTACAAAATGGTCAGAGATAAACCTCAATGAAAGGCTTTGGACGATTCCAGCAGAACGAATGAAGGCAAAAAGAGAGCACATCATTCCTTTATCGCCTCAAGCTTTGGGGATTCTTGAACTGATGAATTCTATAAGTGCACATCGCGAACACGTTTTCCCAAGTAGAAATGATCCAAAACAATCTATGAATAGCCAGACCGCTAATGCCGCTTTAAAACGAATCGGATACGGCGGAAAACTCGTTGCACATGGGCTACGGTCGATTGCCAGCACAGCCTTAAATGAAGCTGGATTCAATCCAGATGTCATTGAGGCAGCCTTAGCTCATAGTGATAAAAATGAAGTTCGCAGAGCATATAACCGCTCAACTTATCTCGTTCAAAGGAAAGAGCTCATGGAATGGTGGGGAGAGAGAGTTTCAAACTGTGAATAATTAGCCCCTGCTTATGTTGAATCAATTATTTCACCAGAACGCTCATCCCTCATTCACGGCTGAGTTAAATCAGGAATGCGTGAACAACATTGATTAGGTGATCAAAAAAAGGGTTAGGTAATTTCCGCAACTTTTTTATGTATTCACCGAATGGCAAGGGATGGAGTTTATGTTATCCCGCTGTTAGAAGTGGCAACAAGGATTAGATTATTAATATCAATAAAATAAGTCTCGACGATATAATAGCCCTTTACTGCGCGCCATTTAAGATCATGGATTTGCACCCAATAAAGCAAGTGAATTTAGATATATTGAGAAGAGTAGTTACGTTTTTTTGCAATGGACGCACATTAATATAAAAATGCTTTAATGTGATGAATAATCACCTAAAATATTAGCTCTTCGCATTCTCTCCCTATCCGTCAAATAGAAATGAGAAGTTAATATGGCGCCTAATTATAGGCGCCTACTTTTCTATCTTCCTTCATATAGAAGTTTTTTCTTTCTGATTTCCTCACCAAAACTCTTAGAGTTAAGATCGATTAATTCCAAACCGTGAACTTTTCGGGAGGCGGTGTATTCACTCGTATCCAACATAAAAGCCTGAAAAACTAAGCCTTCTGCACCTTTTTTCAGAGTAACTCGTGATTGCACTAAATGAATTAATCTTAAATCGATTAACTGATCTATTGCATCTCTGACAGGCCCCGCTAATCTTTGATTAATTAAGAATATATTACATTTAGCATCATTTAAACAAAATGACACTAAATGGGCGAAAGCATCTTCTAAAATCTTCCTATCTTCATCCGCATCAAGTTTGAATTCTTCTCTTTTGATTTCCCCATACTCACCTGTAGCTAAATTGACATCCTCAGCACCAATTCTCGGCCCTCGATGATGATCAGTTCCACGATTTCTTGCTTGATTAATGGCTTTTGTAAAAATCCCTATAAAATCCCTAGTCACGCCGCCAGAAGCAATTATTAGCCTATCTATAGCTGTAGGATTTAAAATACTGTTAACTGTAATAGGCGGAGTTTCATCCATTAAATTAGAAAGAATTTTTTTCATAAATTCTTTTAGAGAGGTAAACTTTTCAAGAGATATATCAATGTTTATCTCTTTTGCGTCATCACCTAATTTTACACCAGTAGGAGGGTCAGTATGAATATACCACTCACTACGATGCTTTATGGTCCCAACCTTCAACCATAAACCATTGCCTTTAGCTATTCTGTGAAAATAGTCGATAACCTTAGCCTGATCGCTTCTTCGTATATGGTATAAATCATCCAAAATTAAATATGCCGGACCTTCCGACAGGTTGGATAAATTACTGAAGAACCTTTGGAACTTTAAAATATTCTGATGCAGATACTCTGTCTTAGCAGATTTATAGCCCTCACTTACCTCTTTAGAGACTGCTCCGCTTCTTTTACCTGACACTCCAGCCTCAACCCCTGAAGTCTTAACTCCCAAATTAGCAGCAACCTCTTGGGAGTTAGTTATAGTTTCTTTTACTTGAACATCTATGTTTTCAGGTTGTGAAAGCTTCTCCTCCAGACCATGTATAATTGATTTCAACTCTTCAATTAGTTCGTGTGTTTGGACTCTATTAAATGGCTTTCTCTCTGGCGCCCTTCCAAAAATCTTATTCCAAAAGGAAGTTTTGGTAGCTGGCGTTAAAGCTGCTGTTTCAAGCCAACGTTGAAATTCATGAAGGCTCTTAATTAGAACGCTAATAAGAACATCTGGGTAAGAATGTCCTTTAAAAGTCTCCATATCAACAAATGAGATTGGCCTTCTATCAATGGTGAGGTCAGCAACCACCTTACGTAGAAGAGATGATTTACCTGATCCTCTTCGGCCAAAAATCAAACTGTGCTGCTTTGCTTTAGACTGCGCTAAAACCCCCGGTGCTGGCTCAATAAAACGTTTGACGTTTTCTGGCGTAGCACGCATTGCTTCATCACATAAAATTAAAAGTTTATCTACTTGCTCCAATGCAAGATGAGAATCATCGCTTTTAGCCATATCTACTCCATGATAAGAAAAATCTCAAATTAGCAGCATTGATAATCAGCATCAACTCTCATACATAAAGTATCTCAGCGCGCGCTCGTAGCCCCGCCACGCCTGCGCACTTCATGCAGCGATTTTCATGCACCTGCATGAGTGGCTCCGGGCCGGGCCGCTGCTGGCCTTTGCTACCGCTTTAGGGTGCCTGGGACTCATGCGTTTTCATGCAGCATAGACATGCACGCTCACGCTGGTGTGAGCAGGCAAAAAAAAGCCCGGCACATTGCCGGGCATCTGCGGGAATTTAAACAGAGACTCAGAAAATTTTGCGCTTGCGCCGGTCGGTTCTTGCTCCCCTGAAGGGGTAAGCGCCAGACAGGCTGATGACGTCATCCCGGAACATCAACGGCAGTTTTTTATGCGTCCACTCTTCAATAAGGTTCACTGCAAATTTTCGATACAGCGTGTCCGCGTCGTTTGCACCCTCGATAACGCCCGGCGCATAGACTGAGCCATTCCGCTCAAACTGGCTGTACTTCATCCTGAGCAGACTGCCAAGTTCAACACCATGGACGATAAAAAATTCATCAATAAGCGTGTCGATACGCTCGTCCATGATTCCCTCGTGGCAGAACACGTAGGCATTTGCCTTGCGTCCGGTGGCGTCGGCCAGCGCGGGCAGCTGTTTTTCCCTTTCGGCAATCAGTCCGGCAAGGTCAGATGCCGTTTCCTGCTGCTCCAGATATTCTGCGCGCAGCGCCTTCATTTCCGGCGTGACGGTGCCGCCGTTCTGCTCAAGCAGTTCACGAAAGCGCGCCCGGTTGTCCTGGCTGGTCTGCTCCGTTTCGGCCTTACGCTGGCGCAGTGCGCTGATGCTGTCCTCAGCGGCGGCTTCTGCCTGCTTTGCCTCCAGCCAGGCCAGCATTTTGCACTGGAGGTCCTGTACGCGGGGTTGCCAGCCTGCGGGAAGATCCTTCACCAGCCTGGTTGTATGGCTGATAACGTCGGCCTCGGGCAGCTTCATGAGCCACCCCGCATCCTGCAGCGGTTTCTGGCTTTTTGCTACGAGCGAGCCAACGAGTTCAGCGATTGTCTTCATCTCTTCTTCTGTCATGTTCTGCTGTGTCATGCTGTTTTTCCTCTCTGTCAGGGCTGTGCGTGACGGTCTTTGCGGGCGCTTGCTGAACCATAGCGGCCCAGCGTCTGCGGCTGGCGAACCGGTACGTCATTCTGCGGCTCCGGCTCTGCCGCTGCGGGCTTGTGCGGCTTCATGATGATTTTCTCGACGCTCTCCAGCGCGGTGAAGGTGCAGGAGCAGTCGAGGTTCTGGCACTGGTACCAGGTACGCTTTACGGAGGGCGCTTCATAAGCGCTGGTGCGGGTATGGGCTACCTGACCACATTCGGGACATTTAAGTGCCATCTCGTTTCCTGTCGGCTGGTTTCAGTAAGTCAATTGTGCCGGGTCTGGCACAGCGGCTTCTACCGGAGGGCGTTGTATGACGGACCAGACAAAAGCATTACTTCTGGCGAGCCAGAAAAAGGTCTCACTAAAGCCTGTTATCAGATTTCAGTTTTATATAAATCCTTCACCATTCTTCACCAGAGAGAAAAAGATAGTAAATACAGTAAATTAAGAGGTGAAGAGTGAAAAAGTAATCCTTCACCCTCTGTTCACCATTGTTCATCGCTGGAATTCCGGTTTTATTCGCCCTTTAGAATGAGTAGTTTTTAAAATCCGACTGGAGCAAACTTAAAGTTATTGGATAAAACCTTACTATCCCTCTTTAGTACTATTTAGTACTGTTCTGGTACACCCATGCTTTATGTGGTTTTTGTGCGACCGGTCAGACAGATTTCTGTTGTTGTCACCGGCAAAAATATTCGCAAAATAAAGAGCTACCCGATGCCGTACACGCCTGTGCGGCGCTTAACGGATACATAAGAGGTAGCTCATGCACACGACTTTAAACGCTCATTCATCCGCCCCGGCGGCCCCTGCCATGCCGGTATCATTCCCGGTCCAGGAACGCTTTATGCGCCTTCCGGAGGTGATCCACGTCTGCGGCCTGTCCCGCTCAACCATTTACGATCTTATCAGCCGCAGCGCTTTTCCGGCGCAGGTGTCGCTTGGCGGCAAGAACGTCGCGTGGCTTGCCAGCGAAGTCAGCGCTTGGATGAATGCACGCATCGCTGCACGCAGTCAGGAACGGGCGGCATGATCTTCACCAACTGTTGAGATTTTCCGCCATGCTGCATTTTCCTGTGTTCCCCGGCTTGCGCGCCGGGGCCATTCCCTGGTACAGTCTTTCTGCTGTCGCAAAATCGGCAGCCGGGCGTAGGAACCCGAGCGAAACAAAGGCGACACCAGACGCGCCATGCGTCTTTTTTTGTGTCTGTGCCCATGTGCACCCATTTTTCGGGCAGCGGTTCTGTTTCCGCTGTGCCGTCTGCGTAATGGTGGCCCGGGCGGGGCAGCCTTCGGGCTGGCCGGTTTCCTTTGTTGCCGGTATTCCTACCCCCGTCCGGGCTGCCACCCTTGAGCGTAGGAACTCTGGTGGTAGCTGTAAAAAGCTAACAAAGGAGTTTGCCCTTATGGCTGCGGTCCTTAATTCCCCATACCCTCAGTTTGTTTTCGTCTTTGCTGCCGTGCGCCGTAGTGAACACCAGCAGCGTATCCACATGCTCCGCACCGTTGCCGCTGACGAGCGCGCTGCCCGCCTGCCGCTGGCCCGCGATTACGTGCTGTCCCTTGCTGCCCGCCTGCCGGTCCGGGAGGTACGCGCATGACTCACGCCACCATTTCTCACGCCGACCTGTTACGCCTTGAACACCTGCGTAACGCCGGACGCTTTATCAGTGACATGACTCTTCTTCAGGAGTGCCACGAGCAGCCACCGGCCACACAGCAGGCGCAGCTGAACTCGCTGATTTTCCTCATCACCGAGCAGCTGGACGGAGTGGTGAACCGCTGTCAGAACGGCTGGATGAACGGGGAGGTTGAGCCATGAGCACTCGTACCCTTTCACCCGAACTGCGTTCCGCGCTTTCACGCCGCGCGGTGGCCTGCGCCTGGCTGACCGTATGCCGCGAACAAAAGCGCTATCCCGGCCTGACGCTGGCGCGTCTTGAGCACGCCATTGAAACCGAGCTGGAGGGCTTCTACCTGCGCCAGCACGGACGCCAGCGCGGTCTGGAAATTGCCTACGCGCTGCTCGACGACCTGCTTGCCGCCGGGCCGCTGAAGTCGGCCCCGTGCCTGAGCTTTCTGGGACAGGTGGTGATGGATGAACTCTGCGGGCGTCTGAAAGACGCGCCGGTGCTGCATTAGGGGAGAAAAGAAGAATGAAAATGACCGTATCAGACGCGGCAAAGGCCGCGCGGGGCCAGTGGCCCCGCATCCTGCCCGCGCTGGGCGTGAAGGTGGTAAAGAACCGCCATACTTCCTGCCCGGTATGCGGCGGAACCGACCGCTTCCGCTTTGACGACCAGGAGGGGCGCGGCACATGGATTTGTAATCAGTGCGGTGCCGGTGACGGCATGGACCTGGTGAAAAAGGCCCTCTCACTGAGCCTGACCGAAGCCGCTGCGCGGGTAAACGGCCTGACCGGCAGCCTGTCACCGGTGGACAGCTCGCCTGCCGCCAGCGCAGGCGAAGATAACGAAGCAGCCCGTGCCGCCGCCATAAAGCAGGCACAGCAGCTGGTCAGCACCGCGCAGCAGACAACCGGCAACGCCTACCTGTCCCGCAAAGGCTGGCCGGAGCAGTCCTGCCTGACGCTGGCGAAGCCGCAGAAAGTCGCACTCACGGCCTATCGTGCCGGTGATGTGCTCGTTCCCCTGCACGATACGGGCGGCCAGCTGGTGAACGTGCAGCTGATTAACGCCGCGGGTGAAAAGCGTACGCTGAAGGGTGGACAGGTAAAAGGCGCGTGCCACATTCTCAGCACCGGCAAACCGGCAGCGCGCATCTGGCTGACGGAGGGCTACGCCACCGGTCTGACGGTGCACAACCTGACCGGGGATGAGGTGTGGATTGCCCTGTCGTCCGTCAATCTCCTTTCTCTGGCTGGCCTTGCCCGTGAAAAGCACGCCGCGCTGCCGCTGCTGATTGCCGCCGACCGCGACCTGAACGGCGACGGCCAGAAAAAAGCAAAGCAGGCAGCCGAAGCCAGCCGCGCAGCCGTGGCCCTGCCGCCGGTGTTCGGTGACTGGAATGACGCCTTCATGCAGCACGGTGAAGAAAGCACCCGGCGGGCGCTGGCCGGAGCCGCCACGCCGCCCGTCGCCAGTCCGTTCGACGTGATGAGCGAGGCGGAGTTTTCAGCCATGAGCGCCAGTGAAAAGGCGGAGCGGGTTGCGGAGCACTACCGCAGCGCGCTGGCCGTGGACGCCAGCGGAGAAATTCTGTCCCGCTACCGCTCCGGCGCGTGGAAGGTGATTTCCGGGAAGCAGTTTGAGCGGGACGTGGCGAAGCTGTTCCAGCGCCTGCGCGCGCCGTTTTCGGCGGGCAAGATTTCGGGCGTAGTGGAGACGCTGAAGCTGATGCTGCCGCAGCAGGCCGACCCGGCGCGCCGCCTGATTGGCTTTCGTAACGGCGTGCTGGACACCCGCACCGGCGACTTCAGCCCGCACAGTAAAGACTTCTGGCTGCGCACGGTCAGTGAGGTGGACTACACGAAGCCTGTTCAGGGTGAAACGCTGGCAGACCACGCACCGCACTTCTGGCAGTGGCTCGACCGCGCCGCCGGACGTGACCCGGCCAAACGCGACATCATTCTGGCCGCGCTGTTTATGGTGCTGGCGAACCGCTACGGCTGGCAGCTGTTTCTGGAGGTCACCGGCCCCGGCGGCAGTGGCAAAAGCATCATGGCAGAAATCGCCACCATGCTGGCCGGAACGGACAACACCACCTCAGCCACCATTGAAACGCTGGAGTCGTCGCGCGAACGCGCGGCGGTGATTCTGGCGGTGAACAACAACCCGATGCGCTTCACCGACCGCAGCGGGGGCGTGTCGCGCCGCCGGGTGATACTGCACTTCCCGGAAATAATTCCGGCAGACGAGCGCGACCCGCAGCTGAAGGAAAAAATCAGCGGGGAGCTGGCCGTCATTGTGCGCCAGCTGATGCAGCAGTTCAGCCAGCCGCAGCAGGCCCACTCGCTGCTTCAGTCGCAGCAGAACTCCGACGAGGCGATGCGCATCAAGCGCGATGCAGATCCGATGGTGGACTTCTGCGGCTACCTGTTCACCACGCCCGAGCCAAATGCGCTTTACATGGGTAACGCCAGCATCAGGCCGCTTCAGCCCAGGCGTTACCTTTATCACGCCTATCTGGCCTATATGGAAGCCAACGGCTATAAGAATCCGCTCAGCATGAATATGTTTGGCCTGTCGCTGGAGAGCATCATGCGGGAATACGGACAGCACTACATGAAACGCCGGACAAAGCTGGGGATGCAGACCAACCTTGACCTGACGGACGAAAGCAGCACTGACTGGCTGCCGAAGTGCGACGCCCCTCCAGCAGCATGACTATCTAAACCGGCGAAAGCCGGTTTTTTATGCCTGAACTTCACCGGTGATGAATAATATCCTTCACCCTACACCTATCATTCATCGGGTAATCATCTGATATATATAAACAAAATCGCAGAGTGAATAGTGTGAAGGGTTTTCTGTAAAATCTTTTTCTAGGCGCTCCCCCTTCTTAACGAGCGAATGATCTATTTGTTTCGCTATGTGTCGTAAGCGGATCTGCATTTATTTCTAATCACTGGACGTTATAGTCATCCTGTCTAATAAGTTTAACTTTTGGTTAGGCACGGAAAGGCGCACTAGTGTAAGAAATTTTTGTTTTTCTGTATCCATTGTAATGAAGAAGAAACTCAATACCTTGCTTCATGAACGCCCGGTTTTTACAGGGGCCGATCTTTACGCTTTTTAAGGGCAGGCGTCCGTTAGTAGCGTTATCTGTGCTTGCCTTTACTTCAAGATAAGGAATGAGACCGTGCTGATTTACCCTGAACTTAACCGGTGCTGAGTTTACATCCGGTTGTATGATAATCCGGTATTCGCTTTCTTCCCGAAAACTCTCGTGCTTGAAAAACGGTATTAATCTATTAATGATTTCATTAGCACCTGCATATTCAAAAAGCGGCTTCCCTATACTTTCCTCAATAATTTTCTCTTGCTGTAAAAAATTTAGAATCTCCGTTTTCGCTTCCAGAGTAGAATCAGGGCTGGAATAAAAAACTCTCTGAGATAAAATGTTAGACCCACGAAAATCGAGGGAGTTTTCTAACTCTTCACTGTCAAACTCCAGGCATACACCCTGCGATGCGGCGTAGCCTCGCCACTGACTAAGCAGGTCTGAGTTCTGGCAGAATGAGATATTATAATTATGTTTCCCCCGAAATAACTGGTGCCCATATAGTGTATTTCTTAAGATACTGATGCTTTTTTCACTCAGATCTTCATTCAGATGTTTAAGTGCATTTTCGAAAGCAGTAATCCCATGATTCATTTCCTCTTCGTCATTAAGGAAATGTACATTGGTCGCCCAAAGACAATGATTTTCAACGATGCCCTTGAGTCCGTTCAGGTCGGTGTAGTGGTATATCCTATTCATTCGTATCAGCCTATATAGAGAGAGGTCAATCATTATAAATCAATTATATCGCTGGACCCTGACATCATGCAGTGCTACTTTAACCACACTGGAAAGAATAGGTATTTTTTCCAGTTTCTGGCCTGCCGAATTTTGTTATTTTCAACCCACTGACACTGTGGCAAACTTTTATTTCCAGATTGATACTTACTGTGTCAGAACTGCGCAATAACCACCTTCACCTTTCCTTCCGCATCTCCAGATTCCAAATCGGCTTTCACACCTAAAGGGTTATTTATGTAACCATCAGGGTCATACACAAACAATATCAGCGTTTCGCAGTCCTGATGAGCGCGGTAGCGGGCCATATCAATAAGTAGCTCTCCGCCGACCTTACCGGCTCCCAGTGATTCACGGGTTTTCTTCACCTCGATCACAATTTTTTCTTTTTTCAAAAGAAAGTCCTGTCTTGAAGCTGCGCCCGCAAAGCTGGGGGTATACTCTTCCGCTCTGATATCATTAAAGTGCAAAGTCAGCAGCGCATAAACCAAATCCTGCACGTCATACTCATCGTTAACTTCAAGCGGCGCACGGCCATTATATCGTCTCTTTAATTGACGGACAAAGGCCGGAAACCTGTTCAAAATATTCAATACGAGACCTAGTGCTGAACCCTCCACAGATGTTTCAGCACTGACTGCGGAGTGCGAAAGGTCATCTCTCGCAGCATCAAACAACGGCTTATAACTTCTTATCAGCGTGTTATAATTAGTAGACCAGCTACTACTTACCGTATTAAAGTCATTATAATAGTCTGACTGTTTTCCGTAGCTGTCCTCGATTAACTTTTTCACTCTGGCAATCCAGTTTTTGTATTTACCAGAATCAACATAAGTTTCCATTTTGTGAGTGAGAACACTTTGGTCAATATATTTTGTAGAAAGCAATGCTTCATAATCCTGCTCAAGCGCCTTAAATCTCTCTACTAGGGTTTGCTTTGTCATAGTGCCATCCGGGCTAAATAGTTGGGTAACAAGATCTGTGTATATAGGAATTCTACCATGTCTGGCTTCCATCCCTTAAACTGGATGTTACGGCCATTCTGTCAAGTGGCCCGCATCTCAGTTTGCTGCAACCACAATCCTACATCTGGTATCATGTTTAACTGACATCATCAATATATGTAGTGTCCTGTAGGCCTATGCTGAGGCACATCGCGGCATTTGGCTGTTCGATCGCCGGAACCACGCAGGAAAAAATTCCCGGAAGTGCAAAATGTCAAGTACCGGGCGCGCCCCTATTCGATTTATTTAATTTTTACCTTTCAATAAGAAAGGAATGTTTTCTTATTTTTGCTGTGATTTGTATCCAACGGTTCTATGCTTGCTTTTGCTCATAAAGAACATGGCTTAACCTAAATCCAGTGCTTTGCTCAACGTAAGCAGTTATCGGGAATGAATTTCAGACGTACAAAATTTCAGCGTTGCGATCTACTTCAAGTAACATTAAATGTGCATTAGGTAAACAATTTTGATGTGAGGAAGTACGCTGTGCCCTACTCCATATACGTCTTAATAAAAGTAATTGGTATACGCTTTGGTATACGCACTTAAAATCAATTCAGATTTTTTATTTATATTCATAAAGATAAGTTATAAATACAGACTCCGCCAGCTCCGATGAAGTCCTAAGAGCCCGCACGGCGCAAGCCCTGCGGGCTTTTTTGTGCCTGTCATTTGTCCCGCGAAGTCCGAAGAGAACTAATTAAATCCGAACCTTTTAGGCCCATTGATAGGCCCAACGAAAAGCTCTATTGTTTTCGTTGGGCCTAAACGCATGGAGACTCCCATGGCAAGAAAAACCAAGCCGCTAACGGATACGGAAATCAAAGCCGCCAAACCTAAAGATGCCGATTACCAGCTGTATGATGGTGACGGGCTTACTCTGTTAATCAAGTCCAGTGGTAGCAAGCTCTGGCAGTTCCATTACTATCGACCTCTGACCAAGCAGCGAGCCAAACAGAGCTTCGGTGCCTACCCTGCCGTCTCGCTTTCTGATGCACGTAAACTCAGAGCCGAATCTAAAGTTTTATTGGCGAAAGACATTGATCCTCAGGAGCATCAGAAAGAACAGGTGAGAAATTCTCAAGAGGCCAAAACCAACACTTTCCTGTTAGTTGCTGAGCGTTGGTGGAATGTGAAGAAAGCCAGCGTAACAGAGGACTATGCCGACGACATCTGGCGTTCGCTTGAGAGAGATATTTTCCCAGCAATCGGTGATATCAGTGTCACTGAGATTAAGGCTCATACTCTGGTTAAAGCAGTGCAGCCTGTTCAGGCTAGAGGGGCATTAGAGACTGTTCGCCGCCTTTGTCAGCGTATTAACGAAGTCATGATTTACGCCCAGAACTCGGGCCTGATTGATGCGGTTCCCAGCGTAAACATCGGGAAAGCATTCGAGAAACCGCAGAAGAAAAACATGCCGAGTATCCGCCCGGATCAACTTCCACAGTTAATGCAAACAATGCGTACGGCAAGTATCAGTGTGTCCACGCGGTGTCTCTGTTCATGTGGCAGCTTCTCACCATCACCCGCCCTGCCGAAGCTGCTGAGGCTAGATGGGATGAGATCGATTTTGATGCTAGCGAATGGAAAATTCCAGCAGCCCGAATGAAGATGAACCGGGACCATACGGTTCCACTATCCAATGAGGCTCTCTCTATTCTGGAAATGATGAAATCACTCAGTGGTGGCCGAGAGTTTATCTTTCCCAGTCGCATTAAACCAACGCAGCCAATGAACAGCCAAACAGTGAATGCAGCACTCAAGCGTGCTGGCTTAGGAGGTTTACTCGTATCACACGGTTTACGTTCTATCGCTAGTACGGCACTCAATGAGGAAGGATTTCCTCCTGATGTCATTGAAGCAGTGTAAGTACACCCGTTTTAGTTCCACACACTTTTTGAGATTTCCGGGGTTTCAGCCATCAGCCGGTATTCTTTCGGCGTCAGGTTATTCAGGGATTCATGAGGGCGTTCGCTGTTATATTCAGCCAGCCAGCGCTCTGTTATTTCCCGTACTTCATTCAGTGTTCTGAACAGATAAAAATCCAGTATTTCTGTCCGGTACGTCCGGTTAAAGCGCTCGATAAAGGCATTCTGCGTGGGCTTGCCGGGCCTGATAAATTCCAGCATCACACCATGCTCTTCTGCCCATTGTGCCAGTGTCAGCGAGATCAGCTCTGGTTCATCGCCTCTGGCGTCGCCAGCGGAGCCGGATTACGCACCGGCAGGCGTTGTTTTCCCTTACGGCGAAAATTCAGTTTCAGCAGGCAGTAAATCCGGTAAACCCTTTTATGATTCCAGCCATGTCCCTGTCGGCGCAGGACCTGAAACAGCTTCTTAAACCCGTAGCGTGGATAACGTTCAGCCGCTTAAGTCAACATCCGGATCACCGGTTCATCACGCTGTGTGTCTGGCTGATAAAAATACACCGTCCTGCTCAGCGACAATGTCCTGCATGCCTGACGTAAGCTCAGGGCAAACTGCGCGGTCAGATAGCTGACCAGCTCACGCTTTATCGCTGGTTTTAAAGCTTTTTTTCAATGACATCTTTTAACGCCCGATTCTCAAGGCTCAGATCTGCAAACATCTGTTTCAGACGGCGGTTCTCATCCTCCAGATCTTTCATCTTTTTGATATCAGAGGCTTCCATACCGCCAGACTTCGCTTTCCAGTTGTAATAACTGGCTTCGGAAATACCGGCTTCCCGGCAGACATCCTTCACGGTGCGTCCGGCTTCGACGGACTTCAGAACGGCGATGATCTGGTGTTCGGTGAATCGGGCTTTACGCATGGCGATCTCCTTACGGGACATAGTCAGTATGCCGGAAGATCTCTGAAAGTGAATGGTCCGCTTTACAGGGATGCTTACATAATCCCGTTATTCCTGATCATGACTGAATTAGTGTCGGAAACGGGATCACGCGATCTAGAGCCAAATCAGAAACCACCGCCACATTCTTCCGGGCGCTTAGAGAACACCCCGCCGCCATCAATAAAGCCTCACCCATCCCTTTCAAATTACTGTCTTTGCTCCATAATCACTGTGAAAAAACACAGCGTAAACATAGTATTAACTCTGCAAGCAATTTGCTACGGTCTCCACTTAACTGTTTACAATCCACTTGCTAAACCACATAGTAACGGAGGTTAATCGACTACCAAATATTGTTTCAGTCCTGCACAGCAAGGGAGATCGGTTAGCCACTCTACGTAAGGAAGAATTTGAGAGGGAAAAGTGATTTACAACCAACTAATTAGCGATAAATTACAAGCTGATAAACAACTGGCCATTCTTTTGGATAAAGGTGTCCAAGGATCGGGTCGTATGGCACTGGAGCAGGCTAATAAAATTGCGTCAGGATTCACCCGGCTAACATGGTATTCATCTTGTTTCTTTGAAAACTACCAGGATGTTTGCTCTAATTTAAAGCACGAGGATATAAGATTTATTAAAGCATTGGTGAAGTTGACTCTTCATCCAGATGTAGTATTCAACATTGTCCAGATAATGGTTAAAGACATGTTAGGTGGACAGTCTGAAGAAAAAATAAACAAAATACATTTAATTCTTCTACAAAAAGGCGCAGGATTCGCGAGTAGTAGATACACAAGTAAAGCCTTTACCTTCTCCATTTCAACTGCTATTTGTTCTGGTTTTGGAATGCGAATTGCTATCGATAGTTTCACGACGAGTGTATCAAAATGGGGAGTTCTTGCGGTAGGCGTTTACTCATACGTTAAGGTTGCTGCTGATGCTGCCAGCCGATTAAAATCTCGTAAACCGATGGTATACGCAGCCTTGTATCAAGCCGAGCTTGAAATGCTTTACTTCATTATTGAGCCAATATTCTCAAAGATTGATACCACCAGTTATTCAATGAAGAGCGAAAATGAGATAGCATCAGACATAATGAGATTAATCAAATGAAAAAATTACTTAAGCTACTATGGGATGATTTTATTGATGACATCATTGTTGCATACATCCCCGTCGCCAGCATAATAGCATTCTCAATCATTGCGATGATATTCTGGCCTAAATATGCTTGGGAGTCCATTATTTTCTATATTATATTAATTCCTGTCGGTTTGTACTTTTATCGAAAAAAACACCCTAACCTTAATCCTTTCAGTAAGAATAAAAAATAAAAAACTGGCTTACGCCGTGCCAGTTTTTTATGCAGGAAAAACCACTGTCAAATAAGCACAACAGGATGGTTATGGAATAACAGGAAGCTGTCATAGATAATTTTTAAGTTAAAAAATGCTACGTTTTCATTCCATCTGGCATGATATCGACAATATACACGACTCGGACAAATACCGCTTGGTACCCTGGCATCTTCAGCTCTTTTAATGGTTCCGACATAACTTTGTGAAAGGTTTGGCCTGCAACATTGTGGTGATGTTCTTTTCATGCTCTCATAGATTATGAAGATGCATATAAGCAAAGTGTTCAGTTCGATTTGATAAGCTTTCTTGCTATATTCATATCTGGCATCAATATGCATCAACACCTCTGAGACTGGTTGTAGCTGAAAGATTGAAGGCTTCTGAAGAACACTCTCTATGGACAAACGGCTGAACTGAACATGAAAGAAGTTACTACAGTAGCGCTAACAGAAGTGACTGAAGCAACGAATACCTCCCAGGCTGAGTCTGAGGTTTTGATTGAAAGCCACCCAACAGGGATCATCATTCCTGGTAAAGTGCTGGAAGCCGCAACAATAGTTGATGCGTATCGTTATCTTTTGTTCGTGACTGATGACATTATCTTTGAAGAAACCTTGACGGTTCTACTGATCGAGCTTCCTCAGGGAATAGTTGAGAAACTGGTTATCGGAGGTGTTTACGCTTCAGGTCATTTTGAAGGACTGACAGTTTCGCCCCACTCCGTAAGGTTTAGTTTCATTGGCGATACGATCTGGACGATAAAAGTCCCGGAATCGCCGATGTTTAAGTTGCCGTTCTCCGCTCCTCGCGGTGTGAGCCGCCCAATGGGATTAAGAAAATATATTGATATCTCTGCTAACACTTTTCCAGCCAGGGCTGACAGTAGCCGTTAGGGCAGTCTACAGCCTGTATGTTATACCTTCGACTAAACAACATCGATTTACGCTTAGGTATACCATGTAAAGTTAGAATCGGGGAAAAACTACAAAAGCACAGTTCCCGATAATAAAATCGCATCAGATATCACGAGACTAATAAAATGAATAGATTATTTGCAGTATGGTCTAGCTCTATTAAAGATGATTTTATTTTTGGTTACTTCCCTGTTTGCATAGCCATTATACTGGGTGGTATATCATATAAAATCTGGCCCAATCACATACTGTTAACTGTTGTATCGTCTTTTCTTCTTATAGAATTAGCGTTAATTATATATTTTAAAAAAATATCTAACAAAATAAAAGATAACAAACCCGGTTTTAAAGCCAGGCCTGGTAATGATGCAAAATGCAGTCCAGTCACAAAAAGAGAGAGGCACCTGGCTCGACTACACAACACCTGGCAGCGGCCGAAATCTGGCGCTCATCAACCGTCCAGCATAAATATCTCCGCCTCCCCTACTCCGGCCAGAGCTGACAGGACCAGTCAGGACGTCCGCAGAAGTCCTGGGAGCCCATACGGTGATAACCTTGTGGGCTTTTTTATGTCTGTAATGTATCCTGCGAAGTATTAACTCCCTTGGTTCTTTACTCCCCTAAACAGGATGCGGATACCTGCCTGCATTCTGGTGATCTATCATCCAGCCGGGATAGTAAGGAGGAAGTGCGCTGACTGAATCGAGCCGTTCAAGCTCATCTTCACTCAGAACAATATCGACCGCAGCGAGATTGTCTTCGAGCTGCTCAAGACGTTTTGCACCGATAATAACGCTGGTAACCTGTGGTCTGGAAAGTAACCAGGCAAGCGCTATCCTGCTCACTGTGACACCACGCGCATCGGCAATGGTGCGCATCTCAGCCACACATCGCCATGCCTGTGCAAGTTCGACGGGGGGAAAGTCGAAGTGGCTTCGCCGGGAACCTTCTTCCGTTGGGGCTCCGGGACCAAACTTCCCGGAGAGTAACCCACCGGCAAGGGGCGACCAGACAAGCAGGCCCATCCTCTCTTCTGTAACCAGTGGAACCAGTTCACGCTCCACGTCTCGCCCGGCGATCGAATAATACGCCTGCAGCGTCTCGAAACGAGTGGCGTGAAGCGCTTCGCTCAGCCCCAGAGCTTTACCCAGCTTGCCTGCAGGCCAGTTTGAAACGCCGACATAACGAATTAATCCCTGCCGCGTCAGGTCATCAAGGGCCCGAAGTGTTTCCTCAACGGGAGTAACCGGATCGCAGGTATGAATCTGGTAAAGATCAATATGATCTACCTGAAGCCGCTCCAGGCTTCTTTGCACCGAATCCATGATATGCCCGCGTGACGCGCCCTGATCGTTGGGTTTATCTCCCATTACACCCGCTGTTTTGGTAGCCAGAACTACCTCACTCCTGGCTATTCCCAGATCTCTCAGGGCCTGACCTACCCTACGTTCTGACTGGCCAAAAGAATAAACATCAGCCGTATCGATGAAGTTAACACCTTGGGCAAAAGCACCGGCAATCAGCAGGTTAGCCTCACGCTGATCAAGCGCCCCAATTTCCGACCATACTCCCGCATCGGGGTTACCGCCGAGCGTCATGGTGCCAAGACAAAGCTCCGAGACGAAGAGACCTGTCCGGCCCAGTTGATTATATTTCATCACTTTCTTCCTGATAAATTATTGTAACGAAGCACTGAAACCTGTGTTTAACCCAGCCAGCAAACGGGCAACTTAGGATTTCCCGTTGTTCAACTGCTGAGCAATTTCAGCGACATGTGCGCCATAGCGACGTGCCGTTTCAAGGCGGACGAACGTTTTGGCTAGTCTATTGTGTGGAAGATAGGATATAAATAACGCAATAAATAACTCACTGTTCCCTTCAGGATGAACAATGAAGAATCTTGATGCTCTGGTAATTTTTTCGCGTGTTGCTGAAATGGCCAGCTTTACCCGTGCGGCCGAAAGTATGGGAACACAAAAAGGACGAGTCTCCGCAGTAATCCGGGAGCTTGAGCGGGAAGTCGGTGTTGCACTGCTGCACCGTACCACGCGCAGCGTGCAGCTTACGGAAGATGGCCGGGTCTTTTATTCCCGTGCGCGTGACCTGCTTGCAGAAGCGCAGGAGTTGCAGTCCATGTTTGCAGACAAAGATGCTCAGCTGAGGGGAAAATTACGGGTTGATATGCCAACCGAGCTGGCACGCAGCGTGGTCGTTCCCGCCTTGCCACAACTGCTTTCAGCGCATCCAGAGCTGGAACTGGAACTCTCCAGCACTGACCGTCGTGTCGATCTTGTTCAGGAAGGTTTTGATTGTGTAATCCGCCTCGGCCCCGTCATTGACGAAACTCTCATTGCCCGGCCACTCGGACATCTGCGTATGATAAATGTGGCAAGTCCGGACTATCTGGAACGCTATGGTGTGCCTCATACCATCGACGATTTGATCAATCAGGGACACCAGATGGTTCACTACACACGTACATTTGGCTCCAGACTCGCCGGATGGGAATATCCTGACGGCGATGGCTATTCATCGCTTCCTCTGCCGGGTGTGATGCAAGTCAACAGCGTACAGACCTATCACGAAGCCGGACTTGCAGGTGTTGGGTTAATTCAGGCTGGCTATTCGTCACTCAGACACCACCTTGAACGGGGTGCTCTGGTGGAAATATTGCCCGGCCTGCGTCCGGCACCTCTCGCAGCATCACTTGTGGTAGCCCACCGGCGTAATCTTTCGCAACGGGTCCGTACCTTCATCACCTGGATCGAAACTACACTGGAGCCCTGGCTGGATTAACAGGCAGCCAGAAATCATCTTCGGCCGGGAGTGGCGCTTAATTCATAAAGGGATGTGATATTTTTTCTGGGTTACATTTGGTTGTTATTGCTTTTCTTTTAACGTTTATTTACCCACTAAATTCTTTTAAGTCAGCATAATGTTTCTTTACCCACCATAAAGTTCATCTAAATCTTATTATTGATAACCAGTACTCCTAAGATTAATCTAACAGAGAATCTCATAACCTTCTGCGACACCAGTGCAACCTCTAAGACTAAAATTAGAGCAACACTCTCCAGAAAAAAGTAACTACCTGATAATTAGCACTAATTTCAATCAAAAATCACAAACTATCAAATAATTAACAATGCCATCGAAATTGGCACCTCCCACTACCATAAACATTAAAATATAAAAACCGCTTAAAACGCAACTTAACTCAAATCAGAAATTATGAATCAAAAATCACTTTAGAATATATCCGGAATGATTCGTATTTATTAAGATACAATCGATCCTTTTTTGTTCAAATTATAACATACATACCCAAATACCCTAAACTAATAAAATTAAATATCCAATTCCCCACTTTAAGTATTAGTTTTTACTGTCGTGATATTTATAATCGATACTTCAGTTAAGAATGATTCACTTAATGCCCCAGCATTCACTGCCTCATTCTTACTCTGAAATAAGGCTGTACATAAATCTAAAGATGAGCTTCCCGGCCTTATGGCCGGGCTTTTTTATTTCCTTCACGTTAATTTAGATTAATTTAATGTTAAATAATTTACTTAACTCAAATTAATTTTTGTGTCACCGATTAATATTTTTTCATAACAAACTGCGTCCTGATATCAGCCTTGCTACAGAAACAATACCTCAGCCCTGGACCTGTAGTTGTATAAAAATCGAACTCACTCCATTCTGGATACAGAGCAAAACCATAAGTAAAACTTATAAAAATATCACCTGTCAGTGCACAAAATTCACTACTGTGTTCCAGTTTGTTGAAGCCATTTCACTTCCCCACCGAGGCAAACGATTACTCACGGTAAAAATTCATCTGAGAACGTCACCGAATCCTCTCTCTCACTGAATGCTTATATATGTGATGCATATCACACTTTAATTGAACTGAAATGAAACAAGGTTTGACAAGTGTGATCAATCTCTATTTCCTTAAACGCGGATGACGGCACACTGCCACAACATCCGGTACGGGTGTTTTCCGCTGTAAATACAGCCACCCACTTCTCCCCTGATAACGTCTTAATAAGACCATCGCGCTGTCAGCAGAAAATGGTCGATAAGCATGTGGTAATATAATGAAATATAAAATTGTGATGGCTGGCGCCCTGGCTGCGCTTTCTTATAGTGCCTCTTCTTTTGCTGCAACCGATGGTCCTGAATATGTTTCCGACTGGTGGCACCAGAGCGTAAACGTGGTGGGTAGCTACCACACCCGCTTTGGACCTCGTCTGAATAACGACGTTTATCTGGAATATGAAGCCTTCGCCAAAAAAGACTGGTTCGACTTTTATGGTTACGTTGATGTGCCTAAATTCTTCGGCGCGGGTAATTCAAATGACAGCGGCATCTGGGACAAAGGTTCTCCCCTGTTTATGGAGATCGAACCTCGTTTCTCTATTGATAAGCTGACCAACACCGATCTGAGCTTCGGCCCGTTCAAAGAGTGGTACTTTGCCAACAACTATATCTACGATATGGGCCATAACAGCGCGAACCGTCAGAATACCTGGTATATGGGGCTGGGCACCGATATCGATACCCATTCTGATGTCGGCCTGTCGCTGAACGTCTATGCCAAATATCAGTGGGAGAACTACGGTGCTGCCAATGAAAACAGCTGGGATGGTTATCGCTTCAAGGTGAAATACTTCGTGCCAATCACCACCCTTTGGGGCGGTAACCTGAGCTACGTAGGCTTCACCAACTTTGACTGGGGTTCAGACCTGCGTGACAAGTCTGATGCTTCGCGCACCAGCAATTCCATTGCCTCAAGCCATATCCTCTCGCTGGGCTATGATCACTGGCACTACTCCTTCGTAGCGCGCTGGTTCCACAACGGCGGACAGTGGGCTGATGGCCAGGAACTCAACTTCGGCAACGGTCCGTTCGAAGTGAAATCCACTGGCTGGGGTTACTACCTGGTGGTTGGCTACAACTTCTGATTTAGCTTAACCGCTGTTAAACCGCCAGCCACTTTTTCCGGCTGGCGGCTCAGTTATTGATCCAGCTCCTGCCCTGCTCAGTGCCATTCCTCACCGCCAGACGTATACTTCTTCAGGCAATAATGCATCTGCAACAAGGAAAATATATGTCTGCCATGCCTGCAGAACAGGGTGTCAAACTCCGTCCGCTGGAACGGGAAGATCTGAGATTTGTTCACCAGCTGGATAATAACGCCAGCGTCATGCGTTACTGGTTTGAAGAACCTTATGAGGCGTTTGTCGAACTGTCCGATCTTTATGACAAACACATTCACGACCAGAGCGAACGCCGATTTGTAGTGGAATATGAAGGGGATAAGGCCGGACTGGTTGAACTGGTTGAGATCAATCACATTCATCGCCGGGCAGAATTTCAGATTATCATCGCCCCCAGCCATCAGGGCAAAGGGCTGGCCAGTAAAGCGGTCAGGCTGGCGATGGATTACGGTTTCTCAGTGCTCAACCTCTACAAGTTGTACCTGATTGTCGATAAAGAGAACGAAAAGGCGATCCACATCTATTCCAAGTTAGGTTTTGAAATTGAAGGGGAACTGATCCATGAGTTCTTCATCAACGGTGAATACCGTAATACCATCCGCATGTGCATCTTCCAGCCGCAGTATCTGGCCAGGCACAAGCCGCCTCATACGATGGTTCAGCCTACCGCACAATAAGTCGTTCTGTTCCGGGGCACCTTACCAATGCCCCAATTTATCAGCCGCGCGCGCCCACCGGATTCATAATGGTCTGCACTTTTGCTGGCTCAATGTTATACATCCCCCCGTTGAACGGGTCGACAATCAGCCAGCCCGGGAAACCGCCCAGAGGGATGTTGCCCAGGATATACCAGAGGTTAGCCCTCTCCTCCAGCGGGATGGTCTGCGGGACATAACCCGCACGCTCAAGCTGCAGCGTATATTTTTTCTTGCCTAAGTAACTGCCGTCAGATTTCTCAAGCGTCACGGTTTTCGGGGTGATACCTTCAGCAACTGCTCTTCCAGTCTCATCCTGCACCACAAACTTCACGCCCTGAGGCCACGTCTGGATCGCCACATCCTGGGTTTTATCGCCCACTATTGTTGCACAGCCGCTCAGCAACCACGCTGAAGCCAGTGCCAATAAAAGCTTTCTCATAAGCCTTCCTGCCGGATTAAATATTCAGAATAGTCTAAGCGCAGTGAGGCGGGTTTTCATTATTAACACCCGGCAAGTGCGGGCGTTATAACGCAAATTTTCAGTGGGTTATCACGAGCGGCAATGTTGAGCAATGGCCGCGATGTCGGCAGGCGTGGTCCGGCAGCAGCCGCCTATCAGCTTCGCACCGACTTTTTGCCAGACCTGAAGATTATCAATCAGTGTGCAGGTGGAAGCATCACTGTGCCATGTTTTGCTGGTGGCATCATACTGCTCACCAGAATTTGGATAGACCACCAGCGGCCTGGCAGTCAGCGATGAAAGGGCTTCCAGCGCTGCGGTTACTTTATCCAGTGCGATGCAGTTAATGCCCAGCGCGACGGCCTGCGGGCAACCGTCCAGCAGAGCCACCACTTCACTTAGCGGCGTGCCATCGCTCAGGTGTTCGCTGTCACGCAGCGTAAAGGAGAACCATGCTGGCGTGGCCGGGAATTCCTGTAGCAGAGCCACCAGCGCCTGGATTTCCGCAAAGGAAGGCAGGGTCTCACAAGCCAGGATATCTGCACCCGCATCAATCAGGGCTCGAATGCGCGGACGATGGAAATCCATCATTTCCTGCTGCGGCAGCGAATAATCGCCACGATATTCCGAGCCATCCGCCAGGAAAGCACCATAAGGTCCGACAGACCCCGCTATCAGCAACGCTCCCGCCTCCGGATGCTCAGCAAGATAATCCCCTCTGGCGCGGCTGGCCAGCTCAACGCTGCGGGCAATCAGCTGCAGCGAATCTCCTGTACTCAGCCCACGCTTTGCAAAACCCTGGGGCGTAGCCTGATAGCTGGCGGTAATAGCAACTTGTGCGCCCGCTTTAAAGTAGTCGTAGTGAACCTGGTAGATTAGTTCCGGATTTTCAATCAGTACCTTCGCCGACCACAGCGCGTCGGTCAAATCGCAGCCGCGCGCTTCCAGTTCGGTCGCCATTGCGCCATCCAGCACCAGGCCAGCGGCTACCCTTTGTTGCACGGTCATATCAGTCGGAAACATGCTGAATCTCCTTCGCGGTATCGCGCTTCTTCAACAACTGCGTGAAACAGTAAGCCCCATAACAGAGCGCCACAAAAGGCAGGCCGCAGTGGCGGGTTTTCATGCTGCGTTTGAATTGTTGCGCGGTGTCCTGCTGAGTTTGCTGCATCGCTGATTTATCCGTATAGACGTCTAAACTTCCACATAAGCCAGCGTTATACCGATTATTCCGCAGCAAAACAACGGTACAGAGTGTGGGGATGAGTGCAGCAGAAGAGAGGTTTCAGCGCCATCAGTACAGATATGCGCTGAATTCACGAGGATCGTCAGAGATTATCCGAACATAAGAGTGATGTAACGCTCCAGCGCCGCACGCGAACTGAAGCCGTGTGGGATGCCGTAGTGATCCTGATTGTCACCGGCCAGATACATTGGAAACTGCACATAGTGTTCACAGGTTTTCATATCGGAAGCGGGTTCCGCATAGCTGTGGCTTTTTTCTTTTAACGTCGGGTGGATCACCAGTGCGGTACGGCCCATCCTTGCTTCACGGTTCACATACACGTAGCTGTCTCCGCGGCGGTATCCATAGGCTTTTGCGGTCACCGCATCCATCTCAAACCCCGCTTTTTCCAGTACGCGAGCAACCTCATCAGGGCGTAAATACATGCTTAATCCTCTAAAACGTGCCAACCCAGCAACCTTACAACAGCGTGAAGGGCTGGCGCTTTCGGAATAATCCAGAAACGGCCCGGATCCCGGTTCGGGTCACTAAAAATCTCTGTAATGGTCTACAGTTAATAGTACGTTTCATATCCAGGGGAGAGATAAATGTTTAACCGGACACCTAAAAACGAAGACATTGATATCAATCAGGACGTTTCACAGCTGGCTGATACCCTTGACGATCTGCTGAAATCTTACGGCAGCAAAACAAAGGATGAAGTTGATGGCGCGCGTTCACGTGCTGAAGCTTTGCTGAAAGAAACCCGCGCTAAATTGCATGGCCGCAACCGTGTTACTCAGGCGGCAAAAGATGCTGGCGATCACGTTGATTCTTATGTCCGTGACAAGCCCTGGCATGGCGTGGGAATTGGTACTGCATTGGGCGTTTTTGTGGGCGCGCTGATTGCCACTACCACAACTTCCCGTCACTGATCCCGTCCTTTCCCACCGAAATCCCTGCAGTTTGCGCTGCGGGGATTTTTTTTATCTGGCCTCAAGCCTCTGGTGACAAGGCTTCGCAACGGTCAGAATAAAGAAATCATAAAAACCTGGATATTGCGTGGTTGCAATTCCAAACCACTATATCTAGTATTTAACTCATTGAGACAGCCACTACATGTGGCACTCCGGCGGTAACGATAGTCAGCAAAAATCGTGCCATTCGAGACGTCATCCGGCCAACAAGGTAAATACGAATCATGCGCATTATTATTTACACAAAGAACAACTGTGTCCAGTGCAATGCGACGAAAAATGCGATGGATAAGCAGGGCATCGATTACCAGCTGGTCAATCTCGACCATGAACCCGCCGCAGTGGAAACGCTGAAATCCATGGGCTACCGCCAGGTGCCGGTGGTGATGGCGGAAGAAGATCACTGGAGCGGTTTCCGCCCGGATAAAATCTCTGCCCTCCGTCAGTTCTCCGCCATGCGGGGCTGAGCAGATGTCGACACTGGTCTATTTCTCCAGCCAGTCGGAAAACACGCATCGCTTTGTCCTTCGCACCGGCTTACCCGCCCTGCGCATTCCGCTGGAGAGTGAACACTGCCTGAGGGTCGATCAACCCTATATCCTGGTTGTCCCCAGCTATGGCGGCGGCACGGCCAGGGGAGCAGTGCCCAGACAGGTCATCCAGTTTTTAAACGATGTCAGTAACCGCCAGCTAATCCGCGGTGTGATTGCCGCGGGGAACCGTAATTTTGGTGAAGCCTATTGTCTGGCAGGCACCATCATTGCGCAGAAATGTCAGGTGCCGTGCCTGTACCGCTTTGAACTGCTGGGCACCCGTGACGACATCGCTAACGTATCTCAGGGAGTAACCGAATTTTGGCAGCGACAGAAAGTACACTCATAATCCCAAATCCGGCCGCAGCGGATTACCACTCGCTGAACGCGATGCTTAATCTCTATGACGCAGACGGCAAAATTCAGTTCGATAAAGACCATGAGGCGACCCGCCACTATTTTCTGCAGCACGTGCTGCCGAACAGCGTCACCTTTGATTCGGTGGGCGAGCGCTTACAGTATCTGGTTTCTGAAGGCTATTACGAGGCGGAGGTGCTTAACGCTTACCCATTCGAATTTGTCAGTTCGCTGTTTGAACAGGCCTACGCACGCCGTTTCCGATTCCAGACATTCCTTGGTGCCTGGAAATTTTACACCAGCTACACGCTGAAAACGTTTGATGGCAAACGCTATCTGGAAGGTTTCACCGAGCGCGTCTGCATGGTCGCTCTGACGCTGGCGAAAGGTGACCAGACGCTGGCCCTGTCGCTGATGGAAGAGATGCTGGCCGGGCGCTTCCAGCCTGCCACCCCGACTTTCCTGAACTGCGGTAAGCAGCAGCGCGGCGAACTGGTCTCCTGCTTCCTGCTGCGCATCGAAGACAATATGGAATCCATTGGCCGCGCGGTAAACTCGGCCCTGCAGCTCTCCAAACGTGGCGGCGGCGTGGCGTTTCTGCTGTCGAACCTGCGTGAATCCGGTGCCCCCATCAAGCGTATTGAAAACCAGTCGTCCGGGGTGATCCCGGTGATGAAAATGCTGGAAGATGCCTTCTCTTACGCCAACCAGCTGGGCGCGCGTCAGGGCGCTGGCGCAGTATATCTGCACGCTCATCACCCCGATATCCTGCGCTTTCTGGATACCAAACGAGAAAACGCCGACGAGAAAATCCGCATCAAAACGCTGTCGCTTGGCGTGGTGATCCCGGATATCACCTTCCAGCTGGCGAAAACTAACCAGCCAATGGCGTTGTTTTCTCCTTATGACGTGGAGCGGATTTACGGTCAGCCGTTTGCGGATATCAGCATCAGCGAGAAGTACGAAGAGATGTTGGCCGACGATCGCATTCGCCGCACCTTTATTAATCCACGTGAGTTCTTCCAGACGCTGGCGGAAATTCAGTTTGAGTCTGGCTATCCCTACATCATGTTTGAAGACACGGTGAACCGTGCGAACCCGATTCAGGGCAGGATCAATATGAGCAATCTTTGCTCGGAGATCCTGCAGGTCAACACGCCTACCGAGTACAACGACGATCTCAGCTATCGTCGCATCGGCAAGGATATTTCCTGCAATCTCGGCTCGCTGAACATCGCGCACACCATGGACTCTCCGGATTTTGCCCGCACGGTGGAAATCGCAGTGCGCGGCCTGACCGCAGTCTCGGATCAAAGCCATATCAACTCAGTGCCTTCGATTGAGCGCGGCAATGCGCAGTCACACGCTATTGGTCTGGGGCAGATGAACCTGCATGGCTATCTGGCGCGTGAAGGCATTCAGTACGGCTCAGAAGCCGGGCTGGATTTCACCAATCTTTACTTCTACACCATCACTTACCACGCGCTGCGCACTTCAAACCTGATTGCTCAGGAGCGCGGAGAGCGTTTTGCCGGTTTTGAGGATTCCCGCTATGCCAGCGGAGAATACTTCGAACAGTATGTGAATCAGAGCTGGCAGCCGCGCACTGCAGAAATTGCCGCGCTGTTTCAACGTGCCGGTTTCACCCTGCCCTCGCAGCAGGACTGGCTGGAACTGCGCAATCTGGTCATGGAACACGGAATTTACAACCAGAATCTGCAGGCAATTCCGCCAACGGGGTCTATCTCTTATATCAATCACGCCACTTCCAGCATCCACCCGATTGTGTCGCGTATTGAAATTCGAAAAGAGGGAAAAACCGGCCGCGTCTATTACCCTGCGCCATTTATGAATAACGATAACCAGGCGTTTTACCGCGATGCTTATGACATCGGGCCTGAAGCGATTATCAATACCTATGCTGAAGCCACCCGCCACGTCGATCAGGGGCTGTCGCTGACGCTGTTCTTCCGCGATACCGCCACCACTCGCGACATTAATAAGGCGCAGATATACGCCTGGAAAAAAGGTATCAAGACGCTCTATTACATCCGCCTGCGCCAGATGGCCCTGCTGGGTACCGAAGTCGAAGGCTGCGTTTCCTGCTCGCTGTAAGCTAACACCCAGAGGGCAGGCCAGCAGCCTGCCCCGGAAGACTAAATAATGAAACTAAAACGTATTCACGCCATTAACTGGAATCAGATCGAAGACGAGAAGGATCTGGAGGTCTGGAACCGCCTGACGTCTAACTTCTGGCTGCCGGAAAAGGTGCCACTGTCCAATGATATTCCCGCCTGGAACAGCCTGAACGCTGACGAACAGCAGCTGACTATCCGGGTCTTTACCGGCCTGACGCTGCTGGATACGATCCAGAATACCGTCGGTGCTCCGGCACTGATGGAAGATGCACTGACGCCTCATGAAGAGGCGGTGATGTCCAATATCAGCTTTATGGAAGCGGTGCATGCCCGCTCATACAGCTCGATTTTCTCCACGCTCTGTCACTCCAGTGATGTGGACGCCGCCTATGTCTGGAGCGAAGAGAATCAATCCCTGCAGCGTAAAGCCGATATCGTGCTGGAGCATTACCACCATGCTGACCCGCTGAAAAAGAAAATAGCCAGCGTGTTTCTGGAGTCATTCCTCTTTTACTCCGGTTTTTATCTGCCGATGTACTGGTCCAGCCGCGGCAAGCTGACCAACACCGCCGATCTGATCCGTTTAATCATCAAAGATGAAGCGGTTCATGGCTATTACATTGGCTATAAGTACCAGAAAGCGCTGGAGAAAGAGAGCCAGGCGCGGAGGGATGAACTGCAGCAGTTTGCTGTAGAACTGTTGCTGGCGCTTTACGAGAACGAACTGGTCTATACTGCCGAATTGTACGACGGGGTGGGCTGGACGGAAGAGGTGAACAAATTCCTGCATTACAACGCCAACAAAGCGCTGATGAACCTCGGCTACGAGGCGTTGTTCCCGGCGGAACTGACTGACGTCAACCCGGCAATCCTCTCAGCCCTGTCGCCCAATGCGGACGAAAACCACGACTTCTTCTCCGGTTCCGGATCCTCCTATGTGATGGGCAAAGCGGTCGATACTGAAGACGAAGACTGGAATTTTTAAGCCCCTTTCAGGTGGCTGAGCCCTTCGGCCACTTTAACCTGCTTTCCGTGCCATTATTTTTTTATTAATCAGCCGTTCAACCAAGATCGGATGACAAATAAATGACATTTTCCCTCGCTTTATTTGACAGAAAAATGCGACACCTGACGCAATATTTTGCCAGCCAAACGGTGTTTTTGCGGCGAAATATTCATTTTTTTTAGCCCATTGAAATTCCCCTCAATCCCTTACCCCCTCTGGCATTTTCGGAGATTGCTGTCTCAACCTGAATTTCCAGAAAGCGCCTGAAGGGTTGTCTCAGAATCTCAGTGTGCTACGGTATAGGCCGCTAATATTCAACCAGGACAAAACAGAAACAGAAGAAATTAACCGCCAACCAGGAATATAACCATCACATGGCTATAAAACTCGAAGTTAAAAATTTATATAAAGTTTTCGGGGAACATCCCGACCGTGCCTTTAAGCACATTGAAAAAGGGATCGGTAAAGAAGCACTTCTGGAGAAAACAGGACTCTCCCTCGGCGTGAAAGACGCCAGTCTGGCCATTGAAGAAGGCGAGATATTCGTGATCATGGGATTATCCGGCTCTGGTAAATCCACAATGGTTCGCCTTCTCAATCGTCTGATAGAACCAACTCGCGGTCAGGTTATTATTGATGGCATCGATATCGCCAAAATATCCGACCACGAATTACGCCAGGTTCGTCGAAATAAAATCAGCATGGTATTCCAGTCCTTCGCATTAATGCCGCATATGACGGTGTTAAATAATGCCGCCTTCGGAATGGAATTGGCCGGAATTCCGCTACAGGAACGTCAGGAAAAAGCGCTTGATGCTCTGCGCCAGGTGGGGCTGGATAATTATGCCCACGCCTACCCTGATGAATTATCCGGCGGTATGCGTCAGCGTGTTGGATTAGCCCGTGCCCTGGCGATTAATCCGGATATATTATTGATGGATGAGGCCTTCTCAGCACTTGATCCTTTAATCCGCACCGAAATGCAGGATGAACTGGTGAAATTGCAGTCCCGCCACCAGCGCACCATCGTATTTATCTCTCACGACCTGGATGAAGCCATGCGTATCGGCGACCGCATTGCCATTATGCAGGGCGGTGAAGTGGTCCAGGTCGGCACGCCGGATGAGATCCTCAATAACCCGGCCAATGACTATGTGCGCACCTTCTTCCGCGGCGTGGATATCAGCCACGTCTTCAGCGCGAAAGATATTGCCCGTCGTGGTGCTGGTTCGCTGATGCGTAAAGCGCCGGGCTTTGGCCCGCGTTCGGCGCTGAAGCTGCTGCAGGACGATGATCGTGAGTACGGTTATATTCTGGAAAAACAGCGCTTTGTTGGCGTGGTGTCAACCGATTCACTGAAGGCCGCTCTGGCTTCCGGTGAAGGACTGGATGGCGCCATCCTCGCAGCTCCTGCCGCTATGCCTGGTGAGACCTCACTGAGCGACTTGTTGTCACACGTTGCCCAGGCACCCTGTGCCGTCCCGATTGTGGGCGAAGACAACCAGTACATCGGAATCATTTCCAAAGGCATGTTATTACAGGCATTAGATCGCGAAGGAGCCAGCAATGAGTGAACAGACAACCGATCCATGGGCAACAGCGTCCTCCCAGCCAGCTCCGGCTCCTTCGGCACCGGCCGCTGACAGCGCCCAGCCTGCTGCCAGCAGCAGCGATCCCTGGTCCACTCCGGGAGCCTCCTCCGCGCCGGCAGATGCCGCACCAACCGGCAGTGCAGCCCATACGGGTGGCGGCGATGCCTGGAGTAGCGGAGCAGCCCCTGCGGGGCATGATGCCGCTGCCAGCGGAGGCAGCGACTGGCTGAACAGCGCCCCGGCCCCCCAGGTGGAACATTTCAATATTCTCGATCCGTTCCACAAAACATGGATCCCGCTGGACAGCTGGGTAACAACCGGTATCGACTGGATCGTTTCCCATTTCCGGCCGGTTTTCCAAGGCATTCGCATACCGGTGGACTACATTCTCAGCGCCTTCCAGCATATGTTGCTGGGCATGCCTGCTCCGGTAGCCATCGTGGTGTTTGCCCTGATCGCCTGGCAGATGTCCAGCCTCGGTATGGGCATCGCCACGCTGGTTTCACTGATCGCCATTGGCGCGATAGGCGCCTGGTCACAGGCGATGGTGACGCTGGCGCTGGTGCTCACTGCGCTGCTGTTCTGCATCCTCATCGGGCTTCCGCTGGGCATCTGGCTGGCCCGCAGCGAGAGGGCAGCGAAAATCATCCGTCCGCTGCTGGATGCCATGCAGACCACGCCGGCCTTCGTTTACCTCGTGCCTATCGTCATGCTGTTTGGTATCGGCAACGTGCCCGGTGTGGTGGTGACCATTATCTTTGCCCTGCCGCCGATTGTTCGCCTGACCATTCTGGGGATTAAACAGGTGCCAGCCGATTTGATTGAGGCTGCGGACTCCTTCGGGGCCAACCCACGCCAGCTGCTGTTCAAAGTGCAGCTGCCACTGGCGATGCCGACCATTATGGCCGGGGTCAACCAGACGTTAATGCTGGCGTTGTCGATGGTGGTCATCGCCTCGATGATCGCCGTGGGCGGTCTGGGCCAGATGGTGCTACGCGGGATTGGCCGCCTGGATATGGGGCTGGCTACCGTGGGTGGTGTGGGGATTGTGATCCTCGCCATTATCCTCGACCGTCTGACCCAGTCGGTGGGCCGTGACAGCCGCAGCCGGGGAGCACGCCGCTGGTATGCCAGTGGTCCACTGGGCCTGCTGACTCGTCCATTTATTAAATAACACCATTACGCTTCTGGTGGCGTGCCCTGCGCGCGTCACCTGCTTCTGTGCAAGATAAATCAAAATAAGGATCCACTATGCGTAGGACAGCATTGTTAGCCGCCGCATTTACCACGCTGGCCGCCTCTCACGTTTCCGCTGCCGACCTGCCAGGCAAAGGGATCACTGTTAAACCCCTGCAGAGCAGCATTTCGGAAGAAACTTTCCAGACTCTGCTGGTCAGCCGTGGTCTGGAAAAGCTGGGTTACACCGTCGAACAGCCTTCCGAAGTCGACTATAACGTTGCCTACACGTCAATCGCGTCAGGTGACGGCACTTTTATCGCCACCAACTGGCAGCCACTGCACGATGATATGTACAAATCCGCAGGCGGCGACGCGAAATTTTATCGTCAGGGAACCTATGTTGAGGGCGCTGCCCAGGGTTATCTGATCGATAAAAAAACCGCAGAAAAATATCACATCACCCGCATCGATCAGCTGAAAGATCCGAAGCTGGCGAAGCTGTTTGACAGCAACGGAGATGGCAAAGCGGATCTGACCGGTTGTACGCCAGGTTGGGGCTGTGAGGCAGTGATCAACCACCAGATTCAGGCGTATGGTCTGAGCAATACGGTGACCCATAATCAGGGTAACTATTCAGCGATGATTGCCGACACGATCACTCGCTTCAAAGAAGGCAAACCAATCCTGTATTACACCTGGACGCCTTACTGGGTGAGCGACGTGCTGGTTCCGGGCCGTGATGTGGTGTGGCTGCAGGTGCCGTACTCTTCAATGCCTGGCGCGCAGAAGGATATCGACACCAAACTGCCTAATGGCGCTAACTACGGCTTTCCGGTTAACGTGATGCATATTGTTGCCAACAAAGCCTGGGCAGAGAAAAACCCGGCGGCAGCGAAGCTGTTCTCTGAAATGAAGCTGCCAATTGCGGATATCAACGCACAGAACTCCCGCATGCATCAGGGCCAGTCTTCAGAAGCAGATATCAATGCGCACGTTGACGGTTGGATCAAAGCACACCAGGCACAGTTCGATGGCTGGGTGAAGGACGCGCTGGCCGCACCGAAGTAAGCAATAACAAACTGCATCAGAGGGTGGCGCTGGCGTCACCCTTTTTTTTACTGGTTTGTCCTGTGAATTATCTTGTGAATGAAATAGTTTTTTAGGTTACTATTCGGTTACTGCATTTATTTACTACCATATTGAGCGCGATGAAATCCCCCCAGCCAGGTCTTAACCCTGCCCTTGTTGCCCTGATGTCCGTAGCAACCGGCCTTTCTGTAGCCTGCAACTATTATGTGCAGCCTCTGCTGGAGACTGTCGCCCGTACTTTTGCCCTTTCCGTGAATCAGGCTGGTTTTATCGTGACCACCGCCCAGCTCGGCTACGCTGCCGGATTGCTGCTGCTGGTTCCGCTGGGTGACATGCTGGAGCGCCGTGGGCTAATCGTTATCATGAGCCTGCTGGCCTCAGGTGGGATGGTGATCACTGCCCTTTCACCAACATTACCCGTGATGCTGCTGGGAACCGTGCTGACCGGCCTGTTCTCTGTCGTTGCCCAGATTTTAGTCCCACTGGCTGCCACACTGGCCGCGCCGGAAAAACGCGGCAAAGTGGTGGGCACGGTGATGAGTGGCCTGCTGTTAGGCATTCTGCTGGCCCGAACGGTGGCAGGTGGCCTTGCTCAACTGGGTGGCTGGCGAACCGTCTACTGGGTGGCCAGCGTATTGATGGTGTTGATGGCTCTGGCGCTGTGGCGTTTTCTGCCCCGTTATAAGCAATCGGTTCCGTTGAACTACGGCCAGCTGCTCGGCTCCATTTTTACTCTTTACTTCACCACGCCGGTTCTGAGAACGCGGGCAGTCACTGGCTGCCTGGCATTTGCCAACTTCAGCGTGCTGGGGACCTCAATGGCTTTCCTGCTGGCATCGAAGCCGTATGGCTACTCTGAAGGCGAGATCGGGCTGCTGGGCCTGGTGGGCGCTGCCGGGGCACTGGCCGCACGGCAGGCTGGCTCACTGGCTGACAAAGGCAAAGCCCGACTGACCACCACCGGCGGATTGGTCATCATGCTGCTCTCCTGGGGCATCACCGCAGTGGGAAGTCATTCACTGGTCGCGCTGATTGTTGGCATTATCCTGCTCGACCTGTCCGTGCAGGGCGTCCATATAACCAATCAGAGCGTGATCTACCGTCACATGCCGGAGGCCCGTAACCGGCTAACCGCAGGGTATATGACCAGCTATTTTATTGGCGGCGCATTTGGCTCACTCATTTCTGCCACCGCTTTTCAGCACGCGGGCTGGCACGGAGTCTGCGTTGCGGGTGGTTTCATAACGATACTTAATCTGTTGAACTGGTGGTGGGGAGCCCGTTATGAAGCAAGCACTTCTCAACCGTAAAATAATTAATTAAGTAATTTTCAGGACCAGTGCCTTGTTAACCGTTTACACAGTCTGGTATGGTTAGCATTGTAGTTATTCATGTTGGTTATTTTTTCGCATGAAACTATTAAGAGATGAACGGAATGCCCGATCGAGTAACGTTCATTTACTGTACTGATTGAATTTTAAAGACTTGTTACCTGTTGTGAAAGTTGCAGAGATAAAAATGTTCCGCTCTTCACCACACAGCAGATGATATGCCCGTCCATTGTGGCCGGGTTCGTCCGCAAAGAGGTTGAGAATATCATCGCTGCGTTCATCTTAACGTCACTTTTGACGTTCAGCGTGGCCGGGGTTTCCAACATTCTGCGCGGCTTTGGCCTGCCCTGAGGGGTTCAGGCTTTCAGGTTAACTGAATCAACCTGCAGCATCACTCTGTCGATGCTGTTTAGCGCCCTGGGTTATGGAGTGACCTGGACATTACGGATGGTGTTCCCCGGTCATGAAAAAACAGCCTGACCGCAGGAGTAACCCTTGTTTATCACCATCGTTACGATACCAGTTGCAACTTATGAGGTTCCCCCAGATGGAAAGTTCGTTTACTCCCATTGAACAGATGCTGAATTTCCGCGCTAACCGTCAGAAAGATTTCCCGTTACAGGAAATCATGCTGACGCGGCTGTGCATGCACATGCAGAGCAAACTGCTGGAAAACCGCAACAAAATGCTCAAGGCTCAGGGAATTAACGAGACGCTGTTCATGGCATTAATCACCCTGGATGCACAGGAAAACCACAGCATTCAGCCTTCTGAACTCAGTTCCGCGCTGGGCTCATCCCGTACCAATGCCACCCGCATTGCCGATGAGCTGGAAAAACGCGGCTGGATTGAGCGTCGCGAAAGCGATAACGACCGTCGCTGCCTGCATCTGCACCTGACCGAGAAAGGCAATGAATTCCTGCGTCAGCTGCTGCCACCGCAGCATCAGTGTCTGCAGTTGTTGTGGTCCGCCCTGAGTTCTTCTGAAAAGACTCAGCTGGAAGGGATCACCCGTAAGTTGCTGACCCGCCTCGATCAAATGGATGAAGAAGAAGTGATTACCGCACTTTCTCGCTAAGTCATCCGGCAATAGCATATTAAGCGACACCCCGCCCGCCGATAACCGCTATTTTAAACCGCTAATTATCAAACTTATGCCAGCGCTAACCCGCTGGCATTTTAGAATCCGGACAGAGCTACCGCCAGGTATTCTGTCGGGCAGGCTAGGAAAACGTGGAGAAAACCATGAGTGCAAATGCGGAGATCCAACAACCGCAGCAGCCAGCTAACAAAAAGAAAAAACGCAAAGGCGCGTTAATTTTTCTGGCTGTGTTGTTCATTTTAATCGGGGCTGCCTGGCTGGTTTACTGGTTTATGGTGCTACGCCATTACCAGGAAACCGATGATGCTTATGTCGCAGGAAACCAGGCGCAGGTGATGGCCCAGGTCTCCGGCAGCGTGAATAAGGTGTGGTTCGACAACACCGACTATGTCAAAAAAGGCGATGTGCTGGTCACGCTGGATAAAATCGACGCTGAGCAGGCCTTTGAGCAAGCGCAGACGGCCCTGGCCACCAGCGTACGCCAGACTCATCAGCTGATTATCAACGGCAAGCAGTATCAGGCGACAATTGACCTGCAGAAAACCGCGCTCGATCAGGCGCAGGCCGATCTTAAGCGTCGTGAGCCGCTGGGTGCCGCCAATCTGATTGGCAAAGAAGATCTGCAACATGCACGCGATGCTGTGGCCACCGCCAAAGCTCAGCTGGATGTCGCTGTGCAGCAATACAATGCTAATCAGGCAATGATCCTGAACACCTCGCTGGAAAACCAGCCTGCGGTGAAACAGAGCGCGGCCGAGCTGCGTGACGCCTGGCTGGCTCTGCAACGTACTGAAGTGGTCAGCCCGATTGACGGCTTTATCTCACGTCGCAGCGTTCAGGTTGGTTCACAAATCTCCTCCACCACTCCTCTGCTGGCTGTGGTTCCAGCCAACAACCTGTGGGTGGATGCCAACTTCAAGGAAACGCAGCTTGCCAACGTTCGTATTGGTCAGCCTGCCACCGTGACCAGCGACATATATGGAGATGATGTGGTGTATCACGGCAAAGTGGTCGGTCTGGATATGGGAACAGGTAGCGCGTTCTCACTGCTGCCCGCGCAGAACGCTACCGGTAACTGGATCAAAGTGGTTCAGCGTCTGCCGGTGCGTATCGAACTGGATCCGCAGGAAGTGGCGAAGCATCCGCTGCGTATTGGCCTGTCGACGCTGGTCAGCGTTGATACCGACAATACAGAGGGTGCCGTGCTGGCCACCAGCGTTCGCTCAACTCCGGCTTACGAAAGTAATGCGCTGGCACTGGACCTGGCACCAGTTAACCAGCTGATTGCCGATATCATCCGCGCGAATGCGGGCTGAGCAGGCGGGGGGCTGTTATGGCACAAAAACCGCTTGAAGGAACCCAGCTGGTTCTGATGACCATCGCGCTGTCGCTGGCTACGTTTATGCAGGTGCTGGATTCGACCATCGCTAACGTTGCCATCCCGACTATCGCCGGTAACCTCGGAGCATCCAACTCCCAGGGAACCTGGGTAATCACCTCGTTCGGCGTCGCCAATGCCATTTCGATACCGATTACCGGCTGGCTGGCGAAGCGCGTCGGTGAGGTGAAGCTGTTCCTGTGGGCCACGGCGGCGTTCGCGGTGGCATCCTGGCTGTGTGGTATGTCCAACAGCCTCACGATGCTGATCTTCTTCCGCGTGATCCAGGGCGTGGTGGCGGGCCCGTTGATCCCGCTGTCGCAAAGTCTGTTGCTGAGCAACTATCCGCCCGCCAAGCGAAGTATCGCCCTTTCGCTGTGGGCAATGACGGTGATCGTCGCGCCGATTTGCGGCCCGATCCTCGGCGGCTGGATCAGTGACAACTATCACTGGGGCTGGATTTTCTTCATCAACGTGCCGATCGGTGCGGTGGTGGTGATGCTGACGCTGCAAACGCTGCGCAACCGGGAAACGGCCACGGTCATCAGACCGATTGACACAGTCGGGCTGGTGCTGCTGATTGTTGGCATTGGCTGCCTGCAGGTGATGCTGGATCGCGGCAAGGAACTGGACTGGTTCAGTTCTAAGGAGATCGTCATCCTGACGATCATTGCGGTGGTGGCGCTGCTGGTATTGCTGGTCTGGGAGCTGACTGACGATCACCCGATTGTCGACCTGTCGCTGTTCAAGTCCAGAAACTTCACCATCGGCTGCCTGTCGATCAGTCTGGCTTATATGCTTTATTTCGGCTCGATAGTGCTGTTGCCACAGTTGCTTCAGGAGGTGTATGGCTATACCGCCACCTGGGCCGGGCTGGCGTCCGCGCCGGTGGGAATACTGCCAGTGATCCTCTCGCCGATTATCGGGCGCTTCGCGCATAAGCTGGACATGCGCAAGCTGGTCACCTTCAGCTTTATTATGTATGCGGTGTGCTTTTACTGGCGTGCTTATACATTTGAACCGGGGATGGATTTTGGGGCATCAGCCTGGCCGCAGTTTATTCAGGGCTTTGCCGTGGCCTGCTTCTTTATGCCGCTGACCACAATCACCCTGTCAGGTCTGCCACCTGAAAGACTGGCGGCGGCATCCAGTCTGTCGAACTTTACGCGAACGCTGGCCGGTTCTATCGGCACTTCGATCACCACAACGATGTGGACCGATCGGGAGTCGATGCACCACAGCTATCTCAGCGAGTCGGTGAACGCTTACAACGTTAACTCGCAGCAGATGTACGACAAGCTGGAGCAGATCGGTATGACGCACGATCAGGCTTCCTCGTGGATTGCGCAGCAGATCACCAATCAGGGACTGATTATCTCCGCCAACGAGATCTTCTGGGCTTCGGCAGCGGTGTTCCTTGCTCTGCTGGTGCTGATCTGGTTTGCCCGCCCGCCGTTCGGTTCCGGCAGCGGTGGCGGTGGCGCGCACTGATTTTCAGGCAAAAAAAACGGCCCTTCCGGGCCGTTTTTCATATCATGCTTTAAGCGTTCTGACGCCACCATTCGGCAAGCAGAATACCGGTGGCGACCGAAACATTGAGGCTTTCAACGTTACCGGTTCCCCCGATAGAGACGCTCAGGTCGCCCTGTTGCCAGACGCTGTCTGAGAGACCGTCGCTTTCCTGTCCCAGCACCAGAACCGTTTTAGCCGGCAGTGTTGCCTGTGCTAAAGGAGTTCCCTTGTGGCTGGAAGTGGTCACAATGGTATAGCCTGCTTTACGGAAAGCGTTCAGACCGGCTTCGAAGCTTTCGCCACTGATCGCCTGAACGTGTTCAGCCCCGCCTTCTGCGGTGCGCACTGCTGCACCTGACTCCAGCAGGGAAGCATCATCTACCAGCAATCCTTTCGCACCAAAATGCGCACAGCTGCGCATCATGCCGCCCAGGTTATGGGGATTGCCAATCTGTTCCAGCGCCAGCACGCAATCTTTTTCACCCGCAGCTGAGAGCCACTGGCTGACCGGCATACCTGAACGCTTTTTGATCAGGAAGCAGACGCCGCCATGGTGCTCAGTGCCGGAAGCTTTAGCCAGTTCGGCTTCATCAACCACATGATAAGCTTTACGGTTAGCCGCCATCCATTTCAGTGCCTCGCGGAAACGCGGAGTCACTTCCTGAACAAACCACGCACGCACGATGCAATCCGGACGGCTCTGGAACAGGGCCTGGCAGGCGTTTTCGCCATACACCCGCGTCTCTTCCATGCGCTGACGACGGATCTGCTCCGGGTCAATATAACTTTTGCCGCTGATGCCACCGTGATCCGGTTTGTCATCCCCGGCAGATGAGGCCGAAGGCGCGCGTGAAACCGTGCGCCATGGTGAGTCACCTGGTGCTACATCGCGATCGCGCCCGCCACGCGGCTTGCTGTCTGCGTTTCGTGAAGGACGACGATTGCCATCCTGACGAGGTCCACCTTTGCCGGTGCGGGGATTTTGCCCGCCTTTGCTGTTCTCGTCATCACCGCGGACATACATCACTTTGACTTTACCGCTTTTACCTTTAAATTCGTCGTTCATTTTCCCTCCACCTGGCTGAGCGCGAAGCGCGCAGATTACCTGATGTGGCAGCGCTTAGCTATTAACTTCCAATATAAAGCGCGCCTCTGGCATTTTCCCGCCCTGACGTCCAGCCGCAAAACGTTGTGAGCCACTACCTATTATACCCATTGAACAAATCTCTTTGTTGCCTGCGATAAGGGCAGCCATAATTACCGCACTCTGAGGCAGACACACGGTAAGTAACTGCTTACCCCGAACATCACCGAGGTGAATCAATGAATACGGTTTGTGCATCATGCCAGGCGACGAATCGCGTTCCGCAAGAGCGTATCAGTGACGGCGCGAAATGCGGCCGCTGCGGCAGCGATTTGTTTAACGGCGAAGTCATTAATGCAACCACCGCCACGCTCGACAAATACCTGCAGGATGACTTGCCAGTAGTAATCGATTTCTGGGCACCCTGGTGCGGTCCGTGCGTCAACTTTGCGCCTGTCTATAAAGACGTGGCGGGAGAGCGCAGCGGCCAGGTGCGCTTCCTGAAGGTGAACACGGAAGCCGAACCTGAGCTGAGTGCCCGTTTCGGCATTCGCAGCATCCCTACGATTATGGTCTTCAAACAGGGTCAGAAGGTGGATATGCTCAGCGGTGCCATGCCGAAAGCGCCGTTTACCGAGTGGCTCGACGAAAACATCTGATTGCCGGTGGTCAGGTTCGCCTGGCCACTACTGCTTCTCCCGCATTTCCGCTAGAATGGCGTTTTTCCCGAATTCGCCTCCATGACTGAAAACGCTGTCCTTCGCCTGCGCGCTGAGCGTCTCGCCCGTGCCACCCGCCCTTTTCTTGCCCGTGGCAACCGTATTCCACGCTGCCAGCGCTGTTTGCTGCCGAAGAAAAACTGCCTTTGCGCCACGCTACAACCACAACAGGCACGCAGTCGTTTTTGCCTGGTGATGTTCGACAGCGAACCGATGAAACCCAGTAATACCGGGCGACTGATTGCCGATATCCTGCCGGATACTCAGGCTTTTGGCTGGTCACGCACCGAGCCGGATCCGGCACTGCTGGCGGCGGTAAAAAATCCGGATGTGCAGCCGCTGGTGGTATTCCCTGAATCTTACGCGGATGCGGGCCGCCCGGTAATGAATGTGCCGCCGCTCAGCGGTAAGCCACCACTGTTTATCATGCTGGACGGAACATGGACCGAAGCGCGCAAGATGTTTCGTAAAAGCCCGTGGCTGGATGCCCTGCCAGTGATGTCACTTCAGCTTTCGACGCCGTCCAATTATCAGCTGCGCGAAATCCACGCAGAAGGTCAGCACTGCACGGCGGAAGTGGCGGCAGAATTGCTGATGCAGGCTGGCGATACTGCGGCCGGGATGGCGCTGACCCGGCATTTCGATCTGTTCCGCCATCGCTATCTGGCCGGTAAACCTCACCACCCGTTACATCAGCAAAAAGCTTCAGCGCCCACGTTTCTCCCAGACGGCTTTAATCCTGATAACCTCGGGTAACCCGCAGCAATAAAGCGCGAAAGCGTTTAAAATCAGGGATAACTACTCGCATCAGGAGCCGGAAATGAGCCAACGAGGGCTGGAAGCGCTGTTACGTCCCAAATCTATCGCGGTCATTGGTGCCTCAATGCGCCCGGAACGCGCGGGCTACCTGATGATGCGTAACCTGCTGGCAGGTGGCTTCAGCGGCCCGGTTCTTCCGGTCACCCCTAAATATAAGGCTGTCTGCGGCGTACTGGCCTGGCCGGATGTTGCCAGCCTGCCGCTCTCTCCCGATCTCGCTGTAATTTGCACCCATGCCAGCCGTAATCTCGATCTGTTGCGCGCGCTGGGCGAACGGGGCTGTAAAGCCTGTATTATCCTCTCTGCCCCAGCCAGCCAGCTGGAAGCATTAAAGCAGTGTGCCGCTGAATGGCAGATCCGCCTGCTTGGTCCGAACAGTCTCGGCCTGCTGGCACCATGGCAGGGCCTGAACGCCAGCTTTTCCCCGGTGCCCATCCATCGCGGTAAACTGGCGTTTGTCTCCCAGTCCGCGGCCGTCTCCAATACCATTCTCGACTGGGCTCAGCAGCGCCAGCTCGGCTTTTCCTGGTTTATCGCACTGGGGGACAGTCTGGATATTGATGCCGATGACCTGCTCGACTTCCTCGCAAGGGACGGTAAGACCAGCGCTATCCTGCTCTACCTGGAACATCTGAGTGATGCCCGACGCTTTGTTTCGGCGGCCAGGAGTGCCTCCAGAAATAAACCTATTCTGATTATCCGCAGCGGACGCAGCCAGCAGGCACAGTTATTGCTCAATACGCACGGCGGCCTGGACGCAGCCTGGGATGCGGCTATTCAGCGTGCTGGCCTGCTGCGTGTGCAGGATACGCATGAACTGTTCTCTGCTGTTGAAACATTAAGCCATATGCGACCGCTGCGCGGCGAACGGCTGATGATTGTGAGCAACGGTGCAGCTCCGGCCGCGCTGGCTCTGGATGCGCTTGATGCCCGTAACGGCAAACTGGCCACGCTGAGTGAGGATTTACTCACCAATCTGCAAAGCCTGCTGCCTGGAGAGATCGCCGCCGGGAATCCGCTCGATCTGAAAGATGACGCAACACCAGAGCGTTATCAGCAAACAGTCTCCCGCCTGTTGGACAGCCCGGATATTGATGCGTTGATGATTATCCACGCGCCCAGTGCAGTTGCTCCGGCCACGGTGACGGCTCAGCGCCTGATTGAGACCGTCGCCAGCCATCCTCGCGGAAAGCAGCTAAGCCTGCTAACCAACTGGTGCGGAGAGTTCTCTTCTCTGGACGCAAGAAAACTCTTCAGCGATGCCGGGATTCCAACTTATCGCACGCCGGAAGGAACGGTAACCGCCTTTATGCATATGGTGGAATATCGGCGTAACCAGAAACAGCTACGTGAAACGCCCGCACTGCCTGCGGATCTGAAAGCCAACACCGCTGAAGCTCACCAGTTAATTCAACAGGCACTGGATGAGGGAGCCACCACGCTGGATACCCATGAAGTTCAGGCGATTCTGCAGGCCTACGGTCTGAGCACTCTGCCAACATGGATCGCCAGCGACAGCGCGGAGGCAGTACATATCGCCGGGCAGATCGGCTATCCGGTCGCTCTTAAGCTCCGTTCACCTGATATCCCGCACAAATCCGAAGTTCAGGGTGTGATGCTTTATCTGCGCACCGCCAGCGAGGTTCAGCAGGCCGCTGAGGCAATTCTCGATCGCGTTAAGCTGGCCTGGCCTCAGGCCCGCATCCACGGTCTGTTAGTGCAGAGTATGGCAAACCGTGCCGGAGCGCAGGAACTGCGGATTGTGGTTGAGCAGGATAAAGTATTTGGCCCGATGATCATGCTGGGCGAAGGCGGCATTGAGTGGCAGGCGGACAAACAGGCCGTTGTGGCCCTGCCGCCGCTGAATATGACGCTGGCGCGCTATCTGGTTATTCAGGCCATTAAAAGTGGCAAGATCCGGGGACGCAGCGCACTGCGTCCTCTTGATATTACCGGCATCAGCAGAGTACTGGTGCAGGTTTCCAACCTGATTGTCGACTGTCCGGAAATTGTACGTCTGGATATTCATCCACTGCTGGCCGCCGGTGAAGAGTTTTCGCTGCTGGATGTCACCATGCAGTTGGTGCCCTTTGCTGGCGATCCGCAAGCACGACTGGCGATCCGCCCTTATCCCCACGCACTGGAAGAAGCCATTGAACTGAAAAATGGTCAGCACTGCCTCTTCCGCCCTATTTTGCCGGAAGATGAACCTCTGTTACGGCAGTTTATTGCCCGGGTGACAAAAGAGGATCTCTACTATCGCTACTTCAGTGAGATCAATGAGTTTACCCATGACGATTTGGCTAACATGACGCAAATCGACTACGATCGAGAGATGGCGATTGTCGCGGTGCGGGAGCATCACGGCGCGGAAGAGATCATTGGCGTCACGCGGGCGATCTCCGATGCAGACAATATTGACGCCGAGTTTTCAGTATTGGTGCGATCCGATCTCAAGGGGCTGGGCCTGGGTCGGCGGCTGCTGGAGAAGATGATAATCTACACCCGTCAGCACGGTCTGCAGCAGCTGAACGGCATCACCATGCCACGTAATCAGGGGATGATAACCCTGGCGCGCAAACTGAATTTTGCCATTGATGTGCAGCTGGAGGACGGGATTGTCAGCCTGTCTTTGCCGTTGAACGCCGCCGGATAATGTCTGGAAACGTAAAACTGCCGACTTCGGCACTAACTAATGGTAATATTCGCGGTTAGGGTGATGATTTTATGGCAAAAGGCCATTCTATGAACAGAGAAGATACGCACTGTGATGTTGTCTAAATTCAAACGTAACAAACACCAACAGCACCTTGCGCAACTGCCAAAACTGTCTCAGTCGGTTGCTGACTTCACCACGCTCTATTCCCCTGCTGATTTTCGTCAGACATTGTTGGAGAAAATCGCCGGTGCGACGCGGCGTATCTGCATTGTTGCCCTTTATCTGGAAAATGATGACGGTGGCCGCAGCATTCTTTCCGCTCTGTATGACGCTAAGCGTCGTCGCCCTGAGCTGGACGTCCGCATTCTGGTTGACTGGCATCGTGCCCAGCGTGGCCGAATCGGTGTGGCGCGTGGCGCAACTAACGCTGACTGGTACTGTGATATGGCGGACCAGAATGCAGATATCGCCATTCCCGTTTATGGTGTGCCGGTGAATACCCGTGAAGCGCTGGGCGTACTGCACCTTAAAGGCTCAGTGGTAGATGACACACTGCTGTATACGGGTGCCAGCCTGAACGATGTTTATCTGCATCAGCACGATAAATACCGTTACGATCGCTATCAGCTGATCACCAATCCCCAGCTGTCCGACACTCTGGTTAACTGGATCGATAAGAACCTGATTCAGGCCGAAGCGGTTCACCGTCTTGACCAGCATGAACGTCCGAAGAGCCCGGAAATCAAAAACGAGACGCGACAGTTCCGCCAGGATCTGCGCGGCTTTGATTATGATTTCAAAGGTGATGCCAATAATGAACAGCTTGCCGTCACACCGCTGGTTGGCCTTGGTAAACGCAGCCTGCTCAACAAAACCATCTATCACCTGATGCCCTGCGCCGAGCAGAAGCTGACGCTGTGTACCCCCTATTTCAATATGCCAGCCATTCTGGTTCGCAATATCATCTGGCTGCTGCGCCAGGGCCGTGAGGTTGAAATCATCGTTGGCGATAAGACCGCCAATGACTTTTATATCCCTGAGGATCAGCCGTTCAAGATTATTGGTGCGCTGCCTTATCTGTATGAGATCAACCTGCGCCGCTTCCTCAGCCGCCTGCAGTATTACGTCACCAGCGGGCAACTTACCGTGCGCCTGTGGAAAGACGGTGAGAACAGCTACCATCTTAAAGGTATGTGGGTTGATGATGAGTGGATGCTGATTACCGGCAACAACCTCAACCCACGCGCCTGGCGTCTGGACCTGGAAAATGCGGTGCTGATCCACGATCCGCTGCAGCAGCTGGCTGAACAGCGAGAGAAAGAGCTGGCCCTGATCCGTAAAGACACCACTGTCGTGCAACATTTCCGCGATCTGGAAAGTATCGCTGACTACCCGGTAAAAGTCAGAAAGCTGATCCGCCGCCTGCGCCGCATCCGCATCGACCGGCTGATCAGCCGTATTCTGTGAGTCCGCTTTGCTTTCTGGCCCTGTCTTCGCACAGGGCCTTTTTACAGGGAAGGATTATGCGCAAACTTCTGCTGCTGTTAACGCTATTTTGTACAGGCTGTACCCACATGGCTGAAGACAGCTGGACGGGCAAAGACAAAGCTCAACACTTCATCTCTTCGGCTTTCCTCTCTGCTGCCGGGAATGCTTACGGCCAGCGTCAGAACTGGAGCGAGGGGCACAGCGGCAGCTTCGGCCTGATGTTTGCCATCAGCCTTGGGGCAGCCAAAGAGTTGTATGACAGTCGTGAAGGTGGAACGGGCTGGAGCTGGAAAGATTTCAGCTGGGATGTAGCCGGTGCAGCTACCGGCTATGCATTATGGAATATCGGTCATTAGTCAGAGCCTGATACCCTTCCCTTTGCCATGCAGCATCAGTGATACCAGAAAAGCGACCGCGCCAAGAGCGGAGACATACCAGAAGAAGCTGGTTTCACTTCCCGCCGCCTTCAGCGAAAGCGCAACATATTCTGCAGAGCCGCCAAAAATTGCGTTGGCTACAGCATAAGAAAGTCCCACTCCCAGCGCTCTGACTTCGGGGGGAAACATCTCCGCTTTCAGGATGCCACTGATCGAGGTGTAAAAACTGGTGATCAGCAGTGAAAGCATAACCAGCATAAAGGCAATGTACGGGCTGCTGACGCTTTGCAGCAGTGTCAGCACCGGTACGGTACAGACTGCAGCCAGCCCACCGAAGATCAGCATTGAGTTTTTACGTCCAATCTTGTCAGACAATGCGCCAATCAGTGGCTGTACCAGCATAAAAATAAACAGCGCAACGGTCATTAAGGCACTGGCTGTACGGGTATCCATGCCCGATGTGTTGACCAGATATTTCTGCATATAGGTTGTAAAGGTGTAGAAGCTCAGAGATCCGCCCGCAGTGAAACCCAACACCATAATAAAGGCACGGCGATTCTTCCAAAGCCCCCTCAGCGATCCGGCATCTTTGTGCTCACGGCTTTTACGATCGGACGTTTCATTCAGCGATCGGCGCAGATAAAGCGCGACAATGGCCAGCACTGCGCCCAGAGCAAAAGGAATTCGCCAGCCCCATGCCCGTAACTCTTCTTCCGTCAGGATTTGCTGCAATACCACTACCGTCAGCAGCGCCATCAGTTGTCCACCAATCAGCGTGACGTACTGGAATGAGGCGTAGAATCCCTTGCGACCTTCAATGGCAACCTCGCTCATATAGGTGGCGCTGGTACCGTACTCTCCGCCGACCGACAGCCCCTGAAACAGGCGGGCGAGCAACAGCAGAGCAGGAGCCCAGATGCCAATCGTCCCATACCCCGGCAGGCAGGCGATCACCAGCGAGCCAAAGCACATCATACATACGGAGATCAGCATTGATTTCTTACGGCCATATTTATCACCAATATAACCAAACACCCAGCCACCAACAGGTCGCATCAGAAATCCGGCCGCAAATACACCGGCGGTTTGCAGCAGCTGGGTGGTTGGATTGCCTGAAGGAAAAAAAATATGGGCGAAATAGAGTGAGCAGAAGGAATAGACATAAAAATCAAACCATTCTACCAGGTTACCGGATGAAGCACCCACGATTGCCCAGATTCGCTGGCGGGTGTCCGCTGCAGGAGCTGTCGCTCTCACAGTCTGTTGTGATGTGGCCTCTGCCATGGGATTAACCTCTTCTTTTCCTTGCTAATAATTAGCGACAAAATGCAAATACGCTTTAGCAGTAAACCTCAGAGGCTTATTGTTAAGAAATTGTTTTTGATCTGGAAGGCAATTTTGTGAGGAAGGTTTGGTTTTCAGCGGCAAGA
>NZ_WHOY01000031.1:2144781-2256960 GCF_009765445.1 Pantoea sp. BAV 3049 | reverse complement strand
TGTGTTTAGTGAAAACCATTACAGAAAATGATGAATGTTAAAAGTCTCTGCTGTTGAGTTGTGGACTTGGTTTTATCAATTTTTTTTATTTATCACCTTGTTTTTATTATTATCTTCTGTTTATTGATATTGAAATAAGTCTACATGGCATTTGTCATTTGATGGTTTTACAACGCTTTTTCAAATTCAATACAAAAGGAAATATCATGAGTGATTTTATCCTGATCGATAATAGCGATCCCCGGTTTGAAACCGTCAAAAAAGGCTTTAATTTGCGCTGGCCGGAAAGTGGCAAAGATGCCGATGCGGTCTATGTATGCCAGACCGCCAGTGATGTTTTGAAGGCGGCGAATACAGCGCTTGCCAACAATCAGCGGATAACGGTTCGGAGTGGCGGGCACTGCTATGAGGGATTTGTCAGCAATAAATTGTCAGGAGAAGAAAGCACTCCTCTGGCGATTATTGACCTGGGGCTGATGGTGGGTATGGAGTACAGCGCAGAGGGAAATATCTCCTCGCCTTACGATCCTGATGTGAATTATCAGTTCCGGGCAGCAACAGGGAATCAAAACTGGGATGGTTATGTCAGCTTATACAAACTGACAAACTGCACGGTTCCCGGTGGTTCCTGCTATTCAGTCGGTTCGGGGGGGCATGTGACGGGAGGAGGATACGGTTTACTGTCCCGTTTACATGGCTTAACCGTTGACTGGCTGTCAGGAATCGATATTTTGGTGCCGGAAACCGACGGGAAGTCGCTCGTTGCTAAACACGTGAATCTGAACAGCACGGGTACCGACAGGGAATTGTTTATCGCCTGCCGTGGTGGTGGTGGCGGAAACTTCGGTATTATCCTTAATTATTATTATGCGGCCTTGCCGCCAGCTCCTCAGCAGGTCTATTTACTCTCGCTAGCCTACCCGTGGAGTAGTTTCAGTACTAAAGAGCAATTTGGTCAGTTTCTCAAAGCCTACTGGCAATGGTTCTCGACTCATGATAGTGAGTGGAACAGCAGCGATCCAACCCTGGCGAATGGCGGCCTTTTTAGCCTGCTCAAACTCCAGCATCGCTCCACCGGCGATATTCATCTACTGGTGCAGTATACCGGAAGTGACGGGCGTGTTGATGGCACGGGTCAGGCTGCGCCGTTTAATGACTTTGTGGCTACCATGAACAACGCTGCGGGGATAACGCCTTCAGTGGTGGAAACCGGCATGCGTTATGGCGCAATAGGGACAGCGGTGAAAAAGCGCCCCTTCAGAGATGCGGCCAGTGATGCCCGATTAATGGACTGGCTGTATGCCACGCAAACACTTAATGGCTCAGGCGATAACCAGCGCGGAAAATATAAATCTGTTTACCATGTGGCAAATTTTGGCGACACAGAAATCACAGCCCTGTGGGATAACCTTAATGGCGCGGACGATCCTCTGTTGAATCAGGCTCTGGTGCAAATCGATTCGTATGGTGGTTGTATTAATACCAACAATGAAACCACGAATCCGACCGCCGTCTTTCAGCGACGCTCGTTATTAAAATCACAATTTCAGGTCTACTGGACCAAGCCCGAGAATGATGCGCATTGTATTTCCTGGATGCAGAAACTCTATACCGCTTATTTTGCTGACCAGGGGGGCAAACCTTATGCCGACGATGGCCATTATCAGGGCTGTTATATCAACTACCCGGATGTCGATATGAAATATACTGCTGCCGACCATGCGACGGAGGACCCGCAATGGATGACGCTGTATTACGGTGACAAAGCTGCAACGCTGGTTGCCACCAAACAAGCCGTCGATCCGAAGAATCTCTTCCGCAATGAAATGTCTGTCCCTCTGACCATGCCCGGCGACGGAAGCTGAAAGCCTTTACCGGACCTGGCGGCAGAGACGGTGATATATTGTGATTCTCTGGATGAATACCCGCTATTAGAGTATAGGGAAACAGAACCGTTTCACCTTCAAGGGAAACGGTTCTTTTCATGGCGAAATGCCGTTATTTCAGCCGTGTGGCAATCGGCAGATCGTCGCGGCTGCCCCATTCACCCCATGAACCGTCATACAACCTGACATTTTTTGCGCCCAGCGTGGTCAGCGCCAGAATCACGACCACCGCAGTCACGCCGGAACCACAGCTTGCCACCACCGGCTCGTCCAGATTCACGCCCTGACGCTGGAAAATCGCTTGCAGCTCATCAGCCGGTTTCAACTGGCCGTTTTCCACCAGGTCATTCCATGGCACGTTTTTGCTGCCGGGGATATGCCCGCGATGCAGTCCCGGGCGCGGTTCATCTACCTCACCTCTGAAGCGGTTTGCCGCCCGGGCATCGACAATCTGTGCGCCGCCTTCATGGCTGATCAGCATCATATCGGTAATGCGTTTGATTGCCTTCGGATCGAAGCTGGCGTCGAACTCGCCTTCCGGCAGCGTAACGGCACCGGTTTCCAGCGGCTGACCTGCGTCTTCCCAGCCCTTCAGGCCACCGGCGAGAATTGAAACTTCCTCCACGCCAAACTGGCGCAGCATCCACCAGGCACGCGGAGCGGAAAACAGGTTACCCTCATCGTAGACCACCAGATGTTTATCACTGCTTACCCCCAGCTCGCGCATGGCGACGGCAAACGACTCGGCGCGCGGCATCATATGCGGATAAGGACTGGTGTGATCGGAGAGCGCTTCAATATCAAAAAAGGGTGCGCCGGGCAGATGTTTAGCCTGATATTCCGCCGTGATATTTCGCACTTTTTCCTGACCGGGTGGCAGCATGCGCGCGTCGATAACCTGAATGTTTTCATCAGAATAATGTTCCGCCAGCCAGTCGGCGGTCACGAAGAAAGAGGATGTCATAGCGGCCTCGTAGTGGGTGTCATTGTCCTGAGTGTCCGCCATCCTGGCGGGCATCTCAAGTTCTTCTGTAAAATAGCTGAAAACCGTTATAAAGTTGTGGAATTAAAGCGGTTTTTTTTAATAATTTGTTGAATCTCCGATAGGCAAGCCAGCGGATGACCCCTATAATCTGCGCCATTTTCCGGGCCAGGGAGTCTTTCACTGGCCACACTCGACATCAAACAGGGGTCCATATGACTATTGAACGTACTTTTTCTATCGTAAAACCGAACGCGGTGGCAAAAAACGTGATTGGTGCCATCTTTAACCGTTTTGAAAGCGCTGGCTTCAAAATTGTGGGCAGCAAAATGCTGCACCTGAGCAAAGAGCAGGCTGAAGGCTTCTACGCGGAGCACCAGGGCAAGCCTTTCTTCGACGGCCTGGTTGAATTCATGACTTCTGGTCCGGTAGTCGTTTCCGTGCTGGAAGGCGAAAACGCCGTTCAGCGTCACCGCGATCTGATGGGTGCCACTAACCCGGCTAATGCTCTGGCCGGTACCCTGCGAGCTGACTACGCTGACAGCTTCACCGAGAACGCCACCCACGGTTCAGATTCTGCTGAATCTGCCGCCCGCGAAATCGCTTATTTCTTCGGCGAAGGCGAAATTTGCCCGCGCACCCGCTAATATTTAAGATTATTGCCTGAGTGGCGCAGGGCGTTTACAAATTATTTTGCTGACGCGCTTTAACCTGTCGTTCCACGCTTGTACAATAATGCGCCCCTGATGAGAGTATGCTCAGCAGGGGCGTTTCATTTATATCACTCAACCCCAGCGCCATAACGTGTAATAACGAGGCCAGAGAAAATTATGTCTGAACACATTGTGACTCCGTCGTCTGCATCCCCTGCGATCGCCACGCCAAAAAAAGAAAAAATCAACCTGCTCGATCTGAATCGCCAGCAAATGCGCGAGTTCTTCGCCAGTCTGGGCGAAAAACCGTTTCGTGCCGATCAGGTGATGAAGTGGATTTATCACTACTGCTGTGATGATTTCGATGAGATGACCGACATCAACAAAGTCTTCCGTGGCAAGCTGAAAGAGCTGGCCGAGATCCGCGCACCGGAAGTGGCGGAAGAACAGCGTTCATCTGATGGCACCATCAAATGGGCCATCACCGTTGGCGGCCAGCAGGTCGAAACTGTTTACATCCCGGAAAAAGATCGCGCCACTCTGTGCGTCTCTTCCCAGGTGGGCTGTGCGCTGGAATGCAAATTCTGCTCCACCGCTCAGCAAGGATTTAACCGTAACCTGCGCGTTTCGGAAATCATTGGTCAGGTCTGGCGTGCGGCAAAAATTATCGGCGCGTCAAAAATTACCGGCCAGCGCCCAATCACCAACGTGGTGATGATGGGAATGGGGGAGCCGTTGCTCAACCTGAATAATGTGGTTCCGGCGATGGAAATCATGCTGGACGACTTCGGCTTTGGCCTGTCCAAACGCCGCGTGACCCTGTCCACTTCGGGCGTTGTTCCCGCGCTGGACAAGCTGGGCGATATGATTGATGTCGCACTGGCTATCTCTCTGCATGCTCCGAATGACACAATTCGTGACGAAATTGTTCCGATTAATAAAAAGTATAATATCGAGACTTTTTTAGGGGCCGTCAGCCGCTATATCGGCAAGTCCAATGCCAATCAGGGCCGCGTGACCATCGAATATGTGATGCTTGATCACATCAACGACAGCACCGATAACGCCCATGAACTGGCGGCACTGCTGAAGAACACGCCGTGCAAAATCAACCTGATCCCGTGGAACCCCTTCCCGGGCGCTCCGTATGGTCGCAGTTCGAACAGTCGCATCGATCGCTTCTCTAAAGTGTTGATGGATTACGGTTTTACCACTATTGTGCGTAAGACTCGTGGTGATGATATCGATGCGGCCTGTGGTCAGCTGGCCGGTGAGGTGATTGACCGTACCAAGCGTACACTGCGTAAAAAAATGGCCGGTGAGTCGATTTCTGTGAAAGCGCTCTGAAAGCTGAATATTCAGGTCCGGGGCGGCTGTCAGCTCTGATTCGATCGGCGTAGTATGCCTCTGTCGAATCAGGAGGCACTATGGGTAAAGGATTACCGATCTGGCTGGCAGCGCTGCTCACCGCCTGCAGCCAGTCACCAGAGCACAGCGAACTGGCACAGACGAGGCTACAGTTAGGGCTCGACTATCTCGCCCGCAACGAATTACCCCCGGCGCAGCGCAATTTGTCTCAGGCGCTGCGGCTGGCACCGAAAGATTATCGCTGTCAATTGGCCATGGCTCGTTATCAGCAACGGGCGGGCGATCGGGATGCGGCGGGGCGCTACTACCAGAATGCTCTGCTGCTGGCAGGACAAAACCGTGATGTAATCAATAATTACGGTGCGTTTCTCTGTAGTTTAGGGCAGTATGATGCGGCTCAGCAGCAGTTCAGCAAAGCCGCTGAATTATCAGAAAACGGCGGCCGGAAGGATGCGTTGGAAAATGCCGGTTATTGTTATCTCCTTGCCGGAGAGAAGCAAAAGGCGCAAGTGGCGCTGAATGCGGCGACACGAGACGATCCGCAAAAAGGGCTGGCGCTGCTGGCAGAAGCCGAAAGGCGATTTGGAAAGAATGAGCGCGATGCGTCGCAGCTCTTGTTAGATGTTTATCAGCGCAACTTTGCTGCTTCGGCAGAAAGCTTGTGGTTAGAGATTCGCTTCGCCGCGCTGGCCGGGCACCCTGAAAGCGTAAAGCAGGCAGGAGAGCAGCTGGCGCGAAATTTTCCACAATCGATACAGTACCTGCATTTTTTAGCTAATGAATACTGAAGCCACTCAAGATAACTCAGCAGTAAACTCCACAGGCCAGCGCCTGCGTGCAGCCCGTGAACAAATGGGCCTGACTCAGCAGAACGTAGCTGAGCGCCTGTGCCTGAAACTTTCTACCGTCCGTGACCTTGAAGAGGACAAGTCGCCGGCCGATCTGGCGTCGACCTTCCTGCGTGGCTATATCCGCTCTTATGCGCGTCTGGTTCACGTACCGGAAGAGGAACTGCTGCCGATGATGGCGAAACAGGCTCCTGTTCGCGCGGCAAAAGTCGAGCCGATGCAGAGTTTTTCACTGGGCAAACGCCGTAAAAAGCGCGATGGCTGGCTGATGATCTTCACCTGGCTGGTGCTGTTTGTGGTGGTCGGCCTGACTGGTGCCTGGTGGTGGCAGAATCATAAAGCGGCACAGGATGATCTGGTGTCGATGGCCGATCAGAACTCGGGAACCAGCGGCGACAATAACAGCCAGTCTATCCCGCTGGGCGACAGCAACAGTTCAGACAGTGCGCCTGCAACAAACAATACTGCGGCTGAAAGCGCGCCAGCTGAGACGCCTTCGGCGGCGCCTGCTCCGGCCACTGCTGCGCCAACAGCAGATAATGCTGCGGCAGCCGCTCCGGCTCAAACTTCGGCTCCGGCCGCCGATGCGAACCAGCCAGTGGCGGTTTCACCCAGCCAGGCTCCGGTTGACAGCGGCGCCAACGGGCAGATGCCTACCGGTGCTGCTGGCGTCAGTGCGCCTGCCGCCGATGCTAACGCGCTGGTGATGAACTTTGACAAAGACTGCTGGCTGGAAGTGACCGATGCTACAGGCAAAAAACTGTTCAGCGGAATGCAGCGCAGTGGTGGTAAACTCAGCCTGACTGGCACTGCGCCGTATCGCCTGAAAATTGGCGCACCGGGCGCGGTCCAGATCCAGTATCAGGGTCAGCCAGTCGATCTGAGTCGTTTCATCCGTAGCAACCAGGTTGCCCGCCTGACAGTCGGTGCGCAATAACGCATCTTTCTGGTCGCGAGTAATTTCGGAGAAAGAATATGCATAACGAAGCACCCATTATCCGCCGCAAATCGAAGCGCATTTACGTCGGCAAGGTGCCAGTGGGCGACGGCGCGCCGATAGCCGTTCAGTCCATGACCAACACTCGCACCACCGATGTGGACGCGACGGTGAATCAAATTAAGGCGCTTCAGCGCGTTGGCGTGGATATTGTCCGCGTTTCTGTTCCCACCATGGATGCTGCCGAAGCCTTCCGCCTGATTAAACAACAGGTCGATGTGCCCCTGGTCGCTGATATCCACTTCGACTATCGTATCGCCCTGAAAGTTGCTGAATACGGCGTTGACTGCCTGCGCATCAACCCCGGTAATATCGGTAATGAAGAGCGTATCCGTCAGGTGGTTGACTGTGCACGCTACAACAATATTCCTATCCGCATCGGCGTGAATGCCGGATCGCTGGAGAAAGACCTGCAGGAAAAATATGGCGAACCCACGCCGCAGGCCCTGCTGGAATCCGCCATGCGTCACGTCGATCATCTGGATCGCCTCAACTTCGATCAGTTCAAAGTCAGCGTGAAAGCCTCTGACGTGTTCCTCGCCGTAGAATCTTATCGTCTGCTGGCGAAGCAGATCGAGCAGCCGCTGCACCTGGGGATCACCGAAGCGGGTGGTGCGCGGGCCGGTGCGGTGAAATCTGCCATCGGTCTTGGACTGCTGCTCTCTGAAGGCATTGGCGACACGCTGCGTATTTCGCTGGCAGCCGATCCGGTGGAAGAGGTGAAGGTCGGGTTCGATATCCTGAAATCCCTGCGTATCCGTTCACGCGGCATCAACTTCATTGCCTGTCCGACCTGCTCGCGTCAGGAGTTTGATGTGATCGGCACGGTGAACGAGCTGGAACAGCGTCTGGAAGATCTCATCACGCCGATGGACGTTTCGATCATCGGTTGCGTGGTGAACGGACCGGGCGAAGCGCTGGTTTCCACGCTTGGCGTGACCGGCAGCAACAAGAAAAGCGGGTTCTACGAGGATGGCGTGCGTCTGCGCGAGCGTCTGGATAACAATGACATGATCGACCAGCTGGAGGCGCGTATCCGTGCCAAAGCGGCGATGATGGATGAGTCCCGCCGGATTGATGTTCAGCAGGTAGAAAAATAATCTGAAGCGCAGAGGCCGGTTCCCCGCTCTGCGCTTACACCCAATTGTGAGAAAAAAGTAGTGGCGAAGAATATCCAGGCAATTCGCGGCATGAATGATTACCTGCCCGCGGACACCGTAGTATGGCAGCGTGTTGAGCAGATCCTCAAGCAGGTGCTGGCCAGCTATGGCTACAGCGAAATCCGCCTGCCGATTGTAGAGCAGACCCCGTTATTCAAACGCGCTATCGGTGAAGTCACCGACGTGGTAGAAAAAGAGATGTACACCTTCGATGACCGCAACGGTGAAAGCCTGACGCTGCGTCCGGAAGGAACGGCAGGCTGCGTGCGTGCCGGTATCGAACACGGTCTGCTGTACAATCAGGAACAGCGGCTGTGGTACACCGGACCGATGTTCCGCTATGAGCGTCCACAAAAAGGGCGCTATCGCCAGTTCCATCAGATCGGTGCGGAAGTGTTTGGCCTGCAGGGGCCGGATATTGATGCTGAAATGATCATGATGACGGCCCGCTGGTGGAAAGCATTGGGCATTGCCGATCACGTCAGCCTTGAGCTGAACTCCATTGGTTCGCTGGAAGCGCGTGCCAACTACCGCGACGCGCTGGTGGCGTTTCTGGAACAGCATCAGGACGTGCTGGACGAAGACTGTAAACGCCGCATGTACACCAATCCTCTGCGCGTGCTGGACAGTAAAAACCCGGACGTCCAGACCCTGCTGAACAATGCGCCACAGCTTGCCGATCACCTGGACGAGGAGTCTCGTGAGCACTTTGCCGGCCTGTGCGAGCTGCTGGAAGCGGCAGGCATTGCCTACACCGTTAACCAGCGCCTGGTGCGCGGACTGGACTACTACAACCGGACTGTTTTCGAATGGGTAACCAGCAGCCTTGGCTCGCAGGGGACTGTTTGTGGCGGTGGCCGTTATGACGGTCTGGTGGAACAGTTGGGTGGTCGTGCCACGCCAGCCGTCGGTTTCGCCATGGGAATGGAGCGTCTGGTGCTGCTGGTGCAGGCAGTTAATCCGGAATTTGAACCGACGCGCATTGTCGATGTCTATGTTATCGCTTCGGGACAGGGCGTGCAGTCAGCGGCAATGCTGCTGGCCGAGCAGCTGCGCGATGCAGACCCCTCTCTGAAGCTGATGACCAACTTTGGTGGTGGTAACTTCAAGAAGCAGTTTGCCCGTGCTGACAAGTGGTGCGCGCGCGTTGCACTGGTACTGGGTGAGTCAGAAGTCGCTAATGGCGAAGTGGTGATTAAAGATTTACGTAACGGCGAGCAGCAGACGCTGGCACAGCGTGATGCGGCAGCCACGCTGACAGCGTTGTTGAACCAGACAGCCGGTATTTAAGGAGAAGGTTTGCGTGGAAGTTTATAGCAACGAGAACGAACAAGTTGACGCACTCAAGAGCTTCTTTGCCCAGAACGGCAAGGCTCTGGTAGTAGGCGTGATTATTGGCGTGGGCGCGCTGGCAGGCTGGCGTTACTGGGCGACTCACCAGGAAGGCAGCCATCAGGAAGCCTCGACCGCTTATCAGCAGGTTTCCACGGCGCTGGACACCAGCAAGCCTGAGACACTGGATGCCGCAGCGAAATTTGCCAGCGAAAACAGCAACACCTATGGTGCGCTGGCTTCGCTGGATCTGGCAAAACGTTATGTGGACGGTAACCAGCTGGATAAAGCGGTTGCCCAGCTGCAAAGCGGCCTGAAAGACACCAAAGATGCTAACCTGCAGGCCGTGCTGAATCTGCGCCTGGCGCGTATCCAGCTGCAGCAGAAGCAGCCGGATGAAGTGCTGAAAACCCTCGACGCGGTGAAAGGCGATGGCTGGACAGCGATCGTAGCCGATGTGCGCGGCGAAGCGTTGCTCAGCAAGGGTGATACCAAAGGCGCCCGCGATGCCTGGAGTAAAGGCATTGCCTCTGATGCGTCTCCGGCGCTGAAAGAGATGCTGCAGATGAAAATGAATAATCTCCCGGGTTAAATTCACCACGGGTAAAAATGGCCTCAACAGGCACAAGAGGGATTTCATGGAATTGCGTAAGATACTTCTGCCGGGACTGATTTCAGTCACTTTACTCAGCGGATGTTCATGGTTCAGCGGTGAAGAAGACGTGGTTAAAATGTCGCCGCTGCCAAAAGTTGAAAATCAGTTTACCCCGGAAAAAGTCTGGAGCACTTCAGTTGGCGATGGCGTGGGTGATTACTACTCCAACCTGCATCCGGGCTGGTCAGACAGTACCGTTTATGCTGCCGATCGTTTCGGTATCGTGAAAGCACTGAATGCCGGTGATGGCAAAGAGCAGTGGAAAGTTGACCTCTCTGAGAAGACCGGCTTCTTCTCGAAAAATCTGCCAGCTCTGCTTTCCGGTGGCGTGTCGGTTGATGGTGGTCATGTTTATATCGGCAGCGAGCGCGGCCAGGTTTATGCCCTGAACACCAGCGATGGTTCTGTTGCCTGGCAGACCAAAGCAGCGGGTGAAGTGTTGTCCCGTCCGGTAGCCAGCGATGGCCTGGTGCTGGTTCACACCAGCAACGGTATGCTGCAGGGTCTGGATCAGACCAACGGTGCCGTGAAGTGGACGGTTAACCTCGACGTCCCTGCGCTCTCTCTGCGCGGTGAGTCAGCTCCGGCAACCGCCTTTGGCGCGGCTATTGTTGGGGGGGATAATGGCCGCGTCAGCGCGGTGATGATGAACCAGGGCCAGATTATCTGGCAGCAACGTATTTCCCAGCCAACCGGCGCGACGGAAATCGATCGCCTGGCGGATGTGGATACCACTCCAATTATTCTGGACGGCGTGGTGTACGCCCTGGCCTATAACGGCAACCTGACGGCGATGGACCTGCGCTCTGGCCAGATCCTGTGGAAGCGTGAAATCGGCTCCGTGCACGATATGATCGTCGATGCCGGTCACATCTACCTGGTCGATCAGGATGACCGTGTAGTGGCATTGAGCACCGATGGCGGCGTGACCGTCTGGCGTCAAAGCGACCTGCTGCACCGTAACCTGACTTCACCGGTGCTGTATAACGGTTATATCGTGGTAGGCGACAGTGAAGGTTACCTGCACTGGATCAACACCACAGATGGCCGCTTCGTGGCTCAGCAGAAAGTGGACAGCTCCGGCTTCCAGACCGAACCGGTCGTGGCCAGCGACAAGCTGTTAATCCAGGCGAAGGGCGGCGAAGTTTACGCATTTACCCGCTAACAGCGCCAGGTTTGCTATAGTCTGCAACGGCTCCTGATTCGTCAGGGGCCGTTTCGTTTTTCTCAAGGCGTGGTATTCTTACGCCGTCAGCCTGCCAGGTGCGTCAGCAAACGTTGTTTGCCGCACTGAAGATGTTCGAGTCAGGCGCTTAATTTTTGTAATGAGGCTTCAATATGGTACCTGTGGTCGCGCTGGTCGGGCGTCCCAATGTGGGAAAATCCACCCTGTTTAACCGTTTAACGCACACGCGAGATGCGCTGGTGGCGGATTTTCCCGGGCTAACCCGTGATCGTAAATACGGTCGTGCCGAGGTCGAAGGGCGGGAGTTTATCTGTATCGATACCGGTGGTATCGACGGCAATGAAGAGGGCGTGGAAACACGTATGGCCGAGCAGTCCCTGTTAGCGATTGAAGAAGCTGATGTGGTGCTGTTTATGGTCGATGCGCGTGCCGGCCTGATGGCGGCCGATCAGGCGATTGCCAAACATTTGCGCTCACGTCAGAAGCCTACCTTTCTCGTAGCCAATAAAACCGACGGCCTGGATCCGGATTCCGCCGTGGTGGACTTCTGGTCGCTGGGCCTGGGTGAAATCCACCCGATTGCCGCCTCCCATGGCCGTGGCGTGACCAGCCTGCTGGAGCTGGTGCTGCTGCCGTGGATGGACGAAGTTGCGCCGCAGGCAGAACTCACCGAAGAAGAAGAGAACGATGCCTACTGGGCAGCGCTGGCGGCGAAAGAGAGCGGTGAAGAGCCGGAAGAAGAAGAGGATGACTTCAACCCGCTGGATTTGCCGATCAAGCTGGCGATCGTCGGGCGTCCTAACGTTGGTAAATCCACCCTGACCAACCGTATTCTGGGTGAAGACCGCGTGGTGGTCTTTGATATGCCGGGTACCACCCGTGACAGTATCTATATCCCGATGGAGCGCGATGGCCGCGAATACATCCTGATTGATACTGCCGGTGTGCGTAAGCGCGGAAAAATCACCGAAGCGGTTGAGAAGTTCTCGGTGATCAAAACCCTGCAGGCGATTGAAGATGCCAACGTGGTGATGCTGGTGATCGATGCCCGTGAAGGCATCTCCGATCAGGATCTCTCTCTGCTGGGCTTTATTCTGAACAGTGGGCGTTCGCTGGTTATTGTGGTCAATAAGTGGGATGGCCTGTCGCAGGAAGTGCGTGATGAAGTGAAAGAGACGCTGGACTTCCGCCTGGGCTTTATCGATTTCGCCCGCGTGCACTTTATCTCTGCTCTGCACGGAAGCGGCGTGGGTAACCTGTTCGAATCGGTGACCGAAGCCTATGACTGCTCAACCCGTCGTGTGAACACTTCCATGCTGACCCGGATCATGACCATGGCCGCTGACGACCATCAGCCGCCGCTGGTGCGTGGACGCCGCGTGAAGCTGAAATATGCTCATGCGGGTGGCTATAATCCGCCGATTGTGGTGATCCACGGTAATCAGGTGAAAGACCTGCCGGATTCCTATAAGCGCTATCTGATGAACTACTTCCGCCGTTCGCTGGAAGTGATGGGGACGCCAATCCGCATTCAGTTTAAAGAGGGCGACAATCCGTTTGCCGGTAAGCGTAACTTGCTGACTCCAAACCAGCAGCGCAAGCGTAAGCGTCTGATGAGTCACCTCAAAAAGAACAAACGTTGATCCGCAGGGGGCCTTTAATGGCCCCTTTGTTTTATACTGAGTTCAGTTTAAACAGGAGAGCGCCATGAGTTTGCCATGCCCGGTTTGCCAGCATTCCCTCACAGTGGAAGAGGGCCATTACCACTGCGAAAGCTGTGAGCGCTGTTTTGCCATGCAGGCCATTTGCCCCGAATGCCATCAGACTTTGCAGGTGTTAAAAGCCTGCGGTGCAGTGGACTATTTCTGCACCAATGGTCACGGGTTGATTTCAAAAAAGCGCGTGGAGTTTACGCCGCTGGTGGAATCACTCTGACTTAAACGTAATTTTTTATTTCCTGAGTTCCCCCTGTTAATAAAAGGGTTATTATTTAATCCATCAGTTTTAATTATACCTCTATATCCCTTCCTGCTATCACCCACCAAAATATCGCTTTGATTTACGGAAAGATGCAGAAACTCTGCATTGAGCAACACTTTTAACAACTTCAATGAAAATGAATGATTAGCGCCGGGAATTATTCCATTACGGTCAAAACGTTGCGCTGGTATTAGCAAAAAATGTCCAGAAGTGTGAAGTTTGTTAAGTTTGTGTTTATTGAATAACGAACCGCATGGTACAATTTTGCCATTATTTCATCGTAGTGCTTAAGGCATCTCTTTTTCAGGAGTATTTTTACCATGTCTCAAACGAATGCCCGGTCGTCTGAATGGCTGGGCTTATGGTGCTTTGTGCTGGGCCTGCTTTTACTGGCAACCGGCCTGTTCTTTGTGATTGGTGGTGGGAAACTGGTTTCGCTCGGCGGTAGCTGGTATTTCGTTATTGCCGGTATTTTTACCGTTATTTCCGCTATTCAGTTCTTCCGTCGTAAATCTTCCGCCGTGCTGATATTCGCGCTGGTGTTCATCGGTACGCTGATCTGGGCGCTGGTGGATGTGGGAATGGATTTCTGGCCGCTGGTTTCCCGTCTGATGACGCTGGCCGGTTTCCTGCTGCTGGCGATAGTTACCCTGCCAGCCCTGCGCAAACGTGAGGGCAAATCCTCAGCAGCCAAACCGGCTTACGCCATTTCTGCGGTGCTGGTTGTTGGTCTGGTTGCGACCCTGATGCAGATGTTCCAGCCGCACCCGACCGTGGATAACGGTAAAGAAATGCCGCTGATCCCCGTGGCGAAAAACCAACAGCAGAAGAACTGGGACAATTACGGTAATACTCCAGAGGGTAGCCGTTTTGTGGCATTGGATCAGATCACCCGCGATAACGTGAAAGATCTGAAAGTGGCCTGGACCTTCCACACTGGCGACACTCCGCTCAGCCCGGATGGCAATGGCGCGGAAGATCAGCAGACTCCGCTGCAGGTGGGTAACACCGTCTTCCTGTGTACTCCGCATAACAATGTGATTGCCGTTGCGGCCGACACCGGCAAGCAGATCTGGAAAGCCGATATCAACGCAAAATCCTCTGTGTGGATGCGTTGCCGTGGTCTGGCTTACTTTGATGCGACCAAACCGCTGACGCAGCCAGCTGCACCTGGCTCTGTTCCTCCAGCCCCGATCAACCTGCCAGAAGGTGCCACCTGTCAGCGTCGTATTCTGATGAATACCATTGATGACCGGCTGATTGCTCTGGATGCGGACAACGGCCAGTACTGTGCCGACTTCGGCAACAACGGTACCGTTGACCTGCGCGAAGGTATGGGTGATGCGAAAGATCCAAGCTATGTTCTGACTTCAGCGCCAACGCTGGCGGGGACTACCGTCGTGGTGGGTGGTCGCGTAGCCGATAACGTCAGCACCGATATGCCTGGTGGTGTAATGCGTGGCTTTGACGTGATCACCGGTAAAATGCGTTGGGCGTTTGACCCGGGCAAAGACGATCCAAATGCAATTCTGGCACCGGGCGAACATTACACCCGCAGTACGCCTAACTCCTGGGCACCGATGTCCTACGATCCAAATATGAATGCGGTATTCATTCCGATGGGCAGCTCGTCTGTCGATCTGTGGGGGGTGAACCGTACCAAACTGGATCACAAATACGGCGCTTCCGTGCTGGCGGTTGATGCCACTACCGGTAAAGAGAAGTGGGTCTTCCAGACCGTGCATAACGATCTGTGGGACTTCGACCTGCCGATGCAGCCAGGCCTGGTAAACTTCCCGAACAAGGATGGTACCCGCACCCCGGCAGTTGCTATCGGCACCAAATCTGGTCAGATCTACGTGCTGGATCGCCAGACGGGTAAACCACTGACTAAAGTGATTGAACAGCCGGTACCGCAGGCTAACATCCCGAACGAACAGTATTCCAAAACTCAGCCTCGCTCCGTTGGCATGCCGCAGATTGGCAACGAAACGCTGAAAGAGTCTGATATGTGGGGTGCCACTCCGTTCGATCAGCTGGTGTGCCGTATTGACTTTAAATCCATGCGTTATACCGGTCTGTACACGGCACCGGGCACCGACAAGTCTCTCAGCTTCCCTGGCTCTCTGGGCGGGATGAACTGGGGCAGCATGTCTACCGACCCGAACCACAACTACCTGTTCGTGAACGATATGCGTCTGGGCTTGTGGCAGCAGATGGTTCCGGCAGCACCTTCCAAAAATGGCGCGGTAAACAACGGTGGTGAAGCCGTTAACACCGGTATGGGTGTGGTCCCGATGAAAGGCACGCCGTACGCCGTGAACAAAAACCGCTTTATGTCTCCGTTGGGTATCCCTTGTCAGAAGCCACCGTTTGGTACGCTGTCTGCCATTGACCTGAACACGCAGAAAATTGTCTGGCAGGTGCCGGTGGGTACCGTGCAGGATACCGGCCCGTTCGGGATTAAAATGCGCGCACAGATGCCAATTGGCCTGCCAACTCTGGGCGGCACGCTGGCGACTCAGGGTGGACTGGTGTTCATTGCCGGGACTCAGGATTACTACCTGCGCGCCTTCGATACCTCAACCGGTAAAGAAGTGTGGAAAGCTCGTCTGCCAGTGGGCAGCCAGGGTGGGCCAATCAGCTACGTTTCTCCGGAAAACGGCAAGCAGTACATCCTGATCTCTGCGGGAGGAGCACGTCAGTCTCCGGACCGTGGTGATTACGTGATTGCTTACGCGCTGGATAAATAAACCAGCAGGCCCTTCAACAGGGAAGGGCTTCTGAGTTTGACCAGTCACTGAAAGCCCTTTCAGCAATGGAGGGAACTGAGTCTGATTGGTCACGAAAAGCCTCTTCAGTAATGAAGGGGCTTTTTTATAGCTGAAGGGGACGTTACCGGCCGTCCTGCCAGAGCCGTACCAGCTCCGGTGGGGCGAGTTCCTCGGGGATCAAAATAACGATGTTGCCGGCCTGCTGCTGAGTGGCATAGCTGATGGCAATACGGTAGTACCGCCGATCGCCTTTCCCTGCCTGACACTGTTCGCCCTGCGGTTCTCCCAGCGGCAGAGCCTGGCGCAATACGTTACAGACGCTTTCTCGCTGCGCCGGGTTGAGCTGGGCCAGTGTAATCCGGCGCGGTTCTGCCAGTTTGGGGATGTAAGCAAATCCGCCTTCACGCGCCACATCAATAACCGCGTCGTCACTCAGTTCCGGAATAACGTTCATGGCAATACGCCGACCTGTTTCCAGGCGTCCCCAATAGCCTGCCCGACAGACTTATTAAATCGCGCCTGGCCATGTTTGATCGTGAACTGCGCAAAGGTTTTAAAATCGGCGTTTTGCGGCAGAGTTTTATCGCATACCGTGTCGTACCAGGCATAGCCAGCCAGTTCCCAGGCGTAGCCGCCCAGCGCTTTTGCCGCCAGATAAAATGCGCGGTTGGGGATGCCGGAGTTCAGGTGTACGCCGCCGTTATCATCCCGCGTTTGTATGTAGCCTTTCATGTCGGCCGGTTGCGGATCTTTACCAAGCAGCGGATCGTTATAAGCCGTTCCGGGTTCGGACATAGAACGCAGCCCCTTGCCGTTGATCCCTTTCGCCAGCAATCCTTCGCCGATAATCCAGTCAGCCTGGTCGGCTGTTTGTTTCTGGTGAAACTGCTTGACCAGCGAGCCAAAGACGTCGGAGAGAGATTCATTAAGCGCGCCAGCCTGTTCGAAATAGATCAAACCGGCTTCGGTTTCCGTTACGCCGTGAGAAAGTTCGTGACCGACTACATCCAGTGCGACAGTAAAGCGGTTGAAGATTTCGCCGTCGCCATCGCCAAAGACCATCTGGTCGCCATTCCAGAACGCATTCTGATAACCCTTGCCGTAATGCACGGTACCCTGCAGCGCGAGGCCCTGATTATCCAGCGAGTTGCGTTGATAAGCCTGCCAGAAGAAATCGTAAGTGACGCCGAGATAGTCATACGCTTCGTTGACGGCCACGTCGTTACCACCCGGCTGGCCTTCACTGCGCACCAGCGTACCAGGCAATGTCTGGGTCTGTTCTGCATCATAAATTTCGCGCTGAACCTGGCCTGCCGTCGCGTTTTGAGCGCCTGTTGGTTTGATCCAGTTTTCCGCCATCAGCGTTTGTACATGTGTCAGAGTATTGCGGGCGCAACTCTGCTGCTGCCCGGAACCGTTATCGATGATTTTGCGCAGAATATAGGGAGGAATGACGCCATAATGCATACCTTGCTCCTTGGTCATAAGCCGAATGTACCAAAAAGTATAGTCGTCAGGACTCAGGTGCGCACTGGCGCTAAAACGGGGCCGGGGAGGGGGGGACCCGGAGCGGAGTGGCGCGCCGGTTTTTGTGTATGAAATCAGAGTGCTGGCTTGCGGGCTTTTTTCACCGGGGTGATGGCGGTCACTTCGCTCTCGACCCAGCCGTCATCCAGCCGCGTTTTAAGCCGGTCGCCGGTGTGGATCTGCCGGGTCTTCTTAATCACCTTGCCATCGGCAGCCGTGGTGACGCTGAAGCCACGTGCCAGCGTTGCCAGCGGGCTGACGCCTTCCAGCTGGGCTGCCAGCCTGGAGAAACGTTGTTTACCGCCATTAAGCTGCTGCTGCATCGCCTGCTGCAAGCGATACTGCCATTGCTGCATCTGTTGCTGAGCACGGTGGATTTTACTCTGCGGCTGAAACGCGGTCAGACGCTGCTCAGCGCGTTCCTGCTGACGACCAGCCTGACGCAGCCGAAGTTGCATTGCGTCGTCCAGACGGCGTTGTAGCTTCATCATGGTGGTCTGCTGACGTGCCAGGCGCAGCTGTGGGTGCTGCTGCTGCAAACGGTGGTGTAAACGGGTGAGGGTGCGACTCTTCTGCGCGAGGTAATAATCCATCGCCATTTCCAGCCGGGTCTGCTGCGACTGCAACTGGCGCAGCAGCTCAATCTGGTTGCGGCTGACCAGCTCTGCAGCGGCGGATGGCGTTGGTGCGCGCAGATCGGCTACGAAATCACTGATGGTGACATCTGTTTCATGACCCACGGCGCTGACGATGGGAATGCGGCTGGCAAAAATGGCCCGTGCCACGCGCTCATCGTTGAAGCTCCACAGATCTTCCAGCGAGCCGCCGCCACGTCCGACAATCAGCACATCACATTCGCCGCGCAGGTTAGCCAGTTCGATCGCCCGCACGAGACTGGCAGGCGCATCCGCACCCTGCACCGGAGTAGGGTAGATCACCACCGGAAGTGACGGATCGCGGCGGTGCAGTACGCGCAGGACATCATGCAGAGCAGCACCGGTGGAAGAGGTGATCACTCCGACCTGTCGTGCCGGGTCTGGCAGCGCCTGCTTGTGGATCTGGTCGAATAACCCTTCAGCCGTCAGCTTCTGCTTCAGCTGTTCGAACTGCTGCTGCAACAGTCCTTCACCTGCTGGCTGCATACTTTCCGCAATCAGCTGATAGTCACCGCGCGGTTCGTACAGAGTGATGGTGGCCCGCACCAGTATCTGCTGCCCATTTTGCGGGCGGAAGGTGACCCGGCGATTGCTGTTGCGGAACATCGCACAGCGAACCTGCGCGCCATCATCCTTTAGCGTGAAGTACCAGTGACCGGAAGAGGGCTGGGAGAAATTGGAGATCTCAGCGCTCAACCAGATTTGCCCCATCTCCATCTCCAGCAGCTTGCGCACTGTGGTATTGAGACGGCTGACGGTAAAAATATTGGCGGATGGCGGTAGCGACATGTGATGAAGATCAAATTTTAAATCAGAGGGTTAATTGACCGATACTACAGGGCTGAGAAAAGGTTTCAAGAGTTTTTATAAATAAAGCTGGAGGCAATCGGTTACGGCCTGTATAATGCCGCGGCAATATTTTACAAGTTCTCATTCACCCTGAGGTTGAGATATTGCCATGCTAAGAATCGCTAAAGAAGCCCTGACATTTGACGACGTTCTGCTCGTTCCTGCTCATTCGACTGTTCTCCCAAACACGGCCGACCTCAGCACCCAGCTCACTAAATCTATCCGCCTGAATATCCCTATGCTCTCCGCAGCCATGGATACCGTGACCGAAGCGGGCCTCGCTATTGCGCTGGCACAGGAAGGGGGGCTGGGCTTTATCCACAAAAACATGTCCATCGAGCGCCAGGCGGAAGAAGTCCGCAAGGTGAAAAAACACGAAAGTGGCGTGGTGACCGATCCGCAGACCGTGCTGCCAACCACCGCGCTGAGCGAAGTTCAGCGACTTACCGAACGTAACGGTTTTGCCGGTTACCCGGTAGTGAATGGCGATAACGAGCTGGTCGGTATCATCACCGGCCGTGACGTGCGCTTCGTCACCGATATGAACCTGCCTGTCTCCGCAGTCATGACTCCGAAAGAGCGTCTGGTAACCGTGCGTGAAGGTGAGGCGCGTGAAGTTGTGCTGCAAAAAATGCACGAAAAGCGTGTTGAGAAAGCGCTGGTAGTGGACGACAGTTTCCACCTGCTGGGCATGATCACCGTAAAAGATTTCCAGAAAGCTGAACGTAAACCTAACGCCTGTAAAGACGAGCATGGCCGTCTGCGCGTGGGTGCTGCTGTTGGTGCGGGTGCGGGCAACGAAGAGCGTGTTGATGCGCTGGTGGCTGCCGGTGTTGACGTGCTGCTGATCGACTCCTCTCATGGTCATTCCGAAGGCGTTCTGCAACGTATCCGTGAAACCCGTGCCAAATATCCTGACCTGCAGATCGTGGGCGGTAACGTGGCGACTGGCGCAGGTGCGCTGGCCCTGGTTGAAGCTGGCGTGAGCGCGGTGAAAGTGGGCATTGGCCCGGGTTCAATCTGTACCACCCGTATCGTGACCGGCGTGGGTGTTCCGCAGATTACCGCTGTTTCAGACGCGGTGGCCGCGTTGGAAGGCACCGGCATCCCGGTTATCGCTGACGGTGGTATCCGCTTCTCTGGCGACATCGCAAAAGCAATCGCAGCGGGTGCTTCGGCGGTCATGGTCGGCTCCATGCTGGCCGGGACTGAAGAATCCCCTGGCGAAATCGAACTGTACCAGGGGCGTTCATTCAAATCTTACCGTGGTATGGGTTCTCTGGGCGCGATGTCCAAAGGCTCCTCTGACCGTTACTTCCAGACAGATAACGCCGCTGACAAGCTGGTGCCGGAAGGGATTGAAGGGCGCGTGGCTTACAAAGGCCGCCTGAAAGAGATCGTTCACCAGCAAATGGGCGGCCTGCGCTCCTGTATGGGTCTGACCGGCTGTGGTACTATCGACGACCTGCGCACCAAAGCGGAATTTGTCCGCATCAGCGGCGCCGGTATTTCGGAAAGCCACGTCCACGACGTGACCATCACTAAAGAGTCCCCGAACTACCGCATGGGTTCCTGATAACCCCTGACACACCGCCCGGCTCTGCCGGGCGTTTTAATCCTAATCTCTGAATTTGTTTATCGCCCTGGAATAGCCCAATGACGACGGAAAATATTCATAAACATCGCATACTGATCCTTGATTTCGGCTCGCAGTATACGCAGCTGGTGGCACGTCGCGTGCGTGAACTGGGCGTTTATTGTGAACTGTGGGCGTGGGACGTCACCGAAGAGCAGATCCGCCAGTTCAACCCGAACGGCATTATTCTTTCCGGTGGCCCGGAAAGTACCACCGAGCATAACAGCCCGCGTGCCCCTGAGTACGTGTTCACGGCCGGTGTGCCGGTGTTTGGCGTGTGTTATGGCATGCAGACCATGGCACTGCAGCTGGGCGGCAAGGTCGAAGGCTCCAGCGAGCGTGAATTCGGTTATGCGCAGGTTGAAGTGGCGATAGACAGCGCGCTGACCCGTGGCATTGAAGATTCCCTCAGCGCGGCTGGCAAGCCTCTGCTGGACGTGTGGATGAGCCACGGCGACAAAGTGACGGCTATTCCGGCGGACTTCGTGACCGTTGCCAGCACCGACAGCTGCCCGTTCGCCATTATGGCCAACGAAGAAAAACGTTTTTATGGCGTGCAGTTCCACCCGGAAGTGACTCACACCCATCAGGGCCTGCGCCTGCTGGAGCGCTTCGTGCGCGATATTTGCCAGTGTGAAGCGCTGTGGACGCCTGCAAAGATTATCGAAGATGCCGTTGAGCGCCTGCGTGAGCAGATTGGTAACGACAAAGTGATCCTTGGCCTGTCTGGCGGCGTGGACTCTTCCGTGACCGCAATGCTGTTGCACCGCGCTATCGGCGACCGCCTGACCTGCGTCTTCGTCGATAACGGCCTGCTGCGTCTGAATGAAGCAGAGCAGGTGATGGAGATGTTTGGCGACCACTTCGGCCTGAACATCGTCCACGTGGCGGCGGAAGCCCGCTTCCTTGACGCGCTGGCCGGTATTGATGAGCCGGAAGCGAAGCGCAAAACTATTGGTCGTGTGTTTGTGGAAGTGTTCGATGAACAGGCCACTCGTCTGACCGACGTTTCCTGGCTGGCTCAGGGCACCATCTATCCTGACGTGATCGAATCCGCGGCCTCTGCCACCGGTAAAGCTCATGTGATCAAATCGCACCACAACGTGGGCGGTCTGCCGAAGGAGATGAAGCTGGGTCTGGTTGAGCCGCTGAAAGAGCTGTTCAAAGATGAAGTGCGCAAAATCGGTCTGGAGCTGGGTCTGCCGTACAACATGCTTTACCGTCACCCCTTCCCTGGACCTGGTCTGGGCGTGCGCGTGCTGGGCGAAGTGAAGAAAGAGTACTGTGACCTGCTGCGCCGTGCCGATGCGATCTTTATCGAAGAGCTGCACAAAGCGGATCTCTACAATAAAGTCAGCCAGGCCTTCACCGTGTTCCTGCCAGTGCGTTCGGTAGGCGTGATGGGCGATGGCCGTAAATACGACTGGGTTGTTTCACTGCGTGCCGTGGAAACCATCGACTTTATGACCGCGCACTGGGCGCACCTGCCTTATGAATTCCTGGGCCGCGTTTCTAACCGCATTATTAATGAAATCGACGGGATCTCCCGCGTGGTTTACGATATTTCCGGTAAACCGCCAGCGACGATTGAGTGGGAATAACTTTTTCCCCACAAATCAAAAAACCGCCTGTGAGGGCGGTTTTTTTATGGCTGAAATAAGACAGAATCTTTGTCGCCATCATATTGCTGACTGAAAACCGCCGTACAAAAATATGCCCATCTGGCGAAAAGTGACGATTATCTGCTTATGGAGAGAGTAAATTGAAAAAACTTCTTTGCTGTGCCGGCGTGATTTTCACCCTGTTCACTGCTCAGGCTTCAGCCGCTGAGGGCTATTATGTGAACCCGAAATCCAACGCTGCTGTGTGGGTTAAAAATAACCCCTCCGATTCCCGCGCTGCCACCATTAAAGCCAAAATTGCTGATGTTCCCACTGCTCACTGGTTCAGCGGCACCAGCCAGGCTGATAACGCATTAAAGACTACTGTCAGTGCTTACGTCACGGCAGCCAGCAATGCCGGTAAAATACCGCTGCTGGTGGCTTATAACATTCCTCATCGCGATTGTACCGGCGGCGCTTCAGCAGGTGGCGCGAGCGATGCAGCAGCCTATCAACAATGGATTGATAATTTCGTTAGTGGCCTGTCAACGCATCAGGCGGTGGTTGTGCTGGAGCCGGATGCGCTGGCGGATATCAGCTGCCTGACGGCCAATCAGCAAACTGAACGCCTGAGTTTACTGAGCTATGCGGTTTCCCGTATTCAGAGCAAAGCCACGGCCACAGAAGTTTATCTCGATGCGGGTCATGCAAACTGGATAGCGGCAGCAACGATGGCGAAAAGCCTGAACGATGCTAACGTGAAAAATGCGCGGGGCTTCGCGCTGAACGTGTCCAATTATTACACCACGCAGCAATCAATCGACTATGGCAACAGCGTGATTGCTGCGTTGTCATCAAATTACGGCTACAGCAAATCGATTATTATCGACACCAGCCGGAATGGTAATGGTGCCAATGCGGGCGACTGGTGTAATCCTCCGGGGCGTAAAATTGGGGCTGCCACCGGCGTTCTCTTCGGGTACGCTCTTGCCGCGTGGATTAAAACTCCGGGTAATTCCGACGGCGGCAGTTCACCCACGGCTGATTGTCACGGAGGGCCAGCTGCGGGCATATTCAGCCCCGATCTGGCAATGAAACTGATTAATGGCGAATAACATCTGCCTGAACTCAGGGTATTAACAATAAAAAAGGCGGCCACGACCGCCTTCTGTACAGCTGTCAACCTCAGTGATGCAACAGGAAAAGAGTTGCCAGGCCGAGGAAGATAAAGAAGCCGCCGGTATCGGTCAGGGCGGTGATCAGCACGCTGGAGCCTACCGCGGGATCGCGTTTCAGTTTGGTCATAATCAACGGGATCAGCACGCCCATTAATGCCGCCAACAGCAGGTTCAGGACCATTGCCAGCATCATCACGCCGCCCAGCGCCGGGTTGCCATACATCGCCCAGGTCACGCCACCCATAATTCCGCCCCAGCACAGGCCGTTAATCAGTGCCACGCCCAGCTCACGGGCAATCAGGAACGAGAAGTTACCGGGTTCGACCTGGTGCAGCGCCAGCGCGCGCACAATCATGGTGATGGTCTGGTTGCCGGTGTTACCGCCAATACCCGCGACGATAGGCATTAACGTCGCCAGCGCAACCAGCTGCGAAATGGTGTCTTCAAACAGGCCAATAACCCTGGAAGCCACAAAAGCGGTGCAGAGGTTGATTGCCAGCCAGGTCCAGCGGGTACGCACCGCTTTTCTGACCGGTGCAAACACATCCTCATCAGGGTTCACACCACCCATTTTACGGATGTTGCTGTCGTTCTCTTCATTGACCAGGTCAACCACGTCTTCAATGGTCACGCGGCCCATCAATTTGCCTTTGGCATCAATGACGGCAGCAGAAATCAGGTTATAACGCTCAAAAGCCCCGGCGGCATCTTCAGCCTTATCATCAATGCGGAACGTGGTGGGTTTGGCGTTCATCACCTCCGCGACCAGTTTTTTGGGCTTATTCAGCAGGATATCCGTCAGGGCAAGTTCACCCAGCAGTGTATTGTTTTCATCGGTGATAAACAGTTTGTCGGTGCCTTCAGGGATCGACTTTTGGCGTCTCAGATAGCGCTGGACGGTCGCCAGGGTCACGTCTGCGTGCATGGTCACCAGCTTGAAGTCCATAATGCGACCCACGCGATCGCGGTCAAAATCCATCACCTCCAGCACGCGAGAACGCTGGCCGGGTTCCAAAGACGTCAGCAGGCGACCCGTTAAATCACGCGACAGATATTGGGAGAGATAAACCTGGTCATCAATGTCCAGTGGTTCAAGGGCGCGCAGTAAGTCGCGGTCGCTCATCTCTTCGATCAGGCTTTCCCATACGCTTTCTGAGGCCTCAACCAGCACCATCCCGCGACGTTCGGTACCAACCAGGTGCCACAAGGCCAGGCGTTCATCTTCCGGCAGGGCTTCCAGCAGATCAGCAAGGTCAGCCGCATGGAGCAGGGAGATATACTGTTTTATCTCCTCCGCCTGCTCCTCATGCGCTTTAGCTTCCGCATCGCTCTCTTTTAAAGGGCGATGCAGCAACGTGTCGACCAGATCGCCATCATTAAGTAATAAGTTCAGAATACGGCTTCGGATTTCAGCAAGTTGCTGAGTATGAGACTGAGCTACAGACATAAAAATTCCCTTGTGTCTGGCAAAAGGCAGGCGATGAAGTAAGTATTGTCTAAATCAGGCATAAAGAGAGGATAAGTTGCATTTTTTCAGGCAGCTTCCCAGGGTGAGGCACCACAATCCCTCACTATTTAGTTACGGAGGTGGGGACTGCAACATCCTGTTTTTTCTGCTGATGATGAGCAATAGCACCGGGGACAACATAAATTAATCGGCCCACTAAGATGATAAAGCTGACCAGCAACACAATGCGGGTCATCCGGCTGGTTTTCTGACGTTTTCTGAATGGCATGGCGCGATTCACGCAATTTATCCTGAAGTAAGCCCGAAGGCGACAATGCCATTTAGTCACAGCTTATCCGGCGGGTCAACGCGAACGGGCAACGCATCGCCTCCGGGGTGATAAACAGCATCGACAGAATATAACCCGAAAGCCTGTTGTTATCTAAACCGCAGAGATACAGGTAAGAAAAAATCCGCAGTTATTGATTTAGATCAAATTCACCCCCGGAATTATGCCTAGTATTGCGCAATATCCAGTGCAGCGATACCTGAATACCTGCTGTTGCCCGGGCGGACTCAGCCCAAAACCTGAACGAGTATCATGAAAATCTCACCCTGGCTTAGCCGTTTTTGCAATAATCCCTGGGGATTGGCGTTACTGCTCCCTCTGTTAATGATGCCCATTGCCACAATGGTGTCTGTGCGGCTCTGGGTACTGGATGGTTACGTCTATCTGATTTACCTGCCGATGGCGATGATGATCGCGATGCTACTGGTTTATGACTGGGGGGCTTTTCCTGGCATTATTCTCGGGCTGTCAGCGTACTATTTCCACCGTTATGCGCCACCTCATGCGCTTATTATTGTCTGTGGATTTGTTGGTTCGCTGCTGTGCGGCTGGACGGGTTATCGGTTACAGGCGGGTCGCCGCTGGAGCGTGGAGCTGGTGGATTTGCGTCTGATCCCCTGTCGCCTGTTCTGGCTGGTGTTTGTGGTGCCGGCATTGTTCACTTCTTCCATGCAGTTAATGGCATCGATGGGGCTTCTGCCATTGACCCACTCGATATTTTCCCGCGATTTTTTGTCCCTGCATTCGCTGCTCAATCTTCAGTCATTGCTGCTTTCGTGCCTGACCATGTTGCCGATTTGCTACCAGTTTATCCGCTGCCTGCGTAATCCGGGGTTTATTCGTCTCGGCTATCATCGCATTCTGCGGCAGGCCTCTCCGGAGGTGAAAAATCTGGAATATCTGCTCTGGATTGTGCTGGTGGTTTTTCTGTTGCTGGTGCTGGCGCAGTTTGATGGGTCGAAAAAGAACCTGCTGAGTACTGATTATGGTTTGCCGCTGCTCCTGCCGGTTATGCTATGGGCTGCGGTACGATTTGGCTATCTGTTCACCTCGTTCAGTTGGGCGATGTTGCTGATGGTTCTTTATCAGATGCGCGATCGCTTTCTGCAGGCTGTTACCGATCCTTATCATCTTGCGGTCATGTCGGCGAACCTGCTGGTATTCAGCCTGACGATACTGATTATGTCTGCTATCAGCACGCGCCAGCGGCAGATCCTGGCTCTGGCAAAAGCCGCCGCGTTAAACGATCCGGTTATGAACATGCCTAATTTACGGGCGCTGGGCATTGCTCTGGAACGAAGTCCACGTTCCACGCTCTGTTTTTTGAGTATTCCCGATCTTGACCGTCTGAGCCGCACTTATGGTCTGCGGCTGAGGATCCAGTACAAGCGCAGTCTGGCCAGCCATCTCAAACCCGACCTGTTACCCGGTGAAGACGTCTATCAGCTGCCGGGATTCGATCTGGTGATGCGACTGGATGAAGAGGGGCATCTGGAAAGAATTGAAAACATCGCCGCACGATTGAAAGATTACCACCTGAGCTGGGAGGGATTACCGATCCATCCGCAGGTGGGCCTGAGCTACTGCAGCGTGCGGCCACCGGTCTTACATCTTTATGAGTTGCTGGGCGAAATGAGCGGGATGGCTGAAGTCTCGCTGACCAGCGGGGTGGTGGAAAGCCTGCATCAAAGCTCCAGCTCCCCGGTACAGAGCCTGGTGACGCAAAAAATCTCCCTGCTGAATGATATTCAACAGGCGCTGAAAACCGATGGCTTCGAGCTAATGGTGCAACAAATTTGCGGCGTGCGCGGCGATGATTACTACGAAATCTTGCTGAGAATGAAGGACAGTCAGGGTGAGAAAGTCAAACCAGGGTTGCTGCATCTGGTGGTCAATGAATTCGGCCTGCACTGGGATGTGGATCGCTGGGTGCTGGCGCAAACGCTGGCGTTCATCGATGCCCATCGGGAAACTCTGCCAGGGCTGCGTTTTTCCATCAATCTCTTTGCGGCGAGCCTTTGCCGCCCGCAGCTGGCTCGGGAGGTGGAAGAGTTACTGCGCGAGCATAATGTTGAAGCCTGGCAGCTGATTTTTGAAGTGGAAGAGTCGCCCATTCTTACCGACTACAGCTGGGGTAACCGCTCTATTGCCCAGTTACGTAATCTCGGTTGCCGTGTGGCGATTGACGACTTTGGCAGCGGCTATGCCAGCTATGCCAGACTGAAAGAAGTGCAGGTCGACATGCTGAAAATAGACGGTAGCTTCGTGCAAAACATGATCCACAACAGCCTGGATTATCAGATTATCGAGTCGACCTGCGTCATCGCCAGGCTGAAGAAGATGCAAATTCTCGCCAAATGCGTGGAGTCAGCAGAAGAGGATGACCTGCTGCGGCGTCTGGGGGTGGACTATTTGCAGGGGCCGCTGTACAGCCAGCCACGCCCTCTGCAGGCGGTGGCTGACAATATTGAAGAGAGGGGGACAGCCTCAGAGGCTGAAGCGGCAACTAATCTTTGACCTGCTCTTTTTGCGCCAGCAGGGTGGCAAAGCGCAGGGCAATCCGGTTGCCGTGCTCATCCGTACGGTGCAGGTGGCCCACGTGCTCGTTATACTTCAGGATATGCCAGCGACGATAGTATCCGCTCAGCTCTCCCGATTTGAACGCGAACGGGAAGCCGACGTTGCAGGGATAATCTTCGGTATCCATGGCCGCCACAATCAGGTTGTAGCCCCCACGCACCGTACTGGCCTGCATATCGGCTATCAGTTGAGGAATGGTTTCCGGTTGCAGAAACATCATTACGACGGTTGAAATCACCAGCTCGTAAGCTCCGTTAAATCGCAAATCGTTGAGATCCTTCTCTGCGGTGCGGATCCCGGTCAGCCCTTCCCCAGTGATGATCTGATTCAGGTTTGCCAGGCTCGGCGCACTGCGATCCCACGCGGTGACGTCGAAGCCTTTCAGGTTAAGATACAGGGAGTTGCGGCCATTGCCGCACCCCAAATCTAACGCCCGACCGGGCTCCATCAGGCTAACTGCTTCCACCACTTCGGAGTGGGGAGCGGTAAGCTGGTATTTCTCAGTGTAATAACTGTCTGCCTTGCTGTTCATTCGCCGGGCTCTTCCTGAATCATTAACTGCCAGCCGGTCACCTCTTTCCAGTAGCTCTGTTCACGTTCCAGATCCAACTGGACCAGGTTGTTCTGGCTAAAGTAATCGCGGGGAAACGTCAGCGTCCAGTGGCCGTCATCGGTTTCCAGTTTCAGCGAAGAAGGCGTGGTGGTGGCCTGACGCTGGTTATTCAGCAACGCGCCAAGGCGCAGCAGAAACACCAGCGGCAAAAACTGTTTCTTCTTGAACAGCGTCAGGCGGGGCATTTCATCAACCTTCACCGCTTTACGGTGGAAGCGTACCAGCGTCGCCAGCAGCGTTTGTTGATCCTGATTAAAGCCCGGCAAATTGGTGTTTTGCAGGATATAAGACGAGTGGCGCTGTAGCCCGCTGTGGTTGATGGTCAGTCCCACTTCATGCAGCATCGCCGCCCACTTCAGCAGCGCTGAAAGCTGCGGATTGGCCTGCCTGGGATTCTGGTCGCGCCACTGCAGGTAGAGTTGCTCAGTGGTTTCCAGTACTCGCTTTGCCTGATCGCTGTCGATAGCGTAGTGATTGGCAAGGCTCTGAGCGGTGCGGCTGCGGATATCCTGATGGCGGAAGCGACCTTCCATCTCATACAGAACCCCTTCACGCAGCGCACCATCTGACAGGCGCAGTTCGCGGATAGCCAGCGCGTCAAACACGCCGCAGATAATGGCCAGACCCGGTACGAAGACCGCTTTGCGTTCATCTGAAAGACCCGGCAGGCTGAGGGAATCAAAGGATTTATATTTGAGCGCCTCTTCAACAAGCATCTCCAGACGCTCCGGAGTGATCAGTTTTTCCTTCTCACCCATTGCCAGCAGCACTTCGCAGGCCGCTTTGATAGTGCCGGAAGCGCCAAGCGCATACTGCCAGCCCATCAGGCGATACTGCCATGCCATGGTTTCCAGCTTTTGCGCGGCGGCCAGGCGGGCGCGGCGGAAGTTTTCCTTGCTGATCATTTTGCCGGGGAAGTAGATATTGGCAAAGCTGACGCAGCCCATCCGGCGACTTTCCACCAGGCGGGGTTCAAAATCCTCGCCAATCACCATCTCGGTAGAACCGCCACCGATATCGATCACCAGCTTGCGGCCTTTCTCCGGCTGCGTGTGCTCGACGCCCATAAAGATCAGGCGCGCTTCTTCATGACCGGAAATCACTTCAATCGGGTAGGGGATGACAGTGGCCGCGCGCTGCAGAAACTCTTCGGCGTTAACGGCCTGGCGCAGGGTATGCGTGCCCACGATGGTGACGTTGGCCGGGCTGAAACCCTGCAGACGCTCTGCGAACAGCGCCAGGCAATTCAGCCCGCGCTCGATGGCTTCTTCACTCAATACATTATTGTGGTCCAGGCCATCGGCCAGGTGCACGCGCTGTTTCAATCTGCCGAGCACCTGCATGGCACCATCGACCACGCGGGCAATCACCATGTGAAAACTGTTTGAGCCCAAATCGATAGCAGCGAATTCCTGCGGTTTGGGGGTATTTTTCTGGGATATTGGCATAGTGAGTTAGTCAGGTTGCTCCAGAGTTTTGATGTAATCGTAGATAGCCAGCTGCGCGCGGACCTTACGGCGGTTGCCGCGGGGAACGTAACGGTTACTGAGTTCTTTATCTACGTAGCGCGCCTTAAGCGTATCACTCAACAGGATGCCAATAATATCCAGCACCCGTTGTTTCAGAATCGGGTCAAGAATTGAGACGGCCACTTCAATACGGTAATCGATATTGCGGGTCATCCAGTCTGCGGAAGAGAGGAACACTTTTTTATCGCCGCCGTTTTCAAAAATATAGACGCGATCGTGCTCCAGGTAGCGGTCAACGATGCTAATCACGCGGATATTTTCACTGATACCTTCCAGGTCGGGGATCAGCGAGCACATGCCACGAATTAGCAGATTGACCTTCACGCCGACGCTGCTGGCGGTATACAGCCGATCGACCAGCCCTTTGTCCACCAGGTTGTTCACCTTCAGCGTGATGGCCGCCGGGACGCCGTTTTGCGCGTTGGCAATCTCATTGTCGATCAGCTGATACAGCATCTGACGTGAGTTTTGCGGCGACACCATCAGGTGTTCAAAACTGACCGGGCGGTAAGGGTTTTCAATGAAGTTAAAGACGCGGCGCACTTCATTGGTGATGCGCGCATCCGCAGTCAGCAGCGAATAGTCGGTGTAAATCCGCGCGGTTTTCTCGTTGAAGTTACCGGTACCGATATGCGCATAACGGGCAATTTCGCCGTTCTCACGTCGCGAAATCAGGAACAGCTTGGCGTGAATTTTCAGCCCGGGCGCGGAGAAGATAACGTGCACACCCGCTTCGGTCAGCCGTTTCGCCCAGTGAATATTCGCTTCTTCATCGAAGCGGGCCTGCAGCTCCACCACTACGGTGACTTTCTTGCCGTTGTAGGCCGCATGGATCATCGCATCGATAATGCGGGAGTTCTTCGCCACGCGGTAAATGTTGATTTTGATCGCCAGCACAGCCGGGTCAAACGAAGCCTGACGAAGCAGCTCAAGCACGTGCTCAAAAGTGTGGTACGGATAATAGAGCAGCACGTCGCGATTACGGATGGCATCAAAACCATTACGGAAGCGGTCGAACCAGATGTGGCGCAGCTGCGGCAGCGGCTTGTTGACCAGGTTGGCTTTGCCGACGTTCGGGAAGCTGATGAAGTCTTTGAAGTTATGGTAACGGCCGCCCGGCACGATGGAGTCATAGTTGGTGATGTTCAGCTTTTTACTCAGCATCTCCACCATCGCATCCGGCATATCGCGCTGATAAACAAAGCGCACCGGCTCGGCCGTCAGGCGCTGCTTCAGGCTGGAAGACATCAGCTCCAGCAGGCTGGATTCCATCTCGGTGACCAGATCATATTCTGCGTCACGGGTCATCTTCATTGAATAGGCGTTAAGCGCATCGTAATCAAAGAAGCCACGGAAAATATCCCCCAGGCAGTAGCGCAGAATGTTATCTAGTAAAATCATTGGCTTGCGACGGCGTGGTGTCTCCGGTGGCAGGTTCACAAAGCGCGGAACCTTGTCCGAAGGAATTTCCAGCAGCGCGTAGCTGATCTCATCACCACGGATGATTTCTACTGCCAGATAGGTGTAGTCATCCTTCAGAAACTCGATCAAATCGGTATCGTGATTGATCAGAATCGGGGTGATGTGCTGACGGAGGTGATGTTTGAAGTGGTGGCGCAGCCAGCTTTGCTGATTGGGGGAAAGCTGACGCTCGTTAATCAGGAAGATCTGATTGCGCGCCATTTCCAGCAGCAGATCGTTGTACAGACTGTCAAATTCCTGGTCAGCTTTCAGTACGCGAGTCTGGATTTTATTTAACAGATGGCGCGGTGTATTGGGGGAACCCTGCTCTTCGCCAATCAGAATGCGGCGCTTCAGATCCGCGAAGCGGACTTTGTAGAATTCTTCCAGATTATTGGAGTAGATACCCAGAAAGCGCATACGCTCAATCAGCGGGTTCGTTTTGTCCGCTGCTTCCTGTAAAACTCGTTCATTGAACGATAACCAGCTTAACTCTTTCTCGATATACAGCTTTTCCTGACCCATTTTTACTCCGTTTAAGCAGATCCTGCCCGAAACCGGTCATTGTCCCGTAGCATTATGGCGAGAGTATGGCAGCAATGTCCACGGACATTGTTGATTGTCTTATTAACCACATACGGGCAACATAGCGACTTCTCAGCACACCGGAAAACGATAAAAAGCATGACCCCAAACCCCATCCCCGCACAATTTAACGATCGGCGCCGTCAGTTTACTGACCGGCTCACCCGTCGTCTGGTGATGGCTTGCGGGCTGGCAATCCTGCTGGTGATGCTGTTGCTGTTTGTCTGGCTGGTGTGGGTGGTGGTGCCGCTGTTCGCTTCACCCTCGATCAGCAGCAATAATGAGATTGCGTTATGGCAGACCCGGCCAGCCGTGGCGATTGGCATTGACCCAAAGCAGCAGTGGGGATGGCGTATCGACAATCAGGGCCAGGGGAGTTTTATTCCGCTGGACGCGCAGCCGCCTTCTGCTCCTTTCCCCCTGGCGCATGGGGAAGTCAGCGCTTACTCCACATCAGATAATAGCAGCGTGTTGCTGAAAAGCGCTGCCGGGCTGGTGCTGGTGACCGCGGATTTCAGCCAGACGGGTAAAGAGCCGCGCTGGAAGTTTCCGCTTGGCGATCGGCCGCTGACGGTTTCTGATCCCGCCGCGAAGCTGGTCAGCCTGGCCCATCCGGATGAGGATAACTGGCTGGTTGCGCAGGCCAGCGCTATGCAGGTGACGGTTTCACGGCTGCAGCACGGACAACCGACTCTCAGCCTTGGCCTGCCAGTAAAGGATCTCAGCCAGCTGCTGCTGGCCCCGGATGGTCGCCTGTTGTTCGGTCTTTCCGGCAATATTCTGCGGGTGTGGCGTCTGACCAGCAACGGTCTGGTCCTGCGCGATACGCATACATTATCGCAGCCGCCTCGCTCCATTTCCCTGCTCAGTGGCGGGAGTTCTCTGTTGATTGGCGATGATAAAGGCGTGTCTCAGTGGTTTGATATCGCCAGTGAAACCGGCCCACATCTGAAATTCATTCGCTATTTTACCGGTGCGGATGTCCGTTCCCGACTGTTTACTGAGGCACATCGCCGGGTCTTTGCCACCCTCAGCCCTGACGGTGAACTGGCGTTGTTTGCCAGTAAGCAGGACGGCGTTATTTTTTCCCGCCAGCTGGCGCCAGGCGTACTCAACGCGGTCTTTGCACCGCGCGGCGATGGGCTGCTGGTGGAGCGCGCAGGACGCTGGCAGCATTATAATTTGTCAAATCCGTGGCCGGATATCAGCTGGCGTAATCTGCTGCAAAAAGTCTGGTATGAAAACTACCCTCAGCCAGACTATGTCTGGCAGTCCACTGCCGCCAACGATGACTATCAGGGTAAGTACAGCCTGGTGCCTGTGGTGGTGGGGACGCTAAAAGCTGCGGGTCTGGCGATGCTTTTTGCCACGCCACTGGCGCTGGCTGCCGCGATGTACACGGCCTGGTTTATGTCGCCGGGGCTGCGCCGCTGGGTCAAACCCGCGATTGAAATGATGGGCGCGCTGCCCAGCGTGGTGATAGGGCTGATTGCCGGGCTCTGGCTGGCACCGCAGCTGGCGGATCGGCTGCCTGGCGTGCTTTTACTGCCGCTGATCCTGGCCGCCACTCTTCTGCTGTGTGGCTGGGCATCCCTGAAGCTGCCGCTGAAATGGCGCAAGCGGCTGTGCGGCGAAGGGCGTGAAAGCTGGATTCTGCTGCCGCTTTTGCTACTGGCCGGAGGGCTGAGCTTATGGTTGATCCCGCTGCTGGAACACAGCCTGTTTGGTCAGGGGCTGGCAGACAGGCTGAGCGGAGGCTATCAGCAGCGTAACCTGTTGATCGCCGGGGTAGCGATGGGCTTTGCGCTGGTGCCGCTGGTTTTCACCCTCGCGGAAGATGCCATCTTCAGCGTGCCTGCCTCACTGGGGCAAGGCTCGCTGGCGCTGGGTGCCACGCCCTGGCAAACGCTCACTCGCGTGGTACTGCCTGGAGCTTCCGCAGGGATTTTTGCCGCACTGATGATTGGTTTTGGCCGTGCGCTGGGCGAAACCATGATTGTGCTGATGGCGACCGGTAACACGCCGGTGACGGAAGGCGGTTTGCTTCAGGGCGTGCGAAGCCTGGCTGCCAATGTGGCGATTGAGATGCCAGAGGCGGCAGCAGGAAGTGCTCACTACCGCATCCTGTTCCTCAGTGCTCTGGTGCTGCTGGTGTTTACGCTGGTGGTGAACACGCTGGCCGAGCTGGTCCGCCAGCGTCTGCGGCAGCGATACGGGCAGCAGGAGGTTCAGGGATGAATGCCGTCAGGAACAACGATCGCTGGCGCTGGCTGACTGCCGGAGCCGTGGCTGTCAGCTTGCTGGCTTTTCTGCTGTTGATAGTGCTATTGGGCTGGCAGGGGCTGCGCTACTTCTGGCCGCAGCCGGTCACTCTGTTTACCGTGCAGCAGCCCGTCGGTTCAACAAAGCTGCTGGGTGAGATTGCTCAGCAGCAGACCGTTTCCCGTCAGCAGTTGGTGGCCAGTGGAGCTGAGCTGCCCGCTAACCTGCCGGAAAACGTCACAAGATATCTGATTAAAACCGGTAATCGTGATTTCTCTGAGGCGGATTTTCATACCGTTATCGACAGCGAAATTACCGGTCGCGAACAGCCGGGCGAGGTGATTGCCCTGCAACGCCGCAGCGGCGGTATGGCTTATGGCTGGTTTGATGGGTTGCTGGAAAATGGTCAGCCGCTGGTTGCCAGCAATATGATGCGGGCTTTGCAGCAGCGCATTAAACAAACCCGTGAACGTCAGGCACAGGCGGACAACATCCGGCGGGTGAGCATGGCCCGGCTGAACAGCGAGCTGGAGCAACTGGCGCTTCAGCAGCGGCAGCTGCAACAGTCAAAACAGTACACGGCTCAGGCCGAATCCATTCATCAGGCGGACAGTGCTGAGCTCCAGCGTCAGTTTGCCCGCAAGGCAGATCAACTGTCCGGACTGAACAGCGAAAGTGAAAGCACCGTGCTGATCCTGCGCGATGCTCAGGGCCAGCAGCATCAGTTGCCTCTAAGTCAGATCCTCGCGGCCTGGTATCCCAACGCCATGAGTACGGGCGAGAAGTGGCAGCATTTTCTGCATCAGCTGTGGCATTTTGTCAGTGATTCTCCCGGCGACAGTTCAGGCGATGGTGGCGTGTTCCCTGCCATTTTCGGCACTGTGCTGATGGTATTGCTGATGTCCGTAGTGGTGATGCCGCTGGGCGTTGTGGCTGCAATCTGGCTGCATGAATATGCCGGTAACGGCCTGATCACCCGGCTGGTGAGGATTGCGGTGGTGAATCTTGCCGGGGTGCCCTCCATCGTTTATGGCGTGTTTGGCCTGGGCTTCTTTGTCTGGCTGGTTGGTGGAAGCCTGGACAAACTGTTTTTTGCTGACTCTCTGCCGGACCCGACTTTTGGCACGCCGGGCCTGCTTTGGGCCTCGCTGACTCTGGCTTTGCTGACATTGCCGGTGGTGATTGTTGCCACGGAAGAGGGGTTGTCGCGTATTCCGAAGTCGTTACGCCAGGGATCGCTGGCGCTGGGTGCCACTCAGGCAGAAACGCTGTGGCACGTGACGCTGCCCCTGGCCATTCCGGCAATGCTGACTGGCCTGATCCTCGCGGTAGCCCGTGCCGCAGGGGAAACCGCGCCGTTGATGCTGGTGGGAGTGGTGAAAATGGTGCCGGAACTGCCGGTGGATGCGGTCTTTCCTTATCTGCACCTTGACCGTAAATTTATGCACCTTGGCTTTCAGATTTACGATCTGGCCTTCCAGAGTCCAAATACTCAGGCCGATCGCCCGCTGGTCTTTGCCACGGCGCTGCTGCTGGTGACGATTATTCTGGCGCTGAACCTGCTGGCGATGGCACTGCGCCATCGGCTGCGCGAGCGTTACCGGAGGCTGATGAATTCATGACGGAGAGGATGGTAATGTCCGACGAGCAGGAAACCGCACTGAAGGTGGAGAACCTTTCGTTGTGGTACGGTGCAAAACAGGCGCTGAACAACATTAATCTGGCGGTACCCCGGCATCGCATCACAGCGCTGATCGGTCCTTCAGGCTGCGGTAAGTCAACGCTGCTGCGCTGCTTTAACCGTATGAACGATCTGATTGATGACTGTCGGGTTGAGGGTGACATTCACCTGAATCAGCAGTCGATCCTGACTGCAGCGCAGGATCTCCCCGCGTTGCGCCGCAGGGTGGGGATGGTGTTTCAACGGCCCAATCCTTTTCCCAAGACTATTTATGAAAATGTGGTGTATGGCCTGCGGTTGCAGGGCGTGCGCGACCGTCGCGTGCTGGATGAAGCGGTTGAGCGTGCGCTGCGTGCGGCGGCGCTGTGGGCGGAAGTGAAGGATAACCTGTGGCAGAATGCCCTGATGCTCTCCAGCGGCCAGCAGCAGCGGCTGGTGATTGCCCGGGCGATAGCCATCGAACCGGAAGTTTTGCTGCTGGATGAGCCTACCTCGGCGCTGGATCCGATCTCGACGCTGGTGATTGAAGAGCTGATGTCCACGCTGAAGCAGCACTTTACGCTGATTCTGGTCACGCATAATATGCAGCAGGCGGCGCGGGTGTCGGACTATACGGCATTTATGCATCAGGGAAGCGTGGTGGAGTTTGGCGAGACGGACGATCTGTTTACTGCCCCACGTCAGCGACGGACGGAAGACTATATTACCGGGCGCTTTGGCTGAGTGTTGATGGCCTGGGGCTGGGTGTTGAGTGCTGGGCAATGGGGCTGGAGCGGCTGGTGCAGGCACAGGGAACAGGGGCTGCTCATAAAGACGCAAAAGCGGCATCCGTGCCAGCTATTTTGCTTCAGTCGTAAGCATGCCCTTCAGGAGGCAGTTTCCCGCCGTCCAGCCAGGCCGCCTCATCCTTCATTGCCAGCCTTCCCTCAACAAACCAGCTCACCACTAACGGATAGATAGCGTGTTCCTGATTCTGCACGCGGGCGGTGACGTCATCGACGGTGTCATCAGCAAAAACCGGGACTTTCGCCTGAAGGATCACCGGGCCGCCGTCCAGCTGTTCAGTGACGAAATGCACGGAGGTGCCGTGTTCTTCATCGCCGTTTTCAATCGCCTGTCGGTGGGTATGCAGTCCGGGATATTTCGGCAGCAGGGAGGGGTGGATATTCAGCATCCGGCCAGCATAGTGCTGAACGAACGCCGGGCTGAGGATACGCATGTAGCCCGCCAGCACCACCAGATCGGGGGCGTAGGCATCCATTTCCAGCATCAGCTGGCGATCGAAGGCTTCACGATCGGCAAACTGCGAGGCAGTCAGGGCGTGGGCCGGAACACCCGCTTCACGCGCCCGCTCAAGCCCGAAGGCTTCTGACTTGTTACTGAACACGGCAGCAACGCTGCCGTTGATCCGTCCCTGCTGGCAGGCATCCAGGATTGCCTGAAGGTTGCTTCCCTGACCGGAAACCAGCACGACTAACCGTTTCATGCGTTAATGACCACACGCTCTTCAGAATCGGATGCTTTGATCACGCCGATTTTCCAGGCTTTCTCGCCCGCTTTGGTCATCAGCTGCACCGCGTTGTCTGCTTCGCTGGCGCTCAGGGCAATGACCATACCGACGCCGCAGTTAAAGGTACGATACATTTCAAAGCGGCTGACGTTGCCCGCTTCCTGCATCCAGCCAAATACCGCAGGCCACTGCCAGCTTGACTCTTCCAGGACTGCCTGGGTGTTGTCTGGCAGCACGCGGGGAATGTTTTCCCAGAAGCCGCCGCCGGTCAGATGAGCGATAGCGTGAACGTCAACCTGTTCGATCAGGCTGAGAATATTCTTCACATAGATGCGGGTTGGGGCCAGCAGGTGGTCGGCAAGCGATTTGCCTTCCAACTGGGTCGCTTCCGGATCGGTTTTGCTGACTTCCAGAATTTTGCGTACCAGCGAGTAGCCATTGGAGTGTGGACCGCTGGAACCCAGCGCGATCAGCACATCACCATCCTGCACTTTGCTGCCGTCGATAATTTCTGATTTTTCCACCACGCCGACGCAGAAGCCCGCCACGTCATAGTCTTCTCCGTGGTACATGCCTGGCATCTCGGCAGTTTCCCCACCGACCAGCGCACAGCCAGACTGAGAGCAGCCTTCCGCGATACCGGTGATCACGCTGGCCGCGGTATCCACGTCCAGTTTGCCGGTGGCATAGTAGTCGAGGAAGAACAACGGCTCGGCACCCTGTACCACCAAATCATTCACGCACATCGCGACCAGATCGATACCAATGGTATCGTGGCGTTTCAGATCCATCGCCAGACGCAGCTTGGTGCCGACGCCGTCAGTGCCGGAAACCAGTACGGGCTCACGGTATTTTTGCGGCAGCGCACAAAGGGCACCGAAACCGCCCAGTCCACCCATCACTTCCGGGCGACGAGTCTTTTTCACTACGCCTTTGATACGATCGACTAAAGCATTACCAGCATCGATATCTACGCCGGCGTCTTTATAGCTGAGAGAGGTTTTGTCGGTCACTGCGAAATCCCCACGCGATTATGCGGTTGTGGTGGTATGGAAAATAAAGCGCGGCAATTCTAACAGCGCAGGCAAACGTTTGCGAGTGCCTTCTTCTGCCACATTGCGGATAGCTGAATTTTAGCCAATTCTTGTCATAATGCAGGGGATTCGTCAGAAGTTGTATTAAGTGGTAGGGCAGAGCGATCAAATGGCGCTATAATCTCGCGATTTTTTTTGCAGCTTAACACTCCGGGAGTACAACAATGAAGATCGTGGAAGTCAAACACCCGCTGGTCAAACATAAACTGGGCCTGATGCGTGAACATGACGTAAGCACCAAGCGCTTTCGTGAACTCGCATCAGAAGTGGGAAGTTTGCTGACTTATGAAGCCACCTCGGATTTGGCGACGGAAACTGTCACCATTGAAGGCTGGAACGGCCCGGTGGAAATCGAGCAGATTAAAGGCAAAAAGATTACCGTTGTGCCGATCCTGCGTGCAGGCCTGGGCATGATGGAAGGCGTGCTGGAAAACGTTCCGAGCGCGCGTATCAGCGTGGTGGGTGTCTACCGTGATGAAGAGACGCTGGAGCCGGTTCCCTATTTCCAGAAGCTGGTGTCCAACATCGAAGAGCGCATGGCGCTGGTGGTTGACCCAATGCTGGCGACCGGTGGCTCGATGATTGCCACTATCGACCTGCTGAAGAAAGCCGGTTGTACCAGCATTAAAGTGCTGGTGCTGGTGGCGGCCCCGGAAGGCATTGCTTCGCTTGCAAAAGCGCATCCGGATGTGGAGCTGTATACCGCGTCAGTCGATCAGGGGCTGAACGAGAAAGGGTATATCATCCCGGGCCTGGGCGACGCAGGCGACAAGATATTTGGGACTAAATAAAAGATGTTCAAGCCGACCAGAGAGTCGGCTTTTTTTTGTTAAAACTAAAGGGTAAACACTATGACACGTCGCGCTATCGGCGTTAGCGAGCGGCCACCGCTGCTGCAAACTATTCCACTCAGCTTCCAGCATTTATTCGCCATGTTTGGTGCAACGGTGCTGGTTCCGATCCTGTTCCACATCAACCCGGCCACCGTGCTGCTGTTCAACGGCGTCGGCACTCTGCTGTATCTGTTTATCTGTAAGGGCAAAATCCCGGCCTATCTTGGCTCCAGCTTTGCGTTTATTTCTCCTGTGCTGCTGTTGTTGCCGCTGGGTTATGAAGTGGCGCTGGGCGGTTTTATCCTCTGCGGCGTGCTGTTCTGTCTGGTGGCGCTGATTGTTAAAAAAGCCGGTACCGGCTGGCTGGACGTGATGTTCCCTCCGGCGGCGATGGGGGCCATCGTGGCGGTAATCGGGCTGGAGCTGGCAGGAGTGGCGGCCAATATGGCCGGTCTGCTGCCTGCTAACGGCGCGTCAGTTGACAGTAAAACGATCGTCATTTCGATGGTCACACTGGCCGTGACGGTGTTTGGTTCAGTGCTGTTCCGCGGCTTTATGGCGATCATCCCGATTCTGATTGGCGTGCTGGTTGGTTACGCGCTCTCTTACTTTATGGGTATCGTTAACTGGTCGACGGTGGAAGCTGCGCCGTGGTTTGCACTGCCAACCTTCTACACGCCGCGCTTCGAGTGGTATGCGATGCTGACCATCCTCCCAGCCGCGCTGGTGGTGATAGCCGAGCACGTCGGGCATCTGGTGGTGACCGCGAATATCGTTAAAAAAGACCTGCTGAAAGATCCGGGACTGCATCGTTCGATGTTTGCCAACGGTATTTCGACGGTGATTTCCGGCTTCTTTGGATCCACGCCTAACACCACCTACGGCGAGAACATCGGCGTAATGGCAATTACCCGTGTTTACAGCACCTGGGTAATTGGCGGCGCAGCAATTCTGGCTATCCTGCTCTCCTGCGTCGGCAAACTGGCGGCGGCTATTCAGGCGGTGCCGGTTCCGGTGATGGGCGGCGTGTCGCTTCTGCTGTATGGGGTAATCGGTGCTTCGGGGATCCGCGTGCTGATTGAATCGAAAGTGGATTACAACAAGGCGCAGAACCTGATCCTGACCTCGGTGATCCTGATTATCGGCGTCAGCGGTGCTACAGTGCATATCGGTGCCGCCGAGCTGAAAGGTATGGCGCTGGCGACAATTGTCGGCATCTGCCTGAGCCTGATCTTCAAAGTTATCAGCCTGATCCGGCCGGAAGAAGTGGTGCTCGATCCGCAGGATCGCGACCACGTTTAAGTTCACGGGCGGCTGCGGTCGCCCGTTTCATTATCTTCATCAAGTTGTGATAAACTTGCGCCGGATTTTGCCCGATCAACACTGAGGTGCTTCTGAACACACCGGCACAGCTGTCATTGCCACTGTATCTGCCCGATGACGAAACCTTCGCCAGCTTCTGGCCGGGGGAAAATCCGTCGCTGATTGCCGCGCTGCAAAGTGCGTTGCAGCAGGAGCACGGCAGCTATCTCTATTTCTGGTCTCGTGAAGGTGGCGGACGCAGTCATTTGCTGCATGCTGCCTGTGCGGAACTTTCCGCCCGCGGAGAAGCGGTGGGGTACGTGCCGCTGGATAAGCGGACCTGGTTTGTCCCGGAAGTGCTGGACGGTATGGAGCAGCTGGCGCTGATCTGTATCGACAATATTGAATGCATCGCCGGAGATGAACCCTGGGAAATGGCGATCTTCGATCTCTATAACCGCATTCTTGAAACCGGCAGAACCCGTCTGCTGATCACCGGCGATCGTCCACCCCGCCAGCTCAATCTGAAATTACCTGACCTTGCCTCACGCCTCGACTGGGGGCAAATCTATCGCCTGCAACCTCTGTCGGATGACGATAAACTGCAGGCATTGCAGCTGCGGGCCAGGCTGCGGGGGTTTGAGCTGCCGGAAGATGTCGGGCGGTTTCTGCTCAAGCGCCTCGATCGTGAGATGCGCACGCTGTTTGTGACGCTGGACAAGCTGGACCGGGCGTCGATCAGCGCCCAGCGTAAGCTGACGATCCCCTTTGTGAAAGAAGCTCTCGATCTCTGATACCTTCTTCCGCCCCTGTAAATCGTCGGATCGAATAAATTTCCTCCTCCGGTTTCTGCAAATACTACCCGTCATTCAGCCCTGGCTACAAAATCTCCAGCACCTGCTCCGGCGGTCGGCCCAGCCGCGCTTTGCCGTGAGCAATCACAATCGGGCGCTCAATCAGTTTCGGGTTTTCTACCATTGCCTGCAGCAGTTGCTCTTCACTTAGCGACTTATCCGCCAGCTTTAACTCTTTATAACTCTCTTCTTTATTACGCATCAGCTGGCGGGCAGAACTGAAACCCAGCTGTTTAAGCAGTGCTTTTAAGGTGGCGACATCTGGTGGCGTTTCCAGATACAGCACCACTTCCGGATTAATGCCTTTTTCCTCCAGCAGCGACAGCGTTTCACGGCTTTTGGAACAGCGAGGGTTATGGTAAATCTGCACGTCGGACATGATCATCTCTTTTATGATTTCTGATACTGGCGGAAACGCTGCTGCAGCTGGCGCAGCTGGTCAATTCTGGCATCGTAGCGAGCCTGCTTGAGGCTGCCCAGCGGCACGGAGGCGCTGGCACTGCTCAGGCTTCTGATCGCCTGATCGAGCTGGCCGTTTAGCGCCAGGCTTTCCGCCCGGGCAGCCTGCTCTTCATCGGTCAGGCCCTGAGCGGCAGAGGCCTGCGCCAGCAAATCCCAGCCGTTAGGATCGTCTTTGTGCGCCCAGGTGTAGCGATAGAGGATCTTACTGGCATTGGCCGGTTGCTTCGCTTCAACATAGGCGTTAGCCAGGTTGAGTTGAACCACCGGGCTGGCGCTGGCCCCTTTGGCACTCTGCAGCAGGGTGATTGCCTGCTGGGGTTGCTTCAGCCCGATATCGATATCGGTCATGATATCCAGATACCAGACGTTAGCAGGCTGTTTTTCCAGCAGCGGGGCAATGATTTTTTTCGCATTCTCAAAGCTCTTTGCCTGCAGGAACTGCACCGCTTTACCGTACTGCGCGGCGGCCTGTTCGCGGGTATTGCCTTTGTTCAGCGTATCCAGCAGGTCATCGGTTAGTTGATTCTGCCCGGTGGCGTACATGCCCAGTGCGCGCACTTTTGCCATGTAGTAATCCTGCGAGGACTGCACCACCACTGGCTTCATCTGATTTGCCCGGTTACGCGCGTCTGACAGACGGCTGTCCGGCAGTGGGTGAGTCAGCAGCATTTCCGGCGGCTTAGAGGCGAAGCGCGACTGATCGGCCAGCTTCTGCAGAAAATTTGGCATGGCTTCGGGATCAAATCCGGCGCGTTGCAGCACCTGGATGCCGATACGGTCAGCTTCCTGCTCGTTTTGCTGGGTGAAGCTGATCACACCCTGTTGCGTTCCGGCCAGCGTGCCGCTCAGGGCCGCCATCCCGGCCTGCGGGTTTGCCATCGCCAGCAGGATTGAACCCAGCGCACCGACCCAGGTCAGCGGCGCATTACGCTGCTGTTCTTCCATGGCGCGAGCCAGATGGCGCTGGGTGACGTGGGAAATTTCGTGCGCCATGACTGAGGCTAACTGGCTCTCATTGTCGGTATAGCGGAAAAGCGCGGAGTGCAGCACCACGTTACCGCCAAAAAAGGCGAAGGCGTTGATCTCATCGTTGCTAATCAGAAAAAAGTGGAAGGGCGTTTTCACCGACCAGGCATGAGCGACCAGCCGCTGGCCGAGCTGGTTGATGTAGTCGTTCAGTAATGGGTCGTTAATCAGTGGGGCACTACCGCGCAGCTGGCGGACATAGAAGTCACCCATCTGCATTTCCTGATTAATGGAGAGGGTGTTACCGGCCGTGGTCCCGATATCGGGCAGGCTGTCACTGACGTCGGCAGTTGCCGCGAAAGAAGTGGCCACTGCTGCTGCCACCAGTGAGGCCAGTGCACATTTTTTCACTCGGTTAATCATTCTGAATCCCATTCTGATGATGTCCTCGTTTGACCGGTTGCCGCCAGGCAATCAGGCCAGCCTTCCCGGGCTGCAAGTTTTGCAGGTTATCTTAACCACAGGTGTAGCGGAAGGAAACGGGTGAGGATGCGATAAAATGCAGCATAATGTTATCTGATGTCAAAAATCGCAGAAAAAAATTGAATAATCACGCGGCGACTTGTTCATTATGGATGACAGACTGGTCTGAACTGCCGGTGCCGATCCGGGCAGAGAAAACCCCTTTTATTATTCGTAACAGCCTGAGGAACTCATTAAAGTTAGGTAAATTTATTCAATAAATCTGAATGTGGCATGGAATTTGATTAGGTTTACTCTGAAAAATTGCCGGAAAGAGTCGGTTGTCCACCAGCGGTAAAATAACATTATTTATATTTTCAGAGCGGGAGCATATTTATTTTAGTGCCGAATTATACAAGCACGGATTAAGTTAAAACTTGAGAGGTAAAGTGATTTCGAACGGACTAACAATAAATTCGGACCGTAATTTATTACGTGGAATGCAACACTGTCTATTAATTATTGGATCTTATTTTTTTTGCATTTTCCGATAATCCTTCGGTTTGGCTGGATAGAGCGAATTATTAATAATTACCCTGCTGAATAAATTGCCCTCTTTCCCGGTTTTGGTAGCGTAACATTCCGGTCCGGCTATGTTATAGATCTCCTGTCGTTGGTTGAACCTGACGGTATTTCGATCCCTTTGTCGTCTGACCTGTAGCCCAGTTGCGGAGAGCATCCTATGCGCCCAGTTGTATCCTATGTCTTAATCGCCGTTGTGGCGGGTTTTGTCGGAGCCAGCTTTTCAAAAGCCCCCGAAATAGTGGATAAGTTCAATGAGCATTTCGGTACTCAACCCACCGACCCTGAAGGATTCTGGTCAACTCCGGCGATTGCGGGATATGGCAAAATCCATTACGAATCTGATGCTGCCTATAAACCTGCCGTCGGCGACAGTAATAAAATCATCTTTCAAATTACCAAAGCGGAAAATGGTCCGAACGATCCTAATCTGGGCCTGGAACGTGTGGCCAGGGTGGTGAATTTATACGTGGCATCAGGCGTGCCGGCCGACCAGCTCAAATTTGTCGTATCGGTGACCGGCGACGGAACCCCGGCTATGCTGAATAACGAGCAATATAAAAAGATGTTCGGCATGGATAATCCTAACCTCAAACTTATTAGCGAATTACGCTCAAAAGGCGTCGACGTTTCGGTGTGCGATCAGTCCGTGGCCTTCCATCACTTCCAGCATGACTGGATTGATAAATCTGTGACCCATGCGTTGTCCAGCCCAACCACCGTTTCCACCCTGGAGAACCAGGGGTACGCTTTCCTCGCAATGTAAACCACATTGTGTTCCTGCAGACCAGGCGGGTCGTTGACCCGCCGAAAAGGAGAAAAGCCTGATGCGCCAGACGCTACAAACAGCCGTCATCGCAGCCGTAGTCAGTATCCTTACCGTTAAAGCCTCCGCCATTTACCAGAAAACCACCGATCTGGTTTCCAGCAACTCCACACCACCGAAAGGATTCTGGCAAACGCCGACCATTGAAGGTTATGGTAAAATTCACGATCGCCCGATGGCAGCCTTCCGTCCGGACAGCAGCCAGCATTACAAGGTTGTCTTCCAGATTCAGAACGGGCATCAGCCAAAACAATCAGTAAACAGCGAGCTGGATCACGTGGCGCGCACGGTGAATCTGTATGTTGCTGCGGGTGTTCCACTGCAAAACTTGAAATTTGTGGTTGCCATTGCCGGTTCAGCCACGCCGGTAGTGCTGGATAATCAGCACTATCATGAGAAATTCGGCGTTGATAATCCTAATCTGCCCCTGATCGCCCGGCTGAAACAGGCCGGGATTATCGTTTCGGTCTGTGACCAGGCCGTGGCCGGGCATAACTATCCCTTTGACTGGGTGGATAATAATGTCACTCATGCGCTGTCGAACCTCACTACCGTTACCACGCTGCAGCAGCAGGGCTACGTGCTGATGCCGATGTAGCCCGCGCCGGCGTGTCACACGCCGCTTTTTATCCTTCATTTTTCTGTCATACAGCGCTGCTAGTTTTCTCGCCATGAGATCGATCTCAGGGCAATGGTGAGCGAATGACAGATTTACTTCGGGTGGCAAAACTGGCAGGTGTTTCGCGGGCAACCGCTGCAAGGGCATTTTCTTCGCCTGAGCTGGTTCGTGAGGAAACACGCCTTAAAATTTTTGCCGCTTCTGAACAACTGGGCTTTCGTCCCAACCTGATCGCCCGTCAGCTGCGTACGCAATCCTCCCGCACGCTCGGCGTGCTGTTGCCTTCGCTGAGCAATCCAGTTTTCGCCGACCAGGCTCTCCGGCTCGCTATTGCCGCCCGGAAGATATCCAGCTGGGAGAGTTCATTGCGGGGCAGCGCGGTGGACGCATTGTTGAGACATTATTTCTCGGGGCCAGTCAGCGGTTGTTCATCGATATTGGCATGGATAAACCCATCCAGGTTGAGCGTTCGGCCCGTGAGCAGTGGATGACGGGGCAGAAGGTGGGTGTGATGGTCAGTGATAACGTGGTGATGAACTTTTAATGTTTAGTACAGGAAACAGAATGTCGATTCAGCAACCGGTTCTGGTCGCCCAGATTAGCGACCTGCATATTAAAGCCCACGGGAAACTCTCCTACCGCAAAGTGGACACGCTTGGTGCGCTGCGTAAAATTATTGCCCGCTTAAATGCCCTCCAGCCTCGTCCCGATACGGTGGTGATCACCGGTGACCTGGTGGACTTCGGCAATGAAGACGAGTATCAGACGCTGAAAGAGGCGCTACAGGCGCTGGAAATGCCTTTCTGGCTGATGGCGGGTAACCACGACGATCGCCAGATGCTGCGTAAGGTTTTTACCGATCAACCCTATCTTTTCCAGCACCAGGAATTTATCCAGTGGGAAGGCGAGTGTGGCCCGCTGAGGTTGCTGGCGCTGGACTCCACCGTGCCGCAGCAGCCACAGGGGGAGCTGTGCGAAGAGCGTCTGTGCTGGTTGTCAGAGCGCCTGCGTGCGGAGCCTTTGCGCCCAACGCTGGTGATGCTTCATCATCCTCCGTTCATCAGCGGTATTGGTCATATGGACCGTCAGCGGCTGGTTAATCCTCAGGCGCTGGCCGAAGTGATTGGGCTTCATCCGCAGGTTGAGCGCGTATTGTGTGGCCATGTACATCGCAGCATGCAGGTCAGATTTGCCGGAACACTGGCATGCAGCGCGCCAGGCGGTTCTCATCAGGTGGCATTCGATTTGAGCGATGATGGCCCGGCGAATTTTTGCCTGGAACCGGCGGGCTTTTTACTGCACCACTGGACGGCTGAGCAGGGAGTGGTGACCCATCAGTGCGTGGTTGACACCTTTGCAGGACCCTATCCATTCTATGATGAGAACGGTCTCATCGATTAATTCCGATTAATTCCGATTATTGCTGGTTTAAATAGCTTCCGATTATTCCCAAAACGGACAAGAGGTGTACAATTGGTATGGTGCTTTACCAGGGCATAACACGCACTTAAGACAAATGCGCACATAAAATAATAAGGCGCTACATTATGAAACATCTTGCTGAGGTGAGTCCATGTTGAGGCTTAGTCTCCCCAAAACGGACTTGCGCACGCTCATTACATTGTTAGCCGTGGCCAGCATCGTCATTACGCTGGCCAACTCGCTGTACGCCACCTGGCGGGTGCAGCGTGATGTGCTGATCAATAACACGCTTGAATCCAATCGCGTTTACGCTACTAAACTCGCCTCCACCACTGAGATGTTCTTTCAGCTGGCGCAGTCGCAGCTTGCCTACAGCGCTAAAGAGCTGGGGAAAGGCATGGATAACGATGCGGTGATGCAGAGCGAAGTAGAGCGTTTGCGCCAGCAAACCAACAGTTTTAACTCAGTGGTGATTGTGGATGCCAATGGCTGGGTGAAAGCGATCTCCCCTGAGTCCCTGATGCTGAAAGGCATGCATCTGACCACCTCCACCACGCAGCAGGCGCTGGCGGAGAAAAAGCCGCTGATTGGCAAACCGGGCATTTCGGCAGCCAATAACCTGATGGTTTTTGTCTCTTATCCTGTCTGGTCACCTACCGGCAGCTATTTTGGCTTTGTCGGCGGTACAATTTACCTGAAGAAGAAAAGCATTCTTAACGAGCTGCTGGGCGAGCAGTTCTACCGGGATGGCTCGTCACTGTACGTGGTGGATGAAGATAACCGCGTGCTCTATCACCAGAACAACAAGCTGATTGGGCAGAAAATACCCCAACTGGTGGGTGACGATCTGAAGAAGAAAAGCAGCAATGGTTTTCTTGAGGTGACCAAAGAGAGTGGTGAGCCGATGCTGGCCGGTTATGCCATGGTGCCTACAGCGGGCTGGACGATTGTGGCGCTGAAGCCGACCCAGACCACGCTGGCCCCGCTCAGCAGCCTGCTGCTGAAGGTGTTGCAGCATTCGGTGCCGTTTGCGTTGCTGACGCTGATTATCGCCTGGATACTGGCCCGGCTTATCGCTCTGCCGCTGTGGCAGCTGGCACGAAAGGCCAGCCAGATGGATGCGCAGGGCGTGTCGAAAGAGATTAACGGCATCCGCTCCTGGTACTATGAGGCCGCGCAGATCAAACGGGCGTTGCTGGCTGGTATCGGGTTGCTGCAGGATAAAATCGGCCGCCTGAAGTTTGAAGTGCAGACCGATCCGCTGACATCGCTGCTTAACCGCCGTGGCCTCAATGCCGTGCTTGAATATTTTCTGGCTACCCGCCAGCCGTTTGCGGTGCTGGCGCTGGATATCGATCACTTTAAAAAGGTCAACGATACCTGGGGCCACGATGTGGGTGACCATGTGATCCAGAGCGTGGCGCAGCAGCTGGAAAAAAGCTCGCGGCAGACTGACGTGGTGTGCCGCAACGGTGGTGAAGAGTTTCTGATGATCCTGCCGGGTGCCGAGCGCGATATTGCTGTGGTGATTGCCGAGCGGGTGCGGAAGAAAATCGAATCACTGCAGCTGCCTTCTGTCGGACATATTTCCATTTCTGTTGGGGTCGCCTTCTGGAAAGCTGATGAGATGACAATAGAGCGGACGTTCAAGCAGGCCGATGATGCGCTGTATCAGGCAAAAAATGCCGGTCGTAACCGCGTGGTCACCGCTCAGCAGCAGGAGTCTGCCGCACTGGAACTTCAGCGTCATCAGGGTTAACGCCGGACCGGCTGTGCTTCGGTGCAGCCGGTCCGGCGCGCGACATCCCACCGCGCTTTCAGGTACACTCTTCCCCCTTCTTCAGTAAGCCAGGATCTCTTCCATGCTGGACCTTTTATTACAGTGGTATCGCCGTCGATTCAGCGATCCTCAGGCGATTGCGCTGCTGGCGATCCTGCTTGCCGCCTTCTGCATTCTGTTCTTCTTTAATGGCCTGCTTGCTCCGTTACTGGTGGCGCTGGTGGTTGCTTACCTGCTGGAGTGGCCGACAGTGCGTCTGGAACGTCTTGGATGCTCGCGCACCTGGGCAACCAGCATCATCCTTACCCTGTTCGCCACGCTGTTGTTGCTGCTGGTGTTAGTGGTGGCACCGGTCGCCTGGCAGCAAGGCATCAATCTGGTCCATGAGCTGCCTTCGATGCTCACCGGGCTGTACCGCTTTGCCACCCGTCTGCCGGAGCGTTTCCCGACGCTGATGGACGTGGGTATTGTCGATATCGTGGTGGATAACCTGCGCAGCCGCCTGAGCGGGATGGGCGATCAGCTGGTGAAATACTCTCTGGCCTCGCTGGTTGGTCTGATGACGCTGGCGATCTATCTGGTGCTGGTGCCGCTGATGGTGTTTTTCCTGCTCAAGGATAAAGAGCAGATGCTGGCCGCTATCAGCCGCCTGCTGCCGCGTAATCGCGGGCTGGCGGGGCAGGTATGGGAAGAGATGCATCAGCAGGTGTCGAACTATATTCGCGGCAAGGTGCTGGAGATGATTGTGGTAGGCATCGCCACGTGGATTGGCTTCCTTGCGATTGGCATGAACTACGCGCTGCTGCTGGCGGTGCTGGTTAGCTTCTCGGTGCTGATCCCTTATGTTGGTGCGCTGGCCGTGACCATTCCGGTGGTGGGCGTGGGTCTGGCGCAGTGGGGATTCGGCGGTGATTTCTGGACGATGATTATCGTCTACCTGATTATTCAGGGGCTGGACGGCAATATTCTGGTGCCGGTGCTGTTCTCAGAAGCGGTAAATCTTCATCCGCTGGTGATTATCCTGTCGGTGGTGATTTTCGGCGGCCTGTGGGGATTCTGGGGGGTGTTTTTCGCTATCCCGTTGGCAACTCTGATCAAGGCGGTGGCGCACGCCTGGCCGGATGAGCTGCATACAGAGAAAAAGCGGCTGAAGTAATTACCCGTTTATAAAAGGGATTTTATGAAAAAATTTAAGACTTTTCATAGCGGGCGGAGACGGCCCCGCCCGCTACAGCATCAGGCTGACTTCAGGTAATCCATCACGATATCGTGGTGGTTACTGGTCTTAAAATCATCAAACACCTTTTCAACTTTACCGTCGGTGCCAATCAGGAAGCTGATGCGGTGAATACCGTCATAGGTTTTGCCCATAAAGGTCTTCTCGCCCCAGATACCAAACTGCTCGCAAACCTGGTGATCTTCATCTGAAAGCAGGGTGAAGTTCAGGAGCTCTTTCTCAACAAATCGTGACAGTTTCTCTGGCTTATCGGTGCTGACGCCGAGAACTTCCACGCCCGCCTTTTTCAGCTCGTCCATGCTGTCACGCAGGCCGCACGCCTGTACGGTGCAACCTGGCGTCATCGCTTTCGGGTAGAAATACACCAGAACGCGCTGTCCCTGGAAGTCGGTTAAATTTACTTGTTCGCCATCCTGATCGGGCAAGCTAAATTTCGGTGCCAAATCACCGGCTTTCAGTGGATTCATCACTACTCTCCATTTTTTCATCATGCTGTGGATACTGGACCACGCTAATAGTGCCCTGCGCTTTTAACTCTGTACAGAGGCGGTTAAACGCCTGCTCAATAAATGAGGCGTCCTGGCTGGCAGGACTGTGAGCCGTTATTTGAATATAGAGCAAGGGTGGCCGATTTTCTTGCGCAGGCTGAGTGCGGGACACCAGTTCGGCGATATTCATCTGATGGGAATCAAAGAGATCGGTAAAGCGCTCGATAATATGCGGCGAGTCCGTTACTTCCACCTGAACCCAGACTGTGGCAGGCATTGGCGGCCGTTCACGGAAGGTGGTGCGCTTCATGACGATCAGCAGCTCCAGCTCTGCGCCCTTCAGTGGCAGAGTGGATTCAATCAGCGTAATAGCGTTCCAGCTGCCGGAAAGCAGCATGATAAAGGTGAACTCATCACCCAGCATGGCAAGACGGCTATCTTCGATGTTGCAACCGCAGCTACTGACGTGACGGGTAATAGTATTAACAATCCCCGGGCGGTCAACCCCCAGCGCGGTAATAACCAGATGATGTTGCTCTGACTGCGGCAAAATGAGGCTTCCTGTAGGTCTCAGTGATTAGCAATTGTGATAACCCTAAGGTAAACATAAAAAATACCCCCTGCCAAGGGGCCTGGAGGGGATGTCCGCTTGCTTTTCAATAGCCGTAAACCGTACCATGAAGCACTTGTTTGTGGAGGGGATGGCTAATGTTCACGGGAAGTATTGTTGCACTCGTTACGCCGATGGATGACAAAGGGTATGTCTGCCGTGCGAGTTTGAAAAAACTGATTGATTATCATGTTGCCAGCGGAACCTCGGCAATTGTCTCGGTAGGGACCACCGGTGAATCTGCCACATTAAGCCACGACGAGCACGGTGACGTGGTGATGCTGACCCTGGAGCTGGCCGACGGCCGCATCCCGGTGATTGCGGGCACCGGCGCTAACGCCACAGCGGAAGGTATTTCGCTGACCAGACGCTTTGAAAAGAGCGGCGTGGTGGGTTGCCTGACCGTCACCCCTTACTACAACCGTCCGACTCAGGAAGGGCTGTACCAGCACTTTAAAGCCATTGCAGAAAGCACCGACCTGCCACAGATGCTGTACAATGTGCCGTCGCGTACCGGCTGTGACATGCTGCCAGAAACGGTAGGTCGCCTCGCTAAGATCAAAAATATTATCGGAATCAAAGAAGCCACCGGGAACTTATCGCGGGTTAGTCAGATCCAAGAGCTGGTTGAAGAAGACTTTATTCTGGTCAGCGGCGACGATGCCACTGCGCTGGACTTCATGCAGCTGGGTGGTCGGGGCGTCATCTCCGTGACGGCAAACATCGCCGCGCGCGAAATGGGGGAGCTCTGTACGCTTGCACAACAGGGTAACTTTGTGGAAGCTCGCCGCCTTAATCAGCGCCTGATGCATCTGCATCAGAAGCTATTTATTGAGCCTAATCCTATCCCGGTAAAATGGGCTGCTAAAAAATTAGGATTAATTGCAACCGACACGCTGCGTCTACCCATGACGCCGATGACTGATGCCGGTCGTCCGGTTGTTGAGCAGGCACTGAAAGACGCAGGCCTGCTGTAAATTTAGGGAGAATTAATGGCTTATTCAGTACAAAAATCCACGGTCGCGAAGGTCGTAGGATTATCGCTGGTGATGATGCTGGCCGCCTGTTCCAGCGATCAGCGTTACAAGCGCCAGGTCAGTGGCGACGAATCTTACCTGCAGGCCGCTGACGTCAGTGAACTGCATGCGCCAGCAGGGATGATCCTGCCGCTGCAGAACGGGGATTTTGATATTCCATCCGCCAGCTCCACCGGCGCGATTGGCAAGCAGCTGGACATCCGTCCACCGGCTCAGCCACTGGCGCTGATGAACGGAACCCGCTCTCAGTTCGCCGGAAACTCTGGCGTGCTGCTGGTTGATAACACCCGTAATGGTGCTCTGTGGCCGCAAGTGGTGGACGTGGTTCAGGCGCGTAACTACCCGATTGCCAGCCGTACTGATGCCAGCCAGACGCTGTCCACCGACTGGGTGCAGTGGAACCGTGCTGATGAAGACCATCAGTATCGTGGCCGCTACCAGATCAGCGTGCAGCAGCAGGGCTATCAGCAGGCGCTGACCGTCAGGCTGCTTGAGCTGCAGCAGGAAGGCAAGGCGGTGACCTCTCCGGTCCAGATCCAACGCTATACTGCACAGATGCTGAACGAGTTGAGCAGCGGTCTGGATAAGATCGAAACCACCAATGAAAATGCCGCCGCTAAACGCAGCTCTGCCCAGATTGATGTGCAGAGCGGTGCTGATGATACCGGGCTGCCGGATCTGATCGTGCGTGCGCCATTTAACCTCGTCTGGGATCGTCTCCCAGCGGCGCTGGGACGAGTTGGCATGAAAGTGACCGACAAAAACCGTTCTCAGGGCAGCCTCAGCGTGACCTATAAAACGCCAGACAGTGAAGACTGGGACAAGCTGGGTGCGAAAGATCCTGGCCTGCCAAACGGCGATTATAAACTTCAGGTTGGCGATCTGGATAACCGCAGCAGCCTGCAGTTCCTCGATCCGAAAGGCCATACGCTCACCCAATCGCAGAACGACGCGCTGGTGGCCGTATTCGAAGCCGCTTTCAGTAAGTAACACCCTAAGGCCGGAGAGTTCCGGCCTTTTTTATTCACTGCTGCGTAAACGATTGCTTCGGTTTTTTCGCCGCAGAACGTACAATAGCCCCCGCCAATATTTTTAGTTCTGTCATGTGGAGTTAACAAGATGCAAAAGCAAGCTGAGTTGTATCGCGGCAAAGCGAAAACCGTTTACAGCACCGAAAATCCGGACCTGCTGGTACTCGAATTCCGCAACGATACTTCAGCACTGGACGGTGAGCGTATCGAACAGTTTGATCGTAAAGGGATGATTAACAACAAGTTCAATTATTTCATTATGACTAAGCTGCAGGAAGCCGGGATCCCAACCCAGATGGAAGCGCTGCTCTCTGATAACGAAGCGCTGGTGAAGAAACTGGATATGGTACCGGTGGAGTGCGTGGTGCGTAACCGTGCCGCAGGCTCGCTGGTGAAGCGTCTTGGCGTGGAAGAGGGCATGATCCTCAATCCGCCGCTGTTTGACCTGTTTCTGAAGGATGACGCCAAACACGATCCAATGGTTAACGAATCCTACTGTGAAACGTTTGGCTGGGTGAACAAAGAGAATCTGGCGCGCATGCGTGAGCTGACTTATAAAGCCAACGACGTGCTAAGCAAGCTGTTCCTCGATGCCGGTCTGATCCTGGTGGACTTCAAGCTGGAGTTCGGCCTGTTCAACGGCGAAGTGGTGCTGGGCGATGAGTTCTCCCCGGACGGCGCGCGCCTGTGGGACAAAGAGACCCTGAACAAGATGGACAAAGACCGCTACCGTCAGAGCCTGGGTGGCCTGATCGAAGCGTATGAAGAAGTGGCAAACCGTCTGGGCGTTAAGCTGGACTGATTTCTGCAGCTGCGGCGTTCTGCCGCAGCTTCTTTCTGCCGGTCTCTGTTTCTCACTTTTCTTCGCTGCTTTTTCCCCACTAAAGTCTTAAATTCCGCTAAACCTCTCTCGCCAAAGCCCGTAAGGCTGGTGTTAGTGAGCCGCGCCAACTAAAATCAGTGCATCAACCGCGAAGTGATTATGACAAGGGGAAATCTATGCGTTGGCAAGGGAAGCGCGAGAGCGACAATGTGGAAGATCGCCGTAATGATTCCGGCGGCCCGACAATGGGCAGTGGCCGCATGCGTATTCCACGCGGCAAGGGCGGGATTATCCTGCTGATTATCGTCATGATTGCTGGTTACTACGGTTATGACCTGTCACCGCTGCTGACCGGGGAGTCCACTTCTCTTTCTCAGCCAGCCCCGCAGCGGCAGGGCATCAATCCGCAGCAGGATGAAGCGGCTAAATTCACTAAAGTAATCCTCGCCACCACCGAAGATACCTGGTCGAAAATTTTCCAGAAGATGGGAAAAACCTACACGCCGCCTAAGCTGGTGATGTACCGCGGCGTAACGCGCACCGGCTGTGGTACTGGCCAGTCAGTGATGGGGCCTTTTTACTGCCCGACTGACAGCACGGTCTATATCGATCTCTCTTTCTATGACGAAATGAAAAATAAACTGGGTGCCGGTGGCGATTTTGCCCAGGGCTATGTGATTGCCCATGAAGTGGGACATCACGTCCAGCGCCTGCTGGGCATTGAACCCAAAGTTCGTCAGTTGCAGCAGGGTGCCAGCCAGACTCAGGCTAACCAGCTGTCAGTGAAAATGGAGCTGCAGGCCGACTGCTTTGCCGGGGTGTGGGGACATTACATGCAGCAGGAAAACGTGCTGGAACCGGGCGACCTGCAGAAGGCGTTAAACGCCGCTGAAGCCATTGGCGATGACCGTTTGCAACAGCAGAGCCAGGGGCGGGTGGTACCGGACAGCTTCACTCACGGCACCTCGCAGCAGCGCTATACCTGGTTCAAAAAAGGCTTCGACAGCGGCAATCCGGGTCAGTGTGACACCTTCAGCCGTAGCTGATGACGGACTTCAGCGACATTATCGATCATACCGCAGCCCTGAAATACCAGGGGCTGCGGCAACTGCTGGTGCTTAGCGGCGAGGCAGAATGGTGCCTGCAGCAGACGCAGCAGTGGATGGGCAGGCTGCCGGGGGACTGGTTGTGGCTGGGTGATGCGCCGCAAAGTCCGCTGCACTGCGCGCCGCAGGCGGTGCGAACCCTGCTGGGGCAGGAGTTTTTACATGCCGTATTTGACGCGCGGGACGGATTCAATGCCGATGCGCTGGCGGCGCTGACAGGTACGCTAAAAGCCGGAAGCTGGCTGTTGCTCCTCGTTCCCGAGTGGCAAAGCTGGTCTTCAGGGCCGGATACCGACTCACTGCGCTGGAGCGAAACAGCCACTCCGATTCCCGCACCCAACTTTGTTCATCGCCTGCAGCAGATGCTGTTGCAGGATCCACAGGTTGCTCTGCTTCGCCAGAATGCTCCGTTGCACTTACCCGCACTGCCGTCGACGGCCCAATGGCTGCCGGATGACACCTCACAGCAGCAAAGTCTGCTGAACGCACTGCTGGTCAGCCAGCCGGGCCTCTTCGTTCTGATTGCCCCGCGAGGGCGCGGAAAATCGGCGCTGGCCGGTTCGCTGGCGGCCCGCTGGCCCGGACGCTGTCTGATCACTGCTCCGGCGAAAATCTCTGCCGCCGTGCTGGCGGCATTCGCCGGAGAGAGGTTTGAGTTCATTGCTCCGGATCGGTTGCTGGCACTTTCACCACAGCAACGTCCTCAGAATATCGACTGGCTGCTGATTGATGAAGCCGCGGCCATACCGGCTCCGCTGCTGCATGAGCTGGTTCGCCTCGCTCCCCGCGTCCTGCTGACCACGACTTTGCAGGGCTATGAAGGAACCGGGCGCGGCTTCCTGCTGAAGTTTTGCGCCAGTCTGCCGGGTGCCACGGTGCTGAAGCTGGAGCAGCCGCTACGCTGGTCGCCGCATGACCCGCTGGAGCGGTTCGTCGATAATGCGCTGCTGTTCACTGAAGCAGAGCCTTCAGGTAATGAATCAGCAATCCATTATTGTTTCCCGCAGCAGCCAGACTGGCAGACCCGGCCGGAACTGCCTGCGGGAATGTATCAGCTGCTCGCCAGCGCCCACTACCGCACCTCGCCGCTGGATTTAAGGCGGATGATGGATGCGCCAGGTATGCACTTCAGCGCTGCAGTGCAGGAGTCGAAAGTGCAGGGTGCGCTGTGGCTGGTGGATGAAGGCGGGCTGAGTGAAGAGCTGGCCCAGGCGGTATGGGCGGGGCTGCGCAGGCCTGGCGGTAACCTTGTGGCACAGTCGCTAGCTGCTCATGGCGGCTGGCCAGAAGCGGCCATGATGCGCTCGCGACGCATCAGCCGGATAGCGATCACACCAGCGCTGCGGCGGCGTGGCATCGGGCGTGAAATGGTACGGCAAAGTGTTGAACGCGCAGAGGGGCTGGATTTTCTCTCGGTGAGCTTTGGCTATACTGACTCTTTATGGCGGTTCTGGCAGGCATGTGGATTCAGGCTGGTCCGCTTTGGCAACAAGCCGGAGGCCAGCAGCGGTTGCTACACCGCGATGGCCATTCTGCCTCTGAGTGGGCAGGGCCTCGTACTGGCAGATAACGCCGCCGGGCGGCTGGCGAAGGACTGGCCCTGGCTGCAACTCTTTATCAAAGGCGTCAGTCCGGAATTGCCTGAGACCGGGAGTTCCGGAGCTGATGCAGATGACTGGCGGGAGCTGGCCGGGTTTGCCTGGGCACACCGGCCATTTGAGGCAAGTCTCGGTGCCCTGGGACGACTGATCGACCGGGTGCAGGGATTGTCATTGCTGGAGGGCGCGTTGCTGCATGGGTTAACTGCTGCTCAGCTTTGTCAGCAATCCGGCCTGTCCGGCCGCAAAGCGTTACTGGCAGCCTGGCGGCAGGAAGCTCAGCGGGCACTGGCATCACTGGACGGCCCGCAAAGCAAAGAGTGGCAGCGCTTCATTAACTCATTAAATTAAATCCAACATCCCGGTCAAAAATTCTCAATTTTCTTCCGCGTCAGCCGGCGTATAGTCGGCTTAACATTCCTCAGGAGGAAACCATGAAACTTGATCATTTCGTCGTTCAGCGCCCCACGTCCATCCCGGCACAGCTGTTTCTGCTGTTTCATGGCGCTGGCGATAATCCGGTGGCGATGGGCCAGATCGGCAGCTGGTTTGCTGAATCCTTCCCTGGCGCACTGGTGGTGAGCATTGGCGCGCCGGAGTCCGGCAGCGAGCATGGCCGCCAGTGGTTCCCCACTGATAACCTGACCGATGAAAGCCTGCAGTGCCGTGTTGATGCGATGATGGACAGCTTTGTCGGATCGGTTCATCACTGGCAGCAGGAAAGCGGCGTGAAGGCTGAAGCGACGGCGCTGATAGGTTTTTCGCAGGGCAGCATCATGGTACTTGAAGGGATTAAAGCCCGGCCGGGACTGGCGGGCAGGGTGGTGGCTTTTTCCGGCCGTTTTGCCAGCCTGCCGCAGCGTGCAACCCGGCGTACCACTGTCCATCTGATCCACGGGGATTATGACGATCTTGTACCTCTGAAATATGCCCAGCAGGGGGAAGCGAAGCTACTGGAACTGGGCGGCGATGTGACGTTGAACGTCGTGGAGGATTTAGCGCACGCAATTGACCATCGCGCCATGCAGTATGCACTGGACCATCTGCATTACACCGTGCCGAAGCGCTATTTTGATGAGGCACTGAGTGGCAGCACGCCCGGAGATGAGGATGTGATCGCTCTGATGCATTGAGAGGGATAATGGAGAAAGCAGGGGCCAAAGCCCCTGCCGATCGAGCTTACTTCTTCTTCGGCCAGTCGTCGTCATCGTCCCACTTATCGTTAAAATCACGATGCGGCGGCAAATCCGGCTTGTTGTCCATGTACTTCTTATGATCGATACGCTTTAAATCTTTATAGACGTTCATCAGTACGCCGACCATCAGCAGGATCACCAGGATCCACCAGTACTCTTTAAAAAATTCCATATCATCACCTGTCAGGCTATCAGCTGTTCCATAATGCGCTGGTACATACGGCTAAGCAGTTGCAGATCGGCGGCCTTCACGCACTCATTGATTTTATGAATGGTGGCGTTGACCGGACCTAACTCGACGACCTGCGCACCCATACGGGCAATGAAGCGCCCGTCAGAGGTTCCGCCGGTGGTCAGCAGCTGCGGCTTAATTTCATTATAGTGCTCAACGGCGTTGATCACCGCATTCACCAGTTTACCCTGGCTGGTCAGGAATGGCTGGCCGGACACCCACCAGTCCAGCGTGTAGCGCAACTTGTGTCGATCCAGCAACTCCGCTACGCGCTGCTGGATCATCGCGTCGGTCAGTTCGGTACTGAAGCGGAAGTTAAATTGCACGAAGAACTCGCCGGGGATCACATTGTTGCTGCCGGTTCCGGCCTGCACGTTGGCAATCTGCATGCTGGTTGGCGGGAAAAATTCATTGCCCCGATCCCATTCGGTCGCGACCAGTTCGTTCAGCGCGGGCATGGCGCGGTGGACCGGGTTATCCGCCAGATGTGGATAGGCGACATGGCCCTGAACGCCATGTACCGTCAGGTTAGCGGTCATCGAACCACGGCGGCCATTCTTCACCACGTCACCGACGATTTCGGTGCTGGAGGGCTCGCCGACCAGGCAATAATCCAGCCGCTCGTGACGTGCCATCAGCGCTTCAACCACTTTCACCGTGCCGTTGGCAGCGCTGGCTTCTTCATCAGAGGTGATCAGGAAAGCCAGGCGGCCTTTATGGTCCGGGTTGCTGGTCACAAAGCGCTCCGCTGCGACAATCATCGCCGCCAGCGAGCCTTTCATATCCGACGCACCGCGCCCGTAGAGCATGCCGTCGCGGATGGTGGGTTCAAAAGGCGGATTGATCCAGCGGCTGGCCTCGCCGGTAGGCACCACATCGGTATGGCCGGCAAAAGCCAGCGTTTCGCCTTCGCCACGCCACGCCCAGAAGTTCAGGGTGTCGCCGATGTTCATTGGCTCCACGGTGAAGCCCAGCGCCTGCAGGCGTTCGATCATAATGGCCTGGCAGCCGGCATCATCCGGGCTGAGTGAGGGGCGACGAATAAGCTGCTGCGTCAGCTCAATGACCGGACAGAACATAATCAGGACTTCTCCGCAATAAAGGACTGGTAGATGGTTTCACTGAAACCCAGCAGCATAGAGCCGTCGGCGCTGCAGAGCAACGGGCGTTTGATGATTGCCGGCTGTTCCAGCATCAGTTCACGCGCTGCCGCTGCAGAATGAGCCGCGCCGCGCGTTTCCTCGCTCAGTTTGCGCCAGGTGGTGCCGCGGGTATTGAGCAAGGCTTCCCAGCCCAGCGTATCGATAAAGCCCTGCAGCAACGGTGCTTCCAGCCCATCAGCACGGTAGTCATGGAACCGGTATGCCACGCCGCTGGCGTCCAGATATTTTCGGGCCTTCTTTATGGTGTCGCAATTTTTGATGCCGTACATCGTCAGCATGACCGATCCCTTCTTTTTTCTGTGGGTTTCAACTATATTCGATACTGTTCAGGTGCTTAGTCTACAACGGATGCGCCTGCGAGGCAGCATGGAAAGGTGACGTTAACACCACAGAGACAGAGACTTAGCGATAAGGAGGGACAATATGAACTATTTGAAAGCGTCTTCCGCCCATACGGTTGAAGAGACCCAGTCAATGATTGTGATCGCCCGTAAGAAAAAAAGCCGCTGCGATGAGTTCAACCACATTGTTGAGGCGGTGCTGGCCGAGCACCCGGATGCCAAAACCCATATCGACAGTGAGAGTGGCGGCTACGATAAAGTGATCGTTCTGAAATAACACCGGATGTGACGAGGGGGCGCAATGCCCCCTTGATCTGCCTGAAATGCTTTGGCCCCCAATCATCAATCTGCTATTAATTCCCTTAGAAATCATAACCCGTGAACTGTGCGCCAGCCCGCAATTACAGTTTTTACTGGCTTTGCCGATACCTCTATGTGGACGAAACATGTTCACTTTGCATTAAGATTAATCCTATAATAGACCCACAATAACGAGAGGTGATTTATGATTGATTTAGAACTGGGGAACTGGAAAGACTTTATCGAAGCAATGTTAGCTCGCAAATAACACATTCATAAAGAAAAGCCTGGCGACCACATCAAAATGCTTTACACCAGTATCCTGAATAATTAAAGGCAGCCCTCCGGCTGCCTTTATTCATTTCTGTGAGCGGAGACCGCCCACAGGCAGTCTGACTTGTTATATCGGTTTGTCCTTAACCGGGAAGCGCTGGCGCACCAGCACGAAGAACAATGGCACGAAGAAGATCGCCAGCACGGTGGCCGAAATCATCCCGCCCATTACCCCAGTTCCTACCGCATGCTGGCTGCTTGAGCCTGCACCGTTGCTGATCGCCATTGGCAGCACGCCGAAGATAAACGCCAGCGAGGTCATCAGAATCGGGCGCAGACGCTGACGGGAGGCTTCCAGCGTCGCTTCCAGCAGGTCGCGACCCTTGCTGTTCATCTCGTTGGCAAATTCCACAATCAGGATGGCATTCTTCGCCGACAGGCCGATCACCGTTAGCAGTCCGACCTGGAAGTAGACGTCGTTCTCCAGCCCACGCACCCAGGTTGCCACCAGCGCACCGACCACGCCCAGCGGCACTACCAGCATTACCGAGAACGGAATTGACCAGCTCTCATACAGCGCGGCGAGGCACAGGAAGACTACCAGCAGCGAGATGGCGTACAGCGCCGGAGCCTGCGAACCGGTCATGCGTTCCTGGTAGGAAGCGCCGGTCCACTGCAGGCCAAAACCGGTCGGCATCTGGCTGACGATTTTTTCCATAACATCCATCGCTGTGCCGGTACTGATGCCCTGTGCGGACTCACCGACAATTTCCACTGCGGAATAACCGTTATAACGCTCCAGACGCGGCGAACCTGTTTCCCAGCTGCTGGTGGCGAAGGCGGAGAAGGGCACCATGCCGCCGCCGTTGTTACGCACATACCATTTGCTGATGTCATCCGGCAGCATGCGGTACTTTGCCGCCGCCTGCACGTAGACCTTCTTAACCCGGCCGCGGTCAAGGAAATCGTTGACGTAGGTCGAGCCCCAGCCAGTTTGCAGCGTGTTGTTGATATCATCGATCGACACGCCCAGCGCCTGCGCTTTGTGCTGATCAACATTGATGCGCAGCTGCGGGGTGTCATCCAGTCCGTTGTGACGCACGCGGGCCAGCGAAGGGTTGCTCTCCGCCTTCGCCAGCAGCTCATCACGCGCCTTCATCAGCGCATCGTGACCCAGTCCGGCATGATCCTGCAGCTCCATATCGAAGCCTGCCGAGTTGCCCAGACCGGTGATCGCCGGAGGACTGCTGGCAATCACGCGCCCTTCCTTAATTTTGCGGAAGGCTTTGGTTGCCCGCTCGATAATGGCAAAGGAAGTGTTCTCCGCGCCCGGACGGTCGCCCCAGTCTTTAAGGCGCACAAACATACGCGCCACGTTCTGGCCGTTACCGCCCGGACCTGCCCCGATCGTGGAAAACACCGACAGCACGTTATCTTTCTCTTTAGTCAGATAATACTGCTCAACTTTGTTCACCACCTGATTGGTCTGTTGCAGTGTCGAGCCAGGCGGCAGCTGCACCTGAGTGGTGAAGACGCCCCGGTCTTCCAGCGGCAGGAAGGAGGTTGGCAGATGCAGGAACAGGAAGGCCATGCCGCCGATAATCAGCATATATAGCAGCAGCCAGCGTCCCGCTTTTGCCAGAATTTTGCTGACGCCGCGCTCGTAACGCTCGGCATTGTTGTTGAACGTCCGGTTAAACCAGCCGAAAAAGCCGTGGCGACCGTGATGATGGCCCTGGGGCAGTGGTTTAAGCAGCGTGGCGCACAGGGCAGGGGTAAGGATCATCGCTACCAGCACCGACAGCACCATGGCCGAAACGATCGTGATGGAGAACTGGCGGTAGATAGCGCCGGTTGTGCCGCCGAAGAAGGCCATCGGAATAAATACTGCAGAAAGTACCAGCGCGATCCCGACCAGTGCGCCCTGGATTTGCCCCATTGATTTGCGCGTCGCCTCCCTGGGCGACAGGCCCTCTTCACTCATTATTCGCTCGACGTTTTCCACCACCACGATGGCGTCATCCACCAGCAGGCCGATAGCCAGCACCATCGCGAACATGGTCAGGGTGTTGATACTGAAGCCGCAGGCGGAAAGGATAGCGAAGGTGCCAAGCAGCACCACGGGAACGGCGATAGTCGGGATCAGCGTGGCGCGGAAGTTCTGCAGGAACAGATACATCACCACAAACACCAGGATCACCGCTTCGATCAGCGTTTTCACCACGTCCTCAATGGAGGCGGTAACAAACGGTGTGGTTTCGTAAGCGATTTCTGCTTTCAGACCGTGCGGGAAATACTGGGAAAGCTCCGCAATTCGTGCCCGGACAAGTTTGTCGGTTTGCAGCTCGTTGGCACCGGAAGCCAGCTTGATACCAAGACCAGAAGCAGCCTGACCGTTATACTGGCTCAGGAAGTCATACTTCTCTGCGCCCAGCGCAACATCCGCCACGTCACTGAGTTTGACCTCTGAACCGTCCTGGTTAACACGCAGCGTGATATTACGGAACTGCTCGGGTGTGTTCAGCAGCGACTGTGAATTGATGGTCGCATTCAGCGCCTGTTTGTTCACCGAAGGCAGCCCGCCCAGCTGCCCGACCGCGACCTGGCTGTTCTGTGACTCAATTGCGCTGACCACGTCCGAAGTGGTCACCGCGTAGTTGATCATCTTGTTGGGATCGAGCCAGATGCGCATTGCATACTGCGAGCCGTAAGCATCCACCTGGCCCACACCGTCAATGCGGCTGAGCGGGTCCTGCACGTTACTGGCAACATAGTCAGAGATATCCTGCTTATCCATGCTGCCATCGGTGGAAACGAACGCCACCATCAGAATGTTAGTGTCCCCGGTTTTGGTGACCGTCACTCCCTGAGACTGCACGTCCTGTGGCAGTTTACGCAGGGCGGTTTGCAGCTGATTTTGCACCTGCTGACGAGCTTCATCCGGGTTGGTTCCGGCGACAAAAGTCAGGGTGATGGTGGCCTGTCCGGTGTTACTGCTCTGGGAGGACATGTACATCAGATTATCGATGCCGGTCATATTCTGCTCGATCACCTGAGTCACGGTATTTTCCAGGGTTTCAGCAGAGGCGCCGGGGTAGTTCGCGGTGATACGCACATTGGGTGGCGCGAGTTCGGGATACTGCTCAACGGGAAGCGAGAAGATAGCCAGTGTGCCGGTCAGGCAAAGCAATATCGCTATCACCCAGGCAAAGATCGGGCGATCGATAAAAAAATTCGCCATTGAATATAAACTCCAGGCAATTTATCGGGAAATGAATGCGCATCCCTTCCTGGTGCGCGAATTCCAATGATCAGGCCGAAACAAATTTTTGTAATTTATTCAATATGCTTTGGCATTGCTTCACTTTACCTGCCAGACATTGAATAATCGTGGAGAAATTGAGGAGAATATGTAAATTATCGTGCCAATTCGTCGGGCTTCGTGAGGCGAAATGTCGCTAAATCATCACATTACGCTTTTAAACTTCACCTGGCGGAAATTGCAGGGTGACCACGGTTCCGCTGCCCGGATTTGAAGCGATGTTCAGCTGACCGTTCAGGCTCTTCGCCCGCTCATGCATAATCGCCAGACCATAGTGACCCGCACGCTCGTGCGGGGGCTGAAGCCCCAGTCCGTTATCCTTGATTTCTATCAGATTATCGCCGTTAGCTGCCCGATCGTAGTGCACAATAATCTGTGAAGCGCCGGCGTGGCGGATGGCATTGAGCAGCGCTTCCCGCGCTATCTGCAGAATATGCACCTGCTGCTGGGCTGTGAAATGCTGCTGCGACGGACTGCCTGCCAGCAGGATTTCTGCTTCTGTTTGTGGGCGCAGCTGGGTCACTACCTGCTGCAATGCGGTGCCGAGGTCGGCCGGTTCAATGGATAACCGGAAGGTGGTCAACAGCTCCCGCAGCTGACGGTTCGCTTCTGTCAGCGCCCGATCGATTTCGCCGACAATATCCTGAGCGGGTGAGGCATCGTTGCTGACCACCCGTTTCAGCCGCGTCATCTGAATGCGCAGATAGACCAGCGACTGAGCCAGTGAGTCGTGCAGCTCACGGGCAATGGTGGCACGTTCCTCCATCAGCAGCAGATGACGGACTTTCTGCTCGGCACGATCCAACTGCAGCGCGCGGGTCAGCATACTCGCCAGCCCCTGCATCAGCTGGGGTTCGGTGTATAGCGCCTGCCAGCGCAACTCTCCTGCCTGACTGCCGGAGGCGGCATCCAGCGGCAGGCTTCTCCACTCCAGATGGTCGATAACTTTGCCCGCAGCGATCTGACACTGTGGCGGAGCGTGCAGTTCGATGGCATAGAGATCGGCATGTTCCAGCGCCTGCTCCAGAACCTGAGGATAAGCCCGTCCGCTATTGAGCGGGCTGGTCAGCATCTGGGAGCAGCGGTACAACAGTGCCAGCCTGCGGTTAGCCTGCTGCAAATCGCTGGTTTTTTCTTTTACTGCCTGCTCAAGATAGACGTAATGTTTTTCCAGCTCGCCAGACATATGAGTAAACGCCTGCGCCAGCACGCCCAGCTCGTTGGGCAACGCGGTATTCAGCAGACCGTATTTAAAGTTGGCTCGCTCAATTTCATGGCTGGCCAGCACCAGCTGGTTCAGCGGTGTGACGACCTGCTGGCGCACCAGCCGCAGCGTCCAGAAGACCAGCGCGGCAATGGCAATAAACCCCAGCAGGCTGGCACCCGCGACCAGCTTCATCTTCAGCTCGGCCCAGTGCTGGAGCGCCAGCACAAAGTGATCGATCTGCGCGACATAATGGGATACCTGCTGCTGGTAGTGCAGCGTATTGCCCGCCAGCAGATCGGGCTGCAATTTTTGCCATGAAAGCTGCAGCGCCTGATAGCGCTCTTTTACGCTGTCGGGAACATAGTCCCGTTGTAATGCACGCAAAGCCGGTGCATTGACCGACTGCTGATAATTGCGGATGTCCTGCGGCAGGTCAGTGGAGCCGGTGTTAGCATCCCAGGCCAGCCGGTAGCTCTGCATCCTTAAAGATCCAGCAATATTGATGGCCTCGGCATCACGCAGGCTGGCTGACAGTGTCAGCAGGGCCAGAGCGGAAGCGAGCACCGAAAGCACCACGATGGCAAACAGGGCGCGGGCCAGACTGCTGGTAACAGAGCGTTTTAACATCCATTTCATCCTCTCGTAGGGGAGCCAGAGTATACATGCTCCGCGGGCCCGGACGCCTGGCAGGCACAGGCTCTGTTGATGAAGGTCAAAAACGTGCGGTAAATCGCTTGATGCCATGCTTTTTCGTCGATAAAGTAGCCATTAGGCAATGAAGTTAGCGCTTTTGTTCACATCATGTTACACCCACAATAAAATGTAACTTTCATTGACACTTCTTACAGCTTCTCCTCATTCGCTTCACAATCCTTTAACGCTTTTACCTTCTCCGCACCCAGTTTTTCATTAGTCTGGTCATAATAAATCCCGTAACGAATTAAAAAAAACCGATTCGACGAGGAGCATCCTATGAACATGAAATTACCTACTCTTATTGCCGCTGCCTTTGTTGCCGCCACTTCTTTCTCAGCTCTGGCTGCCACTCAGGTCAATCAGGATCAAAGCCAGAACCTGCAGGAAATGGGAACCGTATCCGTTTCAGGAGTGAAAGGTTCTCTTGATGATGCCACCCGCCATCTGGCTCAAAAAGCCGATGAAATGGGGGCTTCCCACTACCGCATCATCGGTGCTGACAACCCGGGCGACTCAAGCTTGTGGAGCGGAACCGCAGAGATTTACCGCTAAATTTATCTCCACTCCTGTGTAGCATGTAGTCCCTGAGTAAACCGACCGCCTCTGGTGGTCGGTTTTTTTTTGCGCCGCCCGGCAAAAATTACAAAACCTCACGATTTCCTCCACAGAGTTTTTGCGTCAGGATTGGAGAACGGTTAGGATGCATCGCCGCAATTTACCCGCTTCCGTCAAGAATATAACTACAGGAAGAGGGGGCTTGCCCAGATATTTGTGCTGATACGCAAACGTTTGGTTGGTGCAGGTAAACCAGGGTGCCCGGGAAGGGTAGCCGTATCACTGTGGACAGGATAATAGGATAGAAAATGAAAGCTGATAAAAAGGCGGTCGCAGACAAACGCGCCGCAAGAAGACGTTGGTTAAATTCTCATGATTCCGGCTATCACAAAGCAATGGACAATCGTCACGTTCAGATGATTGCTATCGGCGGTGCGATTGGTACGGGTCTGTTCCTCGGTGCAGGCGCGCGCCTGCAGATTGCCGGCCCGGCCCTGGCAATCGTCTATTTAGTCTGTGGCATCTTCTCTTTCTTTATACTGCGTGCTTTGGGTGAACTGGTGTTGCACCGTCCCTCCAGCGGCAGCTTCGTCTCTTACGCCCGTGAATTCCTCGGCGAGAAAGCCTCCTATGTGGCAGGCTGGATGTACTTCGTTAACTGGGCAATGACCGGCATTGTCGATATCACCGCCGTGGCGCTGTATATGCACTACTGGGGCGCTTTTGGCGACGTTCCGCAGTGGGTCTTCGCCCTGGGGGCGCTGGCCATTGTGGGCACCATGAACATGATCGGCGTGAAGTGGTTCGCCGAGATGGAGTTCTGGTTCGCGCTGATTAAAGTGCTGGCGATCGCGATCTTCCTGATCGTCGGTGTGGTGTTCCTCGGCACCGGTAAACCGCTGGACGGTAACACCACCGGCTTCCACCTGATTACCGATAATGGCGGTTTCTTCCCGCATGGGCTGTTACCGGCGCTGGTGCTGGTTCAGGGGGTAGTCTTCGCCTTTGCCTCTATCGAACTGGTCGGCACGGCGGCTGGCGAATGTAAAGACCCGAAAACCATGTTGCCGAAAGCAATTAACAGCGTGATCTGGCGTATCGGCCTGTTCTACGTCGGCTCTGTGGTGCTGCTGGTGCTGCTGCTGCCGTGGAATGCCTATCAGGCTGGTCAGAGCCCGTTTGTGACCTTCTTCTCCAAGCTGGGCGTGCCTTACGTTGGCAGCATCATGAATATCGTGGTGCTGAGTGCGGCGCTCTCCAGTCTTAACTCCGGCCTTTACTCAACCGGCCGTATCCTGCGCTCCATGTCGATGGGCGGCTCCGCGCCGAAGTTCATGTCGAAGATGAGCGGCCAGCAGGTGCCTTATATGGGGATTCTGGTCACTATCGGCGTCTACGTTATCGGCGTCTGGCTGAATTACATCGTACCCTCGCGCGTGTTCGAAATCGTACTGAACGTGGCTTCACTCGGCATCATCTCTTCATGGGGCTTTATCGTGGTCTGCCAGATGCGCCTGCGTAAAGCGATCAAAGAAGGCAAAGCCGAGGATGTCAGCTTTAAGCTGCCGTGGGCGCCGTTTACGTCGTGGCTGACGCTGCTGTTCCTGGCCAGCGTGCTGGTGCTGATGGCGCTGGATTATCCGAACGGCACTTACACAATTGCTTCTGTGCCACTGATTGCGGTGATCCTGATCCTCGGCTGGTTTGGCGTGCGTAAGCGTGTTCACGCAGTTGCGCAAACCGAGCAGGAACATGCAGAAGAGTTGAGCAAATAACGGCGCAGAAAGCTCAAGGCCGCTTCGTTCCCGGCGTATTGAGTTTATAAACAAGCGGCCCCTGCTGGCCGCTTTTTTTGTCACTTCAGCCACCCCGAAAACGTTGTCCCAGCCCAGCCCTGGTGCTGCCTCAATCTGGCGCAATTCTGCACAATAATAACGCAACATTGATTTTTCAGGAAAAATCCGCCAGATCGCGAGTTAACCGGTTTACCCGCACATTCATAAATTAGTGTTGATATTTCAGCCAGCTAGCTTTTTTACCTGTCTTCATCCCACCGAACTGGCACGCGGCCTGCTTAATAATTCTGTAATACCTTCTTCCGGCCAGCCCGCTCCTCTTTGCTGGGTAAACCGGTTTACTTTCTTTTGAAATGCCTCCATCAGGGAGTTCGTTATGGGAGATGTGCTGGTTTCAGCCAACAACATAACCAAGCGTTTCGGTGCGCTGACGGCGCTGAACGGCGTCAGTCTCGACATCCGCCGTGGAGAAGTGTTGGCCCTGCTTGGTGATAACGGTGCCGGTAAATCCACCTTTACCAAAGTGCTCTCCGGGGCCTACAGCGCGACGGAAGGGGAGCTGATTGTCTCCGGAGCGCCGGTCAGGTTCTCCTCGCCTAAGGATGCTTCTGACTATGGTATCGCCACTATCTATCAGGAGCTGGCACTGGCTGAAAACCTGTCGATAGCGGAGAACGTCTTCTTGGGGCGCGAGCTGAAGCGTCGGGTGTTGGGCATTCCCTTCTTGCGCGTGCAGGCAATGCGTCAGCGGGTGAAACAGCTGCTGGAAGAGCTGGATGCGCATATCTCCGATGCGGAAGCGCCGGTCGGCAGCCTCTCAGGCGGCCAGCGACAGGCGGTAGCCATTTGCCGGGCGCTGAACCTCAATGCTCAACTGGTGATTATGGATGAACCCACTGCCGCGCTTGCGGTGGCGGAGACCCGCAAAGTGCTCTCTCTGACCCGCCGTCTGGCAGAACGTGACTGTGGCGTGGTGTTGATCAGCCACAACATTAGCGACGTATTCGAAGTGGCTGACCGCATGGTGGTGTTCCGCCGTGGCCGGAAAATTGCCGAACGAAAGCGTGGAGATACCACGCCTGACGAAATCGTTTCTCTGATCACCGGTGCGCATCCTGACGCGCGCGCCATCGAACAACAACGTGACTAACCGGTCGTTCATTTGACCCAGGTGGATAAAACTATGCTCAAACGCATCACTCTTTCAGTGCTGGCTGGTGCCATTCTGCTGGCAAGCCAGGCCTCTGTTGCTGCCGACAAACCCAAAGTAGCTTTTGTGCCGCAAATTGTCGGTATTCCCTACTTCGGAGCAATGCAGCAGGGTGGTAAGCAGGCGGCAAAAGATCTCGGGGTGGATTTTGTCTATTCCGGGCCGGTGGACACCAACCCCATGGATCAGCTGCAGATTGTGCAGAACCTGATTGCGCAGGGGGTGAAGGCGATTTCGGTTAGCGTGCTGGATGCCTCCAGCCTGGCACCGGTGGTGGAGCAGGCCAAAGCGCGCGGCGTGAAACTTTACACCAGCGACAGTGATGCTCCGGACAGCGGGCGGGCGGTATATGTGGCCCAGGCTACCGACCGGGGACTGGGTGAAACCATCATTGATGAGATGGTAAAGCGTGTAGGTGACCACGCCAAAATCGGTATCGTTTCTGGCGAAGCTACCGCTTCCAACCTCAATGCGTGGATTGGCTATATGCAGGAGCGCGTGAAAGCGAAATATCCCAATGTGACGCTGTTGCCTGCACAGTATGCCGGTGGCACCGCCAGTCGTGCGGCGCAGATTGCCACCGATCTGATGTCATCCAACCCGGATTTGAAAGGCATTATTGCCGTGGCCTCCACCACCTGTCCGGGCGTGGCTCAGGCCATCGAGACAGCCGGAAAAATCGGCAAGGTCATTGGGACAGGTTACTGCAGCCCGGACACCGCCCGTGCCTACCTGAAAAGCGGGTCGTTTGGCTACTCCGTTCTGTGGGATCCGGAAAAGCTCGGCTATCTGACCGTCTGGGCTGGTAAACAGCTGATTGATGGTAAACCGTTCCAGGCAGAAAACAGCGTCTCTGGCTTCGCCAAACCTGTCAGCTATGACAGCAAAACCGGCATCCTGCTGCTGGGGGCACCCGCTGTCTTTACCAAAGAAAACGTCGACCAGTATCACTTCTGATGAGGACGTTAATGATCAGAAATCTGCTGCGTCTGTCGGCTCGTGAATTCACACTGGCTGCGGTCTGTCTGCTGGCCTGCGTGGCATTTTCTCTGGCTTCACCGTGGTTTGCCACGCTGGACAACCTGGCGACCGTGCTGCGTAACAGCGTGGAGCTGCTGCTGATTGGCCTGGGCATGACGTTGATCCTCGCGATGGGTGGCGTGGATGTTTCGGTTGGCGTGGTGATGGGGCTGGCGGCGTGGGGCGTCGGGCAGTTGCTGGGAGCGAATGCTGTTGGCGCGGCGGCGATGGCGGGTCCGGTTATCGGGCTGCTGACCGGCGCGGTGACTGCGACCGTGGTCGTGCTGGGGCGCATTCCGGCGATAGTCGGCACGCTGGGGTTGTATGGTGTCTACCGCACGGCGATTTTTGCCCTGCTCGGCGGACAGTGGTTGTCCGGCCTGCCGGACGGGCTGACCCGCTGGGTGGGCGGTCGGCTGCTGGGCCTGCCACTGATGGCCTGGCTGATTGTGTTGGCTTATCTGCTGGTGTGGCTGGCGCTACGCCGTACAGCTTATGGCCCTCACCTGTTGGCTATCGGTCATGCGGAAGAGAAAGCCCGCCTCTCCGGCATACCGGTTACCCGCGTGCGGTTTATAACTTTTATGTTAAGTGGCCTGCTGTGCGGACTGGCGGCGACGTTTTATGTCGCGACTTATCGCAACGTGGAAATGACCATCGGCAGCACGCTGGCGCTGGAAGCGATTGCCGCCGTGGTACTTGGCGGCACGCGCATTACTGGCGGACAGTGCAGCCTTCTCGGCACGGTGCTGGGCGTGTTGCTACTGCGCGTCCTGCAAAATGGTTTGCTGCTGGTTGGCGTGCCTTCTCTGTGGCAAACCGTGGTCACCGGTGCGTTGCTGCTGGGCGTGCTGAGTGCTGAGGTTTTGCGCGGCAGGCTACAACTGAACTCACTGAAGAGAGGGCAGGCATGAGTTTTTTACGCAAGCATCTGGTGACCTGCCTGCTGGTCCTGCTGTGGTGTCTGCTGGCGCTGATCGTGGCGGTTTTACAGCCCACCCTGTTCGATCCCATAACTCTGACCACCATTTTACAGTTTGCCACGGTGCTGGCGCTGGTGGCGCTGGGCCAGGCTCTGGTGGTGCTCGCGGGGGGGGCAGGGATCGATCTTTCCGTTGGCGGCAATGTCTCGCTGTCAGCGGTGGCCGGAATGCTGGCGCTGCACGCCGGGATGCCACCGCTGCTGTTACCGCTGATTTGCCTGCTGTGCGGTTTCCTGCTCGGTCTTTTTAACGGACTGCTGATTGCCCGACTGAAGATCTGGCCGCTTATCGTTACCCTTGGTACTTTCTACACTTATTCGGGTCTGGCGCTGGCGCTGACCGGTGGCGCGGCGCAATCCGGCGTCCCTCGTGAGATCCTGCCCTGGGGCCGGGGTGTGTTTGCAGCGTTCCCTCTGCCTTTTCTGTACTGCGTTATTCCTGCTTTTGTTATCGCCTGGGTCATCCTGCATTTCACCAGTTGGGGCCGATGGGTCTACGCGATGGGCTTCAACGAGCGCTCCGCCAGATTGGTTGGCATTCCTGTTGGTCGTCTGCGGTTGCTGATTTACGGCCTGTGCGGTGCGCTGGCAGGGTGCGCCGGATTTATCACTCTGGCCTGGCTGGGCAGCGCCCGGCCAAACGTCGGCGTTAACCTTGAACTGGAGTCCCTGACTGCGGCACTGCTGGGTGGTATGGCGATCTTTGGTGGCCGGGGCGGCGTGGTGGGGGTGTTTGCCGCCACGCTGCTGCTGGTGGCGATAAAAACCAGCATGCTGCAGTTCGGCATCAATACCGTCTGGCAGATAGGCGTGGTCGGGTTGTTGCTGATCGCCGTGCTGCTGGCCGATCGCTTTTCCTCTAACCGGAGATAAGTTATGACTTTAGCGGATCAAATAGCCAGTCACGTGCAGGCCAATACCGATCGCCTGGTGCAAACCTTATGTGACCTGATCACCTTCCCATCGATAGTAAAAGCCGATCCCCGCCAGGCCGGCCCGGGTGAGCGGGACTGTCAGCTCTACCTGCAGCAGCGACTGCATGAGCTGGGCATGGAAACCGATCTCTGGGATCCGAATGGCCCGGCGTTGTACGAGAAATATCAGGGGCGACCAGGGGCGCACAAGGGCCGCACTTTTGAGGGACGACCAAACCTTGGCGGCGTGCTGAAGGGCAGTGGTGGCGGACGGTCGATGATGTTGAATGGTCATGTGGATGTGGTGCCTCCCGGCGCGCCTGAGCACTGGCAGACCGATCCCTTTATGCCGGTAGTGAAAGAGGGGGCTGTTTATGGCCGTGGTTCGGTAGACATGAAAGGTGGCGTGACCTGTATGCTGATGGCGCTGACTTTCCTGAAAGAGCTGAATATCCCGCTGGCTGGCGATGTGGTCTTTACCACCGTGGTAGACGAGGAGATCGGCGGTATGGGGTCACTGGCGATGGTCGATCGCGGGTTTAAAGCCGATGCCGGGATCATGACCGAGCCAACCGCCAATCGTATTGCCCCAATCTGTCACGGTGTGCTGTGGGGCAAAATCGTGCTGGAAGGCATTGGCGGCCACGCCGAGCTGACGCCAAACTCATGGGACACCAGCGGGCCGGTGGATGCGATTGTGCTCTGTCGCCAGATGCTGGATGCTATCGATATCCTTAATCGTCGCTGGCAGTACGATCGCCGTAAAAACCATCCACTGATGAATCTGCCTAATCAGATTATCGTCACTCAGCTGAACGCGGGTGAGCATCCTGCTTCGCTGGCCGGTCGCGCGGAGATCATCATCGATGTGCAATATCTGCCGCATGAGAAGGATGAGTTTGGTTTGGGCGGTCACGTTAAGCGAGAGCTGGAAGAGTTTGTGGCGAAAGTGTGCGAAGTCGATCCGTGGCTGCGGGTACATCCGGCGCGGATTGAGTGGATCCTCGACGCAGACTGCGCGGAAGTGCCCGCCGACCATCCCTTTGTCACCACCTTTCAGCAGGCGATGGCGGAAGCGGCGATGAAACCTGCACTGGTCGGTTTTGGCGCGCACAGTGATATAGGTTTGCCGGGGTTATTCGGCACGCCAACGGTCAATTTTGGTCCGGGCGATCCGGCGCTTTGTCACCAGCCGAACGAGCATGTGCCGGTGGCGGATCTGGTGGCCTGCACCGTTGCGATTGCGCTGGCAATTGTTCGCTGGAGCGGAGAGCAGCAAGGCCCCGTTTAGGATAGTTTTCTCCCTGCCCGGGCTTTATGATGACAGGCTCCAGAAAAATGCAACGGAGCCTGTATGTCAGCCAAAATCGAAGTGATTAAGAACAAACTTCTGTCAGAAAACTGGTTCGTTCTGCGTAATTTCACCTACGATCTCACCGCCAAAGATGGCTCAACTATCCGCCACAAGCGCGAAGTCTACGATCGCGGTGATGGTGCCACTATCCTGCTGTATAACCGCGAAAAAAATAGTGTGATCCTCACCCGTCAGTTCCGCATCGCCACTTATGTGAACGGCAATGAGAGCGGGATGCTGATTGAGGCCTGTGCCGGGTTGCTGGACGACGACTCGCCGGAGGACTGCATCCGCAAAGAGGCGGTTGAAGAGACCGGCTATCAGGTCGGCGAGGTGGTGAAAATTTATGAGATGTATATGTCGCCGGGCGGGGTGACCGAGGTGGTGCACTTCTTCGCAGCAGAATATAACGAATCATTGCACGCCAATGCGGGCGGTGGTGTGGATGATGAAGATATTGATGTAATGGAAATCCCTTTTCCGCTGGCGTGGGCGATGGTGAAAGATGGGCGCATCAGGGACGGCAAAACGGTCATGTTATTGCAGCATGCGCTGATTGAAGGCTGGCTGAAACAGCGCTAAAAGGCCTGAAAACCAGCCATGTGTCCGACTAATCCGATTGAGCAGAATCCCCCCGGTGGGCATAGTGATGTTATCGCGTAATTGCTCATATCAGCTACTGGCTAAGCATTATTTAGTGCAATAATGCGCGGTTGCGCCGGGTTTTCTGATAAAGTGCTGTCGGCGAGCAGCCAATACGCTATGCTTACCGCTTCTTATCACCGGGGCCCATGTTATCAATGCCTTACTGGACGAAATACCCTTTTGCGTTGTTGATCTTTGCCGTATCGCTGCACGCTGAGCCGTTGCAAAAGACCTTTTCTGACTGGCAAATTACCTGTAACAACCAGAACTATTGCGTGGCGCGTAACTTTCCCGGGAATAATGGTCTGGTGATGACGGTCAGCCGTCACGCCGGAAGCAATGACCGTCCGCTGCTGCGTATCGAGTACGGTAACCGCTATACGGGAGAGCTGAGCGGAGCCCCGCTGAAGGAGAACCTGCTGCTGGATGGGCAGCGACTGAAACCGGATCTCAAACACTGGGATGTGGAACCGCATAATCTGACCACCGCTCATATGATCTCCATCGACGAGTTTCTGGCTCAGGTGATGGACGCCGATAACATTCAGCTGCTTTATCGCCCTGACGCGACCATTTCACTGCATGGCCTGAAAGCCGCGCTGTTGCTGATGGATGATATTCAGGGTCGGGTGAACGGCATGAGCGCGTGGATCAAACGAGGTAGCCGGGTAACCAGCGATGTACCGCCTGAGCCAGCGGCACCAGAGATTATTCCCCCGCGCCGTCCACCGCTGCCCCTGACCCGCGATGAAACCACCGGACTGATTGACTTTGGCACATGGCGAGTGAATACCGATGAGTGTTCGCTTGATCCCCAGCGGCGTGAAGTCAGCGTATCGCCGCTCAGTGATGAAAAAGCGTTGCTGCTGGTGAGTTGCGAGATGGGGGCGTACAACGTTATCGATCTGGCGTTTGAAGTCACCCGCACTCAGCCATACGTGGCGAAAGGAATCACCCTGACGCTGCCGTTTGTGCCGACGGGCCGCAGTGAAAAGCAGATGGAGCTGGTCAACGCCGACTATGATCCGGACAAGAGCGAACTGCTGACCTTTAGTAAGGACAGAGGATTAGGCGATTGTGGCGTGGCTACACGCTGGCAGTATAACGGCCGTGAATTTGTACTTGCGGAATACGCCCAGGAACAGACTTGTGACGCCTGGCATGGCAGCGATGACTGGCCAATATTGTGGACCAGCCATACCACCGGGTCGCAGCCCGCAGGCAATGTCGAGATGACGCCCTGAATGAACAGGGTTCTCTCCTCATATTGAATGTTGTTTTAGTAAAATGAATGACATAAAAAAAGCCCGGCAATTGCCGGGCTTGCTGTTACTGAGTGCTGGCTCAGTGAGGCTTAATCAGCTTCTCAGCATGGCTGACGATGTTCTCCACCGTGAAGCCAAACTCGTTAAACAACTTATCGGCCGGGGCAGATTCACCAAAGGTGGTCATGCCGACGATCGAGCCGTTCAGGCCAACATATTTGAACCAGTAATCGGCAATGCCCGCTTCCACCGCGACGCGCGCGGTGACCGTTGAAGGCAGCACTGATTCACGGTAGCCCACATCCTGCTTATCAAATATATCGGTTGAAGGCATCGAAACCACGCGCACTTTGTGCCCGCTGGCAGTCAGCTTCTCTGCCGCGCCCAGAGTAATTTCCAGCTCGGAACCGGTGGCAATCAGGATTACATCCGGCGTGCCCTGAGAATCTTTCAGCACGTATGCTCCGCGGGAGATGTTCTCCAGCTGCTCTTTGCTGCGCTCTGGCTGCGCCAGGTTCTGACGGGAAAGGATCAGCGCGGTCGGGCCGTGATGACGCTCAATCGCATGTTTCCAGGCCACAGCGGTCTCTACCTGGTCACAGGGACGCCAGACACTCATATTTGGCGTGACGCGCAGGCTGGCAAGCTGTTCAACCGGCTGGTGAGTCGGGCCATCTTCGCCCAGTCCGATAGAGTCATGGGTATAGACCAGAACCTGACGAGCCTTCATCAGCGCTGCCATACGCACCGCGTTACGGGCATATTCCACGAACATCAGGAAGGTCGCGGTGTAAGGAATAAAGCCGCCATGGTGGGCAATGCCGTTAGCAATTGCCGTCATCCCAAACTCGCGCACGCCGTAGTGAATATAGTTACCGGCTATATCTTCGTTCAGCGGTTTGGAGCCAGACCAGATCGTGAGGTTGCTGGGCGCCAGGTCAGCGGAACCACCAAGGAATTCAGGCAGGCTTTTGCCCCAGGCTTCCAGCGTGTTCTGTGAGGCTTTACGGCTGGCAATTTTCTGCGGATTGGCCTGCAGATGCTCGATAAATTTCTGCGTTTCCTGTTGCCAGTTATCCGGCATACCGCCGTCCATACGACGGGCAAACTCTTTCGCCAGTTCCGGATGGGCTGCTTTATAGGCTGAGAACTTATCGTTCCAGGATTTCTCGTATTTCTCACCCGCTTCTTTAGCATCCCACTGAGCATAAATCTCTTTCGGGATTTCAAACGCCGGATAGTTCCAGCCCAGCTGTTTGCGGGTCAGGGCGACTTCTTCCGCCCCCAGCGCAGCGCCGTGCGCTTCTTCTTTACCGGCTTTGTTTGGTGAACCGAAGCCGATGATGGTTTTGCAGATCAGCAGTGAAGGCTTGTCGGTCACGCTCTGTGCTTCTTTAATCGCTTTGCTGATCGCGTCCGGGTTGTGACCGTCGATGTCGCGGATCACATGCCAGTGATAGGCTTCGAAGCGTTTGGCAGTATCGTCTGTAAACCAGCCTTCCACTTCACCATCAATAGAAATACCGTTGTGGTCGTAGAACCCAATCAGCTTGCCGAGACCCAGTGTACCGGCCAGCGAGCACACCTCATGCGAGATCCCTTCCATCAGACAGCCATCACCCATAAACACATAAGTGTGGTGATCGACAATCTCATGGTCAGGACGGTTAAACTGCGCACCCAGCGTGCGTTCGGCAATGGCAAGGCCCACGGCGTTAGCCAGACCCTGGCCCAGTGGGCCGGTGGTGGTTTCCACGCCTGGCGTGTAGCCGATTTCCGGGTGACCCGGGGTTTTGGAATGAAGCTGACGGAAGTTTTTCAACTCGGACATCGGCAGGTCGTAACCGGTCAGGTGCAGCAGGCTGTATAGCAGCATGGAACCGTGACCATTGGAGAGGATAAAGCGGTCACGGTCGGCCCAGGCAGGATTGGTCGGGTTGTGATGCAAAAACTCGCGCCACAGCACTTCTGCAATATCAGCCATGCCCATTGGGGCACCCGGATGACCGGAATTAGCTTTCTGCACGGCATCCATACTCAGCGCACGGATTGCATTAGCCAGTTCTCTACGTGAAGACATGTTTTTCTCCCTGCAATTGGGGGGAGGGCAGACCGCGGCCTGCCCCTAATGAAGTGGGTTACAGCTTAGCGGCCAGCACGTCTTCCAGCTTCTGCTGGTCAACGGCGAACTGGCGGATACCTTCGGCCAGTTTGTCTACCGCCATCGGATCCTGATTATGTTCCCAGCGGAACTCAGCTTCTGACAGTGGAGTCGGCTGATGGAAAGCTTCCGTGGAAGGGGTCAGTTTACGCTCAACCGGCGCATCGCTTGCCTGCAGCTCTTCCAGCAGATTAGGGGAGATAGTCAGGCGATCGCAGCCCGCCAGCGCCAGAATCTGCTCCGTTTTACGGAAGCTGGCACCCATAATGACGGTGTTATAGCGGTGCTGTTTGTAATATTCGTAGATGTTACGAACGGAGACCACGCCCGGATCTTCATCCACCACATACGGGTCCAGTGGTTTACGGTTGTTGTACCAGTCGAAAATACGGCCAACAAACGGAGAGATCAGGAACACGCCTGCTTCCGCACAGGCACGGGCCTGGGCAAAGGAGAACAGCAGGGTCAGGTTACAGTTAATCCCGTTCTTCTCCAGCTCTTCCGCTGCACGGATACCTTCCCAGGTCGAAGCCAGTTTGATCAGAATACGTGAACGGTCAATGCCGTTATCTTCGTACATTCTGACCAGTTTTTCTGCTTTGGTTACACACATGCCGCGGTCGAAAGACAGGCGCGCATCCACCTCGGTAGAAACGCGACCGGGGACGCTTTTCAGGATTTCCATACCGAGGTTGACCGCGACTTTGTCGCTGGCATTGATAATCTGGGTTTCCTTGCTGCCGCCCTGTTTTTTGGCATAGTCGACAGCATCGGTAATCAGGTGCTTGTAAGAATCGAGGCCGGAGGCTTTCAGGATCAGAGACGGGTTGGTGGTGGCATCTTCTGGATGGTAGTTACGGATGGATTCGATATCGCCACTGTCAGCCACCACGGTGGTGTATTGTTTCAGTGCGTCTAGCTGGTTCATCTCTTGGCTCCTTGATGTGCAAAATGCATAGCGTATCAGGCCAAACATTGCATCAGACGTCCTTTAATGGGAATGCGTTTTCTCTGATTGTTGCAATGGGTTAGCCCAATGACCGCCGTTGCCGCAAAGAAAAAATGCCGCACTCATCAGTGTAGCACCTCTGCAGAAACCCGTACTGGCGCCCCTTACGGCGCGCCATTTTTGGTTTTATTTTTCGCTTACGGCCTGCTCGTAGTAGCTGATTTTATCCACTTTTTCCGTTGAGCCGCCGCCTTCAAACTCAGAATTTAACCAGCTGTTCACGATGGAGCGAGCCAGCTCCGGTCCAATCACGCGGGCGCCCAGCGTCATGATTTGCGCATTGTTACTTTTGCGGGCGCGTTCTGCAGAGTAGGTATCGTGGCACTGTGCCGCACGGATGCCGGGCACTTTATTTGCCACGATTGCCATACCAATGCCGGTACCGCAGATCAGAATGCCGCGCTGGTGCTTGCCATCTTTGACCGCATTAGCCACCGTCCAGGCGATGTCCGGATAGATCGGTTTGTCATTCTGGGCGTCATTGCTGTAGTCGCTGACATCAATATTCTTATCCTGCAGGAACTGTTTGATCAGGTTTTTTAATTCCAGTGCCGCATCATCGGCGCCAATCGCGATAGAAGACATAGATTTCTCCAACTGCTGGTGAGGGGGCCGCAGGTTTTTCCTGTGATGAGGAAAACTGACTGACGGTGAACGTTATCCAGCCTGCCATACTTTTGTTCATATGTTCAAGTGTTGTTCTTTTGATTTTTTAATCATCCCTGTTTTTTCCTGCTGGTATGGTGATTGCTGACGCCATGTTGCCTGTTTAATACGCCTGAGGATGAAAAATGAAAGGTTTTGAGGTGGCTCACAGTTTTTGAACGGCCCGATGGGCAATGAACATTGTTGCAGGTAATGTTCATATGTTCACGCATTGATGCAATGCACAAGAAGACCCACTGAGGACTCAAAACCATGCGTCAAATTCACCTTCAACCAGGTCCATCGCCCTACACACCAGATACCCGCTCTCTCCTCAACGTCAGAGGGGAAGCGCTATGAACACTCATCAGGAATTCGCCGTTGAAAAATCGGCCATCCGCAAAGTTTCTCTGCGGCTGGTGCCTTTTGTTGCGCTGATGTTCTTTATTAACTTTCTCGATCGCACCGCCATCTCTTTTGCCGGCCCGAATGGCCTGACGGAAGATCTGGGGCTGCATGCGGCGCAGTTTGGCCTGGCATCGGGGATCTTCTTTATCGGGTACATCCTGCTGGAAGTGCCAAGCAATCTGGCGCTGCACCGTTTCGGTGCCAGAAAATGGCTGGCGAGGATCATGGTCAGCTGGGGGATTGTGTCGCTGCTGTTTACCTGGGTAAGCAGTGTTGAAGGGCTGTATACGCTGCGCATGCTGCTGGGCGTGGCCGAAGCGGGCTTCTTCCCTGGTGCAATCCTGTTTCTGAGTATGTGGGTTCCGGCCCGTCATCGTAGCAAGGTGCTGTCGCTGTTCTATCTTGCCCAGCCGCTGACCGTGGTATTTGGTGCGCCTCTGGCTGCCGCGCTGATTGAACAGCATGGTCTGTTTGGTCTGGCGGGCTGGCGTGTGATGTTCCTCGGCGTCTCAGTACCGGCGATCATCATCGGCATCGTCACCTGGTTCTACCTGGCAGACTCCCCGCGGCAGGCAAAATGGCTGAATGCGGAAGAGAAAGAGTGGCTGACCAGCGAGCTGGAGAAAGAGAGCCAGCAGAAACAGCACACGGCTCATCCGAGCCTGCGCAGCGTGATGTTTAATGGCCGCGTGTGGATGCTGTGCCTGATTTATTTCGGCTTTATTTACGGTCTGTATGCGCTGGCCTTCTTCCTGCCCACCATTATTGCCGGTTTCCAGCAGCAGTTCGGTACCTCATTCAACGTGGTGGAGAAAGGGTTGATCACCGGGGTGCCTTACATTTTCGCCGCCGTGGTGATGTTCTTCTGGTCACGGGATGCTGCCCGCCGCGGCTGCAAAACCTGGCATATCGCCTTACCGGCGCTGACCGGAGCAATCAGCGTGCCGCTGGCGCTGTACATGGATTCTCCGATGGCAACCATCCTCGTGATCTCGATCACCGCCTGCTCGATTTTTGCTGCCTTACCGAATTTCTGGACGCTGCCGACTCAGTTCCTGACCGGTGCTTCCGCTGCGGCAGCCATCGCATTGATCAATACGCTGGGCAATGTCGCCGGATTCTCGGCTGGCTACCTGACCGGCATGCTGCACGACGCTACCGGGAGCTACACCGTTTCAATGATGGTGGTGGGAGGCTTCATGCTGCTCTCGGCACTGCTGATGCTGTTACTCAACGCTAAACGTTCAGGATTTCAGTCTGCCCATCTTGCACAGGAGCATACGCAATGACCTATTTATTCAACCAACCTTCGGCCTTTGCCAGTGAGCTGATTGAGGGTTTTGTCGCCGCCAATGCGGACAAGGTTCGTCAGGTTCCGGGCGGTGTGGTACGCAGCACCCGCAGCAAACCAGGCTGCGTGGCTGTCGTGATCGGCGGTGGGTCGGGGCACTATCCGGCCTTCTCCGGCCTGGTCGGGCAGGGCATGGCGCATGGCGCAGCGATGGGCAATCTGTTTGCCTCGCCTTCCGCACAGCAGATTTATAACGTGGCGCGGGCTACTGAAAACGGCGGTGGCGTGCTGCTGGCCTTCGGTAACTATGCCGGCGACGTGCTGCATTTTGGCCAGGCCTGCGAGCGGCTGAAATCAGAAGGCATTCCCTGCGAGCTGTTGGCGGTAACGGATGATATTTCCAGCGCCTCGCTTTCTGAACAGGAAAAACGTCGCGGTGTCGCCGGCGATCTGGCGGTATTCAAAGCGGCTGCCGCAGCGGCTGAAGCCGGTTACACGCTGGAAGACGTGACCCGTCTGGCTCGCCATGCTAATCACCGTACCCGTTCACTTGGCGTGGCTTTTTCCGGTTGTACGCTGCCGGGTGCTGCTCAGCCGCTGTTTGAAGTGGCTCATGGCACCATGGCGCTGGGCATGGGCATCCACGGCGAGCCAGGGATTAGCGAATGCGATATTCCGCCTGCCGATACGCTGGCGGAACTGTTTGTCGAGCGGCTGCTGAAAGAGTGCCCGCAAGAGATTACTGAAGTGCGGGGACAGCGTGTCGCCGTCATTCTTAACGGCCTTGGCTCGGTGAAGTATGAAGAGCTGTTTGTGGTTTATCGCCGCGTGGCGCAACTGCTGAATGATGCCGGGCTGGAAGTGGTGGAACCGGAAGTCGGCGAGTTTGTCACCAGCTTTAATATGGCTGGTACATCTCTGACGCTGATGTGGCTGGATGAAGAGCTGGAAACCTTCTGGCGTGCTCCGGCGAATGCCCCCGCCTTTCGCAAGGGCAGCGTGATTGTTGCCGAACCGCTGAGTGAAGCCGAGCTGATCCTGCCGGAAACGGACGAAATCCCGGTTGCCACCAAGCAGTCGCAACATTCCGCCGGATGTGTGCTGGCCGTAGTCAATGCGATGGCGCAGGTGATAGAAGAGCATGAAGAAGAGCTGGGCCGGATTGATGCGGTCGCGGGGGACGGCGATCACGGTATCGGCATGGCCCGCGGCGTGAAGGGCGCGCAGGAAAAAGCGCATGAAATGCAGCAGCGCAAGGCGGGTGCTGGCACCCTGCTGTGCCGCGCCGCCGATGCCTGGGCGGATAAAGCCGGTGGCACTTCTGGCGCATTGTGGGGCGTGGCCCTGACTGCCATCGGTACGGCAATTGGCGACAGTGAAGTGCCTGATGCCAGCCGCATGGCGTTGGGCGTGCAGCATGCCAAAGAAGGCATCATGCATTTCGGCAAGGCCAAGCCAGGTGACAAAACGATGGTCGATGTGCTGGTGCCGTTCAGCGAAACGCTGAGCGAGCGCGTAGAGGCCGGTGATTCCCTGATTGATGCCTGGGCCGCAGCGGCGCGACAGGCCACGCTCAGTGCTGAGGCTACCGCGCAGCTGGTGCCTAAAATGGGCCGCGCACGTCCTCTGGCAGAAAAAAGCAAGGGCACGCCGGATGCCGGTGCCGTTTCGCTGGCGTTGATCGTCAACAAAGTCTTGGAGCAACTGCGCCAGCAGGACACCTCTGCAGCATCCCGGTTGCAGGAGGTTAACTGATGGCACAGCCACGCATCACGCTGGGTGTCAGCCTGAAAATGTACTTCGGCTATCAGCAGACGCTGGCCTGGAGTCAGGAAGTCGCCGCCATTGCCCGTGTCCATCCGGCGATTGAGAGCGGTGAAGTCAGGTTGTTCATTCTGCCTTCTTTTCCGGCCTTACCGCCTGTGCTGGAAGCCTTCGCCGGAACAAAAGTGGTGGTCGGCGCGCAGGATCTCAGTTGGGAAGATAACGGCGCCTGGACCGGTGAAGTCAGCGGCGTAATGCTGGCCGAAATGGGCTGCGGCTATGCTGAAGTCGGCCATGCCGAACGGCGTCGTTATTTTGCTGAAGACGATGTGCAGATCGCCGGGAAACTGGCGGCATCTTTACGCAATGGCTTAACGCCAGTGTTGTGCCTTGGGGAACCCGGACAAGGGCCAGCTGAAGCGGCTATCGCTTTGTGCCGACAGCAGCTGGATGCTTCGTTAAACCAGGCCCGCGAGCAGCAGCTTTCCGGTCACATCATTCTGGCTTACGAACCTCAGTGGGCCATCGGGGCGGCAACTTCCGCGCCGGACGATTTTATCGGTGAGGTCTGTCATGGCCTGCGCCAGTTCAGCGGACTGGGTAATTTCACCTTCAGCGTGATTTATGGCGGCAGCGCCGGACCGGGCCTGCTCAGCCGCCTGGGTAACCGCGTCGGTGGCCTGTTCCTTGGGCGCTTTGCCCATCAATCCTCCGCCCTGAAAACCATTATTGATGAAGCCGCCGCGCTTTCACGCCAGCCACAGGAGGCATCATGGCCACAGGCTTAAGCACCTATGCGTATTTCTGGCGCGCCTCGCCAAAGGTTCCGGCTCCCCTGAGTCTGGCCGATATGCTGCAGCAAACGACAGAGATGGGCGTGTCAGTTTTCCAGATTTGTGACTATCCGCAGATTGAAAGCTGGAGCACGGCTGAGTTGCAGAAACTGCGTCAGCAGGCCGACCGGCTGGGAATGCAGCTTGAGTTGGGCACCCGTGGACTGGTTAACACTCATCTGCAGCGCTATCTCGAGATTGCCGACGTGCTGGAAGCCAGCGTGTTGCGCTCAATGTTTAACAGCGCCACTTCCCGCCCCACGCTAAGTGAAGCCGCAGCGATGATCGAAGGCGTGCTGCCGAAGTTTGAACAGCAAAAGGTCAGTCTTTGTCTGGAGACCTATGAGCAGGTGCGCAGCGTTGACATGATGTCAGTCATCAACCGTTTTGACTCTCTTTACCTTGGCGTTTGTCTGGATCCGGCCAACTGCGTGGCGGCTCTGGAGTTGCCCGAGCAGGTGATCGCCAACACGGCGGATCGTGTGCTGAACCTGCATATCAAAGATTTTGCTTTTTCCCGTCAGGATGGCTGGGTCGGCTTTACGCTGGCCGGCAGCCCGATGGGCGAAGGGTTGCTGAATTATGACCTGCTGATCGACCGCGTGCGGCCGGACAGCAAAGGGATCAACCAGATCGTTGAACACTGGCTACCCTGGCAGCAGGATGCGGATCGCACCTGCCAGCTCGAACAGCAGTGGACTCAGCAGAGCGTCGACTATTTAAATAATCGTCAATTCCAGGAGTAATTTATGAGCACTCAATTAAAAACAATTACCGTCATCGGCGCGGGCGGCAAAATGGGTATGCGTATTTCTGCCAACCTGCAGAAAAGTGACTACCAGGTATTCTATTGTGAAAGCGCTCCGCAGGCTCAGTCTCAGGTGACTGCCCAGGGACGAGAACTCTCCAGCGCAGAGTCTGTCGTGCCGGTCAGCGACGTGGTGATCCTCGCCGTGCCGGATATCGTGCTGGGCAAAGTCTCTGAAATTGTGGTGCCGCAAATGAAAACTGGCGCGATCCTGTTAACGCTGGATCCGGCAGCGGCATATGCCAACCTGATCGCCATTCGTGACGGTATTGTGTACGCGGTCGCGCACCCATGCCATCCTTCGGTGTTCCTGGAGCGCTACACCAAAGAAGAACACGCGGATGCCTTCGGTGGCGTGGCAGCTGTCCAGCACATCGCTGCTTCTTATGAAGCAGGCAGCGACGCGCAGAAAGCTGAGCTGAGCAAAGTAATCCGCATAATGTACGGCCCGGTTGAAGAAGTGCACTGGGTAACGGTCACGCAGCTGGCCTACCTGGAGCCGACTCTGGTGGAGACTGTGGCCTGTATGGTTGGCGCGTTTATGAAAGAAGCGCTGGATGAAACCGTCAGGCACTCCGGCGTCCCGGAAGAAGCCGCCAAGGCGATGCTGTACGGGCATATTCAGATTGCGCTGGCCGTGGCTTTCCGTGCGACGAACCCGTTCTCGGATGCCTGCATGATCGCCATGGAATATGGTCGTGAAAAGATCGTCAGGCCGGACTGGAAGCAGATTTTCGATCAGAAAGAGCTGGATATCGTGATTGCGCGGATGCTGAAAATTGACGCAATTCGTCGGTAATTGTGACCGGTATCAGCCACCCGGGGGCAATCAGTGGCCGATCGGGCGATGAAAATGGTATAAATCCGGTATTGCCAGAGCGCAACGGCGGCCCTCAGGCCGCCCGAGCGCATGAAGCGCTGGCGCCTTAACCAGACTGACGTTTAAGAGAACCCGGATGGACAAAAACTCGCCTTCTCAGGATACAGAACTGCTGACGGAAATCGCCGTCGCTTATTATCAGGATGAAATCACCCAGGAAGAGATCGCGCGTAAGTTCGGCATTTCCCGCATCAAGGTCGGGCGACTGCTGAAGCGGGCCAAGGAAGAGGGCATCGTTGAGATCAACGTCCGCTATCATCCTGTGTTCAGTATGCGTCTGGAGCAGCAGCTGCTGGAACGTTTCCCCTTACAACGTGCGCTGATCGCGCTGGATCATCAGGATGATGAAGAGCAGCGGCGCCAGGTTGCCGCGCTGGTTTCCATGCACCTTTCCCAGACGCTGAAGGACAACGCCGTTGTGGCGGTTGGCCAGGGGCGTAATGTGGCGGCAGTGGCCGATCATCCTGGCAGCGTGCCGACACGCAATTGTCACTTTATCAGCGGCATCGGTGGTACCCACCGTCCCGGTGATGCAATCAATGCCGATCATATCAGCCGCCGGATGGCGAAGAAATTTGGTGGGATCAGCGAAACGCTGTATGCACCGGCCTATGTGGAAAACCGTGCGCTGAAAGAGGCGTTTATGCAGAACGGCACCATTAAGGAGACGCTGGACCGTGCGCGGAAAGCGGATGTGGCGCTGGTCGGGATTGGGGATATGAACGAGAACAGCTATATGGTGAAGCTGGGCTGGTTCACGCCACACGAAATTCTGGATGCACACCTGAATCAGGGCGTGACGGGGGATGTGGCGGGTTATGATTTCTTTAACGCGCAGGGTGAGCACGTCGACACGGTGATGAATGACCGGGTAATTGGCCTGAGCATTGAAGAGCTGCGCAAAATCCCGTGCGTGATTGCGATAGCCTCAGAGAATACCAAGGCGATGGCAATTCTCGGCGCGTTGCGGACTGGCGCGATCGATATTATTGCCAGCTCGGCGCAAAATATCCGCACGCTGCTGAATATGACTAAGTAGTTCTGAACTTTGGCCTGCTTCAAGTTTTTCGTCCTGCTCTCGCTTTTATACTGGCTCGTTTACACCCTCCAGATAAAACGAAAGGATCTTGCTAATGGACGAACAACTGAAGCAGAGCGCTCTCGATTTTCATCAATACCCGGTTCCGGGAAAAATTCAGGTCTCTCCCACTAAACCTCTGGCCACGCAGCGCGACCTGGCGCTGGCTTACTCTCCCGGCGTGGCAGCGCCCTGTCTGGAAATTGCCGCAGACCCGCTGGCCGCCCATAAATACACCGCGCGGGGTAACCTGGTGGCGGTGGTTTCCAACGGCACGGCGGTGCTGGGACTCGGCAATATCGGCGCGCTGGCCGGTAAGCCGGTGATGGAAGGGAAGGGCGTCCTGTTTAAAAAATTCGCCGGTATTGATGTGTTCGATATCGAAATTGACGAAACGGACCCCGACAGGCTGATTGACGTGGTGGCGGCACTGGAGCCGACATTTGGTGGCATCAACCTGGAAGATATCAAAGCGCCGGAATGCTTTTATATTGAGAAAAAGCTGCGTGAAAAAATGAACATCCCGGTATTTCACGACGACCAGCACGGCACCGCCATTATCTGTACTGCGGCGGTAATGAATGGGCTGAGAGTGGTGAAAAAGACCTTCTCCGATGTCCGGCTGGTGGTCTCCGGAGCAGGGGCCTCGGCCATTGCCTGTATGAACCTGCTGGTGGCGCTGGGGATGCAAAAGCGCAATATCGTGGTTTGCGACTCCAAAGGCGTCATTTACCAGGGGCGCGAGCAGAACATGGCCGAAACCAAAGCGGCCTATGCGGTGCCGGATAGCGGCAAGCGCACGCTGGATGATGTTATTGCAGGTGCGGATATCTTTCTTGGCTGTTCCGGACCGGGCGTCATGAAGCCAGAAATGGTGAAGAAAATGGCTCGCGACCCGCTGATCCTTGCGCTGGCCAATCCGGAGCCTGAAATCCTGCCCCCACTGGCGAAAGAGGTGCGGCCGGATGCGATTATCTGCACCGGGCGTTCCGACTATCCCAACCAGGTTAACAACGTGCTGTGCTTCCCGTTCATTTTCCGCGGTGCGCTGGACGTTGGGGCCACCGCAATAAATGAAGAGATGAAGCTGGCGGCAGTGCATGCCATTGCCGAACTGGCGCTGGCCGAGCAGAGCGACGTGGTGGCTTCAGCCTATGGCGACCAGGAGCTGTCGTTTGGTCCGGATTATCTGATCCCAAAACCTTTCGATCCCCGTCTGATCGTGCAGATCGCTCCGGCAGTGGCGCAAGCCGCCATGGACTCCGGCGTGGCAACGCGGCCGATTGAGGATATGGATGCCTACCGCGAGAAGCTCACCGAGTTCGTCTATAAAACCAACCTGTTTATGAAGCCTATTTTTTCGCAGGCGCGCAAAGATCCCCGGCGGGTGGTGCTGGCGGAAGGTGAGGAAGCCCGCGTGCTGCATGCCACTCAGGAGCTGATCGGTCTCGGGCTGGCGAAGCCGGTGCTGATTGGCCGCCCCAGCGTGATTGAGATGCGGCTGAAAAAGCTTGGGCTGAAAATCGAAGCGGGTAAGGATTTTGAAGTGGTGAACAATGAGTCCGATCCGCGTTTCAAAGCCTACTGGAACGAGTATTACCAGATCATGAAGCGTCGCGGTGTGTCGCCGGAGCAGGCACAGCGAGCGGTAATCGGTAACCCGACGCTGATCGGTGCGATCATGGTTCATCGGGGCGAGGCGGATGCGCTGATCTGCGGCACCATTGGCGACTACAAAGAGCATTATGAGGTGATCGAAAAGCTGTTCGGCTTCCGGGAGGATGTGAAGGTTGCCGGTGCGATGAATGCGCTGCTGCTGCCAAGCGGTAACACCTTTATCGCTGATACCTACGTTAACGAAGATCCAACACCGGAACAGCTGGCGGAACTGACCTTAATGGCGGCGGAAACGGTACGTCGTTTCGGGATTGAACCGAAAGTGGCGCTGCTTTCCCACTCCAGCTTTGGCAGTTCCAACTCCTCGGCGGCCTGCAAAATGCGCCAGACGCTGGCGCTGGTGCAGGCTAAAGCACCCGAACTGGAAATTGACGGCGAAATGCACGGCGATGCTGCGCTGGTGGAGAGTATTCGCCAGGATCTGATGCCGGACAGTCCGCTGAAAGGTTCGGCTAATATTCTTATTATGCCTAACGTCGAGGCGGCGCGGATCAGCTACAACCTGCTGAGGGTGTCCAGTTCGGAAGGGGTGACCGTGGGGCCGGTGCTGATGGGTATCGCTAAACCGGTACACGTGCTGACGCCGATTGCCTCGGTGCGGCGGATCGTCAATATGGTGGCGTTAGCGGTGGTGGAGGCGCAGAGCGGGCCTCTTTAATGCTGGAGCTTTAAAGGCAGTCAAGACTCAGTGCAGGCACGGGGAACACAAGCCGCTCATAAAGACGCAAAAAGCTCCGTCCGTGGCAGTTCGACTCGTGCCGTCCATGGCACGAGACGCTTTATTCCCGGTGTGTATTCCCGTGCTTTAAGCTACTGAGTTGTTTGTGTGGAAGGCTCTGAGTCCGCTTTCTTTCAAATCCACTCTCTGACCGGCAGGAAGTCGCTGTACAGCACGGCTTCCGGCGTGCCCGGCTCCGGCTGATAATCATATTCCCAGCGCACCAGCGGCGGCATCGACATCAGGATGGATTCGGTGCGGCCACCGGTCTGCAGACCAAACAGCGTGCCACGATCCCACACCAGATTAAACTCCACATAGCGTCCACGACGATAGAGCTGGAAGTGACGCTCGCGCTCACCCCACGGCAGCGCTTTACGACGTGCAACCAATGGCAGATAGGCTTTGAGGAAGCCGTCACCCACCGCCTGAGTAAAGCGGAAGCAGTGCTCAAAATCTGGCGTATTGAGGTCGTCAAAGAACAGACCGCCGATGCCGCGCTGCTCGTTGCGGTGTTTGATAAAGAAATAGTCGTCACACCATTTTTTATAGCGCGGGTAGACGTCTTCACCAAACGGCTGGCACAGGTCCGCAGCGGTCTGATGCCAGTGCACGGCATCTTCAGTAAAGCCGTAGTAAGGCGTCAAATCGAAGCCGCCGCCAAACCACCACACCGGATCGGCTCCCGGCTTCTCGGCGATAAAGAATCGCACGTTGGCATGACTGGTTGGAACAAAGGGATTTTCAGGGTGGATCACCAGTGACACGCCCATCGCTTCAAAGCTGCGGCCTGCCAGTTCGGGACGGTGCGCCGTGGCTGAAGCTGGCATCTGGTCGCCATGCACGTGCGAGAAGTTAACCCCAGCCTGTTCGAAAACGGCACCATTGCGCAGGACACGACTGCGCCCGCCACCGCCACCTTCACGGGTCCAGCTGTCTTCATCAAATCCGGCGCGGCCATCAGCCTGAGCCAGCTGCTGGCAAATCTGATCCTGTAAACCCAGCAGGAACTGTTTGACCTGGGCGATATCGGGTGCGTTCATGGCATAACCTTGGCTTTAAATTAACGCGCGCAGTATACGTCAAAAAGGCTTAGCCGGGGCGGCGGTTATTGGCATCAAACTCATTAAAGTAGCCAACAATCCCGTCAACAATCGCGCTGGCAATCTTCTGGCGGAAGGCCGTGGTGCCCAGCAGGCGCTCTTCCGACGGGTTGGTAATAAAGGATGTTTCCACCAGAACCGACGGGATTGACGGAGATTTCAGCACCGCAAAAGCGGCCTGTTCCGTGTGCTGACTGTGCAGGTGATGCACCGGACGGATCTGGTTCAGTACATGTTTGCCCAGCGTCAGGCTGTTTTTAATGGTATCGGTCTGCACCAGGTCGAACAGCACCTGTTGCAGATAGTGATCTTTCTCAGCCGCTTTCACGCCACCGACGTCATCCGCCGCGTTTTCACGCTGAGAAAGATAACGCGCCATGCTGCTGCTGGCACCACGGTTAGACAGCGCAAACACCGACGCGCCGTTGGCATCCGGGCTGGTAAAGCCATCGGCATGGATTGACATAAACAAGTTAGCGCCGTGCTGATGCGCAATCTCCACCCGCTCGCCTAGCGGAATAAAGTGGTCGGTCTCGCGCGTCAGGCGTGCCTCAATATGTGGGTGAGTGCTGAGCATATGGCGAATATGGTTAGCGATCTCCAGTACCACATGCTTCTCTTCCGATCCCTCTTCGCCAACCGCGCCGGAATCAATCCCGCCGTGGCCAGGATCTATCATGACAATCTTTTTGCCATTTGCGGGCGGCGGCGGGGTGTGAGCTTTGCTGCGGGAAGCGGAGAGCTGCAGCGTGGCATTTTCTTCCTTAGCCCTGACCGATCGGTTGGCCAGCAATGCCAGCGCCAGACCAGAAAGTAAAAGGTTGCGGCGCGTGGTCAGTGGGGTCATCGGGCCAAATTTTTTCATTACTCTTCCTCAGGGCACAAAGTGCTTATTGTTATATCGTAACAATCGTGCTGCGGCGAGAAGGGAACTATTTCAACTTTTTACTTTTTATTTCAGCGCGCTAACAGGACAGGTCGCCTTTTTTCGCTATTAATCCGCCCGGAGACTTGCACCGGCGAAGGAAAGCGTGATAATCAGCAAATTGTGGTTAACATCTGGGGTAACGCCATGGAAATCCGCGTATTTAGCCAGGACGATTTTGAAGAAGTGATCACCCTCTGGGAGCGTTGCGATTTGTTACGCCCGTGGAACGATCCTGAAATGGACATTGAGCGTAAGCTCAATCACGATCCTGATCTGTTCCTGGTGGCGGTGGTCGGCGGTGAAATTGTCGGCACGCTGATGGGCGGTTACGACGGGCATCGCGGATCGGCCTATTATCTGGGCGTACACCCTGATTACCAGGGGCGGGGCTTCGCCAATGCGCTGATTAACCGGCTTGAGAAGAAGCTGATTGCGCGGGGCTGCCCGAAAATCCACGTGATGGTGCGTGAAGAAAACGATGCGGTGCTGGGCTTTTACGAAAAGCTCGATTATGAAATGCAGGACAGCGTGCTGCTCGGTAAACGCCTGATTGAAGATCGCGAATATTAACTGGCCGGGTGGCGAAGCGTCGCCCGGTTTTTCCCTCCTGTGAGCTGATGAACCTGACTTATTCCCCCGATGATTACGATGCCCGTGGCCAGCTGAAGCTGCCGGTGGGCTTCTGGATAATTCTGCTGTTACAGGCCCGAACCTGGGTGCTGTTTGTGATGGCGGGCGCCTCCAAACAGCAGGGCGCAACGCTGCTGGCGCTGTTTTATCCTGACACACGTGCTTTCTGGATTGGCCTGGGATTAGGTATTCCTGCGACGCTGGGGCTGCTGCTGACCGGTTATCGCCAGCGCCTGCCGCGTCTGTGGCAGGCATGGCACTGGGTGCTGTGCCTGGCGCTGGTGGCGATAGTGTTGCTGCAAGCCATCATGATCTGGCTGGGCGACGATCAATACTCGCCGCTGGTGATTCTGGTCACCGTTTTTGACCTGCTGGGCCTTGCCTACCTGACAATGAGCCGCCGATTAAAAGACTGTTTTAGCCCGGACCTGAATGGCGAATAAAACTTTTTGCCGGAACGGGACTCCAACCAGTTCGATAACCTTTTCATCCTTCAGGTTGCAGATGCGTTCGCTGGGAGTAACCTGAGGGATTCTGAGGACAAAATTTGCCTACTATGACAGGAGTTGTAATGAAAACTGTTCGCCCGTTAGCGATTGCCGCCGCTTTACTGCTGGCCGGCTGTGCCAGTTCCGGCACCTCCACGGGATCTGACAGAGGGGCCACCTGGTGGAATCCACTGACTTATTCCTGGTCCAGCCTGGCACCGTGGCACTGGTTTGGCTCTTCTCTGAAAGTGACCGAGCAGGGTGTGGGCAAAGTGAATGGCAGCACCGCGATGAACGAAGAAGCCATCAGCGATGGGCTGAGCGGAAATTACAACGTGCGGAAAGGGATGCGTGGCGAAAACGGCGGTGTGGTGACCTTCTTCCAGGCCGTCAGTGAAAAGCAGGTTAAAGTTGAAGTGACCGGCGAAGCGACGGTCAGCCGGATTGACGTCACGGACAGCACCCTCCCCACCGCTGACGGCAAAAAAGTCGGCACGCCTTTCAGCGACCTCTACAGCAAGGCGTTTGGTTCCTGTCAGAAAGGCACAGGCAGCGACCGTGATGGCGTGGAGTGTAAAGCGCCGGGCAGCCAGCATATCAGCTACGTGTTCAGCGGCGAATGGCACGGTCCTGATGGTCTGCTGCCGTCCGATGAAACGCTGAAAAAATGGACCATCAGCAAAATAATCTGGCGTAAGTAAATCCTCTCCGGGCCGCTTTCCGGCGGCCCGACAACATCCGTCCAGTAATCCCCTAATCTTTGTGATCGGACAAGATAGCCACACTAACATCGGGTATGATATGCAGCCGTTCCCGTCAGGGATAAAGATACTCAGGAGAAGACCCGAATGTCCCAGATTCAGAGCGGCATTTTGTTAGAACACCGCCGTTTTGCCATTTATCTCGAAGCAATTGTTCAGGGTGATATGGCTGGCCTGCGTAGCGGTACGCACGCTTTTCTTTTACAGCTGGCCGAGCTTCAGCAAAAATTTCCCGATGCGGGACTGGGTGCAGTGGTGGCCTTCGGAAGCGCAGTGTGGCATGACCTTAACTCTGCGGGTACTCCTTCAGAGCTGAAAGATTTCCAGCCAATGGGCAAAGGTATGGCACCGGCCACGCAACGTGACCTGCTGATCCATATCCAGTCGCTGCGTCATGACGTAAACTTCAGCGTTGCGCAGGCTGCCCTCAGCGCGTTTGGCGACGCTATCCGCATTGCAGAAGAGACTCACGGTTTTCGCTGGGTGGAAGATCGCGATCTCAGCGGTTTCGTTGACGGCACTGAAAACCCGCAGGGTGAGCAGCGTGAGGCCGTGGCGATTATCGCTGATGGAGAGAACGCGGGCGGCAGTTACGTATTCAGCCAGCGATGGGAGCATAACCTGAAGATGTTCAACCGCATGGCGGTGAATAAACAGGAACAGATCATTGGCCGCACCAAAGAGAGCAATGAAGAGCTGGAAGGGGAAGATCGCCCGGAGACATCACATGTCAGCCGCGTGGACCTGAAAGAGAACGGCAAAGGACTGAAGATCCTGCGCCAGAGCCTGCCTTACGGCACCGCCAGCGGCACCCACGGCCTGTTCTTCCTTGCCTATTGCGCCACGCTGCACAACATTGAGCAGCAACTGCTGAGCATGTTTGGCGAAACCGACGGCAAGTTCGATGCCATGCTGCGCTTCACTAAACCAGTCAGCGGCAGCTATTTCTATGCGCCCTCGTTGGCGCAACTGGCAGCGCTGTAATCGTTTTATGCCGCAGGGCGGCTTCAATGCCAAACTGCGGCTAACAGGTATTTTTCAGACCGCAGGCCTTCATGATCACTCACGCATCATTTCCTGTCTTCTGCATAAACAATTCCACTCGCTTATAGCTTTTTAAACTTCTAAATCACCAAACGGTATATAAAACCGTTACTGCTTTTAGTGGGGTTATAAATAAACTGATTGCTCTTGGGCCGCGGGCCAGGCTGTCTTTCAGGGTGCAAAATGACGTTACCGATAATGAAAAAGTTCCTCAGTGGGGCGGCTTTTACCGTGCTTCTTGCCGGTTCTGCTCAGGCTACCGAGCTGCTCAACAGCTCTTATGACGTCTCTCGCGAGCTGTTTGTCGCCCTGAATGCGCCTTTTGAACAGCAGTGGGCCGCTCAAAATAATGGCGACAAGCTGACGGTCAGGCAGTCACATGCCGGTTCTTCCAAACAGGCGCTGGCGATTTTGCAGGGGCTGAAGGCGGATGTGGTGACCTACAACCAGGTGACTGACGTGCAGATTTTGCACGATCGCGGCAATCTGATCCCGGCAGACTGGCAGCAGCGCCTGCCGAATAACAGCTCACCGTTTTACTCCACCATGGCTTTCCTGGTGCGGAAGGGCAATCCAAAAAAAATTCACAGCTGGGACGACCTGGTCCGGAGCGACGTGAAACTGGTCTTCCCGAATCCGAAAACCTCCGGTAACGGTCGTTACACCTATCTGGCCGCATGGGGTGCAGCGGATAAAGCTGATGGCAAAGATAAAGCCAAAACTGAAAAGTTTATGACCCAGTTCCTGAAAAACGTCGAAGTGTTCGACACCGGTGGCCGTGGCGCTACCACGACGTTTGTGGAGCGCGGGCAGGGCGATGTGCTGATCAGTTTTGAATCAGAAGTGAACAACATCCGCAATCAGTATGCCAAAGACGGCTACGAAGTGGTTGTGCCTTCAATCAACATTCTTGCCGAATTCCCGGTGGCGTGGATCGATAAAAATATCGCGGCTAACCACACGGAGAAAGCGGCCAAAGCCTACCTGAACTATCTCTACAGCCCGGAAGCCCAGAAGATCATCACGCAATATTACTACCGCGTGAACAATCCTGAGCTGATGGCGCAGCAGAAAGAGCGTTTCCCGCCGGTCGAACTTTTCCGCGTCGAAGAGGCTTTTGGCAGCTGGGATCAGGTAATGAAAACCCAGTTTGCCAGCGGTGGCGAGCTGGATAAGTTGTTAGCAGCGGGACACCAGTAATGTTTGCCACCAAGAGTAAGCGCGTGTTGCCTGGCTTTGGTATCAGCCTTGGCAGCAGCCTGTTTTTCACCTGTTTGATCCTGTTACTGCCGATCAGCGCGCTGCTGATGCAGTTGTCAAACATGACCCTGGCACAGTACTGGGAAGTGGTGACCAATCCGCAGATGGTTGCGGCCTATAAAGTCACCCTGCTGTCGGCGGGCGTGGCGTCAGTCTTCAATGCGTTTTTCGGCTTGCTGATGGCCTGGATCCTCACGCGCTACCGTTTCCCCGGCCGCGCGCTGCTGGACGGTCTGATGGACCTGCCTTTTGCGCTGCCCACTGCCGTAGCGGGCCTGACGCTGGCAGGGCTGTTCTCCGTTAACGGGTGGTACGGTCAGTGGCTGGCGCAGTTTGATATCAAAGTTTCTTACACCTGGCTCGGGATTGCCGTGGCAATGGCGTTCACCAGCATTCCTTTTGTGGTGCGCACCGTGCAGCCGGTACTGGAAGAGCTGGGACCGGAATACGAAGAAGCAGCTGAAACTCTTGGAGCCAGCCCGTTTCAGAGCTTCCGGCGTGTGGTGCTGCCGGAAGTGGCTCCGGCCCTGCTGGCAGGAACGGCGCTGTCATTCACCCGCAGCATTGGCGAGTTTGGCGCGGTGATCTTTATCGCCGGTAACATAGCCTGGAAAACGGAGGTGACTTCACTGATGATTTTTGTGCGCCTGCAGGAGTTCGACTATCCGGCCGCCAGCGCCATCGCTTCGGTGATCCTGGCCGCCTCGCTGATCCTGCTGTTTGCGATTAACACCTTACAGAGCCGCTTTGGCCGTCGTCTGGGAGGTCACTAATGGCTGACGTTACCGAACTGAAAGGCTTACGCAGCCGCCCCAACTGGAGCAAGTGGATCCTGATAACGCTCGGGATACTGATCTCCTTTGGTCTGCTGGTCGTGCCGATGATTGCCATTTTCGCCAGTGCCTTTGCCGATGGCATTGGCGCGATGTTTAGCAACCTGAAAGATGGCGATATGCTGCATTCGATCGGGATGACGGTGCTGATGGCACTGATTACCGTACCGGTAAACCTGGTGTTTGGTACGCTGCTGGCCTGGCTGGTGACGCGCTTTACCTTCCCGGGTCGCCAGTTGCTGCTGACGCTGTTTGATATTCCTTTTGCCGTGTCGCCGGTGGTGGCAGGGCTGATGTATCTGCTGTTCTGGGGCGTCAACGGCCCTGCCGGCGGCTGGCTGGATGCCCATAACATTCAGCTGATGTTCTCCTGGCCGGGCATGGCGATGGTGACCATTTTTGTCACCTGTCCGTTTGTGGTACGTGAGCTGGTGCCGGTGATGCTCAGCCAGGGCAGCAACGAAGATGAAGCCGCCGTGCTGCTGGGGGCTTCCGGCTGGAAGATGTTCTGGCGTGTCACTCTGCCAAACATCCGCTGGGCGTTGCTGTACGGGCTGGTGCTGACCAATGCCCGCGCAATTGGTGAATTTGGTGCGGTCTCGGTGGTATCGGGATCGATTCGCGGCGAGACTTACACGCTGCCATTACAAGTTGAATTGCTGCATCAGGATTACAACACCGTGGGCGCATTTACCGCTGCGGGCTTGCTGACTCTGATGGCAGTTGTCACACTGTTTCTGAAAAGCGCACTGCAATGGCGTTTAGAACGCCAGGATGTCCGTTTGCAACAGGAGGGGGAATAATGAGCATTGAAATCGGTAAAATTAACAAATCTTTCGGCCGGACCACGGTGCTGAACGATATTTCACTGGATATCCCTTCTGGTCAGATGGTGGCGCTGCTGGGGCCGTCCGGCTCCGGGAAAACCACATTGCTGCGCATTATCGCGGGACTGGAAAGCCAGAACAGCGGTCGCCTCAGCTTCCACGGCAAAGACGTGACTCAGGTGCATGCCCGGGACCGTCAGGTTGGTTTCGTTTTCCAGCACTATGCGCTGTTCCGTCATATGACGGTGTTCGAAAACATCGCCTTCGGCCTGACCGTGCTGCCGCGCCGAGAGCGTCCTTCTGCCGCAGCGATCAAAGAGAGAGTGACCCGTCTGCTGGAGATGGTGCAGCTCAGCCATCTGGCTGGCCGCTTTCCGGCACAGCTGTCTGGTGGCCAGAAGCAGCGGGTGGCGCTGGCCCGTGCGCTGGCGGTGGAACCGCAAATCTTGCTGCTGGATGAGCCGTTCGGTGCGCTTGATGCTCAGGTGCGTAAAGAGCTGCGCCGCTGGTTGCGTCAGCTCCATGAAGAGCTGAAATTCACCAGCGTATTTGTGACCCATGACCAGGAAGAGGCGATGGAAGTGGCCGATCGCGTGGTGGTGATGAGTCAGGGCAATATCGAACAGGTAGGCACGCCGGATGAAGTCTGGCGTGAACCAGCCACCCGTTTTGTGCTGGAGTTCCTCGGTGAAGTGAACCGTTTCGATGGCGAAGTGAACGGCTCGCAGTTCCACGTTGGTGCTCATCACTGGCCGCTGGGCTACACGCCGGCACACCAGGGGCCGGTTGAGCTGTTCCTGCGTCCGTGGGAACTTGACGTCAGCCGCCAGAGCAGCCTGGAGACGCCGCTGCCGGTGCAGGTGCTGGAAGTCAGCCCGCGCGGACACTACTGGCAGATGGTGGTGCAACCGGCAGGCTGGGGCCAGGAACCGGTCACGCTGGTAATGGACGGCGAGCAGACTGCGCCGATCCGCGGTGAGCGCCTGTTTGTTGGTCTGCAGCAGGCGCGCCTGTACCAAGGTGAAACGCCGCTGCGACAGGTTGCCTTTGCGCAAAGTGCCTGATATTTTCTACCGGAACAGGGTCAGGCTTGCCTGACCTTTTTTTTGCCAGCGCTTTGGCTCCTTCCAGGAAAATCACACTGTGACAACGCTTGAAAACACCATCGGTAACACGCCGCTGATCAAATTGCAGCGGCTTGCGCCATCCTGCAGTGAAATCTGGCTGAAGCTTGAAGGGAATAATCCCGCCGGTTCGGTGAAAGATCGCGCCGCTTTGTCGATGATACAGCAAGCCGAGCAGCGCGGTGAGATCCAGCCGGGCGACGTGCTGATCGAAGCAACAAGTGGCAATACCGGTATCGCGCTGGCGATGATTGCGGCAATGAAAGGGTATACCCTGAAGCTGCTGATGCCGGAGAATATGAGTATCGAGCGCCAGGCGGCAATGCGCGCCTACGGTGCCGAACTGATCCTCGTCAGTCGTGAACTGGGGATGGAAGGCTCCCGCGACCTGGCAAAAGAGATGCAGGCGCGTGGCGAAGGTAAAGTGCTGGACCAGTTCAACAATCCCGATAATCCGCTGGGCCATTACCTCTCCACTGGGCCGGAAATCTGGCAGCAGTCGGCCGGTAAGCTGACGCACTTTGTCTCCAGCATGGGGACAACCGGCACTATCACCGGTGTGGGACGCTATCTGAAAGAGCAGAGCGACAGGGTGCAAATCGTTGGCCTGCAGCCCGACGAAGGCAGCAGCATTCCAGGGATCCGCCGCTGGCCCGTCGCCTATCTGCCGGGCATTTACCGCCCTGAGCTGGTGGACCGGGTGATTGATATGAGCCAGGCAACAGCAGAGGAAACCATGCGGTTGCTGGCTCAGCGTGAGGGTATTTTCTGCGGCGTCAGTTCAGGTGGTGCGGTCGCGGGAGCCATACAGATAGCGCAGGAGCAGCCCGGCAGCATTATTGTGGCAATAATTTGCGATCGCGGAGATCGTTATTTATCGACTGGCGTTTACCAGGGTTGAAGCTTAATTCATCAGGAGATGAAGGCTAATTCCTGCACTGTAAGGATTAGGTAAAACAGGCTGCGAATCTTCCCGCGCCGGGTGAAAATAGCGGCTACTTCACTGAGAGATTGCGCATGAAAATTTTACTGGTCGATGACGATCTGGAGCTGGGCACCATGCTCAGCCAGTATCTGATAGCCGAAGGGTTTGATGCCACGCTGGTACTGAGCGGCAAGGCAGGGATTGAGGGAGCCATGTCGGGCGAATACAGCGCGATGATTCTGGACATCATGCTGCCGGACATGAGCGGCATTGACGTGCTGCGACAGGTGCGCCAGAACTGCCGCTTGCCGGTGATTATGCTCACGGCTAAAGGCGATAATATCGACCGCGTAATCGGGCTGGAAATGGGCGCGGATGACTACGTGCCCAAACCGTGTTACCCGCGTGAACTGGTGGCTCGTCTGCGTGCCGTGCTGCGCCGCGTTGAAGAGCAGCCGGTGATTGTTGAGAGCAAAGAACTGGCCTGCTGGGGAGAACTGACCCTGAATCCGGCCACCCGCATCAGCGAGTGGAAAAAGCGGCCCTTCGACTTAACCGCCTCCGAGTTTAATCTGCTGGATCTGCTGCTGCGCTCACCCGATCGCGTGGTGTCAAAAGATGAGCTGTCGGAAAAAGGACTGGGCCGCCCGCGTGAAGCTTACGATCGTAGCGTGGACGTACACATCAGCAATATCCGCCAGAAGCTGGCCGCACTGACCAGCGACACCATCACCATTGAAACGGTGCGCAGCATAGGCTATCGCATTCGATGAAAGCAGGATTTCGTGGTTTTCTGTTCTGGAAAATCCTGCTGGGATTCTGGCTGACGTTTCTGATCATGAGCCAGCTGTTATGGCTCGGCTTCCAGCTGTATGGCAAACATCATGAGCCGCCGGAAAACCTGACGGCACGCCGCATTGTCAATCTGCAGATGACCTCGGCCGTTTCCGTCCTGCAGCGGGGAGGGATGGATGCGCTGAATGATATGATGGCGGACTGGTCCCAGAGCGACCGCCGCTTTTTTTCGGTCCAGCTGATGCAGAAACCGCCTCAGGAACTGCCGCGTGGTGACCTCGACCGGGACTTACGGCCCGGCGAATTCCCCAAAGAGGTGATTGAATGGGTGACGGGCGCCGATGGTTTGCAATACCAGTTACGCTATGACGTGCAGGGCCTGCGTGAGGACAGCAAAATGGGTGGCCCACGTCGCAGCTTCCTGAACGTGCCGGAGCCGTTTCTGTTTATCGGCGGGGGAGGGGGACTGTTGTTCAGCCTGTTCCTCGCGTGGAACCTGACCAGACCGATGCGCCAACTGCGTGCAGGGTTCGATCGCGTGTCAAAGGGCGATCTCTCAGTGCGCCTGTTCCCGCAGATGCGCCGCCGTCACGACGAGCTGTCAGTAGTGGCACAGGATTTTGATTCCATGGTGGAGCGTCTTTCGGTGCTGGTGAAAGCGCGTGAAGAGCTGTTGCATGATGTCTCCCATGAGCTGCGTTCGCCGCTTGCCCGCCTTCAGCTGGCAACCGGATTGGCAAGGCAGACGCCAGAGTCGGTTGGACAGTCGCTGGATCGCATTGATGAAGAAGCCCGCAGGCTGGATAAAATGATCGGTGAGCTACTGACCCTGTCGCGCACCGAACACCAGACCCTGCCGGATGAACAGTATTTCGATCTGCTTGGCCTGCTGGAAGCCGTCGCCAACGATGCCCGTTATGAAGCGCAAATCCCGGGTGTGGAAATTCTGCTTTTTGCCGATAAAAACACGGACTACACGGTCAAAGGGGAAGCGAATTTAATTCGCTCGGCGGTAGAGAACGTGGTGCGTAACGCCCTGCGTTTTTCCCGGCAGGGGCAGCAGGTGAAAATCTCACTGCGTCAGGAAAATGGCTGGCTGACCATCAGCGTCAGCGACCAGGGGCCGGGCGTGGATGCCGATAAACTTTCCAGTATTTTTGACCCTTTTGTGCGGGTCAATTCGCCACTTTCCGGAAAAGGTTACGGGCTGGGGTTATCAATTGTCCGTAAGGTATTGCTGGCTCATCAGGGAGAAGTGAGTGCCGTCAACGGGAAGGATGGCGGGCTGGAACTGACGCTTCGTCTGCCACATTGGGTGGTTTAACAGTGCCAGCAGATGCTATTATTCCCGGCTGAAAGCGTGTGTGTTTACGTTCGTGAGGTAGGGAATGAGTAGAGTTGCTCCCAGTAAGCAACAGGAAGTTCAGCGTATTGTTGAAGCCTTGTCGGTGGCGATTGCCCAGCATCGCCTGAAGCCGGGGATGCGGCTGATTGAGGCGCAAATTGTTGAGGTACTGAAGGCCAACCGTAACCACGTTCAGGCTGCCCTGCAGAGAATGGCGCTGGCGCATATTGTGACCATTGAGCCTAACCGTGGTGCCATGGTTGCCCGGCCTGAAGCCAGTGAAGCCCGCGAAATTTTCATTGCCCGCCGAGCCATCGAAAGCGCAATTATTTCCTGTATTACGCCTCAGGAAATGGCTCGCTGTCAGAACGAACTGGCTGCCCAGCAGCAGGCTGAAAAGAGCGCCATCGAACGTGCGGACCGTCGTGAGATCGTTCGCGAACTGAGTCAGTTTCACCTGATGTTGGCCAACATCAGCGGCAATAAAGTACTCAGTGAAATCCTCGCTAACCTGATGGTGCGCAGCTCGCTGATTGTCGCGCTGTACCAACGTAACGATATCCCATCCTGCCAGTGCGATGAACATGGCCAGATTGTCACGGCATTGCAGGCCGGGGATCGGGTGAAAGCTCAGGCGGCGATGATTGAGCATCTGGATGAACTGGAACAGCAGCTGGATCTGAAGGAAACCGTTGCGGATTCTCTGAGCCTGCGTGATGCGTTGGGCACATTCAACTGAACGTACCAGATGTCGGACATCAGGCTGAAACCCGATCCGCAGGCATAAAAAAAGCCCCCTGATTACTCAGAAGGCTTCAGCAGACTTTCGCTGATTACTTTCTGATGCGGATAACCGGGGTTTCGCCCACGGTCACGCTACCAGTCAGTTTCACCAGCTCTTTGATCTCATCCATGTTCGAGATCACAACCGGCGTCAGCGTAGATTTCGCTTTTTCTTCGAGCAGCGGCAGATCGAATTCGATGACCACGTCACCTTTCTTCACTTTCTGCCCTTCTTCAGCAATACGCTTGAAACCTTCGCCTTTCAGCTCAACCGTATCAATGCCGAAGTGGACAAACAGCTCAATGCCGTTGTCAGACTCGATGGAAAAGGCATGATTGGTTTCGAAGATTTTACCGATGGTGCCATCGACCGGCGCTACCATTTTATTGCCAGTAGGTTTGATAGCGATACCGTCGCCAACAATTTTCTCCGCAAACACCACATCCGGTACGTCTTCGATATTGACGATTTCACCGGACAGCGGTGCTACGATCTCAATGGCTCCAGATGCGGTATCTGAATTATTGCCAAAAAGTTTTGAAAACAAACCCATGATCTTCTCCTAAGCAGTAATTTTGGGCCAGCGTCACCAGATATCAGCAGAGTGTTTTTTCTTCAATGAACTTGTTGACCAGGTTCATTAACTCTTCCGCCGTCGGTTGAGCCAGAGCCTGCTCCGCTAATGCCTTCGCATCTTCGAAATTCGTATTCCGAATGATTTTCTTGATGCGCGGGATAGAAATGGCACTCATGCTGAATTCGTCCAGCCCCATTCCCAATAACAGTAGTGTAGCACGTTCATCGCCAGCCAGCTCACCACACATGCCGGTCCATTTGCCTTCAGCATGAGATGCATCAATAACTTGCTTGATCAGCGTCAGCACCGATGGGGTCATTGGGTTGTACAGATGAGAGATCAGGTCGTTACCACGGTCCACCGCCAGCGTGTACTGGGTCAGGTCGTTGGTGCCGATACTGAAGAAATCGACTTCTTTAGCCAGATGATGGGCAATTGCGGCTGAAGCAGGTGTTTCCACCATAATGCCGGCCTCAATGCTCTCGTCAAAGGCTTTGCCTTCTTCGCGCAGCTGCGCTTTCAGTTTTTCCAGCTCGGCTTTCAGCGTGCGGACTTCTTCCACGGAGATCACCATCGGGAACATGATGCGCAGCTTGCCAAAGGCAGAGGCACGCAGGATAGCGCGCAGCTGAGCATGCAGGATCTCCGGACGGTCCATGGCGATACGGATTGCACGCCAGCCGAGGAACGGGTTGTCTTCTTTTGGCAGGTTCATGTACGGCAGATCTTTGTCACCACCGATATCCATGGTGCGTACGATTACCGCCTGCTGACCCATCGCTTCCGCCACGGCTTTATAGGCCTGGAACTGCTCTTCTTCTGTCGGCAGAGCATCGCGGTCCATAAACAGGAATTCAGTACGGTACAGGCCGACACCTTCGGCGCCGTTACGCTCTGCGCCTGCGACGTCGCGCACGGTACCTATGTTGGCGCACACTTCCACCTGGTGTCCGTCCAGCGTGATGGCTGGCAGATCCTTCAGTTTGGCGAGGTCGTTTTTCTCGGTCACGTACTGATTGTGGATCGCCTTCAGTTCGTCGATTTTGTCCTGAGACGGATTCACGTAAATGTTGTTATTTACGCCGTCGAGGATTAGAAAATCGCCGTTCTTGACCTGAGTGGTGACATCGCCGGTACCGACGATGGCGGGCAACTCCAGAGAGCGTGCCATGATCGAGGTGTGAGAAGTCCGGCCACCCAGATCGGTAATAAAGCCCAGCACCTTGTCCAGGTTCAGCTGTGCGGTCTCTGATGGGGTAAGATCTTTTGCAACCAGCAGCACCTCATCAGCGATAGCGCTGAGGTCAACGATGTGCAGGCCCAGAATGTTCTGCAGCAAACGCTTACCGATGTCGCGTACGTCAGCCGCACGCTCTTTCAGGTATTCGTCATCCAGCTCTTCCAGCGCCTTGGCCTGGCCTTCAATCACAGAGAAAGCGGCCGCGTCGGCAGAAGCCAGATCGTCTTTAATCAGGGCTATGATTTCCTGTTCCAGCTCTTCATCTTCCAGCAACATAATGTGGCCTTCGAAGATGGCTTCTTTCTCTTCACCGAAAGTTTCTCCGGCTTTGATTTTGATCGCTTCCAGCTGCGCGGCAGCTTTGCTACGACCATCAAGAAAACGCTGAACTTCCTGCTCAACCTGGTCGGCAGAAATCTTTTTCCGGTTGATGACTATCTCATCTTCTTTCAGCAGAAGCGCTTTACCAAAAGCGATGCCCGGTGATGCTAAAATGCCTGAAATCATAACCCTACCTTTTTAATAACGGTCGACTGCCAGGGCAATCGTTCCGGAAACTGTCGGCCAAATCCACTCAGCGAGCCGGTCACGCAAATGATGATTGCAACACGCTGACTACAGTCGTCTGGCACCGTGGGGTACTTTACGAAAGCAACAACGCGGACATTCTGTCCGCGATCAATATGTTTGCAAAAATTTGCCTGAAAGGCCGCGCGTGAGAAAAGGCGCTTATTCGAGCTCTGCCATCAGTTTGACCAGGTGCTCAACGGCTTTCTGCTCGTCTTCACCTTCCGCAGACAGGGTCACAACGGTGCCCTGAGTCAGACCCAGGGTCTGCAGCTTGAACAGGCTTTTTGCGCTGGCTGATTTACCGTTAGAGGTTACGGTGATTTCAGAGGCAAAGGCTTTAGCTTCTTTCACGAACTGAGCAGCAGGGCGGGTGTGCAGACCGTTAGGTGCGGTAATGGTAACTTCTTGCTGGAACATTATGTTTCCCCAACTTAATTTGGTTTGGTGTTGTCGTTCTAAAGTCTAGCCTGGTGGCGTGACTTTAGCCTGGATGTGTCGCGCTGGCCTGCGTACGAAGACGCGCCAAAAAATGCGCTGGTAAAAGGTCGGGAGGCGACGGGTTAAAACCGGTGATTTCGGACTCGCGTTTCCCTATCTCATTATGCCGCGATTTGCGTTGCCGCGCCAAACCAGTAAATCGATTCAGCTTGATCCATTTCACGCAGCGATTAATTTTGTGGATCGAAATAATTGGGTGCTTAGATACCAGACTGTCACGGGTAAAAGCAATCTACAGGGTGACAAAAGTTTGATGTAGTCCACAAAAAAGCACCCGTTTGGGTGCTTTTTTAGACTAATCCGCACTAATGGCATTACTGTTGCAATTCTTTCTCAGTGAAGAGATCGGCGAACAGAGCAGTACTCAGGTAACGCTCGCCGGAAGAGGGCAGGATCACCACAATATTCTTGTTCGCGAAAGCTTCGTCTTCCTGTAATTTCAGCGCGGCCGCAACGGCAGCACCGGAAGAAATTCCGGCCAGAATGCCTTCTTCTTCCATCAGACGACGGGCAGTTGAAATTGACTCTTCATTGGTAATAGCCACCACGCGGTCGACCAGATTCAGATCCAGGTTACCCGGGATGAACCCAGCTCCGATGCCCTGAATTTTGTGTGGGCCAGGTTTGATCTCTTCACCCGCCAGTGCCTGGGCGATAACCGGAGAATCCGTTGGCTCCACGGCCACGGTGATCAACTCTTTCTTCCCTTTGGTGTTTTTGATGTAACGGCTGACGCCGGTCAGCGTACCCCCGGTACCCACACCAGCAATAAACACGTCCACTTCACCGTCGGTATCTTCCCAGATTTCAGGGCCGGTGGTTTTTTCATGGATTTCCGGGTTTGCCGGATTGCTGAATTGCTGCAGCAGCACAAATTTGTCCGGATCGCTGGCGACAATCTCTTCCGCTTTAGCGATGGCGCCTTTCATGCCTTTCGCACCTTCGGTCAGCACCAGGTTTGCGCCAAGCGCTTTCAGCAACTTGCGGCGCTCAACACTCATGGTTTCCGGCATAGTCAGGGTCAGCTTGTAGCCACGTGCTGCTGCCACATAGGCCAGCGCAATCCCGGTGTTACCACTGGTTGGTTCAACCAGTTCCACGCCCGGTTTCAGAATGCCACGTTTCTCCGCGTCCCAAATCATATTGGCACCGATACGGCATTTAACGCTGAAGCTGGGGTTGCGGGATTCCACTTTTGCCAGAATGCGACCGTTACCGATGCGGTTCAGTCGAACCAGCGGCGTATGACCGATTGTTAACGAGTTGTCTTCGTAGATCTTGCTCATAGCCCGTCCTTAACTGTATGAAATATTGGGAACGCTAAGAGCATACCCCGTTGAGTTTTTCCTGGAAGTAAAGAAATCGTATATATATATGTTATGCAGCAATAAGGGCTAATCAAAAAGCATAAGCCTTAATTTACCCGGCCCAGCGTACTGCGGTAACGGTCAACCCACATCGCCGTGGCGCCACAAACGGCCACTGGCATGATCGCCAGGTTAAGAATCGGAATCATCGTAAACAAACTCACCAGCGCGCCAAACTGCATGTTGTCGGTTTTGTGTCTTTTAAGCGCACTGCGCATCTCACGGAAGCTCACTTTGTGGTTATCAAAAGGGTAATCACAGTACTGAATAGCCAACATCCAGGCGCTGAACAGGAACCACAACAACGGTGCCACCGTCTGACCAAAACCGGGAATGAAATAGAGCAGCAGCAAAATAACGGCCCTTGGCAGATACCATGCCAGTTTCTGCCACTCTCGCTTCATGATGCGGGGGAGATCTTTCACCATGCCAGCCCAGCCACTGTCTGGCAGCGGTTTGCCCGTCAGCCTGCCTTCAAGTTGTTCCGCCAGCAGCCCGCAGAACGGCGCGGCTATCCAGTTAGCGACGGTTGAGAAAAAATAGCTGAAAACCAGCAGAATGGAGATCACCGTCAGTGGCCACAGCAGATAACTGAGCCACTGTAGCCAGCCAGGCACGTAAGACATTAGTGCGGGCATCCAGTGGCCCAGCTGCCAGAACAGCCAGATAAAAGCGCCCCCCATCAGCAGAATGTTCACCAACAAAGGGATGATAACGAAACGTCGGATACCCGGCAGGCGGATCAGCTTCCAGCCCTGGGAAAAATAGTGGATACCATTGGCGGATGGTGGAGTAGGGGATTGGATCATGTCCTGCTTTCCTCAAATTGCGACCTTGCGACGCTATCATAACTCAGCCATTTACGCTGACCAGTGGGGTTTTGGACGAAAAAACAGCAAAAAACCGTGTCGACCCACGCTTATTTGTCAGAAAATACTGCACGGACTTGCACTTGTTAACCTGGGCAAATACAGTTAGAGGATAAAGTTTGCCGCGGTGGCAAGGTATTGGAACAACAGAGAATACAATGATGCAGGATTTGCGTCTGATATTAATCGTTGTTGGCGCGATCGCTATAATAGCGCTTCTTCTTCACGGCCTGTGGACCAGCCGTAAAGAGCGCTCATCCGTTTTTCGCGATCGTCCTCATAAACGTTTAAAACAGCATAGAGAAGAGTCGCCTGACGACGTCGAAGATGGCGTTGGTGAAGTGCGCGTCCAGCGTACCCGCTCGCGTGTGGAAGAAGATGATGAACCTGCTGTAGCGGTGTTTGACCGGGACGAAGCGCCACCGCGTCCGTCAAAATCGCGCGCTCAACCGGAACCGGTTCGCCATCAGCCGCAGGTTGATGAACAGCCTGAACTGGATCCTCTTTTCGGGGGTGAGTTGCCACATGCGCCAGAGCCGGAGTTTGATCAAGAGCCGGTTCGTCGTTCAACGCAGGAAGCACCGCGTCAGCCAGCTGCGCCGCAGCCAGTTCGTCCTGCTCCTGTCGCTCAGCAGCCTCAGGCTGAACCTGAGCTGGAGTATGTCGAAGATCCGGATGAGGAAGAAGAAGCCGCTCAGCCTGCTGCCGCTCCAGTGCAGGAGCGCCTGAAAGAGACCGTACTGGTTCTCCACGTCGGCGCTCATGCCGGGGGTGTACTGAACGGTGAAGCCCTGCTGCAGGGTGTTCTTCAGGCCGGTTTCCAGTTTGGAGAAATGAATATTTTCCACCGTCACCTGAACCCGGCGGGCAGTGGGCCGGTCCTGTTCAGCCTGGCGAATATGGTAAAACCGGGCTCCTTCAACCCGGATGAAATGACTGATTTCTCTACGCCAGGCATCTCTATCTTTATGATGGTACCGTCCTATGGTGATGCGAATCAGAACTTCAAGCTGATGCTGCAGTCAGCCCAGCGTATCGCTGACGATGTCGGTGGTGTGGTGCTGGATGATGAGCGCCGGATGATGACGCCACAGAAGCTGGAAATGTATAAAAATCGTATTCGCGAAGTGATCGAGGCCAACGCCTGATCCTCTCTTAACGAGTCTGAAACTTTCTGAATTCAAGACCCCCGCCTGTCGGGGGTTTTTTATCGCTATGGTGCCGCTATGGAATCCGTACAAAACAAAATTATCGCACTGCAAACTACGCTTCGCCATTACGAATACCAGTATCACGTGCTGGACGAACCCGCCGTGCCGGATGCCGAGTATGACCGCCTGATGGGTGAGTTGCGCAAGCTGGAGGAGGCTCATCCGGAGCTGATTACCCCTGATTCTCCGACCCAACGTGTCGGCGCAGCGCCATTGAGCGCCTTTGAACAGGTTCGCCATGAAGTGCCGATGTTGTCGCTGGATAACGCCTTTGATGAAGAGAGCTACCTGGCGTTCAACAAGCGTGTGCAGGATCGGCTGAAAAGCACAGATGACATCATATTCTGCTGTGAGTTGAAACTGGATGGCCTGGCGGTGAGCCTTCTGTATGAAGATGGCCTGCTGGTCCGGGCGGCAACACGTGGTGATGGCACCACCGGTGAGAATATTACCGCTAACGTCCGGACCATTCGCGCCATTCCACTGCGCCTGCGTGGTGATAATATTCCGGCAAGAATCGAGGTTCGTGGCGAAGTGTTTATGCCACAGTCTGGCTTCGAAGCGTTGAATGAAGAAGCACGCCGCACCGGCAGCAAAGTTTTTGCTAACCCGCGTAATGCCGCCGCCGGTTCGCTGCGACAGCTCGATCCCCGTATTACCGCTAAACGCCCGTTGACCTTTTTTTGTTATGGTCTGGGCCTGCTTGAAGGCGGCGAGATGCCACGCAGCCATATGGCTCGCCTGCAGCAATTTAAAGCCTGGGGCCTGCCGGTCAGCGATCGTATCCGCCTGTGCCATACCTCTGCTGAAGTGCTGGCCTTCTACCGCGAGGTCGAAGAGGATCGCGCCACGCTCGGTTTTGATATCGATGGCGTGGTGATCAAAGTGGATTCGCAGGATCTGCAGGAACAGCTGGGTTTTGTTGCCCGCGCGCCGCGCTGGGCCGTGGCTTTTAAGTTCCCGGCGCAGGAACAGATGACCACGGTACGGGACGTGGAGTTCCAGGTAGGGCGCACCGGCGCGATTACTCCGGTAGCTCGTCTGGAGCCTGTCCAGGTCGCTGGCGTGATGGTCAGCAACGCCACGCTGCATAACGCCGATGAGATCGATCGTCTTGGGCTGCGTATCGGCGACCGTGTGGTGATCCGCCGTGCCGGGGATGTGATCCCGCAGGTGGTGGGAGTGATCGAAGCAGAGCGTCCGCAGGATGCCAGAGAAGTTGTTTTCCCTGTCCATTGTCCGGTCTGTGGCTCTGACGTTGAGCGTGTGGAGGGCGAGGTGGTTGCGCGTTGTACCGGCGGTCTTATCTGTGGTGCGCAACGCAAGGGAGCGCTGAAGCATTTCGTCTCACGCCGTGCGATGGATGTGGATGGCATGGGCGACAAAATCATCGACCAACTGGTCGAGAAAGAGTACGTCAAAACGCCGGCGGACCTGTTCACTCTCACCGCGGGAACATTGACCGGCCTGGACCGCATGGGGCCAAAGTCGGCACAGAATGTGGTTAACGCGCTGGAGAAGGCCAGACAGACCACGCTGGCCCGCTTCCTCTACGCGCTGGGGATCAGCGAAGTTGGTGAAGCTACCGCCGCAAACCTTGCGGCACATTTCGGCTCACTGGAAAAGATTATGGAAGCGGATCTTGAAGCATTGATTGCGGTGCAGGATGTCGGTACCGTTGTCGCTGCGCATGTCCGGAATTTCATGATTGAGGAGAGTAACCGCGAGGTGATCCGCCAGCTGGTTGAGGTGGCTAATATTACCTGGCCTGCGGTTACGGTGGTAAAAGCTGAAGAGATTGACAGTCCCTTTGCCGGGAAAACTGTGGTACTGACCGGTTCGCTGTCCATTTTGTCGCGTGATGAGGCGAAAGATCGCCTGACCGCGCTGGGTGCGAAGGTCAGCGGCAGCGTGTCGAAGAAAACCGATCTGGTGATTGCCGGAGAAGCGGCAGGATCGAAACTGGCAAAAGCGCAGGAGTTGGGGATTGCGGTCATCGACGAAGCTGAGATGATCCGACTGCTGGATGACTAACATGGAAAAAGAGCATCTGATTGAGATAGCCAATACCGAAATGCCCTTTGGCAAATACAAAGGGCGGGTATTGATCGACCTGCCAGAACCCTACCTGCTATGGTTCGCCCGCAAGGATGAATTCCCTGCGGGGCATCTGGGCGAACTGATGCAGCTGACGCTGGCGATTAAAATCGAAGGGCTTGAAGGGCTGGTTAAGCCGCTAAAGAAGACGTAATCCAATTTAGCGGCTCACAGGCCTGTACTGTCCGGCAACAATCAGCGCCATCCTGATGGCGCTGTCAGCATTTATTTCTGCGACTCGACCATGGCTTTGCCTGGTTTTCCTTTCTGTACCTGTTTCTCTGCCAGCTTCTCACCCGCTTTTTTATAGCGTTGTGCAAGCACTGAACAGATCATCAGCTGTACCTGATGGAAAATCATCAACGGTAGTACGATGATCCCTACTGATGCGGAAGGGAACAGGATGTTGGCCATCGGCACGCCGTTGGCCAGACTTTTCTTGGAACCACAGAACAGGATGGTGATCTCATCCGGGCGGTTAAAGCCGAACACCCGTGCGGCCAGCAGGTTGACGAGCAGTACAACAAACAGCAGACCCAGGCTGCCAGCCACGATATAGAGCAGGGTACCCGCCCCCACGCGATGCCAGATACCGTTAACCACTGCCTCACTGAAGGCAGAATAAACCACCAGCAGAATTGAGGCCTGGTCGGTTTTTCCTATCAGCCCACGGTGTTTTTCCACCCATCCGGCAATCCAGCGGCGGGAGATATGTCCCAGCACGAACGGCAGCAGCAGCTGCAGCATGATTTTGCCAATTTGCTCCAGATTACCGCCCGCAGCGTCGTTATGCACGTTCATCACCAGCCCGACCAGCAGGGGGGAAATAAACACGCCCAGCAGGCTGGAAGCCGAAGCGCTGCAAACTGCGGCAGCCACGTTACCCCCCGCAAGCGACGTCAGCGCGATGGCAGACTGAACGGTGGCTGGCAGGATGCACAGATAGAGAAAACCGGTATAGATTTCCGCGCTGACCGGCAGAGGATGCCACCAGACGAACAGCAGGCCGAGGATCGGGAACAGCACGAAGGTGCTGAACATGACCCACAGGTGAAGGCGCCAGTGACTGCCACCGGCGATAATTTTTTCGCGAGACAATTTGGCACCGTGCATAAAGAACAGCAGGGCGATGGCCGCGGTAGTCAGCCATTCAAAGAAATCGACAAAATGACCGCGTGCAGGCAGGAAGGAGGCGAGCAGTACGGTGATAATAAGTTTGACCATCAGGGGATCGAGTCGAAAGAAACGCATTGTTAATGCCCGGTTAAAAAAATCGATAGCGCTATTGTGCGACGGGTGGGTTTAGAAATAAAATTAATTTATTAAATTCTTATATGAAAAAAATCGATGAATTACAGCCTTCGTCAACTTCGTGTGTTTGTCGCCGTTGCTCAGCAGGGCAGTTTCAGCCAGGCCGGACAACTGATTGGCCTCAGCCAGTCTGCTGTCAGCCACAGTATTAAAGAGCTGGAAAGTGAGATGGGCATCCGCCTGCTGGATCGCACCACCCGCGAAGTCTTGCTGACCGAAGCCGGTGAGCAACTGGCCAGCAGGCTTGAGCGGCTGCTGGAAGAATTGAACACCACCCTGCTGGATGTGCGTAGCTACGGGCAGCAGCGCAGCGGCAAGGTGCGGGTTGCCGCGAGCCAGACGATCTCCGCTCACCTGATGCCGCAATGCCTGGCGGGCAGTCAGCTGCATTTTCCTGAAATAAAGGTATTGTTGCGGGACAGACCCCAGCAGTGGGTGTTGCAGAGTATCCGTAATGCGGAAGTCGACTTTGGCATCGTTATCGGGCCACTGTCGGTAGAAGATTTTGAATGTGAGGCCATTCTCGATGAGCCTTTTCTGCTGCTGTGCCGCCAGGATGACCCACTGGCGCGGCAGCAGACTATTCGCTGGCAGATGCTGAATAACCGGCAACTGGTGTTACAGGACTATGCTTCCGGTAGCCGGGTGCTGATTGATGAAGCGCTTCGGGTTCAGCAGGTTCAGGCAGAGATTGTGCAGGAGATTGGTCATCCGGCGACGCTGTATCCAATGGTGGAGGCGGGGATTGGCATCAGTGTTCTTCCCGCGCTGGCGTTGCCGTTACCGCAAGGACGACCCTTACTGGTCAGGAGAATGGTACCGGAAATTAATCGCACTATTATGCTGGTGCGTCGCAGGAACAGGTCACTGACGCCAGCGGCTGAAGCCATCTGGCAGGAAGTACGCCAGCAGGCTGCCCTGCTGACGCAACAACGCGAGAACATGCCAGAGTTTTAAATATAAACGTTCAGCGAGTTGGTTGCCGTGGGACGGTTAACGCCATCCGCAGCTTTAGTGGTCGCAGCCGTCGTCGACTCTTTCTGAGCGTTCTGCTTCTCCGTTGCCTTTTCTGCCTGCTGCTGTTCTATCTGGGCGATCTGAGATTCGATCATCTGGATCTGGCTTTCGATCAGCGTCTGTTCTTCAGACTTTTGCTCGTCGGTCAGTGAACCATCGGTGCCTAAACTTTTTAACTGATTTTGCAACTGAGTGATCTGCTTGTTCAGACTGGCAATTTGTGAGGTTGAGCCACTGCTGTCTGAACTGCTCAGACCGGCCGAGGTACTGCCACTGATAGTTGTCATCTCTGTCTCCTTTGTAATAGACCAAAACGGTTATCGGCGCGGGTCACTGAAGACTTGATGATGAATATCGTAAGGGAAGTGCTAAGAAAGTGAAAAGAGGCGGAAATGACCCGACCTGCTGCAGGTTC
>NZ_WHOY01000031.1:2143562-2144771 GCF_009765445.1 Pantoea sp. BAV 3049 | reverse complement strand
TTTAACAATCAGGACTGAGGGTGATTCACCCCACCAAAGGCAGTTGGCTTTGGGATGCAGTGAAATGCAGCGTGAGAAAGCGCAATCGCGGAGATCAGCAACGCGACACGGCATCGCCAAAGTTAACTAAAGGAGGCTATATGCCACGCAATAAGCAAAAGAATCTGGCCCGTGCCGCAGCACATTGCGCCGAGAAAGAAGCTCAGAAGCGGTTTGAACGCAAATTAACGCAGGCCATGACTGGCTGCTCTGACCGTGTACTGAAAGCAGTGAACAGCACTGAGTACAAAATGAAGATGCGCAGCAAGCCAGTTCCGGAAGCTGTGAGTCGACAGAATCCTGAGTACCGGAAGGTCTGCAACGAAGCCAACCGGCAGATACATGCGGTTCAGAAGCAGCGCGGCAAATCGATTCCTTTAATTTGAGGTGAGCGGAATGGCTCTTAGATTCAAAATTTTGGCAGGGAAGCACGACAGCTATGAAGGCGAATACTACGAGAATATTAAGTTCGCCGATGATGCCGATTCTTGGGATGACGCCCAGCGAATCATCCAGGAGGAAAAACTCTCCACCTACCCCATTTGCCGGGTTGAGGTAACAGGATTCAAGGATGCTTAAGCGGCCTTTTTTTATTGGTCATTGTAAATCTAACGGCGTAACGGCGAGGTGATAGATGCTGGTTGTTGGCGGAAAGTACGCAACGAAGAATGGGTTTACTTTCGAGGTTCAGCGGGATGATTCGGAGTTATTCCCCGTTTATCAGTTCTTCGGAAGGGTCACAAAAGCGGACGGCCAGTTAGACCGGATTGCATTTTATACGGCTGGCGGTAGATATAAGGAATCACCATCCGAATATGACTTGATTTTTAATTAATAGGCTGCCTAACCCGCAGCCTTTTTTAGAGGTGAGTTATGGCACTTGACCACGGCATGTTAAATGTCCCGCTGGAAAAGCGGCGGAAAGAAAATGAGCTGTTTGTACGAAAAACAATATTCAACAATGCAAAAGCCGACGCAAAGCTGCTTTATGACCTGATGGATAACAGGCTGATAAAGGCCGAAGCAAAACGTCGCGGACTGAAGTTGAGCGAGTTCCGCGAGGTGCTGAAGGATATTCGCGATTTTAAGCCGAAGCAAGCACCAATAGTTTTCAAGAAATTCATCAGGGCCGCATAAGCGGCTTTTTTTTACGCCCATCACCGGGGAAAA
>NZ_WHOY01000031.1:2137165-2143552 GCF_009765445.1 Pantoea sp. BAV 3049 | reverse complement strand
ACTCAGATACAGTTCAAAAAAGTCAGATGTCGCATTTTGCAGCTTCGCTCCCACTAGGCCAGTTTGGAACCTCACGACAAACCATCATGCGCCTGCGTGACGATGCGGTCAGCCCGGGGGTGAGCAGAATAACAGGGAAGGGGACCGAACCACCCCGGAACGGCCCCCGGTGAAACAGAAGGTACCAGGACCTCAGCTCCGGTATAATACTGCCGGATGAGCACACTTAAACCAACGGAGACGCGGAATGTCAGGCAGAAAAGGAAAGGGCGGGAAGTCACCGGTTCCCCATGACGGGCTGTTTAAAACCTTCCTGACCCATACAGATACCGCCCGGGATTTTCTGGCCCTGCATCTGCCGGCAGAGTTACTGCAGCTGTGTGACCTGACCACCCTGCAGCTGGAGTCAGGCTCCTTTATTGAGGAAAATCTGCGAACCTATTTTGCCGACGTGCTGTACTCCCTGAAGACCACCGAGGGTGAGGGATACATTTATACGCTCATTGAGCATCAGAGCAGTCCGGACAGGCATATGGCGTTCAGACTCATGCGGTACTCCATTGCCGCCATGCAGAAACACCTGGATGCCGGTCATGAGCAGCTGCCACTGGTTATTCCGCTGCTGTTTTCCCACGGTCGTGGCAGCCCCTGGCCCTACACGCTGAACTGGACGGAGCTGTTTGCCAGCCCGGAAACAGCACGAAAACTGTATACCGGTGATTTTCCCCTCATCGATGTTGGCGCCATCGATGACGATGAAATCATGAAGCACCGCCGGATGGCCCTGCTGGAATTAATGCTGAAGCACGCACAAACCCGCGACCTGGCTGAGCTGACCGAACATCTGGTCACCCTGCTGATTGCGGGTTACACTACCGATGAGCAGCTGGTCACTTTGATGAACTGGATGCTGCAGACGGGAGACACGGCCAGACCCGAGGCATTCCTGCAGGAACTGGCCCGCCGGTCACCGCAACACGAGGAGATTTTAATGACTATTGCACAACGCCTGGAACAGAAGGCCCGTGAAGAAGGTATCCAGCTTGGCGAACAGCGCGGCATTGAGAAAGGTGAGCGCGAAGCGACCCTGAAAATTGCCCGCACGATGCTGCAGAGCGGCATCGACCGCAATACAGTGATGGCCATGACCGGTCTGACTGAAGAAGATCTGCGGCGCATCACCCACTGACACTACCGGGTTGCCTGCTGGCAACCCGTTCTTTACTGGTCAACCAGCGCTGATTGTCACCAGTTTCCAGTGATCGTCGTTGCTGACAGCCTCCCAGCCACAGCTTTTCAGCAGCGCATTAAGCCCCTCGGCGCGGCCGCCAATTCTTGCTGGCACAGGTAGCACCTGCGTCCCGTCATCATTAAAACCAATATCCAGCGCGCTTTTCAGCAGACAGATACTGTTCACCGATGCCGATGGCAGAATCTTATTTCGACCGCTCCACTCACTGTCGCTGAGGACGTGATACCCCCAGTCGTACTGCTTCGCCAGCTCCAGCGCGTAGGTCAGGCGAAAAAGGTCGTTCTGCTCAGACAGTTCGTCGGTGCAGCTACGCCAGAGATAATCCAGCTTATGCCGCAGCCGCGCGCGAACGCCGAGCGTACGGCCCTGGTTGAGTATCCAGTCAACATCGGTGGCCACGTCACGAGAAAAGCGACGCTGTTTTTTCACCTGCGCAAACCAGCGGGTGATAAACAGGTTTTCCTGCGACTCCGACGCCACCAGGCCATCTTCCCTGGCAGTCAGCAGGGCGATAAGTGCGCACCATGCCAGGTGACCCGTTTTTTCCATATTTCTCATTTCATCACCAGCCCGGGGGCTGTCCTTCAGCACTGATGTTTATCATCCAGCTCCAGCAGTCGGCTGTTCATCTGGTCTGGATGCTCCCGGTATACCTCACCGCTGACCGGTGCCAGCTGTAGCGTCAGGTGCCGGGCCACGCTATCGTCCTCACTGTCCGGCGCACCAATCAGCCAGACCGGGTAGGGGGCATACCTGACGTCATTCCGGAGACGGTCACCGAGGGACACCATATCAGCCTCAGACGTACACTCCGGGGCAAAAACCAGTCTGGCAGTAATTCGTCCGCAGCGGGAGCAGGGGAACATGGTGTTTTCAAGGAGCGTCGTGCCGGGAATGGGGGCCGGTGGTGAGGGACTGGCACCATCAGGATGCCGGCCAGCATGCTCAATCAGCGCGTCAGCCATCTGTTGAGCAACCAACGCCACAATATCTTTGTTCAGTTCCACAGGGTCTTTCACATACGGGCGCAGCTGCGTGTCGCCTGATGGGGTTTCGGTGACAACCACACCACCCACCTCATCGTTACAATAACAAATAACGTATGTGTTTCCCCGGCGGCGAACCTGAACGTTCGGGGGCAGTTTCAATTTTTGCTGTACTGGCGATGGTGCCATCCGGCTTCCCTGCATTAACGGGGTAAATCTGAACCATCGGTTGGACGACAGACGGCGTCAGACATGATCTGCTGCTGAATGGTGCCAACGTAACACTGATACAGTTTCCCCTGATAACGGGCATTAAAAAAATAACTGTTGGGTTCAGGAGTACGATCAGACTGTTCAAGCGTGACACGATCCTGGGTCACCCCCAGCGCAAAAGCTGCCTTTTCCCGAAGAACCTGTTCATTCATCTGACCTGCAGCCTGAGAGATCCCGCTAATGGAAAGCGACAGAGCGCCCAGAATAAGCAGTGATTTTTTCATGATTACCTTTCCTTTTGATTAATAAGGGCTGTCAGCCATCCCTTCACAGCAATACAGTAACGGGAAAACGTTCGCTCAGGCAATAATGCTAAGCCTGTCCCTGAAGAATGTCTGTAATTTGTGCCAGAACCTCACGTACTTCCGCTTTGTCACAGGCCATAAGTACATCCATTGAAAGCACCTCCAGTCGGGGCTCTCCCATTTGCTTTGCCAGCAGGCCAGCATTAAGCGCCAGCGTTCTCCGCCCCTCTTTTGATGGTTTACGATGATCATCAATAAACAGGGACAGCACTTCTTCCCTGACCTCCTCATCCAGACGGGAAAAATTTCGGTCACGTAAAATATCCAGAGCGAACTTTGTTAGAGAATCCATTATTTATCCTGGTTGCTATTGTGTCGTTATGCCCGATAGCGGGGGAATAGAAACCGTTAAGCGGTTACTTAATTACTGTCGAAATCCCCACTGATTGTATATGGTTTATGTGCTGATTTTTCAACCATTTATTGAGATAAGATTTTAATGCGCTTTTGGCGCATAGAGGCGCCCTCAGAAGCTGAATAGGGGTCTGACGCTCAGTGGAACGAAAACTCACGTTAAGCAATGTTTTCTTCCTCTGACGCCTCTTTTAATGGCCGCAAATGCCCTTTTGTTACCAGTTCTGCCAGCGTGAAGGAATAATGGCCGAGCATATTGATATGCCCATGGCAAAGCGGTGAGAGACGTGCAATATCTTCATCATTCAGGGTTTCTCCTTGTGCCCGGAGATGATCCAGAGCTGCCTGCATATAAATAGTGTTCCATAACACGACGGCGTTAGTGACCAGCCCCAGTGCGCCCAGTTGATCTTCCTGACCATCGGTATATCGCTTTCTTATCTCACCTTTCTGACCGTGACAAATAGCTCTGGCAACAGCATGGCGGCTTTCTCCCCGGTTAAGTTGGGTCAGGATGCGCCTGCGGTAATCTTCATCATCAATATAATTAAGCAGATACAGCGTTTTGTTAATGCGTCCCACTTCAATGATTGCCTGGGTCAGTCCGGAGGGGCGTTCACTTTTCAGTAATGAACGGACCAGCACCGAAGCCTGTACCTTGCCCAGCTTCAGGGAGCCTGCGGCCCGGATCATTTCGTCCCACTGAAGGGCTATTTTTCGGGGATCTGACTGTCCTCTGGCAATGTCATTCAGCACGCCATAATCAGCGTCATTGTCCATGCGCCAGAAAACCGAAGAACCGGCATCAGCCAGTCGCGGGGAAAACTGGTATCCCAACAGCCAGAAAAGGCCAAAGACAAGATCGCTGGCCCCTGCGGTATCGGTCATAATTTCGGTGGGATTCAGCCCTGTCTCCTGCTCAAGAAGGCCTTCCAGCACAAAGATTGAGTCCCTCAGCGTCCCCGGTATAACAATGCCATGAAAGCCGGAATACTGATCGGAAATAAAGTTGTACCAGGTGATACCCCTGTTATGGCCAAAGTATTTGCGGTTCGGTCCGGCATTGATTGTTCTGACTGGCGTAACAAAGCGCATTCCGTCTGCAGAAGCCACTTCGCCACCACCCCAGACCTGTGCCAGTGGCAGTGTTGCCTGAAAATCAACCAGCCTGGCATTCGCACTGGTGATAGTTTCAGCCCGCAGATAGTTTGCTTTTGTCCAGTTCAGCCGGTGTCGGGTCAGGGCTGGAACATTTGACCGTATCAGGGGCTCCAGGCCGATATTGCAGGCCTCGGCCATCAGTACGGCGCTGATGCTGACGGGCAGATCGTCAACTCTGGCGCTGGCTTCGCTGGCGTGGAAAAACTCATCAGCAAATCCGGTATGGGCGTTAATTTCGAGCAGCAACTCCGTTAAATCCACCGTAGGGAGCAGATCGCTGACCATTTTGCTCAGCCGTTTCAGACTGTCCGGCTCATCAAGACTGGCGAGAGGAGTAATAGTCAGCCTGGGCTTTGGGCCGGAAATATCAAGCTGCACCGCTTCATTTTCGCCAAGGCGTGCAGCAACCTGCCTGTAACGGGTGTCCAGCTGGATGCCCAGCGATTTTATTGCGTCCTGTGGGTTTGTCGGATGCCCCAGAGAACGATAAACTTTGATCCGGTTTGCCTGCCAGTCTGCGCCCTGTAGTAATTTTTCGCGGGGATCTCCCCACCGGTTACTGCCGGTAACGTAGACATCCCGCCGTCTCAGGCTGTCCTGCAGTTTACTGAGAAAGCACAGAGTATATCCCCTTCGGGTGATATGTTTTTCCTTATTAATCACCAGTCGTTTCCATGGCCGGCTGATGATTTCCGTTGGTGCATCGTCAAAATACTGCCGCCGTGAGCTGAACTCGCGGCTGAGATAATCGCAGGCATTCAGGGTGGTACTCCCGGCGGGAGCTGCTGAAAATTTAACGGTATTCAGCAGACGGGGCAGAAAGCGACGTACCCGCCCGTACTGCTCCACCATTTCATCATGAAAGTTATCGTCAGAGGGCCGGGCTATTTCGCGAACAAGCGCGATGATGTCTGCCAGCTTTTGTCTGGGGATGTGGCTGAATACCTCAGCCCGGATTGATTCGTCCGGTGTTTCTTCTTTCAGCAGGTATGAACACGCGCTGGCGAGTGCCAGTGCTGATTTATCGAGATCCTTCAGCGATCGGAGCCGTTTTTTCTGCCCAATCTTTCTGGCGTCACGGATGATGACAGTCAGCATGGCATCCAGAACGTCCAGTGCATCATCCAGCGCCAGCGTTTCCCATGCCAGGACAAAGGCAACCAGTACCGCCATCCTTTTCTGCGGTGCCATCCTGGCAATATTGAATACCGAAGTCATCCCGGCATAACGAGCAAGATTCTTCAGACGTACAGTCGGGATCGCGTTCAGGCTTTCATTATGGAGGCCAAAATCGCTCAGCATTTTCCAGCGATCAATTGTCTCATTAAACGCCGGCCCACTGATGGTCACCGGGCCTTTTTTCAGTGATTCCAGCAAAGACAAGCGGCCGGAATCAGCGGGGCCCAGCAGCGTCTCCAGTTGTGAACGCTGCATTGCAGACGGTATCATTGCCAGCCTGTTCCACAGGCGCAGAGTTGCCTTTTCCCTTACTTCTGAAATCAGTCGGGTCAGCGTGGTGGCTCCGGGGAGAATAATTCTGTGCTGCATCAGCCACCCTGTCGCCAGATCAAAAAGCAGACCAGGACGTTCGTTGCTTATCCAGCTACGGGTATATAAAAGACGGGTAAGACGAAAAGTCCAGGGCCAGGCAAATTCGCGATAATCATAATGCTGACGTATCAGCGCGGCATGCTCACGACGGGTATTTTCTCTCTGGCCGTATTCTGCCAGCACGGTGATATCATGAATGGCGAGCTGTCTGGCGATAAAATGCCTGACGCCGGAAGGCGTATGATTCATATCGGTGAGAAAGGTACCCAGAAAACGCACGCACCCTATTTGCAGGGCAATTCCCAGACGATTGTGATCACCTCTGCTTTTTCCGATAAATTCCTTGTCTGCCTCATCAAGATGAAAATAGCGTGCCAGCTGAAGCTCATCCGGTTCACCGGTGAACCGGCCATAGCTTTCAGTCTGTTCAGTGGTCAGAAAATCGACGGGCATATCGGTCTCCCTGCCTGACGGTTATTTATTAACAATCCCGCAACCGTCCGAA
>NZ_WHOY01000031.1:2078521-2137155 GCF_009765445.1 Pantoea sp. BAV 3049 | reverse complement strand
AAACGGCTAAAACAATTAAATTTAACAAAATATAAACATATATTTGATGTAAAATTACCACAATAGTTTATTTTTTAACAAAAAATTAACTATATAAGCTATTAAATTTAACCTTTCCGGGCATATCTCACACTTCTCCAGCCAGCCTGCCGCTGAGCGCAAAAACGCTTGCTATCTTGCTCCGGTGGCCAAAACCACATCTTATCCGATTATAAGCCTGCGGACTGGCGGGCAACTTAGCGGTTCTTCCGCCACCCTACTGAAAGGTATTGCTATGAAATTTAACCTCGCATTACTGAATGCATGTGTGGTTTCTGCGTGCATGCTGCTGTCAACACCGTCCTTCTCGGCTGAAAAACATGATATTGCGGTGGTGGCGAAAGTTACCGGCATTCCGTGGTTCACCCGCATGGAAGTTGGCGTGAAAGAGGCCGCCACTAAACTCGATGTCAATGCCTATCAGGTTGGTGGCTCCACCCCCGATCCGGCACAGCAGGTGAAGGTGATTGAAGATCTGATCGCCAAAAAGGTCGATGCCATTATCGTGGTGCCGAACGATGCGAAAGTGCTGGAACCGGTGCTGAAAAAAGCACGCGACCAGGGGATCGTGGTGCTGACCCATGAATCACCCGATCAGCAGATCGGCCAGTGGGATGTGGAAACCATTGACAGCCAGAAATATGCCGAAAAAAATATGGATGAGCTGGCCTCCGCGATGGGCGGCAAAGGCGGCTATGCCATCTACGTCGGCTCGCTCACCGTGCCGCTGCACAACGCCTGGGCGGATGCAGCAATCAAATATCAGAAAGAGAAGTATCCGGACATGCATGAAGTCACCTCTCGCCTGCCAGTGGCGGAGAGCATCGACAAATCCTACGCCACCACTCTCGATCTGATGCGTACCTATCCCGATCTGAAAGGCATTATCGGCTTTGGTTCCCTTGGCCCGATTGGTGCCGGTCAGGCAGTGAAAAGCAAACGTGCGAAAAACAAGATTGCCGTTGTGGGCATTGCCATGCCTGCACAGGCTGCTCCTTACCTGGCTTCTGGCGATATAAAGAAAGCGTTGCTGTGGGACCCGAAAGACGCGGGCTTTGCACTGGTTAACCTGGCCGATCAAATCCTCGATGGCAAGCAGGTCACCAGCGACCTGACCATTGACGGCATGGGTAAAGCCGATGTGGATATGAAAAACCATGTGATCCGCTTTAACCGCATTCTGGAAGTCACCAAAGACAACGCCAAAACGCTCGGTTTCTGAGTGGACCCAGCGGTGCTGCCGGTCTTACTGACCGGCAATCATCCGCGCCGGTGAGGAAAGAGTATGTCGCAATCCTTTATTTCTCTTGAAAAAATCAGCAAATCCTTTCCCGGCGTCCGGGCACTGGATAACGTCACGCTTACCCTGAATAAAGGGGAGGTGCATTGTCTGGCAGGACAAAACGGCTGTGGCAAAAGCACGCTGATTAAAATTATCTCGGGCGTTTATCATCCCGACAAAGGCGCACGTATTGGCATGGACGGCAAGCTGTTTCCCAATCTGACACCTGCACTGTCGGCCTTTTACGGTATCCAGGTGATTTATCAGGATCTGTCGCTGTTTCCCAACCTGACGGTGGCAGAGAACATTGCAGTGCACAGCTATCTGCCAGGTGGCGGTTTCTGGGTGCGGAGAAAGGCAATGCGCAAGCTGGCTGCCGGTACGCTTCAACGTATCGGTGTGCGACTTGACCTCGATCGCAAAGTGGAAAAGCTGTCGATCGCCGACCGCCAGCTGGTGGCAATTGGCCGGGCGCTGGCTGCCGATGCCAGCCTGGTGATCATGGATGAACCCACTGCCTCGCTGACCCGCCATGAAGTCAATGGCCTGCTGCGGGTGGTCAACGAACTGAAAGCCGCCGGAATTTGCGTGGTGTTCGTCAGCCACAAGCTGGACGAAGTGATGGAAGTAGCTGACCGCATCAGCGTGATGCGTGACGGCAAACTGGTGGGCACTTATCCGACCAGCGACCTGAACAGCGACGAGCTGGCCTTCCTGATGACCGGGCAGCGCTTTGCCTTCAGCCATCTGCCGCAGCGCGCCGACAGCAGCGAAATGCCACTGCTGGAAGTGAACAACCTGTCAAAGAAAGGCCAGTATCAGTCGGTAAGCCTGAGCCTGAGACGCGGGGAAATCACCTCTGTTGTGGGCCTGCTGGGTGCCGGACGGACCGAATTATGCCTGTCCCTGTTTGGCATGAGCCAGCCGGACAGCGGCGAGATCCGCGTGGAGGGCAAACCGGTGAAACTGCACAGTAACCGCGACGCCATTCGTCACGGTATTGCTTACGTCTCGGAAGACCGGCAAACCCAGGGACTGATTATGCAGCAGTCGATCTTCGATAACATGCTGGTACCGGTGTTCAGCCGCCTGCGCAATCGTGCCGGGCTGCTTGACCGCGGCAAAGCCCGCCATCAGGTTGCCAGCCTGATCCGTGAACTGAACATCAAAGTATCGGACAGCCAGTTGCCAGTGCAGACCCTGTCAGGCGGCAACGCCCAGCGCGTGGCAATCGCCAAGTGGGTGGCAACCGATCCCCGCGTGCTGATCCTTGACTCGCCAACCGTTGGCGTGGATATCGCTAATAAAGAAGGGATCTACCGCATCGCCCGCGATCTGGCCGAGTCCGGCATGGCGGTACTGATGATTTGCGATGAAATCCCTGAAGCCTATTACAACAGTCACCGCGTGCTGGTGATGCGCAAGGGCGAGCTGATCGCCAGCTTCGCACCGCATCAGTGCCGCGAAGAAGAGATTGCCGGGGTGGTGAATGAATAACAAACTACGTCATCTCCTCAGCCACCACGAGATCTGGCTGGGGATGCTGATCCTGCTGCTGGCGCTGGGGTTGAGCCTGCGCACCAGCGAGTTTTTAACGTTGGGTAACCTGACCGACGTCGCCACCAGCTACGCCATTCTGGGTATCCTCGCCTGCGGCCTGTTTGTGGTGCTGATCGCCGGAGGGATCGACATCTCATTCCCGGCGATGACCGCTATTGCCCAGTACGTCATGGCCAGTACCATGCTGGCGCACGGCGGCAACTTCTTCAGCGTGTTCGCCATCGCCATGGGGTGCGGGTTGCTGCTGGGGTTGATCAACGGTGTGCTGGTCTGTTTCCTGCGCGTCCCCGCCATCATCATTACCATCGCCACGCTGAATCTCTTTTACGGCCTGCTCGTGTGGTACACCCAGGGAACCTGGCTGTACGGCTTCCCGGACTGGTTTATGAATGGCATCAACTGGTTCTCCTTTACCGCTGCGGATGGCTATGAATATGGCCTCACTCTGCCCCTGTTCTGCCTGCTGGCGGTATTTGTCCTCACCGGCGTGCTGATGCGCTATACCCGCCTCGGGCGGCAAATCTATGCAATGGGCGGCAATCGCGAGTCGGCTTCGCGGCTCGGCATGAACCTGCTGACCCTGCACTTGTATGTCTATGGCTATATGGGGCTGCTGGCAGGGGTGGCTGCCGTGGTGCAGGCTCAGACCACGCAGTCGGTAGCACCGAACTCGCTGGTAGGCTATGAACTGACAGTACTGGCGGCAGTGGTGCTGGGCGGGACCAGCATGACCGGCGGCCGGGGATCGCTGATCGGCACGCTGCTGGGCGTGCTGCTGCTGGCCTTCCTGCAGAATGGCCTGACGCTGCTGGCCGTCTCCTCCTACTGGCATATGGTGTTCAGCGGGCTGATTATCCTGGTGAGTATCAGCGCCACGGCATGGAACGAAAAACGCAAACTGGCGAAGGGGATATGACATGAGCACATTAATCAGAGCATTACCCGGCGACCGGATTATCCGCCTGCAACTGCTGATGATTGTGGTGGTGCTGGCACTGTTTTCCCTTACGCTGGGCAGCCGCTTCTTCAGCCTCGGTAATTTCCAGTCTATCGCCACCCAGCTGCCGGTGTTGGGCCTGCTGGCGCTGGGAATGGGCATCACCATGCTCACCGGCGGCATCAACCTGTCAATCATTGCCAGCGCCAATGCCTGCTCGCTGTTGATGGGTGCGATCATTGTTGCCCATCCCGGACCGCAGTTTCTACTGCTGGCTCTGCTCGCTGGCGCGCTGCTGGCAGTGGCGATTGGCGTGCTTAACGGCCTGTTGATAGCCGTGGTGGGTGTGTCACCGATCCTCGCCACGCTGGGTACCATGACGTTGATTGCCGGGCTGAATATTCTGATCTCTAACGGCGCAGTGATTTCCGGCTTTCCGCCGTTTATTCAGTTCCTTGGCAACGGGGATGTCCTGGGCATTCCCTTTGCCCTGCTGCTGTTTCTGCTGGTGGCCTTCGGGCTGTGGGTGCTGCTGGAACAGACCACGCTGGGCCGCAGTATCTATCTGCTCGGTTCGAATGAGCAGGCCACCCGCTTTAGCGGTATCAACACAGCCAGAGTGCAGATTACCGTCTATGTGGTTTCCGCCCTGCTCAGCTGGGGCGCTGCCCTGCTGATGATGTCGATGTTCAACTCGGCCAAGGCGGGCTACGGCGAATCCTGGCTGTTGATCACCATTCTGGCCTCTGTACTGGGCGGCGTGAACCCGGATGGCGGGTTTGGCCGGGTCATTGGTCTGGTACTGGCGCTGATCGTATTACAAATGCTGGAGAGCGGGCTTAATCTGCTGGGGGTGAGCAGTTACCTCACCATGGCACTCTGGGGCGGCGTGCTTATCCTGTTTATTGCGTTGCAGAATCGCAGAACCTGACGGTCGAGGCTAACAATGACAAGTTACTATCTGGGAGTGGATGTGGGGACCGGCAGCGCCAGGGCGGGTATTTTTGATCCGCAGGGCCGGATGATGGGCCAGGCCAGCCGGGAGATTGAACTGTTCCGGCCACAGGCTGATTTTGTCGAGCAGTCCTCGGACAATATCTGGCAGGCAGTCTGCCAGGCGGTGCGGGATGCGGTGAACCAGAGCAATATCAATCCGGTGCAGATTAAAGGCATCGGCTTTGATGCCACCTGTTCACTGGTGGTTCTGGATAAAGAGGGCAAGCCGCTGACGGTCAGCCCATCCGGGCGTAGCGAGCAGAATATTATCGTGTGGATGGATCACCGGGCGATTGTGCAGGCGGAACGAATCAATGCCACTAAACACCGCGTGCTGGATTATGTCGGCGGCGTGATCTCGCCTGAAATGCAGACACCAAAACTGCTGTGGCTGAAGCAGCATATGCCCAACAGCTGGCAGAATATCGGCCATCTGTTCGATCTGCCGGACTTTCTCACCTGGCGGGCGACACAGGATGAAACCCGCTCGCTTTGTTCGCTGGTGTGCAAATGGACCTATATGGGCCATGAGAACAGCTGGGATGCCAGCTACTTCCGCCAGATCGGGTTGGAAGATTTGCTTGAGCATGATGCAGCGAAAATCGGCAGCGACGTAAAAACTATGGGCGAGCCGCTGGGCCACGGCCTGACGCAACGTGCCGCCAGTGAAATGGGCCTATTGCCCGGTACAGCTGTCAGCGTGTCGATCATCGATGCCCATGCCGGAAGCCTCGGAACGCTTGGCGCGGCCGGAGCCTCGGGAGAACACGCCGACTTCGACCGCCGTATCGCGCTGATTGGCGGCACCTCTACCGGTCATATGGCGATATCCCGCGAGGCACGCTTTATCAAAGGCGTCTGGGGACCCTATTATTCTGCGGTACTGCCGGATTTCTGGCTGAACGAAGGCGGCCAGTCGGCCACCGGTGCGCTGATTGACCATATGATCCAGTCCCATCCCTGCTACGCCAGCCTGCGCGAACAGGGCAAGGCGCAGGGCAAAACCATCTATGAGATGCTGAATGATGTGCTACGCAAACTGGCCGGCGAACCGGAAAAGATCGCTTTCCTGACCCGCGATATTCATATGCTGCCCTATTTCCACGGCAACCGTTCCCCACGCGCCAATCCGAACCTGACCGGCATTCTGACCGGGCTGAAGCTGTCGCGCACGCCGGAGGATATGGCGCTGCACTATCTGGCGACCATTCAGGCGATAGCACTGGGCGCACGGCACATCATCGAAACGATGAATCAGAGCGGTTACAGCATTGACACCATTATGGCCAGCGGCGGCGGGACTAAAAATCCGGTGTTCGTGCAGGAGCATGCCAACGCTACCGGCTGCGCCATGCTGCTGCCGGAAGAGAGTGAGGCGATGCTGCTGGGAGGCGCGATGATGGGCACGGTAGCCGCCGGGCTTTACGACTCACTGCCGGAGGCGATGAACGCCATGAGCCGCATCGGCAAAACCGTGACGCCGCAGACCAATGAGATCAAGCATTATTACGACCAGAAATACCGCGTATTCCGTGAGATGTATCACGACCATATGAAGTACCGCCAGATGATGCAGGAGGGGTAATGTGCTAGCCTGCAAGGCAGATCCTGGCACAGAGAGCAGCAACAATGGACGGAAAACAGATTCAGGAGACGGCGATAAGAGTCGCTCAGGCCCAGCCGCTGGCAGAGCTTTGCTATCCTTTCGGCCCGGAATATGAGGTGTTCAAGGTGCGCGGGAAGATGTTTGCGCTGATGGCTCAGGTTCGCGGCGAAAGGATTGTGAATCTCAAGTGCGACCCGGAGAATTCCCTGCTCCAGCGGGCAATTTACGACAGCATCCATGCGGCCTACCATATGAATAAGCGCCACTGGATTTCGATCTATGCGGGTGAGCAAATTTCAGAAGGGTTAGTACAGCAGTTGGTCGAGGAGTCTTACGATCTGGTGGTCGCCGGTCTGCCGAAAAAACAGCGGCCGATGGTGAAAAGAGAAACCTGAAGTCCGGATAACCGGGCGGAATAGATCCCGCCCGGAAACACAGATGCATCTCACTTCCAGGGGCCGGATGTCTCCGGCCCGCCAGAATTTATGCGTCCAGTTTACGCATAACCAGAGTGGCGTTGGTGCCACCAAAACCGAAGCTGTTAGACATGACAGTCTTCAGTTTCTGCTCGGTTGGTTTAGTCACGATATTCAGACCTTCAGCAGCGGGATCCAGCTCGTCGATGTTGATGCTTGGCGCGATAAAACCGTGCTCCAGCATCAGCAGCGAGTAAATCGCTTCCTGCACGCCAGCCGCCCCCAGAGAGTGCCCGGTCATTGCTTTAGTGGCAGACATGGCCGGCGTGTTGTCCGGGAAGACTTCACGGATGGCACCCAGCTCCTTCACGTCTCCGACCGGAGTAGAGGTACCGTGGGTGTTCAGGTAGTCGATTGGCGTATCCACACCCTGCATCGCCAGACGCATACAGCGCATTGCGCCTTCGCCTGATGGAGCAACCATATCTGCGCCATCGGAAGTTGCGCCGTAGCCCACCACTTCAGCGTAGATATGCGCGCCACGAGCCAGCGCATGCTCCAGCTCTTCAACCACGACCATGCCGCCGCCGCCAGCGATAACGAAGCCGTCACGGCTGGTATCGTAAGTACGGGACGCTTTTTCTGGCGTGTCGTTATATTTGGTGGACAGTGCACCCATCGCATCAAATTCGCAGGACATTTCCCAGACCAGCTCTTCACCACCACCGGCAAAGACCACGTCCTGTTTGCCCAGTTGGATCTGCTCTACCGCGTTACCGATACAGTGTGCAGAAGTGGCGCAGGCTGAGCTGATGGAGTAGTTCACACCGTGAATTTTGAACGGGGTTGCCAGGCAGGCAGAGACGCCGGAAGCCATTGCTTTGGTCACCATATACGGACCAACGCCGCGCAGACCTTTAGCACGCATGCCGTCCACGCTTGCTGCCTGATAGAACGGCGAACCGCCGCCTGAACCGGCAACCAGACCCACACGTGGGTTGTTCTGGTATTGCTCAGCGGTCAGGCCGGAGTCTTTCACCGCTTCCAGCATAGAGATATAAGCATAAATGGACGCATCGCTCATAAAACGCAGAACTTTACGGTCAATGAGGCTGGAGATTTCGTCTTTGGACAGCTTGACGTTACCCCAGACGTGACTACGCATGCCGGAATCTTTCAGCTCCTGAGAGAAGGTAATGCCGGAGCGTCCTTCACGCAGAGACGCGAGGACTTCCTCTTGGTTATTACCAATGCTGGAAACGATACCCAGGCCAGTAATCACTGCACGTTTCATTCAATACCTCTTTCACTGCTTATATTAGGATTCGACAGGCACTTTAGCTTACAGTTGTAAGCCGAACAAGTCCGATCAGCGGTTAACTTTTGTAAATTTGCGTGGGCTGGCTCACACCGTTACAATCGCGGCACCGCCTGATAACTGAGCTTCTGCCGTGAAAATAACCCCGATCGAGCATGCTGAACTGAGCTGGAATGAACAGGGTACACCTGTATCCCGAGCGTTTGGCGACGTCTATTTCTCCAATGAGAATGGCCTGGAGGAGACGCGACACGTGTTTCTGGGCGGCAACAATTTGCCCGATCGGTTTGCCACACATCCGCGAGAGTTATTGGTCACTGCCGAGACCGGTTTTGGTACCGGGCTGAACTTTTTGACCCTCTGGCAGGCGTTTAATGATTTTCGGGCCGCGCAACCAGACTCCAGGCTACAGCGTTTACACTTCATCAGCTGTGAGAAATATCCGTTAAACGTCAGTGACCTTGCCAGCGCGCATGCCAGCTGGCCAGAGCTGTCAGACTATGCAGCGGCCCTGCGCAAACAGTGGCCGGTTGCCCTGCCCGGCTGCCATCGCCTGCTGCTGGACGGGGGCCGCGTGACGCTTGACTTGTGGTTTGGCGATATTAACCAGCTCATTCACACTTTTGATGACAGTCTGCACCAGCAGGTCGATGCCTGGTTTCTTGATGGCTTTTCTCCGGCAAAAAACCCGGATATGTGGACACCGGAACTGTTTGCCTGCATGGCGAAAATGGCCCGCAAAGGCTGTACGCTGGCCACTTTCACTTCGGCGGGCTTTGTGCGCAGAGGTCTGCAGGAAGCTGGTTTTACCACCGGGAAACGTAAAGGTTTCGGCCCAAAACGCGACATGATTGCCGGTGTGATGGAACAGGCTGTCAGCACGCCTGCTCAGGCCCCCTGGTATGCACGGCCATCCGCAGAAGGAGATGATATCGCCATCATCGGCGGCGGCATTGCCAGCGCCCTGCTGTCGCTTGCCCTGCTGCGTCGTGGTAAAAATGTCACGCTTTACTGTGCCGATAATGAACCTGCTCAGGGTGCCTCCGGCAACCGCCAGGGCGCGCTTTATCCCCTGCTCAATCATCACGATCCGGCTCTGGGCCGCTTCTTCCCCAGCGCGTTTACCTTTGCCCGCCGGGTTTATGACCAGTTGACGGTCGACTTCGATCATGACTGGTGTGGCGTTACCCAACTGGGCTGGAATGAGAAAAGCAGCGACAAAATTGCCCGGATGCTGACCATGCAGCTGCCGGAAGAGATTGCCTGTGCGATAAATACTGAGGAAGCAGAAGCGCTGTGTGGCGTGGAAACCGGCTATGGCGGGATCACCTATCCACAGGGCGGCTGGCTCTCGCCAGGTCAGCTGACCCCGGCGCTGTTCCGGCTGGCAGAGCAGCAGGGACTGAAAATTAACTGGTTGCATACGCTGACTGAGATGAAAGCACTTATCGACGGCGATGAGAATGCCCTGAGGCCATTGATCGCGGGCGGGGGTCATTCCGCCCCTGCCGCCACAATGCCGGATAACGCAAAGGCAACAATGCCGGATGCAACACACTCAGCAACGCAGAATGCATCAGGCTGGCGGCTGCATTTTGCCGATCTTCCCGCTCAAACTCACCGCAACGTGGTGCTGGCGACCGGCCATGCGCTGACCTCATTTGTGCAAAGCGAGAAGCTGCCAGCCTATGCGGTAAGCGGTCAGGTCAGCCACATCCCTACCACACCAGCCCTCGGCGCGCTGAAGCAGGTGCTCTGTTATGACGGCTATCTCACCCCGGTTAACCCAGCTAACCAGCATCACTGCATCGGGGCCAGCTACCATCGCGCCGACAGCGCCACTGCTTATCGCGCAGACGATCAGCAGGAAAACCGCGAGCGACTGATCCGCTGCCTGCCTGAAGCCGGATGGCCGCACGAGGTGGACGTCAGTGAAGGTAGCGCCCGTGTCGGCGTGCGCTGTGCCTCCCGCGATCACCTGCCGCTGTTTGGCCCGCTGCCGGACTATCAGCAAACGCTGGAACAGTACGCCGACCTGGTAAAACATAAAGAGGAAGCGAAACCGGCACCGGTGCATAAAGGTTTGTTCGTGTTGGGCGCGCTCGGTTCACGAGGGTTGTGCAGCGGCCCGCTGGCGGCGGAAGTGCTGGCTGCGGAATTGTGCGGAGAGCCGATCCCACTGGATAAGGATACGTTGGCAGCCACCCATCCAAATCGCTACTGGGTGCGGAAACTGCTGAAGGGAAAGGAAGTGAAAACGGCTTAGAGTCCGGCACTGGGAAACTTACGTTCAGAAAAAAAAGGATTCACTATCCATCTGATTACTGATCGTTGAGTGGTCCGGTGTTCGACAGTCTGAGCCCTGGAGTTTTGAAGTTTTGAAGTTTTGAAGTTTTGAAGTTTTGAAGTTTTGAAGTTTTCAGACTACACCGAAGATCAGAGCACAGGGAACCCTGGCCAGGAATAAAGCGTCTCGCGCCATGGACGGCGCGAGTCGAGCTGCCACGGATGGCGTAATTTGCGTCTTTATGAGCGGTCAGAGTTGCCTGTGCCAGCCCCGGATTTACAGACGACCAGGTCCCCCACGCCAGCACCAGATTTACAAACCACCTGGTTCCCCACGCCAGCACCAGATTTACAAACCACCAGGTTCCCCACGCCAGCATCGGATATAGTGACAATCAGGTTCCCATGCCAGCACCAGATTTACTGGCAGCCTGGTTCTCCCCTCTTCCCTCAGGCTGACTTACGCGCCTGCAGGAACAGATTATCCCACATACCAATCACCAACGCCTGGTCACGGGGTGAAAGCTCGCCCGCCTGAATAGCATTCTGCAAGCTGTTCTGTACCTGAATCTGCAGCGCTTCCGGAGTGTGCTCGCCGGACTGTTCAATCTCGGCCACTGCAAGCGTCAGATGTCCACGCAGATAGCCGCTGGCGAACAGCTCGTCGTCACTGGCGCTTTCCACCATGTCGTCGATCAGGGCCAGGATACGCGCTTCAAATTCATCGATCATAAAATTCCTTATCCGTTCCATTCCCCCTGGTCACAGATCTTCCGGCCAGGGAAACTGTGCCGCAGTCAGCGGGGGTGTTGAGTAATACTTGCAAAGTTCAGCGATAAAACGGGCTGGCCGGGCGGGAATGCCCTGCTCCAGCTGCGCCATTACCTGAGCATGGACTTTACGCTGGAACGCGATGCGATCCGGCTCACAATCTCCATTGAGATTGTCACAACTTACGTTGAAGGGAAACCCCGCCGCAACACAAAACATCCACTCCAGCGCCTGTGGCTTCACTTCCACCACTTCAAACTGGCTCTGAGTCATAGCATCACGCCCGTCCGGGCAATACCAATAGCCAAAATCGACCTGTTTACGCCTCTCGCTACCGGCAATACACCAGTGGGAAATCTCATGCATCGCGCTGGCATAATAGCCGTGAGCAAACACCACGCGATGGTAATCCACTTCCTCATCGGCAGGAAGATAGATCGGTTCGTCGTCGCCTTTAATCAGGCGCGTCTGAAAATCTGCAAAAAAGCAGCGGTCAAAAATCTCAATCAGCTGCTCATAATGGTGTGAAGGACTCATTCATTTTCTTCTGTAAAAAAATACCGCGCCAAATCCGTGGCGCACCAGGGTTATCTCAGCCCAAAAGGTGGTGGCACCATTCGGCTATCGCTGCGCCGTGGCTGTCATACAGCAGTTTGGCGCTCATCACCGCAGAGACTATCACCACCATCGGGCGGATCAGCGTCTGTCCACGGCTGAGCACCAGACGCGCCCCCAGCCTTGCACCACAGATCGCGCCAACCAGCATCACCAGCCCGGTCCCCCAGATGACTTTGCCGCCAAACATAAAGAATAACAGGCCGCCAAGATTGGAGGTAAAGTTCAGAACTTTGGCATGAGCGGTAGATTTAGCCAGGTTATAGCCGCACAGCGTGACAAAAGCCAGGGCATAAAATGAGCCAGCGCCGGGACCGAAGAAACCATCATAAAACCCCACGCAGCCCCCCGCGACCAGCGCAAAAGGCAGACCGTGCAGGCGACGGTGCCGATCTTCTTCGCCAATTTTTGGCATCAGCAGAAAATAGAGACCGATAGAGATCAGCAGCAGCGGCAGCACCTGACGCAGCACGCCCGGCTGAACGTGCTGGATCAGCACCGCGCCGCTCACCGAGCCGATAAAGGCCATGGCGATATTCAGTCTTTGCTCGCGAAGATTGACCGCTTTACGCCGGACAAAATAGAGGCTGGCCGAGAAGGATCCGCCAATGGATTGTAATTTATTGGTCGCCAGCGCCTGGGCCGGAGAGAGGCCCATCGTCAACAGCGCCGGTACCGTCAGTAATCCCCCGCCACCGGCGATGGAGTCAATGAATGCAGCCAGCATTGCCACAAAAAACAGCAGCCCGACGAGCAGCGGGCTGACAACAAACCAGTCCATTCTTCAGTCCCTAAAGCAGATGTTTATCCAGCAAAGCCTGGCAGGCAGGCGGCAACGGCGGCGGTGTCCGCTTCACTGGCGCACCGGTGCCAGGTTTTGGCGGCGCAAACCAGCTTTGCAGCTCAGCACCACAGCCATCTCCCGGCGGCGGAGCGGGCTGATCCTCACACTCCAGGCTGCCAGCCGGACAGCGCAGGCGAACGTGCATATGCGCACGGTGTCCAAACCACGGACGCACTTTGCGCAACCAGTCACGGTCGGCTCCGGCATCGGCACAAAGCTGCTTTTTAATCGCCGGATTGACGAAGATACGTGTTACATCGTCATCTTTCGCCGCCAGTTTAATCAGGCTGTCAATCTCTGGCTGCCAGTGCCGCGCGACCACATTTTTTCCGTCTGCAGCGACCAGATCCAGCGGCTGCGGTTTGAGCAGCATTGCTGAAGTCCAGCGCGTTTTCGGCAGTTGCAGCCAGATATCCACGTCCAGACCGGACTGATGGCTGGCATGGCCGCTGCTGAACCGTCCGCCTGCTGCCATCCCCATATCGCCGATCAGCACTTCACCCAGCTGCAGGTTATGCACCTGAGTGCTAAGGCGCTGAATAAACATGATCAAATCAGGGTGGCCAAAGTAGCGCCGCTGATCCTGACGCATTACCTGATAATCCGTGGCGTCCAGAGGCAAAGGCTGCGCCCCAATGATACAGCCGTTGGCAAAAGCGCCAATCGCCTGCGGTTTGCCGTTTATCGGCTGACTAATGGACTGCCACGGCGTGGCGGCCAGCGTGGAAGCGCTTATTAACAGCGCACCCAGCGCCATCAGGGTCTTTTTCATCATGTTACCAGCGGGGAATATCCGTGTGGACGTCAGCGTTCTGAGCACGCTGGCGCAGTAAATGGTCCATCAGCACGATCGCCATCATCGCTTCGGCGATCGGCACGGCGCGGATCCCGACGCAGGGATCGTGGCGGCCTTTGGTGATCATTTCCACTTCTTCACCGAAGCGGTTAATGGTTTTGCCCGGTACGGTAATGCTGGAAGTCGGCTTCATGGCGATGGTTGCCAGAATAGCCTGGCCGGTGCTGATACCGCCGAGGATGCCGCCCGCGTGATTGCTCTGGAAGCCATCCGCCCGGATTTCATCACGGTGCTCGCTGCCGCGCTTGTTGACCACTTCGAAGCCGTCACCAATCTCCACGCCTTTCACCGCGTTAATGCTCATCAGCGCATGTGCCAGGTCAGCATCCAGACGGTCAAAAACCGGTTCACCCAACCCCACCGGCACGTGCTCAGCCATCACCGAAACTTTCGCACCGATCGAGTCGCCCTCTTTCTTCAGCGCACGCATCAGTTCATCCAGCGCCTCGATTTTGTCCGGATCCGGGCAGAAGAACGGGTTCTGTTCCACCTGGTCCCAGTCTTTCAGCTCACAGGCAACATCACCAATCTGTGCCAGATAGCCGCGCACTTTGATGCCGTGCTTCATCTCAAGATATTTCTTGGCGATAGCGCCTGCCGCCACGCGCATTGCTGTTTCACGTGCGGAAGAACGACCACCGCCACGGTAGTCGCGCAGGCCATATTTCTGCTCATAGGTGTAGTCAGCGTGGCCAGGACGGAAGACATCTTTAATGGCACCGTAATCCTGCGAACGCTGGTCGGTGTTTTCAATCAGCAGCCCGATACTGGTGCCGGTAGTGACGCCTTCAAACACGCCGGAGAGAATTTTCACCTGATCCGGTTCGCGGCGCTGGGTGGTATAGCGCGAGGTGCCCGGACGCCGGCGGTCGAGATCGTGCTGCAGATCCGCCTCCGTCAGAGGAATGCCCGGAGGAACGCCGTCAACGATACAGCCCAGCGCCACGCCGTGGGATTCACCAAAGGTGGTGACGCGAAAGACCTGACCAATAGTATTACCAGCCATTATGACTCCTGAATTCTTTAATCTTTATAAATGCTGAAGTGGTGCTGTGCGTCGACGATCTGCTGGCGGGTCAGCATAAACACGCCGTCGCCCCCGTTGGCAAATTCCAGCCAGGTAAACGGCACGTCAGGGTACTGGTCGATCATATGCACCATGCTGTTGCCCACTTCACAAATCAGTACGCCCTCTACACTGAGATAGTCCGGCGCACAGGCCAGAATACGGCGCGCCAGCTTGAGGCCATCTCTGCCTGCCGCCAGACCCAGTTCCGGCTCGTGGCGGTATTCGCCGGGCAGATCGCCCATATCGTCCTCATCCACATAAGGTGGATTAGTGACGATCATGTCATAAGGGGTTTTCGGCAGCTCGCGGAACAGGTCGGCACGGATTGGCGTGACGTTGTGCTGCATGCCGTGCGCTTCGATGTTTTGCTCGGTGACCGCCAGCGCGTCGGTGGAGATATCCACCACGTCAACTTCCGCATCCGGGAAGGCGTAGGCACAGGCAATGCCGATACAGCCGCTGCCAGTGCACATATCCAGAATAAGGTTTGGCTCGTGTGGCAGGATCCCCGCGAAGCGCTCGTTGATCAGCTCGCCAATCGGTGAACGTGGCACCAGCACGCGCTCGTCAACGTAAAATTCATGGCCGCAGAACCAGGCTTTATTGGTCATATAGGCGACGGGAATGCGCTCGTTAATACGACGAATAACACGTTCAACAATGCGGTGGCGCTCGCTGGAAGTCAGGCGCGCGGTGCGCATATCTTCCGGAATATCCAGCGGCAGGTACAGGGTGGGCAACACCAACTGAACAGCTTCATCCCATGGGTTATCGGTGCCGTGACCATACCAGAGATCGGCGGCGGCAAAACGGCTGACCGACCAGCGCAGCATATCCTGGATGGTGTGCAGCTCACTGACTGCCTCATCGACGAAAATTTTGTCCAAAGTGCCCTCCACAGGCCAAACTTAACTCGGCTGCTAGTTTGCCATGAAGCTGACGATAATTCAGCGCAGCTGCGTTAAAAAGGTGACATTTGTTTAACTGGTGGCAGAAGTCGGGGTAAACTGGAGGAATTATTGCTTAAATCGGTGCCGCAAGGAAAATCTGATGAGTAAAAAACAGTCTTTAAGCGCCGAGGATGAAGCCCTGTTTCGTGGACTGATGACCGGCACCCGCAAGCTGACTCAGGACACTATCGTCCATAAGCCGGTGCGCAAAAAAATCACGGAAGTGCCACAAAAGCGTCTGCTTTCCGAGCAAATGGATGCCAGCCACTACTTTTCCGATGAATTCCAGCCGCTGCTGGCCGAAGAAGGGCCGGTGCGTTACGTACGCAGTGATGTCAGTCACTATGAGCTGAAGAAGTTACGTCGCGGCGACTATACGCCAGAAATTTTCCTGGATTTGCATGGCTTAACGCAGAAGCAGGCGAAGGATGAGCTGGGCGCGCTGATTGCTGCCTGCCGTCGTGAGCACATTTTTTGTGCCAGCGTGATGCACGGCCATGGCAAACATGTGCTGAAACAGCAAACGCCGCTGTGGCTGGCACAGCACCCTATGGTGATGGCTTTTCATCAGGCACCCAAGCTGTTCGGCGGCGATGCCGCGCTGCTGGTACTGATTGAAGTGGAAGAGTGGCTACCGCCGGAACTGCCTTAGGAGGATGGGCCGATATCTCCGGCCCGCTGAAGAACTACATTGCTTTTGCCAGCCTGGAAGGGCTGAACTGCCATTCAAGTTTACCGCTGGCGTTATCAGCATCATAGTCGACACTGGCAATGGCAGAGGTGGCGAACATCGGCGGCGCTTCCTGCGGGCAGAGTTCAGAGACCAGATAGCCCACCAGAGGCAGATGGGAAATCACCAGCACCGATTTAACCCCCTCTTTCGCCAGCACCTGCAGATAGCAGGCCACCAGCGAGGGATCGCCGCCCGGCGTCAGTTCAGGCAGAACGTCCTGCCCTTCCGGCAGCGTCAGTGCTTCACGCACCGTTGCCAGGGTTTGCTCAGCCCGCAGATAAGGACTGACCAGCACCCGCTCAATATCCACTGCCTGACCGTTAAGCCAGCTCGCCATCTGGCGTGATTCATCACAGCCGCAATGAGTCAGAGGTCTTACAGAATCACTGGCTGCATCTAAAGCCGCATCGCCGTGACGCATAATGAAAACTTGCATAATGCACCGCTGTTGTTAAACAAAAACGCCGGAAAAAACCGCTTTCCGACTCTTCATTCAGTGAATGAACGCTGTGTTGTACCCTAATGCCTTGAGTATAGTCAACCGATTGTTTACTAAATAACCGCTTTCCGGAACTGTGCAATTGCTCCCTTTTTTGAGGAAGAAATCTAACCCCCTGAATCGTCGTGGCTATTATGCAAACCCACCGATTTGTAAAAGGTTTCCTGGCCGGAGGCCATTTGTCTCAACCGCTCGCAGGGGGCAAAACGATCGCCCTGTGACTGCATCAGCCGCTCTAATGTATTCACTACCTGCTCCGCTCCCAGCTTGTCCATATAGCGGAACGGCCCGCCAAGGAACGGCGGAAAACCGATGCCAAACACCGCGCCAATATCGCCATCCCGAGCGGAACGGATAACCCCCTCGTCCAGCGTTCTTGCCGCCTCATTCAGCATCATCATCACGCAGCGCTGAGCAATATTATCTCCACTCAAATGACTTTTTGGTGTGAGGTTAAGCAGCTTGTAGAGACTTGCATCCACCTGTTTTTTTCTGCCGGGTTTTTTACGGTCGTATAAGTAGAAGCCCCGACCGTTTTTTCGGCCTTTGCGGTTGTCATTCAGCACCGCATCAAAGGCCTCCGGTGCGCGGAAACGGTCGCCCCAGGCTTGCTCCAGCACCGGCATAATGTGCGTGCCAACGTCGATACCCACCTCATCCAGCAGTTGAATCGGCCCGACCGGGAAACCAAAGTCCACCAGAGCCCGATCGATGGTCTCAATCGGTTCACCTTCCAGCAGGCAGCGCATCGCTTCATTTATGTAAGGCGCGAGAATGCGGTTGACATAAAACCCGGCCTTATCTGCCACCACGATCGGGGTTTTCCCCTGTTTCTTCGCCAGCGCCACCGTAGTGGCAATGGTCTCTGCGCTGGTGCGGTGGTGAGGAATCACCTCGACCAGCGGCATTTTGTCCGCCGGACTGAAGAAGTGCAGGCCGATAATGTTTTCAGGACGCTGCGCGTTGGCGGCAATATCACCTATCGGCAGCGAGGAAGTGTTAGAGGCGAAAATAGTCTGTTCCGGAGTATTGGCCTCCACTTCTGCGACCATTTTTTGCTTGAGAAACAGATCTTCAAATACCGCTTCAATCATCACATCGCGATGATGAAAACCCTGATAATCCGTTCCGCCGCCAATCAGCGCCATCTGCTGCTGTCTCTGGGCTGGCGTCATCCTGCGGCGCCGGACGTTCTTGCTCAGCAGATCCCAGCTGTATTTCAGCGCATGGTTGATCCCTTCCGCCTTGATATCTTTGATACGTACCGGCAGCTTGCCGCGCGTGGCGGTGACAAAGGCGATCCCGCCGCCCATCAGCCCTCCTCCCAGCACTCCAACGGATTTTATCTCTCGTGGATCGGCATCAGCCCCACGATCTTTCTTCATTTCAGTGGTAGCAAAGAAAATGCTGCGCAGCGCGGCAGACTGCGGCGTCATCGCCAGCTGCCCAAAGGCTTTGGCTTCTGCGGCATAGCCTGCGCTGCGGCCCTGCTGCAGACCGGTTTTCACCACAGACAGAATCTTTTGCGTGGCCGGATAGTTGCCACGGGTTTTGGCCTGCGTCTGTTTTGCCGCAATGGTGAAGAGCAACGCACGACCGGCAGGCGCGTTTAGCAGACGTTCTTTCAGCGGTAATGTCTTACGGGGTTTACGCCCCTTCAGCACCATTTTCACCGCGGTTTCAAGCAGGATAGCGTGCGGAACGGCGTCTTCCACCAGCCCGATTTTCAATGCCTGCTTAGCCCGCAGCGTTTTACCGGTGAGGATCATATCGAGCGCTGCAGAAGCACCAATCAGCCGCGGCAGGCGCTGGGTGCCGCCCGATCCTGGCAGCAGGCCCAGCTGGACTTCCGGCAGACCCAGACGGGTTTTGTCATCCAGCGTGCAGACCCGCTGATTACAGGCCAGCGCCAGCTCAAGGCCGCCACCCAGACAGGCACCGTGGATAGCGGCAACCACCGGCACGGAAAGCGAGGCGATCTCTGACATCACTTCCTGTCCCTGCCGCGCCAGCTCTTCCGCTTCCAGAGCCGAGGTGCAGGAGTCGATCATGGCAATATCCGCCCCGGCAATAAAGGAGTCTGGCTTGCCCGAAATAATCACCAGTCCGGCGAGGTTCGGGTTACGCCGCGCTTCAGCAATCACAGCCCTAATCTGCCCGGCAAACTCAGCCTTCAGCGTATTCATTTTTTCATCAGGGACATCAAGGGTGATTACCCCAACGTTATCCAGCCGCTGGCTGAGCGTAAATGCAGATAGCTTCTCCATTATTCGGCCTCCAGAACCATTGCCGCACCCAGTCCTCCCGCCGCGCAGGCGGTGACCAATCCCAGCCCGCCGCCACGGCGGCGCAGCTCGTTCAGCGTCTGAGTGATCATCCTTGCGCCAGTGGCAGCAAAAGGATGACCATAAGCGATTGAGCCGCCCAGCACGTTAAATTTCTCTTCATTGATTTCCCCCAGCGCGTGGGAACGGTTCAGCACTTCGCGGGCAAAACGCTCATCGGCAAACATCTTCATGTTCGCCAGCGTCTGGGCGGCAAAGGCTTCGTGCATGTCGATCAGCGTCAGGTCGTACAGGGTGATCCCGGCGCGATCCAGCGCCAGCGGGGAAGCATACGACGGCCCCAGCAACATATCCTGCCAGACATTAATCGCGGTAAAGGCGTAGCTACGCAGATAGCCCAGCGGCGCAATCCCCAGCTCTTTCGCCCGGGATTCAGTCATCAGTACTACGGCAGCCGCACCATCCGTTAATGGCGTACTGTTAGCGGCAGTGACCGTACCGTGCTTGCGGTCAAAGGCTGGACGCAGTTTAGCGTAATCCTGCAGGCTGGACTGCTCGCGAACATTGTTGTCTTTTTCCAGTGCGTTACGCCACGGCGGCACAAATGCGGTCATCACTTCCCCGGCCAGCTTGCCCTCTTCCCAGGCTCTGGCCGCCCGCTGATGAGAGCGATGTGCCAGCGCATCCTGTTGCTCTCGGGTGATGCCGTGGCTTTTCGCCATTTGCTCAGCCGTGTCGCCCATGCGCAGGCCGGTGGAGTATTCAGCCACGGCTGGCGGCACCGGCAGTAAGTCGCGCGGGCGCAGCTGGCTGAACAGTTTCATTTTCTGTGAGAAGGTTCTGGCCTTGCTGAGATCGACCAGCACGCGGCCCAGCGTTTTGCTAACGCCAATGGGTAAAACCGAAGAGGAGTCTGCACCACCAGCCATTCCGGCCTGAATGGTGCCCGCCAGCAGGCTTTCTGCCACATTCGCCACGGCCTGAAAGCTGGTCGCGCAGGCCCGGGATACGCTGTAAGCGTCAGTGTGCACGCTTAGACCGCTGCTGAGCACGATTTCCCGCGCAATGTTCGGCGCTTCCGGCATCTGCACCACCTGGCCGAATACCAGCTGTTCAATAACTTCCGGCGGGATTTCACTGCGTGCCAGCAGCTCACTGACCACCATCCTGCCCAGCTCCAGGGCGGGAATGCCGTGCAGCGCGGTCGCCTGGCGGGCAAAAGGGGTCCGTAAGCCATGGGTAATGGCGATGCGATCGCCCTGTCCGGTCTGCAAAGGTAACGCTTTGCGCATTCTTGTCACCAGTCATAAATCGGTAAACGGCATCATTGCCTGAAAGAGGTCTGACCTGTTCAGTGTTAACCAGATTTTTACATTTTGCACGGGAAGGAACAGAAAAATGCGAGAGCAAACACGCTTTGCGGAACAGTGAGTGGGAGGAACCCACTCACTGAGACTGATTGGGGATTAACGCAGGCCGAGCTGGAAAATCATAGTTTCAGCCTGGCAGCTGAAGGTGAAATCTGCTGTCAGCAACACGCCATCCGGCTGTTCGCTGAAGCGCGCGTTAATTTCGCAGGGTTCGGATTCAACCTGGCGGGCTTTCTCCGTCAGTCTGGTCAGCGATGCTTCCGCCTGCTGGCGGTCTGCGTAAAGTTGGCTCCAGGAAGCGGTACAGTCGGTGTTATCCATGATAGTACCGACATCCACACAGCAGCAGGCAGCGGTTTCATTTGCGCTGCATTTTTTAATGGCATGAGTCATGGGATCCTCCAGTTTGCCTGCGCAGGACGCGCCGACACTCAATTAATGACTCTCCACAGTTTACGCCGGAGCGATTTGCTTGTCCGGTAATCAGCTGAATAAGCCGCATTAAGTGACGAATATCACAGTTAAAATTGATCTGAAACAAGTTAGACTCAGCGCGGTGTCTTAGTATGCGCAGGTTTTTGTTAAGCAGATCTCTTTTTACGGATGATTTTAGAAATATTTATAAAACAATATTGCAACATCCTCACAGGTCAGACCTATACTGGGGCCACTGGTCTGATTTGTTCGCCGTATTTCAGCCCCTGAGCTCTTCGATCGCTTGTTACTTGATGTAACAGAGTTAATAAAAATCAGATTATGAGGTTGTGGTCATGAACCATAAAAACCTGTTTGCAAAGTCTGCACTCGCAGTGGCAGTGGCACTTGTTTCTTCGAACGTTTTCGCGGCTGGTTTTCAACTTAATGAATTTTCTGCCATTGGCTTAGGCCGTGCTTATTCCGGTGAAGGTGCAATGGGTGATACGGCAGCGTCTGCCAGCCGTAACCCGGCGACCATGGCCCTGATGGATCGCCCGATGTTCTCGGTTGGTGCCGTCTTTATCGATCCGGACGTCAGTATTGATGGCACCAGCTCTTCTGGTCAGAGTCTGAATGCCGATAATATTGCGCCAACACAGTGGGTGCCGAATATCCATTATGTTCAGCCCCTGAACGATCAGTGGTGGCTCGGCGCGTCCGCAACCTCGAATTATGGCCTGGCGACTGAATTTAATAATGATTACGCCGCCGGTCCTTATGCAGGCAAAACTGACCTGCAAACCGTGAACTTTAATTTGAGTACCGCTTACCGCCTTAATCAGCATTTCAGCTTCGGCGTGGGTTTTGATGCCGTTTATGCCCGTGCCAAGATTGAACGCTATGCCGGTGAATCTGGCCAGCAGCTGGGCATGCCTGCGGATACACAGATTGCTCACCTGAAAGGCGATGAGTGGGGCTACGGCTGGAACGCCGGGATCCTGTATGAAGTGGATAAAGATAACCGCTTCGGTTTCACCTACCGTTCCGAAGTGAAAGTCGACTTTGACGGTGACTACAAGAGCAGCATCCCGGGTTACATCAACCCGATTAACCAGGCGATGAACCTTGGCCTGCCTTACGGCACTGGCGGCTCAACCATCCCGGGTTCACTGACGCTGAACCTGCCTGAGATGTGGGAAGTGTCCGGCTATCATAAAGTGGCACCGCAATGGGCGGTTCACTACAGCCTGGCCTACACCAGCTGGAGCCAGTTCCAGGAGCTGAAAGCCACCGGCAGCAGCGGACAGACGCTGTTCTACAAGGATGAGAGCTACAAGGATGCCTACCGCATCGCGCTGGGTACCTCGTACTTCTACGACGATAACTGGACCTTCCGTGCCGGTATCGCCTTCGATGACAGCCCGGTTCCGGCTGACCAGCGTTCCATCTCCATCCCGGATCAGGATCGCCTGTGGCTGAGCACCGGTGCCTCATACGCATTTAACCAGGATGCTTCGGTCGACGTGGGGATCTCTTATATGCATGGCCAGCACGTGACTATTCAGGAAGGTCCTTACACCTTTAACTCTACCGGTAAAGCCTGGCTGTACGGCGCGAACTTTAACTACAAGTTCTGATACCGGTACAAAAAATGCAAAAGGCCTGTCAGATGACAGGCCTTTTTTTATCGATGCGGCGGTTAATTCGAATCGATATCGTTGAGATCGCCCTGGATTGCCGCGGCGTTCGGGTTCTCCTGCGGGATCAACTTGCCGTCGCTGGCAAGGAAGTCGTGACGCTGGAAATAAGCCGCGCGGACAAAGGCATAAGGATCGCCGGAGTTACGCAGCAGGGCATCGCTGTCCAGCAGCTGCGCACGGGTTTCCACCCCTTCCAGCGCCCATTTACCGGCCGTCATCCACCAGCTCAGCCAGCTCAGCGGCGCATACAGGTCATCCACCAGCCCGCCAACATCTTCACGCGGAGTGAAACTGCCGTAGCCCGGCAGTTCAACATAAGTACCGTAACCCACGCCGTAGTTGCCCAGCGTGCTGCCAAACCGGCGCGGCTCTTCTTTCGCCAGCTTCGGGTTTGCCATCCCTGCTACGTCAATAAAGCCGCCCATCCCCAGAATGGTGTTCAGGAAGAAGCGGTTAAAGTGGATCATCGCTTTGTAGGGTTTCCCCTCCACAAAGTAGTTGACCATGGTGGACGGTTCGCTGAGGTTGCCAAGGAAATTACTCAGCCCGGTACGGGCAGGGATTGGCACATAATCGCGCCAGGCAACCGCCACAGGGCGTACCACATAGGGATCCAACACGTTATAGTTAAAGTTGAACATTGAACGGTTGAAACCTTCAAGCGGATCGGACCTTCCCTGCGGCTGATCCGCCGTCTGCGAACTGGCACAGCCGATCAGCAGGACGCTGGCAAGCGTAACGCCCATCACGCGGTAGCTCATATCTGTCTCCCTGTAGTGAAGTATAAAACGCTTACGGCTGCTGTTGGTTAATCTCAACTGTCAGCGTCTGATGACCATCAAACGGCGTCACGGCACTCAGACCAAACCAGTCACCAGACTGCGGATTGGCGCTGCCGTCGCGCGAGATACGCACACGCACCTGAACCTGATGCTGCGCGGAGAGCAGGCGCTCAGGCATCATGGCATTACTGTCATCAAGCGTCAGCGATAAAGGAAAATGACTTAACGGCAGTTTTTTCACCGCCACCGGAACCGGTGAGGTGCCGTCAGCAACGGAAATATACAACACTCCGTCAGCCGGTAACATTTTTTCTGCCCCCGGAGCCAGCTGTACCGTCAATCCGAGATGGCTGTTCTGCTTGCCTGACTCCGTCTTTGCCTGTTCGATACTGCGCTGGATCATCACCGCGCGCCGATCGCCAGCAGGTAACAATTGTAACATCTTTTGCCAGGCGTCAATCGCCTGAGCGTAATGCTGTTGGCCAAAAGCATTAAATGCCAACAGGCTGAGCACCCGAAGATTATTGCCATCGGTTTGAAGCATCTGGTTGAGCATGATGCCTGCCTGGCGGTTATCTTCCGGATCCTGCGAGCGGGTCAGCACGTCGGCATAGCTGAGCTTCACTTCAGGATTGTTGGGTGCCAGCTGCATGGCATGCTGGAAAGCCTGGGTCGCGGTTGCCGCATTGTTCAGTACCATGCCAATACGGCCCAGCATCAGCCAGTCATTAACGTTCTGCGGGTCGTTCTGCAGTGAGGTGCGAATGCCCAGCCCCAGCCGCGCCAGCTCTTCCATAGTCAGCGGTTTGGCATTGGGATCCATCACCTGCGCGCGCAGGGCCGGAAGATCATTCTGCACCTGCTGCCAGGCCATCACCTGAGAAAAACCGCCGGTTTTGAAATAGAAGCCGAGGCTGACAAGAACAATCACTAAAACGCCAGGCAAAAGCACCCAGCGGCTGATGCTGTGCTCAACGCTTTGCTCTTCCTGCGGAATATCCAGCAACAGCGTTTGCTGCAGCTCGCGGATCATCTCCGGACGTTCGCCAACAACACCCTGCTCTTCATCCTGCTCCAGCTCCTGCAGACGCTGATGGTAGAAGGATTTATTTAGCGCATCGCGATCGGCTGCCACCGAACGCTGCCTGCGGCCACCGGCAATCAACAGCAGCGCGCATGAGGCCACCAGCAGTGCCAGGATGGTGAGCCAGAATCCACTCATGATCGCTTCCCGTTATTCTTTAACAGCGCGTCCAGCCGCGCCTGCTGCTCCGTGTCCAGATCGGACCCGGTGAGCTTACGTTTTCTGCTGCGCAGGATGATGACCAGCGCGCCGACAATGACAAACAGCGCCGGACCGGCCCAGAGGATCAGGGTGGAAGGCAGCACAGGCGGCTCGTAAGTCACAAAATTACCGTAACGCGCCACCATATAGGCTTTTACCTGATCCGGCGTCTGGCCACTCTGCAACAGCTCATAGACTTTAAGACGCATATCCCCGGCGATCATCGCATTGGAATCGGCAATGCTGTTGTTCTGGCACTTCGGACAGCGCAGCGATCCGGTCAGGTGACGGTACTGCTGCTCCTGATCCACCGAAGAAAATTTATAGGTATCAATATTGTCAGCCAGCGCACTGAAAGCGAGCAGCAGCGTGGCCAGCAAAATAAGGCAGCGTTTCAAGCTCCGGCCCCCTTGCTGTATTTATCCCACAACGGCTTCACTTCGCTGTTCCACACCTGATCATTCATATCACCGGCGTGGCGATAGCGAATAATCCCTTTGCCATCGATCAGGAAGGTTTCCGGTGCGCCGTAAACGCCCAGATCCAGCCCCAGCATACCGTCACCATCATACAGGCTCAGCGCATAAGGATTTCCCAGCGTATTCAGCCAGTTGATGGCTTTACCCCGATCGTCCTTATAGTTCAGGCCGACTACCCGTACGCCTTTCGTCGCCAGAGTATTAAGGTACTGATGCTCCGCGCGGCAGGTCGGGCACCAGGTCGCCCAGACGTTCAGCAAAATGGGCTTGCCATCGGTCAGCACCGACTGGTCGTAGATTTTGCCGGGCTGATCGAGCGATTCCAGCTTAAAGACCGGAACTGGTTTGCCCACCAGGACGGATTCCAGCAGCGTGGGATCGTCGCCGTTTGCGTTGCGCGTCAGCTGCCACATCAGCGCAGCCGCCAGCAGCAGAAACAGTACCAGCGGGATATAAAGGATTTTTTTATTCATGATGCCCATTCCTTTTGCGCTTTCTTGCGTGAGCGGTAACGCGGGTCAAACAGACAGAAGATGCCGCCCACTGCCATAAAGACGCCACCGAACCAGATCCAGCGCACAAAAGGTTTGTAGTAAATACGCACGGCCCAGGAGTCCCCTTCCAGCTGTTCTCCCAGCGCCGCATAGAGATCGCGGGTGAAGCCGCCATTGATGGCCGCTTCGGTCATCATGGTGTGCGCCACGCTGTAATAGCGTTTTTCCGCATGCAGCGTGGCTTCATGTTTGCCATTGCGCGTGACGTCAATAATTCCCACGCCGCCGGTGTAGTTCGGCCCCTGCAGGTTATGCACATCACGGAAGATGAAGTGATAGTTCTGAATATCCACCGTATCGCCCGGTCGCATGCGCACATCGCGTTCCACGCTGTAATTCTGGCTGAAGGCAATGCCGATCACCGTCACAGCAACACCCAGATGGCCCAGCACCATACCCCAGTGGCTGCGCGACAGATGGCGCAGCCCGGTGAAGAAATTGTGCCGATGCGTGGCGCGCTCGTGCAGCTCCATCAGCGTCAGGAAAATCACCCAGATCGACATCAGCAAACCGACCACGGTCATCGCTTCGATACGGTCCTGCATCAGCCATGGCAGCGCGATGGACAGCACCAGCGTGCCCACCAGCGCCACGCCCAGACGTTTCCACAGCTTCTGCGGTTCATCACGACGCCAGCGCACCAGAGGCCCGATTCCCAGCATCAGCGCCAGCGGTGCCATCAGCCAGGTGAACAGCGTATTAAAGAACGGCTCGCCGATGGAGATACTGCCCAGGCCAAGCTGTTTATGCACCAGCGGCAGCAGCGTCCCCAGCAGCACCACCAGCATGGCGGCAATCAGCAGAACGTTGTTACCCAACAGGAAGGACTCACGCGACCAGATTTCATTTTGCACCCGGCTGCGGACCTTGCTGCCTTTTACGGCGTACAGCAGCAGCGAGCTGCCAATAACAATCACCAGGAAGGCGAGGATAAACATGCCGCGCGAGGGATCGGAAGCAAATGAATGCACTGAAACCAACACGCCGGAACGCACCAGGAAGGTGCCCAGCAGGCTGAGCGAAAATGCGGTAATCGCCAGCAATACCGTCCAGGCTTTGAAGGTGCCACGCTTTTCGGTTACCGCCAGGGAGTGGATCAGCGCAGTGCCCGCCAGCCATGGCATAAAGGAGGCGTTCTCTACCGGATCCCAGAACCACCAGCCGCCCCAGCCCAGCTCATAATAAGCCCAGGCAGAACCCAGCACGATACCGATAGTCAGGAAGATCCACGCCGCGGTAGTCCACGGGCGGGACCAGCGTGCCCAGGCGGTATCCAGTCGTCCCGCCATCAGCGAAGCGATAGCAAAGGCAAAGGCCACTGAGAAGCCGACATAGCCCATATACAGCAGGGGCGGATGGAAGATCAGGCCGATATCCTGCAGCATCGGATTCAGATCGCTGCCGTCAATCGGCAAGTCCGGTAGCGAGCGGGTAAACGGATTGGAGGTGAGGGTGATAAACAGCAGGAAGCCAAGGTTAATCATCCCCATCACCGCCAGTACGCGGGCAATGGCGTCCCGCGGCATCCCGCGGCTGAACAACGCCACGGCCAGCGTCCAGGTACTGAGCAGCAACAGCCACAATAGCAGAGAACCCTCATGCGCTCCCCAGGTGGCTGCGATGCGATAGTAAACGGGCAGCAACGTGTTGGAGTTGGTTGCCACATAGGCCACGCTGAAATCGTTAACCACAAACGCATGCACCAGCACGATAAAAGCCCCAAGAATACAGGCAAACAGCGCATAGCTCAGCGGACGTGCCAGTCCCATCAGCCGCGGGTCCTGACGCGCGGCACCCCACAGTGGGTAAATACTGAGCAGGAGTGACAGCGCAAGAGCCAGGCACAGCAGGAAACTGCCTATCTCCGGCATCATGACTGGCCTCCCTGGGGAGAAGTCTGGTAAGCCGACTGCGGCCCCTTATGATTTTGCTTCATCGCATCCTCAATTTCCGGCGGCGTATATTTTTCGTCATGTTTCGCCAGCACTTCTTTGGCGTTGACCAGGTTACCGTCCTCAAGCACCCCCTGCGCCACCACGCCCTGCCCTTCACGGAACAGATCGGGCAGGATGCCGAGATAGCTGACGCTGATTACGCCGTTGGCGTCATACAATTTAAAAGAGACCTGCAGCGTGTTTGGGTCACGTTTAACGCTGCCGGGCATCACCATGCCGCCGACGCGCAGGCGCTGGCCCGGCTCCGGTTTTTCATGGTTTTCGCCCTTGCCGTTCAGAATTTCACTGGGTGTGTAGAAAAGGTCGATGTTGGAACGCAGCGCATACATCACCAAAGAAGTGGCCAGCCCGAGGCCAACTAACACCGCTATCACCAGCATCAGGCGATTTTTACGACGGGTATTCACTGTAACTCTCCTGTCTTACTCGCCACTTTTTTTGTTTTTGCCGCACGGATGCGACGCTCCCGCGACTGACGCTGGCGAATTTCGCCGAGCAGCCGCTGGCGCTGGATAACGGTGTGCAGCACCAGGCCGCCGAGGGCTATCAGCGTGCAGGCCACGGCCAGCCAGACGTAAAAGGCGTAACCGCCCATGGCGAAGAAGGCCTGCCAGGATGAGAAGGCTGGTGTCATGCTTTACGCTCCCCTTTTGCTGCCATGTCGGCCACCCACGGGCGATGGCGTTCAGTGAACAGGATCAGGTTGCGCAGGCGCATCAGCGTCAGCGAGATAAAAACCAGCAGGTAGCCGAGAATCGACCAGCGCAGCGGTGAGCGCATGCTCGGGTCAATGGCCTGCTGCAGCATGCCGGAGGAGCCCTGATGAAGCGTGTTCCACCACTGCACCGAATAGTGGATGATCGGCAGGTTGACCACCCCCACCAGGATCAGGATCCCTGCCGCGCGACCGGCCATGCGGCGGTCATCGAACGCGCTGTAGAGCGCGATCACGCCCATATACAGGAACAGCAGCACCAGCTCGGAAGTGAGGCGCGCATCCCAGATCCACCAGGTTCCCCACATTGGTTTACCCCAGGCGGACCCGGTGACCAGCGCAATAAAGGTGAACACTGCGCCAACCGGAGCCATTGCAGCAGCGGCCAGATCGGCGGTTTTCCACTGCCAGACCAGGCCGGTGAATGCGGCTATCGCCATTGAAGCGTATATCCCCATTGACCACATTGCCGCCGGAACATGGATATACATGATGCGATAACTGTTGCCCTGCTGATAATCGGCCGGGGCGAAACCAAATCCCCAAACCCAGCCCAGCAGCAGCGTCGCGATGCCTGACACCGCAAACCAGGGCACCAGCTGACCGCATATCCGGTACAGCCGATCGGGCTTGCCCAGTTGGTGTAACCATTTCCACATTATTATTTTGCTCACATAAATAAAGAAAAAGCGTTCTGGTGTTTTTTATCAGTATTTTGTTAATGCACGCTGACGCGCAGCGCCGCTGCGGTCGCGAAAGGCGCAAGGGTGGCACTGCCCACCAGCATCGCGCCCAGAATGGCCAGATAGCCGTCAATCGGTAATCCCATGCCCGCCGCATCTATCGCCGCACTGGCAAAAATCAGCACCGGCACCGCCAGCGGCAGAACCAGCAAACTCAGTAACACGCCGCCCCGTCGCAGCCCTACCGTCAGCCCTACCCCGATAGAGCCGAGAAAACTCAGCGTGGGCGTACCTAATAACAGCGTTAACGCAATGGCGCGCCAGCTGGCGAAATCCAGTGAAAGCAGCAGCGCAGCCAGCGGAGAAAGCAGCAGCAGCGGCAAACCGGTCACCACCCAGTGGGCAGCGACTTTACCCAACACTGTTATCGGCAGCGGCGTGGGTAACAGCAGCAGTTGTTCCAGCGAACCGTCAAGAAAATCGTCGCGAAAAAGCCGTTCCAGCGCCAGCAGTGAAGAGAGCAGCGCAGCCACCCAGACAATCCCCGGAGCAATTCGGGCCAGTAATTTTGGCTCAGGCCCAATGCCTAACGGAAACAGAGTGATGACGATCAGGAAAAACCACAAAGGGTTAATAATTTCCGAACCACTTCGAAAAGCAATACGTAATTCGCGCATCAGGACACGCCAGAGCATCAGACTACCTCCGAAGAGGTCAGGCGAAGTTTGCGAACTGTGCGCTCAGCGGAAGGTAATTCCTGATGAGTGGTCAGGATTACCGCGCCACCGTTATCGGCATGGCGGTTAAAAAGCGCCATCAGCTTTTCCACGCCGGATTTATCAATCGCCGTCAGCGGTTCATCGAGGATCCACAGCGGCGAATCACTTAACCATAACCTCGCCAGCGCCACTCTTCGCTGTTGCCCGGCGGAAAGCTGAGCCACAGCAACGTCTTCAAAACCGGTTAAATCCACTTCTTCCAGCGCCTGCCACAGAGCCTCCTCATCATGCCTGGCATGGAAAAAATGCAGATTTTCTCTGGCGGTTAATACCGCTTTCACACCCGGCTGATGCCCCAGATACAACAGCGCCGCATGGTACGTTTCGCGCTGCTGCCGGATTGGCTGCTGTTGCCACAGTATCTCACCCTGTTCGGCGTGACTCAGGCCTGCGAGGATGCGCAGCAGTGAGGTTTTCCCTGCCCCGTTCGCCCCTTCAATCTGGACAATATCGCCCGCTGAAACGGTAAAACTGAGTTCGCTGAACAGCGTTCGTTCATCACGGACACAGGTCAGATTGTTGGCTTCCAGCATCGGATCAGGGTCACACTTGTTAATGATGGGTGAAATAGTACCACAGGAAATCAGTTCATCGCAGCCCGCAGGCATACCGTAACTGCTTCAGTTGTCTGCATTATGCCGATCGATTGCAGAGATGGCTGCAAAAAAGCCACCTCAGTTAAAGGTTTGTTACCTTAATTCTGAAACTTACTTACATTTCCGAAATCCTGAAACCCGCTACGCTTAAGGTGCTAATGACCGCTGGGGTTAAAGGAGCAGCATATGAATAACAAAAATGATCAAGTCGAAGTTGATAGCAAAGAAAGTGAACAAGGTGAAGAAATTGAGATAAATGAGGAGTCTCTGCCCTCCCGCGCAGCGGCCGTTCATGAGCATATTCGTCAGGAGGGTGAGAAAGAGCTGGAAAGGGACGGACTGGCCCTGTTGTTCTCCGCCATTGCGGCTGGCTTGTCGATGGGGGCTTCGCTGATGGCGAAAGGCATCTTTCAGGTCAACCTGGAGGGCGTCCCCGGCGCCTTCCTGCTGGAAAACCTCGGCTATACCTTTGGTTTTATTATCGTAATCATGGCCCGCCAGCAGCTGTTCACTGAGAATACCGTCACCGCGGTTTTACCGATCATGCATAAACCGACCGGCAGCAATATGCTGTTGCTGCTTCGCCTGTGGGGCATTGTGCTGGGCGGTAACCTGATCGGCACAGCGCTGGCTTCTCTCGCGTTTACCCATATGCCGATTTTCGACGATGCCACGCGGGAAGCCTTTGTCGGCATCAGTCAGAAAGTGATGGAACATACACCAGCCGAGATGTTTGCCAATGCGGTAGTGTCCGGCTGGATCATCGCGACCATGGTGTGGATGTTCCCTTCCGCCGGTGCGGCGAAAATCTGGATAATCATCCTGATGACGTGGCTGGTTGCGTTGGGTGATCTGGCGCATATCGTGGTGGGGTCGGTTGAAATTCTCTACCTGGTGTTTAACGGTGTCATCAGCTGGCATGAGTTTCTCTGGCCTTTCGCCCTGCCTACGCTGGCGGGCAATATCATCGGCGGAACGTTCATCTTTGCGCTGATTAGTCACGCGCAGATCCGCAATGATATGAGTAATAAGGCAAAAGCTGAGGCAAAAGCTGAGGCAAAAGCTAAAGCGAAAAAGGAGTAGGAACAGGCGAATAAGGGAGATAAGCAGCAGAACGCCGTTCAGGTTGCAGGTTGCAGGTTGCAGGTTGCAGGTTGCAGGTTGCAGGTTGCAGGTTGCAGGTTGCAGGTTGCAGCAGAATAGTGATCTGGCGGTTAGTGTGGCAACTGGCGTAAGTGATAATCGCGTCAGTTGCCAATACGCTTAGCTGAACAGGTTAAATGTACTGACGTAATAAGTACCGGCAAACGCCACATAACCCAGCCAGACTATGGTGATCACTGTAAGTGACAGTTTCAGGGACATACTCTTACTCCTTCAGGAATTATGCCAATCAAAAAACTTGATTTACGTTGCCTTACACTAGCCCTCAGTTTTTATACGGATATTGATCCAGCGCAAGTATCACGAAAAAGGACGTTTTTGCCGGCGGGGTTTAGCAGCAAAAGACAAGCTGCGCCGGGGGAGAGGAAAGAGGAAACTGAGTGGAAATTGATGACAAAACCAGCAGTCAAGCAGGTAAGTGCTTAATCTGTGGCTGGAAACGCGCTATACTGCCCGCGCTGTCTCCTTAGTTAAATGGATATAACGAGCCCCTCCTAAGGGCTAGTTGCAGGTTCGATTCCTGCAGGGGACACCATCTGACGGTTCGCAACCCTCCGCTATAGTTCGCAAAACACCAGCAAATCTAATACTCCTGAAAATATATCGTTCGCCATAGTTCGCATTAGTTCATTGACAGCCGCCCTCTTCGGCGGGTAAAAAACGAGTAAATAATTTTACCCACCGGAATTTTACCCATGCTGACCATAAAGCAGATCGACGCGGCCAAACCAAAGGAAAAACCATATCGCCTGCTGGACAGTAACGGACTGTACCTCTTCGTTCCGGTGTCAGGTAAGAAAGTCTGGCAGTTACGCTACAAGATTGAAGGGAAGGAAAAAGTTCTTACCGTAGGGAAATACCCTCTGATGTCTCTCCAGGAAGCAAGGGATAAGGCATGGTTGGCAAGAAAGGATGTTTCTACTGGCGTTGATCCGGTGAAAGCGAAAAAAAATTCGGTTAAAGATAACTCCTTCGGGGCTATCTATCAGGAGTGGTACGAGCATAAAAAGCAGGTTTGGTCTGCTGCCTATGCAGACGAGCTATCACGCATGTTCAGGGATGACATATTGCCAATGATTGGCGGTCTGGAAATCAATGAAATCGAACCGATGAAGATACTTGAGGTGATCAGAAGGTTTGAAGAACGCGGCGCAATGGAAAGGGCCAATAAGGCTAGGCGGCGCTGCGGGGAGGTTTTCAGATATGCCATTGTCACCGGGAGGGCCAAATATAATCCGGCTCCAGATCTGGCTGATGCAATGAAAGGATACAGAAAGAAGAACTACCCTTTCCTGCCTGCAGATCAGATACCAGCTTTCAACAGTGCTTTGGCTGGTTACTCTGGCAGTATCGTTTCTCGTATAGCGACACAGGTTCTGCAATATACAGCGTTGCGCACGAAAGAATTACGGTCCATGCAATGGGCGAACATCGACTTTGCAACCAGGACGATCACCATTGCCGCGGAAGTGATGAAAGGACGTCGCATTCATATTGTGCCAATGTCGGATCAGGTAATTGCGCTTCTCGAAACACTTCGCCCTATCACATCGTCAATTTCAGATTTTGTATTCGCTGGCCGAAACGACAAGAAGAAGCCTATAAGCGAAAATGCTGTTCTGCTTGTTATACGGCAGATCGGCTATGAAGGACTTGCCAGCGGTCATGGATTCCGGCACCAGTTCAGCACGATCATGAACGAGCACGAATGGCCTCATGATGCTATTGAGCGCCAGCTGGCGCACACTGACAGTGGCTCCATCCGTGGAATTTATAATCATGCGCAGTATCTAGAAAAGCGACGCGAAATGATGCAGTGGTGGGCTGACTGGATTGATGAGAAGGTCGGCTAAATAATCGGCCTGCTGTCTTCATGCAGCGGCCGTATCTTGAACATCACCGCACCCAGGGTGATCACCTCTTCCAGCACACTCCCCTCCAGGGAATCGCCGTCACTGGTGATTAACGACCTGCCCATCATCTTGCCCAGCCCACACTCACCCCACAGCTCATACAGGAACTCCTCTCCGCGCACGGGTGCCACCGCCCGGTCAATAACGTAGATGTCGCCATCATGCTCATAAAGCAGCGATGTGGGACTGATGCGGCATATCGCGTTCAGGTTCGGACGTTCTTCAGTGTAGTCCGTCGCAGGACTTGGAAACCCCATATCAACCTCCCCTTTGTACTCTGCCCATGTTCATCAGGAAAAACTCTTTGTCACCGCCCGGGTGCTCTGCATAGAGCCGGAAACTAAGTTGGTAGCGACCTATCCACTCTGCCGCTTCCTGCAGCGTCCAATGATGGTTGAACGATGCCAGTTCACGCACGAAGTCAGAGGCACGCACAGTCTGGCCGCGCGGAGTTCCGTAACATATGGCGCTGCTGAACGCTGAGTAAATTTCGTATCGTCTTGCCATAACTCACCTCAAATCACTGTATGCACATACAGTATTATTGATCGGCGTGGGCTATCAAGGGGAGATTTGAGAGGTTGGTGTCAAGGGGTTGATCGAGGGGGATATTTAGTTAGGTGATCTTCTGTTCTGGTCGTAGATGCGTGCGTGACAAGGCACTTTCGCAGGGGAGTTGTTAATTTTGTTTATGCTTACAGAAAACGCATGTATCATTAACACTTCTTTACACGAATTTCTGTTAGTGATCGCTTTAATTTCGCAAGGATTGAAATGTCTGATCATAAAATAAGCAGCCTTGATGGATTGCGAGGAATCGCAGCAATTACTGTTATATTTTCCCATATCACAGTGATGTTTTATCCCTATCTTCACGCCGGATTAACAGCTAACCCAAACCCTAGCAATGCTGCCAAAATATTATTCAATAGCCCTTTTACCTTTTTCTATAAAGGTACATCTGCAGTTATGCTATTTTTTGTCATGAGTGGCTTTGTACTCTCTTACTCAATCATAAGGAAAGGGTTCTCGCCGGACTTTTTAAAAACAGCCGTTATCAGACGATACCTTAGACTTAACATACCAGTTATCGCATCTATATTTATCTGCTTAATATTAGTAAAGTTAGGCTCTTTTCGCGCAACAGAATTTGGAATAAAACTTACGCTCTCATGGGCTTATACGTCAGACAAGGGTATTCTTGAGGCATTAAAGCAGGCAATATATGGCTCAATAATATTAGGCAAGGGAACTTTTAACTATGTTTTATGGACGATAAATATAGAATTCTTTGGTTCTCTATTGGTTTATTTTCTTATTGTCTTTTTGGGGCATAATATATTCTTGTTAAGAATGGCTTGTCTTGCCATATCTGCATGTACACTTACAAATTCGGTGCCATTTGTATGGGGGATGGGTCTTTTCCCTGCCGGGGTTTTGCTTGCCACATTCAACGTCAAGTCCAATGGTTCTCTTGTTAGCATTATTATATCAGCATTTACACTACTTATCGGACTGTACTTATACGGTTTCAATAGTGAGAGTTCGTCATATCATTACATAAATATGTATTTGGATTATCTGAATAACAATGGATTTGATATACCCAAAGGATTTATTGTCAGCATCATTGGTGTTATCATGGTTATATCCTGCTTTTGCATTAATGCCAGCGTATTCCGCCTGCTTGAAAGTAGCTTATGTCGTTGGCTGGGTAAAATTTCCTATTCAGTATACCTCACTCACACACTTGTGCTCGCTATTTTTGCGCCCTATGTTATACATTACTTTGGGTTGGGTTTTTCTGCGATTTTACTATGCGCTACTATTGTCATCCCTGTTACTGTTCTGGCGTCTTGGGCTTTTTGTGAGGCATTTGATGTTACGGCAATCAATAACAGCAAAAAGATCGCCATACTGATTAATGATTTCTGTGAATCCAAAAAAGAACGCAATAATATTTCTTAATACCTTTTCAATAAGCGCCCTACTGCATGGGCGCTTAATTTAATCACATGGATTTTTCTTTTATTCTTTCCAGTCTACTCCGCAAGAACAGGTGCTACAAACTCTCCACCAGTATAGGTAAAGCCTGGGCCGACAATAACTCCTTCATTAATAATTATTGCCTGAAAGCCATTATCTTTTCCATAATCATAATCTGGATCTTTCTTCGCATCCCACAGGATAACGTTATCTACCAGCCCATCCTTATTAACAATCGCATACGCACTCATCAAGCATACTCCCATACCATGACGACGCCGCCCGCACCGGCACCACCAGAATAATATGCTGAAGGGGAATTACTACTGGAGGCACCACTGCCACCCGATCCATACCCTGTGCCAATTTTCCCTGAGCTATTCCAGTTTGCATAGCCATTCCCGCCAGCACCAAACACAGAATTTCCTCCTGGTGGCACTGCAATCAGACCTCCAACGCAGATAACGGAACCACTGCTATCTCCCTGCCTGTTAATGATATTACCTCCCGTCGCGGTGCCTCCATAGGTGCCGGTTATCGTGAAAGCTGCCGATTGAGGTGATTGAGCGATAGAACCGTTGCCGCCATTTGCAGTGATAAAACTACCAAATCTTGAAGATCCTCCAGTCGAGCCACCAGAAGGCGCGCCATTACCGGCAGCGCCTCCAGCTCCTACTGTAACCGCTACAGTCGTTATATTGTTGTCAGCTATATTCAGAAGCGACATCGCATAACCTCCAGCGGTGCCGCTTCCGCCTGCAGAATATGTTGATGAAGACGTAGATCCTGCACCGCCACCTCCACCTCCCGCCCCCTGCACTTCAACGACTATCATTTTTGTGCCGTCCGTTGGCGTGTAGTTTCCGCTGGCTGTAAAAGTCTTTGGTTGGCCAAGCAGTCGACCGTTTAATTTCGATAAAAGCGATCCATATGTTAAAGATTTCTCATTTCCGCTCTGGTGTAACAGAAATAAATCGCCATCGCTAAGTTCTCCCGCTGCGGGCAAGTCCTGAATATATGTAACCTGAATTTCATCTGCCATTATTTAGCCTCCAAAGCCGCTATACGAGCATATAAATCATGAAGAATATAATTAAGGTGATTAGCAGCAAGTACATCACCCTTTTGTACTGTGCCGTCTGAATTCTTTACTGGAGGTTTAAATCCTGCAGAAAATATTTCATCAGGTGGCCTTACCCTGTTTGATTGACCGTCTGGATATGTTACGTCTGTATCAGAAAAAGAAGAATCAGCCATATGTCCCCGCTAAATATACGCCCCTGTCCAGCACGTCGCCGGAAGGGATTGAGCCATTTATTCCAATAGCCTGGTTTTCTGCGCCATTATATCCCAGCGCCGCGCCAGTTCCGTTTATACCCACAGCGAAGTAAATCGTTCTTGCCTGCAACCCGGTAAGATTTTCTTCACCAACCGGGGAGGTGTCGTTAACGCCAAGATATTTCATTCCGTTTACGCCAATCGCACCATCGCCATTAACGCCAACGATAGTCGCTTTGTCTGTAATCCCTCCAAAAAGGAAGGATTCACCAGCACCCCTCGAAAACGTATGAGAGGTTGATACTCCAGAAGCTGCGTATATATCGAGTTGCGTTGAGAAATCGACGGGTATTGTCACGTCATCACGGATGTGCAGGCTGTAAGCTGCGCAGAATCTGTCTATGATCCGCATGTTTGATGATGATGTTATATAGTTTGCTGCCAGATAGATATCACCCGGCGTTCCGCTTGCGGAGTTAAGAGCTCTCTGCATGAGGATTTCTCGCAGATAGTCGTCATCGTTCATTCCGTCACGGCTTACACTTGCATATTCTCCAAATCTTTCTAATTCAACTCCCTTTGCGTTGTATATATTTTCTGTTTCGTAAATATACTTAGCGAGATTGTCTATCCGTTGGTGTAGAACCCCCATTGCTATAAAAACATCAACTGGCTGCTGAGTTTTCCTGAGATAGCTGGTCGGCCTTCTGGCTATTGCGCCTGAAAAATCATAATCAACAAAATCAGACACCAGTCACCTCCACCCTATCAGGTGTGACAGAAGCAAAGCCACCGTAAGGAATTTCGATATTATCTTCTGAGAAGTTCGTTCCATCCTGACTGGCCGTAACTTCAATTCTTCCAAGTCCGGTAGTTTTGCTGTAGATGTAACCGTACATTCGTTGAGTTATGACATCATCGCCAAGGGACAGGGTTGAGAAATAATTAACCACACCTTCTTTGATAAGCGTTATAACGGCGTCAGGAAGCACCTCCTCATCGTCGAGTAGCGTCACATTAACTCTGACATAAATATCTTCTTCTTCAGGTCTCGAAAAACTCACCGACTGAATATTGTTAAATATGTCCTTTACGGAAAGTGTGATCGCTCCATATGTGCCTATTGCGGTCGCTTTATAAGTCCAGATGGCGTTAGCAACATCCTGCTCCAGCCCGCCGCTAACAATGCAATGAATGGATTTGGCCGGGATGTTGTTTACCGTAGACATTGTGTCATTTTCAATCACTCGGGCAATCGTAACCCCGCTCACTGCCAGCAGTCTGTTTGAGATTGCTGATTGCGTGGCCGCGCCCTGCACGCTACCCCTTGAGTTCTTTAATCTCAGGCGGTAGTTGTAATCACTTTCTCGTTCTGAACCAGTTGAACCATCGACAAGGTTGTTGACGCCAGTCCATCCGGTAATTGCGCTGACAGGAGTGTTTAACCCTCCGGCTGGGACAGTGATGCTTCCGGCTTCTGAGGCCGTAAATGATGCTGGTGATCCGATAGTCACCCACTGCAGTCCGGCATTAATGGAAACCGGATAGCCCTGGATGAGGTTTTCAGACGTCAGATAAACACGAGAACCATTGGCTGTTGATGTGAACTGATCGCTTCCTTCAATCAGCTGTGAAAGAGCTGCAGCTATATCAGCTTGCGCGTCGCCATCTTGCTTTGTGTATGTATAGTCAACACCAGCAGCGCGGACTGTATATGCGGACTGAGTGTTATTAAGTACCTGAAACACACCATCAACTAACGATGCACGGCTTATCGTGGCTGCAGATGCCAGCGTAAACTGGTAATTGCCAAATGAAGCCAGCGATCCGGCAGGAACTTGTGTTGATTCCGAACCATAAACAACAGCGTTAACCTGCGTGCTTGTTTTCCCTTCCCTCTCAATTCCGAACCATGATCCGATTGCATCAAGAGCCATCCCTGTAGCGGATGACAGGAAGCGGGAGTTCCAGAGGTGCTCCAGTGCTTCAAAGTGAACAGAGTTCGCCTCGGCCTCGACGCCTATCCACTGCCCTGTAGTGCTGTCTGCCTCACGGTTAACCGGGCCAACAACACCCTCCAGAGAATCGCCAATCTCCTGTACACAATCAGCCAGCGTTGGTTTATCAAGGCCCGTATCGGTAATGTATGCGTCTGCCATGTTTTCTCCAGGCAATAAAAAAGGCCGCCTGTTGGCGACCTCGCGTTTTATTCAGTGATTGTTATGGATACTGGATAATGCCGTAATCTGTCTGAGCTTCGAATTCTACCGAGAGCTTCCTGTTTTCTCTGTCCAGAGACCAGGTGAAATCGTTCAGGGTGGTGACGCCATCAACGTCAAGAATCTGCGTTTTAATCGCGCTGATAGCACCGTTGATAGTGACCTGCTTGCCAAGAATGGACTGGAAATAAGGTGTGCCAAAATCACCATCCAGGAACCATTCACCACGGAACAGTGACAGCCTGAATTCAATCTGCTGCCTGACGCGCTCGGCACCGTCTACATACTGGACAAGGCCATCTGCAAACGAGATTTTTCCGTCAGTTAATCTGAAGTCGATCATGGAGTCCTCATAAAGAAAAACCCGCAGTTAAGCGGGTTGTGTATGGTAAATCATCTAGTCAATTAACGAATTGTGCGCTCGATAATGCCAATCTTCTGACGCAAGTTCTCAAGGTGGTGCTGCAGGGAAAGTAGTTGAAATAGCGCCGCTTCAACTTCATACCCCATCTGACGCATATCACCGAGCATCTTTCCGAGAGGGTTCGGATTATCTCCGTTCGGAATCAGCATATCAGCTGGATATCGCCATGGCGCACTCAACGCTCTGTCATCAAGACCGCGCATCCAGCTATATTTCTCGAAGTAGCTCATAGGGAAAGAAATTGGCAGCGACATTTGCTTATTTGCCTTGCCGAGATACTCACCCTCAAGTGCATTCAGGTACTCAACTGCTTCCCCAACTTGCGCCGGGGTGAGTTGATGAATGTGCTTAACATCAAACTTACTATGAACGTGCTTCCAAATGTCAGGATAGATTTTGCCCAGCCCGGTAGCAATCAGTCGTTCTGCAGTCTGGCGCAAAGGCGTGAGCTGTGTAGCAGTGGACTGGCGATTCTTTTTCTCTGCAATCGGCTTTTCGTACACACCATGTTTGCGAATGGCAGGAAGAACCTCAGCAGTCACCCACTTGCGAAAAGCATGAGGGACAGATCCTTTGTTCACAGCATCACGGCAGCGGAGAACCAGTGTGTACATTCCGGATTCGCTGACAATACTCGAATCCCGTGCCTGCACCACGCCATTTGAGCTGGTGTAAGTTAAACTTACGTCAGCTTTTTCGTCGTCATCCAACGCCTTAAGGGACATGCGGGAATTAGACAGGCTAAGCGCATCACACACATCCTGCGCCACAAACCATGGCTCTCCATTTTTATCTATGACGCGAATTTCGCTCTTGCCAAAGCGGAAAATAGTGAAATCTGATTTTTCTTTTGCTATGATCTTCATTGTTAGTTCCTTGCAAGTTGCTGACAAATTAGAAACCTCATCCGTTGGCGCGGTTGGGGTTTCGTCGTTTTTACGCTTTAATAAAGCCATCTTCTTTCAAGCTCCTTTCGATGCGTTTGATCACCTCACTGTTAACCGAGCGACCCTCTTCTTTTGCTACCTGCTTAAGAAGAATTTTCAACGCCTCCGGGAAACGAATCCCTGTTGGCGGTATGTTGCTTGCGTTTTCCAAAATAACCCCCTCTTTGTCTACATGATGTAACCAAATAAATACTACAGCATGTAGCTATCATGTCAATAGAAAAGTCTCTACATTATGTAGCACTGTTTTTAGATGGATATCTGAGATGAAAGGTGCCAGCCATATCGCCCCGCTTGGGGTCAGACTGCCTGAGGAGCTAAAGTCCTCATTACAAGAAAGAGCCAGAGATAACGGAAGGTCTATGAACTCTGAAATCGTGCAGATACTGCAAGATGTCATTGATGGAAAACTGACGGCGGTTGAATCGGAGCAACTGCAACTTATCAATCAGCTTGCACGCGAGCAACGCGATATTATCACCAAGCTGGAACGTCTTACAGCTGAAGCAGACAACAAAAAGCCCACCTGAGTGGGCTTTATTTTCAATACTTATCCAGTTTTTCCACTTTGTAAGTGCACTTTGGGCTGACTTTGATGGTTGCTATGTATCTCATATCAACACCGAAAGAGTTTTTGTTCTGGAAATTTACCGATAGTTCTCTTGTGCCGTCAGGATATACTCCCAAGTCCTGCTCGCTGGTAAGCCAGTCAACATCTACTGTGGCGGGATTGGTTGAGTTTTTCTTCAGCAAATTTTTAACGTTGGTAACGTCATAGTCTGAAGGGCAAGCCTTGGACATCCATTTTTCATACTGAGTTTTGACTTCCGGTAGAACTGCGGCGTCTTCAGCATCATAGTAGCGCCCCTGCTTGTCTTTCAGGTCGGAGATATCAAGGTCATACTTCCCGCCCCCCTGCGTGTTGACAGTGAAAACCTTGCCATCTCTTGTTGACGACATTTCAACTTTACTGCCAGTCTTTGCAGCTATGCGATATGCTGCTGCGCTCACCAGATCCTTATAGTGCTTCGCCTGTTTGCCCATTTTCTTTTTAAGGCTGGGGTCTACTGTGCCGGGGCGATCATAGTACCACTGCTCAACATCAGCTAGCCGGACTATTCTATCGCTGTCAGTCTCGCTTTTCTTTTCGGCACTTGCAGCAGACGCCTCACTTGGCGATGTAATATTTTTTTTGCCGTCAGGAGAAAAGAAAACGAAAATAACAAAAGCTGCGATAAGAAATATAAAAAACCGACCAAGCTTGAACCCGGGTTTCTTTTCCATTAGTTTTTCGGCCCTCCAGTTGTGCCGCCACTGTCGCCAGTGTGTACATGAGAGCCTATTTTAATGCCATTGATAATCACGTCGCCAGTTACATTCATCGTTCCTGTGACGTTTGCCACGCCGCCCGTGCCGCCAGATGCCGACATGCCGCCCTGATAGGTGAATAACTGCTCCACTGTCATCTTACCTTTAACGGTGTGCAATGGCGTGGTCTCAACGATGCCGCCTGGCGCATTGATGGTAATCTTCCCGTTTGCATCAATAGCAATGAAGGCGTTGCCAAAATACATGCGCATATCGCCGTTACCCGGCACTGAGTCGTTATAGTCGCCTCCGGGGATAACGTAGCTGTCTATCAGGTCGAATTTGCGCAGGTCGTCTGGGTCATCAATGGATTGCTGGCAGACGATAAGCAGGCCCTTATCACCAGCCATTACCGGCCCTTTCACTCCAGCCTGACCGTTGGCGAATTTCGGCCACACCAGGCGTTGACTATGCAGGATGGGAAAAGCGTTGCTGTCGCCATCTGGGTAAACCTTGTTGCCATCGGGGCGAACGGTGACGCGCCCGTTGCTGTAGCCCGTAATGGTACACGGGATAGCGGTGTTCACCTGGTCCAGCTCACTGCCAATCATCTGCGTCAGCGCTTCAATGAAGTCGTTACGATCCGCCATCTTTTGGATACCTTAAAAGTGCTTCGACGTTCCACGCCTGTCCGTGTGTGTCACCGGTGTATCTGGCTTCCTCTACACGGAAGAACTCGCCATCAATGCCACGCGAAATGAGTTTTATGTATGAGCCAGGGTAAATAGCCGGGTTCAAGAGAGACTGAACTCGGTAACCCTGAACTTCCAGTGTCACACGGTCCTTCATTTTTGCTGTTGGCTCTTCCACATCGACTACGGTGCGAATGACGCCCTTCTGTCCGTATTTGATGCCCTCTTTCGCCGCTGATTTCTCAGTCATGGTCTTCGCCTCGCGGCGAGGGTAGCCAATCATGCCAGTGTCGTTCGACAGCACTACAGCGGTATCGCCAAACACCCCGCCTTTGCGAATAACCTGTAATTCACCATCCTGTGCCGACCATTCCAGACCGAGGAAATTACACACTCTGTCCATAGCGTCACGCGCCCTACCGTTATACGCAAAGCCTGCCTGGTACTGGCGGTCAGTCACGCTAACGGACATTTTGAGCGGCAATCCAAAATTTGCTGCTACAGAGTTAAGTACGGTAATGGCTGAAGTGTTTGGTGGCTTGCTGATAGAAATTTTCGCGTCTCGCAATGGTATAACGCTGTCCCGCAAATCCATCTCTGTGAGCACATCAGCGCCATCCTGGTATGTCAGCGATCTGCAGACCGTCCCTGTAAATAAAGTAATTGCACCTACGTCCTGCTCATAACCAGCTTTCAATATGACGATATTGTTAATCGTTTCCATCATCGAGATTGTATTTTGCGAGGCATTGTAAACTTTCAGGCTGCATTTGTTTGCCGTTTTGCTGGAGGTTTTTTGAATATCAAACTCAAATCGCAGGTCTTTAATACTTACCGCTTCTCCACCAGGCTGGCCTATAATAATTTCAGCCGTTCTCAGAAATAGCGGCATCTAATTCATCTCCAGTGACATACACCAGCGTGAAATCTGTCCCCATCGAATCAAAATCAGGTTCCTCTTTGGTTCCGTAAGCCCGCAGGTAAACAAAATCTCCGTCAAACTGCGACAAGGAGAGGTAGCCGATAAGCGGATAATCACGCACCATGCGTATACCGGTGACGATGGCGGTGGATTCTCGGTCGAAGATGCTCAGTGACCAGAAAGAGAATCGCTCATTCCACTTAGTCCGCAGGGTGTAGGTCTGGTTGCCAATTGCTATATCTACTGACTGACTCGGGAACCCAGACTGAAAGTTAATTGTGATCATTGACTCCACCTTCCTATAGCTTCCGATAACGTGTTTTTTAATTTATCAGTCGCGTTTCCTATCCCCTTCGTTAGACCTTCAAGCGTGCCAACGTCTGACGAGGCTTTCCCCAGGCTCTGATTGCCACCTGCCCGATGTTTAGTTGCCTCGTCAAGGCTATTGGAAGTTCCAGCCTTACCGCTGCTGTCGGTTTGTTTCTTCACTCCAACCCCCTCGGGAAGGCTGGTCGTCTGAGTGGATACCATGCGCACTTGAGTAGCCTGGATTGTGAACACTATGGCATCGCCAACATCCGGCGTGCGGGGTATGTTAATGCTGGTGATAACCATGTTTTCATATACCGCATATCGGGTATAAATGGTTACCAGTGACTTTGACTTATAGAGCGCGTCCAGCGTGGAAAAGGCTTTGGCTACTGCGTCCTCTTCGTTAAAGCCATTGACTAAAGAATTAAAGATGTTGGAACCATTAACCGGGGTATTACTAATCATGCCCGTTACCGTCAGATTACGGGGTCGCTCAATGATGTGATCGGCAACTGGCGATCCGTTCTCAACCGGGTTTTGTGTTACATCTCGCTGCCAGTCGTGCGTTTCGCTGTCGATTGAGTCGAACTCCAGATTTCCCACAGATTCATCACTGAGTGAGAAAGTGCTGGTGCTGTTTGAATTCCATAGGAAGCCAAGAAGGTCAGTAAAGGCCATTATTTGGTTACTCCACGGTTAAATGACATGTCATCGTTTAACGAACTCAACTTGTAGCCAACGTCATTGAAAACAGATGAACCCACGTTTCGTAAATAATCAGCCTGTTCCTGAGTTGTTCCTGATGGAACCTCAATTGACCCGATTGAAATAGTTACGGATCCGGATTGCATATTTTGAGGTGTGCCAGATGCATTGTATGGAGGAACAACAGGGGGATTCATTATATTAACCCCTGTATTTTTTAGCACGCCATCGCTACCCACTCCCTGCTGGTTAATATTAAATTCACGAATTCCCCTAATCGAATCACTCCACATTTTTGGCACATCAAATGCCCCAAATGTTTTATCGTTAGCCCATGACGCCCACTGCCCAAGATCATCAGTGAGCCACCCCGCCTTTTCTTTTAACCAAGGGGCAAACGATGTTGTGCCTAATTTGTCGCCAAGAGACTGCGCTGAATCCTGGAAGGTGTTCATGAAATCTTTCAACTTCTGAAGAATGTTTAATGCATACCTAGCCATTGCAGCTAAATCTCTTAAGCCACCTGTTATGCCATCTATTTCAGAATGATAGTTTTTTGCAGGGCCTATTGCTTTTTCAAGCAATGATGATTGATTGTTGAGCCACCTGTAGACATCTTCACCAGCAGCATAAAGCAAAACAAGACCGGCAATGATCAAGGTGATTGGCGAGGTGAGAGCCGCCCACGCTGCAGGTAATGCCCACAACAGGCCCAAAAGGCCAGCAGCACCAAGGGCAACACCCAGAAGCTTAACGGCATTCTCAGCGCCACCTAATGCGTCAACGATAACATCAAGCGAATATTCGATTTTATCCGCCATCCACAGAAACTTATCGGCGATCCATGATATTGCTGATGTGCTTCTGTTAAGTCGGTGAATGAACATATCCCAACGGGCCCCGATGATTGTCATCGCCTGGGTGACCGTCATCGGCATTGAAGCAAATTCTTTTTTCACTTCGCCGGACATATTCCTTAGTGCATTGACGATCTTATCCGCTCCGATACCGCCACCCTGTCCCTGTGTGGCCTGCACCATCTGATTAAGCGTCATACCAAGCGATGTCGCCAGGCGAGAAGCGAAGGCATCAGAGTTTTGCATGATGATGCGCATATCAGCCCATTGCAGCTTTCCGACCGCAATAGCCTGAGTCAGCTGCATCATTACACTGGTTGTCTGCTGCGTGTTTGCTCCAGCAAGTTGCAGACCCATAGCCACGGAATCTGTAACGCTGAGAAGGTCCTGCTCAGATTTGATAAGTTCGTGAGTGGCCGCGCCGATGCCGGTATATGCTTCGGCGTAAGACTCGATACTCACCCTTGCATCACTGGCGTGCTTAGACAGATTATCCATCGCCTCAGCGCCGCCGTTGGTAGATGTCACCATCTGCCCCAGACGAAACTCCAGCGACTGCATTTCATCAGCAATATGGATGATGGATTTTATGCTGATGCCCGCCAGGACACCTGTCAGAACGCCGCCCAGACCACGGAAGCTCTCTGTGACGCTCTTAACCTTATTATCAACTTTATCCAGGTCGCGCCCGGTGGCTTCTCCGCCAGTTAATCCAAGGCGGATCAGTAATTCGCGTATAACCACGTTATTCCTCCGGGGCGCTGTAATAATCAGTCATGTCTATCAGGCCGTTAAGTTTGATGATGTCCTCTACGGACACCTGTCCGGATTTGACTCCCTCAACGGTACACATTTGCCGCAATATCGGACGCCACACCCACAACTCATCATGAACGTCAGGTCTTAGCTTGCCTTCACGTTTTGGTCGGCGATGGCTTTCTCCGCTTTTTCTTTCGCGAGCGCCTTCGCTTTGGCTACTAATCCCTCGGGGGTCAGTCCAAACAGGCTCAATATTCTGGTGAAAAAAGGGGAGAAGTTCAGCTTCAGCACCTCCCAGATCACCTCGAAGAAATCAAAGAGAGTGTCAACATTGAAAGCCTTATCAACGTTTTGCTCACTGTCCAGCTTGACGCCTACAGTAATACTGGAGGCCATCGCATCACGCATAATCGGCATAATGACCGTCTCCAGGGTCCTTTCATCAATGCCAGAGAGCAGCGCAATGGCGTTGGCTTCTGTGCCCTGGGTCAACCCTTTGTCCAGCAGGGTTTTCAGTTTCACCAGATGTTTCGCAGCAGAAAACGCATTCATTTTTGCCGCTGAGTATTCGTTTCCATTTACTGTGAAGGTGTGCATTTCCATCAGTTATTACCTCCTACGTACATAGTTAATGCGGCTGAAGCAAAGGTCCACACGCGCTCGCCAACAGCGTTCGTGGAAAACGCAACAGGAGGAGCGGTTTGCAACCAGCAATCAGACCCGGAAATCACCGTGCGTCCCGACATATCAACCACGCTTACAGGGAAAACGGCATTACCCTCAAGACCAAGGCTGTCCATGTTTAGCAATGCTGACAGCGCATCGTTCGCGAGGCTGGTTTGCAGCAAACGAACTTCTATAGTCCCGGACTTATCGGTGTTCTTGGCTCGCCCGGTTGAGCCATCAAGCCCGGTTCGCTTTGTGAAAAGGTCCGTTGATCGAGTCGCGGTCACTGAGTCTCCATCAGAGAAACCATATAGCGGAACAACGCCAATAATCACGTGAACTTCAGAGCCGTCAAATGTGCCGGACAGGCCGTAATTAGCAGACATTTAAAGCTCCTTATTCGTAGCTGTAAGAAAGAGTGCCGGTAATCTGGACAAGCTGAATAGCACCAGCCAGCAGGGCATCAAATGTGATATAGAGAATCCGTGATGCTTTGGTGTCAGCATCAACATCTGCAGCGTTGGGGTATGTCATTTTGAATCCAGGCACAGTATCGCCCAGGGTGTCTTTCTCATCCGGAGAAATGACGCCCTGCAACTGTGCATTCTGCAGGCGGGCGCGAAGTGTGTTAACAATCAGCGCAATACCTGCGTTTGTGTAAGGGATTTTGCCGGAGCGGATCATCACACTGGCGATTGACGTCTGAATATCATCAACAAGCCAGTCACGGTCACGAACAATGTCAATCCATTCGCCTGAGGCAACCTTGCCTGATGCTTTGGTTTCGGTGCCCACACCAAACAGATAGATGTTGTCTGCATATTGCTCGTAGGTATTCGCGTTTTTGCTGATAACCCACGACTTTTCAGTGTCGGTGAATTTACTGTTGGTCACAGTTACCAGAGACTTCAGCGCAAACACGGTTTGGCCTGGGTCTTTTGTGAAAAATCTACCCATTACTGCAGCGTCTGGGTATTCCGTTGAGGATTGTCTGTGAGCAATAAGAACGGTCCTCAGATATTGTGCTGCCTGTAGCTGGCTGGCGATGTCATCTGTTGCGTTTGACCATACTGCAGGTGTTGAAGTGCGTGAAAAGAACAGCTTCGTTTGCGTCTCTGTCCACGCCGCACCCTGGTTAATCAGATCATCACTCAGTTCGACCAGTGACCAGCCGTACCAGGTGTTATCCTCAGCCTTAATCTTGTCCATATCTGCAGCCAGTCCGGTATCACTACCCCTGGTCAAAAGGGATATATTGCTCACAGGAGTAATGACCGTATTGCCGGGGTTGGATACGTTCGCGCTGAGAACGTTATCAGTCACTGTTGCCACTGCGAACAATGATGAGACGCTACTCGCCGCCAGAGCATCTCCAATCCCCTCCAGCACTGCGGCAACATCATCGCCGTCTTTAGCTGTGTAAGTGACGCTGGTTCCGTCCACCGTAAATGAGTAGATGCGGCCAGTAACCGGATCAGATGACAGACTGATTGCAATTGCGTTTGCATCCCTGCGCCCAACATAAGCCTGTTTTGGTCGCGGGGTCTGGCTGAACACTGCCTGCAAAGCTGCCAGTGTACCAGCGTCCAGATTGTCACCGGTCGCCGCCGAATAGCTGCTGTATTTACGCACGCGATCACTAAATGCTGTGGTCGGTGAGACGATTAGCGGGATGCCGAATGAGGCTTTTCCAACCGAAGCCGTGTTGAGTGAGATATCAACATTGGCGATTTGATTTAATGATGACATTGACAGCTCCGTAGTTAGTCAACGGTGATAGTTTTATGCACGGTCTCGCCGCCGACATTCCCGGTGGCGTCAACGGTTTCGATTAATCCGACATCGTCGGTGTAATTTGCTGTGTAGCGGAAAGAAAGGTCGACATTTGCCATAGGTTCGAAATTGGCGCTGTCGCGAAGTGCGGTCAGGTCAGTAACGTTGCCTGTGTCGCTGATAATCATATTCAGGCGGCGCATGGCGTATCGGGACGTTGTCTTGCGGATGGAATTAACCAGATTGTCGGCGTTCTCTCTTGCATCACTCCCGAAGAAATTCACCATTATCGTGCCTTCTCTGGTGCCTTTAATCGGCATCAGGCCGCCACCGTCCACTGCGCCATAGTCATCGCTACCGATAGTTATTCGTGAGGTAACCTGGTATGTGGCATAGGGGAGATTCGGGCGCGGCCCGTTCTGATTGGCTCGAATAATGGGAATGTCGATGAGGGAGGTTAAGAGGGATTCGGCGACAGACTCAACCAAATCAGCCATCGTATTTCCTCACGCAATAATATTTGTAGTGCGGGATGATTCCGTTCTGCCACGGCTCGCGGTGGGTCAGTTCATAGTTGTGACCGCCGATAACAATCAGCACCGGCTGAGACAGAGCGCTGTCGCTGGTAATTTGCAATAGCGTGTCGCTGTACAGGCGGCGATAATCGTCAATTCTGCGCCCTTCTGGAAGGTGCTCAATCTCCTGAGTGTTCTTTATCGACTGAACGGAGAAATAAGTTGTAGATTCGACGTAGGCACCATCCTGCCATTCACCATTCACATACTGTCCTGATGATGGGGTCCTTACGGTGTACGGCCTGCGAAAAGGATTCATTCTTTAGTCGTCCCGTAATCGTGAATGGCAAAAGTTACAGAATTAAGCATCACACCTGAGTCAATAAGTGGTTTCGCTGATTTCTTTCGGCGGATTGTTGCTTGTGAGTTAGCCTCCCAATTACCATTGCGAATACTTTTCTTTATTCCATCCACCATTCTGACGCCAGCTGCGTTAAGGGCTTGAGTAATTGTAGATCTACCAGTGACCACAGCGCGGACACCGTTTTGCATCACCTTTTCAAGCGTATTTATGTTTTCTTCGAAATACGTACGCATAAATGGCCGGGAAGGAATGGTGCGCTGCCCGAAATTTACTGTATGAGTTGTCGCATAATTTGACTTCTCTTTCCTGGTAAACCTAGCCCCGCTGACTCTCTTAAATTCTGTGCCAGCAACATTCAGATTTTTGGTGGCGCGAGAAGAAAAGCCCCCTTTGCTATTTATTTTCCGATAAATAGTCACGTCTCTGGTGTGCGCCTTGATAACTGCGCCAAATTCGTTCCATGTTGCATATTGAGCGACCTGTAACCCATCGTTTACTGCTCCCTGCTGAATCCCTGCAACAACCTCTTTGCCGCCTGACTTTTCAAGTTCGCGCTTAAGTCTGTCAAAATTTATGCGCTTATCTTGTATCTTTACGGACATACACAGCCTCCCACGACTCCCCGCGTCATCAGTGCAAATCCACGTCCAAGCCGCTTACGCAGCATCTGAAGAAGATTTCCGTATGTCGTGCCAGATAGGTAATCCGCGTCACTGGAAACGCTACCGTAAGTGATGGACAGGTCTCCCTCCTTGCGTGACAGAATCTTGCCAACTGATGTTGATCCATCCTGAGAATAGCCACCAGGTGACGCCATGATATGAGCGGCCATCAACGCAAGGGCGACATTCAAGGCCTTACCATAATCACCCTCACATACAAACAGAGAGGCGAGGTCGATGTAGCCCAGCACAACGGGATCAGGAACAGCCGCAAACTCAGGCGCTAACTTGCGGAATATCTCCAGTGCCGTCAGTCCTTCAAATGCGGCGATATTCATTACTTGTCGGCCTTGGTCGATTTGGTTGATTTCTCTACAGGAGCGGCATCCACCTCAGCATCGGTTTTAGCCAGTACCAGCTCACCACCATCCAGCGCGGTTTTTACTGAAGCAATTTCTTTCCAGCTATCGTCAATTTCCGCAGTCTGGCCGGGGATCAGCTTTTGTCCGGCAACGTAATAAAGGCGCTTCGATTTGTTGGTGATTTTCATATTTTATCCTCAAAAAAAAGGAGCCGTCTGGCTCCTTAAATACCTTTAATCAGGTGGATGGTGAGAGGTCGGTAGACCTGTACGCCGGTAGCGCGGCTGTGGCATGGGATTTTGAATGCCAGGTTATTCGCCTGTGGCGGTAGCTGTTCGAACGGCTGCGGGATTTCCATTGAGGCGTTGTCCGGGTCACGGTCCATAACGGTTGCCGCTTTAGTACCGTTGCCGTCGATGTCCTCCAGTTCATTAACGCGCACCCACTGAAGTCCAGGATACTGCGTGTTGAAGTAGGTCATGTATGAGGTGTTGGTGTTCGGCATAGGCTTGGACAGCACCTTGAACTTACTTGGCGGCAGTGCAATCAGGTTTGCGCCATAAAGACCCTTAGTGATTGTCTCAATGGCCGTGACAGCATCTTCCAACTCACCTGAAGCAATCTCGCCGGTGGTCCACCCTGCAGAAGTGGTAACCGGAATGTTCGGGTGATCGAGGAAGCCGACAATCTGGTAATCGTCGTCGCCATGAAACGCCAGGTCATTAACTTTCACGTCATGGGCGCGACGAGCGGCGTTTGCCAGGCGGGTAGACAGGTTCTTACCTGTTGCCTGAGAGGCGCGGATTTCTTCCAGGCTGTACTCGTAGAAGTTACCTAGTGAGTAAACTTTTCCTGTTTCCTCGCGATAATTAACGCTGACATTTGGCAGGTCATCACTGTAGTCAGCGATAATACGCGCCATACCGACAGCATCCCAGATGCCATATGTGAAAGTTTTAATGTAAGAAGGAAGCTCGCTGGTTACCGGGAAAAGAGTGGTCGCAGTGAGCGCAGGATACTTTTTCTCGTAGACTCGCTGCTTAACGTAATCCAGCTCACGGGCTAAGAAGATGGACTCGCCTTCATCCATATTCATGCCCTGCACCGCCATGCCAGCCTGAATAGCATTCAGATCGGCTTCGTCATAATTCATGTGTTCCATTATTTTTCCTTACGCTGAGGCCGGTTCTGCGGTCTGGTTGCGGAGCTGCACTTCTGCCAGATGAACAGTTGCGCCTGTGTTATCGATGTAATCAGTGAATCGGCCAGTAAGCACCCAGCCAAGAGCTGCAGTTCCGCCAGTTGCTGCCACTTTCCCGGCATCGTCGCCAGAGGTGATCACACTAACCATCGTTCCCATAGCGGGCGCAGATGTCAGCGTAGTTACTGCCCAGATTCGGCCAAATGTCATTACGTTAACGGCGTCGCCATTTTCATACTGGCCTGTTGAGCATCCGTACTGACTGAATCGGCAAATGCCCATCAGGTTTGCAGCATCGCCTGCAGCGGCAACCTGTTTAACGACACGTTTGTCATTCGCCACTGAAACGCGAGCAACGACATAGCCGGGTTTAATTGCACCCTGAGCGGCATTACAGCCGTCAGTATTTTGCAGTGAGGAATCAGAGCGCATGCCAGGCATGGCGATCTGCATATCGTTATCATATGAGAGCTGGACGGCCATTATTTGGACTCCTTATTGCCGTGGAGGCGATCAATGTATTTCTGCCGGGCGGCAGCTGCGCCAGTTGGCTGAGCTGCATCGTTGCGGGCCTCTGCCCTGTCCTGATTAACGATCTGGCGCTGTTTTTCCATTGGCGCGCTGTCAACCGCAAAGTCGAATGCTGCTGAAATGTATGCATCGTCCTTGCCGTCGAGGTTCAGACCTGGCTTGAGTTTGATAATGACTGCCTTTTTAACTGCTGCGTCATCAAGGCCATCGCATTTGATGCCGTGCTTGCTGGCTTTAATTTCCAGTTCAGTACGCGATTTAATCGACTTTTCTGCGTCTTCACGCGCAACCTTCAGCTTATTATCAAATTCAGCAGCGTCGGCTTTCAGCGTGTCTCGCTCTGCGGTCAGCGTGGTGATGGTGTTGGTTGCGTCGGACAGCTTAGATTTAGCGTCCTCGGCATCCTGTTTCAGCGCCTGATATGCAACAACCACTTCAGGGGCTGCTTCATATTCGAGGCCGCTGTCTAAGCGGAGTTTTTGCATTGTTGTACCTTTTGGTGGGTTGTCGTCAGCGTCGATGTTGAGAACTTCCTCATCACCGTCGAGATTCAGTGTTGCCACATCTCCGGCTCGAGCCTTTGAGACAAGAGCCAGATGGTTGATGCGTATATTGCGCTGCACAGCGTCATACGGTTGCCCGTTCCACTCGCCTGGGGTTTCGTCCAGGTCAAGCCGGTAACCGAGTGACAACTGTTTTGACTTGCCAGTAGTTGCTCTGCTGATAGCTTCGTCGGCGTGGATGATGATAGGAACCTTCAGGTTGTCGCCATCCTGCTGCGCAATATCCAGCATGGTGCCCACCTGATGTCGTTTTGCGTTCTTCGCATTGACCGCGCCGGGATGGCCCAGGGTAATCGGTTTACCTTTGAACGTTGCCAGGGAGTCAGCTTTAAATACTTCCTCAGGAGGGCGAAGCTCGCGCCTGACGCTGCCATCTGGATTGCGGTATGTCTGGATGCCAACGCGGCCAACAACAGGCGTATCCTGGAGGTAGCCATCCTCATTTACGGACGCGCGAATCTCTCCCACGTCATAGCGGGTGACTTGTTTCATAGTCTTTCCTAAATATCAGGCAATAAAAAAGGCCGCCGTGGCGACCTGTTAGATGCATTGACTATTTATTCTTTAATTTTTCTTTCTCAAGCGCGGACAACAGCCTCTCTTTCCATTCTTCGAAGTTGAAGTTGTGGTCACTGCTCTCTATTGCTGAAATGAAAAAATCACCATTTTCCAGCAACTCCTCCACAAGCGGGATTAGCTGATTGCCGTCTTTATTTTCCATATTACACCTAGCTCAGGCCGGGAATAACCGGCGACCATGTACACCGACAGTTTATCTCTTCTCCTGGAAGAGTCCAGTTGCCATCCATTCTTTATGCGGCTCAGCCGCAAAAACGAATTGCGTCATGACTACCTCCCGATTCAGTTAATATCAAACACACTACCAGTCCAGTCAGGCTCTGCATAACAGCGACAACGCACTGGCTGTCCGGGGTGCCCATCAGAAGGAGGTGATGACCATTTAAAGGACTTACCTTCGCGGTCGATGTGTACCTGACGCTCACGATTATCCAGGACGCCACGCCAGATATAGCCGTCAATCCCGGCATCTTTCTGACGCTGCTGCGTGAGAGCTGAGTTGGCCTTACCAATCTGGTCTACAGCTATGAGCTTTGCGCGATTCTCTGATATACCGTAGCGCTCAACTATCTGGTCTTTTATTGTTCCCGCGCTGGTGCCATTCATCACTCCGCGCTGAATGATTCCCTGCATATCATCCAGCTGACCGGTTGGTATCGACTTAATGAGCCGGGTGTTTTCCGATACCCATACCTTTTGCATGTCAGCAAGCCACGGCTCGGCGCGGTAGGAATCGACGCCCAGCACGCCGGATGATGTTGGCACAATCGTCTGCCCGGCAATCACCGCCTGTGATGGTGGCAATTCAAAGCCTGTTCCGCCCTTCACAACCAGCCTCCATTGCCGGTCATTAATCTGACTGGTCAGCGAAAACAGATTGGGCAGGCGCTCTATTACAGGGCTGAATATGCGATTTGAAAGATTTCTCAGAGCAGCTAGCACAGACGACATATCGTCATCCCAGGCATCAAAGCGAATATCACCGTAATAATCGGTAATATTGCGATTAAACTGCCTCGTTGCTTTCAGTAGTGCGGCCCGATACGTTATTTCCACGCTGACCGGATGTAGCCAGATCAGTTTCCTCTTCATCTGGCTAATCCTCATCGTCAGTCATTACATAGCGGCCACGCTTACGCAACGTATCGCGCATTTCGATCTGCCCAAGGACACCATTTTGCATATAGCGCTCGTCGGCCTGGCTTTGAGCGTTGTCTGTTTCAGACTGCTCTTTCTCGCTCGGCACAGACAGCGGATTGAATTTAATCGTCCAGGTCTGATCTCTGGTAAGCAACGAGACAGCTTTCTCAATCGCTGGGCGGGCTTCATCTTTTTGCTTGCGCCCTATGAGCTGCTTCCATGATTCAGGCACTGTTGTTTTGTCAGCACCCTGACCTGATGGCGTCTTGGTGAACAGAATTTGCTCATCAATACCGGTCAATGCAGAAATCCGTAGCTGCTTCCTGTCCTGCACGTCCACAACGCCTGCCAAATCGCCCTGCATCAGAACGTAATCTTCATCATCAGCATCTATGCCGATCATGTTGTTTATTGAACGGGTCATATCGACCATGTTGATGCGCTTGCGGGCGATATCGCTTCCTTCATCGTCCTGACACATTGTTGACAGACCCTTGAACTTCCAAACAGCCTGTTGTTTGCGTTCAAGTAAGCTGGTTGCGTGCTTGTGGCTCATGCCGAAGTCGGTCAGGGCGTCATAAATACCCTGTAGGCAAGACGCACCCCAGCCCTGATTCTGATGCCTTACCTGATTGGGTAACCTCTCTCCGTCAAAAATATGGCATCGGCTGGCATGAACGAAATATGGCGTGCCAGTGAAGGGGGTTATCTGGTAAACCTCGACCTCACCAAAATTAGCACTTGATGGGTCGGCATTACGCAGATGAGGCTGAACCTGATATCTGTCATAGACGCGAACAAACTCTAACTCACCGTCTGTCATCGGCGATTCCAGATCGCCTCCATCATTAACGCCGAACAGCATCATTGAACCGCCGTATAAACGCGCCCATGCCACTGCATCAGTGAAATGTTGCGTCAGGTTCAGCTCATCCCAGCGAGAGTGGATAGCTGGCTCGTCGCTTGCCCCGTCGATAGTGAAGCCGGATCTAAACATTTCATCAGCCACAATATCGATAATGCGGCGACCAAGACCATCGCCCAGATAGATGCTGTCCAGCGTGGGCTTATCAATGAGGCGTGCAAATTTAATCCTGGAATAAGCAGATCGGTCGCCAGCATTGCCAACGTTCATGAACACATTCTGATAGCTGTCCATGTTCATTCGCTTGTCGATTTTCTTTTGCTGTCTGTTGTTGCGTTTAGCCATTGCCTCACCTTAACTGGCGAGGGCTTTTAACCTCTCCAGCGCGTTAGAAGTTGGCGCAAAGGCCATAATCAGGGAATCGGCCATGTTGGGCGACGGAATGCCGCGCTTTTTCATGTCCTTTTTACTCTCTACCTTTACCCTGCCATTGTTGTCGTAATTGACTCGGGGCCTGGATAATTCAGCTTTGAGGTATTCGAGGTTTTTGATACTGGATGAAATGCTGATTAGTTGGTCATCGGGAAACTTCTCGCCATGCTCTACTGCACGCCAGGTGTTATAAAACCGGTCACGCACTCTCCACCATGCCTGTGCCTTGAGGTTTGAGAACATATCTTTATTGGTTTTCCCCGGCATATAGATGGCATCAGGCTCGAACACAGCGGCTCCAGCGTTAAAGCCGTCAACCTGCCGCTTAGCTACGCGCTTCATGTGAGCCTTTACGCCAGCGCCAACACCTATTGAGTCGTAGGTTATCTGGTCAGCCATGACACTATCTGCAAACAGGTTTACCCGGTTAGAGGAGTCAATTACGTCGCCCTTCGACCACTCCTCAACATCAAGCACTACAGAGCCGTGGGCATGCGTCAGAGCGTTGCTGTCTTCGCCTTCATCAGCGACGTCAAATCCAATGCGCTTTTTACCGCCGGCACCAAACCCAAGTTTCAAATGTGCATCGACAGCCGCAGCAATCCACGACGGTTTGATAATCGCCAGTTCACTATCTGCTACCGGCTGCCCTTCCCAGATGTGCTGGTAAAGATCGAAGTCTTTACGTTTGCATTCTTCCATCTCCAGGCGGAGAACGTCAGGAAAATGCGGGTTGTCGGTGTAATTTACCGTCAGCAGACAGATGTCGCCAGGCGGAGAAATAACGAAGCGCTGATGCGTGTCGTCAAGAATATTCTTCGGGTTATAGCTCACCCAAATCTCGCTGCCGGGTTTACGAATAGTTGGGATCAGAACGTCCCAGCTTTCTTTCGTTACCGCCTCAGCCTCTTCCACCCAGCAAATATCGATGCCTTCGAGAGATTTAACTTTAGTGACGTTGTTCTTAATGCCGTAGAACATGAACAGACTGCTTGTCGCCAGATGTCTGATGTAGTTACGCTGAATCTCAAATTCTTTCAGATACCCTTCACGCTCTATCGTGTCGCTGATGAGCTGTATTACTGAGTCCTGAATACTGGCCTGAAATTCACGCGCACAAAGGAATCGATATGTGCCGCGCCTTGCTATCTCAACCAGCAATCGAGCCATCGACCATGATTTCCCTGAACCACGTCCACCCTTAGCCACCTTATAGCGATGTGGCTTGATGAATGGGCGAAATGCCGGATTAAGTGTTGTCATCTTCGAAGAGCGCCGTTAGTGGCCTGGTTTCAACCTTAATTGGTCCGCCATCAGGACCGGTGTGTTCGTGGGACGCCTGTTCTTTAAATGCCATTACCGAAACGTGTTTGCCTAGCAGTTCAAGGTTCTTCACCTTGTCCGGCCATTTTATTTTTTTGAGGATGCCAGCCAGCTCTTTCCCGCCGTCTTCGCCGGTGCACTCGAACATTTCTGCCAGGTCAAAGCCGGAGATGTATCGCCGCCATGATGCGGGCCAGTCAGTGACCGGCTTGAGCGAAAGGTCATCCCTTACAATGTCGAGCACGTCCATCTGGTCTATTTCAACCAGGCGTCGGAGCACATAACTTGCATCAATGTTTACTTGCTCGTTGCGTTGCGCTTTGAGTTGGGCGATCCTGTTCTGAATGTCAAGTTTTGACAATAACTGAGCGGCAATGCGGTTAGCGGTCTTTTCGCTGTACCCCGCCCGAATGGCCGCTTGCGTGGCGTTCAAATCGATGAGGTACTCGCGACAGAACATTTCTTGTTTGTCGGTGAGTGCCATTTGAGTTTCCATATAAAAAGGGATGTTTTATGCCTAAAAATCAACTTCCAAAAACCGCTCCTAAATACAACATTGGAGATATTGTCTATTTAGTCACTGGAGGACCGGCTATGTCTGTTTCGAGTCAGGAACATGATTATGAAGGTGGCACATATCCGTTCAACGGAAAATACAAGTGCCAGTGGTTCGCTGGAAAAAAACTTGAAAGCGGCACATTTCCTGAAGAGTCTCTGACTTCTACCAACCCAAAGCCATAAGCCCAAACGCTCCAAAGCTGTCTGCATTAGAGATTTCTAACTGGATGATGAAAGCACTGTTTCGAGATGGATGCCTTTATCAGCAAGATGTTGTTGACCACCTAGTTAAGATGGATAACGAACAACTGCTAAAAGAAAATGCTGATGGAAATCTCGCATTATCTACCCCTGTTATAAACCAATTCCGCAAAGACAGCGGTAAAGATGTAGTTTGGGTGAAGCCTGAAAAGTATTGGCGCTACCGCGTCCCCGAAGATGAAGAGGGTCGAGAAGCGCGCGGCTGATATTCATGGCGGCCAGTTTTCTTTTTGGTCGCCATAATTTTCACTTTTCATAAATGGGAATAATGCTGAATCCGATGATGGTTTCCAGTCGAATTCCTATGCATTCGCCATCTCTACAGGCCATAAGAAAGCCATTTTTTATGTCAGGATCAGGACTTGCTGTTATACCAAGATCAAATTCTTCATCGACCGAGTGCCAGCATTTCACCTTCCAATGCTTAATTAATCTGATCATAAATAGAATTTCCTGCTGGTTAACTGGATATAACCCTCGGCAATGCTGATACCAGCAACCGATGATTCATTGTGTTTGTTCTGTCAAAGACACTCAGTGAATGTCTTTTACAGAATTTTATAAACTAGCGTTTAAGCACAGTAACAGTCGTGCCAAATCCTGAACCTGCCCATATCCATATAACAAATGGCTCACTGAATGTTGCTTCTGCCTTCGCTCCTGACAGCGTTAAATCTGTTGGTTTGCTGTCTGAGTCCGCGAATCTGAACACGCCATCATCTGCCAGCACATAGGCTGTCTGGGTGCCGTCAGTTATCTGCACCGGATCAGCAGTCAGTGTTATTCGCTCTGTTGTCATGCAAATTCAATCCTCTTCATATAACGCACTCCCCAATTCCTTTGAGCGGGTGGTATCGTGAAACTGTCGTCTGGCGTTGCGTACGTGTCGCTCTCGCCGTTGTTGTAATGAACAATCATTGATGATGCGCCGGTAGTGTCGACAACGACTGAAGCCGCTGTGCGTGATGCTTGCGCG
>NZ_WHOY01000031.1:1922210-2078511 GCF_009765445.1 Pantoea sp. BAV 3049 | reverse complement strand
GTAAGCCGTTGTTCCGTGTCAGTGGAGGCGCATTATAGGCAGTTCCTGACGGGTGACAAGTGTTTCTTAAAAAAAAACAACCAACCGATTATTTTTTCATCAAAAGATAAAAAAAACACCGTTACACGGCCATTTTTGCAGCAAAACTGCGTTTAAAAACCTTTTTTGGGCATCACGATAATGGACAGCCTGGTGCTATTCTTTACCCATTGCAGGTTTGCCTGCTACCTCCAAGAATGAAAAGGATGCCCAATGATAAAATCCGCGCGCAGTATGGCCGGACTTCCGTGGATTGCCGCCATGGCCTTTTTTATGCAGGCGCTGGATGCCACGATACTGAATACCGCTCTTCCCGCTATCGCCCACAGCCTTGACCGTTCTCCCCTGGCGATGCAATCCGCCGTCATCAGTTATACCTTAACCGTTGCCATGCTGATCCCGGTCAGCGGCTGGCTGGCCGACCGCTTCGGCACCCGCAAAGTGTTCATCATTGCCGTTGCACTGTTCACCCTTGGGTCGCTGGCCTGTGCCCTTTCCGGCTCGCTGACCATGCTGGTTGTCTTCAGGGTGGTGCAGGGGATTGGAGGGGCAATGATGATGCCGGTGGCAAGGCTGGCATTGCTCAGGGCTTATCCCCGCAGTGAACTGCTACCGGTGCTGAACTTTGTCACCATGCCCGGCCTGATTGGGCCGGTACTCGGGCCGATGCTTGGCGGTGTGCTGGTAACCTATGCCACCTGGCACTGGATCTTCCTGATTAATATTCCGATGGGGATCCTGGGTATTATCTACGCGCGCAAATACATGCCCGACTTCACCACGCCTAAACGCCGCTTCGACCTGCTGGGCTTTATGCTGTTTGGTCTGGGGTTAGTGCTGCTGTCCAGCGGGATTGAGTTGTTCGGAGAGAAAATTGTAGCCAGCAGCATTGCACTGGCCGTAACGGCGGGAGGCATCCTGTTACTTCTTCTATATATAGTACATGCACGACGCCACCCGACTCCGCTGATCCCGTTGCCGATGTTTAAAACCCGCACCTTCTCTGTCGGCATTCTGGGTAATATCGCTTCACGACTTGGTACTGGCTGTATTCCCTTCCTGATGCCGCTGATGTTGCAGGTTGGCTTCGGCTATTCCGCCATTCTGGCTGGCTGCATGATGGCCCCTACCGCCGTTGGCTCGCTGCTGGCGAAGTCTACGGTGACTCAGGTGCTGCGCTGGTTCGGTTACCGGAAAACGCTGGTCTGGATTAGTGTCATTATTGGTGTACTGATTGCCAGCTTTGCGTTGCAAACACCGGCAATGGGTCTGGTTATTCTGCTGCTGCCGCTGTTTATCCTGGGAATGGCGATGTCGACTCAGTTCACCGCAATGAACACCATTACTCTGGCAGATCTTAACGACAGCAACGCCAGTAGCGGCAACAGCATGCTCGCCGTCACTCAACAATTGGCGATCAGTTTCGGCGTGGCAGTCAGTGCCGCAGTGCTTCGCTTCTATGAAAACTTTGATGGCACCACCGTTCAGCACTTCCATGCCACCTTCCTGACGATGGGCGTGATCACGGTGCTTTCAGGGTTGGTGTTTATGCTGCTTAAGCCCGGCGATGGCAGGCATCTGATCACCAACCGGGAAAAGCGCCAAAAACGCGCTTAAATTTCCGCGACAGAGCCACGCTCAATCAGTTCCGGCGTCAGCACCAGCAGCTGCTGGCTGGCGCCCGGTTCAGCAAGGCGGTGGATCAAGGTATCAATCGCCAGTTCTCCCAGCTCATCTTTCGGCTGGTGTATGGTGGTCAGTGGCGGCGTCATGTAGCGAGCCAGTTCGATATCGTCATAGCCAATTACCGCAATATCCCGCCCGACCGCAAGCTCTGCCTGAAACAGCGCATGATAAACGCCTACCGCCATCGCATCATTACTGGTGAAAATAGCCTGCGGCAGCGGGTCGACCGAGAGTAGCTGATGCATCGCGTTATAGCCGCCTTCAAACTCAAAGTCACCGCTTACCACATAATCTGGCAGGATCGGCAGGCCAGCCGTTTTCATCGCCTGCCGGTAACCCTCCAGACGCAAACGAGCCGGGGTTTTATCCTGAGGGCCGGCAATACAGGCAATGCGCGTGTAGCCGCGCGATATCAGATAACGTGTCGCCATCTCGCCCCCCAACAGGGAATTATCCTGAATAATGTCGCTGCCGCCTTCAAAGGGCGACCAGTCCATCATTACTGATGGAATAGAGGGATAGCGATTCAGGATCTCTGCTGAAGGAATATGGCTTTCGGTGCACATGATCAACAGTCCATCGACCCGCTTTTGCAGCAGCGTTTCAAGACTCCGGTTCATGCGATCTTCATCACCTTCGGTATTGCACAAGACCAGACTGTAGCCGCGTTCGAAGCAGCAACGTTCCACGCCACGAACGACCTCAGAATAAAAGGGGTTGCTGCTGGCGGTCAGCAACATGCCGATCGTCCGCGTCTGGTTGAGTTTGAGACTACGGGCCAGCGCCGAAGGTGCGTAATTGAGCTGGGTTATCGCCGCAGTGATTTTTTCGCGAACCGCTTCGCTGACAAAGCGGTTGTTATTAATGACGTGAGACACAGTTGAAGTTGACACACCGGCAAGCCGCGCGACATCTTTCATGGTAGCCACGAGTTACTCCTGCTGTAGCAAGAAGCTGTCGGTTTCATCGCGCCAGGGCACCGAGGGTTGCGCACCGGCGCGGGTTACCGCAATGGCCGCCGCCGCATGGGCAAAGCGAACCGCCTGATCCATTGGCTTATCTTCCAGCAGAGCAGTGATCAGCGCTCCGTTGAAGGTGTCTCCAGCGGCAATAGTATCAACCGCTTTTACCCTGAAACCGGCAATACGCTGCCCGTTGCCGTTTTCACTCAGCCACACCCCGCGGCTGCCCAGTGTAATCAACACGCTATAGATCCCTTTATCATGCAACACGGTTGCTGCACGCGCCGCATCTTCATCAGACTCGATATGCACGCCGGTCAGAATTTCCGCTTCTGTTTCGTTCGGCGTAATCATATCAACCAGCGCCAGTAATTCGTCTGAAAGCGGCGTTGCCGGAGCCGGATTGAGAATAACCTGCGTCTGGTGCTGACGGGCAATTTTCGCCGCCGCCAGAACACTTTCCAGTGGGGATTCCAGCTGCATTAAAAGTGCATCGGCGTCGGCAATAGTTTGCTGATGTTTTTCCACCAGTACCGGAGTCAGTGCCGCATTCGCCCCTGCGTGGATGGCAATACTGTTTTCACCTTCGGCATTAACGAAAATCAGCGCCACGCCCGTGGATTCGCCTGCCACTACTTCAACTGGCGTCACATCGATTTTGTCTTCCACCAGCTGCTGGCGAATGCGCAGACCAATACCATCTTCGCCCACGCAGGCCAGGAAGGATATATTCGCACCGCTGCGCCCGGCGGCCACAGCCTGGTTTGCGCCCTTACCGCCAAAAGCTACCTGATACTGCTTTCCGATCACCGTTTCGCCGGGACGCGGAAACTGAGTCAGATTAAGGATATGATCCGCATTAATGCTGCCAAGGACAGCCAGCTTGCCGGTTTTTTTCATCAGGGAATCGTCCAGAAAAAGGCGCCACCTGTGGAAGGTGGCGCGTGCCGTACTGATTTATTTAGTGACCAGCTTCAGATCAACCGGATTGATTGCCTGAACTTTCTGGCCCTTCAGCACTTTATCAGCAGTATCCACGCCGATAACGCCGATTTGTTCTGGCTGCTGTGCCACTGTCGCTGCCAGTTTGCCGCCTTCAACTGCTTTCACGCCATCTGCGGTGCCATCGAAGCCGACCACCACCACATCGGATTTGCCCGCTGTTTGCAAGGCACGCATCGCACCGAGAGCCATCTCATCGTTCTGCGCAAACACTGCCTGCACGTCCGGATGAGCGGTCAGCAGGTTCTGCATCACGTTCAGACCTTTGGTACGGTCAAAATCGGCAGGTTGACTGGCGAGGATAACAAATTTGTGCGCGTCTGCCGCAGTTTTAAAACCTTCGCCACGCTCGCGTGCTGCTGACGTTCCTGCAATGCCCGACAGTTCGATAATTTTGGCGTTATCGCCGAGTTTCTTCGCGATGTAATCACCAGCCATTTTACCGCCGAATCGGTTATCCGAAGCGACGTGGCTGACAACTTTGCCCTGGGCCGCCACGCGGTCAAGGGTGATCACCGGAATGTTAGCCTGGTTAGCCATTTTTACCGCGTTGCCTACCGCATCAGAATCCGTTGGGTTGATCAGCAGCAGTTTGGTGCCGCGCACGGTCAGATCCTGCACGTTTGCCAACTCTTTCGCCGGGTTATTCTGCGAATCCAGCACCACCAGGTTGTAGCCCAGTTTGTCGGCTTCCTTCTGCGCACCGTCTTTCAGCGAGACGAAGAACGGGTTATTCAGGGTGGAAACCACCAGCGCAATGGTGTCTTTCGCCATGGCATTTGCGCTCAGCGTGGTGCCGAGCAGAATGGCAAGGGCTGTCAGTTTGGTCATTTTCATCATAAATTCCTGTAGGGGAGAGTTATTTACTGCTTTTGTTATCCACCAATACCGCCAGCAAAATCACCACAGCTTTGACGATCATTTGGTAGTAAGACGAAACGCCGAGCAGGTTGAGACCGTTGTTAAGAAAACCAAGGATTAGCGCCCCGATCAACGTGCCCATAATGCGTCCCTTGCCACCTGCCAGACTGGTGCCGCCCAGCACCACCGCCGCAATAGCATCCAGTTCATAGCCCGTGCCCGCTATCGGCTGAGCCGAGGAGAGACGGGCAACTTCAATGGTGCCTGCCAGCGCGGCCAGCATGCCACACAGGGCATAAACGATAATTTTGACGCGATTGACGCTGATCCCGGACAGGCGAGTAGCCGCTTCATTGCCACCCAGCGCGTAGATATAGCGGCCCAGGCGGGTGTGATGCAGCATGTACCAGGCCAACCCAAATACCACCGCCATCAGCCATACCGGCGTCGGGATCCCCAGCGGACGGCCAATACCGATCCAGCCAAACAGATCGGCATTGTCATTAAAGCCAGTGTTGATCGGGCTGCCGTTGGTGTAGACCATGGTCACGCCACGCAACAGCAACATCATTACCAGTGTGGCAATAAAGGCCTGAACCTTGCCTTTCGCCACGATGGTACCGGTCACTGCACCGATCGCTGCGCCAAGGGCCAGAGAAGCCGCGACGGCCACCAGCGCGTTCACTTCCAGGCCCACCAGCGAAGCACCCACCGCACCGGTCAGCGCCAGCAGCGATCCCACCGACAGGTCGATGCCCGAAGTCAGGATAACCAGGGTCATCCCCACCGCCATGATGGCGTTAACCGAGGTCTGCTGCAGGATGTTGAACATGTTGTTCAGGGTGAAGAAATTCGGGCTCATGCTGGAGACGATGGCAATCAGCACGATCAGTGCGATCAGTGACTTCTGCTCCAGCAGCCAGGCCTTGCTGAAAAAACGGGTGCTCTGAAGGGTTTGGGTACTCATTGTTATGCCAGCTCCACGCTATGTTGCTTACCTACTGCCGCCGCCATCAGCACTTCCTGCGAGGCTTGTTCAATCGGGAAATCACCGCTCAGGCGGCCTTCGTGCATCACCAGCACGCGATCGCTCATGCCCAGCACTTCCGGCATTTCCGAGGAGACCAGGATGATGCTCAGCCCCTCTTCTTTAAACTGATTGATTAACTGATAAATTTCTTTTTTTGCCCCCACGTCCACGCCGCGGGTAGGCTCGTCGAGGATCAGCACTTTTGGTCGGGTCATCAGCCCACGGGCGATAGCGACTTTTTGCTGATTTCCTCCTGACAGCAGGCCAATTGGCTGGTTCATCGACGGCGTTTTAACGTTAAAAAGTTTGATAAAGTCACTGACGGCCAGCTGCTCTTCCGCATGTTTCAGACGGCCGCCGCTGCGGCTGAAGTAGTCCAACGCGGTAAGAGACATGTTCTCTTTCACCGACATCCCCAGTACCAACCCGTCACGTTTACGGTCTTCTGAGATATAAACGATGCCGTTCTGCAGTCCTTCTTCCGGCGAACGAGTCTGCACGCTCTTACCGTCAAGTGTCACGCTACCAGCGCTGCGCGGCAGAGCACCGTACAGTACCTTCATCAGTTCCGTGCGCCCCGCGCCCATCAGACCAGCCACACCCAGAATCTCCCCTTTACGCAGCGAGAAGCTGACATCCGCGACACCCGGCCCGCTGAGGTGCTCCACCTGCAGGCGAACGTCGCCTGGCGCTTTATCGAGGCGCGGATACTGCTCTTCGAGTTTGCGGCCCACCATCATCTCAATCAGCGAATCTTCATTCAAAGTGTCGACCGTCCGCTCAGCAATAAACTGCCCGTCGCGGAAAATCGTCACGTCATCGCAGATTTCAAAAATCTCTTTCATGCGGTGGGAGATGTAGACGATGCCGCAGCCCTGCGCTTTTAGCTCACGGATCACCCGAAAAAGTGAGGCGGTCTCGGTATCGGTCAGCGCATCGGTCGGCTCGTCCATCACGATCACTTTCGACTCGAAGCTCAGCACCTTAGCAATCTCCACCATCTGCTGATCGCCAATCGACAAATCGCCCACCAGCTTGTGGCTGCTGAAGCGCAGGTTGAGCTTTTTCAGCAGCACATCCGCTTCAGCGTGCATTTTCTTCCACTGGATACGGCCAAAACCGTTCACAAACTCACGCCCGAGGAAGATATTTTCCGCAACGCTGAGCTGAGGGATCAGGTTGAGCTCCTGGTGAATAATGCCAATTCCCGCCTCCTGAGAGGCTTTTGGCCCGTTGAATGAAACTTCACTACCCAGCCAGGTGATCGAACCAGCATCTCGGGTGTAGATCCCGGTCATCACCTTCATCATGGTTGATTTTCCGGCCCCGTTTTCCCCCACCAGTGCCATCACGCGGCCAGGGTAAACAGCCAGCGCCGCTCCCGAGAGCGCTTTCACGCCGGGGAAGGATTTATCTATGCCTTGCAGTTGCAGTAAAGGTTGCATGACGGCCTCAGAAGGTCACGCCAGCACAGAGGATGACGTTGGCATAAGGGGAACATTCCCCGCTGCGGATCACCGCCTGGCTGTGCTGTGTTTGCTGTTTGAACTGATGATGACTGACGTACTGAACAGTGATGGTGTTGCCCTGGTGTTGTTGCAGCAAATCGAGCTGGGTGAGCAGTTCACTATGAAGCTGTGGGTTATGAGATTTGATCTCTTCCGCGATGACGGCACTTTCTACCTGCATCTCTTCGGTCACGGCCTGTACCACCTGCATAAAACTGGGAATACCTTTCATCAGCGCCAGATCGACACGCTGCGGCCCGGCCGGAATGGGCAGACCTGCATCGCCAATGACCAGGCTGTCGGTATGCCCCAGGCGGGATACCAGGGACGAGATTTCAGAATTCAGTAAGGTGCCTTTTTTCATCGTTCACTCCAGAGCGAAACGTTTCGCTGATCGGGAGTGTAAAAAATCGCGGGGGGAAAACAATCGCAGAAAGGTGAAATTGTGATCGCCATCGAAACGTTTCGCTCGCGGCGAAGAAAGTTTGACTTAGTCTGCAGAAGGAAGGGATTAAAAGGGCTGGCAGGAAGCTGGTTTGCGGATAGCGGCAGGGATAGCCGTCAATAAAAAATGCGCCGGGTATTTCCCGCTGGTCATATCAGGGTACCCAGCCACACCAGTACCTGGTGCAGCTGGCAAACAAGCTGCAGGTCAGACTTAACCCTGAATTTTGCGGATCTGTTTCACGTCCACTTCAACTGAGTTGAAGTCTTTGTCAATTTTGCCCTGCAGTTCGACTTTGTCTGTTGGCGTTACAGTCTGTCCTTCCCAGCGTTTGTGGTCGATCTCAACCCTGATTGAGCCGGTAGCATCGTGGAACAGGTAATCTTCATCGCCCACACGCTTTTCAATATTACCGCGCATCGTAACCCAGGCATCATCCGGCAAATCCTGCGCCTGTTTTACGCTGGTCAGTGCCCCATTGGTTGCCACAAAGCCCCCTTTCTGCGCTGCGACCGCCGGTGCGGCCGGATCGCTGAAGCCACCGGTCTGGGCAGCAAGTACAGGAGTGGAAACCAGAGCGGCAATGGCCAGTAAAGCAGCTGTCTTTTTCATCGTATTCACCTTTTTATTTATCCTTGTTCCCTGGAAGGGGTACGTGATCTTCAGGACGGATTAAAACAAAAGGTTCTTAACGGGATCTTAAGATGAATCATCCTGCGGATTTATTTCTGTATTTTGTCGAAAAAGCGCAATTCCCGTCGATCTTGGGTATACAAACCGCAACCCTGTCTCGTATAAAGCCGTTATCTACAGAAGGAATCTACCATGCGAATTTTAGTCATTGAGGACGATCGGCTGATTGGTGACGGCATCCGGGCCGGCCTGGTCAAAATGGGTTTCAGCGTTGACTGGTTTACCGACGGCAGGGAGGGGAAGAGTGCTTTATCTGCCGCGCCCTATGATGCCGTGGTGCTGGATCTCAGCCTGCCCGGTATTGATGGCCTGGAAATCCTGCGCCAGTGGCGGCAATCGGGTCGCGATGAACCGGTGCTGATCCTGACGGCAAGAGATGCGCTGGAGCAGCGGGTTGCCGGGTTGCAGCAGGGCGCGGATGACTATCTTTGCAAGCCTTTTGCCCTCAGCGAAGTCGCCGCGCGGTTGCAGGCGTTGATTCGCCGCCGCCACGGGCAGCTCCTGCCCACATTGAATCACGGTGCAGTGGTGATGGAAACCGGATCGCACACGGTCACGCTTAATGGTGAGCCGCTGCCGCTAAAGGCACGTGAACTGGCATTGCTGGAACTGTTCCTGATGAATCCCGGCCGAGTACTGACCCGTGCCCAGTTGGAAGAAAAGCTCTACGGCTGGGACGATGATGTATCCAGCAATGCTGTTGAAGTGCATATCCATCACTTGCGTAAAAAACTGGGCAGCCAGTTTATCCGTACGGTCCACGGTGTGGGCTACACGCTGGGAGAACCGTTTTGAGCCGTCTGAGTTTACGTCTGCGGCTGATGCTGGGGTTTATTCTGCTGACGCTGATCTGCTGGGGAGCGGCAAGTCTGGGCTCCTGGTGGCAAACCAGGCACAACATCAACAAATTGTTCGATACACAGCAGATGCTGTTCGCCAAACGCCTGGCGGCGATGAATCCGGAGCAGTTGAGTCACCAGGCGCTGGTGCTGCCGAAAAGTAAAAAGATGCTGAGACATCATCACGGTGAACAGGATGACGACGCGCTGGCTTTTGCTGTGTTTACTCCAGACGGCAGGATGGTGATGAATGACGGCGACAACGGCAGAGATTTTCAGTTTCTCTACAATCGCGACGGCTTCACAGACGCCAAACTGAAGGGGGACGATGACTTGTGGCGGCTGGTATGGCTCAGCACACCGGATAAGCGTTACCTGGTGGTAGTCGGCCAGGAGTGGGAATACCGCGATGATATGACCAGAGACATTGTGGAGACCAACCTTGTTCCGTGGCTGGTTGCCCTGCCGATCATGCTGCTACTACTACTCTGGCTGGTCACGCACGAGCTGGTGCCGCTGAAAAGGATCGCCCACCAGCTCCGCCAGCGCTCGCCTGATGACAGTTCGCCACTACAGGAGAACCGGGTGCCGCAGGAAGTCCGTCCGCTGTTGGAAGAGCTGAATGCATTGTTTGCCAGAACAGGTGAGATGCTGGTGCGTGAGCGTCGCTTTACCTCAGATGCTGCCCATGAACTGAGAAGCCCACTGGCCGCGCTGAAAGTACAAACCGAAGTGGCGCAGCTGGCACATGACGATCAGGCCATGCGCCATCATGCCCTGACCAATCTGGATGAGGGGATCGATCGTGCGGCACGGCTGGTGGATCAGTTGCTGACGCTCTCCAGGCTGGAAAGCGATGAACAGCTGGAGAAGCAGCCGGTGGATCTGCAACAGCTACTGCAACAGGCGGTAGTGGATCATTATGGCAATGCACAGTCGCAACAGGTGGAACTCATGCTGGCAGCAGCGGACACGCCGGTTATCCGCTCTGGCAACGCGCTGTTGTTGTCTCTGATGCTGCGTAACCTGCTGGATAACGCCATTCGCTACAGCCAGCCGGGCACCAGGGTTGAACTGAAGCTGACCCTGCAGGGAATAGAAGTAGTGGATAACGGTGCCGGGGTCAGTGCGGAGGCGTTGCAACGGCTGGGTGAGCGTTTCTACCGGCCACCAGGACAGGAGAAAACCGGCAGCGGCCTTGGGCTGTCAATTGTCAGTCAGATAGCCAGGCTGCACGGGATGCAGGTGAGGTTTGCGAATCGGGAAGAAGGCGGGTTCGCCGTAAAGATCAGTTGGTAACGTAAGGGCGGAATTTATTCCGCCCTCGTTTCACGAAATTACACAGTTCGTATGCAGAGAGCATTCAGCATTAGCCTCATGCAACCCCAAAGCGAGAGGCACGAGAAGCACGACTCTGAATTCCCCCCAGTCAACTCCTGCGCAAGCACTGTGTAAAATTCCCGGTTAGTGTTCCCCGCGCAAACACCGGCCCCTGTTTAAGTATTTAAACTCTTAAATCTCGACCTGAGTTCCCAGCTCAATAACCCTGTTTGGCGGTATTTCAAACTGATCCGGCGCACGCAAGGCATTTTTCTGCAGCATCAGGAACAACTTGCCGCGCAGGCGCAGATACCAGGGACGCTTACCGATAATCAGCGACTCATGCGACATAAAGAACGACGTTTCCATCATCCGGCAGTTCAGCCCTTCCAGCCCGCAGCGGTGGAAAATCTCTTCCACATTCGGGGTTTCACGCCAGCCGTAGCTTGCCACCACGCGCCAGAATGTCGGGGAAAGCTGCTCGATGGTGACACGGCGAACGTTGTGCACGTACGGCGCGTCTTCAGTCCTTAACGTCAGCAAGACCACTCGCTCATGTAATACCTTGTTATGTTTAAGGTTATGCAACATAGCGAAAGGTATAACGTTCAGCGCACGGGACATATACACGGCGGTGCCTGGCACACGTACCGGCGGTGATTTCTCCAGAGAAGCAATCATCGCCTCCAAGGAATTGCCATGTTCGTGCATACGGCGCAGCAGGCGAAAACGCTCGCTTTTCCAGGTGGTCATCACAATAAACATCATCAGCGCCAGGCAAAGCGGCAGCCACCCACCCGAGAACACTTTGACCAGGTTTGCGGAGAACAGGGGGACATCGATGCACAGCATGCCGATGAGGATCAGGATCACCAGATAACGATTCCAGTGCCAGTTTTTGATCGCCACGGTGGTGCAGAGAATAGCCGTCAGCACCATAGTGCCGGTAACGGCAATACCGTAAGCCGCCGCCAGGTTGCTGGAGTGTTTAAAGCCAACGATGACGATAACCACCGAGAAGAACAGGATCCAGTTGATGACCGGAATATAGATCTGCCCGGACTCTTCTTCAGAGGTATGCACGATGCGCATTGGCGGCAGGTAACCCAGACGAACCGCCTGACGGGTCAGGGAGAACACGCCGGAAATCACTGCCTGCGAAGCGATCACCGTCGCCAGCGTGGCGAGGATCAGCATCGGGATCAGCGCCCAGTCTGGTGCCAGCAGGAAAAACGGGTTTTTAATTGCTTCAGGATTTTTCAGCAGCAGTGCGCCCTGGCCGAAGTAATTCAGCACCAGCGACGGCAGCACCACGGAGAACCAGGCCAGGCGGATCGGCAATTTGCCGAAGTGGCCCATATCCGCATACAGCGCTTCCACCCCGGTGATGGCCAGCACCACCGCGCCGAGCGCGAAGAAGGAAACTTCTTTGTATTCCATGAAGAAGTGCATCGCCCAGTACGGGTTTAGCGCATGGAGAACCTCAGGGTTGTCCACAATACTGCGCGCACCGAGTACCGCCAGCACGATAAACCACAGCAGCATCACTGGTGCAAACAGCTTGCCGACGATTCCGGTGCCGTGTTTCTGGATCACAAACAGCAAAGTCAGCACGGCAATCGCCATCGGAACGATGTAAGCATCGAGGTTTGGTGCCGCAATCTCCAGACCTTCAATGGCTGAGAGCACCGAAACGGCAGGGGTGATAACCACCTCACCATAGAAAAAGCTGCCGCCAATCAGTCCCATAATCACCAGAACCGCGGTGGCTCTTGCCCCGGTGTTGCGGCCCGCCAGCGACATCAGGGTGAGGATCCCCCCTTCTCCGGCGTTGTCGGCACGCATCACATAGCTGATGTACTTCAGCGAAACCACCAGCACCAGCAGCCAGAAAATCAGCGAAAGAAAGCCAAATACCGCATCGCGCTCAACGCCGAACCCGAACTGTCCGGAGAGGCATTCCCGCAGGGTATACAGAGGGCTGGTACCGATATCGCCATACACCACACCTATCGCTGCTAACGTGACGCCACCAAGGGACTGCTTTTTATCAGAACTCATAGACTAATCTTTTGTTGGGGCTGGAAATTGCCGGATTGCTCGCCGCTTATCAAGCCATCAAAAAGCGCACAGTATGCACGATTCATCACGAATGCCTATCCTTAATTACGCTAGCAAAAAGAAGTTCAATGGCCCACGTCACCCTTTGACAAGAAAAAAGCTGACTCGTATCAACTCTTTCAAGCATCATAGCCAGTAGTGTTTGCGCTCGCCAGTGACCCAGCTGGTCAGGCCGTAGAAAAGGATGAATGTTTGATTATGCCTCAGCCTCACGTACTTGCGGAAAGAATCGCTCGCCTCAGCAATGCATTAGAAAAAGGACTTTATGAAAGGCACCATGCGATTCGCCTTTGCCTGCTGGCTGCGCTGAGCGGTGAGAGCGTCTTTTTGCTTGGCCCGCCGGGTATAGCCAAAAGCCTGATTGCCCGCCGGCTGAAGTTCGCTTTTCAGCATTCCCGCGCTTTCGAATATCTGATGACCCGCTTCTCCACGCCGGAGGAAGTGTTCGGTCCGCTGTCCATTCAGGCGTTAAAAGACGAGGGCCGCTATCAGCGTCTGACCCGCGGCTACCTGCCTGATGCAGAAATTGTGTTTCTGGACGAGATCTGGAAGGCCGGTCCGGCTATTCTCAATACCCTGCTGACGGCAATTAACGAACGGCGTTTTCGTAACGGCGACAGCGAAGAAAAAATCCCGATGCGACTGCTGGTCACCGCCTCCAATGAACTGCCCGAAGCTGACAGCGGGCTGGAAGCGCTGTATGACCGAATGCTGATCCGCCTGTGGCTGGACAACGTCCACGAGAAGCAGAATTTCAAGAGCATGCTGACCCACCAGCAGGACGACAGCAATCCGGTGGCCGACTCACTGTGCATCACCGATGAAGAATACAGCGAATGGCAGAAAGGCATTACCCAGGTTGCACTGCCTGATGACGTTTTTGAACTTATTTTTCTGCTTCGCCAGCAGCTTGAGAACCAGCCGGAAGCCCCTTATATCTCCGACCGCCGCTGGAAAAAAGCCATTCACCTGCTGCAGGCCTGTGCTTTTTACAGCGGGCGTAGCGCGATTGCCCCGGTCGATCTGATCCTGCTTAAAGACTGTCTGTGGCATGACGTGGCGTCGATGAAGCTTCTCGATCGTGAAATCGATAATTTGATCACGCTTCAGGCGTGGCAGCAGCAGCCAATGCTGATCAAGCTGCAGCAGATCGAATCCCGCCGCCTGGTCCTGCAGCAGGAGAAGAGCGTCGAACAGGCCATCCGGCTGGAGAAGCATGGTGGCATGTTCAGCCGCAAGCCACATTACGAGCTGCCTGCAGTGCTGGCTGACGATACCCTGACCCTGATGCTGCAAAAGCCGTTGATGTTGCATGATATGCAGGTAACGCATGTGGTTATCGCCCGTGAGCCACTGCATCACTGGCTGCAGAAAGGCGGCGACGTGCGCGGCAAGCTGAACGGCATTGGCTTTGCCCAGACGCTGGATCTGCACGTGGACGGTAATGACTGCCTGACGCTACGGGATGTCAGCCTGCAGGCTACCCGACTGATGCTGCCGGGCAAACAGCAGGCCAGCGGACTGCCGGAAGAGATTGTTCAGGCGCTCGACGAACTGGAAACCCAGCTGCGCGGTCAGCGCACCCTGTTCAGCCAGTCTCAACGCTGCCTGTTTATCAGCGATGACTGGCTGGCTAAGATCGAAGAGAGTCTGCAGCAGGTTGCTGACCAGCTGAAGCAGGCGCGTCAGTGATTTCACTGGATACGCTGAGCGCCTTTCTGGCGGTCAGTGAAAACGATCTGATCGAGGAGCTGGTGCTGGCTCTGCTGGCCAGCCCGCAGCTGGCGATTTTCTTTGAGAAGTTCCCCGGCCTGAAGAAAGCGCTGATGCAGGATTTGCCCCGCTGGAAGTCCGAAATAATGGAGCAGCTGAAAAACACCCGTGTGCCGGATGAACTGGCTGATGAATTCACCCTGTTCCAGCAGTGTCAGCCGCTCAACCTGAAAGAGTTCTGCCTCAGGCTGCCGGAGGTGCTGCAATACCTCGAACAACACCACTCTCCCTTTGCCGAAAAAGCCCGGGCGCTGGTTGCCAATGCCGATGCCGCCAGTTCTCTGACCGGATCGCAGCAGACGCTGTTTCTGCAGCGCTGGCGGCTCAGCCTGACGCTGCAAACCCTTTCACTGAACCAGCAGCTGCTCGATGAGGAACGCGAAAAGCTGCTGGCTGAACTGCAGCATCGGCTGGCAATGAGCGGCCAGCTGGCACCCGTGCTGTCGGATAACGACGAGGCTGCGGCTGGTCGCCTGTGGGATCTGACCAAAAGTCCGCTGCAGCGCGGCGATTATCAGCTGATCGTCGAATACGGCGATTTCCTGGCGCAGCAGCCCACCCTGCAAAAACTGGCCGAACAGCTGGGCCGCAGCCGCGAAGCCAAAGCTGTCATGTCGCAGGATGCGCCGCTGGAAGCCTTCCACCAGCTGGTCAGGGAGCCGGAGAGCGTGCCGGAAGAGGTCAACGGGCTGCACCAGAGCGACGATATCCTGCGCCTGCTGCCGCCCGAGCTGGCGACGCTGGGCATCAGCGAGCTGGAGATGGAGTTTTACCGGCGGCTGGTGGAGAAGCGACTAATCACTTATCGCCTGCAGGGTGAGGCGTGGCATGACAAGGTCACCCTGCGTCCGGTTTCCCACCAGCAGCATGACGAACAGCCTCGCGGACCTTTTATCGTCTGCGTGGACACTTCCGGTTCAATGGGCGGCTTTAACGAACGCTGTGCCAAAGCCTTCTGTCTGGCGTTGCTGAAGGTGGCACTGGCCGATAACCGGCGCTGCCACATTATGTTGTTTGCCCATGAAGTGGTGAGTTATGAACTGACCGCGGGAGACGGCATCGCTCAGGCGATCCGCTTCCTCAGCCAGCGCTTTCGCGGCGGCACCGATCTGGCCGCCTGCCTGGATACCGTGCTACTCAAGCTTGCCACTCCGGCATGGAACGATGCCGATGCGGTGATTATCTCTGACTTTATCGCCCAGCGCCTGCCGGATGAACTGGTGAAAAGAATCAAACTACACCAGCTACAACAGCAGCAACGCTTCCATGCAGTTGCGCTGTCCGATCATGGAAAACCTGGCATTATGCGCATCTTCGACCATATCTGGCGTTTTGATACCGGGCTGAAAAGCCGCCTGCTGCGCCGCTGGCAACGCTAGCTCCCTTCAGACACAATCTGGTAAAGCTTGTTTGCTATAGTCATAAGTACGCTACAGCCATCAGGCAGATTGGGAGCATCAAGTGGTATCACAACAACAAGATTTTGCATCAGGTCTTCCCGCACCAACCCACACCCTGCTTTTAAGCGGTGGCAGTTCTGAACAAAAGCGTCAGGAGCTGCTGACCTATTTCACGCAGACCTGGACACTCTACGAGAGCCTGTTCGACTGCCTCGCCAGTGAAAAAGCGTATTACACCAAAGCCATTTCTCTGCGACACCCGCTGGTGTTCTACTTTGGTCATACCGCGACTTTTTACGTTAATAAGATGATGGCGGGTGGGCTGATTACCGATCGTGTCGATGACAATATCGAAGCGATGATGGCGATCGGCGTGGATGAGATGAGCTGGGACGATCTGGACACCAGCCACTATCAGTGGCCAACGCTGTCTGAATTACGCGACTACCGTGGCAAGGTGCGCCATCTGGTCGAAACCTTTATTAAAGAGATGCCGCTGACCCTGCCGATTGGCTGGGACAGCCCGGCCTGGGTTATCCTGATGGGGATCGAGCATGAACGCATTCATCTGGAAACCTCCAGCGTGCTGATCCGCCAGCTGCCGCTCGCCTGGGTCAAACCACAGCCGCACTGGCCGGTCTGCCCCAGCGCCCGCCATGACCTTGCCTCCGTCCCGCCGAACAGACTGGTGGCTGTTGACGGTGCCCGCGTAACACAGGGAAAAACCGATGATACTTACGGCTGGGATAACGAATACGGCACGCAGGTCAGTGAAGTGAAGCCGTTTAAAGCCAGCCAGATGCTGACCAGCAACGCGGAGTATTATGAATTTATCACCGCCGGTGGCTATCAGGACGACCGCTGGTGGGATAAAGAGGGATTGGGCTGGCGAAATTTTGCCAGCGCGAAAATGCCCACGTTCTGGGTGGGAACGCCTGACCAGCCGGAACAGCTCAGGCTTCGTCTGATGGCCGAGGAAGTGCCCATGCCGTGGGACTGGCCAGCCGAGGTTAACCAGCTGGAAGCGGCGGCGTTCTGCCGCTGGAAAGCCGATGAAACCGGTAAATCAGTGCAGTTGCCCAGTGAATCAGAATGGCTGGTGCTGCGTGAACGGCTGGCTGGCGATCGGATGGCTGAAGTGCCGGGCAACATTAATCTGGCCTGGTGGGCATCCTCCTGCCCGGTGGATCGCTTTGCCCAGGGCGACTTCTTCGATCTGGTCGGCAATGTCTGGCAGTGGACCACCACGCCAACCAACGGTCTGGAAGGCTTTAAGGTTCATCCGCTTTATGATGACTTCTCCACACCTACCTTCGACGGCAAACATGCGCTGATTAAAGGTGGCAGTTGGATATCAACCGGTAACGAGGCGCTGAAATCAGCCCGCTACGCCTTCCGCAGGCATTTCTTCCAGCATGCGGGCTTCCGCTATGTGGTCTCCAGCCATCAGGAGAAGATGTCGCTTAATCCTTATGAAACCGATGGCATGGTGTCGCAGTATCTCGACTTTCAGTTCGGGCCGGACTATTTCGGCACGCCGAACTATGCCGCCGCGCTGGTGGATATCGCCTGCCGGATCACGGACAAACGCGGCAGAGCGCTGGATATCGGCTGTGCCACTGGCCGCGCCAGCTTCGAACTCGCCCGTCACTTTAAAGAAGTGGTGGGAATGGACTATTCCGCGCGCTTTATTGATGTGGCACTGCAGCTGACCAGCGGTGAGGATTTCCGTTATGTGACTCAGGAAGAGGGCGATCTGGTTGAGTACCGTCAGGTGCGCCTGAAGGACTTCGGGCTGGACACAGAGCTGACCGGCAGGATCCAGTTTGTGCAGGGCGATGCCTGTAACCTTAAGCCGCAACAGGATCACTACGATCTGGTGCTGGCTTCTAACCTGATTGACCGCCTGCGTCAGCCTAAGCGCTTCCTGCAGGATATCACCACCATGATCCGCTCAGGCGGCGTACTGATGCTCTCCTCGCCCTATACCTGGCTGGAGGAGTTTACGCCGAAGGAGAACTGGCTGGGCGGCATCAGGGAGAACGGTGAAGCACTGACCACTTACCAGGCACTGCAGCGTTTGCTGGCGGCAGATTTTGAAGAGATTGCCGCTCCTCAGGATGTTCCGTTTGTTATCCGCGAAACGGCCCGCAAATATCAGCATACGGTTGCACAGCTGACAATTTGGCGTAAGCGTTAATCCCTCTCAGCGGGTGTCAACCGGTACCCGCTGTTCAATCCACAATAATATTGCCTCCCTGGTTAATTTCCTGCACATTAATCGACAATACATTGTTAATTCTTTAATTCAGGAAGCCCTATGGCAGATAATCTGCAAATCGATAACCTCGACCGCGGCATTCTCAACGCCCTCTTGTCCGATGCCCGCACCGCCTATGCCGAGCTGGCCAAGCAGTTTAACGTCAGCCCCGGGACCATTCACGTGCGCGTGGAGAAGATGAAGCAGGCCGGAATTATCAAAGGCACGCGGGTGGAGATCGATCCCAAGCATCTGGGTTATGACGTCTGCTGCTTTATCGGCATTATCCTGAAAAGCGCCAAAGACTACCCTTCCGCACTGGCCCGCCTGAACAGCCTGGACGAAGTGGTCGAGGCTTATTACACCACCGGCCACTACAGCATCTTTATCAAGGTGATGTGCCGCTCGATCGATGCCCTGCAGCAGGTTCTGATTAACAAGATCCAGACCATCGACGAGATCCAGTCCACCGAAACCCTGATCTCCCTGCAGAACCCGATCATGCGCACCATTAAGCCCTGATTTGTGCACAAAATTATCCACACTCAAAATGGCAGGCTCAGGGACCGATCCTGACCAATAACCCTACTTACCCACAGGTAGATCCCATTTAGATCACAGCGTACAATGTCCGCCTTTGCAGAACAGGGATCCTTTTATGGCGGACGTAACCTTAATCACCGGCAGCACCTTAGGTAGCGCAGAATACGTGGCTGAAATGCTGGCTGAGAAGTTAGAAGAAGCTGGCTTTTCCACCGAGTTGTTGCACGGTCCTGAACTGGATGAGCTGGCCAATGAAGGAACCTGGCTGGTGGTGACCTCCACCCATGGTGCCGGTGACCTGCCGGATAACCTGCAGCCTCTGTTTGATGAAATAGAAGAAGGGAAACCGGATCTGAGCAAGGTGCGTTACGGTGCTGTGGGCATTGGCAACCGGGAGTACGATCTGTTCTGCGGCGCTATCGATAAGCTTGATCTTCTGCTGACTGCCTGTGGTGCGAAACGACTGGGCGATCGTCTGGATATTGACGTACTGGAACATGAGATCCCGGAAGATCCCGCAGAGGTGTGGGTGGAAAGCTGGAAAACACTGCTGAAGTGACGATCCCTGGCGGCTGGATCGGGCCTTTTCTGGCCGCTGGCGGGTGAAAAACCGCAAGAGTTTTGTAAATTATGCCCCGTTTCGTCGCTTTTTCGGGCAAATAATTGTGTATAACTATGCTGAATTCCCGGTAATAACCGGTTGTTATCCCAAGAACAAGTTGATGCCTTACCGATGCCTGTGAATAACATGCCCTTTTGATCCCAGCTTATACGTCACAGGATCACCGATCTTTCACAGCAAATGATCCTCCTTAACCCAATGATCGTCCTTAGGAAAAAAGGCTTATCCACAGAGATCCTCGATCCTAATAGAAGATCCAATAAAGAGATCTCTAAATAAAAAAGATCTTCTTTTTAATACGTGTCTGGCCCTGCGCTTTCACCATCGTCTAAAGTTGAGTAGAATCCACGCCCCAGACAGCTATCACTCAATCGCACAACCGCGAGGTGCAGTACCATGTTTTATCCAGATCCTTTTGACGTCATCGTAATCGGTGGTGGTCATGCGGGTACCGAAGCCGCCATGGCGGCTGCCCGAATGGGTCAGCAAACCCTGCTTTTAACCCATAACATTGATACGCTTGGACAAATGTCCTGTAACCCGGCAATCGGTGGGATTGGCAAAGGACATCTGGTTAAGGAAGTGGATGCACTTGGCGGGCTGATGGCCCATGCCATCGACCAGGCGGGTATCCAGTTCAGGATACTAAACGCCAGCAAAGGCCCGGCGGTAAGGGCGACCCGCGCTCAGGCGGATCGCGTGCTCTATCGTCAGGCGGTACGCACTGCTCTGGAGAATCAACCAAACCTGATGATCTTCCAGCAGGCGGTTGAGGATCTGATCGTTGAGAACGATCGTGTGGTGGGTGCCGTTACCCAGATGGGGCTGAAGTTCCGTGCGAAAGCAGTGGTACTGACCGTCGGGACTTTCCTGGATGGCAAGATCCATATCGGACTGGATAACTACAGCGGTGGCCGTGCTGGCGATCCTCCTTCGATCCCACTGGCCCGCCGTCTGCGTGAACTGCCACTGCGCGTCAGTCGCCTGAAGACCGGGACGCCTCCGCGTATCGATGCCAGAACCATTGATTTCAGCGTGCTGACCCCTCAGCATGGTGACACCCCAATGCCAGTATTCTCGTTTATGGGAAATGTGTCGCAACATCCACAGCAGGTGCCTTGCTATATCACCTATACCAACGAGAAGACGCATGAGGTAATCCGCAATAACCTCGATCGCAGCCCGATGTACTCAGGTGTGATTGAAGGGATCGGGCCACGTTACTGCCCGTCGATAGAAGACAAGGTCATGCGCTTTGCCGATCGTAATGCTCACCAGATCTTCCTGGAGCCGGAAGGCCTGACCAGCAACGAGATTTACCCTAACGGCATCTCTACCAGTTTGCCGTTTGACGTGCAGATGCAGATTGTCCGTTCAATGCAGGGAATGGAAAATGCCAAAATCGTCCGTCCGGGCTATGCCATTGAGTACGATTTCTTCGATCCACGCGATCTGAAACCGACACTGGAAAGCAAATACATTCAGGGGCTGTTCTTCGCTGGTCAAATCAACGGTACCACCGGTTACGAAGAAGCAGCGGCTCAGGGACTGCTGGCTGGCCTGAATGCCGGCCGCCTGTCTGCAGACAAAGAGAGTTGGGCACCCCGGCGCGATCAGGCTTATCTCGGCGTGCTGGTCGACGACCTCTGCACGCTGGGCACCAAAGAACCGTACCGTATGTTCACTTCCAGGGCTGAATATCGTCTGATGCTGCGTGAAGATAACGCCGACCTGCGTCTGACCGAAGCCGGTCGTGAGCTGGGTCTGGTGGATGACGCCCGCTGGGCGCGCTACAACGAGAAGCTGGAAAGCATTGAGCAGGAACGCCAGCGTCTCCGGGATATCTGGGTGCATCCGAAGTCTGAATCGGTTGAAGAGGTGAACGGCGTGCTGAGCGCAGTCCTGACCAAAGAAGCCAATGGTGAAGATCTGCTGCGTCGTCCGGAGATGACTTATCCCCAGTTGATGACCCTTAGCACCTTTGCCCCAGCACTGAGCGACCCTCAGGCAGCGGAGCAGGTGGAAATTCAGGTGAAATACGAAGGATATATCGCCCGACAGCAGGAAGAGATTGACCGCCAGTTGCGTAACGAGAATACCCTGTTGCCAACAGAACTGGATTATCGTCAGGTGAACGGCCTCTCAAACGAGGTGATCGCCAAACTCAACGATCATAAACCGACTTCGATTGGCCAGGCTTCGCGCATCTCGGGAATTACCCCGGCAGCGATCTCTATTCTGTTGATCTACCTAAAAAAACAGGGATTACTGCGCAAAAGTGCCTGACAAATACGGCATTTTATGATGATCTTCAGGGGCGAATAAATTCGCCCTTTTTTACGCTATAACCGGAAGTTATTGTGATCACTAAACTCTCTTCGCTGCTAAAAGCTGCCCATATTTCCCTGTCCGATCAGCAAATAAACCAGCTGGTGGGCTATGTGGAACTGCTGCACAAATGGAACAAGGCCTATAACCTGACCTCGGTGCGCGATCCTGAACAGATGCTGGTCCGCCACATTCTCGACAGCATCGTGGTGGAACCTCACCTGCAGGGAAGCCGTTTTATCGACGTAGGTACTGGTCCCGGCCTGCCTGGCGTGCCGCTGGCTATTGTGCGACCCGATGCGCATTTCACCCTGCTGGACAGCCTTGGAAAGCGTATCCGCTTCTTAAAACAGGTGCAGCACGAGCTGAAGCTCAGTAATATCAATCCGGTCCAGAGTCGCGTGGAGGACTTTCCTGCCGAACCGCCTTTTGATGGCGTGATCAGCCGGGCCTTCGCCTCACTGAATGATATGTTGAACTGGTGCCACCACCTGCCTGCTCAGCAGGGGCATTTTTATGCTCTTAAAGGAGTAGTTCCTGAGGACGAAATTGCCTCATTACCGGCCGGTTTTACCCTCAATCGTGTGGTCAGATTGTCGGTTCCGCAGCTTGAAGGTGAGCGTCATCTGGTGGTCATTAACCCGCCCGCCTGATCGTCTGCTGGCGACATTGTCTGGCTGTTTTTTGCCCGGAAATATGACCATGTTAAGCGGTTTTTTACTCTGATTGTACTGTAAGTTTGCAATAGTCCTACATACTGTAAGTGCTTTATGTTATTGAATTTTAGTTAAGTAATGTGACTATTTTTCAGGGTAACAAGAGGGAACCGGAATGAGATCTCTGAGCACTGTCTGAAAAGTAAGCTTTTGCGCAAATTTCTGAATTTATTTTTGGCCTGCAGATTGTTTCGCTGAAGTTAAATTGATCGGCTGAAATTATCCGACATGTCTGTTTACATTTAACGTTAATTTCACATTTTGTGATCAAAATTATCACCCAGCTCCGTCATTATCTGGCCATTAATAGTCACGCAGGGGAATATTTGCCCTTTATAAATCAGGGTAAGTAAGGGCTCTGGAAGGGAGAATTAGTTGCTGCAGATGTCAATATGCGCTTTAAGTTAAGGTTAAGGTTTATTTTTAAAATAAACCTATTTAACTAATTGAAATAACTTTATTTATTTATATTCTCTCGCACCAAATTCAGATAATTCCCGCCTTGTTGTTAAGCTTTATATTACTGAACTGTGATCTTACGCACGCTTTATGAGCAGTATTTGTTGAAGATCGCCGTCTATTTTCGGCAAATTGCGCTCTTCGTCAGTTTTGAAAAACAGGCCTCGCGAAAGAAATTTAAATAATTGTTCACCTTTTCGCTACTTATCCATTGAAATCGCAGGGGCGCACCGTATAATTTGCTCGTTTTTTGCTGCTTGACTCAAAAGAGTAAAGGCAGTTTTATACGACACGCGACATACCCCCGAGGGGGCAGGAGAGTTTTAGCGTCATGTCAGTGTCCCTTTACAGAGTGAAATTTGCCCGAACCATGCTGCTGCTTCAGCTGGTGACCTTTGTCGTAATCGGCGCGCTGTTTGCCCTTAAAGATCTGACCTGGGGCATGTCCGCTTTTTCGGGCGGACTGGCAGCCTGGTTGCCAAACGTGTTGTTTATGATTTTTGCCTGGCGTCATCAGGCAGGAGACCCGGTTAAAGGGCGTGTGGCCTGGAGCTTCGCACTGGGTGAAGTGCTTAAGGTGCTGGCTACCATCCTCCTGCTGATTGTGGCGCTGGCGGTATTTAAGGCGGTGTTTATGCCGCTGGGACTGACCTGGTTATCGGTGCTGATTGTGCAAATCGTCGCACCGGCTGTAATTAACAACAAAGGGTAAGAGGCATCATGGCTGCAGGAGAAATCTCTACGCCGCAGGACTACATAGGTCATCATCTGAATAACCTTCAGCTTGATCTGCGTACCTTCGAGCTGGTGAATCCGCACGACGCTCCGTCGTTCTGGGTACTAAATATCGACTCCATGTTTTTCTCTGTGGTGCTGGGACTGGTGTTCCTGGTGCTGTTTCGTAAAGTTGCGAAATCAGCCACCAGCGGCGTACCGGGAAAACTGCAGGCCGCCGTTGAGCTGGTAGTCGGTTTTGTCGACGCTAACGTGCGCGACATGTATCACGGTAAAAGCAAACTAATCGCCCCGCTGGCTCTGACGATTTTTGTCTGGGTCTTCCTGATGAACTTCATGGACCTGTTGCCTATCGATTTGCTGCCGTATATCGGCGAGCATCTCCTGGGGCTGCCAGCGTTGCGTGTGGTGCCTTCTGCTGACGTAAACGTCACGCTGTCGATGGCACTTGGCGTATTTATTTTGATTCTGTTCTACAGCATCAAGATGAAAGGCATTGGGGGCTTTACCAAAGAGCTGACTCTGCAACCCTTCAACCACCCAATCTTCATCCCGATCAACCTGATCCTTGAAGGTGTGAGCCTGTTGTCCAAGCCTGTTTCTTTAGGTCTGCGACTGTTTGGCAACATGTATGCGGGTGAGTTGATTTTTATCCTGATTGCCGGCCTGTTGCCGTGGTGGTCACAGTGGGTTCTGAATGTGCCATGGGCCATTTTCCACATCCTGATCATTTCGCTGCAAGCTTTCATTTTCATGGTCTTAACGATTGTCTATCTGTCGATGGCATCTGAAGAACATTGATTTTTTTCTCAACACTACTGCGTTTTTATTGAAATAAACTGGAGACTGTCATGGAAAACCTGAATGTGGATCTGCTGTACATGGCTGCCGCTATTATGATGGGCTTAGCGGCAATCGGTGCTGCGATTGGTATCGGCATTCTTGGAGGTAAATTCCTGGAAGGCGCCGCGCGTCAACCGGATCTGATCCCTCTGCTGCGTACTCAGTTCTTTGTTGTAATGGGTCTGGTGGATGCTATCCCAATGATCGCTGTTGGTCTGGGTCTGTACGTGATGTTCGCTGTCGCGTAGTAACCGATTGTTCATCGTTGAACTCAGGTTTGACGATGAACGGCTTCTGCCGGTTTATCGGCAGAAAAAAGTTAACTTAACAAGAGGCATTGTGCTGTGAACCTTAACGCAACAATCCTCGGTCAGGCTATCGCGTTCATCCTGTTTGTAGCGTTCTGCATGAAGTACGTATGGCCGCCGCTTATGGCCGCCATCGAAAAGCGCCAGAAAGAAGTTGCTGAAGGCCTTGCTTCCGCTGAACGTGCCAAGAAAGATTTGGATCTCGCGCAGGCTAATGCGACCGACCAGCTGAAGAAAGCGAAAGAAGAAGCTCAGGTAATCATCGAACAGGCTAACAAGCGTCGTTCGCAGATCCTGGACGAAGTGAAAGCTGAGGCTGAGGCTGAACGTAACAAGATCGTCACCCAGGCGCAGGCTGAAATTGAAGCCGAACGCAAACGTGCACGTGAAGAGCTGCGTAAGCAGGTCGCGATGCTGGCAGTTGCCGGTGCCGAGAAAATCATTGAACGTTCCGTGGATGAAGCTGCTAACAGCGACATCGTTGATAAACTGGTCGCTGAACTGTAAGGAGGGAGGGGCTGATGTCTGAATTTACTACTGTAGCTCGCCCCTACGCCAAAGCAGCTTTTGACTTTGCTGTTGAGCATCAGAGTGTCGATAGCTGGCAGCAGATGCTGGCGTTCGCTACCGAGGTAGCCAGCAATGAACAGGTAGCAGAACTCCTTTCCGGCGCGCTTGCGCCGGAGTCGTTGTCTGCACAGTTCATCGCTATATGTGGCTCTCAACTGGACGAAGCCGGTCAGAACCTGATTAAGGTAATGGCTGAAAACAAACGTTTACCAGCACTTCCAGATGTTCTGGCTCAGTTTATCCTCCTCCGCGCCGCACACGATGCGACCGCAGAGGTCGAGGTAATCTCTTCCACTACTCTGAGTGACGAACAGCTGACTAAAATCAGCGCCGCTATGGAAAAACGTCTGTCACGCAAAGTTAAGCTGAATTGCAAAATTGATAAGTCTGTAATGGCAGGCGTAATCATCCGTGCGGGTGATATGGTCATTGATGGCAGCGTACGCGGCCGTCTTGAGCGCCTTGCAGACGTCTTGCAGTCTTAAGGGGACTGGAGCATATGCAACTGAATTCCACCGAAATCAGCGAACTGATCAAGCAGCGCATTGCTCAGTTCAATGTCGTGAGTGAAGCTCACAATGAAGGTACTATTGTTTCCGTCAGTGACGGTATCATCCGCGTAAACGGCCTGGCCGATGTTATGCAGGGTGAGATGATCTCACTGCCGGGCAACCGTTATGCAATCGCACTGAACCTGGAGCGCGACTCCGTTGGTGCAGTGGTGATGGGTCCATACGCTGACCTCGCCGAAGGCATGAAGGTGAAGTGTACTGGCCGTATCCTGGAAGTGCCGGTAGGCCGTGGCCTGCTGGGCCGCGTGGTGAACACCCTGGGTGCACCTATCGACGGTAAAGGCGCAATCGACAACGATGGCTTCTCGCCAATCGAAGTGATCGCACCGGGCGTTATCGACCGTCAGTCCGTTGACCAGCCTGTGCAGACTGGCTACAAGTCAGTGGATGCGATGATCCCAATCGGCCGTGGCCAGCGTGAGCTGATCATCGGTGACCGTCAGACCGGTAAAACCGCAATGGCGATCGATGCGATCATCAACCAGCGTGATTCCGGCATCAAGTGTGTGTACGTGGCTATCGGTCAGAAAGCCTCTACTATCGCTAACGTGGTACGTAAACTGGAAGAGCACAACGCTCTGGCTAACACCATTGTGGTTGTGGCGACCGCTTCTGAGTCAGCTGCGCTGCAGTACCTGGCTCCGTATGCAGGTTGCGCCATGGGTGAATACTTCCGTGACCGCGGTGAAGATGCACTGATCGTGTACGATGATCTGTCCAAACAGGCTGTTGCTTACCGTCAGGTTTCCCTGCTGCTGCGTCGTCCGCCAGGCCGTGAAGCGTTCCCTGGTGACGTGTTCTACCTCCACTCCCGTCTGCTGGAGCGTGCTTCCCGTGTGAGCGCCGACTACGTTGAGCGTTTCACCAATGGTGAAGTGAAAGGTAAAACCGGTTCACTGACTGCTCTGCCAATCATTGAAACTCAGGCTGGCGACGTTTCCGCGTTCGTTCCGACTAACGTAATCTCGATTACCGATGGTCAGATCTTCCTGGAAACCAACCTGTTCAACTCCGGTATTCGTCCGGCCGTTAACCCGGGTATCTCCGTATCCCGTGTTGGTGGTGCTGCACAGACCAAGATTATCAAGAAACTGTCCGGTGGCATCCGTACCGCGCTGGCACAGTATCGTGAACTGGCAGCGTTCTCTCAGTTCGCTTCCGATCTGGACGAAGCAACCCGTAAACAGCTGAGCCACGGTCAGAAAGTGACCGAGCTGCTGAAACAGAAACAGTATGCGCCGATGTCCGTAGCGCAGCAGGGTCTGGTGCTGTTTGCGGCCGAGCGTGGCTTCCTGAACGACGTTGAACTGGCGAAAATCGGCAGCTTCGAGGCCGCTCTGCTGGCCTTCGCCGATCGCGATCACGCCGAGCTGATGGCTGAAATCAACCAGTCTGGTAACTACAACAACGAAATCGAAGAGAAGCTGAAAGGCCTCCTCGAAACGTTCAAGAAAACCCAGTCCTGGTAATGTCTGGCGGCTTGTCCCTTAAGGGGCAGGCCGCAAGGCTTTGAGGAGAAGCTTATGGCCGGCGCAAAAGAGATACGTAGTAAGATCGGAAGCGTCCAGAATACGCAAAAGATCACCAAAGCGATGGAAATGGTCGCCGCCTCCAAAATGCGTAAATCGCAGGAACGCATGGCAGCCAGCCGTCCTTATGCAGAGACCATGCGCAAAGTGATTGGTCACATTGCGTTAGGGAATCTGGAGTACAAGCACCCTTACCTGGATGAGCGTGACGTTAAGCGCGTCGGCTACCTGGTCGTGTCTACCGACCGCGGGCTTTGTGGTGGTTTGAACATTAACCTGTTCAAAAAATTGCTGGCTGATATGAAAGGCTGGTCTGATAAAGGTGTACAGAGCGATCTGGCCATTATCGGTTCCAAAGGCCTGTCATTCTTCAGCTCTGTCGGTGGCAACGTGGTTGCTCAGGTAACCGGCATGGGGGATAAACCTTCCCTGTCTGATCTGATTGGCCCGGTGAAAGTGATGCTGCAGGCTTACGACGAAGGTCGTATCGACAAGCTGTTTGTGGTCAGCAACAAATTTATCAACACCATGTCCCAGTCGCCGCAAATCGTTCAGTTGCTGCCGTTACCGCCAGCAGATGAAGACGAAGGCGTGGTGAAGAAGAGCACCTGGGATTACCTGTATGAGCCGGACCCGAAAGCGCTGCTGGATACGTTGCTGCGTCGCTACGTCGAGTCTCAGGTTTACCAGGGTGTTGTGGAAAACCTGGCCAGCGAGCAGGCCGCGCGTATGGTGGCGATGAAAGCTGCGACCGACAACGGCGGAAACCTGATCAAAGAGCTGCAGTTGGTATACAACAAAGCTCGTCAGGCCAGCATCACCCAGGAACTTACCGAGATTGTCGGTGGGGCCTCCGCGGTTTAACCAGGTGTACCCAGGCAATTGGAGCTGCAGCAAGGCAGCAAGTGAATGAGTCCCGTTGAGCTTACTTGAGTAAGTTATACGGGTGAGTTCACGCAGCTAACACTGCTAGTTTCAAGTGAGCAGGGTATAAACGAATTAGGTAGAGGATTCAAGATGGCTACTGGAAAGATTGTCCAGGTAATCGGCGCCGTGGTGGACGTCGAGTTCCCTCAGGACGCAGTACCACAAGTGTACAGCGCCCTTGAGGTTCAAAATGGTGATGCTCGTCTGGTGCTGGAAGTCCAGCAGCAGCTGGGTGGTGGCGTGGTTCGTACCATCGCCATGGGGTCTTCCGACGGCCTGAAGCGCGGTCTGGTTGCTACTGACCTTGAGCACCCAATCGAAGTTCCTGTCGGAACGGCAACACTCGGTCGTATCATGAACGTGCTGGGTGAGCCAATCGATATGAAAGGCGACATCGGTGAAGAAGAGCGTTGGGCTATCCACCGCGCGGCACCTTCATACGAAGATCAGTCTAACTCGCAAGAGCTGCTGGAAACCGGGATCAAAGTAATCGACCTGATGTGTCCGTTTGCGAAGGGCGGTAAAGTGGGTCTGTTCGGTGGTGCGGGTGTGGGTAAAACCGTAAACATGATGGAGCTGATCCGTAACATTGCGGCTGAGCACTCAGGTTTCTCCGTATTTGCCGGTGTGGGCGAGCGTACCCGTGAAGGGAACGACTTCTACCATGAAATGACCGACTCCAACGTTATCGACAAAGTGTCCCTGGTCTATGGCCAGATGAACGAGCCACCAGGAAACCGTCTGCGCGTAGCGCTGACCGGTCTGACCATGGCGGAGAAGTTCCGTGACGAAGGTCGTGACGTTCTGCTGTTCATCGATAACATCTATCGTTACACCCTGGCCGGTACTGAAGTTTCGGCACTGCTGGGTCGTATGCCTTCTGCGGTAGGTTATCAGCCAACGCTGGCGGAAGAGATGGGCGTTCTGCAGGAACGTATCACCTCTACCAAGACCGGTTCAATCACCTCCGTACAGGCCGTTTACGTCCCTGCGGATGACCTGACTGACCCATCACCAGCTACCACCTTTGCTCACTTAGATGCAACCGTGGTACTGAGCCGTCAGATCGCATCTCTGGGTATCTACCCGGCGGTTGACCCACTGGATTCTACCAGCCGTCAGCTGGATCCACTGGTTGTTGGCCAGGAGCACTACGACACTGCACGTGGCGTTCAGTCACTGCTGCAGCGTTATCAGGAACTGAAAGACATCATCGCCATCCTCGGTATGGACGAGCTGTCTGAAGAAGACAAACTGGTGGTGGCACGCTCTCGTAAGATGCAGCGCTTCCTGTCCCAGCCGTTCTTCGTGGCAGAAGTCTTCACCGGTTCTCCAGGCAAATATGTGTCGCTGAAAGATACCATCCGTGGCTTTAAAGGCATCATGGAAGGTGAATTCGACCATATGCCAGAGCAGGCTTTCTACATGGTAGGTTCCATCGAAGAAGCCGTGGAAAAAGCGAAGAAACTGTAATAACGGTTTCCCTGGAGGTTAATCATGGCTATGACTTATCACCTGGATGTTGTCAGCGCAGAACAGCAGATGTTCTCCGGTACTGTACAGAAAATCCAGGTGTCAGGTAGCGAAGGTGAGCTGGGAATTTTCCCTGGCCACGCCCCGCTGCTGACCGCCATTAAACCTGGTATGGTTCGCATCGTTAAAGAGAAAGGCGACGAAGAGTATATTTATCTCTCCGGCGGCGTTCTGGAAGTCCAGCCAGGCGCGGTCACCGTGCTGGCTGATACAGCCATCCGCGGTACCGATCTCGATGAAGCCCGCGCGCTGGAAGCGAAACGCAAAGCCGAAGAGCACATGAACAGCTCTCATGGTGATGTGGACTTCGCTACCGCGTCGGCTGAACTGGCCAAAGCGATCGCCAAACTGCGCGTGATCGAGTTGACCAAAAAAGTGATGTAACTCAGGTTTAAGCAGCCCGAATGCCAGTCAGGAAACTGACTGGCATTTTTTTTGCTGAGAAAAATGTAGTATTTTCTCCACTGAACCGCTTTACTTCCTTTTCATTACAGAGCTATCAGGATTTCTATGTCTGACACCGCGATGAGCGTGGTGATCCTTGCCGCTGGCAAGGGGACCCGTATGTATTCCGAACTCCCTAAAGTGCTTCATCCCCTTGCCGGTAAACCGATGGTGCAGCACGTGATTGATGCCGCCAATGGTACCGGCGCGGACAGGGTTCACCTGGTATACGGCCATGGTGGGGAACTGTTGCAGTCAACCTTAACCGATCCGTCGCTGAACTGGGTACTGCAGGCTGAGCAACTGGGCACCGGGCATGCTATGCAGCAGGCAGCAAAGTACTTTGCTGATAACGAAGATATCCTGATGCTGTACGGCGACGTGCCGCTGATTTCTGTAGAAACGCTGAAACGGCTGCGCGCAGCGAAGCCTGAAGGCGGCATTGCGTTGCTGACGGTCATTCTGGATAACCCAACGGGTTACGGTCGCATCATCCGCGAACACGGCTCAATTGTGGGCATCGTGGAACAGAAAGATGCTTCGCCAGAACAGCTGGAAATCCGTGAAATCAATACCGGTATTCTGCTGGCCAGTGGCGCGGATCTGAAGCGCTGGCTGAGCAAGCTGACCAATAACAATGCGCAGGGTGAGTATTACATCACCGATATCATCGCCCTTGCCCACCAGGAAGACCGTGTGACCGAAGCGGTCCACCCTTCCCGCACCACCGAAACCGACGGTGTGAACAATCGTCTGCAGCTGGCAACGCTGGAACGTGTTTATCAGGCCGAACAGGCTGAAAAGCTGCTGCTGGCCGGGGTGATGCTCAATGACCCGTCACGCTTTGATCTCCGCGGCGAGCTGTCTCACGGCCGTGATGTGGTGATCGATACCAACGTCATTATCGAAGGCAGAGTCACACTCGGCAATCGCGTGAAGATTGGCAGCGGCTGTGTGCTGAAAAACTGCGTGATTGGCGATGACTGCGAAATCAGCCCTTACAGCGTACTGGAAAACGCCGAACTGGCCTCAGCCTGTACGGTCGGGCCGTTTGCCCGCCTGCGCCCAGGCGCAACGCTGGCGGAAGGAGCGCACGTCGGTAACTTCGTGGAGCTCAAAAAGGCCACGCTGGGCAAAGGCTCAAAAGCCGGTCATCTGAGTTATCTGGGCGATGCGGAGATCGGTGCCAATGTGAACATTGGTGCCGGAACCATCACCTGCAACTACGACGGCGTGAACAAGTCGCTGACGGTGATTGGCGATAACGTCTTCGTCGGATCCGATACTCAGCTGGTTGCGCCGGTCACGGTGGCTGCCGGGGCAACCATTGCGGCAGGCACCACGGTGATGAAAGATGTCGCGGCGGATGGCCTGGTTTATAACCGCAAAGATCAGAATCTGAAAACCGGCTGGCAGCGGCCGCTGAAGAAGAAATAAGTTTCTTTTTTATTGAAAATAAAAGCAGTAATACCCCAGCTAATTCGGGTTGCAGGACAAAAACGTCAGCGTTTTTTTACAGCACTGGTGTTCGTGCAATCAACGTATCTGCAGCTTGAAGTATGAAGGGTAAATAAAAATATAATCCCCACTCTCTACAAGGCTCGGGGAACCGGCAAAGACCGGATAATCAGGTCAGAAGACAAGATAAATGGCATCGCGCCATGACGTCAGGAAAAACAATATGTGTGGAATTGTAGGTGCAGTAGCGCAACGTGATATCGCTGAAATCCTGCTGGAAGGGTTACGCCGACTGGAATATCGTGGCTATGACTCAGCCGGGTTGGCGGTGGTCACTGCAGCCGGTGAAGTCACACGTCTTCGCCGTCTGGGCAAGGTAAATAAGCTGGCAGAAGCGGCAGAAACCACACCGCTGGTGGGTGGAACCGGGATCGCCCATACGCGCTGGGCAACGCACGGTGAACCTTCGGAGGCCAATGCCCATCCGCATATCTCTGAACATATCATCATTGTTCACAACGGCATTATCGAAAATCATGAGCCGCTGCGTGAGCAGCTTACCGCTCGTGGCTACCATTTTGCTTCTGAAACCGACACCGAAGTGGTGGCTCACCTGGTGCACTGGGAGCAGAAGCAGAGTGGGGGTTCACTGCGTGAAGTGGTGCTGCGCGTTATCCCGCAGCTGCGCGGTGCGTATGGTATGGTGATCCTCGACAGCCGCGATCCGTCCGTGCTGGTGGCCGCCCGTTCCGGCAGCCCGCTGGTGATTGGCCGTGGTGTGGGGGAGAACTTTATCGCTTCCGATCAGCTGGCCCTGCTGCCGGTCACCCGTCGTTTTATCTATCTGGAAGAAGGTGATATTGCTGAAATCACCCGCCGTGAAGTCACTGTGGTGAATCGCAGCGGCGAGAAGGTACAGCGCGCTGAAATCGAATCTAACGTGCAGTACGATGCAGGCGACAAGGGTGTTTATCGCCACTACATGCAGAAAGAGATTTATGAGCAGCCGATGGCGATCAAAAACACCCTGAGCGGGCGTTTCAGCCACGGTGAAGTCGATCTCAGCGAGCTGGGACCAAAGGCCAACGAGCTGCTTAAGCAGGTTGAGCATATCCAGATCGTCGCCTGCGGCACCTCTTATAACTCCGGTATGGTTTCCCGCTACTGGTTCGAAGCGCTGGCTGACGTGCCGTGCGATGTGGAGATTGCCTCTGAGTTCCGCTACCGCAAATCTGCGGTGCGCAAGAACAGCCTGCTGATCACTCTTTCCCAGTCGGGCGAAACGGCGGATACGCTGGCGGCACTGCGTCTGTCCAAAGAGCTGGGTTACCTGGGATCGCTGGCTATCTGCAACGTGTCCGGTTCCTCGCTGGTGCGGGAGTCCGATCTGGCGCTGATGACCAAAGCCGGTACGGAAATCGGCGTGGCTTCCACCAAGGCCTTTACCACCCAGTTAACCGTGCTGCTGATGCTGGTGGCGAAGATTGGCCGCCTTAAGGGCGTGGATCCGCAGATCGAGCATGATATCGTTCATGGTCTGCAGGCGCTGCCAAGCCGTATCGAGCAGATGCTGTCTCAGGCCAAGCTGATCGAAACGCTGGCAGAAGATTTCTCTGACAAGCATCACGCACTGTTCCTCGGCCGTGGCGATCAGTATCCCATCGCAATGGAAGGGGCGTTGAAGCTCAAAGAGATCTCCTATATCCATGCGGAAGCCTACGCCGCAGGCGAACTGAAGCACGGCCCGCTGGCGCTGATTGATGCTGATATGCCGGTGATTGTGGTTGCGCCGAACAACGAGCTGCTGGAAAAACTGAAGTCAAATATCGAAGAAGTGCGCGCCCGTGGTGGCCTGCTGTACGTCTTTGCCGATCAGGATGCCGGTTTCAACAACAGCGAAGGAATGCGCATTGTTTCTCTGCCGCACGTGGAAGAGATTATTGCGCCGATTTTCTACACCGTTCCTTTGCAGCTGCTCTCTTACCATGTGGCGCTGATTAAGGGCACCGATGTGGATCAGCCGCGTAACCTGGCGAAATCGGTGACGGTGGAGTAAAAACTCGCAGGCACAAGGGCTAATCTTCATTGCCCTTATTTTGTTCATGGTCAGGAGACTGAATCGCATCTTATGAGAGCTCCTGACCATGAATTTCACCAAGCACCCTCCCTTTGATGGCGCGGTTATAGATGATCGTGTGTGTAAAAATGTGGTTCTGTCGCATTAACGGCAGCAGGCTGGCAAAAAGTGCATTGCCTGTTTTTAAGGCAGCCAGCAGATATAATTGCTCTGCAGGGGACAGTCCGTCACCGTCCGGATGTCGGATGGCCTTACGAAAGAAGTGCAGGGCCGCAGTGGCATCCCGTCCAGGCTGCGCAGGCTCAGGGAATAGGCCAGATACCAGCGGACACACTGAGTAATAATATCGGTGGGATAATGCAGGCGTTTAAAGGCTTTTCGGGTCAGAGACATGGTCAGACAACGTTAAAAATAACATGTTACCTGACGCCGCCTTAATGCGACAGAACCACGCAAATTGCTGGCGATTTGAGAGCCAAACTTTTTAACCCAACGGCGGACCGTCTCATAGGAAACGTCGATCCCGCGCTCCAGTAGCATCTCTGCGACTTCCCGGAAGCTCAGGTTGAAGCGCAGATAAAGCCAGACAGCGTGAGAAATGAGCTGAGGTGGAAATCGATGGCGTTTGAAGCTGATCGGTAATGTTTGCATTAGCCGAATCTAGCCAAAAAATGAAGTACAGGCAACTGGCGCAAGATTAACGTGACAACTCCATATTACTTGCTATGTTTTGGAACACAGATAGCTATTTTTGAGATTGCCTGATGGATCTAAATGTAAATAATAAAGGTCAGCGCAGAAATATATAACAATGAGATTGATAAGTGGATGTTATTTTATTTTCTGTTTTTTATTTACATAAGGAGTTAATACAATGTCTATGAAAGTAAATATTATGTCTTCGGCTAATTCATCGCAATGCAGTGCCAGTGCATTCGGTAATGATGTTGCTTTAATCAGTAATACAGAAAGAAATACGTTTAGATTAAATGACAGCCAACTAAAACGTGCGGTAGAAAGAGATTTCGGGCGTGAACCGAATGACGCCTTCCTGCGGGAAACAACTCAATGGGGAGGTTTATACGGCCCCTATGGAGGGACAGAGGTTTCAAGAACTCTGCGTCCTGTGAGCGCCCGGATTCTGAGCCAAAATACTTCACCTGTTATTGTGATGACCCAGGATTTCGTTAATCACAGTTCAGTCCCTGCCACATTTAATACAGGTATTTCACAGAGCGTTGAAAACACCGTGTCTAGTAACTGGTCAACCGGGGGTACGTTATCTGTCAGTGCAGGTGTTGAGATTTCGGTCGGTTTTTTGGGTACAGGAGGCACGGCCACCGCATCTATTTCGTATGAACAGTCATGGGGGATCGGTGGAGAAAGGTCGACCAGTGTTGTGCTGGGATCCTCATCTGGTGTAGAAGTTACCCTTGCGCCAGGGCAAGCAGTTACCGCAGAACTTGTCGCAACCCGAGGCACGATGAGGACGGAAGTTGTTTATTCCGGATCGCTTTCCGGACAATGTGCTCTGAATTATTACCCCCGATATAAGGAACATCATTTCTGGTTCTTACCGATTACTCGTGTGATGGCTAATTCAAATATTGGCAATGCAATATCGTCGACTCAAATACTGGATGTAGGCTTTTACACAAACGCAAGTATTATCGTGAGAGATAAGACTTCAAAAGAAGTCATCAGGTTTTTTGATTGCGATGATCAATTTGTCATTGACGATGGTAATCATCCAATCCCATTGAGTTTATAAGGCATTATTGCAAAGGGAGCCTGTAATTTAAATTATGTATCTGCCTGTTTTTGATATCTTCACTCAGATAAAGGAGACAGGCAATTTATGGACGAAAAGAAACTTAGAGCCCTTGCGGCTGAACTGGCTAAAGGGGCTTTGTTGAATAAATCAGATTTGGGGCCAGCATCTTCGTAACCGGTTGCAGTTGTCAGATAATACGCACGCTTTCTGGCATGCCAGCCTTCGTCATTTTGTTCAGCGCAAGCACCATGGCCAGAGCCTCTGCAACCTGACCATCGTAGTCACGCAACGTCAGGAGAATAGTGCTGAGGCCGTCCTCGCGATGTGTGTATGGTGGGCTCATACCAGGCCTGAATAGCCTCGTCATCAAGCCAGAAAGTGACGGAGCCGCGGTTGATGAGGGCTTTGTTGTAGTTGCGCCAGTTGGTGACTTTAAACTGCCGCTTATGTCATAAAACTGTCATATTTCGTACATTTTACTGTCACTAAACTGTCCTATTTTGCCTCCAGCAGCAATCATTATTCATACAAAAACGGCATAAAGCCTGACTTTAATCCCCTGGAGGGAACATGACACTGATGCAAAAAACCGTGACTCAATGTGTAGCTGTAGCCCTTTCTCTGACCGCTGTTTCCGCGTTCGCGGCCACTAACCTGACTGGCGCAGGCGGTACCTTCCCGGCTCCTGTTTATAACAAGTGGGCGGCAGAGTACAACACGGCTACCGGAGCACAGGTTAACTATCAGGGTATCGGTTCTTCCGGCGGCGTTAAGCAGATTATCGCTAAAACCGTCGACTTTGGTGCGTCAGATGCGCCGCTGAAAGATGAAGATTTGCAGAAAAACGGCCTGTTCCAGTTCCCTACCGTGATCGGTGGCGTGGTACTGGCTGTTAACATTCCAGGCATCAAATCTGGCCAGCTGATTCTGGACGGTAAAACCGTTGGTGACATCTACCTGGGCAACATCAAAAAATGGAACGACCCGGCAATCACCAAGCTGAACCCGGGCGTGAAGCTGCCTGACAGCAACATCAACGTGGTTCGCCGTGCTGACGGTTCTGGCACCTCTTTCGTGTTCACCAGCTACCTGGCAAAAGTGAACAGCGACTGGAAGAGCAAAATTGGCGTGGGTAACACCGTTAACTGGCCAACCGGTCTGGGCGGGAAGGGTAACGACGGCGTGGCCGCTTTCGTTCAGCGTCTGCCTGGTTCAATTGGTTACGTAGAATACGCTTACGCCAAGCAGAACAGCCTGGCTTACACCAAGCTGGTGGATGCTGATGGTAAAGCCGTAGAGCCAAGCGAGAAGAGCTTCAGCAACGCGGCGAAAGGCGCAAACTGGAGTGAATCTTTTGCTCAGGACCTGACTTTCCAGAAAGGTGCTGATGCATGGCCAATCTCTTCCACCACCTTCATTCTGGTGCAGAAAGAGCAGGCTAATGCCGAGAAGGGCGCAGCAGTTCTGAAGTTCTTTGACTGGGCTTACAAAAATGGTGGCAAAACCACTAACAGCCTGGACTACGCTTCCCTGCCAGATTCCGTGGTTGAGCAGATCCGTGCCGCCTGGAAAACCAACGTGAAAGACAGCTCAGGTAAAGCTCTGTACTAAGCTGATGTAGGGGCCGGATTATCCGATCCTTGCTTTCGGGCGGCAGAGATGCCGCCCTTACACTTTCAACATCGAGAATTCTATGGCTCCAACCAAGCCGACATTTAAAGCCCCCGGTAAGCAGGGTGACATCATTTTCGGTGCGCTGGTCAAACTGGCTGCGCTGATTGTGCTGTTGCTGCTTGGTGGCATTATTGTTTCGCTCATTTTCTCCTCCTGGCCCAGCATTCAGAAGTTTGGCTTCTCCTTCCTGTGGACCAAGACCTGGGACGCTCCCAATGAACAATTTGGTGCGCTGGTTCCGATTTACGGAACGATCGTCACTTCCATCATTGCGCTGATTATCGCCGTACCGGTCAGTTTCGGCATCGCTCTGTTCCTGACGGAACTGGCGCCAAACTGGCTTAAGCGCCCTCTTGGCGTGGCGATTGAGTTGCTGGCGGCCATTCCCAGCATCGTCTACGGCATGTGGGGCCTGTTTATCTTCGCTCCACTGTTCGCGACTTATTTCCAGACCCCGCTGGGCGACCTGATGTCGAACATTCCAATCGTTGGCGCGCTGTTCTCTGGCCCGGCGTTTGGTATCGGGATCCTCGCTGCCGGGATTATCCTGGCGATTATGATCATTCCTTACATCGCCTCAGTGATGCGTGATGTTTTCGAACAGACGCCGGTGATGATGAAAGAGTCCGCTTACGGCATCGGTTGTACCACCTGGGAAGTGATCTGGCGCATCGTGTTGCCGTTCACTAAAAACGGGGTGATTGGTGGCGTGATGCTGGGCCTCGGTCGCGCTCTCGGGGAAACCATGGCGGTGACCTTTATCATCGGTAACACCTACCAGCTCGACAGCGCTTCGCTGTTTATGCCGGGCAACAGTATTACCTCCGCGCTGGCCAACGAATTCGCCGAAGCGGAATCCGGTGTTCATACTGCCGCGTTGATGGAGTTGGGCCTGATCCTGTTCGTGATCACCTTTATCGTGCTGGCCTGTTCCAAGCTGATGATCCTGCGACTGGCGAAAAGTGAAGGAGCGCGCTCATGACCACCATGGAAATGCAGGCTCGCGCCGAACTGGAAGCCTCACGCCGCAAAATGCAGGCGTGGCGTCGGTTTAAAAACCGGATTGCCCTGACCCTTTCGCTGTTGACCATGGCTTTTGGTCTTTTCTGGCTGGTTTGGATCCTCTGGGCAACCGTCACCCGTGGCTTTGACGGCATGAGCCTGTCACTGTTCACCGAAAATACTCCCCCCCCTAATACCGCAGGCGGTGGTCTGGCAAACGCCATTGCCGGTAGTGGTCTGTTGATCCTCTGGTCAACGGTAGTCGGTACGCCGCTGGGCATTATGGCGGGGATCTATCTGGCGGAGTACGGCCGTAAATCCTGGCTGGCTGAGGTGATTCGTTTTATCAACGATATCCTGCTCTCTGCGCCCTCTATCGTGGTGGGACTGTTTGTTTACACGCTGGTGGTGGCACAGATGCAGCACTTCTCTGGTCTGGCCGGAGTGGTTGCGCTGGCGTTGCTGCAAATTCCTATCGTGATCCGCACCACTGAGAACATGCTCAAACTGGTGCCGGACAGCCTGCGTGAAGCGGCTTATGCGCTGGGAACGCCGAAGTGGAAGATGATTTCAGCGATCACCCTGAAAGCCTCGGTCTCCGGTATCCTGACCGGTGTGCTGCTGGCGGTGGCGCGTATTGCCGGGGAAACGGCTCCGCTGCTGTTCACCTCGTTGTCGAACCAGTTCTGGAGCACCGATATGATGCAGCCACTGGCTAACCTGCCAGTGACCATCTTCAAATTCGCCATGAGCCCGTTTGCCGAATGGCAAAGCCTGGCCTGGGCGGGCGTGCTGCTGATTACCGTCTGCGTGCTGCTGCTGAATATTCTGGCGCGCGTGATTTTTGCTCGTAGCAAACATTAATTCAGAAGCGCGGCCGCGGCGGCGCAAATAAGCGAGAAAGAGAATGGCTGACAACACTTCCAGTAAGATGATTCAGGTTCGTGATTTGAACTTCTATTACGGGAAATTCCATGCGCTGAAGAACATCAATCTGGATATTGCCAAAAACCAGGTGACGGCTTTTATCGGCCCGTCAGGCTGTGGAAAATCCACTCTACTGCGTACCTTTAACAAAATGTTTTCTCTCTATCCTGAGCAGCGCGCAGAAGGCGAAATCCTGCTGGATGGCGAAAATATTCTGACCGCAAACCAGGACATTGCCCTGCTGCGTGCCCGTGTTGGCATGGTCTTCCAGAAGCCCACGCCGTTCCCGATGTCGATCTACGACAACATCGCCTTCGGGGTGCGCCTGTTTGAAAAGCTTTCCCGTGCCGATATGGACGAGCGCGTACAGTGGGCGTTGACCAAAGCCGCACTCTGGACCGAAACTAAAGATAAACTGCATCAGAGCGGATACAGTCTCTCTGGTGGTCAGCAGCAGCGTCTCTGTATTGCCCGCGGGATTGCCATCCGCCCTGAAGTGCTGCTGCTGGATGAACCGTGCTCGGCGCTGGATCCGATCTCTACCGGTCGTATCGAAGAGCTGATCACCGAGCTGAAGCAGGATTACACCGTGGTTATCGTGACGCACAATATGCAGCAGGCTGCACGCTGCTCCGATCACACGGCCTTTATGTATTTGGGCGAACTGATCGAGTTCAGCGATACCGACACGCTGTTCACCAAGCCGCACCAGAAGCAAACCGAAGACTACATTACCGGCCGCTACGGTTGATTTGACTGGAGAATACGATGGATAACCTGAATCTGAATAAACATATCTCCGGGCAGTTCAACGCCGAGCTGGAGCATATTCGTACCCAGGTGCTGACCATGGGCGGCCTGGTGGAGCAGCAGCTGACAGACGCCATTATTGCGATGCATAACCAGGACGGCGAGCTGGCGCAGCGGGTGATTGACGGCGATCAGAAGGTCAACATGATGGAAGTGTCGATTGATGAAGCCTGCGTGCGCATCATCGCCAAACGCCAGCCTACCGCCAGCGACCTGCGCCTGGTGATGGCAATCATCAAGACCATCTCTGAACTGGAACGTATTGGCGACGTGGCTGAGAAGATCAGCCGCACCGCGCTGGAGAAATTTGGTCAGCAGCATCAGCAACTGCTGGTGAACCTGGAGTCTCTGGGCTACCACACTATCCAGATGCTGCATGACGTGCTGGATGCGTTTGCGCGTATGGACCTGACTGCTGCGGTTGAGATCTACCGGGAAGACAAGAAGGTTGACCAGGAGTATGAGGGCATCGTGCGTCAGTTGATGACTTATATGATGGAAGACCCGCGGACCATCCCGAGCGTACTGACCGCGCTGTTCTGCGCGCGTGCCATCGAGCGTATCGGTGACCGCTGCCAGAATATCTGCGAAATCATCTTCTACTTCGTGAAGGGGCAGGACTTCCGTCACGTTGGCGGCGATCAGCTGGACAAGCTGCTGACCGGTGACGACGGTATCGACAACCCTCCAGCCTGATCCCCGGCAGGCCAGCTTCGCCTGGTCTGCTGCTGCTCTCGCGCTTTCGCCGATCCGACATCACTATTTTATGGCCTGTTAAAGTTCTGAAACATATACTTGCCGCACTTTTATTTCTGGCAGGGATTTCTTATGACCACTCAGACGCCGAAAAAAGGCGCCACGCCCGGCAAAGCGATGCTGGCGGCCATCAGCGGTTATGCAATGGACGGCTTCGATCTTCTTATTCTCGGCTTTATGCTGCCGGCAATCAGCGTTTCGCTGGCGCTGAATTCTTCTCTGGCAGGATCGCTGGTGACCTGGACGCTGATTGGTGCCGTGATCGGCGGTGTGGTCTTTGGTCATCTCAGCGATCGTCTGGGCCGCATTCGTGTGCTGACCTTCACCATTCTGATGTTCTCAGTCTTTACCGGCCTGTGCGCAGTGGCGCAGGGCTACTGGGATCTGCTGGCGTACCGCACGCTGGCGGGTGTCGGGTTGGGCGGCGAGTTTGGTATTGGCATGGCGCTGATTGCAGAAGCCTGGCCTGCCAACAAGCGTAACCGCGCTTCAGCCTGGGTCGGCATCGGCTGGCAACTGGGTGTGCTGCTGGCAGCATTTATCACCCCGTTACTGCTGCAGCATATTGGCTGGCGTGGCATGTTCCTGGTCGGGCTGCTGCCTGCACTGGTCTCTTTTGCTATTCGCCGTGGCATGGGCGAGCCGGAAGCGTTCACCCGCCATGTGGATGTGAACCAGGGGCTTTCATTTACTGCGCGGATCAGGTTGCTGTTTAAGGACGCGGCGACGGCCAAAGCCAGCCTGGGTATTTTTATTCTCTGCTCGGTGCAGAACTTTGGTTATTACGGCCTGATGATCTGGATGCCAAGTTATCTCTCCTCTAACTTTGGCTTCTCGCTGACCAAATCCGGCCTGTGGACGGCGGTGACGGTGATCGGCATGACCTTCGGCATCTGGTTGTTTGGCGTGCTGGCCGACCGTTTTGCCCGCTGGAAAATCTTCCTGCTGTATCAATTTGGCGCGGTAATTATGGTGGTGGTTTATGCGCAGCTGCGCGATCCAACAGTGATGCTCTTTACCGGCGCAGTGATGGGGATGTTTGTTAACGGCATGATTGGCGGCTACGGCGCGCTGATTTCGGATACCTATCCGGTACAGGCAAGGGCAACCGCGCAGAACGTCTTGTTTAATCTTGGACGGGGAGTGGGAGGTTTTGGCCCGCTGGTGATTGGCCTGCTGGCCGCGAATTACTCGTTTGTGGCGGCTATCACCCTGCTGGCGCTGATTTACCTGCTGGATATTGTTGCCACGCTGTTCCTGCTGCCGAAGACGCAGGGGAACGAGGATTCGCTGGGCGCGATTGGCTGAAGCTGGTGATGGGATGGGCCGGATAAAGATACAACCGCCACCTGGATTACAGATCTGACCGGCCATACAGGTAACACTTCTTCTGATCGATCCGGATGATACTTTGCTTAGCTCTGTCATAGTAAGCAAGTATCATCCTGTAAAGGGCGAGTTTAGCCGCCCTGCGGGTTTCAGCGTGTAATATTCCAGCCCCGCGCCTGCCAAAGAGCGGGAAGCTGCCCCATCTCGGTAAAGGTGGTCACCAGAGGGTGTTCCAACGGCTTGTTGTGCGCATCTGCGCAGAAGTAAAACACCGGAATACCGGCAGCAATCCCGGCTCTGGCACCCGCTTCAGAATCATCAATCAGAATGCACTGCTCAACCGGCACACCCATTGCCTCAGCGGCGTGAAACATCAGCTGCGGGTCGGGCTTCCAGCTGTTAATGTCATAGCCGCTGTACAACCGCTCCTCAAACCAGGGAAGCATCCCTGTCAGCCCCAGAGAATGCTGCATTTTGCCGACGGTGCCGTTCGACACCACGCACATTGGCACGGTGATTTTCTCCAGCAGCGCCTTCGCACCGGTAATCGGCTGTAGCTGCTCGTCAAACAGGCGGGCTACCTCCTTACGATAAGCAGGTTCCAGCTCTTCCTTAGTGGCGTTCAGGCCGTGCTCAGCACAAACCTCCGCAATGATGTCGTACAGCTTGACGCCTTTGTACTTTTCGAACATCTCCTGCAGTGACAGCTCTGCGCCAAACAGCGCAAACGTATTGACGTAGGCCTGGGTACAGAGCAGTTCGCTGTCGACCAGCGTCCCGTCACAATCAAAAAATACACAGCTTACTGACATGAGCTCATCCTTAATGTTTAACCGTCCTCCCACTTTACTTCACTGACACTGAAATGCGACCCGGAAATGTCAATTCCAGTTAGCGGTAGCGATCTCCCGGTAAAAACAGCGCAATCGGTTGCGAAAAAACCGCCTGGTGGTCTGGCAAATTAATATTTATAGGTTAGGATAGCCGACGATAACTTTTCTCCGTTTTGGAATTCATAATGAACAATTCAGGTCTACTGCAGCGGATCTTCAAATTACAGGAACACGGCACAACGGCACGTACCGAAGTGATTGCTGGTTTCACGACTTTCCTGACGATGGTCTATATCGTTTTCGTGAACCCACAGATCCTCGGCACTGCCGGAATGAACACCCAGGCGGTGTTTGTCACAACCTGTCTGATTGCTGCATTCGGCAGTATTCTGATGGGGCTGGTGGCTAACCTGCCTGTCGCACTGGCTCCGGCAATGGGGCTGAATGCGTTCTTTGCCTTTGTGGTGGTGGGTGCTATGGGCATCTCCTGGCAGGTAGGCATGGGCGCAATTTTCTGGGGTGCCGTAGGTCTGTTGCTGCTGACGCTGTTCCGCGTCCGTTACTGGATGATTGCCAATATTCCGGTCAGCCTGCGCGTGGGGATCACCGCCGGTATTGGTCTGTTTATTGCGATGATCGGCCTGAAAAATGCCGGAATTGTTGTGCCAAATAAAGACACCCTGGTGGCTGTGGGTGACCTGACCTCACACAGCGTGCTGCTGGGTGCACTGGGCTTCTTCATTATCGCCATTCTGGCTTCCCGTAATATTCACATCGCGGTGCTGGTCTCTATCGTGGTCACCACGCTGATTGGTCTGGCGATTGGTGACGTGAAGTATGGCGGCGTGTTCTCAGCCCCGACCGGGATTACATCGGTGCTGGGCCAGGTGGACCTGGCGGGTTCGCTGAACATCGGTATGGCGGGGATTATCTTCTCCTTTATGCTGGTTAACCTGTTCGACTCTTCCGGTACGCTGATTGGCGTGACCGATAAAGCAGGCCTGACCGACGAGAAAGGGACTTTCCCACGCATGAAGCAGGCGCTGTTTGTGGACAGCATCAGCTCGGTCGCCGGGGCTTATATCGGCACCTCTTCGGTGACCGCTTATATTGAGAGTTCTTCAGGTGTTTCTATCGGCGGGCGTACCGGCCTGATGGCGGTGGTGACCGGCATTCTGTTCCTGCTGGTGATGTTTCTGTCACCGCTGGCGGGCATGGTTCCGGCTTATGCTGCAGCAGGCGCGCTGATTTATGTTGGGGTGTTGATGACTTCAAGCCTGGCGCGTGTGAAGTGGGATGATCTGACCGAAGCCGTTCCTGCCTTCGTGACCACTGCAATGATGCCATTCAGTTTCTCAATCACCGAAGGGATCGCTCTGGGCTTTATCTCTTACTGTGTAATGAAGCTGGGCACCGGCCGCTGGCGTGAAATCAGCCCTTGCGTGGTGGTTGTGGCGCTGCTGTTCGTGCTGAAGATTGTCTTTATCGACGCACACTAAGTGATGATTCAGGCCGGAGTACTCCGGCCTGATGCTTTCCGTTCAAAGCCTTTCTCAGGCGTGCAGGGATTTTTCAGGTGGCAGACTGGTTAAACGCAGCGTGCGTGGCCCCATGCTATGTGTGTGAGTCTGAATGTCCTGCAACCGCCGCCAGTTTTGACTGCCGTCAAACTCCCATAAATGCAGCCGTTCACTGGCCGGTGCCAGCGCACAGGACCAGATGATTAGCGCTTCCACGTCAGAAATCGCCTGAAGGTCCGGACAGAGAGCCGAGCGGAGCCGTCCTGAGGCCGGGTGCAGCTGCAGAGAAGCACTGTCTGAAGCTTCACCGGTTAATTTCAGCACGCTCTGACGTAGCGCCCAAAGCTGAGTTGCGGCTTCATCGGGGTCAGCCTGTGCCCGAATCCATGCTTTTTCACCGGAAGAGATGTCTCTGGAGTGCAGCTCCAGGGTCTGGCGGCTGTGCGCACGGACTATCTCCATTCCCAGCCCGGCACGACTGCCTTCTTCCGCCAGCAGGACGCCCACGATATTACCGGCATAGCCGATGCTGAAATCCGGCAGGGTGCCATCGGCAAATTTCGGTCGGCCGGTGCTGTCAGCGATCACTTCGGGAAGCTGAACTATGCCGTAAACACGCCACATCAGCTCAGCCAGCAGCGTACGTGAGGCAAGATAGCGGATCTGGCGTCGTTCCGGGAGTGCACGGGCATAATCCACTGTCTGCAGAGAGAGTCGGTGTACCGGGACGCTGGAATCAGTCAGGGTCCAGCGAGCAAAATGACTTGCCATCTGTCGCTCCGTGAAAATGGTCGAAAAATCACCCCGGTATTGTAAGAATTTTCTTAAGAAATATCACGCAGGTTTACCGTTTTTGCTGACAAATTCGGATTAATATCATCCTGAGCACAAGGGCTGGATGACCCCTGCGGAGAGCGGTGGCTGAAGTGGCGCTCACCCTTTAAATTACTAACATAGAAATAACAATTTTTTCACTTTATCGCAGAGCAGCCTGGTTAATATCCGGAAGGCGACGAAACTGACAAGATCAAATACGCTATTACCAGCAACAGCCAGGCCAATATTTCCATCAATAGTGCCGGTCATCATGACCGGCAAAATAGATATCTCTGATGACGATCAATTATGTGTTTGGGATAAAACTTTGCAGCATACCGTCCAGCAGGCTTTGATCATTTTCGTCGAAGGCCGAAACTTTTGACAGGCTGAAAACCAGCACATCTTTATCACCAATCACAAATACGGCCTGTTTCTGCCACAGGCGGTGTTCTGGCTGCCGCAAAAAACTGAAAGTAATCTCTTGCCCGGGAATGCGGTCTTCACCCAGAAAGATCTGCTTGCGGGGTTCTTGTTCCCAGCCGACCATTTTAGCGATCAGTTGCTGGTACTGTTCATCGAGGTAGTCATCTAATGTTTGATTATCAGAGAGTTTATCGCGGGAAATGTTAATACCAGGCTTGTTTGAAATGTCATCGATAAGCGCATGCACCGTGCGATCGATATAATTTTCCGGAAGAATTATCTTTCCTTCATTGAAGGTGTAATGGCTATTGTTGTTCATAATGTCCTTATATGTTTAACAGGCTCCAGAAAGGTCACTCAGGAGAACCGTATTCCTTTCAGTTGCCCGGCTCTTGCGACGCTGAGTTAATATCCATGGCAGGATTGCAATAAGCCGACAGACGGCCATTGCTTGTGTTCTGAGTCTGTCAGATTATATTCGTTCCGTCCAGAGAGTGACATGGAGCGAAAGAGGTTATCGATTATTTTTTTATTCTTAAGATTCTTAAAAAAAATATCCGGGGTCATCAGGGGCGACGGTTTGTATTTTTGTAACCGCCACCCGACCTGAAGATTATTTTCCGATGCAAAAACTGGAGAAGATGCGGCCCAGAAGATCATCAGAGGTGAACTCACCGGTGATCTCGCTAAGGCATTGCTGTGCCGCCCGCAGCTCTTCGGCCAGCAGTTCGCCCGCCCGCGCGCCCAGTAACTGCTCTTTACCCTGCAGTAAGTGAGTGGATGCTAACTCCAGAGCCTGCAGATGGCGACGACGAGCCAGGAAGCCACCCTCCATATTCCCGGCAAATCCCATGCTGGCTTTCAGGTGATTGCGCAGCAGGTCAATCCCTTCGCCAGTACGGGCGGAGAGGCGAATAAGTGAGTGACCATTCACTTCTGTCATGCCCAGCGTCTCACCTGTGACATCAGCCTTATTCCGCACCACCGTAATCGGCAGCGTGGCGGGAAGGCGGGCAATAAAATCTGGCCAGATGGCAGCAGGTTCGGTTGCCTCAGTGGTTGTGCCATCGACCATAAACAGTACCCGGTCAGCCTGTTCAATTTCATTCCATGCACGCTCAATACCAATCCGTTCGACTTCGTCACTGGCTTCCCGCAGCCCGGCAGTATCGATGATGTGCAGTGGCATACCGTCGAGATGAATATGCTCACGCAGGACGTCACGGGTGGTACCGGCGATATCTGTCACAATGGCTGCTTCACGACCGGCCAGTGCGTTCAGCAGGCTGGATTTACCGGCATTGGGTCGACCGGCTATCACCACTTTCATGCCTTCACGCAGCAGGCTACCCTGGCGTGCTTCGGCACGTACGCCGTCGAGGTCGGCAATCACCTGATTCAGCTGGGCCTCGATTTTGCCGTCTGACAGGAAGTCTATTTCCTCATCCGGGAAGTCGATGGCAGCTTCCACAAAGATTCGCAGGTGAGTGAGTGCTTCCACCAGGGTATTCACCCGCAGAGAAAATGCGCCCTGCAGGGAGTTCAGGGCTGAGCGAGCCGCCTGTTCTGAGCTGGCATCGATCAGGTCTGCAATGGCCTCAGCCTGAGCCAGATCCAACTTGTCATTCAGGAAAGCACGCTCTGAGAATTCCCCCGGACGGGCAATGCGCACGCCAGCTATGGCCACAATGCGTTTGAGCAGCAGGTCGAGAATTACCGGGCCGCCGTGTCCCTGCAACTCCAGCACATCTTCGCCGGTAAAGGAGTTAGGGCCAGGGAACCATAGCGCTATCCCCTGATCCAGCGTGGTGTTGTCGGCATCACGGAACGGCAGATAGTCGGCGTAGCGGGGTTTTGGCAACTTGCCCAGCAGGATCTGGGCCACTTCGGCGGCTTTCGAACCGGAAACGCGCAGAATGCCCACACCGCCACGGCCTGGCGGGGTCGCCTGGGCGACGATGGTCTCGCTATGATTCATGTTTAACTCTCACTCAGGCAAAAAATAAGGCGGTCATCTGACCGCCTTATTCTAAAGGGTTGTTTGCGGTTAATCGCGCAAATTACGCTTTCTTCTTGTCGCGGCTGTGCAGGCCACGTTTTTCCAGGCCGCGATAAATCAGCTGCTGCTGGATAATGGTCACCAGGTTACTGACGATGTAGTACAGCACCAGACCTGACGGGAACCACAGGAAGAACACGGTAAAGATCACCGGCATAAAGGTCATGATCTTCTGCTGCATCGGGTCGGTCACGGTGGTTGGCGACATCTTCTGAATGAAGAACATCGTGATTCCCATCAGAACCGGCAGGATGTAGTACGGGTCCTGTGCAGACAGGTCATGGATCCACAGGATGAACGGCGCATGACGCAGTTCAATAGAGCCCATCAGCATGTAGTACAGGGCCAGGAAGATTGGCATCTGGATAACCAGCGGCAGACAGCCACCCAGTGGGTTCACTTTTTCTGCCTTATACAGCGCCATCATCTCCTGACTCATGCGCTGCTTATCTTCACCTAACCGCTCACGCATAGCCTGAATCTTGGGCTGCAGCATGCGCATTTTCGCCATGGAGGTGTACTGCGCTTTGGTCAGCGGGTACATGATGCCACGAACGATAAAGGTGATAACGATAATGGAAAAGCCCCAGTTACCGATAAAGCTGTGGATAAACTTCAGCAGTTTGAACAGCGGCTGAGAGATAAACCACAGCCAGCCATAGTCAACGGTCAGGTCAAGGTGAGGCGCGATGGCCGCCATCTTGTCCTGAATTTCCGGTCCTACCCACAGGGTGGCAGCCAGGTTCTGCTGTGAACCCGCAGCGATGGTCACCGGTGCAGATTTATAGCCTACAGCCGCCACGCCATTACCCAGGTTGCTGGTATAAAGGGTGTTGGTGCCTTCGGTGCGAGGAACCCACGCAGTGGCGAAATACTGCTGAAGCATCGCCACCCAACCATTGTTGGTGCTGACGTTCAGGTTTTCGTTATCACTGATTTTGTCGAACTTGTACTTCTCGTAGTTGCTCTCACTGCTGGAGTAAGCCGCACCACGGAAGGTGTGCAACGCAAAGTTGTTGCTGCCGGTATCACGATGCTTAGGCAGGTCGATGGTCTGCTTCAGCTGACCAAACATCGCCACTTCCAGCGGCTGCTGGGTGGTGTTGTTAACCTGATAATCGACGCCAATCGCAAAATCACCACGCTTCAGAACGAAGGTTTTGGTGTAGGTTACGCCGTTTTCAGCAGTGTAAGTCATCGGGATACGCAGTTCGCTCTGTCCCTCCGCCAGCTCAAAACTATCCTGAGTGGTGGTGAACAGCGGGCGAGCACCGTTAGCCGGGTTATCCGGGCCGTTGCGACCGGTCAGACCGCTCTGAGCCTGATACAGAAAATCTGGGGTGGTTTCGAGCAGCTGGAATGGCTGTGAAGAACCCATTTTGTCCGGGTAAGTCAGCAGATGTGCCTGCTCAATATCGCCACCGCGGGTGTTGATCTGTAAAGACAGCACGTCAGTCTTAACGGTGATCGTTTTGCCCTGGCCGCTGGCAGGTACGCCCTGATTGGCGGCATCACCGTTTACTGTCGTGTTTTGCGTGGTCTGGGTTTGCTGTGGCTGCGGAGCGTGGTCCGTCTGCCAGGCTTGCCAGATCATAAAAGACACGAACAGAAAAGCGATGAGAAAAAGATTGCGTTGCGAATCCATCGTTAATGTTCTCTGTTATCGTCGGTTTTTGGCGGCACCGGATCGTCGCCACCCGGGTTCAAAGGGTGGCATTTTAATACGCGTTTCATCGTCAACCAACTGCCTTTTATCATGCCAAACCTGCTATATGCCTCAATAGCATATTGCGAGCAGGTTGGATGAAAGCGACAGTGGGGTCCCAGCAGTGGGCTGATAGCGCGTTGATAGACGCGGATCAGCCCAATCAGGAGCCGCGAGCCAGGCGACAGTGACGACGCCATATCTTCTCCAACGCTTCCGCCAGCGCACGGTTATCCAGATCGGCCACCCCTTTCTTCGCTACCACCACAAAATCCATGGCAGGAAGCTCATGCTGACGCAGGCGAAAACTCTCGCGGGTCAATCGCTTGATCCGGTTGCGTTCGTGCGCACGTTTAACATTTTTTTTGGCTACGGTGAGACCGATGCGGGGATGCCCCAGCGAGTTAAGGCGGCCGAGTATGGTGATTTGCGGCGTACCGGCTCTTTGTGGCTGCTGGAAGACGAAAGTGAAATGAGTGGGAGTTAACAAACGTAACTCCCTGGGAAATGCGAGCTTAACCACTCAGCGGTTAGCTTTTATTACTTAGAAACGGTCAGACGTGAACGGCCTTTAGCACGACGACGTGCCAGAACCTGACGACCATTTTTTGTTGCCATACGAGCACGGAAACCGTGTGAACGGTTACGCTTCAGTACGGACGGTTGAAAAGTGCGTTTCATGGCGATTTCTACCTAAACTTGGAAAATTTCACTTGGTGACGCGCTTGATGGTCAGTAAACCGACCGACGCCTCAGTGTATCTTTAATAAAGAGGCGGGATTGTAATAATTGTACAGTCCGGAGTCAATTTACTTCGCGTTAAAGTCGCGTCTGGATGTCCCGTTCGACCGCAAAACCAGCCGGTTCGGGCCAGAGCGCAACACGCCGGGGCAGGAATTATACGGAGTCTGTATTAAAGCGCAAGGATCCTTCAGGATCTTCCTGCGATCTTGTTGCAGGGACTTTGCGGTAATAACGTGACGGCACCTTAAAATCTTAACGAATGCAGACGATCCTGAATGCCTTTTGAGCGTGATGGCGTAAACTTATCCCGCGATCTTTGGCCTGTGGATAAATTGGATCAAAACTGTGTAGAAAGTGAAGATCTCTGCTGCGCTTTGCGCTATGATCCGCCCTTCCGTTAGCGATCCTCCGGGTCAGTCAGCGGCGGAGAAACCGCGGATAGCGGTTCGTATGTGCGTCATCTGCATGCGTCAACAATGATGAATTTATCGCTTCAGCGCCTTTTTTCTTGTCGAATTTTTTCGAGTGGAGTCCGCCGTGTCACTTACGCTTTGGCAACAGTGTCTTGCCCGTTTGCAGGATGAACTACCTGCCACCGAATTCAGCATGTGGATACGTCCATTACAGGCCGAATTGAACGACAACACGCTGGCCTTGTATGCACCAAATCGCTTTGTGCTCGATTGGGTCCGTGATAAATACCTCAATAATATTAATGGCTTGCTGAATGACTTCTGCGGGGCGGACGCGCCTTTACTGCGTTTCGAAGTGGGCAGCAAACCGGTCACCCGTCAAATCAGCCAGCCGGTGATGGCCAGCGCTCACGCCAGTGCGCCTGCGCACGGCGCTCGTCCTGCCCCTGCACGTCCAAGCTGGGACAGCATGCCGGCACCGGCAGAGCTTTCGTACCGCTCGAACGTCAACACCAAACACAACTTTGACAACTTCGTTGAAGGTAAGTCGAACCAGCTGGCTCGTGCCGCTGCCCGTCAGGTTGCGGACAACCCTGGCGGAGCTTATAACCCTTTGTTCCTTTATGGTGGCACCGGCCTGGGCAAAACCCACCTGTTGCATGCGGTAGGGAACGGCATCATGGCGCGTAAGCCCAATGCCAGGGTGGTGTATATGCACTCCGAGCGTTTTGTGCAGGACATGGTCAAAGCGCTGCAGAACAATGCTATCGAAGAATTTAAGCGTTACTACCGCTCGGTGGATGCACTGCTTATCGATGACATTCAGTTCTTTGCTAACAAGGAACGATCCCAGGAAGAGTTTTTCCACACCTTTAATGCGCTGCTGGAAGGTAATCAGCAGATCATTCTGACTTCGGATCGTTATCCAAAAGAGATCAATGGGGTCGAGGATCGTCTTAAATCCCGCTTTGGCTGGGGTCTGACGGTGGCGATCGAGCCGCCGGAGCTGGAAACCCGCGTGGCGATCCTGATGAAGAAAGCCGATGAAAACGACATCCGCCTGCCGGGTGAAGTGGCGTTCTTTATTGCCAAGCGTTTGCGTTCCAACGTGCGTGAGCTGGAAGGCGCGCTGAACCGCGTCATTGCTAACGCCAACTTTACCGGTCGGGCGATCACCATCGATTTCGTCCGTGAAGCGCTGCGCGATCTGCTGGCGCTACAGGAAAAGCTGGTGACCATCGACAACATTCAAAAAACTGTCGCCGAGTATTATAAAATCAAAGTGGCTGATCTGCTCTCCAAGCGCCGCTCGCGTTCTGTTGCCCGTCCGCGGCAGATGGCGATGGCGATGGCCAAAGAGCTGACCAACCACAGTTTGCCGGAAATCGGTGATGCTTTCGGGGGTCGTGACCACACCACGGTGCTTCATGCCTGTCGTAAAATCGAACAGCTGCGTGAAGAAAGTCACGATATTAAAGAAGATTTCTCAAATCTAATCAGAACATTATCTTCCTGACGCTATGAAATTTATTGTAGAACGCGAGCATTTACTCAAGCCTTTACAGCAGGTCAGCAGCCCTTTAGGCGGTCGTCCAACGTTACCGATCCTCGGCAACCTGCTTTTACAGGTCAACGAAGGCAGCCTGCTGCTGACCGGGACCGATCTGGAAATGGAGATGGTGGCCCGCGTCGCGCTGACGCAGGATCACGAGCCGGGCGCGACTACGGTTCCGGCCCGCAAATTCTTTGATATCTGTCGTGGCCTGCCCGAAGGCGCAGAGATCACGGTGATCCTGGAAGGCGAGAGAATGCTGGTGCGCTCCGGACGCAGCCGTTTCTCGCTGTCCACTCTGCCAGCCAGTGATTTCCCGAACCTGGACGACTGGCAGAGCGAAGTGGAATTTACCCTGCCGCAGGCGACCATGAAGCGCCTGATTGAGGCGACGCAGTTCTCCATGGCTCATCAGGATGTGCGCTACTACCTTAACGGCATGCTGTTTGAAACTGAAGGTGAAGAGTTGCGTACCGTGGCGACCGATGGTCACCGCCTGGCGGTTTGCTCAATGCCGGTGGGGCAGTCACTGCCGGACCATTCAGTGATCGTGCCGCGTAAAGGGGTGATTGAGCTGGTGCGTCTGCTTGATGGTGGCGATACGCCGCTGCAGGTGCAGATTGGCAGCAACAATATTCGTGCGCACGTTGGCGACTTCATCTTTACTTCCAAGCTGGTTGATGGCCGTTTCCCTGATTATCGCCGCGTATTGCCGAAAAATCCGGACAAAACGCTGGATGCGGGTTGCGATCTGCTGAAGCAGGCCTTTGCCCGTGCGGCCATTCTCTCTAACGAGAAATTCCGCGGTGTTCGCCTCTATATCAGCGAAAATCAGCTGAAAATAACCGCGAATAACCCGGAACAGGAAGAAGCGGAAGAGATGCTGGATGTCACCTACGGCGGCACCGATCTGGAGATTGGGTTTAACGTCAGCTACGTGCTGGACGTGCTCAATGCGCTGAAATGTGAAAATGTCCGCCTGCTGCTGACCGATTCGGTGTCCAGCGTGCAGATTGAAGACGCGGCCAGCCAGTCTGCGGCCTACGTTGTCATGCCAATGCGATTATAATCTATCGGGCTAACTTGCTTGCCATTTTGTGTCCGGGCAGTGCTCGCCATCCTCACGTACTTCAAGTACGCTCCGGTGGCTGTGCGCTGGCCGAACGCAAACTGACTGCGCCGTTGTCGCCCTGGCCTGTTGAAAAACAAACACTGATTTTATCTGGGCATTTTCCGCGGAATAACTTCGTTTATGGCTTTAACCCGCCTTCTTATTAAAGACTTTCGCAATATCGAAAACGCGGATATTGCGCTGGCTCCCGGATTTAACTTTCTGGTGGGTGCTAACGGCAGCGGCAAAACCAGCGTGCTGGAGGCGATTTATACTCTGGGACACGGTCGGGCTTTTCGCAGCCTGCAGGCTGGCAGGGTCATCCGCCACGACCAGGAAGCTTTTGTCCTGCATGGTCGCATTGAAGGTGCGGAGCGGGAAATGTCGGTTGGCCTGACTAAAAATCGTGCCGGAGACAGCAAAGTGCGCATTGACGGCAGCGATGGTCACAAGGTGGCTGAACTGGCCCAGATGCTGCCAATGCAGCTGATCACTCCGGAAGGTTTTACCCTGCTGAACGGCGGCCCCAAATACCGTCGCGCTTATATCGACTGGGGCTGTTTTCACAACGAGCCGGGCTTTTTCACTGCCTGGAGTAACCTCAGGCGTCTGCTGAAGCAGCGAAATGCCGCGCTGCGGCAGGTCTCACGCTATCAGCAAATTCGCGCGTGGGATCAGGAGTTGGCTCCCCTGGCTGAACAAATCAGCCAATGGCGCGCCGCCTACAGCGAAGCCATCGCTGCCGATATCAACGCCACCTGCGCGCAGTTTCTGCCGGAGTTTGAGCTGAACTTCTCCTTCCAGCGCGGCTGGGATAAAGAGACGGATTACAGTGAGTTGCTGGAGCGCCAGTTTGAGCGCGACAGAGCCCTGACCTACACCGCCAGCGGGCCGCACAAGGCCGATTTTCGTATTCGGGCCGACGGCACGCCGGTGGAAGATTTACTGTCACGCGGCCAGTTAAAGCTGCTGATGTGCGCCCTGAGACTGGCGCAGGGTGAGTTCCTCACCCGACAGAACGGGCGACGCTGCCTGTATCTGATAGATGATTTTGCCTCTGAGCTGGATGAAACGCGCCGTCAGTTACTGGCCTCGCGACTGAAAGCCACTCATGCCCAGGTTTTTGTCAGCGCCATCAGTGCCGAGCACGTCTTCGACATGGCTGACGAAAAGGGCAAGATGTTCCACGTAGAACAGGGTAAAATAGCGGTTCAACCTGAAGATTAAACGAGCGAGAAACGTTGATGTCGAATTCTTATGACTCCTCAAGTATCAAAGTTCTAAAAGGGCTGGATGCAGTACGCAAGCGCCCGGGTATGTATATCGGCGATACGGATGACGGCACCGGTCTGCATCACATGGTATTCGAGGTCGTGGATAACGCCATCGACGAAGCACTCGCCGGTCACTGTAAAGATATTCTGGTTACTATTCATGCGGATAACTCCGTATCCGTTCAGGATGATGGCCGTGGTATTCCGACCGGCATCCATGAAGAAGAGGGTGTCTCTGCTGCGGAAGTGATCATGACCGTTCTGCACGCAGGCGGTAAGTTCGATGACAACTCTTATAAAGTGTCGGGTGGTCTGCATGGCGTGGGTGTTTCAGTGGTTAACGCCCTGTCGGAAAAACTGGAACTGACCATCCGTCGTGAAGGTAAAGTTCACCAGCAGGTTTACGTTCACGGTGTGCCACAGGCTCCGCTGGGCGTAACAGGTGAAACGGATCTGACCGGGACGCGCGTGCGCTTCTGGCCAAGCCATGAAACCTTCACCAACGTTACTGATTTCGAATATGAAATTCTGGCCAAGCGTCTGCGTGAGCTGTCGTTCCTTAACTCCGGCGTGTCAATCAAGCTGGAAGACAAGCGTGACGACAAAAAAGATCACTACCACTACGAAGGTGGCATCAAGGCGTTTGTTGAATACCTGAATCGCAACAAGACCCCAATCCACCCTAATGTCTTCTACTTCTCCACCGAGAAAGACGGCATCGGCGTGGAAGTGGCGCTGCAGTGGAACGACGGTTTTCAGGAAAACATTTACTGCTTCACCAACAACATCCCCCAGCGCGATGGCGGTACTCACCTGGCCGGTTTCCGTGCCGCGATGACCCGTACCCTGAACGCCTATATGGATAAAGAAGGCTACAGCAAGAAAGCCAAGGTCAGCGCCACCGGTGACGATGCGCGCGAAGGCCTGATTGCGGTAGTGTCAGTCAAGGTTCCGGATCCTAAGTTCTCCTCACAGACCAAAGACAAACTGGTTTCTTCCGAAGTGAAATCCGCGGTTGAGCAGCAGATGAATGAGCTGCTGGCGGAATACCTGCTGGAAAATCCGGGCGATGCGAAAATCGTGGTCGGTAAAATCATCGATGCTGCCCGTGCCCGTGAAGCAGCTCGTCGCGCACGTGAAATGACCCGCCGTAAAGGCGCGCTGGATCTGGCAGGACTGCCGGGCAAGCTGGCGGACTGTCAGGAGCGCGACCCGGCGCTGTCTGAAATCTACCTGGTGGAGGGTGATTCTGCAGGCGGTTCCGCCAAGCAGGGTCGTAACCGTAAAAACCAGGCCATCCTGCCGCTGAAGGGGAAAATCCTCAACGTGGAGAAGGCGCGCTTTGATAAGATGCTCGCTTCGCAGGAAGTGGCGACGCTGATCACCGCGCTGGGCTGCGGCATTGGTCGTGACGAATACAACCCTGACAAGCTGCGCTACCACAGCATCATCATCATGACCGATGCGGACGTCGATGGTTCCCACATCCGCACGCTGCTGCTGACCTTCTTCTACCGCCAGATGCCGGAAATCATCGAGCGTGGACACGTTTATATTGCCCAGCCGCCGCTGTACAAGGTGAAGAAAGGCAAGCAGGAGCAGTACATCAAAGACGACGACGCAATGGATCAGTACCAGATCGCCATTGCGCTGGACGGCGCAACGCTGCACACCAATGCCGATGCGCCTGCACTGGGCGGTGAGCCGCTGGAAACGCTGGTGGCGGAATTCAACAGCGCCCGCAAAATGATCAAACGTATGGAGCGCCGTTATCCGGTTGCGCTGCTGAACTCACTGATCTATCACCCGACGCTGAGCGATATTTCCGTTGAAGCACCAGTGCAGAGCTGGATTGATGGCCTGGTCGCACGGCTGAACGAAAAAGAGCAACACGGCAGCTCATATTCCGGTCTGGTGCGAGAAAACCGCGAGCTGCACATCTTCGAACCGATTGTGCGCATCCGTACCCACGGCGTGGATACCGATTATCCGCTGGACAGCGAATTCGTGCTGGGCGGCGAATACCGTAAAATCTGTTCGCTGGGTGAGAAGCTGCGTGGCCTGATCGAAGAAGACGCATTTATTGAACGTGGCGAGCGTCGTCAGCCGGTTGACTCTTTTGAGCAGGCAATGGACTGGCTGGTGAAAGAGTCCCGTCGTGGTCTGTCCGTTCAGCGTTATAAAGGTCTGGGCGAAATGAACCCGGAGCAGCTGTGGGAAACCACCATGGATCCGGACAGCCGCCGCATGTTGCGCGTAACGGTGAAGGACGCTATCGCGGCCGATCAGCTGTTTACCACGCTGATGGGTGATGCGGTTGAGCCACGTCGTGCATTTATCGAAGAGAACGCCCTGAAAGCTGCCAACATCGATATTTAACGCCGTTTAAGCAGCAGACAGCAAAAAGGCAGATCGAAAGATCTGCCTTTTTTTATGCTCAACGCTGGAGGATCCCTGCCAGCGTGTACTGGTAGAACTCACTGTTATTTTTCATGCCCAGCTTGCGCATGATGGCCCGCTTGTGGGTACTGATGGTTTTTACGCTCAGGCTGGTGACGCGGGAAATATCGGTCAGCGACATGCCCTCGCGGGTATACTGCACCACCATTGCCTGCTGTTTACTCAGAATAATGTCCTGCGGCTGGCCGCCAGGGGATTTTCTGTTACACCAGGGCTGGGAAATCGCCGGGTTTCCGCGTTTAAAAAACTTCTGCAGCTCGGTGGCCGCCTGCTGTTTTTCCAGACGGACCTGGTGCCGCTGGCACTCTTTCCCCGCACCTGTTCTGGCTGGAGAAGTCAGGGTAAGCGAAACATGGCGGCCAGCCGGAGACTGTTTTTTTACGTTGCGGGCAGAGTTATTGCAGCGCGTCCATCCGCTGGAGCAGACATCGGCGATGATGATATCTGGCTCCAGCAGCGATGTGCCTTCGTCACCGATCAGGAAAACCGGGTGGTTATTAAAGCTGTGTAGCCAGGCCTGGTTGATCAGGCCGATGGTGCCGGTGATAAAAAAACTGTCCTTGCTGTCGATCAGAATGTTCATTTTATTCCTCCATGAATGTGTATCAATTCTGGCTCCAATCGGATCATTATCCTGACTTCCCCTGTGGATAATTTGAATGTACGCTCCCGATAGTGCCGGATGATTCCAGAATTTTATAATCACTCCCGTTACTTTACGCTCAAATACGTCCCCGATACCACCATTTATGGAGCATTTTGGAGATTTCCGCTCTATTCGCCTGTCGGCGTCACTAATAATAAATGGTCTTAATGGGGTCCGAACCTTTATCTGCGGGGATTCAATCGTGATGACCAGCGGTACCGCTGACGCAATCAGACTGGTCAATGTGAGCTGAATCGCGCTAGCATGAGAGAAACCGTGTACTGACGAGGATGTTATGGCGATAAAACTGATTGCGATCGATATGGACGGCACACTCTTAAACCCGCAGCATGAAGTGACACCGCGGGTAAAACAGGCGATTCAGGCTGCCCGTGACAAAGGCGTGGCGGTCGTACTGGCAACCGGCCGTCCTTTTGTTGGCGTGCAACGTTACCTGATGGAGCTGGATCTCCAGCAGGAAGGCCAGTACTGCATCACTAACAACGGTGCGCTGGTGCAGAAGGCGGAGACGGGCGACTGCGTGGCAGAAGTGACCCTTAACTACGACGACTATCTGTACTTTGAACAGCTGGCGCGCGAACTGGGCGTACATTTCCAGGCACTGACCAAATCGCTGCTGTTTACCCCTAACAAGGACATCAGCGAATACAGCGTGCATGAATCGTATCTGACTGGCATCCCGCTGCGCTATCGTGCGGTGGAAGAGATGGATAAGTCCGCCACCTTCCCGAAAGTCATGATGATCGATCCGCCGTCGATTCTTGATGAAGCCATCAAGCGTATCCCGCAGGAAGCCCGCGATCGCTACACAATTATGAAAAGTTCCCCTTACTATCTGGAAATTCTCAGCAAGCAGGTAAATAAAGGCGCGGGCGTGAAAGCGCTGGCCGATCGTCTTGGCCTGACTCGTGAGGAAGTGATGGCGATTGGTGACCAGGAAAATGACATCGCGATGCTGGAATATGCCGGAACGGGCGTGGCGATGGGCAACGGTATTGATTCGGTCAAAGCCGTCGCGCAGTATGTCACCAAAACCAATATGGAAGACGGCGTGGCGCTCGCCATTGAGAAGTTCGCGTTGTAAATACTCTCTGTGTCCCGGCCAGCCCGGGACCTCATCACGCTGTCCCTGCTCCCTGCACTGGTCCTTTAATCTCTACAAAACCTTCCTGCCTCAATTGTCCGTTTTGTGATCTATATTGTAGTACAACCCTTATTTAAGGTACTACAATCATCTCATCACCTGAACATTTTCGCTGATCAATGTAGTGCAAAAAAACCGCAGACGGCGGTAAAGTGAGAAAAACTTTCACTTAACTGCATGGAACATCATGAAAGACGAACTCAGTAAAACGGACCGCATCATTCTGACCCTGGGCGAGGAGATTGTTTCTGGTCAGTACACGCCAGGCGCTTCCTTACCGGCTGAAGCTGAGCTGTGCGAACGCTTTACCACTTCGCGCAATATCATCCGGGAGGTTTTTCGCTCGCTGGGCTCCAAACGTCTGGTGGAGATGAAGCGCTATCGTGGCGCATTTGTCACCCAGCGCAGCCAGTGGAACTTTCTCGACAGTGATGTCCTGCAGTGGTCGCTGAAGCACGATCAGGACCCGCGGCTGATAGCGGCAATGAGTGAAGTCCGTAACCTGGTGGAGCCGCAGATCGCCCGCTGGTCGGCCGAGCGGGCCACCTCCAGCGACCTGGCCAGCATCGAGGCCGCGCTGAATGACATGGTCGCCAATCATCGCGATCGCGAAGCTTTCAACCAGGCGGATATTCGCTATCACGAAGCGGTACTGGAATCGGTGCATAACCCGGTGCTGCAGCAGCTCAGCGTGGCCATCAGCTCGCTGCAGCGTGCGGTGTTTGAACGCACCTATATGGCAGACAGCGGCAATATGCCTACCACGCTGCAGGAACACAAAGCGCTGTTTGACGCCATTCGGCACCAGAAGCCGGATGAGGCAGAGCAGGCGGCGCAGAAGATGATTGCCAGCTCAACCCGACGAATGAAGGACATCACGTGACAAGCTATATCGCCATCGACTGGGGCTCTACAAACCTGCGCGCCTGGTATTACCGCCAGGGGGAATGCCAGCAGGAGCGCCGCTCGGAATCAGGTGTCACCCGCCTGAACGGACGGACGCCCGCTGCAGTTTTTGCCAGCATGACTGAAGGCTGGCCGGTGAATGAGGTTCCGGTCGTGATGGCGGGGATGGTTGGCAGCAATGCTGGCTGGCTGAGCGTGCCGTACCTGGCTTGTCCTGTGGTGCTCGGGGATATTGCTTCACGCCTGACGCGGGTGGAAGACAGGGCCTGGATTATTCCCGGCCTGAGCGTCACCGCCAGCGATAACCATAACGTGATGCGCGGAGAAGAAACTCAGCTGCTGGGTGCGGTTTCACTGGCCCCCGCGGCGTATTACGTAATGCCTGGCACGCATTGCAAATGGGTTCGTGCAGATGGCGACAGAGTTGAAGATTTTCGCACCGTAATGACCGGAGAACTGCACCATGTCCTGCTTAATCATTCACTGGTGGGTAGCGGATTGCCGGAGCAGCAATCCGATCCGGAGGCCTTCTGGCAGGGGCTGGAAACCGGCATCAGCGACAGCAGCATTCTGGCGCGCCTGTTTGAGGTCAGAGCTGCCCATGTGCTCGGCTCGCGGCCGAGAGAATCGGTCAGCGACTACCTTTCCGGACTGCTAATCGGTCATGAGGTGGCGCTGATGAAGCGTGAATTTATGCAGGGCAGCGGTGAACCGCTGACGGTGATTGCAGGCAGCGGGCTGTCAGAACGTTATCTCAGCGCGCTGAAACTGGCCGGGCTACCGGCACAACTGCTGGAGGGCGACCGCGCTTTTCAGCATGGAATAAGGAACATCGCAGATGAACTGGAGCACTAAGCTACCGCTGATCGCCATTTTACGTGGCATCCGCCCTGAAGAGGCTGAGGCGCATGTCGGCGCGCTGGTTGAGGCCGGATTCGATGCGGTGGAAATCCCGCTGAATTCGCCGGACTGGCAGCTGAGTATCGCCAGCATGGTGAAAACGTTCGGTGATAAAGCGCTGATCGGTGCCGGAACCGTACTGGAACCGGAGCAGGTGGACCGTCTGGCTGAAATGAACAGCAAGCTGGTGGTGACCCCGAACACAGATGTGGCGGTGATCCGCCGGGCTGTTGAACACGGAATGACGGTAGCGGCCGGTTGTGCCACCGCCTCAGAAGCTTTTGCCGCCCTGAAGGCGGGGGCGCAGGCGCTGAAAATTTTCCCTTCATCAGCCTTCGGACCGGACTATATCAAAGCGCTGAAAGCGGTGCTGCCGTCGGAAGTCCCGGTGTTCGCCGTTGGCGGTGTGACTCCTGAAAATCTCCATGCGTTTCTGGCTGCTGGCTGTGTAGGAGCTGGTCTGGGGAGCGATCTCTATCGCGCCGGACAGCCCGTCTCACGCACGGCAGAACAGGCACGCGCTTTCGTTACTGCCTGGAAGGAAGCCGTAAAATGAAAATTACCAAACTCACCACTTATCGCCTGCCGCCGCGCTGGATGTTCCTGAAAATTGAAACGGATGAAGGCGTGGTGGGCTGGGGCGAACCGGTGATCGAAGGCCGCGCGCGCAGCGTGGAAGCTGCCGTGCACGAATTGTCGGAGTACCTGGTGGGTCAGGATCCCGCACGGATTAATGACCTGTGGCAGGTGATGTATCGCGGCGGATTCTATCGTGGCGGCCCGGTGTTGATGAGCGCCATTGCCGGTATCGATCAGGCGCTGTGGGATATTAAAGGTAAAGTGCTGGGCGTGCCGGTGTGGCAGATGCTGGGCGGCCTGGTGCGTGACAGCATTAAAGCTTATAGCTGGGTGGGTGGCGATCGTCCGGCGGAAGTGATCGACGGGATTAAAAAGCTGCGGGAAATTGGCTTTGACACCTTCAAGCTGAACGGTTGTGAAGAGATGGGCATTATCGACAGCTCGCGCAAGGTGGATGCTGCCGTGAACACCGTGGCGCAAATCCGTGAAGCCTTCGGCAATGAGATTGAGTTTGGCCTGGATTTCCACGGTCGCGTCAGTGCGCCTATGGCGAAAATCCTGATCAAAGAGCTTGAACCGTATCGTCCGCTATTCATTGAAGAACCGGTGCTGGCCGAGCAGGCCGAGTATTATCCCCGCCTGGCGTCACAGACCCACCTGCCGATTGCCGCCGGTGAACGCATGTATTCCCGCTTTGAGTTCAAACGGGTACTCGAAGCGGGTGGCCTGGCAATTCTGCAGCCGGATCTCTCCCATGCGGGCGGCATCACCGAGTGCTACAAAATTGCCGCAATGGCAGAAGCCTATGATGTGGCACTGGCTCCGCACTGTCCGCTGGGGCCGATTGCGTTGGCTTCCTGCCTGCATGTGGATTTCGTCTCGCGCAATGCCGTTTTCCAGGAGCAGAGCATGGGCATCCACTACAACAAAGGTGCCGAACTGCTGGATTACGTCGTGAACAAGGAAGATTTCAATATGAAAGGCGGCCACTTTGCACCGCTGAATAAACCAGGTCTGGGCGTGGAAATCAACGAGCAGCTGGTGATTGAACGCAGTCAGCAGGTAAAGGACTGGAGAAATCCGTTGTGGCGATCTGAAGACGGCACAGTAGCAGAATGGTAAATCTCCGTTGTCCCTGACGCTGTAGCGGCGTTAGTTGCAAGAACCTCCCCGAATCACTTACTGGAGTAAGCTCATCGGGACTCACTTTCTTGCAGCCTGGCTACAGCGCCATTGATTTTGAGAATTCCTGAGTAAAATATAATAAAAACAGAATATTAAACCCTGTCATCCGTGGCGGGCAGCCTTTCTGCTGCCTGGATCCGGCGGCAACACCTGCTGAGGTCGTGAATATGAACTCCGATCTGTACTCCTCTACCCTGAAGCAACTTAACGCCAGAATCATTCCGTTTATCGTGATTTGCTATTTTGTCGCCAACCTCGACAAGACCAATATCTCGATTGCCGCGCTGCAGATGAATGCCGATTTAGGGCTGTCTGCCGGCATGTACGGTCTGGGCGTCGGCATGTTTTATATCTCTTACATCCTGTTCGAAATCCCCAGTAACGTCATCATGACCAAAGTGGGGGCGCGCCGCTGGATTGCCCGCATCATGATCACCTGGGGAATTGTCAGCACCGGTATGGCGTTTGTGCACAGCGCTAACCAACTGTATGTCATGCGTTTTCTGCTGGGAATGTGTGAAGCTGGCTTTGCGCCGGGGATCATCTATTACATCTCCTGCTGGTTTCCGAAAAGCAATCGTGCCCGCGCTATGTCTTTCTTTTATATGGGATCGGTGGCGGCTTCGATCATCGGCCTGCCGGTTTCCGGGGCGATTCTGAATATGCATGGCATCGCCGATGTGGCTGGCTGGCGCTGGCTGTTTGCGCTGGAAGGCCTTCCTGCCGTGGTACTGGGCTGCCTGGTGCTGCGGCATCTGCCTGACACGCCGGACCATGCGTCCTGGCTGAGCAGCGAGCAAAAAACCTGGCTGCGCCAGCGCCTGCAGCAGGACAACGCAGGCGTTGAAATAGATAAAAACCACTCCTGGCTGAGCGCCCTGAAGGACAAAACCGTGCTGTTGCTGAGCCTGGTGTGGTTCCTGCAGGCTTTTGGATCGATCGGTATCACGCTGTTTATGCCGCTGATTATTAAAAGCGTGGCGGCCGGGCAGAGTAACGTGGTGATTGGACTGCTGTCAGCCGTGCCGTTTGTGATGGCCTGCCTGTTTATGTACCTGAATGGCCGCCACTCTGACAAAACCAATGAGCGCTCCTGGCACCTTGGTCTGCCGCTGATCCTCTCCGGTCTGGCGCTGGCCACGGCCGTTTACTCCGGTAATCTGGTGGTTTCTTACTTCCTGCTGGTGCTGACCGTGGGCTTCAACTTTGCACTGACGCCGGTTTTCTGGGCGGTTACCACCGAGAAACTGGCCGGTGTTGCCGCGGCAGCTTCCATTGCTTTTATTAATACCGTTGCTAACTTTGTCGGGTTGGGCCTGCCGCCGGTGCTGGGCAAAATCAAGGACATGACCAACAGCTACCACTCCGGTCTGCTGATTGTCGCCGTCGCGCTGATCGCTGGTGGCATCATCGGCATCCTCATTTCGCGTCCCCCGCGCGATACCCTGAAATCTGTTCCTGACACATTGTCGGATAATTGCAAATGAAGAAAAAAAATACTGAAACAGGCCTCGTTGCCGCCGCTGTTGATGACGGTACTGCAGGAGCATTATGACATTGTGGAGTACAGCGAACTGACGGCAGAAGACTTAAGTCGCCAGGCAGCCGAATTTCAGGTGATGCTGACCAATGGTGAGGGAACCGTCACCAGAGAGCCGATCGCTTCGCTGCCGGTTCGCCGCTGGTCACGCCAGTACCCGAAAGCCGGTGAATGCATTACCCTTAGCAGCAGACACTGCTAAAGGTAAGCAAGATGACCGAAAAACAGCTGACTTTTGACCGCCGTAACCATCAGCTCACCAATATTAATATCTGGACGGCAGACAGCCACTGGCTGGTGTATGACGTGCGTCCCGACGGAGCCACCTTCAGCGGCCTGACCGTGGAGCGCGTCAACCTCAGTGGCCAGACCGAAGTACTTTATCAGGCCAGAGACGGTGCCCATGTTGGTGTGATCACCGTCAGCCCCGATCTGCCGCCCCGTTACGTCTGCATTCATGGTCCGGAGCATCCTGACAGCCAGTGGAAGTACGATTTTCACCACCGGCGCGGCGTGATTGTACAAAATGGCCTGGCGGAGAATATGGATGCCTGCGACATCACTGCTCCTTTCACTCCAGGTGCGCTGCGCGGCGGTACACATGTTCACGTTTTCAGTCCGGACGGCACGCGGCTGAGCTTCACCTACAACGATCATGTGATGCATGAATTTGCGGTGAAGGAAGATCTGCGCAACGTTGGCGTGGCCGTTCCACTGCATCCGGTTTGCCCGCCCAAAAGCCATCCGCGTGAATACGATGGCAGCCACTTCTGCGTGCTGGTCAGCCGTACCACTTCGGCTCCCCAGCCCGGCAGCGACGAGATCAATCGTGCTTATGAAGAAGGCTGGGTTGGCGAAGAGGGCTATCTGAAGCACGACGGTCACCGGCAGCGCTGGGCGCTGGCCTTTATTGGCGACACGCTCAGTACCAGCGGCGAGAAAGTGCCTGAAGTCTTTATTGTCGATCTGCCGGAGAAGATGGTCGACTATGCTCTGGAAGGTGATGAGCCGATTGAAGGTACTGCTACCTCGCTTCCAGCCCCGCCAAAGGGCATTACGCAGCGGCGGCTGACCTTTACCCACGATCGTGCTTATCCCGGTCTGGCAACCACGCCCCGTCACTGGCTGCGCAGCTCACCTGATGGGCGTTCCATCGCTTTCCTGATGAAAGATGAAGCTGGGGTGGTTCAGCTGTGGACGATTGCGCCGACGGGCGGCCAGCCGCGGAAGATCACTGATGCCGCCAGCGATATTCAGTCCGCCTTCAGCTGGCATCCTGATGGCCGCTCGGTGGCGCTGATCAACGACAACAGCGTGATGCTGTGCGATACAGGCAGCGGGAAGATGCGGCGGTTGACGACGCGCACTGATGAAGCGCCGGTAGCAGACGCGGTAGTCTGCTCACCGGACGGACAGCACGTGGCTTATCTGCGCCACACAGAGGGCTTCCGGCAAATCTTTGTTGCGGAAGTGATGGCTGACTAGCGCTGCGGTTGTGGCGTGTTCACGACCAGCGGCGCGGCCTGGGACAGGCTTTCATCGGTGTGATTCTGCTGCTCGCTGCGCAGGACGCGCTCGCGCGGTGAATCTGCGGCCTTATCGCTGCCAGAGCGGTAATAGTCATACGGCAGCAGCAGCGTATCCAGCACGGCGGAGAAGGGCAAATCCAGGGCCGCCAGCGGGCGCATTACCCAGCCACTGTTGCTGTCAGCTACGATTTTGGCACTGGCTCTTGTGCCGGAGTAGTAACCCTGATCGGGTCCGGAATGAGACATAAAGCTGGAGCAGCCACTGGTGCCTGCAAGTGACAGACAGGTCAGCAGACCAGCAAAGCGACACTTTTTCATTACCATCATTTCATCATCCCTTCAGTCACGGCAGCGCCGGCCTGATTGTTATCGCCGTTTGCAGGGAAGTCCCCGGTCACTCTGTGGTAACTCATGCACTCTCCGACGAATTCTTCCCTGAGTGTATGCCATTCACGGCCTGTGGGTTAAAAAAAATTGCATTTGCTGCTCTTGAAAACCCGCGGGCCATCACCATTTTATGGTTACGGTCACAAAAATGTACGCCGACAGGGTACTGCTTTTTGACCGGCGGCCTGTCCAGAGTGGAAGGCCTTAACGTTCAATCTCGCTGATTATCAGGAGTAGTAAAATGCGTAATTTCGACCTTGCCCCACTGTATCGTTCATCTATTGGTTTCGACCGTCTGATTAACCTGCTGGAATCAAACCAGGGTCAGAGCAACGGCGGCTACCCTCCGTATAACGTAGAACTGGTAGCAGAAAACCAGTACCGCATAACCATTGCCGTGGCCGGGTTCGCCCAGGACGAGCTGGACATCACTTCCCACGACAATATGCTGACTGTACGCGGCGCACACCCTGAAGAGCAACAGGAAAAAAACTACCTGTACCAGGGAATTGCCGAGCGTAACTTCGAGCGTAAATTCCAGCTGGCTGAGCACGTAAACGTTCGTGACGCCAAGCTGGAAAACGGCCTGCTGTATATCGACCTGGAACGAGTCGTTCCGGAAGCGAATAAACCGCGTCGTATCGAAATAGTTAAGTAATCTGGTGATAATAAAGGGCCGCACTTTGTGCGGCCCTTTGCGTTTCTGCCGGGAAGGTTTTAGCCTTCCTGATGTGCGCGCTCTATCTCTTCAGCCAGAATCGCAATTCCGCGCTCAATTTTCTCACTGTCCGGCACGTAATTCATGCGCATGCATTGATGCGTGTGCGGCCATTCGTGCTCCAGGCCCGGGAAGAAGAAGTGCCCCGGCACCATCAGTACGCCGCGCTTTTTCAGACGCTGATACAACGTTTCCGTTGAAACCGGCAGATCCTTAAACCACAGCCAGAGGAAAATTGCCCCTTCTGGTTTATGGATCAGGCAGCGATCTTCGGATAAATAGCGGCGAATAACGGCAATCGTCTGATTAACCCGTTCCTGATAGAAAGGTTTGATCACCTCTTCCGACAGCCGCAGCAGGTCGCCACGCTGGATCATCTCATTAGCGATGGCCGGGCCGATACTGCCGGGTGCGAGGCTGATAATGCCATTCATATTGCTGATGGCGGAGATCACTTTCTCATCAGCGATGATAATCCCGCAGCGTGAACCCGGCAGGCCCAGCTTGGAGAGACTCATGCACAGGATGATGTTCGGGTTCCACAGCGGGCGCGCTTCGCTGAAGATAATGCCGGGGAAAGGCACGCCGTAGGCGTTATCAATCAGCAGTGGGATCTCATGCTGTTGGGCCAGTACGTCCAGCTTCAGCAGCTCTTCGTCGGTGATCACGTTTCCGGTCGGGTTGGTCGGCCTCGAAACGCAAATCAGCCCGGTATCATCGGTGATCTGCAGATGTTCAAAATCAACGTGGTACTTAAACTGGCCTTCCGGCAGCATTTCAATATTCGGGCGGGTGGAGACAAACAGCTCTTCATCCAGCCCGGCATCGGCATAGCCGAGATATTCCGGTGCCAGCGGGAACAGCACGCGCTTTTTGCTGCCATCAGCCCGGCGACCAGCGTAGAGGTTAAACAGGTAGAAGAAGGCGCTCTGGCTGCCGTTGGTCAGCGCAATATTTTTCGGGCTGATATCCCAACCCAGCTCGTCACGCAGCAGTGCGGAGAGCGATTCCAGCAGGGTGGTTTTCCCGCGCGGTCCGTCATAATTGCACAGTGCTTCCGCCAGTTTGCCCTCGTCGTGCATCTCCTGCAAAAGCTGCTGGAAATAGTCGTTCATGGCCGGGATCTGCGCGGGATTTCCGCCACCCAGCATGACCGCACCTGGCGTGCGTAATCCTTCACCCATATCTTCCATCAGGCGGGTAATGCCTGAAAGGCGCGTAAATTTGTCACCGAAGGCGGAAAAGCTCATAGCGTGTTAACTGCTTGTTATCTGCAAGTGGACGTTAACCTTAACGCCAGCCTTGACGCGATGCAATCCTCTGCCTCTTTTGAGCAGAACGGAATTGTTAGCGGGAATGTTCTGGTCTGACTTGCTACGGCTATTTATATGTAAAGCGTCGTTTTTTTTCACATTTAATTAAACAATAAGAAACAATTTCAATATATATAAATGAAACGATGTTTTGTTTTTATAAAAACAATGTATCAAAAATAAATTTGTTCGATAGCGATCACGGTAAGCGTCGTTTTCACTTCGTTATAGTAATCCCGGAAAAGCGCAGTCGCTCATCACAGGAATAACAGGAGTTGTGAAGATGATTTTAAATGCTTTTGATTTGAAAGGAAAAGTGGCGCTGGTAACGGGATGTGATACCGGCCTGGGCCAGGGGATGGCTCTGGGACTGGCGGAAGCAGGCTGTGACGTTGTCGGGATTAATATTGTCGAACCGCAGGAAACCCTCGACAGGGTTACCGCGCTTGGACGGCGTTTCCTCAGCCTGAAAGGCGATCTTGGGAAAATTAACTGTATTGAGGGACTGCTGGAAAAAGTCGTGGCGGAATTTGGCCGGATTAATATTCTGGTGAATAACGCCGGGATTATACGCCGGCAGGATGCCATCGAATTTAGCGAAAAAGACTGGGATGACGTGATGGATCTGAACAGTAAATCCGTTTTCTTTATGTCGCAGGCCGTCGCCCGTCAGTTTATTAAACAAGGGCAGGGTGGGAAGATTATCAATATTGCTTCAATGCTCTCTTTCCAGGGCGGTATTCGCGTGCCTTCCTATACGGCTTCCAAAAGTGCGGTAATGGGCCTGACTCGCCTGATGGCTAACGAATGGGCAAAGCACGGCATCAATGTGAATGCTATCGCGCCGGGATATATGGCGACCAACAATACGCAAATGCTGCGGGCGGATGAAAAACGTAATGCGGAAATTCTCGCGCGCATTCCTGCTGCGCGCTGGGGATTGCCTGACGACCTGAAGGGGCCGGCGGTATTCCTGGCTTCGGATGCTTCGGACTATATCAATGGTTACACCATTGCTGTTGATGGCGGCTGGCTGGCACGTTAAGTGAGATCGCTGTCAATAAAAGGCCTGGCATAGTCCGGGCCGGTGATAAAAACGTAAGCGTTGTCCCGGGCCGGAAGGTTTACACCGTCCATGGTGTGAAATCCGGCCTTTGAGTTTATCGCCATCCGGAGAGCTGAGTTTATTTCAGCAGCTGTGGGTTAACGCAGTTTTTTTCGACCTTCCCGCTCAGCGCGGCAATCAGATTGTCCACGGCATCCCGTGCCATACCGTAACGTGTTTCATGAGTGGCAGAACCGATATGCGGCAGCGCCACAACGTTTGGCAGCTTCAGCAGCGGTGAATTCTCTGGCAGCGGCTCTTTCTCGAACACATCCAGCCCGGCGGCATGGATAGTGCCCTCCTGCAGCGCGGCAATCAGCGCTTCTTCGTCCACGACCGGACCACGCCCGGCATTGATCAGCACTGCAGACGGCTTCATTTTCGCCAGCTGTTCACGGCCGATCAGATGATGGGTCTCGTCGGTCAGCGGCAGGCTGATGCACAGGAAGTCAGACTCTTTCAGCAACGTATCCAGATCGCAATACTTCGCGTCGAAGCGCTGTTCAGCCTCTTCATGATGTTTACGGGCGTTATAGAGAATCGGCATGCTGAAGCCCAGATGAGCACGCTGAGCCAGCGCCAGGCCGATACGACCCATGCCCAGAATACCCATCTTTTTGTGGTGTACATCAATACCAAACCAGTCGGCACCGATGTTGCTCTGCCATTTGCCGTCTTTAACCCGTTCAGCCACTTCAACCACCCGGCGAGCGCTGGAGAGCACCAGAGCCATCATAGTGTCGGCGACGGTTTCGGTCAGCACGGTGGGGGTATGCATCAGGATCACGCCGCGTTCGTTAAGGGCTGGGATATCAAAATTATCCACACCCACCGAGACGGAAGAGGCAGCGCGCAGTTTGGGCGTTTTCGCCAGGAAAGCCGCATCAATTTTGCCACCGGATCCTAAAAGGCCTTCAGCCTGTTGCAGGGCATCGGCGTGCTGGCTGATGGTTTCCGGCGTCAGGCCGTTAATTTCAGTCACGGCAAAATGTTCATCCAGTCGCGAACGCAGATCTTCCGGCAACGATTTATACAGCACCACAGAAGGTTTCATTCTTGTCTCCCTGTTTGAAGTGAGGAAACGGGCCAGCTGGCCCGTTTTGCAACATTAAGCATGTTTAGCGCCATGCGGCATTGGAGGCTGTTTGTTCTCCGCGGGCTTTACTATCAGTGTCAGCCAGACCGAGATCAGCAGCGATGCCCCCATAAAGATATACGAAGCTGCAGGGTTGCCGGTGGCACCGTTCAGATAACCCACCACCCAGGAGCCGAGGAAAGAACCCAACGCACCCATAGCGTTAATCAGCGCCATCGCGCCGCCCGCTACGTTACGCGGCAGCATTTCCGGGATGATGGCGAAGAAGGGACCGTATGGCGCATACATTGCTGCACCGGCCACCACCAGCAGGCTGAACGACAGCCAGAAATTATTCGCCCCTACAAGATATGAACCTAAAAACGCCAGCGCGCCAATCAGCAGTAACGGCCAGACAAACAATTTGCGGTTCTGTAACTTATCGGAGGCCCAGGAAACGACAATCATCGCCACTGTGGCTGCCAGATACGGTACTGCGGATAACCAGCCTGCCTCGACCATCCCCATCTGGCTGCCATTACGCAGGATGGAAGGCAGCCACAGCACGAAGCCGTACACGCCGATGCTCCAGGTAAAGTACTGAATGCAGAGGATAATGACATTGCGGGATTTGAATGCTTCGCCATAGTTACGCACGGCTTTGATATTTTCCTGCTCTTGTTGCAGCTGAGCCTGCAGCGCGGCTTTCTCATCCTGACTCAGCCATTTCGCCTGCGCGGGTTTATCCTGCACCATAAACCACCAGGCGACGGCCCAGATCACCGCTGGAATGCCTTCGAAGATGAACATTTCACGCCACCCGAAGCTTTCAATCAGGTAGCCGGAAACCACTGACATCCACAGCACGGTGACCGGGTTACCGAGGATCAGGAAGGTATTGGCCCGCGAACGTTCGGATTTGGTAAACCAGTTACTGATGTAAATCAGCATTGCTGGCATCACTGCGGCTTCCACCACGCCAAGTACAAAGCGGATGGCCGCCAGCGCAGGGATGTTGCTGACCACACCGGTCAGTGAGGCACAGACGCCCCATAACAGCAGACAGATGAACACCAGCTTCTTTACGCTGCGACGTTCGGCATACACCGCGCCGGGGATCTGGAAGAAGAAATAGCCCAGGAAGAACAGGGCGCCAAGCAGTGACGACATGCCTTTGGTGATGCCCAGATCTTCGTTTATCCCTGCGGCGGAGGCGAAGCTGAAGTTGGCCCTGTCCAGATACGCCAGGCTGTAGGTGATAAACACGATGGGCATGATATACCACCAGCGTTTAGGCGCGATTGTATGCTTATTCATAGATTTATCCTCTGTTGATGAGGAGGCAGCACTCTGTTCCGCCGGGGAACGATGCCGCTTCATAATGGTGCCGGTTTCAGACTTTAAAAATCGCCCAGGGCAGCGCGCGTCGGTAAACCTTCGCTGTCGCCAGCTACCTGGATTGCCAGAGAACCGATTTTGTTGCCGCGTTTAATCGCCTGCGGTAACGTTTTCCCTTCAAGCAAGGCGCTGATCACGCCAACGGCAAAGCCATCGCCAGCGCCAACAGTATCCACCACGTTGTCCGTTCTGATTGCTGCCACCTGACCTTTCTCGCCTTCGGCAGTTTTGTACCAGGCGCCGTCACCGCCGGTTTTGATAATCACCGCTTTTACGCCCATATCGAGGTAGAAGTCGGCAATCGCTTCAGGCTGGCTGTGACCGGTTAGAATTTTGCCCTCGCTGACACCAGGTAACACCCAGTCAGCGAAGCCTGCCAGCGTGTTCAGCTGCTTCGCCATTTCCTGTTCGCTGGGCCACAGCACCGGGCGGAGGTTGGGGTCGAAGGAGAGGGTTTTGCCCATTCGCTTCATCTCCTGCGCGGCGTGTTTTGACAGCGCCAGAGAACTGTCGGAAATCGCTGCCGCCACGCCGCTCAGATGCAGATGGCGGGCTGAACCAAAATAATCGCGGTTAAAATCGGCCACTGAAAGATGGCTGGCGGCGGAACCTTTACGGAAGTACTCCACCAATGGATCGGAGCCGTCTTCGACTTTCGATTTCAGTTGAAAACCGGTGGCATAGCGCTGGTCGGTGATAACCTGGCGGCTGTCGACACCCTCCTTTTCCAGCTGCTGGCGTGTAAAGCGGCCAAAAGAGTCATCGCCGACGCGGCTGACCCAACCCACCTTCAGCCCCAACCTTGCCAGCCCGATCGCCACATTCAGCTCTGCCCCGGCAATTCGCTTGATAAAGCATTCCGCTGAGGCCAGATCGCCGCTTTCAGTGGCGATAAACATCGCCATCGCTTCGCCAATGGTGACCGCGTCCAGCGTGCCGTTTTCATGGATGGTCATGGCTTACTCCTCTCGCAGCAGATCAACGTAATGGCGGGTAACGGCAATCAGATCGTCGCCTTCCAGCGGGAACTCAATACCGCGCGGTACACCAGCGGGCAGCAGCGACAGTGTTTCACGCCACAGGTTACTGGCCTCATCCAGTGCCACTGCACGCCAGCCGTTTTCAGCCGGGGCTGCGGCTTTCACATGGACGTAGCTGACGAAGCGGCTCAGACGTTCTGCCGCCTGCAGCGGATCGTCGCCGACCCACAGCCAGTTGCCCATATCGAAGGTCATGCCATTACCGGCCCGGGCCTCGCCGCAGTCGTGAAAATAGCTGTCCAGCGCACTCAGCCTGCCGCAGTCGGTCTGATCGTTTTCCACCACCAGATGAACCGGTAACCCCGAAAGTTTCTCGCGCAGTTGGGAGTAGTCAGCACCATGCTGATAGTGACCCAGTGAATATTTTAGTAGCTGGGCATTTAATTGCTGTGCCTCAGCGACGTGCTGATCGATGTTGGGATTCAACGATCCTTCATCGGTAAACAGCGCTTCCGGGACCGAATAGAACGCTATCAGGCGGGCAGCACTGATAGCCTGACCCAGAGCAGGCAGCCCGTCGAATTCTGCCGGGCTGAACAGCTCGCGTCGGATTTCCACCCCGTCTGCGCCAGCGGCGGCAATGACGGGTAAAACGGCCTGCTGGCCTCCCATAGCTTTAATTCGATCGCGGCCATAGGCGGCCGTCACTACGATCACTTCACGTTTCACTGATTCCTCCGGGTCTGACCCTGACGTTATAAAAACGTTAAATGGAACCGGTTCCAATGCAAAGAGGCAGCGTGTGGTTTTATGATCGCGCTCACGATGTGAACACTTTTTTTAAGGGGAAGTCTGAAAAGGTGCCGGATGACGTCAGGAAATCAGGGGGTGGGAGAAAACCTTGTCGATCCCCGAACAATCAGCTCTCCGGAGTAGACCTTTTCTTCAGGAGGCGCGGTATCTCCTTCAATGCGGCGGATCACCTGTTCCAGCGCCGAATAGCCGATTTGCCAGGTCGGCTGCTTCAGCGTGGTGATGCCCACTCCTGCCAGTTCCGCCCAGACCAGCTCGTCAAAGCCCAGCAGCCCCATCTGTGTGCCCCAGTCCAGGCCCAGACGCTTCATCGAGCGGGTCACCTGCAAGGTCAGTGCGCCGTTAACTACCAGTACGGCGCAGTGCTCAGTCTGATGGCGCTGCCAGAAATCCATCAGAACGTGATCGAGTTTCGCCGGATCGTTTAGCGCCACTTCAGCCTGTTCAGCGTAGCGTCCGGGATGGCGTTCCATTGTCGTTTTGAAAGCCTGTAAGCGTTCATGACGGGTATTGACCAGCCCCAGTGGCTCGGTAACAAACAGCACTGCACGATAGTCCTGTTCGATCAAATGCTCGGTCGCCACGCGGGCAGCTTCACTGTTGTTCAGTCCGACCACATCACAGTCAAATTCCGGAATTTTGCGGTCAATCAGCACCATTGGCAGCAGGGATTGCTGCAGGTAGCTCAGCGCCTCTTCACGCATACCCACCGCATTGACCACAATGCCCTCCACCTGATAGCTGCTCAGCAGATTCAGGTAATGCTGCTCCTGATCCACTTCATTGTTGGTGTTACACATCAGCAGGGTAAAGCCCTGAGCACGGCACGCCGCCTCAATGCCGCACATCACTTCAACGGAGTAGGGGTTGGTGATATCTGCAATGATCAGCCCAATCAGCCGGGTACGCCCGCGCTTCAGCCCTCGGGCCATCTGGCTTGGGCGGTAATTCAGCCCGGCAATCGCCTTTTCGATGCGCTGTTTCAGATCGGCGGAAAGCACATGCTGCTCGCCGTTGAGATAGCGGGAGACGCTGGTTTTTCCGGTTTTTGCAGCTTTGGCAACGTCGCTGATGGTGGCGCGTGCGCCCTTGCGGTTCATGGCGATCCTTGGACAAGTGACTTTAACGGAGAGGTTTCAGCAATGGCTGGTCTTAACACCCCAAGATAGTCCGAAATGACGGAGTATGGATCGGGCCATCATAATCCATCTGGCCGATCCCGCCCAGCGAGCGGCGTCACGCTTATTGAACTCTGAGATTTGATGACCGGGCGGGGCTGCCCGGCCATAGCAGGATTACTGCAGCGGGCTGAGGGTGATTTCCACGCGACGGTTCTGCGCTTTACCTTCTGCGGTGCTGTTGGAGGCGACAGGATTATCCGGCCCCATACCACTGGTGCGCACGCGGTCAGCGGCGACGCCCTGAGTGATCAATGCGCTACCCACGCCGTCAGCACGCTGCTGGGACAGGGTCATATTCAGCTGGCGGGTGCCGGTGCTGTCGGTATAGCCGACGACGTTAACCGCCGTTTTTGGGTACTCCTTCAGCACCATTGCCACGCCGGTCAGGGTATTGGCTCCGGCAGGTTTCAGCGTGCTGCTGCTGCTGTCAAAGGTGACGTTATTCGGCATGTTCAGCACGATGTTGTTGCCGTTACGGGTGACGCTGACGCCGGTACCGCGCATTTTATCGCGCAGCTTGGCTTCCTGAACGTCCATATAGTAACCCGCACCACCGCCCAGGGCGGCCCCGGCTGCCGCGCCGATCAGTGCGCCTTTGCCCCGGTCTTTTTTCGAAGAAGAGAGCATGCCCACGCCCGCGCCCAGCGCCGCGCCAATTCCTGCACCGATCCCGGATTTACCCGCTTCACGCTCGCCCGTATAGGGGTTGGTGGTACAGCCGGACAGAGCAATAGTTCCGCTCAAAACCAGAGCGAGGGTGATATAACGCTTTTTCATTAATCTTCATTCTCCACAGCGGCAGGCGAAATCGCCCTTAAAACGCCGATTATGCCGCCGGATTGTGGAAAAAAAACGGTGTTATCTTCTTAATTATTGTAAAGAATCTTATTTAAGGTTATCAGGATGGCAGAAGCAGTCGGTGGTATGGTCGCTGATCAGACCGCAGGCCTGCATAAACGAGTAACAGGTGGTCGTGCCAACGAATTTAAAACCGTGCTTCTTCAGCGCCTTTGATAATGCATCAGAGATTGGGCTGAAAGTAGGCGCAGTGCGGTAATCGGCGTAGTGATGGATTTGGGGTTTATGATCGACAAACTGCCAGATAAAAGTGTTAAACGCCTCTCCTCTTGCCTCCATCGCCAGCAGGGCACGGGCATTGGCGATAATGGCGGAGATTTTTCCGCGGTGGCGGATAATGCCACTGTCCAGCATCAGTCGATCCACATCTGCCTCGTCCATCAAAGCCACTGCCTGCGGATCGAAATGGTGGAAAGCCTGGCGGTAATTCTCCCGCTTTTTCAGCACCGTCAGCCATGATAATCCGGCCATTTGTCCCTCAAGGCAAAGCATCTCAAACAGCTCACGGCTGTCCGTCAACGGAATACCCCACTCTTCGTCATGATAGGCAAGATAGATCGGATCCTGAGAAACCCAGCCGCAACGTTGCATAAATAATTTCCTTGATGGCGATGAATATCGGCGTTCTTTCAACCCGGGCAGTATAGCGTCTGGCATTTGTCTGGAGCCAGATCGCAAGATAAGAAGGCCCTATGACAGGTGTTTTCAATTTGTAACTCTGATCACAATTTAACCAGCACTGACATGCTAGCGTTAATTAGTCCTAAGTCAGGACTAATTGCGGTAACCCTGACCGGACGGCATTCATACCAAAAAAAACCGATCCGGGCTGTGCCGGATTGCTAAATCTCCCTTCGTCCCGGAGTCAGCTATGAATTTATTCGATTATCTCGTCATGGCGCTGTATGCATTAATGATTGTATTGATTACCTTTTGGGCAATGCGTCGCGTGGGCAGTACCAAAGATTTCTTCGCGGCAGGTGGGAAAATGCCGTGGTGGCTCTCCGGCGTTTCACACCATATGTCGGGTTACAGCGCGGCGGTCTTTGTCGCCTATGCTGCGGTTGCCTATCAGGCAGGCATCACTATCTACTTCTGGTGGGCGTTTCCCATTGCGGTGGCCGTTTTGCTGGGCGCGGCCATTTTTGCCCCGCGCTGGGCAAGATTACGTGTTCATATGAATATCGAATCGCCGATGGAATACCTCGCCACCCGCTATAACGTGCCCACGCAGCAGGTGCTGGCGTGGAGTGGCGTTCTGCTGAAGGTGTTTGATGTCGGCGCGAAATGGGCTGCTATCGCGATTATTATCAACGTCTTCACCGGCTTTAATCCGCTGATGGGGATCCTGATTGCCGGGGCGCTGAGCCTGTTTTATTCGGTGATGGGCGGGCTGTGGGCCGATGCCTGTAATGATTTCGGCCAGTTCATCGTGCAGTTTGTCGCGGCGATAGTGATGGTGATTGCGGTTGCGATTCACCTGGGCGGCTTCAGCGAGCTGATCCATATCTGGGATCGTCTGCCGCCGCAGCACACGGTGATCGTGCAGGAACCTTATTCGCTGGGCTTTATCCTCGCTTATTTTATTATTTACACCCTGAGTTACAACGGGGGCACCTGGAACCTGGCCCAGCGTTTTATCGCTTCACCCGGTGGAAAAGAGGCGCGTAAGGCGGCACTGCTGTCAGCGGTACTGTATCTGATCTGGCCGCTGGTTCTGTTCTGGCCGATGTGGGCTGCGCCACTGCTGTTCCCGGACTTAGCCGATCCCTCCCGCTCCTATTCACTGATGGCAATGTCGTTGTTACCTAACGGGCTGATTGGTCTGGTGCTGGTGGCGATGTTTACCCATACGCTGTCGATGACCTCGTCGGACACCAACGCGATAACCGCCGTGGTGACCCGCGATATTTTACCGGTGCTGTTTCCGACACGTTTCGCCCATGGCAAACCTTCGCTGCTGGCTGCAAGGGTGACAACTGCGCTGTTTATCTCCATCACGCTGCTTATTGCGCTGAATGCAGGTCGTTTCGGCGGCATCCTGTCGCTGCTGATCGTCTGGTTTGGCGGGCTGGTCGGGCCGATCTCCATCCCGATGCTGCTGGGCCTGCTGCCGTGGTTCCGTCGCTGCGGACCGGCAGCCGCTATTGCCTCATGGGCCGTCGGCGTCACCACTTTTTTTGTGGTGAAATTTTTACTGCCGGGCGGCAGCACCGCGCTGGTGGTTGCTGCTCCGGTGCTCTCTTCGCTGGTCATTTTTATCACCCTGGGATTACTGCGCCGGTCACCGGTTTCCGTAGAAGTTGACACCTTACTCAATGCGCTGAATCAGGATGGCCCGGCTTCGCAGCCGGAGAATATCGGCATCCCGGTCAGCCATCGCGGTACTCACTGAATGAAAGGAGCTATATCCGTGAACTATCACAGCCAGCAGGCAGAGAAGTTGCAGGTGAAAGTGTTTGCTGACCGGCAGACGCTGGGCATTCAGGCTGGAGATGAAGCGGCGGCGCACCTGCGCCAGCTGCTGGCCAGTCAGCAGCGGGTCAGGATTATTTTTGCCGCCGCCCCGTCGCAAAATGAGTTTCTGGCCCGGCTACGGCAGGCACCCGACATCGACTGGTCGCGTGTGACGGCGTTTCACATGGATGAATATATTGGCCTGCCGGAGAACGCTGAGCAGCTTTTCAGCCACTATCTGCACCAGCAGCTGTTCCGCCACGTTAATCCGGGCGAGGTGCACCTGATCCCGTCGGCCGGTGAGCCTGTAGAGATTTGCCAGCGCTATGCTGCGCTGCTCACTCAGGCTCCCATTGATATGGTTTGCCTGGGCGTCGGGGAAAACGGCCATCTGGCCTTTAATGACCCGCCGGTGGCGGATTTTCAGGATCCGGAACTGATGAAGCCGGTGGCGCTGGATGCCGTGTGTCGCCAGCAGCAGGTCAACGATGGCTGTTTCGCCTCGCTGTCCAGTGTGCCTACTCATGCGCTGACGCTGACCATCCCGGCGTTACTTTCCGCTCAACGGCTGTTTTGCATGGTGCCGGGGAAAAATAAGCATCAGGCGGTCACTGCGATGCTGAACCAGCCGCTGAGCACGTCGTGCCCGGCGACCATTCTGCGCAGTCATACAGGCTGTACTCTCTATACCGATCGGGATGCTTTTCAGGAGCGGTCAGATGTCTGAAAGCCTGATTTATGGACGGGATTACCGTACGTTACGGCCGGTCAGGCTGACCCTGGCCAACGGTGTCATCAGTGACATTCAGCCCTTTCACAGTGCTGAAGAGCTGCCGGTTATCGCGCCGGGACTGGTGGATTTGCAGGTCAATGGTTATGCCGGGATCGATTTCAACCATTATCCGTTCAGCGTGGATGACGTGGAGCAGGTGACCCACAAGCTGTGGCAACAGGGCGTGACGACCTTTATGCCCACGGTCATTACGGCCGACAGCGAGATTATTGCGCAGGCCATGAGCCGGCTGGGGCAGGCGGTTGATCAACGCGGGGATGTGGCGCGGGCGGTCTGCGGCATTCATCTGGAGGGGCCGTTTTTGTCTCCGGAAGACGGGCCACGTGGCGCTCATCCTCGCGAGCACATTAAAGCGCCCGATCCTGGCCTGTTGGATCGCTGGCAGGCGGCAGCACGGGGCAGGATCAGGTTGGTGACCCTCTCGCCGGAGTGGCCGCAGGCAGCAACCTTCATCCGGCATTGCGTGGCATCCGGCGTGCAGATTTCGCTGGGACATACTTCTGCGACACCAGAGCAGATTACCGCTGCGGTCGAGGCGGGGGCGCGCATGTCCACTCATCTTGGTAACGGTGCGCATCTGCAGCTTCCCCGCCATCCAAACTATATCTGGCAGCAGCTGGCGCAGGATGAACTGGCCTGCGCGCTCATCGCGGATGGTGACCACCTGCCGCTGGCGGTGCTGAAAGTGTTTATGCGGGTGAAGGGCGAAAATGCCCTGCTGGTGAGCGATACCACCTGTTTTGCCGGGATGCCTGCCGGTGTCTACGACACGCCAATCGGCGGACGGGTGCAGCTGAGTGACAGCGGGCGCTTATCGGTTGCGGGGCAGCCACAGCTGCTGGCTGGATCGGCGAAAGGGCTGACCGATGGGGTTAATCACCTGCTGCGCAACGGGCTGGCTTCGTTACCGGAAGCGCTGGAAATGGCCTCGCTCCGGCCTGCCAGACAGATGGGGCTGCCGGAGCAGCCCGGGCTGAGCGTGGGCGCTCCGGGCGATGTGATATTGCTGGAAACGACGGCAACGCACGGAGTGAAGCTTTGTGGGACCTGGAAAGCAGGCCAGAAAGTGTGGGGGTGAAATCAGCCCCGAAAACTGCCAGACTGGCCGGAATACGTGATTCCGGATGACGCCAGCATGAAAGAAGCAGGAAAGGGACCAGCCGTACTTCGCCTCAATAACGAGAAACGGGTGTTGAGTTATCTGCGCAGACAGCGCGTCACCACGCGCCAGAGCATCTCGCAGGCGCTGGCGCTGAGTAAAAACACCGTGTCGCTGATTGTTGATGAGATGCTGTCGCAGGATCGGGTGGTTGAGCTGGGACCGCGGGCAGTCTCTTCTGCCGGGCGGCCAGGGATTGAAATCAGTCTGCGTCCGGAAAAACGGAAGGCCGCCGGAGTGATGGTTGAACGCAATCAGATCCACCTGACGGTCTGCGATTATTTCTCAGAAGTTCTGGAGCAGAAAAGCTGGGAGACGGACACGCAAGATCCGCAGCGCCTGCTGGCTGAGCTGGCCAGAGAGTGCGGGGCTTTATCGCAGCGCCACCCTGAACTGCTGGGCATCGGGTTGGGTTTTCCGGGGATTGTGGATTCGGATAACGGTTATCTTCATCTCTCCTCGCACCTGGGCTGGCAGGACGTGGATATCCGGGCGGCTGTTGCCCACTCGAAAAGCGTGCCGCTAAAGGTGATGAATTATGTCAAAGCTGCCGCTCTGCTCTCCCTGCAAACGACAGAAGTGGCTGCAGGAAGCAGCTGCTTTTATCTGCGCATCGGTGAGGGCACGGGCGGAGCACTGTTACGCGGCAGCGAAGTGTTCACCGGCAGCAGCTGGACAGCCGGTGAGGCGGGGCATCTGACGGTCGCTGACGGCCCGGAGTGCCGTTGCGGTCAGCGTGGTTGTCTGGAAGCGCTGATCAGCATTCCGGCTATAAACCGGCAGCTGCAGGCAAGGCAGGCGGGATTGAGCTGGCAGAGACGTTCTCAGGCTCCCCAAATTGTTGATGAGGTTATGGCGGAGGCCGGGCGGTATCTGGGCAAAGCCCTCAGCCAGATTATGCTGCTGATGAACCCGGCATCGCTGATGATCGACAGCCCGTGGAACGCCAGCCCGGCTTTCTGTGCCAGTGCGCTGGAAAGCGCCCGGACGAACACGCTGGCCTTCACTTTTCAGCATACTCACCTCCATTTTATTCCTTCTCCTCTGGCACCTCCGCTCGGGCTGGCGCTGGCGGTTATTGAGCAGAGCGAAGTGGCTGCCCACTTTCCGTCTGCCTGAGTTAACGTATCGACCGCGCGAAAAATGAATAAAGCTTATTAAAGCTGGTTAAAAAAGAGTCGATAACAACTTGACGTGGGCGTTAACCAGGCAATAGTTATTCAACAGAAAGACCTGTAAAAAATGTAAAAAATAACGCCTTAAACTTGCCGCTTTGGGCTCTTTCCCGGAGTCATTTCATGTCAAAGAATCGCTTGTGCACGCGCCGTTATGCCTTTGGGGCGGCGTGGATAGCTTGTTATCTCTGTTCTGGCAGTATGGCTTACAGTTTCGATCAGCTTTACGTTTTTGGTGACAGCTTAAGTGACAGTGGCAACAACGGTCGCTACACCTGGGACGGCAGCCAGCACCCTTTATACGATGATGTCCTGGCCGCAAAAATTAATCAGTCGCTGCGTCCTTCCGATGCCGGAGGCACCAATTACGCCGCTGGCGATGCCGTGGCGGTTCCGCCACTCAACCCCGTCGATAATACAGCCGAACAGGTTCGCGCTTACCTTGCGGCGACGGGTGGACGGGCTGATGCTGACGGATTGTACGTTCACTGGGTGGGCGGCAACGATCTGGCCGCCGCCGCGCTGAACCCGCAAGCAGCCGCTGGCATTGTCAGCACCAGCGCCTTTGCGGCAGCCAGCCAGGTGCAGGCCTTGCTGGCTGCCGGAGCAGGAACGGTGATTGTCCCGACGGTGCCGGACATTGGTGCCACGCCCGTCCTGCTGGAAACGGTGATCCAGACCGGATTGTCTGTGGTAGCCAGTTCTGCCCTGGCGGCTGCTTTTGCTTCTCTGGACAGCCAGCCGACGCTGAACCAGACCGATCGCAATCAGGCCATCTATCAGGCGCTGGTGGCCGCAGCAGGGCAGGTCAGCAACATCGCCAGCGTTCAGCAGGCGATAGCCACCCAGCTTTATCAGGCGTGGCAGTCTGCCAGCAGCCAGGCCAGCGCGCTGACCGCCAGCTACAATCAGCAGGAGGACAACCAGCTTGCTCTGCTGAACGGTAATATCGTGCGCGTGGACATCAATGGGTTGTTTAACGAGGTGCTGAGTAATCCTGCTCTTTACGGCCTGACTAATACCGCCGGAATGGCCTGTCCGCCCGGTGTTTCTGCGGCGAACTGTGGCACGGCCACGCCTGGTTTTTCCAGCGAACAGGCTTACCTGTTTGCTGACCATCTGCATCCCAGTCCGGCCACCCATCTGCTGATTGGCGATTACATTCAGTCAGTGCTTGATGCACCCGCTCAGGTAGTGGCGCTGAATCAGGCTACTCTGGCGATGTCCCGCGATGCCCGCGCCACGCTCGACAGCCGGTTACAGCAACAGCGCCACGGCGATAATCCGCAGGGTTCTCTGGGCATTTACGGCGGTTATGCCGGGCAGCATTATGATTATTCGTCGAACCTGGCGGCCGGAGACGGCGACGCCACCACCCACAATCTGACGCTAGGCGTGGATTACAAACTCACCAATAATTTATTGGTGGGCGCACTGGTGTCCGGTTCGGACGACAGCCAGCATCCCACGCCGCGTTACGATTATAAAATGCGTGGCTGGCTGCTGTCGGCTTACAGCGAGCTGTCATTCTTTGATAACGGTTGGGTGAATGCCGATGCGCACTATGCCTCAGTAAATTATGACGACATCAAACGCTCCATTCAGCTTGGCCCCACCACACGCACCGAAAACGGCGATACCAGTGGCACACAGTTTGGTGCGCGGATCACCACCGGCTGGGACATCCCGATCGGATCAATTCTGACCACCGGTCCGATGGCACAGTACGCACTGGATTACAGCTCGGTTGATGGTTACAAAGAGCAGGGCGACAGCAGCACGGCGATGCGCTTTGATGACCAGAATTACCATTCGCAAATTGGTGCGCTGGGCTGGCGGGTGGACTCGCTGCTGGGCTGGATCAATCCCTGGGCGGAAGTCAGCTACAACCACCAGTTTGGTGACAATGTCTGGCGGGCCGGGGGCGGGCTGAAATCCACGCAAACCTCATTCGTGCGCGATTCTGCAGAGCAGGATACCAACTGGGTCGACGTGACCGTCGGTGCTCATGTGCCGCTGGGCGAGACCGTTGCTGCCTTTGCCTCCGTCTCGCAAACCGGCGGCCTCAGCTCTGGGGAACAATTTATGTATAACCTCGGAGTCAGCGCCAGATTTTAGGCTGAAGGCGCATCACGGGCCTTTCAGCCACTCAATGCCAGAATTGCTACCTTCACCACGGTTTTACTCCTGAATGAGTACTCTCCTTGCTTCTTTTTGATTAGCCACAAGTTAACCTCACAAATTATATGGGATAACAGGCTTTTCATTTCCCCGGTATTGCGGGCAGGGAAGACAGGAGAGGATATGGAGTTTTTCAGTAAACCAGGGCGGCGGGGCTGGCGTATTGTCCTGCTCATTCTTTGTGGTATGACGCTCGCCGTGGTGGTGATTGCGGGCAGTGTTACGGTGCTGCATAAAACCAGCGACACGGCCTTTTGCGTCTCCTGCCACAGCATGGAGCGGCCGCTGGCAGAGTATCAGGGCAGCATCCATTTTCAGAACCACGCCGGTATCCGTGCCGAATGTTCGGATTGTCATATTCCCTCTCAGCCTGTCGCATACCTGGTGACAAAACTCGGCGCGGTGAAAGACGTTTATGGCGAGCTTACCGGGAAAATCGCCACGGAGGAGCAGTACAACAGCCACAAGTTAGCGATGGCAGAGTCGGTGTGGAAAACGATGAAAGCCAGCGATTCCGCCACCTGTCGCAGCTGCCACAGCTTTAAGGCGATGGATATTCTCGCCCAGCAGCCGGAAGCGCGTAAGGCTCATCCGGTGGCTATTAAACAGGGTGAAACCTGCATAGACTGCCATCGTGGTGTGGCCCACATCCTGCCGGATATGCGGCAAAGTAACTCTTCCGGCGCCGCCGCGCTGGCAGCCATTGCGGCCACCACCAGGCCCGATGCCAGCCCGCTCTACAGCATCGCCACACAACCTTTTATGCTGCAACCTGAAGAGGGGCCTTCTGCCGGAACACTGTTTCCCGCTGCGGAGCTGAACATCCTGCAGCGAAAAAAGGGCTATCTGCAGGCTGAGCTGGCAGGCTGGCAGCAGGAAGGCGTTCCCGGCGTCATCTATGCCGCAGCCGGTAAACGCATCATCAGCGCCGTTATCGGAGAAGGCGCGGTATCCCACATCAAAACCACCAGGTCAGAGCAGGACAGTGAGACAGGCATGGTCTGGCATCAGGTGTCGCTTAACCTGTGGCTGCAACCCGCCTCGTTGGTCGAAGATCGGCAAAAAATCTGGCAGTACGCTGCCGGGCTGATGACTGCCAACTGTACCGGTTGTCACGGCCTGACGTCTCTCGATCACTACACGGCTAACCAGTGGATTGGGGTGATGAAGGGAATGGCTTCCCGCACTTCACTGAATCCGGAACAGCTGCGCCTGCTGACGCTGTATGTTCAGCAGCACGCCAGCGATATGTCGCCAGCAGGTACCCACCATGAAAAATAATACGCTAAGCGGACTGTCACGCCGCCGTTTCTTGCAGGCAGGAGGGTTGCTGATGGCCGCCGGCTCGCTGGATCTGCTGTTCAGCAAATCCGTTCTCGCGCAGGCCATCAGTCAGGCTATGCCGCTGTTTAAAGCCCTGAGACCTGCGCAGGAAGGTATCCTCACTGCGGCACACTGGGGAGCATTTGAAGCGCTGGTGGAGAGCGACCGGATGGTAGGCGTCAGGCCGGTTCAGGACGATCCTGCCCCCAACGAGCTGATTGATATGGCACCGTATCAGGTTCATGCCCACAACCGGATTACCTCCCCAATGATCCGTAAAAGTTGGCTTGAACAGGGGCCGGACAGCCGAAACGACCTGCGCGGCAGGGATGAGTGGGTGCAGGTCAGCTGGGACAAAGCTATCCGGCTGGTGGGCGACCAGATCCGTCACCTGCAGCAAACCGCTGGCCCTTCATCAATCTATGCCGGTTCTTATGGCTGGAAAAGTACCGGGATGTTACACAACAGCCGCGCGTTGCTGAGCCGTCTGATGAACCTCGCGGGTGGCTTTCTCAGCTACAGCGGAGACTACTCTACCGGCGCAGCGCAGGTGATCATGTCTCATGTTGTCGGTTCAATGGAGGTCTACGAGCAGCAAACCAGCTGGCCCAACGTGATTGAACATAGCGAGCTGGTGATCCTCTGGGGGTGCAACCCGTTGACCACGCTGAAAAACAGCTGGAACGTGCCCGATCACGTCGGTCTGGCCGGATTTGAGGCGCTGGCGGCTAAGGGAACGCGGGTTATCTGCATTGATCCCATCCGCAGCCCGAGCGCCAGGAAGTTGAAGGCGGAATGGCTGGCTCCTGCCGCTTACACCGATGCCGCGATGATCCTCGGCCTGGCCCATACCCTGCTGACGGAAAAGTTGCATGATGAGGCCTTCCTGCAGCGCTACACCGTGGGGTTCGATAAATTCCGCGCTTACCTGCTGGGTGAAAGTGATGGCACGGTGAAAAGTGCCGAATGGGCCAGCGCGATCTGCGGTATTGATGCAGAACGGCTGCGCGAACTGGCGAGAACGCTGGTCAGACAACGCACGATGATCATGGCGGGCTGGGGAATTCAGCGCCAGCACCATGGCGAGCAACCTCACTGGCTGCTGGTGACGCTGGCAGCGATGACCGGTCAGATTGGGCTGCCCGGCGGCGGCTTTGGCTTCAGCTACCATTACTCCTCCGGCGGCAGCCCCACGGCCAGAGGCGGTATTCTCTCCGGCATCAGCGCCGGGGCCGCTCCGGCAAATTCTCCCGCACCCATTCCGGTGGCGCGCATTGCCGATTGCCTGGCTAATCCCGGAAAAACCATTGATTTCAATGGTAAGCAGGTGACCTATCCGGACGTGAAAATGGTCTATGTGGCCGGGGGTAACCCTTTCCACCATCATCAGGATACCAACAATCTTCTTAAGGCGTGGCGGCGACCGGAAACTATTGTGGTGCATGAACCTTACTGGACTGCCACCGCCAGGCATGCAGATATTGTGCTGCCCTGCACCACCAGCTATGAGCGTAACGATCTGGATATGGGCGGTGATTATTCGCAACTCTACGTTTTCCCCATGCATCAGTGTGTGCCGCCCCAGCATCAGTCACGCAGTGATTTTGCTATTTTCAGCGCCCTGGCTGCCCACCTTGGCGTGGAGCAGGCCTTTACCGAAGGCCGGGATGAGATGCTGTGGCTGAAAGCGATGTACGACAACATGAAAGTTCAGGCGCGCAACGCCGGGATCCCTCTGCCGCCATTCGATATGTTCTGGCAGTCAGGAAACTACATTCGCTTCCCGATACCGGAAGAGAACAGGCAGTGGGTGCGCTTCGCAGATTATCGGGCCGATCCCCTGCTGAATCCTTTGGGAACGCCAAGCGGCAAGATTGAAATTTTCTCGCAGACCGTCGCCAGCATGAAGTATCCGGACTGTGCTGGCCTGCCGGGCTGGCAGCCGCCGAAAGAGTGGCATGGCAGTCCGCTGGCACGTAAGTATCCGCTATCCCTGAACACGGCACATTCGGGCCACCGGCTGCATTCCCAGTTGGACAACACGCCTTTGCGGAGAAAATATGCCGTGGCCGACCGGGAAGCCATTCTGATCAACCCACAGGATGCTGCAATCCGGGGGATCAAGTCTGGCGATCTGGTCAGGGCCTTTAACGATCGGGGGCAGATCCTGGTTGGAGCAGACGTAACGGAAGATATTCGTCCCGGCGTGGTGCGTATCAGTGAAGGGGCCTGGTATGATCCGCAGGACCCGTCCATACCCGGCACGTTGTGCAAGAATGGCAACGTTAATTGCCTGACTTTCGATATTGGTTCGTCAAGGCTGGCGCAGGGCAACTGCGGGCATATGGCGCTGCTGGAGATTGAGAAGTTCACCGGTGAGGCTCCGGCTAACACCGCGCACCTGGCTCAGCAGCCTGCTGCACGGGCTTGAGCTACTACGGATCCGGCTCAGGGTTCTGCGAACTTAACTGAGTAATCCTGCGCCGACGTTAATGGAAAGCCCCAGGATAGCCAGGTTAAACAGAAAGGATAATACCGCCTGCAGCGTGGTGATGCGCCGGACGGCGGTATTCCCGGTTGCCACATCAGCTGTTTGCGCGGCCACCGCGATGGTGAAGGAGTAGTAGATAAAATCCCAGTAGCCGGGTTCGGCGATCTTATCCGGAAACAGCAGGACCTTTTTCTCCGGATCGCCCTGATAGTACATATGGGCATAGTGCATGGCAAAAGCCGTGGGCAGCAGAGACCAGGAGACGATCAGCGTGAGGGCAGTCAGCAGGATATGCCGGGCCTGACCGGCTTGCGAAAGGTGCTTCACTGCACCGAGTTCAAACAGGATCGCCAGAATACTGACCAGGCAGGTGAGGCAGACCAGGCCCAGCACGGTGGCTGCGCTCTCGTCCTGTTCGCGGGCAATTCTGGCAATCTCCCTGGTGGGGGTGGTGAGCAGCAGCCACCAGAGCAGCAGCAGATAAAGCCACGCCAGTATGTTCCAGCTAATCAGCAGTTTTTGCACCAGCGGCTGGCTTGCCGGCAGGAAACAAAAGCTGGCGACTGCCACGATAAAAGCAGCCAGCAGCCTGGGACGTGTGTGGTAATAGTGACGCAGAAAGTGCAGTGCCTTCATTTCCCGATCCCATCCACTGGTAATCTCTATACTGTAGACGCATTTAGCTGAACATGTCGCTGTCCCGCAGCAGATGCTCGTTGCCTTTACGACGGGTGAAACCACTGCGGTCAAAAAATTCCAGCACCTGCACGGCCAGTTTGCGGCCGACCGCCAGCTGGTCGCGGAAATCTGCCGCGCTGGTGCTCTGGCCTGCCTGGTCACGCTGGCGGATCAGTTCAGCGAAGCTTTTCATCTTTTCGCTGGAGAAGTAGCGATCTTTGACAATAGCAGTGATAAAGCCACTCTGCGCCGCCTTGCGTAACGTGTGCCGCATCAGCTCCTCTTCCACCCCCAGCTTTTCTGCCATATCACGGACCCACCAGGCACCCTCAGCCAGCAGCGGTTCGGCACGCTGCCAGAGCTGCGCCTCTTCAGGGAGGAAGTCGATGGAGAATTCGGGCAGGTGCAGCCAGCCGTGGTTGTTGCCCAGTTCGCCGCTGGCCGTAAGCAGATCAATCAGCGCCAGGCCCACCTCTTCCGGCTGGTTTGGCAGCGCCATGCGCCGTAGGCGGTCGCGCCCCAGGCCCGGCCTGTCACCGTGGTGCTGATGATAGTCGCTCAGGGTGTTGTGCAGCAGCGCCTGCCACTTTGCAATGGAACCGGTCAGCATCAGGTAATCTCCGGCTTCGACCGGTTTAAGCGCCTCAAGCTCGTTGGCCATTGCCGATGGAGTCAGCTGCCGTGCCCAGGCCAGCAGCTCTTTGCGGCAGGGGTGCTCCTGCAGATAACATTCCAGTGCCTGCCCGTCGTTTTCTGCCGCCGTCAGCTGATGCAGCCAGTGCAGATAATCAGGCTGCCGCTTGCCGCGTTTTTTCGGCGTGAGCAGCACCACCCTTGCGCCGGCCAGCGTCTGGCGGGCGGCAATGTCACGCAGGATCAGCCGGTCGTTATCGGCCAGCCAAAGCGGGGTATCCAGCCGCAGTTCTGCCAGATCGCCATCCAGCACTGAAACGCGACCGGTAATATGGCTTGCCGCATGATGGATATGCAGCGGTTGCCCCTGCTGCAGCGGCTGGTGCAGAGTCAGCGCCACAATCAGCCGTTCTGTCGGACTTTCTGCCCGGGTTTCCAGCAGCCAGTCGCCACGGGAAATCTCGCTTTTTTCCACGCCGCCAGTGATGTTAAGGGCGATTCGCTGGCCGCCGTAAGCCACTTCTGTCGGCTGGTTTTGCGCATGCAGTCCCCGCACGCGCACGGCTTTGTCCATTCCGGTCAGCCAGAGTTTATCGCCAACGCTGACCTTGCCGCCCAGCGCCGTTCCGGTCACCACCGTGCCTGTGCCTTTCACATTGAATGCGCGGTCAATCGCCAGCCGGAAACGCTTATTCTCGTCCCGGCTACGCGAAGGAAGCTGGCGGAGATGGCTGGCCAGTTCGCCGATGCCGCGACTCTCCGTCACGCTGGTGACGAACAGGGCGATCTCCGGCCAGCCCAGCTGCGTGGTCAGCTCGCGTATCTGCTGCTCCACTTCCAGCAGGCGCGACTCATCCGCCCGGTCTGCCTTGGTAATGGCGACGGTCAGAGGAGGCTGGCCGTTAAGCTGAAGGATAGCCAGATGCTCGCGGGTTTGCGGCATCACGCCGTCATCGGCTGCCACCGCCAGCAGGGAGTGATCCAGGCCGCCAGTGCCGCTGAGCATATTGGTGAGGAATTTTTCATGACCTGGCACGTCGATAAAGCCGATTACGCGGCCATCGTATTGCGGCCAGTAGGCATAACCGAGATCGATGGTCATACCGCGCGCTTTCTCTTCCGGCAGGCGGTCGGCGTTGATCCCGGTGATCGCATGCAGCAGCGCGGTTTTGCCATGATCGACATGGCCTGCACTGGCAATGATCATCGGGCTATCGTCTTGAGGAACAGCGCTTCCTCCTGCAGGCAGCGGAGATCCAGCCACAGCTTACCAGCCTGGATCCTTCCGATAACCGGTACGGCCAGCTGGCGCAAAGTAGCGGCCAGTTGTTGCAGCGCACTGCCACGACCGTCGCGTGGAGTCAGCGTTACTGCCATACCGGGTAGCAGATCGACCGGCAATGAACCGCTGCCGATTTGTGATGAACAGGCAGCGATCTCAAGCGAAAATTGTTCACCAAATGCTTTTTCGAGTGCGGGTAACAGACGCTCAGCCTGGGCACGGATATCAGCCTGCGAACGGGTCAGCAAACGTAGCGTCGGAAGCTGTTCAGCCAGCTTTTCCGGCTGCAGATAAAGCTTCAGGGTGGCTTCCAGCGCGGCGAGCACCATTTTATCCACGCGGAGTGCCCGCTTCAGCGGATGCTGTTGCAGACGGGCAATCAGCGTTTTTTTGCCGACGATAATCCCGGCCTGTGGGCCCCCCAGCAGCTTGTCGCCCGAAAAACTCACCAGGCTGACCCCGGCGGCAATCAACTGCTGCGGCATGGGTTCGGCAGGCAGGCCGTACTGACTGAGGTCGATCAGCGAGCCGCTGCCCAGATCGGTAATCACCGGCACGTTCAGCTCGCGCCCCAGCGCGGCCAGATCGCTCTCTTCCACTGCGCTGGTAAAACCTTCAATCTGATAATTACTGGTGTGCACCTTCATCAGCAGCGCGGTATTTTCCCCGACAGCCTGGCGGTAATCTTTCAGATGGGTGCGGTTGGTCGTGCCCACTTCAGCCAGCTGACAGCCAGCCTGCTTCATCACATCGGGAATGCGAAAGGCCCCGCCGATCTCTACCAGCTCACCGCGTGAGACGACAACTTCCTGACCGGGTGCCAGCGCGGCCAGCATCAGCAGCACTGCCGCCGCGTTGTTATTCACGATGCAGGCATCTTCTGCACCGGTCAGCTGGCACAACAGATCGGCTAACGTCCGGTCACGATGCCCACGCTCCGCTTCATCCAGCGCGTATTCGAGCGTCACCGGTGAGCGCATCACGCAGGCAACCGCTTCCACCGCGCTTTCACTGAGCAAGGCACGCCCCAGATTGGTATGCAGCACGGTGCCGGTCAGATTAAAGACCGGGCGCAGCGCGCTCTGCTGTTGAGCCTGCAGACGTTGTTCTGCTGCCTGCGGCCAGTCGACCTGCCACTCCGGCAACTGCTGCTGTTGCAGGATCTGCTCTCTGGCCTCCTGCTGCAGCTTTCTCAGAGTGGTAACGACCTGCTGGTGACCATACTGGCCGGTCAGGGCCTGTACGGCGGAGTCGCGCAGCAGGCTGTCGATGGACGGGAGCTGGCTGAAAAGTGTGTTCATGGTTTCACTAAGGGACTCACGATGTTGGGGGGACCGTACGGGCAAAACTCTCGCGTTCGAACATTTTTTCCGCCAGTTTCACCAGTGCCGGGCGCTCCACGCACCAGTTCGGCAGAATGCGGCGGAAATTGATAAAGCCGATCAGGCAGGCGGTGGCGATGTCTGCCACATTCAACCTGTCGCTGTTCAGTACGGTGCCTTTAGCGGCTTCCTTTTCCAGTGCATCCAGTCCGCGCTGAATTTTCTCTCGCTGGCGCAGAAGCTGGCTTTCCATTTGCTGCTCCGGCGGACGCATTTGCTCCCGTAACAGGATCACCGCCGCATCGCCAATGCCGTCCGCCAGCGCCTCCAGCTGTTGCACCTTCAGCGCTGCCAGCTTCTCTCGCGGCATCAGCGCTGGTGCGATATCCAACTGTTCAAGGTACGCGGCAATGATATGGGAGTCATACCAGGTTTCCTCCGGCCCGGTCACCAGCGCGGGGACTTTGCCCAGCGGGTTGTACTGCGGGACGTGGCTCTCCTCCGTCCAGGGTGATTCGTTGATAAACTCAAACGTGATGCCTTTTTCCAGCATGATCACCGAAATTTTCCGTACGAAGGGACTGGTATAACTGCCGATGAGTTTCATTGTGCGATTCCCCTGTCGGGCCGGAGCGATCCGGCCTGGTTGTCGTTAAACGGGCGGCTGCCTTTCAGTCATTCTCCCGGAAAAAGGAAAGGATTCAAGCTGCTGCGTGAAAATCCTTCCTGTTCCATGCGGGCATCCAGCACCAGCGAGGCCAGATCGTCGGCTACCGGCTCCACTGCCGGGTCTTTCTCCTGATAGAGCATTTTCAAGTAGGTGCCGCAGTCGCCACAGCTTTCTGCTTTGATCGCTGCCACTTCGCTGTCCAGCGACCAGTAGTGTAAATCGCGGGTTTGCTCGCAGTTGCTGCATTTGGCGCGCACCACATACCACTCGCTTTCGCACAGGTTGCAGTGCAGATAGCGCAGGCCGCCATTTTGCGTACCCATATGGATCACGCTGGAAACCGGCACGCTGGCGCAGACCGGGCAGAACTGGCGCTGTTCACCGTATTCGGCACGGGCTTTGCCGGGGATCAGCGCAGCCATCTGCGCCCAGTACAGTGACAGGGCAGCCCAGATAAACGGCGATTTATCGCTGCTGACCTGAGCGAAGTCGTTGGCGAACAGTGCGGAGGCCATCGCCTCCAGCTCCGGTGCGGAAGCCTTTTCCAGATTTTCCAGCACTGCCAGCGCCTGGCCAGTCATTTCCGGCTTCAGCTCAGCGATGAGTGAATGCAGCAGACGCTGCCAGTGTCCGTCGCGGGGCAGGGTATGGATATCCAGTGGCGGTTTGCCGCTGGCTGCCGTCTCCACCAGTCGGGCGTGCAGATCCATCTGTAAAGGATGGTCATACAGCACGATCTCCTGGGCAGTAGCGATAACAGCGGCAAAGCGCAGATAATCACCCAGCGGATTTTTTTCTGCCAGCTGGCGCAGTCGGGCAGCGCGGCGTGAGTACAAATTTTTCAGCCTGGGGAAAAGTAACGGCGGGATCATCTCCGCCGTTTTTTTGTCGCCTTTCGCAAGCCTTTCCTGCGGGATTATGCGAATACTCATCAGGGACGTTTTTCCTGTTGTTTCAGTTGCCGTTCGCGAACGGCGCGGTACCAGCGCGGATGGTGACGTTTCGCCCAGGCCGGGGTCACCCAGCCTTCAACCATCGCGGTGAGGGTGCCTTTCACCCACAGCGCCGCGTAAATGTGGACCATAATGACCAAAATCAGCCCTGCGGCGGCAACGGAGTGAACCAGCAGCGCCAGGCGAATCACCGGAATGGCGAAGGCACCGGCAAAGTAAGGCCGCCAGATAACAATACCGCTGGCCAGCAGCAGTACTAAACTGATGATAGCAGCCCAGAATACGCTCTTCTGCCCGAAATTATAGCGTCCCGTATCCCCGACTTCCTGGTTAAGGGCAATTTTATGAATATTTTTTGCCCAGTACAGATCTTCACGGTCGACCAGATTGTGCTGCCAGTAGCGGAAAAACATCAGTAAAAACGCAACGAACATCACCACTCCGATAAAGGGGTGAAGAATGCGGGCCAGCTGCGGCGAGCCGAGAATATTCATCAGCCAGTTAAACGAGGGGAAGAAAAACCCCAGCCCGCTGAGGGCGGCAAAGACAAAGCAAAACGCCACAACCCAGTGGTTGATGCGTTCCGGCGCGCTGTAGCGCTGAATGCGGTCGCGTTTTTTCATTGCTCATCCTCCTTCTCATGCTGCTCTTCCTCAACCCGGTTTGGCCCGATACCCACGTAATGAAACACGCTGGCCGCGAAGGTGGCGGCAAAGCCGATGGCAGCCAGAGGCTTCCAGATCCCTTTCCAGAAAGTGACCGTCGGGCTGATGCTCGGGTTATCCGGCAGGCCGTGATAAAGCTGCGGCCGGTCGGCATGGTGCAACACGTACATCACGTGCGTGCCGCCCACGCCTTCCGGATCGTACACCCCGGCATTGGCGTAACCCCGTGTGTTCAGCTCGCTGACGCGCTCAGCCGCGACCTGCTTCATCTCCTCTTTGCTGCCAAAGTGGATAGCACCGGTCGGACAGGTTTTCACGCAGGCAGGTTCCTGACCGACGGTGACACGATCGACGCACAGCGTGCATTTATAGACGCGATTGTCCTCTTTATTTAACCGGGGAACGTCAAAAGGACAGCCCGCAATGCAGTAGCCGCAGCCGATGCACTGCTCCGACTGAAAGTCGACAATGCCGTTGGCATACTGAATGATCGCCCCCTCTGAAGGACAGGCCTTCAGACAGCCGGGATCGGCACAGTGCATGCAGCCGTCCTTGCGGATCAGCCACTCCAGCCGGTTGTTCTCTTCCACCTCGGAAAAGCGCATCACCGTCCAGGATTTGGCGGTCAGATCGGCGGGGTTGTCGTAAACCCCGACGTTGTGTCCCACTTCATCCCGGATATCGTTCCACTCCGAGCAGGCCACCTGACAGGCTTTGCAGCCGATGCAGGTGGTCACGTCGATCAGCTTTGCCACTTCTTCCTGATGGTTCCTCGCCTGTGGGGCGGGCGTGAAGCCATTGGTCGCGGAACGGCGGATGATGTCTTGCGATTGATAAGCCATAAACAGTCTCCGTTACACTTTTTCCACGTTAACCAGGAACGCCTTAAACTCTGGCGTTTGCGTATTGGCATCGCCGACGAACGGCGTCAGGGTATTGGCGAGGAAGCCTTTTTTCGCCACCCCTTCAAAACCCCAGTGGATCGGAATGCCAATGGTATCCACCGGCTTGCCGTCCACCGTCAGCGTGCGGATACGCTTGGTGACGACCGCTTTTGCCTTGATATAGCCACGGTTAGAACTGACTTTCACCGTATCGCCCGCGATGATGCCAAGGCGGTTTGCCAGCCCTTCACCGATCTCCACAAACTGCTCCGGCTGCGCGATGGCGTTCAGCCTGGCGTGCTTGGTCCAGAAATGGAAATGCTCGGTGAGACGATAAGTTGTGCCGACATACGGGAATTTATCCGCCTTGCCCATGGTCGCCAGATCGTCTTTGAACACACGCGCCGCCGGGTTGGATATCACCTTCGGATGCAGCGGGTTGGTACCGATTGGTGTCTCAAACGGCTCATAGTGTTCCGGGAAGGGCCCTTCTGCCATCTTGTCGAGAGCGAACAGGCGCCCCATCCCTTCCGGCTGCATAATAAACGGCCCGGCATCACTGCCCGGAGGCGCGGTGCTGTAGTCCGGGATATCCTGCCCGCTCCACTTCGCGCCATCCCAGTGCAGCAGCGCTCTTTTCGGATCCCATGGCTTACCCTGCGGATCGGCAGAGGCGCGGTTGTAGAGGATGCGCCGGTTCAGCGGCCATGCCCATGACCAGTTCAGCGTGTTGCCCAGCCCGGAAGGATCTGTGTTGTCGCGACGGGCCATCTGGTTACCGTCCGCCGTCCAGCTTCCGGCGAAAATCCAGCAGCCGCTGGAGGTGGAACCGTCATCGCGCAGCAGGGCAAACGAGCCGAGCTGCTGGCCTTTCTTCGCCAGCACCGTGCCTTTTTCGTCAACGAGGTCGGCCAGTGCTTTGCCGTTGCTTTCCATTGCCACTTCTTCCGAAGCAGGATTGTCCGGCGTCAGGTAATTCCAGGACATGTTCAGTACCTGTTCCGGCAACGCACCGCCGTCTCTGGCATACATCTCGCGCAGGCGCATGAAAATCCCCGCGAGGATTTCGCCGTCGTTACGTGCTTCACCAGGCCCATCCGCACCTTTCCAGTGCCACTGCAGCCAGCGTGCGGAGTTAACAATCGAGCCATTCTCCTCGGCAAAGCAGGTAGAAGGCAGGCGGAATACCTCGGTCTGGATTTGCGACGAGTCCACATCGTTGAATTCGCCGTGGTTCCGCCAGAAGTTAGATGTTTCCGTGGTGAGCGGATCGATAATCACCAGGAATTTCAGCTTCGACAGAGACTTAACCACCTTGTTTTTGTTCGGGAACGAGGCAATCGGGTTAAAGCCCTGGCAGATATAGCCATTTACTTTGTCCTGCGACATCATTTCGAAGTACTGCAGCACGTCGTAGTTTTTGTCCCATTTTGGCAGCCAGTCAAAGCCCCAGCTGTTCTCTTTCTGCGCCTTATCGCCGTAGAAGGCCTTCATCATGCTTACAAAGAACTTCGGATAATTGCTCCAGTAGTTCACCTGGCCGGGCAGGCTGGCTTTCGGCGTGTTCGCGGTGAGATAGGTTTGCAGGTCCGCCTGTTTCTCCGAAGGCAGGGTCATATAGCCTGGCAGGCTCTGCGACAGCAGCCCGAGGTCGGTCAGCCCCTGGATATTGGAGTGACCACGCAGGGCGTTGATCCCGCCACCGGCCATGCCCATATTGCCCAGCAGCAGCTGAACCATCGCCATGGTGCGAATGTTCTGTGCGCCGATGGAGTGCTGAGTCCAGCCCAGTGCATAAAGGAATGAGGCGGTGCGGTCCGGCGCGCTGGTTTCGGCCAGCAGTTCGCAGACGTGCAGGAAATCAGCCTTCGGCGTGCCGCAGATGTTTTCCACCACCTCTGGCGTATAGCGGCTGACGTGCTCTTTCAGCAGGTTCCACACGCAGCGAGGATGGCTCAGCGTCAGGTCACGTCTGGCAAAACCGCTCTCATCCAGCTCGTAGTTCCAGCTGGTTTTATCGTATTTACCGTTCGCTTCGTCATAGCCGCTGAACAGGCCTTCGTCGAAGTGGTAATCCTCGCGCACGATCAGGCTGGCGTTGGTGTAAGACTCAACATATTCGCGCTGGATTTTGTTGTTGCTCATCAGGTACAGCAGGACGCCTGACAAAAAGGCGATGTCAGTACCGGAACGGATCGGCGTGTAAAAGTCCGCCACCGATGCAGTGCGCGTAAAGCGCGGATCGATAACGATTAATTTTGCCTTGTTATGGATTTTGGCTTCCATCGCCCAGCGGAATCCGACCGGATGCGCTTCAGCGGCGTTGCCACCCATGACAATGATCAGGTTTGCATTGCGGATATCAACCCAGTGGTTGGTCATCGCACCGCGACCAAATGTTGGAGCAAGACTTGCTACCGTTGGTCCGTGTCAGACGCGCGCCTGGTTGTCGACGGCCAGCATGCCGAGCGACCGGGTGAATTTTTGCGTTAAATAGCCGGTTTCATTACTGGAAGCCGAGGCGCAAAGCATCCCGGTACTCAGCCAGCGGTTGACGGTAGTCCCAGCCTCATTTTTGGCGATAAAATTAGCGTCGCGATCGGCCTTCATCAGCTTCGCGATGCGCTCAAAGGCATCTTCCCAGCTGATTCGCTGCCACTTATCGGAACCGGGCGCGCGGTATTCAGGATATTTCAACCGGCTTTCGCTGTGGACAAAGTCCAGCAGACCGGCCCCTTTAGGACAAAGTGCGCCGCGGCTGACCGGATGGTCCGGATCCCCTTCGATGTGGAAAATCGACTCTTTGGCATTTTTGGCACCGTCGCCGAGGCTGAACATCAACAGCCCACAGCCAACGGAACAGTAGGTGCAGGTATTTCGGGTTTCGCGGGCACGCAATAATTTATACTGGCGTGTTTCCGCCAGCGCTATGCCTGGCGTAAAGCCCAGCAGCGCTGCCGTCGTCCCTGCCATCCCACCAGCACAGATCTTGAAGAAGCTTCTTCTGCTGACATTCATGGCGTCATTCCTGTTTCGACATTGCTCAATTATTTTTTTTTGCGGTGTTACCTTCGCAGGTTCAGAATCGCAGAAGAAATTCGGAACCCGGGTGTTCGAAATATTACCACAGGATTGGTGTGGACGTTGCAGGCAGGTGGCTAATGGGTGAACAAAATGGGTGAATGTTATAAGAATGTGAGTGAGATCGCAGGGCTGAGCCGGACGCAGGTCTGGCAGCGCGATTCACTGAGCGAGGCAAAAGAGGACTGGCTGGCTGATGAAGTGCCGGTGGCGCTGGTCTATAACGGTATCTCCCACGTAGTGATGATGGCTACGCCAAAAGATCTGGAAGCCTTTGCCCTCGGTTTCTCACTGTCGGAAGGCATTATCGCTTCCCCTGCCGATATCTACGGCCTAGAGATTCGGCCCTCCTGCGGCGGCATCGAAGTGCAGGTGGAGCTTTCCAGCCGGCGCTTTATGGGGCTGAAAGAGCAGCGCCGCGCCATGGCCGGACGCACCGGTTGTGGCGTCTGCGGCGTGGAGCAACTGGAGGAGATCGGCAAACCCCTTCAGCCGTTGCCGTTTACCCAGACTTTTGATCTGAACCGGCTGGATGAGGCATTATCGCAGATGAATAGCTACCAGCCAGTAGGGCAACTGACTGGCTGCACGCACGCTGCAGCCTGGATGATGCCTGACGGCAACCTGGCTGGCGGCTGTGAGGACGTGGGCCGCCATGTGGCGCTGGACAAGTTGCTGGGGCAGCGCAGCCAGCAAAGCGGCTGGCAGCAGGGCGCAGTACTGGTCTCCAGCCGGGCCAGCTATGAGATGGTGCAGAAGTCCGCGATGTGTGGTGTCGAGATCCTGTTTGCCGTTTCTGCCGCAACAAAGCTGGCCGTGGAAGTGGCCGAACGCAGTAATCTGACGCTGGTCGGCTTCAGCAAACCCGGCCGGGCGACTGTTTACAGCCATCCGGAAAGACTGCTCTAAGCCACCACCACCGCAGGCAGGACTTTCTCCAGGGCGGAAAAAGCCGGGAGCGACGTGGCACCGCTGTCGGTTACTAATGTTGTGACTTCTCCAATGGCGGCATAATTCATCCGGCTGGTCAGGCCCAGCTTGCTGTGATCGGCCAGCAGGATCAGCTGAGCGGACTGGCGGACCATGGCCCGGGCAACCGTTGCTTCGTGGGGATGAAAACTGCTGGCACCATTCTTACTGTCGATCCCTACCGGGGACATCATCGCCACATCAGCACGGTAGCGGTAAATCTCGCCAACGGTCAGTTCGCCGCGCGTTTCCTGCGCACCAGCCAGCATGCTGCCGCCTAATAAAATAATGTTGTTATTCAGCGGCTCATGCTCGTCCGCCCCCGAGAGTTTCAGGGCGGCATTCAGGCTGTTGGTGATAATCGTCAGGCCGGACATGGTGCGCAGTTCTTCAGCCAGCATGGTGGTGGTACTGCCGGCATCCAGAAACAGCGTTTGCCCCGGTTTTAACAGCTGAGCGGAGGCACGGGCAATGGCGCGCTTTTCCCGTGCACGCACCTCACTGCGCACGGTTAAAGGCGGCTCCGGTTCGGCATCCAGTGCCATCAGCCCGCCGTGTACGCGGCGCGCAAGTCCCAGCGCTTCCAGTTCAATAATGTCCCTTCTGGCCGTTTCGCGGGAGATGCCCAACTCTCTGATGATCCGCTCTGTGCTGACGTGATTGAGCGTGGTCAGCAGGGCACGAATACGGTGGAGCCGCGTTTCCTGAAGCATGTTTAGTTCCTTAACCAGACGGGATGTGCATAGCCTAACTGACAATGCCGGGGCGTGCATGTGTATTTTGTTGTATTTGTGTATTTTGTTGCATTTTTGCAAAAAGTTGCCATGATGAAGGCAGACCAGGCCACCCGGCCTTATGCTCATAGTCACCCACATCGCAACGGGAGTTATCATGGCTACACGTTCGACCATCATGGACACCAACAGCTTTCGCGCCGAGCACGCCGCCGGTCTTGATGCTGACGTCCGTAAACTGACCGATAAACGCAGCAAAGTGCTGGGTGAATCCTACCGCCTGTTTTACCGCAAGCCAGTGCATCTGGTGCGGGGTGAGGGCCAATATCTGTGGGACGCGGCCGGGGATAAATATCTGGACGTGTATAACAACGTGGCGAGTATTGGCCACTGCCATCCGGCGGTTATCGATGCGGTTTATCAGCAGATGCAGCAGCTGAATACCCATACCCGCTATCTGCATGAACGCATTCTTGATTACTCGGAAGAGCTGCTGGCGACGATGCCGTCAGAAATCGACCGGGCAATGTACATGTGTACCGGTTCTGAAGCCAACGATCTGGCTATCCGCATTGCGCGAGCTTACAGCGGTGGTACAGGTATTATCGTCAGTCAGGAAGCCTATCACGGCACCAGCGACCTGACTTCCGGCGTATCACCGGCTTTAGGGACCGGCCAGCCACTGGCGGTCACAACCCGCCTGGTCTCTCCGCCGGATCGCTATCGCGTTAACGCACCGGATCTGGGCGACTGGTTTGCCAACGAAATCCAGAAGCAAATCGACGATATGGCCCTGGCTGGCATCAAGTTCGCCGGTTTTCTTGCTGACTCTATTTTCTCGTCAGATGGTGTGTTGCCTGGACCAAAAGGCTTTCTGAAAAAAGCCGTGGATGTCGTCCATAAAAACGGCGGCATTTTTATTGCCGATGAAGTACAGCCAGGCTTTGCCCGCACCGGTGATGCGTTCTGGGGCTTTGCCCGCCACGGTGTGGTACCGGACGTTGTTACCACTGGTAAGCCAATGGGCAACGGTATCCCTGTTTCCGCGCTACTGGCGAAAAGCGATGTGCTGGCGGCATTCAGTGATGACATTCCTTACTTCAACACCTTCGGTGGCAACCCGGTTGCCATGGCTGCAGCGCAGGCGGTGCTGAAAGTGATTAAAGAAGAGGGATTGCAGGAGCACAGCCGCGTGGTGGGTGAAAAACTGCTGGCTGAACTCTCAACGCTGAAAGATAAATATGAGTGCGTGGGTGATGTGCGCGGTGCCGGTTTGTTTATCGGCTTTGAGCTGGTAACCGATAAGTCCAGCAAGACGCCGGATAAGCAGCTGGCGCTGGATGTCACCGAAAGACTACGTGATAACCACGTACTGACTTCTGTAGCAGGTCCGTATGGTAACGTGCTGAAGCTGCGTCCACCGTTGGCGTTCCAGGAGAGCGATATCGACTGGCTGGTCGGTGCGCTGGATAAATCTCTGGCATCGTTGGGCAAATAATCACCAAACAGCATTACCGCAAGGGCTGAACTTTATTTCAGCCCTTTTTGCTGTGTTTATCCGTTCTCATTATGAAGAGAAGTAAAGAGTCTGAATCAGTCGGGTGATCAGGTGCAGCTGGTTGAAATTAAAAATAAAAAAGTGCAATGTTGGTGAAGTTCACCGATCAGGACGTGCCTGACCAGACGAGGGTTTAGATCGTTTTGTCACCCCCGGTGATGAAAGCGTTATAAAGCAGGGTTGATGCCTGCTGGCAATTATACCCCTATAAACGTCGGGGCATTGATAACCCTTTTACGGATCGTTTATTTAACTATAATGATCCGACTGCTTACGCGGTGCTAACAGAAACGGCGCCGCCCACCATTAAATGGAGATGATGAACATGAGTTATTCACTGCCATCCCTGCCTTACGCTTACGACGCACTGGAACCGCACTTCGACAAGCAGACGATGGAAATCCATCACACTAAACACCACCAGACCTATGTCAACAACGCGAATGCCGCGCTGGAAGGCACCGAGTTTGCCAGCCTGCCGGTGGAAGAACTGATCACCAAACTGGATCAGGTTCCTGCCGACAAGAAAACCGTTCTGCGTAACAACGCGGGCGGCCATGCTAACCACAGCTTCTTCTGGAAAGGCCTGAAAACCGGCACCACCCTGAGCGGCGACCTGAAAGCAGCTATCGAGAAAGACTTCGGCAGCATTGATGCGTTCAAAGCAGAATTCGAAAAAGCGGCAGCGACCCGTTTCGGTTCTGGCTGGGCATGGCTGGTCAAAAAAGGTGACAAGCTGGCGGTCGTCTCTACTGCTAACCAGGACAGCCCGCTGATGGGCGAAGCGATTTCCGGTGTTTCCGGTACGCCAGTCGTGGGTCTGGACGTGTGGGAACACGCATACTACCTGAAATATCAGAACAAACGTCCTGATTACATCAAGGCATTCTGGGAAGTGGTTAACTGGGATGAAGCCGCAGCTCGCTTCTCTGCAGCAAAATAATTTCCCCTCACGGTAAATCATGATGATAAACCGACGGAGTTCGCTTCGTCGGTTTTTTTATCGGAGTACCACCACTCTTTTCAGTACGTTCGCCTGAGTCATGCCTGCCCGGACAGGGTATTGCCCTGCTGTTTGTCACAAATTATCCTGCATAACGTATTTAAAGAGCGTTTTATTCAGCACTGCTGTTGCGTCATTAAAATCTCTTAATTCAATGGCTTCGTGCGGATTATGACTGCCATTCTGATTACGGATAAACAGCATTGCACTGGGTATGCCGCTGCTGGGAAATTGCACGCAGTCATGGCCGGCCCCGCTGGGGAGGATACGGTAAGAAACGTTGATTTCACGGGCGGCCTGTTGCAGATATTGGTTCTGTCGCATTAACGCCATCTGGTTATCAAACCCTTATCGATTCGGTGGTTCGTCGCAATATCCGTCTGCTCTGGAAACGGGCACAGGGTTTTTCACCCGCTGCCGCTGCGCTGGTGGCGTCGCTGAAAACCTGCATCAGCAATGGCGAGATGCAACGTTTTTTCCCAGAAGTCGAATGGGACGACAGCGCTTTAGATATCAATGCATTTAATTAATTGTCTCCTTGTGACAACGCGCCTGAATGAATATCTGTGCCTCGTTGGCAACCATACCGAGTGAAATCCTGGTCATTGTTTTTATACCCCATTTTTATGCTGCCTGAATGCGATTACGAGGCTGGAGATGCTTAAATGTCTGGGTGTCTGGGTGTCTGGGTGTCTGGGTGTCTGGGTGTCTGGGTGTCTGGGTGTCTGGATGGCTAATATCATTTTGTGTTAGCTTATGTGCTTTCGTTCGTTGCCCACCGTGAAAATTCAATAAAAAATACGGCAACACAGTCAGTTAATAACCAGAGAAAGATTCTCATGACCGCGTCTAATCGCTTAGAAATGCGTCAAATCTCCATCGCTTTTGGCGGTTTCTCAGCGCTGACCAGCGTGGATTTTAGTCTTGCAGGCCATTCCGTGCATGCTCTGACCGGGGCCAACGGTGCGGGTAAGTCAACGCTGATGGCTGTTCTGTCTGGCGCTTACGATCACTACAGCGGCGACATCCTGCTGGACGGGCAGCCCGTATCGATTCGTTCGCCCCGCGATGCCAAACAGCTGGGCATTCACCTGGTGCAGCAGGAGGTGGATGTGGCGCTGGTGCCAACTCTGAGCGTGGCGGAAAACATTATGCTGGACCGCCTGGCTGAGGGTGGACAGGTCTGGCGCTGGGGTGAAATTCGCCAGCAGGCTAAAGCCTTACTGGCCCAGCTGGATGTCTCGCTTGACGTTCGTCGCCGTATTGATCGGTGCACGCTGGCAGAGAAACAGCAAATTCTGCTGGCCCGGGCACTGTCACATCACTGCCGTTTCCTGATCCTTGATGAGCCCACCGCACCGCTTGATCAGCATGAAAGTGAGCGCCTGTTTGCCGTGGTTCGTCGCCTGCAAAGCAGTGGGATTGGCGTGGTGTTTATTTCCCACCGCATCCACGAACTGCGTGCCATCTGCGACCGGCTGACGGTGTTGCGCGATGGCCGCCTGATTGAAAGCGGCCCGATGGCCGAGCTGAGCGGCGAGCAGATCGTCGAGAAGATGCTGGGTCATCAGCTCGATGACATCTATCCTCCACGCCGTCCGCCGTTCAGTGATGAAACCCTGCTGAAAGTGGAAGGGCTGCATGATGATTTGCTGCTGCACAATATCTCGCTGACGCTGCGCAAAGGCGAAATTCTTGGCATTGCTGGTCTGGCCGGGGCCGGAAAAACCGAGCTGTGCAAGGCGCTGTTTGGTGCCAGCAACAGCCGCATCACCAAAGGTAAACTGCACGGTAAACCGTGGAAGCCAACCTCGCCGCATGCCGCAGTGGAAAACCGCATGGCGCTGATCCCGGAAGAACGCCGCAGAGAGGGCATCTTTATCGACGAGCCGGTGGTGATGAACCTCAGCGTCACCGCCGATAGCAGCTTTTCGCGCTGGAGCCTGTTTGGTCATCGGCAGGCATGGCGCTGGGCGGAAGAGGTGATCCAGAAACTGGGCGTGCGCACCACCGGCCCTCAGCAGATTTTACGGCGCCTGTCGGGCGGCAATCAGCAGAAAGTGGCAATTGGTAAATGGCTGCGTAACGACGCGGACGTGCTGATTTTTGATGAGCCGACCAAAGGGGTCGATATCAAAGCGAAAACCGATCTGTTTGAACTGATTGACGGGCTGGCCCGGCAGGGAAAAGGGGTGATTTACGCCTCGGGCGAATTTGCCGAGCTGGTTGGTCTGTGCGATCGCATATGCGTGCTCTGGGACGGGCGCATCGTGGCAGAAATGGATGCAAAGCTCGCTGATGAAGAAACACTTTTACTTTATTCCACCGGAGGAACGCCTGCGTGAGCAGCAAAGAACTTTCCCTGAAGGCGACGCCCCTGCGTCACCAGCTGTTTGAATTTCTCTATAAATGGGGGATGTTGCTGACGGTGGTGGCGCTGATCGCCGCTTTTGGTCTGGCTTCGGACAGCTTCCTTGAGCCTGCCAATATCATCAACATCCTGCGTTCGATTGCCATTGTTACGGTGATTGCCGTCGGCGTGTCGATTTCCCTGACCATCGGCGGTTTTGACCTGTCGGTTGGTTCTACGGCCTCGCTGGCAAACTCGCTGGTGATTTCATTGTTCGTCTGGTACGGCTACGGATCGACAGCGGCGATTGCCCTCACTTTATTGCTGTGCACGCTGGTGGGACTTTTTAACGCTTTTCTTATCGTTATTCTGCGCATTCCTGACATGTTAGCCACATTAGCCAGCCTGTTTGTCGTTCAGGGTGTGGCGATGACCTACAGCTTTGGCGGCTCAATCACGGAAAATATGGTGATGCCGAGCGGTGATATGGCGGAAGGCACTATTCCGGCCAATTTTTCGCTGCTGGGGCAGGTGCCGACCATTGTGATCATTATGCTGGTGGTCACTGCATTCGCTCAGTTGGGTCTGTCGCTGACCAGGCATGGTCGCCGGATGTATGCCATTGGCGGCAACCCGGAAGCGGCGCGCCTTTCCGGCATCCGTACCCATCGCTACCGTGTACTGGCCTATGTGCTGGCTTCACTGCTCGCGGGGCTGGGCGGCATCCTGCTGGCATCGCGCATTGGATCTTCTCAGGTCAATGCGGGCGGAGGCTATCTGATGGATGCGGTTGCCGCCGCGTGGATCGGTTTCTCTCTGGCGGGTTCGGGCAAGCCCAATGCGCTGGGAACGCTGGTAGGCGCCATTATTCTTGGCGTGCTGCAGAACGGGCTGGTGATGCTTTCCGTTCCCTACTATGCGATGGATATTATCAAAGGCCTGGTGCTGGCTGTTGCGCTGGCTATTACTTACATCCAGCGCCGCTGAGCGCTTAACACCGTCTGACAGGGTATTAATAATAATGAATAAACTGACCACATCGCTGCTGGCTATCAGTCTGCTGACCGCCATGCCTGCTTTTGCCGATACCGCTGCAGTTCCGGCGGCCATCGCTAACCATAATGGCCCGGTGCGCATCGCCGTTATCCGTAACCTGGGTTCCGATGACAACACTACTCAGTTCGTTGCCGGTGCTATCCAGCAGGGCCGCAAATTGGGCTTCAAAGTCAGCACTTTTCTGAGCAATGGCGACGACGCGCGTTTCCAGGATTTTGTTAATCAGGCTATCAGTCAGAAATATGACGGCATTATCTTGTCACACGGTAAAGACCCGTATTCCACAGCGCTGGTGAAGCGTATTGCGGATGCGGGTATCAAAGTCTCTGTATTCGACACGCCGGTAAACCAGCCTGTTGAAGGCGTAACCGTTACTGCTCAGGACGATGCTTCTCTGGCACAGCACTCCCTTGATCAGCTGCTTAAGGACACCAACGGCAAGGCGAATATCGTCAAGCTCTGGGTGGCTGGCTTCCCGGCGATGGAACGTCGCCAGGTAGTTTATGAAAAAGTTTTGAAGGCGAATCCTGGCATTCATCAGCTGGAGTCGATAGGTGCGGTCTCTTCTGATGTGCAGGGTGATACAGCCAATAAGATTGGCGCCATCCTCGCGAAATACCCGAAAGGTCAGATTGACGCGATCTGGGGAGCCTGGGATGCCTTCGCGCAGGGAGCTTATAAAGCCCTGCAGGAGAATGGCCGTACTGAAATCAAACTGTACAGCATCGACGTGTCCAACCAGGACCTGCAACTGATGCAGGAGAAGAACAGCCCGTGGAAACAGACTGTGGCGGTGGACAGCAAACTGATTGGCGCAACCAATATGCGTCTGGTGGCGAACAAAATCGGCGGGGAGCCAACGCCGGCAACTTACCAGTTTAAAGCCGCGGCGATCTCTCAGGCCCAGCTGGCAGGGCAGTCCGCGCCGGTCAACGTTGCCAATCTGAATAAAATCATCCCTGGCTGGGGAGAATCCACTGACTTCGTGGCACCGTGGTTCGCCACGCTGGAAGCGAAATACGCGAAGAAGTGAAGGTGTTCTGAGACTAAAATGCCCGCATCTGCGGGCATTATGCTACAAAAAGCGGTAAAACTTAAAAAGCCGTTTTCGCGAAGCCGGTCATCTCTTTCAGGCCCATCTCGCGACCCAGCGCGGTCATCGGGTGCACCACCACAATGCCATGCACGCTTTTTTTCAGCGCGCCCATATTGGCCTGCTCTTTTTTAGTGATCGTGCGGCTGAACGGCATCTGCTTCAATTTTTGTGCTTCTTTGCTCAGCTTCTCTTCGCGTACGCCGCGCAGACGCTCCAGCTCTTGAACCACTTTCTCTTTTTCTTTCAGCAGCTCGCCCAACTTTTCTGCATTGCCGGATTCCAGCAGCAGCGGCTCCTTGCGCGTCAGGGCATCCAGCTTGTCGCTGAGGTTTTTAATTTCTGCCTGAACTTGTTCTTTCATTGTCATTAACCGTGATGTGATTCATTGCCGCAAGGATACACGAAAGCGACGGCAAGAGGGAAAGGGCGTTGGCTACTTTTTGAAAGCCTGCTTGAGGCTGATGCGGGAAATCAGTTCGGTCAGCGACAGCACCATCGTGGAGCGAACCACCTGCTGATAACGCTGCTGCAGCATGGCGCGCAGCTCGGCATCATCACTGGAGAGGTCGGGACGGGGAGGCAGGGCAGTCACACAGTGCAGCTCGCCAAACGGGCCCAGCAGCTCGTCGTCGGTAAAGCGATACTCGGTGCCGTCATCGTTCAGGGCTTCACGCAGTGCCATCAGCAGCTCGGCATCTTCGTATTCAGTGCGGCTGATCACTCCCAGGCCGTAGATCAGCTTCAGCCTGACCGACAGTTCACCCAGCGGGCCATCACCCAGTAACAGAGGCTCTACCGCATATTTTACGGCGTAATCATCCTTGCGAAAGACCTGAATGACCAGCAGGTTTACCGCTTCGGCCAGCAGTTCCACCGTCGCGATCAAAAAGCTTCTGACCGTTCTTCCGGCGTTCAGGCGCTCAAGCACCCGATTCTCAAAAGCCTGTGGTTTTTCCATGAGAGCCTGCATATCGTACTAAAACCTCGCGGTTCCACCGCCGTGAAGGGCACGACCAGGTCGTGCCCTGTCCGTTCATCCGTTGAAGCCGGAAGCAATGGCATTATGCCATAGCGTTGTAAGCCTTCACTACGGCTGCCACTACCTCGCTGTCAGCTTCCAGACCAGAAACCTGCGCCAGAGTGGCCTGCACGCCGAGGCGGGACAGCAGATCGACCAGCTCCTGCGCCTGCGGGTCCTGGTCGCTGCGGTAATGCATAGCAGCGGCGATACCGGTCACCAGATTGTTGTGTGGCAAACCATACTCCAGCGTACCCAATGTTGGTTTGATCAGACGATCGCCGGCGCTCAGTTTACGCAGCGGCTGACGGCCTACGCGCTCAACATCATCCTTCAGGTACGGGTTTTCGAAACGTCCGAGGATTTTCTGAATATAAGCCGCATGCTTGTCGGCTTCAAAGCCGTAACGTTTAATCAGCACCGTGCCGCTCTCTTCCATCGCGCCTTTCACCACCGCGCGGACTTTCTCATCGAGGATCGCATCACGGATAGTTTTGTGACCCGCCAGCTGGCCCAGATAGGCGGTAATTGCATGACCGGTGTTCAGGGTGAACAGCTTGCGTTCCACGAAGGCCATCAGATTATCGGTCAGTTCCATGCCCGGAATGGCAGGCAGATCGCCTTTGAACTGCGTTTTATCCACGATCCACTCGCTGAAGGTTTCCACGGTGACTTCCAGCGGATCGGTGGTACCGGCTTCAGAAGGCGGCACGATGCGGTCTACGGCAGAATCGACAAAGCCCACGTTGGCTTCAGCCCAGGCGTGATATTGCTCAGGCAGCGCTTTCATCACGTGGCCTTTCAGCTGCGTGGTACCGCGCACCATATTTTCACAGGCGATGATATTAAGAGGACGGGTATTACCGCTATCACTGCGTTTGGCCAGACCCTTCGCGATACCACCGGCAATGCGCTCGAGGATCTGCGGACCAACCGCCGTGGTAACGATATCAACCTCAGCGATCAGCGGGATGATGTCATCGCTGGCACTGTTAACGGCATTCACGCCCCTGACGATATCGACCTGAGCCTGCTCGCCAACCACGTGGACCGGGTACTCGTGACGGGCATTCAGCGCATCCAGAACCACCTGATTAACGTCGGCAAACGTCAGCTGAATACCGGCGTCAGCCAGCAATTTACCAATAAAACCGCGGCCAATATTACCGGCACCAAAATGAAGAGCTTTCATAATTTTTCCCGTATTAACGATGAGGCCGGACAAACCCGGCCCGAAGAAAGAGCCGGGCATGCCCGGCCCTGGGGTGTAATACTTGCAATTCCTGAAGGCTTACGCTGGCTGTTTGCCAGACAGCAGGTCCAGGACTTCCTGCACGTCAGTGGTGCTGGCCAGTCTGGCGATGACGCTGTCATCATCCAGCGCGTTGGTCAGGCTGGTAATCACCTGGATGTGCTCATTGTTGCGAGCGGCGATACCGATAACCAGACGGGCAATGTCATCTTCTTCTTCACCGAAGCGAACGCCTTCCGGATACTGGCAGAACACCACACCGGTCTGCAGTACGCGGTCTTTCGCTTCAATGGTGCCGTGTGGCACGGCGATGGACTCACCCAGATAGGTTGGGGTCAGTTTTTCACGATCCAGCATCGCCTGAACGTATTCTGGCTCAACGTAACCGCCGCGCACCAGCTGCTCACCAGCAAAACGGATAGCCTGCTCTTTATCCGTAGCCTGGTTGCCCAGGAAGATATTGCGGGCGCTCAGTTTGAACAGGTGTTCCTGGCTGTTATCGTAGCTGTCGCTCAGCGTGGCGCTGACTTTATCACGGTGACCGGCAGTGCGGTTTGCATCAACCAGGCGCGAAGTCAGGTCTGTGTACAGGCCACTGTCGAGGAAGTTAGTCAGCGAAATATGCTGGGCATGAGGAGCCTGGCGCATTGCACGTTCGGTCAGATCGCGGTGAGTAATCACCAGATCCACATCGCCCGGCAGGTTGTTAATCGCGGTATTGGTGACGGAAATATTGGTCAGGCCCGCATCGTTAACCTTTTTACGCAGCACGCCTGCGCCCATGGCGCTGGAGCCCATACCGGCATCACAGGCCACGATGATTTTACGTACGTGGCTCAGATCGCCGTTCATGCCATCAGCTGCTGCTGCAGTACCGGTCTGGCCTTTAGACTGGGCTTTCATTTCGCTGACGCGACGGGCCGCAGCCTCGATATCGTCATCTTCTTTCACTTTGCTGGTTTTCAGCAGGATTGCAGAAACCACGAAGGAGACGGCGAAGGCGGCAATTATCGCTGCGATGTTAGCGAAATATGCACCTTTCGGGGTCATTGCCAGTACCGCCAGGATTGAACCCGGGGAGGCCGGAGAAACCAGGCCACCGTTCAGCAGAGTCAGGGTGAACACGCCAGTCATACCGCCAAGAATAACGGCGATGATCAGACGTGGGTTCATCAGCACATACGGGAAGTAAATCTCGTGGATGCCGCCCAGGAAGTGGATGATTGCCGCGCCGCCCGCAGACTGCTTGGCGTTACCACGACCAAAGAACATGTAAGCCATCAGTACGCCCATACCCGGGCCCGGATTCGCTTCGATCAGGAAGAAGATCGACTTACCGGCTTCGCTGGCCTGCTGGATACCCAGTGGCGAGAAGATACCGTGGTTAATGGCGTTATTCAGGAACAGGATTTTCGCCGGTTCCACGAAGATGGAGGTGAGTGGCAGCAGGTTATTCTGCACCATCAGGTTCACGCCAGCGGCGAGAATGTGGGACAGACCTTCAACCAGCGGGCCGATAGCCAGGAAAGCGAGGATCGCCAACAGCATACCGATGATACCGGCAGAGAAGTTGTTGACCAGCATTTCGAAGCCGCTTTTGATTTTACCGTCAACCATGCGGTCGAAGCGTTTTATCGCCCAGCCGCCCAGAGGACCGGCAATCATTGAGCCGAGGAACATTGGCATATCTGCACCCACGATCACGCCCATGGTGGTGATCGCACCCACCACGCCGCCGCGATCGCCACCGACCAGACGACCACCGGTATAACCGATCAGCAGTGGCAGCAGGTAGGTAATCATAGGGCCGACCAGTTTGGCCATCGTTTCGTTCGGTAGCCAGCCAGTAGGAATAAACAGTGCGGTGATGATACCCCAGGCGATAAACGCCCCGATATTTGGCATCACCATGTTGCTCAGAAAGCGACCAAAGTTCTGGACCTTGATCTTGATATCTGATGAGGACATAAAAACACACCCCTTATTGGTACGCGCTGACAAATAAGAGAGCGCGTTGATTTTTGTTTAGGATAGTACGGCGGGGAGCCGTCAGTATCACTGTATGCAGGCGGACTCTATCACGCGAATATGACGCTGCGTAGTCATCGGGTAAAGTGTGATGTAAATCACTAAGTTAGGGGATAGTGAGGGCTGTTTTTAGTGATGTTGATCACAATTATTCGCTGTAAAAAAAACACGCTGGCGAATAAATACGCAAAATGGCGAATTTTGTGTGATTTTCATCACGAACTGATCCAGTGACTTTCTGTTTAATGCGTGATGCATATCACAATTTATTTTTGGCCGAAAATGAGGCCGATCACACCAGGCGGTTCCCTTAAATCAAATGGTTATCGGATGTAAGAAAATTACGGGTTTCTGGAATGAGTAAGGCCAGGCTGGCTGGCGAAACGACGGAAGCCAGATCGACGCAGATTTAAGGTACGTAAGGGGTGGATTGCTCTGATACGACTGGTGGCAATCTTTGGATCGGGCGGGATCGTCCCCGCCCCGGTAATTGTGTATATCTCACCCGAAAGGGGGGATCAGACCCGCTGGCAATAGCTTACTGGAACCCGCTCTGCAGGGCACTCTGCGCCTGGCTCAGTGCCTGGGCATTGGCCGACAGGTTGCTCATCAGCGCATTGTACTGTGTGGCCTGCTGCTGGCTTGGGAACTGTATCGTCGTGCCGTTAAACGTCACCTGCGCACCCTGCTGCTGCAGGAAATCTCCGGCCTGCACCGCATTCTGGCTCAGCGTCTGCAGAGCTGGCAGCAACGGCTGCAGTGAGTTAGCTGGCAACGTCACCACTTTGTTGTAAACATTGTCGTAAACCGTTTTCAGATCGGATGGCTGTTTCAGTGCGGCTTTGCTGGTGTCTGCCTGAGTTTTGGACGCCTGAATTTGCTGGGTCAGCACGCCCAGCGAACCGCTGGCCTGACGCAGTGAATCACGGCGGGTCAGATAATCCTGCGGTGTACGGATCGCACTCAGCTCATCCACCACCGGCTTCATTCCGGAGTCCACCGCACGGTTCACCTGCTGTGAGAAACCATAAATGATCGCGTAATCGTTAACGTAGTTACCGAATTTCTGCTTCTGATCTTCGCTCAGGCTGGGCAGGTGTTCACCACTGCGCATCACGGTGTTCTGCAGGAAATCGATAAAGGCTTTGCGCTGGTCGGCTTCTTTGTCGCCGCAACCGGTCAGCTGAAAGACCAGAAACAGCGCGGCAAAAGGCACTAACAGTCGCGTCCAGATGCGTGAAATTCCTGTCGTCATGGGAAAGTAACTCCTGTAATAGAAGGGCTTGCAAGTAATGAGGGCGGTCAGTTCCGCGCCTAAAGAATAGTCTAAGTCTGTCAGGGAGGATACGGGAATCCGTGCCGGAAGGGTGAAGAAATTTCACCCTTCCACGGGTCTTGCCTGACAGGCTGCTTTTACCGGAGGATATTACGCTCGTTGAGCACTGCCAAAAATTCCCATCAGACGGGCGACATGCTTTTGCGTTTCATTGACGATTAACAGCTGAATCTCATGGTAGTAGGGCTCTTCGGTGGCATTAACCGCCTCTTTGATCAGCTCTCCCAGCGACTGCGACAGCAGCGTAAAGTAGTTAAGCTTGCGGATACCACAAGCTATCGCCTCCTTATACGCTTCGTCACCCAGCCCGGAGCCACCGTGCATCACCAGAGGCACATCCACGGTTTTCTGAATCTCACGCAGGCGATCAAATTCCAGCTTTGGCGTTTCGCGGTAAATACCGTGCCCGGTGCCAAAAGCTACCGCTAATGCATCCACTTCAGTCGCCTGCCAAAACTGCAGGGCCTGCTCTGGCGTGGTCAGAAACTGCTCATCTGCAGCCAGCTCCACGTGATCGCCAGGCAGGTCGCCGGTTTCAGCATTAGAAACATGGCCGACTTCGCCTTCAATCGACACGCGATGCTGACGCGCCAGCGCCACGGCCTTGCGGGTACTGGCCATGTTTTCCGCCATGGAGAGCTGGGAACCGTCATACATAATCGAAGAGTAGCCCGCCCGGATCGCCCGCTCACAAACATCAAACTGTTTGCCGTGATCGAGGTGGATCACCACCGGAACGCTGGCCTCCCGCGCAAGCTGCACCAGAGAAGGCCCCATAATTTCTGGCGGGGTAAATCGAAACTGCCCCTGCCCCTGACTGATAATGACGGGTGACTGGCGCTGCATGGCGGCGGCAATCACCCCTCTGGCCATATTGATATCGATAACGTTAAACGCACCGACTGCATACCGATGGCTGACGGCGTCAGCGAGAACTTCTCGTAATGTAACCAGCATAGAACTTCCTTATCAGTTAGTGTTGCGCAAGAAATTGCGCGAGTTGCTGTCGGTCCGGGATGCCTTTACGTCCCCCTTCACGGGTGCATTTCAACGCGGCAACAGCATTGGCGAAGCGGATTGCTTCAAAAGTGGGGCGTTGTTCAGCGATGGCGACGGCCAGCGCCCCGTGGAAGACATCGCCCGCGCCGGTGGTATCGACGCACAGCACCGGGAATGAGGGCACATGCCGGACTTCCTCGCCGTCCAGCCAGTAACAGCCTTCGGCACCACAGGTGACGTAAACGGTGCCCTGCGTTTTTTTCTGCGCCGCTTTCAGCGCATCAGCGATATTGTGCTGTTGGGTAAACAGGCGCAGCCCCGGCAGGGAAAACGCCAGGTGATCGCCGTGGGCAACCAGCTCTGCCATCCGGCTGGCCCCCAGATCCAGGTCCAGCACGGCAGGAATGTGACGCTTTTTCGCCTCGGCCATCAGCCACAGCGCGCCTTCCGGCCAGCTGGTATCGCACAGCAGGCAGTCCACCCCCTCCAGCATGTCGGCGCTTAACCAGTCGGTGCTGGTGGGACATCTGCCGTCACGGAAGACGGTAATTTGTCGCTCACCTTCCGAATCGACGTGGATCACCGCATGCGAAGACTGCACACCCGCAAAGGTATGCATCCCGCTGACGTCCACGTCCCACTGCGCCAGCTCGTTGCGGATCAGCTCACCATTACTGTCATCGCCCAGGCGGCTGATTAATTGGGCATGAGCGCCCAGTCTGACGCAGGCCACAGCGGCAGTGGCGGCAATGCCACCCCCATTCTCGAAGTATCCCCTGGCGAAGTATTTGGTTGGCTGCTGTGGGATCTGTTCCATTTCAAACACGCGGTCCCACACTGCGTTACCCAGACACACTATGTTGCTCATCGTTATTGTTCCTTTCAGGAAGACAGGGCTACAGCCCTGGGGGCTGGAGTTTCGCGACCTGCCAGCGGGTGGTAATGGTCAGAGGCTTATCCTTGCTGACCAGGGAGGGGGCGGTATTGATGCTGTTGGGTGGCCCGGAGAGTGGCTCGACGCAGGTGGCATCGGGCTGCTTGTCGAATACCACCAGCGTGTTGCTGTTGGCGGTCATCGTAAGCTGAATTTTTCCCGGCCAGGTCAGGGTCACCGCCAGGTTATCCCGGAAGCCGAACGTGTCATCCCACGGGGCTGGCTGGGGCGGAATACGCTTACCGTCTGGCAGCTCATCCGCGCCGGTTCTTTCCTGCCAGTCGGCGTCAAATGCCAGTTGCAGGCTCTCTTCCGGTGCGCCTTCATCTGCCTGACCGCACCATTTTTTAAACCACGGATGCCAGCCCGCCGCAGCCGGAAAATCATGCTGTTCCGTCTCCACGGTCAGGCTGAGCACCAGCGCGTTCGGTTCCAGTGTGAAGCGCTGGATCACCCTTCCACGCCACGGCCACAGCTCATCAAGCGGGAAGATAAACTTCGCGTGAGTTGGTGAGTGCTCACTGAAATGCCATGGAGCGAAACAGGCCATGCCATGCAGGGCAAACGGCGGCTTGTTGGCCTGCATGGCATGGCTCTGGTTGTTGAAGGTAAACGTTGCGCCATCCATGCGGCCCACCCAGGGAATCATCGGGAAGCTGCCGTACTGAAAGGCGCGTCGTTCGGGATGCCATTGACGCAGTAGCTCCTGACCAAAAGCGGTCAGCGAGGTGATCCGGCAACCGTCTTCAGGGTGGATAACCACCTGCAGGTTGGCGTTTCGCAGCAGAATACCGTCGGCCCGGGGACCGGGCCATGGCGTATCGAAGGCCTGACGAATCGCGTTGTAATGAGCATTTTTGGCGAGAGTGTTCATGTTTATCCTCCTGATCTTTCAGGTTCAGAAACGGTGCTTCCCGGCACCGTTTTTGGGGGGAGCTGCGTGTTAACTGGCCTGATCACCCTGACGCAGAACAGGGAAAGTGCGGCGATGACGATAAGGTAGGTAGCGACATACCACGGGCTACCTTCGCCCAGCGCCATCAGCACCGATGCGATTAGCGGCGTCATACCGCCGAGAATCGCAGAAATCTGGTAGGCCAGTGACAGCCCGGTGTAGCGTACCCGGGTGTCGAACATGCGGGCGTACATGGTGGGCTGAACGGCAAACATCATGGTGGGACCGAAGTTATAACCCACAACCATTGCCAGCACGATCAGTCCGGGATTTTGCGTATTCAGCAGCAGGAAGAAAGGCATTGCGTAGAGGAGGCAGAACGCCGATCCCCACATGTATATCCTGCGCTGGCCGATCCGATCCGATAACCAGCCGAAGAACGGGCAGGAGATCAGGCCGAGTGCGGAAGCGATCAGCATGCCGGTCAACGGGATCTGCTTGTTCATCGCCAGCTGGGTGGCAAGGTAAGCAATACCAAAAGCATTAATGATATTGGATGAGACGGCTTCCACTAATCGGGTGCCAAGCGCCAGGAAGATCTCCCGTTTGTAACTGCGGAAAATCTGCACCAGCGGGATAGCTTCTTCGGTCTTCAGCCCTGTGGCATGACGTTCCTGCATCGGCACCTGAAGCAGGGCCTGCTTCTGGCGCATCGCCTGCTTTCTGGCATCTTTAAAGTCATCCGTTTCCTGAATATGCAGACGGATATACATGCCGACGACCAGCATTGCCGCTGAAAGCAGGAAGGGGATGCGCCATCCCCAGTTCATAAATTGATCCGGAGTCAGCAAGCGGTGGCAGAGGGCGAACACGCCAGTTGCCAGCATAATCCCGGCGCAGGAGGCCATCTGGGGAAGGGAGCCGAAAAATCCCCGGCGATGGTCTGGTACTGATTCAAAGGTCATCAGTGCCGCGCCGCCATACTCACCACCCAGTCCAAATCCCTGGATCAGGCGCAGTAATACCAGCAGGAGCGGTGCTGCAATCCCAATCTGTCCGTAGGTGGGCAGCACACCGATCAGAAAGGTGGAGATACCCACGATCAGCAGAGTCCAGATCAGCATAGCTTTGCGGCCGATCAGGTCGCCATAGTGGCCAAACACGATGCCACCCAGCGGGCGGGCGAAAAAACCGATACCAAACGCCGCGAATGAGGCGATGGTGCCCAGCACGGGGCTCTCTTCCGGAAAGAAAAGTGGGCCAAACACCAGGCCGGCTGCGGTGCCAAAGATAAAGAAGTCATACCATTCCAGTAATGCACCGGCAAAGCTGGCGATAATCACTCTTCTGCGAGCGACGCTTTCCGCGTCTGTGTGGGACAAGGCATCCATAATTGAATCCTCTTGTTATCCCTGCCGCTGGCCTGGCTGCTGCAGGACTTCCTCATCTTCTGCGTCAACGTTACTGCCCACCGGCTCCCACTTGATCAGCTTGCAGACCAGGCTGCCAATGAAGGGGATAACTGCCAGCAGAAAGAAGGCGTCGGTATTCAGCGCGCCCCACAGCATTGGCCAGAAGATTAAGCCGGCGATCCCACCCAGCCGCATTACGCCCCGCACGAAGCCGATGCCCGCAAGACGAATGGAGGGAGGATACGAGAGGGTGGCGATGGTCATGCCCAGGCCACCCGGCCCGGCAGAATGGAAAAAGATAATCGTGCCAAGCAGGAACAGCGACAGCCAGGAGCTGACCTGCGGCCAGAAGCCCAGCGCAATCAGCGCCACGGTGACCACCGCAAAGCCGACCATTGAGAGATAGCGTGCGCCAAAGCGAGTGAGAATGATCGAGCCGATAGCGCCGCCGCTGATGCCGCAAAAGGCATTCACTGCAGCAGATCCCGCCAGTGCGCCCGACAGACCGCCCTGTAAAATAGTGGCCAGCGTCAGCGGCAGATAGAGCCCCACTGCGCCGTACTGCCAGGCCTGCATTACGGAAACCACACTGCCAATAAGGGTGCGCTGGCGGTATTTTTTGCTGAAAATCATCCGGTAAGCGCCTTTGACGCTCTTCTTCGGCTCGAGGGTCTGTGCGGTCTGCTGATGACCAGGCAGGGCCTTCACACCATATCGTTCAGCGAGGATTTTGCACGCCAGGGAATACTTGCCGACTCGAGCCGCCCAGACGGCGGACTCGCCGATAAAGATCAGGCGTAGCGCGATCACCACCATCGCCACTATCGCGCCGATGAAAATGCCGTAGCGCCACAGTTGTTCATCGACGATGTGGGAGAAGTGCAGGGCAATCAGGACCAGGTAAACCAGAGTGGTGCTGATGTACCATACCATTTGCCACAGGTTGACCGAGGTTCCTGACTTTTTCGATGCCGTACCGCGAAATTCAGCAATCGCGCTGGCCGCCAGCGGGAAATCAATCCCCAGCCCCAAGCCCATTACGATACGGCAGACCAGTAGCCACCAGATATCGGGGATAAAACTGACCGCCACCGATGCCAGGCTGCACATGCCCAGCCCAACCACAAAAGCGAAGCGCTGGCCGAAGAGGTTAATCACCCGGTTTGACAGCAGACCGCCAAACAGCGCCGCGACAATTACCGAGGCGTTGACCGTGGCCGTCAGACCTGGTGACAAACCAAATTCAGCAGCGATATATTTGTTACCGAAACCGATCATCGCCGACTGATAGGCATCAATCAGTACACCACCCAGCGATATCATCACAAGCATCCCCGATCGGGCCAGCGGATTCTGGCTGATTAAATTAATAACATCCTGCGGGGAAGTAATCTCAACAGGTGGATCTTCCGTGACATGGCTCATTATTAAACCTCAATTTATTCTCTTCAGAGAAGAAGAGGGAATATAATATCCGGTGCTTATTTATTTCATTCAGCACCGGGAGGATATTAATAAAACTCAGGCTTCTCTGAATTTAATCAGCACTTTTATTGAATCGACTTCCTGGGCCCGAATATAAGCCTCTGCCGCTCGCTCTATCGGGAACACATCGGTGATGAGGTCTTTGGTATCAAACAGCCCTTCAGCCAGCCACTGGATGGCCACATCAAAGTCATCTGGCAGGTACATACCGGAGAAAATCAGGTCACGTTCAAAGCGCTGCATATGCGGCAGAGGAATTTCCACGTTGCCGCCCGGCACGCCCATACACATCACTGTTCCACCCGGTTTTACCTTGAGGCAGGATTCCATAATGGTCGCCTGGTTGCTGACCACATCGATCACGCCGGTAAAGCTCTCATCGCCCAACTCGCCTGGTTTCAGCGTGCGGCTGGCACCGAATTTTTTCGCCAGTTTACTTTTGTTCTCATCCGGCTCAACCACGGTGATTCTGTTGGCTCCCATGATTTGCAGCGCCTGAACAATCGACAGGCCAATGGTCCCTGCGCCAATGACCAGCACGTCTTCCAGCGTATGTTTCGGCATACGGTTGACGCAGTGACGTGCGCAGGTTGCTGGTTCAGCAAAGGCCAGCACTTCCCAGGAGAGCGATGCTGGCGCAGGGTGCAGATTGCGGGCAGGCAGCACCTGTGAGGAGCGGGCCACTCCCGGCGCACGGAAACCGGCAACGTAAGGCGGAATGCACAAGTTAAAGCGGCCGGATTGGCAGGCCGGACATGTCATACAGGCCATAATAGGATCGACCACCACATGATCGCCCACTTTTACGTTAGTGACATCGGCCCCGACTTCAGTGACCAGCGCGGCAATTTCATGGCCGGGAACGATGGGCGGTTTACCCACCGGATGGTGGCCTTTTAATACGTGCAAATCAGAGCCACAAATACCGACATAAACAGCCGAAATACGGGCTTCATGTCCTTTTAGTGGTTCGGTTTTAATTTCTTTTTTTTCGGTAATAATTTTATTGACTTTCGGGAACAGAATATTGGTCACGACATTCATCTGGTTATTCTCCATTTTTTTAATTTAAGGATGATTTAATTTCCATTCTTGCGTTACTTTTTATTCAGCGAGCGGCCTCAGGCCGGAAAGCGTTCTGACGTGGGCTAATAAAGCGGTCCAGTCCTGTTTGCCGCGTCCGGCGGCGCGGGCCTGACTGTAAACTTCTCTGGCGGCGGCTCCTAACGGCACCGAAGCGTTTAGCTGACCGGCCACATCCAGCGCGATGTTCAGATCCTTGTGCGCCAGATCGATCATAAAGGCGGGAGAGAGATCGCCTGCCAGTACCTTGCCAGGCCAGCTGGTGGTGAAATGCCCTTTTCCTGCTACCGTGCCGGACATCACCTGGATGGCTTTTTCCAGTGGCAGATCCATCGCTTCGCACAGTACGGCGGCTTCGGCTGAGAGGGCATTCAGGGCGATGCTCATGAAATTATTGACAATTTTGACTTTGATCCCGTTACCCGGTTCACCACAGCGGATCAGTTCAGAACCCAGACACATCAGCAGATGTTCTGCCCGATCAATTTGCTGGTCCGTACCACCGGCCAGGATGGTCAGCGTGCCGGTCACGGCGTGGTCGGACGTTTTCCCTACAGGCGCATCCATATAGCTGAAGCCAGCTTGTGCCATGTCATAATGTAATCTTTCGCTCTCCATGGGATGGATGGTTGACATATCGATGACAAGTGCGCTGTTTTTGAGTGCTTCTGTAATGCCGTTTTTGCCAAAAAGAACCTGCCTGACCAGCGTGCCGTTGGGTAACATGGTAATGATAAAGTCGGCTTCTGCCACAGCCTGAGCCGGATTTTTTGCCGACTTCGCGCCCTCTTTAACCAGCTTTTCCATTGCTGAACTGCTGACGTCATACACTGTCAAAACATGACCTTTTGCGATCAGCCTGGACGCCATCGGCGCCCCCATCTGCCCTAAACCGATAAATGCAACCGCTGACATAGGATCCCCTTGAGCATTTGATTACAAAAAAAGCTGTTGATGGCGATACTATGTGTTGTTTTATGTAATTAAAGTGAAATGAATCACAAAACGAACGCAGTTATGGAATTTGATGTAATTGTTTGTAATGTTTTGATCTTTTGACCGAACCGGGCACAGAATGGGAGGGACTTTTGCAGTGACTCCCGTACAATAAGTCATCTTTCTGACAACCCTGACTGAAGTCGTAAGGAGCAGCGATGGACCCTCAAAAGTTAACCGGTAACCCACGCCACGATCGGCTGATCTCGCTGGTTCATGAGCGCGGGTATATGAATCACGACGAGCTGGCGGATATTCTCGGGGTATCTGTTCAGACCGTGCGCAGAGACATCCGCAAGCTGAGTGATTTGGGGGTAGTCTCCCGTCATCATGGTGGCGTGGGCCGCCCGGCGTCCAGTGTCACCAATATGGCATTTGAGCAGCGTGAAGCGACCTATGTACATGAAAAAGCGATGATTGCGCGGCGGATCGTGGATTACATTCCCAATGGCAGCACCCTTTTTATCACCATCGGAACCAGCGTGGAGCACGTGGCCAGAGTGTTGGTAGAACGCCAGGATTTGCGCATTATTACTAACAGCCTGCGCGTGGCGAGTCTGTTATATAAAAACACCTCGTTTGAAGTGGTGATGCCAGGTGGCACGTTGCGTCCGGTGAATGGCGGTATTGTCGGGCCGGATACCATTTCATTTGTGGAAGGTTTTCGGGTGGATTATCTGATCACCAGTGTGGGGGCGGTAGAGAATGATGGCAGCCTGCTGGAGTATTACATCAATGAAGCTGCGGTTACCCGGGCAATGATGGCGCACTCCCGCCATATTTTACTGGCGACAGACCACTCAAAATTTGCCAGTTCGGCCGCGGTTAAAATCGGCAACATTACGCCTGCCATGACGGTGTTTACCGATCGTCCATTACCCGATCCCCTGTCACAATTATTACAGCAGCAGCAGGTCGAAGTGATTATTGCGACCGGATGAGTGGGTAACCGGAAACGCAAGGTTGAAAAATAGTCAAAAAATATGACGCAAATCGGCTGTTTTGATCTAATACTTTAAATCCTGGCGTTTCCCTGCACTGCCTCCCACGAGCTCTCAGGCTGTTGTCCGCCAGCATTGTGAGCCTGAGATTCAGGCTCTTCCCCTCTGGTCGTTCACATTAGTGATTTTATGAGGAGTGCTCTATGGAATATAAAGATCCAATGGTCGAGTTGTTGTCCAGTCTTGAGCATATTGTGTTAACACGTGAAGTTATCCAGGCCGCTCCCGCTTTAAAGGGTGAAGTGTCGATACCCGAACCAAAACGCATACGCGAGATTACCGGCATGGAGATTGATGAGTTTGCCCTGGCGATGGGCGTCAGTGTTTCTTCGGTTAAGAGTTGGGAAGCTAAGCGCAGCAAACCTTCGCGCAGTGCTCAAAAATTGATGCAGTTGATTCAGTCGAATCCTTGTCTCAGCCGTGAGTTGCTGGGGTAGTATGAGAAACCCGCCAGATGGCGGGTTTTATGTTTTATTCCGCTGAATCCCTCACTTTTTTGCCGGACCGGTAGTCTCCCTGACTTTCAGTGTGGTCGGTAAAATTTTCTCAGAAACAGGTAACAGTGGGTTGGCTATGCGTTTAAGCAATGCTTCGCCCGCCAACCTGCCCAGCTCTCTTTTGGGTTGGTCGATGCTGGTCAGTCCCTGATTTCTCAGAGCGTTAAGTCCATCGAAGGCGGGCTTGAACGTGTCGTCAAAGCCTGTCACCGAAATATCTTCCGGAACCCGCATACCACGCTGATGCAGGAAGGCGATGGTATCAAGTGCCACAAAATCATTGGCAGCCAGAATCGCGGTAGGCGGCAAATCGCAGGCCAGCAGCGCCGCAGCGCCGCTTCGCCCGCTGTCGCTGTGATAAGAACCTTCGATAATAAATGTTGGGGGGATCTTGCAGCCCAGCCGCTGCATTTCCCGTTGGAAACAGCGCTGACGTTCGCGGGCGGTGGATGAGGTCTGAGGCCCGCCCATATAGGCAATCCGGCGATGACCCAGCCCATAGAGATGCTCAAGCAGTTGTCGCACGCCCTGGTCGTTATCCGGACCAATATAATCTCCCGGTAGTTGCTCCGGCTGACGATTAACGAACACGCACGGTGGACCATCCTGCAGCAGTGCCAGCGTCTCCTCACTGATTGACTGCGATACCAGAATCAGGCCATCCACCTGCCGTTCCAGCAACGAGCGCACAATATTCTGCTGCTTTTGTTGGTTCTCATCGGTATTGCACAGGAACAGCGTATTGCCTGCTGCCGTAAGCACCTCATCAATTCCTTTGACTATTTCCGGAAAAATAGGATTGGTGATATCAGCAATCAGCACGCCGACGGTGGCGGTTTTTTGCGTGCGTAAAGCCCGGGCAATGGTAGAAATCCGGTAGCCCATTCCGGCAGCGGTCTCATGGATGAGTGCCTTGCGCTGCGGTTTCACATAGCCTTTGCCGGAGAGCGCTCGCGCCACGGTAGCCCGCGATAGTCCACACTTTTCCGCAATATCATTGATGGTCGGGCGTCTGCTGGGCGGATTGTCGTTTTGCCTGCTCATGATGTTTTTTGCTCCTGACCTAATCTGAGATCGTTCTCACATTCATCTTTATTCAGAAAGGATAATTTATCAACAGCGCTAAATGAGGATTCCATCATGTCTGCCACGTTAGCGCGAAACCTCATCCTGAAATGGATGATTTTTTTGGTTTCAATGTGAGAACGATCTCACATTGCACCTCAAAGCCATCGCAACAAGGGAAAAAAACGTGAAACGCAGAGCAAAACTGACGTCTCTGGCTGAGGCGGCGCAGACGATTCAGGAAAGACAGCGACTTGCGCTTGGAGGATTCGCCATCTATCAACGCCCGATGGCGTTTACTTATGAACTGGTTCGCCAGAAAAAGAACAATCTGACGTTGGTGGGCATCGTTAACGCGATTGAGGCCGATCTATTGATCGGTGCTGGCGCGGTTTCACGGATCGAAACATCTTATGTCGGACTGGAAAAGTATGGCCTGGCCCGTAACTTTCGCCGCGCAGTGGAGGCGGGAGAACTGGAAGTGGTGGATTACCCCGAACTGCTGGCCTGGGACAGATTTCGTGCCTCACAGGAAGGGCTCCCGTTCTGGCCCTGCACATTTTTGGGTGGCAGTGGCATCGTGAAATATAACCAGGATATTAAACCTTTTACCTGTCCGGTGACGGGGCGGCAGATGTGGGCCGTTCCTCCGGCCGCTCCGGATGTGGTAGTGGTTCATGCGCCGATTGGTGACGAATATGGCAACGTCGCGATTCATGCGAGGAAAATGTTGCCACAGAGCGTGGACATCACCCTGACACGCGCCTGCGATACGGTGATTGTTACGGTGGAAAAGATTGTCACCTCTCAGGAACTGAAAAAGCAGCCTCATCTTGTCGAAATCCCTGCTTTTCGCACCAGCCATATTGTTGAAGCACCGTTCGGAGCATATCCCACCGCTGTGCCGGGCATTTATGACGCGGATGAGGATGCGCTTGCCGAATATGTCACGGCTTCCAGCACCGTTGAAGGTTTTGCTGACTGGCTGGCAGAGAGCTTCCCGGCACAGAGCAACCATTCCCGCTGGCTGGATCGCATTGGCGTGGCGCGTTTGCTGGCGCTGCGAAATACGGAGATACCTGCATGAATGTCAGCCCTGAAGAGATTATTACTGTCGCGTTGGCAAAAACCTTTCGTAATGGTGAAGTCGGATTTACCGGTCTGGCAACCGGTGGTGCGGCTGCGCTGTATATCACCGGCATTCCGCTGGCAGCCATGGCTTTTGCTCAGCATACTCACGCGCCGGATCTCACCATTCTTCTGGCAGGCTGGTGTATCAATCCTGATTTGTCAGCGATGAAGGCGTTACCAACGGCGGAATTTGACAGAGCGCTGCAGGATTTACCCTGCGAAGCGCAGATGCAGACCTATCCTGGACATTATGCTGTGCGACGTGGAGATGTGGATTTCGGCTTTGGCTCAGGCGTTCAGGTGGATCAACAGGGCAATATCAACAGCACCTGCATCGGTGATTATCAGCACCCTGATGTCCGCCTGGTTGGTTCTATTCTGCTTCCTGAACATTTGACCTGTTTTGGCCGTGAATATCTGATGATGCCGCATCATCAGCCGCGCAGTTTTGTTGAGCAGGTTGATTATGTTTCCGGTGTTGGCTATCCGGATGGGCTGGCTGGACGACAGGCTCTGGGACTTGAGCATGGCGGCCCGGCCTGGATCGTTACCCCAAAATGTATTTTCGATTTTTCCCGGCCTTCAGGTCGGGTACGGCTGGCCAGTATCCACCCTGGTATCGATCCCGAAGAGATCATTCAGGCCACCGGTTTTTCAGTGGACGTAAACGATGTTCCCGTCACGCCGCTACCTGAAAAAGAGGAGCTGGCTATCCTGCGCCGCTGCGTTGATCCGCATGGGGTACTTCTTCCCCGGCGTCACTCCCTGCAACTAACCTGAGGATTCCCATGAAATCAAAACTGATCGCGCTTCCGGACGCGATATCGCGCATTCCTTCCGGTTCCACCGTAGCGCTGGGCGGTTCGCTGCTGCGTCGACAGCCAATGGCGATTGTGCATGAAATGATCCGCCAGGGGATTACCGACCTGACCTTACTTACCTGGGCCACCACGCTGGCGACCGATATGCTGGCAGCAGCAGGAGCGATCCGCCGCTGGGAAGGAATATATGCCGGTTTTTTCCGCCACGGTCTGGCACCGAACTTTCGCCGTGAGGTGCAGCAGGGGAAAATTGAAACCCATGACTATTCGGAATCAGCTTTCGTTGCCCGATTTCGGGCGGCAGGAATGGGATTAAGTTTTCTGCCTTCCAAAGCGCTACTGGGTACCGGCATGCAGGGCAAAAGTCCCGATGAGATACAACCCATTACCTGTCCGTTCAGTGGCGAACGCTATCTGGCGTTGAAGGCTGCTGAGACGGATTTCACCCTTTTGCACGGTTATGTTGCTGATGAGTATGGCAACGTACAGTGGCCTGTTGTGCGCGACAGTGATGATATTGATCAGATGATGGCTTCCGCCTCCCGGCGTCTGATTGTCACTGTTGAAAAGATTGTGCCTCATGCGCAAATTTGCCGACGCCCTGCGCTGACATACATCCCTCACACACTGGTTGAAGCCGTGATTGAAGTGCCTTATGGCGCGCACCCTACCGCGACTGATGGGTTTTATAACGAAGATGAGACTGAATTACAGTCCTGGTTGAGTGCATCAGCAGAGCCGGGGGGCAGCGAGCGTTATCTGCGTGATTACATCCTTAATATTCCTGACCGTGCGGGCTACCTGGCAAAGGTGGGGTCGCTGGCTGCCTTAGATGTTAAGAGGGAGAGTTAAAACCATGCGTACACCTGACTACACTACGGAAGAATTGATGATCAGCAGCATTGCCCGTGAACTACGGGATGATGAGCTGGGTTTTGTTGGTCTTGGTACTGCAGCCCGTGCATTTACTCTGGCTGTCGGTATCCCAATTGCTGCCGCACGGTTGGCACAGCTTAAGCACGCACCCGGATTTTCCATCTATTGGGGAAATTTGCTGACGCCAGCACTGGATGCTATTCCGGATGCGCTATTACAGGATGCGTATACGCACTGGCCTGCAGCCGCTTCGCCAGCTGATGTAGGGTATAAGATCGATATGGTGACCAGAGGCCGTTTCGATGTCTCTTTTGAGTCGGCTCCGCAGGTCGATCAGTATGGCAATCTGAATATCACCGAGATTGGCGGCAGTCAGCCACCAGCAACCCGGCTGGTTGGCTGCCTGGCACAGACGGAACACCTGGCATTTATTAAACGACCCATTATCGTCACTGATTTATCGCGCAGAGGGTTTGTGAAAAAAGTCGATTTTATTACCAGCGTGGGCTATCTGGAGGGGGGAGAGAGCCGTGCAGATCTGGGGTTGCCTGGTCCCGGCCCCAGCTTGTGCGTAACTGACAAGGCGATTTTCGATTTCCATCCACAGTCGAAAAGAATGCGCTTACGCTCAGTCCATCCGGGCGTGACGCTGGATGAGGTGCTCAGCTTAATGGGATTTGAACCGGAAATTCTGCCGCAATGGCAGGAAACGCCAGCACCATCCGCTGAGGAAATTCACCTGATCCGCAACGTGATTGATCCTCATGGACAGCTATTTCAGGCGAAAAAAGCTTAAGCAGTTTCACACTCGCCTTACGGTGTTTTAACCGGCCCGGTGGAGCCACGGACAATGAGCTTCATCGGGAATATTTTCTTTTTCGGGCTGGGCTTGCTTTTTTGCCGGATCATTTTCATCAGCATCGTGGTGGCCGCTGCGCCCATCTCGCGGCGTTGCAGCGCAATGGTGGTGAGATTAATCGGTGAGAACGAAGCCATTTCAATGTCATCAAGGCCGATAAGAGAGAAATCATCCGGGATTTTCAGTCCCGCTTCATGAGCTGCATTCATGACGCCGATGGCACTCATATCATTAGCTGCCAGGATGGCACTGGGGCGGGGAGACATGGCAAAAAAACGCTTAGCCGCCTGATATCCGCCCCTCACGTGGTAATCACCCTGCACCACATAGTCCGGGGCTGGTGCCAGCTGGTAGCGCTGAAGTGCGTGCAGGTAGGCCTGATAGCGCTCATCTGCCGTTGAGGAGTCTGCCGGCCCGCGGATCAGCCCAATCCGCTGATGGCCAAAGGCGACCAGATGCCTGACTGCGGCATCAATACCTTCTTCATTATTGGCCCCCACATAAGTATCCTCATGCTCAGTCGAACGCCGTTGCAGCAGCACATAAGGCGTGTCCCCTGCCAGTAATTCGCGGACTTCCTCCTGCTGACAATGTTGCGAAAGCATGACCAGGCCATCCACCTGACGATCAAGCAATACGCGCATCTGAGCCAGCTGTTTATCAAGCTGGCCATCCGTATTACAGACCAGCAGGCTGCACTGTTCCTGGTCGGCGATATCTTCAATACCGCGCAGAAAGTCAGGGGAAGAGGGGTTAGCGACATCAGCCAGCAGCACGCCGAGGGTAAAGGTTCGCTGCATGCGTAGGGAACGGGCTACCACCGACACCCGGTAACCAAGCCGATCTGCGGCAGCCTGCACTCGTAAGCGCGTCGACTCGCGCACATTATCTTTGCCGCTCAGGGCATTGGATACCGTTGACAGTGCCACTCCGGCTTCACGGGCGACATCAAAAATGGACACCTTTGTCCCGGACAAAGCGTTTCTGTTCTGCGCTGATTTTTTTGCCATTGGAACGAACCTTGCTGACATAAACGGTATTAATCAATTTAATCCGCACGATTATTACACGTCCAGATAAAAAAAACGTTTTTATCCGCATCTAACCCTGAAAAGAGGACACCGGGGCAATCGCCGCCGGTGCCGAAACTCCATTTTTATCAGGCAAAGTCACTTATCTTGTTTTCAAAAGCATTGATTTACTGCGACTACTGGGTTTGTCTGACGGGATCATGCTGCTATTCAGGTCGCGACCTAAAGTTTCACCCGCGCCCAGCGCACAAAGTGCTGTAATCAGACCGGATACGATTATCATGATGGCGATCGGCCAGAATTGTCCGTCAGCCCAGGCCACTAACGCAGTGGCAACGGCTGGGGTAAAGCCACCAAAGATACCCGCCAGCTGTGAGCCTACGGATACGCCAGTGTAGCGGACTTCCGTAGAGAAAAGTTCCGACAGGTAGCAGGGTTCAATGCTGTACATCGAGCCAATCACAAAGCTGTAAGCCAGGATCAGACCAAGGTAAATCCCCCACAACTGCCCGGAGTCGATCAGCCAGTAGAAGGGATACGCCAGCAGGCAGGAACCAATGGAACCGATCAGGAAAACCGAGCGGCGCCCTATTTTGTCAGCGAGCAGGCCCCAGAGGGGAAAAGCAATCAGCCCGGAGCAGGCTGCCAGCATCACCCCAATCAGGACGGTATTACTGTGCATGCCAAAGCGCGAGGTGCAATATTGTAATACATAGCTGATAACCAGATAACCGACCACGCTCTCACTGACACGCAGGCCTGCTGATAAGAATATTTGTTTAGGGAATTTTTTAAATACCTGCACGATCGGGAGTTTATTTTTCTCGCGATCTTTCGCCATCTTACGAAACATCGGGGGTTCTTTAATTTTCAGGCGAATAAATATCCCAATCAGCATCAGGAATATACTGGCCAGGAAAGGAACACGCCAGCCCCAGCTTAAAAACATCTCGGAGGGTAAAGAGGAAGCCAGGGCAAAAGCCATCGTCGAAATCAGTACGCCCAACACATTCCCTAACTGAACAAAGGTGCCATAAAAACCACGGCGGTGTGCGGGGGCATATTCAATCATCATAGTGGTTGCTCCCCCCCATTCTCCACCAACGGCCAGGCCCTGAATCAGGCGGATAATGACCAGCAAAATCGGTGCGGCAATCCCAATTGTCTCATAGCCTGGCAACAGGCCGATCACCACTGTTGCTCCGCCCATAATCGTTATTGAGGCCAGCAGCATCGCCTTCCTGCCGATTGTGTCACCAAAATGGCCGAAAATGACGGCCCCAATGGGGCGAGTGACGAACGCCACTCCCAGCGTGGCGAAGGAGACGATAGTCGCGACGGTGGGGGGCATATCGCTGAAGAAAAGATGAGGGAAAATCAGTGCTGCAGCGGCACCATATATAAAGTAATCATAAAATTCGATGAACGTCCCAATTAAACTGGCGAGAGCAACTCGTGACAGTTCTTTCTTATCTATTTGTTCATCTTCATTATTTCCAGCTGGGTTGACTGTATTGCTATTCATAGCGTTCTCCTTCAAAGGAGTGATTGAGTAGGGTCATTTTTTTTATGCGCAGGTTGTCCCCACGCTTTTATAATTCGTAGTCAAAGGTAAAAATGTCATGCTTCCATTTATTGGACCAGATAAGCGCTGCTAATTAATTTTTATTAGCACTTGCCCATCCCGCTGCGGTTATTTCACCATGCTGATTTTCTGCCCAGACATGAAATTTTATTAACTCATCTTCCACTTCCTGTACTACGGCCTTACAGATAATGGTGTCGCCACGGAACACCGGTTTGACGTAGGCCATTTTTATCCATCCTGAGGTATGCCAGCTTTCGCCAATAAATCGTGCCAGCATCTCCGCAATCCAGCAGGTTTCCATCATGCCCTGTGCCAGCGTGTCGCGAAATCCGGCCTTAAGCGCCACTTCGCGGTCGGTATGAATGTTGTACCACTGGGTATTGCCACCAGAGAAAACCGTCATTTGTGCCTGCTGTGGACATTTAATCAGCGGTTTTACCGGTGTTCCTGGCGCTAAGTGTTCACTCGCCCGCTCAACTGGGGTCAGGTGTTCAGGCCAGAGAGGCTGCACATGGCCTTCTACTGGTGTCTTGCTGGCTCCACCAGTGCCGAGCTGGATGTTGTCAGGAATGCGCATAATCTCTGTGCTGATCTGGCGAACATACAATTTGCCGCTTATCGCATCACGTGCTTCGGTATCAAAGACGGTATAACCTTTCCCCCGTTTCATATATTTATCGGTATATTTGCCGCTGTAATGCAGTTCTGTATCCAACGGAATTGGGTTTACAAACCAGATCTCTTCTTTCTGATGCAGCCCCACGGTACGGCTGGGGTCATAAACGCTACAGAACAATGCGACCAGGTCACGCCCCGCCATTGGAGCAGGAACGAAGGCCGCCGTTTCACCAAAATAGTCCGGGCTGTAATCATCCAGCGCGAAGCAGGCGCGGCGGCGCCAGGCTTCATCAGCTTTCACCGTTAACGGGCCAATCGGCTCATCAACCACCACATTTTCCCAGGTCGGTTCCCGCAGTTCAGGGTTAATACGCGACATCATTTTTTCCTCGTAGTCATCAGGGTTGATGCGGTTTACCGCACCATTCCGCCAGAATTTCATCGGTATGTTCGCCCAACAGCGGTGGCGGACGGCGAATCTCCCCCGGCGTTTCTGAAAGGCTGACAGTCACGCCATGCGTGGTGTAGGTACCTGCGGTGGCATGCTCTATGTCCACTAACTGATGACGGGCCTTCAGCTGTGGGTTTTCCAGCACTTCATCAATGCTCGCTACTTTGGAGCAGGGGACACCGGCGACATCCATCAGTGTCACCATCTCTGCAGCACTCTGTGTTTTCGCCCAGGCGGCAATTTCTGCATCAATGGCCGGGCCATTTTCCAGCCGGGCGTGATAGGTGTTGAAACGGATATCTTCCAACAGGTCCGTGCGTTCAATCGCCTTCACCAGTCTTGAAAACAGCGCGTCGGTACCGGCGGATAAATAGACCCAGCATCCTTCCCTTGTCTGGTAGCTGTTAACTGGGGCAGAGTAGCGATCCAGATTACCCATCCGCGTCATGGTGCTGCCCAGCTGTGCCTGCTCCGGAATGGCGGAGATCAGCATACTGACCGCGCTCTCCAGTAACGATGCTTCAACCAGTTGACCACGTCCGGTGAGATGCCTGGCATTGAGTGCGGCAAGCGTGCCAATAGTGGCGTACAGCGCAGAGGCGTAATCCACCATAAAAGTACCTGCCATAGTGGGAGGCCCATCCGGCTGGCCGGAAATACTCATCAGGCCGCTCATCGCCTGGGCAATGGCATCAAAGCAAGGGCGCTGAGCCAGCGGACCCGCCTGACCAAACCCGGAGATCCGCACCATAATCAGGCGGGGATTGAGTTGTTTTAAGGTTTCCCAGCCACAGCCCATTTTTTCCATGGTGCCGGGACGGAAGTTTTCAATCAGCACGTCGGCATGGGCAATCAGCTCACGCAGTTGCACCTGATCATCAGGGTCACGAAAATCCAGTGCCAGACTGCGCTTATTACGGTTAAAAGAGAGGAAATAGAGGCTTTCACCGTTAAGCTGAGGTTTATTCTGCCGGGTGTCTTCCCCTTTACCTTTACGTTCGACTTTCACCACATCGGCACCCATATCGGCCAGCTGCATAGCGCATAGCGGGCCAGCGATAAAGCGGGACAGATCGAGGACTTTCAGCCCTTCAAGTGCTCCTGACATTACGAAGTCTCCTCTGAGGAAATTAGGGGGCTGACGGCTGCGGCAACCAGATGGGAAAAGGCCACCATGCCGGGATCGTTCATCCCCTTCGAACGTTCGGAAAACATGCGTGCCCGACCGATCTTATTTGGCTTTTGCCGGAAATCATTCAGTGCCTGGTCAATCGCCTGCGGGGCTACTTCTCGCCAGCGGTCGCTGTTGGGTTCATTCGCCAGCGCCTGCTGCAGGGCATTAATTGCATCCAGCACCGTTTTATCTCCAAGGCTGGCGCCGCCACGAGCCATCAATGCCGACAGAATATCCTGCAGGAGCGGACTGATTTCGGTGTCCTGCAACATGGTTTTATCGCTACATTTTTGTGCTGCCGTCAGCAGTGCCACGCCAAGCAAAGTCCCGAAACTGGAGCCAGATGCCCGGACACAGGCCATTGAAGTCAACTGGAAAAGTGCACCGATATCCTTCGGCTGGGTTTCCAGCGCCTGTTCAATCAGGCGGGCACATTTTTCCAGGGTGGCCCCCAGATCGCCGTCGCCCAACTGGCCATCCAGCTCATTCAGCTGTGGCGCTACCTCGTGGATTTTTGCCGTACAGCGCCTAAAAATCGCCACCAGCTCATGTGTCGTGAAGGTCATCAGAGGTTACTCCAGTAAGGGCATTGCGCCGGTGCCAGCAGCAGAGACTCCAGTTCGTCATCCAGCGTCAGTAATGACAGTGAAACGCCCGCCATCTCCATTGAGGTGGCATAGCGGCCAATACGGGGGAGCACAATCGTGAAGCCTTTGTTCTCAAGCTTGGGTGCCAGATAGCGGTAGAGGATATATAACTCCTCCAGCGGCGTTGCCCCCAGCGAGTTAACCATCAGCGAAACTCGTTTACCGGCATCCGGACCACGATCGTTAAGCAGAGTGGTTAACATCTCTTCTGCCAATTCATCGGCAGGTAATAACGGGCCACGCCGGATCCCAGGCTCACCGTGGATACCCATGCCGATTTCCATTTCGTTTTCCTCCAGGGTAAAGGTGGGCTTACCCGCTTCCGGCACCGTACAGGGAGAGAGTGCGGCACCAATCGTAACAGTGTTGTCCACTGCACGGCGGGCAATGGCCGTCACGTCTTCCAGGGTTGCGTCCGGTTGCTGTGCTTTGGCTCCGGCCACTTTCCAGGCATATATCACCCCGGCAACTCCCCGGCGTTTCTCTTTTTCCACCTGTGAGGCGCTGCCCACATCATCTGTCGCCAGTACAGTCGCGGTTTGGATGCCCTCTGCGGAGAGCATTTCGCTGGCCATGGCAAAGTTCATTTTGTCGCCGCCGTAGTTACCAAACAGCAACAGCACACCTTTCCCCTGGTCCGCACTGCGAATCGCCTCTATACAGTCCATCACCGCCGGGCCTGCAAAGACATTGCCGACCGCGCAGGCATCCAGCAATCCTTCACCCACATAGCCCGTGAACGTGGGCAGATGACCACTTCCCCCGCCTGAAACCAGTCCCACCTTTGCCATGTTTGCAGACTGCGCACGAACAATAACTCGCCCATCTTCACCTTGCTGGCGATAAATATGAGGATGGGCAAGACACATGCCTTCCAGCGCCTGATCGGCATAAGTCTCGGGGGAATTAAGAATCTTTTTCATGATCTTCTCCGCCTCTCAATACTGTAAATTTTTCTGGCCATCAAACATCGTTACAGGCGGCCAGGCTCGCTGATCCGTAGTCACATCAATGACTGTTGTGTTGGCGGTACTGAATGCTTTTTTCAGTACGGGAAGGAAATCGTCAGGCCGATCGATTTTTACTCCTTCACAACCACAGGCTATGGCGATAGCAGCATGATCGACAGGCTGGAAATCACAGGCATCGGAATAGTCGCCAAACAGTGCTTTTTCGGCATGTTTTTCATAACCGAGGATCTGATTATTCAGCACTACCAGAACGACGTTAATCCCCATGCGCCGTGCCGTTTCCAGTTCTGACCAGACATGGGCAAAGCCGCCATCGCCAACCAGTGCAAATACGGGGGCTTCCGGACGGGCCAGTTTGGCACCCATGGCATAAGGGAAGCCCCAGCCCAGCCCAGCCAGACCGCGAGGGGTAATGAAGCGGGCACCAACGGCACGGGCGGTCAGGAAGTTGGCCACCCAAATTGAGGAGTAGCTGGCGTCAGAGACCACTACCGTTTCTGGGGTGAGAACGCTGTCCAGATCGCGCATCAGGCGTTCAGGACGGATTGGGCTGGCCGTAAGATCGAGCGTATTGTTCACCTCAGAAAGCCAGGTTTCATGGGCCGCCGCAATTTTTGACGCCAGCGAGGAGCGATTTGCCTTGCGCTGCGACAAATCCTGCTGTTTGAGTGCAGCTGACAGTGCCTGTAGCGTGAGTCTGGCATCGCCCACCAGACGCAGTGCATCGTAGTTACGGCCTACTTCAGCGCCATCAATATCAATATGAATATAACGGGCGTTTTGCGGATAGAGGTTCCAGCTATCGGTGCCATTTTGGTTGGTACGATTGCCAATCAGCAGAATCACATCGGCTTCGGTCACCATGTCGCGCAGATGACGTGTGCGTCCACGGGTTCCCATAAAATAGCCGACCACACCGAGGGAAAGTTCATGTTGTTCGTTCACCGAACCTTTTCCCATCGCGGTAGTGGCTACCGGCAGGCAGGCTGTCTCCTGCAAATCCGCAAGGTCCTGTGCGGCATCGGAAATATGCACGCCGCCCCCGGCAATAATCAGCGGTGAGGCGGCACCGGCCAGCAGGCGGGCAGCTTCTTCAATAGCGGCTGGATCCGCAACAACGCGGTCGAGAGGAAAGTGCCCCAGCGAGCTACCGTGCTGGCGGGGTGTCTCTTCTGCGACTTCATTGAACAGATCGATTGGCACGATAATGACCGCCGGGCCAGGGCGTCCCGAGGCTGCGGCGGTGAAGGCCATATCAATATAATCATTCAGGCGCCCGATCTCGCTGACACGTCTGGTCCATTTGGCAACGCCTTTGAACAGATCCAGGTGATCCAGTTCCTGGAAAGCGTTCTTATCGGTCATCTTGCGGTGCACATCCTGCACAATCGCCACCACCGGTACCGAAGCTTTAAAACATTCCGCCAGGCCCGCCACCAGCAAGGTTGCGGCTGGGCCGTTCTGCGCGGTGACTACAGCGACTTTGTGCGTTAAACGCGCATAGGCATCTGCCATATAAGTTCCGGCATTTTCCGCACGGTAGCCCACCTGACGGATGCCGTAGTGTGGGGTTGCCAAAAATAACGCAGCCGGAATACTTTGCCCAAAAATCACTTCCACACCGTGGCGTTTCAGTGCGGCGGCACAAATATGCGCTCCGGTTCTGCGCTGTTCGTCATTCAGAGTTACCGCTTGTTCACTGCTCATCATTCGCTCCCACTCATGTTTCTTGTTGCGTTCACCACCTGGCTATCCGGCCGGTATTAACAAGGTAGTAACCTGTGTTTAACTTTTAAGCAGACTCACATAAAAACGTTTTTATTAGAAACGTTTTTATTCAGTTTTGTGGGGACTGATCACGAATTTCACAGACGGGAATGATAGAGGTTAATTTTAACCTATTGTTAAATATATATTTTAAGGATTAAGCGTTTTTTCAGAGTTTAACCAGAGATAGCTATGGGGGGGATAAGGCTTGTTTTATCCTTGTCAGGGTTGAAAATCGGATTTGGAATGAAACGCGGGGGAAACAGATCCCCCGCATCATCTTCCCGGCTTACTGCAGCAGAGAAATGTCCGCCACCTGCAGGAACAGCTCACGCAGTTTCGACAGCAGCGTCAGGCGGTTGATCCGCACTTCACGCTCTTCCGCGTTTACCATCACTTTCTCGAAGAAGTTATCCACGGCGGTCCGCAGCTGCGCCAGCTCAATCAGCGCATCCTGATAGCGGCCTTCTGCAAAGTAAGGAGCCAGCTTGCTGGTCAGCGCCGACACGTAGGTTGCCAGTTGGATCTCTTCGTTCTCTTTCAGCAATGAAGCCTGCACGCTGTCGTTCAGCGGCTCGGTGGACTTCGCCAGAATGTTGGAGACGCGCTTGTTGGCTGCGGCCAGCGTGGCGGACTCTTCCAGCGTACGGAAGTGGGAAACCGCCTTCATACGCGCGTTGAAATCCGCCGGACGGGTAGGGCGACGGGCCAGCACGGCCTGGATGGTGTCCACGCTGTGGCCTTCTTCCTGATACCAGGTGCGGAAACGACCGAGCATAAAGTCGATCACTTCATCGACCACTTTGGCGTTGTTCAGCTTGCTGCCATACAGGCGCACCGCCTCTCCGGTCAGCGTCTGCAAATCCAGCTGCAGATTCTTCTCAACGATAATACGCAGCACGCCCAGCGCGGCGCGGCGCAGTGCGAACGGGTCTTTATCGCCTTTCGGATGCTGGCCGATACCGAAGATCCCCGCCAGGGTATCCATTTTGTCAGCAATCGCCAGTGCACAGGCCACCGGGTTGGAAGGCAGCTCGTCACCGGCAAAGCGCGGCTGATACTGCTCGTTCAGCGCCACGGCCACGTCTTCTGCTTCGCCATCGTGGCGCGCATAGTGCATGCCCATCACGCCCTGGGTGTCGGTGAACTCGAACACCATGTTGGTCATCAGGTCACACTTGGACAGCAGGCCAGCGCGGGTCGCGTGGTTGACGTCTGCCCCAATCTGCCCGGCAATCCAGCCAGCCAGCGCCTGAATACGGTCAGTTTTATCGCGCAGCGTACCCAACTCTTTCTGGAACAGCACGGTTTCCAGACGTGGAAGGTTATCTTCCAGGCGCTTTTTACGGTCAGTGTTGAAGAAGAACTCCGCATCGGCCAGACGTGGACGCACCACTTTCTCATTACCGGCGATAATCTGCTGCGGGTCTTTCGACTCGATATTGGTCACAAAGATAAAGTTTGGCAGCAGCTTGCCCACAGCGTCATAGACCGGGAAATACTTCTGATCGCCCTTCATGGTGTACACCAGCGCTTCAGCCGGAACCGCGAGGAATTTCTCTTCAAACTTCGCCGTCAGCACCACCGGCCACTCGACCAGGGAGGTGACTTCTTCCAGCAGGCTGTCGCTGAGGTCGGCAATACCGCCCATTTTGCGGGCAGCGGCTTCAGCATCTGCCTTGATCTGCGCCTTACGCACTTCATAATCCGCCTGAACTTTGCCGCGTTCCAGCAGGATCTGAGGATACTGATCGGCGCTTTCAATGGTGAATTCCGGCTCGCCCATAAAGCGGTGGCCGCGGATTGTACGGGTTGAATCAATGCCGAGGATGGTGGCCGGAATGCTCTCGTCACCCAGCAGCAGCGTCACGGTATGCACCGGGCGGACAAACTGCACGTCAGAATCGCCCCAGCGCATCAGTTTAGGGATCGGCAGCTTCGCCAGTGAAGTACTGACCATGGCTGGCAGCAGCGACTGGGCGCTTTCGCCTTTCACATGGGCGCGATACAGCAGCCATTCACCTTTGTCGGTGCTCAGACGCCCGGCCTGATCGACGGTGATACCACAGCCTCGGGCCCAGCCTTCTGCGGCTTTGGTTGCCACACCGCTGGCATCAAACGCAGCGGCAATGGCCGGGCCACGTTTTTCGACTTCGCGGTCCGGCTGCGCCGCGCTCAGGTTTGCGACCTTCAGCGCCAGGCGGCGGGGGGCCGCGTACCAGCTGACTTCACCGTGGCTCAGGCCTGCGGCATCCAGCTCAGCGGTAAAGTTAGCGGCAAAAGATTCGGCAAGGTTACGCAGTGCCTTTGGTGGCAGCTCTTCGGTGCCGATTTCCACCAGAAAAGTTTTCTCAGTCATGGCTGCCTCTTATTTCTTGTTATTGCACATCGGGAAGCCCAGCGCTTCACGAGACGCATAGTAGGCTTCAGCCACGGCTTTAGTCAGGGTGCGAATGCGCAGGATATAGCGCTGACGCTCGGTTACGGAGATCGCTTTACGCGCGTCCAGCAGGTTAAAGGTATGACCCGCCTTAAGGATGCGTTCGTAGGCTGGCAGCGGCAGCGGTTTCTCCAGCGCCAGCAGGCTCTGGGCCTCTTTCTCATACTGCTCGAAGCAGCTGAACAGGAAGTCGACATCCGCGTATTCGAAGTTGTAAGTGGACTGCTCCACTTCGTTCTGATGGAACACGTCGCCGTAGGTGGTTTTCCCCAGAGGACCGTCACTCCACACCAGATCGTAAACGCTGTCCACGCCCTGGATATACATCGCCAGACGCTCCAGACCGTAGGTGATTTCGCCGGTGACGGGTTTGCACTCCAGGCCGCCAACCTGCTGGAAATAGGTGAACTGCGTGACCTCCATGCCGTTCAGCCACACTTCCCAGCCCAGGCCCCATGCGCCCAGCGTTGGGTTTTCCCAGTTATCTTCCACGAAACGGATATCGTGAATGGTCGGATCCATACCCAGCTCTTTCAGCGAGCCCAGGTAGAGTTCCTGAATATTGTCCGGTGAGGGTTTGATGATCACCTGGAACTGATAGTAGTGCTGCAGGCGGTTCGGGTTCTCGCCGTAGCGGCCGTCAGTAGGGCGGCGTGAAGGTTGCACGTAGGCCGCGGCGATTGGCTCAGGGCCGAGTGCGCGCAGGCAGGTCATCGGGTGAGACGTTCCCGCACCTACTTCCATGTCCAGTGGCTGCACGATGGTACAACCCTGACGTGCCCAGTAATCCTGTAAGGTCAGGATCAGTCCCTGAAATGTCTTGGTATCAAACTTTTGCATGTTGAATTCGCACGCGAGACGGTTTTAAAAAGTGGGCGTCAGTATACCCTTTGACCGCCAGATAGTCAGCCCGATGTTAATTAAGCGAAGTTATCCGTTCGGTTTCTGCCATTCTCGCGATCTTAATCAGCCATTTTCTCAGACAGAAAGGCAGACTTGCTCTGAAAAAGCGATTCAGCTCTAAGAATCGACCATTGGTATTGCAAAGGTATTATTCAAAGGTACTATTGGTCTGGTACCTACACCCGGGAATCACCCACATGAAAAATAAAATAGCCTCTTTGTCTTTAATGATGTTCATCGAATGGTTTATCTGGGGAGCATGGTTCGTGCCGCTCTGGGCCCTGCTGCACAGCAAAGGCTTTACCCCGGTAGAGATCGCCTGGTGCTATGCCTGCACCTCGCTGGCGGCCATCATGTCCCCCATTCTGGTCGGGTCACTGGCCGACCGTTTCTTCCAGGCACAAAAGGTGCTTGCCGTGCTGATGCTTGCTGGTGCTGTGCTGATGTTCCTTGCCGCACAGCAGGATCATTTCGGGCCGTTCTTTATCCTGCTGCTGCTCTACTCTCTGACCTACATGCCGACCATCGCACTGACCAACAGCATTGCCTTTTCGCATGTTGGTGATGTGGAGCGCGACTACCCGCGCATTCGCGTTCTCGGCACGCTGGGCTGGATTGCCTCCGGTATTGTCTGTGGTTTCCTGCCGCCAATGCTGGGCTTTGGGGATATCTCGGCCAGCAATATTCCTCTGCTGATCGCTGCTGCCAGCTCTGCTGTTCTCGGGGTCTTTGCTCTGACGCTGCCAGCGACAGAACCGAAAAGCCGGGGGAAATTCAGCCTGCGGGTGGCGCTGGGACTGGATGCATTGCATCTGCTGAAGGATCGCAGCTTCCTGGTCTTCTTTGTCTGCTCATTTATGTTCAGCATGCCGCTGGCCTTCTACTACATCTTTGCCGAAGGCTTTCTCAGCGAAGTGGGGTTGCAGCACGCTACCGGCTGGATGACGCTGGGTCAGCTGTCTGAGATCTTCTTCCTGCTGGCGTTGCCGTTCTTTATCAAGCGTTTTGGGATTGGCAAGGTCCTGCTGCTGGGGCTGGTCACTGCCGCGCTGCGCTATGTGTTCTTTGTGTTCGGCAGCGATCAGAACGTCCTGACCTACGGCTTGCTGTTTATGGGCATTCTGCTGCACGGCGTCAGCTACGACTTCTATTTTGTTACCGCCTATATCTACGTGGATAAAAAAGCCCCTGTTGAGATGCGCAATGCGGCTCAGGGGTTGATTACCCTGGCCTGCCAGGGCGTGGGGAGCCTGTTGGGTTATCGCCTCGGGGGTTACCTGATGCAGGAGATGTTCCAGTATCCGCAGCCTGTAAATGGCTTAACCTTTAACTGGAGCGGGATGTGGCTGTTTGGCAGCGTGATGATTGCGATTATCACCGTGGTCTTTGTGGTGCTGTTCCGCGATGGTCGTAAAAAAAGTGACGAGCTGAGTGCGTTAGTCATGTCGACCGACAGTGAAAAGTAGCCACTTTGCATAACTTTGAGGGGAAAATTATGACAGTCAGTCAGGAAAGCAGAATTTTGGGTGCGTTCTATGGTCAGGCTCTGGGCGATGCGATGGGGATGCCCTCGGAGCTGTGGCCCCGCACCCGAGTGAAGCAGCATTTTGGCTGGATCGACCGCTTTTTACCGGGACCAGCTGAAAACAATGCGGCCTGCTACTTCCGCGCCGCCGAGTTCACCGACGACACCTCCATGGCACTGGCGCTGGCCGATGCCATCATCAGCTGTGACGGGGCGATTGAACCGGAGGTGATTGGCCATAATATCCTGCGGTGGGCGGAAGGATTTGATGCCTTCAATAAAAATGTTCTGGGGCCAACGTCGAAAATTGCCCTTAACGCGATGAAGGCAGGAACGCCGATTCAGCAACTGGAAAATAACGGCCTGACCAACGGCGCTGCGATGCGTGTTTCGCCACTGGGGTGCCTGCTTCCGCCGCGCGATCTGGCCGGTTTTATCGGCGACGTTGAGCTGGCTTCCAGCCCGACCCATAAGTCAGACGTGGCAATTGCCGGGGCAACAGCGATCGCCTGGGCTGTTTCGCTGGCCGTTGAAGGGAAGGTGTGGGCGGCGATCCGTGATCAGCTCCCTGCAGTAGCAAAAGCGGCGCAGGAGAAACGTGTCACCACCTTCAGCCCTTCGATGGCGGCACGTATTGAGCTTGCGCTACAGGTGGTGGATAACGCCGTGGGCGTGGAACAGGCGATGGAGCACATTTATCAACTGATCGGTGCCGGAACGGCCACCATAGAGTCTGTTCCGGCCGCCATTGCCATGGTAGCACTGGCGGATACCGATCCCACACGTTGCGCCGTGCTTTGTGCCAACCTGGGCGGGGATACGGATACTATCGGTGCTATGGCGGTCGCCATCTGCGGCGCGCTGCACGGCATCGAGGCCATCGATCCCGATCTCAGGGCACAGTTGGACGCCGCCAACCAGCTCGACTTTACCCGTTACAGCCGCGCCTTCCTGGGGTTCCGGCAGCAGCGTCAGGAGGCGTATGATCACGCATAATGACTTGCCGCGTCTGGCTGGCTGTACGCCGGTTTGTGTGATGGGTGCCGCCGTAGTGGATGTGATTGCCGATGCTTATTCGCTACCCCACCGGGGCAGCGATATTGAGCTGCACCAGCAGGGAATAAACGTGGGCGGTTGCGCGCTGAATGTGGCAATTGCCCTGCACCGGCTGGGGATTGAGGCGACCAACGCATTACCGGTAGGCAAAGGCATCTGGGCGGGAATTGTGGCGGCCAAAATGGCGGAGTACGGCATTACCTCTCCGGTTCATACCGATAAAGGCGACAACGGCTGGTGCCTGGCGTTGGTGGAGCCTGACGGTGAGCGAACCTTTCTTTCGGTCAGCGGGGTCGAGAATCAGTGGGATGAGGCGATGCTGGCGCAATTTGTACTGCCAGAGCGGAGCTGGATCTACCTCTCAGGCTATCAGCTGACTGCCGCCAGCGGCGAGAGGCTGGTCGCGTGGCTTGAAGCGCAGCGTGGTTTACACCAGTTGTTGATCGATTTCGGCCCGCGGCTGGCGGTTATTTCAGACAATTTGTTTCAGCGCGTGATGGCCCTGAAGCCGCTGGTCACGCTTAACCGCCAGGAGGCCGGGCTGATGAGTGAAAGGCTGGTGGGCAAAGGAACGGCTGGAAGCCAGCAGCTGATGGCAGACTGGCGCGAGCATTTCGACAGTGGGCTTATCGTCAGGATGGACAGTGAAGGGGCGGGTTATGTCAGCGCCGATCGTTCAGGTTGGGTGCCGGCGCTTACCACTACGGTGGTGGATACTATTGGCGCTGGCGACAGCCATGCAGGCGGGGTGCTGGCTGGCCTGGCATCGGGATGGACGCTGGGAGAAGCGGTGATGTTAGGTAACGCAGTGGCGTCCTATGTGGTGGCGCACCGTGGCGGTGACTGCGCACCAGACAGGAGCGAACTTTCCGTCCACTGGCAGCGGCACATTACTCAGCAATAAACGTGTACATATCGCTGCGGCAGTAGCTGATGCTGTACTCCAGCGGCGTGGCCTGCTCATCCAGAGCCAGCTGGCTGATAACCAGGATCGGCACGTTATCGGGCAGGGAAATGTGTGAGCGGATGTCTTCATCGGGCATCCGTGCACTGACGCGACTTTTAGTTTGTACCGGCCGGATGTTGCGCTGCAGAAAATAGTCATACAGCGAAATATCAATATCCTCGACCCGATCTATCAGCGCGGCGGGAACCCATGACTCCTCAATCGACACGGCCTGATCGTCAACGTAACGAATGCGCTTCAGCAGAAAAACGTCGCTGCCTGGCTCCAGCTTCAGCCAGCCAGCGATCTCTTTATCGCAGGGGACCACGCTTTTGTTAATCCAGGTGGTGGCAGGCGTTTTTCCCTTCATCAGGACCTGACGGGAGAAGCCTTTTGGTTCCTTTAGCGAATATTCCATTGGGCTGGCGATCTGTGTACCGTAACCACGCGCCCGCACCACCACACCTTCTTTTTCCAGTTCCGCCAGCGCCTTACGTACGGTAATTCGGGATATTTGCAGCTGCTGGCTGAACTCGCGCTCGCTGGGCAGAATATCATCCTGACGCAGCGAACCCTGAAGGACTTCATTTTTAATCACCGCGACAAATCGCTGGTACAGCGGTTTTTTTTCTCTGGCGGTGAGCTGTAATTTCAGTCGGTCGAGTAGTGGGGCGAAGTCTTTCATCAGGAGAGGTATCAGTTAATTTTTGCCAATAATACGCGCAAACCTCTCATAACGGAAATCGCAGTAATACCCGAAACGGACCTGTTTTATCATCGATTAAAGCAGGAATAAACCGGCGCAGGTCTGTCATCAGAAAATCGTTTACGTTCTGCGCAGGTCGGATTTCGTTCATTGCAGCGGGCGAGCAGGAGTGTACGGTGGTGGGCTTCCAGCGCCTGATCGATGAAGGGGGTATCGATATCGTGCCTATTGACCTTACCCGTACCGGCTTTACCCAGGCGATTGAAATTGCTCACTATACCTACAGTCGTGGCCGCAAAGTCTGCAATCATAACTTCAACACTGACATCAATACTGCAGCCTCGCTGCACTTCCTTTGCGCTATCGAAAATGCACGGGTATTGGAGTACCGCGTTGAGCCGGGTGAAATCAGTCGCTCGCTGGCGAAGGACCCGGCGCTTTTTTACGTCGGGCTGCGGTGATCTTCCGCCACACAATTCCCTCACCGTGTTTATCCCAGGCTATAAATGAAATTTATAATACATCTTGTCAAATCAGAGCAACATCAGATCTATTAACCTGTTGTGTCAGGCATATTCTGGTGGTCAGTTAAAATATTATTTCAAAATTGGGATCGGTGCCTCAATTATGGTTGGGGTCTATAGTAAAGTCGCTAATCAAAGAATGTTGAAATTATCATTTCTATTCATATTCCTGTTCATGAATAATGTTTAAATAGGGCTTGTTGTTATTTTTTATTGTAAAAAATGGAGTAATTATTTTTATGGACAACCTGCGACTCAAAGGATATCTACCCTCATGCCGCGAGAGGTTTATGCACGGATTTTTTCAGTGGGTATTTGTTTAATAAATTGATAGTTATAGAAATAATATGAAATATTCGTTGGCGACGTGCGTCATTATTGTCAGTCCAGTTTGATTAAAAATGCATTTATTTTATGCAAGTTGCATGAATAAGGTTGTTATTAAATTTTGATTAATTTATTGTTTTTATCAATAATATTGATCATGACGATTAAAATTACTTGTTTTACACTCTTTGCCTGCAATTTTCAGACTCACCTTGATATTTAACCTGACTGAACCCTTTGTCGGGAAATATAAATGGTCTCTACCCCAGGTTTCCTCTCAACAACCCCTCTGGTTAGAGACGCTAAATCGGCATTAATTAATCAGGAGATTCATTCCGCCGATTAACCTACTTCCGATAATAAACAAGGTCTATTTAAACAAGTCCATGTGCGTCTTTTTTATAAGAAAAGGAATTGCAGTGATGAAAAAAAGAGGAGCGGATTTGGCCTGGGCCAGTGGTGCAGCAAGCGGGACTTCCTGGAAGCAAATCAACACGAATACCGCTGGTTTGGCTGAACTGAAGCTTAACGAAAGCATCAGTGGCTATGCCGGATTCGATTACACCAAAGGCGGAGACATCGAACGTCCATGACAGGCGGCCGTGGGCACGGGCTACAACTGGTAAAAGTGTTATCACCCACCCTGCCTCGACGTCTTTATTGGGGACAGGGTTTTTTACACCGTTGGAGGATAAGGATGTGAATTTACATCATGAAGGGAATTCACCTGCACTGCGTAAAGCAGTGAAACAGCGAAACCATGACAGTGCAAATGTGCCACTGTCCCTTCAGTCTCATGCTGACAAACCACTCTATATCCTGATTGCACTGTGGTGTTCACAGCAGAATGACTGGGTTGATCGTCAGCAAATCTCGGATGTCTTTGCCATTACCGAACGGCGGGCTTCCTTTCAAATCTCATACATCCTGCGCCACAATGAGCGGATTGAATGCCTTACCCGCAAGACAAGGATGCAGAATACAGGCAGATACCGGCAACAGCTGAAAGTTCAGCGAGTTTGCCTGGAAGAAAGCCATGGCAAAACAGAACCTAACGTCAGACGAAGCAGCCTGAAAGCGCATCAATGTCTGGAACGGAAGGAAAATTGGCGTTGGGTTCTGTCCCGACAAGCGCCTGTGATTAAATAAAAGTCCGCAGCGTACCTGAGAGCCTGAAAAACAGGCCACATTGTAATGTCAGGGCGTAATAGTTTTAATTTTCTTATTCTTTGACTTCAACTACACAGAGATTTCCGCGCCGACCCAGGGAAAGCCCGGAGGAGAAAAATGAGTGGGTCGAACACTTCGACCCCGGCGATTTACCGGTCAGTTACTTTTTTTCTCCGTCCCTTTCCGGGTCTGTCTGATTTCTGGGTTCTGAGGTTGTTGAACACTCTCCACCGCGCTACGCTCAATACGCATTGATGCACGGCAATGAGGGTGTAATGAAGGAAAAGATCGGCTGGGTTGATAATCTGCGGGCCGTGGCCTGCCTGATGGTCATCATGATCCATACTACCACCTGGTACGTAACTAACAGTACGGCCATCGGCGAACACACCTGGGACCTTTCCAATCTGCTCAACTCCGCTTCGCGGGTCTGTGTGCCGCTGTTTTTTATGGTTTCAGGCTATTTGTTTTTTGGTGAACGCAGCGCTCAGGGCCGCCATTTTCTGCGGATAGTGCTCTGTCTGGTATTTTACAGCGCCGTCGCACTGGCTTACATCACCTGGCTGACGCCAATCAGTGAAGGCCTCTCAATTCGTCATCTGCTGCAAAAACCGGTGTTCTATCATCTTTGGTTTTTCTTCGCCATTATTGCCATCTACATGCTTTCGCCGCTGATCCAGGTCAAGCCAGCACGGGCCGGGTATCTTGCCATGGTCACGTTAATCCTTGCGGTGCTGGCCAACCCCAATACTGTCGATCAGTCCATCGGGCCGTTTCACTGGCTGCCGCTGAATCTGTATATCAGCGGTGACAGTTTTTATTACGTGCTGTACGCGCTGTTTGGCCGGGCAATTGGCGTGATGGATACTGATAAGCCGGGCGTGAGCTGGATTGCCGGGGGGGTCTTTCTGGCCTGCGTAGTGGGAATTGCTATGGGGACAAAGAAGCAAATGGCGATAAATGGCGCCTTTGCCGATACCTGGTATCTGTACTGTGGGCCGGTGGTCTTTGTGGCTGCAATCAGCCTGCTGATTTTTTTTAAAAACTGCCTCAATCAGCGACCATTGCCGATTTTAGCCACCATTTCGCGTAATTCTTTGCCCATATACGGTTTTCATGCACTGTTTATCCACTTTATGCGCACCCATCATCTCGATAACACCTCGCATCCGCTGCTGGATATCCCGGTAGTGTTTATTGTCACGCTGGCAGGGAGCCTGCTGCTGGCGGTGGGATTAAGGCGGCTGGATACACGTCATTACGTAAGCTGACTGCTATTTTTGCGAACGCTGCAGTGCGCGGCGAAGCTGGCGGGAAGAGGAGAATCCGGCCGACAGGGCGGCTTTTTCTGCCCCTTCGCCCTGCTGCAATCTCTGTTGTGCAATCGCCAGCCTCAGTTGCTCATGATATTCCCTCACGCTGATCCCCAGATGCTGCCGGAACAGGCGTGCCAGATGGCGGGCGCTGACATGCACGCGGGAGGCAATCTCTTCCATCTGCCAGTCGTGTTCGGGCTGGTTCCCCAGTAAATCCTGGGTTCGGTGGATGGCCGGGTGCAGATGATTACGATAGCGCAGCCAGGGTGAAAGCTGCGGGTCATCGCCTGAACGACGGAAATAAACAACCATTTCCCTTGCCACGCTGAGCGCCATCTGCGAGCCGCACAGGCGATTAATCAGATGCAGTGAGAGATCTATCCCGGCAGTAATTCCGGCGCTGGTCCAGATGCCACGATCTTCGATAAATATCCTGTTTTCTTTCACAATCGCGGCTGGTTCGGCGATTTTAAGCCGGGTTATCACTTCATGATGGGTGGTGCATTGCACCCCGTTTAGTAAACCTGAGCGGGCTGCCAGTAGCGCTCCCGAGCAAATGCATAGCAGTGTGATTTTTCTGTCATGAATGGCGGATTGCATGCGCATCAGCCAGTTGCGTGCGCTGATGGCCTGAGGCGTGTCAAACCAGATGCCGGAATCACAGACGCCAGGCACTACCAGCAGGCAGCCTTCAGGCAGGTTTTCCGGCAGCGGTTCAATGCCGCCGATCTGCATATCAGTGGAGGTCATTACGCTGGCATCCGGGCCGATATAACGCAGTGAGAAGGCACCGCCGGCCAGTTTCAGTGTTTCTGCCGGGCCGGTAATATCCAGCGTCATCACGCCGGGCAACGTCAAAAACCACACCGATGTCGTCATTTTATGAAAGTTCCTGCAGGCACTCCTCAACGTCACGAATAACGGCGAAGCGGTTAATCAGTACGCTTTCGGTCCGGTGACGCAGGTCGCTGATGCTCAGAGTTAAACGGTTATGGCAAATCGGGAACGTCAGGGTTGCTTCGGTCACAAATGTCACCCGGTAACCCAGATCGGAAGCCACCCGCGCCGTGGTTTCACAGCATTGCTCGGTACGCAGGCCGCAGATGATCAGATGATCCACCTGCTGCTCGCGTAGCCAGGGATCGAGTACGGATTCAGTCAGTGCATTATGAACACGCTTCTGCACAGTTTTAACGGCTTTATGGTTAAGAAAGGGCAGCCGTTCAACCAGCCCGGACGCCAGTGAAAAAGCACCGTGTTCCTCAACATGGAAGACATCAACAATTGGAATGCCGCGAACGTGGCAGCCCCCAATCAGCGCGCTGAGGCTGCGCTCAAAGGCTGGCATTTCCACCGTCTCTTTATAACCACGATGATAGAAGGACTGCTGGGCGTCAATCACTAAAAGAACACTTTTGGACATTTCCGGACTCCTGACAACTTGCTGTAACGCAATAATGTCAGGGATGGGTCGTGATAATAAGGCCAAAAACGGACATCATGTTGCCAGCCAGGGACTAGTGCGTCCGGGTCTGATAAACCCAGCGGTTGCCTGTGTCGTTAATCACCTCATAGGTCATCTCTTCTCCGGCTGAAATGACCTGAGAAAGTGGCACCGTGAGGCTTTCTCCTGGGGCGACCATCAGATTGCCAATGGCTGGTTGTCCCCGGGGCTGGGCGGTAAAACTGATGTACCAGGTGGTTGGGTTAGTCACCTGTAACCGCATTCCTCTGGTAATAAATTGCAGCTTTTCAGCGTCTTTTTCCTGCAAAGTTGCCACGCCGGATGGCCGTACCAGCACCTTTAAACGCAGCCGCAATGGCATAACAACCTGCTGCTCAGCCTGATCGCTGGCCCGCTGGCCGGGTGGGATTTGATACAAATTAAGCCAGAAGAGATTTTCCCGCCCGGCCGCCAAGTTTTGCCTGGATGAGAGCATCAGACGCAGGGATTTTACTTCTCCCGGCAGCATTCTGAACACTGGTGGCAGAGCGACGACCGGAGTGTGGTTGTTGTCGGGTGAAGAAACGGGATCGCCCTCATCCAGCCAGACCTGCATAACCACCGGGGCGATATCGTCATTCGCCAACAGCAGCGACTGGGCCATCTCATCGGAATTGAACACCACGCGCGTACGGTCGGTGTTCACCACCGCGTAGCCCGGTATTGCTATACAAATCAGTAATACCGCCATACTGTGGGTATTACTGAAAACTGACCACCACCTGTAATTGCGCATTCACGCTCCCTGCCGTTATGGTTTGCCCGTCGATCGCTTCAAGCGAAGCCGTGAAGTCGCCGCTGTAAATACTGGTGCCGCCTGTCGAAACCAGACTGGTCAGATCCTTGTAGCCATACCAACCCCGTGCGTTGCCGGTGCCCATACTGGACTTATCTGGTAAGAGGTTGATTGCGCTTCCATTTTGGTTATAAATACGGATGCCCACACCGGAGGCCACGCCGCTGCTGCCGTACTGATTATCCAGTAGCCAGGTCAGGCCCCCCGAGCTGTTTGCCAGCCCCAGCGTCCTCGCTGTACTAACGGCGGTAGGCTGATTAACCAGAAAACCCATCGCCACATTGGCAGCCGAAGCGGAGGATTTGTTGGTACTGGAAATCGCACCTGATTCGCACTCAATACTGACATTGAAAGGGGCCTGGCTGCTGCCTCCTGCCCGCAACACATTGGCGCTTATGGCCGGCAGCGGTACTCGCGAAGGATAATCGTTGACCTGGCAGAACGCACCGCGCACCCAGGTCACTTTCTGGTAAGTGTTCCAGCTGCCCGGCCAGTTATGATAAAAACCATACCAATAGTATGCAGAGTCCATTCCCGCTTTCAGGGAGTTGGTATCCAGCCCGGGCCCTTTGAATGCGATATAGCCTCGCGGCTGATAGTAGCCATCCACATAGTAAGCGAAGCTGTTGTAGTAGTGAGCCGTGGAGTCAATTTTAAACAGCTCATACAACACGTTACTGAATGCACTGGCCGGAATATAAATATACTGGCTGTCCTGATACCAGTCGTCGGCGGTGAACGCCCGCTGTTTCCAGTAGCGGGAGTAATACTCACCGGTTGAGAGATTGGTCAGCCTTGCCGCGACGTTTTTCACAACGTCGTAATAGGCTCCATCCACTTCGGAAGCGGCGTACATGCCGGTGTATTCGTTGTCTCCATTGGTGGCGTACATCTCAAACAGACTGCTTGCATCTGCCAGCTGGCAGCGGAAGAGGATCTGATTACTGGAATAGGCAACATTGCTGGCACTGGTGACGAAGTTGCCGACGCTACTGGCAATCAGCGTTCCTGAGGGCTGAAAATGGCCACCGGCGTTGATGCTGATCACCGCTGGCAGGCCGATATTAGCGTTACAGGTATCGCAGGTTCCGGCCCAGCTGGCTGCGGTGTAGCCCGCCGCAATGGCATCGCTGGAGAGCGAGCTGGTGCTGGTCACTTTAATGCAGTTCGCCATCAATGGCGTACTGATGCTGAACAACCCCAGGCAAAGCAGCCTGGCGAGTCGTAATAATTCGCTCATCGGATTATCCCTTTTCACAGGTTTGAGTGAGTTCAACAAAGGCCTCGTCCTGACCCCCCGGTAACTGATAGCGCAGCAGACATTGCTGACTGTCACTGTTTCCCCACTTCACTTTCAACGTGCCGGAGGCACTGGCAATTCGTGCATAGATCTGTCCACCCTGACCAACCATACCCACAGCAGTGCCGTTGGCATCAAAGACCTCTGCGCCCATTGGGGGCACCGTACCGTCACGGTTGCTAACGTTAATTAATACCGCCTTACCTTTCAGAGTGGCTAAATCAACGCGGGCAATTGCCCCGGCATAAGGCACCACCAATTTGCTGCCACCGTTTAACTCGACGTCCGCATTCATGTTTCTGGTATCCAGTGTGATGGTGTTTTTCCGGTAGGGAGACAGAGAGGGCAGAATGGCGTAACCAGCACTGTCGATGACCGCGCCCTGACCGTTCAGCACGGTAGCTCCCTGCGCACCGTCAGCATGGATCAGTGCAAAGGTATCGCTGGCATAAGGCCCCAGAGTGGCACCGCCGGAATGCAGCACCAGCGTACCGGAAGCGCCAAGTCCCAACTGACGATAGCCGCTGCCCTGATCCCAGGACGCGCGCAGGCCACCCACGCGGGTGTTTTGCTGAGCGTTTGCTCCCCAGGTGGTTGCCTGGCCACTGCCATCGCGATAACGCTCGTAGCCTCCATAGCCTGACCATAAGAGATCGCTATTTTCTCCGGCGGAGCCGGTCAGGCTGGTGGTACCTGAGCGCGAGTTGCGAGACTGGTTGTAATTAAAAGCCACGGAAGAGCGGCTTTCTGCCCAGTTCAGCGGCATTGATATGCTCAGCGAAAGGGTGTTCTCGGTATAACGTCGTTTGCTGCTGCTGCCTGTGTCATCGTTAACGCTGTAGTTGAAACGGCCGTTGTCCCAGCTGGAACGCTGGCGGGCAACGTTGATGTTGTAGCCGATCTGACGCCACTGATTGCTGTACCCCAGTTGTAGCTGAGTGATACGCGACTGATTGTTGTAATAATCAGCGGTACTGGCCGACAAATTCAGGGTGCCAAAACTGTCGAACGGCTGGCTGACAGTGGCCGACAGCCGGTTACGCTGACTGAGCGTATCCGAATAATAATCTGTGCCGTCGTACTGCTGGCGGCGCACGCCGAGCACATCCTGCAGATCGCGAAAGCCGCTGGTCGAGTAGTGGTAGGCCGCCAGCACCAGGTTGGTACCGGAGCTGAAGGTTTTGCTGTAGCTGGTTTCCGCGCGCCATCCCTGTTCACTGCTATCGTTTTCCACCCGGGCTTGAGACCAGGTGGTATTCACGCCAAACGCGCCCATGCGGGTTGCCCAGACGCCGCCCAGTAACAGTGCCTGATAATTATCGGCAACTCGCGATCCGACGTTGGCAGTCACGCTGTTGCTGATCCCGCGCTGCAATACGCCTTCGAAGAAAGTGTTTTCCACACTGTAATATTGACGGACGCGGCCCAGCGCCAGCGAATAGTGCCAGTTACCGGGACGAACAGAATCCGGAACCGCCGAGTAGGGAACGGTGAAGGTTGAGGATTTCCCGTTTGCTTCGACGATTTCAACATCAAGATCGCCCTGATTTCTGGTGTTGTAGAGATCGTTAATAACAAACGGACCAGGAGCGACAGTTGTCTCATAAACCACCTTGTCTAGCTGACGGACAATAACCCGTGCGCTGCTGCCTGCGGTTCCCCGTACTTCGGGCGCATAGCCACGCTTACCCTGCGGCCACATTCGTTCATCAGTTGCCAGTTTGATGCCATTGAAAGCGAGGCTGCCAAACAGACTGCTGTCGGTATAGCTGTCACCCAGCATCAGTGTGCTGCTCAGTGCGGCAATCGGGTGCTGAATCCAGCTTCTGACTGCGTTATAGCGGTAGGCGCTGCCACCGGTGCTGCTGTCAACGTAGCGAAGATTTCCCTGGTGTCGTATTTGCCACAAACCGAGGTTGGCCCCGGTGTGAATTCCACTCCATAAGTATCTGTAATTAAAATTATTATCAGTATTTTCGGTATAGGTGTAATTGGTGTTATGGCGTAAAAAAAGCGCCAGCGTTCCGCTGTCCCACTCAGAGGGTGGGATGTAGCCACGAGGTGTTCTGACCAGATATTGCATCGGAACCGACAGCTGCAGGCGCAGACTGGATTGCTCAAATTGCCAGCTTGCTTCAGGTAGCCAGTCGCTGAGAAAACGGCACTCTGCAGTAGCCGCGCCAGTTTGATCTGCAGGGACAATTTGCGCGGCATGAATCAGAGTGGCAGGCAGGCACGGTTCCGGGCGGTTTTGCTGGCGTGGGTTCGCCAGAAAAGCGATTTTTTCACTGCTTTTGACCAAATCCTGGTTAACGAAGATATCCACTTGCCAGTTGCCTGGCGTGATCGTTTCGGATGTCTGATTAAACTGCGCCAGATTCTGACCATAGGCCGATCCCTGAAACAGTGAGGGATCGAACCAGTAATCCTCAGCCCATCCCTGAGCAGGAAGAGAAACTGATGCCAGCAGTGTCAGCCTGATACCCGGACTAAGGGAAAGTAACATCATAGCGCTCACTGATCCGTGCACCCTGATCGTTAACGAGGGTCACCACTACCTGAGATTTGCCCCTGAAGGTTTTACCTGCTGGTAGTGCAAAAGACTTGCTGCTGAAAGGCGCGATCATCTCTGCATCCAGCATCTGGGTGACGCCGCCTGCAGTCACCTGAAGAGTGGAAAGAGAAGCGTGCCAGGGGCGTGGATTGATAATTTCAACCGCCATTAAGGAATTTGCTGTTCTGACAACCCGTACTTTCAACTCATGGGATAAATTATCCGGAGCACCGAGTGAAGCCGGGCGATAAAATAATTTAATTCGGGTGCGAAGTGTGATCAGGATTTTATTGTTTTTTCTGCCAGCGTCGATATTAGCTGGCGGAATTTGCAGGACGTTGAACCAGAAAACGGATTCCCGATCCTGAGGCAGTATTTTATTCTTATTCTGAGCGACGCGAATAATCTGACCATTTTGGGGCTGGACACGAAATACAGGAGGTGCAGCAATAAACGGAACGTTGCTTACTGCATCCGGTTTAGTGTTTATATCTCCATTGTCAAACCATGTCTGAATAACATAGGGGAAATTATCGTTATTTTTTAACTGCACATCTACCGAGCTGGCAGAGCCGGGATAAATAATCCGGCTGCCGGTCAGAGTGACGCTTGCGTTGACAGCAGGAATAAATAACCCGCTTACCAGCAAAATTAACCTGGCATAAATAAGCGGACGAAAGTGAAGCGAAAACATGGCGAACTCCCTGTGCCTGCCAGGGCGTACGGGATAACCGCACGCCCTGTACTTAACTTACTGGTAGGAAACGGCGTATTGCAGAGTGGCTTCTACCGTACCAGCCCTGGCAGCGGCGTTAGCGTAGTATTGCGCGGTATAGGTTGCAGAGGCTTCTGTCGCATCTGCGGCCAGAACCAGGTCACCTTTGCCGGTAAAACCGTTGGTCAGATCGATCTCTTTACTGCTGGTATCCAGGATTTGAACTTCCACGTTTTCAGCAGTACCTGTGTTACCCAGGTTGCCATTACTGGTGACCTGGTTGCCGACAAATACCGTTGAGATATTCGTTTCGGTGCTGCTGCCAGTGTGTACTTAGTCATTATGAGATTTCCTGATTAAAAGCTTAGATTTCCATGGCCATTGGCCTGGTCTGTATCTTAATTACCCTTGTGGTAGCGGATCAGACCTTTCCTGGTGGGGCGGAGCAGAATCCTACGCAGGAGTCAGATAATTCTCATCATTAACTGCGAATGTTCTGTTATTAAGTTTTTTATTCTGTTTTTAAGGTTTTTAACAGTAACAAAAAGAATATAAATCACGGTATAAAGAGAGTGTATGTTAAAAACAATGTGCGTTTAATCTTCACCAGAAAGGTAAAAAAGGAGCATCTGTGTTTCTGTGCCCTGGAGTGGGTTTCTGGTAAAACGGCAGGCAAAAAAAACCTCCTTATAAGATAAGGAGGCCGTTCAGAGCGGTTTTCGGCGGTCAGGAAAGGGGAGCGTAATTGGCCGGTTCGTTCAGGCTCCAGCAGACCTCTGCTTTACTCTCGCGCAGATAGCCACAGCGCATAAAATAAAGGCGGGTCAGGTCATTTATCCAGGGTTTTATCGAGCTACTTTTTATCACCAGCATGTATTCATTACTGCCGCATTGTGGAGCCAGACGTCGGGCATAGTTCATCACCCCGGCTTTTAATTCTGTCTGATCTCTGTCTGCCATAATGTCTTGTGACATCAGTACCTTACAACCACCAGCAATACCAACGTAGATTTCAGTTCGCTCAGCCGGTACCGGGGACCAGACCAGAGTGGCGGCAATGCCCAGCAGAATGAGGCTGAGCGACAGGATCATCCATGACCAGTTGCGTGATAAGCGGCAGCTAGCCTTTAAGCGCTGCAGAAGTGCTTTTTTCCCGTTGGCGGACCCGGAAGAGGTTTGCGGCGCCTCTGTTTTAACCGGGATTTCCTGTGAAGTCAGATCCGGTTCGTTCACTTCCGCTTCGCTGGGGAGTTGTTCGTCGGGTGGATTTTCCTCTGACAGTTCCATTACAGGGATTTGTTGCAGCAGCATAAACCCTAACTTAGGTACGGTAGAGATAACCTCTTCTTCTGCACCGAGATTTTTCAGTACCCGACGTAATTTGCTGATGCACTGATTAAGATTGTTATTGCTGGACACCATACCAAAGTCATCCCAGACTTTTTTAAAAATCACCTCTCTGCTGACAGCTTCTCCCTGATGATAAATCAAAAGCAATAATAAACGTTTGGCCGGATTGGAGATTTGAACCAATTCATCATTGCCCCCGACAGGGCTAAGCGAAGCGGTATCTGAATCGAAATATATCTGGCCATTAATAATGAATTTCATTTTCACTGACTCAACGATGTGTAAGTCGGCGCACCTGTGAAAGATCGGTATCCATGATATTTCAGTCAGGTAAACAGAATCACTGGTTTTTTTAAAAAGTCGATCTTAATCTTTCATTTAACAGGGGGGAATGTTAAATTGAGTGTATCCTTACATTTGGAATTATAACAATAATCCATAGATTATTTCAGCATTTTTTACTCTTCTGGATTTACGGGAAACATTTTTATAGGTTAGAAAAGTTTGCTTTAACTTTTTTTAATATTTGATAGTTAACTGAAAGCAGATTTTGAGTGAGTGAGAGTGCTATACTCGCCCGCTCAAAGAGAGGAAGATCGTCGTTTCCGGTGAGACGGCTGGACTTCAAATCCAGTTGGGGCCGCCAGCGGTCCCGGGCAGGTTCGACTCCTGTGATCTTCCGCCAATTAGCCCCCCTGAATTCCCCCACAGTCAATAAATCCCTTATACTACCTGCTATTGCAATCAGTTATGTTCTCCTGATGTCAACTGATGTCAACTGATGTCAACTGATGTCAACTGATGTCAACTGATGTCAACTGATGTTGACCCTTGACCTTGACCTTGACCTTGACCTTGACCTTGACCCAGACCCATGACCCGCTGAGCATGAAGATGTTCGGCCTGTCGCTTGACGGGATTTTACGGGAATACGGGCTGAACTACCTGAAGCGGTGAATAAAGCTGGGTATCCAGACCAATCTGGATCTGACGGAGGAAAGCAACACCGACTGGCTGCCGAAGTGTGATGAACCCACAACAGTCTGAACTGAGAGGAACCGGCGAAAGCCGGTTTTTTTACGTCCATTCTACACCTGGGGTGAAGGATATGCGTCACCCTTCACCCATGCTTAACCGTTTAAGAGATTGATTTTAGATGAAAATAATGAAAGGTGTTGAGTATGAAGGATTTTCCATAAAATCTTTTTTTATGTAGGGTGGATATGATTTAGCCAAAACCGGGATACTACCCGCAAGGATATCTTTTAATCAGAAAGGATTAAATTATGGATGATGGCATAAAAATCGTGATGTCCCCGGTTCAACTCGCTGCTGCACTGTCTGATAAAACCGTTACTGAAGGCGAGACGCTGAGTAATCGTTTATTGGGCGGGCTGGGTCTTGTTATGGGTTCTCTGGAACTGGCAGGGGCAACCGCTCTGTGTATTGCGCCTGAACCCACGGGCTTAACGAAAGCAGGCTGTGTGGTTGTGGGTGCTCACAGCCTGGATAGCATCAATACTGCTGCAAATCAGATGATTATGGGGAGAGATACACGCACGGCCACTTACAAAGCCGCTACTGCAATGGCAAAAGCCTTTGGGGCAGACAATAATACAGCGATGAAAATCGGTATGACTGTCGATGTTGCAGTGCCTTTGGGATTCGCGTTGGCTATCGGAGCTACGAGGGTAGCGGCAGTGAGAGCAGGGCGTATCAGGCTGCGTGAGCACGAGTCAGCTACAAATCTGAAGCCGGGCGGCCATACTATTTCAACTCATATAGGTAAGAGCGACAGCGAGCTGTTAGCCAGGTTTGAAGCAAACAAACGATTGCAGTTTTCCACGACGTTTAGCAATGTGCGTATCGCTGAAGAGGCAGTCTCCAAAGCTCTCTTTGCCAACCGAAGTACCATAAAATCCGTATTGGCCGGAGGGCAGCATGGAGCCAGGCTTACCATCCGTTATCCGGTCGGTAAAGTTCTGGGCTATGGGTTTAAGCGTGGAAGTACTCAGCGGATTGAAATGAGCAGTGTAAGAATGGTTATTGAATTTCAAAAATATAACGGCAAGCCTTATTACATTCTCACTGCATTTCCAGATATTTAAGGCTAAAAATGCAAAAATTCCATTTCCTTGACCAACTTATTTTTGGTTATTTCAATCAGGATTACGACATCATCAATAATGGCGAAGATACGATTGAAGGCATTGTCGGGCTTTTTAAGCAATCCGCGCCGGACTGGATGCTGAAAGATCTGGTAGAAGAGGTTGATGATTTCCTGTCCGCATATGGTGATGAAGTCGAATCTGAGTTTAAGCGGCGATATGATTTTGATTTCTCACCAGAGCTTTGGGATACGACCGCTTATGAGTTTTTAATGACTGTACGCAAAATTGCATCTGCACCTTAAAAGCAGCAGGAAAAAGAGAGTGTGCAATGTACACTCTCGTTAATGTGTATACTGTTATGTATAAGATGAGTTCTGTGTTTTAATTTAAATGATTAAAATCAATAAATTACTGCGCGAATGGCACTCCTGTGATCTTCCGCCACTTCATCTCCATCTCCATCTCCATTTCAGACAGAACCACTTGGGCCATCCATCTCGGCCATGAGATCATCCTGCACAGCTCAACAGACCTGATGTGGGAGAACCGATGAAGAAAGAACTGACCGCCGCAGACATGCATGACGCAGAAGTACTGGTGAAAAACCCCTGGTTTAGCGTACGCAAAGTGAGCATCGACGTCGCTGAACAACAGCGCCGGGATTTTTATTCCATCCATCATCCCCGACCCGCTGTGGGCATTGTGGCTATGCAGCAGGACAAGGTGCTGCTGATTCGCCATTACCGTTATTTAATCGATAAAGTTGTCTGGGCAATCCCATCAGGTGGTGTTGATGTCGGGGAAGATCCTGAAGTTGCTGCTCTCCGGGAACTGCGGGAAGAAACGGGTTATCAGGCCGGTCAAATCAGGGAAATTATCCGTTTTAATCCTTCTTATGGCAGCAGCGATCAGCTGTTTATCACCTGGCTGGCAACCAATCTTGAATTTGTCGGGATGGAAGAGGATCAGGATGAAGTGATGGAGACTGGCTGGTTCACGCTTTCGCAAACAGAAGATCTGATTGCGCAGGGTGAAATGCCCGATGGCCTGTCCCTGGTTCCTTTGCTGCATGTGATGAAATCTCGCCGGGAATGATTCTTCTTGCCAGGCTGGCATCGAATGCCAGCCTCAAACCTCAAACCTCAAATCTCAGGCCATCGCCAGAAAGCCTCTTACAGGTGTTCCCGGAAAAATTTCCGATGCAATGGCTGGTCATCAGGCCAGCATTTTTTGATCAGGCTCATTAAATCAGTTTCTCCTTACTGAGTAAGAGTGATGAGGTTTTTCGGTTTACTCAATGTTTAGTCTGCCTGGCGTTTAATAGCGGCCAGAAAGAATGATGTTTACTGATCGGATTCTGGCCGCAGAGGCAGACAAATTCGCTATCATTTTTGTCTGGATTGTTACAGGCAAAATCGGAGCATTTTAGAATTTTAATCAGGAATCGAACTAACTGGTTTGTAACAAAATTCTGAATATTTTCCTTATCTCCTAAAGAGTTACTGAGTGAAGTGACCGCCGAGCCCCCCTTTGATCAGGGGCTA
>NZ_WHOY01000031.1:1911516-1922200 GCF_009765445.1 Pantoea sp. BAV 3049 | reverse complement strand
CCGACGCTCTCCAACATGAACCGCCTGATGGAAACCAGCAGCACCACGGCGGGGATTGCCGGGTGGCTGATGCTGTCGATACCGTTTCTGGCGTTCAAACTGTTCACCCAGCTCGGTCAGAACTTCGCCAGCCTCAGCTCCAGTCTCGGCAGCGCCCTCGGCGGGGCATCCACGGCAGATGCCTCTGCGGTGGCCTCCGGTAACTACAGCATGGCCAACATGCAGATGGAGAACATCAACGGCTTCAAGACCAACCTGAACCGGGAGTACCGTGAAGGAAACACGTCGATGCAGCTGGGTAATGGGGCTATGGAGACCCAGACCGCCACGGGGCAGACCGTCTGGGACGCCTCACAGGGGATCAGCCGCCTGCCGGTAGATCTGAACTGGGATCGCCATCTGTCCAGCGCGGCGCAGAAGATGACCCGCGACAGTATGAGCCAGACCGAAACGGCGCTCAGTGGCTACAACCACTCTGTGCAGCAAACCGCCTCGCAGCTCAGACAGTTTCATGATCAGTTCGGTAACAGCGACACACAGACTCTGGCAGCCACTACCGGCATGAACATCACGGATGCGGAGAAAGTGCATAAGATGATGAGCATCGCCGATGATTACAGTAACCGTAATCATGTGGGCAAAAATGAGGGATATTCAGAACTGCAGAATAAATCACGTGATCTCGCTGTAAATGCGGGTATAAGAGGACAGGCAGGCTTAGACTCCAGTAAAACCCTGTGGGGTAAAGCCGGGCAGTGGATGACCGGTGCCTCTGCCAAAGGTGATATCCATGCGGGACTGGAAGGAACTGCCCGGACGGGATCCACCTCTCAGACAACGGAAGATGGCCGCAAAGGGCAGGATTATGGCCACACGCTGTCGGCGCGTGAGGCGAAGGACTTCAGTGAAGGGCTGGACGTGCTGCGTAACTACAATATGAGCCACAATGGCCAGCATGTGGATACGAATGCTTCCGGTCTGATGAACCAGATCTCTGCCGGTATCACCACCTCTGACAGCGCGTACCAGCAGTACACCACCAGTCAGTCGCATACCCATGAACTGCAGCGAATGGCTTCCGAAACGGAAACGCTCAGCGCCGGCGCGAAGGAAAACTACAACCAGCAGTTTGCAAAATGGGTTAAAGAGCGGACGCCGGAGCAGGCTCAGGACATCCTTACCAACGCATCTGACGCGGATGTTTCACAGCGTCGCGAAGGGCTGGTGCAGCAATTTGTGGATGAAAAGCTGCGTGGCCGCATAGATGGCAATTATGAAAGCAATGCCGGTCAGACGGGGCAGGGAATGACGGCACCGATTAACACTGCAGGTGCGCAGTTCGGAGGAGCATACAACAGCGCCAACGCACAGATTGATGGTCACGTTGCAGACAATAATATCCGCACTGATATTAAAAAAGAGGTTGCTGATGTGCAGGGGATGGTTAAAAATAAATCAGAAAATGCCCATCTGGAAATAGATGAAGGACGTAATGTTACTCAGCAGGGAATGGCTGACCGGCGCAATGACAATGCCGGAGCCGGAAAGAGTTATGATGAAAGAAAGCATCTGGCAGATGTTTCTCAGAAAAACCCATTACCTAAAGAAGCCAATGATTGGTTGCTCAAAGGTGATACAAAAAAAGATGATGAAAAATAAAAATAGGAACTGTGTATATGAGAGTTACATATGATCAGATTCAAAACGAAGTCAGAGAGATATCTTTGCTTTTCGGAGAATCGAAAGAGTATGTCCCAGGTTTTTTTGAGAACGTCCGAATGGTGTTGTTACCTCTGGCTATTTACTTCTTGTTCTATTTTATTTGCCCATTTACGGATGTTTTTATAATGAATATCTGGTTAGGGGGAGGCGTAATGTCCATCTTCTTCTGGTATTTTGTTGCTAAGTTTTTTTATAGTTTTAGCCTGATTTTTTCAATGCTACCAAAAGGAATATCAGAGAAATATCATGTACTGAAGATTGTATCGGGAAAGGCGCGAATTTATTACGTGATCTGGAATTGCTCTATTTTTATTGTTGGGCTTATTTCAGTGTTTACTTTCTTAAACGTATTGAGCCTGTCAATACTCACGGTTCTGTCCACCATTGCACTGGCGATTGCCTTCAATATGGATATTTCACGCTATCAAATTTCTGGCCTTTTTGGCGCTTTCGCAGCGGCAAAAGAGAAATGGAACCAGTAAAACGGTACTTTTAGGCAGTTTAGATGGACATATGAGCAACATGTGCAAGGCCATTTATTTAGGCTTGCAGTGAGGCTGTAAGGAAATAATGATGCTGTCAGTATCCACTGTAAAAAACGCCGCAAAAGCTGGTGATTACTACACGAAAGAAGACAACTACCTTGTTCTGGGTGATAAATCGACAGAGTGGTACGGTGCTGGTGCAGAATCACTGGGGCTGGAAGGACCGGTCGACAAAGCAACGTTCGTTTCCATACTGGAAGGAAGACTGCCAGATGGTTCCGACCTCTCTTGGATCGTAAACGGCGTCAATAAGCATCGGCACGGTTATGACCTGACCTTCTCTGCTCCCAAAAGTGTGTCAATTTTGGCTTTGGTTTACGATGATAAATTCTTGATTGAGGCATTCCGAGAGTCCGTGAGCGAGACGCTGGACATCATCGAACAACTGAGCACCACCCGTACCAAGAAGGACGGCATTCCTGTAATGGAACGGACTGGAAACCTGGTAATGGCCCGTTTTCTTCACGGCACTAACCTCAGCCGGGAGCCGCACATGCATGAGCATGTGGTAATAGCCAATATCACCTTGGCAAAGAATGGCTGGAAGACACTTTCTTCAGACATACAAAATAAAATGGGCTTTACGGATGAAATCTGGTCACAGCGGGAGAGTTTGTCTGTGATCCAGTTGGCGTTTTTACGTAAAAAAATTGAATCAAAGGGGGGGCCGACTGTTACTACCAGCGATAAAGGTACATGGGAGATTGAAGGAGTTCCCATCGATGTTTTTTCATCCGAATCAACTGATGAAAATTTATCTTCTGCCGAAAGTGTGAGAGAACGAGTAAAAGAGAACCAAGTGCCTTCATTTTCAATAATTCCAGATGAAGAAACATTTTTGTTTAGAAAAAAGAGTTTACCAGTTAGGCTTTTAGATATAGTTAAAAATATTTTCAGAGGAAAAAATCAAAAACTTACTCTTTTACCAGAGGAGGACCGCCTCAAGAAATATCTCATTTCTTATGCCATAAATGTTTCTTTGCGCGAAAGTGACGCTTTTCAAGGCATGCACGAATATATAGGTATGTTCAGGAGTGCGGATGAATTGCCGAAGAGAAACTACCCTCTGCTTTATTGGTGGGTAAAAACTGATGGTGAGAATGGATCTCCAGTCTTGAGTGTAAATACACCGAGGATAATCATGATCATGGATATTCTTGTCTGCAGTGAAGAAATTAATATTGATAATGAAACACTTAAAAAAGTCATTTCTCAAGCCGTCTCAGATTTTCGCGCATTAAATTTGAGCGTTTTCAACGAATCTTTGGAGGTTTATGCGCGTATGTATGGAAGAGATATTAGTCCTCTTCAAATTCAAAATGATGAGAAAGCTGCAGCCAAGGCGAAATAAACAAAAAGCCTGACTGGTGAAGTCGGGCCTCTTCGTTTTCCGACACTCAGGCTAGGGAATAATCATTCAGTTGACGTGAAAATCATACGTCCAGTGAACCATAAATGCAAAACGACGAAGCCAGTCATATCCAGTGATGGTACTGAGCAGTGAAAGACTGACGTAACGTGTTATAGGTCATCGAGCGAAACGCTCACAAACTCTGCGTCTTTAAGACGTTCATCGGCAATACGATTCAGCTGAGCATCTTCTGCCAGTTCAAGATACCTGGCATAAAGCTCAGGAGGAACACAGTAAAACGCCGGTTCGTTACGGTTAAGAATAGCGACAGCATGGCCATCCCCTTCAGCCACCGTACCCATAGGGTTACGTTTGAGATCGGTAATGCTTGCCGCAGTAGTCGTGAGTATCTGAAAAGCCATTTTGATTACCCCTTAGTTAAGCACTCCTGTGAATTCTAACATACTCAGGCACCATTAAAAGACTTTTAAAAGCACTTTAAAGTGTATCCGGTTGCCCTTTGCTCAAAGGTCTCTGGCCGGAAAAACCTTTTCCACATTTAACAACCGAGGTGAACATGCAACTTCATCTGACCCCGTTATTTCTTTTGCAAAACTGCAACGTTTCCCGTGGAGCTTACCTACGTCTTGCGGAGGCATTCTGATGAGCCTCAATGCCCGTGACTTCACCCAGGGTGGCCAGGTCATGAAGTACATGATTGGCATGTTCATGCAAATCATGAATATAGCCTCGTACTGGATGCTGATGTTTTCCGTGGCCGTCTTTTTCCTCTGGATGTTTCTGACCCTTTCGCTGCAGACCTTCTGTCACGGGGGGGCTTACTGGCTGATTAAGTGGCTCATCATGCCGTTTAAAAATATCAGCGGTAAGGATCCCGGTGGCAGCTGGACGTTCCATTTTGAGCGTCCTGGTGGCGACGTGGTGACCTTTAAGCACACCGCCGTGCAGGTGATGACCGATCCTTATTTTATTCAGATGGGACAGGCCGTTAAAAACGCGGCCTTTTACGGCTGGGGCCTCGCGGCGTTCACCTTTGTTGGTTCCATTTTTGCCATCACCTGGTATCTGGGCAGTAAGGGTAAAAAGCAGCGTGACAATGAGCAGGTCGGTGGACGTGATCTGGTCGAAGGGCCCGAAGAGTTAAACCGGCTGCTGAAAAAGGCTGGCATGCAGTCGCCCCTTAATATCTGTGGTTTGCACATACTGAAAGATTCGGAGATGCAAAATTTCGGCTTTCACGGCACGGTTGGGACAGGCAAAAGCACGGCCCTGAACAACCTGCTCAGACAGCTCCGCGCCAGGGGCGATCGCGTTGTTATCTATGACAAAGGCAACAACTTCATCCCGCTGTTCTACAGGCAGGATAAGGACAAAATCCTCAACCCGTTTGATGCCCGTTGTGCTCCCTGGGACCTCTGGGCCGAGTGTCAGACCGTTACCGACTTCGAAAACTTTGCCACCACCCTGCTGCCTGACAGCAACGGCGGTGGTGACCCGTTCTGGGTACTGTCCGCCCGCGCCCTGTTTGTTGCAACCGCCCGCCGTATGGCGAAAGAAAAGGATTGCAACATCGCCGGCCTGCTGAAGAAGCTGATGTCCATCAGCCTGGCAGACCTGCGTGACTATCTGCAGGGGACTGACGCGGCCAACCTGGTGGATGGCAGCATCGAGAAAACCGCGATGACCATCCGTACCATCCTGACGACCTATGCCCGATCGCTGCGCTATCTGCAGGGGCTGGATCAGCAGGGACGTCAGCCTTTCAACATTCGTGACTGGCTGGCAACGGAAGATGCGGACGGTGACAACCCGTGGATCTTTGTGGCCAGTGACGGTCGCAGTCACAACGCCATCAAGCCGTTACTTTCCGCGTGGCTCTATATGACCATGACCGGAATTCTTGGCCTGACCGCCAGCAGGGAGCGGCGTATCTGGCTGTTTCTTGACGAAGTCCCGTCACTGCACAAGTTGCCCATCCTGCCAGAGTATTGCGCTGAAGGACGTAAGTTTGGTGGATGTGCCCTGCTCGGGCTTCAGAACTTCCCGCAGCTTAAGGAGCAGTTTGGCCCCAATTTCGCCGAGGCCATCTGGGACCTCCTCAATACCCGCATCTTCTACCGTGCCCCGAGCGGGCCGGTGGCGGAATGGGTGCAGCGGGAAATCGGTGAGCGCCGCCATAAAAAATTCCGCGATCAGTACAGCTACGGTGTCGACATCATTCGCGACGGCGTCCAGTTCTCCAAGGATGAGGTGAATGAATACCTCGTCAGCTATTCCGATATTCAGTCCCTGAATGACCTGGAGTGCTACGTCACCCTGCCGGGCGAATGGCCGGTGGTCCGCATGAAGCTGAAACGTGAGCCATTCCGGCAGATTGCTGAGGGCCGCATCGATCGCAACGTGGAGGATTTGTTTGACCCGGAACTGGAAGAGCAGATGGCTGACGGGGATGCGGCCGGCATGACCGGGCAAATCGTTGAGCGGCTTTTTGCTGATGCGGCTGAGGGCAAGCCTGACCCCGTTATTCCGCCCGGTACGTCCGGTAAGGAGGACAGTGCCAACGGGGAGCCTGCAGCCGGTAACCATGAACCGGAGGGCCGGGAAAGCAGCCCGCCACCGTTCAGTGGGCCGGAGAACGGCGAATGCCGACAGGATGGCCCTTCACCCATCGCGCAGACCGTGCCGGTGGGGCAGATGGAGAGCGTGCAGGATGTCCGGCACAGAAGCAGTGATGAAGACTTTGGCGTGAAGCTGTGAGGAGGAGCCGATGCTGTCAGTTTCAACGGTAAAAAGTGCCGGGGGAGCCGGTAATTACTACACGGCTGAGGATAACTACTATTTCCTGGGGGAGCAGTCGACGGAATGGTACGGCACCGGTGCCGAGTCGCTGGGGCTGGAGGGACCCGTCGACAAAGCGATGTTCACTGATGTTCTTGAAGGAAAACTGCCGGATGGTACCGATCTGTCGCGCATGGAGAACGGTGTCAATAAACATCGTCCCGGCTATGACCTGACTTTCTCTGCCCCAAAAAGCGTGTCGGTACTTGCGCTGGTTTGTGGGGATGAGTTTCTTATCGAAGCGCATAACCGGGCAGTGCAGAAGACACTGGATGAGGTGGAAAAGCTGGCCACCACCCGCACCATGCAGAACGGTGTTTCTGCGATGGAAGCTACGGGGAACCTGCTGATAGCCTGTTTTATGCATGACACCAGCCGGAATCTGGATCCCCAGCTTCATACTCATGCGGTGGTGATAAATGCAACGCTGGCTCAGGGAGGCTGGAAGACGCTGTCATCAGATACCATGAACAAACAGGGATTTACGGATCAGGTATGGGCACAGCAGGTCAGTATAGGGATGCTGTACCGGGGGTTTCTTCGCCAGGATCTTGAACAGGCAGGCTATCCAATAATAGCGACCGGAGAGCGTGGGGAATGGGATATTGCAGGCGTCCCGGTTAAAGAATTTTCCTCCCGACGTCAGGAAATACTGGACGCAGTCGGTGAGAACGCCAGTGCCAGAGCCAAAAGCATGGCCGCGCTTGATTCCAGGAAGAAAAAAGAATTCAGCGAAATGGAATCTGTCCGGAACCACTGGCAGGAAAAGCTGCACGATACTGGCTTTAAGCTCGTGGATTTCAGGTATACCGTCAGCGGAAATGTCAGCTGCCTGCAGACAGACAAAGAGCAGCATTCTCAAGTGGCTGGCCAGCCGGTTCTGTATGGAAAAAAAGCCGACGGTGCTGTCGGCGCTGCGGAACGGCCTGAACTTGAGTCCGTGGTGGCAGATGCCATTGCCCGTCTGTCATCGAAAAGCGTTCGCTTCACCTATGACAGCGTGCTGACCGGCGTGCTGACCCACATCCCGGTGGTTGAGGGGGTGTTTGCAAGGGTCCGTGAGGCAGTTGACCATGCCATTTCACGTGGATCCATGCTGGCCGTTGACAGGCATCAGACCCTGTTCACCTCCGCTGAACATCTGCGGGACGAACAGCGGCTGATTCAGGTCGCAGCCGGACTGGCTGAGCGGAACGGTTCCCTTCAGGCTCCCTCCGGTGAGCGCGGCGTGATGGCGCAGCTGGCCGATGCCAACCGGGCGGTCACCCTGGTGAATGTCCGTGGCGGACAGGCTTACCTGCAGCAGTTCAGTGAGTCTGTTCTGCAGCTGGCAGAGAAAAACGACCGTCCACTGGTCGTGGTGGCCGCCGATGGCGGCAGCCTGAAACGGCAGTCTGCCCTGTTTGGTGATAACGGCAGGGTGACGCTGACCACGGCCGGGCAGCTGGCGGACAATCCACTGCCGGAAAACGCGCTGGTGATGGTGAGCGAGGCCGAACGCTTCAGCACCACCGCAATGCATGACGTGCTGAAATCGGCAGGCATGCAGGGTGCCACCACCATCGTTGCTGACACGCACGCGCGACGCACCACCGGTTTTGCCACTCAGGTGCTGAAGGCGGCCGGGGTGAAAAGCCTCACCGCGACCGCCACCGGCGATGACGTATCCGTCACCCTGGTACAGAAGGATACCGTGAATGACCGCCTGACGGTGGCAGCACGCTATTACGCACAGGAAACCGTGGCGGGAAAACGGGCCACCGTGCAGGCCGGCAACGCGAAAGTGCGGTCGCAGCTGACCGGGATTATCCGGGATGTCATGGTGGAGGAGGGGCGACTTGGCCGCGTGCTGGGTGAGGTGACCGTGCGCGAACCCGTCTGGCTCGATGCCGCCACCCGTAACGACCGCAGTAAATACCGCGAAGGGATGGTGCTGGAGCATCATACGGGCCGGGGACTGATGGAAGATTTCACCATCACCGGCGTCAGCGAAAAGCACAACCTGCTGACGCTTTCCGACGCAAAAGGCCGCACGCAGGGGCTCAAAATCAGCGAGGTGGACAGTCATTACCGTCTGTTCCGCGAGAAGAAACTGGAACTGCGCGAAGGCGAGCGTCTTCGCACCACGGCTGAGGTACACCCGAAAGCCGGTGCCGGGGAGACCCTGACGGTGACCGGCGTGAAGGCGGGGCGCTGGCTGTTTAAGGACCGTCTGGTGATGGAGAACGCTGACGGGCAGCGCCTGCAGGTAAACATGAACGCGCCGCTGTACGCCGGATATGGCTATACGGAGGCCTTCGGGGCCACACGCAGCAGCAGCGGCAGCGTGATTGCGGTGCTGTCCGGGAAGGACGTCAGCGACACCACCCTGAACATGCTGAAGCGCAGTGGGGACAGCGTCATCGCCTTCACCCCGCTTGATGAGAAGACCATCGAAAAGCGCCTTGATGAAAACCGGCCGTCGGTCACCGTCACGCAGGGCGTGAAGTCGCTTGCCGGAGAGGATGACCTTGCGGATGCCCTGCGGGCGCTGGAGGCGCGGAAGGTGACGCACCCGGAGCGGTCGGTGAGGCTGTCCATTGAAAAGGTCACCGGCACCGGCGTGACCTTCAGCAGCATGAAGGTGCTGGCCGACGTGATGGAAACCGACCGTCAGCTTTCTCCTGAACGGACCGGCCTGGAGCTGCAGCGCCTGCAGGAAAAAGGGGACATCATTCCGCTCGGTGCTGAGCAGGGCGCTACCGGTCTCTTCATCTCCAGGGAAAACTTCAGCAATGAACTGACCATCCTGCGTCACGTGGCGGAAGGAAAGAATGCCGTTCCTCCGCTTGCTGCCGGCGGCCTTACGGCTGAACAGGCGGGCCCGCTGACGGACGGCCAGCGGCGGGCAGCAAACCTTATCCTGACCTCGCCTGACCGCATCACCGCGATTCAGGGGTACGCAGGGGTGGGTAAGACCACGCAGTTCAGGACGGTGGCCACCGCGCTGAACGGGCTGGATAACCCGCCGGTTATCGCCGGGCTGGCGCCCACCCACCGGGCGGTCAGCGAGCTGTCCGCTGCCGGCATTCCGGCGCAGACCATCTCCAGTTTCCTCAGCGAACACAGCCAGTGGCAGTCGTCCGGGGAGACCCGGGACTTCAGCAGCACCCTGTTTGTTATCGACGAATCCTCAATGAACGGTAATGCCCAGCTGGCCTCGCTGCTGACCGCCATCTCAGAGGGGGGCGGCCGTGCCGTACTGAGCGGCGACCGGGACCAGCTGAAATCCCTGGAATCCGGTGCGCCCTTTGCACTGGCGCTTGAGCGCAGCGCCGCCGACGTGGCGGTGATGAAGGAAATTGTCCGCCAGACCCCGGCGCTGAAGCCCGCCATTGAGGCCATTATCGCCGGCAACGTGCGGGAAGCGGTCTCCGTTGCCGCGCAGGTATCACCTGAGACGGTGCCAAGGCTTGAAGGGGCGTATGTGCCGGAGAGCAGCACGGTGGATGTCCGTGCAGTGATGGCTGCAGCAGAGAAAGAAGCGGATACGGGCGAACTTCCCTTCGCCTCTCTTCCTGCAACAGACATCACCGGGCTTGTCGCAGCAGACTTTACCGGCAGAACCGCGCAGGCGCGTGAACACACGCTGATAGTAACGGAGCTGAACGCCGACCGGATGCAGATTAATGCAGCGGTCCATGAGCGGCTGAAAGCGCAGGGCGTGTTGGGTGACAGTGTCACCGTGCCTCACCTTATCAGGGTCGGCAACAGCAATGCAGACCTGGGACGGATGACGTTCTGGGAGAAGAACGCGGGTAATACCGTACGGGTGGGCGAACAGTATTTTCAGGTGGGCGCCAGCGATGCGGAAAGCGGCGTTATCCGCCTGCAGGGGCTGGACGGTGCGGATGACCGCTGGTTCAGCCCGTCGGAACTGCGCAAGGAAACGGTGGCGGTGTTTGAACGGCGACAGCTCGAAATCAGCACCGGGGAAAAGGTCCGCCTGACCACCACCGACAGGGAGCGTAACATCCGTGCCAGCGACATGGCCGCCGTCACCGGCGTCACGCCGGAAGGGGGGATCACGCTTGATACGGGGGAGCGGACGCTGACTCTCGACCCGGGCGCATCAAATGCCGATCGTCATCTGGACTACGGCTACGCCGTCACCACCTACAGCGCACAGGGGGCCTCCGTGCTGTACATCATCGCGCTGTTGGGGGCG
>NZ_WHOY01000031.1:1909109-1911506 GCF_009765445.1 Pantoea sp. BAV 3049 | reverse complement strand
CGCCGTGCCGCTACTGTAGCCGGGCCGCTGTGCAGAAAAGGGAGGCTTCGCCACCATCCTCACCCGGTCGCAGTGATTTCAAAATGCATTTTCCGCTGTCTTCCCGTCGTTCTCCGGCTCAATTTTCGCCGTCAAACCGTCCAGTCAGCGTCAGCTTTTATCTGCGCTGCGGCTTGCGGTGGTGCCCTTGTCTGCTCCGCTTTTCGCCCGGCTGTCGTATCGGCACGGCGTAACTGGTGCCGCATTTGAGAAAGGAGAAGTATTATGTCCCGACTGATGCAGGGTGACTGCGTGGAAATTATGAGCCGCTTCCCGGGTGAGGCTGTCGATTTTATCCTCACTGACCCGCCTTATCTTGTTAACTACCGCGATCGTTCCGGGCGCAACATTGCCGGTGATAAAACAGATGAATGGCTGCAACCTGCCTGCGATCAGATGTTCCGCGTACTGAAGCGCGATTCGCTGATGGTCAGCTTTTATGGCTGGAATGCCGCCGATAAATTTGTGGGAGCATGGAAAGCAGCAGGCTTCCGGATTGTCGGCCACATCGTGTTTGCCAAGCCTTATGCCTCGAAATCGGCCTTTGTGGGTTATGCCCATGAAAGCGCCTATGTACTGGCAAAAGGCCGCCCTCCGCTACCGGCTTCGCCTTTGCCTGATGTGATGAACTGGAAGTACACCGGTAATCGCCACCACCCGACGGAAAAGCCAGTTTCCTGCCTTCAGCCGCTGATTGAGTCGTTTACCACACCTGCCGGGATAGTGTTAGACCCCTTCGCTGGCTCTGCATCAACCTGTGTAGCCGCCGCGTTATCTGGTCGTCGGTATGTAGGGATCGAACTGTTGCCGGAATATCACGCCGCGGGCCAGCGACGTCTGGCTCAGGTTCGTCGCGCCATGCAGTCTCCTGCCGCTAACGATGAACTGCCGGAGGCGGCGTGATGAATTATTCAGGGCATGAACTGTTGCACGCCGATCTCTCGGAGCTGGTGAACAGCATGGACTCACTCAGGATGCAAATTCGCGAGCTGGAAAAAAAGTATCACGATGGTTGTCCGGGCCTGGTCGATGCGCTGGCCGCAGATTTTCTGCGCGGCCTTAATGAGCAATTTTTGAGTGTGTATATCCGCGCGCTGGCGTTCTGTGACTGCTTCCGCGACTGATTAACGCCGGGCGGTGTGCCGCCCGGTTTAAGGAGAACGAATATGTTTGGAACACGTGAAGCACTGTGTAAAGAGCTGGAGCGAATGTTTACCCACGATGACCCCCTGGCGCTGCTTATCTGGACAGAAGAGGGCGTGCATGTGGCATGTCGGGAACTTTCACCGACCGACGAAGAAATCACGGCCATACAGGAAGTCATTGGTAATACGGCCATGGGCACATATCGCAATGAAGGTTTCACCAGCGCGTCGGTGCGTGATTTGCTTGTACGCCACCGGGAAGCTGTTAATCGTCAGGTTACGGTTCCGGCACAGGTGCTTTCGCGCCTGGTGCGCAACGTTGAGCGTGAGTTAATCCACCAGGAGGGGCTCGCGTGGGAGGCGGGCGGTCCAACGCCTGCCCGTGTCAGTCAGGGGATGGCCGATGTGAAGGTGCTGAAAGCGCTGCTGGCAGCGTGAGGCAATGCCGGAGGGATAACCTCCGGCTTTTTCCTCTTCGGATGTCGCGCGGCCGCTCCGCTTTTATGGCTCTTCCTCCACGTTGTTCCGGCTTCGCGGTGAGTAACGCCCCGTGCGGCCAGCGGCAAACGCCGTGCCTCTACTGTAGCCGGGCCGCGGCTGATGCAAGGGCGTCACCTTCACCCGGTCGCAGTTTATTTCAAAGGCATTATCCGCCGTCTTCCCGTCGTTTTCCGGCTCATTTTTCGCCGTCAAACCGTCCAGCCTGCTCCTGCTTTTTTACTGCGCTGCGGCTTCGGTGACGCCCTTGCATCCTCCGCTTTTCGCCCGGCTGTCGTGTCGGCACGGCGTAAGCCGGAACTCAGACGACATCGACCACGGAGGATTTTCCATGAGCACTATGACCACCACACCTGCTGTCTACGTTGGCACGTACCATAAATACAACTGCGGCAGCATTTTCGGCAAATGGTTTGACCTGACGGAGTTTGACGGCCGGGAGGATTTTTACGAGGCCTGCCAGGCGCTGCATGCCGATGAATGGGATGCCGAATTCATGTTTCAGGACCAGGAAGGCATCCCGTCACAGTTCGTCTCTGAAAGTTCGATTGACTGGGATTTTATCGCCGCTTACAAACGCGCCGAAGAAGAGGGCAGGGAAGCCGCTTTTATCGCCTGGGCAGAGTATACCGGCGAGTGTGACTATGACGCGTTTGAGGATGCGTACCGCGGCGAGGCGGAAAGCGAGGAAGATTATGCGCGGGAGATGGTTGAC
>NZ_WHOY01000031.1:1891718-1909099 GCF_009765445.1 Pantoea sp. BAV 3049 | reverse complement strand
AATGGCGCATAAATTTCTGTGGGATTATGTGACCAAAATCGAAGAGCAGCGCCTGGGCGAGTCTATCTGGAAAGAGAAGCACTCATACAGAGAGGTGGCGTGATGGAGCCGGGCATTTACTTCGATATCAGCAATGAAGATTACCACCGAGACGAGGCGATAGGGTCAACGACCATTAAGGCTATAAGCGTCAGCCCGGCTAATCTTTATTTCAATCCTTTCAAAGGGAGCAAGTCTGCGCATATAGGGACGGCGATACATGCCGCGCTTCTTGAGCCTGAGTTATTTGAAAGGGAATTCATTCTGGAACCAGACATTAATAGTCGCGCATCGAAGGATTATAAAGCGCTACTCGCTCACACTGATGCAGAAAGAATTATTATCGGTAGCGAGGTGGAAACGATAAACAGGATGTTCGAATCGTCTCGCCTGAATGATGATTTTATGGACTATATCAACACCAAAGGGAACTCGGAAGTGTCCATGTTCACCACCTGCCCGATTACCGGATTAAATCTCAAGTGCAGATTTGACCGACTGTCTGATAGCCACCCTTACCCACTTGATGTGAAAAGTTGCAGGGATGCAAGCCAGCGCGGATTCAGCCAGGCGTTCGGGCAGTATCACTACCATGTGCAGGCGGCGTTTTACCTCTACGTTCTGAAGCTGGTTACAGGCAGGGAATTAAATCAGTTTGCATTCTTCGCGATTGAGAATAACGCACCGTATAGAAACTGTATGTATTACATCGGTGAGGACTCGTTAACTCTTGGCAGAAAAATAATGTTCGAGGCGATGAATAAATTAGTCGAATGCAATTCTGATAACTCAATGCGAACAGAGGGGATGGTTTTACCTTCGAATGAGATCAATGTTCCTGGCTATTTGTTTGATGAAGAATTTGAAGATGAGGTATTTCTGTAATGAATAACAATGAAAAAATTAATGACCTCAGGGGAACGGTTACCCCTAAGTCTGACCAGTTGAATTTCGAAGACGTTCAGTCATCCAGCATAACCGCCGTAATAAAATCTATCCGTGCTGGAAACAGCGAGCAGCCGGTTTTTATTGACCTTATCGGTTATGACGGACGGCCATACAAGCCATCCAAATCCATGCGCCGCGTTCTTATAGCTGGGTGGGGTTCTGATGGTCATTCATGGGTTGGTAAATCACTGACTCTGATTGGTGATGCAAACGTCAAATTTGGTGGCGTGGCAGTTGGTGGAATCAAGGTTTCAGCAATGAGCCATATAGATGCTGACTTTTCACTAATGCTAACCACATCACGCGGAAAGCGCACCGAGCATCGCGTTAAAAGGTTATCTCCCGATCCGCTGACGTGGTTCACCGCAAATGCCGGGCAGATGGACATGTCAAAACTTCAAACAGCTTACGACCGCGCCAGAAACTCCCTGAACGGGAACGATGACCAGCTTAAAAAGTTGGAAGAGGTCTATTCCTTGCGCAAGTCAGAACTGCAATAACCCTCCCCGGCCAGCCAGTCTGGCCCCATAGGAGCAGGCATGACTCATGTCGTTAGTTTTTCAGGCGGCAGAACGTCTGCCTATCTCGTTTATCTCATGGAGCAGCGCAGAAAGTCCGGTGAGGATGTTCACTATATTTTCATGGATACCGGCGCAGAGCACCCAATGACGTACCGGTTCGTTCGGGAAGTCGTTAAGTTTTGGGATATTCCGCTCACCTGCCTGCAGGTCGATATCAACCCGGAGTTGGGTGAAGGCAACGGCTACACAGTTTGGGAACCAGCGGACATTCAGACCCGCATGCCAGCAATGAAACCCTTCATGGATATGGTCAAGAAATACGGTACGCCTTATATCGGCGGCGCTTTCTGTACCGACCGCATGAAGCTCCAGCCTTTCAGGAAATATTGTGAGGATCAATTCTGTAAAGGGAATTACACGACGTGGCTGGGTATTCGGGCGGATGAGCCACGCCGCCTGGCTAAAAAAGATGGCATCCGGTTTCTGGCTGAAATATCCGACTTCGAGAAACAGGACGTTCTCGACTGGTGGAAAACCCAACCTTTCGATTTGCAAATTCCAGAGCATCTCGGCAACTGCATTTTCTGCATTAAGAAATCCACGCACAAGCTTGGTCTGGCAACGAAAGACGAGCCCGGCATGAAGTTGTTGTTCGAAGAATGTGTTACCGGGCGTCACGTTCGTGACGGTCATCGCGCAACGCCGAAAAACGTCATGTATCGCGGACACCTATCGCTCGACGGCATAGCAAAGATGTACGCAGAGCTCGATTACAACGACCTGCTGGAACGCATGATCCGCGCAAAGAAGCTTGACACTGGAAGCTGCTCGGAATCTTGCGAGGTTTTTTCAGCGCAATTAGAACTCGATTTTTAGGAGCTACAAAATGGACAAATACTACGTATCAGGCGTTAAAGCCGACGCCAACGGTAACTGTGAAATATGCGCTGATAATGAGGCGCATTTTTTTACTCTGTATGAGCGGAATGAAGCTGGTGAGAGTCGAGCTATTGCTGATCTAGATATCCGCGCTGGCGCTGAAAAGATAATGGCTGTTTACGTTGAGCGCGTGGTGGATAAGGAGATTAGATGAGTAAATTTACTTTCGTAGTTGAATATGAAGATGGAAAAGAACCAGTGGTAAACGTGGGCACACAAATACTTAGCGGTAAGTTGTGCAGCATTTCTTTCTTCGATTACAGAGATGATTTTTTCACATCACAACAAAGAAACAAAATTGAAAACGTGCTCGAAGAGGCAGAATGGGACGACCATATAACTGGAGATGAAGCCAGCCTAATAATGGAAAAAGTGGAAATGATGACACAGTGATCACCCTTCCCGAAGTTCTCATATCCATAGCATTCGCAATCATCATCTGGGCGCTACTCGCTTGAGGGTAACGCCGGTTCGATTCCTGATATCGGAGTAAAACCTATGCAACACAATCTGCAGCCAGACTCGCTGGTTGATCTGAAGTTCATCATGGCTGATACTGGCTTCGGAAAAACCTTCATTTATGACCGCATCAAAGATGGCACCCTGCCTAAAAGCAAGATTATTCATGGCCGCGCCCGCTGGCTTTACAGTGACCACTGCGAATTCAAAAACAAACTCCTGAATTGCCTTGATGGGTAAATTTACGGGTAAAAATAAATACACTTCCAGATTTTCCTTTCACTAACAATCCCCTGCCTCATGTATTCGATGTATGCAGGGGACACCATTCAGGGCTATTTGCTTACACCAACCCTGATGCATAAAAATCACCATACAGTTGGCATGCCAGACTGCCCGCATCCACTTCAAGACAAAGAGCCACATCCTCGTCGAACCCGCGCTGTTGAAGCTCTAATGCTGAAGAGCATCCTCTAAGAAGCAACCTGTTTTGCTTCTGGTGAAACTGCCAGGCTGCAACCGCGATCTGTGCTTCAGGGGAACAATTACCACGGCCCATCGCAGCGATAATGCCACCGGCTGCTACATAATCCTCAATCGAGTGACGAAGGCTACCATCTGGCCAACGCTCTCCACAGGGAATGACCAGGACACGTCTATAGCCGCTACATGCCTTCGCAGTTGCAGACATATTCCTTAAACAACCACTGAAAACCTTAACCCCAGCATCCCGTGCCCTGAATGATATGGCTGAGCCGTTAGGGGATGGAAGTACCAGGCTTTCGCCATCGCTTATGTTTCGGATCGAAACGGGCGACGATCACGGCGCAGTCAGCTTTCCCGGCCAGATAATCTACGGCAGATAAGCCCCACTCAAGACGAACCTCGAATCTGTCCTGGCTGAACCATTCCATGATGTTTTCTCCGTTGCAGGTTTCCTGTGATTCGAATTTACGATAGTTGTGCTACGTAACATCTTTGCGGTAACTTGCTCACTAACGTATTACGCTGACATTTTCCAGCTTAACCTGACTTTCAGGTTTATGATGCATTCTCCCGGCAACAGGGAAAAAGCAGATGCTTGCTTGCGAAAAAGATGGCATGGAGGTATCCCGATTATTCGTGGCTATTCGTAACGAATGTGATAGTTTGAGTCCCCCCATCATTTCAGAGCGCAATCAGTATAGTAAAGGGATGACTAATGAAAATAAGGGTGCTTTTAAGTCTGTTATTTTTTGCAATGTCATTTAATGCCAGTGCATTCACTCAATTCAAACCGGCGGTCTTAAATGCTGCCCTTTTGTTCGAGCATGATGCCACTACCGGGAACGTAAAACATAGCCTTCAGTGGATACGGGATGTTTCCGGCAAACTTCAGGTTATGACAGAAGTCAGATATGATCGTAGCGGATGCTTCACTGATATCAATATGATTGATAAGGCTAATAACCGGGCATTTCATTTGGTCAACAAAGATGGCGTACTGTCCTCTTTTAAAGGCCTGCGTATTACCGGGAAAATCAATGAACGCTGTGAAATTACTGAGCTTGAAAATGAAAAGGGAAAATTTGTGCTCAGTTATAATGTTCGCGGGTTGCTTGAGACTATCGCAGACAGAGAAACGGGCGAAGTTGTAGAGCGATATGAATATAACAACAGCCAATTCCCTGTACGCATAAGAAATTACAAAGTTCAAAGGGACAGCCGCATCTTTTACCCTTTCGGAAGCGCACAATTTCTTGACTCAGAGGCAGTATCAAAAAGAGGAGAGTTAACTACCCATGTGAAGCAGAGCTGTGCTTACACCGCTGATGGTAATGCAGATAAATGCTCGCTAATAGCCTCCACGAATGACGACTATCGTGGCTCAATCCTCATCTGGGTTTCTAATCATGAAACGGAATATTTCTGATATCTGTTAATAATTGCTCGGCCTATACAACCTCATCCATGATGACAGACCTGCTCCCTGACTATCAGCGCAAAGTGATATTGTAGATGTCCGCTTCCGGCGCTGAGAAGGAGCTTAAATTCGTTGGGGCTTAAAACAGTAAAGGCGTGAGGTGCGAAAGGACTTCCCTCCTCCTCTTCCAGTTAAAACGCCCTGCCATTTCATGTCTGAAAATCTCCAGATAACTTCCTCATTGCATTCAGTTTTAAGTTCGACGATGCTGTTTTCGCTGTCACACAGGGACAGGTTTTGCCGCTCCCTTCATGATGGGGAGCATATATCCTGGTAATTGAGCTGGTTTAACAGTGGAGATGTTATGTCAGAAGAAGATCGCATCAAGAAACTCGAAGAGAAGGTTCAGCGGCTGCAGGTTGAAACGCTGGTGCTGAGGGAGATTGTCGGACAGCAGATAGCGCTGAATAATCTCAACTACAAAGGCAAATTTGATGATGTGCTGGAGGCGCTGGCCAAAGAGTATGCCAGCCGTGGACTGGATGAAGATGATAACCGCGAAATCCATGAAACCATTCGCCAGTACATTAAGTATCAGCCCCCCTCCGTTGAGTGAAGCTGCTCAGGCCACTTCTGGTGGCCTGAACTACCCGCTATTCCATCTGACTGCTGCCTCTTTTTCTTACCTGACGAAAACGGCGTTGACTGCCAGATAAGACCCCGTCAGTCAGCAACCCGTGTTCCACGTCACTTCCCTTTGTCCTGCCAGGGATCTTTTTTGTGATCCTCACTGTCATCGCGAGTACGTGGTATCTCGCCATGTTCATTTGGGTTATCTTTCGCAGGATGTTTATCTTTGGTCCTGTCACGCTTATCGTTTGTATTGTGCTGCGACATATCTCTCTCCTTTTTCTTCCAGTCAATTAAGTCTGGTCGACATCTGGTTCATGTCAACATCGCTACAAATCAGATCCATACTTCGGCCTTGTCATCAGTTGAAAAATGATCCGCCCGTTTACCAGATTTATCTTCCAGGATAATCTGTCTGATGCAGATTATTTCCTCAGCGCCTCGAGAAAATCCTTTTCCAGAACGCCCGTGGAGGTACATTCCACCGGTTTAACTTTGTCGTTGCCATCTGCAGTAATTAATCCGGCAACACCGTTAACCTGAATAGCGAGGTTTGTCCCTTCACCAGCACTCCAGACCTGTGCAACAATGCGGTAATGTTCCTGAATCCCCTGAGTCTGCTGGAGTTGAGAACAATCCAGCCAGGTTGAAGCCAGCGACTCATCATCCCCATTGGCCGCAATAATCCCTGTGCCCTTATCTTCAACGGTAATATCTACTCCCTTGCCTTTCAAGAACACCAGTGCATTATTGAATATTTCATCAGGCTTGCGATTACCAATTTTGACCGTATCCATACCGGCACTGGCGCCAGATTCCGTGTCCGCAGCCGACTGGGAAGCTGCAGAGACACCTTCTTTAACGGGCCCATAGACCTGTATACAACCCGATAATAATAGCGTGCATGCAGAAAATAAAAATATACGCATAGCCATCACCTGTAATAGAGCGTGGTGCAGCCTGCCAGCTGTGAACAAATAATCATCATGAAGAAAATTTTGTATTTCATTTAATTTAATTCCTTTTTTCTAAAAAACATCAAGTCGACAGATTAGCTAAATTACCAGGTAACCTCGTAGCAGGAGGGCTCGTTTACGGGCAGCGAATAATGAAGCGGAAAGCAGCACGAGACGCTCTTCATCCTTTTCTGCGTGCCGAAATGTTTACTATGAGGGGGTAATGAAAGCATTGACTGCTGCTCTTCCTGACACCGATCGCAGGGCCGCATCCCAATGGTGCAGTGATGACGACAGTTAGCCACCTCCTGCAGCCAGCTCAGGGCCTCCTGGTTTGCTGTGACAACATCCAGAGCGTTCCCCAACGATCGCTGGCGGGTCAGCAGTGGAATATAAAAACTGTTGCGAATGTATTGCACCATTCGTTCTACTTTGCCTTTGGTTTTGGCCCGAAATGGGCGACAAAGACGCGGCGAAAAACCCATCTCCTGGCCAAAACGCCAGAGTGAAGGATTAAAACGGTGGCTCCCCGGCTGATAAGCATCGCGCTGCTGTACCACCGTTTTCATATTGTCGTACAGCACCTCTCTGGGGACGCCACCAAAGAAGGCGAAGGCATTACGGTGGCAGGCTTCCAGCGTTTCATAGCGCATATTGTCGGTGAACTCGGCATAGAGCATGCGACTGTATCCCAACACGGCAACAAAGACGTGGAGGGGAGACTTCCCGTTTCGCATCGTGCCCCAGTCAACCTGCATCTGCTGACCGGGTTCGGTTTCAAAACGAACCACCGGTTCCGGTACCGGTGGCGTATTCAGAGTGCGGATAAAATCTCTCAGAATAGTGATTCCGCCCCGATAACCGCGGCTTTTAATCTCCCGGACAATAACCGTGGCCGGAATTTTATAAGGATATGCCTCATATATCCGTTGGCGAACATAATCCCGGTAACCATCCAGCCGGGAAGGAGCCACAGGACGCGAAGAATAGACAGGAGGTTCAGCCTTCATCTGAAGGTAATGTCTGACCGTATTACGAGAGAGACCCAGCTCACAGGCAATTGCCCGATTGCTCTTCCCCTGCTTGTGCAGGATTTTAATTTCCATAACTTTCTCAAAAGTGATCATATGCTCCCCTTTATCCGGGGAGCAGAGTAACCTTTGGATCCGTTTTCAACCGTTGAGGTGGATCATTTTTGCATCGTTGGCAACACCAGGAAATAACAGTTTAATCCTCTGAGCACCCGCACCGCTCCTCTGCTACGATAGCAGCACTCAATAAAAGGTGGCGTAAATGAAAAAACGATTTGTCGCTTTCGCGATGTTGCTGGTGCTTTCCGGCTGCTCTTCCTCTTCCGGTAAGAATTTCGACGATGCCAGTCTCGCTAAAATCCAGTATGGCGCCACTACCCGCCAGGACTTAATTTCCCTGTTTGGTCAGCCAACCTCAGAAACGCCCTATCCGGAAAATCATATTCTTATGATGTGGTCTTACAGCCAGGCTAACGCGATGAGTACCACCGAGGGCAAGACGCTGACTGTTCAGCTGGATAATGGCAAGGTGAAGAGCTACACCCTCAGTAAAACCTGATCGGTCAAACCCTGCCAGGACAAAAACGCAGCCCGACAGGGGAATGGAAAAGCAGCATGAAAAGATTGTCAGTGGTCACGACGATAGAGTGTCCACTCCTCCACGCGCTCACCACCTGGCAGCGTACAGTAACCCACCTGCCCTTTATCGGTGTTCACCATATCCAGCTTGCCGCCCTGCTTGATGCACCAGACAGAGGCCGGATTTGCCATACCAATCTTCGCCGGCGCAGCCGGTTTTTCCGCCTGAGCGGCACATCCCGCTATTGCTGTGGCACACAGCAGTAAAATGATTTTCTTCATGGGTTCTCCCGTGTTAGCGGATAATATTCCGCCGCAGATAACATCACCAGTCAAATTCAGCGGCAAGTTTAATGCGTTGAACTTCACCCCGAATTGATTAAGATAGGTTTTTGCTCACTCCAACAAGGATATGTCCGGATGCTGACCACCTTCACCCTGAGACTGACCCGCGGCGTTAGCGAGTTCCTGCTGTCGGATATCCGTGCGCTGTTGCCAGCCGAATCGGTGCAGTTCTTCTCCAACGAACTGGATGAGGAGTGGCATTACACTCTACTTTGCACCCGCAGCGATAATAACTGTTCGCTGGCTGTTTCCGCCATTCTGGTCTGGCACCAGCTTAAAAGAGTCCACAAAATGATGTTCAGTAGTCCAGCGCAGCATCAGGACGTGTCTGACAGCAGCTCAGCAGAGCTCTTCACCCTGCTGAAAACGCCCGGTGCGGTATTGTATCTTTCGTGAGCAACCGCTAACAACGATTTACCGCCGATCTTTTGCTGTATTCCACTGATTGAATTTTACACTCTTCACTATTCTGGATGGATGAACCAACTGGGTAGTGGAGTGATGTATGTCAGATAAAGATCCTGTCGTTGAGCGCCTGACCGTGGAAGTCCTTGCCCTCAGGCATATCGTGCAGATGCTGATTGCCTATGGCAACGTGCCAACCGGCGGTAAGCTGAATAAATACCTGCAAAAAGTGGCCGAAGAGGCCGAGCACCGTGACGCTCGTCCGGCAAATAAAGCGATTGCTGACGCCATTCGCAGCTATATTCAGTAGCATAAACCCGGAACAATAATTTTAAACCTGACACTGTTTGTACCGGGTTTAGAGGTTCAGGCTGTCTGTGTTCTTAACAGGAGACAGCCATGAACAACAGCCTGACTTACCTCAAACAACTGCGGGCGATGTACCAGCAGGAACGCCATCCTCATAAGCTCTTCGGACTGATTTATCTCACTCCCCAACAGCGCGAAAGTATCCTGAAAGAGATCCTCTGTCCGATTGATGACAAAAAGCACTGAGGGGCAGGCAATAAATCTTTTCGTCCGGCAGATAAAGAAAAGACTGCACCGGCGGTGCAGTCTGAACTTATCAGGCAACCTTAAAGGAAGAGATGTCCTGCGCCAGCTGTGAGGCTTCTGTACGCAATGCGTGAGTGTTCTCAGCGGTCTGGTTGACCAGCAGCAGGTTTTGCTGAATGCTGCGTTCCATCTGCGAAACGGCCAGCGTCACCTCGCCAATTCCCTTACTTTGCTCATCTCCTGCCACGCGGATCTCACCCACAACCTGCTTCACTTTCAGCACATCGTTGACCAGGTCTTCCAGCTTCTGCCCGGCTCCCTCCACCAGCTTGCTACCTGCCAGCACGGTGGTATCGGATTCGCCAATCAGCGCTTTAATTTCCTGCGCGGCTGCGGCACTTCGCTGCGCCAGTGCGCGAACTTCAGACGCTACCACGGCGAAGCCTCGCCCCTGCTCTCCGGCCCTGGCAGCTTCGACTGCGGCGTTAAGCGCCAGGATATTGGTCTGGAAGGCGATGCCATCAATCACGCTGAGGATTTCACCGACGCGACTGGATGAGGTTTTGATCGAGGCCATGGTCTCAATCACCTGATGCATCACCTCGCTGCTGCTGCGGGCAATCTGCGCGGTCTGCTCGGTGAAGGCATCTGCCAGTCGCGTATTTTCGGCGTTTTGCTGCACCGTGGCATTCAGCTGCTCCATCGCTGCAGCACTTTGCTCCAGTGCCGCAGCCTGGTCGCCAATTTTCGCCGACAGCGCCTGGTTGCCCTCGGCAAGATCGCTGGCGTTGGCCGCCACGTTCACGCCACTGGCCTGCACGTTAGTAATTACTCCGGCAATTTTATCGACGAAATGGTTAAACGAGACAGCAATGTCGGCAATCTCGTCTTTACCGGCGGTATCCAGACGGCGGGTCAGATCGCCATCACCGTGAGCAATTTCATCCAGCGCGGCACGGGTTGATTCCAGACGGGCAGTCATGCGGCGGGCAAACAGCCAGCCAACCACCAACAGGAGCACCAGTGCCGGGATCAGCACCACGAAAATATCCTGCATAATATTATGCGCCAGCACGGTGACTCTGTTTTCCGGCGTGACAAGCCCGATGATCCAGCCGGTAGCTGGCATTCTGAACAGCGTAATCTGCGACCCGGTCTGCAGCACGCCATCCTGAATGTGATTTAACGTGCTGCTGCTCTGGCTGGCCCTGAATCCGCTGATGCCCTGTTGCACCGGCGTCAGCCATTTCTGCTCTGTAGCCAGCGTACTGAATTTCTTCAGCGCTTTGTCTTTGCTGCCCGGGAAATAGAGCACGTTGCCAGCCTGATCAAGCGCAAAAGCATAGCCGCCGGTGAGATTGCCGTTACGTTCCATAAATCCGGAAAGATTATCCAGCAGCACGTCGAAGGTTGCCACGCCAGCGAACTTACCCCCCTGAGTGTAAGGAACGCTGCAGGTCACCATGTTCACACTGGAAACCGGGTCCTGGTAAACTTCTGACCAGTTGCATTTATTTCGCGACGCTTCTTTGGTGGAGGTGTACCAGCTTTCATTATGATACCCGCCTCCGCTGGCATCGTTATAACCATCGGAGTAAACCAGCGCCCCATCGGCACCGCGTGACCAGAAAAAGCTGCGGCGGGCCACGCCCTGAGTAAAAGCATCCGGCTCTGGCCAGATACCGCCGCCTGCAATACTTTTGTCACCTTTGCTGTCGATAATCTGCGGCAGCACGCCTTTGAATAAGGCTTCCTGATGCGGCAAAACTTCAGCAAGACGCGCAAGGCTGACTACCTCGCCCTCGGTCCTTATCAATTGCTGATTCAGCTGGCCAACGATATTTTCGCCAGTCTGCTGGATCAGACTGTTGCTGGCCTCGATCACCCGCGGCTGACCGCGCAGCGAGATAGCCAGGTAAACAATAACAATGGTTAACAGCAGCATCGTAACGCCGCCAAATGTCAATTTCCCTGACAGACGAACTGGAATCCCCGGCATAGTGACTACCCCACAAGTAAAAAGACGTTATCCGACTGCAGAGATAAGAGGGAGGGACTGCGTGATTGTTAGCCATCACCTCCTCTGGTTATCGACTCTGGCCGCCAAAACCTTAAGATAATCGCGCGTTTTACCGCTTCTGAGTGAGAGCAGTGGCCTGAAGAATGGAGGGATCGCGATTTGATTTTGCACTTCCTGGCACGTTATGCTCCCCGCCCCGGCTTTTGAACCGAGTCGGCAGAGTCATTGGAACAGCCTTAACACAGGGAATGAAAACAGATGTATCACTATATCCTCGGGTGGCTTACCACCTTCGATTTACCGTATGCACCAGCGATTACGCTGGCTGCAATCATTGCCATTATTTTAGTTATCTCACTGATTGTTCACGGTTTGCTGCACAGCATCGCGCTGCCTTTCCTTCGGCGTTTTGCCGCTAAATCGTCGCATCAGTGGCCTCTGTCAGTCATTGATACCAAACTGTTCAGCCGTTTCGCGCTGCTGATGCAGGGCGTGTTGCTCCAGATCCAACTGGAGATGTTCCTGCAGGGCCACGAGCCGCTGTTCAGCGTGCTGATGGTGATCAGCCAGGTGTGGATGATGATTTTCAGCCTGCTGATGTTCTACTCACTGCTGGATCTTATTCTGGGCCTGTCTGAAAACAGCATGTTTGCCACCCAGCTCCCGCTGCGCGGCATTTTCCAGAGCCTGAAGCTAATCGCTTCTCTACTGATCGCACTGATGGTGATTTCGGTGCTGATTGGCAAATCGCCGCTGGTGCTGCTGACCGGGCTGGGCGCGATGACAGCCGTGCTGATGTTGGTGTTTAAAGATCCGATTCTCGGTCTGGTCGCGGGTATTCAGCTTTCCGCCAACAACATGCTGAAGCTGGGCGACTGGCTGGATATGCCGAAATACGGCGCGGACGGCGCGGTGATTGATATCGGTCTGACCACGGTGAAAGTGAAAAACTGGGATAACACCATCACCACTATTCCGACCTACGCACTGATTTCTGACTCGTTCAAGAACTGGCGTGGCATGTCTGAATCAGGCGGTCGCCGCATCAAACGCAGCATCAATATTGATACCACCAGCATCCGTTTCCTCAATGAGGAGGACATTGCTGAGATGAAACGTGCGCAGCTGCTGACGCCGTATCTGGAAGGAAAAAATGAGGAAGTCACGGCCTGGAATGCCAGCCTGGAATGCGATCTCTCCACGCCACTTAACGGTCGCCGGATGACCAATATCGGGACTTTCCGCGCCTGGCTGGAAGCCTGGCTGAAAGCACATCCTCACACCCATAAGGGCATGACGCTGATGGTGCGCCAGCTGGCACCGGGATCCGACGGCCTGCCAGTGGAGATCTATGTGTTCACTAACACCACCGTCTGGCTGGATTATGAAAAAATTCAGTCGGATATCTTCGATCATATCTTTGCCGTACTGCCGGAATTTGGCCTGAGAGTCCATCAGACGCCAACCGGTAACGATCTGCGCAATATGCGCCTGTCCGCAGGCGAGTAATTCTCATCAAGCGGGCAACAATGCCCGCTTTTCCAGCATCAGGTGCATTTTGCATCGCCATTCATACCCGCTCAGCGGCATTTCATTCCGTCCTGACGGCAGTTCATGCCTTAATCTCCCCGCGCGCGAAAGACCGGATTTATTCTGTGCTCAATTTCTTAAACTTTCCCCGGGAGCTTCCCATGAGCACAAACCCCGTCAGCAACAGCGTTAACCGTACACGCTGGCTTACCCTGATCGGCACCATCATCACCCAGTTCGCGCTGGGTTCCGTTTATACCTGGAGCCTGTTCAACGGCCAGCTGTCGCACAAGCTGGATGCGCCGGTCAGCCAGGTAGCTTTCTCGTTTGGTTTGTTGAGCCTCGGCCTGGCGATAGCCTCGTCAGTGGCGGGTAAACTGCAGGAGCGCTTTGGTGTTCGTAACGTCAGCATTGGCGCAGGCGTGCTGATGGCACTGGGCTTTTTCCTGACGGCTCATGCCAGTAACCTGTTTATGCTCTATCTCAGCGCGGGCGTGCTGGTCGGCCTGGCCGACGGAGCGGGTTACCTGATGACGCTCTCCAACTGCGTGAAGTGGTTCCCGGAGCGTAAAGGCGTGATCTCCGCCTGTGCTATCGGCGCGTACGGCCTGGGCAGCCTGGGTTTTAAATTTATCTGTAGCTACCTGCTGAGCGTGAACAGCCTGGAAACCACCTTTATCATCTGGGGTTGTCTGGCGATGGTGATGGTGATCGTTGGCGCGATGCTGATGAAAGATGCACCGAAGCAGCAGACTGCAAAACAGGGCGACAGCTCCAGCGCACGTGATTTCTCCCTGGCTCAGGCGGTCCGCCTGCCGCAATACTGGATGCTGGCGGTGATGTTCCTGACTGCCTGCATGAGCGGTCTGTATGTGATCGGCGTGGCGAAAGATATTGGTGAGGGGCTGGTCCATTTGTCCACCCAGACCGCCGCTAATGCGGTTACCATTATCGCCATCGCTAACCTCAGTGGCCGTCTGGTGCTGGGCGTCCTGTCCGATAAAATGGCGCGTATCCGGGTAATTACTCTGGCACAGGTGGTTTCGCTGGCCGGGATGAGTATTCTGCTGTTCAGCCGGATGAACGAAACCACCTTCTTTATTTCAATCGCCTGCGTGGCCTTCAGCTTTGGCGGCACCATTACGGTCTATCCTTCGCTGGTCAGCGACTTCTTTGGCCTGAATAACCTGACCAAAAACTATGGCCTGATTTACCTGGGCTTCGGGATTGGCAGTGTGATGGGCTCGCTGATTGCTTCACTGTTTGGTGGCTTTACCGTAACCTTCAGCCTGATTATGGCGCTGCTGGCTATCTCGCTGGTGATGTCGGCGACCATTCGTCTGCCCCACATCGCGCCGGAGAGCAAGAAAACCCTGCAACATGCCTGAGGATTACAGGCCTGGAAGTCGGAAAATCAAGAATGGTGCGGCCCGGATAAGACGGGCCGCAGTCAGTCTGGTGTAGCCTCTCAGACAACCTGTTTACTGCGAAACAACGGCTCAGCAATCCCCGCCACTTCAACCCGGACGGCGAACACATCGCCGGACTGCGGATACTCTGCCAGCTCCTGCTCCGTGCGATCCTCTCTGGAGCTGGTGATATACAATGTTTTCAGATCTTCGCCGCCAAAGGCCACCATGGTTGGCCAGCGAACCGGTAAAGGGATCTCATCCACATTCTCACCGTTAGCCGGATTCAGACGGATCACTCTGGAACCATCAAACATCGCCGCCCAATAGAAACCTTCACTGTCCACCGCAGCGCCATCCGGCAGGCCGCCCTGCTCCTGCACAAAACGTTGCAGCACTTCACGCGGACCAATTTCTCCCTGCTCATCCATTGGATAGCGGTACAGCACGCCGTTTGGCGTATCGGTATGATACATCCAGCGGCTGTCCGGCGAGAAAGCCAGTCCGTTGGAGATCTTGATGTCTTCCGCCTGCACGGTCAGCTGCAGGTTTTCATCCAGCCGGCACAGCTTGCCGCCGTTACGGTCCTGCGGCTCCCACAGGCTGCCACACCAGAAGCGGCCAAAACGGTCAACTCGTCCATCGTTAAACCGGCTGCGCTCTGCCTCACCAGGATTCGGTGCGACTCTTTCAACGATCTGCCCTTCGCTATCCAGCATGCATACGCCACTCCGCAGCGCTGCCACAAAGCCGCCCTCTTCCTTCAGGCCAAAACAACCGATGTGCTCAGCCACGAGCATCACTTTATGCTCGCCGCTACGGGGATCGAACCGGTGCAGCGCTGGCGCAAGGATGTCGACAAAATAGAGCACCTGCTCGCTGACCGACCAGACCGGACACTCACCAAGCTCCGCCTGAGCCGCCAGTACGTTGTTTACCTGATAGCGCATGATTTCTCCTTTGAATGAGTGACAGACCCAGTTTACTGCATAAATCTGCATTTACCGTGTCATGCGTGAATTTAAACGTAGCCTATACAGCTCACTGGTCAACTTTGAAAATTAAGAGCATTCCGGATTAAAAAGATTTTTTTTAAGCCTTATCTTATTTATGATTATTACAACTGGTATAGGATAATCCTTACTGAATTATTTTGAAATAACTACATAAATAACTCTACAAAAGCGGCATCATTCCTCCACTTTCTAAAAGTAAAGTTGTAATCATTGAAAAGTGAAGGAGCATTCACAATGAAAACACTAATTAAAGTAGCTTCGGTTCTGGGCGTAATGATGATGTTGAGCGGATGTATTGTGCACGACGGATATCGCGGAGGACCAGGCTGGCATCACGGCGGTGGCGGCGGCTATCATGGTGGGGGGCATCATGGATACGGTCCTGGCCCACACCACTGGTAAGCAAGGTATTATAAGAGGGTGATACGCTTTCACCCTCAAGCGGGCAAAGCCTGCACACGGCAATATAAAAAGAAAGAAATGCAAAACATTGGGCGGGAATTTTCCCGCCCATTTTATTTTTTAACTTTTGATACTGTAATTACACTGATACCAGACTTTCATTAATCCCGGTACCCGGCTTTCCTGCGGTTTAATCGGCTCTACCTTGTCAAACCCGCGTTCCGTACAGTAGCGTTCCACATCCTGTTCCATCGCTGTTTTATTAACCGTGGTGGGATTAAAACGATACTGCACAGTATTTACCGCAGGATCCTCATCAATTTTCTCAAATGCACCCGGCTTGTTGGAAGTACAGCCAGCCAACAACACAATGGTCAGGGCCAGTGCGCCAGTAATGACCTTATTCATTTTCCTCTCCTTTCTCCGGTGCCGCATGATAGCAATTCCCCTTCCCACCACCATCGGAAAAGCCTGCATTTGCACAATTTTTACTTTGTGAATGCAATATTTTACCGATTGAATCAATTCAGGCTGCCAACTGGTACAGGATGAAAAGGAATGCGATGATGCATTCAGACACAGCGATATGTCTGACTGACACCAGAGTTTTTATATAACACTATGTTATGCCCGCGGCGAGCGGGCTTTTTTTCGTTCTTAATTCGCGTTTCCGGCAAGAATTATACGTAATACGCCCGCCGAATTATTAACCGGAAGTGCCAGCACAGATTGGTAAAGATCGATTGTCATGTCGCAGAGTTTGGTTTTATCTGCCCCCGGTTCCGCCGGAGCATTCATGGTTTGTAGCGCGCTGCCCCATTTGCCGTATAACGAACGCACAATTTTTTGCAGATCGGCTCTGCTGCGTTCAATATCACTGGCCTGTTCAGCACCGCGGCTGTTCTGCAGGAAATAGTCCATGGTTTGCATCTCACGGTCGCGCAAATCGGCAGGAAAAATCTCAGCGGTGTTCACTCCTCCCCCGACCTGCGGAAACAGAAATTTAAAGCACAGTTCCGCATTCTGCTGACGAAGGGTTTTCATCTCTTCCAGCGAAACCGCCATATAGCGGTGAAGAGCTTCATCGCTGGCAGAGCTGATGCGCTGATTCAGCAGGTCAGACAGCATCGGACGCAGCCGCTCCAGCGCCTGTTCCTCACTGGATCCCTCGTCGAGAGCGGCCAGATATTCCCGGTCCAGCTTCTGATAAAGCGAAGGCTGTTGTTCTTTCAGCGTGCGATAGACCGGCAGCTCGCTAAAGCGTTGCTGCGCAGCGGCCATCCGGGCTTCATGCTGCTGCCGGGGGAGCTTCATCGCAAAATAGTAATAGTTGCCAACAACTATCAGCACAAAAGCCAGCACCACGGCCATAGCCTTGCTGATGACACCGCGCTTTTGCAGCAGGATAAGTATAAAGATCAGGGCCAGAGCGGCCAGAAAAGAGATAAGTACAGGGGAGTAAATCAAAATAGTTTCCTGGGCAAAAGGGCCGCGCTTTACGGCCCTGAATAACAGAGTCAGTCGACCCGCACGTCAACCAGAACCGGGCAACTGGCGCGTTCAATCACTGCCGCACTGACCGAACCTTTCAACAGGCGGTTAAATGAAGAGAGATGGCGGCGCCCCATCACGATCATCACCGCGCCAATTTCATTCGCCTGCGCCACGATGGTTTCAGCCGACTCACCGGCAAC
>NZ_WHOY01000031.1:1755643-1891708 GCF_009765445.1 Pantoea sp. BAV 3049 | reverse complement strand
GCAGACTGTAAATCTGCCGTCATCGACTTCGAAGGTTCGAATCCTTCCCCCACCACCATCCCGACCTTGAGGTTAAGGTTGAACCAGATGAAAAATTTCCATAAATCGTCTGGGGATGGGATACCGATTTTAGACTGAGCACAAGCACAGTCGGAGTCATCAAGCGTATGCGGGTTGACTCGAATAATGAGAATTCTTTTCTTATTATTCATAAGCTACAGACAGAACAGGTAGCAGAGTTCCAGGATGCGGGCATCGTATAATGGCTATTACCTCAGCCTTCCAAGCTGATGATGCGGGTTCGATTCCCGCTGCCCGCTCCAAGCCGTGCTGATATGGCTCAGTTGGTAGAGCGCACCCTTGGTAAGGGTGAGGTCCCCAGTTCGACTCTGGGTATCAGCACCACTAATATGGCATTGAGTTCGGTAAAAGAATTTGCCTGGCGGCTGTAGCGCGGTGGTCCCACCTGACCCCATGCCGAACTCAGAAGTGAAACGCCGTAGCGCCGATGGTAGTGTGGGGTCTCCCCATGCGAGAGTAGGGAACTGCCAGGCATCAAATAAAACAGAAAGGCCACCCTTACGGGTGGCCTTTTTGCTTTCAGACAGGAACCCCGGCCTGACGGCCGGGGTTTTTTGCGTTTACGATCCGGAAATCTTTTGGCAGCCCGCCTCTTAAGTAGCCTTTTAGTCAGGTTTATCTGCACCGACATCTTAAAAAGGTCTCCGTTGCACGGTACTCGTTTTAGCGCTGATCCAACAACCAGGCAGCAATAAAATCAGCAATCTGCTGTGTGTTATTCAGATCCAGCAGCGGAAGTTTCACGGGAATAACACGGTCGCTGGCTACCGCAATAACGTATTTATCCAGTAACTGGGCCAAAGCTTGCTCCTCCCCTCCTCGCCACAGTGCGATCTTCGGAACCGGCTCATGCTTAAATCCTTCCAGCAGAATGATATCCAGCGAAGAGGGATCCATCCGACCGATCAGAAACTGCAAATCAGGTTCGGGCTGTTGCGGAGTTTCAGTGATTAACGCCCAGCGCTGCTGGTTAAAGACCATGACCTGGTCAGCTCCGGCTTTACGTAGCTCAAAGCTGTCTTTGCCTGGCGTATCAATATCCATATTGTGATGGGTGTGTTTGATCAAACCGGGACGGATACCCCGGGCTTTCAAAATGGTAATTAGCTGTTTTAAAAGCGTTGTTTTACCCGTGCCGCTGAAAGCGGTAATTGCTAAAAGAGGGAGCATCAGAGTTCCTCAGGACAAAAGATCTTCAGGGCGGTTAATATTGGCGAAGGCGCCGGGGCAGTCATCAAAAGGGACGCTGTGGCCACCAGCCTGATCAAGAAATAGCATCACCTTCCTCTCACCTTTTGCCAGATAAGCCGCCAGCGGTTCAGCCAGGCTGACATGCAGCAGAGCCAGCGTCGGGTGATCCCGACCGGCTGAGCGTGCCCAGACAGCCGGAGCTGCCTGCTTTGCCTGCCACAGACGTAACACAATATCTGCCGGCAGAGCTGGCGTATCACAGGAAGAAAAGATCGCCCATTCAGTGTCGATATAGTCCAGTGCGGTGAGCATTCCTGCTAACGGACCAGGAAAGTCTGGCAGAGAATCTCCAATTACCGGCAGGCCGCTCTGCTGATAAACAGCAATATTACGGTTAGCGCTGATGCACATTTTGCCTGTCTGAGGGCGTAACCGCTCCAGAACGTGCTGATAAAGCGGTTTCCCGTGATAATCAATCAGCCCCTTATCTTCACCGCCCATGCGGCTGCCGCGCCCACCGGCAAGGATTACTCCCGTCACGGCGGCAGGTGGGAACTGGCAGTTGATAGTCATCACTTTTACACCCTCTTTTAATGTGGGTTTAACCCTGCTACCGTAGCAGCATCGGGAATGGAACAGGAAGCAACCCATGAAATGTCATCGCCTCAATGAACTGCTGTCGCTGCTACAGCCAGCCTGGCAACAGGAACCAGATCTGAATTTAATGCAATTTATACAGAAACTCGCCGCTGAAGCCGGTTTTACTCAGCCCATCGATGAGTTAACGGATGATGTTTTGATCTACCATCTTAAAATGCGTGGCACCGATAAGCATGAAGAGATTCCGGGCCTGAAAAAAGACTATGAAGAGGATTTTAAAACCGCTCTTCTTCGTGCTCGCGGCGTAATCAAAGATTAAATCCCCTCCCTTCATCCGTCGTACCCGCGTTTAATGATATTCTTGAACGTTCATTGATTGCGATTATCTGCGAGTATGCCGGATGAAAGAACCTGCCTTTAACTTTCAAAATTTAAACCCTGACACCATTCTGGATGCGCTCTGGGAAACTGGTATCCGCGTGGAGTCCGGGCTGACCGCGCTGAACAGCTTTGAGAATCGGGTCTATCAGTTTGCCGACGAAGATAAAAAGCGCTACGTGGTGAAGTTCTATCGTCCCCAGCGTTGGTCACAGCAGCAGATTGAAGAAGAGCACCAGTTTACCGCCGAACTGCTGGCTGACGAGGTTCCTGTGGCTGCTCCTCGGGCCCTGCAGGGCAAAACTTTGCACCAGCATCAGGGTTACCTGTTCACGGTGTTCCCAAGCCTTGGGGGCCGCCAGTATGAGACGGATAATTACGATCATCTGGAGTGGGTTGGACGCTATCTTGGTCGGATGCATCAGACCGGACGGAAAAAAATGTTTGCTGCCCGTCCTGCCATTGGTCTGCAGGAATATATCACCGAACCTCTGCAGGTACTTGAGGCCAGTAGCTTAATCCCCGGTAAGCTGAAGGACAGATTATTAACCAGCGTGCGGCTGATCGGCACAACTTTACAAAATTACTGGCATACTCAATGGCAGCCGCTGCGCCTGCATGGAGACTGCCATCCCGGCAACATTCTCTGGCGCGACGGTCCTTTATTTGTTGACCTGGATGATGCCCGCACCGGCCCGGCCGTGCAGGATCTGTGGATGCTGATTAACGGCGACAGCCAGGAACAGCGAATTCAGTGGGACATTTTGCTGGAAGCTTACAGTGAATTCAGTGAGTTCGACGCACATGAATTGTCACTGATTGAGCCTTTACGCGCCATGAGGATGGTTTATTATCTGGCGTGGGTTGTTCGCCGCTGGCAGGATCCGGCGTTTCCGGCAAATTTCCCGTGGATGACGGATGAGGATTTCTGGCTCCGGCAGATTTCCACTTTTAACGAGCAGGCCAGACTGTTGCAGGAGCCACCATTGCAGCTGATGCCCGCATTCCAGGGCTGATCGCCTTTTCCGATCCGCCCCCTTTGTTGTCAGGAGAGAGTTTTTAAATGAAAAAGATTTTATTTGCGCTGGTTGGAATGGTTCTGGCTTTCAGCGCCTCGGCAGCCCAGTTTACCGATGGTCAGCAGTACGTCACCCTGCAGAAACCCGTTTCTGGTGAACCTCATGTCATGGAGTTCTTCTCTTTCTACTGCCCGCACTGCTATGAGTTTGAGCGCGTCTGGCACGTTAGCGACACCGTAAAGAAAAACTTACCGGCTGACACCAAAATCACCAAATACCACGTTGAATTCCTCGGCGGTGACATGGGGAAAACCGTGACTCAGGCCTGGGCTGTGGCCATGGCGCTGGGCGTGGAAGATAAAGTGACTGCGCCAATCTTTGATGGCATTCAGAAAACCCAGACCATCACCGATCCGGCCAGCCTGAAAGAAGTCTTCGTTAAGGCTGCTGCTATTACCCCGGAACAATATGACGCAGCATGGAACAGCTTCGTGGTGAAATCACTGGTCGCTCAGCAGGAAAAAGCGGCGGAAGACGTTGATTTGCGCGGCGTTCCTGCGATGTTTGTTAACGGAAAATATATGGTTAACAACGGCGGTCTGGATACCAGCTCAATGGATAACTATGTTCAGCAATATGCTAACGTGGTGAAATTCCTGCTGACGCAGAAGTAAGCCTGGTTTTATCCGACGCCGGCTGCTGACCGGCGTTGTTGTTTCCCTTCTTTTTATTGTCAGTTCCTGGAATAAACTGCCAGCCCCAGGCGGTTTTTTCAGTAAGAGATCCTGTTCGTTCACGCCGCTTAATAATTAATATCCACACAGAATCAATTCCGCAAAACCTGAAGTTTATCCTGGAGAAAAACATTAACCACATGATTTTAAATATATTTTGTTAAGGGTGCTCGCTCATTCCCTGCATATAACAATACGTTAGCAAATTTACGCACAAAGTTATCCACAACTTATTATTGCGCGCCGCGCCACAAATGCCGATTGACGTACAAGTTAATACGCGGAGTTATTTCATTTTTGGGGCTTAGCTGTGGCATCCTAACCTCATTGATAAAACCAACGAAGAACGTGACGACTAATGGCACAAATTGCAGAAAACCCGCTTATTCTGGTAGATGGCTCTTCTTATCTTTACCGCGCTTATCATGCGTTTCCTCCGCTGACCAACAGCTCAGGAGAACCAACCGGTGCCATGTACGGCGTGTTGAATATGCTGCGCAGCCTGCTGTTGCAATATAAGCCCAGCCACGTCGCGGTGGTTTTTGATGCCAAAGGCAAAACGTTCCGTGATGAACTTTTTGAACATTACAAATCTCACCGTCCACCGATGCCGGACGATCTGCGGGCACAGATTGAACCGCTGCACAATATGGTCAGAGCTATGGGGCTGCCTTTGCTGGCGGTTTCCGGCGTGGAGGCGGATGACGTCATTGGAACGCTGGCACTCGAAGCAGGCAAGCTCGGCAGGCCAGTGCTGATCAGCACCGGTGATAAAGATATGGCGCAACTGGTGACGCCGGGTATCACGCTGATTAACACCATGAATAACGCCATTCTCGGCCCGGATGAAGTGGTGGAGAAATACGGTATCCCTCCGGCATTGATTATCGACTTCCTCGCCCTGATGGGTGACTCCTCGGATAATATTCCGGGCGTGCCAGGCGTGGGTGAGAAGACCGCTCAGGCGCTGCTGCAGGGCCTGGGCGGCATTAAAGATATCTATGAGAATCTGGACAAAGTCGCTGACCTCTCTTTCCGCGGAGCGAAGACGATGGCAGCCAAACTGGAGCAGAACAGGGAACTCGCTTTCCTCTCCTACCAGCTGGCGACTATTAAAACCGACGTTGAACTTGAGCTTACCTGCGATCAGCTGACGGTCAGCGAACCGGCAGTGGAAGAGCTGCTCGGTCAGTTCCGCCATTACGAATTTAAGCGCTGGATCACCGACCTGGAAGAAGGTAAATGGCTGCAGGGGAAAAAGAGCAACCCTCAGGCACAGAAAGCGCTGGCTGAAAAAGTGGAAGAGCAGGCTGAGGCAACCAGTGTTCTTTCTGCGGATGGTTACGTTACTATCCTCGATGAAGAGACTTTTGCCGGTTGGCTGAAAAAGCTCAAGGCCAGCAAGCTGTTCGCCGTCGATCTGGAAACAGACTCCCTGGATACTCTCACCGCCACTATTGTCGGTCTCTCCTTTGCTGTTGCGCCAGGAGAAGCGGCTTATCTGCCGGTGGCTCATGATTATCTCGATGCGCCAGCCCAGTTGGATCGCGACAGCGTGCTGGAACGTCTCAAGCCGCTGCTGGAAGACAGCAAGCTGTTGAAGGTTGGTCAGAACCTGAAGTATGACCGTGGCGTGCTAAAGAATTACGGCATCGAGCTGCAGGGTATCAAATTCGACACCATGCTGGAGTCCTACGCGCTGAACAGCGTCTCAGGACGCCATGATATGGATACTCTTGCCTCGCGCTGGCTGCACCACAAGACGGTAAGCTTTGAAGATATTGCGGGTAAAGGCAAAAAACAGCTGACCTTTAACCAGATAGCACTGGAGCAGGCGGCACACTATGCAGCCGAAGACGCCGATGTCACGCTTCAGCTGCACCTTAAAATGTGGCCAGAGCTGGAAAAGGAGCAGGGGCCAAAGCAGGTCTTCGAAACGATTGAGATGCCGCTGGTTACCGTTATCTCGCGCATCGAACGTAATGGCGTGCTGATCGATCAGGGTATCCTGGCTCAGCATTCTCAGGAGCTGACCACGCGGTTGGGAGAACTGGAGCTGAAAGCGCACGAGCTGGCTGGCGAGCCGTTCAACCTCTCTTCTCCCAAGCAGCTGCAAACCATCCTGTTTGAAAAGCAGGGGATCAAGCCAACTAAAAAAACCCCGGGTGGCGCACCCTCCACCAGTGAAGAAGTGCTGGCCGAGCTGGCGCTGGATTACCCGCTACCTAAAGTGATTCTGGAGCACCGTGGCCTGTCCAAGCTGAAGTCGACCTATACCGACAAGCTACCGCAGATGATCAATCCGCTGACCGGACGGGTCCACACCTCTTATCATCAGGCGGTGACGGCAACGGGCAGACTCTCCTCCACCGATCCTAACCTGCAAAACATCCCGGTGCGCAATGATGAAGGACGGCGGATTCGGCAGGCCTTTATTGCTTCGAAGGGGCATCAGATCCTCGCGGCCGATTATTCACAAATCGAACTGCGGATCATGGCCCATCTCTCCCAGGATAAGGGGCTGCTGAAGGCTTTCTCGGAAGGACAGGATATTCACCGTGCCACTGCCGCTGAGGTGTTTGGTATGGCGCTGGAAAAAGTCACCGGCGAGCAGCGCCGCAGCGCCAAGGCCATTAACTTTGGTCTGATCTACGGCATGAGCGCGTTTGGCCTGTCCCGCCAGCTGAATATCGGCGCTGGTGAGGCGAAGAAATACATGGATCTCTACTTCGAGCGCTATCCTGGCGTGTTGGAGTATATGGAAAGCACTCGTGAACAGGCTGCGGAGAAAGGCTATGTCTCCACGCTTGATGGTCGTCGCCTCTACCTGCCAGATATTAAGGCCAGCAATGTGATGCGTCGTAAAGCCGCCGAGCGTGCGGCCATCAACGCCCCAATGCAGGGCACGGCAGCCGATATTATCAAGAAAGCGATGATTGCCGTTGATGGCTGGCTGACGCCACAGGCCAACCCTGACGTGAAGATGATTATGCAGGTACACGATGAACTGGTGTTTGAAGTGAAAACCTCAGAGGCGGAGGCGGCAACAGCGAAAATCCGCGACCTGATGGAGAACAGCATGAAGCTTGATGTGCCGCTGCAGGTTGATGTCGGGGTAGGCGATAACTGGGATCAGGCGCACTGATAACTCGCTGGTACTGACAAACGAGGCTGATTTCTTAATGAATTCAGCCTCTTTTTTTCGCCATAAGAAATCGCTTTGGTTAATCGGTTCAGCTTTGACTGCTTTTTAATCGCGCTTAGCTCTTCACCTAAGCGGTTATCGTGAAAGCATTTTTTTTGTAATTTAGCTACAGGCAATGCTTTTTTCTGTGAACTGAGTTGGATAACGCAGGGTGTTTTATGAAAATTAACTACAAAAAACCCTTTTGAGGGCCGAAAAAATCATGTAGAGTTTAAGGCGTAGGGTACAGAGGTAAGATGTTCTATCTTTCAGACCTTTTACTTCACGTAATCGGATTTGGCTGAATATTTAGCCGCCCCAGTTGTTATGACTGGGGCGTTTTTTATTGGGCGCGGTTCAGGCCCGCAGGCCTGATTTTACTCTTCTGCGAACTCTTCTTCAGTTGCCGGCGGCAGCTCACTGTACCAGCTGTCCAGTTTGGCGCTCAGCTTATCGATGCCGATTTTCTTCAGTGAAGAAAACATCTCAACCTGAACATCACCGACAAAGCTCTTCGCCGCTTCACGCACCATGTTCAGCTGCGCTTTACGCGCGCCGGAAGCCAGCTTATCGGCTTTGGTCAACAGCACCAGCACTTCAATACCGCTCTGCACCGCCCAGTTGATCATTTGCTGATCCAGATCTTTCAGTGGATGACGGATGTCCATCAGCACCACCAGGCCTTTCAGGCACTGGCGCTCACGCAGATACTCCGCCAGCGCGCGTTGCCACTTCAGCTTCATCTCTTCCGGAACTTCGGCATAGCCATAGCCCGGTAAATCCACCAGACGATAGCCTTCAGCGACCTGGAACAGATTGATAAGCTGCGTGCGTCCCGGTGTTTTACTGGTCCGCGCCAGGCTTTTCTGATTGGTCAGCGTGTTCAGCGCGCTGGATTTGCCCGCATTGGAACGGCCGGCAAACGCCACTTCGATACCGGTATCGGCCGGCAGGTGACGGATGTCAGGAGCGCTGGTAACAAAATGGGTAACGTGATAATTCCAGCCAGACAAAATAGAAACTCCAGATATAAGGTCAATTGCGCAGAGTATACCCTGTATGGATTGAAAGCGCTCAATCGGCCGCGAGTCGCCCGAAGATTTGTAAGAGATCGGCCATTGTTTCTGCCAGCTCTTGTCCATAATTTTATGTGGCTCACAATGCAATATCATTTAAAAACAATGTATTAAATTTAATCCCCTATAAGTGTACGGGAAATTTTTATTAAGCTGCCTTGTGAGTTTGACCATTTAGTCTAAAGTATTTACCAGAACCTGGATGGTTCACTTCAGGATGAAGAGCTCAGGGGGCGTCAGGATGACGCAGAGCAGGGACGGAACGTGTTGAGGATGCAACACACTCAGGGAAAGGATAGCGTCCAGGATGGACGATACGGCAAGGGAAAACCGGGAAGTTGTGTGCTAAAAAGGATGCTGACTAAAGTCAGTCCTTCTGCGGAAGGTGCGAAAAAAGGCGACAGGGTGACCTGGCGCCTTTTTTCTTTGTCTGCTTTCTGCTAGATTCCGCCGCAATTCTATACTGAAGATAAATCGTCTGAGAGCAGAAATCATGAAGCAACCTGCACGCGCGCCCCAGGACAAGAAACCGGCAGCAAAAAACAAACGTAAATCGCGCGATGAAATAAATACCGAAGCGCGCGACCGCAAGCGTGACAAGAAACATCGCGGTAATGCTTCCGGCAGCCGTGCTAATCCTGTGATGCCTGGTAAAAAGGGTGGTAACGCTGGTCAGGAAAAAGACCCACGCATTGGCAGCAAAAAGCCGATTGCGCTGGGCAGTGATGTTCAGCCAGTGAAAAAGGCGACTAAACCAGTAAAACCCGCGCCAGAGAAAAAGCCGCTTCTGACGCCGGAAGAAGAGCTGGCGAAGCTGGAAAATGATGAACGTCTGGATGCGCTGCTGGATCGGCTGGAAAGTGGTGAAACGCTGAAAGCAGAAGATCAGGCATGGCTGGATCAGACTCTTGACCGCATTGATGTGCTGATGGAACAGCTGGGCATTGCGCTGGATGATGACGCCGATGACGAAGAAGCAGAAGAGGATATGTACCGTCTGCTCAAGGGTGGCAACTGATCCCACGGCAGGCATTTCTGACTGGAAATTAAGATGGCGCAAAAAGAGCGCCATCTCTGCAAAAGGTTTCTCTGCTGATGAATTGGCCTGGATCAATTTACCTGCTGATTCTGCTCTGTGGCCTGCTGTGGATGTTGGTTAAACTACGACGTCTGTCCAGTCGTCGATCCCGGCTACGCAGAACGAACGACCGTCCGCCGCTCAGGCAACCTCCTCTCACCCGACGGTCGGCATCCAGACGCCAACGAAGGAGTGAATACCGTGACGCAGATGATTGAATGGGATCAGGCCCTGATTCAGAAGTACAACATCTCGGGTCCCCGCTACACTTCCTACCCCACCGCGCTGGAATTTCACCAGGATTACGACGAGGCGGCTTTTCTGCAGGCCAGCCAGCGTTATCCCGATCGCCCCCTGTCGTTGTATGTCCATATCCCGTTCTGCCACCGGCTGTGTTATTTCTGTGGCTGCAACAAGATAGTGACCCGCCAGCAGCATAAAGCCGATGAGTATCTGCAGGCGCTGGCCATTGAAATTGCCGCACGCGCCAGACTGTTCAGTAACCGCACCGTCACCCAAATGCACTGGGGCGGAGGGACGCCGACCTATCTGAATAAAACTCAGATCAGCCGCCTGATGGATCTGCTGCGTGAGCATTTTAACTTCAGCGCAGAAGCCGAGTTGTCGATTGAGGTCGACCCCCGTGAGATTGAGCTGGACGTGCTGGATCACCTGCGGGCCGAGGGCTTTAACCGTCTGAGCATGGGCGTGCAGGATTTCAATAAAGTGGTGCAGGAGAAGGTCAACCGCATTCAGGACGAAGCAATGATCGTTGCCCTGATGGAGCGTGCCCGGAAGCTGGGCTTCACTTCCACCAATCTGGATCTGATCTACGGCCTGCCAAAGCAAACGCCGGAAAGCTTTGCTTTCACCCTTAAGAAAGTGGCCGCCCTCAACCCGGATCGGCTTAGCGTGTTCAACTATGCACACATGCCGAACTTGTTCGCGGCCCAGCGCAAAATCAAAGATGCCGATCTGCCGGACACCCAGCAAAAGCTCGCCATTCTGCAGCAGTCCATTGCCACTCTGACGGCAGAAGGCTATCAGTTTATCGGTATGGACCACTTTGCCCGTCCCGATGACGAACTGGCCGTTGCCCAGCGTCAGGGGCGCCTGCACCGTAATTTCCAGGGCTACACCACTCAGGGCGATAGTGATCTGCTGGGGATGGGCGTGTCGGCCATCAGCATGATGGGGGACAGCTATGCGCAGAACCAGAAAGAGTTGAAGAGCTGGTATGCCGCGGTGGACCAGCAGCAGACCGCATTGTGGCGTGGACTGAGCCTGACAGCGGATGACTGTCTGCGTCGCGATGTAATCAAAACGCTGATGTGTAACTTCTCACTGAATTATGCCGATTTTGAAACCGCCACGCGGCGTTTTACTGACTACTTTGCTGAAGATCTGACACTGCTGGCTCCCTTTATTGCTGACGGGCTGGTGGAGTGCGACGAGAAGCGCCTTCAGGTCACCGCTAAGGGGCGAATGCTGGTCAGGAATATCTGCATGTGCTTTGACGTTTACCTGCGCCAGAAAGCGCGTATGCAGCAATTCTCGCGGGTGATCTGAATCGGTAGTCTGCCTGCTGACAGACTGAAACAAAAAAGGCCGGACATTCGCCCGGCCTTCTCTAAACAAAACAAATTTATTCCATTCCCAGCTCTTTCAGTTTGCGGGTCAGGGTATTTCGTCCCCAGCCCAGCAACCGTGCAGCTTCCTGCTTATGCCCCTGCGTATGACGCAGAGCGGTGGTCAGCAGCGTACGCTCCATCTCAGGCTGAGCTTCTGACAGCAGGTTTTGATGACCGGAACGCAGGGCGCGATCGGCCCACTGTGCCAACAGTGTTGCCCAACTATCGGGCAGAGACTGCACCGGGTTCTCCGGCGCGGAGGTCTCAAACAACTCTGAAGGCAGATCCTGAATCAGTACTTCCTGGCCTGCGGCCATTACGGTCAGCCAGCGGCAGGTGTTCTCCAGCTGACGCACGTTGCCCGACCAGTGCAGGCGGGTCAGCGCGGTTTCCGTTTCCGGATGCAGGATCTTCGCTTCCACACCCAGCTCACGAGCGGCAACCTGCAGGAAGTAGCGCGCCAGACGAGGAATATCTTCCCGGCGCTCGCGCAGCGGCGGCAGGTGCACGCGGATCACATTGAGACGGTGGAAAAGGTCTTCACGGAATTTGCCTTCCTGCACACGCAGCTCAAGGTTCTGGTGAGTTGCCGCGATAATACGGACATCCACCTTCACCGGCGCATAGCCTCCCACGCGGTAGAACTGGCCATCAGCCAGCACGCGCAGCAAACGGGTCTGCACATCCAGCGGCATATCGCCAATTTCATCGAGGAACAGCGTGCCGCCGTCGGCCTGTTCGAAGCGGCCCTGACGGATCTGGTTCGCCCCGGTAAAAGCTCCTTTCTCATGCCCGAACAGCTCGGATTCGATCAGATCCTTCGGGATAGCAGCCATGTTCAGTGCGATAAAGGGCGCTTTGGCGCGCGGGCTGTGGCGATGCAGAGCGTGGGCAACCAACTCTTTACCTGTACCCGATTCGCCATTGATCAATACGCTGATTGACGAACGGGAGAGACGGCCAATAATGCGGAACACATCCTGCATCGCCGGTGCTTCACCGATGATATCGGTGGTCGGGCCGTTGACCGGTTGATTGCGCGGCTGCTGCTGTTCCTGATAATGACTGATCGCGCGTTCAACCAGCGCCACGGCTTCGTCAATATCGAAAGGCTTCGGCAGGTAATCAAACGCTCCTTGCTGGTAAGCGCTGACCGCAGCATCCAGATCGGAATGGGCAGTCATTATGATGACCGGAAGCATCGGGTGACGCTGTTTTATCTGTTTGAGTAGTGCCAGTCCGTCCATGCCGGGCATACGAATATCTGAAAGTAAAACGTCTGGGGTTTTGCTGGCAAGGGCGTCCAGCACCTCGTTAGCGCTGTCAAAGGTGGCACAGCTTAAACCGGCTCCAGTGAGCGCGCGTTCAAGCACCCAGCGGATGGAGCTATCGTCATCGACGATCCAAACTATCCCTCGTTGCATAGAAACCTCACTGGCGAATAGGCAGATAAACCGAAAATTCAGTGTGACCAGGCCAACTGCTAAATTCTATTTTCCCCGAATGCTGGTCAATCAGGCTGCGCGCGATAGACAGACCTAAGCCGGTCCCACCTTCGCGGCCGCTCACCATCGGATAAAACAGCGTATCCTGCAGTTGTGCCGGAATACCTGGGCCATCATCCTCGACATCGATGCGTGCCACCAGGCGATAACGTACTCCGTGCAGCGTTAACTGGAATGCCGTGCGGGTACGAAGTGTAATAGTGCCGCCTTCTTCACCCAACGCCTGTAAGGCGTTGCGTACAACGTTCAGCAGAACCTGTTCGATCTGATCCGGATCGTGGGGCAACTCCGGCAGGCTGGGATCGTAATCCCGAACCAGCGTCACGTTATCGGGCAGTTCCATCGACACCAGATTGACCACACGTTCAGCCACCTGATGGATACTTTGCGTAACGTGCATGCCTGGCTGCTGCGGGCCAAGCAGGCGATCAACGAGATTGCGCAGGCGGTCTGCCTGTTCGATGATCACCTTGGTATATTCGGTTAAAGACGGATCCGGAAGCGCTTTTGCCAGAAGCTGTGCTGCGCCTCGTAATCCTCCCAGCGGGTTTTTAATTTCATGAGCCAGACCCCGGACCAAATCCCGGGCAGCTACCTGCTGAGCATGTTGAATCTGTTCCTGACTGAGACGGCGCTGATTATCCATCGGGGCCATTTCAAGCAGAATTAAACCATCGGGCAGACGCTGCGCTGTTAAAGACATTATGTGCGCGCGGCTATCTACCACCAGAGTCACTTCACTGTCGGTAAAGCCCTGACCTGCGTTCAGACTCTCGCGCATGACGTCGATATTTAAGGAAAAATATCCCATCAGTTCCGGCAGCGGTGTACCAAACAGCTTGCGGGAGCTTTGCGCTAACAGCTGCTGAGCGGCGGGGTTGGCGTAATGCACCACCAGATCGCTATCGACCAGCAAAATACTGTTAATCAGAGAATTGAGAATCTGCCCAGCATCGGGCAGCGTGCCTGTTGCCATACAGCGTTCTCCTGCACCTTTTTAGTGCATTATAGTCTTGGAACCCGAAAATCGTCTTCCTGAACGATGAATTCGCGGAGAAAAAAGCCCATCCGGAGATGGGCTAAAGTTTCCACGGCAACAAAAACGTCAAACCAGTTAAACGCTGTAGTACAGCTCGAACTCGACCGGATGTGGCGTCATGCGAACGCGGTCCATTTCGGATTTACGCAGTTCGATGTAGGCATCGATGGTGTCGTTAGTGAACACGCCGCCACGAGTCAGGAACTCGCGGTCTTCGCTCAGTGCGTTCAGAGCTTCTTCCAGTGAACCGGCCACTTTTGGAATCTCAGCTTCTTCTTCCGGCGGCAGGTCGTACAGGTTTTTGTCCATCGCGTCGCCAGGATGGATTTTGTTGATGATACCGTCCAGGCCAGCCATCAGCAGTGCAGAGAAGCACAGGTATGGGTTAGCTGCTGGATCAGGGAAGCGAGCTTCGATACGACGTGCTTTCGGGCTGGCAACCACTGGAATACGGATAGAAGCAGAACGGTTACGTGCAGAGTAAGCCAGCATAACTGGAGCTTCGTAACCCGGGACCAGTCGCTTGTAAGAGTTAGTGGTCGGGTTAGACAGGGCGTTGATCGCTTTAGCGTGCTTGATCACACCGCCGATGTAGAAAAGGGCAGTTTCAGACAGGCCGCCGTATTTGTCGCCAGCGAACAGGTTGGTGCCGCCTTTAGACAGTGACATGTGGCAGTGCATACCGGAACCGTTATCACCAAAGATTGGTTTTGGCATAAAGGTCGCAGTTTTGCCATAAGCGTGAGCTACGTTGTGAACAACATATTTGTAGATCTGAATTTCGTCAGCTTTTTTGGTCATGGTGTTGAAGCGGGTTGCCACTTCGTTCTGACCCGCTGTTGCCACTTCGTGGTGGTGAGCTTCAACAACCAGGCCCATCTGCTCCATGGTCAGACACATAGCAGAACGGATGTCCTGTGAAGAGTCGACTGGTGGAACCGGGAAGTAACCGCCTTTCAGACCTGGACGGTGGCCTTTGTTGCCGCCTTCGTATTCTTTACCAGTGTTCCAGGCTGCTTCGATATCGTCGATAGCAACGTGTGAACCGGAAGTGGTCGCGCCAAAGCGCACGTCGTCAAACAGGAAGAACTCTGGCTCTGGTCCAAACAGAACGGTGTCTGCGATGCCGGATGAGCGCAGGAAGTCTTCAGCGCGCTTTGCGATGGAGCGTGGATCACGATCGTAGCCCTGCATGGTGCCTGGCTCGAGGATGTCACAACGGATGATCAGCGTAGGGTCTTCGAAGAACGGATCCAGAACAGCGGTAGTTGCATCAGGCATCAGAACCATGTCTGATTCGTTAATCCCTTTCCAGCCACCGATAGAGGAGCCGTCAAACATTTTGCCTTCTTCGAAGAAGTCAGCGTTAACCTGATGAGCAGGAATAGTGACGTGCTGTTCTTTACCTTTGGTATCGGTAAAACGCAGATCAACAAATTTGACTTCGTGCTCGTTCATCATCGACAGAACGTGTTCAGCGGACATACTTAACTCTCCTGGATTTTGTCATTGTCGTCGTGGTTAGGGATCTTTCCGGTGTACCACTTCGCTTATCTGGCACAGTGAACCGATAATAAAGATCTCTGACAAGCTATCAACCGTTGTGGAAACTGGCATTCTTCTCTTGAATGTTATAAAGCGAAATCTATGCCAACTTTCTTAACTGACTGAAAAAGCGCTATGATGCACCCTCTCGTGAGACGGGAGCTGCACCATGATGGAAGTCGCGCACCATTATGGTGCTACAGAGTGCAGGGTGGGCACCAAAATGGTGCATTTTTTCGATGGAGTGCAATTCCTGCACTGTAAATGGCTGTAAAAGCAATCCTGACAGTTATCTTTAATTGATATTTGTGATCCTGTTCAGTCCTTCGATTAATCCGTGTACAATAGCGCGCTATTTCTAATGCCTGAGGCAAAGCTGTGATCGAAAATTTGCGTAACATCGCCATTATTGCCCACGTTGACCATGGTAAAACTACCCTGGTTGATAAGTTGCTGCAGCAGTCCGGTACCTTTGATGCCCGTACTGAAGCAACCGAACGCGTAATGGACTCCAACGATTTGGAGAAAGAGCGTGGGATTACCATCCTCGCAAAAAACACCGCCATTAAATGGAACGACTACCGTATCAACATCGTGGATACCCCAGGACACGCCGACTTCGGCGGTGAGGTAGAGCGTGTGATGTCAATGGTTGACTCGGTGCTGCTGGTTGTGGATGCAATGGATGGCCCTATGCCGCAAACCCGCTTCGTGACCAAAAAAGCGTTTGCTAATGGTCTGAAGCCGATCGTGGTCATTAACAAAGTTGACCGTCCTGGCGCACGTCCTGACTGGGTTGTTGACCAGGTCTTTGACCTGTTCGTTAACCTGGACGCGACCGACGAGCAGCTCGACTTCCCTGTTATCTATGCTTCTGCCCTGAACGGTATCGCTGGTCTTGACCACTCCGACATGGCTGAAGACATGACTCCGCTGTACGAAGCCATCGTGAAACACGTTTCTCCTCCGCAGGTTGAGATGGAAGCACCGTTCCAGATGCAGATTTCTCAGCTGGACTACAACAACTATGTTGGTGTTATCGGCATCGGCCGCATTAAGCGCGGTAAAGTGAAGCCAAACCAGCAGGTCACCATCGTTGATAGCGAAGGCAAAACCCGTAACGGTAAAGTCGGTAAAGTGCTGACTCACCTGGGTCTGGAGCGTATCGACGCAGCAGAAGCGGAAGCAGGCGACATCATCGCCATCACCGGTCTGGGCGAACTGAACATCTCCGACACCATCTGTGATCCACAGAATGTTCAGGCACTGCCAGCCCTGAGCGTTGATGAACCAACCGTAACCATGTTCTTCAACGTCAACACCTCACCATTCTGCGGTAAAGAAGGTAAGTATGTGACTTCCCGTCAGATCCTTGACCGTCTGAACAAAGAGCTGGTGCACAACGTGGCACTGCGCGTTGAAGAAACTGCGGATGCTGATGCGTTCCGCGTTTCCGGTCGTGGTGAACTTCACCTGTCCGTTCTGATTGAAAACATGCGTCGTGAAGGTTTCGAGCTGGCGGTATCCCGTCCGAAAGTTATCTTCCGCGAGTTCGAAGGCCGTAAACAAGAGCCATTCGAAAACGTGACCCTGGATATCGAAGAACAGCACCAGGGTTCTGTGATGCAGGCGATGGGTGAACGTAAAGCGGATATGAAAAACATGGATCCGGATGGTAAAGGTCGCGTACGTCTTGACTACGTTATCCCAAGCCGTGGCCTGATTGGCTTCCGTAACGAATTCATGACCATGACTTCCGGTACCGGTCTGCTGTACTCCACCTTCAGCCACTATGACGATATCCGTCAGGGCGAAGTGGGCCAGCGTCAGAACGGCGTGCTGATCTCTAACGGTCAGGGTAAAGCGGTGGCCTTCGCCCTGTTCAGCCTGCAGGACCGCGGTAAGCTGTTCCTGGGTCACGGTGCAGAAGTTTATGAAGGCCAGATTATCGGTATTCACAGTCGCTCTAACGACCTGACTGTTAACTGCCTGACCGGTAAAAAACTGACCAACATGCGTGCTTCCGGTACTGACGAAGCCACTACCTTGGTTCCGGCCATCAAGATGACTCTTGAGCAGGCGATCGAGTTTATCGATGATGATGAACTGGTGGAAGTAACTCCGCTGTCCGTCCGTATTCGTAAACGTCACCTGACTGAAAACGATCGTAAACGCGCTTCGCGCGGCAGCAAAGACGTATAATCTGACGTTTTAGCTGTTATTTCAGGGCCGGTTTCTTCCGGCCCTGTTTTTTTCTCCCTCTTTGACTCTCCAGCATTTTTCGAAATTCCCGACCTGTTCAGGCTTCCGTTTTACCGCTAGAGTGAATAACTCACCGGAACAAAAGGAGATGGCCATGCTGTATATCTTTGATTTAGGTAACGTCATTGTTGATATTGATTTCAACCGGGTTCTGGGCGTCTGGAGCGATCTGGGACGGGTGCCGCTAGCCACGCTACAAAACCACTTCACGCTGGGTGAGAACTTTCATCGCCATGAGCGCGGTGAAGTGAGCGATGAAGCCTTTGCTGAACAGATCTGCGACGAACTGGGGCTGGCGCTGAGCTTTGAACAGTTTACCGCTGGCTGGCAGGCCGTTTTTGTCGGCGTGCGTCCGGAAGTGCTGCAGATAATGAAGACGCTGCGCGATCGTGGCGAGCGGGTGGTTATCCTTTCCAACACTAATTCTCTGCACTGCACCTTCTGGCCGTCCCAGTATCCTGAAGTGCACAATGCCGCAGATAAACTCTATCTTTCGCAGGATATGGGGATGCGTAAGCCTGAAGCCCGCATTTATCAGCAGGTCCTGAACGAAGAAGGCTATACCGCCGATCGGGCTATTTTCTTTGATGACAACCTGGAGAACATCGAGGGAGCACGTGCGCTGGGGATCCAGAGCGTTCATGTGACCGATGACAGCATCATTCCGGCCTTCTTTGCCGAAAGGCGTTAACGATGAGCCGTATTAACCACTACCGGCATCGCCTGCGGGCGATCGGGTCATGGGTAAAATTGCTCTGGCGGCGCATTGACGAAGATGCGATGACTACGCTGGCCGGGAATCTCGCCTATGTCTCACTGTTGTCACTGGTGCCGTTGGTGGCCGTGGTGTTTGCCCTGTTCGCCGCTTTTCCGGCGTTTTCTGCGGTCAGTACCCAGCTGAAAAGCTTCATCTTCAGCAACTTTGTTCCGGCATCGGGTGTGGCGATCCAGGGCTATCTCGAGCATTTTGTGGCGAATGTGAACAAGATGACTGCGGTGGGGGCCTGTGGACTGGTAGTGACGTCGCTGCTGCTGATGTACTCCATTGATACCGCGTTGAACACCATCTGGCGCAGCCAGCGAAAACGTCCGCTGGTCTACTCCTTTGCGGTTTACTGGATGATCCTGACGCTGGGTCCGATGCTGGCCGGGGCCAGCCTGGCGATCAGCTCATACCTGCTCTCGCTGCGCTGGGCCTCAGTGAGCGGCGTCAGCGGGCTGATTGATTACGGGCTGCGCATCTTCCCGCTGCTGCTCTCGTGGCTCTCATTCTGGCTGTTGTACAGCATCGTGCCCACACGCCAGGTTTCGGTCAGGGATGCGCTGGTGGGCGCGCTGGTCGCCGGGCTGTTATTTGAGCTGGGAAAAAAAGCCTTTGCTCTGTATGTTACGATGTTTCCCTCATACCAGTTAATTTATGGTGTGCTGGCTGTTATTCCCATCCTGTTTCTGTGGGTATACTGGACCTGGTGTATTGTTTTGCTGGGAGCAGAAATCGCTGCTTCCCTGGGCGACTACCGCCTGTTGAAACAACAAGAACAAGAAAAAGAAGACGAGGAATCATGATTGCCTTAATTCAACGAGCGCTGAGTGCCAGCGTTACGGTGGCCGGAGAGACCATCGGTGAAATCGGGCCAGGATTGCTGATCTTACTGGGCGTGGAAAAAGGGGATGACCAGCAAAAAGCGCAGCGGTTGTGCGAGCGCGTACTGGGCTACCGTATTTTCAGCGACGACCAGGGAAAAATGAATCTCAACGTTCAGCAGGCGGGAGGCAGTCTGCTGGTGGTGTCGCAGTTCACGCTGGCAGCGGACACGCAAAAGGGCATGCGTCCTGGTTTTTCAGGTGGCGCTGAGCCTGCGGAAGCCGAACGGCTGTATGACTATTTTGTTGGCTGCTGCCGTGAGAAGGGCATCAAAACTGACACCGGGCGTTTTGCCGCCGATATGCAAGTGGCCCTGGTCAATGATGGCCCCGCCACCTTCTGGCTGCAGGTTTGAAGCGGCTGGAAGGGCTCGGAAGCGGATTGGGCTCAGAGAGAGAGAACCATTTTATGTATCACCTTCGAGTGCCTGAAACGGCGGAAGAGCTGGATACCTACTATCAGTTCCGCTGGGAAATGTTGCGTAAGCCCCTTCATCAGCCAATGGGCTCTGAACGGGATGCCTGGGATGCACTGGCGCATCACCAGATGGTGGTGGATGAGCGTGGCGAGCCGGTGGCCGTGGGCCGTCTGTATATTAATGGCGACAATGAGGCGGCAATCCGTTTTCTGGCCGTGCATCCTTCCGTGCAGGGCAAAGGGCTGGGAACGCTGGTGGCGATGACCCTGGAGTCCGTTGCGCGGCAAGAAGGGGCCAAACGTGTGGTTTGTAGCGCCCGCGAAGATGCCGTGGAGTTCTTTGCCAAGCTCGGTTACGTCAATGAGGGCGAGATTACCGCCCCGCAAACCACGCCAGTGCGCCATTTCCTGATGATCAAGCCAGTGATCACGCTGGATGACATTCTGCACCGCGCGGACTGGTGCGGTCAGCTGCAGCAGGCCTGGTACGACCATATTCCTCTAAGCGAGAAAATGGGTGTCCGCATTCTGCAGTACACCGGGCAGAAATTTATCACCACCATGCCGGAAACCGGCAACCAGAACCCGCACCATACGCTGTTTGCCGGCAGCCTGTTTTCACTGGCGACGCTGACCGGCTGGGGGTTGATCTGGCTGCTGCTACGTGAGCGCCATCTTGGCGGTACCATTATTCTTGCCGATGCGCATATCCGTTACAGCCATCCGATCACCGGTAAGCCGGGGGCGGTGGCCGACCTGGGCTCGTTGAGCGGCGATCTGGATCGCCTGGCGCGGGGCCGTAAAGCTCGCGTGCAGCTGGAAGTGGAGCTGTTTGGCAATGAGGAGTGCGGTGCGGTCTTTGAGGGCGTGTACATCGTGCTGCCAGCCGATCCGGACGGTCCGTTAGAGCAGGGCGGGTCCGGAGGATGACGAAAAAGTTTTGCAGGCAGGGCGCTTGATCAGCGCCCTTTCTTTTTGCGGCCCGGTTGGGCAAAACGCTTGCGGGAAGCGGTATTGCCCGCGGTTTTCTCACCGGCTTTTGGCCCGCTGCTGGCCGGTTTCTTCGCAGCTGAAGTTTTAGGTTTGCCTTTTTTCGCTGCAGGTTCATCAGAAGATGAATTTTCCAGCAGTTTAAACAGCTCAATCAGCTCATCGTCGGTCAGGTCACGCCACTCGCCGGGCGGCAGCCCTTTAAGATTCACGTTCATAATCCGCGTGCGTTCAAGTTTGGTCACTTCATAGCCGAAGTGCTTACACATGCGGCGGATCTGGCGGTTAAGCCCCTGTACCAGCGTGATGCGGAATACAAACGGTGCTTCTTTCTTCACCTTACACTTTTTGGTGACCGTACCCAGCATCGGCACGCCAGCGCTCATTCCGGTGATAAACTCATCGGTAATCAGCTTGTTGACCGTAACCACATACTCTTTTTCATGGTTATTCCCGGCCCGCAGGATTTTGTTGACCAAATCGCCGTGGTTAGTCAGGAAAATCAGCCCCTGAGAATCTTTATCCAGTCGGCCTATAGGGAACACGCGCTTGCTGTGGTTAACAAAATCACTGATGTTGTCCCGCTCACCCTCTTCCATGGTGGTGATGATGCCAACCGGCTTGTTCAGCGCAATCAGCACCAGATCTTCTTCGTCACGCGGCTCGATCAGCTGACCGTTCACTTTCACCACGTCTCCGGCATGCACCTGATCGCCGACCGAAGCCCGCTTGCCGTTGATAAAAACGTTACCCTGCTCGATGTAACGATCGGCATCGCGGCGGGAGCAGATCCCGCTTTCGCTGATGTATTTGTTGAGACGTGTTGAGTTGGTCAGCATGGTTATTCCGCAAATAGGCGGATTTTACCTTTAAATGATCACTGTGCGCCAGCCACCTGACCACCGGTCATGGTCTGCTGCAGCGTTTTATCACCAGCCGTCACCGACAGCGTGCCATTCATCCCCGCTTTCAGCGGTTTGTCAGCGGCAAGGCTACCCTGAACTTTCAGCTGCAGAGTGCCATTACCATCCAGCGGCACCGTTGGCCAGCCCCAGTCGTGCAGCAGGTCAACCGGTACTTCGCGGCCAGTCATCGTTAACGACAGCGCTCGCTGAGGCTGCTGAGAAAGGGTTGCCACGCTCTCCACCATTCCGCTTTTGGTGAAGGCGCTCATTTCGGTCACGTTGATGTTGTTATCGTCAGCATTGAGGGTTATTGAGGGGTGACGCACATCCACGCGATTAAACGTTGCTTCCGCCGCGTTCAGGCTGACATTCCCTGACCAGATGCCCCACTGGTGATTGCGAGCCATCAGCAGATTGCTGCCGTTGCCCTCCAGCGAGGTCAGCTGGAACGGAAAGTCAGGGTTAATGTCGATAATCAGGTTCCGGTTAGCGGCAAATTTGGTCACTTCCACGCTGTCCAGCCAGTCAGGCAGACGAGCCATCCAGCGGTCGTGCCAGTTCTGCGGCAGCGTGTATTCAAGCCCGGCCACGGCCAGTTCATCCAGCGTCAGTTTCTTGTCGCTGCGCGTCCAGTGGCCAGAAGTGCGGATCAGCCCGTTAACCCAGCGCGAGCTGAACTGCGTCAGCGCGACGCCTTCAGGAGAAAACGCCAGATTGACAATGGGATCGTTCAACTCCAGGCTGCCATTCACAAAGGTGCTGGCATTCATCGACAGCGAACCGTCATTGCTTTCCCAGTCGCCGTTGCGCAGCGTGATGTTTTTCAGCGCCATATCAAGATCGGTGACCGCCCAGTCCGCACCTTCCAGCCGGGCATCGGTTACGTCGATTCGGTCAAAATGCACCGAAGGCAGAGTGAGGATCGGATCGAGGAAGTTGCTCAGTGACTGGTCGCTCTGTAAACGGATACTGTTAAGGCGAAGGATAGCCACCTGCCAGTTGCCCTGAGCATCGCGCTGTGCGCTGCCCGTCACCGAGCCCAGCGCCACATCGGCACCGAGATTACTCACTACAAGCTGATTAGAGTTGATGCTGCCCTGCAGCAGCACGTTGGTAGCCGGAACACCGTTTAACTCCAGAGAGCCCGCGCTCATCTGGAAGCTGGCATCGCTACCGATGAAATCCCCTGCCTGAGGTTTCCACGGTACAATGCCGCCGTCCACTCTTCTGGCTGCAACAGGTAATTTACTGCCAGGACTGTCGATGGCCATCTGATTCAACTGCAGCCGGTCAGCGGAGAAGGCCAGTGGCTTACCGTTGTCGGTAACGTTAAGAGTGCCATTTTCCAGCCAGATGCTGGAGAAGTGCAGCGGATCTGCGAACTGTCCGCTGCTGAGACCCAGATCGATTTTCTTTGCCACCACGGTGGCTGGCTGAGTTTTCAGGCCGAAGGAGGCATTATCCAGGATCAGATGAGAAGGGTCGGAAAAGTTGTGTTCCAGCTTGGTGAAGGCGATCTGATAATCGCTGTGCTGGCTGAGGGTGCGGCTGATCCAGCTGGCGCCCCACTGAGTCTGCGCCAGCACATAGACCGCCACCACTGCCAGCAGCAATAGCAGCAGGATTGTCAGCAAAATTTTTCCGATGACCTTCATTACATCCGTCCCTTTGAGTGTTCGGTAAAGGATTGTTATGCCTGATTTATCATCGAAGCTCAACCGCCAGATAGTGACGGCGGCTCGCAGATCGGCCGCCGTCCCTGTTCAGGAAGAGATTATTTCTCCTGAGGGAAAAGCAGATTCAGAACGATCGCAGTAATACCGCCCGCGGCAATACCGGAAGAGAGCAGCGTTTTCAGCCAGTCAGGGGCGAACTGCAGTATCATAGGCTGCTGAGAAATACCCAGACCCACGGCCAGTGACAGCGCGATAATCATAATCGCACGGCGGTTTAATGGTTCGCGCGAGACAATGCGTACGCCGGAAGCGGCAATGGTGCCGAACATCACGAGCGTGGCACCGCCGAGAACCGGCTCAGGGATATGCTGGACAAATCCGCTGACCGCCGGGAACAGGCCCAGCACAATCAGCATCAGCGCCACCACGAAGCCGACATAGCGGCTGGCCACGCCAGTCAGTTGGATCACGCCGTTGTTCTGGCCGAAGCAGGAGTTAGGGAAGGTGTTGAACAGGGCTGAAACACAGGAGTTAAGCCCGTTAGCGAGCACGCCGCCTTTCAGGCGCTTCATGTACAGCGGGCCGCTGACCGGTTGTTCAGAAACGTCAGAAGTGGCGGTAATATCCCCGATGGTTTCCAGTGAGGTGACCATAAAGACCAGCATCAGCGGGATCAGCAGATTCCAGTCAATGCCCAGACCGTAGTAGAACGGCATCGGCACCGTAATCAGTGCCTGATTAGATGGCGTGGTATTTTCCGGCAGCATGCCCAGAACCCAGGCGAGCAGATAGCCCACAGCCATTGCAATTACCAGCGAGGCAACGCGCAGATAAGGGTTGCGCTGCCGGTTGAGCAGGATAATTACCAGCAGCACCGCGCCTGCCAGCAGCAGATTTTTGGGTGCGCCAAAGGTGTGATCGCTCATCGCCGCAAAACCGCCGCCAATCGAGGTCAGCCCGACCTGAATCAGTGACAGACCGATAATCATCACCACAATCCCGGAAACCAGCGGCGTGATAATGCGCCGGGCCAGATGCAACACGCGGGAAAGCAGCATTTCAGTGCAGGAGGCCAGCATCAGCGTGCCGAATAAGGCAGCCATCATGGTCGGCACATCGGCACCGCCGTTTTTCAGCGCCATGCCGCCCATGATCAGCGGCGACACAAAGTTGAAGCTGGTGCCCTGAATCGACAGCAGGCCTGAGCCAACCGGTCCCCAGGTTTTAATCTGCAGAATAGAAGCCACTCCGGAGGCAAACAGCGACATGCTGATAATGTGCTGGGTATCCTGAGCAGGAAGCTCAAGCGCCTGGCAAATCAGCAGTGCGGGGGTAATAACCGCCACAAACATCGCCAGTAAGTGCTGGCAGGCGGCAAACAGGGTTTGCGGTAAAGGCGGGCGATCTTCCAGTCGGTAAATCAGCTCACTTTTGGCTACAGGAGCAGCGCTGCGGAGGGCATCGGCTTCAGGGGTATTCACGGACATTCTCAGGATTCCCGGACGAACAAAGTGGCGATTTTAATCTTATGTCGGGCAAAAGCAAACGATTGCTGTGTGGGAAAATCACCCCCGGACACACAGCCCGGTAGGAAAAGGGCTAAGCTGAAGTTTTGGTTTAACAGGCAGAGAATATAGAGAGGGCGCAGATGCGGGTATTTTTGATTGGTGCAACGGGTGGGGTGGGACGTCGGCTTCGCAAGCGTCTGGTGAGTGCGGGCCACCAGGTCACCGGCCTGCATCGCCGGGACAGCCAGAAAGAAGAGCTGGAAGCCGATGGCGTGGATCCGCTGAATATCGACCTGATGAACACCAGTAGCGAAAGGCTGGCAGAGGCGATGAAGGGCTGCGATGTGGTGGTTTTCTCTGCCGGAGCGGCGGGAGCTGGCGTTGATTTTACCGACGGCATTGATGGCCGGGGCGCAAGATTCGCGGCGGAAGGAGCAAGACTGGCCGGGGTCAACCGTTTTCTGCTGGTCTCCGCTTTCCCGGATGCCGGAAGAGGCAAGGAGCCGTCGCCGGACTTTGAACATTATATGCAGGTGAAGAAGCAGGCAGATGTGATGCTGACTGCGACAGAGCTGGACTGGGTCATCCTGCGTCCCGGCACGCTGGCGAATGAGGCGGGAAGCGGCAAAGTGCGCGTCGGGCTGGCAATACCTTATGGCACCGTACCGCGTGAGGATGTAGCTGCAGTGCTGCACAGCCTGATTGAGCAGCCGGAAGTGAAAAGAGTGATTATCGAACTGACCACGGGTGAGCAAGTGGTGGAAGAGGCTGTCGCCGGTATGGCGGCTTTCAGCGGCAGGTAAGAATGAGCTGGTCAGGTCAGTAGCTTAGTGAAGGGAAGCCGCCATCTGCAGCTTAGTGAACAGTGAAACGGCCATCTGCCGCTGTTCAGCTACGGCTAACAGCAGAGTCCGTCAGGCGTTGGTGTAGCGTTCTGTTTCAGGGAGCCAACGTTCAATCAGTGCCTGGGCCTGATCCGGATAGTGCTGGTGGATATGCCGGGCGATGCGCTGCACTTCCGGGATCATCGCACCGTCGCGCAGCAGATCGGCCACTTTGAATTCAGCGTTTCCCGTCTGGCGGGTGCCCAGCAGCTCGCCAGGACCGCGGATTTCAAGATCGCACTGGGCAATCACAAAGCCATCATTACTGTCGCGCAGTACCTGCAGACGCTTCTGCGCGGTCTTGCTCAGCGGCGCTTTATACAGCAGCACGCAGTGAGAGGCGACAGAGCCACGACCTACGCGGCCACGCAGCTGATGGAGCTGAGCCAGGCCCAGCCGCTCCGGGTTTTCAATAATCATCAGGCTGGCATTTGGCACGTCCACTCCAACTTCAATAACGGTAGTGGCAATCAGCAGATGAATGTCGCCCTGCTTGAAGGCCTGCATCACCGCCTGCTTCTCTGCTGGTTTCATCCGGCCATGCACCAGCCCGACCTGAAGCTCCGGCAGTGCCAGCTTAAGCTCTTCCCACGTGGCTTCCGCCGCCTGCGCTTCCAGCTGCTCAGACTCTTCAATCAGGGTGCAGACCCAGTAAGCCTGGCGTCCTTCGCTGCAGGCACTGCGCACGCGGGTAATGATATCCGTTCTGCGGGTATCCGGAATGGCGACGGTGGTGACTGGTGTCCTGCCCGGCGGCAGTTCATCAATGGTTGAGGTATCAAGATCGGCATAGGCGGTCATAGCCAGCGTACGTGGAATAGGGGTTGCGGTCATGATCAGCTGGTGGGGATGGAAGCCCTGCTCCTCGCCTTTTTCCCATAATGCCAGGCGCTGATGGACGCCAAAGCGGTGCTGCTCATCAATGATCACCAGCGCCAGACCGTTGAACTGTACCTGCTCCTGGAAGATGGCATGGGTGCCAACGATCATGGAAACCTGTCCGCTGGCTATCGCTTCCTGCTGGGCCAGACGCGCTTTACCTTTTTGCTTACCGGCCAGCCAGCCCACTTCAATTCCCAGCGGCGCAAACCACTGGCGGAAGTTACTGGCATGTTGTTCTGCCAGCAGCTCGGTTGGAGCCATCAGCGCGACCTGCTTGCCCCAGGCGATGACGTTGAGGGCGGTCAGGGCGGCAACCAGCGTTTTGCCGGAACCCACATCACCCTGCACCAGACGCATCATCGGGTAGTCATGGGCCAGGTCCTGTTCAATCTCGCGAACGACCCGCTGCTGGGCACCCGTTGGGCTGAAAGGCAGGGCAGCCAGCAGTTTATCGTAAAGCTCGTGACGGGCAGGCATTGGCAGAGCATGGTAACGCTGAGCCCCGGCGCGAACGGCCAGCATACTCAGGTTATGGGCCAGCAGCTCTTCCATAATCAGGCGACGTTGCGCCGGATGCGTGCCGCTGTCCAGATCGGCCAGCGCCATATCCGGCGGCGGGCGATGCAGCGTATGAATGGCTTCAGGCAGGCTGATCATCCCCTGACTCAGCTCAGGAGGCAGCAGCTCGGCAATCGCACCGGTTTCCAGCAGTTCAAGGGCCTGATCGGTGAGATTGCGCAGCGTTGCCTGGCGGATACCTTCGGTGGTTGAGTAAACCGGGGTCAGCGTTTCCTGCAGTTCCACTACGCTGTTGTCGCCCTGCACGCGGTATTCCGGATGGATAATCTCCGCGCCACGCTGGCCGCGTTTGATTTCGCCGTAGGCGGTCACGCGGCGGCCGGGTGCCAGACTGTTTTTCATGCCCGCATTGAAATTGAAAAAGCGCAGGGTGAGGATGCCAGTACCATCGCTGATCTGACAGGTCAGCATCCGGCGGCGGCCAAAGGTGATATCACTTTGCAGCACTTCACCTTCTACCGTGGCATAAATGTTGGGTAGCAGGTCATTGATTGCGTAGAGCTGGGTGCGGTCTTCGTAACGCAGCGGCAGGTGCAGCAGCAGATCCTGCACGGTTGCCAGCCCCAGCTTCGCCAGTTTGCCTGCCTGGCTTGCGCCAACGCCGGAAAGTGCACTCAGCGGCACGGCATCCAGCAGGCGGCCTTTCATTTTCTGCGTACCGAAGCTTGCATTGTTGCCCACCACTCCGGGTCTGCGACAACCTGGCCCTCGTTATCGATGACCGGGTAGGGCAGGCCTTTATGTTTGGCAACGCGGGCCAGCACGGGATAACCGCCTTCAAACAGCAGACGCTGCTGCTCGCTGTACTCCAGCGTGCTCTCCTGACGCTGATACATTCCGGCATTCTGCCGCTGACGCTGAGCTTCATACAGGATTAGAGCAGAGGCCACGGACACATTCAGCGACTGCACCATGCCAATCATCGGAATGATGATGTCCTGGTCGGCAAGATCCAACGCCTGCTGAGTGATGCCGGTTTTTTCCTGGCCCATCAGAATACAGGTCGGGCGGGTGTAATCGATTTCACGGAAATCCACCGCTTTATCAGACAGGTGCGTGGCAAGGATCTGCATCCCCTGACCTTTAAGATGGCCAACGGCATCAGCAATAGTGCGGTGTGTTTTAACCTGGACCCAGCTGTTGCTGCCTGCGGCGGAGGAGACCATAGTGCGCATCCGGCTACCTGGCCACACCGCGTGGACTTCGTGCACACCAACCGCATCCGCCGTGCGGATCACGGCGGAAACGTTATGGGGTTTATGCACCTGTTCCATGCAGACGGTCAGATCGTGCTGACGGGCGGCCAGCATTTCAAGGATGCGGGCATAGCGTTGAGCATTCATGCGCTAATTTCTGTTACGGTGAACTTTAATCACGTCCGGCATCACGCGGATTTTACGCATAATATTCGCCAGATGGACGCGGTCACGGGCCGTCAGACGGATAAAGGCGCTGTAAACGCGACCATCTTTTTCTTCCGTATTAAGGCTCTGAATGTTGGATCCGGCAGTGTTAATGGCCGCAGTCAGGTTCGCCAGCGCGCCCTGGTGGTTAAACATGTCCACTTTTATCTCCGCCACGAACTCCTGCTCGGTGACCTTATCCCACTCCACGGCCATAAATTTCTCAGGCTCTTTCTGGTAGCCACGGATATTCCGGCATGACTCATGGTGGACCACCAGGCCTTTGCCCGGACTGACATGAGCGACAATCGGGTCGCCGGGGATCGGGCGGCAGCATTTGGCAAAGGTGATCAGCACGCCATCGGCACCTTTAATCGGCAGCTTGCTGCGCGAAGAGCTGCCTGAAGGCGGCTGTGCAACCTGTGCGGTCTGCTCACTCTGCTGCAGATTTTTCGCCACCACCACACTCATTGCGTTGCCCAGGCCAATCTCAGCCAGCAGATCGTCCAGCGTGGCCAGCTTCATGCGTTCCAGCTCGTGCTGAAGGTTTTCCGCCGGGATTTCAGCCAGCTTGCGGCTGCCACCCAGCGCATGATTGAGCAGACGACGGCCAAGGCTGACGGAGTCGTCGCGCTTGAGGTTTTTCAGCAACTGGCGGATTTTGGCCCGTGCTTTCGAGCTGACTACAAAATTGAGCCAGGCAGCATTTGGCCGTGCGCCAGGCGCCGTAATGATTTCGACCGTTTGCCCGCTGGTCAGCGATTGTGACAGTGGGTAAGGCTGGCGGTCGACCCGCGCACCCACACAGGCATGACCGATATCGGTATGCACGGCATAGGCAAAGTCGACGGGCGTCGCACCGGCAGGCAGCTCGACAATGCGACCTTCCGGGGTGAAAACGTAAATCTCATCCGGGAACAGATCGGATTTCACGCTTTCAATGAATTCGAAAGAGCTACCGGCACTCTGCTGCAGCTCCAGCAGGCTCTGCAGCCAGCGTTGGGCGCGGATTTGCGCTGTGGTACTGCTTTCGCCCTGCTCTTTATAGGCCCAGTGGGCGGCCACCCCCATCTCTGCCATCTGATCCATATCTTCCGTGCGGATCTGCACCTCGACCGGCACGCCGTGGGGGCCAATCATCGAAGTGTGGAGGGATTGATAGCCGTTGGCCTTGGGGATTGCGATATAATCTTTTACCCTGCCCGGGCGTGGCTTGTAGAGGCTGTGCATCTGCCCCAGCACCCGGTAGCAAGTATCGACATCACTGACAATGACCCGAAAAGCATAGATATCCATAATCGAATGGAAGCGCTGCTCTTTCAGGTGCATTTTGCAGTAAATCGAATAGAGGTGTTTTTCCCTTCCGCTGACGCGGCAGGGGATCCCCGCTTCCTGCAGGCGACCGTCAATTTCCGAGAGGATTTTCTGGATCATCTCTTTACGGTTGCCGCGAGCCGCCTTAACCACTTCTTTAATCACGCGGTAGCGGTTGGGGTACAACGCCTCAAAGCCCAGCTCTTCCAGCTCGGTTTTCAGGTGATGGATACCCAGTCGGTGGGCCAGAGGGCTGTAGATTTCCAGCGTTTCAAGCGCAATGCGACGCTTCTTGTCCGGACGTAAGGCGCCCAGGGTTCGCATGTTGTGCGTGCGGTCAGCCAGCTTGATCAGAATGACGCGGATATCCTGCACCATCGCCATGATCATTTTGCGGAAGTTTTCGGCCTGCGCCTCTTTCTTGTCGCGGAATTTCAGCTTATCGAGTTTGGAAACCCCTTCAACCAGCTCGGCGACGGTCTGGCCAAACAGCTGTTCCATATCCTGATAGGTGGCGGGGGTGTCTTCGATAACGTCGTGCAAAAGCGCGGCCATGAGGGTTTCATGGTCGAGCTTCATTTCAGCCAGGATGCAGGTGACAGCAACCGGATGGGTAATGTAAGGCTCACCGCTGGAGCGCGTCTGTCCCTCGTGAGCATCACGTGCGACAAGGTATGCTTGCTTGAGGCGCTTAATCTGGTCCTCAGGCAAGTATTTTTCAATCAGTTGATTGAGGCTTTCAAACAGATACAAGGGCGAGCCTTCCGGCTGATGATTAACGACGACCTTCAGCGATAGCGGTAACGGCCTGTAACTCAGCGGCTTCCTGCTCTTGCTGTTCCTGACGATCACGCACATCCAGAATCTGGTTGGTGATCAGACCTTCTTCGATTTCGCGCAGCGCGATCACGGTTGATTTGTCGTTTTCTTCCGGAACCAGCGGATCTTTACCGCCAACCTGCATCTGACGGGCGCGACGAGCGGCGACCAGAACCAGGTCAAAACGGTTACCAATTTTTTCTACTGCGTCCTGTACGGTTACGCGTGCCATAAGTGTGATACTCCACGGGTGACGAAATGACTGGGCATCATACTGAGTTGTCCTCAGTCTGCCAACAGTTTGCTGATTAAAGCATCATGACGGGACTTTTGACGGCCCATTCGCAGACGCTCGGCGCGAATGATGGTTTTCAGATCGGACAGGGCCAGATCGAAATCATCGTTCACAATAAGGTAGTCATATTCTGCATAGTGACTCATCTCGGCGACGGCCTGGGCCATGCGCTTCGCAATCACCTCTTCGCTGTCCTGACCGCGGCCGCGCAGGCGGCGATCCAGCTCATCTTTCGACGGCGGCAGAACGAAAATACTGCGTGCCTGGGGCATTTTCTGGCGAATTTGCTGCGCGCCCTGCCAGTCGATATCTAAAAAGACATCCACACCGGTGGAGAGCACCTGCTCAATCGCAGTACGGGACGTGCCGTAGTAATTGCCAAACACTTCGGCGTGCTCAAGGAAGGCATCTTCCGAGATCATGCCGCGGAATTCGTCATGGGAAACAAAATAGTAGTGTTCGCCGTGATTCTCGCCCGGACGCATTCCCCTGGTAGTATGGGAAATGGAAACCTGGGTGTCGTACAGCGGCTGAGTTTTCAGCAGCGCATGAATCAGGCTGGATTTACCTGCCCCACTGGGCGCTGAAACAATAAAAAGTGTGCCTTGAGCCATGATTATTCTTGATATGCCAGTCGAAGTCTGATTCCTGCACAGTATACACGGCTGAACCGCATCATGCAGCGTTTCAGGCGCCCCGCGGCATTATTTCTCCGGAAATAGAAAGTGTCTCGCAGTACTGATGAGACGTTTCATGTTATGCGAAAATTCTTTTCGTCCCCTCTCTGAAACTCCTCCGTTATCCTTCGCGACTCCTGGTCCTTTGCGCTGTAATCCTGCCAGCAGGAAAACAGGGAGCAGGAAGATGCGCAACATAATGATTATTTTGATCCTCTGGTGTGCCGTGGCCCAGGGGCAGTGTCCGGTCTGGACGCCGGTCCGTGCAGAGCGGGAAATGACCATTCTGGCGAAGCAACTGAGTGACTGGGATCGCGCGTATTACCAACAGGGCATCAGTAAGGTTGAAGATGACCGTTATGACGCGCTGGAGAAAAAATATCAGGCCTGGCAGCGCTGCTTCCGGCCACAAAGCGGTATGCGCCAGCCGGAATGGAGCACCAGCGGCAAAGAGCTTCATCCGGTGGCGCATGTTGGCGTCAAAAAAGTGGCGGATAAGCAGGCCCTCGCCCGTTGGATGGCGGGGAAAACCTCTCTTTGGGTTCAGCCGAAAGTGGATGGTGTTGCCATTACGCTGCATTACCGGCAGGGCAAACTGCTCAGAGCGATCAGCCGGGGAGATGGGCTGCGGGGCGAGGACTGGACGGAGAAGGTCAGGCACATCCCGGCGATCCCGCAGCAGATCCCCCTCAACTCTGGCTCAGTGGTTTTGCAGGGCGAACTGTTTCTGATGATGAACGATCATCAGCAGGCGGTGGCGGGTGGAGTCAATGCCCGGGCGGTAGTGGCCGGGACTATGAGGCGCAGGGAGGCGACGGAGATGCTGCAGAGGCTGGGCATTTTTGTCTGGGCCTGGCCTGGAGGCCCGGAACAGATGACTCAGCGTCTGGCGCAGTTGAAGAATGCCGGTTTCAGCCTGACGACGGACTGGAGCAGGCAGGTGGCCAGTGCTGATGAAGTTGCCGACTGGCGTGAGCGCTGGTTTCACCAGCCGCTACCTTTCGTAACGGATGGGGTGGTAATCCACAGCCCGACATCGGCAGGTGTTTACTGGCAGCCCGGAGACAATGCCTGGTCCGTCGCCTGGAAATATTCTCCACCAACCGTCAGCACAGAGGTGCGATCCATCGACTTCCCAACGGGGCGTACGGGGAAAATCAGTGCCGTGCTGAATCTTGTCCCCGTGCAGCTGGATGACAAGAGAGTCAGTCGGGTCAGTCTCGGCTCCTTAAGGCGCTGGCAGGCCGCGGATATCGTGCCCGGCGATCAGGTCAGCATCAGCCTGGCCGGTCAGGGGATCCCACGGATGGATGAAGTGGTGTGGCGGGTAGCCGATCGCCAACTGCCCCTGATACCCGACGCGACAGAATTCAACACGCTGAGCTGCCTGACATATACGGCTGCCTGCCGTGAACAGTTCCTCTCCCGGCTGGTCTGGCTGAGCAGTAAGGCGGTACTGAGCATGTCAGGCATCAGCCGCGCACGCTGGCAACAGCTGATGCAGAGCGGACAACTGAGCCACCTCTTCTCCTGGTTGTCCCTAACACGTGAACAGATCGGGGGAATTAAAGGGATGACTGAGGTACGGGCGGAACAGCTTTATCATCAGTTTTCCCTCAGTCAGCAGCAGCCATTCAAACGCTGGGTGAAAGCCACCGGCGTGCCCGTTCCTGAGAGTGCGCTAAACGCCATGACCGATGATAACTGGCAGACGCTGCTGGCCCGAGATAAGGCAGCCTGGCAGAAGTTGCCCGGCATTGGTCAGAAGCTGGCCGGGCAGATTATCGCTTTTCTGCATCACCCTCAGGTTCAGGCGTTGATTGCCTGGTCAGAACATTATCAGGAGAACAAACTCAATGATCGGCATGCGGGTAATTAAAGACGGGCAGGCCCAGCTTGAAGCGCAGCGCCAGCAGCCGGGCAATAAAGCCGAACAGCAGGGTAATGATGATCACCAGCTCGTGGGAGAGGGGGGTTTTCAACAGCAGGATGTAAAGCCAGCCGGAGGCGAAGGCAATGCCCGCGTACAGCTCTTTCTGGAAGACCAGAGGAATGCGATTGCAGAACATATCGCGCAGCACGCCACCAAACACGCCGGTGATCACTGCGCAAATGGCTGCAATGATCGGGGCGTGCCCCATATCCAGCGCCACTTCGGCCCCGATAATCGAGAAGACCACCAGGCCCAGTGCATCCAGTACCAGGAAAACCTTGCGCAGATGGGGCATCAGAGGGGCCAGTTGGGTGGTCAGCACAGCGGCGACGGCGACGATGATGATGTAAACCGGGTGCTGCACCCAGCCGAGCGGATAGTGGCCCAGCAACATATCCCGCACCGATCCACCGCCGATGGCGGTGACGGAGGCAATAATGATCACGCCAAACATATCCATTTTGCGGCGACCTGCAGCCAGTGCGCCGGTCATGGCCTCTGCCGTAATACCGATGATGTAGAGAACAGTTAGTAACATAGCCCGCTCCAGGGGAAACCGGCCGCAAGCCTGAAGGATCGGCAGCAGGTTGACGACTGAGAATTTCTAACAGGTGGCGATGGGATTAAATTTTCTAATCCGGTAATGCCTGTAGATTACGCGAGTTGCAGCCAGACAGCGACAAAAGGACGAGAATATGAGGACAGATGAGCTATTCCGATTAATGGCACGTGGGATCCATCCTGAATCAGAAGAGGTTGCGGATTATGCCTGATGGCTGGATGACGGGTAATTAACCGGGCCGACGTTATGTTCCGGCCCGGAGAGAGAAGTTTATTCGGTGGCTTTAGCCAGCTGACGCTGACGCAGGATGCCGGGTAGCAGATAGCTGGCAAGTGCCAGGATACCCAGCGCAATACCCAGCCAGAGGAGGCCGCCCGCACCGCTGGATGCCAGCATAATGCCACCCGTCAGCGCACCGCCGCCAATACCGATGTTAAAGGTGGAGACATAAAGTGCCGAGGCGGCTTCCGGCTGCTCCGGTGCCAGCTGAATCACCCAGCTTTGCAGCCCGACTATCAGCATGGAAACGGACATGCCCCACAGCACCATCTCCACCCATCCCAGTACCGGCTGGGCGACACCAGGCAGCATCAGGATCTGCGCCATAACAATCCCGGCACTGGCAATCACTGCCAGGAGCATTGGCCGGTGGTCAAACCAGCCAGCCAGTACCGTACCGACGGCACCGGCCAGCCCGAAGGCCAGCAGCATCATCGGATGACCGGCGTCCGGAATATGCACCTTATTGCTCAGCAGGCTGGTGATATATGTGTAGCCATTGAAGTGCGCAGTGATGATCAGCAGGGTGGTAAAAGCGGCTGCATACAGCGGCGCATTGTTTTGTGGCAGACCGGCTTTACCTTCACCGCGTTCAGTTTTTATGGAAGGCAGCCAGAAGTAGCCGCCAATAAAGGTCAGCAGGCCCAGTAAACCGAACAGGCCAAAGCCTTTCTGCCAGCCAAATGCCAGCCCGACCGCGCTGGAAAGCGGGACACCGACAATAATAGCCACCGAGATCCCGGAGAAGACCCAGGCTGTCGCCCTACCCGGTGACATCTGTGGCAGGATACGAACCGCATAGGCGGCCAGTATCGACCAGAATACCCCGTGCCCCAGTGCGGCGATCAGGCGGATCGCCACCAGCATCCAGTAATTATGAGTCACCAGTGCCAGGCTGTTGGATAAGGTGATGGTGCCCAGCAGCGCCAGAAAAAGCGTGCGGCGGTCAATGTGCCGGGTCATCAGCGTAAAGGGAAGTGCGGTCAGCGTGATGATCCAGGCATAGCCGGTCACCAGCCAGCCGGTCGCCCCCAGAGAAACATGGAGGTCGCCGGCAATCTGCGGTAGCAGTCCGATGGGCAGGTATTCCGTGGTTTGCGACACAAAAGCGCCCAACATCAAAATGAGCAGTGCTTGCATACGGTTATCCTGTTCTTTTCATTCAGCGATAAAGCGTAGACAATTTTGGCAAATGCTCAAACGGGGCTAGTTTTTCTTCACAAACTCGGACTTCAGCTTCATCGGCCCAAAGCCGTCGATTTTGCAGTCAATATTGTGATCGCCTTCCACCAGACGAATGCTTTTTACCCGGGTGCCGATTTTCAGCGGTGTTGAGCTGCCTTTAACCTTCAGATCTTTAATCACCGTCACGCTGTCGCCATCGGCCAACAGGTTGCCGTTGGCGTCTTTCACCACCAGAACGTCCTCCGCTGAAGCTTCAGCACCTTCAGACCAGACGTGCCCACACTCGGGGCAGTTAAAGAGTACGCCGTCTTGCCAGGTATATTCAGACTGACATTTCGGGCATGGAGGAAGAGTTTGCATAAAAGGCCTCGAATTAATCCATAAATAAACAGGGGGCATTTTAGCCTGGTGACGCCCGTAAGCCTAACGTTAAGCGGCCTGAGTTATCGGAGAGGGATGAATTTTCTGTAAAACAATTGACAGCAACTGACATCGTTCATTATAAGGAACAAAGCCGGGCATTATAAAGAACGCCGGGTTCACCTCAGGAGAGAACGTTGTGGAAAATCCGATGTTGCTGTCGAGTGAAATACGCCAGTCAGTGTCACTGAGCCTTGCCAGGGTTCGTAAATCACGGGGGCTTTCGCTGTCAGGGCTGGCAGAAACCAGCGGCATTGGTAAAGCAACCCTTTCCGGCATTGAGGCGGGGCGAGGCAATCCCACCATTGAAACAGTCTGGCGGCTGGCGCATGCCCTCGGCGTTCCGTTTGGCGAACTGATCTCTCAGGAGCAGGATCAGTCAGTAGAATCCAGCTCCACCGGCGTCAGCGTCCGGTTAATCAATAAACAGTCTTCTCCTTTCGTCATTGAAACCTACGTGATGGATATGGCCCCTCATACCAAACGGATCGCTGAAGCTCACATGCCAGGAGTGGAGGAGAACGTGGTGGTGTTAAAGGGCCGGGCCCTGACCGGACCCCAGTCGGAACCCGTCTTCCTGACTGCAGGCAAAAGCTGCAGCTTTGCTGGTGACACTCCTCATCTTTATCAGAGCCTGGATGAACAGACCTCGATGATGGTCAGCGTGATCTACCCGACGCTGGCAGAGGCGGCCCCTGGGGAACACGATATCTATCGCGAATGGCCTGAAAGCGAAGATGACTGGTCTGGCTTGCAACAGCAATTCCGGCGTCTGGCGCTGGAAAGCCGCCAGGGAGTCAATGCCGTGCGGCTCAGCTTCACGGACTGCGAGGATACCCAGAGTGCAGAGGAACAGCTTCAGCAGAGGCTGCTGCCGGAAGCACCAGGGATGCAGACCTTTTATGTTTACGATCAGGGACCCAGGCTGATTTGTCTCTCACGTGAGGGAAGCCATGAGCGGCTGGATGAAACGCCGGTGGATAATCCGCGGTTACAGCAGGCTCTGGAGCTGAGTAATCTGGCGATTTCACCCTGGCGTCAGCTGGATGAAGCCAGCCATTCCCGGCTGCACATGCTGGCGCAATCTGACAGCATCTGCCTGTCGAGTCTGGCGGCAGAGATCCTGACCCGCAATGGATCACCTTGTGTACCGTTGCGTGCCGCTCCACGATATGAAGTGACGCCGGTAGTCCAGCGAGAAAGCGATAATGTGCTGTTTGAAGACCGGATCGATGTGGATGGTTATGCAGCCTGGGAGCTGGTCCATCCGGCCTATGCAAAGCAGTCAGTGGCGATTGCGCAACAGTTGATTCAACACCTTTCACCCGCAGCTATACGAATTATTGATATTGGCACCGGACCCGGACTGCCGCTGAAAATGCTGCTGGAGCTGCTGCTGGAGCTGCTGCCGGAGCTGCAGGTCACTACCGTGGATCCCAGCGAGACGGCCTTTAACCACCTGAAAAAACTGTTCAGGCATTCGTCGAACGTTCATCCCTGCAAGGCCAGTATTACCGACCTGCCTGCGCCTGAAAAGCCGTTCGATGCCGCTATCTCAGTTGGCGCTTCCCATCATCTGGATACGCTGGCGTTTTTAAGTTCTACCCGTGAGCAGCTGACAAGTGGCGGCATTTTTGTTGTTTCCGATGAAATGATCGGTCCGTTCTCCACCATCAGGCAGCGCAAAATCGGTCTGATGCAGCATCATCTGCAATATATAGCAGATACCCTGGTGCCGATGTCACTGACCGGCCTCTCGCTGGATGAACATCGCCTGGTACATATGCTGCGACAGGACGTGCCGCAGGCGTTGTTTGAAGCACGAGTAGGCGATGAAGGCCGTGCCGAGTACCGCTGCCGTCGGTTACTGGAGAGCCTGCACGCGCTGACATTGCCAGAGCAGCCAGCCGATCCGCTGCAGGTCTTCTATCGCTTCCATATTCTGGAACTGGAGGCGCTGGTGGCGGGGCTGGATTATGAGGTTGAGCAGAAAACTTCGCCGGACTGCTTCAGCGATCTGGCGCGCGCGGCGGGGTTCTCCGTTCAGCATCATCGTCGTTTATATGCCACCTGTGGACGAACTGACAGGGATGCGGGAACGCATTTGTTTGTATTACAAGCGTTGTGAGTGAGATGGAAAAAACGGTTAAACAGGCGCTGCTTGCCTCGTTACCCATTGTGACCGGATACCTGCCTATCGCGTTTGCTTTTGGTATGGCTGGGGTGGTGAACGGGCTGCCGGGGTCTCTGGTAGTGGCTATGTCAGTGTTGATTTTCGCCGGAGGCAGCCAGTTCGTGCTGCTGGCCGCGATACATGCCGGGACGGCCTGGTATCTGGTTCTGGGGCTGTGCGCACTGATGGATGTTCGCCATCTTCTCTATGGTGCGGTGATGGTAAGGCAACTGCCAGCGGGATTACGCAAACAGCTGATGGCAGCTTTCACGTTGACGGATGAAGTGTTCGCCACAGCGCTGATCAGAATGCCGGAGGTGATGATGGCCTCCCGCAGTAGCTGGCTCAGCTGGCTGGGCATATTCAGCTATCTCTCATGGGTATTCGGCACCATTTTGGGGGCGATTGCCGGGGTTCAGCTCAGCAAAGCCATTCCGCTACTGGCAGAGGCGATGCCGTTTGCTCTGCCCGCGCTGTTTGTGGTGCTGGTGCAGGAGAGCTTCAGTCCACGACACCGGATGCCGGTGATTGTGTCGATAGTCGTGGCAGGCGTGCTGTATCTGCAGGGACTGACGGCGCTGGCATTGATGGCGGGAGCGCTCTGTGGATGTTGCGCGGTGTTCGTAAGGGGGAAGCTGAATGACTATGCCTTATGACCAGGCGTGGCTGACCGTGGTCGCAATGGGAGTCGTCACCTGGCTGTTACGCTCACTCCCTTTCATGCTTAATAAACAAGGCAGAACTGATGACAAGGCGGAGCAGGGATCTCCGGTGTTCTCTGCGCTGGGCCCATCGTTGCTGTCTGCCATTATGATCGTCACCCTGATCCCTGGCATTCAGCAGGCAATGGCCGTCGGTTACGGCAGGGCGCTGTGTTACGGAGCAGGGATTTTAATGACGCTGGGCGCGCTCCGCGTGACGCGAAATCCTGGTGTGGCAGTGATTGTCGGTGTGGCGATTTATGCCGCAGGCCTGTGGTTCCTTACCACCTAGCTGCGGCCGGAGCAGTTTGCTGAAAAACGTAAAAACCTGGGGAGCAGAGAGAATGAATCAAAGCCAACAGATGTCCCGTATCGAGCCTGGCGCTACCTGTTTCAGTGAGGCCAGTAATATGTTGTGTCAGGGAGACTATGACCGCATCCGACTTGACTGGGAAGTCACCACCGATGAGTTCTTTCATCTGGTCTGGAACTGTGGGGATGTTCAGACAAAGGTTGTCCGGGAAAAAGACCGCTTTTATGTTGTAACTGGCCAGTGAGCTGACGAATAAAAAAGCCCGCGTGATGCGGGCTTTTAAAGGATGCTCATTTCAGTGTTCCGTACTAAATCTCTTATTCGATATTCTGGATCTGCTCGCGCATCTGCTCAATCAGTACCTTCAGCTCGATGGCGGAAGTGGTGACTTCAGAATTAATCGATTTCGAGGCCAGGGTGTTCGACTCGCGGTTGAACTCCTGCATCATAAAGTCGAGTCGACGGCCAACGGCCTCTTTCTTCTTCAGGATGTTGTAAGTCTCTTTCACGTGCGCTTCCAGACGGTCCAGCTCTTCCGCCACGTCCACGCGCTGCGCCAGCATGATCAGCTCCTGCTCAACGCGGTTGCTGTCCAGTTGCACCTGCGCTTCTTCCAGCCTGGTGACCAGACGTTCACGCTGCCATTTAAGCACATCCGGCATTTGCGCACGCACTTTGGTGACTTCAGTGCTGACGCCTTCCAGACGCTGCTCGATCAGTGACTTCAGTGCCGCACCTTCAGTTTCCCGCGAGGTGATAAAGTCATCCAGCGCGCTATCCAATGCTCGCAGCAGTTCGGCGGAAATGGCATCCAGATCCTGCTCTTCTGCTGACATCACGCCAGGCCAACGCAGGATATCGACCGGGTTTATTTCCCCCTCGTCGCTCTGCATTTTCACCCAGTTTGCCGCCTGAACCAGCTGGATTGCCAGCTTCTCATTCAGCACCAGCGCACTCTGCGCACGCGGGTCGGCGTCAAAGCGCAGGTTGCATTCGATTTTGCCGCGCGTCAGGCGGTTACGAATTCGTTCACGGATCACCGGCTCCAGGCCACGGAATTGCTCAGGCAGACGGATGTAGGTTTCTAAATAGCGTTGGTTGACGGAACGAAGCTCCCAGGCTGCGCTGCCCCATTCGCCTTTGGTTTCGCGCCGGGCGTAGGCGGTCATACTGCGGATCATTATGCGTACCCGTTTTCAGAGAAAGATGAGGGGATTATAGCGGTGCAGGCGATGGCTTAACAGGCGTCAGGGCAAACTCTGGCAAATCGGCTGGCGTATCCGGTGTTTTAAAGCCGGATGATTAAGATGTGCAAAGCCGTTCTGGCCACTGCCAGGCGAAATGATGACAGTGAAAGCAGACTGAAAAAAAGGAAGCTGATGAAAAATACCCCACTGATTGCCGCTCTGTTTGTAGTGACACTGGTCGCTTTACTGCCCGATCTGCTTCCTTTACCTGGACTGGCCGTGGTGGTGATGGGGATCGGACTGAAAAGCTACCGTAAAACTCTGGACTGAGACTACCGGCTGACGCCGGATGCTATAAGAATCACCGCAACCGACAGGCGGTCATAGGCATCCGGCGGTGAAATCCGTATAATGCGCAGCCAATACTGTTTTTACCAGCCGGAGATAAACCATGCGTCCAGCAGGCCGTAGCGCACAACAGGTGCGTCCCGTCACACTGACCCGCCACTACACCAAACATGCTGAAGGTTCAGTCCTGGTTGAATTCGGTGATACCAAAGTGCTGTGCACCGCCACCATTGAAGAGGGCGTGCCACGTTTCCTGAAAGGTCAGGGGCAGGGTTGGGTCACCGCCGAGTACGGCATGTTGCCACGTGCTACCCATAGCCGTAACGCGCGTGAAGCCGCCAAAGGCAAGCAGGGTGGTCGTACGCTGGAGATCCAACGCCTGATCGCCCGTTCGCTGCGTGCCGCGCTGGATTTGAAAGCGCTGGGTGAGTTTACCATCACGCTCGACTGCGATGTGCTGCAAGCGGATGGCGGTACCCGAACCGCCTCCATCACCGGTGCCTGTGTGGCGCTGGCCGATGCGCTGAACCATCTGGTGTCTGTCGGCAAGCTGAAGACCAATCCAATGAAGGGCATGGTTGCCGCGATTTCCGTTGGTATCGTTAACGGCGAAGCATTGTGTGACCTGGAATATGTGGAAGACTCCGCTGCAGAAACTGACATGAACGTGGTGATGACGGAAGATGGCCGCATGATTGAAGTTCAGGGCACGGCAGAGGGTGAACCCTTCAGCCATGATGAACTGCTGAAGCTGCTGGCGCTGGCGCGGGGTGGGATTGAGTCGCTGATTCAGGCGCAGAAAGCAGCATTACAGAACTGATTGTTAAGGCGACCCGAGAGTCGCCTTTTTTTACAATTAAACGAGGAAGAAGACATGAAAGCCTGGCAGCGCCAATTTATTGAATTCGCCATCAACAAGCAGGTGCTGAAATTTGGTGAGTTCACGCTGAAATCAGGGCGCAAAAGCCCTTATTTCTTCAACGCGGGTCTGTTTAACTCCGGTCGCGATCTGGCGCTCCTCGGGCGTTTTTACGCTCAGGCGCTGGTTGATTCGGGCATTGATTTCGACCTGGTGTTTGGTCCGGCTTACAAGGGTATCCCGATTGCCACTACCACCGCAGTTGCGCTGGCCGATCATCATGACCGCGACGTGCCTTATTGCTTTAACCGTAAAGAAGCGAAAGACCACGGCGAAGGTGGTTTGCTGGTAGGCAGCCCGCTGCAGGGCCGCATCATGCTGGTGGACGATGTGATCACTGCCGGAACGGCTATCCGTGAATCAATGGAAATCATCGCTGCTAACAAGGCAACGCTGGCAGGCGTACTGATCTCTCTCGATCGTCAGGAACGCGGACGTGGTCAGGCGTCTGCAATTCAGGAAGTGGAGCGGGATTACGGCTGCAAGGTGATTTCAATTATCACCCTGAACGAGCTGATTGCTTATCTGGAAGAGAAGCCCGAACTGGCAGACCACCTGGCCTCTGTTCGTGCTTACCGCAAAGAGTACGGTATCTGATGTGCTGCGGGCCAGTTTTCACTGGCCCACTTTCATTGTGCTGTCAGACCAGCTGGGTGGCCAGTAGTGGCCAGCGGGTGTCGAAATCCACCGTTGGACGATAGCGGAAACCAGAACGAACAAAGCGGGACAGCATCCCTTCACAAAACGCCAGCAGCTGACTTGCCAGCAGCGTTTCATCTGTCCTGAAGCCCTCCCCGTCACGCATTTTCTGCTCGCGCAGCACCTGACGAAGTTGAACCTCAATGCGTTCAAACAGCTGATTAATCCGTCCCTGCAAGCGATCCTGCTCAAACATCAGCGCATGACCGGTCAGAATTCGCGTTAAACCTGGATTACGCTCACCAAAGCCCAGGATTAACTGGATGATCAGACGAAGACGCGGCAGGGTTTCTTTCTCGTCTTTCAAAATCAGATTGATGCGCGTAATCAGGCTGTCTTCAATAAACTCGATCAGGCTGTCAAACATCCGGGTTTTGCTGGGAAAGTGCCGGTAAAGTGCCGCTTCCGAGACCCCAACGTTTGCCGCCAGCTTGGCGGTGGTGATCCGCTGGCTGCCATCGCTGGATTCCAGCATCTGTGCCAGAGCCTGCAATATTTCCTCGCGACGGTTCCTTTTCGCACTCTTTTTTTCTGCCATGTCCTGAAAGACCCCTGAAATATCACCTTGAACGGGCAATTGCCCACGCAACGTCCGTGAGCGAAATACTCACGGCGGAAATAGGAATTGGTAAATCGTCCCGGAGGGAGGCCGATTGCTACTGACGGCCTGAGTGACCGAAGCCACCTTCACCGCGATCGCTGGTGTCGAAATCGTTCACCAGATTAAATTCGGCCTGCACTACCGGCACAAAAACCATCTGGGCGATGCGCTCGCCGGGTTCAATGATGAACGCAGTCTGGCCGCGGTTCCAGACGGAAACCATCAGTTGTCCCTGATAGTCGGAATCAATCAAGCCCACCAGGTTGCCCAGAACCACGCCGTGCTTATGCCCCAGACCAGAGCGGGGAAGGATCACTGCTGCCAGCTGCGGGTCGCCGATGTGGATAGCCAGACCGGTTGGCACCAGTGTGGTGACGCCCGGTGCCAGATCGATGGCTTCATCGAGGCAGGCGCGCAGGTCAAGACCCGCAGAACCTGAAGTAGCGTAGGTGGGCAGAGGAAATTCTTTGCCCACGCGCGGGTCTAAAATCTTAACGTCGATTTTTTTCATCATAACGGCTGACTATCTCGTCTGTTAACTGTTGGCCAAGGAGCGACTTATCGCTGAGCGGTAAGACCTTATCTCCCTCCTGCCAAAAAAGATGCAGGGCATTGCTGTCACTGTTGAAGCCTTGCCCGGCTTTCGAAACATCGTTGGCGCAGATCAAATCCAGATTCTTTCGCACCCTTTTTTGTTGGGCGTATTCTTCCACATTCTGGGTTTCTGCCGCAAATCCCACCACGTAGGGGCGGCTCTCCTGCATCGCTGCTACGTTGGCCACGATGTCGGGGTTTTTTACCATCCGCAGGGTAATTTCATCACCCTGTTTTTTAATTTTTTCCGCAGAAACTTCCGCAGCGCGATAATCAGCAACGGCTGCGGTACCGATAAATATGTGCTGACGATGCGCATCAGCCATCACTGCCTGCTGCATTTCTGCCGCGGTGATGACATCTATACGCTTGACCCAGGCAGGGGTTGGCAGCGCCACCGGACCGGCAATCAGCGTCACATTCGCGCCCCGTTTTGCCGCCGCCGCCGCAATGGCGAAGCCCATCTTACCTGAGCTGTGGTTGGTAATGAACCGTACCGGATCAAGCGCTTCGCGGGTTGGACCGGCGGTAATCATAATGTTGAGATGTTTCAGGTCGTTGACGGGGGAAGCCCAGCAGACCGCCTCATCCACGATCGCCAAAGGATCCAGCATCCGGCCCGGACCGACATCGCCGCAGGCCTGGCTGCCGCTGTCAGGCCCCCAGATCATCACGTTGCGCTCTGCCAGTACCTGCAGATTGTGCTGAGTGACAGACGCACGATACATCTGCTGGTTCATTGCCGGAACCACAGCAATGGGGGCCGGTGTGGCAAGGCAAACAGTGGTCACCAGATCGTTAGCCATCCCCGCAGTGACGCGGGCAATCAGGTCTGCAGTGGCCGGGGCGAGGATCACCAGATCGGCCCATTTGCCCAGCTCAATATGACCCATTGCCGCTTCAGCAGCCGGATCCAGAAGGTCATCAGACACCGGATAACCCGATACGGCCTGCAGGCTCAGAGGTGTGATAAAAGCTTTTGCGGCTTCGGTCATGACCACCCGTACTTCAGCCCCCCGGTCGCGCAGGCGTCTGACCAGCTCAGGCGCTTTATAAGCTGCAATACCGCCGCTTACGCCTAAAACAATGTGTTTACCGGTTAATCCTGTCATACTGCTATCCGCCCCGTAGAATCAGACTGACGCACATACTGGCGTCACAATTCCGCTATTTTACCACATTCCCGCCTCTCCACCTTTTAGCACAATGTTGCCTTTGCGATGCCGATCGGGAAGCGGACTAAAACAGATGGAAAACTACTGTATATAATGCCATGCTTTTCGGGGCCGGAAAAGGAGTGCAAACAAATGGAAGAACAATGGCTGACAATCCCGCCACGAGAAAAGCTGCTGCAAAAAGGGGCGAGGGTACTGACGGACGAGGAGTTGCTGGCGATATTTTTACGCACGGGAGCGAAAGGCGTGCACGTGATGACGCTGGCCGCACAGCTGATCGAGCAATTTGGTTCGTTGTATCAACTGATGACAGCGGGCGAAACCGCGTTTAAACCTATCAAAGGAATGGGGGTTGCCAAATACGCGCAGCTGAATGCAATCGCGGAGCTGGGGCGACGCTTCTTTACCTGCAACGAGGTGCTGGAGCATCAGTGTGTGGAGAGTGTTGCGGATATGCTCAGTTTTTTAAGAAGCACGCTGGCGCATCGGGAGAGGGAGATCTTTATGGTGGTTTTCCTCGATAACCAGCACCAGATGCTTCACCACTGTGAGATGTTTGCCGGAACAATCAATAGCGTGGAAGTCCACCCGCGTGAAATTGTGCGTGAAGCGTTGAAGCATAATGCCGCTGCGCTAATCCTGGCGCATAATCATCCTTCCGGGCTTTCCCGGCCCAGCAAAGCAGATAAAGAGATCACCAGACAAATTATCGCGGCCTGCCAGCTGATGAAAATCCGCGTACTCGACCATCTGGTGATCGGACATGGCGAATATGTTTCGTTTGCCGAGCGGGGATGGCTCTGAAGGCGTAATTGTCTGACCGCAAGCCGGTTTCCGCTAATACACGGGGCGTTTTACTGTTCAAATGGAGCAATTTTGCACGATCCAAAGGGATCTTTATCTGTTCGGGACTTGAGCACCAGCGGCGCAGGGCGTATACTACGCCACCTTTGAGAATCTCGGGTTTGGCGTTTGGGCCTGCTCAGCGGGTTCACATAGAACTCGCCTGGATGGGCTACGAGCCTGACGAGGCGGCCAAAACCTTATTTTTAAAGCTCGAGCTGATTTGATTTTTGGAGAATAGACATGTCACGAGTCTGCCAAGTAACTGGCAAGCGTCCGGTAACGGGTAATAACCGTTCCCACGCAATGAACGCGACGAAACGCCGTTTCCTGCCGAACCTGCACTCTCACCGTTTTTGGGTTGAGAGCGAAAAGCGCTTCGTTACACTGCGCGTCACTGCCAAAGGCATGCGCGTAATTGATAAAAAGGGTATTGAGACGGTTCTGGCCGATCTGCGTACCCGCGGTGAGAAGTACTAAGGTAAGGAACTGAAACATGGCTAAAGGTATTCGTGAGAAGATCAAGCTGGTTTCTTCTGCTGGTACAGGTCACTTCTATACCACCACGAAGAACAAACGTACTAAGCCGGAAAAACTGGAACTGAAGAAATTCGATCCAGTTGTCCGCCAGCACGTGATCTATAAAGAAGCTAAAATCAAGTAATTGATTTTGGTGGATGAAAAACCTCGCTTCGGCGGGGTTTTTTCTTTTGTGGGCAAGTAAAACAGCAGGAGGCAGCTGAGTGCCAGAATTACCAGAGGTTGAAACCAGCCGGCGTGGGATTGAACCACATCTTGTCGGGGCCACTATTCTGCATGCGATTGTCCGCAACGGCCGCCTGCGCTGGCCGGTATCCCATGAAATCCACAGCCTGAGCGACCAGCCGGTGCTCAGCGTGCAGCGTCGCGCAAAATACCTGCTGCTGGAGCTGCCCGAAGGCTGGATCATTATTCATCTGGGGATGTCCGGCAGCCTGCGGATCCTGCCGGAAGAGCTGCCTCCTGACAAACATGACCACGTTGATCTGGTGATGAGCAACGGCAAAGTACTGCGTTATACCGATCCGCGCCGCTTTGGTGCCTGGCTGTGGAGCAGCGACCTTGCCGCCAGTAACGTACTGGCCCACCTGGGGCCTGAACCGCTCAGCGAGGCGTTCAGTGCGGACTATCTGTTTGAGAAGTCGCGTGGCAAGCGCACACCGGTGAAACCCTGGCTGATGGATAACAAACTGGTGGTCGGTGTGGGTAACATTTATGCCAGCGAATCGCTCTTTGCCGCCGGGATCCATCCCGATCGTATGGCGATGACGCTGAGCCATGAAGAAGGCGCGTTGCTGGTCAACACCATCAAGGCGGTTCTGCTGCGCTCAATTGAACAGGGTGGCACTACCCTGAAAGATTTTTTGCAGACGGACGGAAAACCGGGCTATTTTGCACAGGAATTGCAGGTGTATGGCCGTGCAGGTGAACCCTGTCGGGTATGCAATACGCCGATTGAGAGTGCCAGACACGCTCAGCGCAGCACCTTCTTCTGCCCAAATTGCCAGAAGTAACTTTTCAGGTGGCCGCGTGCCACCTGGGGATGAACGTTACAGCTTTGCCTGTAGCGCAGTGAAGACCGGTGCGGGTAAAAAGTCGCTGACATCACCCTGGTGGCGCGCCACTTCCTTCACCAGCGAGGAAGAGATAAATGAATACTTTTCCGACGGCATCAGAAATACGCTCTCAAGCGTGGGGAGCAGATGCCGGTTCATGTGCGCCAGCTGCATCTCATATTCGAAGTCAGATACTGCGCGCAGGCCACGCACCAGCACGTTTGCCTGCTGGTCGCGGGCAAAATTCGCCATTAAATCACTGAATCCCACCACTTCCACATTGGGCAGATGGGTCACGACCTGGCGGGCCAGCGCCACGCGCTCATCCAGCGAGAACATCGGCTTTTTGCCGGGACTGGCGGCGATAGCCAGTACAATCTGGTCGAACATCACTGCGGCGCGGGTGACAATGTCCAGGTGACCGTTAGTCATCGGATCGAAGGTTCCGGGATAAATCGCTTTGGTGCTCATAGGCCGCCCTTGCTGGAAGCGTGAGAGGAGTGATTCAGCGCCCAGAGCGCCGTATACTTGTTAAACGTGTACTGTGCGTTCACCACCGCCAGCAGCCAGCCCTGTTTGCCATCGAGAAAACCGGCGCGCAGGATCAGCGTTTTGAAAAATGCGCCGAGCGTGTGGCTAAACACCGAGAAGAAATTGCAGCGTTTCCCCTGATGATAGCGCTGTTTTGCCCAGGCTTCCGCATAGGCAAACTGTTTCCACTGGAAAGCGGAGAAGTCACGGCAGGTCAGATGCAGCAGGTCTCCTTTCAGCGCAGTGACCCCAGAACCGTTGGTTTCAAGTGATTCATGCACCTGGTGATCGTTATAGCTGAAATGGCGGGGATAGAGACGGGTCACCCGATCGGGATACCAGCCGCTGTGGCGCATAAAGCGACCCAGAAACAGGTTGCGGCGGCCAAGGCTGTAAACTTTATCTGCAGGAGGTTGTTCCAGCACTGCTTCGATGGCGTTTCTCAGCTGCGGCGTGACGCGCTCGTCGGTATCGATCATCAAAATCATCGGGTGACTGGCGTAACTCTGTGCCAGCTGACGCTGTTTACCGTAGCCGTGCCACTCTGTGGAGTGATACACCTTTGCGCCGTGGCGGGCCGCGATTTGAGGCGTCCCATCACTGCTGCCCGAGTCCAGCAGGATAATCTCATCAGCCCAGCTGACGGACTCAAGACATTCCGGCAGCAGGTCGGCTGCGTCTCTGGCAATCAGCACCACTGACAGAGGTTGGCGTGAAGACATTTAGTGATTCCGCTGTGGCAGATAGGGTTCGAGTAACTGTAGCAGACGCTGCAGCGCGCCCTGGTTCTGGTGCAGTACATCCACGGCATGACGGCCATAGTACAGCCGGTAATCTTCGTCCGTCACCAAGGTGCCGATCTCTTTATCCAGCGAACTGGCATCGGTGACGGTAATCAGTCCGTCGGCCTGCTGCAGTTTGGCGCAGATGTCTTTGAAGTTGAAGGTATGCGGTCCCATCAGTACCGGAATGGCGTGGGCCGCCGCTTCCAGTGGGTTATGACCGCCACGCTCAACCAGGCTGCCGCCAACAAACGCCAGGTCGGCAATGCCGTACAGCAGCATCAGCTCGCCCATCGTATCGCCAATCACCACCTGGGTGCTGCCGGACGGGATCTCGCCGCTGCTGCGCAGGATAAAGCTGAATCCAGCTTTTTGCGCCATTTCACGGGCGGTAGAGAAACGCTCCGGATGACGGGGGACCAGAATCAGCAGCAGGTTCGGGAAACGCGCCAGCAGTTTGCGGTGCGCATCCAGAATAATGCTCTCTTCCCCTTCGTGGGTACTGGTGGCAATCCATACCGGGCGGCGCGGTGCCCACTGGCGTCGCAACGTTATGGCACGGGCGGCCAGTTCCGGAGTGACGGAAATATCAAATTTCAGGCTGCCGGTAACTGCCAGTTGGGGACGCTTCAGCCCCAGGCTGATGAAACGTTCACCGTCTTCAGCATTCTGCGCCGCTATCAGGGTAATCTGCTGCAGCAACCGCTGCATAAATTTACCGAGCTTTTTGTAACCTCTGGCTGACCGTTCTGACAGGCGTGCATTGGCAATCACCAGCGGAATTTTGCGCGCGTGCAGCAGAGCAATCATATTTGGCCACAGCTCGGTTTCCATAATGATCACCAGGCGGGGATTGACGTTGTCCAGGAAGCGGTTCATAGAGCCAGGCAGATCGTACGGCAGATAGACGTGATGCACATCTTTGCCAAAGGCCGAGGCGGCCCGTTCGGAACCCGTTGGCGTCATCGTGGTGACGGTGATCGGCATTGAAGGGTAGCGGTGGCGCAAAGCCCGGACCAGCGGAACCGCAGCCAGCGTCTCACCAACCGAAACAGAGTGCAGCAGGATACCGTCCGGCTTTACTTTGCCTGCGCAGTAGCCATAGCGTTCCGCCCAGCGTTTACGGTAGGCAGGGGCTTTACGGCCTCGCAGCCAGAGCCGAAGCCAGATCAGGGGCTGAATGAGGTACAGCAGGACGGTATAAAGTGTTGTCATCACAGTCTTTAAAAAAGTGCGGAGAGACTCGCGCCAGAGAATGCCGAAAAAGAGAAACAATACGGCATGTTAGCAGATAAGTCTTCCCCGCTCACACTACTTATCAGGGCTGCTGTAACACTTGTTGATACAGCGCATGGAGTTGGCCTGCCAGCTGCTGCGGCGAATACGGCAGGATGCGTTCGCGGGCGGCATTGCCCATCCGACTGTCCAGGGTTCTCAGTGGAATGGCGGTTACGGCAGCTGTCAGGGAAGCGGTGTCCAGAGCATCGCAGACGAAGCCCTGTTTGCCATCAACAATGAACTCGGCTCCTCCGCAGGTAAAGCTGGTGATCACGGGCAGGCCACAGGCCATCGCTTCAAGGATTACGTTAGGAAATGGATCATACAGCGTCGGCAGAATCAGACCGTCGGCGGCATGATAAAACGGGATGACGTTGTTTTGCACGCCGCAGAAATGCACGCGGTTTTCACATCCCAGGCGACGGGCCAGACTGGCGTACTGTGACTGCTGCTTATCCTGCCCAACCACCAACAGATGCGCATCGGTGGCGGCCAGCGCTGAAATGCTGGCTTTCAGCCCCTTGCGCTCAAAGCCGGAACCCACGTAGATAAAGACTTTGGCCTTTGCAGGCAGTTGCAGCTTTTCGCGCGACTGTTGCCGTTGTTCCGCCGTGGCTGGCGTAAAGCGCTGCGAGTCGATGGCGTTATAAATGACGGCGAACTTCTCTTCCGGAACCTGGAAGCATCGCATGATGTCGTTTTTTACCATCAGCGAGTTACAGATGATTTTTTTCAGCGCAGGCGAGCGAAACATCTGCTCTTCCGCTGCCATTACGTAGCGGTGATAGCCGCTGAAGCGGGTTAACATGCGCTGGAAAGGGGAGATCACACGTGCCCGCTGCTGCAGCCAGACGCGATGCACGCCGTCTCCGGCACGGAAAATGTCACAGCCGGCAATGCGCTCGTGGCTCTGCACGATATCGAACTTTTCACGTTCCCAGCAGTGGCGTGCAGCAACGGCAAAGCCACGCTCACGGGAGATGCGGCCCCACTTTTTGGGGTTACAGATATGCAGATGCCAGTCCGGCTTCGGTTCGCCCTGCCAGCTGCGGGTGATGATATTCAGCTGCAGGCTGTCATCATCCAGCGCCTCCAGCGCCCGAGAGATAAAGCGCTCAGCGCCGCCATCAGGCCGGTATTTCTGCCGCACAATCGCCAGGCGAACTTTACTCATCCAGATATTTCCTTGCGGCATTCACCACCTTGTCCAGCGGGATCGCCGAAAGATAGCGGGTTTCAGTTTTGGTGTCGATGCTGTCCGGAGACGGTAAAGGCGCATAATCCCCCGCCCAGATAACCTGATTATTCTCTCCCCATGGTCGCCACTGTTTCAGTTTGGTCGGGCCAAACAATGCGATACAGGGCGTATTCAGCGCGGCGGCCATATGCATCGGAGCAGAGTCCACGCCGATAAACAGGCGGGCGTGGTCAATCAGCGCGGCCAGCTGAGGCAGCGTCAACTGACCGGCCAGGGAAATCGCCTGTGGGTTATGGCTGAGTGAAAGAATATTATCGATCATTGCCTGCTCTTTCTTATCAGGCGCGGCTGTCAGGATAATATCGCAACCGTAACCGGCGAGCGCATCGATCAGCCCGGCGACCCTGTCATCCTCCCAGCATTTAAACACCCAGCGAGAGGTTGGCTGGATAACGATATAAGACTTTGGCAAAGTTTGCCGTTTTGCCAGCGCGGCCTGCGTCTGCTGCCAGTCACTGTCACTGTAATGCATTGAAGCCGGGAAGCCGCTGTCAGGAATATTCAAGGGCCTGAGAGCCGCCAGATTTTGCTCAACCGTGTGCAGTTCGCTGTGATCTCTGGTGGAAACCCGGTGAGTATGGGCATGTCGCCACAGGGCGTTCTGTCGTTTGAGAAAATCAAAGCCGATTCTGATTTTCGCTCCGGAAAGCCCGGTGAGAATTGCACTGCGCCACTGGTCAGCCAGGTTAATCACCAGGTCATAATGCTGACCGCGGATGGCGCGCAGCAGTGCCACTTCATGGCGGATATGCTGCCAGCTTCCTTCTTTTTTCCAGTTGCGATCGATAACGTGCAGATGGCGAATGGCCGGATGCGCCTGCAGCATCGGACGGGTCTCTTTATACAGGAGTACGTCGATGCTGGCCGCGGGATACTGCTCACGCAGGGCGTTAATCACCGGTGTGGTCAGCAGCATATCACCATGATGACGCAGCTTGATCAGCAGGATGTTTTGCGGCGCAAACGTGGCGGGGATCGATTGAGGAGAGGCCATGCTCATTGGATCTCAAAGTGAAGTGGACCGATTGTAAGGGAAACCCCTTTTCGGGGAAAGGCCGCTTAGCGGCATGACTTCCTTCGCCACCGCCAGATACGACTCAGCCAGAGCAACAACTGATACCACTGACGGGCACCGCGCGCGTTGCGCAGCATTCTGCCGGGGGTTTTTGTTGCAAACATATCGGCAATCATTGCCTGGCGTGCTTCCTCATACGGCTCGCGGCGGATGGAGTGGCAAACCGTTAATGCCTCTTTCGTCACCTGACGGTATAGCGCTGCGGGAATATTAACTTTATGGCGGTAGCGCTGATTGATCTCATCCAGCATTCGGGCGATTTTCAGGTAATGACGCTGATATTCTGCATTGCGCATGCCGGTGCGCTTCTGATTACTGATTGACTGGTCATGAACATAGTAGCGATAAAGTATCTCTTCGGTGTAGCGCACCCGCCGGGCATTAAGCATCAGCTCGGTGGTCCACGGAATATCCTGATGATGTAAACCTGGCTCAAACAACAGGTTGAGTTGTTCAATCAGTGCCCGGCGGTAAATTCCCAGCCAGACCACGTGCAAATAGCGGTTGCTCGACAGCGCCTTACCCAGCCATTCTGCTCCGCTCAGCACGCCCGTTGATTGCAAACGGTCGATGGGGATCAGCGGTTTGGCATCTTTTCTCCCCCAGAACACCCGTTCAGCGTTGCATTGGGCTACGTCGAGATCGTCTTTGACCGCCATGTCGATCAGCTTGCTGTACATCTCCGGTGAAAGGGTGTCATCAGCGTCAGGGAAGGTGACGTAGCGCCCGCGCGCAACGGCAAGACCAGCGTTACGCGCCCGGGAAACACCGCCATTCGGCTGATCGATAACCTGAACATGGTCATACTGCGCAGCATAGCGATGAGCCATTTCTGCCGATTCATCAGTGGAGCCGTCGTTAACGATGATGATTTCAACAGATTGCAGCGTCTGCGCCAGTGCTGACCCGATAAAGGCCTGGAAACTTTTTCCGGCGTTGTACATCGGGACAATCACGCTCAGCTGGGGGGCGGAGGCTTCAGAATGCGGCTTCATACTCAGGATAGTATCTTCTTCTCTGCAACAAATTGCGGGCTGCGCACGCAAATAAAGTGATGGATGTCATCCAGTTTGCGCTGATCAAGGGCGAACAGTTGCTCAGCCGGATGATGAAATTTATATAACGCCTGGAACACATAAGACGTCGGGGCGATATGATCCGGGCCTATCAGCAGGACATCACCCAGTGGGCGTTGTTCTTCGACGCAGCAAGGGCCGTAAATTAAAATAGTCGGCACATTCTGTGAATCAGCGATATAAACGTTCCCCGAGTCAGACGCCACATAAAAATCCATCTGGCTGATGGCGCTGGGCAGTCCTTCCAGAGACACTTTGCCAATCATGTTCACAAGGTTATCGCGTTCACCGACCACTTTATTGAGCTCAATAAGGTGAGTAAGTTCATTTGGGGAACCAAAAACATAAAATAAGCAGGGCAGATCGCTGAGCCGATCGAAAAACGTCTTCCAGATTGCCGGTGGGATCGTTTTGGCCTGATTTCCGGCTGAGATACTGAGGCCGATTTTAATCCGGTCAGTTCTGAACAGTTCTTCAGGCGAGTTTTCAGGCTGCAGCAATGGATACGTAGCGTGCTTGGGATAACTCTCTTTGGTCAGTGACCGGTCGGCCAGCCTGAGATAGTTTTCCAGCGTCAGCGTGTTTCTTTTGTGCTCAACAATACCTGTTGCCGTGAGGTAGAAAATACCCTGATATCCTCTCCTTCGGTACATCGACAGGAACTGCTTATTGTCAGCGTTACAGCAGGCTGCATAAAACAGATTAATGTTGTTAGGGTGCAGCAGATAAACATTTTCATACCGGTTCATCAGCTTAAAAGCGAGCTTAAGCTTGGTCACCAGGCTGGTTTTGTAATCTTCCACATAGAAGATCTCTTCAAGCATCGCGTCGTGCTTTGCTAACGGCGCAACGGCGCGGCTCAGCAGGGCATCGCTGTGCTTAAGGTGGGCCAGCAAAGGGGTTATATTGATGAAATCACCGATCTTTGCCGTCTGGATCACCAGATTGCGCTTCTGCTTTTTACGTCCCAGCTTCATCAGCAGCTTAACCGGCAGCAGAAGCAGGAATATCAACACATAATTCACGCTCTTTTCTCCCTGAGCGAAGTTGTCAATCCATTGCCACGATCTGAACCGGTTGGCATAGGTACTCTGCAAATAGTTGTCACTGAGCTCTGATATCCGTTCCTGTTTATGAGCGTTATCATGGGCTAAAACCTTAAATGATGAAGAAAGAAAAGTGCGCTCTGCACCCCAATCCGAAACGATGAGTGAGGCTTCCGGGCTATCTTAATCATCTTTATTGACGGAATGTGCCGGGAAAACGTTAACTTTCATTAATTAAATCAATATATTGTTGGCATATCGCCTCAATACTGTAAGCCTTGAGGTCGAGTTCCTCCACGGCAGTAGGATGTTGCCAGACATCCCGCATGGTGGCCGCCAGCGAGTCTTCATCCATGCCTGCAAGGCCGCGAGCCAGGTCGCCGGTCATAATGCTGGTTGGGCCGCCCGGACAGCGGGTACTGACGACCGGCGTATGGCAAATCAGAGCTTCAACCAGCACGTTTCCAAATCCTTCACTGTCGGAGCTGACAATCAGCTGTTTTGCATTGCGGATCCAGGGATAAGGATTGCTGGTAAAACCCTCAAAGAAAACTCTGTCGACGATCCCCAACTCCTTCGCCAGCCCTTTCAGGGTGGCGGTGGCCTCAGGGCTCCCCTGGCCTATCAGGACCAGCGGCGCGGTCAGGCCGCTTTTCGCGTAGGCGCGAAGCAGGCGATCGTGGCGTTTTGTCTGATGGAAGCGGCCGACGTGGATCAGGTAATCCTGACCGGCCATTTTACAAGGCTTCATCGACTGACTGAGGATGGCATCAACATCAAAAGGATTGAAAATGACGGCTTCCCGGGCCGGTTGAACCTGGAAGGTTTGCTTAAGATCCTCCAGCACGTACTCTGATACAGCCAACACGTTACGGTTCTGGTAGACCTTGCGGGTTTTCGTTTTCTTCAGCCACAGTGAAAAGCCCTTCCTGTGTGCCAGATAAGAAGCTGAAAAGACGCCGTGCAGGCAGTACCAGGTTTTCTCCGGTTGAAGGCAGGGACAACGGCTGACGATGCGGTCGGTTTTATGCAGATGAGAAACCACCAGATCAAAAGAGCCAGCTTCTTCTTCTGTCGTCGCTATCGCCCGATCGAGTAAAGCCGCTCGCCTGTTCAGTTCAGTCAGTTTTCGCCAGGGCGATCGGCAGCGATCCTGAATGACCTGATAATGCAAACCAGCCGGGATGGGGTATTCGCACACCGCACGCAGTGAAAACAGCGAGACCCGATGCCCACGCTCAATCAGCCCTTTCGCCAGTGTTAGCACGACTTTCTCCGCGCCACCGCCGGGCAGGCCATCAATGATCATCAAAATACGCTTGGACAATTTTTTATCCTTAAACAGAGAAAGTCTGCTGAGAGAAGATGCTCCTTCCTCTCTGCCGCATAAAGAGTGCTTACCTTTTTATTATCGATTCAGGCAATCCCTCTGCCTTCGCCCGGTACACCTGTGGTATTGAGCAGGTGCGGCTGTTGAACGCGGTCAACATAATCTATTGAGGTTATCTTAGAAAAATAAAAAAGATAGCGCTACCGCGAATCGGGCATTGTCCCTGAGTGTCAGCAAATCTTTTTGCGTCACCGGGGACAGCTGCGTAACATACCGGCAGGGTCATAACGGAGCCGCATGTGGCATGAACACACCAGCATTTTTAATCACTATTGATACCGAAGGTGATAACCTTTGGCGCAACCGTTCAGGGAATGTGACGACCGAAAACTCGGCATTTCTCTCCCGTTTCCAGCAACTTTGCGAAAAGTACGCCTTTAAACCCACCTGGCTGACCAACTATGAAATGGCTGTCGATCCGGTTTATATCGATTTTGCCCGCGACGTTATTGCCCGTAATACTGGCGAAGTGGGAATGCACCTGCATGCCTGGAACAGCCCTCCGGACTATCAACTGACCGAAAATGACTGGCAGTTCCAGCCCTATCTGATTGAGTATCCGCGTGAGGAAATACGCAAAAAAGTGGCGTATATGACTCAGCTGCTGGAAGAGACGTTTAAAACAAAAATGGTGAGCCATCGGGCCGGACGCTGGGCATTTGATGAATATTATGCACAGTTGCTGATCGAATTCGGTTATCAGGTTGACTGTTCGGTCACGCCGGGGGTGAACTGGCAATATTCTCCCGGAGCACCGCAGGGCAAAGGTGGAACAAACTACACTCGTTTCCCGCGGACTGCCTACTATCTTGATACTGAAGATATTTCCCGCCCAGGCAGCTCTGCGCTGCTGGAAGTGCCGATGAGCATTCAGTACAAACATTCAGGACTGATGAATACTCTCAAACAGGGGTACGACGCGCTTCGCGGCAAAAAGCGCAGCCCTTCCGTTCACTGGCTTCGTCCGACCGGGGGAAATGTTCAACAGATGATCAATGTGGCGGAAAAAACGCTGGCTTCCGGGGCCGACTATGTCGAATTTATGCTGCATTCATCCGAGTTTATGCCTGATGGCAGCCCGACATTTAAAAACGAAGCCGATATCGACAGGCTTTATGACGACCTCGACAGGTTATTCAGCTGGCTACATAACCGGACCCAGGGAATGACGCTGGCGGAGTATGCTGCGATGAAGTCAGAAAAGGGTGTATCTGCCGCATAATCAGCAAAAGCGCGGGGTCTTCAGAGGCCCCGTTTACGCACTGCCAACATCTTCCTTTTGTAACTCACCCTGATTTTTCCGCTAAGCAAAAAACGGCTCAGGCTGACGCGCGCGATTCGCTCTCTGACCTGTTGCCCCTGCGACGTCCCGCGTAGCGAAAGGTGATAGCGATTGGCAATATCAAGCCAGTGACAGGTGATCAGGTGCTCAAATTGTGGTGGCAGTACTTCATCCATATTCTGGGTTGCTGCAATCAGACAGGCGATCTTGTGCTCATCAATAACTGTCGACAGGCTGTGCTCGTGCTTGCGGTAGAGATAAAAACCACTCTGCGTGAACAACGTTTTCTTACTGCGTGTCAGCAGAAGCGGGAACAGCCAGGTATCTTCGTAACAGATGAACTCCGGGAAAGCATGCTGTTGCAGCAACTGTCTGGAGAAGAACTGCCCGATAAAATGAGCCTGATAGTCACGATGTATCAGGAAGCGTTCGATGGCGTCGTTGCGGGCGAGTAATTCAGGCTCAGCGGGTTGCCATTGAAGCTGCGGCGTTTCCTGCCTGACTTCGATAATCTTACTGAGCAGGATATCCGGGGTATGTTTATGCAGTGTATGCAGCCGATCGTGCAAAGCGCCAGGCAGCAGTTGGTCATCACCATCTACCATCAGAATATAGTCCCCTGTGGCCTGCTGAACGGCATGATTACGCACCTTACCTACATTGCGGTAATCGGTGCGTCCTGGGCGAAGCTGGGGGATACGTCGCGCGTAATCATCAATGATTGCCTGAGTAGTGTCCGTAGAGGCGTCGTTAATCACCACAATTTCTGCTCGTGACAGCGACTCACCCAATGAGGCGACTATGCTTTCTAAAGTTCCGGCAAGATAATCGCCGCAGTTATGTGCAGCAATCAGGATGCTCAGGCTGGGTGTTTTCATCTGCGTTTAATCAGCCACTGGCGTGATAAGGGGATGGAGCAGCTCTGCAACATTTTGTGCAGAGATATCCGCCATATTATTGCCCTGAACCGGACGCAGGACGAACTGATTTTTACCGTAGCCACCAATCAGTCCCGGATCGGTCGGGCCATACAGGGTGATATTGGGGCGATCCAGCGCGGCGGTTAAATGGCTGAGCCCGGTATCGACGGAGACCACCGCCTTTGCGCCGGCCAATGTTCTGGCGACCTGTTCCAGGCTCAACTTTGGCAACACTTCAACATAGTCAAAGCCTTCTGCCAGCCTTTGTGCCCGCTGATGTTCATGCTCCGCGCCCCAGGGCAGTTTAATCTTCAACCCGCCGGGCTGCAGCAGACCGACCAGCTCGCGCCAGTGGCTTTCAGGCCAGTGTTTCGCATCTCGCGTGGTGGCGTGCAGGAACACCAGATACTGGCCAGCATCGGCTGGTGGTTCCGCCAGGAAATGTTCTGCAATGGCATAGTCGCCTTGGGTTTCGGGCAGAGGATAGCCAAGGCTTTTGGCAAACAGTTCTCGAGTGCGCTGCACCGCATGTTGCTTCTTACTGATTTCATGACGTTTGTCATACCACCAGCTGGCAAATGGCTCACGGGCGCTACGGCTATCCTGTCCGTGTTTGATTCCTTTAGCAATGCGGGTCACCAGCGCGGCACTTTTAATCAGGCCCTGGGCATCAATCACCAGATCGTACTGACGCGACTGAACCTCACGTTTGAAAAGAAAGCGCTCTTCACGCACTTCACTGCCAAACCAGTGCTTACGCCAGCGGCGGATCGCCACCGGGATGACGCGGTCTACCGCCGGATGCCAGGCGGGGATCTGGGCAAAACCTTCTTCCACTACCCAGTCAAAACGGATCCCCGGGATCGCCTGCATGGCGTCGGTCAGGGCTGGCAAGGTATGGAGCACGTCGCCCATTGAGGAGGTTTTAACTATCAGGACGTGCATTCATTCTCCTGGCTTTCACCCAGCAGGCTGGCCAGTTCGGCACGGACACGCTCGGGTTGAATATCGATCAGACTCTGATGGTAACCTTCTTCCGCTTCGCCTTTGCGCACCTTGTGGTAGCCGGTGATCAGGCGGATAACGCGCGCTTTGTCCGACAGTGGCGGCGTAAAGTCCGGACTGCTTGGGCCGTACAGCGCCACCAGCGGACGATCCAGCGCGGCGGCGATATGCATCAGACCTGAATCGTTACTGACCACCGCACGGCAGTGAGCCAGCAGGATAACCGCCTGCTCCAGCTTCGTTTCGCCAGCCAGGTTACGGCAGTGCTGGCGGGACTCTTCCTGAAGGTTTTGCAGGATCTGTTCGCCGGTCTCTTTATCTTTCGCCGAGCCAAACAGCACAATCTGGTAGCCATCATCGATCAGCTTCTGAGCCAGAGCGGCGTAGTGATAATGCGGCCAGCGCTTGGCTGGGCCAAATTCAGCACCGGGACAGAAGCCAATCGCGGGTCTTGCTGCCGAAAGAGTAAACTCTGCCGCAGTGGCCAGCTTTTCTTCCGCGCTGACGACCAGTGCAGGCCACAACAGCGGCTGAGGCAGATCTTTCGCACTGCCGATCCGCTGTTTGTCATAAGCCAGCGCGACGTAGCGCTCAACCATCAGCGGGAAAGCCGCCTTGTCCAGCACCCGGACATCGTTCAACAGGCAATAGCGCATTTCACCGCGCCAGCCGGTACGGGTTTTGATGTCGGCAAAAAAGGGTACCAGGGCAGACTTGAAGGAGTTCGGCAGGACATAAGCGCGGTCATAACCTTTGCCGCGCAACGCTTTTCCCAGACGACGACGTTCGCCCAGCTCCAGCGCGCCGTGGCCGAGCGGCATTGCCAGCGCCTCGTTGACTTCCGGCATGCGTGACAGCAGTGGACGGCACCACGCGGGTGCCATCACGTCGATGACGGCTTCAGGATGTTCAGCCTTCAGCGTGCGATAGAGACTTTGCGACATCATCATATCGCCAACCCACGAAGGGCCGATAACCAGAATTTTCATTACCGGAAGTGCCCTGTTACACGTTGCGGTTCAGCCAGGCCATGTATTCTGTCACGCCTTCGGCCACGGTTTTGAACGGCTTATCGTAGCCCGCCGCGCGCAATTTGGTCTGATCCGCCAGAGTATAAGCCTGGTAACGACCTTTCAGTTTATCCGGGAACGGGATGTATTCGATTTCACCCTTCTGATGGTAATTCAGTGCCGCATCGGCCACTTCCTGGAAGGATTCCGCGCGGCCGGTTCCGCAGTTAAAAATGCCGGACACGCCGTTCTGCCAGAACCACAGGTTCACTGAAGCCACGTCTTCCACGTAGATGAAGTCGCGCTTGAAGTTATCGCTACCTTCGAACAGTTTTGGGTTTTCGCCATTATTCAGTTGGGTGTTCAGGTGGAATGCAACGCTGGCCATACTGCCTTTATGACCTTCACGCGGGCCATATACGTTGAAGTAGCGGAACCCGCACACCTGCGAATCAGCCTCTGGCAAAATGTCGCGCACGTAGTGGTCAAACAGCATTTTGGAGTAGCCGTAAACGTTTAACGGCTGTTCATACTGACGCTCTTCAATAAAGTTTTCATTGCGGCCGCCATAGGTAGCAGCAGAAGAGGCGTACAGGAACGGGATCCGGCGTTCCAGGCAGTAGTGCAGCAGCTCCTTGGAGTACTGATAGTTATTATCCATCATATACTTGCCATCCCACTCGGTGGTGGATGAGCAGGCGCCTTCGTGGAATACCGCTTCGATGTCACCGAGCTCTTCATCGGCCAGAATGGCGATCAGGAAATCTTCCTTATCCATATAATCGGCGATATTCAGATCCGCGAGGTTGGTAAATTTTGTGCCGTCTTTCAGGTTGTCGACCACCAGAATATCGGTGTGGCCTTGGTCATTCAGCGCTTTGATGATGTTGCTTCCGATAAATCCCGCGCCGCCAGTGACGATGATCATGAGCTTTAACCTTTAAAGAGAGTGGGTGAAACGGGAGGTTTCACACGCTAATGCCTATTATCATAACATCTCATCACGCGGCAGGCAGCCAGATGACTCCGTAAGCGAATGTAATTGTCATCCGGCACCGTGATTTATGCTGCAAAACTCACACTCTGCAACTGACAATCTCGTTTATTTAGCTTTCAATCAGTAAGATGTTCCGCTAATCAGCCCACTGGTGGAGAATGAAAATGCCGTTATCGTTTTATCAGCAAATTTCGCAGCAGCTCACTGATTTAGAACAGGAAGGACTGTTCAAGGCCGAACGCCCGCTGACTTCCGCGCAGCAGGCTGAAGTCGGGCTGGAGGGAGGAGCACGCGCTGTTAATTTCTGCGCCAATAATTACCTTGGGCTGGCGAATCATCCGGCGCTGATTGCGGCTGCCAGAGAAGGCATGGAGAGCCACGGGTTTGGCATGGCTTCAGTGCGATTTATCTGCGGCACTCAGGACACACATAAACAGCTGGAAAAACGGCTGGCAGAGTTTCTGGGCATGGAGGATTCAATCCTCTATTCCTCCTGCTTTGACGCCAATGGCGGCCTGTTCGAAACGTTACTGGATGTGGAAGATGCCGTTATTTCCGATGCGCTGAACCATGCCTCCATCATCGATGGCGTCCGCCTGTGCAAGGCTAAACGTTACCGCTATGCCAACAACGATATGGCCGAGCTGGAGCAGCGCCTGCAGGAAGCTCAGGCAGCCGGTGCCCGTCATATCATGATCGCTACCGATGGCGTGTTTTCTATGGATGGGGTGATTGCGAATTTGCAGGGGATCTGCGATCTGGCCGAACGTTATCACGCGCTGGTGATGGTGGATGACTCGCATGCAGTAGGTTTTGTGGGCGCGGGTGGGCGTGGCACGCCGGAATACTGCGAAGTGATGGGGCGCGTTGATATCATTACCGGCACGCTTGGTAAAGCGCTCGGCGGCGCTTCTGGTGGTTACACCGCTGCCAGGAAAGAGGTGGTGGAATGGTTGCGCCAGCGCTCACGTCCCTACCTTTTCTCTAACTCTCTCGCCCCGGCAATTGTCGCGGCCTCTCTGCGCGTGCTGGATATGCTCACTGAAGGTGACGGCCTGCGTCGGCGCCTTTGGGAAAACGTGAAGTTCTTCCGCGAAGAGATGTCCAGAGCCGGTTTCACTCTGGCGGGAGCGGATCACGCCATCATTCCGGTGATGCTGGGCGAAGCGAAGGTGGCGCAGGAGTTTTCCCGCCTTCTGCAGAAAGAGGGGATCTATGTCTCCGGGTTCTTCTACCCGGTAGTGCCCAAGGGCCAGGCGCGTATCCGCACGCAAATTTCTGCCGGTCACACTCATGAGCAACTGATGCATGCAGTGGAAGCTTTTACCCGTATCGGAAAGCAACTGGGCGTGATTGCCTGAGATGAGAGGAGCGGTGACGATGAAAGCATTAGCCAAACTGCGGGCAGAAGAGGGGATCTGGATGGTCAGCGATGCGCCGATCCCCGAGCCGGGTCATAATGACCTGTTGATTAAAATCCGTAAAACCGCCATCTGCGGTACGGATGTGCATATCTACAATTGGGACGAATGGTCGCAAAAGACCATTCCGGTGCCGATGATAGTCGGCCATGAATATGTCGGCGAAGTGGTGGCAATCGGCCAGGAAGTGAAGGGGTTTACCATTGGCGATCGTGTTTCGGGTGAAGGGCATATCACCTGCGGCCACTGCCGTAACTGTCGCGCAGGCCGGACCCATCTTTGCCGTAATGCAATTGGCGTGGGGGTGAACAGGCAGGGCTGCTTCGCCGAGTATCTGGTGATCCCGGCGTTTAATGCCTTCCGCATCCCGGACAATATTCCCGATGAGCTCGCCGCCATTTTCGACCCCTTTGGCAATGCCGTCCATACCGCGCTCTCTTTCGATCTGGTGGGTGAAGACGTGCTGATTTCCGGTGCCGGGCCGATAGGCATTATGGCCGCAGCGATTTGTCGCCATGTGGGGGCCCGTCATGTCGTGATCACTGATGTGAATGATTACCGGCTCGGGTTGGCGCACAGCATGGGGGTAACGCGGGCAGTGAACGTTGGCAGGGAAAAGCTGACAGAAGTGATGCACGAACTTGGGATGACGGAGGGGTTTGACGTCGGGCTGGAGATGTCCGGTGCGCCTGCCGCCTTCCGCAGTATGCTGAGCGTGATGAACCACGGCGGCCGGATTGCGCTGCTGGGTATTCCACCGTCGGAGATGTCGATTGACTGGAATCAGGTTATTTTCAAGGGGCTGTTTATCAAGGGAATCTATGGTCGGGAGATGTTTGAAACCTGGTACAAGATGGCCGCACTGATCCAGTCCGGGCTGGATCTGACGCCGGTGATCACCCACCGCTTCAGTATTGATGAGTTCCGGCAGGGATTTGACCAGATGCGCTCCGGCCAGTCAGGAAAGGTCATTCTCGACTGGCAATAAATGATCAGGGCCGGTAAAAGCGGCAAAACCCTCTTTTACCGGTCTTTCGCTCTTGTTACTGCTGTTTTTCTGCGTCAGTCAGGTAGCGCACTTTGCGCGTATAGTCCTGGCCTTTGAACGTCAGCGGTGTGGCAGGGGATTCAAGGTATTTCTGCCATTCAGACAGCGGGAAGCCGCCATGTGCGCCCACCACCTCTTGCGGAATAACGGCCGTGTTGCCGCCGATTTTCTTCGACACCGGCCAGTTCATCCAGTCGCCCAGATTGACGGATTTCAGATCCAGCAAATCCAGCAATGCCGCCAGCGGCAGCTGATCGGTTGGCGGCTGGGAATCGTCCATCAGCTCCCAGGTATCCTGGAACAGCGTCAGCCACAGCGGGCAGATCCGCTGCCAGGTCTGGCGGGTGGCGGCAAGAAATGCCCCGTTAACATGATCGACAATATACGGGCGGATACTGTTGCGATAGTAAGCCGGGCGGTTTTCTTCTGGTGCCTTCATCAGCTTGGCAATCATTTTGCCCTGGCGGAAGCTGGAGTAGATATGCCCTTCCAGCATGCTGATTTCCGGCATCTGCAGCAGGTTCAGATCGGAATCGATCATTAAAATCCCTTCAGTCCGCGCCTGTAGCGGAGCCTGCAGCTTGATCAGGCGGCTGCGGTAAATCTGTTTGTAGCGGTAGCTCTCTTCACGAAAAGGCACCTCCAGCGTGACCACTCTGGTTTTAGGGGGAAGTTCGCCAAACTGTCCTGCTGGCTGATCGGTCACAATAACAATCTCTTCCGCTGCCGGAGCGAAACGGGAGGCAAAAAGTGCGCTGAGCAGGGCCTCTTCGACAAAGTCCGCGCCGGTACAGGGGATCACAATCGAGGTGACTGTCACCGTGCCCTGCACCTCTTTTTGTTGATAAGAAAGGTTGTGACGGGCGCGAACGTGACGATACTGAGGATTCAAAAATTCAAACATGCTATGAGTTTCCGTGAGCCGCATTTTGCAAAATGGTTTCCACACCTGAGACGTACTTCTCAATGGCATAGTGTTCTTTCACGCTGGTGTTCGCCTGCAGCAATAACTGCTGGCGCTTTGCGGCATCAAGCCACAGCGTTTTCATCTGTTCATACAGGGCCTGAATATCACCGTAGTCATACAGCAACCCGGTTTTATCATGCTCGATCAGCTCGGCGGTTCCCGTCACGCGGGAACCAATCACCGCTGTTTTCAGCAGCATCGCTTCCAGCACCACGCGGGGAAGCCCTTCACTTTTCGAGGCCAGAATAAACACGTCGAAAGCGGCGAGGTATTCCAGCGCATTGCTGCGAAAACCGGTGAACTGAACGCGATCGGCAATGCCTGATTGCTGAGCCAGGCGCTGCAGAGCTTCGTGCTCCGGTCCTTCACCGAGGATCACCATTCGCCAGTCAGCTTCGGGAAAGGTGGCTGCGAATTTCGCCAGCGCCTGCAGGCTGTGCTGATTGGACTTTCTGGCAATTAACGAGCCGATGCTGCCAAAAACGAGTGTCTCCGGCTGCACGTTCAGCAGCTGGCGGCGCATCTCTTCGCGATCTGGCAGCTGCTGCCGGATATCAATGGCATTAAAGACGGTGAAACATTTTTCAGCCGCCACGCCGTGCGCCAGTAATACACCATGCACGCCTGTGGAGACAGCAATCACAGCGTCGGCACGCTTGTTCACCAGCTCTACCAGTTCAGGGGTCAGGACGGGTTCAATCCGGCAGTGCTGCACCACGATCACGGGCAGTCCCGCAGCGGCAAGGTAGCCTTCGGCGTTCGATCCCGGCTGGTTGTTCATATACAGCATGGCAAAATTCTGTTGCACCAGCAGTTGCCGGATTCTGCAGGCATTCGGGTTGATGCGCCACAGGCTATCCACCAGGCGGGTCACTTTCTGACGCAGGCCACGATGGAAAAACACCAGTGAGCGCAGCAGCTCTTTGCTGACTTTTGCCCAGCCAGGCTGGCGGCGTTGAGGCAGAAAAATGACAGGGATGTCGAGCGATTCGAGGACCTGCTTAATCGACTCGCCTTTGCCACGGGAGTAGTTGTGATAGAAGCAGCAGTGAATATCAAACCGGGTGCGGTCAATGCGCTTCAGTAGCTCAAGCATGCTATTGGTGCCGCCGCCCCATTCGTTGCCGGTATCCAGCAGCAGGATCTTCTTACGCTGTTGTTCCATCACGCCGCTTCCGTATCCATGTATCCTGCGTCCCGCGTCAGGGGGCGGGACGCAACAGTAAGATTATGGGGTCTTTTCCAGGCCAAACTTCAACCCGGAAAAGTTAGTTTTAATATAGCGAACACCCGCGCTGTCGGAAATGCTGTCTGCCACTACGCCCAATGCCCGGGTTGCTGGTACCGGTAGCGCTTTAACCGGACAGCTCTGCGCACCCCGGAACGGATTACGCGGCGTGGCCGGTTTGTTTTCCACTGGCAGCGGCTTATGGCGGGTGTTTTGTGGCTCATTCAGCAGCTGGCTTGGGCGAACCAGCGTAATGTCTGCAGGTAACGTTGGCAACATCTGCTGCAGCACTTTTACCGTGGTCGGATGGGGATGACCAATAGCAATAGCAGAGCCATCCCGCTGAGCGAGGTGAACCGCTCGCATAAACTGTTTGCGGATATCCGCTTCGTTCTGCGTATCATCGAGGAACACCCGGCGTTTGATCACTTTAACGCTGGTTCCCTGAGCAGCACGGGTGGACTGGCTGTTACCGATAGTCATGCTGTCGAGGAAGTAAAAATTATAGTGATTCAGCACCTGCATCACTTTCTGCATTCCTGACAGGCTGGAGGTCATTGCACTGCCCATATGGTTATTCAGCCCGACGGCATAAGGCACTTTGGCTACGGCTTCGCGGATAATGCGTTCCACTTCGGCGCTGGACATATCCGGCCTCAGCGTATCCTTTTCCAGCGGCTGTTTGCTGAGCGGGGCCATCGGCAGGTGGATCAGCACTTCATGACCGCTCTGATGCGCTTTAACCGCCATCTCACGGGCGTGAGTGGCGTTGGGCAGTACCGCGACGGAAACGGCCTTTGGCATCTGTAATACCTGATTTTCCTGCGCCGGGCGGTAGCCAAAATCATCGATAACAATGGAGAGTTTGCCGGCATGTGCCGAGCAGGCCATCAGCAGACCTGTCAGCACGCCGCTGATTTTACGGAGATGTGACAAAAGTTATTTTCCCAACCACGGTAGTGGATTGACGGCCTGTCCCTGGCGTCGGATTTCGAAATACAGTGAAGGCGTGCCCCGGCCGCCGCTGGTCCCCACCAGGGCGATTGGCTGTCCTGCCTTAACCTGGGTTCCCACGCTCACCAGCGCACTCTGATTATAGCCGTAAAGGCTCATATCCCCTTTGCCGTGTTCAACCACCACCACCAGGCCGTAGCCCTGCAACCAGTCGGCCATCAGTACGCGACCGTCGGCAATGGCTTTCACTTCGGTGCCTTCAGGAGCATCAATCACCAGACCTTTGTAGCGTAGCTCGCCCTGCAGCTGCTCGCCGAAGCGATGTTCAATGGCTCCGCGGACCGGCCAGATCGCCTGACCAGAGGGACGACCCAGACCGCCGGTACGCGCCATCAGTGAACGCTCACCTTCAGTGGGTTTGTAAGTGGTGCCTTTGCTCTTTGCCTGCGCTTCGCGGTCACGAACACGCTGTGCATCTCTTGCCTCTTTTTCAGCACGCGCGCGGGCTTCTCGCTCGGCTTTGGCAATTTTGTCCTGCAGGCGGCTTTCGTTCTGGCGCATCTCGACCAACTGGGCCTGATCTTTCTCCAATGAGGATTCAAGCGTGGTCAGCGTCTTCTTACGGGCGGCGCGGGCACCTTCCAGCTTCTGCTGCTGGCCCTGTTGCGTCATCAGCAGGGATTTCTGCTGCGTCTGTTTGTCCACCAGAGTGGCTTTTTGCGCCGACAGATCGCTGCGGGTCTTTTTCAGATCGTCTATAGATTTCTGGCGAGCGTCATTGAGGTAGCCAAAATAGGCCAGAATGCGTTCACTACGCTGGCTCTCCTCTCCGCTGAGGATCAGCTGCAATCCGCTGTGCTGGCCCTGACGAAAAGCGGCATCCAGCTGTTCGGCCAGTAATTTCTCCTGGGCGTCCTGCCGGGCCTGCAATTTGCTGATTGAAGCGGTCAGTGCCGCAATGTCTTTATTCAGACCGGTGAGGGAAATTTGCGTTTCGCGTAGCTGTCGGCTGGCCTGGGCAATGATTTTTTCCTGGCTTTGCAGCTGATCGAGCAGTTTGCTGCGCTGCTGTTTCTGCTGCTGCACGCTCTTCTCTTTAGCAGCGATGTTTTGCTGAATGCTCTTCAGCTCAGACTTGTTATCGTCGGCAGCCAGGCTGGCTGCAGGCAACAGCAGAAGGCCAGCGCAGAGCACGCTGGCAGAGAGGCTGAACACGGCAGATCGTAACGGAACGTCTGTGGCCGCTCCATTACCCTGGGTTCGTTGAATTGAAACTGTCGCTTTTTCCCTCATAGGACGAGGATTATTCCACGATGAACAGCAGCTTACCAGTCATCTGTGGGGGCATTTGCGTTTCCAGTGGTGACAGACCGCTGGTTCAGGTGAGGCGGGGGAGAGTCAAAAAGCTCACCGGAAGGGATTAAGTAGTACAACATTTCGCCGCTTAATAATGAGGCTGTCGCAAGTCGACTGCAGGTTTTACACTTAACGCAATTTTTTTTGAGGATCTGCCCCAGAAAACGTAACTCTGACCGCATCACGACTGTACATGAGAACACTGGCAGGTATACTCAGAAGCCTTGTTTTAGCTTATTAACCCTTTCGGGAGTTGTTACCCCTCATGCAAGATATTATGCAGTTCGCAGGCAGCCACACCATTCTCAGTCTGGCGTGGGTTGTTCTGCTGGTTCTGGTGATCGTGACCACCGTTAAGGGCATGTTCTCCAAGATAAAAACGATTAGCCGCGGTGAAGCTACCCGTTTAATCAATAAAGAAGAAGCCGTGGTAGTCGATGTGCGTTCCCGCGATGACTTCCGTAAGGGCCATATTTCGAATTCGATCAACGTACTGGCTGCAGACATCAAAAAAGGCAGCTTTGGCGAGCTGGATAAACACAAAGCGCAGCCGCTAATTGTTGTCTGTGCTAACGGCACTTCCGCAGCCGATCCTGCTGCACAGCTGAATGCTGCCGGTTTCGAGCAGGTTTACGTCCTGAAAGATGGTGTTTCCGGCTGGAGCGGTGAGAACCTGCCGCTGGTACGCGGTAAATAATATTTGGAGGTACGGCATGGCAAACGTTGAGGTCTATACCAAAGCAACCTGTCCTTTCTGCCATCGCGCCAAGGCGCTACTGAGCCAAAAAGGGGTGAATTATCAGGAAATTGCCATTGATGGCGATGCCGGTAAGCGTGAAGAGATGATCAAACGCAGCGGCCGTACCACTGTCCCACAGATTTTTATCGATGCACAGCATATTGGCGGCTGTGACGACCTGTACGCGCTCGACAGCCGACAAGGTCTCGACCCGCTCTTAAAATAAAACGGGCGAGCAGCGCAATAACGGATTATTAAACCTATAGGATTACGTAACATGTCAGAACAAAACAACACCGAGATGTCTTTCCAGATCCAGCGTATCTATACTAAAGATATCTCCTTTGAAGCACCTAACGCGCCTGCGGTTTTCCAGAAAGAGTGGGAACCAGAAGTGAAACTGGATCTGGATACGGCTTCCAGCCAGCTTGCAGATGATGTGTTTGAAGTGGTTCTGCGTGTCACCGTAACCGCAACCGTCGGAGAAGACACCGCGTTCCTGTGCGAAGTGCAGCAGGCTGGCATCTTCTCTGTCTCCGGTATCGAAGGCAACCAGATGGCGCATTGCCTGGGTGCATACTGCCCGAACATTCTTTTCCCGTATGCACGTGAATGCATCACCAGCCTGGTTTCCCGCGGTACCTTCCCGCAACTGAACCTGGCCCCGGTTAACTTTGACGCGCTGTTCATGAACTATCTTCAGCAGTCAAACGAAGGCGCCGCACCTCAACAGGATGCCTGATGCCACAAGCTAATGCTTCAATGAGCGTCATCGGTGCCGGTTCTTACGGCACCGCTTTAGCTATCACGCTGGCCCGCAACGGCCATAACGTCGTGCTATGGGGTCATAACCCACACCATCAGGCACAGCTTCAGGCTGACCGCTGTAATACGGCTTTCCTGCCCGATGTTCCCTTTCCTGATTCGCTAAGCCTTGAAACCGACCTGGCGACCGCTATTGCGGCCAGTCGCGATCTGCTGGTGGTTGTCCCCAGCCACGTATTCGGCGATGTGTTACAGCAAATCAAACCACATTTGCGGGCCGATTCCCGCATTGTCTGGGCCACCAAAGGCCTGGAGAAAGAGACCGGGCGGCTGCTACAGGAAGTGGCGCGCGAGATCCTCGGTGGTCAAATTCCACTGGCGGTGATTTCCGGGCCGACGTTTGCCAAAGAGTTGGCGGCAGGTATGCCAACAGCCATTGCTCTGGCAGCAACTGATGCCGTTTTCGCGGAAGATCTGCAAACTCTGTTGCACTGTGGCAAAAGTTTCCGCGTGTATAACAATCCGGATTTCACCGGCGTTCAGCTCGGGGGAGCGGTAAAAAACGTTATCGCTATTGGTGCCGGTATTTCTGACGGTATTGGCTTTGGGGCCAATGCGCGTACGGCGCTGATCACCCGCGGCCTGGCGGAAATGACCCGTCTGGGCATTGCGCTGGGTGCCGATCCCACAACATTTATGGGCATGGCCGGACTGGGCGATCTGGTGCTGACCTGTACCGACAACCAGTCGCGTAACCGCCGCTTCGGCATGATGTTGGGGCAGGGATCGGACGTTGAAACGGCACAAACCACCATCGGCCAGGTGGTGGAAGGTTTCCGAAATACTAAAGAGGTTAAGGCTCTGGCCGCGCGCTGTGGCGTGGAGATGCCAATAACCGAGCAAATTTATCAGGTATTGTATTGCGAAAAGAGTGCGCGGGAGGCAGCATTGAGCTTGCTTGGACGCACCAGAAAAGATGAGAACAGCGCCAGCTGAGACAGGGCGCTGTAGCGAACCGGCGTCGACCGGACGCGCTATTTGATGGGGAGAGAGTAATGCCGTGTGTAGAGCCTGAACTGGTCTGGGATTATATTAAAGCGGAAGCGCGGGCCCTGGCGGACTGCGAGCCAATGCTGGCCAGTTTTTACCACGCCACGCTGTTGAAGCATGAAGACCTGGGTAGCGCGCTGAGTTACATGCTGGCCAACAAGCTGGCGAACCCCATCATGCCTGCCATTGCCATCCGTGAGATCGTGCAGGAAGCGTACAGGCAGGATCCGTCGATGATCCAGTCGGCCGCCTGCGATATCCAGGCGGTGCGCCAGCGCGATCCTGCCATTGATAAATACTCCACGCCATTGCTCTATCTGAAAGGTTTTCACGCCCTGCAGGCTTACCGTATTGGTCACTGGCTGTGGAATGAGGGACGTCGGGCACTGGCGGTCTATTTGCAGAATGAGGTGTCAGTTTCCTTCGCCGTGGATATCCATCCGGCGGCCAGAATTGGCCGGGGTATCATGCTCGACCACGCTACCGGCATCGTCGTGGGTGAAACGGCGGTGATTGAGGATGACGTGTCGATTCTGCAGTCGGTAACGCTGGGCGGAACTGGCAAAACCTCCGGCGATCGTCACCCAAAAATCCGCGAAGGGGTGATGATTGGCGCAGGCGCCAAAATTCTTGGCAATATCGAAGTGGGCCGCGGGGCGAAGATTGGCGCGGGTTCAGTCGTGCTGCAGCCTGTTCCTCCGCATACCACCGCTGCTGGCGTACCGGCGCGTATCGTCGGTAAACCGAACAGCGAGAAACCGTCGATGGATATGGATCAACACTTCAACGGCATGGTTCCGGGCTTTGAGTTCGGCGACGGTATTTAACTACTCTTTGATCAGCGCGCCAGCATAATCCAGCTGGCGCCACGCTTCGTACACTACCACTGAAACCGCATTCGACAGATTCATACTGCGGCTGTCTGGCTGCATCGGAATGCGGATCTTCTGCTCAGCAGGCAATGCGTTCAGTATCTCTGCTGGCAGTCCCCGTGTTTCCGGTCCGAACAGCAAATAATCCCCGGCCTGATAGCTTACCGCGCTGTGTGCAGGCGTGCCTTTAGTCGTCAGCGCAAACAACCGCTGAGGAGCTTCCGCAGCCAGAAAAGCGGCATAGTCAGCATGGTGCTGAATGGCCGTGAATTCGTGGTAATCCAGCCCGGCACGGCGCAGGCGTTTATCATCCCAGGCAAAGCCGAGCGGCTCAATCAGGTGCAGACGGAAGCCGGTGTTGGCGCACAGGCGGATGATATTGCCGGTATTGGGGGGAATTTCAGGTTCAAATAATACGATATTCAGCATCGACAGCGGCCCTCATGAACGAGGGCCGAAGCATAGCAAAGATCAGTTGTTGCTGGTATAGAGCGGCAGCCAGATCGTCAGACGCAGACCTCCTAACGGGCTGTCATCAGCCTTCACCCAGCCACGGTGTTGCTGGATAGCAGTCTCCACAATTGCCAGCCCTAACCCGGTCCCTCCTGACTCACGGTCACGGGCTTCGTCGGTACGGTAGAACGGACGGAAAATTTGTTCGCGATCTTCCGCGCTGACGCCCGGACCATCGTCATCCACGTGAATGGTGATGCCCTGCTTATCAACCGAGAAGCTGACCATAATTTTCGACCAGGAGTAGCGCAGCGCATTACGGACAATGTTTTCCAGCGCGCTGTCCAGCGCACTCGGGTTGCCATACAGCGGCCATGGGCCAGGCGGATAGGGGACTTCCAGCGTTTTCCCCATCTGCTCGGCCTCAAAGCGTGCGTCATCCAGCACGCCTGACCACAGGTGGTTGGCTTTCATTGCCTCACTGACCAGCGCGTTCTTGTGCTGCGTGCGGGAGAGGACCAGCAGGTCATTGATCATGCCGTCCAGACGCTGGGCTTCCATCTCAATACGCTGCAGCTCTTTCCCTTCGCCCTGGCGGCGACGCATCAGCGCGGTCGCCAGTTGCAGACGGGTCAGCGGAGTGCGCAATTCGTGGGAAATGTCCGACAGCAAACGCTGCTGAGCGGTCATCATCCTTTCCAGCGCGCTGACCATCTGGTTAAAACTGGAACCCGCAGCCAGAAACTCCTGCGGACCGGATTCCAGTTCCGGGCGCTGGCGCAGGTTCCCTGCGGCCACATCATCCGCCGCATGTTTCAGCTTACGCGCCGGTTTTGCCAGGCTCCATGCCAGCCACAGCAGCAGCGGAGAGCTGATCAGCATGGTGACAATCAGCAGCAGCAGCGGGCGGTCGAACAGCAGGTTAATAAAGTCGAGCTGCGAGCTGCCAGCTGGACGAATAAGATAAAGTTGGTAGTTATCCTCGCCGTCCTGTACCGAAAAGGGGCCAATCATCTCAACCCGGCCATATTTCTTTTTCTGCGGGTGATCGGCGTTATCGGACTGGCCGATAAAGTTACGGATCACCTGCATTTCGCTATGCTGTGCGCCAATAACGCGCCCTTCACTGGTGACCAGCAAAAGGCGCTGTCCAGGAGGAGCCCATTTATCAATGGCGCGGAATAACCTGCGCCACCACATCAGGTCGTTTGGCGGATCCTGCATCAGCTCCGCCTCAACGTGTTGCTCAATCATGATGCCCTGACGCTGCTCGTTATCCAGCAGCGGCGTCATCTGGCGAGTATCCAGCTTGGGCACCATCAAAACCAGCATCAGCACCAGTGCCAGGGTCAGCCAGAAAATGGCGAAGATGCGGGTGGTCAGACTTGAAATCATGTAGCGGAAACCATCAGATAGCCCCGACCACGCAGCGTTTTAAACCACGGGTGACCGTCTTTGCGATCTGGCAGTTTGCGGCGCAGGTTTGAAATATGCATATCGATGGCGCGGTCAAACGGTGTCAGGCGTTTGCCCAGTACTTCCTGGCTCAGATGCTCACGGGAGACGACCTGCCCCAGATGCTGAGCCAGCAAATACAACAGGGTAAACTCCGTGCCGGTCAAATCCAGCGCCAGGTCGTCAAAACTCGCTTCCTGACGGCCCGGATTCAGGCGCAGATTGTCCACTTCCAGTGTCGGAGAGCTGTTGTCGTGCAATTGTTGCTGCTCGCTCCAGTTTGACCGGCGTAAAATAGCGCGAATACGGGCTACCAACTCACGATCGTTAAACGGCTTCGGCAGATAGTCATCGGCACCCAGTTCCAGCCCCAGAACGCGATCCAGCTCGCTTCCTCGGGCGGTCAGCATAATGACCGGCGTCTGGTGCTGCTGGCGCAGTTCCTTAAGGGTATCAATGCCGTTTTTCTTCGGCATCATCACGTCAAGTAGCAGAAGATCTATTGAGCTGTCCAGCAGGGCCAGTGCCTGTTCGCCGTCACCGGCAACCGTCACGTCAAACCCTTCCATTTCAAGTAATTCTTTCAGTAGCGAAGTCAATTCGCGGTCATCGTCAACCAACAGGATTTTATTCATTTTTATTGCCCTCCGCAGGCAAAATACCGTGAACGAATGCTGTCATTCCATGACTTTACGTAGTTTTACACCGCCTGACGCATGTTTGCAGCTGGTTCCGTAGACTCACTCTCGTTGAATCGAAATATGGAAACCAACCTGGGAGTTAACGATGCGCAAAGTTACCGCCGTCGTTGTGGTACCGGCGCTGATACTGAGTTTTTCCGCCGCGTGGGCCACAGAAGTGACGACGACTGACGAGATGCATCACGACAATGCGGCGCCACGCAGTATGACGCAAATCCCGCAGAGTCACATGTTTGATGGCATCAATCTCACTGAACAGCAGCGTCAACAGATGCGGGATCTGATGCAGCAGGCGCGTCATGAACGTTCTCCCATAAGTATTAGCGATTTAGAACAACTGCACGACATGATTATCGCAGATAAATTTGACGAAGCGGCCTATAAAGCCCGGTTGGATCAAATAGCACAGGCGGAAGTTGCCCGGCAGGTCGAGATGGCCCGCGTTCGCAACCAGATGTACCACCTGTTAACACCAACCCAGCAGGACGTTTTGAACCAGAAACACCAGCAGCGCATGAGCGAAATGCGCAAGCTAACGAACATGCAGCAGGCTTCATCGCTGCAGGCAGTGAGTAGTACCGGCAGTAACCAGTAACATAGTATCCCTGTTTTTCCTTGCCATAGACACTATCCCTGTCTTCCCCGCCATGATGGCGGGGTTTTTTTTGCCCCAAATCCAGTATACTTAGCGCACTGAACTGAACGGAGTGTGGCATGGAACAACACTACGCGCGCCTGGTGAACCGTGCTGCGCTGGCGGCAACGACCCTGGCTTCGCTACTGCTGTTGGTGAAAATTTTTGCCTGGTGGTATACCGGTTCGGTCAGCCTGCTGGCGGCTTTAGTGGATTCCCTGGTGGATATCGCTGCCTCTCTGACCAACCTTTTTGTGGTGCGCTACTCCCTTCAACCCGCCGATGAAGAACACACTTTTGGCCACGGTAAAGCTGAATCCCTCGCCGCGCTGGCGCAAAGTATGTTTATTTCCGGTTCTGCATTGTTCCTCTTCCTGACTGGCTTGCAGCACATGGCCACGCCCAATGAAATGCGGGCGCCACTGGTCGGTATTGTGGTGACTTTAATTGCGCTGTTTTCAACGATGGTGTTGGTGACTTTTCAACGCTGGGTGGTGCGGCGGACGCGCAGCCAGGCCGTGCGGGCCGATATGCTGCATTACCAGTCCGACGTGATCATGAACGGCGCGATTTTACTGGCCCTGGCGCTGAGCTGGTATGGCTTTAAACGTGCCGATGCGTTGTTTGCGTTGGGTATTGGCGTTTATATTCTCTACAGCGCATTGCGGATGGGCTACGATGCGGTGCAGTCGCTGCTGGACAGAGCGCTGCCGGAAGAGGATCAGCAGGAAATCATGACTATCGTCTCCAGCTGGCCGGGTGTGCAGGGTGCCCATGATATTCGTACACGCCAGTCTGGTCCTACGCGCTTTATTCAGTTGCATCTGGAACTGGACGATCATCTGCCTTTGTTCAAGGCTCATCAGATTGCTGAAGAGGTGGAGCAGGCTCTGTTAAAAGGTTTTCCTGGCGCGGATATCACCATCCACCAGGACCCCTGTTCGGTGGTTCCCGAACAGCGTCCGCATGAGCTATGATTTCCAGTAAAATAAATGGCTTACCATTACAGTGTAAAAAACGTGACGTAGCGCAAATAATTTAGGCGAATGATCACTGACCTGAATCAATTCAGCTCACAGGCTTTGATATACTATTGCCATTATCAGTCCGTAAGATCGAGCGTGCGTCGATCCCCCCAACGGCGTTCAGAATTTATAATTTGCATCAACAAGTTCAGAGGTTGTCATGATAAAAAAAATCGGTGTACTGACAAGTGGCGGTGACGCTCCAGGCATGAACGCTGCCATCAGGGGAGTGGTTCGCGCAGCGCTGAGTGAGAATCTGGAAGTTTTTGGTATCTATGATGGCTATCTGGGGCTGTACGAAGATCGTATGGTGAATCTGGACCGCTACAGCGTGTCCGATATGATCAACCGTGGCGGCACTTTCCTTGGCTCAGCCCGCTTCCCTGAATTCCGTGAAGAATCCGTGCGTACCGTTGCCATTGAGAACATGAAAAAGCGCGGCATTGATGCGCTGGTGGTTATTGGCGGCGACGGTTCCTACATGGGCGCCAAGCGCCTGACCGAGATGGGCTTCCCGTGCATCGGCCTGCCTGGCACCATTGATAACGACGTGGCGGGGACTGACTACACCATTGGTTACTTCACCGCGCTGGAAACCGTGGTGGAAGCTATCGACCGCCTGCGTGACACCTCCTCTTCGCACCAGCGTATTTCCATCGTGGAAGTGATGGGCCGCTACTGTGGCGACCTGACGCTGGCGGCAGCCATTGCCGGTGGCTGTGAGTTTATCGTGTTGCCGGAAATCCCTTACACCCGCGAAGAACTGGTGCAGGAGATCAAAGCGGGTATCGCTAAAGGGAAAAAACACGCCATCGTGGCGATTACCGAGCACATCTGCGATATCGACGAGCTGGCGAAATACATCGAAGCCGAAACGAAACGTGAAACACGTTCCACCGTACTGGGCCATATCCAGCGCGGCGGCGCACCGGTAGCCTATGACCGTATCCTGGCTTCCCGCATGGGCGCTTACTCTATTGAGCTGCTGCTGCAGGGCTATGGCGGCCGTTGCGTGGGTATTCAGAATGAGAAGATGGTCCACCACGACATCATCGACGCGATTGAAAACATGAAACGTCCGTTTAAAGGTGACTGGCTGGATACTGCCAAGAAACTTTACTGATAAAAATCAGGGCGCTGGCTGTCAGCGCCTTTTTTATGCAAATCGTTATTCCATTAAGTTATTACAGCTATTTTTTAATTCTTTAAATCGTGAAAGACTTTGTGTCACGCTCTCTTACAGCAAAAAAACCTTTGGGAGCGCGTGTGATGAAGAAGTGGAGTGTGGGCATAACCCTGTTACTGGCCTCAACCAGTGTGCTGGCAAAAGATATTCAGCTGTTGAACGTCTCTTACGATCCAACCCGTGAACTGTACGAACAGTACAACAAGGCGTTCAGTGCGCATTACAAGCAGGAAACCGGTGACAATGTCGTGATCCGTCAGTCACATGGCGGCTCTGGCAAACAGGCCACTTCCGTTATCAACGGCATCCGTGCCGATGTTGTCACGCTGGCACTGCAGTCCGACGTGGATGCGATTGCCGATCGCGGCCGTATCGACAAGAACTGGATCAAGCGCTTGCCGGATAACTCTGCTCCCTATACTTCCACTATCGTGTTCCTGGTCCGCAAGGGGAATCCCAAACAGATCCATGACTGGCAGGATTTAACCAAGCCTGGCGTGTCCGTGATCACCCCGAACCCAAAGACTTCCGGTGGCGCACGCTGGAACTATCTGGCGGCATGGGGCTGGGCGCTGGACCACAACAATGGCGATCAGGCTAAAGCTCAGGCTTACGTCAAAGCGCTGTTCAAAAACGTTGAAGTGCAGGATTCAGGCGCACGTGGCGCAACCAATACCTTCGTCGAAAGAGGGTTAGGCGATGTGTTGATTGCATGGGAAAACGAAGCTTATCTGGCCAACAAGCTGGGTAAAGATAAATATGAAATCATCACCCCAAGTGAGTCTATCCTTGCCGAGCCAACCGTCTCCGTAGTGGATAAGGTTGTCGATGAGCGCGGCACCCGCAAAGTTGCCGATGAGTATCTGAAATACCTTTACTCGCCAGAAGGGCAAACCATCGCCGCACAGAACTTCTATCGCCCGCGCGATCCAGAAGTGGCGAAGAAGTTTGCCAGTACCTTCGCGCCAGTGAAGCTGTTCACCATTGATAATAAATTTGGTGGCTGGACCAAAGCTCAGAAAGACCACTTCTCTGATGGCGGCACTTACGACCAGGTGATGAAGCCGGAATAATAGAACCAGGGTAGCGGAGCAGCGCCTGTACCCGGTAAAATTGAAAGCATTTTAAATGGTCACCGCGATTGATTATTTGACATGATCTTCATCACCTGTTCGTTTACATTATGAGCAGGTGATGACCAGAGGTTTCGATCATGCAGGGACGAAAGCGTGTCCTGATTGTAGTGGCACTAATTGCGATAGCCCTGACGGCCGGTTGTGCCTCGGTGGCATACAATCATAAAAATAATTCCGATGCCCTGTGGCGGATTGTCAGCCAGAAGTGTGTCCCTAATCAGCAGCAGAATAACGATCCCACCCCGTGCCGTCTGGTAGACCTTCACAATAGCTACGTGGTACTGAAAGATCGCGTGGGTCCACTGCAATTTTTACTGATGCCGGTGGAGAAAATAACCGGTATTGAAAGCCCGAAAGTGCTCAATCCCTCGACGCCCAACTTCTTTGCCGAAGCCTGGCGTTCCCGTCACTATATGGAAGAGAAACGCGGCCAGCCTGTTGATGACAGCGCGGTGGCACTCGCCATCAATTCACTTCGCGGCAGAACGCAGAATCAGCTGCATATTCATATCTCCTGCCTGCGTCCGGATATTCGCCAGCGACTGGACAGCCTGAATGCTTCACTGAGCAGCAAGTGGCAATCCGAGCAGTTGGGCAGTCATGAGTATCAGGTAAGGACGCTGACCAGCGATGAACTGATCAAGACCAGCCCGTTTATCCGGGTGGCTAATGAACTGCCCGGCGCGCGGGATGAGATGTATAAATACGGCATTGCGATGGCTTCATTACAGGATGGTCGCCGGGTGCTGATGGTGATCAAACGTAATCTGCTGCTGCTCAACCGGGGTTCTGCTGAAGAGTTGCAGGATCACAGTTGCAGCATTCTGAAATCGTAAGGGGCTGTCGCCAGCCCCGGATTGGTCTTAATGCCTTAATGCTTAACGGCAGGTGACTCAACCGGCTTGTCATCGGCATATTTTGCCGTGGCAATCCAGGCCGCACAGAACAGCGTTAAGCGGGCGAAGAAGTAGAAGAACGCCATCAATCCCAGTACCGAACCAAAAGCCGCGCCGGAAGGCGAAGAGGCCAGTTTCGGTAACGTCAGCGTCATAATAAATTTAATCACTTCAAAGCCTATCGCCGCCAGCAGCGTGCCGCGTAACAGTGCCCGCTTGCGTGGCTTATGACGTGGCAGGATCCAGAAAATCCACAGGAACAGCAGATAGTTAGCCGTAATTGAAATCGACAGCGCAATTAACGTCATCGCCGGGCGCAGCCACTCGATACCGTCCAGTCCCAACGCCCGGACAATGGCCGCCTGCGCTGCACCGGCAATGGAGGTGAGAGACAGGGTGATGATCAGTGCCAGTACCAGCCCGATTAACGAGATAAAATCGCGGGAATACTTTATCCAGATCTTCTCTTTATCCTGCTCGTTACGCTCCCAGACGTCACGTGACTGGGCACGGATCGCCTCACGCAAATTACCCATCCAGCTGATGCCTGAGTACAACGCAATCAGCAGCCCGGTCAGGCCGACGGTGGTGCGCTGCTGCACGGCGGTATTCACCGTATTTTTCAGCGTGGAGGCCAGCGTTGGATCGCTGATGTTATTGACGATCTTGTTGATCAGCTCCGTCAACAAATCCTGATTGGATGCCAGCACAAAGCCCACGGCTGCGAAAGAGACCATCAGGATCGGGATCAGCGAAAGAAAAGAGAAATAGGTAATCGCTGCACCAAACTGGCTGCCCAGGCGATCGTTAAAGCGCTCCCCTGCGCGAATAAAATGCGCCACAGCCGGAATGGCCTGGAACCAGGTCACCAGCTTTGAGACCCGGGTGATGGATTTATCAACGGTCTGGTTGCCAGTTTTAATCGCGATAAGCGGCTTCTCGTCGTGCTGCTGAACTTCTTTTAAATTATTTTCCGTCATGAAACCTTCTTCGTATCCTTCAATATTGTAGCCAAAGTCAAATTATAGCCAGGCGGTCAGGCTACGTAACGTTTTGTCGCCTGAGTCAGCCATTCCATAAACACATGAACCCGCCTCGCCAGGTTGCGGCGGTGGGGATAAATCAGCGAGAGGGGCAGGGGCTCTGCGCGAAAATGTGGCAGGATTTCAATGAGTCTTTTGTCTTTTATCGCCTGACGCATGCCGCACTCAGGGGCCTGAATAATGCCCAGGCCGGACAGACAGGCAACGCGATAAGCTTCGGTGCTGTTAACGGTGACGGTGCCGCCGGTCTTGATAAAGTGGCGGGTTTTGCCGTCAAAAAACTCAAACCCCTGTGGCTGGCTGCCAAGCTGCTGGCTGTAATGCACCACGGCGTGGGTGGCGAGGTCTTCCAGCGTGACGGGGATTCCGAAACGCTCCAGATAGTCCGGGCTGGCGCAGTTAATCTGGGTCAGCATACCCAGCGGACGGGCAATCAGCCCGGAGTCGTCCAGCGCGCCGCCACGGATCACGCAGTCAAAACCTTCCCTGATCACGTCCACGCGCCGGTCGCTGCTGCTCAGTTCCAGCTCAATGCCGGGATACTGCTGCAGAAAGTCCGGCAGCAGCGGCAGGATATAGTCACAGGCGAGGCTGACCGGCATATCCACCCGCAGGCGGCCGCTGATTGAGGCGGGATCGTGCTGAAACAGCGAATCCATCTCTTCCAGCGTGGCCAGTACATCGCGGCAGCGCTCGTAATAAACCAGCCCATCCTGAGTCAGCTGTACCCGCCGCGTGGTGCGGTGCAGCAGCCGGGTGCCCATCTCATTTTCCAGCGCCTGCAGCTGCCGCGACAGGCTGCCTTTAGGCAATCCAAGGCTTTCGGCCGCGCGGGTGAAACTTTGTAATTCAGCTACCCTGACAAAGACCTGCATTGCGTGAATTTTATCCATTGCGAGCGCCTGTTGTTGTTTAAAATGGAACAGTGATGCGTCCCTGAAGACATTTATAGATCAGAACGGAGGTAATATCCTCTATTTTGTCCACAGCGAAACTACCGGAGTACAAGATGAGCCATAAAATTGCATTGATCACCGGCGGAAGCCGCGGTTTAGGTAAGAATGCGGCCCTTAAACTGGCCGCGAAGGGTGTTGACATCATTCTGACCTGGCGCAGTAAAGAGCAGGAAGCGCAGGAGGTGGTGGAGCAGATAAACGCGCTCGGTGCCCATGGCGTGGCCCTTCAACTGGATACAGGCAACAGTAAAACCTTCTCTGCCTTTGCCAGCGAAGTTGAGAAACAGCTGAAAGCCGTCTGGCAGCGCGATACTTTTGACTATTTATTAAACAACGCAGGCACTGCGCTGCACGAAGATTTTGCCACCACCAGTGAAGAGCAGTTTGACGAGATGGTGAACGTCCATTTCAAAGGGCCTTTTTTCCTGACGCAGAAGCTGCTGCCGCTGATGGTCAACGGTGGTCGTATCCTGAATGTTTCCAGCGGCCTGGCCCGATTCAGCGTGCCGGGTTCCAGCGCTTACGCTTCGGTGAAAGGTGCAATGGAAGTGTTGACCCGCTATCAGGCGAAGGAGCTGGGTGCGCGGGGGATCACCGCCAACGTGCTGGCTCCCGGCGCAATTGAAACTGATTTCAGCGGCGGAATGGTGCGGGATAATCCGCAGGTGAATGCTTTTGTGGCCTCCATGACTGCGCTTGGCCGTCCTGGCCTGCCGGATGATATTGGCGATGCCGTTGCTCTGCTGCTTAGCGACGAAAGTGGCTGGATTAACGGCCAGCGTATCGAAGCTTCCGGCGGCATGGCGCTCTGATCGAGCGCCTTACACCGCAGATCATACGCTGATGGTGCCGTTGAGTACCGTCACCGTCTGGCCGCCAATCCACACGCCGTCAGCCGCGTAAGTCACGCTCAGGCGGCCAGCACGCTGCAGAGCAGTACCCTGACGCACGCGGTAGTCCAGCTCAACGCCCTGTGCCTGCAGATAGCGGGCCAGACAGGCGTTGGCGCTGCCGGTGACCGGATCTTCGACCAGCGAGCCATTTTCAATAAACAGGCCGCGTACTTCATACTGCTCCGCTACGCCATCAAGCGGCCCAAATAACATCACGCCATTCACGCGCGCTTTTTTTGTCAGCCGCTCAAATTCCACCACGTTGGGCTGACTCGCCAGCACCGCGTCGGCTGAAGTCATCGGGATCAGCAGCCAGCGAATGCCCATATCAGCCGCCATCACCGGCAGCCTGGCTTCAATGGCTTCGCTGTTCAGCGCGCTGCTGAGTGGGGCATCAGTGAATTCTGTCAGCGTGGCTTCCGGTGCTGCAAAAGCCAGAGCATTATCCGCGCCAATTTTAATCGTTACCAGGCCGATGCCGCACTCCTGCACAATCTTGCCCGGCGTATGCAGCGCGATGCCTGATTCCAGCAGAGCATGAGCTGTTCCCAGAGTGGGATGCCCGGCGAAAGGCAGCTCGTGGGCGGGAGTGAAAATCCGCACCCGATAGTCCGCCGCCGGATCAACGGGCGGCAGCACAAAGGTGGTTTCCGACAGATTAGTCCAGCGGGCAATGGCGCTCATCTGCTCATCGCTCAGATCGCTGGCTTCGATAATCACCGCCAGCGGATTGCCATTCAGCGGTGAGGAAGTGAAAACATCAACCTGCTTAAAAGCGCGTAACTGCGTCATCGTGATTCTCCTTTCCGGTAGCGTTCTCTGATAGTACCAGGAATTGTCTTTATCGTGGGGCCAAAGCTCACAATGTTTTGTTCCCGCAGGAAAAGCCATTGTCAGCCCGCACCGGGTTGCGTATTAATAGCCTGAGCCTGAACAACTAAGTGACGGAATTATGCTGAAGATATTAGGACGAGCCTCGTCCATCAATGTCAGAAAAGTACTGTGGGTTTGTGAAGAGCTGGATATCGTTTACCGGCGTGATGACTGGGGTGATGGCTTTAAGTCACCTCAGGAAGCTTCTTTCAAAGCGATGAACCCTAATGCGCTGGTGCCGGTGATCCAGGAAGGGGATTTTATTCTGTGGGAATCCAACGCTATTATTCGCTATCTGGCCAATGCTTACGGCGGTGGCTGGCTCTATCCGGACGATCCCCGTGCCCGTGCGCCGGTCGACCAGTGGATTGACTGGCAGGCCACCGAGCTGAACACCTCCTGGCGCTATGCCTTTATGTCACTGGTGCGGCACTCTCCGGCCCATCAGGATCCGCGCCTGCTGGCTGCAGCCTGTAAAGGCTGGTCGCACACCATGGGTATCCTGAACCAGCAGCTGGAGCGCACCGGCGCTTATGTTGCCGGGAGTGCCTTTTCCCTGGCGGATGTTCCGGTCGGGTTGTCGGTCAACCGCTGGTATGAAACGCCGCTGGATCACCCTAATCTTCCAGCCGTACGGGCTTATTACGAGCGCCTGACGGAACGTAAAGGCTATGCCACCTGGGGCCGCAACGGGACGCCGTAGTCGTCAGTCGACGCCCGCCGCAATGCCACTCATTTCGCAGGCCAGCGCGCCGGTTCGCTGCAACGCCCAGGTATAGCGCTCATCAATCGGGTAACAGCAGCTCAGGCGCATTGCGCTATTGCCGCGATCGCTCAGCGTATACAACGCGCCCGGCGTCAGGCAGATTTTCTCCTGCAACAGGCGGTGGAAAAGCTCAACGCAGTCGACGTCTCCCGGCAATTCAACCCAGAACACAAAACCGGCGCTGGGCTGCGTAGCCCGTGTGCCTTTCGGGAAGTGGCGGGCAATCAGGCCGCGAACCTCATCCAGCTGTGCGGCATAGCGTCGGCGCAGGGTGCGCAGGTGGTGATCGTAACCGCCTGACTCCAGAAAATAGCCGAGCGTTTCACAAAGCAGCCGTGATTCGGCCAGTGAGGAGACCGACTTCAGCCGCGCAAGCTCTTCTGTAAAGCGACCCGCCGCAATCCAGCCAACGTGGAAATCCGGTGCGACCGTTTTGGTGAAGCTGGTGCAGTGGAGCACCCAGCCGTCGTTATCGAAGGCTTTGACTGCCGGAGAGAGGGGCCAGCAGAACTGCAGCTCACAATACAAACCATCCTCAATCAGCGGGATCTGGTAGTGATTCACCAGCTTTGCCAGCCGCTTTTTATCTTCCAGCTTCATGGTATAGCCCAGCGGATTTTGCCCGACAGGCATGGCGACCAGCGCCTGAATTCTTTTCTCCTGCAGCACCAGCTCCAGCGCGTCCAGCGATAAGCCCTGCTGCGGATCGGTAGGGATTTCCAGCACGTTCAGCCCCAGACTGGCGAGCAACGGGAAAAGGTAGAAATAGGTCGGTGTCTCAACCCCCACGCAATCGCCGGGTCTGGTCACGGCTCGCAGAGCGAGCTGCAACGCTTCCATACAGCCGTGGGTGATGGTCACATCTTCCACGGTCAGCGTCATACCCAGATCCATCGCCCGTCGTGCGATTTCCCGCCGCAACCGCTGGCTGCCGGGCGGCAGGGCATAGCGGCCAATCAGGTCCGGTTCGCGGCGCAGTAAAGAGGCCATGATGCGGCTGATTTTAGCCGTGGGGAAAAAGTCGCTGTTCTGCGGGCAGGCCAGAGAGATATTGGTGTAGTCAGGATGGTTTTGCGCGGCAAAGACCGCTTCAATCAAATCCAGCTTCTCACTGCTCGGCGAGCGGACTGTGGTGCGATGGCGGCTCCCCGCTTTCACCGAAGGAAGCATGCCACGCACGTAGTAACCGGACTGAGGTCGGGCCTCGATCAGCCCCCGATCTTCGAGGATCCGGTAAGCGGACAGCACGGTGTTGACGCTGACCTGATGATGGCTGGCGCAGCGGCGGATGGCGGGCAGGCGGCTACCGGGCAGATAGGTGCCGCCGTGGATAGCTTCCGCCAGCGTTTCGGCCAGCTGATGATAGAGCGTGGTTTCCTGCGGTTCGATGATGGACACAGTTGTGCCTCCGGCAGACGGGTACAGTGATGTATTAAGGGTAATTGTACTCATAACAATAGTGTATTTCTGAGTCTGTTACCTTCTGCCGCCGGGGAGTATTTTGGTGTTCTTAATCACCAGCAGGAAACAGACCATGCTCGATCCCTCTTTCTTCAGCTACGTAACCGTTATGTCCATTACGCCTGGCCCGAATAACCTGATGCTGGCCACTTCCGGCGTCAATTTTGGCATGCGTCGTACCCTGCCGATGGTGTTGGGGATCATGATTGGCTGTGCGATCCAGACCGCGATGGCCGGTCTGCTGCTGGATGTCCTGCTGCAGTGGATGAGCGCCATCCGGGTGCCGCTGACGCTGATGGGTTGCGCCTATCTGCTGTGGCTTTCGTGGAAAATTTTCCGTTCCGGTGCGCCGGAAATGCAGGAAAAAGCCCGACCGATGACCTTGCTGGGCGGCGCGCTTTTCCAGGGAGTGAACCCGAAAGCCTGGTTGATGGCGATTAACGTGGCGCTGATGTACACCACAACCAGCGGCATCCTGGCCGTGGCGGTGGGCTTTATGGTGCTGAATTTTCCCTGCATCATGATCTGGGCGATGATGGGTGACCGGATGGGCCGCCATTTGCAGGTGCCGTGGAAACTGCGCCTGTTCAACACCGTGATGGCGTTGTCGCTGGTCGCCACCACTTTGTGGATGCTGGCGGAAGTTATTTATCCTTAAGCCGCGTAGTGGCCACCCCGTTTTACTCCTGACGTGACGGCCACTTCCAGTTTCGAACCTCCGGAATGTCCTCGCCATACTGCCGGACATACGCATGGTGGGCTGCCAGCTTTTCCTGCAGCGCATCCATCACATTGGCCGCTTTTTCCTGTAAGCCCGGTACCCGGATTATCGCTTCCAGCGCCAGGTGATAACGATCCAGCTCATTGAGCACCGTCATATCAAACGGCGTGGTGGTGGTGCCTTCTTCTATAAACCCGTGAACGTGCATGTTGCGGTGGTTATTACGCTGATAAGTCAGCCGGTGGATCAGTGCCGGGTAGCCGTGAAAGGCGAAGATTACCGGTTTATCCTGGGTGAAAATGTCATCAAAGGCCTGCTCTTCCAGTCCGTGGGGATGCTGTTCTCTGGTCTGCAGGGCCAGTAAGTCCACTACATTAACCACCCTGACGCGCAGTTCGGGTAAATAATGACGCAGCAAATCTACCGCCGCCAGCGTTTCCATGGTGGGCACATCACCAGCACACGCCATCACCACGTCCGGTGAGGTTCCGGGCTGCTCATTGCCCGCCCACGGCCAAATCCCCATTCCTTTCTCACAGTGTGCCACGGCTTCCTCCATACTCAGCCACTGAGGTTCTGGCTGTTTACCGGCGATAATCACGTTGATACGATTCCACGTGCGCAGGCAGTGATCGCCAACCCACAGCAGGGTATTGGCGTCCGGCGGCAGGTAAATTCGTACAATGTCGGCTTTTTTGTTGGCAACATGATCGATAAACCCAGGATCCTGATGGCTGTAACCATTATGGTCCTGACGCCACACATGGGAAGAGAGCAGATAGTTCAGGGAGGAAATTGGTTTACGCCAGGCCAGCTTTCGGCTCACCTTCAGCCATTTGGCGTGCTGATTAAACATCGAATCGACAATATGGATAAAGGCTTCATAACAGTTGAACAGGCCGTGTCGGCCAGAGAGAAGGTAGCCTTCCAGCCAGCCCTGGCACTGGTGTTCGCTGAGGATTTCCATCACCCGGCCGTCGGGTGCGAGCTGCTCATCGTACTCCCTGACTTCTTCCATCCAGCTGCGACTGGTGACGTCAAACACCTTGCTCAGCCGGTTTGACGCCGTTTCATCCGGGCCAAACATACGGAAATTATCCGGATTGTCGCGGAAGATGGCACTAAGATAACCCGCCAACACTGCTGTTGACTGTTCCTGAGTCTGACCGGGATGGCTGACCGGTACAGCAAACTCGCGGATGTCCGGGACGTTCAGCTCCTTACGCAGGCGGCCACCGTTGGCATACGGGCTGGATCCCATGCGTTTATCACCTTGAGGCGCGAGTGCCTGCAGTTCAGGTTTAAGGCGGCCAGCCTGGTCGAACAGATCTTCAGGCTGATAACTTTGCAACCACTCCTGCAAAATCTGGCGGTGCTCTTCATTCTCGCGACATCCGGAAACGGGAACCTGATGCGCGCGCCAGAAACCTTCCACTTTTTTGCCATCGACTGTTTTGGGGCCAGTCCAGCCCTTTGGGCTGCGCAGAATAATCATTGGCCACGCCGGAATACTGTTCTGCGCTTTGCCTGCACGGGCTGCCTGCTGAAACTCACGAATAGTAGCGAATGCCTTATCCAGCGTGGCAGCCATCTGCTGGTGCATTTTCAGCGGGTCGTCGCCCTCAACAAACAGCGGCTGATAACCATAGCCCCGGAACAGCTGTTGCAAGTCTTCATCGCTGGCGCGGCCCAGCAGCGTCGGGTTGGCAATTTTATAACCATTGAGATGCAGAATGGGCAGTACCGCGCCGTCGCGTGCGGCATTGAGGAATTTGATACCATGCCAGCTGGCGGCCAGTGGACCGGTCTCTGCCTCGCCATCCCCAATCACACAAGGGACGATCAGATCCGGGTGATCGAAGGCGGCCCCAAAAGCATGCACCAGCGAATAACCCAGTTCACCCCCTTCATTGATGGAACCCGGGGTTTCCGGTGCAGCGTGGCTGGGGATGCCACCGGGGAAAGAGAATTGTTTAAACAGCTTACGCATCCCTTCTCCGTCCGCGGTAATGGCAGGATAAATTTCGCTGTAGGTTCCTTCCAGCCAGGTATTGGCCACCATGCCCGGCCCGCCATGGCCGGGTCCGCAGAGATACAACAGGTCAGGATTGTGCTGCCGAATAATACGGTTCAGGTGAACATAAATAAAGTTGAGGCCCGGCGTGGTGCCCCAGTGGCCCAGCAGGCGAGGCTTGATATGCTCTGGCTTCAGCGGCTTGCGCAGCAGGGGGTTATCCATCAGATAAATCTGTCCGACCGAAAGATAGTTGGCGGCTCGCCAGTAGCGGTTCAGTAGCTGCAACTCAGCATTGCTAAGCGGGGTGGATAAAGGGTTGTCCATCGGCTTCTCCTGTTATTCCGGTCAGCTAAAAGCATAGACCCCTGAAAAAGTCGTGCAGGAAAAGGGCGAAACGTTGGATGGAGAATGCAAAAGGGCGAAGTCTGAGCCGCATCTCAAAATGTCAGATTACCGTCCAACATTTGTCATGCGGCAGTTCAGATTACGCCCCGGGGACAATGTCAGCAGTAGATTATTTACCGATTACCGCATCATGCGCCTCAGCGGCTTCATCGTTAGCGGCTGAAGATGGGGTGTAATCAAGCTGCAGAATGCGGCTGGTTTCCGCCAGCTCATGCTCGGTTGCCGCCACGTTGCCGTTCAGCTTCTGGCCATAGGACGGGATGATTGCCTTAATCTTCGCCTGCCATCCGGCGCTGTGGAATCTCTCCTGGAAGACTCTGTTCATCAGGTCGAGCATGATAGGGGCCGCGGTTGACGCTCCCGGAGAAGCGCCAAGCAGGGCGGAAATAGTGCCATCTTCTGAGGTGACCACTTCGGTACCCAGCTTCAGCACGCCGCCTTTTTTCTCATCTTTCTTGATAATCTGTACGCGCTGTCCGGCTTTAACGCGCCGCCACTCTTCCAGTCTTGCTTCCGGGAAGTAATCCTGTAGCGCTTTCAGGCGCGAATCATCAGTCAGCATCACCTGGCCGACCAGGTATTTCACCAGATCGAAGTTATCCAGCCCCACATGCACCATCGGCATAAAGTTAGCTGGGGTCATTGAGCCGAACATATCCCACAGCGAGCCCTGTTTAAGGAACTTGGTGGAGAAGGTGGCAAACGGCCCGAACAGCAGTACCTGTTTGCCATCCAGCATGCGGGTATCAAGATGTGGCACGGACATCGGCGGCGCGCCGACCGAGGCTTTACCGTAAACCTTCGCCAGATGGCGCTGCACCACTTCCTGATTTTCAGTGACCAGGAACTCGCCGCCAACCGGGAAGCCCGCATAATCTTTTGCTTCCGGAATACCGGTTCCCTGCAGCAGCGTCAGGGCTGCGCCGCCCGCGCCAATAAAGATGTATTTCGCGCGGAGGGTTTTCTCTTTGCTGCCATTGTTCAGGTCGGCAACGGTGACGGTCCAGCTGTCATCTTCATTGCGTTTGAAACGGCGGACTTCATGCCTGGTCTGCAGGGAAAAACGCTGACTTCTCTGCAGGGAAGCGATCATCTGGCGGGTAAGTTCGCCAAAGTTAACGTCAGTTCCGACGGAGATGCGGGTTGCGGCAACGCGCTGCTCAACGTCGCGGCCTTCCATCATCAGCGGGACCCACTGGCGGATCAGCTCCGGATCTTCTGAATATTCCATCCCGCGGAACAGGGTGCTTTTTTGCAGCGCACTGAAACGTTTCTTCAGAAAGTCGACGTTATCGTCGCCCCAGACAAAGCTCATGTGCGGCACGCTGCTGATAAAGCTGCGCGGGTTGTTCAGCACGCCGCGCTGCACCTGCCAGGCCCAGAACTGACGGGACATCTGGAAGGATTCGTTGATGTTAACGGCTTTGCTGATGTCGACTGAACCGTCAGCTTTTTGCGGGGTGTAGTTCATTTCTGCCAGCGCGGAGTGACCCGTGCCCGCATTGTTCCAGCCGTTTGAACTCTCTTCGGCGACACCATCGAGACGTTCAATCATGCCGATCTGCCACGTTGGCTCCAGCTCCTGAAGCCAGGTGCCGAGCGTGGCGCTCATAATACCGCCGCCGATGAGCAGGACATCAACGTCGGTTTTCAATTCATGTACGGAGGCCGGGGTAAGGCTTTCGGCTGATTTTCGCATGGGGCGACATCTCCATATGTTGACGAGTCAACATGTTAAGCAGGTGAAACAGTCCCGGTTTCTAAGGAATCGGTTAGGCTGTCTCGCTGAATACAGGGGGTAGCTGGAAGGGTTTCGCTGCCTGAGGCAGGGAGGAAATACAACCCGTCTGGCCAGCAGAAAATATACCATTGTTATGAGTAAATTAAAAAATTGTTTAAAGATTAAAAATGAGAATGAAGAATGAAAAGAAATTAGCAACAGTGATAGTTGGCATTGAAAAGGAGACTTTATAGTGATTAAGTTATTGATAATAAAGTTTTTATATTGAAGGTGAGTCGGCGTTCAGAAAATGTATTATTGGGAAATGTGGGAGCTGAATCGAGCCTGCCACCGCTTTTTTCGCTGCCGCCGGTGCAGCAAACGGTGAGGCCGCCGCTGTATGATGTGATCCATGACTTTGACGCACCGCCGCTAATCTTCCAGATGGGCGTGCCCGCTGATGATGCTTTAACGGGTAAAGTCTGGTCACGCCTTCTCAACCGCCTTACCCGCGAAATGGCCAGCAGACCGGCAAGCTATCCCGATCCCCTGGCAGCTTGCGTCTGCGCGAGCAGCTGGTCAGCCATCTGGCGATGACGCGCGGGATAAGCTGCCAGGCTTCGCAAATCATCATCACCAGCGGCTATGCCGGTGCGCTGGAGCTGATTTCTCTGGCGCTGGGTTGGCGCGGGCAGAAAGTCTGGATCATGGCCCCAACGCCGCTTTCGGGCTGGTATCTGGATGCAGAAAAGCGTCGCTACGGATTAGTGCTGAGCGTGACTAATATGCCGACAGGCGGATTTGAAAACAGTGCGGGAAGGTTAAAAGCACTGATGGAACAGTGTGGGTAAATGGAGAGATCCTGCACCGTTACCGGTGCAGGGAGAACACATTAAGCGTTTTTAGCTGCCGCAGCGGCTTTAACGATCACCGCGAAAGCGTCTGCTTTCAGTGATGCGCCGCCAACCAGTGCGCCGTCGATATCCGGCTGAGCAAACAGTTCTGCAGCGTTCTTGTCGTTAACAGAACCACCGTACTGGATGATCACCTGAGCGGCCACGGTCGCATCTTTCTTTGCGATGTGGTCACGGATAAATTTATGCACCGCCTGCGCCTGGGCAGGAGTGGCTGATTTGCCGGTGCCAATCGCCCAGACTGGCTCATAGGCAATGACCACGCCATTGAACGCTTCAGCGCCCTGGGTGTTCAGCACGGCGTCGATCTGACGGGCGCAAACTTCTTCCGTTTTACCGGCTTCGTTTTCTGCTTCGGTTTCACCGATGCACAGCACCGGGATCAGGCCCGCTGCTTTCAGCACGGCGAATTTATTGGCGATCAGCTCGTCGCTTTCTTTGTGGTAGGTGCGGCGCTCAGAGTGGCCAATGATGATGTATTTCGCACCGATATCTTTCAGCATGTCAGCGGAAACTTCACCGGTGAAAGCACCAGACAGGTTAACGTCAACGTTCTGTGCGCCAAGTACGATGTGGCTGCCTGCAGCGGCGTGTTTCGCCAGGTCCAGATACATCACTGGTGGGGCAATGGCTACGCCGCAGCCGTCAACGCTGCTCAGCTCGGTGCGCAGACCGGCGATCAGCTCGTTGACCATATGTTTGCTGCCGTTCAGTTTCCAGTTACCCATTACTAACGGATGTCGCATTCTATCCTCCACGCTTAGCGCGATACGGTTAAATTACCCTGCCTGGGCAGGGTTGTCTGCCAGACAGTATAGAGATCAAAACCTTTAAAGGCTTTGCTTTTCGTCATTTTTGCCCGGGGTCAGGGGTGTTCATCGCAAGCTTGATCGGCTCAATGGCAAAGGTCAGCCCTTTGTCGCCGTTGTCGGCAATGACGTAGCGGACCGCGCCCTCGGTCTGGGCAAAATAACGCGATCCTTTACCTTTGCTCAGCAGCTCATCCAGCCGTTTCAGGCTCTGTTCTTCGTTCAGCGTTGGCTCAAAAAAACGTTCCAGTGCAGCCATGTAAGCGCGGGCTTTATCACGCGCGCTCTCCTCTTCCGGGCCCGGCACGGGCAGCCAGGTTATCTGTAAGGTTCTGATCTTTCCGGTGCCCTGTTCCAGAGCAGTTGAGGCATAGAGATTTTCATTGATCTTGCTGGCAGCTCGCGTCAAATTACTTTTGTCGCCACGGTTGTCGATTGCCCGGTATTCGGGGATCGTCAACGTTGGGTTACTGGCATTATACTTTTCGCGAAACTGGCCGATAGTCATATCAAAGGTGGGAGCCCCCGCCAGAAGATAGGGCGCAGTGGGCATATGTTCAGCACGATCCTGAGGACCCGCATCGGCCTGAGCCGGCGCAGTCGCCAGCGTGACCAGTAACATGATGCCCGTGAAGATCGCTTTATTCATTGTCGTCTGCCCTAACCTGTACATTCAGCTGAAGATTAGAACGGACAATGACCGGCAAAGTCAAAGCCTGACGCTGTTCTGAGGGATAAAAAATGACCTTACAAGCGTGGTGTTTTTCGTACCGTGGCAGACTGGGACGGCGCGATCTGTGGATCTGGCTGACGCTCTGGCTGGCGCTGCTGATTCTGTTGTTTACGCTGGCCGCACGCGGATGGATGAGTACCCAGACGGCAGCCTTCTGCGTGGTCAGCCTGCTGTGGCCGACCAGTGCGGTGGTAGTCAAGCGTCTGCATGACCGGAATAAAGCAGGATACTGGGCGCTGTTGCTGCCGGCTGCCTGGATGCTGATGGCCGGTGACTGGGCGTCGCTGCCTGCCAGCTGGCAGTGGGCGCTGGGCCGCTTTATCCCCACGTTGATACTGGTGACCATGTCCCTGGAGCTGGGCGTGTTCCGCGGTACCCCGCGCGAAAACCGTTTTGGTAAAACGGCTTGCCCGGTGAATTATCTCGGCCGCAGAATGCCTGATTACCAGTAATGTTCGCTGGTCATATGGCCCGGCTTGCGTTTCAGGTGTTTACGCATTTCGCGGGTCTCTTTCAGCAATTGCTGAGTATCGCGGACCATCTGCGGATTTCCGCACAGCATGATGTGGCTATGCTCCGCTTCCATCGGCAGGCCAACCGCCGCTTCCAGCTCGCCACTTCCGATCAGGGCAGGAACGCGGCCGGTCAGCGATCCGGCAATCTCTTCCCGGCTGACCACCGTCTGAATGCGTAGCTTGCCGTTATAACGCTGTTGCAACTGCTGCATCAGCGGCAGATAGCTCAGGTCCTGGGCGTAGCGGGCGGCATGCACCAGCACAATATTCTCAAAGCGTTCCAGCCCTTCACCTTCCTGTAAAATCGACAGATAAGGCCCGATGGCCGTGCCGGTGGCCAGCATCCACAGCGTTTTACACTGAGGGATTTCATCGAGCACGAAGAAACCGGCGGCCTCTTTGGTGATCATCACCTGCTGGCCGGGCTGCAGTGCATGCAGACGGGGGCTGAGTTTCCCTTCGGGTACGGTGACCAGATAGAATTCCAGGTTCTCATCGCTGGGGGCGTTCACGTAGGAGTAGGCGCGCTGTACGCGCTCGCCATCTATTTCCAGCGCCAGCTTGGCAAACTGCCCGGCGGTAAAAGGGTCGATGGGGGCTGTCACGGTGATGCTGAATAAGCTGTCCGTCCAGTCATTCACCTGTTTAATCGTGGCGTTAACCCATTCGGCCATAAACGGCTCCTTAGTCGGTGTGAGGCAGGTAAGTCACGGTATCTTCGCTATTGAAGCGGCATTTTTCCAGTGGCGGCCAGTCACAAAGCTCATATCGACAAATTACGACACGGGCATTATGACTATAACGTACAGAATGATTTACGGCGCTGCCTGCTTTTGCTGACAGTCTGTGGACGGTCATTTTTCCCCTTTTACTCGCTTTGTCATTTATTCCTGATATTTTCCCCGCCATAAAGTTCCTTATCCTGGCTTATCTTCCTTTTATGGTGGTTAAAGCCGACAAATATACTGATGAAAATGAGAAAAATAGCTAACGGACATCTGCTGGTGATGCTGATTGCGCTGGTGGCCGTCGGGCAGATGGCGCAGACGATTTATGTGCCTGCCATGGCAACTATTGCTGAGGCTTTCAACGTGCGGGATGGTGCAGTGCAGCGGGTGATGGCTGCCTATCTGATGACCTACGGTGGTTCGCAGCTACTGTACGGTCCGCTGTCAGACAATATTGGTCGTCGGCCGGTGATCCTGGCCGGGCTGACTATTTTTATTGTCGGCACGCTGGTAGCGCTCAGCGCACCTGGTTTCGACCTGCTGGTGCTGGGCAGTGCTATACAGGGTCTCGGAACCGGTGTGGCGGGCGTGATGGCGCGAACCATGCCACGCGATTTGTATGCTGGCAGTGCGTTAAGGCAGGCCAACAGCCTGCTGAATATGGGTATCCTGATCAGCCCGCTGGTCGCGCCGGTCATTGGGGCGTTGTTGGCCCATCTGTTTGGCTGGCATGCCTGCTTTGCGTTTTTGCTGTTGCTGTGTCTGGCGGTGGGTGCCGCAATGCTGCGCTGGTTGCCGGAAACCCGCCCGGCTCCGGTTGAGAAACGGGCGCTGTTCTCCCGCTATCGTCCGCTGCTGGCCGACGGCACCTTTGTCCGTTATCTGGTGATGCTGATGGGCGCGTTAGGGGGCATCGCGGTGTTCGAAGCGAGCTGTGGCGTACTGATGGGCGGCGTACTGGGCCTGAACAGTATTACCGTCAGCCTGCTGTTTATTCTGCCAATCCCGGCCGCCTTCTTCGGGGCCTGGTTCGCCGGACGGGAAAACAAGCCTTTCCCACAGATGATGTGGTGGTCGGTAAACAGCTGCCTGCTGGCGGGGGCGCTGATGTGGATCCCGGCCTGGTTTGGCGTGATGACTATCTGGACGCTGATTGTGCCTGCCGCGCTATTCTTCTTTGGTGCCGGAATGCTGTTTCCGCTGGCCACGACGGGGGCGATGGAGCCGTGGCCTTATATCGCCGGGACGGCAGGGGCACTGCTGGGAGGATTGCAGAATCTGGGGTCTGGCCTGGCCGCATGGCTTTCGGCACTGCTTCCACAAAATGGCCAGTTCAGCCTGGGAATGCTGATGTTCGCGATGGCACTGCTGATCCTGCTGTGCTGGCTGCCGCTGTCAAAAAGGCCGGAGCCGCAAACCGTCTAAGTTGCAGGTATGCCTGGCGGGCCGGATAAATCCGGCCGCTGCGGGATGCCGCATTATAGTATACAAAATCGCAGGGGTTGCCTGCATGGCAGCCGGGTGACAGACGACAGGGCTGAATCTGATCAGCCCACCGATCACAGAATATAGGGATGCAGGCTCTCGTCTTTACGGTCGAGATAGTGGATTGACTGAATGCGGCGGATGGTGCGGGACTTGCCGCGGATCAGCAGCGTTTCCGTGGTCGCCATATTGCCCTGGCGGGTGATGCCTTTCAGTAATTCCCCGGTGGTGATGCCGGTGGCGGAAAAGATTACGTTATCGTTGCGTGCCATCTCATCCAGCTTCAGCACTTTTCCGGCTTCAATGCCCATCGCCGCGCAGCGCTTCAGCTCCTGCTCACCCATCGCCCGGTTTTCCGGCGTGTCACCTTTTACAATATGACGGGCCAGCAGGCGTGCCTGCATATCACCGTCCAGAGCGCGGATCACCGCAGCGGAAACCACGCCTTCAGGTGCGCCGCCAATTCCGTACAGCACGTCCACTTCACTGTCCGGCATGCAGGTCAGGATAGAGGCCGCCACGTCGCCATCCGGGAAAGCGAAAATACGCACGCCCAGCATCTTCAGCTGCTCGATCACCGCGTCATGGCGGGGCTTTGCCAGCAGGGTGATGGTAAGCTCAGACAGCGGTTTCTGCAGAGCCTGGGCGATACGCTTCAGGTTCTCTTCCAGCGGTAGCGCCAGATCGATCACGCCTTTAGCTCCCGGCCCGACAATCAGCTTTTCCATGTACATATCCGGGGCGTTGAGGAAGGTGCCCTTGTCGCCCACAGCCAGCACAGCCAGAGCGTTCGCCTGGCCCATGGCGGTCATCCGCGTGCCTTCAATCGGATCCACGGCAATGTCCACCGCGTCCCCTTCACCGCTACCGACCTTTTCGCCGATATACAGCATCGGGGCTTCATCAATCTCGCCCTCGCCAATGACGATCTGGCCGTCAATATTCACTTTGTTAAGCATAATGCGCATGGCGTGAACGGCTGCGCCGTCAGCAGCGTTTTTGTCGCCGCGTCCCAGCCACTTATAGCCAGCCAGCGCGGCCGCTTCCGTTACACGTGAAAATTCAATGGCGAGTTCTCGTTTCATGATTTGCCTCGGGGAAGTGATGAGGCGGGAAGTTTATCACGGCAGGGGAGAAAAATGCCCGCGATCGGCTGACCGCAGGCAGAAGTGCAGATTACGAGTTGTCCTGGTCTTCCCATGCCTGCGCACGGGCAACCGCTTTTTTCCAGCCAGCGTAGCGATAGTTGCGCTCGGTGGTTTCGATGCTTGGACGGAATTCACGTTCGATAACCGCCTTCGAACGCACTTCATCCAGATCTTTCCAGAAGCCCACGGCCAGGCCCGCCAGATAAGCGGAACCCAGTGCAGTCACTTCCAGCACTTCAGGACGCTCAACGCGGGCACCCAGAATGTCAGACTGGAACTGCATCAGGAAGTTGTTGGCGACCGCACCACCATCCACACGCAGCGACTGCAGGCGGGTGTTGGCGTCGATCTGCATGGCTTCCAGCACGTCACGGGTCTGATAAGCAATCGACTCCAGCGTGGCGCGGATGATGTGGTTAGCGTTAGCACCGCGAGTCAGGCCGAAGATCGCGCCACGGGCATATGGGTCCCAATATGGCGCGCCCAGGCCGGTAAAGGCTGGCACCATATACACGCCGTTGCTGTCTTTCACTTTCATCGCGAAGTATTCAGAGTCGGTTGCATCGCCGATCAGCTTCATCTCATCGCGCAGCCACTGAATAGAGGCGCCACCGATAAACACCGCACCTTCCAGCGCGTAGTTCACTTCGCCACGCGGGCCGCAGGCGATAGTGGTCAGCAGGCCGTTGTTGGAGGTCACGGCCTCAGTCCCGGTGTTCATCAGCATAAAGCAACCGGTGCCGTAGGTGTTCTTCGCCATACCCGGCTGAACGCAGAGCTGGCCGTACAGTGCTGCCTGCTGGTCACCTGCGATACCGGCGATTGGAATACGTGTACCGCCTTTACCCCCGATGTTGGTCTGGCCGTAAACTTCAGAAGAAGACTTCACTTCCGGCAGCATTTCACGCGGGATATCGAGGATATCCAGCATGCGCTGGTCCCACTCCAGCTTGTGGATGTTGAACATCATGGTACGTGAGGCGTTGGTGTAATCGGTGATGTGCACCCGTCCCTGAGTCATCTTCCACACCAGCCAGGAATCAACGGTGCCGAACAGCAATTCACCGCGTTTGGCGCGCTCGCGAGAGCCTTCAACGTGGTCGAGGATCCACTTCACTTTGGTACCGGAGAAGTAGGGGTTAATCACCAGACCGGTGGTGTGCTGGATATACTCTTCCAGACCCTCTTTTTTCAGCTTCGCACAGTAGTCTGCGGTGCGCGGATCCTGCCAGACAATAGCGTTGTAAATTGGCTTGCCGGACTCTTTATCCCAGACGATGGTGGTTTCACGCTGGTTGGTGATACCGATGGCGGCAATCTCATCCGAGCGGATATCGGCATGGGCCAGCACTTCGACCAGCGTTGAGCTCTGCGAGGCCCAGATGTCCATTGGGTCATGCTCAACCCAGCCTGGCTTAGGATAAAGCTGCTGAAATTCACGCTGTGAGACCGCCACAATGTTAGAGTCATGATCCAGGATAACAGCTCGGGAGCTGGTCGTGCCCTGATCAAGCGCGACAATATATTTTTTTTCTACGGTCATAAATCCTTCCTGATGGTGTAAAGGGTTAGCACTTACGCTTTACGCTGCTCAGCACGCGCTATCGTCTTCTCTTCTTTCTTTACCACAACTGCACCCGGCAGGTTACGGGCGATCAGGTTGCGGTAGCCAAACGCACCAACACTGGCGCCAACAATCGGGCCAAGAATCGGCACGAGGAAATAAGGGATATCACGGGCACCGGTGAAGGCGACGTTACCCCAGCCAGCCAGCCAGGCAAACAGTTTCGGTCCGAAATCACGCGCCGGATTCAGGGCGAAGCCGGTCAGCGGGCCCATTGCGCCGCCGATCACCGCAATCAGCAGACCAATCAGCAAAGGCGCCATCGGTCCGCGTGGCAAACCGTTGCCGTCGTCGGTCAGCGCCATAATCAGGCCCATCATCACCGCAGTGATCACGGCTTCGACCAGGAAGGCCTGGCCCACGCTGATATGCGGGTTTGGATAGGTTGAGAAGATGCCTGCCAGATCCAGACTTTCCACGCTGCCACGCACCATATGATGAGTGGCTTCATAATCTAAGAATAAATTGTAGTAGAGTCCGTAAACCAGTGCGGCGGAACAGAAGGCTCCGGCAATTTGTGCCAGGATATACGGCACGACTTTACGGCCTTCAAAATTTGCAAACAGACAGAGCGCGATAGTCACGGCCGGGTTCAGGTGCGCACCGGAGATGGCGGCACTGAGATAGACAGCCATCGCTACGGCGATACCCCAGATAATACTGATTTCCCACTGTCCAAAACTGGCACCAGCCAGCTTCATTGCGGCGACACAGCCAGCACCAAAGAAAATAATGGTGCCGACTCCCAAGAATTCTGCGATGCACTGCCCTTTGAGCGTGCTGGTTGATTGACTCATGTTGGCATTTCCTGAAGGCGAGGTTAAATGTTGTACTGCGTTTTGTTCTCACTCCCTGAGCCACCCTCATCTTATGTAGGGCTGTTGTAAATTTATCGTTAACGAGCATAAACGAGAAATAGCGAAATCAAAAGTTGTGCTCTGCGTCAAATAAATGAGCGTTTTCGCGTCTTTTTACGTTCTTAAAACATCATTCCAACTTTCGTTTCCGGATTTTTTTCTCAATTTGTTAACTTTATCCTTACTTTAAATGTGGTTAAATGTTGCGCATTCCAGGTCTTGACTGAAAATTGTCACAGACTGTACGTCGTGCGGGTTCGCTGCTGGACTTGAAGGACTGCTCTACTTACAATCGTGTCATCGTTGTTATCCGCGGAATCCGGCTTATCCCCTCATGATCTGCGGGTGGCAGCATCAACGCCTTGCGATTAGGAGAGGTTTATAACCATGTCATTTGAAGTGTTCGAAAAACTGGAAGCGAAAGTACAGCAGGCGATTGATACCATCACTCTGCTGCAGATGGAAATCGAAGAGCTGAAAGAGCAGAACAACAACCTGAACCAGCAGGTTCAGCAGGCTGCAGGCAACAGTGATTCTCTGGTGCGTGAAAATCAGCATCTGAAAGAAGAGCAGCATGTCTGGCAGGAGCGCCTGCGCGCGCTGCTGGGGAAAATGGAAGAGGTCTGAGTTATTCAGGCTGAAAAAGAGACGGGTGCCAGTGGCACCCGTTTTTATTTATTCGATATCGAGCGGGTCTTCGGAGAGGATGATGCCGGTATTATCAGCGTACAGATGGTCGCCTGAAAAGAAAGTCACGCCGCCAAAGTTAACGCGGATATCACTTTCCCCAATGCCTTCACCTGTAGCACCTACCGGAATGGCGGCAATGGCCTGAATGCCAATATCCAGCTCTTCCAGATCGTCAACCTGACGGACGGAACCGTATACCACGATGCCTTCCCACTCGTTTTGCAGGGCCAGCCGTGCCAGTGCCGCATCGACCAGCGCGCGACGGACTGAACCGCCACCATCGACCAGCAGCACACGCCCACGCCCGTTTTCCTCCAGCAGATCGTAGAGAAGCCCGTTGTCTTCGAAACATTTTACCGTGATGATTTGCCCGCCAAACGAGGTGCGGCCACCGAAGTTTGAAAAGAGCGGTTCAACGACGTTCACATCTTCATGATAGATGTCGCAGAGTTCAGAAGTATCATATTTCATAAGGGTTTCGTCTGTTTGCCACAGGAAACTCAAGTATATCGCTTTCTGCGGGTTGTTGGCAAAATCATCAGCCGCTAAAAATTGCGATGGGTCAAGCACATCGTGATTAATTGATGATCAGGCCCATGGCAAAAAGCAGGTTAACCAGCAGCGCCGTTTTGACCGTTTTCACCAGTAATGGCCGCATGGCCATCGCCGAATTTTCGCGCAATACGTATTGACCCTGCCGGTACAGCAGAGGAGCGGCCAGCAGGAATAACCAGCCAAAAACACTCAGCGAATTCAGCACGGCAAACAGGGCAAAGCACAGCAGCGAGCCTGCCAGCAGCAGCAGATGATAGTGGCGGGCTTTGGTCGCGCCCAGACGTACTGCCAGGGTGAATTTGCTGTTTTGCCGGTCGCTGTCTATATCGCGCATGTTGTTGGCATTTAACACAGCGACCGCAAGCAGCCCACAACCGCTGGCAGGCAACAACATCACCGGATGGAAGCTGTGAGCCTGCAGATAATAACTGCCCAGCACGCCCAGCCAGCCAAAGAAAATTAGCACCGAGGCATCTCCAAGGCCGAGATAGCCATAAGGCTTTTTCCCCACGGTATAGGCAATAGCAGCGACGATAGCCAGCGCACCCAGCGCGAGAAACCCGAGTATGTCGCTGAAGGAGTGGCAGGAGCGGATAACCAGCGCCACCCCCGAAAGCATGGTCAAAAATACGGTGACACCCAGCGCAAAGCACATTTGCTTCTGAGTGATCGCGCCTTTCTGCATCCCCCTCAGCGGTCCGATACGGTCTGGCGTATCGCTGCCTTTGACCGCATCACCGTAGTCGTTGGCCAGATTGGACAGGATTTGCAGCAGGGCGGTGGTCAGCAGGGCCAGAGCGGCAATGGAAAGGCTGAAGTGCCCCTGCCACCAGGCAAGTGCTGAACCGGTGATCACCGAGGCGCAGGCCAGCGGCAGCGTACGCAGGCGCAGACTTTCCAGCCAGGCACGCAGGGAGGAGATAGCCGGGATTGGGTGGATATTTTCCGTCATGAGGCTGTAGCCTTTGCTGGGGAGAAGAGGAGATTCTGAATAGCCACCAGTCTACTGCCCACCAGAAGTGAAAGACTTAATCCACGTCAATGATGCTCGAAACGCCTGCCGTCAGGGCAATAAGGGCGAAAAAAAGGAGGCCGAAGCCTCCTGATACTTTTTCTGACGCTTACAGAATGAAGCGGCTGAGATCTTCGTCGGCCACCAGCTCATCCAGATGCTGACCCACATAATCGGCATCGATGGTGATGGACTCGCCATTACGGTCGCTGGCGTCGTAGGAAATCTCTTCCATCAGACGCTCAAGAACCGTGTGCAGTCGACGGGCACCGATGTTTTCAGCGGTTTCGTTAACCTGCCACGCGGCCGCGGCGATCTTGCTGATACCGTCGTCAGTGAAGTGAATATCCACTCCTTCTGTTTTCATCAGTGCTTTGTACTGAACGGTCACGGATGCGCTTGGCTCAGTCAGAATACGCTCGAAGTCGTGGGTGGTCAGCGCCTGCAGCTCAACGCGGATCGGCAGGCGGCCCTGCAGCTCCGGGATCAGATCGGAAGGGCTGGCAACCTGGAACGCACCGGAGGCGATAAACAGGATGTGATCGGTTTTCACCATGCCGTGCTTGGTTGAGACGGTGCAGCCTTCCACCAGTGGCAGCAGGTCGCGCTGCACGCCTTCGCGGGAGACGTCCGGGCCGGAGCTTTCGCCACGCTTACAGACTTTATCGATCTCGTCGATAAACACGATACCATGCTGCTCAACGGCATCGATGGCTTCCTGCTTCAGCTCTTCCGGATTCACCAGCTTGGCGGCTTCTTCTTCCACCAGCATTTTCATCGCGTCTTTGATTTTCAGCTTACGGGGCTTCTGCTTCTGACCACCGATGTTCTGGAACATTGACTGCAGCTGGCTGGTCATCTCTTCCATGCCAGGAGGAGCCATGATTTCCACGCCCATTGGCGCGGCGGCCAGATCGATTTCAATCTCTTTATCGTCCAGTTCGCCTTCACGCAGCTTCTTGCGGAAGGACTGGCGGGCAGCAGAAGGCTCAGGTGCTGTCTCGGACTGGCCCCAGTTGTTTTTTGCCGGTGGAATCAGCACGTCGAGAATGCGCTCTTCGGCCATTTCTTCGGCACGATAGCGGTTTTTCTCAATCGCCTGAGAGCGAACCATTTTAATCGCAGAATCGGTCAGATCGCGGATAATAGAGTCTACTTCTTTACCCACATAGCCCACTTCGGTGAACTTGGTCGCTTCGACCTTGATAAACGGCGCATTGGCTAATTTTGCCAGACGGCGGGCGATTTCGGTTTTACCCACCCCGGTCGGGCCGATCATCAGAATGTTTTTTGGCGTGACTTCATGGCGCAGCTCTTCATCGAGCTGCATGCGGCGCCAGCGGTTACGCAAGGCGATAGCCACAGCGCGCTTGGCGCCGTCCTGGCCGATGATAAATCTGTTCAGTTCGCTGACGATTTCGCGCGGGGTCATTTCAGACATAGGTAAGGTCCTTACGCTTTAGACGGTAATTCTTCGATGGTGAGATTGTGGTTGGTGTATATGCAGATGTCGCCTGCAATACCCAGCGCTTTTTCCACGATATCGCGCGCGCCGATTTCGGTATTTTCCAGCAGCGCACGGGCGGCTGCCTGTGCGTAAGGACCACCAGAACCAATGGCAATTAAATCGTTTTCAGGCTGAATGACGTCGCCGTTGCCGGTAATGATCAGCGAGGCGTTTTCGTCGGCCACGGCCAGCAGGGCTTCCAGCTTGCGCAGCATGCGGTCAGTACGCCAGTCTTTCGCCAGTTCAACGGCGGCCTTCACCAGGTGTCCCTGATGCATTTCCAGCTTACGTTCGAACAGTTCAAACAGGGTGAAGGCATCTGCGGTACCGCCAGCAAAACCGGCAATGACTTTGTCATTATAGAGACGACGCACTTTTTTGACGTTGCCTTTCATTACGGTGTTGCCGAGGGTAGCCTGGCCATCACCGCCAATTACTACCTGGCCGTTGCGTCGTACACTTACAATTGTTGTCACGGGCAGACCCCTTGTTGCAGTCGGAAGATAGCCCTGCCGCCAGGCAGCAGGGCATTGATGCAATCAGATATGGGGCGGGATTAGGGGGTTTCAACCCCCAACGGCGAGAGGAATACAATTTGAGTGGCCGGAGCCGCGCAGGCTTTTCAGCGTGCTGTCCGCGCCGGCGCGATTGCTGAACGGCCCAATCACCACGCGGTTCCAGCCCCCCCCGGTAGTGATCCGGCTCTCAAAGCCTTCAAAGGCCAGCTGGGCACGAATGGACTCAGCCTGATCGGTGCCTTTAAAGGAGCCGCACTGCACCATCCAGCGCTGGGACTTCTCTTTCTGCACTTCTTTCGGCTTCACTTCAGCCTTCGGCTGCGTGGTCTGTGCCGGTGCTGTTGGGGCCGGAGCCTGGCGAGCAGGTTCGCGCGTGACCGGCGCTGCCGGTTGGGTACGGTTTTGCGGCAGCATATGAGGCTGTTGCTGAGGCTGTGTCTGGGGGCGCGTCTGCGGCGCTGGCTGCTGCTGTGGCATGCGTGACTGCTGTTGCAACTGGCTTTGCTGCTGCTGACGCTGCAGCGTTTGCTGGCGCTGGGCAGGCGTCTGCTCATTCCACGGCACTTCATTCAACTGGGTCGGCTGCTGGCGCATATCCGCCTGCATCTGCTCAAGCAGCTGGCGCTGCTCATCCGTCAGCTGAGTCTGGGAATGCACTTCGCCACCGGCAGTAGGTTCTGTAGGCTGAGGGACGGTAATCTGGCGGTTTTCCAGCTCTTTAATATAGCGCCAGCGCTCTTCGGGCTTGGGCGGCAGGCCATTTCCTGGCGCTTTATGATCCGGAATGACGGGCGCATCTTCTTTTTTATGATGGGCAATGAACCACAGTCCACCGACAAAGGTCACCAGCACCGCAACGGCGAGGACCACCATTATCTTCGATACCCCTGAACCACTGCTGCGCTTCTTGCTGCGACTGTTGGTCTTCTTGCGACGCGTCCCTGTCGAACGCCCGCGGCCTACGTAATCTTTTTGTGCCACTATCGTTCCGCTAATAATCAGTGAAAAAAGGTGAGGTCGGGCAATAAATGAGCTGGTGCGCCCGGCTATCAGCTCGCCATGTTACTCAAGGGCCGGAAGTTTGACCAGCAGGGATGCTATTAAGAATCTGCTGAATCTCGATTTTGCGGCCACAGTTGCCCTTTTTTCCGGCGGTCAGACCTTCTCGCGAAGGGAGGGGGCGGTACTGCCGCGGATTTTCAGTTCGAAGTCCAGCAGGCGTGAACCGCTGTTGACCGGTCTGCCCTGTAGCTGCTCCAGCAGCAGGTTCATTGCCTCACGGCCGATGTTAAATCTCGGCTGGGCCACGGTGGTCAGCTGCGGATCGCTATAGCGCGACAGCTCGATATCATCAAAGCCAATCAGCGATAAATCCTGCGGAATGCGCAGACCCATATTTTTTGCCTGCGACATTGCGCCCAGCGCCATAATGTCGCTGTGGCAGAACAGCGCATCGGGCGGAGTGGGCAGCGCCATCAGCTGCTTCATCGCCCGGGCACCGGCGTCAAACGTGAAGTCGCCCCGCACAATATAGTGGGGATCCAGCGCAATGCCATTGCGCCTCAGCGCCTGAATGTAGCCCTGCAGACGATACTGACACAGCGGCATATCATGCGGCCCGGCGATACAGGCAATGCGGCTGTGGCCGAGCTTCAGCAGATGGTTGACTGCTTCAAAGGCGGCCGTCAGGTTATCAATGTGGACGGTCGGTAGCTCCAGCTCAGGCGCAAACTCATTTGCCATCACCATGGGTGGCAGGTTGCGCTGCTCTTCCAGGCCAGTCTCGAAAGGCACCTGAGAACCCAGCAGCACCATGCCGTCAATCTGGCGAGTCATCATCAGATTAAGGAAAGATTGCTCCTGACGGTTCTGGTGCGCGCAGTCGCCAATCAGCACCAGATAGCCCTGATCGGCCGCGACCACCTCAATACCGCGGATCATCTCGCTGAAAAAGGGATCGCAGATGTCCGGAACGATCACCAGGATCGTCCTTGATTCATTGCGTTTGGCGTTGCGAGCCATGGAGTGGGGGGAATACCCCACGGCAATCACCGCATCTTCCACTTTTTGTCGCGTTACGGCAGAGACTTTTTCCGGGTTCGTCAGGGCGCGCGATACTGTCGCCGTGGATACGCCAGCTTTTATCGCCACATCCTTCATGGTGGTTCCCGTTGTCTCTTGATTCTGCTCCAACGCTTTTCTCCTCACGCCAGCCTCAGCTGACCTGACTTTTCAGGGGGGTGTTCTGGTGACTTTCAGTGCTGTTACACGTGCATTACTGACCACCCTCACATAAATAACCGATGTGCGTGAAGGGCGTTACTTAATTTGCATAAAAAACGTGACTTGTGCGACTTTTTTCGATGTTGCCCGCAGTGCCCTGGTGCAATGTCGGGACATTTCAGCCTTCGGTGGGATCGACATCCAAAGTCCACTTTACTTTTCTGGCCTGTGGCAGGGTGCTAATCAGCGGAAGCGTGGCTTTAATCAGGCGTTGTAAATGTCCGCGGGAGGGATGCTGGAGCAGCAGTTGCCAGCGATAACGTCCGCCACGTTTGGGCTGCAGTGCCGGAACCGGCCCCATCACCCAAAACGCTTCGTCCTTCAGCGGGCTGGCTTCCAGCAGGTTGCGCAGCTGCTGCAGGAACAGTGCCGACTGTTGGTTATCATGATCGTCCGATCGGAACAGGGCATGGCTGGTGAAAGGCGGCAGGAAGACGGTTTTACGCTCGCTCAGGGCCTGCCTGGCGAAGTCATCATAGCCTTTGTGCAGCAGTGTTTGCAGCAGGGGATGATCGGGGTGGTGCGTTTGCAGCATCACTTCACCCTGTTTACCGGCCCTGCCAGCACGTCCGGCAACCTGGGTATAGAGCTGGGCAAAGCGTTCTGCCGAGCGGAAGTCTGCAGAAAACAGTGCGCCATCAACGTCCAGCAGTGACACCAGGGTGACATCGGGAAAATGATGCCCCTTCGCCAGCATTTGTGTCCCTACCAGAATACGGGCACCGCCACGATGCACGTCTGCCAGGTGCTGTTCAAGCGCTCCTTTACGGCTGGTGGTATCACGATCGATACGTGACAGCGGGACGTCCGGGAACAGCTCGCTCAGGTTGTGCTCAAGCTGTTCCGTACCCAGCCCCACCGGCACCAGATGCGTTGATCCACACTGCGGACACTGATGAGGAATGGGCCGCTGACTGTCACAGTGGTGGCAGCGCAGCTGGCGATGATGCTGGTGCAGCGTGTAGTAGCGGTCGCAGCGCTGGCACTCCGCAATCCAGCCGCATTCATGACACAACATGGCGGGAGAGAACCCGCGACGGTTCAGAAACAGCAGAACCTGGTTGTCGGCCTTCAGGTGCTGACCAATCTTTTTAATCAGCATCGGCGACAGTCCACCCTGCAGCTTCACGCCTTTCAGGTCAATCAGCTGCTGCGTGGCCTGACGTGCATTTCCTGCGCGCTTACTGAGATTCAACTGGCGATATTTACCCATCTGCACGTTGTGCAGGGTTTCCAGCGCAGGCGTGGCCGTGCCCATCACGATGGGAATATCTTCCTGACGCGCCCGGAATACGGCCAGGTCGCGGGCCTGATAGCGCCAGCCTTCCTGCTGCTTGTACGAGCTGTCGTGTTCTTCATCGATGATAATCAGCCCCAACCGCGCGAAAGGGGTGAACAACGCCGAGCGGGTGCCAATAACGATTGCTGTTTCCCCACTTCTGGCGCGGAGCCAGACGGCGAGCCGCTCGCTGTCATTCAGCGCGGAGTGAAGCACATCCACCGGCGCGTTAAAACGTTCCCGAAAGCGGGCGATAGTTTGTGGTGTCAGGCCAATTTCTGGCACCAGCACCAACGCCTGGCGGCCGCTGACCAGCACGTTTTCCAGCACGCTGAGATAAACTTCGGTTTTACCTGAGCCGGTGATACCCGCCAGCAACCAGGCAGCAAAGTGGTCGTCCTCGCTGCGAATGGCACCCACGGCGGTTGCCTGCTCGGTGTTCAGCTTCAGCCGCTCACCCTTTACCGGGTAGTTGCTGCGCCAGTCCTGCTGTGCCCGCTGCCGTGCCTGAAGGTCGCACAGGCCTTTTGCCCGCAATGCCTGCAGCGTGGCATCGGTGATGTCGTGCTGACTGATTTCGTGTCGGTAGAGGTTGCCCTGGCGCAGAGCGGCTATCGCCTGCTGCTGCTTCGGCGCGCGTTTCAGCGTTTCCGGCGCGGTTTCCCGGCCCGATTCGGTGATTGTCCATTGCAGCAGCGGCGCTTCCTGAGCCGGTTTGCCCTGGCGTAGCAGCACCGGCATGGCGTGGAACAGCACTTCGCCGAGGGGATAGTGATAGTAATCCGCCGCCCATAACAGGATACGCCACAGTGAAGGCGGATAAAGAGACTCGCTGTCCAGCACCTCATGCACTGCTTTCAGTTGTTCCAGGGGAAAGCCGCTGGTCTCAGAGATCCCGACCACCACACCAATGGCTTTACGCTTGCCGAAAGGCACGCTGACACGAGCACCGACCCCTGCCGCAGGCAGATGGGGCGGCAACAGATAGTCAAAGTTGCGGGCAAGAGGGACGGGCAGCGCGACCTGAACAACGGGCATGAAATCATCCGGATGAAATTATGAGCGGGATAGTGTACACTGTGTCATCCTGAATGTGCGGATTCGATTGCAGCGGACGGTTAATATCTGTATAGTTCGCCGCCGTTGATACGGCATTTTGGTATCACAATACACCTGAATTTTTAATCTTCGTGTGGTGCCGGTGCAGGATTTTCCTGGCACGGGAGAGCGACACGGCCTTAACTGAGGTTTCCCATGAAAAAAGGTATTCACCCAAATTACGCTGAAGTTACTGCTAAATGTTCTTGCGGTAACGAAATCAAAACCCGCTCAACCGTGGGTCACGACCTGAACCTGGACGTGTGCGGCAATTGCCACCCGTTCTACACCGGTAAGCAGCGTGACGTTGCCAGCGGTGGTCGTGTTGACCGCTTCAACAAGCGTTTCAGCATCCCAGGCAGCAAATAAGCGACCTGACAGAGACGGTTTACGTTTCGGATGTAATGAAAAAACCCAGCTTCGGCTGGGTTTTTTTATGTCTGTCATCTGCTCAGTCGCAGGCATGAGGAGAAGCCCGGCCTTCTGCCAGTGGCCTCAGTATTCCCAGGTATCGGGATCGACGCCCATCTCTCTCATAATGGCTTTTGCCTCTTCCGGGATCTCATCGCTGCGCTCTTTACGCAGGTCGACATCATCTGGCAGTGGCTGACCGGTGAAAGCATGCAGAAATGCTTCACACAGCAGTTCACTGTTAGTGGCATGGCGGAGGTTATTAACCTGACGGCGGGTGCGCTCATCGGTCAAAATTTTCAATACTTTTAACGGGATGGATACCGTAATTTTTTTTACCTGCTCGCTCTTCTTGCCGTGTTCAGCATAAGGGCTGATATATTCGCCGTTCCATTCAGCCATGGGGTACCTTAGTCATCATTAATTTTCACAATGCCGAAATTCGGCTAATTATGCCCGAAGTTGGTGCCCATCACACGTGACGGAACAACTTTCTGTCGGCTATAGCGCCATAATCTTAACGGTTATTGCCGGATTGCTCAATCTATACGCAAAGACATTTAGATGTCCAGATGTATTGACGTCTGTTTCTGCCCTGTTATGCTGGGAGCCTTCTTTACTCTCGTTTCAGGAATTTATGCACCATGACGCGCAAACAGGCAACTATCGCAGTCCGCAGCGGTTTGAATGATGACGAGCAATATGGCTGCGTTGTCCCGCCGATCCATCTCTCCAGCACCTATAACTTTATCGATTTCAACGAGCCTCGTGCCCACGACTATTCACGTCGCGGCAACCCGACTCGTGATGTTGTGCAGCGCGCATTAGCCGAGCTGGAAGGCGGGGCCGGTGCAGTGTTGACCAATACCGGGATGTCGGCGATCCATCTGGTGTGTACGGTATTCCTGAAACCTGGCGATCTGCTGGTCGCTCCCCATGACTGCTATGGCGGAAGCTATCGCCTGTTCGACAGTCTGAGCAAACGTGGCGCTTACCGCGTGAAGTTTGTCGATCAGGGCGATGAAGCGGCTCTGAAAGCGGCACTGGCTGAGAAGCCAAAACTGGTGCTGGTGGAAAGTCCAAGCAACCCGCTGCTGCGCGTGGTGGATATTGCTGCCATCTGTAAAGCCGCCGGTGAAGCCGGTGCAATCAGCGTGGTGGATAACACCTTCCTCAGCCCGGCGCTGCAAAATCCTCTGGCACTGGGAGCGGATCTGGTGCTTCACTCCTGCACCAAATACCTGAATGGTCACTCCGATGTGGTGGCGGGTGTGGTTATTGCCAAAGATCCGGCGCTGGTCACCGAGCTGGCCTGGTGGGCTAACAATATTGGCGTGACGGGAGCTGCTTTCGACAGCTATCTGCTGCTGCGTGGCCTGCGTACCCTTGCCCCGCGTATGGCGGCAGCTCAGCGCAATGCGCTGGCAATAGTTGAATACCTATCGCGACAACCGTTGGTCAAAAAGTTGTATCATCCTTCCCTGCCGGAAAACGCCGGTCACCAGTTTGCAGTACGTCAGCAAAAAGGTTTTGGCGCGATGTTAAGTTTCGAGCTGGATGGGGATGAGCAGACGCTGCGTCGTTTCCTGAAAGCGCTTGAATTGTTCACCCTGGCGGAATCGTTAGGGGGAGTTGAGAGCCTGATTTCTCACACCGCCACGATGACTCACGCAGGAATGTCAGCAGAGGCACGAGCCGCGGCTGGTATTTCAGAAACGTTGCTGCGGGTTTCAGTGGGAATTGAAGATCACGAAGATTTAATCGCCGATCTGGATAATGCATTCCGGATAGCGGCCGAGAGGTAAGCATGAGTCAGTCAGCAGTGGCAGCAGGAACACGTCAGTTGCATAAATTTGGTGGCAGCAGCCTTGCCGACGCCAAATGTTATCTGCGGGTGGCCGGGATTATGGCTGAGTATAGCCACCCCGGCGACATGATGGTGGTTTCCGCTGCCGGGAGCACCACTAACCAGTTGATAAGCTGGCTTAAACTGAGCCAGAGCGACCGGTTATCTGCCCATCAGGTTCAGCAGGCGCTGCGGCGCTACCAGAGCGATCTGATCGGCAGCTTGCTGCCTGCTGAAGCGGCGGAGGTGCTGATTGCCAGCTTTATCCAGGATCTGGAAAGGCTCGCCGCGCTGCTGGATGGCAAAATCACCGAAGCCGTGTATGCCGAAGTCGTGGGCCACGGTGAGATCTGGTCGGCGCGTCTGATGTCTGCCGTACTGAACATGCGTGATATTTCTGCCAGCTGGCTGGATGCCCGTACCTTCCTCCGTGCTGAAAGGGCGGCGCAGCCACAGGTTGATGAAGGGAAATCCTGGCCGCTGCTGCAACAGCTGCTGGCGCAGCATCCCCATCAGCGGCTGGTGGTGACCGGTTTTATCAGCGGCAACGAGCAGGGCGAAACCGTGCTGCTGGGTCGCAACGGCAGCGACTACTCGGCAACGCAGATTGGTGCGCTGGCGGGGGTATCGCGCGTAACCATCTGGAGCGATGTGGCCGGGGTTTACAGTGCTGACCCGCGTAAAGTGAAAGATGCCTGCCTGCTGCCGCTGCTGCGCCTGGATGAAGCCAGCGAGCTGGCCCGCCTGGCTGCGCCGGTTCTGCATACCCGCACATTACAGCCTGTCTCAGGCAGCGACATCGATCTGCAGTTGCGCTGTAGCTATCAGCCGGAGCAGGGCTCTACCCGTATTGAGCGGGTGCTGGCCTCAGGAACCGGTGCAAGGATTGTCACCAGCCATGACGACGTCTGCCTGATTGAGTTTCAGGTTCCGCCACAGCATGATTTCGCGACATTGCATAAAGAGATCGATCAGTTGCTGAAGCGCGCGCAGCTGCGCCCACTGGCTACTGGCGTACATCCCGATCGTAATCTGTTGCAGCTCTGCTACACCTCTGAAGTGGTCAGCAGTGCGCTGACGCTGCTGCAGGATGCGGGGATCCCTGGCCGCTTACAGCTGCGTGAGGGCATGGCGCTGGTGGCGCTGGTCGGTGCGGGCGTTTGCCGCAATCCCCTGCACAGCCACCGTTTCTGGCAGCAGCTGAAAGATCAGCCGGTCGAGTTTATCTGGCAGTCGGAAGAGGGCATCAGCCTGGTGGCGGTGCTGCGTGTCGGCCCGACTGAGCATCTGATCCGTGGCCTGCACCAGTCGCTGTTCCGCGCTGAAAAGCGGATTGGCCTGGTGTTGTTTGGTAAGGGAAACATCGGTTCGCGCTGGCTGGAACTGTTTGGCCGTGAGCAGGAAACGATTTCGGCCCGTACCGGATTTGAATTTATTCTGGCAGGCGTGGTGGACAGCCGCCGCAGCCTGCTGAGCTACGAAGGACTTGATGCCAGCCGCGCGCTGGCCTTCTTTGAAGATGAAGCCGTGGAGCAGGATGAAGAGTCGCTGTTCCTGTGGATGCGGGCGCACCCGTTTGACGACCTGGTGGTGCTGGATGTCACCGCCAGCGAGCAGCTGGCCGCGCAGTATCTGGATTTTGCCAGTTATGGTTTCCACGTAATCGGTGCCAACAAGCTCGCTGGTGCTGCCAGTGGAGACCGATACCGCCAGATCCGGGATGCCTTTGCCAAAACAGGCCGTCAGTGGCTATATAACGCTACGGTTGGGGCTGGATTGCCGGTTAACCATACCGTGCGCGATCTGCGTGAAAGTGGCGACAGTATTCTGGCAATCAGCGGGATTTTCTCCGGTACGCTTTCATGGCTGTTCCTGCAGTATGACGGCACTGTGCCGTTTACTGAGCTGGTGGATCAGGCCTGGCAGCAGGGGCTTACGGAACCCGATCCGCGCGTCGATCTGTCCGGTCAGGACGTAATGCGCAAGCTGGTGATCCTGGCGCGTGAAGCGGGTTATGACATCGAACCTGACCAGGTGCGCGTGGAGTCGCTGGTGCCGAAAAGTTGCGAAGGTGAATCAGTGGATCACTTCTTCGAAAACGGCGAGGCGCTTAACGAGCAGATGCAGCAGCGCTTTGAGGCCGCGCAGGATATGGGCCTGGTGCTGCGCTATGTGGCGCGTTTTGATGCCAACGGTAAAGCCCGTGTCGGCGTTGAAGCGGTGCGTGATGACCATCCGCTGGCTTCATTACTGCCCTGCGATAACGTCTTTGCGATTGAAAGCCGCTGGTACCGTGATAACCCGCTGGTGATCCGTGGACCGGGTGCGGGGCGTGATGTGACCGCCGGTGCGATTCAGTCCGATCTCAACCGCCTGGCACAACTGCTGTAGTCTTCCTCAGGGCCGGTTTCTCCGGCCCTTTGTTTTCTCTCAGGATCTTTTCTGCTGCATGAATTTCCTTCAGCTTCGCTGAGAATTTGTCACGCATGTTTATCATTTAACTGTTGACTGAACGGCTTAAATCCTTCATTTTGAATGTCTGGACGTCTAAACGTATGGATGTTCAACTCGGACAAATCTATTTTTGAGCGATCGATGAGGGAAGCAGGTATGAGTTTTTTCCACGCCAATCAGCGCGAAGCGCTGAACCAGAGTCTGGCTGAACTGAACGGACAAATTAACGTCTCTTTCGAGTTTTTCCCGCCACGCACCAGCGAAATGGAACAGACCCTGTGGAGCTCCATCGATCGTCTCAGCAGCCTGAAACCGACATTTGTTTCCGTTACTTATGGAGCCAACTCTGGCGAGCGCGACCGCACTCACAGCATTATCAAAGGGATCAAAGATCGTACCGGGCTGGAAGCTGCGCCGCATCTGACCTGTATTGATGCCACCCGCGATGAACTGCGCACTATTGCTCAGGATTACTGGAATAACGGTATTCGCCATATTGTAGCCTTGCGCGGCGACTTACCACCAGGCGGCGGTAAACCAGAAATGTATGGTGCAGACCTGGTGGCGTTGCTGAAGGAAGTGGGAGAGTTTGATATTTCCGTCGCTGCCTATCCGGAAGTGCATCCGGAGGCGAAAAGCGCCCAGTCAGACCTGATCAACCTGAAACGTAAAATTGATGCAGGTGCCAACCGTGCCATCACGCAGTTCTTCTTTGATGTGGAGAGCTACCTGCGCTTTCGCGATCGCTGCGTAGCTGCCGGTATCGACGTGGAAATCGTTCCGGGCATTCTGCCGGTGTCGAACTTCAGGCAGCTGCAGCGTTTCGCCACCATGACTAACGTGCGCGTACCGGGCTGGATGACCAGCATGTTTGAAGGGCTGGATGAAGATCCGGAAACCCGCAAAATGGTCGGCGCTAACGTGGCAATGGATATGGTGAAAATCCTCAGTCGTGAAGGCGTTAAGGACTTCCACTTCTACACGCTGAACCGCGCGGAAATGAGCTATGCCATCTGCCATACTCTTGGCGTTCGCCCGGCGGTCTGATAACGGTTAGCTGAACTCCTCATCCCGGGCGGCATTCTTGTCGCCCTTTCTGCTTTGTTTCCACTCTGTTCATTTTCTCCCCTGCCTTTTTACTGCTTTCACATCTCTTCACGGTGCCATGTGAAACGGTGTGAATTTGAAAAATTAGATAATTTCAATTAGTTAGAATTTTAAGTTGTGTTAAATCAAGGTTAATCTTTGTGACAGACATCATCGGAATGTGAACGAATGTCGTTCAAAATATACCATAATTTCACAAAGCGAAGGCAGATACTAAAGCCATGACTATCAAATTGGGGATCGTTGCTGACGACTTTACTGGCGCAACCGATATTGCCAGTTTTATTGCCCGGGCCGGCTGGCGAGTGATACAGCTGAATGGGACTCCCGCAACTCCGGTGGTGCTGGAGGCAGCCGATGCCCTGGTTATCTCACTGAAAAGCCGTTCGTGTCCTGCTGAACAGGCAATGGCCCTGACCCGGCAGGCTTGCGAATGGCTGCATGCTCAGGGCTGCGAGCGACTCTATTTTAAATACTGTTCCACTTTTGACTCCACTCCCGCAGGCAATATCGGTCCGGTGACCGATTTTATGCTGGGTTATACCGGCGTGGCGCTGGCTGTTCTGTGTCCCGCGCTACCGGTTAATGGCCGTACGGTGGTGCAGGGGAATCTCTACGTCAACGGAGAGCTGCTTAACGAATCCGGGATGCAGAATCATCCGCTGACGCCAATGACTGATGCCTTTTTGCCGCGGGTGATGGAGCAGCAGTCTGCCGGAAAATGCGGGCTGGTTTCGTTAGAGGTGCTGCGTTCTGGTAAAGAAGCTGTTCAGCGCCACCTGGGGCAGATGCAGTCAGAGGGAAAAAGTTACGCGGTGATGGACGCAGAAAACGATGAAGATTTATCTTTGCTGGCCGCAGCGTTGCCGGATGATGTCCTGCTGACCGGTGGTTCCGGGCTGGCGGGCGCACTGGCAGCGCTGACGCCCCTGCCAGAATCTTCAACGGCAGACGTGATGCCTTCAGCGCAGGGAGAGAGCCTGGTAATGGCAGGCAGTTGCTCAGTGATGACCAATCGGCAGGTTGCGGCCTACCGTGAGATTGCTCCTTCACAGGCGATAGATATCGGGCGTTGCCTGCACGATCGGTCTGGCTACCTCGCAGAATTGATTGACTGGGTGAGAGGGCAGTCAGCCGGTAAAGCGCCAATGCTGTATGCCACCCGTCCGGCGGCAGAAGTGAAAGCCATTCAGCAGCGCTACGGTGTTGAAGAGGCCGGCAATGCGATAGAGCAGCTGTTTGCCTCGCTGGCAGTGACGCTTTATGACCAGGGCGTGAACAAATTTATTATTGCCGGAGGTGAAACCTCCAGCCTGATAGTACAGCAGCTGAAGGTACAGGGATTCTCGATTGGCCGTTCTGTTGCTCCCGGTGTTCCCTGGGTAAAGGATCTTCATCGCCCGCTGTGGCTGACGCTGAAATCAGGTAATTTTGGCGAAGAACAATTTTTTAACCAGGCCCAGGAGTTTTATCATGCATGATATCGCGTTACGTGAGCAGATGGTGTCGCTGGCTCACTCAATGTTTATGCGTGGCTATTGCAGCGGTGGGGCAGGTAATCTGAGTTGTCGCCTGCCGGGTGGTGGATTTCTGCTGACCCCAACCAATTCCAGTTTTGGTTCACTGAGTGTGGAAACGTTGAGCGAGCTGGATGCCGGGGGAAACTGGGTTTCCGGCGATAAGCCCTCCAAGGAGTCGGTTATGCATCTGGCGTTTTATCGCCAGCGTCCGGATGTGGGGGGCGTGGTGCATTTACACTCCCCCTCGCTGACCGCGCTTTCCTGCCTGCCAGGTCTGGACCCGAAGGACTGCCTGCCACCCATCACTCCCTATTTTGTGATGCGGGTGGGTAAGCTGCCGGTCATTCCTTACCACCGACCGGGCCATCCGGGTCTGGCCGATGCGGTTGCCACGTTGGCACCTGATCATAACGCCATGCTGTTGGCGAACCACGGGCCGGTAATAGGCGGTGCAAACCTGCGCGATGCGGTTTTCAATGCGGAGGAGCTTGAAGATACGGCCCGCCTTTACTTTACATTGCTCCCGCATGGCATGGTTACGCTGAATGAAGAACAGGTGACCGAGCTGCATACAGTTTTTGGCCGTAAACAGTGATGTTATGTTGCTGAAAGACCAGGAGAGCATCCACCATGTTGCCTGATGAACGCCGTACGTTTATTTACAGCCACCTGCACCAACATGCCCATGTTGCTATTGGTGAGCTGGTCAGGCTGCTGGGTGTTTCCCACATGACCATCCGACGCGATCTTAAAGAGATGGAAAATGAGGGAAAAGTCACGCTCATAAGCGGGGGGGCGAAATTAAATGAGATGCTGGTTCAGGAATTGCCTTATGTTGAAAAAGCGATGCTTCATCATAAGGTAAAAAGGAAAATCGGCCAGGTTGCAGAAACATTTGTGGATTCAGGTAAGGTTATTTACCTTGATGCTGGCACCACTACCTATGAAATCGCCCGCTGCGTGGCGAATAAGTTTAAAAAGGTGGTGATTATTACCAATGATTTCACCATCGCTGATTTTTTAATGACTATGCCCCATGTGGATATTTTCCATACTGGCGGAAAAATTGATATTCGCAACCGATCTTGTGTAGGTCACAGCGCCGCGCAATTTATTCGTGAATACATGATTGATATCGCGTTTATCAGCTCCAGTTCCTGGGACGTGGTTCATGGCGTGACTACGCCAGATGAGGGGAAAATGTTAGTGAAAAAGGCCGTTCTGACCTCTTCCCGACGTAATGTTCTGGTTTCTGACAGCAGCAAATACGGTAAGCATGGCATGTTCCACATCTGCCCACTCGGGCAAATGGACGATATCATCTGTGATGACCAATTGCCGCCGGAAATATTACAGAGCTTAAGTAAAATAAATATCCGGTTGCACCAGGTTGACGCATTTTCTGAAGATAAGGATAAAAAATAATGTGAATGAAAAACACTTCTGAACCCTGATGTATTAACGTTAAATTTTATGCTGAATTATATAAACAATGAGGTATGTAAAAAACATACCCGGAGGCCCTATGCATTTTGACCTCAGTCAGTTTATCGCGCTGATCAGTGCGATTGCTATTCTCATTATTCTGATTACGAAATTTAAATTCCATCCGTTTCTGGCATTAATTATTTCAGCAGGTTTTCTGGGTGTGGCAGCAGGTCTGACGCCAACGCAAACTATTAAAAGCTTTGAGAAGGGATTTGGCGGTGTACTGGGTTCCACCGGACTGGTGGTTGGCCTGGGGACCATGCTGGGTGGGCTGCTGCTGGAGTCTGGCGGCGCAGACAAAATTGCCACAACCTTTATTCGTCTGGGATCGGTACGCCTGATCCCGCTGACTATCTGCATAGCGGCGTTAATTATTGGGCTGCCGCATCTGTTTGATGTCAGCTTTGTGATGCTGGTGCCACTGGTTTATGCCATCGCCCGCAGTACGCGCAGCCAGTTAATGCGAATTGGTATCCCGATGGCTGCCGGGCTGTACGTGGCGCATGGGCTGCTGCTGCCCCATCCTGCCCCCACGCTGGCAATGACCACCTACGGCGCAGATGCAGGTAAATCGATGTTTTATGGTCTGCTGCTTGCCGTGCCGATGGTACTGCTCTCCGGCCCGGTATTTACCTGGTTTGTGATGAAATACTTCCCTGATTTGCGCCGTCAGGATTTCAGCGTCTCGCAGGAGGACAGTTCGCAACCGAAAAAGGAGGCAAAACGCAGTCCATCTTTTACTCTGGCTATGTTGACCATTCTGCTGCCGCCGATCCTGATGATGTGTCGGACGCTGGCAAAAAATCTGGTGGAACCGCACAGCATGTTTGCAGAGTTGCTGAATACCATCGGTGACCCGATCGTTTCTCTGCTGATCGCCGTGCTGTTTGCTCTCTATGCGCTGGGCGTTCGCTGCGGCTACACCATGCAACAGCTGCAAAAAATGTTGGGCAAATGCCTGGGACCTTGTGCAGCCATCATCCTGATCCTCGGTGCCGGTGGCGGCCTGAAAGAGATGCTGCTGGCGACCCACGTCAGTACGCTGATTGCCGATTCCGCCATGCACTGGAATATTTCACCGCTGGTGCTGGCATGGCTGGTCGCGGCCCTGATCCGTATTGCGATTGGTTCCGCAACGGTTGCTGTGGTGACCACCGCAGGGATTGTGGCTCCACTGGCGGCCCACAGCGGCGTCAACCTGGAATTGCTGGTACTGGCAACCAGTACTGGCGGCCTGATGCTGTCCCACGTTAACGACTCCGGCTTCTGGCTGTTCAAAGAGTATTTTCAACTGACCGTGGCTGAAACGTTAAAGAGCTGGACACTGCTGGTGTCGTTTCTGTCCATTCTGGGTCTGATTTTTGTTCTTATGCTGAATGCGATCGTAGGTTAAGCGACGTATATTTGAGGAATTATCATGAATTATGAACTGCTGTTTGATGCCCTGAAAAGCCGTCGCATTCGTATTGCGATTACCGGAGCCAGTGGTGGGTTTGGTCGTTCGTTTCTGGTGCAATGCCGGGAGATCCCGTCGCTGGAAGTGGTGGCGCTGTGTGATATCAACACTGCGGGTACTCAGGCGCTGCTGAAGGAGCTGAATTTCTGCCAGGATGCCGAGATTTGTCAGTCAGCAAATGAAGCTGCAACTGCCCGGTCTGCCGGCAAGCCGGTAATTATTGATGATTTTACCCATCTTGATGCGCTGTCACTGGATATGGTGATTGAGGCGACCGGTAAACCGGAAATTAGCGTACAGATTGCCGTTAACGCCCTGAAAAGGGGCGTACATGTGGGAATGGTCAGTAAAGAAACTGACTCCGTTGCCGGCCCGTGGCTGAACAAGCTGGCACTGCAACATAACGCCGTGTACACCACCGTCGATGGCGATCAGCCTGCTAATCTGCTGGGCCTGATCACTTGGGCGAAGGTGCTGGGCTTTGACATTGTGGCTGCCGGTAAATCCAGCGAATATGACTATGTCTGGTCAACGCAAAGCGGCGTGCTGGACTACAGCGGTAAAATCCTGAATGTGCCTGAACTGGCTGAACACTGGGCGCTGGGCGACGATGTCAAGGCCACGTTGCAGCATCGTAAAAGCCTGCTGTCATCATTGCCGCTGAGTGCCACACCGGATTACTGTGAAATGAACGTGGTGGCTAACTCGTCTGGCTTTATCCCTGCCTGTGATGCGCTCAGCTATCCGCTTTGCCATATCAGCGAGCTGGCCGATATTTTCATCCCTGAATCAGACGGCGGCATTCTGAAACGTACCGGCGTTGTGGATGTTTTTAACTGCCTGCGCCGCGATGATGAAGTGAGTTTTGGCGGCGGTGTATTTGTGATTGTTCGCTGCAAGGATGATGAAACCTGGGAGATGCTGGCCGGGAAAGGACACGTGGTCAGCCGCAGCCGCAAGTATGCCTGTATCTATCTGCCTTATCACATCATGGGCCTGGAGTCGCCGCACAGCATCTTCTCGGCCGTGTTACATCAGCGTGCTTCCGGCGCGGTCGATCAGGCCATTCACGCCGTGATGACCGGCTATGCCGAACGGGATCTGAAAAAAGGGGAGCTGCTGGAGATGGGAGGGCATCACCACACCATTGAAGCGGTAAGTGCCCGTTTACTGCCGAAAGCGGATGCCGCAGGGTTAGCGCCTTATTATTTGTTGTCTAATAAAGTGCTGACGCACGATGTGGCGAAAGGAGAGATGATCCCGATGGATGCGTTGCAGCTGGATAATTCCCTGCTGTATACCGCGTGGCAAGAGAGTTTTTAATGCCCGATGAGCAGTGAAAATCAGCCCGGCTGCCAGTGTGGCAGACCGGGCTTTTTCATGATTAACCCGTATTACGCATACCCGCTGCGACACCGGCGATGGTGACCATCAGCGCCTGCTCAACGCGGCCATCCGGTTCGCCGCCGATGGCTTCCTGCTGGCGGGAGCGATGCAGCAATTCGGCCTGCAGCACGTTCAGCGGGTCGGTGTAGACGTTACGCAGGGCGATAGACTCCGCGATCCACGGCTGATCGGCCATCAGGTGTGCATCGTTCGCAATGGTCAGAATAGCTTTGATGTCGGAATCCAGCTGATCGCGCAGCTTCTTGCCCAGCGGCCACAGCGACTGATCCACCAGGCGCTGGTCGTAATACTCCGCCAGCCACAGGTCAGCCTTTGAGAACACCATCTCCAGCATCCCCAGACGGGTGGAGAAGAACGGCCAGTCGCGGCACATCGCTTCCAGCTGATCCTGATGTCCTGCCGCCATCGCGCTCTGCAGCGCCGCGCCTGCGCCCAGCCAGGCGGGCAGCATCAGGCGGTTCTGCGTCCAGGCAAAGATCCACGGGATGGCACGAAGCGACTCAACGCCACCTGTTGGGCGACGCTTGGCCGGACGGGAACCCAGCGGCAGTTTGCCCAGCTCCTGTTCTGGCGTGGCCAAACGGAAGTAAGGCACGAAGTCAGCGTTTTCGCGCACGTAGCCGCGATACATGTCGCAGGAGTCTTTCGACAGCTGATCCATAATGCCGCACCACTCTGGCTTCGGCTCTGGCGGTGGCAGCAGGTTGGCTTCGAGAATGGCTCCGGTATACAGCGACAGGCTGGCGATGGTCACTTCCGGCAGGCCGTATTTGAAGCGGATCATCTCACCCTGCTCGGTCACACGCAGGCCGCCCTTCAGGCTGCCTGGCGGCTGTGACAACAGCGCAGCATGCGCAGGCGCACCGCCACGACCAATGGTGCCGCCACGCCCGTGGAACAGCGTCAGCGCGATACCCGCTTTCTCACAGGTTTTGATCAGCGCATCCTGAGCCTGATACTGCGCCCAGCTGGCGGCCATCACCCCGGCATCTTTCGCCGAGTCAGAATAGCCAATCATCACCATCTGTTTGCCCTGGATAAAGCCGCGATACCAGTCAATGCTCAGCAGCTGGCTCATCACGTCGTTGGCGTTGTTCAGGTCATCCAGCGTCTCAAACAGCGGTGCGACCGGCATGGCAAACGGAATGCCCGCTTCTTTCAGCAGCAGATGCACGGCCAGCACGTCAGAAGGCGTTTTCGCCATGGAGATCACGTAGGCGGCAATTGAGCCTTTCGGCACTTCGGCGGCTACGCGGCAGGTATCCAGCACTTCCTGCGTCTCCGGACCCGGCTCCCAGTTGCGCGGCAGCAGGGGGCGCTTGGAATTCAGCTCGCGGATAAGAAAGGCTTGTTTGTCAGCCTCAGACCAGCGTTCATAGTCGCCCAGGCCCAGATAGCGGGTGATCTCAGCAATGGCCTCGGTGTGGCGGGTGCTTTCCTGACGGATATCGATACGCACCAGCGGCACGCCAAAGCACTTCACGCGGCGCAACGTATCCAGCAGCTGACCGTTAGCGATGATGCCCATGCCACAGGCCTGCAGTGACTGATAGCAGGCATACAGCGGATCCCACAGCTGGTCATTGGAGATCAGAAGGTCGGCCGGGCGCGGCAGGCGTTCACCTTTCAGACGCTGCTCAAGATAGGTCTGAGTGCTCATCAGCTGGCTGCGCAGCTTTTTCATGATCTCACGATAGGGTTCCAGCGCTTCCGGATTGCCGCACAGCTCGCGGACTTCCGGCGTGCATTCCGACATAGAAAGTTCGGAAACCAGCACGGCAATATCACGCAGGAACAGGTCTGTCGCTTTCCAGCGGCTCAGCTGTAAAACATGGCGGGTGATTTTCGCGGTAACGTTTGGGTTGCCATCGCGGTCGCCGCCCATCCAGGAAGTGAACTGCACCGGAACGAAATCCACCGGCAGCTTCACGCCAAAAGAGGCTTCTACCTGCTCGTTCAGCTCACGCAGGAAGTTCGGCACGCCTTCCCACAGGCTGTTTTCCACCACCGCAAAGCCCCATTTCGCTTCGTCGATCGGGGAAGGGCGGTATTTACGGATTTCATCAGTGTGCCAGGCCTGAGCAACCAGCTGGCGAAGGCGGCGCATAATCTGCGAACGGTCATAGTCAGACAGATCGTTGTGGTCGAGCTGCTTCAGGCAGTTATTCACCTCGACCAGCTTGTGGATCAGCGTGCGGCGGGTAATTTCGGTCGGGTGAGCCGTCAGCACCAGCTCCAGGGAGAGCGACTCTATCGCATCACGGATTTTCTCTTCCGTCAGTTCGGGCTGCTGCTTCAGACGCTCGAAGGTTCTGGCCAGCATTTCCGGCTGGTTAGCGCCTTCGCCTTTCGGTGAAATGGTGTGGTACTGCTCGGCGACATTCGTCAGATTAAGAAACTGGCTGAAGGCGCGGGCAACGGGCAAAAGCTCATCATTGGAGAGATTTTGCAGCGTTGACAGCAATTCTTTACGGTGGGCGTCATTTCCCGCACGTGATGACTTCGAGAGTTTACGGATGGTTTCCACCCGATCGAGGATGTTCTCTCCAAGCGCATCCTTAATCGTATCCCCGAGCAGTTTGCCGAGCATACTGACATTACTTCGCATTGCGGAATATTGTTCGTTCATATGACCCCTGACACCCTTCTTGTTTTGTCATTATTTCACCGTCGCCGGCATAACTTCGCCTTTTATCTAGCCACGTATACTCCCGTTCGTCAATTGCCTTGAATTTGCCTTATCCTGTGGCTAACTAACGGGAATTTATGAAATTTAATAACAGCGAAGCGAGATAAGTTATTCTTATCATCAAAGACGGAATAATGCCGGGGCAAGCTGCTGTTTTCACAGCCGAATGCCCCGAATGTCATTCAGTGGTGACAAAAATGATGCACGACCTGAGCAATCAGCTCGCGGGTAGGTTTTATAAAGGCGGTATCAATATATTCATCCGGCTGGTGGGCCTGATTGATTGAACCTGGACCCAAAACCAGTGTTGGACACAGTTCCTGAATAAACGGCGCCTCAGTACAGTAGTTCACCACTTCCGTCTCGGTTCCCAGAAGTTTCTCCACCACTTTCACCAGTTGATGATCCGGCGGGCATTCGTAACCCGGGATCGGCGGATGCAGTTCACCCACCGTCAGGCGGCCAGGCCAGCGTTCGCTGACTGGCGCTAATGCGCTGTTCAGTAACCCTTCCAGATCGTTCAGTGAAAGGCCCGGCAGCGGGCGGATATCCATATACAGCTCACAGCAGGCACAGATACGGTTTGGCGCATCACCACCGTTGATATGACCAAAGTTCATGGTCGGATAGGGGATGGCGAAGCCCTCGTGGTGATAGCGCTCTTTCAGCGTATTGCGCAGGCCCATCAATTGGGTAATAGACTCGTGCATCAGCTCGATGGCATTCACGCCGCGTGCCGGATCGCTGGAGTGGCCGGACTGGCCCTGAATACGGATTGACTGGGAAAGATGCCCTTTATGAGCGCGAACCGGCTTCAGAGAAGTTGGCTCGCCAATGATGGCGCAGTCAGGGCGGATAGCGGTACTTTCCGAGAAATATTTCGCACCGGCCATCGTCGTCTCTTCATCTGCGGTAGCCAGGATATAAAGCGGTTTTTCCAGTTTTGCCACGTCAACATCACGCAGGGTATCTAAGATAAAAGCAAAGAAACCTTTCATGTCGGCCGTGCCCAGCCCGTATAGCTTGTTCTCGTGCTCGGTCAGCGTGAAGGGGTCGCGCGTCCAGCGACCGTCGTCATACGGTACGGTATCGGTATGACCGGCCAGCAGCAGGCCGCCAGCACCGCTGCCGGTTTTGGCGAGCATATTGAATTTATGGCGCGTGCCGGGTACTGGCTGCACTTCAACGGTGAAGCCCAGGTCGCGAAACCAGCCAGCCAGCAAATTGATTAAAGTTTCATTACTCTGGTCGATGGCGGCATCGGTTGCGCTGATCGACGGTGTGGCAATCAACTCACGGTAAAGCTCGATAAAAGGCGGTAATTTTGTCTTCACTGTTGACAGTCCTTGGGTTAGGATAGTATCAATATTCATGCATTAATAGTGAATAAAAATACATTAACGGCGTGCGGATGGAAACCGTAAATTTCCGGCAAATCCAGCGCCAATGCGTGGGAGCACAGCTTTGTAGCTGCAACCCGAATTCTTTAGACCGTAAAAAGGTAGTCAGTCTGATGTTGAATACGCTGATTGTTGGTGCCAGTGGCTATGCTGGCGTAGAGCTCGCTACGATCCTGAATCGCCATCCACAGGTGAACATAACCGCTTTAGCGGTTTCAGCGCAAAGCCCTGACGCAGGAAAATTACTTTCTGACCTCCATCCGCAGCTGAAAGGTATTGTCGATATGCCGCTGCAGCCATTGAGCCGCGCGGCTCAGTTTGCGGAGCAAGTTGACGTGGTCTTTCTGGCAACGGCCCATGAGGTGAGCCACGATCTGGCGCCGGAGTTCCTGGCCGCTGGCTGCGTGGTGTTCGATCTCTCCGCTGCCTTCCGCGTCAACGAACAGAGCTTCTTCACCGACAATTACGGTTTTCCCCATCAGCATCAGGACTGGCTGGACAAAGCCGTTTACGGCCTGGCCGAATGGCAGCAGGATAAAATCAAAGAAGCGCAGCTGATTGCCGTGCCGGGCTGCTACCCGACTGCCGCGCAGCTGGCACTGAAGCCGCTGATTGAAGCAAACCTGCTGAACGATAGCCAGTGGCCGGTGATCAACGCCACCAGTGGCGTGAGTGGAGCAGGGCGTAAAGCGGCAATGGGCACCAGCTTCTGTGAAGTGAGCCTGCAGCCTTATGGCATCTTCACTCACCGTCACCAGCCTGAAATTTCCGCGCATCTGGGTATTCCGGTGATCTTCACTCCGCACCTGGGCAATTTTCCTCGCGGCATTCTGGCGACCACCACCTGCCGCCTCAAAGCGGGTGTTACCCACGATGACGTGGCAGAAGCGTTCCATAACGCCTACCACGACAAACCGCTGGTGCGCGTCTATGACAAAGGCGTGCCGTCAATCAAAGGTGTGGTGGGCCTGCCGTTCTGTGATATCGGTTTTGCGGTGAAGGGCGAGCATCTGATCGTCGTCTCTGCGGAAGATAACCTTCTGAAGGGTGCTTCCTCGCAGGCCGTTCAGTGCCTGAATATTCGTTTCGGTTTCCCGGAAACCCAGTCACTTATTTAATCAGCGAGTAATCAAATGACCAATCCCTTAATCATCAAACTTGGCGGCGTGCTGCTGGACAGTGAAGAGGCGCTGGAGCGCCTGTTCTCAGCGCTGGTCACTTATCGTGAATCCCATCAGCGCCCGCTGTTGATCGTGCACGGCGGTGGCTGCCTGGTTGATGAGCTGATGAAGAAGCTCGCACTGCCGGTGAAAAAGAAAAACGGTCTGCGCGTGACGCCTGCCGATCAGATTGACATCATCACTGGTGCGCTGGCAGGTACGGCGAACAAAACGCTGCTGGCCTGGTCGAAAAAGCACGGTATTGATGCCGTTGGCCTGTGCCTCGGCGATGGCGGCAGCGTCAACGTTGAGTCGTTTGACGAAGAGCTGGGCCACGTTGGTCTGGCGACTCCGGGTTCCCCGGTACTGCTCAATACCCTGCTGACGGCCGGCTTCCTGCCGGTCATCAGCTCCATCGGCATCACTCAGGACGGTAAGTTAATGAACGTCAACGCCGACCAGGCCGCGACGGCGCTGGCATCCACCCTGGGCGCTGACCTGATCCTGCTGTCAGACGTCAGCGGAATTCTGGACGGTAAAGGCCAGCGCATTGAAGAGATGACTGCGGCGAAAGCCGAGCAGCTGATCGCTCAGGGTATTATTACCGACGGTATGATTGTTAAAGTGAATGCTGCTCTGGACGCTGCCCGTACGCTGGGCCGTCCGGTAGATATCGCCAGCTGGCGTCATGCCGAACAGCTGCCAACCCTTTTTAATGGCGTGTCGATTGGCACCCGGATCCTCGCTTAACCGGTTCAAGGAAAAGACAATGCAAGACAAAAGCATCAAAAAAATCGTTCTCGCCTACTCCGGCGGTCTGGATACTTCAGCCATCATTCCATGGCTGAAAGAGAATTACGGCGGCTGTGAAGTGGTCGCTTTCGTGGCGGATATCGGCCAGGAGCGTGGCGATCTGGAAGGCGTTGAGCAGAAAGCTCTGCAGTCCGGCGCATCTGAATGCCACGTTGTCGACCTGCGCGAAGAGTTTATCAGCGAATATGTCTATCCGGTGCTGCAGACTGGCGCACTCTATGAAGGGACCTACCTGCTGGGCACCTCAATGGCGCGTCCTATTATCGCTAAAGCCCAGGTTGAACTGGCGCTGAAAGTGGGCGCGGATGCGCTGTGCCACGGTGCGACCGGTAAAGGTAACGATCAGGTGCGTTTCGAAACCACCTACACCGCACTGGCTCCACAGCTGAAAGTGGTCGCGCCATGGCGTGAGTGGAACCTGCGTTCGCGTGAAGCGCTGCTGGACTATCTGAAAGAGCGCAACATTCCTACCACTGCCTCGCTGGAAAAAATTTACAGCCGTGACGAAAACGCCTGGCATATCTCCACCGAAGGTGGCGTGCTGGAAAGCCCATCGAATGCCCCGAACAAAGATTGCTGGGTGTGGACCGTTGACCCGCTGGAAGCACCGGACCAGCCAGAGCAGGTGACCGTTTCCGTAGAGAAAGGCCGCGTGGTGGCAGTGAACGGCGAGAAGCTCAGCCCGTACCAGTGTCTGGAAAAACTGAACGCGATTGGTGCGAAACACGGCGTGGGCCGTATCGATATCGTGGAAAACCGTCTGGTGGGCATCAAGTCCCGTGGCTGCTACGAGACCCCTGGTGGCACCATCATGGTTAACGCACTGCGTGCCGTTGAGCAGCTCGTGCTGGACCGCGACAGCTTCAAATGGCGTGAGCAGTTGGGCCATGAAATGTCCTACGTGGTTTACGATGGTCGCTGGTTTGCGCCGCTGCGTAAGTCCATTCAGGCTGCTGCCGAGTCTCTGGCCGCAGAAGTGAACGGCGAAGTGGTGCTGCAGCTGTATAAAGGCCAGGCCACGGCAATCCAGAAAAAATCAGCCAACAGCCTGTACTCTGAAGAGTTCGCCACCTTCGGCGAAGACGAAGTGTACGATCATCGTCACGCGGGTGGCTTTATCCGCCTGTTCTCTCTTTCTTCACGCATTCGCGCGCTGAACGAAAAGAAATAAGTCCGGTTCGAAAATCTGCAGAGGCGGAATTCATTCCGCCTTTTTTACAGACATGATTCACTAAACGAATAAATGGAGCACTGACATGGCACTTTGGGGTGGACGGTTTACTCAGGCAGCAGATCAACGTTTCAAACAATTTAACGACTCGCTGCGCTTCGACTATCGTCTGGCAGAGCAGGATATCGTCGGATCCGTTGCCTGGTCCAAAGCGCTGGTGACGGTCAATGTTCTGACAGATGGAGAGCAGCAGCAGCTGGAAGGCGCGCTGAACGTATTGCTGGAGGAAGTGCGCGCTAATCCGCAGCAGATCCTTGAAAGCGATGCGGAAGATATTCACAGTTATGTTGAAGGGCGCCTGATTGAGAAAGTCGGCGCCCTGGGTAAAAAGCTGCACACCGGTCGCAGCCGTAACGATCAGGTCGCTACCGATCTGAAGCTCTGGTGTAAGGCGCAGGTCAGTGAATTGCTGATTGCCACCCGCCAGTTGCAGCAGGCGCTGGTGGCTACTGCGGAAGCGAACCAGGATGCCGTGATGCCGGGTTATACCCACCTGCAGCGTGCTCAGCCGGTGACGTTTGCACACTGGTGCCTGGCTTATGTTGAGATGCTGGCGCGTGATGAGAGCCGCCTGCAGGATACGTTGAAGCGTCTGGACGTCAGCCCGCTGGGATGTGGCGCGCTGGCCGGTACAGCCTATGAGATTGACCGTGAGCAGCTGGCGGACTGGTTAGGTTTCGCCTCAGCAACCCGTAACAGCCTGGACACCGTTTCCGATCGTGACCACGTGCTGGAGCTGCTGTCCGATGCTTCCATCGGCATGGTTCATCTGTCCCGTTTCGCAGAAGACCTGATTTTCTTTAACACCGGTGAGGCTGGTTTTGTTGAGCTGTCCGACCGCGTGACTTCCGGTTCCTCGCTGATGCCGCAGAAGAAAAATCCGGATGCGCTGGAGCTGATCCGCGGCAAGTGTGGCCGCGTGCAGGGTGCGTTGACCGGCATGATGATGACGCTGAAAGGTTTGCCGCTGGCGTACAACAAGGACATGCAGGAAGACAAAGAAGGGCTGTTTGACGCGCTGGATACCTGGTCCGACTGCCTGCATATGGCGGCGCTGGTGCTGGACGGCATTCAGGTGAAGCGGCCGCGCTGCCAGGAAGCGGCAGAGCAGGGCTACGCGAACTCTACCGAGCTGGCCGATTATCTGGTGGCGAAGGGCGTTCCGTTCCGTGAAGCTCACCATATCGTGGGTGAAGTGGTGGTCGCGGCGATTAACAAAGGCGCGGCGCTGGAAGCGCTGAAGCTGGAAGAGCTGCAAGCCTTCAGCAGCGTGATTGCGGAAGATGTTTATCCGATCCTGTCTCTGCAGTCCTGCCTCGACAAACGTAATGCCAAAGGTGGCGTATCGCCTCACCAGGTGTCATTGGCGATCACTGACGCGAAAAACCGTCTGGCCTGATCAAAAAAAGGCGGCCTTCAGGGCCGCCAGTAAGTTTCGATTTTATTATATTTAGCAGGTAAATAACGAGGCAGGTGTTTTCCCCACTTGTCTCACAGCTTAAGCTGTAAAGAATTTTTCTAAATCGTCGCTACCACCAATGTGGCGCCCGCCGATAAAGACCTGAGGCACGGTGGCACGACCGGTAACCGCACGCAGGCTGACGGTGGTGGCATCCTGACCCAGCACAATCTCTTCATACTGAATACCGCGATCCAGCAGCATCTGTTTGGCTTTGGCGCAGAACGAACAGCCAGGCTTGGTAAACAGCGAGACCGACTCCTGCACTTTAAATTCCGGTGCCAGATAACGCAGCATGGTGTCGGCATCAGACACTTCAAACGGGTCGCCCGGCTTATTCGGCTCTGCAAACATTTTTTCCACCACGCCATTACGAACCAGCATGGAGTAACGCCATGAACGTGGACCAAAGCCCAGCTCGGCTTTCTCAACCAGCATCTCCATGCCACGGGTAAAGTCGCCGTTGCCATCAGGGATAAAGGTGATGTTGTTGGCGTGCTGATCGGCTTTCCAGGCATTCATGACGAAAGTGTCGTTCACCGATATGCACAGAATATTATCCACGCCGTGTGTTTTGAAAACGTCAGACAGCTCGTTGTAACGCGGCAGATGGCTTGATGAACATGTTGGGGTGAAAGCGCCCGGCAAAGAAAACACGATGACAGTTTTGTCTTTAAACAGCTCATCAGTCGTAATGTCTACCCAGCTGTCGCCCTGGCGGGTATGAAAAGTGACCTGTGGAACGGACTTACCTTCCTGACTTGCAAACATAAAATACCTCTTAATCAGGGGAAAAAAGTGATTCATTTCCCGAACGTTGGACATTATTGCCATCCGGGCTTGATAGGGCTAATCGTTGATTGCTATCCTATCTATCGCCACGAACTATCGTGGCTCGGAGGAATAAGATGAACATTCGTGATCTTGAGTATCTGGTTTCGCTGGCTGAGCACCGTCATTTTCGGCGAGCAGCGGATGCATGTCATGTCAGTCAGCCCACCTTAAGTGGCCAGATCCGCAAACTGGAAGACGAACTCGGCGTGATGCTGCTGGAGCGTACCAGCCGTAAGGTGCTGTTTACTCAGGCTGGCTTGCTGCTGGTCGATCAGGCCCGCACCGTCCTGCGGGAAGTGAAAGTGCTGAAGGAGATGGCCAGCCAGCAGGGCGAAGCGATGTCCGGACCGCTGCACATTGGGCTGATCCCAACGGTCGGGCCGTACCTGCTGCCGCAGATTGTCCCGTCGCTGCACAAGACGTTCCCGAAACTGGAAATGTACCTGCATGAAGCGCAGACGCAGCAGCTGCTGGCCCAGCTGGACAGCGGCAAGCTGGACTGTGCCATTCTGGCGCTGGTGAAAGAGTCTGAGGCCTTTATCGAAGTGCCGCTGTTTGACGAGCCGATGAAGCTGGCGATTTATCAGGATCACCCATGGCATGACCGCGACCGTGTGCCGATGTCCGATCTGGCCGGTGAAAAGCTGCTGATGCTTGAAGATGGTCACTGCCTGCGCGATCAGGCAATGGGCTTCTGTTTTCAGGCGGGCGCTGAAGAAGATACGCATTTCCGCGCCACCAGTCTGGAGACGCTGCGTAACATGGTTGCTGCAGGAAGTGGTATCACGCTGTTACCTGCTCTGGCGGTGCCGAAAGAGCGGGTGCGTGATGGCGTCTGCTATCTGCCCTGCTACAAGCCAGAGCCACAGAGAACCATCGCGCTGGTTTATCGTCCGGGATCGCCGCTGCGTAGCCGCTATGAGCAGCTGGCAGAGGCAATTCGTATCCACATGCAGGCCTATATGGGCACCGGATTAAAACAGGCGGTTTAAGCCGTTCAACGCCGCCACGCGGTAGGCTTCGGCCATCGTCGGGTAGTTAAAGGTGGTATTCACGAAGTACTCAATCGTGTTGCCGCCGTTTTTCTGCTCCATGATGGCCTGACCGATATGGATAATCTCCGCAGCACGCTCACCAAAGCAGTGAATCCCCAGGATCTCTTTCGTTTCACGGTGGAAGAGGATCTTCAGGCTGCCCACATTCATCCCGACAATCTGCGCACGCGCCAGATGTTTGAACTGCGCGCGACCCACTTCATAAGGCACTTTCATCGCCGTCAGCTGCTGTTCGGTTTTGCCGACAGAACTGATTTCCGGAATGGTATAAATCCCGGTCGGAATGTCCTCAATCAGATGCGCGTTCGCTTCACCTTTAATCAGCGCCTGCGCAGCAATGCGCCCCTGATCGTAGGCGGCTGAGGCCAGGCTTGGATAGCCAATCACGTCACCCACCGCATAGATATGCGGCTGTGCGGTCTGATACATGCTGTTGACCTTCAGCAGGCCACGGCCGTCAGCTTCCAGCCCGACATTTTGCAGCGACAGAGAATCGGTATTCCCGGTACGGCCGTTGGCGTACAGCAGACAGTCTGCTTTTACCTTTTTGCCGGATTTCAGGTGCATGATCACGCCATCGCTGACGCCTTCAATCTTCTCAAACTCTTCGTTGTGGCGGATAACCACGCCGCTATTCCAGAAGTGGTAAGAGAGCGAGTCCGAAATCTCCTGATCGAGGAACGCCAGCAGGTGATCGCGGGTGTTGATCAGGTCGACCTTGACGTTCAGACCACGGAAGATGGAAGCATACTCACAGCCGATAACCCCGGCACCATAGATAATGACATGGCCCGGTTCATGGTGCAGGTTAAGGATTGAGTCGCTGTCGTAAATGCGCGGATGAGTAAAGTCCACATCGGCAGGGTGATAAGGGCGCGAGCCACAGGCAATAACAAATTTCTCAGCGGTCAGACGCTCAACCGTGCCGTCATGCGATTCAATTTCAATGGTATTCGCATCGACGAAGCGCGCATCACCCTGATACAGCTCACAGCGGTTACGCTCGTAAAAGCCCTGACGCATGCGCGTCTGCTGGCTGATCACGTTTTCTGTGTGGTTAAGGATATCCGCGAAGGAAGAGCGCAGAAGGCGCGTGTGGTCACTGTAAAGAGGGTTCTGATTAAACTCGATAATACGGCTGACTGCGTGACGTAGTGCTTTCGATGGGATGGTTCCCCAATGTGTACAACCGCCGCCGATGTTGTGATAGCGCTCAATAACCGCAATGCGGGCACCTTGTTTGACCAAACCCATGGCCGCACCTTCACCGCCAGGGCCTGATCCAATCACAATGGCGTCGTAATCATAAGACTGTTGCATACTAATACGCCCTATTTCTAATACAATTTTTCAACGAGATTCTAACATCTTGCTGACCACTTCCCAATTCTATCAGGCTTTTTTGCCATCATTTGACAAAGCGTGAGGTTAACAGGCCGTCACAAAGTTGATGCAACTGTACGCTGAAATTTTTGTTATAGTGCCTTTCTGGCAGGTAAAACAGGCACAAACATGGGCGTCAGAGCGCAGCAAAAAGAACGGACACGGCGTTCGCTGATTGAAGCGGCATTTAGTCAGCTAAGTGCCGAGCGGAGTTTTGCCAGCCTCAGCCTGAGAGAAGTTGCCCGGGAAGCCGGGATCGCGCCAACGTCATTCTACCGTCATTTTCGTGATGTAGATGAATTAGGGCTGACCATGGTGGATGAAAGTGGTCTGATGCTGCGTCAGTTGATGCGCCAGGCTCGTCAGCGTATCGCCAAAGGCGGCAGCGTGATCAAGACTTCGGTCTCCACCTTTATGGAATTCATTGGTAACAACCCTAACGCTTTCCGCCTGTTGCTGCGGGAACGTTCCGGGACATCGGCTGCGTTTCGTGCTGCTGTCGCCCGCGAGATCCAACATTTTATCGCCGAACTGGCGGATTACCTCGAGATTGAAAACCGTATGCCGCGCAGCTTTACCGAAGCTCAAGCGGAAGCGATGGTGATTATCGTCTTTAACGCCGGTGCAGAAGCGCTGGATATCGATGCCGATCAGCGTCGCCAGCTGGAAGAGCGCCTGGTGCTGCAGTTGCGGATGATTTCTAAAGGGGCTTATTACTGGTATCGACGTGAACAGGAGAGGCTGGCGGTTACGCTGGAATCCCAGGATTAAAGGTGATCAAACATGAGTTTAGCTACTGGCCGGGACAAAGGTACACTGTTGCTGGCATTTCTCACCGGGTTATCGATTAACGGATCGTTTTCGGTGTTGTTCAGTTCTCTTGTGCCGTTTTCTGTGTTCCCCCTTATCGCGCTTGGACTGTCGGCCTGGTGTCTGCATCAGCGCTATCTGAACCGTTCAATGCCTGACGGGATGCCTTCAATTGCCGCCGCGTTTTTCCTGCTGGGCATCCTGCTTTACAGCGCCATTGTGCGGGCGGAATATCCGGATATAGGCTCTAATTTCGTGCCGACAATTCTGATGGTGGCGCTGGTGTTCTGGATTGCTCTGAAGCTGCGTTCCCGCAAAAGCGAGTAGGGCGGGGCGACCGGGTGTCGCCCCTTTTAATCAACGCCGCGTCAGTAATACGCCGCATTCCATATGATGGGTATAGGGGAACTGGTCAAACAGCGCCAGGCGGGTTACGTCATGAGTCTCTGACAGAGTAGCCAGGTTCTCGCACAGCGTCTGCGGGTTGCAGGAGATATAGAGGATGCACGGGTAAGCCTGCACCATCTTCACCGTTTCGGCATCCAGGCCACTGCGCGGCGGATCGACAAAAATTGTCTCGCACTCATAGGTCGTCAGGTCAATTCCTTCCAGCCGGTTAAAGGTGCGCTCGCCGTTCATCGCCTGAGTAAATTCCTCCGCCGCCATGCGGATGATTTGCACATTATCGATATTGTTTACGGCAATATTGTACTGCGCCGAGGCGACGGAGGGCTTGGCGATTTCGGTCGCCAGCACGCGCCTGAAGTTACGCGCCAGTGCTAATGAGAAGTTGCCGTTGCCGCAGTAGAGTTCCAGCAAATCCCCACTGGCGTTTTTCGTCACTTCCAGCGCCCACTCCAGCATCTGAATATTCATCGCCGCATTGGGCTGGGTGAAGCTGTTTTCCACCTGGCGATAGATGATCTCTTTTCCGGCAACCGGCAGACATTCATCAACAAAATCACGATCCAGGCAGATTTTGGTTTTGGTGGCGCGGCCGATCAGATGCAGGTCAAACCCTTCCGCACGCAGCTCATCCCGCAGGGCTGCTGCAGCCTGCTGCCATTCATCGGTCAGGGCACGATGATAGAGCAGTGAAACCACAACCTGATTGCTCATCGTTGAGAGATAGTCAATCTGGAACAGCTTATGGCGCAGGGCGCGGTTGTCGTGTAGGGCGTTGATCAGACGGGGCATCAGCTGATTGATCAGTGGGCTTGCAGCAGGGAAGCTGTCCACACGAATACGCTGGCGCGTCTGCTGGTCGAAAATGATGTGGTAAAGGTCATCGCCATCGTGCCAGATCCGGAATTCTGCCCGCATACGGTAATGGCTGACCGGGGAACGGAACACCTCAACCTCTGGCGCGGCAAAAGGCGTCATCAGCGTCTCAAGACGGGCGACTTTCTCCCCGAGTTGGGCATCGTATTGTTCGGTCGGCAGCTGTTCGGGCGTCATGGTCTTTCCTCAGGTTGAAGGCCTTCAATGCCCGGCGATTGTAGGGATTCGGCACTCAATGTCCAGCGTTGTCCGGCGCAGGATGGTTTTGGACATTCAGATGTCTGGATTTCTGTCAGTTTTGAACATAAGATGCGCTTTCCGGCCTTTCAGTAAGTTAAAAGGGAATCCAGTGTAAAGCTGGAGCTGACGCGCAGCGGTGTGGAATGTCATGGTGAGTGCTTACAGACACTGTCTCCAGATGGGAAGTCTTTCACCATTTAATGATTCCGAGCCCGAAGACCTGCCGGTTTTACGTCGCACTTCGTACGATCATCGCGTGCTATCGATTGTATGCCTGCGGCATCCTGCATGACTTTTTGGATGCTTGTTCATGATAACCAATAAAACGAAGCTGGTGGCGTTTAGCGCAACGGCGATCTCCCTCTGGGCGCAAAATGGCTTCGCACAGGACGCAGATAACACTCTGGTCACCACCGCTAACCGTTTCGCTCAACCTGTTTCTTCCGTTCTGGCACCCACCACTGTTGTTACCCGTGAAGAGATTGACCGCTGGCAGTCCAAAAGCGTGGCGGATGTTATGCGCCGCTTGCCGGGTGTGGACATCGCACAAAACGGTGGATTAGGGCAGCAAAGCTCGCTGTTTATTCGGGGCACCAACTCCAGCCACGTGCTGATCCTGATTGATGGTATCCGGCTGAATCAGGCCGGGATCAGTGGATCGTCCGATTTGAGCCAGATCCCAATCTCTCTGGTGCAGCGCATCGAATATGTGCGGGGCGCGCGTTCGGCTGTTTATGGTTCGGATGCGATTGGCGGCGTGGTTAACATCATTACCGGCCGGAATAAGCCAGGCACCACGCTGACGGCGGGCGCAGGCTCTAATGGCTATCAGTCCTATGATGGTTCCAGCCAGCAGATGATTGGCAAAAACACTCGTGTAACCCTGGCCGGTAACTATACCTACACCAAAGGGTACGATGTGGTGGCGAATCTGCCGGATGTTTATGGCGATCCGGCGCAGAAAGACCGCGACGGCTTTATGAGTAAATCGCTGTATGGCTCCGTCGAACACCAGTTCGATGAAGAGTTAAGCGGTTTTGTGCGCGGCTATGGTTATGACAACCGCACGGCCTATGACGGTACATTAAGCTACACCGTGCCCGGCGCGCTGGTGGATACCCGCCAGTTGTACAGCCAGACCTGGGATACCGGCCTGCGCTTCAATCGTGACATCTGGTCAACGCAGCTGATCGCCAGCTACAGTCATACCAAAGATTACAACTACGATCCGCGGCTGGGCCGCTATGCCGATCCGGCCACGCTGGATGATGTGGAGCAGTACAACCTGCAATGGGGCAATACCGTAGCGGTCGGCAACGGCACGGTCAGCGCCGGGGTTGACTGGCAGAAGCAAACCTCTGAACCCAACACTAATTACGTCAGTGAAGGCCAGGAGCAGCGCAACACCGGTGTGTATGCCACCGCGCAGCAGAAGCTGGGTAGCGTGACGCTGGAAGGTGCAGTGCGTGGTGACGACAACAACACCTTCGGTTGGCATAACACCTGGCAGACCAGTGCATCATGGGAATTCGTTGATGGTTACAGCGTCTTTGCATCTTACGGGACAGCATTCAAAGCCCCTAACCTGAGCCAGGTATACAGTGCGACTTACGGTAACCGCGACCTCGATCCGGAGAAAAGTAAGCAGTGGGAAGGCGGCTTCGAGGGCCTGACCGGGCCGGTTAACTGGCGGTTGTCTGGTTATCGTAACGATATTGATGATCTTATCGATAGCGATCCCACCACTTTCCGCTATTACAATATCGACAAAGCGACCATTAAGGGCGTGGAAGCGACAGCATCATTCGATACCGGTCCGCTCAGTCATACCGTTTCTTATGACTACGTTGACCCGCGTGATGGCAATAGCAATGAGATCCTTCTGCGTCGTGCTAAACAGCAGGTGAAATACCAGCTGGATTACACGATTTATGATTTCGACTGGTCTGTCAGCTATCAGTACCTGGGCGATCGTTATGATAAGGATTACAACTCCTCCTACACGACCCGCACCGTTAAATTGGGCGGTGTGAGCCTGTGGGATCTTGCCGTTTCGTATCCGGTCACATCCCAGCTGACCGTTCGTGGTAGAATAGCCAACCTGTTTGATAAAGATTACGAGACAGTTTATGGCTATCAAACTCCAGGAAGGGAGTATTACCTCAGCGGCAGTTACACCTTCTGAGGAACGTCCCACCGTACTGGTCTTTGACTCTGGTGTCGGTGGGCTTTCTGTCTATGACGAAATCCGGCAGTTGCTGCCGGATCTTCATTATATCTACGCCTTCGATAACGTTGCTTTTCCTTACGGGGAGAAAAGTGAAGAGTTTATCGTTGATCGCGTGGTCGAGATTGTTACTGCTGTTACCCACCATTATCCGCTGGCGCTGGTGGTTATCGCCTGCAACTCTGCCAGCACGGTTACGCTTCCAGCTCTGCGTGAGCGCTTCGACTTCCCGGTCGTGGGCGTTGTCCCTGCGATCAAACCTGCTGCCCGCCTGACTCGTAACGGCGTTGTTGGCCTGCTGGCCACCCGCGGCACGGTGAAGCGTCCTTATACTCATGAGCTGGTGGCGCGTTTTGCCAGTGAATGCAAAACCGAAATGTTAGGTTCGGCCGAGTTGGTTGAGCTGGCGGAAGCGAAATTGCAGGGTAAATCGGTGCCGCTGGATGAGGTAAGGCGTATATTGCAGCCGTGGTTGCGGATGAAGGAGCCGCCAGACACGGTAATCCTGGGCTGCACGCATTTTCCTTTGTTGAATGAAGAGCTGCAGCAGGTTTTACCGCCGGGTACCCGTTTAGTGGATTCCGGTGCAGCGATTGCCCGGCGTACCGCCTGGTTGTTAGAAAATGAGTCGCCGAAAGCCATGTCCGCCGACAGTAATCTTGCTTTTTGTATGGATATTACTGAGCAGGCAGTACAATTAATGCCCGTTTTACAGCGTTATGGCTTCGAAAGGCTCGAAAAACTGGCTCTTTCAGCCCCTGGTGGGTAAAAAAACACCGGTTGAAAAATTTTTTGCATTTAGCG
>NZ_WHOY01000031.1:1754111-1755633 GCF_009765445.1 Pantoea sp. BAV 3049 | reverse complement strand
CTCTACCAGTTGGCGAATCTGCTCGTGTTCTGCCTCTCCAAATCCTTTGATGATGGCTTCGATTTCCTGCCTGTCTTTGAATATCAGCTTCATTGCATAGCCCTCCGGAGTAATCGCATTGCCATTGCCCACATAGGGCCGTCGCCTGTTAATTGCGCCAGCCTGCAAAGCTCCTGTGCGCGATAGAAGTAGCGAGCGTTCATAGTGGATTGCCTCTCTGATTAAGCGTGTCGATAAGTGAACGCCAGCCAGAGCGGAGGCGGCGGGTGATAACATCAAGAAGTGATTCGGTTAGCAGAGCGGCGTCCACGACAGACCCGCCCGCGATTGCAAGATTCATCGTGGACTCCGTTATTTATCCGAAAAAAAAGACTTGTTAGGTGAAAGGTGTTAGGGTGGTTGCTCTTAAATCAAAAAAAGTAGGCTTTTATCTTAAATTTTAAACTCCAATGTCCCTCATGTTTCAGCATCCAATATCGCTTTTCACATCTGGACATCACAAACAAAAATCCCTATGGTGCAAAATGCATCTTCTGTAAATCCATTATGAAGACAAGTGCTTAAAGAGCTGATTTATGCTGGATGAATTCAGTTAACCACCATCATCCAAGCTTATTAAATAACGACATTTCACAACACAGCGCTCAATGTTATGAGCGCTATCCGCTCTTTGCCGAAATAGCTCATGGGATTACCTGAATAATGGGGTGGGGTTATAAGGCAGTCAGTTATTCTGCCCATCGTATTCCCATTGCTGCCTCGGGAATGCCTGACCACCTGTTTCTTTACTCATTTCCCCTCCAGATAATGTTTCCTGACCGCTGAAGACAGCTGGCCCCGATTTACTGTTTCGCCGACGCTATGTGTAACGCCGAGATTTTCAGGCTTCAGGCGGTAGAGATAACCGCAAGCCATCTTCACTACGCGGCGGTTTTCGCCATTTACCTGAATCATATTTTTCCCCGGTGATGGGCAATAAAAAAGGCCGCTATTCTGCGACCTCTTCAATATATTCTTTGCTGGTAATCCAGTCTGGCCTTTCCCCTTTGCCGACGTGAAAATCTATAATATCCAAAAGTCGAGGGTAGAATTTCAGCGCCTTTCTCCCATCCATTTCCGCTATTTCCCGCTTGCTGAACTGTCGCCATTGCTCAATTGTGTGATTCTGGCAACCCGCCTTAACGTATTCTCCGCTCGTGATTTGTACATAGTAGGTGTAACCCATAATCACGAAGGTGTGATCCGGCAGGTCGGCATCGCGCAGGTCGGCACCGAACAGGTTGGCACCGCACAGGTTGGCACCGAACAGGTTGGCATCGCGCAGGTTGGCACCGCGCAGGTCGGCATCGCGCAGGTCGGCACCGAACAGGTCGGCACCGCACAGGTTGGCACCGCGCAGGTCGGCACCGCACAGGTCGGCACCGCACAGGTCGGCACCGCACAGGTCGGCATCGCACAGGTTGGCACCGAACAGGTTGGCACCGAACAGGTTGGCATCGCGCAGGTCGGCACCGAACAGGTT
>NZ_WHOY01000031.1:1728349-1754101 GCF_009765445.1 Pantoea sp. BAV 3049 | reverse complement strand
TGTTACCCTGATCCACCCAATCGCGATGGACGACGGTCTGCGTTTCGCAATCCGTGAAGGCGGCCGTACTGTTGGTGCGGGCGTTGTTGCTAAAGTTATCGCTTAATTGCCGATGATTTGAAGTGGCGAAGTTCGCTTCGCCACAGCAAAGAAGAAGAGCACTCCGGTGCTCTTTTTTTTCGCCCGGATTTTAGCAAGCAGTTGCAGTGTGGATTGAAATAAAAACGATTCGCATTTACAATAGCATTCAGAAACTGTACGGGGTGGTATAATGTACGTCTGTTTGTGCAATGCAGTCAGTGATAAAACAATCCGCGAAGTGGTTCGCCGCTATCAGCCAAAATCGATCCAGCATCTGCGTCAGTTGGTGCCCGTTGGCAAACAATGTGGCAAATGTATCCGTGCCGCTCGCGAAATTATGGATGAAGAACTGCAGCACGCTCCGCAGTACAAAGAGATCGCCTGATAATCTCCCTGCTTTTTGTCATGGTTTTTTGACTTCCCTCATTCCGCGTCTACGATCTGAGTAACTGGAAGCGGAGGAAGCAAAATGAAGGGCGATGCAAAAATCATTAATCACTTAAATAAACTACTTGGAAATGAGCTGGTTGCGATTAACCAGTATTTCCTGCATGCGCGAATGTTCAAGAACTGGGGACTGATGCGCCTGAACGATATCGAGTATCACGAATCCATTGATGAAATGAAGCATGCGGACAAATACATTGAACGTATTCTGTTTCTCGAAGGCATACCAAATCTTCAGGATCTGGGCCGGTTGCGGATCGGTGAAGATGTGGAGGAGATGCTGAAATCGGATTTAGTGCTGGAGCTGGAAGGAGCCAAAGATCTGCGTGAGGCTATCGCGTACGCCGATAAGGTTCATGACTACGTCAGCCGGGATATGATGATAGTCATTCTTGAGGATGAAGAGCACCACATCGATTTTCTTGAAACCGAACTCGATCTGATCGGTAAAATTGGTATCCAGAACTACCTGCAGTCGCAAATAAAAGTAGAAGATTAAAAGGCAGTAGCAATGTCGTTGTACAAATTTACGCCGCTGAAACAGCCACTTCAGCGGCGTTGCCATTTCTGGAGCCGTTAAGCTTCCTTCCCGCCTTTGCCGCATTCCCCTGTTATTCGGATAAACAGGTTGCAATACCAGCACAGGCACGTATAATGCGCGGGCTTGTCAGAAATGACGGCCCGGTTCAATCTGAACCGCAGGCGGGCAATAAGCTCACCTGACAATACTCCCAATCGGGGAGTTATGTGCAGACGATTACACTCCCCCATCAATCGTAATGGGTGCGAGTAGTAATTTTTTTCGTTTATAAATAATTGGAGCTCTGGTCTCATGCAGAACCAAAGAATCCGTATCCGTCTTAAAGCGTTTGATCATCGTCTGATCGATCAATCAACTGCGGAAATCGTTGAGACTGCCAAGCGCACTGGTGCGCAGGTTCGTGGTCCAATCCCGCTGCCGACCCGCAAAGAGCGCTTTACCGTTCTGATCTCTCCGCACGTCAACAAAGACGCGCGCGATCAGTATGAAATTCGCACTCACAAGCGTCTGGTTGACATCGTTGAGCCAACTGAAAAAACGGTTGATGCTCTGATGCGTCTGGATCTGGCTGCAGGTGTTGACGTGCAGATCAGCCTGGGTTAATCAGGTCATTGAGCGATTGAGAGGTTGAAACAATGATTGGTTTAGTCGGTAAAAAAGTGGGCATGACTCGTATCTTCACTGAAGATGGCGTTTCTATCCCAGTAACCGTGATTGAAATTGAAGCAAACCGCGTGACTCAGGTTAAGAGCCTGGAAAACGACGGCTACACTGCTATCCAGGTAACTGCCGGCGCTAAAAAAGCTAACCGCGTCACTAAGCCTGAAGCTGGCCATTTTGCTAAAGCTGGTGTTGAAGCTGGCCGTGGTCTGTGGGAATTCCGTACCGCCGAAGGCGAAGAATTCACCGTAGGTCAGAGCATTAACGTTGATATTTTCGCTGAAGTGAAAAAAGTAGACGTTACTGGTACATCTAAAGGTAAAGGTTTTGCCGGTACTGTTAAGCGCTGGAATTTCCGTACTCAGGATGCTACCCACGGTAACTCCTTGTCTCACCGCGTTCCGGGTTCTATCGGTCAGAACCAGACTCCGGGCAAAGTGTTCAAAGGCAAGAAAATGGCAGGCCAGCTGGGTAATGAGCGCGTAACCGTTCAGAGCCTGGACGTAGTACGTGTTGACGCTGAGCGCAACCTGCTGCTGGTTAAAGGTGCAGTTCCCGGTGCTACCGGTAGCGACCTGATCGTTAAACCAGCTGTGAAGGCGTAAGGGGATAGCAATGGAATTAGTATTGAAAGACGCGCAAAGCGCGCTGACTGTTTCCGAAACTACCTTCGGTCGTGATTTCAACGAAGCGCTGGTACATCAGGTTGTTGTTGCTTATGCAGCAGGTGCCCGTCAAGGTACCCGTGCTCAGAAGACCCGTGCTGAAGTTACTGGTTCCGGCAAAAAGCCGTGGCGCCAGAAAGGTACCGGCCGTGCGCGTTCAGGTTCTGTTAAGAGCCCGATCTGGCGTTCCGGTGGCGTGACCTTCGCTGCGAAGCCTCAGGACCACAGTCAAAAAGTAAACAAAAAGATGTACCGCGGCGCGCTGAAAAGCATCCTGTCCGAACTGGTACGTCAAGATCGTCTGATCGTTGTCGAGCAGTTCTCTCTGGAAGCACCTAAAACTAAGCTGCTGGTAGAGAAACTGAAAGACATGGCGCTGGAAGACGTGCTGATCATCACTGGCGAACTGGAAGAGAACCTGTTCCTGGCCGCTCGCAACCTGTACAAGGTTGACGTACGTGATGCAGCGGGTATCGACCCAGTTAGCCTGATCGCCTTCGACAAAGTCGTTATGACTGCTGACGCAGTTAAGCAAGTTGAGGAGATGCTGGCATGATCCGTGAAGAACGTCTGCTGAAAGTACTGCGCGCGCCGCACGTATCTGAAAAAGCGTCTGCTGCGATGGAAAAAACCAATACCATCGTTCTCAAAGTTGCTAAAGACGCGACCAAAGCAGAAATCAAAGCCGCTGTACAGAAGCTTTTCGAAGTGGAAGTAGAGGTCGTTAACACCCTGGTTGTTAAAGGGAAAGTTAAACGTTCCGGTCAGCGTATTGGTCGTCGTAACGACTGGAAAAAAGCTTACGTCACCCTGAAAGAAGGCCAGAATCTGGACTTCGTCGGCGGCGCTGAGTAAGTCGGAGGAGAAGAACAATGGCAGTTGTTAAATGTAAACCGACATCTCCGGGTCGTCGCCATGTAGTTAAAGTGGTAAACGCGGAGCTGCACAAGGGCAAACCATTTGCCCCGCTGGTAGAGAAAAACAGCAAATCCGGTGGCCGTAACAACAATGGTCGTATCACTACCCGTCATATCGGTGGTGGTCACAAGCAGGCTTACCGTATTATTGACTTCAAACGCAATAAAGACGGTATCCCGGCAACCGTTGAACGTCTTGAGTACGATCCGAACCGCTCTGCGAACATCGCACTGGTTCTGTACAAAGACGGCGAGCGCCGTTACATCCTGGCCCCTAAAGGCCTGAAAGCTGGCGACCAGATTCAGTCTGGCGTTGATGCTGCGATCAAAGCAGGTAACACCCTGCCGATGCGTAACATCCCAGTGGGTTCCACTGTGCACAACGTAGAAATGAAACCAGGCAAAGGCGGTCAGATTGCTCGCTCAGCTGGTGCTTACGTGCAGATCGTTGCTCGTGAAGGTTCCTACGTTACCCTGCGTCTGCGTTCAGGTGAAATGCGTAAAGTCGAACTCGACTGCCGCGCGACCCTGGGTGAAGTCGGTAACGCTGAGCACATGCTTCGCGTTCTGGGTAAAGCCGGTGCTGCTCGTTGGCGTGGTGTTCGTCCTACCGTTCGCGGTACTGCGATGAACCCAGTCGACCACCCACACGGTGGTGGTGAAGGTCGTAACTTTGGTAAGCACCCGGTTTCACCGTGGGGCGTTCAGACCAAAGGTAAGAAGACCCGCAGCAACAAGCGTACTGATAAATTTATCGTACGTCGCCGTAGCAAATAATTTTAGAGGATAAGCCATGCCACGTTCTCTCAAGAAAGGTCCTTTTATTGACCTGCACTTGCTGAAGAAGGTAGAGAAAGCGGTGGAAAGCGGAGACAAGAAGCCTTTGCGCACCTGGTCCCGTCGTTCAACGATCTTCCCTAACATGATCGGTTTGACCATCGCTGTCCATAATGGTCGTCAGCACGTTCCTGTCTTTGTTTCCGACGAAATGGTCGGTCACAAACTGGGTGAATTTGCACCGACCCGTACTTATCGCGGCCACACGGCTGATAAAAAAGCCAAGAAACGCTAAGGTAGGAGGAAGAGATGGAAACTATCGCTAAACATCGCCACGCTCGTTCTTCTGCTCAGAAGGTTCGCCTGGTAGCGGATCTTGTACGCGGTAAGAAAGTGTCGCAGGCTCTGGACATTCTGACCTACACCAATAAGAAAGCGGCTGTACTGGTTAAGAAGGTTCTGGAATCTGCCATTGCTAACGCCGAACACAACGATGGCGCTGACATTGATGATCTGAAAGTGACGAAAATCTTCGTCGACGAAGGCCCTAGCATGAAGCGCATTATGCCGCGTGCAAAAGGTCGTGCAGATCGCATCCTGAAGCGCACCAGCCACATTACTGTGGTTGTGTCCGATCGCTGAGACTCTGGAGACTAGCAATGGGTCAGAAAGTACATCCTAATGGTATTCGCCTGGGTATTGTTAAACCCTGGAACTCTACCTGGTTCGCAAATACCAAAGAATTCGCTGACAACCTGGACAGCGATTTTAAAGTCCGCCAGTTCCTGACTAAAGAACTGGCTAAAGCGTCCGTATCTCGTATCGTTATCGAGCGCCCGGCCAAGAGCATCCGTGTGACCATTCACACCGCTCGTCCTGGTATCGTTATCGGTAAGAAAGGCGAAGACGTAGAAAAACTGCGCAAGGTCGTAGCGGATATCGCTGGCGTTCCTGCACAGATCAATATCGCCGAAGTCCGTAAACCGGAACTGGACGCTAAATTGGTTGCTGACAGCATCACTTCACAGCTGGAGCGTCGTGTGATGTTCCGTCGTGCTATGAAGCGTGCTGTACAGAACGCAATGCGTCTGGGCGCTAAAGGGATCAAAGTTGAAGTTAGTGGCCGTCTGGGCGGTGCTGAAATCGCGCGTACCGAATGGTACCGTGAAGGCCGCGTGCCGTTGCACACCCTGCGTGCTGACATTGACTACAACACCTCTGAAGCGCACACCACTTATGGTGTAATCGGCGTTAAGGTATGGATCTTCAAAGGTGAGATCCTGGGTGGTATGGCTGCTGTTGAACAACCGGAACCGGCTGCTCAACCTAAAAAGCAGCAGCGTAAAGGCCGTAAGTAAGGAGAGTCGCTGATGTTACAACCAAAGCGTACAAAATTCCGTAAAGTGCACAAAGGCCGCAACCGTGGTCTGGCGCAGGGTACGGATGTTAGCTTCGGTACTTTCGGTCTGAAAGCTGTTGGCCGTGGTCGTCTGACTGCACGTCAGATCGAAGCAGCACGTCGTGCTATGACCCGTGCAGTTAAGCGTCAAGGTAAAATTTGGATCCGTGTATTCCCGGACAAACCAATTACCGAGAAGCCGCTGGAAGTGCGTATGGGTAAAGGTAAAGGTAACGTGGAGTATTGGGTTGCCTTGATCCAGCCGGGTAAAGTCCTGTATGAAATGGACGGCGTACCGGAAGAACTGGCCCGTGAAGCATTCAAGCTGGCAGCAGCAAAACTGCCTATCAAAACCACCTTTGTAACTAAGACGGTGATGTAATGAAAGCAACTGAGCTGCGTGAAAAAAGCGTTGAAGAGCTGAACACTGAGCTGCTTAACCTGTTGCGGGAGCAGTTTAACCTGCGCATGCAGGCAGCATCCGGCCAGCTGCAACAGTCTCATCTGTTGAAGCAAGTGCGTCGTGATGTTGCACGCGTTAAGACTTTACTGACTGAGAAGGCGGGTGCGTAATGACCGATAAAATCCGTACTCTGCAAGGTCGTGTAACTAGCGACAAAATGGAGAAATCCATTGTTGTCGCTATCGAACGTTTCGTGAAACACCCAATCTACGGTAAGTTCATTAAGCGTACGACCAAACTGCACGTACATGACGAGAGCAATGAATGTGGGATCGGCGACAAGGTAGAAATCCGCGAGTGCCGTCCACTGTCCAAGACTAAGTCCTGGACCCTGGTTCGCGTTATCGAGAAAGCCGTTCTGTAAGAAGAACTTTTTCTCTGCAAAAAACCCCCGCCTGTCGGGGGTTTTTTCTTTTCCGGCCCAGAAAGCTGAGAAAGTGTGCAGATAGCGATTGCTACGGGATGAACAATTCCTTAGAATGTCGCGTTCCTCATTTTAGAGGTTCAAATATCGGCTCGATATGAGCCGTTTATTTTTTCTACCCATATGCGAGATGCGGTGTTATAATACTGCGCCCTCAATAATGGGGCTTTTATACGACCTGAATCAGGTCCCGAAGTAGTAGTTGACATTAGCGGAGCACTAAAATGATCCAAGAACAGACTATGCTGAACGTCGCCGACAACTCCGGTGCACGTCGCGTAATGTGTATCAAGGTTCTGGGTGGCTCGCACCGTCGCTACGCAGGCGTAGGCGATATCATCAAAATTACCATCAAGGAAGCAATTCCTCGCGGTAAGGTTAAGAAAGGTGATGTGCTGAAAGCGGTAGTGGTGCGCACCAAGAAGGGTGTTCGTCGCCCGGACGGTTCTGTCATTCGCTTCGATGGTAATGCATGCGTTATTTTAAACAATAACAGCGAGCAGCCTATCGGAACGCGTATTTTTGGGCCGGTAACTCGTGAACTTCGTACTGAAAAGTTCATGAAAATTATCTCTCTGGCACCAGAAGTACTCTAAGGAGCGAAAAATGGCAGCTAAAATCCGTCGCGATGACGAAGTTATCGTGCTGACCGGCAAAGATAAAGGTAAGCGCGGTAAAGTAAAAAATGTCCTGTCTTCTGGCAAGGTCATTGTTGAAGGTATCAACCTGGTTAAGAAACATCAGAAGCCGGTTCCGGCCCTGAACCAACCAGGCGGCATCGTTGAAAAAGAAGCTGCTATTCAGGTTTCTAACGTTGCACTTTACAACACTGCCACCGGCAAGGCTGACCGTGTAGGCTTTAGATTCGAAGACGGCAAAAAAGTCCGTTTCTTCAAGTCTAACAGCGAAACTATCAAGTAATTTGGAGTAGTACGATGGCGAAACTGCATGATTACTACAAAGACGAAGTAGTTAAACAACTCATGACTGAGTTTAGCTACAATTCTGTCATGCAAGTCCCTCGGGTCGAGAAGATCACCCTGAACATGGGTGTTGGTGAAGCGATCGCTGACAAGAAACTGCTGGATAACGCAGCAGCCGATCTGGCAGCAATCTCCGGTCAAAAACCGTTTATCACCAAAGCACGCAAATCAGTTGCAGGCTTCAAAATCCGTCAGGGCTATCCGATCGGCTGTAAAGTGACTCTGCGTGGTGAACGCATGTGGGAGTTCTTTGAGCGTCTGATTTCTATTGCTGTTCCACGTATCCGTGACTTCCGTGGCTTGTCCGCTAAGTCTTTCGATGGCCGTGGAAACTACAGCATGGGCGTTCGTGAGCAGATCATCTTCCCAGAGATCGACTATGACAAAGTCGACCGCGTTCGTGGTTTGGATATCACCATTACCACTACTGCGAAATCTGATGATGAAGGCCGCGCACTGTTGGCTGCTTTTAACTTCCCGTTCCGCAAGTAAGGCAGGGTTACTGATGGCTAAGCAATCAATGAAAGCACGCGAAGTCGTTCGCGTGAAACTGGCTGACAAGTACCGCGCTAAACGCGAGGAACTGAAAGCTATCATTTCAAGTGTGAACTCATCCGACGAAGATCGTTGGAATGCTGTTCTCAAGCTGCAAACTCTGCCGCGTGATTCCAGCCCGTCTCGTCAGCGCAAGCGCTGCCGCCAAACTGGCCGTCCACATGGTTATGTGGGCAAATTCGGGTTGAGCCGTATCAAGTTACGTGAAGCCGCTATGCGCGGTGAAGTACCAGGCTTGAAAAAGGCTAGCTGGTAATTACCAATTGAATCACGGGAGTAAAGACAGATGAGCATGCAAGATCCGATCGCGGATATGCTGACCCGTATCCGTAACGGTCAAGCCGCGAACAAAGTTGCGGTCACCATGCCTTCCTCCAAGCTGAAAGTGGCAATTGCCAACGTGCTGAAGGAAGAAGGCTATATTGAAGAATTTAAAATCGAAGGCGACACCAAGCCAGAACTGGAACTGACTCTTAAGTATTTCCAGGGCAAGGCAGTGGTAGAAAGCATTCAGCGTGTAAGCCGTCCAGGTCTGCGTATCTACAAACGCAAAGACGAACTGCCAAAAGTGATGGCTGGACTGGGTATCGCTGTTATTTCTACCTCTAAAGGTGTTATGACCGATCGTGCAGCGCGCCAGGCTGGTCTTGGTGGCGAAATTATCTGCTACGTAGCTTAACGGAGGAAAGAATGTCTCGTGTTGCTAAAGCACCTGTCGTCATTCCTGCCGGCGTAGAGGTAAAACTCAACGGTCAGGTTATTTCGATTAAAGGTAAAAACGGCGAGCTGACTCGTACCATCAACGCTGCTGTAGAAGTTAAGCATGCTGACAACGCCCTGACTTTCGCTCCGCGCGAAGGCTTCACGGATGGTTGGGCGCAGGCTGGTACTTCTCGTGCACTGCTGAACGGTATGGTTATCGGTGTTACCGAAGGCTTCACTAAGAAGCTGCAGCTGGTTGGTGTAGGTTATCGTGCAGCCGTTAAAGGCAACTCCGTGAGTCTGGCCCTGGGCTTTTCTCACCCGGTTGACCACGCGCTGCCAGCGGGAATCACTGCTGAATGTCCAACTCAGACTGAAATCGTGCTGAAAGGCGCTGATAAACAGCTGATTGGTCAGGTAGCAGCCGATCTGCGCGCCTACCGTCGTCCTGAGCCTTATAAAGGCAAGGGTGTTCGTTACGCCGACGAAGTCGTGCGTACCAAAGAGGCTAAGAAGAAGTAAGGTAACACTATGGATAAGAAATCTGCTCGTATCCGTCGTGCGACCCGCGCACGCCGCAAGCTCAAAGAGCTGGGTGCAACTCGCCTGGTGGTACATCGTACCCCGCGTCATATTTACGCACAGGTAATTGCTCCTAACGGTTCTGAAGTTCTGGTTGCTGCTTCTACAGTAGAAAAAGCAATCAGTGAGCAACTGAAGTACACCGGAAACAAAGACGCCGCCGCAGCTGTTGGTAAAGCAGTCGCTGAGCGCGCAATCGAAAAAGGCATCACTGGTGTTTCTTTCGACCGCTCTGGTTTCCAATATCATGGTCGTGTCCAGGCACTGGCAGATGCTGCCCGTGAAGCTGGCCTACAGTTCTAAGGTAGAGGTGTAAGATGGCACACATCGAAAAACAAGCTGGCGAACTGCAGGAAAAGCTGATCGCGGTAAATCGCGTATCGAAAACCGTTAAAGGTGGTCGTATCTTCTCCTTCACTGCTCTGACAGTGGTAGGTGACGGTAACGGTCGCATCGGTTTTGGTTACGGTAAAGCGCGTGAAGTTCCAGCAGCGATCCAGAAAGCGATGGAAAAAGCCCGTCGCAATATGATTAATGTCGCGCTGAACGACGGCACCCTGCAGCACCCTGTTAAAGGTGTGCACACAGGTTCTCGTGTGTTCATGATGCCGGCTTCTCAAGGTACCGGTATCATCGCCGGCGGTGCAATGCGCGCCGTACTGGAAGTCGCTGGGGTTCATAACGTTCTGGCTAAAGCCTACGGTTCCACTAACCCGATTAACGTGGTTCGTGCAACGCTGGATGGCCTGGCCAACATGAATTCTCCAGAAATGGTCGCTGCCAAGCGTGGCAAATCCGTTGAAGACATTCTGGGGTAATGACCATGGCTAAGACTATTAAGATTACACAAACCCGCAGCTCGATCGGACGTTTGCCGAAACACAAGGCAACGCTGCTTGGCCTGGGTCTGCGTCGTATTAACCACACCGTAGAGCGTGAAGACACGCCAGCTGTACGCGGTATGGTTAACGCGATTTCCTACATGGTTAAAGTGGAGGAGTAACAGATGCGTTTAAATACTCTGTCTCCGGCCGAAGGGTCTAAGCACGCGACTAAACGTCTGGGTCGTGGTATCGGTTCTGGCCTCGGTAAAACCGGTGGTCGTGGTCACAAAGGTCAGAACTCTCGTTCTGGCGGTGGCGTACGTCGCGGGTTCGAAGGTGGTCAGATGCCTCTGTACCGTCGTCTGCCGAAATTCGGTTTCACCTCTCGCAAAGCAGCAGTAACCGCAGAAGTGCGTCTGTCTGACCTGGCGAAAGTTGAAGGCGGTATCGTCGACCTGAACACGCTGAAAGCAGCCAACATTATCGGTATTCAGATTGAATTCGCTAAAGTTATTCTGTCTGGCGAAGTCTCTGCACCGGTAACGGTTCGCGGTCTGCGTGTCACTAAAGGCGCTCGTGCTGCAATCGAAGCTGCTGGCGGTAAAATTGAGGAATAAGTAGCAGATGGCTAAGCAACCGGGATTAGATTTTCAAAGTGCCAAGGGTGGTTTTGGCGAACTGAAACGCAGACTTTTGTTTGTTATTGGTGCGCTGATTGTTTTCCGCATTGGTTCTTTTATTCCAATCCCTGGTATCGATGCCACTGTACTTGCCAAACTGCTTGAGCAACAGCGTGGCACCATCATTGAAATGTTTAACATGTTCTCTGGTGGTGCACTGAGCCGTGCTTCTATCTTTGCCCTGGGTATTATGCCGTACATTTCGGCCTCTATTATTATCCAGCTGCTGACGGTGGTTCATCCAGCGTTAGCAGAAATTAAGAAAGAAGGGGAGGCTGGCCGTCGTAAGATTAGCCAGTACACCCGCTACGGTACTCTGGTACTGGGTATTTTTCAGTCTATCGGTATTGCTACCGGTTTACCGAATATGCCTGGAATGCAGGGCCTGGTGTTAAATCCAGGCTTTGCCTTCTACTTTACCGCTGTTGTCAGCCTTGTCACCGGAACCATGTTCCTGATGTGGCTGGGTGAACAGATTACTGAGCGAGGTATCGGTAACGGTATCTCAATCATTATCTTCGCTGGTATTGTTGCGGGTCTGCCGCCGGCCATTGGCCATACTATCGAGCAAGCACGGCAAGGCGACCTGCACTTCCTCCTGTTACTGTTGGTTGCAGTTCTCGTATTTGCAGTGACCTTCTTCGTTGTTTTCGTTGAGCGTGGTCAACGCCGCATTGTGGTGAACTATGCGAAACGTCAGCAAGGCCGTCGTGTCTATGCTGCGCAGAGCACACATTTACCGTTGAAAGTGAACATGGCCGGGGTTATCCCAGCAATCTTTGCTTCCAGCATCATTCTGTTCCCGGCGACCATCGCGTCATGGTTCGGGGGCGGTACCGGTTGGAACTGGCTGACTACAATTTCAATGTATTTGCAGCCCGGACAACCGCTTTATGTGCTACTCTATGCGACTGCAATCATCTTCTTCTGTTTCTTCTACACGGCGTTGGTCTTCAACCCGCGTGAAACAGCAGATAACCTGAAGAAGTCTGGTGCATTTGTACCAGGTATTCGTCCGGGAGAACAGACGGCGAAGTATATCGATAAAGTAATGACCCGCCTGACTTTAGTTGGTGCGCTATACATTACCTTTATTTGCCTGATCCCGGAGTTCATGCGTGATGCGATGAAAGTTCCATTCTACTTCGGCGGTACCTCACTGCTGATCGTAGTCGTTGTCATCATGGACTTTATGGCTCAAGTGCAAACTCTGATGATGTCCAGTCAATATGAGTCTGCATTGAAGAAAGCAAACCTGAAAGGCTACGGCCGTTAATCAGGCGCTTGAGAAGTTACGGAGAGTAAAAATGAAAGTTCGTGCTTCCGTCAAGAAATTATGTCGTAACTGCAAAATCGTCCGTCGTGATGGTGTCGTACGTGTGATTTGCAGCGCCGAGCCTAAGCATAAACAGCGCCAGGGCTAATATTTTTCTTGCAAAGTCGGGTTGAGCTGGCTAGATTAGCCAGCCAATCTTTTGTATGTCTATGCGTTTCCATTTGAGTATCCTGAAAACGGGCTTTTCGGCATGGGACGCATAAGTAATTAAATAGGAGTGCATAGTGGCCCGTATAGCAGGCATTAACATTCCTGATCATAAACATACCGTAATTGCATTGACTGCTATTTTCGGTATCGGCAAAACCCGTTCACAGGCTATCTGTGCATCAACGGGCATCGCTGAAAATGTTAAGATCAGTGAGCTGTCTGAAGAACAAATCGACATTCTGCGTGATGCAGTTGCAAAGTTTGTTGTTGAAGGCGATCTGCGTCGTGAAGTCACCCTGAGCATCAAGCGTCTGATGGACCTTGGCTGCTATCGTGGTTTACGTCATCGTCGTGGTCTTCCAGTGCGCGGTCAGCGTACCAAGACCAACGCACGTACCCGCAAGGGTCCGCGTAAACCGATCAAGAAATAATCGGGGTGATTGAATAATGGCAAAGGCACCAGTTCGTGCACGTAAGCGTGTAAGAAAGCAAGTCTCTGATGGCGTGGCTCATGTCCATGCGTCTTTCAACAACACCATCGTAACTATTACCGATCGTCAGGGTAATGCGCTGGGTTGGGCAACAGCCGGTGGTTCCGGTTTCCGTGGTTCTCGTAAATCTACGCCGTTCGCTGCACAGGTTGCTGCAGAACGTTGCGCAGACGCCGTGAAAGAGTACGGTATTAAGAACCTGGAAGTTATGGTTAAGGGTCCAGGTCCAGGCCGCGAATCAACGATTCGTGCTCTGAACGCTGCTGGTTTCCGCATCACGAATATTACTGATGTGACTCCGATCCCTCACAACGGTTGTCGTCCGCCGAAAAAACGTCGCGTATAACGCCCGTTTTTTAGGAATGTTGGAGAAAGAAAATGGCAAGATATTTGGGTCCTAAGCTCAAGCTGAGCCGTCGCGAAGGTACAGACCTCTTCCTGAAGTCTGGCGTTCGCGCGATTGATACCAAGTGTAAGATTGAACAAGCTCCTGGCCAGCACGGTGCGCGTAAACCGCGTCTGTCTGACTATGGCGTACAGTTACGTGAAAAGCAAAAAGTTCGTCGTATGTACGGCGTGCTGGAGCGTCAGTTCCGTAACTATTATAAAGAAGCTGCACGTCTGAAAGGCAACACCGGTGAAAACCTGTTAGCTCTGCTGGAAGGTCGTCTGGATAACGTAGTTTATCGTATGGGCTTTGGTGCCACTCGTGCAGAAGCACGTCAGCTGGTTAGCCACAAATCCATCATGGTAAATGGCCGCGTTGTTAGCATCGCTTCTTATCAGGTAACTCCGAATGACGTTGTTAGCATCCGTGAGAAAGCCAAAAAGCAGTCTCGCGTGAAAGCCGCTCTGGAGCTGGCTGAACAGCGTGAAAAGCCAACCTGGCTGGAAGTTGATGCAACTAAGATGGAAGGTGTGTTCAAACGTATTCCTGAACGTACCGATCTGTCTGCGGACATTAACGAACACCTGATCGTCGAGCTTTACTCCAAGTAAAGCTTAGTACCAAAGAGAGGACACAATGCAGGGTTCTGTGACAGAGTTTCTAAAACCGCGCCTGGTAGATATCGAGCAAGTGAGTTCGACGCACGCCAAGGTGACCCTTGAGCCTTTAGAGCGTGGCTTTGGCCATACTCTTGGTAACGCACTGCGCCGTATTCTGCTTTCATCAATGCCGGGTTGCGCGGTGACCGAGGTTGAAATTGATGGTGTACTGCACGAGTACAGCACCAAAGAGGGCGTACAGGAAGATATCCTGGAAATCCTGCTCAACCTGAAAGGGCTGGCGGTAAGAGTTCAGGGGAAAGACGAAGTTATTCTTACTCTGAATAAATCTGGCATTGGCCCTGTGACTGCAGCCGATATCACCCATGATGGTGATGTCGAAATCGTCAAGCCGCAGCACGTGATCTGCCACCTGACCGATGAGAACGCGGCTATCAGCATGCGTATCAAAGTTCAGCGAGGTCGTGGTTATGTGCCGGCTTCTGCCCGAATTCATTCGGAAGAAGATGAGCGCCCGATCGGTCGTCTGTTGGTCGACGCCTGTTACAGCCCTGTAGAGCGTATTGCCTACAATGTTGAAGCAGCGCGTGTAGAACAGCGTACCGACCTGGACAAGCTGGTCATCGAAATGGAAACCAACGGCACTATCGATCCTGAAGAAGCGATCCGCCGTGCGGCTACTATCCTGGCAGAACAACTGGAAGCTTTCGTTGACTTACGTGATGTACGTCAGCCGGAAGTGAAAGAAGAGAAACCAGAATTCGATCCGATCCTGCTGCGCCCTGTTGACGATCTGGAATTGACTGTCCGCTCTGCTAACTGCCTTAAGGCAGAAGCTATCCACTACATCGGTGATCTGGTACAGCGTACCGAGGTTGAGCTGCTTAAAACGCCTAACCTTGGTAAAAAATCTCTTACCGAGATTAAAGACGTGCTGGCTTCTCGTGGTCTGTCTCTGGGCATGCGCCTGGAAAACTGGCCGCCCGCTAGCATCGCTGATGAATAACCCGATCACAGGTTAAGGTTTCACTGAGAAGGATAAGGTCATGCGCCATCGTAAGAGTGGTCGTCAACTGAACCGCAACAGCAGCCATCGTCAGGCTATGTTCCGCAACATGGCTGGCTCTTTGGTTCGTCATGAGATCATCAAGACGACCCTGCCAAAAGCGAAAGAGCTGCGTCGTGTAGTTGAGCCGCTGATTACTCTTGCCAAGACCGACAGCGTAGCTAATCGTCGTCTGGCATTCGCCCGTACTCGTGATAACGAGATCGTGGCAAAACTGTTTAACGAGCTGGGCCCGCGTTTCGCGAGCCGTGCCGGTGGTTACACTCGCATTTTGAAGTGTGGCTTCCGCGCTGGTGACAACGCTCCGATGGCTTACATCGAGCTGGTTGATCGTCCAGAAGCTCAAGCAGAAGCTGCAGCAGAGTAATCTGTTGCACTTTGGAAAAACCGGGCTCTGCCCGGTTTTTTTATCTCTGAAATTCCCCTCTCCTCCTCTTCGCGCTATCCTGTTTTCTCCCGTCCCTTCCGTGAGGTTGCTATGTGGTTAATTGACCAACTGGTAGAACAGCATATTTTCGAAGCGCAGAAAAACGGTGAGTTCGACAACCTGCCCGGCAGCGGAAAAAAGCTTAAGCTGGATGATGACAGTCATGTTCCAGAGGAGCTGCGTGCCGCCTACAGGTTAATGAAAAACTCTGGCTTTCTTCCCCCTGAACTGGAGATGCGGCGCGAAGCTATTGAGCTGAACGAGCTGCTGGCCGGTGTTGGTCCGCAGGATGAACAGTATGCTGTGCAGTCAAAGCGTCTTACCCTGCTGACGATTAAGCTACGACAGGCCGGAATGAGCACCGATTTTCTGCAGGGTGGATATGCTTCTCGCCTGCACCAGCGCTTCAGCGGAGAAGAGTAATGTATAAAATTGGCCAGCTTGCTAAACTTGCAGACGTCACGCCTGATACCATCCGCTATTATGAAAAGCAGCAGATGATGGATCATGAGATCCGTACTGAAGGTGGCTTTCGTCTTTACAGCGACAACGATCTGCAGCGACTTAAATTTATCCGTTATGGCAGACAGCTTGGCTTCAGCCTTGAGGCTATTCGTGAACTGCTGTCGATACGGGTCGATCCGGAACATCACACCTGTCAGGAATCTAAAACGATTGTTCAGGAGCGGCTGCTTGAAGTGGAAGGCATGATTGCTGAATTGCAGCATATGCAGCGTTCGCTACGCAGGCTGAATGATGCCTGTTGTGGCACTGCTCACAGCAGCGTTTACTGTTCCATTCTTGAAGCTCTGGAAAAAGGAGCCCTTGCCCCGGCAGCAGATTGATCTTTGGCAGTTTCAGTTCTATATTCATCGCGACCATCAACCACAGGAAGCTATCATGTCAGGTTACCAACACAAGAAAGGCATTATCCGGGATAATGCGATCGAAGCATTGTTGCACGATCCGCTGTTCAAAGTCAGGATCGAAGCGAATGTAAAAGGTAAGGGCAGCTACCGACGGAAAGATAAACACGCTAAGAAAGGCAACCTGGAGGCCAGTGGTAAAGACAGCTTTACCACTGGCCTTCTTCTTTTAATAGCATAAAAAAAACCGCCTCCGGGGCGGTTTTCTGTATCAGTTCTGAAGAGATTGATTAAGGTTGGCCGTTCTGCTGTTTTAGCAGATCGCGGATTTCGGTCAACAAAGTCTCTTCGGCAGTGGGTTTTGGCGCGGGTTTTTCTACTTCTTTTTTCTGATAAAGCTTGTTCATCAGTTTGATCGCCATGAAGATGGCGAAGGCCACGATAACAAAGTCAAAAATGGTCTGAATAAATACACCATACTGCATTACCACTGCCGGAGTGGTACCTTCAGCTGGTTTAAGTACCCAACTGAAAGATTTAAAGTCTACGCCCCCGATCAATAATCCCAGGGGTGGCATAATAATATTTGCCACCAGGGAAGACACGATTTTACCGAATGCTGCCCCGATAATGACACCGACCGCCAGGTCGACAACATTGCCGCGCATCGCGAAATCGCGAAACTCTTTGAATAAACTCATTGTTATCTCCTTTCCTGTGCCAATTGCTAAGTTTAACAAACGATCGGTTTTTTTCCATTGGGTTTGCGGAATAATTCAAATTATCGGGGGGTAAAGTCATGGGCGTGTAAAGGCCGCCCATGGCTAATTAAAGGAAGAAAGGACTCGGCTGGAACAGGCGTTCAACATCGGGAACGAATTTTTTATCCGTCAGGAACATGATGACGTGATCTCCCTGCTCAATGCGCAGGTTATCATTGGCGATCATGACATCATCACCGCGCACTACTGCACCGATAATTGTGCCTGGCGGTAGTTTGATATCATCAATCTGCCTGCCCACCACGCGGGAGGTTGTTTCATCACCATGAGCAATGGCCTCAATGGCTTCTGCCACTCCGCGACGCAGAGAAGATACGCCAACAATATCAGCCTTACGGACGTGGCCCAGCAGGGCAGAAATGGTGGCCTGCTGCGGCGAAATAGCGATATCAATCACGCTGCCCTGAACAAGGTCAACATAGGCTTTACGCTGGATCAATACCATCACCTTCTTGGCCCCCATCTTCTTGGCCAGCATGGCTGACATGATGTTGGCTTCATCATCGTTGGTGATGGCAATAAACAGATCGATTTGATCGATATGCTCCTCCGCCAGCAACTCCTGATCCGAGGCATCGCCGTAAAATACAATGGTATTCTGCAGCACTTCTGCCAGCTCGGCGGCACGTTGTTGATCGCGCTCGATTAGCTTCACGCTGTAGTTTTTTTCCAGCTGCTGCGCAAGGCCGGAACCAATATTGCCTCCGCCGACAATCATGATGCGTTTGTAAGGTCTCTCAAGACGCTGGTATTCACTCATGACGGCCCTGATATGCTGGCTGGCCGCAATAAAGAACACTTCATCGCCAGCTTCAACAATGGTCGATCCTTGCGGGCGTATCGGACGATCCTGACGGAATATGGCGGCGACGCGGGTATCAATATGCGGCATATGCTCGCGCATGACCGACAGGGCATTACCCACCAGTGGGCCGCCATAATAGGCCTTTACTACCGCGAGGCTGACTTTACCTTCAGCAAAATTAACGACCTGCAGCGCACCAGGATATTCGATCAGGCGATAAATGTTATCGATAACCAGCTGCTCAGGGGAGATCAGATGGTCAATCGGTACGGCTTCAGGGATAAACAGTTTTTCCGCATCGCGGATATAGTCGGGAGCACGGATACGGGCAATGCGGTTCGGTGTATTGAATAAGGAATAGGCAACCTGGCATGCCACCATGTTGGTTTCATCGGAATTGGTGACCGCGACCAGCATATCCGCATCTTCTGCACCGGCTTCCCGTAGCACACGCGGGTGTGAACCATGTCCCTGTACCACGCGCAAATCGAATTTGTCCTGCAACTGACGCAGACGAATAGCATTCGTGTCGACTACGGTAATGTCGTTGTTTTCACCAACCAGGTTTTCGGCAAGCGTGCCGCCCACCTGGCCAGCGCCAAGAATGATTATTTTCATCGGCAGCCTGCTTTAAGGGTTCAGAAAAGGCCGGAAGACTGGCCTGAGCATCTATTTTTTTACCAGTTTCGCGTAATAGAAACCATCGCCGCCTTCCGGATCGGGGAAGACCTGCAGGCCTGGTTTTACGGCGTTGCCTGTTTCCTGCAGATTCGCATCACCATGGCGCTGTAGGAAAGCAGCAATCTGCAGATGGTTCTCTTCCGGCAGAATTGAGCATGTGGCATACAGCAGCGTGCCGCCCGGCTTAAGGTGTGGCCAGATAGCCTCGAGGATCTGCTGCTGAAGCGCTGCAAGTTCGGCAATATCACGGTCGCGGCGCAGCCATTTAATATCAGGGTGGCGACGAATCACCCCCGTTGCGGAGCAGGGGGCATCCAGCAGAATACGGTCAAACTGAGTGTCACCACACCATTTCTCAGGAGTAGTGCCATCGCCCAATTTGACTTCTGCACTCATGTTCAGGCGCTGAAGATTTTCGCTGATTCGCGACAGGCGCTGAGCATCAATATCAACTGCCATCACACGTGCCTTAGGTGCAGCTTCAAGGATGTGAGTTGTTTTCCCACCGGGAGCAGCACATAAGTCGAGGATCAATTCGTTATCCTGTGGAGAGAGCAGAGCCACGCAGCCCTGGGCAGAGGCATCCTGCACCGTCACCCAGCCCTGATCGAAACCTGGAAGCTGAGTGACCGCGCAGGGAACTTCCAGCCTCAGAGCATCAGGGTGGACCGGGTGGGGTTCTGCGTTTTTCCCCTCTGCTTCAAGCAGTTCCATCCATGCATCGCGAGTATGGTGTTGGCGATTGACGCGCAGCCACATTGGAGGGCGCTGGTTGTTGGCATCCACAATGTGTTGCCACTGTTCTGGCCAGGCACGCTTAAGGCGCTCAAGCAGCCATTTGGGATGCAGGTGTCTCTGGTCGCCTTCGTTCATTGCCTGCATTAACTCTTCCTGCTTACGCTGGAACTGACGCAGTACGCCGTTGATTAAACCTTTCAACTGCGGGCGCTTAAGGGCAACGGCACCTTCCACCGTTTCTGCCAATGCGGCATGGGCTGGAATTCGGGTGAACATCAGCTGATACAGGCCGACCATAATCAGGAAATGGATCGAGCGCTGCTTGCCGGTCATCGGCCGCTCCATCAGCTGGCTGATGATCCATTCCAGCTGGGGCAGCGTGCGGAGAACGCCATAACAAAGTTCCTGCAGCAGGGAGGAATCTTTATCCGCCAGGCGTTTCTGTGCCGCGGGCAGCACGTTGCTCAGCGACTGTCCCTGTTCGACCACTTTCTCAATAGTCTGGGCTGCCAGAGCGCGCAAGTTGGTATTTTTTTTCATTGAGCTATCGCAAGTCAAAAGTCACCCGGCGTTACGCCGGGCAAAATATCAGGTAAGAATATTGCCGGGGATGAACCAGTCACGGCGGGAATTAAGCAGGTCCTGGGCCTTCATGGCCTTTTTGCCTGCAGGCTGTAGCTCTTCAAGCACCAGCACGCCATCTGCGGTGGCCACCTGAATACCGCGCTTGTCAGCCTGCACGATTTCACCTTGCTCGCTGTCAACATGGGGCTGGACGGAGGCTTTCCAGACCTTGACCGGCTGATCTTCAACAGTGAAATAGCTGACCGGCCACGGATTAAATGCCCGGATGCAGCGTTCAAGCTGTGCAGCAGAAAGCGACCAGTCGAGCTTCGCTTCTTCTTTACTGAGTTTTTCCGCGTAGCTGACCAGCGCTTCATCCTGCACTTCAGGCTTTGCCGTCCCGGCCGCAAGTTGCTCCAGCGTAGCCAGCATGCCCGCCGGTCCTAACTCCGCCAGTTTGTTATACAAAGAGGCGCTGGTGTCTTCCGGTTCTATCGGGCAAGCCAGTTTGTGCAGCATGTCGCCGGTATCCAGACCGACATCCATCTGCATGATGGTAACGCCGGTTTCGCTGTCACCCGCCCAGAGCGAACGCTGGATAGGTGCAGCACCCCGCCATTTCGGCAGCAGGGACCCATGCACATTGATGCAGCCCAGGCGCGGCATAGCCAGCACCGGCGCAGGGAGGATTAACCCGTAGGCGACAACCACCATCACATCGGCATTCAGACTGGCAATCAGCTGCTGGTTTTCTTCCGGACGCAAAGATTTAGGCTGGAAAACGGGGATGTTGTGCTGTTCTGCCAACTGCTTGACCGGGCTTGCCGTCAGCTTATTCCCGCGACCGGCGGGCCGGTCTGGCTGGGTAAATACCCCTACCACATTGTGGCTGGATGACAACAGCGCGTCCAGATGACGCGCTGCAAAGTCAGGGGTGCCGGCAAAGATAATATTTAAGTCGGACACGCTGTTCCCTTATTTAGAGGCTCATCAGTCCCGAGCATTCTGGCGATAGAGTTTTTCCAGCTTCTGACGAATGCGCTGACGTTTCATAGGCGACAGGTAATCAATAAAGAGTTTACCAACCAGGTGATCCATCTCGTGCTGAATACAAATAGCCAGCAGGCCATCGGCTTCCAGCTCGTAAGTGTTGCCTTCGCGATCCATAGCGCGGATTTTAACTTTCTCTGCGCGAGGAACCAGCGCACGTTGCTCAGGAATAGACAGACAACCTTCTTCAATACCGGTTTCACCGCTTTTTTCGAGCATTTCCGGATTGATAAGAACCAGGCGTTCGTCGCGATTTTCAGAAACGTCAATCACGATAATGCGCTGATGAATATCGACCTGCGTTGCCGCCAGCCCGATACCTTCTTCGGCGTACATGGTTTCGAACATATCATCGACGATACGCTGAATTCCGACATTCACTTCTTTTACGGGTTTCGCGACGATGCGCAAGCGCTCGTCAGGAAAATGTAATACCTGCAAAACTGACATAACTTTCCAGATCTGTGTTCAAGGGATGAGATATTTATTCCTCTTATTGTAGACATTTCGGGCCGCGATTGACAGCATTCCCGCTACGTTAGCCATGGGCCACCACAAGGATTGTATGATGACGCCAGCGGAGATTTGGTTACGCCTGTCAGGGGTAAAAAAATTACAAAGTCAGCACTATTTGCAGATCGTCAGCTCGCTGGAGCAATTGGACCGCGTGGGGGCGAAAGAGCTGAAATATGTCGGGCTTAATCCGGAACAGGCGACAGCCTTCCTGCAGAGTGATAGCGAAGTTATTGCCCGGACGTTACTTTGGCTTGAACACCCTCAACATCATCTGTTGACTTTTGCCAGCCCGTCCTACCCGGAGCGGCTGAGAAGCATCTCCCAATTTCCCATTCTCCTTTTTGTTGATGGCGACCCCGACCAGTTGCTCACGCCGCAAATTGCCATCGTGGGCAGCAGAAATTGTTCTCACTATGGTCGGAATTGGGGAACCTTCTTCGCACAAGCGTTGGCCCTGAATGGAATAACCATCACCAGCGGCCTGGCGACCGGCATCGACGGTATTGCACATCGGGCAGCGCTGGAGGTTGGGGGGAAAACGCTGGCAGTTTTAGGCAGTGGACTGGGCCATATCTATCCACGGCGGCACTGTTCATTAGCAGAGGAGATCGTTGCCAGTGGTGGCGCGGTGATTTCTGAATTTGCCCTACAGGCCCGGCCGCTGGCAGGGAATTTCCCACATCGCAACCGGATCATTAGTGGCCTGAGTATGGGCGTTTTGGTGGTGGAAGCGGCCTTGAAGAGCGGTTCGCTGGTGACGGCCAAACTGGCACTGGAGCAGAATCGCGATGTCTATGCCTTGCCTGGCGCAATAGGTAACCCGGGCAGTGAAGGAACCCACTGGTTGATTCAGCAGGGGGCTTTATTAACTGCACACCCCAATTCTATCCTTGAACAGTTGCAAAGTGACCTCAAATGGCTTCCCGCCTCGCAAAAATCAACAATATATTCTGCCCCGCAGGGCAATACTCCATTGCCATTTGCCGAGGTGTTGGCTAACGTAGGAGATGAGGTTACACCTGTTGACGTCGTCGCTGAACGTGCCGGCCAACCTGTGCCAGCCATCGTAGCTAAGCTGCTTGAGTTGGAGTTAGCAGGATGGATCGCAGCTGTACCCGGCGGCTATGTCCGATTGAGGAGGGCAAGCCATGTTCGACGTACTAATGTACTTATTTGAAACGTATATCCACAACGAAGCAGAAATGCGGGTTGATCAGGATAAATTGACTGATGACTTAACCGATGCCGGTTTTCATCGTGAAGATATCTATAATGCGTTGAACTGGTTGGAAAAACTGGCAGATTATCAGGACGGCCTTGTCGCTCCGATCTTGCTGGCTACCGATCCGCTGTCTATGCGTATCTACACCGAAGAAGAGAGTCAGCGTTTAGATGCTAACTGTCGGGGCTTTATTCTGTTCCTGGAGCAAATTCAGGTGCTGAATCTGGAAACCCGTGAAATGGTCATCGAACGTATTATGGCTCTGGATACCCTCGAGTTTGATCTGGAAGATCTCAAATGGGTCGTGCTGATGGTGCTGTTCAACATCCCCGGATGTGAAAACGCCTACCAGCAAATGGAAGAGCTTCTTTTCGACGTCAATGAAGGAATAGTGCACTGAAGAATCCCTTCGTGTAATGAAAGCATATGAATAAAACAGCGCTTTTCGCTGTGCGAAAAAATGAACCCTGCCCCCAATGTGGGGCAGAATTGGTTATTCGCTCCGGGAAACACGGCGCTTTTCTTGGATGCTCAAATTATCCCGAGTGTGACTACATTCGGCCGCTTAAAAATCAGTCCGATGGCCATATCGTTAAGATCCTGGAAGGCCAGCACTGTCCTGAATGCCAGGCTGAGTTGGTTCTGCGCCAGGGGCGGTATGGGATGTTTATCGCCTGCAGTAATTACCCCGACTGTGAACATACGGAGCTGATCGACAAGCCGGATGAAACCACGCTTGCTTGCCCACAGTGTCAGCAGGGCAAACTCGTGCAGCGTCGTTCACGCTATGGCAAAAATTTTCACGCCTGCGATCGCTATCCAGACTGCCAGTTTGCTGTCAATTTTACGCCGATCGAGGGTGAGTGTGAGTTTTGCCATTTCCCCCTATTGATTGAGAAAAAAACGGCGCGCGGAGCCAGGCGTTTTTGCGCCAGCAAGGCCTGCGGTAAGCCAGTAACATCAGGAAACAGCAGTGAAGAATGAGTGTTTACCAGGTTCTCTGGATTTTTGTGTCGCGCAAGTCAGGCAGGGGGGGGTTATCGCCTATCCTACTGAGGCTGTTTTTGGTCTGGGATGCGATCCTGATAATGAATCAGCCGTGATGGCACTGCTGGCATTAAAGCAGCGCCCGGTGGAGAAAGGGTTGATCCTGATTGCCGCCGATTATCAGCAGCTGCAGCCCTATCTCGACGATGCTCTGCTTTCTGAGCAGCAAAAAGAGCGCATGTTTGGCTGCTGGCCGGGGCCGGTGACCTGGGTAGTGCCCGCTTGTGCAACCACTCCCCGCTGGCTGACCGGGCAGTTTAATTCTCTGGCGGTCCGGGTCAGCGATCATCCTGATGTCCGGCAACTCTGTCAGGCCGTCAATAAGCCGCTGGTTTCAACCAGCGCTAATCTGACTACGTTACCTCCCTGCCGGACCGCGACAGAAGTTCACCAGCAGTTTGGGGAAGCTTTCCCTGTTTTGCTGGCAGAGACAGGAGGGCGGATCAATCCGTCTGAAATTCGCGATGCTTTAACCGGCGAACTCATCCGTCAGGGATAACCATAATGACTCAACAATTTGCGGTGTTCGGTAATCCGATCGGCCACAGTAAATCGCCACGCATCCATCAGTTGTTTGCTGAGCAGATGGGGATCGCTCATCCTTATGATCGAATCTGTGCACCGGTTGACGCTTTTGCCCGGTCTGTTGCCGGGTTTTTCGCTCAGGGCGGTGGCGGTGCCAATGTAACTCTGCCTTTTAAAGAACAAGCCTGGGAGCTGGTCGACGAACTGACTCAACGGGCATCAATGGCTGGCGCAGTAAATACACTGAAGAAGCTGGAAGATGGCCGCCTGCTGGGGGATAACACCGATGGAATTGGCTTGCTGACGGATCTTGAGAGACTGAAGTTGATCAAATCAAGCGATCGGATCCTGCTTGTAGGAGCTGGTGGCGCAGCGCGCGGTGTGATCCTGCCATTACTTTCTTTCGGCTGTTCCCTGACGATCACCAACCGAACCCTCCATAAGGCCCAGTTACTGGCGGATGTTTTTCAGCATGCCGGAGGGATCCATGCCTGCGCTATGGATCAGTTGGAGGGAGAGCACTTTGATTTGATCATCAATGCGACATCCAGCGGTGTGGGCGGGGATATACCAGCGTTGCCTGCAACACTTATCGGCCAGCATTCCCGTTGCTACGATATGTTTTATCAGGCCGGTCCAACACCGTTCCTCAGTTGGTGCAGGCAGCAAGGCGCAACCCAGTTTGCTGATGGTCTGGGGATGCTGGTGGGGCAGGCCGCCCACTCTTTCTCTTTATGGCATGGTCAACTTCCTGATATCACCCCGGTGATAGCGATCCTGAAGTCGGAACTCAGCGCGTGAATCAGGCGATTCAGTTCCCCGATCGGGAAGAGTGGGGAGAGGCGGTCGGGGCGGTCTGTTTCCCTGCGCTGGTAAACGGTTTTCAGGTTACCTGTGCTGTCAGCGGCGAATCATTGATTCGCCGTTTTGGGGGAGAAGGAACAATGCTGGATCTTTTCCGCCAGCATCGCTGGGATCTGGAAGAGGAAGCTGAAGCAGTGATTAAAGCAGGTCAGGAAGACGATCAGGGGCGGTTCTGGCTTTCCTGAGCCAGATAGTCGTTCTTCCAGCCGACATAGTTGTTGGACGAGTAGAGCAGACCGCTTATTTCTTCTTCTGTCAGCGGGCGTACCTGTTTAACCGGGCTGCCTAAATAGAGGTAGCCGCTTGTCAGGCGTTTGCCCGGTGGAACCAGGCTACCGGCACCAATCATCACATCATCTTCTACGATTACGCCATCCAGCAGAATTGATCCCATACCGACCAGCACGCGATTGCCGATCCTGCAACCGTGGAGCATGGCTTTATGTCCTACTGTCACGTCCTCTCCCACAATTAGCGGATTTCCTTCGGGGTTAGCCGCCGATTTGTGGGTCACGTGAAGAACGCTTCCATCCTGGATATTGCTGCGCTTGCCAATGATTACCTGGTTCACATCACCGCGAATGGCGACCAGGGGCCAGATGCTGACGTCATCATCTAACCGGACATCGCCTACCACCACGCTGGAACTATCAACCATCACCCGCAGACCTTGCTGCGGATATGTATTTTTATAAGGACGTAAATTCACGGACATAACTACCTCTTTATGAGACATGATCCCTGAAGCGTAGTGCTGGAGGGGAGCAGCGATCAATATCTGCGATGAAAGATGCGGTAATTTTGTGCGGATCGTCTGAGATCTCAACGTAAAGAGTGAAAATCCAGCAACCGAATGGAAAGATCGAAAAAATGGCTTGTGCTCTCAAACCGGATCCCTATAATGCGCCTCCATC
>NZ_WHOY01000031.1:1445006-1728339 GCF_009765445.1 Pantoea sp. BAV 3049 | reverse complement strand
GTTATGAAGTATCACAAAGACCTGCTTATCTCACATAAATCCGCACTACTGTCCCGTGAGGCAAATGTGCTGTTTGAAGAAGTCTGTTTACCTGCCGCAACGATCAAAAAATCCGCGCTGGAAAACAATATTCAGTGGATGCAGCGCTATGCAAACCAACGCGGCGTGTCTCTCGCTCCTCATGGAAAAACGACGATGACGCCGTGGATTTTCAAAGCGCAGCAGCAGGCTGGCGCATGGGCAATCGGTGTGGGGAGCGCCTGGCAGGCGGCAGCGGCTATGGCGAGCGGCATTAATCGGGTATTGATGGCGAACCAACTGGTTGGTAAAGCGAATATGCAGGTTATCTCGCGCCTGAAGTCACACTATCCGCAGGTGGATTACCTTTGTTGCGTGGACAGCCTCAGTAATGCGCAGACGCTGTCGGCTTTTTTCAGCTCGCAGGGCCAGAAAGTGGATATTTTACTGGAACTGGGTGTCCCTGGCGGACGCTGTGGCTCCCGTACTCCGGAAGCCGCTCTTGCACTGGCGCAACAAATAGCTTTGTTACCGGGCCTGCGCCTGCGTGGGCTGGAACTTTATGAAGGCGTGTTACATAGTGACGATCCACAGCCACAGGTAGAGAACCTGCTGCGTGACGCGGCCAGACTGGCCTGTCAACTTGAACGTTACGTGGAGGGGGAGTTCATTCTTACCGGGGCAGGTTCCGTCTGGTATGACGTGGTGTGTAATATCTGGCTGAATGCAGAAATCCCTGCAGCCTGCCGGATTGTCATCCGTCCGGGTTGCTATATCACGCATGACAAGGGGATTTACCATCTCGCTCAACAAGAATTGAGAGCACGTGACAGCGTTGCCTGCGATCTCGGAGGGGATCTCATTTCGGCACTCGAACTGGTGGCGATGGTGCAGTCAGTGCCGGACAGCGATCGAGCCGTGGTTAATTTTGGCAAACGCGACTGCGCATTTGATGCCGGATTGCCACAGCCCGTCGCCCATTACCGGGCAGGCCAGGCTTTGCCTTTCTCGCCGGAAGCCATGCAGAGTATCGGGATCATGGATCAACACTGTATGTTGCAGCTGGCTGCGGGTAGTGATGTTCAGGTCGGTGATATATTAGTTTTTGGCACTTCTCACCCCTGCCTGACATTTGATAAATGGAAAACGCTGCTGCTTATTGACGATCGGTACAATGTTGTTGATGAACTGGAAACGCTGTTCTGATCTTCCCGGCCCGATATATAGCCTGATTAATTCAAGTTGCAGGACAAAAACGTCATCGTTTTTGAACAGCGCCCGCACTGGCCCGCAGGGTGAGCCTCAGGGACGAGGCGCATAAATCCCGATGAGCAGACGACGGTAAGTGATTTGGGTGAATGAACACAGCCAACGCACCGGCACCCACGCCAGACGCCTCCAGGCGACTGAAGTATGATGGGTATAGCAGGGAGAGCGTCACCTTCACTCAGCATCATAATGAGTGAATAAGCAGTGTCGGGGCTGGCCGTGAATCACACTGAAACCGGGGAAACTTCCGGTTTCAGTTGGTTAACACGATGATTTAGCTGGCCTGACGGGTTTCGCGGCTGCGGCGATAAGCCACCAGGTCTTCAATAGTGACGACCGGCATATTATGCTGCTTCGCAAATACGATAGCTTCCGGCGCGTGCGCCATTGAGCCATCATCGTTGGTCAGTTCACACAGCACACCAGCAGGTTTGAAACCGGCCAGCGTCACCAGATCGATAGTGGCTTCTGTGTGGCCGCCACGGGTCAGCACGCCGCCATCACGCGCACGCAGTGGGAACACGTGACCAGGACGATTTAAATCAGCTGGTTTGGCATTATCAGCAATAGCTGCACGAATAGTGGTCACACGGTCTTTCGCTGACACACCAGTGGTCACGCCTTCTGCCGCTTCGATAGTTACGGTAAAGCCGGTGCCATAAGAGCTGGTATTGTTGTCGACCATCATTGGCAGCTCAAGCTGCTGACGACGTTCCTCAGTCAGGCACAGGCAGACGATGCCGCTACCATGGCGGATGGTCAGCGCCATCTGCTCAACGGTCATGGTCTCTGCGGCGAAGATCATGTCCCCTTCGTTTTCACGATCTTCATCGTCCAGCACCATTACACCACGACCCTCGCGCAAAGCAGCAAGAGCCCGTTCCACACGCTGTTCCGGCGTGCCAAATTCAGAAAGAAGCGACTGATTCATGGTAAATAAACCTTTAATTAATGTATGGGTTACCAGAATCAGGGCGTGCTTAGGAGTGTCATGCAGTGACAAAAAAATAACGGCGAGGCAGGCAAAAAGCCCGACAAGATACGTTACCCTCTCCCATCCGGACTCTAACCGTCGGCCCCGGAATTACACCGGATCTGCTGACCTTCAAACCGGGAGGTCTGAAGCGCTCGCGGGCTTTCAGCCGTAGCTGATTTACCGCCGGTGGGGAATTTCGCCCCGCCCTGAGAATAAGCCTGATTACTATAGCGCCGAAAAAATGGTGAGGCAACGAACAAAATGCGCAAATAGTTCCCCATTTTGCTGCTTTAGCGTTTTCGGGTTTATCCTTTGAGGTTATGGCATTACACTTACAGAAACTTTGCCGCTACCAGGAAGCCGCCATGATTGACCCCAAAAAAATTGAACAGCTTGCCCGCCAGGTCCATGAGTCTATGCCGAAAGGGATCCGCGAGTTTGGCGACGATGTTGAAAAGAAAATCCGTCAGACTCTGCAGTCACAGCTGACCCGGCTGGACCTGGTAAACCGCGAAGAGTTTGACGTGCAGACTCAGGTGCTGTTGCGCACCCGCGAAAAACTGGCCGCACTGGAACAGCGCATTGCCGAACTGGAAAGCCGTGGCGTGGCTACCGCTCCGGCAGAAGCGGTCAGGACCGAAGACTTGCAGTAACGCTCAGTGCGGCATAAATAACAAGGGGGCGATATCGGATCGCCCCCCTCTCTTTTATCGCCTGTGCCGTCAGGCTTTCGACTGAATCGCTTTAATGATGTTGCTGGTAGAGATGCCATCTTCAAAATTCAGCACCCGCACTTCCCCACCATTAGCCCAGACTTCTTTGCTACCGGCGATGTCTTCCGGTTTATAGTCGCCACCTTTGACCAACAGGTCAGGCAGGATATCAGCGATCACCCGCTGTGGCGTGTCCTCTTCAAACGACACCACCCAGTCCACCGCTTCCAGTGCACCCAGCACGATCATTCTGTTGACCAGTGGATTGACCGGACGGCTTTCGCCCTTCAGACGCTTAGTGGAAGCATCGCTGTTGACCGCCACGATCAGCCGGTCACCGAGTTTACGGGCGTTCGCCAGATAGGAGACGTGCCCTGCATGAAGGATATCGAAGCAGCCGTTGGTCATCACCACTTTCTCACCACGACGGCGGGCGATCGCTACTGCTTCCTTCAGCTGCTCTTCGCTCATCACGCCAAAACCAGATTCCGGACGTGCACGAATGGCATTTTCCAGCTCCACCGGAGAAACCGTAGAGGTCCCAAGCTTGCCCACCACCACACCAGCGGCAGCATTGGCGAGAAAACAGCACTCTTCCAGCGTATTACCCGCCGCCAGCGCAGCTGCCAGTACGCCAATGACCGTATCGCCTGCACCGGTAACATCGTAAACTTCCTGCGCCTGCGTTGGCAGGTGGAAAGGCGCTTTGCCCGGCTGCAGCAGCGTCATGCCGTTTTCTGAACGGGTGACCAACAGCGCCGACAGCTCAAACTGCTCAATCAGCGCCATACCGCGCGCCACAATTTCCGCTTCGTCTTTGCAAAAGCCTACCACAGCTTCGAATTCAGAGAAGTTCGGAGTCAGGATGGTCGCACCACGGTAACGTTCAAAATCGGTCCCTTTTGGATCGACCAGCACCGGCACCTTTGCCTCGCGGGCAATGTGGATAATAGTCTCCACACTGGCCAGCGCGCCTTTGGCATAGTCAGACAACACCAGCGCACCAGTCTGCGATAGCGACTGGCGGATGCGCTGGTGAAGTGGCTCAACGTCCACTCCTTCAAAACCTTCTTCGAAATCCAGACGGATCAGCTGCTGATTACGTGACAGTACGCGCAGCTTGGTAATGGTGGGATGAGTGGCAACCGGGACGAAATCGCACTGAACGTTGACGCCTCTGAGTGTCTCGTTCAGCGCCCGCGCCGCATCATCAATGCCGGTCAGCCCGATCAGCCGTGACTCCGCGCCCAGTGAGGCAATGTTCATCGCCACGTTAGCCGCGCCGCCCGGGCGCTCTTCGACGTTATCGACCTTGACTACCGGCACCGGGGCCTCAGGAGAGATACGGCTGGTCGGGCCGTACCAGTAGCGATCCAGCATCACGTCGCCAACGACGAGAACACCCGCACGGTTAAAATCGGGCAGCGTAATTTTCATTCCAGAGACTCCTGGCCAGTATCAAAAAATAGTGCGCGCGATGATAGCACAAGCTCGCTGGCACGCACATTTACCCTTCGGTTTATCCCCGCTGACGCGCTCACTACGTGAAAATCAGAGCATCACGACCGCTCTGTATTACCCAACCAGCGCTGCCAGCTGCCGTTCACCACCGCTTTTTCACGGCTAAACGCATCAGGCGGGACCTGCCCGGCCAGTTTCTGCAACGCGAGATGATGCAGCTCATCGCGCAGGGTAACGTAAGCCTGAGTCAGCGCCTGCGCTTCCGCTTCTTCAATCCGGTCATTCCGTGCCATCAGCTCAAGAATACGCACGTTATCAGACCAGCGTGTCAGTTTGGGTTCATCAGCCGCGTAGCGTAAGACCAGATATTGCGTGATGAATTCAATATCCGTGATACCGCCCTGATCCGCTTTAATATCCCAGCGGTCTTTCTGCTTGCTGCCAAGATGTGCGCGCATTTTCTCACGCATCTCACGAACCTCTGTTTTCAGCTTATCCGGCTCACGCGGCAGACACAGAATGCCACGGCGAATTTCATCAAACCGCTGGCTCAACGCCGCTTCGCCAAAGACAATCCGCGCCCGCACCAGTGCCTGATGCTCCCAGGTCCAGGCCTCATTGCGCTGATAGTCATCGAAGGCTTCAAAGGTGCTCACCAGCATCCCGGCCGCGCCGGATGGCCGCAGGCGAGCATCCACCTCGTACAGAATGCCGGATGAGGTGCGGGTGCTGAACAGGTGCATCACCCGCTGAGCCAGCCGCAGGTAGAACTGACGGCCATCAATACTGCGTTCGCCTTCGGTGATTGCTTCTTCCGGGCAGTCGTGCAGGAACACCAGATCCAGGTCTGAACTGTAGCCCAGCTCCCAGCCACCCAGCTTGCCGTAGCCAATCACCGCGAAGCCGCGCTCCCGATCGTTTTTCAGATGTGATGGTCGGCCATAACGCTGCACCATCATCTGCCATGCCTGCTGCACCACCTGCTCAATCATCGCCTCCGCCAGCCAGGTAAGGTGATCGCTCACTTTCATCACCGGCAGCGTTTCCGCAATATCAGCGGCGGCAATACGCAGATGCTGAGCCTGCTTAAACTGGCGCAAGGCTTCCAGCTGCTGCTCTTCATCTTCTTCCGGGATGCGCAGCAGGTACTGACGCAGTTCGTCGCGATAGGCATCAGTGGCGGTAGGCTGGTACAACGTGGCAGGATCGAGCAGCTCGTCCAGCAGCAGCGGGTAGCGGGCCAGCTGGCTGGCGACCATCGGCGAAGCGGAACAGAGGCGGATCAGGTGCTTCAGTGCGCCGTGGTATTCGGTCAGCAGCTCCAGATAGGTGGTACGGGTGACAATGCCCAGCAGCAGCGGCGTCAGGCGGTTAAGCGTGATGTCAGCATCCTCACGTGGACAGACTTCAGACAGCAGGCGCGGCATCAGCTGGTCCAACGCCTGACGGCCCCGGGGGCCAATGGTGCGTTTATCCACGTCCTGATGGAAAGCGGTGATCGCCTGAAGCAGGCGCTGACAGGATTCTGTGCTCAGGTGCGGCACCAGCGGAGCGAGTTCAGCTTCCTCCAACCGATCCTGCCACAGCACGCCGTACTCGTCGGACTCTTTGTTTTCACCTGTTTCTGGCGTGTCGTCGCCAATCAGCTCATCAAAGATGGCGCGGACAGCGGCCATATGCTGCTCAAGTTGCTGGTGCAGTTCAGACCATGACGAGGTGCCCATTGCCCAGGCCAGTCGCTCGCGGTTCAGATCGTCTGCAGGCAACGTCTGGGTCTGTTCATCGTTAATGCTTTGCAGCAGATTTTCCAGACGCCGCAGGAACAGATAGGCTCCTTCCAGCTGGCCCACCTGTTCAGCAGGCAGCAGACTGAGTTCACCAATTGCCTGCAGCGTCGGCAGCAGGGAGCGCAGCTGTAACGCCCGCTCACGCCCGCCACGGATCAGCTGGAAGACCTGCACAATAAATTCTGTTTCACGGATCCCGCCCGCGCCGAGCTTGATATTGTCAGTCAGGCCACGCCGTCGGACTTCACGCGCAATCATGCTTTTCATGTTACGCAGCGACTGGATCACGCTGAAATCGATATAGCGGCGGTAGATAAACGGCCGCAACATCTGCTGCAGCTCCTGACTCCAGCGGTCTTCTGTCCCGCCCATCAGCCGCGCTTTGACCATCGCATAGCGCTCCCAGTCACGTCCCTGCTCCTGGTAATAATCTTCCAGCGCGGCGAAGCTCAGCACCAGCGGCCCGCTGTCGCCAAAGGGACGCAGGCGCATATCCACGCGATAAACAAACCCCTCCACCGTCGGCTGATCGAGCACTTTGATCAGCCGCTGTCCCAGACGGGTGAAGAACTGGGCGTTATCCAGCTCACGGCGGCCACCTGTGGTGCTGCCGTTCTCCGGCCAGGTGAAAATCAGATCGATGTCAGAAGAGAAGTTCAGCTCACCGCCGCCCAGCTTACCCATCCCGAGGATCAGCAAGGGTTGTGCTTCACCCTGAGCATTCACCGGCGTACCAAACTCGCGACAGCACGCCTGCCACAACCAGTCTCTTGCGGCGACAATCAACGTTTCTGCCAGCATGCTGAGCTGCTGCAGGGACTCTTGCGTATTGCTGGTTGCCAGCGTCTGCATCCACGCGATGCGGGTCAGCATATGGCGGCGGAACAGGCGCAGCTCGCGCATCAGGCTGTTTTCATCGCTAACGGCGGTAAGCCGCTTCTGCAGCCAGTCCGCATACTGTTGCCACTCTCCCGGCTCCGGCGGCTTGTCCTGCAGCTGGCCGAGCCATTCAGGCTGGCGCGCCAGGTTCTCACCGATAAAGTCACTGAAGGCCAGCACGGCCTGTTCAGTGGCGTTAAGCTCTTGCCACTCCGGGGCCAGGCGCGTAACCTGCTCCGCCAGCAGCGAGGGCAGCGACGATGAGGGTGATGGCAACATAGAGACTCCCTGTAGGCATTATTTCAGTCAGCTGCGGGCTGCAGATCCCATTCAGACGCTACCGTTTTTCCAGAAGGCCGGATGCTTCAGTGCCTGACGGCAATAAGTCGCCAGCCAGGCTTCCTGTCTGGTCTCGATGGCATGGGCCAGCTGATACCACTCTCCCAGCCATGAGGCAACGGCAGCAGTATCATAAGTCCCTGCCAACAGGCGTGCCGCTAACAGCTGACGATGCAGCCGGGTCAGTTTGTCCTGATACTCGTTAATCTGCCGCACCAGCCCGAAAGTCTCTTTCAGGTCGGCAGAGATCCGGCCCAGCATCACGTCGCAGAAACGTTTAAAAGATCCCTGCAGCTTGGCATCCGCTTTGGCATCGACAAACCCGCGCCAGCGCTCGGTGGCAATCCAGTTAGTGAGTGCTAATTGGGTCTGCAAGCTGATGGTACTGAAGCACAGCGTTTCCGCTTTCAGTTTATCTTCCAGCAGAGCCTCTTCGAGTTGGGTCAGAGACTGGCGAAGCTCACTGCTGGCCTTGCGCGGAACCAGCGCACCAAACAGAGAGAACGCCTGACGCAGCGTTTCCAGCGCCTCATGGATTTCATGCAGCGCGCCCTTATTACCACGTAGCCACAGCTCTTCGTGATACTGCCACTGACTCAGTGCCAGCATAAAGGCAGCACGCATTCCCTCTTCCACTGTGGCTTTCGGCTTCACTTTCATCACCGGCACCGGCCGCAGGTCACACGGTGGATTGCCCTTAGCCAGCGCATAACCGCGTGCGGCCTTGCTCAGGCTGCCCAGACGCAGTCCGCCCATCGTCGTCAGCCCGGCGGCAAAAGCCAGCAGATCATCCCGGCTGCCACTTTTCAGCTCCAGCTCAATCTCACACAGCGCTTCGCTCAGCTCACCGGCAGTGACTTCGCCGCGATCAAAAGCAACTTCAATCTCGCTGCTCAGGTAAGTAACCACCCACTTCTCGCGCACGAAACGGGTGCTGAACAGCGGTTTGAGCTGCTGCTGCAGAGCGGCCAGATCGCACCCTTCCGGCCAGATTTCGGCAGGCAGCTTGCTGATATTCAGCACCGGCTCCGCGACAGGCACATTGTATTCAGGACGCTGATGCAGGCCGCCAACGGTCTGCCCTGCTGCTTTCAACGTCATTTCATAACTGTCGCCATAGCCGCGAATACGCAAGCCCATATCCCAGCTGCGCAACTGGCCCCCAGCCGTCTCAAAATAGATGTTGGTCAGCTCGACCGGCGCAGTATGCTGGTTTGGCCAGGCTGCAAGCGTGGCGGGCAGTTTTTCGGCACCTTCTGGCGTCACAATGAACTTTACTTCGATTTCGATGGTCATATTTTCTTAATCAGTTGGTTACCGGCACGGTAAATGACGTTATTGCGTGAAGAGTAATGCAGAATCGCCGTGGCTGTCTCGGCTTTCTTATCGCTTTGCGTGGTGTTTCGCACCAGCCTGAGACCAGGAAAGTTCTCATTTAGCTTTGTGCGAGCCAGCTCCAGACTGTGCCATTACTTTTTTCCAGGACTCACGTAAAAAAGATATCGAATGAAAAAAACTCAGCTTATTGGCCTTACTTTACTGACTTTCAGCGTAGCAGCATCCGTTCATGCCGAAGAAAAACGCTATATCTCCGACGAACTTTCCACCTGGGTACGCAGCGGCCCAAGCGACAGTTACCGCCTGGTCGGCACCCTGAATGCCGGCGAGGAAGTGGCGTTACTGCAAACTGACGACAGTACGCACTATGCTCAAATCCGCGACGCCAATGGCCGTACCACCTGGATCCCACAGGCACAGCTGAGCGAACAGCCAAGCATGCGCACCCGCGTCCCACAGCTGGAACAGCAGGTGAAAGATCTGACCGACAAGCTGGCCAATATCGACGGCAGCTGGAACCAGCGTACCGCTGAGATGCAGAAAAAAGTGGCAGGCAGCGATGGCGCAATCAATGGCCTGAAAGAAGAGAATCAGAAGCTGAAAAACGAGCTGATTGTGGCACAGAAGAAAGTCAGTGCCGCGAACGTTCAGCTGGATGACAAGCAGCGAACCATCATCATGCAGTGGTTTATGTACGGTGGCGGCGTGGCAGGTGTTGGCCTGCTGCTGGGCCTGCTGCTGCCGCATATGATCCCGAGCCGTAAAAAGAAAGACCGCTGGATGAACTGATCCTCTGCCACCTGCAACGGTGCTGACCGCGTTCTACACTTCACGTATGATGCATGTAATGAATCAGCCTGGAGTGTAGTTAGTGAAGACTTACCTTGTCGGTGGCGCGGTACGCGATGCACTGCTAAATCTGCCGGTCAAAGACAAAGATTGGGTAGTGGTCGGCGCCTCACCCGAAGAGATGCTGAACCAGGGCTACGAACAGGTTGGCCGGGACTTCCCTGTGTTTCTGCATCCCAAATCCCATGAAGAGTATGCGCTGGCCCGCACCGAGCGGAAAAGCGGCAGCGGCTACACCGGCTTTGTGTGCTATTCCGCACCTGACGTCACTCTGGAACAGGATTTACAGCGACGCGACCTGACCATCAATGCGATAGCCCAGGATCGGGACGGCAGCTACCATGACCCCTATGGCGGGCGTGCCGATATTGAACAGCGTCTGCTGCGCCATGTTTCTCCCGCTTTTAATGAAGATCCGCTTCGCGTTCTGCGTGTGGCGCGATTTGCTGCGCGCTTCGCTCACCTGGATTTCACCGTAGCGGAAGAGACTCTGGTATTAATGCGACGGATGGCAGAAAGCGGAGAGCTGAATACGCTGACGCCGGAAAGAGTGTGGAAAGAGACGGAAAAAGCGCTGGAAACCCAAAGTCCTCAGGCCTACTTCCAGATCCTGCGGGATTGTGGTGCGCTGGCCGTGCTGTTCCCGGAACTGGATAACCTCTACGGCGTTCCGGCCCCGGCGAAGTGGCATCCGGAAATCGACACCGGCGTCCACACCCTGATGACGCTGGCGATTGCCGCTCAAATCAGTGATGAGGTGGCTATCCGCTTTGCCACTCTTTTCCATGACGTGGGCAAAGCGCTGACGCCACCGGAAAAATGGCCCAGCCATCATGGTCATGGCCCGGCAGGCGTCTCTCTGGTCGAAAACCTGTGTCAGCGGCTGCGCGTCCCCAACGCCCTGCGCGATTTAGCGCTGCTGGTGACAGAATTCCACGATCTGGTGCATACCATCGGGCGTCAGAGCCCTGAAACGCTGATCGCCCTGTTCGACCGCGTTGATGCCTGGCGCAAGCCGCACCGGGTGGAGCAAATCGCCCTGACCAGCGAAGCAGACGCGCGTGGGCGTACCGGTTTTGAGAACAACCCTTATCCACAGGGTAAATATCTGCAGGATGCTTTTGCGGTGGCGCAGAATGTGCCGACGAAAGAGGTGGTTGCCGCCGGTCTCAAGGGCGCGGAAGTGCGTGAAGAGTTAACCAGAAGGCGAATCGCCGCGCTGAATCAGTGGAAGGAAGACAACGAGTTAGCGTAAAGAGCAAGCCGGGCGTCAGCGCGCCCGGCTTCGTTCAGGCTCTAAACAAAGACGATATAGACCGCAATTGCCACGATAAAGCGATAGATGGCAAACGGCACAAACGAAATGCTCTGAATCAGCTTCAGGAACACTTTAATGGCGATCAGCGCCACGATAAATGCGGTGACAAACCCCACGGCAAACATCGGGAAGTCCGTCAGGGTCAGGAAGCCCATGCTCTTGTACAAATCCAGCACGGTCGCGCCCAGCATCATGGGTACAGCCAGAACAAAAGAGAATTCGGCAGCCGCATAGCGACTCACCCCCATCAGCATACCGCCAGAAATGGTGGCACCTGAACGGGAGAAGCCCGGCCACAGCGCCAGACACTGGAAGCAGCCAATCACGAAAGCCTGACGATAAGTCATATCATCAATGCCCTCGGCCCTGGGCTTCTTCGGCTTCAGGAATTCCGCCGCCAGCAGCAGTACACCGCCCACAACCAGCGCGTACATCACGTTGACCGGGTTAAACAGCGATTTAATCTTATCGTGGAAGATCAGACCGATAACCACTGCAGGAACCATACCCAGCAGGATATGAATCAGCGTCAGATGTCCTTTCCCCGTTCCCTCGTGTGGGACTTTACCGAAGTGAATGCCAATCAGCCCAAACAAACGACGCCAGAACATCACTACGACGGCCAGGATGGAACCAAGCTGAATGACGACCTCAAAGGTGTCTGCCTTGTCCCCTTCAAACCCCAACAGATGACCGACAATAATCATGTGTCCGGTGGAGGAGACAGGCAGAAACTCTGTTAATCCTTCAACAATGCCCAGTATTGCTGCCACCCATAGATGATGAATGTCTGCCATCAAATTTCCCCTATCCGTTTAAAAAACATTAAAAAGGCGGTCGCTCTTAGCTACCGCCAAAATTGTGTCAGCCCTGGGTTAGGCCAACCTTAAGACAGACCATAATGTCGTTTGGTTTCACCGTGATGGCAATCACTCTGGCTTTATTTCGGATTAGTCCCGCGTTCTATCACTACGCCAACCTGAACCGCCTGGGCTACTGCACCGGGCTTGCTGAGCTTAATCCGCACCCAGGGGGAGTTAAATCGTGTCAGCAATAACGTGGCCACTTCTTCCGCCACGCGCTCTACCAGGGCAAATTTTCCGCCCGCAACGTGGTTAATAATGGCCTCAGACACATCGGCATAGCTCAGGCAGTCATTCACATCGTCGCTGGCCGCCGCTTTGCGGTTGTCCCAGGCCATTTCGACATCGAACACCAGCTTCTGCTGAATAGTTTGTTCCCAGTCATAGACACCAATCGTGGTGATGACGGAGAGTTGTTCAATAAATACGATATCCATGATGGCAGTCTCTGTTTTTGTGGTTGCCGGATACCACTTCCGGCGGTTTATGCGTATTATCCACGGATGATGAGAACAAAACCAACCCTACAAGACGGAACGATGTTATGAGTGTATTCGCGCTTGGTATGATTGTTTTCGCGTATCTGTGCGGCTCCATTTCCAGCGCGATTCTGGTGTGCCGACTGTTCAGACTACCCGATCCCCGCCAGAATGGTTCCGGGAATCCCGGCGCGACCAACGTGCTGCGAATCGGTGGCAAAGTCCCGGCAATCGCCGTTCTGGTTTTCGATATTCTCAAAGGTATGCTGCCGGTGTGGCTGGCTTACCATTATGGTGTCAGCCCGTTTTATCTTGGCCTGGTCGCTATCGCCGCCTGTGTCGGCCACATTTATCCGGTATTCTTCCACTTCAAAGGTGGCAAAGGCGTGGCAACGGCATTCGGCGCCATTGCCCCAATCGGCTGGGATTTGACCGGGCTGATGACCGGTACCTGGCTGCTGACCGTGCTGCTGAGCGGCTACTCATCTCTGGGCGCAATTATCAGCGCACTGATTGCACCTTTCTACGTGTGGTGGTTCAAACCTCAATTCACTTTCCCGGTCGCCATGCTGTCATGCCTGGTGCTGCTGCGCCATCACGACAATATTCAGCGCCTCTGGCGCGGGCAGGAATCGAAGATCTGGAAGAAAAAAAAGAAAGGTCCAGAAAGCGATCGCTGAACAATCACTATTTTTTCTGGCATACGGATACTCAATAAAAGGACTTAAATATGCAACAGAAAGAAGAAGGTAGCCTCGGCTACTGACGCCTGGCGAAACCAGATTAGCCAGAGAAGTGTTTAAGAACTCTGTTTCATTCAACAAAGTATGAATACACCACCGAAGTTATCTGCCATTTGGGCCGCAAAGCTGAAATGTTGCCATGACACCAAATGGCGAGCTGTATTTCAGAGACTGGTACAAACAGGATTTTTCCAAAGAGCCCGCAGATCTTCAGCATTTGTTCATCCATGAAATGTCACATGTGTGGCAAGGCGAACGCGGAATGTGGGTGAAAACGAGAGGCATGCTTAGCTGAGCAGCTAATTACTCCTGGCAACTCGACAACCGTTTTCAGAAAAAGGGCAATTTATAGCCGATTTTATTCTGGTATCACCGGAATCAGAAAAGCATGATGCCATCACCACGCGCCGCATTGTTGTTGGGTTGAGTGGTCAAATGGACATGCCTGCACTCTCCCCCATCAATAATGATGAATTTTAATAAAGAGAAGAAGGGTTTCGTTGCAATAAATCGTTCTGTCCAGCTTAACAGGGCGGTGGTTTCCGCCCTTAAAAAAGAAGCGATCAGGAAATTGCGGGTAATTCCGCCAGCGGCCAGCGAGGCCGGACGGTGACGCTCAGTTCTCCCCGCGTTCCCCCCTTCATCCGCACCATTCCGGCATAGGCAATCATCGCGCCATTGTCGGTGCAGAATTCAGGACGGGCATAGAAGACTTCACTGCCGCGCGCCTTCATTACCTCCGCCATTTTCGCCCGCAGAGTACGGTTGGCGCTGACGCCACCGGCAATCACCAGCCGCTTAAAGCCGGTTTGCTCCAGCGCACGCTTACATTTGATTGCCAGCGTATCCACCACCGCATCTTCAAATGCCCGTGCAATATCAGCACGGGTTTGTTCGTCATCGCTGTTTTCACGGATGGTGTTAGCCGCAAAGGTCTTCAGCCCGGAGAAGCTGAAATCCAGTCCCGGACGGTCGGTCATCGGACGCGGAAAAATAAAGCGCTTTTCGACGCCCTGCTGCGCCATTTTCGACAGCATTGGGCCGCCGGGATAATCCAGACCAAGCAGCTTGGCCGTTTTATCGAAGGCCTCACCAGCGGCATCATCAATCGATTCACCCAGCAGAATATATTCCCCGACGCCGGTGACGCTGATCAGTTGGGTGTGACCACCAGAGACCAGCAGGGCGACGAACGGAAACTCCGGCGGATTATCTTCCAGCATTGGCGCCAGCAGATGCCCTTCCATATGATGAACCGGGATCGCCGGAACATCCCAGGCAAAAGCCAGGGAACGGCCAATGGTAGCACCGACCAGCAGCGCCCCGACCAGTCCCGGGCCTGCCGTATAGGCTACCGCGTCAATATCCTGCGCCTTCAGACCGGCTTCTTTCAGTGCCGCCTGAATCAGCGGCACGGTTTTGCGCACGTGGTCGCGCGAAGCCAGTTCCGGCACCACACCGCCGTAATCGGCGTGCAGTTTGACCTGGCTGTAAAGTTGGTTGGCGAGTAAGCCGGTTTGATCGTCGTAAATCGCGATACCGGTCTCATCGCAGGAAGTTTCTATTCCGAGTACACGCATGACAGTTTCACCTCATTCTTGCGGCGCGCAGTGTAGCATGAAGGCCTGCACCGGGCGGCAATTTTCCGTCGTTCCACCGTGACTCTCTGAGGCATAAGGGAAAAATATTTTCACAGCGCACAGGTCAGTTGGTGTATAATCCTCCGCCTGAAAAAACCGGCAGCCGCACAGGCGCATCTGTTGGTGACATTTTGCTATGGTGCTTTACAACGCAGCCTGTGTTGGAGTAAAATTCCGCACCATTTTGAAACAAGCTGGCACTGACGTCAGCAACAAAACCGAATTTATCGAGGTGAGAGTTACATGCCGGTAATTAAAGTACGTGAAAACGAGCCATTTGACGTAGCACTGCGTCGCTTCAAGCGTTCTTGCGAGAAAGCAGGCGTTCTGGCTGAAGTTCGTCGTCGTGAGTTTTATGAAAAACCGACTACCGAACGTAAGCGCGCTAAAGCGTCTGCAGTTAAACGCCACGCGAAGAAACTGGCTCGCGAAAACGCACGCCGCACTCGTCTGTACTAATCGTTTTTAGTCGCTTCACAGACAAGTAGTAGTTAAGAAGGCCGTGCTTTCCGAAAGGAATGCGCGGCTTGTTCTCGTTTATGAGCTGATAAACCGGGGCTTATGGCTGGACGAATTCCACGTGTATTTATCAATGACTTGCTGGCGCGCACGGACATCGTGGATCTTATTGATGCCCGCGTAAAGCTGAAAAAGCAGGGAAAGAACTACCACGCGTGTTGTCCCTTCCATAATGAAAAAACCCCCTCTTTCACCGTCAACGGTGAAAAACAGTTTTACCACTGCTTCGGCTGTGGCGCACATGGCAATGCCATTGATTTCCTGATGAATTATGATCGTCTGGAATTCGTTGAAAGTATTGAAGAGCTGGCGACTGCGTATGGACTGGAAGTTCCGTATGAAAGCGGAACCGGCCCCAGCCAGCTGGAGCGTCATCAGCGTCAGAGTCTGTATCAACTGATGACCGGCCTGAGTGAGTTTTATCAGCAGGCGCTTTCCCAGAATCAGGCAACGGCTGCCCGTGACTATCTCAACAAGCGCGGCCTGAGCGATGAAGTCATTCAGCATTTTTCCATTGGCTTTGCGCCCACAGGCTGGGACAACGCCCTGAAGCGATTTGGTCGCAATCAGGACGATCGCCAGTCGTTGATTGATGCCGGGATGCTGGTCACAAACGATCAGGGCCGTAGCTACGACCGCTTTCGCGAACGGGTAATGTTCCCGATCCACGACAAGCGTGGACGAGTCATTGGATTTGGTGGGCGTGTACTGGGTGATGCGCTGCCGAAATACCTGAACTCGCCGGAAACCGATATTTTTCATAAAGGCCGCCAGCTGTATGGCCTTTATGAAGCACAAAAGAAGCATCCTGAACCAGCGAAGCTGTTAGTGGTCGAAGGCTATATGGATGTGGTGGCGCTGGCGCAATTTGGCATCGATTATGCCGTTGCCTCGCTGGGAACCTCCACCACGGCGGAGCATATTCAACTTCTTTTCCGCACGACCGATAACGTTATTTGTTGCTATGACGGCGACAGAGCGGGCCGCGAAGCAGCCTGGCGAGCGCTGGAAACCGCATTACCTTACATGAATGACGGTCGTCAGCTACGCTTTATGTTTCTGCCGGACGGTGAAGACCCGGATACGCTGGTACGCAAAGAGGGGAAAGAGGCTTTTGAAGCCCGGATGGAGCAGGCGATGCCGCTCTCCGCTTTCCTGTTTGACTCGCTGATGCCGCAGGTAGATTTGCGCTCACCGGATGGCCGCGCACAGCTCAGCAGGCTGGCGATACCGTTAATAAGCCAGGTGCCGGGCGAGACGCTGCGCATCTATTTACGTCAGGAGCTGGGCAACAAGCTGGGGATCCTTGACGACAGCCAGTTAGAAAAGCTGCTGCCAAAGCAGGGGGAGAATGCGAAACCACCCCAGCAGCCGCAGCTAAAACGTACAACCATGCGTATACTCATTGGGTTGCTGATTCAGAACCCTGCGCTGGCGACGATGGTGCCGTCACTGGATGGACTGGGGCATTCTGACCTCGCAGGCTTCCCCCTTTTTGTGGAGTTAGTGAGCACTTGCGTAGCTCACCCTGGCCTGACCACCGGACAGCTACTAGAGTTATATCGCGGAACAAAATTTAGCCAGAGCCTTGAAACGCTGGCCACATGGAACCACATGATCGTGGAAGATGAAGTGGAAACCATGTTTAAAGATTCTCTGGCCAGCATGTACGACGCTGCGCTGGAACGACGCCTGGAGTACTTAATTGCCAGGGAAAGAACGCATGGGCTGGATGCAAATGAACGTCGTGAGTACTGGTTTTTGAACCAAGAGTTTGCAAAAAAACCAAACTCAAAAGGCTGATTATCATAGTCTTTAACAAAATTATGAAGCATATATCGTCGCAGTCAGTTTGATTTCAGCCAGCGCGCAGCACCCGCAGCGTACTTTAGTACGTGAGGACAGTGAGCACTGCCAGCGTTCAAAATGGCAAGTAAGATAGCTTCAAACAAAATTAAAGCGGCTTAAGTGCCGATCTTCCGCCAGGTTGAGCCTGGCAGCCGCCACGATGGGCAGCGGCAATAAAGCAACGCCCTCACTGTTATTGTTGGCTGCTTAGGCTTAGCCGACCGACACCAATCTCATTTAACAGAAGTGTGGATACCGTCTTATGGAGCAAAACCCGCAGTCACAGCTGAAGCTGCTTGTCACCCGTGGTAAGGAGCAAGGCTATCTGACCTATGCCGAGGTCAATGACCATCTGCCGGAAGATATCGTCGACTCCGATCAGATCGAAGACATCATCCAGATGATCAACGACATGGGTATCCAGGTGGTGGAAGAAGCGCCTGATGCCGATGATCTGATGCTGAACGAGAACAGCAGCGACACGGATGAAGACGCTGCCGAAGCGGCTGCTCAGGTGTTATCCAGCGTTGAATCTGAAATCGGACGTACTACTGACCCGGTGCGCATGTACATGCGCGAAATGGGTACCGTCGAACTGCTGACACGTGAAGGTGAAATCGACATCGCCAAACGTATCGAAGACGGCATCAACCAGGTGCAGTGTTCCGTCGCTGAATACCCTGAAGCCATCACCTATTTACTCGAGCAATACGATCGCGTTGAAGCGGGCGAAGCGCGCCTGTCCGACATGATCACCGGATTTGTCGATCCTAACGCTGAAGAAGAGATCGCCCCTACTGCCACGCACGTAGGATCTGAACTTTCTGAAGAAGAGCGTGACGACGACGAAGACGAAGATGAAGAGTCCGACGACGACAGCTCTGATGACGACAACAGCATCGATCCGGAACTGGCCCGCGAGAAGTTTAACGATCTGCGCGTGCAGTACGAAAAAGCCCGTATGGTGATCAAGGCCAAAGGCCGTAGTCACGCTGATGCCGTTATTGAAATCCAGAATCTGTCCGACGTGTTTAAACAGTTCCGCCTGGTGCCGAAGCAGTTCGACTTCCTGGTGAACAACATGCGTACCATGATGGATCGCGTCCGTACCCAGGAACGCATCATCATGAAGCTGTGTGTTGAAATCTGTAAGATGCCGAAAAAGAACTTCATTACTCTGTTCACCGGTAACGAAACCAGCGAAACCTGGTTCAAAGCAGCACGGGCAATGAACAAGCCATGGTCAGAAAAGCTGAAAGACGTGACTGAAGACGTGCAGCGCGGCCTGATGAAGCTGTCGCAGATTGAAGAAGAGACCGGCCTGACCATCGAGCAGGTGAAAGACATCAACCGTCGTATGTCGATTGGTGAAGCGAAAGCACGCCGTGCGAAGAAAGAGATGGTTGAAGCTAACTTACGTCTGGTTATTTCTATCGCCAAGAAATACACCAACCGTGGCCTGCAGTTCCTCGACCTGATTCAGGAAGGCAACATCGGTCTGATGAAAGCCGTTGATAAGTTTGAATATCGCCGGGGTTATAAGTTCTCGACTTATGCCACCTGGTGGATCCGTCAGGCTATCACCCGCTCCATCGCTGACCAGGCGCGCACCATACGTATTCCGGTGCATATGATTGAGACCATCAACAAACTCAACCGTATTTCCCGCCAGATGCTGCAGGAAATGGGCCGTGAACCGACGCCGGAAGAGCTGGCCGAGCGCATGCTGATGCCGGAAGATAAGATCCGTAAGGTGCTGAAAATTGCCAAAGAGCCGATCTCCATGGAGACGCCGATTGGTGATGATGAAGATTCGCATCTGGGTGATTTTATTGAAGACACCACGCTGGAGCTGCCGCTGGATTCAGCAACGTCTGAAAGCCTGCGTTCCGCAACCCATGACGTGCTGGCTGGCCTGACTGCTCGTGAAGCTAAAGTGCTGCGTATGCGTTTCGGTATCGATATGAACACCGACCACACGCTGGAAGAAGTCGGCAAGCAGTTTGACGTTACCCGTGAACGTATTCGTCAGATTGAAGCGAAGGCACTGCGTAAGCTGCGTCATCCAAGCCGCTCTGAAGTGCTGCGCAGCTTCCTGGACGATTAACCCCACACGGTTTCGCCCTCTGAAAAGCCCCTGCATGCAGGGGCTTTTTTATTCACGTGGAGTCTTTCTCTTTATGGCCCTACGCATTCGCTCAGGACCGTCAAATCAAGAGCAGCCGTCGCGCAGTGTAGCGCACAACGTTTCAAATCAACCTGTTCACTTACCTGAAGTCTGGCCTGCCTCTGAATCCTCTGCAACAGCGATGAAAATCTTCGGCATATTTCTGCACTGCATCAGAGTCCACGCGCAGCTAACGCCGTATCCAGCTCCCGATAGGCAGCAACCAGTTCATCCTGCGAGGCGCGATTTAACCCGCTCGGATTGGGCAAAACCCAGATCTCCGTCTCACCTACCGTTTGCGGTTGCCTGCCCCACTCCACCTTGCTGACGCGGAACGCCTGCTTAAAAGCCTGCTTGCCCAGCACCGCCAGCGCATCAGGCTGATAGTGCAGGATTTTATCCAGCAGCGCCTTACCGCCATCACGCAGCTCAAGTCGCGACAGTTCGGTCGCTTCTTTGGTGGGACGCTCCACCAGCATGGTGATGCCGCAACGAGTATCCAACAGTTTCATCTCTTCTTCGGGTTTCAGCTGCTGAGCGGTGAATCCGGCCTGCCAGATGGTTTTCCAGAAACGATTGCCCGGATGGGCAAAATGGTAACCAGTATGGGCGGAGGATTTCCCCGGATTTATGCCGCAAAACACCACGCGCAGCCCCGGGGCAAGAATGTCGGTAATGTTATGCTCTGTCACTTCACTCCCGTGTTTTCTCAGTAAAACGGCTCAACCTGAGCCGCAACAAAATAGCTCAGCACTTCACAACCTCGTCCGACAGACGGCGTGCCGATGACTTTCAACGTAGCAAGGTCAATCACGCTGAGCGTGCCATCATCCTTATTGGCAATCAGCAGGGTACAGTTATCCGGGCTGAAGCAGCCATCCACAGGCTTATTCCCCACAGCCACCTGCCCCAGCGGGTTCAGCTTGCCATCAAACAGGCTGATCACCGGCTCCGGGTCACCGATCACCACCAGCAGCGAGCCACCTTCACTGAAGCGGGTGATCTGCGAGGCTTTCCGGTGGCCGGGCAACGGCAGCGTTTTTAGCAGACGATGCGTGTGGGTATCAAACACATACAGCAACGGTTTATTGCCATCAGTTGCCACAATATACGGATAAAGGGCCGAAGGCACGGCAGTCTGCTGACAATCCGGTCGGAATTGGGATCTATCACCAGAATAGTGGTGCTGTTCTCGCAGCACTGATAAACGAATCCATCGCTTCCCAGCCGGGCAGTGATGAGCTGAAGCAGCTCTTGATGGCGGAATTGTGCCGCGAGCTGAAAAGGAATATATGGCGCGGTAACTGAATATCAAAAATGCGCTTCCATTATATGGAATCAGTTGCTGAGGATTTTATTATCAATGGCAGGGATAAAAATACGTTCCCCACCTGAGCGGGGAACGCAGAGCATCAGAAATCGTAGCGCAGACGCACCAGGTTCATATCACCCAGGTTGTCGGTGCTGGAAGTGAAGACGTGCTCATAGTCAACACGGAAGCCATAATCCAGCTGGAAGGTCACACCCACGCCGTTATCGATGCGCTGATAATTGCGATCGTTAACGTACTCAAGGCGGTCACCCATAAAGTATGGCATTACTGACTTCAGCGCATACTGCCCAACCGGAATGGTGTAACCGGCAAGGTACTCAATGCCCCATGCATCACCGGCAAAGTAGTTATGCACGTTGTTTTTCTTGCTGGTCAGGAAGTTCTGGTAGTAACCGCCGCCGAAGGAGAAGGTCCACCGATCCGGCTTCCAGCTCAGAGCCGTGCCGTAGATATTCTGGTTCCAGGTTTTGGAATCATCAGTGCCGGGATTACGCATATCGGCACGGGTGTAGTTCCAGGCGGTACCCCAGGTCAGATCCTTCGCCAGATGATAATCAACACCCAGAGAGCCGCCACCTTTACGCTTGTAGCGCAGGCCGTTACCCGGCAGGTAATCGTTATCTTCGAACAGGTAAGAGGCATACACATCGGCATTACCGAAGGTATTTTTGTACTTCAGCATCTTACGTGATCGGTAAGACCCATCGTAGTCGCCGTTGATGCCGTTGCCCGGCGCCTGGGCCAGCATATCGTAATCCCAGATATCCGTTTTCGCGCCAACCACATCGTAGTAGATGCTGTTTTGCTGACCGTAAGTCAGCTGACCCCAGGTTTTACTTTTCAGCCCGGTATACAGCTGGCGGCGGGTGGTGTTATTCGCGCCATCGGCGTAGTGGTTATCCCAGTCGAACAGGGCAGGAATGTTCACGCCCAGTTCGTAGTAGTTAACCCAGCTGATGTCATCAAACAGATAGTAGTCAGCAGAGAAGCGGAAACGGGTACCGCCATCGAAACCGTTACGTTTGTAGGAGCCGTTATCGCTGCCACCGGTCATGTTGTTGAACTGTGGACGAATACTACCACCCACTTTAAAAGTCAGGCGGCTGAGCGGGTCGCCTGCCTGAGGATCGGCTTTCAGTAACGTCACTTCTGCGTGTGCAGCAAAAGAGGCGCTGCCCACCAACAACCCCAGACCAATGGCCCGGGATAAAACGCGCATATTTGTTAACATTTTGTATCCCTGTGAAGAATTGCAATATTTTTCGCGGGGGAGATAGTAGCGCGGGAAGTATGACAGAATGTGCATTTGCATGACCATTTCGTGCGGTTTTCTTGACGAAATCATTAAGTAAATATGTCATTTGAAGCAAAAACACACGATTATTAGCATTACGTGCCGAATTTGCATTAAGTCATGCGGATGACATCTGACGATTGATTTTCCGCAATGTTTTTCTCTTCCCCTTCTGCCGATCTCGTTTTAGTTAACAGTTTTGCAACAGAAAAGTGGCCTTCTCCGCTTGCCTGGCTATACCTGACAGGAGCAGGCGCAAAGGAGAACAGCATGGCATCTGAGAACATCAGACCGGAAAACCGCGAGGAAAGAGTGGCCCGACTTCGCCAGACAGATCGCACGCCAGTGCTGATTGTCGGCGGTGGGATCAATGGCATCAGCACCTTCCGCGAGCTGGCTCTGCAGGGCATACCGGTGGTGTTAGTGGAGAAAGGCGACTGGTGTCAGGCTGCCAGCGGCGCGCTTTCACGCATGATCCATGGTGGCCTGCGCTACCTGGAAACCGGCGAGTTCGCGCTGGTCAAAGAGTCGGTACAGGAGCGCGACCGCTTGCTGAAAAACGCCCCTCACTACGTAGCTCCTCTGCGCACCACGGTGCCGGTCGACAGCTGGGCAGGCGGTGTGATTAACGCCGGGAAACGCTTTTTACGCCTGTCGGAAAAACCGGGACGGCGCGGCGCGCTGGTGATCAAAACCGGCCTGACGTTGTATGACACCTGGTCCAGGCGCTATGGCAATATGCCCAGACATCAGCTCCACAACCAGCAGCAGACCCGACAACGCTGGCCCGGGCTGGCCGACTGGGTGAAATGCAGCGCCGCATACTACGACGCATGGATTGCAGCACCTGAACGGCTGGGCTTTGAGCTGATTGATGATACTGAGCGCGCCAACCCGACCGCTCTGGCGCTGAATTATGTCAGCGTGGAGAGCGGAGACGGCGAGATCCTCACCCTGCGCGATGCCATTAGTGGCGAAGAGTTCAGCCTGAAAGCCCACGTGGTGGTGAACGCTACCGGCGCGTGGATCGATCGCCTTAACGGCAGGCTCAGCCCGCGGCGGCCAGAACATCAGCTGATCGGCGGCACCAAAGGATCGCACCTGATCCTGAAAAGCCCGGAGCTGTTGAAAATGCTCGACGGCGAAATGATCTATTACGAGAACCAGGAAGGCCGCGTCTGCATTATGTTTCCGTGGTTCGGCAACGTACTGGTTGGCTCAACCGACATCCGGGTAGATGACCCGGATAACGTGGTTTGTGAAGCAGAAGAGCAGCGCTACATTCTGGAGTCGTTGAAATTTGTCTTTCCCCACCTGACGCTCAGTGACGAAGACGTGCTGTATACCTTCTGTGGTGTGCGCCCGCTGCCCGCCAGCGAAGCTGCAAGCAATGGTAAAATCTCGCGCAACCACTCACTGGCGCTGTTGCCGCCGACCGCAGAGCGGGATTTCACCACGCTGTGCCTGGTAGGCGGTAAATGGACCACCTTCCGCAAATTCGGCGAACAAGCCGCTGACCGGGTGCTAAAGCTGCTGGGGCGAAGCCGAAAAGTCAGCACCACGGATCTGCCGATTGGCGGTGGGCGTAACTTCCCCAGCGCCGCGCGTAAACCCGAATGGATCAAAACGCTCAGCCACGAATACAGCTTCTCCCCCACCCGCGTCGAACAGCTGGTTTCCCGCTATGGCACCCGCGCTCAGCCGATGATGCGCTTTATGCGCAGTCAGCCCGATCGTGCCCTGCACGCCAACCCGGACTGGTCGCAGAATGAACTGCGCTACCTGATCCGCCATGAGCAGGTACAGTTGCTGGAAGATCTGCTGGTCCGCCGCACGCCGCTGGCCATCGGCGGCCTGCTCACCCCGTTGCTGATTGATGAAATCGCCGGGCTGCTGGCTGACGAACTTGGCTGGCCTGCCGAACGACGACAGCAACATATGACCGAAACCCTCTCGCGCCTTGCCAGCCAGCACGGGCTGGGCAGGCTTTCCCCGGTGGCCGTCAACAAGGAATCCCGCCATGTCAGCCAGTCAGAAAGTAAGACTCAACCGCCTGTTTAATCACGGAAAATGTCTCGACGTTGCCATCGACCATGGTATCGCCAACGAGCCAGATTTTTTAACCGGGCTGGAAGATATCCGTCAGGTGATGCACAACCTGGTCGCCGCCCAGCCGGACGCCATTCAGGTCAACTACGGCCAGGCTGATCTGCTGCAACAGCAGGCTCAACGCCACAAACCCGCGCTGGTGTTACGCACTGATGTGGGTAACGCCTATAACGCCGCACGCCACAGTGAAATGTGGGCCGTACTGCACAACCCCGATGAACCGATCCTGGCTGCATTGCAGATGGATGCGGCAGCCGTGGTGGTAAACCTCTACATGATCCCTGATGAGCCGGGCATTTTCCGCATGTGCGTTGAGAACATTGGCCGCCTGCGCCATGCCTGTGAACGTTACGGGATGCCGCTGATGATCGAACCGCTGGTGATGGCCCCTGCCGGACAGGGTGCCGCTTATGGTTCACTGGGCGAGGTGGAAAAAATGGTGCCGCTGGTCAGGCTGGCCCGTGAGCTGGGGGCAGACATCATCAAAGTCGACCCGACCGAAAACGTGGAGGACTTTTACCGCGTGGTGGAAGCTGCCCGCTGCCCGACGCTGGTGCGCGGCGGTGGCAAAGGCGAACTGGGGGCGGTGCTGAATAAAAGCGCGGCGCTGATGGCGCAGGGCGCTTCGGGCATGGTATATGGCCGCAATGTGTATCAGCACGACAACCCGGCACGGGTAGTGAAAGCGCTGATGGCAATTATCCATCAGGGAGCCAGCGGGCAACAGGCGCTGGCGCTGTACGAGCAGGCGGAATAACGCACAAGGAAGCAGTTGATGAGCCAGCTACTGGGTATTGATGCCGGAAACACCATGATCAAGGCGGTGCTGTTCGATCTGGATGGCAGCGTGCGCGCCGTTGCCAGCTGCGCGGGAGAGACCCACCAGCCACAGCCAGGCTATGCCGAGCGGCCGGTGACTGAAGTCTGGCAGGGCGTGACCACCGCGATTAAAGCCTGTCTGGCTCAGTTCCCGGATGCGCAGGTGATTGCCGTGGGGGCAGCCGGTCACGGCAATGGCCTGTACGCGCTGGATCGCCAGCAGCGGCCGCTGATCGGTATTCAGTCAGTGGACAGCCGCGCGCTTGAGCTGGTGCACGAACTGGAACAGTCCGGACGGGCTACGGCAATCTATTCACGCTCGCTGCAGAAAGTGTGGGCCAGCTCCACGCCGGTGTTACTGAGCTGGCTGAAGCGCCACGATCCTCAGCGTTACCAGCGCATCGGCCATGTGCTGTGCGCCAAGGATGTGATCGCCCACTTTCTCAGCGGCGAAGTCAGCGCGGACTATTCCGATGCGGCCGGAGCCGGGTTAATCGGCCACTCGGTACGTGGCTACAGTGATGCGCTGCTGGCGCTTTACGATCTGCAGGACGCGCGCCCTCTTCTGCCTTCCCTGCATGAATCCAGTGAGGTGGCCGGTTACGTGACTCCACAGGCCGCCCGTTTAACCGGTTTGCCAGCCGGGATCCCTGTGGTGGCCGGTATTTTCGACGTGGTTGCCAGCGCGGTGGGGTCCGGCGTGGTTTCCGTCGGGGAAGCATCAATAGTGGCCGGAACCTGGAGCATCAATCAGGTGGTGGTCGCCAGCCCGGACTATCTCCGCCCGGTCTTTATGAATTCACTGATCGAGCGCGACCGATATATGGCTATCGAAGCCAGCGCCACTTCAGCGACCAATCTTGACTGGTTTGTGCGTGAATTTGCTGACGGGCGCAGCGGCACCGGAGCCGAGCAAAGCAGCGACCTGGTGGCGCACGTTGTGCCGCAGACCCATCTGCCGCTTTACCATCCCTACCTTTACTCCGGGCGTAAAGAAGAACCCGCCAAAGCAGGCTTCTACGGGTTGAGCGGCTGGCACACCCGCGCCGATATGCTGTTTGCGCTGTTCGAAGGGGTCACTTTCGCCCATCGTGCGCACATCGATCGCCTGCGGGCTGCCGGGTTACCTTTTGCCGCCGCCACGCTGTCTGGCGGTGCAGCCCGCAGTTGCATCTGGCCGCAGATGTTTGCCGATGTGTTGGGCATTCCCATTCAGATAACGGAATGCAAGGAAACTGGCGCGCTGGGAGCCGCAATTTGCGCAGGCGTTGGCGTGGGCATCTGGCCCAATCTTGCCGCAGGCGTAGCGCAGGCCGTCAAACTCAACCCGCATCGCCTGCTGCCCGACCCACAGCGCCAGGCTTTTCACCAACCGCGCTACCGGCTGTTTAAAAAGCTGGAACAGGCGATGGACACGCTCTGGCACGAAGAACTGAACGAGAATAACGTGATGTAAATCTGAATTCCGGCAACAAGATCCCGGCAGAACACCGTCAGGAAAGCGTTAATTTAATTTAACAATCCAAATCAGCGAAACCAACATCCCCGCCAGTTTCGCGCTAATTTCCGCGAATTTAACCCCGCTTTTCGTTTCTCCTCACAGGAACACGTAAGGACGGGCAATGTGGCCTTAACATTAAATTAAACAAACCGTAAACGGAATGTAATAATACCCCGCAATCTCCCGCCACACCTGTCCCGCCGCGGGATTGCCAGAGATAATTCGCTACGCTAAATTGATCCGCTGACGTCACGTCAGACCACTGACATCGCCACTATCGGCCAGGGATGTGCCATTTGAGGATAAAAGACAGCCAATGGTTTCAGAATTACTTTCACTGACACTTTTCATCGCATCGGTAGTGCTTTACACATGGAAGGCGGGAAGAAACAGACTATGGTTTTCAGCAATTTTGCTGTTCCTCGGCGTCTACATTATTTTAAACGCCTCAATGCTGGCGAGTAATTATTTTACCGGCGAAGGGATTAATGACGCGGTTATTTACACCATCACCAGCAGCCTGAGCGGTGCCGGGGTCGGGAAATATATCCTGCCAGGCATCGGCCTGATCCTTGCTCTGGTGGTGCTGTTTGGTCTCCTCGCCTGGATTTTACGCCTGCGCAAAAACCATCACTACAGTATCCTCTACAGTCTGCTGGCGGTTGTGCTGGCCGCAGCCTCGGTCAAAACCACCCCCGCTTATCAGCAGGTTGCCAGCCTGATCAAATCGCAGGTGGGAAAAGGCAATACCGATTTCTACAGCCATTATAAAGTCCCGACCAGACAGATTGGCGGAAACAAGCCTAACCTGGTTTATATCTATGCCGAGAGTCTGGAACGCACCTATTTCGATCAGAAAGCCTTCCCGGACCTTGCGCCTGAACTGAGTAAAATCAAAGATAACTCGCTCGATTTCAGCAATACCGGGCAGTTGCCCGGCACCGAATATACCATTGCCGGGATGGTGGCTTCGCAGTGTGGTATTCCCCTGTTTGCGCCCTTTGACGGCAATGCTTCCAGCTCGTTGTCGACGTTTTACCCGCAGAACGTTTGCCTTGGCGACATCCTGAAATCATCCGGCTATCAGAACTACTTCTACCAGGGAGCCAGCCTGAGCTTTGCCGGGAAGGATCTGTTTCTGTCCTCGCATGGCTTCGAGCCAGATCATCTGTATGGCTTTAACGAGCTGAAAAACGTGGTGAAAGACCCAAATTACCGCAACGACTGGGGCTGGTATGACGACACGCTGCTGGATGTGGTGTTTGACAAGTATCTGGAACTGGCAAAGCAAAACCGCCCGTTTTCGCTGTTTGCGCTGACTGTGGATACCCACCATCCGGACGGTTTTATCTCCCGCAGCTGCGAACGCAAGGCGTATCCCTTCGAAGGCAAACCGAACAAATCCTTTGCTGCAGTGGCCTGCAGTCAGGAGCATATCGCCCGGCTGATCCAGCGTATTCAGGCCACGCCTTACTTCCGTAACACCATTATCGTGGTCAGCTCCGATCATCTGGCAATGAACAATACCGCCTGGAAATACCTGAACCAGCATGACCGCAGCGACCTGTTCTTTATGGTGCGCGGCGATGACGTGACCAGCAAAGTGATCCCGGTGAAGCGCAGCACGCTGGATAACGGAGCCACCGTGCTGGATGCGATGGGCGGCGATAACTTTATCGGCCTTGGCCGCAGCAGCCTCTCCTCGACCTCAATGGCGGCCACCTATCTGAATATCAAAGAGAAAGTTAACGAGTGGAAGCCGGACGTGATCAAGCTGTGGAACTTCCCGAAAGCGATCTCGGACTACAGGATCGACACGGCAAAAAATACCTTCAGTTTCTCCGGCGTGCATTTCAAACTGCCGCTGCTGCTGTCGGTAACGCCGAATAAGATCGAGCCTAAGTTTGATGTTTACCTTGCCGCGCCATTAAAACAGCAGCTTTCACGCTTTGCGCCGGATGAGAAATTTGTATGGATTGACCGCTGCTTCAAAATGGGCGATGTCTGGGACCAGAAGCTGGAACTGAATACCGATCTCTGCGTCGCCAACGGCACGCTGAATTCGGCACCGGTCATTGAACAGGTTAAACCCGGCGCGACGTCCGGCCACGTGACTTTCAAGCAAATCGATAAGAGTGATGAACAGTATCAACGCACCGTCACCCAGCTGCGGGTAGCCGATGACGATCTGAAATACACTGCTGACAGCATTCTGTTTGCCCTGCCCGGCCTGCCAAAACAGGTGCTGAAAGTGACCGGATTGTCATTTATCGAGCCGTGGGGCGGGCGCTGGTCAGATGCCAATCTGCTGCCGGAAGTCAGTATCCAGTATCTGGAACCTCTGCCAGCAGAGTTTGATCTGACGCTGACGGCGCGGGCGTATGGCGCTAACAGCCAGCATCCGTTCACGGTGAAAGTGGGTGAAGTGAGCCGGCAGTTCAACCTCGGAACCACCGACAGCACGGTTAAACTGCATTTCAGCAACCCAGGCCAGGCACGGACCATCGAGATCCATGCACCCACCCCGGAAGAGACGGCGGACGGTTCCATTGACGGTTTCGCCGCCCGCAAGTTGGGTATCGGCCTGGTAAACCTGAAGGTGGATCCGGCACAGTAATCAACTAATCGCGTAAAAAAGTGAGATATACATCAAGTTTTTTTGACCATTGCCGATTTAAATAGCCTCTGAGGGCATAAAAATTACTCACCCTTGAATTCAGAGTGAATTTCTATCTACCGGCAAGGAAATAAACACGATGGCATCTGTGAAGAATATGAGAGTCGGCGTGCGCCTCGGCGCAGCTTTTGGTCTGGTCATCCTGCTGATGATCATTGTCAGTATCACGGCAATTATCAAAACAGGGAATATTAACAGGGCCGTTGAAAGCATTATCAACGACCGCTACATCAAAGTCAGATTGTCATTTGACGCACGCGACGGCGTTAATGACCAGATTAAATATTTACGCGGCATGGTGATTGACACCACCCGCCCGGAGAGAAACGTCAAGCGTTTTGACCAGCTGGCGGAAGCAACGCAAAGAACGGACAAGACCGTTGCTGAAATCGCTAAAATTCAGACCACCCCGGTAGGGATCAAGAAAATTCAGGCAGTGAAAGACGCGGCGCAGGTTTTTGAGAACGCCAAGTCGCAGCTGATCGAGCTGATCAAATCGGGAAATGCTGATACGGCCGCCGAATTTGCGCTGTTAAAGATGACGCCTTCGCAGAAGGCCTATCTGGATCTGGTCGCTCAGTTTGCTAACTCCCAGTCTCAGCAGATGCAGGCTGAAGGGGCGAAGGCGCTTTCTGATGGGTCAACCGCTATCCAGATCACGCTGATCTTCTCCTTCCTCGCAGTACTGGCTGCCATTGTACTTGGCTTCTTACTGACCCGCTCCATTGTCCGCCCACTTCGTGAAGCGGTGACTATCGCCGAGAACGTTGCGTCTGGCGATCTGCGTACGGCCATTCACGTCACTTCATCTGACGAAACCGGTCAGCTGATGCAGGCGCTGAAGAACATGAACGACAACCTGCTGAGTATCGTTACCGAAGTTCGCTCAGGCACGCATCTGATCACCAATGCTTCCAGCGAAATTTCTGCCGGTAACATGGACCTTTCGTCCCGTACCGAACAGCAGGCCAGCTCGCTGGAAGAGACCGCTGCGGCGATGGAACAGATGACCTCCACCGTGAAGCAGAATGCCGATAACGCCCGTCAGGCTAACGAACTGGCGGCTCAGGCTTCAAAAGTGGCCGTGCAGAGCGGCGCAGCCGTGAAGCAGGTTGTCAGCACGATGGACATGATCAACGGCTCGTCGAAAAAGATTGTTGATATCATCAGCGTGATCGATGGCATCGCCTTCCAGACGAATATCCTGGCGCTAAACGCCGCAGTTGAAGCCGCCCGTGCCGGTGAGCAGGGCCGTGGCTTTGCCGTGGTGGCCTCTGAAGTGCGCAGCCTGGCACAACGTTCTGCCTCTGCGGCGAAAGAGATTGCCCAGCTGATTGAAGATTCTGTCGCCAGAGTGGATGAAGGCGGCAAGCAGGTTGCCATTGCCGGAACCACCATGGATGAAGTGCTCGCCAGCGTTAACAGCGTGACCGCTATCATGGCCGAAATCTCTATTGCCAGTAACGAGCAGAGTACCGGCATTGATGAAATCAACATGGCCATCACCCAGATGGACCAGGTGACCCAGCAGAACGCCGCGCTGGTGAATGAGTCCGCAGCGGCAGCCCAGTCACTGCAGGAACAGGCGGTGCAGCTGTCGCAGGCCATCAGCGTGTTTAAGGTCGACGACCAGCAGCAGAACGAAGGCCGCGCTCTGGCCTGGTGATCTTCAGGCGGAAGGGATTCCGCCCCTCAAGCGAAGCGGGGCCTGTTGCAAGACATGCTTTAGCGCCAAAAAAAGTCAGATGACGTCTTTTTACGCCAGTTAAAAACAGATTACTATACGGGTACTTTTCTGTTCAATCTGATGGATACACGCACGTTGAAACCCTTTGTTCACCGTTTGCTGGCGCTGTTTGTTGCTGCCCTTCCGCTTGACGGAATGGCGGCCCAGGTCGCCCCCGATCCCCTGCTGGCGTCTCAGATTGTTGACCGCTACGCCCAGAATATCTTCTACAACACCAAAGCGACCGGTATGGCGATGGTGGCGATTGACGCCAATCAGCGCGTGTTTGCCAGCCAGGGTTCGGTGCGTCCCGGCAGCCGCGTCCGGCCGCAAAAGGACTCGGTGATCCGTATCGCCTCGCTGACCAAGCTGATGACCAGCGAGCTGCTGGTGAAGCTGTCTGAAGAAGGTGTGGTGCAGCTGAATGACCCCCTGAGTAAATACGCTCCGCGTGGCAGCAGCGTGCCGGACTATGCCGGACAGACCATTCGCCTGATCAACCTGGCAACCCACACCAGCGGCCTGCCCCGTGAGCAACCCGGCGGTAAACCTCACCGTCCGGTGTTTGTCTGGCCGACCGCGAACCAGCGCTGGAACTGGATTGAAACCGCCCGCCTGAAAGCCGCGCCCGGCACTCAGGCAGCCTATTCTAATCTGGGCTTCGATTTGCTTGGCGATGCCCTGTCGCGTGCAGCCGGTGTGCCTTATCCCACCCTGCTACAGCGTGAGATTACCCGCCCGCTGGGGATGAAGGACACCACGTTCACCCCTTCACCCGATCAGTGCTCACGGCTGATGGTGGCCGAGAAAGGTGCCAGCCCGTGCACGAACACGCTGGCAGCCATTGGCAGCGGCGGTATCTACTCCACACCGGACGACATGGGCCGCTGGATGCAGCAGTTCCTTTCGTCGGATGTTCATGCGCGCTCGCCGCAGGCTGACCGGATCCAGACCATGATTTATCAGCGTAACCAGCTGACTAAAGTGGATGGCATGGACGTTCCGGGCAAAGCCTCGGCGCTGGGCATGGGCTGGGTTTATATGGCTCCGCAGGGCGGACGCCCCGGCATTATCCAGAAAACCGGTGGCGGTGGGGGCTTTATCACCTATATGGCGATGGTGCCGCAGTACAGTGTTGGCGTGTTTATCGTGGTGACCCGTTCTTCCCAGACTCATTTCACCGCGATGAGTGACGGCGTGAATAACCTGTTGACCGAATTGATTGGTAATACCCCTGACAGTGCACAATTAGCTGCCAGCATCATGTCTGAATAAAAGCCATCACGCCCGGCAATAATTAATTCTTATTACCGGGCGACGCAATTATATCATTTTGTAAGTTTCCATTATATTTATTAAATAATGGATCATCGGAGTGCACACCGCACTGCAGGTGAACAATCAATAACTTCATTACTATTTCCCCTCCAGAATAAACGCTTAGTCAAGCCACAAACCTCCTTATATTTCACCCTCCTGCTGCGGATATTTAATTACGGCCGGACGGTTATTTTTTTCTGGCATGTAATATGCTTTTACCCCTTTTTACCGCAACACCACATCAGAATGGCTTAACCAATAAATACGCCACGACATCACAACATGAGGTTCTTATGGCTAAGGGTGCATTTAAACAAAAATTAGGGCTGGTCGATCTCAGCCTGCTGGGGATCGGTTCGATGATCGGTTCCGGCTGGCTGTACGCAGCGCTGACCAGCTCAGGCTACGCCGGGGCGCAAACGGGCTGGGCATGGATCCTCGGCGCAATTATCGTGCTGTTGATCGGTCTGGTCTTTGCTGAGCTGTCGGCCGCCATTCCGCGTGCTGGCGGCTTTGTGCGTTACCCTAACTTCTCACACGGCAACGTGGTCGGGTTTGTGATTGGCGTCAGCTCCCTGCTGGCCTACACCAGTACCGCTGGCGTGGAAGTTGAAGCCGTGCGCCAGTACGCCCAGTACTGGTGGCCTGCGGTCAGCAATGCCGACGGCAGCCCGACCACGCTCGGCTTTGCGGTGCAGATCCTGCTGCTGGTGGGCTTCTTCCTGCTGAACTACTGGAGCGTCAGCTTCTTTGGCCGGGTGAATACCATCGTCACCACCTTTAAATTTGTGGTGCCCTTGCTGACTATCGTCACGCTGTTTCTCTACTTCAACGGCGCAAACCTGGATGTCCCACCACCACCTCCGGGCGGCGCGCACGGCATCTTCACCTCGCTGACCGGTGCAGGCATCGTGTTTGCTTATCTCGGCTTTCGACAGGCGGTCGACTTCGCCAGCGAAGCCAAAAACCCGCAGCGCAACGTGCCGCTGGCAATCTTCATCGCCATCGCCGTCAGTTTTGTGATCTACATTGCCCTGCAGTATGCCTTTATGGGCGCGGTGCCTTCTGAGGCGTTGTCGGCTAACGGCTGGGACGGCCTGAAGAAAGTCTTCCAGTCGCCGTATGCCGACCTGGCACGCAGCCTGGGGATCACCTGGCTGATTAATCTGATCCTGGTGGATGCGGTGATTTCCCCCGCCGGTACGGGCAACATCTACCTGGCCGGCGCCAGCCGCGTGCTGTTTGCCTGGGCGCGTAACGGCCATCTGTTCAAAATCTTCGGTGAAGTTGATGCCAAATCCGGCGTGCCGCGTGGCGCACTGTGGCTGTCGCTGATCCTGTCGATTGCCTGGACGCTGCCTTCTGAGTTTCAGGTGTGGGGCGGGCTGATTGGCGCCGTGACTTCCGCTACCGTTTTCACCTACATGCCCGGCCCGATCAGCCTTGGTGCTTTCCGCCGCCACCTGCCGGGGATGGCCCGCCCGTTCCGCCTGCCGGTGGCGGCCATTCTCAGCCCGCTGGCGTTCGTGGCCAGTACCCTGCTGATTTACTGGAGCGGCTGGTCAGTGAATATCATCCTGATCCCGATTCTGGTGCTGGCATGGATTGGCTATGCGGTCTCCGGTAAGAAAAACGAAAACTCAGCGCGTGACCTGAAGTGCGCCTGGTGGCTGCTGGCCTATTACCTGCTGATCCTGGTTGTCTCTTATCTCGGCACCTTTGGCGGCATCAATGCCATTGGCTCACCAATGGATATGATCCTGGCAGTGATCGTTTCGCTGGTCTGCTACTACTGGGGCGTGGCGACCAGCCTGCCGGTTCCGGAAATCACCGATGAAGATGAGCTGACGGCGGAACCGGGCAGCAAGGTGCCCGGCAAGTACGCACATAACTGAGCAAACTGACAGAAACGTTCTTAGATATAACGGCCCCCTGGTCCATTCGATCATTGGGGGCCGTAGCGTCTGGCTGAATCGCTCCGAAAGAGCAGCCTGATACCATCACTTCACGCGGACATAATCCCCTTCTGCCCGGACGTTAAAGCCAAAACCACAATCCCCTTTGACGGAAGTCTGCAGGCTGGCAGGGGTGAAATTCATGCTGACGGCACACCCCGGCTCATTGCCAATATCCGGCTGCTGATAAGTGCCCTGGTTATCTTTAATCGCCACCCCCCCCTCAAGACCGCCGATATTCGGGCCATACATCATCGCGTTGCCACCGGCATAAACGCCATCAAAGGCGACTTTGTATTTCTCCTCTTTCACTGCCTTCACCTCATAGCTGTTCCACATCCCTTTCCCGGCATACAGCCAGTATTCTCCTGCCGGGCCAGTGGGCTGCGGCAGTGCCGTCAGCTTGTCCTTAATCAGACCGAGGTTGTACTGGGATTTGGCATCCTTCTCATTAATCATCAGCCACGCTTTTGCCTTCAGATACTGCCCCTGACGGACCCAGGTCAGTGCCACATTGTTGTATGCCGTGGCGATGGCGCTCTCCGACAGCTGGCAGCTTTCGCTCCAGCCCACCTGCTGCGTATAGCTTTCACGCGCTTTGTCATACTGTTTTGCCTTGTAAGCCTTATCGCCTGCGGCAGCATAGTTTTTGATGTTGGCGCATTCGGGATTGGGAGAGCTGGCATCGGCAAACGCGGTGACGGAGCAGAGCATCAGGGCGGCAGACAGGGGCATGCGGAACATGGCTGAATCCTTTTCAGTCAGTGAACAGAGTAGAAAAGCCTATGATAGGTGATCTTAATCAATATCGCCCGGCCAATTGATCCGCATATTTTCCTGCAGTGCGAAAAAAATCAGCAAGAACACTGCCACTCTACAGGAGAATAAAATGCTGCACCGTATGATACTGAATGAAACATCCTGGTTCGGCCCCGGATCTATTGCCAAAATCGTTGATGAAGTTTCCCAAAGGAATTTAAAAAAAGCATTACTGGTCACAGACAAAACATTAATAAAAGCAGGTGTCATTGAAAAAGTCACAGCGCTGCTGGATAAAAACCAACTGCCCTACGTCATTTATGACGAAGTGGTGCCTAATCCAACCATCGCCGTGGTGAAAAATGGCGTTGATGTCTTTAAAACCTCGCAGGCTGATTATCTGATCGCCATTGGCGGTGGCTCGCCGCAGGACACGGCAAAAGCCATCGGCATTATTATTAATAACCCCGAATTCTCCGATGTGCGCAGTCTGGAAGGCGTTGCCAATACCCGCCATCCGGCCGTGCCAATTATCGCAATCCCGACCACTGCGGGAACCGCCGCGGAAGTCACCATCAATTATGTGATTACCGACGAGGAAAACCGCCGTAAATTCGTTTGCGTCGATCCCCATGACATTCCGATTGTGGCGATTATCGATGCGGAAATGATGGCCAGCATGCCGCCATCGCTTAAGGCCGCCACCGGAATTGATGCGCTGACCCACGCCATAGAAGGCTTCACCACCAAAGGCGCGTGGGAACTAACCGATGCGCTGCACCTGAAAGCCATTCAGATTATCAACCGCTCGCTGCGTGCCTCCGTGGCCGGAGAGAAAAAAGGCGTTGAGGATATGGCGCTGGGCCAGTACGTGGCCGGAATGGGCTTCTCTAACGTCGGCCTGGGCCTGGTTCACGGTATGGCGCATCCGTTGGGGGCTTTTTATAACGTGCCGCACGGCGTGGCTAATGCCATTATCCTGCCACACGTGATGGCCTGGAATGCAGATTATACCGGTGAGAAATACCGCGATATCGCTCGTGCGATGGGCGTGCCGGGCGTGTGTGGTAAAACGTTAAGCGAAGTCAGAATCGCAGCCGTTGAGGCAGTGAAAAAACTCTCGGCCGATGTCGGTATCCCTGCCCGGCTGCGTGATGTGGGGATGAAGGAGGAAGATATCCCGGCACTGGCGCAGGCTGCGCTGGATGATGTCTGCACCGGTGGCAATCCCCGTGACGCCTCGCTGGCCGATATTACCGGGCTTTATCGCCAGCTCTACTAAAAGGCCAACCAACCTTCAAACTGACGCCTGCATCTGGCGTCAGTTTACTGTTTTTTCCGCCCGCCTTCCCCTGAGCAGCCCAATTTAGTACAACCGGTTGTACTCGCCGCAATAAATTCTCTGGCAGCGATCACACTTCTGCACGGAAAAATTCCGCTAATTCCTCCTCGCCTTTTTTATTTGATAGCAGTCACATAAAACAGCTCTCTGTCCGACAACACTCATTCCAGCGAAGAAGACTGGAGTCCAGCATAATGGAAACAACCAAGGTTCCGGCGCTCACCAGGGCGATGGATATTCTCAATTTTCTCGCCCGTAAAGGCCCGAGTCCCGCCGCCGACATTATTGCGGCCTTAGGATTGCCGAAAAGCACCGCCTATTTATTACTGGGCGAAATGAAAAATCAGGGGCTTATTTCCACCGACAGCCGCGACAATTATTGCCTGTGGACCAAACTAGTGGAGCTGGCTGGCCATGCCTTAAGCCAGTTCGACCTGCGCGATATCGCCAAAAATCGCCTGACGCAATTAATGGAAGAGACCAACCTGCTCTGCCATCTCGGCATCATTAATCATGACAATGCCTGGTACATTCTCAAGGTTGAGTCCTCCTCCACCATCAGCGTGCGCTCGCACGAGGGGAAAAGCCTGTCGCTGTATCGCTCCGGCATCGGTAAGTGCCTGCTGGCCTGGCAGAGCGAAGAGCAGCAGGAGCAGATTATCCAGCAGCTGCGTTTTGAAGCCACCACACCCACCACGCTGGCCACGCCGGAGAAATTGCGTGAAGAGTTGCACAAAATCCGTCGCCAGGGCTGGAGCTATGACAACGGCGAGGACTACAGCGATGTCCGCTGCGTGGCTGCGCCGGTCTTTAACGCCCGCAATGAGCTGACCGCGGCCATTTCTGCCGTCGGCACCCGCCTGCAAATCACCGAAGACAATCGCGAACTCTTTGCCGGCAAAACCATCAGTTGTGCCAAAGATGTCTCCCGCCTGCTCGGCTGGCACAGTCCGTTCGATCTCAAAGCCTCCTCACTCTGAAAGGAATACCTCTATGTCCCTACCTAAAATAAAACACGTGCGTGCTTACTTCACCGGCGGTGCAACGGCGGAGAAAGGCAGCGGCAGCGGTGACTATCACGATCAGGGCGCTCATCACTGGATTGATGACCATGTCGCCACGCCGATGAGCAAATACAAACAGTATGAGCAGTCCCGCCAGTCGTTCGGCATCAACGTGCTCGGCACGCTGGTGGTGGAAGTGGAAGCCGATAACGGCCAGACCGGCTTTGCCGTCTCCACGGCGGGAGAGATGGGCTGCTTTATTGTCGAGAAACACCTCAACCGCTTTATCGAGGGCAAATGCGTCAGCGATATCAAACTGATCCACGACCAGATGCTGGGTGCCACGATGTACTACGCCGGATCTGGCGGGCTGGTGATGAACACCATTTCCTGCATCGACCTGGCGCTGTGGGATCTGTTCGGCAAAGTTGTCGGGCTGCCGGTTTACAAACTGCTGGGCGGCGCGGTGCGTGATGAAATCCGTTTTTATGCCACCGGTGCGCGTCCGGACCTGGCGAAAGAGATGGGCTTTATCGGCGGAAAAATGGCGGTGCAATGGGGGCCACACGATGGCGATGCCGGTATCCGCAAAGAGGTGGAGCGCGTGGCGCACTACCGCGAAAAATGCGGCCCGGACTTCTGGCTGATGCTGGACTGCTGGATGAGCCAGGACGTTAACTTTGCCACTAAACTGGCTCATGGCTGTGCGCCTTACAACGTGAAATGGCTTGAAGAGTGTCTGCCGCCGCAGCAGTTTGAGGGCTATCGTGAATTAAAACGCAATGCCCCGGCCGGAATGATGATCACCAGCGGCGAGCATCACGGCACGCTGCAATCCTTCCAGACCCTGTCGGAAACCGGCATCGATATTATGCAGCCGGACGTTGGCTGGTGCGGCGGCCTGACCACGCTGGTCGAGATCGCCGCCATCGCTAAAGCTCGCGGACAGCTGGTTGTGCCGCATGGCTCGTCGGTCTATTCCCATCACGCGGTGATCACCTTCACCAACACGCCGTTCAGCGAGTTCCTGATGACCAGCCCGCAACCGGCCCGCAGCCAAAAATCGTTAAGCAAAAAGGAATCCCTATGAATGACGTCTTAGCCAACCCCTTTAAAACCGGTTTACGCAAAGGTGAAACGCAGATTGGCCTGTAGCTCAGCAGCAGCACCTCCTATATGGCGGAGATTGCAGCGACTTCCGGTTATGACTGGCTGTTAATTGACGGCGAACATGCGCCGAATACCGTGCAGGATCTCTACCACCAGCTGCAGGCCGTAGCGCCCTAAGCCAGCCGGTGATCCGTCCGCTGGAAGGGAGCCGCAGCCTGATCAAACAGATCCTCGATATTGGCGCCCGCACGCTGCTGATCTCGAGGGTGGATACCGCTGCTCAGGCCAGAGATGTGGTGGATGCCACCCGCTATCCGCCGCTCGGACAGCGCGGCGTGGGAGCCAGCGTCGCAAGAGCAGCCCGCTGGGGACGAGTGGAGAATTATATGGCGCGCGCTAATGAAGAGCTGTGCCTGCTGGTGCAGGCAGAGAGCAAAACCGCGCTGGAAAATCTGGATGAGATTCTGGACGTGGACGGCATTGATGGGGTGTTTATTGGCCCGGCCGATCTTTCTGCCTCGCTGGGCTATCCGGACAATGCCGGTCATCCGGAGGTGCAGCGTATTATTGAGCAGAGCATCCGCCGCATCCGGGCTGCGGGCAAAGCGGCTGGGTTTCTTGCCGTTGATCCTGAAATGGCAAAAAAATGCCTGCGATGGGGGGCTAATTTTGTTGCCGTTGGTGTGGATACGATGCTTTATACCCAGGCGCTGGATGCCAGGCTTGCCTTGTTCAGAGAGGGGCTGACAGCGGGGCCATCGCGTCAATCTTATTAATTCTGCGAGACACCACAGGGAAGTGGAGTCCGTGACAAATTCGGGGTTATTTTGTGGCCTGTCAGAGACAAAATATTTAGAATCGGCCAGAACGGACGCTTTTAAGGAAAGATGATTTAACAAGGATGATAAAAAAATGGAATTTGCAACTCTGCCCTTCAACCAGAACAGGAACGGCTGGCTGAACGACCAGCATGGCACCGCTTTTCGCCCCTCACTGGCTGGCAATACCGATGCAGACTGGGTCATTATTGGTTCCGGTTTTGCCGGGCTTTCCTTTGCCCGCAGGCTGGCCAGCCTCGATCCCAGCCTGAAGATTGTTATGCTGGATGCCGCCTGCGCGGCAGAAAGTGCCTCGGCGAGGAATTCAGGTTTTATTATCAGCCTGCCGCATAATACAGGCAGCTCCACCGCCGAGCTTAAAAAGGCCCACTGCTATCGTTCACTGCTGCAGGAAGGAAGCCGACAGTTAGCTGCCCTGACCGCCCTGCACGGCATTGACTGTGAATGGGAGGATACCGGGAAATTCCATTGTCAGGTTGATGTCACCAGCAATCGGATTCTGCGCGAATATATCAATAATCTTGAGGCAATGGACGAGCCATACCGCCTGTTTGACCGGGAGAGGCTGTACCAGAAACTGGGGAGCCGTTTCTACACCAAAGGGATTTATACCTCTGGTGCCACTCTGGTTAACCCCGCCAGTTTAGTGGCCGGTCTGGCAGCTTCCCTGCCAGAGAATGTGACGCTGTTTGATCACACGCCGGTGATGCACATTGAGTACGGCAAGACAGCCAGAGTGATAACCCCCTATGGCACGGTAAAGGCTGGTCAGGTGATGCTGGCGACGAATGCCCTGTCTAAAACACTTTCTCCGGTGGCAAACCGACAGGCGGCCATGGCAACCTTCGCCAGTTTTACCGCGCCGTTAACCGCCGAACAGAGTCAGAGGCTCCCTGAAATGAGCAGTTGGGGACTGACGCCGGTGAATGCGATAGCAGGAGCGACAATCCGCTACACACGGGATCGCCGTTTCCTGATCCGTCAGCATGTTATTCCGGCGCTGAACGGCAGGATCACCGCAGAACAGACGTGGCGTGCAACCCGGCTACACCAGCAGATCTTCAACAAAATTTACCCCCAACTGACCGACGTGCCGCTGACCCGCACCTGGTCCGGCACCATCAGCGTGACGAGGAATAGCGCGCCTGTCTGGGGCGCACTCGGCAAGAATATCTATACTGCCAGCGGCTGCAACGGCGCGGGGATCGCCAAGCAAACCATTGCCGGATCGCTGCTGGCGGACCACGCGCTGGGTCACGATAATCCGCTCATCGCCAGTATGCAGGCGCTGGGCGAGGCCAATTATCTGCCGCCGTCACCGGTTCTGGATGTTGCCATTTCGCTGTCGCTGGCGAAGGAGAGATACATGGGCAGAAGTGAAGTTTGAGGATGGCAACCGGCGGCCGTGAGCTGCCGGAACAGCTTAAACCGCAGCCAGCATGCCGCCATCAACAAACAGCAGGTGGCCCGAGCGGTGATCGACCACGGCCTTTTGGGCACTGAAGGGCAGGAATGCGGCATGGAATCCCATTTAGATTCCGCCTGGCGGCAGGCATAGTGGCGGGCTGGCCCCGCTGACTGTTGGTCTCTCACGAGCGTACGATCGGGTGGAAAGCGAACAGAAAGAACGCGGCAGGCTGCAGAAAGTGGCTTCGGAACATCACCGGTAAAAAAAGCCCAGGGATGGGCAGGTAATAACAATTTCCAATATATAACCCGGCACAATGCCATTCCTCTTTAATTAACTAGGCATAAGTTTAAGCAATGACCTTTCACCTCTCTCTTATCCATAATATTTAATTATTTTATCTGACCAAATCCGGACGGATAAGTAATTTATATAGTAAGTGAATATCAAATAGTTAGCCCAAAACCCTGTTCAACATAATCATTCACCTCTACTCATTCACAATTAACTGACTGATAAAATACAAGTTACCAGCTTTCTGTCAGAAGGATAAATACCGATTGACAAAAGGCATATTGTTGACAATCATCAATGCGGCATTAAAACACATTGCGGTTTCATTCTTTCAGGGGCGAGAAAGTATTATGTTCAAAAAATTGAAAACACTGCTGTTCAGTTTCCTGGTTTTAGTTTCTGTCGGTAATATGGCGCATGCCAGAACGTTGGATGAAATTATTAAAAGCGGAACATTAAGAGTGGGGATATTACCTAACTCGCCACCGCAATCTTCCATTGGTGCTTCAAACCAGCTGGAAGGTTTTGATGTCGACGTGGCTAACAAGCTGGCTGCCAGTCTTGGGGTGAAGGTGGATTTTGTGATGACGGAAATTGCCCAGCGCGTGCCGTTCCTGGTGGCTGACCGCATTGATATCTGCCTCGGCGGGTTAACCCGTACCGTTGAGCGGGCCAAATCCATCAGCTATACCGTGCCGCTGCACACCGAATCGATGGGCGTACTGACCACCAACAAGGTCAATATCAGCAACTGGAAAGAGCTGAACGACGAGAAATACACCCTGGTGCTGATCCGTGGCGTGTGGACTGCCGACTTCCTGAAGCAGAACCTGCCGAAGGCCAAAATTCTGTATGTCGACACCATGGCCGACACCATCCGTGCGCTGGCGCAGGGCCGTGCTGATGCGCTGGTAGAGAACATTGAGTTCTATGTTCCCTTTACCAAAAACTACCCGAACGTGCAGTGGAAAGTGCTGCCGGATGCGCTGAATACTTCTTACGACGCCGTGGGCCTGGCACAGAACAACTACGCCCTGCGTGATGTGCTCAACGTTGCCCTGTACGACATGCACACCAGCGGCTTCGTTAACCAGACCTGGGAGAAGTGGTTTAAAGCGCCGATGCTGGTAAAAGTGGTTCCGTCACCTTACTTCTGATCACCGCGCGTGCTGGTGAACGACCCGGGAGTGGATAATTATGCATTACAGCTTTCAATTTGGTGAGGTCCTGAAACACTGGCCCGATTTGCTGACAGGCGCGCTGATCACGCTGGTTGTCGCCTTCATCGCTTTCTGGATTGGTTGTACGATCGGCCTGCTGGGTGCCCTTGCCGAAATGCATGCCCGCAGCGGGATGCGCAAGCTGGTGCGTGGATATGTGGTGTTCTTCACCAACACGCCTTCCCTGATTCAGATCTTTGTTCTGTTTTATGGCCTGCCTGACGTTGGCATTGTGCTGTCGCCGATGACGGCGGTGCTGATCGGCCTGTCGCTGAATGCCGGTGCCTACCTCACCGACATTATGCGCAGCGGGCTGGTCTCGGTGAGCAAAACCGAACTGGAAGCAGCGGCATCATTAAACATGTCCGCCTGGCAGAGTTTCCGCTACGTCACGCTGCCGCACCTGGCCAAAACTATCTATCCGCTGCTCTCCAACTTCTTTATCTGGATCCTGCTGGGCAGCTCAATTGGCGGGCTGTTTGGGGTGAATGAGCTGACCGGCGTGGTGATTGAGATCGGTTCCAGCACCTTCCGCAGCATCGAATCCTTTGCCGTTGCTGCAGGAATGTACGTGGTGCTGACCTTTATCGCCAGCGCCTTCCTCTATGCCATTGGCTACTGGTGCTTTCGCGTCAGAGCGAGGTTTATCTGATGCTGACTCTGCAACAGCAGATGATGAATCTGCTGAATCATTTCACGCTGGAGTTTATCCTGCAGGCGGCGCTGAACACGCTTAGCCTCTCCGCCATTGGCTGCTCTGTCGGCCTGCTGATCGGCTTTCTGATTGCCTGCCTGCGTCAGACCCGGGCCAGAATTTTGCTGCCGCTGCGCGTGCTGGCGATTGTGGTGGTGGAGCTGCTGCGCCGCATTCCGTTCCTGGTGACGCTGTTCCTGATCTTCTTTGTCTTCCAGGGACTTGGCTTCGACCTCTCCTTCTACCTTATTGCGCTGATTGCCGTCTGTCTGATAGCCAGCGCCTACATGGCGGAGATCTTCCGCACCGGTTTTGAGTCGGTGCCGCAGACGCAGATTGAAGCCGCGCAGACGCTGAACTTCAGCTATCGCCAGCTGGTGCAGTACGTGATTATGCCGCAGGCGTGGAAGGTGGTGATCCCGCCCGCATTCAGCTTTATGGTCTCCTTTATCAAAGATACCGCGCTGGCCTCGCAGCTGGGCGTGGTAGAGCTGACCTTTTCAGCCAAAATCCTGATCAGCCGGGGATACTCCTCCTTCCTGATCTACGGCCTGATCCTGCTGATTTACTTCCTGATGTCTTACCCGCTGAGCCGCTTCGGCCAGTGGCTGGAAAAGCGTCTGGCGGCAAAGACGCAGATGGCATCAAACGCCCCGAATCCGGGCACAACGGTCACCCTGACCCCGCCGTAACAGCAGGTACAAACGTTGAGGAGTGCTGCCATGTCGCAGTTAGAGATTGTGGGTTTAAAGTGTTCGTACGGTGAGCATCGGGTGCTGGATGGCATTAATCTGACGGTGAATCCCGGTGAGATTGTCAGCCTGATTGGCGGCTCCGGCTCAGGGAAAAGTACCCTGCTGAGGGTGATTATGGGTCTGACCAAACCGGAAGGCGGCGCGGTGCGGGTGAAAAATGACGAAGTGGACTATGACTCGGCGCAGAGCGTGCGTGAAATCCGCGAAAAGGTGGCGATCGTCTTTCAGCAGTACAACCTTTTCCAGAACATGAGCGTGCTGCAAAACGTCATGGTTACGCCGGTGAAAGTGCAGAAGCGAGACCCGTCGAGCGTGCGGGAAGAAGCGCTGGCTCTGCTGGAAAAAGTCGGTATGCGCCATAAATCGGAGGCCTTTCCTGCCAATCTTTCCGGCGGCCAGCAGCAGCGCGTGGCGATCAGTCGTGCGCTGGCACTGAAGCCGCAAATCCTGCTGCTGGATGAAGTGACTTCCGCGCTGGACCCGGAACTGGTGGGCGAAGTGCTGAATACCGTACGCCAGCTGTCGCGGGAAGGGATGACCATGATCCTGGTTTCGCATGAGATGAACTTTGTGCGTGAGGTTTCGCACAAGGTGGCGATGATGGATCAGGGCAAAATCATCGAGTTCGGCACGCCGGATCAGATCTTTGGCGCACCGCAGCAAAAACGAACCCTGGACTTTATGAAGAAAATCGCCTGGCATTAACCCGTTTGTCACGCTATTTATGGCAGCGCAGCTCGCGCCTTTCCGGGTGCGGGCTGCTTTATTTCCGACGCCGAAAAAAGCCCCAAAATTGTAGATAATCACCGTTATCTGTCCTGTTTTTTCCAGCCATGCTATGATTTTTCTTTCACTTTCATTCAGGGATGTTTCACCTCATCATGCCGAAAAAAAACGATCTTATGAGCAGCGCAAAACTGGTGCCGATCAATAATATTGCCAGCTCGGAACACGCCGCCGATCAGATCCGCACTGCCATTATCCAGGGAGTGTTTAAGCCTGGCGATCGCCTGATTGAAAAGAACCTTACCGATCAGCTGAATATCTCCCGGCATCCGATCCGTGAAGCCCTGCGTCGCCTGAGCCAGGAAGGTCTGGTCGATATGCGCCCGAATCGCGGTGCGGTGGTGGCAAAGCTCGATCCGGCCAGTATCCTTGAGGTTTATGCCATCCGTTCCGCGCTGGGTGAACTGGCACTGAAAGCCCTGCAAAGCCATGCCGACCTGCCCTCTCCGGAAGTGATGAAGGTGCTGGAGAAGAAGGCCACGGCGGCGGTCAGACTCGCCGGTCAGGATAATCAGCAGGCCACCATCCTTAACGATCTGGAGTTCCAGGAGACGATTATCGTTGCCAGCGGGCTTGAACGCTGCGCCCGCTACTTTGCAGAAACGACCGTGGAAGTTCAGCGTTTTAACAACCTGAGCGGCATCGTCTATACCGAACGGGCCTCCGATGCGCAGACTTATGTCGTTGGGCTGCTGGATGCCATCAAAGCACGGGATATCGAGCGGGCGCTGAGTATCTGGAAGGATAAATTTGCCAAAGCGGTGACGCGATATCTGGCACAGCTGGAACAGGGAAAACCTGCGGCCAAAGCCAGTAAAAAAAGCAGTATCTGCTGAAGATCTGTGGCTAAACTCAGCAAAAGAGCAGTGCCCGGTAATCGCTACCGGGCAGAATGCATCAGAGGGAGATGGTCAGGCGGGTTTGCGGCATCTGGCCCGCACCGCGATAAGCGGTAATTTCCACTTCAAACAGATATTCCGGCCCGCCCAGCGGCGAACAGGTTACACAGCTGGCGGGATCGATACCCCGGTACTTCTCGCCAATAAACGCCATCACTTCTTTGACATCAGACTGGCGCGGAATAAACAGGCGCGAACGTACTACGTCTGCCAGCGTGGCGCCGACGGAAGCCAGAGCGCCCTCCACATTACGAAAAGCCTGCTCAGCCTGAGCCACCGCCGTGTCCGGCATCGCACGGGTTTTATAATCACGTCCGGCAGTCAGCGACATAAAAATCCAGTCACCCAATACCAGCACGCGCGAGTAGCTTTCCTGGTCTTCCAGAATGCTGCCTGATTTTACTTTGATGATTTCGTTGATCATGAAGATTTCCGTTCAGATTAAGGTTACTGCCTGAATTAAATAGAGATCCCGCCGTCGATGATCACCGTCTGGCCGGTGATCATGCTGCCTGCGAAGCCGAGATAAACGATCAGTTCGGCCACATCGTCCGGCGTACACCAGCGCTTAAGCGGGGTGGCGGCAATGGTGCTGTCGCGGCGTTCATCAGACCACTCGATGGCCCAAGAGCTTTCCACCGAACCCGGCGCAACGGCGTTGACCCGGACTTCCGGAGCCAGCGCATGGGCAAGGTTTTTGGTCAGGTTGATCACCCCGGCTTTGGAGGCGCTGTAGGCAATGGTGCTGGCGATTGAACCAAACCCGGCAATCGAAGCGGTATTCACTATCGCTCCGCCGCTGGCTTTCAGGCTTTCTGCCGCGGCTTTCGAGCAGCGGAACACGCTCATCAGGTTGACGTTCAGAATGGTCTGCCACAGCTCTTCGCTGATGGACTCCAGATCCTTAACCGGGATCGGCTTTTTCACGCCCGGCGTCCCGGCGTTATTCACCAGCAGATCCAGGCGACCCAGATCGGCAGCGGCCTGCTTCACCATGGCATCAGCCTGAACAGGATCGGAAAGATCGCCCGGTGCGCCAATCGCCTCCAGCCCTTCTGCCCGCAGCTCGGCCAGTGCCTGTGCGCCACGCGGATCGTCTGGCAGATAGTTAATCGCTACCTTTGCGCCACTGCGTGCCATGATGCGTGCGGCGGTAAAACCAATACCGCTGGCACCGCCGGTAATTAATGCGGTCTTACCCGCAAGATTGAATGTCATCATCAGAATTTCTCCTCAGGGGTTCAGAAAGCGCAGGCTGCTTAAGCCACCTGCACGTTGCGGCTTTCGCGGCGCATAAATTTCCGGGTTTGTTCATCGCCGGGTCGGTCAATCACCTGCTCTGCCGTACCGACTTCGCAGACGCTGCCCTGGCTGAGGAACGCCACGCGGTCGGCGGATTCCCGTACAAAGTTGATGTCATGGGTCACCACCACCATGGTCATCCCTTCCGACTTCAGCAGGCGCATGGTGCTCAGCACCTCGCCAACCAGCTCCGGATCCAGCGCCGAGGTCACCTCATCGAACAGCATGTAAGTCGGCTCCATTGCCAGCGCGCGGGCGATGGCGAGGCGCTGCAACTGGCCGCCGGAAAGCTGGGAAGGCATGGCGTTAGCTTTCGCGCCCAGCCCGACGTGCTCAAGGTGCTTGTGGGCCAGCAGCATGGCCTGCTTCTTACCCATTTTTGCCACCACCTGCGGTGCCAGCGCGACGTTCTCAAGCGCGTTCAGATGCGGAAAAGCGTTGTACTGCTGGAAGACAATGCCCAGCTTGCGACGCAGCTGGTTGATGTTAGTGGAAGGCGCATGAACGCTGATGCCATCCACGATAATTTCACCGCCCTGAATGCTTTCCAGCCCGTTAATGCACTGCAGCAACGTCGATTTCCCCGAGCCGCTGGAGCCAATCAGGCAGACCAGTTCGCCGCGCTCAATGGTGAGATCGATGCCTTTCAGCACGCTGACCGGCCCGAATGCCTTCTGTACGTTTCTGATTTCAATCATATGGCCACCTTTTTTTCCAGATAACGGCTGTAGCGTGATACGGGATAACAGATCAGAAAGTAGAACAGGCCGGTGCCCATCAGCAGCAGCCAGGTGTCGTGGGTGCGGGTGATCAGCGTCTGCGTGGCGCGCATAAACTCCACGTAGCCGACCACGCCTGCCAGCGCGCTGTCTTTAATCAGGCTCAGCAGCAGCCCGACCCAGGCACTTAATCCGTTACGCATCGCCAGCGGGACAGAGACATGGCGCAGCTCCTGAAACGCGGTCATGCCAAGCGAGCGGGCACCCCGCCTGAAGGTCTGAGGAACCGACAAAAAGCTGCCGCGGGCCACTTCTGAGGTTACCGCCGCCATCCATACGCCCAACGCCAGGCTGCCCAGCAGATAGGGAGAGAGCGGCATATTCAGCAGAGAAAACAGGCTGTTAAGAACAATCAGGATGATAATCATCGGCACGCTGCGGAAGATATCCACCAGCGGCGCGCTCACCAGCTGAAAGCTGAAGGAGGAAGCCCGTGCCAGCCCAAGCGGAATGCCCAGCAGCGTGCCCAGCACGCCAGCAGTCACCGCCATGGCTATCGTATTCAGCGCTCCCCACAGCAGGAAAATGCTGTCGGACCACTGCAGCGGCTGATAACCGAGAACAAATTGCATCTTTACCTCCGGTACATCAGTCTGAAGGTCACCTGCGCACCAAACTGGATCAGCTTGGCAATCAGGTAGTAAATCCCCGCCGTAACCACGAAGAATTCAAAGGTCCGGAAGGTCACTGACTGGGCGTATTGCGTGGCACCGGACAGCTCGCGCAGCCCTACTAACATGCCCATTGAGCTGTTCAACATGGCCCAGATCGCCTGGGTGACAAACGGCAGGAACACCACTTTGAACACCTGAGGGAAGATCACGTGCCGGAAAGCCTGCCGTTGATTCATCCCGAGCGAGCGCGAAGTGGCCATTTGCTGACGCGGAATGGCATTCAGGCCGCCCCGGAATATCTCCGCCATATAACCGGCATTATTAAAGGCAATGGCGATCAGTACCGCCAGATAGCTGGAGATATTGATCCCCAGCGCCCCTAAACCGAAATACATGATATAAACCTGAAACAGCACTGGCGTATTTCTTGATAATTCCACCCACCAGCTTGCAACGATATATTTCCATCCGGTTCCCGACTGGCGCATTACAGACATTGGTATGGCAAACGCCATACCGATAATGACCGACAGTATGGTTATCTGTAATGTCACCCAGGCGCCCGACAACAATTGTGGCAATGCGTCAAAGACGATTGACCAGTAAAACTGATAATCCTGCATGCGCGTACCCCGGTAAGTCAGACTTTTACAACGCGCAGATTAAAAATCCACACCGGGCATATTTAGAGCAGGCAACGAGCCATCTCCCATATATTTTTTATACAGTTCGGCATAGCGGCCAGAAACAACCTGGTTCCAGACAAAAACTCTTGCCCAGTTCAGGAATTCCGGGTCGCCACGGCGGACGGCGATACCGTCCATATCAGAGAGCGGTGCCAGGCCACCGGCAGCAAAGGTCGGGAACTGGCCGCTTTTGGCGAGGGTGTTATAGACCGAGGAAGCCTGCAGAATGGCATCCACTTTGCCCTGCTGCAGTGCCATAAAGGTTTCCGTGTCGCTGCCGAAACCGGTGTAAGTGGTGCCGGTGTTCTTCCAGCGTCCCTGCAACTCTTTATTAAACAACTGTTCGAAGGTGGAGCCTACGACAGCGCCCAGCTTCTTGCCTTTCAACTGGTCATAGCTGGTGATGCCGGTATCTTTGCGCGTCACCACGGTAATGGTGTAGTTCACATAGGGCTGGGTGAAAGCAACGGTCATCGCCCTTTCCGGGGTGATAGTCGTTGAACCTACCACGATATCCACGCGCTTTGACACCAGCGCAGGGATACGGTCGGACGCTGGAGTCTGCACGATCACCGGCTCCACACCGAGCGATTTCGCCATGTCGTCGCAATAAGCCACGTCATAACCATCCGGTTTATTGTCGGGAGTCATAAACCCCGACGGCGGGGAATCCAGAACTACAGCACAACGTAATTTCTTTGATTTAATCACGCTATCCAGCGTGGATTCAGCTTGTGCGGCATGTATGATAAATAAGCTGGATAAGGCAAGAAAAATAGCTGACTTCGTCGTCTTTTTAAACATAATAAATTCCCCGCGATGGTTAGATTAGAGTAAATCCGGCTCCATAAAAGCTTTTTTATACTTATGCACAGACAGGGTAATAAGCAGATCTTATTTAACGCCAATATTTGCAATCGGGCCCAGTTCTTTTTCGATTAACGGAATAACTTCATTTTTAAAGCGATATAAAGATTGCTGCGCACGGGCCAGCGGTAAACAACCGAACTGGAAGTTGCAGGTATAATTCACTGGATTAAGCCGTTTAATATCGGCAATCATTTTCTCCGCCACCAGATGTGGGTCGCCGACCACCATATTGTTGGCGTACTGCTCAAGGGTATATTCGCCGTCGAACGGTTCGTTGCTGATAAAGCCATTAGCGTCCAGCGGCAGCTGCGGCTTGCGCAGATGGTTCGCCATGCGGCCAACGTAGCGGGCGCGTTCTGCGGCTTCCAGCGCTTCGGCATGGCTGTCGGTCACGTGCACGTACTGCATGATCGCCAGCGGTTTGGTCGCCGGATTTTCGCCCAGGGATTCCCAACTCTGGTTCAGCCCGTCAACCATTTTGTACAGCACCGGTGAACCGAGGGTACTGGCCGCATGGAACGGCACCACCGACCATTTGTTCAGGCGCTCCAGCAAACGCGGGTGCGAAGTGGTGGCAAACAGCTGTGGCAGAGGTGTCTGCCAGGACTTGATAGCAAAGGTGGTCTGTGGGAAGGAGATATGCTCGCCTTTATACTCCACTTCGCCATTGACCAGCGCCTGCTCAATCACGTCCCAGTATTCGAGGAAAATCTCAACTTTCTTATCCAGCTCAACGTTATAGCGATCGAACTCATACTGCTGATAACCCGTTCCCATCCCCAGCACCAGACGGCCATCGGTCATCGCATCCACCGCAGCAATTTCCTGCGCCAACCGCAGCGGGTGGTACAGCGGCAGCACCAGCACGCCGGGGGCCAGCTTAATCTTTGAGGTCCAGCCCGCAGCATTGGCCACCATCATCAGCGGCGACGGGCTGCTGGAGTAGTTGGCAAAGTGGTGCTCGGCAAACCAGGCAATATCAAAACCCACTTCTTCCGCGGTTTTCACCATGGTCTGGGTATCACGCATCACGCCCTTCACCCCTTCCGGATGGTCACGTAAGGTCATCAGGCTGAATAATCCAAGCTGCATTTTGTACTCCTTCAGGCATTAGTTGGGAGCCGCTCTGGCCGGGCTGACGCCGCCAGTTAACCTGCGGCTACTTCTGGTAAGGGAATGGCGGCTACGTAAGTCCCGTTCTGGTAGATCAGCGGAGAGACCACATCACTGAACCGACAGTCGCAGACCTGGCCAATCACAATGTTGTGCGTGGCGTAGGGCACCGTCTGATCAAGCTCGCAGAACAGCGTGGCTTGCGCATCCGCCAGATACGGGATGCCCTGGTCGTTACTCAGCCAGTCGCCGGTAGCAAAGCGTTCGTGGGGTTGTTGCGGTGTGCTGAAGCGCTGGGAAACACCGGCATGCTGATGGCTCAGCAGATTGATGCAGTATTTCTTTTCCGCCAGCAGCGGCAGCAGCAGGCTGGAGGTGCTGTTAATGCACACCAGCACAGAGACCGGATCGAAACAGAGAGAGGTCACTGCCGTGACGGTAATGCCATAGCGTACCCCGTGATGCTGGCAGGTGATCACGCAGACTGTGGAGGCCATCCGCCGCATGCACTGGCGGAAATTATCTCTGATTTCGTTGGTCACTGGTCTATCCCCATCAAACGCTAAACGCCGATTATCAACAATCAAATCCACTCAAAATGGTAGATTGTCAACAATGTTAAGATTGTGTTTGCATTCTTCGCCAACGGGGAAAAGTTGTCAACAATCTGCTCAGTTTATCGACATAGGATTTTTTGATGGTAGGGAAAGGTGTTGGGGATCAGGGGGATAGATATATAAATTCTGACAGGTTATTCTCCACAGCCGAGGTAAACAGCACTGCTTTGTTTTGTTCACACCGCAGAAATGTTCATGATTCATAAACAAGCTAATTTCGTGAACAAAGTTTCATTTCTGCTGGGAAGGAATGCACCTGATCACCATCTCCCCTTAAGGGTTAATCAGGCCAACGTTGGCCTGAATTTAAGACCCATTGCCTCCACAAGGTTCAATAAGCACAATCCCCAGCTGATCGGCTTCCTCTTCAATCGCTTCCATTACAGCATCAGATTCCCCCAACCGCTGTGACTCAATCGCCACCGTAAAATCTTCCAGCCTGACTCTGTCGCCGAAAAGCATCACTGCCGTCTCTCCATGCTGTCTGGAAGACCATTGCAGTCCATGCGCCTCAGGACAGGCCAGATAAATGGCCAGAGAATATTCACGAGTATAAACATACTGGTCAGCAGAGGAATCCAGTAATTCAGAACGTTTGACGCCCATCTTGCGGAGCGTTTTGGGGTTCAGATCGATCAGATTAAGATCGGTACAGGGGATGATAACCGAGTGGACCACGCCTTCCAGCCTTGCCAGGTCAAAGGGCACTTCGGCTGAATCTTGTGGCAAATCGTGGAAGAGAGTTTCCATTACCGCCACGCCGATGTTCGCTCCGCCATAGAGAGTCGGTACACCGTTGGCGAGCGGGCTGAACCGCGAGCTTCCTTTTCCCGGGTTAAATCTGAGGGCCGTAAATCTTGCTGAATGCAGCCGGTAAATGGGATTGCCTGCTCTCCAGATTGCAAAATTCACCTCCAGCTTATCCTTTGGCTTCCGCAATCTGCGGACGACAACGTCCCTGTCGTCTGACTCAGCCATGAGAACCGCCGTCCAACTCCGCCTGAGCTGCCTGCAGAACCTGCTGCGGCTGAGTGGTCAGCATATCTTTTGGTTTACTGCCCCCCAGCCAGCTATTCGCAGAACCAAACCAGATGGCTAACCCCCACGGCGTTTTCCTTTCACCAAACAGTGAAATGACCTGTTTAACGACGGGAACAGGCCGGAATCCTTCATCTAATGCATATAACGGGTAGTTATCTTTCCCGTTTAACTGCAACGCAAAGATGCTACCGGCAGACTTCCAGCGGTTCGGACCCGCGCTGGGATTCGAATTCTGGAAGTTGGCTTTTTCTGACAGCTCTCTGGCCGTCAGCCACTCAGACTCTTCCAGGATACGCGCGGTGAGCTGCTCAAGACGCCGGGCATTTCGTTCCGCACGGGCCACTCTGTCCGTCTTCGCTTCATCAAGAGTCACAACGGGCGCTTTACGGCGGGTGACATTTGTTTTTTTGGTTTCGGTTTCCGGCATATTCATCGATGCCAGCACGGCATTCATTGCTGCCCTCATCGCCACCTTGACCGTTTCATTAAAAACAGGATTGCGCTCTACAGCCTGACCTAAATCAATCACCAGATAGTCAGTATCCGCATTCGTTTTCAGCTTGTTGAGCTGCTCGCCATTCAGTGTCTGCACATCGAATGAGAGCTCATTGCGCCTTGCTGCGCTAGCTTTGACAGTCATTGTTCACCTCATCATGCAGGGTGGGTATATAAGTTATATTCATTATATACATGATAGTTAATTTTCACTACCTGATTGGTGATAACGCCATACCTCATCATGCCAACCCCAGAAGAGAACCGTTAAAGCGCAGGCTTCACTTCTGTCACCCATCCCGGCATCTCCCAACCACCTTCTGTACTCACAGTCCGGTAGAGCGCCAGGCGGCTTTTACGGAACGCTTTTCCATCCCATACCCACTCTTCTGTCGTCGCTATGTTGCCCATACTGTTGCCCAAAAAATAATTCGAAATAACGCCTTCCTGATAATTTGTTCCACGGTTAGTCACTATCACGGGCTTCCCTGCCAGGCCTTTGTCGATTACCCAGTAAGCATGCCCCTGGTTATAAGCGGCATGCCAGCAAAGCGTGGAGATCAGCGAATGCTGATCATCGAGAGGAATTAACATGAACTCATCTTTGGCGATCTGACCATGAACACTGGGTTCGTCAGGAAACTGCATACGCTCGCAATCCATATCGTCGTTCTCCGTGGCGAGCAGGCGGGGTCTGAGTGCAGCAACTTCCGCTTTATCCAGAACACGGGGCTGGGTGTGACTGACTTTAGCAGCCTGAATAATGGGCGCGGGAATCACGTCCTTTACGCTGCTTTCGGGTTTATTTCCCGTTTTGACCCACGCTCCTGGCGTTCCGATTCGACCCTGACATCAACAGTCGTCGGGGTATCAGCACCTGCAAGGCGGGTGAGCACAACGGCCCCTTCAGGCCATTGCTGCTTATCATAGCCAGCGGCACGACAGGTCAGCGTGTTGTCACAGGCCATTTCCCAGTCTTTATAGGAGAAAGAAACGCCTTTGTCCTCAGCCATCGCCGGGCCAGCCAGTATGCCTGTGACGATCAGTGCTGCTTTGTATTTGTTCTTCACACCCTCTCTCCTTAATGGTCAGTCAGGATGATTTAAATAATCATAAGATTGTTTTACGAATCTTTTTTATGGTTCAGCGCCGTTTTTCGTCCACTAAATAACGCATAGTTGATCTGTATCATTGACATCCCTTATCGATAGATTGTTACGGGTAACGTCAATAACATTGATAAATCAAGTGGGTTCAAACTGGTTGATACCTCTGAATGAACCCGCGCAGACCGTTGCTTAAGATTGTTTATACAGTTGATATTGCTATTAATAACGGACAGGGAATATCTTTTTTTATTACGAAACAATTTGACGTAGTTAACCCCATGATCCGGCCGCTAATTCTGGCAGGATGCTGCCAACTCCGCACGTCTCTGGTAGCCATTCTGTTATGCAGTGGTTTTCGAAAAACGCCGTTCTTTTTTCTGTAAAGACCTGCCTTGCCGCCTTTCTGGCTCTGTATATTTCTCTTGAACTCAATCTGGATAAACCCGCCTGGGCACTGACCACGGTCTACGTCTCTTCCCAGCTCTACGCGGCTTCCACCCTCTCCAAATCGGTCTTTCGCCTGATGGGGACTCTGCTGGGTGGCCTCTTTGTTTTTCTGATTTATCCCGAGACCGTGCAGTCTCCGGTGCTGTTCAGCCTGTGTGTTTCGCTGTGGGTCAGCGTTTGCCTGTATCTTTCGCTGCACGATCGTACCCCGAAAAGCTATGTCTTTATGCTGGCGGGCTACAGCGCCGCAATTATGGGCTTTCCCGGCGTAACCCTGCCGCTGACCATTACCGGGACAGTGATTTCACGTATTGAGGAGATTACGCTTGGCGTGACCTGCAGCAGCTTTATTCACGGACTGTTATTCCCGGTGAAGATGCGCAGCCTGCTGGAACAGAGCGTCAACGTCTGGTATCAGAACGGCCGCAAGCTGTGCAGCGATCTGCTGAACGGCATCCCGAAGGATAACTCGCCGGAGCGGGAAGAGATCCTGATCCGCATGGCGCAATATCCGCAGCAGGTCGAGGTGCTGATCACCCACTGCGTCTATGAGGGCAACGCAGCGCGCAAGCTGATCCGCCTGGTCAGCGTGCAGTATCAACATCTGTCGTACCTGATCCCCACGCTGACCGCCATTGAGCAGCGTCTGCACCAGATGTCACAGCTGCAGATCCACTTTCCAGAGACGGTCGCTCAGGCCTTTCAGCAGTTTTTAATGTGGCTGAACGACGGTGAACACATCAAGGACACCGCCGACATCCAGGCCACGTTATCCGCCTGCCAGGCAGAGCTGAAACATGCCTGGCAACAGGGAGAACTGCCAACGGGTGAATGCCTGCTGCTGACCGGACTGCTTGAGCGCCTTGCTGACGTTGTACGCATCGCCGGGGCTTACCAGAGCGTCAGCGACCTGGTCAGCGATCTCTCCGGCGATACCAGCCTCGCCCACAAAGAACGGTCGAGCCCTCATATTGATACCGGCCTCGTCCTGCTCTCCGCGTTGACCTCTTTCCTGGCAACATTTGGCGCCTGCCTGTTCTGGATGGGGAGTGCCATGAATAATGGTGCCACCGCGCCGATGATGGCGGCGATCCTCAGCTCCTTTTTCGCTAACGCAGATACGCCAGGCAACTCAATGAAGCTGTTTATTAAAGGCGTGGTGATTTCCGTCGTTATCAGCGTGCTGTACGTGGCGGTGCTGATCCCTGGCGCCATCACCTTTGAAGCCCTGATGATCTGCCTGACGCCGGGGCTGATCCTGCTTGGGCTGGTGATTGCGAATCCGGCCACCAATATGATCGGCCTGAGCGTCGCCATCCAGATCCCGGGCTTAATCGGCATGAGCCATGACCTCAAGCCCGATCTGCCCGCAGTGATTAATAACGCTATCGCCTCAATGACTGGCGTACTGTTTGCCGTGGTGATTACCCTGTTGATCCGCAACAAGCGGCCATCGTGGACGGCCCGACGGGCGGTACGTTCAGGGCTACGCGAACTGCTGCGTTTTGTGAAGGAGATGGAGCGCAACGGCTCTTCCCTGCTGGCACGTCAGCAATTTATCACCGGTATGCTGGAGAGAGTAAACATCATTCTGCCGCGCATGCGTCTCGATCCGCATCCTGACCTGCTGCCGTCGGGCAACCTTGTGACAGAGGTATGGCTGGGAGTGAATTGCTATGACTACTACGCCCGCAACCGGGACGTTCTGGGGAACTACCACATCGATAACGGGCAGATGTTCCACGAGCTGGCGCTGTTTCTGAAACGCCGGATGAAGTCGCTGAAAGCAGCTCCGCATGCCGGCCTGCTGGATGAACTGGATATATTGCTGCTGGAGATGGAAGGTCTGGCAGCTGAGGCTGAAGAGATCTTCACGCCGCTGATCCATTTATACAGCATCAGGCTGTGGCTTTTCCCGGAAAACGCCTGGCCTGTCCGGGAGCTGGGGTATTTACGGGGACGGCGATGAATTGGGGTCGCCGCCTGGTTGCTATCCCCTACCTCTCAATGCTTAATTGCCCTCTGGTTGTTTCCAGGGAGAATTCGGTGATAAACAGACGGCTTGAGGGGAAAATTTTCTTATCGGCTTTTTTCTTTGAGTTTAAATTTACTGATACGGTATAAGGAACGCCGGTTAAGAATTTATAGCCATTAGTTCCGATACAGTCATCTTTGGTAAGAAAATAACTTTTATCAATATACGTATCTTTCACCTGTTGATTTGAGTCATTTCTGTGAATAAGTACGCTCTGAACTTTTTCATCACCTTCAGGCGAAACTGTAACACATACGGCATTATTTCTGATTGCTACTTCAGCATGTTCCGGTGGGTAGTAACGATCACCCGCTCCAGGGCAACCAACCAGCAACAGGGTTGAAAAGATTGTTATTAATTTTTTCATGGCGTTTACCTCTGCTGGAAGAAAGATTTTAGTACGGCTTTGTATTTTTCTTTTATACCTTTATCAGCGGGGCCATTATAGGAGAACGTATAATTCCTTTCGGAAAGCCAACGCTCATAGCCATAGCGTTCCAGAATGAAATAGTCAGCTATGATTTGCGCCTGCTGCTCCATAGAATAATTATTAATCCCCCGGTTAACATCCAGTTTATAACTATAATTGGCCGCCCAGCTAAACAACCCTCTCATTCTCACCCACATACCCTTCTGATGCTGCCAGACAGAGCCATTTCATGGATGAAGAAGTGTTGTTTGCGAAAATCCGACATCGAGGAAAAATCCGGGGAATACTGTTCTTTTCTGAAATAGATCTCACCATTTGGCGACATCCCTACATTTTTCCCTTGAAGCCCAAGTGGCAGATAGCTGTCACAGTGTATCCAGACTTTGGGGTAGATGATTGAACGACCAAACACCCCACGCGCTAAAGCTACCTCTCCCAGGGTGAGGAGGCGTAATGTCCCTTCTTTGATATCCTTTTCCATCATTACTGGTTCCTTTTATCCATGTTGATGAATATTAATGCCGAATCTGCAATGAGTCTACATGCCTCAATACATCGTCATATGATATAAAAATACACGCACCTTGACTTCCTTTTATTACTGAATTGCTCTCAATATTAGCGCGTTACCCTCTCCCTTTGCCAGTATAAATGAGGCGCTAAAAGTACGGCCTGCCCCCCGTTAATCTGTCCTCTTTTCAAGCTGTATGGACAGGCCATAGGGGCGGTCAGCCTCAAACTGATAACCATAGAGAGGGATACATTGTTCCGGCAAGATATAAACAGGGTGAGAGCCATCAGTGAAGTGTTTACGGAGTGACTTCTCTTTCTCCTGACTCTCGATATTTAACGAGACGATAAACTCCCCCTTTTCCGCAGGAACTGACATACAAACGTTGTTGTTTATCAGCGAGACCTGAGCCGGGTAAACCTTTGGCCGGGGATCGTTCAGCTCACAGCCTGAAAGAAGCAGCATGATGACAAGCGCGGTAGAAATTTTCATTTTCATCAAGTCCCTTTGAAGAATTCCGAAGCTATCTTAGCGATGCGGCTAAACGCTATCCAGCGTCTCTGCCAGAGATTGTGAGGCGAGAGAAGATTGCAATCCAGGATTGCCAGATTTCGAAATAATACGAGGTTCCGGTGACTAAATTTTAGTGAGGCTATAGCTTTACAGTGATAGTGATGGCCAATAAAAGTTGGCCAGACTTTGAGCCTTTTCGGTTTACAACCGACGAGTTTTGTTATGTGATCCTGTTACGTTGATTTTTACGAGCAGCCTCACAAAACAGGACCCTGCATGCGTTTTTATCAGGCCGATCCCAAACTCGAGCACTACTGGCGCGGGGTGATCCTTTTTGGCAAGAATGTCGCCTCCTATAAATTCGCCCTCGCCCATGCGCTGTACGACCTGAAGCAGCCGGGAAATGACCTGATAACCCTTGAGGCGCTGGCCGCCCCTTTTGCCCGCCATCTGTGTGCTCATCTGAAACAGGCCCCAAAGCAAATCACCAGCAAGCGAAGCCAGTTTCTGGACGCCTGCATGCAGTTCAATAACGGTGAGATTAGCGAAGAACAGCTGACTGGCATTACCGTGAAACGGGGCTTTGCCAACGTGATTGATGCTTTCCATAATGTTAATCAGGCTGAGATCGGCAAGCGCTTTTTTCTGGACGAGCGCAAAACGGAAAAAGGCATTCGCCTGACCGACAATTACTACTACCTTACCGAAAACGATCAGTTCCCCAACCTGATTCAGGAAACCGATGCGCGCTGGCGTCTGGTGGAAGAGGCCTGGGCGATGGGCGTATCGCGTAACCTGATCGCCGTTGAATACGATAGCGAGAGCAAGATGCTCTTCAGCCGCAGGAACAACAGGCGCATCACGATCACCAGTTGCCGCAACAGCCTGAACGGCTATCAGAAAGGCTACTGCTTTTACTGCTACCGCCCAATCAGCGTGGCTGCGGGAGAGGAAGGTCTGGCTGACGTCGATCACTTTCTGCCCTTTATCCTGAATGACAGCCTCAGCAACCTGGACGGCGTCTGGAACCTGGTGCTGGCCTGCCAGGAGTGTAATCGTGGCGCTAAGGGAAAATTTGCCCAAGTCCCTGAGATTAAATGGCTTGAACGCCTTTATGACCGGAACGAGTATTTTATTAACAGCCATTTGCCCCTGCGCGAAACGTTGATCCGGCAGACAGGCAATACGCCGACGCTGAGGCATAATTTCCTGCAACAAAGCTGGCAGACGGCCAAAAATACGCTGTTGCATGAATGGGAGCCCACCGTACAAGGAGACGGGATTTTCTGATGAATGACGACTACTACCAGCGAAACGCACAGCGGTTTTATGAGGATACAGTGCATGTCGATATGTCTGCGTTGTATCAGCCTTTTATCGCTCATATGCAGCCAGGTGCGCGGATTCTGGATGCAGGTTGTGGCTCTGGCCGCGATATCAAAGCATTCAGTGAAATAGGCTTTGAGGTTGAGGCGTTTGATGCTTCAGCGGAACTGGTTGAGCGGGCGAAATTGTTAACGGGGAAACCTGTGGAGTTGATGCGGCTTCAGGAGGTTAGCGCCGTTGAGAGGTATGACGGGATTTGGTGCTGCGCTTCCCTGCTGCATGTTCCTGAGCAGGAGTTGTCTGAAGTTATGGCGCTTTTGGCAAGGGCGTTGAAGCTGGGTGGGGTCTGGTATTTGTCGTTTAAATACGGGAATGGCGAGCGGGAGAAGGATGGGCGCTTGTTTACTGATATGGATGAGGCCGGGTTGCAAAGGTTCACTGCGGGATTGAATGATAAATTGAATATCATCGATATGTGGAGGACCGGAGATTTACGGCCAGGTCGGGGTTCGGAATCCTGGTTGAATGCAGTGTTGAAAAAGACTCGCTGAAATAGTACATATTTAAACCTGAAAAAATCGTTATTTTAACCTTTCATGTTTTTCATTAAATTTGCGATCGGCTTAATAGTTTTAGAACTAGAATTGATTCACGCCTGATATGACTTTAGTTACTGGTTATAATAACAGGGTCATTTAATCGCGATGTGAATGTGCGGGAACACATCCACACCGCTAACCACAGCAACTACAGGACTAGTTATTATGGCTGAGCGAGATTGTAGTGCAGATACCGATCTGAAAGAAGTGATAAGCCACGCAGCACACCGGATAAAAGTGAGCTATGCGAGCACCTTCCCAGATTATGAGAAGATCCCATCGCTAAACCTCAAGGGTAAATGGATGGCAGCAGCCGGTTTCGGCATTGGCACTCAGGTGGATGTACGTGTGATGGAAGGCTGTCTGGTGATCACCAGCCGTCAGCCTGAGCCGGAAAAACCTGAAGAGTCGGAGCTGATGAAGTCATTGCGACAAGCTTGTAAATTCTCAGCCCGCAAGCAGCGTCAGATACAAGAATTTATTGAAGTTATAGGTGGAAGACGGGTTTGAGTATGAGCGGCTTACTCAGGGTCGTAATCAGGGGTGAGCCGCCTCTTTCGTTCTCATAATTCTTATTAGAACAGTGAGATAATATATCAATATTACGATGGCTCACTCGAAATAATTTGGCGCATTTCGGGCGTTACCTACAGTCAAAAGAGGATCTTTCTCAATGCAATTAGCTTTTTCAGGCATATCTTTAAAACACAACAAGTCAGAGTCCTGATCCAACTGGCTATCCATACGATATCCATCCCCAAACCCCTGAATATAAATGGCATAGTACCCATCTTTGTCTGCCAATGGGATATCATATTTATCTTTAATCATTTTTTTATTTTCCTCCCACCAGGCAATCTGTCGGCTTTTTAAAAGTGGGAAGTTCTCGACTATTATAGTGTTACCATCATGTACCGCAACAATCCTGACAGGCCTTAACATATACCATGTAGCATCGACAAAAATAGCGATAACCATCAGGATAATAAAACGTTTAATCATTTTCCAGTTCGTTCCTGTAGATTTTACGTTACCAGAAATTAGAGGGGCATGACAGTGATTAGGCTATTCTTATCAGGATAACCTCGGTATCGTACTGCGACAGCAGTATGGCAGATGAGAGTATGTTTCTATCATTTAGCCTCTAATTTATTATCTAACTTAACTATGCTCCCATTTTTTTTCAACTGATACTTACCATCATATACGGTGAAAAAAGTTCCCAGGTTAATGCTGTTACTGACAGAAAAAGCAGCATCTTTTTCAATGCAATTTTCCTTAGATTTCATCTCGTCAAAGCAAAGTCTGTCATGTTTACCCTCCTCCATATAACCTTCCCCAAACAACCAGAATGTAATATTAAATGAACCATCGCTCTCCGGCGCAGGGATATTGTATTTATCTTTAAGGGTATCTTTATTTTTTAGCCACCAATTTATTTTACCCTTATCAGTAAAAGGAAAATTTCTGACCAAAACATCGCTAAAGCCACTACTTCTATTGTGTATTGCAACGATTTCAACAGGTCGCAATGATGACCAGAGGGTGTATCCAACCAAACACCCTCCCAGCAAATATAACGCTATGATGATTTTTATTCCTTTACCTGCCATTTCGGCTCCCGTTAAATTCAATGGTGGCATTCATATTAGTCATGAATGGTTTGAAGCCAAACTGATTGAATCTCTGAAGTACAAACCATATCCGAAAAAAACGAAATTGGTTAAATTTAAATTTCGAAATATCATCACCATCCAGACCAAAATGATCCTGTACTTTGTAATGCACAACTGCACGATAACGATCATTATTAATCTGTAAAGATTTAATAGCAATGTGTGTTGCCCATGTATCATGAACAGTTATTCCCGTTCCGTTAAAATTATCCTGAAACCTGTCAAATTTAGGCAACCTCCCTCCAGATATAATCTCTTTAAAATTTTCTTTTTTCTCATCTGGATAAAGGCTTTTCTCCCAGTTTATATTTTCTTCTAATGTGTTTTTTATTCTCAATAGGGTACTATTATCTGTTTTGTCACAGATGACATGTTCTTTCAAAGCGCTATCCAATGATACATCCAGGAAAGGTATGCCATTGCCAATCTGCATATGGGTAATCATCTTTTCGATCAAGTGCCGATAAGGGCCATAAGTGGCGAACGGTCGGGACAGGTGACGGAACTCGTCAAACAAGATGCTGACGCACTCCTGAGAGGTAATTTTCCTGCCCTCGCCATGCGAACCATAGAACATCGACTGTGGCTGGCCGAATGGGGTGATTTTTGTCAACGTGTAAGGGTTCACCCGGGTAGAAACATCCACCAGATGATAATGCGACTTGAGCTGTGCTTCGGACAGGTCACCACACTGCATGTCAGTGGCGCTGTAATCATCCATCCGTTTCTGGGTTTCAAAAATGGTACAGGGGAATTGTAATGCTGCCATGGTAACGTTCCTTGTGTGGTTGTCCTGAGGCAAATCATACCCTTGTAAAAGCATCTGTAAATGTCGGAGATCCTCAGAAGGTAAATTAAGATTTTTGCCCAACTTTGAAGTTTTCTTGACTCTCATTTCCGTATTAGATAACGGGAAAGACAAATATCTGTCACTAATCCTGAACAGAGGTGGTGCCAATGAAAAAAGTCACGATTCACCGAAGAGCAGATTGTCTTTGCCCTGAAGCAGGCCGAGCTGGGGACGTCCGTGCCGGATGTCTGCCGCAAGCTGGGTATCTCCGATGCCACGTTTTACACCTGGCGCAAGAAATACGGTGGAATTTCCCCGTCTGAACTCAAACACATGCGGCAGCTGGAAGAGGAAAACCTGCGTCTGAAGAAACTGTGATGCTCAGGCGGGAAGGCTGGCGTGATAACCACAAAAGGATTTACCGGCTTTACAGCGAACAGGGGCTGTCGCTACGCCTCAAACGGCCACGCCGCAATAAATCCGCACAGCGCCGACAACCGCAGCTTCAGGGGCTGTATCCGAATCACGTCTGGGGCATGGACTTTGTCTCTGATGCGCTGTTTGACGGAAGGCGATTGCGCCTGCTGACGATAATCGATTTGTTCACACGTGAATGCCCGGGAATTTGCGTGGGCCAGAATTTACGTTCAACAGAAGTGGCAGAAATGCTGAACAGCATCGCGCTCAGACGGCCCTTACCTCAGTTGCTGAAAACAGATAATGGTTCTGAATTTGCAGGGAAAATGCTGGACAGGTGGGTGTATGAACGGAGTATCCGCATTGACTTCTCACGCCCGGGCACACCGACGGACAATGCGACCGTGAAGTCTTTCAACGGCAGGTTAAGGCAGGAATGTCTGAACGAGAACTAGTTCATGTCCCTGGAGGATGCCCGGTGCAAAATCGAGGCCTGGCGCATACACTATAACCAGAGTCGTCCCCATTCTGCACTGGGCTGGATGACCCCATCTGAATTCGCCGGGAAATCTGCCGGTTGCCAGAATGTGCAACCAACATGAGGCCGGTTATTCCTGATTATGACTGGAGCATATTCGGGGTCAGGGTCATTTGCGGTATCGACCTGTCGAGCTGTGCCCATCTGGATCCGGAAGTCAACGCGGAAACTCGCCACAGAAAGTTACGCAGCATTATCGACGGATTGGATGTACCGGTGATAACAAGCTCCTGGTACTGTGTCTAGTGCAGTGCTCATTACAGTGGGGATAAATACTGTGCTTCATGTGGGACGGGCATTTACAGTATTAAAGAATCCAGTTGGCAACTCAATTACTGCTGCGACATTGGTCTTGAATAATGGCTGTCAGCTTGTAAGACCCGCGTGATCTGTATTGTATTCCTGCAGCTGTCTTTATACGTTTCAGATCCTTATCGGATTGATGCTCATTCCGTTGAATATCAGCGTTGTAGCTACCTCTTCTTAACGTCTTCTTTGATGTTGGTGCTCACTGTGATGCTGAGCTGATTACAAGAGCAGAAATCAATAACTCCCGACTTTTCCGCGAAAGAACTGAACACAAGTGTGCTTTACAAGACCCTTATTATCTATCAGAACAAAACTTTTCCTGAAAGTGCTGTCGGCATTCAGCTATTGCTGAACATATATCTCGTGCAGGGCGCATGTGATAGGTTATTGCTGTCTGGAATCCCTTACCGGTTTGAAATCCCAAGTGTTCAAGACTTATAACATCGTCAGTCTTGATCCAGCCACGCTCACCATGCTCACCGATATTTCCCTCACGATAAACGATGATTTTCTCCGGGTAGTCAGGATTTTCACCTTCCTTCGAGAAAATCTCATAGCGGACATCGCCGGTGCGTTCATTGCTCAACAGCAGTACTTTTACCAGATTGAGTTGTACCATTGTTGCCTCCCGGTCCTCAGGACATACGTTGTTTTACGGATTTGAAGAACATATCCCACAAATGTTCTGCCATACCTTCATTGGTCAGTAATGTGTTATGACTGTTTCCGGTGACCCCCATCATCGTGCGAAAACCCAGAGACTGACCGTTATCCGCTAAACTTAGACTTTCGTTGTAGCTGTTTCGAACCATGCCGTCATGACTGAAACAGACTGAGCCTACCCCATGGAGTCTGTCACCACGCCAGACCCCACACTGCCCCGTCCGGGTACCATGTAAATAAATCGCGCAGGTGAACGCGCTGGAGTCAACCGGTTGAAATTCCACTTCTATACCTGGGTTGCGTTGTTTTAGCTCGAAGAGAGAGTTATCGAAATAGCGTGCAACATACTCAAAACCTTCACGGCTAGCCCGATCTTTATCGAGATCGCTGAATGTTTTTGGAAGCGAGAGGTTGCTGGATCGGGGCTGTAAAACTGTATTTACCGACGGTGATAGTTGAGCCTTTGATGAAGTTGAAGCGTGGGGCACTTGGGTTGAATTGTTGGTATCAATACGGGCAGCAGCCTTTGATACTGCATCAACAACCTGCACAAACCCGTCATCATGACTAGGAAACTGAGTAATCGGTTTCCCATCTTTGGTTGCGGCCAGTAGCTTACCAAAAGGAAGGTTGTGCCAAGCACAATTGCGTAAAATCACAGGGATGACTATCGCTTCCCCTCGTTCATGCCGCGCCATTGCATTCTTAATTTCAATATTCCAGCAATAATCCGATGCAATGAAGTCGCTACTGACTAACAGCAGAATAATATTGGCTTCGGCGAAATAGCGATCTATTTCATGCTCAAATTCCTGCCCAGGAGCAATACGTCTGTCATGCCACGCGCTGATTGTTCCCATACGTTTTAACGGTGAGAGATGCGTTTCGAGCTCGTTACGCAAGGCTTCATCTGCATGAGAATAGGAAAAAACGAGGGTAGCCATAAATGTTAATCTCTCCTTAAATATCCTTGATATCCAGCTATTGTAGTTAGTGTAAAAAGGGGCAAACAGCCCCTAACACGATTAACATGCACTCATCCCATCAGGAGGCATCTTAGGGTTGGCTGCAGCTTGGTTGACTAATTTAAGTATCGCTTCCTTGCCAAACTCCTTGCATAGACGAGCAATGTCCCTTTGTGCATGTGAACGTTTATGTTGCGCGTGTAACCTTGCACATTTACTCATAATCTCCTCCGGTTCGGATTTCAGAGAATGAAGATCCTCTTTACTGATGAAAAAAACCGCCTGATTGGTGATTCCACCAACATCAGAGCCCGTTGAAACGGAATTTGTTGAGACAGGGAGATTCTTCAGCTTCAAGGAGTGAATGACCGCAGATGCTCGTTTAACGCTAAAATCGGCATTAATTTCATACCCTGCAGTTGTGATCGTTTTTCCATCACATAAGGCTGCAAATACGCACAGGCTTGATTTTTGCAAACGCTTTATCACGTCAAGCATGATGAAATTGCCTGAAAAATAAGCATTGAGCTTGTGCCGCGCAATTTCGGGTGAATACTGGTCGGTTACTTTTTCCATCAGTTACTCCAAATCGGTTTATTGGTACCGTTACTGGAGCCACGCTTGTCGATTACGTTGTGAATAACGTATACTCGAAATGCGATTAGCAGGGCTCAAGTGGCGGATTATTCCTCCGCAGAGGTTTTGTTTTTCTGGTGAAGGTTGTTTGCAGACAACCTTCACCATCCCTTCCAGAAGAAATACTCATACAGAACAATTGTTCTATCCAAATATTCCTCCAGGACGATACTGCTGATGATCAATTTATCAACAGGTGTCAATCCTAACTCATTGCAAGAAGTAGATCAACATGTGATAATGAACCGTATACTTAATGTATCATCTATTGGAGTGTTACGATGACGGAATTTCATGACGTTCATTTGGAACTGCTTGCTGAAGCTTATTCGCTTCCTCAGGCAGAGCGACTGGCATACATCGATTTGTGTATACGCTACCTCGGCAGCATATCCAGGTCCGAAATTATGGCTGAGTTCAAAGTTGCACAGGCTGCAGCCTCAAAAGATCTTGCTTTATATCGGGAACTCAAACCAGGTAACTGTAGTATTGATACGGCAACCAAAAGGACGGTTATTTCTCATGGTACCTATACTCCATTGGTGCAGATTAGTGTTCATACGGCGCTGAATCTGATCCAGTATGGTTTCTCTCGTTCGGAGCTGATGCAAAAACGTCCGATGCTGCCGATTGATGAGATAGACCCGCTTTATCTACCCGAGCGTTTGAAAGAAGAACAGGTCTATGTTGTCACCAGGGCAATAAAAGGCCGCTATGCGATCAAATGCACATATGGCTCAGAAAGTGGCGAGCATGGCAAACGGATACTATTTCCATCAGCATTATTTGTAGATCGGAAAAACTGGTACTTCAGAGCTTATGATCGAAACGATTCAGATCCAAAACTGAGTGGGTTTAAAAACTTTAAGTTATCGAGAATTTTTGATGTTGAGCAAGAGGAATCGATACTGCCGACGGTTGCAGAGTTGACGGACAGAGAATGGAATGAGGAGGTTACCTTTATCATTGCATTCAAAAAGGATCTTCGACCTGAGATTGTAGATAAAATCTCTCGTGAGTTTTCGATCAGCGGTAATGTACATTCTGTTACATGTCGCGCTGCTTTGGCCTGGTACGTAAAGACCAACTGGAAAATAGATCTAACTGGAAATAACAATAATGGTTGGTTGTACTTTGATGTCCTGAATAAAGAAGCTTTACAAGAAGTTAAATGCCTGGAGAAGTTGTTTGAAGAGTAATATTTTCAGTCACTGCTCTTCCAAACTGGAGTTTGGTTGCGGATGGGCAAGTTATTGCGTCAACATTCGCTATCTACTGTCTCACGCTAGGTGTGGTTCGGGAGACGTCACATGTTAATGATGCATAGTAGCTGGGACTGATAACGATTCAGCTTGCCCGCTAGTGGGTAGAGATGTACTGCCTGAGCGTCCTAAATTACTGATCCACCACAACCCCTATTCGCAAGTTGAGTGATCTTCGTGGATGGTTTCACCGCTCTTAAGGTTCGTGCCATGCAGAGCTTTAGTCTGCACTATCTGTGACTTCACCAGTTATTTGAGAGAATTGTGCAGAACCGGAACAGACTGCTGTTCTTCTATCTGAGCCGCGTATTCGGATCTGAGATGAACGTTGATTTCCGGCGAACAGCTGATCGATGTTCCAAGTGAAAACATGATCGTTCAAAGCGGAATACGCAACTTTACAACTACTCATGATTTTCGCGATAAATTTCAGAGTCTGTCATGGCGATTATCATTTCGAGTAAAGCGCGAAAAATGTACTCGGGCAGTTAACAGAGAACGTGTAACATAGAAATCAATTGAATAGACATTACTGCCAGCCGTTCTGGGATTATGGGGCGCTGCATGGCCTGAGACGTGATAAATACCAAAAACAGGGAACACGATGAAATTCACCGAAGACACCCGGGTAAAAATCCCCGTCATCCTCCACCTGATACGGCTGGGCTACCGCTACCTGTCTCTGAAAGAACAACACTGGGACAAAGAAACCAACATCTTTCCTGACCTTTTCACCGCTGCAGTTGGCAGAATTAACCCCGGAATTGCGCCCGACGACATCGGGCGCCTGTTAAAAGACCTCACGCTGCTTCTCGACAACGACGACCTGGGCCGCGCCTTCTTCGAAAAACTCAGCGACCGTTCCGGCACCAAACTGATAGACTTCGATAACTTCAACAACAACAGCTTCCATGTCGTCACCGAACTAACCTGCGAAAACGGCGATGAAGAGTTCCGCCCGGACATCACGCTACTGATCAATGGCATGCCACTGATCTTTATCGAAGTAAAAAAACCCAACAACCGCGAAGGTATAGTCGCAGAACGCAACCGCATCAACGAACGCTTTAAGAACCCAAAATTCAAACGCTTCGCCAATATCACCCAGTTCATGATCTTCTCCAACAACATGGAGTATGACGACAGCGACCCGGAGCCGATTCAGGGGGCTTTCTACGCCAGCAGCTCTTACAGCAACCCGGTATTCAACTACTTTCGCGAAGAAGAACTCTTCAACCTGACGGCGTTACTGAAACCACTGCCAGAAGAAACCGAAATCGCCCTCCTGAAAGACAACAACCTGGAAGTAATCCGCACCAACCCAGAATTTCAGACCAATAAAGATCACAACCGCCCGACCAACCGCCTCTGCACCGCGCTGTTAAGCCGCGATCGGCTGGCATTTATCCTGCGCTATGCGCTGGTGTACGTCGCCGAACCCGGCGGCATCCAGAAACACATCATGCGCTACCCGCAGCTCTTCGCCACCAAAGCGATTGAGCGCAAACTGAACGCGGGTGTGAAAAAAGGCATCATCTGGCACACTCAGGGCAGCGGGAAAACCGCACTGGCTTACTACAACGTGCGCTTCCTGACGGATTACTTCCAGAACCAGCAGGTGATCCCGAAATTCTACTTTATTGTCGATCGTCTTGATCTTCTCCAGCAGGCGCAGCGCGAGTTCACCGCCCGTGGCTTAATCGTTCACCTTATCGACTCCCGCGAAGCTTTCACTCGCGATATCAAAGCGACGCAGGCGCTGCACAATCACCACGGCAAAGCGGAAATCACCGTCGTCAACATCCAGAAATTCCGCGATGACCCGGACGTCGTCACCACCAAAGACTACGACATCAGCATCCAGCGCGTGTACTTCCTCGATGAAGTCCACCGCAGCTATAACCCTAAAGGGAGCTTCCTGGCGAACTTAAGCCAGTCGGATACCAACGCCATCAAAATTGGCCTGACCGGCACGCCGCTGCTGGGAACGGACTACAACTCCCGTGATATCTTCGGCGACTACATCCACAAATACTACTACAACGCCTCCATTGCCGATGGCTACACGCTGCGCCTGATCCGCGAAGAAATCGCCACCAACTACCGGATGATCCTGCAACAGGCGCTAAAAGAGGTGGAAGTCAGAATGGGCGATGTTGATCGCAAATACATTTACGCCCACCCCAGCTTCGTCAAACCGATGCTGAACTACATCGTCACCGACTTTGCCAAAAGCCGGGGCGCGCTGAATGATGACACCATCGGCGGCATGGTGATATGTGACAGTTCTGAACAGGCCAAACAGATGTTTGAATTGTTCAACGCCGACTACGTCGAATCGCCCACCGTCACCGACGAAATGCCTGTATTACAGGCCGCAGAACCCGCTGCCGTTTATCAGATCCACGCCAAAGAAACACGCAAAATCAAACGCGCCGCCCTAATCCTGCACGACATTGGCAGCAAGCAGGAACGTAAAGAGTGGGTGGAGCAATTCAAAGCGGGCGAGATTGACCTGCTATTCGTCTACAACATGCTGCTCACCGGGTTTGATGCCAAACGGCTGAAAAAACTCTACCTCGGTCGGGTGATCAGAAAGCACAACCTGCTCCAGGCGCTGACCCGCGTCAACCGAACCTACAACCACTTCCGCTACGGCTATGTGGTGGACTTCGCCGATATCCGCCAGGAATTTGACGCCACCAACAAAGCCTACTTCGAAGAGCTACAAGCCGAACTGGGCGACGAAATGGAGCACTACTCCCGCCTGTTCAAATCGGCGGAAGAGATCCGTGAAGAAATAGAGCATATCAAAGACGTTCTATTCAGCTTCGATACAGAAAACGCAGAAATCTTCACGGACCAGATAAACCAGATTCAGGATCGGGAAACCGCGCTGGCGTTGAAAAACGCGCTGGCCGACGCCCGCAGCCTGTACAACCTGATCCGCCTCCAGGGCAACACGGAGTTTCTCCAGGCGCTGGACTTCAATAAACTCAACATCCTCTATCGCGAAGCCTGCCACCGCCTCGACTTACTCAACCTGAAAGAAGATCTGGAACAGGGTGTTGATTTATCCGGCCTGCTTAACCGGGCGCTGGAAGAAGTGATCTTTGAATTCCACAAAGTGGGTGAAGAAGAGCTGGTGCTGGCTGACGAACTGAAAGAGACGCTGCGACGTACCCGTGAGGCGCTGGCTGCTAACTTCGACCAGCAGGACCCGCAGTTCGTCAGCCTGAAAGATGAACTGGAGCGCCTGTTCAAGAAAAAGAAGCTTAGTGAAGTCACCCAAGAAGAAATGGTTGCGAATATCGGCACACTCAATAAAATTCATGACCGCATAAAAGAGCTGAACCGCCAGAACAACCTGCTACGCCAGAAATACAAGGGCGATGTGAAATACGCGCGTACCCACAAACGCCTGCGCGAGCGCGGCGGCCTGAGCGAGCCGGAGCGTAAAATCTTCGAAGCACTGCTCGGCGTTAAGCTGGATGCGGATGAAAAAGTGCTGAACAACAGCCAGATACTGAACAATGAAAGCTATTTTGAGCGCCAGATTGTGTCATCTGTGCTTGACCACTTTGAACAACAGCAGCACATCACCCTCAGCGCAAAAGCGGCTGGCGACATCAACCGCCTGATTGTGGCGGAATACCTGAACGAATTTAATACCGGAGCACGTACGTGGTAGAACTAGAATTTAGAGACAAAACCAAAACCCTGATCGACAGCCTGAAAAGCATCTGTGCGAACTACGGTCTGGGTAACGACGGTAATGAATTCAAAATCATCACTCAGGCATTCCTGTACAAATTCCTGAACGACAAATTCGCCTTTGAAGCTAAAAAGGTGGATAAAAGCATCGCCAGCGCCGAAAAATGGGAAGTCGCGCTCAATCAGATGAGCGAAGAACAGCGGGATAAACTGCAACTGAAAATGAGCGCCGACACAGCCCGTCTGAAACCGCATCACTTCATTCAGTATTTATACAACCGTCAAAATGAGGCCAATTTCGCCACCACCTTTGACGACACCCTGATGGACATCGCCGCCACCAACAACGACGTCTTCGCGGTCAAAACCGACGGCGGCGCGAAAGTGGTGCTGTTTGAACGCCTCAGCCAGTACATCGCCGACGAATCAAAGCGCGACGACTTCTGCCGCGCCATTATCAACAAACTGGCCGATTTCAGCTTTGAACGCATCTTCACGCAGAAATTCGACTTCTACGCCACCATCTTTGAATACCTGATCAAAGACTACAACAGCAACTCCGGCGGCAAATACGCGGAATACTACACCCCCCACGCCGTGGCGCGCATCATGGCGGAAATTCTGGTACCTAAAGCACAGCAGGGCGTCGTGCGTAACGTAAGCTGTTACGACCCGTCCGCCGGTTCCGGCACGCTGTTGATGAACGTGGCGCACGCCATCGGGGAAGATCGTTGCAGCATCTTCGCGCAGGACATCTCGCAGAAATCCTCCAGCCTGCTGCGCCTGAACCTGATCCTCAACAATCTGGTGCATTCGATCCCCAACGTTATCCAGGGCAACACCATTTTGCACCCGTTCCATAGAGACGGCAGCGCGCTGAAACGCTTTGACTACATCGTATCCAACCCGCCGTTCAAGATGGATTTCAGCGACTTCCGCGACGCGCTGGACAGCAAGGAAAACCAGCAACGCTTCTTTGCCGGGATACCGAAAGTACCCAAAGCCGCCAAAGACAAAATGGCGATTTACCAGTTGTTCCTGCAACACATCATTTTCTCGCTGAAACCGGGTGGCAAGGCGGCGGTCGTGGTCCCAACTGGTTTTATCACCGCGCAGTCGGGTATTGATAAAGGGATTCGCGAACATCTGGTGAAAAACAGGATGCTGGCGGGCGTGGTTTCCATGCCGTCGAATATCTTCGCCACTACCGGAACCAACGTGTCGATCCTGTTTATTGATGCCAGCAACAAAGAGAAAGTGGTGCTGATCGACGCCTCGAATTTAGGTGAAAAAGTCAAAGACGGCAAAAACCAGAAAACGGTACTGACGGAAGAAGAAGAGCAGCGTATCTGTGAAGTGTTTAACAACAAGTGGAGCGAAGAGGATTTCTCGGTGGTGGTCAGCTATGACGATATCACTGCGAAAAATTACTCATTCAGCGCCGGGCAGTATTTTGATGTGAAAATTGAATACACCGATATGACACCGGAACAGTTTGCCGCGAAGATGAAAGGGTTTACGGAAAATCTGGAGAGTTTGTTTAGCCAGTCGCGCGAGCTGGAAGAAGAAATTAAGAAGCAGATGGCTGGGCTAAATTACCATGGTTAAAACTATTGGCGATGCCTGTAATATTAGAACAGGTAAACTTGATGCAAATCGGGCAATGAAAGATGGTGATTATCCATTTTTTACGTGCGCTGAGTTCCCAGAAAAAATCGATCACTATGCATTTGATGGTGATGTGGTACTTATTGCTGGTAATAATGCAAGGGGTAATTTTCACGTAAGCAGGTATCAAGGAAAGTTTAATGCATATCAGCGAACCTACGTGCTTACAGCTAAACCTGGTTATGATATTGATTATATTTATTATGCTTTAAAGCTTGAACTAAAGCGGCTGCGAGAAAAAGCGCAGGGGTCGCAAACAAAGTTTCTGACTATGCCGATTTTGACCAGCATTTCATTACGAGATCTTGTTGAATCTGAACAGTCGACAGTTTCAAAAATTTTAAAGATAATGGATAAAAAAATCGCACTTAACAACCGAATCAACTCCGAACTGGAAGCGATGGCGAAGATGCTGTACGACTACTGGTTTGTGCAGTTTGATTTCCCTGATGGCAACGGAAAGCCTTATAAAGTCTCCGGCGGTAAGATGGAGTATAATGCAAAGCTGAAACGAGAAATCCCTGCGGGATGGACAGTCCAAACGCTGTCTCAAATAGCGAATATCACAATGGGGCAGTCTCCAGCAGGGGAGTCTTATAACGAAGATGGAATCGGAACGCTATTTTTCCAGGGTTCAACGGACTTTGGTTGGCTTTTCCCAACGCCACGGCAGTACACAATATCACCTGCCAGAATGGCGAAAAAAGGTGACATTTTACTCAGCGTTCGTGCGCCGGTTGGTGATATGAATATTGCCAATGCCGATTGTTGTATTGGGCGAGGGCTTGCGGCATTAAACAGCAAAAGCGGCTCAGATGGATTTTTATTCTACGTGATGAAGTATTTCAAACAGGTATTTGATCGTCGAAATGCGGAGGGAACAACATTTGGCTCCATGACGAAAGATGATTTACATTCACTGCAAGTCGTTTGCCCAGAACCCGAATTACTGAAACGGTATGACGGTATTGTTTCAGAATACAATAAAATGATTTTTACACGTAGCCTTGAAAATCAGGATCTAATCAAACTCCGAGACTGGCTCCTCCCCCTGCTTATGAACGGACAGGTCACGGTCAAATAATCCCCAACGTGTTTTGCGAGGCGCAGCCCAGATCCATACTGCGCCTCACTCACCACAACCAAACCTTGCCATCGATTTCTGATCGGATATCACCCACATTTACCGGTACTTATTGTTACAACACCCAACGACCTATAACCATCATCAAAGATCTTACTTTTCACTATGATTAGACAGTCAATCCGGTTAAGTAAATCGCCGGGATATACATCATTATGAATATCCCAGCGATTTAAGGTATGTTTGTTTCCCTTGGTGGAAGTGTCTTATTTAAAATGGATATTGATGAAGTGGTTCGTTCCAAATCATCTCAATGGGTTGTTAGTTTTGGCATAGTCAAAGGGAGAGATAAATTCCCGTATATTGGCATCCAAATAATCCGCCCACCACTGCAGCATCAACCTGCGCTCCCCCAGATGCTCCGCCTTATGGATGTAAGCCGCCCGTACAGAGTTACGTTCCTGGTGACTCATCTGCCGCTCTACCGCATCCCTCGACCACAAGCCTGATTCAATCAAAGAGCTACACGCCATCGTTCTGAAACCATGCCCACAGACTTCCGTTTTTGTGTCATAGCCCATCACTCTCAGAGCCTTGTTCACCGTGTTCTCACTCATGGGTTTACGCGGATCGTGATCACCAATGAAGATCAGCTCACGGTTTCCACTCATACTTTTGATCTTTTCCAAAATGGCTAACGCCTGCCGCGACAAAGGAACAAGGTGAGGTGTCCGCATCTTCGAACCTCGCTGAGAATGTTTAACACCTTCCAGCGGCTCACGCTCTCCCGGAATCGTCCACATAGCCGTTTCAAAATCTATTTCTGACCAGCGGGCAAAACGCAGCTCGCTTGAACGGATAAAAACCAACAAAGTGAGTTCAACAGCCAATCGGGTTAACGGCCTGCCGGAGTAATGATCAATACGATGAAGTAGTTCAGGAATGCGATTGAGTTCGAGCGCAGCACGATGCTGTCTTTTTGCCGTAGCAACCGCACCGGCAATTTCTTGCGCGGGGTTGTAATCGATTAAGCCACTCTGAACGGCATAGCGCATAATCGCGGTAGTTCGCTGTTGCAAACGAGCCGCAACTTCAAGACGTCCGGACAACTCGACTGCTTTGATGGGTACAAGCAGATCCCGAGTCTTAAGCTCCGTAATGTTCCGCTTTCCAATGGCAGCAAAGAGATTATCTTCAAGGCTTTTCAATACACGAGCACTATGCGATGCAGACCACTTCTGATTGCTGGCGTGCCAGTCTCTGGCAACCACTTCAAACGTTATCGCTTCCTGCTCTTGTTCTACCTTAACAGCTTTCTTGTTCTCAATGGGATCGACACCATTAGCTAACAGCTTACGGGCTTCATCCCGCCGTGCCCTGGCATCCGCCAGCGAGACATCGGGATATTTTCCCAACGCCAGCATCTTTTCTTTACCGCCGAAGCGATAACGAAGTCGCCAGTATTTAGAACCGTTAGGGTGAACCAGCAATACCATGCCGTCACCGTCAGTCAGCTTATAGGCTTTTGCTTCCGGCTTTGCCGAACGAACCTTCACATCACTCAGAGCCATGTTGAGTATCCTTTCAAGGGTTCTGTGTGGGTACAAACATTATCGAACCGGGGTATACCCGCAGTTGTACCCGCATCAGTAAGTTGATGTTGATTGAATCAGGTTGACTTAGGTTGAGTGAAAAAGCGGGGAAAGCCTTGCAGATACTGGATTTCAGGCACAAAAAAAGACGTCCGTTGACGTCTATTGATGTTCCGATGGTGCCGAAGGCCGGACTCGAACCGGCACGTATTTCTACGGTTGATTTTGAATCAACTGCGTCTACCGATTTCGCCACTTCGGCACTGAAGGGTATGCGGAAAACGTTGGGGATTATACCGTTACCCCCTGTTTCCGCAACCCCTATCCGCTGGCGGTGGTGCGAGTGCTGAAAAAAACGTCACCTGTCTCGCCAGCCGTTGCGGAAAATCCCCGGAATCTCCCTGCTGATCGGTATCCCCGTCGCCATACATCCATTATCCTTATCGTCTGAACGACCTGTCTTCATCACCCACACGTCTCATCGGGGAGCTTCTTTTGTCTGACGCCTGTCCTCATACGGTTTCTGCCAGGGTGTGCCGGGAATGCAAACAGTCCATTCCTGACAACGCGGTGAAATGTCACCATTGCAGCAGTCATCAGGACTGGCGACGCTTCCTTGGCCTGGGTTCGACGGTGGCCGCTTTTGTCCTGACGCTGCTCTCCATCTGGGCTGTGCCCTCCGTTTACTCGCTCTTTCAGGCGCAAACCGCCGATCTTCATTTTTCGGTGATTGGCGGCGATAACTATAAAATCAGCCTGATGCTTTCGAATTCGGGCAACCGTGCTGCGGCACTCACCGGCATCGAACTTAACAGCAGGCTGAAAAATGGTAACGAGGCGACTTACTACCTTCAGTCTGACCACGACCACCAGCTTATCGAGCCGGGTAAATCCTGGATAGTGGACGCCGGTAATGGTGAGGTTATCCCCAAATATATCGAACGTATTATGCAGATGGCGCTGCGCGAGAGAAAAATCAGTGCGCCGGAATGTTCTCTTTCAATCCATTTTATTCAGTTCTCCGGCGCGGAAGAGATCTATAACGTACCCTTTCCCTGCATGCCGCTCCTCAACTCCGCATCTGCGGAAGCCTTGCTAAAAGAGAGAACAGAGAAGCCAACTCACTCGGATTAATCCCAAACTCACACCTTCTGACTGTCACTCAATGGAACTCCCCCGCTATCACGTAGTCCGAGTGTGGAGATCGGCGCGCAGCGACTGAGTGCGCTGTGCCGGGTAACTTAGAAAAGGTATAAAAATGAAAGCAGCCTCCAAAATGATTTTGGCTTTAACGGTTTCTTCTTCCCTGTTCGCGGGCGGGGCCTCGGCGGCCAGCTGGCAGGATCAGCTGAGCAGCGCGGCCAATTCGCTCAGCAGTAATTCCGGATCCGCTTCAACCACTCAGACCGGCAACTCAATGAGCGCGCTGACTGGCCTGCTGAACGGCGGCAATCAGTCGCTCAGCTCTAACAGCATGACCAATGCCGCCGGTGTGTTGCAGTACTGCGTGCAGAACAACGTGGTCGATAACAACGCTGACTCGGTCAAAGATCAGCTGATGAGCAAACTGGGCCTCGCCGATACGCAGAAGGCGCAGGAAACCACCGATTACAAACAGGGCCTGATGGGCTTGCTGAACACCGGCAACAACCAGCAGGTGAATCTGAAGAGCCTGGGCGATACCGCGCTGGGCAAAAAGGTCAAGACCAAAGCCTGTGACCTGGTCCTGAAACAGGGCAAACAGTTTATCTCTTAACTGTTCTCTCTTATTGGTGAGGCTGTCCCCTCACCGTCCTTCCCGCGAGCCACACTGACGTGGCTCGAATTTTTACTTCATCATCAGCCTGATGTCCGGGACCGTCATCCACTTCATCACCAGCTTAACGCTCCCTACCGCTCTTCATTTCACAATCAACCGAATCCCCAGCAGCGCCATCACGCTCCCGCCAATCCGGTCGAAGGCCGCTTTATAGCGCAGATAGGTATTACGCGGCCCGCTTGAAGAGAGCGCGTAAGCCACAAAGGCATACCAAAGTCCGTCCACCAGCATCGAGACAACCGGCAGAGTCACGTACATCATCGGTGTGATATGGGCTGGCAACAGCGCGGCGAAGATACCCGCAAATACCACCGCTGTTTTAGGGTTGCTGATCTGTGTCCCGAAAGCGGTGAGAAATGCACGGCGGAAACTTTTACCTGCGTTTGCCTCTGTCGTAACGTGCAGCGGCTGCCTGGCACCCCGGAACATTTTAAAAGCCATCCACAACAGGTAAATGCCACCGCCGGTTTTCAAGGCCAGCCACAGCCACGGTACCGCCGCCAACAGCGTGTGCAGTCCCAGCAGAGCAATCAGCGAAATAATGACTGAACCCACGCCCATGCCCAGCGCGGCTCCCATCCCGGCCCGGCGGGAAGAAGCTACCGCCGTGCGTGCCACCAAAATAAAGCTCGGTCCCGGACTCATCGCGCCCAGCGCCAGTGCGCCGCCAATCGTGACTACCGATAAAACTGCTGCATCCATTTTCTCGCCTCCCGTTAAGTATTCGGGATAACATAGCCACAGCATTCTGAAAATGGCAACACCGCCTCACGGAGCGAAGCCAGAGACTGCTAATCTTACAGGACGTTTTCAACTGAATTTTTCACCGACTGACAGGGATAAGAAACATGACCGAGCCGCTGCTGATTGCCCGGACCGCCGATATCGCGCTGCACCTCCTGCCTGGCATGGCCAACCGTCACGGCCTGATTACCGGCGCCACCGGGACCGGCAAAACCGTCACGCTACAGAAGCTGGCAGAGAGCTTTTCCAGTATCGGCGTGCCGGTGTTTATGGCCGATGTGAAAGGCGATCTGACCGGCATAGCCAAAGAAGGCGCTTCATCAGAGAAGCTGCTGGCCCGGCTGGCGAAGATTGGCGTCACCGACTGGTCGCCGCAGGGCAATCCGGTGGTGCTGTGGGATATCTTCGGTGAAAAAGGCCATCCCATTCGCGCCACTGTTTCGGACCTGGGTCCCTTGCTGCTGGCCCGCCTGCTGAACCTGAATGAAGTGCAGAGCGGCGTGCTGCAGATTATCTTCCGCGTGGCCGACGACCAGGGCCTGCTGCTGCTGGACTTCAAAGATCTGCGCGCCATGACGCAGTATATCGGCGACAACGCCAAATCCTTCCAGACCCAGTACGGCAATATCAACAGCGCCTCGGTCGGGGCTATCCAGCGCGGCCTGCTGTCGCTGGAGCAGCAAGGGGCCGAATATTTCTTTGGTGAGCCGATGCTGGATATCAAAGACTGGATGCGCACCGACAGCGGCGGCAAAGGAGTGATCAACATCCTCGCGGCGGAGAAGCTCTACCAGACGCCGATGCTCTATGCCACCAGCCTGCTATGGATGCTCTCCGAACTGTACGAACATCTGCCGGAAGCGGGCGATCTGGAGAAGCCGAAACTGGTGTTCTTCTTCGATGAAGCGCACCTGCTGTTCAGCGACGCGCCACAGGTACTGTTGGATAAAATCGAGCAGGTTATCCGCCTGATCCGTTCCAAAGCCGTCGGCGTTTACTTTGTCTCGCAGAATCCCGCCGATATCCCGGACTCGGTGCTGGGTCAGTTAGGTAACCGCGTGCAGCATGCGCTGCGCGCCTTCACGCCGAAGGATCAGAAAGCGGTGAAAGTGGCGGCGCAAACCATGCGCGCCAATCCGGCGTTCGATACCGTCACCGCCATTCAGGAACTGGGTACCGGCGAAGCGCTGATCTCCTTCCTCGATGAGAAAGGCAGCCCGTCAGTGGTGGAGCGCGCCATGGTGATTGCGCCCGGCTCACGCATGGGGCCGGTAACGGACGACGAGCGTAACGGCCTGATCAATCACTCTCCGCTCTCCGGCAAGTATGAAGAAGCAGTTGATCGCGAATCTGCCTTTGAAATGCTGAGCAAAGGGCTGCAGGGAGCCGCTGAAGAGGCCAACGCGCCGCCGGTTAAAGGCAATAAAGTCGCGGTGGATGACGGCATTCTCGGCGGGCTGAAGGACATCCTGTTTGGTACCACCGGGCCTCGCGGCGGCAAGCACGATGGCATAGTGCAAAGCGTGGCAAAAAGCGCGGCGCGGCAGATCACCAACCAGGTTATCCGTGGGGTACTCGGCAGTATCATGGGCGGTCGCAAACGTTAAACGGCCACCTTCTTCCAGCCTCTTTCCATGATCAGCAGGAGTGCAGACTGCAACAGAAAGAGGCTGTCGGATCTGCCCCTTTCACTTCAGGGCGCGGTAAGACTCAGCGGAACCAAAATGAGTCGCGGCCAGATGAAGAACAGCAGCGTTGATAATAGCGCGACTGATGAAGCAATATTCAGATACCAGAACCAATCTTTCCTGCCTTCCCACATGAAAAAACTTAAGAATATCAGCGTGACAGCCAGCAGATAATTTAAAAAGAGGATAGCCATCGGGATCAATATTTCTAATTGCATGAAGTCTCTGTACAAGAAAAAATGCAAAAAAACACACCAGACAGCTATGTTAATATATCCAGAAAGTAACAGAAAAAAATTAATTTTCTTTCTCCCTGTCAGCAACGAAAATGTCTTCATGATCACTTTATCTCTTCGCAGATCTTTCTCCCTGATGGGCATTTTACCTGACAGGGTCTCGTGTCAATGTGATGGTTCGGGCTCTTTTTAAAACCATTTCGTTTCGTATTCCCATCCTTTCACACTCATACAGCCGTAAAACTCGTTTCGACGACTATCCTTATTGACATCCATAACATAACTTTCCGTTTCAGGCCGCTCTGTGGTTTTGTATTTTTTCCCATCACACTCTTCATTCTTTTTACATGTTTCGTATTTCTGCGAATAAACAGTACGCTGGGCCACTTCGTTTTTCACGGGGAACTTCTTTTCAGATTGGGTCTCGCAGGCAGGCCGGGCCGAGGATAATGCTTCTGCCCCAGGCCGACTGGCTACCCATTGTGAGGAACATCCACATAATATCAGGGTGATTATTGGCAACTTAACATATTTTTTTATGGCGATCCCGGCAGGGAATGAGGAGAAGGTGCTGATGGCCAGTGGATTTATTTCATCTTTTTTCATCATCTTTATCCTTAAAGATTAGGGGCGGTTATAAGACCACGGCTGAAGTAAAACTGACTAAACAAAATATAAACAAATTACAAAAATATTAATCGATAACCAGACAGTTAAGCACCCACCAATAAGGATCTTTCACGCCATTCCCCTGAGATTTACAGCCCGGCACAAGAGCCTTCATTGTACAGACCCTGTGCAGATTAGCGGCATTGATTAGAAGCAAGCGTATCCATTGCCACGCCGGAACCCGGATGGTGTAAACTGTGGTTCAGTCCGGACTGGAGGAATACGACACCCTGCATGGATAAAGAAACTGAACTGGCTTATGCCAAACGCCTGCCGCTGCTGCTGCTTTGCGGCGCGGCGGCGCTGTTTATCGCCACCGTACTTTACCCCCTGTGGTTCCCCTCCAGCGTCTGGGTTAACGGCCTGAAGGCCGTCTCAGAAGCCTCGATGGTTGGCGCGCTGGCTGACTGGTTTGCAGTCAGCGCCCTGTTTCGTCGCGTGCCGATCCCGCTGGTTGGTCGCCATACGGCGATCATTCCCCGCAATAAGGATCGCATCGCCGATAACCTGGCGCTGTTCGTGCAGGATAAATTTCTTAACACCGAATCCCTGCTGACGCTGATCCGCCGCCACGATCCGGCCCAGATCATTGCCAACTGGCTGAGCATGCCGATCAATGCGGCAAAGCTCAGCGGCTATCTGCTGAAGATCGTTCGTGGTTTTCTGGATCTGGCCGATGACCAGCGCATCCAGGCCTTTATGCGTCGCGCCATTCATAAAGCCATTGATAAGGTCGATCTGTCGCAGTCGGCGGCGATGGTGCTGGAGAGCCTGACCAAAAATAACCGTCATCAGGCGCTACTGGATGACGCCATCAGCCAGCTGCTGCACCTGGTGAATAAACCCGGCACTCACGAGTTTATCGCCCAGCAGGTGATCCGCTGGCTGAAGCGCGAGCATCCGATCAAAGAGAAAATGCTGCCAACCGAATGGGTCGGTGACAAGAGCGCCGAACTGGCAGCGAATGCGGTGAAGTCGATTCTTAACGATATCGAGCAGGATGGCACGCACGAGCTGCGGCAGGGCTTTAACCGTGCGGTACAGCGGCTGATCGGCAGGTTGCGGGAAGATCCGGAGATGCAGCTGAAGGCGGAAGAGATCAAAGATTATCTTAAGCAGGACGAAGCGCTGAACACCTATATCAGCCAGCTGTGGGGCGATCTGCGCGGCTGGTTAAAAGAGGATCTGGATAAGCAAGATTCGGTGCTGCACGCGAAGGTGAGCGCGGCCGGGCTGTGGCTGGGGGAAACACTGATGCAGGATGCTCAGCTACGGGCATCGCTGAACCAGCATATGGAAGAAGCCGCCACCAGCGCCGCGCCTGAGTTCTCGACTTTCCTCAGTCGCCATATCAGCGATACGGTGAAAAGCTGGGACGCGCGGGATATGTCGCATCAGGTTGAGCTGAATATCGGTAGGGATTTACAGCGCATCCGCATCAACGGCACGGTGGTGGGCGGCGTTATCGGCCTGATTTTATATCTGCTCTCTGAGCTTCCCGCACTGATCGAGTGGACCCGTGCGGGATAGCCTGTTCTGGCGTATTAATGATCGTGATGCGTCAGATCGTCTTCTTTGGTGAATACGCCATCTTTCTCAACTTTCACTTCCTGACGGCGGACGCTGTCTTTCACGGTTTCTACCCGCTCGTTACCTTCTGCACGCACACCCACTTCTTCTTTGATGTGGGCAGTTTTATTTACCGTTGGGACTTCATGAGACTCTTCCACCTCGATAGTTTTCTCTGACCAGTCCACATCGTTCAGATAGGCTGGTTCATCGACGGCACTGCGGAAGACTTCAGCATGCTGATCGTACAGCGAGATATCCTCAGCCACCGGATCTTCAACGGTATAACGACGCAGGCGAACCACACCATCACTAACCTGACGCTTCCCTATCTCAATTTGTTCTTCAGCCAGTTTCAGCGCTTCACGGTCGGTTCCTGCCGGGGTCCTCTCAGCATCCATTTCGACCAGTTCATCCCTCACTGGCAGCGTTTCATCCGGCGCAGCTTCAGGCATCAGCGGAGCGGCTTCGTTAAGCAGCGGTTCCCGTGAGCCAAACCTGTCGTCGGTTTCACCCATAAAATCGCGATCTGCTGAACCTGGTGCATAGGTCGAGTAATCACTGGAGTACTCATTCAGCAACATCTCGATATTACCCGCTTCTTCTTTCGAGGCGCGGACGGTCAGCAGAACACCGCCTGTTTGCAGCGCCCTGTTGTATTCACTGGCATAATTATCGTCCACGTCATCGCCAAATATCCTCTGCCAGAAACTGGGATGGCGGATCTCTTTATCTTCCACCTGCAGTCTGTTACCGGCAATGATATCGATATTTTTTTCGGCAATACCTTCTGCGATCAGTTTCTCTTTTGCCACCTGGGCCTGCTGTTCCTCTCTGAAGGCAGTGACAATTTTTTCATGTGACATAACTGATTCCTCTTAACAGGGTTTAAGGTTTAGTTTTCTCTCTGCTGATATTGACCTCCTGACTGCGCAACGTGACCGTTTGTTGAAAAGGTTCACTTTTTTGGATCTTACGAATATAAATTTCTTCTTTCAGAACCTTACGCCGGATTATTTCAACCTGTTCCTCAATGACCGGGATAATTAAGTCATCACCTTCGTAACGCACTTCAGCGTTGTAATCATTGTCAACCAGCTGATTTCTGGCAATATGCTCAATACTGACTTCTTCCCTTGCCAGCTCCGTTTCCAGCAATTGCTCAGCAGAGGCGGTTGACCGTACGATGCGTATGCGATTGTCCACGATACGCTCAGAAGAAATGCTGGCATGCTCTTCCATAACAGGTAGCGAGTGCTCACTAACACATTGTGTTCCAGGCAACTGGTTTTTGCCTGCCATAGCGGCTCCTTAAGCGGTTCGGTTAGCGTAATTTCTGCGAAAAAAAATCAAATAACATCTATGACGTCGATTAACTAAGCATAGACCAGACTGATAAAATACCTAATTTTCAGCAAATGATTTAAGGCAGAGCATGAATTATTAATGTGGCATTGATTTTAAATCTGGATCACTTTGTTAAATTTAAACACCAGGTAATCCTTTAATAAATAAAATAATTATTACAGAGGCAGCCTGACTGGCTGAATTTTATCAATGCAATCAATAAAGAAACAAAATCATAATGTTAAATTATTATAAAAAAAAAGAGCATAGCAGACATTTTTAGTACCAGTGATAACTACAGCAAAACGGCAATACCCCCTCTGTCGCTAAAGTGATGGGTTATCATAAATCCGCACAAGTAGCCATAACTCAGATAACTCAGTCCTCTTAATCGCAACAACATTGGTTTACATGCTGGCAGGAAACTCTGGAAAAATATTTCTCTGACGTATTTAAGAAATAACGAATAAATGCCGAGAATATTACACCTTCTGAAATTCCAATAATTGCATTTACATCACGACCAAAATCGATTTTAATGCACGCAATTACTGGCTATAAATTGTTAATAACAGTGAATTTTAAGACATAATTTCAACTTACACAGCAAAAATGGAATGATTGTTAAGGAAGACTATTATGAGAAAGAAAACGGCTGTGTGCTATTGCACTGTTTTTGTCTGCGCGACGTCTTACGCCGGTATTATGCGTCATGACATTTCGGTTCAGGACTACCGTGATTACGCTGAAAACCTTGGGAAATATACCGTTGGTGCAGAACAAATTCCGGTTTACAAAACCGATGGTTCTCTTTCCGGTTACCTGAATTTTTCAATGCCGGATTTTGGCATGGTGGTGACGGGGGGATACTCCACGCTGGTCTCACCCTCCTACGTTGCAAGCGTACGACATAATACAGGTTATCAAAGCGTAAGTTTTGGCAACGGAGCTAAATATGCCGCCACTTATAAACTGATTAACCGTAATGACTCCACTATTTCAGACATTGATTTTCATCTTCCCCGCCTGAGTAAAGTGGTCACTGATGCCGTCCCGGCTGAATCGGTCAATAAAACGGAGATCAGAAAAGGCGATATTTCCCGTTACAGCGCTTATGTTCGCGTGGGCGCAGGTACGCAAAGCCAGGTGAATGATGCCCTCACAGAGGAGATCACGCTGGCCGGGGCCTATGAATGGAAGACGGGAGGAACAATTAACGCAGCAGGGATTAACTTTGCTTCCGGCACGCTCCGCTATCAGAATTACGGCCCGGACGACCTGCTGACCTCGCCACTTTCCATCGGCACTATGGGAGGTGACAGTGGCAGCCCTGTATTTGCCTGGGACGAAGTGGATCAGAAATGGAAAATCGTTGGCGTTCATCATGCTTCGATTTCAAATAATGGTATCTACCGAAAAGTTTCCGGGGCTGAATATATTCCTGACAACTACATAGCTAATATTTTGGCAGCGAATACCTCTGCCGATGTCACCGACAGTGCAGAGAAAGGAGAATTGCAATGGTCTCCAACGTCTATTTTGCAGGGAGAAACATCATGGGCCTGGCAAGGGTTAGCAGAGAATTATAAAAACATCACTCCTTCTGCAGCTTCCAGTGAAGAACTGGATGCCACCAAAGATCTGAGATTTAACGGCGACGGCGGTCAGATAATCCTGACCGATGCCGTGAACATGGGCGCAGGAAAACTGCAGTTCTCAAATAATTATCAGGTGAAATCAGCCGACGGAGCCAACAGTACCTGGGTGGGTGGCGGTATTGAAGTCGATGCGGACAAGACCGTCCTGTGGCAGGTCAACGGTCTGGCAGATGATGCGCTACATAAAATCGGAGAAGGCACGCTGCAGATTAATGCCCGCGGGATCAATCAGGGCAGCCTGAATACCGGTGACGGCACAGTGGTACTGGACCAGCAAGCCGACGCTGATGGCAATAAACAGGCTTTCTCTTCAGTGACCTTAGTCAGCGGTCGTCCGACAGTTATCCTGAACGATGCTGATCAGGTTGCCACCGGGAATATCTTCTTTGGTTACCGGGGCGGCAAGCTCGATCTCAATGGTAATGACTTATCATTTAAACAGATCAATCACACCGACAGCGGTGCCATGCTGGTTAACCACAATACGGCGACAGCCGCTACGCTGAATCTGACTGGTTACAACAGCGCAGACGTGCCGTTCCAGAAATTCAGCGAGAGCAACCCGAAGGGAACCGTGGGATCGATTTATATTTATCCCAACCCCTATACCAAAGACACAGAGTATTTTCAGCTCAACAAGTCTTCCTACTGGTATTTCCCTACTGATAAAAGCAGCACCGCGACCTGGACCTATTTAGGTACTGATGCTGATGCGGCAATCGATTATCGTCTGGCACAACTGAACAAGACAGTGTTTCGCGGCTTTTTGGGTGACAGCGACAGCAGCGGCGTGCTGAACGTCAATGTGAATGCTGCGGGCTCCGCGGCCATGACAGCGTTAACCGGGGGAATGAACCTGAATGGCAATCTCAATGTATCGCAGGGAACGGTTTTACTCTCGGGCCAGCCGATCCCTCACGCTAACGGCGTAATCATTAACGACGACTGGGCAACGGCGATGTTCAGTGCAAACCAGATTTCAGTAGGATCAGGCAGCACTCTGCAGGTCGGCGAATACGCTCAGGTTCAGGCGGATATCACTGCAGAAGACTCCTCGCGTGTGATGCTGGGCTATAACTCCAGCGCTTCGGATGCTGAGAAAATCTGGCGCTGTTATGCGGTAATTAACACCGATACCACTAACTGCAGCCAGCCAGTACGCAGTGCAACTGAACTTGCCGCGCTGGCTGCCAGCACCGTTTCCGGCGATATTACGCTGGGTGATAATGCCAGCCTGTATCTGGGTAAAGTAAATTACGACGGCTCAATCAACACTTCGGCCACCAGCACCATGACCATGGATTCCGGCGCGTACTGGCAGCTTACCGGCAACAGCAGCGTCACTTCTTTAAAAGCACTTTCTGGTTCCGGTATTTCTTTACTGGCGGCTGAAGGCACAACCTGGTCCCCCACTCAGTTCACTGTCGACTCGCTGGATGCCACAGGGCTGAGTATCAGCCTGGCCGCCTCTCCGGCGAGCGAAGTGGGTGACAAAGTGACGATCAAGAACTCGGCGACGGGTAGCAGCAACACTCTGGATATCAGCGTACTGACCGCTGCTGATGAATCAGTAAAGCTGCTGAATGACATTGTGCTGCTTGATGCGCCTGACGGTACTGCTCACGATTACTTTACCGTGCCGTCGGTTGCGCGGGGCTTCAGCCTGTATACCCCGGACTACCAGGTGATTGAAAAAGACGATCGCGTGCAATGGGTGCTGGCTCATAACGCCGAGGCCGAACCAGAACGCCCTGCGGAACCTGATACGCCTGCAGATCCAGCAACACCAACAGAGCCTGAGGCGCCAACTGAACCTGAAGTCCCTGCAACGCCGGAAACACCAGTTGAACCTGAAACTCAGGCTGAAGCAGCAACGCCAGATGAAGCAGCAAAACCTGAAACGCCGGTTGACCCGGCCAGTGGCAAACCTTCGGGCTGGTTTACCATCGAGGACAACAAACCGCTGATCCGCGACACTCGCGCGTTGCTGGCCTCCCGCCAGTATGTCTTCAGCGAAGCGATGAGCCAGCTGCATGGCCGTGCTTCACTGCTGCGCAACGCACCGGAGAAAAACGGTGAGTGGGTATCGATCGAGCAGAACAAAGGCAGTTTCAAAGGGTTTGAGGTGAACCAGCAGTCTCTGAACCTCGGCTGGGACAGCGTGCAGTGGCAGCAGATGTTCGGCTTCAATGCCGGATACACCCAGGGCACCACCAAAGGTAACGGGCAGGAAACTCACCACCTGGCAAGCGTGGGCGCTGACTACTCCTGGTCATCCCCGGCAGGCTGGGTTGTTGATGCCGCCGCCCGCTATATGCACCTCAGCCAGGATCTGACTTTCGATCCGGTGCTGGACATTCATCACGGGAAAGCCACCAGCCATATCCTGGCCGGAAGTGTTAAAAGCGGCTATCAGTTCACTGCCGATCGCGACTCACTGTTTATCTCACCGTACGTTGGCCTGAGTGGCGGCTACCTGTCTGGCTTCGGGCTGAAGAGCGACAGCGCACAGGTTGACCTCAGCTCCAGTACGCCTTACTTCGCCACCGCCGGTATGGAAGTGAAGAAGCGTGGCCTGTGGAGCAGCAATCCTGATGTGATGGTGACGGCGGGTATTGAATATCAGTATTCACCGGGCAAAGCCGGTTCCAGCCTGACGCTGTCAGACAGCCAGTCCCGCCGTGAATTCGGCGCGCTATCGGATAACCGTTACCGCGTGCATGTGGGAGCAGAAGGTCAGATAGCGGATAAATGGTCGCTGGAGGTGAAAGCAAGAAGCAGCTTTGGCGGCACTTTCCGCACCGACTACAGCGGCATCGCAGGTGTTAACTACCACTTCTGATCAACGCCCTGTAAAACAAAGACCCCGCCAGATGGCGGGGTCTTTTATTGGCCTGAAACTCACGCCGCTACAGCTGGAAATCTGTGATTCATCCTTGCTTCATCAACAGATTGCATACTCCAGCGCTTATCTCCGCTTCAGCAGCATATAGACGCTGATAGCAAAGAACGCGGCGCTTGGCAGTAACGCACCCAGTACCGGCAGAATATTATAAACCAGGCTCAACGGGCCAAAGATCTGATCAAGCACGTAGAACAGGAAGCCAAAGCTGATCCCGGTCACCACCCTCATCCCCATCGACACGCTGCGCAGCGGCCCGAAGATAAACGACAGCGCCATCAGCATCATCACCGCCACCGACAGCGGCTGGAAGATTTTGCTCCACATGTTCAGCTGATAGCGGCCAGAAACCTGCCCACTCTGCTTGAGATATTTGGTGTAGTTATACAGGCCGCTGATCGACAGCGCGTCCGGGTCCAGCGCCACCACGCCAAGCTTGTCCGGCGTCAGCGTGGTTTTCCATTCGCCGGTTAGCGTCTGGCTGCCAGAAACCTGTTTGGGGTCGGTCAGGTCAGACTGGTCCACCTCTGACAAATCCCACTCTTTCTTTTGAGCATTGTAGGTAGCCGAAGCAGCATAACGCACGGACTGTAAACGGCGCTCTTTATTGAAGCTGTAGATGCTGATACCGCCCAGCTCGCTGTTGTCCTTCAGCCGCTCGATAAAGATAAAGTTATCGCCGTCCTTCGCCCACAAGCCGTTCTGTGTAGAAAGCAGCGAACCGCCAACCAGCTGCTGGGCACGATAGTTACGCGCCATCTGCTCGCCCTGCGGCGCCACAAACTCGCCGATGGCCATAGTCAGTAGCACCAGCGGGATCGCGGTTTTCATCACCGAGGCAGCAATCTGCATACGGGTGAAGCCGGAAGCCTGCATCACCACCAGCTCGCTGCGCTGCGCCAGAGCACCCAGCCCCAGCAGAGCGCCTAACAGCGCCGCCATCGGGAAGAAGATCTCGATATCTTTTGGCACGCTCAGGATGGTGTACAACCCGGCACCCAGCGCGGTGTAGTCACCCTGGCCGGTTTTACGCAGCTGGTCGACAAACTTGATAATGCCGGACAGCGACACCAGCATGAACAGCGTCGCCATGATGGTGTTAAAGATAGTTTTACCGATGTATCTGTCGAGTACGCCAAACATCAGACGGATCCTCCGCGTGTAAAGCGGGCGCGAATACGCCTCACCGGCACCGTATCCCACAGGTTAAGCATCACCGCCAGCGCCAGATACCCAATGTTCACCACCCACATCCAGATAGCCGGATCGAGGCGGCCTTTCGAACCACTGGAGCGCAGCGAGCTTTGCAGCAGGAAGAAGACCAGATAGAGCAGCATGGCGGGCAGCATCGACAGCACGCGGCCCTGACGTGGGTTGACCACGCTCAGCGGCACGACCATCAGCGCCATCACCAGCACTGAGAACACCAGCGTAATGCGCCAGTGCAACTCGCTGGCAAAGTCCGGCTTTTTGGAATGCATCAACGTACTGAAATTCATCTGTTCAGCGTCGTTCGGGTCCAGCACCACTTCCTGATGGCCGATAATCGCCTGATAGTTCTCGAAGTCGGTAATGCGGAAGTCGCGCAGCATTGCCGTGCCCTCAAAACGAGTTCCCTTATCCAGGGTCACGATCTGAGAACCGTCCGCACGCTGGGTCATATGGCCTTTATCTGCCAGCACCACCGACGGGCGGGCATTGCCCTTCGGCCGCAGCTGCGCCAGGAAGACATTGCCGAAATTGTTGCCCTTAACGTTTTCAATAAACATCACCGACTGACCGTCGCCAGACTGCTGGAACTGCCCCGCCGCCAGCGCCGCTGCGCCCGGGTTGGCCTTGGCGTTTTTCGTCACCTCGTTCTGGTAACGCGCCGACCACGGCCCCAGCCAGGCGACGTTAGCCGCCGCCACCACGGCAGTAAACAGCATCAGCACCATCGCCGCTTTCACCAGCACGGCTTTACTTAAGCCGCAGGCATGCATCACGGTGATTTCACTCTCGGTGTACAGGCGGCCGAGGGTCATCAAAATCGCTAAAAACAGGCTGAGTGGCAGAATTAGCTGCGCCATCTCTGAAATGCCCAGGCCCAATAATGTCAGTACTAAATTTGTTGGAATTTCGCCATCCGCCGCGGCACCTAAAATCCTGACTAATTTCTGACAAAAGAAGATCAGTAGCAGGATAAAGAGGATTGCCAGCTGGCTTTTGAGCGTTTCCCTAACCAGATATCTAATGATGATCACGCTGAGTACGCCTGTGAAAACTTGTCTTTTTGCAGGAAAATCGCTAGTTTCATCGCTTATACGCCATTTTTTCTCATCAATGGCCCTCGTCATAGCTAAACTAGTATGACAACAATCGCGTTCTGGTGATGCAAAAAAATTTTTAATCCCTGTTTCAGGACATCACCAAAACGAAATCTGACGCCCGTTATCATTACGCTAACGGCGTGTTGCCCCGGCATTATGCGGTCAATAAGCGCTACATTCTAGCCGCAGCAAGCGCCGTTGTCTTTAAGATTCAGGAGAGTGCATGGAGTTCAGTGTAAAAAGCGGTAGCCCGGAAAAACAGCGCAGTGCCTGTATCGTGGTTGGCGTGTTTGAACCGCGCAGGCTTTCACCGATTGCTGAACAGCTGGATAAAATCAGCGATGGCTACATCAGCGCCCTGCTGCGCCGCGGCGAACTGGAAGGCAAGGTCGGGCAGACTTTGCTGCTGCATCATGTGCCAAATATCCTCTCTGAGCGTATTTTGCTCATTGGGTGCGGAAAAGAGCGTGAGCTGGATGAACGTCAGTATAAGCAGGTCATCCAGAAAACCATCAACACCCTTAATGATACCGGCTCAATGGAAGCCGTCTGCTTCCTGACCGAACTGCATGTAAAAGGTCGTAACACTTACTGGAAAGTTCGCCAGGCAGTGGAAACGTCAAAAGAGACCCTTTACAGCTTCGATCAGCTGAAAAGCAACAAAATCGAACCACGCCGTCCGCTGCGTAAGATGGTGTTCAACGTGCCGACCCGCCGTGAACTGACCAGCGGTGAACGTGCTATCCAGCACGGTCTGGCCGTGGCCGCAGGGGTCAAAGCCGCGAAAGATTTGGGCAATATGCCACCAAACATCTGTAACGCCGCCTATCTGGCTTCTCAGGCTCGTCAGCTGGCGGATGCCTACAGCAAGAACATCACCACCCGCGTGATTGGCGAGCAGCAGATGAAAGAGCTGGGCATGAATGCCTACCTGGCTGTCGGCCAGGGATCGCAGAACGAATCGCTGATGTCGGTGATTGAATATAAAGGTGACCCGGACGCCGGGAGCAAGCCTATTGTGCTGGTCGGTAAGGGTGTCACTTTTGACACCGGTGGTATCTCTCTCAAGCCTGGCGAAGCCATGGACGAGATGAAATACGATATGTGCGGTGCTGCTTCTGTCTATGGCGTGATGCGCATGGTCGCCGAGCTGAACCTGCCACTGAACGTGGTTGGCGTGCTGGCGGGTTGTGAGAACATGCCGGGTGGCCGCGCTTACCGTCCAGGCGATGTGCTGACCACCATGTCCGGACAAACCGTTGAAGTGCTGAATACCGATGCGGAAGGCCGTCTGGTGCTGTGTGATGCCCTGACCTACGTGGAGCGTTTCGATCCGGACGTGGTGATCGATATCGCCACCCTGACCGGTGCCTGCGTGATTGCGCTGGGCCATCACATCAGCGGACTGATGTCGAACCATAACCCACTGGCGCACGAGCTGATTGGCGCGTCTGAGCAGGCGGGTGACCGCGCATGGCGTCTGCCGATGGCGGATGAGTATCAGGAGCAGCTGGACTCTAATTTTGCCGATATGGCGAACATTGGCGGCCGTCCTGGCGGTGCGATTACCGCAGCCTGCTTCCTGGCGCGCTTTGCCCGTAAGTATAACTGGGCGCATCTGGATATTGCCGGTACCGCCTGGCGTTCCGGCAAGGCTAAAGGCGCCACCGGGCGTCCGGTTGCCCTGCTGTCACAGTTCCTGCTGAACCGTGCCGGTCTGAACGGCGACGATTAACCGATGAAAAACGCCACCTTCTATCTGCTGGAAACCGACACTCCGGTTGACGGCATCAGCGCCCTTGAGGCGCTGGTGTGCGACCTGGCAGAAGCGCGCTGGCGCGAGGGAAAGCGAGTGCTGATAGCCTGCGAAGATGAAGCGCAGGCTGTCCGCCTGGATGAAGCCTTATGGCAGCGGCCTGCCAGTGCTTTTGTGCCGCACAATCTGGCAGGCGAAGGGCCGAAATACGGTGCGCCGGTCGAGCTGGCCTGGCCGCAGCGCAGGGGCAATGCTCCGCGAGATTTGCTGATCAGTCTGCTGCCGCAGTTTGCAGATTTTGCCACCGCTTTCCATGAAGTGATAGACTTCGTGCCTTATGAAGAATCTTTGAAACAGCTGGCGCGCGACCGCTATAAAGCGTATCGCAGCGTTGGATTCCACTTGAATACGGCAACGCCCCCAACGACATAGCAGACATGGAAAAGACATATAACCCGCAAGATATCGAGCAGCCGCTTTACGAGCACTGGGAGCAGCAGGGCTACTTCAAGCCAAATGGCGACACCCGCCAGGAAAGCTTCTGCATCATGATCCCGCCGCCGAACGTCACCGGCAGCTTGCATATGGGTCACGCCTTCCAGCAGACCATCATGGACACCATGATCCGTTACCAGCGCATGCAGGGAAAAAACACCCTGTGGCAGGCGGGAACTGACCATGCGGGTATCGCCACCCAGATGGTGGTCGAACGCAAAATTGCCGCCGAAGAAGGTAAAACACGCAAGGACTACGGCCGCGATGCGTTTATCGAAAAAATCTGGCAATGGAAGGCGGAATCCGGCGGCACCATTACCCGCCAGATGCGTCGTCTGGGCAACTCCGTAGACTGGGAGCGTGAGCGCTTCACCATGGATGAAGGCCTCTCCAATGCGGTTAAAGAAGTGTTTGTGCGCCTGTACAAAGAGAACCTGATTTACCGTGGCAAGCGCCTGGTGAACTGGGATCCTAAACTGCGCACCGCCATCTCCGATCTGGAAGTGGAAAACCGCGAGTCCAAAGGCTCAATGTGGCACATCCGCTATCCGCTGGCCGACGGCGCCAAAACCGCCGATGGCAAAGATTACCTGGTGGTGGCGACCACCCGTCCGGAAACCGTGCTCGGCGATACCGGCGTGGCCGTCAACCCGGAAGATCCGCGTTACAAAGACCTGATTGGAAAGTTCGTTGTTCTGCCATTTGTTGACCGCCGCATTCCGATCGTCGGCGACGAACACGCGGATATGGAGAAAGGCACCGGCTGCGTGAAAATCACTCCGGCGCATGACTTCAACGACTATGAAGTCGGCCGTCGTCACAAACTGCCGATGATCAATATTCTGACCTTCGACGGTGACATCCGCGACCTGGCGCAGGTTTATGACTGCAACGGTGAAGAGTCTGACGTTTACGATGCGGCAATCCCGGCGGAGTTCCAGAATCTGGAGCGCTTCGCTGCGCGTAAAGCTATCGTGGCTGCCGTCGATGCGCTGGGCCTGCTGGAAGAAGTGAAGCCACACGACCTGACCGTGCCTTACGGCGACCGTGGCGGTGTGGTTATCGAGCCAATGCTGACCGACCAGTGGTACGTGCGTACCGCTCCGCTGGCCAAAGTGGCGGTGGAAGCCGTTGAGCAGGGCGATATTCAGTTTGTGCCGAAGCAGTACGAAAACATGTACTTCTCCTGGATGCGTGATATTCAGGACTGGTGTATTTCCCGCCAGCTGTGGTGGGGTCACCGTATCCCAGCCTGGTACGATGCCGAAGGCAACGTCTACGTTGGCCGTACCGAAGAAGAAGTGCGTGCCGAGAATAACCTGGCTGATGCGGTGGTGCTGAACCAGGACGAAGACGTGCTGGACACCTGGTTCTCCTCAGGTCTGTGGACTTTCTCCACGCTTGGCTGGCCAGAAAAAACGCCGGATCTGAACACCTTCCACCCGACCAGCGTGCTGGTAAGTGGCTTCGACATCATCTTCTTCTGGATTGCCCGCATGATCATGCTGACCATGCACTTCATCAAGGATGAAGACGGCAAGCCTCAGGTGCCGTTCAAGACCGTCTATATGACCGGCCTGATCCGCGATGAGGAAGGCCAGAAGATGTCGAAATCGAAAGGTAACGTCATCGATCCGCTGGATATGGTGGACGGCATCTCACTGGAAGACCTACTGGAAAAACGCACCGGCAACATGATGCAGCCGCAGCTGGCGGAGAAAATCCGCAAGCGTACCGAGAAACAATTCCCGAATGGTATTGAGCCGCACGGCACCGATGCGCTGCGCTTTACGCTGGCGGCACTGGCCTCGACCGGCCGCGACATCAACTGGGACATGAAGCGCCTGGAAGGTTACCGCAACTTCTGTAACAAGCTGTGGAACGCCAGCCGCTTTGTGCTGATGAACACCGAAGACCAGGATTGCGGACAGAACGGCGGCGAAATGGTGCTGTCACTGGCCGATCGCTGGATCCGTGCCGAGTTCAACCAGACGGTGAAAGCCTGGCGTGAAGCGCTGGACAGCTATCGTTTCGATATTGCCGCCAACATACTGTATGAGTTCACCTGGAATCAGTTCTGCGACTGGTACCTGGAGCTGGCCAAGCCGGTGATGAATGGCGGATCCGAAGCGGAGCTGCGCGGCACTCGCAACACGCTGGTTGAAGTGCTGGAAGCTCTGCTGCGCCTGGCGCATCCGATCATTCCATTTATTACGGAAACCATCTGGCAGCGCGTTAAGGTGTTAAAAAGCATCACTGACGACACCATCATGCTGCAGCCGATGCCAGCTTATGAAGCCGCGAAAGTGGATGAAGCAGCTCTGAGCGATACCGAGTGGCTGAAGCAGGCTATCGTTGCCGTGCGTAACATACGCGCGGAGATGAACCTTTCTCCTGCCAAACCGCTGGATGTGCTGCTGCGTGGCGCAAGTTCGGAAGTGGTGCGTCGTGTGAACGACAACCACAGCTTCCTCAAATCGCTGGCCCGCCTGGAGAGCATCACCTGTCTGGCTGCGGACGACAAAGGTCCGGTTTCCGTCACCAAGATTATCGACGGTGCCGAGCTGCTGATCCCGATGGCCGACCTGGTGGATAAGTCTGCCGAGCTGGAGCGTCTGGCGAAGGAAGTGGCGAAGCTGGAAGTGGAAATCGGTAAGATCGAAAGCAAGCTGTCTAACGAAGGTTTTGTTTCCCGCGCGCCAGAAGCCGTAGTGGCGAAAGAGCGTGAGCGCATGACCGAGTTCGAACAGGCGAAAGTGAAACTGATTGAACAGCAGGCGGTGATCAAAGCACTGTAAGCAGTCATCACCACATAACAAGGCCCGGCTGAGAGTTTCTCGCCGGGCTTTTTTTTGCCACGATCCAGCTGGCGATGGCCTGAATCAGTGGGTGATTGCATCAGACCGCGTAAAGTTATTACACTGCTTTTCAGGCAGACTAAAACGGCACAGTTATGACAAATAGCACAGAGACATCCCTGCGAGTTCGCCCGCTACAACCCGCTGATAATCCACATATCGCCAGAGTGATCCGCGACGTTTCCGCTGAGTTTGGCCTGACTGCGGATAAAGGCTTTACCGTAGCCGATCCTAACCTCGACCACCTGTTCGAACTCTACAGCGAGCCAGACAGCGCTTACTGGGTGGTGGAACTGGATGGGGTGATCGTTGGCGGCGGCGGCGTGGCCCCGCTGCTGTGCAGCGAAGAGGATATCTGTGAGCTGCAGAAGATGTACTTTATGCCTGCCATCCGTGGCATGGGGATGGCGAGAGAGCTGGCAATGCAGGCGATGGACTTCGCCCGCGAGCGTGGATTCAAGCGCTGCTACCTTGAAACCACCGCCTCACTGACCCGCGCCATTCGCCTGTATGAGCATCTGGGCTTTGAGCATATCGACGGCCCGATGGGGTGTACCGGGCACGTGGATTGCGAAGTGACGATGCTGCGAACGTTATGAGCCTTGCCGTATGTAGCTCAGATCGCCAATCGACTCGATAACAAACTGCCCCGCGTCGGTATAGCGAATTTTGGTCACGCTGGCATTACCCAGTTGTTGGTTAAGCGAGGTATCTCCCAGCTCTTGCAGCAGCACCATAATCGCCATCCCGTGGGACACCACCAGCACGTTACCCCCACCCTGCTGCTGAGCCTGTCGGGCAATATCCGTGATGCTGTTGGTCATGCGGGTCGCGACCTGCTGATAGCTCTCGGCAGCCCCGGTGGATTTGATGCCTTTTAACACCCCCGTCCCGTGAGATTCAGCACCTTTTATCGCTTCAATCATTTTATCGATGCGGATCTTACGCTCAGCAAAATCCTTCATCAGCGCCGCTTCTGACGGATAGCCCGCCTGTGTGGCCGCCGCTCCCCACATATTGCGGTCCAAATCGCCCTCAAACAGCCCGAAGCCGACTTCACGCAGCCCTTTGCTCTCATTCAGCGGCAGCGGCGTCTTCCAGCTCTGCATCACCAGCCGCGCGGTTTCTCTTGCTCTGCCAGAATCACTGGACCAGGCAGCGACAAACTTCACCGGTTGCAATCCGCGCCCCAGTTTCTGCGCCACGTCCACGCCTGGCGGGGTTAAAGGCGTGTCGCTCCAGCCCTGCGCCCGCTGCACGGTGTTAAACATCGTTTTGCCATGACGCGTCAGATAAATAGTCACCTCTGCTGCAAAGCACTCATTAAAGCTGAACGATGCCAGAAGCAATAACAGTACGCCTTTCATTTTACCTTTCATTCTTGATTCCTTTTTAATTGAACAGACCAAATTTATAATCAATGGTCACCTCGGAGGAGAGACTGGGCGAACGCATATATTTCCCCTGCGCATTCAACAGCGGGGTTTCTTTGTTATTTTTATACGACCAGCCATAACCAAGCTGAGCGGCGACGGAGAGATTTTTCAGGCTGGGATGGGAAGGCTGCCAGCGATTAAGCCAGGCCACCTCTCCGGAACGGACGGTATTATTTTTATAATTAAACTGCCCATAATTGAGCTGAATTCCGCTGGCCAGCCCTTTGGTAATTTCATATTCGGTATAAGAGACGATCGCCAGTTCTTTGTCACGCATATAATCTTTACCGGCCGAGGTCATGGCATTAAACCGTCCCCGGGTATTTTTGGTAATGGGTCTGGCATAATAGCCTACGGCATTTTTCTTTGCAGCCGAAGTCCAGGCCAGCGCCATTCGCTGCGTCCAGCCATTATTCTGCCAGCGGGCTTCCCCCACGTAATGCCAGGCATCGTGATCAAACTCTCTTTTACTGGCCGCCATGGATTTATACTTTTCCAGTGCCTGGCTGCCATAGATCTGTGAAGATATACGCCATTCCGGGGCCAGTTGGTAACCCGTTTCAATCAGCTGCCGACGGAGATAATCCTTTGCCTCGCCATAGCCGTAAGCGAACTGACCGTCCAGGCCTTTGTAGAACACGCCACTGGTAAAAATTGACTCAATGTTCCGCTTGTCATTCGTCTGCAGATGCAGATTTTCCGGCGAGTCATGGCGGATGGCCCGCGTCACATAAGCCGCATCCAGCCGGAGATCCTGCCAGTTAAAGGTGCCACTGTAGCCGGAATAACTGTTACGCGATAAACGGTTAGTCAGGGTCAGAACACCGAAGTTTTTCAGCGCCTGCCAGCCTGCTTTCGCCTGCATTCCCAGCGTTTGATCCCCCAGCTTCACTTTGACGTAGCGCTGGCCGAATTTGCTGAAGCCATGGGCATTCTTTTTGTCCATGCCCTCGCCCTGGTTATACAGCAGGCCACGAGTGGAGAAATAATCACTCGCCCCCAACCGGACTGCCCGCGTGTAAGTGGCATCAAAGCCAATCACATTCCACAAATAACCGGATTGCAGATTCACATTCGCCGCCTGGCCCCAGGCATTATGCACCGTGGTGGGCTGCGCTTCATTTTCCTTCAGGTATTTCCAGTGATTACGCAGGCTCAGATCCAGATGCGTATTATTAAAAAACGCATTAACTTCCTGAGATTCGCCAGTGGATAAATTAACCGCCCAGGCGGGCATTCCTGAGAGAAATATTGAGAACGTAATAAATAAAACGATCCTGTTTTTCATTGAGTATTCCCTGTAAAAAAGCAGCAATGCACGTCAGGAGTGCAGAGCATAATTCTTAAAGAAGATTGTCTACGGGACTCTTTAATGGCATAGCGGAATGGGACTTTTTTAATACAAAAAAAACCCGATCCAAAAACTCAGTCAGATAACTAAGTTTTGTGGATCAGGTTTTGCCCGAGGTAACAATCCTGATGTTCAGTCAGAAATATACACAATGCAGATTCAGGCACCAAAGCCATATTTGACAATTGTGATCCGCTGCGCAAATTAAATAATCTGAGTTCAGAAAATAGAATTAATGTTAACTGGGAGGTGAAGTGTTACTCTTTTTAATAACAACATAATAGAAAAATTAAGAAGAATTCACCACGCCGGAACACCGCTGTGAAAGCGCAGTTCATTATCCGGCTCAGTGATCAGCTTCGCTTCCGTCTCACCAATTTTCCTCACCCGATGGGCAATATCCCCCGGAGCAACCTGTGCGGCCAGAGCCAGGTAATCCTGATAATGGCGGGCCTCGGAACGCAGCAGCGAAAGGTAAAAGGAGGCCAGTTCGTCATCCAGACAAGGCGCCAGGCTGGCAAAACGCTCACAGGAGCGAGCCTCAATGTAGGCACCACAAATCAGCTTATCCACCAGCGTTTGCGGCTCGTGGGTCGTCACCTCACGCAGCAGCCCTTTGGCATAACGGCTGGCGGTAATTTTGATATAGGGGATGTTACGTGCCTGCATAATTTCCAGCACCTGATAAAAGTGGTGCAGCTCTTCTTTGATTAGCAGCACCATTTTATCCACCAGCGCGTCGCCATACTCCACGTCAGCACGGCCGATCACCGCTTTCGACAGCCCTTTATGCTGCTCCAGAAAAGTCAGGTCGGCATTCTCGCTGTGAATAAACTGCTCCCACGGCTTCAGCCACGCCAGCAACGCATCACCGCTCTCTTTCTCCGCCACGTATTTGCGGATCAGCCACATGGCGGTCTGGGCCGCTTTCAGCTCACAGACCAGATGATCCGTCAGCAGCAATGGCAGATTTTCCGGCTTGCGGGCCTCGTCGATCCACGCCTGAGGCGTGCGGCAATGTAGAAAAGCGTGAATGGGGGCGAGGAGATGATTGGTGTTCATGCGGTCAGGCAATCCGTAGAAAGAGGAAGAAAAGAGTGAAATTTTGGGCAAATAAGGAGCCGGACGGAAGGATTTCCACCGACACGGGCGGAAAAATCCGCCCCCCGGGTCGCTCAGCAACGATTAATGGCGGGTGCCATCATCCTCTTCGTCGATATACTCGCCGTCTTCGTCTTCATCTTCGGCATCCGGATCTTCGAAATAAGTGCCCCAACCGTCGTAATCGACGTTGAACTTGCCAGCCAGATCGACCAGTTGCTCAACCTGCGCGTCGATCAGCTCGGCGTTCAGCGCCGCTTCGCTAAGAATGTCGCAGCACATCACTTTGCTGCCATCCTCCAGCTCCAGCTCTTCCGGCTCGGTTACTTCGTAACCCATTTTGAACGCTTCTACCGCCGCCTTTTCCAGCGCGTCGAAACTGTCGCAGGAGAGGTGGTGTTCGATGGTATAGAGCGCGTCCGGGTCACTGCCATCATCCAACAGCTCTTCAATAATCAGCCGCGTCTCTTCACGCTGCTCTTCCAGCAATGCTTCATTTGCCATGATCCGTTCCTCTGTGTGTGGCATCTCTGAACGCTATTTTCCCACAGTGCCCTTCCCGTCACTACCTTTATACAAAAGTTTCTGTGCGCCGGGGTTGAAAATGAATATTCATACGGTTAAATTGAATTTTAATTCAAAAAAACCCATCCGGAGTGCTTTATGAGTCAGTTACATCAACGCCACTTTCTCAGGCTGCTCGATTTTTCCCCCGCAGAAATCACTGCTTTGCTGGCGCTGGCCGCCACGCTCAAGACTGATAAAAAAAATGGCGAGGAAATTCAGCACCTGAAAGGCAAGAACATCGCGCTCATCTTCGAAAAAGACTCGACCCGTACCCGATGCTCTTTCGAAGTTGCCGCATACGATCAGGGCGCTAACGTCACCTGGCTCGGCCCGAGCGGCAGCCAGATTGGCCATAAAGAGTCGATGAAAGATACCGCACGGGTGCTGGGCCGGATGTATGACGGTATTCAGTATCGCGGTCACGGGCAGGTGCTGGTTGAGTCACTGGCGGAACACGCCGGTGTACCGGTGTGGAACGGCCTGACCAATGAGTTTCACCCTACCCAGCTGCTGGCCGATCTGCTGACCATGCAGGAGCATCTGCCGGAGAAAGCCTTCAGCGAGATGACGTTTGCCTACGTGGGCGACGCGCACAACAATATGGGCAACACTATGATGGAAGCCGCAGCGCTGGTTGGCCTCGATCTGCGCCTGGTTGCGCCGAAAGGCTGCTGGCCGGACGCGGAACTGGTTGCCGAATGTCGTCTGGCGGCGGAGAAAACAGGCGGCAAAATTACCCTGACCGAAGATATTGCCGAAGGCGTGAACGGGGCTGATTTCATTTATACCGATGTCTGGGTGTCGATGGGCGAACCGAAGGAAGTCTGGCAGGAACGTATTGCCCTGCTGCGTCCTTACCAGGTGAACAGCGCGATGCTTAAACTGACCGGCAACCCGCAGGTTAAATTCCTGCACTGCCTGCCAGCGTTCCATGACGAGCAGACCACGCTGGGCCAGCAGATGGCCGAACAATACGATCTGCATGGCGGCATGGAAGTGACGGATGAAGTGTTCGAATCCGCTCACAGCGTAGTGTTCGATCAGGCTGAAAACCGCATGCACACCATCAAAGCGGTGATGGTAGCCACGCTGGCAAAGCTGTCTGATTAACGGCCGGCAAACGATTACTCTGCGGGTGATTTTTCCTTGCCGCAGGCCAGTAAATGCGTATAATTCCCCCCGTTTGCCGGGAGGAAGTATGTTGTTAAACACTGCTGACATTGTCGTCCAGACGCGCCTCAACGCAGGCGGGCAGCACCGTTTTTCCTTACCTGGCGTCACCGATCATAAAAAAAAGCCCCTCAATGAGGGGCTTTTTTTTTGTCCGTTTGCAAGTCACGGGGCTGAGGAGAGAGAAGATGGCGAATCCGCTGTATAAAAAACATATTATTTCGATTAACGATCTCGATCGTGCGGAGCTGGAGCTGGTGCTGGACACTGCCGCCAGCCTGAAAGCCAATCCGCAGCCGGAGCTGTTAAAACACATTGTGGTGGCCAGCTGTTTCTTTGAAGCCTCAACGCGAACCCGACTGTCCTTCGAAACGGCGATGCATCGCCTCGGGGCTTCCGTGGTGGGTTTTGCAGACGGCAGCAACACTTCTCTGGGCAAGAAAGGCGAAACGCTGGCAGACACCATCTCGGTGATCAGCACCTATGTGGATGCCATCGTCATGCGCCATCCACAGGAAGGAGCTGCGCGACTGGCGACGGAATTCTCCACCGATGTGCCAATCTTTAACGCCGGTGACGGAGCTAACCAGCATCCCACTCAGACCCTGCTCGATCTGTTCACCATCCGCGAAACCCAGGGCCGCCTGAGCAACCTGAATATCGCCATGGTCGGTGATCTGAAATATGGCCGTACCGTGCATTCTCTGACGCAGGCGCTGGCGAAGTTCGACGGCAACCGCTTTATGTTTATCGCTCCGGATGCGCTTGCGATGCCTGCCTACATCACCGATATGCTGGACGAAAAAGGCATTGCCTGGAGCCGTCATGACAGCATCGAAGAGGTGATCCCACAGGTGGATATTCTGTACATGACCCGCGTACAGAAAGAGCGTCTGGACCCGTCCGAATACGCCAATGTGAAGGCGCAATTTATTCTGCGAGCGGCCGACCTTGAGGGTGCCCGCGAAACCATGAAGGTGCTGCACCCGCTGCCACGTATCGATGAAATCACCCCCGACGTCGATAAAACGCCGTACGCCTGGTACTTCCAGCAGGCCGGTAACGGCATCTATGCGCGCCAGGCAATTCTGGCACTGGTACTCAGCGAAATGGATCTGTAGAGGAACTGACAATGACTCAAGACAATAAACTGCAGGTCGAAGCGATTAAACGCGGCACGGTTATCGACCACATCCCGGCACAGATTGGCTTTAAGCTGCTGTCGCTGTTTCGCCTGACGGAAACCGATCAGCGCATCACCATCGGCCTGAACCTGCCTTCCGGCGAACTGGGACGCAAGGATCTGATCAAGATTGAAAACACCTTTCTGACTGACGATCAGATCAATCAGCTGGCGGTCTATGCCCCGCACGCCACGGTTAACCGCATTGATAATTACGATGTGGTGGGCAAAATTGCCCCGACGCTGCCGGACAATATCGAGCGCGTGCTGACCTGCCCAAACAGCAACTGCATCAGCCGCAGCGAGCCGGTGAACTCCAGCTTCGCGGTGAAAAAGCGTAATAATGACGTGCACTTAAAGTGCAAATACTGTGAGAAAGAGTTTGCCCATCACGTGGTGCTGGCAAGCTGGTAATCAGGACTCAGCGGCCTATAATGGGCCGTTGCACCCCGTTAACATGGAGAAATTATGTCTCGCGAAATCAGCACCGAAAACGCACCAGCCGCCATCGGTCCTTACGTACAGGGCGTCGATCTTGGCAGCATGATCATCACTTCCGGCCAGATCCCGGTCGATCCTAAAACAGGCGCAGTGGCCGAAGATGTGACCGCCCAGGCCCGTCAGTCTCTCGCCAACGTGAAAGCGATTGTGGAAGCAGCCGGACTGAAAGTAGGCGATATCGTCAAAACCACCGTGTTCGTAAAGGACCTGAACGATTTCGCCACGGTGAACGCCGCTTATGAAGCATTCTTTACCGAGCACAACGCCAGCTTCCCTGCGCGCTCCTGCGTGGAAGTGGCGCGCCTGCCGAAAGATGTGAAAATCGAAATCGAAGCGATTGCCGTTCGTCGCTAAGGCCGGTTCCTCTCCCGCCTGCGGGAGAGGCTATCACTACTGTCCTGACCGCAGCAGTTTTTCCACCGGTGAGACCAGCGCAATCACCACCTCATCCTGCGTTACCGCCGCCTTATCCAGCTTCTCCTGCATTCTCGCCACGTCATGTGAGCCAAATGCCCGATCGTTTTCCATCGCATCCACCAGCGAAAGCCCGATGGTGCTGATTTCCCGAACCTGCTCCGCCACCGACACCAGCGGCTTCAGCTGATAGCTTTGCTCCAGCAACGGCATCACTGCCGGGATGTTTTGCTGCCACAGCAAGAGCTGATGCCGGACAGCCTGCAACGCCTTGCGGTCTTTGTGGTGGGTAATCAGCGCATCCACCTGCTGGTTCAGCTCACGCACTTTATCGCTCTCCGCAGGCAACACATCCGCCAGGCGATTCAGCGGCTCATTCAGGTCGTAATGTCCGGCCTGGAATTTAAGGTGTTGCCGGGTGTAATACTGTGCCGGTTCCAGCGCTTCAGCAAAGATTTGCAGTGGCACAATGTCGCTGCTGTTTGCCAGGCGGATCATTTGCGTTTGCGTCTGGGCATGCTGCTGCAGACCAACAGAGACGGTCGACCAGCGATCCACCGCAGCCAGACGCCGGTACATATTGCCCTCATCGATCACATCTTTCGCCGACCACAGACGCTCGGCCACCACAAAAGCGCGTGGCCACAAGCGGACATCAATCACCTGCGGGTTAACGATTTCCGCCCACAGAGCCGCTTCGCCGCCCAGCAGGTTATCCTTCATCTGTTTTTCGTCCGGCACGCTGGGCTGAATGCCCACCGGTACGCCCTGCAACTTGTTGCCGCTGGCCGGATAGCGAACGTTGCCCACCAGCATGTAGCCCGTCAGCTCCTCACCCGTGAGCGTGATCACCGGGCTGAACTTGCCCATCCAGGTATCCACGCTGAAGGTGATGCGGTTTGGTGCCAGCCAGCTGATGTCATGCACCATCCGCCGTGATTTTCCTGCGAAATCGATAAAGCCGCGCCAGTGGTTATTACGGTTAATCAGCGTAAAGCTGCCCTTCACCGCGTTGCCTTTCAGGCGCGGCATAGTGAACTGCCAGCTCTGAGCCACCTCGCCCTCTTTCAGCAGGTCTTCACCGTTCAGGCCGACAGGATAAACTTCATTGCGGTAGTGATAGGAAGAAGGCTGAACCTGATCGAGATAAAAACCGGCAGAGAGAATGCCGCGATAATTATCTTTGGTCACTTCGCCCAGCGCATCCTGACCCTGCCAGGACTGGATCAGGATGTTGTGCGGCAGATCCGGATGGGCAATTTCATCCCAGCCGACCATTTTGCGCTGATGCTTTTCAAGGATCTTCTCCAGCCGCTGGTTGAAGTAAGCCTGCAACGCATATTCATCCTTCAGCCCTTTCTGCTGCATAAACTGCTGGATCTTCCGCGACGCCTTCCACTGTGTGGCATCCACTTCATCGCCGCCAATATGTATCCACGGATCCGGGAAAATTTCGGTCACCTCGCCGATCAGCGTGTCGATAAACTCATAGGCCTTTTCATTGCTGGGATCGAGCAACGGTTTGAACACTCCCCACCCTCTCTCGATCTGATAAGGCCCGGGCGCGCTGATAAGCTCAGGCATGGCGACGGCCAGCGCCGTTGCGTGACCGGGAAAATCGATCTCCGGCACCACGCGCACGCCGCGATCGGCTGCGTACTGCACAATCCCTTTCATCTGTTCGCGAGTATAAAACAGGCCGTCACTGGCCTTCTCCTGCAGCTGCGGGAAGTGGCTGGAGGCAAAGCGCCAGCCCTGATCGTCGGTCAGATGCCAGTGGAAAACATTCATGCGCGCGGCGGCGATCCCGTCGATCTGTCGTCTGATCGTATCCAGCGGCATAAAGTGGCGCACGGAGTCGATCAGGATCCCACGCCACGGAAAGCGGGGGCTGTCGTGGATCTCAACATAAGGGATCTCACTGTCTTTACCGGTGTTCTCCACCAGTTGCAATAGCGTTTCCATCCCCCGCATCGCGCCAAACCGTGTGGCCGCATCCAGTTCAATGCCGCGGCTGCCAACATTCAGGCTGTAGCTTTCATCGCTGTCCGGCTGCGGGATAGCATCCACCTTTTTCGCAATCTTAATCAGCAGGGTTGGCTGCTCCGGCACGGTGGTCTGCGGCATCATCTGCCAGCCGGTTTGCAGGCCAATCCGCTGCCGCCAGCGCTGCAACGCCTCTGGCAGATCGTCCCCTTCCACCTGAACAGAAAAACGATTATTCAGCACCAGGCTGCCTCCGCTGGCAGGTTGTTCAACCTGCTGCGGCCAGGGCATCAGCGGCAGATTACCCGCCGGAGTGGCAAAACTGTAAAAAAAAGCGAACAGGGAGGTGGCAAGCAGAGAAAAGCGCAGTGAATCGGGCACAGGTGACTCTCCAGAAGCGTGACGGCCAAAAATGGCAAAACACTCATAAAACATAATTCGTAAGACACATCAAGTTACATCCGACCATCCACGTCCACAGGGTAATAATTTGTGACGAGTTTATCGTAAGGATTCCATTCACTTTTTTTCACCGACTGCCTCTGAATGGCAGGCCAGCACTGACATGACCTTTCCGCATTGACAATTTTTTTCGCGTTCCGGGCCATCCAGGGTATTTCACCTTTCCAGTTAATAGCTAACCTTAGGGAAGAAGAAAAAAGTCAGAGTTTTATCGCAGCGCACGGACCTTTTCACCTGAGAATCAGGATTGAGCAATGACTAAAATTCCACCGTGGTGGCAGAACGGCGTTATCTATCAAATTTATCCCAAGAGCTTTCAGGACACGACCGGCAGTGGAACGGGCGATCTTGCCGGAGTGATCCAGCGTCTCGACTACTTAAAAGAGCTGGGGGTAGATGCTATCTGGCTGACGCCTTTCTATATTTCTCCGCAGGTGGATAATGGCTACGACGTGGCGAACTACATCGCCATCGATCCCATCTTTGGCACGCTGAACGACTTCGATAATCTGGTGGAAGAGACTCACCGGCGCGGGATGCGGTTAATTCTCGACATGGTGTTTAACCACAGCTCCACCCAGCACCACTGGTTCCATGAGGCGCTGGATCGCGAAAGCCCCTATCGCTCCTACTACATCTGGCGTGACGGAACGCCCGGTGAACCGCCAAATAACTGGCTGTCGAAGTTTGGCGGCAGCGCCTGGCGCTGGCATCCGGAGAGCGGCCAGTACTATATGCACCTGTGGGCGCAGGAACAGGCGGAGCTGAACTGGGAAAATGAGAACCTGCGCGCCGAGCTGAAGCAGATCGTCAACTTCTGGGCGGATCGCGGCATCGACGGCCTGCGGCTGGACGTAGTGAACCTGGTCTCCAAGCATCAGGATTTCCCGGACGATCCCGGGGGCGACGGACTGCGGCTGTATACTGACGGTCCACGCATCCACGAATATATGCAGGAGATGAGCCGCGATGTTTTCCGTCCGCGCGAGCTGATGACAGTGGGAGAAATGTCCTCCGCCACGCTGGAACATTGCCAGCGCTACGGCGCACTGGAGGGCGAAGAGCTGTCGATGGTGTTCAGCTTCGATCATGTTGAGGTGGATTTTTATAACGGCCAGAAATGGACGCTGACGCCCCTGGATCTGGTGGCTCAGAAGGCAATTTTCACCCACTGGCAGCAGGGAATGCATAACCAGGCCTGGAACGCGCTGTTCTGGTGTAATCACGATCAGCCAAGAGTGGTTTCACGTTGGGGAGATGAAGGCCAGTACCGCGTGCAGTCAGCGAAAATGCTGGCGATGGTGCTGCACGGCATGCAGGGCACTCCTTACATTTTCCAGGGTGAGGAGCTGGGAATGACCAACCCGCACTTCACCCGTATCCTCGACTACCGGGATATCGAAAGCCACAACATGTATGCCGAACTGCGCTCGCAGGGGCGGGACAGCGACAATCTGCTGGCTATCCTCGCCAGTAAGTCCCGCGATAATGGCCGCACACCAATCCCCTGGAATGCCGGAGAGAACGGCGGTTTCACTACCGGCACGCCGTGGATTGGGATGTGTGACAACATGGAGACAATTAATGCTGACGCCGCACTGGCCGATCTGAATTCGGTGTTTTATACCTATCAGCAACTGATCCAGCTGCGTAAAAGCTATCCAATATTGACGTGGGGAGATTATCTCGACCTGCTACCGGATCACGCTTATCTGTGGTGCTACTGCCGCCGCTATGAGAATGAAACGTTAGTGGTGGCGACCAATTTCAGCCCGGAGACCCAGGTGTGGCATCCGCCCGCTTACAGCGGCCACTGGGAGGTGCTGATCAGTAACTACCCCGATACGCACGTAACGCCGGGAGAAGTGATGCTGCGGCCCTGGGAAGCAGTGTGGTGGTACCAGAAACGCTGAGGAGCGTCACATCGGACCGAACAGTGCGGCCAGATCATCGCTGCTGAACTGGGTGGGTTCACTCAGTTCATCCTCCAGAATGCCGCCTGCCAGCTCAGCCTTCTGCTCCTGCAGCGCGACAATCTTCTCTTCAATGCTGCCAGCCGCAATCAGTTTATACACAAAGACCGGCTTATCCTGCCCAAGTCGGTAAGCGCGGTCCGTGGCCTGATTTTCGGCTGCCGGGTTCCACCAGGGATCGTAGTGGATCACCGTGTCCGCCGCCGTCAGGTTCAGGCCAACCCCGCCCGCTTTCAGGCTGATCAGGAATACCGGCACCTCGCCATTCTGAAAACGTTGCACCGGCTCGGTACGGTCGCGAGTGCTGCCGGTCAGAGTGACAAACGGGATACGCGCCTTTTGCAGCTCTTCGGCAATCAACGTCAGCATGGTGGTGAACTGGGAGAAGATCAGGATATGGCGATCTTCCGCCAGCAAATCACTGAGCATTTCCCGCAGCAGAGCCAGCTTGGCAGAATGTTTCACTTTGGCCGCTTTGTCGGTTTTTACCAGCCGGGGATCGCAGCAGATTTGCCGCAGCTTCAGCAACGCATCCAGCACCAGCAGATGGCTGCGCCCGGCCCCCTGCTGCTCCACCGCCAGCCGCACGCGCTCCTGCATGGCACTGCGTACCGATTCGTACAGCTCCCGCTGGGAGCCTTCCAGCGCCACCGAGCGGATAATGGTGTTCTTCGGCGGCAGCTCTTTTGCCACTTCCTGCTTACGCCGCCGCAGCATAAAAGGCCGTACGCGGCGGGCCAGCAGCTCACGGCGGACACGGTCGCCGTTGCGTTCAATCGGAATACGCCACTCCTGAGTGAACTGTTTCTCACTGCCCAGGAAGCCCGGCAGCAGAAAGTCAAACTGCGACCACAGCTCGCCGAGGTGGTTTTCCAGCGGCGTTCCGGTCAGGCACAGGCGGTGACGGGCTTTGAGTGAGCGGATCACGGTGGCGGCGCGGGAGGCGCTGTTTTTAACATACTGCGCCTCATCGAGGATCAACAGGTGATAGCTGTAGCCCAGCAGCTGCGGCTGGTCGCGCCACAACAGGGAATAAGTGGTCAGCACCACATCATACTGGCCGATATCGTCATAGAAATCTTTGCGTTGCGGGCCGGTCAGGGCCAGCACTTTCAGGCCCGGGGCAAACCGGCTCGCTTCCTGCGTCCAGTTATAGACCAGCGTGGTAGGCACCACTATCAGCGCCGGACGGGTAAGCCTGCCGCCCTCTTTCTCCAGCAGCAAGTGCGCCAGAGTCTGGATAGTTTTCCCCAGCCCCATGTCATCAGCCAGCACGCCGGAGAGATCTTGTGCCCGGAGGAACTGCATCCAGTTGAGCCCCTGCTGCTGGTAGTCACGCAACTGGGCCTGCAATCCGGCTGGCGGTTCGACAGGCTGGATACCTTCGCTGGAGCGCAGCCGCTCGGCAAGCTGGTATACGCCGCTCTCGCCCTGAAACTGCCAGCGACCGGTGTAGCTCAATGCCGTCAGCCTGCCCGCTTCATAAGGCGCAATACGCAATGGTGCGCTGACACTTTGAGCAAACACATCGGCCAGGCTTCCCACTACCGGTTTCAGGCGATCGGCAGTGATATGCAGCCGCTCATTGCGATCGCTGCGCAGCTCCACGACTTCATTATCCGGGATGCTGGAGAGATCGCCGGACAGCCAGCGCCGGTCTTTCTGGAACAGCCCGGCCAGCAGCGGTTGCAGGCTGACCTGACGGCGGCCAATACTGACTTCCATTTCAAGGTTGAACCAGCCATCTCCGCCCTGCACTGCACGGCCGTCGATGCTTTCAATGTCGGTGACGTTCCAGGTGAAGTCATCGTCCATGCTGACTTTCCAGCCGCGCCGTCGCAGCTCAGGCAGCTTCACGCGGATAAAATCGCGCCACTGGGTCGGCGATTCAGGAGCAAAAATAGAAGGCGGTAGCGGAGCCGATGCCGGGGTGTAGATATGACCTGCAGGGATCGTCAGCAATCCGGCAGCGTTGATCTCACGCAGCCAGTTCTGCTCGTGCTCGTTCTGTCGCTCAACATGGAACAGTGCGCCGTGAAGATCGGTGAAGCTGTCGCCGCTGCTTCCTGCCGCAACCCGCACTCCGGCATAATCGAAATGGACGGCAGCGAAGTCCAGCCGCTTTTGACGGTGGCCATAGCGACCAAAACCGCTGACAAACTTCGCGCGGGACTCAAGCCGTAATGTAGGCACCGGTTCGACAGAGATATTTTCCGGAACCGGCTCCAGTCGGGCAGCATGAGGCTGCTGGCGCAAATTAGCCAGCATCACTGCCGCCACATGGCGACAGTTGTTTTTGACCGGGCAGGTACACTCCCCGCTGGCATGCAGCTTGCCCTGTGGCAGGCTGAAATGCACCATCACCTGGAAGGGCTCGATTTTTCTTCCGGGAACTTCACCCGTTAACAGGTTGTTTTGCCACTGGATATTCTGCACCTTATCGACCAGCCCTTCTGCTCTGGCGACGGTGCGCGCACCGATCCAACGGCTAACCTGTTTTTCATTGTACGTCACAGAAGGCATCAGACTGTATCCCGGAATGGCCTGGGCAAAGGCATAAGTGCTCCGCATAACAGGCAATAATATGAATTCCGGGGCTATGAATGCAACCTTGTGACACCGATTGGCCGCCAAAAAGGTCTCTCCGGCAGGCTGAGCCGATCGAGTTACGTTCAGATTATTGCCCGGTTTAAGCCTGGTAAATTTCCTCCAGGGCTAAGTGTTTAACTTTACGCCACCATTTTTCAATCTTTGTTCCACATCAAGAAACTCGCAGTTATATCAGGCGAAAACACCATATATAGCGTTTACTATGCCTGTCACATTCTACATATAGTTACAGCGGCGGGAGAACGGTGATGGTATCGATGGTAATTAAGCGGGACGGCTGCAGGGTCGCATTCGATGAAGCGCGTATTCTTGATGCGATTAAAGGCGCAGCCCGCGCGGCAGAAATTGAGGACGACAATTACTGCACGCTGGTGACCAGCCAGATTTGCCAGCAGCTGCAAATGCAGGAGCGCGTCGACATCCACGATGTGCAGAAAGCGGTGGAAAATGCCCTGATGGCCGGACGCTATCCTGAACTGGCCCGTACCTATATCGAATACCGCCACGACCGCGACGTGGCCCGTGAGCTGCGCGGCAAGCTGAATAAAGAGATCCGTGGGCTGGTGGAGCAGACCAACCCGGCCCTGCTGAATGAGAACGCCAACAAAGACAGCAAGGTGATCCCAACCCAGCGCGACCTGCTGGCGGGCATTGTCGCCAGGCACTACGCCACCCAGCACATTTTACCGCGCGATGTGGTAAGGGCGCATGAGCGGGGTGAGATCCATTACCACGACCTCGATTACTCGCCGTTCTTCCCGATGTTTAACTGCATGCTGATCGACCTGAAAGGGATGCTGACCCAGGGCTTTAAGATGGGTAATGCGGAGATCGAGCCGCCGAAATCCATCTCGACAGCGACTGCCGTCACCGCACAGATTATCGCTCAGGTCGCCAGCCACATATACGGTGGCACCACCATCAACCGTATTGATGAAGTGCTGGCTCCGTTTGTTGAAGCGAGCCTGGAGAAACACCGTAAAACCGCGCTGAAATGGCAGATTGCCGATGCGGAAGCTTATGCCCTCGCCAGTACCGAAAAAGAGTGCTTTGATGCCTTCCAGTCGCTGGAGTATGAAGTCAACACGCTGCATACCGCCAATGGTCAGACGCCGTTCGTCACCTTTGGTTTCGGACTGGGAACCAGCTGGTCTGCCCGCCTGGTGCAGCAATCCATCCTGCGCAACCGCATTGCCGGTCTGGGAAAAAATCATAAAACAGCGGTATTCCCGAAGCTGGTTTTCGCCATCAAAGAGGGGCTGAACCGCTCACCTGCCGACAGCAACTACGACATCAAGCAGCTGGCGTTAGAGTGCGCCAGCAAAAGGATGTATCCCGATATCCTCAATTATGAGCAGGTGGTGAAAGTCACCGGTTCATTCAAGACGCCAATGGGTTGCCGCAGCTTCCTTGGCACGTGGGAGGAAGACGGCAAGCTGGTTCACGAAGGCCGCAACAACATCGGCGTAATCAGCCTTAACCTGCCGCGTATCGCGCTGGATGCCGGGGGAAATGAGACTGCGTTCTGGAACCTGCTCGACCAGCGTCTGCTGCTGGCGAAGAAGGCGCTGATGACCCGCATCGCCCGCCTGGAAAATATCAAGGCCCGCGTTGCGCCAATCCTCTATATGGAAGGAGCCTGTGGCGTTCGGCTGAAAGCGGACGATAACGTGGCGGAGATCTTTAAGCATGGCCGCGCGTCCATTTCACTGGGTTATATCGGCATTCATGAAACGATCAATGCCCTGACCGGCAGCAAAACACATCTGTATGACGATGAACAGCTGCGCGAAAAAGCGGTGGCAATTGTCGGACGCCTGCGCCAGGCGGTGGATGAGTGGAAAGAGGAGACCGGATACGGCTTCAGTCTCTACAGCACGCCGAGCGAAAACCTCTGTGACCGCTTCTGCCGGCTGGATGCCGCCGAGTTTGGCGTAATCAACGGCGTCACCGATAAAGGCTACTACACCAACAGCTTCCACCTCGACGTGGAGAAGAAGGTCAACCCGTACGACAAAATCGACTTCGAGACAGCCTATCCTCCGATCGCCAACGGCGGCTTCATCTGTTACGGCGAATACCCCAATATTCAGCACAACCTGAAAGCGCTGGAAGATGTCTGGGATTACAGTTACAGCCGCGTGCCTTATTACGGCACCAATACGCCGATTGATGAGTGCTACGAGTGCGGCTACACCGGCGAGTTCTCCTGCACCAGCAAAGGCTTCACCTGCCCGAAATGCGGCAATCATGAGCCTTCGCGGGTGTCGGTTACCCGCCGGGTTTGCGGCTATCTGGGCAGCCCGGATGCCCGTCCGTTCAACGCCGGTAAGCAGGAAGAGGTGAAGCGGCGCGTCAAGCATATGGCGACCGGGCAACTGGGATGAATATTCATCAGTATTATCCGGTCGATATCGTTAACGGGCCGGGTACCCGATGTACGCTGTTTGTGGCAGGCTGCGAGCATCAGTGCGTCGGGTGCTATAACAAGAGCACCTGGCGACTGAACTCAGGCTGCCCTTTCACCGTGCAGCAGGAAGAGCAGCTGATCGCCGACCTTAACGATACGCGCATTCCCCGCCGGGGGCTGTCGCTGTCAGGTGGCGATCCGCTGCATCCGGCCAACGTGGCGGATGTTCTGAGGCTGGTTAAGCGTGTGCGTCGTGAGTGCGTGGGGAAAGATATCTGGCTGTGGACGGGCTACCTGCTGGGGGAACTGAGCCAGGAGCAGCAGCGCGTGGTGGAGCAGATTAATGTGCTGGTCGACGGCAAGTTCGAGCAGGAATTAAGAGATCCGGCGCTGCTGTGGCGCGGCAGCAGCAACCAGGTTATTCATTATTTACGTTAGCAGCAGTCCTGCAGCACCCACAATCACCCCACTCAGCGCCACCAGCGCACCGGTCAGCCACAGCGAGCGGGCCGGAAGCGCACCGTGCAGCATCAGTAGTGAAGGCACGCTGACCGCGGGCAGCGTCATCAGCAACGCCAGTGCCGGCGCCACGCCCATTCCGGCCATCATCATCGTCTGAACAATGGGGATCTCAGCGGCCGTAGGGATCACAAACAGGCAACCCGCGACGGCCATTGCAATCACCCAGAACAGCGAATTGCTGACCAGGCCATCGGCATGCGGAAACAGCCAGACGCGGGCTGCGCCAAGCAACAGCACGGCCACGATATAAAGCGGAATGGTGTTCCAGAACAGCGTCCAAAGCGCACTAAACCAGCGGCGCAGAAACGGTTTATCCTCTGGCGTTCTGATTGGCAATACGTTTGCCACAGGCTGCTCCGGCGTCAGCTTCTGCACCAGCAGCGCAATCCCCAGCACCATCAGCACGCCAGCCACCAACCGGATGGCAGCAAACTGCCAGCCAAGCACAAAGCCCATAAAAATCAGCGTGGCCGGATTCAGCACCGGGTTCCCCAGCCAGAATGCCAGAGTCGCGCCCACCGTGGCCGAAGACTTTCTCATTCCGGCGGCAACGGGTGCCGCGCAGCATGTACACATCATGCCCGGTAATGAGAACAGTGCACCAATCAGCGTTCCCTTAAAGCGTGGCTGCCCAAGCGTGCGTTGCAGCCATTTTTTTGGGATCAGCACCTGCACCAGCGAACCCAGCACCACGCCAAGTACCGCCGCTTTCCACACCGCCAGGAAATAGATCAGCGCATAGTCCCAGGCCGCCTGCAGAGGATGGCCGCTGGTATCAGCCAGGATTGATTTGCCGATGCTGTGAGTATCGGCTGCGGTGAAAGCCTTCAGGTAATAGGGATGCCATTTGACGTACCACAGGCCAAAAACCACCACCAGCAGAAACAGCAGCGGTTTCCACCAGACAAATGCAGGGCTGCCAACACGGGATGAAGAGAGTTGCGACATGCTAAAGGCTCCGGATAACTGCGGGCAACGCCCGACCTGAGCATCATATCCACAAAAAAATCGTCACAAATTGATCTGGATTCCGATTAAGCAGTCAGCCCTTTTTTTAAATCCGAAGGCACCGGGCGATCATCATGAGGATGAACATCAAGCATAATCAGCAAGATACAGTTCAATTCATCAGGAAAACTTGATTTTCCAGAATCACCAACCACACTTAGAGCAGTTATACGGCATATTAAACGGAGGAAAAGATGAGCAAGAAGATTGCGGTCCTGATTACCGATGAATTTGAAGACTCAGAATTTACTTCTCCTGCTGAAGCTTACCGAAAAGCGGGTCACGAAGTGGTGACCATTGAGAAAAAAGCCGGTATCACCGTCACCGGTAAGCAGGGAAAGGCGAAAGTGAAAATCGACAGGGATATCGATGATGTTCATGCGGCCGAGTTTGACGCCCTGCTGCTCCCCGGCGGCCACTCACCAGACAGCCTGCGCGGTGACGATCGCTTTGTGGATTTCACCAAAAACTTCGTCGCACTGGGCAAGCCAGTGTTTGCCATCTGCCATGGCCCGCAGCTGTTAATCAGCGCCAATGCGGTGCGCGGTCGTAAAATGACTGCGGTCAAGCCTATCGTCATTGACCTGAAAAATGCCGGTGCGGACTTTTACGACAAAGAAGTGGTAGTGGATAACGACAGGCTGGTGACCAGCAGGACACCGGAGGATCTGCCCGCCTTTAACCGAGAGTCTCTGCGTATTCTTGAAATGGTCTGATGCCCATGGCCAGGTTCGCCTGGCCGCTTCTCTTTATCGCCACTTATGCGGTTACTCTTCACGCTTCCAGTGCAGCTTTTTGCCAAAACCCAGCGCATTATCGGTCATCTTCAGCTCATCCAACCGGATCTCCCACAGCGGCGCGGACACCTTCAGCGCCACCGGAAAACGCTTCACATAGGCCTTACGCGCCTCAACTTTCTCCTCTCCTTCCAGCAACCTGACCCTGCCGGAATACTGCACTCCTTTGATCAGCAGCACGGTTTTGGGCTGCCCATTCACGGTGCCGGCGACCTGCGTATGCCTGACAAAATTGATGCCGTGCCGCGTGTCCTGCTCAGTCATAATCCAGAAAGCCGTTTTCGTTGAATCAAAGATGTAGTAGCAGTTGGCGCACCACACCGGATCACCGCCGCATATCGAGAGAACATGCTGCTTTTGCAGATAGCGCGAGATAACCTGAAGTTGCTGAGAATCGGACATGGAAACCTCCCTGGAACAAACTGGTTTAGCCATTTTCCGGCAGTTGGACAAAATGTAAAGGGACTGGCTCACTGCTGGTACAATTGCAAAGACTTAATCGACGCAGGCAGGATGGATGAACAAAAGCGACGCGACGCCCTGGCGTCTTTATATTTTGCGCACCGCCCGTGGCGTGCTTTATACCGGTATTACCAATGATGTGGCAAGACGCTTCGCCCAGCATCAGGCTGGAAAAGGGGCCAAAGCCCTGCGCGGCAAGGGTCCACTGGAGTTATTGTTTCACTGTGAGGCTGGCGATCGCTCCAGCGCATCGAAGCTGGAGTATCAGGTAAAGCAGTTAAAGCGCCATGATAAGATCAGGCTGGTTGCCCACCAGCCCGTCTCGCTCAGCCTGTGGCTCAGCGCACTTAAAAACGGTTAAAAGGCGCTGAATACTCGATGTGGCCTTCAGTGCAGGCAAACGCATCGTCTGCCAGTTTGTAGACCTGAAAGGCGGCTTCCGTACCCGGCCAGCGGCAACGAAGCTGATGGCGGGCTGCCGGTTCGAAACCGTAGCGGCCGTAGTAAGCAGGATCGCCCAGCACCACCACGGCGGCATAGCCAAACTCATTCAGCGTATCCAGGCCTTCATAGATCAGCTGCTTACCCAGCTCTTGCCCGCGAAAGCTCTCATCCACGGCCAGCGGCGCAAGACCAACCCATTGATTATCTTCACCGTTCAGGGTTACAGGGCTGAATGCCGCATAGCCCAGTACCTGACCTTCATCATCGGTGGCGACCACGCCCAGCGTCAGCAGCCCGTCTTCACGCAGCTGCTGAACCAGTTCGGCCTCTGCTGACGTCTCAAAGCTGCGACGCAGCAAGCCGTCGATGCTGGCGGCATCCACCCCGATTTCCGTCCGAATTAACATGATGCACCTGCGCGATCCCTCGGGGAAGTCGCGTCCTCAGTCAGTCCTGCCTCAACGAGGTCAGCCAGTTGCATAAGTCCGATGCGCAGCGGCGTCGGCATAAATTCAAGCTCAATGGCATCCATCAGATTTTTCACTTCAAGCCCCAGTTCCGTGTCACCTTCGATTACCAGACGACGCTGGAAGAACAGGGTATCGGGATCGAGCCTGCGGGCAGCCACCAGCAGAAGATCGTTAGCATCACCGCGGAACCAGACATCCGCCTCAGCACGATCTTCCACCCGTAATTTTCCCTGCTCAATGGTCGTTGACCAGCGCAGTCCCAGGTCCTGGATCTCAATGCCTAACCAGCGACCCTGCAGAAAGTTTAACTCACCTTCAGCCAAAGCATGATGAAATTGCCAGCTCAGTAGCTGTTGCAGGACATGTTTTTTGACGGCAAAGGGAGCAAACTGCAGTGGGAAACGCAAATATTGCGGGCCTTTACGGACTAACCGGGCACGTAACAGGTTCAACACTATTCTTACTCCTTACGAATAAATTTCGGCTATTTTGCCATATCGATAAATCACATCAGGCGTCTGGATCAACAAAATGTGCAAACCCTGGCGTTTTGTCAGCGAATTCGTTCCCCATCAATACGCCATTAGCTGCCTTAAATCAAAAATTGTCATCGCCAGCCTGTCTACACTCGACCATTCCCTGTTTATCCGGAAATCGTTATATGGAACTGCTTTGTCCTGCAGGCAACCTGCCTGCGCTTAAGGCGGCAATCGAAAATGGTGCAGACGCTGTGTATATCGGTCTGAAAGATGACACCAACGCCCGCCACTTTGCCGGTCTGAATTTTACCGAAAAACGGCTGGAAGAAGCGGCCCGCTACGTTCATCAGCATAGACGTAAACTGCATGTTGCGATCAACACTTTTGCCCACCCGGATGGCTACCAGCGCTGGGAGCGGGCAGTAGATATGGCCGCTGCGGCCGGTGTTGATGCGCTGATCCTGGCCGATATTGCGATGCTGGAATACGCGGCAAACCGCTATCCGCATATCGAGCGCCACGTCTCCGTGCAGGCATCGGCGACCAATGCTGAAGCGGTGAAGTTTTACCAACGTAATTTTGATGTTGCCCGGGTGGTCCTGCCGCGGGTGCTGTCGATCCATCAGGTAAAACAGCTTTCCCGCGCCTCCACCGTGCCGCTGGAAGTCTTTGCTTTCGGCAGTTTGTGCATCATGGCCGAAGGCCGCTGCTACCTCTCCTCTTATCTGACCGGTGAATCCCCCAATACCGTGGGTGCCTGCTCCCCAGCCCGTTTCGTGCGCTGGCAGCAGACCGAAAACGGCCTGGAATCGCGGCTGAACGAGGTGCTGATCGATCGCTATGACGCCAATGAGAACGCGGGTTATCCGACGCTGTGCAAGGGCCGTTATAAAGTGGAAGATCAGCGTTACCACGCGCTGGAAGAACCAACCAGCCTGAATACGCTGGAGCTGCTGCCAGAATTACTGGCGGCAAACATCGCCTCAGTGAAAATTGAAGGCCGCCAGCGCAGCCCGGCCTATGTGGGCCAGGTTGCCCGCATCTGGCGCCAGGCTATTGACCGCTGTTTGGCTAATCCAGGCGAGTTTGTTGCCCAACAAAGTTGGATGAACGCGCTGAGCGCACTGAGTGAAGGGACGCAGACCACGCTGGGTGCGTACCACCGTGAATGGCAGTAGGAATGACGATGAAATATTCAGTAGGCCCGGTGCTCTGGTACTGGCCAAAAGAGACCCTGCAGGAATTTTACCAGGCGGCGGCAGGCAGCCACGCTGACATTATCTATCTGGGTGAAGCAGTTTGCAGCAAACGCCGCGCCACTAAAGTTGCAGACTGGATGGCGATGGCGAAAGATCTGGCTGCCGCAGGCAAGCAGGTGGTGCTGAGCACCCTGGCGCTGGTGCAGTCACCTTCCGAGCTGACCGAGCTGAAACGTTATGTCAATAACGGGGAGTTCCTGATTGAAGCCAATGATATGGGGACCATCAATATGGCGGCCGAAGCAGGGCTGCCGTTTGTCGCCGGTCATGCGCTGAACTGTTATAACGCCGTCACGCTGAAAATGCTGCTGAAAATGGGCATGATGCGCTGGTGTATGCCGGTTGAGCTGTCGCGCGACTGGCTCTCCAATATGCTAACCCAGTGCGATGAGCTGAAAATCCGCGGGCAGTTCGAGGTGGAAGTACTGAGTTACGGCTATCTGCCGCTGGCGCTCTCGGCCCGTTGCTTTACCGCAAGGGCAGAGAATCGCGGTAAGGATGACTGCCAGACCTGCTGCATTAACTTTCCGCACGGCAGAAGCCTGCGCTCGCAGGAAGATCAGCAGGTGTTCGTGCTGAACGGTATTCAGACCATGAGCGGCTACTGCTATAACCTGGGTAACGACCTGATCTCCATGCAGGGGCTGGTGGATATCGTTCGCTTCTCACCGCAGGGTACCGAGACCCTGCCGCTGATTGATGCCTTCCGCGATAATGAAACGGGTAAAGCCCCCCTTCCTCTTATCGCCCATCAGCAGTGCAATGGCTACTGGCGTCAGGTCCCCGGACTGGAGCTGGTCGACTAAAGCTGAAGCGGGCTGCGGCCCGCTTTCTGCCTGACCCTGCCGTGATAAATTTAAAATCAAAAAGTGCTGTAAATTGCCAATCTTGTTAACCTGTAATCGCTTAGGCTGTGTAGTTGTACTGGCGCGAATTCCTTCCGAATAAGTGAGCGATTATGTCTGATAAAAAAAACGTCCCTCTGTCGGTCCTCGATCTGGCCCCTATTCCACAGGGTGCCAGCGCGCGTGAGGCTTTCCACGCTTCACTGGCGCTGGCACAGCAATCTGAAAAACTCGGCTTTAACCGTTACTGGCTGGCTGAGCACCATAACATGACCGGGATTGCCAGCGCGGCGACCTCGGTGTTGATCGGCTATCTGGCTGCCAATACCACTACCCTGCGCCTGGGTTCCGGTGGCGTGATGCTGCCAAACCACTCTCCGTTGGTGATTGCCGAGCAGTTCGGCACGCTGGAGTCTCTTTATCCGGGGCGTATCGATATGGGTCTGGGTCGCGCACCGGGTTCCGATCAGCGCACGATGATGGCATTACGTCGCCATATGGGCGGACATATCGACAATTTTCCGGCAGATGTGCAGGAGATGATTGACTGGTTTGATGCCGGAGAAAACTCCCAGCCTGCTGTCCAGCCGGTGCCAGGACTGGGGTTGAAAATTCCCGTCTGGCTACTGGGTTCCAGTCTGTACAGCGCTCAACTTTCTGCCCAGCTCGGCCTGCCGTTTGCCTTTGCCTCGCATTTCGCACCGGATATGTTGTTTCAGGCCCTGCATCTGTACCGTGAGAACTTTAAGCCGTCAGCCAGACTCGAAAAGCCGTATGCGATGGTCTGCGTGAACGTCGTGGCCGCCGACAGCGAGCGGGATGCAAAATTCCTGTTCACCTCAATGCAGCAGCAGTTTGTGAATCTGCGTCGCGGCAAGCCAGGCCCGCTACCGGCTCCGGTGGAAAATATGGATAACTTCTGGTCGCCATCCGAACAGTATGGCGTTCAGCAGGCGCTGAGCATGTCTCTGGTGGGCGATCTGGATAAGGTCCGTCACGGCCTGGCCTCGCTGATCCGTGAAACTCAGGCAGACGAAATTATGGTCAACGGACAGATCTTCGATCAGCAGGCCCGCCAACACTCGTTTGCTCTGGCGATGGAAGCGAATAACTCGCTCTGACGCAAATTGCAGGAATAAAAAAACCAGCCCGAAGGCTGGTTTTTTTTATGCATCAGTCAGTGATTATACATCACGACGACGGGTTGGTGCGGCACCGTCTTCACGACGTGGGCCACGGTTGCCACCGTCACGGCTGAAACCACCGCTACGACGCTCGCCGCCACGGTCATTGCTGAAACGACGCCCGCCTTCAGAACGGCCACCTTCACGACCGCCGCCGAAACCACCGCGACCAGCACCAGGACCGCCACGACGTTCGCCGCCACGATCGTTGCTGCGAGGCTGCGCATCACCAATCAACTGCATATTCATCGGCTTGTTCAGAATGCGCGTGCGAGTGAAGTGCTGCAGAATGTCACCCGGCATGCCTTTTGGCAGTTCGATGGTGGAGTGAGTCCCGAAAAGCTTGATGTTACCGATGTAACGGCTGCTGATATCACCTTCATTAGCAATTGCACCGACAATGTGGCGAACTTCAACGCCGTCATCGCGACCCACTTCAATGCGGTAAACTTCCATATCGCCAACGTCACGACGCTCACGACGTGGACGATCGCCATCACGGCTTTCGCGAGGACCACGGTCCGGACGGTCACCACGGCGGTCGTCACGCTCTTTGAACTCACGACGTGGACGTGGAGCCGGATCGGCCGGAACGATCAGAGGGCGTTCGCCCTGTGCCATTTTCAGCAGAGCTGCAGCCAGCGTTTCCATATCCAGCTCTTCTTCCGGCTGCATTTTGCTCAGCAGTGCGCGGTACTGGTCCAGATCGCTGCTTTCCAGCTGCTGCTGAACTTTAGCCGCGAACTTAGCCAGACGACGCTGACCCAGCAGTTCTGCGTTTGGCAGTTCAACTTCTGGAATCGTCAGCTTCATGGTGCGTTCAATGTTACGCAGCAGGCGACGCTCGCGGTTCTCAACGAACAGCAGTGCGCGACCGGCACGACCAGCACGACCGGTACGGCCGATGCGATGAACGTAAGATTCAGCATCCATAGGAATGTCGAAGTTTACCACCAGGCTGATGCGCTCAACGTCCAGACCACGGGCCGCAACGTCAGTGGCGATCAGAATATCCAGGCGGCCATCTTTCAGGCGCTCCAGAGTCTGCTCACGCAGCGCCTGATTCATGTCACCGTTCAGGGCAGCACTGTTGTAACCGCTGCGCTCCAGCGCTTCAGCCACTTCCAGGGTCGCATTTTTGGTACGAACGAAGATAATCGCCGCATCAAAATCTTCCGCTTCCAGGAAACGAACCAGTGCATCAGTCTTACGACCGTAAGCAGTCCAGTAGCTCTGGCTGATATCAGGACGGGTAGTCAGGCTTGACTGAATACGCACTTCCTGAGGATCTTTCATAAAGCGTTTGGTAATACGACGAATCGCTTCTGGCATAGTGGCAGAGAACAGTGCGGTCTGATGACCGTCCGGGATCTGAGCCATGATGGTTTCAACGTCTTCGATGAAGCCCATACGCAGCATTTCATCAGCTTCGTCCAGCACCAGACCGCGCAGGTTAGAGAGGTCTAACGTGCCGCGTTTCAGGTGGTCAAGCAGGCGACCAGGCGTACCCACAACAACCTGTGGTCCCTGACGCAGTGCGCGCAGCTGTACGTCGTAACGCTGGCCGCCGTAAAGGGCCACGACGTTAAGACCGCGCATGTGTTTAGAGAATTCGGTTACGGCTTCGGCAACCTGAACCGCCAACTCACGGGTTGGTGCCAGCACCAGGATCTGTGGTGCTTTCAGGTTGCTATCAATGTTATTCAGCAGGGGCAGCGAGAACGCTGCAGTTTTACCGCTCCCGGTCTGTGCCATACCCAGCACGTCGCGGCCCGCCAGCAGGTGAGGAATACACTCTGCCTGGATTGGAGATGGCTTGACGTAGCCCATGCCGTTCAGTGATTCAAGGATAGCTTCATTCAGACCAAGGTCAGCAAAAGTGGTTTCAATATCAGTCATGTAGTACACGTGCCTCTTAGATTGCGGCGGCCAGTCTACATAACTCGTCGTGAAAACATTCAGTCATTTTCATCAAAAAGTGTGAACCGGCTCAAATTAGTGGTTTCGACGAACAAAGAAGCCCTCATCCGCGAAGATGATGACATTTCGAAAATTCGGGCAATAAAAGTTCGTCAGCTATTGCTGGTCAGATTCTGATAAATCGTCTTGTGTCTGGCCGAGTAGCGCCAGCTCCAACAATGCATATCGGTGCTCAACAAAGTTATGTACGTTGTTGGCGACCGTCAGCTTGAACAACGCTTCTGCGTTGTCCTTCTCCCCCAGACTTAGGTAGTGCTTACCTAAATAGAAGTTGGTTTCACTGAGATGTTCAGCGAGCGAGGTGTTATCCGTTGCGTCCGCCTTGAGACGGTCCATCAGCTTGCTTTCGCTGATGTTGCCCAGGTAGAACTCGACAATATTCCATCCCCATTGGTCTCTGACCGCTTTATCATAACGCTGTTGAAGCGCTACTTTGGCCTTGTCGGCGTTCATCTCTCGTTCATCGAGATACAGCCACAAGCTACGGAAAGGATCGTTAGGATCGTCTTGATAAAACGCCAGCAGATCATCTTGCGCCAATTTAAACCTTCCGCCGTAGTACAGGGCGATACCGCGATTTAAATGCGCATAATTGTAAGTTGGATCAAGCTCAAGTACAGAATCGAACGCTTCATAGGCAGCATCAAAATTACCTGCCTGCGTCAAATATATGCCTAAGTAATTGAATACTTCAGGCATATCTGGTCTGACAGACAGCGCTTGTGAAAAATCATTTCGCGCCAGTGCTCTCAAACCTAAACTATCATACAACACTCCGCGCTCATATAACAGCTGTGCGCGTTCATCATCGGTCAGGGCCCGACTGGCAAGAATTTGTTCCATGCGCGCCAGGATGACTTCCTGTTGCAACGTCGGCTGTAGCGGAACAGCCAGAACCTCGTTCTTACGCCAATCCGAGTTGCTGCATCCTGCCAGCGTTATAGCTGTCGCAACGAAACACCAGCGCAAAAAAGGCTTCATTTCCCACTCCCGAATACAAACAATGGGATGAAATCCATTCATCCGCCTGCCGTGCACAAGGTGTCGTCCTGCCCTCGCGATGAAACAGCTCTCCATGACAGTGCATGGAGAGCTCAATGGTCTGACTTATTCTGCTTCTGGGTTCGGCGCAGCGGCCGCTTCAGGCTCTGCAGCCTGCTCGGTCGCTTCTTTGATGCTCAGACGCACGCGCCCCTGGCGATCAACTTCCAGTACCTTCACAGGCACTTCCTGGCCCATCTGCAGATAGTCGGTCACTTTCTCTACGCGCTTGTCAGCGATTTGAGAAATGTGCACCAGACCTTCTTTACCGCCGCCGATTGCCACGAAGGCACCGAAGTCAACGATGCGGGTCACTTTACCGTTGTAGATACGGCCCACTTCGATTTCTGCAGTGATCTCTTCGATACGACGGATAGCGTATTTCGCTTTATCACCGTCGGTCGCAGCAATTTTCACCGTACCGTCATCTTCAATTTCGATGGTGGTGCCGGTTTCTTCGGTCAGCGCGCGAATAACAGAACCGCCTTTACCGATAACGTCTTTGATTTTGTCCGGGCTAATCTTGATAGTGTGAATGCGCGGAGCAAATTCAGAAATATCACCACGTGGGGTGCTGATAGCCTGTTCCATTACGCCCAGAATGTGCAGACGCGCACCCTTAGCCTGGTTCAGAGCCACCTGCATGATTTCGCGGGTGATACCTTCGATTTTAATGTCCATCTGCAGCGCGGTGATACCTTCACGGCTACCGGCTACTTTGAAGTCCATGTCGCCCAGGTGATCTTCGTCGCCCAGGATGTCTGAGAGCACCACAAAGTTATCGCCTTCTTTTACCAGACCCATCGCGATACCGGCTACGGCCGCTTTGATCGGTACGCCTGCGTCCATCAGCGCCAGAGAAGCACCGCAGACGGAAGCCATAGAAGAGGAACCATTGGATTCGGTGATTTCAGACACCACACGCACGGTGTATGGGAACGCATCGCCTTTCGGCATGACGGCCAGCACGCCGCGTTTCGCCAGACGGCCGTGACCAATTTCACGACGCTTAGGCGAACCCACCATACCGGTCTCACCGACGGAGTATGGAGGGAAGTTGTAGTGGAACAGGAAGCTGTCGGTACGTTCGCCCATCAGCTCATCCAGATTCTGGGCATCACGGGCTGTACCCAGAGTCGCGGTTACCAGTGCCTGAGTTTCACCACGGGTAAACAGCGCGGAGCCGTGAGTACGTGGCAGAACGCCAGTGCGCACGTCCAGACCACGGATCATGTCTTTTTCGCGACCATCGATACGCGGCTCGCCACGCAGGATGCGGCTACGCACAACATCTTTTTCCAGCGCGTGCAGGATGTCGCTGATCTCGCCTTCGTCCAGGCTTGCATCTTCGGCCAGCAGGGCTGCTTTGGCTTCAGATTTGATCACGTCAACCTGAGCATAACGCTCTTGTTTATCGGTGATGCGGTAAGCGTCGCTCAGACGAGCTTCAGCCAGCGCAGCGATACGTGAATGTAACGCTTCGTTTACAGCTTCTGGCTGCCAGTCCCAACGCGGTTTACCCGCTTCGGCAACCAGAGCATTGATGTTATCGATTACGATCTGCTGTTGGTCGTGGCCAAAGACCACGGCACCCAGCATCTGGTCTTCGCTCAGCAGCTCAGCTTCTGATTCAACCATCAGTACCGCGCCCTGAGTACCGGCAACCACCAGATCCAGTTTGCTCTCTTTCAGCTCATCGGCAGTTGGGTTAAGAACGTACTGATCGTTGAGGTAGCCAACGCGCGCCGCGCCAATAGGACCATTGAAAGGCAGACCGGAAAGGCTCAGAGCCGCAGAAGCACCGATCATTGCGACGATGTCCGGGTTAACCTGTGGGTTAACGGAAACCACAGTCGCAATGACCTGGACTTCGTTAACAAACCCTTCAGGGAACAGTGGGCGGATTGGACGGTCAATCAGACGTGAGGTCAGGGTCTCGCCTTCACTCGGACGGCCTTCACGACGGAAGAAGCTGCCCGGGATACGACCAGCAGCGTAGGTACGCTCCTGATAGTTAACGGTCAGCGGGAAAAAGTCCTGACCTGGCTTGGATTTTTTCTGGCCTACAACGGTCACGAACACGGCTGTGTCGTCCATGCTAACCATTACGGCTGCCGTTGCCTGGCGAGCCATCATACCGGTCTCAAGGGTAACGGTATGCTGACCATATTGGAATTTGCGTACGATCGGGTTCAGCAAAATTTTGTCCTTAACGTCATGGCAAGGCACTGACCCTGCCGTGGATTTTTAAATCCTCATCTGCATCCTCGCGACTAATGACAACCCTTAATCCCCATCCGGGACAAAGCCTCTCATTAGCCGCGCGAACCTCTGCAACTGAAGATCACACTCAGCAACAATACAATAGTTTGGTCTGAATTGCTGCCGCTTGCCTGAAAAAAGGGGGCCATAAAGGCCCCTTTTTAGCGAAACTCGCACGAATCCGCCTTTTTGCCGTTTTTAATCTCAGAATGCACTGAATGGCGGGCAGATTCTTAAGACTTAGCGACGCAGACCCAGACGCTCGATCAGGCTGGTGTAACGTGCAACATCTTTACGCTTCAGGTAATCCAGCAGCTTACGACGCTGGGAAACCATGCGCAGCAGACCGCGACGGCTGTGGTGGTCTTTTTTGTGCTCAGAGAAGTGACCCTGCAGATGGTTAATCTGTGCGGTCAGCAGAGCAACCTGAACTTCGGTAGAACCACTGTCGTTAGCGTCACGGCCGTATTCAGCAACGATCTGCGCTTTAGTTTCAACACTTAGAGACATGATACAACTCCAAATTAAATGATAATAAATGTACAGGTGCCGATCTCTAATTCAGCAGCCCAATGGTAAAGCCGAACTATTCTACTCTTAGCCACTCGCTTACGCAAATGACTAGTCGGAATATTCTACAACCAGACGACGCGGTGCGACCCGGCCATCTTCGGCAATCTCTGCCATCCCGATAAACTTCCGCTCAGCCCCTTCGGTGACGCGCACCAGGCCTTCAGCCGGGACATTCGCAGCCTGCACCGGCTGGCCCTGCCTGAAGTAAGCAGCGACCACGCTCAGCAGATTCACTTCCGGGTAAGCGGCTGCCGGGCTGTCCATCGGCATCAACAACGGGTCGAGTAAATCTGCTGGCGAGCGCTCCGTTCTTAACGCTTCTTCGTTCAACGCGGCAAGCTGCTCGAGAGTCACCATGCTGGCAATGGGATAAGTGGCTACCTGCAGACGGCGCAGATAAATCACATGCGCACCGCAACCCAGCATTTCACCCAGATCGTCCGTAATGGTACGGATATAGGTGCCTTTAGAGCAATGAATTTCCAGCTCCAGTTCATTCTCTTCCCAGCGGATAAACTTCAGCTCATAAACCACGATGCTGCGCGCTTCGCGCGGGACTTCGATCCCTTCACGAGCGTATTCATATAGCTTGCGCCCCTGATACTTGAGCGCCGAATACATCGACGGCACCTGCCGGGTTTCCCCACGGAAGCTGTCGAGTGCATCTTCAAGCTGTTCCTGCGTGAAACTGACTGGTCGCTCGCTGATAATCTGGCCATCGGCATCAGAAGTATCGGTGCGCTGCCCCAAACGGGCAATCACACGGTAGCGCTTGTCGGAGTCCAGCAGGTACTGTGAGAACTTGGTGGCTTCACCCAGGCAAATCGGCAGCATGCCGGTCGCCAGAGGATCGAGCGCCCCCGTATGTCCCGCACGATTCGCCGTGAACAGCCGTTTGACCTTCTGCAGCGCATCGTTGGAAGAGAGTCCCTGAGGTTTATCCAGCAGCAGCACACCGTGGACGTCGCGTCCGCGACGACGAGGACGGCTCATCAATCCTCCTTGTCTTCTTCCGTGGGACCACGACGCTCAGCATCGTTTCTGACCACGTTAGTGACAAGGTTAGACATACGCATCCCTTCAACCAGCGAGTTATCGTAAAAGAAGGTCAGCTCTGGAACGATACGCAGACGCATCGCTTTGCCCAGCAGCGTACGGATGTAGCCAGAGGCATCACCCAGCGCGCGCAAGCCAGCTTTGATAGCGTCTTCGTCTTTATCATTGAGAAAGGTAACAAACACTTTGGCATAGGCCAGGTCACGTGAGACATCAACGCCGGAGACGGTAACCATCATACCCAGACGGGGGTCTTTGATCTCACGCTGTAAAATAATCGCGATCTCTTTCTGCAGTTCCTGCGAGACACGCTGTGGGCGACCAAATTCTTTCGCCATAATAATTCTCTCCAAATAATTCGGGAGGCGCAGTGGCCTCCCAAATAAGTCACTTTTTCAGGCGACCGTTAAGCGATGGTACGCTGGATCTCGATAATCTCGAACACTTCGATCATATCGCCAACACGCACATCGTTGTAGTTCTTCACGCCGATACCACATTCCATACCGTTACGGACTTCGTTAACGTCATCCTTGAAGCGGCGCAGGGATTCCAGCTCTCCTTCATAGATAACCACGTTGTCGCGTAGTACACGGATTGGGTTGTGACGTTTGATGTTGCCTTCCGTCACCATACAGCCTGCGATAGCGCCAAATTTTGGTGATTTGAACACGTCACGCACTTCAGCCAGACCGGTGATCTGATGCTTGTACTCAGGCGCCAGCATACCGCTCATCGCCTGCTTAACTTCGTCAATCAGATTATAAATGACGGAGTAGTAACGCAGATCCAGGCTTTCTGAGTCAATCACGCGGCGGGCAGAAGCATCAGCACGCACGTTGAAGCCAACCAGAATCGCGTTGGAAGCTGCAGCCAACGTGGCGTCGGTTTCGGTGATACCACCTACGCCAGAGCCCACGATTTTGACTTTCACTTCGTCGGTAGACAGCTTCATCAGAGAGTCGGAAATCGCTTCGACAGAACCCTGTACGTCGGCTTTCAGCACGATGTTCAGTTCGGAAACTTCGCCTTCGGTCATGTTGGCAAACATGTTTTCCAGCTTAGATTTCTGCTGACGAGCCAGCTTAACTTCACGGAATTTGCCCTGACGATACAGTGCAACCTCACGGGCTTTCTTCTCGTCACGAACCACGGTCGCTTCATCACCGGCAGCAGGCACACCTGACAGGCCGAGGATTTCCACTGGAATGGAAGGACCCGCTTCCAGCACTTCACGACCCAGTTCATCACGCATCGCACGCACACGGCCGTATTCAAAGCCGCACAGTACGATATCACCTTTGTTCAGCGTACCTTCACGTACCAGTACGGTAGCAACCGGACCACGACCTTTATCCAGGAAGGATTCGATTACCACGCCGCTTGCCATACCCTGACGCACTGCAGTCAGTTCCAGAACTTCAGCCTGCAGCAGGATGGCGTTCAGCAGGTCGTCAATACCGGTACCAGCTTTGGCAGACACGTTAACAAACATGTTCTCGCCGCCCCACTCTTCCGGGATGATCCCGTACTGGGTGAGTTCGTTCTTAACACGGTCCGGATCGGCTTCTGGCTTATCGACCTTGTTCACAGCAACCACAACCGGCACTTTCGCCGCTTTAGCATGCTGGATAGCTTCGATAGTCTGTGGCATCACGCCGTCATCGGCAGCCACAACCAGGATAACGATATCCGTTGCCTGAGCACCACGAGCACGCATTGCGGTAAACGCGGCGTGGCCCGGGGTATCCAGGAAGGTGACCATACCGTTGTCAGTTTCAACGTGGTAAGCACCGATGTGCTGAGTAATACCACCCGCTTCGCCAGAGGCGACTTTGGTGGAGCGAATGTAATCCAGCAGAGAGGTTTTACCGTGGTCAACGTGGCCCATGATGGTCACGACCGGCGCACGGGATTCCATTGCTGCATCGGTATCACGATCGCTCATTACCGCTTCTTCCAGCTCGTTCTCACGGCGCAGAGTCACTTTGTGACCCATCTCTTCCGCGACCAACTGGGCAGTTTCCTGATCGATAACCTGGTTGATGGTGGCCATGGCGCCCATTTTCATCATCACTTTGATGACCTGGGAACCTTTCACTGCCATTTTGTTAGCGAGTTCAGCAACGGTGATGGTCTCACCGATGATCACGTCACGGTTAACGGCCTGCGCTGGCTTGTTAAAGCCCTGCTGCAGTGTGCTTGGCTTACGCTTGCCGCCTTTACCGCCCCGGAATTGCGCACGCGCTTCTTCACGGTCGGTTTTTGCTTCAGAGTGCTTGTTGCCTTTCTTACGCTGTGGGGCTTTAGCCGGGCGAGCTGCACGGGAACGACGATCGCCTTCGACCTGCGCATCGTTTTCGTCTTCAGCAGCACGAGCATGCGTGGAGGTGGTCACGTGGTAGTCAGAAGTGTCTTCAACTTCTTTCTCCGCTTCCGCCCACTCAGAGCCTTTCTCTTCCGCCATTTTACGAGCTTCTTCCGCTACGCGCTTCGCTTCTTCTTCGATCTTACGACGCGCTTCTTCTTCGGCTTTACGCTTCAGCTCTGCAGCTTCAGCTTCCCGGCGGGCTTTATCGGATTGAGTTGCCCGGGTCATTTCGTCGGTATGTTGATTGCTCACTTTATCTTTTTCCGCTGCTTCACGTTTGGCTTTATCAGCTGCCTCACGTTTAGCCTGCTCCTCGGCTTCACGCTTCGCTTTCTCTTGAGCTTCGCGCTGGGCTTTTTCTTCAGCCTCGCGACGAGCCAGTTCTTCCGCTTCACGCTGTGCCTGCGCTTCTGCTTCAGCCTGTTCAGCTTCTGCAGGATCGCCTTTTACATAGGTGCGTTTTTTGCGGACTTCAATTTGCACCGATTTACTTTTACCCCCGGTGCCAGGAATATTCAAGGTGCTGCGCGTTTTGCGCTGCAGAGTCAGTCTACCAGAACCGCCGTTTTGATCGCGATTCAAATGGGTAAGGAGCGTCTCTTTTTCCTGCTGCGTCACAGAGTCAGTTTCAGACTTGCGGATCCCTGCATCAGCAAATTGCTGTACCAGGCGTTCTACCGGGGTCTGAATCTCTGCGGCCAGCGATTTTACGGTTACATCTGTCATGCTGTTCCTTCCTGCTACAGTTTATTACGCGTCGTCGCCGAACCAGCAGATATTTCGGGCAGCCATAATCAGCTCACCGGCCTGTTCGTCGTTAAGGCCTTCAATATCTGTCAGGTCGTCAACACCCTGCTCGGCAAGATCTTCCAGCGTGCAAACGCCAATCGCTGCCAGCTTAAACGCCAGGTCACGATCCAGACCTTCCAGATTCAGCAAATCTTCTGCTGGCGGGTTTACGCCCTGACTCTCTGCCTTTTCCAGAGCAAGGGTGGTTAACGCATTTTTCGCACGATCGCGCAGCGCTTCTACTGTTTCTTCATCCAGACCGTCAATTTCCAGCAGCTCGTTGATCGGAACGTAAGCCAGCTCTTCCAGTGAAGAGAAGCCCTCTTCAACCAGTACGGTGGCAAAGTCTTCGTCAATGTCGAGATGTTTGGTAAAGACGCCGATGGCAGCATGGGCTTCAGCCTGGTGTTTAGCCTGCAGATCGTCGACTGTCATGACGTTCAGCTCCCAGCCGCTCAGCTGTGAAGCCAGACGCACGTTTTGGCCATTACGGCCGATCGCCTGAGCCAGATTTCCGGCTTCAACAGCGATATCCATGGTGTGATTATCTTCATCAACCACGATAGAGGCGACATCCGCCGGGGCCATGGCATTGATCACGAACTGCGCTGGATTATCATCCCACAGCACGATGTCAATACGCTCGCCACCCAGCTCGCTGGATACCGCCTGAACACGCGCACCACGCATCCCCACGCAAGCACCGACCGGGTCGATACGCTTGTCGTTGGTTTTCACTGCAATCTTGGCACGGGAGCCAGGATCGCGCGCAGCGGCTTTAATTTCAATTACTTCTTCGCCGATTTCCGGCACTTCAATGCGGAACAGTTCGATCAGCATTTCCGGCTTGGAACGGCTGACAAACAGTTGAGCACCGCGTGCTTCAGGGCGAACGGCGTACAGAACGCCGCGAATACGGTCACCCGGACGGAAGTTTTCACGCGGCAGCATATCTTCACGAATGATGACAGCCTCGGCGTTGTTGCCCAGATCCAGAGAGATATTGTCGCGGTTCACTTTCTTCACGACACCGGTGATGATCTCACCTTCCTGCTCACGGAACTGGTCAACGACCATCGCGCGTTCAGCTTCACGCACTTTTTGAACGATAACCTGTTTGGCCGTCTGAGTGGTGATACGGTCAAAGGTCACGGATTCGATTTGATCTTCAACGAATTCACCCAGATTCAGCGATGCATCTTCGAACTGCGCGGCATCCAGAGTGATCTCGCGAGTTGGCATTGTGACTTCATCCACAATGACCCAACGGCGGAACGTATCAAAGTCACCGCTTTTACGGTCGATGCTGACACGGACGTCGATTTCCTGCTCGTACTTTTTCTTGGTAGCCGTTGCCAGTGCGCTCTCCAGCGCCTCGAAAATCTTCTCGCGTGGGAGGGATTTCTCGTTAGATACGGCCTCGACTACAGCTAAGATTTCTTTGTTCATCCTGGTATGCCTCAATCCGGACTTTTAAAAGTGGGGAACCAGGTTCGCCTTCTGGATGTTGCTCAGCGCGAACACTTCGTTGTTACCCTCAACGGCAACAGTGATCATCTCACCTTCTACAGATTTAATGATTCCCTGCCATTTGCGGCGGTTCTGTACGGCCATACGCAGCACCAGACTCACTTCTTCGCCGGTAAATCGTGCGTAATGCTCTGCGGTGAAGAGTGGGCGCTCAAGGCCTGGTGAGGAGACTTCAAGGTTATAAGCCACAGTGATTGGATCTTCAACGTCAAACACTGCGCTTAGCTGGTGGCTGACATCAGCACAATCGTCAACAGTGATGCCATCTTCACTATCAATATAGATGCGCAACGTGGATGTGCGACCGCGTACAAACTCAATACCAACCAGTTCGTAGCCTAGCGCTTCTACCGGTGCTGAAATCAGCTCTGTTAATTTTTGCTCTAATGTGGACAAGCCCACCCCCAAGACATAAAAAAAGGGCTTAATAGCCCAGTATGCTGTTTCCTGATAACAAAAAACCCCGAAAAATCGGGGCTTTATGCGACTGGACCCTGTACGCCATAAATGGCGGTTCGGCACAATCCATAAGAATTTTTTTCAAAATCTGCTGATAATGCGCCGTCGATGCATACAGTATATTTGAAAAAGAACTCTAAGGGAAAGTGGTTGCGGGGGCCGGATTTGAACCGACGACCTTCGGGTTATGAGCCCGACGAGCTACCAGGCTGCTCCACCCCGCGTCCGAAAACGTGGCAAATACTACGCCGATCTTGCATAAAATGCAAGCAAAACTGAGATTTGGTACCGAGGACGGGACTTGAACCCGTAAGCCCATGCGGGCACTACCACCTCAAGGTAGCGTGTCTACCAATTCCACCACCACGGCACTAAAGATGCGACTTTTTTATTTCTGAAACTCTGAAACAATACGACTTTTTACTGCTTACTGCGGAATATCGCTGCCCGGCGTAGCCGGTTTAGCTGGCTGGCTCTGCTGCTGAGACTGCGCAGGCTGAGTCAGGTTTTCCCACTCACTTCCTTTCTGGGTCTTGTTGCTGTTAAGGTTGCCCAGGATCAAGCTGATGATGAAGAACAACGTCGCCAGCACTGCAGTCATCCGGGTCATGAAATTACCTGAACCGTTAGAACCAAACAGCGTTGCCGAGGAGCCAGCACCAAATGACGCGCCCATATCAGCGCCTTTACCTTGCTGCAGCATGATCAGACCCACAAGGCCGATTGCCACAATAAGGAAAACTACCAAAAGAGCTTCGTACATAATTCAACCTGTTCCTTGCGCGGTAACCGCACATCAAAAGCTTCAAGCCAGTTAGAGAGATAGCGTCGTCACTACCCATCAGAAGCGGGTGTGAATACTAACCAAAGCAGCCTGTCCACGCAAGGGCAATTTACCGCCCCGTTACTGATTGCGGAAAAAAACGGCAAAAGCCGCTGCGAAACCCCAAAAAACGTCGTTAAATCAGGCAACCAGAACGATCAGTTAGGTGCATCCCTTCACATACGGTGTGATGATCGTCCATCCGCTTAACCCACCTGAGCCGCACATCACCCATTATTGTTCTGTTCTGGGATCGCTTAAACCGCCTTCACCGCATCGGCAATGCGATGCGCCAGCGAAGTGACCTGTTCTTCGTTTTCGCCTTCCACCATCACGCGGATCAGCGGTTCAGTACCGGATTTGCGTAACAATACCCGGCCACGGCCGTGCAGCTCTTTTTCCACTTCTGCCGTGACCGTTTTCACCTGATCGTCTTCCAATGGATCGGTTTCACCGCTGTAACGAACGTTAACCAGGATCTGCGGCAGCAGTTTCATACCGCTACAAAGATCGTGCAGACTCATGTGATTGCGCACCATTGCAGTGAGTACCTGCAAACCGGCAACGATGCCGTCACCAGTGGTGGTTTTATCGAGCAGGATCACATGGCCGGAGTTTTCCGCCCCCAGACGCCAGCCTTTTTCCTGCAGCTTCTCCAGTACGTAGCGGTCACCAACTTTGGCACGGGCGAAAGGAATGCCCAACTGTTTCAGAGCCAGTTCAAGCCCCATATTGCTCATCAGCGTTCCGACCACGCCACCGCGCAGCTGGCCCTGACGCAGACCTTCGCGAGCAATGATGTAGAGGATCTGGTCGCCATCCACCTTGTAGCCGAGGTGGTCCACCATCATGATACGATCGCCGTCACCGTCGTAGGCCAGACCAATATCAGCTTTCTCCGCCAGAACACGTTCCTGAAGCTGACGAACATCCGTGGCACCACACTCTTTGTTGATGTTCATACCATCTGGCTGCACGCCGAGAGTGATGACAGTTGCGCCTAACTCGCGCAGAACATTTGGCGCGATGTGATAGGTTGCGCCGTTGGCACAATCGACCACAATTTTCAGGCCGTTCAGGCTCAGCTCGCTGGGGAACGTCCCTTTACAAAATTCAATGTAGCGGCCGGCAGCATCAACAATACGGCTGGCGCGGCCCAGTTCAGCAGATTCCACACAGGTAATCGGCTTTTCCATCTCCGCTTCAATGGCTTCTTCCACATCGTCAGGCAACTTGGTGCCTTCTACGGAGAAGAATTTGATGCCGTTGTCGTCAAACGGGTTATGCGAGGCAGAGATAACTATCCCCGCTTCAGCACGGAAGGTACGGGTCAGATAGGCAATGGCCGGAGTCGGCATCGGACCGGTAAAAGCGGCTGATAATCCGGCAGCGGCCAGACCAGCTTCCAGCGCCGATTCCAGCATGTATCCTGAAATGCGCGTGTCCTTACCAATGATAATTTTCTTTGAGCCGTTTCTTGCCAGTACCTTACCCGCCGCCCAGCCCAGCTTCAGCACGAAGTCAGGGGTAATTGGCGATTCGCCTACTTTGCCGCGGATGCCATCGGTACCAAAATATTTACGGTTGCTCATAGCGTTACTCTTCCTTCGCTGACAGTGTTGCTTCGACGACGCGCATCGCCTCGACGGTTTCTTTAACATCATGAACGCGCAGGATATGCGCGCCCTGCATGGCGGCGATCACCGCACAAGCGAGACTGCCGGTCAGGCGCTGCGACGGCCCGACGTTCAGCAACTGGCCAATCATACTTTTGCGTGACATCCCCACCAGTAGCGGCAGACCAAAGTGGTGGAAATTGGCCAGATGGGCCAGCAGCTGGTAATTATGAGAGAGATTCTTACCGAAACCGAATCCCGGGTCGAGCAGCAACTGCTCTTTTTTAATCCCGGCAGCTTCGCAGCGGGCAATCTGCTCAACAAAAAAGGCGTCCACATCCTGCAGGAAGTGCTTATATTTTGGCGACTGCTGCATGGTACGCGGCTCTCCTTGCATGTGCATAAGGCAGACTGGCAGGCCGGTGGCCGCAGCGGCTTCCAGAGCACCAGGCTCCTGCAGAGAGCGAATATCGTTGATCAGATGCGCACCGGCATTCGCCGATTCATGGATCACTTCAGGTTTTGAGGTGTCGACCGAAATCCACACTTCAAAACGCTGAGAAATCGCTTCCACCACAGGGATCACCCGCTCAAGCTCCTGCTCCACGCTGACCTCATCAGCACCCGGACGGGTTGATTCTCCGCCGATATCAATGATGGTGGCACCGGCATTAATCATCTCATTAGCGTGAGTGAGGGCCTGAATAAGATCGTTATGCTTACCGCCATCTGAAAAAGAATCCGGCGTCACATTCAGAATCCCCATTACATGGGGATGTGATAAATCGAGCACGGAATTTCTGGCGTAAAGCTTCATCTCTGCGGTTCTCCTGATGGGTTTTGCATTGCGGGGATATAAAAAACCCCGGTCAGCGCCGGGGTTAAGGGGAGCGATAGCAGGACGGCTTATTTGTCGCCCAGTTGCTCTGACATGGTATTACCAGGGTTTGGCGTGCGCGGTTCATCAACCGGGCGCGGTGCCTTTGGCGTACCGTTGCTGTCAGAATTGTTGGTGCCCGGATCTTCCCAACCTGCTGGCGGACGCACATCACGGCGTGCCATCAGGTCATCGATCTGCGGCGCATCAATGGTTTCATACTTCATCAGCGCGTCTTTCATTGCGTGAAGGATGTCCATATTTTCGTTCAGGATGCGACGTGCGCGCTGGTAGTTACCTTCCACTAATGACTTCACTTCCTGATCGATGATGCGGGCAGTTTCATCAGACATGTGCTTCGCTTTTGCTACGGAGCGGCCGAGGAATACCTCGCCCTCTTCTTCCGCATACAGCAACGGGCCAAGTTTCTCTGAGAAGCCCCATTGCGTCACCATGTTACGTGCTATTGAGGTTGCTACTTTGATGTCATTAGAGGCACCAGTAGAAACATGCTCAACGCCGTAAATGATCTCTTCAGCCAGACGACCGCCGTAAAGGGTGGAGATCTGACTTTCCAGTTTCTGACGGCTGGCGCTGATTGCATCACCTTCCGGCAGGAAGAACGTCACGCCCAGGGCACGGCCGCGAGGAATAATCGTTACTTTGTGCACTGGATCGTGTTCCGGAACCAGACGACCAATAATGGCGTGGCCTGCTTCATGGTACGCGGTGGACTCTTTCTGCGATTCGGTCATCACCATGGAGCGACGTTCTGCACCCATCATGATTTTGTCTTTCGCTTTCTCGAACTCAACCATCGACACGACACGCTTGTTGCCACGAGCAGCAAACAGTGCCGCTTCGTTCACCAGGTTCGCCAGGTCAGCACCGGAGAAGCCCGGAGTACCACGTGCAATGATTGCTGCATCAATATCGGTTGCCAGCGGCACACGACGCATATGCACTTTCAGAATTTGCTCACGACCACGGACATCTGGCAGACCGACCACAACCTGACGGTCGAAACGGCCCGGACGCAGCAGCGCAGGGTCCAGAACGTCCGGACGGTTAGTTGCGGCAATCACGATGATACCTTCGTTGCCTTCAAAGCCGTCCATCTCAACCAGCATCTGGTTCAGGGTCTGCTCACGCTCATCGTGACCACCGCCTAAGCCAGCGCCACGCTGACGGCCTACCGCATCGATCTCATCGATAAAGATGATGCAGGGAGCCGCTTTTTTAGCCTGCTCGAACATGTCACGGACGCGGGATGCACCCACACCAACGAACATTTCCACGAAGTCGGAACCGGAGATGGTGAAGAAAGGCACTTTTGCTTCGCCTGCGATGGCTTTCGCCAGCAGCGTTTTACCGGTACCCGGAGGACCGACCATCAGTACGCCTTTTGGAATTTTACCACCCAGTTTCTGGAAGCGGCTTGGCTCGCGCAGGTATTCAACCAGCTCACCCACTTCCTCTTTCGCTTCATCGCAACCGGCCACGTCAGCAAAGGTGGTTTTGATCTGATCTTCTGTCAGCATGCGAGCTTTGCTTTTACCAAAGGACATCGCGCCTTTGCCGCCCCCGCCCTGCATCTGGCGCATGAAGAAAATCCAGACACCAATAAGTAACAGCATAGGGAACCAGGAGATGAAGATCGACGCCAGCAGGCTCGGTTCTTCAGGCGGTTCGCCCACTACTTTCACGTTTTTAGTCAACAGGTTATCGAGCAACTTAGGATCGTTGACGGGGATGTAGGTTGTGTATTTGTTGCTGTCTTTTCTGACAACGTTGATCTCACGCCCGTTAATACGTGCCTCGCGGACCTGATCCTGGTTCACTTCCGACAGGAAGGTTGAGTAGTCAACCCTACGGCCATTCGACTCGCTGGGCCCAAAGCTCTGGAAGACAGACATCAGCACGACTGCGATGACTAACCAGAGAATCAGGTTTTTCGCCATGTCACTCAAGGGATTAACCTCTTATTACAACTGTGTTAACAGACAGCGTAGGGTACTATAGTTTGCGCCCTGTCGCTACAATGTACACTTCACGCGAACGAGAACGTGAAGCGTCCGGCTTACGAATTTTCACTTTCGTAAACAGGGAGCGAATTTCCCGGAGGTAATCTTCAAAGCCATCTCCCTGAAACACTTTCACTAAAAAACTACCGCCTGGTGCCAGAACATCCCGACACATTTCCAGCGCAAGCTCAACCAGATACATTGATCTTGGAATGTCTACCGCAGGCGTGCCGGTCATGTTGGGCGCCATATCGGACATGACAACCTGTACTTTTGCATCACCAACGCGGTCCATCAAGGCTTTGAGAACCAGTTCATCACGAAAATCGCCCTGAAGGAAATCGACACCAACGATAGGATCCATCGGCAGGATATCACAGGCGATCACGCGACCTTTATTGCCAATCTGAGTAACAACATACTGAGACCAGCCACCTGGTGCTGCGCCAAGGTCGACTACCGTCATCCCCGGCTTAAACAGCTTGTCACCTTGCTGTATTTCATCAAGTTTAAACCAGGCGCGCGAGCGCAGCCCTTTTTTCTGTGCCTGTAGCACATATTTATCGCTAAAGTGTTCCTGCAGCCAGCGGCTGGAACTGGCCGAACGCTTTTTACCAGTCATACAATTTCCAACTATGATTCAAAGTATGCGATAAATAAACCGCGCAAATCAGCATGCCGATTTGGTGATACACCAGAGATGGCGGTAGAATGACCCGTTTTCAATCCCAATGTAAGTAAAAAATACGATGAATCTGAGTACCAAACAAAAACAGCACCTGAAAGGGCTGGCCCATCCGCTGAAGCCAGTGGTTATGCTGGGCAACAACGGCCTGACCGAAGGGGTGCTGGCCGAAATTGAACAGGCACTGGAGCACCACGAGCTCATCAAGGTGAAAATCGCCACGGAAGACCGTGAGACGAAAGCCCTGGTTGTTGAAGCTATCGTGCGCGAAACCAAGGCTGCAAATGTGCAGGTCATCGGCAAGACGCTGGTGCTGTACCGTCCAACGAAGGAACGTAAGATCGCTCTTCCACGTTGAAGATCAGGCACCTACCGGCAACTTAGCCAGAAGAAGGTGCCACGCTCCTGATGTTGATAAAAGGCCGCTATGCGGCCTTTTTCCTTTCTTTACACTCTGTAAGGTTGAAGCAGCACCCGTCAGAGGTATTCAATTTTCAGAATTTCATATTCCACATCGCCGCCCGGTGTTTTAATCACGGTAACATCATCCACTTCTTTACCAATCAGGCCACGGGCCATTGGCGAGTTCACTGAGATCAGATTCTGCTTAAAGTCGGCTTCGTCATCACCCACGATGCGATAGGTCGCCTCTTCGTCCGTATCCAGATTCAGCACGGTGACGGTAGAACCGAAAATGATACGACCGTTAGCGTTCATTTTAGTCACGTCGATCACCTGAGCATTTGACAGCTTGGCTTCGATTTCCTGGATTCGTCCTTCACAGAAGCCCTGCTCTTCGCGCGCAGCGTGATACTCTGCGTTTTCTTTTAAGTCGCCGTGCTCACGCGCTTCAGCAATTGAGGCAATAATTCTGGGGCGTTTAATGGTTTTCAGCTCTTCGAGCTCTTCGCGCAGTCTTTCTGCGCCCCTTAACGTCATCGGAATCTGATTCATCTCAATACCTCGTAAAATCTGTCCTGTACAAAATTTCGTCATCCTGACAGGTTGATGCAGAAAAAGCGTTCTGCGGCGCTTGCCACTGAATTACAAACGAAAGAAACCAGCCCCGGAGGTGTGCCCCAGGGCCTGGAGGTTTGCATTTTGATACGTATTTTACCGCAGAGTTCCTTATGGGTCATCGTTTACTTTCCACCTTGATGCACCGTAGTATGACAACATCACCTGTCAGTAAACGCGAGATTATGCGATTTTCACGAATTGTTACCGGCTTAACCTGCGCATTTATGCTGAATGCCCACGCTACCCCGGTTGAAAACTACACCCAGTATTTACCTGATGGCGCGAATCTGGCGCTGATTGTACAGAAAACAGGCGCAAGCACGCCTTCTATTGACTACCACAGTAAACAGATGGCGCTTCCTGCCAGTACCATGAAACTGCTTACCGCACTGGCCGCTCTTTTGCAGTTGGGGCCGGACTTCCGTTTTCATACCCAGTTGGAAAGTAAAGGAACCCTCAGCGGCGGTACGCTGAAGGGAGATCTTGTGGCGCGGTTTGACGGCGATCCCACGTTGACCCGACAGGACCTGCGCAACATGGTGGCTACGCTGAAAAAACAGGGCGTGCAGCATATTCAGGGCAACCTGGTTATCGATACTTCCGTGTTTGCCAGTCACGACAAGGCCCCGGGCTGGCCGTGGAACGATCTGACCCAGTGCTTCAGTGCACCTCCGGGCGCGGCAATCGTTGATCGTAATTGCTTCTCGGTCTCGCTCTATAGCGCGCCGAACCCAGGCGATAAAGCCTTTATCCGCGTGGCATCTTACTATCCGGTCAATATGTTCAGCGAAGTGCGTACGCTGGCTCGTGGCTCGTCTGATGCTCAATACTGTGAACTGGACGTGGTGCCGGGCGAGTTGAACCGCTTTACGCTGACAGGTTGCATGACCCAGCGCGCTGAACCGCTGCCGCTGGCCTTTGCCATTCAGGACGGTGCCAGTTATGCCGGTGCGCTGCTGAAAGCTGAACTGCAGGATGCGGGGATCGATTATTCAGGTCACCTGCTTCGCCAGACACAACCTACGCAACCAGCCACCGCGCTGGCAGAAACACAGTCTGCTCCATTGCATGACCTGCTGAAAATTATGCTGAAAAAGTCGGACAACATGATCGCCGATACCGTTTTCCGTACCATTGGCCATGAACGCTTCGGCGTGCCGGGTACATGGCGTGCCGGTTCCGATGCCGTGCGTCAGATCCTGCGGCAGAAAGCCAATATCGATCTCGGCAACAGCATTCAGATGGATGGATCCGGGCTGTCGCGCCACGATCTGATTTCCCCTGCTACTATGATGCAGGTGTTGCAATACATTGCACAAAATGATCAACAGCTGAACTTTATTTCCATGTTGCCACTAGCTGGCTATGACGGAACGCTACGCTATCGCGGTGGTCTTCATGAAGCAGGCGTTGACGGCAAGGTCTCGGCCAAAACCGGATCGCTGCAGGGCGTGTATAACCTCGCCGGTTTTATGACTACTGCCAGCGGTCAGCGCGTGGCCTTCGTCCAGTTTCTTTCTGGCTATGCCGTACCGCCGCAGGATCAGAAACAGCGCAGAATTCCTCTGGTACGCTTTGAAAGCCGACTCTATAAGGATGTTTACCAAAACAACTAAAGATAATGAAACTACTGATTGTTGAAGATGATGCCCTTCTGCTGGGCGGACTGGTTCAGGCGCTGACCAGTGAGGGTTACGCCGTGGACTCGGCCACAAAAGGGTCAGAAGCCTGTGCCCTACTGCAGAGCGGGCAATACAGTCTGATCGTGCTGGATCTGGGCTTACCCGATCGTGACGGCGGGGATCTGCTGTGTCAGTGGCGTAAAGAGAATATCGATTTGCCCGTGCTAATCCTCACGGCTCGTGACGCACTGGAGGATCGGGTGGAAGGACTGGATGCCGGGGCCGATGATTATCTTGTGAAGCCTTTTGCTCTGGTTGAGCTGAAGGCTCGCGTACGGGCTTTGATCAGGCGTTATCAGGGACGTAGCGATAATCTGCTGCAGCATGGCGACATCTCCCTGAATCTCTCCTCGCAGCAGGTCTGCCTTGACGATCAGCCGGTTGAAATCACACCGAAAGAGTTTGCTCTGCTTACGCGCCTGTTGATGCGTATTGGCCAGACGGTGCACCGGGAAACACTGCAACAGGATCTTTACAGCTGGCAGGACGATACCGGTTCCAACACGCTGGAAGTCCATATTCATAACCTGCGCCGTAAGCTGGGCAAAGATCGGATCAAAACCGTGCGTGGCGTGGGCTACCGTCTGGAAGAACGATCTTGAACAGTATGCGTCGGCGTTTGCTGATTATGCTGGCGCTTATTCTTCTGACCTGTCAGCTGATGAGCGCCGCCTGGCTGTGGCATGAAAGTCGCGAGCAGATTGGTTTTCTGGTCAACGAAACGCTGTCCGCTCATGCCCGTAATGAACGTGTTGAAGGCGAAATTCGCGAAGCGATTGCCTCACTGCTGCTGCCATCCATCGTGATGGTCTGCTTTACCCTGCTGTTGTCGTTCTGGGCAATCAGCTGGATTATTCGTCCTCTGCGCTCGTTACAGAAAAGCCTTTCAGAACGTTCAGCGGATAACCTCTCTCCCCTGCCGCATTTCTCCGATATGGATGAGATCGCTGCCGTCACCGGCGCAATGAATCAGCTGTTAAGCAGGCTGGATCACACGCTACAGCAGGAAAGACTGTTCACTGCAGATGCCGCGCACGAATTGCGAACGCCACTCGCCGGGTTGCGTCTGCACCTCGAACTGCTTGAGCAACAGGGAGTCTCTCAGGGGCCGATGCTGGTTCAGCGCATTGACCAGTTGATGCACGTCATCGAGCAGTTGCTGATGCTGTCGCGTGCCGGTCAGGCGCTGGCAAGCGGACACTATCAGGTGGTGAACTGGAATCAGGTGTTCGAACCGCTGCAGCTGGAGATGGTCGAAATGCTGACGCTACGTAATCAGACCCTTGAGCTGGCGGGTGACGATACGCAGGAGGTTCAGGGTGATGCAGTTCTGCTGCGTCTTATGCTGCGCAATCTGCTGGAGAACGCCTCCAGATACAGCCCCGAAGGCAGCCATATCACCCTGATCGTGCAGAAAGAAGAGAACGGCAGCAGCTTTACCGTCCGGGATGAAGGCCCCGGTATCGACCCTTCTGCATCGCAGGATCTGACCAAAGCTTTCCGCCGCATGGATCAACGTTATGGCGGCAGCGGTTTGGGCCTGAATATCGTTCAGCGAATTACTCAAATCCACCATGGCGAACTGCGGTTAACCAACCGACAGGACCGAAGTGGGCTGAATGCCATCTGCTGGCTGCCAGCCAAACTGAACTGACCGGGCGAGTCCATTCGCCCACCGCTGTTGCCATCAGAAGTGTGTATTCACACTCACATACCAGGTGCGTCCGGCTTCGTTGTAAGTGTTCGCACCAGCCCCGTACATGTAAGCATTGGTCGCGGCATTGCCGGTTGTCTGCGCATTACCCTCACGGAAGTGACGCTTATCAAACAGATTATCCACCCCCAGCGTGACGCTGGCATATTTATTTACATCATAGGTACCACTCAGCCCCAGAATGGAATAAGGGCTGACCGTTGATTTCTCCGTACCGGTCACCGCCTCTCCCTTGTAGTTATACTTCTTCGGCGTCTGACGGCCGTACCAGGTGAAGGTGGTTTGCAACGATAAATCCTCTGTTGCCTGCCATGCCAGCGTGGAGTTCAGTGTGTATTGCGGGATCACTGACAAACGGTCGCCGGTGGTTTTATTCTTACTCTGCAGCATATAAGTCAGGTTGTTATTCCAGGTGACGGCCTCCGTCACCGGGAAATTTACCGTCCCTTCCAGTCCTTCAACCACGGCTTTCGGCACGTTTTCCCATTTATAGATATCCGTGGTGCCGGTGGTTGAAACGCCGGTCGGCAGATAGCCCGACTCAATTTTGTTACGGTAATCATTGCGGAACCAGGTCAGGCCAGCCTGATAATCATCATGTTTGTACTCAATGCCCACCTCCTTGTTAATGGAGGTCTCAGGTTTAAGATCTTCATTGCCAATCAGATAGCATCCTGCGGCACTGGCCGCGCATCCCTGGCCCTTGCTGTACAGCACGTAGTTCGGGTTGGTCTGGTACAGGCTTGGCGCTTTATAGGCTCTGGCAATCCCCAGCTTGAGAGTGAAGTCATCGGCCAGCACCTGCGACAGGTTCAGAGAGGGGCTCCAGTTGTTGCCCACAATGCTGTGATGGTCGAAGCGCAGACCCGGAACCAGCATGGTGCTGTCGGTCAGCTCCATATTGTCTTCCGCAAACAGCGAGAAAATGTCTGCCGAGGAGTACGGGCTACGGTTGGTGGTGTCGATTCCGTCAATACCACCGCCGGACAGGGCCTGAGTATTGGAAGCGCCATCCTTCATGCGCTGCTGGTTCCATTCGGTACCAAAGGTCGCAGTCTGATTGACCAGCAATTCAAAAGGCACACTGATTTCGCTGTGCAGCAAAACATCATCAAGCTGGATGGTGGAAAAGCCGTCATCGGAGAAGATACCTTCGGTTCCCCCGGCCAACCCTTCATCCATTCGTGTATTACGGGTTTTTTCATACTGCGCATAGCTGCGGGTACTGACTCCATTATCCCAGACACCGGTCCAGTTAATGGCAAAGTTCTGACGGTACAGACGGTTAGTCTCTTTCCCATAGCTATCTTTCACCAACGTACTGGTGTTGGTATTTTGCGTATCGCCTGCATAGCGATTGCCCTGACGGCTGTAACCCGCAGTGAATTCCAGCGCCTGGCGCGGAGCAAATTCCCAGCGCAGTTTGCCGTGAATATCCTTATTCTCCACACCTTCACGCCCGGCGGGAACGGTATCAGCATAAGTTCCCGTTCTCAGCGACTGATGCCCTTCGTTGATGTATTGCGCATCAGCCTGAGTTTTGCTGAGGTTGCCATACAGCTGGAAGCTGAAAGCGTCTCCCAGTGGCCCGTTGAGCGAGAAGTTGGTGCGTTTGGACGCCCCTTCTTCTTTATGCTCGGGCATGTTCAGGTAGGTATTCCACGAACCGTGCCATTCATTGGTGGTCTGTTTGGTGATGATGTTCACCACGCCACCCGCAGCACCGTTGCCATAACGGGCCGCAGCCGGTCCCCTAATCACTTCAATATGATCAACCATCTCTGGCGGCACCCAGTCAGTATCACCACGGGTATCACGTTCACCACGCCAGCCCAGACGGACAGAGTTACGGCTGGAGACCGGCATTCCATCAATCAGGATCAGGGTGTTTTCCGGCCCCATTCCGCGAATGTCGATCTGACGGTTATTGCCACGCTGCCCGCTGGTCGAGTTGCCGGTCAGGTTAACGCCCGGCATGGTACGAATAATTTCAGACAGATCACGGGCAGGAGGACGTTTTTTGATTTCGTCAGCGGTGATGGTCGAAACGCCCGGAGCCTGAAGATTCTGCTGTGCGGCAGTCACCACCAACGTACCCGCAGTGTCAGCATCGGCAGCCATCACTGTTGTCACCATCCCAAGTTCAATAAAGATAGCTAAAGATAAACGCGATAATTTTTTCAAAAGTCTGATTCCCTGCAGATCCGCCCAACCCGTATTTTTGGGGCAAGTTATAAAGTAAATAGACGGAAATACATTATTGCAAATAAAAATAATTATCAATTCGATTATTTATCGCATTCTCATTGAAATGTCTTTTATTTGTTGTGGTTACGACAGGTGATTAATCAATCAGATCCGGCGGAGAGAAGAGAAAAGTGCCCGTCAGCTTAAGCAACTGCCGGGCCAGTAATCAGGATTTACTGAACAGTTGCTCAAGGCGGGTCAGAAGATGATTGGCACTGTAGTAATCAAGACGGAAGCTGTCGTAACCCAGAGTCCAGACGTGACCGGCGCGAATCGCCCCGGATCCCGCAACCAGAGGTTCGGACAGTAATGCCGCTTTGCCCGAATCATCGGTAGCGAACATCAGCACCGACCTTCCGGTGATTCCGGTAGCCAGCGTCTCGCCGCTGAGTGGGATAATGTCTTTACGCTTCAGGCGCTGGCTTCCGCGTAGAATCCTTTCAGGCGGTGTGGCCAGCGTAAAACCCAGCGACACCAGCATCTTGCCCTGCGCTGATTCCCCGGTCCACAGGTTAACAATATGAGCATGAGGATTGTAAACCAGCGCGGAGACCGGCTGTGGCGGCAGTGCCAGCTTCGCTTTCACTTCCGCCTCGCGCTGCGCGTAAGACTGAATGGAACGCTCAGCTCCGGCTTCATTGCCCGTGGCCTGAGCAAGCTCCCGCTCAACCTGCTGCCAGCTCTTGTCGTCATAGTTGATGACCAGCGTCGGTGCGATAACCGAAAGACGATCGTAAAACGCGATGGCGGAATCATTGCCGGTGGCGCTGACCACAATCAGATCGGGTTTTTCAGCCGCAATAGTCTCCAGATTCGGCTCACCGGAATAGAGCCGCTTCACGTCTTGCTTCACGGCAATATCCCCCCATTGGCGGAAGAAACCCTGCTTATCGGCGAAGCGCTGCCCCGGCATGGTGGCGGCGCTGGCAACAACCGGCGCACCAATCGCCAGTAGCGAACCGGTCAGCGTGACGCTGGTTGATACGATACGTTGGGGCTGATGTTGCAGAACCAGCGGCCTCTCATGACCAGGCACCGAACGTGGCCAGCCATCGGCAGCATGGCCGGATGGGGAGAGGATCAGGGCGCACAGCAACAGCGAAGGTAAGCGTAAAACAGCAAGTCTCATTTTGTTTGGCTCTTTCAGCGAAAGGGGAGCAGCCGGGCTGATCCGCAGAAGAGCGAATGATAATGATTATCTTTATTGTTTGAAAGCGGTATTTGCTTCGGAAAGAGGCTTGATCAGTGGCGGGGTCACGCAGACACAAAAGCAAAAAGGGACAGCAATGTGTCCCTTCAGAAGATTAACGTTGATAGATAATTTCGACGCCTTCGTCGTCTTCATCATCCCAGTCGTCATCCCAGTCATCATCTTCTTCCACCGGCTCGGCAGCTTCTTCCAGCTGCTGGCGATGGTAGTCATCCCACATGAACTCCACTTTCTCAGGCTGCTTCTGTTCTTCTTCCGCCTCTTTCGGATTGGCGTTAATAAAGGACATTACATCCCAGCATAGTGGCGTCACGCCAACGCGATTGGCGGCAGAGATCAGATAGTATTTATCCGTCCAGCCCAGCGCTTCCGCAATGGCTTTGGCACGGGATTCCGCTTCTTCCTGATCCAGCAGGTCAACTTTATTGAACACCAGCCAGCGCGGCTTGTTGAACAGCTTCTCACTGTACTTTTCCAGCTCGCCGAGGATGATACGGGCATTTTCTACCGGATCGGACTCATCAATTGGAGCCAGATCGATAGTGTGCAACAGCACGCGGCAGCGTTCGAGGTGTTTAAGGAAGCGAATACCCAGACCCGCACCATCAGAAGCGCCTTCGATCAGACCGGGGATATCGGCCACCACGAAGCTCTGCTCGCTGTCCATTCGTACCACGCCAAGGCTTGGCACCAGTGTGGTAAACGGATAGTCAGCCACTTTTGGCTTGGCAGCAGAAACGGCGCGGATAAAGGTCGATTTCCCGGCGTTAGGCAGCCCCAGCATTCCGACGTCAGCCAGCAGCATCAGCTCCAGTTGCAAATCGCGTTTTTCACCCGGCGTACCCATAGTTTTCTGGCGCGGAGTACGGTTAACGGAAGATTTGAAGCGGGTGTTGCCCAGGCCATGCCAGCCGCCTTTAGCGACCATCTGCACCTGACCGTGGGTCATCATGTCACCCAGCGTTTCTCCGGTGCCCTGATCGATAATTCGGGTGCCGACCGGCACTTTAATCACGATATCCTGCCCGCGCTTACCGGTACAATCACGGCTCTGGCCGTTTTGTCCACGCTCGGCACGGAAAGATTTTTCAAAGCGGTAGTCAATCAGGGTATTCAGGTTTTCGTCGGCCTGCATGTAAACATCGCCGCCATCGCCACCGTCGCCGCCATCCGGTCCGCCTCTGGGAATATATTTCTCACGGCGGAAGCTGACGCAGCCATTGCCGCCATCGCCCGCAGAAACGAGGATTGTCGCTTCATCAACAAACTTCATGTTACTTCTCCGTAAATCATTCGCCCGCACCGTTGAGTGACATTGGTCCGGGAGGATTCACCTCAGGACATCGTGCAGCTGAATATAAAGTGTACAGCAAAAAGACTTTTGCTGTGAACCCACAGGCGCAGACTCTGCTTGTGGATTGAAATGCTGAATGTAAAAAGCCCCGCTATGATTGCGGGGCTTTTTGATTCGCTGCTGAAAGCGGTATCAGGTACCGCCTTCAGGCACGAAAACCTTACTCAGCAACGATGCTGATGTATTTACGGTTGTTCGGGCCTTTAACTTCGAATTTGACCTTGCCGTCTGCAGTTGCAAACAGAGTGTGGTCACGGCCGCAGCCTACGTTGGTACCCGCGTGGAACTTGGTGCCACGCTGACGAACGATGATGCTACCTGCCAGTACGGCTTCGCCGCCGAAACGCTTAACGCCGAGACGTTTTGCATTGGAATCGCGACCATTTCGAGTGGAGCCGCCAGCCTTTTTGTGTGCCATTTGTCAGATCTCCTCTTAGGCGCTGATGCCAGTGATCTTCACATCAGTGAACCACTGACGGTGACCCTGCTGCTTACGGTAGTGTTTACGACGACGAAACTTAACAATCTTAATTTTCTCGCCACGACCATGAGCAACGATTTCTGCTTTGATCACGCCACCTGAAACTAAAGGCGCGCCGATAGTCACTTCTTCACCGTTGGCAATCATCAGAACCTGGTCGAATTCAATCGTTTCGCCGGTTGCGATGTCCAGCTTTTCCAGGCGAACGGTCTGACCTTCGCTTACTCGGTGTTGTTTACCACCACTTTGGAAAACCGCGTACATATAAAACTCCGCTCTCGCGCTTGCCGTCTTGGTTTCAGGCTACGCTATAAATATTCACAATAGGGCGCGAATTCTACGCAAAATCCCAGGCAATGACAAGTGTCTGTTGCGGGGTATTGCAGAAAAAAAACGCAAAGCGAATGCAAACGTTTCACGGTCGCGTTTTTCAAGTACAATCTGTTATACATTACATGCCGCAGGCACGGGTAAAGACGCTTATCATAGCAGCATACTGAGCAATAGCTGAACAGACTGATGAACTTAGAACAGATAAACGAACTCACCGCGCAGGATATGGCGGACGTCAATGCAACGATCCTGGAACAGCTGAACTCTGAGGTTTCCCTCATCAATCAGTTGGGTTACTACATCATTAGCGGCGGGGGCAAACGCATCCGTCCGATGATCGCCGTCCTGGCTGCCCGCGCGGTAAACTACTCGGGTAAACAACATGTTACCGTCGCAGCCCTGATCGAATTCATCCATACGGCCACCCTGCTTCATGACGATGTGGTTGATGAATCCGATATGCGACGGGGCAAAGCCACTGCTAATGCCGCCTTCGGCAATGCCGCCAGCGTGTTGGTCGGCGATTTCATTTATACCCGCGCCTTCCAGATGATGACCAGCCTTGGCTCGCTGCGCGTGCTGGCGCTGATGTCTGAAGCGGTAAATGTGATTGCGGAAGGAGAAGTGTTGCAGTTGATGAACTGTAACGATCCAGATATCACCGAAGAAAGCTATATGCGGGTGATTTACAGCAAGACGGCGCGTCTGTTTGAAGCTGCGGCACAATCATCCGCTATCCTCGCCTCAGCTACGCCAGAGCAGGAAAAGGCGTTGCAGGACTACGGGCGATTTATTGGCACCGCATTCCAGTTAATCGATGATTTGCTGGACTACAGCGCCGATGGCAAAACCCTGGGCAAAAATGTTGGCGATGACCTGAGCGAAGGGAAGCCAACGTTACCGCTGCTGCACGCTATGCGTAACGGCACAGCTGAACAGTCAGCGATGATCCGTGGTGCGATTGAGCAGGGAAATGGTCGTCATCTGCTGGAACCTGTTCTTGAAGCGATGCATCAGTGTGGCTCGCTGGAATGGACCCGTCAGGCCGCCGAGCAGGAAGCCGATAAAGCCATCGCGGCTCTGAAAGCTTTACCAGAATCTCCCTGGCGCAGCGCACTGGAAGCTCTGGCACACATGTCAGTTCAACGCGAATTCTGATTTTACCTGGCGCGGATTCTCCGCGCTTTATTTTGCTTTTCCCTTTCTCTTTCCCTTTCACGATGAAAATACGCTCAATGTTTTTCAACTTTTTGTGTAATACAACGCAAAAATTCGCACCATTTTGAGAAATTACAGGAAATTATTGGAGCAATATAGCCACAAATTGTTATAAACAGCTCCGTGCACCATGGAGGACCAGCACATGCATAAAAAGAAAAACGATTGGCATAATGCCGATATTATTGCAGGTTTGCGTAAACAGGGCACGACACTTGCTGCCGTGTCGCGTGAGGCAGGATTGAGCTCTTCAACCCTGGCTAACGCACTGTTCCGGCCCTGGCCAAAGGGGGAGTGGCTCATCGCTGACGCATTGATGGTTCACCCTTCAGAAATCTGGCCAAGCCGGTATTTCGATCCTGTTAATCACAGCCTGATAGACCGTAAGAAGCTCATCAGAGCTTAAAAAAAGGCCGGCAGAGTCGACTCTGCCGGCCTTTCTTACTGTCCGGGTAAGTTACGCCTCGCCGCTGACTCGCTCAATGTTGGCACCCAGTGCCTTAAGTTTGTCTTCGATGTGCTCATAACCACGGTCGATATGGTAGATACGATCGACAATTGTCGTGCCTTCAGCGATACACCCTGCCAGCACCAGACTGGCCGAAGCACGCAGATCGGTTGCCATCACCTGTGCACCAGACAGTTTCTCCACGCCATGGCAGATCGCAGTGTTGCTCTCGATCTCGGCATGAGCGCCCATGCGGATTAACTCCGGAATATGCATGAAACGGTTTTCGAAGATGGTTTCGGTAATCACACCGGTCCCTTCGGCCACCAGGTTCAGCAGGCTGAACTGCGCCTGCATATCTGTCGGGAAGCCAGGGTGAGGCGCAGTACGGAAGTTAACTGCCTTCGGACGTTTACCGTGCATATCCAGGCTGATCCAGTCCGACCCAAGCTCGATATCTGCACCTGCTTCACGCAGTTTCGACAGAACGGCATCCAGCGTATCTGGCTGGGTAGCCTTACACAGCACTTTGCCGCCTGAAATCGCGGCTGCAATCAGGAAGGTGCCGGTTTCAATACGGTCAGGCAGTACGCGATACACGCCGCCACCCAGGCGCTCAACGCCTTCGATGGTGATGCGATCGCTGCCCGCTCCGCTGATTTTCGCACCCAGCGTATTCAGGAAGTTCGCCGTATCCACAATCTCAGGTTCACGCGCGGCATTTTCAATCACGGTGATACCGGTTGCCAGTGTCGCGGCACTCATAATGGTAACGGTCGCGCCAACGCTGACCTTATCCATCACGATATGCGCGCCCTTCAGACGACCATCAACGGAAGCTTTAACGTAGCCCTCTTCCAGTTTGATTTCTGCACCCAACTGCTCCAGCCCGGTGATATGCAAATCAACCGGACGGGCGCCAATTGCACAGCCGCCCGGCAGCGAAACCTGGCCCTGGCCAAAACGAGCCACCAGCGGGCCAAGCGCCCAAATGGAAGCACGCATGGTTTTCACCAGCTCATAAGGCGCACAGTAAATATTGACGTCACTGGCATCCAGATGCACAGAACCGTTACGTTCTGCCTTTACGCCCAGCTGGCTGAGCAACTTCATGGTGGTATCGATGTCCTTGAGTTTCGGGACATTCTGAATCTCTACAGGTTCTTCCGCCAGCAGAGCAGCGAACAGGATCGGCAGCGCAGCGTTTTTAGCGCCGGAAATTGTAACTTCCCCGCTTAAACGGGTTGGACCCTGCACACGAAATTTATCCATTGCACCAGCTCTCTTTAATCAGACATAAATTCCTGCCCGCTTCACTGCGGCCAGGCCGCGATGAACAGCGAACAGCTTAAAAACCGTTAAGCTTACGGTCCCGCGCCCACTCTTCGGGGGTATAGGTTTTAATTGATACCGCGTGGATGCGGTTATCAGCAATATAGGCCATCAGCGGTGCATAGACCGTCTGCTGCTTCTTCACACGGCTCAGCTCACCAAACAGCTCGCCAACGGCGATAACCTGGAAGTGGCTGCCATCACCAGTCACGTGGACTTCCTGCAGAGGTAACGCGCCCATCAGCACGGATTGAATTTCACTAGTTTCCATGAGGCATCTAAATTCAGTTGAGGATTAACAGGCACACATCTTAGTGGAAAGTGCCGCTATCTTAAACAAGCAAAAAAAGCCCCGGCCGAAGCAGGGGCTTTTTTTAGTCAGCCTGCCACACACTTATCAGGTGCGGGAGACAATGATTTGCTGCAGGTTATACAGAGAAATCAGCGTGCGCAGTTTCTCGGTGATCCCGGTAAACTGCAGGTTTTCCCCCTGTTGCAGGGCAATCTGCCGCAGGTGAACCAGCAAAGCCAGACCGGCTGAATCCACCCTTTCCAGCGCGGAAACATCAATAGTATCGATCTGTTTCATCACGGATCCACGCTGCTCCCATAACGCCAGCAACGTTTCTCTCTCCAGCTCTCCGGAAAGGTGCAGCTGGTTAGCCTCTACACGCCAGTTCAGTTGCTCGCTCATTACTGCTGCTTGTCCAGCGTGATGGGCTGACTGGCGTAAGACTTCAGCAGTTCAGTCAGGCCATCAACGCCTTTCTGACGCAGCACATCGGCCCACTCATTCTGTTTGGTAGTGATCATGCTGACGCCCTCAGCAATCATGTCATAGGCCTGCCAGTCACCGCTGCGGCTGTTTTTGCGCCACTGAAAGTCCAGCCGGACGGGAGGACGACCGTTCGGATCGATGATGCTCACACGAATGGCGATGATATTGGCATCGGCGTACGGCTGCTCAGGAGCAATCTGGTAAGTCTGGCCGTGGTACAGCGCCAACGCCTGGCCGTAAGCTTGTGCCAGGTAGTCGCCAAAGGCGTTAAAGTATGCCTCACGCTGCGCAGGTGTCGCTTCACGATAGTATCGACCCAGCACTAAAGCGCCCGCATATTTGATCTGTACATACGGCAGCAGTTCCTCGCGCACAATCTGGCGCAGGTAGTTTGGATCCTGCTTGATCTTTGGCTGCTCGTTTTTCAGACGGGTGAAAGTTTTAGCCGCCGCCTCATTCATCATCTGATACGGATTGGTTTTATCGGCGGCTGCGTTGGCCGCTAGCGGAGCAATGATCAGCATTGCCATCATCAGGAAACGTTTAAACATTACTTACCCTCTTGTGGATTAGTCGTGAGCTGCTGGCGCGGGTTGCCCGTTTGCTTCCGGTGCCGCCGATTGAGCATTTTTATTGTCATTACCGTTGCCGCTTTTGTACAGGAACTGGCCGATCAAATCTTCCAGTACCATAGCGGACTTGGTGTCCTGTATGGTGCTGCCGTCCTTAAGCATAGACGTTCCCATCTCCGGATCGTCAAAGCCAACGTTCAGCGCCAGGTACTGCTCACCCAGCAGTCCTGAAGTTCTCACCGCCAGGGAACTGGTGTCTGGCAGCTGATTATACTTATCATCGATGTCCATCGAGACTCGTGGGGAATACGTTTTGCTGTCCAGCTCAATGTCGGTAACACGGCCAATCACCACGCCGCCAATCTTGACCGGTGAGCCGGTTTTCAGTCCGCCAATATTGTCGAAAGTGGCAGTGAGCCGCCAGGTCGGTTCACTGCCCAGAGACTTCAGATCGGCCACCCGCAGGCAGAGGAACAGTGCAGCGCACAGCGCCAACAGTAAAAAGACTCCTACCCAAATTTCGCTTTTTTTCGTTTGCATTGCATCAGTTCCCAAACATCAGTGCTGTCAGCACAAAATCTAAACCGAGTACCGCCAGAGAAGCATGTACCACAGTACGTGTCGTGGCCCGGCTGATACCTTCCGACGTCGGAATCGCGTCATAGCCATTAAAGAGGGCAATCCAGGTCACCGTGAAGGCGAAAACGGCACTTTTAATTACGCAGTTGACGATATCAGTGCGTACATCGACCGCATTCTGCATTGCAGACCAGAAGAAACCGGTATCGATGCCCTTCCAGCTCACCCCAACAATTGCCCCGCCCATAATGCCAACGGCCACAAAGATCAGCGTCAGCAGAGGCATGCTGATAAAACCGGCCCAAAAGCGTGGAGAGATAATTCTGCGCAGCGGATCGACAGCCATCATCTCCATGCTGGAGAGCTGCTCTGTCGCCTTCATCAGGCCGATCTCAGCGGTCAACGCCGATCCTGCCCGGCCAGCGAACAGCAGCGCGGTGACCACCGGCCCCAGCTCACGCAGCAGTGAAAGCGCCACCAGCATGCCCAGGCTGCTGTCAGCGCCATAAGTGTTCAGTACCAGATAGCCCTGCAGCCCCAGTACCATGCCGATAAATAACCCGGAAACCATAATGATCAATAGCGACATGACGCCGATGCTGTACAGCTGTTTCACCACCAGCGGCGCATGCTTGCGAAAACGCGGCACGCCGACCAGTGCATGAAAGAGCATCAGCCCGGCACGGCCAAACGTAGCGCAGGTATTGATTCCCTGACGCCCCATGGACGCCAGTGCTCGTAAAAACATCAGTTTGTTAACTCCCTGAGCCGGTTAAGTCTTGCAGATAATCCCCTGCGGGGAAGCGAAACGGCACCGGGCCGTCCGCAATGCCATCAATAAACTGGCGCACGCGGGCATCCTCATCCTCGCGCAGCGCTGTCGCCGTTCCCTGGGCTATCACTTTCTGACCCGCAATAATATACGCATAGTCAGCGATACTCAGCACTTCAGGCACATCGTGTGAAACCACAATGCAGGTCATGCCGAGAGAGTGATTCAGTTCATCGATGAGTTTAACCAGCACCCCCATAGTGATCGGGTCCTGGCCGACAAACGGTTCATCGAACATGATCAGGTCAGGCTCTAAGGCGATTGCCCTTGCCAACGCAGCGCGGCGAGCCATACCACCAGACAGCTCAGACGGTTTCAGCAACGCTGCGCCGCGTAATCCCACCGCCTCCAGCTTCATCATCACCGTGCTGTGTAACAGCTGGGGTGGCAGTTGCGTATGCTCGCGCAGCGGCCAGGCGACGTTATCAAAGACATTGAGGTCAGTAAACAGCGCACCTGACTGAAAAAGCATGCTCATTTTTTTGCGAGCTTCATACAGCCTGGAACGCGACAGGCTGGGAATATTTTCGCCATTAAACCAGATTTCACCCCTGTCAGGGCGCAACTGGCCTCCAATCAAGCGTAATAATGTGGTTTTACCAATGCCTGAAGGACCCATAATGGCTGTGACTTTCCCTCTGGGCACCGTAAGCGAGATGTTATCGAAAACCGGCCGATTCCCGCGGGCAAAGCTGACACCCCGGACATCCACCAAATTCGTTTCCGTCTGGCTCATAGTTACCTCTTATCCTCTTTTTCAGGCATATAATTTACCTCCGATGGTAGCGTATAACCCATCAGACAGAACACTTTTACAGAAACTTACCTCGAAGACGTGGCTAAAGTTGGCATAAGTTTTACTTTTTGCTTTCAGACCGTCAAAATCAGCGGATTATCTTTAAGCCCTAGCTTTACACGTCGCGCAAGACGAGCCGACGATTATACCCGATCAAAGGACATTTCATGCTCGTAGCTATAGCACTATTGATTATCGGTTTGGTCCTGCTGGTATATGGTGCAGATCGTCTGGTTTTCAGCGCAGCCATTCTCAGCCGCGCGATGGGAGTTCCCCCGCTGATCATTGGTATGACGGTTGTGGGTATAGGCACCTCGCTCCCGGAACTGATTGTCTCTTTCTCGGCAGCCACCCACGGCCAGATGGATATCGCCGTCGGTACTGCGCTGGGGTCGAATATCACCAATATCCTGTTAATCCTTGGTGGCGCAGCTCTGCTTCATCCCCTTACCGTTCATTCGAATTTAATCCGCCGCGAACTTCCTCTGATGTTACTGGTCACTCTCTTGTGCGGCGTGATGCTGTTTGATAATACTCTCAGCCGCGGCGACGGGCTGGCGCTGATCGCCATTGCGGCGGCTTATCTGCTGTTTATCACAAAAATCGCCCGTAAGGCGGAACGCGATAACAACGATTCTCTGACCCGCGAACAGCTGGCTGAGCTGCCACGGGACGATGCGGGCAACACCGTGGCATTTTTATGGCTGGCCGTTGCGCTGATTATTCTGCCGATGTCGACCCGGATGGTGATCGACAATGCCACGGTAATTGCGGACTTCTTTGGCATCAGCGAACTGGTTATCGGCCTGACAATTATCTCGGTGGGCACCAGCCTGCCTGAACTGGCCACGGTGATTGCCGGAGCGCTAAAAGGTGAAGATGATATCGCCGTCGGCAATCTGATTGGATCTAACATCTACAATATTGCCATCGTACTTGGCGTTCCGGCGCTAATCCACCCTGGCAGTGTTGATATGCACGCCTTCGCCCGTGACTACTGGGTCATGCTGGGCGTCAGCGCGCTGTTTACGCTTATCTGCCTGCAGCGCAGTCGTTGTATCGGACGAGTGGCGGGCACCCTGCTGCTGTGCGGCTTTGTAGCCTGGGTTGCGGTGCTGTACTGGCTGCCCTCGGCCACCCTCTGGTAAAAGGATTGGAAATTATGGCACCTCGTACCCCCGAACCCGGCTTCGATTTTCAGCAGGCGGGAAAAGATGTTCTGGCTATTGAACGTCAGGGCCTCGAGCAGCTCGACCAGTATATTAACGACGACTTTACCGAGGCCTGTAAGCGCATTTACAGCTGCATGGGTAAAGTGGTGGTGATGGGCATGGGCAAGTCGGGCCACATTGGCAAAAAAATGGCAGCGACCTTTGCCAGCACCGGTACCCCGGCATTTTTTGTTCACCCGGCAGAAGCCAGCCACGGTGACCTGGGTATGGTCGGCGCGGGGGATATCGTGATAGCTATCTCCAACTCCGGCGAATCTTCCGAGATTCTGGCACTGATCCCGGTGCTGAAACGCCTGCATGTTTCGCTGATTTGCATGACCAGTCGCCCGGAGAGCGCAATGGGTCGTGCTGCCGATATCCATCTGTGTGTTAAAGTACCGCAGGAAGCCTGCCCGCTGGGCCTGGCGCCGACCTCCAGCACCACCGCCACGCTGGTGATGGGCGATGCACTGGCAGTGGCCCTGCTGAAAGCCCGTGGATTCACCGCTGAAGACTTTGCCCTGTCCCATCCGGGCGGCGCACTGGGTCGTAAGCTGCTGCTGACCGTCAATGATATTATGCACAGCGGAGATGAAATTCCTCACGTCAGCCGTGATGCTTCACTGCGTGATGCTCTGCTGGAAATCACCCGTAAAAATATGGGTATGACGGTTATCTGCAACGATTTGATGAAAATTGAAGGTATCTTCACCGATGGTGACCTGCGTCGGGTCTTCGATATGGGAATTGATATTCAGCACGCCAGCATCGCCAGCGTGATGACCTCTGGCGGGATTCGGGTGCGTCCCAATACCTTAGCGGTGGATGCTCTGAATCTGATGCAGAGCAGGAATATTACTGCCGTAATGGTAGCCGACGGCGATCTGCTGCTGGGCGTGGTCCACATGCACGACATGCTGCGTGCCGGTGTGGTTTAACAAGGGATAAGATGAATGAGCACAGCCGCAAGCATGATTGAAACTTGTTATGGCAAGGTTAGCCAGGATGTTATGACGCGCGCGCGCCAGATAAAGCTACTGATTTGCGATGTTGACGGCGTGATGTCCGATGGCGTGATTTATCAGGGGAATAATGGTGAAGAGCTCAAGGCCTTTAACGTCCGTGATGGCTATGGGATACGCTGCCTGCTGACCTCAGACATGGAAGTCGCTATTATCACCGGCCGCAAAGCAAAGCTGCTGGAGGACCGCTGCGCAACGCTGGGCATTACACATCTTTACCAGGGCCAGTCTGATAAGATTTTGGCCTTCCGCGAACTTCTGGATAAACTGTCGCTTCAGCCGGACCAGGTCGCTTATATTGGCGATGATCTGATCGACTGGCCGGTCATGGCAGAGGTTGGACTGAGCGTCACCGTGGCGGACGCCCATCCGGTGCTGATCCCTCGCGCTGACTATGTAACCCGGATTGCAGGCGGCCGCGGAGCGGTACGCGAAATTTGCGACCTGATTTTGATCGCACAGGATAAGTTTGATGAGGCCAAAGGGCAGTCTGTATGAGTAAAACAAGGCGTTGGATTACGCTGTTGCTGGCCCTGGTCGCCATTGTTCTTATCGGCTGGAACCTGGCCGGCAATGACGACAATAGCACCCCGGCGGCAGGAAACGCTCAGGAACCTACCTACACCAGCCAGTCTTCCAATACGGTGGTGTATAACCCGCAGGGTGCCCTGAGCTACAAACTCGTTTCCGATAAGGTGACCTATTTTTCCGCCGATGCGGTGAGCTGGTTCGATAACCCGATCATGACCACCTACGATGAGAATAAAATTCCCACCTGGTCGGTGCGGGCGGACAAAGCTAAGCTGACGAACGATCGCATGCTGTACCTGTACGGCCATGTGGAGGTCAACAGCCTGACGCAGGATGCTCAACTTCAAAGAATTAAAACCGATAACGCCGTAGTAAACCTCGTCACACAGGATGTCACTTCAGACGACCAGGTGACACTTTATGGCAGTAGCTTTAACTCTACCGGCATGAAGATGCGTGGGAATTTACGGAAGAAAACTGCCGAGTTGATTGAAAAGGTCAAAACCTCCTATGAAATTCAAAATGCGAAACAACCTTAAGTTTCTGACGCTCGGCCTGCTGCTGGCTGCCAGCCTGCCAGCCTTCGCCCTGACGGGCGATTCGGACAAACCGGTCAACGTGGACTCTGAAAATCAGGCTCTGGATATGCAGGGTAACGTGGCGACCTTCACTGGCAACGTCATCGTCACTCAGGGTTCGATCAAAATCACCGCCGATAAAGTGGTGGTAACCCGCCCAGGCGGCGACAGTAATAAAACAATTGTTGATGCTTACGGCAACCCTGCCACATTCTACCAGATGCAGGACAACGGTAAGCCGGTGAAAGGCCATGCTCTTAAGATGCACTATGAGCTGGCGAAAGATTTTGTTGAGCTGACTGGCAATGCCTATCTTGAGCAGCTGGACAGCAACGTGAAGGGCGACCGCATCACCTATCTGGTGAAAGAGCAGAAAATGCAGGCCTATGGCAATACCGGCAAGCGAGTCACCACCGTACTGGTTCCTTCGCAGCTGCAGGACAAAGGCACCCAGTCAACCGGACAGAATAAGAGTAAATAATCAGTTATGGCGACTTTAATTGCAGAAAACCTGGCGAAGGCCTATAAGGGCCGCCGCGTAGTCGAAGATGTCAGCCTGCAGGTGAAATCCGGCGAAATTGTTGGCCTGCTGGGCCCTAACGGGGCGGGTAAAACCACCACCTTCTACATGGTCGTGGGCATAGTGCCTCGTGATGCAGGCCGCATCATCATTGATGATGAGGACATCAGTATTCTGCCACTGCATGCCCGCGCCCGCCGGGGTATTGGCTATCTGCCGCAGGAAGCCTCTATTTTTCGTCGCCTGAGCGTTTACGATAACCTGATGGCCGTTCTGCAGATCCGTGACGATCTGACCACGGAACAGCGTGAGGATCGCGCTAACGAGCTGATGAATGAGTTCCACATCGAACACCTGCGCAACAGCATGGGTCAGGCGCTATCGGGCGGTGAACGTCGCCGCGTGGAGATCGCCCGTGCACTGGCAGCCAATCCGAAATTTATCCTGCTGGATGAACCGTTTGCCGGTGTTGATCCGATTTCCGTTATCGATATCAAAAAGATTATTGAACACCTGCGCGACAGCGGGCTGGGCGTATTGATCACCGACCACAACGTGCGTGAAACGCTGGCGGTTTGTGAGCGGGCTTACATTGTCAGCCAGGGGCATCTGATTGCTCACGGTTCGCCGGAGCAAATCCTGGAAGATGAACAAGTTAAGCGAGTCTACTTGGGCGAAGAGTTCAGACTCTGATAAGGTGTTCAAACCAGGTAAGATTTTTGAGGAATTTGTATCCTGAATATGAAGCAAGGTTTGCAACTCAGGCTTAGCCAACAGCTTGCCATGACGCCACAATTGCAACAGGCCATTCGTCTGCTGCAACTCTCTACGCTTGAACTACAGCAGGAAATTCAGCTGGCGCTGGAAAGCAACCCGTTGCTTGAACAAACCGATATTCATGAGGAAGTGGACTCGCGGGAGTATCAGGAAAAAGAAGCGCTTGATACCCGTGAGGCGTTAGAACAAAAGGATATGCCGGAAGAGCTGCCGCTGGATGCAACCTGGGATGAGATCTACACCGCAGGAACTCCGTCAGGAACCGGTACCGATTATCACGATGACGAACTTCCCGTTTATCAGGGAGAAACCACCCAGACGCTGCAGGATTATCTGATGTGGCAGGTCGAACTGACGCCGTTTACCGACACTGACCGCGCCATTGCCACCTCCATTGTTGATGCCGTGGATGAGACCGGCTATCTGACCGTGTCACTGGATGAGATTCTGGAGAGCATCGGTAACGATGAGCTGTCGCTGGATGAAATAGAAGCTGTATTGAAGCGCGTACAGCGTTTTGATCCGGTCGGCGTTTGCGCCCGCGACCTGCGGGACTGCCTGCTGGTACAGCTTTCTCAATTCGCGCCGGAACTGCCCTTCCTCAAAGAGGCTCGCCTGATTGTCAGCGAGCATCTGGATTTGCTGGCCAACCACGATTTCCGCAGCTTAATGCGTGTAACCCGTCTGAAAGAGGACGTGCTGAAAAACGCTATGCAGCTGATCCAGTCACTGGATCCCCGTCCGGGGCAGTCGATCAACACCACTGAACCTGAGTATGTTATTCCTGACGTGCTGGTGCGCAAGATCGGTCCACGCTGGACGGTCGATCTTAACGCCGACAGTGTTCCCCGGCTGAAGATTAACCAGCACTACGCTTCGCTGGGGGGCTCCACCCGCAATGACAGCGATAACCAGTTTATCCGCAGCAACCTGCAGGAAGCGAAATGGCTGATTAAAAGCCTGGAAAGCCGCAACGATACACTGCTGAAGGTGACACGCTGCATCGTCGATCAGCAGCAGGCGTTCTTTGAGCAGGGAGAAGAGTTTATGCGACCAATGGTGCTGGCAGACATTGCCACCGCCGTGGATATGCATGAGTCAACGATCTCCCGCGTCACCACGCAAAAATACCTGCACAGCCCGCGCGGCATTTTTGAATTGAAGTATTTTTTCTCCAGCCACGTCAATACCGAAGGCGGCGGCGAAGCTTCCTCCACGGCCATCCGTGCACTGGTGAAAAAATTAATCTCGGCGGAGAATCCCGCCAAACCTCTTAGTGACAGCAAGCTGACCACTTTGCTCTCCGATCAGGGGATCATGGTGGCACGCCGCACCGTCGCAAAGTACCGAGAGTCTTTATCCATCCCGCCCTCAAACCAGCGCAAACAGCTGGTCTGAACGAACAGATAAGGAAGACCGTATGCAACTCAATATTACTGGGCTAAACGTAGAGATCACTGAGCCATTACGTGAATTTGTCACGGCTAAGTTCGCCAAACTGGAGCAATATTTTGACCGGATTAATCAGGTTTATATTGTTCTCAAGGTTGAAAAAGTCACTCAGGTTGCCGACGCAACCCTGCATGTGAACGGCGGTGAGTTGCATGCCACCTCGGAAGAGAAAGATATGTACGCGGCGATTGACGGCCTGATAGACAAGCTGACACGCCAACTTAATAAACATAAAGACAAGCTGAAGCAGCACTAAATTTCACCCAGGCATTGATTATTTTTGCGTCACCCTCATGTGAGATTGAAGGTGACGTAAGAGGTTCCGGCTCGTACTCTGTTACTGGGGTACGGGCCGTTAATCAATAAGGCATGTGCAACCGACCGACAGCTGACCGGGTTGAACCGGAACCACAGAAGTCAGCCATCTTACCAGGCGGAAGTGAACACGTAAGTGAAACTATGATGAACAATGACTTAACACTGGAACTGAGCTCGGTATTGAGTGTGTCCTGCACCCGCAGCGGCGTACATTGCCAGAGTAAAAAGCGGGCGCTGGAAATTATTAGCGAGTTGGCAGCCAAACAGCTGAACCTCCCGCACCAGACTATCTTCGAAGCGATCCTGACCCGCGAGCGGATGGGCAGTACCGGTATCGGCAACGGTATCGCCATCCCCCACGGTAAGCTGGTTGAAGATACGCTGCGCGCGGTGGGCGTTTTTATCCGCCTCGACCAGCCCATCGCCTTCGATGCCATTGATAATCAGCCGGTGGACCTGCTGTTTGCTTTGCTGGTCCCCGCCGACCAGTGCAAGACGCATCTGCATACCCTGTCACTGGTAGCAAAACGCCTTGCTGATAAAACCGTCTGCCGTCGGCTGCGGGCTGCACAAAGCGATGAAGAGCTGTTTGAAATCATGGCGGAAAGCCCGACAGAGCAGGAAAAATCAGGAGATTAAGTCATGGTGCTGATGATCGTCAGCGGTCGTTCCGGTTCTGGTAAGTCCGTGGCATTACGGGCGCTTGAAGATATGGGCTTTTACTGCGTGGATAACCTTCCCGTGGTGCTGCTGCCCGAACTGGCAAATTCCCTGTCCGACCGCAATATGTCTGCAGCGGTCAGTATTGACGTCAGGAATATGCCGGAATCGCCGGAAGTGTTCGAAAAAGCCCTGACCAGCCTGCCCGACAGTTTTTCTCCGCAGCTGCTGTTCCTGGATGCCGATCGCAATACGTTGATCCGCCGCTACAGCGACACCCGTCGTCTGCACCCTCTTTCAAGTAAAAATCTGTCGCTGGAAAGCGCCATTGACGAAGAAAATGACCTGCTGGAGCCTCTGCGCTCCAGGGCCGATCTGATTGTTGATACTTCCGAGATGTCCGTCCACGAGCTGGCTGAAATGCTGCGCACGCGCCTGTTAGGCAAGCGTGAACGTGAGCTGACTATGGTCTTTGAGTCCTTCGGCTTCAAGCACGGTATTCCCATCGATGCAGACTATGTATTCGACGTTCGTTTTCTGCCGAACCCACACTGGGACCCGAAGCTGCGCCCGATGACCGGTCTTGATCGGCCAGTCGCGGCCTTCCTCGACCGTCATACCGAAGTACACAATTTTATCTATCAGACCCGCAGCTACCTCGAATTGTGGCTGCCAATGCTGGAAACCAATAACCGCAGCTATCTCACCGTCGCCATAGGCTGTACCGGTGGTAAGCATCGCTCTGTTTATATCGCCGAACAGCTGGCCGAGTATTTTCGTTCGCGCGGTAAAAACGTTCAGTCCCGCCATCGTACGCTGGAAAAACGCAAATCATGACAGTCAGGCAAACCGTTGAGATTAAAAATAAGCTGGGAATGCATGCCCGCCCGGCAATGAAGCTTTTTGAACTGGTGCAGAGCTTTGATGCGGAAGTGCTGTTACGCAATGAAAGCGGTACCGAGGCGGAGGCCAGCAGCGTGATCGCTCTGCTGATGCTCGACTCAGCCAAGGGCGGCCACATTGAAATTGAAGCTACCGGGCCGGAAGAAGAAAAAGCCTTAACGGCGGTTATTGAGCTGTTTAACGCCGGCTTTGATGAAGACTAATAAAATTAAGGCCAGAAGCCCTGCTGAACTCTTCTGGCCTGCCATCCCGTTATTGCAGCTTATATTCCCTCAGAAATCCCTCGCCGCCAAGCTGACGCATTTGCCTTAAGATCCACTGCTGTCGCTGGCGAATATAACCAGAAGGTGCATCAGCCCTGAAGCGGATTGGGTTAGGCAACACGGCTGCCAGTAGCGCAGCTTCAGACATGGTCAGACGGCTGGCTGACTTGTGAAAATAGCGTTGGGAAGCCTCTTCCACTCCAAACACTCCCTCACCAAATTCTGCCACATTCAGGTAGACCGTCAGGATCCGGCGCTTGGTCCACACCGTTTCAATCCCCACAGTCAGACCCGCCTCAAGCCCTTTACGTATCCAGCTGCGGCCATCCCATAAGAACATGTTTTTGGCGGTCTGCTGTGACAATGTCGAGGCACCTCGCATTTTACCACCATCGTTATCCAGCACAGACTGGATGGCCTGAACGTCAAATCCCCAATGGGTTGGGAACTTTTGATCTTCTGAAGCCATTACCGCAAGAGGCATCCAGGGAGCAATATCGTCCATCCCCACCCAATCCGAATGGGCCACGTAGCTGAAATCGCCGCTAAACCAGGCCCCCAGCTGGCGCTCGACCATCACCGCCGAAAAAGGGACCGGCAAAAAGGAAAAAAGCAGAATTCCTGCCACCCAGAGTCCCAGAACGCTGAATATGGCCCTTAACAACCACTGTCTAATCCCCACCAAACCTGTTCTCTTGCGCTTACTCATACAATTATATCCATAACAATCTTTATCAATTCCTGACCAGAACTCGCCTTAGCCTCTCTGCTACCTGCTGTCGGGAGGTGACAAATCCGGCGTTGAAAATCGGCCTCTGGCTGTCAGCCTGCCGGGAAGTAATATAAATGCCTCAACAGCTTCAACCACTTCCGCGGATCCGGAATCGGTTCCATCCAGTAAACAAACCTGCACATCATGCAGAAATCCGCATTTTAATGATGGTGGATGTTAAAAACAAATGATTCAAATTTCTTATAAATCACGCGGGGTAGCATTTGAAAAATTAATCTTATGCCCCCTTTAAGGTGGCGTTCAAACAGCATACAGGCTTTTCAAAGCTATTACAGATACCAGGTATACACAGAAAGGAATTGCTATCTAAAGCGCTATATCCATTCCCGAAACTTTGCATGTGGCGCTTCCTGAGCCTGGCCACAAACGGTCTGAGGACAGAGACCGCAATCTCATAAAAAGGACATGTTTTACAGCCAGTTAAATATCGCCCTTCCCTTAGGAAATTTCTTTAGCAGCTCCGCTAGCGTTCAATGGAACCGGTTACCCGGCAACGTCAATCTGGGGTTATGAAAAATTGTCACAATAGTCTATTTTTTGAGCAAAACTGCGGATAAATTCATTCCGCACTTGACTGTGTCACCAAATTAATGTTTTCTGTGTGGAAACGCTGCTCCACATCACACATTTTAATGAATCTGGTAACATGTGATGTAAGATTTGCTAAGGTAGTTCCTGAGCGTTTAACCAATACCGCGCCTGTGCTTTTAAACTCTTCTTCTCAGAATAGCGCAGGTTACACTTTTCCCTGGTGTTGGCGCAGTATTCGCGCACCCCGGCTTCGGTCGGGGTCATTTTTTTCCAGCATCAGAAACCCATTCCCGTAACACTTCCACGTCATGACGCCAGTCCTGCTTCAGTTCGTCGATCCACTCCTGAACGTTGTCCCACCATGCCGGTAATTCTGGGCTTTGGATTTGCTTCGCCAGCTGCTGCAGGTGCACCAGTCCAACCGATCCGGCCGCGCCTTTAATCTTGTGGCCTTCTTCAGCAATGCCCTTCTGGTCACGCGCCATCATGTTAGAATCGAGCACTTCAAGGTAGCCGGGCATCATTTGCTCAAACATCTCCAGACTCTGATGTATCAGCTGCGGGCCAACCAGTTCGATATACTGCTCCAGCATAGTGACATCCAGTAATCCCAGTTTCTTCTCGTCCACTCTGCTCTCCTCAGGTTTGTCTTCACGCTGCTGATAATCCCAGTACTTTTTGATGGTCGCCGTCAGCGCCGGTACTGCCAGCGGCTTGCTCAGCACGTCGTCCATCCCTGCATCCAGATACTCTTTTTTGTCCTTCAATACATTAGCCGTCAGTGCTACCAGCGGCGGAAGCTGCCGCCCCATGTAACGCTGATGAATGCCACGAGCTACATCCAGCCCGGTCATATCCGGCAGTTGAATATCCAACAGCACAAGGTCGAATTCGTCCGGATCGAACATGGCCAGCGCCTCCTCACCGGTCATCGCCACTTCCACACTGTTACCCAGCTTCTCCAGCACCGAGCGGGCCACCACCACATTCAGCTCGATATCTTCCACCAGCAGCACGTGCAGCGCCGGTAAAGGCATATCATCAGCCGGTTGTTCATCTTCGTTCTGCTCAGCAATGCGTGGTGCATTGACGGTTAGTGTAAAGCAGGAGCCTGTGCCGGGAGCACTACGCACCGAGATGTCACCGCCCATGCCCTGCGCCAGCCGACGTGAAACTGCCAGCCCGATGCCCGTCCCCGTAGCTGGCCTACCGCCGTGCTGATCTTTCACCTGGTAATACATGGCGAAGATCTTGTCCTGCTCATCCTGAGGAATGCCCATGCCAGAATCTTCCACCTCAAAGCGCAGGCAATCTTCACCCTGATAGCTGACGCGGACCACAATGCTGCCCTGCTGAGTGAACTTCACCGCGTTGCCGATCAGGTTCCACAGAATTTGTCGCAGGCGCGTGCCATCGGTAATGATTTTGTGGGGCAGAGGCAGCTCGGGTTCCAGCACAAACTTCAGCCCTTTAGGCTGAGCCAGTAATCCGGAGAGGTTTTCCAGATCCGCCAGGAAGCCAGTGAAGTCCACAGGCTGGTTATCAAGTTGCACCTTCCGCCGCTCAATTTTGTCCATTTCAATCACGTCATTGAAAATGTTGCCCAGCGTGATAGCGGAAACGTGGATGGTTTTGAGATATTTCAGTTGCTCAGCATTAAGGTCGGTATCCAGCAAAATACGGCTGAGGCCGACAATGCCGTTAAGCGGCGTACGAAGCTCGTGGCTGATCGTAGAGATAAAAGTGGTCTTCTCCCTGCTGGCATTCTCCAGAGCGTCCTGGTAGCGCTTACGTTCCGTTATATCGCGTCCGAACCCCATCAGCCCGCTACGTTTTCCCACGCGGTCGTAATAAGGCACCTTTCGGATCTCAAAACAGGCTTTTCGCCCGTCGGGATATTGCAGCCACTGCTCATAGGTCAGGGAGACGTTATGACGGAACACTTTCTCATCTGTTTCAAGCACTTTCGTTGCGGCATCATCATCATAAACATCGCGCGGTGTCAGGCCGATCAGCTGCTTCTCACTTTTTCCGGTAAGCAACTCCATGGCGCGATTACAGCCGGAGAACTGCTGATCGATATTGCGGTAGAACACAAGGTCAGGTGAGGCATCCAGGAAAGAGCGCAGAAAAGAGGATTGTTGCTCAAGTTCGATCTGTGCCTGTTCACGTCTGGTCATCTCTTCCGTCAGCTTATCCAGCACCTGCAGGCGGGCCTTCTCGGCTTTGATACGGTCAGCGATTTCCTGATTAAGCTGGGTGATGTTTTCCTTCATCTGCTGGTTCAGCTCCAGGTCGCGATGGCGCATCTCTTCCAGCTTGTCCACCAGCCGCGAGAGGCGCTGACGTGACTCTTCCAGCTGTTCCACCACCACCGAGAGGAAATAGACCGCCCAGGGGGTGATTAACAGGCCGAAAAACACCGAGCGAACCATATCAATGCTTTCCACATGTCCCCGGAGCACCATGGTCACGGCCATCTGCACAATCATGGCCAGCACCACCAGCGCGGAGGCCAGCAACAGGGAAAAACGCACCAGACCCAATTTCACCATCAGGTCGACGTAATACTGGGCTAACAGACGAATTTGTTTCATAAAAGATTCCTTCCAGACCAATATCTCAATCATACCGTAAAAGCTCAAAAGACCCACGCAGACGGAACAGAGTTTGCCCTGCACTGGAACAGTGCATGTTCGGTGAGCAATGACTGATTAAGCACTTCGGCAGGTGACGGCTCGCAAAGTTTAGAGAGAACAACTGGCGGAATAACAAACAAACGGTAACTGGCACAATTCACTTAATTCGCCACGCTTAAAAGCTGTTTTAGCAGGTGATCGCTGCCGGGATTTTCAACAGTATATTAAAAGCCCTGCCAATATTGTTAAGAGTGTTGAAGCTGCATGCCGCCTCGTCTGGCCGGAAAGTCAGCCCGCGCTGACCGCAAAAAACAGAAATGAGCTCTTTTCATTACACTGGCCCGCAAAAGATAAGCAGTTGACTATTTTTGTTAATTGCATAATCTGTAGTTCCCTCTTGTGGAAAGGGCACCTCTGTTGCCTCATGCTTTTCATAGCGATGACCGTCCCGGTCCGTACTCTCCCCTGTTAATGCAACGAATAATCATTCACATTAAGTGAAAATTTAATCATATCCGTGACGATTAATTTTACTAATGATGTCGCCCTGTTTAATTCAAATAAGCGACAACCCTAAAAACAGTGCGTTTATGCGGTTAACATAACTTTGCCAGCATATCCTGCTACCAATAACCCCAGCACCAGCATGGTGCAGAGATTTGCTGCCTGCACTACAGTGAGACAGCTCACACTTCAGCGGGGGATTGCAGGGAAACGAACAACATAAAAAACCCAAACAAATTCATATAAATCAAATAAATAACTCATATAAAGGACATAGAAGCCTCAGTAAGAACGCTATTTGACCTGAGTACGCTTTCCCGATAAGTTGGAAATCCGCTGGAAGCTTTCTGGACGGGTGTTCCACCCGTCATATTTATGCAGTTATTGAGATTCCCTCTGTAGCAAGTCCTCAACGCTTGTGACACCGATGCTAACGGCCAGACTAGAGGGGCGACATAATAGGTGAGCATTAAGCTCAAAACCTGTCGCCATGCCCTTTCTACGTCTGCCCTTCGTCGGCGCAGGGAATCTCTCAGAGCCTGGGGAGGTTCACTGATATGTTGTACGATAAATCCCTTGAAAAGGATAACTGTGGTTTCGGCCTGATCGCCCACATAGAAGGCGAACCTAGCCATAAGGTGGTGCGTACGGCTATTCACGCACTGGCCCGAATGCAACACCGTGGCGCGATCCTTGCTGACGGCAAGACCGGCGACGGCTGTGGCCTTTTATTACAAAAACCCGATCGTTTCTTCCGTGTAGTGGCTCAGGAGCGCGGCTGGCGCCTGGCCAAAAACTACGCGGTAGGCATGCTGTTCCTTAACCAGGATGACGAGCTGGCTCGCGAGAGCCGCCGCATTGTGGAAGAAGAAGTGCTGCGCGAAACCTTGTCTGTGGTGGGCTGGCGCGAAGTGCCAATCAACCAGGACGTACTTGGTGAAATCGCCCTCTCTTCCATGCCGCGCATTGAACAGCTGTTTATCAATGCACCGGCTGGCTGGCGTCCACGTGATATGGAGCGTCGCCTGTATATGGCGCGCCGCCGTATCGAAAAGCGCATCGAAGACAAAGAATTCTACGTGTGCAGCTTCTCCAACCAGGTCAACATCTATAAAGGTCTGTGTATGCCGGCGGATCTGCCGCGCTTCTACCTGGATCTGGCCGACCTGCGTCTGGAATCTGCCATCTGCCTGTTCCACCAGCGCTTCTCCACCAATACCGTACCACGCTGGCCGCTGGCTCAGCCTTTCCGCTACATGGCACACAACGGTGAAATCAACACCATCGCCGGTAACCGCCAGTGGGCCAAAGCCCGCGCCTATAAATTCCGCACCCCGCTGATCCCCGATCTGCAGGATGCTGCGCCGTTCGTTAACGAAACCGGTTCTGACTCCAGCTCAATGGATAACATGCTGGAGCTGTTCCTCAGCGGCGGTATGGATCTGATTCGTGCCATGCGCCTGCTGGTACCACCAGCCTGGCAGAACAACCCGGATATGGATCCGGAGCTGCGCGACTTCTTCGACTTTAACTCCATGCATATGGAGCCGTGGGACGGCCCGGCAGGCATCGTGATGTCTGATGGTCGCTATGCAGCCTGTAACCTCGACCGTAACGGCCTGCGTCCGGCTCGCTACGTCATCACGAAAGACAAGTTGATCACCTGTGCTTCTGAAGTAGGCATCTGGGACTATCAGCCGGATGAAGTGGTGGAAAAAGGCCGCGTCGGACCTGGCGAACTGATGGTGATAGATACCCGCGCGGGTCGCATCCTGCACTCTGCGGAGACCGATAACGATCTGAAAAGCCGCCACCCTTATAAAGAGTGGATGGAGAAAAACGTTCGCCGTCTGGTGCCGTTCGAAAATTTGCCTGACGATCAGGTGGGCAGCCGTGAAATGGACGACGACCTCCTGGCAAGCTTCCAGAAGCAGTTCGGCTACAGCAGCGAAGAACTTGACTCAATCATCCGCGTGCTGGGTGAGAACGGTCAGGAAGCCGTTGGCTCCATGGGCGATGATACGCCATTCGCCGTGCTTTCCAGCCGTCCGCGCGTGATTTATGACTATTTCCGCCAACAGTTCGCTCAGGTGACTAATCCACCGATCGATCCGCTGCGTGAAGCGCATGTGATGTCACTGGCAACCAGCATCGGTCGTGAAATGAACGTGTTTTGTGAGGCTGAAGGTCAGGCTCACCGTCTGAGCTTCAAATCGCCAATCCTGCTTTATTCAGACTTTAAACAGCTGACTACTCAGGAAGAAGAGTTCTACCGTGCAGATACGTTGGACTGTACGTTCGATCCGGCTGAAGCTTCGCTGAAAGAGACTATTCTCACACTGTGCGATAAAGCGGAAGAACTGGTGAAAGGCGGAACCGTTCTGCTGGTGCTGTCTGACCGTGCAATCAGCCCGACACGCCTGCCTGTGCCGGTGCCGATGATGGTCGGTGCCATCCAGACTCGCCTGGTGGATAAAAGCCTTCGCTGCGATGCTAACATCATTGTTGAAACCGCCAGCGCGCGCGACCCACACCACTTCGCCGTGCTGCTGGGCTTCGGTGCAACCGCGATTTATCCATACCTCGCCTACGAATCACTGGCGAAGATGGCCGACAGCGGCGTGATCGAAAAAGATTACCGCAGCCTGATGCTGAACTACCGTAACGGCATCAACAAAGGCCTGTACAAAATTATGTCGAAGATGGGGATCTCCACCATCGCGTCATACCGTTGTTCAAAACTCTTCGAAGCCGTTGGCCTGCACAGCGACGTCTCAGATCTCTGTTTCCAGGGTGTGGTCAGCCGCATCGGCGGTGCCACTTATACTGACTTCCAGCAGGATCTGGTGAACCTGGCCAAGCGTGCCTGGCTGCAGCGTAAACCGCTGGAGCAGGGCGGCCTGCTGAAATACGTTCACGGTGGCGAATATCACGCCTATAACCCGGACGTGGTCGGTACGCTTCAGAAAGCAGTACAAAGCGGCGAGTACACTGATTATCAGCACTATGCGAAGCTGGTTAACGAGCGCCCGGTCGCAGCACTGCGCGATCTGCTGGCGGTAACGCCATCCGGCAACGCCATCAGCATCGACGATGTGGAACCGGCGACCGAGCTGTACAAGCGTTTCGATACTGCGGCGATGTCTATCGGCGCGCTCAGCCCGGAAGCCCATGAGTCACTGGCTGAAGCGATGAACGGCCTTGGCGGCTTCTCCAACTCCGGCGAAGGCGGTGAAGATCCGGCGCGTTACGGCACCAAAAAAGTGTCCCGTATCAAGCAGGTTGCTTCTGGCCGCTTCGGTGTGACACCTGCCTATCTGGTTAACGCTGACGTTATTCAGATTAAAGTTGCCCAGGGCGCCAAGCCGGGTGAAGGTGGTCAGTTGCCAGGTGACAAAGTTACCCCATACATTGCCAAGCTGCGTTACTCAGTACCTGGCGTGACGTTGATTTCACCTCCGCCGCACCACGATATCTACTCTATCGAGGATCTGGCGCAGCTGATTTTCGACCTGAAGCAGGTCAACCCGAAAGCGATGATTTCGGTGAAGCTGGTTTCCGAACCAGGTGTAGGGACTATCGCCACCGGCGTGGCAAAAGCCTATGCGGACCTGATCACTATCGCCGGTTACGACGGCGGTACCGGTGCCAGCCCGCTGAGCTCCGTAAAATATGCGGGCTGCCCGTGGGAGTTAGGCCTGGTGGAAACACAGCAGGCGCTGGTTGCCAACGGACTGCGCCACAAAATCCGCCTGCAGGTGGATGGTGGCCTGAAAACCGGGCGTGACATTATTAAAGCCGCCATCCTGGGTGCCGAAAGCTTTGGCTTTGGGACCGGTCCGATGGTGGCCCTGGGCTGTAAATACCTGCGTATTTGCCATCTGAACAACTGCGCGACCGGTGTTGCAACTCAGGACGAGAAGCTGCGTAAGAACCACTACCATGGTTTACCGTACCGCGTAACGAACTACTTTGAGTTCATTGCCCGTGAAACGCGCGAGATCATGGCCGAGCTGGGCGTAAAGCGCCTGGTGGACCTGATTGGTCGTACCGATCTGCTGACCGAGCTGGAAGGCTTCACCGCCAAACAGCAGAGTCTGGATCTCTCTGCCCTGCTGAAAACGGCTCAGCCAATGGCAGGTAAGGCCGTGCACTGCACCGAGAGCAACCCGCCATTTGATAAGGGCGTGCTGAACAAGGCGCTGCACGATCAGGCGATGCCATTTGTGGAAGCGAAGCAGAGCAAAACGTTCTACTTTGATATCCGCAACACCGACCGCTCCGTGGGTGCCACGCTGTCAGGTGCAATTGCGCTGGTGCACGGCGATCAGGGTCTGGCTTCCGATCCAATCAAGGCCCACTTCAGCGGCACCGCAGGCCAGAGCTTCGGCGTATGGAACGCAGGTGGCGTTGAGCTGACGCTGACCGGCGATGCTAACGACTATGTGGGCAAGGGAATGGCAGGCGGTATGCTGGCGGTACGTCCACCGGTTGGTTCTGCATTCCGCAGCCATGAAGCCACGATTATCGGTAATACCTGTCTGTACGGTGCCACCGGCGGCAAGCTGTTTGCAGCAGGTCGTGCTGGTGAACGTTTCGCGGTGCGTAACTCCGGTGCCATCACCGTGGTGGAAGGCATTGGCGACAACGGCTGTGAATATATGACTGGTGGCATTGTCTGCGTACTGGGCCGTACCGGCGTGAACTTCGGTGCAGGGATGACCGGTGGTTTCGCTTACGTTCTGGATGAAGACGGTGAATTCCGTAAGCGTGTGAACCCGGAGCTGGTTGAAGTGCTGAGCGTTGACAACCTGGCCATCCACGAAGAGCATCTGCGTGGCCTGATCACCGAGCACGTTCATCACACCGGTTCCTCACGTGGTGAAGAAATCCTGGCGAACTGGCCAGCCTGGTCGTCTAAATTCTCGCTGGTTAAACCAAAGTCCAGTGATGTGAAGGCATTGTTGGGTCACCGTAGTCGTTCCGCAGCGGAGCTGCGGGTGCAGGCGCAGTAAGAGGTCACGATGAGTCAAAACGTTTATCAATTTATCGACTTGCAGCGCGTCGATCCGCCGAAGAAGCCGCTCAAAATCCGCAAAATTGAATTTGTGGAGATTTACGAGCCCTTCTCTGAAAGTCAGGCGCAGGCGCAGGCCGATCGCTGTCTGTCGTGCGGGAACCCGTATTGCGAGTGGAAGTGCCCGGTACACAACTACATTCCTGACTGGCTGAAGCTGGCGAATGAAGGCCGGATCATCGAGGCCGCCGAGCTGTCACACCAGACCAACAGTCTGCCGGAAGTCTGCGGGCGCGTTTGCCCGCAGGATCGCCTGTGTGAAGGTTCCTGCACGCTGAACGATGAGTTCGGTGCGGTGACCATCGGTAATATCGAGCGCTATATCAATGACAAAGCGCTGGAGATGGGCTGGAAACCAAACCTGGACGGCGTGAAGCCAACCGGCAAGCGCGTGGCAATTATCGGTGCCGGTCCGGCTGGCCTGGCCTGTGCCGATGTGCTGACCCGCAATGGCGTGAAAGCGGTAGTTTATGACCGTCACCCTGAAATCGGTGGCCTGCTGACCTTTGGTATTCCGGCCTTTAAGCTGGAAAAAGATGTGATGACCAAACGCCGTGAGATTTTCTCCGGCATGGGTATCGAGTTCAAACTGAATACCGAAGTAGGCCGCGACGTACAGATGAGCGACCTGCTGGCAGATTTTGACGCCGTGTTCCTCGGCGTCGGGACCTATCAGTCGATGAAAGGCGGACTGGAAAATGAGGATGCAGAAGGCGTTTATGATGCTCTGCCTTTCCTGATTGCCAACACCAAACACACCATGGGCTTCTCCCACACGGAAGACGAGCCTTACGTCTCGATGAATGCTAAACGAGTGGTGGTTCTGGGTGGCGGTGATACGGCGATGGACTGTCTCCGCACTTCAATTCGTCAGGGCGCAACGCACGTGACCTGTGCCTATCGTCGTGACGAAGAGAACATGCCAGGCTCACGCCGCGAAGTTAAAAACGCGCGTGAAGAAGGTGTGGAATTCCAGTTCAATGTGCAGCCGCTGGGCATTGAAATAAACGGCAACGGTCGCGTCTCTGGCGTGAAAATGGCCCGGACCGAAATGGGTCAGCCTGATGCCCACGGCCGCCGCCGCGCTGAAATCGTGGCTGGCTCAGAGCACGTGGTGCCTGCCGATGCGGTGGTGATGGCGTTTGGTTTCCGTCCGCACCAGATGTCCTGGCTGGAGCAACACAGCGTCGAGCTGGACTCTCAGGGCCGGATCATCGCCCCTGAAGGCAGTGAAAATGCCTTCCAGACCAGCAACCCGAAAATCTTCGCCGGTGGCGATGCGGTTCGCGGTTCCGACCTGGTGGTCACCGCCATCGCCGAAGGCCGTAAAGCGGCTGAAGGCATCATGGACTGGCTGGAAGTGTAATCTGCCTGGCCAAAAAAACCCGCCATCTGGCGGGTTTTTTTATATCGCTATTTCAGCCCCAGCCTTGCCGCCAGCCGGTGCAAATTGCCTGCATCCACCTCCAGCTTTCTGGCACACGCTGCCCAGTTTCCCTCACAGGCCTTCAAAGCCCGGGCAATGAGCTGGCGCTGAAATTCATCTGTGGATTCCCGCAGGCCATGTTCAGTCATCAGTGGGGCCTCTGATATATCCTGCGTAACATGATTTTCAGGGGCAGGCGAGAAATGGGATGGCATCAGGATCACCTCGCCACTGGCCGCTTCTGCCTGAGCGATAATGCTGGCGCGGTAAATGCTGTGCTCAAGTTCACGGATATTGCCCGACCAGGGCAGAGAAGTAAGCAGCGTTCGGGCCGCCGCACTGAGGGCCAGATGCTGCAGCCCGAATTTTCTGCGGCACTTTTCACAGAAATAACCGGCCAGTAAGACAATATCTTCGCCTCTTTCCCGCAGTGCCGGGACATGCAGCGGAAAGACGCTCAGCCGATGATAGAGATCGGCACGAAAACGCCCTTCCGCCACTGCCTGGCGCAGTGCCTGATTGGTGGCAGCAAGAATACGGACATCGACCTTTAACAAACGATCTTCCCCTACGCGCTGGAGATCGCCGTACTGTAAAACCCGTAAAAGTTTAGCCTGCAAAGAGAGCGGCAACTCACCGATCTCATCCAGGAACAGTGTCCCCCGGTCGGCCATCTCAAATTTCCCTGTGCGATCGTGTACGGCACCGGTGAAAGCCCCTTTAACGTGCCCAAAAAGTTCACTCTCTGCTACGGTTTCCGGCAGCGCAGCACAGTTAAGGTAAATCAACGGGTTGCCACTTCGTGCAGATTGGCGGTGTAGAGCCTGAGCCACCAGCTCTTTACCCACTCCTGTTTCACCAGTGATCAGGACGCTGAGATCGGTGGAAGCCACAATCCCGATCTCTTTTTTTAATTGCAGTAACTGTGCTGAATTTCCGATCATCTCATCTTCAGCAGCATCCATTGCTTCGAGCGGAATAAGTGAAAAGGTTTCCACTCCTGGTTTTTCCAGCTGCTCCATCAGCAAAGCATTGTTCAGCGCCCCTGACACCAGCGTACCCACCACCCACAGCTCTTCATCGCTGTAAGCGTCAAATTGCGCTGCATCCATCCCATCCAGGGTCAGCGCGCCAATCAGGGTCTGCCCCAAAAACAGAGGCAGCCCCACGCAAGCGTGAACATGGAGTGCCGGTTGCTCGGGGATCAGCCCATCGTAAGGATCGGGCAGGTCGCTGTCAGCGGGAAAGCGAACCACGTTTCCTGCACGGGCAATAGCCTCCAGCCGCGGGTGCGAATCCAGCTTAAAACGCCGCCCAATGACATCCGGTGCCAGACCTGCTGTGGCAAGAGGCCGGAACTGATGAGCTTCATAGCGTAAGAGTGCCGTTGCATCACAGTTCAGCAGCGAATGGAGGCTGTTAATAATGCGCTGAAACCGATCCGGCCTTGAAAGGCTGTCCTGAATGTCTACCGCGATGGCCGCAAGGCTGTTAACGGAAAGCGTCATGGTGTCATATTCACATTGTCATTGTTAAAAAGACAATAAACAGACACTGTCACAATGACAAGATAAAAAATAAATGCATTATTAATCAAGTAATTAAAAAGTGGCGCAGCTCATGCAATAGTGCATTCCAAACAATCTGATAATTGCATGAGGTTTTCAAAATGAGTATCCCTGTTAAAAGCAATATTACCTGGGTCGGACAACGTGACTGGGAGGTCCGGGATTTTCACGGCACAGAATATAAAACGCTGAAAGGGACCAGCTTTAACAGCTATCTGATTCAGGAGGAGAAAACGGTACTAATCGATACGGTCGATCATAAATTCAGCCGCAGCTTTGTTGCCAATCTTGCGCAGGAGGTCGATCTCAACAGGATCGATTACATCGTCATCAATCACGCGGAGGAAGATCATGCAGGTGCACTGACCGAGCTGATGGCTCTGATCCCGGGCACACCAATTTACTGCACGGAAAATGCGATCGATTCGATCAACGGACATCATCACCATCCTGAATGGCATTTTAACATCGTCAAAACTGGCGATGCGCTGGATATTGGCAACGGCAAGAAGATGATCTTCGTGGAAACGCCGATGCTGCACTGGCCGGACAGTATGATGACCTACCTGACGGAGGAGGCCGTTCTGTTCAGCAACGATGCTTTTGGTCAGCACTATTGCGATGAACATCTGTTTAACGATGAAGTTGACCAGAACGAACTGTTTGAACAGTGCCAGCGCTATTACGCCAACATCCTGACTCCCTTCAGCAGACTGGTGACGCCAAAGATCAATGAGATCCTGGGTTTCAATCTCCCGGTCAGCATGATTGCAACGTCGCACGGCGTCGTCTGGCGTGATAATCCTACCCAAATCGTTCACCGCTATCTGCAATGGGCAGACGACTATCAGGAAGATCGTATCACTCTGCTGTACGACACCATGTCAAATAACACCCGGATGATGGCCGATGCTATCGCTCAGGGTATTAACGATGTCGATCCCCGCGTGGCCGTGAAAATTTATAATGTCGCCCGCCATGACAAGAACGAAATCCTGACTCAGATCTTCCGTTCTAAGGGCATTCTGGTGGGATCATCCACCATGAATAATGTCATGATGCCAAAAATCGCCGGCATGCTTGAAGAGATGGCCGGACTGCGTTTTCGTAACAAGAAAGCGTCCGCCTTTGGCAGCTACGGCTGGACAGGCGGTGCGGTCGACCGTATCCACACGCGACTGATGGATGCCGGTTTTGAAACCGCTATCGCCCTGAAAGCCAAATGGCGGCCCGATAGCGATACGCTTGAAGAGTGCCGCAAGCACGGACGTTATCTCGCCCGTCAATGGGCACTCCCTGTGTCAGAGCAGGCTACGCCAGTCAGTGCAGGAGAAACCTTACCCGCTGTTGCTCCTCTGGCCATCAATGCGGCCCCGGAAAACAGGGCCAATCCAGCCGCGGCAGGTCAGTGCATGCAATGTTCGGTTTGTCAGTGGATTTACGATCCTGCGCTGGGCGAACCGATGCAGACTGTGGCGCCCGGAACAACCTGGCAGGACGTTCCGGAAGATTTCCTCTGTCCGGAGTGCGGGCTGGGTAAATCCGTTTTCGATCCTTATGAGGCCTGAGCTATGTCGGACGATATCATTATTATTGGCTCCGGCTTTGCGGCCCGACAGCTGGTGAAAAACCTTCGCCAGCGAAACAGCGAACAGTCCATAAAACTGATCGCGGCGGACAGTTGTGATGAATATAACAAGCCGGAATTGAGCCACGTTTTCACCCGACAGCAAGGAGCGGAAGATCTCACTCGTCAGTCCGCGCAGGACTTTGCAATTCAGTATTCAGTTCAGTTACACAGCCATACGCACGTCACACAGCTAAACCCAGGGGACAGGCTAATCACCACTACCGCAGGCCAGTTTACCTACGGCAAACTGGTACTCGCTCTGGGAGCTGAAGCGGCACGGCCCCCGGTCGAAGGGGGGCATTTGATGACCACCCTCAACAGCCAGCAGGAGTACCGGCTGGCCCAGCATGATTTACAGCTGTCCCGGCATATACTGCTGCTTGGAGGGGGGCTGATCGGCTGTGAACTGGCAATGGATCTGGCCAGAGCCGGTAAAAAAGTCACGCTTGTTGACCGTTCAGGTCATCTGCTCTCTTCCCTGATGCCGGCGGAAATCAGCCTGCGCCTGCAGCATTGCCTGGCGGCAGCAGGGGTGGAGTTCTGTTTTAACCGTGAACTCCTCTCCTTGTCAGAAGCGGGTGCCCGGATTGAAGCAAGGCTCAGTGATGACCGCCTTCTGACCTGCGATGCCGTGATTTGCGCAGTTGGTCTGAAGCCCAACACCGCACTGGCAGAAGCCGCCGGACTGGCGACCAGACGCGGCATTCAGGTTGATAGCTGCCATACCACCTCCGACCCGTTTATTTTTGCTTTGGGCGACTGCGCGGAGAGGGGGGGAAAGCTCCTGCCGTTCCTGCAACCAATCCAGCTGGCGGCCATGGCACTGGCTAAAACGCTGACCGGCGAACGCACTCCAGTGAGCCAACCGCCGATGCTGGTAAAGATAAAAACGCCAGACTGCCCTTACCAGCTGGCCGGAGATAGTGCCAGCGAGGAGCTGGAGTGGAAAATGGAGCTCGGCCGTGAAGGCATTATTGCCAGAGGTTTCAGCAGAGAAGGTCATCTTAACGCCTTTGTGGTCAGCGAAAATCAGATTTCGCAGAGCTTCCCGTTGCTGAAACAATTAAACAATTGAATTCCGGAGGATTTATGCAGGAAGACTACTACAGTAAAAAATACCTACTCACGCGGCCTCATTCCGAGGTGATTGCTGCAGCTCAACGGATACCACCAGGACGTGCGCTCGATTTAGGGTGCGGCAACGGACGCAATAGTCTGTACCTCCAGCAAAAAGGGTTTGAAGTGGAGGGGTGGGATAAGAGCGTTGCAAGCCTGCAACATCTGCAAAGTATTATGGCAGCAGAGAAACTGAGTGGGATAACCCTGACACAATGCGATCTGGAACAGGTCACGCTCGATAAGCGCTACGACTTCATTTTTTCCACCGTAGTGCTGATGTTTCTGCAGCCGGAGGCCGTTTCTTCTCTTATTCGGGAGATGCAGAATGCCACTCAGCCCGGAGGCTTTAACCTGATTGTCGCTGCGATGGATACAGCAGATTATCCCTGCAGCATGCCGTTTCCATTCACCTTTTCCGCAGGTGAACTGGCAAACGATTACCAGGGCTGGGAGATCGTGAAATACAATGAAAATCCTGGTGCGCTGCACAAAGTTGATCAACAGGGCGAAAGGATAAAAATGCGTTTTGCCACCCTATTGGCAAAAAAAAGCGCGGCTTAATTTCCTGAGATAAACGGCTCCCGGTACTCGGTACTCACCAGGAGCGTTTTCAATATGACTGCTCAATCTCAATGATTTCACTACTTTCGCCGGATTCCCCAGTGCCAGCGCATAATCAGGTACGCTTTCATTCACGATGCTGCCTGCACCGACTACCGCATGCTTGCCTATCGTCACCCCTTTCAGGAGCACCGCTCCCATACCGATCCATGCGTGCTCTTTGATATGCACTGGTGCGGAAGTAATTCGTGAAGCCTCAGCCCGGCCTCCTCATCCCCGCCCAGCAAAAAACAGTACTTCGCCACAGAAGAGTCATAACTGAAATAGCCTGAACGTTTTCAGCGTTGGCCGGAATATCAATATCTGCCAGCAGGTTATTCTCCGTTTTAAAGCCACAGACATAACCAATACAGACCGCAGGTACCCGGCTGTGCTGATGTACGCCGAGGTGGTTAACTAATGCCTGCTGCTGTAACAGTACTCCTGCATCATGAAAAAAAATTATCTCGCCTTCTGCTGCTGCAATACCAATATTCCTTGCCTTCCTGGCGCGAAAGCCACTATTTGCCTGCCAGTAATAACGAATAAGTTATCGGTGCGGGAACATTAATTTCATTCTGCGAAAACTTCAATAATTTTAATCTTACCTGCATGCAATCTTTTAATCAAAATCAACATCGAAAATACAGTCTCCAAGTTAATTTCCATTAAGCCCAGTTAATTTATCTTTTAATTTCACTCAGACATGCCGCTTTTATCAGAATAAAAATAGCCACATGGAAATAAATGAAATTCTAATAAGCCCATACCTTTTAAATACTTTTAAGTTTTACTGGTAAAAAAATTAACGTAGATTTAATTAACCATGATCCAAACCAGACCCGATAACGGATGACAAAATACAGGCAAAAAAAACCAGCCCTTAAAAGGACTGGCCTTTTGGCTAATTCTGAATTGCAGCGTTATTTCACCACGCGCAAAGCAGGACGGCTACCGCGCGGTGGCGGTTCGTCGTCCGGGCCATCATCATCCTGTTCGCTGCTGTCGGGACGATCGCCATCAATAACAGACATCACGGTTTCCGGCGCGTCATCCTGCTGCGAAGCAGGATTATATTCCCCGGCTTCTTCGTAAACCGGCTCAGGCTCGAACATCGTTCCTGCGCCATTCTCACGAGCATAGATAGCCATCACCGCAGCCAGTGGCACAGTAACCTGACGAGGCACACCGCCAAACCGGGCATTGAAAGTCACTTCTTCATTGCCCAGTTCCAGATTGCCTACGGCACGTGGAGCAATGTTCAGTACGATCTGACCATCACGCGCATATTCCAACGGGACCATCACGCCAGGCAGGTTGATATCCACCACCAGGTGAGGCGTCAACTGGTTATCCAGCAGCCAGTCGTAGAACGCCCGAAGCAGATAAGGACGACGTGCGGTAAGTTGCGACATTTCCATCCTAATCAGCCCCGCGTTTGCAGGCGCATTTCACGTTCCGCTTCCGTCAGGGAAGCGAGGAAGGAATCACGCTCGAAGACACGTGTCATGTAACCTTTCAGCTCTTTTGACCCGGCACCGACCAGTTCAATGCCCATCTGTGGCAGACGCCACAGCAGCGGAGCCAGATAGCAATCCACCAGGCTGAACTCTTCGCTCATAAAGAATGGCGTACGGGAGAACAGAGGTGCGATCGCCAACAGCTCTTCACGTAGCTGTTTACGGGCAGCTTCAGCTTCCTGTGCCGTGCCGTTCACGACTTTACGCATCAGGCTGTACCAGTCTTGCTCAACACGATGCATCATCAGGCGGCTTTCACCGCGAGCAACAGGGTAGACAGGCATCAGTGGCGGATGCGGAAAACGCTCATCAAGATATTCCATGATGATGCGGGATTCGTACAACGTCAGTTCACGATCAACCAGCGTCGGGACAGTACGGTACGGATTGAGGTCAATCAGATCCTGGGGCAGGCTATCCATTTCTACCTGCTCGATCTCTACGCTGACACCCTTCTCCGCCAGGACAATACGCACCTGGTGGCTAAAAATGTCAGTCGGACCAGAAAACAGCGTCATTACCGAACGTTTGTTGGCAGCGACAGCCATGTAAACCTCCAAGTTTATCCAGAAAATTACTGCGCAAGCCCGCCACGTGGCGATTACCTGCTTAATAAAATGCCATTAACAGATATGAAGGCTGAGGCTCTCCCCTCATGCTCGCTCACATCAATGCCCTGCTAATGGGCGCAAAGTGACAGACAGTTTACCAGATTTTAGACAGCTTGTGGGGGCAGGAAGAAGGATTTGAGGGGAAAATGCCGTAACCTGTGGCGTTTTCACACTTTTGGCCGAAAGCCAAAAAGAAAAAACCCGGTGCAGGCACCGGGTTTTTCGATAATCGACTCTGCCTGAGCAGAATAAATTAACGTTTGGAGAACTGTGGACGACGACGTGCTTTACGCAGGCCGACTTTCTTACGTTCAACCTGACGAGCATCACGAGTAACGAAGCCAGCTTTACGCAGCTCCGCACGCAGAGACTCATCGAACTCCATCAGAGCGCGGGTGATACCGTGACGGATCGCACCAGCCTGACCAGAGATACCACCACCTTTAACGGTGATGTACAGATCGAATTTACCGACCATGTCCAGCAGTTCCAGCGGCTGACGAACTACCATGCGGGCAGTTTCACGACCGAAGTACTGTTCTAAAGAACGTTGGTTGATAACGATGTTACCACTGCCCGGCTTGATAAATACGCGAGCGGTAGAGCTTTTGCGGCGACCAGTGCCGTAGTTTTGATTCTCAGCCATTGCCTGTAATCCCGATTAAATGTCAAGAACTTGCGGTTGCTGTGCCGCATGGTTGTGCTCGTTGCCCGCGTAAACTTTCAGTTTACGGTACATAGCACGACCCAGCGGGCCCTTTGGCAGCATGCCTTTAACCGCGATTTCAATCACACGCTCAGGACGGCGAGCAATCATCTCTTCGAAGGTCGCTTGCTTGATACCACCGATGTGGCCGGTGTGATGGTAATAAATCTTGTCAGTACGCTTGTTACCGGTTACGGCAACTTTCTCAGCGTTCAGAACGATGATGTAATCACCGGTATCAACGTGCGGAGTATATTCCGCTTTGTGCTTACCGCGCAGACGACGAGCCAGTTCAGTCGCTAAACGACCTAAAGTTTTGCCTGTCGCGTCAACAACATACCAGTCACGTTGGACGGTTTCTGGCTTAGCTGTAAAAGTTTTCATCTAAAAGCTTACCCAAATTAAGTTACACGTTGGTGAAATCCCAAACGCTTGAATAAACGGTTGAGGCTCACACGACCATCTTGACCAGCAAGCCCACCCCTTCGGATAGAGTTACTGGAACACAAAGAGTTTTGGGAAAAAAACCTTTGTTGTAACGTGGGGTCGCAAGATTATAGAGAAGTCGCCCGTAAAGCGCGACCCTTTTTTTCAATAAAATGCACCCCGCCGCCCTGATTTTTCTCGCCTCAGGGCAGATGAGACAACTTGAGATACTCTTCGCTTTGCATCTCTTGCAGACGTGAGACGCAGCGCTGATATTCGAACTTCAGCCGGGCCCCCTGGTAGATCTCATACAGGGAGGCTTCGGCGGAGACTACCAGCTTTACATGCCGCTCGTAAAATTCATCCACCAGCGCCAGGAAACGTCGCGCCTGATCTTCCGTTTTGTAGATCATCACCGGCACGTTAAACAGCAGCACGCTGTGGAAACGGCGGGAAAGTTCAATGTAATCATGCTGGCTGCGTCCTTCGCCACAAAGCGCGAGGAAATCCATAGCCACCACGCCGTCCGCAACGCCCAGCGTTGGCAGAGTGCGATGGTTAATCTCCAGCACCGGCCGCTCGGATCGCTCTTTACCGCTCAGGGCAACAAACATCCGGTCCATCTCCTTCGCCGTGGTCTCGTTCAGCGGCATCATCCACAGATGAGCGGAGGTCAGGGTACGCAGACGGTAATCAATCCCGGCATCCACGTTCATCACGTCGCAGTGCTGTTTGATCATTTCAATCGCGGGCAGGAAACGCGCACGCTGCAAACCGTTGCGGTACAGATCGTCTGGTGGAATGTTGGAGGTGGCAACCAGAGTAATCCCTCTGGCGAACAGCGCCTCCATCAGCGTGCCTAACAGCATGGCATCGGTAATGTCCGAGACAAAGAACTCATCAAAGCACAACAGGTCAGTCTCACTTTTGAAACGATCTGCCACAATTAACAGCGGGTCACTCTGCCCCTGCAGCTGCGTCAGCTCCTGATGAACGCGCAACATAAAACGGTGAAAGTGCAGGCGCTGCTTACGTTCTCCAGGAATTGCCTGAAAAAACATATCCATCAGCCAGGTCTTTCCCCGGCCAACGCCACCCCACATATATAATCCCCGGACCGGTGCTTGCGGCTGATCTTTCCCCTTACCCATTAGCTTGTTCAGCTTGCCAAATAACCCTTTAGCTGGCTGAGTGGGAGCGGGTGCGGAACGGGTCAGGGCCTGATAAATCCCGTCCAGACGGGTGACGGCTTCGCGTTGAACATCGTCAGGTTGATATTCACCCTTTTTCAGCGCCTGTTGGTAGAGCGCCAGAGGAGACATCGTTTGCATAATTTATTCACATTCCCTGAAAAATTTGGAGCGTCAGGTGGTTGATTGTCGAAAAAAAGGCCGTTCTACACTAAGCGATGCAGCCTCAGGATTCCACTTCCATGAGATTAGCGGTTATAGTGGCTGGTAGTGAACTGGCAGAAGCCAGGCGTCCCTACGGAACAACGAAGACAACACGGGAGTTATTATGACCTGGGAATACGCGCTTATTGGATTGGTAGTTGGATTAATTATCGGCGCGGTAGCAATGCGTTTTGGTAACAGGAAACTGCGTGAGCAGCGGAGCCAGCAATACGAGCTGGAAAAAACCAAGGCCGAACTGGCTGACTACCGTGAAGAACTCACCAGCCACTTTGCCCAGAGCGCCGAGCTGCTGGACAATATGGCACGTGATTACCGCCAGCTTTACCAGCACATGGCGAAAGGATCGAATGACCTGCTGCCGAATCTGCCGGGTGAAAAGAACCCCTTTGCTTATCAGCTGACCGAGTCTGAAGCGGATAACGATCAGGTTCCGGTACAGATGCCGCGCGATTATCCTGACAGCGCCTCCGGCCTGCTGCGTGGCGACCGTGCTGCACGCGAGAAGTAAGAGTTTATTGAGGGCGCATCTGCGCCCTTTTTTGTTTGTTGGCCCAGTCGCCGATGCAAACCGTCAGGCAGCTGTCCGTCCGGATTGCTGAGTTCCCCCACTTTTATCCAGGAGAGCGTCGAAGCGATGAAGAAGAAATCATTACTGTTAAGCGCATTAGCATTGAGTACTGGCATGAACCTGGCCGCAGCCCCAGCGGCAGTGGCGTCGCTTCCTGCGCAAATTCAGGGACAACAGATGCCAAGTCTGGCGCCGATGCTGGAAAAAGTTTTACCTGCGGTGGTCAGCGTGCACGTGGAAGGAACCCAGACTCAGGCCCAGACACAGGACATTCCTGAGCCGTTAAAACGGTTCTTCGGTCAGCAGGGCCAGGATGGAGGCGACTCGCAGCCTCAGCCTTTTGAGGGGCTGGCGTCCGGCGTGGTCATTAATGCCGATAAAGGCTACATCCTCACCAACAACCATGTGGTCAACGGGGCGGACAAAATCAGCGTCCAGCTTAGTGACGGCAGGGAGTTTGATGCCAAACTGATCGGGCATGACGAGCAAACGGATATCGCCCTGATTCAGGTCAGCGGAGCCAAAGGGCTGACTCAGATTAAGATTGCCGATTCCGACCAGCTGAAAGTCGGTGACTTTGCGGTGGCAATCGGCAACCCGTTTGGCCTTGGCCAGACTGCCACCTCCGGCATTGTCTCTGCGCTGGGTCGTAGCGGACTCAATCTGGAAGGGCTGGAAAACTTTATTCAGACCGATGCGGCTATCAACAGGGGCAATTCAGGCGGCGCGCTGGTGAACCTGAACGGTGAGCTGATCGGCATCAACACTGCGATTCTTGCCTCTTCCGGCGGCAATATCGGCATCGGTTTTGCCATCCCGAGTAACATGGCGATGAACCTTGCACAACAGCTGATTGAATTCGGCGAAGTGAAGCGGGGCCAGTTGGGGATTAAAGGTACTGAAATGACCGCGGATATGGCGAAGGCGTTCAACGTTGATGCCCAGCGCGGTGCCTTCGTCAACGAAGTACTGCCAGATTCTGCAGCGGCGAAAGCAGGTATCAAAGCCGGTGACATCATCACCAGCCTTGATGACAAGCCAATCGACAGCTTTGCGGCACTGCGGGTGAAAATCGGCACCACCGCACCGGGTAAAGAGGTGAAGGTAGGCCTGCTACGCGAAGGCAAACCGCAGACCGTCACCGTCAAACTGGATGCCAGCAGCCAGGCTACTACCAACGCCGAGCAGATGACTCCAGCGCTGCAGGGCGCAACGCTGAGCGATGGTGCCACGAAAGATGGCAGCAAAGGCGTCAGCGTTGATAGCGTGGATAAATCCACGCCTGCCGAACAGTTTGGCCTGCATAAAGGGGACGTGATTGTCGGTCTGAACCGGACCCGTGTGCAAAACCTGGCGGAGCTGCGCAAGCTGCTGGAAGCGAAACCGCCGCTGCTGGCGCTGAATATAATCCGCGGCGATCAGAGCATTTACCTGCTTTTACGCTAAATAGCTAAATCATGAAGCGGACACCTGCGTGTCCGCTTAACTCATGCTATCCTGCCAACGTTCATTCACTCATCGTTTAAAGCCATGTTTCCTAAACTATTGCGTTCAGTGCTTCTTGGCCTCGTTGTGGCGGGTATTCTGCTGGCTGCAGTGCCGGCACTGAGGATCGGCAGCGATTTTTTCACTCATAAAGATGACAGCACCGATGAGATGCCTGTCAGCTACAACTCTGCTGTCCGTCGCGCTGCTCCCGCAGTGGTGAATGTATATAACCGCAGCGCCAATGCTTCCGCTGATAATCTGGAAATCCGTACGCTTGGCTCAGGCGTGATTATGGATGGCCGCGGCTATATTCTGACCAATAAGCATGTCATCAATGATGCTGACCAGATCATTGTAGCGCTGCAGGATGGACGGATTTTTGAGGCCATGCTGGTCGGATCTGACAGCCTGACCGACCTCGCCGTCCTGAAAATTACGGCATCCGGCCTGCCAGTGATCCCGATCAATCCGAAGCGGATTGCGCATATCGGTGACCTGGTGATGGCCATCGGCAACCCATATAACATTGGTCAGACCGTCACCCAGGGCATTATCAGCGCCACCGGGCGCGTGGGTCTCAGCCCATCCCGCTACCAGAACTTCCTGCAGACCGATGCCTCCATCAACAAAGGAAACTCGGGTGGTGCGCTGATCAACTCTCTGGGCGAATTGATGGGCATTAACACGCTGTCGTTCGACAAGAGTAACGATGGCGAGACACCGGAAGGGATTGGCTTTGCAATCCCCACCGCGCTGGCGGCAAAAATCATGGATAAGCTGATCCGCGATGGCCGCGTAATTCGTGGTTTTATTGGCATCAGCGGCAGAGAGATCCCCCAGATGCACGGGCAAACCTCTGGCCTCGATCATCTGCAGGGGATTGTGGTCACCAACGTTTCGCAGGGCGGCCCGGCTGCCAAGGCGGGGCTGCAGGTTAATGATGTGATCACCAGTGTGAACCACAGGCCTGCCGTATCGGCACTGGAAACGATGGATCAGGTAGCCGAAATCCGTCCCGGTACGGTGATTGAGGTGGAAATCATCCGCAACGATCGCAAAATGACGCTGCCGGTGACCGTACTGGAATATCCGGGGAATTAAAAGCTCAGGCGGGGGAAAACAGTGGGCCAGGAGAACTCTGGCCCGACGCGGCTTTACTTAACAAACTCTTCGCCCAGCGTGATATCTTTCTTCAGCGTATCCAGCATGCCTTTCAGTGACTGCTCTTCATAAGCACTCAGCGCACCAATCGGTTTACGTTCCGCAATGCCATTCTTACCCAACAGCAACGGCTGAGAGAAGAAGCGGGCATGGGTTCCCTCACCTTCAACGTAAGCACACTCCACCACATTACTTTCACCGTTAAGAGCACGCACCAGAGCAAGGCCGAACTGAGCTGCCGCCTGGCCCATCGACAACGTAGCCGATCCGCCACCCGCCTTGGCTTCCACCACTTCTGTACCGGCGTTCTGAATGCGTTTGGTCAGGTCAGCGATTTCCTGATCGGTAAAGCTCACGCCCGGGATCTGCGACAGCAGAGGCAGAATGGTCACGCCTGAGTGACCGCCCACTACCGGCACGTTCAGCTCTGACGGGTTTTTTCCCTTCAGTTCAGCGACAAAGGTATTGGACCGGATAATGTCCAGCGTGGTCACGCCAAAGAGTTTGTTCTTATCGTAAACGCCCGCTTTCTTCAGCACCTCGGCAGCAATCGCTACGGTAGTGTTCACCGGGTTAGTGATGATGCCAATCAGAGCGTTAGGACAAGTACTGGCAACCTGCTCAATCAGATTCCGCACGATACCCGCATTCACATTAAAGAGGTCAGAACGGTCCATACCTGGCTTACGTGCCACGCCAGCGGAGATCAGCACCACATCCGCGCCGTGCAATGCCGGAGTGGCATCTTCGCCACTGAAACCTTTGATTTTAACTGCGGTGGGGATATGGCTCAAATCGACGGCCACGCCTGGCGTAACCGGAGCAATGTCATACAGAGAGAGTTCTGAACCTGCCGGAAGCTGGGTTTTAAGCAGAAGTGCGAGAGCCTGGCCAATACCGCCAGCTGCGCCGAGAACTGCAACTTTCATCCTAAACTCCTTATTATAGTAAACATTAATTGCCGGGAATCCATCTGGTTATGAAGGTAGTCGACCCGTATGGTCTTAGCGAAAGCTTTCATTCAACTTTGCGCGGTGGCGCAGAGAATATAACGAAGCCGTGGAGATTGAACGCATAAAGTCAGGACGCACTTCGTTGCCCTTCACAGCAGCTGGCAGACAATGTCATTCGGCGTACAGTACAACTGTAACACTTATCAGGACAACATCAATTTTATAACATTCCGTTCACTTTTTAAGCAACACCCGCCGCCTTCAGAACATTTTTTTCCCCGGCAAAGTTTGTTAGACTGCCGCTCCCGACGCTACGGATAGCAGCAGCCACCACTTCCCGTTTGCATAAACATTCACTTAATTGCATAATCATGTAATACCCTGCCAGGGGAATCTTTTTCTTTCTGACTTTTTTAGCGGGCACCTATGCGTAATCCATCAAAACAAGAAGATCTGATTAAGGCGTTCAAGGCCTTACTAAAAGAAGAGAAGTTCAGTTCTCAGGGCGAGATTGTCGCGGCGCTGCAGGAGCAGGGCTTCGAAAATATCAACCAGTCCAAAGTGTCACGCATGCTGACCAAGTTTGGTGCTGTCCGTACGCGCAATGCCAAGATGGAAATGGTGTACTGCCTGCCAGCCGAGCTGGGCGTACCGACCACCACCAGCCCGCTAAAGAATCTGGTGCTGGATATCGATCATAATGATGCGCTGATTGTGATCCACACCAGCCCGGGCGCCGCGCAGCTGATTGCCCGCATGCTGGACTCACTGGGCAAGCCGGAAGGGATCCTTGGCACGATTGCCGGCGATGACACCATCTTTATTACCCCGGCACGCCACGTGACTATCAGGCAGCTGCTTGACTCGGTGATGATGCTGTTTGAACAAGAGTTATAAGCAGATGGAATTAAACGCATAGCTTTAACCTTCAGCTAACCTCACTGCATCATCAGCTTTTCAGAGCCGGCATCCGCCGGCTTTGCTTTATCAGCCCTTCCTAATCTGCCCTTCCTAAGCCGCCATATCAGCATGATGCACTGCCATGAAGCATCAAAAGCAGTGGTTAAAAGGCTGTATCCCCGTCTCATAGCGTGATCGACCACAAATTAGCGCACAAATGGCTAAAGTCACCCACCCCGATGTTTTTACATGTATTTAACATTGCAAGAGTAAATTATAAGCTTTTTTTATAACTGAAGGTTATTAAAAACAAGTGTATGGGCTAAGTATCGCAAAAAAACATTATTAGCATGCTATTAATTTTTTACGTTATCAGATCTATACTTGTTTTCGTGATGCGAATCACACAAAACAAAAAGATAAAAACAGACGACGAGGAAAATATCATGAACGTTAAAACTACTATTGCAACTTTGAGTGTTCTTTCTGCCCTGTCTTTTGGTGCTTTTGCAGCTGATTCTGTCAATGCAGATCAGGCGCAAAACATGCAATCAATCGGCACCGTCAGCGTCAGCGGCGTGAGCGCGTCCCCTATGGATATTAACGCTCAGCTGAATCAGAAAGCCGACGCTCAGGGCGCCTCTGCTTATCGTATTGTAGAAGCCTATGTAAACGGCAACTATCACGCCACCGCAGAGCTGTACAAATAACAGAAGTTTCGTAAGACAAAAGAGTTAGTCAGACTTAAAAAAGGTAACCCAAAGAATAATAAGCGCTTTTTAGCCCTTTCGGTTACCGCCCCCCTTATCTGGAGCATGGATCATGAAAACCAAAATCGCAATCGCAGTCCTCGGCCTGGCCTCAGTTCTCTCGTTCGGTGCTAATGCCGCACACCTGGTGACTGACCAGCAGGTACAGGACCAAAACCTGCAGTCAATGGGCACCATCAGCGTAAGTGGTATCGATGGCGCACCAACTGATATCCGTCATGAGCTTTCTCAGAAAGCCGACGCTCAGGGCGCATCATCTTATCGTGTGGTAGAGGCCTACAATAACGGCAACTATCACGCCACTGCAGAACTGTATAAATAAGTCCGGCACTGACGCGGACATACTGAAGCGTCCGCCCGTGACATCGACGACCTGGTCATGATGTTGAAACCCGCAGGTTGTTGAACACAATGAGGAGAAGATTATGAAAATCAAAACAACCATCGCTGCATTGAGCTTGCTGTCAGCTGTCTCTTTTGGCGCTTCTGCTGCCCAACTGGTTAATGCTGAACAGTCAGAAAATCTGCAATCTGCGGGGACAATTACTTTAAGTGGTGTGGCCGGTGCGCCAATGGATATCCGTCAGCAGCTGTCACAGAAAGCCGATCGGCAGGGTGCCAGCGCCTATCGTGTTGTTGAAGCACGAAATGACGATACCTGGCACGTGACCGCCGAACTGTATAAGTAATTCCTCGTCGGCGGGCTGTGTCGAAAACAGCCTGTGACGAACCCTTTGGCCCCGCTCGCGGGGCCCTTTTTGTCACTGCATGTCTTAACGAACGTTGAAGCGGAGCTGTCCCTCCAGCTCCTCTTCAGCTTCATCAAACAGTAAAATCAACGCGCCATACCGCCTCTTCTGCCCCGTCCCCAGATGAATAAACTCAATGACTAACGGCAGCGGCAGCAGCTCTGCATTCACCACGTCCCACAAACTGTCCAAATCGCTGACTGGTCTGTCAGCCAGTGCAAAGCGTTCGCTGAACTGGCGATAAAAATGGGCCTGGTCGACAATTTCGTTAAAATCAAAAATCTCTGTTCTCATGCTGGCTGCTCCACAAGGCAATCAGTCGGGCGACCTGCAGGCCGCCCGGTGAGTTACAGTCCCCCGATGTGCAGGGCCTTCACTTCCATAAATTCTTCCAGACCCAACACCGAACCTTCACGGCCCAGTCCTGATTCCTTCACGCCGCCAAAGGGGGCCAGCTCGGTGGACACCGCACACTCGTTAATACCGACCATGCCACTTTCCAGCGCGGCAGAAACACGGAAGACACGCTGCAGATTTTGCGTATAAAAGTAAGCTGCCAGGCCAAACTCGGTGTCGTTAGCACGACGGATCATCTCCTCTTCATCATCGAAGCGGAAGCAGGCTGCCACCGGGCCAAAGGTCTCTTCTCGCGACAGCTTCATTTTTTCGTTGGCTTCCGCAATCACCGTTGGCTGCCAGAAGTTCCCTCCCAGCGCATGGCGGGCACCGCCCGCGACAATTTTACCGCCGTTAGCCACTGCATCGCGCACGTGTTCTTCCACTTTCTCTACGGCAGCCGCTTCGATCAGCGGGCCGACAATCACACCCTCATCCATGCCGTTCCCCACTTTCAGCCTGACGACCTCTTCCGCCAGCTGGCTGACAAAACGGTCGTAGACGCTGTTGTGGATATAGAAGCGGTTGACGCTGACGCAGACCTGCCCGGCATTGCGGAATTTGTTGGCAATTGCCCCTTTCACCGCAGCATCAATGTCGGCATCGTCAAACACGATATAAGGCGCATTGCCGCCCAGCTCCATAGACACTTTTTTCATGGTGTCGGAAGCGTTGCGCATCAGCAGCTTGCCCACCTGAGTTGAACCGGTAAACGAAATTTTCCGGACGGCTTTACTCGCCATAATCGCATCGCTGATGGCATGAGTATCACCGGCAACCGCATTAAGCACACCGTCCGGTACACCCGCTTTTTTCGCCAGCGCCAGCAGAGCAAAAGCCGACAGCGGCGTGTTATTAGCCGGTTTGATAATACCGGTACAGCCAGCTGCCAGCGCGGGTCCCAGTTTACGGGTCAGCATTGCCATCGGGAAATTCCACGGCGTGATAGCCGCTACCACACCAATCGGCTCACGGGTAGCCAGAATGCGTGAACCCGGTTTAGCGGGAGGAATAATTTCGCCATTGGCACGCTTGGCCTGCTCGGCAAACCACTGAATAAAGCTGGCGGCGTATTCCACTTCGCCCTCTGCTTCTTTCACTGGCTTACCCTGCTCCGCCGTCATCAATTTGCCCAGCCACGCTTTGTTATCAATCATCAGCTGATACCAGCGATAAAGGATTTCACTGCGCTCTTTGGCGGTTTTTGCTCGCCAGGCAGGGAAGGCTTTCTCTGCGGCAGCAATGGCTTGTTCAGTTTCACTTTTACCGGCTTTCGCCACCTGGGCAATGACTTCTCCGGTGGCGGGATTGAGTACGTCAAAGGTGGCTGCACAGCGCTGCCACTGGCCTGCTGCAAAATAACCGGTCTGGAACAGTTCGTGGTCCTGTAGGGAGGTGCTCATCATTTTCTCCTGAGTGGTTTGCCATCCTGATGACGTAAGTATAGATGGCGACCTTTATGACTGTATGAACCACACCAGGAGAAAGAGGAATGGGAAAGCGCTGATACCCGGAGATATCAGCGGTAAGTCAGATTTGGATGAGGGTATTCTTGTACTTTTTCAGCATCAAAGCCAGGCGCTGCACCGGCTCGGTGACGCTCAGCGGCGCTTCATAATGCTCAAGCTTTTGCTGGTAAGTCTCCAGCTCCGCCAGCAGACGCTCAAAGTAGTGTAGCCGCTTTGCATCCGTGCCCGCAGCGATCACGCGGTCGGCAGTATGCCTCAACTGTTTGTGAAAGGCAGAGAGATCGCTGTTAATCGGGATTTCCGCATCGCGCAGGCGTTGATGCCCGATAATCAGCGTCAGGGCAATACGAAACTTATCGACATCGCCCGGGAACATATTCAGCAGCATAAACAGCTGGTGATACAGCACAGGCAGATGGTTTTCGCGGCGTCTGGCCTGATTGGTGGTCATCGCGGCAACCGCAGCATACATAAAGCGGTTAAGCAAAGTCCGGCCCACGCGGGCTTTTGAAGTATCACGGATCAGCAAAATAACCAGCAGCGCCAGGAAGCAGCCAATGGCCTGCCCGAGCGCGTTATCCAGAAAAGCGCTGACGTTAAAGGTCATTGGATTATCAAGGGTGATGATATTGATGGTACCCACCAGCGCTCCCAGCGTGCCGATCTGCCTTCGCTGAATCAGGATCCCACCAATAAATGCCATCACTCCCAGCGCAATACACAACAACAACATACTCTGTTGAGTGCCAGGCATGATCACCATGTAGTACAGCGATCCCAGTGGGATAGCAAAGATCATCCCGTACAGGAAGTCCTTCGCCATCATCAGCGGGTTCGGCATACGCATGGCCAGCGCGGTGATCACTGCGATCATCACCATCGCACCGCTTCCGGAGGTCCAGCCGCTCCACAGCCAGAACAGCGATCCAATCGCCGTCGCCACAAAGGTGCGAAGCCCATTGATCAGCGCGTGGCGGGACTCAGCGGAACGCATCTTAACCACAGGTTCCCCGACCAGCACGCCTTCTTCAATCCGGCTGATGCTGCTATTGGTATGGATCCCTTTCATCAACAGCAGATAACGGCTGGCCGCACCAACCCAGTTGCTGATAGTCACCGGCGTGTTCTTGCTGCCGCTGGAGGTGATCACCCGGCGCATGATCTTCATGCGCTTGTGGATATCACTGACGTTCTCAACCGGCTTCTCAAAGAACACATGAAACTGGGGTGGGACATATTCCTGCCGGGTGTTCTGGATCAGGAACGTTTCACAGGCCTGAGTAATCAACGTCAGCGCGAGTGTGTTGAGCGCGCGCATTCGCCGGTCAACTTTCTGCCAGCGTCCGGACTCCATCATCAGATAGCTGCGCATGCCATTCAGCGCGGTGGTGCGGCGGACCAGCGCAGTCCAGGCTCTGTCGACCTCTTCTTTATCACCATGGGCGACGCACAGCTGCATCAGCTGGTACTGAGCCACCAGCAGACTGTCAATTTCCCGGTCAATATCTTGTTTAATCGAGCGCGGAGAAAACAGCATGTCCGCCAGGATCGCACATACGATGCCGATAATGATTTCACTGCAGCGCTCAACCGCAAACTGGGGTGCCAGTAGCACCGAGCCGTTGGCGTCGACGCTGACCACGATAATCAGCGCAGTATACCCTGCCAGTCCGAGAGCGTAGGAGTTTTCAACCTTAATCAGTGAAGAGAGCCAGACGCAGAAACCGGCCCAGAGACAGCACAGCAGCAGCATAAGAGCGGGTGCACGAATGGTGGCGATCATAATCGCCAGCGCGGCGATACAGCCGAGGAAGGTTCCGACAATACGCAACATGCCGCGGTGGCGGAGCGCCCCGGAGAAGGGATCGCCCCCGGCAGCAAACGCCGTACCACCCGCCACGATACAGGCTGTCATCACGGCCCAGCGTGGCGTTTCCAGATTGAAATGAAAGCCGATCAGCAGCGCCAGCAAAATGGCAAAGGTCAGCTTGACCGGAAAGCGTAAGCGATGCCACTCCATACGCTTAGCCGAACTCGCGCAGACGGTGCATCAGCTTCATCATCGGCGACATCTGGTCAGGACGGCGATCTTCCGCCCCCGTTACTACCACGGTCGCCGTGGTCCCTGAAGGGTAAAGGTTGCCTTCCTGCTCATCCAGGTGAATACGTACCGGGACACGCTGTGCCAGACGAACCCACTCAAGATTGGAGTCGATGGTCGCCATCCCTTTCGCATCAATGGTGCTGCTGCTGTTGGTCACCCCTGCGGCAATACTGTCGACCGTACCGTGCAGCACGCGATTACTTCCCAGCGGCGTAATTTCCACGCGATAGCCTGGGCGCACGCCATCCAGCTTGGTCTCTTCCATATAGGCCAGCACGTAGAAAGTATGCTGCTGAACCAGCGCCACAGCGGTAGAACCCCGGGTAATAAATTCGCCGCGATAGACGTTGAGGTTGGTCACCCAACCATCGGCAGGCGCTTTGACCACGGTACGATCCAGATCCAGTCTGGCAGTATCGCGGGTGGCAATCGACTTAGCCAGCTGGTGTTCGCTGGTCTGATAGTCGTTGTTTGCCTGGTCGATAGCCTCACGGGACATCGCTGACACGCCCAGTTGATTACGGCGGGTTGCTTCACGGCGTTTCTCGTTGACCAGAGCCTGATAGTAGGCCACGTCCGCTTCCGCTTCATCCAGCGCCTGCTGATAGCGCGGCTGATCGACAACAAACAGTACCTGATCTTTCTTCACCAGCTGGTTGTCGCGCACGCGGACATCGGAAATCAGGCCGCTGACGTCTGGGGCGATTGCCACCACGTCGGCAGTAAATTTGGCGTCTCGGGTCCAGGGCGATTCGGTATAGAACACCCAGGCACGGAAAATGACAATGACAGCAATGATGACCAGGATGATGGTAATGGCGAATCGGGAAATCTTTCTAGTTAGCGCTTTCACTATGACCTCAGACAAACAATCGGGAAACCAGGTAGAACAGGCAGCAGTACAGGGCGGTGTTAAATAAAGCGGGATGCCAGACCAGGTCATAGATCCCGGTGGGCGTGATCAACCTGCGCACCAGCCAGAACAACAGTAATGATACGATGATCTCAAAAAATATGGGCGGGAAGGAGAGCCCAAATATCACAATTACCGGAAGCACACTCATCTCTTATCCTTGTCAGTACCTTACCGGGTACGCTTTACGCCACACGCAACTTACCTCCCGGGGTCAGGAGGCCGCTGGTTAACAGGTGATGATGATGGAATGACCGACCAGCAGTCAGATAATCATAACCGGCGCTCTTTGAATAATAGCGTATTCAGGAGCCAGCACTTTGACGAGTTGAATGACGGAACGGTAGCCCGGCGATGCTATAGTAACGCGGCTGACTATATGTTTTCTACCAAATGTGATCTAAATCACTTTTAAGCCAGAGTTAATAATGGAAAGACTGAAAGGCATGTCCGTGTTTGCACGGGTAGTTGAACTGGGTTCCTTTACGGCGGCGGCCAATCAGATGCAGATGAGCGTCTCGGCCGTCAGCCAGATCGTGGCGAAGCTGGAAGATGAGCTTCAGGTCAAACTTCTCAACCGCAGTACCCGCAGCCTCGGGCTGACCGAGGCCGGTAAGATCTACTTCCAGGGCTGTCGGCGGATGATGTCGGAGGCGCAGCAGGTTCATGAGCAACTTTACGCTTTCAACAATACGCCGGTAGGCACGCTACGGATCGGCAGCTCCTCGACTATGGCGCAGAACGTGCTGGCGAATATGACCTCGGAAATGCTGAAAGAGTATCCGGGGCTGACGGTGAATCTGGTCACCGGCATCCCGGCTCCGGACCTGATCGCTGACGGGCTGGATTTGGTGATCCGCGTGGGTGCACTGCAGGATTCAAGCCTGTTTTCCCGGCGGCTTGGCTCAATGCCGATGGTGGTCTGCGCGGCAAAAAGCTATCTGGCGCAACACGGCACGCCGGAGAAACCTTCCGATATTGGCAATTTTTCCTGGCTGGAATACAGCGTACGGCCGGATAATGATTTCGAACTGACCGCGCCGGAAGGGATCTCTACCCGTCTGTCGCCACAGGGTAAGTTCGCCACAAATGATTCTCAGACGCTCATCCGCTGGCTGGTTGCCGGCAGCGGTATCGCCTACGTGCCGCTGATGTGGGTCATTGATGAGATTAATGCAGGCAAGGTTGAGATCCTGTTTGCACATTATCAGTCAGATCCACGCCCGGTTTATGCGGTTTACACGCAGAAAGACAAGCTGCCGCTCAAGGTGCAGGTATGCATTAACTATCTGACGGAGTATTTCGATAAGGTAGCGGATGTGTATCAGGAGTATCGACAGGAATAAACAGGGAACGGAAGGAGCGAAGAAATTCGCTCCTTTAAAGCAGATGCGCCCACAGCCTGAAATAGCGGGAATTATTCCGCCCTTGCAGTCAAATCAGGCAGTGCCGCCCACGGTCAGCTTGTCCAGCTTCAGCGTAGGCTGGCCCACGCCAACTGGCAGGCTCTGGCCCTCCTTGCCGCAGACACCCACGCCTTTATCCAGCGCCAGGTCGTTACCGACCATCGAGATCTGCTGCATTGCCTCAATACCCGAGCCAATCAGCGTGGCCCCTTTCACCGCTTTGGTCACTTTGCCCTTCTCTATCAGATAGGCTTCTGAAGTGGAGAAGACAAATTTACCGGAAGTGATATCCACCTGACCGCCACCAAAGTTTGGCGCATACAGGCCGTAGTCAACGCTTTCGATAATATCCTGCGGGGTGGACTTTCCTGCCAGCATGTAGGTATTGGTCATGCGCGGCATTGGCAGATGCGCATAAGATTCACGGCGACCGTTACCGGTAGGCTTAACTCCCATCAGACGGGCGTTAAGTTTATCCTGCATGTAACCTTTCAAAATACCGTTCTCGATCAGCACGTTGTACTGTCCGGGCACGCCTTCATCATCTACTGCCAGCGAACCGCGCAGCCCGTCAATGGTGCCATCGTCCACTACGGTGCACAGCTCGGAGGCGACCAGCTTGTTCATCTGACCGCTGAAGACGGAAGTGCCGCGACGGTTAAAGTCACCTTCCAGGCCATGACCCACCGCTTCATGCAGCAGTACGCCCGGCCAGCCCGCACCCAACACTACCGGGATCGTCCCTGCCGGAGCGGCTACGGCGTTCAGGTTGACCAGCGCCATACGCACGGCTTCACGCGCCCAGGCTTCAGCACGGACTTCACCGGACTCATCGGCCAGGAAGAATTCGTAGCCGAAACGACCACCGCCGCCGCTGGAACCCCGCTCACGCTTACCGTCTTCTTCAACCTGCACGCTGACAGAAAGGCGAACCAGCGGGCGAACGTCAGCTGCCAGCGTGCCGTCAGTGGCAGCCACCAGCACCATCTCATACACGCCACTCAGGCTGGCGCTGACTTCCTGCACTCGCTTGTCAGCAGCACGAGCCACGGTATCTACCCGGTGCAGCAGGGCAATTTTTTCTTCACGCGACAGGCTTTGCAGCGGATCAACCGTTGGATAGAGCTGACGGTTCATTACCGCGCCAAGCGTATGGGACTTGCCATTCCCCTGCTCGCGCACAATGCTCCGGGCTGCCGTGGCGCTTTGCGTCAGGGCATTGAGGGTAATCTGGTCTGCATAAGCAAAACCGGTTTTCTCACCGCTGACGGCACGAACACCGACGCCCTGATCAATATTCCAGGAGCCATCTTTGATGATGCGGTCTTCCAGCACCCAGGATTCATGGAAGCTGGATTGAAAATAGAGGTCAGCATAATCCAGCTTACGTTCAGAAAGCTGGCCGAGAAGGGAAAAGAGATCGGCTTGATTAATGTTATTAGCAGTCAGTAACTGCTCACTTACCAGATTCAGACTCATGTATTCTCGCTCTGTTTGGATGAGCCAGTCATCGCTGGCATTGCATCTCTATAGCCTGAGGCAATTCCCCGGTCACGTCAAATTCACTTCGCGCTCTTTTCACGCGGCTTGCGCAGCACTTCATCAATCTGCGGCTTATCGATTGGACCGGAAATATGGTAGCGCAACACGGAAATTTTGTTCCACAGGGGACCCAGTACCTTACTGGCAGCAAAAACCGCAGCTCCCACCACCGGGTTAACGGCAAAAGCTGCCGCCACACCGACGGTAGCCGAAATCTCCGGTGCCACTACCGCTTCCATATCAATCTGGCGCTTCACCAGATCGACTTTTCCCTGCATGGCGATATCGGCTTCCAGGCCATCCACCAGCAGGTTATCGGTATGCATCACCCCTTTTTCAATCCACGCCGTCCCGTTGATCGAGTCATAGTAGAAGCCCTGACCAAAGGTGTCAGTGAAATCGAGGCGCAGTTTTCTCAGCAGCGCATCGAAGCTCACCAGCCGCAGCAGCTGCCCGGCACGGCCGGTATTCACATCCGCAATCTGCCCGGCACCCAGATGGGTTTTCATCACGCCGCTGAGTGTGGACTCAGAAGGCTGCCAGGGCGCTGACTGCCAGTGTAGATCGTAATCAATGTTAAACGACGAGCCCCGCAGCGGCGTATTCATGCCAAACCAGTTAGTAGCATCGTTGATTTTATTGCCGCTCAGCACGCCTTTCAGTGCGGTACGCTGTGAGCCAGGACGGTTGACCCATTCACCTGCCACCGTCAGGCGGGAGTTGCCGGTATCGATCAGGCCATTTTGCAGGGTCAGCGTATCGCGGTCGTGGCTAAGATTGGCGGCTATACGGCCAAACTTTTGCCCGCGCAACCAGCACTCATCACAAGAGAGATTCAGCGCTGGCCAGCTGCTGAAATTAACAGAAGTTACGTTGTCAGGTAGAGGTGAAGAACCTCCGCCACCGGACCACTGCGGGTTGTAGTAAAGATAGTTAAGGTGGGCAACCCACGGCGAACGCGAATTCATCAGCAGCTGGCCGTTGATCTCTTTCCCTTTCGCCTGAATCTGGGTATCGCCGGAGACGGTCTGGCTCAGGGTGGCGTCCAGGTCATGCCACTGCTGTCCGCCCAGCGTCAGTGCTGGCGTGCGCAGTGTAATATCGCCCGACACATAGGCGCGCCCCGCAGCACTCTGACCAGCACCTGTGCTATCGCCACCACTACTGCCAGCCCCCATCAGGCCCAGCCAGGCTTCCCCGTCCAGCGGCGGCAGGTTCAGTACCATGCCACGCGAATCCGGCAGCGGCGGCGTTTTGGTGGCGTTGTTTTCCCAGATACCGCGATCGACACGCAGTTGTTTACCCAGCAGCCATTTACTGTTAAAGCGGTGCTGATTGCCCACCACGCCGCTCAGTTCGAAGCCGTTAAGGTTCCCTTTGGCATTCACTTTCACCGGCATCGTCGCACCCTGCTGCTTGTCCAGCGGAGAAGGTAAGTGACTGCTCACATTCTTCAGATCACCCGCCATCGTTACCTGGTAGTCCGCACCTCCGCCATGCGGCAGGTTAATCAGCACGTTGCTTTGCCAGCTGGCGCTGCCCGTCAGTTTGTGCCGCAGCGCCACAGGCACCACGTCCATTTTGCCCGGCTGCCAGTCACCTTTCAGATCGACGCCAATCTGGTAATCCCTGACGCCTTCTTTGGTATTGAAACTGACGTTAACCGGCTGGCCGAACCAGCTGCCGGTCAGCGGCCCGCTCTGCAGGTCGCCATTATCATAGGTGAAGCGTCCGCTAAGCTGTTCGATGGTGCTGCTGAGTGGTTTAATCAGCAGTGAGTTGTTATCCAGATTCACATCGCCTGTCGCTCTGACCAGCCTGCCGTTTAGCGGTATATCAAGATGTAAGTGACCACTTACATCCCCGCCGATTTGCAACTCGTCAAGGGCGGCACCCAGTGTCGGCTTAAGCGGCGTCTGATTGAAATACTTACCCACCTCTGTTCCGGCACCGCGGATATCACCGTCGATGATCAGCTTCTCTTTCAGGTAGTCCGGGATCACCGCCGAAACGTCTCTGGCCTGAACATTCCCCAGCGCCGTCTGGTCGGCCTTCATAAACAGGCCGTCATTGACGAAGTCCAGATTGATATCGAGATCCTGCAGGTCAGGCCAGCCCGGCTGGAATTGATAGGTTGCCTGCTTCAGCGGCACCCAGACCTCAAACATGCCGTCATTGTGTTTGAAGGGGAACAGATGCGGATTACCGGCGAAGATCAGCGAGGCGTTCTGCACCTGGCCGCCTTTAATCGCTCCGCTGAGGTAGTTCACCAGCGAGGTGCCCATCAGGGGTTCCGGGAAGTAACGCCAGGCGTCACCCGCATTGGTCACATTGATGCCCGCCAGAATACTCAGCCGCGGTTCCTGACCTTTCGCCTGCGTATAGGTGAAATCCCCTTTCGCCCACAGCGAACGGGACTTTACATCCAGCTGATGACCAACCAGCGTCAGGTGATCCTCGCCATACTGCCAGTTGACCGAGCCCGTGGCCTGCTGGATCTCCAGCGGCGCGCGAAACATTGAACCATAAGGCAGACTGGCATCATTCAGGGTGAGGTCCAGCTTCCCGTCAGCCACGCCACCGCTGGCGGAGCCGCTGAGATGCTCCATTCCCGGCAACAGCTCCCAGTGCTGCCAGCTCAGATCTTTCCAGCTGGCCTGAAAACGGCTTTTTTCCGGTTGCTGAACCGGAATATCCACTGCCAGTGCCTGCAACTGGCCGCGAGGCTGCAGGGAACGCCAGTTTTCCAGCAGGGCTGGGGAAAGTTTCGAGAACAGTGGGATCAGCGCATCCAGTCGCTCCAGCTGCAGATTGGTCGCGCGGACACGCACCTCCTGATGATGATCCGGCCCCGGCAGCTGAGTGTCTTCGGGCAGCCACAACAGCGAAAACATCCCCTTCGACCATGGCTGACCATCGGTAACCAGATTGGTTTGCGGCACTTCAACACGCCAGCCACCGTTAAAGCGCGCCACGTGAGCAGTAACGTTATCCACCGTCAGCTGATGAGATTGCTTATCTCCCTGCCAGCGAGCCCCCCCCTTCTTCAACTGAACGTCACCGTCAAAGATTTCACCGTCTTTCAGGCTCAGCCAGCCTGCCATGCTGAAACGCGCGCTGTCCAGGGTGGTATTGTCCCGCATCCACTGGCCCAGCCACGGTTTTACATCCACATCATCGGCCTGCATCCACGCCCGGCCGGTATCGAGATAGCCATTGGTATCGCTGAGATCGAGACGGACCTGCACCACCCCATGCTGCCCGGTAAAGCTGGACAAGCTGACCAGCCCCTCTGCACGGTGACGGTTTTTCTCATTCAGCCAGGTCAGCTGTGGGATATCCAGCCTGGCACGCTGGCCGGAAGGCGTGACAAAGCTGATCTGGCTATGGCGCAAATCAAAATGGTCAAACTGTCGCAGAAAGAGATCGCTGAACTCCCCCGGCTGGAGCTGCATCTTATTGTCGCCGCCAGAGGTCAGAGGGGTGTTGGTGACCAGATTAAGATCGTAAAATGTGAGATTACGGAACTGCCAGCGCAGGTGAAGCAGAGATTGCCAGACGTCCAGCGCCAGCGTAATCCGATCAACCTTAAGCGTGCCCTGATCCTTCAGCCCGACATTAAGAGAGCGGATCTCCAGCACCGGACCAAAGTTTTCCCAGCGGCCGTTAAGCTCGCTGGCCTGCACCGGCATGCCGATAGCGGAAGAAACCTGCTGCAGGACAGGTTCACGCCAGCCATTCATATGCGGCATCAGCAAACGCAGCCCGCTGACCATCAGCGCGATAATGACCACGATTGCTGTGCCGGTGAGTAGCAGGATCCTCGGCAATCGCCTCAATGACCTCTCCTTGTTTTCCGCCACGCTGGGATCACATCATGACCACGTCAAACTGCTCCTGGGTATAGAGCGGTTCAATCTGAACTTTCACCTGCTTGCCGACGAAAATTTCCACTTCCGCCAGCGCGTGGGATTCATCGGTCTTTAGCGCTTCGCCCACGGACGGCGAGACGTAAACCAGGAACCGATCGGAGTCATAAGCGTGATGCACACGGACAATTTCACGCATGATTTCGTAGCAGACAGTTTCCACCGTTTTCAGCGTTCCGCGGCCTTTACAGACCGGACAGTCCTGGCACAATACATGCTCAATGCTTTCCCGCGTGCGCTTGCGGGTCATCTCCACCAGCCCAAGCTGCGAGAAACCATGGATGCCGGTTTTTACCCGATCTTTGCTCAGCGCCTGCTCCAGCGAGTGCAGTACCCGCCGCCGGTGGTCTTCATTATTCATATCGATAAAGTCGATGATGATAATGCCGCCCAGATTACGCAGGCGCAGCTGGCGGGCGATGGCCTGGGTCGCCTCGATATTGGTATTGAAGATGGTTTCATCAAGATTGCGATGGCCAACAAACGCGCCGGTGTTGATATCGATGGTGGTCATGGCCTCAGTCTGATCGATGATCAGATAGCCGCCGGACTTCAGCTCCACCTTACGATCCAGCGAACGCTGGATTTCATTTTCCACATCAAACAGATCGAAGATTGGCTGCTTGCCGGTATACAGCTCCAGTTTGGCGGTCATCTCCGGGATGTATTCGCTGGTAAACTCCAACAGGTGCTCCCAGGTCAGGCGGGAGTCAATGCGGATACGATCCAGCGCGGCTCCGGCAAAGTCACGCAGGATACGCTGCGACAGCGCCACTTCCCCGTACAGGCGGTAGCGGGTCTGATTACGCTTCTTGCGTTCAATGACTTTGGTCCACAGACGCTTGAGGAAGGCCGCATCGGAGGCCAGTTCAACCTCGCCCACACCTTCTGCGGCAGTACGAATGATATATCCGCCCAGTTCGTCGCAATAGGCCGAGACTACCGCCTTCAGACGATCGCGCTCTTTTTCACTCTCAATCCGCTGAGAAACGCCCACGTGAGAGGCTCCGGGCATAAACACCAGGTAGCGGGATGGCAGAGTGATATCCGTGGTCAGGCGTGCACCTTTGGTACCCAGCGGATCTTTCACCACCTGAACCATCAGATCCTGTCCCTGACGCACCAGTTCGGAAATATCGCGAACAGAGAAATTCTTCTGCTCATCGCCTGCCACACACTCGGTATGCGGCATGATGTCAGAGGCATGCAGAAAAGCAGCCTTCTCCAGGCCAATATCCACAAAGGCAGCCTGCATTCCGGGCAGCACACGACTGACTCTGCCTTTATAGATATTCCCGACGATTCCCCGTCGCGCTTCACGCTCGATATGGATTTCCTGCAGGATGCCACCATCGATGTAGGCCACGCGCGTTTCCGAAGGCGTGATGTTTACCAGCAACTCAGCGGTCATGTTCTTCCCTCACCTCACGCAGCGACTGAAAATGGCTCAACAGCTCAGCGGTTTCAACCAGAGGCAGTCCGACTACCGCGTGATAGCTTCCGTTAATTTTTCTGACAAAGTTTCCGCCCAGCCCCTGAATTCCGTAGGCTCCGGCTTTATCCATCGGCTCTTTGCTGGCGATATAACCGGCAATATCGTCATCATTCAGGGTGCGGAAAGTGACTTCAGTAACCACCAGCGTATCCAGCTGCTGCCGGCGGTCTGCCAGCGCCACTGCCGTCATCACCTGGTGCGTCTGGCCTGACAGTTTAGCCAACATTACGGCGGCTGCCTGTTCATCGGCAGGTTTTTCCAGCACTTCGTTGTTCAGCACCACAATGGTGTCCGCTCCCAGCACCGGTAAATCCTGCTCAGCGACCGCCACGCCTGCCAGGGCTTTCTCGCGCGCAAGGCGACGCACGTAGGCTTCGGCCTGTTCGTCCGGGCGTTTTTCTTCTTCGACTTGAGTGTTGAGACGTTCGAAACGGAGGCCAAGCTGCGTCAGCAATTCACGGCGGCGGGGAGAACCAGAGGCCAGATAAAGGGATATCATAATCTTCCTTATTGAACGGCAAACTGGCGGCGTATTTTTCTCATCAGCAAGAACAGCCAGGGCCACAAAATACCGTCTATCACGCTACTCCAGAAAATTTCTGGCCGGAATGAGACGTTAATCACTAAGAATTCAGCCCAGAATACAATGACATCCATCGCTAAAGACAGCACCATCACCATCAGCGCCTGCTGCCACAGCGCAAGGTTACGGAACAGCTGGAATTTAAACGCCACCAGATAAGCCACAATGCTGAAAGCCAGCGCACGCACGCCCAGCGTTGAGCCGGAGATAAGATCCATTATAGAACCCATCACAAAGCCCGTGCCAACATTCGCGCGGTGTGGCAGAGCCAGCACCCAGTAAATCAGGATTAACAGCAGCCAAGACGGCCTGAACATGTAGATCTGTTCAGGCCAGGGCATGATTTGCAGCACCAGTGCGACCAGGAACGACAGCCAGATAACCCATCGTCCATGGCTGCGATAACTACTCAAGGACGGCCTCCGCGTGCAGCGGGTGCAGACTGGCTGGTGACAGGTGGAGGTGTGAGAGCAGCGGGCGCATTCGGTCCGGCAGGCACCTGCTGGCTATCCGGAGCCGGTGGCCCCATCAGTTCGCCAGCAGCAGGTAACACCTGCGGCATCATCTGCATCAGGCGCTCGTTGGCTACGCGGTGTACCTCTTCGGGGGCCATTGGCATGGTGCCGTTACGGTCGGCACCCCACAGCAGCAGCAGGTAGCGCAGACGTTGTAAGCCTGCGGTCGGTCGGGCCTGAATCACCGTGTAAGCACGCTGCGTATCGAGCTTCACGCTTGACACCACGCCCACCGGATAGCCTTCAGGGAAACGGCCCCCCAGTCCGGAGGTAACCAGTACATCACCAACACGAATATCGGTATTGCCCGGCAGGTGTTCCAGCTGCAGCTCTTCGGTGCAGCCATTACCGGCAGCAATAACGCGGATATCGTTACGCAGCACCTGAATAGGTAATGCATGGGAGGAGTCACAAATCAGCATCACGCGGCTGGTGATTTTACCCACCGCAACTACCTGGCCCACCACGCCTTTGTCACTGATCACCGGCTGGCCTTCATAAACGCCATTGACGCTACCTTTGTCGATGACCACCTGATCGGTATAAGGATCGGTGCCGGTGGAGATCACCTGAGTGACCATCTTGTGCTCGTCCTGACGCAGCGGAGAGCCCAGCAGTTCGCGCAGGCGGGCATTCTCCTGCTTAAACTGACCCAGCATCAACAACTCGCTGTTTTTCAGCATCAGTTCGCGCTGTAAGGCTTTATTTTCCAGCTCAAGCTGCTGGCGGGAGGCCAGTGTTTCAGAAACACTGTCCAGAATCTGACGTGGCCCGTTGGCCAGGAAATAGAAAGGGCTGACCGCCGTATCCATATAGGTGCGGATCTGGCTGAAAGCGCCCAGGCGACTGTCGGCGATAATCACGCCTATTGCCACCAAAACTGCTAAAAACAGGCGTAACTGCAGGGAAGGTCCCCTGCTGAAGATCGGCTTCATAAACTCGGCGTATTCCTCGACATCTTATTAAAGGAGTGCGGGATATCCCGCACTCCTTAAGGCAAATTATTCTTCGCTGAACAAATCGCCGCCGTGCATGTCGATCATTTCCAACGCTTTACCGCCACCGCGCGCTACGCAGGTCAGCGGATCTTCTGCCACTACAACCGGAATACCGGTCTCTTCCATCAGCAGACGGTCGAGGTTACGCAGCAGCGCACCCCCACCGGTCAGCACCATGCCGCGTTCGGAGATGTCGGAGGCCAGTTCTGGCGGACACTGTTCCAGCGCCACCATCACTGCGCTGACGATACCGGTCAGCGGCTCCTGCAGGGCCTCAAGAATTTCGTTGGAGTTCAGCGTGAAGCCACGTGGCACACCTTCAGCCAGGTTACGACCGCGAACTTCGATTTCACGCACTTCATCGCCCGGGTAAGCGGAACCGATTTCATGCTTGATACGCTCAGCGGTGGCTTCACCAATCAGGGAACCGTAGTTACGGCGCACATAATTAATGATCGCTTCATCGAAACGGTCACCACCGATACGCACGGAAGAGGAGTACACCACGCCGTTCAGGGAGATCACCGCCACTTCGGTAGTACCACCACCGATATCGACGACCATTGAACCTGTTGCTTCGGAAACCGGCAGACCGGCACCGATCGCTGCGGCCATTGGTTCTTCGATCAGGAACACTTCACGTGCGCCTGCACCCTGGGCAGATTCGCGAATCGCGCGACGCTCAACCTGGGTGGCACCCACCGGGACACACACCAGCACGCGCGGACTTGGGCGCATAAAACTGTTGCTGTGAACCTGTTTGATAAAGTGCTGCAGCATCTTTTCGGTCACGAAGAAGTCGGCAATAACCCCGTCTTTCATTGGGCGAATAGCTGCGATATTGCCGGGGGTACGACCCAGCATCTGTTTTGCGTCATGACCGACTGCCGCAACGCTCTTGGGGGAACCGGCACGATCCTGACGGATAGCAACGACGGAGGGCTCATTCAGAACGATGCCCTGTCCTTTCACGTAAATCAGGGTATTGGCTGTACCCAGGTCGATGGACAAGTCGTTGGAAAACATGCCACGGAATTTTTTAAACATACTAAAGGATAATCCTGCTAGCTGGGGGCGGAAAATAAAATCCGCTTACTTTACCAACCACACGAAGCAGCGACAAGGCGCAAAAACGTTCTACTTCGGTGAAAAATAACGCTATCTCTCGCCTGAGTCACAATCCTGAAAACCTGAGCGTTCACAATGCCTGTAATCAGGCTCCGCACCCGCGGTTTAAGGCCGACATTCGGACATAACGTACATAAATTTTAACATTTCCCGGTCTCTCTGGGTGACCCAGTAAACCGTTGCCGGCACCACAGCCGCGCGGCTATTCTACGTGAAATCCTGCTTAACGGCAGACTAAACTCGATATCTTTGCGAATATTTTTTCACATCGCTGTTGAGCGGTTGTGAAGGCGCAAAGAAATCGCCCTGACCGCCCTGAACCCCTAGTCCGGCAAGGGTTTGCCACTCATCACGGGTTTTAACACCCGCAGCAAAAACACGTGTTGGCGTGCGGTTGCAACTTTCGAGCAGGCTTTGCACAAAAAGTTGGTTCTCTGTACGCCGATCGATATTACGTACCAGACCCGGATGCAACTTGATCAGTTCCACGTCAAACAGCTTGATGTAGCCAGTGCTGACAACCGTTAATCCCGCCTGATTTATCGCTATCCGGCAGCCAAAACCTTTCAACAAACGAAACGCGGCAGCCAGACGGTTGATGTGTTGACACACATCTGCTTCTGCAAGTTCAAATAAAATGCGATTTCTTTGAGATTTAGTGTATTGCAGCAGCATATCGCGCAGCCAGGACTGAAAAGGACGCTGCAGCAGAGCATCTACCGTCAGAGGAACGGCCAGCGTTTCTTCTGGCCAGATCGGCAGCAGGGCCAGAATGCGGGTCACCAACTGGCGGTCATAACCTTCGGCCATGCCCAACTGCTGCACCAGTGGCAGATACTCAGCCGATTGCAGCTCTTTATCTCCGTCAAAGATCCTCGGCATCATCTCGCGGTGATGGACTTGCCCTTCACTGGTGACTGCCGGTTTCTGATAGAGGCGTGGACCACCACGATGCAGGGTATTTTCCAGCAGGGTGCGCCATTTAACACTGCCACGGCTTAACTCCTGCTGAGGAACCTCACCCACCGACCAGTTATTTCCTCCCAGCAGCGCCGCATGCCGCGTGGCCAGCTCAACATTTTCCATGACCTGCTGAGTACTCTGCCCGTGTTGCCAGGCGCTGATGCCTATATGGATCATATCTTCGCGATCCAGCATCCGCATGGGAGGCAGAGCATCAACGGCATTAATCAGCTGTGAAGCGATACTGTCAGCATCTTTCAGGCTACGGTGAGGCAGCAGAACGGCAAAATCACTGCGGAAATAGCGGGCCAGCAGCGCGCCGGGATAACGTAAAACAAAGGTGGAAAGCAGATTGACCAGATCGAACAAATAATCCTGAGTTTGCGTGTGGCCCCAGTTATCACGAAGGGTATCGAAATCCGAAAAACGGATCATCATCACCATTCCGTGAGCCCCGGCCGCTTCGGTATCCTCCAGCATGGTGGCCAACTGGTTATCAAAGAACAGACGGTTATTCAGGCCGGTTTTGGCATCCTTAGCGGCAAAAGCACGGATCAGCGTATCAATACGATTACGCTGCTCGCCCGCCTCGTACAGATCGCCCAGCAGCAGATCGATCGCGCTACTGGCCTTCGGCGGCCATTCATGCACGCTGCCCTGCCTTACCGTACCTCGCTCCCCTTTCAGCACCCTGCCAGCCCGGGCTTCCAGACGCTCCATTCCCTGCAACTGACGGTAGAGCCATCGGTGGGTAAACAGCAGGATCAGCAGCAGGCTGCCAACAATTGAGATGATAATGGTAAAAATAGAGGTGCCAACAAAAGAGCTGACCCAGGTTTTGGTGGTATCGACCCAGGTGATTTGCAGCATGATATTGGGGTGATTTTCGAGCTTGAGTTCAGAGTTGCGATACTTATTGGGTTCATCCTCCATCACCGCATCCTGATGGCGCGCCAGCTCCAGGCGCAACTGATCATTTTCGATAAATTTAGTCCGGACGATTTGCAACGGTCCCATCACCTGAGGTAGCCAGACGGCTATCTGCTCCGGTGTTTCCGTTTCCATTGCCACATCAATATCCTCCGCCATAATCTGCAGACGGTGCTCGGCCCGCAGGTTGCTGAGGTAAAAAAAACTCATCACGCAGCCCACCAGCATCATTAACATCGCCAGTGCACTCAACAGCGTGATCATTGCAGAAAGTTTTGTGGTTAATCGCATCCCTGTGCTCTTTTACTGCAGTTGAAAAAAATCACTCGCCTTCTGTAATCTGAAGGCTGTGACGGAAACTCGCGGGGGAAAATAACACATCCCGCGCTGCTAATAATTGCCTGATGTCAGAATAGTGATAGAAGTCGGGAGTATAGTGGGGTCAGGTTTTAATTATACTCACAGGTCATATTTTCAGGAGATTCTCATGCAAGCACTTGTTCTTGAACAGTCAGAAGGGGAAACCCTTGCGTCAGTGAAGACCCTGACTACCCACGATCTTCCCCCTGGCGACGTGGTGGTGGATATCGACTGGTCAGGCCTTAACTACAAGGATGCGCTGGCTATTACCGGAAAGGGAAAAATTATCCGCCAGTTCCCGATGGTTCCCGGGATCGATTTTGCGGGAAAAGTACATTACAGCGAAGATCCCCGCTTCCATTCCGGCCAGGAAGTGCTGCTCACGGGCTGGGGAGTGGGCGAGAATCATTGGGGAGGACTGGCAGAGCAGGCCAGAGTGAAAGGCGACTGGCTGGTGCCAATGCCCGCCGGACTGGATGGCCGTAAAGCGATGATTATCGGCACTGCCGGGCTGACAGCGATGCTGTGCGTGATGGCGCTGGAAGAAGGTGGCATTACACCTGAAAGTGGTGAAGTGGTGGTGACAGGTGCCAGCGGCGGCGTGGGCAGCACCGCGGTAGCGCTACTCAATGCCCTTGGTTATCAGGTTGCCGCAGTGAGCGGGCGGGAATCTACCCATGAGTATCTGCGCCGGTTGGGTGCAAAAGAGATCCTGCCTCGTAGTGCATTCAACGGTGATGCACGTCCGCTGGAAAAACAACGCTGGGCCGGAGCGGTGGATACCGCAGGCGATAAAGTACTGGCGAGCGTGCTGGCACAGATGAACTACTCTGGCGTGGTAGCAGCCTGTGGCCTGGCTGGCGGATTCGCTCTGCCAACAACGGTGATGCCTTTTATTCTGCGCAACGTTCGCCTGCAGGGCGTGGACTCTGTCAGCACACCGGCTCCCCGCAGGCTGGAAGCCTGGAAAAGGCTGATTAAGGTGCTGCCGGAAACTTTCTATCAGCAAGCCACCCACGAAGTGCCCCTTACCGAAGCGGCAGAAAGCGCATCGAAGCTGCTTAATAATGAAGTTACCGGCCGCACGCTGGTGAAAGTGCGTTAAGTCTTCTCCCCTCTGTTGCGTGGCAGAGGGGAACACCCTTCCAGGAAATTTCACATTTTTTGCCGCAAACTCGCTGAATATCCGCACAATGACCATGATTAAGGCTGAACAGAAACCGATGCCGGAGAGCAGCCTGATGAAACCCGCGAACAAACTGACTGAAAACGATGTCACGCCTGAAGAGATCTTCAATACGCAACGTCGCCAGATCCTGAAAACGCTGGGGATCAGCGCCGCCGCATTGTCGATCCCTGATGCTCGCGCCGACGTGCTCTCATGGTTTAAAGGCAACGATCGCCCGAAAGCGCCGTCCGGGAAACCTCTCGACTTCACCAAACCCGAACAGTATCAGGCGAACCTGGCTCTGACGCCGGAAGACAAAGTGACGGGCTATAACAACTATTATGAGTTCGGACTGGATAAAGCCGATCCGGCGGCCAATGCAGGTACCCTGAAAACCACCGACTGGAAGATTGAGATTGGCGGCGAAGTGGCGAAGCCCATGACGCTGAATATGGATGATATCTATAAACGTTTCCCATTAGAACAGCGGATCTACCGGATGCGATGCGTGGAAGCCTGGTCGATGGTGGTCCCGTGGATAGGCTTTGAGCTGGGAAAACTGCTTAAATCAGCCGAACCCACCAGCAATGCGCGCTACGTGGCTTTTCAGACTGTTTACGCGCCAGATGAAATGCCGGGCCAGAAGGATCGCTTTATCGGTGGCGGCATTAATTATCCCTATGTCGAAGGGTTGCGACTGGATGAAGCAATGCATCCCCTGACCATGCTGACCACCGGTGTCTATGGCAAAGAACTGCCACCTCAAAACGGTGCGCCCATCCGCCTGACCGTGCCGTGGAAATACGGCTTTAAAGGGATAAAATCGATTGTCAAAATCACCCTGGTGAAGGATATGCCTCCCACCACATGGAATCAGCTGGCCGCCAACGAGTATGGCTTTTATGGCAACGTGAACCCGCATGTTGACCATCCCCGCTGGTCGCAGGCGACCGAACGCTTTATTGGTTCCGGCGGCATTCTTGACGTTAAACGCCAACCAACGCTGCTGTTTAACGGCTATGCCGACCAGGTTTCTTCACTGTATCGGGGCCTTGATCTGCGGGAGAATTTCTAGTGGTACGTCTGTCTGTCAAACAAATTACCGGGCTAAAGATTTTGCTGCATCTTGCCGGTTTCCTGCCGCTGATCTGGTTAATTTTCGCCATCGATCAGGGTTGGTTTAGCGCCGATCCGGCAAAAGATATCCAGCATTTTACCGGCAGGATGGCACTGAAGTTTCTGCTGGGCACGCTGCTGGTGACGCCGCTGGCTCGCTACGGTAAACAACCGCTGTTAATCCGGGTCCGCCGCCTGCTGGGGCTATGGTGCTTTGCCTGGGCCACACTGCATCTGGTCAGCTATTCCGTGCTGGAGCTGGGCATCAGTAACCTGGGCCTGCTGGGATCGGAGTTGATCTCCCGTCCCTACCTGACGCTGGGCATTATCAGCTGGGTTATCCTGCTATTGCTGGCCCTGACATCCTTTCAAAAAGCGCAGCGAAAATTGGGGAAACGCTGGCAAACTTTGCACAATGCGATCTACGTTGTGCTGATCCTGGCCCCCATCCACTACCTGTGGTCGGTAAAAACTTTCTCTCCCCAGCCATGGATTTACGCCGCTATCGCCCTCATTCTGCTGGCCTGGCGTTACAAAAAGTTCCGTCAATGGCTGCGAATAAAGCAGGCTTAAGACTGTGTTCTGCCCCGCATATCCTGCATCAACTGCACGTAATTTAAGGCGTGCAGTTGATAATCTTCGCTGATACGACCAGTATTTAGCTGCTAAGTGCCACGAAATCGTTATAATGCCCGACTTCGGAACAGCGCGCAGGCCAAATTTCACCGTTAGAGGTGACAAATGGCTTTTCGCGTTGTATTTTGTGCGATGCCTCAATTATCGCAGGAGATAGCAGCAAGATGGCTGATAAGTTTCACATACTGCTTTTGAACGGTCCCAACCTGAATCTTCTCGGCACCCGTGAGCCAGAGAAATATGGGAAAACGACGCTGGCAGAGATCGTCAGCGATATCACATCGCAGGCTGACGCGCTTAACGTGAAGCTGAGTCATCTCCAGTCCAATGCGGAATATGCTTTAATTGACCGCATTCATGAGGCAAAAGGCAATGTCGATTATATCGTCATTAACCCGGCGGCTTTCACCCATACCAGCGTAGCACTTCGCGATGCCCTGCTTGCAGTCAGCATCCCGTTTATAGAAGTGCACCTGTCGAATGTGCATGCCCGCGAGCCTTTCCGCCATCATTCATATCTTTCTGATATTGCCGCTGGTGTAATCTGTGGCCTTGGTGCCGACGGTTATTCCTGGGCTTTACAGACAGCTGTTAAACGCCTGTCACAATCTAATTAAACAGAGTACGGAACCACACTCATGGATATTCGTAAGATAAAAAAACTGATCGAACTGGTTGAAGAATCAGGTATTGCTGAACTGGAAATTTCTGAAGGTGAAGAGTCCGTTCGTATCAGTCGTGCGCCTGTGAACACCGGCTACCCGATGATGCAGCAAGCCTACGCTGCGCCAATGATGCAGCAGCCAGCTCTGGCTACCGCCGTTGCGCCGGCAACCACCCCGGCGATGGAAGCACCCGCTGCTGCCGAGATCAGTGGCCACATCGTACGTTCACCAATGGTCGGTACTTTCTACCGCACGCCAAGCCCTGACGCGAAAGCTTTTGTTGAAGTCGGCCAGAAAGTGACTGCCGGCGACACCCTGTGCATCGTTGAAGCGATGAAAATGATGAACCAGATCGAAGCCGATAAATCCGGCGTTGTAAAAGCGATCCTGGTCGAAAGCGGTCAGCCAGTTGAATTTGACGAGCCGCTGGTAGTCATCGAATAACGAGGCGAACCATGCTGGATAAAATTGTTATAGCTAACCGTGGTGAGATCGCGCTGCGCATTCTGCGTGCCTGTAAAGAGCTGGGCATCAAGACTGTGGCGGTACACTCCACTGCGGATCGCGATTTAAAACACGTACTGCTGGCGGATGAAACCGTTTGTATTGGTCCTGCCCAGTCGGTGAAAAGCTATCTGAACATCCCTGCACTGATTTCGGCTGCCGAGATCACCGGTGCGGTGGCAATCCACCCGGGCTACGGCTTCCTGTCCGAGAATGCGGACTTTGCCGAGCAGGTTGAACGTTCAGGCTTTATCTTTATCGGTCCTAAAGCTGAAACCATTCGTCTGATGGGTGACAAAGTCTCCGCCATCAACGCAATGAAAAAAGCGGGCGTACCGTGCGTACCTGGCTCTGACGGCCCGCTGGGCGACGACATGGATAAAAACCGAGCCTTCGGCAAGCAGATCGGCTATCCGGTCATCATCAAAGCCTCTGGCGGCGGTGGTGGTCGTGGTATGCGCGTCGTGCGCAACGAAAAAGACCTGGAACAGTCCATTAATATGACCCGTGCGGAAGCAAAAGCCGCTTTCAACAACGACATGGTCTATATGGAAAAATACCTGGAAAACCCACGCCATATCGAAATTCAGGTACTGGCTGACGGTCAGGGCCATGCCATCTATCTGGCCGAGCGCGACTGCTCCATGCAGCGTCGCCACCAGAAAGTGGTTGAAGAGGCGCCGGCACCAGGTATCACCCCAGAGATGCGCAAATTCATCGGCGATCGCTGTTCAAAAGCCTGTATCGAAATCGGCTACCGCGGTGCGGGCACCTTCGAGTTCCTGTACGAAAACGGCGAGTTCTACTTCATTGAAATGAACACCCGTATCCAGGTTGAGCATCCCGTTACCGAGATGATCACTGGCGTGGATTTGATCAAAGAGCAGCTGCGCATTGCGGCCGGGCAGCCGCTGTCGATTAAACAGGAAGACGTGGTGATCCGCGGTCATGCGGTGGAATGCCGTATCAACGCCGAGGATCCTAACACCTTCCTGCCAAGCCCAGGCAAAATCACCCGCTTCCATGCGCCTGGTGGTTTTGGCGTACGTTGGGAGTCTCATATTTACGCTGGCTACACTGTACCTCCGTATTATGACTCCATGATCGGTAAGCTGATCACCTATGGTGAGACACGTGAAGTGGCAATTGCCCGCATGAAAAATGCGCTGGCTGAGCTGATCATCGATGGCATCAAGGTCAACGTTGAGCTGCAGATGAAGATCATGACCGATGAAAACTTCCAGCATGGTGGTACCAACATCCACTATCTGGAGAAAAAACTCGGCCTTCAGGAAACCTGATCCGTCTGAGTTAATAAAAAAAGGCCGGTCTGACCGGCCTTTTTCTTTGTCTGTGGAAGGTGAGAGTAAGAGATGGACAAACATTTCATTCAGGCTCATCGCGAAGCCCGCTGGTCCTTCTGGCTGGCCGTCGCCTATCTTGCTGCCTGGTCACTGATGGCATGGTTACCGGGCAATAAAATCGGCCTTACCGGCCTGCCGCACTGGTTCGAAATGGCCTGCCTGCTGGTTCCCCTGCTGTTTATATTCCTTTGCTGGCTGATGGTCAGGCTGGTTTTTCGCGATATTCCTCTGGAGGATGACCAGTGAAAACAAGCATTATTCTGCCGCTGATTGGCTATCTGCTGCTGGTCGCCGGGCTGTCTGTTTTCGCCATGCGTAAGCGCCGTGAAGGCAATTTCCTGACGGAATACTTCCTTGGTAGCCGTTCCATGGGCGGCTTCGTGCTGGCCATGACGCTGACCACCACCTATATCAGTGCCAGCTCCTTTATCGGCGGGCCGGGTGCGGCGTACAAATATGGCCTCGGCTGGGTGCTGCTGTCGATGGTGCAGGTGCCTGCCGTCTGGCTTTCGCTGGGTATTCTGGGCAAAAAATTCGCGATCCTGGCCCGACGCTATAATGCCGTGACGTTAAACGATATGCTGTATGCCCGCTACCGCAGCCCGCTGCTGGTATGGTTTGCCAGCCTGAGCCTGCTGATTGCCTTTATCGGGGCAATGACCGTGCAGTTTGTTGGTGGTGCCCGCCTGCTGGAAACCGCCGCAGGCATCCCTTACAGCACCGGACTGCTGATCTTTGGCGGCAGCATCGCCCTGTACACCGCTTTTGGCGGCTTCCGCGCCAGCGTGTTAAATGATGCGATGCAGGGTCTGGTGATGCTGATCGGCACCTTCCTGCTACTGTTTGCGGTGGTCCATGCGGCGGGCGGCATGCACAGCGCAGTGGATAAGCTGCAGCATATCGATCCGCAGCTGATCTCCCCCGGCGGCGTGGATAACATTCTCACTCCAACCTTTCTGGCATCCTTCTCGGTGCTGGTTTGTTTTGGTGTTATTGGCCTGCCTCACACAGCCGTTCGCTGCATCTCCTACAAGGACAGTAAAGCCGTCCACAGGGGGATTGTTCTGGGGACGATTGTGGTAGCCGTCCTGATGTGTGGCATGCACCTGGCTGGCGCGCTGGGTCGGGCAGTGATGCCGGACCTGCCGATCCCTGACCTGGTGATCCCGACGCTGATGATCCATGTGCTGCCTCCGCTGGCAGCAGGGATCTTCCTGGCGGCACCGATGGCGGCGATCATGTCGACGATCAATGCCCAGCTGTTGCAGGCATCGGCCACGATCGTTAAGGATCTCTTTCTGCGCGTTCGCCCCCAGCAGATGGGCAATGAACCGCTGCTGAAAAAAATGTCCGCGATGATCACTCTGTTGCTGGGCCTGCTGTTGCTGCTGGCAGCCTGGAATCCACCGGAGATGATTATATGGCTGAACCTGCTGGCATTCGGTGGCCTGGAGGCAGTTTTCCTGTGGCCACTGGTGCTGGGGCTATACTGGGAAAAAGCCAATGCTGCAGGCGCACTCAGCAGCATGATTGTCGGTGCCGGCTGCTATACCCTGCTGGCCAGCCTGTCGCTGCAACCCTGGGGCTTTCACCCTATCGTTCCGTCGCTGCTGCTGAGCCTTATTGCTTTTGTGGCTGGTAACCTTTTTGGCCAGGCTGGCAAACCAGCCACGGCTTCCACCCTGTTTGATTAAAGAGAATCGCAATGCCCTGGATACAAATGAAAATTAACACTACCGGCGCTCAGGCTGAAGAACTGGGCGACGCACTGATCGAGAACGGAGCTGTCTCGGTCACATTCCAGGATACGCATGATAACCCGGTGTTCGAACCTTTGCCGGGGGAAACGCTCCTGTGGGGTGATACCGACGTGATTGGCCTGTTCGATGCAGAAACCGAGATGCCAGAGGTGATTGCAGGCCTTGCGCTGCACCCGCTACTGGGCCAGGGCTTCCGTCATAAAATTGAGCAGATTGAGGACAAAGACTGGGAACGTGAGTGGATGGATAACTTCCATCCGATGCGTTTTGGACAGCGGCTGTGGATCTGCCCAAGCTGGCGTGACGTGCCGGACCCGGACGCAGTTAATGTCATGCTGGATCCGGGCCTGGCATTCGGTACGGGTACACATCCGACAACGGCCCTGTGCCTGGCGTGGCTGGACGGCCTGGACCTGACGGATAAAACGGTCATCGACTTCGGCTGTGGCTCAGGCATCCTTGCTATTGCAGCCCTGAAACTGGGGGCTGCCAGGGCGATTGGTATTGATATCGACCCGCAGGCCATTCAGGCCAGCCGCGACAATGCCCAGCGCAATGGCGTCTCTGACCGTCTGTCCCTTTACCTGCCTCACGAACAGCCTGACAACCTCAGTGCTGATGTGGTGGTCGCCAATATCCTGGCTGGCCCGCTGCGCGAACTGGCCCCTTTAATCAGCATTCTGCCTGTAGCAGAGGGCCATCTGGGCTTATCAGGCGTGCTTGCCAGCCAGGCCGACAGCGTTTGTGAAGCTTACGAAGAGAAGTTCGTGCTCGACCCGGTCGCCGAAAAAGAAGAGTGGTGCCGTATCACCGGAATTCGCCGTTAACTGAACAGCCCTTATTGCACATAAGGGTTGATGCTTTTCCTGCCAGATATCCTTATAATTCGCATGCGTATTATTTCGCAGATCCCGGGGTCAGAAAAGGTCCCGGCTTATAAGGATATAAAGGATTATGAAACTCAAGACATTAGCCATACTGCTTTCACTGGCAGCGGCATTACCAGCAGTAGCTTCCACACAGCCACACTGGGCATACGAAGGGAAAGGCTCTCCGGAACACTGGGGAGAGATAAGTGATGAGTTCCAGACCTGTAAAACGGGTCAGTACCAGTCCCCTGTCGACATTAAGCATGTTATTGACGGCAAGCTCCCCCCGCTGGGCCTCAATTTCCGCACCGATACTGAATCCATTGTCAACAATGGACACACCATCATGGTCGACGTACAAGACAGTGATGACTTCATGCTGGATAATGATCGTTTCGAGCTTAAGCAATTCCACTTCCATACCCCCAGCGAAAACCTTATTGCCGGGAAATCTTATCCACTGGAAGCTCACTTTGTTCACGCCAACAAAGCGGGAGAGTTGACTGTGGTGGCCGTAATGTTTGAAGAGGGGGCCGAGAATGAGGCTCTCAACCCGCTTATTGCTGCCATACCGGCTCAACTAAACCACGAAGTGAAAATGGAAAAGAGCATTGATCTGGCGAAACTGTTCCCTGCTGATGAGCACTATTATCGTTTCAGCGGCTCGCTGACCACACCTCCCTGCACAGAAGGTGTTCGCTGGCTGATATTGAAGCAACCGGTAACGCTTTCAGCACAGCAGTTGCAGGCATTCCAAAAAGCACTAAAACACACCAATAATCGTCCATTGCAGCCTCTGCATGGTCGGGTGGTTGTCGAATAATTATCCTGGCTTCAGCGGGTTTGCAGCGCGCTGAAGCCCTGTTTGCTCCCATTCAGAGCGGACCATGTACCGTTTTTGGAGCAAAGTAACGTGATTTATGTTGTTAACTTGCTCACAAAAAAAGAAAAATATTTGTTCATAATTCCACCGTAAATATTCAAGTAGTTGTTTATTAAGTAATTTTATTCTTATATCAATGCGGATTACTGCTCTCATTGATCTCTCAGGGCGAATTGTTCAAAGTTTGGCCTTTCATCTTCCCTGAAAAATGCGTAATATACGCCGCCTTGCGGACACACTATGGTCACTTTTTTTTCATGCGCATAGGAAACCACCAGCTTCGCAATCGCCTGATTGCAGCGCCAATGGCCGGGATAACCGACAGGCCTTTCCGAACTCTTTGCTATGCAATGGGCGCTGGTATGACCGTATCTGAGATGTTGTCGTCAAACCCTGAAGTCTGGGCCAGCGACAAATCGCGACTGCGCATGGTACACAGTGACGAGCCCGGTATTCGTACCGTGCAGATTGCAGGTTGTGACCCTGAAGAGATGGCCGGAGCCGCACGCATCAACGCCTTATCTGGTGCGCAGGTGATCGATATCAACATGGGATGTCCGGCTAAAAAAGTGAATCGTAAGATGGCGGGCTCTGCCCTGTTGCAGCACCCTGAGCTGGTGAAGTCTATCCTCTCGGCGGTGGTTAATGCAGTGGATGTGCCTGTCACGCTGAAGATTCGCACCGGCTGGGACGCGGACAACCGCAATTGTGTAGAGATTGCCCAATTGGCTGAACGCTGTGGTATTCAGGCCCTGACCATTCACGGACGCACTCGCGCGTGCTTGTTCAACGGCGAAGCTGAATATGACAGCATTCGGACAGTTAAGCAGAACGTTTCCATTCCCGTCATCGCGAATGGAGACATAACTGACCCGCATAAAGCCAGAGCCGTACTCGACTATACGGGGGCTGATGCCCTGATGATAGGACGTGCGGCTCAGGGAAGACCGTGGATCTTCCGGGAAATCCAGCACTATCTGGACACTGGGGAGCTGCTGGCACAAATGCCACTGGCTGAGGTAAAGCGCTTGCTCATCGGGCACTTACGGGAACTGCACGACTTTTACGGTCACGGCAAGGGATACCGTATTGCCCGGAAGCACGTCTCCTGGTATCTCCAGGAGCATGCCCCAAACGACCAGTTTCGGCGCACATTCAACGCCATTGAGGATGCCAGCGAACAGCTGGAGGCGTTGGAGGCATACTTCGAAAAACTTGCGTAATAGAAATAAAGAGCTGACAGAACTATGTTCGAACAACGCGTAAATTCTGACGTACTGACCGTTTCAACCGTTAACTCACAGGACCAGGTGACCCAAAAGCCTCTGCGTGATTCGGTCAAACAGGCACTGAAGAACTATTTTGCTCAACTGAATGGTCAGGATGTAAATGACCTGTATGAGCTGGTTTTGGCTGAAGTAGAACAGCCTCTGTTGGACATGGTGATGCAATACACCCGTGGCAACCAGACCCGTGCAGCTCTGATGATGGGTATCAACCGCGGCACGCTGCGTAAGAAACTGAAAAAATACGGCATGAACTAAGTTTCGGTTCATTGTGATGGAGGCGCTACGAACTGTTAGCGCCTTTTTTATGGCCGCGATCTGGACAGAATTGTCTTGATTGTGTAAAAAAACGACGTGGGTGCCAACTTCCGGACAATAATGTTGTCACACCTCCTGTATCGCAACAGATTAAGTTCTTTATGCGCTACATCTCACATGCACGCATAAAGAGAGATATATGAAGGCTTCACCCCGTTTTACCCGCAGCTTAATGCACCCACGTTACTGGATAACCTGGGCCGGACTGGGGCTCCTGTTCCTGCTGGTACAGCTCCCTTTTCCTTTCCTGCAAAAGCTCGGCACCTGGATGGGCCGCACTTCAATGCGCTTTCTCAAGCGCCGCATTCGCATTACCCGTCGTAATCTTGAGCTCTGTTTTCCGGATATGCCAGCTAAGCAGCTGGAGTTACGTATTGTCCGTAACTTCGAGTCGCTGGGTATGGGACTGCTGGAGACAGGGATGGCCTGGTTCTGGTCAGATCGCCGGGTAAAACGCTGGTTTACTGTCAATGGGCTGCACAACCTAAAAGCGGCTCAGGACGGTGGACAGGGTGCGCTGATTATCGGCGTACACTTCATGTCACTTGAGTTAGGCGGCAGAGCGATGGGGCTTTGCCAGCCGATGATGGCGATGTACCGCCCGCACAACAACAAGCTGATGGAGTGGGTGCAGACCAAAGGTCGTATGCGCTCAAACAAAGCGATGATTAATCGCCGTGATTTGCGTGGCATGGTCCAGGCATTGAAACAGGGAGAAGCCGTGTGGTTTGCTCCAGACCAGGATTACGGCCCCAAAGGCAGCGTCTTTGCGCCTCTTTTTGCCGTGCCGCAGGCCGCTACCACCAGCGGAACCTGGATGATTGCCCGTATGGCCAAGCCCGCGATGATCACCGTGGTACTGATCCGTAATGAAGACGGCAGTGGCTACGAGCTGGTGATTCAGCCCGAGCTGAAGGACTATCCGATCAGCGATGAACAGCAGGCCGCTGCTTACATGAATAAAGTGATTGAACGCGAGATCATGCGTGCGCCCAATCAGTATATGTGGCTCCACCGCCGTTTTAAGACCCGCCCGGACGGCGGTACGTCGCTCTACTGAGTTCCCTCTCCCCTTATCAAAGCCAGCTCACAAATCTCCGAGTTGGCCCCTCATCTTATTTAACATCACCTTAACAATAATTGCACTTCAGCTCACATTGCTTCCATATAGTGAAACTATTTGCACCCTTTGTGACCAATCATAGTGTTTTTGCACCTGTTTAGTGCGCGATATTAAGCAAACTTTCAAAATGCTTCTAATTATTAGCAAAGCTTTCCAATAAATTCAGGACTCTGCAATTTTGGCACTCCCTTTGCAAAGTCGTGGATGGCTCACGCCACAGACAGGAAATAGTGCACCACAGCGTGCATTAAACATAAAAACGATTTCGCCACACAGGATGCTTTATGAAAAAAATGATGCTCTCCACTTTGGTTGCCGCTGCAGCGCTGTTTGCGGTTGCGAATCAGGCCCATGCCGGCGCCACCCTGGATGCCATTAAAAAGAAAGGTTTTGTGCAATGCGGTATCAGTGATGGTCTGCCGGGCTTCTCTTTTGCTGATGCCAGCGGCAAATTCAGCGGTATCGATGTGGATGTTTGCCGTGCGGCGGCGGCTGCCGTTTTTGGTGATGCTTCTAAAGTTAAATACACCCCGCTGACAGCGAAAGAGCGTTTTACCGCACTGCAGTCTGGCGAAGTGGACATTCTGTCCCGTAATACAACCTGGACTTCCGCCCGCGACGGCGGCATGGGCTTTATCTTCGCTGGCGTTAACTACTATGACGGCATCGGCTTCCTGACCCACCAGAAAGCGGGCCTGAAAAGTGCTAAAGAGCTCGACGGTGCTACCGTATGTATTCAGGCCGGTACCGATACTGAGCTGAACGTAGCTGACTACTTCAAAGCCAACAACATGCAGTACACCCCGGTGACCTTCGACCGCTCTGACGAATCAGCCAAAGCACTGGATACCGGCCGTTGTGATACGCTGGCCTCCGATCAGTCTCAGCTATATGCCCTGCGTATCAAACTGGGCAAACCAAACGAATTCATCGTGCTGCCAGAAGTGATCTCTAAAGAACCTCTGGGACCTGTCGTGCGTCGTGGTGATGATGACTGGTTTACCATCGTTAAATGGTCTCTGTTCGCTATGCTGAATGCGGAAGAGATGGGTATCACTTCTAAAAATGTTGACCAGATGGCCGCCAAACCAACCACCCCGGATATGGCACACCTGCTGGGCTCAGAGGGCGACTTCGGTAAAGACCTGAAGCTGGACAATAAATGGGCTTACAACATCGTTAAGCAGGTTGGTAACTATCAGGAAGTCTTCGACCGTAACGTCGGTAAAGACAGCCAGCTTAAAATCGCCCGTGGCCAGAACGCGCTCTGGAACAAAGGCGGCATCCAGTACGCTCCGCCAGTACGTTAATTCCCACCGTTTACAGGGCACCGGTTCGCCGGTGCCTTCGTCAGAATTTTCGTGACTGAGGTTTCATCATGTCTCAACGCCCATCCGTAAAAAGGGATATTTCCTTCAGCAATCCTGCGGTGCGCGCCTGGTTTTACCAGATCATTGCGATTGTCGCGGTATTAGGCGTGGCGGGGTATCTGATCCACAATACCGTCATCAACCTGGCCAGCCGCGGCATTACTTCCGGTTTTGGTTTCCTTGAACGTAGCGCTGGCTTTGGTATCGTTCAGCACCTGATTGACTACAGCGAGGGGGATACCTATGCTCGCGTGTTTCTTGTCGGACTGACTAATACCCTGCTGGTTTCCGCTCTCTGTATCGTTTTTGCTTCCTTCCTGGGCTTCTTTATCGGCCTGGCGCGCCTGTCAGATAACTGGCTTTTACGGAAACTCTCAAATATCTATATCGAAACGTTCCGTAATATTCCGCCGTTGCTGCAGATCTTCTTCTGGTATTTCGCCGTCTTACGTAACCTGCCGGGTCCACGCCAGGCGGTGAACGCTTTCGATTTAGCTTTTGTCAGTAACCGGGGTCTCTATATTCCCTGGCCACAGTACGCTCCAGGTACCTGGCCATTCATCATCGCTTTGCTGCTGGCTGCCGCCGGCAGTGTTGCGCTGTTTCGCTACAACCGCTCATATCAGCTAAAGACAGGCCAGCTCAACCGAACCTGGCCTGGCTCAATTGCCATGCTGATTGTGTTCCCGGTGATTGCCCACCTGATATCCGGGGCGGCAATGCATTGGGATGTCCCACAGCTTCGTGGCTTTAATTTCCGTGGCGGCTTCGCCCTGATCCCGGAACTGGCGGCGCTGACGTTGGCGCTGTCGATCTATACCTCTTCGTTTATCGCGGAGGTGATCCGCTCCGGCATTCAGTCCGTTCCTTATGGACAACATGAGGCGGCACGCTCACTGGGTCTGCCTAATCCGATAACCCTGCGACAGGTCATCATACCGCAGGCAATGCGGGTAATTATCCCACCGTTAACCAGTCAGTATCTGAATATCGTGAAAAACTCCTCGCTGGCGGCAGCGATTGGTTATCCCGATATGGTCTCACTGTTCGCCGGGACGGTACTGAACCAGACGGGGCAGGCCATTGAGACCATTGCTATCACCATGGGCGTCTATCTGGTTATCAGCCTGCTGATTTCGCTGTTAATGAATATCTATAACCGCAAAATCCGCCTGATTGAGCGCTAAGAGAACGGGATTATTATGACTTTAGCTACTCACGAAACCCCGCAGGTGCCGACAACTATACTGTCTCGCACCGTCAGTTGGGCAAGAAAAAATCTGTTCTCAAGCTGGGGTAACACACTTCTGACGCTGTTCTGTCTGTGGGTTCTCTGGGCCGTTATTCCTCCTGCGCTGAACTGGCTGATCTTCCAGGCCAACTGGATTGGATCGACGCGGGCAGACTGTACCAAAGAAGGTGCCTGCTGGGTATTTATCCATGCCCGCTTCGGCCAGTTTATGTACGGATTGTATCCGCATGAGCTGCGCTGGCGTATTAACCTGGCACTGGTGATTGGTCTGCTTTCCATTGTGCCGATGTTCCTGAAGATCCTTCCCCGCCGGGGCCTTTATATTGCCGTCTGGGCGGTCGCCTATCCGGTGATCGTCTGGTTCCTGCTGTATGGCGGTTTTTTCGGGCTGGAGCGTGTGGAAACCCGTCAGTGGGGTGGTCTGACCCTGACGCTGATTATCGCCTCGGTGGGGATCGCCGGTGCTTTACCTCTGGGAATTTTGCTGGCCCTGGGCCGTCGCTCCACGCTACCGGTGGTTCGCACTCTGTCGATTATCTTTATCGAATTCTGGCGTGGTGTTCCCCTGATCACCGTGCTGTTTATGTCCTCGGTGATGCTGCCTCTGTTTATGTCAGAGGGGAGTACTATCGATAAGCTGATCCGCGCGCTGGTCGGCGTTATCCTCTTCCAGTCTGCTTACGTGGCGGAAGTGGTGCGCGGCGGTCTGCAGGCTCTGCCTAAAGGCCAGTACGAGGCGGCTGAATCTCTGGCGCTGGGTTACTGGAGAATGCAGGCACTGGTGATCCTGCCGCAGGCGCTGAAACTGGTTATCCCGGGGCTGGTCAACACCATCATCGCCCTGTTCAAGGATACAAGCCTGGTGATCATTATCGGGCTGTTTGATCTCTTCAGCAGCGTGCAGCAGGCCACGGTTGACCCAACATGGCTTGGTATGTCAACCGAGGGCTATGTCTTTGCCGCTCTGGTTTACTGGATTTTCTGTTTTAGTATGTCGCGCTACAGCCAGTATCTGGAAAAGCGCTTTCACACCGGGCGTACACCGCACTAAGGCTTAAAATGACTGAATCACTGATTAAACAATCCGACGACGCGATGATGATTACGCTGGAAAACGTGAACAAATGGTACGGGCAGTTCCACGTATTGAAAGATATTAACCTGCAGGTGAAACCACGCGAGCGTATCGTTCTCTGTGGCCCTTCAGGTTCCGGGAAATCAACGACCATCCGTTGCATTAATCATCTTGAAGAACATCAGCAGGGACGCATTGTGGTGGACGGTATCCATCTGAATGATGATCTCCGCAACATTGAACGAGTGCGCACTGAAGTGGGGATGGTGTTTCAACACTTCAACCTGTTCCCGCATCTGAGCGTACTGCAGAACTGCACGCTGGCTCCAATCTGGGTGCGTAAAACGCCGAAGAAAGAAGCTGAAGAGCTGGCAATGCACTATCTGCAACGTGTTCGCATAGCCGAACATGCACATAAGTTCCCGGGGCAACTTTCGGGGGGTCAGCAGCAGCGTGTGGCTATCGCCCGTTCACTGTGTATGAAACCCAAGATCATGCTGTTTGATGAACCCACGTCGGCTCTCGATCCGGAGATGGTTAAAGAAGTGCTGGATACCATGATTGGTCTGGCAGAAGACGGAATGACCATGCTTTGCGTTACCCATGAAATGGGCTTTGCGCGCACCGTGGCAGATCGGGTGATCTTTATGGATCGCGGTGAGATCGTGGAACAGGCTCCGCCGCAGGAGTTCTTCTCTAATCCTAAGTCAGAACGTACCAGAGCTTTCCTTTCTCAGGTTATTCACTGAGTTCATTCCCTCCAAAGCCCTGGTCATCCGGGGCTTTTACCTTTTTAAAGGGTTCCCGTACGATATATACAAAACAAAAAGGCCACCCGCAGGGGTGGCCTTTCTGTTTTATTTGATGCCTGGCAGTTCCCTACTCTCGCATGGGGAGACCCCACACTACCATCGGCGCTACGGCGTTTCACTTCTGAGTTCGGCATGGGGTCAGGTGGGACCACCGCGCTACAGCCGCCAGGCAAATCTTGGTGCCGTCCTGTGTCTTTCGTGCAGATACTGCGTTGCCTGCGCTGGTAAGCTCAGTCACATACCCTCGTATGCTCCTTCCCTCACTGCACTTGCCGCCTTCTCTCTGCGCAAAATCCTTCGGACATCAGTCCGCAGAACAGCTAAATTCTTATCCGGTTCAGGCTGAAAATCTCTTTTGCGTCTCTCAGACGCCACCAGAACGCTTCTGGCGTTGTAAGGTTAAGCCTCACGGGTCATTAGTACCGGTTAGCTCAACGCATCGCTGCGCTTACACACCCGGCCTATCAACGTCGTCGTCTTCAACGTCCCTTCAGGGGCCTCAAGGGCCCAGGGAGAACTCATCTCGAGGCAAGTTTCGCGCTTAGATGCTTTCAGCGCTTATCTTTTCCGCACTTAGCTACCGGGCAGTGCCATTGGCATGACAACCCGAACACCAGTGGTGCGTTCACTCCGGTCCTCTCGTACTAGGAGCAACCCCTCTCAATTCTCCAGCGCCCACGGCAGATAGGGACCGAACTGTCTCACGACGTTCTAAACCCAGCTCGCGTACCACTTTAAACGGCGAACAGCCGTACCCTTGGGACCTACTTCAGCCCCAGGATGTGATGAGCCGACATCGAGGTGCCAAACACCGCCGTCGATATGAACTCTTGGGCGGTATCAGCCTGTTATCCCCGGAGTACCTTTTATCCGTTGAGCGATGGCCCTTCCATTCAGAACCACCGGATCACTATGACCTGCTTTCGCACCTGTTCGAGCCGTCACTCTCACAGTCAAGCCAGCTTATGCCATTGCACTAACCTCACGATGTCCGACCGTGATTAGCTGACCTTCGTGCTCCTCCGTTACTCTTTGGGAGGAGACCGCCCCAGTCAAACTACCCACCAGACACTGTCCCCACGCCGGATCACGGCGCCAGGTTAGAACATCAAACGTTAAAGGGTGGTATTTCAAGGTTGGCTCCACGCAGACTGGCGTCCACGCTTCAAAGCCTCCCACCTATCCTACACATCAAGGCTCAATGTTCAGTGTCAAGCTGTAGTAAAGGTTCACGGGGTCTTTCCGTCTTGCCGCGGGTACACTGCATCTTCACAGCGAGTTCAATTTCACTGAGTCTCGGGTGGAGACAGCCTGGCCATCATTACGCCATTCGTGCAGGTCGGAACTTACCCGACAAGGAATTTCGCTACCTTAGGACCGTTATAGTTACGGCCGCCGTTTACCGGGGCTTCGATCAGGAGCTTCTCCTTACGGATAACCCCATCAATTAACCTTCCGGCACCGGGCAGGCGTCACACCGTATACGTCCACTTTCGTGTTTGCACAGTGCTGTGTTTTTAATAAACAGTTGCAGCCAGCTGGTATCTTCGACTGCCTTCAGCTCCACCCGCGAGGGGTTTCACCTACCGGCAGCGTGCCTTCTCCCGAAGTTACGGCACCATTTTGCCTAGTTCCTTCACCCGAGTTCTCTCAAGCGCCTTGGTATTCTCTACCTGACCACCTGTGTCGGTTTGGGGTACGATTTGATGTTACCTGATGCTTAGAGGCTTTTCCTGGAAGCAGGGCATTTGTTACTTCAGCACCGTGGTGCCTCGTCATCACGCCTCAGCCTTAAAGCGTTCCGGATTTGCCTGGAACACCAGCCTACACGCTTAAACCGGGACAACCGTCGCCCGGCCAACATAGCCTTCTCCGTCCCCCCTTCGCAGTAACACCGAGTACAGGAATATTAACCTGTTTCCCATCGACTACGCCTTTCGGCCTCGCCTTAGGGGTCGACTCACCCTGCCCCGATTAACGTTGGACAGGAACCCTTGGTCTTCCGGCGAGCGGGCTTTTCACCCGCTTTATCGTTACTTATGTCAGCATTCGCACTTCTGATACCTCCAGCAGACCTCACGGTCCACCTTCGACGGCTTACAGAACGCTCCCCTACCCAACAACGCATAAGCGTCGCTGCCGCAGCTTCGGTGCATGGTTTAGCCCCGTTACATCTTCCGCGCAGGCCGACTCGACCAGTGAGCTATTACGCTTTCTTTAAATGATGGCTGCTTCTAAGCCAACATCCTGGCTGTCTGTGCCTTCCCACATCGTTTCCCACTTAACCATGACTTTGGGACCTTAGCTGGCGGTCTGGGTTGTTTCCCTCTTCACGACGGACGTTAGCACCCGCCGTGTGTCTCCCGTGATAACATTCTCCGGTATTCGCAGTTTGCATCGGGTTGGTAAGCCGGGATGGCCCCCTAGCCGAAACAGTGCTCTACCCCCGGAGATGAGTTCACGAGGCGCTACCTAAATAGCTTTCGGGGAGAACCAGCTATCTCCCGGTTTGATTGGCCTTTCACCCCCAGCCACAGGTCATCCGCTAATTTTTCAACATTAGTCGGTTCGGTCCTCCAGTTAGTGTTACCCAACCTTCAACCTGCCCATGGCTAGATCACCGGGTTTCGGGTCTATACCCTGCAACTTAACGCCCAGTTAAGACTCGGTTTCCCTGCGGCTCCCCTATACGGTTAACCTTGCTACAGAATATAAGTCGCTGACCCATTATACAAAAGGTACGCAGTCACACCACGAAGGTGCTCCCACTGCTTGTACGTACACGGTTTCAGGTTCTCTTTCACTCCCCTCGCCGGGGTTCTTTTCGCCTTTCCCTCACGGTACTGGTTCACTATCGGTCAGTCAGGAGTATTTAGCCTTGGAGGATGGTCCCCCCATATTCAGACAGGATACCACGTGTCCCGCCCTACTCATCGAACTCACAGCAGGTGCATTTTTGTGTACGGGAGTGTCACCCTGTACCCTGCGACTTTCCAGACGCTTCCACTAATGCACAAGCTGATTCAGGTTCTGGGCTGTTCCCCGTTCGCTCGCCGCTACTGGGGGAATCTCGGTTGATTTCTTTTCCTCGGGGTACTTAGATGTTTCAGTTCCCCCGGTTCGCCTCGCAACACTATGTATTCATGTTGCGATAGTGCAACGGATTGCACTGGGTTTCCCCATTCGGGTATCGCCGGTTGTAACGGTTCATATCACCTTACCGGCGCTTTTCGCAGATTAGCACGCCCTTCATCGCCTCTGACTGCCAGGGCATCCACCGTGTACGCTTAGTCACTTAACCTCACAACCCACAAGCGTCCCGCAGGACACGTTGTCAGCTGTAAGCATTTGAGAGACTCGAACATATCGTTGACTTCATTCTTATTACGGAGAATGAAAACGACATGTCGTTTCAATTTTCAGCTTGTTCCGGATTGTTAAAGAGCAAATATCTCAAACGTGACTCACCTTCCGGTAAACCAGTTTTGAGATACTGTTGGAGACATCTTTCACCTGTCACCAGGCAGGTGGCGTCCCCTAGGGGATTCGAACCCCTGTTGCCGCCGTGAAAGGGCGGAGTCCTAACCGCTAGACGAAGGGGACACTGAAAGTGTCACGGCTTCGCAGCCGTCCTGCTCGTTACTTTTCTATCAGACAATCTGTTGTGGACACTTCGGAGGAAGGTATCTTCAGGTAAGGAGGTGATCCAACCGCAGGTTCCCCTACGGTTACCTTGTTACGACTTCACCCCAGTCATGAATCACAAAGTGGTAAGCGCCCTCCCGGAGGTTAAGCTACCTACTTCTTTTGCAACCCACTCCCATGGTGTGACGGGCGGTGTGTACAAGGCCCGGGAACGTATTCACCGTGGCATTCTGATCCACGATTACTAGCGATTCCGACTTCACGGAGTCGAGTTGCAGACTCCGATCCGGACTACGACGCACTTTATGAGGTCCGCTTGCTCTCGCGAGGTCGCTTCTCTTTGTATGCGCCATTGTAGCACGTGTGTAGCCCTGGCCGTAAGGGCCATGATGACTTGACGTCATCCCCACCTTCCTCCGGTTTATCACCGGCAGTCTCCTTTGAGTTCCCGACCGAATCGCTGGCAACAAAGGATAAGGGTTGCGCTCGTTGCGGGACTTAACCCAACATTTCACAACACGAGCTGACGACAGCCATGCAGCACCTGTCTCACGGTTCCCGAAGGCACCAAAGCATCTCTGCTGAGTTCCGTGGATGTCAAGGCCAGGTAAGGTTCTTCGCGTTGCATCGAATTAAACCACATGCTCCACCGCTTGTGCGGGCCCCCGTCAATTCATTTGAGTTTTAACCTTGCGGCCGTACTCCCCAGGCGGTCGACTTAACGCGTTAGCTCCGGAAGCCACTCCTCATGGGAACAGCCTCCAAGTCGACATCGTTTACGGCGTGGACTACCAGGGTATCTAATCCTGTTTGCTCCCCACGCTTTCGCACCTGAGCGTCAGTCTTTGTCCAGGGGGCCGCCTTCGCCACCGGTATTCCTCCAGATCTCTACGCATTTCACCGCTACACCTGGAATTCTACCCCCCTCTACAAGACTCCAGCCTGCCAGTTTCAAATGCAGTTCCCAGGTTAAGCCCGGGGATTTCACATCTGACTTGACAGACCGCCTGCGTGCGCTTTACGCCCAGTAATTCCGATTAACGCTTGCACCCTCCGTATTACCGCGGCTGCTGGCACGGAGTTAGCCGGTGCTTCTTCTGCGGGTAACGTCAATCGGCAGGGTTATTAACCCTGCCGCCTTCCTCCCCGCTGAAAGTACTTTACAACCCGAAGGCCTTCTTCATACACGCGGCATGGCTGCATCAGGCTTGCGCCCATTGTGCAATATTCCCCACTGCTGCCTCCCGTAGGAGTCTGGACCGTGTCTCAGTTCCAGTGTGGCTGGTCATCCTCTCAGACCAGCTAGGGATCGTCGCCTAGGTGAGCCGTTACCCCACCTACTAGCTAATCCCATCTGGGCACATCCGATGGTGTGAGGCCCGAAGGTCCCCCACTTTGGTCCGTAGACGTTATGCGGTATTAGCTACCGTTTCCAGTAGTTATCCCCCTCCATCGGGCAGTTTCCCAGACATTACTCACCCGTCCGCCACTCGTCACCCGAGAGCAAGCTCTCTGTGCTACCGTTCGACTTGCATGTGTTAGGCCTGCCGCCAGCGTTCAATCTGAGCCATGATCAAACTCTTCAATTTAAGTTTGATTTGCTGAAACACGTTCAGCGATGCTCATCTGTAAAACGTCATAATGAATTTCATTATGTGTTCACTCGTGAGACTTGATATTTTTTACGTCCGGAGACGCTGATATCAATCCTGCGAGTGCCCACACAGATTGTCTGATAAATTGTTAAAGAGCTGTGCGACGCAGAGTGGCTGCCTGTCGCGAGGTGGCGTATATTACGCTTTCCTCTTTCAGAGTCAACCTCTTTTTCAGAAGTTTTCTCCGGCGGTTCAGCTTCCTGAACCTTTCAACCCGGTGGCCTGTAAGCCGTTGTTCCGTGTCGATGGAGGCGCATTATAGGGAGTTCCTGACCGCTGACAAGCGTTTATTGCAAATAAATGACTGACAGCGTCATTTTTCAACAAAGCGCCTTTTTTTACTGCGTTTTGCCTGATAATGCAGCAAATTCATGGGCAAACCGACCCACCTGCTCCCAGTCTGTGTAGTCCACTTCTTTTGTCGCATCCGTTTCGCCTCCGGTCATACGCATAATCAACTGGATCATGATGCGATCAAAGAACCCATAACGTGGGTAACGCAGCGCTCCAGCGAAAACCGCACAGCAGTCTGGCTCCCACGGAGAGTTCAGCAGGAACTTCCGCGTATAGGCGTTAGTTTGTGGAGTACGCTTTTCCGGTTTGCGGGCGGTAAGGTTCACCGAGAAAAAACCAGAGGGACGTTTACGCAGCTCCTGGAGATGAAGCTTTACGAACTTCACCACTTTTGGGTGGAAGTGACCATAGCGAATCGAAGCCCCAATCAGCACACGGTCGTATTTCGTCCAGTCAACCGCATTGGCATGCAGGATATTGACCAAATCGCACTCCTGCTGCTCTTTAAGCTGGTTAGCGATATAAGAAGCAATCTCGCGGGTCTGCCCGTCACGGCTGGAAAACAGAATTAACGCTTTCATATAAGAACTCAACTAAAGTTATTCGCGCCAGAAGGTCGGCGTGAACAGGACTAACAGCGTGAAGACCTCAAGGCGACCAAAAAGCATAGTCAGGATCAAAATCCATTTCGCCGTATCATTCATGGTAGTGAAGTTATCCGCCACCACCCCTAACCCCGGCCCCAGATTATTCAGCGTTGCCGCAACGGCAGCAAAGGCTGAAAAATCATCCACGCCGGTGGCAATAATCGCCAGCATACTCAACAGGAAAACCAGCGCATACGCTGAGAAGAATCCCCATACCGCCTCGAGGATACGTTCAGGCAGCGCCCGCTGCCCTAGCTTAATGGTATAAACCGCATTTGGGTGCACCAGCCGCTTCAGTTCGCGGTTACCCTGCTTGAACAGCAGCAGGATACGGATCACCTTCAGTCCGCCGCCTGTTGAACCGGCACAGCCACCAATAAAAGCGGAACAGAGCAGCAAAACTGGCAGGAATAACGGCCAGCGCGCGATGCTGTCCGTGGTGAAACCGGCTGTGGTCGCCATTGACACGACCTGGAAGAAGGCCTGATTAAGCGTTTGCAGCCCGGTACTGTAGACATCGTGGAACCAAAGCACCACGGTGCAGATGATCACCAGCGTCAGCTGCACGCCAATAAACATACGGAACTCCGGATCGCGCCAGTAAACACGAAGGCTGCGGCCACTCAGCAGGGAAAAGTGCAGGCCGTAGTTACAGCCGGAGATCAGCAGGAAAATGGCGATGATAGTATTAATCGTCGGGCTGTGGAAATAACCGATACTGGCGTCATGCGTGGAGAAACCGCCAATGGCGATAGTGGAGAAGCTATGCCCAATCGCATCAAACAGCGGCATTCCCGCCAGCCAAAGCGCCAGTGCGCAGATCACCGTCAGCAGCACATAAATCAGCCACAGTGTTTTAGCTGTCTCGGCAATACGCGGCCGCATCTTATTGTCCTTCAGCGGCCCCGGCATTTCGGCACGGTACAGCTGCATCCCCCCTACTCCGAGGATTGGCAGGATAGCCACCGCCAGCACAATGATCCCCATACCGCCCAGCCACTGCAGCATTTGCCGGTAGAACAGGATCGCTTTCGGCAACGAGTCCAGCCCCACCAGCGTGGTAGCCCCGGTCGTTGTCAGGCCGGAAAAGGATTCGAAGAAGGCATCGGTCACCGACAGGTTCGGATGCTCGGCAAAAATGAAAGGCATCGCCCCCACGCTGCCCAGCACCGTCCAGAACAGCACCACGATCAGAAAGCCTTCTCGCGGCTTCAACTCACGTTTCTGTTTGCGATTCGGCCACCACAGCAGCGAGCCGATCAGCAGTGCCATAAAGAAAGTCTGGGTAAATGCACGCCCGGCACCGTCACGGTAGATCAAAGCCACCAGCCCCGGAACAATCATGGTTCCCGAGAACAGAATGACCAGTAAACCCACGATGCGGGTAATGGCACGAAAATGCATGCAGCCGTTCCTTTCCTGACAGTAAATAGATTATTTGAGCGGAGCGAGGTGCAGCACCCCTCTGCTGAAGTCCGTGAGATTTTGCGTAAACCCGGCAACCTGTGCATGAGGCAGGGCCAGCGTCAGCGATACGCTTTGCAGAAATTCGCTGTGCTGCAGCTGACCGTGGAACCGGCCAATCATTCTTTCTATCTCCGACAGCTGAGCATAGTCGCAGCAGAGCGTAAACGTCAGCATCGGCACTTTTTGCAGACGGGGCAATATCTTCAATGCCTGCTGCACACCGCCACCATAAGCCTTCACCAGCCCACCCGTGCCTAGCTGAATGCCGCCATAGTAGCGAACCACCACGGCGGTGATCTCACCAATATTACTCCCCATCAGCTGGGCAAGCATCGGTTTGCCTGCCGTGCCTGAAGGCTCGCCATCATCGGAGAAGCCCAGTTGCTGAGAGTCCGCTGGCGAACCGGCCACCCAGGCCCAACAGTGATGCCGGGCGGTGGGGTGTTCGCTTTTTATCTGCTGTACAAAGGCGCGAGCCGCTTCCACACCATCAGTATGGGCTAACAGCGTGATAAAGCGGCTTTTTTTGATTTCCTCGCTGAAGCTGAACAGCTCCGCAGGGATGTCATAGGCGTCCATCAATCCAGCTTCAAATCCCGCGTCATATTTTCCACGCCCTGCTCGCGGACCACCACGTTATCCTCAATTCGGATCCCGCCATAAGGTTTCAGTGCGTCAATACGCGCCCAGTCGAAGTGCTGGCTGAATTTACCTTCACGCCATGGGGCCAGCAGCGAGTCAATAAAGTAGATACCCGGCTCAATGGTCAGCACCATGCCTGGCTCAAGAATGCGGGTGCAGCGCAGATAAGGATACTGCTGCGGCGCGGCCAGGTGCGTGCCATGGTCATCCTGCATAAACCCGGCGACGTCGTGTACCTGCAGCCCGAGCGGGTGGCCCACGCCATGCGGCATAAACGGCCCGGTCAGATCTTCCGCCACCAGCGCTTCTTCGCTCAGCCCTTTCACCAGTTGATGCTTCAGCAGCAGCTTCGCAATACGCTGGTGCATTTGCTGATGGTACTCGGTGTAGCGCACGCCCGCTTTCAGAGTGGCAATCAGCGCCAGCTCTTCTTCATTCATGTCTCTGACCAGCTGAGCGTACTCGCTGTCAGCTTTCGCGGCGTAGGTCCGGGTCAGGTCTGCAGCATAACCGTTGTATTCGGTACCGGCATCAATCAGGAAGCTGCGTGACTCTTCCGGCGGCAGGTGATCCAGTTTGGTGTAGTGCAGCACCGCAGCATGTTCATTCAGCGCAATGATATTGCCGTAAGGCACGTCGATATCACGGTGGCCGGTTGCACTGAGGTAGGCATTGTTGATATCAAACTCGCTCATGCCGGACAGGAAGGCCTCCTTCGCCGCACGATGACCGATCACCGCCGTTTTCTGCGCTTCACGCATGCAATACAGCTCGTAATCCGTTTTATAAGAGCGATGATAATGCAGGAAATCCAGCGCCCCTTTCGGATTGATCTGCTCAGCTTTGATCCCTAGCTGGGTTGCGCGTTCCGGCACGGGGCCGATATAGGCGATGTTCTGACGTTGAGCTGGCAGCAGCTGGCCGATCTCATCGGCTTTCTTCAGCGCCATGATGTCGATTTCATCCGTCCAGAAGCTTTGCGGCAGTGGCTCGACGTTATGCCAGTAATCCACCGGGGAGTAAAACCACAGCTTCGGCTTATTCACGCCATCCACCCACAGCCAGCAGTTCGGTACGGAGGTCACCGGCACCCAGGCTTTAAACTGCGGATTGACCTTAAAGGGATAGTCATGATCGTCGAGGAAAACCGTCAGCAGTTCTCCGGAGTGGATCAGCATGCCGTCCAGTTTAAAGCGGGCTAAAACCTGCTGCGCACGCGCCTGCAGCGTTTTGATATGGTCCTGATACAGGTTAACCAACGATTCCATCTCATTGCCTCCGTTAACACCAATTTGAGCGCATCTTATCACAGCCGTTTGCCCGATGCCGTTTTGCCGCGCCTGTGATCTTGTTTGCAAATAAGCAAAGTCTCGTTTGCAAATAATTAACATCCCTTCCACACTCCTGATCATCTGGTATGACCAGATCCTCTTATCGCGGCTTCAGGAGATTAACATGCTCTACCAAGGCGAAACTCTTATCTTGAACTGGCTGGACCATGGCGTCGCCGAACTGGTGTTTGATGCTCCCGGCTCGGTAAACAAGCTGGATACCCAAACCGTCGCCAGCCTGGGTGAGGCGATCTCAGTGCTCGAAACGCTGCCAGAGCTGAAAGCCGTGCTGCTCAGCTCGCGCAAACCGGCCTTTATCGTCGGGGCCGATATCACTGAATTTCTCTCGCTGTTTGCCGCCCCGGCGGAAAAACTTTCGCAGTGGCTGGCTTTTGCCAATGGCATCTTCAATCGCCTTGAAGATTTGCCGGTTCCGACCCTGGCGGCCATACAGGGCTACGCCCTCGGCGGCGGCTGTGAATGCGTGCTGGCTACCGATTTCCGCATCGCCACGCCGGATGCCCGCATTGGCCTGCCGGAAACGAAGTTAGGCATCATGCCCGGTTTTGGCGGCTCGGTTCGTTTGCCACGCCTGCTCGGCGCTGACAGCGCACTGGAAATTATCGCCGCAGGTAAAGATGTGGATGCGCAAAAAGCGCTGGCCGTCGGCCTGGTGGATGCGGTGGTCCCCGCCGAAAAATTGCGCGAGGCCGGGATCAAAATTCTGCTTGAGGCCATTGAAGGTAAGCAGGAGTGGCGCGCACGACGTCAGCCTAAGCTGCAACCGCTCAAGCTGAGCAAAATTGAAGCCGCAATGAGCTTCACCGTTGCCAAAAGCATGGTGTTGCAGACTGCCGGTAAACACTACCCGGCACCGATGACCGCAGTAAAAACCATTGAAGCCGCTGCCGGTCTGGGCCGCGACGAAGCGCTGAAGCTGGAAACTCAGGCTTTTGTGCCGCTTGCCCGTTCTGACGAAGCGCGGGCGCTGGTCGGCATCTTCCTGAACGATCAGGCGGTGAAGGCCAAAGCGAAAAAACTGACCCGCGAAGTGGAAACGCCAAAACAGGCAGCCGTGTTGGGCGCAGGTATTATGGGCGGCGGCATTGCTTATCAGTCGGCATGGAAAGGCGTGCCGGTGATGATGAAGGATATCAACCCGGCCTCACTGGAGCTGGGTATGAAAGAAGCCGCCAAGTTGCTGAACAAGCAGCTGGCGCGCGGCAAAATTGATGGCATCGCGCTTGCTGGCGTGATCGGCACCATCCAGCCAACACTGAGCTACGAAGGCTTTGAACGGGCGGACATTGTGGTCGAAGCGGTGGTAGAGAACCCGAAAGTGAAAGCCGCCGTGCTGGCTGAAACGGAAGGCCATCTGCACGAAGGGGCAATCCTGGCCTCCAACACGTCCACCATCCCTATCAGCCAGTTAGCAAATGCTCTCAAGCGCCCGGATAATTTCTGTGGCATGCACTTCTTCAACCCGGTGCACCGGATGCCGTTGGTTGAGGTCATTCGCGGCGAGAAAACGTCTGACAGCACGCTGGCGAAAGTCGTGGCCTGGGCCAGCAAAATGGGCAAAACGCCGATTGTGGTCAACGACTGTCCCGGCTTCTTCGTCAACCGTGTGCTGTTCCCCTACCTTGCCGGTTTCAGCCTGCTGCTGCGCGACGGTGCGGACTATCGCCAGGTGGATAAAGTGATGGAGAAACAGTTTGGCTGGCCAATGGGCCCGGCCTGGCTGTTGGACGTGGTAGGGATTGATACCGCACACCATGCGCAAAGCGTGATGGCGGACGGCTTCCCGGAAAGGATGAAGAAAGACTATCGCGATGCTGTGGATGTGCTGTTTGAGGCGAAACGCTTCGGACAGAAAAACCAGCTTGGCTTTTATCGTTGGGAAACTGACAGCAAAGGAAAACCGAAAAAGGTGGCCGACCCGGCGGTGGATGAGCTGCTGCAAAGCATCTGCAAGCCGAAACGGGTTTTCAGCGATGACGAGATTATCGCCCGCATGATGATCCCGATGATCAATGAGGTTGTGCGCTGCCTGGAAGAGAAGATTATTGCCACGCCTGCAGAAGCGGATATGGCGCTGGTTTACGGCCTCGGCTTCCCGCCTTTCCACGGTGGCGTGTTCCGCTATCTGGACACTCAGGGCAACGCCCGTTTCGTCAGCCAGTCCGAGTCTTTCAGCCAACTGGGCGCCCTGTATCTGCCTCCGGCCGGCCTGCGGGATAAAGCGCAGCGCGATGAGAGCTGGTATCCCCAGGTAGCGCCAATTGGCGATGCCACTTTAAAAACGGCGTGAGGATAAGAAGATGGAAAAAGTTGTCATTGTTGATGCCGTACGCACGCCGATGGGACGCTCCAAAGGCGGTGCTTATCGCCATGTCCGCGCGGAAGATCTCTCTGCCCATCTGATGCGTAGCGTGCTGAGCCGCAACCCGGCACTCGCCGCAGAAAGTCTGGACGATGTTTACTGGGGCTGCGTGCAGCAGACGCTGGAGCAGGGCTTCAATATTGCCCGTAACGCGGCCCTGCTGGCGGAGATCCCACACCGGGTGCCGGCCACTACGGTTAACCGCCTTTGCGGTTCTTCAATGCAGGCGCTGCACGATGCCGCCAGAGCGATTATGGTTGGCGATGCCAGTGCGTGTCTGGTTGGCGGCGTGGAACATATGGGCCACGTGCCGATGAGTCACGGGGTGGATTTCCATCCCGGCCTGAGCAAAACCGTGGCGAAAGCCGCCGGCATGATGGGCCTGACCGCAGAGATGCTGGCGAAGATGCACGGCATCAGCCGTGAAATGCAGGATGCATTCGCCGCCCGCTCGCACCAGCGCGCATGGGCTGCCACTCAGGCAGGGCACTTTGCCAGCGAAATTGTCGCCACCAGCGGTCATGACACCGACGGCGTACTGAAACGTTATGATTATGATGAAGTAATTCGTCCGGATACCACCGCTGAAGGTCTGGCGGCCCTGCGACCGGCGTTTGATCCGGTCAACGGTACGGTCACGGCAGCAAGCTCTTCTGCGCTGTCAGACGGTGCGGCAGCCATGCTGGTGATGAGTGAGTCCCGCGCCAGAGAGCTGGGCCTGAAACCCCGCGCTTATATCCGCTCTATGGCGGTAGTGGGCTGCGATCCGTCGATCATGGGCTATGGCCCGGTGCCTGCGTCAAAGCTGGCGCTGAAAAGGGCGGGTCTGAGCGTCAGCGATATCGACCTGTTTGAACTGAATGAAGCCTTCGCGGCCCAGACGTTGCCATGCATTAAAGACCTGGGATTAATGGACGTTCTGGATGAAAGGGTCAACCTGAACGGTGGCGCGATTGCGCTTGGTCACCCGCTGGGGTGCTCCGGCGCGCGCATCAGTACCACATTGTTAAATCTGCTGGAACGGCGTGACGCTCAGTTTGGCCTGGCGACCATGTGTATTGGTCTGGGTCAGGGGATAGCGACCGTCTTTGAGCGAATCTGATACGTTGACTGGAAGTTACACTGCTGTTCTTCCCGCCTGTCAGGGGCGGGTTTTTTCATTCAGGGGCAGAGTGCTCCACCCCTGAAAAATCAGATGAAAGCGAAGGCATCGCCGTACATCTGATCCTCTTTAGCTCCGCGCTCGGCACAGAAACGTTCCCGGGCAATTTTCGCCATATCAAAACGTCCGGCAATATAGATGTCATGACCGGCCAGACTGCCGTAATCATTCATCACCGCCGTCAGCACCGTGCCATTACGCCCTTCCCAGCCCGGTTCAGGCTGTTCGACCACCGGAATGATCTTCAGATTAGGATGCTTGACCGCCAGCGCTTCCAGCTCTTCCATATCATAGAGGTGCTTCAGCTCGCGGCCGCCCCAGTAGAGCGCGATATCGCGATCCGACTGCTGCGACAGGGCAGTGAGCAGGATTGAACGCGCGTAAGAGAAGCCCGTACCCCCCGCAATCAGGATCAGCGGACGATCGCCCTCTTCCCGCAGCCACGCATCACCGTGCGGAATATCCACGGTGATTTTTCGCTGCTGCTGGATCCGCTCCATCACCGCCATGGCGTAGAGGTTCAGCTCCGAGGCACCAATGTGCAACTCAATGATGTCTTTTTCCATCGGCGTGGATGCCAGGGAGAACGGACGCTTGTCCCGCTCATCCATCACCACCATCAGATACTGACCGGCACGGAAGCTGAAGTCGGCCTCTGGCACCATCCGTACCCGGTAAACGGTATCGGTAATTGCTTCTACCGAGATCACTTTACAGCTTAACGTTGTCATGCGTTCCCTCTGTCGGGTCGAACAATTATTTGCCGGGCGCAGTTTTGCGCCCGGGCGTCTTACTGAAGATAGCTAACTCATCCCAGATCGCATCAATTTTTGCCGTAACGGCAGGATCTTTGCGGATCGGGCGGCCCCACTCGCGCTGGGTTTCCCCCGGCCACTTGTTGGTGGCATCCAGGCCCATCTTGGAGCCAAGGCCGGAAACCGGCGAGGCAAAATCCAGATAGTCGATTGGCGTGTTTTCTACCAGCACCGTGTCTCTGGCCGGATCCATACGTGTGGTAATCGCCCAGATCACGTCATTCCAGTCGCGCGCGTTCACGTCATCATCGCAGACAATAACAAATTTCGTGTACATAAACTGGCGCAGGAATGACCAGACGCCCATCATCACCCGCTTGGCGTGGCCTGCATACTGCTTTTTCATGGTGACCACGGCCAGCCGGTAGGAACACCCTTCCGGTGGCAGATAGAAATCCACAATCTCCGGGAACTGCTTCTGCAGGATCGGGACGAAGACTTCATTCAGCGCCACACCCAGCACTGCAGGCTCATCCGGCGGACGGCCAGTGTAGGTTGAATGATAGATTGCATCCTGGCGCTGCGTAATGTGCGTGACGGTAAATACCGGGAAGCTATCCACTTCATTGTAGTAACCGGTGTGGTCGCCATAAGGGCCTTCCGGTGCCATTTCACCCGCCTCGATATAGCCTTCCAGCACGATTTCAGCGCTGGCCGGAACTTCAAGGTCGTTGGAGATGCACTTCACCACTTCGGTTTTGGTGCCACGCAGCAGTCCGGCGAAAGCATATTCCGACAGGGTATCCGGCACCGGCGTCACCGCGCCGAGAATGGTCGCCGGATCGGCACCCAGCGCCACAGCTACCGGGAATCGTTCACCGGGATGCTGCTGTGACCACTCCTGGAAATCCAGCGCGCCGCCACGATGCGACAGCCAGCGCATAATCAGCTTGTTTTTGCCAATGACCTGTTGACGGTAAATCCCGAGATTTTGCCGCTCTTTGTGCGGCCCACGGGTGACCGTCAGGCCCCAGGTGATCAGCGGAGCCGCATCTTCCGGCCAGCATTTCATCACCGGAATTTTGTGCAGATCCACCTCTTCGCCCTGCCAGATTTGCTGCTGGCAGGGAGCATCCCGCAGGCGTTTGGTCGGCATATTCAGGACCTGTTTCCACTGCGGAATTTTGTCGAAGAAATCACGGAAGCCCCGCGGTGGTTCTGGCTCTTTCAGGAAAGCGAGTAACCGACCCACGTCACGCAGTGCCGTCACATCCTCCTGGCCCATGCCTAACGCCACCCGGTCCGGCGTACCGAACAGGTTACAAAGCACTGGCATGCTATAACCTTTGGGATTTTCGAATAACAGCGCCGGGCCGCCAGCCCGCAGGGTGCGGTCGGCAATTTCGGTCATTTCAAGATCGGGATCGATCTCTTGCGTAATGCGTTTTAATTCTCCGCGCTGTTCAAGCAGAGAAAGGAAGTCGCGTAAGTCGTGGTATTTCATGACTTCTCATCAATACGGTCAGTGAATCGGCCATTATAGGGAGGATTAAAGCAGGATGCTTAGTTTTTCGAGTCGGATTTTGTTATTCTTAACGTCCCTGTAATTGTGAAGTGACGTTATGGAATCCTGGTATTTACTTTATTGCAAACGTGGGCAGCTGCTGCGCGCGAAAGAACATCTTGAGCGCCAGGCGGTGCATTGCCTCAGCCCGATGATTGCATTAGAGAAATTGGTACGTGGCAAGCGCACTCAGGTAAGCGAACCGCTGTTCCCGAACTATCTGTTTATTGAGTTCGATCCGGAAGCCATCCACACCACCACCATCAGTGCAACCCGTGGAGTCAGCCATTTCGTTCGCTTTGGCAGCCTGCCCGCTAACGTGCCGTATGATGTGATCGCCGCTTTGCAAGCCGATCAGCCCGAAACGCTGGTCGATCCCGATCTGCCGCAGCCGGGTGACCGGGTCATTATCACTGCGGGCGCTTTTGAAGGATTGAAGGCGATTTTTACCGAGCCGGACGGCGAAGCGCGTTCCATGCTGCTGCTTAACCTGCTGAATAAGCAAATCATGCGCAGCCTGGACAACAAACAATTCCAGAAGCTCTGAGGCTTCTTCTCCGCCTGCTGCCCGCCGCGTTTACACTGGCTAAACGGTCAGCCTGAACAATTCCCGGGCATTACGGTCGCACTGCTGTCCCAAAGCTGGCGCCTCCTCACCACGTAACGCCGCCACCTGCTCAACAATATGCGGTAAAAAACAGGGTTCGTTGCGGCGTGATACCGGGCGGGGACGCATATCACGCGGGATCAGATATGGTGCATCTGTTTCCAGCAGCAGGCGATTCTGTGGTATCAGCGGCATCAAATCGCGCAGTTCCATCCCGCGACGCTCGTCGCACACCCAGCCAGTAATTCCGACATAAAGTCCTGCAGCCAGGCAGGCTTCCAGCTCTGCACGGGTGCCGGTAAAGCAGTGGATCACCGCACCGGCCAGTTTCGGCAGCCACGGCGTCAGGATAGCCATAAAGCGGTCGTGCGCTTCGCGGCAGTGGAGAAAGACGGGCAGTCCCACCTCTGCGGCCAGCGCCAGTTGAGCATCGAAGGCGTAGGCCTGCTGCTCGGGTTCGGAGACATTACGGTTAAAATCCAGCCCGCACTCGCCAATCGCCACCACCTCCGGGCTTTCAGCCAGACGCTTCAGCGTGGCCGCCGTTTCTCCTGACCATTCACTGGCGTGATGAGGATGGACGCCCGCGGTTGACCAGCAATAGCCCGGACGGCGTGTGGCCAGGCTCTGCGCCTGCTGGCTTTCCAGCGCGTTGGTCCCGGTGATCAGTAAACCGGTCACCCCTGCATCTTTCGCACGTTTAACGACATGATCGCGATCTTTCGCGAACTGCGTGCTGGTCAGGTTAACCCCGATATCAAACATAGCTTGTTCCAAACAGTAACCGCCCTTTCGGGCGGTTATTTCACTTCAACGAGGCGGAGCCAGAAAAGCTATTCTTCGGTCCCGGCTTCATCCTGGTCGTTGTCTTTACGCCCTTTGCCAACGTAGAAGCGGGCGAAGAACACTCCCACTTCAAACAGGCAATACATTGGGATTGCCAGAAGCGTCTGCGAGAAAACATCCGGTGGCGTCAGTAACATGCCCACCACAAAAGCGCCGACCAGTACGTATGGGCGCTTTTTCTTCAGTTCTTCAGGTGTTGTCACGCCGGTCCAGCACAGCAACACAATGGCAATCGGCACTTCAAAGGAGACGCCAAACGCCATAAACAACGCCATCACAAAATCGAGGTAGTTGTTGATGTCGGTAGCGATCACCACGCCCTGAGGGGCGGTCTTGGCAAAGAAGCCAAAGGCCAACGGAAAGACAACAAAGTAGGCGAAAGCCATCCCCACATAAAATAGGAATGAACTGGAAAACAGCAGAGGCATAACCAGCCTGCGCTCATGCCGGTACAGCGCAGGCGCAATAAAGGCCCAAATCTGATAGAGGATCACCGGCACCGCAAGGAACACTGAGACAATCATCGTCAGCTTGATCGGAGTGAAGAACGGCGAGGCCACATCGGTCGCGATCATGCTGGCACCCGCTGGCATCTGTCTGATCAGCGGTGCAGAAACGATCTGGTAGATATCATTGGAGAAGTAAGCCAGGCAAAGAAAAATCGCCACAACGGCGATGATGCAGTTCAGCAGACGCTTACGGAGTTCAATCAAATGACTGATAAGCGGTTGGGTATCTTCAACAGCCATGTTTAACGTTGCTCTCCCGGTTGAGTGGTGGAAGCAGGAGCACGGCTGGACAGGATTGAAGGTTCCGTGCCTGTCGCTGCCACAGGCACCGGCTTAGCAACTGCCGCAGATTTCTCCGCTGGCGCACTGGCCGCTTCAGAGACGTGCACCACCGGTTCAGCGGTTACTGCCGGCGCGGTTGCAGCCTGAGGACTCGCGGGCGCTTCAGGCGCCTGCACCGGCGCGCTGGCCTGATGGTCAGCATCCGCTGGCGTTACGCCATCGTGAGATTCGGCAGGTTTTTTCACTAACGGATTATGGATAGTGTTGGCTTCATCATCGGCTTTTTCGTTCTCGCCCAGGTAGGAGCGCTTCATAGATTCCGCCGACTGCTTCAACTCTTCCATTGAGGCTTTCAGCTCTGGCGTCAGGCTGTTTTTACTCGCCTCTTCGACCTTTTTCAGGCTGTCCTGCAGCTCCTGCAATTTCAGCTCCTGAGCCAGTTCATTCTGCACGCTGGTTGCCAGCGATCGCAGAGCGCGGATCCAGCCAACGACGGTTCTGACCGCCACCGGTAAACGCTTGGGACCCAGCACCACAAGCCCGATGACGAAGACCAATATCAGTTCACTAAAGCCTATGTCGAACACGGTTTATACCTTGTCGTTCTTAACGTCTTCTTTCCTGGCTTCTGTCTGCTGTTTGTCAGCCAGTTTGGCATTGAAATCAGCATCATCGGCGTGTTTTTTTTCATTCTCATCTTCATCGCTCATGGCTTTTTTAAAGCCCTTGATGGATGACCCCAGATCGGAACCCATGGTACGCAATTTATTGGTGCCAAAGAGAAGAACCACAATTACGGCAATAATTAATAACTGCCAGATACTTATACCGCCCATATTTTGCCTCTGATAATCAGTTGTAATGCCAGTTTTGCAGTATATAACAGCTCAGGGCGCGCTGACGATGAACAAAGCAACGCCAGCTAACTCCTCAGGCCCTTTTTACTTTTCATGACAATCAGACCGTTTTTCGCCAGCCTATCAGCCAGGTCACCAGTCCGGCAGCGATCATTGCTGCGGAAATCAGATCCCATTGTGGCCGGGTCAGCAGTATCGCCGTTCCGCTCAGCAACAGGGTTGCACCCACCCCGAACAGGTAACGCGACTGATGCTGCCTGACGCGCTCCCCTTTCAAATCGGTGGTCAACTTATCCACGCTGTGCTGCAAATGCTTGTGCTGACGGAGGCTGTCGTAAAATAATTCAGGCAGTTCTGGCAGTTTTTCCGCCCAGAACGGAGCCTTTTCCTTCAGCGCCCGGACGATAGCCGGGATGCCGATCTGATCTTTAATCCAGTCTTCAAGGAACGGTTTGGCGGTTTTCCACAGGTCAAGCTGCGGATACAGCTGCCGTCCCACCCCTTCAACATACAGTAATGTTTTCTGCAGGAGAACCAGCTGAGGCTGAACTTCCATATTGAAGCGGCGTGCGGTGTTGAATAAATTCAGCAGCACGTGGCCGAAAGAGATCTCCGCCAGCGGCTTTTCAAAAATAGGCTCGCAGACCGTGCGGATGGCAAATTCAAAATCTTCCACATTGGTGTCTGGCGGAACCCAGCCAGAATCCACGTGCAGCTCGGCCACCTTGCGATAATCGCGGTTGAAGAAGGCGATGAAGTTCTCCGCCAGGTAGCGCTTGTCTTCTTTGTTCAGCGACCCGACGATGCCGCAGTCGATCCCAATATACTGCGGATCTTCCGGGTGGTCATAGCTGACGAAGATATTGCCGGGATGCATATCAGCATGGAAAAAGCTGTCGCGGAACACCTGGGTGAAGAAGACCTGCACGCCGCGCTCGGCCAGCAGCTTCATGTTGACGCCCTGCTGCTCAAGCTGCACCACATCATTTACCGGAATACCGTAAATGCGCTCCATCACCAGCATGGTTTCGCTGCAGTAGTCGGAGAAGATTTCCGGCACATAGAGCATTTTGCTGTTGTCGAAGTTCCGGCGCAGCTGGATGGCGTTTGCCGCTTCACGCAGCAGGTTCAGCTCGTCGATCAGGGTTTTCTCGTAATCCGCCACCACTTCCTGCGGGCGCAGACGGCGGCCATCAGGCAGCAAGCGCGGTACCCAACGGGCCATACGTTTGATCAGCCGCATATCCGCTTTGATCACCGGTAAAATATCCGGACGGATTACTTTGATCACCACTTCCTGACCGTTTTCTTTCAGTATGGCGGTATGCACCTGAGCAATGGAAGCGGAAGCCAGCGGTTTGATCTCGAAATCATCAAAACAGGTTTCCACTCCGCAGCCAAGCGACTGTTCAATCTGTTGTTTTGCCAGCACGCCATCAAACGGCGCAACACGGTCCTGCAGCATCGCTAACTGATCGGCTATGTGCGGCGGGAACAGGTCACGACGGGTGGACATCATCTGGCCGAACTTGATCCACACCGGCCCCAGTTGCTCTAACGCCAGACGTAAACGCTCACCCAACGGCTGGCTCTTGTGCTGGTTCGGCATCCAGAAGAGGCACTTGCGCCACAGGCGCAGCGGCAGCGCCAGCCGGGTTTTCGGGATCAGCTCATCAAGGCCGTAACTGAGGAAAATGCGGATGATAAAGTAGAGGCGACGTAGTTCTCCGAAGGTCATTTGCCCTCCAGCGCGTTCAGTCGGGCTTCCAGAGCGGAGAGTTCGCGAGACGTCGCGTCCACCTCTTCCGCAAACCAGGCCAGCTCGAGATTACCGGGCGCCAGACGCCACTCTTCCGTCAGCGCCTGGCTCAGGTAGCCCTGTTTGCGCTTCAGGTCGCCACTGAAAAACTGCACACCCCGGCGGGCAAACTGGCTGACGCCCTGAGCAACAATATCCCCGGTCCACGGCGCGAGGTACTCAGCCGGATCCAGTTCAGCCAGATCGATCAGCGCAGAGAACTGCTGCACAACCTGCAGATCCCCTGTCACTTCCAGCTCGCCGCTGCGGATCAGGCTGGTTAATTGTTGACGATCGCGCAGCTTACGCAGCGTGGCAAGCCGGGTTTTCACCAGGCAATCCGGCGTGTCATTCCAGTCACCAATCACATCCACCTGCTTTTCACTGAAGATGAACGTGATCGGCTGTTTCAGCTCAGCCAGCTCAATTGCCAGGCTTTTGCCATTCAGGCGTTGACGTGCTGCTTTCAGGCCGCGATCGCGATACAAAACCTGATTAAGTGCTGTTTCCAGCCCCGCGGTTAACAGCGGCGTTAAGGTCATGCGCTTTCCTGTTTAGAACTTGAACCCGCGGTGCAACGCTACGATGCCACCGGTGAGATTATGATAGGTGGTGTTTTCGAAGCCGACGTCTTCCATCATCTGTTTCAGCGTCTCCTGATCCGGATGCATACGGATGGATTCTGCCAGATAACGATAGCTTCCGGCGTCCTTCGCCACCAGCTCGCCAATGCGCGGCAGGATATGGAAAGAGTAAGCGTCATAAGCTTTGTTCAGCGGTTCCAGCACTGGCTTTGAGAACTCCAGCACCAGCAGACGTCCGCCCGGCTTGAGCACGCGAAACATTGAGGCCAGAGCCTTCTCTTTTTCGGTGACGTTACGCAGGCCAAAGGCGATAGTAATGCAGTCGAAGTAGTTATCCGGGAAAGGCAGCGCTTCCGCGTTGGCCTGAACGTAGTTCACATTGCCAACGATACCGATATTACGCAGCTTTTCGCGGCCCACTTTCAGCATTGAGCTGTTGATATCGGCCAGCACCACTTCGCCAGTCTCGCCCACCAGGCGCGAGAATTTTGCCGTGAGGTCACCGGTACCACCCGCCAGATCCAGCACTCGCTGGCCGCGACGCACGCCGCTGCAGTCGATAGTGAAACGCTTCCAGATGCGGTGAATACCGAACGACATCAGATCGTTCATCAGGTCATATTTGGCCGCAACGGAATGGAAAACATCAGCCACCATTTCAGCTTTGTCGCTTTTGGCTACGGTCTGGAAGCCAAAATGGGTGGTGTCCTTTGATTCATCTGCCATTTGTTTTGCCTGCTCTGCAATCAATATTCTGCCAAGTGTATCAGAGTCGCGCAGGTCAGGCACGGCCTTGCGGTTTATTCATTCACGCGCGCTGACCCACTTTTTTCCTCTGCGTCAAAGAGCCCGTCATTCCACTCATCCTCTGACTCTTCAGGGGTTTCCGGCATCGCCTGCTCGACCAGTCGGGGATTGATTGGCCGTTTCACCTCCACCCCTAACTGGCGGAAGCTTTCGGTCTGGGCAATCAGATTACCTCGCCCTTCCGACAGCTTTTTCATCGCCTGTCGGTAGCTGTCCTGCGCCCGGTCCAGGTTCTGCCCCATTGCCGACATGTCATCGACAAACAGGCGCATTTTGTCATACAGCTTCGCTGCCCGGTCGGCAATTCGCTGGGCATGGCGGCTCTGATGTTCATAGCGCCACAAATTATTAATGGTGCGCAGCGCCACCAACAGCGTGGTTGGGCTGACCAGCATAATATTCAGGTTCAGCGCTTCGTTGATCAGCTCGGGCTGGCGATCGATGGCTAACAGGAAGGCCGGTTCAACCGGGATAAACATCAACACATAATCCAGCGAGCGTAAACCGGGCAATTGTTGATAATCTTTACGGCTCAGCAGGCGGAGATGGCCCCTGATGGCGGCGATATGCTCACTGATGGCCGCTTCCCGCGTAGCCTCATCCTCGCCGTTAAAATAGCGTTCGTAGGCGACCAGCGTCATCTTGGCATCAATGACCACGTCCTTGCCCTGCGGCAGGCGCACGATAACGTCCGGCTGCATGCGCCCGTTCTGTTCCAGCTGGATATTGACCTGGGTTTCGTACTCATGGCCTTCCCGCAGGCCGGAAGCTTCCAGCACCCGGCTCAGCACCACTTCTCCCCAGTTGCCCTGGGTTTTATTATCGCCTTTCAGCGCTTTAGTAAGGTTAATCGCTTCCTGCGCCATCTGCGCGTTGAGCTGCTGAAGGTTACGGATTTCATGGGAGAGGGTGTGACGCTCACGAGCTTCCTGGCCGAAGCCTTCCTGCACCTGGCGACGGAAGCCTTCCAGCTGCTCTCGCAGCGGTGCGATCAGGCCATTAAGGCTCTGCCGGTTTTGTTCATCGACCCGGCGGCCACTGTTTTCAAAGATGCGATTTGCGAGGTTTTCAAACTGGGCGTTGAGGCGCTGCTCGCTATTGGTCAGCAGGCGCTGCTTCTCCTCTGCCGCCATGCGCGTCTCTTCCAGACGGATGGTGACTTCGCGAAGCTCCGCTTCCTGAGCGCTGCTGATTTCCAGCTGGTTGCGCAGCTCACGGGTAAGCTGCTCGGCTTCATGACGCCAGTGGTCGAGGTGATGCAGCTTTTCCTGCGCGGCAGAGAGTGAGCCGTGCAGCTGGCGCAGCTCCAGCTCGTTCTGTTTTTGCGCCTGCTGCTGATCTTCAATTTGCTGAACCAGCCGTCCACGCTCCTGCTGTAACTGTTCGGCCGACTGCAGCAGCAGCAGCCGTTCCGTTTCCTGCCGGGCTGAAAGCCGCTGGCTTCTGAACGAGGCAATTAACCAGCCTGCCAGCAGCCCGGCCAGGCCAATACAGATGCCGTAACTGATTGTTGCATCCACGCTATTTCTCCCGCACGTACTTAACTACGGGAAAAGGTAGAGCGGCACTGTATGAATGTCCAGATAAAAACGATCAGAGCAGCTTACGGGCAGCGTCAACCACAATACGCACTGCATCGCTTTCGGTTTTCTTCATCATTTCCGCATCAGGGATTTCCTGCTGAGTGCGATTTACGATGACCCCGGCCACCATACCGGCACGCAGGCCCTGGCTGGCGCACATGGTCAGCAAGGTTGCCGATTCCATTTCATAGTTCAGCACGCCCATCTGCTGCCACTCTTTCATCGAGTTCTGGAAGCGGCTGACGACCCGGCCGGAATAAGTGTCGTAACGCTCCTGCCCCGGATAGAAGGTATCTGAGGAAGCGGTGATGCCGATATGGGTTTTGGCCCCGGCCTCTTTAGCGGCTTCGACCAGTGCGGTAGTACAGGCAAAGTCTGCCACTGCCGGGAATTCCAGCGGGGCAAAGTGCAGGCTGGCACCGTCCAGACGCACCGATCCGGTCGTCACCAGCACGTCACCGACATTGATTTCTGGCTGGATGGCACCAGTAGTACCGACGCGCAGGAACGTACGCACACCCAGTTGAGCCAACTCTTCCACGGCGATAGAGGTGGAAGGGCCGCCAATTCCGGTGGAGCAGACGATCACGGCTTTGCCGCCAATCTCGGCACGCCAGGTGGTGAATTCCCGGTGGGAAGCCAGATGCACGGCATTGTCCATCAGTGCGGCAATTTTCTTAACCCGCTCGGGATCGCCAGGCACGATGGCCAGAGTAGCTCCCTGCAAATCTGCTTGTGTTAAACCCAGGTGAAAAACGTCTGACTGTGCCATTGCAAACTCCTGTGACGGCAAAAGGTGGCGCGAGGTAGGAGCGCCACAGTAACGGAAATCTGACCGGTATTGTGTGAGAGGACTCACTATGCATAATGAAAGTTACATCAAATATGCATAAAAGAGTGATATCACTCACATTTAATCACTCTTTCCTCCCGGCGTGCCACAACTTGCCCCGCCGGATCCTCTTTGCCAGTGGTAAAGATGAGAAGAGAGCAAGCACCTGGCCCAAACGTAATCCTGGCTATAGTTAGCTGATTGCGCTAATGCATGCACGGAGAGGACAATGAAAACCGAAGATAATATGACTCAAAAAATGAGCAATAATGGGTTCGCTCCTGCGGTATCGCCTGCCGCATCGACTACCATCACGACCGAAAGTGACGCCATCCTGTCTGGAGAAACCTCCATCCCGACTCAGGGTGAAAACATGCCCGCGTTTCACGCAAAGCCCCGTTACGCCAGCGGCCCCCTGCCGGTGATTCTGGTGGTGCAGGAGATCTTTGGCGTGCATGAGCATATTCGCGATATCTGCCGCCGTCTGGCGCTGGACGGTTATATGGCGATAGCGCCGGAACTCTACTTCCGTCAGGGCGATCCTCAGGATTACAACGATATTCCGACGCTGTTTAGTGAGCTGGTCAGCAAAGTGCCGGATTCTCAGGTGCTGGCCGACCTGGATCACGTGGCCAACTGGGCCTCCCGCCACGGCGGCGATATGCGCAATATGGCCGCGACCGGCTTCTGCTGGGGCGGGCGGATCACCTGGCTGTACGCCGCGCACAATCCACAGCTGAAGGCTGCCGTGGCCTGGTACGGCAAGCTGGTCGGTGATAAAACCATGAAGCAGCAGAAGCAGCCGGTCGATATCGCTGTCGATCTGACTGCGCCGGTGCTGGGTCTGTACGGTGGGAAAGATGACAGCATCCCGCAGGATACGGTGGAAACTATGCGCCAGGCGCTGCGGGCAGCCAATTCAAAATCTGAAATCGTGGTCTATCCTGATGCCGGACACGCTTTCAATGCCGACTACCGCCCCAGCTATCACCAGGAGTCCGCGAAGGATGGCTGGCAGCGGATGCTGGCGTGGTTTAAGCAGCACGGCGTGGAATAACCATTAAAAAGGGCGCCTGACGGCGCCCTGAGCACAACTACACTGAAATCAGGCTTCTGCTTTACGCAGGTTCTGCGCCGCTTTCACCATGTTAGCCAGCGCCTGACGAGTTTCCGTCCAGCCGCGTGTTTTCAGGCCACAGTCCGGGTTCACCCACAGACGCTCACCGGGAATGCGCTGTGCGGCTTTCAGCAGCAGCTCCTCCATCCATTCTACGGTCGGCACGTTAGGTGAGTGAATGTCATATACGCCCGGGCCAATTTCATTCGGATATTCAAACTCTTCGAACGACTCCAGCAGCTCCATATCTGAGCGGGACGTTTCGATGGTGATCACATCCGCATCCAGTGCCGCAATGGAATCCATGATGTCGTTGAACTCGCAGTAACACATGTGGGTGTGGATCTGCGTATCGTCCTGCGCCACAGCGGCGTTCAGACGGAAGGCATCAACGGCCCACTCCAGGTACGCGGCCCAGTCGGACTGACGCAGCGGCAGGCCTTCACGCAGGGCTGGCTCATCAATCTGGATGATGCCGATACCGGCTTTTTCCAGATCTTCCACTTCATCACGCAGCGCCAGAGCAATCTGTTTGGCGATGATTTCACGTGAAACGTCTTCACGTGGGAACGACCAGCACAGAATGGTGACCGGACCGGTCAGCATACCCTTGACCGGTTTTTCGGTCAGAGACTGGGCATACTTCGCCCACTCAACGGTGATGGCTTCAGGACGGCTGACATCGCCGATAATCACCGGTGGCTTCACGCAGCGTGAACCATAGCTCTGCACCCAGCCGTTCTGGGTAAAGGCAAAGCCGTCCAGGTTCTCACCGAAGTATTCAACCATGTCATTACGTTCCGCTTCGCCGTGAACCAGCACGTCCAGCCCTAAGCGCTCCTGCTCCACGATGGCCTGCCTGATATGCTCAGCGATGCCGGTGCGGTAGTGGCTGCCATCCAGGCGGCCCTGTTTGAAGTCCAGGCGCAGGCTGCGGATCTCAGTGGTCTGTGGGAAAGAGCCAATGGTGGTGGTTGGCCATGCCGGCAGCTGGAAGCGATCGCGCTGGGCTTTGGCACGCACGTTGTAGCTGCTGTCGCGCTGGCTGTCTTTCGCCACAATTGCCGCCAGACGTTTGCCAACCGCAGCATTGTGAACGCGGGTTGAGTTACGACGGGCACGGATTGGCGCGCTCCACGCTTCCAGCGACTGCGGATTGTTGTTGTTCAGCGCGTTGCTCAGTAGCGACAGCTCGGCACATTTCTGCAGGGCGAAGGCAAACCAGCTTTTCACCTCATCGTCCAGGCGGGTTTCAGTGCTGAGATCGATTGGGCTGTGCAACAGTGAACAGGATGAACCAATCCACAGCTGCTGGCGCTTACCGGCCAGAGGCTGCAGACGTTCAAACCAGCTGCTCAGATCCGCACGCCAGACATTTCGACCGTTGATTACCCCAACGGACAGCAGCCAGTCGGCAGGCACTTTGTCATTCAGCACGGCGATATCGTCTTTACCGTGAATGAGATCAACGTGCAGACCCTGTACTGGCAGCGCACGGATGGTGTCGATGTTGGTGCCAGCGCTTTCGAAGTAGGTAGTCAGCAGCAGTTTGGTTTTACCCTGCAAGGCTTCATAAGCCGGTTTGAAGGCGTTCAGCCACTCCGGTGGCAGCTCCAGCACCAGCGCAGGTTCGTCGATCTGCACCCATTCGATGTCGCGCTTAGCCAGGGCGTGTAGCACCTGCTGGTATACCGGCAGAATGTCTTTCAGCAGGCTCAGGCGATCAAACTGCTCGCCTTTCACTTTGCCCAGCCACAAATAGGTTACCGGACCTAACAGAACAGGTTTCACTTTGTGGCCCAGGGTCAGTGCTTCATCCACTTCATCCAGCAATTGAGTCCAGCTCAGCTTGAACTGCTGACCTTGAGTGAACTCAGGCACCATGTAGTGATAGTTGGTGTTAAACCATTTGGTCATTTCAGCCGCGGCTGCCGGTTCACCGGTTGGTGCACGGCCACGGCCCAGACGGAATAAGGTATCCAGATCGACAGAACCGTCTTTGTTCTGGTGACGGGCAGGCACGTTGCCGAGCAGCAGGCTGGTGGTCAGGACATGATCGTACCAGGCGAAATCGCCAACCGGCACCAGGTCCACACCGGCCTGTTTCTGCTGCTGCCAGTGGCGGGCACGCAGTTCACGGCCAACAGCCAGCAGTTCTTCCTGAGTGCTGTTCCCTGCCCAGTAGCTTTCCTGAGCTTTTTTCAGTTCGCGGCGCAGCCCAACACGTGGGAAGCCGAGCGTATGGTTCAGTATTGTCATCAGTTCTTTCCTCAGTTGCCGCCCATTGTCGTTGCAATCAGGCTTTTAGACGTCCAGATGTTTACACATCTATAATCAGCAGGTACTGTAATAACCACAAGCGCAAATTGTTCATTGTCGATGTGAAGGACTCTCATGATCGAACTCAAACACCTGCGGACGCTGCAGGCGCTGCGAAATACTGGTTCGCTGGCCGCTGCGGCGGCGCAGCTCCATCAAACGCAGTCGGCGTTATCCCATCAGTTCAGCGACCTGGAACAGCGTCTGGGCTTTCGTTTATTCGTGCGCAAAAGTCAGCCGCTGCGCTTTACGCCGCAGGGTGAAATTCTGCTGCATCTCGCCGAGCAGGTACTGCCGCAGATCCAGCATGCGTTGCAGGCCTGTCATGAGCCGCACCAGACCACGCTGCGCATCGCCATTGAGTGCCACAGCTGCATTCAGTGGCTGACCCCGGCGCTGAGCAACTTCCGCCAGAGCTGGCCGCAGGTGGTAATGGATTTCAAATCCGGCGTAACCTTTGACCCGCAGCCTGCACTGCAACAGGGCGAGCTGGACGTGGTGCTGACCTCGGATATCCTGCCGCGCAGCGGGCTGTTCTATTCACCGATGTTTGATTTTGAGGTGCGTCTGGTGCTGGCTCCGGACCATCCGCTGGCGCAGGTTGAACATATTTCACCTGAGGATCTGGCGAATGAAGTACTGATGATCTATCCGGTGCAGCGTCAGCGCCTGGATATCTGGCGGCATTTCCTGCAGCCTGCGGGCGTCAGCCCGGCATTGAAAAGTGTCGATAACACGCTGCTGTTGATTCAGATGGTCTCCGCCGGGATGGGGATTGCCGCGCTGCCGCATTGGGTGGTGGAAAGCTTTGAACATCAGGGACTGGTGGTAACCAAAACCCTGGGAGATGGCCTGTGGAGCCGCTTATACGCTGCAGTGCGCGACGGTGAGCAGCGCCAGCCGGTCGTGGAAGCCTTTATCCGCTCTGCCCGCCAGCATGCCTGCGATCACCTGCCGCTGGTGCGGGATGCCTCGCAGCCGGGGACACCGCTGCCCTCGCCTCTGCCGCTCTGAATGCATCGCCAGCGTTTTGCTGGCGGTTTTGCTGGCGGTTTTCCTGTTTCTGCCGCCCTCTTATCTATAGCCAAAATAATTGGAGTTGCAGCAAGGCGGCCAGCGAGCAAATCCCCAGGAGCTTACTCAAGTAAGTGACTGGGGTGCGCTCGTGCAGCCAACACAGCTGCAACTTCAAGTATGAAGGGTATATAATGCGCCCAATGCCCTTTGTTCCCTGATGAGAGTTTTATGACTAATAACGACGTCCTGCGCAGCGTGCGCTACATGCTTCAGTTAAACGATGCCCAGGTTGTAGCCATCCTGGCACTGGCCGACACTGAAGTCTCCGAAGCCGAAGTGCACAGCTTTCTGAAGAAAGATGATGAGCCCGGCTTCCGTGCCTGCCCGGATGTGGTGATGGGTTATTTTCTTAACGGCCTGATTTTCCAGCGTCGCGGCAAAAGCGAGGACGCGCCGGAGCCGTCGATTGAACGCAAGATGACCAATAACATCATCGTGAAGAAACTTCGCGTGGCGTTCGATCTGAAAACAACCGATATCCTTGAGATCCTCAAGCTGGCGGATTTTGCTGTCGGTCAGTCTGAAATTGGGGCGATTTTCCGCAAGCCGGGCCATAAAAATTACCGTGAGTGCGGTGACCAGATTTTACGTAATTTCCTGAAAGGGCTGACCATGAAAGTTCGTCCTTCTGCCAGCAAACCAGCCTGAATTTAACGGCAGCCTCAGGGCTGCCCATTATTTCTGTTTTAAAATAATACTACTGTTATTTAAGAAACAATAAAACCTCCCACTTCCAATCATTCCATAAGATTTTAAGCAAGCATTTAATATAATTTGACTTATCCATTGCGCAGCAATAATCTTTTAAGGGGCCCCAAACCAATTAAATAAATCACCATGAAAAGGAATTAATCATGAGAGAACTGAACGTTTCTGAAATTAATGAAGTCAGCGGCGCAGGTAAAATCCAGGACGGAGCGGCTAATTTTTTCGGTTCGCTTTTTACCAATATTTTTAAATCCGCTTCTTCTGCACTGACCGATCTGGGATACACCGAGGATCAGGCTTCTGCAGCAGGCCAGGATCTGGGCAGCCGCATTGGCGGTCTGATTGAAACTCAGATTAATAAAGTGATTGATGCGCTTGGTTCACTGGTTAAATAAATCACCAGCAAACAACATCGGGAAGTTTTAACCTTCCCGATGTCTAATAATATTTAAACCGTGCTCTTTTTAATTATCCAGTGTCGGTGAACCCATAACGATGAAAATATAACCGCTGAGCCAATAATGAAACTTGGCCAGTGCGGCTGCTGTTGCCAGATCGCCAAATTAACCAGCAGTCCGGCAGGCACATGCATATTATTCATAATCCCCAGCGTACCCGCATCCACCTGAGTTGCACCGTAGTTCCACATAAAATAGCCCAGACCAGAAGCCGCAACCCCCAGCCAGATCAGAATGCCCCACTGGAAGGTAGTGGTCGGTAATTTATGCGGATTTCCCCACAGGAACCAGGCCACTATCGCCACGCTGACCGCACCGATATAGAACCATGAAAAGGCTGTATGCTGCGGCATCGGACGTGTTTCCTGCAGGCGCTTGTAACCCACCATGCCCACCGCAAAACAGATATTGGCCAGCTGGACCAGCAGCAGACCAAACCAGAAGTGATCGCTGACTTTGTCATAACGGATAATGGCTGCACCCGCCACCGCCAACAGCGCGCTGAGCGCATAACCAAATCGAATGCCGCGCCCTGCCAGCAAATCATAAATAAGTGTCACATACAGCGGCGTCATCACGGTAAACAGCAACAGCTCCGACACGCTGAGATAGAGATAAGCCTGGAAGCTGATGAGATACATGATCCCCAGTTGCAAAGCTCCCACCGCCATATACAGCAACAGCGTTGAAGCCCTGTACCCACGCCAGCGCAGGAACGGCAGAAACACGACAGCGGCCAGCAGCAGGCGGATCAGGACCGAGAACCAGGTATCTACCTGCCCGGCCAGATATTCGCCAATCAGGCTGAAGGAAAATGCCCACAAAATTGTGGTGACAATCAGTAGCGTCACAATAGAAAACTCTGCAGTGAAAAGTGCGGCCAGTGTAGCGAAAATCAGTAACCTGCAGGAAACTATCTGGTTGACATGTGCGTAATTCATAATCAGACAAATTCGCAAACTGTCATAAAAATGTAACATTTGCGTGACCCTTCACACTCCTGAACGCCGTTTACCCTTATCCTCTGCGCGAAATGGAACATATCGTTCTGCGATAACGAGCATTAAGTTTCCATAACGCGCCAGCAGGCGTGAATAAAGAGAATAAACTGCGCCATTGGAGGCCACCATGTTAAGTATTTTTAAGCCAGCAGCACATCAACATCGGGTTGATGCCGCTAAGGTAGATCCGCTCTACCGCAAACTACGCTGGCAAATTTTTCTGGGGATATTTTTCGGTTATGCCGCTTACTATCTGGTGCGCAAAAACTTTGCGCTGGCGATGCCGTATCTGGTTGAGCAGGGATTTTCACGCGGCGACCTCGGCTTCGCCCTGTCGGGAATTTCCATCGCCTATGGTTTTTCCAAGTTCATTATGGGCTCCGTCTCAGACCGCTCTAATCCCCGCGTTTTCCTGCCTGCCGGGCTGATCCTTGCCGCGGCGGTGATGCTGTTTATGGGGTTCGTTCCCTGGGCCACTTCCAGCATTATGGTGATGTTTGTGCTGCTGTTCCTGTGCGGCTGGTTCCAGGGCATGGGCTGGCCACCCTGCGGCAGGACTATGGTCCACTGGTGGTCGCAGAAAGAGCGCGGTCGTATCGTCTCGGTGTGGAACTGTGCTCATAACGTTGGCGGGGGGCTTCCGCCGCTGCTGTTCCTGCTGGGAATGGCCTGGTTTAACGACTGGAAAGCCGCGCTGTATATGCCCGCATTTGGTGCCATCCTGGTGGCGATTATCGCTTTTGCCCTGATGCGCGATACGCCGCAATCCTGTGGCCTGCCGCCGATTGAAGAGTACAAAAATGACTATCCGCCGGACTACGATGAGAAACATGAAGAGGAACTGACGGCGAAGCAGATCTTTATGCAGTACATCCTGCCGAATAAACTGCTGTGGTATATCGCCCTGGCCAACGTGTTCGTTTACCTGCTGCGTTACGGCATCCTCGACTGGTCCCCAACCTATCTGAAAGAAGTGAAGCACTTTACGCTGGATAAATCCTCCTGGGCTTACTTCCTGTATGAGTACGCGGGTATTCCCGGCACGCTACTGTGCGGCTGGATGTCGGACAAAGTGTTCCGTGGCAATCGTGGTGCAACCGGCGTGTTCTTTATGATCCTGGTGACCATCGCGACGGTTATCTACTGGATGAACCCGGCGGGCAATCCCGGTGTGGATATGGCCTGCATGATCGTGATTGGCTTCCTGATTTATGGTCCTGTCATGTTAATCGGTTTACATGCTCTGGAACTGGCACCGAAAAAAGCCGCAGGTACGGCCGCAGGCTTCACTGGACTGTTCGGTTATCTCGGTGGCTCTGTCGCCGCCAGCGCCATTGTCGGCTACACCGTCGATTTCTTCGGCTGGGATGGCGGGTTTATGGTGATGATTGGCGGCAGCGTGCTGGCAGTCGTTCTGCTGATTATGACCATGATCAGTGAGAACCAACACAAGCAACAGCTGGCGGAGAAAAATGATGCTTAAAACGCTGATAGCAACCCTGATAATGGCTTCTTCACTGTGCGCAATGGCCGCCGGAGAAGAGAAGATTGTAATTGCCCATCGTGGCGCCAGCGGCTATCTGCCGGAGCATACTCTGCCGGCAAAAGCGATGGCTTACGCTCAGGGAGCGGACTTTCTTGAGCAGGATCTGGTGATGACCAAAGACGACCAGTTGGTGGTGCTGCATGACCACTACCTGGACCGTGTGACTGACGTCGCCGATCGCTATCCTGACCGTGCACGCAAGGATGGCCGTTACTACGCCATCGACTTTACCCTCGCCGAGATTAAAGGCCTGAAATTTACCGAAGGCTTTACGGTGAAGAATGGTCAGAAAGTGCAGACCTTCCCGGACCGCTTCCCGATGGGCAAATCTGATTTTCGCGTGCATACCTTTGCGGAAGAGATCGAATTTATTCAGGGCCTGAACCACTCCACCGGTAAAAACATCGGCATCTATACCGAAATCAAAGCACCGTGGTTCCACCGCCGGGAGGGCAAGGATATCTCGGCAAAAGTGCTCGACGTGCTGAAGCAGTACGGTTACACCAGCAAAAGCGACAATGTTTACCTGCAGTGCTTCGACTACAACGAGGTGAAGCGCATTAAAACGGAGCTGGAGCCGCAGCGCGGCATGAACCTGAAAATGGTGCAGCTGATCGCCGAGACTAAATGGGATGAAACCCAGGAACAGAAAAACGGTAAGTGGGTGAACTACAGCTACGACTGGATGTTCAAACCTGGCGCGATGAAAACCCTGTCACAGTACGTTGACGGTATCGGGCCGGATTATCACATGCTGGTGGCAGAAGGTACCAAGAAAGGCCATATCAGCCTGACTAATATGGTAAAGGAAGCCCATCAGAGCGGTCTGGTGGTACATCCTTACACGGTGCGCGCCGACCAGTTACCTGACTGGGTTGATAATGTCGATCAGCTCTATGAGGTGCTTTACCATCAGGCCGGGGTGGACGGGTTGTTTACCGACTTCCCGGACAAAGCCCTGCACTTCCTGCAGCGCTGACCGGCTTCCGCCCCTGAGCTATCAGGGGCGGGAACCGCACAGATCAAACGTTGTACAGCTTACGCAGATAATTCGGCACCGCGTTATCCGCGTTGCTGCCAATCACTTCCAGCGCCGGCAGTAAATCCTTCAGACGCTGATGAGAGTTGCTCATAATGCAGCCCTTTCCGGCCATGCTCAGCATCTCTTTATCGTTCATGCCGTCGCCAAAGGAGATGCAATCTTTCAGGCTGTAGCCCAGTATTTGCGAGACCGCATCCAGCGCATGACCTTTAGAGACACCACCCGCCATCACTTCCAGACAGGTCGGCAGCGAGAAGCTAACGTTAACCCTGTCGCCCCAGCGGGCAATCAGCGCCTCTTCCAGCGGGACCAGCTTGTCCGGATCGCCGCAGGTGAAGAACACCTTGCTGATACCGTCCGTCGGCAGTGAGCCTGGCTGATAGATCTGATAGTTGAAGTCGGACTCACGGAAAAAGTCCATCTCTTCAGGGCGATGGCGATTAAGGAACCACTCTTCATCACGGTAAATATTGGTGAAGATATCCGGGTTGCTGTGGTGCATGGCAAACAGCTCAAGAGCGATGTCTTCATCCAGGTTATGGCTGAAAATCAGCTCTCCGGCGGTGTTGTGCACGCGCGCGCCGTTTGAGGTGATCATAAAGGCATCAATTCCCAGGCTGTCACGCATCTGCGCCACATCGATATGATGGCGACCAGTAGCAAAAATAAAACTCACCCCTTTGCGGGTCAGCAACTGTAGCGTTTCGCGGGCAAAAGGAGATAAACGGTGATCCGGAGACAACAGGGTGCCATCAAGATCGGAAGCAACGATAGGGTACATAAAACCTCTGGTTAATCTGTTATCGGGGTGCCTGTTGCTCCCCCCGCTAATGGAATCCACATCTGAGTGGTGCAAAATCAGGAATGCCGGGCAAAAAATGCCACGATGGCCTCCAGCGCTTCGGCACGCATGCTGTCTTTTTCAAATAAGATCTCATGACGCGCACCGTTGATAACCTGCGGTTTACCCCCTTCACAGGGCTGCCCCGCGGCGGTCATAGCCTGGCAGAAAAGATCCTGGGCCCGGTTATCAACCACCTTGTCGCTGCCTGCCTGCAACAGCAGCAGCGGTGTGGAAATGTCTTTTGCTTTACTGATAATACTTTGTCCTGCCAGCATCCCTTCCCGCACCCAATGGTAGGTGGGGCCGCCAACCCGCAATCCCGGATCGTCCGCGTAAAAACGTAGGTTGCGCCGGTAACGCTCGTGGCTGTGGGTCAGTTGATTAATGCCAAACGGACGCGGCCGCCATTTTCCGGTCCCTATCGCATAACCATCGCGGAAGGTCGGGCGCTTTTCCGCCCAGTCCAGAATATGGTTTGCCATCCACTGCGGCATTGGCAGGTATATGCCAAACATCGGCGAAGCCAGCACCGCGGCATCAAAGGCTTTCGGCTGCCTGGCGATCATCAGCGCCATGATCGCCCCACCCATCGAGTGCGCCAGCGCATAGCGATGACGATAATGGCGGCTGGCGATCTCTTTCAGATACAGCGTTTCGAGATCGTCGACGTAATGATCGAATGCTTCCACGTGCCCACGGTGGGAATCCTGCAGAAGCCGCCCGGACCGCCCCTGTCCGCGATGATCGATAATCACCACATCATAGCCGCAATGAAACAGATCGTAGGCCAGTTCCGGATATTTCACATAGCTTTCAATACGCCCCGGGCACAGCAGGATAACTTTGTCATGTTGCGGCGAGATGAAACGGACATAGCGAATCGTGACGTTATCGACTCCGGCGAACTCACCCTCTTCCCGGCTCTGCCAGAAATCAAGCAGCGGGCCGGTTGCAAATGCCGCGAACGCTTTTTCTCGCGTTGGCCAGCCGTTATTCTGCTTACCCATCGGCTAACTCTCTTTAGCTCTCATCGCCCGGAATGACCTGCAGTCCTCCCGTAGCGCAACCGTCAACAATGACGTATTGTGTCATACTTCTGCGAGTTCAGGGAGCGTTACCCATGACCATCGAATGGTGGCTGGCCTATCTTTTAACCACCAGTATCTTAAGTCTTTCACCCGGTTCCGGTGCAATCAACACCATGAGTACCGGCATCAGCCATGGCTATCGCGGGGCGGTGGCTTCCATATCCGGCCTGCAGGTCGGGCTGGCGGCGCATATTGTGCTGGTCGGCATTGGCCTGGGGGCACTGTTTTCCCAGTCGGTGCTGGCCTTTGAAATTCTGAAATGGGCCGGGGCCGCTTATCTGGTCTGGCTGGGCATTCAGCAGTGGCGTTCCGGCGGTGGGATCGACCTGCAGGCGGTGGCAAAGGCTATGCCACGTCGCCGACTATTCAAACGTGCGGTGCTGGTAAACCTGACCAATCCGAAGAGCATCGTCTTCCTGGCCGCGCTGTTCCCGCAGTTCATCATTCCGCATCAGCCGCAGGCGATGCAGTATCTGGTGCTGGGTGCCACCACGGTGGTGGTCGATATTCTGGTGATGATTGGCTATGCCACGCTGGCCACGCGCATTGCGGGCTGGATTAAAGGACCAAAGCAGATGAAGCTGCTCAATCGGACGTTTGGCGGGATGTTTATGGCAGTAGGCGCGCTGCTGGCTTCTGCCCGGCGCGTTGCCTGAATGAAAAGGCCGGGTTATCCCGGCCTGAACTCTTAGCGTGACAGGATCAGGTGAATGCCGAATCCGGCAAACAGCGCCCCGGCAACGCCATCAATCCACTTCGCCGCTCGCTGATAGCCACGGCGCATCGCTGGCAGCGCAAAGATGCTGGCGACCAGAGTGAACCACGCAAAGGTCTCAGCGATAATCAGCAGAAACAGGCCCCAGCGCGCACCCGATCCCACATCATCACCGACAAACAGAGAGAACACGCTGCCAAAGTATATAACGGCCTTCGGGTTCGCCAGATTGGTCAGGAAGCCTCTCATCAGGCTGCGTCCATTGCGCGACAGTTCTACTGCTTTCTCCTGCGGTGGCAGAGGATTCTTATGCTGCTGACGTGCTGAGCGCAGCATCTGCCAGCCCATCCACAACAGATATAATCCTCCCGCCACCATGATGATCTGGTGCAGCCATGCCATCTTTTGCAGGATCAGATTCAGGCCCATCAGCGCCACGCCTGCCCAGATGACAATCCCCATGGTGATCCCCAGCACGCCCAGCATCGCCTCTTTACGCGAGCGGCTTGCCGCCGTTTGCGACACAAAGAAGAAGTCCGGACCCGGGCTCATCAGAGCCACAAGGTGCACCAGCGCAACGGTCAGAAACAACATCAGCATTTTCTCTTCCTTAAATACGGGGGAACTACTCTTCGCCGTCAACGTGCTCGCGGATCATCACCATAAATGGTTTTCCGAAACGTTCCAGCTTGCGCTGGCCGATACCGTTAACGCTGAGCATTTCAGAAGCCGTCAGCGGCATCTGCTCGGCCATCTCAATCAGCGTGGCGTCGTTGAATACCACATAAGGCGGAATGTTTTCTTCATCGGCAATGGCTTTACGCAGTTTGCGCAGCTTGGCAAACAGCTTACGGTCGTAATTGCCGCCGAAAGATTTTTGGTTGTTGCTGCGCGGCTTGATGCTGACCAGGCGCGGCACGGCCAGCATCAACGGGGATTCTCCGCGCAGTACCGGGCGGGCGGCTTCCGTCAGCTGCAGGGCCGAATGCATGGCGATATTTTGCGTCACCAGGCCGAGGTGGATCAACTGACGCAGTACGCTGACCCAGTGCTCATGACTCTGCTCGCGGCCGATGCCATACACTGGCAGCTTGTCATGCTGCATATCACGGATGCGCTGGTTGTTGGCTCCGCGCAGGATCTCCACGATGTAGCCCATCCCGAAGCGCTGACCGACGCGGTAGATGCTTGACAGCGCTTTCTGCGCCTCTACCAGGCCATCATAGCGACGTGGCGGATCGAGGCAGATATCACAGTTATCACAGGGCTGCTGACGGCCTTCGCCGAAGTAGTTCAGCAGCACCAGACGACGGCAGGTTTGCGCCTCGGCGAAAGCCCCCATCGCATTCAGCTTGTGGCGTTCAATATCCTGCAGCGGCCCGGGCGCTTTCTCATCCAGACAGCGACGCAACCACGCCATGTCCGCCGGATCGTAAAGCATCAGCGCTTCAGCTGGCAGACCATCACGCCCTGCGCGGCCGGTTTCCTGATAGTAGGATTCGATATTGCGAGGAATGTCGAAGTGCACCACGAAGCGAACGTTCGGTTTATTGATGCCCATACCAAATGCCACCGTAGCCACCACGATTTGCAAATCATCACGCTGGAAAGCTTCCTGCACCTGAGCACGGTGCGCGTTATCCATCCCGGCGTGATAGGCCCCAACGCTGAGACCCCGGCTTTGCAAACGGGCAGCGGTGTCTTCCACCTTAGCCCGACTGTTGCAATAAATGATGCCGCACTTGCCGCGCTGGTCCTGTACGTAACGGATTAGCTGCTCGGTCGGCTTGAACTTCTCCACCAGCGTATAGCGGATATTGGGGCGGTCGAAGCTGCTGACCTGGATCAGCGGATCGTTCAGCTGCAGCAGGCGCACAATGTCGTTACGGGTCGTTTCATCTGCGGTGGCGGTCAGCGCCATCACCGGCACCTCAGGTAACCGCTGACGCAGCTGCCCGAGCGCGCCGTATTCAGGACGGAAATCATGGCCCCACTGAGAGATACAGTGGGCTTCATCCACCGCCAGCATCGCCGGGTTCCAGTGCAGCAGGTTGTCGAGGAAGTTGTCCATCATCAGCCGCTCAGGGGCGATGTAAAGCAGCTTAACCCGACCGGTACGGCAACCAGCCAGCACTTCCTGCTGCTCTTCCCGCGTCTGGGTGGAGTTCAGGCAGGCCGCCGCCACGCCGTTAGCCAGCAGCTGATCCACCTGATCTTTCATCAGAGAAATCAGCGGCGACACCACCAGCGTCAGCCCTTCCCGAACCAGCGCCGGGATCTGGTAGCAAAGCGATTTGCCGCCGCCGGTCGGCATGACCACCAGGCAGTCACGCCCTTTCAGCGAGGCCTGAATAATGGTTTGCTGACCCGGACGGAATTGCTGGTAGCCGAAGGTATCCTGTAAAACCTGCTCCGCCAGCGCTTCCTGATCAATCACTGCAGCCGTAGACACGTATTCCCCAAATCTGATGGTGGGCGCACTGAGAGCTTCAGCCCGCCCGGAGAGCATTAAAACAGGTCGTTCAGCATCACGCCGACACCAACCCGGGTTTGACGGTGGTTATAGTCAATCAGGGATTCACCATAGCCACTAAAGACTTGCGTGTAGAAGCGAACGTGTTCGCTGACCGGATAGCTCCAGCCTAACTGAGCGCCGCCGTAGCCGCTGTTCCAGTTGTAGTTGCTCTGCAGGCTGAAGACGCTGGCACCCAGCTGATAGCCCACAGTCAGGCGATAATACCCCATGTACCTGGTGATATCCGGGTTATCATCATTATTTTCACTTTCTGGGATGCGGTACCAGGGTTTTGCCTCCACCAGCCAGTTACCGTTCTGCGCCATCAAACGGGCATAGACACGGTTCCAGCTGCGGGACGTCGGCTCTGAGCGGCCATTAGACTGGTGATTCAGACCCATTTCCACATCGCGCAGCGTCCAGCCAGCAAAGTTGTAGTCCGTTGCCCAACCCAGGAAAATCTGTGGCTGATAGTCGGTTTCACGGAACGGTGAAGATCCGCCGCGGTTAGACAACTGCCACCAGGAGTCCTGAGTATACGATGCCGCCAGCACCGAGTTGTCGCCCAGAATGCCGCGCCACAGTGGGAAAGCCAGGCTCAGCTGGAATTTCACTTCATCATGCTTGGCTTTGTTTGACCAGTTGTAGGTCTGTATCGCCTCTTTATTAATATTGCTGGTATCGGTATAGATAACGTAGTTGCTTTCATATGGATAAAGGACGAACGGGTTGTCATGCTTTTCCAACAGGTTAGCAATGATACTGCCACGGACGGACGGCTGGTCATGAACCTCTGTGACCGTGGCTTCTTGTGCCAGAACTAACGAGGGAAACAGGAGTGCTGCAGTGAGCACTCCTTTCAGCATCTGCATAGTATTCTCCAGAGCAAAAACGAAATAAGTGGGTAAAAAGCATGCCATTCTACACACAAATAGTGGCCGGGATTAGCGATGATTTTCTAAAGCGATCGCCGCTATTCTTTCGGCCCTCTCATTTGTTCTGTAATGCCCGGAAATCATTGAACCATGCTGGATTTACCGCTGTGCCGCCGCCAGTATCCGGCTGCACGGTATACGAGAGATACACACTGTTGAGCAGCCAGGGAATTTTGTCAGGACCAAAGTTTCTGGTCATCTGAACATTCTGTTCAAAACCATAGGTAGCAACGGCCAGCCGCCCGGTATCACGGAAAATCTTCATCTGATTACGCAGGTAATGTTGACGGCTTTCGAACCAGGGACTGAGCGCCAGGAAATTATCCCAGCGCTGACGGGGGAAAGGATGCAGGGTTGCCGCCCTGATAACCTGCCAGTTCAACCGGTTTCGCGGCAGATTGTACTTGGCGGCATAAGCTGCGGAGATCGGCTTATGCATATTTTGCCGCCACCAGGTCACCAGTGAGAACTCCGTCACCAGAAACGTCTGGTCGGGGCGCATGCGCGGCAAAATATAGTCGAGGAAGGGACGCGAGGCCTCCAGTGAAGGCACATGCGGATGGATATCAACGCCCTCAATATCCGGCGTGGCTTTGACAAACGCCATCCAGCGTGCCGTAGACGGCGTGCGGTTTTTCGGCAAATCGAGTCGGTTGAGCGCCCCCATATATAAGTGCGTTTTACACTCTCTGCTGCAGTGGGCTTTTCGGTAGGCAATCACTTTTGCCGCCATCCCCTCATAAAACGTGTTGAGGTCTGCGTTGCGATCCTGCGGACGGCTTTCAATATAGGGTTCATTGCCGATCACCAGAATATCGACCTTCCCCATCACCTGCGGCAGAACCTGATCCAGCCGGGCAAGCTGCTGCTGAAAATCAGCGCTACCGGGCTGAGGAAAGTCGCGATTCGGGAAGAGCCATTTGAGCGTCAGAATGGTTTTATAGCCTTTCGCTCCCGCTTCGAGGATGGTGCTGAGAGTACCATTGGCTCCGCCCCGCGGGCTGATTCGCGGCATCGGCAGAAACAAGCGGATCCACTCTGCATTCGCTCGTTTAAGATGTGGATAATCAACATCTTCAAAGTGTTCATTGAAGTTGGCGCCAAGCGCGCCCTGGGCCAGTAATGGCGCGGGCGAAATCAGCAATGCCGCGCAAAGAAGATAAATTTTTCGCATTTTTTCGATCCACGGGTTGTTCATGGCAAACTGAGGCAACCCTATCGACCTTAGTTCATCTCCTCTGGCTGGCAACCGGGAAAACGATTTTTTCCTCTTTCCAACGCGATATGAAACAATTTTAAACCGCTGGTCTGCTAAAGTATTTCGCTGTGTTTTCCGCAAAGGATTTTCGAAAAATGTCTGCTGTTCCCCTCAGTCAGGACGCCGCTCGCCGCCTGATCGGTGAGATTTTTGTTGATGACATGCCGTTTAACCGCGCCCTTGGCCTGCGGCTGGATCGGCTGGAGCCTGATTACGCCGAACTGAGCTTTGCCAATCAGCAGCAGTTGGTCGGTAACGTCGCGCAAAAGATTCTGCACGGCGGGGTGATTGCCTCCGTACTGGACGTGGCGGCCGGGCTGGTTTGCGTCAGCAGTGCCCTGACCCGCCAGGAAAGCATCACCGAGGAAGAGCTGCGCCAGCGGCTTTCGCGTATGGGCACCATTGACCTGCGCGTGGACTATCTGCGCCCGGGACGGGGCGAACGCTTTATTGCCACCAGCAGCCTGCTGCGCGGCGGGAATAAAGTCTCCGTGGCCCGCGTTGAATTGCATAATGATGCTGGCGTCTATATTGCCAGCGCCACCGCAACTTATCTGACGGGCTAGCTGCCCGTCATGTACGGTTCTGCGTTTTCTGAACTTAAAATCTGCTCTGAAGGAGTCTGTCTGTATGGACGCGCAACAAACACGACAGGGGATATTCTTTGCCCTGGGTGCCTATTTTATCTGGGGCATCGCACCGGCCTATTTCAAGTTAATCCAGCAGGTGGATGCCGGGGAGATCATGACACACCGGGTGATCTGGTCATTCTTCTTTATGCTGATTCTGGTTGGCGTTACCCGCAACTGGCCGAAGGTTAAGCTCACCCTGCAGCAGCCGAAAAAGGTGCTGCTGCTGGCGGTGTCCGCCACGGTAATTTGCTGTAACTGGTTGATTTTTATCTGGGCTGTAAATAATCACCATATGCTGGAAGCCAGCCTCGGCTACTTTATCAATCCGCTGTTTAACGTGCTGGTCGGGATGGTGTTTCTCGGTGAGCGCTTCCGCCGGTTGCAGTGGCTGGCCGTACTGCTGGCAGCCTGCGGCGTGCTGGTACAGCTGTGGAAATTTGGCTCGGTGCCGATCATCGCGCTGGGGCTGGCGGTGACCTTCTCTTTCTACGGTCTGCTGCGTAAGAAAATCGGCGTGGATGCGCAAACCGGTATGCTGATCGAGACCAGCTGGCTGCTGCCGGTAGCCGCTATTTATCTGTTCGGTATCGCCGACAGCAGTACCAGCCATCTGACACAAAACCCGTTGTCGCTGAATCTGTTACTGGTGGCGGCCGGTATCGTAACCACCATTCCGCTGATGCTGTTCACCGCGGCCTGCACACGGCTGCGGCTCTCCACCGTAGGCTTCTTTCAGTACCTTGGTCCGACGCTGATGTTCCTGCTGGCAGTGGTGTTCTACGGCGAACAGCTGACGCAGGACAAGGCCGTCACCTTCAGCTTTATCTGGGCCGCGCTGGCGCTGTTTATCTTTGATGCTCTGTGGACGATGCGGCGTCGCGAGGTTAGGTTAGCCTGAGGAGAGTTGATCATGACGGAAGTCTGTTTCTGAATGGGGCAGACTTTCGGGTCAGGGTCAGAACAGACTGTCAATATACCAATAGTGTATGTTTTGTTTAATTTTGATCTGATATTGTTTGCCCGTCTATAGCTAAATATAACTTAAGGATTTTTATGTTTAACGATGAGCCTCCGTCGAGAATAACGACACAATTCTGATTATCTCCTCCGCACGGTCGATAGAGATAATCAGCTCACCATACCCATTCAAAGGGTGTGATTATCTTTAAATCGATACCTGACATGTCGAGGTGAATTATGCTTTTCAAATTGTTATATCTACCTTCTCCATCAAACATGACGTATTCCTCATCAACCTGCGATTCTTCCGTATATGAATCTACGGGGGCTAACGTCATGATCAAATTATATCTGCGTCGTCTGTTTTTAATACTAAAAAATCAGTTGGTAAAAAACTACCAGAATGCGACAAAAGCACAAATAGACAGCCTTATTCCCTGAATGACAGCAGCGTATAGCCCGGATATCCAGCCCCACAGACATGGGGCTGGATGATACGGATGTTATTCGTCTGGTAGCACCAAAGATAGATGTCCTGTTTTTGCACGGGATACAGCATGCATTTTCGCATTGCCAGATATTTTGGGTGAGCTGTAAGCGGAATACGTTATATGTGAGGATTTAATTTATGCAGCATGTGAAAAATAATTTCATCTGGAATTAAATTACCATTAATGATGCGATTGTTATCCCGATTTTGGTCATGTTACTCTGCGTTTTTATTTATAGTTGGCAAGGGATGCACTTGTATTTTAACGGTGAATCACTTCCAGATCTGTCCCCTGATTATAAAAAACTGCCTTACTATACATTACGCACACAATGCGATTAACCATGGTTTAATTTACTCAATGATTTTACGCTTATTTTTGGGATGCTGTCGGCGAAATTCCTTGCGATGCGCAGAGTGATTCTGCCGTTCGTTAATTTTATGGAATCTGTTCCGTTAGTCGGTTTTTTAACCTTTACGACGGCTTTCTTTCTCGGTCTCTTTCCGCACAGCGTTCTGGGTCTGGAAGGGCTGGCAATCTTTGCCGCATTTACAGGCCAGGCATGGAACATGATGCTGACGCTGTATCAGACATGAGGCAGTCATGCTCTGCGATCGCGTTCTGCTGATGACAGGAACGCCAGGCTCAATTACCGATATCTTTCGCATAGATATTCCAGGCGGAAAACGCAACGCTGAGAGTATTAAACCTTTTGTGGATACCATCAGTGAAACGCTAAATATGAAGATTGCCGCCGCATCAGTCTGACACTTAACGGCATAATCCCTGAGATGATTGCATCATGTCTTTCTGAGATCATGCAACCCTCTCATCTTCCAGAATTTTTTCGCCGCTTACAGCCAGTTCTTCCGCTTAAAATAAGCGTAAGGGGCCAGGCCGGCCAGGATCATCAGGCAGATAGCGCCAGGGTAACCAAAGCTCCACTTCAGCTCCGGCATAAACTCAAAGTTCATGCCGTAACTGGAGGCCACCAGCGTTGGCGGCAGGAAGACCACCGACACCACCGAGAAGATTTTGATGATGCGGTTCTGCTCGATGTTGATAAAGCCCATCGCTGCCTGCATCAGGAAGTTCACCTTCTGGAACAGCGACTCGTTGTGCGGCAACAGGGATTCGATATCCCGCAGGATTTCCCGCGCCTGCTCAAGCTGGTTGGCAGGCAGACGCGCCTTACGCACCAGGAAGTTAAGCGCTCGCTGGGTATCCATCAGGCACAGGCGCACCTTCCAGCCGATATCTTCCAGCTCTGCCAGCGTGGACAGCGCGGCGTCAAACTCATCGCCCTGGTGCCCTTCCATGATCACCCGGCTCAGCTTTTCCAGATCGCTGTAGATGTTCTCGATTTCATCCGCCAGCTGTTCAATTTTGGTTTCGAACAGGTCCAGCAGAAGCTCATAGGCGTTGCCGTCGATCAGCACCTGGTTACGTGCACGCATACGATAGAGGCGGAAAGCAGGCAGCTCACGCTCACGCAGGGTATAGAGACGCCCTTCACGAATGGTAAACGCCACCGTGGAGTTACCGGCGTGGTCGTCCGCATCTTCATAGAAGAAAAAGGAGTGAATATGCAGGCCATCTTCGTCTTCAAAGAAACGGGCAGATGCCTCAATGTCTTCCAGTTCAGGACGGGTTGCCAGGCTCTGGCCCAGCTCGATCTGTACGCGATCGCGCTCACCCTCTTCAGGCTCAATCAGGTCCACCCAGACCGAACTGACCAGTTCATCGTTGGGTTCTTCCAGCTCGAGACGAGTCAGGCGGCTGTGATCAAGTTTAAATGCGCTCAGCATAGCTGTACTCCCAAATCGCAATAACGTGGGACTGGCGCTTGAACACGGGAAACGGGGGGCGTTTCAGGTCGATCTGACTCAGAGCGACGCAAAAGCGGGTCGCCAACAACCACGAAGGCTATCGGCAGAAGAGGATAGCCTTAGGAGTTGTACCTGGTGTCCAGGTCAATGAGCCAGTATCTACTGGGTGTGTCCAAGGCGAATGTCCTCTTAGGGTAATGGTGCGCGCATGTTACGCTGTGCTGAAAATGGCGTCAACAGCAACCCGGATAATAAGGATTCGAATGAAACAGATTACCCGTTCCGACATCAGCAACATGAGTGAACAGGCTGCCAGCGTGGCACGACTGCGTTCGCACCGCACGCTGCATGAAGAACTCAGCGACCCGGTACAGCGTCTGGCTATCGCCATGGAGCCGGGCACCTACATCCGCCCGCACCGCCATCCGCAAACCTGGGAGCTGCTCACGCCGCTGAAAGGTCGCTTCGTGGTGCTGCAGTTTGATGATGCGGGAGAAGTGACCGATCGCACCGTGCTGGGCGAAGAAGTTTTGTTACAGGAAATGCCGGCTTTCACCTGGCACGCGGTGCTGTCTCTGGATGAAGGCGGCGTGATTTTTGAAGTGAAGCATGGCCTTTATCAGGCACTGACAGAAGATGACTGTCAGCACTGGGCACCTCAGGAAGGAGCCGAAGGCACTGCTGAAGTAATGGCCTGGTATGCCAGCGCGCAGCCGGGCGACCGCTACTCACGCTGATGCTGACGGAACGGCGGTATCTTGCCGCCGTCCCAATTGGCTCAGACTGTTTCCAGCTTCGCGTAAGCAGCCACCAGCCACTTGATCCCCTGCCCCTGGAAAGCCACCTGCAAACGGCTGTGCTCGCCGCTGCCTTCCAGGTTCACAATAGTGCCTTCGCCAAATTTGGCATGGCGCACACGCTGACCAAGGGCAAAGCCACTGTCATTCTGAGAAACTGGCGTACCCATGCGCTGATGGCTGACCGGGCGGCTGACGCTGGCGCGCAGGCGAACTTCTTCCACGCACTCTTCCGGTAATTCACCCACGAAGCGCGACGGACGGTGGTACACCTCTTTGCCATACAGGCGGCGGGTTTCGGCATAGGTGAGGGTCAGTTTCTGCATCGCCCGCGTCACGCCAACGTAGGCCAGGCGGCGCTCCTCTTCCAGCCTGCCACCTTCATCCAGCGACATCTGGCTCGGGAACATCCCTTCTTCCATGCCGACGATAAATACCTGCTTAAACTCCAGGCCTTTCGCCGCATGCATGGTCATCAGCTGCACAGCATCCTGCCACTTATCTGCCTGGCCCTCGCCTGCTTCCAGCGCGGCATGCGACAGGAAAGCCTGCAGCGGCATCAAATCTTCATCTTCGTCCTGATAGCTGTACTGCCGCGTGGCGTTGACCAGCTCCTCAAGGTTTTCGATTCGCGCCTGGCCCTTCTCGCCCTTCTCCTGGTCGTACATCAGCCACAGGCCCGAATCTTTAATCACCCGGTCAGTCTGCACGTGCAGCGGCAGCTCGCTGGTCTCCTGCGCCAACGAGTCCACCAGTTCGGTGAAGCGTTGCAGCGCAGAGGCGGCACGGCCTGCCAGCGCTTTTTCCTGCAGCAGAGCGCGGGCGGTTTGCCATAATGTAAGCTGCCGTTCACGAGCCGTCTGCCGCACCACATCGAGCGTGCGATCGCCGATGCCGCGCGTCGGCGTATTCACCACCCGCTCAAAAGCAGCGTCGTCATTACGGTTGGCAATCAATCGCAGATAAGCCAGCGCGTCTTTGATTTCCTGGCGCTCGAAGAAGCGCATGCCGCCATAGATGCGGTAAGGCATGCTGGTCTGTAACAGCGCCTCTTCCAGCACGCGCGACTGGGCGTTGCTGCGGTAGAGGATGGCGCAGTCGTTCAGCGCGCCGCCGTTTTCCATCCACACCTTGATGCGATTGACCACAAAGCGCGCTTCATCCAGCTCGTTAAAGGCGCAGTAGATGGCGATAGGCTCACCGTCGATGCCATCAGTCCACAGTTCTTTACCCAGCCGTCCATTGTTATTGGCGATCAGGGCGTTAGCGGCTTTCAGGATATTGTTGGTGGAGCGGTAGTTTTGCTCCAGACGGATGGTCTCAGCGCCGCTGAAATCGTTAAGGAAACGCTGGATGTTCTCCACCTGCGCCCCACGCCAGCCGTAGATCGACTGGTCATCATCCCCGACGATAATCACTTTGCCGCTGTCACCCGCCAGCATTCTGATCCATGCATACTGGATGTTGTTGGTATCCTGGAATTCGTCCACCAGGATATTGGTGAAGCGCTCACGGTAGTGATTGAGGATATGCGGTTTGTTCAGCCACAGCTCGTGTGCGCGCAGCAGCAGCTCGGCGAAATCCACCAGCCCGGCACGGTCACAGGCTTCCTGGTAGGCCTGATAAATTCTCAGCCAGGTCTGCTCCACCGGGTTGCCGTAGCTCTCGATATGTTTTGGTCGCAGGCCTTCATCTTTCTTGCCGTTGATGTACCACATTGCCTGACGGGCGGGCCACTGCTTCTCATCCAGATTCATCGCCTTAATCAGGCGCTTCAGCAGGCGCAGCTGATCTTCGCTATCCAGGATCTGGAAATCCTGTGGCAGGTTGGCATCCAGATGATGTGCACGCAGCAGACGATGAGCCAGGCCGTGGAAAGTGCCAATCCACATGCCGCCCTGACTGGTGCCGATCAGCTGCTCAATACGGTGACGCATCTCGGCGGCAGCCTTGTTGGTAAAAGTCACGGCCATGACCGAATACGGCGAACAGTTCTCTACCGCCAGCAGCCAGGCAATGCGGTGCACCAGCACGCGCGTTTTACCACTTCCCGCGCCCGCCAGCACCAACAGGTTGCTGCGCGGCGCGGCAACGGCCTCGCGTTGTTTGTCATTCAAGCTGTCGAGCAGGTCTGAAACGTCCATAGGCACCGTCAGGAAAGAGGGAGCAATCAGCACTCCACTGGATATTTAACCAGCTTATTATATCAGCGCGGTCAGCGATGCCAACCGCGAAATTTCTAAAGTAGGCAGCAGGCGGCTGTCAGCAATGTGCATCAGGTTGCCCTCATGCAGATTGATCCAGCAGGCCTGCATCCCGCAGCGCACGGAACCCGCCACATCGGTGGTCAGGTCATCGCCGACATGCAGAATACTTTCCAGCGGCAAACCCAGCTTTTCCGCCGCCAACTGATACATATCATCGTAAGGTTTGGCGCGGCCATCCGGCCCGGCACGCAGGATAAATTTGAAGTATTTATCCAGCCCGAACAGGTGTGGTTCAGCGTTGCCGTTGGTGATCGCCACCAACGGGATGCGTTTTGCCAGAGCTGCCAGCGTCTCGTGCGTTTCATCCGGCACATCAATCTGGCTGCGCCAGTGGGCGAAGTTCGCCATCACCGCACGTGAACCTTCATCAGCTTCACGTCCGTTCAATCCGACATTGAGCATCGCCAGTTCAATGGCACGACGACGCCATTCGCTGACGTCGTGGTAAATTTCAGGTTCCTGCTCACGCAGGCTGTCGCGCAGCTGCTGATACTGCTCCACGCTGAACTCGCTCAGCGAAGGATGCCAGGACTGCAGGAAGGCGTGGGACTCTTTCGTGGTGCGACGGATCACCGGATGGTTATCGTACAGCGTGTCATCCAGGTCAAAGGTCATCGCTGCTATCGGCCGCAGCGGGCGGTAAAAATGCATCAGGATTTTCCTCGTTTGGCACGGGGATGGGCGGCATCGTAAACCGACGCCAGGTGTTGGAAGTCAAGATGGGTATAGATTTGCGTGGTGCTGAGGTTAGCGTGACCCAGCAGCTCCTGCACCGCACGCAAGTCGCCACTGGATTCCAGCATATGAGTGGCAAAGGAGTGGCGCAGCTTGTGCGGATGAATATGGCTGGAGACGCCCTGCTTCACGCCCCACTCGGCAAAACGTTTCTGCACGTTGCGGGCCGAGATGCGTTTTCCCTGCTTCGACAGAAACACCGCATTGTCTTCCGGCGCAAACAGCTCGCGCATTTCCAGCCAGTGCTCCAGCCACAGCACCGCCGTGCGACCAACCGGAAGGCGTCGCTCTTTGCTGCCTTTACCGATCACCCACACTTCGCCGGAGGCCATATCGAGATGGCCGGTATCAATGCCAACCAGCTCCGACAGACGAAGACCGGCACCGTACATGATTTCCAGCATTGCCCGGTCACGCACTGCCAGCGGATCGTTCAGGTCGATCTCCAGCAGACGATCAACTTCATCGACATCAATATTTTTCGGTAAATGGCGCGGTGCACGCGGAGTGGCGACGCCCTTAGCCGGGTTAGCCTTCAGCCTGCCCTGGCTGATTTGCCAGTCCAGAAAGCTGCGTAAAGCAGAGAGGCGCAGTGCCAGGCTGGCGGGTTTTAACCCGGCACGGCGGCTGCGGGCGGCCAGCGAACGAACCTGTGCCGCATCCAGCTTCTCCCAACTGCTGAGCTTCATTTCATCCAGCAGGGTGATACAGGCGGTCAGCTGACGTTGGTAACTGGTCTGGGTCAGCGGGCTGAGCTGGCGCTCCACCTTCAGATAACGCAGAAAGCCCTCTACGGCAGACTGTAGAGGGGAGCCGCCATTCATGCGCGTTCAACCCAGCGCAGCAGCAGCTCCGGCAGCATTTGTGACAGATGCTGGAGCAGCACCGTGCCCATTCCGGACTGGTAATGCTGGTTATCACGGCTGCTGAAGATCAACACGCCGAGGTCGCCCTGCTCGCCCATCAGCGACATGGCAACCGAGCCGATGGCTTTCGCCTGGGGCAACAGCAGCAGCAACTCGGGGCCGTTCAGGCTGCCAAGATAGTGATGCTGTTTGCCCAGGCGCTGAATGCGGATGGATTCGAAGGCCTGACGCGGCAGCGCCAGCTGCGTGAAGTCGGAAGGCGCGCCAATGCGCCACTTCTCGCTGAACAGCCGCACGTTAGCACCGGCCAGCCCCAGCTCACGCGCCCAGCGATGCAGGCGATTCAGCATGTCATGCAGGCTGGAAGCGGAGGCAAGGCGGGCCTGCAGCGTCAGCAGACGGTCGAACAGCTGCTGGTTAGCGCTGGCCTGCTCCATCAGCAGGGTAATCTCTTCTTCCAGCTGGCTGATATGGTTACGCTGACGACCCAGCTGCCACTCCACCAGCGAAACGGTTCCGCGTACCGGATGCGGCACCAGCATTTGTTCAACCTGGCGGGCATTGCGGATAAAGAAGTCCGGATTTTGCAGCAGGTAATCGCTGACTGCACGATCGTCCAGCAGGACGTTTTCCGCCTGGAGTTCTCCGACATTTTTCATAAATGAATAAATCCGTCATAAACGTGAGTGGCAGGACCGGTCATATACAGCGAGTGACCCGGACCTTTCCAGGCAATGTTTAAGCTGCCGCCAGGCAGATCGACGCGCACTTTTTCCGCCAGCAGCGTCTGCTGAATGCCAACCGCCACGGCGGCGCAGGCTCCGCTGCCACAGGCTTGCGTTTCACCCGCTCCGCGCTCATACACGCGCAGGCGGATGTGCTCGCGACTGACAACTTCCATAAAACCAACGTTTACCCGCTCCGGGAAGCGCTCGTGGCTTTCCAGCACCGGACCGAGCGATTCCACCAGCGCGGTTTTCACGCTGTCCACCTGCAGCACGCAGTGCGGATTGCCCATCGAAACCACACCACACATCACCGTCTGTTCAGCGGCACGCATCAGATAGAGGTTTTCAGCTTTGTTGGCGCGGAACGGCACCTGCTGCGGTTCGAAATTCGGCTCGCCCATGTTCACGCACACCAGTTCATCCTGGCTCACGCTGAGCACCATGCGCCCGGTCTGGGTACTGACGCGGATATCGCTTTTATTGGTCAGCCCTTTCAGGCGGACAAAGCGGGCGAAACAGCGCGCGCCATTGCCACACTGGGCCACTTCGCTACCGTCAGCATTAAAGATACGGTAATGAAAATCGAGGTCAGGATCGTACGGCGGTTCAACAATCAGCAGCTGATCGAAGCCGATCCCCAGATGACGATCCGCCAGACGACGGATCAGCTCGGGAGAAAAATAGACGTTTTGCGTCACGGCATCGACCACCATAAAGTCATTGCCCAGACCGTGCATTTTGGAGAACTGCATTTTTAGCTCCAATGAGTGCGTCATAGTTGACTCTGCCGGTTAGCCATCCGAGCCTGTCGAGGTTGTCGTTGACTGCTGCACTTCAGTGGCCGGTGGTTTGGTTACCGGTGCGGTCTGTTTCTTCGGTTGTTCCTGCGGCGGGAAATACAAAGGCCCTTTCAATCCGCATCCCACCAGGCTGGCTACAGCCAGCACCAGCGCCATCCGGCAAATCACTTTGTTCATGCTTATTCTGCTCGTTATTGATGCCTGTTGGTTGCCTATCATCGCAGGTGAAGTACTAAAAGCAACAGGAAAAGGTGATCGAATGTCGCAGAAGGGAAACAGCATGCACTGCGCCTGAGTGCCTGAAATGGTCTGCGGCAGAGCGGGACCCTGCCACAGTGGCATCAGTGCATCTGGTAGCGCTGACCGTAATCGGTGTTGGCATCGTTATCCGACACCGTGGCACACAACTGCGCCAGAGTCTGACTGCGGAAAGGGATCACCTGGAAGCGCTCGTCCAGCTGCACAATCTGATAGAACTGCGGCAGATTGAAGTTGATAAAGCTGGAGCCGTAGGTAAAACGATCGTGAGACGATGAGTAGAAGCGGCTCACATCACGCACCAGCTCTTCCTTACTGCCTTCACAGTGGTGATAAATCTCTACCCGGTTAGTTTCATCGAGGATGTAGATATTAAAACCGTGATCGTCCTGAGTATCTTCGAAGAAGAACTGGATAATCCCCTCGCTGGCGTAGCCGTTCACCACTGCTGGCAGGCGCGCCTGATCGGTTTCCACCTTGATCGACAAACCGTGCAGCTTGTTGTTGGAGATGGCTCCGTAGAACTCCACGGCATTCTCCAGTTTCTGCACCGACACGCTCAGGCGTTCAAAGAACAGGCCCCAGGTCTGCCCGGCCACGCGCACGGCTTTAAACCGGCCAGGCTCCTGGCGTGTACTCGAAAGGCGCAGCTCGATGCATTCTGACACCAGTTGCTGCACGCGAGTGCGGATCAGCCCACGCAAATGCTGGCTGTAGCAGAACACCTCAACAGAATCTGGCGGAGCCGCATCCTGATGCATTTTGCCGAGAATGGTCTTCAACCCTTCAATCATCGCCTGCTCGCCGTTGAAATGCAGCGTTCGCACTTCATTCCACGAGTTGCGGTACAACAGGTCGATACTGCCGATCAGGCACTGTTGCTGCTGGCCGAAGCTGAACACGTCCAGCTTACGGAAATCAAAATGCACCACCTGATTGCGGAAGACGGCGGTCGGATCGTGTTCCAGGTTGACGATAATCGCCAGGTGACGAATTTCACACGGGCTGTAGAGCGCCTTCGCTGTCGGCGATGGCAGGCGCAGCGGGAAGTGGTGCGAGACATCCGCCACCAGCTCCTGCAACCTGGCCAGATCGCAGATTTCGTTGCCTTTAATATGCAGGCGGGTTTTGCTGGTCAGCAGGCCGTTGAACCACGCCCAGGCCACCAGCTTGTTCAGGTAGCGGTTATACTCCAGCGGCTGATGGCTGATGATCGACTGCATGTCCGGCGACTGGTTATACAAATACCAGCCGGCACGGTTAGCCCGGCCATGCGGCACGTGAATAAAGGTCAGATGCTGTTCAGACAGGTCAGGCGAGATCTGTGGGTTGACCAGCGTCACTTTGCCCGGCAGCGCTTCGAAGGCCGCATACAGCTTACGGGTCAATACACCAATATCCTGCGGACTTGCGCTAACGCTCAGGTTATTGCGGCGCGCAAAGCGGATCAGGTTACGATAGCTCTGCATCATCGCATCAAGCAATTCGTTATGTGCTTCACGCACTCGCCCGATTTTCCAGTCAGCACGGCTGTCCAGAATCTCCACGCGCTGTGCGTCCCAGCCCCACTCGGTGACCAGCTGGCTGAGGATCTCACGCCTCCAGCCGGACTCTTCGGTTTCCACCGAGAGTTTTTCGCAGACCTTCAGATAGAAGCAGCGGCGCACCAGGTCAAGACGGGCATGGTCATCAATGCTGGTGAGGTAATGCGTCACTCTTTCCAGCATCATGCAATACGGGTCGAGGCCGTACGAGACAATTTCGCCATCGTGCAGGCGCTGTTTAATGTCCATTGCCAGCAGCCGGGTAGACGGGTATTCCCAGGAGTAGGCTTCCAGCAGCAGCGTTTTCAGCACGGCCTTATAGGGCGAGTCGATGCTTTTATACAACTGCCACAGACTGGCCCCGAAATACTCTTCAGCAGAGAGCGTATCCAGCCCTCCCAGATCCAGCCACTCGTTCGGCGTCAGAACCCCTTTCTGGTACAGCGACATGACGTAGTCGTCATAGTGCTCTTCTTCTTCGCCGGGAACCATGTTCCACAGGATACGCTTACCGGCCAGTCGCACGGCGGTGCGGTAGAACTCATCCAGCAACAGGATATGCTGGGTGGAACCGCAATCTTCGCCGCCCAGACTGCCACTTTCGTTGTGGCGGAAGCGATTTTCGTCGATCAGGAAGAAGCTGACTTCCACCCCCATCGCCGCACACCACTTTTGCAGAAGAGTGCATTTTTTCTGCAGGCAGAGGCGCTCTTCATTATCCAGCCATGACTGGTGGCAGACCCAGATATCAAGGTCCGAGGTGAGATTCTGACCAACGGAGGAGGTGCTGCCCATAGAGTAGACGCCGGTAATCGGCATCTCGCCCTGCGGAGGGATCGCGGCGTTTGATCCAGATTTCCCTTCCAAATCATTGAGATAGCTTATCTGGTTTTCATCAGGCGTGTAAAAGCTGATGCCATATGGAACGTTACCTTCAAGATAACCCGGCATCAGCGGATGATGATAATGTAATAAGGTTGGCAGCAGACTGTATACCTGCTGGAAGGCAGGTCCCATAGCAGCCAGGGCGCGATCGACGCGCAGCTGGTTGATGGCATCCAGTCTCTGTTTCAGTGTCTCTATGTAGAGGTACAAGACGTCTCGCCTGATTATCCCAGTGCTTACAAAAAACCCTGTTTCCGAAATTCGCCGCTTGATTTAAAAATAGTCGTGCGAAAAATGCTGGAAACGTGATCAATCTAACACCAGGCTGATTGACCGTAAAGAAAGTTGCGCTACTTAACAGTTTAGCACGTTTTACAATCGATCTGCCCTAAGATCCCTCAACACGCCTCTTCCCTGCCGTTTAAACCCGCGGAAACTGACAGCATTCCCGTATCAATGATAGGATAATCAATGAACGATAAAAACGGTAACAAGCATGTTAGACAAAATTTTAAGAATTGCCACCAGGCAAAGTCCGCTTGCGCTATGGCAGGCACATTATGTTCAACAACGCCTGATGGCCTGCCATCCGGGGCTTCGCGTTGAGCTGGTGCCGATGGTGACCAAAGGGGATGTGATCCTCGATACCCCGCTGGCCAAGGTCGGCGGCAAGGGCTTATTCGTCAAAGAACTGGAGCAGGCGCTGCTGTCCGACCGCGCTGATATTGCCGTTCATTCGATGAAAGACGTGCCGGTAGCCTTCCCGGAAGGGCTGGGGCTGGTCACGATTTGCGAACGGGAAGATCCGCTTGATGCCTTCGTGTCTACTCAATTCGATTCTGTCGATGCCCTGCCACAGGGTGCAGTGGTGGGCACCTCCAGCCTGCGCCGCCAGTGCCAGCTCAGCGAACGCCGTCCGGATCTGATTATCCGTTCCCTTCGCGGTAACGTCGGTACGCGGCTGGGGAAACTCGACGCCGGTGACTACGATGCCATTATTCTGGCCGTCGCCGGGTTAAAGCGTCTGGGGCTGTCCGATCGTATCCGCCACGCTATGCCAGCCGAGGAGTCTCTGCCAGCAGTAGGCCAGGGCGCGGTGGGAATTGAGTGCCGTCTTGATGATGCTCAGACCATCGCCCTGCTGGAAGCGCTGAATGATGAAGACACCTCGGTGCGGGTTAAAGCCGAGCGCGCAATGAACACCCGCCTGGAAGGGGGCTGCCAGGTGCCGATCGGCAGCTATGCGGTCCTCAATGGCGATGAGCTGTGGCTGCGTGGCCTTATCGGTTCACCTGACGGCACCGAGATGATCCGTGGCGAGCGCCGTGGCCCGCGTGCAGATGCTGAGAAAATGGGCATTTCACTGGCGGAAGAGTTGCTGAACAACGGTGGACGTGAAATTCTGGCCGAAGTCTATCAGGGGAATCCTCCCGAATGACCATTCTGGTAACCCGACCCGAACCGGCCGCTGACGAGCTGGTCAGCCGTTTGCGTCAGGCGGGAAAGGTTGCCTGGTCAATGCCGCTGATCGAATTCACACCGGGAACAGGGCTGGGCAACCTGCCCGGCCAGCTCGCATCGTTGCAGGAAGGCGATCTGGTGTTTCTCCTGTCGCAGCACGCCATTCATTATGCTCAACCCGCTCTGACACGAGCCGGAGCCGCATGGCCCGCAGACCTGAACTATTATGCTATAGGTCGCACCACTGCGCTGGCCCTGCATGCATCCAGCGGGCTGGATGTTATCTGGCCCCATGAGCGTGAAACCAGCGAAGTGCTGATACAATTACCTGCGTTACAAAAAGTCGCCGGAAAGCAGGCTTTGATCCTGCGGGGCAATGGCGGACGTGAACTTCTGGCAGAAACCTTGCAACAGCGCGGAGCTAATGTACAGTTTGTTGAGTGCTATCAACGCTGTGCAAAGCACTATCAGGGTTCAATAGAGGGTCGCCGCTGGCGCGACCGCGGTATCACCACTCTGGTGGTCACCAGCGGTGAAATGCTGCAACAACTTTATTTGCTGTTCCCCGATATAGATCGTGAGGAATGGCTTCTGCACTGCCGACTGGTTGTCGTCAGTGAACGTTTGGCTGCCCGCGCCAGGGAACTGGGTTGGCGCGATATCAGGGTGGCCGATGGTGCCGATAACGACGCGCTGCTGCGGGCGTTACAATAAACTTAAATATGGGATGTGCCACAATGACGGAACAAAAAGATTCCTCTGCCATGGTTGATGAGACCACCCCAGCGGTAGAGAGCTCATCACCAGAACAACAACCAGGCCGTAAGTCGCGGAATACCGCCACGGCGCTGGCTGTTCTGGCGATTGCAATCGCGCTGGCTTCAGGCGTAGGGCTTTATATTAACGGGAAACATCAGACGGACCAGCTGACCGCGGCCAATCAGGCACTGGCGAACCAGCTGTCCGAGCTTCAGCAGCAGTCAGTCGGCGACAAGCAGACCCTGGTGCAGCAGCTGACCACGCAGACCAGCGCGCTGGACACGGCCCGTCAGCAGCAGGCCGCCATGAGCCAGCAGCTTGACCAGTTAAAAGAGAAAGTCGCCACCATTTCCGGTAACGATGCACATACCTGGCTTCTGGCTCAGGCCGATTATCTGGTGAAACTGGCTGGCCGGAAGCTATGGAGCGATCAGGATGTCACCACTGCTGCCGCACTGCTGAAAAGTGCGGATAACAGCCTGGCTGAAATGAACGATCCGAGCCTGATTGAGGTACGTCGTGCGCTGACCAATGACATCAGCTCGCTGTCTGCAGTGAGCCAGGTCGATTACGACGGCATTATCCTCAAGCTGAACCAGCTCTCCAACGGCGTGGATAACCTGCGCCTGGCCGATAACGACAGCGACGATTCCCCGATGGATGCCGACAGTGGCGAACTCTCCTCTTCGCTGCACGAATGGCGTCAGAATCTGGTGAAAAGCTGGCACAACTTTATGGATGACTTTATTACCATCCGCCGCCGCGACGCCACTTCAGAGCCTTTGCTGGCACCAAACCAGGAAGTCTATCTGCGTGAGAACATCCGTTCGCGGCTGCTGATTGCCTCTCAGGCGGTTCCCCGCCACCAGAACGAGATCTACAAGCAGTCAATCGACACGGTCTCTGCCTGGGTGCGTGCCTGGTACGATACCAACGATCCGGCCACCAAAGCCTTTCTCAGCCAGCTGGATGAACTGAGCCAGCAGAGCGTGTCGATGGATGTGCCGGATGCGCTGCAGAGCCAGCCGTTGCTGGATAAACTGATGCAAACGCGCGTGCGAAACCTGCTGGCCCAGCCCGGCACCGGGCAACAGCAGCAGGGAGAATAAGCATGCTCAAGGTTCTGATACTCTTTCTGTTACTGATGGCCGGTGTGGTGCTCGGCCCGATGCTGGCCGGTCACCAGGGTTACGTCCTGATCCAGACTGATAACTGGAATATTGAAACCAGCGTCACCGGCCTGACGATCGTGCTGATCCTTTCGCTGATTGTGATCCTGTTTGTGGAGTGGCTGCTGCGTCGGTTATTCCGCACCGGGGCCAGAACGCGCGGCTGGTTCAGAGGCCGCAAAGGCAATCGCGCCCGCAAGCAGACCAATGCAGCGCTGATGAAGCTGGCCGAAGGCGATCACCGCCAGGCGGAAAAACTGCTGTCGCGTAATGCTGACCATGCCGAACAGCCGGTGGTGAACTACCTGCTGGCCACTGAGGCTGCGCAACAGCGCGGTGATGAGATCCGTGCCAATCAGCACCTCGAAAGAGCGACTGAGCTGGCTGGTAACGATCAGCTACCGGTAGAGATCACCCGTGTGCGCATTCAACTGGCCCGGAATGAAGACCATGCCGCGCGTGGCGGTGTCGATCGTCTGCTGGAAGTGGCTCCGCGCCATCCGGAAGTACTGCGCCTGGCTGAACAGGCTTACGTACGCACCGGTGCCTGGGGCTCATTGCTGGATATTCTGCCAGCGATGGAGAAAGCCCAGGTGTCTGACGATACCCATCGCCTGGCGCTGCAGCAGGAAGCCTGGCTGGGATTAATGAATCAGGCGATGGCCGATCAGGGCAGCGAAGGTCTGAAGCGCTGGTGGCAAAACCAGAGCCGTAAAACCCGCCATGAAACGGCGCTGCAGGTGGCGATGGCTGACCACCTGATCGTCTGTGATGACCATGAAACGGCGCAGCAAATCGTGCTGGATGGACTGAAGCGCAATTACGACGAGCGTCTGGTGCTGCTGATGCCGCGGCTGAAAACCGGCAACCCCGAGCAGCTGGAAAAAGCGCTGCGTCAGCAGATCAAGCAGCACGGTGCCACGCCTCTGCTGCACAGCACGCTGGGCCAGCTACTGATGAAGCATGGCGAGTGGGAGCAAGCCAGCGAAGCCTTCAGGGAAGCGCTGAAGCAGCGTCCTGATGCGTTTGACTACGCCTGGCTGGCCGATACGCTTGATCGTCAGCACAAGCCGGAAGAAGCGGCGGAAATGCGTCGGGACGGCCTGCTGCTGACGCTGAAGAATACGCCTTAGCGTCAAAGCATCTGTTACGAGCCGGGTTAATTACCCGGCTTTTTTTTGCCTGATTTAAGGTCGGGGCAAAAAAAAACACCTGCCAGTCCGGCAGGTGTAAAAGATCAGGTCGGTAAGACAATTTGGCTGATACCTGACTCAACGTAGTGTCCTGGTCCCATTAAGGTCTTGCGACGATAGTGGTGGGTGGACAACAGGTATCGTAAAGGGCTCTGCATCATTCCCGGGTTTATGAAGCGTTAGCAAACATAAGGAGTGGAATGAGCATCTACATGGTTATTATTGCATAAGCCGTGCCAGGTCAGAATTGGTTGATAAAAATATATTTAACTTATTGATAAACAGATGCTTTAACAGGAATATTTTTTGCGTCTCTCTTTGCAGCACCGTCGCTAATCTGCAACATTCCCTTTACTGTGCGTCGCCATCTGGAGACAATCAGCGCATAGTTAAGTAAGTTCATTATAAATCATAATGTTAGCTGTCTCTTAAATGAGACAAAGCGTCCCTTCCCTGGTTGCCGTACGGCTCAAACCTCCTTCGGAGGTCCTCATCCTCTTAGGCTACAGATGCAAAAAGGCCAGCTCGAAAGCTGGCCTTTTCTGAAT
>NZ_WHOY01000031.1:1056958-1444996 GCF_009765445.1 Pantoea sp. BAV 3049 | reverse complement strand
GCAGGGCGAAGTGGTCTGGCGCGGGCGCTTCTCCACGTGGGGAGAAACAGAGCGGGAAACTTCAACAGGCTTCCGGTCGGTACAGCAGAACCTGCGGTTTCAGGGCCAGTACCTGGACAGGGAGACCGGGCTTCACTACAATCTGTTCCGGTATTATGACCCGGTGGCGGGCAGGTTTACCCAGCTTGATCCTATTGGGTTGGCGGGGGGATTAAATGAGTATGCTTATGCACCGAACCCGTTAAACTGGGTTGATCCGCTGGGGTTGAGTAAGTGTTCCAGTTCTGAAACTCAGAAGTTATATCGTGGAGTTAGTGCAAAACATCCTGAATTAGAAAATGCAAGAAAGGGTATTGTTAAACCAGCAAACCCGCACGCCGATTTAACACCTGAACAGCATGCCGAAGGTGGATTAACAGGTGAAAGCCAATTTGTATCATGGACTCCCGATAAAGAAATGGCTTTAGGACATGCTAATAAAGACGGTCCGGGAGGCGTTCTTTTAAGCGTTCCTGTCGGTGCCCCTCCTCAGGGAGCTTCATGGTCTTGGGGATGGACTCATATGAATGATTGGGGCGAAGTCGAAATGTTACAATTAGGTACGCGGACAGGTGCAGTTGTTACTGTGTTATGAGGTGTAACTATATGAATCATCTAGGTTACCTAAAATCTGCTTTGCCAAAAAAAAGAGAGAGATGGTCTCAGGATTTAAATAAGATTCTCATGTCTGATAGCTTGAAAATTGGTATTCCTTATGATGAAGATTTGAATTTATTATTGCTTAAATACAAAAAAAGAAGTCTTTCAAATGAAAGTTTTGGAAGTGATATTTTTGGTCTTAATGCTTTAATAAAAAATCTATCCTCTTGCTCTGGAAATCATAAAGCTAAAATATATCCTTTGAAGAATGATTTTTTTTCTGGCGAGTGCGTGATTATGGAGAATGAAATTATTGGTTGTGCTTTTATTAAACGAGGCCGTTCTTCTTCTAAAGAAGGGCTTTGGATAAATGGAAATAAGATCGATTAGGAATAGTCATTTTTTGAAATATGCCGGAAGTGATCCCTATGATCCTTCCGACTTTATTTTTATCCGCTGACCTGACTCAGCAGTGCCTGCACCTTCAGCCGGGTCTGCTCAATCTCCCGCCGCTGCTGTTCAAGCCGCGCCTGCTCGTGTCTCAGTCGCGTCTCCTCGCGGCTGTCGGGGATCAGCTCCAGACAGCCGTCCAGCACCTTCAGGCTCACGCCGGTGCCCACCTTAAATCCCGCCTCGGCCAGCCATTTACTCTCAGAAGAGATTTAAGGGTTTCACAAGGAAATGGAAAATGGGCTTCATCATTACAAAGTGAACTTGGTAACATAAGAGATGACTTGGAAATCGCTGATTTTGATAATAAAACTATTGCCGAAGTATTAGAGCAACAATACAGTATGTTTGATAAGTTTGGTGTTCCCTACAATAAGATATAGAAGATATGAAAATTGACATTGTGAAATTTCATGCGGATTTTAAATTAGAAGCTAACAACCCTGGTTCTTCGAATGAAGAAATTATTGATTTGAAAACTCATTTCAATGGTATCGCTATCCCCAATGATTATATAGATTTTATATCTGAAGTTTCTGATGCCGAGATATTAGTGCAGGGGGGATCATATATAAGAATATGGGGTGCATCAGGATGCATTGAGATGAATGATTCTTATTTTATTTAAAAATACATACCTGATGCATTAGCGATAGGTGATGATGAAGGAGGGCAGGCCATATTCTATGCTAAAGGAAATAATGGCTATGGTCTTTACAGAGTGGGTTTTGGCAATCTGGATATTGCTGATGCTGTTTTTATTTCTGATTCACTTTACAGTCTATTAATTGAAGGGAAAGGTGCGGATGAATTGATTTAAAATCTCTCAATACAGTCAGAAAAATTTCAACATCGGCCCAGCACAGCAGGATGATATTAAAGCGGTTGTAAATTGAACTTATTTTATGCTTCGCACTGCGTTTTAAAAGTGAGAAATTGGTTAAGTAGATCCTGCATCGCCACGGCAAAGAAGCGGAAACCGTCTCGTTCCTGTGGAGCGGGCTGCGGATGGTGGGCGAAAGCAGCAGCGCAACCCCGGAACGTAACACGCAGTACCTCTACAGTGAGGGAAGCTGGGAACCGCTGGCACGTGTCGACAGCATCGGTGAACAGTCTGATATATTCTGGTATCACACCGGGCTGAACGGCCTGCCGCAGCGCATGACCAACGAGCAGGGCGAAGTGGTCTGGCGCGGGCGCTTCTCCACGTGGGGAGAAACAGAGCGGGAAACCTCAACAGGCTTCCGGTCGGTATAGCAGAACCTGCGCTTGCAGGGGCAATACCTGAACAGAGACTAATTTGCTTTAGCGAATTTGAACATCGCTTCAGCAATGGCCCCGAAGGGGTGAGGCACCGCAGGTGCCGAATCAACCGGGCTTCACTACAATCTGTTCCGGTATTACGACCCTGTGGCGGGCAGGTTTACCCAGCTTGATCCTATTGGGTTGGCGGGGGGATTAAACCCGTATGCTTATGCGCCGAATCCGTTGAACTGGGTTGATCCGCTGGGGTTGAGTAAGTGTTCCTCTGGCACATCATTAACGGTTAATAAGCCTAATATTCTGAAAAATCCAAACTTAACGAATGCTGAGAGGAATTACCTTGAAAGACAGTTTATGAAAAAGCAAAATGCTCTAACCCGTGCAGCCCATCGCGGAGAGTTGATTTGGTCACCGGGTACTCATGATGTAAGGATATCTTCAGTACAAAGCTCTTACAGACAAGCAGTTTCTGCGCGATACGAAAGAATTTTTGGTAAGTCTCCGGATTTAACGACGTTGAAAGCTGATCATCCTGTCGATCTAATTGTTGGTGGTTAGCCAACTCCAATGACCTACCCCCAGAATTCGATACAACCATCAGTTAGTAATGTCGGTTGATTGACCCGCTCCCCGTGATAGTAAAATATGATGATATCATGGCGGAACGGCTCTCTTATAATAAGCCCTGCTTATTGTACTCATTGTCGCGGCCAAAATAACTCATAGAATAAACTGCTGCACCCGTCGCAATTCTTCGATCATAAATTCCACCGCTGGTGATACCGGGTAAGCGGCATGGGTAACGACATAATGTTGTACCGTCCAGACCGGTGAATGTGGAATACGCACCAGCGGGAAACGCGCCAGCATCAGTTCAGCATAATGATTAGGTAAAATGCCCACCACATCACCTGAGGCAACCAGCATCGCTACAGCTTCAATGCCTACCGCTTCCGGGCCTCTGGCAAAGTGAAACTGGGCGAGCGCCTGTTCGACAAAAGGCTGCTGCGCTCTCCATACCAGCGGAAGCTGTCGGAAACGCACTTCGTTGCCTGCCAGGGTGTAAATACTGTGGATCTCCTCGTATAGCTCGACATAGCGCAGCGACGGGCTTTTCTGATACTCCATAACGCCTTTCACCGCCATATCCAGCCTGCGATCCAGCAGCGCCTGAATCAGTTGCGTTCCCGCCATAATGCTTAGCGTCAGATGGACATCCGGCGCCAGCGCCTGCATGTTGCGCAGCGCCTGCGGCAGATGCGACTGCGTATGACCAATCACATTATCGGTAATCCCCATCACCAGCGAGCCTGAGATCACGCCGCGGCTGGCATCCAGCGCTGGGAAAATGCGATCCAGTGCATTGAGCGCCTCTCTGGCGTAGAGCAGGGTTGACTGCCCGGCTTGGGTGAGTTCGAACCCTTTTGGCCCGCGCGTACATAAGGACGTGCCGAGCGTCTCTTCAATCGCTTTGATCTGGCGGCTAATAGTGGATTTGGTCATATTGAGACTCTTTTCAGCAGCAGAAAATCCGCCAGACTGGGCCACTGCACAGAATATTCTCAGGGCGCGTAAATCTTTTTCATTTAAGGTTCGTGATTTCATTGTTGTTATTTCCGTAACCGTGGTTGCAAAGATGATCGGTTTTTTCCGCAGCGGGAGTCTAATAGGCTGCTATCTGTACCACACATTGCCAATACCGGGGAACTACCATGTCTTTGCCACTGACCGTTGCACCGCAAACTAATCATAAATCTTTATTGTTTTCAGAACTTGCGCTCGATCTTGATAACCTCAGCGCCCATTTTGCCGTACTTGGCATGCCTTACGGCGCAGCTTATACCCCGCAGGATTATAACAACGACCAGGTACGGGCGCCGACGGCGATCCGCCAGGCTTCCGATCGGGTGATCCGGGGCCCTGAACGTTTCGATTTTGATATTGATGGCCCTCTGCTACAGGGGCGCGACGACATTCGCTTCGTCGACTGTGGCGATGTGCCAGCCGATTTGACCGAGCCGCGCGGCCATTTTGTCAGGGCGGAACAGGCGGTGCGTAAGATCCTGGCGGCGGGCGCGATCCCCATCGTGCTCGGCGGCGATCACGGCATTACCAATCCGATTCTGCGGGCGTTTGACGAGCAGGGACCGATCACCATCGTCCATCTCGATGCGCACCTGGACTGGCGTGATGAGGTCAACGGCGTGAACGATGGTCTGTCCAGCCCGATGCGTCGTGCTTCTGAGCTCCCCTTCGTGAAAGACATTATCCAGATTGGCATGCGAGCTTCAGGCAGTGCCCGTCAGGAAGAGGCCGATTACGCCCGTACCTGGGGCGCACGCATTATTACCGCCTATGAACTGCACGATCGCGGAATGGATGCCGTCCTGGAGCAAATCCCTGCTGGCGGCCGCTATTACCTGACTATTGATGCCGATGGTTTCGATCCGTCAGTGATGCCCGCCGTAGCCGGACCTGCGCCGGGGGGCGTGACTTTTGTTCAGGCCCGAAAACTGATTCATGGGTTAGTGAAGAAAGGACGGGTTGTCGGCATGGATATCGTTGAGATCCAGCCGGAAAAAGATGTTCACCAGATCTCCTGTATGACTGCAGGCCGTCTGGTACTGAATTTCATCGGTGCGGCAATTCGCGCCGGTTACTGTGACAGCAATGGTTAATTTTTCGGAGGATGTATGACATTTCGTTCGCTGTTGTTAGGTACGTCTCTAACCCTGGCGCTGTTTTCCGGCGCTACTCAGGCTGCCGATCCCATTCGCGTGGCGATCGATCCAACATTTCCTCCTATGGAGTATATGAACAACAACCAGCGCACCGGTTTTGATATCGACCTGGCCGAAGCGTTGGCGAAGAAAATCGGACGCCCGCTGGTTTATACCGATATGGACTTCAAAGCGATGATCCCATCGGTGCTGTCGGGGCGTCAGGACATCGTGTTGTCCGCCATCTATATCACCGACGACCGCAAAAAAGTGGTGGATTTCACCGATCCTTACTTCACCGCCGGACTGGTGGTGATGGTGAAAAAAGGGGATAAGCGGATTACATCACCGAAGGATATAGCCGGCAAGCGGGTTGCGGTACAGGTTGGCACGAAATCGGTGAATCTGCTCACTGAGCAGTACCCCACCGTGCAGCGAGTTGAGGTTGAGAAGAATGAAGAGATGTTTAACTCGCTCGAAGCGGGGCGCGCCGATGCCGTGGTCTCTGGCAAGCCAGCGGCGCTGCTCTACAGCAAAACGCGCGGCACCACTGAAGTGCTCTCCAAACCGCTGACGAAGGAAGATTACGGTATTGCGGTCAGTAAAAATGAACCAGAGCTGCGTCAGCAGCTGAATACGGCTCTGAAGGCGATTCGCGCCGACGGCACTTATGATGCGTTGATGAAAAAGTGGTTCGGCGCTGGCGCTAAATAATCAGAGGTGACGATGCTTTCGCTTGATTTCACCCCGGCGTTGGCCAGCCTGCCTGAACTGCTCTCCGGCGCGTGGGTCACGATAGAAGTGACCCTCTGCGCCCTGGCGATCAGCTGCTGCCTCGGCACGTTAATTGGTCTTGGAAGGATCTCTTCCCGCCATAAAGCGGTGTGGTGGTTCTGCAACGCCTATGTGGTTCTGGTTCGCGGAACGCCGCTGCTGGTTCAGCTATTTATCCTCTATTTCGGGCTGCCCTATTTCAATATCGTCATTCCGGCTTTTGTCTGCGGCATTATCGGCCTCGGCTGTTATTCCGCAGCTTATGTCTCGGAACTGGTGCGCGGGGCGATCCTCTCGATCGACAGTGGGCAAAGTGAAGCGGCGCGTTCGATGGGGATGTCATCAGGCCAGGCGATGCGGCTGATTATTTTACCGCAGGCGCTGGTGCGCATGGTGCCGCCGTTGGCTAATGAGTTTATCGCCCTGACGAAAAACTCGGCGCTGGTTTCCCTGGTGACCATTCACGATTTGATGCACGAAGGGCAGAAAGTGATCAGCGTTTCTTACCGCTCGCTGGAGGTCTATATCGTGATTGCCTTTATTTATCTGCTGATGACCAGCAGCACCATGTTGCTGCTACGCGCGGTGGAGAAAAAACTTCGGGCGGGAGGCATGGTGCAATGAGTACGGCGATTGTTGAGGCCGTGGCGCTGGAGAAACGCTTCGGCGACCATCAGGTATTGCACGGTGTTTCAATTTCGGTACAGCGCGGCGAAGTGGTGGTGATCATCGGTCCAAGCGGATCGGGGAAAAGTACCTTCCTGCGATGCTGCAACGGTCTGGAGGTGGCGGAAAAAGGCAGCATCCGCCTGTGCGGCCAGATGCTGATGCAGCAGGGAGAACTGCTGGATGAAAATGCCCTGAATCTCTTACGCCGTCAGGTTGGCATGGTTTTTCAGTCGTTTAACCTGTTTCCCCACCTGCGTATTCTCGACAACGTCGCGATTGGGCCGCACAAAATTCTTAAGCAGAGTCGTCAGTACGCCGAAACGCGCGCGCGCGAACTGTTACAGAAAGTCGGCCTGCTGCACAAGGCGGATTCGATGCCGAATAGTTTGTCTGGCGGACAGAAACAGCGTATTGCCATTGCGCGCGCGTTGGCCTTGCAGCCGGAAGTGATGCTGTTTGATGAGCCGACTTCCGCGCTCGATCCTGAGCTGACCGGCGAGGTGTTGCAGGTGATGAAACAGCTGGCTCAGGAAGGCATGACGATGATTATCGTCACGCATGAAATGAGCTTCGCTCGTGAGGTTGCCGATCGGCTGATCGTGATGGAGGAGGGAAGGATTGTTGAACAAGGGGCGACCGCCGATATTTTCCGCCATCCCTGCCATCCGCGTACCCGGGCGCTGTTGCAGCCCATTCTGAATAATGAGGCTTTTTATGAGCAGTAATATGCGCGGTAGTGAGCGCCTTAACCGCGCCTTTAGCGGTATTCCCACCTTTTTACGCGCAGATTATTGCGATGTGCTCAGTGAACTGCGGGCCGATGTGGCGGTTTTTGGCGTGCCCTTTGATGAGGGATCGCCCTGGCAGCCGGGTACGCGCTTTGCGCCGCGCTCGCTGCGCGAGCACTCAATGCGTTTTGCCAGTACCGGCTTTTACGACATCCAGCGCGACCAGCATTTCCTGACGGATGTGATCTCGCAAGGTCGCCTGGTGGATGTCGGCGATGTTGATGTGCTGCCTACCAATGTGATCGGCACCCATGACAATATCAGTACCCTGGTGCAGATGATTCGACAGCGCGGGGCTATTCCTCTGGCGCTGGGCGGCGATCACTCCGTCTCCTATCCGCTAATCCGTGGGGTTCAGGAGCCGGTACATGTGGTGCAGTTCGATGCCCATCTCGATTTTGCGCCCTCCACTCACGGCGTGCATTTCAGTAATGGTCAGCCCTTTCACCATGTCGCGGCGCTGGAGCACGTCCGGAGCCTGACTCAGGTAGGCATTCGCAGCCTGCGGGTGCGGCCCTCGGAGGTCAGTGACGCCAGGCAGCAGGGGAGTCACATCATTCCCATGGAGGCGTTCCGGCAGCAGCCGTTTATTGAACAACTAAAGCATCTACCCGCCGGGGAAAAGTGCTACATCAGTATTGATATTGACGTGCTGGATTTTTCGCTGGTGCCGGGATGCGCTTCAGCTGAACCTAACGGCATGCGCTACGATGAACTGCGCGACGCCCTGCAAGTATTGCTACAGCGCATGGATATTATCGGTCTCGATCTGGTGGAAGTTAATCCGCAGCTGGATGTACCGACCGGCGCCACATCCTATCTGGCGGCGCATCTGCTGGTTGAAACGCTGGGAATGCTTTTCGCGTTGCATCAGCCAGGCTGAGATTGCTTAAGATCTCTCTTACTATAAGGCGACGGAAACAGAAAATGGCATCACCAATAAGCATCATCGGCGGCGGCGTGATTGGCTTAACCACAGCCTGGGCCCTGGTGAAAAAAGGGTATGATGTGCAACTGATAGAAGCCAGCGATAAACCTGGCTCGGGCGCCAGCTTCGCTAACGGCGGCCAACTCTCCTATCGTTACGTGTCACCGCTGGCCGATGCCGGCATCCCGATGCAGGCGCTCGGCTGGCTGATGCAGAATGATGCGCCTTTGCGGCTGAGGCTGCGGATGGAACCGCATCAGTGGCGTTGGCTGTATGACTTTCTTCGGGCCTGTCGCGCTTCGGTTAATCAGCGAAATACCCAACGGTTGCTGGGGCTGGCGATGCACAGCCGGGAAGTGTTGACCGGCTGGCGTGAGCAGGATCGCCTGGCGGATTTCTCCTGGCGGCAAAACGGCAAGCTTGTGGCGTTTCGCCGCCAGGCCATCTTTGACCATGCGCGCCAGCACCTTGCCGATACGCAGGCGCAGCAGGTTCTGGCGGCAGATCAACTGGCGATGCTCGATCCGGCGCTGGCGAATACGCCGTTTGTCGGTGGCATCTACACTGCCGGTGAAGAAGTGGGCGACTGTTATCATTTTTGCCTGGTGCTGGAAGCCCGGTTGCGGGCATCGGGACAGTGCCATTTTATCACTGGCCATCCGGTTAGCCAGATTATCCATCGTGAGAAACAGGTCACGGCGCTACGGATTGCAGGAAGTGAGCTGCCGGTGGATAAGCTGATTATTTGTGCGGGCTATCAGTCTCCGTCCCTGGCGCTGCCTGGTATCCGGCTGGCCGTTTATCCGCTTAAAGGTTACAGCCTAAGTGTGCCGTCGGAGGCAACCAGCATCACTCCGTCCATCAGCCTGACCGATTATGACAAAAAAATTGTTTATGCCCGGCTGGGCCGACAGCTGCGCATTGCCGCCAAGGTGGATATTAATGGTTTTGATAACACCGTTGATGAAAAGCGTATCGCCTCCATTCGTACCGCCGCGAAAGAACTTTTTCCTCACGGCGGCAATTATGAGAATGCCACTGTATGGACGGGGATGCGTCCGGCTACGCCGACCAGCGTGCCGGTTATCAGCGCCACGCCCTACCGAAATTTATGGCTGAATGTCGGCCATGGCGCGCTAGGATTTACTCTCGCCTGCGGCAGCGCGAGTCTGGTTAGCACAATGATTGACAGCGGTGAGACTCCGCTTGATATCAACGATTTTCGCTATAAGTAAGCGCCGCCAGCCACTGCCCGACATCCGTCATAACGGCGAACCTGAAGCGGAGACAACAGATAAAAGCGGTGCCAATACCGCTGCTCTGGTAACTTAAGCGCGTGAACCATGATCGCACGAACGCCAATATTCTCGGCCACCCGATAATAACGCAGAACTGCATCGTGAAGTAAATCCAGATTATCCGTGGCGATTAAAACATTAGCAAATCTTTGTTGATCATTAAGTTAAGCCCATAATAATTAAATGTCTATTCAATTCGTTGGATTAGAGTGCTTAATATTAATTTAAAAGCTTCATTATTATTATCTTTTCGCCAGATGTAATATAGGTCATTATGTAGCTCTGGCGCAGCTTCAATTGGTAAATATGTTATATTCCCCAATTTGAAAATAGAGGCGCTTTGTGGGATAAGTGCAATGCCTAATCCTGCATTGACCAGAGATTGAATATTCACAGTATTCCCTTCAAACATGACATAATTGGGTTTAACATCCGCTAGTTCAAGAGTCTGTGTCAGCAAATCATAAAATGGTTTCCATGCAATTGAATACATTATCATTGGTTGATTATCAAGATGTTGTAAGCGAATTGATGACTGCGACGCGAGCAGATGCTGTGACGGGATCGCCGCAATAAAGGGCTCTCTTAGACAGCGCAAACTTTCGATATTAGAGTGATTAGGGATAATACGGGATATGCCTAAATCAAGTTGCTGCATATACATCGACTCGATTAATTCATAGGTAGGCAATTGCTGCTGTGACACTTTAATAAAAGGGAAGTCATCTTTTAGCCGAGATAATATCTCAGGTACCAGCTGATAGTAAGCATTTGCCACAAATCCCAACGATACTGAACCTTGCTCGCCGTTAGCCATTTTTTTTGTGAACTGCTCAACCTGATGAATATGCTCAAGCAACTTGCTGGCTTCACGATAAAAGCTCTTTCCTGCAGTTGTCAGGGCAACAGAGCGTGTACTACGGTCAATCAGCTTGACATTGAGTTGATACTCCAGCAACTGAATCTGACGGGTCAGTGGCGGCTGACTCATATTCAGAGAATGCGCCGCACGACGAAAATTGAGTTCGGACGCTACCGCGACAAAGTATTTAAGCTGATTAATCGACATCATTTTTATTACCCTGTGATTGGTTTTATTCTTGAAGCGACAAAATCCTTTGATATAGCCATTCTTTATGTCGGATCGATGGGCATTATCGGTGCGCTTTCATATCTGTTTATTGTTGGACCACTGCAACGTCAGGCACTGCCTGCTAGCGACGATGTACCGCGACCCGCCATTCAGCTTAGATAGAGCGTTCCGGCGGCATAAACGTCCGGTGGGTCACCGCTGGGCGCATGGATGAGACCTGGATCAAAATCAGAGGACAGTGGAGATATCTTGTACCGGGCGGCCGATACCGAAGGCCAGACAGTCGACTTTCTGCTGACGGCGAAGCGGGATGCCCCAGCGGCCCTTCGCTTCTTACGTAAGGCCATTCGCCACCACGGTGCACCCGAGATGGTCACTATCGATCAAAGTGGTGACAACACCGCAGCGTTAACCACACTCAATACCGATTAACCTGATGAAGGAACCATCGCCTTCAGGCAGAGTAAATATCTGAACAATCTGATTGAGCACGACCACCGAAACATCACAAGACGAACAAGGCTGATGCTGGGATTCAAATCGTTCCGGCGGGCACAGGTCATTCTGGCAGGAATTGAACTGGAGCACATGATCGCAATATAAACATCCGGGTGGAGACGAGGTGTCTCCTGCAGAGCAGTTTTACCAGTTGACTGTATGAAAACAGGCAACAAAGTTTTGTCAGCCTGCTACCGTTAATGCGACAGTACCCGTTACTTTGATGCTTCCTGTTCAAGCCATTCCAGAAACAGATTTAATGCTGATGACTTATCAACATCGGGTGCGATTAGAGCCACGTATTTGCTTCCTTTAACCTCAACCGGAAAAGGGGCCTGAAGCCTTTTCTCTTTTACATCATGCCCAAGTGTTGGCAATCCACCGATACCTACTCCAACACCATCAATGACCGCCTGAAGACTTATATAATTGTGTTCAAAGCGCTGAAATCGCAGTGGGCGCAAAGCTTCGATTCTGGCTATTTTCATCCATCTTTCCCATTCTCCCACTCGCGTATTTGATGTGACGAACACGTGTGTGGAAAGGTCTTCAGGTTCCGCTAAAGGCTGTCTGGATAAAAGCTTCGGCGAAGCAAGTAAAGTGAGTTGTTCTTCGAATAAAGGTCGCTTGTCAAAATAACGCCATTCTGACTTATCCAGTGGATCTCTTCGAATCAAAACATCAAAGCCAGACAGTCCTTTTATCTCTGAGCTGTTTGATATGGACACCAAGACTTCCACATCAGGATTTCGGCTATGGAATGCCGGTAAGCGCGGTATCAGCCAGTGCATAGCTAGAGTTGTTTGGGCGTTTACTCTTATGACTCTTGTATTTTGTGTTTTTCCGAAGCGAGTAGAAGCATCGCTGATAATGTCGAAAGCGGCACTGATTTCCGCTGCAAATGCACGGGCATGTTCGGCTGCAACACTGCGTTGCCCTTGACGTTCAAATAAAGGTTGCCCTAACCACTCTTCAAGTAATTTGATTTGGCGGCTGACGGCACCGTGGGTGATCCCTAACTCCTTAGCTGCGGCGCTCAGACTGCTTGTGTGTGCTGCCGTCTCGAATAGCCTCAAAGCATTTAACGGCGGTAAGTTTCGTTTTTTCATTGGTGACTTTTAGTCTCATAAGTGGACAGTATTAATCGATATTATGATCTAAACACACGCAGTAGGATGCATGTTTCGAAGTCAAAAATCAGGAAAGTCATGACAATCTATATGTGTGTAGCCTTAATTGCGATGCTCGCCGGAGCAGTGAGTGGGATAGTGGGTACAGGCTCTTCTTTGCTTTTACTGCCTGTCATGGTCAGCGCATTCGGGCCTAAATTGGCCATACCGATAATGGCCATCGCCGCTATTCTTGGGAACCTCTCTCGTATTGTTGCCTGGTGGGGAGAGATCGACTGGCGCGCAACTTTGGCTTATACACTACCCGGCGTGCCAGCAGCCTCGTTAGGCGCACATCTACTCCTCGCTCTGCCTACATGGACGATAGACTGTGCTTTAGGCATTTTTTTCTGGATTATGATCCTGATACGGAGGCTTGTGAAAAATAACCGATGGAGATTATCGCTAAACCAGTTGGGGTTCTGTGGCGGAATAGTCGGTTTTCTGACCGGTCTGGTGCTATCAACAGGCCCGGTGAGTGTACCGATTTTTACGGCATATGGGTTGAGTGGTGGGGCATTTATTGGTACAGAAGCCGCGAGTGCACTTTTTCTGTACATGAGTAAAGTCAGTACTTTTTCGCTTCAGAGGGCTCTTTCAATACATATTGCACTTATGGGACTATTCGTCGGTGGCGGCATTATGCTTGGAACCCTCAGCAGTAAAGCTTTGGTACGAAGATTAACTGTGACACATTTTTCATTCCTGATAGACGGCATTCTCTTGATTTCCGGGGCAGGTTTTTTGTACAGTTCCTGGCATATACAATAATTCTGACCTGCACCCCGTTGATTAATACACCGCGTTGTTGACGTTCAGGCGCTGAAGTACATTCACTAAGAGACCGCAGATTTGACCTCTGATAAAGCTGCCATCTGGCCACCGCTCTCCACAGGGAATGACAAGAACACGTTTTTCGTGACCCGGACCGCGTTAAGCAGGTCAGCGATAAACGGACATATTGGCTAAGTTGAAAAATGGACCTTTTTGAACGGTGCATTATTCAAAAGAAGTCCGGCATTAGTATCAATGCCGGATTGCCGTAACGCCTTAAGGTTCATTACCCGAGACGTTATAGTCAGACCAACAGTACTTTTGTAGCTAATGGCTTATAAGCTGGAAAATCGGTGTAACCTCGTTCGTCTCCGCCAAAAAAGGCGTCACGGTTGTACGCAGCAAGGGGAAATGCATGACGGATACGATCCGGAAGGTCTGGATTTGAGGTGAACAGACGACCAAAAGCAATCAGGTCGGCCTCATTTTTTTGCAACGTTTCCTCGGCATCCTCCGGCTTAAAGCCGCCCGCCGCAATAATTTTCCCCTGATAAAAAGCGCGTAAATCGCGGCTGGCGACCGGCTCAGCATAATGGCCCGCTTCCCTGTCATCCGGTCCCACGATGCGGGGCTCAATGATATGCAGATAGGCCAGTTCTGAATGATTCAGCTGCTCTGCAAGATAACGGAAGGTGGCCGAAGGATCGCTGTCATGCATATCACCATATATACCGCTTGGAGAGATGCGTACAGCAACACGTCCCGGACCCCAGACATCCGTCAGGACGTCAACGGACTCAAGCAGAAAGCGCGCCCTGTTTTCAAGTGAACCGCCATAGCTGTCGGTGCGCTGGTTACTGCCGTCCAGAAGAAACTGTTCGGGCAAATAACCATTCGCTGCATGGAGCTCTACACCATCAAATCCTGCGGCTTTTGCCCGAATGGCTGCCTGGCGTAATTCATCCATGAGTTGCTGAATTTCATCCAGTTCAAGCGCGCGTGGGGCCGGGAAAAGTTTACCCTCATAGGCTCCCTGCTCATTTCTGACCACACCATAGGTGTCTCTCGCGATGAGTGCGGAAGGCGCTATGGGCTGACGTCCTGATGACAGTTCAGGCAGAGACTGACGACCCGGGTGCCAGAGCTGCAGCACGATTTGACTACCGCGGGCGTGTACGGCCTCCACCAGATGCTGCCATCCCGCCTGCTGCTCATCAGTAAAGATACCCGGTGCGTCTTCATAAGCATTTGCAAAGGGTGAAACCGCCGTGGCCTCCGCGATAAGAAGCCCGCCGCGACTTGCACGCTGGCGGTAATATTCAGTCATAAGGTCCCCAGGGATGCCGCCCTGCACGGTTCTCATGCGAGTGGTGGGTGCCATGACGACACGATGATCCAGCTGCAGTTTTCCTGCGATGACAGGCGAGAATAACGTTTTCATCCTGTGTTCTCCACGGTGAGCCAGAGCCCACACAAACGAGGCTCTTTCTCTGTATTAAAATGAATTCAGTAATACTGAAATCCGGAATGTCTGTCCGGGATTTACTGCTGGGCCATGGTGTGCGCAACCTGGGCCGCACTGATGCCTTCCAGCGCCAGGCCATAACCCAGGCCTTCATCGACCAGACGCTTCAGACGCTGAGTCAGTGCAATCCGGGTATAGCGCGAGGTCAGTGGGGGAAGGGCCGCGATCCCGTCGGCAATTTCATGGGCGCGGGCCAGGAGCTTATCCGCTGGCACAATTTCGTTAACCACACCCCATTCCTTTGCCGTTTCCGCATCCAGCACCTGACGGGTCAGCAGAAAGTGGCGGCCGCGTATTGAGCCAATGACTTCCGGCCACAGAATGTGAACGCCGTCAGCGGGGACAATCCCAAATTCGAAATGCGGCTTGTCCTGGAAAACGGTTTCCGGGGTGGCCAGAATGGTATCGGTTAGCAGGGCATACTCGCTGTGAAGCAGTACCGGGCCGTTCAGCGCGGTAATCATCGGAACTTCAATATCCAGAATGTTGCTCAGCACTTTTCTGCCTTCGCGCAAAATTTTGTCGAAACCTGTTGGAGTAAAAAAATCAAATCCTTCCGGGCTGATTGCATCCATAAAGGCATCACCCGAACCGGTAAGGATAATCACACGGTTATCACGGTCTTCACCGATGGCATGGAACAACTCAACGAACTGCTCATGGGTATGCCCATCGAAAATCAGTTTTTCACCGTCAGTGTGGAGTTTCACTTCCAGTGCCCCATTTGCTTTACGGGAAAGAAGGGCGTTTGGGAAAGCAGTACGATAAGTTTCAAATGTTGACATGGTGGCGATCCTTGTTGTTACCAGTCCGGAGTGGCTGGCCATGAAACAACAATATTCCATTCCCTTAAGGTTGGGATCGCCTAAAAATCAGATAACAAATATTCCTCTGTGGAATGGCTATTTCTCCTTTTCCGCCATGACAGATTCGACAAAACCCGCAAATTGCCGCGCCTTGGCGCTGGCCAGACGGCCGCCAGGGAAAACGGCCCACAGGTCGATAGAGGGCAGTTGCCATGACCTCAGCACCTTCCGGACAGTCCCGTTCCTTAATTCGTCTGCAAACATCCAGTCGGAGGCAATGCACAACCCCATATGACTCAGTACGGCAGCTCGCTGTCCTTCAGCGGCGCTGACGCGAATGCGGCCGCTTACGGCGGCGGAAACAACCGCACCCTGGCGTGTGAATGTCCAGACGCTGGGCTGTGGGGTGTAGAGAATGGCTTCATGTTCTGCGAGCTCGGCCGGGGTTTCTGGCTCACCTTTTTTTGAGAGATAGCCCGGCGTGGCAATCACCGAGCGGGGGCCCGTTGCCAGCTTTCGCGCTACGACACCCGAGTCGGGCAAATTCCCCATGCGCAGTGAGACATCGACACCTTCAGCAATAAGATCGATCACTCTGTCATCAAGAATCACGTCGACATCCAGTTCCGGGTGCTCATTAAGGAACGCCGGGAGCTGAGGAATGATATGGAGCCGGGCAAAAGTGGTTGCGGCTGAAATCCGCAGTTTTCCGGATAACCCTTTTCCTGCGCCTCTGGCGGCCAGCTCGGCCTCGTCGGCTTCCTGCAGGGCTGCCCGTGCCCGCTCGTAATAGCGCTGTCCGGCCTCGGTGGGTGTCAGACCGTGGGTTGAACGGGTCAGCAAACGGGTCTGTAATCGTGACTCCAGCTGGGCAACCGTTTTAGATACCGAAGGCTGACCGACATTAAGTTGTCGGGCTGCAGCAGAAAAAGAGCCTGTATCGACTACCCGAATATAGGTTGCCATTGCCTGAAATCGATCCATGTTATTCCTCTTAAGAATAGATGTTATCCCACCAGCTTACCTACCATTCCTTAGAGGGGCCAGCCATCATTGTTTTCAGCTAGTCAGGGCTGGCCTGACAAAAATTCAGCAGGAAAATGACCATGATTGAAATTTATGCATTCGCCACGCCCAACAGCATCAAAGTGCCTGTCGCGCTGGAAGAACTCGGTCTGAAGTATGTTTTGCATGCGGTGAATGTGCGTAAAGGAGAACAGAAAACGGCCAAATTTCTCGCCCTGAACCCCAATGGCAAAGTCCCCGTGCTTGTCGATACCAGCGCTTCATCTGAGCCGTTGGTTCTGACAGAGTCTGCGGCAATCCTCATTTATCTGGCTGAAAAAACCGGAAAGCTTCTACCCGCTTCAGGCACGGCAAGATCCCGGGTGTTTGAGCAGCTTTTCTTTCATGCTTCAGGACTGGGGCCCGCTTTTGGGCAGGCAGGATTCTTTCAGCGTCAGGCATCTGAACCACAGCCGCTTGCGATTGAGCGCTTCACTACAGAAGCGGACCGCACCTTGCATGTACTGGACAACGTTCTGGCTAAACACCCTTTCGTTGCCGGGGAGGCGTTCACCATTGCAGATATTGCACACTTTGGCTGGATCTGGCGTCGGGAATTCGCTGGGGTAAGCCTTGAGAGCGCCCCGCATGTGGCTCGCTGGTTTAATGAGGTAGTTGATCGGCCAGCCGTTCAGCGTGCGGTTCAGCGCGTCAACGCGCTTGTTCCATAGTCAGTATTGCTTGCCTTTTACAACCAAAGCAAAAAGAGATGCCACCTTTTTTACGACGCATCCCTGACCAGCAAAACCTGTCCTGAACTCTTGCAGGATATGCCAGAAGTGATTAACCGGAGTAAATTATGAAAAGAACCTTTTTAATTACGGGTGCAAGTAAAGGTATCGGGCTGGCATTGGCTAACAGACTGACCGGTGCGGGTCATCATGTTGTAGGGATCGCTCGGGGAGCTTCGGAGTATTTCCCCGGTACTTTAATCAGCGCAGATCTTGCCGACATTCAGCAGACACAAAGAACCTTTGAGGAGTTAAGCCAGCAATACGCATTTGATGGGATCGTCAACAATGTGGGGCTGGTTAAGCCGCAGCGTCTCGGTCAGATCGATTTAACCTCTTTCGAAGAGGTTCTGCGCGTTAATCTCTACCCGGCAATACAGGGAACCCAGGCCATACTCCCCGGCATGAAAGACCGGCGCTGGGGAAGGATAGTCAATATCTCCAGCCTAACGGTACTCGGAAGTGTAGAACGCACCGCTTATGCTGCTGCAAAAGCCTCACTGATTAGCTTTACCCGTAACTGGGCACTTGAACTCGCTCAGACAGGCATAACAGTGAATGGGGTTGCGCCGGGGCCGACTGAAACGGAGCTGTTTCGGGCGAACAATCCACCGGGGAGCGTGGGTGAAGAGAGATATCTTAAAAGTGTGCCAATGAAGCGATTTGGCAAACCAGACGAAATCGCGGCAACCATTGCTTTTCTGATGTCAGAGGATGCGGCCTTTATGACCGGGCAGACCCTGTATGTGGATGGCGGCGCATCGACAGGGAACTTAATTTTCTGAAGACATGGCGTGTGTAGTTTCGCTATACGCATGGATGGGGATATGATCAAATCCTTCAGGCACAAAGGTCTTGAACAGTTTTTCTACACTGGCTCAACTGCGGGGATTCAGGAAAAGCATGCTGTAAAACTGAATCTGCAACTCACCACGCTAAATGCAGCCAAACGTTTTTGATGGCGAAGACACCGTTCTTGTCGCTTATCAGGATTACCACTGAGGTAATAAGATGACCAAAATGTTTAACCCGGCTCATCCTGGCTTAGTGGTTGGTGAGTATCTGCGTGAGGTCACAGTGACTGAGGCAGCGAAAGCACCCGGTGTTACACGCGCGATAATGCAAAAAGGGCATCCTGAGAGATGCCCTTTTATTGACGAGATCTGTAGCCCTTACTTCGCCAGCTTATCTTCGGTACGCAGATCAAAGTCAGACGCATCATGACGTTCGCGCAGCTGCTCTGAAGGCTCACCCCAGGTGCGGTTGACGATGCGGCCGCGCTGGACGGCAGGACGTTGGGCAATTTCATCGGCCCAGCGCTGCAGGTTTTTATAGGAGCCAGCATCCAGGAACTCGGCGGCGTTATACACCTGTCCTTTAATCAACGCGCCATACCATGGCCAGATTGCAATATCAGCAATGGTGTATTCTTCCCCTGCGATATAACGGTGCTCCGCCAGCTGGCGATCCAGCACGTCTAACTGACGCTTGGCTTCCATGGTGAAGCGATCGATGGCGTACTCAATTTTCTCCGGAGCGTAGTTATAGAAGTGCCCGAATCCACCGCCCAGATATGGCGCGGAACCCTGCAGCCAGAACAACCAGTTCAGCGTTTCGGTGCGGCCAGCCGGATCTTTCGGCAGGAAGTGACTATATTTTTCTGCCAGATAGAGCAGGATCGCGCCGGATTCAAACACGCGGGTCGGTGGCGTGGTCGACACATCCAGCAGTGCCGGGATCTTGGAATTAGGGTTCACATCAACGAAGCCGGACGAGAACTGATCGCCCTCGCTGATGCGGATCAGATGCGCGTCATACTCTGCACCTGCGTTCAGCGCCAGCAGCTCTTCCAGCAGGATGGTGACCTTCTGGCCGTTTGGCGTGCCCATTGAGTAGAGCTGCAAAGGGTGAATGCCTGTCGGCAGAGTCGCTTCGTGACGGGCTCCGGCGGTCGGACGGTTGATGCTGCCCCATGTACCGCCCGTGCCTTTGTTCTCTGTCCAGACTTTGGCTGGCTGATAGTCATTGTTGCTCATAACCGAAGTTTCCCTTTTTCATAGTGTGGCGCGGTACCGCAAAGGATGCCGCGCTGTGGTGGACTAAAAATAGCGTCGATCTCCGCAAAAAACCAAAAGCGGTTGTTACATTGAATGTCAGGTATAGCATTGCAGGGGCTGCCGCGTTTATCCTCAAAGAGCAATGCCGACTCAACAAACCCGGAGAAACCGCATGGACGAGCATTATCTGGCTGACCTGATGGCCGCCGGACTGATCCTGACCGACGATGGCCGTGTCTGCTGCTACTGGCAGCCCTCAATGCCGGACTATCATGATAGTGAATGGGGCAAGCCGGTGGTGGATGACCGGCGGCTGTTTGAGAAAGTGTGCCTGGAAGGGTTTCATTCCGGCATGTCCTGGCAGCTGATTTATAACAAGCGTGAGAATTTCCGCCGCGCTTTTCAGGATTTCGACTTCCATAAGGTCGCGCAGTTTACCGAAGATGATGTTGCCCGCCTGATGGAGGACAAAAGCATCGTGCGTAATCGCGCCAAAATTCTCTCCACCATCAATAACGCAAAGCGTGCCATCGAGCTGGTCGATGAAGCCGGATCGCTGGCTGCCTGGTTCTGGCAGTTTGAGCCTGCAGAGCAGGAACGTCCTGCCATTGTCGATCTGGAATACTGGAAAAATACCAAAACGTCGCCCGAAGCGGTGAAGATGTCAAAGGCGTTGAAGAAGCGGGGCTGGACGTGGGTTGGCCCGGTCACGACCTATTCACTGATGCAGGCGTTGGGGCTGATTAACGATCATATTGCAGGCTGCCAGTGCCGGGATAAATTTGAAGAAGCACGGCGCACTCTTCAGCGCCCGGTTTGACTCAAATTCTCCAGAGGCAATGCCAGTGTAGAAATGGAAACCCCGCCGCAAAATTGCTGCAAACGCCCCGGGCAAAGCATCCTGCTTTTCGGCCTGTCTTTGCTTTCTGCGTATTACACGGCGTTGCGGATTGTGTATGACGCCCGGATCGGCGAAAATGCCCGCCATTGAAGATTAATCGTCTGTGATTGCCACTACGCCAGGGCGTAACGGCGGCACAGCTCCAGATAGAGTTTGTTCATGTCTAATGCACCCTTTATGCAGGAGGTGGCTCGTCGCCGCACCTTCGCTATTATTTCCCACCCGGATGCCGGTAAAACGACGATCACCGAGAAGGTGTTACTGTTCGGACAGGCTATCCAGACTGCCGGTACGGTAAAAGGCCGCGGCTCCAGCCAGCATGCGAAATCCGACTGGATGGAGATGGAAAAGCAACGTGGTATCTCCATCACCACCTCGGTGATGCAGTTCCCGTATCGTGAATGCCTGGTTAACCTGCTGGATACTCCCGGGCACGAAGACTTCTCCGAAGATACCTACCGTACTTTGACGGCGGTCGACTGCTGTCTGATGGTGATTGATGCCGCCAAAGGCGTTGAGGATCGTACCCGCAAGCTGATGGAAGTGACCCGTCTGCGTGACACGCCGATCCTGACTTTTATGAACAAACTTGACCGCGATATCCGCGATCCGATGGAAGTGCTGGATGAAGTGGAAAGCGAGCTGAAAATTGCCTGCGCACCGATCACCTGGCCAATCGGCTGCGGCAAGTTGTTCAAAGGGGTTTACCACCTCTATAAAGATGAAACCTACCTGTATCAGTCCGGTAAAGGCCACACCATTCAGGAAGTTCGCGTGGTGAAAGGGCTGGATAACCCCGATCTGGACGCAGCCATCGGTGAAGACCTGGCTGCCCAGCTGCGTGAAGAGCTGGAGCTGGTGCAGGGTGCTTCTCATGAATTTGAGAAAGAAGCATTCCTTGCCGGTCAACTGACCCCGGTCTTCTTCGGTACCGCGCTGGGCAACTTCGGCGTTGACCATATGCTGGATGGCCTGGTGGAGTGGGCGCCGTCTCCAATGCCGCGTCAGACAGATCTGCGCACCGTGACCGCCGCCGATGAGAAATTTACCGGCTTTGTCTTCAAGATCCAGGCAAACATGGACCCGAAACACCGCGACCGCGTGGCCTTTATGCGCGTGGTATCCGGCAAGTACGAAAAAGGCATGAAGCTGCGTCAGGTCCGGCTGGGCAAAGATGTGGTGATTGCCGATGCGCTGACCTTTATGGCCGGTGACCGTTCGCACGTTGAAGAAGCCTATCCTGGCGACATCATCGGGCTGCATAACCACGGCACCATCCAGATTGGGGATACCTTCACCCAGGGCGAGAACATGAAGTTCACCGGTATTCCGAACTTCGCGCCAGAGCTTTTCCGTCGTATTCGCCTGCGTGACCCGCTGAAGCAGAAACAGCTGCTGAAAGGGCTGGTCCAGCTCTCTGAAGAGGGCGCGGTACAGGTGTTCCGTCCGGTTCACAATAACGATCTGATTGTGGGCGCGGTGGGTGTGTTGCAGTTCGACGTGGTGGTTGCCCGTCTGAAGAGCGAGTACAACGTTGAAGCCATCTATGAAGCAATTAACGTCTCCACCGCCCGCTGGGTCGAATGCAGCGACGTGAAGAAGTTCGATGAGTTCCAGCGTAAGAACGAAGTTAACCTGGCGCTGGATGGCGGCGATAACCTGACTTATATCGCACCAACCATGGTAAACCTGAACATTACCCAGGAGCGTTATCCTGACGTGGTTTTCCGGAAAACCCGCGAACATTAATGCATTAGCAAAGTTCAGCTATACTCAGAAGCGGTGCCGGTTGCACCGCTTTTTTTTTGCCATAATTCTTCATTTTTTTGCCGCTTTCCCGCTTACAGACTCCTCTTAAAAAACTTCTGGTTTGGCCATTTATCCATCATATCAACCACAAGCAGCGGTGAAATCCTGATTACCGTCTATATTTATTTTTACAGGACGCAAAATATGCGGCGCGGTAGCTGCAACGTCTTACCACTACAGTCACGCCGTTTGTGACTGAAAGCTCACAGTTGTGAGTGCATCAACATGAAGAAGGATACAAATCGATGAACAAGACTAAGATTGCAAAAACTCTGATGGCTGTACTGGTTGGTTCTGCACTGATGGGTGGCTCTGCAATGGCGGATGACTCCACGTCAACAAAAGCGCAAAACACTACCGACAGCGCGGGTTCAAAAATCGATAGTTCTATGAAAAAAGTCGGTGGATACATGGATGACAGCGGCGTGACCGCCAAGGTGAAAGCGGCCCTGGTGGACAACGACGCGATTAAAAGCACTGATATATCAGTTAAAACTCACAGCGGCGTCGTGACGCTTAGTGGTTTTGTTCCGTCGCAGGACCAGGCCGAACTGGCGGTTGCAGCGGCGAAAAAAGTTGAGGGTGTTAAATCAGTCAGCGACAAACTGCACGTTAAAGACAGCACTAAAGCCAGCGTAAGTGGTTATGCCGGAGATGCGGCTACGACCAGCGAAATTAAAGCTAAACTGTTAGCGGATGACATCGTTCCGTCACGAAATGTGAAGGTTGAAACCACCAACGGTGTGGTTCAGCTGTCCGGTACGGTGAAATCCCAGGCACAGTCTGAACGTGCCGAAGGGATCGCCAAAGCGATTGATGGCGTGAAAAGCGTTAAAAACGATCTCACTGTGAAATCTTAACGCTGATGCGGGCCGCCCGGTTGTTGACGGTGCGGCTCCGTGTTGACTGTTTAAGACTATAAAGTCAGGCCTTAAACGGCTGGAGTTAATAATACAAGCAGTTCGATTTTCACTATAGGGTAAGGAGAGGCTTATGTTTCGTTGGGGTATTATTTTTCTGATTATCGCGCTCATCGCAGCAGCGTTAGGATTTGGTGGTCTTGCTGGTACGGCCGCATGGGCAGCTAAAATTGTCTTTGTTGTGGGTATCATTATCTTCCTGATCAGCCTGTTTACCGGCAGGAAGAAATTATAGAGCCTGCCAACAGTTAAGACCCGTGTGAACGGGTATTAAGCGGCGGGCTGTATGGCCCGCCAGCAGTATCCTTCCTCCCTTGTTGTTGTTTGTAACAAAGTGACAACAATAAGAGCAACAAGCGCCAAACAGTTTTACCGCTTTAGGCGTATCCTCAGTCCATTCATTCTCCTGAGGATACCGATTTTGGGCCGACGCATTCCCATCACCCTCGGCAATATTGAGCCGCTGGCGTTAACTCCTTTTCGTCCGGGTAAACTGGCCCTGGTCTGCGAAGGCGGTGGGCAGCGCGGTATCTTCACCGCTGGCGTACTGGATGAATTTCAGCGGGCTGGTTTCAATCCCTTCGATCTGATGCTGGGCACTTCTGCCGGAGCACAAAATCTCTCTGCTTATGTCTGCGGCCAGGCCGGTTATGCCCGGCGGGTGATCACACGTTATACCACCAGTAAACTGTTCTTTGATCCTCTGCGCTTTGTGCGCGGAGGACATCTGATCGATCTGGACTGGCTGGTGGACGTGACCGCAAAAGAGTTTCCGCTGGCGATGGCGGCAGGGGAGAAGATGTTTTCCTCGGGTCGTGAATTCTACATGTGTGCCTGCCGCAGCGACGACTACTCACCGGGGTACTTCTCGCCAACGGCGGCAAACTGGCTGAATATCATTAAAGCCTCCAGCGCGATTCCTGGTATGTACCGGCCAGGTGTCGATCTGGATGGGATCAGCTATCTGGATGGCGGCATCAGCGATGCAATTCCGGTGCGTGAAGCCGCCCGGCGTGGCGCTGAAACCATCGTGGTGATCCGCACGGTGCCTTCGCAGATGACGTATACGCCGCAGTGGCTGAAGCGTATTGAGCGCTGGCTCGGTGAAAGTGCGCTGCAACCATTGGTCAACATCATGCATCTGCATGAAGATAGTTATCGCCAGACGCAGGAATTTATCGAGAAGCCGCCCGGCAAGCTGAATATTATTGAAATTTTCCCACCTCATGCGCTGGCAAGCATGGCGCTGGGCAGTCGCGTTACCTCGCTGAACCAGGATTATCATCTTGGCCGCCGCTGTGGCCGTTATTTCCTCGCCACTCTCGGCCAGTGGCTGCAGGAGAGTGACGCACTGGTCAGTCAGCAACCTGTGGTTCCTGCCGCACCGGTGGCGAATGAACCGGATCATCAGGGGATCATCCTCGACCCGCTGGCAGAAAATGACGCCGATTACGATAAAGGCTCGCTGGCATGACACCCTCTTTCGTCGACACGCACTGTCATTTTGACTTCGAGCCGTTCTGTGGCGATGAAGAACAAAGCCTGCGGCTGGCGGCGGAGGCCGGTGTGGAGAAAATCATTGTCGTGGGTGTCGCGGCGGATCGTTTTAAAGGCGTGATGGCGCTGGCTGAACGCTGGCCGCCACTGTATGCCGCGTTGGGCACTCACCCGATGGCCATAGCGCAGCATGATGACTCGCACCTCGAGCTGCTTGAACGTTTTCTGAAGCAGCAGCCGGAAAAGTTGGTGGCGATTGGCGAAATCGGTCTGGATCTCTATATCGACAACCCGCAATTTGATAAGCAGCAGGCGGTGCTGGATGCGCAGCTGCGGCTGGCCCGGGACTACAATTTGCCCGTTATCCTCCACTCCCGACGGACTCATGACAAGCTGGCAATGCATCTGCGTAAACTCGATCTTCCCCGGCGCGGCGTGGTGCATGGTTTTGCCGGTAGTGAGCAGCAGGCACTGGCCTTTATCCGTGCGGGCTATGCCATTGGCGTCGGCGGCACCATCACCTATGAGCGCGCCACTAAAACCCGCAATGCCATTGCCCGCCTGCCGCTGAGCTCGCTGCTGCTGGAAACGGATTCACCAGATATGCCGCTACAGGGCTTCCAGGGCCAGCCAAACCGCCCTGAGCGGCTCAGAAATGTCTGGCAGAGCCTGTGTGACATCCGGGAAGAATCCCCGCAGGAAATTGCTGAAACCCTTCGTGAAAATACCCGTCAGCTGTTTCGTCTCTGACTGGCTAAACTCTTAAATACCTCTTCCATCCTGAAACGGACTGCCATCGCAGGGCATACTGTAACGTGCCTCAGTTATGCTGGACGTGAAATGTTAAAATTATAACATTTTTGCCGATTTATCCTGGTTCGCCTGTCTGTCAGGAAGGAGTGATGGCCGTCGCAGAGGTCGCTTATGTGATATTGGTCACTCATAGTGTACAATTTCTGCAATTGCATATTCATGTGTGTGAAATTTATCACAGATAACAACCTGTCCGGGCTGTTATTATTTTAACATTCTTCTGTGGAGAGCATTATGACCGACTTAACCGCCGCTGCCATCCGGGCGCTGAAACTGATGGACCTGACCACGCTGAACGATGACGACACCGATGCGAAGGTGATCTCCCTCTGCCATCAGGCCAAATCTCCGGCAGGCAACACTGCCGCCATCTGCATCTATCCGCGCTTTATCCCGATTGCCCGCAAAACGCTGCGTGAGCAGGGCACGCCGGATATCCGCATCGCCACCGTGACCAACTTCCCTCATGGTAATGACGATATCGACATCGCCCTGGCAGAAACTCACGCCGCTATTGCTTACGGTGCCGATGAAGTGGACGTGGTTTTTCCTTACCGCGCTCTGATCGACGGTAACGATGAAGTGGGTTATGAGCTGGTCAGCGCCTGTAAAGAGGCCTGTGCCGATGCTGGTGTGCTGCTGAAGGTGATTATTGAAACCGGCGAGCTGAAAACTGCCGAGCTGATCCGCAAAGCTTCTGAAATTGCTATCGAAGCAGGCGCTGATTTTATCAAAACCTCCACCGGTAAGGTCGCGGTCAACGCCACGCCTGAAGTCGCAGAAATTATGATGAAGGTGATTGCTGAAATGGGCGTTAAGCACCAGGTGGGCTTCAAGCCTGCCGGTGGCGTGAAAACGGCTGAAGATGCTGCGGTGTACCTGAAGCTGGCGGATGAGATCCTCGGCAGCGAATGGGCCGATGCACGCCACTTCCGTTTCGGGGCCTCCAGCCTGTTAGCCAGCCTGTTAAATGCGGCGGGGTTCTCCGGCGCGAAAAGTGATTCAGCTTATTAAACATCGGGGGGCGACGTGTTCCTGCCACAAGAAATTATTCGAAAAAAAAGAGATGGCCAGGCGCTGAGTGAAGAGGAAATCCGTTTTTTTATCAACGGAGTCCGTGATAATTCAGTCTCAGAAGGGCAAATCGCCGCGCTGGCGATGACCATTTATTTCCACGATATGACGCTGGCTGAGCGCGTGGCGTTGACCATGGCGATGCGCGATTCAGGATTGGTGCTGAACTGGCAGAGCCTGGGACTGAACGGCCCGGTGGTGGACAAACACTCCACCGGCGGCGTAGGGGATGTGACCTCGCTGATGCTTGGCCCGATGGTGGCGGCCTGCGGTGGCTATGTTCCGATGATCTCCGGGCGTGGCCTCGGCCATACCGGCGGCACGCTGGACAAGCTTGAAGCAATCCCTGGGTTTGATATCTTTCCGGATGATGAAGCTTTCCGCCGGATGATCAAAGAGGTAGGTATTGCGATTATCGGGCAGACCAACTCGCTGGCTCCGGCCGACAAGCGCTTCTACGCTACCCGCGATATTACCGCCACCGTTGATTCCATTCCGCTGATCACCGCTTCGATCCTCGCTAAAAAGCTGGCTGAGGGGCTGGATGCGCTGGTGATGGATGTGAAAGTGGGATCCGGCGCCTTTATGCCAACTTTTGAACAGTCAGAACAGCTGGCACAGGCGATTGTCGGCGTGGCGAACGGCGCGGGCTGCAAAACCACCGCACTGCTGACCGATATGAACCAGGTGCTGGCCTCCAGCGCCGGTAATGCGCTGGAAGTGCGTGAAGCGGTGCAGTTCCTCACCGGCCAATACCGCAACCCGCGCCTGCTGGAAGTCACGCTGGCGCTGGGTGCTGAAATGCTGGTGTCTGGCGGCCTGGCCGCAGACAGCGATGAAGCGACTAAAAAGCTTCAGGCGGTGCTGGATAACGGCCGTGCGGCGGAAGTGTTCTCGCGCATGGTTAAAGCGCAGAAAGGCCCGGCAGACTTTATCGAAAATATGGATAAATACCTGCCCGCACCGATGCTCAGCAAGGCGGTCTACGCCGATCGGCCGGGCATTGTCAGCGCCATGGATACCCGTGCGCTGGGGATGGCAGTTGTTGCTATGGGCGGCGGTCGTCGTCGCGCCAGCGATACCATTGACTACAGCGTCGGTTTCAGTGAAATGGCTCAGTCGGGCGATTATGTCGATAACCAGCGACCGCTGGCAGTGATCCATGCCGCCACGGAATCCGGCTGGCAGGAAGCGGCTGCGGCGGTCAGGCAGGCCATCACGCTCAGTGAAGAAGCGCCCGCTGCCACGCCAGTTATCTATCGCAGAATCGCCGGATAAACGTCATACTGTTCTGAACGATTAAATTTAAGCTCATCGCGTTCAAGACGCAGGAGACCAGGATGAAACGTGCATTTATCATGGTGCTCGATTCCTTCGGAATTGGGTCCAGTAAAGACGCTGACAAGTTCGGCGATGCCGGGTCGGATACGCTGGGGCATATTGCCGAAGCGTGCTTCAAAGGGGAAGCCGACAAAGGACGTAAAGGGCCGCTGCATCTGCCCAACCTCACCGCATTGGGGTTAGGCAAGGCCGCGGAAGAATCCACCGGGAAGTTCCCGCCGGGTCTGGATAAGAATGCTGAGATTATTGGGGCTTACGCCTACGCCAGTGAACTGTCATCCGGCAAAGACACACCGTCAGGCCACTGGGAAATAGCCGGTGTGCCGGTGCTGTTTGACTGGGGTTACTTCACCGATAAAGAGAACAGCTTCCAGCAGGCATTGCTGGATGAACTGGTGGAAAAGGCCGATCTGCCGGGCTATCTGGGCAACTGCCACTCTTCCGGGACGGTGATCCTCGACCAGTTGGGTGAAGAGCATATGAAAACCGGCAAGCCGATTTTCTACACCTCTGCCGACTCGGTATTCCAGATTGCCTGTCATGAAGAGACGTTCGGCCTTGAGCGCCTCTACCAGCTGTGTGAAATCGCCCGTGAAGCGCTGACTGAAGGCGGCTACAACATTGGCCGTGTGATTGCGCGTCCGTTTGTTGGCGATAAAGCAGGGCATTTTGAACGGACCGGCAATCGCCACGATCTGGCTGTTGAACCCCCGGCACCGACCATCCTTAAAAAGCTGGTGGATGAGCAGCAGGGCGAAGTGGTTTCCGTGGGTAAAATCGCGGATATCTATGCCCACGTTGGCATCACCAAAAAGGTGAAAGCGACCGGACTGGATGCGCTGTTTGACGCCACTGTTCAGGAGATGGAGGTCGCACCGGATAACAGCATCGTGTTCACCAACTTTGTCGACTTTGACTCCACCTGGGGGCATCGCCGCGACGTTCCCGGCTACGCTGGTGGCCTGGAGCTGTTTGACCGTCGCCTGCCGGAGTTGATGGCGCAGGTGAAAGAGGGCGATATCCTGATCCTCACCGCAGACCACGGTTGCGATCCAACCTGGCAGGGCACCGAGCACACCCGTGAGCATATCCCCGTGCTGATCTACGGCCCTGGCGTGAAGCCTGGCTCGCTGGGTTACCGCGACACCTTCGCGGATATCGGCCAGACGGTGGCGAAGTATTTTGGCCTTTCCGATATGGAATACGGCAAAAGCATGCTGTAATCAGCGCAACGTACTGATCAAATAAGGATAAAACATGGCAACCCCTCATATTAATGCCGAAATGGGTGACTTCGCTGACGTGGTACTGATGCCGGGCGACCCGCTGCGTGCAAAATATATCGCGGAAACCTTCCTGCAGGACGCGGTTGAAGTTAACAACGTGCGCGGCATGTTGGGTTACACCGGCACTTATAAAGGCCGCAAAATCTCCGTGATGGGCCACGGAATGGGCATCCCTTCCTGCTCTATCTACACCAAAGAGCTGATCACCGACTTCGGTGTGAAGAAGATCATTCGTGTCGGCTCATGCGGTGCGGTGCGTGCCGATGTGAAACTGCGTGATGTGGTGATCGGTATGGGCGCTTCCACGGATTCAAAAGTGAACCGTATGCGCTTCAAAGATCACGATTTCGCGGCAATTGCTGATTTCGATATGGTGCGTAACGCAGTAGATGCGGCGAAGGCGCTGGGCGTGAAGGCCCGCGTGGGTAATATCTTCTCTGCCGATCTGTTCTATACGCCAGATCCGCAGATGTTCGACGTGATGGAGAAGTACGGCATTCTGGGTGTGGAGATGGAAGCCGCCGGTATTTATGGCGTGGCGGCAGAGTACGGGGCGAAAGCGCTGGCCATCTGCACCGTGTCAGATCATATCCGTAGCGGTGAGCAGACCACGGCGGCAGAGCGCCAGAACACATTCAACGAGATGATCGAAATCGCGCTGGAATCTGTCCTGCTGGGCGACAAAGAGTAATCTGTTACGCCTTTTCTGGCCGGTATACTCCGGCCAGTTTTCCCTTCTTCCTGGGGCCACGCTGATGGCCGATCAGGGTTTCCCTGGCTCTGCTGGCGTGCTTTCGCTGCTTTCGTCATCGTCTTCCTTCACCGGATTACTGGCGGTCAGCAGGAAGGGTGACTGCTGCCAGCGGGTGCGGCGATCGCGTAGCAGGGTGCGGCTGAGGATAATGCCGATGGCCAGTGCCAGCAGCATCATCAGGCGCAGGATGTTGGTGGTGTTATCCACCTGCTTGGATTCCGTCACCAGCACGTGGGTATCCAGCGTAACGCGCAGGAAGCCACGTGGACCATCCGGGCTGTCCAGCTGCTGTACCAGCTGGTGGTTGAAGTAGCTGCCCGCCCGATGACCATCCAGCGCCAGCCTGTCGCGCACGTTAATCGTCTCGCCGCTGTGGGCCAGCAGCGTGCCATCATCGTCATAAATCGAGGCATCCAGAATGCGGCTCTCTTTGGTCAGCTGCGTCAGAATATCTTCAATTTTCTGGCGGTTATCATCGCTGTTCTCCATCAGCGGTGTCAGGCTGAAGGCCACCTGACGGGTCAGGGTGCGGGCCAGCTCTTCCACCTGCTCGGAACGCGCCATCTGGTGGCCCAGACTGAACCACGAAGCTCCCTGCATCAGCACCACCAGCAGGGCCAGGCAGATCAGCACGATTGCCGTGCGGTGCAGACGAAATTTTAGTTTGGCCTTTGCCATCTTTACCCTTCACACTTTATGAACGAACCACCGTCCGTATCGACGCTTTATGTTGCCAGAAGCGGGCCTGACAGGGTAGCCTCTTGCGTGGTTAATATGTCCCTACAGGAGCTGTAATGCCAAATAGTCTGACCTGGTGCGACCTGCCTTCCGATGTCTCTCTCTGGCCGGGTTTGCCCCTCTCTCTCAGCGGCGATGAAGTGATGCCGCTGGACTACCGCGCTGGCCGCACCGGCTGGCTTCTGTACGGGCGCAGCCTGGATAAAAGCGTCCTCACCGGGCTGCAGCATCAGCTGGGCGCGGCGATGGTCATCGTCAGCGCATGGCGGGTGGAGGACTATCAGGTGGTACGCCTGGCCGGTTCCCTGACGCCGCGTGCCAGCAAACTGGCCCACGAAGCCGGGCTGGATGTGGCACCGCTGGGGCGTATCCCGCATCTGAAAACGCCGGGCCTGCTGGTGATGGATATGGATTCCACCGCCATCGAAATCGAATGCATTGATGAAATTGCCAAACTGGCTGGCAGCGGCGAGCTGGTGGCGGAAGTGACCGAGCGGGCGATGCGGGGCGAGCTCGACTTTGCCGCCAGCCTGCGTCAGCGCGTGGCAACGCTGAAAGATGCCGATGCCACTATTCTGCAGCAGGTTCGCGACAAACTGCCATTGATGCCGGGTCTGAGTTCGCTGGTGCCTAAATTGCAGGCGCTGGGCTGGCATGTGGCTATCGCTTCCGGCGGTTTTACTTATTTTGCAGAATACCTGCGTGATACCCTTCATTTGTCCGCGATTGCCGCCAACGTGCTGGAAATTCGCGATGGTAAACTGACCGGTGAAGTGCTGGGCGATATCGTTGATGCAAAATACAAAGCGGACATGCTGCGTGCTCTGGCGGAACGCTTTGAAATCGCGCCGGAGCAAACTGTCGCTATCGGCGATGGTGCCAACGATCTGCCGATGATCCAGGCCTCTGCGCTGGGCATTGCTTATCATGCCAAGCCTAAAGTCAATGAAAAAACCGAAGTCATTATCCGTCACGCCGATCTGATGGGGGTGTTCTGCATCCTCAGCGGCAGCCTGATCCATGAAGAGCGTTAAGGGGTAGTTTTGGCCAAAGCGGTAAAGCGTGCCTTTGTTTGTAATGAATGCGGCGCAGATTATCCACGCTGGCAGGGGCAGTGCAGCGCCTGTCACGCCTGGAACACCATCACCGAAGTCAGGCTGGCGGCTTCGCCAACCGTGGCCCGCAACGAGCGGCTTTCAGGCTATGCGGGCAGTGCGGGCACCAGTCGCGTGCAGAAGCTGTCGGATATCAGCCTGGAAGCGCTGCCCCGTTTCTCCACCGGGTTTAAAGAGTTTGACCGGGTACTGGGCGGCGGTGTGGTACCCGGCAGTGCTATTCTGATCGGGGGCAATCCCGGCGCAGGAAAAAGTACTCTGCTGCTGCAAACCTTGTGCAAACTTGCTGAAGGAATGAAGACGCTTTACGTCACCGGCGAAGAGTCGTTGCAGCAGGTGGCGATGCGTGCGCACCGTCTTGGCCTGCCGACTGAAAACCTCAATATGCTTTCGGAAACCAGCATCGAGCAGATCTGCCTGATTGCTGAGCAGGAAGAACCGAAGTTGATGGTGATCGATTCGATTCAGGTGATGCACATGGCAGACATCCAGTCCTCGCCGGGCAGCGTGGCGCAGGTTCGTGAAACCGCAGCTTATCTGACCCGCTTCGCCAAAACGCGCGGCGTGGCAATCGTCATGGTGGGGCATGTTACCAAAGATGGCTCGCTGGCCGGGCCGAAAGTACTGGAACACTGTATCGACTGTTCTGTGTTACTGGATGGCGATGCCGATTCGCGCTTTCGCACGCTGCGCAGCCATAAAAACCGTTTTGGTGCCGTTAACGAGCTGGGCGTGTTTGCCATGACCGAGCAGGGCCTGCGTGAAGTCAGCAACCCCTCGGCTATTTTCCTCAGCCGGGGCGAAGAGGTGACCTCCGGAAGTTCGGTGATGGTTCTGTGGGAAGGCACGCGGCCGCTGCTGGTGGAGATTCAGGCGCTGGTGGACCATTCGATGATGGGCAATCCAAGGCGCGTTGCGGTGGGGCTGGAGCAGAACCGTCTCGCGATCCTGCTGGCGGTGCTGCACCGTCACGGCGGCCTGCAGATGGCAGACCAGGACGTCTTCGTCAACGTGGTGGGTGGCGTGAAGGTGACCGAAACCAGTGCGGACCTGGCGTTGATGCTGTCGATGGTGTCGAGCCTGCGTGACCGGCCATTGCCGCAGGATCTGGTGGTCTTTGGCGAAGTGGGGCTGGCGGGAGAAATTCGTCCGGTGCCGAGCGGGCAGGAACGTATTTCCGAAGCGGCAAAACATGGTTTCCGCCGGGCGATTGTGCCAGCGGCCAACGTACCGAAAAAAGTGTCGGAACACATGAAAGTGTATGGCGTGAAAAAGCTGGCCGACGCGCTGGCGATTCTGGAAGATCTCTGACCATTTATCGTTGAATGGATTGTAATCGCAACGGCGGAATTTATGCCGCCCGTTATGCCGGAGGCATTTGATGTCGTCATTCGATTATCTGAAAACCGCAATACGCCAGCAGGGCTGCACGCTGCAGCAGGTGGCTGATGCCAGCGGCATGACCAAGGGCTACCTCAGCCAGCTGCTCAATGCCAAAATCAAAAGCCCCAGTGCGCAAAAGCTGGAAGCGCTGCACCGTTTTCTCGGGCTGGAGTTCCCGCGCCGTGAGAAGACCATTGGCGTGGTGTTTGGCAAGTTTTATCCGCTGCATACCGGCCATATTTACCTTATCCAGCGTGCCTGCAGCCAGGTTGACGAGCTGCATATCATCATGGGCTACGATGAACCGCGCGATCTGCAGCTGTTTGAAGACAGCGCAATGTCGCAGCAGCCCACCGTCAGCGACCGCCTGCGCTGGCTGCTGCAGACCTTCAAATACCAGAAAAATATCCGTATTCACTCGTTTAACGAGGAGGGGATGGAGCCTTACCCGCATGGTTGGGACGTGTGGAGTCGCGGCATTAACGAATTTATGGGCAACCACGGCATCGTGCCGAACCGGGTTTACACCAGTGAAGAGCTGGATGCGCCGCAGTATCAGCAGCATCTGGGGATTGAAGCGGTACTGATCGACCCACGGCGCTCATTTATGAACATCAGTGGTGCTCAGATCCGCCAGGATCCGTTCCGCTACTGGGAATATATCCCGACGGAAGTGAAGCCGTTCTTCGTGCGTACGGTGGCGATCCTCGGCGGGGAGTCCAGCGGCAAGTCAACGCTGGTGAACAAGCTGGCGAACATTTTTAATACCACCAGTGCGTGGGAATTTGGCCGCGATTATGTCTTCTCGCATCTCGGCGGTGACGAGATGGCTCTGCAATATTCCGACTACGATAAAATCGCGCTTGGTCAGGCACAATATATTGATTTTGCAGTTAAATATGCGAATAAAGTGGCATTTATCGACACCGACTTTGTCACCACCCAGGCTTTCTGCAAAAAATATGAAGGACGCGAACATCCCTTCGTGCAGGCGCTGATCGACGAGTATCGCTTCGATTTGGTGATCCTGGTAGAGAACAACGTTCCCTGGGTTGCAGACGGTTTGCGCAGCCTTGGCAGCTCGGTGGATCGCAAAGAGTTCCAGGCGCTGCTGGTCTCAATGCTGGAAGAGAACAATATCCGGTATATGCATGTCGAGCAGGATAACTACGATGAGCGCTTCCTGCGCTGTGTTGAGCTGGTGAAGGACATGTTGGGCGCGTAAGCAGATGGGCAGCAGCACAGGCTCCGTATCACGGAGCCTGATAACAAACACGTTGTTATGCCAGCGTGCGTAACGCCCTTACGCTACGTTCGCGGACAAACAGCGCCAGCATCGCCATACCGACCAGAGCCAGCACGCTGGCAAGCAGGAACGCTGAAGAATAGCCTCCGCCATACTGGATCAGGAAGCCGGTGATCCCCGGTGAGAGGATCCCCGCCAGGTTTGCCAACAGATGCACAAAGCCGCCAGCGGTGCCGATGCGCTCAGCCGGGACAATATCCTGCAACAGTGACCAGCACGCCTGCGGCGTCATATAGGCGAAGACGCTGGCCAGCGTAATCAGCGACACGGCCGCGGTGACGCTGCTGGCCCAGGCCGTCAGCATGACGCACACAGCAGCCACCGCCAGCCCAGAGAAGATCACCAGCTTACGTGACTGCAGGAAATTTCCCGTCCTGCGGAACAGCGCATCGGAGACCAGCCCTCCACCGATAAAGCCAATCGTTGCCCCCAGCCAGGGCAGGATGCCAATCAGGCTCATGCTTTTGATATCCAGATGCTGAAAATCGGTCAGATAACTTGGCAGCCAGGAGAGGAAAAAATACTGGATGTAGTTGAAGCAAAAGAAGGCAGCCGCCACGCCCAATACCGGCAGTGAGAAGACATAGCTCCAGAGTTTTGTTGGCTGAGCCGCTGTCGCTCCCGGGGCGCGCGTGGCAGGGCGCTGAGCTTTGATCATCTGGCATTCGCTCTCGCTGACGCGGGGATGCTGTTCCGGTTTATCCCTGAATAGCCACAACCAGAAGCCCAGCCAGACAAAGCCCAGCACGGCAATGACGATAAATGACACCCGCCAGCCAAAATTCAGGCCAACCAGACCGACAACGGGTGCCGCGACCGCCGCCCCCAATGGCTGACCCGCATTGGTAAAACCGACTGCGCGTCCGACTTCTTTGCGTGGGAACCAGTTTGAAATGGATTTATTGGTGGTGGTTCCCATTGGACCTTCACCAATGCCGAACAGCACGCGGACAATCAGCAAATGTGTAAAGTTACCTGCCAGCGCGGTTGCGCCACAAAACAGTGACCAGATGGCTGCCGCCCAGCCGAAGACTTTGCGCGGGCCAAAGCGGTCGGCTCCCCAGCCGCCGAGGAAACAGAAAAGGCAGTAGCCAATAAAAAAGCAGCTGAACAGAATTCCCATCTGCGCATCATCGATGTTCAGATCTTTTTTTACCAGAGGAGCCATCACCGACAGGGCAGCCCTGTCCAGATAGTTCAGCATCCCGGCGAAGAACAGCAGCAGCGCAACGACGCTTCGGGTGTTTTTAAACATGATGAATTCCCTCCACATCGATGCGCAGATGGCTGACGGTGTGTTTTTTCATGGTCTCAGCATCGGGCTTAAAGCCGAGACCCGGTTCATCTGGTAACGTCAGCGTGGGGGCAAAATCTAACTGCGGATAAAGCAGGGTAGAGAAACGGATGTAAGGCACTTCCAGCAGGATTTCCGGCGGCAGGGTTGCGACGAGATGCGCGGTCGCCAGTAATCCGGCACCGTAATAGAAGCAGTGCGGTACCACCTTTACGCCGCAGGCTCTGGCCCGTTCAAAAACGCGCAGCGAAGCGGTGATACCGCCCACTTTTGTCACGCTTGGCTGAATCACATCAACGGCTCCTTGCGCAAACAGCTCCTCAAAGCCCCACTCGCCAGCAGCATTTTCCCCGGCGGCAAGCGGTGTCCCTTCGCGGCGGACTGTTGCCAGTCCAGCGGCATCTTCCGGCGGCCAGACCGGCTCTTCCAGCCAGCCCAGCTTCAGCTCTGCCAGCTGGCGGGCACGGTGGCAGGCCTCAGTCACCGTCCACGGGCAGTTCACATCCACCATCAGCGTCGCTTCTGCCGGTAACGCGGTGCGTGCGGCGGCGATTGCAGCATATTCCGTTTCATGCAGCTTCAGCGTATGGAAACCTGCCTGCCAGGCGCGACTGACCTGACGGGCGACTTCCTCCGGATGGTTGTTATAGCTCACCAGGCTCGCATACAGCTCAATCTGCTGACGTTTTGCGCCAAGCAATTGCCACAGTGGCTGCTCCTGCTGCTGGCCAAGGAGATCCCACAGCGCAATATCAATGGCGGAAAGGCCGAAGCGCACCGGGCCTGTCCTGCCAAAGGCGTGCAGGGCCGTTTCGGCTTCTGCCATCAATGTCGTCAGGGCTGCGCGGCTGTCCGGCAAGGTTTTACCGAGAAAACAGGGGATGACCACATCCTGCAGGGCCTGTGCAGTCACGGGATTACACAAATGACCAAAACCTTCTCCCCAGCCCTGCAGGCCAGTGTCGGTTTCCACCCTGACCAGCAGGGTTTCCATCTGTTTGAGTGCCGCCGATGCGGCGTTCCAGGCTTTTTCCTCTGGCGCGGCAGGGCCACGATCGCTTGCAAAAGGAATGCTGAGGCGGATTACCTCTATCTGACTGATTTTCATGCCAAAGACCTCAATGTGTAGGGCGGTCAGCGGCTGGAGTTATGAGAAGAGGCCGTTCTGACCATTAAGATAAGACTTCGCCAGTTCAGTATAAAAAGTGCGGCGGGGGCGGGCATCGTTCAGGCGCACAAGGATAGGGCAGGAAGGAGGAGGTTATTTTGGCATCTGGATAAGCGGCTGCGTGGCAGCTCACAAAATTGCGGCAGGAACGGCGGGTGACGACGCACCCGCCCGACAATCAGTAAACCATCACCACTTTACCGCGCATATGCCCTTCCAGCACCAGCTGGTGAGCTTCGGTCAGGGTTTCCACGCTCAGGCCCTGCAGGGTTTTGCTCAGGGAGGTAGAAATTTTCCCGGTATCCAGCAGCTTCGCGGTGGCCTCCAGAATCTCACCCTGGCGGGCAATATCCGGCGTGCCGTACATGCTGCGGGTGTACATAAATTCAAAATGCAGCGAGGCGCTTTTCAGCTTTAGTTGGTCCATGCTCAGCGGCTTTTCGTTTTCCACGATGGTGCAGATATGCCCCTGCGGTGCGACCAGCTTCGCCATTGTTTCCCAGTGGCCGTCGGTATCGTTCAGGCAGAAAATGTAATCGACCTGCTTCAGGCCGTGCTTCTCCAGTTCTGCTGGCATATCTTTATAATTGATCACGATATCTGCGCCGCGATCCTTGCACCATTGCACAGAGTCCGGACGGGAAGCGGTGGCGATCACTTTGACCTTGCTGTGCAGTCTGGCAAACGGGATTGCCAGCGAACCGACGCCGCCCGCGCCGCCCACAATCAGCAGCGTTTTGCCTTCTTCCGCTTCGTCGATGTGCAGGCGGTCAAACAGACCTTCCCAGGCTGTCAGGGCCGTCAGCGGAATAGCCGCAGATTCAGCCCAGTCCAGCGAGGAGGGTTTATGCCCGGTAATACGTGCGTCAATCAGCTGATGGGTGCTGTTGCTGCCCGGACGGGTGATATCCCCGGCGTAATACACTTCGTCACCGACTTTAAAACCGCTGACTTTACTGCCCACATCCAGCACCACACCGCTGGCATCCCAGCCGAGAATACGCGGCTGCTGGAGTCCGTTCTTTTGTGCACCTTTGTGCACTTTGGTATCCACTGGATTGACCGAGGCAGCCTTTACCTCTACCAGCAGGTCGTATTCACCAGGGGCTTGTTTTTCAGGCTGAATTTCAAAAAATTCATCCGGTTTATCTGGATTGATAGCAATCGCTCTGATTGTCATAGCGCATCTCCTTTAAGTTGTGTTATTCAGTGTAGAAGGTAAGCAGGCTAATGATAAGTCGCACAATAACTAACGAAGTGTTCGTTTCAGGTGAACAATCATGTTTAAACAGCTGCAGGATATGGCTCTCTTTGCGATGGTGGCCGAATGCGGCAGTTTCACTGCTGCTGCGAAGCGCTCCGGATTGCCAAAATCCAGTGTCAGCCAGCGTATCAGCCAGCTTGAACAAACACTGGGGTTACGTCTGATCAACCGCACCACCCGTCAGCTCAACCTGACGTTTGCCGGGGAGCGGTACCTGGTTCATTGCCAGGAGATGGTGCAGGCCAGTGAAAGAGCAAGCCTGGCTATTCAACGCCTGCGGGATAATCCCAGCGGGCGACTGAGAATTACGTCACCGGCGGGGATTGGGGCCACGCTGCTGGCGCGACTGAACGCGGCTTTTCAGCAGGAGTATCCGGACGTCACTTTGGAAGTCTCGGTTTCTGATGAGGTTCGTGATCTGGTGCAGGAGGGATATGATGTGGCCCTGCGTACCGGTCAGCCGCAAGACTCTTCACTGATTGGCCGGCGGATTGGCTACTGCGAGCGCCTGCTGGTGGCTTCAGCAGGCTACCTGGCGCAGCATGAGGAGATCGTTCATCCGCAGCAGCTGGCGGAACACCGCTGTATTGCGCACCGGGCGTGGAGCGAATGGCTGCTGAAAAAAGATGAGGAGTATTACCGCTGGATGCTGCCGCCCATCCATATGACCGATAATCTGGTCTATGCGCGTGAGTGCGCGCTGGAGGATGCGGGGATCACGCTGCTGCCACGCTTCCTGACGGACGAGTTACTCTCGGATGGGCCATTGATGGAGGTATTGCCGGACTGGAAGATTGCGGGCAACGAGCTGTGGCTGGTCTATCCGAGCCGCAAACTGAATTCGCCTGCGCTTTCGCACTTTGTTGACTACGCGCTACAGTCGCCGGTGTTTCGGGAGTTCTATCAGTAACAAATAAAACAGCGACTGCACGGTAAACCCAGGCCGTTCATAAAGACGCAAACAGCGCCGTCCCTGGTTGCCAGACTTGCACCCTCCATGGCGCGAGACGCTTTAATCACGGCCTGGTTTCCCGTGCTTTGAGTATCGGCGACAGCCTTACTTAGTCATACGCTTGTACTTGATGCGTTTTGGCTCCAGCGCTTCGGCGCCCAGCGTACGCTTCTTGTACTCTTCGTATTCGGTAAAGTTACCTTCGAAGAACTCGATGTTGCCTTCATCCTGGTAGTCCAGAATGTGGGTGGCGATACGGTCGAGGAACCAGCGGTCATGCGAGATAACCATCGCGCAGCCCGGGAACTCCAGCAGGGCGTTTTCCAGCGCACGCAGGGTTTCGATATCCAGGTCGTTGGTCGGTTCATCGAGCAGCAGCATGTTGCCGCCCACCTGCAGCAGCTTGGCCAGATGCAGACGGCCACGCTCGCCACCGGACAGTTCACCAACACGTTTGCCCTGATCAACACCTTTAAAGTTGAAGCGGCCAACGTAGGCACGGCTTGGCATCTCGGTGTTGCCGATACGCATGATGTCCTGGCCGCCGGAAACTTCTTCCCAGACGGTTTTAGCGTTATCCATGCTGTCGCGGAACTGATCGACCGAGGCCAGCTTGACGGTATCACCCAGCACAATGCTGCCGGAGTCAGGCTGTTCCTGGCCGGACATCATGCGGAACAGCGTGGATTTACCCGCGCCGTTCGGGCCGATAATCCCGACGATTGCCCCTTTCGGTACTGAGAAGGAGAGATCGTCGATCAGCAGGCGGTCACCATAAGATTTACGCAGGTTGCTGACTTCCACCACTTTGTCGCCCAGGCGTGCTCCCGGTGGAATAAACAGTTCGTTGGTTTCGTTACGTTTTTGGTAGTCGGTGTTGTTCAGCTCTTCAAAGCGGGCCAGACGAGCCTTGCCTTTAGATTGACGGCCTTTGGCACCAGACCGCACCCACTCCAGCTCTTTCTCGATGGATTTACGGCGGGCCGCTTCGCTCGAGGCTTCCTGTGCCAGGCGGGCATCTTTCTGCTCCAGCCAGGAGGAGTAGTTGCCTTCCCATGGAATACCTTCACCACGGTCAAGCTCCAGGATCCAGCCAGCGACGTTATCAAGGAAGTAACGGTCGTGGGTAATCGCCACCACTGTGCCCTCGAAGTCGTGCAGGAAGCGCTCCAGCCAGGCCACAGATTCTGCATCCAGGTGGTTGGTCGGTTCGTCCAGCAGCAGCATGTCTGGTTTTTCCAGCAGCAGGCGGCAAAGCGCCACGCGACGACGTTCACCACCGGAGAGGTTAGCGATTTTCGCGTCCCAGTCAGGCAGGCGCAGTGCATCGGCAGCACGCTCCAGCTGGGTGTTGAGGTTATGACCGTCGTGCGCCTGAATAATCTCTTCGAGCCTGCCCTGTTCTGCGGCCAGCTTGTCGAAATCAGCGTCTTCTTCTGCGTACAGTGCGTATACTTCATCAAGACGTTTCAGGGCGCCGACCACTTCTGCCAGCGCTTCTTCCACCGACTCACGGACGGTGTGCTCCAGGTTCAGCTGCGGCTCCTGCGGCAGGTAGCCGATTTTGATGCCTGGCTGCGGGCGCGCTTCCCCTTCGATATCTTTATCGATACCGGCCATGATGCGCAGCAGGGTGGATTTACCTGCGCCATTCAGACCCAGAACGCCGATCTTGGCACCCGGGAAAAAGCTCAGGGAGATATTTTTCAGGATATGACGCTTCGGCGGAACCACTTTGCCGACGCGATGCATGCTATAGACGAATTGAGCCACGTAGGATGAGCCTCTTGGTGTCTGGTGTTAATTGGGGCATTCGCTGCCCACTCAGATGACGAAGTTTAGCTGGTTTCCTCTGTTAATCACAGCCGTACAGGGTGTTAATCACCTTACTCCCCTGCGGATTATCCTGATATCAACGCTTTTGCGCGATAACTGTTTGATTTTCGACCGGTGGACATTATGCTGATTTTTTGCCTTACAAAGCAGGGAGATAACGATGAAAGTTCTGATCGCGGCGGAAGAGAACGCCTGGGGCGGGATGATTCAGCAGTTCCGCCAGACGCTGCCGGACGTTGAATTTACCGCTTCCGCCGGACATGCGGCCGAAAGCCTGGCGGGGTATGACGCGCTGATCCCTGGCATGGCAAAAGTCCCCCCAGCCCTGTTGAAAACAGCCGATAAGCTGAAGCTGATTCAGCAGGCGGGAGCCGGGCTGGAGAGCGTGGATATCGCCAGTGCGAAAGCGCAGGGGATCCAGGTGGCCAACGTGCCCTCTGACCGTTCCGGCAACGCGGATTCCGTGGCCGAACTGGGGATCTGGATGATGATCGGCCTGGCGCGCAAGGCCAGTGAACTGCCGCAGATGATGGCCACCCGCCAGCTTGGTCTGCCGGTGGGGATGGGGCTGATGGGCAAAACGGTCGGGCTGGTGGGGTTGGGCGGTATCGGTAAAGCGCTGGCGAAGCGGCTGGTCCCTTTTGGCGTGAAGCTGATCGGCGTGAAGCGTACCGCCGACCAGCGTTTTGCTAAAGAACACCAGCTGGACTGGCTGGGCAATATGAAGCACCTGCCTGCACTGCTGAGTGAGGCGGATTTTGTGATACTGAGCCTGCCGGATAACAACGACACCCGCAATATCATTGATGAAACGGCGCTGGCGCAAATGAAACAGGGCAGTTTTCTGATTAACGTGGGGCGGGGTGGGCTGATTGAGAAACAGGCGCTGCTGGCGGCGCTGGAGGTTGGTCATCTGGCCGGAGCCGGGCTGGACGTGTTCTGGCAGGAGCCTCCGGATCCGGAAGACGCCCTGTTCCAGTACAACGTGGTGGCAACGCCGCACATTGGCGGCGTCACGGATAATTCACTGAACGGCAATGTGGCGGGCGTTTGCGAGAACCTGCGCCGCCTGCGCGACGGCGAAGAGATCCTTAACCGTTGGGCCTGACGTGCCCATCAGGCTCAGGAAGGTACGCGACGGTTAAGAGTTGGGCCTGACGTATCCTCCCGGCTCAGGAGTGTAAGTGGTCCATTCCCAACTGTGCCAGGTGCTGCGCCAGCTTTTTCGGCGCGGCTTCATCGCTGATAAGTCGATCAAACACGCTGAGTTCGCCGATGCGGGCGGGCAGGACTTTACCGAACTTGCTGCTGTCGGCCACCAGAATTTTCTGGCGGGCGCGCTGCAGCGCCTGGTGCTTCATCGGCAGTTCGTTAAGGTTGTAGCAGGTAGCGCCCTGTTCAACATCAATGCCTGCAGCGGAGATAAACGCCTTGCCCGGACAGAGGCTGTCCATCACTGAACCCTGTCCCAGCGGGGTGAAAATCGCATTATCCGCGTGAAATTCCCCGCCGTTCAGGATCACCTTACAGGCGGGTTTTTCTTTCAGGGCAAGGAAGGTGTTCATCGCGCAGCAGATAGCGATAAATTCCAGTTCGCCGTCGATGGCATCCACGACCCATGGCATGGTGGTGCCGCAGTCAAAAAATACCGTGTCACCAGGCTGGATGAGTGCCGCCGCCAGCTGACCTAACCGGCGCTTCTTCTCCACGTTGTGGGTCTGCTGATCGGTAACAAAGTAGTGACCCTGGCTGTTTTTCGGATCGCTGACGATATACCCGCCAAGCAGCACCACCGCAGAAGGCTGTTCGCTGATATCGCGGCGGATGGTCATCTCGGAAACGCCAAGCAGCTGCGCCGCCTCTTTCAGGTGGATCTTGTCGGTTCGCTGCAGCGCGAGCGCCAGTTTTTTTACGCGCTCGTCGCGCCGGGTTTCCATGGTCGGTGATTCCTGATGATCGGTTAATAGCCTTCGCCGGTAGCGCTGCTGTCCTGCACGATGGTGACGCCTGAGCTGGTGCCAATGCGGCTGGCACCCGCCTGGATCATGATTTCTGCGGTATGCCGGTCACGAACTGCGCCTGATGCTTTCACTTTCACCTCCGGCCCGACCGTTTCATGCATCAGGCGAACGTGCTCTTCGCGCGCTCCGCCGGTGCTGAAGCCGGTAGAAGTTTTCACGAAGGCGACCTTCAGCTCCCGACAAATTTCACAGATTTTAATGATTTGCGCCTCGCTGAGCAGGCAGGTTTCCAATATTACCTTCAATGGGATCGGGCCGCAAACCTCCCGCACCGCCTGTATGTCAGCCGTGACCGCCTGCATCTCACCGCTTTTCAGCCAGCCGACGTTAATCACCATATCGATCTCCTGCGCGCCGGCCTCGATTGCGGCTTGCGCCTCAAAGGCTTTGGCGCGGGTCAACCCGGCCCCCAGCGGAAATCCGATCACTGAACAGACCCTGACGTTACTGCCCTTCAGCTTTTCCACGGCCAGCGGGACGTAGCCGGAATTCACGCAAACTGCATAGAAATGGTGCTGCAGCGCTTCTTCACACAACCGGTCAATTTGCTGAGTAGTGGCATCGGCAGCCAGCAGGGTATGGTCGATAAAGCTGGCATAGTCACGGGTGGATAACGTCATGATCTTCTCCTCGCAGTCAATGTGAATGTTAAAATAATAACATTTTCAGATTGCCGTCAATGCCTTGTTTATGGCGTTTATCTGGAATTTTTAGCGTGAGACAGCTGTCACAAAATTCACATATGATCGTTGTTATTGTTATTTCTAAAACATTTAATGAGCGGAATTTACAGGGGGAATCACAATGGATATTGCCGTTATCGGCTCGAATATGGTCGACCTGATCACCTATACCAACAGCATGCCGAAAGCTGGCGAGACGCTGGAAGCACCCGATTTCGCTCTGGGCTGCGGCGGCAAAGGGGCCAATCAGGCTGTGGCAGCAGCAAAGCTCGGCGCTGCTGTGATGATGGTCAGCAAAGTGGGCGAAGATCTGTTTGCTGAAAATACGGTGAAAAATCTGCAGCAGTTTGGCGTGGAAACTCGCCATGTGACTGTTGCAGCAGGAACTTCCAGCGGCGTGGCGCCGATTTTTGTCGATGACCAGTCGCAGAACCGCATCCTGATCATCAAAGGGGCTAACGCGCACCTCTCTCAGGCTGACATTGATGCTGCCGCAGCGGACCTTAAGCGTTGCCGCCTGATGGTGCTGCAACTGGAGATCCCGCTCCCCACGGTTTATTACGCCATCGATTTTGCCCGCCAGAACGATATTCAGGTGATCCTCAATCCGGCCCCGGCGGTTGCCGGGCTGGATATCGATTATGCCTGCCAGTGCGACTTTTTTATGCCGAATGAAACCGAGCTGGAGATCCTCACCGGCCTGCCAGTCGGCAGCGAAGAGGAAGTGCTGCGCGCCGGGCAGATGCTGCTGGCCCGTGGCCTGAAGAACCTGATTATCACTCTGGGCAGCCGCGGTTCGGTATGGATGCAGGGAGACACCGTCCATCGCTTCAGCCCGACGCCGGTCAAAGCCGTGGACACCAGCGGAGCAGGGGATGCCTTTATCGGCTGCTTTGCCCACTGCCTGGTAGAGCACGGCGATATTGCCCGTGCAATGGAGTCTGCTTCGGCTTATGCCGCCTGCAGCGTAACCGGTCGGGGAACCCAGCGTTCCTATCCCGATGCCGATACTTTTCACCGTTTTCTCAACGCCTGAGGATTCGCTATGCACCAGAACATTGTCCAGCAGCCTGACGGCTACCTGAATAAGACTCCGCTGTTCCAGTTTATTCTGCTGTCCTGCCTGTTCCCGTTGTGGGGCTGCGCCGCCAGCCTGAATGATATTTTGATCACCCAGTTCAAAAGTGTCTTCGCCCTGAGCGATTTTGCCAGTGCCCTGGTGCAGAGTGCCTTCTACGGTGGCTACTTCCTGATTGCGATCCCGGCCTCGCTGGTGATCCGCAGTACCAGTTACAAGGTGGCGATACTGCTGGGGCTGGCGCTGTATATCGCTGGCTGCGTGCTGTTCTATCCAGCCTCGCACATGGCGACTTACACCATGTTCCTCGCGGCGATCTTCGCTATAGCTATTGGCCTTAGCTTCCTGGAAACCGCCGCCAATACCTACAGCTCGATGATTGGTCATCGCGACCATGCCACGCTGCGCCTGAACGTCAGCCAGACCTTCTATCCAATAGGTGCGCTGATGGGCATCGTGTTGGGTAAATATCTGGTCTTCCAGGATGGCGACAGCCTGCACAGCCAGATGGCGGGCATGAATCCCGAACAGTTGCACCAGTTCCGCCTGACGATGCTGGAGCACACGCTGGAACCCTATAAATACCTGGTGATGGTACTGGTGGTGGTGATGGTGCTGTTCCTGCTGACGCGCTATCCGCACTGCAAGCCGCAGAGCGCGGAGAAAAAGCTGCCAGGGCTGGGAGAAACCTTCAGCTATCTGGCGAAAAACCGCCACTTTAAGCGCGGTATTGTCGCTCAGTTTGTCTATGTCGGGATGCAGGTGGCAGTGTGGTCGTTTACTATCCGCCTTGCGCTGAACCTGGGCGCAACTAACGAGCGTTACGCTTCTAACTTTATGATTTACAGCTTTATCTGCTTCTTTATCGGCAAGTTCGTCGCCAACTTCCTGATGACCCGATTCCGGGCTGAGAAGGTGCTGATTGCCTACTCGGTGGTTGGAGTGATCACGCTGGCCTATGTGATGCTGGTGCCGAACTTTACCGCCGTCTACGCCGCTGTGTTTGTCAGCGTGCTGTTCGGGCCGTGCTGGGCAACCATCTATGCCGGTACGCTGTCGACCGTTGATAACAAATACACCGAAGTCGCCGGCGCCTTTATCGTCATGGCGATTGTTGGGGCTGCATTTGTTCCTGCGCTACAGGGGCTGGTTTCTGACCGTCTGGGATCGATGCAGCTGGCCTTTAGCGTTTCGCTGCTGTGCTTTGCCTGGGTCGGTTTTTACTTCTGGGGCGAGCTGCGCCACAAAAAGCAGCCTGCCGCCACTGGCCGTCTCGCTGAGGAGGCTCGATGAAAACCCGACTTCCTCTGCACCGTTCACTGTTCGGCGACACGCCGCGCACGCTGCTGGAAAACGGTGACTTCAGCGTCAAACTGTTTCGCTATCCCGCCGGTATTGAAGCCGTGCGGCTGGAAAACAGCCGCGGCCATGTGATTGTGCTGCCTTTCTATGGGCAGATGATCTGGGATGCGGAGTTTGACGGGCAAACCCTGACCATGGGCAACGGCTTTACTCAGCCGCTGCCGGGTCAGGATATTATCGACACTTACGGCTGCTTTGCCTTCCATTCCGGCCTGCTGGCAAACGGCTGCCCGGCTGCAGATGACACTCATGCTCTGCACGGTGAAATGGCCTGTGCACGCATGGACAGCGCCTGGGTTGAGCTGGAAAATGACCGCGTGGCGCTGCGGGGTGAAACCAATTATATCAAAGGGTTTGGGCACCATTATCGTGCTTCACCTGGCGTGACGCTGCTGGCGGGGCGGCCACGGTTACGTATAGAGATGGTGGTGAGCAACCTCTCCGGCAGCGCGATGCCGTTGCAGTATATGTGCCATATGAATTATGCGTATGTGGAGAACGGCACCTTCAGCCAGAGCATCCCGGACAGTGCTTTCCAACTGCGCACGTCGATTCCCGGGCATGTCCATCCCACGCCAAACTGGCTGGATTATACCCGCCAGCTGCAGGCTTCGCCTCAGGCGTTCGACGGGCTGAACCGGCCGGAGATGTACGATCCGGAAATCGTCTTCTTTGCCGATAATCTGGCGCAGTACGGCAGCAAAGCGGAGTTTCAGCTGCACTCTCCGGAGGGCTACGGTTTCAGCACCATTTTTGATACCGCCCAGTTCAACTATGCCACGCGCTGGATCCTGCACAATGCCGACCAGCAGGTTGCCGCTTTCGTTTTACCAGCCACCTGCCGTCCGGAAGGATTTAATGCCGCGAAGCAGGCGGGAACGCTGATCTCGCTGGAGTCCGGCGAGCAGAGGCAGTTCTGCGTGGAAACCGGATTAATCGAGTAGCGTCGATAAGGTGGCGGGTGTTTCCGCCATCTCCTTTAGCAGGCAGACCAGCTCCACCCGTAATCGCCACTCTTTCCCGTCCAGTTGCCTGAAACAGCGAAGCCAGCGTACCCGACGCATATCGCTGGAATATGCACATTTCGTCACTGACTCCTTTCCCGAATGGCATCAATGCCGCAAAAATTCCATGTCATAATCTGACGAATAAATCATCACAGCCCCCCTGAATCATCCCTTTTGAAATTGATCATACTGGATAGCCGCTATGTCGAATAAAACGCTGTATGAGAAATTAATTGAGTCGCACGTGGTCCGTGAGCTGGACGATGAAGGCCATGTTCTGCTCTATATCGATCGCTCGATCCTCAACGAATATACCAGCCCGCAGGCTTTCAGCGGGCTGAGAGAGAGCGGGCGGGTTGTCCGTCACCCGGCAACCATCTTGCTCAATGTCGACCACGTGAACCCCACCAGACCCGAACGTGACGCAGAGATGACTGATGAAGGCGGGCAGCTGCAGGTGGATTATTTCAGGCAGAACGCCGCTGATTTTGGCATCGAACTCTTTGACGTACTGGATCCCCGACAGGGCATTGAGCACGTGGTCGCCCATGAACAGGGCATGGTGATGCCGGGCATGGTGATTGCCGCTGGGGACAGCCATACCACCACCTACGGCGCTTTTGGTGCGCTGGGATTTGGGATTGGCACTTCAGAAATTGAGCATTTACTGGCCACGCAAACACTGGTCTACCGCAAGCTGAAAACGCTGCTGGTGACGGTCAGGGGCGAGTTGCCCTATGCCTGTTCGGCCAAAGATATCATCCTCGAACTGCTGGAACGAATCGGCGCGTCGGGTGCCACCGGCTATGCGATTGAATTTGATGGCGAGGCGATTAGCGCCCTGAGCATGGAAGGGCGAATGACGCTCTGCAATATGGCCGTGGAAGCCGGAGCGCGTGGCGCAATTATCGCGCCAGACCAGAAAGTCTTTGACTACATTGCAGGCAAACCGCAGATGCCGGTAGGCGAGCTGTGGCAGCAGGCGCTCAGCGAATGGGCAACGCTACGCAGCGACCCGGACGCCGTATTTGATAAAACGGTGCAGATAGACTGTAGCGAGCTGGAACCCAAAGTCACCTGGGGGATCAGCCCGGATCAAACGACCACCATCTCCGGATCCGTCCCCGATCCGGAAAAAGAATCCAACCCGGCTAAACAGCAGGCGATCCGTAAGGCGTTGCAGTACATGGGACTGACGGCCGGAACGCCGCTTCGTGATATTCAGATCACCCATGCATTTATTGGATCCTGCACCAATGGCCGTATTGAAGATCTGCGTTCGGCTGCGGCGGTGATCCAGGGCCGCAAAATTGCCAGTCACGTCAGGGGCATCATTGTGCCGGGATCGTCGCAGGTTCGTCGTCAGGCCGAAGAAGAAGGGCTGGCGCTGCAGTTTATCAACGCCGGTTTTGAGTGGCGTCAGTCGGGATGCTCAATGTGTCTGGCAATGAATGAAGATGTGCTTGCGCCCGGCGATCGCTGTGCTTCAGGAACCAACCGCAACTTCCCCGGTCGGCAGGGCGTCGGGGCGAGAACTCACCTGATGAGCCCGGCGATGGTCGCGGCAGCCGCCATCAGTGGCCATCTTGAAGATGTGCGTACCGTACTGAATACCGGAGGAAAAAATGGAGTCATTTAAACAGGTTTCCGGCGTGGTCGCGCCGCTGCCGGACGCGAACATCGACACCGATGTCATTATGCCCAAGCAGTTCCTGAAAGGAATCGATCGTCAGGGGCTGGATAAAGGGGTGTTTTTCGACCGCCGTTTTACTGCGGAAGGTGAGCTGAACGCCGACTTCATTCTGAATCAGCCCGGCTGGCAGGGGGCAACCTTTTTGCTGGTTGGCCCCAATTTCGGCTGTGGTTCCAGCCGGGAACATGCGGTCTGGGGATTAAGGCAGTTGGGGATCCGCGCACTGATCGGCACCAGCTTTGCCGGGATTTTTGACGATAACTGTCAGAAGAATGGCGTGCTCACCGTCTCGCTGGACGAGGGGGCTTATGAGCGCCTGAGCCAGTTGGTCGCGAACCCGGACAGCAATACGATTACCGTTTCGCTGGAGAAAGGAGAAATCACCGCAGGTGCGGCGACGCTGGTGTTTTCCGTCAGTGCGCTGAAGCGGGCAATGCTGTCAGGCGGCGAAGATGCTATCGGCTGGACAGGGCAATATCTTGCCGACATTGAGCAGTTCGAAGCGCGGCATTATGCCGGGAAGCCCTGGCTGAAACGCCCGACGCTCAACCCTCGCCGTTAACGAAGGAAGGATCGCATGAGTGCTATTACCGAACGAGGCGTTTCCTCCTTTGTTCCCGGATTCAGCCTGAAAGACGTTAGTCTGGCGAACGGCATTACCCTCAGAGTCGCGGTGGGAGGTGAAGGCCCGCCGCTGCTGCTGCTCCACGGCCATCCGCAAAACCATCTGACCTGGCGTAAAATCGCGCCGGAGCTGGCAAAAAATCACACCGTTATCATGGCCGATCTGCGGGGATATGGCGACAGTGATAAACCTGCCAGCGATGAGCAACACCGGCCCTATTCAAAACGGGTTATGGCACAAGATTGCGTGTTACTGATGGCCGCGCTGGGCTACCCGACTTTTGCTTTTGTGGGGCACGACCGGGGCGCGAGGGTGGGGCACCGGCTGGCCCTGGATCACCCGCAGTGCGTATCCTGTTGCACCTTCATCGATATTGCGCCGACAGCAACCATGTATGCGTTAACGGATCAGGCGTTTGCCACGCGCTATTTCTGGTGGTTCCTGCTGATCCAGCCTGCGCCAGTCCCCGAAACGCTGATTCAGCACGACCCGGCATTTTTTTTGCGCAAGCATATAAACGGCCAGTTAAAAACGCCCGGGGCAATGTCAGAGGAGATTTTCAGCGAATATCTGCGCTGCTATCAGCAGCCGGAGATGATCCACGCTGTCTGTGAAGACTATCGGGCGGCAGCCACGACTGACTTGCAGGATGATGCGGAGGATCAGGATAAGCGCATTCAGTGTCCTTTGTTACTGCTGTGGGGCGAACTGGGAACCGTCGGACAGCTTTACGATGTGCTGGCGACCTGGCGTGATAAAGCCCTCAACATTCAGGGTGAAGCACTGCCCTGCGGACACTCTCCGCAGGAAGAGATCCCCGAACTCTTCCTGCATAAACTTCAGCCATTCCTGAAAACAGTGTTATAAAACCCTATTATCCACTCTGTTTCCGGCGACTATGAAGAGCACCCCAGCAGGAAAAAACCACCTTCAGCCAGTGGCGGGCTGGCCTTCGATTGAAGATCTGCATGTTTTTGTCACGGTGGCCCGCAATGGCGGGTTCGCCAGAGCGGCGCTGGAATTAGGCCTCTCTCCCTCTTACATCAGCAAGCGTATTGCCACTCTGGAGAAACGGCTGGGCACCCGGCTTTTTTTTCGCAATAACCGCATTATGCGGCTCACACCGGAAGGCGAGAAGGCGCTGGAAGGAGCGGTGCAGATTGTCGGCAGCGTGGGGGATTTTGTCAGCGATCTCAACGGGCTGCGCGGCGAGCTGACCGGTAATATTATCCTCAGCTGCTCGTTCGGCTTTGGCCACGAATACCTGTCGCAGGCCCTGTCAGAACTGATGCTGCTGCACCCGGGACTCAACGTGAAGCTGGTGCTCAGCGACAGGGAGGTGGATCTCATCGATGAGGGCGTAGATATAGAAATTCTGGTAGGGGATGACATCAAAGACCTCTACATTGCCAGGCGGCTGGCAGCGAACCGGCGGATATTATGCGCGTCGCCGGACTATCTGCAGCGAGCCGGAACGCCTGCGAATGCAGACGAACTTGGCCGTCACGAATGCCTGATTATCCAGGAAAGAAGCTCGGCTTATGGTCACTGGGCGCTCACTAATGGCAGGGAGAATATTCTGTGTCGCGTCAACAGCCGCCACTCCTCCAACAGCGGCAGCGTGGTGCTGGCCTGGGCGTTGCGGGGACACGGCATTGTGCTTCGTTCGGCCTGGGACGTGGCAAAATATGTGCAAAGCGGCGAGCTGGTCCAGCTGTTACCCGAGTGGTATCAGGAAGCGAATATCTGGGCGGTTTATACGCAACGCTCATCCAGCTCCCTGCGGATTAAAACCTGCATTGATTTCCTGAGCGACTATTTTGCCAAACGCCTGCCGGAGGCAGGCGTAACGGGGCAGGCACGCTGAGCTGTCCGTTAATGAGGACCAGGGTCGTGAGGATAAACCCTGGCTTCTGACTTAAATCGCCACCAGACCCCGGACGCCGTCTGCCTCCATGCTTTCCCCACGACCGCGCTGGACGATTTCGCCGCGCGACATCACCAGATAACTGTCGGCCAGCTCGGCGGCAAAATCATAAAACTGTTCAACCAGCAGGATCGCCATATCGCCTCGCTGGGCGAGCTGGCGGATCACCGCACCAATCTCTTTGATCACCGACGGCTGGATCCCTTCCGTCGGTTCATCCAGGATCAGCAACTGTGGCTTGCACGCCAGCGCACGGCCAATCGCCAGCTGCTGCTGTTGCCCACCTGAAAGATCGCCCCCGCGCCGCTGTTTCATCTCTTTAAGCACCGGAAACAGCTGGTAAATCTCTTCCGGCACCTGCCTGGCCTGCGAACCTGAAAACCGTGCCAGTCCCATCAGCAGGTTTTCTTCCACCGTCAGCCGGGGAAAAATCTCGCGCCCCTGAGGAACATAGGCAATCCCGGCCTGCACCCGCTGGTGCGGTTTACGCCCGTTGAGGGTTTTATCCTGCCAGCGAATGGTACCGGACTTTGCCGGGATCAGCCCCATCAGGCATTTCAGCAGCGTGGTTTTGCCCACGCCGTTACGGCCCAGCAGGCAGGTGATCTCGCCGGGCTTCGCGTCAAATGAGAGGCCGCGCAGGATGTGGCTGCCACCATAATATTGATTCAGTTCAGATACTTGTAACATATCAGCGTCCCAGATAAACGTCGATAACCTGCTCGTTAGCCTGCACTTCGCGCAGCGAACCTTCCGCCAGCACCTGGCCCTGATGCAGCACCGTGACGTGGTCGGCGATGGTTTCGACAAAACCCATGTCATGCTCCACCACCATTAGCGAGTGCTGGCCTGCCAGGCTACGGAACAACTCGGCGGTGTAGTCGGTTTCCGCATCGGTCATGCCCGCTGCCGGTTCATCCAGCAGCAGCAGATGCGGGTCCTGCACCAGCAGCATGCCGATTTCCAGAAACTGCTTCTGCCCGTGTGACAGCAGGCCTGCCGGACGATGACGTTCCGCGCCCAGCCGCAGCAGTTTCAGCACCTCATCAATGCGGTCCTGCTGCTCGCCGTTCAGCTTGCTGCGCAGGCAGGCCCACACCGATTTGTCGGTTTTCAGCGCAATCTCCAGATTCTCAAATACCGTCAGGGCTTCAAACACCGTCGGCTTCTGAAATTTGCGGCCAATGCCGATGCGGGCAATTTCCACCGGCGAAAGGGTGGTGAGATCGGTGCTCTGATCGTAAAACACCCGGCCATTATCCGGCCTGGTTTTCCCGGTGATCACATCCATCAGCGTGGTCTTACCCGCGCCGTTTGGCCCGATAACACAGCGCAGTTCGCCAACGCCGATTTGCAGCGACAGGTTGGTCAGCGCCTTAAAGCCATCAAAAGAGACGTTGATGTTTTCCAGCTGCAACACCGGATCTGTCTGTTGGCGATGGCGGTCCGCCGGATGGGGCTGCGTAAAAAGTTGCTCAGTCATGCTTCCTCCGGCGGAGCAGGCCAATCACGCCCCGTGGTAAAAACAGCGTCACGAGGATAAACATCAGGCCCAGGAAAAACAGCCAGTATTCAGGGAAAGCCACGGTAAACCAGCTTTTGGCCCCGTTAACGATCCCGGCACCGAGCAGCGGACCAATCAGCGTGCCGCGTCCACCGAGAGCGACCCAGATTGCCGCCTCAATGGAGTTGGTGGGTGACATCTCGCTGGGGTTGATAATGCCGACCTGCGGCACATACAGCGCCCCGGCCAGCCCACAAAGCATCGCTGACAGCGTCCAGACGAACAGCTTGAAGCCTTTCGGATCGTAGCCGCAGAACATCAGGCGATTCTCGGCATCGCGCACGGCGGTCAGCACCCGGCCAAACTTACTGCGGGCCAGCGCAAAACCAATCCCGAGGCTGGCGACCAGCAGCAACACGGTGGCGACGAACAGCCCGATGCGGGTGCTGGGGGCGGTCACCGGGAAGCCGAGCAAAGTGGTGAAGCCGGTAAAGCCGTTGTTGCCGCCAAAGCCGGTTTCATTGCGAAAGAACAGCAGCATCCCGGCATAGGTCAGCGCCTGGGTCATGATCGAGAAATAGACCCCTTTGATTTTCGAGCGGAAGGCAAACCAGCCAAACACCAGCGCCAGTACGCCCGGCACCAGTACAATCAGGCATAATGCCCATGCAAAGTGCTGCGTTCCTGCCCAGAACCACGGCAGGTGGTCCCATGACAGAAAGGACATAAAGGCGGGCAGCCCGTCTCCGGCGGCCTGGCGCATCAGATACATCCCCATCGCATAGCCGCCCAGCGCGAAGAACAGGCCGTGCCCGAGCGACAGCAGCCCGGCATAGCCCCATACCAGATCCAGCGCCACGGCGACGATGGCATAGCAGAGGATTTTGCCGATCAGCGTCAGGGTATAGATCGACATCGCCAGCGGGTTATCCACAGGCAGCAGCGCGAGAAAGGGCAGCACCAGAAGGATCAGCAGGGCCAGCAGGCCGAGGCCGAGACTCAGGCGCGGCGCTTTTTGCGCCAGGGTGAGCGTCATGGGTTGTGCCATCAGTCAATCACCCTCCCTTTGAAGGCAAACAGGCCCTGGGGGCGTTTCTGAATAAACAGAACGATCAGCACCAGGATCAGAATCTTGCCGAGCACCGCACCGATTTGCGGTTCCAGCACTTTGTTCAGAATGCCCAGCCCGAAAGCGGCGACCACCGTTCCGGCCAGCTGTCCGACACCCCCGGTGACCACCACCAGGAAGGAGTCGATAATGTAGCCCTGGCCCAGCTCCGGGCCGACGTTGCCCAACTGCGACAGCGCCACGCCGCCCAGCCCGGCGATGCCGGAACCCAGCCCGAAGGCCAGCATATCCACCCGCCCGGTTGGCACGCCGCAGCAGTCAGCCATCGCGCGGTTTTGCGTGACGGCCCGCACGTTCATTCCCAGCCGGGTTTTATTCAGCAGCAACCAGGTGAGGAGCAGCACACCAAACACGAACAGGATTACCGCAATACGATTGTACGGCAGCACCAGGTTTGGCAGCACCTGCAACCCGCCTGACAGCCACGGCGGGTTGGCGACCTCCAGGTTCTGCGCGCCGAACAGCACCCGCACCAGCTGGATCAGCATCAGGCTGATCCCCCAGGTTGCCAGCAGTGTTTCCAGCGGGCGGCCATACAGGTGGCGGATAATGGTTCTTTCCAGCGCCATCCCAATCGCGGCGGTGACCAGAAAAGCCACCGGCAGCGCCAGCAGCGGATAGAATGCAAGCCACTCCGGAGCGAAGCGCTGGAACAGCGTCTGCACCATCCACGTGGAGTAAGCGCCGAGCATCAGCATCTCGCCGTGCGCCATGTTAATCACGCCCAGCAGGCCGTAAGTGATCGCCAGTCCCAGAGCGGCCAGCAGCAGCACCGAGCCCAGCGACAGGCCGGTAAACGCCTGACCAAGCAGATCGCCCAGCATCAGCCGCTGTTTAATCTGTTTCAGGCTGTCGACGGCGGCGGCGCGCACTCCGGCATCCGGTTCGTTTTGAGGTTGAGTCAGGCGGTTAAGCGCGGCCTGAGTCTGTGGATCGCTGGTTTCACCCAGCAGTTTCACTGCCTTCAGCCGCACCTGCGGGTCGGCATCACCGATCTGCAATCCGGCCACGGCCTGAGCCAGTACCGCATGCACGCCGCTGTCTTTTTCGGCGGCCAGACGCTGAGTCAGCAGCGGCAACTGATCGGCCTGCGCGTCGTTTTGCAGCTCACGGGCGGCGCTCAGACGGATCGCGACGGTATTACTGACCAGCTGATGGGCGGCCAGCGTGGTGGCAATCAGCACTCGCAGTCGGTTGTTCATAAACAGCTTTTTGGTGTCACCAGCCGGTTTTTCCACGTTGTCGAGCGGCGTCAGCTTGCCATCCGCCTCGCTGAACGGCTGTTTGTTTTCATCCAGCACCACATTTTCCTGATGCAGTGCCTGCAGGAAAGGAAGGCGTGCGGCATCCGGCGCGGCGGCCCATGCCTGCAAAAGTTTGATCTGATCTGTCCGGCTGGCGGTAGAGAAATCCGCTGCAGGCCCGGCAAGGGCGGACAGAGGCACCAGCAGGCACAGCGAAAGTAAGAGCGTAAAAAGTCGACGTATTATCATCGCAATGCCCATCATGTCAGGATTGGGATGCGGAGCGCACGACACGCCCCGCGCAGGAGCGGGAAAAATCCCGCCCTTAAAGGTTATTGCGTTGATTTAACAGGGTGATCGGGTTTCTTGTCGTTGCCCGGAATGTAAGGGCTCCACGGCTGCGCACGCACTGGTTTATCCGTCTGCCACACCACGTTGAACTGACCATTGTCTTCGATTTCGCCAATCATTACCGGCTTATGCAGGTGATGGTTGGTCTGATCCATGGTCAGGGTAAAGCCGTCCGGTGCTTTGAAAGTCTGTCCGGCCATTGCCGCACGCACTTTGTCCACGTCGGTAGTGCCTGCTTTCTCTACCGCCTGCGCCCACATATGGATGCCGACATAGGTCGCTTCCATCGGGTCGTTGGTCACCGCAGTAGTGTAGTTAGGCAGGTTGTGCGCTTTGGCCCAGGCACGGTAATCCGCTACAAACTTCTTGTTAACCGGGTTGTCGACAGATTCAAAGTAGTTCCAGGCCGCCAGGTTGCCGACCAGCGGTTTGGTGTCGATGCCGCGCAGCTCTTCTTCTCCCACCGAGAAGGCAACAACCGGCACGTCGGTGGCTTTAATGCCCTGGTTAGCCAGTTCTTTATAGAACGGCACGTTAGAGTCGCCGTTGATGGTAGAGATCACTGCAGTTTTACCCCCGGCCGAGAATTTCTTGATGTTGGAGACGATGGTCTGGTAATCGCTGTAGCCAAACGGCGTGTAGATTTCTTCAATATCACTTTCCTTCACGCCTTTGGCGTGCAGGAAAGCACGCAGGATTTTGTTGGTGGTGCGTGGATAAACGTAGTCGGTACCCAGCAGAAAGAAGCGTTTCGCGCTGCCGCCGTCTTCGCTCATCAGGTATTCCACCGCCGGGATCGCCTGCTGGTTAGGGGCAGCGCCGGTATAGAACACGTTAGGCGACATCTCTTCACCTTCATACTGCACCGGATAGAACAGCAGGCCGTTCAGTTCTTCAAACACCGGCAGCACGGATTTACGGGAGACCGAAGTCCAGCAGCCAAACACCACGGCCGCTTTGTCCTGAGTCAGCAGCTGGCGGGCTTTTTCGGCAAACAGCGGCCAGTTGGACGCCGGATCGACCACCACCGGTTCCAGCTTTTTCCCCAGCACGCCGCCCCTGGCGTTGATCTCGTCAATGGTCATCAGCGCCACGTCTTTCAGCGGCGTTTCCGAGATGGCCATGGTGCCGGAAAGCGAGGATAAGATGCCGACTTTAATGGTGTCCGCCGCCTGCGCACCCCACGCTAAACCCATACTCATAACCGTTGCCGAAAGTGCAAATACCTTCAGTAATGAACGTCTTTTCATCTGGCGAACCCCTGATATCGTTGAATTATGTGGGTGAATCCGGTTGAAGTCTTGCCTGCTGCAGCCTGTGTAATGTGATCTTTCTGACCTCGGCCTTACTGACGGAGATATGGGCGGTCAGAATCAGCTGTGCCTCCTCGCTTTGTTGTTGTGATACCGCCTGCAAAATTCGGGCGTGTTCGTTGTATGTCGCTTCGATCCGGTCCTCACGGGTAAAGTCGAGGCGACGGATGATGCGAATTTTTTCGGTCAGTTCGGCATGGATGTGGGCCATTTCGCTGTTGCCTGCCGCCGCGACTATCGCCATATGGAAGGCCTCGTCGTGCAGGGAAACGGCTTTGCCATCCTGCAGCCGGAGATCATCCATCCAGAAGCGTTTCAGTTCGCTGAGCAGATCGCTGGCTCGTCCGGCTGGCATGGCGCAGAGGCGGCGAACCGCCTCGCACTCCAGCACAATACGCAGGTCATACAACTCCTCGAAATACTCGAAGTCGAACTGGCGCACCTGCCAGCCGCTGCGGAACCACACCTCGACGTAGCCTTCACGCTCCAGCCAGAACAGCGCCTGTCGCACCGGGGTGCGGCTGACATCCATGCGTTCCGCCATCTCGCTTTCGCTGAAGCGGTCGCCCGGCATCAGGCGAAAGTCGAAGATGTCGTTTTTAATGGTCTGGTAGACCTTTTCCGCCAGCGCTTCCGGACGGCCCTTGCTACGTCGGGCGTAAAGCTCCTGCATGCTCACCTCTTTATTCCAGCCACAGCAGCGCGTCGCCAGGGCTGACCGGACGGCCTGGCTGGCAGCCGATGCGCTTCACGCGGCCAGCCTGCGGCGCATGGATTGCCAGCTCCATCTTCATCGCTTCAACGATGATCACCGGCTGCCCGGCGACCACTTCATCGCCCGGCCTGACCAGCACTTTCCAGATGTTGCCGTTCAGATCTGCGCTGACCTGTAGCGCGCTTTCATCCTCTTCCGCTGGCAGCAGGTTCTCTTCACTGGTCAGCGGCGCGCCTTCCTCTTCCAGCGCCCACAGCGCCACTTCCGCTTCGAAGGCGGTGGCCTGGTTCTGACGGAAATCGGCAATAGCGGCGGCATTGTCACTGAGGAACTGCTTATGCTCAGCAAAATCAAACACCGTCTCTTCAATGGTGATGGTGGCGCGGCCTTCGCGGAAATCTTCGCGCAGCACGTCCAGCTCGGCTTCGCTCACCGGGTAGAAGCGCACCTGATCGAAGAAGTGCAGCAGCCAGGGTTCGTTAGCGGCGAACTGCTCGTTTTTCAGGAATTTGTTCCAGATTGGCAGCGTGCGGCCCACCAGCTGATAGCCACCCGGAGAGTCCATGCCGTAAATACACATGTACATGCCGCCGATGCCGACAGTGCCTTCCGCAGTGAAGGTCCGCGCCGGGTTGTATTTGGAGCTGAGCAGGCGATGGCGTGGATCGATCGGAACCGCACAAGGTGCGCCCAGATAAACATCGCCCAGACCGAGGATCAAATAGCTGGCATCAAAAATGGTCTGGCGAACTTCTTCGCGAGTGGCCAGTCCGTTGATGCGCTGGATAAAGTCGACGTTATTTGGCAGCCAGGGAGCGCTGGCCCGGACGGTTTCTTTGTAACGTTCAACCGCACCCAGCGTGGCGCTGTCTTCAAAGGCCATCGGCATATGGACAATGCGCGAAGGCACTTTCATCTGACTGACGTCGCCGAGGTTTTTTTCCAGTTCCAGCAGCAGGGTCAGCAGCTGTTTCTGGCTGAGGATCCGGCTGTCGTAGCGGATTTGCAGCGAGCGGACGCCTGGCGACAGCTCTTCAATGCCCGGCTGGCCGGTTTCGCGCAGCGCGGTCATCAGCAGATGGACACGCAGGCGCAGTGCCAGATCCAGCACGTTGTCGCCGTATTCCATCAGGATGTAGTTGTCGCCTGCCTGACGGTAAACCGCCGTCGGGGTGAACGCGGTAGCTTTGAGCGCGGCCAGCACGGTGGCGGAACCGTGGTCTGTTTCCGCCAGCGACGGCACTTCAAAGAGAGGTTTCACCGCACCATGCAGCGTCTGAACGCTCTGTGCCTGCACTTTTTCCAGCGCGTGTGCTTCATCAAAACTGACCGGATGGAAGCGGATGCGGTCGCCTGGTTTGACCTGGCCGACTTTCCACAGTTCGGCTTTGGCGATAGTGACCGGGCAGACGAAGCCACCCAGGCTTGGTCCGTCACGGGTGAGGATCACCGGGAAGTCGCCGGTAAAGTTCACCGCGCCAATCGCGTATTCACAGTCGTGAACGTTGGAAGGGTGCAAACCGGCCTCGCCGCCGTTGGCGCGGGTCCAGCTCGGTTTTGGCCCTGCCAGGCGCACGCCCAGGCGGTTGGAGTTGTAGTGGACCTGCCACTCACTGGTAAAGAATTCGTCGATGGATTCCTGGGTGAAGAAATCCGGTGCACCGTGCGGCCCGTACAGCACGCCAATGCTCCATTCGTCGCTGTAGGCCGGGATCAGCGAGGCATCCACAGCCTGCGGTTCGCTGACCGGAGCCGGAGTGGTGCAGGCCGCCAGTTCAGGTTGAGAGATCGCCAGCATGTCCGCCACGCGCAGAGTGCGACCGGCATGGCCACCAAACTGGCCGAGGGCAAAGGTCGAGCGGCTGCCGAGGTATTCCGGCACGTCAAAGCCGTTGCGCACCGCCAGATAAGTGCGGCAACCCATCTGAGCACGGCCCAGCGTCAGGGTTTGTCCTGCTTTCACTGAGACTGGCTGCCAGTAACTGACCGGTTCGCCATCCAGCGTGGCCGGGCATTCAGCCCCGGTCAGGGAGATAATTGTGTCGCTGTGGAAGCGCAGCGTCGGCCCCTGCAACGTGAATTCCAGCCCGGCGGCCTCTTCGGCGTTGCCGACGATGCGGTTCGCCAGCCGGAAGGCAAAGTCATCCATCGGGCCGGAAGGCGGCACGCCGATATCCCAGTACCCCAGACGACCCGGGTAATCCTGAATGCTGCTCCAGGTGCCGGGCTGCAGCACTTCGACTACTGCAGAAGCCGGGGTGAAGCTGTCCAGCATCCGCGTCCAGACTTTGCCGCTGCGGAAGGTTTCAGTTGCCACTATCTGACGCAGATAATCAAGGTTGGTGGCGATGCCGTGCAGGCGTGTTTCACTCAGCGCCTGGGCCATTTTTGCCAGCGCGGCTTCGCGGTTTTCCGCATGGACGATCAGTTTGGCGATCATCGGATCGTAGAAGGCCGACACTTCGGTGCCGGTGGAGATCCAGCCATCCACCCGCACGTTTTCCGGGAAGCAGACCTCGGTCAGCACGCCGGGGCTGGGCTGAAAGTTTTTCAGCGGATCTTCGGCGTAGATACGCACTTCAATCGAGGCACCCTGCGGAGCCTGCACCATGCGCGTCCAGTCCAGCTCATCACCTGCCGCCACGCGCAGCATGCACTCCACCAGGTCCAGCCCGGTGACGCATTCCGTGACCGGATGCTCAACCTGCAAACGGGTATTCACTTCCAGGAAGAAGAACTCATCGCGCTCAGCATCATAGATGTATTCAACCGTACCGGCGCTGCGGTAGCTGACCAGTTCGCCCAGCTTAACCGCAGATTCCAGCAGCGCAGCGCGGGTGCTTTCCGGCAGGTTCGGGGCAGGTGTTTCTTCCACCACTTTCTGATTGCGACGCTGCAGGGAGCAGTCGCGTTCGCCAGGAGCGATTACTTTGCCTTTGCCGTCGCCAAAGATCTGCACCTCAACGTGGCGGGCACGATCGATGCAGCGCTCCAGGAATACGCCAGCATCGCTGAAGAACTGTTCGCCAAGGCGGCGGACGCTTTCCCAGGCGCTGCGCAGTGCATCAGCATCTGCACAACGTGTCAGGCCTATACCGCCGCCGCCAGCGGTGCTTTTCAGCATCACCGGGTAGCCAATTCTGTCTGCGGCGCTCAGTGCTTCTTCCAGCGAGTCGAGCAGTGCTGTACCCGGCGTCATTGGCACGCCTGCGGCGGCGGCCAGTTCACGGGCGCGGTGCTTCAGGCCAAACTCGCCGATCTGATGCGCAGTGGGGCCGACAAAGGCGATCCCGGCTTCTTCACAGGCGGCAGCAAACGGCAGGCTCTCGGAGAGAAAACCGTAGCCTGGCCAGATGGCCTGTGCGCCAGTTTCTTTCGCTGCGGCAAGAATTTTATCGATGCGCAGATAGCTGTCAGTGGCTTTCTCGCCGCCCAGCGCAATGGCAATGTCCGCATCTTTGACGTGCTGGGCATTTTTATCCGCATCGGAATAAACCGCCACGCTGGTGACGCCCAGTCGCTTGAGGGTGCGAATTGCACGGCAGGCAATTTCGCCACGGTTGGCAATCAGGACGATATTAAACATTCGGGGTCTCCTTGCGGGTCAGCCAGTTACGCCAGCCGCCAAAATCAGTGATGTCGGTCGCATCGGGAAGCACTGCAGGTTCACAGATAAAGCCTTTCACCAGGCGGCCATCGGCCAGCTCCAGCGTGCCAATACCCAGCGGGGAAGGGATCTCTGCCACGAACTCGCCGAAGCGTGCCAGCGGGATATCCCACAGCTCAACGATGATCGACGCGCCGTCGCTGCCTTTTACCAGGCCCGGTTTGGGCGGTTTGGTATTCGCCAGCGCGTAGAGGCGATAGCAGGCGGCGGTTTTGGTCTCTTCAACCAGTACCGCATTGCGGGTGGTCAGCTGGTGGTTGAGCGGCATCCCGGTCAGATGAGCGCCAACGACGGCCACGCGAACATGCAGCGGCGAGGCTGGCAAAGAGGCGTGGCTGGCAGGCTGAGCATTGCCGGTTGCACCGAGGCTCAGGGCCTGACGGGCCTGCCATTTCTGGCCGAAGGCCGCCAGTGCACGGTCATACCAGGCTGGGGCGATCAGGGTGATCCCGGCTGGCAGGCCATCCTCGCGGAACGGGCCGGGCAGTGCCAGCGCGGACAAATCGGCCAGGTTGGTGAAGTTGGTATAGGTGCCGAACTGCGAGTTGTAGCGAACCGGCTCCTGTTTCATCTCTTCCAGCGTGTGGATGGTGGGAGAGGTCGGGACAACCAGTGCATCAAACTGGCTGAGGATTTGCTGGATCTGGCGGCTCAGTTCTGCCCGCAGATATTCCGCTTTATAAGCATCCACGGCGCTGTAGTTTTTCCCGCTGGCGACGATGCCGTACACCACCGGATCCATCTCGTCTTTGCGATCCAGCATCTCGCCGACGGCGACGGTACGTTCAGCCACCCACGGGCCGTAATAAAGTTGTTCAGCCAGCTGGTGGAAGATCGAGAAATCTATCGGATGTAGCGTGGCCCCTCCTGCCTGCAACGCGGTCAGTGATTTTTCCCACGCGGCTTCAGCCTGCGCATCGTCAAAGAAGGTCGGGTAAGCCGGGATCGCCAGCTTCGGCGCAGCGGGCAGGGCCGCCGGAGCCAGGCCTGGATTCGCGCGGGAGTAGGCATCGCTGGCGTCATAGCCTCCGGCGCAGGTGGCAGCGAGGAACGCATCTTCCACTGTCAGGGCAAAGAGGGAAATGGTGTCGTTCAGGCGGCAGGCCGGAACCACGCCGGTGGCGGAGAGCCAGCCTTTGGTTGGTTTCAGGCCAACGATATTGTTGAATCCGGCAGGCACGCGGCCGGAGCCTGCAGTGTCGGTTCCCAGCGCAAAACACACCAGGCCACGGGCGGTCACGGAAGCCGAGCCTGAGCTGGAGCCGCCGCTGACATACGCAGGATCAAAGGTGTTTTGCACCGCACCAAACGGCGAGCGGGTGCCGACCAGGCCGGTAGCGAACTGATCGAGATTGGTTTTACCGATCACCACGGCACCGGCTGCCTTGAGATTAGCCACTGCGGTGGCGTCGGCTTCGGCTTCATAGGCAAAGGCCGGGCATGCTGCGGTGGTCGGCCATCCCGCCACATCAATGTTGTCCTTGACCGCGAACGGCACGCCGAACAGCGGCAGCGAGGCCGGATTTTGCTGCCAGACCGCCAGCAGGGGTTCCAGCTGAGCGCGCAGCTGGGCCGGGGTAGCGAGGTACAGCCAGGCATTATCCGCAGTGGATAAACCGGACAGCAGCGACTCCAGCGTAGCCAGCACATCCTGAGGATGCTGCTGATGGTGCTGCTGCCAGTCGTTCAGGGTGAAGCCGGTGGTCAAAGCCATAGGTTGAATTCCATCTGGTATACAAGATTGAATTCAATTGAGCAAAAGTTGTGCCATCTGAGCAGGTATATGTAAATAAATGATTTTTATTCTGAAAGGGTGCTGAGGTGCACGATGGATGGGCAGGGAGTGAACAAAAATGGGGCAGGGGAATTTTTTGAACGCGCGGGACAGATACTGCATGACGACCTGGGCAAATTGTTGAAACGGGCGGAAAGAGTTCCGCCCGTGAAAACAATCTGTTGAAGGAGCGACTGTTCGCCCTGATTTCACTGGATTACGATTTGCGCCACTTACGGGTCAGCGGTTTCTCAATCTCGACAATCAGGAACAGCACGGCAGCTACAGCCAGCGGCACCAGCCAGAAGGTCAGCGGCAGCGGCACGGTGCCAAACAGCGTATTCATAAATGGCAGATAGATTATCGCCAGCTGCAGCAGTACCAGCACGCCGCTGACCAGCCAGATCCCGCGGTTCTGCAGCAGGCCACGGCTCAGCGAGAAGCTCTCAGTATCACGGCAGTTCAGCATGTACACCCACTGCGCGGTCACCAGCGTTTGCAGCAGCACGGTGCGGATAAATTCCGCGCTGTAGCCGCGAGGCTGCAGCCAGGCTTCCAGCATAAAGGCGCTGACCGCAATCAGGCTTCCCACAAAGCCCACGCGCCAGATGGCATAGCCATCCATCACGTGCCGTTTGGCATCACGCGGTTTCCTGCGCATGACGTTTTTGTCGGCTTTCTCAAAGGCCAGCCCGAACGAGAGCGTGGCGGAGGTCGCCATGTTCATCCACAGGATCTGCACCGGCGTCAGTGGCAGCAGGTTGCCCATCAGCATGGCAATCACGATCAGCAGACCCTGCGCCAGGTTGGTTGGCATGATAAACAGGATGGTTTTTTTCAGGTTATCGTAAACGCGACGGCCTTCTTTCACCGCGTTGGCGATGGTGGCGAAGTTGTCATCGGTCAGCACCATATCGGCGGCTTCTTTGGTCACCTCGGTACCCTTGATGCCCATCGCGATGCCGACATCGGCCTGCTTCAGGGCAGGCGCATCGTTAACGCCGTCACCGGTCATGCCAACCACTTCACCTTTATCCTGCAGCGCTTTCACCAGGCGCAGTTTATGCTGCGGGCTGGTACGGGCAAAGATGTCGTAGCGGATCGCCGCATCGGCCAGTTCACTGTCCGTCATGTGCTCCAGCTGATAGCCGGTCAGCGCGTTGCGACCGTCGCCGATCCCAAGCATTCTGCCGATGGCCATGGCGGTTTCCTGATGGTCACCGGTGATCATTTTCACGCGGATACCGGCACGATGGCAGTCAGCAATTGCCGCCACGGCTTCCGGACGCGGTGGGTCCATCATTGCAGCAATCCCGCAGAAGATCAGGCCGCTTTCAAGGCACTGGTGGGTCAGCGCAGGCTGGCTGTCATCCACCGGTTTAAAGGCGCTGGCGACCATACGCAGCCCTTCACGGGCGAAGCGGGCAATCTCATCTTCCCAGTGCTGCTGATCGAGCGGTTCGCTGCCTGTTGCTGTCATCTGTGATCCACACAGCTTCAGCAGCACGTCTGGCGCACCGGTCACTAAAATTTGCTGCTCGCCACCAATCTGGTGGTGGGTTGCCATATATTTCCAGGCCGAATCGAAAGGAATTTTATCAATCAGGCGGATCTGTTCTTCGGGCAGATGCCCCTTCGCCGCCAGCACTTTCAGCGCACCGGCAGTCGGACCCCCGGTAATGCCCCAGTGCCCCTGAGCGTCCTGAATCATGGTGCTTTCATTGCACAGATCAACGTTACGCAGGAAGCGGGCCAGCAGAGGGCTGGATGCCACATCAACAGGGTGCTGCCCCTCTTCACTGAGAAACCGGCCTTCAGGGCGATAGCTGTTGCCTTCCACCCGCACGTTGTTACCAGCCAGCAGCACGGCTTTTACCGTCATCTCATTCATGGTCAGCGTGCCGGTCTTGTCACTGCACACCACGGTCATCGCGCCAAGCGTTTCCACGGTTGGCAGCTTGCGGATAATCGCCCGCTTACGCGCCATTGCCTGTACGCCGAGGGAGAGAATAATGGAGATGATGGCAGGCAGACCTTCCGGTACGGAAGCTACCGCCAGCCCAATCAGCGACAGCAGCAGTTCGCCCATAGGCATATCGCGCAGCAGCAGACTAAAGACAAACAGCGCGGCCATCATCGCCAGAATGATCAGGAAAATCGCGTGGCCCAGCTTGTCCATTTGCACCAGCAGCGGCGTGCGCAGCGGCTGGATATCCGCCATCATATGGTTGATTTTCCCCAGCTCGGTATCACCGCCGGTGGCAATCACCACGCCGGTGGCGCTGCCTGCGCTGACGGTGGTACCGGAGAAGGCGAGGTTATCGCGATCGCCAATCATCACCTCAGCTGCGATCTCACCGGTTTGCTTGGTCACCGCGGTGGATTCGCCGGTCAGAATGGCTTCTTCCACCCGCAGATTGTGCGCCTCAATCAGGCGTAAATCGGCCGGGATACGGTCGCCAGCCCGCAGGGTCACAATATCTCCCACCACCAGTTCGCTGGCTTCAATAGTCTGAATCTGACCGCCACGCATCACCTGTGTCTGGGCAGGCAGCATATTTTCAATGCTTTTCAGTGACTTTTCGGCGTTGTTTTCCTGCACAAAGCCAATCAGTGAATTAATCACCGCCACGCCAAGGATCACCGCGGTATCCACCCAGTGTCCCATTATGCCGGTCAGCACTGCGGCAGCCAGCAAAACGTAGATCAGCACATCGTTGAAATGGGCCAGAAAGCGCATAAGTGCGCTTTTGCCTTCACGCTGTGGCAGCTGGTTTGGGCCATCTTCGGCCAGGCGTTTTTGCGCTTCTTCCACGGATAATCCCGCTTGAGCGCTGGTCAATCTCTTCAGTACCGTTGCAGTATCGTACCGGTACCAGGCTACGGCAGTTTTCTGACGGGAAGAGGCTGGAGGTAATCGCGACATAGATATTCCTTCAGGTGAGTTGTTTAGAATGTTTGCTAAGGGAGGCTATGCTGAAGGAAGCCTGATATGAGCTTATTGATCCGAACCACTCTTTTTTCGGAAACATTCTGCAATATGCTGCTGGTTTAGTGGCCGTTTAGAGTGCGGGCGTAGAGTAAATTTTTGTGCTTAACATAGCGACAAGTGCTTTGCCTGGTTAGCATGAAGGAAGTTGTACGAGTCATAACGGATAAAGCGAGGCGTTAACGTGGGGAAAGTCATGGCGGACAAGTGGCAGTTGTGGATAGCAGGGGCCTGTTTAACAGTGATGGCAGGTATGGCACATGCGGACTCTCTGGATGCCCAGCGCAGCCGTTATCTGCAGATTAAGCAGGCATGGGACAGCAATCAAATGGACACGGTGGCGCAGCTGATGCCCACACTGCGTGATTACCCTCTTTATCCCTACCTTGAATACCGCCAGCTGGCTCAGGATCTGGATCAGGAAAGCGGCTTTGTGGTCAGCGACTTCATTAAAAAATACCCCACTTTGCCGCCGGTTCGCTCTCTGGCAGCGCGTTTTGTGAACGAACTGGCTCGCCGTCAGGACTGGCGTGGACTGCTGGTGTTCAGCCCGGAAGAGCCGAAACCGGTAGCGGCCCGCTGTAACTGGTACTACGCCAAATGGGCGACCGGCCAGCAGCAGGTGGCTTATGACGGCGCCAAATCCATCTGGTTGCGTGGAACCTCCCTGCCGGGCACCTGTGACAAGCTGTTCAGCGTCTGGCAGGGGGCCGGGGAGCAAACGCCGATTACCACGCTGGAACGTATTCGCCTGGCGATGAAAGAGGGAAACAGCAACCTGGTGAATTTCCTGGCCGGTCAGCTTCCGCCGGATTACCAGACCATGGCTAATGCGATCATGGATCTGCAAAACAATCCACAAAACGTCGAGTCGTTTGCCCGTAGCGTGGGGCCGACCGATTTCACCCGCCAGGCCACTTCCGTCGCCTTCGCCAGAGTGGCGCGGGGAGATGCGGAGAACGCCAGGGCAATGATCCCTTCGCTGGTTCGCCTGCAGAAGATGAGCGAGCAGGAAGAGCAGGATCTGAACGAGGCGGTGGCCTGGCGGTTGATGGGCAATGACATCACGTCCGAACAGGCGCGCTGGCGTGACAACGTGGTGATGCGCAGCGACTCGACCTCGCTGATTGAGCGGCGGGTAAGGATGTCGCTGGGCAATAACGATCGCCGTGGCCTGAATACCTGGATTGCGCGTCTGCCGGTGGAAGCCAAGCAGAAGGATGAGTGGCAGTACTGGCAGGCCGACCTGCTGATGGATGAAGGGCGGAAAGAAGAGGCCAAAACGATTCTGCGCAAGCTGATGCAGGAGCGCGGTTTCTATCCGATGGTGGCCGCACAGCGTCTGGGCGTCGATTATACTCTGCAGGTGGATAAAGCGTCTGAGCCGGACAGCAGCCTGACTCAGGGGCCGGAGATCGCCCGCGTGCGCGAGCTGATGTACTGGGGAATGGACAACCTTGCCCGCTCGGAATGGAGCTATCTGGTCGGCAGCAAAACCAGCAGCCAGCAACAGCAGCTGGCCCGCTATGCTCATGAGCAAAACTGGTGGGATCTGAGCGTGCAGGCGACCATCTCCGGCAAGCTTTGGAACAGCCTGCAGGAACGCTTCCCGCTGGCTTATCAGGATCAGTTCAACCGCTACAGTCAGGGGAAAGCGATCCCGATCAGCTACGCCATGGCAATTGCCCGCCAGGAGAGTGCCTGGAACCCGAAAGCCCGCTCGCCGGTTGGCGCTTCCGGCCTGATGCAGGTGATGCCCGCCACGGCGCAGCATACGGTGAAGGTTTACCGTCTGCCTGGTTACAGCAACAGCAGCCAGCTGCTGGATCCTGAAACCAATATTCAGATCGGCACGCAGTATCTGGAGTCGGTTTACCAGCAGTTTGGCCAGAATCGGATCTTCTCCTCGGCGGCTTATAATGCCGGTCCGTCAAGGGTGAGAACCTGGTTGGGGAACAGCGCAGGGCGGCTGGATGCCGTGGCCTTTATCGAGACGATCCCGTTCTCGGAAACGCGCGGCTACGTGAAGAACGTGCTGGCCTATGATGCCTACTACCGCTATTTCATGAACAAACCGGATAAGATTCTGGCCGACAGCGAGTGGCAACGCCGCTACTGATCCACGGTGGCCTGTGCTATGCTGCTGTACTAGTTTAAGAGTATGGGCCACACATGACCGAATCTTCCGTTCCCGTAACCATGGAACCGCACAACGAAGAGTGGCAGCGTTTTGTTACGCTGCTGCAGCGTGCTTTCAGCAACGAGCTGCATCTGCCGCTGTTGCAACTGATGATGACGCCGGACGAGCGCGAAGCGCTGGGCACGCGCCTGCGGATTATTGAAGAGCTGATGCGTGGCGAACTGAGCCAGCGCGAGCTGAAAAACGATTTGGGCGTGGGCATTGCCACTATCACGCGCGGCTCAAACAGCCTGAAAAGTGCGCCGCCAGCGCTGAAGGCCTGGCTGGAGGCACAGCTGCTCAACGGGTCAGATAAGATCTGAGTCGTCGTGCTCTTTCAGCTGGTAAATTTTGTTATGGAAGGGGCACAGTGCCAGGATCAGCGCCTGATGATAAACGCTGGTGCGCGTCAGGTGCCCGGCGGTGAATGCACCGATGGCCCCGCCTTTTTGTTTGATGTTATCAATGCCGGTCAGGCGCGCCATCTCTTCGCCCAGTTCACGGCCTTCATGGATGCCCTTCATGACAATGGCAGGCAGCGTAAAGCTGGCCGAACGGGACTCTCCACGCAGTTTATGGTTTTCCACCACCATCCAGGCAAAGGCGGTGTCTTCTTCGATCCCGGCTTCAATCGCTACCCAGAAGTCCGCTTCCGGCCGAACCTGACGGGCATTCATCACCCGCTGGCGTGCGCCAGTTCTCGTTTCTGCGTTTGTCAGGGGTTGCAGTGCCACGCCGCTGTCGACCTGGACACCCTCAATATGGCAGGATCCTTCTCCGAAAATATCGCTGAACGCCAGAGAAATTGCCTTAATTTTGGCGGGATTGATGGTAGCAGCGACAACATGGTACATAATTGTTTGAACCCTTTACGCAAATTTGTCGCAGTATAACGGAAAATAGCAATGTTACAGGTCTATCTTGTTCGCCACGGGGAAACGCTTTGGAATGCAGCGCGACGCATTCAGGGACAGTCGGACAGCGCGCTGACTGAGAAAGGAGAGCAGCAGGCACATCAGGTGGGAGAACGGGTGAAGCACCTGGGAATTACCCACGTTATCTCCAGTGATTTGGGCCGCACTAAGCGTACTGCCGAAATCATTGCTGATGCCTGCGGCTGTCATGTCCAGCTTGACCCGCGCCTGCGTGAGCTGAACATGGGCGTGCTGGAACAGCGCCCGCTGGATTCGCTGACCGAAGAGGAAGAGAGCTGGCGGAAGACGCTGGTGGACGGGACGGAAAATGGCCGCATTCCCAACGGCGAATCGATGACGGAAATGGCCACCAGAATGCATGATGCGCTCAATGCCTGTCTCAAACTGCCAGCCGGAAGCCGTCCGCTGATTGTCAGTCACGGTATGGCGCTGGGCGTGCTGGTCAGTACGCTGCTGGGCCTGCCTGCTCATGCCGAACGTCGGTTGCGCTTACGCAATTGTTCCCTCTCCCGCGTCGATCACCAGCAGAGCGCCTGGCTGGCAGAAGGCTGGGTGGTGGAAACGGCCGGGGATGTGTCACATCTGGCTGAACCCGCACTGGACGAACTGCAACGCTAGGAGCGGGACGAAATGAATTCGTTCCCTTCGGAATGTTATTCGTTGCGGTTGGATCTGCGGAACAGCGCCGGGTGTTTCTGCATGGGCGGAATAATGTATTCCGCCCGTCACGTTACGCGGGTTATGCCTCTTCCGGAGTGCGGATCGGGATCAGATACTCGCAGCGGATATCCGTTGGCGGCTCGGCACGTTTCTTACCGCCGTGGGTATAGAAACGTTCGATATCCTGACCATGACGTCGCGTCAGCTTGAGTGTTGGCATGCAGGTACCGTAAATCAGCAGGATAAATTCCTGAAGATTATTTCGCGGTCCCTCGTAGGTGAACTGCACATATTCCCCCCCTTCCAGCAATACCGTTTGCGTAGATTGCATCGGCTGAGACAGCTTGTCTGACGGCACCGCCGTGGTGTAGAGGATCTCCTGCTCGTCGTCTTTTTCCACGCTCGGGCGGGACTGATGCAGGCCATACAGCACCGGTGGCACCATATCGGTCTCGGTCAGGAACTGACGCCAGAAGTGCAGGCGCATCTCATCACGGTAGCTGGAGATCTGTTCAAGGGTGCAGGTGTAGCTCTGCGTCTGCCCAATCAGCACCGTTTCCGGCAGGCTGACATAGGTCGCTTCCGGCACGTGGAAGTCGCCCAGGCGGATTGGCGGACGCAGCCCGAACGAGTTCCAGTCTGACGAGCGGCGATAGTACGCCGGGGTCTGGTTAAACTGCTTTTTAAACGCACGGGTAAACGTCTGCTGTGAGTCAAAGCGATACTGCAAGGCGATGTCCAGAATCGGACGGCTGGTAAGACGGAGCGCCACTGCGGCTTTCGACAGGCGACGCGCGCGGATATAGGCGCCAATCGCATGCCCGGTAACTTCTTTAAACATTCTCTGCAGATGCCATTTTGAATACCCGGCCTTGGTCGCCACGTTGTCCAGGGACAGCGGCTGGTCAAGGTGGCTTTCAAGCCAGACTAGCAAGTCGCGAATGATACCGGCTTGATCCATAAATCGTCCTCATCCTACTCAAGATTGGTGCAACGGAAAACAATTTCACGTCGTGCTTAAGCCACACGTTCAACAAGTGTGTTATACCAGTGCGCGTTAGATATGCGGTTATCGCCTTCAACTGAGTGAAAGCCTGAAGAAGGTTAACTTACAATGTCATCTATTTTCTTTGCAATGGTAACGTTATGACAATGAGAAAATTGTTAATAATCACGTCTGTAATTTTAACATCCCTTTCCGCCCGGGCAGAGGTGGTGGGCTCTGTGGATACGGTGTTTAAGATGTTTGGGCCAGACCATAAAATCATTGTCGAAGCGTTCGACGACCCTGATGTAAAAAATGTAACCTGTTATATCAGCCGGGCAAAAACCGGTGGCATCAAGGGGGGACTGGGTCTGGCGGAAGATACCTCAGACGCGGCCATTTCCTGTCAGCAGGTCGGTCCGGTTGAACTCAGCGACAAAATTGCCCAGGGCAAATCAGAGGGCGAGGTGGTGTTTCGTAAGCGTACTTCACTGGTGTTTAAAAAGCTGCAGGTGGTGCGGTTTTACGATCAAAGACGTAATGCGCTGATCTATCTGAGCTATTCCGATAAAGTCGTGGACGGGTCGCCTAAAAATGCCCTGAGTGCCGTGCCTATTATGCCGTGGAATAAATGATCTGAAAAGAAAAAGGGCCAGAACAAAGGCCCTCTGACTTTCTGCAGGGCGGGTTTAGTCCTGCAGATCGCCGCAGAAGCGGTAACCTTCGCCGTGGATGGTGGCGATGATTTCCGGCGTATCCGGCGTGGATTCGAAGTGCTTACGAATACGGCGGATAGTCACGTCTACGGTACGGTCATGCGGCTTCAGCTCGCGACCGGTCATTTTCTTCAGCAAATCGGCGCGAGTCTGGATCTTGCCCGGGTTTTCGCAGAAATGCAGCATGGCGCGGAATTCACTGCGCGGTAGCTTGTACTGTTCGCCCTGTGGGCTGACCAGAGAGCGACTGTTGATATCCAGTTCCCAGCCGTTGAAGCGATAGCTTTCAACCAGCTTGCGTTCTTCGCTGTGAGGAGCGAGGTTCATGGTGCGAGAAAGCAGGTTACGGGCGCGGATAGTCAGCTCACGTGGGTTGAAAGGCTTGGTGATATAATCATCGGCACCAATTTCCAGGCCCAGAATTTTATCAACTTCATTGTCGCGGCCGGTCAGGAACATCAGGGCTACGTTAGCTTGTTCACGTAATTCACGCGCCAGCAGCAGGCCATTTTTGCCTGGCAGGTTGATGTCCATAATCACCAGGTTGACGTCATTTTCCGTCAGAATCTGGTGCATTTCTGCGCCATCCGTAGCTTCATAAACCATGTAGCCTTCGGCCTCAAAAATACTTTTGAGAGTATTACGAGTAACTAATTCGTCTTCAACGATAAGTATGTGCGGGGTCTGCATGTGTTCGCTACCTAAATTGCCAACAAAACGATATGGGGCATACAGCTGCTAAACTACCTGATAAAAACAGGGGCGTCATCATACGCATTGCAACAGCCGTACAGAATATGTCAAAAAGCCATCAAGGACCGGGCGGCGCAGTCTGTCAAATAAGGGCTCCACCCCGTCACGGCACGATCAAAAATGGCGTATATCCTAACCTCATTAACAGCAACATAACAGCACAAGCCACGAGCAACAGGCAATAATTAAGGCTTAATTGACTTATATCAAATCAATTGTAGCACGTTAACTCTTTTATGAAAAACTCTTCCCAGAATGCCAGCTTAGCTCACAAAGTTGATTATTTAACTGCGGTTCGCTGGCCCAGTTTGTGAACATGGCAGAGCTAAATTTTAACATTTGTTAATTCTTTGAACTAAATGGGATTATAGTGAGATAAATGTTTTTATCTCTGATTTAAGGGAAATAATGCCATAGTTTTTGATTATGACAAGTTATGATTTACCTATATTTTTAATAAATGGTTAAAAATATCATGCTTTTTTTTAACCCGAACCCATGTCAGCATTAACGGTTTCATTCAACAGCAGACAGGCGACTATGCGCTTTCCCCTTATCCTTGTTTCACCCGCCCGTCCTGAAAACGTGGGTGCGGCCGCCCGTGCCATGAAAACCATGGGCTTTGACGAGTTGCGTATCGTCAACAGCCTGGCCCATCTTGAACCCGCGGCTCGCTGGGTTGCCCATGGTGCGGGAGACATTCTGGACAATGTCACCCACTGGGACACGCTGTCAGCTGCGCTGGCCGATATTGATTTCAGTATTGCCACCACAGCCCGCAGCCGGGCTAAGTTTCGTTACTACGCCACTCCACAGCAGGTTGAAGCACTGCTGCAGGAAAAGCAGCAGTGGGTGAAAAGCGCCGCGCTGGTGTTTGGCCGCGAGGATACCGGACTGACCAATGAAGAGCTGGCGCTGGTTGATGTGCTGACCGGTGTCCCGATGGCTGCCGATTACCCTTCGCTGAATCTGGGGCAGGCGGTAATGGTTTACTGCTATCAACTCTCGGCCCTGCGTCAGGTGACTGCTTCGCAGGAACTGCCGGCAGACGGACACCAACTGGCGGCGTTAAGGCAGCGGGTGGAGCGCCTGCTGGACAGCCTGGCAGTCAGCGATGACCAGAAGCTGGTGGATTGGCTGGCGCAGCGTATTGGCCTGCTGGAGCAGCGTGATACTGCTATGCTTCACCGTCTGCTGCATGACGTAGAAAAAAAACTTATAGATAAAAAATCTGATTAAATTTCCGAATTCAGCAAGTGATCCTGATGTTATGGCTATAGCTAAAAGATCAGAACTGCATTTTGCGAAATTCCCGTCAGGCTGGTTATTCAGCGGTTCTGCCGCAAGGCGATAAAAAAATTGACTTAGCGGGGCATATGCTTTACTTCTGAAAGCCGACAGAATTTACAGACAGACGATAAATCTAAAATGCGTACAAACAGCCTGATGACAACAATCATTATTACCACCACCATTACCACAGGTAACGGTGCGGGCTGACGCATACAGGAAGAATCAAAAATAAGCCCGCACCTGAACAGTGCGGGCTTTTTTTTTCGGGAAAAATTCAGGAGAGCTTGAACATGCGAGTGCTGAAATTCGGTGGAACCTCAGTAGCCAATGCGGAACGATTCCTGCGTGTGGCTGACATATTGGAAAGTAATGCGCAGCAGGGACAGGTTGCTACCGTATTGTCCGCGCCGGCAAAAATCACCAACCATCTGGTGGCGATGATCGAGAAGACTATTAGCGGGCAGGACGCACAGCCCAACGTCAGCGATGCGGAGAACATTTTTGCCTCGCTGCTGCAGGGACTGGCCGCAGCGCAGCCGGGCTTTAATTACGACAGGCTGAAAGCAGTGGTGGATCAGGAGTTCGCCCAGTTGAAGCAGGTATTGCACGGCATCAGCCTGCTTGGCCAATGTCCGGACAGCGTGAACGCGGCCATTATCTGTCGCGGCGAAAAGCTCTCCATTGCGATTATGGAAGGTCTGCTGCAGGCTCGGGGTCACGACGTCAGCGTGATTGATCCGGTTGAGAAGCTGCTGGCCGTCGGGCACTACCTTGAATCCACCGTAGATATTCCTGAATCCACCCGTCGTATTGCTGCCAGCAAAATCCCTGCAAAAAATATGGTGCTGATGGCTGGTTTCACTGCCGGAAATGATAAAGGCGAACTGGTGGTGCTGGGCCGAAACGGCTCCGACTACTCCGCTGCCGTACTGGCCGCCTGCCTGCGTGCTGACTGCTGCGAAATCTGGACTGATGTCGACGGTGTGTATACCTGTGACCCGCGTCAGGTGCCGGATGCGCGGCTGCTGAAATCAATGTCTTACCAGGAAGCGATGGAGCTTTCCTACTTTGGTGCCAAGGTACTGCATCCCCGCACCATCACGCCAATTGCTCAGTTCCAGATCCCATGTCTGATTAAAAACACCGCCAACCCACAGGCTCCTGGTACGCTGATCGGTGGTGACAGCTCCGATGATGACAACCCGGTTAAGGGCATCACCAACCTCAACAATATGGCGATGTTCAACGTCTCCGGGCCGGGAATGAAGGGCATGATCGGCATGGCAGCCCGTGTATTCGCGGCAATGTCCCGCAGCGGAATCTCTGTGGTGTTGATCACCCAGTCTTCTTCTGAATACAGCATCAGCTTTTGTGTGCCGCAGAGTGACCTGCTGCGCGCCCGTCGCGTGCTGGAAGATGAGTTTTACCTTGAGCTGAAAGACGGCCTGCTGGAGCCGCTGGACGTGATGGAAAACCTCGCGGTGATCTCCGTGGTTGGTGACGGTATGCGTACCCTGCGCGGCATTTCTGCCAAGTTCTTCTCGGCACTGGCGCGCGCCAATATCAATATCGTGGCGATTGCCCAGGGCTCGTCCGAGCGCTCAATCTCCGTAGTGGTCAGCAACGAAGACGCCACTACGGGCGTGCGGGTTGTGCATCAGATGCTGTTTGCCACCGACCAGGTTATCGAAGTTTTTGTGATTGGCGTCGGAGGTGTGGGGGCGGCCTTGATCGACCAGTTGCATCGCCAGCAGGCGTGGCTTAAGAATAAGCATATTGACCTGCGAGTCTGCGGGATCGCCAATTCGAAAGCATTGCTGACCAACGTGCACGGTATTGCGCTGGAAAACTGGAAGGAAGCCCTGAAGGAAGCGAAAGAGCCCTTTAATCTGCAGCGACTGAACCGCCTGGTGAAAGAGTATCACCTGTTGAATCCGGTGATCGTTGACTGTACCTCCAGCCAGACCGTGGCCGACCAGTATGCCGATTTCCTGGCTGATGGCTTCCACGTGGTGACGCCGAACAAAAAGGCCAATACCTCCTCCTGGAATTACTATCAGCAGATGCGCGCAGCCGCGGCGAAATCCCGCCGTAAATTCCTGTACGATACTAACGTGGGCGCGGGCCTGCCGGTAATCGAGAACCTGCAGAATCTGCTGAATGCCGGTGACGAGCTGATCCACTTTTCCGGCATCCTCTCCGGTTCGCTCTCCTTTATTTTTGGTCAGCTGGACGAAGGCATTTCGCTGTCTGAAGCGACCCGCGTTGCGCGTGAAATGGGCTTTACCGAGCCGGACCCGCGCGACGATCTCTCTGGCATGGACGTGGCACGCAAGCTGCTGATCCTGGCACGTGAGGCGGGTTACCAGCTGGAGCTGAGCGACATCGATATTGAAGATGTCCTGCCAGCAGAGTTCACCGCTATTAAAGATGTGGAAACCTTTATGGCCCGTCTGCCAGAGCTGGATGACGCCTTTGCAACCCGCGTGGCCAGCGCGGCGCAGGAAGGCAAAGTGCTGCGCTTTGTCGGGGCGATTGAAGAGGGCGGCCGTTGCCGGGTGAAAATAGATGCCGTGGACGAGCACTCTCCGCTGTATAAAGTGAAAAATGGTGAGAATGCGCTGGCCTTCTACAGCCGCTATTATCAGCCGATTCCGTTGGTTCTGCGCGGCTATGGTGCGGGCAACGATGTGACCGCTGCGGGCGTGTTTGCCGATCTGCTGCGTACCTTGTCATGGAAGTTGGGAGTTTAACGATGGTCAAGATTTATGCCCCTGCCTCAATTGGCAACGTCAGCGTAGGCTTTGATGTGCTGGGTGCGGCAGTGTCTCCGATAGACGGTACCCTGCTGGGCGACTGCGTGACCGTGGAAGCGGCCAGCGAGTTCAGCCTGCGCAACGAGGGGAGTTTCGTCAGCAAGCTGCCGACCCATCCGCAGGAAAACATTGTCTGGCAATGCTGGGACCGTTTCTGTGAAGCTATCGGGGAGCGCGTGCCGGTGGCGATGACGCTGGAGAAAAACATGCCGATTGGTTCGGGCCTGGGATCCAGCGCCTGCTCCGTGGTGGCAGGTCTGATGGCGATGAACGAGCACTGTGGCAAGCCGCTGAACGACACCGAACTGCTGGCCCTGATGGGCGAGCTGGAAGGGCGGATTTCCGGCAGCGTTCATTACGATAACGTCGCGCCTTGTTTCCTGGGCGGTATCCAGCTGATGCTGGAAGAGAACGGCATTATCAGCCAGCAAGTCCCAGGCTTTGCTGACTGGCTGTGGGTGATGGCCTATCCGGGGATAAAAGTTTCCACGGCTGAAGCGCGGGCAATCCTGCCAGCACAGTACCGTAAAGAAGACATTATTAAACACGGTCGCTATCTGGGCGGGTTTATCCATGCCTGCCACACGCAGCAGCCTGAGCTGGCGGCGAAGCTGATGCGCGATGTGATTGCTGAGCCATACCGCACTAAACTTTTACCAGGGTTTGCTGAAGCCCGTCAGGCCGCGCAGGACATTGGCGCGCTGGCCTGCGGCATTTCCGGCTCTGGTCCAACGCTGTTTGCCGTCTGTAATCAACCGGATACGGCGCAGCGCATGGCAGAGTGGCTCCGCCAGCACTATCTGCAGAATGATGAAGGCTTCGTCCATATTTGCCGGATCGACACGGCAGGCGCACGTAAACTGGGATAACGCATGAAACTGTATAATCTTAAGGATCACAACGAGCAGGTTAGCTTCTCGCAGGCGGTGAAACAGGGTCTGGGTAAACAGCAGGGGCTTTTTTTCCCCCTTGAGCTGCCGGAATTTGAACTGACCGATATCGACGAAATGCTCGAAATGGATTTCGTCAGCCGTAGCAGCAAGATCCTCTCGGCTTTCATTGGCGACGAAATCGCCCCGCACCAGCTGCACGAGCGCCTGAAGAGTGCTTTTGCCTTCCCGGCTCCGGTGGCGAAAGTCACTGATGATATCGCTTCGCTGGAGCTGTTCCACGGCCCGACGCTGGCCTTTAAGGACTTCGGCGGTCGCTTTATGGCGCAGATGCTCTCCTATGTCAGCGAAGCGGATGAGAAAATCACCATCCTGACTGCCACTTCCGGTGATACCGGCGCTGCGGTGGCCCACGCCTTTTACGGCATGGACAACGTCCGTGTGGTGATCCTGTATCCGCAGGGCAAAATCAGTCCGCTGCAGGAAAAACTGTTCTGTACGCTGGGCGGCAATATCCAGACCATCGCCATCGACGGTGATTTCGATGCCTGCCAGTCTCTGGTGAAACAGGCCTTTGATGATGAGCTGCTGAAAAAGGCTATCGGCCTGAACTCTGCCAACTCGATCAATATCAGCCGCCTGCTGGCACAAATTTGTTATTACTTCGAGGCGGTGGCCCAGCTGCCGCAGGAAAAACGTAACCAGCTGGTGATTTCCGTGCCGAGCGGTAACTTTGGCGACCTGACGGCCGGTCTGCTGGCGAAGTCTCTGGGCCTGCCGGTGAAGCGTTTTATCGCAGCCACCAACGCGAACGACACCGTTCCGCGCTTCCTGACCGGGGGGGAATGGCTGCCAAATGCAACCGTTGCCACGCTGTCGAACGCCATGGACGTCAGCCAGCCGAACAACTGGCCGCGTGTGGAAGAAATCTTCCGTCGCAAAACCTGGCGTCTGACCGATCTGGGCTATGGCGCAGTAGATGATGAAACCACCAAAGCCACCATGCGTGAGCTGGCGGATCTGGGGTATATCTCCGAGCCGCACGCGGCTATTGCTTACCGCCTGCTGCGCGATCATCTGCAGGAAGGGGAGTTTGGCCTGTTCCTCGGCACGGCGCACCCGGCCAAGTTCAAAGAGAGCGTGGAAGAGATTCTGGATCAGAAACTCCCCTTGCCGGAAGCTTTAGCCGAGCGGGCCGATCTGCCGCTGTTGTCGCACAACATGGCGGCTGATTTCGCCGAACTGCGCGACTTCCTGCTGCACAAATAAGCCCGAAGGCCCTGACTTCCTGGTCGGGGCCAGTGTTAACTGTTTGCTCCCCTCTACTGCCCGGCTGCCTGACTGGCCGACGCGACAGCGCCGCGTACCTTGCTGTGTGCCTGATAGATCTGATTCACCATTTTATAAGTCAGCCCGAATGCGGCTGCCGTCCCGGCGTTGTTGAACAGGCTGGAGAGCAGCTGTGGCGCTTTGCCTTTGGTCAGGGCATTGAATCCCTGCTGTGAAAGTAATGTGGTTGAGTTAGCGATGTTATTCCAGCTCAGGCGGGCTATCGAATGATCGAGCAGACGGCCGTAATCTTTCATCGGCAGAGAAGGGGAGAGCTTTTGCGAATCGCCCACCTGCTTCGCGTCGTAGTGTTTCCCTAAAAAGGCATCACCCGTTTCAATTACCGAGTTACAGGCGGCACGGATCGAGGAAACGATCGCTGCCATTTCGTGCAGCTCTTTGCCACTGAGGCGCTGACCTGCGGCATCGCGCAGTTCAGGCCCGGAGACGCTGTAACCCTTCGGCAGCGCTTTCTGAATCAGACCATCCTGTAACATGCCCATAGCCAGCGTATTCAGCGTATACCATGCACCGTTGGTACTCATATTATCATCACTGACCCCAAAACTGGCTTTGCCATCCCGCGAGGCAACCATACTGCCCGTGGCCTGCAGTGATTCACGTGTGGCGGCGTAAATGACGTTTCGTAACTGAGTGCTGAGCACGCGAGCCGTCAGGCCAGAATTCCCCGAAATTGCGCCAGCTAATGACATCCCCACGTTGAGTAATTCTGCGGCAATCTGCTGTCCGGTTACCCGACTTGAATCCGTTGCGGTTTGCGCGCTCAAACGTGCCCACTCTTCAGGTTTATCGCGGCGGATAACGTCGGCCTGGTTGGGACTGAGGCCAAATTGTCCCCGTACGGCAACGTCATTATTTTGCGGATCGCGTGCCAGTCTCGGTTCACGGATATGCTGATGGGCGGCGATATTAGCCAGCGAAAGGGCGACCTGCAGTCCAACCGCAGCCGCGGGATGCTTCTCCGCCAGATGGGGCAGCATCAGGTTATAGGCTTCGATAAACGCCTCTTCACGCATCATCGTTGGCAGCCCACAGGTGATCATCTGCTGAAGGGCATGGCCGCCCAGCGCGCCCCAGGCTTTATTTTGCAGCGGGGCAGCGGTGAATTTTCCCAGGCTGATGGCTGAAGCTTTGGTGTCATTCCAGCCGGTCCGCCCTGCTATTTTAGCGCCTTTCCACCCGGCGTTTCCGACGGTTTTGCCCCCGCTCCAGGCCATGTTCCCGCCCGTTTTCATCCCGCCCCAGGTGGCATTACCCGCCGTTTTCGCACTTCCCAGCGCGTAGCTTCCGCCACTTTTCATGCCTTCCAAGGCCGCACGGGAACCGCGTCCTGCGCTCTCCTTCATCCCGGAAAAAAACTGGGTCGCGCTGCCTGCTGCTCTGGCTGCCCGTCCCGGCCGGTTATCCGGCTGCGGGCCACTCTCAATGTCGCCCCGGGGGCCGGGTGTGGTCATTTCATATTGACCGGGAACGTGCCGGATCGAGTTACTCATGGTTCTCCTCCTTAGTCAGTTCACGGCGGTCAAACGCCACGCACAGGGTCATAAAGTCAGCCAGCCATCCGGCAAAAGCCTCAGCGTCCAGCCCGGTGGTGTCCCAGCGGCAAACCAGACAGATTTTCTCGCCACTCAGTGCGAACGCGCAGTTGGTTAACACCTGAAGCTCGCTGTTGACGGAGAGCAGTTCTTTGGCGGAAAGAGTCAGGTTCAACGGCGTGGAGAGAGACAGGTGGCGCTGATCGGCACAGGCGATGATTTCAATCGATCGTTCAGGAAAGTGCAGTAAACCAAAACAGCCATCCTCAATATAGCGGGTGGTGGGCAATCCCAGCAGCCCGATCGTTTGTTGCAGCAGCGGATGATGCCATTCCGTCTGCAAAGCCTGCTGTGCCAGCGCATCGCTCTGCCTGGCGGTTTGCTGTTGCCAGCCGGCAATCCACTCTGGCAGCGGCGGAACGGGTTCCTCTGGCTCTGGCGAAATCTGACCCAGCGACAGCAGCAAATCCACCAGACTGGCGGCGAGCGAGTCAACATCATTCATGACCTCCGCCAGCGCATCAGCATCACCCACAGCATCGAAAGCCAGCCGCTTCAGCAGTAGCGTATTACCGTGTTCATCAACAGAGATCGCAATGCCACTCATCGCCATCGCCACATCATTCACCCGCAGCAGGGCTTCCTGCCAGCTTTCCGGATGCAGGGCCTGAGGCTTTTGCAGCCATCCGGCAACCAGCCATAAGGGGACTGGAACCTCGCTCTGACAGATCGTCACCAGATGCAGGGCAGTCAGCTTGATCACTCCCGTACGGGCAAACTCCTCCTGCCGGGGTTGATCGACGGCAAACTGGCTGGCGGCGGCCTGAAGCCAGGCTCGCGATGATTCAGGCAGGGCGTTTTCTGTCAGTGAGTCTCGGGTTTCAACCTGCGGATGTGACGCCTGCCAGACCCGGTCGCTGATGGTTTTAAGCAAATGTCGATCCATACCTGCCTCATGGCTAAATTGATGCGGTAAGGTCTGTGTGTTCAAAAAAGTGTCACAGTTCCTGGCATCAGTAAAAGGTATGGCTGGCGTAAATAGGGGGGAGGTAAAGGCAGCCGCACAAGGGGCCGGGCCGCCTTAGCGATAATCTGAAGTTATGGGGTTTCGTGGCGTTTAAAGACCAGTTCATGCTCATTGCTTTCGTCAGCAACGAAGAAATAGCCGTCAACATCGAATTTTTTCAGCTGGGCGGGTTTGCTCAGGCGGTGCTCGATGATATAGCGGCTCATGAGCCCACGTGCTTTTTTGGCGTAGAAACTGATCACTTTGAACTTGCCGTTTTTCTCGTCGAGGAACACCGGCTTGATGATGCGGCCGTTCAGCTTCTTTGGCTTCACCGCTTTAAAGTATTCATCGGAAGCCAGGTTGATCAACACATCATCACCTTGCTCTGCCAGCGCCTCGTTTAGCACTACGGTCAGACGATCGCCCCAGAAGCTGTAGAGATCTTTGCCGGCCGGATTTTCCAGCTTTATGCCCATTTCCAGACGATAAGGCTGCATCAGATCCAGCGGGCGCAGCAAGCCATACAGGCCGGAAAGCATACGCAGATGCTGCTGGGCAAAGTCGAAATCTTTCTCTTTAAAAGTCTCAGCCTGCAACCCCGTGTAAACATCCCCTTTAAAAGCCAGAATCGCCTGGCGGGCGTTGTCCGGAGAAAAGGGCGTTTGCCAGTTCTGGAAGCGTCCGGCATTCAGGTCAGCCAGCTTGTCGCTGATGCTCATCAGTTTGCCAATCTGCACTGGCGTCAGCTTGCGCGCCACCTCAATCAGTTTCCGGGAATCATCCAGCAGCGCCGGTTGGGTGAAGCGGTCGGTCGCCAGCTCGCTTTCGAAATCCAGCGTCTTGGCCGGAGAGATAACCATCAGCATGAGAGGTTCCTTATTAAATACGTCAGAGAAAGCAAAATCGGTGCTGTACTGTAGCAAAAAAGTGCGATGAAGGGACAAATCGCTGCCATTGACGGGGTTTAGCACTCAGTGTTCTGGCGGCAACCTTACCTTGCATGGAAGGTGGTGCGTGATATTATCCGTGACAGAGATTTTCAAGAACCCGATAACTCTACCTGATGAGAATGACAACTATGACGGACAAACTGACTTCCCTGCGTCAACTCACTACCGTTGTTGCCGATACCGGCGACATTGCAGCGATGAAGCTGTACCAGCCACAAGATGCCACTACCAACCCTTCCCTGATCCTGAGCGCCGCGCAGATCCCTGAATACCGCAAGCTGATTGATGAAGCGGTAGCCTGGGCACGCGATCAGAGCAGCAAAAAAGAAGAGCAGATCCAGTACGCTGCTGACAAACTGGCGGTGAACATCGGTCTGGAAATCCTCAAGCTGGTGCCTGGCCGTATCTCTACTGAAGTGGATGCGCGCCTGTCTTATGACACCGAAGGCAGCATCAATAAAGCCCGTTCCCTGATCAAACTGTATAATGATGCCGGCATCAGCAACGACCGCATCCTGATCAAACTGGCTTCCACCTGGCAGGGCATCCGTGCTGCTGAGCAGCTGGAAAAAGAAGGCATCAACTGTAACCTGACCCTGCTGTTCTCCTTTGCTCAGGCCCGTGCCTGCGCTGAAGCGGGTGTCTACCTGATCTCCCCATTTGTGGGCCGTATTCTGGACTGGTACAAAGCCAATACCGACAAGAAAGAGTACGCGGCGAATGAAGATCCAGGCGTGGTTTCCGTGTCTGAAATCTACACTTACTACAAACAGCATGGCTACGAGACCGTGGTGATGGGTGCCAGCTTCCGTAACGTGGGCGAAATCATCGAGCTGGCTGGCTGTGACCGTCTGACCATCTCCCCGGGCCTGCTGAAAGAGCTGGCTGAGAGCGAAGGTTCGCTGGAGCGTAAGCTGTCATGGTCTGGCGAAGTGAAAGCGCGTCCGGCGAAAATGACCGAATCTGAATTCCTGTGGCAGCACAACCAGGATCCGATGGCGGTGGATAAACTGGCTCAGGGCATCCGTAACTTTGCTATCGACCAGGGCAAACTCGACAAGATGATCGCTGATCTGTTGTAAGTTGTGACGTGGCCGGGGTAACCGGCCATGCTTTTCCCCCTCGCTGTACATCCCGCTTTGCAATAGTTTATGCTTTGCCCAGATCCCTCTTAAATCCCGCATCCGCGCTCCCGCGGTGGACGGAATCACAGTGACGACACCATGAATACATTACGCATAGGACTAATTTCCGTTTCCGACCGCGCTGTCAATGGCATTTACCAGGACGAAGGGCTTCCCGCGCTGGAAGCATGGCTGACCCAGGCGCTGGCAACCCCTTTTGAGATTGAAAAACGCCTGGTGCCGGACGAGCAGCCGATGATTGAGCAGGCAATCTGTGAGCTGGTGGACGAGCTGTTCTGTCACCTGGTGCTGACCACCGGTGGAACCGGTCCGGCCCGGCGTGACGTGACCCCTGATGCCACGCTGGCGATTGCCGATCGGGAGATGCCGGGCTTTGGCGAGCAGATGCGCCAGATCAGCCTGAACTTTGTGCCGACTGCGATCCTTTCGCGCCAGGTTGGAGTGATTCGCAAACAGTCGTTAATTATTAATCTTCCAGGCCAGCCAAAGTCGATTAAAGAGACGCTGGAAGGGCTGAAGGATGAGCAGGGCAAGGCGAAGGTTCACGGTATTTTTGCCAGTGTACCGTATTGTATCCAGTTGCTGGATGGGCCTTATGTTGAAACTCACGCGGCTGTGGTAGCAGCATTTCGCCCCAAAAGCGCCCGTCGTGAAACAAACGGCTAAAAATTCTCTGATTCAGGTATAAAATCCAGCGCGACTGGTGTGGCGGAAAATGAACGGTATAGTACGGTTAGCTTTACAGTAAATAACTAAACTTTTCTCCTCTACTTCTGGATGTGCCTGAATCATTATGCTTTCCGACAGCGCGCGCCGGTTAAACCGGCAGGATTATAAAACTCTTTCTCTGGCGGCGCTGGGTGGCGCACTGGAGTTCTACGACTTCATTATTTTTGTCTTCTTCGCAGCGGTGATTGGCGACCTCTTCTTTCCTCCTGATATCCCTGACTGGCTGCGCCAGGTGCAGACCTTTGCGATCTTTGCCGCCGGTTATCTGGCGCGTCCGTTGGGCGGCATCATCATGGCGCATTTTGGTGACAGCAAAGGCCGCAAGAAGATGTTCAGCCTCAGCATATTGCTGATGGCGCTGCCCACGCTGGCGATGGGATTACTGCCTGGTTATGCCACGCTCGGTATTGCCGCACCCATTTTGCTGCTGCTGTTACGCATGTTGCAGGGCGCAGCGGTGGGCGGTGAAGTGCCCGGAGCCTGGGTGTTTGTGGCCGAGCACGTACCGGTGAAGCGTATCGGTTTTGCCTGCGGCACGCTGACGGCTGGTCTGACCGCCGGGATCCTGCTGGGATCGGTAGTGGCAACGTTGATTAACAAAGGTTTTGGCCCGCAGGGTATTGTTGAAGGTGGCTGGCGTATTCCTTTCCTGCTCGGCGGTGTCTTTGGGCTGGTGGCGATGTACCTGCGCCGCTGGCTTAAGGAAACCCCGATTTTTATTGAGCTTGAGGCGCGTAAAGCACTGGCGGCTGAGCTGCCGCTAAAGGCCGTGGTGGTTAACCACAGGAAAGAGATCGCCGTCTGCATGCTGCTGACCTGGCTGCTATCGGCTGGGGTGGTGGTGGTGATCCTGATGACGCCAACCTGGCTGCAAAAGGTTTATAACATTCCTACTGCGCAGGCGTTGCAGGCTAACAGCCTGGCGACGATCGCGCTGATTGTGGGCTGTATCTGTGCCGGTCTTGCCGCCGATCGCTTTGGTGCCAGTAAAACGTTTATCTTCGGCAGCCTGCTGCTGGCTGCGTGTAGCTGGATTTTCTACCGGACGGTGGGCACACATCCGGAGCTGCTGTTCGCCTGTTATGCTCTGGTTGGCCTGAGCGTTGGCGTGGTAGGCGCGGTGCCTTATGTGATGGTGCGTTCTTTCCCGGCTGAAGTGCGTTTTACCGGGATCTCATTCTCCTACAATGTGGCCTACGCTATTTTTGGTGGGTTAACGCCGATCTTCGTCACGCTGATTATGGCCGTCACGCCACTGGCTCCGGCTTATTACGTGCTGGCGCTGTCGGTCATTGGCTTGTTGCTGGGGATTTACCTGAAGCGGGACTTCGCTCACCGCGATGTTATCGGGCAGGCGGACAGTTATAGCTAACAATAAAAAGACGCAAAAGGCGTCATCTGTGACAGCCCGACTCGTGCCGTTCATGGCACGAGACGCTTTATTCGCGGCCTGTGTTCCCCGCGCCATTGACACTGGTGTTGCCTGTTAAAAAGAGGCAAGGAACCAGAAGCCAGGGCAACGGCAGGCATTTTAAACCAGGCCTTTTACGCCTGGCTCATCTCACCCGCAGGAGCGGTTACACGGCCCGGTTCGCCAATTGGCAGCACGGTCCGGCCCAACTGCTCATTAATCACTTCAGCCATCGCCAGATAAATTGCGCTGGCACCGCAGACTATCCCTTCATAGCCAGCAAACATCAGCACAGCGTGATTACCGGTGATGTTGCCATAAGCCAGCAGGGCAAACAGCACTGTCAGGCTGGCAAAGACGAATTGCAGCGCACGGTTGCCCTTCAGGGCGCCAAAGAACATAAACAGGGTAAACACGCCCCACAGTGCCAGGTATGCGCCCAGCATGGTGGCATCAGTCGCCTCAGCCAGGCCCATCTTCGGCAGCACTAAAATTCCCACCAGGCTCAGCCAGAAGCAGCCGTAAGAGGTAAAGGCGGTCAGGCCAAAGGTGTTGCCTTTTTTATACTCCAGCAGGCCAGCCAGGATCTGCGCAAACCCGCCAAAAAAAATGCCCATACTGATGATAACGGCGGTCAGCGGGAAAAAGCCTGCGTTGTGCAGATTCAGTAAAACAGTGGTCATCCCGAAACCCATCAATCCCAAAGGACCTGGATTTGCCAGCTTGTTGGTATGCATAAACCCTCAGCGATATATGAAAAATGAAAATGGTGACGTCACGTCAGAACCGGCCCGAATGAGGAAAAAACCGCCAGCTTTCTCAGCGTGCGCGGCATGATAATGAGCAGACGCGCGGGAAACATTGATCTGGAGAGCGGTAAATTCGAAATTTTTTTTATCCGCCCCCTTGATGCCGAAGGGGATGGCCCCATCTTATTTGGCATCCGAGGATATGTGCCCGGAAAAAAAGCGCGGCGTCGGGAGTTGAAACGGCGAAAACAGACCGCATTTAGTGTGCATAACCTGATTTGAAATAAATTTAAGTGGGAGATGTTTAGATGGGTAAGATTATTGGTATTGACCTGGGTACGACTAACTCTTGTGTCGCGATTATGGACGGCGGCAAGGCTCGCGTGTTGGAGAATGCGGAAGGCGATCGCACCACGCCTTCCATCATCGCTTATACCCAGGATGGCGAAACCCTGGTCGGCCAGCCGGCCAAGCGTCAGGCAGTGACCAACCCACAAAATACCCTGTTTGCGATCAAGCGCCTGATTGGCCGTCGCTTCCAGGATGAAGAAGTGCAGCGTGATATCAAAATCATGCCTTACAAAATTGCCGGTTCCGACAACGGTGACGCCTGGATCGATGTGAAAGGCCAGAAAATGGCACCGCCGCAGATTTCTGCAGAAGTGCTGAAGAAAATGAAGAAAACGGCGGAAGATTACCTGGGTGAGCCGGTAACTGAAGCGGTTATCACCGTACCAGCCTACTTTAACGATGCGCAGCGTCAGGCAACTAAAGATGCTGGTCGTATCGCCGGTCTGGACGTGAAGCGTATCATCAACGAACCAACCGCAGCCGCACTGGCTTACGGTATGGATAAAGGCCAGGGCAACCGTACTATCGCGGTTTATGACCTGGGCGGCGGTACCTTCGATATCTCAATTATTGAAATCGACGAAGTTGACGGCGAAAAAACCTTCGAAGTTCTGGCAACCAACGGTGATACCCACCTGGGTGGTGAAGACTTCGACAGCCGTATGATCAACTACCTCGTGGCTGAATTTAAGAAAGATCAGGGCATCGATCTGCACAACGATCCGCTGGCGATGCAGCGCCTGAAAGAAGCCGCTGAGAAAGCGAAAATTGAACTGTCTTCTGCTCAGCAGACCGATGTTAACCTGCCGTACATCACTGCAGATGCGACCGGTCCTAAGCACCTGAACATCAAAGTGACCCGTGCGAAACTGGAATCCCTGGTCGAAGACCTGGTGACCCGTTCTATCGAGCCGCTTAAAGTCGCTCTGCAGGATGCCGGCCTGTCCGTGTCTGACATCAATGATGTCATCCTGGTGGGTGGTCAGACTCGTATGCCAATGGTGCAGGCAAAAGTTGCTGAGTTCTTTGGTAAAGAGCCACGTAAAGACGTCAACCCGGATGAAGCTGTTGCCGTAGGTGCTGCGGTTCAGGGCGGCGTGCTGGCTGGTGAAGTGAAAGACGTTCTGCTGCTGGACGTGACGCCACTGTCCCTGGGTATCGAAACCATGGGTGGCGTGATGACCTCGCTGATCAGCAAGAACACCACTATCCCAACCAAACACAGCCAGGTGTTCTCTACTGCTGAAGATAACCAGTCTGCAGTAACCATTCACGTGGTGCAGGGTGAGCGTAAACGTGCAGCAGATAACAAATCTCTGGGCCAGTTCAACCTCGACGGTATCCAGTCCGCACCGCGCGGCATGCCGCAGATCGAAGTTACCTTTGACATTGATGCGGATGGTATCCTGCACGTGTCTGCCAAAGACAAAAACAGCGGTAAAGAGCAGAAGATCACTATCAAGGCCTCTTCTGGTCTGAACGACGATGAAATCGAAAAAATGGTTCGTGACGCGGAAGTTAACGCGGAGTCCGACCGTAAGTTCGAAGAGCTGGTGCAGGTTCGCAACCAGGCCGATCATCTGTCGCACAGCACCCGCAAGCAGCTGGATGAAGCCGGTGACAAACTGCCAGCAGACGACAAGGCGCCAATCGAGGCAGCCCTGACCGAGCTGAACAGCGCGCTGAAAGGCGAAGACAAAGCAGACATCGAAGCGAAAATGCAGGCGCTGATGGAAGTCTCCAGCAAGCTGATGGAGTTTGCTCAGCAGCAGCAGGCTGCTGGCGGCGCAGCTGATGCAGCCGACGCTTCTGCGAAGAAAGATGACGATGTTGTTGATGCTGAATTTGAAGAAGTAAAAGACAACAAAAAATAATCGCCCTTGAGCGGGCACGGTGGCCTGCTAAGGGTCACTGCTTAAACCCACGGGCGTAGGAGTTTCTCCTCGCCCGTGCACGCATGTTAAGGGCAGGAACACCAGAATGGCGAAGAAAGACTATTACGAGATTTTAGGCGTTTCCAAATCAGCGGAAGAGCGTGAAATCAAAAAGGCCTATAAACGCCTGGCGATGAAATTCCATCCTGACCGTAATCCAGGTGATAAAGAATCCGAAGCCAGGTTTAAAGAGGTCAAGGAAGCTTATGAGATCCTGACCGATGCTCAGAAGCGTGCGGCTTACGATCAGTACGGCCATGCAGCCTTTGAACAGGGCGGTATGGGCGGTGGCGGCGGATTTGGCGGCGGCGGAGCGGACTTCAGCGATATCTTTGGCGACGTGTTCGGCGACATCTTTGGCGGAGGCCGCCGTCAGCAGCGTGCCGCGCGCGGAGCCGATTTACGCTACAACATGGAGTTGACGCTTGAAGAAGCCGTCCGCGGCGTGACCAAAGAGATCCGTATCCCTACGCTGGAAGAGTGTGACGTCTGCCACGGCAGCGGCGCGAAATCCGGTACGCAGCCACAAACCTGTCCGACCTGTCATGGACAGGGCCAGGTGCAGATGCGTCAGGGCTTCTTTACCGTGCAGCAGGCGTGTCCGACCTGTCACGGACGCGGTTCTGTGATCAAGGATCCTTGTAATGCCTGCCACGGTCATGGCCGCGTGGAGAAATCTAAAACGCTGTCCGTGAAAATCCCGGCAGGTGTGGACACTGGCGACCGTATCCGTCTGACCGGCGAAGGTGAAGCAGGTGAGCACGGCGCGCCAGCAGGCGATCTGTATGTTCAGGTTTCCGTGCGCAAGCACCCAATCTTCGAGCGTGAAGAGAACAACCTGTACTGTGAAGTGCCAATTAACTTTGCTATGGCAGCGCTGGGGGGCGAAATTGAAGTGCCAACCCTCGATGGCCGCGTGAAGCTGAAGGTGCCTTCAGAAACGCAGACCGGCAAGCTGTTCCGCATGCGCGGCAAGGGTGTTAAATCCGTTCGCGGTGGTGCGCAGGGTGACCTGCTGTGCCGCGTGGTGGTGGAAACCCCGGTCAGCCTGAACGAGAAGCAGAAGTCTCTGCTGCGTGAACTGGAAGAGAGCTTTGGCGGCCCGAGCGGCGAGAAAAACAGCCCGCGCTCCAAAAGTTTCTTTGACGGCGTGAAGAAATTCTTTGACGATTTAACCCGTTAATTTATACCCTTAAGCCGTTTAAGTACGCTTAGAAAGTCCCGGTCGAAAGTCCGGGACTTTTTTTATAATGTGCAAATACCGGAGACAGAGAGGGGTATAAAACTATTCGGAAATAGCGAAGTGTAAAGCGGGTATAAACTGTTTTTTACGAGCTGTCTAAGTGCGTATGCTATGCGCACTTTGTTTTTCTCTTTTACCAGGACGTTTCCATGAAACTGGCGCTTAAGCGACTCCTAAAAAATGAAGCAACCGGCGGTGTGGTTCTGATTATTGCGGCGGCAGTCGCCATGTTTCTGGCTAACTATGCCGGAACTCAGCAGTCTTATCAGGACGTGCTGGATATGCCGGTTGAATTCCGGTTCGGCTCTCTGGACATCAGCAAAGATCTGCTGCTGTGGATTAACGATGCGCTGATGGCATTGTTCTTCCTGATGATAGGGCTGGAGGTTAAACACGAGCTGATATCGGGTTCTCTCGCAACCCGTGAGCGGGCGATGTTCCCGCTGATTGCGGCAATTGGCGGCATGATTGCGCCTGGCGCAATCTTTGCCATGATGAACCACAGTGACTCTCTGGCAATCCACGGCTGGGCGATCCCAACGGCCACGGACATCGCCTTTGCGCTGGGTATCCTGGCGCTGTTAGGCAGCCGGGTGCCGCCTGCGCTGAAGATGTTCCTGATGGCGCTGGCAGTGATTGATGACCTTGGCGCGATCCTGATTATTGCCTTCTTTTATACTCAGGACCTCTCTGTCACCTCGCTGTGCGTGGCTGCTGGCGCGATAGTGGTGCTGGCTCTGCTGAACCGCTTTGGCGTGCGTAATCTGTCGGTCTATATGCTGGTGGGCATGGTGCTGTGGGTCGCGGTGCTTAAATCGGGCGTTCATGCCACGCTGGCTGGGGTTATCCTGGGCTTTTTTATTCCTCTTGAGAAAAAGAACGGCCACTCTCCGGCCATTCATCTGGCCCACAGTTTAGCCCCCTGGGTAACCTGGCTGATCCTGCCGCTGTTCGCCTTCGCCAATGCGGGCGTTTCATTGGCCGGTATCTCTCTGGACGGTCTGTTCTCTGCCGTTCCGCTGGGCATCATTCTCGGCCTGTTTGTCGGTAAGCCGCTGGGCATCACGCTGATCTGCTGGCTGGCGGTGAAGCTGAGGATCGCCGCGCTGCCGGAAAGCACGCGGATGCGGGACATTGCAGCTATCGGTGTGCTCTGCGGCATCGGCTTTACCATGTCGATATTTATCGCCTCGCTGGCCTTTGATGCCGCCCATATTGAAATGGTGAAGCTCGCCAAGCTCGGTATCCTCACTGGTTCGGTCGTCTCTGCCGTGGTGGGTTATACGCTGCTGCGAATCAAACTTCGCTGATGCTGAGCCGGTCAGTTTACGCTGACCGGCTTTTGTTCTTCCTCGCGGGAATCTGCCTGTGTCACAGATCAACTACAATCATCTCTACTACTTCTGGCAGGTATGCAAAACCGGTTCTGTGGTGGGTGCCGCTGAGGTACTCAACCTGACGCCGCAGACCATCACAGGCCAGATTAAGGCGCTGGAAGATCGGCTACAGGGTAAGTTATTTAAGCGTCAGGGCAGAGGGCTGGTGCCCTCTGAACTGGGTCAGCTGGTGTTTCGCTATGCCGACAGGATGTTCCTGCTCAGCAAGGAGATGCTGGATATTGTTAACTACCGCAAGGAAGCCAGCCTGCTGTTCGATGTTGGCGTGGCCGATGCGCTTTCTAAACGAATAGTCAGCCAGCTGCTGGAGACGGCGGTGGTAGCGGATGAAAGTATTCACCTGCGCTGCTTTGAATCCACCCATGAGATGCTGCTGGAGCAGCTCAGCCAGCACAAGCTGGATATGATCCTCTCCGACTGCCCGATTGACTCCACCCAGCAGGAAGGACTGTTTTCGGTCAAACTGGGTGAGTGCGGCATCAGCTTCTGGTGCCGCGATCCGCTGCCTGAGCTGCCTTTCCCGGCCTGTCTTGAACAGCAAAAACTGCTGATACCGGGGCGGCGTTCAATGCTGGGGCGCAAACTGCTTAACTGGTTCCAGACGCAAAATCTGGCGGTGGATATTCTCGGGGAGTTTGATGATGCGGCGCTGATGAAGGCTTTCGGGGCGGCTAACAATGCCATTTTTGTGGCGCCATCCAGCTATGCCGGGGATGTTTACTATGAAAAAGGGATCAGTGAACTGGGAAGGATAGAGAGCGTGGTGGAGGAGTATCACGTGATATTCGCCGAGCGAATGATCCAGCATCCGGCAGTCAGGCGCATCTGCGAGAAGGATTTTACCGAGGTGTTCCTTAAACCGCAGACATAAAAAAACCGCCAGAGGCGGTTTCTTTATCAGAGCGCGACAGACAGCGTGGCGATTAAGCCAGTTTGCCGATCTGTGCAGCCAGGTTTGCTTTATGGCGTGCCGCTTTGTTTTTGTGGATCAGGCCTTTAGCTGCCTGACGGTCCACAATTGGCTGCATTTCGTTAAATGCATTCTGTGCAGCTGCTTTATCGCCAACAGCGATAGCCGCGTACACTTTCTTGATAAAAGTACGCAACATTGAACGACGGCTAGCGTTGTGCTTACGACGCTTCTCAGACGTTACTGCGCGTTTCTTAGCTGATTTGATATTAGCCAAGGTCCAACTCCCAAATAGTTCTATGAGGACAATTCAAAGGCCGAGGAATATGCCTCGTTTGGCCCATGGTTGTCAATGGATTTGTGCAAATAAGCGTCGCTAAAAAAACGACACCTGGTTACGTTTCGATGGCGCAAGATTCTACCAGCTTCGTTCGGATGAATACAGCTTATTCAGAAGATAAATGCAGCTTAAAGCAAGAAGTCGCCTTTTACGGCAGAAAAAGCCCCGAAGAACAACGGAAAGCCGCATTCGCGGGTTAACCTTCACGACTGTACAAGGTATAATCCGCCGATTTCCACAAATTTGAGCCAGCCATGAAGTTTATCCGCGGCATACATAATCTCAGGGAGCAGCATCGCGGCTGCGTACTGACCATCGGTAATTTCGATGGCGTCCATCGCGGCCATCAGGCGCTGCTGACCCGACTGTGCGAAGAAGGCCGTCAGCGCAATCTGCCGGTGGTGGTGATGTTGTTTGAGCCACAGCCGCTTGAGCTGTTTGCGGTCGATAAAGCCCCGCCAAGGCTGACGCGCCTGCGTGAAAAAGTCCGTTATCTGAGTGAAGCCGGTGTGGACGCGGTGCTCTGTGTGCGCTTCGATCGACGTTTCGCTGCGCAGACGGCGCAAAGTTTTATCGCCGACCTGCTGGTCGATAAGCTTGGCGTCAGATTCCTCGCTGTTGGGGATGATTTCCGCTTTGGCGCTGGTCGCCAGGGGGATTTCCTGCTATTACAGAAAGCCGGTGCCGAGCATGGCTTTGATGTGATCAGCACCCAAACTTTCTGTGAAGATGGCAAGCGTATCAGCAGCACCGCGGTGCGACAGGCACTGGCAGAAGACGATCTGCCGCTGGCAGCCACGCTTTTGGGCCATCCCTTCAGCATTTCTGGTCGGGTGGTACACGGTGATGCGCTGGGCCGTACCATTGGCTTCCCCACGGCTAATCTGCCGCTGAAGCGTTATGCTTCGCCGGTAAAAGGGGTCTATGCCGTTGACGTTCATGGCCTTGGCGATAAGCCGCTGCCCGGCGTGGCCAACATTGGTACCCGTCCCACCGTGGCCGGGATGCGCCAGCAGCTGGAAGTTCACCTGCTGGATGTTGCAATGGACCTGTACGGTCGCCATATAGATGTGGTGCTCCGTGAAAAAATTCGTAATGAGCAGCGTTTTGCCTCACTGGACGCGCTCAAAGAGCAAATTGCTAAAGATGTGGTGACTGCCCGAACGTTTTTTGGGCTGAAAACACCGGTTTAAACAGAACCGAAATACGGAATCGAGAATCTGATGAGTGACTATAAATCTACCCTGAATTTGCCGGAAACGGGGTTCCCGATGCGTGGCGATCTGGCCAAACGCGAACCGGGAATGCTGCAACGTTGGTATGATGACAATCTGTACGGCATCATCCGCGAAGCCAAAAAAGGGAAAAAAACCTTTATCCTGCATGATGGCCCTCCTTACGCGAACGGCAGCATTCATATTGGTCACTCAGTTAACAAGATTCTGAAAGACATAATTGTTAAGTCCAAGGGGCTGGCCGGATTCGACTCGCCTTATGTCCCGGGCTGGGACTGCCACGGTCTGCCTATTGAGCACAAAGTCGAGCAGATGATCGGTAAGCCGGGTGAGAAAGTCAGCGCGGCCGAGTTCCGTGAAGCCTGCCGCAACTATGCTGCGGAGCAGGTTGAAGGCCAGAAAAAAGACTTTATCCGTCTGGGCGTGCTGGGTGACTGGGATCGCCCGTATCTGACGATGAATTTCAAAACGGAAGCCAATATTATCCGTGCGCTGGGTAAAATCATCGGCAATGGTCATCTGCACAAAGGCGCCAAGCCGGTGCACTGGTGCCTGGACTGCCGTTCCGCGCTGGCTGAAGCTGAAGTTGAGTACTATGACAAAACGTCCCCTTCCATCGACGTGATGTTTAACGCCGTGGACAAAGACGCGGCGCGTGCCAAATTTGGTGCTGACAGCGTTGAAGGCCCAATCTCCCTGGTCATCTGGACCACCACCCCGTGGACCATGCCAGCTAACCGTGCGATCTCTCTGCACCCGGAATTTGACTATCAGCTGGTGCAGATCGACGGTCGTGCGCTGATCCTGGCAAAAGATCTGGTTGAGAGCGTGATGAAGCGCGCCGGGATCAAGGAATGGCAGGTACTGGGTGAGGCGAAAGGCGCAGCTCTGGAGCTGATGCCTTTCCAGCATCCGTTCCTCGAACTGACCTCACCAGTGATTCTGGGTGAGCACGTCACGCTGGAAGCCGGTACCGGTGCTGTGCATACTGCGCCAGCTCATGGTCCGGATGACTATGTGATTTGTCAGAAATACGGCATTGAAGTGGCTAATCCGGTCGGGCCAGACGGTAGCTACCTGCCGGGCACTTACCCGACGCTGGATGGTGTGAACGTATTCAAAGCCAACGACATGATGGTTGAGCTGCTGCGTGAAAAAGGCGCGCTGCTGCACGTGGAAAAACTGCTGCACAGCTATCCTCATTGCTGGCGTCACAAAACACCAATCATCTTCCGTGCCACTCCGCAGTGGTTTATCAGCATGGATCAGAAAGGCCTTCGTGCGCAGTCGCTGAAAGAGATCAAAGGCGTGCAGTGGATCCCGGACTGGGGCCAGGCGCGTATTGAATCTATGGTGGCTAACCGCCCTGACTGGTGTATCTCACGTCAACGTACGTGGGGCGTGCCGATGGCGCTGTTCGTGCATAAAGAGACCGAAGAGCTGCACCCGGATACCCTTGAGCTGATGGAGAAAGTCGCTCAGCGCGTTGAGCAGGACGGGATTCAGGCCTGGTGGGATCTGGACGCGAAAGAGCTGATGGGGGCTGACGCAGAAAATTACGTCAAGGTACCGGACACGCTGGACGTCTGGTTCGATTCAGGATCAACCAGCTACTCTGTAGTGGATGCACGCCCGGAATTTGGCGGCCACACGCCGGATATGTATCTGGAAGGATCGGATCAGCATCGCGGCTGGTTTATGTCTTCTCTGATGATTTCAACGGCGATGAAAGGCAAAGCGCCTTACCGTCAGGTACTGACTCACGGCTTCACCGTGGATGGTCAGGGCCGCAAAATGTCGAAATCAATCGGTAACACCGTCTCTCCACAGGACGTGATGAACAAGCTGGGGGGCGACATTCTGCGTTTGTGGGTGGCTTCTACTGACTACTCCGGCGAGATGGCCGTCTCTGACGAGATCCTCAAGCGCTCTGCAGACTCTTACCGTCGTATCCGTAATACCGCCCGCTTCCTGCTGGCAAACCTGAACGGCTTTAACCCGGAAACGGACAGCGTGAAGCCAGAGGATATGGTGGTGCTGGATCGCTGGGCGGTAGGCCGTGCCAAAGCCGCGCAGGACGATATCATCGCTTCTTACGCCAGCTATGACTTCCATGAGGTTGTTCAGCGTCTGATGCAGTTCTGTTCTGTGGAGATGGGTTCATTCTATCTGGACATCATTAAAGACCGTCAGTACACCGCTAAAGCCGATGGTGTGGCGCGTCGCAGCTGCCAGACCGCGCTCTATTACATTGCGGAAGCACTGGTACGCTGGATGGCACCGATCATGTCGTTCACTGCAGATGAGATCTGGAACGAGCTACCGGGCAAACGCGAAAAGTATGTCTTCACCGAAGAGTGGTACGACGGACTGTTTGGTCTGGCGGATAACGAACCGATGAACGACAGCTACTGGGCCGAGCTGCTGAAAGTCCGTGGCGAAGTGAACAAGGTTATCGAACAGGCTCGTGCTGACAAGCGTGTGGGAGGTTCTCTGGAAGCGACCGTGACGCTGTATGCCGACGCGGCGCTGGCGCAAAAACTGACCAGCCTGGGAATGGAGCTGCGCTTTGTGCTGCTGACCTCCGGTGCGCAGGTAGCGGATTACGCGCTGGCCACAGAAGAAGCGCAGCAGAGCGAATTGCTGAATGGTCTGAAAATTGCCCTGCACAAAGCAGAAGGCGAGAAATGTCCACGCTGCTGGCATTACACTACTGATATTGGTCAGAGTGCTGAGCACCCGGACGTCTGTGGCCGCTGCGTCACCAACATTGCGGGCGCTGGCGAACAGCGTAAGTTTGCCTGATGAGTAAGCCAATTTTCTCGACCGGTTTACGCTGGATCTGGCTGGTGCTGGTGGTGATTGTCATCGACTTCGCCAGCAAGCAGTGGATCATGAATACGCTGACGCTGCATGAGTCGATGCCGGTGATGCCTTTCTTCAACTTCTTTTATGCTCATAACTACGGCGCGGCCTTCAGTTTCCTGGCGGATAAAGGGGGCTGGCAGCGCTGGTTCTTCGCCGGGATTGCGGTGGCCATCGTGGTGGCGCTGCTGGTGATGATGTACCGTACCGAAGCCAGCAAGAAGCTGAATAACATCGCTTATGCGCTGATTATCGGTGGTGCTCTGGGCAATCTGTTTGACCGGGCTTATCACGGTTTTGTGGTCGATTTTATCGACTTCTACGTTGGCGACTGGCACTTTGCCACTTTCAATATCGCTGACTGCGGCATCTGTATCGGTGCTGCACTGATTGTGCTGGAAGGTTTTCTTTCTCCTGCCAGCAAGCAAGCTAAAAGTTAAGGGCAGGGCATGACTGATTCTGTACAGCGCAACAGCGCGGTTCTGGTGCATTTCACCTTGAAACTGGCTGACGGTTCAACGGCGGAATCCACGCGCAATAATGGTAAGCCAGCGCTGTTCAGCCTGGGCGACGGCAGCCTGTCCGAAGGACTGGAAGCCGAGCTGCTGGGGCTGAAAGTGGGCGAGAAGAAAGCCTTTTCGCTGGAGCCGGAATCGGCTTTCGGCCATACCAGCCCGGACCTTATCCAGTATTTCTCCCGTCGTGATTTTACCCAGGCGGGCGAACCGGAGATTGGCGCGATTATGTTGTTCAGCGGGATGGATAGCAATGAAATGCCGGGAGTGATCCGGGAGATCTCCGGTGATTCTATCACCGTGGATTTCAACCATCCGCTGGCCGGACAAATTATCCACTTCGATGTTGAAGTACTGGAGATCGATCCGGTACTGGAGGCGACAAATGCAAATCCTGTTGGCTAATCCCCGCGGCTTTTGTGCCGGTGTCGATCGTGCCATCAGCATCGTGGAGCGTGCGCTGGAAATGTACGGCGCGCCTATCTACGTGCGTCATGAAGTGGTTCATAACCGTTATGTTGTCAACAGCTTGCGTGAGCGCGGGGCGATCTTTATTGAAGATATCAGTGAAGTGCCCGATGGCTCGATCCTGATTTTTTCCGCGCACGGTGTTTCTCAGGCTGTACGTGCAGAAGCCCGTGCACGCGATCTGACTATGCTGTTTGATGCCACCTGCCCACTGGTGACCAAAGTACATATGGAAGTGGCTCGTGCCAGCCGTAAGGGCACCGAAGCCATTCTCATCGGTCACGCCGGTCATCCGGAAGTGGAAGGCACCATGGGTCAGTACAGCAACCCGAAAGGGGGCATGTACCTGGTGGAGTCACCGGCAGATGTCTATAAGCTGCAGGTAAAGGATGAACAGAACCTGAGCTTCATGACCCAGACCACGCTGTCGGTGGATGATACTTATGAAGTGATTGATGCGCTTCGTGAGCGCTTCCCGAAAATTATCGGGCCGCGTAAAGATGATATCTGCTACGCCACCACTAACCGCCAGGAAGCGGTGCGTACGCTGGCGAAAGATGCCGATGTGGTGCTGGTGGTGGGGTCCCGCAACTCCTCCAACTCCAATCGGCTGGCGGAGCTGGCTCAGCGTGCCGGGAAACTGGCGCGGCTGATCGACTCTGCTGAAGATATTCAGGAAGAGTGGATTAAGGGTGTCAGCTGTGTGGGAGTAACGGCTGGAGCATCTGCACCGGATATTCTGGTACAGCAAGTGATCCAGCGCCTGCGCGAGTTGGGTGGCGAAGCGGCTATCGAGCTGATTGGCCGCGAAGAGAATATTGTTTTCGAAGTGCCGAAAGAGCTGCGGGTTGATATTAAGGAAATCACTTAATATCAAAATACTCTTCCTGTAAGAGAGCTGGATGCATGATAAAAAGAGATTCAGTTTCAGATGACTGAATCTCTCTTTTTTTAATGGAAACCAGTTAATTGCTGTGGCGTCTGATTAAACAAGTCCTTCCACACCTGAGCCAACTTCTGCTCCTCAATAAAGAGGCCCGCTGAAACCCGCCATCGCCTTCGCGCCGTTCTGTTGCGGCGCGCTTTTCTCACTTTTTGCCGCAAGCGAATAAAATTTGTTTTACTGATAATCCATCGCGGCTGACATAAAATTCTTATTACTGGTTTTTTGTTGTGGCGCGAGGTTTAACACGTCGTTAACCTGACTGCGCTTTGCATGCACAGACACAAGGGATTTACTATGAAAGATGCACAGATCCGCCTTGCCATTGTTGGCGCTCCGGGACGCATGGGGCGTCAGTTAATTCAGGCAGCCCATGAGGCGGAAGGCGTGTGCCTGGGCGCCGCGCTGGCGCGTGAGGGATCCTCGCTGAGCGGCGTGGACGCCGGTGAGCTGGCAGGAATTGGCGTACTGGGCATTAAAGTCAGCGACAACCTGGCCGCCGTGGCGGATGACTTTGACGTGCTGATTGACTTCACCCGCCCGGAAGGGACGCTGAAGTATCTGGCCTTCTGCCGCCAGCATCATAAGGCGATGGTCATTGGTACCACCGGTTTTGATGAAGCGGGTAAAGCGGCGATCAAAGCGGCATCTGAAGATATCGGTATCGTGTTCGCGGCCAACTTCAGCGTTGGCGTTAACCTGGTGCTGAAGTTGCTGGAAAAGGCAGCTAAAGTGATGGGTGACTATGCTGATATTGAGATTGTTGAAGCCCATCACCGGCATAAAGTGGATGCCCCATCCGGCACCGCACTGGCCATGGGGGAAGCGATTGCTGATGCAATGGATTGGGATTTAAACGAGCACGCGGTATACACCCGCGAAGGTCACACTGGAGAGCGCAAAGCGCAAACCATCGGTTTTGCCACCGTTCGCGCCGGAGATATCGTTGGTGAACATACAGCGATGTTTGCAGATATTGGCGAGCGCGTGGAGATTACCCATAAGGCTTCAAGCCGCATGACCTTCGCAAAAGGTGCAGTTAAAGCTGCTGACTGGATTGGTTCTCGAAAATCTGGTCTTTACGATATGAGAAATGTGCTTGATCTCGATGATTTGTAAGTGTTGTGCACCATCGTGATGTGGTTATTTCAATCTTAACTTTATGATTGAATGGGCAATAATTTTATTGCCCTTTTTATTTTGTTATTTTTGATTGTTTCATTGTTTTTTAATCCCCTCTTTGTATTTGTTATTGTTATCCTCATTTTTGATCCGCTAAAAAGTTAATTTTGACCATTTGGTCCACTTTTTTCCTCCCGCTTCGCTGCTCTCATGCACAATTGTCCATGCAACCGGTTAAATGCCCGGGATAGTTGTTGTTTTCAGCGTAAATCATCCGAATTACCGGTCAGTTGAGTAAAAAAGTAAGAAAAACCGGGCTGCAGGGTAGACAATAACTGGGGCGATCATTAGAATGCGCGCAATTTGCCAAAAATCGAGAACTCAGGCGGTTTTTGCATTGATTTAAGGCTTCAACCTGAATTAATATGCAAATAATGTGACTGTTTATTCTCAGGAGGATGTTTTGATTAAGTCAGCGCTATTGGTTCTGGAAGACGGAACCCAATTCCACGGTCGGGCCATCGGGGCAACAGGATCGGCAGTGGGGGAAGTTGTTTTCAACACTTCGATGACCGGTTATCAAGAAATCCTCACTGATCCTTCCTATTCCCGCCAGATCGTTACTCTTACTTATCCTCATATCGGCAATGTCGGCACCAACTCCGCTGATGAAGAATCCTCTCAGGTACACGCACAGGGTCTGGTTATCCGCGATCTGCCGCTGATTGCCAGTAACTTCCGTAATGAAGAAGGGCTGTCGGCTTACCTGAAGCGCCACAATATTGTCGCTATTGCCGATATCGATACACGTAAGCTGACTCGTCTGCTGCGAGAAAAAGGGGCACAGAACGGCTGCATCATCGCCGGTGACGCACCCGATGCCGCACTGGCACTGCAGAAAGCACAGGCGTTCCCTGGCCTGAAAGGCATGGACCTGGCAAAAGAAGTGACCACTGAGGAAACCTACAGCTGGCTGCAGGGGAGCTGGACGCTGGATGGCGGCCTGCCCGCACCGAAAACCGAAGCCGAACTGCCTTTCCACGTGGTGGCTTACGATTACGGCGTGAAGCGGAATATCCTGCGTATGCTGGTGGATCGCGGCTGTCGCCTGACCATCGTTCCGGCGCAGACGCCAGCGGAAGATGTGCTCGCGCTTAATCCGGACGGGATTTTCCTGTCAAACGGACCGGGTGACCCGGAGCCTTGCGACTACGCTATCGCGGCTATAAAACGCTTCCTGGAAACTGATGTGCCGGTTTTCGGCATCTGTCTGGGTCACCAGCTGCTTGCCCTGGCCAGCGGAGCGAAAACCGTCAAGATGAAGCTGGGCCATCACGGCGGTAACCACCCGGTGAAAGATCTGGATAATAATACCGTGATGATCACTGCACAGAACCATGGTTTCGCCGTCGATGACAGCAACTTACCGGCGAATCTGCGGGTGACACACACCTCGCTGTTTGACCACACGGTGCAGGGTATCCATCGTACCGACAAGGCCGCGTTCAGCTTCCAGGGACACCCTGAAGCCAGCCCAGGCCCGCACGATGCTGCACCGCTGTTCGATCACTTTATCGAACTGATTGAAGCTTACCGTTCTACCGCAAAATAATCAGGAGCGAGAAAATGCCAAAACGTACCGACATAAAAAGTATCCTGATCCTTGGTGCTGGCCCGATTGTGATCGGTCAGGCCTGCGAATTCGACTACTCTGGTGCCCAGGCCTGTAAGGCGCTGCGCGAAGAGGGTTACCGCGTTATCCTGGTGAACTCCAACCCGGCCACCATCATGACCGATCCGGAAATGGCCGATGCCACCTACATCGAACCGATTCACTGGGAAGTGGTGCGCAAAATTATTGAGAAAGAGCGTCCGGATGCCGTACTGCCAACCATGGGCGGCCAGACTGCACTGAACTGTGCGCTGGAACTGGAACGTCAGGGCGTGCTGGAAGAGTTCGGCGTTACCATGATCGGTGCCACCGCAGACGCAATTGATAAGGCTGAAGATCGCCGCCGTTTCGACGTGGCAATGAAGAAAATCGGTCTGGAAACCGCGCGTTCTGGTATCGCACACAATATGGAAGAAGCGCTGGCGGTTGCAGCTGATGTTGGCTTCCCATGCATTATCCGTCCTTCCTTTACCATGGGCGGCACCGGCGGCGGTATTGCTTACAACCGCGAAGAGTTTGAAGAGATTTGTGAGCGCGGGCTGGACCTGTCGCCAACCAACGAGCTGCTGATTGATGAATCGCTGATCGGCTGGAAAGAGTATGAGATGGAAGTGGTGCGTGACAAAAACGACAACTGCATCATTGTCTGCTCGATCGAAAACTTCGACGCCATGGGTATCCATACCGGTGACTCGATCACCGTAGCGCCAGCCCAGACCCTTACCGATAAAGAATATCAGGTGATGCGTAACGCTTCGATGGCGGTGCTGCGTGAAATCGGCGTGGAAACCGGCGGGTCTAACGTGCAGTTCTCTGTTAACCCGGCGAACGGCCGTCTGATTATCATCGAGATGAACCCACGTGTTTCCCGCTCTTCCGCTCTGGCATCGAAAGCGACCGGTTTCCCGATTGCCAAAATCGCTGCCAAGCTGGCGGTAGGCTACACGCTGGATGAACTGATGAACGACATCACCGGCGGCCGCACTCCAGCGTCATTCGAGCCTTCCATCGACTACGTTGTGACGAAAATCCCTCGCTTCAACTTCGAGAAATTTTCCGGTGCTAACGACCGCCTGACCACCCAGATGAAATCTGTCGGTGAAGTGATGGCTATTGGCCGTACCCTGCAGGAATCAATGCAGAAAGCGCTGCGCGGCCTGGAAGTGGGTGCTCACGGGTTTGACCCGAAAGTGGACCTGAACGATGCGGAAGCGCTGACCACCATCCGCCGTGAACTGAAAGATGCCGGTTCAGACCGTATCTGGTACGTAGCCGATGCCTTCCGTGCAGGGATGTCGGTAGATGGCGTCTTCAACCTGACTAACATCGACCGCTGGTTCCTGGTGCAGATTGAAGAGCTGGTTCGTCTGGAAGAACAGGTAGCCCGCGAAGGTATCAACGGCCTGACGGCTGACTTCCTGCGTACCCTGAAGCGTAAGGGCTTCGCCGATGCGCGCCTGGCTGTGCTGGCGGGTGTTGCCGAATCTGAAGTGCGCAAGCTCCGTGAGCAGTACAATCTGCATCCGGTTTACAAACGTGTGGATACCTGTGCGGCTGAATTTTCCACCGACACGGCATATATGTACTCAACCTATGAAGAAGAGTGCGAAGCGAATCCGAACAGCGACCGTGAAAAAATTATGGTACTGGGCGGTGGCCCGAACCGTATCGGCCAGGGTATCGAATTTGACTACTGCTGTGTGCACGCCGCTCTGGCGCTGCGCGAAGACGGTTACGAGACCATCATGGTCAACTGTAACCCTGAGACGGTTTCTACTGATTATGACACTTCCGACCGCCTGTACTTCGAGCCGGTCACGCTGGAAGACGTGCTGGAAATCGTCCGTATTGAGAAGCCTAAAGGCGTGATCGTTCAGTACGGCGGACAAACTCCGCTGAAACTGGCCCGCGAACTGGAAGCCGCCGGCGTGCCGGTTATCGGCACCAGCCCGGATGCGATTGACCGTGCGGAAGATCGCGAACGCTTCCAGCAGGCGGTGGACCGCCTGGGCCTGAAGCAGCCAGAAAACGCCACCGTGACCGCGCTGGATCAGGCCGTTGAGCGTGCAACCAAAATCGGTTATCCGCTGGTGGTGCGTCCGTCTTACGTCCTGGGCGGCCGCGCGATGGAAATCGTTTACGATGAAATCGACCTGAAGCGTTACTTCCAGACTGCGGTTTCCGTTTCAAACGATGCTCCGGTGCTGCTGGATCGCTTCCTGGATGACGCGGTGGAAGTGGACGTTGATGCAATCTGCGACGGTGAGCGCGTGCTGATTGGCGGCATCATGGAACACATCGAGCAGGCTGGCGTTCACTCCGGTGACTCCGCTTGTTCTCTGCCAGCTTACACGCTGAGCAAAGAGATCCAGAACGTGATGCGTCAGCAGGTTGAGAAGCTCGCTTTCGAACTCTGCGTACGCGGCCTGATGAACGTGCAGTTCGCGGTGAAGGATAACGAAGTTTACCTGATTGAGGTGAACCCACGTGCTGCCCGTACCGTCCCGTTTGTTTCCAAGGCGACCGGTGTAGCGCTGGCTAAAGTGGCTGCCCGCGTGATGGCTGGTAAAACACTGGCCGAACAGGGGGTGACTGAAGAAGTTATCCCGCCATATTACTCGGTGAAAGAGGTTGTTCTGCCGTTTAACAAGTTCCAGGGCGTTGACCCCATCCTGGGTCCGGAAATGCGTTCTACCGGTGAAGTGATGGGCGTGGGCCGCACCTTCGCAGAAGCCTTTGCTAAAGCGATGCTGGGCGCGCAGAGCAACATGAAGAAAACAGGTCGTGCGCTGCTGTCAGTGCGTGAAGGTGATAAGAAGCGCATTGTGGATCTGGCAGCCAAGCTACAGAAACTGGGCTTTGAGCTGGACGCCACTCACGGTACCGCTGTGGTGCTGGGTGAGGCGGGAATCAATCCTCGCCTGGTGAACAAGGTGCATGAAGGTCGTCCGCACATTCAGGACCGGCTGAAAAACGGAGAGTATGCCTATATTGTTAACACCACGGCAGGTCGTCAGGCGATTGAGGACTCCAAACTGATTCGCCGCAGTGCGCTGCAGTACAAAGTGCACTATGACACCACCCTGAACGGCGGTTTTGCTACCGCGATGTCGCTCAATGCTGACCCGACCGAGAAAGTGATCTCCGTGCAGGAAATGCATGCGCAGATTAACGGCTAAGTCAGCCTGAAAAATTATCCCCGCTCCGGCGGGGATTTTTTTTGGCGCGGCGGCCATCCGGCTGAAAGATATGTGACCTTAACGGCAGAGTGTACAGAAACAATCCCTTACTATTCAGCCTGGTAACAGAGTTTACCTGCTGAGCGCGGACTAATTTGCGCACTGTTTATAATGATAAGGGAACGAATAATGAAAAAAATCTTACTGGTCACGCTGACCTGTGCGGTTGTCTGGCCTGCTTTTGCCACACCTGATGTCACCACCAATCCTGATGTCTTCTTCCTGAAAGAATCCCAGTCATTCGACAGTCTCGCCTTACTTCCCCCCCCACCGGCGGGCGACAGCATCGATTTTCTCAATGACAAAGCTCAATATGACGCGGCTAAATTAATGCGGGATACGCCGCGCGGTAAGCAAGCGTGGAAAGATGCGCACGTGGCAGGCGACGGCGTTGCAGAAGCTTTCTCAGAAGCTTTCGGGCATGCCATCACCAAAGAAAAAACGCCGGAAATTTATCGCCTGGTAAAAAAAATGCGTGAGGATGCAGGCGATCTGGCGACCCGAAGTGCAAAGCAACACTATATGCGTATCCGGCCCTTCGCTTATTACAATGAACCTACCTGCCGCTCTGATGAGGAGGCTACCCTCTCTAAAAATGGCTCATATCCTTCCGGGCATACCACGATAGGTTGGGCAACCGCGCTGGTGCTGGCGGAGATCAACCCGGCCAGGCAGGATACGATCCTCAAACGGGGTTACGATCTGGGGCAGAGCAGGGTGATCTGCGGTTATCACTGGCAGAGTGATGTCACGGCGGCACGGATTGTGGGCGGTGCTATTGTGGCCCGCTTGCATGCCGATGAAGGTTTTACTCAGCAGCTGCAGAAAGCCAAAGAGGAGTTTAAAAAGCTGCCAGCCACCTCGTCATAACGCATTGATAAAGGAGGCTTTCTGGCCGCCCCGGGTTTTGTGTCCGGGGCGACATGAGGATCAGGAGAGGGCGACTTTGATCCCCAGTGCAATCAGCACGCCGCCGAGCAGTTTGTCGATCAGCTTCTGGGCTTTCGCCAGGCCGCGACGCACAGGGGCGCTCTGGATCAGGAACACCAGCATCGGCCACCACAGGGATGAGAGGCCAAGAATAATTCCGGCATACCAGATTTTTTCTCCCAGACCAGAGTTGACGTTCAGCACCTGGGTAAACATCGCCAGGAAAAACAGCGTTGCTTTCGGGTTCAGCAAGTTGCACAGGTATCCCTGCATGAAAGCCTTCTTCAGTGAGGTGGATTCTGGCTCAACAGCGCTGAGATTCATTTTGCTGTTACCGCGTGACAGTAGCGCCTGCACGCCAACATAGATCAGATAGGCCGCACCGGCATATTTCAGCAGCATAAACAGCCACGGCGTGGTGGTGATCACCACCGCGAGGCCCGCCACGCAATATGCCATATGGGTAGCCACGGCGCAGTTCACGCCAAGTGCCGTCATCAGGGCCGCGCTCCGGCGATAGCGAGCGGCGTTTTTGATGATCAGAAAGAAGTCGGGCCCGGGCGAAAGCATCCCCAGGGCCGCGATGGTAGCGACGAATAAACTGGTTTCTAACATGGTATTTTCTGTATCAACTAAAATAGGGAAATTTAGCAGGAAGCTGTGTTTATTTTAGCGTGAAGTGCAGACAAAAGACATGTAAACACGCGCCTTAAGAACCTTTACGCTTTTCCGGAGCTTTGCTATCGACGAAACTTTCACCTTTCCGTATGATGGCGCCAATTTTACACCTGTTGAGTATTTCAGATGATAAGCCTTATTGCGGCGATGGCCGCCGACCGCGTTATTGGGATGGAAAATGCCATGCCGTGGCACCTGCCAGCCGACCTTGCCTGGTTTAAACGCCAGACGCTGAACAAGCCAGTCGTCATGGGCCGCCGCACTTTTGAATCGATCGGTCGCCCGTTACCGGGCCGTCTGAATATCGTGATCAGCAGCCAGAAAGGCGAAGCTGAGGGGGTGACCTGGGTGACCTCGATTGATGATGCCCTGCGCGCTGCGGGAGAGGTTGAAGAGATTATGGTGATTGGCGGTGGACGCATCTATGAACAGCTGTTGCCGCGTGCTGACCGGCTGTATCTGACCCACATTGATGTGGAAGTGGAAGGGGATACGACCTTTCCCGATTACGAGCCTGACGAGTGGCAGTCAACCTTCAGTGAATTCCGCGATGCGGATGAAAAGAACAGCCACAGCTGCTTCTGGGAAATCCTGGACCGCCGCGAGGCATAAAAAAACGGTACCTCAACTGACTGACCTCTTGAGGTGCCGTTCGTTATCTTGCCCACTGATTACTCTTCGACTGACCGTTCCCGGTTAGAGGGCTGAACAAACCACGCTTTATCTTCCCAGCGCAGCATGGTCATCGACCCTCCCCAGCAGCACCCCGTATCCAGCCCGAGAATGCCTTCCGGCGTCCCTTTGCCTTCCAGCGAGGCCCAGTGCCCGAATACGATAGTGTATTCACGGGAAACCGGTCCGGGAATGGTGAACCACGGCTTCAACGGCGGTGGCGCAGACTCCGGCGTATCTTTACAAATCATATCCAGCTGACCGTTGGGGAAGCAGTAGCGCATTCTGGTTAGTGCATTGGTACTGAAGCGCAGGCGAGCCAAGCCGCTGAGTTCAGGAGTCCAGTTGCTGGGCATATCGCCGTACATGGCATCCAGAAACAGAGGATAAGTATCGCTGGACAGCACGGCTTCCACTTCACGGGCGCAGGCCTGTGCCGTGTCCAGATCCCACTGTGGCGTGATCCCGGCATGGGCCATCACCAGCTTTTTCTCTTCATCAACCTGCAGCAAAGGCTGGCGACGGAGCCAGTTAATCAGCTCGTCAGCATCTTCAGCTTCAAGCAGCGTGGTCAGGCGATCTTTCGGTTTATTACGGCTGATCCCCGCAAAGACGGCCAGCAGATGCAGATCGTGATTACCCAGAACGATCTTCACCGCCTCGCCGAGTGAGCGAACAAAACGCAGGACTTCCAGTGAGCCAGGCCCGCGTGCGACCAGGTCGCCAGTCAGCCACAGCGTATCCTGCTCAGGATCGAAATCAACCTGCTTCAGCAGGGACTGCAGTTCATCGTAGCAACCATGAATGTCGCCAATCAGATAAGTACTCATCAATCTGTCCGGAGCTGAGCTGCAAGGCCGCAAAGGGCCAGCCGCTGGAGATAATTAGTGGATATGGCTGGCGATAGCCAGCCTGAACACCGGGATCTCAACCTGGAAGGTTTTTCCCTCGCTGTCGATCATTTCGTAATGACCCTGCATGGTGCCCATCGGCGTCTCGATCACCGCGCCGCTGGTGTACTGAAATTCGCCGCCGGGCTGGATGAGGGGCTGTTCGCCGACCACACCTTCTCCCTGCACTTCGGTTTCACGGCCGTTGCCGTTAGTGATCAGCCAGTAACGGCCCAGCAGCTGCACGGCGGTACGCCCCAGATTGCGGATTGTGATGGTGTAGGCAAAAACGTAGCGGTCTTCTTCCGGAACAGACTGTGACGGAATCCAGGCACTCTGCACCTGTACACAAACACGGGGCGTATCAATCATTCGTTAGTTCTCCTGCGGCTGTGGATGCGCAGTCAGCCAGTTAGCCAGCTGGCAGTATTGTGCCACGGAGATGTTTTCTGCCCGCAAAGTCGGGTCGATATTCATCTCCTGCAGGGCCTCCAGCGAGAACAGGTGGCCGAGGCTGTTGCGCAGCGTTTTGCGACGCTTACCAAAAGCTTCAGTAGTGATCCTGCTCAGGGTGCGAATATCCTGTACCGGATGAGGAATGTTGGCATGAGGTACCAGACGCACCACGGCGGAGTCCACTTTTGGCGCCGGGGTAAAGGATTCAGGCGGTACTTCCAGGACCGGGATCACCTGACAGTAGTACTGTGCCATTACCGTCAGGCGGCCATAGGCTTTGCTGCCTGGACCGGCAACCAGACGGTTAACCACCTCTTTCTGCAACATGAAGTGCATATCGCGGATCGCATCAGTATAGCTGAAAAGGTGGAACATCAACGGGGTAGAGATGTTGTAAGGCAGGTTACCAAACACGCGCAGGGACTGGCCTTTCTCTCGGGCTAATTCCGCGAAGTCAAAGGTCATGGCATCCTGCTGGAAAATGGTCAGCTTCGGCCCCAGAAAAGGGTGGGTCTGTAAACGGGCCGCCAGATCGCGGTCAAGTTCGATGACCGTCATGGCGTCCAGACGCTCGCCAACCGGTTCGGTTAACGCCCCCAGACCGGGACCGATCTCAACGACCGCCTCGCCGGACTGCGGATGAATAGCGGAGACGATGCTGTCGATAATGTACTGGTCGTTAAGGAAGTTCTGTCCGAAACGTTTGCGGGCAAAGTGGCCCTGATGGACGCGATTATTCATTACTGCTCTTGATCATGGTGATGGCGAGGTTAAGCGCCGTAACAAAGCTCCCCGCATCAGCGTGGCCCAGGCCAGCCAGCTCTAAGGCGGTGCCATGGTCAACGGAGGTGCGGATAAAGGGCAGGCCAAGGGTGATATTCACCGCGCGACCGAATCCCTGATATTTTAGCACCGGCAGGCCCTGGTCGTGATACATCGCCAGAACCGCATCGGCATGCTGCAAATATTTTGGCTGGAAAAGCGTGTCCGCAGGAAGAGGACCGGTCAGCTGCATCCCTTGCTGGCGCAGCTCATCCAGCGCAGGAATGATCACATCGATCTCTTCCCGGCCCATATGGCCGCCTTCTCCCGCATGGGGATTCAGGCCGCAGACAAAAATATGCGGTGTTGTGAGGCCAAATTTGCTCTTCAGGTCGGCATGCAGGATGCCGATCACTTCGTGCAGGCTCTCGCGGGTGATGCTGGCAGAAACATCCTTCAGCGGCAAATGCGTGGTTGCCAGCGCAACACGCAGTTCCTCTGTGGCGAGCATCATCACCACGCGCGAACAGCTGGCGCGATCGGCAAAGAATTCAGTATGACCGCTGAACGGGATACCGGCATCGTTGATCACGCCTTTATGGACCGGGCCGGTGATCAGCGCGGCAAATTCGCCGTTCAGGCAACCGTCACAGGCTCTGGCCAGCGTTTCCAGCACATAATGGCTGTTTGCCACGCACAGTTCACCGGCTTTGACCGGCTGCGGGGTGGCTACGGGCAACACCGTCAGCGTACCGGCCGCCTGAGGCTGGGCGGCAACGCCGGGCTGATATTCCCGTAGCGTCAGGGGTAAACCCAGCTTTGCCGCACGTTCGCGCAGCAAAACTGGATCGGCACAGATCACCAGTTCAACTGGCCAGTCGTCCTGGGCCAGTTGCAGGGTGACATCAGGACCAATCCCGGCAGGTTCGCCGGGAGTGATTACCACGCGCAGATTACTGAGCATTGACATCCAGAATTTTCACGTAGGCCGAGGCACGCTGTTCCTGCATCCAGGTCTGCGCTTCTTCAGCAAACTTACGATTGAACAGCAGGCGATAAGCGCGTTCTTTCTGCGCCGCATCTGTTTTATCAACCTGACGGGTATCCATCAGCTGAATCAGATGCCAGCCAAAGGAAGAGTGAACCGGGCTGCTCATCTGGCCTTTTTTCAGCTTCAGCAGGGCATCGCGGAAGGCCGGGTCAAAGACTTCCGGAGAGCTCCAGCCCAGATCGCCGCCCTGGTTCGCAGAGCCAGGATCCTGAGAGAGTTCTTTCGCCGCCTGAGCAAAGGTGGTTTTGCCGCTGTTGATATCAGCCGCAACCTGAGCCAGTTTCTGACGCGCCTGATCGTCGGTCATTACCGGCGATGGCTTCAGCAGAATGTGACGGGCATGAACTTCAGTCACCGAAATGCTCTGGTTGTCACCACGCACATCGTTAACTTTCAGAATATGGAAGCCAACGCCGGAACGAATTGGGCCGATGATATCGCCTTTTTTAGCGGTCACCAGCGCCTGAGCGAACAGGGAAGGCAGCTCCTGTATACGGCCCCAACCCATGTTGCCACCTTTCAGCGCCTGCGGATCGGCGGAGTAAGTGATCGCCAGTTTGCCGAAATCACCGCCGCTTTTCGCTTCGCTGACCAGTTGGTTAGCCAGTTTTTCCTGATCGTCGACCTGCTGCTGAGTCGGGTTTTCCGGCAGTGGCAGCAGAATGTGGCTGAGGTTCAGTTCGGTAGAAGCATTGTTCTGCGAAGAGACCTGCTTCGCCAGTGAATCCACTTCCTGCGGCAGAATGGTGATGCGGCGGCGCACTTCGTTGTTACGCACTTCGGCAATCGTCATCTCTTTGCGGATCTGCTCGCGATAGGTAGCATAATTCATGCCGTCGTAAGCCAGGCGGCTACGCAGCTGATCTACGGTCAATTTGTTTTGCTGGGCGATATTAGCAATCGCCTGGTCGACCTGAGCATCCTGAATCTGGATGCCGCCCTGCCGGGCCATCTGCAGCAGAATGTTATCCATCACCAGACGTTCAACCACCTGGTGGCGCAGGGTTTTATCATCAGGAAGCTGCTGGCCAGCTTCCTGAGCCTGACTTTTCACCGACTGCACCATGCCGTCGACGTCACTCTCTAATACCACGCCGTTGTTGACCACAGCGGCGACTTTATCAACTACCTGCGGGGCTGCAAACGCGGTGCTGGCTGTCAGCGCTGCACCAAGGATCAGCATTCTCCAGTTCTTCATACTTTTTCCATTCTTCTATCCGCACTGCGGGTTTGCATACTATTTATCACAACATCAGAAGGAGCGCTGATAAGGCAGGATGCCCTGACGCAGCATTTCACCGGTACCCAGGCTGTAAGACGGACTCAGGCCCCGAAGCTCAATGTTGAATGAGATTTTGTTGTCGTAATTACTTTTGCTGTTAAGGGTATCCCAACTGGTGATTTTACGTTCGTATCCCAGACGGATCGCATAACAGCAGGAACTGTACTGCAGGCCAAGCAGCTGATCGGCTGGCTGTTTCGCTTTGGTATCGTAATACCACGCGCCCACCACTGACCAGGAATCGGCAATCGGCCAGCTGGCTGTTGCACCCACCTGCGAGATCCCCTGTTGGTAGCCAGGGTTGGTAATCTGGCTCAGCGTCTGCTGAATGTATTCCGGGCTGGTGTAGCGGTAGTTCAGCTGCACCATACGGTCTGCATCACGACGATATTCCAGTACCGCACTTCCTTGCGACACTTCGTTCAGGCTCGTGTCGTACTGCACACCACCGCGGGCATTCCAGCGATCGCTAATCTTCCAGTAAGTGTCACCTGCCCACTCAATGCTGCCGCGATCGTCGGTGTCTGCGGTCTCCAGTCCGGTACGGGATGGAGTAAACGAGTAGATTTGACCCACAGAAGCATTAAAACGTTCAACCAGATCGTTATCAAATATTCGCGTGGTCACGCCGCTGGTGATCTGGTTGGCGGAAGCGATACGATCCAGACCACTGTAAGTGCGATCGCGGAACAGGCCGGTAAAGTCACTTTGCAGCAGAGTGGAGTCGTAAGCGCGGATATCACTCTGGTCGCGATAAGGGATATAGAGGTACTGCAAACGCGGTTCCAGCGTCTGCGTGTAGCCCGGTGACCAGTCCATATCACGGTCGAAGACCATCTTGCCGTCGACCTTGAACTGCGGCATGACGCGGTTAACACTGCTTTTCAGCTGGTTAACTTTGCTGGTGTCCACGTTCTCGTTCCAGTAGTCGATATCATCCTGCTGGTAATGAGTAGCCAGCAGTTTCGCTTCGGTATTCAGGCTGCCCCAACGGTTAGACAGCGGCAGGTTAATCGTCGGTTCCAGGTGCAGACGGGTGGCATCCGGATACTCTTCGTTAACGTTGGTGAATTTCACCGCCTGAGCGTACAGATGGGTATCGAAAGGACCGACATCGTTCTTGTAGTAGTTGAAGTCGAACTGCGGCTCAGCGCGATAAACATCGTTACTGGACTGGGTGGAGAAAATCTGGAACTGCTTGGTTGATAACGTTGCATCCCAGTTTTTCTCGGCATAGCCCACGCTGAATTTCTGCGTCACATAGCCATCGGTGGAGTTGGCATACGGCGAATCCAGGTCGGTGAAGTAATAAACATCACTGACCTTGGTGTAGTCGACGTTGAAACGCCAGTGTTGATCGTAGACGCCGGAGTGCCGCCAGAAGAACATCCAGCGGTCAGAATCTTTGTCGTTAGTGAGACCACGGGCGGCGGCATCTTTGGTGTACTGGTCATCTGATGGCAGATAATCAAACTCCATCAGGCCGGCACCGGCTTTGGTCAGATAGCGGAATTCGTTCTGCAGCTGCAGGCCACGATTACTCATGTAATGCGGCGTGATGGTGGCATCGGCCTGTGGCGCAATGTTCCAGTAATAGGGCAGTATGAACTCAAACCCGTTGGAACTGCCATATTTGGCATTTGGGATCAGAAAACCGGAGCGGCGACGGTCGCCAATGGGCAGTTGCAGATACGGGCTGTACAGCACCGGGACTGCGCCAATTTTAAAGCGGGCGTTCCAGATTTCGGCCACCTGCTCTTCGCGGTCTTCAATCACCTCTGTCCCCGCCACGCTCCAGCTGTTATCGCCAGGCAGACAGGAGGTAAAGGTACCGTTTTCCAGAATGGTGTAGCGGTTTTGCCCGCGTAGCTTCATCTGATCGCCAGTACCACGGCCCTGACGGCCAACCATTTGGTAATTGCCATCCCAGACGTTGGTGTCTTTGGTGTTGAGGTTTGACCAGCCTTTCGGACCTTTCAGGATGACCTGATTGTCGTCATAGTGCACATTACCTAGCGCGTCGACGGTGCGGACCGGCGTGGTTTCGCCCGGCTGCTGCTTCTGGTGCAGCTGCACTTCATCGGACTGCAGGCGGCTGTTGCCCTGTTCTATATCAACCTTGCCCGTGAATACGGCGTTATCAGGATAATTGCCTTTAGCGTTATCCGCGTTGATCGTTACCGGCAGCTGGTTAGTATTTTTTCCCTGTACCAGAGGACGGTTATAGCTTGGGACACCCAGCATACACTGCGATGCGAGGTCGTCGGCCAGACCCTGCTGGCTGTAAAGCGCTGTACCGATAAGCGTGGCCAGCAAAGTAGGTAATCGTTTTTTCATACGCGGTATCGAAAATTCCGTGATAGCTGGCATCATGCCGACAAACGGTCAGAGACTAACGTACTCAACTGCGTTGCGCTAGTGTTATACCCTTCATCTTTCAAATTGAAGATGTGAAAATGGTTGGGTAACGCCTGATGGTTTGACCGCGTTGCCGTTAGGCTCTGAGATAAATGACAGGTATGATAATGCAATTTTTAGCCTTCAGCATGGCGAATTGAGGAGTATATGCGCTATTGGGGAAAAGTAATTGGGCTTGTGCTGGGTTTGTTAAGCGGCACAGGCTTTTGGGGGTTAGCGTTTGGCCTGCTGATTGGCCACCTGATTGATAAGGCGCGGGCGGTCCAGGGGCAGGGCTATTTCACCAATCAACAAACCAGACAAACGCTGTTTTTCCGCACCACTTTTCAGGTTATGGGCCATCTGACCAAATCGAAAGGGCGGGTGACCGATGCGGATATACAGATGGCTTCCCTGCTGATGGATCGCATGCAGCTGCACGGTGAAGCCAGAACCTCGGCCCAGCGCGCGTTCCGCGAAGGTAAAGAGGGAGACTATCCGCTGCGCAATAAATTGCGGGAATTACGCAGCGCCTGTTTTGGTCGCTTTGATCTGATTAGGATGTTTCTGGAAATTCAGATCCAGGCCGCGTTTGCCGACGGCTCGCTGCATCCAAACGAGAGGCAGGTGCTGTACGTAATTGCCGAAGAGTTAGGGATTTCGCGCACTCAGTTCGATCAGTTCCTGCGGATGATGGAAGGCGGCCAGCAGTTTGGCGGCGGTGGGCAGTCCTGGGGCGGTAGCGGCTCGCAGGGAGGCTTCAATCCCGGGCAGCGTGGGCCGACTCTGGAAGATGCCTGCAGCGTGCTGGGCGTAAAAAGCAGTGACGATAGTGCCACCATTAAACGTGCCTACCGCAAGCTGATGAGTGAACATCACCCGGACAAGCTGGTGGCGAAAGGATTACCTCCGCAGATGATGGAGATGGCCAAGCAGAAAGCGCAGGAAATTCAGGCCGCTTATGACCTGATAAAGCGCGAAAAAGGGTTTAAATAGCTTTCGATTACTGAGAAGGAAGAGCCTCTCCCTTCTCTTTATATTTATGTGAATAATCAAACAGCCGTCATATTTTTATTGGCGGCTTTTTTTATTTTTATTGTCTGAGGTCATGAATTCTTTATCTTCAACTGTCGAATTTTACCTGGTTTAAAAAGGATTGACAGCCTTACTGATAAAGTTAATCGGGAAATAAATAACGCATAATATTTATAGTTCTTCGTTGAATGTTAATGCAATGTTTTAAATTGCTTGGGTGAAATATGGCTAATGATAGATACTCCTGGTTCCTGGTCTTTGCCGTAATAACGGAAATAACCGGGACTACACTGCTGGGGTTATCCAGCGGTATGACAAACTTACTGCCTGCCGTCGGAGCGCTGACTGCCTATATCTGCTCTTATTACCTGCTGACACGGTCCCTGAAAAAAATTCCGATTGGCCTTGCTTATGCATTATGGTCAGGCGCAGGCATTGTCGCCACTTCACTGATTAACCGGTTTCTGTTTGGTGCCGCGCTGAGCCTCGCAGGTGTTTGCGGCATGGTGCTGATTATTTCGGGCGTGTTAGTGATTAATTTGCTCGCAAAAAGTGAGGAAGACATCCCTTCTGCGCAGGAGAATAAATCATGAGCATTACTTTAGCGGGCTTCCTTTGGTTATTTTTGGCGATTGTATTAGAAGTCGTGGCTACCAGCTTGCTGCCAAAAACAAATGACTTCCGTCGCGTGGGGATGACGCTTGGCGTAATAGTCCTGTACTTCTTCTGTTTCCTTTCACTTTCAAAAGCGATGGTGGTGTTATCCATTGGCCTGACATACGCATTATGGTGTGGACTGGGGATTGTGCTCATTAGCCTGGTCGGGGTAATGATCTTCCGTCAGAAGATGGATAAATACGGCATGCTCGGCATCGCTTTAATCGTCGCTGGCTGTGTGATTATGGGGTTATATAAATGACTACGATTTCAGATACTTCTCTCCTGCCAAGAATTTCGAGCTTGCGTGAACGTTATTTACAGGCCAAACCTTTTATTTCCGCCTCACGTGCCCGTGCAGTAACCGAGATTTACCGCAATTATCCTGGAATGCCAACTTTGTTGTTGCGGGCTATGGCATTTCGTCGTGCCTGTCAAATTGCACCGCTGGTAATCGAGGATGATGAACTGATCATCAGTCATCCTGCCGGAGCTGCTCGTGGAGGAGAAGTCTCGCCGGAAATTGCCTGGCGCTGGGTAGCCGATGAGCTGGACAGCATGTCCACGCGGGCTCAGGATCCTTACGTAATCAGTGAAGACGTTAAACGTGAACTGCGTGAAGACATTTTTCCCTTCTGGCAGGGGCGTTCTCTGGATGAGATGGCCGAAACCCAACTTCGTCATGCCGGGCTGTGGGAGTGGAGCACCGATGACGGAATTTGCGATTTAAGCATCAAAACCCAAAATGGCGGCGGCGATACCTGCCCGGGTTACGACATTATTTTGCTGAAAAAAGGGTTGGGTGGCGTACGGGAGGAGGCGCGTGAGGCGCTGAGCCACCTGTCATCAACCTGTCCTGAGGATCAGGAAAAACAGTATTTTTACGAAGCCATTATTGAAACCTGTCAGGGCGTCACTGACTATGCGCACCGCTACGCAGACTATGCGCAGCAGCGGGCACAGCAGACCTCATCTGCACAGCGCAAAGCTGAACTGGAAGCACTATCGGCTATCTGCCGTCGCGTGCCTGAACACCCGCCGGCAAACTTTCACGAAGCTCTGCAGGCTATCTGGTTTGCCCAGTCACTGTTTATTCTTGAAGAGAATCAAACCGGCATCTCGCTTGGCCGCGTGGATCAATACTTGTGGCCTTTACTGGAAGCGGATCTGGCTGCGGGTCGCCTGACTCTGGAGCAGGCAGAAGAGCTGTTGTGCTGTTGGATGATCAAAATGTCCGAATGCCTGTGGATCTGCAGTGCTTCTTCGGCGATGTATTTTGCGGGCTATCAGCCTTTTGTCAACCTGGTGGTTGGTGGGCAAAAACGTGAGGGTGGCGATGCAACCAATCCTCTTTCGCTGCTGATTATGGACTGCTCACGCAAGCTGAAAATCTATCAGCCCAGCCTGGCGGTACGTATTCATAATCAGTCACCACAGCCGTTTATGCGTAAAATTGTGGAAGTGATCCGCGCGGGGATTGGTTTCCCGGCCTGCCATTTCGATGATGCCCACATCAAAATGATGTTGCGTAAAGGGTTCGATTACGAAGATGCCCGCGATTATTGCCTGATGGGCTGCGTGGAGCCACAGCGTTCCGGTCGCATCTATCAGTGGACCTCCGTTGGATATACCACCTTCACCTGTGCGATTGAACTTGCCCTGAATAACGGCAGGACCGCCAGTGGTTCTCAGGTTGGGCCGCAGAGCGGTGAGCCGCATATGCTGACCACTTATGACGCTTTTGAATCCGCTGTGAAACAGCAGCTCAGTCATGTTGTGCATCAGGCAGCCCGGGCGACACTGATAGTGCAGAAGCTGCACAAACGTCTGGCACCAAAACCCTTCATCTCCTGCCTGGTGGAAGGCTGCGTGGAACAGGGCAAAGATGTGATGCACGGCGGAGCGATGGTGAATAATGGTCCTGGCCTGATCTGGACCGGCATGGCGGATTATGCCAATGCGATGATGGCGATGCGTGAGCTGGTCTACCGCCAGCAGCAGGTCACTCCGGAGGAAATGGTACAGGCACTGAGCGATAATTTTGAGGGACATGAGGCGCTGCATTTAGCCTGTAAGAACGTGGCAAAATTCGGTAATGATATTGAAGAGGTTGATCTGATTGCCCGCGATCTGATCCGCTTCATTGAAAATGAACACCGGCAGTATCAAATGCTCTATGGGCCGTTTACCCACGGCACATTGTCAATTTCTAACAATACGCCTTGCGGCATGGCGACAGGTGCACTTCCCAGCGGACGTCTGGCTGGAATGCCGCTGGCGGATGGCATCAGTCCTTCTCAGCAAACGGACTTCGCCGGTCCGACAGCCATTGTGAATTCCGTTGGCCGCATCAATGTTGAAGAGATGGAAATCGGCATGGTGCATAACTTCAAGTTACTGCATGGCATTCTGGATACGATGGAAGGCGAGCAGGGGTTAATTACCCTGCTGCGCAGTGCCAGCATGTTGGGCAACGCCCAGATGCAGTTCAGCTATGTGGACAATGAGACGCTGCGCAAGGCCCAGGAAAACCCGGAGCAGTTTCGCAATCTGATGATCAGGGTGGCAGGTTACAGCGCTTTCTTCGTCGAACTCAGCCGCGAGGTTCAGGATGAAATTATCAGCCGCACCCAGCTTGGCCATTTCTGAGGCTGCTATGACCAAAGGTACGGTGTTTAATATTCAGCGTTTTTCCCTGCATGATGGCCCCGGTGTTCGCACCGTGGTCTTTCTGAAGGGGTGTCAGATGGCCTGCGCATGGTGTGCGAATCCAGAGAGCCTTGCGGTGCATCCCGAAGTCTTATTCGACAGCTCACGCTGTGAAAAAGTGCAGTGTTGGCAGGCTTGCCCGGGCAAACAAACCACCCAGCCTGACAGGAGCCTCTGCGCAGGCTGGCCTGTCGATGGGGCCTGTCCTGCTGCGGCAATACGTAACATTGGCAGCAAGCTTAGTGTTGAGGAAGTGATGCACGCGGTGACTGCCGATGAGCTTTACTATCGTACTTCCGGTGGCGGCATGACGCTCAGCGGCGGCGAAATGGCGATGCAGCCTGAGTTTTCACGGGCGCTGCTGCTGCGGGCGAGGCAGGAAGGTATCCACACGGCTGTGGAGACCTCCGGTTTTGCGCCCTGGTCTGCTGTGTGGCAGGCGTGCGAAGCCAGCCAGCTGATTCTGTATGATATTAAACTGGCCGATGAAACGCTGCACCAACGCTATACCGGCGTAAGTAATCGCAGCATCCTGAATAATCTGAAGAAGTTGTTACAGCAGGGCATACCGCTGCGCATCCGTATCCCGGTTATCCCGGAAGTGAATGACGGTGAGGAACAAGCTCACAAGATGATGGCGCTGATTGCGACGATGGTGAATGGGCACCGCAGCTTCCAGGGGATCGATCTGCTGCCTTATCATAACTTTGGAAATCGCAAATATTACTTATCAGGTAAGAGCTGCCGTTTTGAAGAGATGCACCCCGATCACGGTAAGCCACAAATGGAGAGGATGGTCAGTGCCGCGCATCACCACGGTTTACCGGCCAACACCTTATCTCACTGCATTGGCTGACGGCGCCCGGGTCTAAAAATCTGCAGGCTGCCGAAAGGTCATTGGCGTCTGGTACTGCGGATGGGTGATAGTCAGCATTTCGGCATGGAGTTGCAGGCGCGGGGCCATTGCACGGGCGCGGTCATGGGCGTAGAAGTTGTCGCCCAGAATCGGGTGGCCCAGCGCCAGCAGATGGACTCTGAGCTGATGGGAACGGCCGGTAATCGGCTTCAGCAGCACCCGGGCGCTATTGCCGGCTTCATACTCCAGCACTTCATACTCAGTCTGCGCGGCTTTGCCCGTCTCAAAACACACCTTTTGCTTTGGCCGGTTCGGCCAGTCGCAAATCAGCGGTAAATCAATCATCCCCTTATCTTTCTCAGGGTGTCCCCACACGCGCGCCACATAAGTTTTTTTGGGTTCGCGTTCACGGAACTGCCGTTTAAGCTCACGCTCGGCCGCTTTGGTCAGTGCCACCGCAATGACGCCACTGGTTGCCATATCCAGCCGGTGTACAGATTCCGCCGTGGGAAAGTCGCGCTGGATGCGTGTCATGACGCTGTCTTTGTGATCCTCAAGACGGCCTGGCACGGACAGCAGCCCGCTGGGCTTGTTGACCACGATAATATGTTCATCCTGATACAGAATATGTAGCCAGGGATCCTGCGGGGGGTTATAGGGTTCCATCTTCCTGCCTGTCAGGGGCGGACCAGCCGCCCCATGAATGTTTACTGATGCGTGACGACAATCAGACGCAGCGCATCCAGGCGCCATCCTGCATCGTTCAGCGCGGCCAGCACCTGCTCGCGGTTGCTTTCCAGCGCGTCAATCTCATCCTGGCGGATGTTCGGATTGACGGCGCGGAGGGCATCCAGCCGTGACAGCTCGGCGCTGAGCTTTTCATTCGCTTCCTGACGGGCGAGATCGATCAACTTGCGGGCTTCTTCCGCGGCCTGATCTTCCGCCAGTTTCAGAATGGCATGCACGTCCTGCTGCACCGCGTTGACCAGTTTGCTGCCGGTGTGACGGTTAACCGCATTCAACTGGCGGTTGAAGCTTTCAAACTCAACTTTACCGGCCAGGTTGGCGCCCTTGCGGTCAACCAGCATACGTACCGGCGTTGGCGGCAGGAAGCGGGTCAGCTGCAGGTGTTTAGGCGCTTGTGCTTCAACCACATAAATCAATTCTACCAGCAGGGTGCCCACCGGCAGCGCTTTGTTTTTTAGCAGCGAAAGTGCACAGCTCCCGGTATCGCCGGAGAGGATCAGATCCAGCCCGTTACGAATGATCGGATGCTCCCATGTCACATACTGGGCATCCTCACGGGAGAGCGCCTGGCCGCGATCGAAGGTGATTGTACAGCCATCTTCGGGCAGTCCCGGGAAGTCCGGCACCAGCATATGATCGCCCGGCGTCAGCACGATCAGGTTGTCGCTGCGATCTTCCTGATTGATGCCGACGATATCAAACAGGTTCAGCGCGAAATTGACCAGTTCGATGTTGTTATCCTGTTCGCCGATTTGTTCAGCAAGCTGTGAGGCTTTATCGCCGCCGTTGGAGTTCAGTTCCAGCAGGCGATCGCGGCCCTGCTCCAGCTGGCTTTTCAGCGCATCATGCTGTTTGCGGCATCCGACGATAAACTCGTCCAGGCCCTGAGGGTTTTCCGGCGCTGCCAGATACTCGATCAGCTGCGGATACACTTTGTCATAGACTGCGCGACCAGTCGGACAGGTATGCTCAAACGCATCCAGCCCTTCGTGATACCACTGCACCAGCACTGACTGGGCGGTTTTCTCCAGATACGGCACGTGGATCTGAATATCGTGCGCCTGACCGATACGATCGAGACGGCCAATACGCTGCTCCAGCAGATCCGGGTTAAAGGGCAGATCGAACATCACCATCTGGCTGGCGAACTGGAAGTTGCGGCCTTCGGAACCGATCTCCGAGCAGAGCAGAACCTGCGCGCCATCTTCTTCAGAGGCGAACCAGGCCGCCGCACGGTCACGTTCAATAATCGACAGGCCTTCATGGAATACGGCAGCACGGATGCCTTCGCGCTCGCGCAGCACCTGTTCCAGCTGCAGGGCCGTGGCGGCTTTAGCACATATCACCAGCACCTTGTGCTCGCGGTGGCTGGTCAGGAAGCCCATCAGCCACTCAACGCGCGGATCAAAGTTCCACCAGGTGCCGCTGTCGCCTTCAAATTCCTGATAAATCTGTTCCGGATAGAGCATATCGCGTGCGCGCTCATCGGCAGCTTTACGCGCGCCCATGATGCCTGAGACTTTGATCGCTGTCTGATACTGCGTTGGCAGCGGCAGGCGGATCTGGTGCAGCTCACGTTTCGGGAAGCCCTTCACGCCGTTACGGGTGTTACGGAACAGCACGCGGCTGGTGCCGTGTCGGTCCATCAGCATGCTGACCAGTTCCTGGCGGGCTTCCAGCTTACCTTCGCGATCGCTGTTAGCGGTCTGCAGCAGCGGTTCAATGTCCTGCTCGCCCACGAGGTCGTTGAGCAGGTTCATTTCCTGGTCGCTGATCGCTTTATCAGCCAGCAGGCCAGCTACCGCGTCTGCTACCGGGCGGAAATGCTGCTGCTCTTCAACAAAGGCAGCGAAGTCGTGAAAACGGTCCGGATCCAGCAGGCGCAGACGGGCGAAATGGCTCTCCATTCCCAGCTGCTCCGGCGTCGCGGTCAGTAACAGCACGCCGGGGATCTGTTCGGCCAGCTGCTCAATTACCTGATATTCACGGCTTGGCTGCCCCTCTTCCCATGCAAGGTGGTGCGCTTCATCGACGATCATCAGATCCCAGGAAGCATCGGCCAGCATTTCCAGGCGCTGTTTGTTACGACGGACGAAGTCCAGCGAGCAGATCGCCAGCTGTTCGGTTTCGAAGGCGTTGTCGCTGTCCAGCTGTGCCTGCGCATAGCGGTCGTCATCGAACAGTGCGAAGCGCAGGTTGAAGCGGCGCAGCATCTCAACCAGCCACTGGTGCTGCAGCGTTTCCGGCACGATAATCAGCACTCGATCGGCACGGCCTGCCAGCAGCTGCTGGTGGATAATCATTCCGGCTTCGATAGTTTTCCCGAGGCCAACTTCATCTGCCAGCAGAACGCGGGGAGCGTGGCGACGACCGACATCGTGGGCGATATGCAGCTGATGCGGGATCAGGCTGGTACGCATTCCGCGCAGGCCGCTGATCGGCAGGCGATACTGCTCGCTCTGATATTTGCGGGCGCGAAAGCGCAGAGCGAAACGATCCATACGATCCAACTGACCGGCGAACAGGCGATCCTGCGGCTTGCTGAACACCAGCTTGCTGTCGAGCATCACTTCACGCATCACCACGTCGGTCTCTTCAGTATCCAGACGGGTGCCCGTGTACGCCACCAGGCCATTTTCGTGACTGACATCGGCAACGATCAGCTGCCAGCCTTCATGGCAGGTAATGGTATCGCCCGGATTAAAGATCACACGGGTTATAGGAGAATCATTTTTAGCATAAAGACGGTTTTCGCCGGTGGCGGGGAAAAGCAATGTCACCATGCGCGTATCTACCGCGACCACGGTTCCCAATCCCAGTTCGCTTTCCGTATCGCTGATCCAGCGTTGACCAAGTGTAAAAGGCATAGATATTCGGCTCGATTCTCTCAGAGGTTGTAGCAGGCAATAGCACTTCCGCCCGGCAATGACTGCCCGGCAGGAAAATTCAGATCGTCAGGAAGGGCGCTATGGTACTGGAAGGCAACGCATTCGTCACCTGTCAAAAAAGCCCCAACTGACCTGTTACCAGTGTAGCAAAGTCATCCTGGAGGAAGGGGAGTATCCCGTCAGCAACCGGCTGAAGCTGTTTTGACAGGTAATGATCGTAGTCCAGCGGCGTGATGCGGGCCTCCAGCGGTTCGGGACCGCTTGTTGCCATCACATAGCGAATTTTCCCGCCATTCTGATACTGCAGCGGCCGGCCCAGTTTCTGATTTTGCTCATCGGCAATACGCGCAGCTCGCACGTGGGGTGGGACATTACGCTGATAATCATCCAGCGGACGGCGCAATCTTTTACCGTAGGTCAGCTGGCTGTCCAGCTCGCCATCCAGCAGTTTGCGCACCGTTTCGCGGATGAACTCCTGATAAGGCTGGTTTTTAAAAATCTTCAGATACAGCGCCTGCTGAAAGTTTTGCGCCAGCGGTGTCCAGTCAGTTCGCACCGTCTCCAGGCCTTTAAAGACCATCCGCTCTTTTTGGCCTTCGCGGATCAGCCCGGCGTACCGTTTTTTACTGCCCTGTTCCGCACCGCGGATCGTTGGCATCAGGAAACGGCTGAAGTGGGTTTCATATTCCAGCTCCAGCGCGCTTTCCAGCCCGTACTCCTGCTGCAAATGCTCGCGCCACCAGCTGTTGACCTTCTCCACCAGACGGCGACCAATGACGGCGGCGCTCTCTTCATCATGTGCGGTTTTCAGCCAGACAAAAGTGGAGTCGGTATCGCCGTAGATAACGTCATACCCTTCGGCCTCCACCAGCTCTTTGGTCTGGCGCATGATTTCGTGGCCGCGCAGGGTAATGGAGGACGCGAGCCGGGGATCGAAGAAGCGGCAGGCGCTGGTGCCCAGCACGCCATAGAAGGCGTTCATAATGATTTTCAGCGCCTGTGAAAGCGGCTTATTACCCTGTTTCCTGGCCGCTTCACGGCCCTGCCAGATCTGGCTGACAATTTCCGGCAGGCAGTGACGGGTTCGTGAGAAGCGTGCACCGCGAAAACCGCTGACCGAATCGGCATCATCAGGATGCGCCATGCCCTCGACCAGCCCGACCGGGTCGATCAGGAAAGTACGAATTATGGAGGGATAGAGGCTTTTGTAATCCAGCACCAGCACGGAGTCATACAGGCCGGGGCGGGAATCCATCACGTAACCACCCGGGCTGGCTTCCGGTGCAACTTCACCCAGCCCGGGCGCGACAAACCCGGCGCGGTGCATACGGGGCAGATAAAGATGGCCGAAAGCGGCAACCGACCCGCCGTGGCGATCTGCTGCCAGCCCGTTGACCGTGGCCCGCTCCAGCAGGAACGGCATCAGCTCGGTGTGCTGAAAAATGCGCGTAACCAGCTCGCAATCCTTCAGGTTATACAGAGCCAGTGCCGGTTTGTTTTCTGCAAAACGCTGGTCGATCTCCTGCATTCTGTCCCACGGATTATCGATGGCCTTACCTTCACCCAGCAATTCTCGTGAGACCGATTCCAGGCTGAATGAGTCAAAATTCCAGAAGGCGGATTTCAGCGCTTCAATGCCGTCGATAATCAGTCGGCCGGTAGCCTGAGCGAAGAACACACCGGGCTTGAAGCCATGCTCACGCCACTCCAGCACCGCATGATTGCGGCCAAGACGCAGCGGGATGCCGTAGCGATCCGCATGCTTTTGCAGCATCTTCAGGTCGAACTGCACCACATTCCAGCCAATCAGCACGTCAGGATCGTGCTGCTCAAACCACGTGTTAAGTTTTTCCAGCAGTTGCGGGCGACTGGAAACGTATTCCAGATTAAAATCCAGCCCGCTGGCGTCGCCATTTTCCGGGCCGAGCATATAGACATCGCGCTGGCCGCAGCCCTCCAACCCGATGCAGTACAGCTCGCCGTGGCGGGTGGTTTCAATATCCAGCGATACCCATTTCAGCGGCGGCCGGTACTCAGGATTAGGCTTGAGGCGGGCGTTGATCAGGCTGTGGCCGGCAGGCTGGCCGCTGAACCACACCGGAGAAGTGATAAAGCGTTCCATCAGAAAACGTTCCGGTGGGCGGATATCCGCCTCAAAGACCATCACGCCGTTTTCGCGCAGCAGCTTCTCCAACTTTTGCAACTGACGATACTGTTTGCAATAGAGACCCGCCACGGGACGCTGGCGAAAATCTTTCAGCTCAAGCGGGACCAGCCGGTAATGGCGCTCCTGTTTCAGCAGAGCTTTAACCTGCGGCAGAGACTCCTGGGGAATAAAGGCGACCGACTCCTGTGGCGGCACCACCACGCGCTGCGGACCGGCATCAGTCGCCAGCCACAACACCACTTCGGTGCCTGAAGGAGTATCCCGCCAGTGGCGGGTGAGCAGAAAGCCTGCGCGTGCGTCGTTCACCTGTGATCCTTATTGCCGTAATAATGCCCAATAATAGCATGTTTATTTATACAGTGTCTGTATTGACGGGCGCTGTCAGGTTGCCGCTCTTAACAGTATCCGCATACAAAACAGCGCTTGACGGATTCAGGGTGGCTCACGACAATCCGTCATCCTGATGAAAAGAATGTGGATAGTATGGAAGCCTGGCTGGAACATCTTATTACGCAATCACTTGCCTGGTCGCTGCTGGCTGTAGGGTTGATTACCTTTTTCGAGTCGCTGGCGCTGGTGGGATTGCTGCTGCCCGGAACGGTGCTGATGGCGTCGTTTGGCGCACTGATCGGCAGCGGGCAGATCGGGCTGTATCCTGCCTGGCTTGCGGGTACCGTCGGTTGCCTGGTAGGTGACTGGGCCTCCTATCTGATCGGCTGGCAGTTTAAAGGGCCGCTGCACCGCTGGTCCTTCATTAAAAAGCATCAGGCGCTGATGAACAAGACCGAGCATGCGTTACATCAGCACAGCATGTTCACCATCATTGTCGGCCGTTTTGTCGGGCCAACCCGACCGCTGATCCCGCTGGTGGCGGGGATGCTTGAGCTGCCGGTGAAGAAGTTTATTCCGCCGAATATTATCGGCTGCGTGCTGTGGCCGCCGCTCTACCTGCTGCCGGGGATCCTGGCCGGGGTGGCGATTGATGTGCCAAAGGACGCCAGCAGCGGCACGTTTAAATGGCTCCTGCTGGCGGTAGCGCTGCTGGTGTGGCTTGGCTGCTGGCTGTGCTGGCGCTGGCTTCGGGCGAAAAAACAGTCCGACTGGGCGACGCTGTATCTGCCGTCTTCCCGCCTGCGCTGGCTGGCACCGTTAATGATGGTGATTGCTGTCGCCAGCTTTGTCGCCCTTCAGTTTAACCCGATGATGCCGGTCTTCCGCCAGCTACTGTGGCAGGTCTTTATCGGACACTGATCCCCAACACCGCAGCTTCACTGACCTCGCCCTGCAGCAGAGCTGAAGTTCTGCCGTCCCAGTACACCCGGCCATCAACAATCAGCACGCTGCGCGGCGTAATGCGTGCAGCATCTTCAATACTGTGCGATACCATCAGCAGGGTGATATTGCGCTCCAGGCAAACTTCATCCACCAGTTGCAGCATCTCCTGACGCAGTGCCGGATCCAGCGCCGAGAAAGGTTCGTCCAGCAGCAGTACCGGCTGTTTCCGTACCAGGCAACGGGCGAGGGCGGCACGCTGGCGCTGACCGCCGGACAGTTCTCCAGGCCGGCGCGTCAGGTACTCTTCCAGCCCGACACGCTGCGCAATGCTTTGCAGCGCCTGCTTTTGCTGGTGATCCAGTTTTAGCCCCGGATCTAACCCCAGGCCAATGTTCTGCGCTACCGTCAGATGCGGAAACAGATTGTTCTCCTGAAACAGCATTGAGACCGGTCGCCTGGCGGGAGGCGTCTCGCTGTGCTCCTCGCCGTTAATCAGCAGGCTGCCGCTGTCCGCCGTCAGAAAACCAGCAATCAGGCTCAGCAGGGTACTTTTCCCCGCGCCGCTTGGCCCCAGCACGGCAAGCCTTTCCCCGACCTGCATATTGAGTGAAAAGCGCATCGGCAGGTGGTTATAGATCCAGGTAAGGTTAGTCAGCGTCAGCATAGCGGCCCGGCAGTTTTTCAATCAGGGTGAATAACAGGAAACACAGCAACAGCAGCAGCAGGGCGGTTACCGCACCGTCTTCACTGCGGTAAGAGCCAATTTGCTGGTAGAGGTAGAACGGCAGCGTACGGAAGTCTTCGTTGCCAAACAGCGCCACCACGCCGAAATCGCCAATTGACAGCACGCAGGCGAAAGCCAGCGCCTGAGCCAGCGGTCGCTTCAGCGCCCGCAGTTCAATCAGTCGCAGCCGGTTCCAGCCGCGGATATCCAGCGACAGGCACAGGCGGTTATAGCGTTCGGCAATGTCCCGCAGCGGGTTTTCCAGTACTTTCATGGCGTAAGGCACGGCCATCAGCGCATTGGTGAAAATCACAATGCCATCTGCCGATTGCGGCAAGCCAGTGGTCTGGTTGAGCAACAGGAAAAAGCCGGTCGCCAGCACGATGCCAGGCATAGCGAGGATCAGCATGCCGCTCATCTCCAGCGCTTGTCCGGCAAACTCACGCTGTTTAAGCCGGAGTTCCCGGCTGCTCCACAGTAGCATGGTCGTCAGGATCACACAGAGTACACCCGCAGCCACCGCAATACGGACTGAAGTGAACGTGGCCTGCCACAGCGCCGGTTGTTGCAGTACGGTGGGCAAGCCGCGATTGATACCGTCAACAATCACCGCCAGCAGTGGCGGCAGCAGCAGCAGCAGGGCCAGCGAGATCAGTACAGTATCCAGAGTTTTTGCCGACAGGCTGTCCTGCGGATTACGCCAGCCGCTGACGCTGGCCGTGCCGGACGGTATGGCTTTACTGAGGCGCTGGCTGAGCATCACCAGTCCCAGGCAGCACGCCATCTGAATCAGCGCCAGCAGTGCCGCGCGTCCCGGATCGTAATCAAAGCTTAGTGCCTGGAAAATGGCGAGTTCGATGGTGGTCGCTTTGGGACCGCCGCCCAGTGACAGCACGGTGGCAAAGCTGGCGAAGCACAGCATAAAGATCAGCGCACCGGCTGGCAGGATTTGGCGTCGCAGCCACGGCCATTCCACAATGCGGAAGTGATCCCAGCCTTTCATGCCCAGCTGAGCGGCCAGCTGGCGCTGCTCGCCGGGTATTTGCTCCAGCGCCTGCAACAGTAACCGGGACGCCAGCGGGAGGTTAAAGAAAACATGTGCCAGCAGGATGCCCTGCAGCCCGTAAGGAGTGAAATTGTAGTCGATTCCAAGCCCGGCACAGAGCGTGGCCAGCCAACCGGTGCGGCCGTAAACGCTGAGGATACCGAATACCGCCACCAGCACCGGCAACACCAGCGTCATGGCGCACAACCTCAGCAAGGCTTCTCTTCCCCGGAAGCGGCGTCGGTACAGCGCACGGGACAGCGGAATCGCGGGCACCACAGCCAGTACGGCGGAGAGAGAAGCCTGCAGGAATGAGAAGCGCAGCACGTGCCACAGATAATCATCATGCCAGACAGCGCTCCAGTCGATCTCTGGCGCGTTGTACCACAAAGCACAGAAAGCCAGCAGTGCCACGGCGACCAGCAGCATCGCTGCAAGGCCGCCGGGCACTAAAGCCGCGAGGATCAGCGGCTGACGGCGCGTTGCCATGCACAGATCCATTCGCTGCGATGACTGGCCACTTCCTGCGGGGTGTATTGCAGCGAAGTTGCCGGCACGGTCAGGGTATCAAACCCGGCTGGCAGCTGGCTTTTCACCACCGGATACATCCAGTTGCCGGTCGGGATGGTGTCCTGGAAGGGTTTATCCAGCATGAATTGCATAAACTTCTGCGCCAGCTGTGGCTGTTTGCTGGATTTCAGCTGCCCCGCAACTTCAACCTGCAGGTAGTGGCCTTCGCTGAAATTAGCTGCGGCATACTGCGACTTCTTCTCTTCGATCAGGTGGTACGCCGGAGAAGTGGTGTAACTGAGTACCATATCGCTCTCGCCCTTCAGGAACAACCCATAGGCTTCACTCCAGCCCTTGGTCACGGTGACCGTTTTCTTCGCCAGTTTCTGCCAGGCTTGCGGGGATTTATCGCCATAGACTTTCTGCATCCACAGCAGCAGGCCCAGGCCTGGCGTGCTGGTACGGGGATCTTCATAAATCACCTTCAGCGGGCGATCGGTCTCCACCAGTTCTTTCAGGCTTTTCGGCGGGTTTTGCAGCTTAGTGTTGTCATAAACAAAGGCGTACCAGCCATAGTCAAAAGGTACAAATGTGCTGTCTTTCCAGCCGCCAGGTACGGTGGTTTTGCTGGTGTCGACGTTGCTTTTGGCAAACAGATTGGTTTTTTCAGCGGCATCCAGCAGGTTGTTATCCAGCCCCAGTACCACGTCAGCCTTGCTGTTTTTACCTTCCATACGCACGCGATTAAGCAGCGAAACGCCGTCTTCCAGCGTGACGTACTTCAGTTCGCAGCCACAGTTGGCTTCAAAGGCTTTCTTGATAGCCGGGCCGGGGCCCCAGTCGGCAGAGAAGGAGTCGTAGGTGTAAACCGTAAGCTGAGGTTTGGCGGCAAAAGTAGGGAATGCACTGATAATTAGCAGAGGAAGGACTTTCTTTAACACTTTGCGTTTCCTTGACGGTTTAGGGTATCGCAAAGGATCTGAGCGGGCTAAAACACTCTCAAATCCCTACGCCGGTATAATCCGGATCAGGTTCGACGGGTCTGTCTCAGCGTAAGAAGTTAATAACCTGTTACGCACCCCGTTGAGAACGGCCTATTCTAGTGATTTCCCGGCGGTAGCGAAAGCGTCATGATTCGGGCGGGGCAAACCAGGCAGATTTAAAGTCAAACCAGCCCAAAGTGTTCATCCGCACGCCGCGCATGCTGCGTTCACCTTCCAGCAGCAGCCAGTGGTGGAACAAGGGATGCAGGCTGTAGGTGTTGATCAACTGTTTGCTCCATTCCGCCAGCGGTAACTTATGTTCACGCCACAGCTGTGCATCTTTTTCCCAGTCAATTTTCACGCAGTGGTGCACCAGCGGGACTTCATAAAGCAGGGCGAACAGCGAGAACTCCAGCGGCAGGGTAAAGTTAGCGCTGCCCAGCCAGATATCGCTTTCTGCCTCGCCACGGTGCCAGGTCTCATAGTCGACCTGCTGAGTCACCAGTTTCACTCCGTGCGCTGCCAGAATGGGTTCAAGCGCGTTGGCGATACCCTGATGTTCAATATGATCGTTGTACCAGGTGAGCGTCAGCGAGGTCAGTCCCACAGGTTTAGGAGTGACGGTCATATCTCGCCGGTGGTGCCAGCGTGGCAGCAGGCCATAGGCCGGGAACCAGTAGCGCTGATAGCCAATTCCCGCATTGCTGAGCAGGGCTATCGGATTGAAAATCATGCTCACCCAGCGCCGCAGTTGTTCATTGCGTCCCTGTTCAGAACGCTGGTCGAACAACAGGAAGTAACAGCCTTCTTCCAGGCGGCTCTCTTCTGATTTTTCGTCAACGCTGCCGCCCTGTAGCCTGACGCCGGAATAGACCAGTTCCTCGCTGATATCCGGCAGCACCCAGATGTTGACCTCATCGATCAGCGCACGGAAACCAAAATAGTCATCAAAAGCCTGGATCCGCAGCTGGGTCTGCTGATTTCGCACCACGGCATAGGGGCCAGTGCCAACCGGTTGACGTGAGAAGTCCGGCATCGAAGGCCACTCTTCTGGCAGGATCATGGTATTGACGCTACCCAGCAGCCACGGCAGCCAGCTGTCGGGATGGTGCAGGTGGATATCCAGTGTCCAGGGGGTGGAAGAGGCAATTTGCCGGAGGTTGGCGTACAGCGGCTGGCTTTTCAGTCTTTCGAGCGTGGCGATAACGTCGGCCATCTCCAGCTCGCGGCCATGATGGAAATGGATTGCGGGACGTAAATAAAAACGCCAGTGCAGTGGCGAGACCTGTTGCCAGTGGTGGGCAATATCGGCTTCTATTTCCCCATTTTCCTCATTTATCCGCGTCAGCCCGCTGAAGATTTGCCGGGCAAGATGCGTCTCCGAACGCCGGAGCGGGGTGCCGGGCAGCAGGTTGAGCAGCGATCGGTAATAGAGCACGCGCAGGATATGTTTGCCCTGGCGGAAGCTCCGTCCCAGATGGGAAATCAGCATCTGGCGGACGGTATTTTTATCTCCCACCAGCTGCACCAGCTGATCGATGCGATCCTGCTCCAGCAGGTCTTCCGCGCGCTGCTGCTGCAGCGCCAGCCCGGTATAGAGGAAGCTGAGCTTCGAGCGTTTTCCCCTGCCAGCTTCGGCCTGCCACTCCAGCCATCCCTGAGCCTGCATGGCATTCAGCAGGTTACGCATATGGCGACGGGAGCAGCTGAGTTGTATGGCCAGCGCGCTTAGGGTAGTCTCCTGAGACTGCCCTTCGCAGCATTGCCAGAGCCGGATGAACTGCTGTTGTAAGCGGGGTGAGGACATAAAAGGGGAACCCTTGCGGTAAAGCTGTCTGTTTTTCCTGCCTTATATTAGGCCAATAATAGGCACAGATGAAAGAGCGGGAGGCATTCTCTGAATGGCGCTCTGACATCGTGAACTATTTATATCTGAGTATGGTGCGACTTCACCAGCCAGCCGGTTTTTTTACCTGCTGGCTTTTTTCATTGGGCCGTTTTTTCTTCTATGCTTCCTCTTTGTCGTCTGCTTTGTGCAACGACATTTTTCTTGAAGGACCAGGTATGAAATCGGATCGATCGCCTCGCCGTCGTCTTAATCCTGTCTATCTTGCGTTTATGGCCGTCTCTTTTATGGTGGGCGTGGCGGGTGCGCTGCAGGCGCCGACGCTCAGCCTGTTCCTGACGCGCGAGGTGGTGGTGCGTCCGTTCTGGGTGGGACTGTTCTATACCGTCAACGCGATAGCGGGCATTGTGGTCAGCCTGTTGCTGGCCAAACGCTCCGATAACAGCGGCGACCGGAGAATGCTGATCCTGTTCTGCTGCCTGATGGCGGTGGGGAATGCACTGCTGTTTGCCTTTAATCGTCACTACCTGACGCTGATCACTTTTGGCGTACTGCTGTCCGCGCTGGCCAGCGTGTCGATGCCGCAGATTTTTGCGCTGGCCCGTGAATATGCCGACAGCTCGGCGCGGGAAGTGGTGATGTTCAGCTCGGTGATGCGTGCACAGCTTTCTCTCGCATGGGTTGTCGGGCCGCCGCTCTCTTTCGCACTGGCGCTCAATTACGGCTTCACCACCATGTTTCTGGTTGCTGCCGGGCTGTTTGTGGTGTGTATCGCGCTGATTTGGTTTGCGTTACCTTCCGTGCCCAGGGTTGAGCAGTCGCCGGAAGTGGTGATGACTCAGACCAGCGCGTGGAAGAATAAAGATGTCAGGCTGCTGTTTATTGCCTCGTTGCTGATGTGGACCTGCAACACCATGTATATCATTGATATGCCACTGTATATCAGCAGCGTGTTAGGCCTGCCTGACCGTCTGGCCGGGCTGCTGATGGGCGTGGCTGCCGGGCTGGAAATTCCAGCCATGCTGCTGGCAGGACATTACGTTAAGCGGTTTGGTAAGCGCAAAATGATGCTGTTCGCCGTAGCGGCGGGCGTGGTGTTTTACCTTGGGCTGGTGCTGTTCCACTCGCGGGTGGCGCTTATGGTGCTGCAGATCTTTAATGCGGTGTTTATCGGCATCGTGGCGGGGATTGGTATGCTCTATTTTCAGGATCTGATGCCGGGGCGGCCGGGAGCTGCCACCACGCTGTTCACCAACAGTATTATGACCGGGGTGATCCTGGCGGGAGTACTGCAGGGCGCGATGGCGGAGACATTCGGGCACTCTTCGGTGTACTGGGTGGCGCTGCTTCTCTCGCTGGTCTCGCTGGCGATGTCCGCGAAAGTGAAGGATGTCTGAGGACTGACGGAAACCTGGTTCAGGCGGCTTTGGTGATGTCGGAAGAAGTGGATGAGGGTGTTAGCACAAACTAACATTTTATCAGACGACACTGAAGCATGTGGTGCGGGGAACAGGTCAACTTCAAAAGCGTCATGATGCCTGCACGGGGAACACAGGCCGCTCATAAAGACGCAAAAAGCGTCGTCCCTGACTGCTCGACTCACGCCGTCCATGGCGTGAGACGCTTTATTCCCGGCCTGTGTTCCCCGAGCTTTAAACTTCTGAGTCGCTTGTGTAGGGCTTCTGCCACCTTCATTCGCCGGGCTATATACCGGGATTACCGTAAAAACGCAGGCTGTTTTTGTTCGTAAGCGCTGATATCCGCATCGTGCTGCAGCGTCAGACCAATGTTATCCAGCCCGTTAATCAGGCAGTGACGGCGGAAGCTGTCGATGCTGAACGGATAGCGCTTCTCACCGGCGATGACCTGCTGGTTTTCCAGATCGACCGTAAAACTCACGCCAGGCTCATTCGCCACTTTCCGGAACAGTTCGTCCACTTCCTCTTCGCTCAGCGTCACCAGCAACAGCTGATTATTGAAAGAGTTGTTGGCAAAGATGTCCGCGAAGTCGCTGCCGACAATCGCCTGAATGCCATAGTCGGTCAGCGCCCAGGGAGCATGTTCGCGGGAAGAGCCACAGCCAAAGTTCTCGCGCGTCAGCATAATGCTGGCACCGCTGAACGCCGGTTTGTTAAGCACAAAATCCGGGTTTGGGATCTGGCCTTCCGCATCGGTATAACGCCAGTCATAGAACAGGTTGCGGCCAAAACCGGTGCGCGTCACCATCTGCAAAAACTGCTTCGGGATGATGGCATCGGTGTCCACGTTGGCGGCATCCATTGGCACCACAATGCCGGTATGCTGCGTAAATTTCCTCGCCATGGTGGCTCCTTAATTGAGGGTCGCTGCGGACACTGGCTGCAAACTGTTCTGCTCGCGTATGTCAGCAAAGTGACCGGCTATTGCCGCCGCTGCCGCCATGGCCGGGCTGAGCAGATGAGTACGCCCTCCGCGCCCCTGGCGACCTTCAAAATTACGGTTGCTGGTGGAGGCACAACGCTCGCCCGGGTTAAGGCGGTCATTGTTCATCGCCAGGCACATCGAGCAGCCAGGCAAGCGCCATTCGAAACCGGCATCAAGGAAGATCTTGTCCAGACCTTCCGCTTCAGCCTGAGCTTTAACCGGGCCGGAGCCTGGCACCACATAAGCCTGCACCCCATCAGCGATTTTGTGTCCTTTAACGACTGCCGCAGCGGCCCGCAAATCTTCGATTCGCGAGTTGGTGCAGGATCCGATAAACACTTTATCGATCGAAACGTCAGTCAGCCTTATCCCGGGTTTGAGATCCATATAGGCCAGCGCTTTTTCCGCTGAAGCCCGCTCGTTAGGATCGCTGAACGAGGCGGGGTCAGGAATAAAGTCATTCACCGCAATCACCTGTCCCGGATTGGTTCCCCAGGTCACCTGTGGAGCAATATCGGCCGCATTCAGGGTAACCACTTTGTCGAACTTCGCGCCGCTGTCGGATTTCAGCGTGCGCCAGTAAGCCACCGCCTCGTCCCAGGCCTGAGCGTCGGGGGCAAACTGGCGGCCTTTAACATAGTTGAAGGTGGTGTCATCCGGTGCGACCAGGCCCGCTTTCGCCCCCAGTTCAATGGCCATATTACACAGCGTCATACGGCCTTCCATGCTCAGGGCTTCCACCGCCGGACCGCAAAACTCAACCACATGGCCGTTACCGCCGCCGCTGCCGGTTTTGCCAATAATCGCCAGCGCGATATCTTTGGCTGTTATCCCCGGTGCAGTCTGGCCGGACACTTCTATCTTCATGGTTTTGGCACGGGACTGTTTCAGCGTCTGCGTTGCCAGCACGTGTTCCACCTCGGAGGTGCCGATACCAAAGGCCAGCGCCCCGAAAGCACCGTGGGTGGAGGTGTGCGAGTCGCCGCAGACGATGGTCATGCCCGGCAGGGACATCCCCTGCTCAGGACCCATCACATGTACGATGCCCTGGAAAGGGTGTTTAAGGTCATACAAACGCACGCCAAACTCTTCGCAGTTCTTGATCAGCATCGACATCTGGATGCGGGCCATCTCGCCGCTGGCGTTAATATCACGAGTCTGGGTGGAGACATTGTGATCCATTGTTGCGAAGGTCTTTGACGGCTGGCGCACCGGTCGTCCGTGCGCCCGCAGGCCATCAAAGGCCTGCGCTGAGGTCACTTCATGCACCAGGTGGCGATCGATGTACAGCAGCGGCGTTTCATTTGGCGCTTCATACACGACGTGGGCATCAAACAGCTTCTCGTATAATGTTTTCATAATCAGGTTTCGCTGATAAATCGGGCAATAATCGAGCCCATTTCCCCGGTGCTGATGGCGTTGCCGTCACCGGCTAAATCTCCGGTGCGGTAGCCTTCCGCCAGCGCGCGGCTGACTGCCTGCTCAATGGCATCGGCAGCTTCGGCTGCGTCCAGGCTGTAGCGCAGCAGCAGTGAGAGGGAGAGGATCTGGGCAATCGGGTTGGCAATATTTTTACCGGCGATATCCGGGGCGGAGCCACCAGCTGGCTCAAACAGGCCGAAGCCCTGCTCATTGAGGCTGGCAGACGGCAGCATGCCCATCGAACCGGTGATCATCGCGCATTCGTCAGAGAGAATGTCGCCGAACAGGTTTGAACAAAGCATCACGTCGAACTGTGATGGCTCTTTGATTAGCTGCATGGTGGCGTTGTCGATATACATGTGGCTCAGTTCGACATCCGGATAATCTGACGCCACTTCATTCACAATCTGACGCCACAAAATCGAGGACTGCAGCACGTTAGCTTTATCGATTGAGGTGACTTTTTTGCGGCGCTTGCGGGCTGATTCAAAGGCGATACGGGCAATACGCTCAATCTCAAAACGGTGATACACCTCAGTATCGAAAGCGCGCTCGTGCTGGCCGCTGCCTTCACGACCTTTTGGCTGACCAAAATAGATGCCGCCGGTCAGCTCACGCACCACCAGGATATCAAAGCCTTTGGCCGCAATATCGCTGCGCAATGGGCAGAAGGCTTCAAGCCCCTGATGCAGGCTGGCCGGGCGCAGGTTGCTGAACAGCTTAAAGTGTTTACGCAAAGGCAGCAGGGCACCTCGCTCTGGCTGCTCCGCAGGAGGTAAATGTTCCCATTTCGGGCCACCTACCGAACCAAACAGAATGGCATCTGCCTGTTCGCAGCCTGCGACTGTTGCTGGTGGCAGCGGTTCGCCGTGACGGTCGATGGCCACGCCGCCGACATCATATTCGCTGGTGGTGATGCGCATACCAAAACGCTGACGTATGGCATCGAGCACTTTACCGGCCTGAGCCATAACTTCCGGGCCGATTCCGTCACCGGGTAACACTGCAATATGATAAGTCCTGGACATTACACCGCTTCCTTCTGGTCTTTGGCTTTAGATTTACGCTGCAGTTCCTGCTCAACCTGACGGGCGCGCCAGATGTTGTTCAGGGCATTGATCATCGCTTTGGCTGAGGATTCCACGATATCTGTTGCCAGACCCACACCGTGGAATTTACGGCCATTGTAGTTGACCACGATATCCACCTGACCCAGCGCATCTTTGCCGTGACCTTTGGCGGTCAGCTGATATTTCACCAGTTCGGCATCGAAATCGGTGATGCGGTTGATCGCCTGATAGACCGCGTCTACCGGGCCGTTACCGGTTGCCGCTTCGGATTTCACTTCTTCACCACAGCCCAGCTTCACGGAGGCAGTTGCCATCACGCTCGAGCCGGACTGCACGCTGAAGTAATCCAGGCGGAAGTGTTCAGGCTCTTCGTTCTGTTTGTTGATGAACGCCAGCGCTTCCAGATCGTAATCGAACACCTGGCCTTTTTTGTCCGCCAGCTTCAGGAAAGCGTCATACAGCGCATCCAGATTGTAGTCATTCTCTTTGTAACCCATTTCATCCATGCGGTGTTTTACTGCCGCACGGCCGGAGCGTGAGGTCAGGTTCAACTGCACCTGGTTCAGGCCGATCGACTCCGGGGTCATGATTTCGTAGTTTTCACGGTTCTTCAGCACGCCGTCCTGATGAATACCGGAGGAGTGGGCGAAGGCACCGGTACCGACCACCGCTTTGTTCGCCGGGATAGGCATATTACAAATCTGGCTGACCATCTGGCTGGTGCGGTAGATTTCGTTATGTTTGATGTTGGTGTGCAGGTTCATCAGCTGGCTGCGGACTTTGATCGCCATGATCACTTCTTCCAGCGCACAGTTACCGGCACGCTCGCCCAGACCGTTGATGGTTCCTTCTACCTGACGGGCACCGGCCTGCAGTGCAGCCAGAACGTTACCGGTCGCCATGCCCAAATCGTCATGGGTATGCACGGACAGAATGGCTTTATCAATGTTAGGTACGCGGTTGCGCAGCTGAGCGAAGATGTTGCTGTACTCGCCCGGCAGGGTGTAACCCACGGTATCCGGGATATTGATGGTGGTGGCACCGGCATTGATCGCCGCTTCCACCACGCGGCACAGATCATCAATAGGGGTACGGCCGCCATCTTCACAGGAGAATTCAACGTCGTTGGTGTAGTTACGGGCGCGTTTCACCATGGCCACTGCACGCTCAATCACTTCCGGCAGCGTGCTGCGCAATTTGGTGGCGATATGCATTGGCGAGGTTGCCAGGAAAGTATGAATACGGTAGGCCTCTGCCACTTTCAGGGCTTCATAGGCCGCGTCAATGTCCTTCTCAACGCAGCGCGCCAGGGCGCAAACACGGCTGTTTTTGACCTGACGGGCAATGGTTTGTACCGATTCAAAGTCACCAGGAGAGGAGATAGGGAAGCCAACTTCCATTACATCAACGCCCATACGCTCCAGTGCGAGTGCGATTTGCAGTTTTTCTTTAACGCTCAGACTAGCCTGTAACGCCTGTTCGCCGTCACGCAGAGTGGTATCGAAAATAATTACTTGTTCGCTCATCGGGTATTCCTTGTCGAGTTTGCTTTGCCAGAACTACGGGCATAAAAAAACCCGCGCAATGGCGCGGGTTTTCTAGGTTTGCAAGCCTGAATCAGTGATTCATTCCGCCCACAAGTCTACCGCGCACAGTGAATGCGTTTAGTAGTAGACCAAGTAGGAGGGTGGTACGAATCATTGAGTCAGACCTCGTAAATTTGCTGTTCCCTTATTGATACTTGAAAGCCGGGGGGGATGTCAACCCTGGCCGTAAGGTTATAACAGAGCGGTTAAGGGAAATTATTCTGAGGCCAGGGCAGGTTGCAGAAGAAAAAGGCACGGTGGCTGTTCTCAGAAATCTCTGCCCGGAGGATGAGAAAAAATATCCTCTAAAATCAGGCCTGAAACACCTGTTTAATCAATGTGTTGCATAGGTAAAACTTATGGGTTAACCCGGCTAATAATAACCCTGAGCTCAGTTAATTATTTTAAGAAATTAAATTCATTAAGAATATAAACCTAAAATAGTGACAAAATTTGAACAGGTACGCTTCAAATCTTGTTAACTTTGTTTTAATAACAAAACGATCGCGCTGTAAATTAATTTTCCGGCAGTATAAACCGCTTTTCTTCAGCCGTCTGGTCAGTGTATTTGTCGTTAAGTCCCCACCGGAAGTAGCGCCTTAACATCCACTGTCCTGCCCCGGTAACCTGGATGGCGTTTGCCTGCTAACTTTTCTGCGGTTATGGTATTTCCTCAACTAAAAGCAAAAACACCGGGGCGCTGCCCTGTACTGGATTTTGGAAACGATTTCCACCCCTTTACTAAATACAGGTTTTGACCTTATCCGCCCGCTCCCGCCCTACGTCCTTGCCGGAGGCGCTCGCAGATAAATCAGCACCTTAAAGCCTGGAGGCAAAAATGGAGATGTTGTCAGGAGCCGAGATGGTCGTCCGATCGTTGATCGATCAGGGCGTTAAACATGTATTCGGCTACCCCGGCGGGGCCGTACTGGATATCTACGATGCACTGCAGACTGTCGGCGGTATTGATCACGTGCTGGTCCGCCATGAGCAGGGTGCCGTGCATATGGCAGATGGCTATTCCCGTTCTACCGGTGAAGTGGGCGTGGTGCTGGTCACCTCCGGCCCGGGTGCAACCAATGCCATTACCGGCATTGCCACTGCTTACATGGATTCCATTCCGATGGTCGTGCTCTCCGGTCAGGTGCCTTCTTCGCTGATTGGTTATGATGCCTTCCAGGAGTGCGATATGGTCGGCATCTCCCGTCCGGTGGTGAAGCACAGCTTTATGGTCAGGCAGGCGGAAGATATTCCTGCGGTAATGAAAAAAGCGTTCTGGCTGGCCTCCAGCGGCCGTCCCGGACCGGTGGTAATCGACCTGCCGAAAGATGTGATGAGCCCGGCGAACAAGCTGCCTTACGTCTGGCCGGAATCTGTCAGCATGCGTTCTTATAACCCAACCACGCAGGGGCATAAGGGACAAATTAAGCGCGCGCTGCAAACTCTGCTGGCCGCCAAAAAACCGGTGATTTATGCCGGTGGCGGCGTGATTAACGCGGAGTGTCACGATGAGCTGCGCCAGATTGCTGAAAAACTGAATCTGCCGGTAACCTGCTCGCTGATGGGGCTGGGCGCGTTTCCGGGCACCCATCGGCAGAGCGTCGGAATGCTGGGGATGCACGGCACCTATGAAGCCAACATGACCATGCATAATGCTGATGTGATTTTTGCCGTCGGCGTGCGCTTTGATGATCGGACCACCAACAATCTCGCCAGGTATTGTCCGAACGCGACGGTGCTGCATATTGACATCGATCCGACGTCAATTTCGAAAACTGTGGCGGCAGATGTGCCGATCGTCGGTGATGCGAAACAGGTGCTGAGCCAGATGATCGAGCTAATGGCTCAGGGCGAAAATGAACAGAATTACGACAGCCTGCGCGACTGGTGGCAGAGCATCGAACAGTGGCGTGCCCGTCACTGCCTGGAGTTCGATCGCAGCAGCGAAAAGATCAAACCACAGGCTGTAATCGAAACCATCTGGCGCCTGACCAAAGGCGAGGCGTATGTGACCTCCGATGTGGGACAGCATCAGATGTTCGCCGCGCTTTACTATCAGTTTGACAAGCCGCGCCGTTGGATTAACTCAGGCGGTCTCGGCACCATGGGCTTTGGCCTGCCAGCCGCGCTGGGTGTTAAGCTGGCGCTGCCGGAAGAAACCGTGGTTTGCGTCACTGGCGACGGCAGTATCCAGATGAACATTCAGGAGCTGTCCACTGCGCTGCAGTATGATCTGCCAGTGCTGGTGCTGAGCCTCAACAACCGTTTCCTCGGTATGGTGAAGCAGTGGCAGGACATGATTTACTCCGGCCGCCATTCTCAGTCCTATATGGAATCGCTGCCTGATTTCGTCCGTCTGGCGGAGGCTTATGGCCATGTCGGGATCGGCATCAACCATCCTCATGAGCTGGAGCCGAAGCTGACCCAGGCGCTGGAAGAGTTGGGCAAAGGACGGCTGGTGTTTGTGGATGTCAACGTTGATGGCACCGAGCACGTATACCCAATGCAGATTCGCGGTGGTGGGATGGACGAAATGTGGCTGAGCAAAACGGAGAGGACTTAATTATGCGTCGTGTTTTATCGGTACTGCTGGAAAACGAATCCGGCGCATTGTCGCGCGTGGTGGGCCTGTTCTCCCAGCGCGGTTACAACATTGAAAGCCTGACCGTCGCGCCAACTGACGATCCAACGCTTTCGCGCATGACCATTCAGACCGTGGGTGATGAAAAGGTGCTGGAGCAGATCGAAAAGCAGCTGCATAAGCTGGTGGACGTGCTGCGTGTCAGTGAACTGGGGCAGGGCGCTTACGTTGAGCGTGAGATTATGCTGGTGAAAATCCAGGCCAGCGGTTACGGTCGTGAAGAGGTGAAGCGCAGCGCTGAAATTTTCCGCGGTCAGATCGTTGACGTCACGCCGTCGCTTTATACGGTTCAGCTCGCCGGGACCAGCGACAAGCTGGATGCCTTCCTGAGCACCGTGCGCGACGTGGCCGAAATTGTTGAAGTGGCCCGCTCCGGCATCGTTGGCGTCTCCAGAGGCGATCGCATTATGCGATAATTTCGCCCGTCAACAGGCTCTGTACTAGGCTAACCCGGCGTAATGCCGGGTTTTTTATTTTTGACAGAAAGCCCCCCCGCATAACTAAAAGCAGTTGCTCGCTAAACTAATCTGCTGTTAGATGTAACAAATGTCTTATCCATAGCCGCGATGTGGCTATTTTTTGCGCCGTTGCGGTGCCAGGTGGAGTTATTGTGAAACTGGATGAAATTGCGCGCCTTGCCGGAGTATCGCGCACGACGGCCAGCTACGTTATCAATGGTAAAGCCAAGCAGTATCGTGTCAGCGATAAAACCGTCGAGAAGGTGATGGCGGTAGTGCGTGAGCATAATTACCATCCTAACGCGGTTGCTGCAGGACTGCGTGCAGGGCGTACCCGCTCTATTGGCCTGGTTATTCCCGACCTTGAGAATACCAGCTACACCCGCATCGCTAACTATCTTGAACGTCAGGCTCGCCAGCGCGGCTATCAGCTGCTGATTGCCTGCTCTGAAGATCAGCCCGACAACGAGATGCGCTGCGTTGAGCATCTGCTGCAGCGTCAGGTTGATGCGATTATCGTTTCCACCGCTCTGCCGCCGGAACACCCCTTCTACCAGCGCTGGGCCAACGATCCGCTGCCGATCATTGCGCTGGACCGCGCGCTGGATCGTGAACACTTCACCAGCGTGGTGGGGGCAGACCAGGACGATTCAGAGATGCTGGCGGCTGAACTGCGTAAGCAGCCGGTTGAGTCTGTCCTGTTCCTCGGTGCGCTGCCAGAGTTGTCGGTCAGCTTCCTGCGTGAAATGGGGTTCCGCCAGGCGTGGAAAGACGATCCGCGTAAAATTGATTTTATTTACGCCAACAGTTTTGAACGGTCCGCCGCAGCAGCATTGTTTGAAACCTGGCTGGAAACCAATCCGATGCCGGATGCGCTGTTCACCACTTCGTTCGGTCTGTTGCAGGGCGTAATGGACGTGACGCTGAAGCATGAAGGACGCTTGCCGACCGATCTGGCAATTGCCACTTTCGGCGATCATGAGCTGCTGGATTTCCTCGAATGTCCGGTACTGGCCGTGGGCCAGCGTCACCGCGATGTGGCGGAACGGGTGTTGGAGCTGGTGCTGGCCAGCCTGGACGAACCGCGTAAACCCAAACCGGGATTAACCCGAATTCGCCGTAATCTCTACCGCCGTGGGCGATTAAGCCGCAAGACAACTTAACGTTTTACAAAAAAAGGCAGTCCAGCGCTGCCTTTATAACTTTTCCCACTGACATCCTCTCTCATCCATCCGTTTAAAAATGTTAACGTTAATCCTCTGCTTCATTACGTAAGTAAAAGTAAAGGCGAAGGAGCTTAACCTTATCTTTATATATTCCCTCACGTTTATTAGGAATCCACACATCTGCTTAAGCTGTAGCACAGGTGCAACGGGTGCAGACTGGGATTTTATTAAGAAATACCTTAAAATGCCGCCTGCGTCGCAAAGTTCTTCCGGAAATTTTTGCGGCCTGAAACTGGCATATTTTTGAGCAATGTAAAATTCTTCCAGAAATTCCTGCCACTATTCATTAGTTTATTTTTAAATTCCTGAGTGATCCGCGATTTTTTAACTCCTTTGCGTTTTTATCAGTAAAGAAATAATCCTAATCGGCGTCCGCTGCGGCTTGACAATGTTTTCCTCCGCTCCGTAAACTCCTTTGGTGGGAATTTGTGGTGGAAAGTGGTGAAAGAGGGTAACTGGAGGGTGAGGCTGGCATGTTCCGTGGGGCAACGTTAGTCAATCTCGACAGCAAAGGGCGGCTCGCCGTGCCTACGCGCTATCGCGAAACGCTGATCGGGGAATCACAGGGGCAAATGGTTTGTACCATTGACCTTCATCAGCCATGCCTGCTGCTTTATACCCTGCCCGAATGGGAAATTATTGAACGTAAGCTGGCGCGCTTATCAAGCATGAACCCCGCAGAACGCCGTGTTCAGCGTTTGTTACTCGGGCATGCCAGCGAATGCCAGATGGATAATGCAGGCCGTCTGCTGGTGGCGAACACGCTGCGCCAGCACGCGAACCTGACCAAAGAAGTGATGCTGGTTGGACAGTTCAACAAATTTGAGCTGTGGGATGAACAGACCTGGTATCAACAAGTCAGGGAGGATATTGACGCGGAGCAGTCGACTCAGGAGCCATTATCTGAGCGTTTGCAGGACTTGTCATTATAGCTATGCAGGAAAATTTCAGACATACCACGGTGCTGTTGGACGAGGCGGTAAACGCCCTCAATATCAGATCTGACGGCATCTATATTGATGGCACCTTTGGACGAGGTGGGCATTCACGCCTGATCCTCTCGCAGCTGGGAGAGAAGGGCCGCCTGTATGCCATCGATCGCGACCCACAAGCGATTGCAGCCGCAGCCGACATTACTGACCCGCGTTTCACCATTATTCACGGCCCCTTTTCCGCGCTGGCAGACTATGCCGAAGAGCGGGGACTGACCGGCAAGATTGATGGCATTCTGCTGGATTTGGGGGTCTCTTCCCCGCAGTTGGATGATGCCGAGCGGGGCTTCTCATTTATGCGCGACGGACCGCTGGACATGCGAATGGACCCGACCAAAGGATTGTCGGCCTCGCAATGGCTGCTTCAGGCTGAAGAGAACGATATCGCTTTCGTGCTGAAGACTTTTGGTGAAGAGCGGTTTGCCAGGCGTATCGCCCGCGCCATTGTTGTGCGCAACCGTGAACAGCCCATGACGCGCACCAAGGAGCTGGCGGATGTGATTTATGCCGCCACGCCAGTGAAGGACAAGTTTAAACACCCAGCGACCCGCAGTTTTCAGGCAATCCGTATCTGGGTGAACAGCGAGCTGGAAGAGATTGAGCAGGCACTGAAAGGTGCGTTATCCGCGCTGGCTCCGGAAGGACGTCTGTCAGTGATCAGCTTCCACTCACTGGAAGACCGCATTGTGAAGCGCTTTATGCGCGAGCAGAGCCGCGGTCCGCAGGTTCCGGCTGGTCTGCCAATGACCGAGGCGCAATTAAGCAAGTTAGGGGGGCGTCAGCTTAAGGCTCTGGGCAAGATGATGCCGGGCGAAGCTGAAGTGGCTGAAAACCCACGGGCGCGCAGCTCTGTTCTACGTATCGCTGAGAGGACCGCGTCATGATTGGCAACGAGCGACACAGTTTACCGGGAGTAATTGCAGGCGATCTGTTACGCCACGGCAAAATTCCGTTAATCCTTGCTGCCGGCGTGTTGGTCTCTTCGGTACTGGTGGTGACCACGGCGCATAAAACCCGCCTGCTTACCGCCCAGCGTGAACAGCTGGTACTGGAGCGTGATGCGCTGGATATCGAGTGGCGCAACCTGATCCTGGAAGAGAATGCCCTCGGCGATCACAGCCGGGTTGAGAGGACGGCAACGGAAAAACTGCAGATGCAGCATGTCGACCCATCGCAGGAAAACATCGTGGTACAACCGTAAGGGACTGAATGAAAGCCGCAACTAAAACGCAGAAGTTGAAACGCCCGGAAGATCAAGCCAGCTTTGTCAGCTGGCGTTTTGCGTTGCTTTGCGTCTGCATTTTGCTCGGCTTAGGAGGATTGCTGGCCCGCATGGCATACCTGCAGGTGATTAACCCCGACAAACTGGTGCGCGAAGGGGATATGCGTTCCCTGCGCGTGCAGGCTGTTCCCACTGCCCGCGGCATGATCACCGATCGTGCCGGACGCCCTCTGGCGGTCAGCGTCCCGGTTAATGCTATCTGGGCTGACCCGAAAGAACTTAACGATAAGGGCGGCATTACTATGGACAGCCGCTGGAAGGCGCTGTCTGATGCGCTCTCCATTCCGCTGGATCAGCTGTCAGCCCGCGTGAATGCCAATCCGAAGGGGCGCTTTGTGTATCTGGCCCGCCAGGTGAACCCTGCCATTGGCGACTACATCAAAAAGCTTAAGCTTCCCGGTATCAACCTGCGTGAAGAGTCACGCCGCTATTATCCTGCCGGACAGGTGACTTCCCATCTGATTGGTTTCACCAACATCGATGGTCAGGGCATTGAAGGCGTTGAGAAAAGCTTTGATAAATGGCTGACCGGGCAACCAGGTGAACGTACTGTCCGTAAAGACCGCAATGGCCGTGTGATTGAAGATATCTCCTCTGTCGACAGCCGTGCGGCTCACAACCTGGCGCTGAGTATTGATGAACGTTTACAGGCGCTGGTTTACCGTGAACTGAACAACGCCGTGGCCTTTAACAAGGCGGAATCAGGCACTGCGGTGTTGGTAGATGTGAATACCGGTGAGGTGCTGGCGATGGCGAACAGCCCGGCATACAACCCGAACAACCTGTCCGGCACCACTAAAGATGTGATGCGTAACCGCGCCATCACCGATATTTTCGAACCTGGTTCAACGGTGAAGCCGATGGTGGTGATGACTGCCCTGCAGCGCGGCGTGGTGAGAGAAAACAGCGTACTGAATACCGTTCCTTATCGTATTAACGGCCACGAGATCAAAGATGTGGCCCGCTACAGTGAGCTGACCCTGACCGGGGTTTTGCAGAAATCGAGTAACGTCGGTGTTTCAAGACTGGCGTTAGCGATGCCGTCCTCAGCGTTAGTAGACACTTACTCACGTTTTGGACTGGGAAAGGCGACCAATTTGGGGTTGGTCGGAGAAAGCAGTGGCTTATATCCTCAAAAACAACGGTGGTCTGACATAGAGAGGGCCACCTTCTCTTTCGGCTACGGGCTGATGGTAACGCCGTTACAGTTAGCGCGAGTCTACGCAACCATAGGCAGTTATGGCGTCTATCGCCCGCTGTCCATTACCAAAGTCGACCCGCCAGTGGCGGGTCAGCGCGTTTTTCCTGAAGAACTGGTGCGCACCGTGATGCACATGATGGAAAGCGTGGCGCTGCCCGGTGGCGGAGGCGTGAAAGCGGCCATCAAGGGTTACCGCATCGCCATTAAAACCGGTACCGCTAAAAAAGTCGGGCCGGATGGCAAATACGTCAACAAATACATCGCATACACCGCTGGCGTGGCACCAGCGAGTCGTCCCCGGTTTGCGCTGGTGGTGGTGATTAACGATCCACAGGCTGGCAAGTATTACGGTGGTGCAGTTTCTGCACCGGTATTCGGCGCCATTATGGGCGGTGTTCTGCGCACTATGAACATTGAGCCTGATGGCCTGCCGCCTGCGGGCGACAAAAACGAGATGGCAGAGAACAGAAGTGAGGGATCGAGTGACAGATCGTAACCTGCGCGATTTACTGGCTCCGTGGGTGCCTGGCGCACCGGAACGGATGCTTCGTGAAATGATACTGGACAGCCGTCTGGCGGCTTCCGGCGATCTGTTTGTGGCGGTGAAAGGCCATGAGGCGGATGGACGCCGCTTTATTCCTCAGGCTATTGCTCAGGGTGTGGCGGCAGTGATTGCCGACGCAGAGGGTGAAGCTGAAGATAGTGAAATCAAAGAGATGCATGGCGTGCCGGTGATCTACCTGGCCCAGCTTGCTCAACGTCTGTCTGCCCTGGCAGGACGTTTCTACCAGCAACCCGGCGAGAAGCTGCGCCTGATTGGCGTGACCGGGACTAACGGCAAAACCACCACCACGCAGCTGCTGGCGCAATGGGCCCAGCTGCTGGGTGAAACCGGTGCGGTAATGGGCACCGTCGGCAATGGCCTGTACGGACATCTGGCTCCGGCAGAAAACACCACTGGCTCGGCGGTAGATGTTCAGCACATGCTGAGTACGCTGGTTGAGCAGGGTGCCACGCTGGCGGCGATGGAGGTTTCCTCCCACGGTCTGGTGCAGCATCGTGTGGCTGCACTGCCTTTTGCCGCCGCAGCGTTTACCAATCTGAGCCGCGACCATCTTGATTATCACGGTGACATGGCGCGCTACGAAGCCGCGAAATGGCTGCTGTTCTCTGAGCATCAGGTGGGTCAGGCGATCGTTAATGCCGATGACGAAGTGGGACGCCGCTGGCTGGAAAAACTGCCGGATGCCGTGGCCGTGACAATGGAAAACAATTTACAGCCGGGCTGTCGTGGGCGCTGGCTGAAGGCGACTGCTGTCGACTATCACGACAACGGTGCGAAGGTGACGTTCGAATCCAGCTGGGGCAATGGCGAAATTGACAGCCGTCTGATGGGAGCATTTAACGTCAGCAACCTGCTGGTGGCGCTCGGCACACTGTTAGCTGTTGGCTACCCGCTGGCCTCGCTGATTGCGACTGGTAATCAGTTGCAGCCTGTCACCGGGCGGATGGAAGTGTTCACTGCAGCAGGCAAGCCAACGGTGGTGGTGGATTATGCTCATACGCCCGACGCGCTGGAAAAAGCGCTGCTGGCGGCACGCCTGCACTGTAAAGGGCAGTTGTGGTGCGTCTTCGGTTGTGGCGGGGATCGCGATAAAGGTAAGCGCCCACTAATGGGAGCGATTGCCGAGCAGTTTTCCGACGTGATGGTGATTACGGATGACAACCCGCGCAGTGAAGATCCTGCGGCGATTGTGGCAGATGTGCTGAGTGGGCTGCTTGATGCCGGTCGCGCCCGTATAATGCCGGGACGTGCGCAAGCGGTCACTAACACTGTCTTGCAGGCGAAAGAGGGCGATATCGTACTGGTCGCTGGCAAAGGCCATGAAGATTACCAGATCGTCGGTAACCGCCGTCTGGACTACTCCGACCGTGTAACGGTCGCCAGATTACTGGGGGTAGTGGCATGATCGCGCTTTCGTTACAGACTCTGGCTGAACTGACCGGCGGCAAGCTCTACGGTGGCGACCTGACTTTTGCTGAAGTGACTACCGACACACGCAAGGTCAGTGCCGGGTGCCTGTTTATCGCTCTGAAGGGCGAGCGTTTTGACGCGCATGATTTCGTCGGTGACGCGATTGCTGCCGGATCGGCAGCGTTGTTGGTGAGTAAGCACTTACCTGTTGCTGTTCCGCAGGTGGTGGTGGCCGACACCCGCATTGCGCTCGGACAGCTGGCTGGCTGGGTCCGCCTGCAATCCACAGCGCGCGTTGTGGCCCTGACCGGCTCTTCCGGAAAAACCTCGGTGAAAGAGATGACCGCTGCCATCCTGCGGGAATGTGGCGAGACGCTCTATACCGCAGGCAACCTGAACAATGATATTGGCGTACCTCTGACGCTGTTGCGCCTGACTGACGCACACCAGTACGCGGTGATTGAGCTGGGTGCGAACCATCAGGGCGAAATCGCTTATACCACCGACATTACCCGCCCCGAGACTGCGCTGGTGAACAACCTGGCTGCGGCCCATCTGGAAGGGTTTGGTTCGCTGGCCGGCGTGGCAAAAGCCAAAGGCGAAATTTTCCAGGGATTACCGGTCAAAGGCACAGCGATCCTCAATGCGGACAGCAACGACTGGCCGCACTGGCAGAGCATGCTGCACAGCAAAACGGTCTGGCGTTTCTCCACCCAGCCGCAGGCTGACAGTGACTTCTTTGCCACAGATATTCAGGTGACCAGCAGCGGCACGCACTTTGTGATGATGACTCCTGCGGGCAGCATCAACATTCAGCTGCCGCTGCCTGGCCGCCATAACGTGGCCAATGCGCTGGCAGCGGCTTCACTGGCGCTGTCTGTGGATGCGCCACTCAGCGCCATTCAGAAAGGTTTGTCCGGCCTGAAAGCCGTGCCTGGCCGTCTGTTCCCGATGCTGCTGGCAGAAGGGAAATTGCTGCTGGATGACAGCTATAACGCCAATGTTGGGTCGATGACCGCAGCTGCGCAGGTGCTGGCCGAAATGCCAGGCTATCGCGTGATGGTGGTGGGAGACATGGCGGAACTGGGTGATGAAGCCGAAGAGTGTCACCGTGAGGTGGGCAGGTCGGCGCGTCAGGCAGGGATTGATAAGGTCCTCAGCGTGGGAACTTTAAGCAAGGCAATCAGTGATGCCAGTGGGGTGGGTGAGCATTTCAGCGATAAATCTGCCGCCATAGCACGACTCAGAACGCTGCTGACACAGCAGCCAATTATTACCGTCTTAGTCAAAGGCTCGCGTAGTGCCGCCATGGAGCAGGTAGTGCAGAGCTTACAGGAGAAAGGAACATGTTAGTCTGGCTGGCCGAGCATCTGGTCACTTATTATTCTGGCTTCAACGTCTTTTCCTATCTGACGTTTCGCGCCATTGTCAGCCTGCTGACCGCTCTGTTTATCTCTTTGTGGATGGGCCCACGGATGATCGCCCGTCTGCAGGAAATGTCATTTGGCCAGGTCGTTCGCAACGACGGCCCTGAGTCGCACTTCAGCAAGCGCGGTACGCCGACGATGGGTGGGATTATGATCCTCTTCTCCATCACCGTTTCGGTACTGATGTGGGCCTATCCTTCCAATCCGTACGTCTGGTGCGTGCTGGTGGTGCTGGTGGGCTTTGGCATCATCGGCTTCGTTGATGACTACCGCAAAGTGGTGCGCAAAGATACCAAAGGGCTGATTGCCCGCTGGAAATATTTTTGGATGTCAGTGATTTCGCTGGGTGTTGCCTTCGCGTTATACGCCGCCGGTAACGGGACGCCAGCCACTGAGCTGGTCGTGCCGTTCTTTAAAGACATCATGCCGCAGCTGGGGCTGTTCTACGTTGTACTGGCTTACTTCGTGATCGTAGGGACCGGTAACGCTGTGAACCTGACCGACGGTCTGGATGGCCTGGCAATTATGCCGACCGTATTTGTTGCGGCTGGTTTTGCGCTGGTGGCGTGGGCTACCGGTAACGTCAAGTTTGCCGAATACCTGCATATCCCCTATCTGCGCCACGCCGGTGAGCTGGTGATTGTCTGTACCGCTATTGTCGGCGCGGGCCTGGGCTTCCTGTGGTTCAACACCTATCCGGCTCAGGTCTTTATGGGTGATGTTGGCTCTCTGGCTCTGGGTGGCGCGCTGGGCACTATCGCAGTGCTGCTGCGTCAGGAATTCCTGCTGGTGATTATGGGCGGAGTGTTCGTGGTGGAGACCCTGTCGGTGATCCTGCAGGTTGGTTCGTTCAAGCTGCGCGGTCAGCGCATCTTCCGCATGGCGCCGATCCATCATCACTATGAGCTGAAAGGCTGGCCGGAGCCGCGCGTCATCGTGCGCTTCTGGATTATTTCACTGATGCTGGTGCTGATTGGCCTGGCAACGCTGAAGGTGCGGTAACTATGGCTGACTATCAGGGTAAAAAAGTCGTCATCATTGGGTTGGGCCTGACCGGTCAGTCCTGTGTTGATTTCTTTTTAGCACGCGGCGTTACGCCACGTGTGATGGATACCCGTGTCGTCCCGCCAGGACTGAACAAGCTGCCTTCAGATGTGGAACGCTGGCTCGGTTCGCTGAATGACAGCTGGCTGCTTGAAGCGGATCTGATCGTGGCCAGCCCGGGAATGGCCCTTTCGCATCCTTCCCTGATGGATGCCGCCGATGCAGGCGTGGAAATTGTTGGCGATATCGAACTGTTCTGCCGTGAAGCGCAGGCACCGATTGTGGCGATCACCGGCTCAAACGGCAAAAGTACCGTCACCACTTTAGTGGGTGAGATGGCTGAAGCTGCGGGCTGGCAGGTTGGCGTGGGCGGCAATATTGGCCTGCCAGCGCTGATGCTGCTGGATCAGCCCGCTCAGCTTTACGTGCTGGAGCTGTCGAGCTTCCAACTGGAAACCACCAGCAGCCTGAAAGCTGCAGCCGCCACGATCCTCAACGTGACTGAGGATCATATGGATCGCTATCCACTGGGGATGCAGCAGTATCGTGCGGCCAAGCTGCGGGTGTACGAGCATGCGGCGGTCTGTGTGGTCAACGCCGATGACGGGATGACCATGCCGGTTCGCGGAGCGGACAAGCGCTGTGTGAGCTTTGGTGTTGACGTGGGTGACTATCATCTTAACCACCAGCAGGGCAGCATCTGGCTGCGGGTGAAGGGCGAGAAAGTGCTGAACACCGATGAGATGACACTGGTTGGTCAGCATAACTACACGAACGCGCTGGCAGCACTGGCGCTGGCGGATGCAGTCGGCTTGCCCCGGACATCCAGCCTGAAAGCCCTGACAACCTTCACCGGCCTGGCTCATCGCTTCCAGCTGGCTTATGACCATAACGGCGTGCGCTGGATCAATGACTCTAAAGCTACCAACGTCGGCAGCACCGAAGCCGCGCTGAACGGACTACAGGTGAAAGGCACGCTCTGGCTGCTGCTGGGCGGTGACGGCAAATCGGCTGACTTCAGCCCGCTAACCCGCTATCTGCAGGGCGATAACGTGCGGATTTACTGTTTCGGACGCGATGGTGCTGAACTTGTCGCGCTGTGCCCGGAGAAAGCCGTGCAAACGGACACTATGGCCGAAGCGATGGTGCAAATCGCAGCGAAAGTGCAGTCAGGCGACATGGTGTTGCTGTCGCCAGCCTGTGCCAGCCTCGATCAATTTAAAAACTTTGAGCAGCGCGGCGATGCGTTTACTCAACTGGCGAAGGAGCTGGGCTGATGCACTTGAAAGGACTGAGCCTTGCGGGTGGGCTATCCGATCGTCTGAAAGACTGGGTAATGGGACCGCGTGAAAGCGATACCAGCTCAATGGTGCTGTACGATCGTACCCTACTGTGGCTGACGCTGGGTCTGGCCATGCTAGGTTTTGTGATGGTGACTTCGGCCTCTATGCCGGTCGGGCAGCGTTTGTCAGATGATCCCTTCTATTTCGCCAAGCGTGATGCGTTCTATATCGCGCTGGCATTGGGCATGGCACTGGTTACTCTGCGTGTGCCGATGGACTTCTGGCAGCGTTACAGCAACATCATGCTGCTGGTTACGGTAGTGATGCTGCTGATTGTGCTGGTGGTGGGCAGTTCGGTCAACGGTGCATCCCGCTGGATTGCCCTTGGTCCGCTGCGTATTCAGCCTGCTGAGATGTCGAAACTGTCCCTGTTTTGCTATCTGGCCAGCTATCTGGTGCGTAAGGTTGATGAGGTTCGCAACAACTTCTGGGGCTTCTGTAAGCCGATGGGCGTGATGGTGGTGCTGGCCGTTCTTCTGCTGGCGCAGCCCGACCTGGGTACCGTGGTTGTGTTGTTTGTGACCACGCTGGCGATGTTGTTCCTTGCCGGGGCAAAATTATGGCAGTTCCTGGCAATTATCGGCTCCGGAATTTTCGCTGTTTGTCTGCTGATTGTCGCCGAACCGTACCGTATGCGCCGCGTAACGTCCTTCTGGAATCCATGGGAGGATCCGTTCGGCAGCGGTTACCAGTTAACCCAGTCACTGATGGCTTTTGGCCGTGGCGAATTCTGGGGGCAGGGGCTGGGGAATTCGGTACAGAAACTGGAGTATCTGCCGGAAGCCCATACCGATTTTATCTTCTCCATTATTGGTGAAGAACTGGGTTATATCGGTGTGGTTTTGGCGCTCTTAATGGTATTCTTCGTCGCTTTTCGCGCGATGTCCATTGGTCGGCGCGCTCTGGAACTTGACCAGCGTTTTTCCGGTTTTCTTGGCTGCTCCATCGGCGTGTGGTTCAGCTTCCAGGCGCTGGTTAACGTGGGGGCTGCAGCCGGTATGCTGCCGACCAAAGGTCTGACGCTGCCGCTGATCAGTTACGGCGGGTCCAGCCTGATCATTATGTCGACCGCCATCGTGTTTTTGTTACGCATAGATTATGAAACCCGACTGGCCAAAGCCCAGGCGTTTACGCGAGGTAGTCGATGAAAGGCAAGCGTTTGATGGTGATGGCTGGCGGAACTGGCGGACATGTGTTCCCCGGGCTGGCGGTAGCTCACCATCTGATGGAGCAGGGCTGGCAGGTGCGCTGGCTCGGCACGGCGGACCGTATGGAAGCCGATCTGGTCCCGAAAAATGGTATCGATATTGATTTTATCCGCATCAGTGGGCTGCGCGGCAAAGGGCTGAAGGCAATGATTACCGCTCCGCTGCGTATTTTCACCGCGGTACGCCAGGCCAGAGCGATTATGAAGGCTTATCAGCCGGACGTGGTGCTGGGCATGGGCGGTTATGTTTCCGGTCCTGGTGGCCTGGCCGCCTGGAGCTGCGGCATCCCGGTGGTGCTGCATGAGCAGAACGGCATTGCCGGGCTAACCAACAAATGGCTGGCGAAGATTGCCAAAAAAGTGATGCAGGCCTTCCCCGGTGCATTCCCGAATGCGGAAGTGGTGGGGAATCCGGTGAGAACCGATGTGCTGGCGCTGCCATTGCCTGAAGTGCGGATGGCGGATCGTTCTGGCCCGGTTCGGGTGCTGGTGATTGGTGGCAGTCAGGGCGCTCGCGTGCTGAACCAGACTATGCCGGAAGTGGCTGCGAAGCTTGGCGATAAAATCACGCTCTGGCATCAGGTAGGGAAGGGCGCGCTGGAAAGTGTGAATCAGGCTTACCAGCAAGTGAACCAAACTGGCCATAAAGTGACAGAGTTTATTGACGATATGGCAGCGGCCTATGCCTGGGCAGACGTGGTGGTTTGTCGCTCAGGGGCGCTGACCGTCAGCGAAGTGGCGGCGGCAGGTTTACCGGCCATCTTCGTTCCGTTCCAGCATAAGGATCGTCAGCAGTACTGGAACGCGCTGCCACTGGAAAAAGCAGGTGCAGCAAAAATTTACGAACAACCGCAGTTCACTGCGGAAGTCGTGGCGGAAACGCTGGCCGGATGGGATCGTCCGGCATTACTGAACATGGCAGAGAAAGCCCGTGCAGTGGCTATCCCGGATGCAACCGAAAGGGTGGCAGCGGAAGTCAGCAAAGCGGCACTGTAAAAAAATGAATTTCCTGGGACGAATTTATTCGTCTCATAACCGGTTACCGAAAGGCGCCGACAGGCAGAAGAGATGAATATACAACAACTGGCAAAACTGCGTTCTATCGTGCCCGAGATGCGTCGCGTCCGGCACATTCACTTTGTTGGCATCGGTGGTGCCGGCATGGGCGGTATTGCCGAAGTGTTGGCGAATGAAGGCTATGAAATCAGCGGTTCGGACCTGGCTCCAAATGCGGTGACCCAGCATCTGACTGCGCTGGGTGCGACCATCTATTTTAACCATCGCCCTGAGAACGTCAGCGATGCCAGCGTGGTGGTGGTTTCCACCGCAGTATCGCAGGACAACCCGGAAATTATCGCCGCTCGCGAAGCGCGTATCCCGGTAATCCGCCGTGCAGAGATGCTGGCCGAACTGATGCGTTTCCGCCACGGCATTGCCGTTGCAGGTACCCACGGTAAAACGACCACCACGGCGATGGTTTCCAGCATTTATGCAGAAGGCGGCCTGGATCCAACGTTTGTGAACGGCGGCCTGGTCAAGGCGGCAGGCACCCATGCCCGACTGGGCAGCAGCCGTTACCTGATTGCGGAAGCGGATGAGAGCGATGCCTCGTTCCTGCACCTGCAGCCGATGGTAGCGATTGTCACCAACATCGAAGCTGACCATATGGATACATACCAGGGCGACTTTGAGAACCTGAAGCAGACGTTCATTAACTTCCTGCACAATTTGCCGTTTTATGGCCGTGCGGTGCTTTGTGTTGATGATGCCGTTATCCGCGACTTAATCCCTCGCGTCGGGCGTCAGATCACCACTTATGGTTTCAGCGAAGACGCTGATGTACGCATTGCCAGCTATGAGCAGCATGGCGCTCAGGGGCACTTTACTCTGGCCCGTCAGGACAAACCGCTAATGCGCGTTACGTTGAATGCGCCTGGTCGTCACAACGCGCTGAACGCCGCTGCTGCGGTTGCTGTGGCAACAGAAGAAGGCATTGATGATGAAGAGATCCTCAGTGCGTTGGAAAGCTTCCAAGGTACCGGTCGCCGTTTTGATTTCCTTGGCGAATATCCGCTGCAGGAAGTGAACGGTGTGCAGGGCACGGCAATGCTGGTTGATGACTATGGCCACCATCCAACGGAAGTGGATGTGACGATTAAGGCCGCGCGCGCTGGCTGGCCTGACCGTCAGTTGGTAATGATTTTCCAGCCGCACCGCTACACGCGAACCCGTGATCTGTATGACGACTTTGCCAACGTCCTGTCGCAGGTGGATGTGCTGGTGATGCTGGATGTCTACCCGGCCGGTGAAACACCGATTCCGGGAGCGGACAGCCGTTCGCTGTGCCGCACCATTCGCAGCCGTGGCAAAGTCGACCCGATTCTGGTCTCAGACCATGATTCAGTGCTGGAAATGCTGGCACCTGCGCTTTCCGGCAACGATTTAATCCTGGTGCAGGGCGCAGGCAATGTGGGGCGTGTCGCCCGCAAGCTGGCCGACCAGAAGTTACAACCGCAGACGAAAGAAGAGGATCATCATGGCTGAGAAAGTAGCGGTATTGCTGGGTGGCACTTCTGCTGAGCGTGAAGTTTCGCTGATGTCCGGTAACGCAGTGCTGGCCGGGCTGAAAGAAGCCGGTATTGATGCTCATGCGGTGGATATTCGTGATTTCCCGGTAATGCGTCTGAAAGAAGAGGGGTTCGATAAAGCCTTTATCGCGCTGCATGGTCGTGGTGGTGAAGATGGTACGCTGCAGGGCGTGCTGGAATTCCTGCAGATCCCTTATACCGGTAGCGGCGTGATGGCATCGGCCATCACTATGGACAAGCTGCGCACCAAATGCCTGTGGCAAGGCTGTGGTTTGCCGGTTTTCCCTTATGTGGCTATCACCCGTAAGGAGATGGATGCGGGTCTTAGCGCAGAAACCCAGGCGCGCATTGCTGCTTTAGGGCTGCCGCTGTTCGTCAAGCCAAGCAATGAAGGCTCCAGCGTCGGGATCACCCGCGTGAATCAGGCTGACTCGCTTCAGGCTGCGGTTGATGAGGCTTTCCGTCACGATGATGACGTGCTGATTGAGGCTTTTTTGAGCGGTCCGGAATATACCGTTGGCGTGATCGGTAATGACATTCTACCGTCTATACGAATTCAGGTCGTTTCTGAATTCTATGACTATGAAGCTAAATACTTTTCTGACGATACTGAATACTTCTGCCCGAGCGGATTGTCTGCTGAAAAAGAAGCTGAACTGAGCGACATCGTGCTGAAGGCCTGGCGCGCTCTGGGCTGCAGCGGCTGGGGACGAGTGGACGTGATGATGGGCGGCGATGGCGAGTTTTATCTGCTGGAGGTAAATACCTCGCCAGGCATGACCAGCCACAGCCTGGTGCCGATGGCAGGCAAGCAGGCCGGAATGACCTTCCCGCAGCTGGTCGCCCGCATTCTGGAGCTGGCCGACTGATATGTCACAGGCCGCTCTGAATGTCCGAAACCGTGAGGCGCAGGAAAAAGCGCGTACCGGCCGCAGTAATGGCTCCAGGCTGGCGGGCATCATCTTTCTGCTGATGGTGCTGGGTGTAATGCTGGCTGGTGGATTAGTGGTGGTGAAGTGGATGAACGATGCTTCCCGCCTGCCGCTGTCCAGGCTGGTGGTGACAGGGCAGATGCACTACACCACCCATGATGATATTCGCCAGGCTATTTTGTCGCTTGGCGCGCCTGGAACCTTCATGTCGCAGGACGTGGATGTTATCCAGCAGCAGATTGAACGCCTGCCGTGGATCCAGCAGGTGAGCGTGCGTAAGCAGTGGCCGGACGAATTAAAGATTCATCTGGTTGAATATGTGCCCGTAGCCCGCTGGAATGACCTGCACATGGTTGATGCCGAAGGAAAATCCTTCAGCGTGCCGGCCAACCACATTGGTAAAGAAGCGTTGCCAATGCTTTACGGTCCGGAAGGCAGCGAGTCAGAGGTTCTGACCGGGTATCACCAGATGAGTGACCTGCTGGCCGCCAGCAAGTTTAAGTTGAAGGCGGCCTCAATGACCGCGCGGCGGTCATGGCAACTGGTGTTGAGCGATGATGTGCGTCTGGAGTTAGGGCGCAACGAGGATATGAAGAGGCTGAAGCGCTTCATCCAACTCTCCCCAACGCTGCAGCAGCAGGCACAAACGGAAAACAAGCGGATCAGTTACGTGGACCTGCGATATGACTCTGGCGCGGCAGTAGGATGGGCACCGCCATTAATTCAGACCACTGACGGTAACAAGCAACAGAATCAGGCACAGGCTAAACAACAATGATCAAGGCGACGGACAGAAAACTGGTAGTTGGACTCGAAATCGGCACCGCGAAGGTCGCCGCTTTGGTAGGGGAAATTCTGCCCGATGGCATGGTCAACATCATCGGGGTGGGCAGCTGTCCCTCCCGCGGGATGGATAAAGGCGGCGTGAACGATCTGGAGTCCGTCGTGAAGTGCGTACAGCGTGCGATTGACCAGGCAGAGCTGATGGCAGACTGTCAGATTTCTTCGGTATACCTTGCATTATCGGGGAAACACATCAGTTGCCAGAACGAAATAGGGATGGTTCCTATTTCCGAAGAGGAAGTGACCCAGGAAGATGTGGAAAACGTGGTCCACACCGCGAAATCCGTTCGTGTTCGTGATGAACACCGCATCCTCCATGTTATTCCGCAAGAATATGCGATCGACTATCAGGAAGGGATCAAGAACCCGGTCGGTTTGTCCGGCGTGCGTATGCAGGCAAAGGTGCACCTGATCACATGCCACAACGATATGGCAAAAAACATTGTCAAAGCGGTTGAACGATGTGGCCTGAAAGTTGACCAACTGATTTTTGCCGGTCTGGCTTCCAGCTTTGCCGTGCTGACTGAAGATGAACGTGAGCTGGGCGTCTGCGTGGTGGACGTAGGCGGCGGTACCATGGATATCGCGGTCTATACCGGTGGGGCACTGCGCCACACCAAAGTGATTCCCTACGCTGGTAACGTGGTTACCAGCGACATCGCTTATGCATTCGGCACTCCGCCAACCGATGCGGAAGCGATTAAAGTTCGTCACGGCTGTGCGCTGGGCTCCATTGTGGGCAAAGACGAAAACGTTGAAGTGCCGAGCGTGGGCGGCCGACCACCAAGAAGCCTGCAGCGACAGACGCTGGCTGAAGTGATTGAACCTCGTTACACCGAGCTGCTGAACCTGGTGAACGATGAAATCCTGCAATTGCAGGAGCAGCTGCGCACCCAGGGCGTTAAGCACCACCTGGCGGCAGGTATTGTCCTGACCGGCGGCGCGGCACAGATTGAAGGATTGGCGGCTTGCGCCCAGCGTGTGTTCCACACGCAGGTGCGTATCGGACAGCCGCTGAACATTACTGGATTAACGGATTACGCGCAGGAGCCATACTACTCAACGGCGGTTGGCTTACTGCACTACGGAAAAGAGTCTCACCTCAGCGGTGAGGCAGATGTGGAAAAAAGAGCCTCAGTGGGCAACTGGTTCAAACGAATCAACAGCTGGCTGAGAAAAGAGTTTTAATTTTGAGAAAAGGGGATCATGCTAAGCTTGTTTATGATCTCCCGGCGACAGGCACATAACGGAGAGAAATTATGTTTGAACCTATGGAATTAACCAATGACGCGGTGATTAAAGTCATCGGCGTCGGCGGCGGCGGCGGTAACGCCGTAGAGCACATGGTGCGCGAGCGCATCGAAGGCGTAGAGTTCTTTGCCGTTAACACCGACGCCCAGGCGTTACGTAAAACGGCAGTAGGCCAGACTATCCAGATTGGTAACGGGATTACCAAAGGTCTGGGGGCTGGCGCGAACCCGGAAGTGGGCCGTAACTCTGCTGAAGAAGATCGTGAAGCACTGCGTCAGGCGCTGGAAGGTGCAGACATGGTGTTTATCGCAGCTGGCATGGGTGGCGGTACGGGTACCGGCGCTGCACCAGTTGTGGCTGAAGTCGCAAAAGACTTAGGTATCCTGACCGTTGCTGTGGTGACAAAGCCTTTCAATTTCGAAGGCAAAAAACGCATGGCTTTCGCTGAGCAGGGGATTGCCGAACTCTCCAAGCATGTCGATTCTCTGATTACAATTCCAAACGACAAGCTGTTGAAAGTACTGGGCCGTGGTATCTCTCTGCTGGATGCGTTTGGTGCAGCCAACGACGTGCTGAAAGGCGCGGTACAGGGTATCGCTGAACTGATCACCCGTCCTGGCCTGATGAACGTCGACTTTGCTGACGTGCGCACCGTGATGTCCGAAATGGGCTACGCGATGATGGGTTCTGGCGTGGCTTGTGGTGAAGACCGCGCTGAAGAAGCGGCTGAAATGGCGATCTCCAGTCCACTGCTGGAAGATATCGACCTGTCTGGCGCTCGCGGCGTGCTGGTTAACATCACTGCTGGCTTCGACCTGCGTCTGGATGAGTTCGAGACTGTAGGTAACACCATCCGTGCGTTTGCTTCCGACAATGCGACCGTGGTTATCGGTACCTCGCTGGATCCGGAAATGAACGACGAGCTGCGCGTAACCGTTGTGGCTACTGGTATCGGCATGGACAAACGTCCGGAAATCACGTTGGTAACCAATAAACAGCAGCAAACCCAGCCTGTGATGGATCATCGCTATCAGCAGCACGGCATGGCCCCGTTGCCTCAGGAGCAGAAACCTGCGGCGAAAGTGGTCAACGATCCGGGTACGCAAACCAACAAAGAGCCTGATTATCTGGATATTCCGGCCTTCCTGCGTAAGCAGGCGGACTAAGAATTTCCTGAGAATTGGGATTCTCCGCTCTTTGTGCTAAAGTGTTCGCCCGCCAGTAAGATATACTGGCGGTCGGATGAGTAATTTTGCGAGATAATGCGATGATCAAACAACGGACATTAAAACGTATTGTTCAGGCGACGGGTGTCGGTTTACATACCGGCAAGAAAGTCACACTGACGTTACGCCCTGCGCCGGCTAATACCGGGGTCATCTATCGCCGCACTGACTTGAATCCACCGGTTGATTTCCCGGCTGATGCAAAATCCGTGCGTGATACCATGCTCTGCACTTGCCTGGTTAATGAGCATGACGTGCGTATTTCTACAGTCGAACACCTGAATGCAGCCCTCGCAGGCCTTGGCATTGATAATATTGTGGTGGAAGTGAACGCGCCTGAAATTCCTATTATGGATGGCAGCGCTGCCCCCTTTATCTATCTGCTGATGGATGCCGGCATTGAAGAACTGAACTGCGCTAAGAAATTTGTCCGCATCAAACAGCCTGTCCGGGTTGAAGATGGCGACAAATGGGCGGAACTGAGACCGCATAACGGGTTTACGTTGGATTTCACTATCGACTTTAAACACCCGGCGATTGATGCCAGCTCACAACGCTACAGCATGGACTTCTCTGCTGAAGCCTTTGCGCGCCAGCTTAGCCGTGCCCGTACATTCGGCTTTATGCGTGACATCGAAGCACTGCAGTCCCGTGGCTTGTGCCTCGGCGGCAGCTTTGACTGTGCAATCGTGGTGGATGACTACCGCGTATTGAACGAAGACGGTTTACGCTTTGAAGACGAATTCGTGCGTCACAAAATGCTTGATGCGATTGGCGATCTGTTTATGTGTGGTCATAACATCATTGGTGCGTTTACCGCATTCAAAGGTGGTCATGCACTGAACAACAAGCTGCTGCAGGCTGTTCTGGCTAAGCAGGAAGCCTGGGAATGGGCGACCTTCGAAGACGAAGCAGAGCTGCCGGTGACCTTCAGGGCACCCAATCTGGTTCTGGCATAAACCAGAGCTACTTATTACGACTGGTTGAGCTGGTACTCTCTCCGGCCAGTGACGCCAGTCGTTCTATTATCTTCTTCAGTTTTTCCGGGCTTCGGCTTGCGACACTCCGCAATATTTCCGCACTATGCTCACTGAGCTGACGTCCTGCTGATTTCTCTTCTGACTGTTTGCTGCTTTCCTGCGCGCTTTCCTGACCTTTTACTGCTAACGATGGATTTATCCTGATGTCGATTGCCGTCAAAGATGGTAATATTTGCGCTCGTAAAGCTGACAGCAGGCTGGATTGCTCATAGCGTAAGCGCATCATCCAGCTGGCATTAGCGGTTTCGAGCACCAGAATGCCCTGGCGAAAATTCGCCACGCGGCACCAGGGATGCAGCTGTGCCGGGAGAACACCCTGCACCGCACGGTTCAGCTTGTTCAGCGCAATGGCGCGATGCTGAATGGATTGCAGCATTCCCTGGCCTTCAGTTGCTTCGAATAAATTTTCTATAGATTGCGGGCGACTATCGCGCATAGCAGGCTCCGGCGGAAAACAGTGGGTATTCTAAATCGTTGGCGACAATTTGGCAGACGTTATTTCTGGCCGCATCTCCTGTTGGGGATGGTCGCGGCGAGTCTCGGCCTGCCACATGCTGCCAGCGACCGTACAACCTTACCAGAAACCTCTTCCCGAAGCCTGAATATAAGCAGCGGTGTGCGTTTTGACAGTCTCGCTCTGCTGCAGGAAAGCGCCCGCAGGCCGAATTTTACGGTGGATTACTGGCATCAGCATGCCATCCGCACCGTTATCCGCCATCTCTCCTTTACGCTGACGCCAGCCAGTCTGCCAGCAGCCGAGCAGGCCGTGCCGCTCGAAGTACAGAAGCTGGCGCTGCTGGATACGCTCAATGGGTTACTGACCCACGAGGCAAAACCGCCAGCCATTATTCGCCAGACAGAACAGCGCCAGGCGACAATCCAGCCCCGCTATCAGGCCGGTCTGTGGCTGGCCCGGATTCAGGGCATCCGCGCCGGACCTGCTTCTCTCGCATAATATTTGTTAATCCATCATACCTGAATTAAATGCTTCACCGCAGAACGCGGTGGTTGAGAGAATTTATTTACTATGTTAATCAAATTATTAACCAAAGTTTTTGGTAGCAGCAATGACCGCACGCTGCGCCGTATGCGCAAAGTCGTTGAACAGATCAACAAAATGGAACCGGATTTCGAAAAGCTGTCTGACGATGAGCTCAAAGGGAAAACCGTTGAGTTCCGTGCGCGTCTGGAAAAGGGCGAAGTGCTGGAAAATCTGATCCCGGAAGCCTTTGCGACCGTGCGTGAAGCCAGTAAGCGCGTGTTCGGCATGCGTCACTTTGACGTCCAGCTGCTCGGCGGTATGGTACTGAACGATCGCTGCATCGCTGAAATGCGTACCGGTGAAGGTAAAACGTTGACTGCAACGCTGCCAGCTTACCTGAATGCCCTCAGTGGCAAAGGCGTTCACGTGGTTACCGTGAATGACTATCTGGCTCAGCGTGATGCGGAAAACAACCGTGGCCTGTTTGAATTCCTCGGCCTGACCATCGGCATCAACTTGCCAGGCATGCCTGCTCCGGCCAAACGTGAAGCCTACGCTGCGGACATCACTTACGGAACTAACAACGAATACGGTTTTGACTACCTGCGCGACAACATGGCTTTCAGCCCTGAAGACCGCGTGCAGCGTAAGCTGAACTATGCGCTGGTGGATGAGGTCGACTCCATCCTGATCGATGAAGCGCGTACCCCGCTGATCATCTCCGGGCCGGCAGAAGACAGCTCTGAGCTGTATATCAAAGTTAACAAGATCATCCCGAGTCTGATCCGCCAGGAAAAAGAGGATTCCGACACCTTCCAGGGGGAAGGCCACTTCTCCGTGGACGAAAAAGCCCGTCAGGTCCACCTGACCGAGCGTGGTCTGGTTGCCATTGAAGAGCTGATGGTCAGCGAAGGCATCATGGAAGAGGGTGAGTCTCTGTACTCTCCGGGCAACATTATGATGATGCACCACGTGACCGCCGCACTGCGTGCCCACGTGCTGTTTACCCGTGACGTTGACTACATCGTGAAAGACGGTGAAGTGATCATCGTTGATGAACACACCGGGCGTACCATGCAGGGTCGTCGCTGGTCTGACGGCCTGCATCAGGCCGTGGAAGCCAAAGAGGGCGTGGAGATCCAGAATGAGAACCAGACGCTGGCCTCTATCACCTTCCAGAACTACTTCCGCCTGTATGCCAAACTGGCGGGCATGACCGGTACAGCAGACACCGAAGCGTTTGAATTCAGCTCGATCTACAAGCTGGAAACCATCGTGGTGCCGACCAACCGTCCAATGGTGCGTAAAGATCTGCCGGATCTGGTCTACATGACCGAGAAAGAGAAGATCGATGCGATCATCGAAGATATCCGTGAGCGCACCGCCAACGGCCAGCCGGTACTGGTGGGTACCATCTCCATCGAGAAGTCTGAAGTGGTGTCAGAAGAGCTGACCCGCGCCGGGATCAAACATGCGGTACTGAACGCCAAGTTCCACGCCCGTGAAGCGGATATTGTTGCTCAGGCTGGTCAGCCAGCGGCTGTGACCATCGCCACCAACATGGCTGGTCGTGGTACGGATATCGTGCTGGGGGGTAGCTGGCAGGCAGAGATTGCCTCGCTGGAAGCGCCAACGGCGGAACAGATTGAAGAGATTAAGAGCGCCTGGCAGATTCGCCATGATGCGGTGCTGGCTTCAGGCGGTCTGCACATCATTGGTACCGAGCGCCATGAATCCCGTCGTATCGATAACCAGCTGCGGGGCCGTTCTGGTCGTCAGGGTGACAACGGTTCTTCCCGTTTCTACCTGTCAATGGAAGATGCGCTGATGCGTATCTTTGCCTCCGACCGCGTCACCAACATGATGCGCAAGCTGGGCATGAAGCCGGGCGAAGCCATCGAGCATCCATGGGTGACCAAAGCGATTGCCAACGCACAGCGTAAAGTGGAAAGCCGTAACTTCGATATTCGTAAGCAGCTACTGGAATATGATGACGTGGCTAACGACCAGCGTCGCGCTATCTACACTCAACGTAATGAGCTGCTGGACGTGGCGGACGTCTCTGAAACCATCGGCAGCATCCGTGAAGATGTGTTCAAAACCACCATCGATAGCTACATTCCACCGCAGTCTCTGGAAGAAATGTGGGATGTGCCGGGGCTGGAAGAGCGTCTGAACAACGACTTCGATCTGGCATTGCCGATTGCTGAATGGCTGGATAAAGAACCAGAATTGCATGAAGAGACGCTGCGTGAGCGCATCATGGAGCAGGCGAAGGAGCAGTATCAGCGTAAAGAAGAAGTGGTCGGCATTGAGATGATGCGTAACTTCGAGAAAGGCGTGATGCTGCAGACGCTGGACAGCCTGTGGAAAGAGCACCTGGCCGCGATGGATTACCTGCGTCAGGGTATCCACCTGCGTGGTTATGCTCAGAAAGATCCAAAACAGGAATATAAGCGCGAATCCTTCGCCATGTTCGCCGCGATGCTGGAGTCACTGAAGTATGAAGTGATCAGCACCCTGAGCAAAGTTCAGGTGCGCATGCCGGAAGAAGTGGAAGCCATGGAAGAGCATCGTCGTGAAGAAGCCGAGCGTCTGGCGCAGCAGCAGCAGCTGAGCCATGTGGATACTGAAACCGAAGCAGCGATTGCGCTGGCGGATCAGACCGGCGATCGCAAAGTGGGTCGAAACGATCTGTGTCCTTGTGGTTCAGGTAAAAAATACAAGCAGTGCCATGGCCGTCTGGCATAACAGCCGGTTGTGACGCTAAAGGGGCTGGAGATTCTCTCCGGCCCTTTTTTTCGCAATCTTTCCTGAATAGCGTTGAAGAGCCTGGCCAGCCCGACCGTTCAGTCAGAGAAACAGTAGCCAGCCTGTCCTCAGCCATTCTGCCAGAGAAACAGCACCCAGCCTGCCAGCGCCAGCGCCGGACCAAAGGGAAATGGCTGTTGCAACGAGCGGCCGCTGAGCAACCTAGCGGCAACAAGCGCTATCAGCGCTACTGCTGAAGCCATCAGCATCAGCACCGGAAGCCAGAAAATCCCCAGCCACGCGCCGAGAGCGGCCAGCAGTTTGGCATCACCCCGCCCCAGCCCCTCTTTTCCCCGCAACAGTCGGTATCCCTTTGAGAGCAGAAAAAGCGCGCTGTAGCCTGCCACTGCACCGAAGACTGCCTCAGTCAGCGGCGGCACCGGTAGAAAACCGCTTGCGTTGCTCAGTAACCCTGACCACAGCAGCGTCAGTGTCAGCCGGTCCGGAAGCTGCAGAGAGTGGATATCGATCGCCGCCAGGCCCAGCAATAACCAGCTTAGCAGCAGCGTCAGCAGCAGAAGAATGCCGCCCGGAATACGCCAGATAACCAGCAACGTTACGACGTTTGCCAGCACTCCGGTTAAGAACAGCTGATGACGTTGCAGTGTCATACACATTTTCCCTCCTTTGAATGGTCTGGCGGTGACTTCCGGGGCGACTATACCTCCCGGGAGTGGGAGGCGTCGCTGACTATCCTTCATTGCAGGGTATTGCATAAAAAAATTGCGGGGAGGCTCGTAAGAGGCTGTTTCTGACTTGTTATCAGACGCGAACGCTGGAATAGTGGCGGGGTGTAAAGTCTCTCAGAGAAAAAATGAATGAAGCATCTGCAAGTGGCGGTAGGCATAATCCGCGATCAACACCAGAATATCTTTCTGGCCAGGCGTTCCGCTCAGTCGCATATGGGCGATCTGTGGGAGTTTCCTGGCGGAAAAATCGAACCGGGTGAAACGCCGGAGCAGGCGCTGAAGCGCGAGCTGTATGAAGAAACCGGGATTGAAGTCACCAGCGCCGTCGCTTTTGACCAGTCTGAACATGCGGACAGCCAGCTTCGGGTGACGCTGCATTTCTATATCGTGGAAAACTGGCAGGGCGAGCCTTACGGACGGGAAGGGCAGCCTCAGCGCTGGGTTGCGCAAAAGGATTTGGTGGCAGAAGAGTTTCCACCGGCTAACGTACCGATTGTGGCCCGCCTGCTGGCCGAAGCAGAGTAATGCACTGCCCGCCACAGAAACTGGCGGGCTCAGGCGATTAAAAATGCTTAAGCGCGACAGCTTCCGTTAAGGGACAGACGCAGATTAATCGCGATCCCTGGGCAGCTCGCTCCAGTCATCGCTTTCTGAGTGCTCGCCTTCGCTGGCAATCCGTTTCTCTTCGTTTGCCCATTCGCCCAGATCGATCAGCTGGCAGCGCTTGCTGCAGAACGGACGCCAGGGGCTCAGCTCATCCCAGATCACATCTTTTGAACAGGTCGGGCATTGCACAATCATTACTTCATCATTCATTAGCAAAAAACCTTAGCAGCAGGCCAGTTGGAAATCGAGACGCGCCGGCACTTCGCCATGCTCGCTGTCGAGCGGCAGAAAACGGATGGCATAGCGGCTTTTATGGCCGGAAACCTGCGGATAGAGCGAGTCGGCAAGCAGCAGCTGCAGGCGTAACAACTCAGCGCCTTCGGCGTTATCCTGGAAAAAGCCGTTCAGGCTGGTGTGGTTGCGAAATTCGCCAGACTGGCGGATCAGATCGAGGATCAGCGTCAGCGCGTCACGGATCGGGGCGAGGGAATCCATCCATTGCGTCACCTGTGCATCACGCATTTCCTGCCCGATATGCAGCCAGATATGTAATGTGGGGAGATCAAAACTGCAGCAGCCACCTGGGATACTCAGGCGCTGGCGAACCAGCCCAATCAGGCGATCTTCACGCATCAGCTGGCCCATACGCGGTGCGGCCATCAGCGTGGCAGAACGGGATTTCAGGCTGTCGCGCAGGCTGTTAATCAGCTCCATATCCACACCCGGCACCTCGGCCCAGGAGCGCAGTTTCTGCTGTTGCTTATCCAGCTCCTTGGCGATTTCGGTACGTAATTCGCCGCGCTCAAAAACGTCTAACAGCTCTGCTGCATTATGGAAAAAGGTCAGAGCACCCAGATGGTCTGTAATCGTCCGGCTGCTCTCCAGCTGGCTGAGCAGGAATTCAATTCGCAGCCAGGTGCGCATTTTTTCGTTCAAAGGGTACTCAAATAAAACGGTTGTGCTCATGCTGTTAATCCTGGTCTGTTGCCCCGGCAAGCTGGCGGTAACGCTGGTCCAGCAGAGCAACTCGCGCGGCCACATCATCTGGTGACCCGCCGTTATCAATAATGTCATCGGCCACGGCAAGTCGCTGTTCGCGCGTTGCCTGTGCAGCCAGAATATGCTCAGCCTGTTCGCGGCCGATCCCGTCCCTGGCCATGGTACGTCTCAGCTGCGTGTCGCGATCGACGTCCACTACCAGCACCCGGTTCGCCAGGTGCTGTAAATTATTTTCAACCAGCAGCGGTACCACCCATAAACACCATGCGGATTGAGTCAGCGCCAGCTGGCGGTGAGTTTCTGCGTGGATCAGGGGGTGCAACAGGGCATTAAGCCAGGTTTTATCCAGAGGCGAGGAGAAGATGCGCTGCCGTAAAGCCGCCCGGTTCAGCGTGCCATCTTTCTGTAATACATCCCCACCAAACTTATCATGGATAGCGGCCAGAGCCGGTTTTCCCGGTTCCACTACCTGTCGCGCGATGATATCGGCGTCGACAATGTCCACGCCACGTGCGGCAAAGGCATTGGCAATGGTCGTTTTTCCGCTGCCGATCCCGCCGGTCAGCGCAACAGTATAGCGCATAAGCCTCTTTTCTTACGGTACTGACCAGTGCCATCAATCTTTGCTGCGATCGCCCGCTGCGAAGCTTGCGGGAATAATGAGGCACAGATCACATCACAGAGTGTCGGATAAATTTATGCGATTGTAGCGTAAATAAACCTGTTTTCGCAGTCTTGTCGGCGCGTTTTTACCGCGTATGATAGCTTCACTGGAGCTGGCAGCAGCGCCCGATCGTCAGATTTGCGCCATCAACCAGGAAGTGATTTATGCGTATTGAAGAAGATATTAAGTTAGGTTTTAAAGATGTTCTGATCCGGCCAAAGCGTTCCACGCTGAAAAGCCGCTCACAGGTAGAGCTGAACCGTCAGTTCACCTTCAAACATTCCGGCGTTGCCTGGTCAGGTGTGCCGATTATTGCCGCGAATATGGACACCGTTGGCACCTTCAGCATGGCAGAGGCGCTGGCCTCTTTCGATGTGCTTACCGCCGTTCATAAACATTACAATGTGGCGCAGTGGCAGGCGTTTATCTCCCGCGTGCCCGAAAGCGTGCTGAAGCACGTGATGGTTTCTACCGGTACCTCTGAAGCTGATTTCATCAAGATGCAGCAGATTCTGGCACTCTCCCCGGCACTCAATTTTATCTGTATTGATGTGGCTAACGGTTACTCCGAGCATTTTGTAGATTTCCTGAAGCGCGCCCGTGAAGCCTGCCCGGGGAAAACCATCTGTGCCGGAAATGTGGTGACTGGCGAAATGGTTGAGGAGCTGATCCTCTCCGGCGCGGACATCGTTAAAGTAGGCATTGGCCCGGGTTCCGTCTGCACCACCAGGGTTAAAACCGGTGTGGGCTATCCTCAGCTTTCTGCGGTGATCGAATGTGCCGATGCTGCTCATGGTCTTGGCGGCCAGATTGTCAGCGATGGTGGCTGCTCGGTACCGGGTGACGTGGCCAAAGCGTTCGGCGGCGGTGCTGATTTTGTAATGCTGGGGGGGATGCTGGCAGCGCACGATGAGTGTGAAGGCACTATCGTTGAAGAAAATGGTGAGCAGTTTATGCTGTTCTACGGCATGAGCTCAGAGTCGGCCATGAACCGCCATGTGGGCGGCGTGGCAGGCTATCGCGCAGCAGAAGGTAAAACGGTTAAGCTGCCCGTTCGTGGCCCGGTGGACACCACTGCCCGCGATATTCTCGGTGGCCTGCGTTCAGCCTGTACCTATGTTGGGGCCGAGCGGCTGAAAGAGCTGACCAAGCGCACCACATTTATCCGCGTGGCAGAGCAGGAAAACAGGGTGTTTAACCGCTAAGCGCCAGCCGTTGCTCAGCCAGTCTCCGTTGCCCATCCCGCCCTCTGCGGGGTGGGCTTTTAACCCAGAGCTTCACCCAGATTAAAGATTGGCAGATACATGGCAATCACCAGCGTACCGACTATTCCCCCGGTCACTACCATCATCAGCGGTTCCAGCGCCGCAGCCAGATTATCCGCCCGTTCATGCGTGGCATTTTCGTAAAGTTCTCCTAACCGGGACAGCATGCTGTCTAACGATCCGGCTTCTTCCCCCACTTTAATCAACTGAAAGCTTAAAGGCGTGAACAGCGGATGCCCGGCCAGAGCCTGATGCAGAGGATTGCCTCCGGAGATGTGTTGCTGTAGTCCGGCAATCGCTTCCTGCCAAAGTCTCTGACCCAGGGTCTTTTCCACCGCCTGTAAACTTTGCAGCAGTGTCAGGCCCGCTTGCTGAGTTAACGCCAGGGTCATAAATATTTTGCTCAGTTGGCCATCGCGGAACAGCTCGCCAATTAACGGAAGCTTCAGCAATCCCCGCTGGTGCCAGCGCTGCCAGTCGGGAGAACGGCGCGTTTGCCATCGCCAGCCACAGATCGCGGTAAGCCCCACGGGCAGCAGAATCGGTCCATATTCCTGCATATTCTGGGAAAGCGAGATCACTGCGGTGGTGAACAAAGGCAGGGGAGCATCAAAAGCCTGTTAGATGGCAACGAACTCCGGCAGGACAAAGAGCAGCATCCCGATGCTGACCAGCAGAGCGATCGCCAGTACAAACAGCGGGTAGCGCAGAGCTTTAACCAGCTTCTTTTGCAGCAACCGTTGCTTTTCCTGTTGGCTGGCTAGCTGCAGGCAGCATTCGTCCATCTGCCCGGTCAGCTCTCCTGTCTGCATCAGAGCAGGAAACAGGGCCGGGAAGACAGTAGGCCACTCCGCCAGTGCCTGTGAAAAGGGCGTCCCCCCGGTCACGCGCTGCTGGATATAGCCGAGCAAGGCCTGCCAGCCCGGTTCGCTGTGTCCTTCACCGGCCAGTTGCAGGCTGGCAGAAAGCGTCATCCCCGCCCTGAGCAGCGTGGCAAGCTGGCGGAAGAGGGTGATCTTATCCTGCCATTTCCAGTCTCTGGCACGATAACGCCGCCCTGCTGTCAGCTGCAGGGGAAGAAAATCCCTCGCGACCAGTCGCTCCATAGCCTCCTGACGGTTAAGGCAGAAAAATGCCCCCTGCCTTAACTGCCCGTCAGCGCTGACCGCTTGCCAGCGGAACAGAAGCGGATCAGCCATCCTCTGTTCCTACAATGCGATTCAGCTCTGCCAGCGTGGTATCACCCCGATTAACACAGTGCAGTCCCTCAACGAATAAAGAATTGAATCCCTGCCGTTGTGTCAGCTCCAGCAGTTTTTCGTGTGAGCAGTCCGCAGCAATGGCGTTTTGCAGTGGAGCAGTGATCGGCAGTAGTTCAAAGAGCGCCAGCCGCCCGTAATAACCGGAGTAACAACGTTCACATCCCACGGCCCGCCAGGTTTTGACCGTACCGGGCCACAAAGTTCTCGGGAAGTGGGCCAGGGCTTCTCCAGGCTGGCGACAGTGTGGGCAGAGACGACGAATCAGACGTTGGGCAATCACCAGTTTCAGAGCCGAAGCCAGTAAATAGCCAGGGATGCCAATCTGTCCCAGCCGCGTGAGCGTTTCCGTGGTGGAATTGGTATGCAGCGTGGAGAGGACCAGATGGCCCGTTTGCGCCGCTTTAATGGCAATCTCTGCCGTTTCGGCATCGCGGATTTCGCCAATCATAATCACATCAGGATCCTGACGCAGCAGTGCACGCAGGACACGATTAAAGTCCAGCCCTGCTTTGGGGTGGATCTGGGTCTGATTGACGCCAGCCAGTGGGATCTCAATGGGATCTTCCACGCTGCATAAGTTGCGGCAGGGATCGTTAAGCGAACTCAGCCCGCTGTAGAGGGTAAAGGTTTTGCCACTCCCTGTGGGGCCGGTTACCAGGATCAGCCCCTGCGGTCGCGCCAGTGCCTCACGGAATCGCCGGAGGGAAGCTGGCGGCATTCCCAGATTTTCCATAGCCACCGACTGAGTTTCGTTTTGCAGCAGGCGGATAACGGCTTTCTCGCCAAAGCCGGTTTGCAGCGTGGAGAGGCGAAAGGAAGCCTGCTTTCCTCTTAACGTCAGCGTAAACTGCCCGTCCTGTGGCATCCGACGCTCGGCGATATCCAGACTGGCCAGAATTTTCAGTCGGGCCAGCAGCGCGTTGCCATTGTCGCTGAAAACGGACGGAACGCTTTGCAGCACGCCATCCACCCGAAAGCGAATGCGCAGGCCTTCTGCCTGCGGCTCAATATGCACGTCCGAGGCCCGTTGCTGAATCGCTAAAAAAAGCAGGTGATCAATCCGTTCCGTCGCCGTTTCGCTGTTTCCCGCAGCCGCTTCGGTCTGGCTGGTGCCGGAAGACTGGGCCTGTTCATTGCGGAAATGTTCAAGCCGCGCAGGTGGCCAGTATTCAACATCAATGGTGCAATGAGCCGCAAAACGAAGTGCTGCCATGATCTCCTGTGGGAGGGCGGTCGCCGAAGCAATATTCAACCGCTCAGCAGTAAAGTTCAGGATCACTGCCTGATTTTGCTGGCAGATGGTTTCGACGGCACGCCGTGTGGATGAAGTGATCATGGGTGACTCCCGCTGGCAAGATCGGCAAAACGGAAGACGTTTTCGCAGGCTTCTTTCAGCCCTGACTGTGAGGAGGCGCAGCTGCGCTGCCAGCTCATTTGCCCTTCTGCGCCATCCCAGACTGGTTGCATGGTAACCTTCAGACCGTTCAGGCTCTCCTGCCCGGTCAGGGTCACTGCTCCGGCCTCGACAGTCACCGCAGAGACGTAGCGGGACCCTTTACCGGCAGGAATGCCATGACTACCTTCACTGCAGCTCCCGGTTCCTCCCTGTTCAATTGCACATATTTCAACGGACGTTTTGAACGGCATAGCCGTTTGCAACATGTCGGTCAGAGCGGCTTTCTGCAGATAGCCCTGGTAAGCGGGCAGCCCAATCGCGCTGAGGATGGCGATGATGGCAATCACAATCATCAGTTCAATCAGGGTAAATCCTTGCTGGTATTCCATATCAGACCTCCTTGTGGTGTAGAGGTCTGCAAGGTAGCGCCAGCCATTATCACTGAACAGCAGGCAAAATCAGTTTCCCGAGCCGGTATGGAGAGAATTTCAGCGCGTTGCATGAGCATACATTGCCACCTGAAAGCGGCTCGCAAGATGGTGGTAAAGAAAGAAAAACGCCATCACTTAATGGATGGCGTGGGGTATAAAAGGGCAACTTAACGAAAACGCATGGAGAGGTCCAATGCACGAACATGCTTGGTTAACGCGCCAACAGAGATGTAGTCGACACCGGTTTCCGCGAAGATGCGCAGCGTCTCGTCAGTGACATTGCCGGAAACTTCCAGCAGGGCGCGGCCATCGGTGCGCTTAACAGCTTCACGCATCTGCTCCACGCTGAAGTTATCCAGCATGATGATATCTGCTCCGGCATCAATGGCCTGATCCAGCTCATCCAGAGATTCGACTTCCACCTCGACCGGCACGTCCGGATGTAGCCAGAAGGCTTTTTCCACGGCCTGGTGAATCGAACCGGTGGCAATGATGTGGTTCTCTTTAATCAGGAAAGCATCCGATAAGCCAAGGCGGTGGTTGGCTCCGCCGCCGCAGAGCACGGCATACTTCAGCGCGGTACGCAGTCCCGGTAAGGTTTTGCGCGTATCCAGCAGTTGGGTTCGGGTACCATCGAGAATAGCCACATATCGGCTGACCTCGGTTGCCACGCCTGAAAGCGTCTGGACAAAATTCAGCGCGGTGCGTTCTGCAGTCAGGATCAACGCAGCGGGGCCGGTGACTTCAAACAGCGGCTGGTTGGCTTTGATCGCATCACCATCTTCAACATGCCAGACGATCTGTGTTTTGTTGCCAAGCTGGATAAAGACTTCCTCCACCCAATGTTTGCCGCAAAATAAGCCGTCTTCACGGGTGATCACTACCGCGTGAGAAGTAGTATCGGCAGGCAGCAGGCTGGCGGTAATATCATTGGCAGGATCCACTTCACCGCCCAGATCTTCACGCAGGGCCTGAGCAACGCTTGGTGGAATATCATCCTCAATACGGTCGAGCAGCGCGGTTCGGCGGCTGTCCGGATCGTAACGACGGGTAGTCATGATCAAACTCCGAAAGGTCGGATAGAGAGTCCGACCATGCTAGCCTGTTTGTCTGCGGCTTGCCAGCCACCACATGGTAGGTGAGCACGCTGGTCAGCATGGGCTTATTCTCCGGCTTCAGCAGGTTATCTACCGTACCCGCTGGAAGTTTGGCAAAGGCTTCGTTAGTGGGGGCGAAGACGGTGAACGGCCCCTTGCCTTGCAACGTATCGACCAGGCCGGCAGCTTTAACGGCAGCCACCAGGGGCATTCCTTGTGGAGTAGGGAAGGCAACATTGCCTCACAAAGCTATTTACGGATGAGGGGGCAAACTGGATGCAAAAAAAAGAAAAAATTTTTCCGGGCGATTTTTTCCGGCCACGCAATGTGCTTTCCGAAAAAGAGAATCATGCTACTCTGATGAAATCTTTATGAAAGGAGAGCAGAGCATGCAGCTGCAAGCAGGGTGGATCCACGGAGTGAAACGGGTGCCTTCTCCCCATTTCAACGAGCGCCCCGATAATGAAACGCCAACGCTGCTGGTGATCCACAACATCAGCCTGCCGCCGGGAAAATTTGGCGGTCCATGGATTGATGCGTTGTTTACCGGCACTCTCGATCCCGAAGCCGATCCCTATTTTGCCGGTATTGCTCATTTGCGGGTTTCTGCTCACTGCCTGATCCGCCGCGATGGCGAAATCGTTCAGTATGTTCCTTTCCATCAGCGAGCCTGGCATGCGGGCATTTCCTGTTATCAGGGCCGCGAAGCCTGTAACGACTTTTCAATTGGCATCGAGCTGGAGGGGACGGATACGCTGCCCTATACCGATGCGCAGTACCAGGCGCTGGAAGAGGTAACCCGTTTACTGACTGAGCACTATCCGCAAATGACTGAACACATGACCGGGCATAGTGATATTGCGCCGGAAAGAAAGACCGATCCTGGTCCGGCATTTGACTGGGTAAGATTTCGGGGTGCGCTGGGTCAGCCCGGTGCCACGCCAGAGCAGGAGTAACAGGCATGACGCTTTTTAGTTTGTTGTTGGTATTAGGCTGGGAACGCCTGTTTAAAATGGGTGAGCACTGGCAGCTGGATCATCATCTGGCTGGTTTTTTCCGCAGACGTAAGCATTTTTCAATGCTCCGGACTGTGCTGATGACGCTGGTGGCTATGGTGGTAGTGGCGCTGTGTCTGCAGGCACTGAAAGGATTATTCTTTGGGCTTCTGCTGCTGATTTTCTGGATTGGTGTGGGCCTGCTGTGTATTGGGGCGGGGTCTGTGCGCCTGCATTATCATGCTTATCTTAAGGCGGCCAGCCATAACGATACTGCAGCCCATACCGCGATGGCGGAAGAGCTGACGCTGATCCACGGCCTGCCGGTGGAGTGTAATGAACGCGAGTATCTTTGCGAGCTGCAAAATGCTCTGCTGTGGATTAACTTTCGTTTCTATCTGGCGCCGCTGTTCTGGTTTGTGATGGGGGGGCCGTGTGGTCCGGTTTTACTGGTGGGATACGCATTCTTACGAGCCTGGCAGAGCTGGCTGGCCCGTCATTACTCTCCGCTGGAGCGCTCACAGTCTGGAGTTGATGCCATCCTCCACGTAATCGACTGGATACCAGTGCGTCTGGTTGGCGTGGCTTATGCCCTCCTGGGTCATGGTGAGCGTGCGCTGCCCGCCTGGTTTGCATCGCTGGGCGACCGGCATACTTCGCAATATCAGGTGCTTACCCGTCTTGCACAGTTCTCACTGGCGCGGGATCCACATACGGATAAGGTGGAAACACCGCGTGTGGCTGTTTCACTGGCGAAGAAAGTTTCACTGGTGATCGTGGTGGTGGTGGCGTTGCTCACTATTTACGGTGCTCTTGTGTAATGCCCATCAATGATGAGTGATACATCCAGCCAATTGGATATATCACTTAGCAGCTGTGACTATTTATTCTGAAGGCGTGTCGGTTCCAGTGTCCGTGCTATTGCCATCAAAAAAAAACTCCGATAAATGCACCAATACTGTCACCAATAAATCCACCGATTTTTATTTCCGATAGCTCCGGTGACGCTCGAAACTATCTTTGTTACTGCCGGTGGATTTGATTAACAGCGCTTAAAATCAGGCTGAAGGTGTTTCATCGTTGCCGCCGAAAAGGCCTTCAACCAGCGATCCAAAAGCATCACCAATAAAGCCGCCGACTTGCTTACCGATATAGCCAGTAATGTTGGAAACCACAGTGGTAACAACTGGAATCATCACCAGACTACCAAGTGCCTGTCCGATAAAGCCGCCTGCCTGTTGTCCTGCCCAGCCAGTCAGATCGCGGAACAGGCCTGCGCCGCTAACAACTTCAATTTCCTGTGTAGTCAATTCTCTCATTTTATAATTTCCTTATATTCCCTGTTGAAGAGACTGATTTGTAACCCGCCTGGTTACACTTTGCAATAATTAACCCCGGTTATTACAGGCTTTAGAATCAAAATCGATTTTATTCGATGCATTTCAGCGGTATTTTCAGGAAAAAAAGACAATAAAAAAGGGCGCCTTAGCACCCTTTAAGACTGGTTTAAATCAATCAGGCTTTCGCAGCGCGGTTCTTAATCGCGTAGCCAATGGCCAGGATTACCAGCCAGACCGGGATCAGCCACACGGAGATCGCCATACCTGGGGTCATCGCCATAATCACCAGAATGCCCACCAGGAACAGCAGGCAGATCCAGTTACCGGCAGGATAGAAAAGCGCTTTGAAGCGCGTCTGCACGCCCTGCTGATCTTTCTTACGGCGGAACTTCAGGTGAGCTAGGCTGATCATCGCCCAGTTGATCACCAGCGCGGAAACCACCAGCGCCATCAGCAGACCAAAGGCTTCGCCAGGCATCAGATAGTTAATCAGCACGCAGATGGCGGTAGCCGCAGCAGAGACGCCAATCGCCACAACAGGTACGCCACGGGCGTCCACTTTCAGCAGCGATTTCGGGCCGTTGCCCTGTTTCGCCAGGCCGTACAGCATACGGCTGTTGCAGTAGACACAGCTGTTATAAACAGACAGGGCCGCCGTCAGGATCACCACGTTCAGCGCGTTAGCCACCAGGCTGTCACCGAGATCGTGGAAAATCATCACAAACGGGCTGGCACCGCCAATCACTTTGGTCCACGGGTAAAGCGACAGCAGGATGGTCAGCGAGCCAATATAGAAAATCAGGATACGGTACAGCACCTGATTGGTGGCTTTAGGAATGCTCTTTTCCGGGTTGTCCGCTTCGGCTGCCGTAATCCCCACCAGCTCAAGACCGCCGAAGGAGAACATGATCACCGCCATCGCCATCACCAGGCCGGAGATGCCATTCGGGAAGAAGCCGCCTTTATCCCAGAGATTCGTCACGGTCGCATCCGGACCGGCATGGCCACCAAACAGCAGCCAGGCACCGAAGACAATCATCCCGACCACCGCAACCACTTTAATGATGGCGAACCAGAACTCCATCTCACCGTAAACTTTTACGTTTGTCAGGTTAATAGCGTTAATCAGCAGGAAGAAAACCGCGGCAGAAACCCATGTCGGGATTTCCGGATACCAGTACTGAATGTACTTGCCGACGGCAGTCAGCTCGGCCATTGCCACCAGGACATAGAGGATCCAGTAGTTCCAGCCCGAGGCGAAACCAGCAAAGTTGCCCCAGTATTTATAGGCAAAATGGCTGAACGAACCGGCTACCGGCTCTTCAACCACCATTTCACCGAGCTGGCGCATGATCAGAAAGGCGATAAATCCGCCGATGGCATAGCCCAGCAGCACAGACGGGCCGGCCATTCTGATCGTGTCAGCGATCCCCAGAAACAGGCCGGTACCGACGGCGCCTCCTAACGCGATGAGCTGAATATGGCGGTTTTTAAGCCCGCGCTTCAGCTTATCGCCCTGCTGTTGTTCCATAATTACCTCATGGTCTCGTTATTTTTTTAACTCAGGACGTGCCTTTGTCGGTCTTTTAGTACATCTATGTACTGAATTCTGTACAGTGCAGTAGGTAAGAATTAGAGGGTAATGCTACCTTCGCGACAAGAATAGTGATAAGCGCTGCCCATTGCACTCGCTTTCTCTTTTTGTGCGGGAGAGTGCTTAAAAAAACACCTGTCGGGCAGAATTCACGTTTCTGTCATATAGCGGGTGAAAAGACGACCCGGTTTACCTTATGGCGAGGGGGTTTACAGGGCACTAAGCGCTTGCCGGATTTCATGAAAGTTAAAAAATTTAACATTTAATTCCGCGTGCTTCAGGGTCGCTTTTTAACCACTAACCTGTTGCAGATTAACGAGACCGTCGTCCGATTTCAGTCGGTTGCCATATAGACATCAGGTGAATACTTTGTTACTTTACGGGCACCTTATTGCAATTGGTATTACCAATTTACTCCGGCAGCAGGCAGAAGAAGGGACGATGGCCTACAGCAAAATCCGCCAACCAAAGCTATCCGATGCAATTGAGCAACAGCTCGAGTCCCTGATTATGGAAGGGACGCTGCGTCCGGGTGAAAAGCTACTCCCTGAACGTGAACTGGCTAAACAGTTCGATGTCTCCCGTCCTTCTCTGCGTGAAGCTATCCAGCGTCTGGAAGCGAAAGGTCTGCTGCTGCGCCGTCAGGGTGGTGGCACCTTTGTGCAGAAAAGCCTGTGGCAGAGCCTGAGCGATCCGCTGGTTGAACTGCTTGCCGGTCATCCGGAATCACAGTTTGATTTACTGGAAACGCGCCACGCGCTGGAAGGGATCGCGGCTTACTATGCCGCGCTGCGTGGTACCGATGAAGATATCGAGCGCATTCGCCACTGCCATGTGCAGATACAGGCCGCACAAGATTGCGGGGATCTGGACGCCGAGGCTAACGCGGTCATGCAGTATCAGATTGCTGTCACAGAGGCGGCGCATAATGTGGTGCTGCTGCATTTGCTCCGTTCCATGGGGCCGATGCTGGAACAGAATGTTCGACAGAATTTTGAATTGCTCTACTCGCGCCGCGAAATGCTGGCAAAAGTGAGCGGTCACCGCGCCAGTATTTTTGAGGCGATTGTGGCACGCGAACCTGAACAGGCACGCGAAGCCTCACACCGCCACCTGGCGTTTATAGAGGAAATATTGCTGGACAGAAGTCGGGAGCAGAGTCGTAGAGAGCGCTCCCTGCGACGTTTACAGCAACGTAATGAATAGCGCGTAACTATAACGCGGAAACCCGGCCCGACACCGCTGGCGAGATTTATGCCAGGATTGAAGGCATAGCGACGGGCCTGTCTCCCTGTGCTTTGGCTTACCAGAGTGCAGGGAGACAGGCTCCAGACAATTCAACGTATTAGACACAGATAAGGAATACCCCCATGTCAGAACGTTTACCCAATGACGTGGATCCGATCGAAACTCGCGACTGGCTACAGGCGATCGAATCGGTCATCCGTGAAGAAGGTGTTGAGCGCGCGCAGTTCCTGATCGACCAGGTATTGAGCGAAGCACGCAAAGGTGGCGTGAAAGTGGCTGCAGGCGCTGGGGCCAGCAACTACATCAACTCTATTGCTGTTGAAGATGAGCCGGATTACCCGGGGAATACTTCTCTGGAACGCCGCATTCGTTCCGCGATCCGCTGGAACGCCATCATGACCGTTCTGCGTGCATCGAAGAAAGATCTGGAACTGGGTGGCCACATGTCCTCCTTCCAGTCTTCTGCGACCGTCTATGAAGTGTGCTTTAACCACTTCTTCCGTGCGCGTAGCGAAAAAGACGGTGGCGACCTGGTATACTTCCAGGGGCACATCTCTCCGGGCGTGTACGCACGTGCTTTCCTGGAAGGCCGTCTGACCGAAGACCAGATGAACAACTTCCGTCAGGAAGTTCACGGTAAGGGCCTCTCCTCTTACCCGCATCCTAAGCTGATGCCTGACTTCTGGCAGTTCCCGACCGTCTCCATGGGCCTGGGCCCACTGGGTGCGATCTACCAGGCTAAATTCCTGAAATATCTGGAACACCGTGGCCTGAAAGATACCTCACAGCAGACCGTTTACGCCTTCCTGGGCGACGGTGAGATGGATGAGCCGGAATCCAAAGGGGCGATCACCATCGCGACCCGTGAAAAACTGGATAACCTGGTCTTCATCATCAACTGTAACCTGCAGCGTCTTGACGGTCCTGTGACCGGTAACGGCAAAATCATTAACGAACTGGATGGCATCTTCGGTGGCGCCGGTTGGGAAGTGATCAAAGTTATCTGGGGTGGACGCTGGGATGAATTGCTGCGTAAAGACACCAGCGGCAAGCTGATCCAGCTGATGAACGAAACGGTTGACGGTGACTATCAGACCTTCAAATCCCGTGATGGCGCGTATGTGCGTGAGCATTTCTTCGGTAAATATCCGGAGACCGCAGCCCTGGTCAAAGACATGACTGACGACGAGATTTGGGCGCTGAACCGTGGCGGCCATGATCCGAAGAAAATCTACGCTGCACTGAAAAAAGCTCAGGACACCAAAGGCAAGCCGGTGGTGATTCTGGCGCATACCATCAAAGGCTATGGTATGGGTGACACCGCGGAAGGCAAAAACATTGCACACCAGGTGAAGAAAATGAACATGGATGGCGTGCGTTACATCCGTGATCGTTTCAACGTGCCGGTTGACGATGCCAACATCGAAAAACTGCCGTACGTTACCTTCGACAAAGAGTCTGAAGAGTATAAATACCTGCACGGCCAGCGTGAGAAGCTGGGTGGCTATCTGCCAACCCGCCAGCCAAAATTCAGCGAGAAGCTATCCATGCCTGCGCTGGAAGACTTCCGTCAACTGCTGGACGAGCAGAACAAAGAGATCTCCACTACTATCGCTTTCGTGCGTGCTCTCAACGTGATGCTGAAGAACCCGTCGATCAAAGATCGCCTGGTGCCGATCATCGCCGATGAAGCGCGTACCTTTGGTATGGAAGGTCTGTTCCGTCAGATTGGTATCTACAGCCCGAACGGTCAGCAGTACACCCCGCAGGACCGCGAGCAGGTTGCTTACTACAAAGAAGACGAGAAAGGCCAGATCCTGCAGGAAGGGATTAATGAACTGGGCGCAGGCGCATCATGGCTGGCGGCGGCAACGTCTTACAGCACCAACAACCTGCCAATGATCCCGTTCTATATCTACTACTCCATGTTCGGTTTCCAGCGTATCGGCGATCTGTGCTGGGCAGCAGGCGACCAGCAGGCTCGCGGCTTCCTGGTGGGTGGTACTTCCGGTCGTACCACGCTTAACGGCGAAGGTCTGCAGCATGAAGATGGTCACAGCCACATTCAGTCGCTGACCATTCCTAACTGTATCTCTTACGATCCGGCTTATGCCTACGAAGTGGCAGTCATCATGCATGACGGTCTGGTTCGTATGTACGGTGAAGCGCAGGAAAACGTCTACTACTACATCACCACGCTGAACGAAAACTACCACATGCCTGCCATGCCGCAGGGTGCGGAAGAGGGTATCCGTAAGGGTATCTACAAGTTGGAAACTGTGGAAGGAAGCAAAGGCAAAGTGCAGCTGTTGGGCTCAGGTTCTATCCTGCGTCACGTTCGCGAAGCAGCGCAGATCCTGGCGAAAGACTACGGCGTTGGCTCTGACGTGTTCAGCGTAACCTCCTTCACCGAGCTGGCCCGTGATGGTCAGGACTGTGAACGCTGGAACATGCTGCATCCGACGTCAGCCCCACGTGTGCCATACGTTGCCCAGATCATGAGCGATGCACCGGCCGTGGCTTCAACCGACTACATGAAACTGTTTGCCGAGCAGATCCGCACCTTCATGCCAGCCAGCGATTACCGCGTACTGGGCACTGATGGTTTCGGTCGTTCTGACAGCCGTGAAAACCTGCGTCACCACTTCGAAGTGGATGCGTCTTACGTGGTGGTTGCGGCTCTGGGTGAACTGGCTAAACGCGGTGAAATCGATAAGAAAGTGGTTGCGGATGCCATCACCAAATTCAATATCGATGCCGATAAAGTCAACCCGCGTCTGGCATAAGAGGTAAAAGATTAATGGCTATCGAAATCAAAGTACCGGATATCGGTGCAGACGAAGTGGAAGTCACCGAAATCCTGGTCAAGGTCGGTGACAAGATTGAAGCGGAACAGTCGCTGATCACCGTGGAGGGCGACAAGGCTTCCATGGAAGTCCCTTCGCCAGAAGCTGGCGTGGTGAAAGAGATCAAAATCTCTACCGGTGACAAAGTGGAAACCGGTTCGCTTATCATGATTTTCGAATCTGCTGAGGGTACCGCTCCTGCGCCTGCCAAAGCAGAAGAGAAAAAAGAAGAAGCGAAACCAGCCGCAGCGGCTAAAGCAGAAAGCAAAGAAGTGAACGTGCCGGACATCGGCGGTGACGAAGTGGAAGTCACTGAGATCCTGGTTAAAGTAGGCGACACAGTGGAAGCCGAGCAGTCACTGATCACCGTTGAAGGCGACAAAGCCTCAATGGAAGTGCCTGCCCCGTTCGCGGGTACCGTGAAAGAGATCAAAATTGGCACCGGCGACAAAGTCAGTACCGGTTCCCTGATCATGGTCTTCGAAACGGCAGGTTCAGGCGCAGCGGCGTCTGAAGCCAAGCCTGAAGTGAAAGAAGAAGCGGCGGCTCCTGCCGCTGCGGCCGGCGGCCCGAAAGATGTTGCGGTTCCGGACATCGGCGGTGACGAAGTTGAAGTGACCGAAGTGATGGTGAAAGTGGGCGATAAAGTGGCTGCCGAGCAGTCGCTGATCACCGTTGAAGGCGATAAAGCCTCAATGGAAGTCCCTGCGCCATTTGCCGGTACCGTGAAAGAGATCAAAGTCTCTACCGGCGACAAAGTCAGCACCGGCTCACTGATCATGGTCTTCGAAGTGGAAGGTGCAGCTCCGGCAGCGGCTCCTGCAGCGAAGAAAGAAGAAGCTGCGCCTGCGCCAAAACAGGCCGCTCCAGCTCCAGTGAAAACGGAAGCTAAAGGTGAGTTCTCCGAGAACGACGCTTACGTCCATGCCACTCCGGTTATCCGTCGTCTGGCACGTGAATTCGGCGTGAACCTGGCGAAGGTGAAAGGCACCGGTCGTAAAGGCCGTATCCTGAAAGAAGACGTTCAGGCCTATGTGAAAGATGCGGTGAAACGCGCCGAGACTGCGCCAGCCGCAGTGACCGGTGGCGGTCTGCCAGGCATGCTGCCATGGCCGAAAGTTGACTTCAGCAAGTTCGGTGAGATTGAAGAAGTTGAGCTGGGTCGTATCCAGAAAATCTCTGGTGCTAACCTGAGCCGTAACTGGGTGGTGATCCCTCACGTAACCCAGCACGACAAAGCCGACATCACTGACGTTGAAGCTTTCCGTAAGCAGCAGAATGACGAAGCGGCGAAAAAGAAACTGGATCTGAAGATCACCCCACTGGTGTTCATCATGAAGGCGGCTGCCAAAGCGCTGGAAGAGTTCCCACGTTTCAACAGCTCGCTGTCTGAAGATGGTCAGAAGCTGACGCTGAAGAAATACATCAACATCGGCGTGGCGGTTGATACGCCAAACGGTCTGGTGGTTCCGGTGTTTAAAGACGTCAACAAGAAAGGTATTGTTGAGCTGTCTAACGAACTGTCGGTGATTTCGAAGAAAGCGCGTGACGGCAAGCTGACCGCTGGCGATATGCAGGGCGGCTGCTTCACCATCTCCAGCCTTGGCGGCATTGGCGGGACATCGTTCACCCCAATCGTCAACGCACCGGAAGTGGCGATCCTTGGCGTGTCCAAATCTGCCATGGAACCCGTCTGGAACGGCAAAGAGTTCGTTCCACGTCTGATGTTGCCTCTGTCACTCTCATTCGACCATCGGGTGATCGATGGCGCGGCGGGTGCACGCTTCGCGGCATACATCGCCACCATCATGGCGGATATCCGCCGTCTGGTGATGTAAAAAAGTTACAAGGCCGGCAAATGCCGGCCTTCTCATAGCCGACTTTCGATGTTTTAAGTCGACAAGGTAGTTGAAAACGTTTCGTATCAAGTGGTTTGCAGTTAATTAACAATTCTGTAAACTCTTGCGGTGAAAACGTACCGGTGGATGAATGAATATCCCAGCGGTTAACTAAGAGGTCATGATGAGTACAGAAATTAAAACTCAGGTCGTGGTACTTGGGGCTGGTCCTGCAGGTTACTCTGCAGCCTTCCGCGCAGCCGATTTAGGTCTGGAGACCGTCATTGTTGAGCGTTTCAGCACCCTCGGTGGGGTCTGTCTGAACGTGGGTTGTATCCCTTCTAAAGCGCTGCTGCACGTGGCGAAAGTGATTGAAGAAGCCAAAGCGCTGGAAGAGCACGGTATCGTGTTCGGCAAGCCGCAGACTGATATCACCAAGATTCGTACCTGGAAAGAGAAAGTCATCACTCAGCTGACCGGTGGTCTGGCGGGTATGGCTAAGGGCCGCAAAGTGAAAGTGGTCACCGGTCTGGGTAAATTTACCGGCGCTAACACGCTGGTGGTTGAAGGCGAGAATGGTGCCACCACCATCAACTTCGACAACGCGATTATTGCTGCGGGCTCCCGTCCGATTCAGCTGCCATTTATTCCACATGAAGATCCACGAGTGTGGGACTCTACCGATGCGCTGGAGCTGAAAGAAGTTCCTGAACGTCTGCTGGTTATGGGCGGCGGCATCATCGGTCTGGAAATGGGCACCGTGTATCATGCGCTGGGTTCTCAGATTGATGTGGTCGAGATGTTTGACCAGGTCATTCCTGCGGCTGACAAAGACGTGGTGAAGGTGTTCACCAAACGTATCAGCAAGCAGTTCAACCTGATGCTGGAAACCAAAGTGACCGCCGTTGAAGCGAAAGAAGACGGTATCTATGTCACGATGGAGGGTAAAAAAGCGCCAACCGAACCACAGCGTTACGACGCAGTGCTGGTTGCGATTGGTCGTGTGCCAAACGGTAAAGGTCTGGATGCCGGTAAAGCTGGCGTTGAAGTTGACGACCGGGGCTTTATCCGCGTCGACAAGCAGATGCGTACTAACGTGCCACACATCTATGCAATTGGCGATATCGTCGGTCAGCCAATGCTGGCGCACAAAGGTGTCCATGAAGGCCACGTAGCGGCAGAAGTGATTGCAGGTAAGAAACACTACTTCGACCCGAAAGTCATCCCTTCCATCGCTTACACCGAGCCAGAAGTTGCCTGGGTGGGTCTGACCGAGAAAGAAGCAAAAGAGAAGGGCATCAGCTACGAGACGGCGACCTTCCCGTGGGCGGCTTCCGGCCGTGCTATCGCTTCCGACTGTGCAGACGGTATGACCAAACTGATCTTCGACAAAGAGTCTCACCGTGTTATCGGTGGTGCAATTGTCGGCACCAACGGTGGCGAGCTGCTGGGTGAAATCGGTCTGGCCATCGAGATGGGCTGTGACGCCGAAGATATCGCACTGACTATCCATGCTCACCCGACTCTGCACGAGTCCGTTGGCCTGGCAGCAGAGATCTTCGAAGGCAGCATCACCGACCTGCCAAATGCTAAAGCCAAGAAGAAGTAAGTTTCTTTTTTGCTGATGGAAGCCTCCTTGAAGGGGGCTTTTTTTTGCATTTTATTTGCTGGATTAAAAATTAAAGACGGATTAAATTTTAACCAGGAAGTTGGTGGTTTTTTCTGGCCCTGAAAACTTCAATACTATCATTGGGATTATTTTAGGGTGTTCCCCACATGCGTGGGGATAAATTTGATGCTCATGCTATGTTCCTTTGTGAAATAGGGTGTTCCCCACATGCGTGGGGATAAACCGGCACGTCCGCTGGTAATTGATCGCGACAGGACGTGTTCCCCACATGCGTGGGGATAAACCGCATGTTCACACGCCAGCCGTTCCCCAGGATACGTGTTCCCCACATGCGTGGGGATAAACCGAACATTCAAACTGACTTTTCCGCCATTACGGCGTGTTCCCCACATGCGTGGGGATAAACCGGTAGGGTATTCGCCCCTTGAAACCTTGCTCAGGTGTTCCCCACATGCGTGGGGATAAACCGCGCACGGATACGGAACAGTTTTCTGCCAAAAAGTGTTCCCCACATGCGTGGGGATAAACCGCCATACCCACCGGCCAGGTGCCGGGTCAATTTGTGTTCCCCACATGCGTGGGGATAAACCGATTTCTGGCTATCCATATGAATTAGCAGATGAATGTTCCCCACGTTAGTGGGGATTACCGTCTGGTACTATTCTTTAATCAGGCAACCTTTCTTAGCGTGAAATCGAAGTGGATGGCATCGTAAGGGAAGAGAATACCTTGTTCACCTTTTTCGATAACGCCCTGGTTGATGAGCTTTTTAACATCAGAATGCACAGCTCTGACATCTCGATTCACCCGGCGTGCAACCTCACGTATTGAAACCTCACCAATGCCGGTCATTGCGTGGATGATTGCCATTCGGTTGGGGGATAACGTGTCGTGCAGTAATTCCCAGCTTATAAACGAGAGAAAGTGGCCTCTGGTCGACTCATCGCCGCGCAGTGCCGCCAGTGTGTTCTGTTTGAGTTCATCGAGTGAGGCTACCCGGATTGTCACAGTGGTCATAGTATTACCTCCTGAGTGTCTCTATATCGTTAAAAAAATCGTTAATCAGCGCTTCGATTGTGGTGAACACCGTATTCATCTCGGCCAGACCGACATGCTTGTGATCGCCTTTTCCCCGCTCATTGTCGTATCGCATGATGCAATCCCCATCTACGACGTAAGCCAGACTGTATTTGTAGCTGTGGAAACTACCAGGAATGTTGGGATCAACTTCCCAGATAACCATCGAAATAAATGACTGATCATCAAGGTAATATTTATCCTTACGAAACAACGTGGCACTCATAATCCTTACCTCCGTGTGCTTGTGCTGCTAACAATAGCAACACATTGATATTGTTGTCCATGAAAGCAACACTGATGTGTGTTCTTCACGCTGGCGTAGGTTAACCGCTCATATTCTTCAGCCTCGCAGATGACGAATGTCCAAAGGCCATGATTAAATTGTTAAATCATAAGTATTGTAAACTGATCGAGATCAGCTGATTTTTTTCTTTCAAGATAAAGCTCAGTTTTTTGCTTGTAAAAGCCATACTATTTGATAATTTTAAAAAGCTCGTACTTTTAATCATAAAGGGAAATTATGAATCCGGATGTGCCTGATTTCTATCGCTATTGGGGGAAAAGTAGAAATAACTTAACCACCGCAAGCGCACCATATCATTTGCTCGCCTGGCATTGTCTGGATGTGGCGGCATGTGGTTATCTTATGGTGAAAGAAAATCGCTATGGCCTCGGCGACATTCTGGCAGACCTTGGCCTTACAGGGGAAGATGCCGAGCAATGGATTGGTTACCTTTTTGCCTGTCATGATATTGGGAAATTTGCACGAGGTTTTCAGCAGCAGGCTTCTCATCCTGGCTCGCCTTTGGTTTTGCCAGTCAATGGTATAATTTATAGTGTTCGACATGACTCTTTGGGCTACTGGTTATGGGGGAAATTATTTTTATCCTGGTGTAATGAAGAAATCGATCTTTTCTCTGATATTACACCTGACGAGCGAGATAATTTTGGATGGGCACTTGATATCTGGATGGCAATAAGCGCTGGGCACCATGGAAAACCTCCTGACAAATCTGTAGATGGATGTTCACTGGCATTTACCAAAGAAGATGTTATTTCTGCAGGCCAATTTTTGTCTTCAATAAATATATTATTTCCGGTCAACAAACTGCCAGAAAAGTGGTTGGAAAAAAGTTGGCGTAAAATGTTAAAAAAACAAAGTTGGGTCCTGGCAGGAATTATCACCTTAGCCGACTGGATTGGATCGGATGAACGCTATTTTCCATTTGAAAGCCGCCCGCTACCGCTGAAAAATTACTGGTCTGTAGCCTGTGAGAGAGCCAGGCTTGCGCTTTCTCAGTTACCAGTACCATCCCTAAACACTCGTTATGCCGGGCATCAGGCACTTTTCCCTTTTATTCGGACATTAACACCTTTGCAGCAGTTCGCGACTAAGCTCGATATCAATTGCTCTGGGCCGCAATTATTCGTATGCGAGGATGTTACTGGTGCGGGGAAAACGGAGGCAGCAATTATTCTTGCTCATCGTTTATTATCTGGAAATAAAGCCAAAGGGTTATATGTTGGTTTGCCAACTATGGCGACCGCGAATGCGATGTATTATAGGCTGAGTAAAGCGTATCGTGCTCTCTTTACGAAAGATAGTCGTCCTTCTCTGGTGTTGGCACATGGAGGAAGACATATGTCAGCTGCGTTTTCTGATTCAGTTTGGAAACCAGAAGAAACATCAGAATATCGTGATTATGCCAGTATCGACGCCAATGCAAGCAGTGAGTGCCATGAATGGTTTGCCGATTCAGGAAAAAAGGCTTTACTGGCAGAAGTTGGAGTTGGAACAGTCGATCAGCTCCTGATGGCAGTGATGCCATTCCGCCATCAGTCGCTACGATTATCAGGAATGCGGGATAAAATAATGCTTTTGGATGAGGTCCATGCTTACGATAGCTATATGGTCAGGCTGTTAGAAGGGCTACTCCGCTTCCATGCGTCTTTGGGAGGGAGTGCAATTATTTTGAGCGCTACACTGCCGGCAAGCCTGCGGGAAAAACTACTGGTAGCTTTCAGTGATGGTGCCGGATTCAGTCATTGTGCCCCTCAATCTGATGCTGGATATCCCTGGTTAACCCAACTTTCCTCTATGGGATTAAAGGAACAACAAATTCAGACCCGTAAAGAGGTACAGCGCCGCGTGGCAATAAATTGGATAAATGACAGCGATCGGGCGCTGGAGATTATTTACCAGGCAGTAGAATCAGGGCAGTGTATTTGTTGGGTGCGTAATACAGTTGATGACGCTCTGATGGCTTTTCAACGTTTGTCAGATGAAGGAAAAGTCTCTTCGAAAAATCTTTTGCTTTTCCATAGCAGGTTTGTCTTTAAAGATCGTATGGAAATTGAAAACAAAACGTTGGACTGGTTTGGTAAAGAAGCATCAGCTGATAACCGACATGGCAAAGTTTTGATCGCTACGCAAGTTGTCGAACAAAGTTTGGATCTCGATCTGGATCTGATGATTTCCGATTTAGCCCCTATCGATCTACTCATCCAGAGAGCCGGACGATTACAACGCCATATTCGTGATGCTTACGGCAATTGCAAATCTCACTTGCCAGACGAACGTCATCCTCCCGAACTTCATATTCTGGCCCCTGAGTGGCATGAGCAGCCTGAACCGGGTTGGCTGGGTGAGGAATTAAAGGGAACGGGTTATGTTTACCCCGATCATGCTTGTTTATGGCGTACTCAGGCATTGTTGCAACAATTTGGGCAAATTCGGATGCCTGAAGATGCCCGTGCTTTGATTGATGGGGTATATGAAGAAAAAATCCCGACACCTTCAGGATTACAGACTATTTCTGATGATTTTTTTGCTGAAGTGTTGAGTCGCCGCTCAGTAGCAACCCAAAATTTATTACAACGTGATAAAGGTTACGACAGGGAATCAAGCGATTTTTTTTGGGATGAAGGGCGGGAGTTTTCTACCCGGTTGGGTGAAATGAGTGTGGATGTTTATCTCGCTTGGTTGGATCGGGAAGGGCAGTTACAGCCTGTAGCTAATGAAGGTGATTATTTGTGGGAAAAAAGCCGGGTTCAGGTTCGCTTATCCTGGTGGCAAAAACATACCCGCAGTTTTTGCCTGCCAGACGAGTTGCTACTTGAGGCGTTTCGTAAGCAAATTTACCGGCCTGCGGCGCAGATTGTGCTGGTTTCCGAAAATGGAGAGGCGAGTTACTACAACAGACATCAGGGATTTACAGGGTGAAGGTTTATCCCCGCTGACGCGGGGAACGTATAATAAGACTATGGTGTAACCGGTTTATCCCTGCTGCTGCAGGGAAGCTTGGGAGAATATCAAAGTAATACCTAATTTTAAAAGTTAAAATTTCTGATTACTTCCAGTTAGAATAAGAATAAGGTGTAACCTTTATTTTTTTATCTTGACCCTAAAACATTAATGCCTATTATGGATGCCAACAGAGGGGAAAGATGCTCCTGCAAAGGATCTATCTTTGGAGGTGGACGCCAATACCGGAGCAGAGGTGAGACCTGCATTCTAAACGGCGTCTGTGTCACTATCAATAAAAAGGTATTGTTATGGTGATTACACTGGCATTCAATCATCAGGAAATCGTCTTTTTGATGTTTATCCTGCTGGCCAGATTGAGACGTTTGTAATGCCTGCTGGCCTTTCATGGGCCAGCTTTACAGGAGTTAAATCAATGGATTTGATAACAGAGCCGTGGTTACCGGTAATCAGTCGTTCCGGCACCAAAAAGAAAATTTCTATTTCCGCTCTCCTAGATAGCGACATTCATGATGTTGCTTATCCACGGGCTGATTTTCAGGGGGCGGCCTGGCAGTTTCTTATTGGTATATTGCAATGTTCCGTTGCACCTGAAGATGAAGAGGATTGGACTGAAGTCTGGAAAAAAGGAATTGATGCGACAGTTTGGAAGCAGGCATTACAAGTAATCACGCCTGCGATGCAATTCGGTGCGTGTAAACCGGCTTTCCTGCAAAGCTACGAGCCACTGGACAGTGAGAATACCTCCATTATCGGGTTGCTGATTGACGCACCTGGTGGTAATACCCTTAAGCTCAATAAAGATCATTTTGTCAAACGTCATACTGGCGAACGAATCTGTCCGCATTGTGCGGTGATGGCATTGTTCACTGTGCAGACTAATTCTCCGGCAGGTGGCGCCGGTTACCGCGTCAGCCTGCGTGGCGGTGGCCCCTTAACAACGCTGGTAGTGCCTGTTGCAGATGGCGAATTTCCACTTTGGCAGAAGTTGTGGCTGAATGTTTTACCCCAGGAAGTACGGCCAGATTCAGCTCGATTGGCTGACATTTTCCCATGGCTTGCACCAACAAGGACCAGTGAAAAATCGGGAAACAAAGTGACTCCCGAAAATACTCATCCTTTACAGGCATATTGGGGAATGCCAAGGCAGATTGAGTTGGATTATGAACATACCCAGGCTGGGCTATGCGATCTCTGCGGTGAACACCATGAAGCATTGCTTCTTGCGATGCGCAATAAAAATTATGGCGTACAGTACGACAATTGGTTACATCCGCTTTCACCCTATCGCCAGCTTCTTAAAGATTCCAGTGCTCCTTATCTTGCGCTGAAAGGCCAGCCTGGTGGGTTGAGTTATAAAGACTGGCTGGGATTGACGTTGAAATGTGAAGACAATTTTAACCGGACTATCCCGGCGCGTGCTGTCCGTGCCATCGCCGGAAGGCGGCGCTTACCTGTAACAGGATTATGGTGCTTCGCATGGGATATGGACAATGCTAAAGCACGTTGTTGGTATCAACATCGTATTCCATTAATCAACAGTACCAGCTCAGAAAAATTAAGCGATGTTATCCAGCGTATTATTATGCTCGCCTCGGCTGCTTTGCAGATATTAAGAAAATATTTAAAAAGCGCATGGTTTATCACCCCGGAAGAGGCAAAAGTTGATTTCAGTATGATTGATATCGCCTTCTGGCAAGAAACAGAATCAGCGTTTCGTTCCTTATTAAATATCTTGATCCCCAATCCTGAACTTCACCATTCCGCAACACGCTATGCATTGAAAGAGTGGGAAAGAGGACTCCATCTTTATTTGTTGAATGTATTTGATCTTGAAGTGTTGACCGATCCTGAATCGCCTGATGACATCTTGCTGCGCCAGCTAAAAGCTCGTCGGAAGCTTGATGAAGACTATTGCAAACTGAAATTGCGCAGGGAAGTTCTGGCACTGGCAGAAGAACAAAAGGAAACAGGAAATGTTTAATAGCGATACCGAAAAAGAAATAATTATCATTAATCTTGATGCAAAAAAGATATTAACCGATTGGTTTGATATCTTATCGGAGCGCGATGCGAGACCGGACGGGACGCGAATTAATGGTCGTGCGCGCCGAGCAGAGTTACGCCGAATGGAACCGCCGTTTGGCGTGATGATGTGCGAAGGTTATGATGCTTTATTCTGTAAACTTGCCAGCGTTATGCCTTTGAAACCTGTTGACAAAATGGCGCTGGCTATATTTGTCTCGGTTGCTGTTCATATCAAAAATAGTGAGACGGGTCGGAGTTTTGCCGCGCAGTTGGGCGAAAAGATAAAAGATAAACCCTGTCTGACTCCATCACGTTTTGAACGCCTACAGCAGGCAGAAGAACCAGAGGTATTATGCGTACAGTTAATTCGCGCGGTAAAGCTGCGTGGAAAAGAAGGCGTAAACATAGTCTCTCTGGCTGATGGCATATTTTTATGGATGAGGGAATGGCAGGATCGGCAAGAAGATCTTCCGGTAACGGCTAACCCTTTTGCACGCAATCGTATTCGTTGGGCAAGTGAATATCTTTCTTCCGCTCGTTAGTTATTTTTTATAAGGACTTAATAATGACAACCTTTATCCAGCTTCATTTACTGACGGCTTACGCCCCTTCTAACCTCAATCGTGATGATTCCGGCAGGCCAAAAACCGCGAAGATGGGGGGCGTTGATCGTTTGCGCATCTCTTCGCAAAGTCTGAAAAGAGCATGGCGAGTCTCTGAACTTTTTAGTGAGGCAATGACAGGGCATATTGGAAAGCGAACCCGGCGCATCGGCAAAGATTATGTTTATGAGCCCATGCAGGCTTTGGGAATTACCGATAAAGTAGCCAAAAGTTCGGCGGAAAAAATTGCAAGCCAGTTTGGGAAATTGAAAAAAGAGAATACCCTCGAAATTGAACAATTGGTGCATATCAGTAACTATGAAATCACACTGATTAAAGATTTGGTTAATGTACTCATCGCCGACAAGCGCGAGCCATCAGATGAAGAAGTGAAGCTGCTGAGAAAAGATCAGCGAAGCGTGGATATGGCGCTGTTTGGCCGGATGTTAGCTTCATCGCCGGAATTTAACGTTGAAGCAGCATGCCAGGTGGCTCATGCGCTGGGTGTCAGTGCGGTTACCGTTGAGGATGATTTTTTCACTGCGGTGGATGATCTAAACAATAAAGAAATCGACACTGGATCGGCCCATATGGGGGAGCAAAATTTTGCTTCCGCGCTTTTTTACACCTATATCTGCATTAGCCGCGATCTGCTGCTGGAAAATCTTGGTGGTAATGAAGAACTCACCGATCGTGCGATAGCGGCGCTGACTGAAACGGCGATGACGGTTTCACCAACTGGTAAACAAAATAGTTTTGCTTCCCGCGCTTATGCTTCTTACGTGCTGGCTGAAACAGGTAACAAGCAGCCTCGCTCGCTGGCGGTCGCATTTTTTCAGCCAGTGCGTGGTGAGGATCAGCTACAAACAGCCATTGAGCGCTTACAGCGCCAGCGTGACAATTTAGACCAGGTCTATGGGAAATGTGCGGAGCGACGCTATGAACTGGATGCTACAAAAGGCGAAGGCTCAGTGGCTGAGCTGCTGGACTTTGTGCATGGATAAGGAAGCGCTATGAAGCAATACCTGGTTTTTCAGCTTTATGCGCCGATGGCATCATGGGGAGAAGAGGCTGTTGGAGAAGTCAGGCACACGGCCGCCATCCCCACTCGCTCTGCCATCCTGGGCCTGCTTGCTGCCGCGTTGGGAATTTATCGGGATGAAGAAGAACGTCTCTCTTCATTCAACCAGCATTATCATCTGGCGGTACGCCCATTATCGACTGGTGAGCGATGGTTACGCGATTACCATACGGTTAGCGTACCTCGTGAGAATAAAAAATACCGTTATTACACGCGACGTGATGAACTTTGTCTGGCTCCCGATGAGGTCGGAACGATTGTCACTCAGCGCGAATATCGATGTGACGGATACTGGCATGTGGCTGTAAGTGCGACTCAGCATGCCCCCGTTGCCCTTGAAGCCATACAAGTGGCTTTGCTGGCTCCCCATTTCCCTCTTTATTTGGGGCGAAAATCCTGCCCGCTGGCGCTTCCTCTCTCTCCCTGCCTTATGAGTGGTTCCCTGAATCAGGTCTTTCTTCAGGCTGAACGGACTCTTGTTGCTTCAGAGCTGACGATACTCACGCAAAACCAACGCTATTGCTATTGGGATGATCCTGAAGAAACCAGCCTGCTTCAGCAGGAACAGCAGTATTGTCATCATCAGTCTGTTAGTCGTCGGCGTTGGCAATTTGGAAGTTATATCCGCTACAGTGGAATATTACAGGAGATGGAATAATGTATCTGTCTCGTATTCACCTCCGGTTAGAGCGCCTGAACCCAGCCATGCTGCAGAAATGGGATGAAGCCACTTCTTATTCGGCTCATCAGTGGCTATGGCAGCTTTTTCCTGAGCAGAAACTGAGAAATTTTTTGTTTCGTCAGGAACCTCAGTCACGTTTTTTTGTTTTGTCAGAATCTCCTCCTTTAAGCCAACATGAATTGTTTCTTATCGAAACTAAGCTCTTTAATCCACGTATTGAAGATGGTTTGGAGCTTGATTTTCAATTGCGTGCAAATCCCGTCATTAGCCGAAAAAATAAGCGGTATGACGTGATGATGGATGCTAAATATCAGGCCAGAGCCAGTGGTATTGCGAAAGAAAAGTGGTGGGATATTCAGACTGCAGCAGCCAGTCACTGGCTGGAAAAACAAGGGCTCCAGCATGGTTTCGTTTTGACCGCGCGCTCCTCAGGGGATTTTGGCTGTTGGGCTGGTGATGATAGTGAAGTGTATCCAGCTGTGAGTAGTGATTGTGTTAGAGCACATCAGCAACATCGTTTTATGCGACGATCTGGTGAACAGCCAGTTCTCTACAGTAGTGTTGATTATTCGGGGATGCTTAGAATTACTGATGCGGTCAGGTTTCGGCAGGCTTTATACCGGGGCTTAGGTAAAAGTAAGTCATTTGGCTGTGGCATGTTAATGATAAAAAGGCCGGATTTATGAGTTGGCTCCCGCTGAAACCTTTGGCATTGAAAGATCGTGTTTCAATGATCTTCCTGCAATATGGTCAGATCGATGTAATTGACGGTGCCTTTGTCTTGATTGATAAAACCGGTGTGCGAACGCACATCCCGGTTGGTTCTGTCGCCTGCATTATGTTGGAGCCGGGTACACGGGTTTCTCATGCTGCAGTGCGCCTCGCCGCAACGGTAGGCACGTTGTTGGTTTGGGTTGGTGAAGCGGGAGTTCGGCTTTATGCATCTGGTCAGCCTGGAGGTGCCCGGTCGGATAAGCTGCTATATCAGGCAAAGCTGGCGCTGGATGAAGATCTGCGACTTAAAGTCGTTAGAAAAATGTTTACCCTGCGCTTCGGAGAGGACGCTCCCAGCCGACGATCCGTTGATCAGCTGCGCGGTATTGAAGGAAGTCGGGTTCGGGCAACCTATAAGTTATTGGCCAAACAATATGGTGTTAAGTGGCATGGGCGACGTTACGATCCAAAAGATTGGGATAAAGGAGATGTTGTCAATCAGTGTATAAGTGCGGCAACGGCTTGCTTATATGGTGTTACCGAAGCGGCAGTGTTGGCTGCCGGTTACGCACCGGCAATTGGTTTTGTACATACCGGTAAGCCGCTTTCGTTTGTATATGATATCGCCGACATCATCAAATTTGATACCGTTGTACCTAAAGCGTTTGAAATAGCACGCCATAATCCAGCTAAACCCGATCAGGAGATAAGGCTGGCTTGCCGGGATATTTTTCGCAGTAATAAAACATTGGCAAAACTTATTCCTTTAATTGAAGAGGTGCTTGCTGCGGGGGAAATATCGCCACCACTTCCTCCGGATGACGCTCAACCTGTTGCTATTCCTCTCCCTGAAACGTTTGGTGATGCAGGTCATCGGAGTGGATCATCATGAGTATGGTTGTTGTGGTAACTGAGAATGTCCCCCCACGATTAAGAGGAAGGTTAGCAGTCTGGCTTCTTGAAGTCCGAGCTGGTGTGTATATCGGGGACGTATCAAAACGGATACGTGAAATGCTTTGGGAACAAATCACGGTGCTATCTGAAAGCGGTAATGTAGTCATGGCATGGGCAATGAATACAGAATCTGGATTTGAATTTCAGACGTATGGTGAAAATAGAAGAATCCCGGTGGACCTTGATGGTCTGCGTATGGTTTCTTTTCAACCAATTGAAAAACAATGAGTTAGCGATCTTTAAAAATTTGATTATTTTGGTGGGATTTTCTTTGGTAAAAAAACCTTAGAATACAATAATATATTTTTAGAGTGTTCCCCGCGCCAGCGGGGATAAACCGATAGTCGGTGTTTCCAGGCTGCTTAACGTTCCGTGTTCCCCGCGCCAGCGGGGATAAACCAGTCTGCCGGATACGGAAAATCCGTCATCACCCGTGTTCCCCGCGCCAGCGGGGATAAACCGTATGGATTCAGTTTCTTAAAGAGGAAAAACAAGTGTTCCCCGCGCCAGCGGGGATAAACCGAAAACCGCTATGACGACAACTGGCAGGCTGAAGTGTTCCCCGCGCCAGCGGGGATAAACCGTGATCAACAGTAAGCCGAAAGGCGGGAGATGTGTGTTCCCCGCGCCAGCGGGGATAAACCGCGTCACGATGATGTGGCGGCAATACAGCTAAGGTGTTCCCCGCGCCAGCGGGGATAAACCGGGATTACCTCGCCGTATACGCGCTCCATCGCTGTGTTCCCCGCGCCAGCGGGGATAAACCGTATTCAGCTTGTTTTAGCTTATGTAAAAACAGGTGTTCCCCGCGCCAGCGGGGATAAACCGGGAAGCGTAAACGCCGTCACCTTCACCCGGTCGTGTTCCCCGCGCCAGCGGGGATAAACCGCACGCGCTGGATACCAGCGTCAGCACCCGTACGTGTTCCCCGCGCCAGCGGGGATAAACCGTTTTTTTTAAAAATTAATGTTATGAACACCATGTGTTCCCCGCGCCAGCGGGGATAAACCGGGGGGCTTGCTATGTGTGGAGGCGGAGGAAAAGTGTTCCCCGCGCCAGCGGGGATAAACCGAACCGGGTATCAGCTGGAAAAGCTGGATTAGCGTGTTCCCCGCGCCAGCGGGGATAAACCGGAGAGTTTGAGCTGCTGCAGCTTCTCGCTGGCGTGTTCCCCGCGCCAGCGGGGATAAACCGCCATTGACGTTGCTACCAGTCTTCATATGCAGGTGTTCCCCGCGCCAGCGGGGATACACCGACCTATAACCGTATATGCCGCTTCGCTCAGGGGTGTTCCCCGCGCCAGCGGGGATAAACCGCAGAGATTTCAGCGGTGAATTGATGTCGCTGCGTGTTCCCCGCGCCAGCGGGGATAAACCGAATGCACCCAGTGCCACTACGTGAAGCCAGTCGTGTTCCCCGCGCCAGCGGGGATAAACCGATGGCTCTAAACTCAAAAAGTTTAAGTGTTTAGTGGTCCCCGCGCCAGCGGGGATAAACCGGCATGGAAACAGGCTACAGTACAGCTGGACGTGTGTTCCCCGCGCCAGCGGGGATAAACCGAGTCAGGGTAAAATTAATTCAGGGCTTGTAAAGTGTTCCCCGCGCCAGCGGGGATAAACCGCGGGAGGCATAGCCTACAAATTTATCTCGCCGGTGTTCCCCGCGCCAGCGGGGATAAACCGAGCCTGGGGCTGGGTCAGTACCGGCAGTCAATGTGTTCCCCGCGCCAGCGGGGATAAACCGTTAAATAAATCTGCCTCGCTGATACCACAAAGGTGTTCCCCGCGCCAGCGGGGATAAACCGGATGAAACCATATAGCTTAATCATGGCTGGAAGTATTCCCCACCTGTCGGAGAAATGCATGCTTACACTTCAGGCCACCACTCTGTAGTAGGGGAAAGCTCTTCTCCACCCTGGTTAAGCTCCAGCAGCCACTCAATAAAGCAGCGAAGAACGCTGGAGTAGCACTTGCGGCTGGGATAATAGAGCCAGAAGCCTTCGGAAGGTGTAGAGAAGTCGGTCAGCACTTCTACCAGCTCGCCACTTTACAGCCGTAACAAAGCCAGCCCTTTCAGCACAAATGCCAGCCCGGCACCCATAGTGGCTGCTTCAATTACACTGGCGTATAACAACATGCTGCTCACCCAACTGAATGAGATAGCCGCTGGTTACAGCAGCACCTCAGCTCAAATAGCCCTGGCGTGGGTTCTGACTAAAGGTCAGCACATCGTACCTATCCCCGGCGCGAGCAAAATCACTCATCTGGAAGATAACTGTTGTGCTGCATACAGTGAGTTGAGGGCAGGGGGTAATTGAGTTGCTGGATCGGCTGTTCAACAGTGAAAACATTGCCGGAGAGCGTTATAACGCAGGCGAGTTTGCGCTGGTTGAGCGGTAGAATTGGCAAGCCTGATGTACTGATAGTCAGTTAATAAATGAAGCTACCCCCCTGTACTTCGTTGGGTATTATTCCAGGCAGAAATAGGGCGGTGGCTTCTGCTTTTTAGTCGCCAGTCACAGTAGCCCTTTCTCAGACCTTTTTTTTGAGGTGTTTGTAACGCTATGATTTTTAATGACTCGATATCATGGTAAAAGAAAAGGGTATTTTGGCGATATGGGTCAATTCTTTTTGTAAAACGGGGCGTTCTGATGCTTTCGCTACTGTTCACTGCCGTACAGGCAGCTTAGAAAAGATCCGGAGTTTGAGGAAACAACGCTAATGTGTTGACTGCCGTACAGGCAGCCAACAAACACACATACCGATGGTTTTACGCCAGAGCAGGTTAAAACAAGGGTTTTCCATTCCCCATATATAACCTCTTTCACTCATGCCCCCGAATGAAATAGCGCCAGGTTATGTATATCCGACGGCTCCCGGCTGATGAGGCTTCATGCTGCAAAATAATGTTGCTTTTTTGTAAACAGATTAACATGGGCATGAAATCCTGCTATGCTGGCCCTCGCGGAACCGGGCGCTTTACCCTACAGAATGAGCAAATCACCTCGCGGTGAACCTGAGGGCGTCCGGTATGCCAATACAATGTGAGCGAGGAGAACGTCGTGCTAGAAGAATACCGTAAGCACGTTGCCGAGCGTGCTGCCCAGGGGATCGTTCCTAAACCATTAGATGCTTCCCAAATGGCCGCGCTGGTTGAACTGCTGAAAAACCCGCCAGCGGGTGAAGAAGAATTTCTGTCCGATCTGTTAATTAATCGAGTCCCGCCAGGTGTTGATGAAGCGGCCTACGTGAAAGCCGGCTTCCTGGCTGCTGTCGCCAAAGGCGAAGCGACCTCTCCTCTGGTTTCCCCAGAAATAGCCATAGAGCTGTTGGGAACCATGCAGGGCGGTTACAACATCCACCCGCTGATTGATGCGCTGGATGATGAAAAACTGGCCCCCATCGCGGCCAAAGCCCTGTCCCACACGCTGCTGATGTTCGACAGCTTCTACGATGTGGAAGAAAAAGCCAAAGCCGGTAACCCGCACGCTCAAAAAATCCTGCAGTCCTGGGCCGATGCCGAATGGTATCTTTCCCGCCCTGAGCTGGCTGAAAAAATTACCGTTACCGTCTTCAAAGTCACCGGCGAAACCAACACCGATGACCTGTCTCCCGCTCCTGATGCCTGGTCCCGTCCTGATATCCCACTGCACGCGCTGGCCATGCTGAAAAACGCCCGCGAAGGCATTGAGCCGGACGACGCTGGTAACATCGGCCCGATTAAACAGATTGAAGCCCTGCAGAAGAAAGGTTTCCCTCTGGCCTATGTCGGCGACGTGGTCGGTACTGGTTCTTCCCGTAAATCCGCTACCAACTCGGTACTGTGGTTTATGGGCGACGACATCCCTAACGTGCCGAACAAAAAAGGCGGCGGCGTGGTGCTGGGCAACAACATCGCCCCAATCTTCTTCAACACCATGGAAGATGCTGGTGCCCTGCCGATTGAAGTGGATGTGCAAAACCTGAACATGGGCGATGTCATCGACATTTATCCGTACAAAGGTGAAGTGAAGAACCATGAAACCGGCGAAGTGCTGGCGAACTTCTCACTGAAAACCGAAGTGCTGCTGGATGAAGTGCGTGCCGGTGGTCGTATCCCGCTGATCATTGGTCGCGGCCTGACTACCAAAGCGCGCGAGTCTCTGGGCCTGCCACACAGCGATGTGTTCCGTCTGGCGAAAGACGTGGCGGCAAGCACCCGTGGCTTCTCTCTGGCGCAGAAAATGGTTGGCCGTGCCTGTGGTACCGACGGCGTGCGTCCTGGCAGCTACTGCGAACCAAAAATGACTTCAGTCGGTTCTCAGGACACCACCGGTCCAATGACCCGTGATGAACTGAAAGACCTGGCGTGTCTGGGCTTCTCCGCCGATCTGGTGATGCAGTCATTCTGTCATACCGCCGCTTATCCTAAGCCAGTTGATGTGTCGACTCACCACACTCTGCCAGACTTCATTATGAATCGCGGCGGCGTTTCCCTGCGTCCGGGCGACGGTATCATCCACAGCTGGCTGAACCGTATGCTGCTGCCGGATACCGTGGGAACCGGTGGTGACTCACATACCCGTTTCCCAATCGGTATTTCCTTCCCGGCAGGTTCTGGTCTGGTGGCGTTTGCTGCTGCGACCGGCGTGATGCCACTGGATATGCCTGAGTCGGTGCTGGTGCGCTTCAGAGGAAAAATGGAGCCGGGGATCACCCTGCGCGACCTGGTTCACGCCATTCCTCTTTACGCCATCAAGCAGGGCTTGCTGACTGTTGAGAAGAAAGGGAAGAAAAATATCTTCTCCGGCCGTATCCTGGAAATCGAAGGTCTGCCAGATCTGAAAGTTGAGCAGGCGTTTGAACTCTCCGATGCCTCCGCTGAACGTTCTGCTGCTGGCTGTACCATCAAGCTGGGCAAAGATCCGATCATCGAGTATCTGAACTCCAACATCGTGCTGCTGAAGTGGATGATCTCCGAAGGTTACGGTGACCGCCGTACGCTGGAGCGCCGTATTCAGGGCATGGAAAAATGGCTGGCCGAACCTGAACTGCTGGAAGGCGATGCCGATGCGGAATACGCAGCGGTGATCGACATCGATCTGTCGGAAATCAAAGAGCCAATCCTCTGTGCGCCGAACGATCCGGACGATGCCCGCCTGCTGTCGGACGTGCAGGGCGAGAAGATCGATGAGGTCTTTATCGGTTCCTGTATGACCAACATCGGTCACTTCCGAGCGGCTGGTAAGCTGCTGGACAGCCATAAAGGCCAGCTGCCAACCCGTCTGTGGGTGGCTCCGCCAACCAAGATGGATGCGGCCCAGCTGACAGAAGAGGGCTATTACAGCGTCTTCGGTAAGAGTGGTGCACGTATTGAGATCCCGGGCTGTTCACTGTGCATGGGTAACCAGGCGCGTGTGCAGGACGGCGCGACGGTAGTTTCCACCTCGACCCGTAACTTCCCGAACCGTCTGGGTACCGGTGCAAACGTCTATCTGGCATCCGCTGAACTGGCTGCGGTAGCGTCTCTGTTGGGCAAGCTGCCAACGCCGGACGAGTACCAGCAGTTTATGGCGCAGGTTGATAAGACGGCGGTGGATACCTATCGCTATCTGAACTTCGACCAGTTGAGCCAGTATACGGATAAAGCTGACGGCGTGATTTTCCAGACTGCGGTTTAAACCATGCAGGAGGATTAAGCTGATGAAAATAGCTTAATCAGGGATCGGCTGAACGATCCATGCATTTTATTGAACCGGGAAAGTTTTCTTTCCCGGTTTTTTTATGCGAATTTCTTAGCGTGGTGCTGTTTTGTCTTCTCCAGGCGTTCCTGGTTTTGATACTTTTGTGGAGGTGGTTGATGAAATGATGAGTACATGGAGAAAGAACCCTTTTTTAACTGTGGTTCTAACCTGTTGATTTATCGTGCTCTCTTAGAAGGTGTTTAAAAAAGTTTTTTTCGATTTTGGTTAGATTTATTTTTAAAACAATGAGTTATGATGCAACTGTCACTTTTCACTGCTGTACAGGCAGCACACAGCGCAAAGCTGTCAGGTACGCGGCGACACCGCCTTCTTCATAGATATCATCTAATGCCATCTGTGAGTAGACTTCGGCGTAATCCGGATCGGCTTTCAGTTCCTCAATCATGGCAGCATCATGATTGGCTGAAGGGGATGATTCTCAGAAAGCTGCCTTGATTGCTGCTTCATTATTTCTCTTCATGTCCTTTCTCCTGATAAAGCTGCTTTTCCCGAGCCAGCCTGCGATAATGCGAGTCATCCCCCGGTAAATTACCGCCACTGCGCGGAAAATGCACGGTATCCGTGCGCGACAAATCAGTCAGGTCAGAGGAAAGCACCATGGAATATGAATTTTTACGAGACGTCACCGGCGGGGTGAAAGTACGCATGTCGATGGGGCATGAGGCTGTGGGTCACTGGTTTAATGAAGAAGTGGATGAAAACCTGGCCCTGCTTGACGAAGTGGAAGCTGCCGTGGCAGAAGTGAAGGGCAGCGAGCGCCAGTGGCAGCGCGTCGGCCGCGAATACACGCTGTGGATGGATGAGGAAGAAGTTATTGTCCGCGCTAATCTGCTGAGCATTGAAGGCGATGAGATGGAGGAAGGAATGAGCTACTACGACGAAGAGAGCCTGTGCTTCTGCGGCGTGGAAGATTTCCTTGCCGTGATTGCTGCCTACCGCGCATTTTTGCAGGGGCGATAGCGGACAGTGCGCCAGTTGAAGCACTGCTTCCCTGCCAGTGAAGATTCAGGCTGGCGGTTTTAATCCCGCCTGGCTTGTGAGTCTTTCGCCCGTCACCGCTCGTAAGCGTCGTTTTCCGTCAGCGTCATTGCCGGTGCATCTACAGTGACCTGCTCAAAGTGCAGGTTATTGACGCCAGCAATCTTGCCAAATTCCTGCGCCTGCAAATGAACATGGCTGAAATGAAGTTTATTAATCGGGCACTCCTCCGTGCCTTCAATAAAGAAAGCACGGGAGAAATTCTGCTGCCGGGTAAGCTGGCTGGTGATATGGGAAATCATAATATTTTCCACGCGCGTCAACCCGGCCATTCCCTCCACGCCCTCGCTAAGTTTGCGCCAGTGTAAAGGTTGCTGATCGCTGACTTGCTGGCCGTAGCTGTATTGCGGGAACCAGTTCAGCTGTAGCATAAAAGGGTAACAGACATCCTTTAACGTCAGATGTCGCACGATAATATCTCTGATAAAGCCCCCGCGATTACGGGATGATTTAATACGAAATCCTACGCCGGTACCAGAGAAGTGATTATGCTCAATAATAACTCTTTCGATGCCACCAGAAGTTTCGCTGCCCAGCGTAATACCAGAACCTTTATGCAGTTCGCAATTGCGGATAATAATATCGCTCGCCGTTTTTGCCAGCTGCTGCGCTTCTGCGCCGCGTCCCGATTTAACGCAGATATTGTCATCATTGCAGGAAACGCTGCAGTTCTCGACGCGAACATGCTGACAGGAGTCGATATCAATGCCGTCGGTACTGGGGCCAGTGGAGTTGTTCACTGCCACATTCTGCAATAAAACCTGAGTTGAGTAGCACAGATGGATATTCCAGAAGCCGGATTCTCGCGAAGTAAACTCACTCAGCGCTATCGCTTCACTCTGATAAACCACCACATTTCGCGGGCGCTCGCACTCGTAATCGACCACCCAGCGCAACCCTTTTTGGCTGTACTGCGCCAGCATGCCGCCGTTTTCATCATCGCCCCAGAATTTATGCCACCAGAAGGCACCCTGTCCGTCGAGGGTACCTGCTCCGGTCACTTTCACGTTACGGCACTGGTTAATATTCAGGATCCCCGCAGGCCAGGGCATCTCAATACCGGCGACACGAGTCGGTATTCTGCGGTAGTCCTCCAGCCGCTGGCTGCCCAGTAACACCGCGTTTTCAGCCAGTTCCAGCGTCAGATCGCTTTTAAGAAACAGGGAACCAGTCAGAAAACGTCCGGAAGGAATAAATACGGTATCGCCCGATGAGGCCCGATCGATAGCATCTTGTATTGCCAGAGTTGCGAGAGTGACACCGTCCGGAACAGCACCGAAATCTGAAATGTTTAAAATCGCCATTTATCCTGCCTTCAGGTACGAATCGAAAAGGATTAACGTTATCAAACTATCATCCATAAACGGCCGTATTATTGTTTCAGGTCAGGTATTTTAGCGTACTGATAAGCGGGGGAAAACGGATGAATTATGTGCTCTGCAGCCCTGGTCTGTCCCAGGGCGTCCTGATTAAAAAAAGCGTTTCTGCCTATAAAGAAGCGCCCCCGCAAAGTACCAACTCCTGTCCTGTCATTGCTCCGGCGGCGGGTGACAGCAGATAGCTCACCAGTCCGGCCACTTCCTCCGGCTGAATATAGCGTCCAATGGGAGGCAGCTTCGGCGGTGAGCTTTCCCTGCCCGGCATATTGAGCATTGGCGTGGCGGTGGCCCCCGGTGCGACGATATTGGCGGTGATACCCCGTGGAGCCAGCTCTGTTGCCCAGCTTCGCACCATGCCTTTCATGGCCGATTTGGTGGCAACGTACTGGCTGCGGCCTGCCGCCCCGGTTGACGTCCGGCTGCCGAGCAGCACAATCCGGCCTCCTTCTGTCATCGCCGGAGCAAAAGTGTTGGCCAGGCATTCCGCCACGGTGATATGCAGATGCCACAGCTGACGGCTGACCTCCTCATCCAGCTCACCCAGTGGCGCAGCCTTCATCATCCCGGCAGCATGCACAATCGCCTGAGGGGCTTCCATGTCTGCCAGTACACTACCCAGCTGCTGGCGATCGTTCAGATCGACCGACAGCGAGGTGAAGGCCGGATGGTCGCGTTCGATCCTTCTCCGGCTCAGGCCGGTTACCTGCCAGCCATCAGCCAGCAGGCGTTTCACCACCGCCTCACCAATCCCTGAGCTGGCCCCGGTGACCAGCGCCTGGCCCATTTTCATTGTGTCACCCACTCTTCATTCACACAGACGTATTTGATTGCCTGACGATACCAGGTATAAGCGATGTGCAGCTCGCCATTCACGCCCTGTTTGATGCTGGGATAGGAGAACTCGCGGTTGAGCTTCTGCTGCGAGTTATTGGTCATGCAGTAGCCGTCGCCCTCGTCGAGGTTGCGCTTCCACGGCCAGCTTTTGCCGCCATCTTTTGAAATCGCCAGCGTCATTGGGGCACGCGGTGCGCCCCAGAAAGCTGTTTTACCGGTACGCACCACGGGCTCAGCGGCAACGGCAACGCCCTCATCTTCATCCTCAATCTCGTCATACAGCGACAAACGGCGCTCGCTGGCACCTTCGGCGCTCATGGCATTATAAACCAGCGCCAGATCGCCATTCGCCAGCGTGGTCACCTGAATGGACGAATTGTTATTTGGCAGGTCAGTTGGCTGCGGCGCTGACCAGCTTTCACCGTTATCTTCCGAGCGGCTGAGGTAGATATGATCCGCCCAGCGGCTGCGATACAGCGCCAGCAGCGAGCCATCCTGCAGTAGTGTGATATTCATATGCACACAGCCGGTGCTGTCCGGCACGATCACGTCGCGCCAGCTCCTGCCCTGATTGGCAGAGATTTTCACCGCGCTGGTGTCGTTATTGCCGACCCATTTTTCACCGGGCTTCGTGGTGCAATAAAACACAGGAAGCAGCCAGTTGCCGTTCGGCAGCACCACCACCGGCTGGCGGATAAAGGTGCCGGGACGATCCAGCAGGGTGGCAATCGGCCCCCAGCTTTTACCCAGATCCATCGACTGGCGATAGCGCACAATAGCGGTGTCCTGATTGCCGGATTTCTGCGCGGTGTACATCAGCCAGAGCACGTTATCCGGGGCCAGAAACAGCACCGGATTCTGCTCCGATCGGCTGCTGTCTTCCGACAATTTCTGCGGTTCACTCCAGCGCTGGCTGCCTTTTGCCAGCCGCGAGCACCAGATGGAGATATCGGCAATCCCCTCCTGAGTGCCGCCAAACCAGCAGCAGAGCAGGTCGCCATCCGGCAGCGGCAGCAGATTGGCCGCGTGATTCTGTGGGCAGGCAGAGGGCAGCATCGCCACCTGTAGCTGGCTGTCGTTTTCGGCCGGATGAACCAGGCCATTGCGATCCACGGTCACTGTTTCCTTCATATTACGCTCCACTCTTTTGCAGACTGTTTTTGGTTTGCTTACTGCTTTCACGACGTGGGATCAGATGGTCAATGACCATAATCACCGCTGGAGTAATCAGTGCGATATACATGTTGTTGATACCGAACGGGTCACCCAGCACGAACCACACCGAGGTCACCACGCAGGCACCAATCAGCCCCCAGTTGGCTCCTCTGGCGCTTTTAAACATCGGCAGATAGAAAGCGATAATTGCCACCACGGAAATCGACAGGCGGATAGCGCGTGTGAAGAAAGAGAGCTTCAGCACTTCCGGTACGAACAGCACGAAGACCAATGGGGCAAAGCCGATGACCAGCGACAGCAGACGTGTCATTTTGAACTCGCGCTCTGGCGTCGGGTTACGGTAGGGCACGTAGAAGTCTTTGACGATCAGCGAGGCAATCGCCAGCGCCACCGTGCCCACGCTGACGAAGATCGAGGCGACCAGCGAAGTGGTGACGATCCCGGCCAGCCACGGACTCATATCCTGCAGGAACACCGGCAGGGCGTAGAGGCTGTTGATCTCCGGATGAAGGTACTTCGCTGCCACGCCAATCGCCGCGATGGCAAGGCCAATCGGCAGGCAGAAAAAGAAGGCCACCCAGGTCGCGCGTCGGGCTGCGGCAGGCGTTTTGGTCGAACAGATCGCCTGAATCACAAACTGGGTACAGAAGATCGACCCGATAGTCCCGATCAGCCAGGCGACAATGGTGCTGGCCCCCACGTGGCCGTCCCAGGTCCAGTAGAAGTCCGGCATTTTCTGCACCATCGGCGTGATGCCGCCGGTCATCTTCAGCGCCACGCCCAGGATAATCAGGATCCCCACGTACTTCAGGCCGCTGTGCAGCATGGTCACCCAGGCCATCCCCTTCATGCCGCCAAAGGCAAAATAGAAGGTGCTGACAATGGCGGTGATAAAGGCTGCCACCGGCAGGTTCACTTTCAGCACGGTGGAGATAGCCGCCGCGCCGCTGACGTAGTTACCGACGTTCACCAGCAGCAGGGCATAAATCATAATGATCGAGATAATGTTTTTGGTGGTGCTGCCGTACTTCTCGGCAATCGCCCCGGAGATGGTGATTTTGCCGGTGTTGTAGATGCGCTTCACCAGCAGCAGCCCGAAAATCGGGAAGCCAATAGCCGCCCCGATCACCGACCAGGAAGCGGCAAAACCACTCTCGAAAGCGGCCTGTGCAGTGCCGACGGTGGATTTGGCACCGATGTATTCAGACATCAGCATGATGCCGACGATAAAGGCGGGCATAGCCCTTGCGCCTTCCATAAAATCGCCGGAACTTTTGCTGCGTAACCGGTAAGTCAGCCAGGTGGTAAAAAGAATATAGGCCAGCACCATCCCAACGATGATCAGCGTGCCTTCAGAGGAGAACTCTTTCATAGTGATGCCTCACAATGAGTCAAAACGCGCCGACCTTCTGGTTCTGTTCGCGCCGTGTAGGGTTAAAGGAGTTTCAGACGGTGGCTATTGGCGTGGCGGGAGAACCCACTGCGCCGGGCAGCCTTAGTGGTGGTGCTGTTAATAAAAATGCGTGGCGCTGGTGGGCGCTCAGCCAGTCGGCCAGTTCGCTCATATGCCAGAGTTCGCCCAGGTAAACGCCCAGCCGGAACAGGCAAAGTTCATGCAGCGGGTGCGAAGGGTAGAACTCGTTGTTGAGCGGCTGGGCAGGCAGGATTTCAACCGCCGGGTTATCGGCCAGCAGGGCGACAACGCCGCTGTCGATCACCCACTGGCGCAGTTCAGGATCGCTGCCGTTCAGCCCGGCGAAATGTGCATTCAGGTACGCCATATCGGGTTTGCCAGCCATCTGGTAAATGGCTTCGTCCATGCCGGTGCGAAAGCAGACCAGGTCGCCCTGACGGATCCCAATGCCTTCTTCATCGAGGATCTGGCGTAGATGCTGGTAGCCAAAAGCAAAGCGCTTAATACCAAAATATTTTTTGATATCAATCATTACCGCGCGGCCCTGGATGCCGTGCTTTGCCATATTCTCGATGCCCAGTGCCTTCGCGCCGAGATGGCTGCCATGCGAACAGCCACAGCCGCCGCGATAGTCCGTTTCGCCGACGATCTCTTTTCCGGCGCGATAGCCGTTATAAAACACCATCTCCGGCTCGCCGTTGCCCGCCACGTCAAACCACTGCCCCATATGTGCCAGACTGTCCCACTGGGTGGAATACTGCAGGGCGAGAGTGACCGCATCGTCGCAAATCACATCGGTCAGACGCGCGTCATCTCTGGAGAGTGGATAGGTCATATTGGCATTCTCGCCGCGCCGGGTAGCTGCCAGCTGTGGTGGTGGCCGACGTGGGTTCATGGCCGTTCCGCCAGGCAGATCCAGCGGCAAACTCAGGCAGAAGGTCTGCCCGGTCTGCACCTCGGCAATGCCTTCTCTGACCTTTTGTGGCGTCAGCAGATTCAGCCGTCCCAGCTGATCGTCCGGGCCAAAGTCGCCCCAGGTGGCGTGTTCAGGGCGCTGTTTCCAGCGGGGGGCAGTGGTCATCAGGCTTTTCCTCCGGCGGTATTGAGCTGCATTGGCGTCACGCGCGGCAGCCAGAAGCCGTAAATCAGCGCGCCCAGCAGGCCGACAATCCCTGCCAGTACCAGCGGGATCACAAATGAGTGGGTGAACTGCATCAGCACGCCAATCAGGATCGGTGAAATGATGCCGGCGAGGTTGGCCGCCATATTCTGAATGCCGCCGATGGTGGCGACATTGGCGCGGTTAGGTGCAACGTCTGAAGGCAGTGCCCACAGCGCTGCAGAAGCAAAAGTGGCGGCGAAGTTGGCGAAGCATAGCGCGCTCAGGGCCAGCGTCACGGTCGGCGAGAAGGCCGCCAGGCCAATCACCGCGCTGCCCAGCATGCCACCGACCAGCGGAATTTTACGCGCCACGGTCAGCGAGACGCCGCGACGGACCAGACTGTCGGAAAGCAGGCCGCCGCACCAGCCGCCGACAATGGCGGCAATGCCGGGCAGCATGCCGAGAAGGCCGAACTTCATCAGCGACAGATGGAAGGTTTCCACCAGGTAAGTGGGGAACCAGGTGAAGAAGAAGTAGGAGACGAAGTTAATGCAGAAGAAACCGGCCATCATCGCCTGCACGGTACGCTGGGTGAGCAGCTGACGGATGCTCATCGGCTCACCGGTTTGCGGATCCTGATTCGCTTCAATGAATTCCACCTCTGCGGCAGATACGGTTTTGTGCTCGCGGGGATCGCGGTACCAGATATACCAGCCCACCGCCCAGATCACGGCGACCAGACCGGAGATCACAAAAGTCATGCGCCAGCCGACCAGCGCGATCAGGAAGGAAATAATCGGGATCGCCAGCGTGCCGCCGATCTTGCTGCCGTTGTTAAACGTGGCGGCGGCGAAGCTGCGTTCCTGACGAGGGAACCAGCGCGTGACCGTTGAGGAGCTGGCAGGATAGCTGGGCGCTTCCACCGCGCCGAGCATAAAGCGGAAGCCGACCAGCGCGGTTAAGCCGTTTGCCAGGCCGCACGCTGCGGTGGCAAGGCCCCAACCGAGGCTGCTGACCGCGAAGGTGATCCGTGGCCCGAGCTTATCGACCAGCCAGCCGCCCGGCAGCTGGAACAGCACGTAACTCCAGAAAAACGCCGAGAGCAGCAGGCCGCTGTCGGTGCTGGATAACTGGAGATCGTGCGACATAAACGGGATCGCCACGCTCATCGCGGCACGATCGACGTAGTTAATCGCAATTCCAAACGAGAGAACGGTAAGGATCACAAACCGCATCTTCCCGCTGGCTCTCTTTTCACCTGCGTTGGCAATCACAGCATTATCATGAGAATTGATCGACATGATCGGCTCCGGAACAGAGTTTTTTATAGTTTTAAGGCGATAAAGCCCCCGTCACACCCCATTATTGGGGTGTGAACCGGCAGGCCGCAGGGTTATGCCCGGCCCACAGACATCTGGTGCGCCGGGGCTTTTTCTTCGTCGGAAATGGGCTCGACTTTGCCCATCAGAAACAGGTAGTTGAGGATGCCGATCACCACCAGAATGGCGGAGAAAACCAGCGCCCAGGTGAAGGAACCGGTAGCGGCAACGATGGCACCGGTGACAATCGGACCGACTGCGCCACCGAGATTAGAGACGGTATTTTGCAACCCGGCCACAATGGAGACGCTGTTTTTCGGTGCCACGTCGCCGGGCAGCGCCCAGACCTGGGAAGCAGCCACGGTGGTGCCGGATTTTGCCACGCACAGCAGGAACACGGTCATAAATACCGAGTCAGTAAAGGGTGCGAAGCCAATGCACAGCGCCATCAGCAGGCCGATGGTCAGGAACAGCTTGCGGGTGGCGGTCAGTGACAGCACTTTCTTGTGCACCATACGATCCGAGGCCCAGCCAGCCACCACTTCGATGATCATTCCGCACAGCAGAGGCAGGGCGGCGATCATCCCCATCTTGATGAAATCCATCCCTTTTTCTTTCACCAGATAGGTCGGCAGCCAGGTGATAAAGAAATAGGAGGTGTAGTTAATGGTAAAGAAGCCGATGCACATCGCCCAGATGTTGCGATAGCGCAGCAGCTTGTACCACTTCATCGGTCGTATACCTTTATCACCGTGCTTGCGGGCCTGGCCTTCACGGATCAGGCTGATTTCGTGCTTGCTGATGTAGTTGTGATCTTCCGGATTCTCGGCATAGATAAAATACCAGGCGATCACCCACAGCAGGCCGACGCTGCCGATGATCAGGAAGGTCAGCCGCCAGTCGAACATGTAGATCATCCAGACGATCAGCGGCATCGCCACCGCGCCACCGAACTTCGAGGCGCTGTCGAACAGGCCGGAAACGGTGGCTCGTTCTTTGTCCGGGAACCAGCGGGCGGTGATCCCGGCATTGCTGGGGTAGGCGGCCGCTTCTCCGACACCTAACGCCAGGCGCAGGGCCAGCAGGGATTTAAAACCGGTTGCCAGCCCCATCACCGACGTGGCGATGGACCACCAGGCGACGGCCAGACCAAGACCCTTTTTCTGGCCGAAACGATCGGCGAACCAGCCCGCCGGGATCTGCAGCAACGAGTAAGACCAGAAGAACGCCGCCATGATGAAGCCCATCATTTCTGGGTTCAGCTTCAGCTCGTCGATCAGGTGCGGAGCCGCCGCCGACAGCACGGTGCGGTCAATATAGTTGATGGCGATTGCCAGCCACATCAGGCCTGCAATCCACCAGCGGATACGGGTATTACCAGCAGAAGTGTTCATAGTCTTAGCCCGGTACAGAGGTGGTTATTCGCTGGATCGTGGTCCAGCTTTGTTTAACGGGGCGGGAACGACGCCCCGGGCCTGATTACAGTGAATTCATCACGTTGACGGGTCGTTGCTGCTCTTTCACACACTGAATAATTTGCTGCACACAGCGCTCGCCGATGGCGCTGATCGCCCCGTCGGTGTAGCCCGCGATATGCGAGGTGGGGATAAAATTATTCAGCGAGAACAGGGGATGCGTCTCCAGCGGTTCATGATCAAAGACGTCTGCGGCTGCTCCGGCGATCGCATTGTCGGACAGGGCGTTAAACAGATCGGCTTCATTCACCACGCCACCGCGTGAGACGTTGATCAGAAAGGCCGATTTCTTCATCCTCGCGATTCTGGCAGCATTAAAGAGGTTGCGGGTTTCATCGGTCAGCGGCGTATGCAGAGTGATAAAGTCACACTGCTCCGTCAGCCGATCCAGGCTGGCAAACTCAATATTGTGCTCATCGGCAAATTTCTGGTCGGGATAGAAATCAAACGCCAGCACGCGCATGTTGAAGCCGCTGGCACGCAGGGCGACCTGCTTACCGATATTGCCGAGGCCGATAATGCCCAGCGTTTTGCCGTACACATCGGTGGCGAAAATGCGTGGCCACTGCCCGGCACGGGTTTCCACTGCGGCCGTTGTCACCTGACGTGCCGCATTGAGGATCAGCGCAAAAGCGAAGTCGGCCACGGCATGTTTGTTGGCATCCGGCACGTTGGTCACAAAGATACCGCGTGCTTCAGTGGCGTTCAGATCGATATTGTCGACGCCCACGCCGTGCTTGCAGACAATCTTCAACTGCGGTGCCAGCGCGAGTAATTCTTCATTTACGTCGGTAAAGGCTACGATCATCGCAACCGTCTCTGCCAGGTGCGGCTGCAGCGCGCTCAGCGGCGCATCGGCAGGCAGCGCGACCAGCTCAAAACCCTGCTGGCGCAGCGTGTCGATCGGCTGGGCATCGTATTTGGCGAATGAGGGAGAAGTACAAATCACTTTCATCTTGCGTATCCTGGTATCAAAGCAGGCGGCACCGCAGCGCCGCCGCAAAATCAGTGAGTGTATTGATTGACGATCTGGCGAATGCGTTGCTCTTCTTCGGCGCTGAAGCGCACGGCATAGCGGCTTTCGCCCACGTCATGGCCCATCAGCGAGACGGCTTTTTTCACCGCCGCAGGCGAGAAGCCTACGCTGTAAAGATCGGTACGCAGGCCGGTGACGTTTTCCTGTGCCTTGTGCGAACCAGCGATATCACCCGCGTGGAAGTGCGCCCAGATGGCATTGATTTCATTCGGTGCCACGTTAGCCAGCCCGGAGATGCAGGCAGAGCAGCCATCCACAAAGCCCTGATGGATCAGGGAATCTGGGCCGTTCAGCACGTCAAAATTATCAATGCCTTCCGCCGCTTTCAGGAAGCCGCTCAGGCTCTCGTAGCTGCCCGCGCTGTCCTTGATGCCGACAATGTTCGGGTGAGCGGCCAGCTTGCGCACCGTCTCCGGTTGCAGCGTGTTGCCGGTGCGTGCCGGAATGTTATAGAGGAAAACCGGCACGTCCAGCGCATCGGCGACTTCTTCGTAATGGGCGATCAACTCTTCCTGCTTCAGCGGAACGAACCAGGGAGTGATCACCGAAACGGCATCCACGCCCAGAGCCGCAATTTGCTTGCCGAGGCGAATGGTTTCACGGGTGGAGATCTCGCCAATGTGCGCGACCACGTGCGCTTTGCCTGCCACTTCTTCCATGCAGGTTTTCGCCACGGCCAGCTTCTCTTCGGCGTTCAGCACGAAGAACTCGCCGTTGGTGCCGCCGCAGAAAATGCCGTTACCGGCTGCCAGCTGACGCTGGATCTGCACGCGCATGGCCGCTTCGTTATAGTCGCCATCTTTAGTGAACGGCGTGACGATGGCGGTCAGTACGCCGGTGATTTTTTTGTTCATGGTGTCCTCTTAATCTGTTAGTGATTCTGTGCCGGGAACAGCGCCAGATAGACGTCGCGGACATCATTTGCGCTGACCGGGGCAGGAACGTTTTTCATCAGGCGCTGTACGTCCAGCGCGGCTTCGACGAGATAGGGCAGGTGATCTGAGCCGATGCCAAGTTCATCCAGGCTGGCGGGCAGCTTCAGGCGCTTCACCAGCGCGGAGAAATAGTCGACCAGCGCCACGGATTTCTGTTCTTCGCTCAGTGACGGATCCGCATCCGGCAGCAGGTCATAGGCCTGAGCAAATTTGCTCACCGCAGCCGGGCGCACAAAGCGCATGCACGGAGCCAGCAGGATGGCATTCGCCACGCCGTGGGGTATGTGGTACTTGCCGCCGAGCGGATAGGACATGGCATGAACCAGGTGCGTACCGGCATGAGCAATCGCCGCGCCGCCGTAATAAGAGGCCCAGAGCATGTCGAGGCGGGCTGCCAGGTTGCCAGGTTCTGCTACGGCAATTTCCAGGCTGGTAAACAGTTTTTTCAGGCCAATCAGCGCATAGTTATCGCTTACCGGATTCGAAACGGTGGCGGTGAAGCACTCAATCAGATGGCAAAGCGCGTCAATACCGGTAGAGGAGGCGATGTGTGCAGGCATGCTGGTGGTCAGTTCCGGAGCCAGCACCACATAGTCTGGCAGCATCACCGGGGAGATAATGCCGACCTTGGTCTCTTTCTCAGGAATGGCCAGAATGGCGTTTGGCGTGGCTTCTGAGCCGGTGCCTGCGGTAGTCGGGATCAGCAGTGAAGCGGTGCGGCGCTGTGGCTTTTCGCCTTTCAGCAGCGCTTCCAGCGTTGGCGCATTCTCCACGCAGAGCACCGACAGCAGTTTAGTGACATCCAGCACGCTGCCGCCGCCGACGCCAATCACCAGATCCACACCGTCGGTATTCAGCGTTGCTGTAATCGCGGCCACATCGTGCTGGCTTGGCTCTGGCGGCACGGAGTCAACCATGGTCACTGCCTGAACCTTACTGCCAATTTGCTTAATCAGCGTCTGCACCGCTGGAATGCCAGCGATGTTCTTATCGGTCACCAGCAGGACGTGCTGTACGCCGTGCAGCAGATAGCCAATGTCATTGAGAGTCTGGTAGCCACTGATTACGGTGCTGTTGATATTCATTCGCCTTACCTTATGCCTTGCCGTCGTCGAATTGATTGTATTTCGTCATTTTCCCGCCAGAATGCGCGAGCTGTGCCTAATTTTATAGGACAAATTGATTTCGATTAATTTGATCTTGCTCACATATAATCAATCATGATTGAATATAATCATATTCAGCGGAGGCCATCGGCTTCCCTTCTTTTCAGCAGGAGACGAGATGACGCGCAATCAGTGGAAGCAGCCTGTACTGGCTATCGCCGACGACTTTACCGGGGCTAACGATGCCGGTAGCGGGCTGGCCAGAGCAGGTGCGCGGGTCAACGTTCTGTTTGATGTGGCGGCGGAAGTGGCAGATGCGCAGGCGGATGTATGGGTGATCAGCACCGACAGCCGGGCAGTCAGCGCGGAGACGGCGGCACAGCGTACCCGACTGGCGGTTGAACGCTGGGCGGAGAAAGTTCGTGGCGGTTGGATATTTAAGAAGATGGATTCAACGCTGCGCGGCAATCCGGGCGCAGAGACAGAAGCAGCCTTGCTGGCAAGCGGAGCCGCTGCGGCGCTGGTGGTGCCTGCGGTGCCGAAACTGGGCAGAACCACGCGGGAAGGTCTGTGCTACATCCACGATCGCCTGCTGACGGCAACAGAGTACGCCAGCGATCCTAAAACGCCGGTGAGTAACGCCAGCGTGCTGGCGCGGCTGCAGGAACAAAGTGAGCTGAAGGCTGGGCTGTTGCCGCTTTCTACGGTACGCAAACCGGATCTGGCTGCCAGCATGGCTGCGGCCATAGCTGAAGGACAGCGGCTGATTGTGGTGGATGCCGAAACCGATGAGGATCTGCTGCACATCATGCGTGCGGCGGCGGCGTTACCGGCCAGGCCACTGCTCGCCGGGGCTTCCGGACTCAGTGATGCACTGAGCGACCTGCTGACGGAAAGTGATGAGGCCAAAGCCTCTTTATCCGCGCCGCTGAGCCCTCAGTCTACAGTGCTGGCGGTGGTCGGCTCGATGAGCGAAATTGCCCGGCAGCAGATTTCCCGGTTGCAGCAACGCTATCCGCTGCAGCTGATTGACGTCAGCATTCAGCAAATTTTCAACGGCGAGGGTGCAGATGCGCCATGGCGGCAACAGGCAATCAACGCGCTGCAACAGGGGCAGCACTGCGTGATTCGCACCTGTCAGCAGGCGAGCCAGCGCGAGGAAATTGACGCGCTCTGTGCGCAGTATGGCCTGACCCGCCAGCAGCTGGGCGAACAGATTTGCGCTTTCCTGGCCGGGCTGACCCGCGATGTCCTCAGCGACGTGCAGCCTGCCGGGCTGTATCTCTCCGGCGGAGACGTGGCGATTGCGGTGGCGCGAGGCCTGGGGGCTGAAGGGTTCAGGATTATGGGGCAGGTGGCGGGCTGTGTGCCCTGGGGCCAGCTGCTGAAGAGCAAAAACGACCTGCTGGTGCTTACCAAGGCTGGCGGTTTTGGTGATGAAAACACCCTGGTAGAAGTTTTTCGTTTTATTGAGGAGAAGGCTGGTGAGTAAAATTATTGCGGTTACCATGGGCGATCCGGCGGGTATTGGCCCGGAAATTATCATCAAATCCCTGGCGGAGGGAGAGCTGTCAGGTGCACCTGCAGTGGTGGTGGGCTGCGCCAGTACGCTGCAACGCATTACAGGCATGGGCATCACACCACAGGCTGAGCTGCGGGTGCTGAACAACGTGGCTGACGCGCACTTCGCGCCGGGCATTATCAATATCATCGACGAGCCGCTGGCTAACCCGCAGGCGCTGAAGCCGGGCGTGGTGCAGGTTGAGGCAGGTGACCTGGCTTACCGCTGCGTGAAAAAGGCCACTGAGCTGGCGATGGCGGGCGAGGTGCATGCCATTGCCACCGCGCCGCTAAATAAAGAAGCGCTGCATTCGGCAGGGCATCTGTATCCCGGCCACACGGAGCTGCTGGCGAAACTCACTGGCAGTAAAGATTACGCGATGGTGTTGTACACCGATCGACTGAAGGTGATCCACGTGACCACCCATATCGCCCTGCGTAAGTTCCTTGATACGCTGAACCGTGAGCGCGTGGAGACGGTCATTGGCATGGCAGACACCTTCCTGCGTCGCGTTGGCTTTGATAATCCACGCATTGCGGTGGCCGGGGTTAACCCTCATGCCGGAGAAAACGGCCTGTTTGGTGACGAAGAAATTAAAATCGTCGGCCCTTCCGTCCAGGCTATGAAAGCGGAAGGCCTGAACGTCTTCGGCCCGTGCCCGCCGGACACGGTTTTCCTGCAGTGCTATGAAGGCCAGTACGATATTGTGGTGGCAATGTATCACGACCAGGGACACATTCCGCTGAAGCTGCTCGGCTTCTACGACGGGGTGAATATCACAGCCGGACTGCCGTTTATCCGCACTTCTGCCGACCACGGAACGGCATTTGATATTGCCTGGACAGGTAAAGCGAAGTCTGAGAGCATGGCGATCTCCATCCAGTTAGCGATGCAGCTCGCATAAGGACATATGAAGGGACAAAGTCGCCTCGACCAGATTATGGACTATCTGAAAAGCCATAATCTGGTGACCGTCGATCAGCTGGTGGCTGCGATTTCAGCGTCACCGGCGACTATCCGGCGGGATTTGATCAAGCTCGATCAGGAAGGGGTTATCAGCCGGTCGCACGGCGGGGTGACCCTCAACCGTTTTATCCCTGCTCAGCCGACCACGCTGGAAAAAATGCAGCGCAACCTTGCTGAGAAGCAGGCCATTGCCCGGGCGGCGGCCAGTATGGTCAGCTCAGGTGATTCAGTGGTGCTGGACGCGGGTACCACGATGATGGAACTGGCCCGACAGCTGACGCATCTTCAGCTGCGGGTGATCACCGCCGATCTGCATATCGCGCTGTTTCTGTCCGAATTTAAACAGATTGAGGTGACGATTATTGGCGGACGGATTGATGATTCCAGCCAGTCCTGTATTGGCGACCATGGTCGCAGGCTGCTGAGGAATCTCTATCCCGACGTGGCGTTTGTCAGCTGCAACTCCTGGAGTCTGGAGAAGGGCATCACCACGCCGACCGAAGAGAAAGCCGGTCTGAAAGAGGATCTGCTGGCCAATGCGCGACGCCGGGTTCTGCTGGCCGACAGCAGCAAATACGGCTCCTGGTCACTGTTCTGTGCCACGCCGTTGCAGAACCTGACCGATATCGTCACCGACAGCCACCTGAGCGATGACGTTTACCACGAATTGTGCGGGCATCCCTTCGACCTTCAGTTGACCCAATCCTGAAGCACAAATAAAAACGGGCGACCCTGAGGTCACCCGCTAATCACCGTTGATTATCTTACGGCGCGACGGACGGAATGTTGCGTCCGTAGTAAATCTCACGCATCTCTTTCCACAGCAGATCGGTAATGCGTTTGTGCTCCTGCTGGCTCAAATCTTCCGGTCTGGTGTTGAACAGGTAGTGTTTCAGATCGAACTCTTTCAGCAGCATCTTGGTGTGGAAGATATTCTCCTGGTAGACGTTCACATCCATCATGTCGTACATCGACTTCATGTCTTCGGACATAAAGTTCTGGATCGAATTGATCTGATGGTCGATGTAGTGCTTCACACCGTTAATGTCGCGGGTAAAACCGCGCACGCGATAGTCAATGGTGACGATATCGGATTCAAGCTGGTGGATCAGATAGTTCAGCGCTTTCAGCGGAGAGATCACGCCACAGGTCGACACTTCGATATCAGCGCGGAAGGTACACAGGCCGCCTTCAGGGTGGCTTTCCGGATAGGTATGCACGCAGATATGGCTCTTATCCAGGTGCGCAACCACGGAATTTGGCAGCGGACCAGGGTGCTCAGAGTTATCGATGTCTTTCGGATCGATCGGCTCTTCGCTGACCAGGATCGTCACGCTGGCGCCCTGAGGCTCATAGTCCTGGCGGGCGATATTCAGCACGTTAGCGCCGATAATCGAACAGGTTTCGCTGAGGATCTCCGTCAGGCGGTTGGCATTGTACTGCTCATCAATGTACGCAATGTAGCCGTCACGCTCCGCATCGGTATTGGCGTAACAGATATCGTAGATACAAAAACTCAGGCTTTTCGTCAGATTATTGAAGCCATGTAGTTTTATTTTTTGCAATTTAGTTCACCCCCTTGAGATGGCCGGTCACTCGGCCAGCGCATTCAACAGATATTGCGGCAGGGCAAAGCTGCCAGTGTGGATCGCCGGATTGTAGTACCGACACTGCAGACCTGCCGCGTCAAAACGCGCCTGTAGAGTGGCGGTATCCAACTGACGCAACGCCGGGTAGTCGCTGGCCCAGGCAAAGGTCATGATGCCACCGTAATAGGTGGGGATCGCCGCCTGGTAGAAGCTGACGTCGCCAAAATAGTGGCTCAGCTTGCGATGGCTGTTGACCGCTTCATCCTGCTGCAGGAAGCACACGCCATTTTGCGCCACGAAGATGCCATTTTCATTAAGGCAGCGGCGGCAGCCTTGATAAAACTCGGAGGTGAACAGGCTTTCGCCCGGACCGATGGGATCGGTGCAGTCAGAGATAATGACGTCAAACTTGTCGGCACACTCACGGACGAAGTTAACGCCATCGTCAATCACCAGATTGAAACGAGGATCTTCATAAGCGCCAGCGCTGTGGTTTGGCAGGTACTGCTTACAGAAGGTCACCACGCCCGCATCGATTTCTACCATAGTGATGTGTTCGATGTTTTTATGACGGCTGACTTCACGCAGCATGGCACCGTCGCCACCGCCGATAATCAACACCCGCTTAGCCGCACCGTGGGCCAGCAGCGGAACGTGCGTCATCATCTCATGATAGATGAACTCATCGCGCTCGGTGGTCTGCACCACGCCGTCAAGTGCCATCACGCGGCCTAAGGCGGCGTTTTCAAAGATGATCAGATCCTGATGTCCGGTCTGCTCACGGTACAGTACTTTGTCGACAGAAAAATACTGTCCGAAACCGGCATGAAGCGTTTCATACCACATTTCTTTTTCGGCCATGATAGGGTTCTCCTGGTCAAAACTGCCACGAAAAATGGGCGCGATATAATAGCTAACTATGACCGTGGTTGCACGGTCAAATTATCAGCAGGAAAGGAGGCTGGGACGGGGATTATTTCACGTAGGCGAGCAGACTCAGGGAATCCCGGGCCAGTGATTTGCACTTCATGTCGTTAGGGACGGCGATGCCGCTGAGATCTTTGTAGCTGTCTTCGCCCAGCGACTTCATGTTGTAGCTGTTGTAGTTGCTCAGATCCCAGCGATTCTGCTGGGCAAAGAACACCAGCGCCCGGCGGATCTGACCGTCCGGTAAATCCTGGTAGCCACAGTCATTTTTGAGATAAACAAACACAGCGGTCAGATCCGCCAGATCTTCCGCTTCCGACTCGCTAAGCGCAAAACTTGTCGACGAGAAGCCAAACAGACCCAGTAACAACAGAGCCTTGATGCTTTTCTTCATAATTGTTCTCAACCGATTGCAATAGCCTGACGTTAGCACAGTTATTGGCAGGCTACAGTCAATTTTGCCAGGGAAATGTCCGGATCTGATGATTTTCTTGTTCCCGGGGAAACAACGCGGCTCAGAAACTTGACCTTCCCTCAGGGGAAGGGTAAAAGAAATATTCCCACGTCTCTTAGTGTCTACTCTGTCACCTTTTAACGCCTGCCATCACTGGATCCCCGCCATCTTAAATTCTACCTTTGTCTACTGGCGTTGCAGGAAATCAACCTGTAACTGGGGGCCTCTTACGGGGCCTTTTCAGCAGATAAGGAGATAGGGATATGCCGTTAACCGCCCGCCCGGCTGGCGAACGGCAATGACTCCATGATGACGGCGGTTGCTGCCGCCCTGGCCGCGCCGCTGATTGGTCTGGCCGGTGCGGACGGTTTCGGCATTCATTTTTATGAACAGTCCAGCGCGGGCAAAACCACCACGGCTAATGTTGCCACCAGCCTTTACGGGCACCCCGATTTACTGCGCCTCACGTGTTACGGCACCGCGCTGGGGCTGGCGAACGAGGCCGCCGCCCATAACGACGCGCTGATGCCGCTGGACGAGGTCGGACAGGGCATTGACCCGTGGAGCGTGGCGCAGTCCACCTATGCGCTGTTTAACGGCGTGGGGAAACTTCAGGGCGCGAAGGAAGGTGGCAACCGTGATTTAAAACGCTGGCGCACCGTGGCAAACAGCACCGGGGAAATGGATATCGAAACCTTTATCGCCGGTGCGGGGAAGAGTATCAAAGCGGGCCAGCTGGTAAGGCTGCTGAATATTCCACTGAGCAGGGCCACAGAGTTTCATGAGTATCAGAATGGGAAACACCACGCTGACGCGCTGAAAGAGGCCTGGCAGAATAACCACGGCGCGGCGGGCCGGGAATGGATTAATCACCTTGCCGCCCACCAGCAGCAGGCGGGAGAGGTCGTGCGGGCCGCCGAAAGCCGCTGGCGCTCGCTGGTTCCGCCGGACTAAGGCGAACAGGTTCACCGGGTGGCGGCGCGGTTTGCCTTACTGGAAGCGGCGTTACTGCTGGGGCAGGTGATTACCGGCTGGGATATGCAGACGTGTCGGGATGCCATTCAGCACAGCTTTAAAGCCTGGCTGGGCGCTTTTGGCACGGGCAACAAAGAGAGAACAGGTTATCGGGCAGGCCGTGGCGTTTCTGAATGCGCATGGTCAGGGACGTTTCGCGCCCGTTCAGTATGACCCGAGGGATTTTCCCCTCCCGGAAATTTACGGCTACAGGGACGCGGGAGAGCGTTACGACGCGCCGGTGCTGTATTACGTGCTTCCCACCCCGTTTAAAGAGCAGGTGGCGAAAGGTTTTAATAAAGACTCTGCTGCCAGAATCCTGCACGAAGCCGGAATGCTGAAAAAGCCCGCCAGCTGCAAGGGCTGGCAGATGAGAACGCCCAGGCTTAAGCACCTCAACAACGCCCGCCAGTGGACTTACTGCCTTTCCTTCCCTGATGAAGGTAACGAATCTGAATAACACTCACACGCGAGAGGAAAAACGGTCATCCCGTTTATCCCAGGTGCATTTATTAATGATTTATTTATTGTTATTTAAGAAAAAAACAAACAATTTCCGGGATAACTCCGGGATAAAACCAGGCCGTTTTGGGATAACTCAGGGGGATTTTGGGACAATTTTTTACCCTAGCTGGCCGGGATAAGGTGGAAACGGGTTCAGCTTGTCCCAAAACAGGGGGGAGTTATCCCGGAAATTAAAATTTAATTGTTTTAATTCATCCTGTTAGTCTTTTTGGGATAAACGGGACAGCCGGGATAACCGTTTTTTTGTATATATACATGAATCGTGCGTGTGAATGCGTTTTGCCACCGCTGGTGGCCGTTATGCAGCCTGTTTGCAGGCAGCGGGCTGGCCTGATGAATCTTAAAGTGCTGGATATTAACGGCTTAACTTTTGCTTAATCAGGGTGTAAGGTGACCCGGATGATTTTTGTCCAAAAGGAAATGGATATGAGTATCAGCCTGCCCGGGAATTATCTGTATTACCTGCCCAAAGACGATCTGGAACCTGAAAAGTACGAGCGCATTATCTCCCCTCTCTCTGCGTGGCGTCGCATATGTGAAAAGTATGAATTTGACGACAGTCGCAGCGGCGGCGTTTATCTAATCAGTATGCGGGAGCGGGCTTTTTACATGAATCCCCATCAACCTCCCTCACATGGCGTACGCGAAAAAGCCAGGCTTGAACGCATGGTTAAATCTGGTGACGTGGTGATGCTCAGTGATTTGTATGGCCCCGGTAAAGTTTTTTATATTGATGATGAAGGTAAGCTGAGAGGGAATGATTCATCAGCTTTTTCATCTGAAGCCGTTAAAAAGATTGTCCGGGAATATGACCGCTCAGTAAGCGGCAGGGATTATCGTGCCACAGGAGGCAAACCACGCCCGACTAAACGGGAAGTGATAAAAAGAGCGGCAGCTCCACAACCAGAAATCTATGGAACGATAAACAGCAAGATGGCAGGCCGGTTGCTGGCTGCCGGTGGAGTGTATAACCAGAATCCGGAGATGTTTGCAGATACGGCCAGAAATCTTGGTGGTGAGGCTGCGGAAGGGTTTGACCAGGTATTAAATGAAAAAACAGCAGGAGCCGCTATAGCAGCGTCTTCAGTACTGTTAGCAATGAATCGTTCTGGATCGCAAGACATACTCAAAGAAACTCAGGAATTACAAAAGACCCTACGGGGAGCCGAGAGAGCTGCGAAATTTGCTAAGAACTGGCCTGAGGCAGATCTAAACGCTGCTGTAACAAAGTTTGCTGGTGATAAACCGATAGTTACCATGACTGATAAGGGTAAGCGTATATACCAACATCCTGAGACAGGGGTAGAAGTTGTTGAGGACATATCAGGGAGTTATTTTAGGATACATGATCCATCATTATCAGGGAAACGGACATATTTAGACCTTGATGGAAATGTCCCTAACAATAAAACCTTAGAAAATGGTAAGCTGGCTGGAAGAAATCAGAGTGAATATAATGAAGTAACACACTTTAGAATTAAAGGTGAATGAAGATGAAAAATATAACTGTACCTGTTAATGAAGATGCGATGTCTCGTCTGGATTATGACAACTGCGAGCCAGATGATTTGATTGAACTTTTCATTAATGATGATGAGTTTAACTCCCTTTGGAAAAGCGGAGTTTTTGAAAAGTTTAATGATAAATTTTCGATGCATATTGATGATTATGAGGATGAATCGTTAATGGGCTTGGATAATTTATTAGCAGCAAAAGAGATGCTTGAAAGTATAAAATCTGAAGATAAAACTTTCCTTGATTTAAAAGCTATGTTTGATAAAGCGGTTGAATGTAATACAGGTGTGTTTTTCTTTTTTTAAGTTCATTTTGATTGCGGTTTATTTTGGCAAGGCCCCACTTTTGACAAGCGGGGCCTTGACTTAAGACAAAAGGAGTGTCCTGAAAGGAATGTATGACGTCAGCTATTGATGATACATCATCTAAGCATAGAAGAAACATTGCCTCATGTGTGAATCATTCGAGGTGCTCAATACTTAATTTCTTTTTTTAAGAACGTTAAACATTTACAGGATGTGTTGGCAACGCATGAAAGACTAACCAGAACTGGCCCTTATGGTAACGTGGGGTTAGTAGGTATCAAGATCACCTTGTGTGATAAGATTGCTGCGTCTGAGTCTGCAACGTTGCATGTTTTTTCATCCGCCGCCTTCACGTGTAACTAAATGTAACAGGAAAATAATTTATTTTGGGGGCTTTAATGGGGGCCTTCAACAACTGATTTTTTATTTTATGATTTAAAATCATCAAATTATTAATAACTTGACCTTCCCTCAGGGGCAGGGTTTATGCTGCGGCGCAGTTAATGATTGCCAGGATAAGGAAGGGCTGATGCAACGCCGTGATTTTATTAAGTTGAGTGCCGCAATGGGGGCTGCCAGCGCGCTGCCATTATGGAGCCGTTCTCTGATGGCGGAGCAGGTGCGCCCGGAACTGCCTGTTCCGGCGTTACTGACGCCGGACCCGCGCGGGATGATCAATATCGCGGCGCAACAGGGCCAGACCCAGTGGATGGGAAAATCCTTCACCACCTGGGGCTATAACGGCAACCTGCTGGGGCCGGCCCTTCAGCTGGAGCGCGGCAAACCGGTGACGCTCAACCTGCATAACAAGCTGCCGGAAGCGACCACCGTTCACTGGCACGGGCTGGAACTGCCTGGCGAGGTGGATGGCGGTCCGCAGGCGCTGATTGCACCGGGGAAGTTCCGCACCGTCAGTTTCACTCCCGATCAGCCGGGCGCAACCTGCTGGTTCCATCCCCATCAGCACGGCCGTACCGGTTACCAGGTTGCGCAGGGGCTGGCCGGGTTGGTGATCCTGAAAGATGACGCCACCGAGAAGCTGCTGCTGCCTAAAATCTGGGGCGTCGATGATATCCCGGTGATCCTTCAGGACAAGCGGCTGAGTAAAGACGACGGCAAAATCGATTATGAGCTGGACGTGATGAGTGCGGCGGTGGGCTGGTTCGGCAATACCATGCTGACTAACGGCGCAATCTATCCGCTGCAGGCTGTGCCGCGTGGCTGGCTGCGTCTGCGTTTGCTGAACGGGTGTAATGCCCGTTCGCTGAATCTGACCACCAGTGACCACCGCCCGATGTACGTTATCGGCAGCGATGGCGGGCTGCTGACGGAACCGGTGAAGCTGATGGAACTTTCAATGATGCCGGGCGAACGCTTCGAAGTGCTTATTGATACCCACGATGGCAAAACTTTTGACCTGCAGACACTGCCGGTGCGGCAGATGGGCATGACGCTGGCCCCGTTTGACCAGCCGTTGCCCGTGCTGACTATTCAGCCGTTGCAGATCCTCGCCAGCGGCTCGCTGCCGGACAAGCTGGTGGACGTGCCTGCACTTCCTGCGCATGAAGGAGTGAAAGAGCGCTGGCTGCAGTTGATGATGGACCCTGAGCTGGACCGCCGTGGCATGCTGGCGCTGATGGAGAAATATGGCCGTGCCGCGATGGCGGGCATGAGTGGCGATGCGCATGATAACGATGGCGATAATTCTGCGGGTAAGGGCGGGATGGACCATGGCGCGATGCAGGGTTCAAATCAGGGGTCAATGCAGGGAATGGAGCACGCATCGATGCCGGACATGCAGCATAATCAGGCAGGTTCCACATCTTACGATTTCCGCAATGGCAATAAAATCAATGGGCTTGCGTTTGATATGACGACACCGGCCTTTGATGTGCAGCAGGGCGTACTGGAAAAGTGGACGATCTCCGGCGAAGGCGATGAAATGCTGCATCCTTTTCATATTCACGGCACTCAGTTCCGTATCCTCTCCGAGAATGGCAAACCCCCGGCACCACACCGCAGCGGCTGGAAAGATATGGTCCGCGTGGAAGGCTGGCGCAGCGAAGTGCTGGTGCGCTTCAACCACGCCGCAGCCAAAGATCAGGCCTATATGGCGCACTGCCATCTGCTGGAACATGAAGATACCGGCATGATGCTGGGGTTTACCGTGACGGGTAATAGCGCTGACGAGAGCTGAGGCCTGAATCCATCGGATCATTTCTGGTGATAATTTCCGGGAGTAACTATTATGTCGGCAGCAGGTAAGAAAAAAAATCCCCGCCGGAGCGCGGGGATTTTTCTCTGTATTACACGGGAAACCGATCAGAAGTGGTAAGTGATCCCCGCTATGCCGCTATAGTCAGTCTGAAAGGTGCCACCGAAGCTGGTTTTTACCTTTGCACTCAGCGACAGGCTTTTACTGATATTCCCTTCGATACCGAGCTGTGCGCGATAGCGGTTATCAGAGAAAGCGCTGAATTCACGGTGTGCCTGGCTGTCGCTTAGCGTCAGACGAGAACCCGCCTGGCCGGGGGAATATTGATATTCAAGCCCTGCTGTCAGCATCACATCAGGATTGCTGGCCCAGATACCTCGCTTTTTCAACTCCACGCCACTGGTCACGAAATAAGGCGAGCCGGAGCTTAGAGCGATCTGAGCATCTTCCCCTTTCACCTTATAACCTGACATATAGCCGCCACGGAGACCGATGTATGGCGATACGGAGAAATCACCTTCCGCCATGCTGAACTGATAGCCGGTTTTGACACTGCCCGCAAGGATATTACTGTCCCGTTGTGCGCCATTGATCCCCAGGATTGGGTCGAAACTGAACTCCTGGCTCAGGTGCATATAGCGACTGGCCGCATCCACGAACCAGCCTGCCGGGGAAGACCAGGAGTAGTCGACGCCAACCGTTGCCAGGCGATGGGTCTGCTGACCGTTGCCTTTGGTTTTACCCTGAGTGTAGCTGGCGTTGAAACCGAACATCTGCTGGTCGCGAACGCTATCCACCCCCACGTTCAGCGTCTGCTGATTAACGGTAAACCCTTCAAAACCGCCTTTGCTTTGCTCAATGGTCGCCCACTGACCGCTTTTCTCCGGCTGTGAGCGCAGCATTGAGGCACGACTGTTCAGCTGGCTGAGCGCTTCACTGAAAATATACTGACGGGAAGCCATCAGCCCGCGCGTCTCGCGGATCAGTATTTTGTTGTCCTGGATGGTGAACCAGTCATCAGGATTGAAAGCCGACTGTTGATCTGCTTCAGAGGCTCCCTCTTTTGCTGATGCGGGATCTTCTGCGTTCACGCCAGGTTGTGTCTTATCACCAGAAGGTGACTCAGGCTCGGCATCAGGTTGTTGAGGAGTAACGTCAGGAACATCCGGCGCAGGCTCAGGTTCCGGTTCAGCATTATGCTGCAGGAGCCACTGCACCCTGTTGTCCGTATCTTTCACTCTATAATCAGGCGTATAAAGACTGAATCCACGGGCAATATCCGGCAGGGTAAAATAATCATGAGCGGTACCCGCTGGCGCATCCACCATCACGACATCTTCCAGCAGTGAAACGGGCTGGGATGAGTCAATCAGCAGTGAAACGTCCAGAATATTGCTGTCACCCGTTGCGGCGTTTTTAATCGTAAGCTTATCGCTCTCTGCCGTGGCTGGTTTCACTGCCAGACTTAGGGTCAGTCCGGTTGCGTTCAGCGTATCGACTTCCAGATTTTTCGCTGACCATATTTCACCGGAGAGCATCGACAGTTGTGAACCACTGATTGCATTCAGGGTGGTGATGTTGCTGTTACCCGTCATCGTCCAGTAAGCGGAAGGATCCAGCGTGACGCTGGTGCTGCCCGTTGAGGTGATGTTGCCCTGATAATCCACTTTGCCCAGATACAGGCTGGCGTTGTCTGCCAGCGAGACATCACCAGTCACGGCGCTGGCCGGCAGCAAGGCCAGTTCAGCATCCGTACGCACGGGCTGGCTGCAGGACGTTGTGTCGGTGTTGATCACCGAATAGCAGCGCCAGATTTTATCTTCTTCTGCGGTACTGTTGTTATAGCCAAATATCACGCGCGAAGACTCACCGGCAACGATATCTGCCGTAACATCCGCGTATTCGCCGACCTGGAAGGTCGCATCCTTATTCACGACGATCTGGCTGGCTTTGAAATAAGATGTCGACCAGTCATCGTCCACCACCACACCTGCAGCATGGGCGACGGGCTGGCCGGACAGCAATACGGTTCCCTGCTTCACATTCAGGTCGCCATTCAGGTTCATGCCACCCGTCAGGGCCATTTTTGCCTGTGCTCCGGGCTGATCAACATTGACTTCTAAGTGACCGTTTATTTTATCTTCGTCAGTTTCCCCAATGAAGCCACGAAACACCTGCTGGTTAAGTTGCGCCAGGCGGTAATCAATTGCCGCATTCAGATCGGTGCCTAAATAAGTCCAGGTAGCCGTGCTGCTTTTATCCGTCGGATAGTACCAGTAAGAAGACTTATTCAGCTGGAAATATTCTGTGTCTTTGGTGTAAGGGTTTGGATAGATATAAATCGAACCAACGGTGCCTCGTGGGTTGGATCCATTGAATTTTTCAATAGTAATGTCACTACTGCTGAAGCCGCTCAGTGTCACCGTCGCAGAAGTTGAATTATTGTGGTTAGCTAATATTGCTCCGCTGTCGGTATGATTGATTTTTTTGAAGTCGAGAGCGTTACCGTTGAGATCTAAAGTTCCTCCCCGATACCCAAAGAAGATATTCGACGTGCTGACCTGATCGACATCAGCGAGGACCACCGTTGGGCGTCCGCTAACCAGGGTGACGGATGAGAATGCTTGTTTCTGTCCGTCAGCATCCGCCTGTTGATCCAGGATCACCGTACCGGCACCCGTGTTCAGGCTACCTTCGTTGACCCCGGTAGCATTGATATGCAGCGTACCGTCACCGATTTTATGCAGTGCATCATCAGCAACGCCATTAACCTGCCACAGGACTTCTTTACCGGCATCCACTTCCACGCCGCCGCCTGCCCAGGTAGCATTAGCGCCGCTGGCTGATGTCAGGGAATAGTCAGCGGAAAACTGCAATTTACCCGCGCCCATATTGACGGAATCTGCCAGTTCAATAACGCCGCCATCGCCGCTGAAGCGTAAATCTTTGGTGGCGTCGAGTTCTTCATTGGTCGCTTGCGAAGGGGCCTGGTTTTTATAGTCATCAGCCAGTCCCTGCCATGACCACGCATTACCGCTCTGGGTAATAGAGTCGCCCCAATGAATAGTGCCGCCATCGTTACTGTCGGTCACGTCAGCAGAGGTGTTATTTTCCTGGATGGAGGCGAGATAGCCATCTGGCAAATAGCCGATGACATTGCGATCCTGATAGATGCCTTTATTTGAATCGCTTCCCACCAGAACACCAACCACTTTCCATTGTTTTTCAATGGAGTCATAAGCAAAAACAGGGCTGCCGCTGTCGCCAGCATGCCCGCCAATGGAAAGCAAAGTGGTATTCGGGTCATCAGGCGGCAACTGGTAATATCGTAAATAGCTGCTGTAGGATAAACTATCAACGCTTTGTTTACTGATTGTTCCGCCCGTTTTCCAGCTGTAGGCACCGGCCAGTTGGATAAGCTCCGTGCCCTCTTCATTAATCTGAGCCTGAGTCCCGGCACCCATCCGGGTATACCAGGCGTAGCGCGATTTATAGTCGGATAAGTAATCTGACTTCTCCACGAATGCGGCAGGAGCGGCGTCAGTGACCACTTTATTCAGGCGTGGGGCGTGGAAATCGGCAGAACTGTATTCGTTGCGATTGATGAGATTGTAGGTGGCAGCGTATTGGGCACCATTACCAAATGAAACGTTCTGATAGCCTCCGTTGTGCTTGACGCTGACGATATAAGAAGGCGAAACCAGCGTGGAATATCCCATTGACACCACTGAGCCGAAGTCAGGCATGGCAAATTCCAGATAGCCTGATAAAGAACCATCTGTTTTATAAACGGGAACATTCGTTGCTCCGGCAGTGTATTTCCCAAGGTTTTCCGCAAAGTCACGGTAGTCCTGAACGGATACATCAGGATTTAACACACCAGCTGAGGAAGTCAGGCAAACAAAAAAAGAGCAACAATAAGCAATTTTTCTTCTTTTCAAAGTCATTATCCTTAACAATAATTCCATTTTTATACTCTTCGGGAGTTCACGGTTCCCACTCTCCCTGAATAAATCAGGCCTCCTGTGTACTAAAAGAAGAGTTTTATCGAGTCCTCTGAAAAGGCATAAGATTCTGAAGGATATAAGCGGTCATTTCAAGAAAAGTCTTAAATGATTAAACGAGAGGTGAAATAAGGTTGAAAAATATAATTTTTTACTTTTCAGACTTACAGATCGTAGTGTGATAATTTAAATTCATTCTTTTTGAGGGCGCTTGTTTAGAAAATAATTGTAATTTTAACAATTAGCATGAATATTTACTCATTGTTTTTGTCTAAAATTTAACATTGGTGGATTTAATAAATATTTTTGCCAATATTACTATTTATTTTCCTGTAGTTATCCTGTTTGCTCCAGAACAGACAATATCAACGGTCGCTCAGAGACACCGTTTATCTTTGCTGCTGGCATGATAAAACACCAGCATCAGGCAGGGGAGAGCAGGCAGTATGTGAAGACCGGTTTTAAACCCCCTCCAGCGCGATCCGTAAATCCTCAATCAAATCATCCTTATTCTCAATGCCAATCGAGACGCGCACCGTTGCGTCATTAATGCCAATACGCGCGCGGACATCGGCAGGCACGCCGGAGTGGGTAGTGGTGCCCGGATGGCTGGCGAGGGATTCGGTGCCGCCAAGGCTTACCGCCAGTTTGAAAAGTTGCAATGTGTTCAGAAGCTTGAACGCGGCTGGCAGGCCGCCTGCCACATCAAAGGAGAACGTGGAGCCTGCACCGGAGCACTGCTTACTGAAGGTTTTTCCTGCAGGTGAGTCAGCATCCAGGAAGGGCAGATAGTGCAGTTTTTCAATTTTCGGATGAGAACGCAGGAACTCCGCTACGGCAGCCGCATTGTCGTTAGCCCGTTCCATACGCAGCGACAGCGTCTCCAGCGAGCGGCCAATCATCCAGCAGGAGTGCGGGTCCAACTGAGTGCCAATGGCACCTCGCAGTGATTTAATTTGTTTAATCAGGGCCTTGCTACCCATTGCCGCACCCGCAATCAGGTCAGAGTGTCCGCCGACGTATTTGGTCAGTGAGTACAGCGACAGATCGGCTCCCTGCTCAATCGGGTGCTGGAACACTGGCCCGAGTAGGGTGTTATCGCAGGCTATAACCGGACGGTGCTGCTGCTTTTTCTCAATGACACCGGCTACCCGTTTAATCAGTGCAATATCGACCAGGCTGTTGGTGGGGTTAGCCGGAGATTCAATCAGGATCACTGCAACCCGGCCCTGTTTCATCGCCTCTTCAGCGGCTGCCTGCACCTGGGCTTCATTCACCCCGTCGGCAAAGCCCACGGTAGCCACACCCAGCTTGCGGAAAGTTTTGGTCAGCAGGGTTTCAGTGCCGCCATACAACGGTTGCGAATGCAAAATGGCATCACCTGGTTCGACAAATGTCAGCAGGGTAGTGGAGATAGCCGACATTCCCGAAGAAAACAGTGCGGCGCTTTCGGTGCGCTCATAAATTGCCAGGCGGTCTTCCACAATCTCGCTGTTGGGATGGTTAAAGCGCGAATAGACCAGGCCGTTTGCGCCACCAGGAGGCGGTTCACGCCGCCCTGAAACATAATCAAAGAAGTCGCGGCCTTCTTCTGCGGTGTTAAAAACGAAGGTTGAGGTTAAAAAGACCGGCGGTTTGACCGCGCCTTCAGACAGCGCCGGATCATAGCCGTAGTTAAGCATCTGCGTTTCAGGTTGCAGCTTGCGGCTGCCGGGGTGAGTCTTTTGGGAATGCGGGGTGTTCATGCAATCTCCTGCCGGGCTGGCATGTGGTCATACTGTTAAGTTGAGCATAAGCCAGCATGGCGAAGGGCGCAAAAGCGTGGCTGAAGTGTGATAAACTTCGCGGCTTCCCTTAAGCCATCGACAATATCGACATAAGTTATGAAACACACCGTAGAAGTCATGATCTCTGAAGATGAGATCGCCAAACGTATCGCTGAAATGGGCAAGCAAATCACCGAACACTACCGCAACAGCGGCAGTGATATGGTGCTGGTCGGCCTGCTGCGCGGCTCCTTTATGTTTATGGCGGATCTCTGCCGCAAAATCGACGTCTCTCACGAAGTCGATTTTATGACCGCCTCCAGCTACGGCAGCGGCATGTCGACCACTCGTGACGTTAAAATTCTCAAGGATCTGGACGAAGATATTCGTGGCAAAGATGTTCTGATCGTTGAGGACATCATTGATTCGGGCAATACCCTGAGCAAGGTGCGCGAAATCCTCGGCCTGCGTCAGCCGAAGTCACTGGCGATCTGTACGCTGCTGGATAAGCCGGAGCGTCGTGAAGTGGAAGTGCCGGTTGAGTACGTCGGCTTCACCATTCCTGATGAATTTGTGGTGGGCTACGGGATTGATTACGCCCAGCGCTACCGTCATCTGCCCTTCGTGGGCAAAGTGGTGATGCTGGACGACTAATACGCCTGATTTCAGGCGGGTAGCGGTACAGCACAATCGACTAAGGCCGGACTTTCCGGCCTGTTATATTAAGCGACTTGTTAATCGTTCGGGCTTTCCACGTCGGAAAGCAGGTTAGCAATACCGTGGCGGTAGCGCTGTTCCAGGATTTCGCGGTTGGTGGCGGCCACTTCCAGGTCGCGCAGGTAGCCGTCCTGAATGCCGTAAACCCAGCCGTGAATGGTCACTTTCTGACCGCGCTTCCACGCAGACTGCATGATGGTGGAGTGACCCAAATTATATACCTGCTCAATCACGTTGATTTCACACAGTTTGTCGAAGCGTTTTTCCGGCGGCAGCTCGCCCAGTACCGAACTATGCTTGTACCACAGATCGCGGATGTGCAGCAGCCAGTTGTTGATCAGCCCCAGTTCAGGGTTTTCCACCGCTGCCTGCACGCCGCCGCAGCCGTAGTGACCACAGATAATAATGTGTTCCACTTCCAGCACTTCCACGGCGTACTGCACCACGGAAAGGCAGTTTAAATCGGTGTGGATCACCAGGTTGGCGACGTTGCGGTGAACAAACAGTTCACCCGGTTCCAGACCGGTCAGCCGCTCAGCCGGTACGCGGCTGTCGGAACAGCCAATCCACAGAAAACGGGGTTTTTGCGCCAGAGAAAGGCGCTCAAAAAAGCCCGGGTCTTCCTCTTTCAGTAGCTTGGACCACTCGCGGTTGTTGCTGATAAGGGTATCAATATCTTTCATTTTTACTCGGCCAATACTCGGAACACGTTGCAGTAATATAGGCCAGGAAAACGTGATTTAAAACGGCAAATAAGAAAACCACTCAAAACAGGGCACTCTTTAACCTATGACTTATGCACTGGAACTTTCCAATCTGACCAAAACCTATGCAGGCGGCGTTCAGGCCCTCAAGGGAATTGATCTCACTGTCGAAGCCGGTGATTTCTATGCGCTGCTCGGGCCTAACGGCGCGGGAAAATCCACCACCATTGGCATTATCAGCTCGCTGGTCAATAAAACCAGTGGCAAGGTGCGGGTGTTCGGTTATGACCTGCAGCAGGATGTGGTCAATGCCAAACGCCAGTTAGGACTGGTGCCGCAGGAATTTAACTTCAACCAGTTTGAGACCGTACAACAGATCGTGGTGGATCAGGCTGGTTACTACGGCGTGGAGAAGAAGGACGCCATTGTCCGGGCGGAAAAATACCTCCGGCAGCTCGATCTGTGGGAAAAGCGTAACGAGCGGGCAAGGATGCTCTCCGGCGGGATGAAGCGCCGCCTGATGATTGCCCGTGCGTTGATGCATGAGCCAAAGTTGCTGATCCTTGATGAACCTACCGCAGGCGTGGACATCGAACTGCGTCGTTCGATGTGGACCTTCCTGCAGGATCTTAACGCCAGGGGCACCACCATCATTCTGACCACCCATTATCTGGAAGAAGCCGAGATGCTGTGTCGCAATATCGGCATTATCCAGCGTGGCGAACTGGTGGAAAACACCACCATGAAGGGCCTGCTGTCCAAGCTGAAATCAGAAACTTTTATCCTCGATCTGGCGCCGAAAAGCCCACTGCCGCAGCTGGAAGGTTTCCAGTATCGTCTGGTGGACACTTCCACGCTGGAAGTAGAAGTGCTGCGCGAGCAGGGGCTGAACAGCGTATTCAACCAGCTCAGCCATCAGGGCGTACAGGTGCTGAGTATGCGCAACAAAGCAAACCGTCTTGAGGAGTTGTTTGTTGACCTGGTGAACGGTCGCAAAGGAGAGAAAGCATGACACATTTGTACTGGGTTGCCCTGAAGAGCATCTGGGGAAAAGAAGTGAACCGTTTCGCCCGCATCTGGATCCAGACGCTGGTGCCGCCGGTGATCACCATGACTCTTTATTTCATCATCTTCGGCAATCTGATCGGTTCGCGGATTGGCGATATGCATGGTTTTACCTACATGCAGTTTATTGTGCCGGGTCTGATCATGATGGCGGTGATCACTAACGCCTATGCCAACGTGGCCTCGTCATTCTTCAGCTCCAAGTTTCAGCGCAATATCGAAGAGCTGCTGGTCGCGCCGGTTCCCACTCACGTGATTATCGCCGGTTATGTAGGCGGTGGTGTGGCACGTGGCATCTGTGTTGGCGTGCTGGTAACGGTAATTTCGCTGTTCTTCGTGCCGTTCCAGGTGCATTCCTGGCTGATGGTGGGCGTGACGCTGCTGCTGACGGCCATCCTGTTCTCGCTGGCGGGCCTGCTTAACGCGGTGTTTGCCCGCACCTTTGACGATATCAGCCTGATCCCGACATTTGTGCTGACGCCGCTGACCTATCTGGGCGGGGTGTTCTATTCGTTAACGCTGCTCCCTCCTGTCTGGCAGATGATCTCCAGGCTGAACCCGATCGTCTATATGATCAGCGGCTTCCGTTATGGCTTCCTTGGCATCTCCGATGTGCCGCTGGTATTTACCGTGGCAGTGCTGGTAGCCTTTATCGTGGTGTTTTACCTGATGGTCTGGGTATTAATCCAGCGCGGGCGTGGTCTGCGGACCTAATCAGGAAATTTAATAATAAAGCGGGCCGCAACAGGGTCCGCTTTTTTTATGTTAAAAAAACAAGATTATCTTAAAAACAGGTCCGGAAAGTTTTTTTACTTTCGCTGTTTGCCTGGAGAGAGTAATAATAATTAAGAAACCAGACGGGTTTCAGAAATATCATGATGATGGTGTTTTCAAAGGATTGAAATATGAACCGAATTACCTGGGTAGATAACCTGCGTGGTCTGAGTATTCTCGCCGTTATATTTCTGCATTGCACGATTGCCGTTAATGGTTATACCGGTCATTTCACTGCCCTTAGTGAGCTGATCAACACCCTGTTTCAGCCCTTGCGTCTGGGCCTGATGTTTTTCGTTTCCGGGCTGTTTGTTGAAAGTGGTTTAAAAAAGGGAATTCCGCTTTTTCTGCGCAATAAGGTATTGAATATCCTCTATCCTTTTGCGGTATGGGTGACAATATACGGCGGCATGAAGATGCTGTTCAGCCGCTACTCAAATCATCCACAGTCACCGCTGGCCGTGCTGGTTTCTCACCTGAGCGGCGGCGGTGATATCACCTGGTTTCTGCATTCCCTTTTTCTGTTTTTTATGGTCATCCTTCTGGTCAGGCATATCGCATTTTATTGGGTTATTTCAGCCTGCATATTATTGAGTTGGCTGTTACCCGCCATCCCTGACGGCATCTTCGCCAGCTTTGACAGCATGCATGTTAATAAATCTATTTACCTTTTCATTTTTTTCTATCTGGGTGATTTTTTAGTGAAAAACAGAGTGAACATTCCCCACTTATGCCAGAACAATCGCCTGATAGCCGTTTCTCTGACCGCTTTTGTTGTGCTCTCGTGCCTGAATCTTTTTATGGTGCATAAAATTGCTTATCCGTTGCTGGCCCCGTTGGCACTGATGGCCGTCCCGCTATTTATTCGTCTGGCGATGAAAATCAAGTTGCGTGCGGTGTTTTTTATTGGTGAGAACTCAATTGTGTTTTATCTGACCCACTACCTGGTGATCCAGGCTTTTGCCAAGCTGCTGAAACACAGTCACGACTCACTGCTGATCAGCGATCTGAAGTTTGTTGGTGCTTTGGTTGCTTCACTGGCATTCCCACTGGGAATTTGCCTGCTACGTAAACGCGGATGGCTTAACTTTCTGTTTACCGCGAAGCGGCCGGTCAGGATGCCGGTGCTGGCGCAATAAGGGGAGGGGCTGGCCGCAGCCAGCCCATACGGATCAGGCGACCTGAACCGGGACCGCTTTCGCCAGGCGTTTCATCACGTTGTCGCCTTCGAAATAGGCCACTTTCGGCTGCCACTGGCGCGCTTCTGCGTCGGGCATATCCACGTAGGAGCAGATAATCAAAATATCCCCTTCGCAGGCGCAGCGGGCTGCGGCACCGTTGACGGAGATGATTTTAGACCCCCGTTCAGCCGCAATAGCGTAAGTGGAGAAACGCTGACCGTTGGTCACGTTATAGATGTCGATCGCTTCGTACTGCAGAATGCCGGAAGCGTCGAGGAAATCCTGATCGATGGCGCAGGAGCCTTCATAGTTCAGATCCGCCTGGGTCACTTTGACCCGGTGAAGTTTGCCCTGCAACATAGTACGGTTCATAACTTTCTACCTTTACCTTAACGGGAAATCAGAAAACGAACGCCAGTATTCACTGAGCGTGAAAACCAGTTACTGAGTCTACGCTTCATACTTCAAGTTGCAGGTGCGTTAGCTGCACGAGCGCACCCCAGTCACTTACTCAAGTAAGCTCCTGGGGATTTGCTCGCTGGCTGCCTTCCTGCAACTTGAATTATTATGCGTAGAGATTTACCTGTTGATTATCAATCAGGCGTGCTTTACCGAGCCATGCGGCCATCAGGACCACCGCTCGCTGGCTGTCCACGTTTAGTGGCAGCAGCGTGTCGGCATCGCAGATTGCCAGACCGTCGGCGCGCAGTCCATTCTCTGCCAGAGCCGCTTCGGCATCGGCCAGTAACTCATCCACATGCCGCTCTCCATTGGACAACCGCTCAGCCAGGCTGTTCATCACTTTGCTCAGGCCAGGTGCCAGCTTGCGCTCATCGGCGGTCAGATAGCCGTTGCGGGAGCTCAGCGCCAGGCCATCCTTCGCGCGAACGGTCGGTACGCCGACAATCTCAATATCGTAGCCCATATCGGCCACCATCTTGCGGATCAGCGCCAACTGCTGGTAATCCTTCTCGCCGAAGCAGGCCAGATCCGGCTGCACCAGGTTGAACAGCTTGCTGACGATGGTGGATACGCCGCGGAAGTGGCCCGGACGGCTTGCCCCTTCAAGCAGCGTGGAGAGGCCCGGCACATCCACAAAGGTCTGCCCGCCCAGCCCTTGCGGGTAAACGTCTGCCGGTGCCGGTGCGAACACCAGATCCACCTTGCGGCGGTTCAGCTTCTCACAGTCTTCCTGCAGCGTGCGCGGGTAGGCAGCCAGGTCGTCCGGACGTTCAAACTGCATCGGGTTGACGAAAATCGACACCACCACGATATCAGCATGCTCACGGGCCTCATCGACCAGCGTCATATGCCCGTCGTGCAGGTTACCCATGGTCGGCACCAGCGCGATGCGCTTGCCATCCTGCCGCCAGCGACGGATTTCCCGGCGCAGCATCGGCAGGGTTTCAATAATCAGCACAGCGTTTCTCCTGTGTTAGTGGAAACTGTGTTCTTCGGCAGGGTAGGTCCCTGCTTCGACTTCCGCCACATACTGCCTGACAGCGGCACGTATATCACCGGTTTCGGCGAGGAAATTTTTTGCGAATTTCGGGATATGGCCGCCGGTCACGCCAAAGGCGTCGTGCATCACCAGAATCTGACCATCGGTCACGTTGCCCGCGCCGATGCCAATCACCGGAATACTCAGCGCATCGGTAATTCGCTGCGCCAGCGCCACGGGAACGCACTCCAGCACCACCATCTGTGCTCCGGCAGCTTCCAGCGCCAGCGCATCGGCCAGTAACGTCTCAGCAGCTTCGTTTTCGCGCCCCTGCACCTTGTAGCCACCGAAGATATTAACGGACTGTGGCGTCAGGCCAAGGTGGCCACACACCGGCACCGCACGTTCGGTTAACAGCCTGACCGTTTCTGCCAGCCATTTACCGCCTTCCAGCTTGACCATATTGGCTCCGGCACGCATCAGCAGCGCAGCGCATTCAAAAGTCTGTTCCGGCGTGGCGTAAGTCATAAAAGGCAGGTCAGACATCAGCAATGCAGCGGGCGCACCGCGACGCACCGCCTGGGTGTGGTAAACAATGTCCGCCACGGTGACGGGCAGCGTGGAATCGTGTCCCTGTACCACCATGCCCAGCGAGTCGCCAACCAGCATCACCTGGATGCCTTCATCGGCAAACAGGCGGGCAAAGCTGAAGTCGTAGGCGGTAATGGAGGCAAATTTGCGTCCGCTTTTTTTCCACTGGCGAAGGGTAGAGACCGTGGTCGGTTTCATCGCAACCTCTCAAGATATGTTCTGGTGGGCGTATCTTAATGGAAGGGAAAGGGCTTTGCACTACCAGGGCTGAATGGCGGAAGCATCCAGTGTTGCAAGGATCTCAGCTGCACGGCTGCCGTCCGGGAAGGCAATTTCCGGCGCGATGGAAAGCAGTGGCACCAGCATAAAGGCGCGATTACGGATATCGTAGTGCGGCACAATCAGACGCGGTGTGTTAAGCGTCAGATCGCCAAACAACATGATATCCAGATCCAGCGTGCGGGGTCCCCAGCGTTCGTCTTTCCGTACGCGGCCCTGATCGAGTTCAATACGCTGGGTCAGGTCAAGCAGGGCTTCCGGCTCCAACCCGGTATCCAGCGCAACGGCAGCATTCAGATAATCTGGCTGATTGGGTGGTCCGTAAGGCGGCGTGCGGTAAAAAGAGGATGTGGTAACCAGAGTGGTCTGAGGAAGGGCAGCCAGTGCATCAAGTGCGGCCTGCACCTGATGCAATGGATCGGCAAGATTGCTGCCTAACGCGAGATAAACGCGGTTCATGCGTTGCTGCTGTTACCGTCGCGACGCGGGCCGGGAACGCGCTTGCGCGGGCGGCGGGTACGGCGTCGTGGCACCGGATCGTCTCCCAGCGTATTGAGCATGGTTTTCTGCTGCGGCGGTGCGGCTACCTGGAATTCACCCCACCAGGCCGAAAGGCGCAGCAGTTCCTGATTGTTTTCCACTTCAGCACGCAGCGCCAGCAGGTCATAGGCCGCACGGAACTTAGGATGCTCCATCAGCTTCCAGGCGCGCTTGCCGTGGCGGCGCGACAGGCGAAGTTGCAGCTGCCAGATGTCACGAATCAGGGTAGTAATACGCTTCGGAATGGCCAGCGAACGGCAGGCTTCATCCAGCACGTCATTCATCGCCAGGGCAAAGGCATCGTAATAAGCCAGGCCGCTTTCCTGAGCAATCTTTTGCGCGGCTTCCAGCTGCGGATACCAGAACATAGCGGAGAACAGGAAAGCCGGATTAACGCGCATATCATTGTGAATGCGGTTATCGGTATTTTTCAGTACCTGGAAGATCATCCGCTCCATATTGCTGTCACCCTGTTCCGTAAAGTAACGGGTGAGGATTGGGAACAGCGGCTGGAACAGCTGGTATTCGCGCAGTTGCAGATAGGTGCTGTAGCCATAGCCCGCCTGCAGCAGCTTCAGCGTTTCTTCAAACAGGCGGGCTGCCGGGATATCGTGCAGCAGCGTTGCCAGGCGTGGGATCGGTTCTGCCGTCTCTGCGGCAATGCTCATATCCAGCTTGGCGGCGAAGCGGATCACGCGCAGCATCCTGACCGGATCTTCGCGGTAGCGGGTTTCCGGGTCGCCAATCAGGCGCACAATGCCCTGTTGCAGATCGTTCAGGCCGCCGACATAGTCACGCACGGTGAAGTCGGCCACGCTGTAATAGAGGCTGTTGATGGTCAGATCGCGGCGCTGGGCATCATCTTCAATAGTGCCGAAGATATTGTCGCGCAGCAGCATACCGTTCTGGCCGCGCTGCGAATTGTTGCGATCTTCACCCGACTGCTCGGCTTCGTGGTGCCCACGGAAGGTGGCGACCTCGATGATCTCCGGGCCAAACATCACGTGTGCAAGGCGGAAGCGGCGGCCCACCAGACGACAGTTGCGGAACAATTTACGCATCTGCTCCGGCGTGGCGTTAGTGGTGACATCGAAATCTTTCGGTTTTTTTCCCAGCAGTAAGTCACGGACGCCACCACCCACCAGATAGGCCTCATAACCCGCTTTATTCAGCCGGTACAGCACCTTGAGGGCATTTTCGCTGATGTCTTTACGCGAGATAGTATGGCCGTCACGGGGAATAACGGTCATCTTATGCACTTCACCGACCTCGGCAGGCGTCTCGTCTTCGCGACTTAAAACTTTTCGGCAAAAATTAGCAACTCGGGTAAAAATGGGACACCTCGATAGTGACAAATATGCTTAGCGATAAAAAACAGCGGCTAATCATAGCTCAGTGCGGCCCGTTTGAGAATGCTCATCTCTCATCCCCTTACTCTTTCAGGTAAGAGCGTGGAGATCCCTGAGGGAGGGCATTCCGGTAAAGAGCGTCCTGGCGGGGGATTGTAGCCACATCCCACTGCATGGCAGCCTGCTGTAATAATACCGACAGCGGCAGATCCTGCCAGCCGGGAGTGACCGGCTGACCCAGAAACTGCAGGGCCTGCACCAGCACAGGGCGCGGGTCCCCCTCCGGTAACGCTGGAGCATGGTTCTGCTTCGACAGCTTGTTACCGTCGGCGTTGATTGCCAGCGGCAGGTGCAGATAACCGGGGACCGGCCAGCCAAATTGCTGATAAAGGGCGATCTGCCTGACCGTGGGCTCGATCAAATCCGCCCCACGAACCACTTCCGTCACGCCCTGATAATAGTCATCTACTACCACCGCAAGATTGTAGGCGAACAGCCCGTCCCGGCGATGAATAATAAAATCCTCCTGCGCCAGCCGCGTATCCGCAACGACTTCACCCCGCAGGTTGTCGTGGAAGTGATCGACAGGGACATCAACCCGCAGACGTAATGCAGCATTATCCGGGCCACAATTACGTGTGCGGCAGTGCCCATCATAGACCCCGCCGACCTGCTGAATACGGCTGCGGGTGCAGGTGCAAAAATAGCTGTGATTATGCTGCTGTAACCTGGCCAGCGCCTCGCGGTAGGCATCATGGCGCTGCGACTGCCAGAGCACTTCGCCGTCCCAGTGCAGGCCATACTGTTCCAGCTGCAGAAGAATGCGCTTTGCGGCACCGGGCACTTCACGGGGGGGATCGATATCTTCGATGCGAACCAGCCACTGGCCTTGCTGCGCGCGCGCCTGCAGGTAACTGCCCAGGGCAGCGATCAGGGAGCCAAAATGTAAAACGCCTGAGGGAGAGGGGGCAAAACGCCCGATATAAGAAGGTGACATGGTGGTGAAGACAGGCAGTGAAGCGGGTAATCTACCAGCCTCACTGCACAATCCATTAGCCATTAACCGGCCATTTGTTTTTCGCGGATTTCCGCCAGCGTTTTACAGTCGATGCAAAGATCGGCGGTAGGACGTGCTTCAAGGCGACGGATACCGATTTCAACGCCACAGGATTCACAGTAGCCGAAATCGTCGTCTTCCACTTTCTTCAGCGTCTTTTCGATCTTTTTGATCAGCTTGCGCTCGCGGTCACGGTTACGCAATTCAAGACTGAATTCTTCTTCCTGTGCAGCCCGGTCTACCGGATCGGGGAAGTTGGCGGCTTCATCCTGCATATGGGAAACTGTGCGATCAACTTCATCACGAAGCTGGTTACGCCAGGCTTCCAGAATCTTCTTGAAATGCTCCAGCTGGGCTTCATTCATGTACTCTTCGCCCGGCTTCTCCTGGTAAGGCTCCACCCCAGCGATGGCGAGAATACTCAGGGACGAGGTTTTACGGTTTTGCCCTTCTTGCATGTTGTTTCTCCTGGATAACACGCACTATCGATCCCCACAGGGGATAAAAACAGGTCGCTATAAATAGCAGAAGCGATCAAGGTTGGCAATTATTCCTGAACATCCCTTGACAAGCCTGTGAGTAAAAGCGTATTTGGCGCAACTGTAAGACCATTCCTATAACAGCAAATTGCGCCACACTTTACAACTCCACAACCAGTGCCTTTTTTAATGAGAGTCCTTCAGGTGATAATTGTGCTTTATAACAAAGCACTTCAACCCCGCTCTGTTGCGCCTGTGCCAGTAGTTCTGCATAACGCGCGTCGATATGACGCGCCGGGGTGACGTCCTCAATCCCCGAGTGCAAAACGGCAAAAAACAGAACCGCGCGTTCACCATTTTCAACAATCTTCGCCAGTTCACGGAGATGCTTCTGGCCGCGCACGGTTACCGCATCCGGAAAATACCCTTTTCCAAGGTGTAAAAGCGTCACGGATTTGACTTCAATATAGCAGTTCGCCCGGTCATCTGCCTGTAGCAGAAAATCAATGCGACTCTTTTCCGCGCCGTATTTCACCTCAGAGCGCAGGGTGGAGTAACCGGATAATTCTGGAATAGCCTGGTTTGCCAGCGCCTCTTTCACTAAGCCGTTGGCCCGTAAGGTATTCACACAAATCCAGTGATCCTGCTGCGTTTCAGTAAGCTCCCAGCTGTGTGGGTATTTCCTTGTCACGCTGTCCGACGTTGAGTACCAGACCGTGTCACCCGGCGTGGCGCACCCGGTCATCGCGCCGGTATTGGCGCAGTGAAGTGTCAGCTTTTCACCCTCGGGTGTTATCACGTCGGCCAGAAAACGTTTGTAGCGCAAAATCAGCGTGGCTGGCCGCAGCGGTGGATCATAAATCATACTTATTCCTGCTTCAGTTCCCAGTCCGCCAGCTCTTTATACTGCGTGCGTCCTTTAGCAAAAACGGACTCGAACAGTGCAAAGCGCTCAACGTGAAACTGCCAGCGAAAATTGCGCGGCGGTAACGTGACTGGCTGCGTAGCGTTACGCAGTAATGTGACATGCGGATGAAAGGGCATCGGGCTCTGGTAACAGCCGCTGCGGGCAGCCTGCGAACGAAGAATCTCTGCCAGTTGCAGCAGCCCACGGGGCGACTGTTTTGGTCCCAGCCAGACCACGCCGGAGCGTGGCCAGTGGCCCGCATCATCCAGGGTAAGCGTGAAGCCGGGCTGCTTAATTCTTCCGGCCAGCTGCTTCAGCGCCTCGCTCTTTTTTTTGCTGATTTCACCGAGAAATGCCAGTGTCAGGTGCAGATTATCAGCTGCCACCGGGCGGCCTGCCTCTGCGGGAAAGGTGTCGGCACGCCATCTTATTAAGCTCTGCCTGATCTCATCTGGCAGACTGAGGCCAAAAAACAGCCTTTTTTGCTCACTCATGGTGCTCTCCGGTATTCCAGAAGCGGGAATGGTACAATGCCCGGCAAATTCAGACCATGACGTTATGGAGCATAAGTGAGTTCATTACCGGTCAGCGCCGTTTTATCCAACCTGCTGACAGCCCTGCGGGAGTCTCCTCAGGTGCTGCTGGCGGCACCTACCGGCGCGGGGAAATCGACATGGCTGCCGCTGCAGATCCTGAAGCAGGCGGCGTTCAGCGGGCGTATTTTGCTACTGGAGCCACGTCGTCTGGCCGCGCGAAACGTGGCACATCGGCTGGCGGAACAGCTGGGTGAACAACCGGGTGAAACAGTCGGCTACCGGATGCGATCGGAGAGCCGCAGCGGCCCAAATACCCGGCTGGAGGTGGTGACCGAAGGGATCCTGACCCGCATGCTGCAGCAGGATCCGATGCTGGACGGCGTGTCGCTGGTGATACTTGATGAATTCCACGAGCGCAGCCTGCAGGCGGATCTGGCGCTCGCGCTGCTGCTGGATGTGCAGCAGGGACTGCGTGATGATCTGAAAATTCTGCTGATGTCGGCCACCCTCGATAACCAACGCTTACAGGCGCTGCTACCCGATGCCCCGATGATCTGCTCTGAAGGACGCTCTTTCCCTGTTGAACGCCGTTACGCTTCACTGCCTGCTAACCTGCGATTTGATGAAGCGGTAGCCCGTCAGGTCAGCCAGTTGCTGCGCGAAGAGAGCGGCTCGCTACTGCTGTTCCTGCCCGGTGTGGGAGAGATCCAGCGCGTGCAGTCTCACCTTAGCCCACTGATCGCTAATGATATCGACCTTTGCCCTTTATATGGCGCTTTGCCGCTGGCTGAGCAGCGTAAAGCGATCCTGCCCGCCGCTGCCGGACGCCGTAAGGTGGTACTGGCGACCAATATCGCCGAAACCAGCCTGACCATTGAGGGCATCCGGCTGGTGGTGGACGGTGCGCTGGAGCGTGTGGCGCTGTTTGATACGCGCACCGGACTGACCCGTTTGCAAACCCAGCGCGTCAGTCAGGCGTCCATGACGCAGCGCGCCGGACGTGCGGGACGTCTGGAACCCGGCCTTTGTCTGCATCTTATTGCCCGGGAGCAGGCAGAGCGAGCGGCAGGTCATGCCAATGCGGAAATCCTCAACAGCGATCTTGCGGCACTGTGGCTGGACTTACTGCAGTGGGGCTGCCACGACGTAGCCCAGTTAACGTGGCTGGATTTGCCGCCCGCCAGTAATATCCGTCAGGCCCAGCAGCTGTTGAAGCAGCTGGGCGCGACAGATGCCGCGGGCAAGCTCACCAGCAAAGGGAGGAGCATGGCGGCGCTGGGCAGTGAACCACGTTTCTCAGCGATGATGATTGAGGCCGGAAACGACAGCGATAAGGTGACTACAGCAACGCTGCTGGTAGCGATGCTGGAAGAACCTGCGCGTGGCAATGTTGATTTGAGGGACAGTTTCCATCGTCGGCAGCCTAACTGGCTGAAGCGGGCAAAGCAGCTGCAAAAACGCCTCAAAGTGCCTGAGGGCAACGCGGACAGCGATCTGATTGCGCCACTGCTGGCGGGGGCTTTTCCGGATCGCATTGCCCGCCGTCGTGGCGCAGAAGGACGTTACCAGCTGGCAAACGGCATGGGAGCCATGCTCGATAGCGATGAAGCGCTGACCCGTTACGAATGGTTGCTGGCACCAGGTCTGCTGCAGGGCAGTTCCCAGCCGGATGCCCGCATTCTGCAGGCGATGCCGCTGGAGATTGAAGTGCTGACGAAACAGCGGCCTGCGCTGGTAGAGCTTCGTACGGAAGTGGAGTGGGATGACGAGCGTGGCACGCTTAAAGCCTGGCGCCGTGAGCAAATTGGCGAGCTGGTGCTGAAGTCACAGCCGCTGAGCAAACCGGATGAGGATGAGCTTCATCAGGCGATGCTGCGCTGGATCCGACTCAAAGGATTATCGGTCCTGAACTGGACGCCACAAACCGAGCAATTACGGCTGAGAATGGTCTGCGCCGCGCAGTGGCTGCCGGAACAAAACTGGCCCGCAGCCCGCGAGGCTGACCTGCTAGTCAGCCTGGAAAAGTGGCTTCTGCCCGCCATGAGCGGCGTGCGTGACGCAAAGGGCCTGAAGCAAATTGACACGACCAGTGCTTTATTACAATTGCTCACATGGTCCGGGCGTCAGCAACTGGATAGTCTGCTGCCAACTCATTACACTGTGCCCACCGGAAGCCGGCTTCCGATCCGTTATGATGAAGAGAAGCCGCCCGCGTTGGCGGTTCGCCTGCAGGAAATGTTTGGCGAAGCACAAAATCCCTGCGTGGCCGGCGGGCGTGTCGCCCTGGTGCTGGAGCTGCTGTCACCCGCACAGCGCCCTTTGCAGATCACCCGCGATCTGGCGGCGTTCTGGCAGGGTGCGTACCGTGAAGTGCAGAAAGAGATGAAAGGACGCTATCCCAAACATGCCTGGCCAGACGATCCGGGCAGTGCGCTGCCAACGCGCCGTACCAAAAAATATTCTGCGCCCTCCTGAACCGGTGGGCTTTGATTTCGGAAGGTTCCCGTTCCGAAGTGGTTGATCTAAGTACAAAGTAGCGGTCCCTGAGCGGCGCTCGCTGGAGAAATGAAACGAATGTCAGACGATCGCGAACCTATTGGGCGTAAAGGTAAACAGCCCAAACCTCCGCGCAAGGTGGCGGGCAGGGGTCGCCGCAGGGATGATGAACACGATGAATATGATGATTTTCAGGATGAAGACCACGATAACGAGGAGGTAGAGTCGGTGCCACGTAAAGGAAAAGGGCGTCCACCGCGCAAGAAAAGAGGCTGGCTGGGCTTATTTATAAAGCTGCTGCTGGTCTTTATTGTGCTGATGGCCGTGTACGGGGTTTACCTCGATTCACAAATCCGCAGTCGTATTGATGGCAAAGTCTGGCAACTGCCTGCGACGGTTTACGGCCGCATGGTCAACCTTGAGCCGGGCATGTCCTACAACAAAAAAGAGATGATCGCTCTGCTGGAAGGCACGCAGTATCGTCAGGTGAGCCGCATGACGCGCCCCGGCGAATTTACCGTGCAGGCTAACAGCATCGAGATGATCCGCCGTCCGTTTGACTTCCCGGACAGCAAAGAAGGGCAGATCCGCGCACGGCTGAGCTTCAGTAATGACTCGCTGAACGAGATTAAAAACCTCGACAGCGGGCGCGACTTCGGCTTCTTCCGTCTCGATCCCCGGTTGATCACCATGCTGCAGTCGCCAAACGGCGAACAGCGCCTGTTCGTGCCGCGCGCGGGCTTCCCGGATCTACTGGTGGACACGCTGGTGGCGACCGAAGATCGTCACTTCTATCAGCATGACGGCATCAGCTTCTATTCGATTGGCCGTGCTTTCCTGGCCAATATCACCGCCGGTCGTGCGGTGCAGGGCGGCAGTACGCTGACCCAGCAGCTGGTCAAAAACCTGTTCCTGACCAACGAGCGTTCGCTGTGGCGTAAAGCCAATGAAGCCTATATGGCGCTGATCATGGATGCACGGTACAGCAAAGATCGCATTCTCGAGCTGTATCTGAATGAAGTCTATCTGGGGCAGGCGGGGAACGATCAGATCCGCGGCTTCCCGCTGGCCAGCCTGTACTACTTCGGCCGTCCGGTTGACGAGCTGAGCCTCGATCAGCAGGCGCTGTTGGTGGGTATGGTGAAAGGGGCCTCGCTGTATAACCCATGGCGTAATCCGAAACTGGCGCTGGAACGTCGCAACCTGGTGCTGCGCCTGCTGCAGCAGCAGAAAGTGATCGACCAGGAGCTGTATGACATGCTCAGCGCCCGACCGCTCGGCGTGCAGCCGAAAGGTGGGGTAATCACTCCTCAGCCAGCGTTTATGCAGATGGTGCGTAACGAATTGCAGGCGAAGCTGGGCGACAAAGTGAAAGATCTGTCGGGGGTGAAGATCTTCACCACGCTGGATCCGGTCTCTCAGGATGCGGCAGAGAAAGCGGTTGAGGATGGCGTGCCGGTGCTGCGTAAGCAGCGTGGCCTGAACGATCTGGAAACCGCCATGGTGATCGTTGACCGTTTCAGTGGCGAAGTGCGTGCCATGGTCGGTGGTGCGGATCCGCAGTTCGCCGGGTATAACCGTGCTCTGCAGGCCCGCCGTTCGATTGGTTCTCTGGCCAAGCCTGCGACCTATCTGACTGCCCTGAGCCAGCCGGATAAATTCCGTCTTAACACCTGGATTGCCGATAACCCGATTGCACTGAAGCAGCCGAACGGGCAGGTCTGGAAACCGCAGAACGACGACCGCCGCTTCAGTGGCCAGGTGATGCTGGTTGATGCGCTGGCGCACTCGATGAACGTGCCAACGGTTAACCTGGGGATGACGCTGGGACTGCCGCAGGTGGTGGATACCTGGACCAAACTGGGCGTGCCGAAGGATCAGCTGCAGGCGGTTCCGGCGATGCTGCTGGGGGCGCTTAATCTGACGCCGATCGAAGTGGCTCAGGCGTTCCAGACCATCGCCAGCGGCGGTAATCGCGCTCCACTCTCCGCGCTACGTTCGGTTATTGCTGAAGATGGCACTGTGCTTTATCAGAGTTTCCCGCAGGCTGAGCGTGCCGTTCCGGCACAGGCCGCTTATCTGACTCTGTATGATATGCAGCAGGTGGCAGAAGAGGGGACCGCTCATGCCCTGGGCGCGCGCTATCCGAAAGCGCATCTGGCGGCGAAAACCGGGACCACCAACAATCAGGTCGACAGCTGGTTTGCCGGTGTGGATGGCAAAGAAGTGGCGATCACCTGGATTGGTCGTGACAACAACCAGCCGACCAAACTATATGGTGCCAGCGGGGCGATGCAGATCTACCGCCGTTATCTGGATAACCAGGCCCCCACGCCGTTGCTGCCAACGCCGCCGGAAGATATTGCCCCGATGAACGTTGATTCAGCCGGTAACTTTGTCTGCGGAACAGGCAGCAGCAGCTGGAGAACGCTGCCGGTGTGGACCACCGATGCCAGCGCGCTGTGCCAGCAACAGCAGCAGCAGGCTCAGCAACAGCAGCAGCTGCAGCAACAGCAACAAAATGAGCAGAAAGACAGTAACGGTGTGGCCGGTTGGATCAAGGACATGTTCGGTAAGTAACTGACCCCACAAAAAAAGCCGGTTCATGATGAACCGGCTTTTTTTTCGCCCGTGATTGCTGGCCGCAGTGAACATAACAGCAACAAAGATGCGTTTCAGCGTCACAAGGTCATTGCTTCCCTATTTCCCACAATTTACATCAGGTTATTCGGCCAGCAAACAGCGTTGAGACGGCTGTTTTTTTCTTGAGCGCTTCCCGCAATTCGCATATTATCCAATCGTTATAATAATAATTCTCGTTTACGTTTACATTCAATCAATCTCAGTCAGAGAAAAGCTAAATGGCTACCATGTCTTTTAACCGTTTATCCTTGCCAGTGAATACCTCAATTCGCCGACTGGCCATCCTTGTTGCAATGGGTCTTTCTTCCTCCACTTTCGCCGCGGGTGAAGAAACTATTACCGTGAATGCTAATGCCGCTGCTGCGCCACAGGAAAGTGCCTGGGGTCCGGCACCGACTATCGCGGCCAAACACTCTGCAACCGGGACAAAAACAGATACACCAATAGAAAAAAACCCGCAGTCAGTGTCAGTGGTGACCCGCCAGGAACTGGACATGCACCAGTTCCAGTCGGTGAAAGAAGCACTGGGTTACACGCCAGGCGTGACGGTTAACAGCCGCGGTGCTTCCAATACTTATGACTTCGTGATTATTCGCGGCTTCTCATCACGCGGTCTGAACCAGAACAATTATCTGGACGGCCAAAAGTTGCAGGGCGACTTCTATAACGATGCGGTGATTGATCCTTACATGCTGGAGCGCGTGGAACTGATGCGCGGTCCAACTTCCGTGCTGTACGGAAAAAGCAGCCCGGGCGGTATCGTCTCTATGGTCAGCAAGCGTCCGACCACTGAACCGCTGCGTGAAGTGCAGTTCAAAATGGGTTCCGATAACCTGATGCAAACCGGGTTTGACTTCAGCGATGCGCTGGACGACAACGGCGAGTTCTCTTACCGCCTGACCGGTGTGGCCCGCTCCAACAACGAGCAGCAGGACAACGCCAAACAGCAGCGTTATGCCATCGCGCCTTCCTTCTCCTGGCGCCCGGATGACAAAACCAACTTCACCTTCCTGTCCTATTTCCAGAACGAACCTTCTACCGGTTACTACGGCTGGTTACCGAAGGAAGGCACCGTCGAGCCGCTGCCAAACGGTGGCCATCTGCCAAACAGCTTCAACGAAGGCGCGACCAACAACACCTATTCCCGTAACGAGAAAATGGTGGGTTATGCCTTCGAACACGGCTTTAACGATACCTTCACCGTGCGTCAGAACCTGCGTTTCTCTGAGATGAAAACCTCTCAGCAGAGCGCCTACGGCACCGGGCTGTGTAACAACAGCATGAACGGCTTCAACTCTTACTGCACCAGTCTGACTCCAGCCCAGCAGGCCCATTATCTGGGTCGCGGTACGGTCGTCGATCAGGAACGCCTGCAGAACTTCAGCGTGGATACCCAGCTGCAAACCAAATTTGCCACTGGCGACATGGACCACACCCTGTTAACCGGTGTCGACTATTCCCGTATGCGTAACGATATCAACGCGCTGTTCGGCAATACCACGTCACTGGACCTTGATAACCTGCCGTCAATGACCGATACCGATTTCGGCACCGCGGTTCCTTATCAGATGAACGAATCCAAACAGACCGGCCTGTATGTTCAGGACCAGGCTGAGTGGAACAAGTGGGTGTTTACGCTGGGCGGCCGTTACGACTGGTCTACTCAGGCGACCACCGTGCGTGCCGATAACGGCTATATCGACCGTAACGATCATCAGTTCACCTGGCGTGGTGGAGTGAACTACCTGTTTGATAATGGTATTACGCCTTACTTTAGCTACAGCCAGTCCTTCGAGCCGAACGCATTCAGCCTCTACAGCACCCCTCGCGTGGCCTATGCGCCATCGAAAGGTGAGCAGTATGAAGCCGGCGTGAAGTACGTGCCGAAAGACATGCCAATCGTGATGACCGGTGCACTGTATCAACTGACCAAAACCAACAACCTGACGGCTGACCCGAATAACGCCTTAAATCAGGTGCCGTCTGGTGAGATCCGCGCCCGTGGTGTTGAGCTGGAAAGCAAAGCAGCGCTGACCCAGAACATCAACATGACCGCGTCTTACACCTATACTGATGCGGAATATACCAAAGATACGACTCTGAAGGGCAACACGCCAGAGCAGATCCCTAAGCACATGGCTTCACTGTGGGGGGATTACACCTTCAACAATGGCGCGCTGAGCGGTCTGACTTTAGGGACCGGTGGACGCTTCATTGGCTCAAGCTACGGCGACCCGGCGAACAGCTTCAAAGTGGGCAGCGCTGCGGTCATGGATGCGGTGGTGAAATATGATCTGGGCCGCTTTGGCCTGTATGGTTCAAGCCTGGCGCTGAACGTTAACAACGTACTGGACCGTGAATATGTGGCCAGCTGCTTCCAGACCTACGGGTGTTTCTGGGGCGCAGGTCGTCAGTTCGTGGCGACAGCGACATTCCGTTTCTAATCTTTAAATCAGGCGCGGCTCGCCGCGCCCACCAATCAGAAGACTGCTATGCATCCTCCGTTTGCCTCAGAAACCACCTTCTCGCTCGATCAGGCTACCTTCACCGTTCCCGGCAGAACCCTGCTGCAGCCGTTGTCGCTGACTTTTCCTGCGGGTAAAGTCTGTGGGCTGATAGGTCACAATGGCTCCGGCAAGTCGACCCTGCTGAAAATGCTGGGCAGGCATCATGCTGCAACCGGTGGACAGGTATTGCTGAATGGCAAACCGGTGGCTTCATTCCCGGGTAAACTGTTTGCCCGTGAAGTTGCCTATCTGCCGCAGCAGCTTCCGCCTGCTGAAGGGATGACGGTACGCGAGCTGGTGTCGATGGGACGCTATCCATGGCACGGCGCGCTGGGTCGTTTCGGTGCGGAAGATCGCGAGCGGGTCGAAGAAGCCATCACGCTGGTTGGCTTAAAACCTTTTGCTCAACGCCTGGTGGACAGTCTCTCCGGCGGTGAGCGTCAGCGGGCGTGGATCGCCATGCTGGTGGCGCAAAACAGCCGCTGCCTGCTGCTGGATGAACCCACGTCCGCGCTGGATATTGCCCATCAGGTTGAAGTGCTGGCCCTGATCCAGCGCCTGAGCCGCGAACGTGGCCTGACGGTGATTGCGGTCCTGCATGATATCAATATGGCTGCCCGTTACTGCGACACGCTGGTGGCGCTGCGCAGCGGCGGTATGATTGCCCGGGGCGATGCTGAGGCGATTATGCAGCCTGAAGTACTGAACCGGATTTACGGCATCCCTATGGGGATTTTGCCTCACCCTGACGGCGGTACGCCGGTGAGTTTTGTTTACTGACGGATTGGTGTTTTCATGCCTGATTATCTCCGCCGCCGCCTGCTGATGGCGATGGCTCTTTCTCCGATGCTGCCCGCACTGCGTGCTCAGGCTGCCCCGTCCGTTGATATCACGCGCATCATTACGATTGAGTGGTTCCCCACCGAGTTGTTGATGGCCTTGGGTGTGATGCCGATGGGCACCGCTGAAATATATCAGTACAAGCTGTGGGTGGGGGAGCCGAAGCTGCCTGCTACCACGGTGGATGTCGGCTTGCGGACCGAACCCAATCTGGAACTGATGATCCAGATGAAACCCTCGCTGATCCTTTACTCAACCGGCTATGGCCCGGCAAAAGAAAAGATTGAACGCATTGCGCCAGTCATGGGGTTTGCCTCCAATAATGCCGACGGCAAACCGCTGACTCATGCACGTAACTCGCTGATGCAGCTGGCGGAATGTCTGAATGTGGTGCCCCAGGCTCAGCGTCATCTGGCTGATTTTGATGCCTGGATGGCACAGGCAAAGGCGCGCCTCAGCCATCGCGCCAAACGACCTCTGTTGCTGATGTCGATCCTTGATCCCCGCCATACGCTGGTGTTCGGTAAGGGGAGTCTGTTCCTCGAAGTGATGGATCAACTGGGGATTGAAAATGCCTGGCAGGGTGAAACCAATTTCTGGGGCAGCGCGGTGGTTGGCATTGAGCGTCTGGCGTCGATGAAGAATGTGGATGCGATCTGCTTCGATCACGGCGACGATGCTCTGGTAGAGCAGGTGACTTCCACGCCGCTGTGGAACTCGCTCTCCTTTGTCCGGGAGAAGCGCTTCCGTCGCGTGCCGCAGGTCTGGTTCTATGGCGCAACGCTTTCGGCGATGCGTTTTTGTCACCTGCTCGACACCGCGCTGGGGGAAGCATGAGAACGTCGTACCGCTTCCCGATCGTCCTGTTAACGCTGATGCTGGCTGCAGCGCTCGGGCTGACCTTTTACAACTTCAGCCAGCAACTGCCGCCTGCGCAGTGGCTGAGTGCAATCAATGCCGCCAATCCGGACAATGTCACGGAGATGGTGTTCCACTACAGCCTGATGCCGCGCCTGGTGCTTTCTTTGTTGATTGGGTCTGGTCTGGGGCTGGTTGGGCTGCTGTTCCAGCAGGTATTGCGCAATCCGCTGGCAGAGCCGACCACGCTGGGCGTGGCGACGGGCGCACAGCTGGGCCTGACAGTCGCCACGTTGTGGAGCCTGCCGGGGGGTATTTTCACCCAGCAGATGGCGGCGATGATCGGGGCGATCCTCGTTGGTCTGATCGTGTTTGGTATCGCCTGGGGTAAGCGCCTCTCGCCGGTAACGTTGATCCTCGCCGGGCTGGTGATGTCGCTCTACTGCGGCGCGGTCAATCAGATCCTTGGCCTGTTTAACCATGACCGCCTGCAGAGCATGTTCCTGTGGAGCACCGGCACGCTGAACCAGATGGACTGGAGCAACGTCAGCTTTATCTGGCCCAAGCTGCTGGTGGGCTTTGTGCTGTCGCTGATGCTGTTACGGCCGATGACGCTGATGGGGCTGGATGATGGCGTCGCAAAAAACCTTGGACTGGCTTTGTCGCTGGCTCGTTTAGGCGTACTGGCACTGGCGATTATCCTCAGTGCTCAACTGGTGAACGCTGCCGGGATCATCGGGTTTATTGGCCTGTTTGCGCCGCTGCTGGCGAAAATGCTCGGTGCGCGGCGCTTGCTCAGCCGGTTATTGCTGGCCCCGCTGATCGGCATGCTGCTGCTGTGGCTGGCCGATCAGTGCGTGATCTGGCTGACGGAAAACTGGCGGGAAGTGTCCACCGGCACGGCGACGGCAATCATTGGTTCTCCGCTGCTGCTGTGGCTGCTGCCGCGTCTGAAGACCTCCTCCGGTATGCCAGCGATGAATCAGGGCGATAACGTCCCTGTGGAGCGCCATAACGTGCTGATGTGGGGCATTATCGGTGTGGTAACACTTCTGGTGCTGAGCGTGGTTGCCCTGAGTTTTGGTCGCGATGCGCATGGCTGGCAGTGGGCAACCGGCGAGCTGTGGCAACAGCTGTTGCCGTGGCGGATGCCGCGACTGGTGGCGGCGGTCATGACGGGCCTGATGCTGGGCGTGGCGGGCTGTATTGTCCAGCGGCTGACAGGTAACCCGATGGCCAGCCCGGAAGTGCTGGGGATCAGCTCAGGTGCGGCTTTTGGTGTGGTGGTGATGCTGTTCCTGGTACCGGGCGACGCCTTTGGCTGGCTGCTGCCTGCGGGCAGTCTCGGCGCGGCGGTGACGTTGCTGATTATCACCTTTGTCGGCGGGCGCGGCGGTTTCTCTCCGGAGCGCATGCTGCTTGCAGGGATGGCGCTGAGTACCGCTTTTGCCACGCTGTTGCTGCTATTGCTGGCGAGCGGCGATCCACGTATGGCCGCCCTGATGACGTGGATCTCAGGCTCTACTTATAACGTGAATGCTGCTCAGGCATGGCGTACCGTGATAGTGGCTGCTGTGCTGCTGGCGCTGACGCCGTTATGCCGTCGCTGGCTGACTCTGCTGCCGCTTGGGGGGGAGACGGCCCGCTCGCTGGGGCTGGCGCTGAAGTCTTCCCGTATGGCATTGCTGCTGCTGGCGGCGGCGCTGACAGCGGCGGCAACCCTGACCATTGGTCCGCTGAGCTTTATCGGTCTGATGGCACCACATATTGCGAGGATGCTTGGCTTCAGGCGTGCGATACCGCAGCTGGTGATGGCAGCGCTGTTGGGTGGGGCATTGATGGCGGTAGCCGACTGGTGTGGCAGGATGGTGGCGTTCCCCGGACAGATCCCGGCGGGACTGCTGGCGACCTTTATCGGCGCACCTTACTTTGTTTATCTGCTTCGGAAGGTTTAAGCTCTTACTGCGTGGGAAAACGGGAGTAAAACGTCCCGCTGTCCTGTAAGGCGTTGTCTGCTTTTACCAGGCAAACAACACCAAATTTGCTGTGCGGGGAACACAGGCCGGGAATAAAGCGTCCCGCACCATAGACGGTGCGGGCTGCCATGGACGGTTTGTGTCTTTTATGAGCGGCCTGTGGTCCCCGCGCAGGCACTGTATTGGGTTTTTAGCGTAGCTTCGCGAAGCAGCGGCGGGCCGCATCGACGGTACGCTGGATATCTTGCTGGCTGTGCGCCAGAGACATAAAACCTGCCTCAAACGCGGAAGGGGCCAGATACACGCCTTCTTCCAGCATCAGATGGAAGAATTTCTTAAAGCGCTCAACGTCACACTTCGTCACGTCCTCATAGCAGGTCACTTCCGGCGCATCGGTAAAGAACACGCCGAACATGCCGCCAACGTGGTTCACCACCAGAGCAATACCTTCCTCCTGCGCAGCGGCCAGCAGGCCGTTCGCCAGCTGCGCGGTCAGTTCCGTCAGGGTGGCATGGGTGCCAGGTTTGGCGATTTCGCTCAGACAGGCAAAACCGGCAGCCATGGCAATCGGGTTACCGGATAAGGTACCTGCCTGGTAAACCGGGCCGGTCGGTGCCAGCGCCTCCATCACTTCACGACGGCCACCAAACGCGCCCACCGGCATACCACCACCGATGATTTTACCCAGGCAGGTCAGGTCCGGCACCACGCCGTAATAATCCTGCGCACCAGACAGTGCAACGCGGAAACCGGTCATCACTTCGTCGATGATAAACAGTGCGCCGAACTCATCACAGAGTGCTCGCAGACCCGGCAGGAAGTCCGGCTGCGGCGGGATGCAGTTCATGTTTCCCGCAACCGGTTCAACGATAATACAGGCGATTTCGTGCGGGTATTGCTCAAAGGCGGCGCGCACGGAAGCCAGATCGTTATAGGTGCAGGTCAGGGTATGTTTGGCGAAATCTGCCGGAACACCCGGTGAATTCGGCTGGCCGAGGGTGAGGGCACCAGAACCGGCTTTCACCAGCAGGCAGTCAGCGTGGCCGTGGTAGCAGCCTTCAAACTTAATAATTTTGTCACGATGGGTGAAACCACGCGCCAGGCGGATTGCGCTCATGGTCGCTTCGGTTCCGGAGTTCACCATGCGCACCATATCCATGGTTGGCACCAGCTCGGTCACCAGCTGCGCCATTTTCACTTCCATCTCGGTTGGCGCACCGAAACTCAGGCCGCGCTGCGCTGCTTCAATCACCGCGTTGCGAATCGCCGGGTGGTTGTGACCCAGAACCATCGGCCCCCAGGAACCCACGTAATCCACGTAGGCTTTGCCGTCGGCGTCATACAGATAAGCACCGTCAGCATGTTCAATAAAGAGCGGCACACCGCCAACGCCGGTAAAGGCGCGCACCGGTGAGTTCACGCCACCGGGAATTAATTGCTGCGCCTGAGCATACAGATTTTCAGACTTACTCATGGTTCCGCTCCTGAGGATGCATTAAGAAAAACACCGCCATTCTAAGGGAACCTGCGGCAGGGTCAAAAGGTCAGTGGGCTTTTTGACACGAATGGAGAACATTTTTTCCCGGGACATACGGCCTGATATGAGTAAGATACTGACCTTTCCTGACAAACTAATGAACGGGATATGAACGAGCCAACCTCATCGACCGACCAGTTAAATGTGGTTCCTGCCAGACGCAGTGATTTCCTTCGCATGCTGATACGCCGCGATAAAACGCCCGCAATCGTGCTGATTATGGCGGGAATTGTCGGTACCCTCGCCGGACTTGTCGGGGTGGGATTTGAAAAAGCCGTCAACGCGGTCAGCACTCACCGCCTTGAAATCCTGGCAAAGGTGGAGCATCACTGGAGCCTGGCGTTCCCGCTGGCATTTATCCTCTCCGCGATCCTCGCCGTTATCGGTTACTACCTTGTCCGCCGTTTCGCCCCGGAAGCCTCCGGGTCCGGCATTCCTGAAATCGAAGGTGCGCTGGAAGAGTTGCGGCCGGTGCGCTGGTGGCGGGTGATCCCGGTAAAATTTATTGGCGGCATGGGCACACTGGGGGCCGGAATGGTGCTCGGGCGGGAAGGGCCGACGGTACAGCTGGGTGGCAATCTCGGCCGGATGGTGCTGGATATTTTCCGCATGAAAAGCACCGAGGCGCGTCATTCTCTGCTGGCTACCGGCGCGGCGGCAGGTCTGTCAGCCGCCTTTAATGCCCCGCTTGCGGGCATCCTGTTTATCATTGAAGAGATGCGCCTTCAGTTTCGTTACAGCGTTATTTCCATCAAGGCGGTGTTTATTGGCGTAATTATGTCGAGCATCGTTTTCCGCATCTTCAATGGCGAACATGCGGTGATCGCGGTAGGCAAACTGGCAGAGTCCCCGGTGAACACCCTGTGGCTGTATTTGCTGCTGGGAATGATCTTTGGCGTGGTGGGCGTGGCGTTCAATGCGCTGATTTTCAAAACGCAGGATATGTTCCAGCGCCTGCATGGCGGAAATATGCGCAAGCTGCTGATCATCGGTGCGGTGTTGGGCGGCGTTTGTGGCGTGCTCGGCCTGATTGAGCCGGAAGCGGCAGGCGGGGGTTTTAACCTGATCCCGGTTGCGGCAGCGGGTAATTACACCGTCGGTATGCTGCTGTTTATTTTCATCGCCCGCGTGGTGACCACGCTGCTGTGCTTTGGTTCGGGCGCGCCGGGTGGCATCTTCGCCCCGATGCTGGCACTGGGCACCTTACTTGGGACCGCGTTTGGCATGGCCAGTGCTTCGTTGTTCCCTGCTTATCACCTTGAAGCCGGCACTTTCGCTATTGCCGGAATGGGCGCGCTGTTCGCCGCTTCAGTCCGGGCACCGCTGACCGGCATTGTGCTGGTTCTGGAAATGACCGACAATTATCAACTTATTCTGCCGATGATTATTACCTGTCTTGGGGCAACATTGCTGGCACAGTTTCTCGGGGGCAAGCCGCTCTATTCAGCCCTGTTGGGCCGCCTGCTGGCGAAACAGCAACAGGCAGAGGAAGACACAGCAGCACAGAGTGCCACGTCTTCCCGGACCAAACAGGCTGATACTTGATTGCTATACTGCTATATAAGATAATAACGCTAATGATGGTCGAAATATCACGTCGTCCTGAATGCCTGATGGAGTACTAAATGAGTGACGATATAGCTCTGCCCCTGCAGTTCACTGAAGCAGCGGCCAGTAAAGTCAAAAACCTGATTTCAGATGAAGAGAACCCGGATCTGAAACTGCGCGTTTATATCACCGGTGGCGGCTGCAGCGGCTTCCAGTATGGCTTTACCTTTGATGATAAGGTCAACGACGGTGATATGACCATTGAGAAGGCGGGTGTGGCGCTGGTAGTCGATCCGATGAGCCTGCAGTATCTGGTGGGCGGTTCGGTGGATTACACCGAAGGGCTGGAGGGCTCACGCTTTGTGGTGACCAATCCGAATGCCAAAACTACCTGCGGCTGCGGTTCCTCCTTCAGCATCTGATAAAAAACCCCGGCGCTTTCGCTGCCGGGGTTCTGCTTACCATTCCACTGTGATCAACTTCGACACCTGACGTCTCGCCCTGTCCTGCGAAATAACCGCCTGGGTCACTTTCGGCTGCACGGCAACCTGTTGACCACAATCTACTGCCGGTGATGCTGCTGGTGTGGCACTTTGCCCGTCAATGCGAATAAATGTTCAGTTTGAGCCCGATGCTGCCGGTAATCGAAGCGGCACAGGCATGACCAGCCCTAATCAGCCCAGGAGCCAGATAGATGGCTTTCATAACGCTTATTTCCTGGTATAAAAAATCAGGGCATCAGCCCAGATACGGAACGTGAGGGTAAAAAATTCGCCGGTCCGTTAGTTGATTAACGGCAATTTTTGTTGAAAATTTAACCGTGTTTTTGCGGTTTTAGTTGTTTCAGGGTGTTTGCTCTGGGTGCAGTTGGCTGCATAATTGTTGAGCAGCCAGCATAATCCGGGGGCCGGGCCGGCTAAACCAGTCATCTTTTACTGGGATCACTCTCACATTAAGTTGCGGATGCCAGAAAGCTTTAATCGCCGGAACACGCTGAGGGTCACCACCGATCACCACCACCTCCGGATGGCGCATCAATACCTGCTCACGGCTGACCTGTGGCCAGGCCACGCGGCTGTCGGCAAAAATATTCTCACCGCCGCAAACCTGCAGGATTTCGTTCTGTAAGGTGTTGCGGGAAGCAGTAAACAGTGGCTGCATGCCAAATTGCAGAAACACCGCTTTCTTCGGCTGGCTGGCATAACGTTGTTGTAACGCTTCCCACTGTTTCTGCAACAGTTGCGCTTCCTGCTCTGCCTTTTCAGGTTGCGGGCTCCAGGCTTTCAGCTGCCGCACGCCGGCAATCATCTCGCTGACCGTAGCTGGCTCAATCCATTCCACTTTAATGCCAAACGCCTTCAGCTGATCCACCTGCCGCTGCGGGTTCCCGTCGCGCCACGCCAGCACCACATCAGGCCTGAGGCCAATAATGCGCTCGGTGTTGATCCCCTGCCAGTTCGCCACCTGTTCAATCTTCTCTGCCGCAGGAGGATAGTCCGAGTAAGCACTTACGCCAACGGGAGTGATCCCGGCAGCAAAAGCCAGTTCGGTCAGATTAGGAGCGAGAGTGACAACGCGGGGCGCAGAGGCTGCTGCCGTCCCGAAGCAGGACAGCAGCAGTAAAAGACAGGGCAGGAATTTAGCCACGGGCCAGATGGGTCAGCAGCGTTTCAACCAGCAGGGAAGAGTGCTTAGCGGCAACGGTGAGGAACTCATCAAAGCTCAGGTGTGATTCCTGATCGGCCACGTCAGAGATGGCGCGTACCACCACAAACGGCGTCCCAAACTGGTGGCAGACGTGCGCAATGGCGGTTGCTTCCATCTCCACGCCCACAGCCTGCGGGAAGGTGGAACGGATGCGCGCCAGCGGCTCTGCTCCATTGATAAAAGCATCGCCACTGACCACCAGGCCGCGAACCGCGTGCTGACCAAGCTCTTTGATGCAGGTTTCTGCCGCTTCAATCAGTCGGGCGTCTGCGGTAAAGGCGGCAGGGCAGCCCGCCATCTGGCCCGCTTCGTAACCGAAGGCAGTGACGTCAGCGTCGTGGTAACGCACTTCACCGGACACCACGATATCGCCCACTTTCAGGGTTGGGGCCAGGCCACCGGCGGAACCGGTGTTAATAATAAAGTCAGGTTTGCACATCTGCAGCAGCAGAGTAGTGCCCATCGCGGCTGAGACTTTACCAATTCCCGATTTCAGCAGAGCAACTTCCACGCCGTTCAGCGTACCGGTATAAATTTCACAGCCTGCCAGTTCAATCGTCTGGCGGTTTTCAATTTTGTCACGCAGCAGGGTAACTTCCTGCTCCATCGCACCAATAATGCCTGCTTTCATAGGGATACTCGCTAAGGTTGTGGTAAAACTCGTCAAATATGGTGCATAGTTTACCATGATTAAACGTCATTAAACTCACTGCACCAGTCAGTAATCCAGGGGACGACTATGTCAGCAATCGATTTCAGGACGAAATTCAGCTTTGAGAGACCTTTTAATAATCGCGAAGAGCCTGCGGGCGAATATCTCATCACTCGGCATTTTGAAAGCGATCGTGGCAGGATCATTAATTCTGCCGCCATCCGGCGTCTGCAGCAAAAAACGCAGGTCTTCCCGCTGGAGAGAAATGCTGCCGTCCGATCGCGCCTGACGCACTCCCTTGAGGTGCAGCAAACCGGCCGCTATATAGCCAAAGAAATTATTCAGAAGCTGAAAGAGCAGCCGGGCGGGCTGGCGCAATATGGCCTGGATGGTTTTACCGGCGCCTTTGAAAGCCTGGTGGAGATGTCCTGTCTGTTGCATGACGTGGGTAACCCGCCGTTTGGTCATTTTGGCGAAGCGGCAATTAATGACTGGTTTAAGGTAAATCTTCCTGGCATGTTGATAGAACCGGCAGAGGCGGGGGTGGAAAATAACCAGCAGAATGAAAAGTTTCTCGCGATGAATGCCAAACTTCGCCAGGATCTCTGCCATTTTGAAGGCAATGCTCAGGCTATACGCCTGGTTCATACTCTTCTGCAGCTCAATTTGTCTTATGTTCAGGTTGCCTGCATCCTGAAATACACTGCGCCTGCCTGGTTCCAGGGCGAAAAACCTCAGCAGTTTAAAACGCTGATGAAAAAGCCAGGCTATTATCTGTCGGAAGAGAAATACGTCTCAGAATTACTGCGGGCGACAGCAACTGAGCAATATCACCGTTTTCCTCTGACTTATATTATGGAAGCGGCCGATGATATTTCTTACTGTATTGCCGACCTGGACGATGCCGTGGAGAAGGCCATATTCAGCGTTGAACAGCTGCACGGTTATCTGAAAGACGAATGGGAGTTGCTGAAGAAGAAGAAAAAAGTCAATTCCGATGAGCTGTTTGTAAAGATAGTGGGCTTTGCTTACAGTGAGGCGCAAAACAAAGAGCGCTATCGCAGCCGCAGCGATACCTTTTTTATGAAGCTGCGGGTAAGGGTTCAGTCGGTATTGGTGGAGCACGCGGTTAAACGCTTTATTGATAACATTGAACCTATTTATCAGGGCAGTTTTAATCATTCGTTGCTGGAAGATGAAGGGGATGAAAGTCAGTTACTGACGCTTTTCAAAGCTGTGGCCAGAAAGCATGTATTTAATCACGCGGAGGTGGAACAGCTGGAATTGCAGGGATATCAGGTCATCAAAGGCCTGCTAAATATCTATCAGCCGTTGCTGTCCATGTCTTATACCGATTTTAACATCCTGATAAATGATGCTTTTCATAAAGATTACCCGATTGAGACACGTTTATTTCACAAACTTTCTGGTAAGCATCGTAAGGCTTATTCCGTTCATATGCGCAACCTGATAATTGAACATCGCTTTGAACGTTTGCTGTGGGAACGTTATTATCGTGCGCGCCTGCTGCAGGATTATGTCAGCGGCATGACGGATTTGTATGCGTGGGACGAGTATCGTCGGTTGATGGCGGTCGAATAATGCGGGTGGAGGAGTGAGTTTTGTAAAGGAAGAGAATAAATTTTTACCTTTAGCAGAAACTTCCTCATGAACTTAGCGTTAAAACTTGACTCTCAACATCACGACCACAGCAATGGTTGCATAATTGGACACTTAGAGAAACAGACGCATGAAAAAAACACTTTTAGCCAGCGCGTTGGTTCTGAGCCTGGGAATGGCGATGGGCCCGCTTACCGCCACCGCAGCAGAAACTGCTTCTTCCTCCAGCCAGCAGCTGCCAAGCCTGGCACCGATGTTAGAAAAAGTGATGCCTTCAGTTGTGAGTATCAATGTTGAAGGAAGCACAACAGTACGCACACCTCGTTTGCCTCAGCAGTTCCAGCAGTTCTTTGGTGATAATTCACCGTTCTGCCAGGATGGCTCACCTTTCCAGAGCTCGCCAATGTGTCAGGGCGGCGGTGGACAGGGTGGTCAGGGTCAGGGCGGCGCGGGTACCCAGCAGGAAAAATTCCGTGCGTTGGGATCGGGTGTGGTGATTGATGCCGCCAAAGGCTACGTCGTGACCAACAACCACGTGGTCGATAATGCCACCAAAATTCAGGTTCAGCTGAGTGATGGCCGCAAATATGACGCGAAAGTGATCGGTAAAGATCCGCGTTCGGACATTGCGCTGCTCCAGCTGAATGATGCAAAAAATCTGACCGCTATTAAAATTGCCGATTCAGACGATCTGCGCGTCGGTGATTACACCGTGGCGATCGGTAACCCTTACGGCCTTGGCGAAACGGTCACCTCCGGTATCGTATCAGCGCTGGGACGTAGTGGCCTGAACGTGGAAAACTACGAAAACTTTATCCAGACCGATGCGGCAATCAACCGGGGGAACTCGGGGGGTGCGCTGGTGAACCTGAACGGTGAACTGATCGGGATTAACACCGCGATCCTCGCGCCGGACGGTGGCAACATCGGTATCGGCTTCGCTATCCCAAGTAATATGGTCAAGAACCTGACTGCGCAGATGGTCGAATACGGCCAGGTGAAACGGGGCGAGCTGGGGATCATGGGGACCGAACTGAATTCCGAGCTGGCTAAAGCGATGAAAGTTGACGCCCAGCGCGGTGCCTTTGTCAGCCAGGTGCTGCCAAACTCTTCAGCAGCGAAAGCCGGTATCAAAGCGGGCGACGTGGTGACCTCGATCAACGGCAAGGCGATTTCCAGCTTCGCCGCACTGCGTGCGCAGGTGGGTTCACTGCCGGTGGGCACCAAAATGGCTCTGGGCCTGATCCGCGACGGTAAGCCAGTCACGGTGAACGTGGAGCTGCAGCAGAGTACCCAGACCAAAGTTGATTCCGGCACTATCTACACCGGTATTGAAGGGGCTGACCTGAGCAACTTCGACGTGAAAGGCGTGAAGGGCGTGAAGGTCGACAGCGTGAAAGCGGGTTCCGCAGCCGCTCGCATCGGGCTGAAGAAAGACGACGTGATCCTTGGCGTTAACCAGCAGGCCATCGCCAACCTGGGCGAACTGCGCAAGATCCTCGACACCAAACCTTCGGTGCTGGCGCTGAATATCCAGCGTGGTGACAGCTCCATTTACCTGCTGATGCAGTGATCGCACCAGGGCTGGCCTGCGGCCCAGCTGCCTGATGAAAGGGACCGGTCATTGTGGCCGGTTCCTTTTTTATTGTCAGGTGCTTTGATCTTGCTCTCCTGGTAAACAGCCACAGAGAACAGGACTCTTTTCTGTAACCGCCATCCCTGAGGGGCTGGTCGTTAAGGCCAGTACCTGCTGTTTTATGCCCCGACATCCCCCCGCTTTGTGAACCCTGCCGCAATTTTCACAGCCGGTATCACGCTTAGTGCAGTTGCACAATGTACCGGCACGGCCCTGCAGGTATGCTGGCTGAATAATGCTTTTCAGGAGTAGTGGATGGCCACTTATCATCTGGATGCCCGCCTGGCGCAGGAAATTGTTGCCCGCACGATGCAAATTATTGACAGCAATGTCAACGTGATGGACGCGCGCGGCCGTATTATCGGCAGCGGTGACCGTGAGCGTATTGGAGAAATGCACGAAGGGGCGCTTCTGGCTTTGTCACAGGCGCGCGTGGTGGATATTGATGAAGCCGTGGCAAAGCATCTTCACGGCGTACGCCCGGGCATCAACCTGCCGATGCGTATCGACGGCGAAATTGTCGGCGTCATTGGGCTGACCGGCGAACCCGAGTCGCTGCGGCACTATGGAGAGCTGGTCTGCATGACGGCCGAGATGATGCTGGAGCAGGCCCGACTGCTGCATATGCTGGCGCAGGACAGCCGTCTGCGCGAAGAGCTGGTACTGAACCTGATCCGCAGCGACACGCTTTCACCGGCTCTGATGGAGTGGGCGCAGCGTTTGCGCATCGATCTTAACCAGCCGCGCGTGGTGGCAGTGGTGGAGGTGGACAGCGGCCAACTGGGGGTGGACAGCGCGATGTCTGAGCTGCAACAGCTGCAGACGCTGCTGACCACGCCGGAGCGGGATAACCTGATTGCTATTGTGTCGCTGACCGAGATGGTGGTGCTGAAACCCGCTTTTAATGCCCATGGCCGTTTTGATGCAGAAGACCATCGCAAACGGGTGGAGCTGTTGCAGTCGCGGATGAAGGAGAGCGGTCATTTGCGTATGAGGATAGCGCTGGGCAACTTCTTCACCGGACCGGGAAGCATCGCCCGATCTTACCGGACGGCCCACACCACCATGGTAGTGGGCAAACAGCGTATGCCTGAGCAGCGTAGCTATTTTTATCAGGATCTGGTGCTACCGGTGCTGCTGGACAGCCTGCGCGGTGGCTGGCAGGCCAATGAGCTTTCCCGCCCGCTGGCAAAACTGAAGTCGATGGACAATAACGGTTTGCTGCGCCGCACGCTGATTTCATGGTTCAGCAATAACGTACAACCTTCGGCCACGGCGAAAGCGCTATATATTCACCGCAACACGCTGGAATACCGGCTTAACCGTATTTCGGAACTGACGGGGTTAAATCTGAGTAATTTCGATGACAGGCTGTTGTTATATGTTGCCCTGCAACTGGATGAACAGCCGTAATATACTCTGAGGACTTTGCAGATGGGGCCGCTGCACGAAAAAATCCCAGTCACTTACCTGAATAAGCTTCCGGGATGTTATCGCTCAGAGACTCAGAGAATATTAACGACCGCTGCGGGTCAGTTTTTCCAGATCGGATTCAATTTCGTTGATTTTATTAGAAACAACGTTTTCCAGATGACGCAGGTCTTCCAGAATTTTACGTTTCAGATCCACTTCCACCTGGTCGCGCTGGCAAATCTGGTCCAGTTCATCAATCACATAACGCAGATTAGGGCTGATTTCCTGAATTTCTTTGTAGCCCTGGCTGACATTATCGGCCACTACGGTTTTGCGCTGGCGTGGATATTTAAATTTCACGCTCTTGGCAAAAAACTCGCCTTTGTCTTTGCGGAAATAGATTTTCAGAATGTCGTTGCTGGCTTCCTGACGCAGGCTGTAACGGTCGATATCGTCAGGATTAGAGATGCCAAGGCCTTTCAAATTATCGTACATGAGTTTTTTTCCTAAGTGAGGTGAATGTCGTCCCGGCTGCGCATTGTGAATACTGCGTTGTGCAGTGCTCGCCATGCTCGCAGACTTTTAATCTGCGACCGGGGCTGCGCGCTTACGCCTTGTCTTCACTTAGCTCGTTCGTTCAGGACTGATGCGATAAATGTAGTCGCAAAAGTCACAGCACGGATAACGTCAGGGTTCATGGTCTGAATCAATGGCGCGGATTATCGCCTGGTTATTGCGCAATAGCACCAGTTATTTCGTGTCGCGAAACAGGTTTTTGACGTGACAGGTGTAAAGAAAAGATTACGGGCCACAGCGAGTGGCCCGGAAGGTGATTTAGTCGATGGTGCGCAGCAGTTCGTTGATGCCCACTTTACCGCGAGTTTTCGCGTCAACTTTCTTAACAATAACCGCACAGTACAGGCTGTAGCTACCGTCTTTAGATGGCAGGTTACCGGAAACCACCACGGAGCCCGCAGGCACGCGGCCGTAATGCACTTCGCCAGTTTCGCGATCGTAGATTTTGGTGCTCTGGCCGATATAAACGCCCATAGAAATCACCGCGCCTTCTTCCACGATCACGCCTTCCACGATTTCAGAACGTGCGCCGATAAAGCAGTTGTCTTCGATGATGGTCGGGTTAGCCTGCAACGGCTCCAGCACGCCACCGATGCCCACGCCGCCGGACAGGTGAACGTTTTTACCGATTTGAGCACAGGAGCCGACGGTAGCCCAGGTATCCACCATTGAGCCTTCATCAACGTATGCGCCGATGTTAACGTAGGAAGGCATCAGCACGGTGTTGCGTGCAATAAATGCGCCCTGACGTACAGCTGCTGGTGGAACAACGCGGAAGCCTTCTTTTTTGAAGCGGGCATCATCGTAGTCAGCGAATTTCATTGGCACTTTGTCGTAGAAACGACTTTCTGCACCATCAATCACCTGATTGTCATTGATGCGGAAGGAGAGCAGCACGGCTTTCTTCAGCCACTGATGGGTCACCCACTGGCCGTCGATCTTTTCCGCCACGCGCAGGGCGCCGCTGTCCAGAAGGCCGATCACCTGGCTTACGGCTTCGCGGGTCACTGTGTCGGCATTGGCTGGGGTGATCTCGGCGCGGCGCTCGAAGGCGCTTTCAATAACACTCTGTAATTGTTGCATTAAGTCTGATTTCCTGTGTCAAATCATGTCTCCGGGAGCGGTCGCTGTCCGCCTGCTCGTTGGCGCTGAACTGGCAGCCTGGCCCCTGGAAAGCGTGGTAAAAATTAAATCTGAGTCACACTTTATCGTTTGGATTAAGGGCGTCTGTCAACCGTTGTTGCAACACTTCACACAATTCCGGACTGAGTGCGCGTCGTTCGCTGTTGGCGAGGATAAATAAATCCTCCACCCGTTCGCCGATGGTACTGATGCGCGCACCGTGCAGCGACACGCCCAAATCGGCGAAAACTTCCCCAACCCGGGCCAGCAGCCCCGGCTGATCCAGAGCGATCAGTTCCATATACGTCCGGCGGTCCGTGTGGGTCGGCAGGAAAATTGCTTCCGTCTCGACGCTGAAATGCTTCAGGCGGGCGGACTGGCGGCGCGTGCGTGCAGGCTGCCAGCTGGTCTGGCCGATAGCCTGTTCCAGCGCCTGGCGGATCATCTCATGCCGGTCGGCCGCCAGCGGGCTGCCATCCGGTTCCAGCACGATAAAGGTATCCATTGCCATGCCGTCACGGCTGGTAAAAATTTGCGCATCGTGCACGCTGAGGTTGCGGCGATCCAGCTCTCCCGCCACGGTAGCGAACAGGTAAGGGCGGTCCGGGCTCCAGATAAAGATTTCCGTACCGCCGCGCGTGGCCTGCGGACTGACCAGCACCAGCGGTTTGGTCAGGTCGTGGTTCATCAGGTGGCGGGCATGCCAGGCCAGCTGGTTGGGCGTGTGGCGCAGGAAGTAATCCGCCCGACAGCGTCCCCAGATATTGTGCAGGGCCTGCTCGTCGATATTATCCATCCGCAGCAGCGCCAGCGCCTGCAACCGGTGATGACGGACCCGCTCGCGCAGATCCGGGCTGTTTTCCATGCCGCGACGAAGCTGCTTTTCGGTGGCGAAGAACAGCTCGCGCAGCAGGCTCTGCTTCCAGCTGTTCCACAAGTTTTCATTGGTGGCGCAAATATCCGCCACCGTCAGGCAGACCAGGTAACGCAGGCGGTTCTCATTCTGCATCACTTCAGCGAACTGCTGGATTTCCGTCGGATCCTGGATATCACGGCGCTGCGCGGTCACTGACATCAGCAGGTGGTGACGCACCAGCCAGGCAACCAGCTGCGTCTCGCGGGAGTTAAGTCCGTGCAGCTCGGCAAATTCCAGCGCATCCTGAGCACCCAGGATCGAGTGGTCGCCGCCGCGGCCTTTGGCGATATCATGGAACAGCGCCGCCATCAGCAGCAGCTCAAGCTGCGGCAGTCTTGGCCAGATCTCCACACATAAAGGATGTCGCGGGCGGGTCGCCTCGTTAGCGAAGCTTTCAAGTTTTTGCAGCACGCGGATAGTGTGTTCATCAACGGTATAGGCGTGGAACAGGTCGAATTGCATCTGCCCGACGATGTTGCCCCACTGCGGCATATAAGCCCACAGTACGCTGTGGCGATGCATCGGCACCAGCGCCCGGCTGACCGCACCCGGATGGCGCAGAATCGACAGGAACAGCTGGCGGGCCTCCGGAATGTTACACAGCGGCTGCTTCAGATGGCGGCGGGCATGGCGCAGCTGACGCAGCGTTGTTGAGTAGATGCCGGTAATGTTTGGCGTACGCACCATGGTGTAAAACATACGCATAATCGCTTCGGGCTGACGGGCGAACAGCGTTTCATCGATCAGGTCGATCAGCGGACCACGCAACTGGAATTCACTGTCGATAGCACGGGGCTTCTCATCTTCGCCCAGCGCCAGGATCGCCTCTTCAAAAAGCTGCAGCAGCATATGATTCAGCTCGCCGACCCGGCGAGTCACGCGGTAGAAGTCTTTCATCATCCGCTCGACCGGCTCGTTACCTTCGCCCTGATAGTTCAGGCGCTGCGCCACGCTGAGCTGGCGGTCAAACAACAGGCGGTTGTCGTAACGGGGCAGGGAAAGGTGCAGCGCGAAGCGGATTTTCCACAGGAAGTTCTGGCACTCGTTCAGCTCGTTGCGCTCGGCTCCGGTCAGGAAGCCAAAGCCCACCATTTCATCCAGCGAGGTGGCGCCAAAGTGGCGACGGGCAACCCACAGCAGCGTATGGATATCGCGCAGGCCGCCGGGGCTGCTTTTAATGTCCGGCTCCAGGTTATAGCTGGTGCCGTGATAACGTTTGTGACGCTCCTGCTGCTCTTCAATTTTGGCCGCGAAGAAGCGGTCAGACGGCCAGAAGCCGTCGCTGAAGATGTTTTTCTGCAGTTCGAGGAACAGTGCAACGTCCCCGGTCAGCATGCGGGACTCAATCAGGTTAGTGGCGACGGTCAGGTCAGACAGGCCTTCCAGCAGGCACTCTTCCAGCGTTCGTACGCTGTGGCCTACCTCCAGCTTCAGGTCCCACATCAGCGTCAGCAGCTCGCTGGTGCGCTGGGCATCTTCGGCGGAAAGTGGGGTGCGGCTGAGGATCAGTACATCAATATCGGAAAGAGGATGCAGTTCACCGCGGCCATAGCCCCCAACGGCAACCAGCGCAATATCTTCCTGCTCAGGGAAACCATAAAAACGCCACAAACGGCGCAGCAGACGGTCGATAAACAGCGTCCGGGCATCGATTAAGGTTTCCACCTCTTCGCCCGCATCAAAAGCGGCAGCCAGCTGATGCTGGAAATGCTCCAGATGTTGCTTCAGCGCTTCGCGTGTCAGTTCCGCGTCATTCCAGTGTGCAGGAGAGTCCGCCAGCCCGTAATTTTTCAGTGTCTTGGTCACGCCAGTGCTCCCGGAGTATCTCAGCTATTCGGAATATTTTGATAGTCCACAGGACAATAGCGCCAGAGGGTGGTAGAGATCAAAGAAAAACGGCAGTCTGCGATCCAGAGCTTTCTCCGGCCTTTATTGTTATTGCGATCTGTCCGGTGCCATGACCCTGGCCCAAATCCTGCTGGTGGATTGAGTAAGCCCAATCTCATCATAAATTTCAGTGAGTTGCATATATGCTACGCTTAAATTATTGGTTTCTTTACAGCGGTTACTTAATTTTTATTACCGATTTGACAACCCTGGGTTGTTGACTGGATATAAGGGAAAAGAATGCTAATGATATTCGGTGAGTTATCGGGTGCTCCAGTTTGGGTACCGGCAGTATTGCTCGTCATTCTCTCACTTGCACTGGGGTTCCTGGCTCGATTTATCCTTCTGAGGTTCATTCGTTACTGGCAAAATCGTGACAGAAAGCTTTTCAAATCACTAGAAAAACATCTTCGTGGATCGCTGTTTCTTTTTATGCCCCTACTGTTGATAAATGTAGGGGTTAATTATATTAACATTCAGCCAGACTCACTGGGCTTTATTACGGCAACCCTTAATGTATTCATTATATTATCATTTTGCTCGATTCTGATTCGTCTGGCTAATGTTGCACAGGATATGCTTTTCATTCGTTATGATATTAACCTATCGAATAATCTTCGCGCCCGTAAAATTCGCACTCAGATAATATATGTAAAAAAAGTCGCTATTGTACTTCTCGTGTCATTCTGCCTTACTCTGATACTTCTCAGTTTTCCCGGTTTTCGAAAATTCGGCACGACCATACTGGCTGGTGCTGGAGTGGCCGGAATAATTATTGGATTTGCCTTGCAGAAGTCGCTTGTGAACCTGTTTGCCGGCATTCAGATCGCTTTTACGCAACCGATAAAGATTGATGATGCTGTGGTCGTCGAAAATGAATGGGGCTGGATAGAGGAGATCAACCTGACTTATGTTGTTGTGCGTATCTGGGACCTGCGCCGCCTGGTTCTGCCCATCACCTACTTTACAGAAAATCCTTTTCAGAACTGGACTCGTAATAACGCACAGATATTAGGATCTGTTTTTCTTTACCTCGATTATTCCATGCCGTTAGCGCCTCTCCGTGCACATTTTGAAAAGGTCCTCAGTGAAACAAAACTCTGGGATCAACAGATTCAGGTGCTTCAGGTGACTGATACTACTGACAAAACCATGACGATCAGATTATTGATGACCGCACAGAATTCGCCAACGGCCTGGGATTTACGCTGCTACGTGCGGGAAAAAATGATTGAGTTCGTTCAGCAAAATTATCCTCAGAGCCTTCCTCACGTGAGGGCGACACTGACCGATTCGGAGTTTGACAGGCCGGGAGACAGGTAGTGAGTTGCTTTCCACATAAAAATAAACGGAGCCTGCCGGCTGTATGTCGGCAGGTACCCGTTTATTTGTAAGGAAGTTACATCTCGTGCGTCAGGATCGCCGGGATGGTGTCATCCTTACGCAGGGTCATAATTTCGCAACCGTTTTCAGTGACCACCAGAGTGTGTTCGTACTGAGCAGAAAGGCTGCGGTCTTTGGTCTTCACCGTCCAGCCGTCTTTCATGCTTCGGATGCGATAATCCCCGGCATTCACCATCGGTTCGATGGTGAATGCCATACCAGCCTGCAGCACCACGCCGCCGTCATCCGCATCGTAATGCAGCACCTGTGGCTCTTCGTGGAAGCCTTTACCGATACCGTGACCGCAATACTCACGCACCACAGAGAAGTCCTGTGCTTCCACATACTTCTGGATCTCGCGGCCGAGAGTGCGCAGGCGAATACCCGGCTTCACCATCCGCAGCGCGAGGTAGAGGCTTTCCTGAGTCACGCGGCACAGGCGCTCACCCTGAATGGTTGGCTTGCCGGCGATAAACATTTTGGAAGTATCGCCGTGATAGTCATCTTTAATCACGGTAACGTCCACGTTGACGATATCGCCATCTTTCAGAATTCTGTCATCGCTGGGAATACCGTGGCAGACCACTTCGTTAATGGAAATGCAGACAGATTTTGGAAAGCCGTGATAGCCGAGGCAGGCCGATACGGCTTTCTGGGTATTGACGATGTAATCGTGGCAGATGCGGTCCAGCTCGCCGGTGCTGACGCCCGGTTTCACATGCTCTTCGATCATTTCCAGCACTTCAGCGGCCAGCCGACCGGCGACGCGCATTTTCTCGATTTCTTCAGGGGTTTTAATTGTAATTGCCATTAATTTAGTCCGCAGTTGTCGATATTTTCGACAATAATAAGGGAAGTGCAGCAATGTTAGCAGCCCACCTTGCCGCTGCCAATTGCAGTTTGTGGAGGGAGGGGCTGAGCGAACAAATATTGGCTTCACGGGTGGCTTTGTGGTATAAAGCGCGCCGACGATTCTCTGTGGGCAGTTTTGCAGAGAAACGCATAAATCTCATTATGTGTAAATAACACACATGTATCGACACGTACTCCGGGGTGCCTTAAACGCTGCGTAAGCAGTTTGAGAGGTCGGTTGTATGGGATACATGGAGGCTTAACCCCAAATCATTCTATAGAGGTAATCATGGCAACTGTTTCCATGCGCGACATGCTCAAGGCCGGTGTACACTTCGGTCACCAGACCCGTTACTGGAACCCGAAAATGAAGCCATTCATCTTCGGCGCTCGTAACAAAGTTCACATCATCAACCTTGAAAAAACTGTACCAATGTTCAACGAAGCTCTGGCTGAATTGACCAAGATCTCTTCCCGTAAAGGTAAGATCCTGTTCGTTGGTACCAAGCGCGCTGCAAGCGAAGCGGTAAAAGAGCATGCTCTGAGCTGCGATCAGTTCTTCGTCAACCACCGCTGGTTGGGTGGCATGCTGACTAACTGGAAAACTGTGCGTCAGTCCATCAAACGTCTGAAAGATCTGGAAACTCAGTCTCAGGACGGTACCTTTGATAAACTGACCAAAAAAGAAGCTCTGATGCGTAATCGCGAGCTGGCCAAGCTGGAAAACAGCCTGGGCGGTATCAAAGACATGGGCGGCCTGCCGGACGCACTGTTTGTTGTTGACGCTGACCACGAACACATCGCTATCAAAGAGGCTAACAACCTGGGTATCCCAGTGTTCGCTATCGTTGATACCAACTCTGATCCAGACGGCGTTGACTACATTATCCCTGGTAATGACGATGCGATCCGTGCTGTGAGCCTGTACCTGACTGCAGTGGCTACCACTGTACGTGAAGGTCGCTCTCAGGACCTGGCTCAGCAGGCAGAAGAAAGTTTCGCTGAAGCTGAGTAATAAGGACTGCTCCCGAGAGAGCCCTTAGACATCAGATTAAAATCTGTAAGGGGCCTGATTGGCCCCTTTATTTTTTCAACTTTGCTTTGCCGCTTGCTTGTCACAGACGGCGGGGCAGAATATTTCTCCCGAGACCAGGCATGTGTCGCGCCGTCTGATGACGCCGCGGGCAGATGCGAGCTAACCGAGGATTAGAGAATGGCTGATATTACTGCTGCTCTGGTAAAAGAACTGCGCGAGCGCACTGGCGCTGGCATGATGGACTGTAAAAAAGCGCTGACCGAAGCCAATGGCGACATTGAGCTGGCAATCGAAAACATGCGTAAATCTGGTGCGATCAAAGCCGCCAAGAAAGCAGGCAACGTTGCTGCTGATGGCGTGATCAAAACCAAAATCGAAGGCAACTACGGTGTGATTCTGGAAGTGAACTGCCAGACTGACTTCGTTGCTAAAGACGGTGGTTTCCAGGCCTTCGCTGACAAAGTGCTGGATGCAGCGCTGGCTGGCAAAATTACTGACGTTGAAGTGCTGAAAGCTCAGTTCGAAGAAGAACGTGTTGCTCTGGTTGCTAAAATCGGTGAGAACATCAACATCCGTCGCGTGGCTTCCCTGGAAGGCGATGTGCTGGGTAGCTACCTGCACGGCGCGCGTATCGGCGTTCTGATCTCCGCTAAATCAGCGGACGAAGAGCTGGTTAAGCAGATCGCTATGCACGTTGCAGCAAGCAAGCCAGAATTCGTTAAGCCAGAAGACGTGTCTGCTGACGTGGTAGAGAAAGAGTACCAGGTTCAGCTGGACATCGCCATGCAGTCTGGCAAGCCTAAAGAAATCGCAGAGAAAATGGTTGAAGGCCGCATGAAGAAATTCACCGGCGAGGTTTCTCTGACTGGTCAGCCTTTCGTTATCGACCCAAGCAAAACTGTGGGCCAGGTTCTGAAAGAGAAAAATGCTGATGTTGTTAACTTTATCCGCTTCGAAGTGGGTGAAGGCATTCAGAAAGCTGAAACAGATTTCGCAGCAGAAGTTGCGGCGATGTCTAAACAGTCTTGATGGATTGAAAAGAACCGCCAACCGGCGGTTCTTTTTTGCCTGTGTTCAGGGCGCTTTTCAGTCACATCCCAATAGTATTTCTGCAACGCTAAGGGGATGATAGATCAGATTTAACTCCTCACATCGACCTATAAATTCCGGGAAAATACACCATGGCGACCAATGCAAAACCTGTATATCAACGTATCCTGCTGAAACTGAGTGGCGAAGCCCTGCAAGGTGCCGAAGGCTTCGGCATTGATGCCAGCGTGCTGGATCGTATGGCTCAGGAAGTGAAAGAGCTGGTAGAACTGGGCATTCAGGTAGGTGTGGTTATCGGTGGTGGGAATCTGTTCCGTGGCGCTGGTCTGGCGCAGGCTGGAATGAATCGCGTCGTTGGCGACCATATGGGCATGCTGGCAACCGTGATGAATGGCCTGGCAATGCGTGATGCACTGCATCGTGCCTATGTGAACGCTCGCCTGATGTCCGCCATTCCACTGAATGGTGTTTGTGATAACTACAGCTGGGCAGAGGCGATCAGCCTGCTGCGTAACAACCGCGTGGTGATTTTCTCCGCCGGTACCGGTAACCCCTTCTTCACCACCGACTCTGCGGCCTGCCTGCGCGGCATCGAAATCGAAGCTGATGTGGTGCTGAAAGCCACCAAAGTGGATGGTGTTTACTCGGCTGATCCGGTGAAAAACCCGGATGCGACCCTGTACGATCGGATTAGCTACGCTGACGTGCTGGATAAAGAGCTGAAAGTGATGGATCTGGCGGCGTTTACGCTGGCCCGTGACCATAAACTGCCGATTCGCGTATTCAACATGAACAAACCTGGCGCGCTGCGCCGTGTGGTGATGGGCGAAAAAGAAGGGACCCTGATTACGCAATAATATCAGTCAGCGCGTAAAATAAGGTATATTCTGCCTCTGTGGCGCGAAGCGCGCTACAATCAGCACGACAGACTATTTTGAAACGGGCCCTGATACAGGGCCTGCCTGGTAACCAGAATCCAAGGGTTCCAACGTGATTAACGAAATCAGAAAAGATGCTGAAACGCGCATGGAAAAATGCGTGGAAGCATTCAAAAACAACATCAGCAAAATCCGTACCGGCCGTGCGTCGCCAAGTATTCTTGACGGTATCATGGTCGATTATTACGGTTCTTCCACCCCTCTGCGCCAGCTGGCCAGCGTGACGGTTGAAGATTCACGTACGCTGAAAGTCAACGTGTTCGACCGCTCAATCAGCGCGGCCGTTGAAAAAGCGATCATGACCTCTGATCTGGGCCTGAACCCAAGTTCAGCGGGCAGCGACATTCGCGTTCCCCTGCCAGCCCTGACCGAAGAGCGTCGTAAAGACCTGATCAAAATCGTCCGTGGCGAAGCAGAGCAGGGCCGTGTGTCCGTGCGTAACGTCCGTCGTGACGCCAATGATAAAGTGAAGGCTCTGCTGAAAGACAAAGAGATCAGCGAAGACGAAGAGCGTCGTTCTCAGGATGATATTCAGAAAATGACCGACGTCTGTATCAAGAAAGTTGATACCGCGCTGGCAGAAAAAGAAGCAGAGCTGATGGACTTCTGAGTCCCTTTGGCTTCGCTGAAACGCCGTACAGATTGCCGTTCTTTTGAGTGGTCAGTCTTGCGGCGTTTTGCATTTAATTTCTTATCTGACGAGACGCCTGCGTTTCTCAGGTTTTTACACAGAGCACCCTCATGAAGCAATTGACTATCCTCGGTTCAACCGGCTCTATCGGTACCAGCACGCTGGCTGTGGTCAAAGCGAATCCGCATCTGTTTGCCGTGAAGGCGCTGGTTGCCGGGCACAACGTGGAGCTGATGGCGGAGCAGTGTCTGGCTTTTCGTCCTGCCTTTGCCGCGATGGCCGATGAGGTGTCTGCTTCGGCCCTGCGACTTCGTCTGAAAAGCCTGAATGTGGCGACCGAGGTCCTGAGTGGCGAGCAGGCGTCCTGTGAACTGGCCGCGCTGGACGATGTGGATCAGGTTATGGCGGCGATCGTCGGTGCCGCAGGATTAATGCCTACTCTGGCCGCAATTCGCGCCGGAAAACAGGTTCTTCTCGCCAATAAAGAGTCTCTTGTTACCTGCGGCCAACTATTTCTGGAGGCGGTAAGCAGCTCAAAAGCCCAGCTTCTTCCCGTCGACAGCGAGCATAACGCCATTTTTCAGAGTTTGCCTGCTTCCCTCCAGCAGCAGTTAGGATACGCTTCTCTGGAAGATAATGGCATTGACAGCATTATCCTCACGGGATCGGGTGGTCCCTTTCGCGAGTCGCCGCTGGCTGACCTGGTGAACATGACACCGGATCAGGCCTGTGCGCATCCGAACTGGTCAATGGGGCGTAAAATCTCCGTTGATTCGGCCACCATGATGAATAAAGGTCTGGAATATATCGAAGCCCGCTGGCTGTTTAATGCGACCGACGCTCAGATGGAAGTCATCCTGCATCCGCAGTCGGTGATCCACTCTATGGTGCGATACCGCGATGGCAGCGTGCTGGCTCAGCTAGGCTCGCCAGATATGCGTACACCAATTGCGCATGTGATGGCATGGCCGCAGCGCGTTCAGTCTGGCGCTAAACCGCTGGACTTTACCCGCATGGGGGCGATGACGTTCGCTGAGCCGGATTATGCACGTTACCCTTGTCTGAAGCTGGCGATTGACGCCTGCAAAATGGGGCAGGCTGCCACCACGGCGCTGAATGCAGCCAATGAAATTGCCGTAGCGGCATTTCTCGATGCGCAAATTCGTTTTACCGATATTGCTGCCGTGAATACCACCGTTCTGGAAACGCTGAGCGGTGATGAGCCCGACAGTGTGGAGTCGGTGCTGGAGATCGATCGCCAGGCCCGTGCCACGGCGCTGGCTTGTCTGCCACGTTTCAGCATTTCCCGGTAATTCCGTGCGGCAACCTGCCGCCATTTGTGAGGCGAGGGCGGAGATGGTATAGTCTTCGCCCGCCAAATGAAAATGACGTTGCATTGAGCGGTATTAGCTGCCGTGTTAAACACGGCTTTTTTGCGTCGGGCGGGTAGAGATTTCAGAAACCGTCGTATTTCTGAGTAAAGGAAATAATTACGCGTTATGTCGTCCGAAAATCAATTAAAAACCGATGACCTGCAGGGTGAAAATCCCCGCCACGTGGCCATCATTATGGATGGCAATGGCCGCTGGGCTAAGAACCAGGGGAAACTGCGCATTTCGGGCCATAAAGCAGGCGTGAAATCGGTTCGTCGTGCAGTCAGCTTTGCCGTGAGCAACAAGCTGGATGCGCTGACTCTGTACGCTTTCAGCAGTGAGAACTGGAACCGTCCGCCGCAGGAAGTGATGGCGTTGATGGAGCTGTTTGTCTGGGCTCTCGACAGCGAAGTGAAAAGTTTACACAAGCATAATGTCCGGCTGCGGATTATTGGTGACATTGGTCGTTTCAATGCCCGTCTGCAGGAGCGTATTCGTCGCGCTGAGGAACTTACTCAACAAAATGATGGACTCACACTCAACATTGCCGCGAATTATGGTGGACGTTGGGATATCATTCATGGCGTCAGAAAGATCGCCAGGCAGGTGCAGGAAGGTCTGATTCGTCCAGACCAGATCGAGGAAGAAACCCTGGGTCAGCATCTTTGCCTCAACGAACTGGCACCGGTGGATTTGGTAATAAGGACAGGGGGAGAGCATCGAATCAGTAACTTCTTGCTGTGGCAGGTTGCCTATGCGGAGTTCTTTTTTACCGATGTTCTCTGGCCTGATTTTGATGAACAAGTTTTTGAAGGTGCACTGAATGCGTTTGCACAACGAGAGCGCCGCTTTGGCGGTGCAGCACCCGGCGGCGCCTGAGCGCACTGGGGGTAATCTTTGCTGAAGTCTCGCCTGATTACCGCGTTTATACTGATTCCGGTTGTGATCGCAGCGCTGTTTTTGCTGCCGCCTCCAGGCTTTGCCATTGTTACGCTGGTCGTTTGCATGCTGGCCGCCTGGGAATGGGGGCAGTTTGCCGGTCTGGCTGCGCGTTCGCAGCGTGTCTGGCTGGCCGTGCTGTGCGGGCTACTGCTCGCCTTCATGATGTTCACTCTCCCTGCTTATCAACACTCTGTTCATCTTCCACAGGTTGCCGGCTCGCTTTGGGCCGCTTTGTGCTGGTGGATTGTGGCACTGGTGCTGGTGCTGTTCTATCCCGCTTCCGCCTCACTGTGGCGCGCTTCCAAAGTGCTACGGTTGGTGTTTGGCGTGCTGACCATCGTGCCGTTCTTCTGGGGCATGCTGGCGCTGCGTCAGTATCATTATCAGGCTGACCATTTCGCCGGAGCCTGGTGGCTGCTGTATGTGATGTTCCTCGTCTGGGGTGCAGACTCTGGCGCTTACATGTTTGGTCGCCTGTTCGGCAAGCACAAGCTGGCACCGAAAGTGTCTCCGGGTAAAACCTGGGAAGGCTTCTTTGGTGGGCTGGTGACTTCAGCGTTGATTGCCTGGCTGTTCAGCCTGTGGGCGCCGCTGTCTGTCTCCACCGGGATCCTGCTGGTCTGTTCTCTGGTTGCCGCGCTGGCATCCGTGCTGGGCGACCTGACCGAAAGTATGTTCAAGCGCGAAGCGGGAATCAAAGACAGTGGCAGTCTGATCCCAGGTCACGGCGGCATGCTGGATCGCATTGACAGCCTGACCGCAGCGGTGCCGGTGTTTGCCTGTCTGCTGCTGCTGGTCTTCGGGACGCTATAAGGGACTCTATGCTGAGCATTCTCTGGAGCCTGGGTGCGTTTATTGTTGCACTGGGCGTGCTGATTACCGTGCACGAATTCGGCCACTTCTGGGTGGCCCGTCGCTGTGGCGTCAGGGTCGAACGTTTCTCGATCGGCTTCGGTAAAGCCTTGTGGCGTCGCAGTGACCGCCAGGGCACCGAGTATGTGCTGGCGCTGATCCCACTGGGCGGCTATGTGAAAATGCTCGACGAGCGCGTCGAGAGCGTACCGCCGGAACTGCGCCACCAGGCCTTCAACAATAAAACCGTCTTTCAGCGTGCCGCCATTATCAGTGCCGGCCCCATCGCTAATTTCATCTTTGCCATCTTCGCTTACTGGCTGGTGTTTATCATCGGTGTCCCTGGCGTTCGTCCGGTTGTTGGCGAAATAGTGAGCGGTTCGCAGGCGGCAGAGGCTCAAATTGTTCCTGGCATGGAACTTAAAGCCGTTGACGGTATCGAAACGCCTGACTGGGATGCTGTGCGTATGGCTCTGGTGTCGAAAATTGGCGACCAGCAAACCACGCTCAGCGTGGCACCATTTGGCTCCTCTCAGGTCAGTGAAAAGCGGCTCGATTTGCGCAACTGGCAGTTCGAACCCGATAAGCAGGATCCGGTGACTTCGTTGGGTATCCGTCCACGCGGGCCACAGATTGAAACCGTGCTGGCAGAAGTACAGGCTAACTCGGCGGCAAGCAAAGCGGGTTTGCAAGCGGGCGACAGGATCGTTAAAGTCGATGGTCAGCCGGTGGACCAGTGGCAGAGTTTCGTCACCCTTGTGCGGGATAATCCCGGCAAAGCGATGGCGGTAGAGGTGGAGCGGCAGGGCAATCCGGTTGACCTGACTCTGACGCCGGACACCAAACCAGGCAGTAAGGCAGAAGGGTTTGCCGGGGTGATCCCGAAGATTGTCCCGCTGCCGGATGAATACAAAACGGTTCGCCAGTATGGGCCGTTTGCGGCGGCAGGTGAGGCCAGCGCCAAAACCTGGCAGCTGATGAAGCTGACAGTGAACATGCTGGGCAAACTGATCGTCGGCGAAGTGAAATTGAACAATCTCAGCGGGCCGATTTCAATCGCCCAGGGTGCTGGGATGTCGGCGGAATATGGCTTGATTTACTACCTGATGTTCCTGGCTTTGATCAGCGTGAACCTCGGGATTATCAATCTGTTCCCCTTGCCGGTATTAGATGGTGGGCATTTGCTGTTCCTGGCGATCGAAAAGATCAAAGGTGGACCGGTGTCTGAGCGAGTTCAGGACTTCAGTTATCGCATTGGCTCAATTTTGCTGGTGCTGTTAATGGGGCTTGCACTATTCAATGATTTCTCGCGTCTCTAGTCAGCCAGAAGGCTGTCTTCGCACGGGAACCAGTTAGGAAGAATGCATAACAACGATGGCGATGAAAAAGTTGCTCATAGCGTCGCTGCTGTTTAGCAGCGCCACCGTATACGCGGCAGACGGCTTCGTAGTGAAGGATATTCATTTCGAAGGCCTGCAGCGAGTCGCCGTCGGGGCGGCATTGCTCAGTATGCCTGTCCGCGTGGGAGACACCGTCTCCGATGAAGATATCAGTAATACTATCCGCGCGCTTTTTGCAACCGGGAACTTCGAGGATGTTCAGGTTCTGCGCGACGGCAACACCATGATCGTTCAGGTTAAAGAGCGTCCGACCATTGCCAGCATCACCTTCTCCGGTAACAAAGCGGTGAAAGATGATATGCTGAAGCAGAACCTGGAAGCCTCTGGCGTGCGCGTGGGCGAAGCCCTCGATCGTACGACCATCTCTTCGATTGAGAAGGGGCTTGAAGACTTCTACTACAGCGTCGGTAAATACAGCGCCAGCGTGAAAGCGGTGGTAACCCCACTGCCGCGTAACCGCGTTGACCTGAAACTGGTGTTCACCGAAGGTGTTTCCGCCAAGATCCAGCAGATAAATGTGGTGGGTAACAAAGCCTTCAGCTCTGACGAACTGATCTCCCGCTTCCAGCTGCGTGATGAAGTGCCGTGGTGGAACGTGGTTGGCGACCGCAAATACCAGAAGCAGAAACTGGCGGGTGACCTTGAAGCCCTGCGCAGCTTCTACCTCGATCGTGGTTATGCCCGCTTTAACATCGACTCCACGCAGGTCAGCCTGACGCCGGACAAGAAGGGCATCTACATCACCATCAACATCACCGAAGGCGATCAGTACAAGCTCTCCGGTGTGGTGGTGAACGGCAGCATGGCCGGTCACTCCGCGGAAGTGGAAGCGCTGACCAAAATCAAACCGGGCGAGCTGTATAACGGCGCGAAAGTCACCAAAATGGAAGACGACATCAAGAAGATGTTTGGCCGTTATGGCTACGCCTATCCTCGCGTGATGACTCAGCCTGAAATTAACGACGCGGACAAGACCGTGAAACTGCACGTCAGCGTGGATGCGGGCAACCGTTACTACGTGCGTAAAGTGCGCTTCGAAGGCAACGACACCTCGAAAGACTCCGTTCTGCGCCGCGAAATGCGCCAGATGGAAGGCGCATGGCTGGGCAGCGATCTGGTTGAGCAGGGTAAAGAGCGTCTGAACCGTACCGGCTACTTCGAAACGGTGGATACCGATACGCAGCGCGTACCAGGTTCTCCGGATCAGGTGGACGTGGTGTACAAGGTGAAAGAGCGTAACACCGGGACATTCAACTTCGGCGTCGGTTATGGCACCGAGAGTGGCGTCAGCTTCCAGGTTGGCGTAACCCAGGACAACTGGCTGGGTACCGGTAACACTGTTGGCATCAGCGGCACCAAAAACGATTATCAGACCTATGCTGAATTCTCACTGACCGACCCGTACTTTACGGTCGACGGTGTCAGCCTGGGTGGTCGTATCTTCTATAACGACTTTAAAGCGGACGACGCTGACCTGTCTGACTATACCAACAAGAGTTACGGTACAGACGGTACGCTGGGCTTCCCGGTTAACGAGAACAACACCCTGCGTGTGGGTCTGGGCTATGTCCATAACGACCTGTCCAACATGCAGCCGCAGATTGCGATGTTCCGCTATCTGCGTTCCGTGGGCCAGAACCCGGATCTGTCCGGTCGCGCAGAGTACTCTGCTGATGACTTCACGTTCAACTACGGCTGGACGTATAACAACCTTGACCGTGGTTTCTTCCCAACCTCGGGCAACCGCACCAACCTGAATGGTAAAGTGACCATTCCTGGTTCGGACAACGCCTTCTACAAAGCGACTCTGGATACGCAGCAGTATCTGCCGCTGAACCAGGATCGTACCTGGGTGCTGTTAGGTCGCGGTAAGGTCGGCTACGGTGATGGTCTGAACGGGAAAGAGATGCCGTTCTACGAGAACTTCTATGCCGGTGGTTCAAGCACCGTGCGTGGTTTCCGCTCAAATACCATCGGTCCAAAAGCGGCCTACTATAATAACGCTTCGAGCACCTGTTCAACTGGCGTGTACTGTGATTCCAGTGATGCAGTGGGTGGTAATGCCATGGCAACAGCCAGCGCTGAACTGATCACCCCAACGCCGTTCCTGAGTGAGAAGTATGCTAACTCGGTTCGTACCTCGCTGTTCGTTGATGCGGGTACCGTGTGGGATACCAAGTGGGAAAACACCGCTGATACTCGTGCTGCGGGCATCCCGGACTACAGCGAACCGGGCAACATCCGTATGTCGGCTGGTCTGGCGCTGCAGTGGATGTCTCCACTGGGTCCACTGGTGTTCTCTTACGCCCAGCCGTTTAAAAAGTATGACGGAGATAAGGCCGAGCAGTTCCAGTTTAACATTGGTAAAACCTGGTAAGCCGGTTCAGCAAGGAAGCTGAGGGAATGGAGGTTACCTCTTTTCCCACCACTTGCGGTGATTATCGCAAGTATCGCGCCGTTCACTGGCAACCTCGGGGTTGCCTTAACGCGCAACACCTGTGTCGAAGACACAAACGTTGATGGTAAGGAGTTTATAGTGAAAAAGTTGTTGTGTGCCGCAGGCCTCTCTATCGCTCTGGCGGTTTCCGCTGGTGCTCAGGCTGCAGACAAGATTGCAGTGGTGAACGTTTCCAGCATTTTCCAACAGTTACCGGCGCGTGCGACAGTTGCGAAACAGCTTGAAAACGAGTTCAAAAGCCGTGCGACAGAATTGCAGGGTATGGAACGCGATCTGCAGACCAAAATGCAGAAGCTGCAGCGTGACGGTTCAACCATGAAGGCCAGCGAACGCAGCCGCATGGAAAAAGACCTGATGGCTCAGCGTGAAACTTTCCAGACCAAAGCTCAGGCTTTTGAGCAGGATAACCGCCGTCGTCAGGCTGAAGAACGTAACAAAATCCTGAGCCGTATCCAGGATGCCGTTCAGAAAGTGGCTGACAACGAAGGTTATGACGTCGTTATCGATGCTAACGCTGTGGCTTATGCCGGTAAATCCAAAGACATCACTGCTGATGTTCTGAAACAGGTTAAATAATCGATGTCTTCAATTCGACTGGCTGATTTAGCCCAGCAGTTGGATGCAGATTTGCACGGAGATGGCGAGCTCGTCATCTCCGGCATTGCTTCTATGCAATCCGCCCAGGCAGGACAAATCACTTTTCTCTCTAACAGCCGTTACCGCGAGCAGCTCGCAGCCTGTCAGGCTTCAGCCGTGGTGCTGACGGAAGCGGATCTGGAGTGCTTCCAGGGCGCAGCTCTGGTTGTAAAAAACCCTTATCTTACCTATGCGCGTATGGCGCAGATCCTCGACAGTACCCCGCAGCCTGCCAAAGATATCGCACCAGGTGCGGTCATTGATGCCAGCGCGAAACTGGGCCAGAACGTCTCTGTCGGGGCGAATGCGGTGATCGAATCCGGCGTTGAGCTGGGCGATAACGTGGTGATTGGCGCTGGCTGTTTTGTCGGCAAGAACACCCGTATCGGCGCGGGCACACGCTTGTGGGCCAACGTGTCGGTTTACCATGAAATTCAAATCGGTGAGCACTGCCTGATCCAGTCCGGTACGGTTATCGGTGCGGATGGCTTTGGTTACGCTAACGATCGCGGCAACTGGGTGAAAATCCCGCAGCTGGGCACGGTGGTGATCGGCGATCGCGTGGAAATCGGTGCCTGTACCACTATCGATCGCGGAGCGTTGGATAACACTCAGATCGGGAATGGTGTTATCATTGACAACCAGTGCCAGATTGCACATAACGTTGTGATTGGCGACAATACCGCAGTTGCGGGCGGCGTCATTATGGCGGGTAGCCTGAAAATTGGCCGCTACTGCATGATTGGCGGTGCAAGCGTAATTAATGGTCACATGGAAATTTGTGACAAAGTTACGGTCACCGGAATGGGAATGGTCATGCGACCAATTACCGAACCTGGGGTATACTCTTCCGGGATTCCGCTGCAACCCAACAAAACCTGGCGCAAAACAGCCGCGTTGGTAATGAACATCGATGAGATAAGCAAGCGCTTAAAAACCATCGAGCGCAAGGTCGGTAAAGACTGACTGAGCGTTTGTTGCCAGCACGATGACCTGCTTTCAAAAATACAATGCTAAGCATGGAAAGCTTGCGCACAGAAACTGATTTGCGGCCTGCGAGAGTCTTTCGATCTTCGCAGGCCGTGTTATTGATGCCATCAGAATTTTTAGGACAGGAAGAGTATTTTGACTACTGAAACTCATACTCTGAAGATTGAAGAGATTATTGAACTGCTGCCGCACCGCTATCCGTTTCTGCTGGTCGATCGCGTACTCGAATTTGAAGAGCACAAATTCCTGCGCGCAGTGAAGAACGTGTCGGTCAACGAACCGTTTTTCCAGGGCCATTTCCCTGGTAAACCGATTTTCCCAGGCGTGCTGATTTTAGAAGCTATGGCGCAGGCTACCGGTATTCTGGCGTTTAAAAGCGTTGGCAAACTTGAGCCGGGCGAGCTGTACTACTTCGCCGGGATTGACGAAGCGCGCTTCAAGCGCCCGGTAGTGCCTGGCGACCAGATGATCATGGAAGTCACCTTCGAGAAAACCCGCCGTGGTCTGACCCGCTTCAAAGGCGTGGCGACTGTTGACGGTAAAATTGTCTGCGAAGCAACGATGATGTGTGCCCGCAGTCGGGAGGCATAATTCGTGATTGATGCAACTGCTGTTATCCATTCAAGTTCCGTTATTGAAGAGGGCGCCATCATTGGCGCTCGCGTCCATATTGGTCCTTTCTGTTTCATTGGCGCTAACGTTGAGATTGGTGAGGGCACCGTCCTGAAATCTCACGTGGTGCTCAATGGGCACACCCGTATTGGCAAAGACAACACCATTTACCAGTTCGCCACTATTGGTGAAGCGAACCAGGATCTGAAGTACGCTGGTGAGCCGACCCGTGTTGAAGTGGGCGATCGTAACAGCATCCGTGAGAGCGTCACCATTCACCGCGGTACCGCGCAGGCGGAAGGGGTGACCAAAGTCGGCAGCGACAATCTGCTGATGGTCAATGCGCACGTTGCTCACGACTGCGTGATTGGCGATCGCTGTATCCTCGCCAACAACGCCACTCTCGCGGGCCATGTGACCGTGGATGACTATGCCATTATTGGTGGGATGACCGCAGTTCATCAGTTCTGCACTATCGGTGCGCACGTTATGGTCGGCGGCTGTTCAGGCGTTGCTCAGGACGTGCCGCCGTACGTGATTGCCCAGGGTAACCATGCCACGCCATTCGGTATCAACCTTGTCGGCCTGCAGCGTCGTGGCTTCAGCAAAGAAGCACTACATGCAATCCGTAATGCCTACAAGATCCTGTACCGCAGCGGTAAAACGCTCGATGAAGCGAAGCCGGAGATTGCCGACATCGCCCGTGAGCATCCTGAAGTGCAGCCGTTCTATGATTTCTTCGCCCGCTCCACGAGAGGTCTGATTCGTTAACTTATGCCACAGCATCCTTTAACGATTGCCCTGGTCGCCGGAGAAACCTCCGGCGATATTCTTGGTGCCGGTCTTATCCGTGCGCTGAAGGAAAAGCACCCTGATACCCGATTTGTCGGTGTCGCCGGGCCGCTGATGCAGGCCGAAGGCTGTGAAGCCTGGTATGAGATGGAAGAGCTGGCGGTGATGGGGGTGGTGGAAGTGCTGGGTCGCCTGCGTCGCCTGCTGAAAATCCGTCGCGAACTTACGCAACGATTCACCGAGCTGCAACCCGACGTCTTTGTCGGCATTGATGCGCCAGATTTCAATATCACCCTTGAGGGGCGTCTCAAGCAGCGCGGTATCCGCACTATACATTACGTCAGTCCGTCAGTCTGGGCGTGGCGTCAGAAGCGCGTATTCAAAATTGGCCGCTCCACCGATCTGGTGCTGGCATTCCTGCCATTTGAAAAAGCCTTCTACGATCGTTTTAACGTTCCCTGCCGCTTTATTGGCCATACCATGGCTGATGCCATGCCGATTGAGCCGGACAAGCGCGCCGCGCGTCTGGAGCTGGGTATTGCTGAGGGGACACCCTGCCTGGCTCTGTTGCCGGGCAGCCGCGGCGCGGAAGTGGAAATGCTCAGCGGTGACTTCCTGAAAACCGCCGCGCTGCTGCGCAAGAAGTGGCCCGATCTGGAAATCGTCGTCCCGCTGGTCAATCCGCGCCGCCGTGAGCAGTTTGAGAAAATCAAAGCGGAAGTGGCTCCCGATCTGCCGATGCATCTGCTGGATGGCAAAGGGCGCCAGGCTATGATCGCCAGCGATGCCGCATTGCTGGCCTCTGGCACGGCCGCGCTGGAGTGTATGCTGGCCAAATGCCCGATGGTGGTTGGCTACCGCATGAAGCCCACCACTTTCTGGCTGGCGAAGCGTCTGGTAAAAACCGACTACGTTTCACTGCCTAATCTGCTGGCGGGCCGCGAGCTGGTGAAAGAGCTGCTGCAGGATGAGTGCCGGCCTGAGCTGCTGGCTGCTGCGCTGGAGCCGCTGCTGGCGGAAGGCGAACCCCGTGACCGGCTGCTGGCCACCTTTGCGGAGCTGCATCACCAGATCCGCTGGAATGCCGATGAGCAGGCCGCAGCGGCCGTACTGGAGCTGTGTTCATGAGCAATTTTATCTATCCTGTCGCCACCTGTATTGCCGGAGTGGACGAAGTGGGCCGTGGCCCGCTGGTCGGCGCGGTCGTGACGGCAGCGGTGATCCTCGATCCGGCCAGGCCAATTATCGGGCTGGCGGATTCGAAAAAACTATCTGAAAAACGGCGTATTGCGCTGTTTGAAGAGATCAAAGAAAAAGCGTTAAGCTGGAGCCTGGGCCGCGCCGAACCGGAAGAGATCGACCAGCTCAATATCCTGCACGCCACCATGCTGGCAATGCAGCGTGCGGTAGCCGGTTTGTCCATCACGCCTGATATGGTGCTGATAGACGGCAACCGCTGCCCGGCACTGCCAATGCCGTCGCAGGCCGTGGTGAAGGGCGACAGCCTGGTTGCTGAGATCAGTGCCGCTTCCATCATCGCCAAAGTCACCCGTGACCGTGAGATGGCCGAGCTGGACCTGCTGTTCCCGCAGTACGGTTTTGCACAGCACAAAGGTTACCCGACGGCGCTCCATATGGAGAGGCTGGCGCTGCATGGTGTGACGCCATACCATCGCCGGAGTTTTGCGCCAGTGCGTAATGCGCTGCTGGACGCTGAAGTCGCGGCTGTTGCCACGACCACGCTGTAATTTTCATTTCTCAGCCTTAAGCGGGATCAACTATGGCCGAACCTCGTTTTATTCATTTGCGTGTACACAGTGACTACTCCATGGTGGATGGACTGGCTAAAACTGCACCGCTGGTGAAAAAAGCGGCGGCGCTCGGCATGCCCGCTATTGGTATCACCGACTTCACCAACCTGTGCGGCCTGGTAAAGTTTTACGGCACCGCGCACGGGCAGGGCATCAAGCCGATCATCGGCGCTGATTTCAACGTCGCCAGCGAGGCGATGGGCGATGAACTGTCCCAGCTGACGGTGCTGGCTGCCAACAATACCGGCTACCAGAACCTGACGCTGCTGATTTCAAGAGCCTACCAGCGAGGCTATGGCGCAGCGGGACCGATCATTGATCGTGACTGGCTGGTTGATCTGAAAGAGGGATTAATCCTGCTCTCCGGGGGACGCCGTGGTGACGTGGGCAAGATGCAGCTGCGCGGTAATGCTGTACTGGTTGCCGAATGCCTGGCGTTCTACCAGCAGCACTTCCCGGATCGTTACTATCTTGAGCTGACCCGCACCGGCCGGCCGGATGAAGAAACCTGGCTGCATGCTGCGGTTGAGCTGGCGATTGCCGAAGGTATCCCGGTCGTGGCCACTAATGAAGTCTGCTTCCTTGAGGAAGGGGACTTTGACGCGCATGAAATCCGCGTTGCCATTCACGATGGCTTCACTCTTGACGATCCCAAACGTCCGCGCCTGTACAGCCCTCAGCAATATCTGCGTACCGAAGAGGAGATGTGTGAGCTGTTCTCAGACATCCCTGAAGCGCTGGAAAACAGCGTAGAAATTGCCAGGCGTTGTAACGTCACCATCCGCCTGGGTGAATACTTCCTGCCGCAGTTCCCGACCGGTGACATGACCACCGAAGACTTCCTGGTGGCGAAATCCCGCGAGGGCCTGGAAGAGCGTCTGGAATTCCTGTACCCGGATGCGGAAGTGCGGGCGCAGAAAAGGCCGGAATATGACGAACGCCTTGAAATCGAGCTGAACGTTATTAACCAGATGGGTTTCCCCGGCTACTTCCTGATCGTTATGGAGTTTATCCAGTGGTCGAAGGATAACGACGTGCCGGTAGGGCCGGGACGTGGTTCCGGTGCCGGTTCGCTGGTGGCCTATGCGCTGAAAATCACCGACCTCGACCCGCTGGAATTTGACCTGCTGTTCGAACGTTTCCTCAACCCGGAACGTGTTTCGATGCCCGACTTCGACGTCGACTTCTGCATGGAAAAACGTGACCTGGTGATTGAGCACGTGGCCGAGATGTATGGCCGCAAAGCGGTATCCCAGATTATTACCTTCGGTACCATGGCAGCCAAAGCGGTAATCCGCGATGTGGGGCGCGTGCTGGGGCATCCGTACGGATTCGTCGATCGTATCTCCAAGCTGGTGCCGCCAGACCCGGGCATGACGCTGGAGAAAGCCTTTGCAGCCGAACCGCAGCTGCCAGAAATTTATGAAGCAGATGAAGAAGTTAAAGCGCTGATCGACATGGCGCGCAAGCTGGAAGGGGTCACACGTAACGCCGGTAAACACGCCGGGGGGGTGGTCATCGCCCCCACGCAGATCACTGACTTTGCGCCGCTCTACTGTGATGAAAACGGTAATCACCCGGTCACCCAGTTCGACAAGAATGACGTGGAATATGCTGGCCTGGTGAAGTTCGACTTCCTCGGGCTGCGCACGCTGACCATCATCGACTGGGCGCTGGAGATGATCAACGCCCGTCGCGAGAAACAGGGCGAGCCGCCGCTGGATATCGCGGCAATCCCGCTTGATGACAAGAAAAGTTTCGATATGCTGCAGCGCTCGGAAACCACCGCGGTCTTCCAGCTTGAATCGCGCGGCATGAAAGATCTGATTAAACGTCTGAAGCCTGACTGCTTCGAAGATATGATCGCTCTGGTGGCCCTGTTCCGCCCGGGTCCGTTGCAGTCTGGCATGGTCGATAACTTTATTGACCGTAAGCATGGCCGCGAAGAGATTTCCTATCCGGATATCCAGTGGCAGCACGAGTCGCTGAAGCCGGTACTGGAGCCAACCTACGGCATCATCCTGTATCAGGAACAGGTGATGCAGATTGCTCAGGTGCTGGCAGGCTACAGCCTGGGCGGCGCGGATATGTTGCGTCGTGCGATGGGTAAAAAGAACCCGGTCGAGATGGCGAAGCAGCGCGGTGGTTTTGAGGATGGTGCGAAAGCGCGTGGGGTGGACGGCGAGCTGGCGATTAAGATCTTTGACCTGGTGGAGAAATTCGCCGGTTATGGCTTCAACAAATCTCACTCCGCTGCGTATGCGCTGGTCTCTTACCAGACGTTGTGGCTGAAAGCGCACTATCCTGCCGAGTTTATGGCAGCGGTAATGACCGCCGATATGGACAACACCGAGAAAGTGGTTGGGCTGGTGGACGAGTGCTGGCGCATGGGCCTGAAGGTGCTGCCGCCGGATATCAACTCTGGCCTGTACCCGTTCCATGTCAATGGCGATGGCGAAATCGTCTACGGTATTGGCGCAATCAAAGGTGTGGGTGAAGGCCCGATTGAGGCGATTCTGGAAGCCCGTAATCAGGGCGGCTATTTCCGCGAGCTGTTCGACCTCTGCGCGCGCACCGATACTAAAAAGCTGAATCGTCGCGTGCTGGAGAAGCTGATCATGTCCGGTGCGTTTGACCGTCTTGGTCCGCACCGTGCAGCCCTGATGAGTGCGCTGAGCGATGCGCTGAAGGCTGCCGATCAGCATGCCAAAGCAGAGGCGATTGGCCAGGCAGATATGTTTGGCGTGCTGGCGGATGAGCCGGAGCAGATTGAACAATCTTATGCTGACGTGACCCGCTGGCCGGAACAGGTTCAGTTGGATGGCGAAAGAGAAACATTAGGGCTTTACTTAACCGGGCACCCGATCAATCAGTATCTGAAAGAGATCGAGCGCTACGTTGGGGGAATGCGCCTGAAAGACATGCACCCGACCAGACGTGGTGAAGTCACCATGGCGGTTGGTCTGGTGGTGGCGGCCCGCGTGATGGTAACAAAACGCGGTAACCGGATTGGCATCTGTACCCTGGACGATCGATCCGGTCGACTGGAAGTGATGTTATTTACAGATGCTTTAGACAAGTTCCAGCATTTGCTGGAAAAAGACCGTATCCTGATCGTCAGCGGACAGGTCAGCTTCGATGACTTCAGCGGGGGGCTTAAAATGACCGCCCGCGATGTGATGGACATTGATGAAGCCCGTGAAAAATATGCACGTGGGCTTGCTATCTCGCTGACGGACAGGCAAATTGATGACCAGCTTTTGAACCGTCTCCGTCAGTCACTGGAACCCCACCGTTCGGGGACCATTCCGGTACATCTCTACTACCAGAGAGAGGATGCGCGAGTGAAGCTGCGCTTTGGCGCAGCGTGGCGCGTGTCGCCCTGCGATCGTTTATTAAACGAACTGCGGTCGCTGATAGGGTCGGAGCAGGTGGAACTGGAGTTTGACTAAAACAGGAATATTATGAGTCTTAATTACCTGGATTTCGAACAGCCAATCGCAGAGCTTGAAGCGAAAATTGATTCGCTCAAGTCGGTTGGCCGTCAGGATGAAAAACTGGATATTAATCTGGATGAAGAAGTGCAGCGTCTGCGCGAAAAAAGCGTTGAGCTGACCCGTAAGATCTTCTCCGATTTGGGTGCATGGCAGATTGCCCAGCTGGCGCGTCATCCATTGCGTCCTTACACGCTGGACTATGTCCGCAACGTATTTACCGATTTTGACGAGCTGGCTGGCGATCGCGCCTATGCGGACGATAAAGCCATTGTGGGCGGTATTGCTCGTCTGGACGGTCGCCCGGTGATGATCATTGGTCATCAGAAAGGCCGCGAAACCAAAGAGAAAATTCGTCGCAACTTTGGGATGCCGGCACCAGAGGGGTACCGCAAAGCGCTGCGCCTGATGGAGATGGCCGAGCGTTTCAATATGCCGATCATTACCTTTATCGACACCCCAGGCGCTTACCCTGGTGTGGGTGCGGAAGAGCGTGGACAATCTGAGGCTATCGCACGCAACCTGCGTGAGATGTCCTGCCTGAAAGTACCAGTGATCTGTACCGTAATCGGTGAAGGCGGTTCCGGTGGTGCACTGGCTATCGGCGTTGGCGATAAGGTGAACATGCTGCAGTACAGCACCTACTCGGTGATCTCACCGGAAGGCTGTGCGTCGATCCTGTGGAAAAGCGCTGATAAAGCGCCGCTGGCGGCAGAAGCGATGGGCATCATTGCTCCGCGTCTGAAAGAGCTGAAGCTGATCGACACGGTGATCCCTGAGCCGCTGGGTGGTGCACACCGCAACCCGGTAGCGATTGGCGCATCACTGAAGGAGCAGCTGCTGGCGGATCTGGCGGATCTGGACGTACTGAGTAAAGAAGAGCTGCTGGATCGTCGTTACCAGCGCCTGATGAACTACGGCTACGCCTGATAGCTGACAGGCTCGCATAAAGCGGGCTCCGGACTTTGAACTGTTATAGGGAGCGATCCTTGTGGCGGGTCAGAGTCTGGAGCCCGTTTTTTTTGTGTTGAGTTTGGAGGTCGAGTGATGGGATGGTGCTTCGGTTTGGTGACGGCTCATAATTGCTGTTTACAAGGGAGTGTCGCTGCTGGCTTAGTTGGATTGGGATAATTTGGATTCGCGGTAAGTTGGGGAGGTCGCTTCAGGTTCATGAGTTCGCTGGAGGGGGTATCCGGAACACGGACACGCCGTGAAATCATCCCTGATGGCTTGAGTCGCGCGTCCATGCGCGACACAGTCCGCTTATCCGGATAACCCCTCCTGTCAGAAGCTATGGTGTTGCTGTGATGAGGTGATGCTTTAGATTTTGGCTTTTTCTTACTAAATGCTCAGAAACCGGTGGGGGAGTTTCAGGTGCTGGAGACAAATTCATAAAATGGTCTTCCAGATAAAATGGACCGATGAACCATACGGTGGCGTTTTGGCAAAAGAGTTTTGTATGGTTGGGATGATGCCAGGGCTGAGCCATCCAACTTTGTATTTACCATCACACAAGTTGTTGTACAAGCGCAGTTCATCGGCTTTGTGCCAGAAGCGGACGTTGATAACACGTATACTGCGTAATGAGTAAACCAATGAAACTTATGTTAACTGGTTCTCATTTTATGACTATGAATAGCATTTTATAGCTTATTAAGATGTATGATTTCGAGGATTCCCGCGAGGATGCTTATTTAAGATTGCTATTTTCTGATTTCCTTTAACATTCTCGATGACCAGCATTTTGACTATGCATCTGCTTGCAGCATGCATGTTAAATGTGGAAATTAGTAATTTCAAAGAAAATATCAACGATAACTATTGGATATGCTATGGCCGAAAGAAGTGCAGTTGACACAATACGAGGTTATTTTTACCAATTCGATCTGACTATTCTCAGCATCTTGAATCTAACATCCTTAGACGAATCTGTTGAAATCGAATGCACTGAGGACATTGATATTCGAACCGCTTCTGAAGTCACCGCCACACAATGCAAATATTACGCCAAGACCGAATATAACCACTCTGTTATAAAAGATGCGATTAAGCATATGCTATCACATTTCAAGGAAACGCTGGCAGGTACGAAGCCAAAAATCTTTTACTCAATTTACGGACACTATGCATCTGGTCAAGAAAAGTTAGATGAAGAGATAGACATTGATTTCCTAAAGACGCATTTCCTAACCTACACCAAAGAAAAAGTCACCTACCACCATCATCAGGACTTACAACTTACCGATGCAGATCTGGAAGAGTTCCTGAAGCGGTTAACCATAAACATCAGAGCAGTAGAGTTTGACACACAGTTTCGTGAAGTGATCGACATTCTTCAAACGATCTTTAATGCTAAGCCGTTTTCAGCAGAATACTTTTATTACAACAACTCTCTAGCTGTTATACGCGAACTTTCAACCGAGGCTGCTCAAAAAAATCGCTCAATGCAGCAACTTTGTTGCTATGCGCTTAACCAACCCGGCAGATCAAGGTTACGTTAAAAAGTTACTTCCAGACTCGCTCGGTTCGTTAATCGATAAAATGACATCCTTCCGTCAGGGGGAGGCATTACTAGTCGGTGAATCAATAATTCTTCCCTCAATCGTCCAAATTGAACCTTGTACACACTCCCCATCTTCTAGTGATATCCCTTACTGGCAACTCTGGAAGGAGGAATGGAAATTCATGGACTTTGCTGGAATTAAGGCAGAGTGGTATAAATAATCGAAAAATTTCCTGTTAGTAAGTGAAGTTCATGTGTTTTTAATTTGAGTCGATTTGTCCAGAATCGACTCAAAGTATATGTGCCTATGGATAGTTTTAACCTCAATTATATCTTGTTCCTACGCCCGCATGTTAAAATGCCTGGTTGAACTCTATTTGTCTATATCCTTGTAGATTAGAGTGGGTTTATTTTATTCTGGTTTTTATTTACCGTGGTCTGATGATGATCGTAGATTTCAATAATGCAATTAAGTCCGCTTTAGGTTCACAGCGGACCGTGGTCATTGCGTCACAATCGGACATTAAATACCTCACTGTGTGTTGAACAATGGGTGCACGTCAGAACCATCAAGAATATATTTGGAATTATTTAAAACGATTCTGCGGCAGGGTCACTACAGCGGGATGGAAAACCCCTTCTGCCACATAAACAGCCCCGTTTCAGTGGCAGAAGGACATCTTTTACCTGACCTGGACTAAGCCGCTGTACGTCTCGATATAGCGGGGTGCTTTAAGATCCTCAACCAAGAAGCTCACCAGATCGAACAGCAATTCGGTAAGCACTTCCTGCGTATCTGAATCTGCCGCACGGTTACGTAATATCTGAGTTAAGGCACGACAGTATCGGGTGATGATTTCAGGCTCTGCGACGAACGCAGTGTTATGAAAATCCGTAACCTCTGCCGCCGTGAGCTGCGGAAGTCGATAATCAGGAACAGGTTCGTCAAAAGCCAACTGTAAATGCTCCAGACTGCCTGCTATTTTTTCATAAATTGCGAAGCGCTCCGCAGAAATATCCGTTTCCATCAGCACCGAAACGAGACGCTCGTTATATTCCGCCAGATCGATAAAGTCCATTCCGCTGGTTAGCGGGGAAAGATGTATAAATTCAGGACGAGTTTGAGTAAACTGATTTACAGCCATGGTGTTAGTCTCCTTAACATTGTGGTCAGAGGCTCGTCAGTGGTTCCAAGCACTGGCGGGTCTCGCTATTTACTGCCACCTTATTTATTCGGTGCCCATCCACTATATCCCTCTTGTCTTTCCCGTCAATACTGTATAAATCGTTTTCTGTTCAATGATTTGATGCTTCATTTTGTTCTGGAATCTCGATAGTAAAATAATGCAATAACGTGGCGTATTTCATCATTTATTCGAAGGTGTATCCAGTTTTTGTCGAAAAAAGACAGGGTAGTTAATTATTTTCTTTGGAAGGTTTCTTCGAGGGGTTAAAATGTATTGTGAATTTGTTTTAAATGGTGGTCAATGGCTTGTAATTAATCTTTATCATAAATTTTAATTTTAGTTAAAATGAGAAAGCTTAATGTTGCGGTTATTCACGTAATTTAAAGGCTGTCAGCCAGGGAATAATATGAACAGCACAACAACACTTCACGATGCCACATTTCGTCAGTTTCTGACGCATCCTGAAGTCGCCCATGATTTTATGGAATTGCACCTTCCTGCGGAATTGCGCGCAAAATGCGACCTCAGTACCCTTAAGTTAGAGTCCGGTTCATTTGTTGAGGATGATCTTCGCCAGTTTTTCAGCGATGTTCTTTACAGTCTTAAAACTACTGATGGCGATGGCTATGTTCATGTCTTAATCGAGCATCAGTCTTCGCCGGATAAGCATATGGCGTTTCGCCTTATACGCTATGCGGTGGCCGCGATGCAGCGCCATCTCGAAGCGGGTCACAAGAAGTTGCCACTGGTGATCCCCATGCTGTTTTATGCCGGCAAACGCAGCCCCTATCCTTGGTCTACATGCTGGCTGGACGAATTTGATGACCCAGAGCTGGCAGGCAAACTTTATGGCGGAACGCTGCCGCTGGTAGATGTTACGGTTATTCCTGACGATGAAATTATGCAGCATCGAAGGATGGCAGCACTGACATTGCTGCAGAAGCATATTCACCAGCGTGACATTTCAGTCCTGATGGACCGACTGGCCACATTGCTGATGGCTGATTATCTCTCTTCACCGCAGATAAAGGCGCTGATACACTATTTAATAGTGACTGGGGAGTCTTCAGACTTCGAAGTCTTTGTACGCGAACTGGCACTGCGGGTGCCGCAACATGGAGACACACTGATGACCATAGCGCAGCAGCTCGAACAGAAAGGGCGAGCGGAAGGGATCAAGGAGGGACGAGCAGAAGGCCGAAGTGAAGGCATAATCGAGGGTAAACTCGAAGTTGCCAGGACTATGCTGCAGAGTGGTCTCGATCGCAATACCGTCATGACGATGACCGGTCTTACTGAAGACGAACTGGCGCAAATCCGTCATTGATTCTGATATTTGCCTGGCTATCCACTGTAAGACCAATTTTCTATGCTGTTTTTAGTCGGCACCAAATAGTATTGCAGTCTGAAAGAGTCTCTTTAGTGCAGGCATTTTACTCCCCAACAACTCTGAAGTTCGCGGGTGGCGGTCAGTTCCCCCTCTGTCGGATGTTTGCCGCATGGACGCGGCAATCAAGGCTACATGGACGTATTCACGCCGTACCGCCGGAGGGGGAACTGACCGACGCTGATCACAGATGCCGGTTTTGATTCGACGGTGCCGACCCGACACCGAACTCAGAGGCCGTTTTAACCTGACCATACTGAACTGACGCCGATCACAAAGGCCGGTTTTGACCCAGCCAACTTTGGACTCCGGCCTCTTTTATTAAAATGCCGTTCAGAGCTGAATCCCTGCTCCGAGTGAGAACAAAGGATCGGCAGAATCATGCGCCACGTCTTCTTTTTGCTCCAACACCGCCTGCCAGCTGGAGGGCAGCTCAAACGGTAATTTACCCTGCGCTTTACTCTTGCCGGTGATCACATCCAGCACCGCCCGATCGGAAGCGCCGAAATTAGCCAGTAATGCATCGGTTTTATCAAGAATGTTGGTCAGGATCGCCGGACGATCGAGGTACACCGAAATAACCGTGGGAATGTTCAGATCCTTCACCTGCTTGATCAACTGATAATCTTCACTGCCGCTGTAGATACCTGCTTTTGCATCAAGTACCACGGTATCAGCGTCATCAAAGCCCAACTGACCAAAATTTACTGAGCCGAAAGGATAGTGCGGATCGTTCTGATGTGGAGTATCCACCCGCAGGATCGCGATCTCCGCCTCTTCCGGCGTCGCCACCAGTTCCAGCCCGTAACTTTCAGCCACGGTGGCATTAACATTGTGCAGGAAGACCTTTTTGCCGCTCACTGACAGTGGCAATACCGAGTTGTTATTCTGCAGCAGGATCTGTGAACGGCGCTGAGCATCATCGGCCTGTTGCTGGAATTTACTGTTGCCGACGATTGTTGCCGCCTGGCTCTCATCCACATAAGGTTTTTCAAACAGACCCAGTTCAAACTTCTGCTGCATGATTCGGGTGACTGAGGCATCAATCGTGGCGATCGGCAACTGCTGCTGGTTGATCGCGGCAATCAAATCGCTGGCGTCAGTGGTGCCGCCGAACTGATCGATACCGGCTTCGACCGCTTTCACTACGCGCTGCTGGCGGCTAAGGTTTTCAACTCCCCATGACATTCCTGTCCCTGCAGTCCACGGGGAAACGCCAGCTGCGATGTCTGCATCACTGATACCGGTACTGCATTTTCCTTCACAGCTTTCCAGAATGCCCCAGTCGCTGAGGATCACGCCGGTAAAACCGAAACGCTCCCGCAGCATCCCGGTCAATACCTGCTGATTAAAGCCGAATCCTACTTTTTCAATCAGCTGATCTTTGTACCATAAGCCGACAGGCTGACCGTAGTACGGCATCACCGAAGCCACTCTGGCGGCAAAGGCTCCTTCAAAAGGCACCAGGTGATATTCCAGATTCTCGCCGGGATAAACCTGCTCCTTGCCATAAATATTATGAGGATCCAGTCCGTCAAGCTGTGGCCCGCCACCGGCAAAGTGTTTTACCACGGTAATGACGCTGGTCGGGAGCAGGCCCCGGTCGCCATCCTGGAACCCTTCGATGTAAGCCTGCACCAGTTTTTTGGCCAGTTGGTTATCTTCGCCGAAGGTACCATTAATCCTGCCCCAGCGAGGCTCGGTCGCCAGATCGGCCTGCGGTGACAGGGCCATGTGTATACCCACTGCCCGGTATTCCTGGCGGGCAATATCGCCAAAGGTTTTCACCAGGCTGGCATCGCCGATCGCTGCCAGACCCAGCGTCTCTGGCCACTGCGAGAAACTGCCTGCCGCCACACTGGTCGCGTTCGGATCGTTGACAAAATGGTTACGCGGATCGGTACTGATGGTGACCGGGATCCCCAGTCGGCTGTGCTCCGCCAGCGCTTGCAGTGCGTTATTGTCGGCAGAGATATACTCTGGGTTGCCTGCCATACGGGTGATAAATGTATTAACGAATTTGCGATCGATATCTGCTTCAGCGGCACTCATATCCACGCGACCTGCCGTATCAAGGGTGATTGTGCCGTGCATCATCGCTCCGGCTTTTTCGTCAACAGTCATCCGCGAAACAAGATCGCGAGCGCGTTTTGCACTGTCCAGCCGCCAGTCCTCAAAAGGCTCCAGCGTGCCATTGTTATTCATGTCCTTAAACTTAAGATTATCGACGGTAATTAACGGCAGGGTGCGGCTTTCCAGTTCGGCTTGTTTGGTTGGCGTATCATGAGAACCATTATTATCGCACCCGGTTAATCCGGTGCTCAGCAACCCGATGATTATCAGGGTTAATCCTTTTTTTAATACCATGAGAAGAACTCCATTCAGGTAGAGAGGGAATCGTTCAGATGAAAAAAACCAATATCTTCCTTGGTGTTTTTTTGTTTACAATCAATCAGGTATATATTTTCTTTGTTATTATTGCATTTTTTTAATCACATGAAATGCAGGAATTAATTATTTGGGATTGTCTTCACATTTTACTTTTTAGCCCGTGTTACTTTTTGGTTGAAAGCGGGAAGTTTATTCTTCGTATATAAATATAATTCTGGAATTAACAGGTAAATGGCTGGGGGGCGCAATTATTTTATTTTAGAATCGTTCTGCTTTCGAAAGGGAGGGGCAATTCACTCTCTTTTTCAGAAAATGTTATTAATTCCAGGTTTATCTCTCTGTCAATCCGAATGGGAAGGCAACAGTATTGATGTTGAACGGGTATGTTTTGGATGAGCAAGGGTGACGGCTCAGACTAACTCTCTCCTGTTGCGGAGCAATGTTCGCTATGCTTATCCCTGCGCATGATCACCAGGAGGTACGCATTGAATATTATCGCAATCATGGGACCGCATAACGCATTCTATAAAGATGAACCCATCCGTGAACTGGTCGGGGCGCTCGGCACCCTGGGATACCAGACCATTTACCCGAAAGATGCCAACGACCTGCTGAAACTGATTGAGCACAACCCGCGCATCTGCGGAGTGATCTTCGATTGGGACGAATACAACTTCGATTTGTGTAGTGAAATCAATCAGCTGAATGAATATCTGCCGCTGTATGCTTTCATCAACACCCACTCCACCATGGACGTCAGTGCCAATGAAATGCGCATGGCGATGTGGTTCTTTGAATATGGCCTTGGCGTGGCGGAAGAGATCGCCCAGCGTATCCGCCAGTACACCGATGAATATATCGATACCATCACGCCGCCACTGACCAAAGCGCTGTTTACCTACGTGAAAGAGGGAAAATACACCTTCTGTACTCCTGGTCATATGGCGGGAACCGCCTTCCAGAAAAGCCCGGTCGGCACGCTGTTTTATGATTTTTTCGGGGCCAACACCCTGAAGGCTGACATCTCTATCTCGGTGACCGAGCTGGGATCGCTGCTTGACCATACCGGCCCGCACCTTGAAGCGGAAGAGTATGTGGCCCGCACCTTTGGCGCTGAACAAAGCTATATGGTGACCAACGGCACCTCAACGTCCAACAAGATTGTTGGCATGTATGCTGCTGCGGCTGGCAGTACCGTGTTGATTGACCGCAACTGCCACAAATCCCTGACTCATCTGCTGATGATGAGCGACATCATCCCCATCTGGCTGAAGCCAACCCGCAACGCACTGGGGATACTTGGCGGGATCCCCAAACGAGAATTCACCAGAGAAAGCATTGCGCTGAAAGTAGCCCAGACCGACCGCGCCAGCTGGCCGGTGCACGCGGTGATCACCAACTCCACCTATGACGGCCTGCTGTACAACACGAAGTATATCAAGGAGACGCTGGACGTCCCTTCAATCCACTTTGATTCTGCCTGGGTGCCTTATACCAACTTCCATCCGATTTACAGCGGCCTGAGTGGCATGAGCGGTGAGCGGACACCGGGCAAAGTGATCTATGAAACGCAGTCGACGCACAAACTGCTGGCGGCTTTCTCGCAGGCGTCGCTGATCCACATTAAGGGTGACTACGACGAGCAGACCTTTAACGAAGCCTATATGATGCACACCACCACCTCGCCGAACTACTCCATAGTGGCTTCAATTGAAACCGCGGCGGCGATGCTGCGTGGCAACCCCGGCAAGCGGCTGATCAACCGCTCCGTCGAGCGGGCGCTGCATTTCCGCCGTGAGGTGCAGCGCCTGCGCGAAGAGTCGGATGGCTGGTTCTTCGATATCTGGCAGCCGGAAGGGGTCGATGAGCCAGAATGCTGGCCGATCCAGCCGGGAGAAGAGGACTGGCACGGCTTTATGGATGCCGATGCCGATCATATGTATCTCGATCCGATCAAAGTCACCATCCTCACGCCGGGCATGAGCGAGCAGGGCGTGATGGCGGAAGAAGGGATCCCGGCAGCGCTGGTTGCGAAGTATCTGGATGAGCGCGGCGTGGTAGTGGAAAAAACCGGCCCGTATAATCTGCTGTTCCTGTTCAGCATTGGCATCGACAAAACCAAAGCGATGAGCGTGCTACGCGGGCTGACGGAGTTTAAGCGTGCGTATGATCTTAACCTGCGGGTGAAGAACATGCTGCCGGATCTCTACGCCGAGGATCCTGACTTCTACCGCAACATGCGGATCCAGACGCTGGCGCAGGGCATCCATAATCTGATCCGCCAGCACGATCTGCCGCGCCTGATGCTGCAGGCTTTCGCCACGCTGCCGGAAATGAAAATGACCCCACATCAGATGTTCCAGCAGCAGGTGAAGGGGAATGTGGAAACGGTGGAGATTGGTGAGCTGGTGGGGCGCGTGTCGGCCAATATGATCCTGCCTTATCCGCCAGGCGTGCCGGTGGTGATGCCGGGAGAGATGATCACCGAAGAGAGCCGTGCGGTGCTCGATTTCCTGCTGATGCTGTGCAGTATCGGGGAACATTATCCGGGTTTTGAAACGGATATCCACGGCGCAAGGCTGACGGAAGAGGGGCAATATCTGGTGCGCGTGCTGAAAGAGTAGTTCCAGAATTGTGCCATTGTCGCCGCGCGCCGGGCTGCGTAATCTAGCCGATGGAAGCTATTACAAAGGAGTCACTATGTTAGGTATTAAGCAGGTTCATCACATCGCTATCATCGCCAGCCAGTATGAAGTCAGTAAATCTTTTTACTGTGACGTGCTTGGCTTCACCCTGATGGGCGAAGTGTACCGGGAAGCCCGCGACTCGTGGAAAGGGGACCTGGCGCTGAACGGCCAGTACACCATTGAGCTGTTTTCGTTCCCATTCCCGCCAGCGCGGCCGACCCAGCCTGAAGCCTGCGGCCTGCGTCATCTGGCCTTCAGCGTGGCGGATATTGATGCCGCGAAAGCGCATCTGGAAGCAAAAGGCGTGATTTGTGAAACGATCCGCATTGATCCGGTGACCGACAAGCGCTATACCTTCTTCTCCGATCCGGATGGTTTGCCGCTGGAGCTGTATCAGGCGTAAGATAACGCCATACCGACCCGGTCAGGCATGGCCGGGTTGCCACTCCATGGGATCGAAATGTCACTGCTTCACCTTCAACAGCAACTTGCCGGACATCAGCGCCTGCTGGTGGCCTACAGCGGCGGGCTCGACTCCAGCGTGCTGCTGCATCAGCTGATCCGCCTGCGGCAGCAATTTCCTGAGCTTCAACTACGTGCGATCCATATCCATCATGGACTGAATCCGCTGGCTGACGGTTGGTCCATGCACTGTCAGCAACAGTGTGCAGAGTGGCAGGTTCCTCTGGAAGTGGTGAAAGTGAAGGTTGATAGCCGGAAAAAAGGCATTGAAGCCGCCGCGCGCCATGCACGTTATCAGGCTTTTCTCGACCATTTGCAGGAAGGGGAAGCGTTGCTGACCGCCCAGCATCAGGACGACCAGAGTGAAACGCTGCTGCTGGCGCTGAAGAGGGGGAGTGGTCCGGCTGGTCTGTCCGGAATGCCTGCTTATGCCCTGCTTGATACTCACCCACATTTACGCCCTCTGCTCGCCTTTTCCCGGCTGCAGCTGGAAGCCTGGGCGGCAGAGCATCAGCTGCAATGGATTGAGGATGACAGCAATCAGGACGAACGCTTTGACCGAAACTTCCTGCGGCAGACGGTGTTACCGCTGCTGACCACGCGCTGGCCACATTTTTCTCAGGCAGTTTCACGCAGCGCAAGCCTGTGCGCTGAGCAGGAGCAACTGCTGGATGAGTTGCTGATGGAATCGCTGAGTGAGCTGGTGGATCGGCAGAATTCGCTGGCGATTGAGCCGCTGCTGGGAATGAGTGAAGCCCGACGGGGCGCGCTTCTCCGCCGCTGGATTGCGCGGAAACAGGGACTGATGCCATCCCGTGATGCGCTGTTGCGGATCTGGCAGGAAGTGGCCTGCAGCCGTGAAGATGCAGAGCCGTGCCTGCTGCTGGGCAGTCATGAGGTTCGCCGCTATCGCAACCGGCTTTACTGGCTTGAGCAGAGTGAGCCTTTACGCGATGCGGTGATTGAGTGGCCTGCCAGTGAGAGGAGTGTGAGGTTGCCTGCCGGAGCAGGATGGCTGGTGCGGACGGAGACGGAAGCGATGGCTTCTGGTGAAGAGGCAGCCACTGGCCCTGCTGCCAGTGGGCTGGAGGGTATGGTGTGTTCTGTGACAACAGAAGAAAAAGCCTCCGGCCCTTCAGGCGGAAAGACAGTCACCATTCGCCCTCCCTCAGAGCAGGAAAGGGTCACCGTGCGCTTCCGGGCGCAGGGAAAATTTCATATTATCGGGCGAGCTGGCAGCCGTCCGCTGAAAAAAATCTGGCAGGAACTTGCGATTCCGCCCTGGCAGCGTGAACGCACGCCGCTAATTTTTTATGGCGATCAATTGATTGCCGCTATGGGCGTCTTTGTGACCCGTGAAGGCAATCCCGGAAAGCAACCCGGCTGGCAAATCTGCTGGCAACAAGAGAAAGAGCAATGATCATAAAAACACTGCTGGCCCTGACGCTGGCTGCATCGAGTATACCGGCACTGGCGGCAGGGAATGTGCAGGCAGGCAAGGACAAATCTGCCCGCTGTCAGGCCTGTCATGGTGCTGCAGGAAAATCGGCTGCCCCCATCTATCCCAATCTTGCCGGGCAGAAAGCGGCTTACCTTGCGCAGGCGCTGCATGATTATCAAAATGGGGGACGCAGTGGCGGTCAGGCGGAAGTGATGAAGGCTTTCGTGGCGGGACTGAGTGACGGCGATATTGACGATCTGGCTGCTTATTATGCCGGTTTGCAACCCTGAAAAGGCTGTGGGCGGGAAGATCCCGCCCGCGTGGGTTTAATCAGACTCGCTGACGACAACAGTGCCCAGCTCCGGATGACTGAAGCTGGCAATATGGTCCAGGCGCAGTTCACGGACTTCACCAGACAGGTCGATAGCAAGGTATTCCACGTTCTTACGTGACACCATGTCCGTCGCTTTGGCCTTCAACTGCTCACCGTTTTTCAGGGCCAGCACCAGCATCCAGTTATTCTGACAGGCGAGTTCCAGGTTGTCGTAATCATCGCAGTTGATCGGTTTATAGGCTTCATTCGTCAACATAATCGCTCACCAATAAGTTTGCAGCAGCAAAAGCTGCCTGTTCCCTGATGGAAGAGTGTAGCTCAGTATTAGCCGCTACCTCATCAAGTGCTTTCAGAACGCAAGCTAATGCGTCCGGCACGTATCCCAGATCGCCGCTGCCGATTTCAGCGTATTTGCGACGAACTAATTCACAATACTTTTGCACGTGCACCTCAAGAGTTTTCTCTGGCGATTTAACGACTATAACACAGGATTTTACGTGAAATCAGCCCACCGGCGAGTGATTTGCTGTGTCAACGGGTTACAATAGCGGTTAATCAAGATAAGGAACCTCATGGCACTTAAAGCAACGATTTACAAAGCGATGATTAACGTTGCCGATATGGACAGAAATGTTTTTATCGACAGCAACCTGACGCTGGCCCGTCATCCCTCCGAAACGGAAGAGCGGCTGATGCTGCGACTGCTGGCATGGGTGGTGAACGCCAACGAGCGGCTGGTCTTTACTCGTGGGTTGAGTGCAGAAGATGAGCCGGAAATCTGGCTACTCAACGATCACAACGGCATTGAAATATGGGTGGAACTGGGCCTCCCGGATGAGCGCCGGGTAAAAAAAGCCTGCAACCGTTCCGCCAGCGTTTATCTTTATACTTACAACGCCCGGGCTGCCCAAATCTGGTGGCAGCAGAACCAGAACAAGCTGCCGTACAATAATCTGACCATTCGCTTTCTGGATGATGAGCAGCTCAGTGCATTGACCGGCCTGGCGTCCCGTTCCATGAACCTGCAGGCCACGGTGCAGGATGGCACAATCTGGCTGTCCGACGAGCAAAAACACCTCGAACTGCGCTTTACCGACTGGCTGGTTTTCGGCAAACTGGCATGATTGTTTTGTCACGCAGCGTCACCATCCCGGACAGTGAGCTTGAGTTGACCGCGATCAGGGCACAGGGCAACGGTGGTCAGAACGTTAATAAAAGCTCCACGGCTATCCACCTGCGTTTTGATATCCGTGCTTCAAGCCTGCCGGAGTTCTATAAAGAGCGCCTGCTGGCTGCCAGCCACCACCTGATCTCGCCGGAAGGCGTGGTGGTCATCAAGGCGCAGGAGTACCGCAGCCAGGAAATGAACCGGGAGGCGGCGCTGAAGCGGCTGGAAAACCTGATTCAGGAACTGACGGTGGTGGAAAAGACGCGGCGTGCCACCCGGCCCACGCTGGCTTCCAAAAAACGTCGGCTGGAAAGCAAGGCCCGTAAAGCCTCTACCAAATCACTGCGCGGCAAAATGCGTCGCGCTCCGGAATAAACCGACTTGCCTGGGGCAGGAGGAACCAAGTGAAAAAAATCATCGTGGCAATGCTGGTAACGCTGTTTTTCGGCTCATTGCTCGGCTGCCAGAATCACGAGACCGTTTCTGCGGCACAAACGCCGGATACCATGATGCAGAAGTATCAGGGCGTTATCCCCTGTGCTGACTGCGAGGGCATTCAGGTTTCTCTCTCCCTGCAACAGGGCGGACGCTACACTCTGAGCGAACATTATCTGGGATCGTCTGATGTCAGTAACGCGCAGCAGGGCCACTGGAGTCGTACGGCAGAGAAGCTGGTGCTGATTTCTGATAAAGGCGAGAAGCGTTACTTCCGTCCGCTGAATGACGGGCTGGAGATGATGGATACGCAGGGTAATCCGATTCAGTCTGTCAACAGCTACAGGCTGGCAGCGGTTAAAGAAGGCTGAGTCCGATGCCGGAACAGTCTGGTAAAGCGTAAACCTGGAAAGTGTGATGCTGAGGGGCACAGCGGGATGAAGCTTAAAGCGTTGTGCTGAAAGTCAGCAGGTAATAAAGCGGCGGTGGGCTGAGTGATTCAGTCCGCCGCCGTTGTTTTTATGCGTTTACAACGCTTACCAGGAAATCCAGGAGCTCGCTGGTTTTGATCATGCGCTTTTCACCTTCGCGACGGGATTTGTACTCAATCTCTTCGCTGTCCAGGTTACGGTCGCCAATCACGATAGTGTGCGGCACGCCAATCAGTTCCATATCGGCAAACATCACGCCCGGACGCTCTTTACGGTCATCCAGAATGACATCAATACCTTTCGCACGCAGCTGGCCGTAAAGCTGTTCTGCCAGCTCCTTCACGCGGAAGGATTTGTGCATGTTCATCGGCAGGATAGCCACCTGGAACGGAGCCAGCGCGGCAGGCCAGATAATGCCACGATCGTCATGGTTCTGCTCAATTGCTGCGGCAACGATACGGGTAATACCGATACCGTAACAGCCCATGGTCAGAATCTGGTTACGGCCGTCTTCGCCCTGCACTGAGGCTTTCATCGCTTCAGAGTACTTGGTGCCGAGCTGGAAGATATGGCCCACTTCGATTCCGCGCTTGATCAGCAGCGTACCTTTACCGTCCGGGCTGGCATCGCCTTCCACCACGTTGCGGATATCTGCCACGCGCGGCAGCGGCAGATCTCGCTGCCAGTTCACGCCGGTGAAGTGCTTGCCATCTTTATTGGCACCGGTCGCGAAGTCGCTCATTGCGGCCACGGTGCGGTCAATCACGACTGGCAGGGCCAATCCTACCGGGCCAAGTGAACCCGGGCCGGCACCCACAGCAGCACGGATCTCTTCTTCAGACGCGAAAGTCAGTGGCACGGCAACGATATCAATCTTCTCCGCTTTCACTTCATTCAGCTCGTGATCGCCGCGCACCAGCAGGGCAACCAGACCATGGCCGCTCTCTTTGGTGGCTTTGACCATCAGCGTCTTGACGGTTTTCTCAATCGGCAGGTTGAACTGCTCAACCAGAGCAGCGATGGTTTTGGCGTCCGGCGTGTCGATTTCGGTCATCGCCTGAGCGGCATCCGCACGGCTTGCCGCCGGGGCTACCGCTTCAGCCAGCTCAATGTTGGCGGCATAGTCGGAACCGGTAGAGAAGACGATATCGTCTTCGCCGCTTTTCGCCAGTACCTGGAATTCATGAGAAGCGCTGCCGCCGATTGAACCGGTATCCGCCTGCACCGCGCGGAAGTCCAGACCCATACGGCTGAAGCTCTGGCTGTAGGCGCGGTACATATCGTCGTAGGTCGCCTGCAGGGATTCCTGCGAGGTGTGGAACGAGTAAGCATCCTTCATGATGAACTCACGTGAACGCATCACGCCAAAGCGCGGACGAACTTCATCACGGAATTTGGTCTGGATCTGGAACACGTTCAGCGGCAGCTGCTTGTAGGAGCTCAGCTCGTTGCGGATCAGATCAGTGACCACTTCCTCATGCGTCGGACCCAGAACAAACGGGCGTTCGCCGCGATCGACAAAGCGCAGCAGCTCGGGGCCGTACTGCTCCCAGCGTCCACTTTCCTGCCACAGATCGGCGGGTTGTACCACCGGCATGGAAATCTCGATAGCACCGGCGTTGTTCATCTCCTCACGCACGATGTTTTCAACTTTTTTCAGTACGCGCAGGCCGGTTGGCAGCCAGGTGTACAGGCCGGAGGCCAGTTTGCGGATCATCCCGGCGCGCAGCATCAGCTGGTGGCTGATCACTTCAGCGTCGGCAGGAGTCTCCTTCTGGGTGGAGAGCAGATATTGAGTAGTACGCATGAGTTACGATTCCAGTTAAGCAAAGAGCTTACGAATTAAGCCAGGCAAAAAAATTGCTGGCGGCTAGTGTACCAGCGTGTCCGGAGACTCAAAAGATGCCGGGGCATAAATTAACGACTGTCGACGGCGGTCACCAGCGTCCCCGTGGCGTTCACGCACCAGCGGACATTGAAATCCAGTAGCCAGGCAGCATATTCGCGCCCGGGTTCTTCTCCTTTACGGTAGGCCGGGCGGGGATCCTGAGCGAGGACCTGGCAGATAAAGCGTTCAAGATGCGGGTATTTCGGTTGCTGGCGGGCAATCTGCTGCTGCGCATGAGCGGAGAAGGTCACCGGCATATCAGCAGCCGGAGCCTCCTGAGCAAAGCCAGCCTGCGCGTGTGGGAGAGACTCCGCAAAAGGCAGATAGGGTTTGATATCCACTACAGGTGTGCCATCAACCAGGTCCAGGCTGCCCAGTTCCAGGATCACGCCACCTTGTTCCGTGCGGATGCCGATCAGTTCAACCAGCGACATGCCAACAGGATTCGGACGGAAGGTGGAACGGGTTGCGAACACGCCCATCCGGGCATTGCCTCCCAGTCTCGGTGGTCGGACAGTGGGGCGCCATCCTCCTTCCATTGTCTGATGAAAGACAAACAGCAGCCACAGATGGCTGAACGCTTCCAGGCCGCGAACGGCTTCCGGCTGATTGTAAGGGGCGAGCAGGTGCAATTCTCCACCGCCGTCCTGAATCAAACCGGGTTGGCGGGGAACGGCAAACTTCTCCTTCCAGGGAGAACGGATAGTGCCGATTTGCTGGAAGGAAAAGGAACTCATTGATTGGTCACTTTCAGCGCCGAACCCTGACAGACGGCCTGGCGATAGCAGCCCTGCGAGTTAGTGAGGATTTCACACTTGTGAAGGAGTACGGCGTTGGCCTTCATGCCGGAAGCATGGATCTGCATCCGTTTTCGTGCCGTGTTGATGTTCGGCGGCGAGCTCTGCCGGCTGCTCTGGCAGTCTTCACCATAGACTTCACCCAGGTCGCGGAACGGTTTGCTCACCAGGTCGCTGGCGTTGGTGTAGATTTTAACCGGCGAAGGACGGGGAGCGGGTTTAGCCTGTTCCTGCTCGGTTTGCGTAGGCTGCCTGAAAGGCTCAACTGGCTTATAAGGTTTATGCAGCAACGTACACCCTGTCAGCGAAAGGGCTAACAAACAGAGCGGTAAAACTCGCATGGGGGGATCCTTATGTTCGGTTCGGTAAAAGTGGCGTTATTGAAACAAGCCCCGGAGGAAATAACAAGCGCTCAGAATGGAACAAAGCGGGCTGCAGCCCGCTTTGTTCAGGTGATAACAGGCATACCGGCGATATGTGCCGGAACTGAAGCCAGTTACCAGCCTTTTACTGCGCCACCGTTAAAGATTTTATCAGCGGCTTCGCTCACTTCGTCAGATTGATAGGCCTGCACGAATTTTTTAACGTTTTCAGCATCTTTGTTATCTTCACGGGAAACAATGATGTTCACGTAAGGGGACTCTTTGTCTTCAACAAAGATACCGTCTTTCGCCGGAGTCAGGTTGATCTGGCTGGCGTAGGTCGTATTGATAACTGCCAGAGCGATCTGCTGGTCATCCAGTGAACGTGGCAGCTGCGGCGCTTCCAGTTCGACCAGCTTGATATTTTTTGGGTTCTCAATCACGTCCAGAGAGGTTGGCATCAGGCCAACACCGTCTTTCAGCTTGATCAGGCCCACTTTCTGCAGCAGCAGCAGGGAACGGCCGAGGTTGGTCGGGTCATTAGGGATGGCAACCTGTGCGCCGTTCTGCAGCTCATCCAGAGATTTTATTTTCTTGGAGTAGCCCGCGATTGGGTATACAAAGGTATTGCCGACCGGCACCAGCTTATAGCCACGGTCCTTGATCTGCTGATCCAGATATGGCTTGTGCTGGAAAGCGTTGACGTCGATGTCGCCTTTGCTCAGCGCTTCGTTCGGCAGCACGTAATCGTTGAAGGTCACCAGCTCAACGTCCAGGCCGTATTTATCTTTCGCGACTTTCCTGGCGACTTCAGCAACCTGCTGTTCAGCACCGACAATCACACCGACTTTAATGTGGTTTGGATCTTTCTCTTTCTGATCGCAACCAACCAGCGCTAACGTACCAATCAGCGCACCCACAGCGGCAAGAGTTTTAAAATTAAAAGACATATCCCTTCCTTAATAATCAGAACGTACTGTTGTTTACTTGTGGGTGACTGCACGAACGATGCGGTCGCCACAGAACTGAATTAAATAGACCAAAACCACTAATAAGACCAGAACCGTATTCATCACTGTCGCGTTATAGCCAATATAACCATACTGGATACCGATCTGACCCAGGCCACCGGCACCCACGGCGCCACCCATTGCGGAATAACCCACCAGGGTGATCAGCGTGATGGTCGCGGCATTGACCAGGCCTGGCAGCGCTTCCGGTAGCAGAACCTTTTTCACGATCTGCATTGGCGTTGCGCCCATGGCACGGGAGGCTTCAATCAGGCCGGCAGGCAGTTCCAGCAGCGTGTTTTCAACCATACGGGCAATAAAGGGCGCTGCACCGATAGTTAAAGGCACGATGGCAGCTTGCAGACCAATTGAGGTGCCGACGATCATGCGGGTGAACGGGATCATCCACACCAGTAAAATGATAAACGGAATGGCACGAAAAATGTTAACCAGCGCGGACAGTGAACGGTAGAGCGCGCGGTTTTCAATAATTTGTCCCGGACGGGTGACGTAAAGCAAGACGCCCAAAGGCAGACCCAGCACGAAACCGAAGAAGCCAGAAACGAAGGTCATTACCAGCGTCTCCCAGACGCCGCGGCAGAGAAGAAGAATCATTGCCTCAGACATAACCTAATACCTCTACCTTCACGTGGTGTTCTTTCAGAAAATCTATGGCTGCCTGTGCGTCCGCTTCCGTCCCGTGCATTTCGGCCAGCATAATGCCGAACTTCACGCCGCCTGCATAATCCATCTGGGCGCTGATAATATTATTGTTCACGTTAAAGCGACGGGCTGACTCGGAAAGCAGCGGCGCGTCAACTGACTGACCAGTGAACTCCAGGCGTAGCAACGGTACGCTGTCCGGGCGGGCTTCTGCCGACATACGCGCGGCATAATCATCCGGAATATCCAGATGCAGCGTGGACTGGATAAACTGCTGTGCCAGGGGCGTTTTAGGATGCGAGAACACTTCGCTTACCGTATCTTTCTCGATCAGCTCGCCATTACTGATAACAGCGACCTGATCGCAGATGCGCTTAACCACATCCATCTCATGAGTGATCAGCAAAATGGTGATCCCCAGCCGGCGGTTAATGTCTTTCAGTAGTTCGAGGATCGAGCGGGTGGTGGCCGGATCCAGCGCGCTGGTGGCTTCGTCGCACAGCAGCACTTTCGGGTTGCTGGCCAGCGCACGGGCAATGGCCACGCGCTGTTTCTGTCCGCCGGAAAGGTTTGCGGGCCAGGCATCGTGCTTGTCGGCCAGTCCAACCAGATCGAGCAGCTCGCTGACGCGGGTTTTGATTTCGCTTCTGGACAGCTTGCCCAATTCCAACGGCAGGGCAACGTTGCCGGCTACCGTCCGGGAATTCAGCAGGTTAAAATGCTGGAAGATCATGCCAATCTGGCGGCGGGCCAGCGTCAGCTGACTTTCTGAAAGGGTAGTCAGGTCCTGGTTATCGACCAGCACGCTGCCGGACGTTGGGCGCTCAAGCAGGTTAACGCAGCGTATCAGGGTACTTTTACCCGCGCCCGAGGCGCCAATCACGCCGTAAATTTGTCCCGCAGGCACATGCAGGCTGACGTCAGACAGCGCTGTAATGGTGCGTGTACCCTGCTGGAACACTTTGGTGATATGAGAGAGTTTTATCATTTTATTAGGTGATGCATTATCCGTGGCGTTTATTTTAGTGCATTCCGACCAGGGCGGAAGGCGAGTGGATGTTAAGGCATCCAGACGTCTGAATCAATCAAAGTCATTCAAACTGGCATTCTCGTGGTGAGCGCAATCATGCGATACTCTACGGCAAATTTAGTAGCAGGAGTTTCTACGTGGCAGACAAAGTCCCCGCAATTTTTCTGGATCGTGACGGCACGATAAATGTTGACCATGGTTACATTCATGAGATCGACAACTTTCACTTTATTGATGGCGTGATCGATGCGATGCGCGAGCTTAAGAAGATGGGCTACGCGCTGGTGCTGGTGACTAACCAGTCCGGCATCGCGCGCGGTATCTTTTCAGAAGACACCTTTATGCAGCTGACAGAGTGGATGGACTGGTCACTGGCCGACCGGGATGTCGATCTCGACGGCATCTACTTCTGTCCTCATCATCCGGAAGCTATAGAAGAAGAGTATCGCCAGCAGTGTGATTGCCGTAAGCCGCAGCCGGGGATGCTGTTGTCCGCGCAGAAAGAGCTGAATATCGATATGGCAGCTTCTTATATGGTCGGTGACAAGATTGATGACATGTTGGCAGGTAAAGCGGCCGGAGTCGGTATAAAGGTATTAGTTCGTACCGGGAAGCCGGTAACAGAAGAGGGGGAAAAAGCGGCGGATTGGGTGATTGATAGCCTGGCTGACCTTCCTGCAAGGATAAAACAGGGCTAAAAAGCAGCGTTGTGAACGAAGTTTCAGCGAACGAGAAAAAACTTCGTTTTTATGCTTGCCTTCCCGCGGCGCATCCCTATAATGCGCCTCCATCGAACGGCAACGAGCAAGCGCTCAGCGTGCTGAAAGATGAAGAGGAAATTCCTGAAAAAATGGGGTTGACTCTGAAAGAGGAAAGCGTAATATACGCCACCTCGCGACAGGCAGCCACGCTGCGTCGCACCGCTCTTTAACAATTTATCAGACAATCTGTGTGGGCACTCGCAGGATTGATATCAGCGTCTCCGGACGTAAAAAATATCAAGTCTCACGAGTGAACACATAATGAAATTCATTATGACGTTTTACAGATGAGCATCGCTGAACGTGTTTCAGCAAATCAAACTTAAATTGAAGAGTTTGATCATGGCTCAGATTGAACGCTGGCGGCAGGCCTAACACATGCAAGTCGAACGGTAGCACAGAGAGCTTGCTCTCGGGTGACGAGTGGCGGACGGGTGAGTAATGTCTGGGAAACTGCCCGATGGAGGGGGATAACTACTGGAAACGGTAGCTAATACCGCATAACGTCTACGGACCAAAGTGGGGGACCTTCGGGCCTCACACCATCGGATGTGCCCAGATGGGATTAGCTAGTAGGTGGGGTAACGGCTCACCTAGGCGACGATCCCTAGCTGGTCTGAGAGGATGACCAGCCACACTGGAACTGAGACACGGTCCAGACTCCTACGGGAGGCAGCAGTGGGGAATATTGCACAATGGGCGCAAGCCTGATGCAGCCATGCCGCGTGTATGAAGAAGGCCTTCGGGTTGTAAAGTACTTTCAGCGGGGAGGAAGGCGGCAGGGTTAATAACCCTGCCGATTGACGTTACCCGCAGAAGAAGCACCGGCTAACTCCGTGCCAGCAGCCGCGGTAATACGGAGGGTGCAAGCGTTAATCGGAATTACTGGGCGTAAAGCGCACGCAGGCGGTCTGTCAAGTCAGATGTGAAATCCCCGGGCTTAACCTGGGAACTGCATTTGAAACTGGCAGGCTGGAGTCTTGTAGAGGGGGGTAGAATTCCAGGTGTAGCGGTGAAATGCGTAGAGATCTGGAGGAATACCGGTGGCGAAGGCGGCCCCCTGGACAAAGACTGACGCTCAGGTGCGAAAGCGTGGGGAGCAAACAGGATTAGATACCCTGGTAGTCCACGCCGTAAACGATGTCGACTTGGAGGCTGTTCCCATGAGGAGTGGCTTCCGGAGCTAACGCGTTAAGTCGACCGCCTGGGGAGTACGGCCGCAAGGTTAAAACTCAAATGAATTGACGGGGGCCCGCACAAGCGGTGGAGCATGTGGTTTAATTCGATGCAACGCGAAGAACCTTACCTGGCCTTGACATCCACGGAACTCAGCAGAGATGCTTTGGTGCCTTCGGGAACCGTGAGACAGGTGCTGCATGGCTGTCGTCAGCTCGTGTTGTGAAATGTTGGGTTAAGTCCCGCAACGAGCGCAACCCTTATCCTTTGTTGCCAGCGATTCGGTCGGGAACTCAAAGGAGACTGCCGGTGATAAACCGGAGGAAGGTGGGGATGACGTCAAGTCATCATGGCCCTTACGGCCAGGGCTACACACGTGCTACAATGGCGCATACAAAGAGAAGCGACCTCGCGAGAGCAAGCGGACCTCATAAAGTGCGTCGTAGTCCGGATCGGAGTCTGCAACTCGACTCCGTGAAGTCGGAATCGCTAGTAATCGTGGATCAGAATGCCACGGTGAATACGTTCCCGGGCCTTGTACACACCGCCCGTCACACCATGGGAGTGGGTTGCAAAAGAAGTAGGTAGCTTAACCTCCGGGAGGGCGCTTACCACTTTGTGATTCATGACTGGGGTGAAGTCGTAACAAGGTAACCGTAGGGGAACCTGCGGTTGGATCACCTCCTTACCTGAAGATACCTTCCTCCGCAGTGTCCACAACAGATTGTCTGATAGAAAAGTAACGAGCAGGACGGCTGCGAAGTCGTGACACTTTCAGTGTCCCCTTCGTCTAGCGGTTAGGACTCCGCCCTTTCACGGCGGCAACAGGGGTTCGAATCCCCTAGGGGACGCCACCTGCCTGGTGACAGGTGAAAGATGTCTCCAACAGTATCTCAAAACTGGTTTACCGGAAGGTGAGTCACGTTTGAGATATTTGCTCTTTAACAATCCGGAACAAGCTGAAAATTGAAACGACATGTCGTTTTCATTCTCCGTAATAAGAATGAAGTCAACGATATGTTCGAGTCTCTCAAATGCTTACAGCTGACAACGTGTCCTGCGGGACGCTTGTGGGTTGTGAGGTTAAGTGACTAAGCGTACACGGTGGATGCCCTGGCAGTCAGAGGCGATGAAGGGCGTGCTAATCTGCGAAAAGCGCCGGTAAGGTGATATGAACCGTTACAACCGGCGATACCCGAATGGGGAAACCCAGTGCAATCCGTTGCACTATCGCAACATGAATACATAGTGTTGCGAGGCGAACCGGGGGAACTGAAACATCTAAGTACCCCGAGGAAAAGAAATCAACCGAGATTCCCCCAGTAGCGGCGAGCGAACGGGGAACAGCCCAGAACCTGAATCAGCTTGTGCATTAGTGGAAGCGTCTGGAAAGTCGCAGGGTACAGGGTGACACTCCCGTACACAAAAATGCACCTGCTGTGAGTTCGATGAGTAGGGCGGGACACGTGGTATCCTGTCTGAATATGGGGGGACCATCCTCCAAGGCTAAATACTCCTGACTGACCGATAGTGAACCAGTACCGTGAGGGAAAGGCGAAAAGAACCCCGGCGAGGGGAGTGAAAGAGAACCTGAAACCGTGTACGTACAAGCAGTGGGAGCACCTTCGTGGTGTGACTGCGTACCTTTTGTATAATGGGTCAGCGACTTATATTCTGTAGCAAGGTTAACCGTATAGGGGAGCCGCAGGGAAACCGAGTCTTAACTGGGCGTTAAGTTGCAGGGTATAGACCCGAAACCCGGTGATCTAGCCATGGGCAGGTTGAAGGTTGGGTAACACTAACTGGAGGACCGAACCGACTAATGTTGAAAAATTAGCGGATGACCTGTGGCTGGGGGTGAAAGGCCAATCAAACCGGGAGATAGCTGGTTCTCCCCGAAAGCTATTTAGGTAGCGCCTCGTGAACTCATCTCCGGGGGTAGAGCACTGTTTCGGCTAGGGGGCCATCCCGGCTTACCAACCCGATGCAAACTGCGAATACCGGAGAATGTTATCACGGGAGACACACGGCGGGTGCTAACGTCCGTCGTGAAGAGGGAAACAACCCAGACCGCCAGCTAAGGTCCCAAAGTCATGGTTAAGTGGGAAACGATGTGGGAAGGCACAGACAGCCAGGATGTTGGCTTAGAAGCAGCCATCATTTAAAGAAAGCGTAATAGCTCACTGGTCGAGTCGGCCTGCGCGGAAGATGTAACGGGGCTAAACCATGCACCGAAGCTGCGGCAGCGACGCTTATGCGTTGTTGGGTAGGGGAGCGTTCTGTAAGCCGTCGAAGGTGGACCGTGAGGTCTGCTGGAGGTATCAGAAGTGCGAATGCTGACATAAGTAACGATAAAGCGGGTGAAAAGCCCGCTCGCCGGAAGACCAAGGGTTCCTGTCCAACGTTAATCGGGGCAGGGTGAGTCGACCCCTAAGGCGAGGCCGAAAGGCGTAGTCGATGGGAAACAGGTTAATATTCCTGTACTCGGTGTTACTGCGAAGGGGGGACGGAGAAGGCTATGTTGGCCGGGCGACGGTTGTCCCGGTTTAAGCGTGTAGGCTGGTGTTCCAGGCAAATCCGGAACGCTTTAAGGCTGAGGCGTGATGACGAGGCACCACGGTGCTGAAGTAACAAATGCCCTGCTTCCAGGAAAAGCCTCTAAGCATCAGGTAACATCAAATCGTACCCCAAACCGACACAGGTGGTCAGGTAGAGAATACCAAGGCGCTTGAGAGAACTCGGGTGAAGGAACTAGGCAAAATGGTGCCGTAACTTCGGGAGAAGGCACGCTGGCGCGTAGGTGAAGGGACTTGCTCCCGGAGCTGAAGCCAGTCGAAGATACCAGCTGGCTGCAACTGTTTATTAAAAACACAGCACTGTGCAAACACGAAAGTGGACGTATACGGTGTGACGCCTGCCCGGTGCCGGAAGGTTAATTGATGGGGTTATCCGTAAGGAGAAGCTCCTGATCGAAGCCCCGGTAAACGGCGGCCGTAACTATAACGGTCCTAAGGTAGCGAAATTCCTTGTCGGGTAAGTTCCGACCTGCACGAATGGCGTAATGATGGCCAGGCTGTCTCCACCCGAGACTCAGTGAAATTGAACTCGCTGTGAAGATGCAGTGTACCCGCGGCAAGACGGAAAGACCCCGTGAACCTTTACTACAGCTTGACACTGAACATTGAGCCTTGATGTGTAGGATAGGTGGGAGGCTTTGAAGCGTGGACGCCAGTCTGCGTGGAGCCAACCTTGAAATACCACCCTTTAACGTTTGATGTTCTAACCTGGCGCCGTGATCCGGCGTGGGGACAGTGTCTGGTGGGTAGTTTGACTGGGGCGGTCTCCTCCCAAAGAGTAACGGAGGAGCACGAAGGTCAGCTAATCACGGTCGGACATCGTGAGGTTAGTGCAATGGCATAAGCTGGCTTGACTGTGAGAGTGACGGCTCGAACAGGTGCGAAAGCAGGTCATAGTGATCCGGTGGTTCTGAATGGAAGGGCCATCGCTCAACGGATAAAAGGTACTCCGGGGATAACAGGCTGATACCGCCCAAGAGTTCATATCGACGGCGGTGTTTGGCACCTCGATGTCGGCTCATCACATCCTGGGGCTGAAGTAGGTCCCAAGGGTACGGCTGTTCGCCGTTTAAAGTGGTACGCGAGCTGGGTTTAGAACGTCGTGAGACAGTTCGGTCCCTATCTGCCGTGGGCGCTGGAGAATTGAGAGGGGTTGCTCCTAGTACGAGAGGACCGGAGTGAACGCACCACTGGTGTTCGGGTTGTCATGCCAATGGCACTGCCCGGTAGCTAAGTGCGGAAAAGATAAGCGCTGAAAGCATCTAAGCGCGAAACTTGCCTCGAGATGAGTTCTCCCTGGGCCCTTGCGGCCCCTGAAGGGACGTTGAAGACGACGACGTTGATAGGCCGGGTGTGTAAGCGCAGCGATGCGTTGAGCTAACCGGTACTAATGACCCGTGAGGCTTAACCTTACAACGCCAGAAGCGTTCTGGTGGCGTCTGAGAGACGCAAAAGAGATTTTCAGCCTGAACCGGATAAGAATTTAGCTGTTCTGCGGACTGATGTCCGAAGGATTTTGCGCAGAGAGAAGGCGGCAAGTGCAGTGAGGGAAGGAGCATACGAGGGTATGTGACTGAGCTTACCAGCGCAGGTAACGCAGTATCTGCACGAAAGACACAGGACGGCACCAAGATTTGCCTGGCGGCTGTAGCGCGGTGGTCCCACCTGACCCCATGCCGAACTCAGAAGTGAAACGCCGTAGCGCCGATGGTAGTGTGGGGTCTCCCCATGCGAGAGTAGGGAACTGCCAGGCATCAAATAAAACAGAAAGGCCACCCTTACGGGTGGCCTTTTTGCTTTCAGACAGGAACCCCGGCCTGACGGCCGGGGTTTTTTGCGTTTACGATCCGGAAATCTTTTCCAGCAGCTTGCCACTTTGCCGCAGCAAACTCACTGCCCGATCTCGCTGGCGAATAAACTGTGTCATCATGGTGAGAAAAGTGAGCGGCGTTGTGGTTTGCTGCCGCTGCTCGCGTAAAAGCTGCAGACCAGGGAAAGCTCCGCCATGGTAGCTCCGATCATAATGGTAATCATCAGTTGAGCTGTAACGGACGCGGTGCCACAAGGCCACGGCCTGGCAAACAGCTTGCCTCTTACTTTGATCTTCCTGAAATCCCTCAATATCAGCAAGTTGTTTCATTAGCTGCAGCAGTTCGCTTCCGATCGGCGCAAGATCAAACTGCGGGTCAAGAGAGTGTTGTAACTGATCCAGCTCCTGAACCAACAACGTCAGATAGCCGGCAGGATCCAAGGGTAATGCTTCGTCACAGAGTAATTGTGTCAGCCAGCCAATGTGGATTCGGCAGTCGCGCCAGAGAATGGCATCGTCAACTTTGTCACGGGTATCTTCCTCAGTATGCCACCACCAACCCCCACCGCTGCCTGGTGACTGGCTGATGCGGGTTTCCGGCTCCTCGCGGAAGGCAAAATGCAGTGGAATACCACAGCCCCAGAAAGACTGATCGCCACCTTTTCCCAGCGGGGTGATGCGACGCGCTGGCTTGCCTGTCGCCTCATTGATTATCTGATTCAGGTAACCGGTCTTCTCCGCGCCGCTGGCATTGACCACCACTTCAGTTGCGTCTTTGCAGCCGGGTGAATCCACATTGAGATGCGCCACGCAGCGCTGTTGAAGTTCACGGCGATAATGGTCGGCGTACCAGGTCGATCCGCCATAACGGGCATTGGAATGTCCGGGCCACCAGGCAATGCGTAATCCGCGCTTTAGCAGAGGCTGCTGCTGATGGAAGTATGCCGCTACGGCCAGGCAGAGTGCATTGCCGGTGGCATTATCCGTCAGGCCCTGATGCCAGGAATCATAGTGGCTGGAGAGCAGGACAAATTCGTCGATCTCACCAGGAATATCCACAACGGGCAGGCTACAGTGAGCAACATGCTCATTCAGCGTTGTGGTCAGCCTGGCAGCAACAGGCCCCTGATTGCGGCGCACAATCTCCAGTAACTGACGGCCAAGTTGATGGTTAACTGAAATAACGGGAAGGGCAGGATAGAGCTGCATATCATCAGGAACCGGCGTTCCCCAGACCGGCCCCACCGTCTCTTCATGCAGCGCTTCTTCAGCCGATCCCCAGATATGGATCAAGCCAACCGCCCCGGCCCGGACCAGGCGCTGAACATAATCTTCAAAAGCCTGATCGGCAATCACAATCTTACCACGCACTGAAGCTTCCCAGCCTGCCCGCTCCAGGTCAGCGACCTGCTGAAGGGAACGCCGGTCATAAACCAGCGTTCCTGTCACCCCATCCGGGCAGTTTGCTGAAAAAGAACGGGTTTTCGCCTCCCCCTGCCATTGTGGAAAATCCGGCAAAGTCAGCGAGGCCGTCAGCGGATCGCTGAGATACAGCTGGCAGGTTTCACGCACGGGAGAGAGGCCCACGGCGCTAAGCTGTTGCATCAGCAGATCCACTGAGCGTTCTGCCTCTTCACTCCCCGAGAGGCGGTCCAGATGCATCCACCGATCCAGCAAAGCATCCATCAGTGGCGCAAGCTCAGTCCGGTCTGGCTCATTAAGCCGCATAGGGATCTCCCTCTTTATCAGATTTTCTCTGCTGCATACGGTGTGCGCCCTTCATCTGATGTTCTCTGCTGCAAGCAGCCTCCCGACTCATTTCGCCGCTTCAGGCGTGGCCGTCCTGGTCACTTTCATCTCGATATCACCAAAGTAGTGCTGCTTAATCTTCTGCCAGGTGCCATCGGCCATGATCTTAGCCAACCCCTCATTCAGCAGCTTCTGCGTCTTCACGTCGCCCTTGCGTACGCCATAGGCTGAACCGATGCTGAACAACACATCGTCACGCACTTCGGGGCCGGTCAGTGCAAAGTCTTTGCCTTCCGGCTTCTGTAAGAAGCCAAAGGTGACGGCAACGGCCGGGCTGAGCGCACCATCAAGACGGCCTGCCGCCAAATCCTGATAAATAACGTCCTGGTCGGGATAGGTTTTCACGCTGACGCCTTTTGGTGCCCAATACTTATTGGCGTACATCTCCTGAATAGATCCCTGCTGCACGGCGATATTTTTACCCTGTAGGGATTCCGGCGTAGGCTGCAAAGTCGAACCTTTTTGCGCCACCAGTTGTGAAGGAACGTGATAGATAAAGTTGCTGAAATCTATCGACTTCTTACGTTTGGTTGTCGCACCCAGCGGCGAGATGAAATCCACTTTCTTCGCCATCAGCGACGGGATCTCGGCATCAAAGCTGCTGACGACATACTCACATTTCACCGCCACTGCTTTGCAGACGGCATTGGTGATATCGATTTCGAAGCCGGTCGGCGTGCCGTTAACATCCCGGTACTGGAACGGTGGATAAGTCAGATCGGCACCGACACGCAGGGTTTCACCTGCTGCCAGGGCGGAAGAACAACAGAGGGCCAGCATCGCCAGCGTCAGAACACGGGTTTTCATTGTTTTGCTCCTGCCGTAATCGTTTGTGATTGCCACTCGATAAACTCGCTCCTGACGGCCATCAGCCGGGCCTCATCGTGGCATAAGTCATAAGCCGTCATCGCCAGCGCTTTTGCGGCGGTCAGCATGGCGGTTAATCCTGCCGGGGAGCCTGCCGCTGCGGCAAACTCCGGCGTGTGGGGTGTTACATCACCAATGCGCAGATAGGGATGGATAGCCGCAGTGACCTGGCTGACGTTGCCAATATCGGAAGAACCGACGCCGCCACTTTTTGGCGGGTCATAACTCTCCACGCCCATCAGCGCCAGGTTGCGGGTAAAGCTCTCTGCCAGGGCCAGATTGTTGTTCCGCTCGGCGTAGATCAGGCCTTCTTCAATCTCTACGCGAGCCCCGGTCATCTCTGCTGCCCCTTTTGCTGCGGCATAAACTTTACGGCGAACCTCACTCAGACCCCCCACGGTAGCTGCGCGGAGGATAAATTTGGCTTCGGCATAGGCCGGGACAATATTGGCTGCGCTGCCACCGTTAGTGATTACGCCATGAACACGCACATCGTCGGTGAAGAACTGACGCAGGGCATTGATACCGTTAAAGGTGTGGATCACCGCATCCAGGGCGCTGATGCCAAGCTGGGGAGCGGAGGCGGCATGAGACGATTTACCGTAAAACTTAAACGTCGAGTCATGGCAGGCCAGAGCGCCGCGCACCACCATATTCTTCTCCCGTGGATGGAACATCATTGCCGCATCCACATCGTTGAAAACACCTTTTTCAACCATGATAATTTTGCCGCCGCCGTCTTCCTCTGCCGGTGTACCAATCACTTCAATGCAGCCATCAAAATTCAGCTCTGCTGCCTTCAGCGCCAGGGCAGCCGTCACTGAAGCGCTGCCTATCAGGTTATGGCCACAGGCATGTCCCAGCTCAGGCAGGGCATCATATTCGGCCAGAAAGGCAATGGTCGGGCCGCCTGTGCCTTTACGCCAGGTCGCCCGGAAGGCTGTTTCCAGCCCACCGGTGCCGGTTTCAATGGCAAAACCCGCGTTGCGTAGTGGGGCAATCAGTGCCGCCGCCGAACGGTGCTCTTCAAAGCTCAGTTCAGGATTCTGGTGCAGGTTCATCGCCAGCTCCTGCATTGCCGGGCTGATTGCCTCCACGGCATAAATAATTTTATCTTTCTGCGCGTTTTTGGTGCGTAAAGACATATTGGCTCCCCAATCAGGTGCAGTTAATTTCTGTTAAATTAGAGTGTTAAACAGATATAGGCTTTTTTCTGCACAATTCCCAATTGAGCTTTTTTATGGCTTGCAAAGCCTGCCCAAAAAATATTTTATGGATGTGGGTTTCTGGCATGGCAGAGAGTGAGATGAATGAAAAAGACTGGTTAATTATCCGGACCGTTTGGCAGTACAAAAACATCACCCGCGCTGCCGAACAGCTGTTTACCTCGCAGCCTGCGCTGAGCTACCGGTTAAAGCAGATCGAGCGCAAGCTGTCGATCCAGCTGTTTGAGGAGAGTGGGCGCGGGCTGACATTTTCCGCTCAGGGACGCTATCTGGCGCAGCATGCGGAAACCGTACTGGACGAACTGCATCTGTTGAAAACCACTCTGCAAAGCCTGAATGGCCCGCAACAGGGGAAATTGCGCATCGGCGTTTCCAGCAATTTCGCCGCCTATCGTCTGCCCGATCTGCTGGCCGAATTCAGTCAGCAGCACCCCGGTATCAACATCAATCTGGTCAGCGGCCTCAGTGAAGAGATGTATTTGAAACTCCAGCGTGGCGATGTGCATCTGGCGCTGGTGAAGGATGATTACGGCTGGAAAGAGGGCAAAAGGCTGATCGATGAAGATAACTACTATCTGATCAGTCGGCAGCCAATTGACCTGGCGCTGCTGCCCCATCTGCCGCAGATTAAAATCAACCATGGCGGGCATATCACGCGGCTGATTGAACGGTGGTGGAATGCCAATTATTCACTGGCACCTCGTGTGGCGATGAGCGTGGACAAACTGGAAGTGTGCCTGGCCATGGTCGAAAGGGGGATGGGCTATGCCATTGTCTCCAGCTATCAGCCGCTGGCGGAGTCGCTGTTTCGCACGCCGATTGTGGTGGGCAATGAACCGGTGAAAAGCCGCACCTGGCTGTTATATCGCCATGCCAGCGCCGATGCTGCCGTGACGCTGCCTTTCGTCGAGCTGTTCAGCGACCACAGATGAAACATTTTCAACTAGCAGATGAGACCTCGACATTTGCCGGTGCGCACGTTATCTTTGGCTGTCTGGATGTCTAAACGTTTAAATGGTTAGTTGAGGGAGAGGTTATGCCAATCAGGGTACCCGATGAGTTACCAGCCGTGAATTTCCTGCGCAACGAGAACGTCTTTGTGATGACTTCCTCGCGCGCCAGCACTCAGGAAATCCGTCCGTTGAAGGTGCTGGTGCTGAATCTGATGCCGAAAAAGATTGAAACAGAAAACCAGTTTCTCCGTCTGCTCTCCTACTCGCCATTACAGATTGATATTCAGCTGCTGCGCATCGACAGCCGTGAATCGCGTAATACGCCAATGGATCACCTGAATAACTTCTACTGTAATTTTGAAGATATTCAGCATGACAACTTTGACGGACTGATCGTCACCGGCGCGCCGCTGGGGTTGGTTGATTTTAATGATGTGGCCTACTGGCCGCAGATCCAGCGTGTACTTCACTGGGCGAAGGAGCATGTGACCTCCACGCTGTTTGTCTGCTGGGCCGTGCAGGCCGCACTGAATATTCTGTATGGCATTCCGAAGCAAACCCGCGAGAACAAGCTGTCTGGTGTGTATGAACACCAGATCCTGCATCCTCATGCTTTACTCACCCGTGGCTTTGACGACAGCTTCCTGGCACCGCATTCACGCTATGCCGATTTCCCCAGCCAGCTGCTGCGCGATTACACCGATTTAGAGATCTTTGCTGAATCGGATCAAACCGGAGCTTATCTGTTCGCCAGTAAGGACAAGCGGCTGGCCTTTGTTACCGGCCATCCGGAGTACGATGCGCTGACGCTTTCGGGGGAATATCATCGCGACTATGAAGCCGGACTGAACCCGGAAATTCCATTTAATTATTTCCCGCAGAATAATCCTGAGCTGCCACCACGTGCCAGCTGGCGCAGCCACGGTAACCTGCTGTTTTCTAACTGGCTGAACTATTACGTCTATCAAATCACCCCATTCGATCTGCGGCATATGAATCCGACACTGGAATAGCGGATCCTCTGGATCCGTTAACGCAGAGAACAGCGCCGATCGCACCTGACGATCGGCTTTTTATTGCCTCTTACTCTGCCATTTCCCCCTGATTAACTGCTTTATCGATCCCCTGTCGCTCCTCCGTAGCCCTTCTGCCGACCTGTTTCCCACACCTTGTCTCTACCCGATAAATCGCACACGAAAATACCTTCCTTCCTGAATATAAATTTAATTATATATTAATCAATAGGTTATTTTTAATTTCATTAATAAATGGAAATAGTTTTTGATTTTGTTATTTGGTTGTTTATATTTTGATCCTGCGGGTTAAAAAACACCCAGCGGCAGGATCGTCCTCTCAGCAGGGACGGTTACCCGACTGGATCGATGACGGGAGTGAGTTATGACACAACAGGTTATCAGCACGGAACTGGCGTTCCAGCGCCCTTTAGGTATGGCAGAACGGCACATTCTGACCGATGCTGCAGTGGATTTCCTTGGCGAACTGGTGGCGAAATTCGCTCCGCGTCGTGCGGATTTACTGGACGCCAGAGTCTGGCAGCAGCAAAAATTTGATGCTGGCGAGTTGCCGGGATTCATTACGGAAATGGATTCCATTAAAAACAGCGAGTGGAAAATTCGTGGGATCCCGGAAGATTTGCAGAATCGCCGTGTGGAGATCACCGGGCCGGTCGAACGCAAGATGGTGATCAATGCGCTGAATGCCAATGTGAATGTTTTTATGGCGGATTTTGAGGACTCGCTGGCACCCAGCTGGGATAAAGTGATCGACGGCCAGATCAACCTGCGCGATGCGGTAAACGGCACCATCAGCTACAGCAATGAAGCGGGAAAGATCTACCAGCTTAAGCCCGATCCTGCGGTACTGGTTTGCCGCGTGCGCGGTCTGCATTTGCCGGAGAAGCATGTCACCTGGCGCGGCGAAGCGATCCCCGGCAGCCTGTTCGATTTTGCCCTGTACTTCTTCCACAACGTGGATGCCCTGCTGGCGAAAGGCAGTGGTCCCTATTTCTACCTGCCGAAAACACAAAGCTGGCAGGAAGCAGCCTGGTGGAGCGACGTTTTCAGTTATGCAGAGGATCGTTTTGATCTGCAACGCGGCACGATTAAAGCCACTCTGCTGATCGAAACGCTGCCTGCAGTCTTCCAGATGGACGAGATCCTGTTCAGCCTGCGCGATCATATCGTTGGCCTGAATTGCGGCCGCTGGGACTACATCTTCAGCTATATCAAAACCCTGAAAAATCATCAGGATCGGGTTCTGCCTGACCGGCAGTCCGTTACCATGGAAAAGGGCTTTCTGGATGCCTATTCCCGACTGTTGATCAAAACCTGCCATCGTCGCGGCGCTTTTGCGATGGGCGGCATGGCGGCGTTTATCCCCAGTAAAGAGACGGAACGCAATCAGTGGGTCCTTAACCGGGTGAAGGCGGACAAAGAGCGCGAAGCGGCAAATGGTCATGATGGCACCTGGATTGCCCATCCGGGCCTTGCTGATACGGTGATGGCGGTCTTTAACGAGGCGCTGGGCGAACGGACAAATCAGCTCAACATCCTGCGTGAAAACGATGCGCCAGTGACCGCAGAGCAGCTGCTCGAACCTTGTGCCGGTGAGCGTACCGAAGCAGGAATGCGCGCCAACATTCGCGTTGCTGTCCAGTACATCGAGGCGTGGATATCCGGCAACGGCTGCGTACCGGTTTACGGACTGATGGAAGATGCCGCCACGGCTGAGATTTCCCGCACCTCAATCTGGCAATGGATACGCCACGGTAAAACGCTGGAGAACGGCCAGACCGTCACCGCAGACTTGTTCCGCCAGATGCTGGCGGAGGAAATGCTGGTTATCCAGCAGGAACTGGGCGAACAGCGCTACTGCCAGGGCCGTTTTACCGAAGCCGCAGAGTTGATGGAGCGCATTACTACCGAAGCCGAACTGGTCGAGTTCCTGACTCTGCCGGGCTACCGCTTACTTCACTGATAACAGGGGATTACCGCTATGACTTCTCGTGCCCAACAGATTCAGCAAACAGAACAGGCGTGGCGCAATGCACGCTGGGAAGGTATTACCCGCCCGTACACGGCGGCCGAAGTAGTGAAGCTGCGTGGCTCAGTGAACCCCGCATGTACGCTGGCGCAGCACGGTGCGGAAAAGCTCTGGCACCTGCTTAATGGCGGGGCCAAAAAAGGCTATATCAACAGCCTCGGAGCGCTTACCGGAGGCCAGGCGCTGCAGCAGGCCAAAGCCGGGATTGAGGCGATCTACCTCTCTGGCTGGCAGGTGGCAGCAGATGCAAACCTGGCCGGTAGCATGTATCCCGACCAGTCATTGTATCCGGCGAACTCGGTACCGTCGGTGGTGGAGAAGATCAACAACACTTTCCAGCGCGCTGACCAGATCCAGTGGGCGAGCCAGATTGAGCCGGGCGACCCGCGCTATGTAGACTACTTCCTGCCGATCATTGCGGATGCGGAAGCCGGTTTCGGCGGCGTGCTGAATGCTTTTGAACTGATGAAGGCGATGATCCAGGCGGGGGCGGGCGGCGTACATTTTGAAGACCAGCTGGCCTCGGTGAAAAAGTGCGGGCATATGGGGGGCAAAGTGCTGGTTCCCACTCAGGAAGCGATTCAGAAGCTGGCAGCGGCCCGCCTGGCAGCTGATGTGATGGACGTACCGACCGTGCTAATCGCCAGAACCGATGCGGATGCGGCTGATTTGATCACTTCAGACTGCGACGAATATGACCGGGAATTTATCACCGGTGAACGTACGGCGGAAGGCTTCTTCCGCACCCGCGCCGGGGTGGAACAGGCCATCAGCCGCGGGCTGGCCTATGCGCCTTATGCCGACGTGCTGTGGTGCGAAACCTCAACGCCCGATCTGGAGCTTGCCCGCCGCTTTGCCGAAGCAATCCATGCCCGCTTCCCCGGCAAACTGCTGGCCTATAATTGCTCGCCGTCGTTTAACTGGAAGAAGAACCTTGATGACCGGACCATCGCTCACTTTCAGCAGTCGCTGGCGGACATGGGTTACCGCTTCCAGTTCATCACCCTGGCCGGGATCCACAGTATGTGGTTCAACATGTTCGACCTGGCACACGCTTACGCCCAGGGGGAAGGTATGAGGCACTACGTGGAAAAAGTGCAGCAGCCTGAATTTGCCGCGCGGGAGCAGGGCTACACCTTCTCTTCGCATCAGCAGGAAGTGGGGACCGGCTATTTCGACAGCGTCACCACCATTATTCAGGGTGGCGTATCGTCGGTAACGGCGCTGACCGGCTCGACCGAAGAACAGCAGTTCTGATTGTCTGACAGGAGGCCCCATGCCACAACTGGAAACGCTGATCGCCCGGACCATCCTGCAGGGATTCGATGCGCAATATGGCCGGTTTCTGGAAGTTACGGCTGGGGCCCAGCAGCGTTTTGAGCAGGCTGACTGGCACGCCGTGCAGGAAGCTATGAAGGAGCGTATTCACCTTTACGATCGTCATGTCGGGCTGGTGGTGGAGCAGTTGCGCTGCATCACCGGCCAGCAGGTTCACGACGGGGATTTCCTGCTGCGGGTGAAGGCGATTTACACGGAATTGTTGCCGGACTATCCGCGCTTTGAAATCGCCGAAAGTTTTTTTAACTCAGTCTATTGTCGCCTGTTCGGCCATCAGCTGCTGACGCCGGAAAGGTTGTTTATCTTCAGCTCTCAGCCGGAGAGGCGTTTCCGCTCCATTCCCCGCCCGCTGGCAAAAGCGTTCTTCGCCGCTGCAGGCTGGTATGCACTGCTGAGCAGCGTGCTCAACGATTTGCCGCTGCGGCTGCCGTGGCAGGACCTGGCGCGGGACATCCGTTTTATCATTGCTCACCTGCAGGAAAACTTTGCTGAGGACGACCTCGCACAGGGATCGCTGCAGGTGGCTAACGAACTGTTTTATCGCAATAAAGCAGCCTGGATGGTGGCTAAACTGCGCCTGCCATCCGGTGTTTACGCTTTTCTGCTGCCGATCCATCGCAGTGAACAGGGCGAGCTGTATGTGGATACCTGCCTGACGCGCAGGCGCGAGGCCAGCATCGTGTTTGGCTTCGCCCGTGCCTATTTTATGGTGTATGCACCGCTGCCTGCCGCGCTGGTGGAGTGGCTGCGTGAAATCCTGCCCGGTAAAACCACGGCCGAACTGTATATGGCAATTGGCTGCCAGAAGCATGGAAAAACAGAGTGTTACCGCGAATACCTGACTTACATGGCAGAAACGCAGGAGCAGTTTGTGATTGCGCCCGGCGTGCGGGGGCTGGTGATGGTGGTGTTCACCCTGCCTGGTTTCGATCGGGTATTCAAGGTGATCAAAGATCGCTTTGCGCCGCAGAAAGAGGTTACGCCGGAACGGGTCCGGCAATGCTATCAGCTGGTTAAAGAGCACGATCGTGTGGGAAGGATGGCCGACACCCAGGAATTTGAAAATTTCGCTATCGATAAAGCCCGTATCGGCGAACAGTTGCTGGCTGAATTACAGCGCGAGATCCCGGAAAAAATGTGTGAAGAGGGGGGTAAACTGGTGATCAGCCACCTCTACCTGGAACGCCGGATGACGCCGCTGAATATCTGGCTGGAACAGGCAGATGCACAGCAACGGCGCGAAGCGATTGAGGAGTACGGCAACGCGGTCAGGCAACTGGCAGCGGCAAACATCTTCCCCGGAGACCTGCTGTATAAAAACTTTGGCGTCACGCGCCACGGCCGGGTGGTTTTCTACGACTACGATGAAATCAGCTATATGACGGAAGTGAATTTCCGTGAGATCCCGGCTCCGCGCTACCCGGAGGACGAGCTGAGTTTTGAGCCCTGGTACAGCGTGGCCCCGGAAGATATTTTCCCCGAGGAGTTTCGCAACTATCTCTGCGCCGATCCGGCGATTGCCGCGCTTTTTGAAGAGATGCACAGCGAGCTGTTCAGCGCCCGCTACTGGCAAAGCCTGCAGGCGCGCATCCGTGCCGGGCATATTGAGGATGTTTACGCCTACCGCCGCCGTCAGCGCTTCTGCCAGCGCTACGGGTCAGAGCAAAGGGCGTCCAGCATCCGGTTTTCCGTCCTGACAGAGACTAGCGAATGCCACCGTACTCGCGGGTCACTTCCTTCGCTGCCTTGATCACCAGCGCACCCAGCTCGGTCACACGATCGTCGGTGACGCGGGAAATCGGGCCGGAGATGGAGATGGCTGCAAACGGTTCGTGATGCTCGTCGTAAATGCACGCCGCCACGCAGCGCAGCCCCAGCGCATGTTCTTCGTCATCAAAGGCGTAACCCATCTTACGCACCAGCGCGAGGTTCTCTTTCAGGCTGTGCGGCGACATCAGCGTCTGTGGCGTGTAGTGGTGCAACCCCTGGCGATGCAGCAATTCGCTGACCTGCGCATCATCCAGATTGGCGAGGAAGGCTTTACCCGCGCCGGAAGCGTGCATCGGCAGCTTGCCACCAATAGGAGCGGACATGCGCATCAGCTGGGTGCATTGCACCTGGTCAATGATCACCGCCTGACGGTCGCTGAGATCCAGCACTGCCAGATTGACCGTTTCGCCAGAATCTTCCATCAGCTTGCGTAGCATCGGATGCACCAGCGCCAGCAGGTTACGGCTTTGCAAAAAGCTGCTGCCAACCACGAAAGCGTGTGCGCCAATGGTCCACAGGCCAAGATCGCCCACCTGGCGAACAAAGCCCTGCTGTTGCATGGTGGTCAGTAAACGGTGGGTGGTGGAGTTTGGCAGCCCGGCCTGCTGGGCAAGCTCGGTCAGTGCCACGCTGCCGTGCGATTCTGCGATAAATTCCAGTAATTTAAGACCGCGGGTCAGCGACTGTACCTGACCGGCTGGCTGAACGGATTGAGCGGCGGCAGCGCGGGGTTTCTTGCCGCGTTTCACCACTGCGGGGGTAGCCATAGCAGGCTCCTTAGTTTTCACCATGTGGAAATCATTTTCGTTTTATTGGTCAATAATGCAACGTCAGCCTGACTGGTCGGAGTAGTTGCCTCCACAAGCTGAAAATCTCTCAAGATCGCTGACTTTGTCCTGCCGGAAAGTTATGCCAGTATATTCTGCTGGCGGATTTGCCGCAGGGTGACGTGGAAGAGGTTGAGAGTGACAGACAAAACAGAAGAGCTGCGTCAGCAGCTGGCAAAGCGCATCATGGTGCTGGACGGCGGCATGGGCACCATGATCCAGAGCTATCGTCTGTCCGAGTCGGATTTTCGCGGCGAGCGGTTTGCCGACTGGCAGAGCGACCTGAAGGGCAACAACGATCTGCTGGTACTCACCCGTCCGGACGTGATCGGTGCCATTCATAACGGCTATCTGGAAGCCGGTGCCGACATTCTCGAAACCAATACCTTCAACTCCACCACCATCGCCATGGCCGATTACCATATGGAATCGCTGTCGGCAGAAATTAACTTTGCTGCGGCAAAGCTGGCGAGGGCCTGCGCCGATGAATGGACGGCACGCACGCCGGATAAGCCGCGCTATGTGGCCGGAGTGCTTGGTCCGACAAACCGCACCTGTTCAATTTCCCCGGACGTTAACGATCCGGCTTTCCGTAACGTCACCTTTAACCAGCTGGTGGATGCCTACCGCGAATCCACGCGGGCGCTGGTGGAAGGCGGGGCGGACATCATCATGATTGAGACGGTGTTCGACACCCTCAACGCCAAAGCGGCGATTTTCGCCGTGCAGACTGAGTTTGAAGCGCTTGGCGTGAAGCTGCCGCTGATGATTTCCGGCACCATCACCGATGCCTCCGGGCGCACGCTCTCAGGACAGACTACCGAAGCCTTCTATAACTCCCTGCGTCACGCAGAGCCGCTCTCTTTTGGTCTGAACTGTGCCCTCGGACCGGATGAGCTGCGCCAGTATGTGGCGGAGCTGTCGCGAATTGCGGAAGGCTACGTGACCGCGCACCCGAATGCAGGTCTGCCTAATGCCTTCGGGGAATACGATTTAGACGCGAAGATCATGGCGGAGCAGATTGGTGAATGGGCGCAGTCCGGCTTCCTGAATATCGTGGGTGGCTGCTGTGGTACCACTCCTGATCACATTGCGGCGATGGCGAAAGCCGTAGAGGGTGTGGCTCCCCGTCCGCTACCTGAGCTCCCGGTTGCCTGTCGACTTGCCGGCCTGGAGCCGCTGACCATCAGCGCCGACTCGCTGTTTGTTAACGTCGGCGAACGGACCAATGTGACCGGCTCGGCTAAATTTAAACGTCTGATCAGAGAAGAGAAGTATAACGAGGCGCTGGACGTTGCCCTGCAGCAGGTTGCCAGCGGCGCGCAGATTATCGATATCAACATGGATGAAGGGATGCTGGATGCGGAAGCGGCGATGATGCGCTTTCTCAACCTGATTGCCGGTGAGCCAGATATCGCCCGGGTGCCGATCATGATCGACTCTTCGAAATGGGAGGTGATTGAAAAAGGCCTGCAGTGCATCCAGGGCAAAGGCATCGTTAACTCCATTTCAATGAAAGAAGGCGTTGAGGTCTTCGTGCATCATGCCCGGCTGGTTCGGCGTTATGGCGCGGCGATGGTGGTGATGGCCTTTGACGAAGTGGGTCAGGCCGACACCCGCGAACGTAAAATTGAAATCTGCCGCCGGGCCTACAAGATCCTGACAGAAGAAGTCGGTTTCCCGCCTGAAGACATCATTTTCGACCCTAATATCTTCGCCGTTGCCACCGGCATTGAAGAACATAATAACTACGCGATGGACTTTATCGGGGCCTGCGAAGACATCAAACGCGAGCTGCCTCATGCGATGATCTCTGGCGGCGTCTCCAACGTGTCATTCTCCTTCCGTGGGAATGATCCGGTGCGTGAAGCGATTCACGCGGTGTTCCTTTACCACGCCATCCGCAACGGTATGGATATGGGCATCGTCAACGCCGGACAGCTGGCGATCTACGATGACCTGCCTGCTGAACTGCGTGATGCGGTCGAGGATGTGGTGCTCAACCGCCGCGATGATGGCACCGAGCGGCTGCTGGAGCTGGCAGAAAAATACCGTGGCAGTAAATCCGACGATGAAAGCAACAAACAGCTGGCAGAATGGCGCAGCTGGGAAGTAGAAAAACGGCTGGAATACTCGCTGGTTAAGGGCATTACCGAGTTTATCGAAGTGGATACCGAGGCCGCACGGCAGAACGCCAGCCGCCCGATCGAAGTGATCGAAGGGCCGCTGATGGCCGGGATGAACGTGGTCGGTGACCTGTTCGGTGAGGGCAAAATGTTCCTGCCGCAGGTGGTGAAATCGGCGCGCGTCATGAAGCAGGCTGTGGCCTATCTGGAACCCTATATTGAGGCCAGCAAAGAGAAGGGCAGCACCAACGGCAAGATTGTGCTGGCAACGGTGAAGGGGGATGTGCACGACATCGGCAAGAACATCGTCGGCGTGGTGCTGCAGTGTAATAACTACGAAATTATCGACCTTGGCGTGATGGTACCGGGCGACAAAATCCTGAAGACGGCCCGTGAGCACAATGCCGATATTATCGGGTTATCCGGCCTGATCACGCCGTCGCTGGATGAGATGGTCAACGTTGCCAAAGAGATGGAGCGCCAGGGTTTTACCGTGCCGCTACTGATTGGTGGAGCAACCACCTCTAAAGCGCATACCGCCGTAAAAATCGAGCAGAACTACAGTGGCCCGACGGTTTACGTGCAGAATGCCTCGCGTACCGTGGGCGTGGTGTCGTCACTGCTTTCGGCCGCTCAGTACGATGATTTTGTTGCCCGCACGCGGAAAGAGTACGAAACCGTCCGCATTCAGCATGGCCGTAAAAAGCCGCGTACGCCACCGGTCAGTTTGCAGGTCGCCAGAGATAACTATCTGGCGCTGGACTGGGAGAACTATACACCTCCGGTAGCGCACAGGCTGGGTGTGAGCGAAGTGAGCGCTAACATTGAAACGCTGCGCAACTACATCGACTGGACGCCATTCTTTATGACCTGGTCGCTGGCCGGCAAATATCCCCGCATTCTGGAAGATGAAGTGGTGGGCGAAGAGGCGAAACGCCTGTTCGCCGATGCCAATGCGATGCTGGATGAGCTGAGCGCCAGAAAATCACTTAATCCGCGTGGCGTGGTGGGGATTTTCCCGGCTAACCGCGTGGGCGACGACATTGAAATCTATCAGGACGAATCCCGTTCCCATATTTTGAAAGTGAGTCATCACTTACGTCAACAGACAGATAAAACGGGCTTTGCGAACTACTGCCTCGCCGATTTTGTCGCCCCTAAATCCAGCGGAAAGGCTGACTACCTCGGCGCGTTTGCCGTGACTGGCGGACTGGAAGAGGATGCGCTGGCTGAGGCGTACGATGCGCAGCATGATGATTACAACAAGATCATGGTGAAGGCGCTGGCTGACCGGCTGGCCGAGGGCTTTGCGGAGTATCTGCACGAGCGCGTGCGTAAGGTGATTTGGGGCTTTGCCTCCACGGAAAACCTCAGCAATGAAGAGCTGATCCGCGAAAACTATCAGGGCATCCGCCCGGCACCTGGCTACCCTGCCTGCCCCGAACACACCGAGAAAGAGACGATCTGGCAGCTGTTGGATGTGGAATCCCACACCGGGATGAAACTGACGGAGTCTTTCGCCATGTGGCCGGGCGCGGCGGTTTCCGGCTGGTATTTCAGCCATCCGCAGAGTAAGTACTTCGCGGTGGCGCAGCTGCAGCGCGATCAGATTGAAGATTACGCCCGCCGTAAAGGGATGCCGGTCAGTGAGGTCGAGCGCTGGCTGGCACCTAACCTGGGGTATGACGCGGACTGAGACCGTTTTTCAGGCCTGCAGGATTTGTTCAACGAGTCCTGCCGTCAGCTCCGTCCCTCTCTGACCTCTACGGCAATATACAAAGCGTCATAGCGCCAGTACTCGTAGTCACAATCGATAATACGGTCGTGCTGATCCCGGTTGATGCGGGTAATGAACAAAGCCGGGCTCCCAGCCGCGACTTTTAGGGCCGGAGCAGCCAGCTTCGGCAGCGGAGTGGGCAGCATATTGAACCCTACGCGGCCATAGCGGATACCGTATTCCTCCTGGTAGAGATTGGTCAGCGAACGGGTGAGATCAAAGCTCAGCAGGTCAGGAAAATAGACCGGGTTGAGGTAATGCTCAACATACAGCACGGCACGATTATCAATCCGCCGCAGGCGGCAGATACGGTAAACGTCATCCCCTTCACGCATTTCCAGTTTATCGGCCAGCTCCCGGCTGACCTTCACCGTCAGCGCGTTGAGCACTTCGGTCTGCGCGGTGCGCCCCTGCTGTTCTGCCATGGCGTGAAAGTGGCTGCGCAACAGCGGATCGTAAGCCAGCCGTGGTGGGGCGATAAACCAGCCACGACGCAGCTCACGATAAATCATCCCCTGAGACTCCAGCTGGCCCAGCGCCTCGCGTAGCGTAATGCGTGTCGTGGAGAACTGCTCACTGAGGCTGCGCTCGGAAGGCAGGCGACCGTTGGCAGCGAAATCGCCCGCGCGGATGCGCTCTCCCAGCGTCTGACAAATGACATCCACAGTTAATGCTTTCATCACATCAAAGCCTCAATTTGGTGCGAAGCTGCACAGAATTCGAACGACAGTGGCGCGTAAACCCCAAACCACTGCTATCAGAAATGTTGGACTAGTCCAGTACCCCGCTGGCCTGACATAAATCTGTCATATCGCCAGGCTAGATTGGCTCGGATCTTGCTGGACTAGTCCAGAAGGCCATTCAACTTATCATCCGGAGCAGCAGTTATGAAATCTTTGTTCGCATCTGTGTTAGCCAGTGCCATTTTCCTTGCCCTGCCGGGCGCGCATGCTGCCGACACGGCCGCTCTGGAAAAAGCGGCCAAAAGCGAAGGGCAAGTGAACAGCGTCGGCATGCCTGACAGCTGGGCTAACTGGAAAGAAACCTGGGCTGATATCACCAGTAAATACGGTATTCAGCATGGTGATACCGATATGTCTTCTGCTCAGGAACTGGCGAAATTTGCCGCTGAGAAGAGTAATGCCACGGCGGATATCGGTGACGTCGGCGCGGCCTTCGGCCCGGTAGCCGTGCAGAAAGGTCTGGCGCAACCTTACAAACCGAGTACCTGGGATCAGGTTCCGGCATGGGCGAAAGACAAAGACGGTAACTGGATGCTGGCCTATACCGGCACCATCGCGTTTATCGTCAATAAAGATCAGGTTAAAGACGTGCCGCACAGCTGGGCAGACCTGAAAAAAGGCAAATACGTGGTGACCATCGGTGACGTTGGCGTGGCGGCTCAGGCAGCGAACGGCGTGCTGGCGGCGGCTTACGCAATGGGCGGCAGCGAGAAAAACCTCAAACCTGCGCTGAGCTTCTTCAGCGACCTGGCAAAGGAAGGCCGCCTGGGCGTGACCGATCCGGTGATTGCCAACATCGAGAAGGGTGAAATCCAGGTTGCCGTGGTCTGGGACTTCAACGGCCTGAACTACCGCGATCAGATCGATAAGAGCAAATTCGAAGTGGTGATCCCTTCTGACGGCAGTATCACTTCGGGCTATACCACCATCATCAACAAGTACGCCAAACACCCTAACGCCGCCAAACTGGCTCGTGAATACATTTTCTCTGATGCCGGTCAGATCAACCTGGCCCGTGGTTATGCCCGTCCAATTCGCGCCGAGCATCTGACTCTGCCTGCGGACGTTCAGGCCAAGCTGCTGCCGAACTCTGAGTATAAAAATGCTCATCCGATTGCCGATCCGGAAGCCTGGGACAAAGCCTCTAAAATGCTGCCTCGTCTGTGGCAGGAAAACGTTATCGTGAATATGAAGCAATAAGGATTCGGCATGAAAACAATTCTGGTAGTGCTGGACGGCCTGAGTTATGAGGTGGCGCGACATGCGATGGGCTATTTGCAGGCAGAGTGCGCCCAGGGGAACGGGCAGCTCTACCAGATGACGTGTGAGCTGCCCTCGCTCTCACGTCCGTTGTACGAGTGCATTCTCACCGGCATCACGCCGGTGAAAAGCGGAATTATTCACAACGGGGTCAGCCGTCTGAGCAAAGAGCGCAGTATTTTCCACTATGCGCGCGATGCCGGGCTGACCACGGCGGCAGCGGCCTATCACTGGGTGAGCGAGTTATATAACCGCTCGCCGTGGCAGGCCGCCCGCGATCGCCACACTGAAGACGCAGCCCTGCCGATTCAGTACGGCCACTTTTACTACGACGACGGCTATCCGGATTCTCACCTGTTTGAGGATGCCGAGAGCCTGCGTCTGCGTTACAACCCGGACTTCCTGCTAATCCACCCGATGAACATCGACGATGCGGGCCATAAATTCGGCCTCTCCACGCCGCAGTATCGCAACCGTGCTCGCATAGCCGATGGCTACCTGTCGCACTGGATGCCGGCATGGCTGGCCGAAGGGTATCAGGTAGTGGTCACTGCCGATCACGGCATGAATGATGACCGCAGCCACGGCGGCACTCTGCCGGAAGAAACTCAGGTGCCGCTGTTTGTCTTTGGCGAAGCATTCTCACTGCAAAACGATGCGGCACCGCTGCAGACCGATCTTTGTGGCACACTGTGCGAGATCCTCGGCGTCGATCACGACAAGCCGGTTTGTCCGGCGCTGCTCAGACAGGAGATGGCGTGATGAAGGGCAAAGGAATAGCGCTGCTGTGCCTGCTGCCTTTTGTGGTGTTCTATCTCGCTTTTCAAATCGCCCCGCTGGTGTGGATTGCGATCAACAGCTTCTACAGCGAAATGAACGAGGCGTGGGGCTGGGGCAACTACAGCGATATCCTCACCTCGACGTTTTATCAGCAGGCGATCCGCTTCTCGCTGGATATCTCATTCTGGTCCAGTGTTTACGGCCTGATTATCGCCTTACTGGGGGGCTACTCGCTGCATCAACTGGGTGGCGGCAAACTCCACCGCTTCTTTATGTCCTTCACCAACATGACCAGCAACTTTGCCGGGGTACCTCTGGCGTTTGCCTTTGTGATCCTGCTGGGGCTGAACGGCTGCCTGACGCTGTTGATGCGTAAATACCAGCTGATGGAGACCTTCAGGCTCTACTCCACCGACGGGCTGATTGTGGTTTACACCTGGTTCCAGATCCCGCTCGGCATTCTGCTGCTCTATCCGGCGTTTGACGGGCTAAAAAAGGACTGGCAAGAGTCGGCAGCGCTGCTGGGAGCCAGCCGCTGGCGCTACTGGTGGCATATTGGCTTGCCCATTCTGACGCCTGCGCTGCTCGGAACTTTCGTCATCCTGCTGGCGAATGCGCTGGGGGCTTACGCCACGATTTATGCTCTGACCACCGGCAACTTCAATGTGATCCCGGTGCGGATTGCGGCGCTGGTGTCGGGGGATATTTCGCTCGATCCAAATATGGGCAGTGCACTGGCGATGCTGCTGGTGATCCTGATGTCGGCGATCACCGTGGTCCATCAGTGGCTGGTTCGTCGCAGCTACCAGAACGCGCGCTAACCCAGAAGGAGACTGTGACGATGTCGCGAAGTGAACATATTTACCATCGGATGATTGTCTGGCTGGTGTTCCTGATCCTGGCGCTGCCGCTGCTGGCGACGCTGCTGTATGCGTTGGCTACCGAATGGGGCGCCACTATCCTGCCGGAAGGCTTCACGCTGAAGTGGATGACACAGCTGTGGAGCGACCCGCGCTTCCTGATCGCGCTGTGGCATTCCCTGCTGATTTGCTTCGGAGCGCTGCTGTTTTCGCTGGTGCTGGTCTTGCCGACCATGTTTGTGATCGCTTACTACTTCCCGAAACTGGATGCGGTGATGAACGTGCTGATCCTGCTGCCGTTTGCCGTGCCGCCGGTAGTCTCTTCGGTGGGGCTGCTGCAGCTCTATTCCGCGCCGCCGCTGATGCTGACGGGCACGCCGTGGATCCTTATTGGCTGCTACTTCACTATCGCGTTGCCGTTTATCTATCGCGCTATTTCCAACAATATGCAGGCGATCAATATGCGTGAGTTGATTGATGCCGCGCATCTGCTGGGTGCCAGCACCTGGCAGGCCGCGCTGTTGGTGGTGCTGCCTAACCTGCGTAAAGGGGCGTTTATTGCGGTACTGCTCTCGTTCTCGTTCCTGATCGGTGAGTTTGTGTTTGCTAACATGCTGGTCGGCACCAGCTATGAAACGCTGCAGGTTTATCTTTACAACGTGCGCAACGCCAGCGGTCATTTCAGCAGTGCGCTGGTTGTCTCCTATTTCTTTGTTGTCCTGCTGGTGACCTGGCTGGCAAACGCCCTGAACCGCGAGAGAGGCTGAAGATGTCTTCCTACCTGAATGTCACCCGACTGAATAAAAGCTATGGCCCGACGACAATTTTCCAGAATATCGACTTCAGCGCCAGCGAAGGGGAATTTGTCACGCTGCTGGGGCCGAGCGGCTGCGGAAAATCCACGCTGCTGCGCTGCCTGGCCGGGCTGACTTCGGCCGACAGCGGGCAGATTTTGCTGCAGGGGCAGGACATTGTGCCGCTGACCCCGCAGAAGCGCTCGATTGGCATGGTATTCCAGAGCTACGCGCTGTTCCCAAACATGACCGTGGAGCGCAACGTGGCCTTTGGCCTGAAAATGCAGAAGCTTAATGCTGCTGAGATTCAGCGCCGCGTCGGGGAAGTGCTGGAGCTGGTGGAGTTGAACGACTACGCAAAACGCTATCCGCATCAGCTCTCCGGCGGGCAGTGTCAGCGTGTGGCGCTGGCCCGTTCGCTGGTTACCCAGCCTCGTTTGCTGCTGTTGGATGAGCCATTGTCCGCGCTCGACGCCCGCATTCGTCGCCACCTGCGTGACCAGATCCGGCGTATTCAGAAAGAGCTGAACCTGACCACGCTGTTCGTGACGCACGATCAGGAAGAGGCGCTAACCCTTTCCGACCGTATCGTGTTGATGAACAAAGGGAAAATTGTACAGAACGGTAACGCAGAATCGCTGTATACCCAACCGGCAGACCTGTTTGCCGCCGGGTTTATCGGGAATTACAACTTGCTGACGGCGGAGCAGGCATCCCGTCTGACCGGTGAAAGCTACAGCGGTCAGGTGGCGCTGCGTCCTGAGTCGGTGCAGTTCTGCGCGCCACAACAGGGGATCCCGGCGGAAATCCTCAGCCACAGCTTGCTGGGTAACGTTATCCGCTACCGCGTGAAAGCCCGGGATGTGGAGCTGTGGGTGGATGTCCTTAACCGTTCGCCGGACGATCTGCACCCGGAAGGCTACCAGATTGGCCTGCAGCTGGATAAGCTGACCCTGCGTGAGGTGGCCTGATCCCGCCGCGTTCAGGCTTTAGCAGGCCAGATCAACTATCACGCTGATTAAAAAGATTTTTTCAGCGTATCAGCTAAACTTAACGTACTCATCAGGACGAGTCCCCGTCCTGAATCCGTTACTTTTGCAAAGCTGTGAGGTCGATATCGGTGCTAACCCTGCTTAACCTTCTTTCTGCTGTGGCGCTGCTGGTCTGGGGAACGCATATCGTGCGTACCGGCATTATGCGCGTGTACGGCGCTGATTTACGGCGCGTGCTCAGCCGCAGCGTCTCCAAAAAACCGATGGCCTTTATCTCCGGCATTGGCGTAACCGCACTGGTGCAGAGCAGCAATGCCACCACGCTGCTGGTCACTTCTTTTGTCGCTCAGGATCTGGTGGGGCTGACGCCCGCGCTGGTGATTATCCTGGGTGCCGATGTGGGTACGGCGCTGATGGCGCGTATTCTGACGTTCGATCTCTCCTGGCTTTCGCCGCTGTTTATCTTCTTTGGCGTGGTGTTCTTCCTTGGCCGCAAGCAGACCCGTGCCGGTCAGCTGGGCCGGGCCAGCATAGGTCTGGGGCTGATCCTGCTGGCGCTGCAGCTGATTGTGGCCGCCGCGACGCCAATTACCCAGGCGGCGGGAGTGAAAGTGCTGTTCTCTTCGCTGACCGGTGATGTGATGCTGGATGCGCTGATTGGCGCAGTGTTCGCCATCATCAGCTATTCCAGCCTGGCCGCAGTGCTGATCACCGCCACGCTGACCGCCACTGGAGTGATCTCCTTCAAGGTGGCGCTGTGTCTGGTAATAGGCGCAAACCTGGGTAGCGGGCTGCTGGCAATGCTGAACAACAGCGCCTCGAACGCCGCCGGAAAGCGGGTGGCGCTTGGCAGCCTGTTGTTCAAATTTATCGGCTCGCTGATCGTGCTGCCCTTTATCGATCCGCTGGCCGCACTGTTGCATAAATTGCCGGTCAACGATGAAGAACTGGTGATTTTCTTCCACGTTTTCTACAACCTGATCCGCTGCCTGACGATGGTGCCTTTTGCCGGGGCAATGGCGCGGCTGTGTGAGCGTCTGATCCGCGTCGAGCCGGAAACCGATCTGCGGCTTAAACCACGGCATCTGGATGCCAGTGCGCTGGATACCCCGGCGCTGGCGCTGGCCAATGCCTCGCGGGAGACGCTGCGCATGGGCGATGTACTGGAGCAGATGCTGGTGACTTTCAGTAAGGTAGTGCATGGGGAGTTGCGCGAAGACCGTGAGATCCGCAGACTGGATGACGACGTGGACGTGTTGTACACCGCCATCAAGCTCTACCTGGCGCAGATGCCGAAAGAAGACCTGCCGGAAGAGGATTCGCGGCGCTGGGCCGAAATCATCGAGATGGCGCTGAACCTGGAAATGGCTGGTGATATTCTGGAGCGGATGAGTGGCGACGTGGCGGATAAATCGCTGGCGGCCCGGCGGGCTTTTTCCGTTGAGGGTATGGGCGAACTGGATGCATTGCTGGAGCAGCTTACCGCCAATCTGCGCCTCAGCCTGTCGGTGTTTTTATCACGCGATATTACCAGCGCCAAACGCCTGCGCCGCTCCAAGCATCGTTTTCGCATCACCAACCGCCGCTATTCGCATAAGCATGTGGACCGCCTGCATCAGCATAACGTCCAGAGCATTGAGACCAGTTCGCTGCACCTTGGTCTGCTGGGGGATATGAAGCGCCTGAACTCGTTATTTTGTGCGGTGGCCTACAGCGTGCTGGAACAGCCGGATGACGAACGTGATGAGGAGTGATAACCGTTCCCCCGCCGCAGGCAGGGGAGCGTGCAGAAGTTACTTCTTCTTATCGACAGGCTTGCCGGACCAGTAACCCGCCAGCAGGGAGCCGGAAAGGTTATGCCAGACGGAGAACAGGGCACCTGGCAGAGCCGCCAGCGGGGAGAAGTACAGTTTACCCAGCGTGGCCGCCAGGCCGGAGTTCTGCATGCCCACTTCCAGTGCCAGCGTGCGGCAGGTTGATTCATCAAAGCCAAACAGCTTGCCGCCCCAGTAGCCGCCAAGCAGGCCAATGGCGTTGTGCAGGATCACTGCCGCAATCACCATCAGGCCGACCGAGCCGATAAAGCCCTGACTGCCTGCCACCACCGCGCTGATGATCAGCAGAATGCAGACCATGGAAAATGCAGGCAGATAAGGCTCCACGCGCTTCACCAGGCCATTCATGGTGTGGTGCACGATCAGGCCGATACCAATGGGTACTACCACGATTTTCACGATGCTCAGCAGCATGCCTACCACGTCGACCTGAATATGGGTGTCGACATACAGTTTAGTCAGCAGTGGCGTGGCGAAAACGCCGACCAGCGCAGAAACGGAAGAGATGGTCACTGACAGGGCGACATCGCCTTTCGCCAGATAGATCATCACGTTTGAGGCGGTGCCGCTGGCCACGCTGCCCACCAGGATCATTCCGGCGGCCAGATCTGGCGGCATATGGAACAGCTTAGCCAGTCCCCAGGCGGCCAGCGGCATCACCAGATAGTGCAGGAACGTCCCGGCCAGTACCGGTGCGGGGCGGGTCAGCACCCGTTTGAAATCATTAATGTTCAGCGTTACGCCCATGCCAAACATAATCAGCATCAGCAGATAAGTGACCCACGGGCCGATGCCCAGGAAAGTGGTAGGGGAGTAATAAGCGGCGACAGAGAGCAGGACTGCCCATAACGGAAACAGTCGGGTAACGGTGGCGAGCATAGCCAGACTTCCTTTTAATATGTTGTATTTATACCACTTTAAAGTGGGTATTTTCAGAGCAGGTTTTGCCATAGGTGATTCGCTTTGCCCGGAACGGGGGAAAAGTGAACGCCGAATCATAGCATTAAAACGGAAAGGGGAAAGAAGGGGAAAAGGGGGGAAGGCGGGTTAATTGTGATCAACCCGCCAGCAAAGCAGAAAATTACTCTTTGGTTTCCAGCAGGCCGCGATAAATCAGGCCACCGATAACACCACCCACAATCGGCATCACCCAGAACAGCCACAGCTGATCAATGGCCCAGCCACCCTGGAAAATCGCCACGGCGGTGCTGCGAGCCGGGTTTACAGAGGTATTGGTTACCGGGATGCTGATCAGATGGATCAGCGTCAGCGCCAGACCAATCGCAATCGGGGCGAAGCCAGCCGGAGCGCGTTTATCGGTCGCACCGTGGATGATCACCAGAAAGACAGCGGTCAGTACCACTTCAATCACCATGGCGGAAAGCATCGAGAAACCACCCGGAGAGTGTTCGCCGTAACCATTGGAAGCGAAGCCGCTGGCCGCCGCATCAAAACCAGCATGACCGCTGGCAATCACGTACAGCACGCCAGCAGCAGCCAGACCCCCGATCACCTGAGCCACAATATAGCCAGGGATCTGAGCGGCAGGGAAACGGCCGCCAGCCCACAGGCCCAGCGTTACCGCCGGGTTAAAATGGCCGCCGGAAATGTGTCCGACGGCGTAAGCCATGGTCAGTACGGTCAGACCAAATGCCAGCGCCACCCCGGCAAACCCAATACCCAGGCCCGGAAACCCTGCAGCCAGTACCGCGCTGCCACAACCACCGAACACCAGTACAAACGTCCCTAAAAATTCAGCCACAAATTTTTTCATAATAACCTCAAAGTTTTTATTGTTAATCAGCGGGATTATCAATATTGGCGACAGTATTTCAATTCATTAATTTGAGATTAATGCAGTAAAAATACCACTGATGTTAATTAAGATTAATTCGGTGTTAATAAGTCGGAAGTTATTAAAAAGATTGAACTTGTTTCTGGCAGAGCAGAATGGATGCAGCAAAGGCGGGATAATCGCGGCGTAAAATAACCGGGCCAGGCCCGGTCAGATAACTTAATTTCTTTTATTCGAACAGGTTATGGTGCAATGCCTGCACTACCCGTTCAGCGTCATTGCCCGGCACCAGGAAGCACAGGTTATAGCTGCTGGCACCGTAGCAAATCAGGCGCAGGTTGAAAGGTTCCAGCACGCCGAACACTTCTTTGCCCACGCCACAGGCCTTGGACAGATTATTCCCAATTATGGCCACCAGCGCCAGATTCTCTTCCACTTCAACGCGGCACAGGGAAGAAAGCTCGGTAAGCAGGGCCTGGGTCAGCAGACTTTCACCGGTGGTGGAAGAGCCGGTGGTGTCCAGAGTCAGGGCCACGCTGACTTCTGAGGTGGTAATCAGATCCACGGAAATACTGTGGCGCGCCAGAATGTTGAACAGCTCAGCCAGGAAACCGCGTGCGTGCAGCATGTTCAGACTGTGCAGTGTCAGCAAAGTTTGCTTGCGGCGCAGGGCCAGCGCCCGGAACAGCGGTGGATTCTGCGTCTGGTTGCAGACCCGGGTACCGCCTGCAGCAGGATCCCTGCTGGAGCCGACGAAGACCGGAATATCGCGGCGAACCGCTGGCAGCAGCGTGGCCGGGTGCAGCACTTTTGCCCCGAAGGTCGCCATTTCGGCCGCTTCTTCGAAGGTGATTTCATCAATGCGCTTGGCCGCTGGCACCACACGCGGATCGGTGGTGTAGATCCCCGCCACGTCGGTCCAGATGTCGATGCGGCTGGCGTGCAGCGCCTCACCAAGCAGGGCGGCGGTGTAGTCGCTTCCGCCACGGCCCAGCGTGGTGGTGCGGCCTTTTGCCTCACTGCCGATAAAGCCCTGGGTCACGATCAGGGCTTCCTGCAGACGCGGAGCCAGCTGGGACTGTGACAGCTCAGCCAGCAGCTCCACGTCAGGCTCTGCGCGGCCAAAGCGGTCGCTGGTGCGCATCACTTTACGCACATCAAACCACTCTGACGCCACCTGACGCTGACGCAGGATCTCCACAAACAGCAGGCTGGACATCAGTTCACCGTGGCTGACCAGCTCGTCAGTCAGGGCGGTTGAAGTGGCCAGTGCTGCCGCTTCCGACAGCATGGTGATGTTTTCCAGCATGCGATCGACTTCTTCACGGATCACTTCCGGCTTGTCGAGCTGGTCGACAATGGCGTACTGAATACGGCGGATTTCATCCAACAGGTAAGCGCGCTGTTCCTGTTCCTGACCATCAGCCAGGGAAACCAGCAGGTTGGTAACGCCCGCGGAGGCAGAAAGTACCACCAGACGGACATTCGGATCGGACAGCACCACGTCGGCGCTGCGATTCATCGCGGTAAAGTCGGCAACGCTGGTGCCGCCAAATTTCGCCACGATCAATGAAGATTGGGACATGTCTTGACATACCTCGTGTCAGGTTAGATTCCATCAGCCTTGGCACAAGGGAAGAGCAGAAACGGGGCAGACGTAGAAAAGGGGATTACTACGAGTCACCCAGAAGCGCCCCACCTTGTATACCCGACCCGCTGTGGCAGCTGTACGGCCGCAACGCAGTGAATCTGAGTATGGATCGTTCGACTGCGAACGACCCTGGTGACAACCCAGAGGATTCAGCCCCTGCGGTCGATGCGCCCCACTCCGCGTGATTTGCACCTCGGCGTCGCTCCCCCTGATGTGTTTTCACCGGATTCGGTTCCTCCAACACACTGCCTGGGCGACGCGCCTCTTCTGGCTTGCGCATCAAGATGCGCAACTAGCGGACTACAAATATCCGGTTATGGCTTTGCTGTCAATCACTGCCGTTTGAGGAATTCTCATTTTACCCTGGTGCTGTCAGCGGGGGCCAGCCCTGCCACGCCGCCGTATACCTTTTATTGCAGGAACCGGGAAAAGGCACCGGCAATCAAATTTGCCTGGACGGCAAGGCTTACAGTCACTTATCCCGCCTTAACGATTCACCCTTCAAAGGCTGAAAGAGGGGGGATGCGACGATAAAATTTTTCCTTTCGACAGCAGAATAGTCATACTGAAACGCTGAGCGGGCATCATCCCCGTCGCCTGAATTATAAATAGCCCCGGACACAGGAGAGGTCTGCGCCTCCCGTGATAGTTGTAACCTGTTGCAGGAAAAGGGGAGCTGACGGCTCGTAACAGGTAACATGGCGTCCGGTCTGATTTCCGGTTCTTAAATAACAAGAGTGTGTTGCTATGAAAAATATCAATCCGACACAAACCGCTGCCTGGCAGGCGCTGCAGCAGCATTTTGAAGAGATGAAAGAGGTCGAGATCGCCGATCTGTTTGCCAAAGACGGTAACCGTTTTGCGACCTTCTCTGCCACCTTTGATGACCTTATGCTGGTGGACTTCTCCAAAAACCGCATCACCAGTGAAACCCTCAGCAAGCTGCAGGCTCTGGCCAAAGAGACCGACCTGCAGGGTGCTATCAAGTCGATGTTCTCCGGCGAAAAAATTAACCGTACCGAAGATCGTGCCGTTCTGCACGTTGCCCTGCGTAACCGCAGCAACACCCCGATTGTGGTGGATGGCAAAGACGTGATGCCGGAAGTGAACGCGGTGCTGGATAAGATGAAATCTTTCTCTGCGCGTATCATCAGCGGCGAGTGGAAAGGCTACACCGGCAAACCGATCACGGATGTAGTGAACATCGGTATCGGCGGTTCCGACCTGGGGCCATTTATGGTCACCGAGGCACTGCGTCCGTATAAGAACCACCTGAACATGCATTTCGTGTCTAACGTTGACGGCACGCACATTGCTGAAACGGTGAAAGATCTCAGCCCGGAAACCACGCTGTTCCTGGTCGCTTCCAAAACCTTCACCACGCAGGAAACTATGACCAACGCCCACAGCGCGCGTGACTGGTTCCTGAAGGCTGCGGGTGATGAGAAGCACGTGGCGAAGCACTTTGCGGCTCTTTCCACCAACGGTAAAGCCGTGGGCGAATTTGGTATTGATACCGCCAACATGTTCGAATTCTGGGACTGGGTCGGCGGCCGTTATTCCCTGTGGTCAGCGATTGGTTTGTCGATCATCCTGTCAGTTGGTTTCGACAACTTCGAGAAACTGCTGAGCGGCGCGCATGCCATGGACAAGCACTTCTCCACCACGCCTGCTGAGAAAAACCTGCCGGTGATCCTGGCGCTGATCGGCATCTGGTATAACAATTTCTTTGGTGCTGAAACCGAAGCTATCCTGCCTTACGATCAGTATATGCACCGCTTTGCTGCCTATTTCCAACAGGGCAACATGGAATCCAACGGCAAGTATGTTGACCGTAACGGCACTCCGGTGACTTACGAAACCGGCCCGATTATCTGGGGCGAGCCAGGCACCAATGGGCAGCATGCGTTTTATCAGCTGATCCATCAGGGCACCAAAATGGTCCCTTGTGACTTTATCGCGCCTGCCGTCAGCCACAACAAGCTGGGTGACCATCACGCGAAATTGCTGTCGAACTTCTTCGCGCAGACTGAAGCGCTGGCGTTCGGTAAATCACGTGAAGTGGTAGAGAAAGAGTTTACCGATGCCGGCAAAGACGCGAAGTCTGTTGAGCATATCGTTCCGTTCAAAGTGTTCGAAGGTAACCGTCCAACCAACTCCATCCTGCTGCGCGATATTACGCCGTTCAGCCTGGGTGCGCTGATTGCGCTGTATGAACACAAAATCTTCACTCAGGGCGCAATCCTCAATATCTTCACCTTCGACCAGTGGGGCGTTGAGCTGGGCAAACAGTTGGCAAACCGCATCCTGCCGGAACTGACCGGTAGCGAGCAGGTCAGCAGCCACGACAGCTCCACCAACGGTCTGATTAACCGTTATAAAAACTGGCGTGGCTGATCTCTTTAGCTGACAGTTTCAGGGCCGGTTGCACAAGCTCCGGCCCTTTATTTTGCCCGTAGCCTCCGTCACAGGTCCGCCTTTATCTTTTTTTGGTCCTGGTTGACAGGTTGGTGACTCCCCGTCCCGCCGCCTGTGTCGGGGGTTGCAGAGGAGAGTCATTACAATCTCCCCCGTCATTACCCCCAAAATTTGATCAACTCAGCCCTTCATGGCTAAGGAAAATCTTAAAACCGTTGATTATTGAGGCTTTTACGCCAAGATAATTCTGAAAACCTTAGCTGGCATTTTTGCAGGCAAAGGCGGGGAATTTTCAATTAATTATTTGATAAATATGATTTTAAATCAGGCTGGTTTGATGATTACGCCATTTCGTGTTAATCCCCGCCGCTAAAGCAGATTACCAGTTAATGGCACTAAGATGGCTTCAGATCACAGTTATTAATGCCAGTAACCTGAGCTAATGGATTAAATACTGCCTGAACCTGCCAAATGGCGTTGATTTTAATCAACCAGAATCCCCTGTAAGCCACGCCGTATCAGCCCTCAATTCTGTTAATTTATTGCCTTATACTGAACGCGCCTGAAACCCTTCAGGTTGGGTATCCATTCATTTAATGAAGGGAAATGATATGAAAAAAACCTTATGTGCTGCTGCAGCCATCGCTTATCTGGCCACAGCTTCAGCCGCGTTCGCTGCACCTGAAGAAGCCGGTGCTGCTGCGGGTGCAACTGCGGGAACGCTCTCCGCAGGAACCACCACGGCTGTGGGTATTGGTGCGCTTGGCGCACTGGTTGGCGTAGCGCTGGCAGCAAGCAGCGGTGGTAACGGGTCTAACACCGGCACCACTACGACCACCACCACGGCGACCACTCGCTAAGTTCGGTAAATTAATCATAACCACACGGCTGTGTGGTTATTTTTTGACATTGTCAGACTTTGTTCAGGGACTCACACAGGTGCGCTATATATCACTGCTGCTTCTATGCCTGCTGCTCCAGGCCTGTACACAAACACAAAAAGGGCTGACTGATTCGGTAAAACTCGCCCTGCTGGGGCCAGACGATGTTCAGGTCACCCCTGAACAGGTTGAAAGCCTGCCCTATGCCAGCATGTATCTGCGCGTGAATGACGGGCAGAGGATCTTCGTGGTGCTGGGTTTTGATGAAAACGGTCAGCAAAAGTGGATCACCCGCGACCGCTCGGTGGTGGTCACTCAGCATGGGCGGGTGGTGAAAACGCTTGGGCTGACTGACAATCTGGTGGATGTCACCAATCTGCAGCAGGATCCGCTGGCCGATGCATTGCACCTGACGGAAGGGGCCAGTTGGACGCGCACGCTGAGCTGGACCGAGGCCGGGAAGTTTCGCGCCGGTACGGCGGTTTCTCACTTCACGCGAGGGAACGATCAGGTGCTGGATCTGGCGGGCAATAAAGTTGCCTGCCGCGTCTGGCAGGAGCACGTAGAGCTGGCCGCAGACGGTAAATCCTGGACCAACATCTTCTGGGTCGACACCACCACTGGTCAGATCCGCCAGTCACGGCAGACGCTGGGCGGCGATTACTTCCCCATTGAAACCACCATCCTGAAGCCGGCGAAATCATGAAAAAAATAACCTCTCTCCTCGCAGGGATGGCTGCCTGCGTGTCGCTGAGCGTGTCTGCAGAAAGCCAGGTCACGGTCTTTTATCCGGGGCAGACGCAGACGGCAGTCGTCCGCCATGCGCAAAATCTGGCTCAACTGGTGACCAGCCCGGAGCTGAAGGGCAAAACCTGGTGGCCGGGTACGGTGATCGCCGAAAAAATGGCGACGGCGGTGGCGCTGCAACAGCAACAACAGCTGCTGGCACGGCTGAAGGCGTGGAGCAACGAGCTGCATGCGGATGATGATGCGGATAAAGCAGCGGTAGTGGATAACCTCCTGCAGCAGGTGGCCGCAGTGAAAGTGACCGGACGGCAGATCGTCAATCTCGATCCTGACTGGGTACGTGTGCGTGCGGCGGAAAACCGCCGTCTGGAAGGCGATTACAGTGTGTATACCCTGCGGGAGCCAACCAATGTGACCCTGGCGGGCCTGGTCAGCGGCAGCGGGAAAACGCCGTGGCTGCCCGGACGGACTGTTGTTGATTACCTCGGTGACCACGACCGTCTCGTCGGTGCGGAACGTAACTTTGCCACGGTGATTGCACCTTCGGGCGAGACAACGGAAGTGCCGATTGCTTACTGGAATCGCCGCCACGTTGAGCCAGAGACTGGCAGCATTATTTACGTTGGCTTCTCCTCCTGGTCGCTGCCTGGCCAGTATGCAGATCTTAACCAGCAGATTATCTCTGTTCTGACGCACCGGATCCCTGACTGATGAAAAAAACCTGTCTTCTCAGCCTGCTGGCAGTTTCCGTTGCCTGCGCCTGCCAGGCCCAGGCGGCCACCTGGCCCGATGCGCCAGGTCCTTCTCAGTCCGACTTCGGCGGTGTGGGCCTGCTGCAGGTGCCCACCGCGCGTATGGCAAAGGACGGCGAGTTCAGCCTGAATTATCGCTACAACGATCAGTATCGATTTTACTCCTCGTCGGTACAGCTGTTTCCCTGGCTCGAAGCGACGATCCGCTATACCGATGTGAAAACCCGTCGTTACAGTGCGGTAGAGAGTTTCAGTGGTAACCAGTCTTATAAAGACAAAGCCTTCGACCTGAAAGCGCGTTTGTGGCAGGAAGGCTACTGGCTGCCGGAATTCTCGGTTGGCGCCCGTGACCTTGGCGGTACGGGTCTTTTCGACAGTGAATATTTTGTGGCGACCAAAGCCTGGGGACCATTCGACTTTACGCTGGGACTGGGCTTCGGCTACCTCGGCAACAGCGGCACGGTGAAAAACCCATTCTGTGAAGCTGACAGCAGCTACTGCTACCGTTCAGACAACAATGGCACCGCGGGTTCAGTGAGCGGCAAGGACATGTTCAAAGGCCCCGCGGCCCTCTTTGGTGGTGTGGAATATCAGACGCCGTGGCAGCCGTTGCGCCTGAAGGTGGAGTACGAAGGCAACAATTATCAGGACGATTTCGCCGGGCGCCTGGAGCAGAAAAGCAAAGTTAACGTCGGGGCAATTTACCGTCTTACCGACTGGGCCGATGTTAACGTCAGTTATGAGCGTGGCAACACCTTTATGGCGGGCTTCACGCTGCGCACCAACTTTAACGATCTGCATTCAGCCTCCGTCGATGTGCCCAAACCGGCTTACAAGCCGCAGCCACAGGGCGAATTCCTTGATTCGACAGTGGCGGCAGACCAGCTGACCGATCTGAAATACAACGCCGGCCTGACGGGGCCGAACATGCAGGTGAAGGGCAATACCCTGTACGTGACCGGCCAGCAGTCCAAGTACCGCAATACCCAGGAAGGGATCGACCGCGCGAACGTGATCGTGATGAACAATCTGCCAGAGAATGTGGATACGGTGGACATCACTGAAACCCGCAACCGGATGCCGCAGGTGACCACCCGGACCAGCGTGGACAGCCTGCGTCAGCAGCTGGAAGGTTATCCACTGGGTCAGGAAAAAATGCTGGATCAGCAGCGCGTCAATCCGGTTGATCCGGGCCGTACTGAACAGGGTTACCATATCGATCCGGATGACTTTACCTACAATATTGCTCCGGTGCTGAACCAGTCTGTTGGCGGACCGGAAAGCTTCTACCTTTATCAGGTTGGGGTGATGGGCAGCGCCAGCTACTGGCTGACTAACCACCTGTTGCTTGATGGCAGCGTGTTTGGCAACCTGGCAAACAACTACGACAAGTTCAACTACAACGGCGCGCCTTCTGATTCCTCGTTACCGCGCGTACGCACCCATATTCGCGACTACGTTGAAAACAACGTCTATGTGAATAACCTGCAAGCCAACTACATGCACTACCTCGGAAATGGCTTCTATGGGCAGGTTTATGGCGGTTATCTGGAAACGATGTACGGCGGTGTGGGGGGCGAAGTGTTGTACCGTCCGCTCGACTCTGACTGGGCATTTGGCGTGGATGCCAACTACGTCAAGCAGCGTGACTGGGACAACATGATGCAGTTCACCGACTACAACGCAAAAGTCGGCAATCTGACCGCTTACTGGCGACCTTCGTTCTTCAACCATCAGGTGCTGGTGAAGGCGAGCGTCGGGCAGTATCTGGCCGAAGATAAAGGGGCGACGATTGACGTCTCTCGCCAGTTCGACAGCGGCGTGATCGTCGGGGCTTACGCCACCAAAACCAACGTATCAGCAGAAGAATACGGTGAGGGCGACTTCACTAAAGGCTTCTACATATCGATTCCGATGGATCTGTTCACCGCCACGCCAACCCGCGGCCGTGCGCAGGTTAACTGGACGCCGCTGACGCGAGATGGCGGTCAGATGCTGGGTCGTAAGTACCAGCTGTATGATATGACCAGCGATCGCGACGAAAACTTCCGTTAAGTGACAGTGGGTCAGATTCACCTGGCCCGCTCTATTCTGCAAAGTGAACATCTCAGGGGCGAATGGCTTCGCCCCCTCTCTGTCCGCCTGCCCCTGCGCAAAAACTTGTGAACTTCGTCACGCTGAAGCATATTGTGCATGTCGGGATTATCCTGACAGTTAACAGTGACTTCAGAGGATGTTTGCATGATTACCGCCACACGAATTGCCTGGGTTTTACAGATGGTGCTGAATATTGGCCTGATTATTCTGGCCGGTATTCTGGCGATTTTTTTGGGCAAGGAAACCTTCCACCTGGCCAACGTATTGTTGAACACCGGCGAGCAGACTTCCTCTTATCTGTTGATCGAGGGGATTGTTATCTACTTCCTCTATTTCGAGTTTATTGCCTTAATTGTCAAATACTTCCAGTCGGGATATCACTTCCCGCTGCGCTATTTTGTCTATATCGGTATCACGGCGATTATCCGTCTGATTATCGTCGACCATAAAAACCCGTTTGATACGCTGGCCTACTCGATCGCGATCCTGATCCTGGTGTTCACCCTGTGGCTGGCGAACAGCAACCGACTGAAAAGGGAATAAGCTGCAAATCCTGGAGGCCCGGCCGCCTGTAAAGCGTCTCGCGCTATTGACGGCCAATGCTCCCAGCACAGGCTGGGTATTAATACTCTGTGTTCTCAGGCAGGGTCTGCGTTACACTATCCCTCCAAAATTTTTTGCCCGGAGAGGCCAATGACCGATCACGCGCTGACACAGCTGCGCGCCCTCGAATGGCTACCCACTTCCTCATCTTTACTGACGGCCCCGCAGCTTGACTGGCTGATGGAAGAAGATTCCATGACCCGGCGCTTTGAGCGCCATTGTGGTCAGGTCACGGTTGAGGTGTTGCAGGAAGGATTTATCAACGCGGAACAGGTGGGGACTGAAGCGTCCTTATTACCGCAGGAGTCGCGCTACTGGCTGCGGGAAATCCTGCTGTGCGGCGACGGGGTTCCCTGGCTGGCTGGCCGCACCGTTGTGCCGGAGTCGACGCTGAACGGTCCGGAGCAAATGCTGCAGCGGTTGGGCACGCGCCCGCTGGGCCGTTACCTGTTTGCTTCTTCAACCCTGACGCGCGATTTTATCGAACCAGGGCTGGTGGACGGATTGTGGGGACGTCGCTCGCGTCTGCGTCTCTCCGGCAAACCATTATTACTGACCGAACTGTTTTTACCGCCCGCACCGCTCTACTGGTCGGTGCAGGCCGAAGGGAGTTAGCTGTGGAAAGAAGTTTGCCAATGAGTAAATTCCAGGCATACAGCCGCCTGATGCGTATCGACAAGCCGATTGGATCGCTGCTGCTGCTGTGGCCGACCCTGTGGGCTCTGTGGCTGGCCGGAATGCGTATTCCACCGCTGAACGTGCTGGCAGTCTTTATCATCGGCGTGTTCTTTATGCGTGCCGCAGGATGCGTGGTGAATGACTTCGCCGACCGCAAAATCGACGGCCACGTGAAGCGTACCCAGTCCCGTCCACTGCCCAGCGGCGCGGTGACCTCAAAAGAAGCTAAGGTGCTGTTTGCCGGGCTGGTGCTGGTCTCTTTCTGTCTGGTGCTGACCATGAATGCGATGACCATCTGGCTGTCGTTCGGCGGGTTGGCGCTGGCATGGGTTTATCCGTTTATGAAGCGCTACACCCATCTGCCCCAGGTGGTGCTGGGCGCGGCCTTTGGCTGGGCGATCCCGATGGGCTGGGCCGCGGTGAGTGAAACCGTACCGCTGGCTTGCTGGCTGTTGTTCCTGGCAAATATCTGCTGGACGGTGGCCTACGATACGCTGTATGCGATGGTGGATCGCGATGATGATCTGCGGATCGGAGTGAAGTCGACGGCGATCCTGTTCGGTCGCTTTGATAAGCTGATCGTCGGCCTGCTGCAGTTCGCCACGCTGGTGCTGATGGCGTTGATTGGCTGGATGATGCAGCTGGGCGGCGCGTTTTACTGGTCACTCCTGCTGGCCGCCACGCTGTTTGTGCATCAGCAGCGGCTGATTACCACCCGTGAGCGTGATGCGTGTTTCCAGGCCTTCCTGAACAATAACTATGTCGGCCTGGTCCTGTTTGTCGGTATTGCGCTCAGCTGCGCGCCACTGAACAGCTGGCTCTGATCGGCAGGCACAAAAAAAGGCCGGTGAGCAATCACCGGCCTTTTCATTTCAGAACCCCGCTTTACTCGTGCGCTACCGCACTTTCAATGGTCATCCTGACTTCCTGAGTAATCAAATCTGCCAGCATCTGGTAGACCTTGTGGGTCTGCTCAACCAGCGCATCGCCGGTATCGCTGATGTAGCCTTCGTCGCGCAGCGTCAGCACCAGCGTGGAGAATACCGCCTTGTCGAAGAACTCCGGCGCATTGATACCGTGCAACACTGACAGACGCTGGGCCATCGTCCGGCTCTCTTTCTCAAGCGTACCGCGGTTAATCGACGGATTAGCACTGAGGATTGAGAAGGTGATCGCATAACGCTGCAGCGTCTCACGCACGCCAGCAGCCAGTAGTTGCAGAGTATGGAAACGGGCAGGGCTGAGGCGTAACTTCTGCTCATCAGCGGTCAGCAGACCCTGACGGGCCATTTCGCTGACCAGCGCGTCCAGCACGGTCGGCAGGTTCTCTTTATCCCAGCGCAGGAACAGCTCGGTTTTCAGCATTGGATAGATCACGCTGACCTGGCGCAGCAGCTCGGCACGTGTCAGTTCCCGATGCTGCATCAGGATCACCGCAATCACCGACGGCATCACCAGCATATGGTGAATGTTGTTACGGTAATAGGTCATCAACACCGCCTGTTCACGCGGCAGAACGATGATTTCTCCGATATTATCCTGCTCAATCTCGAACTTGTTCATGCCCAGCGCATGATCCAACAGCGCTTCGGGTGTCATATCCGGCACGGTGGAGTCCGGCGAATATGGCACGTTGCGCATCAGCTGCGTGTAACATTCCAGCTGTTCGGTCAGCTGCTCACGGGTCAGTGAACGCTGACGTGAAGCCAGCAGGGCGGTTACGCACAGGTTCATGGCGTTAGCTGCACCGGCGTTGTTGATACGCACCATCACGCGCTGAGCAATATCGTTCACCGCAGGCGTCAGCCATGCCGGGCGCTGTGCCTCGATAGGATCGATAGAGTCACGCCATTCCGGCACGTGCTTGTTCAGATAGTTAACCAGCGGCAGCGGTTCACCAAAGTTAACGTAGCCCTGGCCCAGGTTACGCAGCTTGCGCAACCCGTTGACCATCTGCATAAAGCCTTCTTTCTCTTTGGTCGCACCGCGCAGCTCTTTGGCGTAAGTTCCCACCTCCATCACGTGCTCGTAACCGATATAGATCGGCACCAGCGTGATAGGGCGGTTGCCGCCACGCAGCATCGCCTGAATGGTCATTGACAGCGTGCCGGTTTTCGGATCCAGCAAACGACCGGTACGGGAGCGGCCACCTTCCACAAAGTATTCAACCGAATAGCCACGGGTAAACAACTCACCCAGGTATTCACGGAACACGGTGGAATAGAGCTTGTTGCCCTTAAAGGTACGACGGATAAAGAACGCGCCCAGGCGGCGGAAAATCGGGCCTGCTGGCCAGAAGTTCAGGTTGATACCGGCGGCGATATGCGGCGGCACCAGCCCCTGGTGATAAAGCACGTAGGAGAGCAGCAGATAGTCCATGTGGCTGCGATGGCAGGGCACGTAGACGATTTCATGGCCGTCCTGTGCCAGCTGACGCACGCGCTCGCCGCCATTAACATTAATCCCCTGATACAGCTTGCTCCACGTCCAGCCCATCACGCGGTCGGTCAGGCGGATCGCTTCATAGGAGAAGTCTGCGGCAATCTCTTCCATCAGTTCAACGGCGTTCTGCTGAGCTTTTTCATGGGAAATTTTCTTGCTGCGCGCCTCATCTTCTACCGCCTTGGCGATAGCTTTGGACTGCAGCAGCTTGTTGAACAGATCCTGACGCACCGGCAGACGAGGGCCAATTGCGGCCAGACGCTGGCGGGCAAAGTGCATTCTGGCCACTCTTGCCAGCTTCTGGGCAATGGTTTTGTCCGTACCGTGTTCAGTAGCCATGCGGCGCAGCGAAACCATCGGCGAAAAACGCACGAAGCTGTCGCGGCCCAGCCACAGTACGGCGAAGAACTTCTGCACACCGTTCAGCACCCGCAGATGAGGCTGATCGTCGCCCTGCACTTCACGGCCTGGGGCGCGGCCAAACATCACCGATACCGGCACCATTTGCACATCAAGCAGCGGGTTACTGCGGTGCAGATCCAGATACTCGTGAAACAGCTTTACTGATTCCACGTTCGGCATGAAATAGGGGAACACGCGGGGGCCATCATGGATAAATACATGACGTGGCAGTACGGTACCATCAATTTCCAGCGGATCGAGAGGATCGGGGAGATCCTGTTTGCGACACTGTTCACGCAGCGCCAGAAGATCGGCCTTTGAATCGTACGGCAGCACATACATAATAGGGCGCGATGTATCGAGCCCCAGCTCAGCGACCGGCTCGGCAGGAATCGCTTTACTTTTTACCAGGAGTTTAACCGGTAAATTCAATAAGTTATAATATAAATTACGCCAACCTGACATAGACAACATGAAGCCTCTTGTTAGCAAAGCGCGGCAAGCATACCAGAAAGCGCTTGCGAGATCTGTGGTGTTGCAAAATGTGCGCCACTCACACATTGACGTTAAAGATCACAAAGGGTTCCCTCATTATGGCAAATAACGTCACCGGATTGACCCGAATCATAAAAGCCGCAGGCTACTCATGGAAAGGCCTGCGTGCCGCCTGGCACAACGAAGCGGCCTTCCGCCAGGAAGCGATTGCGGTGATTGTCGCGATTGTGGTGGCCTGTTGGCTGGATGTGAATGCGATCACGCGCGTGCTGCTGATTGGCTCTGTGGTGCTGGTGATCATCATTGAGATCATCAACAGCGCGATTGAAGCGGTAGTCGATCGTATCGGCAGCGATTTTCATCCTTTATCTGGCCGGGCGAAGGATATGGGGTCCGCCGCCGTGCTGCTGGCTATTTTGCTGGCGCTATTTACCTGGATAACGCTCCTGTTTGCGCATCTGAGCTGAGGTTTGCTCAATCTGACGGGTTCAATGTTTTTTCTCCATGTTTAGGTTTTCATCGCGTAAATACCTGTATATACTCACAGTCGACTGTATAAACAACCAGGGGGCGGGATGAAAGCATTAACGGCAAGGCAGCAACAGGTTTATGAGCTGATACGCGACCATATTAACCAGACCGGCATGCCGCCAACGCGGGCGGAAATCGCTACGCAGCTTGGCTTCCGTTCCCCCAATGCGGCTGAAGAACACCTTAAAGCACTGGCGCGTAAAGGGGTAATTGAGATCGTTTCCGGCGCTTCACGCGGAATCCGTCTGATGATAGAAGAAGTGGAAGGCCTGCCGCTGATTGGCCGCGTCGCCGCCGGTGAGCCGCTGCTGGCCGAGCAGCATATCGAAGGCCACTATCAGGTTGACCCTGGCCTGTTTAAACCTGGTGCGGATTTCCTGCTGCGAGTCAGCGGCATGTCGATGAAAGATATCGGCATTATGGATGGTGACCTGCTGGCCGTGCATAAAACCCAGGACGTGCATAATGGCCAGGTTGTGGTGGCACGTATTGATGATGAAGTGACAGTAAAGCGCCTGAAGAAGCAGGGCAATGTGGTGCAGCTGCTGCCAGAAAACAGCGAATTCCAGCCGATTGTGGTCGATCTTCGTCAGCAGACGCTGTCAATTGAAGGACTGGCTGTGGGTGTGATCCGCAACGGTAACTGGTTGTAATCCCTATTTATCGTGCGATTTCTGACCTCTTCAGATAAACACCTCTGGCGGCTCGCGCTGCCAATGATCCTGTCGAACGTCAGCGTTCCGCTGTTGGGGCTGGTCGATACCGCCGTCATTGGTCATCTCGACAGCCCCAGCTATCTTGGCGGCGTGGCGGTGGGGACCACCGCCACCAGCTTTCTGTTTATGCTGCTGCTGTTTCTGCGCATGAGTACCACCGGGCTGACCGCACAGGCCTTTGGTGCAGGCGACAAACCTGCGCTGGCAAGGGCCCTGATGCAGCCCCTGCTGATTGCGCTGCTGGCCGGGCTGGCCTTTATCCTGCTGAAATCCCCTCTGAACCATCTTGCGCTGTCGATAGTCGGTGGCGACCCTGCGGTGTTACATCAGGCCGCGTTGTTTATGAATATTCGCTGGCTGAGTGCCCCGGCCACGCTGGCAAATCTGGTGTTGCTGGGCTGGCTGCTTGGCGTGCAGTACGCCCGGGCCCCGGTGATCCTGCTGGTGATCGGCAACCTGGTGAATATCATGCTGGACCTGTGGCTGGTGCTCGGTCTGAAGTGGGGCGTTGAAGGTGCCGCTGCGGCCACCGCCATTGCCGAATATGTCACGCTGATTATCGGGCTGTTAATGGTCTGGCGGGTGATGAAGCTGCGTGGCATTTCCCTGGCAATGCTGAAAACGGCGTGGCAGGGAAACATTGCCAGGCTGCTGCGTCTGAACCGCGATATTATGCTGCGCTCGCTGCTGCTGCAGTTGTGCTTTGTTTCGTTAACCATCTTTGGCGCACGCCTTGGCGCTGAGGTGGTGGCGGTGAATGCCATTCTGATGATGTTCCTGACCTTTACTGCCTATGCGCTGGATGGCTTTGCCTACGCAGTGGAAGCCTGCTCGGGTGAAGCATACGGAGCGCGGGATGGCAGCAAGCTACTGTCGATTTGGCGCGCAGCGTGCCGACAAGCCGGGGTGGTTGCGCTGCTGTTTTCGCTGTTCTATGCCTTTTCCGGGCCCCGTATTATTGAGTTACTCACCTCACTGCCTGAACTGCGGCAGCAGGCGGACGCTTACCTGTTCTGGCAGATAGTTCTGCCCGTCTGCGGCGTGTGGTGTTATCTGCTGGATGGGATGTTCATCGGCGCCACTCGTGCCAGCGAGATGCGCAACGGCATGGTGATTGCAGCACTGGGTTACGGGCTGACGCTGTTTACCGTGCCATTGCTGGGCAATCATGGCTTGTGGCTGGCTGTGACGGTGTTCCTGCTGTTGCGTGGCGTGACCCTCTGGTTTATCTGGCGACGCCACTGGCAGAACAACAGCTGGTTCGCTGACTGACATATTTAGTTACTTAAGTTTGCCGCTTCGTTAGTTCATGATCTCCCTGACTTTTCGCTATCTCTTATCTCTTTTCTACCCCTTTTTCGGGCCAGAAATTCGCCATGACAGGCAAAACCTCCATCATCTACTATAATTATCTGTAAGTTCAGCTGTTAAGTAGCGATTTATATTGCTGTTGTAGCTTTTGCTGAGACGATGCCACTAAAATTGTTAGCACCTAAGGTCTAGGAGTGACAAGATGAATAAAGACGAAGCCGGCGGTAACTGGAAGCAGTTAAAAGGTAAAGTGAAAGAAAAATGGGGCAAGCTGACCGATGACGATATGACCGTCGTTGAAGGCAAACGAGATCAGCTTGTTGGTAAAATTCAGGAACGTTATGGCTATGCGAAAGACCAGGCTGAGAAAGAAGTCAGCGACTGGGAAAGCCAAAATAACCACCGCTTCTGACCTGTTTTCTGATATGAAGTAAGTGTTTCAGGACGATGCTCCTACTCTGGCACATGGAAAGTGCCACTTACCTTTCCAATCCTTATTTCCCCCGAAAATTCCTCTCCAGGGTCAATCAGTCACTCTATTTATGTTTAACGCCCGCGCTTTTTCGTGTTGACGGTATGGTCATGCTGGCACGCATCCTGATGTGTACAGGCTTCCACTTCCACACACTCGCGACACAATCCATGCGCTTCGATAACGCTATTAGTCAGGGCAAAGCCTGAAGACAGGGCCAGCGATTTTAAGATTTTTTCAACACCATCAGCATGCTTTTCCGCCACGGCACCACAGCGATCGCAGATTAACATCGCCGATGTGTGCGAAGGCTCTTCGAAATGGTGGCAGACCACATAGCTGTTGGTTGACTCGACACGATGCACAAAACCCTGTTCGAGCAGGAAATCCAGCGCACGATAAATAGTTGGCGGTTTTGCCTGTGGCTCAGTGGTCCGCAACAGGTCAAGCAGGTCATAGGCGCTAATGGCACCATGGTGCTGGGTCATCAGACGCAGCACTTCCAGACGCTGCGGCGTAAGCCGGACATTGCGCTGCTGACAGAGCGCCTCAGCCTGCGACAGGATTTTTTCAGCACTGCTTACGTTCATAACTTTCCCCTGGGCCAGATCAGATTGTTATGTTATCACGCCCGCTGCAAAACGCCGAATCCCGCCCCATCGCGCCTTTTGACCAGATCTATCAAGCTTAACCGGCTGAATGCGCTCTGAAAATAACTGGTATTTGCGTTAAGCGTAAATTGTGAAGTGATATTAAACTTTTTTCACTCTGTTAGTTGTGCCATAAATTTTCAATAAAACTCTATTAATGTTAGTTGCAGCCTGAAATGTTACTGACTACCTTGATAAGGGGGTTTAAGACAGTTCTGTACAGAAAAAACTGAGATAACAGGCTTATACATTAGTCTGATAACAGATAAACAAATTAGCAATGAGCAGAAAAGCCCCTGCATTGTCCCTTAATTCACAGCAATGAATTGCCGTCTGTATGTTCATTATGCAGTCAGATGCATTGTGCACGCTTTTGATAAGCGCTTTCTCCTCTTTCTGGATGGGTTTAAGGTAAAATGGCATATAAATTCAGCAAGTTAAGCAGGTTTTCCCGGCCTGTATTGTTCCCCGCCTTATTTCTTGTTCCGCTCAGCGCGCTGGCCGCTGGCAATTATTATGATGCCCGCAATGACGCGATGGGTGGAACGGGCGTTGCCTCTTCAACCTACGGCACGGCGGTGCTGGCTAACCCGGCGCTGATGACGAAAGCTCAACCTGATGACGATGTCAGTATTATTTTGCCTGCAGTCGGGGTGCAGATGACGGATAAAAATAAACTGATTGATAAGGTCGATGATCTCACCGACAGCGTGGATCGCTATCAGGACATTGCCAACAGTTCATCATTTAACTTTGCTGATTATCCAAAAATTCAGGCTGCGGCGGGCGATCTGGCTGGTCAGTTGCGCAACATCAAAGGCAATCAGGCTTCCGGGACGGCGGGCGCAGCTTTTGCCGTCACGGTCCCGAACGCAGTTCTGCCCTTTGCCTTCGTGACTAAAGCCTATGGCACGGCGCACGTCACGGCGGACGTGACCCAGAGTGATATCGATTATCTGCAGGGCGTGGCGGATGGCACCAGGTTCCCTTTACCTGGCGACCAGAATAAGCTGACCTCAGCGGGACTGGGGCGGGGTGCTATTGTCTATGACTACGGTATCGCTATCGCGCATGAATTTAATATTGCCGGCCATCCCGTGTCCTTCGGCGTGACACCAAAGCTGCAGAAAGCCTACCTGTATAACTACAGCGCATCGGTTTATAACTACGACAAATCAGATTTCACTAAAGGGCGCTATAAAAACAGCGACAGCGGTTTCAACATCGATGCTGGTGCAGCCACCGATCTGGGTGATAACTGGACGTTGGGCTTAAGTGCACAGAACCTTATCTCCCGTGATATCGATACCAAAGAGATCAGCGGTTATAAAGATACCTACCAGATCAGCCCAATCGTTACGCCTGGCGTATCGTTCCACACTGAACGCTTTACTGCCGCGCTGGATGTGGACGTCACGCCAACCAAACGCTTTAAAACGCAGGGCGAAAGCCAGTATGCGGGCGTGGGTGCGGAATACCGTCTGTTGAGCTGGTTGCAGCTGCGTGCGGGTTACCGTGCGGACATGAAAAATACCGATACTAACGTGGCAACAGCCGGTTTTGGCCTGTCACCGTTTGGCAAAGTGCATCTGGATCTGGCCGGTATGAAGGGAGATGACAACACCTGGGGTGCCGTTGCCCAGCTGAACTTTACCTTCTGACGGTAGGCGGGCGGGAAGGTCGGACTGGTCCTGAAATGTTGGACATTCATCTGACATATCAGGATTGGTTCAGCTCCCCAGCCCGTAGTTATGCCGCACAGGTTCCAGTATCGACCGCCTGCTTTTGCTGCCGGGGCCGCAGCCACTTCAGCAGGCCAATTCCCCCTGCGACAGCCGCTCGCTTTTCTTTTTCTGCTTCAGCATCATTTTCTCACTGAGTTCGAACGTTCTTTCTGACCTGGGAAAGGGTGCTTAAGCAGGCGGGATGACACAATATAAACCCGCTGTGAGCCATCTCTCAACAGAGACAGGGCGAGGTGAATCTGGTCACATTTCCGACGTTCTCTTTTCAGGCATGGGCCTGAACCTGGGAAGGTAACCGTGATCTTCGTCACCGCTAATTCTGCCCTTTACCCAGTCCCAGTTCGGCCAGCAGCCAGCTTTTGAAAGTCTCAAACGCAGGGTGAGGGTGCTTATTACGGGGGTAAACCAGATAGTGCCCGATGTAGTGAATCTCCCGGGTACTGTCGACCAGCGGGCAGACCAGCGTGCCACGCTGCAGCTCGCGCTCAGCCAGCAGCTTGGATTCCAGTACCACACCCAGACCATCCACCGCTGCGGTAATCGCCATAAAGCTGCGATCGAAGCGCAGGCCATATTGTCGCGGCGGCAGCAAATCATTGGCTTCAAACCAGCCCTTCCACTGATACAGCTGTACGTCACACTGGATAAGCGTCTGATTATAAAGATCCTCCGGCACCCGGATCTGCTCTGCAATCTCCGGACTGCATAACGGCGTCAGCTCCTCCACCGCCAGCGGGATTTTTTCATAAGGAGAGGGGCGCGGCTCACCGTAAACAATATCCAGATCGAAATCATCCTGCTCAAAACGCGCGTATTCCGTGCTGGCCGACAGCCGTAAGTCAATGTGCGGGCAGGCTTTAACAAAGGCCGACAGGCGTGGCAGCAGCCACTGGTTGGCAAAGCTGGGCGCGGTGTGAAGGCGCAGCGGACGGGATTCTTCCGCACTGATTAATGAGAAGCCCAGCTGGATTTCGTCAAAAGCCCGCTGGATATGCTCCAGCAGTATCGCACCGTCATGGGTGAGCTGGATCTCGCGGGTGGTGCGCTGAAACAGCCGCAGCGACAGCGTCTCTTCCAGCTTGCGGATGGCGTGGCTGATGGCGCTGGGAGAGAGATCCAGTTCTTGTGCGGCGGCGGCAAAAGAACCGGTACGCCCGGCGGCTTCGAAGGCGCGTAAGAAGGGTAATGGGGCTTTGGATATCAGGTTCATTGGTGAATACCATTCATCTGGTGATGCAAAATATGCTTTTGTCGCAGCGGGCTGTGGCTCAGTAATCTTTCACCTGGTCAGACGCACAGGCGCAGCGCTGAAGCCGGTAACAGATGAACTGTATGCGTGAATAATATCACTTTATTAACATTGCGCGATGCAACTTAACAGCCCCGCCCGCGCGTCGTTGTCTGCCGCTAACATCAGGAACCCGATTATGACAAATCTTGCAGAACCCGAACTGGCCGTCACTCATTCGCTGGCTTCTCTGGCACATCATGCTTACCGCATTCGCCGTTTTGCGTTGCGTATGGGGGAAGTTCAGGGCCAGGGGTATATTGGCCAGGCGCTGGGGCTGGCCGACGCGCTGGCGGTGGCTTACTGCCACGCCATGAACTACCGGGCCGATGAGCCTGAGTGGGAAGGGCGTGACCGCTTTCTGCTTTCGCATGGCCATTACGCGATTGCGCTGTATGCCGCGCTGATTGAGGCCGGGATCATTGCGGAAGAAGAGCTGGATACCTACGGATCGGATGACAGCCGCCTGCCAATGTCCGGTATGGCGACCTATACACCGGGAATGGAGATGTCAGGCGGCTCGCTGGGACAGGGAATGAGTATCGCCGTCGGCATGGCTCTGGGGCTGCGGCAGAAAAAGAACCCGGCGTTTGTTTACAACTCCATGTCTGATGGCGAACTGGACGAAGGGGCAACCTGGGAAGCCGCGATGTCTGCCGCCCATCACCAGCTCAGCAATCTGATCGTGATGGTCGATATTAACCAGCAGCAGGCCGACGGCCCGTCGCAGAAAATCCTTGGCTTTGAACCGCTGCAGGATAAATGGCAGGCCTTTGGGTGGTACGTTCAGCGGGTGAATGGCAATGACATCGCCGCCGTGAAGCAGGCTTTCGATCGGGCCCGTCATCACGCTGAGCCTGTGCCGCGTGTGATCCTGCTGGATACGCTGATGGGCAAAGGCGTGCCGTTCCTTGAAAGCCGTGAGAAAAACCATTTTATCCGTGTTGAAGCCGAAGAGTGGCAGCAGGCGATTGCCATCCTCGACCAGGGAGCCAAAGCATGAGAACAACTACCCAACAAAAACCGCGCCTGACCACCTCGGCGATGATTGCGTCTATTGCTTCTGAAGGACAGCGCACTGTAACCGCGCCTTTCGGTCATGCTCTGGTAAAAGAAGCAGCGAAAAGGCAGGAAATTGTCGGCATGACCGCCGATCTGTCGAAATATACCGATCTGCATATTTTTGCTGATGCTTATCCGGAGCGGCATTTCCAGATGGGGATGGCCGAGCAGTTGCTGATGGGGGCGGCAGGTGGTATGGCGAAAGAAGGTTTCATCCCTTTCGCCACGACATATGCCGTATTCGCTACTCGTCGCGCCTATGACTTTATTCATCAGGTGATAGCTGAAGAGCACCTGAACGTGAAAATTGCCGCTGCGCTGCCGGGTCTGACCACCGGCTATGGTCCGAGCCATCAGGCAACCGAGGACATTGCGCTGATGCGTGGGATCCCGGGAATGACCATTATCGACCCGTGTGATGCGCTGGATACCGAACAGGCAGTGGCCGCCGTTGCTGCCCACCAGGGGCCGGTCTATATGCGTTTGCTGCGTGGCAAAGTACCGCTGGTGCTGGATGAATACGATTATCAGTTCGAGCTGGGCAAGGCAAAAATGCTGTGTGACGGTAACGACGTCCTGCTGATCTCCTCCGGCATTATGACCATGCGCTCGCTGGAGACGGCTAAAGCGCTGGCGGAGGACAACGTCAGCGTGGCGGTGCTGCATGTGCCGACCATCAAACCGCTGGATGAAGCGACGATTATCGCGCAGTGCAGTCGTCCGGGACGCTTGGTGGTGGTGGTGGAAAACCACAGCACCATCGGTGGGCTGGGTGAAGCCGTCGCCACCACGCTGATGCGCACACAGGTCATCACCCCGTTCAAACAAATCGCCCTGCCTGACAGCTACCTTGATGCAGGTGCGCTGCCAACGCTGCATGACCGCTACGGCATTTCCAGCAGCGCGATGGTGGCTTCACTCAAATCCTGGCTGCGTTGATACGCGGTCACACCGGGGAGAATCAAGATGAACGTTATTTTTGTTGGCGTCGGGGCTATCGGCCTGCCAATGGCAGCACAGATCAAGCTGGCGGGACACGCGGTGGTTGGTGTGGATGTCTCTGAAGCCTCGCGGATGAGAGCGCTGGAGCAGGATATCGAGGTCGTCAGCCGTTTTGACGATGCGCCCACAGCGGATGTGGTGGTGGTGATGGTTGCCACACCGCAGCAACTGGCCGATCTGGTCACTCAGGCTGAGGGAAAAGTCACCGGCCAGCGTTGGGTCATTATGTCGACCGTCGGGCCAGATGCGGTGCGTGAGCAGGGCGAGCGTTTACGCCAGATGGGCACCTGCGTGATTGATGCACCGGTAACAGGGGGAACCGCGAGAGCGAAAACGGGTGAGTTGGTGATTTTCGCCGCCGGTGCGCCCGATGAGCTGGAAGCGGTGCAGCCCGTACTGCGTGCCATGGGGACCGTGCGCGTTGTCGGCAGTCGCATTGGCGACGGACAGGGGATCAAGGTGATCAATCAGCATCTTTGTTCGATCCATATCGTGGCTGCGGCTGAAGCGTTGAATCTGGCGCAGGCATTGGGGCTGGATCAGGCTGCCGTGCTGTCGCTGGTGGAGAAGGGGGCAGCCGGATCCTGGATGCTCTCCGATCGCGGTCCACGCATGCTGGAAGGGACGGATGTGAGCGTCTCCAGTGCGATCAATATTTTCGTCAAGGACAGCGGACTGGTGGCAGAAGCGGCCAGAGCCTGTACAGCGGATGTGCCGTTGCTGCAGATAGCGCACCAGCGTTATCTGGCCGCAGCGGAGGCTGGCCTGGGCCTCAGGGATGACAGTCGGGTCATCGAGACCTGGTCACCTTCGCGGTAAACAAGCCCTGGTGACTACTCTGAAAGAAAAACTACCTCAACAACAATAATCAGGGGTAACACATGAACACTTCATCTGTACAACCTGCAAACCAGGACAATCCGGTCAAGGTCTCGTTTGCCTCAATGATCGGATCGGCGGTAGAAAGCTATGACTTCTTTATCTATGGCACCGCTGCGGCCGGGTAATTCGGGCCGATTTTTTTTCATACCAAAGAGCCGCTGATCGGCATCCTTGCGGCGTTTGCCACCCTGGCAGTCGGTTTTCTGATGCGGCCGCTGGGTGGCTATCTGGCGGGGCACTTCGGTGACCGCTATGGGCGCAAGACCGTGCTGTTCTGGTCGCTGCTGGCAATGGGGCTGGCAACCGTGATGATCGGTGCGCTGCCCACTTACGATCAGGCCGGAGTCTGGGCTCCGGTGATGTTGATCCTGCTGCGGATGATCCAGGGGATCGGCTTTGGCGCCGAGTGGGGCGGAGCCGTACTGATGGCCTTTGAACACGCACCGGCGAAGAAACGGGGTTTTTACGGCGCGGTGCCGCAGTTGGGGATCCCACTGGGCCTGCTACTGGCTAACGGCGTGTTCCTGCTCTCCTCTGCCCTGTTTGAAGGTGACTGGGTGTGGCGCGTGCCGTTCCTGATCTCCTTTGTGATGGTTGCCATCGGGATCTTTATCCGGATGAGTGTGCAGGAGTCGCCGGATTTTGAAAAAGCGAAAGCGGAGCACAAGATCGTCAAACAGCCTGCGCTGGAAGTGGTTCGCAGCGACTGGCGGATTATTATGAGGATCATCGGGTTGCGCCTTGCTGAAACCGGCGGTTATTACCTCACCACCAGCTTTATGCTGTCATATGTAGTGCTGGCAAGCATCACGACGAAAGAACATGTGCTGTGGGGAACGCTGATTGGTTCCGCTATTGGCCTGGTCAGCCATCTGATCTATGGCTCGCTGAGCGACAAAGTGGGCCGCCGTCCGATCTTCCTGATCGGCGCGGTCTTCACCATTCTGTTTGGCATTCCGATGTTTATGATGATCAACACTGGCGCGGTGCTGATGGTGGTCACGGCGGTTTCTCTGTCGCTGCTGTTCAGCCACGATCCGATCTTTGCCGTTGAGTCGAGCTGGTTCTCCGAGCAGTTCCCGGCCCATGTCCGTTCCTCAGGTATTTCACTGGGCTATAATGGGGCTTCCGTGGTGGCTGGCTTACTGCCCTTTATCGCCACTGGCGTGTACGGCATGGTCGGCTGGATTGGGCCGGCGGTGATGTTCTCAATGCTTGGCGTCATCTCTGCACTCTGCGCGTTCCGCACGAATGAGACGGCTCCGGTGATTGTTGAGAAGCAGGCAGTGAGCCGCGTGCCTTCCAGAGCAAGGACGGTGTAGTTTAACGGGATAAGCTCAAACCGGACTGACAGGTCACTCCTTCAGCCCGGTTTTGGTTTCTGCCGCGGGTGATTGCTGAAGCCAGGCATGCTATCATTGCGCACAATATCGTCATTTGTTAATCACACCGAGTTTGCGCGCTTTATGACCCAGAGTTTACCTGCCCACCGCTTTTCCATTGCCCCTATGCTGGACTGGACCGATCGTCACTGCCGTTATTTTCACCGACAGCTGACCCGCCAGGCGTTGCTGTACACCGAAATGGTCACCACCGGTGCCATCATTCATGGCAAAGGGGACTATCTGGCCTGGAGCCAGGAAGAGCAGCCCGTCGCGCTGCAACTGGGTGGCTTCGATCGTGCTGCGCTGGCTCAGTGTGCTGAGCAGGCACAAGCGCGGGGTTACAACGAGATCAACCTCAACGTCGGATGCCCTTCCGATCGCGTGCAGAACGGGCGCTTCGGAGCCTGTCTGATGGGTGAAGCGGCGCTGGTAGCGGATGGCATTAAAGCGATGCGCGAACGGGTATCAATTCCGGTGACGGTGAAAACACGTATCGGCATTGACGATCAGGACAGCTACGAGTTCCTGTGTGACTTTATCCGTCAGGTTTCTGAGCAGGGCGGCTGTGAGATGTTTATCATCCATGCCCGTAAAGCCTGGCTGTCGGGCCTCAGCCCGAAAGAGAACCGCGAAATCCCGCCCCTGGATTACGAGCGTGTTTACCAGCTTAAGCGTGATTTCCCGCACCTGACCCTGTCGATTAACGGCGGCGTGAAGTCGCTGGAAGAAGCCAAAATGCATCTGCAGCATGTGGATGGGGTGATGATGGGCCGTGAAGCCTACCAGAATCCAGGCCTGCTGGCGCAGGTTGATCGTGAACTGTTTGGCTGCGACCGCGAGCCGGTTGATCCGGTCGCCGTCGTGCGTTCAATGTATCCGTATATCGAGCGCGAGCTGGCACAGGGAACCTACCTCGGCCATATTACCCGCCATATGCTGGGGCTGTTCCAGGGGCTCCCGGGCGCACGTCAGTGGCGCCGTCATCTGAGCGAGAATGCGCACAAACCCGGTGCCAATATTGAAACGGTAGAGCAGGCGCTGGCGCTGGTGGTCGATAAGATCCCGGCTGCGGTTTAACGGCAAAGCCGTCGCCGAATGCCCTGAATCATCAACGCTAAGTTTCAGGCAATTTTCCGGTTGCTTTGAATTAGCAACGCTAAGTTAAAGCGCATTCTCCGAATGCCTTTAAGCAGCAAGACCAATGTTTTCTGGGGGAGAGGTTATCCGGATAACCTCTCCAGCGGGCATACCAACCGTCAGCGACTTAACAGGGCCATCAACTTACCTGGCCACCCAACTGCCTTCTTATCCCCCGTATCCTGGCAGGCTCTTGAACGTACCAGTCCTGTTCAACACCAATCCTTCGTTAATTCTTCACCACTTAATAATCAATTTCACCACGTCCGCTTTCACACTACCAACTGATTTTCTCAAAATTCAATCAGATAGATAAAATCCAATCCTGGCACGTATCTTGTAATACTCCTCCAGTCACTTATCTGGAGCTCCCCTGATGGAAATCTTATTCGTCCTTGGCTTTTTTGTAATGCTACTACTGACCGGCATCTCCGTGCTCGGTATCATCGCGGCACTCGTTGTTGCAACTGTAGTGATGATGTTTGGTGGCCTGCTGGCAGTTGTGATCAAAATGTTGCCGTGGCTGCTACTGGCCGTGGTGGGCGTGTGGATATACCGCGCTTATAAAAAACCTCAGTCGAGAGCTGACCGCTGGTTATCCCGGTAATATCAACATGTTGGCGAATTTTCCGCGTGGCGGAATGCGGGCTGGATCACAACATGGCAGATTGTTCAGACGATTTTGCAATTAAACATATTTTTTACTTATGAATTCTGCCAGGATGGTTTCATTGAATTGAAACGAATTCATCGCCGCTGACCCTACAAACAGCGCGAACTATAAAAAAGAAAAAAGGGCTTCCTTCGGGAAGCCCAATTTATTTCAGGCGTCAGGGGATCAGCAAACTGGAACCCTGAGTCGCACGGCTCTCCAGCGTCTTATGCGCCCGCTGGACATCGGTTAAAGCAAACTTCTGCTGCTCCGGAACATCCACCTTAATGGCCCCACTTGCAATCAGTGAGAACAGCTCGTTGCTGGCGCTGGTCAGTGCTTCCCGCGTGGTGATGTAACCATTCAGTGAGGGACGGGTGACATACAGTGAGCCTTTCTGGTTCAGAATCCCCAGATTCACACCGCTGACCGGGCCGGATGAATTACCAAAACTGACCATCAGGCCGCGACGTTGCAGACAGTTCAGCGAAGCTTCCCAGGTATCTTTGCCCACCGAATCGTAAACCACCCGCACCTTCTTACCGTCGGTCAGTTCTGCCACTCGCCGGACAATATCCTCTTCACGGTAATTGATGGTCGCCCATGCCCCGGCTTCCTTCGCCCGTACCGCTTTCTCGGCTGAGCCTACGGTGCCGATCAGATGAGCGCCCAGCGCCTTCGCCCACTGGCAGGCAATCAGACCCACACCGCCCGCTGCGGCCTGGAACAGAAAGACTTCATCCGGTTGCACCACGTAAGTCTGGCGCAGAAGATAATGCACGGTCAGCCCTTTCAGGAAAGAGGCCGCCGCCTGCTCGTAAGAAATCCCGTCGGGCAGCAGCGCCAGCTTATCGACATTCACCGCATGAAACTCGCTATAGGCTCCCAGCGCGGACTGAGCGTAAACCACGCGGTCACCAGGCTTCACAGCCGTCACGCCCTCGCCAACACTTTTCACCACGCCCGCCGCTTCGGTGCCTAAGCCCGCAGGCAACGAGGCCGGATACAGACCGCTGCGCACATAAGTATCGATATAGTTGATGCCGATTGCTTTATTCTCAACAATCACTTCGTCCGCTGCGGGCTCCGGGATATCAACGTCAATTACCTGCATCACTTCCGGGCCGCCATGCTGGCTGATTTGTATACGTTTTGCCATGGTCACTCCTGTTGATTCTGCGTCATTGAGGGAGGACGAAAGGCCACCAAACGGGTATACTTGCGCGCTTCCCCCCTCAGATTTTTGGTATTGCATCACTATGGCAGGAAATAAACCCTCCAACAAATCCGCTGAAAAACGTGAGCCGCGCGACCGGCAAATGGAAGGGCTTAAATTGCCGCCCCATTCTCTGGAAGCGGAGCAATCCGTGTTGGGCGGGTTAATGCTGGATAACGAACGCTGGGACAACGTCTCGGAACGTGTGGTGGCGCAGGATTTCTTCAGCCGCCCTCACCGGATGATCTTTAGCGAAATGCAGCGCCTGCTGGAACTGGGCAAGCCCATAGATCTGATCACGCTCTCAGAATCAATGGAGACCAAGGGTGAACTGAGCATGGTGGGCGGTTTTGCCTACCTCGCTGAGTTATCAAAAAACACGCCAAGTGCGGCGAACATCGGCGCTTATGCGGATATCGTTCGCGAACGTGCGGTTGTGCGTGAAATGATCGCCGTAGCCAATGAGATCGCTGATGCGGGCTACGATCCACAGGGGCGTACCAGTGAAGATCTGCTCGATCTGGCAGAGTCCCGCGTTTTCCAGATCGCTGAAAATCGGGCCAACAAAGATGAAGGGCCGAAAAGCGTCGATCAGATCCTTGAAGCGACGATCTCCAGGATTGAATCTCTCTATCAGACCCCGCATGACGGCGTGACCGGGGTGGATACCGGCTATCAGGATCTCAACAAGAAGACCGCTGGTCTGCAGCGTTCGGATTTGATCATCGTAGCCGCTCGTCCTTCGATGGGTAAAACCACTTTTGCAATGAACCTTTGCGAAAATGCGGCGATGTTGCAGGATAAACCAGTGTTGATCTTCAGTCTGGAGATGCCCGGCGAACAGATTATGATGCGTATGCTGGCCTCGCTGTCCCGCGTGGATCAGACCCGTATCCGTACCGGCCAGTTGGATGATGAAGACTGGGCGCGTATCTCCAGCACCATGGGCATTCTGCTGGAGAAAAAGAACATGTTTATCGATGACTCCTCGGGCCTGACGCCGACGGAAGTCCGCTCCCGCGCACGCCGTATTTTCCGCGAACACGGTGGCCTGAGCCTGATCATGATCGATTACCTTCAGCTGATGCGCGTGCCTGCGCTGTCCGATAACCGTACGCTGGAAATTGCCGAAATTTCCCGTTCCCTGAAGGCGCTGGCGAAAGAGCTTCAGGTGCCGGTGGTGGCGCTGTCGCAGCTTAACCGCTCGCTGGAGCAGCGTGCCGATAAACGCCCGGTCAACTCGGATCTGCGTGAGTCCGGTTCTATTGAGCAGGATGCCGACCTGATTATGTTTATCTACCGTGATGAGGTTTATCACGAGAACAGCGATCTGAAAGGCATCGCCGAAATTATTCTGGGTAAGCAACGTAACGGACCCATCGGGACCGTGCGCCTGACCTTTAACGGCCAGTGGTCACGTTTTGATAACTACGCCGGGCCTGCCTTCGATGAAGAATAATTCTTCATGCACAGGTTGTGCATCCTCTCACTGGTCATCAGAAAATAGTGTTGGACAAGGGCACGAAAAATGCGGTTATCTGTCCGGGTAGCGTACCTGATAAGCCGCCCGGATCGATAATGACCCAGATTGATGATTACGACCTTAAGATACTGACTTTACTTGAAACAAATGGTCGACTGACCAATCAGGAACTGAGTGATTTGGTCGGGCTTTCCGCCTCCCAGTGCTCGCGACGGCGGATCAACCTGGAACAGGCAGGTTTGATTCTCGGCTACCATGCACGGCTCTCGCCTGACGCGGTTGGACTGGGGATGATTGGCCTGATCGAAGTCCGCCTGATTAATCATACTTCTGATTATGTCGACAGCTTTCACCGCATGGTGGCGGAAGAGTCCGGAATTGTTGACGCTTACAAAACCACGGGTGATGCCGATTATCTGCTGAAGGTGGCGGTTGCCGATCTGGCAGGCCTCAGCGCCCTGATCAGCCAGCTGGTAGCGGGGCATCAGAGCGTATCGCACGTAAAAACTTCCGTGGTGCTCACCCGTCTGAAAGAGAATGGGGTAATGACTCCGGTGTAACCGGGTTATTGCTCCACCTTGGTGCAGCATGGATCAATAAGGTGCATCAGATCGCATTGTGATGCGCAAATCACGCGGAAAAATGAATTTTAATGCGTGAAATGACGAGGTGCCCCGTCTTTCATGCATGAAAATATGTAGCAAAGCGCCTTGTATTTAATGGGTTAATTCGCTGGCACCAATCCGGCAGTCGTCTTACTGCCGGATTGGTGCGATTTTTGCTGATAACAGAGATTATTTCTCTGAGAATCCGCATCATGGATAACGTAGTACAGCCCGCAAAAATCCCCCATACCTTCATTGAAGATGCCCTGGCAATCCTGTTTGGCACGCTGCTGGTCTCCTTCGGTATTACATTGCTGAAGACGGCTGGCGCGCTCACCGGCAGTACCGCCGGAATTGCCTTTCTGATCGGCTATCTCACCCACGTTTCCTTCGGCGTAGCCTTCTTTGTCATTAATATCCCGTTCTACTGGCTGGCTGCGCGCCGCATGGGTTGGGCCTTCACCCTGAAAACGTTCTGCGCGGTGGGGCTGGTATCTCTGTTCACGCATTTACATCCGCTTTTCATCCATTTTTCCGGGCTGGATCCGTTCTACGCTACTCTGTTCGGTAACGTGATAATGGGAATTGGGTTTATAGTATTATTCCGGCACAAAGCCAGCCTGGGCGGCATCAATATTCTGGCGTTATGGCTGCAGGATCGGTACGGTATTCGTGCCGGTAAACTGCAAATGGGCGTGGATACCTGCGTGGTGCTGGCCTCGCTGTTTGTGGTGCCGTTGCCGATGCTGGCGGCCTCAGTCGCTGGTGCGCTGATCCTCAATCTGATTATCGCCATGAACCACCGCCCGGGCCGCTATTACGTCTGAGCCGCCGGATGAATAAAGAAGTGAAGCGTCCCTGAGGGTGGCGCCAGCCTGACCCAATCAATTAATGGAGATCTGCACCGTGTTTCAAAACGTTGATGCCTATGCCGGCGATCCAATTCTTTCCCTGATGGAAACTTTCAAGCAGGATGCGCGACCGCATAAGGTCAACCTGAGCATCGGGCTGTATTACGACAGAGAGGGTCAGATCCCACAGCTGCAGGCCGTGGCCGAGGCTGAAGCCCGTCTGAATGCTGAGACACACAATGCGGCAGTTTATCTGCCGATGGACGGTCTGGCTTCTTACCGCAGCGCGATTGCTCCGCTGCTGTTCGGGCAGGATCATCCTGCCTTGCAGGCGGGCCGTATTGCGACCATCCAGACCGTTGGCGGGTCTGGCGCGCTGAAAGTGGGGGCGGATTTCCTGAAAGCCTATTTCCCGAACTCTCAGGTCTGGGTCAGCGATCCTACCTGGGATAATCACGTGGCGATCTTCTCCGGTGCAGGTTTCCAGGTGAATACCTACCCGTGGTACGACGAAGAGACCAACGGCGTGAAGTTCGAAGAACTGGTCGCGCAGCTGAAGACGCTGCCTGCGCAGAGCATCGTGCTGCTGCACCCTTGCTGCCATAACCCGACTGGTGCAGATCTGACTAACGACCAGTGGGACATCGTGACTGAAGTGCTGAAAGGCCGCGATCTGATCCCGTTCCTCGACATCGCCTACCAGGGCTTTGGCGCAGGCATGGATGAAGATGCTTATGCTATCCGCTCCATCGCCGCAGCTGGTCTGCCCGCGCTGGTCAGCAACTCCTTCTCGAAAATATTCTCCCTGTATGGCGAGCGCGTTGGCGGTCTGTCCGTGGTCTGCGATGATGCAGAAGAAGCGTCCCGCGTGCTGGGCCAGCTGAAAGCGACCGTGCGCCGCAACTACTCCAGCCCGCCAAACTTCGGTGCTCAGGTGGTTTCCTGCGTGCTGAACGATGCGCAGTTGAAAGCGAACTGGCTGGCGGAAGTGGAAGAGATGCGTCTGCGCATTCTCTCCATGCGTCAGGCTATGGTTGAAGTGCTGACCACGGCGATGCCTGGCAAAAACTTTGATTACCTGCTGAAGCAGCGCGGCATGTTCAGCTACACCGGCCTGAGCGAAGAGCAGGTTGACCGCCTGCGTAACGAGTTCGGTGTCTACCTGATTGCCAGTGGCCGTATGTGCGTGGCAGGTCTCAACAGCAAAAATGTTAATCAGGTCGCCGAGGCCTTTGCGGCCGTGATGTAAGTCAGGCTGAAGACTTTGACGGCTCCTGCGGGAGCCGTTTTTCTTGCAGCAAGCGGGATAGTCACCCGGTCAATTCCACTCTTTTCCCTTTGCGGGTTTACCTTTTCGCCTTTTGCTCCACACTTAACAGAACCCAGACCAGTTTGAGGCTCAGGGGATACACTTATATTGATTCAGCTAAGGAGCAGGACGATGTGGTACCAGCAAACGATCACTTTAGCCCCCAAATCTCGCGGGTTTCATCTGGTGACGGAAGAAATTACTGAAGAGCTGCGTCGCCTGAGCGATGTGCAGGTGGGGCTACTTCATTTGCTGCTGCAGCATACTTCTGCCTCGTTGACGCTGAATGAAAATTGCGATCCCACGGTGCGTGGCGATATGGAGCAACACTTTCTGCGGCAGGTGCCGGAAAGTGCCCCCTACGAGCATGATTATGAAGGCGCGGACGATATGCCTGCACACATCAAATCTTCGCTGCTGGGGGTATCGCTGATGTTGCCGGTCAGTCGTGGGCGTCTGGTACTCGGAACGTGGCAGGGCATTTGGCTGGGGGAACACCGCATTCACGGCGGGGCCCGGCGTATCGTTGCCACGCTGCAAGGGGAATAAAAATCAGTCCCGGCCACCAATGGCGGTCGGGACTTGTACATCAATTATTTATTGCTATGATCCTGATATTAAACTTTTTGCAGTCATTAGTCGTACAAATGCCACTGAACCAAAGCTCTCCATGTTCACCCACCATAATGCCGGTGTCTTTAGCAAATAATTCTTCATATTTCTGATTCAGGATGATTTGGGTCAGATGTTTATTGAAGACAACGTCGTACTTTTTGATGAAAGTACTCTTATTTTTAATGTCGATTTTTTTACTGTTAACGGAAACGGTAATAGGATAATCAATCATAGCGGCAACGGCCTTTTTATTCCCGCTGGCTACGGCATGTTGTAGCTCCGTCAGAAATTGATGATATTGGTTATGAGTTCCCGCTCCCATGAGAGTATCAATTCTGCTATCTTTCTCACTAACCGAATCAGCAACCGCTGTTCCTGCTATTCCCAGAGACAAAATCAGATAAATAAATAAGTTACTCAACATCCTGAAGTCCTTGTTTGAACGGTGCGGCTTCATCCAGCCTTCGTTTGTAGAGTGAGGCCAGCAATCTCGGTTTTCCTGTTCTGTGCCCTTTAGCATCATGCTTATAGACGTAAACATATTTGAGAATTTTATCATGGACGGCTTTCATATCGCCACGATCGGCGGCCGCCATGATGGAGGCGGGAGTGCCCACGTTATAGCAAAAGGAGACTAAAGCATCGAATTGTTGCTGTGTTAGCGGATAGTGAGGCACCTTGAGGCGGATGTATCGTTCAACCTGATGGACGTGTGTTGCCAGGGCTGTGTTGATATCATTTATGGTCACTGATTTTCTTAATTCAGCCTCTGTGCACGTCCCGTAATGTGCCAATGTACCTACACCCCATGTGCAATTTCCTTTGTCGGGACCGAGATCGTTGTAATAGTGATAAATTACGCCTTCACGAAGACGCAAATCCCGATAACCTGAAGCACTGAACGAGAGCTGATTGTTTACACCAGACATAAGTTCTCCTTTCCTATGTTAAGCATTGATAGAACAGAGCCGTACAGACCACAACCCTGTTCTCTTTGGTTTTATGGTGCACTTGTTGCTATCGCCTATACTCATTTACCAAACCAGGTAAGTAAATTTAAATACGTCAAGCCGTTGCGGTAATAGTGATCCAGTTCAAATTCGGTTCATAACTGCCTCAAAGGCGTATCGTTGCCACGCTGCAAGGGGAATAAAAAACATGAACGTATCGGATCTTTTGTCTTATTGCATGGATAAGCCGGGCGCGGAACAGAGCGTGCACAGCGACTGGAAAGCCACGCAGATCAAGGTGGATGACGTGCTGTTTGCGCTGGTGCATGAAGTGGACGGGCGGCCAGCCGTGGCACTGAAAGCGACACCTGCGCTGGCTGATTTGCTGCGTGAAGAGCATAAAGATGTGCTGCCCAGCGAGCACCTGAACAAATCGCACTGGAGCACGGTGCTGCTGGACGGGTCGCTGAAGGATTCACAGATTTACTATCTGGTGGATGCTTCCTGGCAGCAGGCGCTGGATACTAAAACGGCGCATTGATGGCCGCTAGAGCGCCCACGTTGAGGATTTGCCACCGCCGTTATGGCAGAATTTATTTCGCCTGCCAGTCGCAAATCAATTCGCCATAGAGCTTTTCAGCCTCTGCCAGACGGCTGAGCAGGCAGTATTCGTCGGTCTGGTGCGCCATAGCCGGCTCTCCCGGGCCTAAAATAATGCAGGGAGGATGGTTCAGGGCCGGAAGCAACAGTGAGGCATCGGTGAAGTAGGGCACAATCTTCGCCGCCAGGGGTTCAGGATGCAGCGGCTGGCAATGCTGATAAACACTGGCAATCCAGTCGTTATCTTCTGCGCTCAGTACTGCAGGCAGATCCACCAGAGTGGAAATCGTCACCGTCTCACCCAGCGCGGTGGACAGGTTTTGCCGGATGGTGACATGTTGCAGATTTGGCGCGGTGCGGATATCCACATCAAACTGCGTGCGGTCGGGAACGGAATTGATATTCAGCCCGCCCTGAATCCGGCCCACGTTGAGCGTCGGTTTTTTCATTAACGGATGCGGCGCTCCCGGTTCGAACTGGCGGATTTTCCCCAGCGCTTCCGCCGCCAGATAAATCGCGTTAATCCCCAGCTCCGGCATGGCACCGTGGGCCGTTTTTCCCCGGGTTTCACAACGTAGCCAAAGAGCACCTTTATGGCCGATAACCGGATAGTTCGCGGTTGGCTCGCCGACGATCAATGCACCCACTTCCGGTAAATCTCCGCCAGCAATTAGCGCTTCGGCACCGTCACAACCGGTTTCCTCACCGCCGGTGATCAGAAGAATCACGCCTTTGCCTGCACGGATTGCGGCCTGATGAGTAACGCAGGCGACGGCGAAGGCAGCGACTGCCGCTTTCATATCACTGGAGCCACGCCCGTACAGGCGATTGTCGACGATGTCGGCCCCAAAGGGGGCGTACTGCCAGGTCTGATTGCCCAGTGGCACCGTATCCAGATGACCGGTAAAGGCCAGCGGGCTGCCAGCCTGGGTTCCCGGCATGCGGGCGATCAGATTACAGCGATCTTCGCCAAAGCTGCTGAGGGTGACTTCAAAACCCTGGTCACTCAGCCATCCGGCGAAAAAGGCCATGCAGGCGGCCTCATCGCCAGGGGGATTGATGGTGTCAAAACCCAGCAGGCGCTGTGCCAGTTGCAGAGTCCGATCTACCATCAGGCTTTCTCCGTCAGCCAGTCCAGACAGTTAATCCACAGCTGGCGATAGCCCGGCCACGCGGCGAACTCATTTGGCAGCCAGTGAGCGGACATGTCGCTGGTCCACACCAGCGAGCGGCCCTGCTGATATTCCCGAACGGCCAGCAGTGGGTGTTCAGTTCCGGCGACCTTCGCCAGCAGTTTCCCTTCGGGCTGCATTTCGACTTCGTTATAGCCCAGCAGCCATGGCCAGTCGCCAGAAATCTCGCTGAAAACCGCGTGCGGCTCCCTGATTTCCGGGTAAATCCCTTCCGGTGACTCAATGCGGTCATCCCAGGGCAGGCAGCGCACTGGCAGCACTTTTTCTACAGGAGTATTGCGATAGCGCGCGCCACCGTTAATTCCCTGGAAGCTGTAATAGCCACCAATCATCATCAGGCTGCCGCCCGCCGCCACATAGTCATGGATCAGCGCCAGACGGTTCGGCGTGCGCTGGCTTTTGAGCCAGGTATCCGGGTGCAGCAATAGCGTATTGGCCCCGATGTCGGAGAGAATAATGGCGTCCCACCGCTGTAGCTCAGCCAGCGTCAGCGGAAAACTGACCGGCGCTTCATGGGCTGGCATATGGGTAATGGCGTAATCGCTGTCGGCCAGCGTCGCGAGGAAATCAGTCGCGCCGTTGTGCCAGGTAGCGGTGGCGAACTGGTCGAAGCCCTTAACATGGGTGGAGGTGCTGGTCCAGGATTCTCCGACCAGCAGAATTTTCTTTTGCATCACACTCTCCCTTTACCCGCCAAACACGCGCTGCGGATTAGCAATCATTAATGTTTCAAGCTGCCCGCCGCTGACGCCATGACGGCGCAGGCGGGGAACAAAATGTTTAAGGATGTAGCCATAACCATGGCCGCCGTAGCGGGTGAGCATGGTTTTCAGGAACACGTCCTGCGACAGCAAAATCTGGTGAATGAAGCCGTCTTCAATCAGCTCGCAGATGGCGCGGGCATTCTCTTCGTCCGAAGGGGACTGTGCGGATTCATCAGCGTAGTAATAGCTCATGCCAATCATGTCGTATTCGAGGAAGGCCCCGCGCTGCGCCAGTTCCCGCTGATAGGTTTTGTCGGCAAAGCTGGGGTTCATATGGCACAGGACGGTATGGCGCAGATCGGCCCCTTCCTGCTCAAGGATATCCAGCACCTTATGCCCCAGTCGTTCCCAGCCTGGCAGATGCACCTCAATCGGCACGCCGGTAGCGGCACTGGCTCTTCCCGCCGCGCGCAGCGATTTCTCTTCATCGGCGGTGAACCGGCTGGAAACGCCGATTTCGCCGATCAGTCCGGCAATCACTTCTGGTTTTTCCTCCGCGCCGCCGACGTCGTAAATCAGCTTCTGCGTCAGTTGCTCAACGGTGATGGTTTTCACCCACTCCGGGTGTGAAGGCTCCAGATACAGCCCGGTCCCCATCACGATATTCAACCCGGTAAGGCGTGAAATCCGCTGCAACGCCTTCGGGTCGCGGCCGATGCCGATATTGGTCGGGTCGATAACCGTTTCACCGCCCAGTGCGCGGAACTTCATCAGCTCTTCAATCGCCACATCGGCGTCAAACAGCTGGCAGTTATCCCGGCTCATCAATGGGTTAAGTGACAACTCCCCGAGATTCTCAATCTTTACCGGCATCTCGGCCATATGACGATCGCTGCAACAGCAGGGAGGGACCCATTTGCCCGAGGCATCCAGCAGAATGTGTTCGTGCATCAGCGTCACGCCCATCTCACCCAGCGGCATTGGTCCCAGCACGGTCATCACATGGCCGCTACTGACTCCAACCGGCAGCGGATCGGCATGGCGAAAAATCGATCCTTTCATCGGCTATCCTTTCGACGGCGTTCGCGCCGGGTTGAGAATGCGGGTGTTCAGCCAGATCGCCAGCAGGATAATAGTGCCGGTGGCAATCTGGGTGTAGAACGGCGAGATATGCGAGAGGATCAGACCGTTCTGGATAATGGCGATCGACATCGCGCCCAGCAGCGTACCGATAATGGTGCCGAAGCCGCCAAACAGGCTGGTACTGCCCAGCACCACCGCGGCGATAACCTGCAGCTCAAAGCCTTCGCCCTGGTTAGAGGAGCCGCTGCCAAGACGGGCAGTGATGATCATCCCCGCCAGCGCTGCCGCCATCCCACTGATCATGTACACGCGCACCGTTACCGCTTTGGTATTGATCCCGCTGCGGCGCGCGCCTTCGGCATTGGCACCGATAGCGGTGACATAGCGGCCAAAACGCATATGATTCAGTACGATATGACCGACTAACAGCACCACAATGCCAATCAGCGCGGGCATCGGAATGCCAATAACCCAGGCTCGCCCCATAAACGTGAACGCACTGTCAGCAGGGATGGGAATGGAATAGCCCTGAGTGATCAGCAGCGCCACGCCACGCACCACCGCCAGCGTTGCCAGGGTGACGATAAACGCCGGTATCCCCTCGTAGGCGATGAAAAAGCCGTTGACCGCCCCGACCAGCGCACCCAGCAGCAGGCCGCCGATCAACACCACCGGCCAGGGTAATCCCCAGTTATTCAGTGCGATAGCCGACAGCGCCCCGACCAGCGCCAGCGTGGAACCGACGGACAAATCGATGCCGCCAGTGGTGATCACCAGCGTCATGGCAGTGGCAACAATCAGCAGCGGGGCACTCTGACGGATGATGTTCAGCCAGTTAGTGCCGCTGAGAAAGTTGCTGGTGATAAGCCCAAACACCACGCAGCAGAAGATAAAAAACAGCGCGATGCTGACAACACCCGAATGGTTGTGCAGCATGCGGCGCGGCAGCGAGTGCCGAATGACACGGGAACCGCTTAAATTGACCATACTCATCCTGGTTACCTCAGTGCGCGGCGGCGGAATGCGCGGTGAACTTTTCACCCACGATCAGGTTAACGATGTCGCCAAGGCTGGTTTCCGCCACCAGGCGATCGGCTACGTTGGTGCCTTCGTACATCACCATAATGCGGTTGCAGACCAGGAACAGATCCTGCAGCCGGTGGGTAATCAGGATCACGCTGACGCCTCGTGCGCTGACCCGGCGGATCAGTTCCAGCACCGCTTCCACTTCGGCTACCGCCAGCGCGGCGGTCGGTTCGTCCATGATCAGCACTTTCGGTTCGAACGCGGCTGCACGGGCAATGGCAATCGCCTGGCGCTGACCGCCGGAGAGATTACGCACCAGCAGACGGGTATCCGGAATTGAAATTCCCAGCCCCTTCAGCATCTCGCGGGCATCAGCATGCATTCTGGCCTGATCGAGAAAGGGAATGCCGAGCACATGTTTCATCGGCTCACGGCCCATAAACAGATTACCCGCCACGTCGACGGTGTCGCACAGCGAGAGATCCTGATAAACCATTTCGATATGGCAACGGCGGGCATCTGCCGGGTTGGTGAAGTGCTGCTCTTCGCCATCAATACGGATCGCGCCGCTGGTGGGCACGACTGCTCCGGAAAGCACTTTGGTCAGGGTGGATTTCCCTGCACCGTTGTCGCCGACCAGACCGAGAACTTCGCCCGGAGCCAGCTGCAGATTGACGCCGCGCAGCGAACGGATCGAGCCGTAGGTCTTGGTAATGTTGACCATTTCTACCCGCGCGGTGGCAGGCTTAGGCTGTTGCATTAGGGACTCCCATCGCCAGACAGTTGGTGGACGGTGATGCTGGAGAAAAATGTTCCGTTGCTCGCGGATTACTTCTTGTAAACCGGTTTACCTTGGCAACGGAACCGTCTCCATCTGCATCGGGACAAAGCAAATATTTGTTCGCCGGGATAAGCAAAGCAGCTTCCATGCCAGCACTGGCGCGATGAGGGAGTCGGTGTTTCTAACCTGCTGTAAAAACTTCAGATAATTTTAAATGTACGTGTAAACCGGTTTACTAAACAGCGTCAGGGGACTCCTTGCCGCTCGCTTTTTGCGCCATTTTTGTGCGCAATTTGCGCCATTTTGGTCAGTATTAACGTGACTGAATGGAGTCGCGACCGACCCAGGTGACGGGCAGGCGGGTTTCGGCGGGTACATTTTCTTCGCCGTTTAGCAGGCGGAGCATCAGGCTGACGGCCGCCCGGCCCAGCTCCCGTGCGGGCTGGCGGATAGTGGAGATCCGTGGCTGGGTGAAATCGGCATAGCTGGCATCATCGAAGCCGACCAGTGAAAGCGACTCCGGCGCGCGCAGGCCCAGCTCACGGAGGCCATCCAGCAATCCGAGCGCTAAAAAGTCACTGGCGGCGAACACGGCTGTGGGGCGGCGGTCGCGGCTGAACAGCTGGCGCAGCGCCTGCTGGCCGAACTCGCGCTGATAGTCACCGTACATCACCCACTCTGGCGGGCACTGTAAACCGGCCTGCTCCAGAGCGGTGCAAAATCCCTGATAACGTTCGCGCACGCTCATCAGCTCGTCAGGCCCGCCGATAAACGCGATGTCGCGATGGCCCGCAGCAATCAGCTGCTGTGTGGCGAGCATGCCTCCCTGGACGTTGTCGGCAAATACTTTAGGTACGCGGCTGCCGGGAATATCTTCATCCAGCAGGACGATTCGCTGATGACGCTGAATTTCCTGACGTAACAGCCCGTTATCCGGGCGGTTGGTGGTGAACAGCAGGCCGTCGACCTGGCAGGTATCCAGCCAGCGGATGAACTGGCTCTCTTTTTCCGGATTGTTGCGGGTAATACAGAGTACCAGGCTGTAACCGTGCTCAAAGGCAGCTTCTTCAGCCGCATCCGCCAGTTCCGCAAAGAACGGGTTGGTGATATCCGGCAGCACCAGCCCGAGCGTTTCGCTGCCGCCTTTGCTCAGGCGTCGGGCCAGACTGTTGCCGCGATAATCCAGCTGGCTGATGGCTGATTCAATTCGCGCAATGGTCTCCTGCGGCAGGACGATGCTGTTGTTCATGTAGCGGGAAACCGTGGCCTTTGACAGCCCGGCAAGCGCCGCCACATCGGATAACAGAATGCGTTTTTTAATCATCATTCACGCCACGTCAGAGAAGGAAGGGTATCTGTAACATAGTTAAGCGCCGCTGTTATAGCACTTTCTGATGACGGAACGCAGTTGAAAAATAGCGCTTGACAAAAATACGGCCACGGAGAATTGTAATAGCCAGTTTACCTGCACCACCCGGGAAGCGATTCCCAACCGACAACGATCATTTTATCCAGACGCCGAAACGGACCGGCCGTCAAAATGTTTCCTGTCGGCCTTTGCTGACAATCTGCGTCTATTTATGGGGTTGCTCAGCCTTCAGTCTGATATTTGTCCTGCCAACAAATTTTCTGCTCAGTCTTTTACGACTGTGGTAGCGATCAATCCCAATGAGGATAATGATGATGGTATTTAACACCGGAAAATTGCGTATCGTAGCTCTGGCAACTGCATTATTGGCATCGGGCAGTTATATAAGTGGTGCGATAGCTGCGGCTCCCACTTATGCATTAGTTCAGATTAATCAGCAGGCCCTGTTTTTTAACCTGATGAATAAAGGCGCACAGGATGAAGCCAAAGCCAGCGGTAAAGATCTGGTAGTGTTCAACGCTACGGATAATCCGGTGGCGCAGAATGATGCGTTTGAAAACTATATTCAGCAGGGTGTGAAAGGCATTCTGGTGGATGCGATTGATGTTAACGGCATTATGCCTGCGATTAAAGAAGCGGCGGCTGCACATATTCCGGTGGTGGCTATCGATGCGGTGTTACCGGCTGGCCCTCAGGCGGCACAGGTTGGTGTTGACAATATTGAAGGCGGTAAAATTCTCGGCAAATTCTTCCTCGATTACGTGAAGAAGGATATGGGTGGTAAAGCGCGGCTGGGCATTGTTGGAGCGCTAAACTCGGCTATCCAGAACGATCGTCAGAAAGGCTTTGAGGACACGATAAAAAGCAACAAGCAGATTACCGTGGCTGACGTGGTGGATGGCCGCAATATTCAGGATAACGCCATGACGGCGGCGGAAAACCTGATCACCGGTAACCCGGACCTGACGGCGATTTATGCCACTGGTGAGCCGGCACTGCTCGGTGCTATTGCCGCAGTGGAAAACCAGGGACGCCAGAAGGATATCAAGGTGTTTGGCTGGGATCTGACGGCGAAAGCCATCAGCGGTATTGATGGGGGTTACGTGGCCGCCGTGCTGCAGCAGGACCCGGAGAAAATGGGTTCTGAAGCGTTAAAGGCTCTTAATGCCATCACTTCTGGCAAAACCGTGCCGAAGAAAATCCTTGTTCCGGCAACTGTCGTAACCAAAGCGAACGTTGACCCGTACCGCTCGCTGTTTAAGTAACTCCGTTCCGGTCCCTCTGTTGAGGGGCCGGTTTCGGTCAGCTCTGAAGAAGAGCAGCCAGTTCGTGCGGTTGAGGGAAGGCGCTCCAGGTGCCATGGCGGCTGACGGTTATCGCCGCAGCTTTGCTGGCGTGAGTGAGTGCTAACATATCAACAGGGGTTTGACGCAACAGAGCAGAGGCCAGCATCACGGCGAGGAAGGTATCGCCCGCACCGGTGCTGTCAACCGCCTGCACGGGTTCAGCCGGGCAATAGAGCTGCTGCTCCGCCGTCGTCAGCCCGGCGCCCTGAGAACCGTGAGTGATCACTAACGTTTTAACACCAGCAGGCTGCAGTTCGGCGGCTTCTGGCTGGTTCAGGACGGCAATATCCACCAGCGGCCAGAGCTGAGCGAAGGCTGGCTTGACCGGTGAAGGGTTAAACACGGTGGTCATGCCACGTGCTTTTGCCAGCTGAAACAGGTCACGGGTTTTCTCAAAGGAGAAATTGCCCTGTTGCAGCAGAATATCGCCGGGTCGTGCCTCAGCCAGAGTCTTGGTGATGGTTTCCAAGCTCAGAGAGTCTGCCGCGGTGGTGGTGGTAATAATAGCGTTATCACCGTCGGCACTGTTGAAAATAATTGAGGTATCACTGTGGCAGGATAAACAGAAATCAGGCAGTAGCTGCAACGGTTCAGAACTTATCTGTTCTCTGATCCAACTGCCATTACTGTCATTTCCCGTCGCGGCTATTAATGTAGTCGGAATGCCGCAGCGGGAAATTATAATTGCCTGATTCGCGCCTTTGCCGCCGATATCTTGTGAAATTTTATGCCCATGAATGGATGATCCTTTTGTGGGAATATCGGGTATCGCCCAGCTTTCATCGACGGTGATATTACCGGTGACATAAACACGCATAGTGTTTCCTTAAACAGGATGAAGAAGATGGGTTCTATATCAGCAGAAAAAACTGACGCAATACAAGCTATTTTTTCACGTAAGAAAGCGGTGATAGGTGTTATTCACTGCGCCCCCTTTCCGGGCGCGCCAAAATATAGTGGAAAAACAGTGGGTGATATAATTGAGCGTGCACTTCGTGATGCTGATAATTATATTTCAGGTGGTGTTCATGGCCTGATTATTGAAAATCATGGCGACATTCCTTTTTCCAAACCGGAGGATATTGGTCCGGAAACGGCAGCCATCATGGCGGTGATTACCGATAAAATCCGCACCCGCTTTAATGTTCCGCTGGGGATCAACGTGCTGGCTAACGCCGCTATTCCGGCGCTGGCTACGGCACTGGCCGGTGGGGCCGATTTTGTCCGCGTAAATCAGTGGGCGAATGCTTATATCGCCAACGAAGGTTTTATCGAAGGGGCTGCCGCGAAAGCACTGCGCTATCGCAGCCAGCTACGCGCCGAACATATTAAAGTGTTTGCTGACAGCCACGTGAAGCACGGCAGCCATGCGATTGTCGCCGACCGTTCGATTCAGGAGCTGACCCGCGATGTGGACTTTTTCGAAGCGGACGCGGTGATCGCCACCGGTCAGCGTACCGGAGACAGTGCCACCCTGAGCGAAATTGATGAAATCCGTGGTGCAACCGCGCTGCCGCTGCTGGTGGGTTCGGGCGTGACGCCGGATAACGTCAGCGAAATCCTCTCCCGTACCCAGGGGGTGATCGTCGCCAGCGCGCTGAAGGTTGATGGCGTCTGGTGGAACGATGTTGAGTTGGCTCGCGTCAAACACTTTATGGCTGCGGCTCGTGTAGCGCTGGGGGAAGAATAGTGGAAGCGTTCAGCGAGCGTTTACTGCGTGAACATCAGGGGGACTGGCAGGCGATGCAGCAGCACCGCTTCGTCTGCGAGATTGAGCAGGATAGCCTGCCGGAACAGGTGTTCAACCGCTATCTGGTGTTTGAAGGCAACTTTGTGGCAACCGCTATCGCCATCTTCTCACTGGGTGTGGCTAAAGCGCCCGGTATCCGCCAGCAGCGCTGGTTGATTGGCGTGCTGAACGCTTTGGTGGATACACAGATTGCCTGGTTTGAGAGCGTGCTGGCAAAGCGTAACGTTGATCCGGCAAACTATCCGGACGATCTGCCCGGCGTGCGGCGTTTTCGCGATGGCATGCTGAACGTGGCACAGCGCGGCAGCTACGAGGAGATTATCACGCTGATGTTTGGTGCTGAGTGGATGTATTACCACTGGTGCAAGCGAGTGAGTGCGGCAACCCAGAGTGATGAGGACGTGCGTCGTTGGGTTGAGCTGCATGCGGAAGAGGAGTTTTTCCAACAGGCCAGCTGGCTGAAGGAGGAGCTGGATCGCTGTACGGCAGAACTGAGCGCGGAGCAGCGGTTTGCGCTGTCAGAGTTGTATGGCAAGGTGCTGAAGTGGGAGATAGATTTCCATACGGCGGCTTATCCTGAAGAGGGCTGAATTTCGCTAAGGCAGGTCAAAATCACTAAACAGGGCGGAATAAATCCGCCGCTGGGGCCGGTTATTGGCAGGGGCGATGTTATTCGCCCCATTTTTTATTAACCGCGTAACGTATCGATATCGATCACAAAGCGGTATTTCACGTCGCTTTTCAGCATACGTTCATAGGCTTCGTTAATCTCATTCATCTTGATCATCTCAATATCAGAAACGATATTGTGCTTGCCGCAGAAATCCAGCATTTCCTGAGTCTCTTTAATGCCGCCAATCAGTGAACCAGCCACGCTGCGACGTTTAAAGATCAGGTTAAATACCTGCGGTGATGGATGGTCATGTTCAGGAACGCCAACCAGCGTCATGGTGCCATCGCGACGCAGCAGGGTGATGAACTGGTTCAGATCATGCTGAGCCGCTACGGTGTTCAGGATGAAGTCGAAGCTGTTGGTGTGTCCAGCCATCTGATCGGCATCTTTAGAGATTACCACTTCATCAGCACCCAGGCGTTTACCGTCTTCCACTTTAGAAGGGGAAGTGGTGAACAGCACGACATGCGCGCCCATCGCATGGGCAATTTTCACGCCCATATGGCCAAGGCCACCCAGACCCACGATACCGACTTTTTTACCCGGGCCGACGCCCCAGTGGTGCAGAGGAGAGAAGGTGGTGATACCGGCACACAGCAGCGGTGCGGCACCAGCCGGGTCCAGGTTGTCGGGGATGCGCAGCACGAAATCTTCGTGAACAATCACCTGAGTGGAGTAGCCACCGTAAGTGGTTTCGCCAGTGACACGGTCCTGACCGTTATAGGTTCCGGTGAAACCGTTTTCGCAGTATTGCTCAAGGTCTTCTTTACAGCTGTCGCAGGTGCGACAGGAGTCAACCAGACAGCCCACGCCGACTAAATCACCCACTTTGTATTTGTGAGTGTGGCCGCCAACTGCGGTGACGCGGCCAACGATTTCATGGCTAGGGACGACCGGAAAAAGGGTGTTTTTCCATTCGTTGCGGGCCTGGTGAAGGTCGGAGTGGCAAACGCCACAGTACATAACCTCAATCTGGACATCGTGTTCACGCAGTTCGCGCGGCTGGTATTCAAACGGGGCCAGCTTTGATTTTGCGTCCTGGGCTGCATAAGCATGAGTAACGTTCATGGTGTCTCCAGTAATTGAAAGTGTCTTGTTCGTGACGCTAAAACGAGAACTCTAAGGATAGTTAGTCAGCGGCAAAGGGGGTATACCGGAATCTGTTTAAATCTTGCCTGATCCTGCAAACATTTGTCTGATGGGGCAAAAAAGGGGGGCGAGTAAGTTTCTGCGGTAGTGGGGGCGAAGTCATTCGCCCCACAAACATTATTTAATATTTAACAAAGGCTTCAGGAAGCGGGCAGTGTGCGACTCCTTGCACTTCGCGACCGTCTCCGGCGTACCGGAAACGAGGATCTCCCCGCCGCCGCTGCCGCCTTCCGGCCCCAGGTCAACAATCCAGTCGGCGGTTTTGATCACATCAAGATTGTGTTCAATCACCACGATGGTGTTGCCCTGATCGCGTAGCTGATGCAGCACTTCCAGCAGTTGCTGAATATCCGCAAAGTGCAGGCCGGTGGTCGGCTCATCAAGGATATACAGTGTCTGGCCGGTTCCGCGCTTCGACAGTTCCCGGGCCAGCTTAACGCGCTGTGCTTCACCGCCGGACAGCGTGGTGGCCGATTGACCAAGGCGGATATAGGAAAGCCCCACATCCATCAGCGTCTGCAGCTTACGCGCCAGCGCCGGAACGGCATCAAAGAACTCGCGTGCTTCTTCAATGGTCATCTCCAGCACTTCGTGAATGCTTTTGCCTTTGTATTTAATCTCCAGAGTCTCACGGTTATAGCGTTTGCCCTTGCAGTGATCGCACGGCACGTAGATATCCGGCAGGAAGTGCATTTCCACCTTGATCACGCCGTCACCCTGACAGGCTTCGCAACGTCCACCACGCACGTTAAAGCTGAAGCGGCCCGGCGTGTAGCCACGGGTACGGGACTCTGGCACGCCAGCAAACAGTTCACGTACCGGGGTGAAAATGCCGGTATAGGTGGCAGGGTTGGAACGTGGCGTACGGCCAATCGGGCTCTGGTCGATATCAATGACTTTATCGAAATGCTCCATGCCGCTGATTTCGCGATAAGGCGCAGGCTCTGCGATGGTGGCACCGTTCAACTGGCGCTGAGCGATCGGGAACAGCGTGTCATTGATTAGCGTGGATTTGCCCGAGCCGGACACGCCGGTGATGCAGCTGAACAGCCCGACTGGCAGCGTCAGCGTCACATCTTTCAGGTTGTTGCCCTGTGCGCCGGTCAGCTTCAGCACTTTATTAGGATCGCCTTTAACACGATCCTCCGGCACCGCAATCCCACGCTTGCCGCTAAGGAACTGCCCGGTCAGGGAAGCCTCCACGGCCATAATGTCATCGACCGTACCTTCTGCCACAACCTGACCGCCGTGCACGCCGGCACCCGGACCAATATCGATCACATGGTCGGCGGCGCGGATCGCATCTTCATCGTGCTCCACCACAATAACCGTATTGCCGAGGTTGCGCAGATGCACCAGCGTCTCCAGCAGGCGTTCGTTATCGCGTTGGTGCAGGCCGATTGAAGGTTCATCCAGCACGTACATCACGCCGACCAGACCCGCGCCGATTTGGCTGGCAAGGCGGATACGCTGCGCTTCACCGCCAGAGAGCGTTTCGGCGGAACGGGACATGGACAGGTAGTTCAGGCCAACGTTGACCAGGAACTTCAGGCGGTCGCCAATCTCTTTCAGCACCTTCTCAGCAATCTGTGCGCGCTGGCCGCTCAGTTTCATGTTCTGGAAGAACTCCATCGCATGACCGATGCTCATGTCAGAAATGGTTGGCAGCGTGGTGTTTTCAACAAACACATGGCGCGCTTCACGACGCAGGCGCGTGCCTTCACAGCTGGCACAAGAGCGGTTGCTGATAAACTTTGCCAGATCCTCGCGAACTGCCGCAGATTCCGTCTCTTTATAGCGGCGCTCCATGTTATGCAGCACGCCTTCAAACGGATGGCGACGGATTGAAGTATCACCGCGGTCGTTAATGTATTTAAACTCGATATTCTCTTTGCCTGATCCGTACAGGATCACCTTGCGGGATTTTTCATCCAGCGTGTCGAACGGCACTTCGATATCAAACTTCAGATGCTCTGAAAGTGAGCGCAGCATCTGGAAGTAGTAGAAGTTACGGCGATCCCAGCCGCGGATTGCGCCGCCAGCCAGAGAAAGCTCCGGATTCTGCACTACGCGATCCGGATCGAAATATTGCTGCACGCCCAGTCCGTCACAGGTCGGACAGGCCCCGGCCGGGTTGTTGAAGGAGAACAGGCGGGGTTCCAGCTCGCTCATGCTGTAGCCGCAGATTGGGCAGGCAAAGTTGGCGGAGAACACCAGCTCTTCGGCTTCCGGATCGTCCATATCGGCGACCACGGCGGTTCCGCCAGAAAGCTCCAGCGCGGTTTCAAAGGATTCGGCCAGGCGCTGCTGCAGATCTTCACGCACCTTGAAACGATCCACCACTACTTCGATGGTGTGTTTCTTTTGCAGCTCCAGCTTGGGAGGATCCGACAGATCGCAGACTTCACCATCAATACGCGCGCGGATATAGCCCTGAGAAGCCAGGTTCTCCAGCGTTTTGGTGTGTTCGCCTTTGCGCTCCTTGACGATTGGCGCCAACAGCATCAGGCGGCGCCCTTCCGGCTGCGCCAGCACGTTATCCACCATCTGGCTGACGGTTTGTGCCGCCAGCGGGACGTCATGATCCGGGCAGCGCGGCTCGCCCACGCGGGCAAACAGCAGGCGCAGGTAGTCGTGAATTTCAGTGATGGTGCCCACGGTGGAGCGCGGGTTGTGTGAGGTTGACTTCTGTTCGATCGAAATGGCTGGCGACAGCCCCTCTATATGATCGACATCCGGCTTCTCCATCAGGGAGAGAAACTGGCGCGCATAGGCAGAAAGCGATTCCACATAGCGGCGTTGCCCCTCGGCGTACAGCGTGTCAAACGCCAGCGAGGATTTGCCCGAACCTGACAGGCCGGTGACAACAATCAGTTTGTCGCGAGGGATGATCAGGTTGATATTCTTCAAATTATGGGTGCGGGCACCCCGTACTTCGATCTTATCCATTCACAATTCCCGGATTAACACAGACCTCACCATGCCTGTCCGGCACGGCCAGAATGAAGCCTGTTATTATGGCACAAAATAACCTGATTAGATATACAGTGTTTTGCTGGATCCTTTAGACCGGGATCGGCTGCTGCCACTGCCCGATAAAGTTTATTTTTACGATCCTTCTCCAGCCGCGGGATGTAACGCTGCAAGCCGGATCTGTTGCTGTGGATCTGGATCCGAAGATAGGATTTGCGGGTATACAATGTTAGAATTTCCGGCTTAGACTTAAAGCTGAATAATTATCGGAGACACGTACATGGCCAGCAGAGGCGTAAACAAAGTGATCCTGGTGGGCAACCTGGGTCAAGATCCGGAAGTCCGCTACATGCCAAATGGCGGCGCCGTTGCCAACATTACCCTGGCCACGTCCGAAAGCTGGCGTGACAAGCAGACCGGCGAAACTAAAGAGAAGACCGAGTGGCACCGCGTGGTGCTGTTCGGCAAGCTGGCAGAAGTGGCGGGCGAATACCTGCGCAAAGGCTCTCAGGTTTATATCGAAGGCGCGCTGCAGACCCGTAAATGGACTGACCAGGCCGGTGTCGAAAAGTACACCACCGAAGTGGTGGTTAACGTCGGCGGCACCATGCAGATGCTGGGCGGCCGTCAGGGCGGTGGCGCAGGCGCACCAGCAGGTGGCGGTCAGGGCAACAATAACGGTTGGGGCCAGCCGCAGCAGCCGCAGGGCGGCAACCAGTTCAGCGGCGGCCAGCAGTCCCGTCCGCAGCCACAGCAGAGCAGCGCGCCGGCGAATAACGAACCGCCAATGGATTTCGACGACGATATCCCATTCTGATTATCTTGCGACAATTTGTTAATATTGTTGATAAAAAGCCCCGAATTGCCGGGGCTTTTTTTATGCCCGATGCTTTCTTATGTTACCTATGCTGA
>NZ_WHOY01000031.1:1050284-1056948 GCF_009765445.1 Pantoea sp. BAV 3049 | reverse complement strand
GGCGCTTTATCATGCCGGGACTGATTGCTGCCGGGGTGCTGGTGGGGGTTGGCGTGGGGGCGATGATCGCGGGCGGTGGCAGCGATACGTCGACACAGACCGCCTCGACCACTACGCCAGCCGTAACGGCATCTGCCGATCCGGCTGAGACAACGCCTGCCGCGTCAACACAACCAGCAGATACGGCAGGCACCACAGCAGCACAGGCCTCAGCCAGCAGCGATACCGCAGCACAGAACAGCGAACCGGCCGTAACCCCGCCGCCAGCGCCGGTTGCTCAGGTCTATATCAAGCTGCAGCCGGGTGATGAAGTTGCGATGAACGGCAGCCCGCAGGCGCTGGTGCCTTCACCCAATGGCTTTGCCATGCTGCAACTGCCACCGGGAGATTACCGCTTCAGCATCAGTAACGGCGGCCGCAGCCGCGATCAGAGCATCACCGTCGATCGCGAAGGTGTGTGGCTGCTCAACCCCCAGAGTTAACCTTCATCACAGAATCCGGCGGTCTGCCGGGTTTAGCCAGTCAGGGAAATCACCATGTTTGATCGTATAACCGTACAACTGCCAGTGGATGGGCTGCTGTTCTGGAAACTGAACGGCCGCGAAAAGCTGTCCAGCGCCTTTGAGCTTACCGTTCAGTTACTGAGCACTGATGCCCGTATCGACCGCAAGACACTGCTGGGGCAGCCGATTACCGTTGCTGTTCCAACGCAGGGCGTGCTGGCCACGCGCTATCTGAACGGCAAAATCACCAAAGTAGGCGTGAACAGTCAGGAGCTGAACGGCACGCGCTATGCGGTATACAGCGTGGTGATGGAGCCTGATCTCTGGCCGATGAAGCGCGACCGCAACCTGCGCATCTTCCAGAGCCAGACGGCACCGCAGATCGTCAAAACCCTGTTGGGTGAATATAACGTCACGATTGAAGACAGGCTGACCGGCAACTACCGCGTGTGGGAATACTGCGTGCAGTATCAGGAGAGCAGTTACGACTTTATCAGCCGTCTGATGGAGCTGGAGGGGATCTACTATTTCTTCCGCCACGAGGCGGAAAAACACACGCTGGTGCTGATGGACAGCGCGCAGCAGCATCAGCCGTACAGCGGCTATGAGACTATCCCATACCACGTCACGCCGTCGGGTGGCTCTACCCTCGAAGAGGGCATCAGCCTCTGGGAGCTGCAGGACCAGGTGACGCCGGGGATCTACAGCATCGACGACTACGACTTCCGCAAGCCGAACGCATGGATGTTTCAGGCGCGACAGAACCCGGCTTCTCCCTCACCGGGGCAGATCGACGTCTACGACTGGCCGGGCCATTTTGTGGACCACGACCACGGCGAGTTCTATGCGAAGATCCGCCAGGAAGTGTGGCAGGTAGAGCATCAGCAGATCAGCGGCGTCGGCACTGCGCTGGGCCTTGCGCCGGGCAACACCTTCACGCTCTCGAACGCCCCGTTTTTCAGCGACAACGGCGAGTATCTGACCATCGATGCTTATTACGATTTTGAAGAGAACAGCTACGCCAGCGGCAGCGACACCAGCACTAAACACAACATCGCGATCGAAGTGATCCCGTCGTCGATCACCTTCCGCGCCTCGCCGAAAACATCGTGGCCGCGTACCCACGGCCCGCAGACGGCAAAGGTAGTGGGGCCGAAGGGCGAGTCGATCTGGACCGATAAATATGGCCGTATAAAGGTGAAGTTCCACTGGGACCGCCTGGCAAAAGGTGATGATACCAGCTCATGCTGGGTGCGAGTCTCCAGCGCGTGGGCGGGCCAGGGCTTCGGCGGCGTGCAGATCCCGCGTGTGAATGACGAAGTGGTGATCGACTTTATCAATGGCGATCCGGACCGCCCGATCGTGACAGGACGGGTGTACAACGAGGCGAGCATGCCACCGTGGGCACTTCCTGCTGCCGCCACGCAGATGGGCTTCCTCAGCCGTTCAAAAGACGGCTCGCCGGACAACGCCAACGCCCTGCGCTTCGAGGATAAAGCTGGGGAAGAGCAGGTGTGGATCCAGGCGCAGAAGAACATGGACACCCACGTAAAGAATGATGAAACCCAGTCGGTCGGCGGCAATCAGACTGTCACCGTGCAGAAGACGTTCAGCAGTACCGTCTGCGGCACTTACGACCAGAAAACGCAGTGGAGCCGTAGCGAGCTGGTGGGCGGTGATTATGTGATGAAAACGCAGGGCGGCATTGCGCTGGCCTCGGGGGATGGCATCAGCCTGATTTCCGGCGACAGCATGCTGACACTCAATCCGAACGGCACCATCTCCCTGCAATGCAACCAGTTTGAAATTAACGCCTCAGGCCAGGGGCAGATCAATACCGGTGGCACGCTGGATCTTAATATCAATCAGCCAGCCAAAGCGCCGTCGCCGCAACCTACCCCCTCAGAAATTGAAAACGAAGTCACGGAAGCCTTTAAAGACAGCGGGAGCAGAACATCATGAATTACGTCATGTCAGAAGGAACGCTGCAGCTTCCTGAAACGGTGCAGGATCAAAGCATTACCCTGCTCAAACTGCCAAAAGTGCGCGCCACGCTGGTGGTCACCCGCGCCTGGGAAGTGAAAGCCGGGCAGGAAGAGGAGTATCTGCAGCAGCAACTGGCCAAAGTAAAACACGACATGAAGAAGTTCGCTGCTGACGAGGCTGAAGACACGCTGTTCGGCGGCCTGCCCGCGCGTGAAGTCAATATGCGTTTTGAAAATCAGGGCGTGCTGGTGGTACAGAAACTGCTGGTGGTCATGACCGCCACGCATCTGCTGGCGCTGACGTTCAGCCGGGCGGCGAGTTTCGACCCGGCCTCGCTGGAAGCCTGGCAAACCATTAAGGATCGATTTGTTCCAGTCGCAGGCACGGAGGCCTGATCTATGTCTGATTTGACCGCGGCTCGTTTAGACGATCCTTTAGTTCACAGCTCGCTCCTCTCAGACCTGGTCAGCGGGGTGGTGGAAGGGGCGATTTATGGCGGCATTCTGTTCGGTGCCGGGTTGATCTCCAGCACGGGGATCGGTATCGCCGTTGGCGTGGCCTTGACCGTCGGGGCTATGGCGTCAGGTTATCCGGAGAAACTCGGAAATAGGGCGGGCGAGGCGGTTGATGGCCTGCTGGATATGTTGGGGATGCGGGGACCACCGGACGCCGTGATCACCAGTGGCTCGGACAACGTCCATATTATGGGCAAACCGGCGGCCCGCGCTGCGGGAACGGTTGATCACGACTGGCTGAACGCTGCCGCTGCGGCGGATGAAAAAGAGCCGGGTTTTCTCGACAGCGCAATGGCGATGGCCGCCGGGATTGCGTCGGCGGTCACTCATCCCGGTGCCACGGCCAGCGCCCTGCTGGATAAAGTCAGCCAGATTAACGGCGACTCGGTGAAGCACTTTTTCAGCAGCCTGTATGACGATCTGGTACAGCCCACGGTCGCCAGCGCCAGTCCCTATGCTACCCCGGCCAGTAAAGACACCGTGGCCTGCAGCAAAGGCCATCTGGCTGAGAACGAAAACTTCCTCGCGGAAGGGTCGAAAAAAGTGCTGATTAACGGTCATCCTGCGGCCCGTAACGGCGATCGCAGCACCTGCGAAGCGAAGATACAGGTGAGCGAAAATCCCCGCGTTAACATCGGCGGTGACAGCATTGTGGTGCGTGATATCCGCAGCGGTAAAAACGCGCTGGCTTATTTTATCGGCGGGATCCTGGGCGGAGGAATTGGCAAAGAAGGCGCGAAGCTGCTGGAGCAGCTTTTTTCCCGTATTGCCGCGCGGCGCGCATTGCGGCAGATCACCTGTATTATCGCGGCGAATGCGGGTGCTGAAGTGGCAGGTGGCGTTGCCGTCCACGCGGTACAGAGCCTTTACCCGGTCAACTACGCGACTGGTGCCAAGATCCTCGCCGGTCAGGAAGATCTCGATTTTGTGCTGGAAGATCGCATTCCTCTGTACTGGCAGCGTATTTACAACAGCCGCAATCTTGCCAGCGGCATGTTTGGCACCGGCTGGATGATGCCGTTCGAAACCCGCCTGATCCGCTTCCGCCACGACGATGGCACCCTGCAATTCCTGTGGCGTGATATCAGCGGTCAGGAGCTGGGGCTGGGCGAAATCGCGCCGGGCGATGTGGTGCATTTTGATGACGATGGCTTCACGCTCTACTGCACCCTGCAGGGAGTGATCATCATGCAGACCGCTGAAGGAGAGTTCCATCTCTACGAAGCGGATCCGACCCGCGAAGGCGAATGGCGCATCGGTCGCATTTACGATCGCCATGAGAACTGCCAGCACTTTGGCTGGAACGACGCGGGGCAACTGGTCAGCATTGCCGGAGATAATGAAGCGCTGGACGTCAGGTTGAGCTATGAGCCGGTACACGGGCGCCTGACCGCTGTCCATCAGAGCGTTGCCGGTGAGTTTCGCCCTCTGGTTCGCTACTGTTACAACCCGCAGGGGCAGCTGATCGGTGTTTATGATGCTGACGGCATCGAAACCCGCCGCTTCAGCTGGGATCGCGCCAGCGATCTGATGGCTTCACACAGCTATGCCTCGGGCATGACCGTCGAATATCAGTGGAAACCGTCGATCGATCCACGCTACTGGCGGGTTTATGAATTTCAGGTTTTGGACGATAACCGGACCTGCCTGGAGCACTGGCTGATCGATGCGGATGAGCAGGATCGCAGTGCGACCGTGACTTGTTTCTCCGGCGGAACAACGGTACACCGCTGGGATGAGCTGTGCCGGGTGACTGACTATATCGACAGTTATGGTGCGCACTGGCGCTATCGCTGGGCGGAGCACGGCGACCTGCTGATGGCTACCCATGCGCCTGGCGACAGAGTCTGGGAATATGGCTATGACCAGCGGGCCAGGCTGACGATGGTTCGCGATCCGGCAGGCAGAACAACCCTCACCACCTGGCATCCGTCTTATGCTTTTCCGCTGCAGGAAGTGTTGCCGGATGGGGCTGTGTGGCAGTACCAGTACAACGCTGCCGGGGATGTTGTCGCCGTTATCGATCCCCACGGCGGGACAACCCGTTTTACCTGGAACGAGCAGGGTGACTTGCTGACCCGTACCGATGCGCTGGAAAACACGCACCGCTTCTGGTGGAACGAGCGGGGCCAGATTCAGCGTGATGAAGACTGTTCCGGCAACCAGAGCCATCGCCTTTATGACGATGCAGGCCGTCTGACTGGCACCACTGATGCGGAAGGAAACACCACACGCTATCAGTGGAGCGAAGCCGGTCGTCTGCGCTGTGTGACTCGGGCCGACGGGCGCGACACGCAGTATGAATATGACCGGGCGGGAATGCTCACCGGCGAGAATATTGACGGTTTTTCCGAGCGTAAGGTCACCCGTAACGCACGTGGGCAGATCGTCACAGAAACCGATCCTGCCGGGCATTTCACCCGCTATCAGTACGATCGTTTTGGACGCCTGACCGCGTTGATCAACCCTAATAACGATCGCTGGCAGTTTGAATACGATAACAGCCAGCGCCTGCTGGCACAGATCGACTATGCCGGGCGGCGCAAAAGCTATCGCTATGATGCGCAGGGGCTGGTGTCGGAGGTGACGGAGCATCCGCTGAACTCCGCCGGAGAAACGCTTGCGCCACATACCACCCGGTTTGAATACGATGTGGTGAACCGGCTGACGGTAAAAACCACCCAGCTGAACCGCACCGAGTATCACTATCGTCCTGATAACGTTGAAGTCAGAAAGATGTCGCTGGCGAACTGGCAACAGGCGCAGGCGGGAGGTTATGAGGTCCGCGAGACTGAAACCCTCAGCCTGACCAGCGATGCGCTGGGCAATCTGCTCAGTGAAGAGAACAGCGGCGGAATTTTCACTCATCAGTATGACGTGCTGGGTAATCTGACCAGCAGCACGCTGCCTGATGGCCGCTCAGTTAACTGCCTTCGCTACGGTACGGGCCACCTGTTGCAGGTTAATCTGCAACTGGGCGGCAGACAGCAGGAGATTGCCGGTTATCAGCGAGACCGGCTGCATCGTGAGACAGGGCGCACTCAGGGCGTGCTGAACCAGGAGACGCGCTACGATCCGGCAGGCCGGATCGTAATGCGCCGCAGCGGTTTTGAGGATCGCACCGGCATCATCTTCGGGCGTCGCTACAGCTGGGATCGCCTGGATCAGGTGATGCAGCAAAGGGTGCTGGATAACGCCACCCAACAGAACGAGTGGGCGCAGCAGCATCAGCGGTTTGGCTATGATGCTGTGGGGCAGGTGACCCGCGAGGTGCGACCCTTTAAAGAGGAGCACTTCAGCTGGGATGCCGCCGGAAACCAGACCGATAAGCCGGGTCAGGTGGTCTGGCATAACCTGCTGCAACGCCTGAAAGGCGCACGCTGGTCTTTCGATGGCTTTGGCCGGATGATCTGGCGCAAAAGCGGTCCGGATGCCACAGAACAGCGGTTCAGTTATGACGATGAGCAGCGGGTGTCAGAGGTCCGTTTTGAACGACATCCGGAGTTCAGCCGGGTTGAGTATCGCTACGATGTGCTGGGCCGCCGAACCCACAAGATCCTGCACCGGCATGGCGTAGAAACGGAGACCGTTTCGTTCCTGTGGAGCGGGCTGCGGATGGTGGGCGAAAGCAGCAGCGCGACCCCGGAACGTAACACGCAA
>NZ_WHOY01000031.1:1046139-1050274 GCF_009765445.1 Pantoea sp. BAV 3049 | reverse complement strand
ATTTTTTTATGTCCTGGAATGCAGGAGCGGCCCGTGTTCTTGTTCCCGGCCCTCAGTCAGCGATGCTGAAGGAGGTGAAGGGGGCAGCGTACGTTATCCTTAGCCGGGGAAAACTGCAGGGGCGGGACGCCTGGGAAATTCTGTTTGAGGCCCAATAGGAGCGAACGCGCAATTTCACGACATTTGTCTATATCCGAAACCACTCGGTTTCGTACACCGCTTACCACACCCGTACAAAACTTAGTGAAATTAGTTTCGTACATGCTTTATTATTCGTACATCCATTTCGTACAGAAAATTACGCCATGTCACGAGTTTTTGCTTACTGCCGTGTATCCACACTGGAACAGACTACTGAAAAGGGGTCTGACGCTCAGTGGAACGAAAACTCACGTTAAGAGATTATGATAACCCAAGATAAGCAAAAAGATCCTAATTGGATCCTTTTGCTTCTGAGAGGCTTAGCTGCTTATATGGCTCTGAATTGGCCTTATGACAAATATCAATCACCGTTAGTTATTTGATTTTTCCGACAGACCTATTTCGACCGTTTCAAGGGATTTGAGCATATAAGGGGTGAAATCGATGTCTTTTTCGTCGACGAGCATTGATCTTGAACCGCAGAAAGCAGAATAGCTCTGGTTTTGTATCAGGCAGAATGAAATTTTTTTCTTCACCCCTTTCTTTTTTTCCTCCAGGGGAATATTGCTGTCGATAACCGCATAACCACGGGCATTGACGGACCGGATATTATAGGGGTTTGAGGGCCAATGGAACGAAAACGTACGCTAAGAATCTAATTCATTGTTAATATTGATTTTTAAATAGACAGAACTTAGCGAAATGAAAAGTCATGCTAGTGGGTCCTGATGATGCAATCAAAAAAAAGGATCCGCAGGGGATCCTTTTTTGAGACTTCCACCCCACTACCAACTGCCGTAAGGATATTGTTTTCCTTTGATAAAATCTTTTATGTCCTGATCATATCCATAAGAAAAGTCACTCTGCGTAATTCCTTTACAGGCATCCAGTTTATCCCCGGACAGCGTGGTTATTTTTACCGGTTCAACCGGCAGGTTGTCACCTCCCGCGCTGTTCTGAAGCCAGATACGGACTTTACCCTCTGGCGCCAGCCCAAACAGTAATGTTTTATACCAGGCCGTATTACCTCTTCTGTCCCTGCCGGTTGGCACCGACATTTTTTCCCGAAGGGCCGATGAGAAGGTGATGCGCGTCTCGTAAGTCTTTTTATCGATGACCGAATCCCAGCAGAACAGCATCAGCGCGGGCGGATGCCGGACCTTGTTGAACTGGGCATGCCTGCTTACCCGGCTACTCCAGCGTCCCACGCTCTCAGGATTTTCCTGAGTACTGTCCAGCGTTCTGTAAGTGGAGACCACCTTTTCGTTGTCGATAATCAGCGCTTTTGTCACGACCGCCGGTAATGTCCTGGGGGTGAAAAAGGCAAAACCAACCTCACCGTAAGGCATTTCACCGGTGTCTTCCGGCGTCTGCGCTTCGCCTGCACGACAGCCGCTGACCATGACCAGCATCACCAAGGGAAAAAGGGATTTCAGCCTCATACCTTCTTCCCGTCCATGCTGTAGACCGAGCGTTTCCACTGCTCATCCGGCCGGTTGATAAAGCCAATCAGCTCTGAGGGTGATGCGCCCCCGTGAATGAAGCCGTCCGTATTGACCACGATGGCATTCCAGTTGGCCGAACAGTGAATATGCTTCTCCGCAATCACGTCCAGCTCATCCTGACTGAACACCGGAGGCGTCTGGACGCTGCGGACAGCTTTCCCCATAGTCAACGCCTTATCACACAGAGAAGACAGCTCATCCGGGAGATGTAATTCATGATTTGTTGCGCGAATAGGGTCAAACACCACCCCGGCTTCCTGCGCAGCCTCAAGCATCACCCTCAGCGCCACGCGGGACCAGTCGTTTCTGACGGTCCGCTCACGCAGGGTCAGTGCCGCAAAGCTGCGCTTCTGCACCTGGCCATACCGATCCGGAGGCAGCCTGTCGTCATGCCAGGTTTCTGCCGATATTTCATTTGTCCGCAGCAGCGGAGCCAGACAGGGCGATTTATCCAGCGTCTGCAGCTGGGCCACTGCCTGCCGGTAAGCCTGCGTCTGTTCGCCGGGCTGACTGTACGGTACGGTTTCCGTTGCAGGCCGCGTCAGAAAAAGATGTTCCTTCGTGACGGGCAGATAACCGCCGCCGATATCAGAATGCACGCCGGGCAGCGCCAGTTCCGGCCAGGCCGGTTTCACGCTGTTCAGAGCAAAGTTAAAGCGGCACTCATTCGCGGCGGTGATATGAAAAACCTTCTCTGCCACGCCGGGGCGTAGGGTGAGGTTCACGTCACCGGTATCCGCGCTGTGCGGGTTCAGGCCGTTAACCGGTGTGCCAATGGCGGCAACGGTATCGAAAATGCCGATGAAGCGGGTTTTACCGGCAGGAGAACCATTGAAGTCCGTGCCAGTTACACCCTGCCGGATGGCGCTGATAATGGCCGGGTCTTCAGACTGGATGCGGTTGGCAAAATGCCGGGCGGCGGCTGCGCCCCGACTGAAGCCAAAAATATCGAACTGCAGTGACCTGATAATGAACGTGCAGTCAGTCTGTTGATTACTGACCGCGTCCAGCGCCGCCTGGATGCTGTCAGCCAGCATGGAAACCGCTTTGTTCGTTTTGGCAACAACCCCGGTATCAGAGATACCAAACCCCTGCCCCAGCATACTGTCAGGTTTTCCCGCGTCGGTGCCGATACCGTCAATATAAACAGCAGACTGAAAAGTTCCTTTATCTACAGGAATGTCCTGTTTATACAGCGTGCTCAGCCAGTGAATATTGGTGTAGTACCCGGTATAGCTGGTTGCACCGCTGCCCGACACACCAAAATTGTCACGGGCGCATTTTGCCAGAATGGACTCAGCTTCCGGGTCATCCAGATTGTAATGACCTGCGGTATACGCTTTCATCATATTCTGCGTGTTAACGGCATTGTTGCCGGTACCGTCGAAGAACACGCCTATCGTCAGCGTGATCTCCCGTTTCTTTTTCTTCGCCATCTGCGCATGTTGTTCCGGCTCCGGAGCGACTGCCGGGGTCATCCAGGCTTTTGCCGCTGAAAGCTGCGGGATCGTACTCGGGGCAATCAGAAAATTAGTCCCCTGCGGACACCCGCAACGGATCGCCGAGCCATCCACCGCGACAGCGGCACTGTTTGAGTGCCGGTGATCGCCGTCCACTATGACCCCCACTTCCCCGCACTTTGGGCAGGGCGTGGTCTTGTCGCCAATATAGAGCTTCAGCAGCCCCATGACCGACATACCGGGGCGGGCCGCGATACATTGCGCCCCCGTGGAAGTCTTATCCCCGTGCAGCCCGACGTTTTTACCGTGAATGATACAGCCTCTTCGGATCATCGGCTCAGCCCTCTGCCGGTAAAAAATCAGCATCCATCGGCAGACCTTTCAGCTCATTCAGCGTACATCCCGCCTGCGGGGTGCTGATAATCACATCACCGTTACTCAGCCGGCTGCCGACCAGCGCGATACTTTTACCGCCTTTCTGAAATTTCGACCCGCTGCCGGTGACAATCAGGGCAGTGGTGCCGTCAGGGTAAACCACCTCATCACCTTCCAGCGCAACGTTGACCTTATGTCCGTCCTCAAGCGCTATTTCAGAGCCGTTCCAGGCCGCACGTACCACCCCACCGCGTTGTGTCAGCGCCCCGTCAACCGCGATCCGGTAAATCGCCACCACCGGGTGTTCAAGCAGAAATGCCTCCTGCTCTTCAACCGTCTGACGGGCTCCCTCAGACATGGAAGCTTTCTTCTCAGCTGAAAATGGCGGGCGCGCCAGTGAGGCGGCTAATTCCGGGGTCAGTTCGTTGGTATACTGCTGTTCCATATCAAATCCCTCTTATTCCTGTGGTTACTTGTCCCATAGTAACCGGATGGCATGACTTAACCAAAATTTAGTGCCAGCGTCAGCGCGGCTGAACTGCCTTTTCGTCCTCAAGAATTTTATACACAGTGGAACGGGCAATCCCGAGCTGCCGGGCTATTACCGTTGCCCCCGCGCCCTTACTGTGAAGCGCCAGCACGCAGTTTCTGTCA
>NZ_WHOY01000031.1:1016073-1046129 GCF_009765445.1 Pantoea sp. BAV 3049 | reverse complement strand
CGCGAGGTGGCGTATATTACGCTTTCCTCTTTCAGAGTCAACCTCTTTCTCAGAAGTTTTCTCCGGCGGTTCAGCTTCCTGAACCTCTCAACCCGGCGGCCTGTAAGCCGTTGTTCCGTGTCGATGGAGGCGCATTATAGGGAATTTCCTCACCCTGACAACCCTTAATTTGCGAAAAATAGCGCGTTCGCTGCATTCCACAGCAAAAGGGCTGTTTATACGCAGTTATGCACAAACTTATCCACATTCGTCCGCAGCTGCGAATTTAGACGAGCATCACGCAAACGTTTTCGCTACAATGCCCCGCAAAATCCAGGCCCCCTGTTGGGGGCGTTACCTGAATCCCGGGCCGGTTCTTTTCTCTCTATAGAAAGAAGTGACTAAGATTGATGTAACGCTCTTATCTATGCGAACCAAAGCCAAGGGATAAACCTCATGCAACAACCTCGTCCTGTACGTCGCGCTCTGCTTAGCGTGTCTGACAAAGCCGGCATCCTCGAATTTGCTCAGGCGCTGTCAAAGCGCGGTGTCGAGCTGCTCTCCACCGGTGGTACCGCTCGCATGCTGGCAGATGCTGGCCTGCCCGTGACAGAAGTCTCGGACTACACCGGCTTCCCGGAAATGATGGATGGACGTGTCAAAACCCTGCACCCGAAAGTGCATGGTGGCATCCTGGGACGCCGCGGTCAGGATGACGCCATCATGCAGGAGCACAGCATCTCGCCAATTGATATGGTGGTAGTGAACCTTTATCCCTTTGCCCAAACCGTTGCCCGTGAAGGCTGCTCGCTGGAAGACGCCGTTGAAAATATCGATATCGGCGGCCCAACCATGGTGCGCTCCGCGGCCAAAAACCACAAAGACGTGGTCATAGTGGTCAAAAGCAGCGACTACCAGGCAATCATTGATGAAATGGATGCCAACAGTAACTCTCTGCAGCTGGCAACCCGTTTCGACCTGGCGATCAAAGCCTTCGAGCACACAGCCGCCTACGACAGTATGATTGCTAACTACTTTGGCAGCCTCGTTCCGGCTTATCACGGCGAAACCACTGAACCTTCCGGTCGCTTCCCACGCACGCTTAACCTGAACTTCATCAAGAAGCAGGATATGCGTTACGGTGAGAACAGCCATCAGGACGCTGCCTTCTATATAGAAGAGAATGTTTCTGAAGCTTCTGTTGCCACCGCACAGCAGGTTCAGGGCAAGGCGCTGTCTTATAACAACATCGCAGATACCGATGCGGCGCTGGAATGTGTGAAAGAGTTCAGCGAGCCAGCCTGTGTGATCGTCAAACACGCTAACCCGTGCGGTGTGGCCGTGGCAGGTTCCCTCCTTGAGGCTTACGAGCAGGCATACAAGACCGACCCGACCTCAGCCTTTGGCGGCATCATCGCATTCAACCGTGAACTGGATGAAGCAACAGCTCAGGCAATCATCAGCCGCCAGTTCGTGGAAGTGATTATTGCCCCTTCCGCCAGTGAAGCCGCCCTGAAAGTAACGGCAGCCAAGCAGAACGTGCGCGTACTGACCTGTGGTCAGTGGCAACAGCGCCAGGCCGGTCTGGATTTCAAACGGGTTAACGGTGGTCTGCTGGTGCAGGATCGCGATCTGGGCATGGTAACCGAAAGCCAGCTGCGTGTGGTCAGCAAGCGCCAGCCAACGGAGCAGGAACTGCGTGACGCGCTGTTCTGCTGGAAAGTAGCCAAGTTCGTTAAGTCCAACGCCATCGTCTATGCGCGTGACAATATGACCATCGGCATAGGCGCAGGCCAGATGAGCCGGGTTTACTCTGCGAAAATTGCCGGGATTAAAGCGGCCGATGAGGGACTGGAAGTGAAAGGCTCGGCCATGGCCTCTGATGCCTTCTTTCCGTTCCGCGACGGCATTGATGCTGCTGCTGCCGTCGGCGTCAGCTGCGTTATCCAGCCGGGTGGATCTATTCGCGATGAGGAGGTGATCGCCGCCGCTGATGAACACGGCATTGCGATGATCTTCACCGACATGCGCCACTTCCGCCACTGATTAAGGACTCAAAGATGAAAATTTTAGTAATTGGCAACGGCGGACGTGAACACGCACTGGCGTGGAAAGCCGCTCAGTCACCGCTGGCAGAAACCGTTTTTGTGGCCCCGGGCAACGCCGGTACCGCGCTGGAACCCGCCCTGCAGAATGTGGCCATCAGCGCCACCGACATCACTGCCCTGCTGAACTTTGCGCAGAGCGAAAAGATCGATCTGACTATTGTCGGCCCGGAAGCGCCGCTGGTGATTGGCGTGGTTGATGCGTTCCGCGCGGCTGGATTGAAGATTTTTGGCCCAACTCAGGCGGCCGCCCAGTTGGAAGGCTCAAAAGCCTTCACCAAAGATTTCCTGGCCCGCCATCAGATCCCAACTGCGCAATATCAGAACTTCACCGAAGTGGAGCCTGCGCTGGCTTACACCCGCAGCAAAGGCGCGCCTGTCGTGATCAAAGCTGATGGTCTGGCTGCCGGTAAAGGCGTGATCGTGGCGATGACGCTGCAGGAAGCGGAAGACGCCATCCAGGATATGCTGGCCGGTAACGCCTTTGGCGATGCAGGCCACCGGATTGTGGTGGAAGAGTTCCTCGACGGCGAAGAAGCCAGCTTTATCGTGATGGTCGATGGCGAAAACGTACTGCCAATGGCCACCAGCCAGGATCATAAGCGTGTGGGTGATGCCGATACCGGCCCGAACACCGGCGGTATGGGTGCTTACTCTCCTGCTCCGGTCGTAACCGATGAAATCCACCAGCGCGTGATGGACGAGGTGATCTGGCCAACCGTGCGTGGCATGGCTGCCGAAGGCAACGTCTATACCGGCTTCCTGTACGCGGGTCTGATGATCGATAAAAGCGGCCAGCCGAAAGTGATCGAATTTAACTGCCGCTTCGGCGATCCGGAAACTCAGCCGATCATGCTACGCCTGCAGTCAGATCTGGTGGATCTTTGCCTGGCGGCCGTTGACGGCAAGCTGAATACCAAAGACTCCGTCTGGGATCCTCGTCCTTCACTGGGCGTGGTGCTGGCGGCGGGTGGTTATCCTGGCGACTACCACACCGGCGACCAGATCCACGGCCTGCCGCTGGAAGAGACGACGGATGGCAAAGTCTTCCACGCGGGCACCAGAATGCAGGATGACCTGGTGGTGACCAACGGCGGACGGGTACTCTGCGTAACCGCACTGGGCGAGGATGTTGCCGCGGCACAAAAACACGCTTACGAACTGGCGAAAAACATTTCGTGGGAAGGCAGCTTCTGCCGTAAAGATATCGGCTACCGGGCAATTGGCCGCAAATAAGAGTCTGGCCCCGACATACCAGCTGAATAACATCACAAAGGCCGGATAATCCGGCCTTTTTTATAGCTAAAAATCAGCCGCTTTCGGCTCAGCCGTGCAAACATCATCCTTTGAGACCAGTAGCAGTTGGGTACCTTTTGGCGCTTCCAGCCAGGAGAGGCTGACTGGCTTACCGGACTCCTGCTGGTGCTGCACAATGTAGTTGGTCGAGTAACGATCAAAGCCGGGCCGGATTTCGCCCCCCTGACAAAGCGTGACGGTTCCGTCCGTTGACCAGTGGCCCTGTTTCAGCAATACGCGCCCTTCCAGCAGGTCGTCACTGATTTTCAGCATACGCCCTGCATCAAACTGATATAACGCCACAGCGTCGGGCGAGAGCGCTTCACGGCGTCCTTCCAACTGCCGCTGCATAAAGCTGAGGCTGCCATCCTGGTCAAAACGCATCGTGACGCTCTCCGGATGCTCTCCGGCGGTGTGCCGTTCAATAGAGATCAGCTTATTTTCCTGCCACTGGTACTCGGTGGTTTCCGTGGCTGAGTCGCTGAAAGGGGTATAGACGGTCATCAGGTGGCTGGAGTGCGGCGCGCTCTCTTTGCGCCAGATCCTGACTGCCCCGCGATCGGCGAGGTATCCGCTGCCGGTGAAGTCAGGAAGCTTTGGACGCGAGCTACAGCCTGCCAGTAACAGCATTATCGCGAGAGTGAACAGAGTGAAAGGAGAACGAGTCATAGTGTGAGTATCACACAAAGAAAACAGAAATGCCGCAGCAGAGGTGGCTGAGGCAATAGGAGAAGTAGACAGTGGAAGTCAGCCTGAACAAAAGGGGCTTAACGCCCCCCTGTTCAGAACTCTTCACTGTCACACTATTACTTAACAGCGTCTTTCAGTGCTTTACCAGAAACAAATGCCGGTACGTTTGCAGCAGCAATTTTGATTTCTTTACCAGTCTGCGGGTTGCGGCCAGTACGCTCAGCACGGTGGTTCACTTTAAAGGTACCAAAACCAACCAGTTGTACAGCATCACCTTCTTTCAGAGACTCAGTAATCGCAGCCAGGGTGGATTCCAGAGCAGCTTTAGCCTGGGTCTTAGACAGGTCCGCTTTGTCCGCAATTACATCAATCAGTTGAGTCTTGTTCATAAGTTATCCTTACAGTGTATTTATCGCTTGCTAAGCACCGAGTGCGAGGGAAAAACCAGATTCTGGCACTCTCCTGCATACACGCACCGATAGCCACTTTTTTCAGCCCCCCAAATGTAGACCAGACAGGGGGCCAATGTGAAGCCTTAAGGCGCTACAAATCAGGCCTGAAGTCACGTTTTCTCGCCTTATTGCTGAAAATTTATACCGATATTGCTGATCCCCGACTCCCGCAGGTCAGATCGCAGTCCTTTTATCAGTTCGAGATCCCTCTCCTCACAGGCGCTCAGCAGGCGAAAAATCTCCCACTGGATGTCCCATTCTTCTTCAACAGCAGGATTCTCTTTTAACTCTTCATCGGTCATTTCGCGTTCGGCCTGGGTCATTTCCAGCATCGCCACGGTGGTGATCGAAGTCTCGCTGACCGCAATGGCATGCGCCAGGGTTTCACCACTCAGGCGCGAATGCAGCAGCTCGCTCAGTGCCACGCAGGCATCAATAGCCGGATAGACGCCATACAGGTCGTAATCCTCTGCTACCGGGATCGCCTCTTCCAGCTTTTCCAGCTGCGAGTCAAAATTAACTTTGGCATCTTTTACCACCAGAGTTTCCCAGATCAGGTCGAGAATGCGGCGATAAAGCTGACCGTCGCCAAACCCGGTCTGCTGACAGAAAGCCCAATAGTTGGGATACATGCGTTCACACAGGCAGGCCATAAAAGTAACGTGCTGCCAGCTTTCCAGCTTTTCCAGCCGCAGGTGAATCGGATTACGTAACATGATGGGATCTCTTCAAGATTAGTGCGCGGTCTGCAGTGTAACTGAAAAGACCGCGGCTCACACCGTTAACCCTTTGCTGACAGCCGCACAAAAGCCGGGCGCTGTGAAGCGACAGCATCGGCCCAGCGGGTCGGTTCTGGCAGACGATATCCCTGCAGACAGGTTTCCACCCAGTGCAGAGCTGTATCCGCGCTGATGCGATGGCCCGGAGAGATAAACAGCGGGTTACAGCGACGCTTGCTGCGCAACACCCAGCCAATCTGCTCACCTTTATCCATCAGCGGCTGACGTGCACCTGGTTCCTCATCCAGCGGATCGAATTTGCCGCACAGACGGCTTTTGGCAACCCCGATAGTCGGCACATCCACCAGCAGGCCAAAATGGCTGGCAACGCCAAGGCGGCGGGGATGCGCAATTCCCTGACCGTCAACAAACAGCAGGTCGGGCTGGTGTTGCAGCTGCTGCCAGGCAGCCAGCAGGGCGGGATATTCACGGAAAGAGAGAAAACCGGGGATGTAAGGCATGGTGGTGGCAATCCGCGCGACGCGGTGCTCAACCATTTTCAGCGAAGGATAGTCCAGAATAACCAGAGCAGCACGGGTAACCTCACCGCCCTGTTCAAAACCGACATCCGCGCCAGCGATATAGCGCGGAGGCATTACCTCAAAATCATCCTCGCGTACTACTGCTGCGGCACGAGTCAGCTGCTCTTGCTTTAATGCCTGAATATCCATACTCAGTCCTGATGATAAGGGCGTGAAAGTTTGTGAACCGCCTCCACAAAGACGCCGGCGTTTTCTGGCGGCACATCCTGATGAATGCCGTGGCCCAGGTTGAACACGTGACCGGTGCCATTGCCGAAGCCCTGCAGAATGCCTGCTACTTCCTGCTCAATGCGATCGGGCTGGGCATACAGCATTGACGGATCCATGTTGCCCTGCAATGCCACTTTATGGCCCACGCGGCGGCGCGCATCGACGATATCGGTGGTCCAGTCCAATCCCAACGCATCACAGCCGGTTGCAGCCATCGCTTCCAGCCACTGTCCGCCGCCTTTGGTGAACAGGGTCGCCGGCACACGACGACCGTCGTTTTCACGCAGCAGGCCATCGACGATTTTGTGCATGTAATTCAGTGAAAACTCCAGATAATCACGGCCGGTCAGCACGCCACCCCAGGTATCAAAAATCATCACTGACTGTGCGCCCGCACGGATTTGCGCATTGAGGTAGAGCGTCACGCTGTCTGCCAGCTTGTCCAGCATCAGGTGCAGAGTCTGCGGCTCAGCGTACATCATCTTTTTCAGTTTGGTGAAGGCTTTACTGCTGCCGCCTTCGACCATATAGGTCGCCAGCGTCCACGGGCTGCCGGAGAAACCGATCAGCGGCACTTCACCCTGCAGATTTTTGCGGATGGTACGCACGGCATTCATCACATAGCCCAGTTCCTGCTCCGGATCCGGCACTGGCAGCTTTTCAACATCTGCCCGGCAGGTCACCGGGGAAGAGAAACGGGGACCTTCACCGGCTTCAAAATAGAGGCCCAGCCCCATCGCATCAGGGATGGTCAGAATATCAGAGAACAGGATCGCGGCATCGAGCGGATAGCGACGCAGAGGCTGAAGCGTCACTTCACAGGCCAGTTCGGCATTTTTGCACAACGACATAAAATCACCGGCCTGGGCGCGCGTGGCTTTGTATTCTGGCAAATAGCGTCCGGCCTGGCGCATCATCCACACTGGCGTCACATCTACCGGCTGGCGCAGCAGGGCGCGCAGATAACGATCGTTCTTCAGTTCACTCATCTTTAATGACTCTCTCTTTTTCAGGCGCGCAGTATACCATTCATTCCGCCTCGGCGCGGCAGAGGACAACGGTATCTTCAATCAAACGGCGAGCCACGGTCCCCGCAGGCGGCAGTTGTGGCAACGCATCAAAGCGATACCAGCCCGCCTCCAGCAGCTCTTTCGGATCGATGTTGATTTCACCACTGTCGTAATCGGCCATAAACGCCATCATCAGCGACTGAGGGAACGGCCAGGGTTGCGAGGAAATATAACGCAGATTTTTCACCTTCAGCCCGCTCTCCTCCATCACCTCACGCGCTACTGTCTGCTCCAGCGTTTCGCCCACTTCGACAAAACCGGCCAGCACGGTGTAAACACCGTTTCGGTGTTTGGTGTGCTGCGCCAGCAGGATCTCTTCCCCGCGACGGATGGCCACGATAATGCAGGGCGCGATCTGCGGATAATAGCGCTGACGGCAGTGACTGCACAGGCAGGCCCATTCGGTTTTGCTGTGGTGCATCTCATGACCGCAATAGCCGCACCACTTATGAGAACGATAAAACTCTGCCAGCTGGATCCCACGTCCGGCAAGCTGGAACAGGCCAACGTCCTGATCGAGGATCTGCCGCAGCGATCCCATCTCTTCTTTGCGGCTGCCGCAGATCAACCGCACCGGCTCACCCTGCCATTCGCCGATCAACGATCCTTTCGATCCACTCAGGCCTAATTCTTGTGCATTGCCGTATGGTAATTGACCTTTTGGTAACCAAAGTTTATGTTCGTGGCTGACAACCCACCAGCCAGCGTCTACGCTTGAAATCTCACGTTGCATAAATTTGCTCATCCTCAGCTTCACGGTGCTGGATTGGGGTTAGAGATAAAAATTAAACACTTACGGAGTCACTCATGCTTAACCAGTTGGAAGTTCTGACCGCGCGCGTTGGCGGGTGCAGTGACCTGGTAGACTTTTGTCTGCGCTCACGTAAGCAGCTGCTGGTTGCCTATTATCAGATGGTTGGCATCAAGCCTAACAAGGATTCGCTGACTACGCTCGATGAAAACGCGCTGGATACTTTTTGCCAGAGTCTGGTGGACTATCTTTCTACCGGTCACTTCACCATTTATGAACGCTTTATTGAAGAGATGGAAGGCAGTGAACAACTGGCAAAAGCCGCGCTAATCTATCCTTCTCTGCAGGCGAATACTGAGCAGATAATGCAGGTTTACGATTCTCATCTCGAAAATGCTATCGATGATGATAACTGCCTGGCGTTCCAGACAGCGCTGTCGGCCGTGGGCGAAGCGCTGGAGGCCCGTTTCACACTGGAAGATAAATTTATTCAGCTGGCGCTGAATAAAAACTCGGAGCAACTGGGTGCGGCTAACGATTCCTCGCTCGCCCGCCCGGCCTGAGAAGTTAGCAGTTTGTAAAACCCTTGTAGTTTCCCAAAAGCCCCTTTATGCTGAGTGGGCAATTAAGTGACCCGCCACCAGGCGGTCACACTCGTTCTGCCCTCCCCGCTGTGGGAAGCAGAATTCTTCTTGTCGGAGTGCCCCACGGGGCTGAGACCGTTAATTCGGGATCCGCGGAACCTGATCAGGTTAGTACCTGCGAAGGGAACAAGAGTAAAATTCAGTGACGGTGTGTCCCCGTATATCCTCACACCCTGCACTTACTCCTCCGAACTCCGGACAAGCAACTTTCCCTATTTATTCAGGAACGTGCTATGTCTACCGTTGATAAAAAACCCACCCGCCGTGAGCAGCGTGCTGAAGCACAACAGTTTATCGATTCCCTGCAGGGCACCGCTTTTCCCAACTCTAAACGTATCTGGCTGACGGGCTCCCGTGACGATATTCGCGTGCCAATGCGCGAAATCCAGCTAAGCCCGACAATGACTGGCGGCAGCAAAGATAACCCGCAGTTTGAGGATAACGAGCCAGTGCCGGTCTACGACACTGCCGGACCTTACGGCGATCCTGAAGCGAAAATCGATGTGCATGCCGGTCTGGCACGGCTGCGTAATGAGTGGATCATCGGGCGTGGCGATACTCAACCCATTGAGCAACTCAGCTCGGTTTATACTCAGCAACGGCTGGCCGATGAAGGGCTGGATCACCTGCGCTTTGATAATCTTCCGCATCCACGCCGGGCGCTGGCTGGCCGCTGTGTTACCCAGATGCATTATGCACGCCTGGGAGTGATCACCCCTGAGATGGAATTTATCGCGCTGCGGGAAAATATGGGACGCGAGCGTATTCGTGGGGAAACCCTGCTGCAGCAGCATCCGGGCAACAGTTTTGGCGCTCATCTGCCGGAAAACATCACGGCCGAATTCGTCCGCCAGGAAGTTGCTGCTGGCCGTGCGATCATTCCGGCCAATATCAACCACCCGGAATCGGAGCCGATGATCATCGGTCGCAATTTTCTGGTGAAAATCAATGCCAACATCGGCAACTCGGCGGTCAGCTCCTCGATCGAAGAAGAAGTGGAGAAGCTGGTGTGGTCAGCCCGCTGGGGTGCCGATACCGTTATGGATCTCTCCACCGGTAGAAATATCCACGAAACCCGCGAGTGGATCCTGCGTAACAGTCCGGTACCCATCGGCACGGTGCCGATCTATCAGGCGCTGGAAAAGGTGAACGGCATTGCCGAGAACCTTAACTGGGAGATCTTCCGCGACACCCTGCTTGAGCAGGCCGAACAGGGCGTGGATTACTTCACCATCCATGCAGGCGTGTTGCTGCGCTACGTGCCGATGACCGCCAGGCGCCTGACCGGCATCGTTTCCCGCGGCGGCTCAATCATGGCGAAATGGTGCCTGTCGCATCATAAAGAGAGTTTCCTCTACCAGCACTTCCGCGAAATTTGTGAAATCTGTGCGGCTTACGACGTCTCCCTGTCGCTGGGCGATGGCCTGCGTCCGGGTTCCATTCAGGATGCCAACGACGAGGCTCAGTTTGCCGAGCTTCACACGCTGGGCGAGCTGACCAAAATCGCCTGGGAATATGATGTGCAGGTGATGATCGAAGGCCCCGGCCACGTGCCGATGCAGATGATCCGCCGCAATATGACCGAGCAACTCGAGCATTGCCACGAAGCCCCGTTTTATACCCTTGGCCCGCTGACCACCGATATCGCGCCGGGTTATGACCACTTCACCTCCGGTATTGGTGCAGCAATGATCGGCTGGTTCGGCTGCGCCATGCTGTGCTACGTGACGCCGAAAGAGCACCTTGGCCTGCCGAACAAAGAGGATGTGAAGCAGGGACTGATCACCTATAAGATCGCTGCCCACGCGGCAGATCTGGCAAAAGGCCATCCTGGCGCGCAGATCCGCGATAACGCCATGTCTAAGGCGCGTTTCGAATTCCGCTGGGAAGACCAGTTCAACCTGGCTCTCGATCCGCACACAGCCCGCGCCTACCACGACGAAACGCTGCCGCAAGAATCCGGCAAGGTCGCACACTTCTGCTCCATGTGTGGCCCGAAATTCTGCTCGATGAAGATCACCCAGGAAGTGCGCGAATACGCGGCGAAGCAGGAAGCGGAAGCCAGACCGATTGAGATTGGCATGGCCGAAATGTCAGAAGCCTTCCGCCAGCGCGGCAGCGAGCTGTATCACCCTGCTGATGCCCTCTCGCCGGAGGAAAAAGTATGAGCCGTGGCCCTTTTCCCGTCACGGAAGAGCGACTTGGCCTCTATCCGGTAGTTGAAACGGTGGAGTGGATCGAGCGCCTGCTGGCGGCTGGCATACGCACTCTGCAACTGCGCATTAAAGACCAGACGGAAGCCGCGGTCGAACAGGATGTGGCTGCCGCAATCGCACTGGGCCGACGCTACCGGGCGCGGCTGTTTATCAATGACTACTGGCGGCTGGCGATCAAATATCAGGCTTACGGTGTTCATCTGGGTCAGGAAGACCTGGACACCGCCGATCTGGATGCGATCCACCGCGCCGGTCTTCGTCTGGGTCTGTCCACCCACGATGATGCCGAGTTGGATCGCGCCCTGGCCGAGCAGCCTTCCTATATCGCGCTGGGCCATGTATTCCCGACGCAAACCAAAGAAATGCCCTCTTCCCCTCAGGGACTGGAAGAGCTGAAGCGCCATGTTTCGCGATTAAAAGGAGTCTCAACAGTAGCGATTGGCGGTATCACTCTGCAACGCGCTTCTTCTGTGCTGGCAACCGGCGTGGGCAGCATTGCTGTGGTCAGTGCTATTACCCAAGCTGCGGACTGGAAATCTGCCACGGAACAGCTGCTGGCGCTGGCCGGAACAGGAGGTGCCGCCCATGTTCAGTGACAACGATTTTATGCGCTACAGCCGCCAGCTGCTGCTGGAAGAGTTTGGTCTGGGTGCCCAACAGAAGCTGCTGGCGGCCAGCGTACTGATTGTAGGGCTTGGCGGGCTTGGCTCTCCTGCCGCGCTGTACCTCGCTGCGGCTGGCGTCGGTAAGCTACTGCTGGCCGACGACGATAAGGTGCATATCAGCAACCTTCAGCGGCAAATTCTGTTTCGCAGCAATGAAACTGGCGAGCCCAAAGCAGCCGCAGCGAAAAGGCATCTGCAATCACTGAACCCACAGGTGGAGTTTATCGCCGTGGAGCATCGTATGGACGCGAAAACACTGAAAGAAGCGATGCAGTGGGTCGATCTGGTGCTGGACTGCAGCGACAACATGCAAACCCGCCAGGCGGTGAATGAAGCCTGTTTACAAAGCGCCACGCCGCTGATCAGCGCCAGCGCGGTTGGCCTCAGCGGCCAGCTACTGGTGCTGACTCCGCCCTTCACGCACGGCTGCTACCGCTGCCTGTGGCCGGATGATGCCGAACCGCAACGCAACTGTCGGACGGCGGGCGTGCTGGGGCCGGTGGTCGGCGTGATGGGAACGCTGCAGGCACTGGAAGCCCTGAAAATGCTGTCAGGCCACGCTTCATCGCTGGACGGTAAGCTGAGGCTTTTCGACGGCCGCCAGCAAACCTGGCGCACGCTGAACCTTGAGCGCAGCGCCCACTGCCCGGTATGCGGAGGCGGCTATGAACATTGTGGTTAACGATGAGCCGATGGCTCTGAATGACCCGTTGACGCTGAAGGCGCTGCTTGAGCAGCTTTGCCGCCAGCAACCGGGAACTGCGCTGGCAGTCAATCAGCACATTGTGCCCCGCGATCGCTGGGCTGACTGGCTCTTGCAGGAAGGCGATGAGCTGGTGATTTTTCAGGCCATCGCCGGAGGTTGATATGTTACAGATAGCCGATAAAACCTTTTCTTCCCGTTTGTTCACCGGCACCGGCAAATTTTCCAGCCCCCCCATGATGCTGGAAGCATTAAAAGAATCCGGCACACAGCTGGTGACAATGGCAATGAAACGGGTCGATTTGCGCGGTGGTGATGATGGCATTCTGCGCCCACTGCAGCAACTGGGCGTGCAGTTGCTGCCCAATACCTCCGGTGCCAAAACGGCGGAAGAAGCTATCTTCGCCGCCAGGCTGGCCCGTGAAGCGCTGGGCACCCACTGGCTGAAGCTGGAGATCCATCCTGATGTGCGCTATCTGCTGCCCGATGCGGTTGAAACGCTAAAAGCGGCCGAAGCATTAGTGAAAGAGGGATTCACAGTGCTCCCTTACTGCCACGCCGATCCGGTGCTGTGCAAAAGGCTGGAAGAAGCAGGCTGTGCGGCAGTGATGCCGCTGGGAGCACCCATTGGCAGCAATCAGGGGCTCAAAACCCGCGATCTGCTGGCGATAATCATAGCGCAATCCTCGGTGCCGGTAGTAATCGATGCAGGAATTGGCGCCCCCAGTCACGCCAGCGAGGCACTGGAGCTGGGCGCAGATGCAGTGCTGGTTAACACCGCCATAGCTTCAGCGATTCATCCGGTACAGATGGCGCGTGCTTTCCGGCTGGCGGTTGAGGCTGGAGCACTCGCTTATCGTAGCGGTCTGGGCAGCCGCCATCAGCAGGCAATTGCCACCAGTCCGCTGACCAGTTTTCTGCAAAACGGGGGGATGGAATGAGGAGCTTTGTCTCTGAGTGGGAAAAGCTGGAGTGGGACGATATCCGGCTGCGCATCAACAGCAAAACGGCAGCCGACGTTGAGCAGGCGCTGAATGCCCATAAAGTGGGCCGCGAGGAGCTGATGGCGCTCCTCTCGCCTGCCGCTCAGGCTTATCTTGAGCCACTGGCGAGAAAGGCGCAGCTCCTCACCCGCCAGCGCTTTGGTCATGCGGTGAATCTGTTTGTACCCCTGTATCTCTCAAATCTCTGCGCAAACGATTGTACATACTGCGGCTTCTCCATGAGCAACCGTATCAAACGCAAAACACTGGATGCGGATGAGATCGAGCGTGAATGCCAGGCAATCCGCGCTATGGGGTTCGATCAGCTGTTGCTGGTCACGGGCGAGCACCAGACAAAGGTGGGTATGGACTATTTCCGTCAGCACCTGCCAGCCATCAGGTCACATTTCAGTTCGCTGATGATGGAAGTGCAGCCGATGAGCGAGCCGGAGTATGCCGAGCTGAAAGCGCTGGGGCTGGATGGCGTACTGGTGTATCAGGAAACTTATCATCCGGCGGTGTACAGCCAGCATCACCTGAAAGGGAATAAACAGGACTTCTTTTTCCGGCTGGAGACCCCTGACCGGCTGGGCCGCGCGGGCGTGGATAAAATCGGGTTGGGGGCACTGATTGGGTTGTCAGACAGCTGGCGTACGGACTGCTACATGATGGCGGAGCATTTGCTGTGGCTGCAGAAAACATACTGGCAAAGCCGTTATTCTGTCGCCTTCCCCCGCCTGAGGCCCTGCGCTGGCGGGATCCAACCGGCTTCGCTGATGGATGAGGCTCAGCTGGTACAGGTGATCTGCGCCTTCCGTCTGTTTGCGCCGGAAGTTGAACAATCCCTTTCAACCCGTGAATCACCGCAGTTTCGCGATAGGGTCGTGCCACTGGCTATTAACACCGTCAGCGCCTTTTCGAAGACCCAGCCAGGCGGCTATGCGGATGGCAAAATCGAGCTGGAGCAGTTTGCTCCGCATGATAACCGCCATCCGCAGCAGGTGGTCAGAGCGCTGGTACAAAGAGGACTGCAACCCGTCTGGAAAGACTGGGACAGCTATCTGGGACGGAAGCCAGCGATTTAGAACGAACCCGCAGCGTTGTCAGGCATGCCACCAGAGATCGGCAAGTTTGGCAACGTCTGCTTCTGGTCGGCAAAAATGACCCCGCCAATCAGGCTGTCTTTATTCACCACGCCATATTTCAGGTTCGTTGCCAGGAACTTACGTTCCAGCCCGGTCAGTTTAATCAACGGAGGCAACGTTTCCGGCACGCTGTCCACCATCATCATTCGGCTGAGCTGTATGGCATTCCAGCTGACCAGGCGTTGATAATAGAAAGCATTGGCTTCGCATTTTCTCAAATAAAAGTTGTACTGATTGTACTCGCGAAGCGCCAGCTGTTGAGCAATATTCAGTATAAGATAGCCTGGATCGGTAATGCGCTGTACAACCTGTTCATAATCCGGTCTGCTTTTCAACTGGCGGAAATACTCCACCGCACCAAGTTCCATAATCGGACTGAAATAATGCAGCCAGCGTTTAATAAAATCATTACCCGGTGGCGCAGCCATAAACCAGGTTTCAATAATGGGATAATTTTTGTCTACCGTTGAAACATCACGATAAAAAGCGACCATGTCGTAGCGACTGTTCAGATTTACCGACAGGAAGTTGTCGAGAGAACAATTAAGAATGGTCGTGGCATCCATCCATATCCCGCCGTATCTGTATAGCAATTCCAGGCGGATATAATCGCTTTTATGGGCCACCAGCATATCAGAACGGGTGAACTGTAACCCAGGCAGAAACTGCTGCAGGTTAACACTGTTGACTACGGTCAGCTTATATTCCGGGTTTTCACGGGCTATTTTTTTCACAAATGCCTGTATTTCTGATGGCAGTGTGGAACCTGCCCAGAACATCCAGATTTGTTTAGGAATGGCAGGCAAAGCCGCAGGGTGAACCACAATATCCAGGTCTTTCTCAAGAGAAGGATCGTAATCGGCTAATCTCTTGCGCTTACCTATTTTTTTTTCTGCCAGCAGCCGTAATGAGACCACATTTTTCAATAGCGGACGCACCAGTGCCTTGAGTGAATTCTTATTCATAACCTCTCCTGCGCCAGGCCATGAGAAAGACCCAGATAATATAGATATAGAAGATCCACGCCCATGAAATGGACGCAAAGAGGGACAGCAGATTTATTTTAATCAAGCTAACAAAGAAAATTCACATCAACAATGGAAAGTCGTATAAAGCGGGAATTTAAGAAAAACCTCAGCGCCAGTTTATTCATTAATTTCACAAACATGTCGCAAATTCAGACGAGAAATTAATAAATATATTTAAGTTAAGCAATACTGAAGAAACAATCGCTTAATGGAATACATTTCGCAGTTTTGTTTATAAACATGTAACGATCTTAATTAATGCTGAAGCGTCATCGCAAAACTAATTTATGGTACTGGTGGCATTTTCTTAGCAGCGTAAGGTAAGCGCGGTCGATGCCATGACGGCACCGACCAGGCCCGGTGACACTCCTCCCCTGTCGGGCCTGCCTCACTTCATCACTGCCGAAGAGGGGAGGCATTTCTCCATGGCCAGCTCAACAGCGGCACCAAGGATCGCCAGCGCCTTATCAGTTCGCTCGGTAAAGGGCTGGGCATAGTTAAGGCGTAAACAATTACGGTACTTACCGGAAGCGGAAAACAGTGAACCGACGGCAATTTGTATGCGACTTTCACGCAATTCCCTGTTGAGACGCACGGTATCCAGTGTTTCAGGTAATTCAATCCAGATTAAAAAGCCGCCCTGCGGCCGGGTGACGCAGATTCCACAGGGGAAGTGCTTGCGAACCGAAAGGGTAAATATCTCAAGGTTACGCTGGTACATCTGCCGCATACGCCGCAGGTGCGCAGGGTAATATCCCTGGCGGATAAACTCGGCCACGGCCATCTGTGGCTGCTTTGCCGTGGAGCCGGTGACGATATATTTCATGTGCAGCACACGGTCTAGATAGCGCCCCGGAGCCACCCAGCCGACCCGCAAACCGGGTGCCAGCGTCTTGGAAAATGAGCTGCAAAGCAGAACCCGGCCGTCTTCATCCAGTGATTTCAGGGTGATGGGACGGGGATAGTCATAACTCAGCTCGCCGTAAACATCATCTTCAATAATCGCCACGTCAAAACGCTGGGCCAGTGCCAGCAATGCGCGCTTTCGCGGTTCCGGCATGATAAAACCCAGCGGGTTATTACAGTTGGGTACCACGATAACCGCTTTTACCGGCCACTGCTCCAGGGCCAGCTCCAGAGCTTCAAGGCTGATGCCGGTGCCGGAGTCAGTGGGGATCTCAATGGCTTTAATGCCAAAGCCCCGCAGCGTCTGCATGGTGCCGTGAAACGTCGGTGATTCAACGGCAACAATATCTCCCGGCTGGCAAACGGCCCGGATCGAAACAGAGAGTGCTTCGTGGCAGCCCGTGGTGATCACAATATCCTGTGGCGTCAGGCGGCAGCCGCTGTCGATGGTCAGACGCGCAATCTGTTCACGCAGTTCCGGGACACCATAAAGATTGTCGTAATCCAGCATCCCTGGATCCTGCTGATGCCCGATGCGGCTGAAAATCTTCCACAACGGCTTAAGCGTGGGTTGATCAAGATCCGGCATCCCGCTGCCCAACTTAACGATATCCTTTTCTTCCCGTACGCTGAGCAGTTCGAGCACTGATTCCCACTGGGTAATTTCAACGGGTCGTTGTACCGGACGGGTTAATGCCGGGACGGGAGGAACCGCTTTGCGGGGCGTCACAAAGTATCCAGAGCGTGGCTGTGGAGTAATCATCTGCTTCTCTTCCAGCAGATGGTAAGCCTGCTGAACTGTACTGATACTGACGCCATGTTCAGTACTCAGCGTTCTCACCGACGGCAGGCGCTCTCCAGCCTGATAAAACCCCTGCTCAATCCGCTTCGACAGCAGATCGGCCAGATGCTTGTATCTTGTCATTGTATGCTCCATTCAGTCAGTCACCCGGTAAAACCAGTACAGATTGATTCGTAAATAACCATTCAGCGCCACTATTACGCAATCTGTATGTTAAATAAAGGTGATTTTTGCATCTGTATCGCCTGACACGTTCACTGCAGAATAGAGCCATTTCAACGTGAGGAGGACAAGATGGAATTTCATGAAAACCGGGGGGGTCGCCCCTTTAAAGACTCACCGTTTCGCCTGATGTACCTGCTACCTTACCGACTGTGGAGAGCCTGGCGGCTGAGAGCACACACCCGTAAGATTCTCTCCAACCTGAGTGACCTGCAGCTGAAAGATATCGGTTTAACCTGCGAAGATGTGAAGCGTTATAAATAATGTGGTGTTGGGCGCAGGGATTACTGCACCCTTTTTTGGGGCGGCTGAATTCGTTTAGCTGCCCATTTTTCGCTGGGATTTCAGGCATAAAAAAACCCCACCGAAGTGGGGTTTTTAAGCTGAGTATTAGCGACGATTAATCGTCGTTGCCACCCAGGCCAGCGTTCAGCAGCTCTGCCAGGCTGGCAGACGCTTCGTCTGCGGTCACCTGAGGCACCACTGGTGCTTCGCCAGCAGCCTTGCGGCGCATACGATCCTGGTGATAAGCGTAACCTGTACCGGCTGGGATCAGACGGCCCACGATAACGTTCTCTTTCAGTCCGCGCAGTTCGTCGCGTTTACCCGCAACGGCTGCTTCGGTCAGTACGCGCGTTGTTTCCTGGAACGAGGCCGCAGAGATGAAGGACTCGGTCGCCAGTGACGCTTTGGTGATACCCAGCAGATCGCGCACGTATGTGGCCGCGATTTTGCCGTTGGCTTCCAGGTCTCGGTTGGAGATCTTAACCCGTGACACTTCAACCTGCTCGCCATCCAGGAAGTCGGAACTGCCTGCACTTTCGATGGTAGCTTTACGCAGCATCTGCCGAACGATGACTTCGATGTGCTTATCGTTAATCTTAACGCCCTGCAGGCGGTAAACTTCCTGCACTTCGTTAGTGATGTAACGGGTCACAGCATGCACGCCACGCAGACGCAGGATGTCATGTGGTGATTCTGGTCCATCGGAAACCACGTCACCACGCTCCACACGCTCACCTTCGAACACGTTCAGCTGACGCCATTTCGGAATCATCTCTTCGTACGGATCGCTACCGTCTACCGGGGTGATAACCAGACGACGTTTCCCTTTGGTCTCTTTACCGAAGGAGATGATGCCGCTGATTTCAGCCAGGATTGCCGGCTCTTTCGGACGACGGGCTTCGAACAGGTCAGCAACACGTGGCAGACCACCGGTGATGTCCTTGGTACCGCCAGATTCCTGCGGCACACGAGCCAGGGTATCACCAGAGCTGATCTTGATACCATCTTCCAGCTGCACAATCGCTTTGCCCGGCAGGAAGTACTGAGCAGGCATATCGGTACCTGGGATCAGCACATCGTCACCGTTACCATCAACGATTTTCAGCGCAGGACGCAGATCTTTACCACCGGCAGTACGTTCAGCACTGTCCAGGATCACCAGAGAAGAGAGACCGGTCAGGTCATCCGTCTGGCGGGTAATGGTCTGGCCGTCGATCATATCGGTGAAGCGAACGAAACCGCTCACTTCGGTGATGACCGGCATGGTATGTGGATCCCAGTTTGCTACGGTCTCGCCCGCTGCAACCTGCTCGCCGTCACCTTTCGCCATGGCTGCACCGTAAGGAACTTTATAGCTCTCTTTGGTACGGCCAAATTCGTCGATCATTTTCAGTTCAACGTTACGTGAAGTGATGATCAGTTTGCCCGCGGAGTTGGTTACCGACTTGGCGTTGATCAGCTTCAGCGTACCCTTGTTCTTGACCTGAATGCTGGATTCAGCAGCCGCACGAGATGCCGCACCACCGATGTGGAACGTACGCATCGTCAGCTGTGTACCCGGCTCACCGATGGACTGTGCAGCGATAACGCCGATGGCCTCACCTTTGTTGATGATGTGGCCACGTGCCAAATCGCGTCCATAACAGTGGGCGCACACGCCGAAGTCAGTTTCGCAACTTACAACGGAGCGGACTTTCAGGCTGTCGACTGAATGCTCTTCCAACAGGTCACACTGGTGTTCGTGCAGCAGCGTGTTACGCGGCAGCAGAATGTCAGCAGTACCTGGCTTCAGCACATCTTCCGCGGTCACACGACCCAGAACACGTTCGCGCAGTGGTTCTTTAACGTCACCACCCTCGATAACCGGCGTCATCATGATACCTTCATGGGTACCACAATCGTCTTCGGTCACCACCAGATCCTGTGCCACGTCAACCAGACGACGGGTCAGATAACCGGAGTTCGCGGTTTTCAGTGCGGTATCCGCCAGACCTTTACGGGCACCGTGCGTGGAGATGAAGTACTGGAGTACGTTCAGACCTTCACGGAAGTTCGCGGTGATCGGCGTTTCGATGATGGAGCCATCTGGCTTAGCCATCAGACCACGCATACCGGCCAGCTGACGAATCTGTGCAGCAGAACCACGAGCACCGGAGTCGGCCATCATGAAGATGCTGTTGAAGGAGACCTGACGCTCTTCCTCACCGTCACGGTTAATGACGACTTCGGTAGACAGGTTTTCCATCATTGCTTTCGCAACACGTTCGTTAGCGGCAGCCCAGATATCGATCACTTTGTTATAGCGTTCGCCGGCGGTGACCAGACCAGACTGGAACTGCTCCTGGATCTCAGCCACTTCAGCTTCCGCTTCGGTGATGATTTCCACTTTCTTCTCCGGGATAACCATGTCGTCGATACCAACAGACGCACCAGAGCGAGCCGCATAGGCAAAGCCGGTGTACATGGTCTGGTCAGCAAAGATAACCGTTGGTTTCAGTCCCAGGATGCGGTAACAGGTGTTCAGCATCCTGGAGATCGCTTTCTTGCCCAGCGCCTGGTTGACGATGGAGAAAGGCAGACCTTTTGGCACGATCATCCACAGGATGGCACGACCAATGGTCGTATCGATCAGGCTGGTTTTAGCAACCCACTCGCCCTGCTCATTTTTCTCGTGCTCAGTGATACGCACCTTAACGCGGGCGTGCAGAGAGGCCAGGCCAGCGCGGTAAATACGCTCAGCTTCTTTCGGGCCTGTCAGCACCATGCCTTCGCCTTTGGCGTTAACACAGTCGCGGGTCATGTAGTACAGACCCAGTACAACGTCCTGAGAAGGAACAATGATTGGTTCACCGTTCGCAGGAGACAGGATGTTGTTGGTAGACATCATCAGCGCACGCGCTTCCAGCTGGGCTTCCAGCGTCAGCGGTACGTGAACAGCCATCTGGTCACCATCGAAGTCGGCGTTATAAGCCGCACAAACCAGCGGGTGCAGCTGAATGGCTTTACCTTCGATCAGCACTGGCTCAAAGGCCTGGATACCCAGACGGTGCAGCGTTGGTGCACGGTTCAGCAGGACCGGGTGTTCGCGGATCACTTCATCCAGGATATCCCAGACAACAGCTTCTTCACGCTCAACCATTTTCTTGGCGGCTTTAATGGTGGTAGCAAGACCACGCAGTTCCAGCTTGCCGTAGATGAACGGTTTGAACAGCTCCAGTGCCATTTTCTTCGGCAGACCACACTGGTGCAGACGCAGGTATGGACCTACGGTGATAACGGAACGACCAGAGTAGTCGACACGTTTACCCAGCAGGTTCTGACGGAAACGACCCTGTTTACCTTTGATCATATCGGCCAAAGATTTCAGAGGACGTTTGTTAGAACCGGTGATCGCACGACCGCGACGGCCGTTATCCAGCAGCGCATCGACCGCTTCCTGCAGCATACGTTTTTCGTTACGTACGATGATATCTGGCGCAGCCAGATCCAGCAGGCGTTTCAGACGGTTGTTACGGTTGATCACGCGACGGTACAGATCGTTCAGATCCGACGTAGCGAAACGACCGCCGTCAAGCGGAACCAACGGACGCAGGTCCGGCGGCAGCACAGGCAGCACGGTCAGGATCATCCACTCTGGCTTGTTGCCAGACTGCACGAACGCTTCCAGCAGCTTGATACGCTTGGTCAGTTTTTTACGTTTGGTTTCGGAGTTGGTTTCGTTCAGCTCTTCACGCAGCTGCTCGCATTCCTGCTCCAGATCCATGTTTTTCAACAGGGCCTGGATCGCTTCCGCACCCATTTTCGCGTCGAATTCGTCACCAAACTCTTCCAGCGCATCCAGATACTGCTCTTCAGTCAGGATCTGACGACGCTCAAGGTTAGTCATGCCGCCTTCAACAACCACATAAGATTCGAAGTACAGCACGCGCTCGATATCACGCAGTGGCATGTCCAGCAGTAAACCGATGCGGGATGGCAGCGATTTCAGGAACCAGATGTGCGCAGTTGGAGAAGCCAGCTCAATGTGGCCCATGCGCTCACGGCGAACTTTGGTCTGTGTAACTTCAACGCCACACTTCTCACAGATTACACCGCGATGTTTCAGGCGCTTGTACTTACCGCACAGGCACTCGTAGTCTTTTACCGGCCCGAAAATACGCGCACAGAAAAGCCCGTCACGTTCTGGTTTGAACGTACGGTAGTTAATGGTTTCTGGCTTTTTAACTTCACCAAAAGACCAGGAACGGATCATGTCTGGCGAGGCCAGAGCAATTTTGATCGCATCAAACTCTTCGGTCTTAGTTTGCGCTTTCAGAAACTTAAGTAAGTCTTTCACGGATTAGCTCCCGTCGGAGTGAGACTTCTCAGCACGCCCGGCAGGGCGTGCTGTAACCAGTACAAATTCGAGTGCTTACTCGTCTTCCAGCTCGATGTTAATACCCAGCGAGCGGATCTCTTTCAACAGTACGTTGAAGGATTCCGGCATGCCCGGTTCCATCTGATGGTTGCCGTCAACGATGTTTTTATACATCTTGGTACGGCCGTTCACGTCATCAGACTTCACGGTCAGCATTTCCTGCAGGGTATAAGCGGCACCGTATGCTTCCAGTGCCCACACTTCCATCTCACCGAAGCGCTGTCCACCGAACTGCGCCTTACCACCCAGCGGCTGCTGAGTAACCAGGCTGTAAGAGCCGGTAGAACGTGCATGCATTTTGTCATCCACTAAGTGGTTGAGTTTCAGCATGTACATGTAGCCAACGGTAACCTGACGTTCGAACTGTTCGCCGGTACGACCATCGAACAGGGTGATCTGACCGGAAGAAGGCAGGCCGCCGAGCTGCAGCAGCTCTTTGATCTCGCTCTCTTTCGCGCCATCGAACACCGGAGTCGCGATTGGCATCCCTTTCTTCAGGTTTTCCGCCAGACGCAGCACTTCATCGTCAGTGAACGTATTCAGGTCAACTTTCTGACGCACATCGGTGCCCAGATCGTACGCGCGCTGAATGAACTCACGCAGTTTGGACACTTCTTCCTGCTTCTTAAGCATAGCGTTAATTTTCTCGCCGATGCCCTTCGCAGCCATACCCAGGTGGGTTTCAAGAATCTGACCAATGTTCATACGTGATGGTACGCCCAGCGGGTTCAGTACGATATCGACCGGCGTACCGTTCTCATCGTATGGCATATCTTCGATCGGGTTGATCTTGGAGATAACACCTTTGTTCCCGTGACGACCTGCCATTTTGTCACCAGGCTGGATCTGACGTTTAACGGCCAGATACACTTTAACGATTTTCAGCACGCCAGGTGCCAGGTCATCGCCCTGAGTGATTTTGCGGCGTTTCGCTTCGAGTTTTTTCTCAAACTCGTGCTTCAGCTCGTCGTACTGCTCTGCCAGCTGTTCCAGCTGGTTTTGCTTGTCTTCGTCGGTCAGACCGAGTTCCAACCAGCGCTCGCGAGGCAGCTTGTCCAGTTTTTCCGCTTCAACGCCGCCGGAAACCAGCAGGTAGTTGATACGGCTGAACAGGCCGGCTTCGAGGATCTGCAATTCTTCAGACAGGTCTTTCTTCGCCTGCTTCAGCTGCATCTCTTCGATTTCCAGCGCGCGCTTGTCTTTTTCCACGCCATCGCGGGTGAAGACCTGCACGTCAATAACGGTACCAGACACGCCGTTCGGTACGCGCAGAGAAGAGTCTTTAACGTCAGACGCTTTCTCACCGAAGATCGCACGCAGCAGCTTCTCTTCTGGCGTCAGCTGGGTTTCACCTTTCGGCGTAACCTTACCTACCAGAATGTCGCCACCGGTCACTTCAGCACCGATATATACGATACCGGATTCATCCAGTTTGGAGAGCGCAGCTTCACCCACGTTAGGGATGTCAGCGGTGATCTCTTCCGGCCCAAGCTTGGTGTCACGGGACACACATGCCAGTTCCTGAATGTGGATGGTGGTGAAGCGATCTTCCTGTACCACGCGCTCGGAGACCAGGATGGAGTCTTCGAAGTTGTAGCCGTTCCACGGCATGAACGCGACGCGCATGTTCTGACCCAGTGCCAGTTCGCCCAGATCCGTTGAAGGACCGTCAGCCAGCACGTCACCACGTTCAATTGGTTCGCCCAGGTTGACACACGGCATCTGGTTGATACAGGTATTCTGGTTAGAACGGGTGTATTTGGTCAGGTTGTAAATGTCGATACCGGCTTCGCCCGGATACATCTCGTCTTCGTTAACTTTAATAACGATACGGGAAGCATCCACGTACTGAACGGTACCACCACGTTTCGCTACGGCTGTTACACCGGAGTCAACCGCTACCGCGCGTTCCATACCGGTACCTACCAGCGGCTTATCAGCACGCAGAGTAGGAACCGCCTGACGTTGCATGTTTGCACCCATCAATGCGCGGTTGGCGTCATCGTGTTCCAGGAACGGGATCAGGGAAGCACCGACTGAAACCACCTGCTGGGTGGAAACGTCCATGTAGTCAACCTGATCGCGGCTGAACAGACTTGATTCGCCTTTGCTACGGCAGGTCACCAGGTCGTCCACGAAGTGACCTTCGTCGTCGAGGTTGGTGTTCGCCTGAGCGATAACGTAGTTACCCTCTTCAATTGCAGAGAGGTAATGAATTTCGTCGGTCACCACGCCTTCGCGAACGCGACGGTATGGGGTTTCCAGGAAACCGTACTCGTTAGTCTGTGCGTACACGGACAGGGAGTTGATCAGACCGATGTTTGGACCTTCAGGCGTTTCGATTGGGCACACGCGACCGTAGTGAGTCGGGTGAACGTCTCGAACTTCAAAGCCTGCACGCTCACGTGTCAGACCGCCCGGGCCAAGTGCAGAGATACGACGCTTGTGCGTAATCTCAGACAGCGGGTTGTTCTGGTCCATAAACTGTGACAGCTGGCTGGAACCAAAGAACTCTTTCACTGCGGCAGAGATTGGCTTGGCGTTGATCATGTCCTGAGGCATCAGAGTGTCCAGGTCGCCCAGGGACAGACGCTCTTTCACCGCACGCTCAACACGAACCAGGCCTACACGGAACTGGTTTTCAGCCATTTCGCCAACGGAACGGATACGACGGTTGCCGAGGTGATCGATATCATCCACTTCGCCAATACCGTTACGGATACCGATGAGCTTCTTCATCACTTCAATGATGTCGTCTTTGCTCAGGATACCTGAACCTTCGATCTCGTCACGCAGCAGAGAACGGTTGAACTTCATACGGCCAACCGCAGACAGATCGTAGCGGTCTTCAGAGAAGAACAAGTTCTCGAACAGGTTTTCAGCCGCTTCACGTGTTGGTGGCTCACCAGGACGCATCATGCGGTAGATCTCAACCAGCGCACTCAGGCGGTCGTTGGTTGGGTCGACACGTACGGTTTCGGACATGTACGAGCCGTGATCCAGATCGTTAGTGAACAGCGTTTCAATACGCTTGTGGCCGGACTGGCTCAGTTTAGCCAGCAGATCCAGCGACAGCTCCATGTTGGCTGCAACGATCAGTTCGCCGGTGTTTTCGTCGATATAATCTTTAGCGACGACTTTACCCGCGATGTATTCAACCGGAACTTCGATGTGTGCAACAGCATCTTTTTCCAGCTGACGAATATGACGTGCAGTAATGCGACGGCCTTTCTCTACGTATACCGTTCCGTTGGATTCGATATCGAAAGAGGCTGTCTCACCGCGCAGGCGCTCAGGAACCAGTTCCATCTGCAGCTTGTTGTCGCGGATTTCATACACGATTTTTTCAAAGAACAGGTCAAGGATCTGCTCAGTGGTGTAGTTCAGCGCACGCAGAATGATGGTCGCAGGCAGTTTACGCCGACGGTCAATACGGACGAACAGGTTGTCTTTCGGGTCGAACTCAAAGTCCAGCCAGGAACCACGGTAAGGGATGATACGTGCGTTATACAGCACTTTACCCGAAGAGTGGGTTTTACCCTTATCGCTGTCAAAGAAGACGCCAGGACTACGATGCAGCTGAGAAACGATAACGCGCTCTGTACCGTTGATAACAAAGGTACCGTTATCGGTCATGAGTGGAATTTCACCCATGTAAACTTCTTGTTCTTTGATGTCCTTAACGGTGCCTTCTGGCGCTTCGCGCTCGTAGATCACCAGGCGCAGTTTAACGCGCAGAGGAGCAGAATACGTGACACCACGAATCTGACACTCTTTCACATCAAATACAGGTTCGCCTAAACGGTAGCTGACGTATTGCAGCTCGGAGTTACCGCTGTAGCTTTGGATCGGGAACACGGAGCGGAAAGCAGCTTCCAGACCGTATTGACCTTCAGGATCTTGCTCGATGAACTTCTGGAACGAGTCAAGCTGGATAGAAAGGAGATATGGAATATCCAGAACTTGTGGACGTTTTCCAAAATCCTTACGAATGCGTTTTTTCTCGGTATAGGAGTAAACCATAGGGTTCCTCAGCTCGCTGAAAAGTAGAACCTCTCTGTCCGTCCAGGGGGGACAGTTCATGCAACGCTGTTTTGTCTGTTCGAAAAGCAGAAAGCTTTTCGTAATACCTCTTTCTATCACGCTTAAATCATTTCATTGCCGTTGTCAGGGCGGGGAGCCCGTTCAGGAAGGCAGTATATTAAGTCGTCGATAGAGAAAGATATTAAGCAAATCAATGACTAAACAGTGTGAAACGTCATTGACGCTTAGAGCGCAAAAAGGCTGGTGACCGAAAAGTCACCAGCCATCAGCCTGAGTCACCCTTGCGGATTAATCAAGCTGCAACCTGAAAGGTTGGCTTACTTAACTTCAACTTCTGCGCCAGCTTCTTCCAGTGCTTTCTTCAGAGCTTCTGCGTCGTCTTTGCTAATGCCTTCTTTCAGGGCAGCAGGTGCAGACTCAACCAGGTCTTTGGCTTCTTTCAGGCCCAGACCAGTTGCGCCACGTACTGCTTTGATCACGGCAACTTTGTTAGCGCCGATAGCTTTCAGTACAACGTCGAACTCAGTTTTTTCTTCAGCAGCTTCAGCAGGACCGCCAGCAGCAACAGCTACAGCAGCAGCAGCAGCAGAAACACCGAATTTTTCTTCCATAGCGGAAACCAGCTCAACAACGTCCATTACAGACATAGCCGCTACGGCTTCCAGAATTTGATCTTTAGTGATAGACATGACAATTGTTCCTGTGAATCAGAAATAGTTTATACGTTAAAGTGCAACAGGCAAAAAGTGCGATTAAGCAGCTTCTTTGGCGTCGCGAACGGCTGCCAGAGTGCGGACCAGTTTGCCTGCAGCGGCTTCTTTCATGGTCGACATCAGACGTGCCAGCGCTTCTTCGTAAGTTGGCAGAGTTGCCAGACGGTCAATATTGGCCGCACTGATCAGCTCACCTTCAAAGGCCGCAGCTTTGACCTCAAATTTTGCATTCGCTTTCGCGAACTCTTTGAACAGACGAGCAGCAGCGCCCGGGTGTTCCATAGAGTATGCAATCAGGGTCGGACCGACGAACGTGTCTTTCAGGCACTCGAATGGAGTCCCTTCAACGACGCGGCGCAGCAGGGTGTTACGAACAACACGCATGTATACGCCAGCTTCACGACCTGCTTTACGCAGTTCAGTCATTTTGTCTACGGTCACGCCGCGAGAATCCGCAACAACCGCAGACAGCGCGCCTTTGGCTACTTCGCTGACTTCAGCAACAATCGCTTGTTTGTCTTGAAGATTTATTGCCATTAGCTTTTGCTCCTGGATTTTGGCCGGAGATGAATTTCTCCGGAACTCACTTCACCTGACCCCGGTTGCCCGGCGCAGGCGCTAAACACGGTGAGCAGAATCCAGCAAAGACTATAAAAATATTCTTCAGGTTCTGTCACCGTCTACGCAGGAAATTAAGTGTTACCTTGCGGTCGCACACCTGCGGTCTTGGACGGAGGCCTGGATAAGGCCAGGCTCCAACCGAAAATTCTGTCTATTCGGCGTCATTCAAACTGCGAGTGACTGGAATAGGGGTTCTGTATCATTACAGAACAACGGGCGTAAGATTCTAGTAGAAACTTTCACCCGCGTAAAGCAGATTAGTTAGCAGCAGCGTTCAGGCCAGCCTGATCAACTGCAACACCTGCACCCATAGTGGTGGAGATGCTAACTTTCTTGATGAAAACACCTTTAGCCTGAGAAGGTTTAGCTTTTTTCAGCGCAACCAACAGGGATTCCAGGTTTTCTTTCAGTTTATCTGCGTCGAAATCAACTTTACCGATAGTGGTATGGATGATCCCGTTTTTGTCGTTACGGTAACGAACCTGACCTGCTTTAGCGTTCTTAACAGCTTCAGCAACGTTAGGAGTTACAGTACCGACTTTCGGGTTTGGCATCAGACCACGTGGGCCCAGAACCTGACCCAGCTGGCCAACAACGCGCATTGCATCAGGAGATGCGATAACCACGTCGAAGTTCATTTCGCCTTTTTTGATCTGGTCAGCCAGATCTTCCATACCTACCAGCTCAGCGCCGGCTGCTTTAGCAGCTTCAGCGTTTGCGCCCTGGGTAAATACGGCAACGCGAACGGAACGGCCAGTACCGTGTGGCAGTACAGTTGCACCGCGCACGTTCTGGTCAGATTTACGAGCATCAATGCCCAGGTTTACCGCTACGTCAACGCTTTCTACGAACTTGGCAGTAGCCAGTTCTTTCAGCAGAGCAACAGCTTCGTTGATGTCATACTGTTTAGTTGCATCAACTTTGTCACGGATCACGCGCATGCGCTTGGTCAGCTTAGCCATTTCTTAGTCCTCTACTACCAGGCCCATGGAACGAGCAGTACCTTCGATGGAGCGAGTCATCGCTTCAACGTCAGAACCAGTCATGTCCGCAGCTTTGGTTTCTGCGATTTCACGTACCTGAGCACGAGATACTTTACCTACTTTGTCTTTGTTCGGCTTGCCGGAACCAGACTTGATACCAGCCGCTTTCTTCAGCAGTACTGCTGCAGGAGGGGTTTTGGTAACGAAGGTGAAAGAACGGTCAGAATAAACGGTAATAACAACCGGAGTTGGCAGACCTTTCTCAAGGGATTCTGTTTTGGCGTTGAACGCTTTACAGAATTCCATGATGTTAACGCCCTGCTGACCCAGTGCCGGACCAACCGGTGGACTTGGGTTTGCCATACCGGCTGCAACCTGCAGCTTGACGTAGGCTTGTACTTTCTTAGCCATGATAATTCCTCTATTGGGTGCAAACGCTCGGTAAGGAGCTCCCCGTGATTAATATTCACACGCTGAATACAGCGCATAAAAACAAAAGGCGCGAAATTGTATTGCAATTTCGCGCCTCTCGCAACCGATTTTCACCTGCCGGGCTTACTTATTGATCACACTACCGCAAACCGGGCTGGGGCTGAATATCAGCCTTTATCAACCTGTCCAAAGTCCAGCTCAACCGGTGTTGCACGGCCGAAGATGGAAACGGAAACTTTCAGGCGGCTTTTCTCATAATCCACTTCTTCCACCACACCGTTGAAGTCGGCAAATGGACCATCGCTGACGCGGACCAGTTCACCCGGTTCAAACAGGGTTTTCGGACGTGGCTTATCACCCGCTGACTGCAGGCGGTTCATGATCGCGTCGACTTCTTTATCGCTGATAGGTGCCGGACGATCGGAGGTTCCGCCGATGAAGCCCATGACGCGCGGCACGCTTCGCACTAAGTGCCAGCTTGCATCGTTCATGACCATCTGGACCAGAACATAGCCTGGGAAGAACTTGCGCTCGCTTTTACGACGCTGTCCGCCACGGATCTCAACCACTTCTTCGGTTGGAACCATAACTTCGCCAAAAAGTTCTTCCATGTTATGTAACTTGATATGCTCGCGCAGCGACTGGGCTACACGGCCTTCAAAACCGGAAAACGCCTGAACGACGTACCAGCGCTTTTTAGGAGCTTCAGACATCTCAGAACCTCAGGCCAGTGATAAACGATACCAGACGGACCAGAATACCATCCAGTCCCCACAAAATCAGTGACATCACGGCAGTTACCGCGGCAACGATTAACGTGGTGTGCAACGTTTCCTGACGAGTCGGCCAGATGACCTTGCGAACTTCAGTGCGCGCTTCACGGGCAAAAGCCAGCGTTGACTTGCCTTTTGCCGTCAGCAGCGCGATGCCACCTGCTGCTGCGATCAGGATTACAACGGCCAGCGCACGCAGCGGGAGGGTAATTTCACGGTAATAGTAGTTGCCTACGATAGCTGCAATCAGCAACACCGCCACAACCAGCCATTTTACCGCTTCCAGGCCGCGCCCGCTCCCTTGAGCTTCGGTATTAGCACTCATAAACCAACCTGCCACAATAAATCAGAAACTATTTTGCCCCGTAAAACGAGGCAACCGAACCGAATGATGCTGTCAGGCGAAACTCGGCATATAACGCCGTGCAACAGAGCCTGCCTCAGCAATGATTATGGTTGAAAATCACTGATGAGCCAGGTTCTATGTTACAGCGTGCAAAAAGGGCATCAAATGATGCCCTCTTCATGTGCGTTGCGTCAAATATTATCAGCGATTATGCGATAACTTTAGCAACAACACCCGCACCAACAGTACGACCA
>NZ_WHOY01000031.1:1008091-1016063 GCF_009765445.1 Pantoea sp. BAV 3049 | reverse complement strand
TCCTGCGGGGCCGGCCACGCCCAGGCAGGCATGGCCGTGGCGGATAAACCGGGTGGCCCCAAGAAACTCATCACGCATTTTCATTCTGTCCTCCACCTTAATTCACTGACCAGTTCGTTCCCCCTGTAGTACAGACTACGAAGTTCCGTATCGCTTACCTGCTGGGTGATTAGTCTGTTTAGGGCGTCATAGTCATATTTCCCCCCGGTTGTCCCCTCATCGCTTATATCAGACAGACGTCCAATAGCGTCGTAACTAAGAACACGGCCCGCTTCATCCCTGGTCATGCGTCCGCAGTCATCATATTCAAGTGAAATAAGTTGTGGATAGTCAGTATGCGTGTGCATCACTGATGTCAGTTGAGTCGGATCGTCCGGATTGTTGTAAGTATATTCTGCTGTATCAGTGCTGTCGTCTGAAAGCTCTGTGGTAACGCTCGTCAGATTGTTAAGTGCATCAAATGCGTATGTCTGAGATTTAATCGAGTTGCCGTAACCATCGACAGGAAGGCTGTTGCCAGACACCATATAATTAACAAGGCGGTTACGGACATCGTACGAAAATATTTCTGTACGAACAGTTACATCATTCTGCAGTGTCTTACGCGTGGCGAGCAGGTCATTTTGTTGCCATGTTGACAGCACGCGCACGGTCGTTCCATTACTGTCGCTGACGGTGCGACTGGTTTCCCGGCTGAAGTCATCAAAAACCAGGACTGTCACCAGCGAGGCATCCGTAACGGTATCTGCCACCGTCTGACGTTTGACGCGCCCAAGAGCATCATATTCCATAGCCACTGTCAGCGCTTCATCAGCAATGCCGGTGATACGACCATATTCATCGCGGGTGTACTTCATGGTTTTACCGTTAACGTCCGTCCAAGTCATGACCGCATCGGACAATAGACGCGTGTAATCTGATGTCAGTGTGCTGTCGCCACGGACATACGTTTCCCTCCTGAGGCTACCTGAGGGATTCCACTCATTTTTGTTGGTGGCCTGCCCCTCCACCGAGGTCAGCGCCGCACCGGTAAGCGGGTCATAGCTGAATGTTTGCGTCACTCCGTCAGTTGTCAGACTGCTGACCGCATTACCCAGTTCTGCAATATATGTATATTGCAGCACGCTACCGTCAGGTTGTCTGACCTCAGTAGGTAGGGGACCGCTGCCGGTATAGATATATTGTGTTGTTCTCCCACCACTGCTTTCTTTCTTCAGGCGTCCCAGTCCGTCAAATTCACGAGAACCTAACAACCAGACCTTTCCTTTCGCATCAGTCATACTGATTTCCGTCACCTGCTGCCCAGTCAGGTGAGGAGCATAAACACGGGTCAGACGACTTCCATCGGGTAGCAAACGTTCTGTCTCCCGGCCCAGCGCATCAAAACTGAACGCGGTGACATTTCCTGCGGGATCTTTAACGCTGCGAACCAGGGTACGGCCATCCCTGATATAGTCAGTTGCACTGTATAAGGTCCCGTCAATATTGATATTTTCCTGGCGAACCGTCTGCAGCGTCTGTTCATCAAAGTGCGTCCTGTTCAGGCCACTTTGCACATTATTGCTTTCGAAACGGCCTTTTAACGTCCCTGTAAGTTGATTATCAAGTTTCAGCTCTACGGGGTCGGGTGACGTAAATGCAGTCAGACCATAAGATACAGTCGTTTTCTGACGCTCCCCCCATTCACCGTATACCACATTCTGGGCCAATGTGAAGGCGGTGCTGTCTTCGTCATCGGTTTTCCAGTCTGTATGTTTTGCACTAATATTTTCGCCAATATCGTTATAAGCAGTATTATAAACTTCAAAAAGCTCGTCCGTATTATCCACATCCAGTACTTTTATTCGTATCTGGCGTCCTTCCCCGTCGAAATAAGTTGTTTTCCTCGTCCCATCAGGGCCAATTTCAGTTGTGGATGGTGTGCCGCTTATTTGGTGAGACCAGATAGTAGTATGTGCATAATCGCTGCTATCTGCCAGCGTACGCTTGACAAGCCTGCCACATCCGTCATATACATAATTAGTTGTTACACCCTGTGGATCTATTTCTTGCATTAACAGGCCAGTTAATGCAGACATGGTTCTTGATGTGGTGGTTTTAAGTTTATCGTGGCTTGTAAAGACAGTCTTTTGAGTTATCTGGTCTCCAGTTATACTGGTGTGAAAGGTCTGGGTTGATGTATACTCGTTTTGATAATTTAAATCGTGAAGAGTTTCTGAAATGGAGGTAATTCGGCCAAACTCTGCTGAATCGATGGCTGATTCGTACCCGGTTCTTACCGTTTTGAGTAGCCTGCTGCCACTGTAATACTTCTGAATATCCTGAACAATAAAAGCGCTTTCTCCCAGCAGAGAGTAAGTGTAAGCCGTAGTTTCTTCCGGGACATCTTTGTAACCGTTAAGTGTTGGCCAGGTTACGACCTGTTGTTTCATATAGCGAGTGAATCCGTCGGATGATGGCGGACAGCCATCCTCGCCTTCCGGAGAATACCACGTATAGGTTGTCACCGTCCCGTCCGGAGAAGTGCTGCTGACTGGGTTGCCCTGCTCGTCAAATTCACTGAGCGTTATGCGTGGCTTACCGGATTTGCCATTTTTGTCCGTCAGAACGTGGGTGCTTATTTTGGGCAGCAAAAACTGGGCGGGTTGCTCACTGAATATGGCGGTGTCATCAGCGTGATAGATGACTGACAGGCGTGAAATGGCACCATTCCTGTTTGTTTCTTCCTGCGTCTGCAGATGAAATTTATTGTATGTTCGGATTGTGGTTATCGTTGCAGTAGTGCCCGCCAGCATTTCAGTAGATGAATAGCTGTACAGCCCCGCAATGCCGAAAGCATAATCATTCTGCGCATTCCAGTCGGCTGTACCTCCGAATCCCAGGTAATTAGCATCAGACCACGACCAGTTTGTTATCACTGCCGGCTGACCTGCTCCGGGAGTCCGCGTATGACGAACCACCGCAGGCAGCGCTGTCAATCCCGATTTTTCCGGAAAACGCATGACGTCTGCCTGCCAGGCAACTTCTTCTTTCAGCCCTGTTGGGGTTTCCATGCTGTTAATCAGGTATAAGCCTCCAACATTCTGGTAGCCAAATGACCAGGTCAGCGATATTACCTTACCTGTATTCTGTGAGGAGATACCACGATAAGTGAGTTTAATGAGATTGTTGTTGGCAAATGTCAGTACGTGGGTGGTTGTTTCATCACTGCCCGGGAACAGGGTCATCACTGTGGAAAGGTTATCATTGTATTCCAGAGAAAGAAGTACCCTATGATTGTCCTTTACCGACGTGAGACGAGGCGTGTCGCCGGTATAATTCCACTCAAAGGCAACCGAATGACCTGAGGGAGCCGTCATCTGAACCGGCAGCTTAATAGCTGATACATTATCCGGCCCCATCAGGGTTTCAGTAATACCATTTTTCCATACGACCTCATATGAGGAATCCGTTTTATGGAACCAGAAGTTATTCAGTTTCTTCAGCATGATAACGGGCTGCCCCGTCGTTTCAGTGACATGATAGCGCTCACCGGAGGAAAGGTTCAGCGTACCTGTGTGGCTGTCATACTGTGTAAGTCCCAGAGAAAAACCCGTACCAAATCCCATGTCGGTTAACGACAGCGGATCATAGGCCAGTCCCAGAGTAATTGCTGGCCCCAGGTTATTGTTAGCGGAGCAGGACAGGAGGTGCAGAGCAACCGCATAGAGGCCCGTGCGGGGGTCAACGCTGGTATTCACACCATTGCTGAAATTTTCTGCGTGCGTACTGAAATTATTTCTCATAGATATTTATTCTCTGATGTTAATGAATAGAAATACGGGCTCTGTAGATTCAGTAACCCGTACAGACTTAATTATCAGGAGATATCAGGAATGTCGTAAAAGTCGCTTTCATCCCAGCTGATTTTCAGAGAACCACTATTGCCGTAAATATCTGTAACTTTCAGCTCCGGTGACAAGTCCACTGATTTCCACCGGTAAGGCTTGACGGTTTCCACGGGCTTGGTTTCGTCATCATCAGGATTCAGTCGCGGTGTTTTAACTTTCAGTAATGTGATGGCAACATCATCCACATTCGGCGTCGTATCATGGAGCGCAGGAATGGCTACGCGGTAGAGCGTTTTTTTATCTTCGTCAGAAAAATAAATCTGTCCCTCATCCAGAACAGCTGTAGGGCCGGTAAACCAGATATTGGCCGAACCTTCCTGCTTGTTCTTCGTTGTTACGCCCATCGCGGCACACTGGGTACCCGAGGTGCTTAGGCAATTGAACACAAATTCAGGGCCATTTTTCCAGTCAGTCTGGATAATGCTGACCGTGCCGTCAGCCACTATCCCACCGCTAAATTTTGCTTTTTTGAATTTATCCATTCCGCTCACACTGGGTTTGATATAAAAACGTTCTGCCTTAATTTCACACTCATCCTTACGGTCAACGTAACCGGAGGATTCAGAGAAGGAAGACCAAGGGGTTTTCTTTATGGTTACAGGCTCTCCCTGAGATATCAGGGATATATTAGATGATGAGGAATACACAATCGCCTCAAGCGCGTTGATAACCACGCTACTGTCAAAGCCTGAGGATGCTCCAGATGCTGTGCTGATGAGAGTACCGTCTGGAAGCGTGACACTGACAGCTATCTTTTTGGCGGTAGCGTTTTCATCAGCGCTACAGGTAACGTAAAGTTTAAAACTATCCCCCGCCTGTACAGGGGCATGACGCTCGTCAGATGTCAGTGACGAGACTGGCAAACGGTTGTATTCATTCTCCTGAGTGGTATATGTCCAGCCGGCAATGCTGCTCTTTGACAGGATTTCTCCTGTGACGTAATCCACGAGGTTCAGGTGGGGCAGAATGTCATCCAGTGTCACGCTGATATATTCCGGCAGGCCAGTTTCATTGTTAATTCTGAACCCTGCAATCTGAACAACCACCACAGCCTGATTCACCCCGTTTTTATATAGCTGAGCCGTGCCACTGCCTGCTTCGTTGGTGACTTTCAGGATCGAAAGGCCCTCAAGCAGGCTCCAGGGATTTGGTTTTTTATTGGCGACATCAACGATGGCATAGCCGGCACGCAGCGGCATGCCATCCGACATCGTCGTGACAATTACCAGCTCGTCACCGCTCACCGTCTCCGGCGACGTATAGCTCACGGTATAAACAGGCTCGTCATCCGTTCCTGATATCTCCGTGTCACCCAGCGAACCGCTTCCCGCCTCCGGATAAAGCGACCACGTGTCCGGGTCTATCTCACCGTCACCGGTGGCCGAAAACTTCTGTACGGACCCCAGCGTCATCTCCGTGAGCAGCGGCGGTGTGACGGGAAATTCCGCATGGGTCGCGTGACTTACCAGCAGGACCCGGGCGGTGGCGGCTTGTCCGTCAGATGCTGTTGCCTTAACGTTTACCCAGGAATAGCCTTTCGGCCAGGCATCGGATGGCGTGGTATACTGACCATTCTCATCAATAACGCCGGTCAGCCCTCCGGACTCTGCCGCCTCAACGCTCCAGCCGGACAGGTCCGTGCCGTCCGTAAGGTCCGCGGTGAACTGCCAGGTGGAGGGACTGCCTGCGACTTCCTTCACGGCTATAAAGGCCGGTGATATCATTACTGATGACGGTACAACCGCCACATAGGCAGATTCCGTGGCGCCATCAGTGCCGGTTGCGGTAATTTTAACGTTAATCAGGGCACTCTCAAGCGCGGCAGGAGCCTGATAAAGGCCGTCGGCGCTGATGGTACCGGAATCGGCCGGAGACACGGACCAGGTCACGTCATCGCTGGCGGTGAACTGCACGCTCTGCCCGACAGAAACCGTGCTGGTCAATGGCGTTACGCTCAGAGAGGTCAGAGACGGGGCGATATCACCGAACACTATCATGTCACCCGGCATGGAAGCGTCTTTCAGCTGGTTAATGTTCTGCTCCGGGAACAGCAGGTGGTCGACGGCAAACACGCTGATAGGCTCAAAGCTCACGCTGCTGAGCAGCGCGCTGACGGCTGCACTCACCATGCTGTCGAGTTTCTCGTGCAACAGGTCTGCCAGCGTCGCGCCATCGTAATATTTGATGATGTCTCCAAATTTATCCCAGAAATTACTGCTCACATGGATATTATTGCTGCCGCCCGTTAGCTGAATGGACTCATCAACTGTGTTCACTACCATCGTGTAGTTCCCCTGGCCGGTTGGGGAAAATGTGACATCTCTGTCGCTGTAGCCGTAAGAGTCTGTGAATGATCCGTCATGTACAGAGTACTTGAGACCAAAATGGTTAATAAAAGTCCTGTCTGAATCTGGCGTCAGTACGAACCCGCCCTCCGTTTTTATTTTCGCCCCTGCCAGTTCGTAAATAAAGTCCTTATCAAGTTCATCATACGCATGACCAGACTCCCGCACAAAATCACCGCTCCACGTTCTGTTCCAGAGCCCTCCACTACTATCCCGATTTTCCGCATTCACAAAACCCAGCCGCAGAGTGGCATTATCAGAGGCCACGAGTTCCCAGGCAGTATCGCTGGAGCTTCCCTCGCGCGTCAGCGTCCATTCGCCAGTGTCCAGGACGCTGTCCATTGATTTTTTAACGAACTGGTTCATGACGAGCAGGTTATTCACCAGGATAGCTGAAGAGTGGTCGTCGGGGATGAGCCACGGGAACGTTTCGTCCGGCAGGCTGGTCGCGTTTTCTGACGGATGAGCTTTGGTGAGCACAAAAAGCAGAACGGCACCGTAACCTGCTCCCTTATTCGTGTTGCCGGCAGGCTGGGTGCGGATGATAAAATCCGTGGGCGTCAGGACCGTGTCCAGCACGTCCATGCTGAGCTGCCCCACACTGTAGGTCACGGGATTATTTTTCAGCCACTGCTCAAAATACGGAATGATTTCTGCAGCCGGGTCGTCGTCGACGTTGGTTGTGTTCACGCTGCCGGCTGACAGGTCCAGGATAACATGACCTTCCGTATCCACCGTCCCGCTGCCTTTTTTCAGATCCACATCCAGCTTCAGGTAGACCCCACCCCCGGGGCGAACGCGGGTGTAGCGGGTTACCTGGTTGTCGGTATTGAGTTTTGCAATACTGCCCCTGACAAACTCCATGGTTACGGAGACGCGGGAGTCAGTGATAGTGGCATTTTCAAAAGAGATACGCGGGGCGGACAGCGTCAGGTCACTGAAGCGCACGGTGCCGTCACTGTTAGTCCAGTTGAATACCGGCATCTCGGCACCATCAGCACGCTTACTGACATACTGCTGCTCAAGAAGGTGGTTGATTTTGTCGCGGTCATAGGCAATCACCGCATCGTATCCCAGCGTTTTGGTTTTACCCGCGAGGGTATTAATGATATCTGCAGAAGTGGTCATTATTATTCTCTCTTTAAGCATATGGAAGATGAAAGGTTCTGGTTAAAATCCAGCCTCACCATAAATAGTAGGTTATTTTTTGTTCTGCCATCAGGCATTATGAGTACGCCTGAACACCCCGCATCCTGAAAGCTGAGATTGGCAATATTATTCATGGTGTTGATGCAGGATCGTCCTGATGGGCTGCCCATCAGGAGTGACTGGCAGTTCAGCCACTCCTGCATCGCCGATAAAAATACATTATTTTCATAAACATGGGTTAAACGATGAGATAATGTTAGGTGACGGATGGTATCAGAACCGGTTTTATCGGAGGGGCGTGGGGTTTCAGCCAGACAGATTTTTTGTCGTGCTGCTGCCAGAATGCGCGTAACAGATACAGTATCAGGAGCCAATATTATGACGTTCACGACAGCCGCCGGGGCCACCCGGTTTATCCGCCACGGCCACGCCTGCCTGGGCGTGGCCGGCCCCGCAGGACTCACCCTGACCGCAGGTGGCCACAACGACAGCCCGCTGTGGTCGCGTAACCCGGCCTCCGGGAGCGGACAGCTACACACCTGGTCTCCCGGGGGGGACGGGAACGCCACGGACGGCCTGCCCGGCTTC
>NZ_WHOY01000031.1:994173-1008081 GCF_009765445.1 Pantoea sp. BAV 3049 | reverse complement strand
CTCAACTGATGAGAAAAAAGGCTTTCTTAAGCAGCTGACCGCAGCGGAAGGGCTTGAGCGTTACCTGGGGGCCAAATTCCCGGGCGCGAAACGCTTCTCGCTGGAAGGTGGCGATGCACTGGTGCCGATGCTCAACGAGATGATCCGTCACGCAGGCAAGAGCGGAACCCGTGAAGTGGTGCTGGGTATGGCCCACCGCGGACGTCTGAACGTGCTGATTAACGTGCTGGGCAAAAAGCCGCAGGATCTGTTCGACGAGTTCTCCGGTAAGCACAAAGAGCACCTTGGTACCGGCGACGTGAAGTACCACATGGGCTTCTCTTCCGACGTGGAAACCGAAGGCGGTATGGTGCATCTGGCACTGGCGTTCAACCCGTCGCACCTTGAGATCGTCAGCCCGGTAGTGATGGGGTCGGTCCGTGCGCGTCTTGATCGCCTGGACGAACCGAGCAGCAATAAAGTGTTGCCAATCACCATCCACGGTGATGCGGCGGTGACCGGTCAGGGCGTGGTTCAGGAAACCCTGAACATGTCTCAGGCGCGTGGCTACGAAGTGGGCGGGACCGTCCGTATCGTGATCAATAACCAGATCGGTTTCACCACGTCCAATCCGAAAGATGCCCGCTCGACGCAGTATTGTACCGATATCGGTAAAATGGTGCTGGCACCGATTTTCCACGTTAATGCTGACGATCCTGAAGCGGTAGCCTTTGTTACCCGTCTGGCGTTGGATTTCCGTAACACCTTTAAACGCGACGTGTTTATCGATCTGGTGTGTTATCGCCGTCACGGCCATAACGAAGCCGATGAGCCAAGTGCGACTCAGCCGGTGATGTACCAGAAAATCAAGAAACACCCGACGCCGCGTAAGATCTATGCTGACCGGCTGGAAAACGAAAAGGTTGCCAGCCTGGAAGATGCCACGGAAATGGTCAACCTGTATCGTGATGCGCTGGACGCTGGCGACTGCGTGGTGCCGGAATGGCGTCCAATGAGCCTGCACTCCTTCACCTGGTCGCCGTATCTGAACCATGAGTGGGATGAAAGCTATCCTTCCACCCTCGACTTCAAACGTCTGCAGGAGCTGGCAAAACGCATCAGCACGGTGCCGGAAGCCATCGAAATGCAGTCGCGCGTTGCCAAGATCTATAACGATCGCGCTGAAATGGCGGCGGGCAACAAAATGTTCGACTGGGGTGCGGCAGAAAACCTGGCTTACGCCACGCTGGTGGACGAGGGCATTCCGTGCCGTCTCTCCGGCGAGGATATGGGACGCGGAACCTTCTTCCACCGTCATGCGGTTATTCACAACCAGGCAAACGGTTCCACCTACACCCCGCTGCAGCACGTGCACAACGGTCAGGGTACCTTCAAAGTCTGGGACTCCGTCCTGTCTGAAGAAGCGGTACTGGCCTTTGAATACGGCTACGCGACGGCTGAGCCACGCACGCTGACCATCTGGGAAGCGCAGTTCGGTGACTTTGCTAACGGTGCACAGGTCGTTATCGATCAGTTCATCAGCTCCGGCGAGCAGAAGTGGGGCCGGATGTGTGGCCTGGTAATGCTGCTGCCGCACGGCTATGAAGGTCAGGGTCCGGAGCACTCCTCCGCCCGTCTGGAACGTTATCTGCAGCTCTGCGCCGAGCAGAACATGCAGGTCTGCGTGCCATCCACCCCGGCTCAGGTTTACCACATGCTGCGTCGTCAGGCGCTGCGCGGGATGCGCCGTCCGCTGGTGGTGATGTCACCGAAATCGCTGCTGCGTCACCCGCTGGCAATCTCTTCTCTGGAAGAGTTGGCAAACGGCGGCTTCCAGCCGGCCATCGGCGAGATCGACGAGATCGACCCGAAAGGCGTGAAGCGCGTAGTGCTGTGCTCCGGCAAGGTGTATTACGACCTGCTGGAAAAACGCCGCAAAAACGAGCAGACCGATGTGGCCATCGTGCGTATTGAGCAGCTCTATCCGTTCCCGCATAAAGCGGTGCAGGACAAGCTGCAGCAGTACTCGCACGTGCACGATTTTGTCTGGTGCCAGGAAGAGCCACTCAATCAGGGGGCATGGTACTGCAGTCAGCATCATTTCCGCGAAGTGGTACCTTTTGGAGCTTCATTACGTTACGCCGGTCGTCCCGCTTCGGCTTCCCCGGCAGTTGGCTATATGTCCGTTCACCAGCAGCAGCAGCAAGATCTGGTCAATGACGCGCTGAACGTTAATTAATTAAAGGAAAAATAATGAGTAGCGTAGATATCCTCGTTCCCGACCTGCCTGAGTCCGTTGCCGATGCCACCGTGGCAACCTGGCACAAAAAACCAGGTGATTCCGTTAAGCGCGATGAAGTGCTGGTGGAAATCGAAACTGACAAAGTGGTGCTGGAAGTTCCGGCTTCTGCCGATGGCGTGCTGGATGCCATCCTGGAAGACGAAGGCGCAACCGTCACCTCCCGACAGGCGCTGGGTCGCCTGAAAGAGGGCAACAGCGGCGGCAAAGAGAGCTCTGCGAAGCCGGAGTCAAAAGACTCCACCCCGGCTCAGCGTCAGAACGCTTCGCTGTCCGATGAAAGTAATGATGCTCTCAGCCCGGCTATCCGCCGACTGATTGCCGAGCACAGCCTGGATCCGGCCGCCATCAAAGGCACCGGTGTCGGTGGTCGTCTGACCCGTGAAGATATTGAAAATCATCTGGCGAAAAAACCAGAAGCCAAAGCGAGCGAGTCGAAAGCGCCAGCTGCTGCTGCCGCACCTGCTCCTGCACTGGCGGGTCGCAGCGAGAAGCGCGTACCAATGACCCGTCTGCGCAAGCGCGTGGCCGAGCGTCTGCTGGAAGCGAAAAACAGCACCGCGATGCTGACCACTTTCAACGAAGTGAACATGCAGCCGATCATGAGCCTGCGTAAGCAGTACGGCGAAGCGTTCGAGAAGCGTCACGGCGTGCGTCTTGGCTTTATGTCCTTCTACCTGAAAGCGGTAGTGGAAGCACTGAAACGCTTCCCGGAAGTGAACGCTTCTATTGATGGCGATGATGTTGTTTACCACAACTATTTTGACATCAGCATCGCTGTATCCACTCCACGTGGCCTGGTGACGCCGGTTCTGAAAGATGTTGACGCGCTGGGTATGGCCGACATCGAGAAGAAAATCAAAGAGCTGGCGGTGAAAGGCCGTGACGGCAAGCTGACCGTTGAGGAACTGACCGGCGGTAACTTCACCATCACTAACGGCGGTGTGTTTGGTTCGCTGATGTCCACGCCAATCATCAATCCGCCGCAGAGCGCCATTCTGGGGATGCACGCGATTAAAGACCGCCCAATGGCCGTCAATGGTCAGGTTGTCATCCAGCCAATGATGTACCTGGCACTCTCTTACGATCACCGCCTGATCGACGGTAAAGAGTCCGTCAGCTATCTGGTGGCAATCAAAGAACTGCTGGAAGATCCGTCCCGCCTGCTGCTGGACGTTTAATCCCTGTCGGGTGCGCCCTTGTACCGCACCCAACCCTACGTGTGGCCGACCAGGCAAACTGCCGGACCCGGCCGAGTTTTTTCCGACCTGAGTGGATTATCATCATGAACTTACACGAATATCAGGCAAAACAGTTGTTTGCACGGTATGGTTTACCGGCACCAACCGGTTATGCCTGCACCACACCACGTGAAGCTGAAGAAGCCGCCTCCAAGATTGGTGCCGGCCCGTGGGTCGTGAAATGTCAGGTTCATGCCGGAGGCCGCGGCAAAGCGGGCGGCGTGAAAGTAGTTAAAAGCAAAGAAGAGATCCGCGCTTTTGCTGAGCACTGGCTGGGCAAACGCCTGACCACCTACCAGACGGATGCCAACGGCCAGCCTGTTAACCAGATTCTGGTTGAAGCCGCTACCGATATCGATCAGGAGCTGTACCTGGGCGCGGTTGTTGACCGTAGCTCCCGTCGCGTGGTGTTCATGGCGTCTACTGAAGGCGGTGTGGAGATCGAGAAAGTGGCGGAAGAAACCCCGCACCTGATCCACAAAATGGCGCTGGATCCGTTAACCGGTCCCCAGCCTTATCAGGGCCGCGAGCTGGCATTCAAACTGGGTCTGACCGGTAAGCAGGTTGGTCAGTTCACCAAGATCTTTATGGGTCTGGCGACCATGTTCCTGGAGCGCGATCTGGCGCTGGTAGAGATCAACCCGCTGGTGATCACTAAACAGGGCGATCTGATCTGCCTGGACGGCAAACTGGGTGCCGATGGCAATGCCCTGTTCCGTCAGCCGGAGCTGCGCGAAATGCGCGATCCAAGCCAGGAAGACTCCCGTGAAGCGCATGCAGCGCAGTGGGAGCTGAACTACGTGGCGCTGGAAGGTAACATCGGCTGTATGGTTAACGGCGCAGGCCTGGCGATGGGCACCATGGACATCGTTAAGCTGAGCGGTGGCCAGCCAGCTAACTTCCTGGACGTAGGCGGCGGTGCAACCAAAGAGCGCGTGACCGAAGCCTTCAAAATCATCCTGTCTGACGACGCGGTGAAAGCGGTATTTGTGAACATCTTCGGCGGCATCGTGCGCTGCGACCTGATTGCTGATGGCATCATCGGCGCGGTAGCAGAAGTGGGTGTCAGCGTGCCAGTGGTGGTGCGTCTGGAAGGGAACAATGCCGAGCTGGGTGCCAAAAAACTGGCGGACAGCGGTCTGAATATTATCGCAGCAACCAGCCTGAGCGACGCGGCGCAGCGCGTTGTTGCCGCAGCGGAGGGTAAATAATGTCCATTTTGATCGATAAAAACACCAAGGTAATCTGCCAGGGCTTTACCGGCGGACAGGGCACATTCCACTCCGAGCAGGCGCTGGCCTATGGCACGCAGCTGGTTGGTGGCGTGACCCCGGGCAAAGGCGGCACCGAGCACCTGGGCCTGCCGGTGTTTAACACCGTGCGTGAGGCAGTGGAAGCTACCGGCGCAACGGCTTCTGTTATCTACGTTCCGGCACCATTCTGCAAAGACGGTATCCTGGAAGCGATTGAAGCTGGCATCAAACTGATCATCACTATTACTGAAGGTATCCCGACGCTGGATATGCTGACCGTGAAGGTAAAACTGGATGAAGCTGGCGTGCGCATGATTGGCCCGAACTGCCCGGGTGTGATTACCCCAGGCGAGTGCAAAATCGGCATCATGCCTGGTCACATTCACAAACCAGGCCGCATCGGGATCGTTTCCCGTTCCGGCACCCTGACCTATGAAGCCGTTAAGCAGACCACCGACATCGGCTACGGCCAGTCTACCTGCGTGGGCATCGGCGGTGACCCGATCCCGGGTTCAAACTTTATCGATATCCTGAAACTGTTCCAGGAAGACCCGCAGACCGAAGCGATTGTGATGATCGGCGAAATCGGTGGCAGCGCAGAAGAAGAAGCGGCCGCCTTTATCAAAGAGCACGTCACCAAGCCGGTGGTGGGTTACATCGCTGGTGTGACCGCGCCGAAAGGCAAGCGTATGGGTCATGCCGGAGCGATCATCGCGGGCGGCAAAGGCACGGCAGACGAGAAGTTTGCTGCGCTGGAAGCGGCCGGCGTGAAAACTGTTCGTAGCCTTGCTGATATTGGCGACGCAGTAAAAGCCGTACTACCTCAGAAATAATCTGTGTCTGAATTATCTTGGCCACCCTGAGGTGGCCTTTTTTTTGGCCCGGCACTACATTTATCAACTCATTGTTTCCTGGCGAGAAAAAAGGTGTTAACGGCCTCCAGAAAGCGTTGAGGATGATCAAGATTCACCACGTGCGTCGCATTAACACGAAGGTAAGTTCCCTTTTTAAGCAGAGACATGGCTCTGTTGGCCTCTGCTTGATCCATCGCGCCGTCCAGCGTACCGTCCGCGAGAACAGAGTAGTCTGCCTGCATCAACATTACCGGGCAGGTAATGCTGGCAAGAGCCTGGGCGTGATCGAAACCCTGGTTCCAACTGCCTTCATAAAAGGCGGCTCCAAATTTCGGATCGTATTGATCCAGTCCGCGAATAAGCATTCTTACCGTGTCATTGCTGATCCTGCTTAGTTCTGGTGGTTTGCCGGGGTTGCGCAAGCGCCAGGCTCGGACGGCCTGTGTCAACAGAAAGGGGGTGCCGGGGCCGACATTTTTGCGGAAAAATGGCGCGTTGCCCTTTATCCAGTACAACAGAAAATCAGTGGGATGATCCCGGGTGGCGGCAGTAAAACTGGTTTTGAAGGCGCGATCGGCAATGGTTTGTTTAATCCGTGGATACTCCGATGAAAACAGAGGCGGATCTTCCAGTAACGCCGCTTTAATCAAGGCGGGGCGATTGGCGGACAGCCATACGGCCAGAAGCCCACCTGACGAATTCCCGGAGATATATACCGGCTGTCTAATCATTGTGCGGATAAACTCCCCAAGATCTCCTCCAATTTGTCGGGCTGTCATCGGATAATCTGGTGGCGTGCGGGTTTGGCCGTGGCCGGGATAGTCAATATCATAAACATGAAAGGATTTTGCCAGCTCAGGCAGCACCTTATAGTAGCTGTTCAGATCCAGTAACTGAGCGTGAAGCAGCACCAGAGGAGGGCCATTGTCCGGCCCTTCAGCATAGCTCAGCGTGATGTTATTAATGTTTGCCTGCTTAAAGCGGTATCCGGCAGCGATGATCTGTGCAGATGAAGAGTCTGTTGCATGGTCAGGGAAAGGCATCGCCGCTGCCGCAGGGACAGTGCGTAACATCATTCCGGCCAAAAACAGCAGTGGTGCATAGCGCCGCAACAGGTATTCAGGTAAAAATGGCATCAGTGACCTCTTGAGTCAATTGGGAGAGCGGGGTGAGGAAAAGCCTCCGCGCTGTCAATCATACTGAGCGTTTTTCAGGTTTAATACTCGCTTTAACTAGCAAGCATCTTTCTGCAGGCGATAAATTTAAGTGAATGATATTCTAAGAAAAAAACCTTCTCAGTGCCGCTCAGTAAACACGGTTGAAACCCTTCTGGACACCACTGCTCAGATTCTGGTTGAGGAAGGAAGCCGTAAACTGACGACAAATTACCTGGCCAGCCGGAGCGGGTTTTCTGTCGGCACCATTTATCAGTATTTTCCTGACAAAGTGGCCATCATCGTTGCCCTTATTGATCGGCAGCGTGAGCAAATCCGGCAAAGTATTAATCAGTTGCTGATAAACCATGAAAATAAAACGGCAGAAGAAAAAATCCGGATGATTGTTCGCGCGTTGCACCAGGCTTTTGTTCTTCACCGTCTTCCGGAGCAAAAACTGGTTCGTGCGCTGATCCTGGCTGCTGCAGAACATGGCTTGCCTGCACCGTCTGGCTATGTGGCGCAAGCTGTTATTGAGGTCTGGAATGCATCCCACGAAGAGAGCGCTTCGTTAAATCCAGCTGAAATATTTGTCCTGACACATATGCTGACTGAAGTCATGAGGCAGGCGGCATTGAGAGCGACCCCGTTACTGGGTAGTGACGAATTTGAAGCCGCGATGCTGCGAATGACGCTGGGATTTCTGCAAAGAAACTGACAACAGACGGTTTCACCACACCGTCTTCTTTCAGCCTGCTGACCCTGTCCACCACAGGCTGCACGCTCAGCGCGCTGAAGAAGGCAGAAGATCGGGAGGAACTGCTGGTGCAGGTATTCAATCCGGATGAACGCCAGTCTGGCGAAGGTTCTCTGGCGGTGAGTAGGCCAGTGATCAGCTGGCTGGAGACGGCAATGGATGAAACACCCTTGCCGGTCCAGACAGAAAGGCCGGGGCACTTCAGTCGCGTGCGCCCCTGTGAGTCTCGCACGTTCAGTCTGCGGATGGGGAAAAGTACAGACAACTCGCGGCGCTGAACCGGTCAGCTCCCCTGAGACATCATGTTGTCTGAGGCTGCCTGCGGGCGGCCTTTATTTGTCTGTGGTTCAGAAAATGAGCTTTAAGTGGATAAAGGGTAAGCAATTTTGTAAAACCTGACTAGAATTACCATTGTGGTACCATGACGGGCAACAGGGAAGTGAACATCGCTCGTTGCTGATGAATGACTGCAGATTAACGTGAGATTATCAGGTTAAAATTTCCAGGTAATTATTATTCAAATAACTCATTTCTATAATCATAAAAACAATATATTAACAAGCGAGCCTGCCTTGCATACCACCCAGTATGGAACATTAACCCAGATCAAAAAAATGAGACCTAAATCAATTGTTATTGCTGGATTAAAAAATTGTTTTTCGATTAAATTGCTCTGCATCAAAAAAGCCGATGGCAGCGCTTAATAATGAATTTGATTTGGATCGTTAAATTATTTTACCTATCACATTTCATGGTTTATCAAGGGCGTATAACGGCGTAGTATACCGCTGTAATCCAAAGTCCAATTCATTGCTTTATTTGTTAAATTTTGGTGGCTAATAGAGAGTTAACCCTCTTGCTATTATCACCATGACAGGTTTTTTCAGAATTTACTGGCACTGACCGGTGCTCCGTCCGCAGGCGGCGTCACTGTGTCAACACCCTCGTGCGAGGAGCAAGGAGTCAAGATGTTTGATATTGTCGAACTGTCGCGCTTACAGTTTGCTCTGACGGCTATGTACCATTTCCTGTTTGTCCCGTTAACGCTCGGTATGGCGTTTTTACTGGCCATTATGGAAACGGTGTATGTGCTCTCTGGCAAACAGATCTATAAAGACATGACCAAGTTCTGGGGCAAGTTATTTGGCATTAACTTTGCGCTGGGCGTGGCAACCGGGTTGACCATGGAGTTCCAGTTCGGAACCAACTGGTCCTATTATTCGCACTATGTTGGTGACATTTTCGGAGCACCGTTGGCGATTGAAGGACTGATGGCCTTCTTCCTGGAATCCACCTTCGTGGGTCTGTTCTTTTTTGGCTGGGATCGCCTGGGTAAAGTGCAGCATATGGCTGTTACCTGGCTGGTGGCTCTTGGATCCAACCTCTCCGCACTGTGGATCCTGGTCGCTAACGGCTGGATGCAGAATCCGGTCGCGTCAGAATTTAACTTCGAAACCATGCGTATGGAAATGGTCAGCTTCGCCGACCTGATCTTTAACCCGGTGGCACAGGTTAAATTCGTGCATACCGTGGCGGCGGGTTACACCTGCGGTGCGATGTTTATTCTCGGCATCAGCTCTTATTACCTGCTGCGCGGTCGCGATATCGCTTTTGCCAAACGCTCCTTCGCTATTGCTGCCAGCTTCGGCATGGCCGCTATCCTCTCCGTTATCGTGCTGGGTGATGAGTCCGGTTATGAAATCGGTGACGTGCAGAAAACCAAGCTGGCCGCCATTGAAGCCGAATGGGACACTCAGCCCGCGCCGGCTTCTTTCACCCTGTTTGGCATCCCCGATCAGGACGCACAGAAAAATAACTATTCTGTCCAAATCCCATGGGCACTCGGCCTGATTGCCACCCGTTCGGTGGATAAGCAGGTAACCGGCCTGAAAGAGTTGATGGAACAGCATGAAGTCCGCATCCGTAACGGCATGAAGGCTTATCACCTGCTCGAACAGCTGCGTTCCGGTAATACCGATCAGGCTGTGCGTACTGCTTTCAACGATTCGAAGAAAGATCTGGGCTATGGCCTGTTGCTGAAGCGTTATACCCCTAACGTCTCTGATGCCAGCGAAGCGCAAATCCAGCAGGCGACGAAGGATTCAATACCTCGCGTAGCGCCGCTCTATTTCTCCTTCCGCATTATGGTCGGTGCCGGCGTGCTGATGCTGCTGATTATCGGCTGCTCATTCTGGACGGTGATCCGCAACCGCATCGGCAAGAGTACCTTCCTGCTCAAATGTGCGCTGTATGGTATCCCACTGCCGTGGATTGCGATCGAATCAGGCTGGTTTGTCGCCGAATATGGCCGTCAGCCTTGGGCGATCGGTGAGGTGCTGCCAACGGCAGTAGCGAACTCTTCACTGACCGTAGGCGATCTGCTGTTCTCAATGATCCTTATTTGCGGACTGTACACGCTGTTCCTGATTGCGGAAATGTACCTGATGTTCAAGTTTGCACGTCTGGGGCCAAGCAGCCTGAAAACCGGCCGCTACCACTTCGAACAATCAGACATTGCCACCCAACCGGCACGCTGAGACAGGAGCTTTTAAATGATCACTTATGAACTGTTGCGTTTCGTCTGGTGGGTGCTGATTGGCGTGCTGCTGATCGGGTTCGCCGTTGCTGACGGATTTGATATGGGGGTCGGCATGCTGAGCCGCATCCTCGGGCGCACCGATACCGAACGCCGCATTATGATTAACAGTATTGCGCCTCACTGGGACGGAAACCAGGTCTGGCTGATCACGGCGGGTGGCGCGCTGTTTGCTGCCTGGCCGATGGTCTACGCCGCTGCGTTTTCCGGCTTCTATGTCGCAATGATCCTGGTGCTGGCCTCTCTGTTCTTCCGTCCGGTGGGCTTTGACTACCGCTCGAAAATTGCCGACACGCGCTGGCGTGGCATGTGGGACTGGGGCATTTTCATCGGCAGCTTCGTGCCGCCGCTGGTGATTGGCGTGGCGTTTGGCAACCTGTTGCAGGGTGTGCCTTTCCATGCTGATGAGTACCTGCGCCTGTTCTACACCGGCAACTTCTTCCAGCTACTCAACCCGTTTGCTCTGCTGGCTGGTATTGTCAGCCTGACCATGATCCTGACGCAGGGTGCGACTTATCTGCAGATGCGTACCGTGGGTGAGCTGCATATTCGCTCCCGCGCAGCGGCGCAAATTTCGTCGCTGGTGATGCTGGTGTGCTTCGTGCTGGCGGGCGTCTGGGTAATGTACGGCATTGACGGTTATGTACTGGCTTCAACGCTGGATCACAATGCGGCTTCCAATCCGCTGGCGAAAGAAGTGACCCGTCAGGCTGGTGCCTGGCTGGCGAACTTCAACCAGATGCCAGTGCTGTGGCTGATCCCAGCCCTGGGCGTGGTGCTGCCACTGCTGACCATCCTGTGTTCACGACTGGAGAAAGGAGCCTGGGCGTTTGTGTCCTCGTCCCTGACTCTGGCCTGCGTGATCCTGACAGCCGGCGTGGCGATGTTCCCGTTCATCATGCCTTCCAGCACGGTGCCGAACATCAGCCTGACCATGTGGGATGCGACTTCCAGCCTGCTGACGCTGAAAATCATGACCGTGGCGGCCATTATCTTCGTGCCAATTATTCTGGCGTACACAACCTGGTGTTACTACAAAATGTTCGGTCGCCTGACCAAAGAGCAGATTGAAGCCAACACCCATTCTCTCTACTGATTGAGGAGCTGAACAATGTGGTATTTTGCCTGGATCCTCGGCACGCTGCTGGCCTGTGCCTTCGGCATCATCACCGCGCTGGCTATTGAGCATATCGAAGACAGCGAAGCAAAAGAAAAACCGTAATGGGGCAGGTTATTACTCGCCTTTATAAGCTGATGGATAAGAGCCCGCTGAGGGCTCTTTCCCTGATTATGGCGCTGCTGCTGGCAGGCTGTATGTTCTGGGACCCGAGGCGGTTTGCTGCTAACAGCGGTTCTCTGGAAATCTGGCAGGGGCTGTTAATGATGTGGGCTGTTTGTACCGGGGTGATCCACGGTGTGGGATTCCGTCAGCACCGTCTGCGCTGGCAGGCATTTTTCTCCCCGCTGCCGGCCTGGGTTGTGCTGCTGGCAGGTCTGTTTTTCTTCTTTTCATAATTTTGCCCGGGCTGTTGAGCTGACAGCCCGGCAAATCAGACTCCCTCACTCTTGTTTTAGCTCCATTTCTGTCAATAATCGTCTAAGATTCCTCCCGAAATCCGTTAAGTTGTTTCCAAACGATAATTATTTTCTCTACCCTCTGGCAATCCATTCCAAAGGCGTATGCTCTTGCGTATAGTAGCAACGTTTAAAAGCATTACCGGGATGCAGAGTGAGTACAACGCTGTTTCGATGGCCGGTTCGTGTCTACTACGAAGATACCGATGCCGGCGGTGTGGTTTACCACGCCAGCTATGTCGCTTTTTATGAACGGGCACGAACTGAGATGCTGCGCCAGCACCATTTCAATCAACAGGCGATGCTGGAACAGCAGGTCGCGTTTGTCGTGCGTCGGATCACGGTCGACTATCTTGCGGCTGCGCGCCTCGACGATCTTCTCGAAGTGCAGTGTGAGGTGCTGAAGATGACCAGAACGACCATGACTTTCGCACAACGTATTGTTAATGCAGAAGGCCGGACGCTGAATGAAGCGGAAGTGCTGATCGCCTGCATCAATCCACATCTAATGAAGCCAATTGCGCTTCCCAAGTCTATTGTCGCGGAGTTCAAGCAGTGACTGACATGAACATTCTTGATTTGTTCCTGAAGGCTAGCCTTCTGGTCAAACTTATCATGTTGATTTTGATTGGGTTTTCCATCGCCTCTTGGGCAATTATCATCCAGCGCACCCGTATTCTGAATGCGGCCGGACGCGAGGCTGACGCCTTTGAAGACAAGTTCTGGTCGGGTATTGAACTGTCTCGTCTGTATCAGGAGAGCCAGGCCCGTCGCGATGAACTTGGCGGTTCCGAACAAATTTTCTATGCGGGCTTTAAAGAGTTTGCCCGCCTGCATCGTGCTAACAACCATGCGCCAGAAGCGGTAGTTGAAGGGGCGACACGCGCCATGCGTATTTCAATGAATCGTGAACTGGAAGCGCTGGAAAACCATATTCCATTCCTCGGTACCGTGGGTTCGATCAGTCCGTATATCGGCCTGTTCGGTACGGTGTGGGGGATTATGCATGCCTTTATCGCGCTGGGCGCGGTGAAGCAGGCCACCCTGCAGATGGTGGCACCGGGTATTGCAGAAGCGCTGATCGCCACGGCTATCGGTCTGTTCGCAGCGATCCCGGCGGTAATGGCGTACAACCGCCTGAACCAGCGCGTGAACAAGCTTGAGCAGAATTACGATAACTTTATGGAAGAGTTCACGGCTATTCTCCATCGTCAGGCGTTCTCCAGCGAGAACAGCAAGTAAGAGCGGGAGTTAGCATGGCCAGAGTACGTGGTCGCGGTGGTCGCCGCGAACTGAAGTCCGAGATTAACATCGTTCCTCTGCTGGATGTGTTGCTGGTGCTGCTGCTGATCTTTATGGCGACAGCGCCAATTATCACCCAAAGCGTGGAAGTGGATCTGCCGGACGCAACCGATTCAAAAACTGTCTCCAGCGACGATAATCCGCCAGTGATTGTGGAAGTGGCGGGCGTGGGGCAGTACAGCCTGGTGGTCGATCACGATCGGATGGAGCAGTTACCGCCTGAGCAGGTTGTTGCCGAAGCGCAGCGCCGTATTGAGGCGAATCCGAAGACGGTGTTCCTGATCGGCGGCGCGAAGGACGTGCCTTACGACGAGATCATTAAGGCGCTGAACTTGCTGCATCAGGCAGGCGTGAAGTCTGTCGGCTTAATGACGCAGCCGATTTAAATCATTCGAACCGTTTTTGGGAACCGAGAGTGTCGAAGGTAGCCGAACAAAACGATAAGTTAAAGCGTGCCATCATCATTTCAGTGATCTTGCATATCTTTCTGATTGCATTACTGATCTGGAGCTCGTTTGACGAACACATCGACGCCAGCAGCGGCGGTGGCGGTGGCGATATTGATGCCGTAATGGTCGATCCCGGCGCGGTAGTCGAGCAGTACAATCGACAGCAGAATCAGCAGAGCGACAGCAAGCGTGCCGAGCAGCAGCGTCAGAAAGCTGCTAAACAGCAGGCGGAAGAGCTGCAGCAGAAGCAGGCGGCCGAGCAGCAGCGTCTGAAACAGATGGAAAAAGAGCGTCTTCAGGCACAGCAGGATGCCAAAGAGCAGGCTGATGCTCAGGCGGCTCAGCAGAAGCAGGCTGAAGCTGCAGCCGCAAAAGCAAAAGCGGATGCTAAGGCAGAGGCTGACGCCCAGTTGAAAGCCCAGGCGGACGCGAAGGCGAAAGCGCAGGCG
>NZ_WHOY01000031.1:983914-994163 GCF_009765445.1 Pantoea sp. BAV 3049 | reverse complement strand
ATCCAGATCGCGGGGCAGACGGATGGCGCGGTTATTGCCGTTTTTAAAAATAGAAACTGTGCGCATGGTTTTTCCTCATATGCTGATTGTGCCAGGGAGTATTCCCACATAGGTGAAGTATATGCCTGCAAGCCCGCTCTGTATGGGCATTACATATGCAGATGGTGAATATATGCGTATGTCTAACATATGCAGATGTCAGGCATATGGATATGCAATGCCTATCCGGTTTCCTTCTTTTTTTCGGAGATCCGTAAAAAGGAAGAGCCGGATCTTCTCGGCTGCCACAGGCGTGCTGCGGACGGTAAACACAATATGTGGTGGTTCAGGCAGCTGATACAGGCGCTATATGTTGTGTCACAGTTACGTTCCATGACCGCGTGCTCACCACACGAAAACGCCGCTTTGCATATTCCGTGTGCGTGGTAAACTTCCGGAAAATGTATAATTTCAGAAGAACCGGATCATATCAAATCTCGCGTCAGGTAATTTAACAGCGTGTCTGTAAGAATGCTTACTGTCACGAAGGTGATGATTTCATTTAAAAATATTACTATAAAAACTGACAGGCTGCTAACAGTATGCTTTTTAAGATGCTGGTTGATTTGTATAAACGATATATACTGATATATGTATCCGGAGTGTATATCAGGGGGATGTTATGAAACAGCGCATTACTGTTACCATTGACAGCAACAACTATCAGATCCTTAAGGCGGCTGACGTCAACATCTCGGGTCTGGTCAATACGGCCATGCAGAATGAAGCCCGGCGATTACGTGCTGAACGATGGCAGGCTGAAAATCAGGAAGGGATGGCCGAAGTGGCCCGGTTTATCGACATGAACGGCTCCTTTGCCGATGAAAACAGGGACTGGTGAGATGCAGTTTCGGGTTTACACCTATAAAAAAGAGAGTCGTTACCGCCTGTTCGTGGATGTGCAGAGTGACATTATTGACACCCCGGGTCGCCGGATGGCGATCCCGCTGGTCAGCGCCCGCCTGCTGTCGGATAAGGTCTCCGGAGAACTCTATCCGGTGGTGCATATCGGTGATGAAAGCTGGCGGCTGATGACAACCGACATGGCCAGCGTTGCGTCCGCCGTTACCGGTGACGAGGTGGGCGATCTCAGCTTACGGGAGGCTGAGATTAAGAACGCCATTAACCTGATGTTCTGGGGGGTCTGAATGCGCGTCAGAAAACAGGAAGTCCCTGGCGAACAGAAACCAGGCGACCGTTGCTGCCGGAGGAAGGAGGCGACCTGCAGCCCGGCCGGGAAAGGATCCCGGCCACCGGTGGTGTGCTGAATGAATTATCCAGCCCTGCCCGGACAAGCCGGCGTCCAGCCGGTATCGCTGCCGGTGGTCATTGACTATCCGGCAGCGCTGGCACTGCGCCAGATGGCACAGCTGCAGGATGAACTGCCGAAATACCTGCTGGCACCGGAAGTCAGCGCCCTGCTTCATTACGTGCCGGATCTGCAGCGTAAAACACTGTTCGCGACGCTCTGGAACACCGGCGCCCGTATTAACGAAGCGCTGGCGCTGACCCGGGGAGATTTTTCGCTGGCTCCGCCATATCCGTTTGTGCAGCTGGCCACTCTCAAGCAGCGTACGGAAAAGGCGGCCCGTACTTCAGGACGGACGCCTGCGGGGGCCGTGCCGCACCGCCTGGTGCCGCTTTCCGATCCACAGTACCTGCTTCAGCTACAGATGATGGTGGCCACGCTGAAAATTCCACTCGAACGTAAGAACAAACGCACCGGCAGAACGGAGAAGGCGCGGCTCTGGGAGATCACTGACCGGACCGTCAGAACGTGGCTGAGTGAGGCCGTTGCAAACGCCGCCGCCGATGGCGTGACGTTCTCCGTTCCGGTCACGCCGCACACCCTCCGCCACAGCTATGCGATGCACATGCTGTACGCCGGCATTCCGCTGAAGGTCCTGCAGTCACTGATGGGGCATAAATCGGCCGGCTCAACGGAGGTGTACACGAAGGTGTTTGCGCTCGATGTGGCGGCGCGTCACCGCGTCCGGTTCTCGATGCCTGAGTCGGATGCAGCGGACCTTCTGCGCGCAAAAGGCTGACGCGCCCGATGGCTTGTCCAACCCCCGGTCCGCACAGAAAAGATTTCTGCACGGGCCGGCGGTTACGTAAACGTCACCGGCATTACCGGGTGGCTCCGGAAACCGGCCATACCGGTTCACGCCGTGCAGATCGGGTAAGGACGTGGATACAGCAATAAACTGCGGCAGCCGTGGAGGGTATTACTCTGAAAGGCTCATTCCCCGGCAGAGGCGTGTCCCGGGATAATTTCAGGCAGCGAACGGATAACGTCTGCCTGAATGACATCAGCGGTACATTCCAGTGCAGTCACGAGCCGGATAATGATGTCTCTGGTGGTGAGCGGTCTGCCATCGGCCAGCCCGCTCCGCATGACAGCCATCAGCGCCGCTTCTTCATCAGGAAGATGGCCACTACTCTGAAAATAATGTCTGAGCGCCGTGCTCTGAAACGCAATGTCAGCCTCACCTGCTGGTATAATCATGCTATTTTACCGGTTTATAGTGTCAGCTGATGACATTCCCGGCCGGTGAACCGGGTCCCGTCTCTGACAGGCTTTGCACTGCTGCCGGCAGGACCATCAACGTTGTGTATGCCGGATGGTTCTGCATTTTCATCATGACCGGTGAATATTATTTTCGCAACTTTACGCATCGCTGCCAGTCGCGTCGGGCAGGACGCTTTTCCGGCCATCAGCCTGAGCTGATATTGCAGCGAATGGCTGTTAATAATCCTGTTTTTCCTGAGCCGCGCTATCACCGCTGCTGCGGTAACCTCATCAGTAATCTCTGATTAACGATATGGCTCATAACTTTTTCTCCGGGCCGTTCCGTAAGACAAGGCCATCCTGCTTAATCGTGCCAGTGGGGCTACCACCCGAAGGCGTGCTTCAGTCGTGCTGAAAAAGCAGTTTTATCAGCTCATGCAAATGGGTCTCTTCTGCCGGATGCGTCGCGCTGCCCGGCGCCTGCAGCAGCCTGGTGCAGATATTTTTCCGGTTAAGCATTATGCCTTCGCGAAAAATCTCAATCACGATATTACCCGGTGTTTCCTGCTGTGATGGCAGCGCCGGGTTGTCAAATAATAGTCTGTGGTAGGCCCTGTGCATGCTGAGCATGGACCCGGGCGCATCGTCTGTCCGGAATATTTAAGTTCTGAACAATATAAATCTATACAAAAAAAATCAATATTGTACAGGTTTGGCCTGTGGAAATTTTTTGTGGGCGGGCCTTTAACAGTAATTGCCCGCATACATCACATCTTTCCACCGGCGCTCCCTGCACCAATCCTGCCGCTGTTCAGCACCTGCCTGCGGGCCGGATAGCAGGGAAAGGCCTTCCTCCTGACAGGAAAACAGTGATAAATTGAATTTATCAACCAGCAGACAGGGAATTCAGCGGGTATGAGTGTGGGCAGTGAAAATCCGAACACGGACAGAATCATCGGGAGGCATTACAGGCTCTGCTTCAGGAAAATGCGGATGTTTCATTCAATGCCCTGCTGCACCGTCTGCACCGTCTGCACCGTCTGCACAGGATGCCGGAGGAGGAAGTGGATGAATCACTACGGCGGAGTATTCGCCGGGCCCTGGCGGAAATCAGTAATGAAATGCCTGTCTCGCGTACCGGTGGTGCACGGGATGAAGTTATTAACCTGACCATCTGTCAGCGCCTTCACTGACCGTCTTCGTGAGAGCCGGCACGGCGTTTTTGAGGTATGGGTAACTGATAACACCACGATTTTCAGCCGTTTCAGGGCCTGGTGTCACTGGGCCAACAAGTGAGAGGGTGAGCCGACCGGCATGTGTTGTGGGCCCTTCCGGAGGTTATGCACTCATATCTGAAGCCTGAATGTGTCTTTCTGTGACGCCCGGTGCCCGGCTACTGCAGCGCTGAAAATCTGATTGCCGTCAGAGGGGCATAAAACTGCCTGAGTTTTCAGGCTGTGATGAGAGGACTGGCGGGTTGAGCGGTGCATGTGGTTGCATTTGTTTATGACCGGTCGCATAACCGGATGCTCTTACGCGATTGCTGTACAGTCCGCCATCACCAGGGTAATGTGCAACACTCGTTTTTATTCTGCAGGTTCACTTCATGCGTCCGGATGATTTTTCGCCTGAAAAAACACAGTCTTTCTCTGTGGCACGCTATTTCGGACAGATATCGCATCCTGCCCATACTGAAATTCTGGGAAAAGTGGTAGTACAATTGATCCGGCAGAACCGGCGTATCACGCGCGTGACGTTGTGTCTGACGCTTGTCGGATGGCTTGATACGGCAACGGATGCAGACGAAATAGCGCACCTGCATCTAGCTGATCTCACTTTTTTTCAGGCCCTGAGTCAGTCATGGTGTCATATTCCGCATCCCGCCAGATGAAATAATGGCTGCAGTGTTATGGTTCGTGAAAGGCACTGTTGCAAAAAACTGGAGGTGATAAACTCATCGTCACCTTTTGCTGACGGAGCAGCATATGAACCCATTCAAAGGCCGGCATTTTCAGCGCGACATCATCCTGTGGGCGTTGCGCTGGTATTGCAAATACGGCATCAGCTACCGTGAGCTGCATAAGATGCTGGCCGAACGCGGTGTAAACGTTGATCACCCCATAATTTACCGCAGGGTTCAGCGTTATGCGGCTGAATTTGAAAAACGGCTGCGCTGGTACTGGCGTAACCCTTCCGAGCTGAACCCATGGCACATCGATGAACCGTACGTAAAGGTGAATGGCCGCTGGGCTTATCTTTACCGGGTTGCTGACAACAGGGGCCGCACCGTGGATTTTTACCTCTCCCCGCGTCGTAACAAGGCCGCAAAAATCCTCAACAACGTAAAGAAGTGGCAGATCCCGCAGTTTATCAACATGGATAATGCGTCCACCTGTGGGCGTGCGCGTGCTTTGTTCAAACGTGAAGGTCGGTGCCGGCCAGACGTTGAACACCGACAGATTAAGTACCGGAATAACGTCATTGAATGCGATGACGGCAAACTGAAACCTATAACCAGCGCCACGCTGGAATTTAACCGTGAAAACGGTTTACGCCACAATCAAAGGTATTGAGGTGATGTGGGCACTACGCAAAGGCCAGACCTCAGATTTATATTATGGTGATCCGCTGGGCGAGATGCGTCCGGTAAGCAGAATATTTGAAATTTAGTGCCTTTCTGTAGTCGTCACTGACGCCGCGATGACGGCGCGTGTGATGAGCGTTATTGCGGAGTACTGGTACCAGTTGCAGCGTGAAATGGATGAGAATTAAAGGAGGACTGACTTATGGGCATGTTTGATACGGTCACGTTTCGCTACCGGATGCCGGATAGTGAAACTGAATCTGAATACCAGACTAAAGATCTTGACAGTGAATGTGCGTTTTACGAGATCTCCACCGAAGGGCGTCTGCTCCGCTGGTCGGATGACACCGATGAAGTCATTGATACCGGGTTTGACGGCTGCAACACGGTATGCGCCCGTCAGTGCTATCACCTGTACTTTAACCAGGGGCTGCTGGAATGGATCGAGGCTTGCTCACAGGGCGACAAGCGCTGGCCGTTTGATCCTGCTCGTTTTATGGCAGACCAGAATGGTATTTCCTGCAGGGAGTGAACCGGCGTGACGCTGACAGAAAAATCGGGCCATCTGGCATGGTGCGCCCTGGTAGCACTTGCGCTGGCCAGAAAGGAGGGTGGTGTTCTCTCACCGGCGCAGGAAAACCTCTTTCTCATCCGCTGGCTGTCCACCGCACTGAAGCAGCGGCGCTTTTCGCGCGACGTCACTCCTGACCTGGAATGGTTGATTAAGCAGGGGCGGCAGATGGGCGTCAGTGCCAGGCTGGCAGGCAAGCTCAATTATCTCTGGCGTTCCTGCACCGGCGAGTTGTCTGAGCAGAACGACCTGTTCCGGCTGACGTATGCCCTGGAGACAGCGAAGGACATGCACTGGACCTACCGGTTGCTGAGCGACAGAGAGTGGTCAGGGCGGTATGCAGTGGCACTCAATGCGGGTGTTAACGGCATTTATCTCTTACGGACTAATCTTGATGTCGCTTTTGACGATAATGGCCATCAGGTGAACCCATTGATGGCTCAGTTGACAGGGAGTGTGGAAGGCGTGATGAAGCTGTTTAACCGCTGTGGGTGGCAGGCTGATTCTGAGCGTGATGCCTCCCTGCCCTTTCAGTATTCGCTGATGGCCAGACAGGGAGTGCCAGGAAAGGATTAGTGGCGGATCTGCGCCAGGTCGTCGGCACTAAGGCCGGTCATGTTCATGACCGCGCCGCGATCGATACCACTGGCCAGCATGGCGCGGGCAACCTGAAGCTTACCTTCAAGCACGCCTTCCTGCCGCCCAAGCTGGATGCCCTTCTCAATGCCCTTCTGTTCAAGCTGTTGTGCGATCGTCATCAGTTCCTCCTCATGTTGCGGTACCCGGATCGCCAGCTCACGTATAAACGTCTGCGCATCCGATGACTCACCGGCCTGCAGAATATAGTGTACCAGCGAAATGACCTGTGGCGAAGAAAGATAGCCCGCCATCAGGATGGTGGCCAGCCTGTCCGTCAGCTCGGCCAGGTCACGCCGGCGAATATGCTTCTGCAGCAGGGTCAGTGCGGCCATGCTGCGGTGGCCCATAATGTCCTCGTCAGGGATGACCGTGACGTCAACCAGCGGAAAGTCGCCGGCATACAGTTTTCCGGCCAGCGTCGGATCGTCAAACTCCTGCAGCCAGTTGGTGGCGTAAGGATAGGGGCTGCGTTTCCCGGTATAGAAGAGCACCGGAATGACCAGCGGCAGCTTCTTATGTCCGGCTTCCAGGTGGCGCTGCATAGCTGCCACCGCATACCTGAGAAGTCGAAAGGCCATATGCCTGTCCGGGGACGACTGGTGCTCAATGAGAACATGCACGTAACCGTCATCACCGGCGGTGGTTTTCAGGCTGTAGAGCACGTCGCTGAAATACTGGCGGAGGTCATCTTCGACAAAGGAGCCTGACTCCAGCTTCAGCGTGCTGAGGTCACAGATGGCGCGCAGCTCTGCCGGCAGATGCAGCGCCATAAAGTCACGGGCAATATCCGGCTGGGTCAGAAACTGCCGGAATGCGGCATCATGGGGCGTTGGGTTACTTTTCATGGGGCTATCATAGTACGATCTGTCTCACTATTGCTGCTCAGGGGTTTAACCCGTTCCCCGGGCAGGATGGCGTCGGGGCGCTGCAGACGCCAGGCTTTCAGTATCCGGTAGACGCTGGCCTTGCCAATGCCCAGTTGGCTCGCAACCGCTTCGCGGGTTAATCCGGCCATCGTGAGATCAATGACCTGCTGCGATTTCGCCCGCGCCGTCGGTTTTCTTCCTTTATATACACCTCTGGTTTTCGCCCGGACAATCCCCTCCCGCTGCCGTTCCTGCCGCAGACGGGTCTCAAATTCCGCAAAGACGCCCAGCATATCCAGAAATGCTTTACCGGAAGCGGAGGACGTATCAATGGCCTGCTCCGTTGCCCGGAGCCGGATGTTCTGCTCTTCCAGCTCATGCACCAGATTCTGCAGGTCACGCAGGCTTCGTGAAAGACGATCAATACGAGTAACGACTAACGTATCGCCTTACCGTATGTACTCAAGGCACTCATCCAGCGCCTGGCGCCCTTCCTTTTTAGTCCCGGTCATTTTCTCAGCGAAAATTTTACGGCACCCGGTCGCAGTCAGCACTGCGATCTGATGTGTCAGATCCTGAGCGGATGTCGATACCCGGGCATAACCCACAAGAGCCATACTTTTAATCTCAATAGCAATTAGATGATGAGATTCTTAACTATCAAATAGGCTAAATCAAGTCCAGTGAAACCATGTTTGTCTCTGTTAGCGATGCTATCACAGGGGCATACCCTAAAGTTATTAGTTAGTTTTTCTGTCATAAATACCACAGTGATCAATACAGGTGTAACTTTGCCGAATTTTTTACACTTTGCTTTTTTTATGTTGCTTTGCGCCAAAATTCAAGATTTAATACAATGATGCAAAGTTAAACTATAAAGGATATTGATATGGGGTTAATGGAAACTTTGGATCAGTGCATCAACGCTGGTCATGAAATGACTAGAGCTATAGCTATCGCTCAGTTCAATGATGACAGCCCAGAAGCCCGAAAAATTACCCGGCGCTGGCGTATTGGAGAAGCTTCTGACTTGGTGGGTGTTTCTTCTCAGGCTATCCGTGACGCTGAAAAAAGTGGGCGTCTACCTTATCCAGATATGGAAATGCGAGGACGTGTAGAACAGCGTGTTGGTTATACCATCGAGCAAATTAACCACATGCGTGATGTTTTTAATACTCGTATTCGTCGGCCTGAAAACACCCTTCCCCCAGTTATAGGTGTTGCTGCTCATAAAGGCGGTGTATATAAAACTTCCGTGTCAGTACACCTTGCCCAACATCTTGCGTTAAAGGGGCTGCGTGTCCTTTTGGTTGAAGGTAATGATCCTCAAGGTACTGCATCGATGTATCACGGATGGGTTCCGGATCTTCATATTCATGCAGACGATACGCTCTTACCTTTTTATCTCGGCGAGCGAGATGATGCCAGTTATGCTGTCAAACCAACCTGTTGGCCCGGCCTCGATATTATACCTTCCTGTCTCGCTCTTCACCGGATAGAAACAGAACTCATGGTTCGGTATGACGATGGTCTACTCCCCACTGAACCTCACACGATGTTAAGGCTGGCGATTGAAACGGTTGCGCAGGATTATGATGTAGTTGTAATCGATAGTGCTCCAAATCTCGGTATTGGGACTATAAACGTTGTATGTGCTGCTGATGTATTAATTGTGCCGACTCCTGCTGAGTTATTTGATTACACTTCTGCTTTGCAGTTTTTTGACATGCTACGTGATCTTTTAAAAAACGTAGATTTGAAAGGATTTGAGCCAGCTGTTCGTATTTTGCTGACTAAATATAGCAACAACAATGGATCTCAGAGCCCCTGGATGGAAGAGCAAATAAGAGATGCCTGGGGCAGTATGGTATTAAAAAATGTAGTTCGTGAGACAGACGAAGTGGGCAAAGGACAGATACGCATGCGTACGGTATTTGAACAGGCAATAGACCAGCGTTCATCTACAGGAGCCTGGAGAAATGCTTTAGCTATCTGGGAACCTGTTTGTACAGAAATATTTGATCGCCTGATAAAACCTCGTTGGGAGATTCGATAATGAAACGGGCACCTATTATTCCAAAAAATTCGACAGCCCCTGCTCCGCAATTAACTGCCGAAACGTCAGCTGCTCCTGTAATCGATAGTTTAATCGCGCGTGTTAGTACAATGGCTAAAGGTAACTTTATAACTCTATCTGTTTGTGGCCGTGACGTTCGTTTCACTTTAGAAACTATCGCTGCAGATATGGTTGAGAAAGGAACGGTTGTCTGGGCTGGTAATGAACGTGATCAGGAATTACTCACTGAAGAAGCACTCGATGACTTAATTCCTTCGTTCCTCGTTTCTGGTCAGCAGAATCCGGCATTCGGTAGAAAAGCTTCAGGTATTATAGAAGTTGCTGATGGTAGTCGTCGTCGCATGACAGCAATTCTCACTACTCGCGACTATCGTATTCTGGTTGGCGATCTTGATGATGAACAGATGGATTCATTATGTAAGATCGGGAATGACTACCGTCCTACAAGCGCATATGAGCGGGGGAAGCGTTATATCCAACGGCTTGATAAGGAATTTAATGGTAATATTTCTTCCCTGGCTGAATCAGAAAATATTTCCAGGAAGATTATTACCCGTTGTATAAATACGGCTAGCCTGCCTCGCGACATCATCGCTGTTTTCTCTCATCCTGGTGAATTATCTGCGCGGGCCGGTGATTCTATGGCTAAAATATTTAATAAGTATCCAGCTGCCATTCTTGAACAAAGTAAAGTTTTGACAAAACGTAAAATTGGTGGGGAAAAGCTAGATACCGATGTAATCATAAAACAATTAACTGAAGCCGCTAATAAAGACCAGAAGTTGAATAGCAGTCCGGCTTCTAAACGACAATATGCTTTGGGTGCAAGTTCACAATATAAAGGTAACAAGTTTATTGTCAGTATTGATACTTCGCGCATTGATGCAGATGTTGTCGAAAAAATAGAGGCTATTCTTACAATGTTAGAAACTAAGCCTGCATAGCTTCTTTCTATTGGATT
>NZ_WHOY01000031.1:981717-983904 GCF_009765445.1 Pantoea sp. BAV 3049 | reverse complement strand
CACGCTTGCTGCATCCGGCGCGGATGCGCCGCTTTCACCAGCCCGGCGGTAATGCTGCCGGGCCTCTTCGGGGCAACGCCGTTTCGCGCCCGCGCGTTCCGTCATTGCGGCGGGTCCCTGCTCATATCCTCCTGGTCATTTCACCCTTCTGAGTCCTTTCGCCGGGGCTGAGACAAGCACAGTCGCCGTCAGCCGTCCAGGGTAAATGGCACGCGGTAAACCGCGCCCCGGACTGCTGCCATCGCCCGCGCTGGTTTACGCCCCTGCGGCGAACGGCTCTCAAACGGGTGAAGGTAACAACCAGCGGGAGCGCTCAGCAGGTCCCCGCAAAACGTCAAAACCGCGGCCCCGGCAACTCAACGGGTGATGGTTTTCAAAAGCATAAAAATCAGATGATTAAGGAGATTTATCATGACAGTACGCGGCGTGAACAGAGTGACTTTAATTGGTTTTCTGGGGCAGGACCCGGAAATCCGCTACATGCCCAACGGCGGCGCGGTAGCCAACCTGAGCCTGGCAACGTCAGAGTCCTGGCGCGATAAGCAGACCGGGGAAATGCGTGAGAAAACCGAGTGGCACCGCGTGGTGCTGTTCGGAAAGCTGGCCGAAGTGGCCGGGGAATACCTGCGTAAGGGCGCACAGATTTACGTTGAAGGTCAGCTGCGCACCCGCAGCTGGCAGGACGACGCAGGGGCAACCCGTTACGTCACCGAAATCGTGGTCGGCCAGAATGGCACCATGCAGATGCTCGGCGGTCGCCGTGACGGGGGCCAGCCGCAGGAAAACCCGCAGTACAGCGGTCAGCCAGCACAGCCTGCCCGGGCAGCATCACAGTCTGCTGACGGCGCATCCGGTGAGAAAAAAGGGCGCGGGAAGGGCAAAAAAGCCGCCGCGCAGCCGGAGCCTCAGCCGCCGCTGGGCGAATGGCCGCCCGTCGATGATATGGACAGCATACCGTTCTGAATGCATCCCGCCCCGCACGGTCGGGGCATCCAAAAGGAGTCCTGATAATGGATAACACCACCCTTCCGGTATTACCCGATGGTCCGTTCACCCGCCGCCAGGCCGAAGCCCTTGTGGCCGCTTACGGCAACGTGACGATCGAAGACGACCAGGGTACGCACTTTCATCTTGTTGTCCGCGTGGAGGGCATGCTGGTCTGGCGCGACTGGAATTTTGAAGCCGATGCGGGCTGTGAGCTGAACCGTTATATCGCACGATACGGCGTGAGAAGGCAGTAAGAGGTGCCGGATGCGTGGGGCATCCGGCAGACAGTCATCAACACTATGAGGTATCAACTATGTCAGTAACCGAGTCTAAAGCAAAAGCACCCGCGAAAACCAGCAAAAAAGCCGTAAAGCCTGCCGCCGCTGCGGCGCTGAAGGCCGCCCTTGATGCGGTGCAGATTGAAATGGTGCCGCTGTCGGCGCTGGTCAAATCTCCGCTGAACGTCCGCACCGTCCCGTATTCCACTGAAAGCGTACGCAGCCTGGCGAACACCATTGAGTCCGTTGGCCTGCTGCAGAACCTGGTGGTGCACACCCTGCCGGACGGCACGTCAGGCGTTGCCGCCGGGGGCCGCCGCCTGACGGCGCTGCAGCTGCTGCGCGATGAATTGCGCATCGATGCCGGGGTCAGCGTAGCGGTCAAGCGCGTGTCGGATGAAATGGCGGTCATCGCCTCGATGGTTGAAAACGACCAGCAAAAGGCTATGCATCCGGCAGAGCAGATTGCCGGATTCCGTACCCTGTCACAGCAGGGCAAAACCCCCGCGCAGATTGGCGACGCGCTCGGCTTCGGCTCACGCCACGTTCAGCGCATGCTGAAGCTGGCGAACCTTGCCCCGGAACTTATTGCCCTGCTGGCAGAGAATAAACTCGACGTGGAGCAGTGCCAGGCGCTGAGTCTGGAAAGCGACCCGGCGCGTCAGGTGGAAATTTACGGGCGTGTTCAGGCCGAATACAGCCATGCTCCCGCACACCTGCTGAAACGCGCCGTCACCGACACCGAAATCTCCGTGCGCCATCCCCGCTTCGTCTTTATCGGGCGCGAGGCGTATGAGGCGGCGGGCGGCGTGGTGCGTGAAGACCTGTTCAGCGCAGTAGAGGGTGACGGAACGGCAGACAGCGTACTGGTTGACCGTCTGGTGCAGGCCCGGCTTGCGGAGGAAGCGCAACGGTTGCAGGA
>NZ_WHOY01000031.1:648272-981707 GCF_009765445.1 Pantoea sp. BAV 3049 | reverse complement strand
ACCCTGACTTACTGCCAGGCGGTGCTGTGGATTGATCAGCTACTAACCGCCATTGACATGGCAAACAATCAACTCGCTGCAATCAGGAAGATAGAAAAGGATCGCCAGAATGCAAAAAATTCCTTAACTGGCTGAAGGGCCTGTTCATCCATCCCAAAGAGACAAACACCATGACAGAAGGCAAAGAAGTCACTGAAACAGCAGTAAGCGCTGAACCGGCTGTAGCATCAGCACAAGTGACGGACAAAACAGATCTGGTTCTGGCGAAGCTGAAAGAGCTTGTTGCTGCCGCTGGCGCACAGACCCACGAAGTTATTGATGACCTGATTGAGCTGGCTAAAAAACTGGCCTGATAGTTCGTGTTACAGAGCATTCATCCGTGAGTGCTCGATTATGCAGAATTAGTTTGCTGTCGGTTCGGTGGTGCATGTTTATTTTTCAGCAGGAAATTCTTAATGATAATTACCTCTGGCGCCTCAATTATCGGTGCGACTAAATCAGGCATCTGGACGCCAGGCACCACAGTAATCGGCAACGCATCATCTAAGCCGACAATCCGACCGATTGACCTGACAGCCCCGGCTCTCGACTCGCGCATCACGTACACCGGCCCGGCTCATTTTGTTCTTGATGATACAGGGAATCTCGACCTGTGCGATACGAACGAGTGGAGAGTGGAAGGAACTATGTCGCTGGGCATCCTGGGCAGGCATGAGCCTGAACCGGCTGCAACAAACCTGCAGCCTCAGTCACGTGCCACAGTGCTGGACGATTATATCAAAACGTCTGGCATCGACAGCCTGCAGGTCAGCCAGGACGGCGGCCCTGATGGTGGAGCAATCGCGCTGGCTCCGCTGGAGTGCGACGTGTATGCATTCTCACAAGATATCGGCGGCGCATACCTGTACCCGCCAACAGCCTACAATCTCACGCCCGGCTGGCAGCGTATTGTGTTCACCGTCACTTCGACAGCGCGTAGTGCTCTCAGGCTGTGGCTTGGCCGGAACAGCGTTACAGGTACACCCGCATTCTGGGGTACTCAGGGCTATCTTAATGCAGGAACTTACACAGCATCATTCTACGTGCGCAGCAACGACGACAGCACGTTCCGCGTTGGGTTTGCACAGATTGAAGCTGGAGAACTGGCAACATCTCCGATTGTCACGACTGACGCGCAAGCTTCACGCACAGCGGCTTCAGTCGTTGTCGACACTACCGGCGCATCATCAATGACTGTTCATTACAAAAACGGCGAGAGCGACACGTACGCAACGCCAGACGACAGTTTCACAATACCACCCGCTCAAAGGAATTGGGGAGTGAGGTACATGCGGAGAATTGAATTCAGATGAGTGTTTCTATCAGGTTAACTGAAGCGCCAGTCCAGATCACAGACGGAACCAACAGCGCGAACATTACTATCGGAAACGGCAATGCGGTGTACGCCGATTCGGAAAACAGCGAGGCCTGGCACCCGGCAAGTGGCCATATCTATTTCGGCTCTCCCTGGGTGATCTGGATGAAAGCAGTTAAATCAGTAGCTGGAATATCAACAGCTGACATTGTTGTGAGCTATCTCACTGAGTAAATATTATGGCAAAACCGGACTGGGGAGCTCTGCAACACCAGTTCCTCGCCGAGCATGCTAAATCCGGTATTTCCCCCAAAGACTGGTGTGAAGCGCAGGGGCTTAAATATTCATCTGCGAAACGCTACATCAAGGTAACGAGTTACGGTGCGAAATCGCAGAAAAGCACAGCGAAAAAAAGTGCGAATTCGCAACAGCAGAAACAAAGAAAATCGGAAGGTGATCGGCGTTCACAGAAAATCTGCGAATCACCCCACCCGTCAAATTCTCAGGGTGCGAAACGCGCACCCTATAACGCACGTCCAGGCAATCAGAACGCACTGAAGCATGGTGGCTACGGTCGCCGCATGCTGCTATCGGACGCAATCACTGAAGATGCTCAGGCACTCACGCTGGACGATGAGCTTTTCTGGCTGCGCGCGGCGAATCTGAAGGCGGCTGAGAATATTGGTCGCTGGCAGGCAGAGCTGGAACTGGCGGAAGGTGATAAGGCCAAAAACTATCAGGAACTCATTTCTTCCGCTGAAAAGGCCATGCATCGCAACACGGCGCGAATTGAGTCTCTGGAGTACACCAAAGGGTCGATAGCCAAGCTGTTGGTGGATACGGCGTATCGCGAAGCAGCGACAGAAAAAGTTGAATTAGAAATCGATGTAATGAAGGACGGTGACAGCGACAACGCCATCGTCGTTCACAATACGCTGCCAATACCGGGAAGATAATCATGGCCGACATTTACCTGCCCACGCTCCACGAGGGGCAGTTAACAGTCTGGTCTGATTCCTGGGATCACCAGTTAAACGCCGTTCGATGTGGTCGCCGGTGGGGTAAGACGTTCATGCTGTCCAGTGCGGCGGTGACTTATGCGACGTCGCAATTTAAACGCCCCGGCATGGATGTTTTGCTGGGTGGTCGCGTTGGCATATTCACTGCTGAATATCGCCAGTATCAGGAGATTTACGACAAGCTGGAAGAAATCCTGCTGCCGCTGAAAAAGAGCTTCAGCCGTCAGGAAAAGCGCCTGATGCTGAAGAACGGCGGAAAGATAGACTTTTGGGTCACCAATGACAACAAACTGGCCGGGCGCGGGCGTGAGTACGAAATCGTCCTGATAGACGAAGCGGCCTTTACCAAGTCTCCGGAGATGTTGAAGGAGATCTGGCCGAAGTCGATTAAGCCCACTCTGCTGACGACCAAAGGTCGGGCCTACGTTTTTTCAACCCCTGATGGCGTGGACGAGGACAACTTCTTCTACGCAATATGCCACAACAAGGATCTTGGATTCCTGGAGCATCATGCTCCGACATCATCCAACCCTTTTGTTCCTCCTGAGGAGCTGGAGAAAGAGAAGCAGAATAACGATCCGCGCGTTTTCCGCCAGGAGTTTATGGCCGAATTCGTCGACTGGTCGGCAGCCTCTCTCTTCGATGTCCGTAAGTGGTTTGAGGGTGAAAATCAGGATCAGCCTGTCGAGTTTCCGGAGATGTGCGAGGCAGTCTTTGCCGTTCTGGATACGGCGGTCAAGGGGGGCACTGAACACGATGGCTCGGCCGTTGTTTATTACGCCGTTGATACCCGACCGGGAAGGATGCGCCTGACCATCCTCGACTGGGACGTGGTTCAGATTGATGGCGCGCTGCTGGAAACGTGGCTGCCATCAGTTTTTGTGCGGCTCAATGAGCTTTCGACACAGTGCGTGGCCGTAAACGGCAGCCTTGGCACATTTATCGAGGATGCCAGCATGGGCAGCATACTCCTGCAAAAGGGAGAAAGCCTCGGCTGGCCGGTCAACAAAATAGAATCCGCGCTGACCAGCAAGGGAAAAGATGAACGCGCAATTATGGCCTCCGGCTATCACTACCGGGGGCTGGCTAAGATTTCCCGCCACGCTTATGAAAAAACAGCTTCTTTCAAGGGCGAGACGGCAAACCACCTCCACAAACAGGTTTCCCGATTTCACCTTGCTGACAAGAACGCGCACAAACGCGCTGATGACCTCCTCGATGATTACACCTACGGGCTGATCATCGCGTTCGGCAGCGGCGATGCAATCTGACGAGACAACCAATGAACGAAGATGATTTCGAGATCGGCAGCTGCTCGACAGAGCTTGTCATGCTTCTGGACAGCGAGGATATCCAGCCAGGAAGCACGGCCGGTTACCAGACGTGCAAGACGATTTACCTCTACCACCCGCTGGGCGGCAAGATGGTGGACCGCCCGATTAAAATGGCGATGAATGAGCCCAGAACAGTGCATGTTGCGCAATCATTCGGACTGGAACAGCGCCTGCGCGATGCGTTTGAACGGGAATGGAAAGCGCTGGGGGCAAATCAGCACATTGCCAACGCGGCGCGGATAGCACGAATTTACGGCGTTTCGGCGGTCGCCATGCTGGTTGATAATCAGGAGGCGAATCAGCCCCTGGACTACCGCACGCTCTATAAGCACAACATCAGTTTTAACGTTCTCGATCCGCTGAACGCCGCGGGCAGCATCGTCCTGAATCAGGATCCGAATGCGCAGGATTTCCAGAAAGTCGATGGGATCAGGGTTGGAGGAAAGCCATATCACAAATCCCGTTGCGTCGTCATGCAGAACGAGGATCCGATTTATCTGGCGTACAACCCGGCGGCATTCGGTTTCACCGGGCGCAGCGTTTATCAGCGCGCCCTGTTTCCTCTGAAATCCTTTATCCAGACCATGCGCACTGACGATATGGTTTCGGTGAAAGGCGGCCTTCTGGTCACGAAAATCAAGGGGCCAAGCTCTGTCGTCAACAACATGATGCAGAAGCTCAGCGGTATCAAACGCATGATGCTGAAGCGCGGTAAAACCGGCGAAGTTCTGCAGATCGGAGATAACGACAGTATTGAGTCCATCGACCTGAGCAACCTGGAAAAACCCCTCGACGCAGCACGTAACCATATTCTGGAAAACATCGCAGCGGCGGCTGACATGCCAGCGATAATGCTGAATTCCGAGACGTTTGCACAGGGATTCGGAGAGGGGACCGAGGATGCGCGTTCGGTAGCGGTTTACATCGATAATATTCGCGAGTGGCTGGACACGGTTTATGCGTTTTTTGTTCGGGTATGCCAGTACCGGGCGTGGAGCATTGAATTCTTCCAGTCGCTGCGCGCCGACTTCCCTGAGCTGAAAAACACTTACAGCCTGTACTTCTCAACGTGGATCAACAACTTTGAATATCGCTGGCCGTCTTCCCTCAAGGAGCCGGAAAGCGAGAAGGTGAAGGTCGACGAGATACGGTTTAAGGCGATCATCGGAATGGGAGATGCGTTGCTTTCCCAGCTGACTGACGACCCGGAAAACCGTGCTGCGCTGATCGAATGGATGTGCGAAAACGCGAATGCAAACGAGCATTTATTCCCGCAGCGCCTGGATCTGGATTTCGAAGCGCTGCTGAACAATCCGCCGTCTCAACCTCAGCAGGAATCGCCCGGCGCAGGAATGGAGCTATGAAAACGTTCACGCGCACCGTCAGAGAAGCCGTGAGGTTCTTTTTGCAGAATGGGTACTCCTCACGCGAGGAGCTGGAGCGCTGGCAAAGCATCATTCGCCAGGCGGCGGAAGGCGAGACCGCTGGCGACTACGCGAACATTGTCTCCCGGAACCTCACGCATGCGTATGACCTGCAGGTTGGCCGGGCAGCGGCGCTCAAGCGTCATCCGGGCATTTCCCGGTTCACCATTAACTATCTTGAACCAAAGCTGAGAACTGAGCTGGACCGGCGCATTATGGCCAGTGTGGATCTGATAAAGCTCAATCGCCAGAAAGCCATCGATACGACGCTCTCACGGTTTAGCGGCTGGGCTAGCAGCATTCCCTCCGCTGACTCGATATCCCTGGCCGGTATTCAGGGAAAGATGCGTGAGACGGCACAGCACATCGAGAAGGCGGCCGGGAACGTCGATTATGCCGCGCGCCGCGTAATGATCGACCAGAACCATAAGCTGATCGCCAACATCGATAATGTGATCGCGACCAGCAACAACGCTATTGCAGCGATCTGGCACAGTCACTGGCGACGACCTGGTTATAACTACCGCGAGGACCACAAGGATCGCGATCAGCTTTATTACCTGATTCGCGGGAGCTGGGCGCAGAAGAACGGGTACTTAAAAGCCGGTCCCGCCGGCTACCTCGACGAAATAACTCAGCCTGGTGAAGAGGTTTTTTGCCAGTGCTACGTGACCTACATCTACAACCTCCGCAGCATCCCTGAATACATGCTGACCCGGAAGGGAAGCAAATTCATGGAGTCACTGAAAGCAGCATAGGAGCATTAAATCTTGGCTATTTTTGGCAGCGGGATAATGTTCCGTCAGGGCAAATTCGTTTTCCTGATCCAGCGTTCTGATGATGGCACATGGTGCCCTCCTGGCGGAAAGATTGAGCCGGGTGAAATGGCTGTTGACGCAGCCCGCCGCGAGGTGATGGAAGAAACAGGCTATCAGTATGATGGACTGTTAACTCCGTACAGCGTGGCGGGCGACTACCTCACGCTACGTGCAGACGTAACGGATCAGTTTGAAGCGAAGATAAACGACGAGTCGCTGGCCGCCGGATGGTTTCACATTGACGATTTGCCAAAGCCACTTCATCAGCCATTCGCTGAGATGATGGCACAGCAGGCGCTGAATGAAACCGACGTGGCCGCGCTTATCGCGGACGGAACACTGAGCAGCCCGCAATATTTTATCAACATGTGGATGTTCGCCATCCGGGTAACCGGAACAGGGGTCACCTGGCGCTCTGCAGATCAACAGATGGCCTTCCGTAACCCGGACGACTATCTCACCCCCGAATTTCTCCAGCGTGTTGCCGGTGTGCCACTTATCTGGCTGCACCCGGAGAAAAATACGCTCGATAGCGATGAATTTGTTAAGCGTGTTATCGGCACCCTGACCAACGGTTGGGTTGCTGATAATGGTGAGGTGTGGGCGATTGCCCGCGTGTATGACGCTGAAGCAGCCGAAATTATGGCCACCCGGCAGTTAAGCACATCACCCACCGTCAGGTTTGACGAATCGCCCGGCTCAATCATCAAAATCGACGGTCAGCCTCTATTGGTGGAAGGTTCCCCGGTATTGCTCGACCACGTAGCAGTTTGTGAACAGGGTGTATGGGACAAGCTCCTTGCCCCTGGTGGTGTTAAATCTGATTCCATTCCAAAAGAGGCTGAAAAGATGGACGAGGAAAAATTCCTGGAGTTGTTCAATAAGTGCATGGATGCACGGATGGCTAAGGCTGACTCAGAGGCGAAAGAAGCCAAAGAGAAGGCAGATGCCGATGAGGCTGACAAAAAAGAGAAGGCTGACGCTGAAGAGAAAGAGGCCGAAGAGGCCAAAGCCAAAGCAGACTCTGAAGAGAAAGCCGCTAAAGAAAAAGCAGATGCTGAGGCCAAAGAAAAGGCCGATGCGGAAGCTGATGAAAAAATGGCAAAAGAAAAGGCTGATTCCCAGCTCCGTCAGGAAATTGCAGAGCTGCGTTCCCGCATTCCTGTTGAGCTGAGCGATGAAGAACGTAATGAAGTCGCTGACGCTCAGGTGAAAGCGGACAGCGTTTTCTCCAGCTTCGGTAAGCGCGCACCAGTACCGCTCTCGGGCGAGAAACCAATGGCGTATCGCCGTCGCATGATGATCCAGCTGCAGGAGCACTCAGCCGACTATAAGACGGTTGATCTGTCCGCTATCGCCGATTCTGCCCTGCTGAATGTGGCCGAAAAGCAGATTTATGCCGATGCGCAAAAATCAGCAAGCCTGTCTGTTGGTCCCGGCATGCTGCGCGAGATTAAGCGTGCGGATGCTACCGGACGTCAGATTAGCACCTTTGAAGGCGATCCTGCTGCCACCTGGGGACCGTTCCAGTCAGGCAAGCGTCAGGTAACCAGTTTTAACAATCAGGCTTAATGGGAGCTCTGAAGCATGGCAAATTTATCTTTAAATCCGATGGCTACCACCAACGCGCTTGGTTCCTTTGGTGTGCAGTCCGACGGATATATTCAGGGTGTTGCTCTGGATGATCCGGCTAACCGTTTCAATCTGGCTTCCGGTACCGTGGCGGCAACAGAAACCCGTCCGCTGTGGGGCGGTCTGCCGATTGCTGAACTTATCCCCGGCAACCAGTCAAGCCCCCGTGGTTCGACTATCCGCCGTGCTGCCTCCGTCGCAGAGCTGGAAGGTTTCACGGTGTTCAACCAGGCGCATAACGGCCTGACCACGCCGCAATCACCGGTACCGCTCTATGCGTCAGGAATGAGCGTTTCATACTATCGGATCGGTTCTAACATGCGCGTGCCGCTGAAGGCGTCCGCTCAGGTGGTGGCGCTGGCCACTTCCGGGGCGTCGGTGAAAACGCCTCTGGCGTGGGACTTCGTGAATAACCAGGTAACCACTGCCGCGACCGCTGCGTTTACCGGAGATGACATTGCTACCACGTCCGTTACGTATGACTCTGGTGTGGCAACAGCGACCACAGCGTCGGCGCATGGCCTGACGGCGGGTCAGTACGTCAAAATCAGCGGTGTGGCTCCGGATGCATATAACGGAACCGTGGCTGTTCTCTCCGTCCCGACGGCAACGACCTTCACGTACATCCCGGCAGCAGTTCCCGGTGGCAATGCAACCGCTCAGGGAACCATTGGAGCAGTTACGCCTTCCGACATCACCCTGCCGGTAAAAGTGATCGCCGTAGAAGCGGGTAACTCCAAAACTGTCAGTTACGACAGTAATACGGGTTTCCTTACCTGGAATAACACCGACAGCTGCGCGCTGGTCTTACTTTAATCGGGAGCTGAATTAAATGGCTGCAATTACCCCCAGCTACACCATCGTCAATCCGTCGTACATCGCGCCGGAGATGATCATCGGTTACCAGCAGGCGTCCGGTGCATTCGAAACCATCGCCAGCGGTAACCCGCAGGTTCGCCTCGGCGTGGGCGATCAGTACGTGTACATGCGACGCCTGGACATCCGGACTCAGGTCACATCAAGCCAGTCTGGTAACGCCAACCAGCTGCCAAGTGTTGCGCTTGAGGCGAGGATGATCTCCACACCAACCTACCTGTTTCGCTGCCGTGGTATCTACGATCACCATGATATGGCCGCCGCCGGTAACTGGAACTTTGCTCTGCCGGAAGCCCAGCGCCTGGGCATGCGCCAGGGTATTTTCCAGCAGCTTCGCTCTGCGTTGCTGTACGGCATGAACCCGGCGGGCGGGGAAGGCCTGCTTAACACCGCTGGCGCAACGACCGAAACGCTGCCGCCGGACACCAACAACAACAATACTGTTCTCACCTACGATCATGGCCAGATGGCAGTTTATCTGCTCGGCCATGTTCAGGCCGCTCTGACCCGCACCATGCAGCTGGGCCGCCAGCAGCGGGTGGTTATCCTCGGGCCTCAGCGCGTACTGGGTGCCATGGAAATTCAGCAGATTGTTCAGTTGACATCTTACCAGCGCCCTGGCGGTGGTACTGACTCAGTCGGCGGCATGGTGAAAGATGTGCTGAAGGGTGCAAACGTTCAGGTTGACTGGGTGTATGACGATACGCTGATCGGTGCCGGCGCGGGCGGAACAGATGCGGTAGTAATCACCATCCCGGAAGTTGAAGTGCCTGTGGTTAATTCCACTGTGAACACCAACGAGTTCGCGAAACTTACCCCGTCGTTGTCCGCTAACGCGCTGATGTTCTGTGACATGGCCGCGCCGCGGGAAATTCCAACACCTATCGCAGGTGGTGCGGTTGATGTCCTGTCCGAGATGCGTTCCACCTCCGGCTGGGCCGTCCGTCCTGAAGCAATCACCATCCTGTCGATGGCGTATAACGCCTGATTCATTTTTGATGTAGCTAAGCCTCTGCCGGGGAAACTCAGCAGGGGCTTTTTTACGAGGGTAAACAATGAAACTGTATATCGCTAACACCACCAAGCAGCGCAATATTTTTGCTTTCCGCACGCTGGAAACAGGCCGCCTGCGCCAGATCCCCATCGACCATGGTTCCCAAATGATGGTGCTCGATGGATCCACAGAAGAAGTGGAAGCAGTCATCCAGCATCATCAGACCTACGGGCTGCAGGACTCGTCCAGAATTGACCAGAGCAAGGCGTTTGTTGGCCTGTGCTACAGCGTCAATAAGCCCGTTCCGGCATCCGTTATTGAGAAGACCATTCGCGATAACGACATCCATCTGACCAACAATGCGCATAACCGCCGGCAGGCTTCAGTTGCAGCACTCGACAGCAAGCTTCGGGAAAGCGGGATCGGCTACGAAGGCGATATGGAATTCAACGCCGAGCAGGCCAAAGGTCGTGATGAAAATGATGACACTCCGACCGTAAACGAAACCATTGCCACCTCTAAAGCCGGAGCCCGGAAAAAATGACCATCAGTCTGTCGGGCTTTATCGAATTCGTTCGTGCTGACATGGATATCACTCCGGATCAGGTTCCCGACAACTCACTGTCATTTTCTCTGGCCTATGGCGGCGCGGTTGAATGGGTTAACCGTGATATTGAAATGGTGATGCCGAACCTGTACGCGGTCGCTGTGTATAACCTCGCCGCGTCCTTCCTGGTCAATTACGGCACAGAGGACGTGTTCGGGGCATTCCGTCAACAGATGGGGCTGAACAATATCGCAACCGGCGTGATCACAGGTGCCGGAGATAACTCTACCAGCGCACAGAGGCTGGTCCCTGACTTCTTCAAAGACCTGTCACTGACAGACCTTCAGATGCTGCAGGATCCGTGGGGTCGCCGCTACCTGATGATTGCCCAGCAATTCGGGAGTCTCTGGGGGTTGTCATGATCACCCTGCACCTTGGCGTGATTGATATTCCGTATGAGGACGAGGGCACCACAACCGGGGATGTTGCGGAGAGGCTGGAGGAAAAGTACCAGATTATGCAGACGTTTTTTAACCGGTACGGGAATGAAATCGCCGACATGATGAGTAATGACCTCGCCGCCGGTCTGGAAAACATGCTGGCCGGTGCGCCTCCGTCGAAAGACCCGTTGGCGGAATCCATGTCGCGGGTCCACGACCTGTTTGTTGCGTTTCTCGATAACAGCGAAATGAACGGCATGCCGGGGGTACCGACGCGCCGGGCGCTGCTGGGAATATCGAAACGCTTCAAAAACAAGAAGGGCACTCCACGACCTTCGTTTATCGACACCGGAACCTATCAGGCTGTAATGCGCGCCTGGGTAAGCGGGGTACTTAATGCCTTCCCTGAATGAGTTACAGCAAACGGCCAGAACGGAACTCAACGCCACGCTGACGCAGGGTCTGGATGACCTGAGTCAGTACCAGATCGTCACTTTTACCAAATATCTCCGACAGGTTCTGCCGCTGGACGGCTTCGTATTCTGGGTAAAGGCGTCGATTGTCTCTGATGATCCCGATCCGGAACCTGACACGGTTGAGGTGAAAGGCTATCTGCATCTGACTACTGAAAGCATACAGGATGACGAACAACTGTATGACCGGAACGTTGTCACGCTGACAGCGCAATCCGATATCGATCCCTTTAACGATATCGGCCCTGACGTGCTCTACATAGGGGAGTTTTACGGCATCCAGTTTTCATTCTCACGCCGTACCGGACTCAACGAACCCGCCAGGCTTTACCATTACACAGGCGAGGCGGTTTACCCGCACATGCGGTCGCAGATTATCAATTCAGCGGATGATATCGATCTGAGTGATGTCGTGGTTTCCGGCTCTCTGCCGATATGGCTTGGCCTGAACGAGTACATGCCAATGTTCCCGGCGATGCTCTCCACGCAAAACCTGTCACCACCGTATGCCACGGTAAAGTGCAGCAACACCGCCCCGGTGGCTGGCGCTTTTTATCTGGATGAACAGCAGAATCAGTATCAGCTGGTTTGTGAGGATGTGACCATTTCGGTTACCGGGCTGCGCAATTCGGCCATTGAAGATTTTTTGCTGGCGGTCCAGCAGTACACGCTGAGCGATACCGCTGAAATGGGGGTGATGAATATCCCCGTGGTGCAGGATGAGCGCGTCACCCAGAACGAGCTGAACATTCTGGCAATGCGCAAAACCATTAAATTCAAAATTAACTACTACCAGCAGCGGATGAGAAATGTTGCCCGCCAGCTGATCACGTCTGCGATCCCCGCCATTTATCCGGAGAAATAGCTACATGTCGATTGTCAATATTAACATTTCGGTGACAAATCCACCGAAGCCCTCGCAGCTGCTGAAAACCGGCGCGATGATCTCAACCGGGGGCACCACGCTGGAGGCGGGTACTTTTCAGTTGCTCACCTCAAAGGACGACCTGAGTGACTATGCCGCACCGGCCAAAACAATCTCCTCATTGTCATGGGCAACGAATACAGTGACCTTAACGCTCTCAGCAGAACATGGCTGGACGAACGGGCAGGAGGTGCCGATCGTTGTCACTGGCGCTGCGCCAGCAGCTTACAACGGTGCGTTCACTGCAACGGTGACAGGCGACGACACGCTGACTTATCCACTTGCTGCTGACCCTGGCACGGCCACGGCTATGGGAAGCCTGTCAACCGTGGCGGCCGGTGAGCTGCAGCAGATGAACACCACTTACTGGGCACAGGGAACCACCAGGGCTGTCTATGTGCTGGAACTTGGCGATATTGCGGTTCCGGCTGCTGTCACCGCGCTGAGCGCATTTATCGATGAGGATGTGGCGCTCGGAAACACCTACCAGACTTTCTTCTCCTATCTGGTGCCGAGGGAATGGGATGAAGAAACCACGTTTAAAGCGCTGGTGAATAACTACACGTCACCCGGTTCGATGGTGAAATTCTTCATTACCACCACGATTGCCACCTGGCAGGGCTGGGCCGCTGAGAAATATCCAAACGTGCTGGCAGGTGTTGAGGCCCCCGACATCAGCGCGACTGAATTCTCAATGGCTACATTCTTCCAGTCTTCGCTGGCGAACGACCCCGGATCTTCGAACATGGTGCCGCCAATGGCCTACCGGTTCGCATATGGGGTCACGGAATATCCGCCAGCCGGTAACAGTTCACTGCTGAAAACGCTGCAGGACAATAACATCAACTACATCGGTTCAGCGGCGGAAGGTGGGCTCAGCAACAAAATGTTTGTGGCCGGGCACATGCTGGACGGCATGCCGTTTAACTACTGGTACGCCGTCGCCTGGTGCGCCATCAACCTGCAGCTGGATCTGGCAAACGAAATCATCAACGGTTCCAACACCACGGTCAATCCGCTGTATTACGAGAAGGAAGGTATTGAACGCCTGCAGCGCCGCGGACTTAAAACGCTGCGATCCGGCATCAGTTACGGACTGATCCTCGGCCAGGTCATCGACACCGGACTGACGCAAACTGAGTTTAACGATCAGTATGAGAAGGGCGCTTATGCGGGCAATGCCGTTATCAATGCGGTACCGTTCACCAGCTATACCAGCCTGAACCAGTCGGATTACCAGGACGGCAAATACGGCGGCCTCAGTGCGGTTATTACGCCAAAACGCGGGTTTGAGTCCATTACCTTCAACGTCAACGTAACCAACTTTGTGGGGGCGTAATAAATGCCAAATCCATTAGTTTCACAGGGCTTTCTCAACCGCGTCAGAGGCTCTTTCACCGTTACCGATAACCCGGCGCTCAATGTCAGCGCTTCTTATCTTGGACGCGAGGGGATCAGCCTGCGCCCTGATACGGCGGCCACCGACATCATCCCGACGATGACGGGCACTGTCGGTAGCCAGTCGCCTTACCAGCAGGTTACGGCGACCGTTCACCTGCTTAAAACTCAGTCGCTGGGTAACAGCTATCAGAAGCAGTTCGCAACGGATACCGCGCTCGGTGAGGTGGTGATCACCCCTGATGCCACCACGTTCGGGAATTACACGCTGCTGAACTGCTATCTCGTCAACTTTAACGAGATGGGATTCAACGGTTCAGATGCCGGTTACGTTGTGACAATTTCCGGCTATATCACCACAAACGATAATTCCTGGAATTAATAACCGTGAAAATTGACAGAAATTTAAACCTGGTCAGCACCATTAACCGTGATGACGGTTCGCTGGTCTATCTGCATATTGTCCCGTTCCCCTACGAAGTGGTTGAGGAAAACTGCGTGCTGCTCGGCAGAATGTTCAACCAGTTTTTCACTCAGGTAGGTTCGGTAGGCGCGCCACGGGTGGCGGCGATGATGCTGCGCCAGGTCCTCAAGGCACAGCAGGAGTCCGGAGAACTGCCTGCAGGCACGCCCACGCTCATTGATGACATTCAGCGCCTGACCAGCGTGATTTACAGCGAGGGTGGAGCGTGGCGTCAGATCCCGCTTGAAGCCGCGTTTAAGCAGGGCATTCTTACTCCGGAGGAATACCGTGAGGTAGAAGGGGAAGCCGTTTTTTTTATGGTCTCCTCTGCCATTCAGAAAGCGAACCTGATAGCGCCAACCGTGGGGAGGGCGCTCGAAATGTACAGTGGGCTGCTCACCTCATCGAGCGCTACGGCATACCGAGATTCTTTACCGACGTCGAAAACGGAAGAGACTACCCAGATCCCGGAAGCCCTGCCGGAACGGTCATACATTCCCTCCTGACGTGGGCCGCAAATGAAGGCTTCCGGGATATCTGCCGGGAGCTGGATATCGGCGAGTTTAAAAGTCCGCTTCACTTCCGCCAGCGCTTCCTGCTGGAAGAAATAAGACAAAAGGGCTATTTCAATGGCGGCTAAATCCATTGTTCAGATCGATGTGGAAGACGATAAATTTGTCTCATTTCTGGACAAGTTCAACGAGTATCAGAAAGCCCTGGAGGGCCTGCCGGAACAGTGGCGCGTTGCTGCCGTGGGAATTGGTCAGGCAGCAAAAGAGACCGAAAAAGCGAAAGCAGGAACGGAAGCTGTTTCTCAGGCTTTTGCTGATGGGGTGGCGGAACTTGGTTCTCTCAATGAGGGGATCGGACGGCTGAACGGAAACCTGGAAAAGGCCAGCAAAACTCAGTCTGATCTGAACAAGAAGACGAGTGCGGGTCGCTCTTTCCTGAACAAAGCCAGTAAGGACGCCAAATCGCTGGCTGGCCATCTGAAAGATGCGACCGGCAGTATCCTGTCATGGGGTAGTGTGCTGGGCATATTTTCTGGACTGGCGGGCGCTGGTGGTCTCTGGGGCATGAATCGTCTGGCCGGATCGGCATCAGCACAGCGTTTTACTGCGATGGGGCTCGGGACCACTGCTGGCGGCCTTAATTCCAGCGCGGTTAACTTCCAGAAGGTGCTGGGTAATCCGGTCAGCACGCTGGGAGCCATTCGCGATTCACAGATGGATCTCAGTAAACGCTGGCAGTTCCAGGCAATGGGCATCAATAACCCCGATCAGGACCCGGCGAAACTCCTGCCGCAGATGATCAAAAGCGCCCGTGACATTTTCGTCCGGAATGGCAGTACCCAGCAGGGGGCTGAAGCATACGGGCTCACGAACTACTTCTCTCTCGACGATCTGAACCGCTTCAAGAAGATGAGCGACGCAGAAATCGACGCGATGTCGAAACAGGCAGAGAAGGACAGCCAGCGCCTGGCTATCACTGATAAGCAGCTCCAGCAGTGGCAGGATTTTAATGTGCAGCTGGACCGCAGCAAGGTCAGCATCGGTAACACGTTTATTCGGGGGCTGGCACCGCTGGCGCCTCAGCTGGGTAAACTCTCTGATGCATTCTCCACGGCGGTGGACACTGTCCTGAAATCACCTGAACTTGGCAAATGGATTGATGCGCTTTCTGGTGGTATTCAGCGGTTCGGTGACTATCTGGCATCGCCTGAATTCAAATCTGATGTGGAAGCGTTTATATCGGGTGTGGAGAGAATGGGCCGCATGATCGGCAAGGTTGTTGACTGGATTTCCGGTAAAACCAGCATTTCAGTGGATGATGTGGCGGCGCATTCCAGCATTCTCAGCAATGAAAAGGTTACAGATAATGCCACCGGGCAGAGTTACATTCCTGGGGGAGAAGATGATCCGCGTGTCCTTGGGATTCTTAAATCAGCACGAAGAGCCACTGGTGTTGCACCGTCGGATTATGACGGGTATTTCGAAGAGGCTGCCAAAAAATTTGGACTGGATGCGCGCCAGCTCAAAGCCGTCGCCGGAGCGGAGTCATCATGGAACGCGAAGGCCGTAAGCAGTGCGGGCGCGCAGGGCCTTATGCAGGTTATGCCTTTCAATTTCCGTAAGGGTGAAAATCCTTTCGATCCCCGCGACAACATCATGGCCGGAGCCAGAACCATGGCGTGGGCGAAAGGGATGGCAGGCGGCGATGTGGATGAAATGCTGCGCTATTACAACGGTGGAAGCAGGCGGGGAAGCCGTGAGAACCGTGAGTATCCTGGCAGAGTAAAAGAGCAGTATCAGGCGCTTTATGGCTCTCCCATGCCTGTGCAGGAAAACCCTTCTGCAAAATCAGGCAGCGGCAAAACCGATCAGATACTCCAGCAGATCCTGGATAACCAGCGCAGCGGCAATAGCCGAGGCGGCTTGATTGTTTACAACAACACCGGCGGGAATGCGATCGTCACAAGCACACAACTGGGAGGGTTTTGATAATGGCGTTCTCGCGTGAGCTGTACCGCCTTGGATTTGAAATATCACCGGTGATCCTCTGTGACGGTATCGCGCAAAGTATCCCGGGCGGCATGCTGCCGATTGTTGCACTGACGCAGAGTGCCAGCTTTATCACCAGCTTGCTGGGAGGAGGGAGCAGCCTCACCAACCTTGATAAATATTTCTGCCACTGGAAGGCGATGCAGGGCAGCACGATGATTGATTATGATCTCGGTCGCTACCCCTTCGCAAACCAGACCGTCGCGGCCAATGCCCTGCTGTCACAGCCGCTGCAGGTTTCCCTGCTTATGGATGCACCAGTCAATGAAAACACCGGGGCTATGACAAAGCTGGTGACGCTCAGTGCGCTGCAGGCCACCCTGCAGGCACACGCCAACCTGGGCGGAACATTTACGGTTGCCACTCCGGCATTGTTCTATAGCGGGTGCGTGCTGCGTACTGTCCGGGACGTGACAGGTGCCAATGAGTCGACGCCGCAGCGCCAGTGGTTGTGGAGTTTTGAGCAGCCGCTGGTGACCGAGGCGGGCGCTGCGCGGGCGGTCAACAACTATATGGGCAAGATAGACAACGGCGATCGGACAGACTCCAGCGCCTGGACAAACACTGTTTCAGCGCTGGGAAACACTTCGCTGGGCGGTGGAGTGACCGACGCCATTACCGGATTGATCGGCAAACTTAGTGGGACGTTTGGAATATGAGCACTGAATACTACCCATTCACCGGCAATGAACTGGTCAGCCAGATGTTTACGCCCTCACTGGACGGCACAGTCTGTAACTGTCAGACGCGCTGGAATAATGCTGCGCAGCGCTGGTATCTGTACATCACGGATAATTCCGGAAGTGTGTTGCTCAATACTGCTATGGTGGCCTCACCGCAGGGTACCGATATTAACCTGCTGGCTGGCGTATTTTTGCAATCCACCATGGTATGGCGGCTACCGGATGGCCGGATCGAGGTGACAACCTGATGCGATTTTATGATCTGAAAATTTTTTACCCTCCGCAGTACCCAATCGACCCCAACGCACAAAAAAATATTTTTAAACAGATTTCCAGCCTGAAAAACGGGGTGTTCAATCCTGGCTGCCTAATGGTTGAGTTCGACATTCAGAGGTTCGGTGAGTCAACCCCGAAAGGGAAAAGCGTGATATCTATCTGGGGACTTGGGCCTAAGGAGATGCAGCAGGCGCGTCAGGACCTGTTCGGCATGACCGTCGAGCTTTGGGTGGGTATGTCTGCAGGCTTGCCTCTGGCTAATCCAAAACAACAGGGGCTGGTGATGAAGGGGACCATCTGGCAGGTCCTGGGTAACTGGCAGGGTACAGAGTTGCGTCTCGACCTGGTTATTGTGGCCGGTCCGGTATCGCAGACCGACCCCACGCCACTGGCACCTTTGAACCTCACGCTTCCATGGAACAAAGGTATGAAACTCTCGGTTGCGCTGACGCAATGTTTCCAGATATTCGGCGGAGGGTACGGATACAACATTAACGTTAGCGAGCGACTGATTAACAGTTTTGACAGCACGATGATTTGCAGCAGCCTCGCGGAGCTTGCCAGGCAGGTAAACTCCCTCAGCAAAAGGATTATTCGGGACAGTAATTATTCCGGAGTGGAAATTTCAGTTGTGAACGGAAACGAGTTCCGGGCTTATGATAATGATTTTGCGAACCATTCTGACAGTTCAACTCTTAGTGGCCCTGTCCGGGTATCGGCCACCGACCGCAGAAACAACCCCAAAAAAATAGCATTTACCGATTTGGTGGGCCAGCCAACATGGGTGCAGTACGGAAAAATTGCGGTGCCCTGCGTTATGCGCAGCGATATTCAGGTGGGCGATTACATACGCATGCCGGAAAAACTGCGGCCAATGGTTCAGGCATCATCGTATTCCCAGTTTCGCGATGACTCAGCCTTCACAGGTGTTTTTTTTGTTTCTTCTGTGCGTTTGCTGGGCAACAGTCGCCAGCCGGATGCTAACGCCTGGGTGACCATTATTGAGGCACAAGTGGAAACAGGAGTAACCAGCCAGTGAGCATCAACAATAAAATGAATTTCGGCAGTAACATGAATCGATTTGCCGAAAACAAAATAGCCGAATCGCAGCTGATGTCCGGTAAAGTTCTGCCCGCCTCAGTGGTTAAGCAATCCGGGAAAATGGTCACGGTATCAATCCTGCTCAGGGATATCCCCTACACAATCCCACACCTGACCGTGCCACTGTTCGGGCCTGAGTATACCCGTTACCCGATGCAGCCTGGCGATAAGGGAATTGTGATCCCGGCGGACACGTACCTGGGGGGTGTCAGTGGCCTGGGTGGTGGCACTGCCGATCTGACTCCACCCGCAAACCTCAGTGCGCTCACTTTCCTTCCGATCAGTAACACAGAATGGCAGGACGTTGATCCGGAGGTGTTGACGTTTTACGGGCCGGAAGGGGTAACGCTAAGGGACGCTGGAAGCAACACAACCTTTCTGCTGGCGCCGGAGAGTGTCGCCATTGTTACCCCTGGCCAGTTCAAAGTTTCCGTCGGCGAAACGGTATTCACGCTGACACCTGATGGCTGGTCCCTGGTTGGGCAGAATGGCGTTCTGACCGACAGTGAAGCCAGTACCAGCCCGGCAATCATGCTTCAGGGCTGGCTGGCGCTTGTAGGTTGGGTTAACGGCCATCAGCATTCGAATGGTAACGGTGGCAACAACACCGGCGGCCCAACTTCGCAATTTAGCGGGAGCATCACACAATGAGGACTTACGGTCGTGACGCATTGGGGCGGTGGATACTGATAGAGACGGATAAAAACGGCTTTGATGACAGCGTGTATCTGACCACCCTGATCCAGAATATAAAGCTGTCCCCGCAGGAGTCGCCATTTTTTGCCAACCATGGTATTCCGGCCAATGGCTCAGTTATTCAGCAAATTATCCCTACGTATTACGTTAACCGCCTGCAGCAGCAGTTTAGCCAATATTTTTCATCACTTCAGATAGCGCTGACCAGCAGCGATCCGCCGGTCTACAGCATTTCTGTGATCACTAATTCCGGTTCAAAAATCGTAACGGATGTGTATGTATGAGTGATTTACCCGTTATTTACACCGCGTCAGGGCCGGTACCCCAGACCTCTGACGATCTTAGAGCAAAACTCATTGAAATAGCCACCACCCTGTCGCCAGGCTTAACCACAGATCTACCTGCATCTCTGATTGAGGATATCGCCAGCACTTCGACCGGAGCGCTTCTCAGCTGCGATCAGATGCGTATTGACCTGATTAACTCTGTTGGGCCGCTCACAGCCAATAATTTTCTGCTGAATACGCTCGCCCAGCAGTATGGTGCAGCACCCGTCAAATCGGAAGGGCTGACAACCGTTGCAGTGACTTTCACCGGCCCGGCCGGGTTCGCCATTCCGCAGGGGTTTCTGGTTTCGGATGGTAGTTATCAGTATGCCGTGCAGGATGCGGTTATCGTCCCGTCTTCGGGTACCACATCACCGGTAAGCTGTTCAGCGATGGTTAGCGGAATTTGGTCCGTACCCGAAGGAACTGTGACCAATATCGCAACCAGCCTGCCTGATGACATCACGCTCTCCTGCACGAATCTGACGGACGGGGTGCCTGGCGGAGATGCGGAGACCCCGGAACAGTTCCGGGCGCGCGTCTGGGAAGCCGGGATGTCGACGGTAATCGCCTATCCGGGGTTTATCAGGTCCAGGCTCACCAACGTGGAGAATGTTGTCACCCGGCTGGTTTCGGTAATTGCTGACGGCAACGCATGGGTAATCATGTGCGGGGGCGGTGACATCTACTCAATGGCCGGGGCAATATTCAAGTCGGCCGGGGATATCAGCAGGCTGAAGGGGAGCTCGCTGAACGTCACCGGGATCACAAACGCAAATCCTGGCGTTATCACCACGGATCTGACTCATGGATTTTCCACCGGCCAGGTTATCAATATTGCCGGTGTAACCGGAATGACGGGGATCAACAACACCGCTCTGTCAGTCACCGTTATTGATGCTCATTCGTTTTCGATTGGCAAAGACACCACCGGTTCTGGAGCTTGGACCGGTGGAGGGGTGGTGACCCCAAATTTGCGTAACCAGGCTGTGACTATCAACGACTGGCCGGACAGCTATATCATTCCCTTTGTGATACCGCTGCAGCAGCTCGTCACCGTGAGTTATCAGTGGAAAACTGAGGGTCTTAATTACCTCACTGACGCAACGGTGTTATCGCTGGTTTCCGGTCCGGTAGTGAATTACATAAACGGGATCTATGCCGGTCGCCCGTTAAACACCAACAGTCTGCGGGATACGTTTCTTGATGCTGTTGATACCGTGTTGAATAAAGACCTCATCAGCTCTCTGAAAATTACCGTCACTGTTAACGGGGTGATAACTGATGTGGATGAAAACACCGACATTATCAGCGGTGATCCATACAGTTACTGGTTCATAAACAGTAATGGCGTAACTGTTTCCGGGGGGTGAAATGCTGGACAATATCATTAAGGCCTATCTTTACCAGCAATATAACGATGATTCAAACCTCCAGGCGTTAATCGATGCTTACAACAAGCTGGCTCAGGAAATTTACGACTGGATGGCCGGTGCTAATCTGCCTGTTTTTATAGGCGGTTATAATGCTGGTGATCAGTTGCGATGGATTGCAAAGGGAATTTATGGTGTAGATCCACCCGTCCTGGTAAGCAGAAAAGTACGAGTCTTCGGCCCCTATAATACCCTGATGTTCAACCAGATCCCCTTTGACGGACGCCTGATCAGTGATGAGTCAGAGCAGGTAACCGCCTCTGATGACCTGTTCAAACGCATCATGACATGGAATTTCTACAAAGGGGACGGGTTCGAATTTACGATACCCTGGCTAAAAAGGCGCATTATGCGTTTTCTGACAGGGGCCGACGGTGTTGACGTGCTAAACGACCAGCACTGGAGCGTGTCGGTTTTGTTTTCTGATGATGGTGCTTCAATTTCAATTATTAAAGGCTTCAGGAAGCTCACGAATGCGGCGGTTTATGACTCATTTGCGTTTAATACAATGGTGCTGAACCAGAAAGACAGCGTTTTTATCAAAAGTGATGAGTATGAATTTGCTTACCTGTTCAAGCAGGCCTTTGACAGTGGCCTGCTGCACATGCCTTTTTATCAGTCCGTATCAGTTTCAATCGTTGGTTGATGTACTTTATAGAGGTTTAAGAATATCGATTAGTGATAAATAACCACCGCTGCCACATGTTGAAAATCTTAAAAAAACAATACCACCTGTTTTTGCTAATTCTTGTGATGCAGTTAGTTCTGGATTGTTCAATTTTTCAAAGTTTGTTGGTAGTGCAAATATTTCACCATCTTTTCTTTGTACTTTTATCAACTCAATGTATCTTCCAGATTTTGAGTATTGGTTGCCGATTACACTCATTATGCCTTGATTTAATGAACAATTATCCCCTTTCTGTGGGATGCTGTCTAACCCAGTGAAGCCAGCGGTATGCGTAACGTTATCAAAAAATACATCAACCTGAGCTATTGCACTAAAGGGAAGAAGTGAAATTGATAGGTATAAAAAAATTTTGAATGTCATTTTATTTGTCCTTATCGAATTGTGACAGCTATGCATGCAACTAAGGTATGCCATTGCTAAGTGTTATTTAAATTTCTTAAGTATGGAGGGCCCATGGCTCTAACTTTACTCGCATCAAACAACGCAACATCAGTGCTGGCCAGCTCGATCAGCGCCACGGCTACCACTCTATCCGTCAATTCGGGAACCGGGAGCCTTTTCCCGTCACCTGTCAATGGAACCAGCTACTTTAAGCTCACACTTGTGGATGCCGCAACCGGTACACTGACTGAGATTGTACACGTCACAGCGAGATCGGCTGACGTCTTCACAATACAGCGTGCTCAGGAGGGTACTACAGCTCGCATCTGGTCAGCAAACGACATTGCAGCAAATATGATGACTGCCGGAACGCTTAGCGTTTTTGCACAAAAGGATCTGTCTCTTCAGATCAATAATAATCTATCGGAAATCAATACCGCGGGGCCGGATGCAGTTAATGCTGCATTGACGAATTTGGGTTTGATAACCGGAGGGGCTGTAGGCCGACTGCTTGGCCCACCAAAGATTTTTACAGCCAGCGGAAACTACACGCCAACGGACGGCACTAAAATGATCGTCGTCGAAGTGCAGGGTTCTGGCGGTGGTGGTGGTGGTTCAGGTACTACAGGGTCATCGGCCTGTTCATCAGGGGCGGGCGGTGGAGCAGGCGGTTATGCCATGTCATTACTCACTTCCGGATTTTCTGACGGCGTTGCAATCACTGTTGGTTCTGCCGGATCCGGTGGGTCTGCCTCACCCGGTAATGGTGTTTCAGGGGGCTCGGTAACATTTGGTTCCTTCATAACATGTACGGGTGGTGGTGGTGGCGTTGCAACGAGCGCATCACCGCCATTCTCCTGCGCCCCAGGCACACCCGGAACGGCAACTGGTGGAAATATTGTGAATAAAAGTGGCAGTGGGGGCATGTCATCTCTTTTCCCATCTGTAAATAGTGGTTCTGCGGGGGCGGGAGGTTCATCTCAACTCGGCACCGGAGGATATGCGACAACAGTGAACTCTACTGGCAGCGCAGGTACTGGTTATGGAGCAGGCGGCGGCGGGGCATTTTCGAGCGTATCCACATCAGGAAAAACAGGTGGCGCTGGAAGCGGCGGCGTGGTCATTGTATGGGAGTATGCATGATGTCAAATTACGCACTGATTAAAGAAGGCTTTGTCTTAAATATTGTCGTCTGGGATGGTGAGGGTGATATTTTTGAAGATTACACCACTGTAGAAATGAGTGACGATTTTCCGGCTCAGATTGGCGACGCTTACATCAACGGCACGCTCTATCCCAAGCCGCGTGATGGCTATGATTACACGTTCGATGCTGAAAAACTGGAGTGGATAATTACCGCAGACAGTGCGAAGCAGCAGGCCGTTGATCATGCGCAGGAACAACTTCGAACTGCGCAATCGGAATATGATCGCGCATCTTCAAAAATTGATGCCCTTCAGGATCAGATTGAAGACGAAGACTACTCTGAAACTGAAACGGAAGAAGCCGTTAAAGCTGCGAAAACTACATGGACAACCTACCGTAAAGCACTGCGTGCTTATATTGCTGCAGCTGACGGCACCAAAACGCTGCCGGTAGCCCCGGACGCTTAACCCACCACCCAGCCCGGTTCGCCGGGCTCCAATCTAAATCCCCCATCATTTCAATACCATTTCCGAAACTATACAAAAATCCAGTTGATCACTAATCACCCGCAAACTACTGTGTATGCATACAGTAATTTGGGGTGAGTTATGCCACGCGACTATGAGATACCATCCGCATTCAAGAATGCGATCAAAGTGGCCGGAAACGGTCGGCGCACGGTCAGCACCATCGATTTTGTAAACGAGCTGAAAACCATAAATTTTGACTGGTCACTCAGAGAGGCGAACGTCTGGATAGAGCACTACCAGTCATGCTTTAAAGACGTCAGCACGGAAGAAGGTGATCGGCGTACATTCATGCTTTTCAATCCGAACGGGGGAGGTTGACATGGGATTTCCGAGTCCGGCAACAGATTACACCGAAGAGCGGCCGAATCTGAACACGATATGCCGCATCAGTCCCACGTCGCAGCTTTACGAAAAAGATGGCGACATCTACGTTATTGACCGGGCTGTGCGTCCTTCGCGCGGAGACGAGTTCATTTATGAGCTTTACGGGCAGTGTGGGATCGGTAAGATGCAGGGGAAGGCGTTGATCACTTCTGATGGTGAGACAATCGAAGGGCCTGTTCTTGACGACCTTATGATGTTGGGTACTGTTACCTTCACTATTGTGACTCATTATGAAGATCACCGGCCAATTATTTGAGGGTAGATTTTGAGCTGAAATCAATAGTAGTACACGGATTAGTACACAGAATTTCATGTGATGAATTTATTTTGTTGTAACCTATTGATAAATATTAACAATGGACATCAAACAGCTAATTTACCTGTGTAACCTTGAGCGGGAGCGGCATTTTGGTCGCGCCGCAGAAGCCAGTTTTGTCAGCCAGCCGACGTTGTCGATGCGGCTGAAAAACCTTGAGCGCGAGCTGGGGCTGTCACTGATTAACCGCAGCAACAACTTTGATGGCTTCACTCCAGAAGGCGACCGGGTGCTGACCTGGGCGCGGGAGATCGTTTCGGTCTATCAGGGTCTGAAGCTTGAAGTGGAATCTCTGAAGCACGGAGTGACGGGCACGCTCAGGATTGGCGTTGTGCCACAGTGCAGCGTGTCGCTGCCTGTATTACTGAAAGGCATCAGCGACCGTTTTGCGCAGTTGGATTATCGGGTCGCGGTGCTGAGTGCCGACCAACTGCTGGATGCGCTGAACAGCCATACCGTGGATGTCGGCATCGGATTCTTTGAACTGGCAACATTACGTGAGCTGCATTTTCAGGCCGAACTGCTGCAGGATAATGGTGTAGAGGTGGTGTTCCATCCCGGCCATTTTCCCCAACTGGTCGGCGAGGGCGAACTGTCCATCAGCGAGCTGAAAGACATTCCATTATGCCTGGCAGAACAGACTCGTTATTTCCGGCGTTATCTGGATATGTACTTCCGCGAGGCTGAATTGCATCCCAGAGTGATTCTTGAAACCACGTCGGTGTTTCAGCTGGCGCAGGGTGTGCAGGTTGGATTGGGCTGTCTGATCTCGCCGCGTGGTCATCTGCTGCCGGAAATGATGCCTGAGCTGCTGGCGCGTCCGCTGGCGATTGCGCCAATGGCACGGCAGGCGGCCCTTGTTATTGCGGAGCCTGGCCGGGCGACACCGCTGTCACAGCATTTCTTTGACGAAGTTCGCCGCTGGCTGAGCAAGCGCTGAGCATGGCAGGAAAAGCATCCCACCCGCGATAGCGGCTTACTCAGCAGCGCGGGTTGATCCCAACGTTTGCAGCAAGCGATTGTTCCAGTTTGCCAGGGCCACGCTCTGAATTACGCCGAAAACAGCCTGCAGTGGCAGCCCTGACTCACTCAGTGGTTGCAGATGTGCGGCATTAAAGCGTTCCGGTGAACGTGTGAGCTGGGCGGCGAGCTGGATCACCGCTTGCTCATGCGAAGTGGCTGTGGCCACAGCATGCTCAATGCCTTCCTTCAGCGCCGTGCGCAACGTCTCATTGGCATAGCGATAAAAACAGGCCGGGCTGCCATTGATTCTGGCGGTTGCGGCCGCTGCCAGAGCCCCTTCCGATGTTTCCAGCGGGGCTTCCAGCGTGTTAATTAGCAGACTCCAGCCATACAGTGCCGCGGCATCGTGCGCCAGCAGCCATGCGCTTTCACTCAACGCCTGCTGTGGCTGGCAAAAGGTTAGCGCTTCGAGCTGGCTGGCTGAAGCATAGCGTAGCTCCACAGGCGGCAACTGGGGCAGCCACGGCCCGGTATGATCAAAGCACTCAGCGTCTGCATCCTCCGGAACCGGAACACCCGGTATCCAGCGGACTGGCAGGGCGAGCAGGGCATTAATACCGGCAACCAGGCGAGCCTGGTAGCTGACAAAGCCAATAATCTGACTAAAGGTAATAATATCCGGAGCGGTAAGCCCAACGTCATCGAGACGTTGCAGTGCGGCAGCGTCAATCAGCGTTGGCTGGCTGGCAAGCTGCCGGGCATACTCGGTAATCTGCGTCAGACGGCGGTTGCTCTCACGAGAGGAGTCCGGACCGGAGAGAGGATTAAGCCGTGCTGCATAATGGTTGCACAAACGCTGAACTCCGGTCACCTGAGCAACGGTCAGCGCAGTGCTGAGGCGATCGTACAACGTCAGGGTATGCGTGTGCGAAGTGCTGAGCTGCCGTGGAAACAATAGCTGATAAAGATCGCGGGAAGCCAGCAGAGCAGGCTGTGCCTGCTGCAATATATTTTTCAGTTCACCTTCACATAGCGGCGCGAGACCAAGCAGAAAACGGTCTTCAATATCAGCGGCCTCAGGGACCAGCGGTGCGGCTTGTGAAGTGAGCGTGGATTGCGTTTCATGATACCAGTGGCTGTTGCCGGAAAAACGGCGCTGTTCCATGTTCATTCCTATTCGACCAGGGCAACACTTATCCTCGCGCAGGAGAATTGGCGAACAAAAGACCGATCGGTGCTAATAAATAGCGGAAAAGCATAAAGGCGAAGTGATATGCAATAAGCGGACAGAAACCGCTCAGGGCAGAGCGGTTAAAGGCAAGTTGGTGAAGACTGAACGCTAACGGTAGGCGATGCGGTCTTTACGCCAGGCATCGGCAGTCAGGGCTTCACCGAAATGGCTGTTAATCAGCCGTTTGGTCTGGTCATGCAAAGGGCAGGCGAGGACGTCCGCCGTGCTGCCACGCTCAACGACCTCGCCCTGATGCATCACCAGCACCTGGTCGCTGATGTGCTTCATCATCCCCAGATGCTGCGTCACATAGATGTAGGCGATGCCGTGTTTGTCCTGCAGTTCCAGCATCAGGTTAACCAGCTGCGAACGCATCGACATATCCAGCGAGGCCAGCGCCTCATCGGCAACGATCACTTTGGGCTGCAGGATCAGCGCACGTGCCAGACCCACACGCTGTTTCTGACCCGGAGCCAGCATATGCGGATAATAGGCTGCATGATCGCGAAGCAGTCCCACCTGGCGCAGCGTAGCAATAATGCGCTTTTCACGATCTTCCGCCGACAGCTCTGTATTGAGCCTCAGCGGAAAGTCGAGGATCTGGCTGATACGCTGACGCGGATTCAGTGACGTCGAAGGATCCTGAAAAATCATGCGAATACGCTGGCTACGGTAGCCGTAGTCACCATACTCCAGCGGATGATCGTCAATCACGATATCGCCTGCGCTGGGTGCAATCATACCGCTGAGCATCTTCGCCAGCGTCGATTTACCAGAGCCATTTTCGCCGATAATGGCCAGGGTCTGGCGTTCCCGCAGCATAAAGCTGACTTCCTTCACCGCTTCAACATGCTGTCGTCTGAACAGCCCGGTACGATAACGGTAAGTCTTGCTGAGACTGCGGACTTCCAGCAGTGTTTCAACCATTACTGACTCTCCATGTTAAGCGGGAAGTGGCAGGCAAACAGATGCGTTTTTGCGCCGGTCAGTCGTGGTCTTTGAATGCAGGTTTTCTGTGCATAAGGACATCGCGGCCCCAGACGGCAGCCAATCGGCAGATGTTCCAGTGACGGAATGGCACCCGGCAGCGTATTCAGACGGCTTTTGTGCGGCAGCGACAGGCCAAAGTCCGGCATCGCACGGATCAGCGCCTGAGTATAAGGATGATGCGGCGAGGCGATCAGCTCATCGCTGGGCGCTGTTTCCACCGTCTGGCCGCAGTACATCACGTTAATGCGATCTGCCCAGTGACTGAGCATCTGCAGATCGTGGCTGATCAGCAGGATGGTGGTGTTATTGTTCTGATTGAGCCGCGTCAGCAGGCGGAAAATCTGTGCCTGGGTGGTTGGCTCCATCGCGTTGGTCGGTTCATCGGCGATCAGCAGACGTGGCTGGTTGGCCAGCGCAATGGCAATCATCGCTTTCTGGCACTCGCCTTCGGTCAGTTCGTAGGGGAAGCTGCGCATGATATCTTTATGATCTTTAATCCCGACACGGTGCAGCAGCTCAATGGCCCGGCGATGGCGCCAGCGGAAACGCTGATACCAGCGGCCTTTGTATGTCCAGCCCGGAATAGCCTGCATCAGTTGCTTACCGATGCTTTCGGAAGGATCCAGACAGGACTGCGGTTCCTGGAAAATCATCGAGACGTTATGACCAACCAACTTACGGCGCTCACGGGGCGACAGGTGCAGCAGATCGATGTCGTCAAAACGCATACGGTCAGCGGTTATGCGCCAGTTATCTTTGGTGACGCCGCAAATCGCTTTAGCGATCAGGCTCTTACCTGAACCAGACTCACCCACAAGACCGCGCACTTCGCCCTCTGTGAGGGTGATACTGACGCGATCCACCGCTTTCACCGGCCCGTCGGCAGTCATAAATTCAATGGTCAGGTTACGAATATCGAGCAGCGGCATTTATTCAACTCCCGCAACGATGGCCCGGCGGACGCCGTCACCCAACAGATTAATAATCAGCACGCTCAGCATGATTGCCGCACCTGGCAGCATTACCGTCCAGGGAGCGACATAAATCAGCTCCAGGGCATCTCCAAGCATGGCTCCCCATTCCGGCGAAGGCAACTGCGCGCCCAGATCCAGAAAGCCCAGCGCAGCAATATCAAGGATCGCCATCGACAGCGCCCGGGTAAATTCGCTGACCATCAGCGCCAGAATATTAGGCAGGATGGCGTGGCGCAGGATATTCATGCTGGTGGCACCGTCCAGACGCGCGGCCACCACATAATCTTTTTCCAGCTCATCATGCAACGCAGTATAGATAGCCCTGACCAGGCGCGGGATGATAGCCAGAAATACTGCCAGCAGGGCATGCTCCAGCTTCGGACCGAGAAAAGCCACCACAATGATCGCCAACAGCAGCGACGGGATCGACAGCAGGGTATCCAGGATATGGTTCATCACCGCGGAGCGAAGCCCACGGGTCAGGCCGGCAAAGACCCCAAGCACCATGGCACAAACCGACGCGAGAACGGTCACTAAAATTGCTGACCCCACGGTCGGGCCTGCACCGCTCAACAGACGGCTCAGCACGTCACGGCCCAGGTCATCGGTTCCCAGGAAGAAAGAAACGTCGCCATAGCGAGACCAGGAAGGCGGCAGCAGTTGATAACCGAGGAACTGCTGGTCAAGGCCATAGGGTGCAAGCAGGCGGCCAAAAATGCAGACAAACAGCAGCGCGCCAAAGGCATAAAGACCGACCATCGCGGTGGTGTCACGATAAAACAGCCGCCACGTGTTACGCAGCGGGCTGGGCAATCGCTTCTCGGAGTAAATATTATCGGAGGGCATACCATTCCTTATGCTTCAATGGCGTGGTCATGGCACCCAGAATATCGGCGAGCACGTTCACGGTTATCACCAGACCACCCACCATCATCACTCCGGCAGAGATGGCGGCGTAATCCTGCTGGCGGATTGCGTCCACCAGCCAGCGGCCCAGGCCTGGCCAGCTGAACACCACTTCGGTGATCATCGCCAGCGTTAACATGGTCGAGAACTGCAGGCCAAGGCGCGGGATCACCGGTGGCAAAGCATTGTGCAACACATGGCGGCGAATGATGGTCAGGCGTGAAAGGCCACGGGTTGCCGCTGCTTTAATATAGTTCTGCTCCATCACTTCCCGCGTACTGATTCGCAGCAGGCGAACCACTTCGGTTGTCGGAGCAACCGCCAGCGCGGTGACAGGCAGGATCAGGTGTTTCAGTGCGCTGACCAGCATCTCATGCCGCCAGGGAGAATGGCTCATCCACGCATCAATCAGCGCAAAACCCGTGATATTTTTTACCGGATAAAGCAGGTCAAAGCGCCCGGAAACCGGCAGCCAGCCAAGATTCAGCGAGAAGAACAGCGTCAGCAGCAGCGCCAGCCAGAAAACCGGCATGGAGAAGCCCAGCAGGGCTAATGCGCTGATGGTCTTGTCCTGCCATTTGTTGCGCATCATCCCTGCGGCGATACCCATCGGGATGCCTGCCAGCAGCGCCACAGCAAAGGCCATAATGCACAGTTCAAGGGTGGCCGGAAACACTTCACCCAACTGATGACTAATCAGTTCACCATTGATGCTGGATACGCCAAAATCCAGCTGAAACAGCCCTTTATACCAGAACATACAGGCATCGGTGAACGACGCACCCTGCAGGGGCGCATGGGGGGTGAAATAGCTCAGGCTGAAACCGACCAGCGTCAGCATCGACAGCGTGACCAGCCACAGCACCAGACGACGCAGCGTATAGATCACCATGATTATTTTTCCTCGCCTTTATCCCGGTAAACCCCGGCAAACGACGCATTGCCAAACGGGCTGAGCACCAGTCCGTGGATATCATAACGGTAAGCCTGCAAACGCAGGGAATAGGCCAGCGGCAATACCGGCAGCGACTTCGCCAGCATAGTCTGCGCGCGGTCATAATATTCAATACGCGAGGCTAACTGCTGCGAAAGCAGGGCCTTGTGCAGGGTTTCGTCAAACTCTGTATCACACCAGTGAGCATAGTTGGTCTGTGAGCCCATAGCGGCACAGCTGAGCAGAGGGCGGAAAAAACTGTCCGGATCGTTACTGTCAGTGGCCCAGCCGGTCAGGGTCAGATCGTGATTCATCTCCATCAGGCGGGCTTCCTGGAAGCGGCCCTCTACCGGGACAATAGTTACCTTTACGCCTACCTGTGCCAGATCGGCCTGCAACAGCTCAGCCGTTTTCAACGGACTGGGGTTCCAGGCCTGAGAAGAAGTGGGTACCCACAGCGTAAGGTGCAGGTTTTCAACCCCCAGCGCCTTCAGCTCCTCACGGGATTTCTGTGGATTATATTCCGTCACTCTGGCGTCATTATCATAAGCCCAGGAGGCGCGCGGCAGGATTGAAGCGGCGGTTTCCGCCGTGCCGTAATAGATCGACTCCATCAGGCGTTCATTGTTGATCGCCAGCGACAGCGCCTGCCGGACTTCCGGCCGGTCAAGCGGTGCTTTACGGGTATTGAAGGCGAGATAGGCAATATTCATCCCCGGGCGCAGCGTCAGGCGCAGGCGGGGATCGTCACGCAGAATTGAAATCTGGCTCGCGGCGGGATAGGCCAGCACGTCGCACTCGCCGGTCAGCAGCTTGGAGAGCCGCCCGGTGCCGCCCGCTCCCATATCAATCACCACCTGCGGCATTTTAGGTTGCCCTTTCCACCAGGAAGGATTGCGCGCCAGGCGAATGTACTGGCCGGTGCGATACTCACTCAGCTGAAACGGACCGGTACCCACCGGCTGGCGGTCCATCTGCTCCTGACGACCTGCTTTGGTCAGCTGGTCAGCATACTCGGCTGACAGAACCGGCGCGTAATCAGTGGCGATATGCCAGAGGAACGAGGCATCCGGACTGTTCAGCCGGATTTCGACGGTATCTTTATCCAGCTTTTTCACGCTCTGCACCGAATCGGCAAATTGCAGGCTGTCGAAATAGGGATAGCTGCCGCCATTGACATTATGCCAGGCGGATTTGCGGTCGAAAATGCGCTGGAAGCTGAATACCACATCGTCAGCGTTCATCGGGCGGCTGGGCTTAAACCAGCTGGTTTTCTGGAAGGGGACATTATGGCGCAGGTGGAAACGGTACGTTGCGCCGTTATCCAGCACCTCCCAGCTTTCTGCCAGCTCCGGGATCAGCCGGTAAGTGTAGGGATCAACATCCAGCAAACGGTCATAGAGTTGGGCGGCGAGCGTGTCGACCACCAGTCCGCCGCTGGCCATCTGCGGGTTAAAGGTGGTCACCGCGCCGCTGACACAATAGACAAAGCCGCTCTGACGGATATCGCCCGGTGTGGCGGACCAGGCAGCGGCGCTGAACACGCTGAGGCCAAGCAAGAAGGTGGAGAAAAATGTGCGCATAAGTCATCTGAAATATCAGGCAATAGTCAGAGTGTACCGCACCTTCCGGTCTCGCCCAAAGTTTGCAGGGACAACTGACGTTTTTTCGTGCGAAGCGGCAACATAATGGAATCCACAGTAACGGCAGGGCTGTTCAGAATACGCACAATGTCGCTATGGAAATGAGAAAAATTCTCAACAAAGTGCTTTACAAGTGATAACGAGAATGATTACTATTCCTCTGCGCTTCGACGGTGGCTCTACCGAAGAAGAGCACGACATTGCTCACATTGCTTCCAGTATTTTCAGCCCGCCTTGCGCGGGCTTTTTTTTACTGAAGCGTTTGGCCGGCTGCCTGCAGGAAACTGCGAAACGCATTGCTGGCCGCCGCGACGGGCAACGGTATGCTAATTCTGGTTCATCCAGGGAGAGCCGATCCGCAACCGGCAGCCAGGCTAATCCGGCTCGCCTTTTAAATCCACATCATGCTTCTTCATCATCGCCCGCAGCTGGTGGTAAGTAACGCCCAGAAGTTCTGCGGCGCGACGCTGATTAAAACGCGCCTGTTGCAGGCTTTTATCCAGCAGATCTTTCTCCTGCTGGTTCTGCCAGCGGCGCAGATCCAGGGGAAGCGCAGGCAGGATGTCCTGCTGTGGGTTTTCATCGGTCACTAAAGGTTGTTTGCGCTGGAAGGGATTGATAATGATGTTATCCAGCTGCTGTTCAGTTTCGCTGTGGCGATAGACCGACCGCTCGACCACGTTCTTCAGCTCACGCACGTTACCCGGCCAACCATAGTCCAGCAGAACCTGTCGCGCTGCCGGGGAGAAGCCCGGAAACAGAGGCAACCCCAGCTCGCGGCACATCTGAATGGCAAAATGTTCTGCCATGACCAGAATATCGCTGCGCCGCTCACGCAGAGGCGGCAGCTGGACCACGTCAAACGCCAGCCTGTCCAGCAGATCGGCGCGAAATTTTCCCTGTTGCGCCAGTAAAGGCAAATCATCGTTGGTGGCGCAAACCAGCCGCACGCTGACCTGTAAGGGCTGGCTGCCACCAACACGTTCCAGCTGGCCGTACTCGATCACGCGCAGCAATTTTTCCTGCACCAGCATCGGTGCTGTGGCCAGCTCGTCGAGAAACAGCGTACCGCCATCGGCACGTTCAAAGCGGCCCAGATGGCGCTTCTGCGCGCCGGTAAAGGCTCCTGCTTCGTGGCCGAACAGCTCAGAGTCGAGCAGATTCTCATTCAGCGCCGCGCAGTTAAGCGAAATGAAAGGTCCCTGCCAGCGGTCGGACAGGTAGTGCAGGCGGCTGGCGATCAGTTCTTTGCCGGTTCCGCGTTCGCCGATGACCAGCACCGGCTTGTTCAGCAGCGCCACGCGGGAAACCTGTTCCAGCACTTCCAGGAAGTTGTTCGACTCCCCCAGTAGGGTATCGTTAAATTCGCTCATGAAATTCACCAGGTGTTAGTGATTTACACCACATTAGACAATCCATCCCGCACTGTAAAGGATACGAGTGCATGAAAATCAATAAGATAAAAACTGGCACGCTAATTGTATAAGACAATTGCATCAATTAATCAGCGCACCGCGCAATTGAAACAGACTACAGAGGATTTGGATTATGGGTATTTTTTCTCGTTTTGCTGACATCGTGAACGCCAATATCAACTCGCTGTTGGAAAAAGCGGAAGATCCGCAAAAGTTGGTACGCCTGATGATCCAGGAAATGGAAGACACGCTGGTTGAAGTTCGTTCCACCTCCGCCCGCGCGCTGGCTGAAAAGAAACAGCTGCTGCGTCGTATCGATCAGGCTGAAACCCAGCAGGCGGAATGGCAGGAGAAAGCCGAGCTGGCGTTGCGTCGTGACAAAGATGATTTGGCCCGTGCGGCGCTGATTGAAAAACAGAAGCTGACCGAGCTGACCGCCTCACTGAAAAGTGAAGTGGAGCAGGTGGAAGAAACCCTGACCCGTATGAAAGGCGAAATCGGCGAGCTGGAGAAAAAACTCAGTGAAACCCGCGCCCGTCAGCAGGCGCTGACGCTGCGCCACCAGGCCGCTTCTTCTTCTCGCGATGTGCGTCGCCAGCTGGATAGCGGTAAGATCGATGAGGCAATGGCTCGTTTTGAATCCTTTGAGCGCCGTATCGATCATATGGAAGCCGAAGCGGAAAGCCAGCGCTTTGGCAAACAGAAAACGCTGGATCAGCAGTTTGCTGAGTTGCAGGCTGATGACGAAATCGGTGAGCAGCTGGCCGCGCTGAAAGCCAAAATGAACCGCAGCGAGTAACCGCTGCGCACGGCAGTCCGGCGACGGATGCCATCCCGAATGCCTGAATTTTCAAGGAGAGTGAATGAGCGCGTTATTTCTGGCCATACCCCTGACGATATTTGTGCTGTTCGTGGCACCGATCTGGTTATGGCTTCATTACAGCAACCGCCAGAACGGCGGTGCCGACCTGTCCTCCGGTGAACTGCAGCGCCTGCAGCAGCTGACTCAGGATGCAGGAAGAATGCGTGAGCGTATCAAGGCGCTGGAAGAGATCCTCGATGCTGAGCATCCCAACTGGAGGCAGCAATGAGCGGTGTGACAATTAAAGGCAGAAAGCTTTACCGGATTCCGGCACAAGGGAAAGTGAAGGGGGTCTGTGCCGGCATAGCCGATTACCTGGAGATCCCGGTACGGCTGGTGCGGGTGATTGTGGTGCTGTCGATGTTTTTCGGCCTCTTTATGTTCACCACCATCGTCTATTTCGTGCTGGCTTTTGTGCTGGATGAAATGCCGGAGAGTTACACCCACGACGGAGAAAAAGCGCCAACGGCACATGAATTGCTTAATCAACTGAGTGCTGAACTGAACGGCGGTGAGCGAAGCCTGCGTGAAATGGAACGTTATGTGACATCGGAAACGTTCAGCGTGCGCAGCCGTTTTCGTCAGCTGTAAACCCTCTTCAAATGCGGGCCCGGGTGCGGGCCTTCACCTTTTACCGGAGAATGAGTATGCGTAACTGGCAATCATCTGTTCGTCGTAATGCCGCGCCCGCGTTGAAGAGGGCCGGTAAATTTGTGCTGATCAGCGCATTGACTTACGGGCCAGCGGGTCTGACCGGCCTGGCGGTGAAATCTGTCGCCCGCCGCCCGCTGAAGATCCTTCTTGCCTGGGCGCTGGAACCCTTAATCCGTCGTGCAATGCGTGGCGCAACTGCCCGCTGGAATAAGTCCTGAAGATCGTTATTACCGCAGTAATTTGCTACGCTTGGCTGTAAATATAATGAGCTAAAAATTAAAAAAAAGGTGCCGACACCCAGATGAAACGACTTCAAAATGAATTGCTGTCGCTGGTAAACCGGGGCGCGGATCGCCACCTGCGCCTTGCGGTCACCGGCCTTAGCCGCAGCGGGAAAACCGCTTTTATCACTTCACTGGTCAATCAACTGCTTAATGTCAACTCTGGTGCGCGCCTGCCAATGTTCTCGGCGGTGCGCGAAGAGCGCCTGCTTGGCGTAAAGCGGGTGCCTCAGCGAGATCTGGGCATCCAGCGCTTTACCTATGATGAGGGGCTTTCGCAGCTTTACGGCGCGCCGCCCGCCTGGCCCACGCCAACGCGGGGTGTAAGTGAAATGCGCCTGGCGCTGCGCTACCGCTCCCGTGAGTCCCTGCTGCGTCACTTCAAAGATACCTCCACGTTGTACCTGGAAATTGTCGATTATCCCGGGGAATGGCTGCTCGACCTGCCTATGCTGGCACAGGATTACCTCAGTGGTCGCGACAGATGACCGGTCTGCTGCTGGGCGATCGCGCCAGCTGGTCATCGCACTGGCAGAAACTCTGTGAAGGGTTTGACCCGCTGGCACCGGCTGATGAGAACCGCCTTGCGGAGATTGCCGCGGCCTGGACCGGCTACCTGGTGAAGTGCAAACAGGAAGGGCTGCATTTTATCCAGCCCGGTCGGTTTGTGCTGCCCGGCGACATGGCTGGCGCACCAGCTTTGCAGTTTTTTCCGTGGCCACAGGTGGATGAAAGCGGTGAGTCAAGGCTGGCTCAGGCCGATGCCAGTACCAATATCGGCATGCTGCGCGCGCGCTACAACTACTATTGCCAGCACGTGGTAAAAGGCTTTTATAAGAACCATTTCCTGCGCTTTGACCGCCAGATTGTGCTGGTTGATTGCCTGCAGCCCCTGAACAGCGGACCGCAGGCCTTTAACGATATGCGGCTGGCGCTGACCCAACTGATGCAAAGCTTCTCCTACGGCCAGCGGACGCTGTTCCGTCGCCTGTTTTCACCGGTGATTGATAAGCTGCTGTTCGCTGCCACCAAATCCGATCATGTGACGGGCGACCAGCACGCCAACCTGGTCTCGCTGCTGCAGCAGTTGGTGCAGGATGCCTGGCAGAACGCGGCTTTCGAAGGGATCACCATGGACTGCGTGGGGCTGGCTTCTGTACAGGCCACGCAGAGCGGGCTGGTGGATCATCAGGGCGAGAAGATCCCGGCATTGCGCGGGCACCGACTTGGAGACAATGAGCCGCTGACCGTCTATCCGGGAGAGGTGCCGCCAAGGCTGCCGGGCCACGCATTCTGGCAGAAGCAGGGGTTCCATTTTGAACAGTTCCGGCCGCAGGATCTGGACGTTGACCGTCCTTTGCCGCATATCCGGCTGGATGCCGCGCTGGAATTTTTACTGGGAGATAAATTGCGATGAGCGCACCGCTGAAACCGCGGATAGATTTCGCGCAGCCGCTGGAAGCGGACAAAACGTTAACGCTGAAGGCGGCTCAGGCTGTTGAGCAGCAGGAGAGTCAGTTTGTGGCTGTCGATCCTGAAAAAGAGCCGGAGGAAGAGGGTGCAGGAGAAAAAGTGGTGGAAGCCGCTCTGCGTCCGAAACGGAGCTTGTGGCGCAGGATGGTGAAAGCCGGGCTGGCCGTTTTTGGCGTCAGTGTGGTGGCGCAGGGCGCGCAGTGGACGCATAACGCCTGGGTTCAGCAGGACTGGATTGCTATGGGGGGTTGTGTGGCCGGTGGGCTGATCGTTTGCGCAGGAGCGGGTTCGCTGATTGCCGAATGGCGTCGTCTGTTTCGGCTGAGGGAGCGAGCCGATGAGCGTGACGATGCCCGCGAGTTGCTGAACAGCCATGGGGTGGGAAAAGGCCGTGAGTTTTGTGAAAAGCTGGCGCGTCAGGCCGGGCTGGATCAGGCGCATCCTGCGCTGCAACGCTGGCATGCCTCGCTGCATGAAACTCATAACGACCGTGAAATCGTCGCACTGTATGCCCAACTGGTGCAGCCGGTGCTGGATCGTCAGGCCCGTCGGGAAATTGGCCGCAGTTCAGCGGAGTCCACGCTGATGATCGCTGTCAGCCCGCTGGCGCTGGTTGATATGGCTTTTATCGCCTGGCGCAATCTGCGGCTGGTTAACCGTATTGCTGCGATTTATGGCATCGAGCTGGGCTACTTCAGTCGCATTCGCCTGTTCCGACTGGTCCTGCTCAACATAGCCTTTGCCGGTGCATCTGAGCTGGTCAGGGAAGTAGGTATGGACTGGATGTCACAGGATTTGGCGGCCCGGTTTTCTGCCCGTGCAGCACAGGGGATCGGGGCCGGTTTGCTGACTGCCCGGTTGGGGATCAAAACCATGGAGTTATGTCGTCCGCTGCCGTGGATGGAAGATGATAAGCCACGGCTGGGGGATTTTCGCCGCGCTCTGGTGACTCAACTGAAAGAAACGCTGCAGAAGTGATCAACTGTCAAGATTTCCTTCCAGAACTCTTCTGACGCCTGCCCTGATAGAGTATCATCAGGGCTCGCCCGATATGAATGAAGGTTGCTACGCATGCGTCTGGAAGTTTTTTGCCAGGACCGACTAGGTCTGACCCGCGAACTGCTTGATCTCCTTGTGGAAAGAAGCATCGATTTGCGCGGTATTGAAATTGCCCCCATCGGGCGCATCTACCTGAATTTCTCCCCCATTGAGTTTGATCAGTTCAGTCAGTTGATGGCAGAAATCCGCCGTATACCCAGCGTGACGGATGTCAGAACGGTGACCTTTTTGCCTTCCGAACGGGAGCACCGGGCACTGAGCGCACTGCTGGTGGCGTTGCCGGAGCCGGTTTTTTCTATCGATCTGAAAAGTAAGGTGGAACTGGCAAATCCGGCGGCACAGACGTTGTTTTCGCTTAATGAAGAGAAAATGCGTAACTTTGGCGCAGGCGCGCTGATCGCCGGATTCAATTTCCAGCGCTGGCTGGAAAGCGAGCGTATTGAACCACAGGCCCATCACGTGGTGATCCAGGGCCGCGACTTCCTGATGGAAATCACCCCTATTTATGCCGCTGGTGAAAATGAGCAGCCCGGCAACCCGGTCGGCGCGGTAGTGATGCTGAAATCCACCGCGAGAATGGGCCAGCAGTTGCAGAACCTGGCGGTGAATGACGACAGCGAATTCCAGCATATTGTGGCGGTCACGCCGAAGATGCGTCAGGTTGTTGAACAGGCCCGCAAGCTGGCGATGCTGGATGCGCCGCTGCTGATTGTCGGGGACACCGGGACGGGCAAAGATATGCTGGCCCGTGCCTGCCATCTGCGCAGTGCGCGTGGAAAAAAGCCGTTCCTGGCACTGAACTGTGCCTCGCTGCCGGATGATGTGGCAGAAAGCGAGCTGTTTGGCCACGCGGCCGGGGCATACCCGAACGCGCTGGAAGGGAAAAAAGGCTTCTTCGAGCAGGCTAATGGTGGCTCGGTGCTGCTGGATGAGATTGGTGAGATGTCGCCGCGGATGCAGACCAAACTGCTGCGATTCCTCAACGACGGCACCTTCCGTCGGGTGGGTGAAGAGCATGAGGTCCACGTTGACGTTCGCGTGATCTGTGCCACGCAGAAGAACCTGACGGAGATGGTACACCGTGGCGAATTCCGTGAAGATCTGTTTTATCGTCTCAACGTCCTGACGCTGAATCTGCCGCCGTTGCGCGATCGTCCGCAGGACATCCTGCCTCTGACCGAAATGTTTGTTGCCCGCTTTGCGGATGAACAGGGAGTGGCCCGACCAAAACTGTCACCTCAACTGAATGCTTTTCTCAGCCGCTACACCTGGCCCGGCAACGTCCGTCAGTTAAAGAATGCGCTGTATCGGGCGCTGACCCAGCTGGAAGGCTATGAGTTGCGACCGCAGGATATTGTGTTGCCAGAATTCGCGATGGATCTGCCGCTGGGAGAAGAAGTGATGGAAGGCTCTCTGGACGAGATCACCAGCCGCTTCGAACGTTCAATCCTGACCCGTTTATACCTGTCCTATCCCAGCACGCGCAAGCTGGCAAAACGTTTAGGCGTTTCGCACACGGCCATTGCCAATAAATTGCGTGAGTATGGTTTGAGCCAGAAGAAAAGCGAGGGGGAAGGGAAGTAATCACCCGTGCGGCGTTACCCTGGACAGAAATTGCCTGATTTACTGCGGATCAGGCAAATTTAGTTTACAGAAGTTGATAAAAAAGCACCGTCGACATCATCGCGCGGTGCTTTTAAATTTATCAGACTATTGATGCACGTCCGGGGCGGTTAGCTTTATTTCAGCGCTGCCAGCGCGGCGTCATAATCCGGCTCGGTGGTAATCTCATTCACCAGTTGGCTGTAAAGTACGTTGTCTTTATCATCCAGCACGACGACGGCGCGAGCCGTCAGGCCTTTCAGTGGGCCATCATCGATCGCCACACCGTAGTCCTGTTTGAACTCGCCACCCCGCAAAGTGGACAACGTAACCACGTTGCTCAGGCCGTCAGAGCCGCAAAAACGGGACTGGGCAAACGGCAGATCGGAAGAGATGCACAGTACTACCGCATTATCCAGCTCGCTGGCCAGCTGGTTGAATTTACGCACCGAGGCGGCGCAGACACCGGTATCAATGCTGGGGAAGATGTTCAGAACTTTACGCTTGCCCGCGTAGTGGGAAAGGGAGACATCGGAGAGGTCTTTGGCAACCAGCGTGAAAGGTTTCGCGGCATCGCCCGGCACCGGTAACTGGCCTGCAACGGCAACCGGGTTGCCCTGAAAATGTACAGTCTGTGACATAATCTTTCCTTATAAGCGCAGTAAACACTGAACTGAGTGTAAGCCATGCTCTGCAAGTGGGACAGTAAAAAGCCTTTCTTTACCTGCGCATTGCCAAAGGGCGGCCGCAATAGCTATGGTGTTGAGGTGGCATTTCTTTTTTTCTCCTGAAAGGACCCGTTAATGAGAGCAGTCAAGGTATACCCGGAAGCCTGGCCGTTGCACACGCCATTTGTGATTGCGCGTGGTACCCGCAGCGAGGCCGGAGTGGTGGTAGTGGAGCTGGAGGAAGAGGGGATCAGGGGCGTGGGGGAATGTACGCCTTATCCGCGGTATGGCGAAACGGAAGCGTCGGTGCTGGCGCAAATTGCCGCCTTATTTGATGAACTTGAACAGGGCATGACCCGTGAGCAGCTGCAGCAGGTATTACCTGCCGGTGCTGCGAGAAATGCCATCGATTCTGCATTATGGGATCTTCAGGCGCGAAAACTCGGCAGCGACCTGTGGCACCTCACCGCCAATCCTCAGCCACCCGTTATAGAAATGGCTCAGACTGTCTCAATTGATACGCCGGAGGCGATGGCCAGCAGTGCGCTGGCACTGTGGCAAAACGGCGCGCGGCTGCTGAAAGTGAAACTTGATAACTCGCTAATCACTGAACGCCTGGTGGCGGTGCGCGCCGCCGTGCCTCAGGTGACGCTGATTGTGGATGCTAATGAGTCCTGGCACAGCGAAGGGCTTGCCGCGCGCTGCCAGCTGCTGGCGGATTTGAAAGTGGCAATGCTGGAACAGCCGCTGCCAGCAGGCGAGGACGCCGCGCTGGAGAATTTTATTCATCCGTTGCCGATTTGTGCCGATGAAAGCTGCCACACAAGAGAAAGTTTGCCGAAGCTGAAAGGGCGCTACGAGATGGTCAATATCAAGCTGGATAAAACCGGTGGCCTGACCGAAGCGCTGGCGCTGGCTGAAGCGGCAAAAGAGGCGGGGTTTGAAGTGATGCTGGGCTGCATGCTCTGCACCTCCAGAGCTATTGCTGCCGCACTGCCGCTGGTGAAATCCGCCCGCTTTATTGATCTGGACGGGCCAACCTGGCTGGCTGTTGATGTGGATCCGTCGCTGCCTTTCAGCTGCGGCAGGATCACGTTTTCAGGGCGGCCAGCTCAGTAAGTCCACCATCGCGCCGAGGTATTTTTCTGTAGATTCATCGGCGGAGATCGGCGGCAGTTCCGCGGTAATCACCGGCAGGTTGAGATCAGCACACCAGCTGCCAAAAGAGCCGGGGGTGGCATACCCTACGGTGGTGACCAGCGGCAAATCCATTTTTTTCGCCAGCCATTCTCCCAGTGCGCTGGTCTGTGGATCTTCAATACAGGCCAGCGGCTCATGGAAAGTCACAATCCACGCCGGTTTAATCTGATGAATCAAATCACAGAGGGCCTGAGTCTCAGGCTCTGAGGCTGCGTGCTCTCCCGTTGAAAGTAACACATCACGTTCATCCGCGACGCTGTTCCAGCGATAAACGGTATCACCAGACTGCCAGTTGGCCGCGGGGAAGTTACGGTTGAGGTCCACACCATGAGAGTTGGCGCGCAGCCCGAGCTGGCAACCATCAGGGTTTACCGCCAGCACCACATGGTGGCGACGATGCGGCTCCTGCAACGTGCGCATGGCACAGGAAAGCGTGACCACCGCGGCGGTTTCATCACCGTGCGTTCCGGCGAGGATCAGTCCGCTCTCTTTATCAGCCGCCGGAGCGGGAAACCACAGGAGAGGAGCGCCCAGCACGCTGGCACCATAGACTTTACTTTCTGCATCCAGTTTGCCGCGAAGCGGGCGCGGATGAATCAGGGACATCAGTTTCACTCCGGAAAAGTTTTTCTAAAACTAACGTAAAATGGCGGGGAAAAAAAGTGCCGGGCGGCTCACTGTTCTTTCCTTCTGAGTGCCATCGTGGCGAAAAATGCTACTGACCTATCAACGATTTGCGTTAAAGTCCGGGTATAAGCCCGTTCCGTTGACCTTTTCGAGGTATGCCGATGAGGAATTACCGTTTCACGCTGGCCATGTTGTCCCTGGCCGTCAGTGCTTCACTGTACGCAGCCGATGTCCCGCCTGGCACGCAGCTGGCCGCCAGTCAGGAGATTGTCCGCCATATCAAAGATGAGCCTGCTTCGCTCGATCCAGCTAAAGCTGTAGGTCTGCCAGAAATTCAGGTGATCCGAGACCTGTTTGAAGGGCTGACCAATCAGGATGCAAAGGGCAATATCGTGCCTGGCGTCGCTACCCAGTGGCAGACTACTGACAATAAAACCTGGATTTTCACCCTGCGCAAAGATGCCCGCTGGTCGAATGGCGAGCCGGTAACGGCTAATGATTTTGTTTACAGCTGGCGGCGTCTGGTCGATCCGAAAGTGGGTTCAACGTTTGCCTGGTTTGCCGAACTGGCCGGTATCCAGAATGCAGCAGCGATCACCAAAGGTGAAATGACGCCGGATAAGCTGGGTGTCACCGCGCTGGATGACAACCGCCTGAAAGTGACGCTGGATAAACCGGTGCCGTTTTTTGTCAGCCTGACCGCCAACTTCAGCCTGTATCCGGTACCGGAAAAAATCATTGAGAAAGACGGTAAAGAGTGGACCCAGCCTGGAAACCTGGTAGGCAACGGTGCCTATAAATTGCAGGAGCGTGTGGTGAATGAAAAGCTGGTGCTGGTGCGTAATGACCAGTACTGGGATAACGCGCACAGCGTGCTAACTAAGGTAACGTTCGTGCCGATTAACGAGGAATCCAGCGCCACGAAACGCTATCGTGCTGACGATATCGATATCACCGAATCCTTCCCGAAAAACATGTACGGCCTGCTGAAAAAACAGATCCCCGAAGAGGTCTACACGCCTGACCAGTTGGGAACATATTATTACGCCTTTAACACCACCAAAGGCCCGACGGCCGATGTGCGGGTGCGTAAGGCGCTGTCGTGGAGTATTGACCGGAAAATCATTGCCGAAAAAGTGCTGGGAACGGGTGAGAAACCAGCCTGGCATTTCACGCCGGACGTGACGGCTGGTTTCAAATCGAAGCCGGACTTTATCCAGCAGCACGATCAGGCAGAGCTGAATGCTCAGGCGAAGGCGCTGTTGACCGCTGCCGGATATGGACCGACTCATCCGCTGGATTTGACGCTGCTGTATAACAGCTCGGAGAATAACCAGAAAATTGCCATTGCCGTGGCCTCAATGTGGAAGAAAAACCTTGGGGTCACAGTGAAGTTGCAGAATCAGGAGTGGAAAACCTACATCGACAGCCGCAACACCGGCAACTTTGATGTGATCCGCGCTTCCTGGGTCGGCGACTACAATGAGCCATCGACCTTCCTCAGCCTGCTGACGTCAACCCACAGCGGCAATATCGCGAAATTCAAAAGTGCGGATTACGATGCGATCATTGAACAGGCCAGCCGTGAAACCAACAGCGAAAAGCGCAACGATGATTACAACCGTGCAGAGCAGATTATTGCCGATCAGGTGCCGATCGCACCGCTTTACCAGTATACCAATGGCCGCCTGATCAAGCCGTGGGTTAAGGGCTATCCAATCACCAATCCTGAGGATGTGGCCTACAGCCGCACGATGTATATCCTCAGGCATAAATAATCACCGCAATATCGGTCAGGGGCTGGGGCTTCTGGCCGCAGCGTGCTATGGGTCAATTAACCACCGGTAACTGCAGTTGCTTTGCGCATCAATTTATACGCGATGCCGGATACTGGTGCCGTTAACGTTCATATCTTGCGCTCGGGTGTTATATGCTTAAGTTTTGCTCGGTATTTGCTGTGGTTTTACTGCTTTCTGGTTGTGCGCTTAAACAGTATCCTTCCTCTCCACCGGTCAGCGTGGTGCAGTCAACGCAGCTGGACTGCAGCGGCGTACAGAAGGAGATTGCTGACCAGCAACAGGTACAGATCAAAATTGATCAGACCGGACAGTTTGACGGTCTGACGGTACTGGGCTTCCTTGGCGATTTTGGTATCGGCAATGGCGTAGCGAAGAGCCTTGCGCAGAAACATGCGGATGAACGTATGGGGCAGTTGAAGCAGCTGGAACAGAACAAGTGCGCAGCCGCGCAGCAGAGCTGACGGTCGGCAATTTTCGAGAGCCGTCACAGAACCAACGGCCCACGCTTGAGCTCAGGGCGTAATGAATTACTGTAGCGTCTGGATTGTTACTGCTTCGCTGCAGGCAAAACCTGGCAGTCGGACCTCTCCGGCGGTCAGGTTTTTTTATTTTCAGGCCAGGATATGAAGATTATAAAAGTGCTCAACAATAACGTGGCGATCGTTCACGATGCACAGGGAAAAGAACAGGTCGTAATGGGACGGGGACTGGCTTTCCAGAAGCAGGCAGGGGAGGTCATCGATCCCGCTGCGGTGGAAAAAGTTTTTGCCCTGCAAAACCGCGAACTGCTGGGACGGCTGAGCGAGTTGCTGTCTGAAATACCGCTGGAGGTGGTTACCACCAGTGAGTGTGTTATCGCGATGGTGAAACAGGAGCTTACCGGTCATCTGCATGAGAGTCTGGCGATTGGTCTGACCGATCACATCAATTTTGCGCTGCAGCGCCAGCGTGAAAATATCCCTCTGCGCAACGTTCTTAACTGGGAGATCCGCACGCTCTATCCGCGTGAGTATGCCGTTGGCCTCAGCGCCCTCGATATTATCGAAAAACGGCTGGGCATCCGCCTGGAGCAGGACGAAGCCGGCTTTATTGCCCTGCATCTGGTTAACGCTCAGCTGCACAGCAATATGCCTGAAGTGATACATATTACTGGCTTTATGCAGCAGATCCTCGATATCGTCAGATACCAGCTGAAAATTGACTATCAGCCGGACTCTCTCAGCTACAACCGCTTCGTGACCCATCTGAAGTTTTTTGCCCAGCGGATGCTCGGTAAGCGCGGTGTGTACAGCGATGATGATTCTTTGCATGACGTGGTACGCAGCCGCTATCCACAGGCTTACCGTTGCGTAGAGAAAATCGACAGCCACGTGCATAAGACCTGGTCATATGCACTGGGAGCGGAAGAACGGATGTTTCTGACCATCCACATCGAACGGGTGAGAAAAGAGACGCTGGCGCTGGAAGAGAGTGAAGATGAAGCCTGAGCAGGACCGGGACAGGGTTGCCCCATCCGGTCCTGGTTAATCAAAAGGTGACGACTGTTTTCAGGCCGGTTACCCAGGCATCCTGAGTTTCTTTCACTCCGCCAGGACGATGCCAGTACTGCAGGCCTGGCTGCAGCTGCAGCCAGCTGGTGGCATGTATCCGGTAATAGAGTTCGGCATTGACCGAATGGCCTGCCAGCGGTTGGTACAGTGGATTGCTGTAGTCATCAACGCCCTGGAGCTGATTTAACGTTTCCTGATTGTGGCGATAGCTGTTGCTCATTTTTATCCACGAAAAGCCCAGCCCCAGCCAGTCTTTCGGACGAGCATTCAGCAATCCGCTGTAGCGCAGCGAAACCGCAGTGGCAACATGCAAAGGATTGGTACGCTGGTCGCCCAGACCGAGGCTCCACGATGTGCTGAGACCGCGAGTTGCGTCATCCTGATGGCGGGTGAGCTGCTGATTAAAGCCGGAATAGAGGAACCAGGTGCGGTGATGCTGACGATAACCCTGCGGATCGTCCGCGCCGGTTTCCTGCGATTTACCGGCATAGAGATCCTGCTGGGGTGCATTGGTAAACAATATGCCCAGATTGTAGATCCCCGGCAGCTCGTTGAAATGCGTTTTCATCTCCAGTTCGACGGGCAGCAGGAAACCTCGGGTGCCTTTGGATGAGGTATTCCAGGCCTGTCTGCGCGAGGTGGCAGAGGCGTTTTGTTCCATAACGCCGCCTTTCAGCGTCAGCTCACTGGTCAGCTTGTACTGCAAAGTGGTGCCCCAATAATGGATATTCCAGTTATACCACGTCAGCGAGTTAGCCGATTTGCCGCCGCACTGGGAGAGCAGCTGAAAATCGCAGGGGATAATCTGATCGAAGTCCTGCACCTTATTCATCATCCCAATGCGCCAGTGCAGACGCTGGTCGTCAAAGCTACGGGAAAATGTCAGCCAACCCAGCCGCGTAATTGAGCCTGAACCGGAGCTCTCCTGCGCCAGATCGTTAATGCCCATGCGGGTATCCTGCAGACGTCGGGTTGTCAGGCTGTCATCATGGTTACGGTTAACGATATTTCCCTCTATTTTGGCATCGGGAATACCGGTCAGTGCTTCCAGATCCTGCTGAAAGGTCAGCGCAACCTGATCAATATAAGCGGTGTGATGGTCGGGGTTATACCCTCCGGAATTGTTATAAGCGATTTGGTTTAAATAACCAAGATTAAAATAGAAACCATTATCTTCCAGCATCGGTCTGACTCCCAACATATCACCGAACAGGCCTTTTTCGGGCGGCGTAAAGCCCAGTGCGGATCCATCCCACTCAGGGGCAGAAGCCGCCACGTTTCCAGCGAGCAAAAACATGATAATTGTGCTGATGCGGGTTAACTTCAAAAACTTTCGGTTATTTCGCTCAGTTAAAAGGTGAGTGTTATTCTCTGGACACAAGATGTCCTTTATTTCTGAAAAATAATGTGAGATCCGTTTCATCATTTATTCCTTGCTTAAAGCTTATAGTTATAAGTGGCCATGCAGGATAAATTCCCGGAGCCGGTTTCGTGTTTAAATAATAATGAGGGCAGGGAACTGCCCTCAGAGAGGCATTATTTTAATGAAGCACCGTTCGACTGAATAACTTGTTGGTACCAGTAAAAACTTTTTTTGCGTTTACGCTCCAGCGTGCCCTGGCCGTCATCATCGCGATCGACATAGATAAAGCCGTAGCGTTTGGAGAGCTGAGCCTGTGAGGCGCTGACCAGGTCGATCGGCCCCCAACTGGTATAACCCCAGACCTCCACGCCGTCCTCAATCGCTTCACGGACCTGCACCAGGTGGTCATTGAGATAGGCAATACGGTAGTCGTCGTTAATGCTGCCATCGGCCTCCACTTTGTCGCGGGCGCCCAGGCCATTCTCCACGATAAACAGGGGCTTCTCGTAACGATCGTACAGCTCGTTCATCAGCAAGCGCAGACCTTGTGGATCAATCTGCCAGCCCCACTCTGAAGCGGGCAGGTGCGGGTTCGGTACCATATCGAGGATATTGCCGCGCAGCTGTTGCTGATTTTCATCGGCAGTTACGCAACCCGTCATGTAATAACTGAAGGAGATAAAATCGACCGGCTGGCGCAGCTCGGCTTTATCCTGCTCGCTGATGTCAAGCTGGATGCCTTGTTCGCGGAAGAAACGGGTCATATAAGCCGGGTAATAACCGCGAACCTGCACGTCACCAAAGAACAACCACTCCCGGTTTTTTTGCAGCGTTTCCAACATATCGGCCGGTTTGCAGCTCAGCGGATACAGCAGGCCGCCCAGCAGCATGTTGCCAATTTTGCCATCCGGAACAATCTGGTGACAGCTTTTAACCGCGCGGGCGCTGGCAACCAGCTGATGATGGATAGCCTGATAGATCGCTTGTTTGCTGCTCTCTTCCGGCAGGCCAACTCCGGTGAACGGGGCATGCAGCGACATATTGATTTCGTTGAAGGTGAGCCAGTATTTCACCTTATCTTTGTAGCGTTCGAAAACCGTGCGTGCATAGTGTTCAAAAAAGCCGATGGTTTTACGATTGCCCCAGCCACCATAGTTTTTTACCAGGCCCCAGGGCATTTCATAATGGGAGAGGGTCACCATTGGCGTGATGTTGTATTTCTGCATCTCATCAAAAAGTCGATCATAAAAGGCCAGACCTGCCTCACAAGGCTCTGCTTCATCTCCGTTGGGAAAGATACGTGTCCAGGCGATGGAAGTGCGCAACACGGTAAAGCCCATCTCAGCGAACAGCTTAATATCCTGCGGATAACGATGATAGAAATCGATGGCAACATCTTTAATGCCGTAATCACCTGGCTGACGTTCTGCCCGCTCACCAAAGATACCTTTGGGTTGAAGATCCGAAGTCGACAGGCCTTTTCCTCCTTCCTGCCAGGCTCCTTCCACCTGATTGGCCGCCACGGCACCGCCCCATAAAAATGAGTCCGGAAAACGTTGAGTCATAATCATCTCCTTGAGCAAAATTAAACGAAAAGCGTCAGCAACGGCGTATTTTCCTGCACTTCTGTCTCCCTGCTGGCAGGAAGAACTTCAAGATAGTCATCGGTGTTACTGACAATAATGGGGGTGGTCAGGTCATAGCCCGCCCGGTTGATGGCCGCCATATCAAATTCAATCAGCAGATCACCGCAGCGAACCGGCTGGTTCTGAGTAACGTGAATGGTGAAGTGTTCCCCCCCGAGTTTGACGGTATCCAGCCCGACGTGGATCAGCAGTTCCACGCCGTTATCTGCCAGCAGCCCGATAGCGTGTCCGGTGCGGAACAGAGAGGCAACACAGCCGTTAACGGGTGACACCACACGACCTTCAGCGGGGACAATGCCGACGCCTTTACCCAGCAGGCCGCTGGCGAACGTCTGGTCAGGAACCTCTTCCAGCGGGATCACCTGCCCTGACATCGGGCTGTTCATCGTCAGCGTTTTTAGCAGGGAACTGGCTTCGGGTTCAGAGTTGGAGGCTTTCGCTTCTGCCACCAGCGCAGCAGCCTTTTCAGCGGGCAGGCCGAAGAAATACGTGGCGACTGTCCCTACCACGAATGCCAGTAATGAACCCGTAAAAGCGGCAATCACCGTAGCGTCGATCCCGCTATTGGGCACCGTCTGGAACAGTGTGAAGATATTGGCAAGGCCGAAGGAGTAAACCTTGGCTTGCCAGAAACCGATAATTGCCGCGCCGAGCGCGCCACCGATGCAGCCAAAGATAAACGGACGGCGGGCAGGCAGGGTGACACCGTAGACTGCCGGTTCAGTGATCCCGAACCAGCAGGTGCTGAAAGCAGAAGCGGCAATCCCCTTTAATTTTTGGTCGCGGGTACGTAACAGAACCCCCAGTGTGGCTCCGGTCTGGCCCAGTACAGCGGCCAGCAGCAGTGGCAACATTGAATCCTGCCCGTAAATACTGAGGTTATTGATCATCAGTGGCACCAGCCCCCAATGCAGGCCGAAAATGACAAAAACCTGCCAGAAGCCACCAACAAACAGCCCGGCGGCCAGCGGGCTGAGTCCGTAAACCCACAGATAGCCATTAGCCAGCAGATGGCTCAGCCAGGTGGCAACCGGGCCGATCAGCAGAAAACTCAGCGGCACCACAATGGCCAGACAGACCAGTGGGGTGGTGAAGTTACGTATCGCTCCCGGAAGGCGGGGATTGAGGAGACGCTCAATCAGGCAGGAAACCCAGGCAGCCAGAATTATTGGGATCACCGAAGAGGCGTAGTTGATCAGGATAATCGGCACGCCGAAGAAGTGCATCGGCGCCTGGCCTGCCTGTTCCTTGCTAAAGGCCTCCAGCATCACCGGATGCATCAGTGCGGCACCAATTGTCATGCAGACAAACGGGTTGCCGCCAAATTTTTTCCCCGCGCAATACCCCAGCACCACAGGCAGAAAATAGAACAGGGCGTCACTGGCGACAAAAAGGGTTTTATAGCTGCCGCTCTGCTCGTTCAGCACTCCCAGCGCCATCGCCAGAGCCAGCAGGCCTTTGAGAATACCGGAAGCGGCCATCACCCCGATAAAGGGGGTAAATATCCCGGAAACGATGTCAATAAAACGGGCAAAAAGAGTCTGTTTTTCTGCCGGTGAGTCGCCGTCTGCATTGTCACCGTCGCTGAGACCGCCCTCACTAAGCAAAGCCTGATACACCTCGCCGACGTGATTGCCAATCACCACCTGGTACTGGCCGCCGCTTTCCACGATGGTGATGACATCCGGGTTTTGCTTTAACCCCGAATCTGTTTTACGCGAGTCTTTCAGCCGGAAACGCAGGCGTGTGGCGCAATGTACGACCGACTGTATGTTTTCCCTGCCACCCACTCCCGTCAGGATCTGCCGGGCCAGCTGCTGATATTTCATCATTTTCACTCCTTCGAACCTCAGTTTCAGCACGGGATGGCTGAATAACGACAAAAAAAAAACCTAAACCGCTTATCTCCGCCCCGTAAAGGGGGAAAGAAGCGGTTTAGGTTTTGCCTGATTAAACAGTCACAATCCTCTTAGCTGGGAGAATATTTCCTTACTGGCCGGGAAATAACAAGCAATGGTGTGAGGAGGATGTGTAATTCGTGAGCCGGATCTGGTTTTATTCGCAGACTGATACGTTTTTTAACGGTTATCGTTCACACGCCCATTTTGCATCGGCTCAGGCTCAGGCTAGACTGTATCATATTGATAATATTAAATGCGGAGTGGCTGTGGACGTCATTGAAGGTAAAGATCTACAGATATCGGACGCCATAATTTCCTGCCAGCTTGATGGCAAAGGTGGGTTAATTCCCATTGACGATAAAGATGTGATTCACTGCGATAAGCCCTGCTGGCTGCACCTGAATTATACCCACCGTGAAAGTGCAGACTGGCTGGTGTCCACTCCGCTGTTGCCTGACGCGGTGCGGGATGCGCTGGGCGGCGACAGCATGCGTCCGCGCGTGAACCGTCTGGGGGATGGCACCATGATTACGCTACGCAGCGTGAACCTGAACAGCGAGTCACGTCCGGACCAGCTGGTGGTGATCCGCGTATTTATTAACGACAGGCTGATTGTTTCCACCCGTCAGCGTAAAGTTTTCGCGATTGATGAAGTCCTGACCGACCTGCAAAACGGTAATGGGCCGGTGAATGGCGGAAGCTGGCTGGTGGAGGTTTGCGATGCACTGACCGATCATACCAGTGAATTTATCGAGCAGCTGCATGATAAAATTATCGATCTTGAGGATGCCGTGGTGGACCAGCAGGTGCCGCCAAGAGGAGAGCTGGCGTTGATCCGCAAGCAGTTAATCATTATGCGTCGCTATATGGCTCCGCAGCGCGACGTATTTTCCCGTATCGCCAGTGAGCGCCTGCCGTGGATGAGTGATGATGATCGCCGTCGTATGCAGGATATTTCCGACCGGTTAGGGCGTGGGTTGGACGATCTGGATGCCAGCGTGGCGAGGACGGCAGTGCTGGCCGACGAAATCAGCACCGTCATGGCGGAAGCGATGAACCGACGCACTTACACTATGTCGTTACTGGCGATGGTCTTCCTGCCCACCACCTTCCTTACCGGGCTGTTTGGCGTCAACCTTGGCGGCATTCCTGGCGGAGGCTGGCACTATGGCTTTGGCGCATTCTGCTTGCTGTTAGTATTACTGGTGCTGGGTGTTGCGTGGTGGTTAAGGCGACGTAAATGGTTATAGAAAGTACAGCAGGCATTATGGGAAAGGGCGTAAAAGGGGCCTTAAAGCTGATCAACATCAATAAAAACCCGTCACAGCTGAGGCAAACTCTTTTTCGCAGGTGAATGCAACGTCAAGCGATGGGCGTTGCGCTCCATATTGTCTTACTTCCTTTTTTGAATTACTGCATAGCACATTTGATTCGTACAAGCCGGTGATTACCGGCTTTTTTTTGTGCATTTGCCAGCACTGGCCAGCGTGCCTATGCTTAAGGTTCATGCCAGAAAAGAGGAGGAAGACATGAATTCAGCCATGAAAATGGATACTCCACGAGCTTCTGAGATCCCCACCGAACCTGTTCCGATCCCCGAGCCCATCCCGACACCACAACCGATGCCCGATCCGCCGCCCTCCGATCCGGATCCGATCCTTGACCCACCACCCCATATGTAAGAATACTCAGCCGGTTGGCAGGTAAGGCTGCCAACCGGCCAGTTGATACCTTCACCACCGTTCGACAGGGCGCACTCTGTTTCAACCTTTTCTAAAAAAAAGTATAATTGCCCGAAATCAGTCAGGTACAGGTTGCATCCGTGCAGTCTTCAAATTTAAATATGATGAATCAAGAAGATACAAGAAAAGACACCCTCGAGTTCAATAAGCTGCAGAAGCGCCTGAGGCGAAACGTCGGCAATGCCATCACCGATTACAACATGATCGAAGAGGGCGATGTGGTGATGGCCTGCATGAGCGGCGGCAAAGATTCGTTCGCCATGCTGGACATTCTGCTCAGTCTGAAAAAAGCCGCCCCGATTCGTTTCGAGGTGATTGCCGTCAATCTGGACCAGAAACAGCCGGGCTTCCCGGAGCATATTCTGCCAGCCTATCTCAGCAGTCTTGATATCCCTTATTATATTGTGGATAAAGACACTTATTCCGTGGTGAAAGAGAAGATTCCGGAAGGCAAGACAACCTGCGGATTATGTTCACGCCTGCGCAGGGGAACGCTGTACTCCTTTGCTGAGAAAATTGGCGCGACCAAAATTGCACTGGGTCACCATATGGATGACATCGTTGAGACGCTGTTCCTGAATATGTTTCACGGCGCGAAAATGAAGGCAATGCCTCCCAAGTTGCGTTCCGATGATGGACGTAACGTGGTGATCAGGCCGCTGACCTATTGCCGTGAAAAAGATTTGATCCGCTACGCGGAACAGAAAGACTTCCCGATTATCCCCTGTAATCTTTGTGGTTCTCAGGAGAATCTACAGCGCCAGGCGGTGAAAGGGATGCTGACAGAATGGGACCGTAAGGATCCGGGCCGCGTGGAAAGCGTGTTTAAATCCCTGCAGCATGTCAGCCCAAGCCAGCTGGCTGATAAAAACCTGTTTGATTTTGAACAGCTGCCGCTGGACCGTACCGGAGACAGGGCGGAATATGCCTTTACCGAGGCAACGGTCTCTTCAACCAATATTGACGAGTCTCTCTTTATTAACGTCGCCAATATCTGAATCTGAAGCGATTAAAAAAGGCCGCTGCAGGTGATATGCAGCGGCCTTTTTATTTGGTCAGTCAGATTATCCCAGCCAGTAAACCATCACCGCAGCGAAAATACAGTAACCACCAAACAGGTGCCATCTGTCATGCTCCAGCCAGCGAGAAAGCCAGCGCAGTGCCAGCAGGCCCGCGAGGAAACTGAATACCATACCGATCAGAGAAGGAACCACTACGCCGTGCATTGCACCGGTCGCAGCTCCCGCTCCGGATGTCACGGCAGCCTGACCGTCTTTGTAAACCCGATAAACTTCTTTCACGATCACTGCCGGAGTCAGCACTACGGCCAGTGCGAAACTGAACTCCTCCACACGCTTGCGGGCTACACCGGCCGACAGACCGGCAGAAATTGTTGCCCCGGAGCGTGAGAAACCCCGGAAGGGCAGACACAGCCCCTGGACCACACCAATAATCGCCGCACTTTTCAGCGTTAATTCGCCGTCTTTCTTTTCTTTAAGTTTCGAAGAAACAATAATCAGTATCCCTGCCGCCAGCAAACCGCAGGCAATCAGGGTACTGTTGCCAAATAACATTTCAATCTGGAAGCCGGGATGGATTTTCGCATAATAAGATTCAATTGCCTTCATTAATATCAGGCCGACAATGCCGGTACAGAGCGTCGCAAGGATAATTAATATCGCGTTCTTTTTAAAAGCCTGACCTGAGCTGAAATAAGTCTCCACCCAACTTTTCCAGAAATAAACAATGACGGCAAACATGGTTCCTGTGTGTAACATCACCAGAAGGAGTGTCATGTCCGGTGCGCTGGGGTCCAGTCCCAGTAACTTTTCTGTCATAATCACGTGCGCCGAGCTGGAAACGGGCAACAGTTCGGCCAGCCCCTGAACAACAGCAAGCAACAGTACATGGAAAAAACTCACGGCGTACTCCCTTTATTACAAAAGCTGAAGACGAAAATAAACCTGCTGCAGAAATGCAATGAAAGATTATCACAGCAATAAATTCTTACTCATAAGTTAATTCTTAAATGCAAAGAAGTATGTTTCCGTTTCTTTCCATGGTTACAAGGTGTCATTCATTTAAGTTTTAAATTCATTGCTGCATTTAAACCCATTCTTAACGCTAATTTAATTCTGTTTAAGGTTTATTTAAGGAAAGGGCATTATCGCAGCAATAATTAAACAACCCGGCCTGTTCTGCACATTCTCTCTGTGGCCTAATGGCCATCCCGGGAGAAAACCGCCCGTGCCTGTAACGGCTGGCAACGGTTTTCTGCTACACTCAGCCACAATCCTCCCTCCGGTTTTCTCAGAGAGTAATTTGTGACCGCTTTTTCAACCCTGACTTCACTACCAGCCAGCCAGATCGATAATCTGAACGAACTTGGCTACCACACCATGACCCCGATTCAGGCAGCGGCGCTGCCGGCTATTCTGGAAGGGCGTGACGTTCGCGCGCAGGCCAAAACCGGCAGTGGCAAAACAGCAGCCTTCGGGCTTGGCGTGATGCAGCGCATAGATGCCACTCAGTTTGTCACCCAGTCGCTGGTGCTGTGCCCGACCCGGGAGCTGGCCGATCAGGTGGCTAAAGAGCTGCGTCGTCTGGCGCGCTTTACCGCCAACATCAAAATTCTTACCCTTTGCGGCGGGCAGCCAATGGGCGCTCAGCGGGACTCGCTGGTGCATGCGCCGCACATTGTGGTGGGCACTCCTGGCCGTATCCTCGATCACCTGCAGCGTGAGACGCTAAAGCTGGACCAGTTGAAAACACTGGTGCTGGATGAGGCGGATCGGATGCTGGAGATGGGTTTTCGCGATGATATTGATACGGTAATGGGTCATTGCCCGGCATCACGTCAGACGCTGCTGTTTTCCGCGACCTGGCCGCAGGATATTGCGAAGATCAGCCAGCGTATTCAACGCGACCCGCTGACCGTGGAAACCGACGTTGTTTCGGATTTGCCGGCGATTGAGCAGAAGTTTTATGAAGCCAGCGCCCGTGAGAAGCTGCCCGCGCTGATTGGTTTACTCAGTGAGCAGAAGCCATCGTCCTGCGTGGTGTTCTGTAACACCAAACGTGAATGCGATGACATTGCCCACACGCTGGAGAACAGTCAGATCAGCGCGCTGGCGCTGCATGGCGATCTGGAGCAGCGTGACCGCGATCAGGTGCTGATCCGCTTCGCTAACGGCAGCTGCCGGGTGCTGGTGGCTACGGATGTCGCGGCCCGTGGGCTGGATATTAAGTCGCTGGCCATGGTGGTGAACTATCAGCTCTCTTTCGACCCGGAAGTACACGTTCACCGCATTGGTCGTACTGCCCGTGCCGGTGCAGAAGGGTCAGCGATCAGCTTCGTCTCGCCCGATGAGATGGTGCGTGCTCATGCGCTGGAAGAGTTCCTGGCTCAGAAGCTGAGCTGGGATGGCGTTTCGGCGCTGAAAGCGGTCAGGCCCCAGCCGCTGCTGGCTGAAATGGCAACGCTGAGCATTGACGGCGGCAAGAAAGCGAAAATTCGTCCGGGGGATATTCTCGGTGCGCTGACCGGAGAGGCCGGTCTGAGCGGTGATGCGATTGGTAAAATTGATATTGCGGCAACTCAGGCGTACGTGGCTATCCGTCACGACAGCGCCCGTCAGGCAATGAAGCAGCTGCAACAGGTTAAAATCAAAGGTAAATCCTGCCGGGCACGTCTGCTGAAATAGTTTGACTGACCAGCAAAAAAACAAGGCCAGAAAATCTGGCCTTGTTTAGCTTCAAATCACATCTTTATCACTTCTGGCGGCTGTGCCAGCAGCGACGCAGACTCTGCCATCAGCGTTTTAAAGTGTGCCTGGTCACCGTGGAAATCGACGGCTGCCGCGTCTTTCCAGGTCTCATGGAACAGGAATACGTTGCCATCTTCCACGCTGCGGTACAGATCGTAATGCAGACAGCCTTCTTCCGCGCGGGCTGGCTTCACCCCGGCATTCAGCACTCTCTTCAACTCATCGGCTTTGCCGGCTCTGGCGATAAACTTCGCCACGATACGAACGTTTTTATCGGTCATGCTGTTCTCCTTTATCACCTTTGGCAGGCAGGCCAGAATCCGGCCTGTTCAACGTTCTTCAGCTCTCTGCTTTTCCGGCCATCTGCGCCAGACGCTGATAATTACGCTGAGCTTGTTCACTGGCATCATGCCGCAATTTTTTCGCCACTTCAGGCTGTTGCGCATTCAACCGGCGGAAACGCTGCTCGTTCATCAGTGCCATTTCCAGCTCACTGGACGGCGCGCGCGAATCCAGCGACAGGGGAACTTTACCCTCGTCGGCACGACGTGGATCAAAGCGGTAGAGCGGCCAGAAGCCGCTGCTGGTCAATTGACGCATCTGATCGTGGCTGAGTGCGAGGTCGTAGCCATGCTCTTCGCACGGGCTGTAAGCAATGATCAGCGACGGACCATCATAAGCCTCAGCCTCCTGAATGGCCTTGACGGTCTGGTTCAGCTGCGCCCCCAGCGAAATCTGCGCCACATACACATGGCCGTACATCATTATGCTAACGCCCAAATCTTTCCTGGCCTTACGCTTCCCATGCTCTCCAAACTTGGTCACCGCGCCCAGTGGGGTAGCCTTGGAAGCCTGACCACCGGTATTGGAGTAGCACTGCGTGTCCAGCACCAGGATATTGACATTCTCAGTCAGGCTCAGCACGTGGTCCAGCCCGCCAAAGCCGATGTCATAAGCCCAGCCGTCACCGCCAATCAGCCAGATTGATTTGTCGACCAGCGCATCGGCACTGGCAACCAGCTGCCGGGCTTCTTCACTGCTATCCGCAGAGAGTGTGGATCGTAACCCGGCAATCAATTCACGCTGGCGATCAACGGTGACAGTGTCACTTTGTAGTTCCTCTGCCAGCTGGCCAGGCAGGCGATCGGCCAGAGAATCCAGTAGCCGGCTCACACGTCGACGGTGCTGATCCACCGTCAGACGGAACCCCAGCCCGAACTCCGCATTGTCTTCAAACAGTGAATTAGCCCAGGCCGGACCTCGTCCCTCCGCATTGGTGGTGTAAGGTGTGGAGGGCAGATTGCCACCATAAATCGAGGAGCAACCGGTCGCGTTGGCGATCAGCAGGCGGTCACCATACAGCTGGGTCAGCAGCTTGATATAGGGTGTTTCGCCACAGCCGGAACAGGCCCCGGAGTATTCGAACAGCGGGGTGATCAGCTGCGAGGTACGGATATCAATACGTTCCAGCTCAGCCGCAGTGATTTCCGGCATCTGCAGGAAGAAGTCGTAATTAATTTTCTCCTCTTCCACATGCTCGAGGCGTGGCAGCATATTGATGGCTTTCACCGATGGATCCTGGCGGTCTTTGGCCGGGCAGACTTCCACGCACAGATTGCAACCGGTACAGTCTTCCGGTGCCACCTGCAGCACGTATTTCTGGCCTTTCATGTCGCGGGATTTTACATCCAGCGACTGCAGCGCCGATGGGGCATCCGTCAGTTCGTCTGGCTGAACCACTTTGGCGCGGATTGCCGAGTGCGGGCAGGCCGCCACGCAGTGGTTACATTGGGTACACAGGTCTGGCTTCCAGATGGGGATCGCTTCGGCGATATTGCGTTTTTCCCAGCGGGTGGTGCCCACCGGCCAGGTGCCATCTGGCGGCAAAGCGGAAACCGGCAGGGCATCGCCCAGCCCGGCCAGCATCGCCGCCGTGACTGTTTTGACAAAATCCGGCGCGGCATCGGACACAACCGGCGGACGATGCGGGCTTTGCGTGTCCACCTCCTGTAGCCCGACCGGCTGCACAGCCTTGAGTGCGGCAGCCAGCGCCTGCCAGTTGCGCTCCACCAGCTCCTGACCTTTGCTGCTGTAGCTGCGGGCGATGGCGTTCTGCAGCTCAGTCAGCGCAATATCGCCGGGCAGGATTTGGGTCAGATGGAAGAAGGCCATTTGCATGACGGTGTTAATACGTGCGCCCAGCTGGCATTCACGGGCTATCTTTGCAGCATTGACCACGAACAGTCGGGCCTGTTTCTGACGCAGTTCGCTCTGCACTTCCTGCGGCAGCCGGTGCCAGACGTCACCGGCGTCGTACGGGGTGTTCAGGAGGAAGATACCGCCAGGTTTGAGCTTCTCCGCCATCTGGTATTTATCGATAAATTGCAGCTGATGGCAGCCGACAAAATCGGCCTGCTCAATAAGATAAGCGGAGTTGATCGGCTGCTGGCTGACGCGCAGATGGGAAACCGTCAGACCCCCGGCTTTCTTGGAGTCATAAACGAAATAGCCCTGGGCAAACAACGGCGTGGCGTTGCCGATGATTTTGATGTTGTTCTTGGTGGCTGAGACGCTGCCGTCGCTGCCCAGCCCGTAAAACAGTGCCTCAAGCTGAGCATGAGAAGGCAGAGTTTCGTCCGGCAGTGGCAGGGACAGATGGGTCACATCATCATAAATACCCACCGTAAAGCGCGGCGGCGGCGAGGGTTGCGCAAGGGCGTTAAACACCGCCAGTACACAGCGGGGATCGAACTCCTTCGAAGAGAGACCGTAACGGCCACCGATAACGCGGGGCAGCGTTTCCCGTTCACCCAGACTCCAGGCTTCGGCCAGCGCGGTCATCACGTCAAGGAACAGCGGTTCTGCCTGAGCGCCTGGCTCTTTAGTGCGGTCGAGCACGGCAATGTTCCTGGCAGAGTGTGGGATTGCCGCCAGCAAATGGCAGGCGGAGAAGGGCCGGAACAGCCGGACTTTGACCATACTCACTTTTTCACCGCGTTTCAGCAACTCATCGATCACTTCTTCACAGGTCCCCGAAGCCGATCCCATCAGCACAAGGACTCTTTCGGCCCGGGGATGACCGTAATACTCGAAAGGCTGGTATCGCCGTCCCGTTTCCTGCGCAAAATCATCCATCGCTTTCTCAACGTGGGCAAAAGTGGCGTTGTACCAGGGATTGGTTGCCTCACGGGACTGGAAATAGGTATCCGGATTAGCAGAGGTTCCGCGTATCACCGGATTGTCCGGCGTCAGCGCGCGCTGGCGATGCTGGTCAATAGCCTGCTGCGGCATCAGCTTACGCAGTGTTTCATCGCTTAACGGGGCAATTTTGTTGATTTCATGAGAGGTGCGGAAGCCGTCGAAGAAATGAATAAAGGGCACGCGGCTGTTCAGCGCGGCCATTTGTGAAATCAACGCAAAATCCTGCGCTTCCTGCACGTTTCCTGCCGAAAGCATCGCACATCCGGTTTGCCTGACCGCCATCACATCTGAATGATCGCCAAAGATGGAGAGCGCGTGGGTGGCAACGGTTCGCGCCGCCACGTGGAGCACGAAGGGGGTCAGTTGTCCCGCCAGCTTATAAAGAGTTGGGATCATCAGCAGCAAACCCTGCGATGAAGTAAACGAGGTGGAAAGGGCACCGGTCTGTAAAGCACCATGCACGGTGGCAATTGCGCCAGCCTCGGACTGCATCTCAACCACGCGGGGCACGTCACCCCAGATATTACACCGGCCATCACCGGCCCAGGCATCGGCCTGTTCGGCCATCGTGGAGCTGGGAGTAATAGGATAAATAGCGATGACTTCACTGGTGCGAAAAGCAACGGAAGCGGCTGCGTTGTTACCGTCGGTTGTGATCATAAAAGGTCCGTAAACTTAATAACGCGAAGAAACTGCCATGCTGACAGTGAGGTTATTAGAAGTTTAGCAAACCTGCCCGAGACGACTTTGACCTGAGTGCGTCGTCAGGGAGCAAACGCACCGGCGGATAAATCTGGCGATTTTTAATGCATTTCTACCGACGCTACGCCTTTTATTTCCAGAAGTGAGTCGTAGATCTGGTGCGGGGCAATCTTGCGTGACAGGGTCACATCAATCATCATTTCACACAGTCCGGACTCAGCGTCCCGGTTAACCACCGAAACCTGCCCGGTACGCACCCGCTCTTTCTCCAGCGCTATCAGCACCATCGGCACGCTCTTCGGTTTGAGATGGAAAACCAGCGTGTGATGACGGCCGATGATCCAGTGGCTGATGCGACGGAAAGTTTCCAGCACGATCAGCGCCAGCAGGGTGCCATAGATCCCTATCTCATACAGCCCGCTACCAATGACCAGCCCGATGGCCGCCGTGACCCACAATCCGGCAGCGGTGGTCAGGCCTTTGACAACCTGTTTCTGAATAATGATGGTGCCGGCACCCAGAAAGCCCATCCCGCTGACCACCTGAGCCGCAATGCGGCTTGGATCCAGCCCGATATGGGTCTGGCTGAGAATATCGTCAAATCCGTATTTGGAGACGATCATAAACATGGCGCTGCCGATACCCACCAGAATATGGGTACGCAGACCGGCCTCTTTAGCCCTCAACTGGCGTTCCAGGCCAATTAATCCCCCCAGCGCCCCCGCCAGCGCAATCCGCAAAAGAAGATCCATTAACATAAGCTATCCTTTTGTTTTAAAGTGATGTTTAGTCCTGCTTCGGGGCTATTTATAAAATAAGACCAGAAGCTATTGCTATTTTACTGCTTTTAATTTGGTAAATATTCGTGACAGCTCTCGACCCGCTCTGGTTCGTAGCTTATGCTGGCTTTCTGCCTGTTTATCAATCCCGGAGTTTCTGAATGAAAGCAGCGACCTTTCTGCTTGTGGGTGCCGCGCTATTGCTGTCTGGCTGCAGTAGCGATACCGACAACGAACCGCCGCAACAAGCAACCGCCGCACACGCGCCACCGCGGGTGGTGATGTCCAGCCTCGCTGAAAGCGCCTGCTCGAATGCCGGAGGAACATTGGCCCTCTCGCGTCAGCTGGATGGCAGTGCGATCGGGATGTGCCAGTTAGCTAATGGTCGCCGCTGTGGTGAAAGTGCGCTGGCCAGCGGCAGTTGCGCACGCTGACACCAGTGTAGTCAGTCAGGCCGGAGAAACCGGCCTGAAGTCGCATAAATCAGACCTTCAGCTCATTCGGGCAGGACTGGCCGTTTTCCAGCAGGCGCAGGTTTTCCAGCGTGGTTTCAGCAATGCTGGTCAGTGCTTCAGCCGTAAGAAAAGCCTGGTGACCGGTAAACAGTACGTTGTGGCATGAGGAAAGGCGGCGGAACACGTCATCCTGGATAACATCGTTTGACTTATCTTCAAAGAACAGATCGCGCTCATTCTCATATACATCCATGCCCAGCGATCCGATTTTCTGCATTTTTAGCGCATCAATAGCCGCCTGCGAATCAATCAGGCCACCCCGACTGGTATTGATAATCATCACGCCATCTTTCATCTGCTTAAATGCTGACATATTCAGCAAATGATTATTTTCCGCTGTCAGAGGACAGTGCAGAGAAATCACGTCTGACTCTTTGAACAGCGTATTCAGATCGACATACTCTGCGCCCAGCTCCAGTGCCAGTGGGTTTGGATAGGGATCGAAGGCCAGCAGACGCATGCCGAAGCCTTTCAGTATGCGCAGAGCGGCGATACCTATTTTGCCGGTGCCGATCACTCCGGCAGTGCGGCCATGCATATTAAAGCCAATCAAACCTTCCAGAGAGAAGTTGGCATCGCGGGTGCGCTGATAAGCGCGGTGGATGCGGCGATTCAGCGTCATCATCATGCCAACAGCATGCTCGGCGACCGCTTCCGGAGAGTAGGCGGGAACGCGAACAACTTTGATCCCGAACTCTTTAGCTGCTTCCAAATCGACGTTATTAAATCCGGCACAGCGCAGCGCCACAAATTTAACCCCCAGCTCCGCCAGCTCTTCCAGCACTGCGCGGTTGCCATCATCATTAACGAAGAGACAGACGCCCTCGCAGCCAGTGGCCGTTTTGGCCGTTTTCTCAGTCAGCAGAAAGTCAAAAAACTCCAGTTCATAACCGTAGGCTGCGTTGACCTGCTCGATTGATTTCCGGTCGTACTGTTTGGTGCTGTAAACCGCGAGCTTCATTATCCCTCTCCTGTGACCGTAAGGTTAAAATTGCCTGAGTTAATAGTAACACGGGATATAACGTGCCATCATTCAGCCCTATGATATTCACGGAAAGAACGGAATTTTTACTGTCATGACCCGGGGCTGGAAGCTGTTTACTGCGGCGGTAGCGGCATTGCTGTTGTTGATGGCGGCACTGTTGCTCACTGTCACCCACTGGCTGCCACGACTGGCGGGGATATGGCTGCCTGCGGAGACCTCAATCCGTCTGGATGGCAACCCGCGCTGGAGCAATGGGGGGATCGCTCTGTCCGGCGTTCATTATCGCGTGGGGGAGTGTGAACTGGCCACCGTCAGCGACTTGTCTCTGAAGCGGGCTGGAGGTCGCTGGCACCTTAACGCTGGCAAGGTGGATGTGGACAGCGAATGCGCGAGCAAACTTCCCCAAACCGATCAACCCACAGCGCCCAAATCACTGGCCGAGTGGCAGGCGATGCTGCCTGCAGCAGAGGTTACGGTGGGACAACTGACCCTCACCCCCTGGCAAACCTGGGCCGGTTCGCTGCAGCTGAACCTGGATGGGCAGCAGCAAAAAATCAGCTATCAGGGTAAAAATGTTTCCCTGCAGGCTGAGTTACAGGGGCAGGAGCTGGCTATCCGGTCTCTGGTCCTGCAAGCGCCCGGGGTGCCGCAGCCAGTCAAAATAGCCGGAACCCTTTCTTTACCGAAAATCCCGGATTCATTGCCAGCCGCCGGTATGCTGACCGCAGACCTGGCGATGGAGGGCATTCCTGCTCCTCTGAGCGCAAAACTCAACTGGCAGCAGGATAAGGGCGAACTGGTGGTAATCCAGCAGAATGAAGCGACGCCGCTGGTTTCCCTGCCGTGGCAGGTTTCAGCCGACCGCATCAGCATTCAGCAGGGGCAGTGGCGCTGGCCCTATGCCGCACAACCCTTATCCGGTGGCGTTAACCTGACGCTGGGTCACTGGCAGCAGGGCCTTCCCGCCACCGACATCAGCGGACGGCTGAATGTGCTGACTCAGGGGCGCGGCGGTAAGGGTAACGTGGTGCTGACGCTTGGACCAGGCAGGCTGGACTGGATCAACAGTCAGCTGCCGTTCCGGGTTACCGGCGACGCGAAAATGGCGCAGCTGCTTTTCTTTGCCGGTATTCCTGGTGAGGTGCAGGGGCCATTGCTCGATCCGAAACTGTCTCTTAAACCGGGTTCGCTGCTGAGAATGCGCGGCCGTCTGCTTTCCACGCTGGAAGTGGATGAAGCCCGCTGGCCACTTTCCGGTCTGACCGTTTCTTCTGCGGGCATCGACGGACGGCTGCAGGCGATCCTGACCGCGCACGATCCGACCATGGGCCGCTTCAGGCTGCATCTTGATGGCCGGGCAACCGATTTCTGGCCGGACAAAGGGCAGTGGCAGTGGCGATACTGGGGGGATGGCCTGATGGCACCCCTGTCCGCAAAGTGGGATGTCAGCGGGCGCGGGCGCTGGGAGGATCGGCTGATTGAGCTGGCGTCACTGTCGACCGGCTTTGACCAGATTGATTACGGCAGCGTCAATGTTCATGCCCCCAGGCTGAAGCTGGATGACCCCATACGCTGGCAGCGCGATCCGGAAAATCCCTCCTTCTCGGGCAAACTCCGGCTTGATGCGCAGCAAACCTCCTTCAGCAGCGGAGGTTATTTGCCACCAGCCACGCTGACGCTGACGCTGGCGCTGAAGGGGCACGATCCGGCCAGTTTCCTGTATAACGGCACGCTCGAAGCCAGGCCTATCGGACCGGTACGTGTGCAGGGGCGCTGGGATGGTGAGCGTCTGCGCGGACAGGCATGGTGGCCGCAGCAGCCGCTGAGTGTATTCCAGCCACTGCTCAGTGACGATCTCAAAATGAAAATTCAGGGCGGTACCCTTAAAGCCCAGGTGGCGTTCTCTGCTGCCAGCGATCAGGGCTTTGAAGCGGGAGGCCACTGGGCGGTGAGAGATGGCAGCGTGTGGATGACGGATAATCAGTTCAACGGCATCGACTTCTCGCTGCCGTTCAGGCTGAAAGCTCACCAGTGGTACTTTGGTGCCAGAGGGCCGGTTTCGCTGCGAATCAAAGAGATTACCAATCAGTTTGCCCTGCAAAATATTACCGCCGATCTGCAGGGTTGGTATCCATGGAACGCCCGTCAGCCGCTGCGCCTGACCCATGTCGGTGTGGACGTGCTGGGCGGTAAAATGAGCCTGGAAAGCCTGCAAATGCCCCAGACCGAAGCCGCCACACTGCGGCTGAAAAACATCAGCATGAGTGAGCTGGTCACCGCCATCCGCCCGAAGCAGATTGCCATGTCCGGCCATATCAATGCCGCACTGCCGCTGTGGCTCAATGACTCGCGCTGGCTGGTGAAGGACGGCTGGGTTGCCAACAGCGGGCCGCTGACCGTGCGGCTGGATAAAGACTTTGCCGACGCGCTTTCGGCCAATAACCTCGCTGCCGGTGCGGCAATGGACTGGCTGCGTTATATGGAAATTTCACGCAGCTGGGCCACGCTGGATATCGATAATCTTGGTCAGATGACGCTGAAGGCGCAGGTTAACGGTACCAGCCGCTTTAGTGATAAGAACCAGCGAGTGTCACTGAACTACTCGCAGCAGGAAAACCTGTTCCAGCTCTGGCGCAGCCTGCGCTTTGGCGATAACTTGCAATCCTGGGTGGAACAGAATGCCACCCTGCCGACGCAGAAGGAAAACACAAATGAAACGCATTAGCCTGCTGATGCCTGCCGGAATACTGCTGCTCAGCGGCTGTGTTCCCCGCATTGAGGTGGCTGCTCCGAAGGAACCGATCACTATCAATATGAACGTGAAAATTGAGCACGAGATCCATATCAAGGTCGACAAAGACGTTGAGGCACTGCTGAAAAACCAGAGCGGTCTGTTCTGAGGAGAAAAAATGAAACAGCTGAAAAGTTTGCTGCTGGTGTGGTTACTGATCTCCCCGGCGGTGATGGCGCTGACGCTGGATGAAGCCAGAAAGCAGGGACGGGTGGGGGAAACGCTGTCCGGCTACATTGCGCCTGTTAAGCAGGACGGTGACACGCTGGCGCTGGTGGAACGCATTAACCAGGGCCGCAGGCAGCAGTACGACGCGCTGGCACAGAAAAATAACCTCACCAGCGTTGAAGTAGCCCGCATTGCTGGCCAGAAACTGGTTGAACGCGCCGCTCCCGGCGAATATGTCCGCGGAATTAACGGGCAATGGCTGCAGAAAACGCCATAAAAAAAAGCAGCCAGATGGCTGCCTTCTCTCAAACCTCAACGTCACTTAAGCAGCAACGATCTGCTTCAGCACGTCTTTCGCGTCGTTAGCGGCTTTGGTGGCCACTTCTGGTCCGTACGCGATGCCTTCAGCGAAGACAAATTTCACGTCTGACATGCCCAGGAAGCCCAGGAACAGCTTCAGATAAGGGGTCAGCAAATCGCTTGGGGTATCTTTATGAATGCCACCACGGCTGGAAATAACCACCACTTTCTTACCGGTAACCAGGCCTTCCGGACCGTTTTCGCTGTAGCGGAAAGTCACGCCTGCACGGGCAACCAGGTCGAAATAATTTTTCAGCTGGGTTGGGATGTTAAAATTGTACATTGGCGCGGTAATAACGATGGTGTCGTGAGCCTGCAGCTCAGCAATCAGCTCGTTGGACAGGTCCAGTGCTTCCTGCTGACGTGGAGTCAGGGTAGCATCGGAAGGACGCAGAGCACCAACCAGTTCGCCGTCCAGTACCGGGATTGGGTTCGCAGCCAGGTCACGTACGGTGATTTCATCGCTGCCGTGAGAAGCTTTCCACTCTTCAACAAAGTGATCGGCCAGCTGGTTGGACTGAGAGTAACCGGCAAGAATACTGGATTTCAGAACTAAAACTTTGCTCATGATAATTTCCTGTGTGTTATGCGGAAGGCCTTCCGCTCAATGATTTACACTCTATGAGGAAACCTCAGCGAGTGATAGTTCAATATTCTGAGGCCTATGTTCGAATTTACTGAACAAGCTTACCTGCCTGGGGGCCTGGCTAAGTGATTGTCTGTGCTACACTACGCAAAATTTTGACAACCGAATCATCAGAATCAGCCAGTCTGCTGGCGACTAGCGAGCTTTAAACTTTATGTCTGATACACCTCATTCGCCACTGGCGGCACTCTCACCGCGCCTTGACTCGCTGATGCTGCGCGACCGCCAGCGTCTGCTCAAACGCCTGCACGGTGCAAAAAAAGTGAAGAATCCTGAGGCACAGCAGGCGATAGCCGAAGAGCTGAGCGGAGAGATCGCCATCGCTGAGCTGCGGATCAGCCAGCGCCGCGCGGCTACGCCAGTCATCCGCTATCCGGAAAATCTGCCGGTCAGCCAGAAGAAGCAGGAAATTGCCGATGCCATCCGCGACCATCAGGTGGTGATTGTGGCGGGTGAAACCGGCTCCGGTAAAACCACTCAGCTGCCGAAAATCTGTCTTGAGCTGGGCAGGGGGATTACCGGGTTGATTGGCCACACGCAGCCACGTCGTCTGGCTGCCCGTACCGTTGCCGACCGTATCGCAGACGAGCTGGAAACCACGCTTGGTGGCTGCATCGGCTATAAGGTGCGCTTTAACGATCAGGTCGGTGAAACCACTCAGGTTAAACTGATGACCGACGGTATTCTGCTGGCCGAAATCCAGCAGGATCGCCTGCTGATGCAGTACGACACCATCATTATCGATGAGGCGCACGAGCGCAGCCTGAACATCGACTTCCTGCTGGGTTATCTGCGCGAGCTGCTGCCGCGTCGTCCGGATTTAAAGGTCATCATTACCTCTGCGACCATCGATCCGCAGCGCTTCTCAAAGCACTTCCACCACGCCCCAGTGATTGAGGTTTCTGGCAGAACTTATCCGGTTGAAGTTCGCTATCGTCCCATTGTGGAAGAGGCCGACGATACCGATCGCGACCAGCTGCAGGCTATTTTTGACGCTGTGGATGAGCTGGGTAACGAAAGCCGCGGCGACATTCTGATCTTTATGAGCGGTGAGCGCGAAATCCGTGATACCGCCGACGCACTGAATCGTCGCGATATGCCGCACACCGAGATCCTGCCGCTGTATGCCAGATTATCGAATGCCGAGCAGAATCGCGTATTTCAGTCGCACACGGGGCGTCGCATTGTGCTGGCGACCAACGTGGCGGAAACGTCACTGACCGTGCCGGGCATTAAATATGTCATCGATCCGGGGACGGCACGTATCAGCCGCTACAGCTTCCGCACCAAGGTGCAGCGCCTGCCAATTGAGCCAGTTTCTCAGGCTTCGGCCAACCAGCGCAAAGGTCGCTGCGGCAGGGTTTCTGAAGGGATTTGTATTCGTCTCTATTCCGAAGACGATTTCCTCAGCCGCCCGGAGTTTACCGATCCGGAAATTCTGCGCACCAACCTGGCGTCGGTCATCCTGCAGATGACGGCGCTGGGCCTGGGCGATATCAGTGCGTTTCCTTTTGTTGAGGCACCGGACAAACGTAATATTCAGGATGGCGTCAGGCTGCTGGAAGAACTGGGGGCGATTACCCAGAGCGACGATCAGCACTATAAACTGACGCCCTCAGGGCGTACGCTTGCTCAATTGCCGGTCGATCCGCGGTTGGCGAAAATGGTGCTGGAAGCGCAGAAGTATGCCTGTACGCGCGAGGTGATGATCATTACTTCCGCGCTTTCCATTCAGGATCCGCGTGAGCGCCCGGTGGAAAAACAGCAGGCATCTGACGAGAAACACCGCAGGTTTGCTGACAAAGAGTCTGATTTTCTTTCGTTTGTGAATCTGTGGGACTATCTGCAGGAGCAGCAAAAATCGCTCTCTTCCAGCCAGTTTCGCCGCCTGTGCAAGACCGATTACCTGAACTACCTGCGAGTGCGCGAATGGCAGGATATTTACACCCAGCTGCGCCAGGTTGTGCGTGAGCTGGGGACCCCGCTGAACAGCGAACCAGCCGATTTCCGTGGCGTGCACACGGCGCTGCTGACCGGCCTGCTGTCGCATATCGGGCAGAAAGATGCTGAAAAGCAGGAGTTCACCGGCGCACGCAACGCCCGCTTCTCGATTTTCCCAGGATCGGGTTTATTTAAAAAACCGCCGAAGTGGACGATGGTTGCCGAACTGGTGGAAACCAGTCGCCTGTGGGGACGCATTGCCGCCCGCATCGATCCGGAATGGATCGAGCCTGTTGCGCAGCATCTGATCAAACGCAGCTACAGTGAACCACACTGGGAAAAAGCCCAGGGCGCAGTCATGGCCAGCGAGAAAGTCACGCTGTACGGGCTGCCGATCGTTGCCGCGCGTAAGGTAAATTACAGCCAGATCGATCCGGCACTGTCGCGTGAGCTGTTTATCCGCCATGCGCTGGTCGAGGGAGACTGGCAGACCCGCCATGCCTTCTTCCGGGCTAACCTCAGGCTGCGTGAAGAGGTCGAGGAGCTGGAGCATAAATCCCGCCGCCGCGACATCCTGGTGGATGAAGAGACGCTGTTCAACTTCTACGACCAGCGCATTCCGCATGAGGTGGTGTCCGCGCGTCATTTTGACAGCTGGTGGAAGAAAGCCAGCCGCGAAGCGCCGGAGCAGCTGAATTTCGCCAAAGAGATGCTGATCAAAGAGGGCGCGGACAATGTCAGCAAGCTTGATTACCCAAACTTCTGGCAGCAGGGCAACCTCAAGCTGCGCCTGAGTTATCAGTTCGAGCCGGGCACTGATGCCGATGGCGTGACGGTGCACATTCCGCTGCCGCTGCTTAATCAGGTGGAAGAGAACGGATTTGAATGGCAGATCCCCGGCCTGCGTCGTGACCTGGTGATTGCGTTGATCAAGTCACTGCCCAAACCGATACGTCGAAACTTTGTTCCGGCACCGAACTATGCCGAAGCTTTCCTTGGCCGCGTTGCCCCACTGGAATTGCCGCTGATGGAAGCGCTGGAGCGCGAATTCCGTCGGATGAGCGGGGTAACCATTGAACGCGAAGCCTGGCAATGGGATCAGGTGCCCGATCACCTTAAAATGACTTTCCGCGTGGTGGATGAGAACAACCGCAAACTGAGTGAAGGCCGTGACCTCTCAGCGCTGAAGGTGGAACTGAAAGGTAAGGTTCAGGAAACGCTGTCGAAAGTCGCGGATGACGGGCTGGAACAGAGTGGCCTGCACATCTGGAGCTTTGGCAACCTGCCCGATCACTTCGAGCAGAAGCGCGGCAACTACAGCGTCAAAGCCTGGCCCGCACTGGTGGATGAAAAAGACAGCGTGGCGATCCGCCTGTTCGATTCTCAGCATGAACAGCAGAAAGCGATGTGGCGTGGGCAGCGCAGGCTGCTGTTACTGAACATCCCGTCGCCGATTAAATATCTGCACGAGAAACTGCCGAACAAGGCCAAGCTGGGGCTGTACTTTAACCCTTATGGCAAAGTGCTGGATTTGATTGATGACTGCATAGCATGCGGCGTTGACAAGCTGATCGCGGAACATGGCGGCCCAACCTGGCAGGAAGAGGAGTTCACTAAGCTGCACGATAAGGTGCGCGCCGGGCTGAATGATACGGTGGTGGATATCGCCAAAAAAGTGGAGCAGATCCTCACTTCAGTGTTCAACATCAATAAGCGCCTGAAAGGTCGGGTGGATATGGCAATGGCCCTTGCGCTGTCTGACGTCAAAGCGCAGATGGGCGGACTGGTCTATCGCGGGTTTGTCACGCAGAACGGCTGGAAACGTCTGTCAGATACGCTGCGTTACCTGAATGCGATTGAGCGCCGTCTGGAAAAGCTGCCGGTGGACCCAAACAGCGACCGGGCCAGAATGCTGAAGGTGGAAAAGATTCAGCAGTCATGGAGCAGCTGGTTTAACAAACTGCCTGCTGTGCGCAAGGATGATGAAGACGTGCAGGATGTTCGCTGGATGATTGAGGAACTGCGGGTCAGCTTATTCGCCCAGCAGCTGGGTACGCCTTATCCGGTTTCCGAGAAGCGTATTCAGCAGGCAATGGATGAGATCGTGCTCTGACAGAGATGGCCTGCGCTGGAAGCGCAGGCCCATCACCACTCAGCCTGATTTTGTCCGGCGGCTGCCGGGCCTGAAGCCGTGAGTGCGGGCTGACCACGCAATAACAAAACCCGCCAGCAACAGCAGCAGCATCACCGGAGGAAAGGCAGACGTTCCCCACCAGTTGAGCAGTGCTCCACCTGCCAGACCACCGCCAGCAATCGCGCTGTTCCACGCCACCACGTTCATCGACAGCGCCACGTCTGCACCGTCTCCTGCCGTATCGGCCAGCGCGGTTTGCAGCAGAGTGGCTGCGCCACCAAAGGTCAGTCCCCATACCGCAACGCCAATACAGATGAACAGAGCAGAGCCGGATAACCAGATAAACAGTAAAGCGATCAGAGCAAAAGTCGCCAGGCTGACCAGCACGGCGGGGCGAAGATAATGATCGACAAGACGCCCGACGATAAAGATGGCTACCAGTGCCGCCACTCCAAACGTCAGCAGCACCCAGTCCACCTGGTGCAGTAGCCCTGCCTGCCGGATAAACGGTGCAATATAGGTATAAAGAATGTTGTGTGCGAGCATCCAGGCAATCACCACCGCGAGCACGGGCTTCACGCCGGGAGTGGTAAAGACCTTACGTAATGGCAGCCGGTCCTGACTGGCCTGTCCGGGATAATCCGGCACTTTCGCCAGCACCCAGACAATCAGGATAAGCGTCAGAGCCGACATCACGCTGAAGGTGCTACGCCAGCCAGCGACACCGCCCAGCCAGGTTCCCAGCGGCACACCCAAAGATAAGGCGATGGGTGTGCCAACCATCGCCACGGCCAGCGCTTTGCCCTGCTGTGCGGGGGGGACCATACGGCGTGCGTAACCAGCCAGCAGGCTCCAGGCCAGCCCGGCAGCCACGCCAGCGAAAAATCTCGCCGTCAGCGTCAACCAGTAGCTGGAAGACCATGCCGTCACTGAATTGAAGATCAGGAATCCGGCGATGGTCATCAGCAATACCGTGCGCCGACGCCAGCCCTGAGTTGCAATGGTCAGCGGAATGGCCGCCAGCAGGGAACCCAGAGCGTAGGCGGTTACCGTCTGCCCGGCCAGAGAACTGGAAACATTCAGCCCCAGCGCCATCTGCGGCAGTAGTCCGGCAGGCAGTGTTTCGGTGATGATGCAAATAAATCCGGTCATCGCCAGGGCAAGGAGGGGAGCCATTGGTAGCCGGTTCTCCTCTTTACTGGCCTTTGAGGCGTGTCGGGTTGTCATCGTTTTCCTCAGTGTCATAAAAATCCCCATCTGAACTGAATGCTTGTTTTGTATCGATTGGTATGTATTTGAGTGAGAAAACCTCATGACGGACGAGGTAGACGAAAGCCAAACGGAATCGCTTGCTGAAATATATATACCGATCGGTACGTTAATCGGGTGGAGTTGGATTGTCAAACACATCTGTATCGATTAGTATACCTGTCAATTGAACAGGTCAGTTTCCGGAGATCACCATGGCCACAATGGGACGTCCGCGCACCTTCGACCGCGATCGTGCAATCGAACAGGCGCTGCATATCTTCTGGCAGAACGGCTATGAATCCACTTCGCTCAGCCAGTTAAAAGCGGGTATCGGTAACGGCATCACTGCCCCCAGTTTTTACGCGGCCTTTGCTTCGAAAGAGGCGCTGTTCGGGGAGTGTGTGCAACGTTATCTGCATACCTATGCCAGAGTCACCGATCCCTTGTGGGATTCGGCATTGACACCACGCGACGCGATCGAAACCGCGCTGCGTCACTCCGCCAAAATGCAGTGTGAGCGGGGGCATCCTAAAGGGTGCATGGTGGCACTTGGGATCCTGAGTGCGCCTTCTGAAGTGAACAAGTCGGTAACAGAACCACTCACTCGTTCACGCGAGCGGACCCGTGCGGGCATTAAGGCCTGTGTGCAGCGGGGGGTAGAGAGCGGAGAGTTACGTACAGGCGTTGATGTGCGTGCCCTGACCACAGTTTTTGACTCTTTCCTGCTTGGATTGTCGACGCTGGCGCGCGATGGTGTACCTCTGGCGGCGATGAACGCAGGCATCGCACAAATCATGACGGTCTGGGATGCCTCTTGTCAGCACGTTTAAGAATGGAGTCACTCGTCCCTGAGTCTGCTTACTGCGCCAGCGCTTCCAGATTATCGCGGAAGGCCGTAACGGCTATCGCCCGGTTATCGGCCAGATAACGGTCTTTCGCTGCCGGTGCTGAGCTTTGCACCGCAATCAGCTGCCATGCATTGTCCACCTTCATTAACAGCGGAGAACCGCTGTCGCCAGGCAGGGTATCGCACTGGTGCGAGAGCACGCCTTTCTGTGCCCAACCGGTGACCAGGCAATCGCTGTGAGAATAGAGCGTGTCCAGATGATCCAGAGGATAACCAGCCTGGGTCACACGTCGCGAGGCAGTTTTCAGCGCGGCTGCAAGATCGCTGCGGCTGCCATCAAATAACGGCAAAGGCGTAATGCCCGAAGGCGGATTCCTTAAAATTATCAGGCCGTAATCATAAGGAGCGGCGGAAGAAGGGACGATCCAGCCTTCGCCATCGGCCTTGAGTTTTTTACCCAGTTCCGGATCGACGCGGCTAATAATGTCGTGGATTTCATAGCGCCAGCCGCCTTTGCCGTTGGAGATAAAACGCAACGCGATGGCCTTGTCGAGTTTACCCGGAGGGGCGAACAGACAGTGTCCGGCAGTTAACGCCAGATGAGCAGATATCAGGGTGGCGGTGCAGAGGTTACCGCTGGCGGTTTCCAGCTGGCCAATGGCTTCCCAGGGTTGTGTCGCCGTTTCGGTGATCGCCTTGCGGTCATCTTTCCCGAAGAACAGCGTTTTGACTTCCGCCGGGCTTGGGCCTTCATCATCATCGTCAGCATGGGCATAAAACGAAAAGGCTAAACATCCGATTAAAAAAACAGCAGTCAGGCGCATATCTCTCTCTGAGTGGAGAATTATTGGAAAGTGTCGGAACCACCAGTGACGATAACTATAGTCGGATAGTGAGAAAAAAGGGAGTTGAATATTGGAATATCAGTAAGCAGAGTATTAAAGATAGAAGCTGACAGCGACAACGCCGCAGAGGATCATTAAACCCAGGATAATTTCGAATAAATAGCGACGCACCATCATCCGATACTCCAGAAAGAAACACCCGGACGAACCGGGTGTTTAAGTTATCAGTCTTGAGAGGGAGCAAGGCTCCCGCTTCATCAGTTATGCTTTAGGGGCAGCGGATTTTTTAGCCACTTTTTTGTGATGAACTTTTTTAGCAGCCTGAGCTTTCTGAGCTACTGGCTTTTTAGCTACTTTTTTGTGGTGTACTTTTTTAGCGGCCTGAGCTTTCTGAGCTGCTGGTTTTTTAGCTACTTTCTTGTGATGCACTTTTTTAGCGGCCTGAGCTTTCTGCGCTACAGGTTTTTTAGCTGCTTTTTTGTGGTGCTTTTTGGCAGCCTGAGCTTTCTGGGCAGCGGCTTTCTTTGCCACTTTCTTATGATGTACTTTTTTAGCAGCCTGAGCTTTCGCAGGTACAGCTGAAGTCGTGGTAGCAGCAGGAGCAGCTGGAGCAGCGGTGGTTTCAGCTGCGAAAGCAACTGAAGACAGACCCATAGCAGCGGCTACAACCAGAGCAAATAATTTTTTCATTGCAAAACCCTCAAAGTTTATTTCACGTGTCAGCCCACTGCGGGGCCGGTGAAACAAATATATGAGATAGCGATGATGGTTTCCGTGAGTGATTGGTATCGGCGTGTAACCGATTGTACAAAGCAGAGAGGGGAGCGAAAAACTGAGGATATACAGCATTGCGGCCCCAGCATAAAGGTTTATGGCAGTGACCGCAATCCATCAGCCTGCTACCGGTTGTTGAGGTAGCGGTTTTCAAGATGCTGTTTAAAATACAGCGGGTTAAGATCTTCACCGGTGGCATTTTCAATCAGCTGGCGGGTACTGAAGCGGCTGCCGTGCTGCCAGATATTCTGTTCCAGCCAGTCAAATACCGGCTGCAGATTGCCTTCACGCAGCAGCTCGCTGACCTGAGGTAACGCTTTTTTCACTCCCTGAAACAGCTGAGCAGCGTACATTGCGCCCAGTGTATACGTTGGGAAATAACCAAATGCGCCATCAGTCCAGTGAATATCCTGCATACAACCATCGCGATAATTGCCGGTGGTATCAATACCCAACAGGGATTGCATCTGTTCCTGCCACAGCGCCGGAATATCATCGACCTCAATTTCTCCACCAATCAGCGCTTTTTCGATTTCATAGCGCAGAATGATATGTGCCGGATAGCTGACCTCATCAGCATCCACACGGATCAGGCCAGGCTTCACACGCTGATTCAGAGCGATAAAGTTGGTTTGCTCCAGCGCCGTTTGATCGCCCAGCAGCAGCTTTACATGTGGCAGCAGCAGGTTAAGAAATTCTGCGCTGCGGCCCAGCTGTTTCTCAAAAAACAGGCTCTGGGATTCATGAATTGCCGTGGAGCGTGCATGGGCAACCGGCTGGCCTGCCCACTGTTTGGGCAGATTTTGCTCGTAACGGGCATGTCCGGTTTCGTGGATGACTCCCATCATCGCGCTGGTGAATTCGTTCTCGTTGTATCGCGTAGTAATGCGGACATCTTCCGGCACGCCACCACAGAACGGGTGCGCACTGACGTCCAGCCGCCCGGCGTTAAAATCAAAATTCAGCAGCTTCATAATCGCCAGTCCCAACTGTTTCTGGGATTCAACCGCAAACGGGCCGACCGGGATATCAACCGTCTCCTGCGCCTGCTTGTCAACGATGCGCTGAAGCAGGGAAGGCAGCCACTGTTTGATTTCACCAAATGTCTGATCCAGCCTGGCGCTGGTCATTCCCGGTTCGAAAACGGACAGCAACGCATCATAACGTGTGCAGCCGTTGGCCTGCGCGCGGATCTCCGCTTCCTCGCGGCTCAGCTTTACCACCTCTTTAAGGTTTGCGGAGAATCCCTGCCAGTCATTGGCCGGGCGCTGCTGACGCCAGGCGTGCTCACAGCGGGAGCCGGCAACCGATTTGGCTTCCACCAGCGAGGCCGGAAGCAGGGAAGCCTGCTGCCAGGCACGCTGCATTTCGGACAGGTTGGCACGCTCAACATCATTCAGTTGATCCTGTGCCGCTTCTTCCAGCCACTGGCCGACCTTTTTGTCGGTCAGAATTTCATGCTGTAGCACGCTCAGTTCAGCCAGTGCAGCCCCACGGGCGCTGCTGCCACCTGGCGGCATCATGGTCATCATATCCCAGCCGGTGATGGCGGAAAGATGGCTGAACCGGGACAGGCGGGTGAAGGTTTTCGTCAGATTAGCGTAGGCAGATGACATGGGTATCCTTGACGTTTTCGGGCGCTGTCAGGCAGCGCGGGGAGGAGTTAAGGGTAAATCAACCGGCCAGCAAAAGCGAACGCTTGCACCGCCAAGCGGGCTGGCGTCAATGACCACGTGGCCACCAAATGCCTGGGCAACGGAGTGGACGATAGCCAGACCCAGACCGCAGCCGCCGGTAGCACGGTCACGGCTGGGATCGAGGCGGACGAACGGCTCAAATACCCGCTCGCGTTCGGCCTGCGGGATGCCCGGACCGTCATCCTCAACCTGCAGGCAGGCAACGTTACCGTCAAACCACAGGCCGACGCGCAGGTGCTTGCCTGCATAGCGCAGGGCATTATTCACCAGGTTATCGAGTACACGCTCCATCAGGCGGGTGTCCGCTACGCCGACGTTCTGCCGCTGCGGAGTGTTCAGCTCAATCTCAAATTCGGGATGAACAGAGCGGATATCATCCAGTCGCTCACCCAGCCACTCAGCCAGATCCAGCGACTGCAGGCTGAGATCGACTTTGGGCCGGTCCAGGCGGGCATAGGTCAGCAGCTCTTCGATCAATGCCTCCAGCTGGCCAATATCCCGGTTCAGCGCAGCCGCTTCGTCATCGCTTAAGTTGTCACTCATTTCCAGCCGGTATCGCAGGCGTACCAGCGGTGTACGCAACTCATGGGCAATGCCGTCGATCAGTTGCTTTTTACTGGCGACCAGCGTGTTGATATTGTCAGCCATTTGGTTAAAGGCCACCCCAAGGCGCAGCAGGCTGGAAGCACTGTCAAAGTGAATGCGTTCATCCAGATGCCCCTGACCCAATCGCTGAGCCGCCGACTCCAGCCGCAGCATGTCCTTCCAGTGCGGACGCATCCAGATAAACACCGGCAACGCCAGTGAAATACCAATAAACGCCAGCAGCGCGATATCAAGAATGCGCATTTCATGCAGGAAAAACAGATAAGGGATTGGCCCAACGGCCAGCACATAATGGCTGCGGGGAATATGCTGCAGGAAGGTGTATTCATCATCCAGCGCCACAATCTCTCCGGCGCGCAGGCGGCGCAAAGTAACCGGATCGAGCTGGTATTTGCTCATCGGTTCAATATGGAGTTTGAACGACAGATTCAGCTCCAGATTATCAATGGTTTTATTCCAGTCGCGCGGTGGTATTTCACGCAGCTCGCTGCGCATCAGATACAACGAGCTTTTCATCAGATCGTCCATCGACTGACGCCCGGCTCGTTCGGCGGTAAATTTGTAAACCAGCCCGACCAGCATGGCCATAACCAGAAAGCAGACAAACAGCAGAAGATAGAATTGGATAAAGAGCTTTCTCATTATTCATCACCATTAAAACAATAAGTTACCAATGCTTCCCCCGCTGGCAAGGGCATGTCGGGAACGGTAATGTAACCGCCAGTGTGCTTATCTGACCGTCATCCAGTGCATTTATCCACGCGCAGCGCACTGTGTAAACCATTGTTTGTGATTTCTCACCATGGATCGGAGAGTTTCAGCTTATCTCTGATAGCGATATCACGTCGGCTTTTATTTTCTTCGTTTTTCAGAAAGGACTGAGTTAAGGGGATTGTTGATGAAAAATACATTTTGAAATAAACACAAATATTGAAAGCATTGTAATCGAAGGGATCGCGCGATCGGGCAAGAAAGCAGCTAAAAGAGAATATTATCAAAGCAACTGATGGAATGCAGACAACAATGATATTATTCATAAAATCATCCCAAAACAAGCGTGATGATTTTTTAACTTAATCAGCCTCATAATATCATCAGCAATCCTTCTTTTGCGGTTTTGGCTGAATTATGAAGAGTTGAACCGTATAAATGGGGCAATGGTAAAAGCTGCTTTATTGCGCATCCCAGGCATGCGGTGCAAACAGATACCCTTTATTACGAATAGTTTTGATGCGATAGGGCTCCGTTGCGCTGTCCAGCAGCTTTTTGCGCAGGCGGGAAATTGCCACATCAATACTGCGATCCATGCCGTCATAGCTGACCCCGCGCAGGTTTTTCAGCAGTGCGTCACGGTTCAGGATCGAACCGGCATGCGTAGCCAGTTCCCACAGCAGATCAAAGTCGGCGGTGGAAAGGGCGATGATTTCACTCCCCAGCGTGACCTGACGGTTAATCGGATCGACAGACAGCGTGCCAAAGCGCAACGTTTTTTGTCCAGGAACCGCAGGGGCAATCTCGTCACTCTGAGCATGCGTCCCGGCCTGGCGCAGATGTAAACGCAGGCGTGCCAGTAAAACAGCGGGTGGGGTAGTTTTCAGAATATAGTCATTCGCCCCCATTTCCAGCGACAAAATATGGTTCATATCGCTGTCCAGTGAGGTCAGCAGCACGATAGGCCCCGACCAGATTTTACCGGCCCGCAGGTCGCGGCACAGGGTCATCCCATCTTTGCCTGGCAGCATAATGTCCAGCATCACCAGGTCCGGATTGGCGGCGGCGATGGTAGCTTCAGCCCGGTCACCGCGACTTTCCACAATGACTTCAATGTCATGGCGGCACAGATAAGCTGCAATCAGTTCACCCACATCCTGGTCATCTTCCACGAAAACGATTTTGTTCATAGCGCTATTTATCTGAGGAGGAAAGGTTAGATTACTATTTGTTAACAGGGACTACTATGTCTCCGCGCTAAATAACTCTCGATGTATAGTAAAGGAGTCACTAAATATGCCATTATATCCGCAGGGTTGCTTCAGGCCGCCCGGGAGATTTTTTTCGGTGAAAGGAGAGCATAGTGTTGGATAAAGAACTGGCTCCAGCAGTACACAGTGACCATATCTGCCTCAATTACATCGATTTTCTTGCGGCTTCATGCAAAAAACGCTGGAGTTTTGTCGACGCTATCTACGGCGTAATGCCCATCTTTGGCATGGTCACCCGAAAGTCGCAGGATCTGCCCGGTGCCCCTTCAGAACGGCTGAAGGTGCTGGCATTACAGATCATCTCCACCCAGGTGAGTGATGAGATTAATATTGCCCGATTGATAACGTTAGCTGAACAACAGCACATCTCGCAGTTCGATATTTTACTGCCTTACCCGCTTTCAGAGCAGCAACTTAAAGGTATTCGCCTGGAGTACGTCAAGTCGCTGGATCTTGAGCAGTATGATGACCGACTGACGGTCACCCTGCCTGCCTTTTCGCATTCGCACTGATTACCGCACCAGCATCCACATCGCCGGAGCTGAACCGGCAATCAGCAACAGCATCCCCACTTTTTCCAAACCGCTAAGTTTTACGCTGCTTCTTCCACCGCGGCGGGCAAACAGAAACAGCAGAACGCCGGGAGCATACAACACCACCGACAGCAGCAGATGCAGCGGGCCAGAGGCATAAAGCAGCCACAGGCTATAAGCGCTTGCGCCCACGGCTATCACCATCACTACAGGCCGGTTGAGAGAACGGGCCACCTTAAACAGATAAGCGCCGACCAGGAAATAGGGCACCAGCACCATCTCTGAAGCGATAGTCAACAGCGTGTTGTAATCCGAACCGGTCAGCCAGATCAGCACCAGACAGACCTGAATACTGATGTTGGTCAGCCACAGGGAGGCAGCAGGTGCGCCATGCCGGTTCTGTCTTGCCAGCGAACGGGGGAATGCACCGTGCCTGGCCGCCATCATCGGTACTTCTGCCGCCATGATCGTCCAGCTCAGATAAGCGCCACATACCGAGACAACCAACCCTGGCGCAATGATCATATTGCCCCAGTGACCAATCAGTTGAGTCATCAGGCCGGCCATTGAGGGGTTGCGCATCTCAGCCAGTTCTGCCCGCGGGACGATCCCCAATGCGAGCAGGGTGACCAGCAGGTACACCACCAGAGCAGCCATTACGGCCAGCAAAGTGGCACGGCCCACATCTTTTTTGTTTCGTGCCCTGGCCGAAACCACCACTGCGCCTTCCACTCCGATAAATACCCACAGGGTGATTAGCATGGTGTCTTTCACCTGCTGCCAGACGGGTGTACCCAGCTTCAGCCCGGTGAAGTCAAAGTGGAAGCGATCGTAATTAAAGCCCAGCACCGCCAGCACAATAAACAGTCCAAGCGGCACCATTTTGCCCAGCGTGGCGGCCAGGTTAATGCTGGCCGCAGTTTGCACGCCGCGCAGCACCAGCCAGTGCACCAGCCACAGCAGGACCGACGCACCGAGAATTGCCTGCCAGGTATTGCCATCGCCAAACACCACATGGCCTGGAGAGTCGGTGAAAAAGCTCAGTGCCGAAAAGACAATCACCAGGTAGGAAACGTTGGCGATCACCGCACACAGCCAGTAGCCCCAGGCGGAGCAGAAACCGACCAGTTCGCCAAAGCCTGCGCGGGCGTAGGTGAAGATCCCGCCGTCCAGCTCAGGTTTCAGGCGGGTCAGCAGCAGCAGCGCCAGCGACAGTAAAATAATCCCCGCGCCGGTAATTGCCCAGCCAATCAGCAGGGCTGCCGGGCTGGCGACAGCGGCCATGTTCTGTGGCAGGCTGAAAACGCCTGCGCCGAGCATGGAACTCAGAACCAGCGCCGTGAGAGCGGTAAGACCTAATTTTTTGTCCAAAAAAGCATCCCAAATGCAGAATAAAAAACCATTACAGCGGCAATGATGCGTTTTTAATTCGACCGGCTGCGCTTAAAATTGAATGAATGCCCCGTAAACCGGCGGCGATTTTACGGAGTGAGCCAGACAGATGCAATGCGGAGGGGACGAAAAGATGCGTGGTTATGCAAAATGCAGCGGAAGATTATGCATGGCGGAGGCGACCGAAAGCCGCCTCCTTTAAAGCTTACTTAAACAGGTCAGCAGAAACGGTGAGGTTACCGCCGCTCTGATTGGACCACTGACGGGTGATATGGTAGTACTTCGCGCCCTTATCGATAGCGGCACGGCCCACGGCGTCAGAGATTTCGGTAGGGGTACCGAAGTGACCGGTGAAGGTCACGCTGTCAAACGGCTGCATCTGCGCGGCGGTAACAGCGTTAACTTCCTGCACGCTTTTACCGTCTGGTGTTTTAACAGTGTAGCGCTGACCCGTAGAAGACTGAGTCTCAAAGAAACGACCCACTTTAGTGCTTGGGGTTTCAGAAGAGGCGACGCCGGGGATCTGCACGGTTTTGGCGGCAGCGCCACCGGCTGCCAGGGCGGCTTTGCCCGCCTGAGAATCCGCCGGGATCAGGTCAGGGGACTGTACTTTACGCTCCGGCGCATCCGCTTTATAGATATAAGCAGTAATGTACTGGTTGCCGCCGCTGTTGGCGTCAATCTGACGGATAATAAAGAAGGAAGCAGCACCTTTGCTTTTTGCCTGCTTGGTGATGGCATCGTTCACATCCGGCTGGCTGCGGTAAAAGCCGCTGATAGAGACGGTATCGTAAGGCTCCAGCTTGTAGGCTTCACTTTTGGTCAACTCACGAACGCCGTTGATCACACGATCCTGGTTTTTAGTGGCCTCTGGCGCATCTGCATGATATAGGTCTGCCACCACACGCCAGTTACCGCTGTTGCCGTTGCTGTCGTTGATCCCCTGAATATAGTAGGAAGCCGCACCCAGTTCATCGGCACGTTTAGAGATGGCATCGCTCGCATCACCAATCGCATTAAAGCGGCCTGAAATCGCAATACGATCGAATGGCTTCAGTGATGCCGCTTTTTCTGGCGTCAATTCCTGTGCCGCATAAGCGGATAATGATGTGAGTGACAACAGGGCTGATGCCAGAATGGTATTCTTCAGCTTCATAAAAATAATCCTTCGCCTTACGCAAAAAATGAGTACGAAAACGTGCTGGACTCTTGATGTGTAACAGATTAGCTGCCGATTATTGCATGTAATAATGCATCCTGTCTCAGCCATTTTGAGCGAAACAGGGCTGCGGGGAAAAGTCACGGGCAGCAAGATATTAAAGAAATGTTAAATTGCGGCTTTTGTCACCCACTTACCAGTTATGGCGGTTATTGTTACCTGTTATATAGTTAATTCTTTGTTAAATAATGTTTTTTAACCTCCGTCCTGCAATGTCATCCCGGATTTCGTTAGCAGATTATGCGTAATTTCCAGTTAAATTCAGTGCCGATATAGCGTTATTGGGACTTGCCTCTGAATTTTTATATGAAAAGCGGAGAAATGCGCGCAGGACGGCTGGATCGTAAGTCATAATTTCAGTAGGTTATAAACAGTTTGCAACAGTTCCTGCGAGGGCCAGTTCGGGCCAGCGCAGCGAGGATCAATCTCCATCACCTTTGATGAAAGGGAATATTATGCTAATTGGAATTACCAAAGAGCGATTGCCCAACGAAGCACGAGTGGCTGCCACGCCGAAAACGGTTGAGCAACTGCTGGCTTTGGGCTTCAGCGTCGCCGTTGAAAGCGGGGCAGGTAAGCTGGCTAGTTTTGATGACGCTGCTTATGTCGCTGCCGGTGCAACACTCACTGATACCGCCACTGTCTGGCAGTCCGATATCGTTCTTAAGGTTAATGCGCCAACGGATGAAGAGATCGCGTTGACCCGTGAAGGCAGCACGCTGGTGAGCTTTATCTGGCCTGCTCAGAATCCGGAATTGCTGGAAAAACTGGCTGCCCGTAAGGTCACGGTGATGTCGATGGATGCGGTGCCGCGTATATCTCGTGCACAATCCCTTGATGCCCTGAGCTCAATGGCGAACATCGCCGGTTATCGTGCAATTGTCGAAGCTGCGCATGAGTTTGGCCGCTTCTTTACCGGCCAGATCACCGCTGCAGGCAAAGTGCCACCGGCGAAGGTGATGGTGATTGGGGCTGGTGTGGCCGGTCTGGCCGCGATCGGTGCGGCCAACAGCCTCGGTGCAATCGTCCGCGCATTTGATACCCGCCCTGAAGTCAAAGAGCAGGTGCAGAGTATGGGTGCCGAGTTCCTCGAACTGGATTTTGAAGAGGAAGCGGGCAGCGGTGATGGCTATGCCAAAGTGATGTCCGAAGCCTTTATTAAAGCGGAGATGGCCCTGTTTGCCGCTCAGGCAGAAGAAGTGGATATTATTGTTACCACCGCGCTGATCCCAGGCCGTCCGGCACCAAAGCTGATCACCGCAGAGATGGTGGCTTCGATGAAGCCAGGCAGCGTGATTGTCGATCTGGCGGCGCAAACCGGCGGTAACTGTGAGCTGACCGTAGCGGATCAGGTGACCACTACCGAAAATGGCGTGAAGATTATCGGTTATACCGATCTGCCAGGCCGTTTGCCGACCCAGTCTTCTCAGCTTTATGGTACCAACCTGGTGAACCTGCTGAAGCTGCTGTGCAAAGAGAAAAACGGCGACATCACCATTGATTTCGAAGATGTGGTTATTCGCGGTGTCACCGTAATCCGTGATGGTGAAGTGACCTGGCCAGCGCCACCAATTCAGGTATCAGCCGCGCCGAAAGCTGCGCCTGCAGCTGCGAAAGTGGCCGAAAAGGTGGAAGAGAAACCGGCCTCGCCGTACCGTAAATATGCGCTGTTCGTGCTGGCTATTGTGCTGTTTGGCTGGTTAGCCAACGTGGCTCCGCCTGCGTTCCTCTCGCACTTTACCGTATTTGCCCTCTCCTGCGTGGTGGGTTACTACGTGGTGTGGAACGTCAGTCATGCTCTGCATACCCCGTTAATGTCGGTGACCAATGCCATTTCCGGCATCATTGTGGTCGGTGCTGTGCTGCAAATCGGTCATGGCGGCTGGGTCAGTTTCCTGTCCTTTATCGCCGTGCTGATTGCCAGCATCAACATCTTCGGTGGATTCACCGTTACTCAGCGCATGCTGAAAATGTTTCGTAAGAACTAAGGGGTAATCAATGTCTGGCGGATTAGTGACTGCAGCATACATTGTTGCCGCAATTCTTTTTATTTGCAGCCTGGCCGGGCTGTCGAAACATGAAACGTCCAAACAGGGCAACCTGTTCGGCATCAGTGGGATGGCAATTGCACTGCTGGCGACCATTCTGGGTCCGGACAGCGGCAACGTTGCCTGGGTTCTGCTGGCAATGGTTATTGGTGGCACGATCGGTATTCGTCTGGCGAAGAAGGTCGAAATGACCGAAATGCCAGAGCTGGTGGCCGTGCTGCACAGCTTCGTTGGTCTGGCTGCGGTGCTGGTAGGCTTTAACAGTTACCTGGATCACGCGCCAGGTCTGGAAGCGGTGATGGAAAATATCCATCTGACCGAAGTGTTCATCGGTATCTTTATCGGTGCGGTGACCTTCACCGGTTCGTTGGTCGCTTTTGGCAAGCTGCGCGGTAAGATCTCTTCCCGTCCACTGATGCTGCCGCATCGCCATAAGCTGAACCTGCTGGCGCTGGTGGTTTCGTTATGCATGCTGATCATCTTTGTGCGTACTGACAGCACCGTGGCGGAAGTGTTTGCGCTGATCATTATGACGCTGATAGCACTGGCCTTCGGCTGGCATCTGGTGGCGTCTATCGGCGGGGCGGATATGCCGGTGGTGGTCTCAATGCTCAACTCCTACTCAGGCTGGGCGGCGGCCGCGGCGGGCTTTATGCTCAGCAACGACCTGTTGATCGTCACCGGTGCGCTGGTGGGCTCAAGCGGGGCGATCCTCTCTTACATTATGTGTAAGGCGATGAACCGTTCGTTTATCAGCGTGATTGCTGGTGGCTTTGGGACGGACAGCAGCTCAACCGGTGAAAGCGAAGAAGTGGGCGAGCACCGTGAGATTGATGCGCAGGGTACGGCTGAACTCCTGAAAAACTCCAGCACGGTAATCATCACCCCGGGCTATGGCATGGCGGTAGCGCAGGCACAGTATCCGGTGGCTGAAATCACCGAGAAGCTGCGTGCGCGTGGTATCAAAGTTCGTTTTGGTATTCACCCGGTGGCCGGTCGTCTGCCTGGTCATATGAACGTGCTGCTGGCCGAAGCCCGCGTGCCTTACGATATCGTTCTGGAAATGGACGAGATCAATGATGATTTCGCGGATACTGACACCGTGCTGGTGATCGGCGCTAACGACACCGTCAACCCGGCCGCGCAGGAAGATCCGCGCAGTCCGATTGCGGGCATGCCGGTACTGGAAGTGTGGAAGGCGCAAAATGTGGTGGTCTTCAAGCGTTCTATGAATACCGGCTACGCCGGGGTACAGAATCCGCTATTCTTTAAAGAGAACACCCAGATGCTGTTTGGCGATGCGAAAGCCACCGTTGATGCAATTCTGAAAGCACTGTAAACAAAATGCCCCTCAACGGGGGCATCTGTTTGGCCAGTCTGATGCGGCCAGCGAAAAGGGGCAGAAAAATCTGCCCCTTTTTTACGTTAAAACCTGGGATCAGTCGTCTTCGTCGTCGTCCAGTTCCACAGGCGAGTTGAAGCCATCTGGCTTGATCGCCAGCAGATCGCAGCGCAGATGATCGATAACCTGTTCGGCGGTATTTCCGAGGAAAGCGGCTGACAGGCCGGTACGGCCAATCGTTCCTAATACCACCACACCGGCATCCAGGTGAGCGGCCAGATCCGGAATCACTTCCTCTGGCAGGCCTTTATCGACGTGGGTAAATTTCTCGTCGATGCTGAATTTCTGCCGCAGGGCCTTCATCGCCAGCAGATGCTGCCCACGGATTGCATCATTGTACACGCTGGGATCGAAATCAGGCAGTTCGATAGCGATATTGATCGGGGTGATGGGATAGGCTCCCACCAGGTGCACTTCGGTATGATTAACCATCTCCGCCAGTTCCAGCGTCTCTTTCACCAGCTTGGTGTTGAGCGGGTCATGATGCGGTTCTTCACTGGCAAGGTTGACGGCCACCACTGCTTTACCGCCTTCCGGCCACGGCTGATCTTTCACCATCCAAACCGGGCAGGGACATTTGCGCAGCAGATGCCAGTCGGTTGGGGTGAAGACCACCGCCTGCAGACGGTCATGCTGGTGTGCCATTTTGATCACCAGATCGTAACGGCCATTCAGCACCTCCTGGATAATCGCCTCGTACGGGCGGTTATGCCAGATCACTTTGACATCAATATCCACGCCAGCCTCAAGATAGGCCCTGGCCTGCTCGCGGATCCATTCCGTGCGCTGGCTGACAACGCCTTTACGCATGTTGGTGCGTTCATCGGGCGACAACAGGGTGGTCATCTCATACGAGAAGTCGTAGATAGGAAGGAAGGCGGTGATCCGCCCGCCAAGTCGCTGATTCAGATAAACAGCACGGCGGAGCGCTGGCTGATCGTCCTGTTGAGGATCGATAGCTACGAGAATGTTTTGATACTTGGCCATAACGGGTTCTCCATACGCTGGGTAGGTTAAAGATAGCCCAATAGCGGCGAGTGCAAAAGGAAAAAGTTATAGTCGGATCAATATTATAACAAATAATAAGCAGGCTATTTACAGGCCAGGGATAAGCAAAACAGAAGCTGGCCGGGTCAGGAGGGTAACCCGGCCAGAGAGTCAGGCAATGGCGCGGCTCTGACCAGCAAGCTGCGACAGCTCGTCGTGATTCTCAATAGTAATATATTTGCCTTTTACTGCCAGCATGCCACTCTTCTGGAAACGGCCAAGCAGGCGACTGATCGTTTCTACGGTCAGGCCAAGATAGTTACCGATGTCACCACGGGTCATGGTCAGGCGGAACTCGCGCTGCGAGAAACCACGCTCACCAAAGCGGCGGGACAGGCCATAAATAAAGGCTGCCAGGCGCTCTTCAGCATTTTTCTTCGACAGCAGCAGGATCATCTCCTGGTCGCCTTTAATCTCGCCGCTCATCAGACGCATCATCTGCTGACGCAGGCTCGGCATCTTACCGGAGAGATCGTCCAGGGTTTCAAAAGGAATCTCACAGACCATTGCTGTCTCCAGCGCCTGTGAGAAGCTTGGATGCTGACCGGCGCTGATCGCATCGAAGCCCACCAGATCGCCCGCCAGATGGAAGCCGGTAATCTGCTCATCACCCTGTTCGGTGATGGTATAACTTTTGATGGTCCCGGAGCGGATAGCGTACAGTGACTTCAGCTCGTCTCCCGCTTTGAACAGCGTCTGGCCTTTCTGGATCGGCTTTTTGCGTTCAATGATGTTATCCAGCTGATCGAGTTCATGCTCGTTCAGCGTGAAAGGGATGCAAAGCTGGCTGATGCTGCAATCCTGACAGTGAATCGCACAACCGCCAGACTGAATACGTCTGCTGATAACACGCTTTTCAGGGATCATAGTTATAGGCTCGATTGATTATTGACTGAGGTCAATTTTATCATTTTTTAGTCACTAAAGGGAACTGATCAGAGCAGTTTTAGGCACATTAAAGTCAGGGATGTCATCCTCAGTGACTTCCCGTTTAAAAATGTGCCTTATTCGGGCGTTAAAACTTATTCTGTGCCGTTGCAGCAGGCCGGTAGTGGTTTGTTTCTTTTTTGGTAACAGAGCGAGCAGGTTGTTCCACCTTTATGATTAGCGTCAAAATACCCGCAAACAGGTAGAGAGCAGTGTAAGTCCAGACCACCCCAACGATATCAAAGAAGGGCAAAACCAGTGAGGCAATCGCCGGGGCAAGGAAGTTACTCAGACCGGCAGAAAGGTTATAAATTGAAATCGCCGCGCCCTTATGTTTCGGCTCCAGTACCGGGAATACGGCGGTCATCGGCACAAACGCCGCAACGGTAATCCCCAGCATCACTGCCGGGATCATCGCCACCCAGAAGTTATGTCCGAAGGTGACGGGCAGATAATAAAACGCCAGGCTGGAAAGGGCGCAGCCCAGGCAACCGAACCAGCGCACCTGACGGATCCAGCCAATATACTCCCCCAGCACTCCCCACATCACGTTGGTGAAGATGGTGACAAAGAAGAACACCGCCCAGATTTGCAGCCATTCTGACATGCTGAAGCCAAGACGGCCGACAAACAGCATCGGCATCACCACTGCAAAGCCAAACAGTGACAATGTGTTGATTATGCGGATAAGACAGGCAAGAAAGATATTGCGGTTGGTAAACAGGATCGTCACCGCGCGTGAAAGCTCGGTGAATTTCTCGCGGGTGGTCAGGTTGGCTTTTTGACTCTCGCCGCCGACGTTGCGCAGCAGAATCATCGCCATCAACCCACCCACGACCACCCAGGCAATCGCAAACCACAGCGTTCCGGTTTCCCCCATCCACGGGATGGTGAAGCTGGGGAGATAGCTGCCGATACAGCCGATGCCAATGGAATACATTGCCCAGAACCAGCCCATCGCGGAGGAGAGCTGTTGCTTTGGTACGTTCTGTACCACCAGCATCACAAAAGAGTAGATAAACAGAGGATAAGCCAGACCGCGAATGCCGTAAAACAGCAGCATCAGCGGATAGTTACGCATGCCCAGTCCCAGCGTCATAAACAGGATATGCATGACCACCCACAGCACAAAACCGATGCGCATGGCGCGCTGCGGGGTGATAATTTCAGCCACCACGCCGGAGCTCCAGGCTGCCAGCGCGGCTGCGGCACCGTAAAGGGTAAACACCATCGCGGACTGAGCGGGCGAAAAACCTAAATCGGTGATGTGCTTTGACAGGAAGGCCATTTCAAAGCCGTCCCCGCTCATAAATACGGCTATAGCGATATAGCCCCAGAGTAAAGACAGTGGGAGACCGAACCAGTTTTTTGCTGATTTCATGATAATTCCTCGGGGGATGCAGGGCCCGGACGGACATTGCGTCCGGGTCAGGGTTCAGAAGCCGGGTGCGCGAGCCTCGCGCTGTTGTTGGTATAGCAGGCGAAAATAGTCGAGCCGTTTTTGCAGATACTTTTGACGCCCGGGATCGGGCAGATAACGTTTCAGTTCTTTAGGTTTGCGGCAGACTTCTGACTCGTCGCCACCGTCGGCCAGCCAGCCCAGCCTTGCTGCGCCCAGCGCGCCGCCCGCTTCGCCACCCGGATGAGTGACCACCGGCAGATTCAGCACGTCAGCGATCAGTTGTGCCCACCACGGGCTGCGTGCGCCGCCACCAGTCAGCGAGCAACTGGTCAGGGTGGTTCCCGCTTCCTGCAGTACCTTCAGCCCATCGGCCAGACCAAAAGTCACCCCTTCCAGAACGGCATAGGCCAGCGAGGCCCGCTGGGTGGAGAGCGTCAGGCCATGGAACGATCCGGTGGCCTGTGGGTCGTTGTGCGGCGTGCGCTCACCGGATAAATAGGGCAGGAAAACCGGCGCTCTGCGCTGGTCAGCACCGCTCAGAGTGGCCACTTCCGACAACAATGTGGTTTCAGAAGCGCCGATCAGTTCACACAGCCAGCGCAGGCTGCTCGCCGCTGTCAGCATCACGCTCATCTGATGCCATCGGTCAGGCAGAGCATGGCAAAAAGCATGGACCGCCGAGGCAGGATTAGGGCGGAAGCGATCGTTCACTGCAAACAACACGCCGGAGGTGCCAAGAGAGATAAATGCATCTCCTGGATTAATTGCGCCAATGCCTACTGCGCTGGCCGCATTATCACCGCCGCCTCCAGCAATGATCACCTCTTCGTTTAATCCCCACTGGCGGGCCAGCTCAGGGCGCAGTTTTCCGGCCGGTTCGGAACCTTCCACCTGGCGTGGCATATGGTCGCGAGTCAGACCACAAGCCGCGAGCAGGCTGTCAGACCAGTCACGACGGCCGACGTCCAGCCACAGCGTTCCGGCGGCATCGGACATGTCGCTGAGTTTCTCACCGCTCATTTTCCAGCGCAGATAATCTTTTGGCAGCAGTATGCTGGCGGTCTGCTCAAAGATTTGCGGCTCATGACGGGCAACCCACAGCAGCTTCGGCGCGGTAAAGCCAGGCATCGCCAGGTTACCGGTTACGCTGTGCAAATCAGGAGCCAGTGCGGTAAGTTCCGCACATTCGGCCGCGCTGCGAGTGTCATTCCACAGGATGCAGGGCCGTAGCACCTGATTATCACGGTTGAGCAGAACTGCCCCATGCATCTGCCCGGAAAGACCAATCGCCCGGATTTGCGACCAGTGGTCACCCACTTTCTGACGTAATTCACTGACCGCCTGCTGAGTGGCCATCCACCATTCCGCCGGATCCTGTTCTGACCAGTGAGGATGCAGGCGCTGCACCGTAAGCTTTGCCCCGGCAGTGGCGACAATCTCTCCCTGACCATCAATCACCAGCGCTTTGATTTCTGAGGTTCCGGCATCGATTCCAAGATACATAGCCCGCTCCTTACTCACTGACCGGCTGTGGCTGTCTGGCCCAGGATTGCAGGCCGGAAACCGTTTCTGCCAGCAGGCTGGCGAACTCGGCACGTTTTGCCAGCGGCCCGAAAAGCGTTTCATCAGCCGCGAAACGGGCCAGCGCGTCTGGTTTGCTGAGCAGGGTGTGCAGCGCATCATCATTCAGTGCGCCATCCTGATACTCATAGGGCAGTTCACCCTGATGCCAGCGCTGCAGGAAGAGAAAGAACAGCGCTGGCAACACAGTAGTGGCCCTGGGTGTTTCATTGCGGGCATAGCTTTCAACCAGAGTTGGGGTGATAAACCCCGGAATTTTTGACAGGCCATCGGCAGCCACACGCTGATTGGTGTCGCGAATATAAGGATTGGCAAAGCGCGCCAGCACCACGTCGCGGTACTCTTGCAGATCCAGCGGGCTGGGCAGCAGAGAGGGGATCACATCCTGAGTGACATATTCCCAGGCCATCTCCTTGATCTCCCGGGTGCGGGTGCTCTGATGGATATACGACTGGCCCACCAGCGTACCGGCCCAGGCAATGCAGCTGTGGCTGGCATTCAGGATGCGGATTTTGGCTTCTTCCCATGGCAGCACGGAACTGACCATCTCCACGCCGACGTTTTCCAGCGCCGGTCGTCCGGCAGCAAAATCGTCTTCAACCACCCACTGAATGAAGGCTTCGCCCATCACCGGGGCACTATCGCTGAAGCCGGTCTCTTTCAGCACGCGCGGGGCGATATCTGCGGTGGGACGTGGCGTGATGCGGTCAACCATAGTATTGGGTGATGTGGTGTGTTGTTCCACCCACTGCAACAGCGCTTCTTCACCCCGTAAGCCGAGAAATTTCAGGAAACCCGCCCGGAAGCGCTCGCCGTTATGTCGCAGGTTGTCGCAGTTCAGCAACGTCACCGGGTTACCGTGCGCTGCCTTGCGGGCCAGTAAAATTCGCGTCAGCGCACCATAAAGAGTACGGGCTTCGCCTTTTAAGTCAGCCTGAATGTCCGGATGGCGTGGGTCCAGGCGGTGATCGTTATCCAGGTAATAGCCGCTTTCTGTCACCGTAAAGGCAATCACGCGGGTGGCCGCATCCGATCCCTGCTTAATCATGCCGTTTAACTGGCTGTCCCACGGCACGATGGTTTTGATTGAGGTGATTTTCTCATACGCACGCTCACCCTCCGGAGTGACGGTTTCCAGCACGTACTCCCCGTTTTGTGCTGCAAGGGTTTTCAGCAGCGGTGCGGCATCCTCACGAATATTGCTCAGGGCGATGTGCCAGCGATGATCCCCCTGTTGCAGCAGGCGGTGCAAATACCAGGCCTGATGAGCACGATGAAAAGAACCCGCACCGATGTGCATCCAGATTGAGGCTGTAGCAGTCATAACACTCTCCTGTTTGTTTGAGCAATTGCTCTCTAAAAGGGCTTTTGCTTGATTGGGTAACAGCCTGCGGATTAAGCCGCCGTATGTCTGCGGGCGGGATCACAAAATTTGCAATTGCCCTAATGGTGGGCAATTATTCGGAGTAAGCTGGAAAAAACCTTACAGAGCCTTATGATGATCAAGCACGATAAGAAACTGGATCAGGCGGCCAGAGCGGCCTGGATGTATTACGTGGCGGGAGAAACTCAGCATGACATTGCCGATAAACTGGGCGTGTCCCGCCAGGTGGCGCAGCGTCTGATTGCGCTGGCGGCAGAGCAGGGGCTGGTCAGCGTCAACATTACCCACCCGGTGGCGGACTGCATGACGCTGGCACAGCAGCTGAAAGAGCGGTTTGATTTGCAGGTTTGTCAGGTGGTGCCGTCTTCAGGCGTGGAGGGCGACGGACTGCAGAAGATGATTGCGGTGGCGGGAGCCGAAGTCATGGCACAGACCCTTAAGCTCGATCAGGCGCAGATCGTTGCCGTTGGTTCAGGCCGGACGTTACGCGCCACCATTGATGAATTACCGGAGTTTGACAAGCCGCAGCACAGCTGCGTTTCCCTGATTGGTGCAATAGCCAGCGACGGTTCCTGTACCCGCTACGATGTTCCGCTGTGGATGGCAGAGAAAACTCAGGGGCGGTATTTCATTCTGCCTGCGCCGCTGTATGCCGACAGCGCCGAAGACCGCGATCTCTGGTGCAATCATCGCATTTATCGAACGGTGACGGAGAAATCTGAGCAGGCTGACGTGCTGTTTGTCGGTATCGGTCAGGTCAATGCAGGATGTCCGTTGAATGCGGACGGTTTTATCAGCGATCGCCAGGTGGCCACGCTGGAATCACAGGGAGTGGCTGCGGAGATCGTCGGGCATTTTATTGGCCAGAATGGGGAAAGGCTGAACAGCGAACTGGATGAGCGGCTGACCAGCGTGCGGCTGACCGCCCATAGCGGGCGCAATATTATCGCTTTTGCCGGTGGCAGTGATAAACATCAGGCGATTGCCGCCGTGCTGAAAGGTCGCTGGGTCAGGGGGCTGATCACCGATGAAGAGAGCGCCCGTTTCGCTCTTGAGCTGCTGTGTTGAGATCTCAATTCAGAAGAGTTTTGCTAAACTAGCCCGGTGGGTCTGAAAATCCACGCCATCATTTTTGTTGCCACCGGGGATCCGCATGATGAGCCTTGATGATAAAGATCTGTTCAAAGACGCGATGGAAGACGTCACGCCGCTGAAAGATTGCGCCAATATTCTCTGGTTGAAATCCCCCTCGACCAAATCTCCCCGCCAGACGCTGGAGGATCAGCAGCTCGACAATCCACTGGTCAGCGGCTTCCTTACCGTAGTCCCGCTGGAAACCCCGCTGGAATACAAAGCCGAGGGCATTCAGCAGGGCGTGCTGGATAAGCTGCGGTTTGGCAAGTATTCGCTGGATGCCAGCCTGAATCTGCTGCGTCAGCCGGTAGAGATCTGCCGTCAGTCACTCTACAGCTTTATGCTGACTGCGCAGCACGAAAATTTTCGCAATCTGCTGATTATTCACGGTAAAGGCCGGAATGATGACTCTCATGCCAATATCGTGCGCAGCTACCTTTTCCGCTGGCTGCAGCAGTTTGAAGAAGTGCAGGCGTTCTGCAGCGCACAGCCACAGCATGGTGGCAGCGGGGCCTGTTATGTGGGGCTGAGGAAAAGTGAGCAGGCAAGGCTTGATAATCGCGAACGACACGCCAAACGCAGCCGTTAAGATGCGGAGAAAGCTTGACTCTGGCGCTGCCGTTTACCAGCGGCTAGCCAGAATGAGACTTACGAATAGTCGCCATCAGCACTTCAGCATTCAGGCTCAGTGACGCGCCGGTGCGGGTAATAATCCCCACCGGCTCACCCGGCCCGTAGGAGGCTATTGGCAGGGCCGCCAGCGACTGGTGCAACAGATCGTCTTTGATGGCACCGGAAGGAACAAACCAAACATAATTATAGCGAAGGGCCAGCTGTCGGGCGAGAGAAGTGGCCGAAGTCTCAACCAGCGAGGCGGGGAGCTGACAGCCCTGTTCCCTGATCATCGTATCCGCAATCCGGCGAGGAGCAGTGCCTTCCGGTGAAATGACCACCGGCCAGGTGAGGGCACGTGACAATGTGACATTGTCACTTAAAAGGGGGTGGTCCGGACGGACCACCAGCTGCAAAGATTCCAGGAACAGCAGCTCATAAGTCAGACCGGTCATCATTTCCGGATCTGCCATGCGGCCAATCCCGACATCGAACTCACCGGCTCTTAACCCGGCCAGCAGCACATTATTGTGCAGCGTGGCGACCTGAACCAGCGTCTGTGGCTGCTGCTGATGAAAACGCTCAAGAATGGAGGGCAGCATGCCCAGCGCCACGGTAGTCAGCACGCCAACCCGCAGAGTGGCAGGCTCATGCTGCAGGGCGGGACTGAAGGACTGACCGGCATGATTTAGCGCATCCAGAATGCGCACCGCATGGGTCAGGAACTGCTCGCCCATGGTGGTCAGCTGTGCACCCAGTCGCCCGCGCTCAAACAGCCTGGCTCCCGCCAGCTCTTCAAGTTCGTTCAGGGTTTTCGACAGCGCAGGCTGGCTGAGAGAAAGCGTCTCGGCGGCGCGACCCAGCGTGCCCTGCTGAGCCACGGCAACAAAAGTATGTAAGTGGCGCAAGCGAATGCGCTGATTAAACAGGTAATTTTTGTCCATAACCCAGCGTAGCCAGCGGTGGTATTGACAGGCAAGCCTGTGACGAGAGATTTGTTAACCTTATTGCAAAATTTAGTTAACATTCGCCGCTTCTGCACGCTTTTCCATCACTTTCTTTATTATCTGCCCATCGTCGCCATCAGTTTCGCTGATGAAATTTTCTCATTGTCCCCCTGTTCAGGGATTTCCCACCGCCGCAGGGTGCAATTTAACAGGTGAAGCGGATAACAATCCGTTACTATAGCCGACACATGTTTTCAGGAACTACGCCAGCCGGCCATCGCGCGCTGGCACATGGAGCGCTATCGTGGAAAGTACCGCTGCGACAGATGTGCGAGCCTTGATTAACGAGGGCTGCATCAGTCGCTATCAGCAACGGATTATCGTCCTTTGTTTTGCCGTGGTGGCAATGGACGGCATGGACATCGCCCTGATGGGCTTTATTGCCCCGGCACTGAAAACCGCCTGGGGCGTCACCACCCATCAGCTGGGTGCGGTAATAAGCGCTGCCCTTATTGGCCTGGCGCTGGGCGCGATGTTTGCCGGGCCGCTGGCTGACCGCTTTGGTCGCCGGGTGATCATCATCAGCAGCGTGTTCTTCTTCGGCCTGTGGACGCTGGCTACCGCCTTCTCGCAAAACATCGATCAGATGATGTTGTTCCGCTTTCTCACCGGGCTGGGACTGGGTGCGGCGATGCCTAACGTCGGCACGCTGGTGGCGGAATACTCTCCGGAACGTAAACGCGCCTTTATCATTACCGTGGTGTTCTGCGGCTTTACCTTCGGGGCTGCCGGTGGGGGTTTTGCCGCCTCATGGCTTATCCCCGATTATGGCTGGCATGCGGTGCTGGTGGTCGGTGGTTTACTGCCGCTGATGATCGTGCCGGTGCTGCTTTCATGGCTTCCCGAGTCGGTGCGATTCCTGCTGTCCCGCAACGCGCCCGTTGGACAGATCCGCCGCATAGTGGAGAAAATGGCACCAGGCCGGGTGCATCATGACAGTCACTTCGCAATGGTGGAGCACGCGCACCTTCACGGCGCGGTTCGCCTGGTCACCAGCCGTCCTTACCTGCTGGGCAGCTCGCTGCTGTGGGGCGGTTATTTTATGGGGCTGTTCCTGGTATATCTGATAGGGAGCTGGCTGCCGTCGCTGGTCAAAGATATGGGCATGACCGTGACCCAGGCTGCGCTGGTGACGGCGATGTACCAGGCTGGCGGCACGGTGGGGTCGTTGTTCGCGGGTTGGATGATGGACCGCTTCAATGCAAACCTGGCGCTGGCGGTGATCTACTTTGTCGGCGCGATTGCCACCATGGCAATTGGCTATGCGCCTGCTCACACGCTGGTTCTCAGCCTTGTAGCTTTCTGTAGTGGTTTTTGCCTGAACGGGGCCAACACCGGAATGAACGCCCTGTCGGCCAGCTATTATCCCACCCATGCCAGGGCGACAGGCTCCAGCTGGATGCACGGCGTGGGGCGAATGGGAGCGATCCTCAGTGCCTTTGCCGGGGCGCAGATGCTGTCTATGGGCTGGACGATCACCGACGTGTTCAGCAGCCTGGCGATTCCGGCAGTGCTGACCTCGCTGATGCTGGTGGCAAAATATCGCTACGGCTATCGTCGTGACGGGGTGTAATAAGCCCTTTCGGTGCCGGATCACAGTTTGCTAATTATTCTCCCGGGCGGCCTGGGATTCCAGTAATCTGACAACATATTCGTAACAGAAAGGTCAGATGATGGCAGATTCATGGGTGACAGCAGACAGTATCCGCGCCGGGTTCGCCAGCGCGATGTCGGCAATGTATCAGCAGGAAGTGCCTCAATATGGGACGCTGCTGGAGTTGGTGGCACGGGTTAACGAAGAAGTGCTGGAACAGAACCCCATGCTGAGAAAACAGCTGTCAGATGCCGGTGAGCTTTCCCGGCTGAGCGTGGAACGGCATGGCGCTATCCGCGTGGGTACGGCGGCGGAGCTGTCGATGCTGCGGCAGTTGTTCGCCATCATGGGGATGTACCCGGTTGGCTATTACGATCTCTCTCAGGCTGGTGTCCCCGTACACTCAACGGCGTTTCGCCCTAAGGACGAGACCGCATTAAACAACAATCCCTTCCGCCTGTTTACCTCGCTGCTCCGGCTGGAGCTGATAGACGATCCGTCGCTGCGTCAGCAGGCGGCAGAGATCCTCGCCGCCCGCGATATTTTCACTCCGCGCTGCCGTGAACTGATCGCTATCCATCAGCAGCAGGGTGGGTTTAATGCTGCAGAGGCCGAAGAATTTATTACGGAGGCGCTGGAAACGTTCCGCTGGCATCAGCAAACCACCGTCGACAGTGCAACGTGGCAGGCGCTTCAACAGCAACATCGGCTGATCGCCGACGTGGTCTGCTTCCCCGGCTGCCATATCAATCACCTGACACCGCGCACGCTGGATATCGACCGCGTGCAGGAACTGATGCCGCAGGCTGGTATTATTCCTAAAGACATTATTGAAGGGCCGCCGCGCCGCAGTGTCCCGTTGCTACTGCGCCAGACCAGCTTCAAAGCGTTGGACGAGCCGGTGCGTTTTCTCGATCGGCAGCAGGGTACGCACACCGCAAGATTCGGTGAAATTGAGCAGCGTGGCATCGCGCTGACCGCGAAAGGTCGGGCGTTGTATGACCGACTGTTGCAGGCAAGCTCTCAGGGAACGGATAACGCTGGACATCAGCAGCAACTTGCTGAGGTGTTCCGGCCTTTCCCGGATGACGAAATGAGTTTACGCCAACAGCAACTGGCCTGGTTTAACTGGACTCTGACCGAAAAGGGAAAAGCCAATCCACAGCTTATTGCTGAACAACAGGATGTGGAAAAGCTGATTGAGCAGGGGCTGATCAGGGCGACACCGATGATCTATGAGGATTTTCTGCCGGTCAGCGCTGCCGGGATTTTCCAGTCAAATCTGGGCAGTGAAGCGAAAAAGATGTCCCAGGGTAATGCCAGTCAGCAGGCTTTTGAGCAGGCTCTGGGTGTGCAGGTCGAAGATGAAATTGCGTTATATGCCCGGCGTCAAACAGCCAGTCTGCAACGCTGCGGGATAGAATGAAGCAAAAGGGGCGAACCAGCGCCCCTGTGCTGAGTTATTGCAGGCTGGTGTTGCGAATTAAGCAGTATCTGCCTGCGCCAAGCAGCATTACGGCGAATGCGCCGAAGAAATAGAACGCTTCACCTTCCAGCGCCCAGGCACCCACGCCAGTGCGGTGCCACACAGCGCCCGTTTTCACCAGCAGCGTTGCCACCACCAGATTCACCGCGATGATAAAGGCAGCCGGACGGGTCATCAGTCCGATAATCAGCATAATCGGGGCGATGACTTCACCCACGTAGGTGCCATAAGCCACAAAAGCAGGGATACCGTGCGCCTTCAGAATGGAGGCGATCCAGCCCACGCCGTGCACTATTTTAAATTCACCATGAAACAGCAGCAGCGCACCGAGAGAGAGGCGAAGCACCAGTTTGCCAAAGTCAGGATGATCGCCGAGGCGGGAAAATCCGCTGTTGATAGCTGCAAACATGTTGGTTCCTTATTTTGAAATTTGAGCCACAGTTAAGCTTAAAGCTGCTGAAAACTCAATTTTCGTCAATATCCTGAGCCGCATCTGCACTTTTATCCCGCGCAGTAAAGAGCGCGAGCGTACCCTGTAAACTGACATCCACCTCGCGGAAATGCTGATGCAGCATGGTTTTCAGATCGGACAACGAATCCTGGCCGTTACTGAAAATGCCCTTCCTGTTATAGACCCTCATCAATTCGCGACCAGACGCATTGTGGCTGACGCCGCTGCCGGGAATGGTTGTGCAGGCAATTCAGGTGGCGGGAGAGAACAATACGTCTGGCGGCTGAGGTGAGACTGGCGGAATTTAAATCCAGTAGCGTCACATTCTGCAGATATGGCTGCAATTTTTCGAGGTAGTAACCGGTGCCCACGCCAACATCCACTGGTGTTCTCCCCGATGACGCCGGAAATGTGGAGGGAGTATCCCATCGGTCTGACAGCGCCATGCAAAACTGTTGGAGAGGCTGAGTACCCACCAGTCATAGAGTCTTAATGTGAGCGGTAAACAGACCTTCGCTCCTTTGGTGCTGTTGTTTTGCATATGGTGTCCTTACCTGAATATTCCGGTATTTATTATGGATATAAGGTAATGATTTCATGAGGTGATGACAATCAGACCGGACGGACATCGGGTTTCTCTCCAGGCATAATCTGCAAATGCTCACTGCGGTTGGACTTTGGCCTGGCGACTGCAAATAATGATTAGCAGGCTAGCTTTGGACGGACCAATGAAAAACGACCAGATGTTAAAAATACGCACGGCGGAAGGACTGCTGCGCGGCAACCTTGAGCAGGGCGTTTTTGTCTTCAGAGGGATCCCCTATGCCGCGCCGCCTACAGGTCATTTACGCTGGCGGGCGCCCAAACCGGTACAGCCGTGGGAAGGGGAGCGCGATGCCACCCTTTGGGGCAATGCCAGTTGGCAAAGCCGGGAATATTGCATGGCTGTTGGAGGAGGCGATCCGGGAGTGTTCAGTGAGGACTGCCTGTACCTGAACGTCTGGACGCCGGAAGTGGATCCTTCCCGGCCACTGCCGGTCATGGTGTGGATCCACGGTGGCGGCTTTGCCATCGGCGCGGGCGGGCTGGCTCCGTACGTCGGCTTGCCGCTGGCTTCGCGCGGCGTGGTGATCGTCACGCTGAATTATCGTCTTGGACACATGGGTTTTTTTGCTCATCCTGCGCTGGATAAAGAGTATCAGGACGGCGAGGTGGTTAACAATTTTGCGCTGCTGGATCAGATGGCCGCTCTGCAGTGGGTACAGCGCAATATTTCCTCTTTTGGCGGCGACAGCCGCAACGTCACTATTTTTGGCGAATCTTCCGGCGCCCGCAGCGTGCTGTCGCTGTTTGCCTCGCCGCTCTCAGCAGGCCTGTTTCATAAAGGAATCGCCCAGAGCGCCTATACATTGCCTGATATACCGCGCGAAACTGCACTGGAAACCGGAACAAAACTGGCAAAGCATTTCAACCTGGAGAATGCCACCGCTGAACAGCTACGGGCGTTGCCTGCGGACGCTTTCTGGCCGCTTGATCGCTCGCTGGCTAATGGCCCGGTGGCGATCTCCGGCGATCACGTTCTGCCTGAACCGATGCTAAGCGTGTTTAATCATGTCAGGCAGCACAAGCTGCCGTTGATGATTGGCAGCAACAGCGATGAGGCCAGCGTGCTCAGCTACTTTGGCGTCGACCCGGCGAAGGTGATTGAACAGGTCCGCCAGACGCAGCATATCGGCCTGCGGCTGAAGCTGATCCGCATGCTGTATGACGGTGTCTGGGATGACAGCGAGCTGGGGCGTCAGGTAGCCAGAGATATGACTTTTACCACCATGGGCTATGTGGCAGCGCTTTCTCAGCATCGCAACGGGGTGCCAGCATGGCGCTATTATTTTGACTACGTCTCAGAGAATGCCCGTGACCTTTACCCTAACGGAACCTGGCACGGCAACGAGATCCCTTACACGCTGAATACGCTTGATGCGCTGGCAACACAGATGGCCGATCGTCCCTTTACCGAAAATGACCGTGCTTTTGCCCATAAAGTCAGCGAGTACTGGCTGAATTTTGCCCGCGATGCCTCAGTGTTTTCCCACCAGTTGAAGGGGGAAATCGTGTGGCCAGCCTGGCAACCCTATGCCGATAATGTGATGCGCTTTGGCGAAAAGGGGGAAGCAGCACTGAAACTGGAGAAACGGTTTATGCGGCGGCGTACTCAGTTATTCCGCTTGCTGATGAAAAAAATGGTGCGCCTGAGAAAGTAGTTTCTCAACAAAATAGTCTCTTCAATAAACTTTTTTGGCATGGTTTTTAAGGAAAATATCAGTTGCGGCAAGCACTTATCTGAATAATGGTATTTGTAAGGGTATGAATCACAACAATTAATTACTCCAGTGTTGCGAGATGGTGCCGATAAACCGTGTTAAGCGTCCATTTATCAGGACGAGCTGACCCGGTTTATACCGTTACGGAGTAGTTATGAGCATGTTAAAAAACTTTACCATCCGCAGCGTGATGCTCTGGATCCTCGGGCTGTTTTGCCTGTTGTGGTCCGCCGTTGGCATGTACAGTGTCTACTCCCTGACGTCTCTGGGGAAAGGCAATGAGGTTGACCGTGAACTGGTTAACCAGACCAACACCCTCAGTAAGGGCAACGATCAGTACTTCCGGTTTATCACCCGCCTGAGCCGTGCAGTGGAGTCACGTCAGGCTGGCAGCGCCACGGCTGCAGCTGATATGGCTGCCGTGCAGAAGGCGCTGGATAATATGGCGAAACAGCTGGCGGATTTCAAAGCTGAAGCGCCTGGCCCCCTCGATGCGAGTTATTCCGCCGCAGTGATTGCCAGCTGGCAGAAGCTGCTGGATGAAGGTGTCCTGCCGCAGATGCGCCTGGCCCAGCAGCCGGTGCTGGATGATTTTAAACGCCATGCAGCTAACGTCACGCCGCCGCTGAGCCGCGATTTTGGTGCCAGCGTGGACAAATTCAATGCGGCAGCGAGCAGCAAGCTCGACGTCACCCGCGTCACGGTTGATCATCTGACTAACGTCACTAAAACGGTCATCGTGATGGCAGTGATTGCCGGGCTGATGATCCTGCTGTTTACCGACCGTTATCTGGTGAAAATGCTGGTGCGTCCGCTGGATGGTATGCGCGAGCACTTCCGCATGATTGCTGACGGCGATTTAAGCCAGCCTCTGGAAGACATCGGCCGTAACTGCGTCGGTAAGCTGGTGCCGCTGCTGCAGGTGATGCAGGACAGCCTGCGTGAAGCTGTAACCGCAATTCGCAACGGGACCGACAATATCTACCGTGGCGCTGCTGAGATCTCCTCCGGTAATAACGACCTCTCGTCCCGTACGGAAGAGCAGGCGGCCGCGCTGGAGCAAACGGCGGCGAGTATGGAACAGCTCACCGCGACGGTGAAACTCAATGCAGAGAATGCCGCCCACGCCAGCAAGCTGGCAGAAACAGCCTCGGTAACGGCCGGTAAAGGCGGCAAACTGGTCGGTGACGTGGTGACCACCATGCAGGGCATCTCCGGCAGTTCGAAAAAAATTGCCGAGATCACCAGCGTGATCAACAGCATCGCTTTCCAGACCAATATCCTTGCACTGAACGCTGCGGTTGAAGCGGCCAGAGCCGGTGAACAGGGCCGTGGCTTTGCCGTGGTTGCCAGCGAAGTACGCAACCTGGCACAACGCAGCGCCAACGCGGCGAAAGAGATTGAAATGCTGATTACCGATTCCGTCAGCCGGGTAGATAACGGTTCCCGCCTGGTCGGGGAAGCGGGGAGCACCATGGATGAAATCCTCAGGGCCGTGGGCGAAGTGACGGAGATTATGAAGCAGATTGCCTCAGCCTCTGACGAACAGAGCAAGGGCATCTCTCAGGTGGGCACGGCAATCACTGAAATGGACAGTGTCACCCAGCAGAATGCCTCTCTGGTGGAGGAAGTTTCAGCGGCGGCCAGTGCGCTGGAACGTCAGACGGAAGAGCTGACGCTGTCGGTCTCAAAATTCCGCCTGTCCCCGGAAACCACGCAGGTGAAAAAACCGGCCCCGTACCTCAGACCGGCAGGTATCGCTCGTCCGGTAGCCGCAAAAACCGCAACCTCTTCTGCTGACGAGTGGGTCTCTTTCTGACTGTCATTAATTATCCCGCCACCGGCTGTTGATAGCGGTGGCGTTTTTATTTCCCTTCGTTATCCCTTCTTTCCTCACAAGTAAACCCTCAGGAATATAACAATTCCCTTTAAGATGATTCCTATTAGTTTTTTTATCTATAAAATTCATCAAGTTATCATTTTTTACGCCATGGATGTTATTTTCAGAAAAAGGCCAATTTGAAGTTTATCTTCGCGTCATTGCGTTTTTATTTTGATAAAAGTCAAAAATGACGACTCATTCCAGGTAGGGCTGTTGCAATAAGGTTTTAAAGTCAGAATGAAAGATTTTTTCTTAAAGTTCATACGATTGATCTTTATAATGATAATCTTGCTGGCGCTTTTTCAAAACTGCCTTTCGATAACTTTTCACTAAATAATTACATTTGATACATGGATGATAAGGATGTAATTAATGTGAATAACCGTCAATGCCAATAAGGGCGATTGTCGATTTGTTAATTAACCCTGTGTTAGACTTATCTCCGTTTTCAGAAAACAATATAAATAATTGGTCCTAAATATTTAATTTAAATAAACCACAACAGGCCTGCTCATCCCGGCTGATGATTTCGGCTGCCTGTTATTTATTCAGAGTGCGGAAATGAACAAGATATTTAAAGTTATCTGGCATGCCAGGATGCAAATGTATGTCGTGGTTTCAGAACTTGCCAGAGGCCTTTGTCATGGCTCACAGGCGGCAGTCAAAGCAGAAAAAAAGCCCCCTGAATTAGTGTCCCTGATGACACCGCTGGCGCTGGCTATTGGCCTGATTTACGCGCCCTTATCAACAGCTGCCACGCCTGTCGACACCAGCTCTGCTCTGGATGGAGGATATGACAGCCTGGTGATCATCGGTGCCCATGACACCCTGCAAAGCCCTGATATACTATTGGGCATCAGTAATATCAATATTACACGATATTCCGTGCTGACACTGGACGGTTTTACATTTGGACTGGGCAAAGATCAACAGGACGAAGCCGGAACCGGCTACCGGATTGACACCTCCAGCGAGCTCGAAATTAAAACCACTTCGGACCTGATTTTTAAAAGTCATCTTTCAGATTCCGGCGTAATTAAAGTCGATACGAAGGGGACAACATTTAACTTCGACAGCAATAACGCCGGAGATGGTTTTACCGGGACTGTGGCGCTGAATAATACACATTTTGAACTTTCGGATATAAATACTCAGGCACTGAGTAAGGCAAAGCTGCGCGTTGAGAACGGCAGCATTACACACGTTGCTGAAGGCGAGCAGAAAATTGGCGGACTTGTTTTTGCAGGCGGGACCGTAAAATTTGATGGCGTTACGCCGGGTGGAACGACGTCTTCAGGCATGGTCCAGGCTAATGGTATGAATCTGCTGGGCCGGGGAACGGTGCAGGTCGATACCACCAGCGTCAGCAATGTTCGCCCTGAGGCGGATACTCAGAGTTCGATCCTTGAACAGGATGATACCGGTGAAATGATCAAACTGGGTAACTCTGATACCCAGGTCTGGGGCGGCGGCGGTAACCTGGTCCTGAAGGATGAAAACGGCAACGTTATTTCTGATGCCGTCGCCCATGACTTCACTCAGAACGGTGAAGTGGTAGCGAATGGCACTTACGATTATCGCCTCACCGGCGGTGAAGACTCTGACGGGTTGTATATCAACTATGGTCTGACTCAGGTTGAGTTACTGACCAGCGGTGAAAACGCGCTTAGCCTTGACGCGGAAGGTCATACTGCGGATGCGGCCGATTTAAGCGCCAAAATCATTGGCGGTGGCGATCTCGCTGTCGACAGCCAGCAGGGACAGACCGTGACATTATCCAACATGGATAACAGCTACACCGGGCAGACCGATGTTCGCAGCGGCAATCTGGCGATGCTGAATGACAACGTGCTCGGCAAGACCAGCGAGCTGAAGCTGGCGGAAAATACCGGCTTCGATATGCGAGGGCATTCACAAACCATTGGCGAGCTGACTGCGGCTGCCGGTTCGCTGACCGATCTGAATAGCGGGCATCTGACCATTGCTGAGGGGGGAACGTCTCTGGGCGAACTGGCCGGTGACGGCTTGCTGACGCTCGCTGGCGGCACGCTGGACGTGACCAGTGCAAATAACAATCTGCGTGCGACCGTCGCTATCTTGCAGGGAGCCACGGCAAATGTCGACAACACCCGGGGACTCGGCAGTGGCAACATTGACGATGCCGGTCTGATTAACGTAGATAATGCTGCGGGCGTGCTGTACAACAAAATCAGTAACAACGGCGAGGTGGCGCTGCACGGCAGTGATGTCGTGCTGGCTGGCGACAACTCCGGCTTCAGCGGGACATTCGCCATAGATCATGCCTCGATGCTGACTGCCTCTGAGCAGCGTCAGCTGGGTAGCGCCACAGTCGATGATTCAGGAACGCTGCTGCTGAATAACGCCAGTGACTGGACGCTGGCTAACGTGGTGACGGGCAGCGGTGGCCTGACCAAAGCCGGTGCAGGTATTTTAACGCTGAATGATAACGCGCAGTGGAGCGGCACGACAGAGATCGCGCAGGGCGAGGTGATTCTTGGCAGTGCAGCCGCTCCTTTAACGCTGGCCAGCAACCAGGTGAATATCGATGCTGCTGGCCGGTTGTCCGGATTTGGCGGTGTGGCCGGGAATATTGATAACCGCGGCGAGATGATTGTCGGCTCACAAGATGCAACAACCACGGCAGAAACGTTCAGCGTGGGCGGTAATCTGCAGAACAGCGGTAATGTGTGGATCGGCAGCAGCAATCAGCCGGTGGGAAATCATCTGGTAGTCAACGGTGACTATGCCGGGAATGGCGGTCATCTGCATCTGAATACCGCGCTGGGCGGTGACAGTTCAGCCACCGATAAACTCACTGTTAATGGCAATACTTCCGGCACCACCGGAGTCAGCGTGATGAATGCCGGAGGGACTGGCGCGCAAACGCTGAACGGGATTGAAATTATCCATGTCACCGGGAGCTCAGACGGCGAATTTACCCAGGACGGCAGGATCGTGGCCGGGGCTTATGACTACTCTCTGGTCCGTGGTCAGCAGGATAACAGCGGTAACTGGTATCTGATCAGCCACAAACCCGACCCTGATCCACAGCCGGATCCGCAGCCCGGCCCGGCACCACAACCGGATATCCGCCCTGAAGCAGGCAGCTATACCGCGAATCTCGCGGCTGCCAATATGCTGTTCACCACCCGGTTGCACGATCGTCTGGGTGAAACTCAGTATGTTGATGCATTCACCGGTGAGACGAAAGAAACCGGTATGTGGATACGTCATGAAGGCGGACATAACAACTGGCGCGACAGCAGCGGACAGCTTAAAACCCAGAGCAATCGCTATGTTATGCAGATTGGCGGCGACGTTGCGCGCTGGAGCGCTGACCGCCTTGACCGCGGGCATCTGGGCCTGATGGCTGGCTATGGTCACAACAGCAGCAACACCCGTTCCTCCGTGACTCACTACGGTTCAGGAGGCTCAGTAAATGGTTACAGTGCAGGGGCTTATGCTACCTGGTATGCCAATGATGAATCCCATCAGGGCGTGTATGTCGACAGCTGGGCACAGTACAACTGGTTCAACAACCATGTGAAAGGCGACGATATTCAGGGTGAAGCCTACAAATCCAAAGGCTTTACCGCCTCGCTGGAAACAGGTTATACCCGGAAAACCGGTGAGTTCAGGGGCAGCCACGGTTCACTCAATGAGTGGTTTATCCAGCCGCAGGCCCAGATTGTCTGGATGGGCGTGAAAGCTGACGATCACCGTGAATTTAACGGTACCGGGGTTCATGGCGAGGGTGACGGCAATATTCAGACGCGCCTCGGGATGCGGACTTTCCTGAAAGGTCATCATGCCATGGATAATGATAAAGAGAGAACGTTCCAGCCGTTTGTGGAAGTTAACTGGCTGCATAACAGCCGTTATTTCGGGACAAAAATGGACGGTATAGGTATCCACCAGACCGGCACGCGCGATCAGGGCGAAGTGAAAACCGGCCTGGAAGGGCAGATCGCTCCGCAACTGGATGTCTGGGGCAACGTTGGGGTACTAATTGGCGATAAAGGCTACAACGACGCCGCTTCTATGGTTGGCGTCAGATATAACTTTAAATAGGTTCTAAGACCTTAACCACGCCACCAGCTCCTGGAGTTGTGGTGGCGCTTCCTCCGACGGGCGCTGGATCAGACTGTAGACCGCGCCCGTTTTTACTGTCGCTGTAAAAGGCGCGATCAACCGTTTCATTGCCAGATCTGCCTCGATCAGCGTCACATCCGCCACCGTCACGCCAAATCCCTGAATGGCCGCACTGATTGCCAGATCCATCGTGTCAAAATGCTGGTTGCGCCTGATAGCAACTTTCACCTGCTGCTGGCTGAGCCACAGCTGCCAGTCACGGCTGTCAGCAGTTGGGTGCAGAAAGGTAAAGCGTGGCAAATCCTCAATCTTCAGATCGGTTTCCGGCTGCAGGCTCGCAGCGATCACCGGCGTCAGCTCTTCATTAAACAAACGGTAGCTGCCCGCGGTGGGGGGGCCATAGACAATCGCCGCATCAAAATTATCCAGCTGGCTGCTGTGGTCGACGGTGGTGGTTAGCGCCACATGCAGATCGGGCCGCGCCTGCTCCAGCGCCACCAGTTTGGGTACCAGCCAGCGCATGGCACAGGTCGGGGCTTTCAGGCGGACCACTGCATGCGTTTTACTGGCCTGTTCCGCTGCCTGCATCATCTGTTCAAAGCTGGTTTTCATCGCCGGGAGCAGGCTGGCGCCCTGCGGGGTGAGATACAGACCCCGTGCGTGACGGTCAAACAGAGCAAAACCCAGCCAGTTTTCCAGTGCAGCAATCTTGCGGCTGACTGCTCCCTGAGTGATACAGAGTTCACCGGCTGCGCGGGTCAGATTGAGATGGCGTGCAGTGACAATAAAGGCATGAACTGCATTTAGCGGAAGCGGACGCCGTGACATGAATACCCTTTGAGCTATGTTTAAAAGTCATGGCTATTATGACAACAATTCGCTTGTCGGCTCAAGCAGCCTCACGTTGAATGAGGAATAAAGCCTCAGATCACTACCGGAGACAGCATGACCATCCTTTCATCCGTTCAGCAGCATTCCAAACTTCCTGATGTGGGCACCACCATTTTTTCCGTTATCGGCCAGCTTTCCGCGCAGCACAATGCCATTAACATGTCGCAGGGTGCGCCAAATTTCCCTTGCGATCCGGCGCTGGTACAGGGCGTGACCCGGGCAATGGAGCAGGGCCATAACCAGTATGCGCCAATGACCGGACTGGGTGCGCTGAAAGAGGTGCTGGCCAGCAAGGTTAAAGCACTGTACGGCCAGCAGTATGATGCGGGCAGTGAAGTGCTGATCACCGGCAGCGCCAGTCAGGGGATCTATGCGGCTATTGGTGGCCTGGTGCATGCAGGCGATGAGGTTATTTTCTTCGAACCTGCGTTTGACAGCTATGCACCGGTAGTGCGGCTGCAGGGAGGTGTTCCCGTCGGCCTGAAATTGCAGATGCCGGACTTTGCCATCAACTGGGAACAGGTGCGGGCGACTATTACCCCGAAAACCCGGATGATCATTATCAACACGCCGCATAATCCAAGTGCGCAGGTGCTGAGCCGCGAAGATTTGGATCAGCTGGCGGCGATCACCCGCAACACCAATATCGTGGTGCTGTCTGACGAAGTGTATGAGCATATTCTGTTCGATGGCCGTCAGCATCAGGGCATGGCGACTCACCCGGAGCTGGCACAACGCAGCGTAATCGTCTCTTCCTTTGGCAAAACCTTCCATGTCACCGGCTGGCGGGTGGGCTACTGCCTTGCTCCGGCTGAGCTGATGGAAGAGATGGTGAAGGTACATCAGTTTATGATGTATTCCGCCGACACGCCGATGCAGGTGGCCTTTGCCGACTATTTGCGCAACCCGGAAAACTACCTTGGCCTCGGCGCGTTTTATCAGCAAAAACGCGACACGCTGATTGAACTGCTGAAAGAATCGCCGTTCCGTTTGCTTCCTTCGGCTGGATCTTTCTTTATGCTGGCGAGCTATGCAGATTTCAGTGACGAAACCGACAGTGAAATGGTAAAACGTCTCATTGTTGATTACGGTGTGGCAACTATCCCACTTTCGGCGTTCTACACGGATGGTACCGACAATAAATTGATCCGTCTCTCTTTCGCAAAAGACGAAGCCACGCTGCGGGCAGGCGCTGAAGCGCTGTGCCGGGTGAAGCCTCGCTAAACACTCCTGAGGGGAAGTTGATGAAGAAGTTAAGTGCACTGTTAGTGGCGGCAGGGTTGCTGTCTTCCATCTCTGCAATGGCGCAGGAAACGCTGCGTTATGGTCTGGAATCACAATATCCACCGTTTGAGAGCCGCAATGCGTCCGGCGATCTGGAAGGCTTTGATATCGAGCTGGGCAAGGCGATCTGCCAGGTCGGTAACTTCAAGTGCAGCTGGGTCGAGAGCAGCTTTGATGCACTGATCCCGGCGCTGGCCGCGAAGAAATTTGATGCGATTAACTCGGCGATGAACATCACTGAAGCGCGAATGAAAAGCATTGGCTTCACCAACCCGATTTACCGTATTCCAAGCCAGCTGATCGGCAAAGAAGGTTCCGGCCTGCAACCTGCGATTGACTCGCTGAAAGGTAAAAATATCGGTGTGCTGCAGGGTTCCGTACAGGAAACCTATGCCAAGAAACACTGGGAACCGCAGGGCGTGACCGTGACTTCCTATCAGGACCAGAACCAGGTTTATAACGACATGGTGGCGGGCCGTCTGGATGGCACGCTGGTGATGTCAGCGGCGGGTCAGTCTGGCTTCCTGGAGAAACCACAGGGCAAAGGTTTTGCTTTCGCCGGTGGCCCGGTTGAGGATAACGATGTTCTCGGCGTGGGGATTGGTTTTGGACTGCGTAAAAACGATACCAAACTGAAGCAGGAACTGGATGCGGCGATCGCTAAGGTTCAGACTGACGGTACAGTGACTAAACTGGCCGCGAAGTTCTTCCCGGGTATTGACGTTTCCGTTAAGTAACGGCGAACAAGCGGCCTGTATCTGCAAAGGGGAGCAGGTACAGGCCGCATGACCTTCTTTATTTCTGCGATTGTGCCAGTTCTACTGCGTCATCGCCTGCCGGGATCCTCATCGGCGACGTTGGATCGGTTGCCGCACGCCACACGGCTTCAGCCACAGCTTCAGATTCTGTTATCGGTCCGCTGTACTCACGCCATTCGGTAAATACCTGCTCGCCCTGGGTAACATAAGCGGGTGGGAAAGCCCCTTCCAGTCTTGGTTGTGCATTTTCCCCAAAGCGGGTACCTGGCGCACGCCCCGGCAGTACAAGCCTCATGCGGATATTGAACGGTTCCAGTTCCAGCGCCACCGATTCGGTAAAGGCATTCACGGCAGCTTTGCTGGCGGTGTAAACGGAAAGCAGCGGCAGTGATTTGATGGTCACGGTCGAAGTGACATTGACGATCACACCTGTATTACGCTCCCGGAACTGGGGCAGAACAGCCTGAGTCAGCGCGATAGTCCCCAGCGTGTTGGTTTCAAAAACTTCCAGCGCAGTGTCCATCGGAGTGCCTTCCAGCGCGCCGAGCATGCCAATCCCGGCGTTGTTGACCAGGACATCAATCGGTCCGGCAGCCTGCAGTGCTTTGCTGATGCTTTGCGGATCGGTCACGTCCAGCGGCAGAATGCGCAGGTTAGAAGACCGCGGCAGAATATCCTCGCGCGGGGTGCGCATGGTGGCAATCACCTTCCAGTCGCGGGCAAGAAAGTACTGTGCAGTCGCCAGGCCAAAGCCGGATGAGCATCCGGTGATCAGGACAGTTTTCATGGTTCACTCCTTTTCGGTTGGGGATTGAAAAGGATAGGGGGGAATAATCGGACTGACTATCACTCAGTGTCCATAAAACGTTTGCGAGAGTCCTTATTATAACGGTGAGAATCCGCCGGCCTTCACGACCGGGCGAAAAAGTCTCACGACTCAGCAGCCAGCAGGCAGAGCTTCTCTGCAACCTGATAGGACTTCACAAATGAAGGCACCGGCAGGAACTCGAACTTAGAGTGGAAGTTATGCGCGCCGGTGAAAAAGTTTGGCGTCAGCAGACCTTTGGCTGACAGGGCTGCACCGTCGGTACCGCCACGCATTGGCGTGACTTTCGGTTGGATATCCAGCTGTTCCAGCGCGGTAAAGATCAGGTCAACAGCCCGGCGATCTTCACCGATCGCATTGCTGATGTTGCTGTAGATATCGCTGATTTCCAGCTCAACTTTACCGGTTGGATACTGCGCGGCAATCTTCGCGGCAACGTCGTGCAGCCGGGTTTTACGCTGCTCAAAAGAATCCAGATCGAAGTCACGAATCGAGGCCTTAACCACGGCCTCGCTGGCATTGGCGGACATATCGTTAAACCAGACATAGCCTTCGCGGCCTTCGGTGTGTTCCGGTGTCTGCTGGCGGTCGAAATGGCCGATAAAGTCCCATGCCATCAGCAGAGGATTGACCAGCACGCCTTTGCCTGACATGGGATGTGCGGTCACGCCGGTGAAGGTAATCCTGGCTCCCGCCGCATTAAAGTTCTCGTAAACCACTTCACCCAGCTCGCAGCAGTCGATGGTGTAAGCGAAGTCGACGTTAAAACGTTTCTCCAGGTCCAGCGCCTTCGCGCCACGCAGTCCAATCTCTTCGTCCGGTACAAACGCCACCACGATATCGCCATGTGGCGTGTCGTGAGTCAGGTTTTCCATCAGCGTCATCACCACGGTGACGGCCGCTTTGTTATCCGCACCCAGCACGCTGGTGCCGTCGCTGAAAATAATGTCCTGGCCGTGATAGGCATTGATTTCAGGATGTTCTGCCGTTCGTAACCAGATGTCCTGTTGCTGATTAAGGCAGAGATCTTTGCCTTCAAAGCGCAGCGTCTGCGGGTGGATATGCGGGGAAAGACCGACGTCGACGGTATCGATGTGGGTGATAAAACCGATGCGCGGTGCAGCAGGGCGATTGCCTGGTTTGACGGCGGTCACGGTGGCGAACTCATCAATCACCACGTCCTGCAGCCCCATCTCCCGAAGTTCATCCGCCAGCATCTTCGCCATATCATGCTGCTCCGGCGTGCTTGGCAGCACGCTCGCTGAGGCATCGCTCTGGCTGGTGACGGCCAGATAGCGGTAAAAGCGGGTGCAAAGCTGATTAGCCAGTTCCTGATTCATGCAAATGTCCTGTTTGTGATGAGTGCATTGATAATTTACGGACAGAGACTGGCCGATTGCAAGTCGGTGTCCGGCAATGTGCTGAAAACTCACTATACTCAGAGTTCACGACAAACAAACGGGAGGAATGGAATGACCATTCATAAGAAAGGGCAGGCTCACTGGGAAGGCGACATCAAACACGGTAAGGGCACCATCAGCACCGAAAGTGGTGCGCTGAAGGAACAACCATATGGCTTTAACACCCGTTTTGAAGGCAAACCCGGCACAAATCCGGAAGAGCTGATTGGTGCCGCGCATTCGGCGTGCTTCTCCATGGCATTGTCACTGATGCTGGGCAACGAAGGTTTCACTCCGGAAAGCATCGACACCGTGGCCGACGTCTCGCTGGATAAAGCCGGAGACGGTTTCAAAATCACTAAAATCGCGCTGGACAGCAAGATCAGGCTGCCGGGCGTGGACAGCAGTAAATTCGATGAAATCATCAATAAAGCGAAAGCCGGTTGCCCGGTTTCTCAGCTGCTGAACGCTGAAATCACGCTCGACTACAAACTGAACTGAGCCTGATTCCACACTCCCTGCCGTCCGGCGGGGAGTAAATTTTCTGCCGCATACCTGATGCTAAACCGGTTCAACTTCCTGAAATATAGTTAAATTATATGCCTGTAAATGCAGATTTTTTGCTGGCCCCCTCTCTTTTTCCTGCGTAAATTGTTATCCGGACAACAGGTATTCAAAACGCGAGGATGCAATGAAAAAATCCGTATTGAGAACGGCAGTGGCCGCTCTGACGCTGGCAGTGGCCTCCGGGGCCATGGCGAAAACGCTGGTGTATTGCTCTGAGGGATCGCCAGAAAACTTTAACCCGCAACTCTACACTTCTGGCACCAGCGTGGATGCCAGCGCCGTGCCGGTCTATAACCGGCTTGTGGATTTTAAAGTCGGCACCACCGAACTGGTGCCCAGCCTTGCCGAAAGCTGGGACATCAGCCCGGACGGCACGGTTTACACCTTCCATCTGCGCAAAGGGGTGAAATTCCAGAGTAATAAAGCCTTCAAACCCACCCGGGATTTCAACGCCGACGATGTAATTTTCTCCTTTATGCGGCAGAAAGATCCCAAAAACCCCTACCACAACGTCTCAAACGGGGCCTATACCAACTTTGAGAGCCTGGAGTTTGGTTCGCTGATTAAAAGCATCGATAAGGTCGACGAGCACACGGTCCGCTTCACGCTGGCCCATGCTGAAGCGCCGTTTCTCGCCGATCTTGGCTGGTACTTTGCTTCCATTCTTTCGTCAGAATATGCCGATGAAATGCTGAAAGCCGGTACGCCGGAAAAAGTCGATCAGGATCCGATTGGTACCGGCCCGTTTGAGCTGGTGCAGTATCAAAAGGACTCACGCATTCTGTTCCGCGCCTTCCCGCAATACTGGCAGGGCAAAGCGAAGCTCGATCGCCTGGTGTTCTCCATCACCCCGGACGCTTCGGTACGTTACGCCAAACTGGAAAAAAACGAGTGCCAGGTGATGCCGTTCCCGAATCCCGCTGACCTCAAGCGGATGGGCGAAAATAAAAATATTACGCTGATGCAGAAAGCCGGGCTGAACATCGGCTTCCTGGCGTTTAATACTCAGAAACCCCCGTTTGACAACGTCAGGGTCCGTCAGGCGCTGACCATGGCAATCAACAAACCGGCGATTATTCAGGCAGTATTCCAGGGTACCGGCACGATGGCGAAAAACCTGCTGCCGCCGGGAGTGTGGAGCGCGGACAAAGACCTGAAGGATTACGATTACGACCCGGAAAAGGCGAAAACGCTGCTGCAGGAAGCCGGGATTAAACCAGGAACCGCAATTGACCTGTGGGCCATGCCGGTGCAGCGTCCTTACAACCCGAATGCACGTCGTATGGCCGAGATGATTCAGGCAGACTGGGCAAAAGTGGGAATTAAGGCAAATATCGTCAGCTTTGAGTGGGGTGAATACCTCAAGCGGGTGAAAAATGGCGAGCATCAGGCGGCGCTGATGGGCTGGACTACCGCCACCGGCGATCCGGATAACTTCTTCGGTCCGCTGTTCAGTTGCACCTCCGCCAACGGCGGGTCCAACTCGTCAAAATGGTGCTATAAGCCGTTCGACAAGTTGATTACCGAAGCCCGTGAAGAGCAGGATCATAACAAGCGCATCCAGCTCTACCAGCAGGCTCAGAAAATCATGCATGATCAGGCTCCGGCAGTGATGATTGCTCATTCAACGATTTTTGAACCGGTTCGCAAAGAGGTGACTGGCTATGAGATCGACCCGTTTGGTAAACATATTTTCTATCAGGTTGATGTGAAGTAATTTCCTGAGTAATCCTGTGAAATGAGGTCGCTACAGGCCTCTTTTTCCTCTCCGCTGGCAACCGGCCGTGTTCGTTGCCAGGTGTCTATCAGACGCTGAACCTTGTTGCGATCAACCAGGCTGGCAGGGGTGTAGATCACCAGTCCAAGATCGGCCCGGCCATCGATAGCAAATGAGGAGTATTCAAAGGAGACGTCTCCCACTTCGGGATGTTCAGTCCGCTTCAGCCCTTCTCCAAAGCGCTGTACGTCATAGTCACCCTGCCAGATGGCCGCAAAATCAGGGCTGCGCTGGCACAGTTCATCAACCAGCCCCTGTACTTTCTCCTGTGCCCCGGCACGGATCACTTCAGCGCGGAAAACGGCAACAACATTAGCTACATCCCGCCGCCAGTTACTCATGCTGTTACGCACCCGGGGATTGCAGAACAGGATGCGCAGAATATTGCGGTCTTCCGGTGGCAGCGTTTCATAGTCGAGCAACACGGCGCGTGCGGCATCGTTCCAGGCCACAATGTCCCACAGCGATGTTCTGACCAGCGCCGGGCTGTGCTCAAGCGAGTCCAGTACGCGCTGCAACTGCGGCGAAACCGGTTCGCCGGGCTGATACTGCACGCGGGGCGGGCGCTGCTGCGCCAGTAAAAAGAGGTGTTCGCGCTCTTCTTTATTCAGTTCCAGTGCTTCCGCAAGGCGGTTCAGCACTTCTGAAGAGGGGGAGCCGCCGCGGCCCTGTTCCAGCCAGGTGTACCAGGTGGCGCTGACATTGGCACGCTGCGCCACTTCTTCCCGCCGCAGTCCGGGTGTGCGGCGACGGATCGGTGAAATGCCAAAATTCGCCGGATCGAGCTTGCCCCGGCGATCTTTCAGGTAGTTACCCAACAGTTTGCTGTCTGGCGTCACAGAAAAGCCCTCAAGGTCATAAGCGAAAAATCAGGTCCGACTGCGTGAGGCGGCCTGCAATGATTACCAGTATAACGCAGACCCTACAGGCCATATTCATGCATGAATAGGGCATTCTGCTGTTGCAACTGTACGCGGATGAATTCCAGAAACAAATTGAGCGCCGCCGAGCGCTGGCGTCCGGAGACGGTCTGTACCTGCAGCGTTCGCTGGGTAAGCTGGTCGATCCCCATTGAGCGCAACGCGAGACAGTGTTCCCGCGCCTGATATAGCACGGTGAACTGGCTGCAAATGGTGATGGCCAGCGGATTCTGCTGCAGGAAAGTATAGAGGGTGCTGAAATTATTGCAGGTCAATGCCGGTTCGATAAAAGTACCGCTCATCTGGCAGCTCAAATCAAACAGCTGGCGTACCGTTGTGCCCTGGTCAGGCAATGCAACAGGATAAGCCGTTAAATCCTGCAGCTGAAATGTCCTGTTTGCCAGCGGGTGTTGCTGATTCATCACGATCAGCACCGGCGCAGCCCAGGAACCCACCACGTCCACGCCGCGCTCCGGATGCAGGCTGAACTGGAATGCCACGTCACATTCGCCGTGACGCAAAATGTCGGCCACCTCCAGCGCACTGCTGACCGTCAGATTAAAACTCACCGAAGGATTCTGCTGGCGAAACTGTGAGCACAGCGTCGGCAGAAGGCTGAAGGCCATGCCATCCGTGCAGGCCACGCGCAGTGCGGTACGTCTTACGGCTTTCAGCCCTTTAATTTCAGCCAGCGCGTGTTCCATGCCCAGCATGCTGCGGCGGACGTGATTTTCGAAGATTTTTCCGGCGTCATTCAGCACCATTCCCCGCGGATGACGTTCAAACAGCGGTGCGCCCACCTTAGCTTCCAGCCGCTGGATCTGGCGACTGATGGCCGATACTGCGACAAAGAGCTGCTGGCTGGCTGCGCTTAATGACCCGCAGTTGGCGACAGCCAGAAAATAGCGAATTTCGGTACTGTGCATCTGTGCGCCTCTTACTGGTGCATGCCGCGTGATTGTGCAGGAGCGCTTTGCTTTTAAAGCAAGACTGGTTTGATATTTTGATAATTGTGGCAAAGCAGGATTTTAGCTTAGATGGTCTGCATAACAAAACAACAAATCAGCAAGCACAACGGGCAGGCTTATGACAGGTGAACAGGCGGTGGCGCAGGCCACCAAATACTTCGACAGTGGTGAATTCAAGCAGGTGCTGGCCCGGCGGGTGGCAATCCGTTCTGAAAGCCAGCGAGAGGATCGTGACAGCGAACTGCAGCGCTATCTGGCTGATGAACTCACCCCGGCGATGCAGGCGCTGGGTTTCACGCTGACGCAGATTGATAATCCTCAGGCCCCGCTGCGGCCATTTCTTCTGGCCACGCGCATCGAACAGGCTGAGCTGCCCACGCTGTTATGCTACGGGCATGGTGACGTGGTGTTCGGCGATGATGAGAACTGGCGTGAAGGGCTGACGCCTTGGGAGTTGAAAGAAGAGGGCGATCGCTGGTACGGCCGCGGAAGCGCAGACAATAAAGGGCAGCACTCGGTCAACATAGCCGCACTTGAGCAGATCTTTGCAGCGCGGAGCGGAAGTCTGGGGTTCAACTGCAAATTCCTGTTCGAGATAGGGGAAGAGATCGGCTCGCCAGGTCTGGCGCAGATTTGCCGGGACCATCAGGAGCTGCTGAGCGCGGATATCTTTATTGCCTCGGATGGCCCGAGGCTGAATGCCGACAGCCCGACGCTGTTCCTGGGTTCACGGGGTGCAGTCAATGTTCGCCTCAGTATCAACGCCCGCGACCGCGATTATCACTCCGGCAACTGGGGCGGCTTACTGAGCAACCCCGGCACGCAACTGGCGAACGCTGTGGCGTGCCTGGTGAATCAACACGGTCAGCTGCAGGTCAGTGCGCTGAAGCCACCGGCTATTTCCGCTGACGTTCGCGCTATTCTCAGCGAAATAGACGTGATGACTTCCGGCAGCGGCCCGCAGATTGATCCCCAGTGGGGCGAAGCGGGTCTGACCCCGACTGAACGCCTGTACGGCTGGAATACGCTGGAGGTGCTCTCTTTTCTGACCGGTAACCCGGCACGGCCGATGAACGCTATTCCCGGCAACGCAACGGCAGTTTGCCAGTTGCGTTTCGTGGTGGGAACTGACTGGGAAAACATTGAGCAGCATTTGCGCCATCACCTGCAGGAGCACGGTTTCAGCCAGGTGGAAGTGACCGTATTACGCGGCTCTCCGGCAACCCGTCTTGACCCACGTGATCCCTTAGTGGGTTGGGCGCTGGAAGCGATGCAGCAAACCAGCGGCAAAAAGCCGGCGCTACTGCCGAATCTGGGGGGTTCGCTGCCCAACGACGTGTTTGCCAATATTCTGGGGCTGCCAACGCTTTGGGTGCCTCACTCCTATCCGGCCTGCGGACAGCATGCGGTTGATGAGCATATGCTGAAGTCCATCGCCCGTGAAGGGCTGCAGATCATGACCCGCCTGCTGTGGGATTTGGGCGAGCAGGGTGAACAACTGCTGGCCAGCCATCGTAACTATCAGCAGCAGAAAGGAGCTAAGCAATGAGCACCTTAATGCAACCGTCTGCGGCAACCGCAGTACAGCCCAATCTCTGTAAAACCCTCTTTGCTACCTGCGTGGGGAATGCGCTGGAGTGGTTTGATATTGCTGTCTACGGCTTCTTCGCCAGCTATATCGCCCATGCCTTTTTCCCCACTCAGGATCCGTCCGTTTCCCTGCTGCTGACCTTTGGCAGTTTTGGCGTGTCATTTCTGATCCGACCGTTTGGGGCGATTGTGCTGGGAGCCTATGCCGATCGCGCAGGGCGCAAAAAAGCGCTGATGTTATCCATCCAGCTGATGATGCTGGGCGGGGTAATCATCGTGCTGATGCCGTCCTATAGCAGTATCGGATTGATTGCTCCGGTGATGATCCTGCTGGCAAGGCTGATTCAGGGCTTTTCGGCGGGGGGGGAATTCGGCAGCTCAACGGCCTTTCTGGTGGAGCATTTTCCTGAACGCCGCGCGTTTATTGCCAGCTGGCAGTTTGCCACTCAGGGGGCGAGTACGCTGATGGCGTCGGCCTTCGGGCTGGGCCTGACCCAGTGGCTGAGTGAGGCGCAGATCCAGCAGTGGGGATGGCGTATTCCGTTTGCTTTTGGCCTGCTGATTGGGCCGGTGGGCTTGTATATCCGTCGCCATGTGCATGAACCAGCCAGTTTCACCGCACAGCAGCAGACCCATTCCCCACTCAAACTTCTGGTGGGTCAGCAAAAGCGCCTGTTGTTACTGGCGATTGGGCTGATGGTTATCTCCACCGCCATCAACTATATGCTGAATTATGTGCCTACTTATGCGACAAAAAGCCTGCATCTGCCAGGATCTGCTGCCTTCAGCGCCACGTTGCTGGCCGGGGTGATCCTGACGGTGGTGACGCCGCTGATGGGGATGTGGGCGGAAAAAATAGGTCGCAGACCGCTGATGTGGAGTTCGTTGGGGCTGCTGATCCTGACTATTTACCCGGCCTTCCTGCTGGTGGTTAACCATCCCACCGGCGGGATGCTGCTGGTTTTGGTCGGCTGGATGGCGCTGCTGAAGTCGGTTTATTTTTCTACCGTTCCGTCGATGATGGCCGATCTTTTCCCCACAGCTACCCGTGCCAGCGGCATGGCAATTAGCTATAACATTGCGGTGACAGTGTTCGGCGGTTTTGCACCGCTGATCTGCACCATGCTGATTACTGCAACCGGCACCAGCCTCGCCCCAAGCTATTATCTGATGGTACTGGCGCTGGTCAGCGGCTGGGCGCTGTATAAAAGCCAGCGCAGGCTCAAGAATTAACAAAAAACACGTTGCAAGTTTTAATGACGGTGGTATCAGTAATAGCTGATTAACAGGGTTGTTACTGTAAAACAGGCAAAACCTGAGCCGGTCTGATTATTTTCAGACCGGCTCAGGTTTTTTTTTGGATTAATTATGGAGATCACAATGAAAAAAATTTTACTGACCACAGGGATCCTGCTCGGCAGCATAATGACCGCACAGGGAGCAGAGCGACCATTACGCATTTTGCTGGTGAACGATGATGGTTGCCACTCGCCGGGCATCACCCAACTGCAGAGTAAGCTGGTGGCAAAAGGCTATGACGTCTGGCTGGTGGGGCCTGCCACAAATCAAAGCGGCATCGGTTCGGCCATCACTTTTAAACCCAATAAAATTTTCGATGTTGAAAAAGTTGCAGAAAAAACATGGTGTTTTCCCGGCACTCCAGCGGATTCTGTGGACTTCGGCCTGCTGGGCGTGATGAAGGACTCACCACCGGACCTGGTCATTTCAGGGGTTAACGATGGCCCGAACACCGGCGTTGCCCAACTGAATTCCGGTACGCTGGGAGCGGCGGTCAGGGCTGTCCGCTATGGTTATCCGTCCATTGCTGCCAGCATTGGGTATAACCTGACCGAAGAAGAGATGCGCAGCGGCTGGCCGAGCACGAAAAAATACTGGCCGGATGCAATAGATTACGTGGTGACCATGGTAGGAAAATTGGCGTATGACTGGCAGCCGGGGAAATCTTTATTACCTGAAGGTTCGGGCCTGAGTATTAACTACCCGCCTTTGCCTGAAGGGGAAATAAAGGGCGTGAAATATAGTGATAATGAACGTTATCCGACGCCACAGCATCATTATAAATTGCTGCCTGATGGCAAGGCTCAACAGATTATGAATCAGGCGGTATTGCAACCCAGCCAGGCTGACACGGATACCGGGTGGCTGAATAAAGGCTATATTGTTTATTCAATTTTTGATGGGGACTGGAATGCAGCTCAACTGACGGGAGAATATCAGCAGCGGTTGGGTAACGGGCCGCTATCGAATTAATGCTGATGACTGAAATGATTAAGGCCGGAATTTCCGGCCTTGTTTTTCGGCTTTTAGTGAGCCTGCAAATAAGCCACATGGGTCTGCAGATACTCTTCCAGCCCGTGACGGCCATCCGCGCCGCCGATGCCAGATTTCCGCCAGCCAGCATGGAAGCCCTGCATCGCTTCGAAGTTTTCGCGGTTAACGTAGGTTTCGCCGAACTTCAGCTGTTTCAGCGCCTGCATGGTGGTGTTCAGGTTCTCGGTAAAAATTGAGGAAGTCAGACCGTACTCGCTGTCATTCGCCAGCGCGATAGCTTCGTCCAGGGTTTTGAAAGCAATCACCGGCAGCACCGGACCAAAAGTCTCATCCTGCACGATAGCCATTTCCTGCCGCACGTTGGTCAACAGGGTGGGCTCAAAGAAGAAGCCACGGTCGCCTTTACGCTTGCCGCCCGTCACCACTTTCGCCCCTTGTTCCACGGCGTGAGCCACTTTCTGCTCGACGCGCTTCAGGGCATCGGCAGATATCAGCGGACCCATCGTCACGTTATTTTCTTTCGCCGTATCGCCGCTGGTCACTTCTTTAAATGCTGCGGTCAGGCGTTTTACCATCTCGTCATACACACCTTCCTGCACGTAGAGGCGTTCTGCACAATTACAGACCTGCCCGGTATTGATCATCCGTGAATCAACAATCGCTTTTACCGCCAGATCGAGGTTGGCATCGTTCATCACAATGGCAGGCGCTTTGCCACCCAGTTCCAGCGACACTTTGGTGACGTTTTTCGCGGCGGCCTGCAGAGTGGCGATCCCGGCATTGACGCTGCCGGTCAGGCTGACCATACCGACTTCAGGATTGGCGGCCAGCGCCTGGCCCACTTCCGGGCCATAGCCGGTGACCAGGTTGAACACCCCGGCAGGCAGGCCGACTTCATCAACAATCTCCGCAAACAGGATCGCATTGTTCGGCGTCAGTTCACTGGGTTTAATGACGATGGTGTTGCCGGTGATCAGCGCTGGCGCGGCTTTGCGGGCAATCAGAAAGAAAGGGAAGTTCCACGGCAGGATGCCGGTCGTCACCCCAATGGCTTTTTTGAATACCATGATGGTTTCATTGGCGCGGTCACTCTGGACGATTTCACCCTCGTAACGACGCGCCCATTCGGCCATGTAATCGAGGTAATCGGCGGTGAACAGCACCTCGGTTTGCGCCAGCTGCTGAGTTTTTCCGCCTTCGGCAACAATAGTGGCGGTGATTTCCGCTTCGCGACGACGCACGCCAGCGGCAATTTTCCGCAGCCAGTTACCGCGCTCGATGGCTGACAGTGCTTCCCATCCGGCCTGAGCAGCGGAAGCAGCCTCGATGGCGCGGTCGGCATCTTCCCGGCCACCTTCCGGGATCTGCGAAAGGATCTCTTCAGTGGCCGGATTAATCACATCAATCCAGCGACCACTGCGGTTTTCGACAAACTGACCGTTAATGTACAGACGATGTTGGCGCAGGGACATGGCAAATTCTCCGTAAACGATTTTTTATAGTGTGGTTAATGGGTTGTTGCATAAAAAGCATAGTGCCGGAGCGGCAAAAGAGCCGCCTTTCTGTGGCTGCCAGACGCCCACTGAAGATGGCAAAAAAGAAAAGGTGTGAAGCAGGACGGAGAAAACAGGATTTTTCTGAGTTAAATTAGAGGATTAGGATGGCTTACGCTTCTTTACAGTTAAAATCACCAGAAACCGTATTTGTGATCGCTGTCGGCGGCAGGCGCTGGATTTTGCCATTTTTGCCGGGTGCCGGGCAGTCAGCCTAAGGTGGCACCCGAACGTTCCTTCGTAGACTGCAACCTACCGGGAAAATTACCCTCCTACGAAGGAAGAGAATAATGAGTCAAGCTATCGTGTCAGGCATCCTCTGGCATCTGGTAGGCGCCGCCAGTGCCGCTTGCTTTTATGCCCCGTTCAAAAAAGTCCGCCACTGGTCATGGGAAACCATGTGGTCAGTAGGTGGCATCATGTCATGGATCATTCTGCCCTGGGCCGTCAGTGCCGTGCTGTTGCCGAATTTCTGGGGCTACTACAGCTCCTTTTCCCTCTCACAGCTGTTGCCGGTCTTCCTGTTCGGTGCGATGTGGGGCGTGGGTAACATCAACTATGGACTGACCATGCGCTATCTCGGCATGTCGATGGGGATTGGTATCGCCATCGGGATCACCTTAGTGGTCGGCACGCTGATGACTCCGCTGTTACAGGGACGTTTTGTCGAACTGTTCAGCTCAGAAGGCGGCAGGCTGACGCTGCTGGGTGTGCTGGTCGCGCTGGCTGGCGTGGCGATTGTTTCCCGTGCGGGCCTGCTGAAAGAGCGGGCGATGGGGATCACCGCTGAAGAGTTCAACCTGAAGAAAGGGCTGCTGCTGGCGGTGATGTGTGGCGTCTTCTCCGCAGGGATGTCCTTTGCCATGAACGCCGCGAAACCGATGCATGATGCGGCTGCGGCATTAGGTATCGATCCGCTGTATACCGCGCTGCCAAGCTACGTCATTATCATGGGCGGCGGTGCGGTGGTAAACCTTGGTTTCTGCTTTATCCGTCTGGCCACCAAATCCAGCCTGTCGGTGAAAAGCGACTTCTCGGTAGCGAAATCACTGTTGATTTCTAATGTGCTGTTGTCGCTGCTGGGCGGAACCATGTGGTATCTGCAGTTCTTCTTTTACGCCTGGGGCCATGCGCGCATTCCGGCGCAGTACGACTTTATCAGCTGGATGCTGCACATGAGTTTCTATGTGCTGTGTGGTGGTCTGGTAGGGCTGGTACTGAAAGAGTGGAAAAACGTTGGACGTCGTCCGGTCAGCGTACTGTGCGGAGGCTGCTTTGTGATTATCATCGCCGCCAATATCGTCGGCATGGGAATGATGAACTGATCGCTGTCGGACGCCACCGCAAAGTGGCGTCCGATCAATCCACTTTAACCCGCATCCCGGGATGCTCGAACTGCTGCCGGAAGGCACTGGGCGTCATACCCGTCTCCTTCGTGAACACCACTGAAAAATAATTGCTGTCATCAAAGCCGCTGCTGGCCGCCACTTCGCCGATCAGGCAGTCGCTGCTGCGTAGCATAAACTTGGCCTTGCACAGTTGCAGCTGACGAATGTACTGCGAGGGCATCATACCGGTCTGCTGGCGGAACAGCTGTTTCAGCGCACGCTCCGAAAGCTGATGCTGCCGGCAGAAAGCGGCCAGATCAAAGTGGGAGGCAATCTGTCCCTGAATGGCGGACATCAGCAGATCCAGCTGCTCTCCTTCAGGAAGCTGCCAGGCGCAGTCTGCTTTGTAGCGGTGGCGCTGCAGAATCAACAGCAGTTGCAGGAACAATGCCTCGGTCAGCTGGCGGGAAAGCAGATCGCTCTTACGGCTCTCCTGTGACAGCTGCTGGATCACGCCGCGTGCCAGCGCCATTCCCCTTGTGGTCAGCCGCCAGGCAGCCTCATCCTGCGGCAGAAATTGTGACCAGTCCAGGCCCAGGCGAAACCGATCAGGGCAGTAGATGATGTTATCGAGCACCAGCTCGTTGACCGATTCGTAGCTGTGGCAGTCATCAGGGCAAACGTAGAAGAGATCGCCGCAGGTGATCAGCCACGGCCGGTCGTTCATCAAATGCATCCCGTTGCCACGCCAGACGATCACCAGCTCACTGAATTCATGAATATGTGGGGGAAAAGAGGGCTGAGGGGTGCGGTCAGCAACCGCCACCGGCATCAGCTCTGAAGGAAAATAGTCGGCTTTCGCCAGACGAAGGGGCACGCTCACGTTTCACCTCACAGGTCATTTTGCCTGATGGTACGCGGAGAAGTGCCGAACTCGCGCTTAAAGAGTGTGGAAAAGTGATTGCTGTCACCAAATCCGCACTGAAATGCGATATCGGTGATGCGTGTTTCACTGTGGCGCAGCAGGTGCCTGGCCTGCAACAGGCGCAGGCGGTTAAGGTAACGTTGCGGTGTACTGCCGGTCTGTTGCTTAAGCTGACGGTGCAGCGTGCGCAGGGAAAGTGAAAATTTCTCTGCCAGCTCTTCCCAGTCCACTTCCTCACTGTAATGGTCGGCCAGCCAGTCGAGCAGGCTGCACATCCGGCCGTTCTGGTCCTCGCCCGGCTGCTCGCTGCAACCCCGACGCAGCAGCACCAGCAGCTGCATAAAACGCATCTCCTGTTCCGCATGGCTCTCCAGAGTTATTGGCGCGGTGGGCTTTTCCAGCTGGTTAATCAGCTGTTTTGCCTGCTCCAGCACTTTATTACTGATGCGCCAGTGGGAAGGGTAATTGCCATCGCACTCCTGCGGCAGCAAATGTTGAAAACCGGTGATGAAGCGAAAGGCTTCCGGCCCGCGATAAAGCACGTTGGTCAGGATCAATTGATCGGTTTTTTCATAAAGGTGGCGGTCGTGATCGCGGACGAAGCACACGCAGCCGCCACACAATGGCTTAGGTTCACCGTTAAAGACATGAATGCCAGCCCCCTGTTCGACAATCACTATTTCATGAAAATCATCGTGATGATGCTCAGGAAAAGCACCCTGCGGAGCCCGGGGTTCAATCGCCACCGGCAATCCACCACCGGGGAAGAAATCCACGCTATGCAACACGGTCATGATCCATCCTCGTTAGTCACTGTCGACGCAGTCTACTGCCTGGTCCTGACCCTTCACCTTGAATTTTCGACATGAAAAGCCAGCCCGGAAGCTGATTTTTCAAGAACGGGCAGGCGGAAATGCAGAATTGCGTGTCGTGTCACATCCGGGTCCGGCGGCAGGCAAAAATGAAAATGTGAGCTGATTCACGTTCACCTTTGCCGTGCTGCCAGGCCGTTGCAGCGTCTGGCAGTGGCGGGAAGGTACTAAATTTGCTGGCTTTTAGACTGAAGGCATTGAACTGACAGGAAGCCAATGCCATGAGCATGAGAAATTGTGTTGCCATTGACCTGGGGGCATCCAGCGGCCGTGTGATGCTGGCCCGCTTTAATGCCGCCAGCGGGAAACTGCAACTGGAAGAAGTTGCCCGCAGTAAAAACAGTCTGGTCACCGTGGACAATCACCAGTGTTGGGATGTGGATGCGCTTGAAGCGTTTATCGTCAGCTCACTTAACAAGCTGGAGCCGCAGGGTATTGTGGCTGACAGCATCGGGATTGATACCTGGGGCGTGGATTACGTGCTGCTGGATAAGGAAGGTCAGCGCATTGGTCTGCCGGTTGCTTACCGTGACGATCGCACCCATGGCGTGCTGAACCGCGCCTGCCGGGAGCTGGGTCGTGAGAATATCTATCAGCATACGGGCATCCAGTTCCTGCCATTTAACACTCTTTACCAGCTAAAAGCGCTGTGCGAGAGCAAAGCCGCATGGCTGGATGACGTGCAGCACGCGCTGTTGATCCCGGATTATTTCCATTACCGGCTTACCGGTGAGCTGAACTGGGAATACACCAACGCTACCACGACTCAGTTACTGAACATCCACAGCGGCGACTGGGATGCTGATTTGCTGAAATGGGCCGGTGCCAATCCGGACTGGTTCGGCAAGCCTTCTCAGCCTGGCCGTAAAGTGGGTCACTGGCAGACGGCTTCAGGACAATCCGTACCAGTGATCGCGGTGGCGACTCACGACACTGCCAGTGCTGTACTTGCCGCACCAGTGACAGGGAATAATGCCGCCTGGCTCAGCTCCGGTACCTGGTCATTAATGGGGTTTGAAAGCCCTGAACCCTGCAACGGCAAAGCAGCGCTGGCGGCCAATATCACCAATGAAGGCGGTGCAGAAGGGCGCTACCGTGTGCTGAAAAACATCATGGGGCTTTGGCTGCTGCAGCGCGTCTGCAACGAGCTTCAGATCGAAGATCTGTGTGGACTGGTGAAAGAGGCCGAAGGCCAGCCAGCATGCCGTTCGCTGGTCAACCCGAACGATGACCGCTTTATCAACCCGGCCAGCATGGTGCGTGAAATTCAGGATGCCTGCATGGAACAGGGTATGCCCCTGCCTGCAACCGCTGCCTCGCTGGCCCGTTGTATTTTCGACAGTCTGGCGCTCTATTACCGGCAGGTGCTTGAAGAGCTGGAACAGGTTCGCGGCGACACCTTCAGCCAGCTGCATATTGTAGGCGGTGGTTGTCAGAACCCACTGTTGAACCAGCTCTGTGCTGATGTCTGCGGCATTCCGGTTATCGCCGGCCCGGTTGAGGCCTCCACGCTGGGCAACATCGGCAGCCAGCTGATCGCCTGCGGCGATGTGCGGGACGTGTCGCACTTTCGTCAGATCGTTGCACAGAATTTCCTCTTACAAACTTATACCCCACAAGCCAGTGACGTATACCGCCGCAGTTGGCCACTTTTCCAGTCACTGACACACACGGCTAAGGAGCTATGTATATGACCCGAGCAATCGATCAGGCCTTTGAACTGGCTAAACAGCGTTTTGCCGAGATCGGCATTGATGTTAACGCCGCAATGGCCCAGCTGGATAAGATGCCCATTTCCATGCACTGCTGGCAGGGTGATGACGTTCGTGGTTTCGAAAATCCGCAGGGAGCGCTGACAGGCGGCATTCAGGCCACCGGTAATTATCCGGGCAAAGCCCGCAATGCCGTGGAGCTACGTGCCGATCTGGATAAAGCGATGTCGCTGATCCCCGGCCCGAAAAGACTGAATCTGCATGCGATCTACCTGGAGAGCGATACGCCGGTGGAACGTACCGACATCCAGCCAAAACACTTTGCCCACTGGGTGGAATGGGCGAAAGCCAACAAGCTTGGGCTGGATTTTAACCCGTCCTGCTTCTCCCATCCGATGAGCGAAAGCGGATTCACCCTGTCCAGTGCCAACAAAGAGGTACGCCAGTTCTGGATAGAGCACTGTAAAGCCAGCCGCCGGATCTCTGCTTCCTTTGGCGAGCAGCTGGGCACGCCGTCAGTGATGAACATCTGGGTGCCGGACGGCATGAAAGATTTAACCGTAGACCGCTTTGCCCCTCGCCAGCGCCTGATGACCGCTCTGGATGAAGTGATCAGCGAGAAATTCAGCCCCTCTCTGCATATCGATGCGGTGGAAAGCAAGCTGTTCGGCATCGGTGCCGAGAGCTATACCGTCGGCTCTAACGAGTTCTGCCTGGGTTACGCCAGCAGCCGCCAGACCGCACTGACGCTGGATGCCGGTCACTTCCATCCGACAGAAGTGATCTCCGACAAAATCTCCACTGCGATGCTCTATGTGCCGCGCCTGCTGCTGCATGTCAGCCGTCCGGTACGCTGGGACAGCGATCACGTGGTGCTGTTAGACGACGAAACTCAGGCCATAGCCAGCGAAATCGTCCGTCAGAAGCTGTTCGACAAAGTGCATATCGGTCTGGACTTCTTTGATGCCTCCATCAACCGCATCGCCGCCTGGGTTATCGGTACGCGCAATGCGAAAAAAGCCCTTCTGCGTGCGCTGCTGGAGCCGGTTGACCAGCTGAAAAAACTGGAGCTGGAAGGGGATTACACCTCACGCCTGGCGTTGCTGGAAGAGCAAAAATGTCTGCCGTGGCAGGCTGTGTGGGAGGCATATTGCCAGCGTCACAACGTCGCGGCCGATGCCAGCTGGATCGGCGACGTCCGTCATTACGAACAACAAATTCTCAGCAAACGTTAAGGGTGCAACATGCAACACATTCAGACTTCATGGTTTGTCCAGGGGATGGTCAAAGCTACCAGCGACATGTGGCTCAAGGGATGGGACGAGCGCAACGGCGGTAACGTCAGCCTGCGCCTGCTGGATGAAGAGGTAAAACCTTTCGCACAGGATTTCTATCGTGAGCCGAGAACCGTTGAGCTTACCCAACCTGCGCCGGGGCTGGCTAACTGCTGGTTCCTGGTTACCGGCTCAGGCAAATTTTTTCGTAACGTTCAGCTCGATCCTGCTGACAGCCTGGTACTGCTTCGAGTCAGTGAGGATGGCCGTGCCTACAGCATTTACTGGGGCCTGACCAACGGCGGTCTGCCGACATCCGAGCTGGCTTCGCATTTCCAGTCACACAGCGTGCGTATGAAGGTCAGCAACGGTGCGGACCGCGTTATCATGCACTGTCATGCCACTAACTTTATGTCGCTGAGCTACGTGGTGGATCTGGATTCGGCGAGCTTCACCCGCCTGTTATGGGAAGGCAGCACCGAGTGTCTGGTGGTGTTCCCGGACGGCGTGGGGATTGTACCGTGGATGGTACCGGGCACTGACGGCATTGGTGATGCCACTGCAGAACAGATGGCTTCGCACAGTCTGGTGATGTGGCCGTTCCACGGCATCTTCGGCGCGGGGCCGACGCTGGATGAGACTTTCGGCCTGATTGATACCGCCGAAAAATCATCTGAGGTGGTGGTTAAAGTGCTGTCGATGGGCGGTATGAAGCAAAGCATCACGACCCAGGAACTGATTGCGCTGGGTGAACGCTTCAGCGTGAAACCCTGGCAGGCGGCGCTGGACGCAAGGCATCCTCATGTTGCGTAAAGCGTTCGTGATGCAGGTACATCCCGATAAGCATCAGGAATACCAGCAGCGGCACAATCCCATCTGGCCGGAACTGGCTCAGACGCTGAAAGATCATGGCGCGCATCACTACAGCATTTTCCTTGATGCTTCCCGTAATCTGCTTTTTGCGGTGGTGGAGATTGAGTCAGAAGAACGCTGGAATGCCGTGGCGCAGACGGAAGTGTGCCAGCGCTGGTGGCGTTCGATGTGTGAGCTGATGCCGTCGAATGCCGACTGCAGCCCGGTAAGCGCTGAGCTGCCTTCGGTGTTTTATCTGGAGTAGACGGGCCAGCCCGGGGGATAGTCATCCTGAAAAAATGGGGCGAAATTAACGCCCCATTTCATTTCCTCTGGTTCTCAACCGTTAATGCGAAGCTGCGGATAGCGTTTCATACTCCAGGCGCACCACGCCAGTGAGACCAGACCGATGGTTCCTCCCACATAGCCAATGTTGGCCATATCCAGATGCAAACTGACCTGATTTCCCAGCAGCGCGCCGCCACCGATCCCGATGTTATAAATACCCGACAGCAGCGACATTGCCACATCTGTGGCATCCGGCGCCAGCGCCAGCACGCGCACCTGAACCGCGAGGCCAATAATCATCATCGACATGCCCCAGATAATACACAGCGTTGAAATTGCCACGCTGTGAGTCGCCGCGAGATATAGCCCCAACATACACAGTGAAATCAGCGCTATTGCACCCAGTAAAAATGTTGCCGGGTATTTATTCCCCAGTGAGCTGAACAGGATGCTGCCGACAATTCCGGCGGCTCCAAATATCAGCAGCAGGAAGGTAGTGAAATTATCACCCATTGAAGCGACGCTCTGAATAAACGGCTCTATATAGCTGTAAGCGGTATAATGTGCAGTAACCACCATCGCAATCAGCAAATAAAGCGAAACCAGAGCGGGGCGCTTAAATAACATCGGCACGCTGGAAAGCGATCCGGTATGTTCGCTTGGCAGCTTCGGCAACAATTTCGCCAGGCACAGCATGGTGATCAGCGCCACCACGCCAATCACGCCAAAAGTGATCCTCCAGCCCAGATACTGCCCAATCAAACGGCCAATCGGTAAGCCCAGCACCATCGCCAGCGCGGTCCCGGTTGCCAGCATACTCAGCGCCTGCGTTTTTTTACCGGCCGGAGCCACACGGATCGCCAGAGAGGCGGTGATTGACCAGAAGATCGCATGCGACAGGGCGATGCCAATCCTCGAGACCACCAGGGTATTGAAACTCCAGGCAAAAGTGGAGAGCGCATGACTGGCGATAAACAGCAGGAAAATAGCAATCAGCAAAAAACGCCGCTCAACCTGGCGGGTCAGCAGCATCATCGGCAGCGACAGCAGGGCCACCACCCAGGCGTAGATGGTCAGCATCAGCCCGACCTGCGCCGTATTCATGGAGAAGCTGGCGGCAATATCAGACAGGAGACCCACCGGCGCAAATTCGGTGGTATTAAAAATAAACGCGGCAATGGCTAACATGATGACACGTAGCCATGCGGTTTTGCGTGAGACGGTAGATGATTGCATGAAAGTTAACGGCTTGTTGGTATTAAGTTAATTTCGCGCCAGGCGAAATCAGAAAAAGAGCGCATATTGTGTTTTATTTAGGTCACAGATGACATCTAAAAAAACATCTTTTTTTGTAAATCAGATCCTTTAATCCCCTGAGGGCCGTTCAGTATAGTCAGACAACGTGGTTGTTCCAGTTAAAACGGGAAAATTACCGCGATTCAGAATTATTTAATGGCGTTATTCCGCCAATATTGGCGATGACAGCGTCAATAAAAGTTTTAACAGCCGTTTGCAACAGCACCTGTTTTCGCTGGCCGGACATCACTCCCCGTTACAAACAGCAGCAAAGGTCTGCGCTAAAGTTTCTGCGCACGGCCAGCTCCTGTTGGATACGCTGAGCCCTTTGCCTGCGGTGATCCAGACCAGCCGCTTCGATATTCTCGGTTATAACGAGGCCTGGAGCAGGCTGCTTAACCTCGATCTTGAAACTATCCCGGAGGAGGATCGCAACTGTATCCTGCTGGCTTTTACCAATCAGGAGTGGCGTCGTTCGATGCTGGACTGGGAAACGCTGATGCCGAATATGGTGGCGATGTTCCGCACGCAGATGGGGGATAATCATGAAGACCCTTACTGGAAATCCATGCTGGATCGTCTGCTGACCTCCTCTGAGGAGTTCCGGCAGTTCTGGCTGCGCTATGAAATCCGCGCCATCGACAATCAGGTGAAGCGTTTTTTCCATCCGAAAGTGGGCGGGCTGCCGACAGCCGGGCTGAAGCTCTGATTTTAATCGATGCACGCTGGCACCCACTCTGGAAGCGATGAAAATTTAGAGCGATAACTGTATTGCACAGCAGGTCTGACTCCCGGCGTTCTGGCTTCCATCAAAATTCAGAGCATTTCAGGGCGAAATTGCGAGCGGCGGCTGACGTGTTTACCCGACAGCATAAACTCACCGTCGCCACAGTAATGCACGGTTTCAGGCTGTGCGGGTGAGGGAGCCACATGGGCTTTCACCACTTCAAATATGAAGAAATTGAAGTTATCCACCAGCGAATCGTCATAAAGTTTGCATTCAAAGCAGGCATGACACTCTTTAATCAGCGGGGCTTTAACTTTACTGGCTTTCCCGGCTGTCAGAGAAAATTCACTTAACTTATCCACCTGTTCCCCGCTGCAGTTACCAATCGCCACAACCGTATCCAGCAGCGAGGATGTCGGCAAATTAATCACGCACTCCCCACTGTTCCTAATCAGCTGATGGCTGTGATTCCCGGCTGAAATCATGCAACCAACCAGTGAAGGGGAAAACTCAAGAATGGTGTGCCAGCCCAGCGTCATGATGTCCGTCTCTTTTCCTGAAGCGGAGGAGATCAGTACTACCGGGCCAGGCTCGAGAAAATGACGTACGTTGTGCACAGGAAAATCCACTTTCTTCATCATCACACTTCCTCCCGTTCAGTCATAAGAGGCGGCAATGTTTGTCTGCCGCTGCTCCTTACACTATAGATCCCCCGCAACCGTAATACTTTTTAACGTATTCACTGACGCAAAACAGCGCGGTAAATCAAGCATTTCGCGCCAGATTACGCTACCCTGGAGAGCTGACGGTGGTCGCAGCGCCACCCCTGTTAACCCATCAAAAGGATGACACCAGATGAATAAACGTCCCTCTGTAGCGGTATTGGGATTGGGCGCAATGGGCCACGCCTTTGCCGCCAACCTGTTGAAAAATGGCTTTACAACTTATGGCTGGAACCGGACTAAGGCGCGGGGCGAAGACCTGCAAAGTGCCGGACTGCAGCTGGCCGACAGCCCGGAAGAAGCGGTGAAACAGGCTGATGTGGTGATTGCCATGCTGGCAGATGCGGCTACCACTGAAAGCGTACTGAAACAGATGCAGTCCTCGCTGAAGCAGGGCGCAATCGTGGTGCAGATGGGCACCATCGGTGTGGAGTCAACTGAAAAACTGATCGCCACTTTCGCTGGGCAACGGGCAGATATTGTGTTCCTTGATGCGCCAGTGTCCGGCACCAAGGCGCCGGCTGAAAACGCCCAAATCGTGATTCTGGCGAGCGGCGATCGCGAAAAATCCAAAGCCATTGAACCTGTTTTTGCGGCAATTTCTAAAGGAACAAAGTGGCTGGGGGAGGCCGGCGCATCTTCACGTATGAAGCTGGTAGTGAACTCCTGGCTGATTTCAATGGTGCAGGGGCTGTCGGAAAGTACCCGGCTGGCAAAAGAATTCGGCTTCTCGCCGGAAGAGTTCTGGAACGTGCTGGAAGGTGGCCCGCTGGCGGTTCCATACGTCAAAGGTAAGCTGGATATGATTAGCGGTGGTCAGTACGATCCCCAGATGCAGCTGACCTGGGCGCTAAAAGACGTCAATCTTGCGCTGGCGGCGGCACCGGAAAGCGAACTGCCGGGACTGACGCTGATCTCTGACGTCTGGCAGGATGCGGTGGATAAGGGCTATGGCGAGAAAGATTTATCGGTGGTCTACCGCTATTTAAGTGAAAAAACGAAGTAATCTTCTGGCAGCCGGGCGCGAACCGGCTGCCATAATTGTCGATTTTTCAGCGTGATAAAGGGAATAGCAGTAATCGCTTAAGGGGATTCTTCTAAAGTGCAACAATATTTGTTATATTAATCAGGCGTTGTTTTTTATAGTTTACTGATTTTTAATGCTTTTTAAGACCACCGTCAATCCGGTGATGCACAGCTAAAAGCAAGGATCTGAACATGCTTGATATTCGTTTTCCTACGGCCTTACAAATGGTGCTCAGTGTGGCCCAGGCGGAGCGGGAAGGTAAACGCAGCACCAGCAAAATTCTGGCAATGGGCCTTGAGGCCAACCCCAGTTTCGTCCGTAAGATGATGGTGCCGCTGACCCGCGATGGCATCATTGTCTCGACGCTGGGGCGCACCGGCACCATCAGACTGGGCCGTCCGGCTGAAGAGATCACATTGTGTGATATTTACACTTCTGTGCTGGAAGATAAGCCGCTGCTGGCAGGGCGTCCGGAAGTTCCGGCGCGATGTCTGGTCAGCGCCAATACCTGCTGGTTCTTCAAAGAGCTGGCGCGCGAAGCCGAGCAGGCTTCAATGAACGTGCTGGCGAAGCGCACGGTAGCCGACGCACTGAAAGAAATTTACGAGCGGGACCGCCGCTACCCGGAAGGCAGCTGCGAGGCGCAAAAAGCCCACGATAACGCCGAATCCTGATTGACCTTTTTTCTGAAACTTATCCAGCCGTTATTTTTAACGGCTGGATTGTTTTTTTTGAAATTTACTCTCCCGATTCAATCAATTAAATTATTTTCGAAGTGAACAGGAATATATTTTTATTCAGTGAGTTAAATTTATTTAACTGCGCTCTTCACTTCATTGCAAAAAAAATAATTTAAGGAATGAAAATGAGAGAGTTTCTTGACGTTTACCGACAGCTTAATTACGACGGTCGGACCTATGCCAAAGTCCAGACGGATAAGCCCGTAGAGTTAATCACCTATTCGCTTTATTCAGGCGATAATCTTGTCACGAAAAAGAGCAGTATTCTGGCCGGAGAGGCAGTTTGCTTTGATATTCCCGGTTCTGGCTCCTATCATGTGTCGGCTGAAGTGGCTTATGCAGCTGATGATGAGGTTGCCACTTTCCACAAATATTTCAGTGTTAAACCGACACTGTTGCGATCCCACACCAAACACATTGCCACTGACACCCGCAAGTTAAAGGGAAAAGCAGAGCCTGTTGCTGGCTGTGACCGCTATTATCTTGAGGTGAAATTTAAGTCAGGAACATACAGCACATTCAATTTTGAACAGGAACAGCGGATTCCGTTATTTAAAAAAATAGTCCGGAAGCATCAGCGAGAAGTTATAAATGCTGATGGGAAAGTATTGCTGCCAGTCTTTAATCAGATTTATCAGAAAAAATACGAGTCTGGCCTGCTGAATGATCTGTATAAATTGCCCTTTTACGCCAGTTTTAACGACCTGAAGCCGGTTGCGGAGGAGCTTGAAAAACTGGAGTGTGTTGAATTCTGCTCAATTGCTCCGGTCGCAGCAGATCTTCTTCCACCTGCTGAACTTTTTGAGGTCGAATCTGAAACGCAGGTAGAAAACCGGGCTTCTGCTACGCCAGATTTTACTGCCCTCCAGAGTTACCAGAGTGCATGGCCAGGAATGAATGTGCGCAATGGCTGGAACAAAGGCAGCGCTGGATCTCATGCAACTGTGCGCCTGCTTGATTTTGGCGTATACCGTAATCATGAAGATTTAGTCGGAAATATTACGGTGGTTAACAGCCGTGCAGAAACGCAGGATTGCCATCACGGCACAGCCTCTACCGGGGTAATTGCCGCGAAAAAAAATAGTTACGGTGTGACAGGAATTGCACACGAATGCGACTTTAATTTTTATGACACCGGCAATCTTGACCTTATTGTGCGTGATGCCCAGCCGGGCGATATCGTTGCGCTGAATATCCAGTTTGTCGTTAACGGACGTTATTTACCGGCTATCTGTAACTCAAGCTGGTGGAACAGAATTAAAGCGCTCACTGATAACAACGTGGTCGTGGTGATGGCGGCAGGTAACGGTAGCGTCGATCTGAGCCCTGAGGCGGGTATCCTGAGCGATTTAGGCGACAGTGGCGCTCTGGTCGTCGGGGCCTGCAGTTCAACAACCTCGCGCCGGTTGTCTTTTTCCAATTACAACCACTATACCTCGCTGATCTGCTCATGGGGCGAGAGAGTGACCACCACGGGATACGGTGCATTACAATCAGGCAATGGTAATGTAAACCTGAGTTACACCAATGGCTATAACGGGACTTCCAGCGCCACGCCTTTAACAGCGGCCGCGCTTGCAGTTATTCAGTCTTATGCCAAAGAGCGTTATGGCGTGTTCCTGAACACCAGTGAAATGAGGGATCTGATTGCAGCCAGCGGTAACAGTCAGGGGGTGAATGACCGCATTGGTTATATGCCTGATGTTATGGCAGCGATGGAACGTCTTGATGCCATGCTGGATGAGGGAATTCCCGATCCACAACCAGAACCAGAACCATCCCCATATCCGTTATGGGCCAGAAACACCGTCTATGTCGGCGGCGATCGCGTCAGCCATCTTGGCCAGAACTATCTTGCAAAATGGTGGATCAGTCCTAATGTCGAACCAGGACTGCCTGGTACGACCGGTGCAGCGAGTGGCGATGCCCTTCCCTGGACTCGCATTTAATAAAATACCCCCGCCTGAACGGGCGGGGGAGAGAGTTTAATACCTTATTCAGTTCTGATGTGCATCCTGAACACGGTTATTTTCCGCCGGTTTTTCTTTGTGCTTAACCAGCATACGCAGAGCAACATAGAACACCGGTGTGAGGAACAGGCCGAACAGCGTTACGCCCAGCATTCCGGCAAACACCGTGATACCCGTAACGGTGCGGACTTCTGCTCCTGCGCCGTGGCCCAGCATCAGCGGAATTGTCCCGGCGATAAAGGCGATTGAGGTCATCACAATCGGGCGCAGACGCAGGCGACAGGCCTCCAGCGCCGCTTCGATCACAGTGCGGCCCTGCATCTCCAGCTCGCGGGCGAACTCGACGATCAGGATAGCGTTCTTACAGGCCAGCCCCATCAGCACCACCAGTCCAACCTGCACAAAGACGTTATTGTCACCCCCCGTCAGCCAGACGCCGAACAGAGCGGAAAGCAGTGTCATGGGTACGATCAGGATCACTGCCAGCGGCAGCGTCCAGCTCTCATACAGCGCGGCCAGCACCAGGAAGGCCAGCAGCACCGCAACCGGGAAGACAATTACCGCCGCATTACCCTGCGTTGCCTGCTGGTAGCTGAGGTCAGTCCATTCGATATTCATACCGTTTGGCAGGATCTGGTCGGCGATAGCCTGCACCCGCTGCATGGCCTCAGTGGAGGAGAGCACCCGGGGATCGGCATCACCAATCAGGTCAGCCGCAGGGAAACCGTTATAGCGGATCACCGGGTCTGGCCCGTAAGTCGTGCCGAAATGCACCATGCTGCCGATCGGTACCATTTCACCACTTGTATTGCGCGTCCTCAGGTTGGCAATATCCTCGATGGTTTCGCGATACTGTCCATCCGCCTGCGCGTAGACTTTCCATGTGCGCCCAAAACGGTTGAAGTCATTGATGTATGACGAGCCAAGATAGGTCTGCAGCGTGCCAAACAGATCGGTCAGCGCCACGCCCTGGGCCTTGGCTTTATCGCGATCAACCTGCGCATCCAGCTGTGGAACGTTTGCCTGATAAGTGGAGATCGGGAAGTGCATCCCCGGCGTTTGCATAATGGTCCCTGCCATCGCGTTGGCAGCGTCCTGCAACGCTCCGTAACCCAGGCCTGCGCGATCCTGAATATAGAGCGAGTAACCGGAACCCTGACCAAGGCCGAGGATCGGTGGCGGCATGATCGAGAAGGCGAAACCTTCCTGAAGCTGCGACAGTTTGGCATTGATCTCGGCATTAATCTCCGCAGCAGGACGGCTACGTTCGCTCAGCGGTTTTAGCGTGAAGAACACCGTGCCGGTATTCGGCGTATTCGTGAACTGCAACGCATTCAGCCCCGGAAAAGCAATCGCATCTGCCACGCCATCCGTGTGCATCGCGATGTCGCTCATCTTGCGGATCATTTGATCGGTGCGCTCCAGCGAGGAGCCTTCCGGCATCTTCACACCGCCAATCAGATACAGCTTATCCTGAGTCGGTATAAAGCCGCCCGGCACCGTTTTAAACATCACGCCAGCACCAACCAGCAGTAGCACATAAACACCGAATACCGCACCACGACGGCGCAGGATACGAGAAACACCGCCCTGGTAACGCTGAGAGTTGCGATTAAAGAAGCGATTGAATGGACGGAACAGCCAGCCAAACAGCGTATCGATAATCCGGCTCGGGCGATCTTTCGGTGCGCTGTGGGATTTCAGCAGAATAGCCGCCAGCGCAGGCGAGAGCGTCAGCGAGTTAATGGCTGAAATCACCGTGGAAATAGCGATGGTCACGGCAAACTGCTTGTAGAACTGGCCGGTTACGCCGGAAAGGAACGCCATCGGCACAAACACCGCACAAAGTACCAGCGCGATGGCGACAATCGGACCGGAAACCTCACGCATCGCCTGATGTGCTGCTGCCCGAGGCTCCAGGCCTTCCTCAATATTACGCTCGACGTTCTCCACCACCACGATGGCGTCATCGACCACGATACCTATCGCCAGCACCAGCCCGAACAGGCTTAACGTATTCAGCGAGAAGCCCAACAGGTAGAGCACCGCAAAAGTCCCGATCACTGAAACAGGGACGGCCAGCAGCGGAATAATCGAAGCGCGCCAGGTTTGCAGGAACAGGATCACCACCAGTACCACCAGCAGAATCGCTTCCAGCAGCGTATGCACCACCGAACTGATCGAATCACGCACAAAGATGGTCGGATCGTACGGGGCTTTCCACTGCACTCCTTCCGGGAAGCGGGTGGCCAGTTCGGCCATTTTTGCCCGCACGGCATTCGACAGGTCGATGGCATTCGCGCCAGGAGCCTGGAAAATACCAATCCCGACTGCATCTTTATTGTTCAGCTGCGACCGCAGCGCGTAGCTGCCGGATCCCATTTCAATCCTTGCGACATCGCGCAGGCGAACAATCTGGCCGTCATCACCGTTTTTCAGGATGATATTGCCAAACTCCTGCTCGCTCTGCAGTCTTCCCTGAGCGTTAATCGACAGCAGGAAATCACTCTTGTTCGGCATCGGCTCTGCGCCGAGCTGACCGGCAGAAACCTGCACGTTCTGCTCCTGAATTGCCGCCACCACATCCCCGGCGGTCATGCCACGGGCCGCAACCTTGTTCGGATCCAGCCAGATGCGCATGGCGTATTCACCCGCGCCAAAAATCTGCACCTGACCGACGCCCGGCAGGCGGGCCAGCTCATCTTTCACTTTCAGCTCGGCATAGTTGCGGAGATAAAGTGAGTTGTAGCGACCATCCGGAGAATCGAGATGGACAACCAACGTCATGGTCGGAGATTGCTTCTGAGTGGTGATGCCCTGACGGATCACGTCTTCCGGAAGGCGGGCCTGCGCCTGTGCCACACGGTTCTGCACCTGAACCTGTGCCTGATCCGGATCGGTACCAGGGCGGAAGGTGACGGTAGTGACCAGCACGCCATCGGAACCGGCAATCGACTTCATGTACATCATGTTTTCGACGCCGTTAATCGCTTCTTCCAGCGGCGTGGCCACCGTTTCGGCAATCACCTTCGGGTTGGCGCCTGGGTATTCCGCACGCACCTGCACGCTGGGTGGGACCACATCCGGGTATTCACTGATCGGCAGCAGTGGAATGGCAATCAGCCCGGAAACAAATATCAGAATCGACAGTACGGCCGCAAAAATCGGCCGGTCGATGAAAAATCTGGAGAAATCCATAACAGTTCCTGCGGGTCTGATTAAAGGGCGGCAGGCGCCATTGGCACCGTTTTGGCATTGACCGGCATGCCCGGCATAAAGACTTTCTGCACGCCATCAACGATCACTTTGTCGCCAGGCTGCAAGCCCTGCTGCACAATCCGCAGGCCGTCAGCCATCTGGCCAGGCTTGATATCGCGGCGCTGTGCTTTATTCTGGGCATCAATAACGTAAACGTATTTGCGATCCTGATCGGTCAGCACGGCTTTGTCGTTGACCAGCAGAGCAGGGAAGTCGGCACGGCCAGGCAGCTGCACGCGGGCAAACAGGCCTGGGGTGAACAGTCTCTGACGATTATCGAGCACTGCCCGCATGCGGATGGTGCCGGTGCTGGCGGTCAGCTGGTTATCGGTAAAATCGACTTTACCTTCGTGCGGATAGCCGTCTTCACCCACCAGGCCAATTTTCACCGGCAGGGCGTGATGAGCGGTCGCCGCGCTTTCTCCGTCGCGGCTCATCTGCTGGTAGCGCAGAAACGTTGACTCATCTACATCGAAATAGACATAGACGGTATCCAGTGAAACCAGCGTGGTCAGTACGCTGCTGCTGTCGCCCGCCGTCACCAGATTGCCCGGAGTAATCATCGCCCGGCTGGCGCGGCCATCAATCGGGGCAGTGACTGTCGTGAAATCAAGGTTCAGCTTCGCCATATCCACGGCCGCTCTGGCCGACAGGACGTTTGCATCGGCCTGAGTGGCGGCAGAGCGGCGCTGCTCCCAGACTTCGCGGGAGATGGCCTGGCTGCCAATCAGCTTCTCAGTACGACCGGATTCACTGCGGGCAAGCTGTGCCTGAGTGCGGGCGCTGGCCAGATCGGCCTCAGCACGTTCCAGTTCGGCCCGGTAGGTACGGTCATCAATCGTAAACAGTACCTGACCTTTTTTCACTTCCTGGCCTTCGGTGTAGTTCACCTTGTCGATATAACCGGTTACGCGGGGGCGGAGCTGCACGCTTTGTACCGCTTCAATGCGGCCGGTAAAGTTATCCCACTGGCTGACGGTCTTTTGCTGAACTTCCGCCACGCTCACCTGCGGTGCCGGTGGCGCGCTCTGTTCAGCGCCCTTCGAATCGCAGCCTGCCAGCCAGACGAGCGATAGCAGCGGCAGAGCGAAAAGACGCAGTTGAGTTGAGGCGATTGATTTCATTATGTAATCCCTGTTGCAGGTGCTTAACGACGGTGAAAGAGAGCACGGCAGTACGCATAAAATGTATTTATAACAAATACACAAAACAGGCGGGATTGTAAGAAGGGTGAAAATAATCTGCAAGTATTATTGTTGCTTTTAGCACATTACTGTCAACAGCAGTGACAAAATGTTAAGGCGCTGAAAGGGAGGTGGATGAAGTTGATTAACGGACAATGACAGAGAATCGCATTAAATGCAACAATTAAACTTGCATTAAGCTCAGGGAAGCTCTACCGTAGATAAGTGCATTCATTAAAGTTACCTTTTACCCTGACTCAGGGAAGAGGTCAAGAGCAAGAACGGGTTGCAACTATTTAGCGTTAAGGGGAAGACAATGAGCCATGATGATTTTATTCGCGATCTCGTGAAGTGGATCGATACCCATATTGAAGGGAAGATGGATCTGGATACGGTAGCCAACCGCGCAGGTTATTCCAAATGGCATCTGCAGCGAATGTTTAAACAACACACCGGCTATGCGCTGGGTGAATACATTCGTGCCCGCCGCCTGAAAAAATCTGCTGAACGTCTCGCACGGGGTGCTGAGCCGATTCTTGACGTGGCAATCTCCTTCGGGTTTGATTCCCAGCAGTCATTTAACCGCAGCTTCAAGCGCCAGTTTGGTCAGTCTCCTGGCGCATGGCGTCGCCAGGTTCAGGTCAGCGCCTGTTCTTAACTCTCTCAATAGCGGGCGTTCCTGCCCGCTGTGAACTTTCTGCACCTGTCCCGTCACGGCAAATCTGCAAAAAATCCTTCCGGGAGTTGTATACTGTCTGAATTACAATGAGTTTTAATCAATCCAGACAGGAAACGTGATGGAAATACGGAAACTGAACAAGCAGGGGATGTGCGAGGCGGCCAGTTATTTACTGATTTTTCTTGCGCTGTTTTTAATTTTTCCTTTGCGGCTGCTGCCCTGTTTTCTGGCAGGCTTTATTGTTTACGAAACCATCCTGGCACTGACGCCGTGGGTGGAAAGGCTGGTAAAAGGGCCGCTGGCTCGCTGGATCATTATCTTCTTCCTGACGGTAGTGGTGCTGCTGGCGCTGGTACTCGGCATCACCAAGCTGATCGGTTTCCTGCTGCATGATTTTCAAAACCCGGCGGCTTTCCACGCGGCGGCCAGCAAGCTGCTGGAAGATGCACAGCGCACGCTTTCCCCGGTGGTCACTCGTTACCTGCCTGCGGATATTGATGAGCTGCAACATCAGGTCATCACATGGCTTCGGGAGCATCTGGTGGTGGTGCAGACGTTTGGCCGTACCGCCGCGCACACTTTCGCGACTATGCTGATTGGTATGCTGCTGGGCGCTATCATTTCACTGCGGGTCAGCGGAACCGACAAGCAGGATGCGCCACTGAAGCATGCCCTTCTTGAACGCCTCAGCAGGCTGGCAGCCTCATTCCATAACGTGGTTTTCGCCCAAATCAAAGTCTCACTGGTTAATACAGTCCTGACCTGCGGCTTCCTGTTTGGTGTGCTGCCGCTGTTTGGGCTGCATTTCCCGTTTGCCAAAACGGTGGTGGTGCTGACCTTTATCGCCGGGCTGCTGCCGATTATTGGCAATTTGATTTCCAATACGGTGATCGTGCTGATTGGGCTGTCAATTTCGCTGGAAGCGGCGCTGATTGCGCTGATCTTCCTGATACTGGTGCATAAACTTGAGTACTTTATCAACGCCCGGATATTCGGTACCCGTATCAACGCCAAAACCTGGGAGATCCTGCTGGCAATGTTGGTCTTCGAATCGGCCTTTGGCCTGGCCGGAGTGGTGGCCGCGCCGGTTTATTATGCTTATCTGAAAAGTGAGCTGCGCCATGCCAGTCTGATCTGACCCGCCTGACTGGCCCTGGACAAACCTGAATCGAGCAGGTTATTGATACCGCGCGTAATGCTCAGGTGCAGTTCAAAATTCTGGTTCAGGAGTGGAAAAACACCTTGCTGCGTGGCGGCCAGAATCAACAGACTTTCGACAAGTTTAAAACCGCATTTGTGGAAAGGAGCCATAAAACGCAGGAACTGCTGGGTACGCTGATCGCCTCGATGCCTGCGCTGGGCATGGATAATACAGAAGCGATCAAAACCCGACAGCTGCACGCGGAACTTGAGCAGCGCTACCTCGCAGCTTTACAGGAATATCACCAGGGCGATGCCACCAGTCCACAACGAGTGGATCATCTGGTGACCGGAATTGACCGTCTGCCGACCAGCATGATTGATCAGGTGGTGAGCAGCGTGCTGGCTCACACCGTGCAGATGCATGAAAAGATTGAAGCTGCTAACCTCGCAGCGTATCAGCATACCCGTCTGCTGTTGGCGATCTCGATGCTGATTGCGCTGATCACCGGCAGCACCATTACCTGGTGGCTGGTACGCAGCATCACCCGTCCGCTTGCCCAGGCAGTTAAAATCGCACAGACGGTTGCGGCTGGCGATCTGCAGGCAAATATTGTGGTCAGGGGCCGCGATGAAACCGCGTTGCTGATGGCCGCGTTAAAAGAGATGAATGGCAACCTGACCCGCATCGTCTCTGATGTGCGTGAAGGCACTGAGACCATCGCCACGGCATCGGCGCAGATTGCTCACGGCAGTCAGGATCTCTCCGCACGCAACGAGGCTCAGGCCAGCGCTCTGGAGGAAACTGCTGCCTCAATGGAAGAGCTGACTTCGGTCGTGAAGAAAAATGCTGACAATGCCAGGCATGCCAGCGATATCGCCCTGACCGCAACTTCAGCGGCGCAGCAGGGGGGAACAGTGGTGGAGGAAGTGGTGCAGACGATGGGCGAAATTCACCATTTTTCTCATCAAATCAGCAATATTATCAGCGTGATCGACGGCATTGCTTTCCAGACCAATATTCTGGCGCTCAACGCTGCGGTTGAAGCGGCAAGGGCTGGTTCGGAAGGGCGCGGATTTGCAGTCGTGGCTGCTGAAGTGCGGGCGCTTTCCCAGCGCTCTGCGGCTGCAGCCAGAGACATTAAAACGCTGATAGACAGCTCTGTCACCCGCATTAATGCCGGAAACGCGCTGGTGGCACGCGCCGGGGAAGCGATGGAAAATATCGTTGAAAACGTGCAGCGCGTCAGTTCGCTGGTGGCAGAAATATCACTGGCCAGCGGGGAGCAGAGCGTGGGAATTGACCAGGTTAATCTGGCAGTCACGCAGATGGATTCCGCCACGCAGCAGAATGCCTCGCTTTCGCAGGAGTCAACGGTTGCAGCCCAGTCGCTGCAGGCTCAGGCGGAGAACCTTCTGCTCAGCGTCAGCGTGTTCAAAGTGGCGCCGAATATGTGACCCTGTAACTTTTTGGGCGTTTCCTGCATTTACCGTTCCTGTTACGGTATACACCTGTGCCTTGCACCACGGACGGTGCATCTCAGTCAGCGATTTCTCTCATCCACGCTTCAACAGAAGCCCGTATTTTGTTTTTTATTACCTAACCAGCTCTTTACGCTGTGCGACTTCGACTTTATGGTAAAGAAAAAATTATCGGGAACTCAGTGACTCATGCCTGAACTTCTGTCCACTCTGCTGCACCAAATCCTGCTCTCGATGCCATTATTTATCCTGATTGCCCTGGGCTGGGGACTGGTTCGCTGGCGCAAATGGCCGGACAGCATCAGCGAAGCGTTGAACCGCGTGGTATTCAAACTCGCGCTGCCTGCCATGCTGTTCAGGTTGATGTGTGATTTCAGTAAAGGTCCGCCGGTGGATGCCCGCCTGCTGTTCGCCTTTTTTGGCAGTTGCCTGATTGTCTTTGTGCTGGGCAGGGTGATTGCCAGCCGCGTCTTTCAGCTGGACGGCGTTTCCGGTTCGGTTTTTGCTCTTGGCGGTATTTTCTCCAACAATGTGATGCTCGGCCTGCCGATTGCCACGGTGATGCTGGGCGAAAAGGCCATTCCGTCCGTTGCGCTGGTGCTGGTGTTTAATGGACTGATTTTATGGACGCTGGCGACAGTCTCTGTTGAATGGTTCCGTCACGGTGCGCTGAACATTAAAGGCTTTGGCAGGACCGCCGTCAGCGTGCTGAAGAATCCACTGATTATTGCCATTCTCTCCGGCACGTTATTCAGCCTGACAGGTCTGGCTCTGCCGCTGATGATCGATCAACCGATCAGTATGCTCGGCACTATAGCCGTGCCGCTGGCGCTGGTTGCGCTGGGAATGAGCCTGGCAGCCTATCAGATGAAAGACGGGCTGAAGGAGAGCTATGCCATCTGCCTGTTGAAACTGATCGTGCAGCCGCTGGTGATCTGGGCGCTGGCCTGGCTGATTGGTCTGCCACCGCTGGAGAGTAAAGTGGTGGTATTGCTGGGATCAATGTCGGTGGGCATCAACGTTTACCTGATGTCGCAGCAGTTTAATGCGCTGACCGGACCGGCTGCCACCAGTATGCTGCTTTCGACCATTTTCTCGGCGGTCACCACGCCGGTGCTGCTACTGATGATGGATATGGTCTGAGCTCGTGTCGTCTCTTCTGCTCCATGAGTGAACTGCCCCGGTTGCTTAACCGTAAACAGTGGCGGGCTCTTGACGCGGCCCCGGTTTTACAGGAATTAGAGTGCAGTAAAGAATTTTCTGTATTAATGTGTACTGTAAACACATACAGTTGTGAGCGGAGACAAGTTGTCTGATGATAATCAAATACCGGAAGCGGTTTATGAAGTGATAGCTGCGGTTGTGGTCCGCCTTCTGAGGCCGGATCATTCCCTGACGCTTCATGAAATAATCCGTGCCCTGCATGCGATGGGTGAAACTGCCGGTAATAAGCAGAGCATACGTGATGCATGCGCCGAAGCAGTCAGAATTCTGGCCAGTCAATTACACTGACACAGCCTCAGCGGTTGGCAGTTTAATGACAAAGAACTGCCATTGACGAATATTCGGCAGAACCTGGAAAGTCAGCGGAGTCAGAACCCCTTGTCATCCGGCGTATGTCCCACTACGATTTCAAGTACATTGCGCAGCACGTCCAGCCTGATAACATCGGACGTGGTTTCCATTTCGCCAATAATCTGAAGAATAATCGCTTTCGTGGTTATCCTGTTTCCACTGATAACGATGTTCCGGATGGCCGCGTCAAGGGCGGCAATCTCTTCTTGAAAGTCATTTTCGTTGCGACGAAAGTAGCTGATGATTTCTGCTTCCGGTGTTACCCGGATCATCTGTTGCATGTCAGTTATCCTCCACGGGATAATGTCAGGCTGAAGGCCCCTGAAAATAATTCTCTGCCGTCATAAGTTTTCGGGCATCAGTGCTTCCCGCTGTGGTGGGAATCCACCGAAACCGGTAACGTCGGGGCATCCGTTGCTGAAACAAATTCAGTCTGAACCTCGATCATCAGTGCGCTTAATGCCTGAAGACGTTCCGGGTCAGTCTCATTTACCGCCATTTCCTGAAGGCACCGGAGCAGCATTGCGCCGCTGAATAGACTGCTTTTACTGAGCAGTCGGACCACCGCCTCACCCAGAACCGTTTCTGTTAACTTTTCGTGTCTGTTTCTGTTCATACCTTCTTCCCACTGACTTATGACAGGAGTAAGGAATGGGATTTTCATTAAATCTGAACGCACCGCCTGGAGGGTGTAAGGTTAAGGCTCGTCCGGCAGGTGTGAGCATCAGCCTCCCGGCTCAAACAGCATTCCAATGAGGGTCTGATAATGCTGCTGCTCTTCACCGGTCGTGGCCAGTTCCAGGTGTTTCAGCAGCCTGATGCAAATCGCCTTTCTGTTGAGATGTTTTCCTGCCTGAAGAATTTCCACAACAATTTTCCCCAGGGTCTCCTGCTGGGAGGGGTGCGCAGTTTTGCTGAAATAACGGGCGATTTCACTGGCAGCTGCTGCCGGGGAGCCGGTGTGATGCATTTAAGGCCTCTCATTATGCGGTCGATGTAATCACAATGTAATGAGGGATAAACTTATACAAAAAAACAATACTTGTACAGAATAATGTTAATCAACTGCATTGTGTACAGAGGTTATTCGTTTAAAACGGCGTTAACCTGCGCATGGGCGGGGTGAAAAGGGCACGGGCGAAAAAAAGTGCGTATCTGAGCTGAAGGAGTTGTGTTGCAGAGGAGGGTGTCATCCCTGACATAAGTCTCCGGCCGGCGCGCCCGGAGGCGCGTCCGATAAAAAGGTTATCTTTCATCGTCGTTTTCCGGCCGGAGCCGGACCACGTCTCCACTGTGCTTTCCTTCAATTCCCTCATCATTTCCCGCCAGCCAGTAATGCGTGGCCCGGGTTCTCTGACCCGGCTGTCTGAAGCTCCTGAGCCCGTTAATGGCGTCGGATATCTGCATAAGCCGAAGGTCGCTGGTTTCATTTTCGGCAAGCAGTCTGAGCTGTGCAAGGAGTGTATCGACACTGATGTCTTTATCACTCAGGGCAAGACTCAGAGCGGCTTCACCGATAATGTTGTGACCTGATTCATCGTCGTGAAAAAACACGGAATATCCTCCTTAAACGAACGGGTGATAACCTCGGTGTTAATTTTAGACGAAAAACGCCGGGGAATCAGAAACATATTTAACATCAGGTCAGAAAGAGGTGATTGATTCTAATCAGATAACCGTTGATTCAGACGAACCAGGAATCATGAAGGGTGATAAGAAATAGACGCTAATTCTGTTGCCAGGTTAAAATCCGGCGATGAACAAAAAACTGATTGTTGCGGTGATTTTTGCCATTGTGGCCACCGCCACCGGATTGCGACACCCGGCAAAAGAATCCTCACATTCGCAGGAGGCTGGCAGCAGTCACGCCAGCCAGTCGGCCAGCAATGCCCCCAGTCCACGAGTAACCAATGCTGCGGACGACAATCGCTCCGGCAGTGCAAACAACCGCGATATCAGCGTACTGACTCAGCAACAGCGGGTGGCGGATTATCTTCATCAGCACCAGCGTCTGCCTGACTATTATCTGCGAAAAAGTGAGGCCAGAAAACTCGGCTGGGATCCTTCACGCGGCAATCTCTGTGATGCTTTGCCCGGTCGGGCGATTGGTGGCGATCGCTTCTCTAACCGGGAAAAAGTACTGCCTGAAAGTCAGGGGCGTCGCTGGTTTGAAGCGGATGTAAACTACCAGTGTGGCCGTCGCGGCAGCGACAGGATGCTCTACTCCAGTGACGGAATGATCTACGTCACCCGCGACCACTATCGCCACGTGGAAAAGGTGTACTGAAATGAAAATGGTCAGCTTTGATTTTCATACTATCGCTAATGTTGACGAATTCTACCGGCAGTTCGTGGTTAAATTCGCCATTGAGATGCAATTTGGTGCCAATCTTGATGCGCTGTGGGATGCCCTGACGGGGATGATTGATCTGCCCGCCCGCATCACGTTGCGGCATCTGGCTGAGCATAAAGATGCCGCGCAATTTGACGCTATTATTGCCGTCATGCGGGAAGCCGAAGAGGAAACCGCCGGGAATTTCAGTCTGCGATTACGTTAATGACCCTCCCTTTAATCGTTACCGCAGAATCTACCGCCTCTGTCACTGATTTCTGGCTGAATGCAGTGAATAATCAGCCAACCTGCTTCAGAATCGCAGCAAGTTGGTTACGATGCTCGCTGTCAATTTCACGGGCGGCGGAGTAACCGGCATTCTGCATAATCATTTCGTTCAGCCCGACCAGCCAGTCATAGATGTAGTAGGCGGCGTGGTTATTAGGCTTCAGCGCCAGGCGGGTCAGACGCTGGCCCGGCCCCAGGCTGGCGGTCTGCGTTTCCGGCTTGGCGAAAATGCGCTGTCCCCGGTTGATTTTACTCTCCGGACGCTGGGCTTCCGGCACGTGCTGAAAGCCCAGCCAGGCAACAAAGTCGCCCAGTACGCTCAGCGCACGGGAAACCTGACGATCGGCAATCATCTCGGCAGGTGCGCCCGGTGCTTCGTTATCGGTGAGCATTTTCACTAACGCCGCTTCCGTATCCAGTCGAATACTGGCAGTCACCAGCTCTTCAGTCAGCATCTCCAGCGTCGGTTTACTGACGCCCAGAAGTTCGAGCAACGCGCCCTGATCGGGTAGTTGACGCAGCACGTTAATCCAGTGGCGGTACACCTGCTGTGCAAATTCCGCTTCCGGTACTTCTTCCTTCGCGTCTTCTTCCGGGGTGAGCAGGCCGGAGATCGGTTCATTGCTCAGCAGATCGATGCTCATGCCAATGCCAAACGGATCGTCTTCGGTCAGGGCAAACGCCTCGGTCACTGGCCGTTCGCCCCGATTCTGGCGCTGCAGGAAGAGATGGCGCAACGTCTCACGGGCCGGCAATAACCGCTCCAGCAGCTCGCCATGCACACCCGTTCTGGCCTGCAGGGTTTTCAGCAACGTTTCGGCAATGCGCAGACGCGCCTGCGGTTCCTCTTTTTCGGACGCCAGATACCAGCGGCCCAGCAGGTTTTCCGCCAGTTCGCGACGGACTTCGTTCTGCTGTTCCTGCAAACGTTCCAGCTTGGTTTCGCGGCGAACTTCGGTCGTCAGCCAGCCCGCCATGCGCTTCACGCCTTTATCGTCCATGGCCAGCATTGAACCCCAGGCATCGCCGGGATTTCCCACATAACGCTGCACGGCGGCATCATAATTCTGCCCACGGGTCACACGCTGGTCGAACGGCGTCAGCGCCCAGATCAGGCCAGGCTTGCGGCGACTGCGAACCTGACTGTTTTCACCCTGAGTCTGCTTCACCCAGTTATCCAGCACGCGACCAACGGTTCGGGTATCAGCCCGCTGGCTGGAAGCACTGCACACCATCAGCAGATTCACATCCTGGCGCTCGGCGGCGCGGGTCAGCAGGAAAGGGCGTTTGGCGATCAGGAAGGCCAGCGCCAGTTCGTGATCTTTATCGTCCGGCAGCACGGCAGGTTCTTCGAAGCCCGGGAAGTCTAGCAGATCGACCGTTTCAAACAGGTTTTCTTTCGGTGCGCAGTAGAGCGGCATCAGCACTTCACGGCTGAGCAACGTCAGCTCGGCCAGCGCCAGATTCACCGGCTGCAGGCCACGACCATTGTGTTGCGGCACCACCTGGATCACCCGATCGGAGGAAGCATTGAAGTAGCGCAGGCCATTGCTGTTCAGCACGCTTAGTGAAGCATCTTCCACTGCGGCCAGCGGCGCAAACACCTGCCGCGCCCCGGACACGTGATGCAGCACGTGAGCCAGCTGGCGATAGAGACCGGTCAGTTCGCGGTCTTCACCCCAGAGCAGTGAAAAGAGGCGGGCACGATCGTCAACCCCCAGCATCGGGGCCAGTTCAACGGCCAGCGGCCAGAAATGGGTCTCCAGCGCCTTACTGCAGCAAAGCTGCGCGGCAGCCAGCCGATCCCACAGAGCGACCACATCATTACGGGTCAGCCCTGCGGTTTCCTGCGGCTGGCGGTACATGGCGACGTTTTTCAGGCGTTCTGCTATCTGCTGCTCATCCAGCACCACCGTCTGTTCGCCGCAGCGTCTCGCCCAGACATCGGCAAGGATTGCGGCCAGCTCTTCTTCACTGAGCAGTGCCAGTTGAACCGGCCACTCGTTATCCACGCGCGCCTGCTGACCGCTGTAGCGGGTCACCATCGTGCCGGTTTGTTGCTGCGGGTTCAGCAGGTTATAGTCAAAATTCGCCCCGCCAAGGGCAATCTCCATCCGGCCTTTATCACTGGCAGCCAGCGCTGAGATCAGATAAGACTTTCCCGCCTGAGAGAGACCAAAGAAGCCGATCGCGCACTCTTTACCGCTGGCGACGGTAAGGTTGCTGGCTTTATTGCGCTGGCGGCGCAGCCTGACGCTGAGGCGGTCGGCTTCCATATTCAGGCGCGGTGAGGTTTCGCGGGCGCTTTCCAGCCAGGCAATCGACTGATCGATGCCTTTGGCCAGCGTATCCAGTTTTTTGCCGAACGTGGCCGACAACTGCTTGGGCGTCAACGGTTTCATTTCTTGTATACGCTCCCACTGTCAATCCAGTAATGGGTTAATCCCGATCCGCTGCTGGCTAAGGTATTCAGCTTCAGCCGCAGCTGTTCCAGCGGAACCCGCGTGCCATCATCCAGCGTGGCGTCGGCAATTTCAAACCGCTCCGGGCCAAATCCCCCGCTGGTTTTGGCAACTGCCAGTTTAATTTTCAGCACCTTATCTCCGGCCACGCTGCGCGCCAGCTGAGGATCGGCAATCGACAGCGTATAGAGCGGTGAGGCTGGCCAGCGGTCGTTATCCAGCTGACGGAAACCTAAGGTCAGCGAGCCGCGCACCTGGAAGCATTCTCGGGCGTCCAGAGCGAATTTCTCATCGTCCAGATCGATATCGGCATACCAGACGTTATCGCTGCTCAACGATCCGTTCCCGTCCAGCATCCCGAGATAGCGGATGGTGGAATAGGGCTGGAAGTCACCGGCTTTAAACCAGAAGTTGGCAAGCCGGAGATCCAGCGACAGCAGACACAGCATCGCCCCGACGGCAGCGGTGGATTTCGGATTCTCAATGCGCCCCTGTTTGTTAAAGGGATACCAGTCATTGGTATGATAACCGTCCAGCGAAAGAATGCGGCTGACCGGCAACGGCTGCAGATGGCGGAACAGCGCCTGCACGCCAGGGAAGCGCGACGGACGACCGGTCAGCAGCAGCACGTCACAGTCATATACGGCAACCACTTCAGACATCGAGCGCAGGCTGTGGGTGATGTTCATGCGCGACGACAGGAACTCAGCGTGCAGCTTGCTCAGCTTGACGATCAGCGGCACTCGCAGAATATCGAACTCTTCCGCTTCGTTCGGCAGCTCGCGCTGGATCTCACGGTTAATGTAGTCGAGCAGCTTCTGCGTCGGCGTTTGTGACAGCAGCTCCTCGAAGCGGGCATCGATTTCTGCGTTCAACTCCAGCGGGTCGAACTGCTCATAGGCTTCCAGGATCGCCTGACCAACCGGAATAAAAATCTGCAAAGTGACCTGCTGGCGCAGCGTGGAGTGACCATCGAGCCTTCCTTCATGCCCAAACAACCGGGCCATTACGCCTTCAGGATTGACCATACCAGCCTGTTTAAAAGCGGTCTGCAGCGCGGGCAAAACGTACAGCTGGATCACATCCAGAAGAATATCGTCACCTGCCAGCTTGAAGCCTTCGCGGAACAGCAGGCGAGGCATGATTTTCACGTTGTTACCAACGCCGTCATCCAGCCGGTACTGGGTAATCGCCAGGTCGGTGGTGCCGCCGCCAATATCAATTGAGGCGATGCGCAGGGTTTTACCCACTGGCTCATCGGCGGCACGGGCACGGTCCGGGCGGGCCATACTGACAAAGAATGCCTCAGCGCGACCGCCAAAATTCACCTGGGTTTCGTTGTAGAGATAGACCATCTGGCCGCAGGTCGCTTCGTCCCACTCCATCTGAACGTCCGGCACCGGCACGCGGCTTTTCGCTTTGTCCTTCGCGGTGGAAAAGTCGTCATCAGCCGGATGCCAGCCCATCGCTTTCCACACCAGGGCGATAGCTTCGATCATCCGGCGGCGGAAAATTTCACGCTCCGGCTTTGGCATCGCCGAAGGCAGCGTCAAAATAATATTGCGCAGCTGGCGTGGAGCGCTGCTGTGCAGCATTTTCTGGCGCTGGGCCGGGCTGTTCATCTGCATCAGCGCCTGCGCCAGCAGTTCAGAGAGCATAAAGCTCATGACAGAACTGCGGCTGTACTGTGGAGAAAAGACCGGCAGACGATCTTCCAGCGGCTGGTTGTACAGCGGCTGGCCCTCATCGTTGACCAGATTGGTCACCGGAGCTGCCGTTGCCAGCGGTTCCTGAGAAGCGTTGCCCGGCGTGCGGCTGAAACGCCAGCCCGGGGTGTAACTCTCTTCATCCCACAGATAACGACGTGGGCTGGAGATGCCGGTCGCCCCTTCGGTGCCCAGACGCTGCAGCGCAAGATGGCTGGCTTCACGGCCCACTCGGGTGATGGAAGGCCAGATAAAAGCGTCGTCACGGCCGCTTTCAACCGAGAAGTTTTGTTTGCCGAAGCTGGCCTGCGCAAACTCAACGCGGCTTTCAAATAGCTCGTTATACAGCTGATGTGGCTCACTAAGGTTACGCAGGTGCAGCTCATAGGTATGTTTGAGGCCATGGTGATCGTCAACATGATCTTCAACCATAATGCCGCAGGTGTGCGAGTTGCCGACATCGAGGATCAAATCCACCGGAACGGCGGGTTCTTGCAGTGTGGCGGCACTGATTTTCAGTTCCGGCAGGGAAAGCTGATTGCCCAGCATATGCAGGATATTCAGATAGTGCGCCTGATACTCAAATTCACGCAGGGCGGTGCGGATGTTAACCTGCGGCCGCTGCTCAATCTGGGAAGCCTGCTGACTGAACACTTCACGCAGCCAGCCGTCGATCCAGGTGTGATCCAGAAACTCGCCCAGCTCATCGCTGCGGTGTGCCAGCGCAAAACTGACGCCGTTTTTCACGTCGCTTTCATTCAGCGCCAGCGATTCATCTTCGCCTTCCACCCAGACGCGGGTTTCGAATGCCAGGCAGATGCGGTGGGTATTGCCGTTGACGTCTGGTTTTTCCAGTTCGAGGATCTGTACCCGCGCCCAGTTATCCGGCCCGCCGATAAAAGTCCGCGGCGGATTAAAGCGGAAATAGGGCAGCGGCAGCCAGATGCCGTTCAGCAGATCCAGCGACTGTTCCAGCGGAAAACTGAACTCCGGCTTGACCACTTCAGGCGTACTACCCACGCCAATCGGCAGCAGATATTTACCGCTCTGAGCATTAAAGTTAAGGCGCAGCAGCGGGCCGTTTGCGGTCTGCCGCACAAATTTCCCCGGCAGGTCTGCGTCCAGCTCAGGCGTCAGAGCAAAGTCGAGGAACTGAATGCCGCTGTTGTGGATCAGCGTCATATTCGGTTTAAAATCAGCGATCGTCGCCAGCATCATCATTTACTCTCGCGCTTCATCGTCATCGGTAACACCGTATTGGCATCGTACTGGCCGCTGCACTCTGCGGCACCGGTCGCCCCTTGCTTACAGACCAGCTCAGGCATCTGATAACGGGAGCCGTCGCTGCACTTCGCTTTGGTGCGGCTGTTGATCACCAGGTTGCCTGATTTCATCAGCCCGGCATACACATCCACACGGCAGCTGATCCCGTCGCCCTGGGTGATCTTCGCAATGCCCTGGCCGTTCTTCATCTGATAACGCAGGCTGGGTGGTTTGCCGGTCAGTGGATTTTTTCCGCCGACAATCACGCGCCAGTTACCGTTCAGGAATTTGGTTGAACCCAATTTCACTGCATCTGCTGGCATCACTAAATCGTCTTTCGCCGCCGGGACGGCAGGTATTTCCTCTACCGCAGCCGGAACTTCCGCTACAGGCGTTGGTGTCGGAGCGACTTCATGCTGGGGGGCGGCTACGCTGGCCGGTGCCAAAGGCAGAACCGGTTTTTCGATTGGCGCAGGAGATTCAGCCCTGGCCTCTGGTTTCACGTCAGGTTTAACGACCGGGGGGGCTTCTGCCTGGGTGTCGGCCGGTTTGCTTTGAAGTTTCACCTCAGCAGGTGCCTGAGCCGGGGAGGAGATATAGCCTTCAATTTGCACGCCGAAAGCGACCAGCAGCGCGGCTGCCGGGAGCATCCAGCCGTAACGGATCAGGTTGCTGCGAGTCTTTACCGAAGCGATTGCGGGCGGAGCAGGTGCCACAACGGGTTCCTGCACAACCGGTTCAGACTCGCTTTCAACCACTTTTGGCTCTGCCGGAATCACTGCCGGAGCCGGAGCGGCCACAACCGGAGCAGGCACAATCACCGGTGCAGCAGGGGCAACGGTGGCTGTCATCTTCGACAGGCTGAGCGGCGGAGTATTGTCTTCCTCCACCGTGCGCAGGCAGTCCAGCGCATCCTGACGGTATTTTTTATCCAGGCTGACAAAGCCCCAGAAGGTCAGAACCGGTTTACCACCAACCAGATAGACAAAGTTCTGATCGGGAAACTGCAGAGCTTTCGCCAGCAGCGCGCCGAACAGCTTCTGGCTGTTTTTTTCGGACTGCAGGGCACGCTGGCAGATGTCGGCTACAGCCTGCTGGCAGGCAACCAGCTGGTTCAGGGCGTGTGCGCGGGCGCTTTCGCTGGCGGCTGCCCAGGAGGTCACCTTACCGGAAATGGGTGAGTACCAGTCAAGCCGGTCACCGGCATCGTTGGGTTGGGGAATGGCCAGGCAGTCAGCGATTTGTTGCTGTTTTCTCAGGCGCAACGTTTCGCGCAACTGCAGGGCGGAAAGATAAACGGGCTGACCGTTCTCGCCGAGGGGCAGAACCGCATCCAAACTTCCGCTGCGTAAGAATGATTTTGCCACGCAAAAAAGACCTTCTAGTCAGATGTCAGGAGTGGAAAGACGTTTTAATTCAAATTTATCCTTACTGTAGTCGAGTGGACTTAAATCAAATGCGGAAATAAGAGGGTAAACCAGTGATTACTTTCGCAATGAGAATGGCAAAAGTCAGAAAAGCCTTCTTAATCAAGAAAAAAACGGCGAATGTTACACCGCCGTTAAAGTTTAGCAGAACGAACCGGTTCGCCTCAGCAAACGCGATTTTATCCCCTGCCAGCAGAGGGTTCAGACTGGGCTCATCGAAGTCTCCTGCAGCGTGGCGTACAGTTTGTCCCGGTCGTGCCACTCTTCGACTTTCTGCTGACCGATCAGCAAAAAACGGTTGCAGCTGGCTGCCAATATCAATAGCGCCAGCCAGGAATCTCCGGCGTGGTGGACCGTAATCAGCAACTGGCCGCACTGGCGCAGAAAAACATTTCTGCCAACCTGACGCGAACAGACCTGGGGGTGACGCTGGTGCGGGAAGCGGGCGAGGCGATCGTAGATATTCAGAACAACTCAGCACAGGTGGTGGAAGCCATCGGCAACGTCACCCAGCGTCTGGCGGACTGACAGCTGCAGGTTTGCTGGAGCAGGGATTGTTACTCTGATGTTCGGCACCAGCAGCAGTATACCGGCCGGTTTCTGCGTAGATTCGTTGGACCTTTTCAACGATCCCGTTCAGCACCGGGCAGGCTCCGGGTTTCCACAAGGCGACCATCGGGTGGAGTAAACCCTGCTGGCCAAGTTCAGTGGCATACTGGCGGATATGTGGCCATTCCCCGGCAGCAAAATGGGTGGGCAAAAATGCCCATCCCTGGCCTGAACTCAGCAGCCTCTGAAGTAGCGAAATTTCACTCACCGTGCGGATGTTGTCAGCAATCTGCAGGCGTTGCTTCATAGACTCGGGCAGATGATGGAAGGGCAGCAACTGAGGACAGGACGCCAGAGTAAACAGAGAGACAGGCTTGCTGCCGGTAAAAAAGTCTGCCGCCGCAAATACGGCCAGTTCAATACTGCCAATTGCACGCCACTTAAATTTGTCACTGATTGAGCGGTTTAAAGCCTGACATATTGCCAGCTCCGCCAGACCTTCTTCCGCCGCCTCGCGCTCCATCAGCAATAAATCCAGCTTGAAACCCTGAAGATGCAACTCCGTAGCCAGTGCGGTCAGAAAATCCCGGGGCGTGAAAGGGTCATAGCAGAGGGTGAGTTTCTGTCCCAGTTGCTGAGGGATATCAGTAATAGCCAGGCTGAACGCCTCGGCTTCCTGCAAAAACAATCGCGCCTGGCGATACAGGCGCTGTCCTTCCTCAGTCAGCTGCAGCGGTCGGGTGCGGCGATCAAATAGCGGATAGCCCATATCCACCTCCAGATACTCCAGCAGTTCGCGGACGGTGGTGCGATCCTTTTTCAGCCGCTTCGCTGCCCGGGTAATGTTACCCGCCTCACAAACACAGGCGAAGGCCTCAATCTGTGCCAGGGTGAAACGAATTTGCGTCATATGAATTCCTGTCCTTGCGGGGGTTTTTCCCCCGGTAAGCTACTTATCCGCGCGGCCCGGTGAGGGGTATTGTCTGCGGGTAATGACCACCGGGATAACCTATTAAGGATAACATCATGAAAAACCTCAAACCAGGCGCCTGCCTGCTGGCTGCCTGTCTGGGCCTGACCTTCCAGTCTCAGGCCGCTGAACCGCACACTGCTTGTGGCGCCCCTCAACTCAGCACCTGCCCGCAGCCAGTGGATAAAAACCTGCCGGACGTGAAAGATATGCTCACCTGGAATCAACAGGATCGGGTGGTTGGTTTCCGCAATGATTTCCGTTCCTATCCGGGCGATGTGTTCAGACACGGAAAATCTACCCCGCTGACCTATGCCAGCCGCGATCTCTCTTCGGCTGTCTATCGCATTCACGGCCAGCAGTATCATCTGCAGGATTATGTCAGGCGGAACAATGTCACCGGCATGATGGTGATTAAAGACGGTAAGGTGGCGTGGGAATATTTCGGCGAGGGCAACAACAAAACCACCTTATGGACATCACGATCGGTCGGTAAATCAGTGGTTTCCACGCTTGTCGGCATTGCGCTGAAAGAGGGAGTAATCGCCTCTCTTGATGACAAAGTGGTGAAGTACAATCCTGAGGTTCGCGGTACTGCCTGGCAGGATGTAACCCTGCGGCAGCTCCTGCAACACACTTCCGGCGTGAGCTGGGATGAGAACTATCAGGATCCGAAGTCAGACTTTGCCAGGCTGACCCAGTGTGAGGCCGGGAAGGAGACTTATGACTGCGTTCGTCAGCTGATTATCACTCCGCAGCGCAAAGCTTACGCCAGGCCGGGAAAAGTCTGGTCATACTCTTCCGGAGGAGCCTGGCTGCTGGGTGATACGCTGGAGAAAGCGACCGGTATGCCGCTGGCTCAGTACCTGCAGGAAAAAATCTGGCAGCCTTACGGCATGGCCAATGATGGCGTGTGGCACAGCTATCAACAGGGGCAACATGATGTTGGCGCGCACGGTTTTAATGCCACGCTGGAGGACTGGGGGCGTTTTGGCCTGTTTGTGCTGAATAATGGACAACTGCCGGATGGCAAAAAGCTGTTACCTGACAATTGGGTGAAGGAGGCTGGTCGCTGGAATCAGGCAAAAAACTCTGTTTCCGCCGCGCATCCGGAAGGAACCTATGGTTTTGAATGGTGGAACAACAGCGTACCGGCCAATGCCGGAGACGTGGCCCCGAAAGAAGGGCTGTTACAACAGGACACGCTATGGGCGCTGGGGATCTTCGGACAGGTGATTGTCGTCAATCAGAAAGAGGATCTGGTGATTGTACAGTGGTCGGCCTGGCCGAAAGCTGAACCCTCCTTCAGTGCTCAGCCGCTGGAAGCGTCGCTGATGTTTAATGCTATCGCGAATACCCTGCAGAATAATTAAGGTCGCAACGTTGGCGCCTTAAATTGCCTCAACTCTGCTCACGCCTGTTTACGGTGTGGGCAGCCTTTAACCAAAGTGGGGGAAAATCCCGCGACATTTTACAGCTTGCAACATAACACTGCGGTTATGCCTCATCCTGCTCCCCAGGCAGGGGAACGACTTTGCTACACTCCTTCATGACTGTTAACCGGAACTGAGGTAAAGAATGAAAATTAAAAGTTACGCCGCGATGCAGGCCGGTCAGGCTCTTGAACTGTATGAGTACGATGCTGCAGATCTGACGGCAGAAGAAGTCGAAGTTGAGGTCGAGTACTGCGGCGTCTGCCATTCTGATTTATCGATGATCGACAATGAGTGGGGCATCTCCCGCTATCCGACCATTGCCGGGCATGAAGTTATCGGTCGCGTTTCCGCCCTGGGCGAAGCGGCAAAAACGAAAGGGCTCTCTGTGGGACAGCGTGTGGGCATTGGCTGGACGGCAAAAAGCTGCCAGCACTGCGATGCCTGCATCAATGGCGAACAGGTGAACTGTGAAGAAGGCAGCATCCCGACCATTCTTAACAACGGGGGCTTTGCCGAGAAGCTGCGTGCGGACTGGCAGTGGGTGATCCCGCTGCCGGAGAAACTGGATGCGGCGAGTGCGGGTCCGTTGCTGTGCGGCGGTATCACGGTGTTTAAACCGCTGCTGATGAGCAACATCACCGCAACCAGCCGCGTTGGCGTGATCGGCATTGGCGGACTTGGCCATATCGCCATCAAACTTCTGCGTTCGATGGGTGCCGAAGTAGTGGCGTTCAGTTCCTCGCCGGATAAGAAGCAGTCTATCCTCGATATGGGAGCCGATGAAGTGGTGAACAGCCGCGATCCGGAAGCGCTGAAAAAGCTGGCAGGGCGGTTTGACCTGATCCTCAGCACCGTGGCGGTGGATCTGGACTGGAAACCTTACTTCGACGCGCTGGCACCAAAAGGCAAGTTCCACACCGTGGGCGCGGTGATGAAGCCTTTCCAGGTTTCAGCTTTTGACCTGATTATGGGCGATAAGGCCGTCACCGGCTCTTCTACCGGTTCGCCGGGGCAACTGCGTTCGCTGCTGAGACTGGCTTCACGTGCCGATATTGCACCAAAAGTTGAATTCTTCCCGATGTCGAAAATCAACGACGCGCTGGATCACGTTCGCGCCGGTAAAGCAAATTACCGTGTGGTGCTGAAAGCCGATTTCTGATTTTCACATGTTTTTACAGGATCCAACATGGCAGATCATGTTTCGAAAGACCCTTTGCATGGCGTAACGCTGGAAGCCATCGTAAACGCATTAGTGGCCCACTATGGTTGGGCGGAGCTGGCAAAACGCATCAACATTAATTGCTTCAGGAGCGATCCCAGCGTTAAATCCAGCCTCAAGTTTCTGCGCCGGACGCCCTGGGCGCGCAAAGAGGTGGAAGATCTGTATATAGCTACGCAAAAATAATTAAGCAACGCCACGGGCAACAGGAGACTCTGCCCGTGGCGTTTTCAGTTTTAGCGCGTATCCCCGACGTGCTTATGCACTATCCCAGAAGTCCGTTCATCCGGAATACGTTCTACCCTGCCGATGAGGAAAGTAAAGGAGACAATGCTAAGCGCCACTACTGCAGCGATATACACCAGGCAAGGGGCGAAGCCGTAATATTGCGACAGATAACCGACCACGATTGGCACGGAAACGCCGCCCAGTGCGCCAAAGAGATTAAAGCAGCCGCCGCTCATGCCAATTAAATGCACGGGAGCAATGGACGACACCAGGGACCAGGCTTGAGAAGCAAAGCCATTACCAAAGAAGGCCAGTGCCAGTAAGCCAACGATTACATTGATATTTGTGGTGTAGTTCGCGCCAACAATGGTCATTGACAGCATTAACCCAATTAAAATGGGCGTCTTGCGGGATACGCCGATCGACAGGCCGGACTTCGCCATTTTATCGGCCAGAAAGCCGCCGCCAATCACTCCCAGAAATCCGGCAATAAACGGGATGGAGGTCATCAGGCCGGTGGTGGCTAAATCAATATCCCGGCCTTTACTGAGATAGGTTGGGAACCAGGTGAGGAAGAACCACACGGTAGTTGCCAGCGCAAACTGCACGATATAGACCCCCAGCAGCTTCGGATGGAGCACCAGCTTCCACTCCTTACGGGTTAGTTTACGACGTGACGCTGAATTTTTATCCGTTGCTGTTTCACCATCGGTAATGGCTCCGCCTTTAATAATATGCTGCCGTTCGGCCTCATTGACTTTTTTATCCTGATGAACGCTTTTATATTTCACCAGCCAGAACAGCGACCAGAGAATACCCACGCCACCGGTGATAATAAAGACCCAGTGCCAGCTTAATACATGCTGAACCCAGATCAGAACCGGTGTAAAAAAGGCCAGACCAACATATTGTCCGGACGTATAGATAGCAATTGCCCCGGCTCTTTCCTGCTCGGGGAACCAGCTACTGATCACCTTATTATTGGTTGGAAAAGAGGGCGCCTCAAACATACCTGTAATGGCCCTCAGACCCAGAAGCGCAGCGAAACCATTGGCAAAACCCTGCAATAAAGTGGCAACAGACCAGCCCAGAATGGCGATAAAATAGGTGACTTTAGATCCCATTAAATCGAGGAAGCGTCCGCCAGGCAGCTGAAAAAGAGCATAAGTCCAGCCAAAGGCGGAAAATATATACCCCATTTGCACCGCCGATAATCCGAATTCTTTTTCAATTTCGGACGAAGCAATAGCCAGGTTAGCACGATCGATATAATTTATGATCACCGTAATTAAAAGCATAAAGGCGATCAGATACCTGCGTCGACCAGGACGCGCAGCTGAAGTCGGGGCCATAATAGATTCCCTGATAGTGAGTCAGAATGGCAGGCTGACGCCTGCCCTGATTGTCATTAGAGTACAAAATGACTATCTTGTACTACAATACTGATCACAAAAACTACAATTTGTCATTTTTAAGTGTAATGAAGCAGACAACCCCTTTTCCCGCGCTGCACGGCGGTAAAGGGTGCTGCGCGCTACGCCCAGCGCATGTGCTGTTTTGCTGATATTGCCGTAAAACGCTGCGGATATTAGCTAAAAACATCAGTAAAAATCAGTTTTAAGTCTGTCTGAGCGGACGAATTAAGGATCGCAATGATTAGATTTGCGCAAGAGGGGAATAATATGAATTGCTAATGGAAAATTGAGGCCGATCGGCTGATTTATCTGTGTTGGTTAGTATGCCTGTTCCACGAGAAAATTCTCGGGTAGGGCGGAGAACAGAAGGGTGGATTGTGATCGATCTGGCGCTCTGACCATTAAAAAGCCTCTTCACGGGAAGAGGCTTCTGTTTGTTATTTACTTCGTTAACTGTGCCTGAGCTTCGCGGAGTTCTTCGCGGGCTTCTTCAAGTTTACGCTGCTGTTTGGAAATTTTCTGCTGATCGCCTTTGGTCTGTGCCTCGGCCAGATCTTCCTCGCGTTCTCGCACCTTCAGCGTTTTCTCATTCACCTTCTCCTGTCGCTGCTTCTCCAGCCCGCTTTCGGTGCAGTGATCGTTAACTTCCGACAGCGCCTGCTCCAGACCGGCAACGCGATGAGTATTGCCCTGCTGCTGTGCCCACTGGATCTGCTGCTCAATTTCCTGCTTTTTCGCCAGGCAACCGGTAGCCGCGCTTGCCTGAGTGGCAAACAGTGACAGACCCAGCACCCCGAAGGCAGTTTTCAACAATGTATTTTTCATAATGTCCCTATAGCTCCATGAATGTTGCTGAACATTATAGCGACTTTTCTTAAGAACATCTTAACGGCATGACCAATGCTTGATCTTTCCCGAAATTTTGGCAACATGAAAAACTTATTGATAAGAAATGTTTATAAAAGGATGCGTGTGGTGCTGAAACTAAACCAGCTTGAATTGCTCGACCTCAATATGCAGCAGAACCAGATTGTCAGGCAGAAAATTGCCTTTAGTTTTCATAATGTCCACTTCTCTGTAATCTATATTGCGGACACTTTTCCCCATCAATTACTGTTTGGTTGTGTGGCGCATAATATCTTCTTTGTGCTGGACGTTAACCGTAATTATGAAATCGACACGTATTTGGGTCCCCATTATCAAACGCTGATTAACGCGCTTGGATTCAACAATGGCAAAGGTAATGCCTTAAAATCCAATGATTTTTTTTCCCAGTTTGATCGCAGAATTCCACTCACCGCACACATCAACAATAATCCTACCCTGGCTGAAATTGCGGCCCTGAGCAGGGACGTGGAAGAACCGGACAAAATCTATTTTGTGGGCTGGCTAACGCATGATGGGGTACATTACAATGTCAGCGCGACCAACCTGCAAAAAACCTTACGTCTTTGTGGCCCGACAGCCCATGCACTTTGTCAGCAACTTAACATCAGCAGCCGCTGGAGCGATATTGGCGCACTTCAAAAAACGTTGACCACACCGGGCACATAACCTGCCGGTGGCACGTCACCTGTAAGTCATCAAAAAGTCATTTTTTACAATGGATACGCGAGATTACAGAGTTCACTGACTTTTAAACAAAAATCGTTGTCCTACTGTTTTATCCCTCTGATTGCGGATTCGTGATGGTCAGGAATACCCCTGTTCTGTTGATTGAAGATGATCTCCGGCTGGCACAGATGCTTGTGCCTTACCTCACGCAGCATGGCCTGAGCGTGATGCATGCCAGCAGTGCGCAGGAAGCTTATGCCGCCCTGAATGGCAATTCGTTTGCATTGATATTGCTGGACCTGATGCTGAACGATGCCGACGGTCTGGATGTTTGCCGCTATATCAGGACGGTCTGCACTGACGATCCGGCGATCATTATGGTCACCGGTCGGGGCGAACCTACCGACCGGATTATTGGTCTGGAACTGGGAGCGGATGATTATATGCCCAAGCCGTTCGAGCCGAGGGAATTACTGGCGCGTATCAGGGCTATTTTGCGGCGCGTGCTGAAGGCCACCCGTCCGAATGTGGAGCCACCAATCCGTTCCGGGGCGCTGGAAATCAATCCTGCGGCCCGTACCGTCACCCTCGGCCAGCAATCCTGCGCGCTAACTTCAATGCAGTTCGATTTGCTACTGACGCTGGCACGTAATGCCGGGCGGGTGATGAACCGCGAGCAATTGTGGCAGGCTTTACGGGGTGAATCCTATGAGAGTTTTGACCGGGCGATTGACGTGCATATTGGCCGCATCCGCCAGGCGATAGAGGAAGATCCGCGCGTGCCGACCAGGATCATCACGGTCAGAGGCATCGGCTATGTCTTTTCTCGTCTGCCGCTGTAGCAGAGGATACGATGCGTAAACTGACCGATACCCCGATGTACCAGCAGATATTTTTCGCTGTGACCGCTGCCATCAGCATTGTGGTTATCTCGACCATTGCCATCTGGCTGTGGGTGGACGATGACCACCGTCATCTGAAGGCGTTTGCTGCTTTCACGTCAATGATGGAAGAGACGCTTCCGCCAGCAGACAGCTCCCGTGCTGTTCAGTCTGCGGCTATCGATAGCTGGATGCAGCGCACCCACACTCGCTTTACTCTTTTTGACGGCCAGGGACACTTACTCAGCCGTCAGCTCAGCCCGCCCACGCCTTATCCCCGGAACATCATAAAGGGAGGGTTCTTTGACGACGGGTTCGCCACCCGTTTTGTCTGGCAGCTGGCCGACAAAAGGCTGCTGGTGGTGCAGTTCAGTGACGATCGTGCCAGCCGTCCCTGGCTGTTTATTGGTTTGTTAATGTCGCTGGCCTGTGCCGTGGCGCTGGCCGCCTGGCCGGTTATCCGCAGACTCACGGCTCGCCTGGAAACTTTGCAGCTCAGCGTAGAGTCGCTGGGAAAAGGGGATTTATCCTCTCGCGTCCCCGTTTCCGGGGATGATGAAGTCGGGCGTCTGGCGGCCAGCTTTAACCGTTCGGCCAGCCAGCTGGAAACGCTGGTCAGCGCGCAAAAAAACATGCTGGCAAGAGCTTCCCATGAGTTACGTTCGCCGCTGGCGCGTATTCAGATGGCGTCGGCTCTGCTGGCTACGGAAGCTTCACCGGTGCGCCACGAGCTGGAACGCAGTGTAGCCGAGCTTGATGAACTGGTGGAGGAAATCCTGACCATGAGCAGGCTTGAGACGGCTCAGGCCGCCAATAATCGCCATTTTCAGCCTGCGGACATCACCGCAATCGCTGCTGAGGAGTGTGCCAGGGCGCAGATCGAACTTGAAGCGGATCATGTTATTGCACAGGTTGATGCAACGCTGATCCGCCGCCTGATGCGCAATCTGCTGGAGAATGCGCTGAAGCACGGCGCGTTACCGGTGACAGCCAGCCTGCGTCTGGCTTCTGATGCTGAATTTATCTTTGAGGTCTGTGACCGCGGCCCCGGCATTCCTGCAGACGAAGCCGCGCGCATTTTTGAACCCTTCTATCGGATGACGAACAGGGATCCGTTACCTGCGGGCAGTGGTCTGGGACTCGCGCTGGTCAGGGCGGTCGCTGAGCATCATGCCGGGCAGGTTTTCGTGCATAACCGACAGCATGGCGGAGCCAGGTTCAGCGTACAAATCCCTGTAGAACCGGTTGGGTAAGCCATAAAATGCTGCGTTCAGTTACATAACTTTACCGGAGGTAAAAAGCCGGTTTACAGAAGGCTGTTTTAATCAGTCACCTGAAACGGTTATTAGCTAACTGAAGGATACGCGGCAATGCGTTTTGCGGTGACAACACTTTTTTCGTGCATGTTGGTAGCCTTTACGGCCAGTGCTGACGGGGCACCAGATAAATTCAGCGGATTTATCGGCGGGGGGATCGGCGTTAAACCTGATTACCTGGGATCGGATCACAGCAAGCTCACTTTTATCCCGGCGGTAAAAGTGGATTACGGTCCATTTTTTGTCGGTGGCGTGGATACCCTCACCGCGCTGGGCTGGAAATTTTACGACTCGCAACACTGGCAATTCTCGCTGGGTGCCGGTGCCGATCTCTCTCCGCGTCAGGAGTCAGACAATGACCGCCTGCGCGGAATGGGGGATATTGACGTATCGCCTCATGCTTTTCTGGCAGGAAGTTATAAAAATGCTTTTTCCCGCAGCGGGATGATCCTGACTCAGGATATCGGCGGCAATCAGCAGGGGCTAAAACTTTATGCTTACAGCCACCTCGACTGGCAGCTCAGCGAAGACAGTCGGATTTTCTTCGGGCCACGGCTGAGCTGGGGAAATGCGGATTATATGCAAACCCAGTTCGGCGTTAGTGCAGAACAGTCATCACGTAGTGGGTTACAGCGCTACGAAGCCGGTGCCGGGCTGCAGGATATCGGTCTGGAACTGGGGATTGATTACCAAATCAGCCCGTCGTGGATGGCCGGTTTCCGGGCGACCGCTCTGCATCTGGAAGACGAGGCTGCGGATAGCCCGGTGGTGCAGGATAATAACCAGCTGCGTTACGGCCTGTTCTTTGCCTGGAAATTCTGACAAGGGTTCAGCAGCCACTGAATGCTGTCTTCACCAGGCCACCACTTCTCCCTGATAGTCCAGATAGTGCAGGCCGGTGCGGCCTTCGTAGTCGGCGATAGTGTTAATCAGCGAAGGAATGCTTTCGCCGATGGTCAGCCTGGCCTGCGGTCCACCCATGTCGGTTTGTACCCAACCAGGTGCCATCAGCAGCAAGGTTTTACTGCCCTCGCGGTGGCGAGCCGCAAAGCTGCGCATAAACATATTCAGGGCTGCTTTGCTGCCGCGATAGACCTCATAATTGCCGTTAGTGTTATTGGTCAGGCTACCCTGGCCGGAAGACATCACGCCAATGGTGCCGGTGGGAAGTACGAGATCCTGAAACTTCTCGATTACCCGCAGCGGGCTAAGCGCGTTGGTGACCATCACCCGGATAAATTCTTCTGTCGACACGTCGGCTATGGTTTCGCGGTCATCATTTTTAACCCCTGCGTTGACGAAGAGCAGATCAACTTTGCGGTCTGCCAGGCGGGTGTGCAGCGTGTCAACCTGCTCCGGCAGCGTAATGTCGACCGCTTCCACTTCCAGCAGGGCGGGAAATTTCTCCGCCAGCGTCAGCAGGTGCTGCCGGGAAGCTTCACGCGCCGTGGCGATCACTTTCCAGCCGCGCTGCAGGTACTCTTCCACCATGGCGAAACCAAGCCCACGTGATGCGCCGATCAGTAATACGGTTTTATTCATTATGCTGTTCCTCTGGGTAAGTCATCAGGGGACGGGCAGTGACTGCATTCCCGTCGATACCGGTAACTGTACGCCGGGTGGAGACAGGGCGGAAGACGCAGCAGTTGCACATATAACCTGCACCGGACGCCTTGTCATGCTCTTTCCCGGCGGTTTATGATGGGGCATGACTGAACCTGACCTGAATCTCCTTATCGCGCTGGACGCATTGCTGGCTGAAGGCAGCGTGGCCGGGGCTGCACGCCGTTTGCGGCTGAGCGCTTCGGCTATGAGCCGCACTCTGGGACGCCTGCGGGCAACAACCGGCGATCCTTTACTGGTGCGTGCCGGGCGAAATATGGTGCTGACGCCCTATGCAGAAGAGATCCGCCAGCGAACGCAGAGCGCCCTGTATGAGGCCCGCAGCCTGCTCAGCCCTTCAGCGGCGGAGCTGGATTTAGCCACGCTCGAACGCACATTTACCCTGCGTACCAATGACGGTTTTGTTGAGGCTTTGGGCACGGCATTGATTACCGCTGCAGCAAAGGTCGCGCCGAATGTCCGTTTGCGCTTTACGCCAAAACATGAGAAATCGTCAAAACATCTGCGTGAAGGGCTGGTGGATCTGGAGATCGGCGTGCCGGGCGAGATGGGGCCGGAAGTGCGTTTACAGGCGCTGTTTCGCGACTATTTTGTGGGCGTTGTCCGCAAAGGACATCCTCTTGAGTCACTGGCTGAGATTACCGCCAGCGATTATGCAGCCTGTAGCCATGTGGTGGCTTCCCGCCGGGGAAATATGTGCGGACCTGTTGACGATGCGCTGGCTGAACTGGGGCTGAAGAGAAAGATTGCTGCGGCAGTGCAGAGTTTCCCGGCCGCTTTGACGGTGGCACACTCTTCCGATCTGGTCGCGTTGGTTCCTGCATCGCTGCTAATCAACCAGCCGGTGGAGGGGAGAAGCAAGCCAAATCCTACCCTGTTCGCCTTTGCGCTGCCGGTCAAAACCAGCGGAATAACCATTTCGCAGATGTGGCATCCCCGTGCCGAGGTGGAACCAGCCCATCGCTGGTTACGACAGCTGGTACTGGCCGTCTGTCGCCAGCAGGTACCTGAAACACTCAGTACACGGTAATCAGCTTGCCAGCTTGCATGCTGCTGCAGCCTCTGGCGCTGAAGAGGGAAATACGAAGAGAATAAGGCCTTTCTCACAAAAGGCCTCCTGATTTCAGGGCTGACGAACCAGCGCGCGGGTTTTATCCAGCAGAAATGGCCGCAGGTAGCCGACAGTGTTCGACAGCGGCAGAACATCTTCAGAAACGTGGATATTCAGCACATCGCGCAGATGCACCTTTCGCGTCTCCATCCGCTGCCAGACTTCCGGATAATCATCCTGCAACTGCTGACGCAGGCTGGCATCTGCCAGCGCCACGGTATCTTCGATGCTGCAACCCGCATAGCCTGGCAGAGAAGGGATGATATCGATCTGGAAGATCATTCCACTCACCAGTTCGATCGCGGACTGAGGGTAAACCGGTGAACAGAGCCACTCTTCATCCGCCACCAGATGGCCCGGGTTCAGATGCCAGTGATACTTCGCTTTCGGCAGCACAGTTTCGATGGTCTGATACAGTTCGCCGCCGGTCAGTCCGGTACGCAGCGTTTCCAGCCAGGTAGTGACGGCCTGATAATAGGGGATCGCCAGCGCCGGAAGGTAATCCGCCACCGCAGCAGGCAACTCACTTTCGCTGGCGACGACATAAGCTGCACGGCTGCTCAGGCCACCTTTATAGCCCACGGTCAGCGAGAATTTATCGCCTTTGCGGATTAGCTTATCCGAAGGATACAGACAGGCGTTCGCGAAGCGGTCACCGGTGGCGGCGACCATCACCACGTTGCCAGGCTGGCCTTCAGCAGAAAGAAGCTGACCAATCTCTTTCTCACTTTTTCCCGGTTCAATGCTGTCCAGCGCCTTCAGGATCCGGGTTGAAGCGAGATTCGCACCATATTCGTAAAACGTGATTTCACTGGCGGTATTGATGCGTCTGGCCCCAACCGCCGGAGAGGTAAACAACGGGGTGGCATTGACCACAGCACTGCGATTGCCAGCCGCAGCAATCACAGCATCCAGGATGAACGCGGGAACATCAAACAATGTGGCGTTGTCCTGCAACTGGCTGGTAAACAGTTTCCAGCCAGCCACTCCCGTTTTACTGCCGGGCTGAAGACCGGCCGCCGCCAGTACCTCCACCAGGGGGCGTTCGTTATCCATTGGCTGGTTGGGCAGGGAAAATGCCGGAGCATGCAGGCATTTTCCCTGATTACGGGCATAAGGCACCAATTTCAGGTTCTCATTGCCCATGATGTAAGTCAGTTCGCCGTGCGCATTCAGGGTCAACAGCGCCTCTTCAAAGCGGGGAATAAAACCGGCGAGATATTCAAAGTTGCCGCCGTGCTCTTTGTCGGCGTAAATCACCAGGAAGTCCAGGTCGTTCTGTGCCATACCTGCGAGCACTTTCTGCTTGCGCGAGGCCATGACGTCATCGGCGATCGCCGGAATTCTGACGTTGGGGAAAGTCGCTGGTGCGTTGATAACGGTCAGCTTAAATCGTTCGGTGGAAACGCTCATTTTTATTCCTCAAAAATAATCACGTAAAAGGATCACTCCCGGCCGCTCCCTGCCGGATTGTTATTTTAATTCTTACAGGCGATGGCAACTTTTAGCGAATCCTCTTTTAGCGGTCAATCCTGGGAACTCAGGCCTGAGCGGTGAAACGTGTAAAGTTTCTTCAGTGAAGAGACGTCGCGGGCAGGATAAAGCCCGCAACAGTAGCAATCATTTGACTGACCGCAAATGAGCCAGGGTCTGCTGAATAATATCAGCAACCTGCGCCTGAACCTCCTCACTGCTGCCATGATAATGGTGCAGCTCGCTGCGCAGGGCGTGAATAGCTTCGGTCAGCGCCGGGCTGAAAGGCTGGCGTTGCTCGAACATCGCCTGGTTAAACGATTCGCTCTGACGGGCAAACAGCGCCAGCTTGGCCAGCAGGGCATCGGTCATCTGCTGATTTTCAGCCAGATAAGCCTGGCCTTGCTCGCTGATGGCATAGCGCTTACGGTTACCTTCCTGCAGTACACTGACATAACCGACATCTTCCAGATAAGTCAGGGCCGGATAGATCACGCCAGGGCTTGGCGTGTAAAACCCGCCGCTTTTCTCTTTGAGGATCTTGATCAGTTCGTACCCGTAGCTGGCCTGATCTTTCAGCAGGCTGAGCAGTAACAGCTGCAGCTCATCGGCACCGAACTTACGGCCACGCAGGAAAGAAGGGCGATCGCGATGACCGGCATCATCTCCACCCCGACCGCGCCCATGTCCGCGATGTCCGTCACGGCGGTCACCCCGGCGATCGGCATAACGGGGATGATAGTCTTCCTGACGACCTTCATGGCAGTCAGCGCCACGTTCGCCCCGGTGATGATGACGATGGCCCTCACGGTGTCCGTCATGACGGATCCGTTCTTCACGCATGGCGCGACGCCATTGGGCAAACATCATTTCCAGCGCCTCTTCACGGCTTTCCGCCTCGTTGAAGCACTCACTGCGGCCATCTTCTGAATGGTCGTGTTTGCGATGGCGACCACCGCGACTGTCTCTGAACATGGAATTAAACATAAATGACTCCTGATAAGTTGGATGTATCTTACGACCGTATCGTAAGATAGTGTTATTTTTATATCTTACGATAATAAAAAGCAAGAGGCAGGGCATAAAAAAGAGTGGGATGTACTGAACACCAGTGACTGAGCACTGGTGGGAAAGGGTGATGTACTGATTGTTACCAAACTTGACCGTCTTGGCCATAATGCGATGGATATAAGAAAAACCGTTGAGCAACTGGCCGCGTCTGATGTGCGGGTGCATTGCCTGGCATTGGGTGGTGTGGACCTGCCCAGTCCTGCCGGAAAGAAGACCATGCAGGTGATTTCAGCGGTGGCAGAGTTTGAGCGAGATTTACTGCTCGAACGCACGCATTCTGGTATTGCACGGGCCAGGGCATCAGGAGAACGCTTTGGTCGTCCATCAGCGCTGAGTGAAGATCAAAAACGGGCTGTGACGGAATCTCTCAATGCTGGAATCAGTGTTAGCGCTGTTGTCCGCGAATTTAACACCTCCCGGCAGACTATTCTCATAGTGAAAACATCTTCAGAAACAGTTAATTGAGTTTGATATATTTTATTAGATGGATAGTCCGTCTTTTTTCTGGACTGACTATCCTATTGTCTTTTAGTTATAAAGGTGGCACCCGATTGAAGGTGCCTGCCTGTTAGCAATGAAATCGGGGGAGAGTGAGGGTAAAGCGAGTGGAACGGGAGTCGGAGGCGACGCTGATTTTTCCTTTATGCGCCACCACAATGGATTTGACGATGGCAAGCCCGATACCACTGCCTTCACTCTTTCTATGGCGCGAAGGATCCACCTGATAAAAGCGGTCGAACAGTCGCGGCAGGTGCTCCTGAGGAACCGATGTGCCTGGATTTTCCACGGTCAGTTCAACCCATTGTGTATTTTCATGAAGATGAACCGTAACTGAACAGCCTGCCGGGGTATAGCGGATAGCGTTGGACAGCAGGTTATTTATAACCCGACGCAGCATCAGTCCGTCACCCTCAACCATGCAGGCATTGCCCTCCAGTGTCAGAGCCACTTCGCGCTCTTCCGCCCAGGCTTCAAAAAAATCAAACACTTTGAGGGTTTCAGCTCTCAGATCCAGGGACATCTGCTCCGGGATCAGCTGATTGTTGTCTGCCTGAGCCAGGAACAGCATATCACTGACCATTTTGGCCATTCGATTGTACTCTTCAAGACTGGAATAAAGAACGTCTTCCAGTTCTTTCTCCGTTCTCTGCTGGCTTAAGGCTATCTCCGTCTGGGTCACCAGGTTCGTTATTGGGGTTCTTATCTCATGAGCAATATCTGCGGAAAAATTGGCTTGCCGGGTGAACACGTCCTCAATACGCGAAATCATGCTGTTAAAGGAAATCACCAACTGTTCAAGCTCAATCGGTACGCAGGCAGGATCAAGACGAACATCCAGATTATCTGAAGTGATGTTTTTAATTTTCATACTAACATTACGTAACGGCTGGTGCCCTTTATGCACAGCAAAATAAACCGTCAGTATAATCAGCACGCTCATCAGCGACGCAATGATTAATAGATTATATTTAAGAGCATCCAGGTAATGTATATGAAAATCTATCGATAGCGCAATTAATAAGGTGTCGCTTTTGATTTTCCCGCCAGTGGATGAATTAACCGGGGAGGCGATAATCCTCCAGGATGGCTGACTCATACTGCTATTACCATGTATATTTACATTATTTGGCATCTGACCGTCAGACCACTGAAAAACATCACCGGAAGATTTCGATTTTAAAAAATTAGCCGTGCGTAATACCGGCATCAACTCCAGTCCGTCAGGGGAACGATAAATAACGTTATTTCCCTGATTCAGTAATAATACGGAAATATGGTGGTAACTGCTGAGGATAATGCTTATCTTATCCACTTTTTTTCGTTCCGATTCCTTCGGGTTGTCCAGAATAGCGGTCAGCGTGTTGTTGATTTGTCGCAGGCTTTTAATATCCTGTTCAGCGAAATGATTCTGAACAGAGATGAGCATAATCGCCGCGAAAGTCGCGAAGGTAAAAATAGTGGCCAGGCTGATGAGAAACGTCAGCCGAATTTCGAGGGAAAAAGGCCTGCGCTTTCCGTTAAGCCTCATCCGGTACCTCAAGGACGTAGCCGACGCCGCGCACCGTCTGGATCAGTTTTGGCTCAAAATCATTGTCAATTTTGGCTCTCAGACGTTTTACCGCCACGTCGATGGCGTTGGTATCGCTGTCAAAGTTCATATCCCAAACCTGAGAAGCAATGAGCGAACGGGGAAGCACTTCACCCTTATGACGGACAAAAAACTCCAGCAGGGTAAATTCTTTACTGGTCAGCGTAATTCGCCGTCCTGCGCGGGTGACTTTACGTGAGACCAGATCGATGTTCAGATCGGCTACCTGAAACTGACTTTCGGCAATGACCGCCGCCCCCCGGCGTAGCAGCGTCCGGACCCGGGCCAGCAGTTCAGCAAAAGCGAATGGTTTCACCAGGTAATCGTCCGCCCCCAGTTCCAGCCCTTTAACCCGATGTTCAATGGTGCCGAGCGCGGTCAGTAACAGAATAGGCATTCCTTTTCCGGCCCCCCGCAGCATGCGGACTATATCCCAGCCATTCACGTCAGGGAGCATTATATCCAGTACGATAAGATCGTATTCTGCCGTCATGGCGTAGTGGTATCCGGTGAGGCCGTTATCCGCCAAATCCACGATAAACCCGGCTTCAGTCAGCCCCTTGCTTAGGTATTCGCCGGTTTTCGCCTCATCTTCAACAATCAGTATTTTCACCTTCTCTCCGGATGTCGGCAATTTGTCTGTCATTCTAGTGAACCGAATGCCGGGATCAACGACTGAAAGGGAAAATGACAGCTTTGTCATTATCCTGTCACCAAGCCAACAGAGTCCTCTCGCTACTCTACCCCTATCATTATTCATCCGCACGATTTACCTGGCGAGCCTGGACGGGAAACGACATGTTCAAATTAAAACAACTGACGGTCAGTACGGTGCTTATTCTGACTGGGTGTGTCTCACTCGCGCCAGAATACTCGCGTCCGGCACTCCCCGTACCGCAGCAATTTTCACTTTCACGAACCAGTCTTGTTCCCGCCAGTGCAGGCTACCAGGACTCCGGCTGGAGAACATTTTTTGTCGATCCCCAGGTCCGGCGTTTCATCGCTGAGGCGCTGAGAAATAATCCGGATCTCAAAATGGCCGCCCTGAAAGTCGAGGAAGCACAGGCGCAATACAAGGTGACTGACGCAGACCGATACCCACAGCTGAATGCGTCTTCAGATGCCAGCTACCAGGGCGGTTTAAAAGGCAATAGCGCCACGACGAAAGAGTATTCCGCAGGCCTGGATCTGAGCTTTGATCTCGATTTCTTTGGCAGGCTGAAAAACATGAGCGAAGCCGACAGACAGAATTACTTTGCCAGCCAGGAGGCGCAGCGCAATGTGCACATCCTGCTGATTTCCAACGTTTCACAAAGTTACTACAACCAGCAACTTGCTCAGGCGCAGCTGGCCATCGCCAAAGAAACGCTGCAGAACTATCAGCAATCCTACGCTTTCGTTGAACAGCAACTGGTGACAGGCAGTACGACAGTGCTGGCTATCGAACAGGCGCGGGGCGTCATTGAAAGCACCCGCGCTGAGATTGCCAGTCGTGAAGGGCAACTTGCCCAGGCGAATAACGCACTTCAGCTGCTACTCGGTGTGTACAGCGGCCTTCCTGCTGCCCGGGCGGATGAGTCGGCTGATCTTAACCCTGTCAGGTTACCGCCCAATCTGCCCTCGAATCTCCTGTTACAGAGACCGGACATCATGGAAGCGGAGCATCAGCTGAGAGCTGCAAATGCCAATATAGGCGCGGCCAGGGCGGCATTTTTCCCTTCAATCAGTCTGACCAGCGGCCTGTCGGCCAGCAGCTCGGATCTCTCCAGCCTGTTTACACCGGGGAGCGGGATGTGGAACTTCGTGCCTGAAATTTATCTGCCCATTTTTAACGCGGGCCGCAATGAGGCGAATCTGACCCTGGCGCAGGTTCGTCAGCAACAATCCGTGGTGAATTACGAACAAAAAATTCAGACAGCATTCAAAGACGTGGCCGATGCGTTGTCACTGCGCGAAAGTATCAGCGGGCAAATTTCAGCCCAACAACGCTATTTCAACTCGCTGAAAATCACACTACAGCGTGCCCGTGGATTATATACCAATGGCGCAGTCAGTTATATTGAAGTACTGGATGCAGAACGTTCACTGTTTGCCACTCAACAGACCCTTCTCGATCTCAAATATTCTCAACAGGTCAATGAAATAAAACTCTTTAACGCACTCGGTGGCGGTTGGATTGAATAAACATCTTTAAATTTTTCAGGAGTACACAATATGCGTCTGTCAACGAAAGCAGTCTTTTTAGGGGTTATGTCACTGGTGATGACCCAGGCCGCCGTGGCCACAGAGTCACATCAGGGCATGGATATGTCTCACGGTAAAATACAGGCAAAACAGCAGGTTATTAGCGCCGCTGGTATCGTAAAAGATGTTGATTTTCTGAATAAAAAAATCACTATTGCCCATGAAGCTATCCCGGAGATTGGCTGGCCAGCCATGACCATGCGCTTCACTTTTACAACGCAGAACGACAGTATCACAGCGCTGAAATCCGGCAGTATAGTTAATTTCTCCTTCATCCAGCAGGGCAATATTTCTCTGTTACAGGATATTCAGGTGACACAGTCATAATATCTGCCCTCTATTGATTCCCATCATAATGAGAAATTGTGGTGGGTGTCTTTTTATGCTGTCTGACATTTGCGCTTATATTCACTTTATCAGGAACACTCATGGCTTCCTTAAAATTAAAATACGCTGCGGTAGTGGTCAGCAGCCTTCTTATTGGAGGGATTGTTTCGGTTGCGGTCACTCCTTATTTTTATACAGCGAAACATTCAACCTCAACGCCTGCTGACCGTAAGGTCCTGTTCTGGTATGACCCGATGAAGCCGGATGTCAAATTCGATCAGCCGGGCAAGTCACCGTTTATGGATATGGACCTGGTGCCAAAGTACCCCGATGAAGGTGATACCCAGAACAGCAAGGGGATCCGGGTTGACCCGTCGTTAGTGCAAAACCTGGGGATGAAGACCGGGAAGGTGAGTAAAGGACATTTGCAGTATGCTCAAACGTTGCCGGCCAACGTCAGTTTTAACGATTATCAGTTCGTTATCGTCCAGGCCCGTGCTAACGGATTTGTCGAAAAAGTCTATCCACTCACCATCGGCGACAAGGTGCAAAAAGGTAACCCGCTGATTGATATCACTATTCCAGACTGGGTGGAAGCGCAGAGCGAATATCTGCTGCTGTCCAGTACCGGTGGTACGCCGGTACAGGTAAAAGGCATCCTGGAGCGTCTGCGTCTGGCGGGGATGCCGGATGACGATATTCAGCGACTACGAAGCACCCACACTATCCAGACTCGCTTCACCATTAAAGCGCCGATTAGCGGCGTGATCACAGCCTTCGATCTGCGTACCGGGATGAATATTTCCAAAGACAAAGTCGTGGCCCAAATTCAGGGGATGGATCCGGTGTGGATCAGTGCTTCCGTGCCGGAGTCCATTGCCTATCTCATCAATGATACCTCCCAGTTTGCCATATCGGTTCCGGCCTACCCGGACAAAGCGTTCACCATTGAAAAATGGAGCATTTTGCCGAGCGTTGACCCGACAACCCGCACGCTGCAAATCCGACTGCAGGTGAGTAACCCGGATGAACGGTTAAAACCGGGCATGAATGCTTATCTGAAGCTCAAAACCCAGAGTGCCGAGATGCTGCTGATCCCGTCGCAGGCGGTGATTGATACGGGCAAGGAGCAGCATGTGATTACCGTGGACAACGAAGGACGCTTTGTACCGAAAGCTATCAAAATACTGCATGAATCACAGAACCAGACCGGGATCGCCAGCGGGCTTGCAGAAGGGGAATCGGTGGTGGTGAACGGACTGTTCCTGATTGATTCCGAAGCCAATATCTCAGGTGCGCTGGAAAGGATGCACCAGGCAGATAAGCCAGCACCAATGGCTGCGGGTATGGCGATGCCATCTGACAGTACGCATACCGGTCACTGAGGATAAAACAATGATTGAATGGATTATCAGGCGTTCGGTTGCCAACCGTTTTCTGGTGATGATGGCGGTGTTGTTCCTGAGCATCTGGGGAACATGGACCATTGTAAATACCCCGGTCGATGCCTTGCCCGATCTCTCTGATGTTCAGGTGATTATTAAGACCAGCTACCCGGGCCAGGCGCCGCAGATTGTTGAAAACCAGGTCACTTATCCCCTGACCACCACCATGCTGTCCGTGCCGGGTGCGAAGACGGTGCGCGGTTTTTCCCAGTTTGGAGACTCCTATGTGTATGTGATTTTTGAGGATGGTACCGATCAGTACTGGGCGCGCTCACGGGTGATGGAATATCTGAATCAGGCACAGGGGAAATTGCCCAAAGGCGTGACCTCGGGAATTGGCCCCGACGCCACCGGTGTCGGCTGGATTTATGAATATGCCCTTATCGATAAAAGCGGCAAGCACAATTTAGCCGAACTGCGTTCACTTCAGGACTGGTTCCTGAAATATGAGTTAAAAACGATTGCAAATGTCTCAGATGTCGCATCGATTGGCGGGATGGTGCGGGAATATCAGGTTCAGGTCGATCCGATAAAACTGTCGCAGTATGGCGTGACACTGTCGCAGGTAAAAAATGTACTGAACGCCTCAAATCAGGAAGCGGGCGGCTCTTCCGTTGAACGGGCCGAAACTGAATACATGGTGCGTGCCACCGGCTATCTTCAGTCGCTGGATGATTTCAACAATATTGTCCTTAGTGCCGGGGCGAATGGCATTCCGGTATATTTAAAAGATGTCGCCCGGGTACAGATTGGCCCCGAAATGCGTCGTGGCATTGCCGAGCTGAACGGTGAAGGGGAAGTTGCCGGTGGGGTGATTATTTTACGCTCCGGGAAAAATGCCCGGGACGTAATTTCCGCAGTGAAGGATAAGCTGGAGACGCTGAAAAAGAGTCTTCCACAGGGTGTTGAAGTGGTCACCACCTACGACCGCAGCCAGCTCATCGACCGGTCGATTGACAACCTCAGTCATAAATTGCTGGAAGAGTTTATTGTGGTGGCCGTGGTCTGTGCGCTGTTCCTCTGGCATCTGCGTTCTGCGTTGGTCGCAATCATTTCGCTCCCGCTGGGGTTGTGTATTGCCTTTATCGTGATGCACTTCCAGGGAATGAACGCCAATATCATGTCGCTGGGAGGGATTGCGATTGCGGTCGGTGCCATGGTCGATGCCGCAGTGGTGATGATAGAAAACGCACATAAACGGCTGGAAGAGTGGGACCACCAGCACCCGGGTGAAACAATTGATAATGCCACGCGCTGGAAAGTCATCACTGACGCATCGGTGGAGGTGGGGCCAGCGCTGTTTATCAGTTTGATTATCATCACGCTGTCATTTATCCCGATTTTCACCCTAGAGGGTCAGGAAGGCCGCCTGTTTGGTCCGCTGGCGTTCACCAAAACCTATTCGATGGCTGGAGCCGCGGTTCTGGCGATTGTGGTGATCCCAATCCTGATGGGGTTCTGGATCCGGGGAAAAATTCCGGCCGAAACCAGTAACCCGTTAAACCGGTTCCTGATAAGAGCGTATCACCCATTGCTGCTACGCGTGCTGCACTGGCCGAAGCTGACACTGGTCGTGGCATTGCTCTCGATCCTTACCATTGCATGGCCGCTCAGTAATGTAGGTGGGGAGTTTCTGCCGCAGATTAATGAGGGTGACTTGCTGTATATGCCGTCCACGCTGCCGGGAATTTCGCCTGCACAGGCCCGCACGCTGTTGCAGACCACCGATAAGCTCATCAAAACCGTCCCCGAAGTGGCCTCGGTGTTTGGTAAGTCAGGCAAGGCGGACACAGCAACCGATTCTGCCCCGATGGAAATGCTGGAAACCACTATCCAGCTGGAGCCGGAGAATCAGTGGCGTCCGGGCATGACTATCGACAAAATCATCGATGAGCTTGATCGAACAGTTCGTTTGCCTGGCCTGGCTAACCTTTGGGTTCCGCCTATTCGTAACCGTATTGATATGCTGTCGACCGGGATAAAGAGCCCGATAGGGATTAAAGTCTCCGGCACGATTCTGGCTGACCTTGACCAGACCGCGCAGCAGATTGAAGAAGTTGCAAGAACCGTACCCGGAGTCACTTCTGCCCTGGCGGAACGTCTGGAAGGCGGGCGCTACATTACGGTCGATATTAACCGTGAAAAAGCGGCCCGATACGGCATAAGCATTGATGATGTCCAGTTGTTTGTGACCTCGGCGATTGGCGGCGCTCAGGTGGGGGAAGTGGTGGAAGGTGTGGCCCGATATCCCATCAATGTTCGCTATCCACAGGGTTACCGTGACGGACCTGAGACGCTGCGTCAGTTACCGATCCTCACCCCGATGAAACAGCAGATCACCCTGGGGGATGTGGCGGAGGTGAAGGTGGCTTCCGGTCCGGGCATGCTAAAAACAGAAAATGCCCGGCCAACGAACTGGATCTACATCGATGCTCGTGGTCGCGATATGGTCTCGGTGGTTAACGATCTCAAAGCAGCCATCAGTGAAAAAGTGACCTTAAAACCCGGAACCAGTGTGGCCTTCTCCGGGCAGTTTGAACTGCTGGAGCATGCCAATAAGAAGCTGAAACTGATGATACCGATGACCCTCATGATCATTTTCGTTCTGTTGTATCTGGCGTTCCGGCGCGTCGATGAAGCACTGTTGATCCTGATGAGTCTGCCATTTGCCCTGGTGGGTGGGATTTGGTTCCTTTACTGGCAAGGCTTCCATATGTCGGTAGCAACCGGAACTGGTTTCATTGCCCTGGCGGGCGTTGCCGCTGAGTTTGGGGTAGTGATGCTGATGTATCTGCGTCATGCCATTGAGTCTGAACCGGCACTTTCCCAGGGGGAAACCTTTAGCGAAAAAGGGCTGGATGAGGCGCTTTATCACGGTGCGGTATTACGCGTTCGGCCAAAGGCGATGACCGTAGCGGTGATTATCGCCGGACTGTTACCTATCTTATGGGGAACGGGCGCGGGCTCAGAAGTGATGAGCCGAATAGCCGCCCCCATGATTGGAGGCATGATCACCGCACCGTTGTTGTCTCTTTTCATTATTCCAGCGGCTTACAAGCTGATATGCCTAAGGAGACACAAGGCCAGCAAAAGTTAGAGGCGTACAGATGAAGGTCTGAATTCCTTTTTTGTGTATTTACCTTCAGGCAACACACGGACTGTATAAAAAACAGCTTTAGCGTAGGATATTTTCCGTTTTCCAGGCGGATCCCAATTTGAACCGGAGAATGGCTAAGGGTGATGAGAGGGGTTAACACTTCACACGGCCTGCTACTCTGCGATATTCAGAGCGACGGGCCTGATTCCAGAAAGAACATCTTCAGCAGGTTAAAGTCCTGCCGTCACAATTTTTGCCGCGGAAGCTAAAACATCTCTCCGGGCTTTGGCATCCTGCACTGGCTGAGTAAAGTAGGTCACCAGAATCAGCGGGGCATGGTTTGGCGGCCAGATAACAGCGATATCATTGGTCGTGCCGTAATCGCCGCTGCCGGTTTTATCACCGACTACCCACGTGGCAGGCAGACCGGCCCGAATGCTTTGAGCACCGGTAGTATTCCCTTTCATCCACTCAACCAGTTGCGCACGCTGTGCTTCACCCAGTGCCTTACCCAGAGTCAGCCTGTGCAGGCTGTTTGCCATAGCCAGTGGGGTGGTGGTATCACGTTTGTCAGCCGGGATGGCCGTATTCAGCGTGGGTTCAGTACGATCCAGACGAAAAGTCTTGTCGCCTATGGATCGTGCAAAACGGGTGACTTTATCCGTTCCGCCCAGATGGGAAATCAGTTTGTTCATGGCGGTATTGTCACTGTATTGCAGTGCTGCGGCACTCAATTCGCCCAGCGTCATCTCCTTCCCTACATATTTCTCCGTGATGGGATTATAGTTGACCAGATCTGATTTTTTGATTTTAACCCTATGATTCATCAGGTTTTTGGTTTCACTTTGCTTTAAAATAGCCGAGGCTGCCATCACTTTACTGGTGCTGCACAGTGGAAAACGTTCATTACCACGGAAGAGGATTTGCGAATTATCTGCGGTATTGATCAGGGCAACGCCCAGACGTCCCCCGGCATCTTTTTCCAAATCAGCCAGCTTCTGCTGAATATCTGCCGTCGTACCTGCCCACGATGGAACAGTGCCAGAAAGAAATAGCATTATTGCTGCGGCCTTCAGGGCCGTGTGACGCCATGTCCGTTTAATCATCTCAATCCTTATCTACAGAAATCCCCTGGCAAAGCAGCGCCAGAGCGTGTTTAACAATCATTTCCCTTTCGATCCTATCGGCATTTTTCCCAAGGCGGGCAAGGGGAACCAGCACCAGACTCATCAGTGAAACCATCAGCAACTGGGGAGACAGGTCCGGATTAAGCCGGCCAGCCTGCTGCCAGCCTTCGATAATGCTGAGCACTTTTTTCCGCTCTTCTTTGCCATAACGCTCATGCAACCTTTGCTTTAACAGCGCTTCATCACTGGCCGCCTCCTGCATCCACAACGGGGCAAACCAGCTGTTTTTTTGTGCCGTTTCGGCAATTTCTGTCACCAGCAGGCTAATGGCAGTAACAGGATCGTCAGCATTGGCCACAAATGCTTCAAATATCCGGCCACGAAGAGGGGCAAAACGTTCCTCAATAACGCTATCCAGTAGCGCTTCGCGTGAACGGAAATAGTAATTGAGCATAGCAGGACTGACGGCCGCCTGGCGGGCGATGGCGTTGAGGGACGTCTCTGCAATGCCCTGGCGGGCGAACAGATGTAAAGCAATATCCAGCAGATGTTCCCGCTGTTCAGCATTGATAGCGCCCCCGCGCGGGCGGCCCGGCTTACGAACAGGTTTTTTATCTGGTTCAGGGTCGAAATGTTCTTTCAGTGCGGTCATCTTGTGCCTGCCCGTTGTGTTCTGATAATCTCTGCGCTAAATATTAATTGCGCATTTAATTAATTACAAGTGAGTGTCGTTATGGACTCTGAACTTTCCGGCCAGCAGCAAGACACGCTGGCAAAAGAGCCGTCGCTGCGACTGCTTTTCACCGCGTTGTTACTGGTGATGCTGCTGGCCGCTCTTGATCAAACGATTGTCTCAACCGCGCTGCCGACCATTGTCGGGGAGCTGGGAGGGCTCGATAAGCTCTCGTGGATCGTGATTGCATATACTCTCGCGTCCACCGTGGTTGTCCCGCTGTATGGAAAATTTGGCGACCTGTATGGCCGCAAGCTGGTGCTGCAAATTTCAGTGGTCCTTTTTCTGGCTGGCTCGGCGCTGTGCGGCCTGGCTCAGAATATGGATCAGCTGGTGATCACCCGTGCGATCCAGGGGCTGGGTGGTGGGGGGCTGATGGTAGTCAGCATGGCGGCGATTGCCGATGTGGTGCCTCCGGCTGAAAGGGGCCGTTATCAGGGGCTGTTTGGCGGCGTTTTCGGTCTGGCGACGGTTATTGGCCCCCTGATGGGCGGATTTATCGTTCAGCATGCTTCCTGGCGCTGGATCTTCTATATCAACCTGCCGCTGGGGCTGTTTGCTCTGTTGGTGATTGGCGCAGTGCTGAAACCGGGCGGTAAACGCAAACAGCATGAGATTGATTATCTGGGCGCTATCTATCTGACCATGGCGCTGCTGGGCGTCACGCTGTTTACCAGTGAAGGAGGAACCGTACGGGAATGGTCGGATCCTCAGCTGTGGTGCATTCTGGCTTTCGGTGTGGTGGGGCTGATTGGTTTTATCTATGAAGAACGTCTGGCGTGGGAGCCGATCATCCCGCTGACGCTGTTTGGTGACCGCAGCTTTTTGCTGTGCAGCATGATTGGCTTCATTATCGGCATGTCCCTGTTCGGCAGTGTGACCTTCCTGCCGCTGTATTTGCAGATTGTCAAAGAGGCTACACCTACTCAGGCAGGTATGCAGTTGCTGCCATTGATGGGCGGACTGCTGCTGACCTCGATCATCAGCGGCAGGATTATCAGCCACACCGGAAAGTACCGCTTATTTCCGATTACCGGCACCCTGCTGGCGGTTATCGGGATGGCGCTGTTGACCACTATCAGCACGGCTTCGCCAACCTGGCATCTGTACCTGTTCACCTGCGTAATGGGGATGGGACTCGGCATGGTTATGCAGGTGCTGGTTCTTGCCGTGCAGAATACCGTGTCGCCAGATTTAATGGGTGTGGCCACCTCCGCCGTAACGTTGTTCCGTTCGGTGGGCGGTTCTATCGGAGTCGCATTGTTTGGTGCGGTATTCAGCCAGGTGTTAAAAACGGGGCTGGAAAAATTGCTGCCTGAAGGTGCAGAGCTGCCGCGTTCCCTGAATCCTGATGCTATCCGGCACCTACCTGAAGCCATCCACAACGACTATCTGCAGGCTTTTGGCAATGCCATTCACGCGGCGTTTTTGATGGCGGCAAGTCTGATGGTAGTGGCGTTTGCGTTGTCGTGGTTAATTCCCGAGGCCCCACTGAAAAAAACAGCAAAGGAGAGTAAAAATGGTGTTTCTGCATAGCATTTCGTATTTCTTTGGTGGTGTATTTTTGACTAATGCAGTGCCGCATTTTATCAGCGGTGTGATGGGCAAACCTTTTCAGAGTCCGTTTGCCACACCGCCAGGAAAAGGGCTTTCTTCATCGATGGTCAATGTTCTCTGGGGATCCTTTAATATTGTCGTGGGCTATCTTCTTGTTTGTCAGGTTGGTGATTTTCACCTCCGGGCGGCGTCCAGCATCCTGCCTTTCGGTCTGGGAATGCTGGCGATGAGCCTGTTCAGCGCATATCACTTCGGCAGCCAGAATGGCGGCATGGCCAGCTCGCTCAACCCTGCCAGCGGGAGCCACGAATAATGCAGCAGAAATTCAGCGGTTTGGAAGCTGGCTCGATCGCATTCAGGAATTTTGCCCACGAGATTTAATGAGAGGAAATATACGTTGCCCCTGCATGCGCCGGGGGGACGGCAAAATTCTTCTTCATTCGTCTGACTTCTTCCGCCGGAGGCAGGCCAAACAGCCGTTTGAATTCGCGGTTAAACTGCGAGGGGCTCTCATAGCCTACCGCATGGCAGGCTGCGGAGGCCGTCATCTCCTGGCGAATCATCAGTAATCTGGCCTGATGCAGACGGGCAGATTTCACGTACTGAATCGGAGAGGTCTGCGTGACCGCTTTAAAATGGCTGTGGAATGTCGGCACGCTCATGCCCGCTTCATTGGCCAGGTAAGTGATGTTTAACGGCTGCGCATAGCTGGCATGAATACGTTGCAGCGATCGGCAGATTTTGCCGAACTGTCCCTGCATATTCATCGAAGATCTCATCGCATTTCCCTGAGGGCCAGTCAGGATGCGGAAGTAAATTTCGCGCATCAGAGCCGGACCCAGTATCGCAGATTCCAGAGGGAGGGTCATAGCGGTCAGAAAGCGCAGCACGGAGCCTTTCAACGCTTCATCCATCGGGCTGGACATCATGCTTTGTGGGCCAGCGGCGGGGGCGCTCAGCCCCAGACGGTCGATCTGAATCATCAACTCGGCCGCCACCTGAAAATTCAGATGCAGATAAATCGCCAGCAAAGGCTGTTCCGGAGAAGCATCCGTTTCCATCACAAAAGGCACGGGCACAGAAACTGCCAGATAATTATGCGCATCATAAAGATAAACTTTATCGCCGAAATAGCCCCGTTTGCAGCCCTGGCAGACAATAACGATGCCGGGGTCGTACAACACCGGCGTACGCGCCAGCGGGCGATCTGAACGCAGAATTCGCACGTCAGAAAGCGCGGTCAGGTTATAGCCTTCGACCGGGGCCAATTGCTTTAGCAAATCTACCATCTGTTGCTTATCTGTCATGATTTCAGTCATCAGCTCATAGGATCGGGCAAGAAAAGGAGAGTATACGGCCTGATAATAGCGGCCACCGGAGAGTAGTATGTCACCATTCTACCTGACAAGAGGAAATACCATGACAATGTCTAAAATTCTGTTAGTGACCGGTGTCAGCAGCGGCTTCGGCCTCGCCCTTGCTAAAGAAGCCCTTGCCGCGGGTTGCCACGTAGTCGGCACCGTTCGCAGCCAGCAGGCAAAAACAGACTTTGAGGCCTTGCACCCTCAGCGTGCCAGCGCCCGAATCCTTGACGTAACAGATTTCGGCTCGATTAATGGCATCATCGATGAAATTGAAGGCAGCATCGGTCCGATTGACGTGCTGGTTAACAACGCCGGTTATGGCCATGAAGGGGTGATGGAAGAATCCACTCTGGAAGAGATGCGTCAGCAGTTTGACGTGAACGTTTTTGGCGCTGTAGCCATGATCAAAGCCGTGCTGCCAGCCATGAGGAAACGCCGCCGGGGCCATATTCTTAACATCACCTCGATGGGCGGGTTTGTCACGATGCCCGGCATCTCTTTCTACTGTGGCAGCAAGTTCGCGCTGGAGGGGATTTCTGAAACGCTGGGCAAAGAGGTGCAACCCTTTGGTATCCATGTTACGGCTGTGGCACCCGGCTCGTTCAGAACTGACTGGGCAGGCCGGTCAATGGTCAGAACTCCACGTTCGATCGCGGATTATGACAGCCTGTTTGATCCGGTGCGTAAGGCGCGGGAAGAGAAGAGCGGCAGACAGTTGGGCGATCCACAGAAAGCCGCGCAGGCTATGCTGGCGGTGATTGATTCGGCCTCGCCTCCGGCGCATCTGCTGTTAGGCAGCGATGCGCTGGGGCTGGTACGGGATAAGCTGGCAGCGTTATCTGCAGAGATGGATAAGTGGGAAGCGCTGACGCGCTCCACTGTTGGCTGACTGGTCTCAGTCTGCCAGCTCAATTCCCAGGCTTTCCAGCAGGGAAACAGCTTCAGTGCGGGAAAATTTAGCCCCGGTGATGATATTGTTCAGGACATTGAGAGTGAAGTCCCAGGAGCCAGTGAAGTCCGCGTTTCGCAGGTTGGTATTGCTGAACAGACTCCCGGAAAGATCGCAGCCGGTTATTATTGCACTGGTCAGGTCACACTCTCTGAAATCCGCCTCATTCACCCGACACTCCTCCATCTTCACGCGCTGCAACGTCAGTCCAAAAAAGGAAGCGTTGGTCAGGATACATTTGCTGAAGCGCAGTTCAGGATCCAGGTGGAAGGGCGGCCAGTACGCGCGCGTCCAGTCCACACCGCTGATTTTGCATTCGGTAAATTCCACGGCAAACAGGATCGCCCCGGGAAACCCGGCCACGCTCAGATTGCAGTGGCTGAACGTACAGTTGGTGAATTTGCAGCGGGCAAATTTTGTCGAAGTGAAGTTGCAGTGGTCAAACTCACAGTCTTCAAAGTGGCTGCTTTCCAGTTCCGATGAGGATAAATCCAGCTTGCTGAATGATTGATCCAGGTACTCTTCATGACTGACCAGTTTTTCCATGCAAACCCCAACTGAATGCTAAATCTGATTGAGAATGTAAAAAACTTGCTGCCTGAGAGCGAAGCAGATCGCTTTTAATCAATCCTGCCGGACTCTTTTTCACCGAGGAACCAGTACCAGAGCGGAATGGAAAGCAGGCCCGTGAATACCATGGAGTAAACCACAATCATAAAGAGCTGGGTGACTAACATCTCGGCTGACCAGTTGTTCAGCGGAATATGGTATTCCTCGATCGCTCCGCCAACCATGGCTTTGGTCATTATCGAGAGCGCGATAAGCAGCACCACGACAACGGCTGAGATAAACTGTTTTTTTTCTTTACGCATGGGGGAGTCACTTCCTTTTGCATTGTTCAGACTAACGATTCTGCCAAAAAAAAGATAAATCGTCTTACCTTTTCTTGTTAGCCGGATCCTGAAATATTATTCAACTGCCCATTGCATGTCTGAAATAACCAAATTGTAATCAGATGAAAATATCTTCGCTCAAAGTTAGCTAAGTGATGGCTGAAGGTTTCTTAACAATTAATTAGCAATTAAAGCTAAAACGCGCAACACAAAAAAGGATTAAGTTGATTCACCGGCATCGATCACTGGCCGTGCGCAATTGTCGTTTTATTGAAGAGTGGCTGTCGATTAAATACCGATAAAGAAAGCGTCATATCCCTTTCAATTAAACGACTTAGCAATAGAATGATTCAGGAGTAAAACCATGAAAAACTTAGTTAATGATGTTATCTCAATCTTTTCACCGCAGACCGTTAAACCTGTTGTGATCCGCGCAGGATTAACTCATCGTGAGTTAGCTTCCATGCAACCAATGGGGATAACGTCGGTGAGCTGGGTCACCACCATGGAAGAACTCAACGACGCCTTTATGAAGAAAGCGCTGGATGCGGGCGCGGTCGGCTATCACATTACCGATGTGGAATCTCATAAGCCCGGTAATGACGATCAGCATGTTCTGGCTGCCACAGCGACGCTGTATAACATTAATGATAAAGCGGCTTATGGCTGATGTGTCGTAATGCAAAATGTGTGAATAATAAAACACCGCATGCCAAAAGGTCTGTGGTGTTTTTTATCTTCAGTGCCCGGAACAATCTGCCTGAAACAATTTCAGCGTAACATTCTGTCAGCCCTGTCGACTCAGCCGAAGGAGTTTTGAATGTCAGACAAGATGCCTGCCCAGTGCCACTGTGGGGAAGTTGTGTTTACCGTTGCCCTCACTAACGGGCTTAACGCCGTGATGCGCTGCAACTGTTCATTTTGCCGCATGCGTGGTGCCGTTATGGCACCCGCGCTGTCAGTTGAAGTGATTAAAGGGAAAGAGAAGCTGACGGAGTATCGCTTCAACTCGCGAACCGCAGCCCATTACTTCTGTTCAGTCTGTGGCATTTACACCTTCCACCAGCGCCGTTCTAATCCGCAACACTTTGCCGTCAATGTGGCCTGCCTCGAAGGAGTGTCGCCTTTTGATTTTTCTCCGGTCAGAGTCAACGACGGCATCAATCACCAGAATGATGGCGGTAAGGGCGGTGTGGCGGGCTGGCTCTTTTATCAGCCTGAGTAATAACCTGAGCTTTTCCGATCCTCGTTCCTACCGTTTTTCCTGATGCCTGTTTCCCCTGAAGCCCGTCCCTGACGGGCATTCTGGTGGGCGTGGTCTATGATTACTCCTGTCGTCGTCCCTTGCTCGTTTCATGATTATCAAGAGGCAATACAATGGAGTCAAATTCATTACTGAGACATTGGGGAGCCGACTATGCTGCTGACGGCACGGTTCGTTTTCGCCTTTGGGCATCCGGCCAGAACGCCGTAACGCTGCGGCTTTCCGGCAAAGATTTTGCCATGAAGGCGCTGGAGGATGGCTGGTTTGAACTGCTGGCCACCAGCGTATCACCGGGCGCGGAATATCATTTTATCCTCGCCGATGGCACAAAAGTACCTGATCCTGCCTCTCTGGCGCAGAAAGCAGATGTTCACGGCCCCTCTGTTGTTGTCGACCCTGATGCTTACCACTGGCAGAACGCTGCATGGAAAGGGCGACCGTGGGAAGAAACCGTGGTTTACGAGATGCATTTCGGCACGTTCACGCCGGAAGGGACGTTCCGTGCTGCAATGGAAAAACTCGCCGGGCTTGCCGGGCTGGGTATCACCATGATTGAGGTGCTGCCGCTCTCGCAGTTCGAAGGCAATCGCGGTTGGGGTTATGACGGCGTGCTGCTCTACGCGCCTCATTCTGCTTACGGTACGCCCGATGATTTCAAAGCCTTTGTTGATGCCGCCCATGGTTATGGCCTGTCGGTGGTGCTGGATATCGTGCTTAACCACTTTGGCCCTGAAGGCAATTATCTTCCGCTGCTGTCACCTGACTTCTTTGATAAAGAACGCAAGACGCCGTGGGGAGCCGGTATTGCTTATAACGTGGATGCCGCGCGTCATTATATCAGCGATGCCCCTCTTTACTGGCTGAGGGAATACCGCCTGGACGGCCTGCGTTTTGACGCGATTGACCAGATCAAAGATGCGTCTGACAAACATATTCTGGTTGAGATTGCAGAGCGGATACGAAGCAAAATTACCGATCGCCCCATCCATCTCACCACTGAAGACTGTCGCAATGTAGTTTTCCTGCATCCACGCGATCCGGATGGTTCCGCGCCGCTCTTTACCGGCGAATGGAATGACGACTTCCACAATGCCGTACATGTCTTTATCACCGGCGAAACGCATGCTTATTACCAGGATTTTGCGGATAAACCCGGGAAACTGATTGCCCGGATCCTGGCTGAGGGATTTGCTTATCAGGGCGAAGTTTCGCCTCAGAGTGGGGAGAAGCGGGGCGTTAACAGCAGCAGCCAGCCACCAGTCGCCTTTGTTGATTTTATCCAGAATCACGACCAGGTCGGCAACCGCGCCCGTGGCGAGCGTCTGATTGAGCTGGCCGGAGAGGATCGTACCCGGCTGCTGTTTACCACCTTGCTTCTTTCGCCCCATATTCCGCTGATGTTTATGGGCGAAGAATATGGCGAAACCAATCCGTTCCTGTTCTTCACCGATTTCCATGGCGATCTGGCGAAAGCGGTGAGGGAAGGCCGGGCGCAGGAGTTCGAGGGGCACGCCGGTCACGAGGGCGAAAGCGTTCCGGACCCTAACGATCCGCAGACCTTCGCGCAGTCCAGGCTGGACTGGAGGAAGCCACAAAGCGAGCAGGGCAAAAAATGGCTTGAACTTACCAGAGAACTGCTGACCCTGCGCCAGAAATATGTGGTGCCCTTGCTTTTCGATGCTGGCGGGAATACGGGCAAAGTGATCGACACCGCAGAGGGCTTTTTTGCCGTCAGCTGGACATTCCCTCAGGGAACGCTGTCGGTTGCGGTCAATATTGGCGAGACGCCACGCCCGCTTCCTGAACTTCCCGGCGATATTATTTATGCCTGGCCACAGGCGGCCCAGCCGCTGCAAAAAAACGCCATTATCGTGCGCGTTGCTTCAGGAGTCGCAAAATGACAGTCCCAACCGCCACTTACCGTATCCAGTTCCGCAACGGCATGACCTTCGACCGGGCGGCCGGCCTCGTGCCTTATCTGAAAAAACTGGGTATCAGCCACCTTTATGCTTCACCCATATTCACCGCGACCTCTGGCTCAACACATGGCTACGACGTAACCGATGTGAATGAAATCGAACCGGCAATTGGCGGTCGTGCAGGCTTCGACCGCATGGTGAAAGCACTGAAAAATGCAGGGTTAGGCCTGATCCTTGATATCGTGCCGAACCATATGGCCGCCTCGCTGGAGAATGCCTGGTGGCATGACGTGGTCGAATACGGCAGGCAGAGTCGCTATGCCAGATATTTTGATATTGACTGGTCACGCCGCCTGACGCTGCCGTTCCTTGGTGATACTTTTGAGGCGCTGCTGGATAACGGCGAAATCAGCCTCAGGCCCGATCCGAACACTGGCAGGCCAGCCATGGTCTGTTATGACACCTTCTACCCGCTGACTCCCGGAAGCTGGCAGGGCAGAGAAACGGAAGTTCTGCAGATAACTGATAAGGCGGAGATCGCCAGACTGCATGAGAGTCAGCCGTGGCGACTGATGTGCTGGCGGGATGCACCCCATGACCTCTCTTACCGCCGCTTTTTTGAGGTCACTGGTCTGGTTGGTGTGCGGGTGGAGGACGAAGCCGTTTTCCATGATTCACACCGGTTGATCCTCGAACTGGTCCATTCCGGCGCGGTCGACGGGCTGCGTGTCGATCATATTGACGGCCTGGCCGATCCGAAAGCCTATCTGGATCGTCTGCGTCAAAAGAGCGGACCAGAGTGTTATATCACCGTTGAAAAGATCCTCGCTGAGGGCGAGCATCTCCCGGCAGACTGGCCGGTATCCGGCACCACCGGCTATGAATTTATCTCCTCAGTGACGGATGCGCTGGTGGATGGCAGGAATATTCCAGCTTTGCGCAGGGCATGGGAAAAGGTGGTTGGCAAACCGGTCGATATGAGAGCCGAACTGCGTGCGGCCAAGCTGCTGATGGTGGAACATAATTTTGCAGGAGAATTCACCACGCTGCTGAATCTGGCGTTGAAAATTGCCAACGCCGGTAGCGTGCCGCTGGGGGAAGATGTTATTCGCCCGGCGTTACGGGAGCTGCTGGTGGCTTTTCCGGTCTATCGCACTTACGGTACGCCAGAAGGGCTGCCAGCGGCAGATGCCGGGCTGTTGCATACGGTGGCGACAAAAGTCAGCGTGCCGTCGCCGGAGGCGCTGGCGTTTCTTGTGCAGATCATTGAAGACAATGTGTCAGCAGAGGCTGCCACTTTCCGTACCCGGTTCCAGCAGCTGACCGGCCCGCTGATGGCAAAATCGGTGGAGGATACGCTGTTCTACCGGCAGAACATGGCGCTGGCGCTGAACGAAGTCGGTGCGGAGCCGGTTCCACTGACTTTCTCAATCGACCGTTTTCATGCGGAGATGAAAACCCGGCTTCAACGTCAGCCAGATGCACTTTCCGGCACTTCAACCCATGACACCAAGCGCGGCGAGGATGCACGAGCCAGGCTCTGTACGCTGACCGAAGCACCGGAGCGTTGGGCTGAGTGTCTCGCCCGCTGGAGTCAGATGAACAAAGACCAGGTCAGCGTGCTCAATGATGGCCCAGCACCCAGACCAGCGGGCGAGTGGATGCTTTATCAGTCGCTGGCCGGGGTATGGCCAGCCACGTTGCAACCTGACGATCGGGCAGGGGTGAAGGCACTGGAGGAGCGATTTGTCGTCTATGTGGAAAAAGCGCTGCGTGAAGCGAAACTGCGCACTAATTGGGGCGACAACAACGATCCTTATGAAAGGGCGATTATCGACTATGCCCGCCATTTGTTCTCACCAGAGAATCAAACCTTTCTGCAGGATTTTCATCACGCGCTACAGCCATTTATCCGTGCCGGACTGGTAAACAGCCTTACGCAGACCATTGTTAAGCTCGCCGCGCCGGGCTTGCCGGATATCTATCAGGGCAGTGAAGCGCTGGACTTCAGCCTTGTCGACCCTGACAACCGCCGTGAGCCGGACTTTGCCATGCTTGAGCGTCAGTTGAAAGAGAGCAACCCCGATTTCAACGCGGAAGCCAGCTGGCTCAGCGGCCGTCTGAATCAACACGTCATTGCCAGATTGCTCCGGTGCCGCCAGCAGCGGCCAGCCCTGTTTCGCAGAGGTGATTATTTGCCGCTTACCGCCAGCGGAAAACAGGCTGAGAACGTGCTGGCTTTTGCGCGTGATGAGAACGGCGCGGCACTGATCGTCATTGCTCCACGTCTGACCTTCGGGATGGTCAGTGATTCCAGCTCTTTCAGCATTCACTGGCCGGAAACAGAAATCAGGTTGCCAGCCCGGCTGGCAAACCGACGCTATCTTAACCTGCTCAGCGGAGAAGCGACGGAATTAGCAGACACTGTCGACCTGGCCAGATTTGCGGGCCACGCGGCCATCATCCTGCTGAGTGAATGAATTAACGGCACTGACAACAACACTAATGTTTTTTCAACTGATGGCGAGGAAAGTATGTCTGACGTCAAACTGATTATTACGACAGGTGAAAGCCTGCCGCTCGGCGCTAATTACGATGGCGAAGGGGTTAACTTCGCTATTTTTTCCGCACACGCGGAGCGCATTGAGCTTTGTCTCTATGATGCCAGTGGCAAAGAGGAGATCGCCAGGCTGGAACTGCCGGAATACACCAATGAAATCTGGCATGGCTATGTGCCGGGATTACAGCCCGGTGCGCTGTATGGCTATCGCGTTCACGGCCCCTATGAGCCAGAAAATGGTCACCGTTTTAACCCCAACAAGCTGCTGATCGACCCCTATGCGCGGGAGCTGGCCGGTGATATTGAATGGAGTGAAGCTCACTATGCCTACGATCTGCAGGATGAGGACAAGGATCTGAGCTTTGACACTCAGGACAGCGCGCCATTTATGCCCAAGTGCCGTGTTATCGACCCCAATGAATTTGACTGGCAGGATAACAACCGGCCAGTGATCCCCTGGTCAAAAACCGTGGTTTATGAAACCCACGTAAAAGGGTTCACCCAACTGAATCCGGCCATTCCGCAAGAACGGCGGGGCACCTACGACGGGATGTCGCACCACTCCACCGTTGATTACATCAAAAGCCTGGGTGTCACCTCTGTTGAACTGCTGCCGGTACACTGGTTCCCGGACGATCAGCATCTGCTCGATAAAGGGCTGAAGAATTTTTGGGGATATAACACGCTGGCATTCTTCGCCCCGGCCACGCGCTATTTCGGGCCGAGGGGTATTCAGGGCTTTCGCGATATGGTGCGGGCGTTCCACGATGCCGGTATCGAGGTGATCCTTGACGTGGTATATAACCACACCGCTGAAGGTAACGAACTTGGTCCGACGCTTTCATTTAAAGGCATCGATAACTTCTCCTATTACCGCACGTTGCCCGATCAGCATCGTTATTACATTAATGATACCGGCACCGGCAATACGGTGAATACCTCACACCCGCGAGTATTGCAAATGATCATGGATTCCCTCCGTTACTGGGCTGAATCGATGCATATCGACGGTTTTCGCTTCGATTTGGGGACTATTCTGGGCCGTGAGCCGGAAGGCTTTGATCAGCGGGGCGGCTTCTTCGATGCGATTATGCAGGATCCGATACTGTCAAAGTTGAAGCTGATTGGCGAACCCTGGGATATTGGCCCCGGCGGTTATCAGGTTGGCGGCTTCCCGCCTGGCTGGGCGGAGTGGAACGACAAGTACCGCGATACGGTGCGGGAATACTGGAAGGGCGATAACGTGTCGACCGATTTTGCCGCCCGTCTGCTGGGGTCCGGCGACCTCTACGATCAGCGCGGCCGTCGGCCCTGGTCGAGCGTCAATTTTATCACCGCCCATGACGGCTTTACGCTTAACGATATGGTTTCCTGGAACGAAAAACATAACGAAGCCAACGGTGAAGATAACAACGACGGCCATAATGACAACCGATCATACAATTATGGTGCCGAAGGACCGACTGACGATGAAGGCATCAATGCGGTACGTGAACGGCAGAAGCGTAATTTTCTCGCCACGCTGTTCTTCTCGCATGGAACGCCAATGTTGCTGGCCGGAGACGAATTTGGCCGCAGTCAACTCGGCAATAATAATGGTTACTGCCAGGACAGCGAGATCTCCTGGATCCACTGGGAAAACCTGCCTGAAAGCAGCGAGGCGCTGCGCGAGTTTACCCGTCATGTTATCAGGTTGAGGGCAGAGCAGCCGCTGCTGCGCCGCGAGAACTGGCGGGATGGGATGGACATCAAATGGTTTAATGCCGGTGGCGGTTTCCAGCAATCTGAACAGTGGGATGAAGGTTCGACTCTTGGGGTCTATATCGGCCGTCCCGACCTGCAAACAGAGGAAGGTATCTGGCATGACGTGCTGATCCTGCTTAATCCTTTTGAAGGCAATGTGCCGTTCCGCATCCCGCAGTTTGGCGAAGGGGGCTGGGTGCTGGAACTCACTACAGGTGATACCGGCAGGCACGGTATGGTGATCAGTAAAGAAAAGGATTACGAGCTGGAAGGCCGCAGTCTGGCTCTGTTCCGCCGGCCTTAATGAACAGGGCGCTTAACCGCGCCCTGTTAAGCTGACATCAGTCGCGATAAACTGGAACACCCGTCGCCTGTTTACTCCAGGAGGGAGTATGAACAGCATGATTAAAATGACAATTTTGCCAGCCCTGATGCTGGTTGCGTCCTGCAGCCATCAAGGGGCCGATGACAGCAACTGGCGTGAAAACCCGGAGTATGCCCATCCTGGCATCGGGCGTGAAGTTCAGCCGCTGCAGATAAACAGGCCACGTTCTCGCGAGGAATATGATGCCTGGGAGAAAGAGCGTTATCATGAGTACCGCAAAGTGCAGCGTCAACAGCAGCTGCAGAACCGCGGCATGATTGATAACAGCACCGATACCGGGCGCGGAATGGGCCAGCCGGTCAGTTTGTACTGATACCGGCGGGCCTTCTTAATGCCGCCTGACTGGCTGTTACAACAGACCATCGATATGCTTCAGAGGTTGCAGCACGATATCAGCAATTGCCGCTTCTCCGACTTTGAACGCCACCTGATATTCCGCATCGCCTGACAAGTTCCGGAATGCGGAACGAGATGGATACTGAACAAGTACGACGGCATTCCATTCCTGCCCGGTAGTGAGAGGGGGCAATCCATCGCCGCCAAACAGAATTTTTGCCCCAAATCGGGCCAGAACCGGCTTAGCCATTTGGAGATAGTCGAGATATCTTTCCCGACCACCGTCAGGTTCAAATCGGATAAGATTTAACATTACAATGCCTGCGTCGTCTTCTTCACTAAGGAAGGCCCCGATGGCGGCCGGTAATAATGAAACCATTTTTCTTTCCTCTGACATGGCCCCCGGAGTGAGTGCCCAGGTCAAGAGTAACCCTTCGATGTGTCAGAAACTGTCAGCAGCGAACGCCAGTCTCTGTCCTGCAGCTGCCAACGTTTCACGATCGACTGGCGTCGCCCGGGGTAACGCTCTTCCGAAATGGCTTTCACCTGCAAGCGGTCAACGCGGAAATGTCTGAAGGCGGCCCGGTGTTCACACCAGGCCGCCAGTACACTTACACCGTCGAAATAGACGATGACGATTGGCCAGATAGTGCGTTCGGATAAAGAACCGTGAACGTCTTCATAGCCAACCGTAATCTTGCGTTGCCGACGGATAGCATCGCGCAACAAAGCCCACTGCGGTGGGTCCATCGTTTCAGGCGCGCTGGTTGCGCTCACCAGAGCAGGGGGGTCATGGTTCAACGCAGTACCGCTGTTTACGACAGCAAAGATTTTTGCCAAAGCACTGTCACTGCTTTTTGCCAGAGCAGGTTCACCTCGCTGACGCACCCAGCCCAGACCAAGGACTAACGCATCCAGTTCGTCCGGTGAAAACGCGAATTCGGGAAGGAAAAAACCCTTTCTCAGGCAATAGCCGATCCCTGCCTGTCCCTCCAGAGGGGCACCCAGCGAGCGCAGGGTGTCAATATCCCTGTATACGCTCCGCTGCGAGATGCCCAGTTCATGCGCCAGTTGAAGAGCCGTAGCCGGGGTTCTGCGCGCGCGCAGGATACTGATGAGTTCAAACAGGCGACTGGTTCTCGACATACCGTGAATTATCCTCGGTGAACATGACGACTGAGGGGAAAGAGAACCCGGCTTTACAGTGGGTTAACGTTTTCTGGTCAGCGTAATGCGCGTCAGTTCTGAAGGGCGGCCAATTCTGATCGCCATCCCCGGCCAGAGCGCGGTACCGTTGTTAACATAGAGCTTCATATTATCCACGTCATACAGGCCCGAGACAAAACCTGCGTTAGGTTTCAAAAACAGCCGATCGAAACCAATAATCAGTCCACCGTGGGTGTGACCAGAAAGCTGTAAATCCACACCGTGTACCGCATTCTGACGGGCATTTTTCGGCTGATGATCGAGCAGGATCACCGGCGCATTTTCCTGAATGCCCTCCATGGCTTTCGTCAAATCCGCACCGATAGCTCCCCGTGTAGCCGCTGAGGCATCCGGCACGCCCACAATGGCCAGCTCAGCGCCGTTTCGTTTAATTTTTACATGTGAGTTCAGCAAGGGGAACAGTCCCAGCGAGGCCAGGTGTTCAGTCCAGCGCACCTGCTCGAAAAAATATTCGTGATTGCCGGTGATGGCAAAGACGCCATCCGGAGCGTGCAGATTGCGCAGCGGCTCGACGTCAGCCCGGCGGTTTTCCAGAGTGCCATCGATAACATCCCCGGTGACCAGAATAAGATCAACGTTGAGGGACAGGGCCTTTTTAACCATCGCCGCAGTCCATGATGCGTTAAAAAGCCGGGTAATGTGCAAATCCGTCAGCTGTAGCAGCTGATAACCTTCAAACTCAGCAGGAAGATTGGCGATTTCAATGGTGATGTCTTTAACCGGAGGAACCCGGATAGCCTGCTGAACACCCACAGCCGACACAACCATCGCTATTATTGCGGCGGTGTAGCGCACACCGGGAACGATCTCCAGCGGATGTCTGAACACGATCGACAGCAGCGCAACCACATCAATCAGAATCTGCGCGATAGCGAGAAACAGCACGGCCCCGAAAGCCCAGTTAAACAGAATAATGACCGTGCGCGGCATTTCGGCTGAAAAAATGCTGCCAGAGGTCAGTTTTCCCACCAGAAGATATTGTGAAGCCAGCAGCGCCAGCAGAGATAACACGATTTTTACTACGATGGGCAGAGACAGAGGCCCGATGACACGTACGATGACATACCAGCTGGGTATGCTGAAAATCAGGTGAAACATTAAACACCTTCCATAACTTGAGGCAGATGACAGCTTTAATGTCATTTTGGGCAAATCCCAAAGGGGTTCAGGGAAGTTACAGCAATGACAACAGAGTTTGCAATGACTGTCGCCCCTCACGCAGTCGGGAAAGAGAATCATTACCATTTGAAATTAGCTTGTGCTATATAATATAGCAGGAGCTATACTTATCTTAATTTTCTTCACCTCAGGGGATTTCTGATGCACTTAATGAGAAAAAGTCATGTGGTACTGCTTTCCGCTGCTCTGATGCTGTTCGCCAACGTCAACGTTCATGCTGCAGATAAATTCAGAGTCATCACCACTTTCACCGTGATCGCGGATATGGCCAGAAACGTGGCCGGAGATGCGGCGGAAGTGAGTTCAATCACCAAACCCGGGGCAGAGATCCATGAATATCAGCCGACGCCGGGCGATATTAAACGAGCACAGAAAGCGCAACTTATTCTGTCGAACGGCATGAATCTGGAGATGTGGTTCCGTAAATTTTTTCAACATCTTAAGGGCGTTCCGGAAGTTGTGGTCACCACGGGGATCGTCCCAATGGGCATAACGGAAGGACCCTATAATGGCAAGCCCAATCCTCATGCCTGGATGTCACCAGATAACGCCTTAATGTATATCGATAATATCCGCGACGCTCTGATGAAGTACGATCCCGCCAATGCCACGACCTATCAACAGAATGCGGAAACCTATAAGAAACAGATCATTGCGACCCTTGCGCCACTGCGTAAGCAGGTGGCGGAGCTGCCGGTCAATCAGCGCTGGCTGGTCTCCAGTGAAGGGGCGTTTTCCTATCTGGCGCGCGATCTCGGGCTGAAAGAACTCTATTTGTGGCCAATCAATGCCGATCAGCAGGGTTCACCGCAGCAGGTACGCAGAGTGATCGACCTGGTTAAACAACATCATATACCGGCGGTGTTCAGCGAAAGTACCATTTCAGATAAGCCAGCCCGCCAGGTCGCGCGTGAAACTGGTGCGCATTACGGTGGTGTGCTGTATGTCGATTCACTCAGCCCGGCAACCGGACCCGTGCCTACTTATATTGACCTGTTAAATGTCACGACCAGCACGGTTGTACAGGGCATTAAAAACGGTTTTAAGGAACAGAAATGATGCAGGGCATTGTTGTTTCGAACGTTACCGTGAGTTACCGCAACGGCCATACCGCTTTGCAAAATGCTTCTTTCAGCGTTCCCACCGGATCCGTCGCGGCTCTGGTAGGGGTCAACGGTTCCGGTAAATCAACACTGTTTAAAGCGGTGATGGGATTTGTCCGTTTGTCATGCGGGAAGATTTCGATTCTGGATATGACCGTCCGGCAAGCGTTACACCGTAACGTTATTGCCTATGTGCCGCAATCTGAAGAGGTCGACTGGTCGTTTCCGGTTCTGGTGGAAGATGTGGTGATGATGGGGCGCTATGGCCGTATGGGATTCATGCGCATTTCATCAACAGAGGACCGGCGAATTGTCACGCAGGCGCTGGAACGGGTGGATATGCAGGATTACCGGTACCGGCAGATTGGTGAGCTGTCCGGTGGTCAAAAAAAACGAGTCTTTCTTGCCCGCGCCATTGCTCAACAGGGAGAGGTCATTCTGCTCGATGAGCCGTTTACCGGCGTGGATGTGAAAACAGAGGCAAAAATTATCAGCCTGCTGCGCGAGCTTCGTGATGAAGGAAAAACGATGCTGGTTTCCACTCATAACCTGGGTTCGGTTACCGAATTCTGTGATTACACCGTGATGGTTAAAGGAACGGTACTGGCGAGTGGTCCAACAGAAACAACCTTTACCACCGATAATCTTGAGCTGGCTTTCAGTGGCGTCCTGCGCCACGTGGTGCTAAATGGTTCGGAGGACAGAATCATTACTGACGATGAGCGCCCGTTTATTTCGCGTCGTCTTCAGGCCGACGATAAGGGGGGATGACAATGGGCTGGCTAATGGAACCGTTTGGTTATCAGTACATGCTTAATGCTATGTGGGTTTCCGCGATGGTCGGTGGGCTCTGTGCATTTTTATCCTGCTACCTGATGCTGAAAGGCTGGTCACTGATTGGTGACGCACTGTCACACTCTATTGTTCCGGGTGTGGCAGGAGCTTATATGCTTGGGCTGCCGTTTGCGGTGGGTGCCTTTGTGTCTGGTGGTCTGGCGGCGGGTAGCATGCTGTTTCTTAATCAGAGAACCCGTCTGAAGGAGGACGCGATTATCGGGCTGATCTTCTCTTCCTTTTTTGGTCTTGGCCTTTTTATGGTGTCGCTGAGTCCTGCCTCAGTCAATATTCAGACCATTGTTCTGGGCAATATTCTTGCGATTACCTCAGAGGATATCGTACAGCTTTCAATTATTGGCGCAGTCTCTGTGGTCGTGCTGTTTTTCAAATGGAAAGATTTAATGGTGACCTTTTTTGATGAAAACCATGCACGAGCGGTCGGTTTGCACCCGGCGCGCCTGAAGGTTTTGTTCTTTATTTTGTTATCAGTGTCTACCGTTGCCGCATTGCAAACGGTGGGGGCTTTTCTGGTTATTTGTCTGGTGGTGACGCCCGGTGCCACAGCATGGATGTTGACAGATCGATTCCCACGGCTGCTGTGTATTGCGGTGGCGATAGGCAGTATTACCAGTTTTCTGGGCGCATGGGCGAGTTATTATCTGGACGGCGCAACGGGAGGCGTCATTGTCGTGGCACAAACGATGCTGTTCCTGTTGGCTTTTATTTTTGCACCGACTCATGGTTTGCTGGCTAACCGGCGGCGCGCACGGTTAATCGCCGGGAGGAAAGAATGCTGACGTTATTAGCCGAGCCTTTTCAGTTCGGATTTATGAATAATGCGTTGTTGATTGCATTGGTTGTCGCCATTCCCTGTGCGCTGCTGTCGGTATTTCTGGTCCTGAAGGGCTGGGCATTGATGGGGGATGCAATGAGCCATGCTGTATTTCCCGGCGTGGTGTTGGCCTGGATGATAGGGGTCCCACTGGCGATCGGCGCTTTTATCGCCGGATTATTTTGCGCGCTGGCGACCGGTTTCCTGAAAGATAACAGCCGTATCAAGCAGGATACCGTGATGGGCATTGTTTTTTCCGGGATGTTCGCTGCAGGGCTGATTTTGTATATCGCGGTGAAACCTGAAGTCCATCTCGATCATATTTTGTTTGGCGATATGCTGGGGATTAATAATCAGGACATCCTGCAGACAGCTGTTATCACGTTGTTTATTGTACTGGTAATTAGTTTCAAATGGCGCGACTTTCTGCTTTTCTGTTTCGATTATCAACAAGCGAAGGTCTGCGGTCTGCGTACCCGATGGTTACATTACGGCCTGCTGTGTATGGTGTCGTTAACCATTGTGGCCACACTGAAAGCCGTGGGGATAATTTTATCCGTCTCTTTGTTAATTGCTCCCGGTGCCATTGCAGTATTGCTGACAACGAGATTCCATCGGGCGTTGCTGATTGCCGTGGCCATTTCAGTTGTCGTATCCCTCAGTGGAGTTTATATTTCGTTCTTTCTCGATAGCGCACCGGCTCCAACAATTGTTGTTCTGTTCGCCTGCGTGTTTATTGTTGTATTTACAGTGACAAGCTATAAAGCGCAACGACGGGAAAAGCTATTAGTACATCATTAACACGATGGTGATCAGAGGGCAGGGAAGAGCAATGCCTTATAAAAGGCTCCCTGCACCTTACTCCGTTGGATGTTCAACTTTTGGGGTGCAGTTCAAACAAAGGCTTAAGGCTTATTTGATCTCAGTGATGAAGTTCTCGCGTGAACGACGAACTTTTTTCAGATTAACCAGCCAGTCGCCTTCATCTGCACGGTAGCCCAGTGGCAGAATGATCACGCTGCGCAGATTTTTCGCAGATAAACCCAGGATGTCATCCACAGCAACCGGATCGAAACCTTCCATTGGCGTGGCATCCACTTGTTCCTCAGCGGCGGCAATCAGGGCTGACCCCAGGCCAATATAGGCCTGACGGGCAGCGGCCTGATAGTTAGCTTCTTTGCCACGTTCTGCCACAATGCCCAGCAGCATCTGACGATAATTTTCCCAGCCCTCATTGGTCATGCTGCGAACTTCATTGGTCAGATCAAACATCATATTGACCCGATCCGCAGTGATATCGTCCCAGGCAGCGAAGACCAGCAGATGAGAGCAATCTGTAACCTGCGCCTGGTTCCAACTGACCGCTTTAATCTTCTGGCGAATTTCATCATTGGTCACGACCAGCAGTTCAAACGGTTGCAGACCGCTGCTGGTTGCCGTCAGCCGCACGGCTTCCAGGATATGATCCAGCTTTTCAGCCGGAACCTTTTTGGACGGATCATATTTTTTTGTGGCGTAACGCCAGTTAAGCAGTTCAGTCGTTTTGCTCATCAGCAGAGTCCATAGCGGTTTAAGTGATTGTTTATCCGTATAACAGCCGTCGGATGTCGTGACTATAGTAACGAATAATTGACCAGATCCTGTAGAGCAATTCGAGGCATTCTGATGGGGAAGGGAAACTCGTTGTTTGCGGCCAATAATAATAGCATCTGCTTAAAATCAGCGGGGTGATTTATGTTAAATAGTAAACGCGCTGTGTGAAATATGACGTACAGAGGGTGCCAAAGATAGAAAGAATTCACGTAGCGACGCCATTTTAATATGGTGTATTGAGCGAGGTATCTCAGTATGAGTACGCCATAATGGCACTACCAGGGTGCTAAGCTGGTTATCGATATGCCGCTGGAAATAGCAGTGTTCTGGAAAGACAGGCTATCAGGCGCGTGGCGAAAATGGCATTACTGGCAGAAAGTATTATCAAAGGCAGCGACCAACGCAGTCATCAGTTGCACACGTTTGCCGCAGGTGATGAGCAAACAGAAAAGCATCTGGCGTTCAGAGATTATCTGATTGAGCATCCGGTGTTAGCAAAACAGTATGTACCGGTTAAACATAACGATGCAGGCCTTTGAAAACGACGTTCATCAATACAGCCATCTGAAAGAAGGTTTTATCAAAAGGCATCTTAAGCGGGTAACGGAAAGCAGGCAGTCAGTCGGCCGATCGTTGGCAAGCCGCGTCAGCACTGGCAATGGCCAAAATACCGGATTTCACGCATCACTATACAGGTACGCATAATGTATATTATGTTAAATAAGACATTGAGGAGAACCCTCCTCTCCGGTCATTTCCAGGCACCACCGTGAAAAATCAGAAAGCCAATAATAATCAGGCTTTATCAAGACGGAACACGCCGACTATCGTCTGCAGACTCCTCAACCAGCGAGGCATTCTGCTGCGTGGTGGTATCGATTTGCCCCATCGCAATATTAATCTGGCCGATACCGTCGCTCTGCTCGCGACTGGCCTGAGCAATTTCCTCGATCAGTTGGATCATATTTTGAACATTGCCGATAATTTCCCCCATGCCACCGTCAGCCTGCTCTACCAGGCTGCGACTGGAGGCAATGCGCGCAACCGAATCATCAATCAGTACTTTAATCTCACGCGCCGCAGATGCACTACGTTGTGCCAGATTGCGCACTTCGCTGGCTACCACCGCAAATCCCCGGCCAGACTCACCCGCGCGTGCCGCCTCTACAGCTGCGTTCAGCGCCAGAATATTTGTCTGGAAGGCTATGCCATCGATAACCTGAATAATGTCGGACATTCTGGACGACGAGTGATAAATCTCCTGCATTCGCGTTGAGACTTCATTCATTACCGCGCCGTTTTGTTTTACTACCAATGACGTGGCGCTAACGTACTGTTTTGCCCTTTCGGTATTAGCTGCTGTGTTATCAATAGTCGAAGAAAACTCCTCCAGGGTGGCGGCAGTCTGCTCAATACTGGTAGCCTGAGCTTCGGTGCGGCTGGCAAGATCGGTGTTTCCACTACTGATTTCAGCAGCGGCCAGCGTGATACTGTCAGCACCATTACGGACTTTCTGTACGGTGTTACATAAACAAAAACTGCTGGAGTATGTCCTCTTGTTATGTGAACAGGCTCAGTGCGCGCAACCCCTGGTGCTGGCCAGACAACTGCTTATTCTGATTGATGGATCAATAACCGTGGCAAGAGTCACGGGAGATATTGAGGCAGCGGAGAATGCCAAAGCCATTGCAAATTCGTTGCTGGATCGGGCCTGTCCGCTGACAGTGCAATAAATCTGTTTCTGGTAAACGGTCAAAAAGCTAATCAACTAAGGAACGATGATGTACGAACTTTCACCCACACGCCCACCGCTTCCCCCCTTCACTCTTGAGTCAGCAACCGAGAAAGTTCGTCTGGCAGAAGATGGCTGGAACAGCCGCGATCCAGAAAAAGTCTCACTGGCTTATTCTGTTGACACCCGGTGGCGGAATCGCGTCGATTTTGTAACTAACCGCGAGGAGTGCAAAGCCTTCCTCACCCACAAATGGCATAAAGAGCTGGAGTATCGTCTTATTAAAGAACTGTGGGCCTTCACCGGTAACAGGATCGCCGTTCGCTACGCTTATGAATGGCATGACGATTCAGGAAACTGGTTTCGGTCCTATGGCAATGAAAATTGGGAATTTGGCGAAGACGGCCTGATGACCCGGCGATTCGCTTGCATCAATGACCTGCCAATCCAGCAGTCTGAGCGCAAATATCACTGGCCGCTGGGACGTCGCCCGGATGATCATCCCGGGTTGTCAGAGCTGGGATTGTGATCCAGGCAACTGGGGATGGTTGACTTTGATCGGGATAAGGAGAAAATGCTTGTTCAGGAACAATTGCCAGTAAAAAATGGAGTTTATCATCGCTCTCTTTCCCGAATATTTACGCATACCGCCAGTAAAAAAAGCAGGTGCTCTTATTGTCGCGGCTCTTTTACTGGCCAATTGTTCCTCCACACCACCGGTATCGCTGGTCACTCCATTACCGCCTGACACCAGACCGACACCTCCGCCCAAACCTGCACAGGGTCATGAGCCAGTGCGGGGCGTCTGGCTGGCAACCGTTTCACGTCTTGACTGGCCACCTGTTGCCTCGCTGACTGCCGGGAGTCCGGCACAGCGTATCAGCCAGCAAAAAGAGGCGTTGCTCGCGAAACTCAATAAACTGCAAAATCTTGGCATCAATACGGTCTTCTTCCAGGTTAAACCTGACGGCACCGCTTTGTGGCCATCTAAAATTTTGCCCTGGTCAGATATGCTGACTGGCGAAATTGGCAACGATCCTGGCTATGATCCGCTGCAATTTATTCTCGATGAAGCGCACAAACGCGGCATGAAAGTTCACGCCTGGTTTAATCCCTATCGCGTCTCTGTTAACACCAAACCGTCCACCGTCTCGCAACTGAACCGTACGCTATCTTTGCATCCGGCCAGCGTGTTTGTCCTGCACCGTGACTGGGTACGTACCGCTGGCGATCGTTTTGTTCTCGATCCCGGTATCCCGGAAGTTCGGGACTGGATCACCAGCATCGTGGCCGAAGTTGTTGCCCGCTATCCGATTGATGGCGTGCAGTTTGATGACTATTTTTATGCCGAAACGGCGGCTTCACAGCTCAATGACGGCCAGACCCTCCGGCAATACGGTCAGGCGTTTGCCTCGAAAGCGGACTGGCGGCGGCACAATACTCAGTTGCTGATTGAACAGGTTTCCCGCACTATCAAGCAACTGAAACCCGGTGTTGAATTCGGCGTCAGCCCTGCTGGAGTCTGGCGTAATTTGTCACACGATCCCGCCGGTTCTGATACCCGGGGAGCAGCGGCCTATGATGAATCTTATGCTGATACCCGCCGCTGGGTGCAACAGGGCCTGCTGGATTACATTGCCCCGCAGCTCTACTGGCCCTTCTCACGTAGCGCAGCCCGCTATGACGTGCTGGCAAAATGGTGGGCCGATGTGGTGAAGCCAACGAAGACGCAGCTTTATATCGGCATTGCGTTGTACAAAGTGGGTGAACCCTCAAAAATTGAACCAGACTGGACGATAAATAACGGCGTGCCGGAGCTGAAAAAGCAGATTGAAATGAATGAATCCACGCCAGGGATAGCTGGCACTATTCTGTTCCGGGAAAACTACCTCAATCAGCCACAGACTCAGCAAGCCGTCGATTATCTCAGAAGCCACTGGGGTAAGCAGCCTTAACCCCAAGTGCTCCCTGATCGACCAGTCTGAGGAAAGCCGTTGTCGCAGCCTTTGAATCCTGAGTGCCCATGAAAATACGGTGGGCCTGAATAAAAGCCACGGTCCATGTCGCCAGTGTCAGTTCAGCCGCCAGCCAGGCGTCAGGATCCTCAGCTACTTTACCGACACTTTCCGCCAGCGACTGAGCGACCAGCTGCACCAGTTCCCCACGAATCGCCCTCGCCCGCGCTTTAAGAATTTCGCTGCGCTCAACTGTTGCAACAAAATTCTGGCTGCGGCGCGAAAACTCAAGATAAGGCACCTGCTCTGCAATCAGCCGGTGAGCCAGCAAACGTAATGTCTCAATGGGGTCGATCTGCCGATCGCGCTGCAACAGTGCTTCTCGCAACGTTTCCCGTCCCTCTTCCTCACGGTCAAAGAACATATCTTCCTTGCGGGGAAAATGGTTGAACACCGTCATTCGTCCGACATCTGCGGCTGCTGCAATCTGATCCACCGTAACATTCTCAAAACCCTGCTCCAGGAACAGTCGATGGGCTGTCGCTGGGAGCTTTCGGCATTTGCCAGACGCTGGTACAGGCATTTTTGCCCGGTCCTGCGGCCCGGTTGCTGGGCGAACGCGGAGCCGTACTGACGGGGATTGCCTGTGCCTGTACGGCACTGGCGCTGTTGGCCTTCACCACTCAGGGCTGGATGGTGTTTGCGGTGATGCCCCTTTTTGCGCTTGGCAGCGTAGGAACTCCAGCGTTGCAGGCGCTGGCAACCCGACAGGTTGATGCCGATCGTCAGGGACAATTCCAGGGCGTACTGGCTTCAGCGGTCAGTCTGGCCTCGATCTTTGCTCCGCTGGCATTTTCATCGATCTATTTTGTGGTGCGCAGTGAATGGCCCGGAGCGATCTGGCTTTCGGTGATCGCCGTCTATGCAATCGCAGTGCCGCTGATTTATCTCTGCACGCGCAAACCAGCTGAAATCTGAGTCACCCTTCACTCCTCTGGCGGTAAATCACCATCAGAATGCGCTCAATGCGTAAACCCGGTTTTTGCCAGCAATGTTTCGAACGTCTCATCTGTACCGTCATCTCGGCATGAGGAAAATCACGGAAAAAGCTACCGATCATCTGACGCACCGAATGTTAATAGGCTGTAAATAAACTCTATTTTTAGCACAATAAATCACACCAGGATATTTCGCGCTTCGTTTACTTGTAATATTTGTTAACTTTTTTTGGTTTATTCCAGCCCCGAGCCAACCCGCCCCCGGTGCCGTTTTGGTGCTTAAGCTGTTCTTTTCGTGCCTTATTAATGACCACCTATCTTACTGAGGACAGCATCTTCGGTCACTTCCTCACCAACATACTGATTCATATAGTAAAATATTAAGCTAAACTGAACGAAATTAATGATTGAGATGCAGAGTGAAAAGCCATATATTGGGCGCGTTTTTCACCTGCAGTTTTTTTTAAATTCATTTATTCAACTACGGCGTTACAGATAACCCGGAGTTGTAGGAGAGATATGATGACGGATAAAGTCCGTATTGATACTTTAGTTGCGAACACCTCAAATGGTAACAACGAAACCTATTTGGCGCGACAGGCTGAATTTGAATCGAATGTCAGAAGTTATCCGCGCAAATTACCGTTAGCGATTGCGAAAGCTCAGGGCGTCTGGATCACCGACGTTGAGAACAATCAGTACCTTGATTGCCTGGCCGGTGCGGGAACGCTGGCGCTTGGACATAACCATCCTGATGTACTGCAGAGCATCCAGAGTGTCATTACCAGCGGCTTGCCGTTACATACTTTAGATCTGACCACGCCTTTAAAGGATCAGTTCTCCGAATATCTGCTCTCCCTGTTACCAGGTCAGGGCAAAGAGTACTGCCTGCAGTTCACCGGCCCATCCGGTGCTGATGCGGTTGAAGCTGCGCTGAAACTGGCCAAGAAGTACACCGGCCGTTCAGGCGTGATCAGCTTCTCCGGCGGCTACCACGGCATGACCCACGGCGCGCTGGCAGTCACAGGCAACCTGGGCCCGAAAGAAGCAGTAAACGGCATGATGCCGGAAGTGCAGTTTATGCCATACCCTCACGAATACCGTTGCCCGCTGGGCATTGGTGGCGAAGCGGGCGTTAAGGCACTGACCTACTACTTCGAAAACCTGATCAACGACGTTGAAAGCGGCGTTCGCAAACCGGCAGCGGTAATCCTGGAAGCACTCCAGGGTGAAGGCGGGGCCAACCCGGCACCAGCTGAATGGCTGCAGCGTATCCGTAAAGTCACTCAAGAACACGGCATCGTGCTGATCCTTGATGAAGTTCAGGCTGGGTTCTGCCGTACCGGCAAGCAGTTTGCCTTCGAACACGCTGGCATTGAGCCAGATATCATCGTGATGTCCAAAGCCGTAGGTGGCAGTCTGCCGCTGGCCGTACTGGGTATTAAGAAGGAAATGGATGTCTGGTCTCCGGGCCACCATACCGGCACCTTCCGTGGTAACCAGCTGGCGATGGCTACCGGCCTCACCACCATCAAGTACCTGAAAGACAATAAAATCGCGGACAAAGTTGCCGCTCAGGGCGAGTGGCTGAAAAGCAAACTGGCTGAGATGCAGAAGCGCTTCCCGGTCATCGGTAACGTGCGCGGTCTGGGCCTGATGATTGGTATGGAAATCGTCAAGCCAAACGAAGCGCCTGATCACATGGGTAGCTACCCTGCCGATCCGGAGCTGTCAGCGCTGCTGCAGAAAAAATGCTTCGAAGCGGGTGTAATTCTGGAGCGTGGTGGTCGTAACGGCACCGTTCTGCGTCTGCTCCCTTCCCTGCTGATTACCAACGACGAGCTGGGGATCTTCATGGATAAGTTTGAACAAGCCCTGATTGCCGCTGGTATCAAACCAGTCTGAGTGGAGTAAGTTGATGTCCCGGTCTAATCCGATTCTGGCCGCTTCAGCGCAAAGCACTGAAGCCTACCAGCAAGCCATTGCCCAGAGCAGCGCGGCGGTGGTGCAGTGGCTGCAACAACCTGAAATGTATCAGGGGAAATCCGTCGCTGAACTGCGTGAGCGTATCAAGCTGGACTTTAATCCTGAGGGCCTGGGCAACCAGGCCGCTATTGAGCGCGCGATTGAGTTTTTCCTGAAAGATAGCCTGTCGGTACATCACCCGCAGTGCGTTGCGCATTTGCATTGCCCGAGCCTGGTGATCAGCCAGGCCGCCGAGGTGATGATTAACGCCACCAACCAGAGCATGGACTCCTGGGACCAGAGCCCGTCAGCGACTCTTATCGAGATCAAGCTGATTGAATGGCTGCGGACGCAGGTCGGCTATCAGTCTGGCGATGCTGGCGTGTTCACCAGCGGCGGCACGCAAAGCAACCTGATGGGTCTGATGCTGGCCCGCGATGCGTTCTTTGCCCGCCAGGGGCACTCTGTTCAGCAGGATGGTCTGCCAGGCGATCTGAAGAAGATTAAAGTGCTGTGTTCTGAGAACGCGCACTTCTCCGTGCAGAAGAACATGGCCCTGATGGGCCTGGGCTATCGGTCCGTCACTCTGGTGAAAACTGATGAGTTTGCGCGGATGGATCTGAACGATCTGGCTGAGAAAGTGGCGCAGGCTGAAGCCAATGGCGAGCAGATTCTGGCGATCGTGGCAACTGCCGGGACTACCGACGCAGGTGCTATCGATCCGCTGCGCGCTATTGCCGGTCTGGCTGCTGAGCATAACATCTGGGTGCACGTTGACGCAGCCTGGGGCGGCGCGCTGCTGATGTCAGAGAAGTATCGAGACTACCTGGACGGGATTGAACTGGTGGACTCCATTACCCTGGACTTCCACAAGCAGTTCTTCCAGACCATCAGCTGTGGTGCCTTCCTGCTCAAAGAAGCGCGTCACTACGAGCTGATGCGTTATCAGGCGGCCTACCTGAACTCCGAGTTCGACGAAGCGCAGGGCGTACCGAACCTGGTCTCCAAATCTCTGCAGACCACCCGCCGTTTCGATGCGCTGAAACTGTGGATGGGGCTGGAAGCATTGGGACAGAAGCAGTATGCCGAAATCATCGATCACGGAGTGACGCTGGCACAGCAGGTAGCACAGTATCTCACTGAGCAGCCTGCCCTGGAGCTGGTGATGAAACCTCAGCTGGCCAGCGTGCTGTTCCGCTATCGTCCGGCTCAGCTGGCGGACAGCGGTGATGCCGCTATCGCCCTGCTGAACCAGAAGATTGGTGATGCCCTGCTGGACTCCGGCCGTGCCAACGTTGGCGTGACCGAGCATAACGGTGTGACCTGCCTGAAGATGACGCTGCTGAACCCAACCGTGACCCTGGAGGACATTAAAGTCCTGCTGGCGCTGGTTGAGACCACGGCACAACAGCTGCTGGCTTAATCTTTTCCCGTTTCGCTTTATACAGAAGCCGGTAACTCAGTTACCGGCTTTTTTGCAGAGGCAACCCTGCCCAACGTACAGAGAAATCTCCAGCCCGTCCTCGACAGGCACAGAGATAAATGCCTCTGAAGAGTGGATCTTCTCCAGATATTCTGGGTTGAAATCAGCATCATCCTCAATTACCAGCGCACCACGGCTCAGACGTGGAACAATTAAGTCCAGAATTTCCGGGTACAGCCCTTTCGCCCCATCCAGCAGCAGCAGATCAACCGTTACCGGCAAATCACGGCTTAATGTCACCAGCGCGTCACCTTCACGCACATCCACCAAATCAGCCAGCCCGCAGTCTGCAAGGTTTTGTCGTGCCCGCTGAACTTTTGACGGCTCGAATTCACTGGTAATCAACCTGCCGCCGCCGTTATCCCTTAATGCGGCTGCCAGATGGATGGTTGAAATCCCGACCGACGTACCGAATTCGACAATATTAAGCGCCCGACTGCTGCTGGCAAGGATATAGAGCAATTTGCCGGTGTTTCGCGAGACAGAAAGTGGAATGTCTTTCATCTGGCCATAAAATTCCAGATAATCCGTTTTGCTGCGCAACAGTCTCTGCCGCTCCTCTTCCGGTAAACTTTCCCAATATTTCGACACATCGGACTCTTCAGACCAGGCGGACTCTGATTCACTGAACAGGCGCGATAAAACGGCGGAAACCGACTGAGTATTTAATGTATTCATAGTGTCACTCTGCATTTATTATTGGGTTACTGATGGCTGAACTGATAATATGACGAATCAGTCGCATTGAATAATCGCATTCGCCAGGCAGCCAATGAACAGTAAGCTAACCCCACGAATTTCCTCATTAAAAGAGCCGAAACAGGTCCGTTCAGCAAAGCTTGTGGAAGCTATTTTACAGGCAGCTACTCAGGTTTTAGCGCGTGAAGGTGTGCAGCGTTTCACTACCGCCCGGGTGGCAGAGGCCGCTGGTGTCAGTATCGGATCGCTTTATCAGTACTTTCCCAATAAAGCAGCGCTGCTGTTTAGGCTGCAGTGTGCAGAGTGGCAGGAAACCAGCGATATGCTCAGCGCCATCCTGCAGGATCGGACGATGTCCACCGAAGCCAGATTGCGTAAGCTGGTGATGGCATTTATTCATTCCGAATATGAAGAGGCGGCCACCCGCAGTGCGCTGGCAGACGCGGCCCCACTCTATCGCAGCGCACCTGAAGCGCAGCAGGTTAAGGCCGCCGGTTCGCGGGTATTTCTGGATTTTATTCAGGAGGCCTTACCTGAGCTGGCTGAAAATAAGCGCAGCATCGCGGCTAATCTGCTGCTGACGACGTTTCGTGATGTGGGAAAAAGCTTATCGGTGCAGTGCTGCTCGCATGAGGAAATTGACGCTTATGCTGAGCAGATGGCAACTATGTTCTGCGCTTACCTCAACGTACTGGAACAAAACCGGTAACCCGAAAATCCATTCCGATGTCTGAAAATTGACGGACATTTAATGGTATTTCGCGTCACCGGTTCGATTATTTTTTGCCACAGTCGCTCTCTGGAAATTCTGTGGGCTCCTGCTTTCTTTATGCGCCAATGTCACGCAACGGTTTACCCTTCATCAGGTTACGTTCGATATGCTCCAGCGTGACGTGCTTGGTTTCCGGCACCAGCCACATCGTCAGCAGGATAAACACCAGGTTCAGCACGGCGTAGAACCAGAAGGTATTGGCGTTCCCCATCTTCTCCAGCATGGTCAGGAAGGTTGCGCCGACAATCATATTGCCAACCCAGTTGGTGGTTGTGGAGGCAGTAATGCCGAAGTCTCGCCCTTTCAGCGGCTGGATCTCCGAGCACAGCAGCCATACTACCGGACCGGCCGCCATTGCAAAACCGACGATAAACATCAGCAGCATCGCAATCGCAAAGTATTTGCGGAAATCTGTTTCCACGCCGATATGCAGCAACGTACCTAATACTCCCATCCCGACGGCCATTACCAGAAAACTGGTGGTCAGCATCGGTTTGCGTCCCCAGCGATCGACCAGACCGATGGCGAGCAGCGTGGCCAGCATGTTGACCATGCCGACAATAACAGTGCCCCACATCTGTTCACTGGTGCTGGAGAAACCGGCAATGCTGAAGATTTTCGGCGCGTAGTACATCACCACATTCATCCCGGTAAACTGCTGCATCACCTGCAGCAACATCCCCAGCCAGACTGCCCGGCGGAAGTGACTGTTATTGCGGAACAGTGACCAGCCCCGCTGTTTCACCTGCAGGCTTTCACGGATCTCTTCCAGCTCCTGTTTTGCCTGTTCACTGGTATTACGGAGGCGATCCAGTACTCGTTGCGCCTCGTTAAATCGGCCGTGCGAAGCCAGCCAGCGCGGGCTGTTGGGCAGGAACAGCACGCCGATGAACAGGATCAGTGCCGGAATAGCAATCACGCCCAGCATCCACCGCCAGCTGCCACTGTAGCTGAAGGCGGTATCGGAAAGATAAGCCACTACGATGCCGGTGGTTAGCATTAGCTGATACATTGAAATCATCGAACCGCGAATACGCTCCGGCGCGATCTCAGCCAGATACAGCGGCGCAGTGTAAGAGGCCACGCCAACCGCCAGCCCAAGCAGCACGCGGGCAAAGACCAGTGATTCCACATTGGGAGAAAGCGCCGACCACAGCGAGCCAATCACAAACAGCGTCGCCCCGACCAGCATACTTTTCTTACGGCCCAGCTTTGACGACATCCAGCCTGCGGCCAGGGCGCCAATTGCGGCACCAAACATCATCGAGCTGACCACCCACTCCTGCTCATGGTTGCCGATCTGGAGATCTTTCGACAGAAAGGGTGGCGCCCCCGCAATTACCCCGATATCAAGCCCGAACAGCAGGCCCGAAAGAGCCGCCATAAAACAGACAAACCACGTAAACCGGTTCTGCTTATTCCCCGATGCTTTACTGGCACTCATGCCGTTTCTCCTCGCCATTACAGAATGAATGTTAAGCATATGTAACGAATGAGATTGCCGATGCGTTACCGGTCACATTTCTGCCTGGCTAAAATATCGCAGTCCTGACCAATGTATATGGTCACGAGATTAGTCAGGGAGGCAAAGAACTGCTGGGTTTTACAACGGATAAATGAGATGGCTGATACAGCGCAATTGCCACGCTGGCAACTGCGCTGAAAGATTAACGATTACTTCCTGGCATCCAGCAGCTGCTGTGCATTATCCGCCGTCACTGTGGTCCATGGAATATAGTAGTGTTTTTGGGTGCCGCCGTCCCAGGCCAGGTCTTTGGCGTACTGCTGCCAGATAGTGGATTCAGGCTTATAGCTGTCGCCTTTAGCCGCGCGCATTGCCACGTCGATTGCGCCCTGCATCTGCCCTTTTGCATCCTGCAGGATCGAGACCATTTCACCAGCCTGTACCGCATGGATAGCGTCGGAAACGCCGTCAACACCCGCAATGGCGAAGTCTTTTACGTTCAGGCCCGCACCTTTGATCGCTTCGATTGCGCCCAGAGCCATTTCGTCGTTCTGCCCAATCACGCCATTGATTTGTCCGCGATGTTTTTGCAGCCAGTTCTCCATCAGCGGCTGAGCTTCTGCGCGTGACCAGTTGGCCGTCTTGCGCTCCAGTACCGTCACCTGACCGGCCCCACACTCCGCAATCGCTTTGTCGTTGCCTTTGCCGCGCTGGATCTCACCGCTGCCGCCTTTCGGGCCTTCGATAATCACCACATTCACTTTTTTCGTCTTACAGTCGAGTTTATCCAGCACCGCTTTAGCTTCCAGATAGCCGCCCAGCTCGTCATTGGAAACCACTTCAGATGTCATCTCTTCCGTATTCAGACGGGCGTTGGTCACCACCACCGGAATTTTCGCTTCGTTGGCGTTGGTGACGATGTCGATGTTGGCTTCAAAATCCATCGGGTTAACGATAATTGCATCAGCCCGCGTCTGGATGGCGGTAGCCGCCTGATCGTTCTGCACCGAGGCATCGTAACGTCCGTCATAGAAGGTCAGTACGGCATCGCCGCTCTTCACTGCCGGATGCTCTTTGGCGTAGCGTTCCATCAGCTGCACAAACTCAGCCTTGTTACCGTACATCAGCACCGCAATCTTCACCGGCGCGGCCTGGGCAACTGCCATGCCCCCCATCATCATTGCTGAGGCAAGCAATGCCATTCTGGTCATTTTCATTCTTTTCTCCTGGTCGGATTTTTTATTTAAGTAGGGTTAATCGCGCTGTTGTTTGCGCGAGGGGTCCAGCAGTACAGCCACTACAATCAGAGCGCCTTTAATGATCTGCTGGTAATAGGACTGCACACCCAGCAGGTCGAGGCCGTTATTCATTACGCCGATAATCAGTACGCCAAAGAAGGTGCCCAGTAGCGTGCCCACCCCACCGGCCATACTGGTACCGCCAATCACCACCGCAGCGATGGCGTCCAGCTCATAACCCGCGCCAGCGTTGGTCTGGGCAGAACCGGTGCGGGCCGTGAGGATCAGCCCCGCAATCCCGGCCAGCGCTGCACAGAGGGTATAAACCAGCACTTTGATGCGCACCACGCTGATACCGGAGGTTCGGGCACTTTTCGGATTGCCGCCCACCGCGTAGACGTAGCGGCCGAAGATGGTTTTATTCAGCAACAGCCAGGCAAGAGCAAACAAGGCAACGAAGATAATCACCGGGACGGGAATGCCGGAAACATAACCGTTCCCCAGCCAGCGAAAGTCGCTGTTGAGCTGAGAAACCGGGTTGCCATCGGTAGTTAACATCGCCAGACCTCGTGCGGCCGAGAGCATGCCCATGGTGACAATGAACGGTTGCAGACGATAGCGGGCCAGCACGGTGCCGTTAATCAGCCCGCAAACAATCCCGATCCCCAGCGCGATAATCAGCGGCATCATCACCGCATGCGCGGTATCGCCAATTGCCATTCCACTGTTGTTGGTGGCAAAACGCGCGGCAACAATGCCACTTAATGCCAGTACCGATCCCACTGACAGGTCAACTCCGGCGGTGATGATCACGAAGGTCATGCCGATGGCGAGAATGCCGTTGATCGACACCTGACGCAGTACGATCAGCATATTTTCATTACTGAGGAAGTAGTTGCTGCTCCAGGCCCCCTTCGCCACCTGGTACTCGCCGATGGTGGCGACAATAAGGCAGAGCACAAAGAAAGCGATAATGATGCCGTATTTGTGCATACGACGTTTATGGCGTGTAAAAAACGAAACCCCTGGTGTGATTGAATGTGCACTGTTCATCTTATTATCTCTCTGTTATACCGCCAGTTTCATCAGCCCGGCCTGGGTGGCCTGCGCCGCGGTGAGCTCTCCGGCCAGCTGGCCGTTGCGGAACACCAGAATACGGTCGCTCATGCCAATGATTTCCGACAGCTCGGACGAGACCATGATGATCCCTTTGTTTTTCAACGCGAATTCTGACATAAAGCGGTAAATTTCCTTCTTGGCCCCCACATCGATTCCCCGCGTGGGTTCATCCAGCAGCAGCACCTCCGGGTCGAGCAGCGCCCAGCGCCCCAGCACCACCTTTTGCTGATTACCGCCGCTGAGGTTACCGACGATCTGATCGCCGTCCGGCGTTTTCACGTTAAAGCGTTTGATCATTGCGCTGGCACGATCCTGCTCCTGCTTTTCGTTAATGAACCCGGAGCGACTAATGGCACCGAAGGATGAGATGTTGATGTTCTCGCTGACCGAACGGCACAGTACCAGGCCGGTCTCTTTGCGATCTTCAGTGACATAGGCAATGCCACATTTGATCGCCTCTTTTGGCGAGTGGCGGCCCAGAGTTTTGTCACCCAACTGGATGGTGCCGCTGTCCGCGTGGTTGATGCCGAACACCAGGTCGAGGAACTCACTGCGGCCGGATCCGACCAGGCCGTAGATGCCGAGGATCTCGCCGCGTTTCAGATGGAGGCTGATGTCCTTGATCTTGTTACGCCAGCGCAGTTTCTTCACTTCCATCATCACCTCTTCGCCCGGCTTATTGAACTTGGCGAACTCGCTGTCGTATTCACCACCGATGATGTGCTCAATCAGCTGTTCGCGGGTGATGTCAGCAATAAACCCTTCCTGGATATACGCGCCGTCGCGGAAAATGGTGTAGCTGTCGGCAATCTGGAAAATTTCTGACAGGCGGTGCGAAACATAGATAATGCCTTTGCCCTTCTGCGCCAGCCGGGTAATGGTCTGGAATATTTTCTGTGCATCCTCTTCCCCAATCGCCGAGGTGGGTTCATCCATGATGATGATGTCGGCATTCGCGTGAGACAGCGCTTTGGCGATCTCGACCAGTTGCTGCTCGGCCACGCTCAGGTTGCGCATTTTCTCAGTGGCGGAGATGCGAAAATCAAGCTCCTTCAGCAGCTCGCTGGTGCGCTGGTTCAGGGTGGCAAAATCCACAAAGCCAAAACGGCGAGGCTCGCGACCCAGCCAGATATTTTCGGCTACGGTCAGGTCAGGAATGGCGCTCAGCTCCTGCTGAACTATTGCCACGCCGGCGGCCAGTGCTTCCTTCGGGTGATGGAATTCGCAGCGTTCACCATTAATGAAGATGTCGCCACCGTCAGGTTGAATAAACCCCATCAGAATGCTGAGAAAAGTCGATTTTCCCGCCCCGTTACCGCCACAGAGCGCGTGAATTGATCCGCGCCGCAGAGCAAACTCGGCGTTTTTCAGCGCCACTACCGGGCCGAAGGCTTTTCTCACGCCGGTCACTTCCAGCAGATAAGCGGGTTGTTGCGTTTCAGGATCGCGCATCACAGTTGCACCTCCGGATAAGTCTGTTGCAGGCGTTGCAGATAACGCTGATAGCGCTGGTCATACTGCGCCTGGCGCGCGGCATCAGGCAGGGTTCGGGTCGATTCATCGAGTGAGACAAAGCGCTGGCAGAGGTCCGCCAACACTGAGTCAGCATCCTGCTGAGGATCGACAGCCAGCTCGCTGGCCCACATCGCCTGAATCGCCCCGCCAAGGGCTGCGGTCTCCTGGATCTTCAGGCAAACTACCGGACAGCCCATCACATCAGCCACAATCTGCCGCCAGCCCGCGCTACGGGCACCGCCGCCGGTCAGACGGATTTCAACGGCATCAATTCCCTGCTGACGGAACAGGTCGATGCCGTAACGCAGGCCGTAAGTGGCGCTTTCCACTACCGCCATACAGAGATTGGCGCGGGTGAAATTGTCACTGTCGAGGTTGTGCAGGCTGGCGCGGGCATGCGGCAACTGTGGCACGCGCTCGCCGTTAAAAAAGGGCAGCATCTCCATTCCGCCAGCACCCGGTTTCGCCTCAGCCAGCAGCTGATTGAAGCCGGAGATATCCTCTTCCAGCAAAGTCTGAACCGAAGTGGTGGCCGAAGTGACGTTCATGGTGCAAATCAGCGGCAGCCAACCATTGTTGCTGGAGCAGAAGCCCGCAATGGCCTCTGAATCTGCCACCACCGGCGCACCAGACCAGGCAAACAGCGTGCCGGAGGTGCCGAGACTCATGGTGACGGTGCCAGTGGCGATATTGCCGGAGCCGATGGCGGCCATCATGTTGTCACCGCCGCCGGTTGCCACAAGCGTTGCGGCAGAGAGGCCGAGCTTCTCCGCCGCTTCGGGAAGCAGCGTGCCGATGCAGCTCTCCGCGCGTTTCAGAGGCGGCAATGCGTTCCACAGCCGGCCACTGTCGTCGATCAGTTCAACGGTATGACGATCCCAATCACGGGTGCGGATATTCAGCAGCCCGGTACCTGAGGCGTCACCATATTCAGCCACACGTTCTCCGGTCAGCCAGAAATTGAGATAGTCGTGCGGCAGCAATACCGTATGCAGACGTGCCCACAGTTCAGGATGGTGCTTTTTGAACCAGATGATTTTCGACGCGGTATAGCCGGTGGCCACCATCAGCCCGAGCTGCTCCAGCGAACCGCTGATGCCACCTAATTGGTGCAACAGCTGCTCGTTTTCCGCATCGGTTTCAGTGTCACACCACAGCTTGACGCTGCCGAGCACGTTGCCCTGCTCATCCAGCGGCACAAAACCATGCTGCTGGCCGGAAACCCCCAGCGCTTTGATCTGTTGCGCATCCACTCCGGCCTGGCTCACGGCCTGACGAAAAGCCGCGATCAGCGCTTCAATCCACCAGTCAGCCTGCTGTTCACGACGACCGTTTGAGCCACTGATCAGGCGGTGAGCGGCGCTGCCCTCGCCAAGGATCGCGCCCTTCCCGCTGTCGACAATCACAACTTTGGTGCCTTGTGTCCCGCAGTCAATGCCAGCATAGAGCGCCATGGCTTACTCCATTTCCAGCATGATTTTGATGTCAGAAGCATTACCGGCGGCAGCGCGCTCAAACGCGGCCACGCTGTCGGCAAACTTATAGGTCTGGCTGATCAGCGGTTGAACACGCAATTTTCCACTGCTTAATAAACGCAGGGTGCGCGGGTACATGTTGGCGTAGCGGAAAATGGTTTTGAAAGTGATCTCTTTCGCCTGCGCGGCGACAATATCCATTGGGGCGGCATCGACTGGCATGCCAACCAGCACGGCGGTCGCACCCGGCGCGGCATGCTCTGCCAGGGTGGCAATAGCGGGTTTCGCACCGCTGCATTCGAATACCACGTCAGCACCATTGCCGCTGGTCAGGGCGGCCACTTTGCCCGCCAGGTCGCCGGTTTTGATATTCACCGCATGCAACCCCGGATACTCGGCGGCCACTGCCAGCTTCTCGTCAAACAGGTCACAGATGATGACATCCGAGCAGCCACCCGCCAGCGCGGCCAGTGCAGTCACCACGCCAATCGGACCGGCACCAATCACCAGTGCGATATCACCCGGCTTAATGCCTGCTTTGGTGGCGGCATGCATGCCGATTGCCAGCGGTTCGACCATTGCGCCTTCGGCAAAACTGACGTTGTCCGGCAATTTAAACGTAAATGCACCGGGATGGATCACCGACTCCCGCAGGCAGCCGTGTACCGGCGGTGTTGCCCAGAAGCGCACAGCGGGATCAAGGTTGTATATGCCCGCACGTGATTGCGCAGAGTTTAAATCGGGGATGCCCGGTTCCATGCAGACGCGGTCACCGGGTTTAACATGGCTGACATTTTTTCCGGTAGCCAGCACCACGCCGGAGGCTTCATGCCCGAGCACCATCGGTGCTTTGACCACAAACGGCCCGATACGGCCATGCTGATAGTAGTGAACATCGCTGCCGCAGATCCCGACTGAATGGATTTTTATCTTCACATCATTGTCACCCAGCACCTCGTCAAACTCGCGATTTTCAATAGCAATTTTGCCCGCTTCCGCCAGAACTAACGCTTTCATTTTAACCCCCGGTGAAATCATTTTGATGTTATCGATATCATTTAACTGCGGCGATACTGGCGTAAAGAGAGCGGTAAATCTGTGATGTATGTTAAATAATCATCAAATTTGTAAATCATAATGAGTGGATTAGGTGCTGAATATCGATAACGATCACAGATCATCCACCCCTGAGCCGTATCTAATGATACCGATACCATTAACGTGCGCGGGGGACCTGATGAATCACATCCATGACTACGTACAACAGACGCTGCATTATCTGCAAAAAGCCCATCTCATCCTGACCGAAGATGAGCAGCAACGCATTGAAATTGCTTCATTTGGCTTGCCTGATTACCCGATTTCCGGCCTGCAGCTCCTGACCTACATTAACTCTCCGCGTTACTGCGCCAAGGAGCTGGTGCTGTTTCCGCGACAGACCTGCCCGGAACATCTGCATCCGCCTTTCAACAACTCTCCCGGTAAGCAGGAGACTTTCCGCTGCCGCTGGGGCGAGGTTTATCTGTTTGTTGACGATGACAGCCTGACGCCGAATCACGCGGGCGGCGATCTCACCTGCCGGGTGCCAGCAGACAGTGAAGCCTGGTATACCTGCACGCGATATATCCTGCTGCGTCCCGGCGAGCAGTACACGATTGCGCCCAACACCCGTCACTGGTTCCAGGCCGGAGAGCATGGCGCAGTGGTGTCTGAGTTTTCCTCAGAGAGCCGCGACGATCTGGATATCTTTACCGATCCGCGCGTAAATCGCATGGCTTAGCAAGCTGCATTCGCATCGCTGCGCGAAATCTGTCATGATTCAGTAATGATACAAAAATGATGTGTTTTAACTAAGGAGCCGAACTTGGCAGCAGGTCGGGGACAAAAAGCGACGCTTGCAAGCGTCGCTGCGCAGGCTAACGTCAGTAAAATCACCGCCTCCAGGGCATTTTCCCAGCCGGAGAAAGTGCATCCGGAGACGCTACAGCGTATCCGTCAGACAGCAGAGCAGCTTGGCTATGTGGTCAATGCAGCGGCGAGGAATCTTCGCGCAAAAACCAGTAAAACTATCGGCATCGTCAATCCCGATATGGCGAACCCGTTCTTTGGTGGACTGACGCGCCTGATGACGCTGGAAGCACAGAAGCTGGGTTATGACACGCTGGTGTTCGACTCCTATGAATCTCAGGAGACGGAAGATCGCATTATCGACAAGCTGATTAGCTATAACGTCGATGCGATCATTCTGTCGGTGATATCCAACGATCATCACTACCATCCCTCCTATATGAAGCGGCTGGAAACCCTGAATATTCCGGTGGTGCTGGTTGACCGCGAGCTGGAAGTGTCCCATTGCAGCGGGGTGTATATCGATAACCTCGATTGCGGATTGCAGGCCGGACGCTGGCTGCTGGAACAGAAAGCCCGGCGTGTGGTGGTGGTGTCCGGGCCGGAAAATTCCAGCGTGGCACGTGACAGAGTCACGGGATTACAGGCCGCGCTGCAGGGAAAAGTGGCCTCTCTGGAGGTTCTGCACGCTGATTTCTTTATGGACGTGGCCTGGCAGGAAACCAGCCGCTGGCTGGCCGATAATGAAGCACCGGACTATTTCGTTGGTTGTAACAACCAGATCTCTTTAGGCATCGTCAAAGCCTGTATTGAACACAAACTGCCGCTGATGAAGCAGGTGAATTTATTCAGTATCGATGAGGTTTCGCATGCCGGTATTTATGGCTTTCACTTTCCCTGTGTGTCACATGATTTGCAGGAAATAGCCTGGCAGGCATTCAATCTGGCGATCCGTCGAGTCACCGACGGTGACAGCAAGCCCGGAAAAGTGGTGGTCCGCGGGAAAGTTGTGCAGTAACAGCGGCATCAACCAATGTGGCGTCGTCTTCCGGCCAGTGGGGCCACTACCATCTGCAGCATGCTCATGGCAATCAGGACCACCAGGGGCACTGTCCATCCCCCGGAGTGTTCATGCAGGATGCCGAAGAACAGTGGGCCGAAAGCGGCCACCAGATAGCCTACGCATTGCCCCATGCCGGAAAGTCTGGAGGCCTGACGATGATCCACGGCACGCAGGCTGAACAGCGACAGGCAGGTCACCATTGAAGCCCCTGCGCCAAGACCGGCAACCACCAGCCATAATGCAGCCAGGCCCGGTGCCAGCCAAAGCCCGGTAATACCGGCAAAAATCGCCAGTGAAGAGACAAAGCCCACCATCCGCTGATCGGGGAGTTTTTTCAGCGCGGCCATACAGGCGAAATTGGAAGCGACGGCCACAATCTGGTAGACAAACAGCAGCCACCCGGCGGTCACCTGACTGAAGCCGTTAGCCTGGGCATAAGGAGTGAACCAGGCTATCAGGGTATAAAAAGCCATAGACTGCAACGCCATAAACAGCGAAACCTGCCAGCCCAGCATCGAGCGCCACGGGGATTTCAGTACAGTTGGACAGGCAGCGCCCGCCGTCGCTGAACGCTGGTGCCGGGTCTTTCTGAGCTGCGGCACCCAGGCAATCAGCGCCACCACGGCCGGGATCAGCCAGACGCCAACGGACAGGAACCACCCTGCTCTGGTCGCTCCAGCCAGCGGGACGGCCACACCAGAAGCCAGACTGGCGGTAATCGCCATCGTCGTGGCATACAGGCCAATATATTTTGCCGTATGTTCAGTGAAGTCGCGTTTGATCAGCGGCGGTAACAGCACGTTGGCCGCCGCAATACCTGAACTGAGGATCACTGTCCCAATCCACAAGCCCGCTTCACTACCGGTAATCCGCAGTACAGACCCCAGCGTGATTACCCAGACCGCGCACCACAGTGTTTTCTCCAGACCAAACCGGTTGCCCACCGAGGCCGAAACCGGTGCAAGTAAAGCAAACATCAGAAGCGGGATAAAGTTAAGCAACCCGGCCTGAGAAGAGTTGAGTCCGAAGGTCTGGCAGATGTTCTCCAGGATGGGGCCGGTCGAAGTAATTGGCGTGCGCAGATTGGCCGCGGTGACCAACAGTACGAACAGGAAAGATCCGGAACCGGAAACAACAGAAGTACGCGCTGAAGAGATCTGGGGCTGGGACATAATACCTCGCACAAAAAGCAGCAACAGGCCGCTGATGGTGCGTTGGTTAACGTTAACGCTTACGCAAAAGGGCAATGGCCCTGATGTCTGCGGTCATCATACACAGCTGAATCTGTTCGGTAAACCCTGTTAAACGGGCCAATACACGGTGTGGTGCATCAGTCGGGGTAATATGCTGTGTGGCGGTATTACCCCGACTCCGCTCTGACTTAAGAGCGACTCCACCATCAGCCGGCTACCAGCTTCAGCGCCAGCTTGTTGTGGTGCTCAATGACTACCGGCATATCAGCGGTAACAACTTTGCCCTCTTCTACCACTACCCGGCCGTTGATGATGCTGTAAGCCACGCTGCCCGGGTTACAGAATACCAGCCCGGCAACCGGATCGTGATTGGCGCCCGCCATACCGATAGCGTCCAGCCGGAAAATCGCCATGTCAGCCATCATTCCCGGTGCCAGCGCGCCAATATCATCACGATTAAGGTTTTTCGCCCCACCCAGCGTGGCAATCTCCAACGCCTCGCGGGCAGTCAGCGCATCCGGACCAAATCCCACACGTTGCAGCAACAGCGCCTGACGAACTTCGGCGATCATGTCGGAGCTGTCATTGGATGCGGAGCCATCAACCCCCATCCCGACATGCATCCCTGCATCCAGCATGTGCCTGACCGGCGCAATACCGGAACCAAGACGCATGTTCGAGCAGGGACAGTGCGCCACGCCGGTACCGGTGCGGGCAAAGAGTTTGATACCGTAATCATCCAGCTTGACGCAGTGCGCATGCCAGACGTCATGACCCACCCACTCCAGATCTTCCACATACTGAGCCGGCGTTTTGTTAAACGTTTTTTTGCTGTACTCAATGTCACTGACGTTTTCAGCCAGGTGAGTATGCATGGAAACGCCGTGCGCGCGGGCCAGCTTCGCGGATTCGCGCATCAGCTGCTCGCTGACCGAGAACGGAGAACACGGCGCGACCACGATGCGCAGCATTGAACCCCGGCTGGCGTCATGGAACTGTTCAATCACGCGCTGGGTGTCTTCCAGGATCAGGGCTTCATCTTCAACGATAGAATCCGGCGGTAATCCGCCCTGCTTGCGCCCGACGCTCATGCTGCCGCGACAGGCATGGAAACGCATGCCCATCTCCTGAGCGGCTTCAATGCTGTGGTCAAGTTTAATGCCGTTTGGATAGACATACTGGTGATCGCTGCTGGTAGTGCAACCGGACAGCATCAGTTCTGCCATTGAGGTTTTAGTGGCAATTTTCATCATTTCCGGCGTCAGACGTTCCCAGATTGGATAGAGCGTCGTCAGCCATTTAAATAATTCGCCATCCTGTGCGTTGGGGATAACACGAGTGAGGCTCTGGTACATATGGTGGTGCGTATTAATCAGGCCGGGGATAACAATGTGCCCTTTTAAATCAATTACGCGATCGGCAGTTGTGGGAATATTCTGTTCATTCCCAATCGCGACAATGATATTGTCTTTAATATAGATATTGCCGTTTTTTATTTCCCGGCGTTTTTCATCCATGGTGACAATCACTTCTGCATTCTTCAGCAATAGCGTGCTGCCTGAGGCGGGGATGGTTGAAAGATGTTTTTTATCAGTGGATTGTATCACCGCATTGCCTGCTGCCGAGGCAGGCAAGGTGCTCAGGATGGGAGCCATTAGAGGCACTTTCAATAACAGTCGACGCAAATGGTCAGGTGTGTTTCCTTTCATATAGTAATCCTTTACTAATTTCTGCAGATTGAATTGTTAAACTTCCGGCCTTTTTAAAGGCGACTTAAAATACTCTACTCCTGGAGTTAGCTGTCAGAAAGTTATGGCATTAGGTCGGTTGTAAATTATTATTTCGTCAGCGGTTGCCAGTCTGGCAACCGCTCTGTTACTGACCTAATATTTCATCCGCGACAGATCGTCAATCAGTCCCGGACCGGTTGGCTGCCAGCCCATCTGCTGCTGAGTCCAGCGCCCGGAAGCACGAAGATCCATCCCGGCAAACATCGCGAACCAGCCGAAGTGCTGCTGAGCTTCATCTGGTGTAATGGAAACAGCCGGAATGCCCAGCCCTTTGGCAACGACTTCTGCAATCTGGCGGGATGAGATCGCTTCCTCGGCCACCGCATGATAGCGCGCCCCTTTCTGCCCCTTATCCAGCGCCATCACGTACAGCTTCGCCACATCCAACACGTGGGCTGCGGGCCAGCAGTTATTGCCTTCCGCCACGTAAGCGGCCACGCCCTTTTCTCTGGCGATATCGATATAGGGCGAAATCAGCCCCTGACGGAATGTGTCATGCACCTGCGGCAAACGCATTACGCGCACATCCTGACCGGCATCCAGAAATTTATTGCCGGTAACTTCCGATGCCTTGCGCGGGTTAGGATCGTCAGCATTAAAGACATCTTCCGTGGCAGGACCTCCTCTACCGGCATTACCCATCCCGGTGCCGGAAGTGATGATCAGCGGCCGGTTGCTCCCTTTCAGCGCTTCAGCCAGCGCGGTGATCACGCGGACATCTTTTTCGCAGTTGGCAACAAAACGTGAAAAGTCATGGTCGAAAGCGGTATGGATCACGGCATCAGCTCGTGCAGCACCTGCGGCAATGCTGGCAGGATCTTCGAGTGTGCCGCGACAAACTTCAACGCCCGCTGCCTTCAGGGCTTCAGCTCCGACATCCGATCGGGTCAACCCGAGCACCTGATGGCCAGCGGCCTGCAGTTCAGGAACGATTCGTGAGCCGATAAAACCGGTTGCACCAGTGAGAAATACAAGCATGAGCGACCTCCTCTGTGAGTGTACTGACCATGTTACCCTCTGCGGTCGGACAGAAAAGTAGTGGCTTTATCGTAGTATAAAACCTAACAGGTTCGCGCTTAGCCTGGCGGCGGGTGGTGGCAGGCAAATAATAACCTTTGCAAATAAAACAGATTTTTACAAATCGCCGATTATTTCTTTTTAAGCAGAACAAAAGCGTGAACAGCCATTCTCGCCTCAATGAATACAGGATAGTGACACTCAATAACGTTAATTTTATGTTATTTCACCCGTCGCCAGTGAAGATGAGCTTTTTCATAAAGGTATTGCATCTTTGAAAGGTAATGAGAGTTGGCATTACCCGGGTTACACTCGAGATATTACCTCGCGGAATCATGCTTTCAGCGTCCGTGCTGCCAGCTTTTATAGACAAACTCCAGACTGTATCCATCCGGGTCTCTCACCTGGGCGGCGTAATAGCGCGGGTCATAGTGCAGCTGAGCACCAGGCGGATGGATCTCTGCTGCACCTGCCGCAATTGCCTCTGCGTAAGCCTGATTCACCCTGGTTTCGGAATCTGCCACAAACCCGATATGCACGGCCTGAGGGTAAGGCGTGCCCGATCTTAGCCAGAAAAATACGCGTCCATTGGCACCAAATCCCTTGAGGTCAGGATGGCCTGATGGGCCATTGTTGCCGTCATAATCATGACGGTTGGTGATGCCGAGAAGGGGCAGAACACGCTCATAAAAAGCGATTGAGCGCTCAGTATCGCTTACCGTAATAAAGATGTGGTCAAGCATAAAAACTCCGCAATCAAATACTATAACCGCCCGTGACTTCTATCGTCTGGGCATTAATCCAGCCATAGTCGGCAGACAGTAAACCGGCGATAACACGGGCAACTTCGTCAGGGTCACCAACCCGGCCAAATGCCGCGGCTTCCGCCGGTAATCAGAACATTTTTCATGAAAGCTCCTGAAAGATAAGGATGACGTATATCAGGCTACGCCCTGCCCCGGACGCTGACTCCTGTAATTCTCTCTGATATTTGCCTAATCCTGCTTTTATCTTGTTGCCGAACCCACACCGTGTTATTCAATCAGGATGGAAAATGAATTAGCTGAACTGCGCCTGTTGGCTTCAAAAGCCGGGAATAAAATCACCGAAACCGCTATACCGCGTATCGCAATGGTTCAGGGGGAAATTCCTGAGCACCGGCTTACTGCTGTCTGTGAGCCGATGATTAATCTGATACTAACGGGCTCCAAGAGCATGACGGTGGGAGATAAAATGTGGCAATACAATCCTGCCACCTATTTTGTGATGTCGGTGGATCTGCCCGCCGTCGGCAAGGTTTTTGCCGATGAGCGAACCGGGGCACCCTATCTTGCGGTGAGTCTGACGCCAAAGCCTGAGATTGTTGCTGAATTACTGGATGGCATGCCGGATTCAGGTAAAGCGTCTCCTTATAACGCCGGATTTTCTGTCGCTCCGGTTACGTGTGAATTGCTCGATGCCTGGGTGAGAATGCTGCGACTGCTCAACAAGCCAGAGGAAATTTCGGCTTTAGCTCCTGCATATGAACGGGAAATTTTATTCCGGGTTCTTCAGGGGCCGCAGGGCTGGATGCTGCGTGATATTGCCACGCCGGAATCGCATCTTGCCCGCATCTGTAAGGTGATTAACTGGCTGAAACAAAACTATATGCAAGCCGTGCGGGTAGAAGAGCTGGCCGCCATGGCGGCGTTAAGCGTTTCAGCATTTCATCGCCATTTTCAGGCGATCACCGCGCTCAGCCCTGTCCAGTATCAAAAGCGTGTTCGCCTGATGCAGGCACGATTGAAGTTAGCCACGACCAGCGGCAGTATTACAGCCATTGCGCATTCGGTAGGTTATCAGAGCCATACGCAATTCAGCCGCGAATATGCTCGTTATTTTGGTCTCTCCCCATCTTCAGATTTGAAAAATATCCTGCAAATCAGGAACACTCCGGCATTTCATGAATAAATTTTAACGCTGGGAAATATGTGCCGCGTGACAGAACTTCAATACCAGCCAGTCAGGACTCAGCGCCAGCCCAGAGCGGGGGCAACGTGTTTCAGGATCGCTTCCAGCACGTGGGCGCAATAATCCACACCCAGCTGGTTCGGGATGGTCAGCAACAGCGTATCCGCTTCAGCAATCGCTTCGTCTTTCGCCAGTTGCGCAATCAGCTGCTCCGGCTCTGCTGCATAGCTGCGGCCAAAGATCGCCCGCGTTTTCTCATCCAGATAGCCTACCTGATCGCCACCCTGCCCGCTGGCACCAAAATAAGCCCGGTCGGTATCGTTCATCAGCGCGAAGATGCTGCGGCTTACGGACACTCGTGGCTCGCGCGCATGCCCAACTTCCTTCCACACCTCACGGTATACGCGGATCTGTTTAGCCTGCTGAATATGGAACGGCTCGCCGGTTTCATCATCCTTCAGCGTCGAGCTTTGCAGATTCATCCCCAGCTTAGCGGCCCAGACAGAGGTGGCATTGGAACCGGATCCCCACCAGATACGTTCTCGCAGCCCTTCGGAAAACGGTTCAGGCCTTAACAGGCCCGGCGGATTCGGGAACATTGGCTGCGGGTTTGGTTTGGCAAAGCCTTTGCCGCGCAGTGCTTCCAGCAAGGCTTCGGTATGGCGACGACCCATATCTGCATCGCTTTCCCCTTCCTGTGGGGCATAACCAAAATAGCGCCAGCCTTCCACCACCTGTTCCGGTGAACCCCGGCTGATACCTAACTGCAGGCGACCACCGCTGATCAGATCCGCCACTCCTGCGTCTTCCGCCATATAGAGTGGATTTTCATAACGCATGTCGATGACGCCGGTGCCAATTTCAATCTTTTTAGTCCGGGCGGCCACCGCAGCTAACAATGGGAAAGGCGCGCTGAGCTGGCGGGCAAAATGGTGCACACGGAAATAGGCACCATCTGCCCCCAGTTCCTCAGCGGCTACCGCCAGATCGATGGACTGTAACAGCGCATCAGCTGCGGAACGGGTGGCCGAATGCGGCGATGGCGTCCAGTGGCCAAATGAAAGAAATCCTATGTTTTTCATGCTAAATTTCTTCCTTACAGGGGATTATCAGAGATGTCATTCGGAGTAATGCCGGACTCTGAAGCCAGAGCAGACAAAAATTCCTCAAGCGCTTTTGGTGACGTGAACTGCCATGTTTTACCGCTGAAAGCCTTAACCTTCTGCTGATCACGCCTGCGTTTATCACGCCGGTAATTCAGCGCAAACTTCAGAAAGGCCCAGTCGAACCTCTCGGGACAGCCTTCACCAATATCTGGCCGTGTTTTTCCCCAATATTTTATCGTACGCATCAGGATACGACGCAAACAGGTCAGGGATGAATAATCCAGCCAGATCAGCGTATCAGCGACCGAAAGCCGTTGGTCCAGTGTGCTGCCGTAATTGCCATCCATGATCCACTGCGGCGTGGTGACCAGAGCCTGTACCTTCTCATACCAACGGCTCTTTTCTGTTTCCACCCAACCCGGAGACCAGAAATGCTGGTCCAGATGGATAACCGGAAGCCTGGTTATTGCAGCAAGCCTGAGTGCAGCGGTTGATTTACCCGCGCCTGGGCTACCAATGATCACCACTCTTTTCATCACACATCATCCTGATGATTTTTTCATTGCATAAAAATAGCATAAAACCCCCGGCGTGGTATAAGTGAGACCGGACGGGTAAAATTTTATGCCCCCTTTTCTTTCGCTGGAGTCCTGAAATGATCGATCCACTGACTGAAGTCGTGACGTTGCTGCAGCCCGCCGCCCGTTTTTCAAAAGTGGTGAACGGTGCAGGTCAATGGCGCGTGCAGCGTGCTGAGTTTGGCGATCCTTTTTACTGCGTGGTGCTGGAAGGATCTTCCTGTCTGACTGTTGATGGTCACCCTCCTCTTGCTCTGCATCAGGGGGATTTTGTTCTGATCCCCTCCGTTCAGGGCTTTACCATGAGCAGCGCCATCGCACCACCTCCGGGGCATTTTGAAACGGCACCTGTTATGCTGCCGAATGGCGAATTTCGTCTTGGCGAGCAAAATGGCCCCAGAGATGTACAGTCGCTGGTGGGGCATTGTCAGTTTGCCTCCCCGGATGCAGCTTTGCTGGTGTCACTGTTACCAAAACTGGTGCATGTTCGTGGCGTCGGCAGGCTGACCACTCTGGTTCAACTGGTCATTGATGAGTCCCGCGCACAACGCCCGGCCCGTGAAGTGGTGTTGTCACGACTGCTGGAAGTGATGCTGATTGAGGCATTACGTTCCACCGCAATATCAGGTTCAGCACCCGGGCTGGTTCGCGGTCTGGCTGATGAGCGGCTGGCCGTGGCAATCCGCAGTATGCATGAACTCCCCACTCACCCCTGGACGGTAGCCCAGCTGGCAAAAGCGGCTTCGCTGTCCCGATCGGCTTTCTTTGAACGTTTTCGCCGCGCGATGGGCATTGCCCCGATGGAGTATCTGCTGGCCTGGCGAATGGCTCTGGCAAAAAATCTGCTGCGGGAACAGGGTGTGGGAATGGCCGAAATCGCCCAGCGCGTGGGTTACAGCTCGGCCAGCGCCTTCAGTGTGGCATTTACCCGCTATGTTGGTCTGCCTCCAGCCCGGTACGCTCGCGAAGAGGTAACCAGCCATTAAGCATTAATAAACAGCCTTAAACGCGGCTGCCTCCGCCCAAAATCCTTGCTGAGAAAATTTATTGGCGTTTTTAACACATTAATTGTTGGATCTTTTGTCAGATCCAATAAATAAAATATGACAGCATCTTAAGACCAGTCTGTACTCAAATACCTGCTCACTCTTTAGGAGTAATTCGGATAGAAATTTACGATCTCTTAATGATAATGTAACTCATCTTTACATACACTGACACACTCAGGAAGCATCATGCGTGCACGAATACAACATCTGGATGGGATGCGGGGTTTAGCCATTCTGCTGGTTATTGGTTTTCATGCCTATTCCCGATGGCCAGAAATGCTGCATTATGTCTCCCGTACTAAAGATTTTCCGTTATTTGCGTTTGGCTATCTTGGAGTGCCGTTGTTTTTTATGATTTCAGGCTTCGTCATTTTTATGACGCTTGATAAATCGGAAAGTTATATTTCATTCCTCAAGAAAAGATGGCTGCGATTGTTTCCTGCCATGTTTATTGTCAGTCTGATGATCTACCTCACGGCAAACCTGTTTCCTGAAAGACCAGCAGGCAGTCCGACCCTGTTAAACCTGGTCCCCGGACTGATTTTCACCAACCCTGAGACCCTTTCGATGCTCAGTGGTGTGGAATTTAAATCACTCGAAGGTTCGTTCTGGTCGTTATATGTGGAAGCCGTCTTTTACATCCTGATCGGCGCTGTTTATTATCTGGCAGGCAGAAAATATTGCCTGCCTGCGTTGATTCTGCCAATGTTGGTGCTGTCAGCAGCCTCAGCGATCAAAATGATGGGTTACGCTCCGCTGGCCGATGTCATCTCGAAATTTGGGTTTATCCATTACTCCTGGTTTATGATTGGTTGCCTGGTGTATGAAAGATTGCATAACAGAGACAAGCTATACCATTATGGATTGACGTTTATCGCCATACTGATAAATCTGAGTTTTTATGTAAAAACCAGTGGGCTTAGCGTACTGCTTCCTCTGGCGATGGCATTTATCTTATTTATTGCCAGCTTCTATTCTCCAAAACTGGAGAAAATCCTTTCCACTCCTTTTTTAACGGCGATAGGTTTTGTCAGTTATGCACTCTATTTGATCCATGAAAACCTGATGATTGCCTTGCTGGTGAAACTCGATCACGCAATCAAAAATGATTACGTGATGATGTTCATGTCCATCCCGGTGGTGACCATGATCTATTTGATCGCGTTGTTTATCACCAAATATGCCGAACCTGCTTTCAGAGACATGCTGAAGAGAAAAAGAAAGCAGCCGCAGATCGGCTAATTACCATGACCTACCCATACTCTCTTAAATGCTTTCTTGCGATCTGGTTCACGTCAGCGGCCAGATGTCAGAGTGATATGCAACAACAAGAAGCTCATCGCAGATAAAGACTTGTTTTATCAGGACTCCTTTGCTGAACCAGCCACAGGTAACGGCAGCACCGATCACCTTAAGCACTACCATGATACGGAATGATTTTCTTCGCCGTACCTGCGTGCCGATGGGCAAGGTCATTTGCCACTGCCTTCATTATCGTTACGGCTCAATATTGTGCTGATAACAAAAGAATTTACCTGGGCCAGCATACCACTGTCCGGTTGGATTTTGCCGTAAACCCTCATTCCTTCCAGCAGCATAAACAGTGTTTCCGCCAGGATAGCGGCATCCTGGTCGCGGCGAAATACCCCCGCCTGCTGTCCTTTCACCAAAATGGCGGTCAGGTGTCTGACGATACCGCTGAACTTATACCCGACCAGCCTGCGGATTTCGTCATCTCCGGGCAGCAATTCATTCGCCGTGGCAATGGTGAGGCACCCTCTTTCACCTGCCTTGCCGGTTGAAAGCTCCACGCCAAAACTCAGCGTCTCCTTTAACGCTTCTTCCGGGGAAAGCTGCTGATAACGCTGCTCAAGACGAGCCAGACCGTTGTCCATATATTGTCTGAGTGCCGCCAGAAAGATAGTGCGCTTATCAGGATAAAGTTTGTAGATACTGGCACTGGCAAGCCCCGAGGCTTTCATCAAATCAGCCATTGAGGTGCCCCGGTAACCATGCAGCCAGAAGCACTCCAGTGCAGTGTTGAGCAAATCCTGCGGATCAAATTCTCTGGGTCGACCGACCGTGGGTTTCATTATGCACTCTGCAAAGGTAACGGGAATATAATTTATTGTAGATTGGTCATTCTACAATGTAAACCATTATCCAAAAGGTAACAGCTCATCCGTCCACTGTTCCGGACGCTGGCGCTGTCTGCAGGAAACTGCCATTGTGAAATAAACACAGGAGAAAAGATCATGGCTACAGGTAAAAAAGCGCTTGTTGTAGGTGCCTCTCGCGGAATCGGTTTAGGGTTAGCAAATCAACTGGCCGCGCAGGGTTGGGAAGTCACCGCCACCACGCGCAGCACTGCACCAGTGGCAACGTCAGGCATTCGTTGGTTAACAGTAGACATCAATCACGCCACGCAGCGGGAAGCCCTGAAGCACTCATTAGCGGAAGAACAACTCGATCTGATCTTTATTAATGCGGGGGTTTTCGGGCCGGATCATCAGGATATTCAGCAGTCCGACGATGCAGAACTGGCAGCGTTGTTTATGACTAACGCCATCTCACCCGTACGCTGTGCGGCAGAACTGCTTCCTCAGCTTGCTGCTGATCGGGGTGTACTGGCGCTGATGACTTCGCAACTGGCCAGCCTGAATGAAAACCCTTCAGCGACCTATCCACTCTATTCTGCCAGTAAAGCAGCGCTGAATATGCTGTCCCGTAGGTTATCCGCTCTGCTCAGCCCGTTCCAGACGCTGCTGTGCATTCATCCCGGCTGGGTGCAAACCGATATGGGCGGCAGTAACGCTTCCCTGACAGTGGAGCAAAGCGTCGGCGGGATTATCGGGCAGATTGACGTATGGCAGGGCAAAGGCGGCCACCACTATGTAGAGTATTCAGGCCAGCAATTACGCTGGTAAGAAACAGCCGCCATCAGGAGGGAAAATCCCCCCTGACTTCCCTGAACGACCCGAAAATTAAGGTCGCGCTGCTGAACCATCTGGCAAGCGGGCATTGGTCCAGTCTGGCAGGCCCCCCGTGACAGGGTAACGTCTGGCTTTCTCTTCATCAATATCCACCCCCAGGCCAGCACGGTCGCTAAGGTAAGCATAGCCCCAGTCGATTTCCGGGCAGCCTGGGAACACGTCCATCAGTGCATCATTTACCGGCGTGTATTCCTGAATGCCAAAGTTGGTAACGCTCATGTCCAGGTGAAGATTTGCCGCCACACCCACCGGAGAAATATCCCCTGGTCCGTGCCAGGCGGTGCGTACACCGTGGATTTCGGCATAGGTCGCCAGTTTTTTTGCCGGAGTGATGCCGCCGATGGTGCTGACGTGGCAGCGGATATAGTCAATCAGCTGCTGCTGGATTAAAGGTTTCCACTCATTGACATGGGTGAACAACTCGCCCATCGAGATCGGTGTGCTGCTCTGGGCGCGGATCATCTTCAGCCAGTCCAGGTTTTCCGGTGCCACCGGATCTTCCAGGAAAAACAGTTGATAAGGCTCAAGACTTTTCGCCAGCTGAACCGAAGCCACCGGGGTAATGCGTTCGTGCACATCATGGATAAACTCCACACCGAACCCCAGCTTATTACGCAGATGGTCAAACAGACGCGGTACCGCCCGGGCATAAGCATCCGGATCAAAGTAGATCCCCGGCGTCTGACTACGCGGAGAAACTTTCGGTTTGATATTTCGCGCCTTCGCCAGTTTTCCGGCTATCAGCTTCAGATCCTCGGTGCCCGCCCCGCCATACATCCCCATCTGGCAGCGGACATACTGGTATCCCTCTTCCATCCTCGCCCGAATGTTGTCTTCCACCTCGACTTCATCCGCGCCATCGCAATGACGGTATAACGGGATACCATCCCGACACTGACCGCCTAACAGCTGATAAACCGGTAAGCCGGCCACTTTTCCTTTGATATCCCACAGCGCCATATCAATCCCGGACAGCGCATTGTTCATCACCGGACCGCTTCGCCAGTAACCGCTGACCGCGGCTGACTGCCAGATATCCTCAATGCGCAGCGGATCTTTACCAGTCAGAAATGGTTTCATGTAGTTTTCAATCGCGGCTTCTACTGCGAAGATGCGCTGGGTGAACGTGGCGCAGCCAAGACCGTACAGGCCCGGCTGGTTGGTTTCCACTTTCACGACCACCAGGTCGATGCCGCCTGGTGCCGTCAGCAGGGTTTTAATATTGGTAATTTTTAACCTGTCCATAACTCTCTCCGCCTTGATGCTAAGATGTATGATGTCCTACATGTAAAAGTTCAGAAAAAGCCCATCTTTGGGGCTTTCACTGAGATAGATTCGTCACTGTGTTCTGATCAATCAAGAAGCGTTGTTAATTGTAATGGCTCATTATTCCGCCAGGGTACTGATAGCAGGCAGCTATTTTTCGCTGAGTTTCACCTCAATCGCATCAACGTTATGTGCCATTGCCCTGTTGAGCGTTTCGCTCGCCGTGGCAGCATCGCGGTTTTTCAGTGCCATAAACACTTTTATATGCGCTTCCACGCTTTCCAGGGTGATCCCCAGTACCCGATTGAGCTCTTCCAGATAGTGGATATAGATGTTCTTCAGGGATTCCATCACGTGGATAAAGACCTTGTTATGCGACGCCTTCACGATAGCCAGATGAAAATCATAGTCAGCCTGGGTATATTTTTTATAGTCATCTTTGCTGACCAGCATGCGGTTAAGTGCCTGCTCCAGCAGCCGGATATCCTCATCCGTGGCATTCTGTACCGCCAGATCCATACAGCGAAACTCCACCGTCTGGCGAAACACCCGCATATCGTCGAACTCCTCCTGTGACAGATGCAAAATGGGCTGGTTGTCGCTGAATGCACCGTAGCGTGCGACATCCCGTGTGACGTAGGTCCCCTTTCCCTGATGGGTTACGACCACGCCCAAATCTCTCAGCTTCTGTACGGCACTGCGAACGCTGACCCGGCTGACGTTAAATTGGGAAGTCAGTTCCGCTTCTGAAGGCAGCTTACAGCCTGGCGGCCAGACGCCCTCCTGAATGGACTGCTTCATCTGTTCATAGATAACGTTCACCACGTTATGCTTTTGTACGCTTTCCAGTGTCACGCCGTTTTGATCCTGTCCTACAAGTCAGGTCTCTTTTTAGCACCGGCCTGCCAGCGTTGGCAAGTATTACTTTGGCGCCGAAACAGATTGTGATCCGAATCACGAAATCCATTTATAGCATTGTTAAATAACAACTAATATAAAAATAGAATGTTAACACTCATGATTAATGTGACCGGAACTACATTTCTTCCCCCTGCCGATTGCCGAAAATATTCCCATCACGTAGATCTTATGCATTCAACTTGTTAGTCATGTTACATGGACATCTTCAGGAGCTTTATATGTCTTCACTATTCTCTCTTCACGGCAAAACTGCGCTGATTACCGGTTCAACCCGTGGGCTGGGTTTTGCCTATGCTCAGGGTCTGGCGGCGGCGGGTGCCTCGGTGATCCTCAACGGCACTCAGGAAATACATCTTAAAAAAGCCCTGTCTGTACTGCAGGAACAGGGAGCCAACGCGCGGGGATTCCTGTTTAACGTCGCCGATGAAACCGCTGTAGAAGAAGTATTCCGGCAACTTGATGATGAGAATGTGCATGTCGAGATCGTGATCAATAACGCCGGGATCCAGTTTCGCAAACCCATGCTGGAACTGGAGCTGAGCGACTGGCAGCGCGTGCTGGACATCAACCTGACCAGCGCTTTTCTGATAGCCCGTGCGGCGGCCAGACGCATGGTTGCCAGAGAGAGCGGTGGCAAAATTATCAATATTGGTTCGCTGACCAGCCAGGCCGCCCGTGCCACGGTTGCACCCTACACCGCGGCGAAAGGCGGCATCAAATTGCTGACCAAATCAATGGCGGCGGAATGGGCGCAATACAACATTCAGAGCAATGCAATTGGTCCGGGCTACATCCTTACCGATATGAATCAGGCGCTGGTAGAGAATGCCGAATTCGATCAGTGGGTGCGTGCCAGTAATCCCTCCGGCCGCTGGGGCCAGCCTGAAGAGCTGATCGGCACCGCTGTGTACCTGGCCTCATCCGCCTCTGACTATGTTAATGGCCAGATTATTTACGTCGACGGCGGCTGGCTTGCAACGCTGTAGGAAAGCCCAACATCTCTGTTTAAACGGTTCAGAGCCGAGACAGCAACTCTGCCGTCGCACCTGAAAACGGGGCAATTAAAGGTAAATAAGATGAATCACGTTATTGCAGGAAAATTACCCGCCAGTCGCTGGGGAAAATTGATCCCCATTGCCTTCATTACCTACAGTCTGGCCTATCTTGATCGGGCCAACTATGGTTTTGGCGCGGCGGCTGGCCTTGCTGAAGATATGAATATTACTCCGGGGATTTCGTCATTACTTGGCGCCCTGTTTTTTCTCGGCTACTTCTTTTTTCAGGTTCCTGGCGGCATCTATGCCGAAAAACACTCTGCAAAAAAACTGATTTTCTGGAGTCTGATACTTTGGGGAATACTGGCAGCAGCGACCGGCATGGTTCACAGCATTGCCCTGCTGGCAGTTATCCGCTTTCTTCTCGGCGTGGCAGAAAGCGTGGTGATGCCAGCGATGCTGATATTTCTGAGCCACTGGTTTACGCGGGCAGAACGTTCCAGAGCCAATACCTTCTTATTTCTTGGCAATCCAGTCACCGTGTTATGGATGTCGATCCTGTCCGGATACCTGGTGAACGCCTTTGGCTGGCGCGGGATGTTTATTATCGAAGGTCTGCCAGCCGTGATCTGGGCGGTAATCTGGTGGGTAATTTATGCCGATCGTCCCCGCGATGCAAAATGGCTGAACGAACAAGAAAAGCGGGCGATCGAAACGGCACTGGCCGCCGAGCAGGACAGTATCAAGCCGGTAAAAAACTACCGTGAAGCCTTCCGATCGCCCAAAGTGCTGGCGCTGGCATCGATTCACTTTTTCTGGAACATCGGCATGTACGGTTTTATCATGTGGCTTCCTTCCATGCTGAAAGCCGCCTCCGGCCTTGGTATCGTGGCAACCGGCTGGCTCTCCGCCGCCCCTTATCTGCTGGCCGTTCCGCTGATGCTTTGTGCATCCTGGTTCTCCGATAAATATCAACAGCGTAAATCTGTCGTCCTGTTATTCCTCGGCCTTGGTGCAATGTGTTTTATTGCCTCCTTCACGCTGGGTTCAACCCATTTCTGGCTCTCCTGGGGATTGCTGGTGATTGCCGGTGGCGCAATGTACACCCCCTATGGCCCCTTCTTTGCGGCCATTCCTGAGATGATCCCCCGCAACGTTGTGGCTGGTGCAATGTCATTTGTGGTTTGTTGTGGAGCACTGGGCTCGTTTGTTGGTGCATGGATTGTGGGTTATCTCAACGGACTGACCGGTAGTCCTGATGCCTCATATGTCTTTATGGGCGGCGCATTGGTAGCGGCTGTCTTACTGGCGGCGTTAACGCGGTTCAGCAGCCATCAGCCTTCACTGCCAACAACAAACTCGGCTTATTGACTTCAGGGACTTACCATGATGAATAAACCCACCCGATCCCGGCTGACCATTCTGATGATGCTATTTGTGGTGACCGCCATCAACTATATGGATCGCGCCAACCTTTCCGTCGCCGGGTCGCATATTCAGGGCGAATTTAGTCTCTCCCCTACGCAACTGGGACTGTTGTTCTCGATGTTTACCTGGTTCTATGCCATGAGCCAGATCCCGGTGGGCTATATTCTGGACAGAGTTGGCTCCCGCGTGCTGTATGGCAGCGCAATAGTGTTATGGAGCGTGTTCACCTTTGCGATGGGCTTTTCTTCCCATCACCTGTTCGCAACCAGTGCGGCATCATTTGCCATGCTGCTGGTCTGCCGTGCACTGATTGGCATCGCCGAAGCGCCCTCATTTCCTTCGAACACCAAAATCATCGCCAACTGGTTTCCTGACCATGAACGCGCCCGCGCCACGGCCTTTTATGCCAGTGCACAATACATTGGCCTGGCGTTGCTGACGCCGGTGCTGTCATGGATTGTGGCCACATGGGGATGGGAAGCCTCTTTCTATCTGTCCGGCGGTATTGGGATCTTCTTTGGTATCTACTGGCTGATTGCCTATCGCGATCCGCAACACAGTCAGAGCGCCAACCAGGCCGAGCTGGACTATATCCGTGAAGGCGGTGGCTATGGTTCAGACAGCCAGCAGAGTGGCAACGGCGAAGTGAACTGGAAAAATGTGAAATACGTTCTGCGTCAGCGCATCATCTGGGGCCTGTTTATCGCCCAGTTCGCCGCCTCTTCCACCCTCTATTTTTTCCTGACCTGGTTTATCGTCTATCTGGAAAAAGGACTGGGTCTGACCATTGCCAAAGCCGGTATCGGAGCCATGTTCCCGTATCTGATGGCGATGGCCGGGGTACTGTGCGGTGGGACGCTCAGCGATATGTTGCTGAAAAGAGGCGCTTCCCGCACCTTCGCCCGTAAGCTGCCGGTGATGTCTGGCCTGCTGGTTACGACTTCAATCGCACTGGTCAATTTTTTCCAACACAGTCCGACGATCGCTATCGCCATTCTTTCGATCGCCTTCTTTGCCAATGCCTTTTCCAACCTTGGCTGGGTGGTATGCAGTGATGTGGTGCCACGCCAGCTGATTGGCACTGTCGGCGGTTTTCTGAATATATTTGGCAATCTTTCGGGCATCGTCAGCCCGATAGTGATCGGCGTGATCCTGCAGCGCACGCAGAATTTTCAATATGCCATGTGGTATATCGCCGCCGTGGCGCTGGCAGGCTTCCTGGCCTATACCTTCCTTGTGGGTAAAATTGCCGTTATTCGTCTGCCTGACGAACAGGGAACGGGTAAAAACAGCCAGCAACCTTTTGATAACCCATGCAAAGCCGGGGACTACTGATGAAACAGCAAGAAATTACAGCCAGCGTGGTGAGTGCCGCTTATGAAGTGCGCAACGAGGATCTCATGCTGGAATGTCGCGATGACCAGGTGCTGGTCAAAGTCGAGCGTGGCGGTATCTGCGGCTCTGATATTCATTATTACCAGCATGGGCGCGCGGGGATGTCGATCCTCAAGCAGCCGATGATCCTCGGGCACGAATTTGTCGGTAGCGTGGCGCAGGCACCAGTGGACAGCGGCCTGAAAGTGGGCCAGCGGGTGGCGGTCAATCCGTCTCAACCCTGTAATCACTGCGATTTTTGTCTCAACGGACAGCAGAACCTCTGCCGGACAATGAAATTTATGGGCAGCGCCCAGTTCTTCCCGCATGTCCATGGCGGCTTTGCCAGCTATGTCGCCGCCCAGCCGTCGCAGTGTGTCCCCTATTCCAATAAGGCTGATTCCAAAGTGATGGCCTTTGCTGAGCCGTTGGCCGTGGCGATCCATGCCATCCACCAGGCTGGTGATTTGGTGGGCAAAAAGGTGCTGGTTACCGGTTCCGGGCCAATTGGCTGTCTGGTGATAGCTGCGGCCTTCGCCGCAGGTGCAAGCGAAATTATCGCCACCGATATGAGTGAACGCTGCCGCGCACTGGCGCTGGAAATGGGCGCTTCATTGTCCGTATCGCCGACTGATGAAACAACCACCCGTCAGTGGCTGGAAAATGGCGGCTACTTTGATGTGTGTTTCGAGGCCTCAGGCGCACCTGCCGCTATTGCCTCCACGGTCGGGTTTACCCGTCCAAAAGGCCGCATTGTGCAGTTGGGGATGGGAGCCGCTTCGGTGGATTTCCCGCTTATGCCGCTGCTGGTGAAAGAGATCCAGCTGACCGGCTCCTTCCGTTTTATCAATGAATTCGCCATCGCTGTAAGCTGGCTTGAAAGCGGCCGTATCAACCCGTTGCCGCTGCTTTCCGCCATCTTCCCGCAGGAAGAAGTGGTGAAAGCGCTGGAGATGGCCAGCGATAAAAGCCAGGCCGCCAAGGTTCAGGTGACGTTTAACTGAGGGCCTCAGTCCCAGCCCGTCCGGCATCCTGTGCCCGGACGGGCTTATTGATGACGGCTGTTTCAGCGTCAAATCGTGAACACTGTTCTGCTACTGCTGTCATTTTCAGACCAGCTCTTCGTCACATCTGATAACGGCACTGCCCGGGTGGCAATTCTGAACCCTGCCTGAGGCGTGGCCTGTAACAAAGCTGTGATACAGCGGATCAGACCTTCGTTGGAAACGCTGCCCAGGCCACTGCCCATCAGCACAATGGCCTTTGAACGCAACAGGGAGCCCGGCAGGGTGATATCGCCGCCGCTCATTGAGCCAACCTGCACAAAGCGTACGGCCTTCGACCCTGCAGTGGCTTTTGCCGCCGCTTTCAGCAGCAGTTCCGCACTGTTTCCCCACAGATAGTCGACAACCACGTCTACTCCACGGGCAAATTGCGCTTCGAAGTTTGCCATTTGGACAGCGCCTTCTTCCGCCAGCGAAACTACTTCATCAGCACCAAGTTCCTTCAGCTCCTGCAGTGCCACTGGATTTCGGCCAGTGACGATAATTTTTGCCGCACCAAGATGTCTTGCAATCTGCACTGCCAGCTTGCCGGAAATACCGGTAGCTCCATTAATCAGCACGGTTTCACCCTTCTGAAGCGCAGCACGCTCAGTCAGCGCTGCCCAGCCCGACATGCCCGGATTGGCAATCGCTGCCGCAGTAATATCATCCAGCCCGTCCGGTAGCGTTATGCACTGTGCGGGTCTGACCACGGCCTGTTCGGCCATGCTGCCAAAAGGCGCTTTTGGCTGGAAAAAGTAAACGCGCCTGCCGTCTGACAGTTTGCCAACGCCATCAACTCCTGCAACAAAAGGAAACTCACCCTCAAAGCTGTAATGCATACCGGAAGCACGGCCTCTGACCAACTGGCTCAATGCTGCCGCACAGACGTCGATACTGACTTCATCACCCTGCGCGACAGGATCGCTAAAATCTCCGTACACCGGTAACTGACCGTCCAGATTCACAATGGCACCTTTCATTTTCTGCTCCTGACGATATTAATATGTGTATAATGCACACATTAGTCCTTACCCTGGAGATCGTCAATGAATAATGTGCATAATACACACATAAGCCTGCAATTACGGCAACTACACCTTGCAATGCTGGAAATCGTGGCGGTCATGAACCGCCCACAGGGCGACGAAAGATTGATCCGTGAAGCCGGGATTACGCTCGATCGCGCCCTTTTCCCTCTGCTGGTCGGCGTTGAACGTTTTGGGCCAGTTGGCGTGGTGGAACTGGCTGACCGTGCAGGCCGCGATTACACCACCGTCAGCCGTCAGATCGCCAAACTGGAAAGCGCAGGACTGGTGGAACGCCGTGCTGGTCAGTTCGACCGCCGGGTGCGGGAAGCGGTAATCACTCCGTCAGGTAAAGCAATGACGGACAGCGTGGATGCAGCACGGGAAAGGTTGTCCCGTGCTATTTTCGACAGCTGGGAGCCGCAGGATCTTAACGAACTGGTCAGGCTGATGAGCCGGTTTGCCGGGCAGCTAACGGACTCGCTGGCAACGGACCCAGCTGAATGAATCAGGGAGCCCCAGCCGATACAGATGCCGGTTACTTACACCGGCTTTTCAGTCATCCAACTCAGACTCTCTGCTGTACTGGTGAGCGGCCGGTATTCGCAGCCGATCCAGCCATCATAGCCCAGCCGCCGTAACTGACTGAAAACATAGTGCCAGTTCAGCTCGCCGCTGCCCGGTTCGCTGCGGGTGGGCGCATCGGCTATCTGCACATGGGCCGCCAGTGGAAGTAACGAAGCGATATTGCGGCTGATATCGCCGTGCATCACCTGGCAGTGATAGAGGTCCAGCATCAGCCGCACCGACGGGCTGTTAATCTGCCTGACAATATCTGAAGCAAAATGGTAATCACTGAGAAAAAAGCCGGGAATATCATGACGGTTGATCGCTTCCAGCAACAGGATCACGCCCTGTTTCTCCGCCAATTCTTTCGCCCAATGGATGTTCTCCAAAAATTGCATCAGCGCTGCGGCAGCCGTGACGTTATCGGGCTGCAGACCAGCCTGCAGATGAATATACGGACATCCCAGCGCCTCAGCATACTCCAGCGCCTGCAGCATACCGTGCTGAAACGCCGCCACCGAGTCAGGCTGGCAAGCCATACCCGAGCGCTGTGGCGAGTGTGCAGCGCCAACCGGCGTGTTGATCAGAATTTGCTGCAGGCCGTTCGCACGCAGCTTTTCCTGCAGAAAACCAACCGGCCATCCGTAGGGCAGCGCATATTCCACCGCGCGGAATCCGGCCTGAGCCGCCGCCATAAACCGTTGCTCAAAAGGCAGTTCGGTGAACAACCATTTCAGATTCGCGCAAAAACGCAGTCCGCCAGCCGCTCCGTCTTCGGCCATGAAGCTCACTCTTTCACGCCAGCAAGCACGCTGGCCCGCATACGTTTCACCGCTGCATGTGGCGCGGTCAGCACCGGAATATCCACTTGCGCACGGACGCTCGTCGCAGCGCGGGAAGTTGAAAAATGAGCCAGCATAATCACGTCACACTGCGCCAGTTCCTTCGCCCGTGCTGCCACCAGCCGGTTATGGCTTTCCGCATCCCCTTTTTTCAGCAGGCCAATCGCATCATCCACCAGAAGGGTGTTCAATCTGGCAGAGGAACCGCTCTTCGCCACGTACTCGTTAAATTCTTCGGTCATGGTCTCCACCGCCGGTCCAAAAGTGGCCAGCATGCCGATGTTTTTACCCTGCGCCAGCGCATCAAAAAACATGGCCTCATTCGGCTTCAGTACCGGCACCGGCACCTCTTTTGCCAGCCGGTCAATCGCAGGGCCAAAAGCAGAGCAGGTAATCAGGATACCCTGCGCCTGCATGTCATAAGCGTAATGGCCAAAACGCACAAAACGGTCAATCATTGCGGATGACAATTCCGGCTCTCTGGCGCGGTCGATCGACAATCCGTCGTCCAGCAGATTAATGGTTTCGGCCTCTGGCCAGACTTCATTAAACGCCGTGTGGATTGGGGTCATTGCTACCGGTGTGGCATGTAGTAATACGATTCTTGCAGTCATCCAGCTCTCCAGTGATAAACGCTAAAATCAGGAAGTTCAGCGTGGCTGAATTTCTCCGGCCACTATCTTTTTTGGGTACACTCTAAATGTAAGGGCTTACAAATGTTTCTGTAAAGTGAGGCGGATCACATAAAAACGCCAAGGTAGTGTTACGGTGTTATTGAAATGTTAGTCATGATTGCTCAGAATTGAAAGCGCTTACAAATAAAACGCATTATTCGTCATGACTGGTCATGCCGTTATGCCTCACCGCTAACCCCAATGGACTGTGAGAACGCATTATGACTTCACCTGCTAACTCTTCTTCACTGCAAAATGTGGTAACAGGAGCGGCGGCTGCCGCCAGTTCTCCTGCAGTAAAAAAACTGCCCCGCCGGTTTCGCGACCTGCTGGCGCTGGATGATTTTGAACGGCATGCGCGACGGCGTCTGCCCGATATGATTTATCAGTATGTGGCAGGAGGCGTGGAAACCGGGCGCGGTATCGCCGGAAACTTTGAAGCCTATCAGCAATATACTTTTATTCCCCGCATGTTCCGGGACGTCTCCGGTCGCGATCAGCGCACCACGTTGTTTGGTTATACTTATCAGCACCCCTTTGGCGTTGCGCCGCTGGGTGGCGCTTCTTTTGTTGCCTATCAGGCGGATATTGCGCTGGCGAAAGCCGCCCGCGAGATGAATGTGCCGATGATCCTCAGCGCCTCCTCACTGGTAAAGCTGGAAGATGTGCATGCCGCCAATCCGGATGCGTGGTTCCAGGCCTATCTGGCGGGAGATCAACCCCGTATCGACCGGCTGGTGGATCGCGTGGCGGCGGCTGGCTATCAGACGCTGGTGGTCACCGGTGATACGCCGATGCTGGGCAACCGGGAACACAATACGCGCAGCGGTTTCAGCATGCCGATCAAAATCACGCCAAAAGTCGCTTTCCAGAGCGCGATGAATCCCCGCTGGCTGCTGGGTACCGTGGCACAGACTTTCCTGCGCCACGGTGCGCCCCACTTCGAGAACACTGACGCCGAGCGCGGGCCGCCAATGATGTCCAGCAAAGTGCGTAACACCCAGGCCCGTGACAAGCTGAACTGGAAAAACGTCGAGGCGATCCGCAAAAAATGGTCGGGCAACCTGGTGATCAAGGGGCTGATGTCGCCGGAAGATGCTTTTATTGCACGCGATTTGGGAGCCGATGCGGTGATCCTCTCCAATCATGGCGGCCGTCAGCTGGATCACACGGTTCCCCCTTTGCATACGCTTCCCGAAATTGCGGCGAACAAAGGCCAGATGAAGGTGATCATCGACAGCGGTATTCGTCGCGGCACGGACGTGATGAAAGCGATGGCGCTGGGTGCAGATTTTGTCTTTCTGGGCCGTCCGTTCCTGTATGGTGCCGTCGTGGGTGGTCAGGCGGGTGTTGAACATGCTATGCATATACTGCGCGATGAAATTGACCGGGATCTGGCGCTGATTGGCGTGAAAACGCCAGCCGGACTGGACAGCAGCTATCTGCGAAAACGTTCTGATTATTAGGAGAGAGTGATGGCAAATGCAAAAGAGATCCGCCTGTTCAGCTCGCTGGCAATCCGCGCACCGTTTATCGGGCTGGAGAGCGACTGGCAGCATCAACATCCTGACCAGCCGTTATTGATTGACTGGAATCCAACCTCGATCATTGAAAAGAAAATGGCTGCCGGAGAGAGAGCCGATGCGGTAATCCTGACCGTACCAGTTATGGATCGGGCGATAGCGGAAGGAGTGATTGTACCGGAAAGCCGGGTTGAGCTGGTTAACTCTTCGATCGGCCTTGCCATGCTGCCCGATGCTCAGGCACCCGATATCAGTAGCGTGGAGGCGTTAAAATCCGCCCTGCTGAATGCAAAGTCAGTGGCTTATTCTCTGGGTGGCGCGAGTGGGATCTATTTCCAGACGCTGTTGAAGAAGCTGGGGATTGAAGATGAGATTAATGCGCGGGCAACGACCATCCCGGAAGGTTTTACCGCTGAGCAGCTGGTCAAGGGGAATGCTGATATTGCAGTGCAGCAGATCAGCGAGTTGCTGACGGTAGAGGGAATCAAAGTTATCGGTCCGTTGCCTGAGGCAGTACAAAAAGTGACGTCATTCTCCGGCGGGATTTTCAGCAATGCAGCTAACCCGCAAGGGGCTGCCATGCTGCTCGATACCTTGCGTTCTGCAGAGGCACGTAAGGCCTATGAGGCTTTTGGACTGGAGTGCCGGGATTAACCCCCGCCCGGCGCTTTTTAAGTAACAAGAACACGCTTTCAGCCTGCCCGGCTTGCATTCAATCGCACCGGGTAATAATTTATGCAAATCAACATGTTCAGAAATGCCAGCTAACGGAAAGGTCACCTGACAGTGAATCATAACCGGAACCAAACAGTTCGCTACTCACTCCGGCACCCAGTTCGACATTTCTGTTAATCTGATAACGCATACCTGTTTTTATCCCGAGTGCATTGCGTCCCACAATCTGATTGCGGTGAGTGAAGCGGCTCCGGTTGTAACCAGCAAAATTAGCTGTTTGCCTCAGGCTTGTATCAAGAAGTTCGTGGTCCCAGGTAAGCTTCAACGCTGTTGAAATTTTCGTCCCGGAGTAAAGAGAATAATTCGCACTGTATTTCAGTCCAACACTGGAACGCAGGGAGTTAAACGTTGCCGATCCCAGCTTAAGACCGCTGCCATCACCGTTTTCCGTCACACCCGGCCGGTGCAACATTGTGTAATTCAGCCCGGCTACCGGCCCCACATTGTTGTTATCGCTTAATGAAAAATTATACCCGCCCCCAAGGGACGCTGACCCGGCCAGACCTGTCCAGCTTGCCCGGTGGTTAGCCGTATAATCCCCCACACGCACGCGGCGCTCCAGCCAGCCATCTTCCACACCAACGCGCGCGTTTCCAGACAGATACCCTCCTTCCTGCTGCGTGAAACCATAACGGGCCTGCAAGCCAATGTTAAAAGCCGTGGTTTTGCCAGTGCCTGAATCCGGCGATTTCATCGTGACTGACTGCCCACTTACTGCGCCGTGAAAGCCAAATGCCCGGCTATTGTCCCCATTTTGCCTTTCCGCGCCGACTATCATCCCATAACTGTTTGAGCTGTAGCCGGACCTGTATGCCTGATGCTGCCGCTCAAAGTTTCCAACGAATGGAATTGCAAAACTTATCCATTCATCTCCTTGTTTTATCTGGCCGTTGTTTGAACTCAAGTCACTGATTATATCTGCAATCTGTTGCTCCCGATGTAGTGAGCTTGCAAACATTGAACCCCAGGCGGCGGGGGAAAGCTGCTGAAGTGCACTGACGATATCACTGCCGTCGGCTGCAGAAAAATCTAGCGCACGATAAAGCTTCTGTATCGCCGGTTGCGCCTGGCCGACAATGCTATCCAGCGCAGTTCCTGTGCTCTTTTCGTTGCGATCCCGTCCATACTGACTGTAAGCATCCTGAGCACGCGACATTCGCAGCGTCCAGTCATTATTTGTTGCCGGAACTGCCGTTAATTTCAACGTGGGCGAAAGGAACAGCCCGGTTATTTCACTGAACTGGCCACTGTACGAAGTGGTTTTTAAAAATTCATTTGAGTTCAGCCGCCAGCCTGGTGAATACCAGTCCCGTTGCGGGACGAAAGACAACCTGCCGTTGAATTCAGCATGACCTTTAACTTCCAGTGTGTCATGCCCTCCGCTACCATTAATGCCCAGTCGCAACTCTCCATCAGCACCCTGCTGATAATTGCCGACAATGTTGGCTTTCCCCATAGCCTCGCCGGGGATAAATGTTCCCCTGTTGATGAACATTCCTGCCTGATTCAGGGTGTAATGACTGTTACCTGTCAGGGTTGCGCCCGGAGCAACATAAAGGCTGTAAATTTTATGGGTTCCGGTAAGTGAAGTGGTTCCGCCCAACATATTCAGGGCAAAGTTATCGATCCCCTCTATTTTCCCCTTATAACTGAACCGGAAGAGAGGATCTGGTTCCCCGGTAGCCCGCCCCTCAGTATCCGCTCGTTGACCAAAAGACAGATCGGTTAATCGCTGCAGGCCGTAGATGTCCTGTTGACTATAATCGGAGTAAATATCACCATAAATTTTTGCGCCATTCAGAATATTAATATGGTTAACGAGTGCATTCGGGGACTGATAGATAGCCGCACCTTTCCCTGCCACCCGACCACTGATATCAACGTTATCCACAAGCGCCCCTGTCAGCTCAGGTAATAATGGGGCCGCGTAACCTTCAACATTATGAATCCATGAGCCGCGATACTCCGCATTATTCCCCAGTGAATTATCACCGAAGTCAAAGCTGATGGCGATACCGTTCATCCCCAGAGACTGCACATCCCCACGCTGAATTAAATTATGGTCTTTACCATAAGCGAACAACACTCCCCGGCCATTGATTCCGTCAGCATGGACCTGCGTTTCCGGCTCAATTGTCAGAGTATTATTTTGTCCATCAATACGAATACCTGCACCACCCACACCTGAAGTTAACAAATCAGCCTGTTGATATATTGTGTTATTGCTGCCGTAAACATGGAGCCCTAAGCCTAACGTTGCTGTGTTATACTTTCCCTGCTGATAGCCGCCATTAGTGCTTTCACGCAAAAAATATCCGTGCTGATTAATCAACACCTTTCCATTACCATAAAGTGAGAAACCGAAAAAGTTACGCCTGTCAATCTGATACCCCATATCCTGCAGCAAGGCCAGTTCGGCTTCCATAAACGTCATATAATTACGGTAATTCTGATGACTCATCATGCTGTTTTTCAGTTCAATATGACTCATATAATCAGTGTCAACATATCCATAATCATTCAGCATTTTCACCGGAATACCAGGCATATCCCCGGCAAGAACTTCACTTACATGTTCCCCCGTAAAATACCCCTGGTCTTTTCGCACATCAAATCCCCATGGAACCCGTTGATTATTACATCCCTGACAGACTATTACCTGCCCCGGATAAGCCGCATTCCCGTTATCATCGCGCAATGAGGCCGTCCAGGTACCTAACGGGAAAAAGTCAAAAGCAGGAGTAAAGGCGCCGTTATAGTCGGAAGCCATACTTGTAATTCCAAGACCATGAGCGAGTTCATGAATGGCAACATTGACCAGATCGGTATGGCCGGTTCTGGGAAGCTGCGAGGGGACATATGGCACATCATCAAAATCCATTTTCCCCATAATGAACTGAGCGTGAGAACCAAACGATAAATCACCGGTATCAATGCCCGTCATGGCTCCCTGTAACTGAGTGATACTGGTCATCCCATCCGTGACTGAATCGCTGCTACCAGCAGCATTCACATCATTAAACGTGCCCACATTCACAATGGCAGGCAGTTCGCCCGGCAGAGGAGTAATAATTTCGGCCCAGTAACGCATAGCGTGCAGTATTTTTTCTTTTTGCTGTTGATTAAGATCCCATGTCGACGCTGAAGGTTTGGGCCAGTCAGACATAAAGGGACCATCCCCTGTATCAAAGAAACGAACCTCAAACACAGCAACTTCCTGTGGGCTGTAAACCAGATAACTTTGCACAGCAAAGAGTTTATTGCTGAACAGGGAAATCATTACGGAAGTTGTCAGTAATAGTTTTTTCATTTTTGCCATCCTGGCGCGTGGAATAAAAAAATCCTTATTTTATACTATTTTCACAATCCAGAGCATGATGAGATAACCTGAATAACCAGGCAGGATTAGCAATCTGTCGGGCATTATTCGACTGCGCGCAACACAATAATACCCGGTTTAGTTTTCATATATTCCAGCAGCGGTGTATCAACAACCTTCATGTTTTTTTCAAGCGAGGAAGCGTTTCTGAACCACACTTCATTGTCCACTTTAATGACGATGCCAACGTGCGTTACATCCAGCCCTTCCAGTGGGGTGTAGACACCAATAAAATCGCCGTTCCTGAGATTTTTCAAAATGGAGTTATTGAGTGAGTCACCTGGTATGTATTTTAATTCCCGGGGAATAATACCAAGTCCGGCAATGTACTCTCCTCCATCAGCCTTTCTGTTCAGGTTCTTTCTAACCATGACATAATTACTGCTGACAGTTGCCGTCACATTTTCAGCATTTCTCGGAAGAGTGGCATACCAGTCAGAAAAAAAATGCTTACGATGTAGATAATCGACCTTCCCATCAACGTACCGCGTTTTCACTAATTCCGACAGAAAGTCTCCCGTTTTTTTTGACAGGCTAAGTGCCTGCACATAATCAATCAGCGTAAAACAATCCACCCCATTAAAGTCAGCAACCAGTCTCTCTCTGGTAGTAGTAGAGCCTTTGAGCGTATCAGCTTTGTAGGGAGTGCCCAGGAAAGATTCAGAGATATGAGCAATCATATCGCCTGGCGGGAGGCCTGTTTCCGGGATAACAATGGATTGTATTATAGCATTGGCTTTTGCTTCGGTGTCAGGATCTATCTGGGTTTGATAGTCTGTTTTACTCTTCATGGCACAGGATGTCAGACAGGCTATCAGTAATAATAAAGGGTACTTTCTCATTCGCTGTCTCCTTCAGCTTAATTCCTTTCAACATAATAACTTCATTCCTTTACGGCAACACATCATGTATTACCGTTAACAGTGTGTTTAATAATAGGGAGATTTATATTTTATACCGTGCATCATTTCACATATTTTTAATTGTCACGGTGGCTCAACGTCCCCGTGGTGCTGACCCGGTACTGCCACGCACAATCAGCTCCGGTTTCAACACTGTCTGTCGCTGTGCTGGCTGGCCGTTTAATTCTGCCAGCAGATATTCCGCTGCGCAGACGCCAATCTGGTCCAGCTCCACTCTCATGGTGGTCAGGGGATGTTCCAGATGCTCCGAATATTCATAATCATTGAATCCGGTAATAGAAACATCATTCGGAATGCGCAGGTAGCGCTCGCCTGCAGCCCGCATCGCCCCGAAGGCCAGCAGATCGTTGCCGCAGATTATGGCTGTCGGCGGATTCGGCCCGTCCAGCAGCCGGAACATCGCCTGCCGCGCGTCATTCATCGTGAAGGCGCTGTTGATCAGATTGGCTTCATCAATGCCTAATCCCGCTGCTGTCAGCGCCTGTCGGGTCCCGGTGATACGGTCTGATACGCGATCGTTCGATGGCGGCGTCCCGACAATCACGCCAAAGGTTTTATGCCCCAGTCCCAGCAGATGCGCGGTTAGTTCCCCTGCCGCCTGTTCGTTATCGTAACCCACGCCCGGATAGCGCTGATCGACAGAAAAAGTCTGAATACACGGGATACCCTGCTGGGTGATCCGCTCCCACAAACGTGGATGGTGTGAGTTGCCGACCAGCATCAGCGCGTCAATGCCGTACTCCACAAGCTTGTTCACTTCCTTCAGCTCGGTCTCCGGATCGAAATCCGAGTTGGCCAGCAGCATCGTATAGCCTGACTGGTGGATCTTCTGCTGGAAGGTCGCCAGCGGTCGGGAAAATGTCTCCGTGGCCAGCGTGGGAACCACAGCCCCAATAGTCATGCTACGCCGGGAGGCGAGCGTCCGCGCTGCGCGGTTAATCACGTAGCCCAACTCCTCACACGCCTTTTCCACCGCTTCCCGCCGCGACTGCCGCACGGTCGTGCTGCCATTCAGGACCCGTGAAACCGTTGCCGTAGAGACGCCCGAACGCAGAGCCACGTCTTCCAGAGAAACTCTTACAGGGGGAGAAGGCTTATCGGTCATCTTCAGGCTCCAGGTGAAATTAGTGACGTCGTCCACAAATTCAGCAGACAACCAGGGGTTCATTTTGAAAGCGCTTACTTTTGCCTTGACTGATTTTTGTAATCGCTTACTTTTAACATCATATTATCAATAGAGTCGTAATTTATCACCATTTGATAACAAACAAACGGGCATTCGCCACATCAGCCCTTCTGAAAACACCGAGATAATAAAGGAATTTACCATGCGTAGATACCCACGGGTCCGCTGGCTGATGATCGCATTTTGCTTCTTCGCCATCGCCATCAATTACATAGATCGTATCAATCTGGCCATCGCTGCACCGCATATTAAACAGGATCTCGGACTGGATGACACCAGTATGGGGCTGATCCTCGGTGCTTTTTTCTGGACTTATGCCCTGATGCAAATTCCGGCCGGTCGCCTGATTGACCGCCTGGGCGCACGTGCCGGACTGGCTGTTGCCGTTGGCTGGTGGTCGTTGTTTACCGTGTTTACTGCGTTTGGCCGTGGCTTCACCTCGATCTTTGCCTCCCGTCTGATGCTCGGGCTGGGCGAGTCCGGTGGCTATCCCGGCTGCGCCAAGGTGGTTTACTCCTGGTTCGCCAAAAAAGAGCGCGCCACCGCCAGCGGTATCTTTGACGCCGGTCCGCGTGCTGGAAGCGCCATCGCCCTGCCGCTGGTTGCGTGGTTAATCAGTACCTGGGACTGGGAAACCTCTTTCGTGGTCACCGGCGGGCTGGGGCTGGCCTGGGTTGCCATCTGGCTGATGTTCTATCGCGAACCGGAAGAGATGAAGGGCCTGAACGAACAGGAGCGACAGAACTTGCTGGCCGATCGCAGCGTCCACAGCGTGGATAAAAACGAGAAGGTCAATATCGGCGGTCTGTTCCGTTACCGTACGGTGTGGGGCATGATGATCGGCTTCTTCTGCATGAACTTCGCCACCTATTTCTTCGTCACCTGGTTTCCCACCTACCTGACCATGGCGCATGGTTTCTCGCTGAAAGAACTGGGAACGCTCGGGGCCATTCCGGCACTGATGGGCATTCCCGGCAGCCTGCTGGGCGGCATCACCTCAGACTGGATGTATCGAAAAGGTTTCTCGCTGACCACTGCCCGTAAAACCTGTCTGATCGGCGGTATGTTGCTCTCATCGGTCATCGCCTTCGCGGCCTTCACCGATAGCGTTGCAGTGATCCTGAGCCTCTTCTCCCTGACCTATGCAGGTCTGGCGTTCACTGCCGCCAATATCTGGACCTTACCGGCAGACGTCGCACCAAACTCGGGTTATGTCGGCACGCTTGGCGGTATCCAGAACTTCGCCGGCAACCTGGCGGGCATCGTTACGGCTTCCTTTACCGGTCTGATGCTGACCCTGAGCCACGGTTCGTTTGTGGTCCCCCTGCTGGTGGCAGGCGGTATCTGCCTGTTCGGTGCGCTTAATTTCATGTTCATCATGGGAAAAATCGAGCCGCTGGAGATTAAAAAAACCGCAGAAGTCAGTGAAGTGATGACCGTGAATCACAAAGCTTAATCCTCCCTCCTACAAACTGGATATAACAATGAAAAACAGTCTTTATGCAGGCGCGCTGGTCTCGATGATGGCGCTGGCAGGCAGCGTTCAGGCGCAAAGCCTGGTATATGTTTCCAATGCCGACAGCGGAACGGTGACCGGTTACCAGCTGGATAAAACCAAAATGACGCTGGTCCCGGTAGGCGCATTCCCCGCAGGTGCCAGGGCCATGTCATCGGTGGTTTCACCAGACAAAAAGATGTTCTATGTTTCAGTGCGCAGTAAACCGTACAGCGTGGTGGCCTATCGTATCCAGCCGGATGGCAAGCTGGAAAAAGTCGGGCAGTCGCCGCTGCCGGAGAGCATGGCTTATCTCTCTACGGACAAACAGGGGCATTTCCTGCTGAGCGCCTCCTATGGCGGCGATCTGTTCAGCATTAATCGCATCGACAGCAACGGCCTGGTGGAAGCAAAACCGGTGCAGGTGGTACACACCGGCAAGCGGGCACACGCCATTCAGGTCGATCCCACCAATCATTATCTCTACGTCACGCTGCTGGGTGCTGATCAGCTGTTGCAGTTCCATTTTGATGCCGCTACCGGCAAGGTCACGCCGAACAATCCGGCGTTTATCAATATTCAGAGCGAAGCCGCCACCGGTCCACGCCACTTTGTCATTGCGCCGAACCTGGATAAACAGGGTAAGCGCAATATGTACATTCTGACCGAAATGGCCGGCAATATTACCCGCCTGACGCTGAACAAAGGCGGCACTGCCACGCCGGTTGAAGATGTGAATTCCGTGTCGCCGAAGGAAGATCTGCAGCGTGGCGAGGCCCGTCCGCTGACCGGTGATGATGACCTGCCACCGTCGCACAAACCGCGTATCTGGCAGGCCGATATCCACCTGACGCCGGACGGGCGATATCTGTACTCCACGGAGCGCACCAGCAGCACCCTGTCCTCGTTTTCCGTTGATCCCACTGACGGACATCTGACTTACCTCAGCAGCATCAAAACTGAACAGCAGCCTCGCGGTTTCGCTATTGATAACAGCGGGCGCTTTCTGATCGAATCCGGGCAGAAGTCCACCCAGCTTTCCCTTTACACCATTGGTGCAACCGGTGCGCTGACGCTGGTTGGCCGCTATCCCACCGGGAAAGGGGCTAACTGGATTTCACTGGTCGAAGAGTAGCATCAGCTGAGGCCCGGGAGGGTTTCCCGGGCTAACAATGTGCCACAACAGGAGTTTATATGAACCACAATCCGCATCCCCTGCTTTCCGCCCTGTGCGCCACCGGCCTGTTTGTGCTGGCCACCTCCCCTGCAGTGCTGGCAGCCGAACCGGTCGTCGCCACTAATCTCGAACCGCTACATCACGTTATTCTGGAAAACCAGTACGTAACCGTGATGCGGGTGATGATCCGTCCCGGCCAGTCGACGCTGTTTCATGAGCAACACCTCGACTACGTCAACACCCATATTGACGGCAGCCTGACGCACACCTCATACCCGGATAAACCCGCCAGAGACGGCGAGATGAAAAGTGGCAACGTCAAGTTCGGCGCGCATCAGGGCAAATCTGAGACGGATAAGGTGACCAATACCGGCACCACACTGAACCAGCAGGTTGCTTTTGAAATTAAGCAACCCGGCCCGCAGCACTTTGGCGGGGCCACCCGACCAGACAAACCTGTTTTTAATCAGGTGCTGGATCAGAAAACCGTCAGGGGCTGGAAAGTCACCCTGCAACCCGGCGAGAGCACCACTTTGTATACGCAGCATGGGCCAGGCGTGCGGGTCTTCTTTACCGAAGGCCGCCTGCTGGAATCCATCCCCGGTCAGCCAAACCGCAATAAAGAAGTCAGGATCCACCGGGGCGACGCAATGCTGACCCAGCCGGAAAAGGTTGAGCTGACCAACGGCGGAGAGACCCCGCTGATCTTCAACGATTACGAGCTGCTTTAAGTTCCGCGTTTCGTTACAGGAGCATGTCAGGTGAGAAGACTGAGTCTGCCTCTGGCGATGGGGCTGATCTTTTTAACCGCAGGGCACATTACGCTGGCCTGCGCAAAGGAAGACACGATCGCTAAAGGAAAGTATCTCGCAACGGCTGCGGACTGCGGTGCCTGCCATACGTCACCTCATCATGGTGCGCTAATGGCGGGCGGATACGCAATTCGCTCCCCGATGGGAAGCATTTACGCCAGTAATATCACCCCATCGCGCAGCGAAGGCATTGGAGATTACAGCGAAGAGGAGTTCGCCCGCGCGGTGCGTCAGGGAGTCAATAAGCAGGGACAGCACCTCTATCCGGCGATGCCCTACACCTCCTATGCAAAAATAAACGATAAAGATATCCACGCGCTCTATCAATATTTTATGCACGGTGTTCAACCGGTTGATACTCCTGTACCACCAACCCGTCTTCCCTTCCCTTTTAATATTCGTGCCTCAATGAGCGTGTGGAATCTGCTGTTTGCCGGGCGCTTTACCCCGACGGCGAATAAATCGCCGGAGATCAACCGTGGCGACTATCTGGTTAACGCACTGGCGCATTGCGACACCTGCCACACCCCGCGAAATGCGCTGATGGGCCAGCAGAATACCAAAGCATTTTCCGGCGGCAGCCTGGGCAGCTGGTATGCGCCAAACATCACCCCCGATCCGCATTCCGGCATTGGTAACTGGAGCAGCGCTGAGCTTGCACAGTATCTGAAAACCGGTCATCTCAGCGGGAAAGCCCAGGCGGCGGGACCGATGGCCGAAGCGATCGAACACAGCCTGCAGCACCTTTCTGACCGCGATATACAGGCAATGGTGGCTTATCTGCGCCAGGTGCCAGCCATCAACACTGGCGCGGCGGTGCCACGAGACAGTTATGGCAAAGCTGCGGATAGCGAGCAACGGTTGCGCGGCCAGACGCCGGTTGATCCGGGCTGGGAAGTCTTCAGCGGCAGCTGCGCTAACTGCCATCAGTCCAACGGCCAGGGCAATGCTGAGTATCCTTCGCTATATCACAACAGCGCCACAGGCGCAGACCGCCCGGACAATCTTGTGTCAGCCATTTTGTATGGCGTGCAGCGAGAGGTGAATGGCAAGGCGATTTCAATGCCAGCCTTTGGAGAGGATGCGGATTTCACCACCCGACTCAGCGACCGGCAGATTGCCGATGTCAGCAATTACGTGCTGAAAAACTTCGGCAATCCAGAGATTTCCGTGACCGCTGCGCAGGTCAAAACGCTGCGCGAAGGAGGCGATACACCGCTGCTGGTCAGGCTGACACGCCCTGCCGTACTGGCGGGAGTAGTCACCATCATCCTGCTGGCTGGCGTGGCCGGAACAGTGATAGTCAGAAGAAGGAGATCACATGCCTCAGCAAAATAATGTGCCAGTGGGGTTCAGCCGCCGTCGGTTACTGAAAGGCATGGCGGTACTCTCACTCAGCAACGTTTGTGCCTCACTGTTCCCCGCACAGCTGGCAGTTGCTCAGCAAGCCCGGGACACTGATTTTGCAGATGTCTCTTCATTTCTGGTCAGCCGACGGACCAGCCAGCTCCTCGGCCAGCGCTACCTTGCTGCGCTGAACAAGCATTATGCCGATTTCGCGGTTCGATTAAACTCGCTGGCAGCGTTTCTGGACAGCCATCATTTCGCCCATGTCGATGATTTTCTTCAGGCGGTGAATGATGAAGATCCCCTACGCCATACCGCCGCACTGATTATCGGCAGTTGGTACACGGGCGTGGTGGGAGAAGGCGCAGACAGAGAACTGATTGCCTATGCCGAAGCGATGATGTATCTGCCCACCAGAGGCATTCTGGTGGTGCCAACCTATGGCGGCGGCCCCGATTCATGGGGCAGCAAGCCGCAGACAGAGAAAGGAAAGGCAGCATGACCAAACCAGACGCAGACGTCATTATTATCGGTTCAGGAGTGATGGGCGGTCTGATCGCCACACAACTGGCGAAAGCGCGGAAATCCGTGATCATCGTGGAAGCCGGACCTCGCATTAAGCGTCAGGAGATCGTGGAGCGTTTCCGCAATTCACCTTTTAAAATGTCGCTGACTAACATGAAGCTGCAGGGTGTGGGATCGCCCTATCCGGATCTGCCCCATGTTCCTTCCACCTACGGTGACTATCTGCAGCAAACCGGTCCGGTGAAATATCCAACTAAATATCTGCGCGTGGTCGGCGGCACCACCTGGCACTTTGGCTCTGCGCTTTGGCGCATGATCCCCAATGATTTCAGGCTGAAAAGCCTGTATGGCCGTGGGCGCGACTGGCCGTTTGACTATCAGGAGCTGGAGCCGTGGTACGGCAAGGCCGAACAGGAACTTGGCGTCTCCGGCATGGAGGGGCAGGATGAGAGCGGTCATGGCGGAGGTGCCTGGCCACCTCGATCCACACCGTTCCCGATGAAGGGACTGGCACCGAGTTACCTCTTTACGCGCCTGTCGGAGCTGCTGGGGAAAGGAGGCTACAACCCGGTTCTCGAACCCAACGGTCGCGCCACGCGCCCTTATGGCAAACGCCCGGTTTGCGCGGGCAATAATAATTGCAATCCCGTTTGCCCGATTGGTGCCAAATATGACGGTTCCATGCATATCGACGAGGCAGAACGCCACGGCGCCAGGCTGCTGGATAATTCCGTGGTGTATAAAATCGATGCAGACGACGAGGGAAAAATTACCGCTATCTGGTACCGCAAACCGGACGGCTCCAACCACACTCTGACCGCAAATCACTTTGTGCTGGCCGCTTATGGCATTGAATCACCCAAGCTGTTGCTGATGTCCACTTCAGAGCGATACCCCACCGGTATCGCAAACCGTTCCGATCAGGTTGGACGCAACCTGATGGGCCATACCGGCATCAGCATGAATGTGATGATGAACGAAGATGTCTGGCCCGGCCAGGGACCAACAGAATTGCTGGTTTATCTCAACAACAGGGATGGCGCATTCCGCAAGGATTTCCCCAGCTACAAAATAAAAGTGCGTAACACCGTGCCCACCGCGGACTATGCGGCAGGGCTGATCGCGAAAGGCGTACTCGGTTCAAAGCTGGATGAAGAGCTGAAGCGAGTGTCCGCCCGTTCACTGAATTTTGCCATCGATTTTGAGACTCTGCCGCTGCCTGAAAACCGCATTGTGCCCAGCAAAAGCAAAAAGGACGCGATAGGCATCCCGGTGCCGGAAATCTACTACAGCGTCACTGATTACTGGCACGCGGGCAAAGAACAGGGGCTGAAGGATTTTGATCGCTTTACCCGGCTGCTCAATGCAGAAGTGTCGAAAATCGACACGGGCTATCAGGATCGCCAGCACATTATGGGTACGACAATTATGGGCGATGATCCAAAGACTTCAGTGGTTAACCGACACTGTCAGTGCCACGACCACCCTAACCTGTTTATTGCCGGAACCAGCGTGATGCCTTCAGCTTCCTGTATGAACCCGACGCTGACCGGCGCAGCGTTGAGCCTGAGGCTGGCGGAGCATTTGCTGAAAACGGTGAAAGTGTAGTGGAAATGCTGTAGTGGAAATGCTGAGGAGGTATTTGTCGCGGAAGCAGATAAAGAGTGACGCCGGGCGTAAACTACCCACCCGGCGTTGTGACTTATTTCAGACGGTATGCCACCACGGCATCACCCTCTTTGGTGCCCAGTGAACCGTGTCCACCCGCAGCGATGATAATGTACTGTTTGTTATCCGCGCCCATATAGGTAGATGGCGTCGCCTGGCCACCGGCTGGCAGCTCGGTCTGCCACAGCAGTTTACCGGTGTTGATGTCATATGCACGGAAGAAGTTATCCGCCGTTGCACCATGGAACACCAGATCGCCCGCCGTGGTCAGAGGACCACCGTGCGCCACCATTCCCATCGGGAAACCAATCGGGAAGCGGCCTGGCAGGAAGGTCGTTTTCAGGTTTTTGGTGGTACCAACGCGACGCAGCCACTCCGTTTTACCGGTGGTCAGGTCAACACCCACCATACGGCCCCACGGTGGCGCGATACATGGAATACCCAGGCTTGAGGCAAACTGCTGGATATGGATAGCATAATCACCGTTGAAGTTTTCGTTCCAGTACGGCGTGCCGTCTTTGGTGATCAGACGTTTATCTTCAGTCTGCGGCGTACGCTTCACCAGGTTGTATTTGTATGCCAGACGAACCGGGGAAGCGATCAGGATCTGACGCTGCGGATCGACAGCCACAGAGCCCCAGTTGAAGACACCAATGTTACCCGGGAAGATAATGCTGCCCGCTTCGGTGGATGGCGTCCACGGGTTGCCATCGTAACGCATGGATTTAAAATCGATACGGCAGGCCATCTGATCGAACGGCGTCAGGCCCCACATCGATTTCTCTTTCAGCGGAGCCGGGATAAAGTTCAGTGCAGAAACCGGCTGCATCGGTGAATACTTCTCACCTTCAATACCTTTGGTTGACACATCAACCTGGTTAACCGGATACACCGGCTGGCCGGTCAGACGGTTCAGCACAAACAGGTTACCGGTCTTGGTTGGCAGGATCACCACCGGTTGGCGTTTGCCCTGATAGTCAATATCCAGCAGCGAAGGCTGAGATGGATTGTCCCGATCCCACAAGTCATGTTTTGAAGACTGGAAACGCCACTTGAATGCACCGGTTTTCAGATCCAGCGCCACCAGCGTGTCGCGGAACTTCTCGGTGTTGCTGTCTGGATCGCGTTTAAGGCCCAGCTCATCCGGCGAGGCGTTACCGAAAGGCACATAGACCAGGCCATTTTTCATGTCGGCACTCAGCGTGCCCCAGGCCACAGGCGTGTCCTGCGGATAAGTCTGACCGGCTGGCAGCGGCTGGGTGTTATCCGGATTAGCCGGGTCGAAGTTCCACACCAGGCGACCGGTAATCACGTCATAAGCGCGGATTACGCCAGACGGGTTGCCGCTGTTGAAGCCGTTATCCATCACCGAACCGCCCACAATCACCAGATTACCGGCAACCAGTGGAGCAGCGGTCTGCATCAGCGCGTGTGGGCGAATTTTGCCCATATTTTCGGTCAAATCTACGATGCCGTTATTGCCGAAATCGCTGCACAGTTTGCCGGTGTCAGCATCCAGTGCCAGCAATTTGGCATCGTTAGCCGCGTTGAAGATACGCTTGCGGCAAACCGCAGGAGAATTAGCCACGGTGGCAGGCTGAACGCTGTTCTGTGCTGGTGCTTCCGGCGCTTCATAATAACTTACACCACGGCAGGTCTGGTGCTGCTGCAAATAAGAGCGATCTTTGGTTGGCTCATATTTCCATTTCAGCGCACCGGTTTCCGGATTCAGCGCGTGAACCTCGTTATGTGGCGTACAGAAATAGACAGTGTTATTTGCCTTCAGCGGTGTGGCTTCGAAAGTATATTCGCTGGCATCCTGAGCATCGCGCAGGTCGCCAGTATGATAAGTCCAGGCTACTTCCAGATTGCTGACATTATCTTTAGTGATCTGTTTCAGATTGGAGAAACGCTGGCCATTGTCACTGCCGCCGTAAGCGGTCCAGTCATTACCCGCCGTCGCATCAGAGACCGGGTTACGCTGAGTGGTGATATTGCCTTCCTGCGGATACGGATCGTAGAACATCAGGCCAATGACGATGGCAATCATGACAATGACGGTAGTACCGAGGACAGGATGGAAGTTTGCCGTGCGGGCCGGGTTCTGCGCTTTTGACAGCGGGCGAACCACCCAGGGCATAGCCAACCAGACGCCGATCAGGCCGATCAGATCGCCACGCGGGATCCACTGCCATTTATCGAACCCGACTTCATAAATCATCCATGCCAGGACAATCCACATTAATATGGCGTAAATGGATAACGCGAATTTTTTGTTTTTAAACAGCGCAACTGCGGTAATCAGCAGGCCAATCGCCATCAGGGCATAAAACGGTGAACCCCCGACCATTAGCAGCTTTGCGCCCATGTAAAGCATAGCGAGACCCAATATCGCTATAACAATACTTGTTAATTTGTTAATCATTTTCTTCTCTCAATGTAAACATATGGATAATTATTATCCTTGCTAACCTTTACGATTCTACAACACAAATTTAACTAAAATCACTTCAGAAAAAAACAGTAATTAATTTATGTATTTTAGGTGATTATTTCGTATGGGTTGGACTATTTAATTGCTGAGAAAATAACCGGGTGGGTAATGTGTGGATCGGAGGATTTTTTATGGATCTTTTCGGGTCAGGCATGTTATCACCTGCCCGCTGACGGAATTTCTTCAGCAGCGGGCAGAGAAACGATCGCTATTGATTATAAAGCGTACGGAGCTTCGCCTGATAGGCTTCCACATCATGCTCGATACGGATTCGTTCAATGGCAGCATTTGCTTTGAGGGTGATTTGTTCCGGCTGCGAGACAATGTCCAGAATCAACTCCTTCAACTGCTTCACGGTCTGCTGACGAAGCTTGTCACGATCCAGGCCTGACAGGACTGAATACTCCAGGTCATCGTTCAGCTCGTGGCTGATTTGCCAGCCTGCTTCCAGCGGATTAATCTCCGGCAGTGCACGGACGTTGGTGGTGATCACAGGACAGCCGCAGGACTGCATCTCCAGCACCGAGAAACCATAAGTCTCGGCCCAGGTGGGCAGCAGACCAACATCGGCTTTCTGCAGGAGCGACAATACCTGCTCGTTGGGCATAAATTTGACATGGTCAAAGATGCTGTGTCCGGCTATAGCCGCTTCTGTGGCCGTGGAGAATTGCGGGTCGTCCTGATGTTTCCCCAGCGCATAGTTATGGCGTTTTTCCAGGTCACCAATCAGCGTGACTTTCACCTGATCGGGCTGAATTTTTCCTTCCGTCAGCAGCTGTTCAAAAGCACGCACCACTTCTCCACCCCCTTTGCGGTAAAATTCATTACCGACGAAAACGAAGTGGACTGGCTGCGCGTTCGCCCGTGGCTCACGCTGCTGAACATAAAGTTTTTGCGGCGGGTGAACGACCACCATTTTATTCAGAATGGCGTCTGATACTTCCGGGCTACAGCGGAATAATTTTTGTTCCATTCTGTAAGCCGCGCCAGAAAGCGCAATCAGCGCCACGCAATTCCCCGCAGCAAGTGCCGGAAACAGCTTCTTCAGCTCGGAAATGTTTTCGCTTTTATTGCCGCTCGGCGGAGGCAGGATGCGGGGGAGTTCTGTTTCGAAGGTCGCCACCCACTTGCGATCGGTCAGCGCTACTTCATTGAAAAGATGGAAAATATCGACATCAGGCTGTCGCAGCTGTATGACCGGCTTAAACAGAAAGTTTTTGCGTTTTTTTAACACTTTCTGATTAAAGAGGTTGAGATAGTAATACAGATTTTTATTTTTATAATTTACGTATTCAACGCCGGAATCGACAATTATCGTCCTTTTTTCAGGGTAGTTATCATTAGAAACGCCAATTCTCATTACAGCCACCTCATTAAGGTAAGAAATATGAACCGCATGAAGCAGGTCTTTATAGTAATAAATTGAAAGAAATTTTCCCTGGTTACCCAATCCGGGTGTGTTAATAGAACACCACAGTTTTTTTTTGCTGTAAACCAGGGGAATTCTTAATGTATTTCTGAAAGAATTTACTTCAGAACCATTACACGTTCCGGCCAAACTATTTTGTAAGAAAAATTTAAGTTCTGCACAATAATTCATCATTACACTCTTGACATCATTGGCTTCTTACTTTCATTACTTCTTTTTTATAGCAAAGTTACAACATGCAAAGCACCTCAAATCCTTGATATTATTGTTATATTAAAAACCTTTTGTTATTTTCAGACAGGCATCAGAGGTTTTTCTTAATCACCCCTCATGTTAATGGAATGTAATAAATGACACGTTTTATTACATAAGGTTATAAAAATATTTGCACTTGCTCTCTCTTCCTTCATGGGTTTTGTTGACGAACGCTAATATTAGAAATTTAACATACGAGGCTTAGCCTCCCTCCTCATACATTAATAAATTTGATCAATAAGAGGTGATACCTTTCTACGAGCGGCATCTGATTCTGGGGATTATGCTTTCTTCCCCGGTTGGATTATTCAGGGCTTCTCTCAATTTTCTTCGCCGCCTCGTCCAGCGCATCAATAATCTGGTGGAGCGTTTGCTGAGATAAATTGGGCTGCGACAGGCGGGTATGCAGAGCCATCTTCATATTGTGAATAGCGCGCTCAACTTCAGGGATACTGCGGTTGTTAACCAGCACCGCCAGTGAAGAGAGCCTGCAGATAATAAGATGGACAGCTTCCTGGTTTTGCCGCAGCTGAAGCTCTCCCTCGGAGGTCAGGCTGAACGCTTTGCGCGCGGCCTGCGGGTCAGCCACCCGGATAAGTTCCCTCTCCTCCAGCAGGGTAAGATTAGGATAAATGATGCCCGGGCTGGGGGTGTACTCCCCTTTTGATAAATCTTCGACAGATTTGATCAGCTCATAGCCATGCGCAGTCCCCTGCGCAATAAAATGCAGCATCAGCAGGCGAATATCGCCTGCATCCAGCATCTTTTCACGGCGCTTTCTGTTCATTATTTATGGTGCCAGTATGCCACGGCACGCACGTAATCGGCGGCCAGCCCGCGCTGCGCGGTAAAATAGTCGCTGAGTTGCTTAACCGCCGCCCCTTCACCGGTCAGCCAGATAAAGTAATCCTTTTCCGGGATCTTCAGCTTGTCGAGTTCAGCCATCAGGCTGTTCACCGCGTCAGCGTTCATTTTGCCGCTGCCCAGCCAGCAGACTTCCACACCGGTCAGATCCTGAAGGTAGGCGCTTCCTGTTGTTTCATCAGCCCAGGCGTAAAGTTTAATTTTTCCGGTCATATTCTGACGACGGCGTTTAAAGGCAGGCAACCCGGTTTCGTCACAGACGTACAGCTGGAAATGATAATCTTCCGGCACAATCAGTGAACCGCGTGGTCCGCCGATTGCCAGCTTATCGCCCGGTTTGGCCTGAACTGCCCAGTCACTGGCCAGCCCGGATTCATGCACGTAGAAGTCCAACGTCAGGTTGCTTTTGCCATCAAAGAATAGCGGCGTGTAATCACGCGCGGCCGGCCGTATACCGTCTTTCCACACCACGCCATCTTCAGTGATTTCCGGCAGGTGGAACGCCCCTGTCTGGATATCGGGGAAGAACACTTTGATATGGTCATCAAAACCAGGTGAAGTAAAGCCGGACAGCGCTTCACCCCCCAGTTCAATGCGGTAAAAGCTGTCGGCAATCAGTTCTTTTGACAATACTTCTACCGGACGAAAACGCAGTTCGTTTCTGACGCGATAAGGCGCGCGATTTGGGGTCTCAGACAAGATGATTCTCCTCGATGCGGGAAAGGCTAAAGAGTAATATGACTCATTCTCATTAGCCTGAAAATATATCTATGATATATCTTGATCGCAAGAAAATTTTCACTGCGCCGTGACCCGCCACACCACATTGCCCGCATCATCTGCAATCATCAGGCCGCCCTGCTTATCCATAGTCATGCCGACAGGCAGTCCACGCACCTCTTTTTGATCTTCCGTCAGGAAGCCCGTCACCACCGGTTTTGGCAGACCGACCGGCTTACCGTCCTTAAACGCCACCCAGACCACCTGATAACCATTCAGCGGTTTGCGGTTCCAACTGCCATGCTCGCTGATAAACGCCCCGCCACGATACTCCTCCGGCAGGTTGCTGCCGGTATAGAACCACAGCCCCAACGGAGCAACGTGCGAACTGAGGGCGTAGTCCGGCCTGATGGCTTTAGCAACCAGATCCGGACGCTGAGGCTGAGCACGCTCATCCACATGCTGGCCGTAATAGCTGTAAGGCCAGCCGTAAAAGCCCCCCTCCTGAACCGAGGTCATGTAGTCCGGCACCAGATCGGCGCCGATCTCATCGCGTTCATTGACTATTGCCCACAGCTTGCCGGTCTGCGGCTCCCACTGCAGCCCGGTTGGATTTCGCAATCCGCTGGCGTAGATCCGGCTGGCTCCGGAGGCGACATCTACCTCAAGAATATCCGCCCGGCGATATTCCGCACCGATGCCATTCTCAGTGATGTTACTGTTGGAGCCAACGCCAACATACAGCTTGCGGCCATCCGGACTGGCCAGCAGAGATTTGGTCCAGTGGTGATTAATGGGGCCACCCGGCAGATCGGCCAGTACAGTGCCCGGCCCGGTGATGCTGGTCGCGCCACTCTCATAGTGGTATTTCATCAGCGCATCGGCATTCGCCACATAAAGCGTGTCACCAATCAACTGGACGCCGAAAGGCGAGTACAGATTTTGCAGGAAAGGATGTTTTTCCCAGGTTTTGCCATCTCCGTTGCTGTTACGCAACAGCGTGATGCGATTGCCGCCCGGGCCACCTTTGCCGGAAGCATTTTTGATCATCCCGGTAATCAACTCTTTAGGCTGGCTGGTTGGCGCAGGCGGTCCGCCGGCCTCCACCACAAGAATGTCGCCGTTTGGCAGCGTATAAAGCTGGCGTGGATGCTGAAAACCTTCCGCCACTTTTTCTATTTTCAGCCCTTCGGCAACGCTGGGTTTCTCCCCCTGCTTCCAGGGTGTACCGCTGGGAACCTGCATCGGCGGGATCAGAAAGTTTTGCGACGGCGGTAGTTCAGGATTTGCGCCGGTCTGTCTGGCCGGATCGATTTTTGCTGCCTGATCGCAGCCCGCCAGAGTTAAGGACACGGAGACGGCCAGCAGGGAAAGTAAGGTTGTTTTCTTCATTGTCACTCCTCCTTAAGCGCTGCGTTCGCGCAGGGCGAGTTGCAGGTTAGCGAACAGGATCACTATCACCGCCACTGTAGACAGGATTACGCCAGCGGGAACCACAGCATAAGCATCGCGGCTATGGATAAAGGCGTTAAAAATCTCCAGAAGGATTGCCACAAAGTAAGCCCAGAAATGGATTTTTTGCGCCGAGTGCACAGGATATGAGACCCCCACCCACACCTGAGCCAGATTGATTAATCGCGGCAGAATGGAAATCACCAGACCCAGTGCAATAAGCCAGCTTGCTGCCCGGGTCCAGAGCGGTTCCATGCTGTAAACATAAATGATATCGAACAGCCAGGCACCGGCGAAAAAACCGGGCGTGACGGGATGTAACAGAGAATAAACGGCCACGGCAAGGGTGGACTGTGATGTTGTTGCCTGTGAGGTCATTAAACCGGCTCCTTTTTGCAAACAAACGTGAGCGACACCCTGCCGGTCACGCTGACCTGTAAAAGGTTAGTAAATTTAATGATTTTATGTGCGGAAATGTGAGTACTAAAAACAACCGGCTCTGCCACAGAAGCAGCAGACCCGGGGAGATTGTCAGCCTCGTAGTGCGGCGAGACTCCGGCGCTGCCTGCCATGCGCATCGAAATTACCCGCATCCAGCCAGCGCTCAAATCCGGTGCGCACCGCTGGCCATTCGGCATCGATTATGGAAAACCAACTGGTATCTCGCGTGCGCCCTTTATACACCAGCGCCTGGCGAAACAGCCCTTCATAACTGAAACCAAGACGTTCCGCAGCTTTACACGAAGGGGCGTTCAGGCTGTCACATTTCCATTCATAACGACGATAACCCAGTTGCTCAAAGGCATAGGTCATCAGCAAAAAATGGGCTTCAGTGGAGACTGGCGTCTGCTTAAGGTCAGGGGAAAAGGCCACGTGCCCGACTTCCATCACCCCATGCGCCGGTTCGATCCTCATCAGCGCTAACGTGCCGACAGCCCTGCCGCTTGCCAGATCAATTACCGCATAATGCAGAGGATCCTCGCTCGCTGCTGCGCTCTCAATATGGCGGCGAAAAGCCGCTTCATCGCTGAACGGACCGCTGAACATATACGTCCAGTCTCTGCCGTCGCCTGCCTTACCATAAGCCTGATACAAATCCGCCAGGTGACGGGCGCTGTCCAGCGGTTCCAGCATGCAGAAGCGCCCTTTCAGCGTCACGCGATCCGGCCGCTGACGCGGGGTCCAGGCTTCAAGCGACTCGCCCACTGGTTGCTGATATTCATTAACTCTGACTGACACGTTCCTTCTCCTTTTCGCAGATGAAAACAACAACATACGCCAGAGAATACAGGCTGTCTAAGGAAACGTCAGCCCTGCAGAACCAGCCCCGGCTGCGATGAGATGCAGGGTTTCTTCTGCAGCTGGCCCCTCCCGGCGGAAGGGGTGGAAAAGTGGCTGAACCCACGGGGGCTGAATCAGGACTCGACCCAGACAGTCTGCGCGTTAGTGAACTCGCGGATGCCGAAGTGCGACAGTTCGCGGCCAAAGCCGCTGTGCTTCACGCCACCAATCGGCACCCGCGGATCGGAGAAGCTCGGGGAATTAATAAACATGCCGCCTGTGACAATCTGCGCGGCCATTTTACGGGCTTTATCCAGATCCTTACTCCACAGGCTGCCGCCCAGACCAAACTCTGAGTCGTTAGCCATCCTGACCGCATGCGCAGCATCCTGCGCCACAATCAACGAGGCGACCGGCCCAAACAACTCCTGACGGAAACTGGTCATACCCGGCTTAACGTTACTCAGCACGGTGGGCGCATAGAAGTTACCCTCTCCCGCCATCACATGACCGCCGAGCAGACATTCAGCCCCTTCTGCCAGCGTTGCCTGGACCTGGGTATCCAGCTCGTCACGCAGGTCGGAACGGGCCATCGGGCCGATGAAGGTTGCTTCCTCAGCGGGATCGCCCACTACCATCTCTCTGACCGCCGCCACAAACTTGTCGCGGAACTCAGCAAAGACCGACTCTTCAACAATGATGCGTTTGGCAGCAATACAAATCTGTCCGCTGTTCATAAAGCGGCCTGAAATTGCCCCTTTCACGGCAGCATCGATATCCGCATCCGCCAGCACGATAAAAGCATCTGCCCCTCCCAGCTCCAGCACACTCTTCTTGACCGCGGCTCCGGCAAGGCTGGCAATCGCTGCACCTGCCCGCACGCTACCGGTTAAGGTCACGGCGGCAATACGACGGTCGTTGATCATTGTGGCGACCGCATCGTTATCGGCATTGACCACGCCAAACAAGCCCTTTGGTACGCCTGCTCCGGACAGGATCTCCTGCAGCAACAGCGCACTGCCGATCACGTTAGGTGCTGGTTTCAGCAGATAGCTGTTGCCCGCCATAAAGATTGGCACTGCGCCACGCAATACCTGCCAGACCGGGAAGTTCCACGGCATTACCGCAAGAATCGGCCCCAATGGCAGATAGTTAACTGTGGCTTTGTTATTTTCGACCAGCGTTGGCTCAGGGGCCAGCATGCCTGGCCCCTGCTGCGCGTACCATTCGCACAAGCGGGCGCACTTTTCCACTTCTGCCACGCTCTGGGTAATAGGCTTGCCCATTTCGGCGGTCATCATTTCGGCCAGTTCACGCTTCCGCTGACGCAGGCCAGCGGCAATGCTCAGCAGTAATTCGCTACGATCTTCCACCGCGCTGCTGCGCCAGGCCTGAAAAGCCCCGTCGGTCTGGTTGAGTACAGTTTCCACTTCTGCTGTTGAAGCAAAAGGGGTCTGGCGGATAATTTCACCATTAAACGGATTACGCGATACGGCAAATGAAGCAGTCATAAACTCTCCTGTTACGGTGGGCATCTGTTGCCCGGCGCAAGTGATTAGTGTTGATGACTTTCATCATAGGCTTGCCTGCCTTTCCTGAAAAATGAATAATAATGAAAATATCTGTCTCATAAAGAGAATCAATATGGATCTGACCCAACTCGAGATCTTTCGCGCTATAGCGGAGGAAGGCAGCGTGACGGCGGCGGCAGAGCGGCTGCACCGGGTGCCGTCGAATATCTCCACCCGGTTACGCCAGCTGGAAAATGAGCTGGGCGTGGCGCTGTTCAGTCGTGAAAAACTGCGGCTGCATATCACCGATGCAGGCAGAACGCTGCTGGATTATGCCTTGCGCATTCTGGCGTTAACTGAGGAGGCTCGTGAACGTGTCTCCAGCCAGAAGCCTGCCGGCATATTTACCCTCGGCTCAATTGAAAGCACCGCTGCGGTTCGCCTGCCTCCGCTGATTGCCCGCTATCATCAGACCTGGCCGGAGGTGGAACTGGATCTCTCGACCGGCCCTTCCGGCGATATGACGGACGGTTTACTGGCCGGACAGTTCAGTGCGGTATTTACAGAGGGACCGCCCAGGCATCCGCAGCTTGAGGGAATACCGGTTTTTGCGGAGGAGATGGTGCTGATTTCGTCGCTGAATCATCCGCCGGTCAGCTCAGCGGCGGATATTGCCGGTTCAACCATCTATGCATTCCGCGCCAACTGCTCCTACCGGCGTTTATTTGAGAACTGGTTTGCACGGGACAACGCCGCACCGGGGAAAATTTTTGAAATGGAATCCTATCACGGCATTGTAGCCTGCGTCAGTGCAGGAGCCGGGCTGGCGATGATCCCGCAAAGTATGTTGCAGAGCATGCCGGGACGTGACAGCGTGCTGGCCTGGCCGTTGGCCGGAAAGCGCGGACATCTGCATATCTGGCTGGTCTGGCGAAAAGACAGCCATTCCGCCAATCTGCAGGCCATGGTGAAGCTACTGAAGTCCGATCGGAAAATTCCCACAGGCCAGCCGGAAAGCGACTCCATCCCCGTCTGAGCCGTAGAGAACAACTCCCAGGGTTGGTCAGGTATGGTGCTGGTTTGTGCGTTATTTTATACGCTGATTTTCACGGCAGCGGCCAGATTTTAATTTACTGAATTAAAAACAAAAAAAGCCTGTCCGCAGACAGGCTTTTTGCTTTTCACCTGATTACATCTGCACCAGGTTTTTGATTTTCACATCCGGATTAACGTCGGCTTCGTAATCGACGCCCTGCAGACCAAAACCAAACAGATGCATAAATTCGGTTTTATAGCCGACGAAATCGGTCAGCTCGTTCAGGTTTTCGTTGGTCACCGTCGGCCACAGCTTAACCACTTCATCCTGCACTTCCGGCTTCAGCTCTTTGTAGTCCGCACGCAGACGGCCAACATCATCCAGAATCGGCGACTGGCCATACAGGCTGTCTTTGAACAAGCCATAGACCTGCTCGATACAGCCTTCGTGAGTACCTTTGGCTTTCATCACTTTGAACAGCAGCGACAGGTACAGTGGCATCACCGGGATCGCAGAACTGGCCTGAGTCACCACCGCTTTCAGTACGGAAACGCGCGCATCGCCGCCCTTTTCAGCCAGCGTTTCGCGGATAGACAGCACACGTTTGTCCAGATCCTTCTTCGCTTCGCCGATTGAGCCATTCCAGTAAATGTCATGGGTGATCTGCTCGCCCAGGTAGGTAAAGGCGGTGGTTTTCGCGCCGTCGGCCAGCACGCCAGCAGCTTTCAGATCGTCGATCCACATCTGCCAGTCTTCACCGCCCATGACCGCCACGGTACCGTCGATCTCTTCCTGGGAAGCCGGTTCCAGCGTGATATCGGTAATGGTTTCTTTATCGGTGTTCAGGCCGCGGGTGGTCAGCGTTTTACCTACTGGCTTCAGCGTGGAGTTAAACACTTCACCGGTTTTAGGATGGGTACGACGTGGCGCAGCCAGGCTGTACACCACCAGGTCAACCTGACCCAGATCCTGTTTAATCAGTTCAATGGTCTTCTGCTTCACTTCATCCGAGTAAGCGTCGCCGTTGATGCTTTTGGCATACAGGCCTTTCGCTTCAGCGAACGCTTCAAAAGCGGCGGAGTTGTACCAGCCAGCGGTAGCCGGCTTACTCTCTTCGCCCGGACGCTCGAAGAACACGCCCAGGGTGTCAGCACCGCAGCCGAAGGCAGCAGAGATACGGGCAGCGAGACCGTAACCAGTGGAGGCACCAATCACCAGGACCTTTTTCGGGCCGTTAGCAATCGGGCCGTGGCTGGTGACGTACTCGATCTGTTTTTCAACGTTTGCTTTGCAACCCGCCGGATGGGCAGTAACACAGATGAAGCCACGGATGCGTGGTTTAATAATCATGTCGACCTCAATTGGAACTGTCTTAAGTAAATATGGGCAACAGAATACCTGCTTGTGACGATTCAGGCAAAGATGACAGACACTTATCACCCGCACGGGTGGGACAAATCACCTTTTTGCTCACTCTTCGTCCGTTATCCCCGGTATAGCGTTATGCCAGTCATCTCAGTGGTTAACGTGGCACCAGTTGCGCAGTTCGTTAATCCCACCGTCCGGCGAGGTATAGCCGATACAGCCGAGGATGCTGTCAAACAGTTTCTCGTGGAACACCGGCGTTTTATCCTTCGCCAGCGTTTTCAACTGCCGGAAGGCGGCAGCGTTATAAGGCTGCTGGAGAAATTTATCCGAAGCCCAGACCATAATCGGTACGGTACGCTGTGCCATTGGCGCCTGGTCTCGCGGGGTGCCGTGAAAATGCATGTTTTTGGAGATCGACTCGCCATGATCGGAGGCATAAAACACGATTGCGTTCTTGTTCCGCAGCTGGTTGAACACCTGCTCCAGCACGTAATCGGTATACAGCAGGCTGTTGTCGTAAGAGTTCACCATCTCCTCTGTTGAACAACTGTCATCTATCCCCTTGCATTCCGGCTGGTAGCGGGCAAACGATCGCGGATAGCGTTCGGTATACAGATAGTGTGAACCTTTGGTGTGCAGCACAATCAGGTGTTTGCCCTGCGGATGGCGTTCGACAGAGTCCTTCAACTCGCTGACCAGCGCCATATCGTCAATCGGTTTGCCGACGTTACGCTTCTCGGACTGAATGGTTTCTCGCAGCGCGTAGTCATCTGCCATCACTTTGTTATAAAACCAGGCTTCGCTCTGCATCGCAAACAGCTCGGAAGAGAACCCCTGCTTTTTCAGTACGGAGAATACATTCATCTCTTTCAACGTACGTTCTGGTGCTTCGGAAGCTCCGCCTTCACGGACGAACATGCAGCGCAACGACAGTTTGGTCGAGGTATCGCACGAATATCCCTGTAGCGCGGCCAGATTGGGTTCTTTATCCAGATATGGCGTGTTGTCGCGGCCATAACCATAGACACCCATATGGTCACGGCGGGCACTTTCACCAATCACAAACACCACGTAAAGATCGTTCACATCTTTCGGCGGTGTATAGGTGAAATGGGCCGCAGGATCGAACAGGTTACGACTGTCCTCTGCCTGGCTCCAGCTGCTGTAGGCCAGCAGCCCCATCCCGGACAGCCAGTTTGACGGCGAATAGCTGCCTGCTACCACGCCACCGTAGCTGGCCATCATGCGATTCTGCTGCTTGTCCATCTCCTCCTGGTGGCTCCCCATCACCTTCAGCGGCAGCCAGCAGCACAACCCGGCGGCGATCATCGTGCCGCCCCGGCGCAAAAATGCGCCCGTATTCCTGCGGTGAAGCGCAGCTTCCGGTAGCGGCGTCAACCACAGCATCAGCAGCGGCAACAGGCTGACCAGCACCGTCCAGACTTCAAAGTGCCAGCCCACTGACTCTTTCGAGAGATCAAGGCTGTCAGTCGCCATCACGGCAGCAATGATGCCGTAGCCAATATCCACGTTGAAAAAGATCATGTAGTAGCTGGCGGCAACAGAACAAATAACCAGCACCGAAAGCAGAATGCGGAACAGCAGACGCCCGGCCATTGAGGACAGCAGCGTGGTGAAGAGGACCAGCGCGAAGGCGGCAACCACCTCAATGGCGGTTGACAGGGCCGCATCATAGTGGAGCTGATGGAAGCGGCGGAAAAATATTGGCAGGTTTAACAGGATCCCAATGTAAAAAGCGATAAAGCAACAGACCCGGTTCAGGGTCAAAAAATGCAGTTTTTTCATCTGTGTCGTCGTTGTTATTGCAGGTGAATGTCATGCCAGTAACAGATCTGATTTGCTCTGCATACTGTCATATCGGTGATTTTGCTGAAGGTCAGACAGGGTAAAAGCGGGCGAGTTTAGTTAAAGAGGTGGATTTAAGAGTCTTCTGTTGTAACAAGAAGTGTGAAGGAATCGTAAAACCACCTGTAGAGAGGTTACAGGTGGCGTGGTTAAGGCTGGACCTGCTCAGCGGCATGCCCGACAATAATCCTCCGATGGCTCCCTAAGCCCCAAGATACCTCGCCATCTCCTCCTCCGGCACCATACCGCCGCCGGTGGCCCACACCAGATGCGTGGCCTGACTGAGCTGCTGCGGGCTTATGCCCTGTGCTGCCAGCGCATCCTGTGCCTGCTGCATCCGCCATGGCCCCGGCATCCCCGCCAGCGCCGAAGGCTCCAGCTTCAGGTGCTCATCTCTGGCCAGCAGGCCAAGCAGGTCAAACATCTGCCGATCGCTTACGGTAAAGAAACCAGTCAGCAGTCGTTCCATCGCCCGGCCGACAAAACCGGAAGCGCGTCCGACCGCCAGACCATCAGCAGCCGTCAGGTTATCAATGCCGAGCTGCTGAACGGAAACAGCATCATGCAGACCAGTATGGACGCCCAGCAGCATGCAGGGGGAATGTGTTGGCTCGGCGAACACACAATGCACATTATCGCCAAACGCCAGCTTCAGCCCGAAGGCCACGCCGCCAGGGCCACCACCCACACCGCACGGCAGATAAACGAACAGCGGATGTTCAGCATCAACCTTAACCTGCATTTCCTTCAACTGTTTGCGTACGCGCCCGCCTGCAACCGCATAGCCGAGAAACAGCGTGCGGGAGTTTTCGTCATCGATGAAAAAGCAGCGCGGATCGCTGGCCGCTTCACGCCTTCCCTGCTCAACGGCCATACCATAATCCTGTTCATACTCGACCACGTTGACGCCGTTTACGCGCAGCTTATTCTTCTTCCATTCCCGCCCATCGGCAGACATATGTACGCTGACGCCAAAACCCAGGCGTGCGCTGACGATGCCAATTGATAATCCGAGATTACCGGTTGAGCCCACGGCGATGCGGTAATGAGAGAAGAACTCACGAAAGGCCTGCGAATTTAGGATGCTGTAGTCATCACTTTCCTTCAGCAGTCCGGCCTCAATGGCCAGTTTTTCCGCATGAGTCAGCACCTCATAGATGCCGCCACGAGCCTTAATCGAACCGGAAATTGGCAGATGGCTGTCTTTTTTCAGCAGTAAATGGCCGCCAGATTTGATACCCAGGCGGACATCAAGCGTCTTTTGCAGTGTGGGTAACGGGACGATAGCGGATTCAATAATCCCCTGAGCCGCTGCCGTCTCCGGAAATGCGCTCATCAGAAAAGGAGCAAAACGCTGCAGGCGCTGAGCGGCTTCTTCCACCTGATCTGCTGTGAGTCCGACATAAGGCATACCCTCTTCGGTGCTGGTGGCCTTTGAGTTAATCCAGGTGACCGGCTCAAGATCGCACAGTGTCTTCACCAGCGGAAAGGCATTTTTTAACTGTTGCTGCATATCGGCGTCCATCGACACTCCTCCGTTATCTTACGGTTCGCCGCGGCCGGGTTCACTCACCCTGACGGCAGAATTTGATCGCATTCAAAGTTTTGAAAAATAACACCAAATCGGACGATATGCACTTTATATGCATAAATATGGGTATAACACTGAACGCCATCAGACTGCCTGCCATTTACCTAATTATTTATTCGCCATCCATTCGTACAAACGCAATATCGCAACAGATTTAACATTAATTTAAAGGATTACATACATAAGAACGGTGATAGATTGAGCCACGCAGAAGTCATATGCACTAAACACTCCGCGGTTTTGCAGCACATATAACTAATTCAATAAAGGTTTGTTATGGACAAGCTATCCTACGTTTCCGACAGCAGCACAACGGCCTGGTCAACCTACTTACAACAAATCGACCGCGTCGCCCCTTACCTGGGCGATCTCACCCGCTGGATCGATACCCTTCGCCATCCCAAACGCGCTCTGATTGTTGATATCCCCCTGCAGATGGACGACGGCTCAATCCGCCATTTCGAGGGCTTCCGCGTTCAGCACAACCTTTCACGCGGGCCGGGTAAAGGCGGCATCCGCTACCATCCGGATGTGGACCTCAACGAAGTGATGGCGCTGTCAGCCTGGATGACGATCAAATGTGCCGCAGTTAACCTGCCTTACGGCGGTGCGAAAGGCGGCATCCGCGTCGATCCCTTCAAACTCTCTGAAGGAGAACTTGAGCGTCTGACTCGCCGGTATACCAGCGAGATTGGGTTGATTATTGGACCACAAAAGGATATTCCGGCTCCGGATGTCGGCACCAACGCCAAAGTGATGGCGTGGATGATGGACACCTATTCAATGAACCACGGTACCACGATCACTGGTGTGGTCACCGGCAAGCCAATCCATCTGGGCGGATCGCTGGGACGTGAAAAAGCCACAGGTCGCGGCGTGTTTATCACCGGCCGTGAAGTGGCCCGCCGCTCGGGCATTGAGATTGCCGATGCGAGAATTGCGGTGCAGGGCTTTGGTAACGTGGGCAGCGAAGCCGCACGTCTGTTCGTGGCTGCCGGTGCACGTGTGGTGGTGATACAGGATCACTCAGCCACCCTGTTCAACCCGGACGGTATTGACCTGGCAGCGCTGACCGAATGGCAGGCCGCCAGTAAAAAAATCGCCGGATTCAGCGGCGCGGAAGAGATTGCCAGCGAGGCATTCTGGACAGTTCAGATGGATATTCTGATCCCGGCGGCGCTGGAAGGCCAGATCACCCGTGAGCGCGCGGAAAAGCTGAGTTGTAAGCTGGTGCTGGAAGGGGCAAACGGCCCGACCTATCCGGAAGCTGACGACGTGCTCAGTTCACGCGGTATCACCGTGGTGCCGGACGTGGTCTGTAACGCAGGCGGTGTGACGGTCAGCTACTTCGAATGGGTGCAGGACATGGCCAGCTTCTTCTGGAGCGAGAGCGAAATCAACGACCGCATGGACAAGATCATGACCGAAGCGATGATCCACGTCTGGGACAAAGCCAGAGAGAAAGAGTGCAGCCTGCGTACAGCCGCTTATATCGTGGCCTGTGAACGCATTCTGATGGCCCGTAAGGATCGCGGTATCTACCCTGGTTGAGAATAAATGAAAGATGGCCGGCCACCAGATTTAGCTACCGGGAGCCGGTCACTTTTTTCTGATCTGTTACACGGATGATGGTCAACAAGTGGCCATTATTGAACCTTCTGGCCATTTTGTCGCGCTATTCGCCCCGAACTGCCTGATACTGGGTTTTAAACGCCTCGTTCTCTTCAGTCAGACGGATAGCGGCCTCAATCATTTCATTCTGCACCAGCGAGGTCGCCCCTCCGCTGGTCCGCCAGTGGATATACAGCACGCAAAGCGCGGCAACCTGCAACATATCGTTTTCCGCACTGCCACCGTCAAAGCCGTACTCTTCATCGGACCAGCGGTAGATCTCCGCCACAAACGGCATTTCACCGTTTTCATCCAGCGGGGGCAACGTGGCAAAAAGCGCCAGCATATCCGGCGTGGCGACATAGCTCTGGCGACCTACAGCATCCAGCTGTTTGCCCCTTGCACGCGCGTTATTTGCTTGTCTGGCCTTAACTTTTGCGCGCTTATTACGCTTGTCCTGTTTACTACTCACCGGCTTTCTCCCGCATCAAAAAAAGAGCGTAATCATAACAGAGTTCACCGGTGCAGGACGGCTACATTTTACCGATAAACAGGGAGACCAGACCGGCCGCAATCAACGGTCCGACCGGTACGCCACGAAACAGCGATACGCCAATAATCGTGCCGATCAGCAAGCCGCCCACTACCGTGGGTTGCGTACTCATCAGGGTCACACCGCGCCCGCCAACCCAGGAGACAAAGATGCCAACCGCAATTGCCAGCAGGGATTTCCAGTTCATAAAGGAGTGCATCAGTGTGCTGGCGGGAATGCCACCGCTGGCAATGGGAGCCATCACTCCGATGGTCAGGATGATGATCCCCACCGTCACACCCTGCTTCTCAATCCAGGGGAAAGTGGCGTTGAGCGGGGTCATTCGCACCACAATCAGCACCAGCAGGGCAATGGCTACGGTCAGGTTGTGGCTGAAATAGCTGAGGCCAGCCAGGAAAAGCAAAATAAACAGCGTCAGATCGAACATGGTTTTCCCGCAAAGGTATTGGTAACTTATTGTCCCTACACCTTAAAACGGTTTTTCACTCCGCTCTACTGTTTTTAACACTCTAAATACATTTGCTCAGTAAATCGTCTCAATGGCGGCCTGCAGGCTGACCGACGGTCCGGTCAGTACCGCCAGCGTGCTGGTGATATATTTTTCAGCACCCGCCATCGAGGTCTGTGCCAGCACGATGCAGCCCAGCGAACATTCCGGGCGCTGCTGAATATAGCTGGCAATTTGCTGGTGATAACCTTCAATATCACCAGCGTTAAAAAAGGCCCAGGCGCGGGGGATCAGCTCGACGGAGAGACGGTCGCCAGGGATAAAGGCGGTAAAAAGATGTGTGGTCATTCCCATCGTGGACTCTGCCGTGCAGAGCACCAAAATCGAGCCATGATAGCGGGAAGCCACCTTCGCCAGCGAGGCATCCACTCTCAACACCGGCTTACTGAACTGTTTTGCATCCCATGCCACCGCGCCGAGCGTGGTACAGGTCACAATCACCGCATCAGCGTGCTGGCACATCTCTTCTATGATCTGCCGGGTGGTATCGGCGATGGCAGGTGTGACCTCATTGGCCTCAATGGCACTGGCAAGCAGTTCACTCTCCACGCGGTGCAACAGCTGGATATCTTCATAATCCAGCGTCTGTAGTGCCTCTTCAAACACGTCAATGTTGCTTCTTGCAGCGTGCAAACAGGCTATGATCGCCATACGGGTCTCTCCGGCAGAGTAATCCTGACACTGTGGCAAATTCGCCGGCCTTTGCCAACCAGTCCTGTGAAATAAGGCAAATGTTTCACCGGACAATCACCAAATCAGTGCAACGCCCCGCCCCGATGCAAAACTTCATGAAACTATAGTTTCATTTATTGTGAAAACCCGGTACTGGCGGCATTTCCGATTCATATGAAACTGGTATGGAAATTGCTTCACTGTTGATGAATCCTGAAGGAGAGACAGATGAAAGCAATAGTGATTGGAGCGGGGATCGGCGGCATGTGCACCGCGATTGCCCTGAAACGTTTTGGTATCAACACTACGGTCTGTGAAGCCGTCAAAGAGATCAAACCCGTGGGTGCGGCGATCTCCATCTGGCCTAACGGCGTCAAGTGCCTGAACTTTCTTGGGATGAAAGAGCAGTTGCGCGCGCTCGGCGGCCCGATGCGCTCGATGGCCTATAACGATTTTCTGCATGGCAACACCCTCACCCGCTTCAGCCTTGACCCGCTGGTAGCGGACTCCGGCGAACGACCCTATCCTGTTGCGCGGGCCGAGTTACAGGCGATGCTGCTGGACACTTATGGCCGCGACAAGGTGCAGTTCAGTAAGCGGGTCACCCGCGTGGAGCAGGATGAAAATGGCGTCACCGCCTGGTTTGAGGACGGCAGCGAAACCCATGGCGATCTGCTGATTGCCTGCGACGGCACTCATTCCGTGGTGCGAAAATACGTGCTGGGCAGAACGGTTGAACGTCGTTATGCAGGCTATGTGAACTGGAATGGTCTGGTGGCGATCGACGAAAGCATCGCCCCTGCGCAGCAATGGACCACCTTTGTTGGCGAAGGTAAACGTGTTTCACTGATGCCGGTGGCGAACGATCGCTTCTATTTCTTCTTTGATGTACCGCTACCCGCAGGTCTGGCAGAAGACCGCAGCAGCCTGCGCAACGATCTGAAACGCTACTTCAGCGACTGGGCAGAGCCGGTGCAGAAGCTGATTGACCAGATCAACCCGGAAACCACCAACCGTGTGGAAATCCATGATATCGATCCTTTCGCGCAGCTGGTTAAAGGTCGTGTTGCCCTGCTGGGTGATGCCGCTCACAGCACCACGCCGGATATCGGCCAGGGCGGCTGTGCCGCAATGGAAGATGCCGTGGTGTTGGCTAACGTACTGCAGACCAATTCGCTGGGGATTGAAGATGCCCTGCTGCGTTATCAGCATAAGCGCGCCGACCGGGTGAAAGATCTGGTGCTGAAGGCGAGAAAACGCTGTGATGTGACGCACGGCAAAGAGATGGCGGTGACCCAGCAGTGGTATGAAGATCTGAAAAGCGAAACCGGCGAACGCATTATCAATGGTATGTGCGACACCATCCAGGGCGGCCCGCTGGCCTGAAAAACGGGGACGTCAGTCCCCTGTTATTCTCAGCAACCAAACGCACCATCAATGGTATGCATCGCTCCCGTCACGAAACCGGCTTCCGGACCCGCCAGCCAGGCAACCATCCCGGCCACTTCTTCAGGGCGCCCATGACGTTTCAGTGCCATAAAGCTGTGCATCAACTCTTTCATTGGCCCTTCAGCCGGATTCGCATCTGTATCGATCGGCCCGGGTTGTACCACATTGATAGTGATGCCACGAGGACCGAAATCACGTGCCAGTCCTCTCGCCATTCCCTGCAGGGCTGATTTACTCATGGCGTAAGAGGCCATGCCGGGAACCGGCATCCGGTCACCATTAACGGAACCGATGATGATGATCCGTCCGCCCTCAGACATCTGCCGGGCCGCCTCTACGGACGCATAATAGGGCGCGTGGATATTGATGCGAAAAAGACGGTCGACTTCGTCAACATCCTGTTCCAGCGCATCGCCGAACAAGACGATCCCGGCATTAACCACTAACACGTCCAGTGGGCCGCTATCCCTGACCCGCGCTATAACCGACTCCCGGTCTGAACTGTCGGTCTGGACCGCCACGCTGCCCGTGTCATCTGCCACTTTTCCGGCAGCCTCTGGCGAGCCGGAATAAGTGAACGTCACTGCCGCACCTTCTGACGCAAAGCGCTGAACGATGGCTGCACCAATCCCCCGGCTGCCGCCAAGCACCAACACAGACTTACCTTTAAATACAGACATAGAAACACTCCTGAGTAATTTTGTAGTAACCTATATAAAATGTCTCAGAAGACGCTGTCAATTGGTTTTGTAATAATGACTACAAAAAGCTTACGTTCTCCTGGCCGTCCCCGTCGTTTCGATCCGGAACAGGCTGTAGCAACAGCTCAACGTTTATTTCATGCGCACGGCTACGATGCTGTTAACGTCGCGCATGTTACTGAAGCGCTCAGCATTAATCCTCCCAGTTTCTATGCTGCTTTTGGCAGTAAGGGCGGGCTCTATTCACGGGTTCTTGATCGTTATGCCTGTACCGATGCGATTCCCCTCGAAGATCTCCTTCTGAGTGACCGGCCAGTGGCTGAATGCCTTGTCTCCGTGCTGGAGGACGCAGCCCGACGCTATGCATCCGATCCCGGCGTAGCGGGCTGTCTGGTGCTGGAGGGGATCCGGAGTATTGACCCTGAGGCAAGAAAGGCGGCCAGCGCGTTTCATTCTGCTGCTGAAGGCAGGCTCCGCGACTACATTGCCGCACGTCACCCCGAATGTGCGGAGCGGCTGACCGACTTCATCAGCACCACGCTGTCTGGCCTCTCGGCCAAAGCGCGTTACGGTTGCAGCCAGGGTCGCCTGTTGGCAACCGCGCGGCTGGCAGGCCTGGTTGTGGTGCATGAGATTTCTGGTAAGTGAGCCATTCCATACAGGGATCGCAGCAGCAATGGAATGGCCTGCACCTGAAAAATTATGCCTCTTTCAGGCCCCGGTTTATCAGCATAGGTTCGATCTCCGGATCGTGACCACGCCAGTCTGAATAGAGTTTTTTCAGGTCCTCGCTGTTGCCGCGTGACAGGATTTTCTCACGATAGATCTGGCCGTTTTCTCGCGTCAGGCCGCCCCGCTCCCGGAACCATTCGAAGCCGTCATCGGCCAGCATCTGCGTCCACAGGTAGGCGTAATAACCCGCAGCGTAGCCACCTCCCCAGATATGATTGAAATAGCTGGAACGATAACGCGGCGGTACGGCTGCCAGATCCACCCGATCGGCCTGCAGGGCGCTCTTCTCGAAGCTGTCGACATCCTGCTCTGGCTCGCCCGCTGACAGGCTGTGCCAGTGCATATCCAGTAGTGCTGCGGCCAGCAGCTCAGTCATGTCATAGCCCTTGTTGAATTTACTGGCTTTGATGATTTTCTCATGCAGAGCGGCAGGCATTGCCTCACCAGTCTGATAATGGCGGGCGAAGTTTTTAAACACCTGCTCATCGCTCGCCCAATGCTCATTGCACTGTGAAGGAAACTCGACAAAGTCTCTCGGCGTGGCCGTGCCCGACAGGCCCGGATAGCGCTGCTCCGCAAACAGACCGTGCAGCGTGTGGCCAAATTCGTGGAACATAGTGATGACATCATCCCAGGAGATCAGCGCGGGCTGGCCGGCAACCGGTTTGCTATAGTTGCAGACGTTGTAAATGACCGGCACCGATTTCAGCAGGGTCGATTGTTCAACAAAGTTACCCATCCACGCGCCGCCGCTTTTGTTGTCCCGCTTAAAGAAGTCGGTATAGAACAGCGCCATCGGCTCGCCGTTGCTGTCAACAATCTCATAAACCTTCACATCCGGATGATAGACAGGGATTTCGGATCGGGGCTTAAAGGTGATGCCAAAGAGCTGGGTGGCGGCGTAGAACACCCCGTTTTCCAGCACGCTGGTGATTTCGAAATAAGGTTTAATCTGGCTGTCATCGAGATCGTATTTCGCCTTGCGTACCTGTTCGGCATAGAACTGCCAGTCCCAGGGCGCGAGACTGAAACCGCCCTTTTGCTGGTCGATGACCTGTTGGATATCAGCAGCTTCCCGCCTGGCACGGGAAGTGGCTGCAGGAACGATTTCCCGCATAAAATCCAGCGCGGCCTGCGGCGTTTTCGCCATCTGGTTTTGCAGATTCCACTGCGCATAATTTTCGAAACCCAGTAGCTGCGCTTGGCGGGCACGCACGCTTGCCAGCCGGGCAATCAGGCTGCGGGTGTCGCTGTCATCGTTTTTCTCTGCCCGGTTCCAGCCAAGACTGAACAGGGCCTCACGTGTTTGTCGATCGCTAAGATCCTGCAGCGCGGGTTGTTGGGTCGTGTTTTGTAACGCCAGCAGCCATTTACCCTGCAGTCCCTTTTCACTGGCGGCCTGTGCGGCAGCGCTCAGTTCAGCTTCACTCAATCCGGCAAGCTGTACAGGATTTTCCACGCTTAACCCGCCGGATTTCGTCGCGGCCAGCAGCCGGTTGGTGAACTGGGTACTCAGGCTGGCAGCCTGTTGGTTAAGGACTTTCAGCCGGGCTTTCTGATCCTCATCCAGACTCGCTCCGGCCAGCTGGAAAGTCTGCCAGGTCACCTCGACCAGCCGCCGAGATTCCGCATCCAGCTTCAAGTTCTCGCGCTGTTGCCAGACAGCGTTCAGTCGCGCAAACAGCTTTGCATCCAGTTTGATGTCATCTTCCAGTGCGGTCAGCTTTGGCGACATCTCTTCATCCAGTGCCTGCAGAGTATCGCTGGTGTTGGCGGCGGTCATGGCACCAAATACCGCCACGACGCGTTTCAGCATCTGGCCGCACAACTCCAGAGCCTGATAAGTATTTTCGAAAGTCGGCGCATCAGGGTTATCGGCAATGCGTTGCACTTCTGCACGCTTTTGCTGCATACCTTCTTCCAGCGCGGGACGGTAATCGCTCTCGCTGATTTTATTGAACGGCGGCGCCTGGAAAGGCAATGTGCTTTGCTGACTGAACGGATTGACTGGCATGATTTATCTCCTTGTCTGATAAACACTTCAGCACAGGATAAGAAACTGCGCAAGCTGGCCTCAGGCCGCTTTCACCTCAGCCTTCTGCTGCCAGACGCACTGGCCGTTAACCCAGGTGCAGGCGATATTACGGTCGTCGCCCAGCGTCATCAGCACAAACAGTTTTTCCCAGATGTCGCGGCTGTTACCGTGACGCATCTGCTGCAAAGCGGAAACGGCCGGGTCCAGCACTACAAAATCAGCCTCTTTACCCGGCATAAAATTGCCGATGCGATCCTGCAGATCCAGCGCCTGAGCACCGCCAAGCGTGGCATGATAAAACGCTTCGCAGGCTGCCAGTTTATAATGCTGAAGTTGCCCCACCTTGTAGGCCTCACCCAGTGTTTTCAGCATGCTGAAGGTGGTTCCCGCACCGACATCGGTACCAATCCCCAGCTTCACGCCCTTCTCCCAGCAGGTTTTCAGATTGAACAGACCGCTGCCCAGAAACAGGTTCGAGGTCGGACAGAAGGCCGCCGCCGAGTCGGTGTGATGCAGGCAATCCCACTCTTTCTCTTCCAGATGCAGGCAGTGTGCGAAGACACTGCGACGGCCGGTAAGCTGGTACTGGTGATAAACGTCAAGGTACCCATCATGCGCAGGAAAAAGCGCTTTAACCCATTCTATTTCCTGAGGGTTCTCACTCAGATGGGTATGCAGCCAGGTATCGGGATATTCCGCCTTCAACTGGCGCACTTTTTCCAGCAGAGCCGGTGAGGATGTCGGAGCAAAACGCGGGGTCAGTGCATAGCTCAGGCGGCCATGATTGTGCCAGCGCTCAATCAGCTTACGGGTTTGCTGATAGCTCTCTTCCGGCGTCTCGGTCAGATAATCCGGCGCGTTACGATCCATCATCACTTTACCGGCGATCAGACGCATGTTGAGTGCCTCTGCCGCGCTGAACAGCGCATCCACCGACTGAGGGTGAACGGTGCCAAAAACCAGCGCGGTGGTCGTGCCATTGCTCAGCAATTGATGCAGAAAGAAAGCGGACATTTTTGCCGAATGTTCCGGACAGTGATACTGGCTTTCTACTGGGAAAGTGTACTGCTGGAGCCATTCCAGCAGCTGCTCGCCAAAAGCACCGATCATTTCCGTCTGCGGATAATGAATATGCGTGTCAACAAAACCCGGCACGATGAGTTTGCCACGATAGTCGATCACCCTGCTTTCATCTGCCAGCCGCTGGCGGCCCTCTTCCCAGCTCTGTAGCGAGACAATTTCACCGCCGTTAAGCAGGAGCAAACCGTCTTCAATATAGCGGGCATGCTCAGGCAACTGCTGAGGATCGGTTACCGTCACGGTAAGATCAAAAAAGCTGCCACGAACAGCCTGGGTTACTGATACTGACATAGTGATTCCTTGTGAGAGCGTGTACCGCTCTCCGCGTGTTGTTGCAGGTAATGACGTATTTATTAATGTGATAAGCAAAGACTATGCCAGTTGATGAAGATGATAAATTACCATTAAATATCAATGTATTATAAAAAACAGACCACTACACCAGACCACTCTGCACGTAATCGTATGCGCAATCGCTTGCTTTGATATGCAAACGGTTGCTTTGCGAAACATCCTGTTTCACTGCGACTTACGGATGCTTTATTAATACTTTTACGCACCAGCAGAAAGCGGGTTGTTGCCGCTGCGCACCATCAGCGTGCAACATTTCTCATCAATCATCACATTTCCGTTCTTATCACTCCCCGGGGGAAGTGGTATGGTGATGTAAACCCAAAATGTGTTGAGGAACAGTGAGATGATCGTATTTGTTACTGGTGCCACCGCGGGCTTTGGAGAGAGCATTACCCGCCGCTTTATCGCTCAGGGCCATAAAGTGATTGCGACCGGTCGTCGTCAGGAACGCCTGCAGGCGCTGAAAGATGAACTCGGTGACAGCCTCTTTACCCTGCAGCTGGATGTCCGCAACCGTGCCGGGATTGAAGAGGCGCTGGCCAGCCTGCCTGCCGACTGGCGCAATATTGACGTACTGGTGAACAATGCCGGGCTTGCGCTGGGAATTGAACCCGCGCACAAAGCCAGCCTGGATGACTGGGAAGCAATGATTGATACCAACAACAAAGGCCTGGTCTATATGACCCGCGCCGTGCTGCCAGCCATGGTGGAACGCAACATCGGGCATATCATTAATCTGGGCTCTATTGCCGGAAGCTGGCCCTATGCAGGTGGCAACGTTTATGGAGCAACCAAAGCCTTTGTACGACAGTTCAGCCTTAACCTGAGAACCGACCTGCACGGCACCGCCCTGCGCGTCACGGATATCGAGCCAGGCCTGGTTGGCGGCACGGAATTCTCAAACGTGCGTTTTAAAGGTGACGATGCCAAAGCCGACAGCGTGTATGAAGGTGCCGAACCCCTGACCGCGGAAGACGTCACGGAAGCGGTTTACTGGGTGGCGACGTTGCCGAAGCACGTCAACATCAATACGCTGGAGATGATGCCGGTAGGCCAGACGCTGGCCGGTCTGAAAGTGCATAAAGCTTAATAGAATTTTGTGGCGGGCTGGTCGTCCGCCACAGTGCTGAACAGTTCCTGTTGCCAGCAACCAGCCCGGTTCAGGCTCGTCCCCATCCCGCCACAATAATCAACATGCCACTGAATGCCACCGCTGCGCCCAGCCAGTCGTAATGACTGAGTTTGACCCCATCAATAAAACGCAACCATAACAACGCGGTCACCACATACACCCCGCCGTAAGCCGCGTAAACCCGCCCACTCGCCGCCGGATGCAATGTCAGCAACCAGACAAACAGCGCCAGACTTGCCGCCGCAGGTAACAGCAGCAGCACCGAAGCCCCTTTTCTCAGCCAGAGCCAGGGGAGAAAGCAGCCAATAATTTCCGCCAGCGCGGTAAGAAAAAACAGCAGCGTTGTTTTTAGTAACATACTAATCTCTCTGAATCTTAAACGATGTCACAGGCTTCAGTACGGACCCGGCGAGGCAGATGATATACTAAACATAGCGATCGTCGCAGCTGCACAATACTGCTGTGAGGGATATACACAAGGAACCGATGATGAAGATGACGATGAAAAAATGGCAAAAACAGCTGAGCACCGCCGCTCTGCCACTGGTGCTCTTTGGCACCCTGTTCAGCATTCAGCCCGGCGCTCAGGCGAAAACGGACACCCTGATCATCCAGGACGGCAGCAGCCCCCTGTCCAACGAACAGGCCCGCCAGCAGAAACAGCAGTGGGATGCCACTCAGCGCCTGCGTAATAAAGAGAATCTCAGAGATGAGAAAAACTTCGATAAAAGCGATCGGGCTATAGATACCCGTGATGCCTGTGACCAGAGTCTGAACGTTAACGCCTACTGGGAACCGAACACCCTGCGTTGTCTGGATCGTCGCACCGGCCGTCCGGTTGCCCCCTGATAATATAATGCTGCTATAGTTATCGCTGGTTTCATGTAAAAGGAAAGGATGATGAAAAGGTTTAAGTGGATGTTAACTGCGCTGATTATTGCCACCCCGCTGGCGGTACAGGCATCATGTGAAACGGTCAAAGCGGACATTAACCATAAAATTATCAATAATGGCGTACCGGCTTCCGGTTTTTCACTGGAAATAGTACCGAATGACCAGGCCGATCAGGCTGGCGGCCAGGTAGTGGGACACTGCGAAAACGACACGCAGAAGATCGTCTATAAACGAAGTGGCAGCGACAGTGATGCATCTGCTCCAGCCACTACCGGAACATCACAGGACGCACCGTCCTCTTAAGACTACTGATGTTGTAAAGCCAGTTGGTTGTATAACTGACTGGCTGTTTTCAGGCGTTGAAGACCCCTTTCCCCGAATCAGCTGTTTCACTCCTGATGGCATACACCGCTCCCTGACCACCGGTTTTCTCGCATAGCTGAAATTTATCGTCCAGACTTAAATCAAAGACGTAGTCTGCGCAGGCATTGTGCTTTACACTGCGCGCTGCAAAAAATTGAGTAGATTAACGATTAAGCGGGCGGAAACGGCGATGAACGGAACGATCACATCCTGGTTTAAAGACAAAGGTTTTGGCTTTATTAAAGATGAAAACGGCGACAACCGTTATTTTCATGTGATTAAAGTCGCCAATCCTGAGCTGATTAAGAAAGATGCTGCGGTGACTTTCGAACCCACCACTAATAACAAAGGCTTGTCCGCATATGCGGTGAAAGTCCTGCCAGAAAGCAAATACATCTATATTGCAGGCGAGCGCCTTAAGCTCACCTCAATCAAGTCTTACCTGGTTTTCAGCGAAGAAGTGCCTGCCGAAACCCGAATTGATAAAGAAAATGCGATACTTTCAGTGGGCGTTCTGATGAACAGTATCAAACCGAAATCAGCTGCTGCACAGCCTGGTGAAATGCGATCGCTGAAAAAACTGGCGATCACCACCTTCCAGGGAACGACGTTAATTTTCTCGGAAGATGAGATAGATGTGGAGAGCACGGTGAAACTGCTCAAGGTCTGAATCCATCCCGCCGAAACCTTGCATCTTCCCAGGATTTCGGCATCGCCTACTGACCTTTAAAAAACACTAATCTGGCCTGCGTGCCGGGATCAACCGTGCAATAACCAGGCTGCCCAGCGCAATCACCACCGATACGGCAAAAACCCAGTGCAGTGAAGTAGCAATTTCACCGATCATCTGCCGCAGGTTGCCGGGTGCCAGCGCGTCACGCTGGGCCTGTGACATAATTTGCTGCACCGGATCGCTGTGTTCAGGTAAACGCAATAACAGGTTATAATTCAGCACCGCCCCCATCACTGCCGTGCCCAGCGCAGAGCCCAGCATGCGGCTGAACATGATTGAGGCGGTACAAATCCCGAGAATTTCAAACTCAGCGTCATTCTGAACTGCAATCAGAAACGTGGTGCTGGTCATCCCCATCCCTGTGCCAATCACAAATGCCGATAAACCGGCGTGCAGGACTGAACTGTCGCTGTGCAGCGTCAGCAGCATTGCCGTGCCGATAATTAACAGAAATGATCCGGTTTGCGCGGTAAAACGGTATGAAGTGCGCTGCATCAGTCGCCCACTCAGCGTACTCGCCAGCGGCCAGCCTATTGACATCATTGCCAGCGCACTACCCGCCTGCAGCGGCGTGCCGCCATTTACTCCCTGGATCCAGGTTGGCAGGAATGCGCTGATCCCCATCATCGCCGCCCCGATAACCAGATTTCCGGCATTGCCTGCGACAATGGTGCGGTTCTGCCACAGAGCCAGCGGAAACAGTGGCTCGCCGGAATGCTTTTCATGACGTAACAAAGCATACCCGGCCAATCCCGCCAACAGCAGCAGCGCCACAACCCAATAGCCCAGCGTTTCAGCCTGCAGCAGCGCCGTCAGCAAGGCGGCCACTGCCAGCATCAGCCAGCCGCTCCCTGCCAGATTGAGTTTTTGCCGCTCCTCGTTACGTGATTCCGGGAACCAGCGGGCCAGCATCAGCATCGAAACAATCCCGATTGGCACGTTAACCCAGAAAATCAGCGCCCAGTTAAAATGCTGCACAATCCACGCGCCGGTCAGCGGACCAATAATCGCCGACACGCCCCATACGCTGGAGAGCCATCCCTGGATGTTAGCCCGCTCTTTAGGCTGATAAACATCCGCGATGATGGTTGCGGTCAGCGGCATAATCGCCCCGGCACCCAGTCCCTGAAAAGCCCGAAATAAGATCAGCCAGCCCATGTGTGAGGCAAAGCCACACAAAACAGACCCGAGTAAAAACAGTGAGGTGCCAATAAAGAAGACCCGCTTTCTGCCCCACAAATCAGCCAGACGGCCATAAATGGGCACGGTCACTGCCTGAGTCAACAGGTAGATGGAGAAAACCCAGCCAAACTGAGAAAACCCGCCAAGTTCCGCAACAATTGTGGGCATCGCCGTGGCGACAATGGTGACCTCAATCGCGGCCATAAACATCGCCAGCATTGAGGCAATCAGGATCCAGTGACGGTGTGCCACCGGTGCATGTGTTGTTTCTGACATAGGTATCCTTTCTTATATGTCCTCTCATTCTGGCCTGGTTTTCACTTCAGAGTTTCCGAATTGTGCGGTGGTGACAATGTGACGTTGTCACCAATATGACGATGAATTTTTTTTATGGACCGCAAACCCAGCGTTTACAAGGGTTCGGGCCAAAAACGCCGAAATTCTATCCTGCTGATTTTCGGCCCGAAACTGGCACTGAGTGACAGATACTGCTATAGCTTTTAAAGCACTTTTTACCGCTTGATAACAAAAAAGCGCCAGAAGAGTTATTTATTGATTTCAGGGAGAGTGGATTTCATGCAAAACACAACGCTTCTGCGGCGCGGCTTACTCGCCGTGCTGTTTATTATCGTGGTGGTCGCCCTGCTGGTTTATGGACTGGGCCTGGACACGATTAAAACCCGACAGGTCGACCTGGTTTATCTGGGACAACAGCATATGAAACTGGTGTTCTGGTCAATGCTATTCGCGCTACTGGTTGGTATCCCCAGCGGCATCCTCCTCAGCCGACCTTTTGCCCGCGGCTGGGCAGAGTATGTCATGCAAATCTTTAACGTCGGAAACACTCTTCCGCCACTGGCCGTTCTGGCTCTGGCGATGGTGATTATCGGGATTGGCGATCGCCCGGCCGTTATTGCCCTGTTCCTCGCCTCACTACTGCCCATTGTACGTAACACCTATTCCGGACTCTGCTCAGTTCCGGCTTCTCTGATTGAAGCCGCCAACGGCATCGGCATGACCAAAGGCCAGCGCCTGCGTCAGGTTGAGCTGCCAAACGCCTGGCCGGTAATGCTTTCCGGGATCCGTGTCGCGACCGCCATCAACGTCGGCACCGCCCCGCTGGCGTTCCTGATTGGCGCCAGCAGCTACGGTGAGCTGATCTTCCCGGGTATTTATCTGAACGACTTCCCGACGCTTATCCTCGGCGCAGCGGCAACAGCCCTGTTTGCGCTGATCCTCGATATGCTGCTGGCTGGCCTGGGCCGCGTGCTCAGCCCACATACCGCCGTATAAAAGAACAATCAGGAGCTGATTATGGCGAAGGCCACCCCTTTGACCCGCTGGGTCCGCAATACCGCGCTGGCACTGAGTGTCATGCTGGCAGGCACTGCCACCGTCTCGGCCGCCGCACCTATTGTGATGGCGACCAAAAGTTTCACCGAGCAGCATATTCTTTCAGCGCTCACCACGCTCTATCTGCGCAAGAAAGGATTCCAGATTGAACCTAAAACCAATATCGCCACCACCATTGGTCGTAATGCGATGATCAACAAGCAGATTGATATGACATGGGAATATACCGGCACTTCGCTGATTATTTTCAACCATATCAACAAGCCGATGTCCCCGCAGGAAGCCTATAACACGGTGAAAACGTTGGATGCAAAACTGGGCCTGGTCTGGCTCAACCCTGCCCCGATGAACAATACCTATGCTTTCGCGATGCAGCGCAAGCGGGCTGATGCTGAGCATATCGATACCATGTCTCAGATGGTGGCAAAAATTGAGGATATTCGCAAAAACGATCCGGACCATAACTGGATGCTGGGTCTGGATCTGGAGTTTGCCGGCCGCTCTGATGGCCTTAAGCCACTGCAGAAAGCTTACAACATGCCGCTGGACCGGCCACAGATCCGCCAGATGGATCCCGGTCTGGTCTATAACGCCGTGCGTGAAGGCTTTGTGGATGCCGGTCTGATTTACACCACCGATGGCCGCGTGAAAGGTTTCGATCTGAAAGTGCTGAAGGATGATAAAGGTTTCTTCCCGAGCTATGCCGTAACGCCAGTTGTCACTAAAGAAACGCTTGACTCCCATCCGGGTCTGGCCGATGCGCTGAACAGCCTGTCGCCGCTGATCACCGATGAAGCAATCACCGAGATGAATAAGCGCGTGGACATTGATCATCAGTCTCCACAGCAGGTGGCGAGCGATTTCCTGAAATCTAAAGGCCTGATCTGAGGAGGATGAATGGACACTATCCATTATATTATTAATAACTGGAGTTATTTAGGCAGCCTCACCCTTCAGCATCTGTGGCTGGTCGGGCTGGCCGTCGGCCTCGCCATCATCATCGGCGTACCGGTTGGCATCATGATTGTGCGTTATAAATGGCTGGCAACCCCGGTACTGGGGCTGGCAACCATCGTCCTGACGATCCCGTCAATCGCCCTTTTCGGCCTGATGATCCCGCTGTTTTCGATGATCGGACAGGGTATTGGCGTGTTACCCGCCGTGACCGCTGTGTTTCTCTATTCACTGCTGCCGATTGTGCGTAATACCCATACCGCGCTGGAGAACCTGCCCGGCGGGCTGCGCGAAGCAGGCCGGGGGATTGGCATGACCTTCTGGCAGCGTCTGCGCTGGGTGGAAATCCCGATGGCGCTGCCGGTCATTTTCGGCGGTATCCGTACCGCTGTGGTAATGAATGTTGGCGTGATGGCGATTGCCGCCGTTATTGGTGCGGGTGGTCTGGGCCTGCTGCTGCTTGACGGCATCAGCGGCAGTGACATCCGTATGTTGATTGCAGGTGCGCTGATGATTTGTCTGCTGGCAATTATTCTCGACTGGCTGCTGCATCGTCTGCAGCTGGCGCTGACTCCTAAGGGGATTCGATAATGATAAAACTGGAAAACCTCACCAAAACCTTTACGCAAAAGAACGGTAATGCGATTAACGCCGTCGATAATGTCAGCCTCAATGTGCCGGAAGGCGAAATGTGCGTGCTGCTTGGCCCTTCCGGCTGCGGCAAATCGACCACGCTGAAAATGATTAACCGCCTGATCCCCTCTTCCAGCGGCAAAATTTTTATCAATGGCGAAGATACCAGCGGACTGGATACGGTCACGCTGCGCCGTAACATTGGTTATGTGATCCAGCAGATTGGTCTGTTCCCGAACATGACCATAGAAGAGAACATCACTGTGGTGCCGAGGATGCTGGGCTGGGACAAAAAACGCTGCCGCGACCGCGCCAGTGAGCTGATGAGCATGGTGGCGCTGGATCCGAAAACGTTCCTGCAGCGCTACCCACGCGAATTGTCCGGCGGGCAGCAACAGCGTATCGGGGTGATCCGTGCTCTGGCCGCAGATCCACCGGTACTGCTGATGGATGAACCGTTCGGCGCAGTCGACCCGATTAACCGTGAGGTGATCCAGAATGAGTTTCTGGACATGCAGCGTCAGCTGAAGAAAACCGTGATGCTGGTCAGCCACGACATTGATGAAGCACTTAAACTTGGTGACCGGATTGCGGTGTTTGGCCAGGGGAAAATCGTGCAGTGCGCCAGCCCGGATGAGTTGCTGGCAACGCCGCGCAATGACTTCGTCGGATCGTTCGTCGGCCAGGACCGCACGCTGAAACGTCTGCTGCTGGTATCTGCTGGCGACGTTACCGATCAGCAACCAACCATTACCGTCAAGCGTACAACCACGCTGACGGAAGCCTTTGGCACCATGGATGACAACGATATGCGTTCAATTACCGTGGTTGACGATGAGGGCAAACCTCTGGGCTTTGTGAAGCGTCGCGAAGCACGTAACGCCAGCGGAAGCTGCGTTGACATGCTGCATACGTTCAAAGTGACAGGCCGTGCGGAAGAGAACCTGCGCGTGGTGCTGTCTAAGCTGTATGAGCACAACACCACATGGATGCCGATTGTCGATGAGGATGGCCGCTACAGCGGTGAGATTTCCCAGGATTACATTGCTGACTATCTCAGCTCCGGCCGTACGCGCCGCGCGCTGAATATGGCCTGATGCTGAGAGTGCGGCAGGGAAGCCGCAAATTCGTCTTACCCCACTCCCCGCATTACCCTCTGCCCACCCCACTCAGGTCCAGATACTTCGCCAGATCGCGCGTTTCCGCCCTTGGCAGATAAGGCAGCTCTCCCATAATCGGTGCCGGAATATTGTTGCTCAGCACCTCGATGATCTCGGCGTAATGTGCCAGCCCCGGATTAATGCGGTTTGCTACCCAGCCCAGCAGAGGCAGCCCGTCATTAATAATGGCCTGCGCGGTCAGCAGCGCGTGGCTGATACAGCCCAGTTTGATGCCCACCACCATCACCACCGGCAGTTTTTCTTCCACTGCCCAGTCCGATAACGGACGCATATCATTCATCAGGCTGCGCCAGCCTCCGGTGCCTTCCACCACCACGTGATCCGCCTGGTCACACAGGTAATGCAGCCCCTGGCTCAGAGCACGGTAGTCAATAAGAGTATCACGGCTGGTGCTGATCTCATCGGCCAGCAAAGTGACCGGATTGATGGCCGCATAAGGTAAGACAAGAGATGAGGAAGATTGCAGGATCAGCGCGTCTTTATTACGCGGGCCGGCTTCAGTTTGCTGGCTACCTTTGGCCACAGGTTTGTACCCTGCCACCCGTTTGTTTCCTGCGGACAGCTTCTGCAGGAGCGCACGGCTGACCACTGTTTTACCTACTTCGGTATCGGTCCCCGTAACAAATAAACGCTTTAACATACCGCTCTCCACAATCTGCTCCGATGAGAAATGATAAATAATAATTAACAATTTCAAAGCAGATATCTTAGGCCATGGCCCGGAAAAGCAGCTTGCGTTAGCGCAATCTTTTTAGCAATAAAGAGATATCGTCAGCCCTGCAGCAATTTCACCAGCAGCGTGCCGTTATAAAGCGCATCTTTCACCAGCGCAGCGCCCGGCATGGTGCCAATGTTATGAAACTGGGTCGGCTCAACGACAATTTCATGGCTGTAAGCGGGAAGAGACTGGCGACGAATGCAGTCGGTAATGGCCGGATGTAAAATCTCCTTCGCCCGGTTCAGTGGCGAACCGATCAGGATTTTTTGAGGATTAAATAAGTTAACCATAATAGCCAGAATCCGGCCGACGCTGTGCCCCACGCCGGTAATAATATCCTTCGCCAGCTGATCGCCAGCCAACGCTGCGTCACAAAGCGATTCAGTGGTAAGAGGCTGATTATGCAACAGCGTGCTGAGCGAGGCCTGCATACGTTGAGCAGCCAGCTCCAGCACGCTCTGACTGCTGGCCACCGTTTCCAGACAGCCATGGTTACCGCAATAGCACTGTTTGCCGTAAGGATCGACCTGGGTATGACCTATCTCGACCAGCGTACTGCTGCCGCTGTGCAGCAGACGTCCGCCAGTAATTACCCCGGCCCCGACATTATGGTCAATCACGACCTGGATCACGTTGCTGGTATCTCGCGAGGCGCCAAACAACGACTCAGCCAGAGTCCAGGCGCAGATATCATGCTGAATATAGACTGGCAGACCAGTCCGTTTTTCCAGCGCCGGCCCGAGTGCCATTTCACTGACGTGATAGAAAGGCATGCGGTGCACAATTCCCTGTGCAGCATCCATTATGCCTGGCAGCGTAATGGCAATGGCGGTCAGCCGCTCCAGTCTTTTCTGGTGGCGGATGAAAAAGCTATCGATTTCACTGATAATCCGGTTCAGCAGCGGCCTGGGATCGTCTACGGGGAGCGGAAGAGTCTCTTCCACGACCATCTGGCTGCTTAAATCTCTCAGTGCCAGAGTGATATCTCCTTTCCCGATGCGGACGGAAAGATAGTGCCAGGCAACGGTATCAAGGATCAGCCCGACGGCCGGACGTCCCCGACTGCCAGCTTCATGAAACTCCGTCTCCTGCACCAGATGAGCTTCCAGCATTTCGCGCACTATCTTGGTAATGCTGGCAGGAGCCAGTTGGGCTTTGCGGGCCAGTTCAATACGCGAAATGGGACCAAACCGATCAATCAGCCTGTACACTGCGCCTGCATTAGTCTGTTTAATCTGGTCGATATGGCCAGGTTGACTGTCCGTTATCACGCCCTGCTCTCACTTATTTTCGCGCTTCTAAATAAACCTTCTGGCCATGGTGAAACACTTACCGGACTGCGTCAAATATTTGATTAGGAATGTGATTTGCAGCACATAAAAGCGTGTTAAACGTCCGATTAACACTCACTCAGACACTTTCAGCAGCAGGTTTTTCATGTGTTTCATCACCGCGCTGACTTCACGCCGGTTAGACCACACCAGCCAGACTTCGGACCAGGCGTCCTCTTCCTGCAGCGGGATCCAGCTGACCTCTTTCAGCCGGGCACGACGAAATGAGGCAGGCAGAATGGAAACGCCCAGGCCGGTCGCCACCAGGCCCAGAATGGTCATCGCCTCTCCCACTTCCTGAGCTATCGCCGGGGAGATATTGTAGCGTTGCAGCAGCATCAGCGTTTCCGAATACAGCGCTGTGCCCACCTGCGGATCGAAGAAAACAAAAGGTTCGCCGTCCAGATCCGTGATGGAGATAGTGTCCCGCTGTGCCAGACGGTGAGCATGGTGAACAACCGCGCACAAAGGTTCGCGCAACATTAACTGGTGGTCCAGCGTCTCTGGCAGCGGTGTGTTGCGCATGACGCCCAGATTGAGCCGACCCTCGTTCAGCGGCTCAATCTGCTGGCGGGTGTTAATTTCCTGCATACGGATATGAACGCCGGGATAACGCTGCCTGAAAGTGAACAAGGCATCCGAAACCGCAGTAATAAATGGCGCGGATGAGGTAAATCCAATCCGCAGCTCCCCTTCCTCTCCCCGGTGCAGCCTGGCAGCTTTATCCGCCGCGGTGGCAACGTTCTGCATAATTTGCCGGGCATCGACAAGAAACTGTGCACCGGCAGCAGTCAGTTGCACGCTGCGGTTAGTGCGGGCGAACAGCCGGGCACCGATTTGCTGCTCCAGCATCTGAATCTGCTGGCTCAGCGGCGGCTGGGAGATGTTCAGACGTTGCGCGGCGCGGCCAAAATGCATCTCTTCCGCGACGGCGATAAAGTAACGCAGATGGCGCAGCTCGATATTCATATTTTAAAAGTATCATTCGAGATTATTAATAGATTAGACATCATATTAATCCCTCTTTACAGTTAACAGAATGATTTTTCACCTTTTCAAAGGATTTGCAGTGAACCGCTCCTCGCAAACCGCCACGCTGGATGACAGCGTCAAGCGCCCCTCCGGACAACCTTCCATTGAGTACATCAGACGTGGTACGCCGCAGTATATGCGCGTTACCCTGGCACTCTTTTCTGCCGGGCTGGCCACTTTTGCCCTGCTCTATTGCGTGCAGCCCATTCTGCCGGTGCTTTCACAGGAGTTTGGCGTTTCCCCGGCCACCAGTAGCCTTTCACTGTCCATTTCGACTGGCCTGCTGGCGCTTGGCCTGCTGGTCACCGGTCCGTTGTCAGATGCCATCGGCAGGAAATCGGTGATGGTCACCGCGCTGCTGCTGGCGGCTGTCTGCACGCTGCTGTCCGCCACCATGACCAGCTGGCATGGCATTCTGATTATGCGTGCGCTGACCGGTTTGTCGCTGAGCGGCGTTGCCGCAGTGGGCATGACCTACCTCAGCGAGGAAGTCCATCCCAGCGTGATTGCCTTTTCGATGGGACTCTATATCAGCGGTAACTCTATCGGGGGAATGAGCGGACGTTTGCTCAGCGGAGTGATAACCGACTTAAGTTCGTGGCGCGTGGCCATTGCCGCCATTGGCTGCTTCGCCCTGGCTTCGGCGCTGATGTTCTGGAAAATTTTACCGCCTTCCCGACATTTTCGCCCTGCCTCACTGAAGCCTCGCAGTTTGCTGATTAACTTTCGCCTGCACTGGCGCGACAGCGGCCTGCCACTACTGTTCGCCGAAGGTTTTCTGCTGATGGGTGCTTTCGTGACCCTCTTTAACTATATTGGCTATCGCCTGCTGGCCCCGCCTTATTCGCTGAACCAGGCGATTGTAGGCCTGCTGTCTGTGGTGTATCTCACCGGTTCGTGGAGTTCGCCAAAGGCCGGAGCGATGACCGCGAAATTCGGTCGTGCGCCGGTGTTGCTGTTCTCAACGGCAATAATGATTGTGGGCGTGCTGATTACTCTGCTCAGCTCAGTGTGGCTGATTCTGGTGGGCATGATGCTGTTTACCGCAGGTTTCTTCGCGGCACACTCGGTGGCAAGCGGCTGGATTGGCCCACGCGCCCGTCGCGCCAAGGGGCAGGCTTCTTCGCTCTATCTGTTCAGCTACTATCTGGGCTCAAGCCTGGCAGGCACGCTGGGCGGCGTATTCTGGCATCACTTTGGCTGGCACGGCATTACCGTGTTTATCACCGCATTGCTGGCGATTGCGCTGCTGGTGGCGGTGCGTCTGAGGAGCAGAAAGCTGTAGAAATAAAAAAGTCCCGCACTATGGAGAGCGCGGGACTGATTACAACGGAGAGCCTTTCTGATACTGATTACGCCCCCGGAGGCAAAGTCTTATTTAGTGCGGTTAGCATAACGCTTCTGCAGCTTTTGCAATTTTGGTGGGATCACCGCCAGGCAATACCGGTTTTCCTGACCTTCTCCTTCCCAGTAATTCTGATGGTAGTCTTCAGCAGGATACCACTCACCTGTTTCAATAGTGGTCACAACCGGATCGCTCTGTTCACTCTGAGCACGGGCAATTGCCGCTTTGGCTTCAACAGCCTGGGCTTCATCGGCCGGGAAAATCGCTGAGCGATACTGGGTGCCAATATCGTTACCCTGACGGTTCAGCTGGGTCGGATCGTGGGTGGCGAAGCTGATATCCAGCAGATCGCCGTAGCTGATTTTTTCCGGATCAAACCCCAGACGAATCGCTTCTGCATGACCGGTATCTCCGGCACAAACCTGACGATAAGTTGGGTTTGGCAAATGGCCGCCAATATACCCACTTTCAACCGACTCAACGCCGTTGATCTGTTTAAACACCGCTTCGGTACACCAGAAGCAGCCCCCGGCGATGGTTGCATACTCAATTGTCATGATTAACTCCTCTTTTACAACGCCGCCCGGTAATCAGGTACCAAGCTTGCTTAACGCGGGCCATTGCAGCATAAGTGTATCAATAATGCTATCCAGTTCCGCACGGCTGGCCCCTTCCCGGGCGCGTACCGACATCCCCTGCAACAAACAGCCAAGATAAGCGCATAAAGCAGTGATATTGGTTTGCGCTGGCAGTTCACCCAGTTGCTGTCTGGCCAGCAGGAATGTCTGCAGATCGTTTTCCTGGCTGGTATGGCGTGCCCGCAGCATATCTGCCACTTCTGTCGACTCTGCCGAAAGCGCGGTGGACGTGCAGATAAAGAAGCAGCCTGCCGGTTTACCTCCCTCAGTGAAGCAGGCAGCCGTGGAGCGGAAATAACTTTCAACGCCCTTGGCCACGCAGCTTTCGGGACAGGCAAGCGCCGCTTTACGCTGACCCGCATACTTTTCTATATAGCGGTCAATCGCAGCACGGAACATCCCCTCTTTATTGGTGAATTCCGCATACAGCGTGGGAGCCTTGGCCCCGGTTGCTTCAACAAGATCGGAAAGCGAAGTGGCTTCATAACCATGACGCCAGAACAGGAGCAATGCTTTATCTAACGCTGCTTCCCGATCAAAGGTTTTTGGCCTTCCCCGACCCTTACGTGTGCAGATGTCCTGATCGCTCATGGTTCCTCACTTGCTGCCGTCGGCGAATAAATTACCGATCATTATAAAAACATTTGACCGCGGCTGTCGAGTCCCTTCTCAATCAGTGAAAAATGCCTCTCACAACAGGATGAGCTCCCTGCCTTAAGCATTTTTTTGAAAGTTTAAATCATTTTTTATCATAGGCTTAGAAATTAAATTAACGATCGATAATAAAATAAAGTTGACGAAGTGGTTGCCGGGGAATAACATTTAATTATCGATCGTTAATTAATAACGACGCAGACATGAACCTAACCGAATACAGAGAGAGAAAAAACCATGAAAACCATCAAAATGACCCTGGCCGCCATCGCACTGACTTCCGTTTCATTCGCTGGCTTTGCAGCCGATCTGGTCGGTACAGAACCTGCTCATCAGGAACAGGTCGGCGTAGTGTCTGCCAGCGGCAGCAACCTGTCCTCACTGGAATCCCATCTTGCAGCAAAAGCTGATGCAGCGGGCGCTAAATCATTCCGCATCAACAGCACCACCGGGAATAACCGCATGCATGGTACTGCAGTGATTTATCAGTAATTGCACCGTTTGAGCTTTGCTTCCAAATCAGAATTTTTTAAAATTAAGGGTATCGTCATGAAAAACATTAAATTCGCTTTAGCTGCTGTAGTTTTAGGTTCCATTTCTTTTGCCAGCCTGGCCGCCGATCAGGTTGACAGCGCCCCTGCCAATCAGCAAAAAATTGGCGTAATCAGCGCAACGGGCAGCACCAACCTGACCTCTCTGGAAAACCAACTCTCGGAGAAGGCCGAACTGGCGGGCGCGAAATCTTTTCGCATCACTTCGACCTCTGGTCAGAACAACCTGCATGGCACAGCCGTCATCTATAATTAATCGTCTGCCAGACAGTATTATCCCGACTGCCGCCAGAGCAAAGCCACTGGCGGCTTTATTTTACTCTGCATAAAAAAAATCCCCGGAAAACATCCCTCTCGTCACCGGTTGAATATCCTTACCAATAACCTTTCTCTTCTCGTGGTTTATTTCCAGACGAACAGAAATTTCCGCAACAAAATTAACCCACACTCTGAATGACGTTATTCACCTTGCTCTGTAACAAAATTTATTTTTAATTGAATGCTCAATCAATAAAACTTATCATACCCCCACGTTGTTAACAAAATCCGTATGATAGGTGCAAAAAATGTAAGAAAACCTCCCACTAATCAATAAACTAACCCATAACACCTGTCAACTTCCTCAGTGTAGTTAGCGGATATGCGGCGGATGTTTCCCAGTATGCGCTAAGGCATGCTTTGCGAAGAGAGACGGTTTCCCGTTCATTTTTTCGGAGATGGTATGCCGGTAACTGAAATACCCAGAAAAGAGCAGCAAGACCGCATTAATCCCGTGGTTTTTTATACTTCTGCAGTACTGATCCTGCTATTTTCCCTGACCACAATTTTCTTCACTGATTTATCCGACAGATGGATCAACAATACCCTTGAGTGGGTCTCCAATACTTTCGGCTGGTATTATTTACTGGCGGCCACCGTGTATATCGTTTTCGTGGTGTTGATTGCAGCCTCGCGCTTTGGTTCCATCAAGCTCGGGCCGGAGCAGTCAAAACCAGAATTCAGTTTGATGAGCTGGGCGGCAATGTTGTTTGCTGCTGGCATCGGTATTGACCTGATGTTCTTCTCCGTGGCGGAGCCGGTGACGCAATATATGATGCCGCCGGAAGGTCAGGGTCAGACAATGGAAGCAGCGCGCCAGGCGATGGTCTGGACACTGTTCCACTACGGTCTGACCGGCTGGGCAATGTATGCGCTGATGGGCATTGCGCTGGGCTACTTCAGCTACCGCTACGGCCTGCCATTAACCATTCGTTCGGCGCTCTACCCGATATTTGGCAAACGCATTAACGGCCCTATTGGTCACTCTGTTGATATTGCCGCGGTGATCGGCACTATCTTTGGTATTGCCACCACATTGGGCATCGGTGTGGTCCAGCTGAACTACGGTCTGAAGGTTATGTTCAACGTGCCTGAAGGTTTGACCGCTCAGGCGGCGCTGATTGCCCTGTCGGTGATTATGGCGACAATTTCCGTAACCTCCGGTGTCAATAAAGGTATCCGTATTCTGTCGGAGCTGAACGTGCTGCTGGCGCTGGGGCTGATCCTGTTCGTGCTGTTTATGGGCGATACCAGCTTCCTGCTGAACGCACTGGTGCTCAACGTGGGCGACTACATTAATCGCTTTATGGGCATGACGCTGAACAGCTTTGCCTTTGACCGACCGACGGAGTGGATGAACAACTGGACGCTGTTTTTCTGGGCCTGGTGGGTTGCCTGGTCGCCGTTTGTTGGGCTGTTCCTTGCGCGTATCTCCCGTGGCCGCACCATCCGCCAGTTTGTGGTAGGAACGCTGACCATTCCGTTTATCTTCACACTGCTGTGGCTGTCGATTTTCGGCAACAGCGCGCTGAATGAGATCATTCACGGCAACCTGGGCTTTGCGCAGGAGACGCTGGCACACCCGGAACGCGGCTTCTACAGCCTGCTGGGCCAGTATCCGGCATTTACCTTCAGTGCTTCGGTAGCAACCATCACCGGCCTGTTGTTCTATGTGACCTCGGCAGATTCCGGTTCGCTGGTGCTGGGTAATTTCACCTCGCGCCTGAGCGATATCAATAATGACGCGCCGAACTGGCTGCGGATTTTCTGGTCACTGGCGATCGGTTTGCTGACGCTGGGCATGCTGATGGTGAACGGCGTCACTGCGTTACAGAAGACCACGGTGATCATGGGCCTGCCCTTCAGCTTTGTAATTTTCTTTGTAATGGCCGGGTTGTACAAATCCCTGCGGGTTGAAGACCATCGCCGGGCAAGCAACGCCGTCAGTACCCCGCCGGTGCCGGTTTCACGGGAAGACCGCCTGAACTGGAAGCAACGAATCTCGCGCGTGATGAACTATCCGGGCAGCACTCATACCCGCAAGATGCTGGATACCGTTTGCCGTCCGGCGATGGAAGAAGTGGCGCTGGAACTGGAACGTCGTGGTGCGCAGGTGCAGGTCAGTGAACTGCCGCCGCAGGAAGATGAACGTCTGAACCATCTGGAAATGCTGGTTACGCTGGGCGACGAACAAAGTTTCCTGTATCAAATCTGGCCACAGCGTTATTCCGTTCCGGCTTTTACCTACCGGGCACGCAGCGGCAAGTCTGATTACTTCCGGCTGGAAACCTTCCTGCTGGAGGGCACTCAGGGCAATGACCTGATGGATTACACCAAAGAACAAATCATCAATGACATCCTCGACCAGTACGAGCGTCACCTGACCTTCCTGCATATCCACCGGGAAGCGCCGGGGAACACCATGCCATTCCCGGAAGTGTCATAAATTTAAAGGCCAGACTTCCACAGTCTGGCCTTTATGCTATCAGCTGTTTTCTCCCTGCTTCGCCTGACGGGCCGCCATGGTATTTGCCATCCATCTTGCCAGCGCCGGTCCGGTGATCAGCACCAGCAGAAAACGCCCGGTCTGCATCGACATCACAAACGAAATATCCACGTTGCTGGAAGAAGCGATAATCGCCACCGAATCTGCCCCACCGGGGCTGGTCGCCAGATAGGCGGTCAGTGGATCAATGCCCGCGAAATGCACCAGCAGAAACGCAAATCCACCACAAATCGCGACCAGGCTGAAGATGGAAAGCAGCAGGCGCGGTAATGCTTTAGCAACATATAACAGGATCGCGCGATTAAACCGCAGGCCGATGCTCCAGCCAATCAAAGCATAAGAGACCATCAGTAACGCCGGAGGTAACTCAATATTTAGCAGATGAGTGTCCTGAGCAATAATCCCGCCCGCCAGAGAGAGTAATAATGGTCCGGCTGGAATGCGCAGATAACGACTGGCAATCACACAACAAGCAATTAATACCAGCGTCACGCCAAACGCTCCCCAGGCAACCGGCTGGATAATATCAAAGCTTGACGGCGCGGAAGCGGACGGCGGCGGTGCCCAGATCCTTGCTACCAGCGTTGCCGCAATTGCAACAATTACCACCCGCAGATATTGCATAAAAGCCACCAGGCGTACATCGGCACCGTAACTTTCAGCCATTAATGTCATTGCCGTGGCCGCGCCCGGAGAAGATCCCCAAATCGCTGTTGAACCGGGTAATACCTGATAACGGGTCAGCAACCAGCCCAGGAAGGTACTGGCAACAATCACTGAAAGAATACTGGCAGCAAACAACGGCCAGTTTTTTGCCATTTCTATAAATACCGAGGAAGGAATGGCTCTGGCAATCATGCTGCCGACCACGCCCTGCGCCAGATAAAATAAATGGCGATGAATGACCAGCGGTTTATCTCTGGCAGCAAACACAATGGCGGCAGCCATCGGTCCTAATAATAGAGCTGCAGGTAAATGCAGGCTTTCCAGCGCGACAACGACTACGACCGAAACCAGAATCAGCCAGAACCAGCGCAAGGGAGGGGTTTTCATTATGTTCTCCGGTTGGAAATTAAGCGTCAGCGAGGCGGGCTAACAATTCAACCGCCTCACTGAGCCGTTGCTGTTCTTCGGGTGAAAATTTGTTCTGGATAGTTTTCACCAGCCAGTCATCCCGCTGCGCCCTGTTCCCTTCTATTAATCTCCGGCAGTCTTCATTGGGCGAATACACTTTTTTACGGCCGTCGGCAGGATCGGACAGCGCGACCAGCAAGCCAGCGTTTTCCAGCACGGTGATAATGGCCCCCATAGATTGTGGGCGCATCCCTTCCAGCAAGGCCAGTTCGGTGACGGTCGCCTGGCCCATGCGATACAGGTGCCCAAGGGCGGAAATTTGCGACCAGGTCAGGTCGCCTGGAGGCGCCTGTTCACGCAGGCGGCGACGCAAACGCCCTATGACGTCGCGGAGGTCGGCAGCGGTTGCCGGGAGATTTTTCATGATTTTCAGTCCGGAGAAGCGAATTGTTTATCCTGACATAAGCCAAGGAGAACTACAAAGGTTAGCTTCATATCTTTCTTTCTCCTGCACAGCAATGTGTGCACTGCTCCAGAAGCTACACTTTACTCATTCTGTACACTGGTACTGACGCGATAAATTAAATGTCACTTTTAGTATGTTGTAACTAAAAAAGTGATTCTTTGTTGTTCTACTTTTCGTGTCTGTGCAGCCCCACCTTCTGTCCTGAGCAAACGATAATCTCTTAATCGTGACGACTCAGGGTGATGGTCTTAAATAGAAAGTGTTACGGTGCTGTCGCAAATTGAATAAATTTCTGTCCCCCGCAGAGGACGATAACGCAAATCGGGACCATTTAATTCAATTTAAAATGTGACATAAATCCGCTGCAATTATCGACTAAACCCCACCGTCCGGCAGTTCATTCGCTCAAACTCAGCGTGGTTTAAGGTGTAGGACTATTCCCAATAAATGTAAATATATTTCCATTTTCTTCGGGGTCATTCGCAAAAAATATGAAAAACCGCTTAAATAAAGAGATATTTTGTTGATTAGGTGTTTTTAACTGACCAATTTGTCTGTACACTGGTCTTCGATTCATACACTGATTAATTTTAAACCACCCAACGCTACGGATTCCTTTATGAGCGAAACTCTGAAAGTATTAAATAACATTCGAACCCTTCGTGCACAGGCTCGTGAAGTTTCTTTAACTGAACTTGAAGAGATGCTGGAAAAACTCGAAGCGGTTGTCAACGAACGCCGTGATGCAGAAGCGGCTATCGCTTCTGAGATCAAGGAAAAAGAAGAGAAACTGGCAAAATACCGTCAGATGCTGCTGGACGACGGCATTGATTTAAGCGAACTGACTTCTGCTGAAAATACTTCCGGCAAATCTCGTGCTAAGCGTGCTCCACGTCCAGCTAAATACCAGTACACTGACGAAAATGGCGAAACCAAATCCTGGACCGGCCAGGGTCGTACCCCGGCGGTGATTAAGCAGGCGCTGGATGCTGGTAAGAAACTTGAAGATTTCCTGATCTAATCTTCCGCCACGCTGGTTAACCCCGGCGTGGCTTCTTCTTCCCCCTCTCTCATCTCTTTTTTATACCGTTCTTCTACCTGTCATATAATTTCTTCTACCCAGTCGTTGACGCTGAAAATTATTTCCGCTTCTGCTACCCTCATGAGCATGTTGTAACTAAGAGAGTCGCTATGAGCCGATATGATGCTGTTGACGAACTGCACCTCTGCGTGGCCAGACTGGAAGCTGCCCTCGCCTCTTTTACCTACCAGCTTCCACAGCAGCGCCTGCTGGCAGCCCGGGTGTTCGAGCTTCCCCTAATAAAAAAAGGTCAGGAGCACGAGCCGCTGAATGAAATAAAAGTCGTGCAGCATCTGGCACAACCGGCGTTACAAATGGCACTGACTCATTACAGCCGTCTTTTTATGCAACACCAGTCTGAAACCCTGAGCACTAAATCCGCGGTTCGCCTTCCCGGCGCGATTTGTGTAGAAGCCAGTACGGATGAAGCCAACCTGCTGAAACAGCAAATCGACACGATTAATACGCTGAAAGCAAGGCTGGAACAGATAATAACCGTTGATTCCGGTGTCTCCAGTGAGGAAAGATTTGAATTTGTGCACCAGCACCTTCGCGGGCTTATAACGCTGAATGCCTACAGGACAATAACACTGGTGGAAGGGGTTGACTCGGTACGATTCGGCTGGGCGAATAAGCATATTATTAAGAATGTCACCCGGGATTCGATCCTCGATAAACTAAAAAAAAGTGTGCAGTCCGGCCGCGCTATGGCTCCCTGGTCGCGTGAACAGTGGGCTGAAAAATTAGACCGTGAGATAGCTGCCCTTAATTCTTTGCCGGCGAAGGCGCGGCTGAAGATTAAGCGTCCGGTAAAGGTTCAGCCAGTGGCCAGAGTATGGAATAAACAACAGCAGAAGCAAACTCAGCTCGCCTGTCCTTCCCCCCTGCTGGTGCTGTGTGCCGATGCCGGTCAGCTCCCCAAATTGGGTGAGTTATTAAATTATGATGCTGCTAATGTTACTCATCGTTTCAAACCGCAGGCGGAAACCCTTTATCCGGTGATCCCGCGACTACACCTTTATAGCGACAGACTCCCCGGATGCAGATAAAAGCCAGGCGGCAGGCAAAAAAAAGAGCGGAATATTTTCCGCTCTGCCCGAACCTGAAGGATTATGATTTCATACTGCCGACCATATCTTCCGGACGAACCCAGGCATCAAACTCTTCTTCCGTCAGATAACCCAGCTTCAGCGCCGACCCTTTAAGCGTCAGGCCCTCTTTATGTGCTTTTTTAGCTATTTCGGCCGCTTTATCGTAGCCAATATGGGTATTTAACGCCGTAACCAGCATCAGCGATTCATTAAGCAGCTGCGTAATCCGGTCGTGATTCGGTTCGATTCCAACCGCGCAGTGGTGATTAAAGCTGTCCATGCCATCGGCCAGCATACGTACCGATTGCAGGAAATTGTGGATGATCATCGGACGGTAAACGTTCAGCTCAAAGTTACCGGAAGCCCCTCCCATATTCACCGCCACATCATTGCCCATCACCTGGCAGCACAGCATGGTCATCGCTTCACACTGAGTCGGATTTACTTTGCCCGGCATAATCGAACTGCCCGGCTCGTTTTCCGGTATGGATATTTCGCCTATTCCGCAACGTGGACCGGAAGATAACCAGCGCACGTCGTTAGCGATTTTCATTAATGAAGCAGCCAGGCCTTTCAGCGAGCCATGAGCATGTACCAGGGCATCACAGGTGGCCAGCGCTTCAAACTTGTTGGGTGAAGTCACAAAAGGCTGGCTGGTCAGTTCTGCCAGCTCTTTTGCCACGCGCACGGCATATTCCGGATGGGTATTCAGCCCGGTCCCTACCGCCGTGCCACCCAGCGCCAGCTCGGCTACGTGCGGAATACTTTGCTCAATATGCTTTAGGTTATGGTTCAACATCGCCACCCAGCCGGAAATCTCCTGCCCCAGCGTCAGCGGTGTGGCATCCTGCAAATGCGTGCGGCCAATTTTAACGATGTCTTTAAAAGCCTCAGCCTTATCGTTAAGGGTTTTCTGCAGCACCTTAAGCTGAGGCAGCAGATGTTCCCTCACAGCAATCACCGCGGCAACGTGCATCGCCGTCGGGAAGACGTCATTGGAGCTCTGACTTTTGTTCACATCGTCATTTGGATGAACCAGGCGGGACATACCGCGCTCGCCGCCAAGCAGTTCGCTGGCGCGGTTGGCGAGCACTTCATTCATATTCATGTTGGTCTGAGTGCCGGAACCGGTCTGCCAGATAGCCAGCGGAAACTCGCTGCCGTGCCGATTATCCAGCACCTCATCGGCGGCTTTAATGATCGCCTGAGCCCGCTCGTCCGGCAGTAATTTTAAATCATTGTTCACTTTTGCCGCAGCGCGTTTGGTCAGCGCCAGCGCGTGAACCAGTTCGACGGGCATTTTTTCTGTGGAGATACGGAAGTGTTCCAGTGAGCGCTGAGTCTGTGCGCCCCAGAGTTTATCTGCAGGTACGTCGATGGGGCCCATTGAGTCTTTTTCAATGCGATTCGCGGCCATGAGTGTCTCCTCTGGTAATTATATGAATAATGCCCCTCTCTTCGCCTCTGCGGGCGTAAAGCGCGGGCCGTAGTTTGACATACAATAATTTAACATTATGCGACTCATTCGTCCTTCCTGCACTGAAGATTGTCTTTTTGGCGCGGTTTTCTGCTTTAATACGCAGAGTGATAACCGGATTATCTGTGAGTGAACATGCAAAAATTAATCAATTCGCTGCAAAATTATGCATGGGGCAGCCGCCAGGCCCTGACCGAGCTTTATGGTATTGCCAACCCTGACCAGCAGCCAATGGCCGAGCTGTGGATGGGCGCGCATCCTAAAAGTCCTTCCTTTATAGAAGTTGATGGACAGAAGCGCTCATTGAGGGACGTAATTGAACAGGATAAAGACCGTTTGCTCGGTAAAGCCGTGGCGACTAAGTTTGGCGAGCTGCCGTTCCTGTTCAAAGTCCTGTGCGCCGATCAGCCGCTCTCCATCCAGGTGCACCCCAGCAAATCAGCCGCTGAAATTGGCTTTGCTAAAGAGAACGCAGCAGGCATTCCACTTTCCGCTGCTGAGCGTAACTATAAAGATGCCAACCACAAACCTGAGCTGGTGTTTGCCCTGACACCGTTCCGCGCGATCAACGGTTTCCGCGAGCTGCATGAAATCGTTTCGCTGCTGCAGCCGGTAGCCGGTGCGCATCCGGCCATTGCCCATTTTCTGAAATCTCCTGAGATGAGGGGCCTTTCTCAACTGTTCTCCTCCCTGCTTTCCATGCAGGGCGAAGAGAAAAGCCTGGCGCTGGATATCCTGAAAGCTGCCCTGCAAAACCAGCATGGCGAACCGTGGGATACCGTGCAGCTGATTGCTGAGTTCTACCCGGAAGACAGCGGCCTGTTCTCGCCACTGCTGCTGAATGTGATTGAGCTGCAGCCGGGTGAAGCGATGTTCCTGTTCGCCGAAACGCCTCATGCCTACCTGAAAGGGGTGGCACTGGAAGTGATGGCGAACTCTGATAACGTGCTGCGCGCAGGCCTGACGCCGAAATACATCGATATTCCGGAGCTGATGGCTAACCTGAAGTTTAAAGCAAAACCTTACGCCAGCCTGCTCACTCAGCCGGTGCATCAGGGTGAGACGCTCAGCTTCCCGGTGCCGGTAGAGGATTTTGCTTTCTCACTGCATCAGCTCGGTGCCATACCGCAGACCGTCAGCCAGCAAAGTGCCGCTATCCTGTTCTGCGTTGAAGGCCAGACGGTGATTGGTCAGGGCGACAGCCAGCTGACCCTGAAGCCAGGCGAATCCTGTTTTATCCCGGCAGATCAGTCACCTGTAACCCTGGCCGGCACGGGTCGCGTGGCACGGGTTTACAACGATCTGAGCGATTGCGGCTGACGTGATAAGCCACAGTTGCTATTATGATTTAAATTATTAAACAAAAACGCCTTTATGGCGTTTTTTACTTCGCCAGGCTTTTGCCAGCAGGAAGGAATTGCCGGCGCCAGTGACTGATAAGGACGACTTTACAGATGAAGAAAACCAAGATAGCTGTCGGCGTGGTTGTTGCCCTTGGCGTGATTTGGACCGGAGCCGCATGGTTCACCGGAAAACAACTGGAAAAGAATATGGATCAGCTGGTGCAGAACGCTAATGCCCAGATGAACAACATGGCGCCAGAAAGCCGCCTGCAGCTGAGCTACCAGGATTTCCAGCGCGGCGTGTTCAGCAGTACCGCCCGCGTTGTGTTGCAGTCCAGCTCGCAAACTGAAGATAACTCGCTGATCAAACCGGGACAGAGCATTGTGTTTGATGAGAAGATCGATCACGGTCCCTTCCCGTTTGCCCAGCTGAAAAGATTCAACCTGATCCCAAGTATGGCTTCCGTACATACCCAGCTGGAAAATACCGATGCGGTGAAGAAGCTGTTTGAAATGGCTCAGGGAAAATCTGTGATCCAGGCTGATACCCGCATTGGCTACGGCGGTGCAACCGCTTCAGACATCACCCTGTTACCGGTGGATTACAACAATGCCCAGACCGGCGAGCGTTTCGCTTCCAACGGTGGCAAACTGAACGTCAGCGCTGATGACAAAGGTGACAAGGTCGATTTCAGCGGTGACCTGGACAGCCTGGCGCTGACCACCAAAAATCAGTTGGATATGCCGGTTCTGTTCACCGCCAACGGCCTGAAGCTGAATGCCAACACCCACCTCAGTCCGGAAGGAATGCGCATCGGCGATCAGAGTATTAACCTGCAGAAGCTGACCGCTGCCGTTAATGGCCAGGAGGCGTTTACCGCACAGGGCCTGAACGGGAAATCCTCTTTCAGTTCTGAAAAGAGCCTGATTTCCGGCACCATCGATTACGCACTGGATTCGCTGAAGATCCAGAATCAGGACTTCGGTCAGGGCAAGCTGGCGATCAAACTGTCGCAGTTCGATGCCAACGGCATGAAAGCCTTCTCAGAAAACTATAATCGTCAGGTGCAGTCGCTGTTGAATGAGCCGGGAGTAAGCGATAATCCGGAGCTGTATCAGCAGCGCATGAGTCAGGTACTCAGCGCTAACCTGCCGCTGCTGCTGAAAGGCGACCCGGTAGTGAACATCGCGCCGCTGAGCTGGAAAAATGACAAGGGCGAGAGCAGCTTCAACCTCTCAGTGCACTTCAAAGATCCGGCAACCGGCGCGCCTCAGCCACAGAACATCACTCAGGCGGTGGATAACGTGCTGAAAACGCTGGACGGCAAGCTGACCATTTCTATGGATATGGCGACCGAGCTGATGACCCACGTGGCAATGGCCGAAGGCTATAAGCAGGAAGATGCGGCCAGACTGGCGGATCAGCAGGTCAAAGGCGTGGCGGCGATGGGCCAGATGTTCAAGCTGACTACGCAGCAGGATAACAACATCGTCACCAGCCTGCAGTATGCTACCGGCCAGGTGACGATGAACGGTGAGAAAATGCCTCTCGACCAGTTCCTTGCGCGCTATATGCTGGGCGGTGGAGTGGCACCTGCAGGGATGCCGCAATAATACTCATCGCTATATGCCCCCGGCTCACGGGGGCAGATTCCGCCTTGTTCCCTGTCTTTCACTGCATTTTAAGTTTCAACAACCATTCAGTGCCAATCGCCGGATAAATACCGGCCTCCAGACGATCGTTCATCATGCCCACCGGCTCCACCATCTTAGAAAACCTACCACCGTTCAGATTGGAAGTTCGCCAGTTGGCGTGTTCAGAAACCCCTGCCTGCAAGCCCGGGCGCAAATTATGCGCCCTTCTTTATGCCGACCCACGTTCAATAAGCACCGGAGGCAGGATCACGTTTTGCACCGCGCCTTCTGGCAGGGCCATTCTTTGTATTAAACGCACCGCCGCGCTGCGGCCAATTTCCCGCGCCGAGCTGGTGATAAAAGTCAGTGGGGGATCGGTCAGCTCCGCTTCCGGCGTGTCGCCAAATCCTACCAGCGCCATCTGCTGACCATAATAGCTGTCCACCGCGCCTTTGCCGATGGTTCTGCCGGTATGCTGCAGGCCGAAATAACAGCCCAGCGCGACCGGGGCGTTATGACAGAGAATGGCGGTAATGGTGGGATGATGATGGATCAGCTGCTCGGTGATGTCCGCAACATCTCGCTGATGGCGTCCACACTCCACGATCCATTCGCTGCGAAACGGCAGTCCGTACTGCAGCAGCGTGGCGCAATAGCCCCCGATGCGTTCAGCGCGGGTCAGCGAGGACCCTGAACCGCCCAGCCAGGCGATACAGTGGTGTCCGCGCTTGATCAGATATTCGGTTGCCATCTTCGCCGCATGCAGATTATCCGGACGGATGGAGTCAGTTTCATCCAGGCTGCTGGCGCGTGACGCGCAGATCAGCGCAATCCCCTGCTCCCGGGCTTTCTCCACCAGATGTGAAGCATTTTCTGCGCCACCGCCCAGCACAATGCCTTCCACGCCCTGCGCCACCAGCGAATCGAAGCAGCGATCGATGTTCTGCCCCCGGCTACCACTCTGCGTCAGGAACAGCACCTTGTCATTTTTTTCAAGCCCTTCGCTCAGTCCTGCCGTCATCTCGGCATAGAAGGGATGGCAGATATCCCGCACAATCAGGCCGACCACGCCGCTGCCTCCTCCCCGCAACATTGCTGCAGAACGGTTGCGCACAAACCCCAGTGTTTCGATAGCCTGATTAACACGGTCCGCTGTGGCTGGTGAAATACGGCCTTTACCGGAAAGGACCAACGAAACCGTGGTGACAGAGACACCGGCTTCGGCGGCAACATCATTAATAGTGATTTTTTTCAGCGACATAGTTAACCGATTCAGGCCGGGCAAAAAAAGCGCTCAGCGCAGCGGAAATATAAAGGTAAAACGTTACACCTGTAGGAAGGCAAATAAAACCTCAGTAACGCGAAATACTGTGATTTGACGCTCATTAATGTTCGGTAAAACGTTTTATCATTTTTTTATCTCAGCAAGGGCTGAGCTTTTTTTAAGCCAGGAGCATCTATGTCGGCCACCCCTGTTAAACAAAAAATCACGCTCTGGGAATTTTTCCAGAGCCTAGGAAAGACCTTTATGTTGCCCGTCGCGCTGCTGTCTTTTTGCGGCATTATGCTGGGCATTGGCAGCTCGCTGAGCAGCCACGACGTCATTACCCTGATCCCGTTCCTCGGCAATCCGGTTCTGCAGCTGATCTTCACCTGGATGAGTAAAGTCGGCTCCTTTGCCTTCACTTATCTGCCGGTGATGTTCGCCATTGCCATTCCGTTGGGGATGGCGCGTGAGAATAAAGGCGTGGCTGCCTTCTCCGGTTTCGTCGGATTTGCGGTGATGAACCTGGCAGTAAACTTCTGGCTCAATGCCAAAGGCATTCTGCCAACCACCGACGCGACTGTTCTGAAAGCCAATAACATCCAGAACATCATCGGCATTCAGTCAATTGATACCGGTATTCTGGGGGCGGTGATCGTCGGTATTATCGTTTTTTATCTGCATGAACGTTTTCACACCATCCGCCTGCCAGATGCGCTGGCATTCTTCGGTGGCACACGTTTTGTCCCGATTATCACCACTCTGGTCATGGGTCTGGTGGGCCTGGTTATTCCGTTGATCTGGCCTGCATTTGCGGCAGCCATTACCGGCCTGGGCTGGGTGATTAACGGCGCGGGTGAGTTTGGACCGATGATTTTTGGTACCGGCGAACGTCTGCTGCTGCCGTTTGGCCTGCAGCATATTCTGGTGGCGATTATCCGCTTTACCGATGCGGGCGGCACCATGGACGTCTGCGGACACAGCGTCAGCGGTGCGCTGACCATCTTCCAGGCGCAGCTCTCCTGCCCGACCACCAGCGGCTTCTCTGAAAGCGCCACCCGCTTCCTTTCGCAGGGTAAAATGCCTGCCTTTCTCGGCGGCCTGCCGGGTGCGGCGCTGGCGATGTATCACTGTGCACGTCCTGAAAACCGCCACAAAATTAAAGGCCTGCTGATCTCCGGCGTGGTGGCCTGCGTGGTTGGCGGCACCACCGAACCCATTGAATTCCTGTTCCTGTTCGTCGCGCCAGTGCTGTATGTGATCCACGCGCTGCTGACCGGTTTGGGCTTTACCGTAATGGCGGTACTGGGCGTGACCATTGGTAATACCGACGGCAACGTTATCGACTTTGTGGTGTTTGGTATTCTGCATGGCCTGTCGACCAAATGGTATTATGTGCCGGTGGTGGCAGCGATCTGGTTTGCCGGTTACTACCTGATTTTCCGCTTCGCTATCACCCGCTTCAATATTAAAACGCCAGGGCGTGATAGTGATAACACCACAAGCGTGGAGAAAAACTTCTCCAGCGCCGTGGCCGGAAAATCAGGCTACAACACCCCTGCGATCCTTGCGGCTCTGGGTGGCATGGAGAATATCACCTCACTGGATAACTGCCTGACACGTCTGCGTCTGCAGGTGAAAGATATGAGCCTGGTGGATGACGCCGCATTAAAGGCCAACCGCGTGATCGGCGTGGTGCATCTTAACCAGCATAGTCTGCAGGTGGTGATTGGCCCGCAGGTGCAGTCGGTGAAAGATGAAATGGCCAGCCTGATGCAGCCTGCCCCGGTCTGACCAGGCAAGAGCAAAGGATTAAACCAGCCTGAGCGTAAGCAAAAGGCCTGACGCACTGGCCTGACTGAAACCGGCGCCTTCACGGCGCCGTTTTATTTGAGGATGTTATGTCTGATTTTGACCGCGTAATCGACCGCCATGGCAGCTGGTGTACCCAGTGGGACTTTGTCGCCGACCGTTTTGGCCGCGACGATCTGCTGCCTTTCACCATCTCTGATATGGATTTCGCCACCGCGCCCTGCATTACCGCCGAGCTGCACAAACGAGTGGCGCATGGTGTGCTGGGTTACAGCCGCTGGCAGCACGATGATTTTCTCTCCTCCATTACTCACTGGTATCAGAAGCGTTTTGAGGTTACTGCCAGACCAGAGCAGATCGTTTATGGTCCGTCAGTGATCTACATGGTGGCGCAAATGATCCGCCACTGGTCACAGCCGGGTGATGGCGTGGTGATCCACACTCCGGCCTACGATGCGTTTTACAAAGCGATTGAAGGAAATCTGCGCAATGTGCTGGCTCTGCCACTGCGTCGTGTGAATGCTGAGTGGCAATGTGATATGGCAGAGCTGGAAACGCTGCTGGCGCGTGATGATTGCAAAGTGCTGCTGCTGTGCAGCCCGCATAATCCGACCGGCAAAGTCTGGCGGCGCCAGGAGCTGGAGCAGATGTCTGCGCTGTGCCAGCGGCACAACGTGCGGGTGATCAGCGACGAAATCCATATGGATATGGTGACGGGAGAGGCGAAGCATCTTCCCTGGTCAGAAGTGGCGAGCGGACGCTGGGCGCTGTTCACCTCAGCGTCAAAGAGCTTCAACATTCCGGCTCTGACCGGCGCTTATGGCTTTATCAGCGATGAACAGGACCGCGCGGCCTGGTTTCAGGCGCTGAAGAATGCCGATGGTCTCTCATCTCCTGCCGTGCTGGCCGTGGCCGCGCATATTGCGGCTTATCGCCACGGCAGCCACTGGCTGGATGCGCTGCGTGATTACCTCCGCGACAACCTGCAGCATGTGGCACGACGGTTGAATGAGGCTTTTCCTGAACTCAACTGGCAGCCTCCGCAGGCCACCTACCTGGCGTGGATCGATCTGAATCCGTTGGCGATCGATGAGCATCAGCTGCAAAAAGAGCTGATCGAACAGCAAAAGGTGGCGATCATGCCCGGTTATACCTACGGCCCTGAAGGTCAGGGATATCTCCGGCTGAACGTCGGCTGCCCGCGCAGTAAAGTGGATGACGGGCTGGACCGCTTGATTGCCGGAATTGCACGCTGCCACTCAGCCAGGCTCAAATAATCGGCAGTTAAAAGAGGGATTGCGCAATTCGCTGGCGGAGTTGCGCAAAATGTTTTTATACTGTTCTGCACTTTACGGTTAACAACAGAGTGCACTCACATGATCGACAGCCAGCTTCCCCTCACCGACATTCATCGCCACCTTGATGGCAATATTCGTGCACAAACCATTCTTGATTTAGGCCGCGAGTTTAACCTGACCCTACCCGCCTCCTCGCTGGAGGCGTTACGCCCGCACGTGCAGATAACCAGCAACGAGCCGGACCTGGTCAGCTTCCTGCAGAAGCTGGACTGGGGCGTGAGGGTGCTGGGCTCGCTGGATGCCTGCCGTCGCGTGGCGATGGAAAACGTGGAGGATGCCGCCCGCGCGGGTATTCACTACGCGGAGTTGCGTTTCTCTCCCGGCTATATGGCTATGACCCATAACCTGCCGGTTGCTGGCGTGGTAGAGGCGGTCATCGACGGGATCCGCGCCGGTTGCCAGCAGCATGATATTGAGGTGCGGCTGACAGGTATCATGAGCCGGACCTTTGGCGAGGAAGCCTGTCTGCGCGAGCTGGAAGGTTTACTGGCCCATCGCGATGGCATCACCGCCCTCGACCTGGCCGGAGACGAGCTGGGCTTTCCGGGCAGCCAGTTCCTCAGCCATTTCAACCGCGCGCGTGATGCCGGATTCCGCATTACCGTTCATGCTGGCGAAGCAGCAGGTCCGGAGAGCATCTGGCAGGCTATCCGCGAGCTGGGTGCCGAGCGTATCGGGCATGGCGTGAAGGCGGTGGAAGATCCGGCACTGATGGATTTCCTCGCGGCACACCAGATTGGCGTGGAATCCTGCCTGACTTCCAACATCCAGACCAGTACCGTCTCTTCACTGGCACATCATCCACTGGTGACGTTCCTTGACCACGGCATTCTGGCAACCATCAACACCGATGATCCGGCGGTTCAGGGCATTGAGCTGGCGCATGAATATCAGGTGGCTGCGCCTGCGGCAGGACTGAGCCAGGAGCAGATCCGCACCGCGCAGGAGAACGGCCTGAAGATTGCGTTTTTAAGCGAAACAGAGAAACAGGCTATTCGCGCCAAAGTGGCAGCATGAATTAACGGGCGTCTTCGGCGACGCCCACGATCAGGAGAAATACGGAAAAAAAGAAACAGGAGTAAGTGAATAAATATTTATTCATTTGAAGAGGGATATTGAGTAAATGAAAAAAAGAACGACATCAGATGCCGTTCTTTTTTTCATTATCAGGGAAGAAAAAGTTATTTCAGCGACAGCGTCTGGCGTTTTTCCGCAGACTGCAGGCCCAGTTCAATCAGCTCCATCACCTGAATTGCCTCTTCCGCCGTTACCGGATTGTTACCATCACCATTTATTGCATCGCGGATACCGGCGTAATAAGCAGGATAGTTGCCAGGCGTGGTCAGCAGCGTCTCTTCTGCCATCAGATCGCCGTTAGCTAACGTCACCACGCCGTCGCGCATATCGTAACCCCAGTCTTCCTGCGGCGGGCGGGCACCCGCTTTAAGGTTATCTTCCTGCGGATCAAGACCATACTTCACGTAGCTGCCTTTGGTGCCGTGAACCTGGTAACGGGCAGATTCTGCAGCCACCAGCATGCTGGCGTGCAGCACCACACGGCGCTGAGGATAGGTCAGCACGGCATGGAAGTAATCCGTGGTCTGGGCACCCGGACGCAGTTCAGCCATATCAACGTTAATCGCCACTGGCGAACCGAACAGCTGCAAAGCCTGGTCAATCACATGCGGCCCCAGATCGTACCAGATGCCGCTGCCCGCACCCTTCTGCTCGCGCCAGCGGTTACGTACTTCCGGACGGAATCGGTCAAAATGCGATTCGAAATAACGCACTTCACCCAGCGTGCCCTGCGCCAGCAATGTTTTCAGCGTCAGGAAATCACTGTCCCAGCGGCGGTTATGGAACACTGACAGCAGCAGCCCTTTGGCTTTTGCCAGCGCATCCAGTTCACGGGCCTGCGAAAGGGTCACGGTAAAAGGCTTATCAACCACCACGTGCTTACCGGCATTGAGCGCGGCTTTCGCCAGCGGGAAATGGGTGTCATTCGGCGTCGGAATTACGATCAGCTGCAGCGAAGGGTCATCAAACAGCGCCTGTGGGTCCGACACTACCTGAGTGGTTGGCCAGTCCGCATGGACTTTGCCGGCATCGCTGCTGGAGACAACCGCCAGTTCCATCCCGGCGGCGCCCGCGATTAACGGGGCATGGAAGGTCTTGCTGGCGAAGCCGTAACCAACCAGCCCTACACGAATTTTGTCGCTCATTTGCATTCCTCTTGTCTCAGACCCTGATGATTTAAGACCATCATCCGGGTAAGAACAAGCGGGAATTACCTTAATTGTTTCCCCGTCATACTTCGAGTTGCATGTGCGTTGGCTGCACGAGCGCACCCCAGTCACTTACCTGAGTAAGCTCCTGGGGATTTGCTCGCTGGCCGCCTGCCTGAAACTCGAATTATTTCGGGGAGGATTGATTACTGATTGGCACTTCTGGGCAAATCCCAGGTCTCCTGGGCGACCAGCGCATCATGCGCATCATGCGAGCGGCGGCGGAAGTCGCTGGGACTGACGCCAACCCTTTTACGAAACACACGGGAGAAATAGAGCTGATCGTCGTAGCCGACAATGCGACCCACGGTGGCGATCGGTTCCTGAGTATTCTGCAGCAGCATCTTGGCGCGGATCACCCGCTGATCCTCACGCCAGCGCAGTAGATTCACGCCCATCTGCTCGCGGAACAGGTGGGCCAGCCGCGAAGGAGAAAGGCAGACGTGGTTGGCCACCTCGTCGATTTTCAGTTCCCCGGCCAGATTGCTGGTGACAAACTGACAGGCCTCAATCACCCGCGGATCGCGGATTTGCTGATGGCTGCGCGGATCTTCTTCCACCGCCCGCAACAACAACCTCTCCAGCAGGTTCATCGCCAGCTCTTCGGCAAAGCGTCGACCTGAAGTGTGAGTCTGCTCAATATTGGCAAACAACCTTTCGAATTCCCCGCGCAGCGGTTCCGGCAACCTGAGCCGCCCGACGCTGCGGGTTTCATCCTGCCACACCAGCCAGTCGCTCCAGTAGGCTCGCGGACGGAAGTAGATCCAGCGATGGTGCCAGCTGTCGCTTCCCGGCGATCGACCATAGTAATGCGGCGTTTTTGGCCGGAACAGCAGCAGGTCGCCGGGTTCACAGTCGAAAGCGTCCTCGCCGCTGAACACCTGGCCGCGTCCTTTGGTGGTCAGGTTAATGATATAGCCCTTCATACCCTGAGGCCGATCAATAAAAAAATCGAGAGGATCACCCGCGTTAATCGGCGTCAGTCCGGCTACCAGCCAGGCATTAAAGGGATAGCCGGGTAGCAGCGGGTTTGATTGCGCTACCGGGGCTAAACGATGATACATGACGCCTCCTCAGGCCGTTTTGGCTTTCTGTTTGTAGCGGTCGAAAATCACCGCAGCTAACAGTATCAGACCGCGCACCACGTACTGTGAGAACGGCGAGATATTGAGAAGATTCATCGCATTCTCAACCGTACCAAGGATCAGCACTCCGGCCACCACATAAGAAATTTTGCCGATGCCGCCCTTCAGCGACACGCCACCCAGCACGCAGGCTGAGATAACAATCAGCTCATAGCCCAGCGAAGTCATGGGTTGTCCGCTGGTCATGCGTGAGGCGAGGATGATGCCCGCCGCGGCCGAAACCAGCCCGGAGAGAATAAAAATAATGATGCGGGTACGCACCACCGGCACGCCTGCCAGTCTTGCCGCTTCTTCATTGCCACCAATCGCCAGCGTGTTGCGGCCAAACGTGGTTTTATTCAGCAGGAAGCCAAAAATCACCATGGTGCCGATGGTCAGCCAGACCGGCGCAGGTACGCCAAGCCAGTTGGCATATCCCAGTGCAAAAAAGCGTTCATCTTCAATACCCACCGCCTTACCGTCGGAGAAAATGTAGGCCAGGCCGCGCACAATTTGCATCGTTGCCAGCGTGGTGATCAGTGCATTGATCTTCAGCTTCGCAATCACAAAGCCGTTGATAAAGCCGCAGACCACACCGAGCAGCAGACCGGCAGCGATACCAATCCACAAGCTTTCGGTCATATTGATCACCACTGCGGTGGTGACCCCAGCGCAGGCAATTACTGAAGCGACGGAAAGATCGAAATCGCCTGAGGCCAGGCAGAACAGCATGCCGCAGGCCACCATGCCGGACATCGACATCGCCAGTCCGAGCCCCTTCATATTGATCAGCGAGCCAAAGTTTGGCACAAACAAGGTGCAGCAAATAAACAGCACGGCAAACACGACCAGCATGCCGAAGTTATCCCAGATGCGGCCCAGGTTAACGCGCTGAGAGCGTACCGGTGGCGTCGCGGAGGAAGTGGTGGAAGATGACATCAGAGATCTCCTTCAGATCAGGCCACAGCGGCAGTTTTTTGGGTGGTTTTTGGCATAGCCAGGCTCAGGGTCCGCGCTTCAGTGGCTTCAGAATGGCTCAGCTCACCGGCGATTTCCCCTTCGCGCATCACCAGGATACGGTCGGCCAGCCCCATGACTTCGGGCAGGTCGCTGGAGGCGAACAGCACCGCGATGCCCCTCTCCGCCAGCGCATAAATCAGGTTATAGATTTCATGCTTCGCTCCCACATCAATGCCGCGGGTCGGCTCATCCAGCAGGATCACTTTCATCTCTTCCGACAGCCAGCGTCCGAGGATCGCTTTCTGCTGGTTACCGCCGGACAGGTTCATGATCGGCTGGTCCGCCGAAGGGGTTTTGATATTCAGCGAATGAATATGGGACTCAGCATTTTTGCTTTCCCAGCGATTATCAATCAGGCATCCGGCGGTCAGATTGTTGCGACGGGCGCTGATATTGATGTTGTCGCGCACTGAATGCACCGGGATGATGCCATCGGCCTTACGGTCTTCCGGACAGAGCAGAATTCCGGCACGAATAGCATGAGCAGGCTCTCTGACCACCAGCTTTTCACCATCCAGCAACAGCTCGCCGCCGGTCAGTCTGGTTGCGCCAAAAAGGCCTTTCATCAGCTCGCTGCGCCCGGCACCGACCAGGCCAAATAACCCAACGATTTCCCCGGCACGCACGCAGAGGGAAACGGGCATCCGCACGCCTTTAGCCTGCACGTTATTCAGCTGCAGCCTGATTTCACCCGTTTTACGCGGTGAATAGCCGTAGATGTCGCCAATTTCGCGACCGACCATTGCCTGCACCAGCTGATCATGGCTGGTTTGACTGACATCTTTGAACGTCCGCACGTAGCGTCCGTCTTTAAACACGGTAATCGCATCGCTGAGGGCAAAAATCTCCTCCATCCGGTGTGAGACATACAGCACAACTCTTCCCTGTTCACGCAACTGGCGGATCACCCGGAACAGATGCTCAATCTCACGAGCGGAAAGCGAGCTGGTTGGTTCATCAAAGGCGATCACTTTGGCATTTCGCGCCAGGGCTTTCGCAATCTCCACCATCTGCCACTGCCCCAGAGAGAGGTTTTTCAGCGGCGTATCCGGATCGATATCCATACCGAGGTTCTGCAACTGCTGGCCCGCTTCATAACGCAGCAGCGAGCGATTCACAAAACCTGCCCGCTGCGGCAACTGACCAAGATAGATATTTTCAGCCACCGACATCTCCGGGATCAGATGCAACTCCTGATAGATGATGGCAATCCCCGCATCCAGCGCATCGGTGGTGTGAGTAAAGCTGACCGGCTGGCCTTTGACGCGGATTTCGCCGCTGCTGGGCTGATAGCTGCCGCTGAGGATCTTCAGCAGCGTGGATTTTCCGGCACCGTTTTCGCCCATCAGCGCGTGAACCTCGCCAGCCGCACAGTCAAAGCTGATATCCTGCAGCGCCTTCACACCAGGGAAGGTTTTACCGATACCGTGGAAGCTGAGATAAGGGGGTTGCGTGCTCATTGATCCTCCTGCATACGTGACACTGTAACCTCAGGGCCGCCTGATGAGCGGCCCTTTGTGGTTTTACATCAGGCCTTTTTTAGCCAGCTCGGTTTTGAAGTTGTCGCGGGTTATCAGCACCACATCAGTCACTTCGGTAAATTTCGGGGGTTCGGTCCCTTTGGTTACCCAGTTGTAGAGCATTTGCGTGCTCTTGTAGCCATGCACGTCCGGGCTTGGCAACAGCGAGCCATAGAAGCCGGTTGGCTGACCTTTCGACAGTTCGCTGACCGCATCCACGCCGTTAATGCCGATACCAATCACATCCGGTGCTTTGAACCCCTGGCCTTCAGTGGCCCGCACGCCGCCGAGGACGGTGTTGTCATTCATGCCGAGGATCAGCCAGTGTTTCACGCCGGGATGCTGCACCAGCAGCGAATTACCGGCATCGAATGCGCCAGGGATATCATTGGATTTGGTCGGGACTTTGTAGATCTGTGCAGCCGGGAAACCGGCCGCTTTTAACGCATCCATTGAGCCGGTGGTGCGGCGACGGGCGGTATCCAGTTCATCGGCGGTAATCGCCATCACACCGGTATCTTTCGCCTCCCATCCGCGCTTTTTCATCTCCTTGTACAGCTCCTGCCCCTGACGCTCGCCGATTTTGGTGGCCGCCATCATCACCAGCGGCACGGTGTCCATGGGCTTCCCTTTTGCGGTGACAAACTGGTCATCCACCGCGATCACCTTCAGGTCATAGCTGCGTGCTTTGGCCTCAATAGCCGAACCCAGTTTCGGGTCAGGCGTGCAGATAACAAAACCTTTAGCCCCACTGGCGGCCAGACTGTCAATGGCGTTCAGGGTCTTTTCCCCGTCGGGAACGGCAATTTTGATCACTTCAAAACCCAGCTCTTTACCGGCTTTATCGGCAAACTTCCACTCGGTCTGGAACCAGGGTTCCTCTGGCTGCTTGACCAGGAAACCCAGCTTCAGGGTCTCCGCCATAGCCGATTGTGACATAACGGCTGCGAGGCCAACGGCGGCCAGCGCGTGGGTAATTTTGTGCATGAGGCTCTCCGGCAAAGTCACCGCTTTTGGCGGTGTGATGTAAACGGTATCAATTGGAATGCCTGAATGCTTAACAGGCTGTAATAACGATTCATTCGGGCCATGACACCCGTTAAGGCACCGATAAGCGCTAGTTGTAACGGGATTAATTCTGTGAAAGGGAGAGCGTTATCACACCCTGAGATAACAGCAGATTCGTGCATATATTCAGCCAGTTTAACCAACTCATTACATTTGACCGCGGTCACAAAAGCGCTTCTGATGACAGAAAAGTGCATATCTACAGCGTTCGCTTCCTAACCGCCCCGGCCGCGGCTTCTTAGGGTAGTAAGACCGTTAACTACCGCCAGGAGATTAGATAATGCAGTTGGGTGCTATCACTATAGGGCTGGATTTTGGCAGCGATTCAGTCCGCGCACTGGCGGTCGATTGTGCCAGTGGAGAAGAGTTGCAGACGCAGGTTGTTGCCTATCCGCGCTGGCAGGCCGGCCAGTTCTGTCTGAGCCGCATTAACCAGTTTCGCCACCATCCACAGGACTATATCGATGCTTTTGAGCAGGCGATTCGTGACGTTGTCACTAAACTGTCACCTGAACAACGGCTGAATGTGGTTGGCATCGGTGTGGACTCCACGGGTTCGACCCCTGCTCCCATCGACCGCGAGGGCAACGTGCTGGCGCTGCGTCCTGAGTTTGCGGAAAACCCTAATGCGATGTTTGTGTTGTGGAAAGACCACACCGCCATTAAAGAAGCTGAGGAGATTACCGCACTCTGTCACAGCGGGAAGTTTGAGGATTACTCGCGCTTTATCGGTGGCATTTACTCATCGGAATGGTTCTGGGCGAAAATCCTGCACGTCAGCCGTGAAGATGCAGCAGTGCGTGAGGCAGCAGTGTCGTGGATTGAGCTGTGCGACTGGGTTCCGGCCCTGCTCAGTGGCACCACGGCACCACAAGCCATTCGCCGCGGCCGCTGCGCCGCCGGGCATAAATCGCTGTGGCATCCCGACTGGCAGGGGCTGCCAACAGCAGAATTTCTTGACGAGCTTGATCCGATACTGACCCGGCATCTTGACTTCCCACTGTTCACAGAGACGTGGACCGCCGATCTGCCAGTCGGAAAAATCACGGCAGAATGGGCCAGCCGCCTTGGCCTGCCAGAGAGCGTCACCCTTTCCGGCGGTGCTTTTGACTGCCACATGGGCGCGGTGGGTGCGGGTGCCGGACCTTACACACTGGTTAAAGTTATCGGCACCTCGACCTGCGACATCCTGATTGCCGACCATAACCGCGTAGGCAGCCGGGCGATTAAGGGGATCTGCGGACAGGTTAACGGCAGCGTGATGCCGGAGATGATCGGGCTGGAAGCAGGACAGTCGGCGTTTGGTGATATGTATGCGTGGTTCAGCCAACTGCTGAGCTGGCCGCTGACCAAAGCTGCAGAGCAGCACCCTCATCTGCGGGCAGAGCTGGCAGGCATCCAGAAGAACCTGCTTAACGAACTCACTACCGCCTGGGCTGCCGATCCGCAGCTGGATCACCTGCCGGTAGTACTGGACTGGTTCAATGGACGTCGCACACCTTTCGCCAACCAGCGCCTGAAAGGCGTGATCACCGATCTGAACCTTGGCACCGATGCCCCGGCACTGTTCGGCGGATTTATAGCCGCCACCGCTTTCGGTGCCCGCGCCATTATGGAGTGTTTTGAGCAGCAGGATATCCCGGTTGAAAGCCTGCTAACGCTGGGTGGTATCGCCCGCAAATCCCCGGCAATCATGCAAGTGTGCTGTGATGTGATGAACCGGCCGCTGGATATCGTCGCCTCTGATGAGTGCTGTGCGCTGGGCGCAGCGATTTTTGCCGCCGTCGCCGCCGGAGTGCATGCCGATGTCCTTGCCGCCCAGCAGAAAATGGCCAGTCCGATTGCCACCACCCTGCAACCAGACGCCTCCCGCGTCGAAAACTATCAGCAACTTTATCTGCGTTACCTTCAGTGGTGTGAAACGTCCGAACCGCTGTTCGCCGCGCGCCCGTCCAAAATTTAAGGAGAATTGTATGACTCAGCTTAACGCGCTTAACGTGTGGTTTGTGATTGGTACTCAGCATCTTTATGGCGCGGAGACGTTACGTCAGGTCGAACATCATGCTCAGCAGGTGGTGGACGGGCTTAACCGTGAGGGCAATCTGCCCTTCACCCTGACCCTGAAACCGCTGGTGAAAAGTCCGGACGAAGCGCTGGCGTTGTGCCGCCAGGCCAACCATGCCGAAGAGTGCCTGGGTATTGTCACCTGGCTGCATACCTTCTCACCGGCAAAAATGTGGATTGGCGGCCTGTCGATCCTGAATAAACCGCTGCTGCAGTTCCATACCCAGTTCAACGCCGAGATCCCCTGGGACAGCATGGATATGGACTTTATGAATCTGAACCAGACGGCGCACGGCGGCCGTGAGTTTGGTTTTATCGGTGCGCGGATGCGTCTGCCACACAGCGTGATCGCTGGCCACTGGCAGGATAAAACCGCTCAGGAACGACTCGGAAAATGGATGCGTGCCGCAGCGGCGAAGCAGGCCAGCCAGAACCTGAAAGTGGCGCGTTTTGGCGATAACATGCGTGAAGTGGCGGTAACGGAAGGCGACAAAGTGGCCGCGCAGATCCAGTTTGGCTATGCCGTTAACGGCTGGGGCGTGGGCGATCTGGTTGAGGTGATCAACAACGTGACCGATGGCGACATTAATGCGCTGGTCGATGAATACGAGAGCCTGTATGACTTCACCCCGGTTGCCGCGATCAACGGCGAAAAGCGGCAGAACGTGCTGGATGCGGCGAAAATCGAGCTGGGGATCAAACGCTTCCTGCAGACCGAAGGTTGTATGGCCTTTACCACCAACTTTCAGACGCTGCACGGCATGACGCAGTTGCCCGGGCTGGCGGTACAACGTCTTATGGCGCAGGGCTACGGTTTCGCCGGTGAAGGTGACTGGAAAACTGCCGCGCTGCTGCACATCTTCAAAGTGATGGCGACTGGCCTGCCGGGCGGCACCTCGTTTATGGAGGATTACACCTATCACTTCGCACCGGGTAATGAGCTGGTACTGGGTTCGCATATGCTGGAGGTCTGCCCCTCCATTGCCAGGGAATCCCGCCCGCTGATTGACGTGCAGTATCTGGGTATCGGTGGCAAAGCCGATCCGGCCAGGATGATCTTCTCCACGCCAGCCGGGCGTGCCGTAAACGCCAGCGTAATTGATATGGGCGACAGGTTCCGCCTGCTGGTAAACGTGGTGGATGCTATCGAACAGCCCAAACCGCTGCCAAAACTGCCGGTTGCCCGCGCCCTGTGGAAAGCCCAGCCATCACTGACCACGGCCTCTGAAACCTGGATTCTCGGCGGCGGAGCGCACCACACGGTGTTCAGCCAGGCGCTGACGGTGGACGATATGCGGCAGTACGGTGAGATGCATGGGATTGAAGTATTGGTGATTGATGAAGAGACTACGCTGCACGGGTTTAAGGACGCCCTGCGCTGGAACGAGGCTTATTACCGCCTGAATCAGCGCTAAAGAGGCCACGATTTACGGCTTCGCTGTACAGGCCAGAGAATGAAAGCAGGACTGACCGGGCAGAGAGAGAGTTTCACCCTTTCTGCCCGGCGGGTTTGTAACAGAAACACTGTTTTATTTAGCGAATATCAAACGCCATAAACATGCCGTTATTGAACCACTTCACCGTAGCGCCGGCATCATTGATAAACCAGCCTGCTTCACCCATTTTCGAACCCAACCAGCCACTTTTCTCTTCTGTTGCAGTGGCCAGACCAACGGCGTTCACAATATTTTGCGAGCGATTAAAATAGCCTGAGTAACCAGTTTTAAACCAGTCGGTGGTGCCCCACAGATCCATCAAATCACTTTGTGACATATCAGCTCCGCTGACTGTCTTCATTTCCATTGAATTTAACTGACGCATCATATCTCCATATCATTATTGCAATAAGCTATGAAAAATAAAGGTTTTTGGCTATTACCATTTTTCTCAGCGGGACAATAAGCGAGGTCGACTAAGAGTGAAATAGTAAAAAAAAGGAATAATTGCTAAATGGGTCGAAATTTCCCCTGACCACTAAAAACGCAGTTTGACGGTTAAATATTATATTTCCGGGGCGAATGAGATATTCAGCACGTGCATAATTTTATTTATAGTTCCGACAACAACAGCCCTTTCTGAATAAAAGTGATGCGGGTGGCTTCGTTCAGATCAAACTCAGCCAGCCTGCCGGGACTGACCACTCTATGACCTGAAATTCTTCATTAAAGGTCACCTCGCGGTCAGCACTGTGGCAATCAATGATAAGAACGGCGTGTCCGTGTTCCGGATAACCCCTCCAGCTATCACCCGACACTACAGCGCCCCCCCCATCGGATAACCGCTCCAGCGATCGTCTGACACTTCAGCGACCAGCCACCACGTCACTATGTCGGCAACCGCTTCACCGGCGCATTCTGCTGCCGATCCCACATCACCGTCAGCAATCTTTGCAGCGCAATAAAGGCAAACAGCAAAATTCCGATAGCGATCTTGGTCCACCACGAACTCAGCGTGCCGTCAAAGTTAATCCAGGTCTGGATCAACCCCTGAATCAGCACTCCAAACAGCGTCCCCAGCACCGTGCCGACGCCCCCCGAAAGCAGCGTACCGCCGATCACCACCGAGGCAATCGCGTCCAGTTCCACCCCCATTCCCGCCAGTGCATAACCCGCCGAGGTGTAGATCGAGAAGACAATCCCGGCCAGCGTTGCCAGCGCCGAAGACAGCATATAGATTCGCACCGTGGTGCTGCGCGTCGAAATTCCCATCAGTTGCGCGGAAGTCGCATTGCCGCCAATCGCATATACCTGATTACCAAAGCGACTACGGTGCGCCAGCACAATCCCCAACACGACCACCACCAGCATCACCACCGCCAGCAAGCTCAGCCTGCCACCGCCGGGGATCTTCCAGGCCATACCGGACAACGTCTCATACAGCGGATGATCGATCGGAATCGAACTTTCCGCTACCAGATAACTGCTGCCGCGCAGGAAAAACATCCCCGCCAGAGTAATGATAAAAGCCGGGATCTTCAGCGCATCAATCAGCCAGCCCATCATTGCGCCAAATGCGGAACCCATCACCATCACCAGCGCAAACGCCAGCCACGGATCCAGATGGTAATCCCCTATCATTCTCGCCAGAAATACACCGGTGAAGGCAATCACCGCGCCAACAGAGAGATCGATGCCGCCGGAGAGAATAACGAAGGTCATGCCCACCGCGATAATACCGAGGAAAGCATTATCGGTGAGGATATTGGCAATCACACGGGTGGAGGCGAAGCCCGGAAACTGACTCAGGCAGAACAGATATCCCGCCACAAACACCAGCAGCGTGATCATTAACGGCAGATGACGTTTAAACACGCGGGCGCCCTCTTTTAAACAGTTGAATAAAGCGCGGTGACTGGATTAACAGTACAGCCATCACCACCACGGCTTTCACCACCTGATTCAGTTCCGGCGGAAAACCCGACAGCAAAATGCCGGTGTTCATCGCCTGAATAATCAGTGCGCCAATCAGCGACAGCAGCAAATTGAAGCGCCCGCCCATCAGCGAAGCACCGCCAATCACCACCGCCAGAATCGCGTCCAGCTCCAGCCATAACCCGGCATTATTGGCATCCGCACCGCGAATGTCCGCCGCGACGATCAGTCCGGCTACTGCAGCACACAGACCGCTGATCACATAGGTGCTCATTACCACCAGCCAGCCGTTTACCCCGGCGTTACGGGCTGCCCGCAGGTTGATCCCCACCGCTTCGATAAACATTCCCAGCGCGGTTTTTCTCGTCAACAGCCACACCAGCGCCACCATCACCAGCGTGATCCACACCGGAACCGGGAACAGCCACAGCGTGCCGCTGCCCAGATGGGCCAGTGACTCGCTATCGAAGGTCACGATTTGTCCTTGCGTGATCAGCTGTGCAATACCACGTCCGGCCACCATCAGGATTAAAGTGGCAACGAACGGCTGGATCTTCAGCAACGCCACCAGCACACCATTCCATAATCCACACAGCACGCCGGTCGCCAGCGTGACCAGAATGATCAGCGGCAGACTGTGCCCGGAAACGGTCAGCGTCGCAGCCGTGGCACCGGCAATGGCCATTACCGCTCCCACCGACAGGTCGATGCCGCCAGTGGCAATCACCAGCGTCATGCCAATCGATAACAGCGCGACCGGCGCGGCGCGGTTCAGGATATCAATCGGGCTGCCAAACAGGCGACCATCCTGCAGGTGAATAGCGAAGAAGTTATGCGCCACCAGACTGTCAACGATCAGCACCAGTACCAGCGCGGCGATCTGCGGCAGCCCGGCGGGCAATTTACGTTTAGACATGGGCGATTTCCCCGGCACCAGATGTGACTCAAGCATGTTGCGCCCCTCCCGCCGCGATAGCATTAACGATGGAGGCAACGGAAAGCTGCTCCAGTGGGATCTCCGCCACCTGCTGACGGTCACGCAGGATCAGCACGCGATCCGCATAACCTACCAGTTCCTCCAGCTCCGATGAGATCACCAGCAACGCCAAACCATCGGCGCACAGGGATTCAATCAGACGGATAATTTCGGCATGCGCCCCGACATCGATGCCACGTGTCGGCTCATCGAGGATCAGGAACTGCGGTTTGGTCACCAGCCAGCGGGAAAGCAGCACCTTTTGCTGATTACCACCGGAAAGCAGCTCCACTGGCTGATCGGCATGTGGCGTACGGATACCGAGGCTTTTGATAAAGCGCTCAGCAATCTGCTGCTGCTCGCGTCGCTTGATCGGCCGTAACCAGCCGCGCTGGGCCTGCAATGCGAGGATAATGTTCTCCCGTACCGAAGCAGCACCAACAATACCGTCCGTTTTGCGATCTTCCGGACAGAAACCCATGCCCAGTTTTGAAGCCTGAGCAGGCGTGCGGATAGTCCGTTTTTTTCCCCTGATGAAGGCGCTACCGCTGTCGGCCCGCTTTATGCCGAACAGCAATTCTGCGGTTTCGGTGCGTCCTGACCCCAGCAAACCGGCCAGACCGACGGCTTCGCCGGGACGCACGCTCAGGCTGAAGGGTTCAAGCGTCCCTTTTTTGCCATAATCTTTAAATTCCACCACCGGCTGATTGCTCTTCAGCGTGCTCCCGGCGCGCTGCAGAGCGGTCTCCAGCAGCTCACGTCCCAGCATCAGTTTGATCAGTTCAATCTGCGGCAGCTCGCTGGTTTTCCGCGTGGCGACAAACTGCCCGTTGCGCAGCACGGTAATGCGGTCGCTGACTTTATAGACCTGGTCAAGAAAGTGGGTGACGAAAATCAGGCTCATGCCCTTCGCTTTCAGCTGGTTCATCAGCGTGAACAGCATTTCTACTTCGCTGGCGTCCAGGCTGGCGGTGGGTTCATCAAGAATTAACACCTGTGCAGAAAGATCCACAGCGCGACAGATGGCAATGATCTGCTGCATGGCAACCGAATACTGACCGAGCGGCCGGGTCACATCCAGCTCAAACCCGTAGGTTTTCAGCAGGTTCTGCGCCTTTTTCACCAGCGTTTTGCGGTCAATAAAACCAAACCGACGCGGTTCACGCCCGATAAAAAGGTTATCCGCTACCGACATATTTGGCAGCAGATTGACCTCCTGATAAACCGTGCCAATTCCGGCATCCTGGGCTTCCGCCGTACTCTGCGGGTTAATGGTTTTGCCTGCCAGCGCGATCGTCCCGGCATCGCGTTTATACACGCCGGTAAGCACTTTAATCAGCGTGGATTTACCCGCACCGTTTTCACCCAGCAGCGCCATGATTTCGCCACTGCGAATATCAAAAGAGACGTTATCCAGCGCCTTAACGCCGGGAAAGGCTTTGCTGACGCCGCGAATATCCAGCAGCACGTCAGAAGATGTTGTCCGGGTTGTCATACGGCTTCGCCTCAACCATAAAAAAGCCGCCTGCGTACAGGCGGCGCGGTGGTCAGTAACCCATGCCTTTTTTCTTGTCTAACTGAGACTGTGCGTCAGCGGGCAGGTAAAGCTTCGATTCGGTTTTGATAATTTTTGGCGGCATGGTGCCATCTTTTTTGAATTTCTCCAGCGCATCGAATGCCGGGCCAGCCATATTTGGCGTCAGCTCAACGTTGGCATTTGCTTCACCGGCCAGCATTGCCTTATATATATCCGGCACGCCGTCGATAGAACCGGTCAGAATATCTTTGCCCGGCTTAAGACCCGCCTCTTTAATAGCCTGAATGGCACCGATAGCCATATCATCATTGTGTGCATAAACCATGCAGATGTTTTTGCCGTTATTCTCTGCCTTAATAAAGCTCTCCATTACTTCTTTCCCCTTACTGCGGGTGAAGTCGCCGGACTGAGAACGGATAATTTTAATGCCTGGCGTCCCTGCTATCGCATCAGCAAACCCTTTTTTACGGTCAATGGCGACGCTGGCACCTACAGTTCCCTGTAACTCAACCACATTACAGGGCTTGCCGGCTTGTTTTTTCACCAGCCAGTCACCGATCAATTTCCCTTCGTAAACGTTATCCGCTGTGACCACCGCCATATACAGCGACTTGTCTTTCACCACGATGGCGCGGTCAAGCAGGAACACCGGGATTTTGGCATCTTTTGCTTCTTCCAGTACCGGTTCCCAGCCTGTCTGCACTACCGGTGCGATGAAAATAGCATCCACGCCCTGGGCGATAAACGAACGTACCGCCTTGATCTGGTTCTCCTGTTTTTGCTGGCCGTCAGCAATTTTCAGCGTAATCCCACGCTTTTGGGCTTCACTTTTGGCAACGGTGGTTTCTGCCGCACGCCAGCCCGATTCGGAGCCAACCTGCGAAAAACCAACCGTCATGGATTCTGCCAGCGCCGTGCCGGATAAGCTGGCGCTGATGAGTGTGGTTAAAAGTAAACGCTTCCACATGGTCAAATTTCCTCTGATGGGATTCAGTCTTGTAGGGTTAAACGCCACTCAAGCCTGGACTAATAGCGGAAAAACATTTTCGACAAAGCTCACAAATTACAACAATTAAAGGGGGTTACGTGATCCGCGAGAAGAGTGTCTTATCAACAGGATATGGACAAAATGCGTGGAATCTGAAGAGGCCATGTTAAATAAGTGTAATAAAGATAAGCGCTTATCCGCAAGCGGAATGGAAACGATTACAACACCGGATCAGGTTCTGTCATGGCAGACGGGAAAATGATCGGCAAGGCTAATTACTGAATTTGTGAGCCAAGACACATATGTAAGTACCAGAGAATGAAAATAGCACCGCTATCACTATTAGTGTCAGAAAAATAAGTCTGAACCTTACTCTTTATTCCGAATTTACGTCGTTTTTGCAATTATCACTATGGACACTCAGCCCGCCAGCCATATACTTGGCTCCCTGACTCTCTGACCGTATCGGCCATCATGACAGTTCAAGAATACCTGTTGAAATTTCGTAAAGTTAGTTCGCTGGAAACCCTGGAAAAGTTGTTTGATCATCTTAATTATTCGCTGACGGATAATAACGAGATTGTGAACATGTACCGCGCTGCCGATCACCGTCGCGCAGAGCTGGCCTCTGGCGGACGCCTGTTCGATCTGGGGTGTGTGCCGAAATCCGTCTGGCGCTATGTGATATAAACTTTTTCTAACGTTATAATCTGAACTGTTTTTTACGTATAATCCTTTGTCCATATCGTGCGTGACTCGTTTGGACTGCAAACGGTCAACCTTACCCGTTCAGAAGGATTCATCGTGGCTGTAGATTCAAAACCGCGCATCGCCGGGCTCCTGCTCGTTCCACTCGCCTGGCTGCTGATGACCATGCTGACCAGCGCTCTGGTTGTCGCCATGTATTTAAGCGCGTTACTGACGCCTGACCTGCGCAATGCCCTGTTCAATAACACGCATGCCTTCACTCTGCAGTGGAGTATTTCGCTGGGGACTTCACTGATTGTCTGGTGTTACAGTCTGTGGGTTACGTGGATTTTCTGCAAACGTTCGCGACGCCTGCCGAAGCATTATATTGTCTGGCTACTGGTGACCGTGCTACTGGCAATTAAAACCTTTGCGTTCTCGCCCGTCAGCGATGCGGCGGCAATCAGAACCCTGCTTATCGCCCTGCTGGCCGCCGCTATCCTGGTGCCCTACTTTAAACGTTCACAACGAGTTAAAAACACCTTTATTGAACCCTGAAAATCAGGCGCCTTTCAGGCAGAGCACCTGATAAGCCAGCAGTGAATAACTGGCAGATTCAGGTGCTGCTCCCCCTTCCGTCAGCCCATTTGCCGATAAAGAAAATTCTGTATCAACAGCTTCAGCAGGCAACGCCAGCCTGACTGGTTTTCCGGTGAGGTTGGCATACAGCCAGTAACGCTGACTGCCACGTGACAATACCAGCGACGCCATTTCCCCAGAGAAACTCGCCTGATAACGGCTGCCCACCAGTCCGGCCAGAAATCTCACCACGTACCAGGCCGGCCAGGGTTGGCTCTGTTCTCCGCCATTGAATGGCTGCAGCCCTGCTTTGCCACACAGAGCCGCCGGACACCAGTGACTGACGCCGGAACCCTGTAGCTGCGCCAGATAGCCCACCAGCCAGCAGGCAAAAAACAGTCCCCGCTGGCGGGGATCGGCATCTGTCATGGTCAGGCGAATATTGTCCGGGTTGGGGTAAACACCTGCACCGTAAGGATTGCTGCGCATGCTGATCGTGCCGGGGCCGAGGTGATAAGGCTTATTGTCGCCGATAAATGAGCGCGTGGTGCGGGTGATATAAGGCAGCGATTCCAGCGTCTGCATGACCGCCAGATCCGCAGCATCATGGACCACCGGGCAGGTGGCATGGCTGATAAAGCCGGCCAGATCAACGGGCGGCCGCTTACGGTTCAGCTCGGTAAAATAGCTGATCATCCCGCCGCCCAGCTCCGTGTGCGGAAAGATCTCCCGGGCTGCCCGGTAAATGTCCTCCAGCGGTGGACACCACGGCCATTCACTGCCCGGAGGCGTGGAGATTAAATCCGCATCCGGAGAAACCATCACCGACACCGGCTGCACGGCAAGCGTCTGCACCTGCTGCCAGAATGCCGTCAGCGCGGGCCGGAAATCCTGATCCGGATCCACCGGCAGCACGTACTCGATGCGCAGCGGTAAGGTTATTCCCTTGACCCGCAGCTGTTGCAGAAAAATGTTCAGCAGCGACAGATCCAGTCCGTGCTGGCGGGGATCGCAGTGATAAAGCAGGTATCCCGGCATCAGCGACTGCAGCATCTCCGCACAGCGCCGGTCTGTCAGCAGCTCCGGCGTCAGCAGGCAACCCACCGCAGGGATGATCCCCGCCTGCTCTCCTTCCGGCGGATGGAGGGGAATCTCCACTGCCGGAACTGACACGGAGGAAGCAGAGAAGATCAGCTGCTGTTCAATTCGCTCTCCTGCGGCAATCCGGTAAGGCCACTCTTTCTCCAGCGGCCGCGAGTAAACTTTGTAAGAAGCATCCGACCAGGCGCGCTGGTCCTCCATCTCAAACACATCACCGGAATAGTCTGTAGTGACCTTTATGCCCTGCTGATGCTGATAGCTCAGCGTGCGGATCTCCTTAAAAGGCTGCCAGGGTTCAATCAGCTCAGGAAAGACATTTTTATCGACCTCGCCGCTGACCTTCACCACCTCAACAGGCGCACCCACCACGCCCTGCAGCGGATACAGTACGGTGAAACCGGTGCGGGCAGTACGGAAGTTTTTTTCCGGCCTGAACACGGCGGAAAAAGTTAGCGGCCCAGTACCGCTCAGCGTCAGCGTGGTTTCAATCAGCAAACTGTTATTGCTTTCCACCACGCATTCCCGACGGGTTTTGATGGTCAGATGATCTTCTTTTCTCACCTGCTCGCAGCTGAGGATCTTCGCCTCGCAGGTTCCCCTCCAGGCGTCGCGGATCACAAAAGCAGCCGAGCGGATAACCTCCACGCCGTCATACCGCAGCGCTTTTAAATCACCGCTGACCAGAGAAAATGTCCACCGTCCCAGGGCGATCTCTTCAGGCGTTTCAACAGGCTGATCGGTTCCGAAGTAGTGCATTGCCTCTGTCGTCATCTGCTCACCCCAGCGCATTTTTAAATTCGGCATCAATGTCCTGCCCGGTTTTGATGTCCTTCAGCAACAGCGTGAACCACATGCCCAGCGAGCCGACGACCGCCACGATGATCCAGGTGGCAGAAGTGCTGTGCAGCGTGGTGGCCAGCGTCCACAGCAGGCTGCCGAGAACAAAACCTGACACCATCATTGAGGAGAGGAAGCCGATGGCAGTCCCGCGCACTGCAGTTGGGAAACTTTCACTCTGGTAGACGTAACCGGCAGAGGCCCAGATGCCGTTAGTGACCTGGAAAATCAGGAAATAGACCGCCACCACCAGCCAGTAACTATCGGAAAGCAACAGCAACAGGCACAGCGGCGCAATGGAGATTGCGGCCACGGTAATCACTTTTTTACGGCCAAATTTCTCGCCCAGCCAGCCGCCGATGATGTAGAAGAAGAAGCCGATAAAACCGCAGTACAGCATCAGTTCGCTGGCCTGCGAGCCGGTAAATCCTTTGCGCTGGGTCAGCCACCAGGTGATATAGAAGTTGCTGGCAACATAGCTGATGCCATAAGAGATCCAGCAAACGGCCATGGTCAGCAACCTTCTTTTCAGCAGCGGATTGCCGAACAGCATTCTGATCGGGTTAACCCTGGCCTCCCCCTGGCTCTGAACATTCTCTTCAAAGCGATCGGACTCTTTAATAAAGATACGGCCAACGATCACAATAGCGATTGGGATGGTGCCGAGCAGAAAGACCACTCGCCAGCCGTAATGACCGAATGCCATATAAACAGCAGAAGCGAAAAAGACGCCCAGCGGCCAGCCGCCCTGCACAATGGAATAGAGCAGGCCGCGATTTTTTGATGGCAACTGCTCATTCACCAGGGTGATGGACACGGCCAGTTCTGAATAAGCCAGTCCTGAGGCGAGCGCGCGCACCAGCACCAGTTGCCAGAAGCTGTCGACGAAATAGGTTGCTCCGGTAAAAATCGCCGTGCCGCACAGGCAGATCATCCACAACAGTTTGCGGCCAACCCGGTCCATGCTGTAGCCCACAATCAGCGTGATTAGAAATTGCGAACCGTAAACGAAGAAGCCCAGCACGCCGAGCATTTGTTCAGAGATAGCCATCTCTTTAGACATTTCTGGCAGCGCCAGCACCAGCAAATTGACGTCGTATGAGGCCAGCGACCAGCCCACGCATGCGATAACTATCAGATAAACCGTGTAATACTTGTCGATAACAGCGTTTTGTTTATTCAGGGTCAATGCCATTTTAAGCTCCACTGTAATAAGTCAGCGTTGTGGTTATAGTCCTGCAAGCAGGTTCGCTCAGGGCGCGATGTCGTTCTGCCATAGCAACAGTTGTCCCGATTCGGTGTTGTTAATGAACATTTGAACATGTGAATTACAAATGATCCGAGACGGAACCACGGTATCTGCTTAAAAAAGGCGATGCGGTGAATTCGATCACAATTCCAACCGATAAACAGGCTGAAATTGTCGATAAATTGTCAATCACTTGAACACTTAATGCTCATTTGAACACTCCAGGCAGAGAAAGAAAGTGCTCCGGAAGAGAAAAACAGCGGGTGAGCGAAGAAAAAATCAGCGCAAATTTAATTCTCTGTGCGTTTAGGGAATATCCTTACGGCTCAGATGTTGTCGTCAGGCCGCCGATGCCTGATAATAGGCGGCTTTCATTTTTATCAGGCGAAATAATGACCGATTACCTGCTTCTTTTTATTGGCACAGTGCTGGTGAACAACTTCGTTCTGGTGAAGTTTCTCGGCCTCTGTCCCTTTATGGGCGTTTCCAAAAAACTGGAGACGGCAATTGGCATGGGACTCGCCACCACTTTCGTTATTACCCTGGCCTCGATCTGCGCGTGGCTGGTGAATCATCTTATTCTGCTGCCACTGGACCTGGTCTATCTGCGCACCATGGCCTATATCCTGGTGATCGCCGTGGTGGTGCAGTTCACCGAGATGGTGGTGCGTAAAACCAGCCCGGACCTCTACCGTCTGCTGGGGATTTTCCTGCCGCTGATCACCACTAACTGCGCCGTGCTGGGCGTGCCGCTGCTGAGCGTCAACCTGAATCACACCTTCCTGCAGGCCGCGCTTTATGGCTTCAGTGCTTCGATCGGTTTCTCACTGGTGATGGTGCTGTTCGCCGGTATCCGCGAACGTCTGGTGCTGGCCGATGTGCCCGCGCCGTTTAAAGGATCGTCCATTGCGCTGGTGACTGCCGGGCTGATGGCGCTGGCCTTTATGGGCTTCAGTGGGCTGGTGAAATTCTGATGACTGCGGTTTGGATTGCTGTTGCGGTACTGGGCATGCTGGGCCTGCTGTTCGGCGGCCTGCTTGGCTACGCCTCGCGTCGTTTTGAAGTGGAAGAAGATCCGATTGTTGAGCAGATAGATGCGATCCTGCCGCAGAGCCAGTGCGGACAGTGTGGCTATCCCGGCTGTCGCCCTTACGCAGATGCCGTGGGCAACAACGGCGAGATGATCAACAAGTGCGCGCCCGGCGGAGAGCAGACTATGCTCAAGCTGGCTGCCCTGCTGAACGTGGAGCCGCAGCCGCTGGGCGATGAAACCGCCCGCGAGCCGGAGCGTAAAGTAGCGTGGATCGATGAAGAGAACTGCATCGGCTGCACCAAATGCATTCAGGCCTGTCCGGTCGATGCCATTGTCGGTGCCACGCGCGCGATGCATACCGTGCTCAGCGATATCTGTACTGGCTGCGACCTGTGCGTCGCGCCCTGCCCAACTGACTGCATAGAGATGCGTCCGGTCGCCACCACCACGGCGAACTGGAAGTGGGATCTGCAAACCATCCCGGTCAGGGTTATTCCTGTGGAACACCATGCGTAATTTGTTCAGGCTGTTTAAAAAAGATCAATTGTGGGATTTCGAAGGCGGTATCCATCCGCCAGAGATGAAAACCCAGTCTAACGGTACGCCGCTGCGTCAGTTGCCGCTGCCCGCTCAGTTTATTATTCCTGTTAAGCAGCACATCGGCCATGAAGGCGAGCTGCTGGTCAGTCCCGGCGATAAAGTGCTGCGCGGCCAGCCGCTGACCTTTGGTCGTGGCCGGATGCTGCCGATCCACGCGCCCACCTCCGGAACCGTAGAAGCTATTGCTCCCCATATCACCGCGCACCCTTCCGCGCTGGCCGAGATGTGCATCTTTATTACCCCGGATGGTGAAGACCGCTGGTGTGAGCGCCTTCCGCTGGCTGATTACCGGCAGGCCGATCGCAGCGAAGTTATTGACCGTATCCACCAGGCAGGCGTGGCCGGTCTGGGCGGTGCAGGCTTCCCGACCGCCACCAAGCTGAAAGGCGGTCTCCGCGGCGTTAAAACGCTGATCATCAACGCGGCGGAATGCGAACCCTATATTACCGCCGACGACCGTCTGATGCAGGACTATGCCGGAGAAGTCCTGGAAGGCAGCCGTATCCTGGCGTGGGTGCTGCAGTCTGAGCGGGTGCTGATCGGCATTGAAGACAACAAGCCGGAAGCGATTGCCGCGCTGAAGCACGCGCTGGGTGGCGCGGACGATCTGCAGATCCGCGTCATCCCGACCAAATATCCCTCCGGCGGTGCCAAACAGCTGACCAGGATCCTGACCGGGCTGGAAGTGCCACACGGCGGTCGCTCCACCGATATCGGCGTTTTAATGCAAAACGTCGGCACGGCTTATGCCGTCAAACGCGCCATCATCGACGGCGAGTCGCTCACCGAGCGCGTGGTGACGCTGACCGGGGAATCAGTGGGCAAGCCGGGTAACGTCTGGGGCCGGCTGGGGACGCCGGTCAGCCATCTGCTGCACAACGCTGATTTCAGCCCGGCGGCCGGACAGATGGTGGTGATGGGCGGCCCGCTGATGGGCTTTACCCTGCCGACATTAGATGTGCCGGTGGTAAAAATCACCAACTGTATTCTGGCCCCTTCAGCCAGCGAGATGGGCGAGCCGGAACAAGAGCAATCCTGTATTCGCTGCAGCGCCTGTGCCGATGCCTGTCCGGCCGCTCTGCTGCCGCAACAGCTCTACTGGTACAGCCGCGGTGGCGACCATGAGAAAGCCCGCGTACACAATATTGCTGACTGCATTGAGTGTGGAGCCTGTGCTTATGTCTGCCCGAGCAATATCCCGCTGGTGCAGTACTACCGGCAGGAGAAGGCAGAGATCCGGGCAATCGATCTGGAAGCCGAGCGAACCGCGCAGGCAAAAGCCCGCTTTGAGGCGCGCCAGGAACGTCTGGAGCGCGAGAAGCAGGCGCGTGAAGCCCGCCACCAGCAGGCGAAACGCACCGTCAGCCAGAGCGACAAGTCTGAAATCAATGCCGCGCTTGAGCGGGTTAAGGCAAAGAAACAGGCTGAAAAAACCAGTCCGGAAAACGGTGTAAGCCAGCCGGAAAATGTCGCCGTTCTGGCACTGCGTGAAGCGCGCCATGCTCAGGCCCGCGCCCGGACCGCTGAAACCCAGTCCGAGACTGAACCGGCCACCCGCCAGGCTGGCGATCCG
>NZ_WHOY01000031.1:646251-648262 GCF_009765445.1 Pantoea sp. BAV 3049 | reverse complement strand
TCTTTCTTCGCCACAGGTCATTTCGCTGGTACACTATATTCTGCAGGCCGGTGAGTCATCCGATGCGCAGGCTTTTATACGAGAGCTGGCGCACCGGGTACCGCAACATGAGGAAGAACTGATGACGATCGCACAACAGCTTGAACAGAAGGGCATCGAGAAGGGCATCCAGCTTGGGCGGCAGGAAGGCGTGCTTGAAGGTAAGCTTCAGGTGGCCCGCACCATGCTTGCCAGCGGCATCGATCGCGACGCGGTCATGAACATGACCGGCCTGAGTGCCGACGACCTGGCGCAGATCCGCCACTAATCCTTTCCTGACATTCCCTGTCTCGCCATCAGCGTATACTGGAGGGGCAGGGAGGGATCAGGCTCAGCCTGCCACCCACAGCGATCTAACAGCTTCGCCAGACCGGCCACATTGCCGGTCAGACGCGCCATCAGCGGGTTCACCTGCCGGCCACCGTCGTCAAAAGCCACATCAAGGTTAGTCCGTGAGAGATAAACACCGTTCACGACGGCGTTCAGGGCAATGGCATACCGCCCTGACCACTCCCTGTCGCTCAGCAGGCGGTAATTCCAGTGCATGTCTTTCGCGGTTTCCAGGGCATAGGTCAGCCGGAACAGGTCGTTTTGCTCAGACAGTTCGCCGGTGCAGGAGCGCCATAGGTAATTCAGCTTGCTGGTCAGCTTCGCACTGACACCCAGCTGGCGCCCCTGTTTCAGCAGCCACTCCACATCAGGAGTGACGTCGCGCGAAAAGCGCCGCTGCTTCAGTGCGGTGGACAGCCAGCGGGTAAGAAAGAGGTTTTCCTGCGCCGGTGAGAGAACACCACCATCCTTTCTGGCCAGCGCAAGCGCCACCAGGGCGCACCATGCCAGATGGCCCGATTTTTCTGTCAGCGTCACGCCGGTTCACTTCCTGCAGGAAATACCATCCTGGTCTGCCATAAAACGGGCAGGATCAAACGGCCAGCGTTTATCCCCCTGTGAGTACACCTCAATCCACTTCAGCGTTCCCTGCTCAAAACAGAGGTGACAGCCGTCACTGGCGGTCATGGTAAACGAACCATGAGAATTTGTATCCGCGTTCCCGCCGACATCAGACTGCCACTTCAGAAGTCTCCCTTCAGCAGAGACCTCATAAAATTCACATTCGCAGCTCAGGTCTTTGGTCTGGTATTCAGATTCTGTTCCGCCGTCCGGCATGCGGTAGCGAAAGGTGACCGTATCAAACATGCCCATAAGTCAGTCTCCTTTAATTCTCATCCATTTCACGCTGCAGCTGACACCAGTACTCTGCAATATCGCTCACCACCCGCGCCGTCATCACGGCATCAGTGACGGCAGAGTGTGCCTGCCCGGTCCAGCTCAGACCGGACTGGCTGACGGCAGCGGCAAGCGATATTGTACCGTAACGGTTGGTGGCACCGTAATACCCGGCCGCCAGGCGCATGGCGCAGTACACCGTCAGGGTGTCCAGCCAGCTGGCAGGGTCGTTATGCGCTGCCGCTGCCTGCTTCAGAATCCGCGTATCAAAATCAGCATTGAAAATAACCAGCGGGCGCCGGCCGATATGGTGCTGCAGCTGCTGCGCAATATCGGGCCACGATGGCGCACTGACCAGATGGCCACTCAGGACACCCGGGATATTATCGCAGTGGCCATGAAAAACCTGGAGCACATCTGGCGGGATGGCCATCGATATGCAAAGGCGGACGTGATGTTGGGTGATTTCAGCTCGGGTGCCACGGCCCAGCTGTCGCTGTTTGACGATCGCCCTCCCCGCCCGGCCAGCGCGCAGCTGATGAGCGTGCTGGATAAGGTGAATAACTCCGGGCTGGGGAAACTGTGGTTTGCAGGTCAGGGGGTGAATCCGGAATGGCAGATGAAAAGAGAAATGTTGTCACCCGCCTGGACTACACGTTGGGATGATCTCCCTGTCGCTCATGTGACTTGAACAGGCAATCATTCAGTATCCCATCCAGTCAAAACTCGAAATAATAACCAGTTA
>NZ_WHOY01000031.1:645337-646241 GCF_009765445.1 Pantoea sp. BAV 3049 | reverse complement strand
CATAAGACTTAAACACAACTTACCGTTCATTTAATGCAACATATAATACATCGGGTCATCAGCATGGTAACAAATAGATAACCTGCAGGTTAAACAGCTGATTCCACCAACGCCAGGGAAAGGGTTCCGGCCAGACAGAACGCGCATAAAGTTACTGCTGGCCGGTCAACTTCACGTTAATTGACCTGGATGCACTGTTTGCCGGGCTGAAACTGAGGTAAGGGAAATTTAGTCAATGCCGGCGTAGAACCTCTGCTCAATCCCCGGGGAGGGAAGCTTTTATTTTTTTCCTTAGCAATTCAAAAAAATCGCCCGGAGTCGTATCCCACAGCTCTGTCGAAAAATCATCCCCATAGCGGGCCTCAAAATCTTCATCAACATCATCACATTCCCGGCAGAACTGCTCTATATCACCGAGCATCCCCTCCCTGAAAGCGGCAGGAGTATCAGCAATCCACGCATCAATCTGGGCACTCACGCTCTCGCCGCTACCAAACAGATCGTAATCCTGCCCAAAATAAATGGCTATCAGACTGTCCAGCCCGAACGTATTCAATTTCTTCATATCTATATCATCGGAAAAGACGTCAGCACGAAATAGGGTTTCCCGTGCCAGTATTCAAATTTCAGGACCACACGGACCTTATAACAATCTTTAACATCTCCGGCCCCCCTGCTGACAGAAATACCTGTCTTTCTGGCAAAACTGCCGTCGAATATCATTTTAAGATTTTGTCCTTGTGGGACATTTTTAGCCAGAATGGCAATCTGATTTTTATTGTTCCTGAGTACTTTTGAAATAAGGATTTCTGCATCCTGCACAGAGATGAAGCTGCTCGACTGCATGAGCCTCGGGGACGACTCGAGCCGTGTAAATAATTCATCTGCTGATTTACCTGCGTGG
>NZ_WHOY01000031.1:617959-645327 GCF_009765445.1 Pantoea sp. BAV 3049 | reverse complement strand
AGATCGCTTTTTATCTGGAATTCACCAACCGGAAAATATAAAAAATAAGCAATATAAATAAAGACATTTTTTTAATAAACTCCAGTAAATTGGTTTATTCTTATACTTAACTTCAACGACAAAGCGAGTTCACGCTTTACTCAAAGAGAGTCACTATGGGACAGCTGATTGACGGTGTATGGCACGATAACTGGTACGACACCAAATCCACCGGCGGCCGCTTTAAGCGCTCTGAGTCTGCCTTCCGTAACTGGGTCACTCCTGACGGTCAGGCCGGATTAACCGGTAAAGCAGGCTTTCGCGCTGAAGCTGGTCGCTATCACCTTTATGTATCTCTCGCCTGCCCCTGGGCGCATCGCACACTGATTATGCGAAAGCTGAAAGGGCTGGAAAATCTGATTTCCGTTTCCGTGGTGCACCCGCTAATGCTGGAAAATGGCTGGACGTTTGATGATGATTTTCCGGCAACCACCGGCGACAGCCTTTACCAGAACGAATACCTTTATCAGCTTTATCTGCATGCTGACAAAGAGTACACAGGGCGTGTCACCGTGCCGGTGCTCTGGGATACACAACAAAACACCATTGTCAGCAATGAGTCGGCCGATATTCTGCGGATGTTTAACAGCGCGTTTGATGCGGTCGGTGCAAGAGCTGGCGACTATTACCCGGCAGACTTGCGCGACAAAATTGATGAAGTGAACGGCTGGGTTTATGACACGGTGAATAACGGCGTGTATAAGTCTGGATTTGCCACTTCGCAAAGCGCCTATGATGAGGCGGTTACCGCGCTGTTCGACTCGCTGGAGAGGCTGGAGCAGATGCTGGGGCAGCATCGCTATCTGACCGGCGACCGACTGACCGAGGCCGACATACGCCTGTGGACTACGCTGGTGCGCTTCGATCCGGTCTATGTTACTCACTTTAAATGCGACAGGCACCGCATCAGCGATTACCTGAATCTGAATGGTTTTCTGCGAGAAATTTATCAGTTGCCGGGCCTGGCAGAGACAGTGGACCTGGCTCATATCCGCGATCACTACTACCGCAGCCATAAAACCATCAATCCATACGGTGTGATTTCAACAGGACCGGCCTTCGACTGGGATGAACCCCACGGCCGCGATGAACGCTTCCGCCAGGTGATAAGTGCACAGGCTTGATGCCTGTGCTCATCGCTGGCTGATTCAGCTCTGTCGCTTCGCCAGCAGCTTCGGGATCTCCCGCAGACACCAGGCTTTAGCCTCGCCCATGCTGTCACGCCGCCACGCCATGATAATGTCCACTTCCCGCGTATATTCCGGGCTAACCACACGTAGCCGCCCTTCGGCAATGTCTTTCTCCACCATGGGATAAGGCATGGAAGCAACGCCCAGACCAGCCAGCAAAGCGCGATGCTTGTCTTCGATTGAACTGACGGTCAGACGCTGCTGCTTATCCAGCAGCTGCACGGTGAGCACCGGACGTTCACGGGCTGTATCCGCCACCGCAATGCCCCGGTATTTCACTCTGGTGACTTCAGAAAGCGGCTCAGGCTCAGCGTGAATGGGATGATCCGGGCTGGCGACAATCACGCTCATCATGCTGTAAAGCTTGCGGGTGTTGATCTCTGAAGAGGCGCGGAAATGCATATCCGGCGCGATAACAATATCCGCACGTCCCTGCTCCAGGCGCTCCCAGGCACCCGCCAGCACTTCAGTGATCAGCGAGACCTGAGTACTGGCTTTGTCAGAAAGTTTATCGATCAGAGGAAAGAGATATTCACAGGGCACCAGCGCTTCAGTCACGATGGTGAGATGAGTTTCCCAGCCACGCGCCAGCGCTTCGGCATCGGTAGTCAGCTTGTCCGCCGCTTCCAGCAATACCCGCCCGCGCTCCAGCAGCATCCGTCCCACGTTGGTGAATTTGGTCCGGTGACCAGAGCGGTCAAACAGCACCACATCCAGCTCCTCTTCGAGCTTCTGCATGGTGTAGCTGAGAGCGGAAGGCACACGGCCCAGCTCATCGGCCGCGGCGGCAAAACTGCCCCGGCGATCGATTGCATCCATCACACGCAGCGCTTCCAGCGTCAGGGCACGATCTTTGGCCATAGCGATTCTCTGTCAGGAATTTTGAATATACCGAGCAGATTAACTGGCTAACAATCTGGCGTCCAGAAACTTACCATAGCAGGATAATAAACGGTCGGCTTCAGGCACGATCGGGGAGGACCACATGATTACCAGTCGCACGGCGCAAGAGTGTGGCAAAGCTGATTACGGCTGGCTGCAGGCGCGTTATACATTTTCCTTTGGCCACTATTTTGACCCCAAATTACTGGGCTATGCGTCTTTACGTGTGCTCAATCAGGAAGTGCTGGCACCCGGGGCTTCCTTTCAACCGAGAACCTATCCAAAGGTCGATGTCCTTAATCTGATTTTGCAGGGAGAGGCGGAGTATCGCGACAGTGACGGTAACCATGTCACCGCCCGGACGGGGGAAGCGCTGCTGCTTTCAACCCAGCCCAACGTCAACTACAGCGAATTCAATCTGAGCAAAGAGCAGCAGCTTACGCGGATGCAGCTGTGGCTCGATGCCTGCCCGGAGCGTGAAAACGCGGCGGTACAGCGCGTAAAGGTGGCTGATAATATCCGCTATACGCTTCTGGCTTCACCAGACGGTGCGGAGAACAGCCTGCAGCTCCGTCAGCAGGTCTGGGTGCACCATGTGATGCTGGAGCCAGGCGAGACGCAAACTATCAGGCTGCATGGCCCAAGAGCTTATCTGCAGTCGATTCACGGCAGCCTGAATGCGGTGACTCACTCTCAGGCGAAAGAAGAGTTGGTGTGTGGCGACGGTGCGTTTATTCGTGAAGAAGAGAGCGTGACGCTGATGGCCGATACTCCCCTGCGTGCGCTGGTTATTGATTTGCCGGTGTAACCCTGTTGCTCGCCCACATAAAAGAAAATGCCCCGGACGGTCTGGATCGTCAGGGGCATTATTTTGAGTCAGAGACTTTTACTGAAGTTTACTCAACCAGAAGTGATACAACTGAATTGCAGCAGGTCCGATAGCCGCCTGGCTCTGGGTATATTCTTCCGGCGTCATCTGCTCCAGGTTGGTGGTGCTCACCTCGTCAGCATGAATAGCGATAGCTTCCAGAGCCGGAGCTTCACTGGAAGGTAAGGCCGACCAGTTATCCAGCGCCACGCCCCGCATATAGCCAAAGCACCACTCCTCCACCACCAGATAATCTTCACCTTCCAGGGTCTGATAACCAAACAGAGGATCAAACTGATCGGGCGCATCGCGGAGTCTTTCAGCGATATCGTTCATGTGCTGCAGCGTCAGCTGCTGGAAGCGCTGTTGTTCTGCGGCGGATGACCAGTCCGGTTCCGATGCATCAGGCCCCCAGATGGCCGCCTGCCACTTCTCAGGCTGGACGCGGCCAGGCCCGGAAAGGATGGCCGTCAGCATGCCATCCAGCTCGGAGACATCCAGCACGGAATCGTCGCTTCCATGTTTCATCAGGATCTCATCCAGCCATTCGATCTGATCTTCGTCCAGTGGTCCGGTGTTCATGTGGCTTTCTCCTTATGAATTTCAACTCTTAGCGAAGTTTACCCGTTAATGTCAGTGGAAGTGTAAGTGATATGCAGCCTGCTGAGGTGAATAAATCGTAATTTCAGTGGGGACGGAAAGCAAAAACCCCGCCGGTGCGGGGTTTTTCCTGAATGATTCGAAGCTGACCGGTAAGCCGCTTTCTTTTCACAGAGAGCGTCGTGGACAGTCATTCATTCTGCGGAGTTACCATAAGCAAAAACCCCGCCGGTGCGGGGTTTTTCCTGAATGGTTCGAAGCTGACCGGTAAGCCGGGTTCTGTCGTGGACAGTCATTCATCTAGGCCAGCAATCGCTCACTGGCTCAAGCAGCCTACCCGGGTTCAGTACGGGCCGTACCTTATGAACCCCTATTTGGCCTTGCTCCGGGTGGAGTTTACCGTGCCGCGAACTGTTGCCAGACGCGCGGTGCGCTCTTACCGCACCCTTTCACCCTTACCTGATCCCACAAGTGGGCCATCGGCGGTTTGCTCTCTGTTGCACTGGTCGTGGGCTTGCGCCCCCCAGGCGTTACCTGGCACCCTGCCCTATGGAGCCCGGACTTTCCTCCCCTTTATCTGTCTCCCCCGAAGGAGGACGGCAATAAAGCGGCGACTGTCTGGTCAGCTTCGGCGCGGATAATAGGGTATTCCGCGCGGTTTGTCACCCCTCTTGCTGATCCAGGGCGTACTTATACAGCGCGTTCTTTTTCACCGAGTGGATTTCAGCAGTCAGCTGGGCAGCCTTTTTTAACGGCAGCTCTTTCTGTAACAGGGCCAGAGTTCGCAAGGCCTCCGGGGGTAATGCATCTTCTTCGGCGTGGAAGCCTTCCACAATCAGCACCATCTCGCCCTTGCGGCGGTTTTCGTCTTCCTGCACCCAGGCCAACAGCTCACCCACCGGCGCACCGTAAATCGACTCCCAGGTTTTGGTGATCTCCCTCGCCAGTACCACATAGCGTTCTGGCCCCCAAACCGTGACCATATCCTGTAAACTCTCCAGCAGGCGGTGGGTCGATTCATAGAAAATCAGCGTACGCGGTTCCTGCTCCAGCGTGCGCAAAGTATCGCAACGCCCTTTGCTTTTGGCTGGCAGAAACCCTTCGTAACAGAATCGATCTGACGGAAGTCCCGCTGCGCTTAATGCTGTAATCGCGGCACAGGCTCCGGGTAAAGGCACCACGTTGATGCCAGCTTCACGGCAGAGACGGACCAGATGATAGCCAGGATCGTTGATCAGCGGCGTGCCTGCATCGGAAACCAGCGCGATGCTTTGCCCGTCCCGGAGCTTGGCCAGCAGCGTTTCCGCCTTTTGCTGTTCGTTGTGATCGTGCAATGCGAACAGGCGCGCATTGATGGCGAAATGTTGTAGCAACAGCCCGGTATGACGTGTATCTTCCGCTGCGATCAGATCGACGTTTGCAAGCACCGCCAGAGCACGCTGGGTGATATCGCCCAGGTTACCAATCGGGGTTGGGACGATATAGAGCGTGCTGGCAGAAATATCTTCGCGTTGTTTCATTGTTTGATCCGAATTGCCGATTTAATATTGAGCATCTTGAAAAAAACACCACTGGATACAGTATGCTTCCTTCGAAAGTCATTCATAACAAAGCAGGACGCTGCATGCCTGTTCTGCTGGCCGCCCTGATTTTTGCCGGGTGTACCAGCCAGGGCCCGCAAACGCCACCGGCGAATGTGCAGGGCGCAGCCACAGGCACTTCCGACTACTATCTGCAGCAGATGCAGCAAAGCTCAGATGATAACAAGGTTGACTGGCAATTACTCGCTATCAGAGCGCTGTTAAATGAAGGGAAGATCCCTCAGGCCAACGACCAGATTGCCAATCTGCCACAGAAATTGAGCGATACTCAGCGCCAGGAAGCCCTGCTGCTGCAGGCTCAGCTGAAAATCACCCAGCAGGATCTCAACGGCGCGGGCCAGTTGCTGAAGCAGATTGACAGTAGTGCGTTATCAAAAGATCAGCAGGCGCGTTACTACCAGCTGCAGATCGCCACCAGCCAGGGGCGTCCTTCTCTGGATGTGCTGCGTGCTTATATCGCGCAGGAGCCTCTGCTGCAGAACCCGGCCGATAAGCAGAAAAACATTGATGCGACCTGGCAGACGCTGCTGCAGATGACGCCAGACCAGATCAACAACATGGTGATCAACGCCAACGAAAACACCCTGCAGGGCTGGCTGGATCTGCTTAGCGTTTACAAGGCCAACAGCAACGCGCCGGACATGCTCAAAGCGGGGATCAGCGACTGGCAGACGCGCTATCCTTACAACCCTGCGGCGAAGATGCTGCCAACGGCACTGAGCAATGTGCAGAACTTTCAGCAATCTTCGACCGGTAAAATTGCCCTGCTGCTGCCGCTGAGCGGCCAGGCGCAAATTTTTGCCAACGCTATCCAGAAAGGGTTTAACGACGCGAAGAACGGCGTACTGGTTCAGGCTTCAGCTCCGGCACCAGCGCAACCTGCAGGTGGCACGGCCCCGGCAGCAAATGCGACACCAGCGGATCCAAATGCTGTAGTCAGCCCGTCAGCTCCGCCAGCACAGGGAAGCCAGTCCAATCCGGTCGCAGCACCAACAGATAACGCTGCCGCGACGCCGGACACCGCTAACCCGGCGGCGACAAACCCGGATGGTACCCCTGCGGCAGGCAATCCTGGCGCACAACAGCAGCCTGCGGCTCAGAGCGGCAGCGTAGCGCAGACCGCGCCACCGTCCAGCTCAACGCAGGTGCAGGTCTATGACACCAGCACCCAGCCGATTGACCAGGTGCTGGCGCAGGCACAGAAAGATGGCGCTACGCTGGTAGTCGGTCCGCTGATCAAAAGCAACGTTGAGCAGTTGGCCTCGGTGCAGACCCCGCTGAATATCCTCGCGCTGAACGAACCGGAGTCGGTACAGAACCATCCGAATCTTTGCTACTTTGCGCTTTCTCCTGAAGACGAAGCTCGCGATGCCGCCCATCATATGTGGGACCAGGGTAAGCGTGCACCGCTGCTGATGGTGCCGCGCAGCTCGTTAGGCGACCGCGTCAGCAAAGCTTTTGCGCAGGAGTGGCAGAAGCTGGGTGGCAATACCGTGCTGCAGCAGCAGTTTGGCTCCAAAGCGGAACTGAAGCAGGGGATCAACAGCGGTGCCGGACTGCGCCTGAGCGGAACGCCGGTTACCAGCGCGCAGCCTGAGCAGCCACAGGGCGTGACCATCGCCGGGCTGAACATCCCGGCTCCGGTAACCAGCCCACAACCTGCCGCAGCGGGCAGCGATGGCAACGTGGATTCGGTCTACATCGTGGCGACTCAGGATGAGATGGCGCTGATCAAACCGATGATCTCTATGCGCGTCAGCAGCCGCAGCATGGTACAAATGTATGCCAGCTCGCGCAGCTTCCAGGCCGGTGCCGGTCCGGATTATCGTCTGGAGATGGAAGGCCTGCAGTTCAGCGATGCCCCACTGCTTTCAGGGAGCAACCCGGCCCTGATGCAGCAGGCAGCGAAGAACTTTAATAACGATTACTCGCTGGTTCGTCTGTATGCGATGGGCGTGGATGCCTGGACGCTGGCCAACCACTTCAACGAGATGCGCCAGCTGCCGGGCTTCCAGATCAAAGGGGAAACCGGCAACCTGAGCGCCACCCAGGACTGCGTTATCAACAGGAAGTTGACATGGAGCCAGTATCGTCAGGGACAAATCGTTCCGGCCTCCTGAGCCGACAGCAAACTGGGGCGGGCTGTGAACAACAGGCCCGCCGCCTGCTCGAACAGGCAGGGCTGATTTTTGTGGCGGCGAACGTCCGCTTTCGGGCCGGAGAGATCGACCTGATTATGCGCGACAGGGCGACCTGGGTTTTCGTTGAGGTCCGCTATCGCCGCAATGCGTTGTTCGGTGGTGCCGCAGCCAGCGTGACCCGCAGCAAGCAGCTTAAGCTGTTAAAGGCCGCCGCCCTGTGGCTGAACCGCCGTCGGGAGAGTCTGGAAACCGCAGACTGCCGTTTCGATGTGGTTGCCATAACCGGCGCAAAGGTTGACTGGCTCCCCAATGCTTTTTCAGCAGAGTGAAGGCTCTGCTCATGACTGACCAGGTGAAAGAAGTGCTGGAAAGAATCAAAGTCTGTTTTACCGAGAGTATTCAAACGCAGATCGCCGCGGCGGAAGCGTTACCGGATGCCATCTCACGCGCGGCGATGACCATGGTCCAGTCGCTGCTGAATGGCAACAAAATTCTGAGCTGTGGTAATGGGACCTCCAGCGCCAATGCCCAGCATTTTGCGGCCAGCATGATTAACCGCTTTGAAACTGAGCGCCCCAGCCTGCCAGCCATCGCGCTCAGTGCTGATAACGTGCTGCTGACGGCGATTGGTAACGATCGTCTGTTTGATGAGATTTATGCCAAGCAGGTCCGTGCTCTGGGCCATGCGGGCGACATTCTGCTGGCCATCTCAACACGCGGCAACAGCCGCGATATTGTGAAGGCCGTGGAAGCAGCGGTAACGCGCGACATGACCATCATTGCGCTTACCGGCTACGACGGCGGCGAGCTCGCCGGTTTACTGGGACCACAGGACGTGGAAATTCGTATCCCCTCGCACCGAAGCGCGAGGATTCAGGAAATGCATATGTTAACCGTGAATTGCCTGTGCGATTTGATCGATAACACCTTGTTTCCCCACCAGGACGTTTAAGGAGCTTAAATGAAGGCATTACCCGCAATTGCCGTGGTGCTCACCGCGCTGATGTTACAGGGCTGTGTGGCTGCGGTTATTGGCAGTGCCGCGGTAGCAACCAAGACCGCCACTGACCCCCGCACCGTAGGCACCCAGGTGGACGACGGTACGCTGGAACTGCGCGTCAGCAATGCGCTGTCCAAAGACCAACAAATCAAAACCGACGCACACATTGTTGCCACCGCCTATCAGGGCAAAGTCCTGCTGACCGGTCAGTCGCCGAGCGCTGACATCTCCAGCCGCGCCAAACAAATCGCCGTGGGCGTGGACGGTGCCACCGAGGTGTATAACGAGATCCGTACCGGCGACAAAGCCAGCTTCGGCACGGCGTCTTCCGATACCTGGATCACCACAAAAGTGCGCTCACAGCTGTTGTCGAGCGATCAGGTGAAATCTTCCAACGTGAAGGTCACTACCGAGAATGGTGAGGTGTTCCTGTTAGGTCTGGTGACCGATTCAGAAGCGAAAGCGGCAGCCGATATTGCCAGCCGCGTCAGTGGCGTGAAGCATGTCACTACCGCGTTTACCATTTTGAAATAAGCTGCAAACCGCCCGCGCTGTCAGTGCGGGCGGCATTCATTCAAATCCAACCAGCAAGAATCCACTCGCAACGCGAAGATCCCGCTTACAACCGGCTTAAACAATCCATCGCCACCGCTTTAAAGCTGCTAAAATTCTTACTGTCGCGCAGGCGCGTCATCGCCCTTTCCCGCATAAAGGTGACGAACAGATCGTAGATCGCCATCGCCTCTTCGTATTCGGTTTTGCTGATCGCCAGCAGAAAAATAACGTAGGCGGTTTCATCACCCCAGGTAATTCCCTGCGGTGCCAGCACGGTGTAAACCACCGTTTTCTTCGCCAGCAGCCCCAGTGAGTGAGGCAACGCAATCCCCTCTCCCAGCATGGTGCTGACTATCGCCTCGCGCTCTTCAACCGAAGGGTAGAAATCCCGGTCCACCACGCCTTCATGCTCCAGCTGATCGCACAGCGTGCGGAACAGATCGGTCTGGGTCATCGGCTGGTCGATAATGCAGAAATGGCTGGCATCAAAGAATTTCTCCAGCATATAGGGCCGGGTGCGATCCACCAGCACCAGCTTACCAATCTGCTCCAGCTGAAATTCGGTCGGGAACGGCGACATCACCACCACCGGCTTGTCCTTTTCGGTCAGCCGCGCCGTGGAGATCACGAAATCTTCTTCGATGCTTTCCTGCTGCTCGTACTCACGCAGCGAAACGATATTGCTGACGATGATCTGCGGGTATTTGCGCATCAGCATTGCCTGGATCATTCGCACCGTGGAGTTGCCGGTATCACACACCAGCAGGATCTGCGGATGACGCTGGTAGCCCACGTTGTAATGCCGCTCCAGCCCAACGCCGATATGCAGCACCAGGAAGCCGATTTCATTTTCGCTAATCACATAGGGGGTGTATTTTCCCCAGCTGGAAACCGCCGCCAGCGTCACGTCATAGGCCATCGGGTAGTGCTGCTTGATATTCGCCAGCAGCGGATTGGGAATGTTGATCTGATAACGCACGCGGGTGATCATCGTCTTGATATGCGTCAGCAGGTCTGCCCGCAGCTGCGTGTCGGTCTGCAGGTTGAAATTATAGTGGGTATTGATATAGCTGAGGATGTAATTCACCAGCGACTCGCCGTCATCCGGGCTGATAGCGCTGGGAGCGATATCCTCAACCCGCCGCGCGGCGATATTCACCCGCAGATAAGCCTCCTCCGGGGGAGAAATCGCCTTGCCGGTAATCGGTCGCATCAGGTTAATGATGTGCCTGGCCGCATCACGGACATCGTCATCCACATCTTCCGCGCTGAAATCGGACAGCGGATAGCCTTCACTGATGCGCCGGACTGCCACCGCGCAGTAGAGTCGCAGATAGAACTCGCTGTCGTCGTTCATACGGATATTAAAGCGGCTGAAGCACTGATGCAGCAGAGGCTGAAGCGTGCTGAGCATACCGCTGTTCAGCGCTTCCATGTTGAGCAACGGATCTTCGCTGTCCTCCTGGGCAATCTGGTACAGCAGGTCGGTCAGGCAGGTGCGGATCGACACCTCGCTACCGAACAGCTTCATGCCATAGCGCGGCTTGGTTTCGATCTGAAGCTGGTAGCGCGTCAGCCACTCCCTCACTTCAGCCATATCGCTTTGCAGCGTGGCACGACTGACAAACCACTCATCGGCCAGGTCTTCCAGCTTCAGAGAGAAAGCTGAAGTGAGAAAGCGGGTTAACAGGTAATGCACGCGAGCGGCAGAAGTACGCGGAACCCGCAGATGGGAAGGCGACTGCTGCTGTAGCTGGCTGTAACGGGCGGCATCCTCAATTTTGATTTGATAGCCTTCGCCGCGGTTAAGCACGAAGCGCACGCCGTGGTCGGCCAGCAGCTCGTTCAGGGTGGTGATATCGGTGCGCACGGTGCGCGTGGAGACGTTGAAACGCCGTGCCAGTTCATCCTGGGGCAACGTCTCGTTTTGTAACATATCAAACAGCTGGGCAAGGCGTTGGTTTGGGAATCTCAAAGCTTTTCCTGTGGTTAATCACTGATGGGGCGAATAAATTCGCCCCATCAGTGAACAAACAATAATTCCAGCGGCGGAATTTATTCCGGCCGGTCCGATGATATGCACCATCCATGATGGCGGAAGTCAACCCGCCCTGTCATTACGGCGTCAACACCAGCTGTGATGGCGCACCAACCGCCGTGTAGTCATCAGTAAACGACAGCGCGCCGCTGGCTGCATCCACACTGAAGCGAGTGATGTTATCGCTGCGCTGGTTCATGGCATACAGAGTCTTACCATCCGGCGACAGCGTCAAGGTTCGCGTGTAGTCGCCGCGCGTCCAGACGTCATCTTTGTGGCTCAGCGTGCCGTTTGACTCAATGGCGAAGTGCGCAATGCTGTTATGCAGGCGATTCGCCACGTAAATGTTTTTACCGGCCTTATCAATAACCAGCCCGGCGGCAAAACTGGTGCCCTTGTAGCCCGCAGGCAGTGAGGATACGGTTGCCGCTTCGGTCAGCGTCCCCGTGTGCGCATTAAACAGATAATGCGTCAGGGTTGATGCCTCTTCATTGATAAGATACAGCGACTTACCGTTGGGATGGAAGACAAAATGCCGTGGACCTGCGCCCGCCGATGAAGCGGCAATCCACGCCGGTTTATTCGCCTCCAGCTTGCCGTCGCTGCTCAGACGATACTGGTAGATACGATCCAGTCCCAGATCGGTAGAAAACACAAATTTTCCGGAAGGATCGGTGGCGATCATATGCGCATGCGGGCCGTTATGGTCGCTGACCGCAAAGCTGCCTTCCACCGCCGCGGCCGGTTTCGCTGCGCCAGCCGGTCCCTGATCCTGCTGAGTATCACTTGCCTCGCCAAGATGACCATCGGCCATCACCGGCAGAACCGCTTTGCTGCCGCTGACGTAATTCGCCACCAGCAGGAATTTACCGTCGGGCGTCAGTGAAAGATACACCGGCCCGGCGCCATGAGTACTGACCTGGTTCAACATTTTCAGGCTGCCATCCTCTGCGATGGCATAAGCCACCACCTCGCCCTTCTCGCTCTCGCTGGCCACATACAGCGTCTTTCCATGAGCATCGACGGTGAGCTGCGCCGGGTTGGGCAGAGTGCTGACCAGCGTTTTACCGCTCAGCGCCCCGTCCGCTGGATCCACCTGAAAGCGGTAAAGCCCTTCACCGTTGGGATTGTAGGTACCGACATAAGCATACTGCGCCTGGGCGGTTAAAGGGGCCGCCGCCATCAGGGCTAAAGACACTGCGGAGATCAAAGACCAGTTACGCATGGTGCTCCTCGCTTATAAGGATGGACATCAGAAAAGGCGGGCAGAACGCCCGCCAGGGAAAGCGTTATCCGACCCGTTTTTTGGTCATTGCCAGCAGGGTGCTGACATCAGCCGGGCGGGTGTTGCCTGACTCTTTATCAATGATTGAGCTGTAGATATGCGGGATGATTTTGCTGACGCCAGCGTCCAGCGCGATCTGCAGGATCTCTTCATAGTTCTCCAGATCGATACCCCCGGTCGGCTCCAGCCAGAAGTCCCGATCGGCGCAGGCTTTCGCTACCGCTTTGAATTCATTAATGGCTTTCAGCCCACCCATCGGGAAGTATTTCACCGAGCTACCACCAAAGTCTTTCAGCATGGCGATCGCCGTTTCTACCGGCACGATAGCATCGGCTGCTTTGGAGCTGAGCGGGCCAGTAGAGATCTTCACCATGCCCGGCGTACCAGTAGGTGAGATCAGGCCATTGACCACAGTCTGGTCCTGACCCAACAGCGCACGGCTGGTTGCCACGCCGGTGAATACCTGGTTTACGTGCTGTGGCTGAACTTCTGCAGAGATGGCGCTGACCATCGCTGACTGGTTCGGGTCACCTGCGCCCAGGCCCACGGACAGGGCATTATCGATAAGCGCAGCATACTCACGCATATCCGCCACAGCACTCGCCACGCTGTCATAGTTTTTCGACAGCACGCCAACCAGCACGTGGCCTTCCGCCGCCTGCCAGATGTCGCGGGCATTCTCCTTAGAACCGGCCAGTACGTTCAGGCACACGCGGTCCTTGTAAAATTTGGGGTTCAGCTTCATGCGTTTTTCTCTCCTGATAACAAGGCCTTGATGCAAACAAAAATAGTATTGAGCTGGTCAGCCGTGACGCTGCGGACATCCACTTCCACAATCCCTTCGTTGGCTTTATAACCACGGAAGTAGATAGCGATTTCGCCCGTTTTCAGCGCCTGCACCACGTCGCCGGTGGTGTGGCCGATGACCGCTTCGTCAAAATGAATTTCCGCACGGGCGATATCGCGGCCCGCTGCATCCCACACCACGCGGGCGCTGATGCCGTTCAGAGAGTTCAGGTTGTCGATAAACGGCGTCATTTTTTCCACCATCTGCGCACCGGAAACCTTCTCCTGCACCAGATAGTTTTCAATCGCCTGGGTCAGGCCCAGAATGCCTTCCTTGCCGACTTTCATCGCACGGCCGATACCCATCGACTGGCGTTTTACCCATTCGACGTGCTGTTTACGGCCCATTACCAGCCCGCTGGTCGGCCCTTCAATCGCCTTGGCACCGCTGTAGATCACCAGATCGGCACCGTACTGGTAGTAGCACTGCAGATCTTCTTCGGCAGCAGCATCGACAATCAGCGGCACGCCATGCTTGCGGGCAACCACTGCCGCCTGCTCAACGCTCAGGTGGCTTTTTTGCACGCAGTGGTGGGATTTAATGTAGAGGATCGCTGCAGTCTGCGGCGTAACGGCAGCAGAGAGCTGGTCAGCAGAGCATTCGTTGGCGTAGCCCGCCTCGACCAGGCGTCCACCGCCCATCGCCACCATGGTGCCCACTGGCGCGCCAAAGTTAACGTTGTGGCCTTTCGGCACCACGATGTCGTGCGGCACCACCAGCGGCGCGGCGTGCAGATTTTCCAGCAGCCAGTCGTCGTCTTTGACGATAACCGCCGCAACACTTTGAGCGATCCCGGCAGAAGCGCAGGAAACCACCACCGCGTCTTCACAGCCAAGCAGGCTGGCAATGTAAGCCCCGGTCTTGTTGACCAGGTCTTTGATTTCAAAATAGTGATTGAGGCCGTACTTCACCGTATCGACCACGTCGGCGGCCGGGGTGGAAACACCGAGGATAGTCATGCGGCCGGAGGCGTTAATAACCTGTTTTAGGCCGTATTTTTCATAGATCGAAGACATGATGTTTTTTCCCTTCATCGGTAATAAACCACCGACCGCCAACCACGGCGGCCAGTGGCATCAGCTGCTTCTCACCCGCAACCGACTGCCCTTCGGAGTCTGTAAACAGGCAAGTTTCCTCTTTGACGTCAAAAATGGTCAGGTCGGCGTCGTAACCCACTTCCAGCCGGCCTTTATCATGCAGGCGCAGGCCCTCCGCCGCGCTGACCGTGACACAGTCAATGATTTGCGGCAGGGTCATGCCCACGCTGAAGAATTTGGACATCACATGGGCCAGGGTATAGACCGGGCCATTGATGCGGTTGCGGCAGTAAATATCAGAACTGATGGTGTGCGGCAGGATGCCCTGAGCAATGGCCACCCGCGCCACTTCAAAGCTGAAGCTGGCGGTACCGTGGCCGACATCCAGGCGAACGCCGCGCTGCAGTGCCCGGGTAACCGAAGCACGAAGCTCTCCCGCAGGCGTCAGAATGCGGTTAGGCTTGCCGTTGTAGCAATGGGTAATGATGTCGCCGCTGCTCAGCAGATCGGCTATTTCGTCCAGATCCGGCGGGTTGTTGCCAATGTGTACCATCAGCGGCAAATCGCCGTTTTCGTGTTGAATCTCCTTCGCGCGAACCAGTGGCTTGATGCCGTTCGCTTCCACCACGCTGCTGCTGATACGGGCTTTAATCCCGATGATAAATCCAGGCAGGCGCTGCACTGCATCACGCACACCGACTTTATCGATCTGGTTCATGTCCGCCAGCTCGTTCTGCGTGAGGATGCCGGTACGGGCAATATTCAGCAGGGCATACACCTGAGTGCTGGCGCTGCGGGTGAGCTGATAAAACTCGTCAACGTCATCTGCGCCAGTGCTGCCAGCGTCCACCACCGTGGTAACGCCTGTCTCCACCCCGATTTTGTCCGCTTCATCATGATAGATGGGCGATTTCGGGTAGCAGTGCACGTGGGAATCGATCCAGCCCGCGCTCAGCCAGTAGCGTCCTGCGAGATCGCGCTCCTGCGTGGCGCTGCCTTCTACCTCGCCCAGCGCGGCAATTTTACCGTCGCGGACTGCGATATCGGTCAGGCTGCCGTCAGAAAGACGCGCCCGGCGGATGATGAGATCAAACATGACAAACTCCTGTATCACCGGACACTCAAAGCATCCGTCAAAGCGGTCTGCCCATCTCTGGGCAAACCGCCGTTACCTCAGAGAGCGACCGGGAAAATAGCACCCAACAGCATCGCACCCAGAATTGCGCCACCGGTAATCGGCTTGTTCCACATATAGAACAGCAGCGCGCCAATCAGTGAACCCAGGCCAATCGGAATCGACGCAGTCATTGCCGACAGGATAATCAATGGCCCGAGGAAGCGACCGGATGAGTTACCTGCGCCCATCATCACGTCTGCCCCGTAGGTGGAGTCGCTATTATTGATGGTGAACTTACGTGCCAGAATAATCACGTAGCCAATTGCCACGCCCAGCACCAGGCCGGTCACCAGCGAAGCAGCGAAATTCGCCACCGGGTAGACAATGCCCGCGCCCAGCAGCAGAGCCGGTACGCCCAGACCAATACCGGTCTGAATAGCGCCGCCGATATCCAGGATCCCTACCAGCGATCCTTCGATGATACGGGCAAACAGGAAGCTGGCACCGAAGGCCGCTACCGCGCCGTAGACGCCGGTTTCCATCCCCGAACGCAGCATCGAGACGAAAGCCACTTCATTAAAGGCACCCAGGCCGTAGACGTAGTACATGTGCGTACCGGCAAACACCCCGGCTGAGAGTAGCCCGACAAAAATCGGGAAAGACCAGTCGGCATACCAGAAACCGCTTTTAGATTCTTCCATTTGCATGGTCCTCTTATTTACCGCTCAGGGTGTTGTGGATCATCTCCAGCCAGCCCGGGACACCCAGCTGGAAGGACTGCAGCACTTTCATGTCGAAGCCGCGAAAGAACCCGCTGAGTACGAACAGCAGCACGATGGCAAACATCATCACCTTGGTGACCTTGTTCCAGCCGCTCTCTTCCACGCCTTTACCGATCAGGATACCCAGTACCAGACCCGGTACGGCGTTCCCCATGATCAGCTGCGCCAGGCCGCCGAAGATGGTGGCCCAGAAGCCCGACTTCTTACCGGCATCAATCGCCGCCAGCCAGAAGATCACCGGCATCACGGTGTTCACCAGCAGGTTAGCCGCAGGCACCAGCACTTTAACCGCCGTCACCTGCAAAGCAGCAGGCACAGCCGAGGCAGTGGAGTTAAGGAAAGCGACCACGATCATGCCGATGATGCCGCAGGCAATAGCCATCTTTTTCGGGTCGTGCAGGGTTTCAGCAACATTGCGGTTTTTCACCATCAGCGCGGCTGCACCCCAGTGTGGGATGATGCGGTGGTCAACGTCCTGAGTGAACGAGCCCGCTGCAACAGAAGAAGCCCAGGCGTTAAAGAAGAAACCCAGGCCGAAAGAGAAGTGAGAAGCCGGATCGCCTTCACAGGAGTTCAGTTCACCCAGTGTACGAAACGCCCCCATCCCCTGCGTCGTTGGTGCATGAAACATTCGCGCAGCACCTGCGCCAACGCCCACACCGACAAGACCGCCGATGATGAGCGACTTAAAGAGAATAATTAAAAACATCAGTCTTTCCTTTCAGGCTTACGCCAACGTTTTTAAGTCATGGTTATTGCTGCCCTTGCGGGCAGGGCTTTATTGCGTAATGAAATCGACCTTATCAACGTCGATAACGCTTACGTTGACGGTAATCTCCAGCTCAATGCTGTAACTCCGTCGTTCTCTCGCCAGGAAGAAGAACAGAAACTTCTCTTTCCTGACGCTCTCCCGTGCCTGAACCACCTTCACATCCTGCGGTTCAATGCGCAGCAGAACCTTGTTGGTCGATTTCAGCAGCGTGTTCTGTACCCTGGAAAGCGCGTCGGCAAAGGCTCTGGCTTTGCTGTCGCCCTTGCCGCAGACGGTTACCGTGGTAGTGAATTGCTCCTTCATCGGTCAGGCACCATGCTTCCTGGTCCACGCCTGCACCAGACGCTCACCCAGCTCTTCTTTATCCATAAAGCCAAAGCCCAGCACAGTCGCGCCTTCGTTGATAGCGGTAACGCCTTCGTCGATGGAGCGCATACCGTGTTTCGCTTTATAGCCATATTTGTTCTGAGCGGTGATGGCACCCGCGCCGCCGCTACCGCAGAAGGAGATGCCGAAAGAGGCGCCTTCTGCTTTCATCACGTCGCCCAGCTTCATATCTGCCGCCACGCCCGGCACCACTACGGCTTTACCGCCCGCTTTTTCCACGCCTGCTGCAACTTTCTGGCCTTTACCTAAACGATCGCCGATAACTACGATGACTTGTGACATGTTGTGTTCCTTAATTTGTAGAGGGCGAATTCATTCGCCCCGATTAGAATTTATTCGCCCTGCGGCGTTTACTCGTTCTCTTTCGCCACTTCGAAGTGGACGGACAGCAGCCAGGCCTCTTCTCTTGGCAGGTTGCCAAACAGATCCACCACCTGCTGCGCCAGTGACATGGACTCAGGAGAGATGTCTTCAAACAGCTCCTCTTCCACTTCCGGCAGTGGCTCCCCGGTCAGGGAGCGCAGCGCCATTGCCCGCACGTGCGAGGCCAGCATCTGCTGCTGCACGACATTAGGCATAATATTTCTGGCGGCAAACAGGCCCGCAATTTGCCCCATCACCTTGTCTGCCAGCGCCTGAATTGCCAGGTCACCGTCTGCCGTATTCACCGATACCGCTCCATTGTTCACGCTATGCCCCTTATTTTCCGTTTCGGCTCAGGCACGAAACACAGTTTATTCGCGATGAAAATAAATTAGCGCCCGACGGCCTGAGTGTGTAGGCCGACTTTTTCCACTTCGAAGTGGAAATAGCAGCGTGAGATGAGATCTGATCCACAAAAACGTTATTTTGTGCATCAGAGGCCTAAAGATTGGAGAAAAATCACAAAAAAAGGCATTGATCTGCTAACCCAATGCAATTTCAGGGGAAAATCTCAGCAACGGCGGGTATTTACAGTCTGGAAATATAGGAAAAACTTATAGAAGAAAATATTTAACGTAGGAAACGCGGGGAAAAAAGCGGCTCAGCCCTTTAAATCTGCGGCATGTAACATGTTTTGCCTTAATACCTGGATAAATTAACATCGTTAAAAAAAGGGCTCATTTGAGCCCGACGACATTAGCGGAATTTTTTATGATTGGCGTCACGTGTGGCCGCAAATTTCTTCGCTTCTTCCTTCGCGCCTGCCAGGTTTCCGGCATCGGCCAGCTTCATACTGGCGTTAATCTGACCAATCAGCGTATCCAGACCGGCACGGAAATCTTTCATCTCCGGGCTGTCCGGTGACTGACCTTTCAGCTTATCCGGCGTCTGTTTTTTGGCATCTTCAGCTGCACCGCGCATATCGGTCAGCGCTTTTTTGAATTCTGCCACGTCGTCTGTTTTAGTCACGGTACGGTATGCTCCTTTCAGCGTATCCATATCGTTTTCGAGATCGGCCATCGCCGAGAGGCTGGAGCACAACAAAGTTGCAGTCAACATTGCAAGTAGAGTCTTACGCATCGCTCAGTTCCTTATTTTTATGTCAAAAGGCACAGCAAAAAGGGTGACCAAAAGGTCACCCTGATAATAGTACGGAAATGTGAATAATTGGCATTCTGATGCGCATCATTTTCCGGGCAGGCTGTTTGCAGCGAACTGCCTGGTTTCCCCTGGCCTGCCCGTACCGGGTAATGTCAGCCCAGGGTTTTCTTGTCGCCTGAAGCCGCAAAGGTTTTCATCAGGTCAGCAAACCCTTCAACGTTGAACATAATGGCTTCTTTAATCAATAAGATGATATCTGTCGGGTTAGCGAAAAACTTATTAATTTCGGAAAAGCCCAGTTTCACCCGTTGCTGATCGGGGCGTGTATAGGTTACCAGGCCATCTGACAGAATACGTTTGGTCCACTTCTCCAGCGTTTTACCGTCAATCGCATTGGAAAAGCCCGACAGGATGGTCATCATGTCGATCTTCTTCTCCGCACTCTCCTCAAGCAGGGACTGGAGTTCGCTGCCTTCCGTCGACTTGAGCAAAGGCAGCAAAAACTCTTTCTGCAGATCGGCAACAAAAGTCAGCCTGCGCCACGCATCGATTTTGACAATATCGAACTCGTTGCCACCAACAATAATGTGTTTGATTTCTGTAGTCATAAATTCCCTCGACAAATTAGAATATAAAAAAAACTATCTTTCTGTTAATGCTTCATTCACCTTATTAAAAGGTTTCATCAAATAATGCGCGACAGTTTTACTTCCTGTTTTAATATCGACTGCTGCAACCATACCTGGCGAGATAAACAACTTTTTACCTCTCTTATTCAGCAGATAGTCTTCCTGAGTACGGATGTATACCCGGTAATAGAGCATATCGGGTTTTTGATCGTCTTTAATGGTATCAGGAGAAATGGTGACAACCTCGCCATCCAGCCCGCCATAAATAGAGTAATCATAAGCAGTAATTTTAACTTTAGCATGCTGGCCGGGATGAATAAAAGCAATATCCCTGGGGGAAATTCTGGCTTCCACCACCAAATTATCATCAAGAGGAACAATTTGCATTAAAACACCATTAGGGGCAATAACACCGCCAATACTACTATTAACAATTTCCTTCACAATGCCACGTACCGGTGAAGTAATGGTCATTTTCGACAATGAGTCTTTCCTGCCTTTGACAATTTCTTTTAGCGAAGACAATTCGGTATTAATTTTAACCATTTCTTCCCTGGCTTTTACCGTGAACTCCGCTTTAAGCTCTGCCTCCTTCACGCTCAGCTCGACGAGTTGGCGCTCTAACCGGATCACATCAACCGAACTGGAAGCCCCTGCGCGGGCAAGTTTTCTGTTAATAGCCAGCTCGTTATTAATCAATCGCCGCGAATCTATGATGCTTTTTAACGAGGCGTCATAGCGCTCTTTACGGGACACCTTTAGCCGCCTTTCCGTTTTTCTCAGTTCGGGAAAATCATCCAGTACGACGGAAAATGTCAGTGGGATATCATTTGCTTCCGAGTAAAGCCGGTCTCTCTGGGCCAACAGGGCACGATATTTTGATTCCGACTCATCAACCGTAGAGAGTGTCCTGATGATATCCAGCTGGGCAAGCACTGCACCCGCTTCAATCACGTCTCCCTCATTGACGTAGATTTTCTTCAGGATCCCCCCGTCCAGCGACTGAATAACTTGTTCTTTAGAACTGGGAATGATCTTTCCGTTACCTTTAGACACTTCGTCAATATTGAAAAAAGTCGCCCACAGTATAATCAGCGTGATAAAAAAGATAATACAATAAACGATCCTGACAGATCGGCTCAGCGTGACGTCATTTTGCAGGTTGAAGGTCACCGCTTCATCAATTCCATCATCTGAATTGTATAATTCCGTATTATTCTTCCTGAAAAACACCAGACAACAGAACTCTGCTACAGAGGTTATTTTTTCCATAATAAGGCAATAGAAATTTTTAATTTTCTTAAACATTTAACCGCCCTGTTAAAGTGAATCCATTATTTGATCTCTGGGATTGTCCAGAACAATACGCCCGTCGGAGATAACAATAATTCTGTCCACCAGCTCAAGGATCTTTTTCCGGTGGGTGGCGACAATAAATGTTCTGCCCGTCAGCCAGGGTTTCATATTCTCAACGAAGGCCTGTTCGGTAACATCATCCAGGGAAGCCGTTGGCTCATCCAGCAGGATGATATCCGGGTTTCTCAGCATTAAGCGGCTCAGCAATAATATCTGCTGTTGCCCGCCGGATAATCCCAGTCCGCCCTCCATCAGTTGATGATCAAGGCCATCAGGCAGCGAATTGATAAAATCGATCGCGCCGGTTCGGGTGATCACCTCCAGCAGCTCCCGATCGCTGGCAAGAGGCATTCCCATCATCAGATTTTCGCGGATTGAACCAAAAAACAGGCGGGATTTCTGCGAGAGATAGCCAATATCGCGGCGGAGATCGGCCGGGTCGATATTATCCATCCTGATATTATCCAGGGTGATCACTCCGCTTTCATGGAGCATCGTACCGGCCAGCGCATTAAGAAGCGAAGACTTGCCTGAGCCATTCCGGCCCAGAATCGCGATCTTTTCTCCGGCCTTTATCTGCAAATCACTGACGCTGAGCGCGACCTGACGGCTGGCGGCGTGATGCCTGAAAACCGCATTGTTCAGCATGTAGTTGCCCGATAGCCCCGCCTTATGAACACGCCTGACGTTTTCCGGATGATCGGTCGGCAAATCCATAATGCTGTCCAGTCCGGCAATCGCCACCTTCGTTTGCTGCCAGCGGGTCAGCAGGCCGGCAATTTGTGAAATCGGGGCCATCATCCGCGAGCTGAGTATGGAGGAAGCGACCAGTGCGCCGGTGGATAAATCGCCGGTCATGGCAAAGGGCGTGCCGACCAGAACCACGCAGACAAAAACGGCATTCTGGATGGTGTAAGACCAGGAAGTTAACTTGTGCGTCAGATGTTTCAGCTCCAGGCTGCTCTCTGCCGTGGTTGAGGTGTAATGAAGCCACTGCTGCTGGAACCGGTGTTCGGCCTGAAGATATTTAATATCATCCATGCCCTGCACCACCTCGACCAGCATCGCGCTGCGCAGTGTGGACTCTCGCATGGAGGCACGCGCCAGCCGTGCCAGCTTTTTCTGCGTTAACAGCCCCGGCAGCACCATTAAAAACATGCCGCAAAGAGGAACGAGGAAGATGATCCCACCAAGGGTGTAAATGATAAAAAGAAACAGAAAAAAGAATGGAAGATCGGCAATCGCCACCACGGTTGAAGAGGTAATCATCTCCCTGACCTGCTCCAGCTCTCTGATTTGCGAGATGAAGGTACCGGTGGACTGGGGACGGTGGCCGTTTTTAATACGCAAAGCATGGCCAAAAACGCGATCGGAGATCCGCAGATCGGCACGTTTGCCCAAAATATCAATCACGCCGTAGCGCATCAGCCGTAACACGAAATCAAATACGAACGCCAGACTTACCCCGGCAAACAGCACCCACATCGTGGGCCAGGATTGCGCCGGAATGACACGGTCATAGGTCTGCATGGAATAGGTGATCCCAGCCAGCCCCAGCAGATTAATAAACAGTGCGGCAAGGATCACAATGTAATACGGCTTCATATTTCTGAAGACAATACGCCAGATCCAGTGTTTCTCGCGGGGTTTGATATAGTCATCCACGCGGGGATCTGGCGAATTTTTGATTGGCCTCAGGGTATACACACTGTTGCCTTCGCCGAAAATCTCATCTTTGCTCAGGGTGGTCAGCAATCCCTGATCTTCGGCAAACGAGACCAGATAGCTGTCATCTCCTTCGATATTTTTTAACAGCGCCACTTTCCCGTCTTTCATACTGACCACGACAGGCAGCACCCAGCTGTTAAATCTGAAGCGGGCAATATCTGTTTTCTTCAGTGCAAATCCGGCCCGTTTGGCCATCATTTTTATGACTTCATCTTCGCTCAGGTCTTTATGCCACAGTGCAATGATGTTGATATTTTCTTCAGAAACATCCAGGCGGTAATGGTGCGCCAGTTCGATAATAGTTTCTTTCTAGGCCAGCAGACTGGTATAGCGATCCTGGTCCGTGCTGTCCTCAGGTAGCAGGCACTCCCCGTTCTCTGCATAAAAATTAGTGTTCAAAATTCCCTCTCCCGGTCTCGTCTGTGTTTCCTGTAAAACGGCTTTCCAGTTGTCCTGACAAATACAGACAATCCAGCGAGAAACTCGCTATGGTAAAATCACCGTTAATGATATCCATCCGGGTCTGGTGTATTTCGGATTCTGCGGACAGTAAATCTGAGAATGAACGTGTGCCTAACTCAATATATTGTAATTTGTAGAGGTTACGTGTTTGCACCGCCTCATGTTCGCGCACCTTTTTTGCATCAAGACTGTAAGTGGTGTTCTCAATCTGGCTTCTTGCCTCAATAATCTTACGTTCTGCCTCTTTTTTTTCCACATCCAGGTTATATTGTGCCGCGGAGAGTGATTGCTGCGCCTGTTTGATTCTCGAATTCTGTGCCCCTCCCTGAAATATTGGGGCTGTTATATTAATAAAAACACCGAACTCACCACTCTTGTCCGTCTTACTGTAAGATTTCCTGTCATCATAAATTCTGTATTCATAAGTCGGACTTAATGAAATAGTGGGGTACTGCGCAGATTCCATTGCTGATATCTGCTCTTTTGCTATCGCCACCTGATTATCAGCCATTTTTATCGCGGGGGAGATCAAATGCTCCGTATCGATACGATAACATTCCTTACCCAGCAAGACCGAAAGATCGCTGTGGTTGTTAGTTGTGACTTTTCTGTTCACCAGGCTACTCAGCGTTGAAACCCATTTGTTATACTGCGCAGAATAATCCTGTAATAGTGAGGTCACTGATGCCAGTCTCACTTTAGACTGGGAATATTCAGATTCCGCACTGGCCCCTAACGCTCTGCGTTTTTTGGCAATCTCATTGATGGCTTTGAAACCTTCAACCTGTTGCCGCGCAATAACGATCATTTTTTTTAATCTGTCCGCCTGGAGCCAGGCCGTGGCCGTCTCATAAAGTATTTCATTGATATTTTTATGCAAGCTGGCACCAGACAGCGATGAATTTGACTTTGCGATATTTACCCGGCTTCTGGTTTTACCAAAGTCGTAGATCATCTGACTGGCGGTTAATACAGCTTTACTGGTTCTTTCATTTTCATTGGTATAATTATTTTCTTCAAAACCAGACTTCACGCCTGCATCCAACACGGGATACCAGGCGGCTTGCGCTTCATTCACCGACTCTTCGGTCAGCGCCAGTTCCTGCTGTGCCCGTTTGATCAGTGGATGCCAGCGAACAGATTGCCTCAGAGCTTCGATGAAACCTGTCTCACCAGACCCCTCCGGTACCCGTGAGTCCTGTACTCTGCTATTTCCCGTTTTAGCAGCGATGCTGCTTTGGAGCTTCTCCAGGCTACTGCTATCTGCAGATCCACGACTGACGGGCATTGCTCCTGGCACGGGCGACGCAACTGCATTCACCCAAAATCGATCCGCTTTTTTTACATTACCTTCAGTGACCGTCTCAGAAGGTTTTACGCTATTTATAACAACATATTTTTTATTATTATCGGCCGTCACTCCCTTAACTTTAATATTACTTTTCTGTTCTGAATGACTCTGCTTCACTTCATCGACATCATCAAAACTAACGGGGAAAATTTTATTAGCGCCGGAATATTCCTGAGAATTTAATGATGCATTAATGCCAAATGATATCATAAAAGATAATGCTATTATGACAGCATATAAATATCTTAACGTAGCCCCTTGCATTTTTGAAAATTCCTTTTCATATGTATGCAGTCAAATAACACGTTATTATTCATGAAAGTGTGCCATATCGCTACGGCACACTTTTATATCACCTTATGAAATTAAGGCGGTGTCAATGACATCTTCATGAAGAATAAATGTCTGGACAGCAGCTTCGGCAACGTGCTCGTTACTATTATTGTCACTGAGCGTATTACTGCTACTTTCAGAAACAATATCATCCAGATTAACATCGCCATTTTTAGTAGAAAAGGATTCAAGCAGAGATTTCACTAGTGCATTATCTTCGCTCTCAGTATTTTTTATATCCTGAGAAGAGAATATTTCCTGAGTGGCTTTGACGATCGCATTTATATCATCAAGACTGATTTCAGTCACTTTACCTTCAGAGAAGGAGTTTAGAACATCGCTGAACAGTTCCTTGATGACATCAAATGCTTTTCCTGGCGCTTCGAAAATGCTTTTAATAATATCAACACCTTCTTTGAAGATGGTGCCTATCGTCGAAATGATGTTATTAATAGCACCAAGCGGATCGGAAAGGAGACTCGACACATCATCAAATATCGGTTTAACCAACAGCTCAAATGGGTTTTTAATGAAGGCTTCAAAGAAAATATCGATAACGTCCTGGAAACCTGTCTTGATTGTCTGCAGATCCTGAGCAATTCCCTCGGTCACCGTACCAATAACATCGCTAATCGCATCAATGATCTTACCCGGAATGGATGTTACAGAGTTCCAAAGCGCTTCCACGGCGTTATTGAAGCTGTTTACCACCACGTCTTTTGCCAGTCCGATCCATTTGACCGGGTTAATCCAGTCAAAGAGTCCCATCTCAGAAACGGCTTCAGAAATGCCGCTCATGATCCCTTTGGCAACATCAGCAAAAGGAGAGAATACAATGTCTTTCGCCGTATCGATGACTGTCGTAATCACTTCCCAGATATCGCCCTTCACGTCCGTGAACAGCTTGATAATACTTTTGGTGACAACACCCATCGCAGCAAAAGGAGCATTGACCATATCCCAGAGCATACCAGGAACGCCGTCAACGGTATCCATCGTCTTACTGATGAAGTCGCTGATCATTTTAACCAGAGTGGAGCCTTTAATCTGATCGGCAATGTCAGTCACCACGGCAATCAGGTTTTTACCAAAATCGGTAATAGCTTCAAGGATGGATTTAGGCTGCTCATCTGACAATCCTTTGTCGATCGCATCCAGTCCGTTCATCTCAACAGTATCGAGATGGGCAGGTTTGTCAGCTACGCTGTCGTTGATGTTATCAATGCTTTCATTGGCGGTTTTCACCAGCTCGTTGGCAGCGTCAACGGCGGCTCGGGCTTCTTCAACAGCCTGGTTAGCCTCTTTAATCGCCTGATTAACACTTTCAATCTGGTCGTGCTGATTGTTATCCAGAGCCTGCTGTTTAGCTGCTAATGCCGCCTCTAATTTAGCTTCTGCACTCGCACGAGCCTGTTCCGCAGACTGCAATGCGGCATTGGCTTGTTCAATGGCTGTATTTGCCGCATCGAGAGCCTCCAGATTCTCACGTGCTTCGTTCAGTGCATCGTCGATAGCATTGAGAACGCTCTGGTAAATAGCGTCACCGGCAGCATTGATATTAGCGGTATCCACACCCAGCGATTCAGCAGTGGCAGTCGCTTGCTGCAGCGCTTCTTTTGAGGGGGTTAATACGGCTTTAAGCGCCGCAAGACTGGCTTGCGCAGCATCAATGTTAGCCTGCCCAGGGTGGGTTTTTGCCAGCGTTGCTGCGTTTAGCGCTGCACTGGATAACTCACTGATTTCCGGTGTCTGCATACTCAGCAGAGCTTTCATGGCATCCTGCGTGGCCGCTAATTTTTCGATCACTACATCGCTGCCTTTGTCAGCATCGCTCATCTGTTTGAGCACGGCTTCGGCGTTTTTGGTATCCATTCCTTTGGCCGATGCCGCTTTAACAGCGTCGCTAAGTTGCTGATAACTTTGCTGGTACGCAGTAACAGCCGCTTTCAGTGCAGCATCCGCATTCGTTGCGGCCGTTTGCGTTGTGCTGTCTGGCGTGTCGCTCAACGCCTTTAAGGCTGCTTCGGCCTGCACAGTAGCCTGATCCAGAGTATTTTTGCTGCTTGCCAGTTCTACCTGAGCCTGAGTTAACTGCTCATCGTTGATTTCACTGCTGCCACCATTGCTGCTGTCAGAGGATTTTGACTTACCGCCACCACCGCTTTGGCTGGCAATGAGCGCGCCCACACCTGCCACGCCTATTGCGCCAAGTACTACCGGTACTACCCAGCCGGCCAGTGCCGCATCGGCCCCTTCACTGACAGCGTCTTCAGCACCGGGGGTATTGGTAAAATTCATCCCCGCGAAGTTATCGGCATCATATTGTGCCTGGTAAAGAACGCCGCCGTCATCGATAACCAGTGTGTTTTTTTCAGCACCCGCTTTGAAGAACTCTTCGATCGTGATGTCTTCACCATTCTTTTGCAGAATAACGAGACTGTCATCAATCTGCTTAACGCCAACGATTTCGCTTTTTGCCAGCGACACCTTAACGGTTGAACCAGGGCTTAAAACCTTAACATCATGACTGGTTGTGGATAACGAAGATATTTTCCCTTTAGCGGGAATAATTTCCATCTTATACATTTTCATTTCCTATTCGTTAACAATGGTAATTATTGCACCGACGATACTAACGTACGCGCCAATAAATAGGAATCGTCCGAATAAGTTTTAGGAATATAGCCCAAAATAAGAAAAAAACCATTAAATACATCATGTTGCAAATAACAGATTGAGAGTTACTTCTGTCCTTTTTAAGGGGTTAAATATTGTTAAATTAACTTTTGGTGTGTTTTTTTGAGACCCAAATCGAAATTAAAACAGGCAATTGAAATTTATCAA
>NZ_WHOY01000031.1:604722-617949 GCF_009765445.1 Pantoea sp. BAV 3049 | reverse complement strand
AACAGTGCGGCCGTGGGCAGCCTCACCGGCCACGTCACCGTCATCGCGGGAGACGTGGATATTGAAAGCGTTGTTGTAAACAGCTATACGTACAAAGCCGATGCTGGTTTCCCTACTACGGGATTTAAGGGAGCTAAATTTACGTTGAAGTTGAGTCAAGGTAATCCGACGGATTACACCTGGAAATCCACTGCAAATTGGATAACTGTTACAAATGGTGGAGAGGTAACTTTCAGTGATGACGGCAGTACTGGTCCTGTCAGCATAACCGTGACTAACTCCAATGGAATAAAAGTTGCCCAGTATGATTTCACTCTCACGGGCTGGTATACCCCTTCAGAAGAAAAAACCTTCGAGGATGCTTCTCTTTATTGTGCAGATAATAATGCGTCTATACCTTCGGTCTTTCAGCTTACAGGAGGTTCGCTTGAGGTAAGCGGGAAGCGTGGTACCTTGGGGGGGCTCTGGAGTGAGTGGGGATCGATGAGTTCTTACAATGCTGGTTTTAATAACCATTTTTACTGGATGAATGAACAAAATACCGATGGCATTCATTATCTCTTTAAACCCTCATCAGGTGGACATTTTGTTAATACCACTACTTCTACATTCGGGGTGGTCTGCAGGGCGGGCAATTAAAGTTTGTTAATCATCGGATGATGTATTTTAGTTCCGATCTGGCAGTAACCGGTCATTTATAAAGGTATCTGTTAGGTCGGACCCCTACCAAAACTTATGTAAAAAACCATTGTAAGCGCCGTAGAATTTGGGCAGAAAGTTACACTTCGATAACAAGAAACTTCTCGCACCTACAGAAGCTTATATATGATCACCTCTACTAGAAAGGTGACAATCTGCACCGGACATGAAGGTTCAAAACTCTAACTATGTCTAGATTGGGAGTATTATCATAAATATGACAGAATCAATTTATATGGGTATCTTGAATTTATCTCATGTGAAGAACCTATTTATAATTTGGACAGAAATGTGAATATTATCAGATAATCAGCGGCCGAATAAACGATTTTTAAAAAAGAAAAGAGAGAAATATATAGTTTACATAAAAATACGGGTAAAATCCCCTGGCATTTAGTGATATCATATGACCATCTCATAGGAAGACTGGATTTCGGATACCCGCCCAAGAGAGTTAATTAAGGAAAGCACATGACAAAAACCAGACAAGACTGGCTTTGTAAACTACGTCACTGCACATCAACCGTCACGCTGGATAAAGTGATCGAATCCATCAGTGACAAACTCAGCGATCATGAACTGGTGTTTTTTTATGGGGCAGCCGATCATCGACTTGCTGAACTGACGATGAACCAGCTTTATGACAAAGTGCCCTCATCTGTCTGGACGTTTATTAGGTAGGTAGCTATCTGTAGTGACGTGCAATGATGATCACTCCGACGCACAATAAATGCCCCTTTACAAACCACATTCCGTGAGAATGAAAATACATTTCAAATCACTTTATCTGAGAATAAAACGTAAGCTTCGCATTCATACCATCTTTTATTATTTCCCGCATTTCCTACCACGGACACTTTCGCGAACATGGACACCATGTGTTGACAAAAATACGCCTTACAACAGAAGCCCCTGGATCTTCACTGCACTGAGCCTTCGGTTTAATGAGGCTCTGACTTACCGTGAAATTGCGGAGCAACTGAACATTAGCTCATCAGCCATACATAAGGGGTTCTACGCCGGAATCCCAGATTTTTCCGGCGCCACGGCTGAACAGAGGTTTGATGCTCCGCTTGTGTAAGAAACTTACAAATTTTACTGATGGTCGCAGGTTCAAGATTTAATATCGCGCTAACATGACCTCCAGTTGCCAAAATGAACGGATATTTATTCACCTCAGTCCAGGAGCTTAGTTCACGGCTAACCAGTGCTGGACGTCCTTCCTCGACGCCGGCGGTCTGCGCGATATCGAAGTCGAAGCCGTCACCAAAATGCTCGCCTGCGGGACCCGCATCAGCGGCGTGAAGGAATACGACTGCGATAATCCCGGCTGCCGGCATGTTAAATACATCACCAACGCCTGCCACAGCCGGGCCTGCCCCTCCTGTGGTAAAACTGTGGATTGCTGCCCAGCTTAACCGCCTGCCGGACTGCGACTGGATACTCCTGGTCTTCACCCTCTCCGATTCTCTCTGGCCCCTGTTTGAGGTCAACCGATGGCTGCTTAACGACCTCTGCCGCCTCGCCGTCGATAACCTGCTGTACGCCGCCAGCAAACGGGCGCTGGATATCGGCATTTTCTGCGCCATCCACACTTACGGCCGGCGACTCAACTGGCGCCCCCATGTCCACGTCTCCGTCACCTGCGGCAGTATCAACGAGCACGGAAAGTGGAAAAAAATCAGCTTCCGTAAGGACGCCATGCGCGCCCGCTGGATGTGGAATATCCGCCAGTTACTCCTGAGCATCTGGTCCGAAGGCGTCGCAATCCCCCCTTCGTTGTCACATATCAGCACCGAATCACAATGGCGCAGCCTGATACTGACCGCCGGGGGCGATTACTGGCACGTGTACATGTCCAAAAAGACCGCAGGTGGCAAAAACACCGTGAAATACCTTGGCCGTTACCTGAAAAAGCCGCCGATAGCGGGCTCCCGGCTGGCGCACTATGCGGGCGGCGCCACGCTGAGCTTCCGCTACCACGACCACAACACCGGTGAGCAGGCCACGGAAACGCTGACACAGCGTGAGATAGTGGCGCGGCTGAAACAGCACATTCCGGAGAAGTTCTTCCGGATGGTGCGTTACTTTGGTTTTCTGGCCAACCGAGTGTGCGGAGAAAAGCTGCCGGTGGTCTACAGCGCGCTGGGGATGGAAAAACCGGAACCGCTACCGAAGGTCTGCTACGCACAGATGAGTAAGCAGTTCCTGCGACGTGATCCGTTCGAATGCGTGCTGTGCGGCGGGCGAATGGCGTACCGCCGCGCGGTGGCTGGCCTGAATGTACAGGAACTGAAACTCCACGCCCGGGAGATAAGCCTGATGAGGTACATCCCGGCCTGACGCAGGGAAGATCCGCCTTGTGCACTCTTACAGCCTGAAAAACAACCTGAAAAAACACAACTCTTCACAAGCCTGCAGATCGCAGATGGTCTCTCTAGCATATAAATAGAAACATGGTTAAATTTCAACCACACCATTCTAGGGCAGAAATGGTTTCAATTTCCTATACTTGAACGCCTCACTGTACCTGCTACGCCGGGCGTGGGAAGATATGCAGGAAGCGCTTTACTGGATCAGCCCGGCACGCCATGCCGCTTTTATTGCGGAAGGCCATCATTTGCGGTTTGAGACGCTGTCCACGCGTGAGGGACTGCAGTGCTATACGGAAAGAGACAAGGTTCCGCACTCTCTGAACGTCAGGCCCAGCCGCGAGGCACGAAAGCTTATCCGGTCACTGCAGCAGGGGAAAACAATCCGGATAACGGACCGTAACCGCCTGCTGGCTGTGATAGGACCTGACTGGAGCCGGATTGAAAACTGAAGCGTGTTACCGCCCTATGACTCCGACAAGTCAGGCAATTTCTTCCATAGCATCGTCATTCGCAGACGGAGGATGGAGTATCAGCGCATCGCACTCTCTAATGACATATTCAGGAATGAGATCAAACCGGGCGGGATCCAGCTGACAGATAAATTCATTTTCAATATGGTAGGTCTCGTTCATGAACTTACGTATGACCGCATTTTCGAGTCCGGTCTGCAGCAGCCTGAATACCTGCAGTTTCTCGTAGCCACTCCGGCAGAGAGAATAGAGCGCACGAACACGATCTGGGTCCGTTAGCTGCACAAGAGTCGCTGCGTAATCAAATCCGGGTATCCGTAAGGCAATTGCCTGGCAGCCATTAGCGACTTTCTCTGCGGCCATTTCAGGGTATCCCACTCCCTGCTGAACGGGTTCACGGCTGTCAATGGGCGTTTCCCGGTGATGAAAGAGATTTGACAGCACCTGATAGGCATCACCGCGGTCGTCCATAATTTCATAATGCCGGCGAAGATAGATCAGCTTTATCACGTCTTCACTGTCAGAGTCAGTAACGGACTGGCAGATCTGAGCAAAGGTGCGGATGTCGCTTTCGCCGATGAGCTGCTCGGTGATGCAGCCTGAGCTGTAGCGGAGGTGTGAGGCCGTAACCAAATTACTGAACAGCTTCCTGACGGACTTCAGCGTATCAATAATGGGTTCAACGTCGTGAGTCAGCATCAATACCGTTTCGTTTTTCAGGCATTCACCGGCATTGCGGCGAAACAGCATCTCCAGAATGGCAAACTTCTTGTTTTTATCAAACGATGAAATCGGGTCGTCAAGAATGATCAGGTCCGGCTTCTTAGCCAAGCATTCGTACATGAAGAGGACGATGGCAAAGGCATTACGTTCACCATAGCTGAGATGCTGGCTGCCGCCGCTGACGTAGCCGTCAAAATCTTCGTGGCGCAGCTTAAGCCGGCATTTATCGCCTTCTCCCGTGATGTCCACCTGATAACGATAGCCAGCGTAAGCCAGAAAGGTATTGATGTCGGTTTTATGCTTGAGGATCAGCTTCTGCATGCCCTGGCGCTGCTTGTTGATTTGTCCCTGCAGGCGCCCGGCCTGCGTCGTGAGGTCATCCAGGGAGGCATTAAGGCTGGCCACGGTGCTGGCCGTTTTATCTGACTGCAGCTCCGGGAAAAACTTCACGTCCAGGCGACAGGCTTCCAGCGCCGCCTTAACGTTGGTTGACGCGCTGAACGTAAAGCCATTGAGGGTTTTCAGGGTATTCAGCATTCCAATCAGGCTGTCTGTCTGTTTCTTCACCGTCACAAGATATTCTTCGTGCTGTTTTTCCAGGCCACTTTTCCGTGTGGTGATATCGGCAAGGCGGGCGCGGGCAGGTTCTGAAAAATATTCACCGAGTTTATCCAGCACGCCAATCAGGCCGATCAGGTTTTTAATGACGGCCTTATCATACTCTGTGCTGACGCGACCAATCTGCTCCGCCTTTTCGCGGGAGTTACCGGTGCAGAACGGACAGCAGCCTTCAGCAAGCGCGGAGAATTTCTCATATCCCCGGGTCTGCCATTCAATCCACTCCACGCTGCTTTTACTCTGGATGTATGGCTTATACAATTCCAGGCCTTCAGGAATGTGCTGAAGCTTGTTACCGGCAGACAGGCCTTTCATTCCTGTGGAGGTTTTTGCAATCCCGGTACTGCTCAGTTTAAACGCCGCGCTGAGCTCCCCCAGGTGCGTGATGAATTCCTCAAGCCCGGCGTTATCAGCAAACTGCTGCCGTATGGCCACGACCATGGCTTCAATTTCACGTTCTGTCTCGTGATACGCTTCGCTTTTGATGAAAATATCAAAACTGTTGCTTACGAGTTCGTCCGGCTGGAAAGTAAACTGATCGACATATTTTTCATTAAAGCACATGACGTTCTGCAGACCATCGGCGCCGGTTACGCCTGGCCTGACTGCATCAGGATTAGAACCACGATATCTGAACGGAAGTAGGTCACTCAGCCCCTGCTCATCCCCGTTGACTGTGCACTGAATCGCGCGGGAAATGGTGCTTTTTCCCGTGCCGTTAGGAGCAAACTTAATATTTAACTTGTTTTCAACCAGAGTGATGTTTGCTTTATCGATGTTATTACAGCAATTAATTTCAATTTCCATACTCAATCCTTTACGGCAAAGACGCTGAGCGGATCCCTTATATAACAGGCCCGATTAATTAATCATGCTGAATCCAGAACATATAAGCACCGTTTCATTTTCAGGTAAAGTACATCAGTGTTCACCGTGAGTGACGTAGAGCTGAAAAAATTGTTTCTCATTGGAAATATTTGCTTGTAATAACATTTTTAGCTCGCAGGCATTGAGAGAGGTGCTGCGGAGGTGTATTAAAACAACCGGTTTCGGTCAGTATAAGGCCATATCATTCTGGAACTATATGCAGAGGAAGCATTTATGCCACGGAGACAAATTCTCAGTAGTGAAGAAAAAGAACGCTTACTGGTTTTGCCGGATGATGACGTTCTTCTGACGCGAATGTGTTTTTTGAGTGAACATGACCTCGCGCTTATTAATAAACACCGCAGACCCGCAAACCTTTTAGGCTTTGCTGTTTTACTCTGCTATTTACGAAGGCCAGAGTTTCCTCCCGACAAGAATGCGTCCCCTCACGACGGGGTTGTTTCCCGGCTTGCAGCTCATTTGAAACTTCAGCCTGATTTGTGGGCCGAGTATGCATCAAGAGAGGTCACCCGTTGGGAACATCTGGCTGAACTCTACCGCTACATGGAATTATCCCCCTTCAACCGGGCGCTACAAAAAACCTGCATTCGCCACCTTTATCCCCATGCCATGCGGACAGACAAAGGCTTTTTGCTTGCGGAGGAAATGCTTTCCTGGCTCCACAATAATAATGTCATTTTCCCTTCTGTTGATGTAATAGAGCGAACTCTGGCCTAAACAACTACGCTTGCAGACAGGGCGGTATTTTCTGCGCTGACCGCGCAGCTTGAGCCGGGACATAAAGCGGCGCTGGATCGTCTGCTGGTATCTGAGGGTGAGCAACCTTCACGGCTGGCCTGGCTGCTCCAGCCTCCGGGAAAAATTAATGGTAAGAATGTCCTGCAACATATTGACCGGTTAAACTCGATTGAGTCGCTGGCACTGCCTGACGGCATTGCGCTTTCCGTTCACCAGAACCGGCTCATGAAACTCGCACGCGAAGGCAGGAAAATGAGTAGCCGGGATCTGGCTAAGTTCACGGCTGTCCGCCGTTATGCCTCGCTGGTTTGTATTATATTGGAAGCCTGGGCCACTCTGACTGACGAAGTTATTGACCTGCACGAACGTATTCTGGGTAGTCTGTTCAGCAGGGCAAAACGCAGGCCGAACGACTTCAGCAAACGGGAAAGCTTATTCAGAGCAAGCTGAAGCAGTACGTTACCGTCGGGTAGGCATTACTTAACACCAGAGAATCCGGTGAAGACCCCTGGATAGCAATAGAAGATGTCCTTCCCTGGCAGGAATTCATCAACAGCGTGGAGGAAACGCGGTTTCTGTCACGTAAAGACAACTTCGACCCGCTTCATCTGATCACAGAAAAATACAGTACGCTGCGTAAATATGCCCCCCGGATGCTGTCCGCGTTGCAGTTTATGGCAGCACCCGCCGCAATGCAGCTCAGTGACGCGCTGGATACGGTTAGAGAGATGTATCGCAAACAACTCCGAAAAGTACCGCCTTCCGCGCCAATCGGGTTCATCCCGGAAAGTTGGCGCAAGGTAGTGATCACGCCCTCCGGCATTGACCGAAAATATTACGAATTTTGCGTGCTGAATGAGCTGAAGTGAGCCTTACGTTCTGGTGACATCTGGGTAAAAGGATCGCGCCGTTACCGGAATTTCGATGATTATCTAATCCCATCTGACGATTTTGAAAAATCACTCCGGGATAATCAGCTATCCCTTTCCATTCCGACCGATTGCCATGAATACATAAGGAACCGTATGACGCTTCTGGCTTCGCGCCTGGAGGAAGTGAATGCGATGGCGCTGGCCGGGGATTTGCCTGATGTTGATATATCGGATAAAGGTGTGAAAATTACCCCGCTGGATAACAGTGTCCCTTCTGCAGCATCACCTTTTACCGATCTGGTTTATGGCATGCTGCCTCACCCTAAAATTACAGAAATTCTGGATGAAGTGGACGGCTGGACCGTTTTTACCCGCCATTTCACGCATCTTAAAAATCATCACGTCAGACCAAAAGACAGAAAGTTGTTACTGACCACCATCCTTGCCGATGGCATCAATCTGGGGCTGACAAAAATGGTTGAATGCTGTCCGGGAACGACAAAATCGTCACTGGAGGGCATTCAGGCTCGGTACGTCAGAGATGAAACCTATTCAGCCGCGCTGGCCGAGTTGGTCAATGCTCAGAAAAAGCGGCCTCTGGCTGCATTCTGGGGAGATGGGACCACGTCATCATCTGATGGGCAGAACTTTCGGGTGGGCAGTCACGGACGTTATGCGGGTCAGGTCAATCTGAAATACGGGCAGAAACCAGGCGTGCAGATTTACACGCATATCTCGGATCAATACAGCCCCTTTTACACCAAAGTCATCAGCCGCGTGCGTGACTCTACCCACGTACTTGACGGTCTCCTGTACCACGAAACTGATCTGGAAATTACAGAGCATTACACCGACACCGCAGGTTTCACTGAGCATGTTTTCGCGCTAATGCATCTGCTCGGGTTCGCTTTTTCGCCAAGGATCCGGGATCTTCATGACAAGCGGCTTTTTATTCATGGAAAGGCTGAGCGTTATCCGGGACTTCAATCTGTGATATCCACAACTCCACTGAATCTTAAAGACATTGAGACGCACTGGAATGAGGTACTTCGCCTCGCAAGCTCGATAAAACAGGGGACTGTTACCGCATCGCTGATGATTAAAAAACTGGCCAGTTATCCTAAACAAAATGGCCTTGCAAAAGCATTGAGGGAAATCGGACGCATCGAACGGGCACTGTTATGCTGGACTGGTTCCGCGATCCTGCATTGCGTCGCAGGGTTCAGGCCGGTCTGAACAAAGGATAAGCACGCAATGCGCTTGCCAGAGCCGTCTTTATGCATCGTCTGGGCGAAATAAGGGATCGTGGTCTGGAAAACCAGAGTTACCGCGCCAGTGGCCTTACGCTGATCACAGCCGCGATCACATTGTGGAATACTGTGTATATAGAAAATGCCATTAACCTGTTGAAAAAGAAGGGGCTACCACTAAATGAAAATTGCTGTCACACTTGTCTCCGCTGGGCTGGGAACACATTAATCTGACGGGAGACTATATCTGGCGAACCAACAAAAAACTGGCTGAAGGGAAGTATTGTCCTTTGCGGCCAGTTGATGTTAGTCAGTACAAAAAACAACCTTAACGTACAATATTTTCCGTTTCCCAAACGGAGCCCATTCAGTGGACCAGCTAACAATCTCCTGCAATAATATTTTTCACTGAGACCATACAGGGAAGCAGCATTATGACATTCATGCCAGCAGCCGGAGCCACCCGGTTTATTCGCCTCGGGCACACCTGCTTGGGCGTGGCCGGCCCCGCAGGACTCACCCTGACCGCAGGCGGTCACAACAACAGCCCGCTCTGGTCACGCAATCCGGCCGCCGGGAGCGGACAGCTTCACACCTGGTCTCCCTGGGGGAACGGTAATCCCACCGACGGCCTGCCCGGTTTTAACGGTGAGCGTCCTGACCCCGTCAGCAGCACCTATCATCTGGGTAACGGCTATCGTGCCTATAACCCTGTACTGAGACGCTTTAACTGCCCGGACAGCCTGAGTCCGTTCGGGGCTGGCGGGATTAACCCCTATGCCTACTGTGCAGGGGACCCGGTCAACCATACCGACCCGACCGGTCATATCAGCTGGCAGGGTATTCTGGGGATAGTGGGGGGCGCCATCGGCGTGTTACTGACCGGGGGAGCGGCTTTAGGTGCCATTGCGGCAGCGGGGAGTGTGGCAGCCGCAGTGAGTTCAGCCTCAACCACGGCGCTGGTTGTGGGGGGGCTGGGTATTGCGGCAGACGTCACGGGGATAGCCAGCGGGGCAACTGAGGATGTGAATCCGGAAGCATCATCGGTGCTGGGATGGGTATCCATGGCTACGGGGATTGCAGGTATGGCTGCCGGAGCAGCGCTTGCGACTAAGTCTGGAAGGACTCTTCTTAAGATGTCCAGAACAAACCGCCCGGAAATATCATCTCCGATGGATCTGCATTATAACGTGCTCAAACGGTATAAAAACTTAGCACCGGAGAAATTAGACCATGAAATTAAAAGTATAAAAAAAATAAACCCGGAAATAGCAAAAATAAATAGCATTGAAGATCTAAAATCTTATTCCGCAAAAACAAAGATTGATCAACTGCTTAGCAATGAAGTTGTAAAATACATAATCACAGAAAAACGAGAATTACTGGTAGGTCACTGGATTCACCAATCCCGTTCAGATTACGTCACTCATCCGGCAATCATGCATATGCTAGAACATGATCCGACAGCTGAAATAATCTCTGCAGGAAGAATAACTCACTTTGATTACAATAAAGGGCGGGCTCTTGTTTACGTTACCAATGAGTCAGGTCATTTCAAACCTGATGTCGATTCGATAAATCACTTAGATGCCTTAATTCGATCATGGGGAGGTGGAGGAGTTATAGAGGACTGACAAGGCGTAGAGGTGGCGTTGGTGCATGGATGGCTGAAGATCGCAACGTCCCCTTACCCACTGTAATTCAGACGGATTTCACCTGCTTACGGACAGAATGAGGTCGTGCCACCGACAGCAGACGATTCAGAGCTGCCACGCCGATGGCCACCTCTGTCTTCTGTGCCGAAAAACTCCGGGCACGCAGGCGGGTTCCGATAAGCGTTTTCCAGCACGCCATCATCGTTTCCATCAGTGCCCGTTTCCCGTAACCGATGGCCTTCTGCCATGCCGGTCGCCCTTTTTCCCTGATTAACGCCAGGTGCCTGTCACGCTGGCAGGGGGGGGGCCGGTGATTTCTCCGGCCACTGCAGTTGACCGCGGTGGGATGGCTACCGTGATGTCATCACCATGTCCGGCAATGACACCGTAAGTGGGCGCCCCATCGTAAGCCCCGTCAGCCGTGACCTGAGTGACCGTGCTGCCAGTCTGACTGAGCAACGGCCCCACCTGCGACGGATCATCCGGATTCTGTCGCATTAAGGCGTCGTCAGGTAACATACTATTTTTTTACGATGTTGCCTGGCCATGTCCCTGATCCGAAAAACCTTTAAACGCCTGCATTATCCCGTCGATATTATCGCGCAATGCGCGCGCTGGTACCTGGCGTATTTCCTGAGCCTGCGTAATCTGGAAGAGATGATGGCGGAGCGCGGTATCACTGTTGATCATTCCACACTTCACCGGTGGGTTATCCGCATGGTGCCCCTGCAGGATAAGGCGTTTCGCCGGCATAAACGTGCCGTCGGTCGCCGCTGGTGAATGGACGAAACCTACATCAGAGTCAGAGGCCGGTGGAAATATCTGTACCGCGCTGTTGATACCGACGGTCAGACCATCGACTTCCTGCTGACGGCGAACCGGAGGTGGTAACCATTGATAAAAGTGGCGCCAATACGGCAGCGCTGACCACACTCAATGCCGACAAAACGGATGAAGAAAGCATCACGAACAGGCAGAACAAATATCTGAACAACCTTGTGGAGCAGGATCATCGGAACATCAAGCGACGGACGCGACCGATGCTGGGATTCAAATCATTCCGTCGGGCACAGACCATACTTGCGGGAATTGAGCTGGTAAACATGCTCCGTAAAGGACAGCTTCATCATCCAGCTGGCGAAGGATTGTCGCCGGCAGAACAATTTTATCTGTTGGCTGCCTGAAAAACAGGCAGCGCAGATTTGATCATCTTATCTCCGTTAACGCGACAGATCCCGGTTGAGGCTGCAAAGCAGCCGTACTCGTACCGAAGGGGGCGCTACGTTCTGACATTTATGGCGAGGCAACCGGCTAAAGTAAAATTTTCTGACCAGCAGTTTAAGGCGCGAAAGGCATAAATCCTTGAGGTTTACAATGATAAATAACAATATTAAATAAATTAATTTTTTTAAAAAAATTCCAATCTTTTCGGAAAAGAAATATTATTTCGATGCATATGAAGATGTCTTAGGCCAGATTAGCCATCCCGCTTTGCTCTGAGGCTTGTCAACAGCGACAGAAGCGGGTTCTTTTTTTCAATCTCAGCACCATTAAAAGCGCATATCTAACCTAATGACGATATGCATATATTGCCATTAGGTGAAATATTTTCAACTGCACTTAGGAATAGTTTTTCCTGACTCAGACACATTCACTTGGTGATTAACTGTTGCGGCTCGCAATCGAAAACGGTCGGACTCGCAATCAAAATTTCTGGACTCACGTTAAGTGGAAATGAAATTTTCCTTTGCACCCATATTAGCCGTCCAGTTTGGGTCTGCCCAAAATGGACAATGTGATGAGACAATAATGCCGCCTCATAAGGGTTTAAACCAGTATTACGCAACGACCAGTATTCGACATCTGGAGCCAAATGATACGCTTTCTCATTTGCAGTTAATGTGAGCCAGTCAAAATTAAATGCGAGTTTGTCTGGCTGATTGCGAGTCGAATATCATTTTATGTGAGCCAGTGGCGTTCTTCATTTGCATTTAATCCGAGCCGAAAAACGGGGTGTTAGCAACATTCAACAGAACATAGGTTTATAAATTTATTTTTGTTGTTTTAGATTGGCAGGGTGCCTGATATTGACGAATAACACCTTAATGAAAGTTAGGTAAGGTGTTATCAGAATCCCATTGTATAATTGTTATTTATTTGTTTCTATCTTTGCATGAGAAAAAATTGGTAACTATTAGCTTAGCATCCGAGCAATGATTGACGCGGTTATTAAATCCCATCTAAAATCGCCTGAAAAAAAAATAAACCCTCTTCGCCTGATTCTGTCTAACTTAATAAGTTACACATTGAGCTAATAACAGCCCGCCTACCAGACCAGGGGGCATATAGTGAGATAAAATTCAGTGCGCTAAATTCTGTATAATCATTTTCCTAAATCCAATCCCACCATGTGCGGGGTCGTGAACGGAAATTCTCCTCACGTATTTGATATTTTGCATCCTGCCCGTAAAGACGCTTATATCGACTTTTTATATCCCATTTCACAATTTTTTCCTCATAACCCATCTTGTTATTGCGAAGATAATTTTTAAATCTAAATCGCTCCTCAGCAAGTACAATCCCCCTTTGACTTGGGGAGTTAATGAACCTGCCAACATTCTCTCTCAATTCATCCAGAAATGCTGCCTGCGTTTCTGTCAATGGCATTTTTGCTATAGCATTGAATATCTTTTGGCTGTTTATCTGCGATTGCTGTATCTTGGCTGGCATCAAGTAGTCGGCTATTACTCTGAATTGGTGGTGTGCTTCCCCAAAATTACGTAAATCTTTAACAGAAAGGCGTTTGGCTATATTATAAATTAATTCGTTTGGTAAACTCATTATGGGTGAAGAGCGTTCTGTTTGCCTGACACTGGATAGCGTTCGCCTCCTCCCCTGTAATAATACTCCGCCGGCCACCATGCCCGCCAGGCCTGTGG
>NZ_WHOY01000031.1:554404-604712 GCF_009765445.1 Pantoea sp. BAV 3049 | reverse complement strand
GAATTCCGTACTGAAATCTGCATGGTAATCAGCAGTGATAAAATTTATTATTTATAGAATAATTTGGAAGAAATAAGAAAATAAAGAAAAACAATGGACCATTGAATCCGATAAACATAAAAAAAGGAGACCAACAGCCTCCCTTTATTTGGCTTATAACTTTTTTACTGCCCGGCGATCTTCATCTCCGGAATAAGCACTGAGCCGCACTGGATATTGCTGCGGGTTTCGATATCACTGCCGACAGTGACCATGTTGCGCCACATATCTTTCAGGTTACCGGCAATAGTGATCTCGCTGACCGGGTACTGGATCTCGCCGTTCTCCACCCAGAAACCGGCTGCACCCCGGGAGTAATCACCCGTGATGCCGCTGACGCCCTGGCCCATCAGTTCTGTCACTACCAGCCCGGTCCCCATTTTCTTCAGCAGCTGCTCAAAGCTGTCACCCTGTCCGGCAATACGCCAGTTATGGATGCCACCTGCGTGACCGGTGCTTTGTAAACCGAGCTTGCGAGCGGAGTAGCTGGTCATCAACCAGGTTTGCAGCACACCATCTTTAATGATTTCACGCTGTTTAGTGCGCACCCCTTCGCTGTCGAAAGGCGTGGAAGCCAGCCCTTTCAGCAGGTGCGGCTGTTCCTGAATGGTCAGCCACTCTGGCAGAATTTGTTTGCCCAGCGAATCCAGCAGGAAGGTGGACTTGCGGTAGACGCTGCCACCGCTGATCGCGCCGACCAGATGGCCAAACAGGCCGGTTGCCACTTCCGCAGCGAAGATAACCGGCGATTTCATGGTGGAAAGCTTACGCGGCGAGAGGCGTGAAAGCGTCCGCCGTGCGCACTCTTCCCCGACCCACTCTGGAGACTTCAGATCCTCAAACGCACGGCCGATGGTGTAGGCGTAGTCGCGTTCCATATCGCCATCTGCTTCAGCAATTACGCTGCCGGAGAGCGAGTGGCGGCTGGAAGAGTACCCCTGGAGCATGCCGTGACTGTTGCCAAAGACTTTCATACCGATATGGCTATTGAAGCTGCCACCTTCGGTGTTGGTAATGCGCGGGTCGGCTTTCAGGGCAGCCTGTTCAGCGCGCGCTGCCAGCTCAATTGCCCGATCCGGATCCAGTTCGGTGGGATGAAACAGATCCAGATCCGGCGCATCAAATGCCAGCAGATCGCGATCCGCCACGCCAGCGTAAGGGTCCGGTGAAGTGTAACGGGCAATGTCGATCGCCGCCTGCACTGTGCGCTTGATCGCATCCGGACTCAAATCGGTGGAAGAGGCACTGCCTTTACGATTCTGGTGATAAACGGTGATGCCTAAAGCACCATCGCTGTTAAATTCGACGTTTTCCACTTCGCCATAGCGGGTGCTGACGCTGATACCGGTGGTTTTGGTCACGGCGACTTCCGCCCCATCGGTGCTGACTTTTGCCAGTTCGAGTGCTGTCGCTACCGCCTGTTCGAGGGTTTTACGCTGTTCTGCAACTTGGGAGAGTAATTTCATCGACCTACCATATAATTAACAGAGGGCTTCTCTGGCGTGCGTCAGACTGCCAGATTTTCGGACTCTTCAGTGATTAGGGTTCATTTGAGTCTAACAGACTCAGAGAACAATTTCGCAGTAGCCTCGTAACCTGATAGCATTAGCCTCTTTTTTAGGGAGCCTCCCATGACCAAACAGCCCGACGACTGGCTCGATGATGTACCGGATAACGAAGAACAAGAAGACGATGAGATTATCTGGGTCAGTAAGAGTGAAATCAAACGTGATGCCGAGGAGCTGAAGCGCCTGGGTGCCGAACTGGTGGATCTGAGTAAAAATGCGCTGGACAGGATCCCGCTGGATGAAGATTTGCGTACTGCTATTGAGCTGGCGCAGAAGATCAAGAAGGAGGGCCGCCGCCGTCAGCTGCAGCTGATCGGGAAAATGCTGCGCTCACGCGATGAAGATCCGATCCGCCAGGCGCTGGACAAGCTGAAGAACCGTCACAACCAGCAGGTTGCGCTGTTCCACAAACTTGAGATGCTGCGCGACCGTCTGGTGGCAGAAGGTGACGACGCCATGCCGGACGTGCTGAATCTGTATCCTGATGCTGACCGTCAGCAATTGCGCCAGATGATCCGTAACGCCCAGAAAGAGAAAGAAGCCAATAAGCCACCGAAAGCTTACCGCCAGATCTTCCAGTATCTGCGCGAGTTGGCTGAGGAGTGATCGACACGGACGGGATCTGTTCCTGCATCTCCCCGTGTGACTCTCTCGTAAGGGCGGAATAAATTCCGCCCTTACGGCCGCTCCGGGGCTGAATGCTTTCGCCCCCCGCTTTTCCCCCTACTTCGCCAGCCGGTCCAGCAGTTTCTGATGGATGCCGCCAAAGCCGCCGTTGCTCATTACCAGAATGGTATCGCCAGGCTGCGCTGTTTTAGCGATCATCTCCACCAGCGTATCAACATCGGCACTCCAGTGTGCCGGCTGCACGCAGGCATCCGCCACTTCTGAAACCTGCCAGGGAATGTGATGCGGCTGAAACAGAAACACCTCATCCGCACGGGCCAGTGCCGGGGCGAGGTCATCCTTACTGATCCCCATTTTCATGGTGTTTGAGCGAGGCTCAAGCACCGCCAGGATCCGCGCCGTTCCGCCAACCTTACTGCGCAAGGCGGTCATGGTTGCCAGGATCGCGGTCGGGTGGTGAGCGAAGTCATCATAAACCTTCACGCCGTTGGCTTCGCCACGCAGTTCAAGGCGACGGCGGGCGTTGATGAAGTCGTTCAATGCACGTCCGGCATCTTCCGGCTTCACGCCGACGTGGCGCGCTGCGGCAATCGCCATCATGCCGTTATGCATGTTGTGCTCGCCCACCAGCGCCCAGTTCACTTCAGCCACTTTCTCGCCATCCAGCCAGGCTTCCCACCGGGAAGCATCCGGCGTCAGCTTTTTCGCCTGCCAGTGGCCGCCATCGCCGACGCTCTCCTGCTCGCTCCAGCAGCCCATCGACAGCACCTGTTTCAGGTTGGCGTCGTGCTCTGGCACCAGGATCTTGCCGCTTCCCGGCACGATACGCACCAGATGATGGAATTGACGCTGAATGGCCCGCAGATCGTCAAAAATATCCGCGTGATCGAATTCAAGGTTGTTGAGGATCAGCGTACGCGGGCAGTAATGCACGAATTTGGAACGCTTGTCGAAAAAGGCACAGTCATACTCATCGGCCTCAATCACGAAGAATGGGCTTTTTCCTAAAGTTGCCGAAACGTCGAAATTTCCCGGTACACCACCGATCACAAAGCCCGGTTCAAGGCCGCAAGCCTGTAAAATCCATGCCGCCATCCCCGCCGTAGTGGTTTTTCCGTGGGTTCCTGCTACTGCCAGAACCCAGCGGTCTTTCAGCACAAAATCATGCAGCCACTGCGGCCCGGAGAGGTAAGGAATGTTGCGTTCAAGCACCGCTTCAACACAGGCATTTCCGCGGGTCATCGCGTTACCGATAATCACCAGATCGGGAGCAGGATCGAGCTGCGAAGCATCATAACCCTGAATTAAATCAATGCCTTGCTTCTCTAAAAGCGTGCTCATCGGCGGATAAACGTTGGCATCAGCGCCGGTGACTTCATGGCCCAGAGAACGAGCCAGCATTGCCAGACCGCCCATAAAAGTGCCGCAGATACCGAGGATATGAATACGCATAAAAGGTCCGTTTACTGGAATGTTCGGCGCACAGTGTACCGTCCTCATCGAGAGGAAGAAACGGATTTGCCCTATGTTCTTTGCCGTTCATTCGGCTAAACTGCGTACGCATACGTTGGCAGTTTGTTATACGAGCTGCTGTTCAACCGCAGATTCAGGGATTGTGTTATGAAAACGTTAGGCGAATTCATCGTCGAGAAGCAACACGACTTTCCTCACGCCACAGGTGAACTGACGGCACTGATTTCAGCCATCAAGCTGGGCGCGAAGATTATTCATCGCGACATCAATAAAGCCGGACTGGTCGATATTCTGGGAGCCAGTGGCGCTGAAAACATTCAGGGCGAGCAGCAGATGAAACTCGATCTGTTTGCCAATGAAAAACTCAAAGCTGCTCTGAAAGCGCGCGGCATTGTGGCAGGGATTGCGTCAGAGGAAGAAGATGAGATCGTGATCTTCGAAGGCGTTGAAAACGGGAAGTACGTGGTGTTGATGGATCCTCTGGATGGCTCCTCCAACATCGACGTAAACGTATCTGTCGGAACAATTTTCTCCATTTATCGCCGCATTACCCCGCCAGGCACGCCGGTCACTGAGGAAGATTTCCTGCAGCCGGGCAGCCAGCAAGTGGCCGCAGGCTATGTGGTTTACGGCTCGTCCACCATGCTGGTTTACACCACCGGCTGTGGTGTTCATGCCTTTACCTACGATCCATCACTGGGCGTATTCTGCCTGAGCGCGGAGAAAATGGAGTTCCCTGAAAAGGGCTATACCTACTCCATTAACGAAGGAAACTATATTCGTTTCCCTCAGGGCGTGAAAAAATACCTGAAGTTCTGTCAGGAGGAAGATCAGCCCACCCACCGCCCTTATACCTCACGTTATATCGGCTCGCTGGTGGCGGACTTCCACCGCAACCTGCTCAAGGGCGGCATCTATCTCTATCCAAGCACCGCCAGCCACCCGAAAGGCAAGCTGCGCCTGCTGTATGAGTGCAATCCGATGGCGTTCCTCGCCGAACAGGCTGGTGGTAAAGCCAGTGATGGCGCAAACCGTATTCTGGACCTCGTGCCGGAAACGCTGCACCAGCGTTCGCCGTTCTTTGTCGGCAATACCGAAATGGTGGACGATCAGGAACGTTTCCTGCGTGAGTTCCCGGACGCATAAAGCAAGGGCGGGTGATTGAAAAATCGCCCTGAAGAGAGTCGCCCCGGCCCTGTCAGCTCCACGCTTACAGGGCTTTTTTACCTCCGCCAGAAACTTACGCCATGCTGACTTTAAACACCGCCATCGACTGCACCAGTTGCTGAGACTGCTCCTCCAGCGACTGAGTGGCCGTGGTTCGCGCTGTTGCTGGAAAAAAATAAGTTGTTCAGCTCAACTCCCTGAATCCGGTTCACCACGTCCAGGGAACGGTTCCCTTTGTTGATGGCAATAATGCCCATAATGCTGACCACTAACAGCATCAGCGTCATAAGCGCTGATAAAACTAACAGACTGGGGCGTATTGATATTCTTTTAAGCATGATTTGGCGTACCCCGACAGGCTGATTATCCATATTCCCAAAAAAAGCGAAGAGATTATCGGCAGGGGTGGTTTAAACATTCAGCACCAGTAACGTAAGCTCCTCCGCCGCGACAGAGCCTGAAAGCGACCCGACGGATAATCATGGGGTGAAAGTAACAATTTATCAGAATTAATATGATGCAATCGTTGCCAATAATAGTGAATATCACTAACAACACCCCTAACTACAAAAATGCTTAACGGTGCAATGTAAGGCACATTTATTGGAGATTTCTGGCAATTACGCCAGTCTGAAACAAAAAAAGGCGATCTTTCGATCGCCCAAAAGGGATGATAAACACAGTGAGAGGGTGCTACTGGTACTACGCGGCGCTGACCTTAAAGACTGCCATGGTCTGCACCAATTGCTGCGACTGCTCCTCCAGCGACTGAGTCGCTGCAGCAGCCTGTTCAACCAGCGCCGCATTTTGCTGCGCCATTTCATCCATTCGAGTAACCGCGACGTTAACCTGCTCTATACCGAGGCTCTGCTCCTGGGAGGCACTGGAGATCTCTTTCATCAGCACCGTCACCCGCGATACTTCACTGGTAATCTCATCCATGGTCTCTCCCGCTTTGGTCGCCATCTGGGAGCCCTCGCTGACCCGGCTTTGCGATTCGGCGATCAGCTCGCGGATCTCTTTTGCCGCCGTCGCGCTGCGCTGGGCAAGAGTCCGGACCTCACCGGCCACCACTGCGAAGCCTCTGCCCTGCTCACCGGCGCGGGCCGCTTCCACGGAGGCGTTCAGCGCCAGAATGTTGGTCTGGAAGGCGATGCCATCAATCACGCCAAGGATGTCACCAATGCGCTTCGAGCTGTTGGAGATCTCCTGCATTTTTTCCATCACGTAATTGACCACTTCGCTGCCACGATCGGCGCTGGAAGAGACGGAGCGCGCCAGCTGGTGCGCCTGGCTGGCGTTATTCGCATTGAGCTTCACGGTGGCCGTCAGCTGTTCCATGCTCGCGGCGGTCTGCTCCAGAGAAGCCGCCGACTCTTCCGTCCGCTGTGACAGGTCCAGGTTCCCGGCAGCAATTTCACGGCTGCCTACCTCGATTTGCAGGCTGGCATCGCGAACCTGCCCTACCGAATATTGCAGGGCGGTCTGCATTTCCGCCAGCGCGGAATTCAGGCGCCCCAGTTCATTTTTACCGCCTTCAGGCAGTTCCTGGGTTAGGTCACCTGAAGCGACAAATTCCAGACGCCCAATCGCCACATCCAGCGGTTTCAGCAGGATTTCACGCAGCACTATCCATGATCCGACCAGCAGGACTACCGTCAGAATGCCGCAAAAGACGATCAATACGGTCAGGAGTTTCTTGTTCCATGCCGCTTCGGCCAGTTTCTGCTCGGTTGTTTCGTCAGCAAAGGTGCGAAACTCTTCTACAGACTGAGTAAAAAGGGCATTCAGCGGCGTCAGTTTCTGCTCCAGCAATTGATAATAAGCATCGAGATTGCTGGCCTGCAGGGCATCGATCATTGGATCGATCCCTTCTGAGAGATACTTGTGATAATTGGCCAGCAACGCATCCGCCAGAACCTTGCCCCTGGCAGTCACCGTCCCGGCTTCCGTGAAGAGTTTGATCTCTTCGTTTGCCACTTTAACGAAACCATCCGCCCTGCCGATCACTGACATGGCCCGATCAGCATTGCCTTTTTCCAGGTTCCTGGCGGCTAAAGCGGAGATAGTGCGGGTTCGTAACAGATAAGTGTTGGCATTGAACAGGCTGTTCAGCTCAGTGCTCTGGATACGGTTAACCACATCCAGCGAGCTGTTGCCTTTGCTGATGGCCGTAATTCCCATCAGGCTGACCACCAACAACATCAGCGTCATCGTGGCCAGCAGGATCATCAATCCTGTGCGTATTGAAAGTTTTTTAATCATGATCTGAAGGGTCCTTAATCAGGTTACAGTTGCAGAATCCATTAGTACAATTGGCTTATCGGACCGACGATTGTGACCTTTAGAGACCATCGGGACTGCAGAGACGCTGATTGGCGGCACGTTGATCTGGATCAATTTTCAATAATGATTAAGACAAATCAGCCATGCCCGGCTGCCCGATCGCAGCGGGGTCGGTTGAAATCATCCGGGCAGCGATTGGCACGGTACTGGAGCATTCCTAAAGGCCAAAAAGGGGGGATACTTTCAGAATCAGTTGGCTATAATGAGCGTCACTTGACCAAGACTGCTATGTAAGGAATTGACCATGAGTTTGAACCAGGTTCCAGCGGGTAAAGATCTGCCAGAAGATATCTATGTCGTTATCGAGATCCCGGCCAATGCCGATCCAATCAAATATGAAGTCGACAAAGATTCCGGCACCCTGTTCGTTGACCGTTTTATGTCTACAGCGATGTTCTATCCGTGCAACTACGGTTACATCAACCACACCCTGTCCCTGGACGGTGACCCGGTAGACGTGCTGGTCCCAACTCCGTATCCGCTGCAGCCAGGCTCCGTGATCCGTTGCCGTCCGGTTGGCGTGCTGAAAATGACCGACGAGTCTGGCGAAGATGCCAAACTGGTTGCGGTTCCGCACACCAAACTGACCAAAGAGTACGATCACATCAAAGATGTGAACGACCTGCCAGAACTGCTGCGTGCGCAGATCACTCACTTCTTCGAGCAGTATAAAGCGCTGGAAAAAGGCAAATGGGTGAAAGTGGAAGGCTGGGACAACGCTGAGGCGGCTAAAGCTGAAATCGTGACCTCTTTCGAACGCGCTGCGAAGAAATAAGTTTTCTTCCGGCACAAAAAAACACCGCTCAATGAGCGGTGTTTTTATTTGCAGAAGACGTCAGTCAGGATCCTGTTGATCGCGGAGCAGCCAGTCGCCGCTCTCTATGCGAAGCTTTCCTGCTACCGGACGTTGGTACACATAGAGCCAGGCGCTGCCGTAAGGCGTTTGTACCAGCTCGCGCTTGTACTCTCCGCCTTTAGTCCGGAGCGCGTCCAGCTCACCAAGGGTCGAGGCATCGATCCGGTAAACCTCACAATAAACCCGCCCGTTCCCCGCGACCACACCAGGGTAATGGCCCAGACTGTACAGCTCATAGCCGTCGATCTGGTGATCGCCCAGCCACTGGCCGTTGGTCATCCAGTGACTGTTGCCCTGCTTACGCCTCAGGCTACCGTAGACAATTATTCGCATTGCTAAAACTCAAACTGATAGAGCACATCGAGGGCCTGGTCTATGCCAGACACCGCTTCCAAATAGAGTTTGGGCATCAGGCGATAACGTAAGGTTAAGGTCGCCAGTGAATCAAATATGCCAACACCGTATTTTACCTGTAGACCCGGCAGCACATAGCCGCTGACCTGAACCTGCTGGCTGTCACCGACGCCAGTCGTATCCAGGGCAAGATTACTCACGCCGAAAGTCTCCCCGATTTTACCCACAACCTGCCCACTTTGTGCAAGCCCCAATCCAACAAGTGCTGAGGTTAATGCGCTGCTGTCGCTGCCGGAGGAGCCAAGGCCCTGTCCACGCAGCAGATATGACAGAGCTTCCTGCTGCGACATCGCCGGGTCAGAGAACACTTCCGCCTTTGGTTCATCCGCCAGCCCGGTCACGCGGACCCCGGCAGTGACATCATCTTCGGTCGCTTCCGGATTACGGATCGCCTCAATATTCAGGTAAGGCTGATCGGCTGGCCCGGCAAACTGCAGCTCCCCTCTGCGCACAATCAGATCCTGCCCGTAAGCATGGAAGCGGCCCGACGGGATATTGATCTGACCATTAAGGCCCAGTCCCCTCCGGTCCTGCGCCAGCTTCAAATCGCCGTTCAGTTTGGCTTTCAGGCCAAATGCGCTGAGCCGCACGTCATCGCCAACGTGAATAACCAGGTTGCTGTTGATCGGGATTGAGGTGCTCTTCGGCGCAATCGGCTTGAGGTTTTTATCCAGCAGCACTTCATCAGGCGAGACACCCACCGCGCTTTGCGGAACTTCCTGCACGGTGATACGCGCCCACGGAATATCCACGCGACCGTTAAGATTGAACATTTCCGGCGTGGCTTCAAACACCAAATCCGGCGAGACATCCATACGCACCATCGGTGGCACGGTCACGCGGATTTTATCTCCTTTGGCGGCAATACGTGCCCGCCAGGCATCCAGTTGGCTCCAGTCGGCATCGCCATTCAGCGTCAGTTGCCCACGAGAAGTCTGGATCAGCCCTTCCAGCGTTGAACTCATACCGTTAAAGATCATGTTCACGCTGGCAGTCGTGAGGTCGACAGGCATAAAGCTGCCTTCCACATCGACTTTTTTCAGTCCCAGCTGGCCGAACACCTGCGGTTTCTGCAGGCTGCCGCCCAGACGAAGGTTGCTGTTCAGCATTCCGGCGACTTTTTCTCCCTGCATCAGCGCAGGATTAAGCAGCCCCAGATCCAGATTGGCGATGTTAACGTTACCGGAGAGCATCCGCTTGCCCTGCGGATCGGCAATCTGCACGTTGCCATCCAGCTGGCCGTTTTTCGCAATGCGGATCAGCCAGTCCAGCTGCGCCTTGCCATTGCGCAGCACTGCATTCAGATTCAGAGTATCAAACGCTACCGGCAGCGTGTTGCCCTGTACATCCTGTTCAACCTTCACACCGTTGCCTTTCAGCGAGACACGCCCCTGTGGCAGCGCACCGTCCGCGGTCCAGCTGACATCGGCATCGCCGGTAAACACGCCGCTGAGTTTGGTTGCATCACCGAGGAACGGTTTCGCCATCGCCAGATCGAAACGACTGAGCACCACTTTCGCATGGCCGGAAGGACCGGCTTCAATGGTCTGCGGCACGCAAAGCTGGGCATTAGGATTCTGCCAGCAGTGAGCGCCAATTGAGACGGTCTGTTTGCTGTTCAGGTAATCCAGCGCTATTGCCCGCGTTAAGCGCCATTCGCCGACTGGCGTATCGAAGCGTGTATTATTCAGCGTGCCCTGCCAGCGCTGCGCCTGTCTGTCAAAGCTGCCGTTAAGCTGCAGCTGCCCGGCCACCGGTTTGCCCTCAAGCGTCAGTTTCAGCTGATGCTGCTTTTCACTGCCGCTGGCGTCCAGACTCAGCCGTGAAATCTCCAGTGCATCCTGTTTCAGCTGATCGACACGCAGCGCCAGTTTGCCCTGGATCTGCTCGCCGGAACTGACATCGCCCTGCAGGGCCACGTGGCCGATACTCATCGCCTGCCAGCGCAAACCGGTTGCGGTCAGGTCAGCCAGCAGCTGCGGCGTCTTCAGATCGCCACGCGCTTTGACGGTGCCCTTCGCCACGCCGCCCAGGCCTGGCAGCGCGTTGTCCAGATGCTGCGCATCGATATTAGCGTCCAGGTTCAGCTTGTCGCCCAGAGAGCCTTTCAGGTCAACATTGTTCCTTCCCAGCACCAGTTTGATGCCGGGGATATCCCACTGGTTATAGCTGTTGCCATAAAGGGAGCCATCGGCGGTCACTGCATTCTGCTTCACGTTGCCGCGCAGCTTGAGTTCCGGTACCCGCACCTGCCAGCTGCCGCCGTAAAGGCTGCCGCGCGTGGTTATTTTGCCCTCCAGCTTCGCTGGCCAGTCAGGATACTGCCGCGCCGTGTTAATGCCGGACAGCGTCAGCTCACTGCGCCAGCTGATGGCTTTGCTCCAGTCCACCAGCGCCGTCAGATCGGTACTGCCCTCCAGCGCGGCCAGGTGCAGTTTATCCAGCGAGAACTGTTCAACATTCCCTTTGCCGTCCAGCGCCAGCGTGGCTGGCGGGATCGCCTGCCCTTTCAGCGCGGTCTTCAGCGACATCACGTAGTCCGTCGCTTTACCCTTAAAGCTGAAGTTGAAGTTATCTGCCTGATATTGCGTTTCTCCGGTCAGCGGCCAGCGTAGCTGAGGACTTTGCAGCGTCATCGACAACGGCAGCCCCGCGTCGGCCAGCCGGGTATTGGCGTCAAGCTGCACACGGACCGGGCCGGAGAGATTCACCGCCATGTTCAGTTGCTCACGAAGGCCGCCATCCAGGGTCATCTTGATCTTTTCGCCCTTGATCGGGTCGAGGTTTACCGTGCTGTACAGCGTGAAGCTGACCGGCCAGTTATCCGCCAGCGTCGCCTGCCCCTGAGCATTCAGCTGCCCCTGCGGCGAGTCCACGTCCAGCGTTTCCAGATGCAGCAGACGATCCTGAGTTTTGGCCTTCACTAACAGGCGATTCACCGCAATATCGGTATCGCCGGTAATGCGCAGCTGTTCGCCGAGGATCTGCTGGATATCCACATCCAGCGGCATTTTGAAATCAGGCAGGTCCGGCAGCAGCGGTTTGGCGAACAGCGTTTTCAGCGTCTCGCCCAGCGGTGGTTCCTCCTGTTTTGGCTGCGTCACTTTCGGCTGTACCACCTGCTCCTCTGCCACTTTGGCCGCTTTTGGCAAGGCAATCAGCAGCCCCTGAATATGGGTTGGCGTCAGGGTGAGCGCACGCTGCTGCCAGCTGATACCGGAGGTGAAATCCGCCAGCGAAATCGCCGTGTCGTCCACTTTCACGTTGATGTTATGCAGAGCCAGGTTGCGCAGGGTGATGGGATAAGGCGTGCTCAGATCGCCGGAGGATTTTTCCTCTTCCACCGGCGCTGGAGCCGCAGGGGCCATCTTCTTACTATCCACTACCACGTTGACGTCCTTTAGCGAAAGATCGTTAACGCAGAACGCACTGTTTTTCAGGCATCCCAGCCGGACAGCGAGACGGAACTCACCCGCATTGACCGTGACGCCGGGCATTTCATACTGCACGCCCGTCAGCCGGAGGTCTCGCCAGCCGCCCTCCACCTGTTTGATTGACAGACCTGGCACCCAGCGTGCCGCACCGTTCAGCAACAGGTGCAGGCCTGGTGTGGTACCTATTAAAAACGCGATGCCGCCCAGCAGCACCAGCAGGAAGATCAGGATGCCAATCAGAACCTTTTTCCAGCGACTCATAGTTCAGGCCCCAATCCGATATAAAACTGAATGTCCCGGTTTTCGTCATCGCCAATCGGCCGCGCGATATCCAGCTTGATTGGCCCGACTGGTGACTGCCAGCGCACGCCAAAACCGGCACCGGTTTTGAAATCACTCTGTCTGATATCGTTCACCGCTTCTCCGGAATCGACAAACACCGCGCCCCACCACCTGCCGGTCACGTTGTACTGATACTCCAGCGAGCCGGTGGCCAGTTTGGAGGCCCCGGTCAGCTTGCCGTCATCATCCCTTGGGGAGATGCCTTTGTATTTATAGCCACGAATGCTACGGTCACCACCGGCGAAGAAACGCAGATCCGGCGGAACCTTATCGAAGTCATTCGTTTCAATCCAGCCGAGGTTCCCCCGCACCACGAAGCGGTGTTTTTCAGCCAGCGTACGGATCCAGACGTTCTGGGCCTGCGCCACGGTGAAATCAATATCCGATCCCCAACTGGTGTCAGAAACATCCACTGAATACCGCTGCGAATCTCCCCAGTCCGGCATCAGGCCACCGCGTGAGCGGGTACGGTTAATGCTCACGCCAGGGTAAATCAGCATCGTGGTGTTGGTGACGTCGGCCTGGGTAAAGTGATCGAGGCTCCAGCGCAGGTTAATGGCACGCTGCCAGCCGGATGAAGATTCCCAGTAGCGGGAAGCAGCCAGCGTTGAGGAGTCGGCTTTGGTGTCGTTAAGGTCGGTTCTTTTGAGGCCGCCCTGCAGCAGGTAATACTGCTCAATCGGGGCTTTCAGCAGTGGGATCTTATAACTGAAATCCAGCTGCTGTTCAGGGGCAGAAATATTGGCGCTGGTGCTGAAGCTGTGACCATAAGAGTTAACCCACGGCCTTCTCCATGTGGCTTTCACTCGCGGGCCAACGTCGGTGGCGTAGCCTACCCCGGCTTCAATGGTGTTTTCCGTGCGCGGGCTGACCACACCGTGCAGCGGCAGGACCTTGGTTGCACGTCCTGCATCGAATTGAGGCGCGACAACCACGGAGTTGAACCAGCCGGTGGCAGACAGGCGGCGGTTAAGCTCGGCCAGATCCCGGGAGCTGTAGTAATCGCCCTTTTTAAAAGGCACCAGGTTTTGCAGATATTCTTCGCGGATTTGCGAACCTTCAAAGGTGACATCGCCAAAGCGGTAGCGGTCGCCGCTGTTGTAATCGATATCCCAGAAGGCTTCCCGCCGGTCGACGGAAACGCCAAGCTGGCTTTTGGTATAGTCGGCATCGAAGTAGCCTTTGCGCAGCGCCATATTGCTCAGCGAGCTTTTAAAGCTGTCATAGTCGCCATGATTCAGTACTTTACCGATCTTGCCGCGGCCGGTGCTCCGCAGCGCCAGGTAGTCTGGATCTTTGCTCGCCCCACCACGGAAAATCACCGTTTCTCCCGCCAGCTTGACTGGTTCGCCCGGTGTGACTTTTGTCAGCAGAACCGGACGCTTACCGCCCTCAGGCGGAGGCTGCAGCTCGAACTCAATGGTCGGTTCGTAATAGCCCAGCGCCTTCAGGCCTTCTTTAACGGCTTCGCTGACGCGCGCACGAAAACGCCCGTCGGAAGAAACTTCATCGCTCGAGATAGTGGAGAGCCGCGCACGGACGTTACTTTGTAATTCCCCAGATAATCCAGTCACCTGCAAACGCACGGTCGCTGCCTGAGCGACGGGTGCAGCGGCGATCAGACAAAACATGCAATACACATGAATTCGTGGCACGCTAACTCCTGATTTTGTGGCCGGCCCTGATTCCAGATGGGCACAACGTCTTCTGTAATTTGATCAAAATGGCCTGGGATCCTAAGCCTGGCAATGTTTTCGCCGACCCGGACCTCTTTTTACTGATAAAGCCAAATTTTTGACATATTGTGTGCAAAGAATCGACACGATACAACACAGGATCGTGACCGAATGTAACGTCAGGACCTTTTGCGTCCTACAGTCGGATTAATCCTGGTGCCTATGCCAGTTCCGGGTGAGAATTGATTCGCAGGTAAGCGCCGCAATTGTAAGCAATCGTCTCCACAGCTATACTCCACCACACAGGCCGCCTGACGGTCTGTCTGAATTCTGCCCCGGCGCATCAGCCGAACAGGGCAGACATTTTTGGCACGGATAGCCCATATTCACTGAACGGGACAAACTTACGCAGATCCTCACACGCTGCCCAGGCCAAAAATGACAAGTGATTAACCCAGGGCCACGGCGTTTTCCCCTGAAAGCGACTGAATGAGCCATTTTATGGATGTTTTATGTTAGACAGCTTGCTTGTCATCTTACTGCTGATCGCGGTCAGCTCATTTTTTTCCCTTTCAGAAATCTCTCTGGCAGCAGCGCGCAAAATCAAGCTGAAGCTGCTGGCGGATGAAGGGAACATCAACGCCCAGCGCGTGCTGAATATGCAGGAAACACCGGGCATGTTTTTCACCGTGGTGCAGATTGGCCTCAACGCGGTCGCGATCCTGGGCGGTATCGTGGGTGACTCTGCCTTTTCACCGGTATTCCAGAAATTATTTGAAGGCAGAGTCAGCGCGGAGCTGGCGGAACAGCTGAGCTTTATCTGCTCATTCACCCTGGTCACCAGCCTGTTTATTCTGTTTGCTGACCTTTTCCCGAAGCGTCTGGGGATGATCGCCCCGGAAGTTGTCGCGTTGAAAATCATCAACCCGATGCGCTTCTGCCTGCTGGTCTTCCGTCCGCTGGTGTGGTTCTTTAACGGCGGTGCCAACATTATTTTCCGCCTGCTGAAAATTCCCTTAGTGCGCAAGGACGACATCACTTCAGATGACATCTATGCCGTGTTTGAAGCCGGCGCTCTGGCAGGCGTGTTGCGTAAGCAGGAGCACGAACTGATTGAGAACGTGTTCGAGCTGGAATCCCGTACCGTGCCCTCCTCCATGACCTCACGCGAGAACGTGGTGTGGTTTGACCTGCACGAAGACGAGGCCAGCCTGAAGGAGAAAATTGCCAACCATCCGCACTCCAAGTTCCTGGTTTGTAACGAAGATATCGACCACATTATTGGTTATGTTGACTCCAAAGAGCTGCTGCTGCGGGTGCTGGGGAATCAGAGCATGGCGCTGAACAGCGGCGTGCAGATCCGCTCGGCGCTGATAGTGCCGGACACGCTGACGCTGTCAGAAGCGCTCGAAAGTTTTAAAACCGCCGGTGAAGACTTTGCGGTGATTATGAATGAGTATGCGCTGGTGGTGGGCATCATCACCCTGAACGATGTGATGACCACGTTGATGGGCGACCTGGTCGGGCAGGGCATGGAAGAGCAGATTGTCGCGCGTGACGAGAATTCATGGCTGGTGGAAGGCGGTACGCCAATTGATGACGTGATGCGCGTGCTGGACATTGACGAATTCCCGCAGTCCGGCAACTACGAAACCATCGGCGGCTTTATGATGTTTATGCTGCGTAAAATCCCTAAGCGTACCGACTTCGTTAAGTTCCACGGCTATAAGTTTGAGGTGGTGGATATCGATAGCTACCGTATCGATCAGCTGCTGGTAACCCGTATTGAGGCCCGCCCGACGGCGGCAAGTGCGGTGCTGAGTAAAACGGCGGAAGAGTAGCGGAATGATGGCCTGCCATTCGGTCTGTATGAAGTGAGAGGCTGAACAGCCTGACAAAAAGGCGCGAAGTTTCGCGCCTTAGTTTTATCAGTTAAATTCGGTCTGCAGACGCAGCACCTGACGATTCACTTCTGACATCACGCTGTAGTGCTGTTTATCTTTAATGCGTGGGATCAGAATCTTACCTTTGTCAAATTCAAATGCGCCTACGTCTTTGATGTATAACCTGCCACGAAACAGGGTCTTCACGTATTTGGCTACCTGCAGCGGATTATATCGCTGAAAGATTTTCATTCTGGTTCTACTCCTGAAAAATGATGCGTGCTGCGTCGTGTCCAAACTCGGTACGAATCCTTGCAGCGCAAACTGCATTCACTATAGACCAATATCGGTTTCCTGAAGTCTGAAATTGAATTTTTTTACTGTGTTTACATATCATGACAGTATGCTCTGTCACCCGGACACGAGATAACAGTATAAACCTTCAATCCTCAGGGAATTGTGCAGTGTGTTGCAAAGATGTTATTTCGATGCGACAGCAGCATCTTCTGCGCTTATTATTGCAGGAACATGACTAACTGGTCTGATCACTTACATGAGGCGCTGCCATGACGACTTTTCGCTCATTTTTCACTCTTTTTGTCCTGCTGCTGCCGCTTGCCGCCGGTGCGCACAACTTTGTTGAGGGGAAGCGTGTTCCGCCAGTGGGGATCAACGACCGAGGTGAGCTGATCCTGCAGCAGGATAAATTCAGCTATCAGAACTGGAACAGCGCGAAGCTGCCTGGCAAAGTACGGGTGATCCAGCATATTGCCGGACGCTCTTCTTCAAAAGAGAAAAATGCCGCGCTGATTGAGGCGATCAAGGCCGCCACGTTTCCGCACGACCGTTACCAGACCACCACGCTGGTCAATACCGATGACGCCATCCCCGGCACCGGGATGTTCGTGCGCAGCAGTATAGAGAGCAACAAGAAACAGTTTCCCTGGTCACAGTTTATTGTCGACAGCACTGGCGTGGCGAAAAAGGCCTGGCAGCTGGAGAACGAAGGTTCGGCGATAGTGGTACTGGATAAGGAAGGGAAAGTGCGCTTCGCCAAAGACGGCGCGCTGACCCAGGATGAGGTGCAACAGGTGGTTGCGCTGGTGCAGAAGCTGCTGAAAGGGTCGAATTGATTCGACCCGAAGCGAATCTCTGGCCCGAAGCCTCTTCAGGCCAGAAACTAAACGTCAGAAAATAGAAACGCGGAAGCCCGGATTGAGGAAGGACTCACGCGGAGCATAGTCCAGCGTTTTGCCCTGCCAGTCGTGCACATGCGCTCCGGCGGCAATGGCGACTGCATGACCGGCACCGGTATCCCAGATATTGGTGGGTCCAAAACGGGGATAGAGCTGCGCTTTGCCTTCCGCCACCAGGCAGAACTTCAGTGAAGAGCCGATTGCCGTGGTCTGGTGTTCGCCCAGCTGGCTCAGGTAATCCTCCAGCTCGGTACCCGAATGCGAGCGGCTGACCACCACCAGCGGCGGCCGCGCTTCACGCACCTGAATTTGTGCTTTATGGCCGCCCTCCTCTTTCCAGGCTTTGCCATCGACGGCGGAATACATCACGCCCAGCACCGGCGCATACACCACGCCCAGCACCGGCTTGCCGTTGTCAATCAGCGCGATATTAACGGTGAACTCGCCGTTACGCTTGATAAACTCTTTAGTGCCATCCAGCGGATCGACCAGCCAGTAGCGCTGCCAGTGCTGACGGATTTCCCAGGAGGGAGGATCTTCCTCTGAGATTACCGGGATATCCGGGTACAGAGCAGACAACCCCTGCACAATCACTTTATGAGCGGCGATATCCGCAGCTGTCACCGGCGAATGATCGGATTTATGGGAGACATCAAGCGGTGCCTGCCCGTCATAAACTTTCATGATGGCGTCGCCCGCATCCCGTGCCAGCTGGCAAATTTTATCTAGCATTTTCCACCCCTTGATTAGCATCTGAGTCCCGGCTACCGCCGGTTGAGGGACCTGTCTCAGCCGGGTTTCGCCCGGAAAAAAAACCTTTATTGATCATAGCAGCAGATCGGCACTGACCTTTAACACACGATCTCTCCTGTCTGATCAGAGGAACCCCTGACATGTCAGCCTTAATTATCAAAAGCATAATTCATTTCATTCCGCAGAATCTGCTGTTTTTGAGCCTCTGTCCGCTCGAGTGTACGCCTGATGCTGGCGGATGCCTGCGGAAGCGCGCATAAGAAGTAAATATTTGTACCAGCTCACATATTTGTGAGACATAACATAACAATTTCACAATTCTTTGAGATGTTAAGGATCTTTGGCATCTGATTTTAAGGAAAAAATGATGATTAAGCCTTCTGTTACACTGGCTGCGCTGCTGGTCAGTTCCGTTCTGCATGCCGCCACGGTGGATTTTCGCCTGCTGGAAACCACCGACCTGCACAGCAATATGATGGACTTTGACTATTACAAAGATACGCCAACCGAGAAATTTGGCCTGGTTCGTACCGCCACCTTGATTGAAGCAGCCCGCAAAGAGGCCAGCAACAGCATACTGGTGGATAACGGCGACATCATTCAGGGCAGCCCTCTGGGCGATTATATGGCGGCAAAAGGCCTGCAGCAGGGCGAAGTGCATCCTGTTTATAAGGCCATGAATACGCTGGATTATACCGTAGGTAATCTGGGCAACCATGAGTTTAATTACGGGCTGGACTACCTGCATAATGCCCTCAGCGGTGCCCGTTTCCCCTACGTCAACGCCAACATTATCGACAGTAAAACCGGCAAGCCAATGTTCACTCCCTTCCTGATTAAAGCCGTTGAAGTCACCGACCGCGAAGGGAAAACGCATCCGCTTAAAGTGGGCTACATCGGCTTTGTCCCGCCGCAGATTATGGTGTGGGATAAAAAGAACCTCAGCGGCAAAATCATCGTTAATGACATCACCGAAACCGCCCGCAAGTGGGTGCCGGAAATGCGTAAACAGGGAGCCGATCTGGTTGTTGCCATCCCGCATTCAGGCCTGTCTGGCGATCCTTACCGGGCGATGGCGGAAAACTCGGTGTATTACCTGAGTCAGGTACCCGGTATTGATGCCATCCTGTTTGGTCACGCTCATGCCGTCTTCCCCGGCAAAGATTTTGCCAATATCAAAGGGGCTGATATCGCCAAAGGTACGCTGAATGGCATCCCTGCCGTGATGCCCGGCATGTGGGGAGACCATCTCGGCGTGGTCGATCTGGTGCTGAATAATGAGGCAGGGAAATGGCAGGTAAGCAGTGCAAAAGCAGAAGCCCGCCCCATTTATGACGCTGCAACAAAGAAATCGCTCGCCGCGGAAGATCCCGCCCTGGTGAAAGTGCTGGAGCATGACCATAAAGCTACGCGAGAATTCGTCAGCAAACCGATCGGCAAATCAGCGGACGTGATGTACAGCTATCTGTCACTAATTCAGGACGATCCCACCGTGCAGATCGTTAATAATGCTCAGCGCGACTACGTTGAACGCTTTATCCAGGGCGATCCGGATCTGGCAGACCTGCCAGTGCTTTCAGCCGCTGCACCTTTTAAAGCCGGTGGCCGTAAAAACGACCCGGCCAGCTATGTCGAAGTTGAAAAAGGCCAGCTGACCTTCCGCAATGCCGCCGATCTCTACCTCTACCCGAATACGCTGGTGGTAATGAAGGTGACAGGCAGGGAAGTGAAAGAGTGGCTTGAGTGCTCGGCGGGGCAGTTCAACCAGATTGACCCGAGCAGCAGCAAGCCGCAGGCGCTGATTAACTGGGACTTCCGCACCTATAATTTTGATGTGATTGACGGAGTGAATTACCGCATTGATGTCACACAGCCCGCCCGCTATGACGCTGAATGCCAGCAGATTAACAGTAAAGCCTCACGCATCCGCGATCTGACATTTAAAGGCAAACCAATAGATCCTGATGCCATATTCCTGGTGGCGACCAACAACTATCGTGCTTATGGTGGGAAGTTCGCTGGTACAGGAGAAAGCCACGTAGCCTTTGCCTCACCGGATGAGAACCGTTCAGTGGTCGCCGCTTATATTGAGGCCCAGACCAAAACATACGGCGAAGTGAAGCCGCAGGCCGACAATAACTGGCAGCTGGCCAGTATTGACAGTAAAACACCACTGGATATTCGCTTTGAAACGTCACCCACGGAGAAAGCTGCCGCATTTATCAAACAGTATGCTGTCTATCCTGCTCATAAAGTGAGTCACGATGATATTGGCTTTGCTGTATATCAGTTAAAACTCAATTAATAATGTTTTTCAAACAGAGAAAAATATTAACCTGAAAAAAGCCAGCCCCGGTATGCAAACCCAAAGGCTGGCTTTGTTTATTCAGCTATTAAAATATTGACGACCGGGCTATTACGCTTTTGGCGTAGCGGTAGCCTGGCTGACAGCATCAGAAGCTACTTTGATCAGTCCAACAACGCCCTGTCCCAGGTCGCTCAGAGCGCCTGACAGGTTCAGTTCCAGAATTTTACCAATACCAGAACCAATCTGCTGTGAAGCCGTGGTTGAATCAATGGTCACGCCGCCTGAAGAGGCACCTGAGTTGATCAGTGAGCCGGCAATAAAACCGATAGCTGAACCGATATCAGCAAAAAGCCAGGCACCTGCTACAGATTCAATTTCAGTATTATTTAATTCACGCATGATTATTCCCTTTATAAAATGTACATTACCTAAAAAACGGCTTCCTTCGCCGCAAAGAGAATATATTTCACAAAAATTAATAAATCAAACACATCTTAAATATAAAAAAATGGAATCAGAATTAACCACGAAATAACGACATCAATTAAAAAAACAAGCGTTATATTACGATAAAACAAGCGTTAAATTGTAATAAATAAATACCAGTTAATTAAATCCAAATCATTGAGTTAATAATGTGATACATAATACCAAAAATATTATGTATCGCATTTAAGAAGCAGCGGAGTTTCACTCTCCACTGCGTCCTGCCAGCTGGTTGAATTTACAGAATTTCCAGCAGCTCAACTTCAAAAATCAATGTACTGAAAGGGGGAATTGAGGCACCAGCACCGCGCTCACCGTAGGCGAGATTCTGAGGAATAACCAGCTCCCATTTGGAACCCACCGGCATCAACGTCAACGCTTCGATCCAGCCCGGGATGACGCCACTGACCGGGAATTCAGCCGGTTCGCCACGCTGTACGGAGCTGTCGAACACGGAGCCATCGATCAACTTGCCAGTGTAATGAACACGAACGCGATCCTGACGGGATGGGATTGGGCCTTCACCCTGAGAAATCACGCTGAACTGCAGGCCGGATTCGGTGCTGCTCACGCCTTCACGCTGACTGTTCTCTTCCAGGAATTTCTGACCTTCAGCGGCCATCTCCTGCTGACGCTCTCGACGAACGGCATCGGCACGCTCGTGGACTTCGCGCAGCGCACGGTGCACCACATCAACAGGTACTGCCGGAGCGTTCCCTTCCAGCGCATCGCGCAGACCCGCCAGCAATGCTTCTGGCTGCAGACCCTGCAATCCAGATTCCAGCAGCTGCTGGCCAACCTGTAAACCGATACCGTAACTTGCTTGCGCTTCTACGCTGTCAAAAGAAGGGGTAGTCATGGATTTTCCTTTCATCATTGATAAAACCGAAGACGAAGCATAACAGCGCAGGCAACGGGCGTAAAATGCCATCTTCTTTAGGTGACTTTTCCCCGGCAAAAGGAAACAATACCCGAATCCCGGTGACGGAATTAACTCCGCACGGACAAGGGTTTATCAGCTATATTTTATATCGAGGTCAACATGGGCCATCTTGCCCGCAGGCGACGGAAAAGCCAGCCGCTTTCTCTAAACGGTTTATTGCAACGGTTAGCGAAAAGCTCACTATTTGCGCGAGGTTCGCGCCAGGAGGATGACGCCATGCCCAAAGCGTCTTCAGCAGCACGAGTACCGCAACTGTTCAGCAAGATCTGGCATCTGCCGGATTCGGTGAGCTGGATGGATCCCCTTCCACCTTTCCACCGCCGCGGTATCATTCTTGCCGTAGTGGTCATTTTGCTGGCTTTTCTCTGGCCTTCTCCTGCTCCTCAGCAGGCCGCAAGACCCGTGAACGCCGGACACTCAACGGGAACCAACATTCCAATGCAGGCTGAGCTGAGTGAGAGCCAGCCGGACACCACCGCCCGACAGCCCGCTCAGCCGTCTGCCGATTCACAGGGGCAGTGGCGGAGCTATCAGATCGCTTCGGGCCAGACGCTGGCGCAGCTGTTCCGCGACAATAATCTGCCGGTAAATGACGTATTCGCAATGGCGCAGGTCGAGGGGAATGACAAGCCGCTCAGCAATCTGCAAACCGGGCAGGCAGTGAAAATCAGGCAGAATGCTCAGGGGGTGGTGACCGGATTAACCGTTGATACCGATAACGGCCAGATCCTGTTTACCCGTCAGCCGGATGGATCTTTCATCCGCGCACAGTAAGTTTTTTCCTGCGGCTCACGGGCGCAGGAATCGGGCAATCTTTCTGTGCACAAAAACAAAAACGCCGGCACGAGGCCGGCGTTTTTATTCGTTACTGTTGCACTTAAGCTTCAGAAACGATGCTTACAGTCAGCTTCGCGAAAACTTCGCTGTGAACCTGGAAGTCCACTTCATGCTCACCGGTATTACGCAGAACGCCGTTCGGCAGACGCACTTCGCTCTTGGCCACTTCAACGCCAGCTGCAGTTACAGCGTCAGCGATGTCGCGGGTACCGATGGAACCGAACAGTTTACCTTCGTCGCCTGCTTTAGACGCGATGGTAACGGTGCCCAGTGCGTTGATTTTCTCAGCGCGTGCGTTAGCCGCAGACAGAACGTCAGCCAGTTTGGCTTCCAGATCTGCACGACGTGCTTCGAAGAACTCAACGTTTTTCTTGGTAGCAGGAACAGCTTTACCCTGTGGAACCAGGAAGTTACGAGCGTAGCCCGCTTTAACGTTAACCTGATCACCCAGGCTGCCCAGGTTTGCTACTTTATCAAGCAGAATAACTTGCATTACCTTATCCTCTTAAAGTCGTTAATAGACAGCGGCCGATTACTGATGACGATCGGTATATGGCAGCAGGGACAGGTAGCGAGCACGCTTGATGCAGCGAGCCAGCTGACGCTGGTATTTTGCACGAGTACCGGTAATACGGCTCGGAACAATTTTACCGCTTTCAGTAATATAGTTTTTCAACGTTGCGATATCTTTGTAATCAATCTCAACAACGCCTTCCGCTGTGAAACGGCAGAACTTGCGACGACGGAAATAACGTGCCATTTGGCTAGTCTCCAGAATCTATCAATTCAATCTGCTCGGCATGCAACACCGTTTTGTTCAGTCCATTGCGACCTTGATGGCTGCTAATAAAACCTGAAACGGTTAGAGGCGTGCCGACCGTTATACTTTGAGTAATGGCCTGATGGGCTTTGCCGCTGATAATCACCGGCATCCGACACCAGGCTTGCCGGGTAAAACCGGCTTCCACCTGCTCCGAACGGTGCTCAAGCACGAACTGGCAGTGTGGAATACCTGACGGGCTTACTTTACGCATCGGTGTCTTGCACACAGTGCCAGACAACGTCAGCCGATTAGCCGTCACGGTCAATTACTCTTCAGAATCCCCAGCATCTGCATCATCAGAGGTTTCGTTAGAGAAATCTTCACGACGGTCACGTCGCTCATCTTTCGCTTTAACCATCGGAGATGCTTCAGTTACCGCGTGCTTAACGCGCATAACCATGCTGCGGATAACGGCGTCGTTGAAGCGGAAGTTAGTTTCCAGCTCATCGATCGCTTCCTGCGGAGCTTCAACGTTCAGCAGAACGTAGTGGGCTTTGTGCAGTTTGTTGATCGGGTAAGCCAGCTGACGGCGGCCCCAGTCTTCCAGGCGGTGGATCGTGCCTTCTGCACCAGTGATGGTGGCAGAGTAACGCTCGATCATGCCAGGAACCTGTTCGCTCTGGTCAGGATGAACCATAAATACGATTTCGTAATGACGCATCGAATTTGCTCCTTACGGATTATTCAGCCTCCTGTCAGGGTCAGCCGCGGCCCATGGAAGCAAGGAACGTGTATGTTTGTGCGGCCGAAAAATTGACGCATAATCATACTGTCGTCGGGGGGATAACACAAGGCAAAGTCACAGGGGAGGGGAAACTATTTGTCATTTTCCAGGCCATTCTGGTGAGCATTCCGTGCTAATGGATAAAGATCATCCACTTAGGTGAAATATCGTTCAAATTTCCTGTTCGAAATGAGCAAGAATTACTAATACCTTTTAGCGGAGGGCGGACTAAACTAGAGAAGTTGCTTATGACACGACCCTGACGTCCGCGTCAGATGTATTACCTGATTGTGGAGTTGAACCATGAAAACCATCGCAATCGCCACTCTACTCGGTCTCTTCCTTTCCACGTCCGCCCTTGCCAGCAATTCTGGTAACGCGCAGCAGGTGAAAAGCTACACCAGCAAAGCGGCGAACAGCTACGTCTTTGTTAACCGTATCGCGTCTCCGATTGATAAGTCAGCCACTAAAGTGCCGACCACTGCCGCAGAGCAGCTTTCGAAACAGCTGTAGAAGCCTGGCAAAATAAAAATTCGCCCCGCCAAAACAGAGCTATAAATGATGTTTAAAGAAAGTCACTAATGCCTCCAGCGCAGGCGGTGTAATGCGATGCCCGATACCTTTCTCAGTGATGTACGTCAGATGGGTATCGAGTTTCGCTTCCCGCAGCGCCTTTTCCAGCCTGACGCTCTCCGCGAGAGGCACCACCTCATCCGCTTCACCGTGCCAGATCAATAGCGGCCGATCGGCAATATTCTCCAGCCTGCTGCTGACATCATAGTCAGCCAGCGGGGCCGTGCGCTCTGCAAACTCTCTCTTCTGATCTGGCGTTTTCGCCACCAGCGGTGGGAACAACGTGTGGCACAGCGAGGTGAAATAACCCGATCCCATCATGCAGGCAACGCTGGCAAAATGGGGGTTCCGCGCCATCGCGCCCAGTGCGGTCATACCGCCCATTGAAGCACCCGCCACCGCAATACGCCGCCCATCAATCAGGTTTTGTTCCCGCAGCGCGGCCTCCAGCAGCGGTACTTCATTAATATTGCTGCGCAGGATTTCCCAGAAATGGCTGAAACGGTATTCGGTCTCCCCGTTGTAGCGTGCACCGTGCAGATCGGCATCGGGCAGCACCGCGCGGAATCCGGCTTGCGCCAGCGCCACACCGAAGTAGGAATAGACCTCTTTAGACGAGGTAAAGCCATGATAAAAGAGGATGGTTGGCAGAGGATCGTGACGTTTACCGGCCGGAGTAGCCTGCAGGCAATCAATACCGGCAAAAGTCCCGGTGATCATTTCAATCATGATATCTCCCTGATTTTATGATTTGAGTCAGCCCCTGAGCAGGGGTTTAACAACGCACTACACTGAGTTTAAGGTCAGGATCCTTAGCCTGCTCACAAAATTAAGAACTAAATGTTTCAGCCGCATTGCCGTTAACCGTTATAACCCATCGTATAAATATAATGAGCCTGCCAATGAAACTTTTATCTTTTCGCCGCTGGAGCCTGGGGGTCAAGCTGTCTGTGATCACCTCGGCAACCGTTGCCATTCTGTTCCTGATCCTGACGCTGGCACTGACCCAGAACGCCGCAAAACAGCTGCAATCGCTGACGCTGGAAAATATGGAGAACCAGGTCAGCGGCATCGGCGATATGGCCTCTATGTTTAACAGCACGCTGAGCGAAGAGGTCGCCAACTATACAGCGCTGTTCCAGAGCTTTTTGCCGAAGCGTTTTTCCCTTGATGACTCGCAAATCATCGCCGTGGGCGATGAGCAGACGCCAACTCTGCGCGCCGGGCTGAAAACGCTGAACCTGGATCAGGTGCTGGTGGACGACTTCCAGCAGAGAACAGCGGCCATCTCAACCATCTTTGTGCGCATGGGCGATGATTTTGTCCGTGTCTCCACCTCTCTGCGCAAACAGGATGGTGAACGTGCCATTGGCACCCGCCTGGATCACAGCAGCCCGGCCTGGAAGCGGGCGCTGAACGGGGAGATTTACCAGGGGGTCAGCATGCTGTTTGGTAAACGCTATATCACTCAGTATCAGCCTGTTAAAGACAGCTCCGGCGGCGTTATCGCCATTCTGTTTGTCGGCGTCGACATCACCAGGCAATATGCATTAATCCGCGATAAGGTGCTGTCGAAAACACTGGGCAGCAGCGGACGATTCACCGTGCTGAATAACGCCGAAGGTAAAAATCGCGGGCAGTTTGTGTTCCATCCCTCCGAAGAAGGCAAGCTGCCCACCTGGCCGGACTCGCTGCAGCAGCAGTTATTAAGCCAGAACAGCGGTACGATTGAAGCGCCCGATCAGAGCGGTAAAATGCAGATCATGGCCTGGCAACATCTGCCGGACTGGAACTGGATCATCCTGGGTGAAGTGGATAAAGCCAGCCTGCTGGCTCCAATCCGGCATACGCGCAATCTGTTCCTGTCGCTGGGGGCCGCACTGGTACTGCTGTTTGCTTTGAGCTTTGTGCTCACCACCCGCCGCTGGCTGAGCAGGCCGCTGCAGCAGGTCATCGAGCTGGCCCGCCACTACTCCGCAGGCAACCTGCAGGCCACGCTGCACACTCGCCGTCATGATGAGGTGGGGCAACTGATTGTGGCCATCAACGGCATCGGCGACGGCCTGGACCGCATTGTCTCTGAGGTCCGCGAAGCCGCCCAGGATATCAGCAGCGGCACTGATTCCATCGCGCTGAGCAGTGAAAACATCAGCGAGCAGATCACCCGACAGGCCAGCAGCGTGGAAGAAACCTCGGCCAGCATGGAGCAATTGAGTGCCACCGTTGCGCAGAATGCTGCCAACGTTTCGCAGGCGCTGACGCTGGTCGGTGAAGCAGCCAGCGCGGTACAGAATGGGGGAGAAACCGTTTCGCAATCCGTGGTGACGATGAGCGACATTAAAAATGCTTCGCAGAGCATCGCCGACATCACCCAGGTCATTGAATCCATTGCATTCCAGACCAATATTCTGGCGCTCAATGCCGCGGTGGAAGCCGCCCGTGCGGGTGAGCATGGTAAAGGGTTTGCGGTGGTCGCTGCTGAAGTGCGGGCGCTGGCTCAACGCAGTGCACAGGCGGCCAAAGAGATTGATGGCCTGATCGAAAACTCACTGAGTAAAGTGGTTCAGGGGCATGACCTGTCTGAACAAACCCGTCAGGCGATGGAGGATATCGTCGGCCGGATTGATCAGGTTAAGGTGCTGATGAGTGAAATCAACGTTGCCTCGAAGGAGCAGTCTGCGGGAATTGGCCAGGTGAATCTGGCGATGAACCAGATTGGTCATGCTACCCATCAGAGCAGCGAGCTGATTGGCAACTCTGAACAGACAGCGCAGGAACTGAGTCGCAAGGGCCGCCACCTCACCCAGCTGGTACAGGTATTTACGGTAAAAGCTTAAAAAAAAGCCGGGATAGCTTACACTTCAGGCTATCCCACTGCTGAGACACGATGATGCGCCGGTTACTGCCTTTGTTGTTCACCCTGCTGCTTGCAAGCTGCAGCCAGTTTAAAACGCCCCCCGAACCACCGCCACCAGCAGGGCCGAAGGCTCAGGAGATCACCCGGGCGCAGAGTACGGCCCTCAACCGGCTGGGAACCATCAGCGTTACCGTGCGCGGCTCGCCTGACGATGCAGAACGGGCCATCGCCGATAAGGCTAATGCCGCCGGGGCTACCTGGTATGTTATCCAGATGGTCAGCGAAACGGTAATGCCCGGCAACTGGTACTCCACGGCGATCCTTTATGGCCCGTCAGTTCCCGCCACCGGCGCGAAGTAACAGCCGCTCACAGACTTTTTCCGTCAGGGTACTGGCGCCGCGCGGATCCAGCATCTGGCGGCACCAGGCATCGGCAATCCCCGGTTCCAGGCTGGTCATCACCTCCACGCTGCTGGCAAGAGTAAACAGCGTTTCACAAAGGTGACGCGCCTGCCCCTCCTGCGGTTTGCGTAACATCAGCTTCAGCTGTCGCCAGCGGCTGTCAAAATGCCGGTTCTGCCCCTTCACCACATCAAACTCTCTGGTCAGCAGTTCCAGAGTGCCCGGTTGCCGGGTCAGCACCCGTAACACATCCAGGCACATTACGTTTCCCGAACCTTCCCAGATACTGTTGACCGGCATTTCACGGTACAGTCTCGGCAGCTCGCTCTCTTCGCAGTAGCCAATGCCGCCGAGCACTTCCATCGATTCGGCCACAAAACCCATACCTCGCCGGCAAACGGCGAATTTAGCCGCCGGGGTAAACAACCGGCTGAAGATTTTCCCCTCTTCCTCACTCACCGATGACCAGGCCCGTGCCAACCGGAACAGCATTGCCGTCTGCCCTTCCAGCAGCAGCGCCTGAGAGCTGAGCACCTGGCGCATCAGCGGCTGATCGACCAGGTTTTTACCCAGTACCTGCCGCTGATGAGCATGATACAGCGCAACAGAGAATGCCCGCCGCATCATGGCATGGCTGCCCAGTGCGCAGTCGAAGCGCGTGTAACCCCCCATTTTAAGGATCTGCCTGACGCCCTCGCCCTCTTCGCCGATCAACCAGCCGGTGGCGGCAAAAAATTCGACCTCGCTGCTGGCATTTGAACGGTTGCCCAGCTTGTCTTTCAGCCGTTCGATATGGACAGCATTACGCTCACCGTCCGGCAATATCCGCGGCAAAAAGAAGCAGGAAATGCCTCCCTGAGCCTGAGCAAGAACCAGATGAGCATCACTTTGCGGCACCGAGAAAAACCATTTGTGGCCGGTGAGGCGATAGGCTGCGCCACTTCCCCGCCCGGCCACGGGTTCTGCCCGCGTGGTGTTGCTCAGCACGTCAGTCCCGCCCTGCTTTTCGGTCATCCCCATGCCAATCAGCAGGCCGCGCTTAAGGCTGCCGGATTGCAGATGTGGGTCATAACGATCGGAAAGCAGCGGCTGCAGCCAGTCACGAAATTCAGCAGGCAGGTACTTTTGTAGCAGCGGAATGGCACCAAAGGTCATCGTCACCGGACAGAGAGTGCCCGCCTCGACCTGAGCATGAAGGATAAAGCGGGCGGTACGGGCAACAAATGCCGCAGGAGGAGGCTGTTCCTGCCAGGGAAGGTTGTGCACGCGGTTGGCGCACAGGCCCTGCATCAGCAAATGCCAGGCCGGGTGAAAGCGCACGTCATCCAGCCGTTCGCCGCAGGGATCAAAGCGCAGCAGCTCCGGCGGATTGCTGTTCGCCAGACGCCCTAACTCCAGCGACTCAGCGCTCCCTAACTGTTGACCGACCGAAGCCAGCAGATCGCTGTCCCAGCCTGCGCCCTGGCGCTGCACCGCTTCGCGCAGCGGCGTGTCCGACAGAAACAGGTTGCTGTTCGCCAGAGGGCGGGGCTGATTAAATACGCTGTGGGTTTTCCAGTCCATATCTGCACCCTTTCACATTCAGGGTAAGTATGGGAGCCTGGCAGGGTTATGCCTGGCTCTGGTGAGAATTTGTGCAGGGGATCACAACCTGTCCCCGCGAGTCGGTCAGTTCCGGAAACGCTCCCATCAGTTCGGCTGGCGAGCGTCGGCGGCGAATCAAATCACGCATCATCGCCATCCATGGCGCGCTCTCGCGGAAAAAGCGACGATAGCCCTCGCACAGCGCACTTTTTCCGCCGGGTGGCCGGTGTTTTGGGCAGTCACCGTGGCAGAAAGGCCGCTCCCGGCACGTCAGGCATTCCGCTGGCAGCTGCGCCTTTTTGGCCATACCAAATGTGATAACCGGCTGGCTGGTATTCAGCTGACTCAGCGTCGTCTGGTGCAAATTGCCCACAAACCACTGCGGCCCGACAAAATGGTCACACTGGTAGAGGTCACCATTCGCTTCCAGCGCAAAAGCATGGCCACAGGTTTCGCTCAGCACGCACATCTGAGACGGAAAACCATTCCAGATCCCCAGCGTGGATTCAAACAGCTGAATATGGATGCGGCCAATATCCTGCCTGCCCCAGCGCATAAAAACGTCAGTCAGAAAGCTTCCCCACACTTCAGCGGTGACCGATTCCGGCGTCAGATTTCCCGCTGCATCCCACTCCACCAGCGGAATAAACTGCAGCCACGGCGTGCCCAGCTGTCGCAGATACGCATACATTTGCTCCGGCTGCTGGCCGTTAAGATGGTTCACCACCACCATCAGGTTAAAGGCGACCTGATGCTCGCGCAGGCGATTAAGGGTAGCGATCACCCGATGGTGAGACGGCAATCCGCGCCGCGTCACCCGATAACGGTCATGCATCTCTTCCGGACCATCCAGCGACAACCCCACCAGCCACTGATGTTGGTGCAGGAAAGCGCACCACTCATCATTCAGCAGCAGGCCGTTAGTCTGCAGAGAATTGTGGATGCGCTTTCCGGCTGCATAACGCGCCTGCAGCGCCACCACTTTTTTGAAGAACGGCAAACCACAGAGTGTGGGTTCGCCGCCCTGCCAGGCAAACGCCACCTCTTCACCAGGCTGCGCGGCGATATGCTGGCTGATATACAGACGCAGCGTTTCGTCATCCATCACCGGCAGCGCAGGCTTATCAAGATAAAAACAGTAGTGGCAGCTGAGGTTGCAACGCGAGCCTGCCGGTTTCGCCATAACGTGGCAGCCCTTCATCGCAGACCGCCGGACAACAGCTGCAAAAGATGACGGCAGCAAAAGAGCAGTGCCAGCAGCAGCACAGCAAGGGCAATCCCCAGTTTCGCCATCCGGGCTGGCCAGCCGGTGAAATCGTGCGCAATATCCATTCTTCCACGCTGCCGGGTGTAGCCGCACAGCATCAGCCAGATGCCGATCAGCACGGCCATCACGCTCCAGAACGGCGGGCCGGAAAGTTCGCGATGATGCCGCAGCGCCAGGGCCATCAGCACCCCGCAGCCGAGCAGCGTACGAAACCAGGCCAGCGAGGTTCTTTCCGGCTGCAATCCCGGGTCGGCCAGTCGCCGGGCGTGGCGCTTAGCGGGCATGGAGCAGCACACCTGACAGCACTACGGCCGCGGCAACCATCGCCAGTGCCACCAGTTGCAGTATGCGCGTGTAGGGCAAATCTTCCTTCAGCCGCATTGCCCGCTCGTTGCGCAGCCAGCGCAGGTAACCCATCGCCGCCAGCAGCGCGGCAAACAGGCACAGCAGCAGTGCCAGCGCCTGACGAACCGGTGGTGTGGCAATGTCCGGGGCAAACTGGTCCAGCCCCACTCCGGCGGCCAGAAACCCCAGAGCCGTGCGGATCCACGCCAGGAACGTCCGCTCATTCGCCAGTGAAAAACGGTAATCCGGCGCTTCACCAATCCGTGACAGATTCATCTTTTCTCCTTGCTTCGGGGCCATGCTGTCGGCCCCGGACAACCTCAGAACTTCTGTTTTTTCTCTTCCATCTTCACACCCTGGGTCGGCATCCCGGTGTCATAGTCGCGCACCACCGGCGAATAGCCATCCTCCGGACGTGGGCGGAACGGCCCCATCCAGCGCGGCTCTGCATCTGTTCGCCATGTACGACATGCCCACTGATAAGAGCGGAACGGATCGCGGATGCGCTCCATATAATTCAGCAACTGGTCATGCAACTGATTGCGCTCTGTGGCGAAACGGGGATCGTCAATCAGGTTACAGACCTCCTCCGGATCGGCGTCGCGATCGTACAGCTCATCGCTGGTGAAAAGGTTGATCACCAGCTTGAAGCGCGAGGTGACCCAGCAGCGCACCGGAATAAACCCGCCGAAGCTGTCGTGTTCGATTTCGTAACGGTTGAACTCCACCATCACGCCGCGATCCCCTTCCACCTGCAGGAAGTTGCCGCCTGGCAGAATATCGGGCTGCTCAATGCCTGCCAGCGCCATCAGGGTTGGCAGCACGTCGATATGGCTGACAGGTGTATCCACCTGACGCGGTGGCTGCTCACCCGTCGGCGGGCAGACAATCAGCGGCACGCGGGTAATATCGTCATACATCGCGGCCCCTTTGCTGATTAGCTGGTGCGCGCCCATCATCTCACCGTGATCGGAGGTGTAAACCAGCCAGGTGTTCTCACGCTGCTCCGGGGTTAATGCCGCCACGACCTTACCAATCTGGTCATCGACAAAATCGTTGCAGGCAAAATAGAGCGGGTGATGGTAGCGGCCATCCTCACCGACCGGCGAAGGCATGGCATCTGCCCAGAGCTGATGGTGCTCCGGCTTCTTCCGCAGGTCGTCCTGCGCGCGCGGGCCAAGGTCATAATAAAAATCCTCGTACTTGTCGATGTACTCAGCCGGGCAGGTAAAAGGATGGTGCGGCTCATCATAGGAGATCACCATCAGGAACGGCTGTTCTTCCCGTTCCGGACGCCGGACAAAGTCGATCGCCCGTTTGCTGATCCGCCAGGCCCAGGTGAAGGTTTCATCAATATGATGTGCACGGATATCTTCCGCGCTGTTCAGCCCGTTGCGCCACAGCCCAGTTTGCTCCTCGCTCAGCTCCGCCAGGTAGTTAGCGCCATCAAACCAGTAGTCGGCATCCCACTCCGGCGGGCAGATGCCGGTGCCGAAGTAGTCATGCCCGTCGAGATGCCACTTGCCGATAAAACAGGTGTGATAGCCCGCATCCTTAAAGTAGCGCCCCATAGTGCTGATGTTTTTCCCCGGCGCGACGTTGTTGGTCCACGGCCCGGACTGGTTGGCATAAATGCCGGTAAACAGCCCGGCACGCGCTGGCGTACAGACTGGCGTGCAGGTGTAGGCCGAGTTAAAACGAATCCCCTCCTCCGCCAGCGTATCAATATGATTGGTATTCAGCGGCTTGCCGCTGTAACAGCCCACCATATTGGTGGCCTGGGTATCGGTCATGATCAAAACGATATTGGGACGTTGCATCAGTCATCCTTAGCTTGAGAAAGAGGGACTGCAGAAGCCACGCGACGCTGGCGTCGGCTGTCCACAAAGAGGTAAATCACCACACCCGCCACCACCAGATAACAGAACACCGTCAGCAGGTGGCTGTTATAGCCGCCAAACCGGGCAAAGCCGGAATAGACGCCAATCATCGCGAAAAGCACGCCGAAAGAGGCGATTTTGGCGTTTTTCCACGGCGTCATATCCACCGCAAAAGCATCACGGAAGCGGAAAGGCTCCGCCTGCGGCCACAGCCAGCCAATGGTCAGCATCAGCACCACGTTGATACAAAAGGTGAATGCCAGCGTGTAGAGGAAGTGGAAATGCAGATCCACCAGATAGTTGATCACGATATAGCTACAGATGCCGAACAGCAGCGCGGCTTTCGCGGCCACCGCAGGAATACGCGGAAAGAAGAAGCCCATAATGATGATGGTGACCAGCGGCACGTTATAAATGCCGTTCAGCTGCTTCATCCAGGAGTAGAGTCCTTCGGGCGCATGGGCAATCCACGGCGCGACCAGCACCGAAATCACGGTGACCACCAGACCGAACTGACGGCCAACTCTCACCAGTTTCTCTGAAGAGGCGTCCTGATTGATGATGCGGTTATAGATGCCAAGGCTGAACAGCGTGGAGGCGCTGTTAAGAAAGCCGCAGAAGGCGCTGATAATCGCCCCGAACAGCACGGCGCTGAAGAAGCCGATCAGCGGCAGCGGCATCACCCGGTTGACCAGCGCCGGATAGGCCATGTCCGCTGAGGGCAGTTCACGAAACAGGTGGAAGGCGATGATCCCCGGCAGCACCAGGATCAGCGGATCGAGCATTTTCAGCACCGCCGTCAGCAATGCGCCCTTCTGTCCTTCGGCCAGATTGCGCGAGCCGAGCGTGCGCTGCACGATCCCCTGATTGGTACACCAGTAGAAGGTGTTCACCAGCACCAGCCCGGTCAGCGCGGCCCCGATCGGCACCGGATCGTTAGCCCCACCAATCGAATTCAGCATCTCGCTGTGGTCAGTGGTCAGGCGATCCAGCCCTTTCAGCAGGCTGCCATCACCCATCACCATCAGGCCAAACACCGGCACCATCAGGCCACCAATCACCAGGCCGATGCCGTTGATCATATCGGCGATAGCAATCGCTTTCATGCCGCCGATGACCGCATAGAGGATCCCCGACAGCCCGAGCACCACCACCATTGCCCAAATCGAGTCCGACTGCGAAATGCCAAAGGTTTCACTGATATGGAAGATACTGTTAAAAGCCAGTGCTCCGGAGTAAAGCACTACCGGCAGAAAACAGATCCCGGTGGCGATCAGAAAGCAGCAGTCGACGATGATGCGGGTGGTTTTGTCGTAACGCTCTTCAATGAACTGCGGAATGGTGGCAATACCGCGCTGCAGATAGCGGGGCAGAAAGATCAGCGCAAGGAAAATCAGGGGAATAGCGGAGATCACTTCCCAGGCCATGACCGACATCCCGCTGCGGTATGCCTGCCCGGTCAGACCCACCAGCTGTTCAGTCGACAGGTTGGTCAGCATCAGCGAAGCAGCAATAATGGGCGCTTTCAGGGAGCGTCCGGCGAGGAAGTACCCCTGTTGTGACTGGGTGTCAGACTTTCGCAGCTTCCACCAGGTGATAAACGCCACCAGAAAGGTGAAAGCCAGGAAGCTCACAATTTGCTGAATATTCATTTCATGCCCTTAGATTATTATGTCCCGATGCAATAACGGCACAAAGGAATATTGCAGCACTCGGGTCGAGGCGGTTTGAAATCACAGATAACGCATCCTGTTTACCCGACGGAGATTTTTTTTGCTAAATTTCACATTTGGGTTCGCGTCATCATTAACTGGAGGGAGAATAAAATGAATGGAAAAAACGCCCTTTCCGATGTAAAAAACGAAACTACCTATAATATTCCGCTGGTTCTTGAAGAAAATGTGATCTCCAGCGGCATTATTCTGCTTTCCCTTTGGCACACTCTTGCCGATAAAACCTATCGTGTTTTCTGGCCACAGGATAAAAAGAAGCCGCTGATTGCCAGCTCATGGGTGGCGATCTATACCCTGCAGGGCAGCGGCAAGATCCTGCTGCACAGCGGCGAGGAGGTTACGCTAAACGGTAACTGTGTGATCTTTCTTAAACCTGTCGATATCCTTTCCTATCACTGCGAAGGGCTGGTGTGGGAACAATACTGGATGGAGTTTATACCGAATTGTGCAATGGATATTCCTTTAAGGCAAAAAGCCATTATTCACAATGGTGACGGTTATAACCAGGAATTGCTGGAAGTTGGAGAACTGTTGGGGAATCAAAATTCGAATAAAAAGAACCTGGCGGTGGCCTTTCTGACTAAAATGATTTACCAGTGGATTTGTCTTATTGCAGAAAATGGGATTAAGCCCACAAAATTAATTAAAATTGAGAAGCTGCTCTCGACACTACATGCCGATTTACAAAAACACTGGAGCGTAACGGAAATGGCGGAATGGATGGAATGTAGCGAACAATATCTGCGGAAACTATTTCTGAAATATACAGGTAAATCACCAAAAGAGTATTATCTGGATGCGAGGCTGGAGCTGGCCCAGTCGCTGTTGCAGCAGGAAGGGTATAGCGTCAGCCTGGTGGCCGAAAGACTGAATTTTTTTGACTCTTTTCACTTCAGCAAAGCGTTTAAACAGAAGTTTGGTTATACCCCTTCCGCCGTGATCACGCTTCGTCAGTCAGCGCTGTAAAGCAGCAGACCGGCCGCCAGAGGCAGCCGGTCAGAGGATCAGGCTTTGCGCTGGCGCACCGCCTCAAACAGGCAGACCCCGGTCGCCACCGAAACGTTCAGCGAGGAGACGCTGCCCGCCATCGGAATACTGATCAGTTCATCACAATGTTCGCGGGTCAGACGACGCATGCCTTCCCCTTCCGCACCCATCACCAGCGCCATCGGGCCGGTCATTTTGCTCTGATAGACATCATGGTCGGCTTCGCCAGCCGTGCCCACGATCCAGATGTTTGCTTCCTGCAGCAGGCGCATAGTGCGCGCCAGGTTAGTCACGCGGATCAGCGGCACATGCTCGGCTGCACCACTGGCGACCTTTTTCGCCGTGGCGTTCAGTTGCGCAGAACGGTCACGAGGGACGATAACCGCGTGGACACCAGCAGCATCAGCACTGCGCAGGCAAGCTCCGAGGTTATGCGGGTCGGTCACGCCATCCAGGATCAGCAGGAACGGTGAATCCAGGCTGGCCAGCAGGTCCGGCAGGTCGTTTTCCTGATACTGACGACCGGCTTTCACCTTCGCCACGATCCCCTGGTGCACGCCTCCTTCCACCTGGCTGTCCAGCCACTGACGGCTGGCGAGCTGGATGACGATCCCCTGGGCTTCCAGCGCCTTCACCAGCGGCTGCAGACGACGGTCGTCACGGCCTTTAAGGATGAACACTTCCTGAAAGCGCTGCGGGTCGCTGTCGAGCAGCGCCTGCACGGCGTGAAGTCCAAAAACAATCTCACTCATTAATCAAATACTCAGTAGATAATTTTTACAGAGGGGCGGAATAAGTTCCGCCCCTGCAACGATCTTCGCCCCCACGGGGGACGCATGTCTTCCCCCACGGAGGACATCAGATGTCAGGCCGTTGTGTCAGATTTCTTCTTCGCTGCGCGTTTGGAGCGGGTCGCGGCTGCAATTTTACGGGTTTTATCCGAAGATTTTTTCGGTTTTTTATCTTTCTTCGCGCTGGCATCCTGCCTACCGCTTCCTGCACGGAAGGCGCTGTCCGGCTCAAAGTTCGCCTTCTTAGCCTGGTCACGACGGCGTTTACCTTGTTGCAGCGGCGCGCTCTTTTTCGCCCGATCGCGCTCTGTTTTCCCTTCGCCACGCGGTTTACGTGAGCCTGAAATCAGAGCAAAGTCGATTTTGCGCTCATCCATATGGACAGCATCAACACGCACTTCGACCGTATCGCCCAGGCGGTAGGTTTTGCCACTGGACTCGCCGATCAGACGTTGCCCAACCGCGTCAAAGCGGTAGTAATCATTGTCGAGCGTGGAGACATGCACCAGCCCATCGATAAAGAGGTCGGTCAGACGCACAAAGAAACCAAAGCCGGTCACGCTGGAGATCACGCCGGTAAAGGTTTCGCCCACCTGATCCTGCATAAAGTCACACTTCAGCCAGTCGGCCACGTCGCGCGTGGCTTCATCGGCACGGCGCTCGGTCATCGAGCAGTGCTGACCGAACTGCAACATCTGCTGCAGGTCGTAATGGAAGCCGCCGGTCGGCGTGGTATTACCCTGCAGAGTGCCATTCTCTTTTGCCAGCAGATACTTGATCGCACGGTGCAGCAGCAGATCCGGATAGCGACGGATTGGCGAAGTGAAGTGGGCATACGAGGCCAGCGCCAGCCCAAAGTGGCCACGGTTTTCCGGATCGTACACTGCCTGCTTCATTGAACGCAGCAGCATGGTTTGCAGCATCTCAGCGTCAGGACGGCTGGAGATTTGGGTCAACAGTCCGGCATAATCCAGCGGATGCGGTTTGTTGCCGCCGCCCAGCGTCAGCCCCAACTCGTTCAGCACCGAGCGGAAGCTCTTAATGTTCTCTTCACCTGGACGGTCGTGGTCGCGGAACAGCGCTGGTTCGTTGTTCTTCTCAACGTAACGAGCCGAAGCGATGTTGGCGAGGATCATGCACTCTTCTATCAGCTTGTGCGCATCGTTACGGGAAACCTGCTCCACGCGCTCAATGCGACGATCGGCGTTGAAGACGAACTTGGCTTCATCAGTTTCGAACGAGATGCCGCCGCGCTGCTCGCGGGACTTCTCCAGCACCAGATACATGCGGTGCAGCTCTTCCAGGTCCTGTACCAGCGGCTCGTATTGCTCACGCAGCTCCTGGTTGCCCTGCAAAATGCTCCAGACTTTGTTATAGGTCAGACGCGCCCAGGAGTTCATCACCGCTTCGTAATGTTTATAGCCGGTGAGTTTACCGGTGGCGGAGATGGTCATCTCACAGACCATACAGAGACGGTCTACCTGCGGATTCAGCGAACACAGGCCATTAGACAGCACTTCCGGCAGCATCGGCACAACCTGCGATGGGAAGTAGACTGATGTCCCCCGGTTAACCGCCTCATCGTCCAGCGGCGTGCCCGGACGAACGTAGTAGCTTACGTCGGCAATAGCCACCCACAAGCGCCAGCCGCCGCCGCGTTTCCTTTCACAGAACACAGCGTCATCGAAGTCGCGGGCATCTTCACCATCAATGGTCACCAGCGGCAGATCGCGCAGATCCACCCGGCCAATTTTCGCCTCTTCCGGCACTTCCTCTTTCAGTCTGGCAATCTGGTTTTCCAGCGCTTCCGGCCAGCTGTGAGGAATATCATGGGTGCGCAGCGCCATTTCGACGGCCATGCCGGTACCCATGTTGTCACCCAGCACTTCCACCACTTTACCGACTGCTTTGCTGCGGCGAGTTGGACGCTGCATCAGCTCCACCACCACCACAAAGCCCATTCTGGCTCCCATCAGCTCTTCCTGTGGGATCAGAATATCGAAGCTCAGTCGGCTGTCATCCGGCACCACAAAACCAACGCCCGCTTCGGTAAAGTAACGGCCAACAATCTGGTTATTGCGCGGTTCAAGTACGCGAACAACGCGCGCTTCACGGCGGCCTTTACGATCGGCACCCATAGCCTGGGCGAGGATCACATCGCCGTGCATGCACATTTTCATCTGCTCGGCAGAGAGGTACAGGTCGTCTTTGCTGCCTTCAATGCGTAAAAAGCCGAAGCCATCGCGGTGGCCAATTACCTTGCCGCGCAGCAGATCCAGACGTTCTGGCAGTGCGTAGCACTGCCGGCGGGTGAAGACCAGCTGTCCGTCACGCTCCATGGCGCGCAGGCGGCGACGCAGCGCTTCAGTCTGCTCTTCGCCGGAAATAGACAGCTCAGCAGCCAGCTCTTCACGGCTGGCTGGTTTTTCGCGTTTATCCAGATGTGCCAGGATAAATTCGCGACTGGGAATGGGATTTTCGTATTTCTCAGCTTCCCGTTCCTTAAAAGGATCTTTTGACATTGCGGTTCCTCCGTTGTCATCAGTTGCGGATTATCGGTGTTTAATCTGCAATATTTGGTAGAGCGGATGGTTGTCGGTAACCAGGTCGGCCAGCGTGTAGTCATCCAGTGCGGCCAGGAAACTCTGCACGGCGTCATTCAGCGCCTTTTTCAGGCGGCAGGCCGGGGTGATCAGGCAGGTCTCACAGTTCACCAGCAGCAAAGGCTCCATATCCCGAACCACCTGACCAATCACAATCTCGCCCGGCGCTTTACCCAGCCGGATGCCGCCGTTTTTTCCACGCACTGCGGCTACATAGCCTGCACGACTAAGTTGATTGATTATTTTGACCATATGATTACGTGAGACACCGTAAGCCTCTGTAACCTCAGTAATACTGGTCATCTGACCTGCAGGGAGTACGGCCATAAAGATCAGCGCACGTAAACCATAATCGGTGAAACTCGTTAGCTGCACAGTTACCTCAAAAGCCTGACCAGCGCCGGTAAAGTCGCCGTAATCCGCTCAAAAATGAGTGTGTTATAAATGATGATAAACCAGCCTTCGCATTCGAGGCCATTTTATTTCAGCAAGCAAGAGATAAGAGAATGCAGGGCAGGAAAATGTGGAGGAATGAGTAAGGCCGGATTGCTCCGGCCCTGAAGACAGCATTTATGCATCAAATGGGTCACGCAGGATCATTGTCTCGCTGCGATCCGGACCGGTCGAAATAATATCAACCGGGACGCCAGTCACTTCTTCAACACGCTTGATGTAGTTACGCGCTGCCTGTGGCAGGCCTTCCAGCGTTTTCACACCAAAAGTGGTCTCTGACCAGCCCGGCATGCTTTCGTAGATTGGCTCAATGCCTTCCCAACCTTCTGCTGCCAGCGGGGTAGTGGTTACTTCACGTCCGTCAGGCATTTTATAGCCCACGCAGATTTTCACTTCTTTCAGGCCGTCCAGCACGTCCAGTTTGGTCATGCAGAAGCCGGAGAGGGAGTTGATCTGCACCGCACGGCGCACGGCAACCGCATCCAGCCAGCCAGTACGACGGCGACGACCGGTAGTAGCACCAAACTCGTTACCCTGCTTGCACAGGAACTCACCGGTTTCATCGAACAGCTCAGTAGGGAAAGGACCTGCACCCACGCGGGTGGAGTAGGCCTTCACGATGCCAAGCACGTAATCCACGTAACGTGGACCAATACCTGAACCTGTTGCCACGCCACCCGCAGTGGTGTTGGAAGAGGTGACATACGGATAGGTACCGTGGTCGATATCCAGCAGCGTACCCTGTGCGCCTTCAAACATGATCAGGTCGCCACGCTGACGCGCGTTGTCCAGCAGGTCGGAAACGTCAACCACCATGCCGGTCAGGATATCGGCTACTGCCATCATATCGCCGAGCACTTTGTCGTAATCAACCGCTTCTTCTTTGTAGTAGTTAACCAGTTGAAAGTTGTGATAATCCATCACTTCTTTCAGCTTGACAGCGAAGGTTTCCTTGTTGAACAGGTCACCTACGCGCAGGCCACGACGCGCTACTTTATCTTCGTAAGCCGGGCCGATACCACGACCGGTGGTACCGATCGCTTTCGCACCACGCGCTTTCTCACGAGCCACGTCGAGTGCTACGTGATATTCGAGGATCAGCGGGCAGGCTTCAGAAATGAACAGACGTTCGCGTACAGGGAAGCCGCGATCTTCCAGACCCTTCATCTCTTTCATCAGCGCAGCAGGAGACAGCACCACACCGTTGCCGATGATGCTGGTCACGTTTTCACGCAGGATGCCAGAGGGAATTAAGTGGAGGACGGTTTTCTCACCGTTGATGACTAGCGTATGGCCAGCGTTATGGCCGCCCTGATAGCGAACAACATATTTTGCACGTTCAGTCAGGAGGTCAACAATCTTTCCTTTACCTTCGTCACCCCATTGGGTGCCCAGTACGACGACGTTCTTACCCATTTCTCAAAATCACCGATTGCTTAAAAATGGATTCTACCACCGTAAAACACGTCTTTCAGCTCTTTTAGCATACGATTGCGGACTTTTTTACCGCGGAGCTGTGCGCAGTTTTAACCACCGCTGTGAGTGCTGATCATGTAGTAAATCACTGCCCCGGCGACCACCAGCCCACCGCCAAAACGGCGCAGCAGCGTGTCAGGCAGTTGGGTCATTGATAAAATCATTCGCCGCCAGAGGCGGGGAAACAGGACCGGTCCCAGGCCTTCTAAAACCAGCACCAAAGCCAGCGCCATCCAGATAGTTGGGTTCATAATACGAGGATTATCCACAAAAAAAGAGCCGTAGTATGCCACGGCTCTTCACCTGAATCGTACAGAGAAGATGTAAAGAGAGATTGAAGTCGCTCTTTTAAAATCTCACCTCCGCTTTTAGCCACCATGAACTGGCATTACCGGCGCGCGGGCTGTGGCGGCTGGAACCAGCATGAAAGCGGGAAGAAGGCGCAAACCAGGCCATGCCACCCTCCAGCCTCACCCGCTGATGAGGCCGCCAGCCCACAATCACGTCCAGCGCCGATCCCAGTTTTTTCGTTGTTTGGCGGTCATATTTGGCCTCCAGCGCGGTGGTATCATCAACCAGTGCCGCGAGGCGATGCTGGCGATAATAGTGATAAACCACATCCAGTGACGCCTGCTTACCCAGGTCAATTCCCGTTCCGGCTGTAATAATGTGGATATTGGTCAGTTCAGGGGCGAGGGTGTCGCCATAGATTTTGAATTTAGCCATGCCGCCAAAGGTCGCTTCATTACCCTGTAAGCCAGTTTGACGATAGCGTCTGCTGACTCGCTCGTCGCTGTCTTTATCCGCACTGCCCCAGGCATAGCCGAGCGTGAAACGCGGCTCCAGCGGCATCTCTTTCAGCCTCAAGGTTACGCCGCTATCCGCCGCATACCCTCTCAGCTGTTGTCGATCTTTCTGGCCCCGGACGGTGGAAACATCCAGCCAGTGGCTGAAATCCTGCCGTGGTGAGGCCCAGGAGCGCAGTCCCATATTTAACTGACGATCTTCTTTCGTGGCCCGGCCATTCTGATACACAGCATAGCCCCCCACCAGCCAGTGCTGACTGAGGTCATAACGGGGGATCAGTGCCAGAATGTTGGTTTTATTGCCGCGCGTACTGCTGTCCAGCAGGTCACGCTGCCAGTAGTTAACCTGCCCGGCGACGAACTCGGTCTCCACCTTGCCGTCATACTTCGCATAGACGCCATCGATATTTTCATCAAACAGCCATTCCCGCTCATCACGTAACAGCCAGCGGCCAAGCCGTAAATCCACATCCGGGATCAGCGACTCATCGAATTGCAGCCAGGCCTGATTAAAATTCAATGTGTCGGTGGTCTTAGCCTCTTTTCCCGTCTCCCGCTTTTTCTTCTGGATGAATTCCAGCTCGCCAAAAAAAGAGACCGGTCGCCCTTTAAAAGCCCTGACGCTCAGCCTGGCGGTCGGCTCCAGCTCCAGCTTATTGGTTCTTTTGTCGCCATAGCGAAGCTTGCTGTTTCTGAGCTGCGTGGCTTCCACAATGGTCCGTAAATGGACGGCCAGCGCCTCCCCTGGCCGCGGGTCAGGAGAGGCTTTTTTTCTGGTGTGAGGGATGTGCTTACCGGTTGGTACACTGTCAGTGGCCACACCGTCCAGTGGGAAGGCGAGAATTGAAACCAGTAAACAAAGATAACTCACTCTTTTCATCATTCAGCCTCCCTGCTGACGAATTCATTTTTCAGTCTCTGTTCGCAGAGAGAAAGCAGGCGCTCCGTCACCGCATGCCGCTCCGCAAACAGCAGGCTGATACCTATATGACGAGCCAGAGCAAGCAGGGTAAAGATGGCAATATCTTGCTCGTCCGCTGGCTGACTGTGCTGCTGCCAGCCTTCGATAAGTCCCTGCTCATGGAGGTTAAGAGCGTCCACCTCTCCCCAGCAGCGTAATGCCTGTTCCTGCACATGGGCCAGATAGTTCCCTGCGTCCAGTGCCGCCGCGCCAGTGGCGGAGAGATCAAAATCAAGAATCACGATCCGCGCCGGGGATTCATCGGGAACCAGCAGTTGGGCGGGATAGAAATCACGGTGGACAAAAACGTTATTCGCACCAGACAGAGAATGGGTGAGTGACTCACAGGCGCTGAAAACACGTGTGATGCGGCTGGCCCATTCAGGACGGTCATCACTGGCCGCAGCGAGCCGCAGCCTGAGGACCCTCAGCTCATCCTGCAGGGTCCAGCACTTCTCCGTGACCAGGGTGCTGGCCGTCCGACTGGACTGTATTTTCGCCAGCGCCTTCCCGGCACAGTAGCCCAGCTCAAACAGACGATCGTTATCCGGAAAGAGCAAGGCAGTCATACAGGGGCCTGCCACCTTACGCTGTATCCACAGATGGCAGGCGGGCAATATCGCAAGAGGTTCCGGTACGGCAATGTCGCTATTGGCACCAAAATCGTTACGCCACAGCGCCTGCTGTACGGCATAACCGTGCTGATTGATCCCCTTACAGCGATATTTTCCCACCACTGAAAAAGGCGCGCTGCTGCCTTGCACGACAAACTGATATTCCAGTACGGATCGCCGGCCAGGCTTGCTGGCGACAAGCCCGATACGGTTCAGAATACTGGCCTCTGGCAACGCCAGCACCGCACGCAGTGGCTCCTCCATCTGCTGACGATTGAGCAAACGCTGCAGGGCAGCATCCGCCGGTAAAGTGGCAGGTAAAGCCAGTAATTGCTGCACCCGAAGCAGCAAGGCTTCAATTTGCTGTGACCAGTCCGCAGCACGTTTCCGGAACGGCTCAGCAGCCAGTTGCAGCATAGCCAGAGCCGTGTACTCATTCAGATACTGCGGTAACCGGTCGCCCGATGCGACGTAGCCAGCATGGAAAGTCGCAATCGCCTGGCTTCCCTGTTGCTGGCTGAGCAGACCTTCGATGACCTGCAGCTCAATCCTGGCCTGGAAAGCAGCCAGATCGCTCGCCGGATTTCCCAGCGCAGACCGATCCCAGTCGATAATTCTTAGCTGTCGCTCAGTAGAAAGCCTGACCACCTGATCAATGGAAAAATCGCCGTGAATCAAAGCCGGTTTGAAGTGATGGACCGCTAATCTCCGGTCGAGCTCATCCAGCAGCATGGAAAACAGTGTCTCCTGCTGCGGACAGATAGCCCGCAGCGTGTCCAGTACATTTCTGGCCCCGCTGGTACCCTCCAGGGCGCACAACGTCGCGGGTGAAATGGAGTCATCCTGATGTATTCCAGCCAGCTGGCGTCCGGTGAGGAAAAGATCGCTTTCCTGCCAGCACCCTCCCTGCTCGGGACAAAGGGTTTGTCCCTCAATCCACTCGGTGATCAGTAACCGGTATTCCGGCACTACCGCCAGAAGGGTGATTTCACCGGTGGTGTGCCCCCACTGATTCCCCGCCAGCATCGGCTCAAAACGACTGGCGCTGGCGAAGCGCAGCACAGCACGGGGCTGACCATCGCTGTATAACAGTGCCAGTAACCTGCGCTCAGGTTTATAACGCATGATCTGCACACTGATTTCTGCACTGCCAGAAAGCCCCGGAAGCCACTGACGGAAAAGGGCATCACGCTGCGCGGAGGGAGTCAGCAAGCCAAGCTGAGGGAGTGCACGATCCTGCTGGGGATAAGTTAAAATAATGCCCAGTTCAGGAAGTGCTACCGGAGCGGAAGGATCCTGTTTTTCCACCAACCTTTGTCGTTTTGGATGCTGCCATGAGACAACAAAACGGGCCATCGTCAGGGCTTTTGCAAAAAGATACTGCTTGCGTCCGTCTGCAAACGTTAAGAGCAGTGTCGCCGCACAGCTGGTCGCAGGTTTGTAACGCAAATAGTCCGTTTGCAGCTGGCGAAGATCGGCAAATTGCGGCAACCCCTGCAGCTTCTCCAGCAGAAATTCGCTATCCAGCATTGCGATCAGCCCCGGCAGATCGGCGTCGCTTTTCACTACTTCAATATCCTTATCCAGTAACATTCCGCTCTTCCTTGTTAACTCTCGCATAGCTGCTGATAATCTGGCTGTTGGATGGCCCATAGCTCTGCGTAACGGCCCTTATTCGCCAACAGTGTGTTATGCGTTCCCTGCTCCACTACCCTGCCGTTTTCCAGCACCAGGATACGCTGCGCTCTTGCTGCAAAAGAGAGGTTATGGGTCACAATAACCGTGGTGCGCTCAACCATCAGCTGGGTCAGCGCTTCCATCAGATAATATTCCCCTTCACTGTCCAGGCCGGTCCCCGGTTCATCAAGCAACAGAACAGGGCTTTGCCGGATAGCCGCACGGGCAATGGAGATCCGCTGACGCTGCCCACCAGAAAGGGAAGTGCCCCGTTCACTCAGTACCGTGTCATACCCTTCTGGCAGCCCAAGAATAAACTCATGCGCCCGGGCCAGCCGTGCCGCCGCAAAGACCTGTTCGTCCGTGACCTCTTGCGTGGCAGCCAGCGCGATATTTTCACGCACGGTCAGACCGAACAGCAGGTTATCCTGAGGCACGTAGCTGATAGATTGACGGATGCTTTTAATCGTACAGTCACTGATGTCCTGACCATCCAGCAGGATGCGCCCGGATAGTGGCTCATACAGCCGCAACAGCAGGCTGAGCAACGTTGATTTACCGGTGCCTGAGGGGCCAACGATCGCCAGCGACTCTCCGGCAGACAGGCTAAAGTCGATCTGATTCAGCAGATTAAGCCGCTCCTGCCCTGGTCTGGCGTAAGCAAAACTCACCCGTTCAAAACAGATCTCTCCCCGAACAGCGGTCAGCGGTTTCGCTCCCGGACGGTCGACTATTTCCGGCTGCAGATCCAGCAGGTTGGTCACGCGCTCAGCGGCCGCCAGCGCTTTTGACAGACGTCCGGCATATTTGGCGTACTCGCGGACCGGGCGGAAAGAGTTTTTCAGGTAGGAGACAAAAATCAGCAGATCGCCCGGCGACATCGTCCCCGCCAGCACATCAGTAGCGCCATCGAAGAGCACGATGGCGGTGGCGAAAGCGATGATCAAATCCACGCGGCGTTCCAGGCCCGCCAGCAGTCGCCGCGACCGGACGTTTTGCTGCAGGCTTTTTCCGTCATCGCTGGCAAAACTGCGGGAGGCTACCGACTCCAGCGAAAGAGCCTGCACGACCCCCATAGCGCCAAGAAACTCCGCCGAGCTGGCCGCCAGCGCACCTTCCCGCTTGCGCTGCTCGCGGCTTACCTTGTGTATTTTTTTACTGGAAAGTCGGGTGCTCCACCACAACAGCGGCAATGGCAGCAAAGAGATCAGCGCCAGATCCCAGTCGATATACAGCATCATGCTGAACATCCCTACCAGGATCAGCACATTAGCCAGCATTGGCACCAGTGCAGTAATGATTGCCTCGCGCAGCATGCCAATGTCATTGATCAGACGCATCGCCAGGTCGCCCGTTTTAGCCTGCTGATGGAACCGCAGCGACAGACTTTGTAAATGCCGAAATAACTCCACCCTTACCGCACTGATGATCCGGCTGCCGGCGATAGCCAGCCCGATAGTACTGAAATAACTCAGTGCCGCCTTTACGGCTGCGATAACAATAACGCTTCCGGCACAGAGCAGCAGCAGCTCTTCTACCGTCAGTGAAGCAGTAAGTCCGGCCAGCGTCCCGGTAGAGGTATGATCCTTCGCCAGCAAATTATCAACAATAAATGCCAGCGGCCACGGCTCCAGCAGCCGCATCGCAGTGGCCAGCAGCAGTGCCAGCAACGCACGGACAATAACGCCACGCTGCTGGCGAAGATAAGGTGAAAAACGGGAAGCAACCTTCATCCAACTGTGCTGCATCACGGCTCCCGATCCGCAAGCCGGAGATCTGCAATCCGCAATATTTGCTCCGTTACGGCATCCCAGCTGTGTTGCATGGTCACATTAATGCGTCCCGCACTTCCGAGTTGCTGTCGCAACAAGGGATTATCCACCAGATGCCTGATGGCCTCGCAAAGTGCAGCAGAATTATCCGGTTCCACCAGTAAACCGGTCTGCCCTTCGTTCACCACTCCGGCAAGATGTCCCACCCGGGTCGTCACTACCGGCAAACTGGCGGCCATGTATTCATAAATTTTCAGAGGAGAAAAATAGAATCCTGCCAGCGCAGGATAAGGGGCGACTGCAATATCCATTTTCGCCAGCCAGCCGGGCACCTCCGCCGGATTGACTCCCCCGCTGAAAATAACACTTTCCGACAGTCCGAAGCGATGGAGTGCTTCAGTCAGCGTTGCCCGTTGAGGCCCTTCTCCGACAATAAGCAACTGAGTGTTTGGCCGCTGCGCGTGAAGAAGTCTGAACGCATCGACCAGCGTGGTTAACCCATGCCAGGGTTTTAAAGTGCCCAGAAAACCAATAACCACCGGGCTTTCGTCGATATCCGCCTGGTGCCGGAACTCCGGGAGGGCGAAACGAGCCGGATCCACGCCATTAGCAATCACATGTACTCGTTCCGCCGAACGATAAAACGAGGCGAGGTAGTCCTTTACGCCAGGCGACACCGCCACAACGGCTGCCGCACTGTCCAGTAAACAACGCAAAACGAAGGTTGCCTGCTCTTCATCCACCAGCTCGCGGTAGTTGCGCTGCTCCTCAATCAGCGGCGCATTCACCTCCAGCACCGTCTTCCAGCCCTGGCGGCTGGCGAAATCCAGACCTGCATGACTCCACAATGAATAGCGTTCATACACCAGATCGAAGGGACCGTTATCTTCCAGCGCCTGAACCAGTTGCTGATTGGCCTCCAGTGCAGCTTCGGCCCGATCGGCGCTTTTTGATTTCGCCTGGGGCAACGAACAGAGCTGGATCCCTCTCAGATCCTGTGGAGGTGGGCTGTCAATCCGGCTGGCAAACAGGACAATTTCCGCCCCCTTTTTGATTAACGCGCGCAGCACTTCCTGAATATGTACCGACGCACCTTTACAGCCAAAGACGGGAATTCCGGCATCGGCACAGATGTAAGCGACTCGCATTTTAGAAAAATCCTTTTTTCCCTGGGAAAGCAAAGTTCATAAGGCAAAAGAACGGAAAACGGCGCTGAGTTTTTGTGCGTTGCGATCGACATCGTAGTCACGCACCACAAGATCTCTGGCTTTTCTGGCCAGCCGCTCACGAGTATCCGGTTCATTCAGCAGCTGGCCGACAGCCTGCGCCAGCTCTTCCGCATCATTCGGGTTCACGCACAGCCCCGTCACATCGTTGTCCACCAATTCCGGGATCCCCACAATGTTGGTGGAGACAACCGGAGTTCCCAGCGCCATGGCCTCGACTAAAATGGTCGGCAGACCATCACGATCGCCATCTTCACTGATAATGCACGGTGCGACGACAACGGCAGCATTCTGGATCGCCTCAGCCACCTGATGCCTTGGCAAGGCCCCGGTGAGCGTCACAACATCTCCCACTCCGGCCTGCTGAATTAAGGCCTCCAGCTGTTCACGCAGTGGGCCTTCGCCAATCAAGGTACAGTGAAACGCTGTTCCCGCTGCTTTTAACCGGCTGACGGCGTCAATCAACACCAGAAACCCTTTTTTCGCCACCAGTCGTCCCGCTGCAACAATTTTCGGCGGACGCCTGTAAGGGGAAGACCAGGGGAATTGCCGTAAATCCAGACCGTTATAGATGCGGCTGATTTTATGCGGTTCGGGGCTGTACTCTCTGCGGAGCCAGTTGAGGTTGTAATCAGAGACGGTCACGATATGGTCAGCATCGTCAATCTTGCGCTGAAGGAAAATATCCCCGTCATAGCGGTAATAAATATCCTTCGCGTGGGCGGTAAATGACCAGCTGATGCCACTGAATTTGGCAGCAAGGCGCGCCACCGTGGCAGCCTGGGTGGCGAAATGGGCGTGCAGATGCTGAATGTTTCCTGCCTGTACGGCCAGTGCAATATGCATTGCCAGCGCCAGATCGTGCACGCTATTTTGTCGCTCCTCTTCCAGCTTACGGGCTAAACCAGGCAGTTTTTCAAGGGCTTCACTCACCAGCGCCCAGTAGTGCTCCACATTGCGTTGCTTCTCAGGCAGACGGCTTACCGGTGCCCTGACCGCGCCGATATCATGTTGAAAATGGGCTTCCATTACCGGGCCGAGCGCAAAAATATCAATCGCCATGCCGGCCCGTTCGTGGGCCAGGATCTCATTCACCACAAAGGTCTCGGAAAAACGGGGATAACGTTTAAGCACGTAACCCACGTGCAGAGGTTGAGAAATCACGATGCCTCCTCGCGGCTCAGGCTACGTTCAGAACTGAGCATGCCGCGGACGCTTTCCGCCACGAAGTTCAACCCTGAAAAATCAAGCCGTTCGCGAGGATCGGCAAAGCGATGTGACCCGGCAAGCCAGTTACTGAGATAGTCCACCGTCAGATGGTCAGGATGGACACAGTCCAGCAGCCCCATCCGGGCCAGGCGTTCAGCCCGTAACCACTGCTCCAGCCGGGGCGATACTCTGGGGACTATCAGGGCGGTTTTGTGGAAGGTCAGGATCTCCGTTACCGTGTTATAGCCCCCCATTGCCACCACTGCACGAGCATTACGCAGCAGCTTAAGCGGCTCGGCCATGAAACCGACGATGCTCTTTTCAGCACTGCCTACAACCAGTTGCTGCAATCGCAGGCGCTGCGCTTCCGGCATCATTGAGCCGGTCACCAGGATCCCCTGAACCCCTTCGGGCAGACGGGCACGGGCAAAAGTTTCTGCCAGATGAAAACCGTCCTGTCCTCCGCCAACCACGCAAAGCACATAGGGTAAGTTGCCGTTGCCCAAAAGCAGACCATCATTGTCGTCGGACTGGGTACGTTGAGCCGAATCCAGATAACCGGTGAAGTTTATTTTTTTATTGGTCTGTGCATCGAAATGATATTCTTTGCGCAGGTCATAGAGTTTTTTATCGCCGTATATCCAGATGGTGGAATAAAAGTCACGGATCGCCTGACTGTTCTCCTGTTTATCCCACTGTTTTTTCACTGCCTGAGGTTCGTCAATGATATCCCTTAACCCAAGCACCATATGTGTACCAAGGCGGGAAAGTAATGGCAGGCTGAGATCCAACTCACGCATGGCCCCCCGGGGCACATTATCCACAATCATGACATCCGGGGAAAATGCATTAATGGCCGAGTAAATTATTTGTTCACGCAGTCTGACCAATGATTTTATTTTTTTGCCAAGCGATCGTGGCTGATATTTACCCTCGGGTGTTTTTATATAAGAAGGAAGAATAACGCTATCCACCCCCTTACGGAGGGTAAAGCGGCCAGCCTCACGTACACCAGAAATCAGCAGGACTTCTGCGTTGGGCAGAGCGTCGAGAACCGCCTGACTTAGCAGGATATTGCGACGGATATGCCCAAACCCCATCGTGTCGTGAGAATAAAGAACACAGCGAGGTGCCCTTTTTTTATTCGCGGAAGATTCCATTTCCTTTCATCCTGTTATCTGACGATAATTCCTTGTA
>NZ_WHOY01000031.1:517546-554394 GCF_009765445.1 Pantoea sp. BAV 3049 | reverse complement strand
TTCGAAGTCGATGACGGCAGATTTACAGTCTGCTCCCTTTGGCCGCTCGGGAACCCCACCTGGGGTACTTGATGGTGCCGGCTACCGGAATCGAACTGGTGACCTACTGATTACAAGTCAGTTGCTCTACCAACTGAGCTAAGCCGGCATCAAGTGACGCGCATTCTAGGAAGACCGGCCGCATGATGCAACAAAAAAATCGCGATAAATGTTCTTATGCCTGGTATTTGTGCAATTCTTCGCAAATCGCCCCTCTTATTCAGGATTTCCGTTCAAATAATCAGCGTCAGGGCGGTTTTTTCACCACCTTATTCCGGGGCATCTGGCTGATAAAATCTGGCGGGCAGTAACGTCGTTAAATGAGAGCGGTGATTTTTTTTGCACCATGGCGATCGTTTTGCACGTTAAGCGTGCGTTTTTTCAGCAACACGACACATCTCTTTCCCATCCGGACTGCGTTTTGTGAATTGGATCACTTATTGCATTTCTTCTTATAGGCCAACAGAGGAGGACACCGCATGAAAATCGTGATGATCAATGCCGCCACCCTACCTGTCTATCGTAGCGAACTGGCAGAACTGCTGCTTAACGCAGTGACCAGCGACGCCGCGGATGGCGAACGACAACGTCTTTCTCAGGAGCAGGCAGAGAGTTATTTTCACAGCCTGCGGGCCGGGCTGGCTAAAGGAGACAGAAAGCTGTGGATTGCCCGCGACAATCAGGGCGTCACTGGCAGCGTCCAGCTGGAGGTTTGCCTGAAGCCGGAAGGCCGTAATCGCGCAGAGATTCAGCAACTGCTGGTTCACGATCGCGCCCGCCGCCTGGGCACCGGTAAAAAGCTGATGGCAGCTCTGGAAGAAGAAGCAATGAATCTGCAGCGCGGCCTCCTTTATCTGGATACGCCAGCAGGCGGTGCCGCCGAAGCTTTTTATCGCGCGCAGGGATATCGTTGCCTGGGCGAGTTGCCTGACTTCTCCTGCACTTCTGAAGGTTACTCCCACTCTGCCGTCATCTATTACAAGCGGCTGTTTGCGGTTAATCAGGTTATCAGGGCGATTGCCAGCTAAAAATTCAATAAATGCGGGTGCCGTTACGTTTGCACCCGCAGATTTTATTTTTCCTTCTGGTTAGGCCCCGTCTGGTGGTAACCTCCTGCCCATTGTTTTCTGAAATTTCCCTTAGTCCGTGAGTCGGCTTTGCCGCGCTCCTGAAATGTTTTCACATCACGACGGGCAAATTCTTGCTGGCAGAAGCATGCATATGAGTAAAAAAGAATCCTTGTTGACCACACCCTATCTGCAATTTAACCGCACTCAATGGGCCGCGCTGCGTGATTCCGTGCCGATGACCCTGAGTGAAGAGGAAGTTGCCCGTCTTGAGGGGATAAACGAAGATTTATCGATTGAGGAAGTGGCAGAGATCTATCTGCCGCTCTCCCGCCTGCTTAACTTTTATATCAGTTCCAATCTGCGCCGCCAGGCCGTGCTGGAACAGTTCCTCGGCACCAATGGCCAGAAGATCCCCTATATCATCAGCATTGCTGGCAGCGTGGCAGTGGGCAAAAGCACCACGGCTCGCGTACTGCAGGCTCTGCTCAGCCGCTGGCCGGAACACCGCCGCGTTGAGCTGATCACCACCGACGGTTTTCTGCATCCCAATGATGTGTTGAAAGAACGCGGGCTGATGAAGAAGAAAGGGTTCCCACAATCGTATGATATGCACCGGCTGGTGAATTTCGTGTCCGATCTGAAATCGGGTGCATCGCAGGTCACCGCTCCGGTTTATTCACACCTGATTTATGACGTCATTCCTGACGGCGATAAAGTGGTGCAACAACCGGATATCCTGATTCTGGAAGGGCTGAACGTGCTGCAGAGTGGTATGGATTATCCCCATGACCCGCATCACGTCTTTGTTTCTGACTTCGTGGATTTCTCCATTTACGTTGATGCCCCACAGGAGTTGCTGCAGCACTGGTACATCAATCGCTTCCTTAAATTCCGTCAGGGTGCCTTTACCGATCCCGATTCCTACTTCCACCACTACGCACAACTGCCGGAAGATGAAGCTGTGGGCATAGCGAAACAGCTGTGGGAAGAGATCAACCTGATGAATCTGAAGGAAAACATTCTGCCAACCCGCGAGCGGGCAAGCCTGATCATGACCAAAAGAGTTAATCACGCGGTGGATCTGGTGAGATTAAGAAAATAACCGCTGGCCGCCTCATTGCAGGTGGCCACGTTCACGTTTTTAGCGATGCGCATCAAGCCAGACAGCGTAGGCTTCATCCCAAATCGCCGCAGGCGTCCCCGCTTTACCCAAACCAAATCCATGCCCACCACGGGTAATTTTAATCTGCTGGACCGGCACACCCATCCGGCGGCAGGTATCGTGCATGATTTGCGTGTTATGCGGATTGGAAATTGGATCGTCATCGGCCTGCGCTAAAAATGTCGGCGGAAACTTACGTGTGACGTAGCTTTCCACGGACCAGCCAGCTTCATCCGCTGGAGAAGGATTTGCGCCGAGCAGCTCAAAATGAGTGTGCGTATTAGTGTAAGGGGGTTCGAGGGTGATCACCGGGTAGATTAACGCAGCGGTGTCCACCACCGGTACAATATGATCCATAGAGTCCTGCGGTTCATAAGTCACGAAATCAGGACGCGCCGCCGCCATACCCATCAGGTGGCCGCCAGCCGAGAAACCCAGCAGATGAACTTTGCGCTCCATTGAGCGAACCAACCTGATCGCCCGCTGGGCATCCTGCAGCGGTGCCAGCCGCCCGGCCTTCCACTTCTCACGCGGCAGCCGGTAACTCAGTACATAAGCAGTGTAGCCACGGGCATTCAACCAGCGCGCCACCGGCCAGGCTTCCCCCCCCATACCAATCCAGCGGTAACCGCCACCGGCCGCGATCAGCACTGCCGAACCGTTAGGCTCCTCAGGCTGAAAGCGTTGGATCGCAGGGCTGACAATATTCGACCATGAGCCGTTAGCAGAAATACGCAACTCCCCGCTCGGGCCTCCACCGCCAGGAGGATCGTCCTGCCAGAGAGGAATAATATCTTCTCTGGCAAACAGCTTTCCGGTCGTCATGGCAAGCAACGTGGCGCCGGTTCCCAGTATCAACCGACGACGACTAATCATCTGGCATTTCCATCCTCTGTGACAAACAAAATGACATAACCATGCCGCCGCACCGGACAGCCGTGCGTACAGAGGAAATATGCAATGTGAGTGCCAAAAACAATTGGGTAATTACGGGCCACACTATGCCGGGCTTTTATAGCCGTTTTTATTTATCGGCATGAAGGTGAAGTCTCTTCACCGCTTTTTATGCGATTTGCCCCCGATGAGGCAAGCAAAAAAAGACTCAGCAAGAAAAAAGAGGGGAAAACTGCCCGGAAAGACCAGGCAGGGAGTAAGGTCAATGGCTCGCGGCCTTTTCACGGCGGGACAGGCTGTCCAGGTAGCCCATCACAAAAGCGGACAGCACAAATGCCAGATGGATGATCACATACCACATCAGCTTGTTGTCCGGAATATTCCTTGCATCCATAAATACCCGCAGCAGATGAATAGAAGAGATCGCCACAATTGAGGCCGCGACTTTATTTTTCAGTGAGCCGGAGTCCATTTTGCCGAGCCAGCTGAGTTTTTCCTTGTCCGCGGAAATATCCAGTCTGGAGACGAAATTCTCATAGCCCGACAGCATCACCATCACCAGCAGGCCGCCGACCAGCGTCATGTCGATCATTGACAGTAAAACCAGCACCAGATCGTTTTCGGCCATCGCCAGCACATTTGGCAGCAGGTGAAAGACTTCCTGGAAAAACTTGATAGCCAGCGCTAACAGGCCAAGCGACAGCCCGAGATAAACCGGTGCCAGCAGCCAGCGCGAAGCATAAATAAGATTTTCAGTGAAACGTTCCATAACATCCCGTAGGCAGTTCAACACGGGCATCAGTATACCTGAGTCAATGTTAAATTCTGCATCGGGGCCGTCATAACCCCGGAATTTAACGGACTTTACTTGCCTGCGAGGTGGGGGCATTCTCCGTGGCCGGTTCCAGCACGCGCTGAACCTGGCGCTCATAGCCAGTCAGGCCCTGAGTCATTTCATTCCCGGCGCGGGCCTGACCGAAACAGAAGCCAGGATCGCACAAAGCCGCAGCATAGCTTACCGGCGCGGAAAGCGCGGTCGCTGAGGCAAAGCAAGGGCTGCCGAACACCAGAGCGATCAGGATTAGGGAAGATTTTTTCATGTTAGGTTGCCGTAGTTAACTCACTGCAGGATTACCCTGCCAGCGCTGACTCAGTAAAACTCCCGATGCTGATTGCGGTAGTCTCTGGGTGTGACGTTGAAATGCTTTTTGAACACGCGCTGGAAGCACTGCTGGGAAGAGAAACCCAGGTCCATTGAGATGGTCATGATAGTTTTGTGCGAGCTGACCAGACTTTTGGCGGCTTCATCCAGACGGCGGCAGCGGATAAATGAACCCAGGGTCATACCCTTTTTCTCTTTAAACGCACGCTGAAGATGCCATTTTGAATAGCCGGAACGCGCTGCCACGGCTTCAATATTTAACCCATCGTCCAGATGTTCTTCAATCCAGTCGATGATGACTTCCACGATTTCGCCTTTCACTTGCTCTCTCCTGCTTTAAGCTCCCTGCATACGGTGCCGCCAGCCCTGCCACGATGAAAATAATTACTGCTTTTTTTTATTGAATAAATTTTGATCTGCAACTAATAACGTAACTTATCAAAATTTTATGAAAAGAAGGATATAAAGAAGTCTAAAATAGTTCAAATAGATATTTTGAATCTTCATTTATAGACTTCATCTATAGTTTAACGAAATGATATCAGAACAGCCCGAGAGGGCTGCCCTGTGCTCCTTTAAAACAGGGAAACGATGCGACGTAACAGCCGAATTCGTGGTTCTATGGATGTCGTTTCCAGCCACTCAGCCGGGCTGTGGAAACCCGCGCCAATCGGACCCAGGCCATCAAGCGTCGGGATACCCAATGCGGCAGTATGATTTGCATCACTTCCCCCACCCACAGCCTGCCAGGTAATGGCAATCCCCTCTTCTTTTCCTGCCGCTTCCACTTTCTGCATCAGCAACTGCGTTGCCTCACTGGCCGCCATAGCGGGCTTATGAGTGAAACGGACAATCGAGGTGGTGACCCCTTCAAGAAAGCCTTTCGCACATAAAGCCTGAAGTTGGCTGTCGATACGATCGAATTCGTCGTTCTCCCAGAAACGTACATCCAGTTCAGCCGTCGCCTTATCGGCCACCACGTTTCCGGCACTTCCGCCATCAACAACGCCGACATTCAGCGTGGTGCCGCGCTGCCAGTCTGCCAGAGCGCTGATGACAATGACGCTGTGAGCCAGTGCGGTGATTGCCGAGCGCCCCTTTTCAGGATCGTTACCGGCATGCGCAGCGACCCCATTGAAGGTGAGCTGGTAACCCGCCATGCCCTTACGCGCTTTGACCAGCGAACCGTCCGCTCGCGCCGCCTCGCACACCAGTACGCAACGGGAACGCTTTGCCAGCCCGCCAATCCACTCATGTGAATAAACCGAGCCGGTCTCCTCATCCGGATTCATCGCGACCGCAATTGTCAGACGCCGGGCATCTGCTTCATCTAACCCGCGCATTGCCCACAGGATATTAAGCAGCCCACTTTTCATATCCGCCACGCCTGGGCCATAAAGGCGATTTCCATCCTGGCTCAACGGACGCCATGATGCCCGCCACTGTGGTGACGCCGTCAGGTGTCTGGGTACCGCAGTCAACATTCACCAGCATTTTCAGTTCTTCAATGTAATGTTCAAGATTCATTGTCACGTCCTTTTCAGAGAATAATGCGCATCAGCAGCATGGCCAGCAAAGCATTGATCACCGAAATGGCAATCATCAGCGGGATACGTCCGGCTCGCGTGCCGATCACGCCAAGAACCCGACCGAGATACTGCACCTGAGAGCCCATCAGATAGATGGCTGGTGCGAGGATCGCAAGGTGTTCGCCGGTAATCATCCCTTTATCAAGCAGCCCGATAGCCACACCGATACCGCCCCCCATCGACATCCAGCCACCAATCAGCACGGCAGCGGCTTCTCCCGGCAATCCAAACAGCCCCATCAGTGGCGCAAAAATCAGCCCCAGCCCTTTCAGCGCGCCGGTAATCTCCAGGGCTTTAATGATGATAAAGGCCATCACCACATTAGGCAGGGTGCTGGTCGTGGCAATGTTCCAGCCCTTGCGGGCACCTTCCACAAACACATCGGTAATAACAGGATTGGACTGGGGAGCACTCATGATGCTTCTCCTTCTGCCGGGGAAGCGACTGTAGCGGATTTTCCGGTCAATTTAATGATCAGGCGCATCAGATTCGCGCCGAAGATTTTCATCACGAACATCACCGCGATGCAGGCACCGATTGAGGTGGGAACCGCAGCCGTTCCATCTGCCGCCATCAGCGTGAACAGAATCGCGCCGGAAGAGAAAAAATTAGTGATCATTGCCCCGGCAGAAAACTGAAACATGGCAAAAACATCTTTCTCGTTTTCAGTAAGTTGCCCCTCATTGGCCAGATTTCGCGTCAGCGACGCACCGACATCCGTGCTTTGCAGGCTGCCAATCAGCGCCAGTCCGGTTATACCCGGTATACCCAACAATGGCCGTAACAGAGGAGTCAGCAGCTTACGGGCGGCACGCAGTGCGCCATAATGTTCCAGCACGTTGATCATGCCGAGAGCAAACATCACCGCGGGGATCAACCCCAGCGCAAACAGAAACCCATCCATCGCGCCGCTGCCGCCCGTACCACGAAACGCACTGGCTGCCGTGGTCAGGGTGCCCTCCTCCAGACTGGCTTTACTCACCACTTTGCCGAAAGTACCATTGAGCGTGGTGAAATCGAAAACGCCGTACCACTCTTTTCCGCTTAGCAGACCAGAGAAGAAAACCGCTGCAAATGCCAGCGCTAAGTATGCGCCAGGCCCTACCTTGTCATCCTCAGGTGCAGAACTGTTCATATCCTTTTCCTTGTTAAAGTGCGATCACGCAGGACCATTCTGGCGAAATTTCACTCAGGAAAAATGATGCAAATCATTACGTCACGGTACCGCCTGGAGAAAAAGACAAAAATGTGAGCCGTAAACGGAGTGTCTGCGTCCTCTTTTCAGTTATAAATGGCCTGGCAGTCAATATCGGATTTAAGATAGGGTTTAAATAGCTGAAATAGATAATTCAGAATCATATATAGAGATACCCCCTATCGAGGGCAGCCATGTTAGATCTCAATCTGGTCCGCGTGTTTACCGCCATCTATGAGACCCGCAGCGTCAGCGGAGCAGCAGACCGGCTATTTATCACTCAGCCCTCTGCAAGCTATGCGCTGGCGCGGCTGCGCAATGAAACTAACGACGAACTGTTCAAGCGCAGCCGTAAAGGAATGGAACCCACGCCGACAGCCGTTCAACTGTATAAGGTGTTTAAAAAATCCCTGACCGGCATTGAGCTGGCCGTGGCTGAAACCCGCAATTTCAACCCCGAAACCGCGCGCCATAAATTTCGCCTGGCCCTTTCCGACCTGGGCGAGCTGCTGTTACTGCCACGCCTGGTCACGCATCTTCGACAGGTCGCCCCTAACGTCCAGCTGGAAGTGCTCCCGGTGGATATGCAAAAACTGGATGAGTGGCTGCTGACCGGCAGGATTGATGCGGCCATCTGTAACCGCAACGAGACGGTCTCCTCCGCCCAACGCGAGCTGATTATGTATCAGCGCTACGTCTGCCTGCTGAACAGTAACCATCCACGCATTGGCGATAAGCTGACGATGGACGACTATATGCATGAGCAGCATGTGGTCGTCTCAGCCACCAGCGGCCACCATATTGTGGAAGATCGCCTGAAGGAGTTCGGGCTGGAGCGGGATATTGTGGTGGAGGTGCCCCACTTTGCCGCATTGGGTGAGCTGATCGCCTCCAGTGAACTGCTGGTGACGCTGCCTTTCAACGCTGCCAGCATCTACGTCAGGCGTGGCAATGGCCGCATCCTTGAGCTGCCTTTCAACGTGCCGAACCCGGAAGTTTTTCTGTACGCTCACACGGAAATTGGGGATATCACTGCCAAAACATGGTTTTACAACGTGCTGTGTCAGGCCGCACCGATGATGATCGACCCTGTCTCATAGAAGACTCTGCGACGGGAAAACCGGATGCAGAGCACATTCCGGATAAGCTTTTTCGCCAGCGAACCGGCCAGCGGCGTAAATGTGAACCGCTTCAACCAGCCTTGTGACTCTTACTGAATTCATCGCGATAATACGCCCGTAATTTCGACATCAGCACAATGACCCGCCCTGAAACGCCCTCCTATAGTTGAAGAAACCCCGCTTATTAGCAGCAGAAGGTTAATTATTATGACTGTAAAAAACAGCTCGCACGTCCGCGTGTGGATATTAATGCTGATATTATCTCTCTCCGTCATCGCCTATGCGGATCGTTCTATTCTCTCGATAGCCGGTGGAGCGATTAAGGATGAATTCGGCCTTTCACCCCTTCAACTCGGCTTTGTTCTTTCAGCTTTCAGCTGGGCATATGTTCTCGGCCAGATCCCCGGCGGTTTATTTCTTGACCGCTTCGGCACAAAAAAAGTGTATGGCGTGACGCTGGTGCTATGGTCACTTTCAACATTAGCGATGGGCTTTGTCGGAGAATTTGCCACAGGTATCACCAGCGCGCTGGTCATTATGTTTACTCTGCGCTTCGCTCTGGGATTAATAGAAGCGCCCAGCTTTCCGGCCAATGCCCGCATCGCCATTATGTGGTTTCCGAAAGCCGAACGCGGGCGCGCCTCTTCGCTCTTTGCCTCTTCTCAATATTTTGCCGTGGGAATTTTCTCTCCGCTTTCCGGCTGGCTGGTCTCAGAGTTTGGCTGGCCGTGGCCGTTTTTTGTGCTCGGTGTGATCGGTATCGTCGCCTTCTGCGCATGGCTCTGGTACATGCAGGAACCGCGTCAGCACCGTGGTGTTACCCCGCACGAGCTGAATTATATTGTTGAAGGCGGCGGCCTGATTGATATTGATTCCGCCGTGCAGAGAAAAGATAAATCACGCCTTTCCCGTGAAACTTTCCACAAGCTGTTAACGAACCGGATGCTGTGGTGCGCCTATATTGGCCAGTACTGCACTATCGCGCTGAGTTATTTCTTTATCACCTGGTTCCCTGTCTATCTGGTCCAGGCGCGGGGAATGGATATCCTTCACGCCGGATTTGCCACCGTCGCCCCTGCGCTGTTTGGTTTTGCCGGTGGCATCTCTGGAGGAATTATTTCCGACTACCTGATCCGCACCGGATGGTCAGTCTCGTGGGCACGGAAAACACCTTATATTGTCGGCATGCTGATGGCTGCCACCTTAATAGCTGCAGCCGTTGCCAACAGTAATTTCTGGGTCATTGCAATCATGTCTTTTGCTTTTTATGGCAAGGGGATTGCGGCAGGTGCAGGGACCTGGGCCATTATCAGCGATACCGCACCAAAAGAAGCCGTTGGCCTGGCCGGAGCAATATTTAACTGCGTCGGTAATATTGCCGGAATAGTGACGCCGATTATCTTCGGCTATCTGGTCGCGCTGACCGGCGGCTACAGTGTGGGTCTCGTATTTGTTGGCGCACACTGCGTGGTCGCAGCAGCCTGTTTCCTGTTTATCATGGGGCCAATTGTGCGCGTCGGCGGCGAAACGCCCGAAGACGAGGTTGGCTATCAGCTGCCGCAGCGTGCACGCTAATCAGGTTTAACCTGCCACCGCCGGGCTTTGACGCCCCGTGCGGTGGCGGCAGAAGACGTTGATCTTCGCGCGCAAAACCGTCACTTTAGCTCTTCATGATTCACCAGGTACGGGCCGCCGTACCGGTATGAAGACGGAGTGCATCGATGTCACTAACCCTTCTGACGCAGCTGGCCGATCTCCCCGCCAGTCAGTGGGATGCCCTCACCCCTGACGATCAGCCCTTTCTCCGCCACGCCTTTCTCAGCACGCTGGAAGAGAGCGGCTGCCTGGGCAAAGGTACCGGCTGGCAGCCACAACATCTGCTGTGGATGGAAAATGGCGAAGCTCGTGCTGCCTTGCCGGGCTACCGCAAAACCCACTCAATGGGCGAGTACGTGTTTGACCATGCCTGGGCTGATGCCTGCCTGCGGGCCGGTGTGCCTTACTACCCCAAATGGCTGGCCGCCGTTCCCTTCAGCCCGGTAACCGGAGCGCGTTTACTGGGTGAGCCTGATGCGGCACTAAAGCTGATGCGGGGCATTCCGGGCTTTCTGCAGGAGCAGCAGTTGTACAGTGCGCATATCAACTTCGGCAATGCTCAGACGGTGGAACTACTGGCCAGCCAGCCTCGCTGGCTGCATCGTCTTGGCTGCCAGTACCACTGGCACAATCCCGGCTACCGGGATTTCCAGGACTTCCTCGATACGTTGATGTCGCGCAAGCGCAAGCAGATCCGCAAGGAGCGCGAGCTGGTAGCCAGCCAGGGTTTTGAGTTTGAGTGGCTGGCGGGGCATCAGTTGACGGAAGCGCACTGGGACTTCGTTTATGCCTGCTATGCCAACACCTATGCCGTTCGCGGCCAGCGCCCCTATCTGACGCGCCAGTTCTTCAGCCTGCTGGCGGAGAGAATGCCGGAGGCGATCCGCGTGGTACTGGCGACGCAAAACGGTCTGGCCGCCGCGATGGCGTTCAGCCTGGTGGATGGCAATACCGTCTATGGTCGCTACTGGGGATGCCTGGAAGAATTTAACCGCCTGCATTTCGAAACCTGCTTCTACCAGGGTATGGATTACGCCATTGCCAATGGCCTGCAGCGGTTTGATGCAGGTGCACAGGGCGAACACAAGCTGGTGCGGGGCTTTGAGCCGACCATTACCCAGTCCTGGCACTATTTGCGCCATGAAGGGCTGCATGAAGCGGTGAAGGACTACCTGCAACAGGAACGGGAAGGTGTGCTGGCATGGGCAGAAGAAGCGCGGGAATCACTGCCCTTCCGGCGTAATGAAGCCGTTTGACTGGACTCGCGCCTGCAACGGCGCGAGTCCGACAGTTTGCTTCTTACGTCATGGCCTGCGCTCTCCACGCAGGCGGATCAATATTCGCCGACAAAACCCCCGGTCTGATGTTGCCACAGGCGGGCATAGAGTCCGCCTTTCGCCAGCAGCTCGGCATGGCTGCCCATCTCGGCAATCCGGCCGTTCTGCAGCACGACTAAGCGGTCCATTTTGGCAATGGTCGACAGCCGGTGCGCAATGGCGATGACCGTTTTGCCTTCCATCAGCGTTTCCAGGCTCTCCTGGATCGCCGCTTCCACCTCTGAGTCCAGCGCCGACGTGGCCTCATCCATAATCAGGATCGGGGCATCCTTCAGCAACACTCTGGCAATCGCGATACGCTGGCGCTGCCCCCCAGAAAGCTTCACCCCACGCTCACCAACATGCGCATCCAGACCATAGCGGTCCTGCGGGTCAGAGAGCATCGGGATAAACTCATCGGCTTTGGCACGATGGATCGCCAGCTGCAGCTCCTCTTCGGTGGCATTGGGGCGACCATACAGTAGATTATCGCGGATGGAACGGTGCAGCAGTGAGGTATCCTGGGTGATCATCCCGATTTGCGCACGCAGACTCTCCTGGCTGACCTGGGCGATATCCTGACCGTCAATCACGATCCGGCCGCCGTTCAGGTCATACAGGCGTAGCAGCAGGTTCACCAGGGTAGATTTTCCCGCTCCGGAAGGGCCAATCAGCCCGATTTTCTCTCCCGGACGGATGGTCAGCTGCAAATTCTCAATGACCCGGCGATCTTTGCCGTAATTGAAGTTTACGTCTTCGTAGCGGATCTCACCGCTGTGGACTTTCAGCGCCGGAGCCTGCGGTTTATCGGTTACGCTCACGGGCTGAGCGATAGTTTGCAGGCCATCCTGCACCATCCCGATATTTTCAAAAATGCCGTTTACCACCCACATGATCCAGCCGGACATGTTCACGATGCGGATTACCAGACCGGTAGCCAGAGCGATGGCACCCACGCTGATCAGCGACTGCGTCCACAGCCACAGCGCCAGGCCGGTGGTCCCCACAATCAGCAGTCCGTTCAGCGTGGTGATCGCCACATCCATATTGGTAACCATACGGCCCTGCTGGCGGGTTTTATCGGTCTGATCGCCTATCGCCTCACGGGCATAGGCTCGTTCCAGATCGCTGTGGGCGAACAATTTAAGCGTGGTGATGTTGGTGTAACCATCAACGATGGTCCCCATCAATTTAGAGCGCGCATCGGAAGAAGCCACAGAGCGGGATTTCACCCGCGGCACAAAATATTTCAGGCTGATAATGTAGCCCGCAATCCATAACAGCAGTGGGATCATCAGTCGCCAGTCAGCCTCGGCGAACAGCACCAGCGAGGTGATGGCATAAATCAGCACGTGCCACAGCGCATCCACCGCCTGAACGGATGAGTCACGCAGGGCGTTCCCGGTTTGCATAATGCGCTGGGCAATGCGCCCGGCAAAATCGTTCTGGAAGAAGTTCAGGCTCTGGCGCAGCACGTAGTTGTGGTTCTGCCAGCGGATCATACTGGTCATGCCGGGGTTGATGGTCTGGTGTACCAGCAGGTCGTGCAGGCCGATGAAAATCGGCCGCAGCACCAGTGCCACCACCGCCATCCAGATCAGCTCGGCGGCATGATCGCGAAAGAAAGTGGCGGCAGGCGTGCCATTCACCATATCAATAATGGTGCTGAGGTAGCGGAACAGCGCCACCTCAATCAGTGACCCAATCAGCCCGACCACCATTAACATGGTGAAACTTTGCCAGACCTGGCGCAGGTAATAAACGTAAAAAGCCCAGACGCTGTCAGGCGGTGTGTTGCTGGGCGCATCCTGGAAAATATCAATCAGTCGTTCAAAGCGGCGATACAGCATTTAAGGCTCACTTTACTGGCTTAAAGAAGTGATTTTAGCCCAAAAGCTACTCTTTATCCGGCTCGACCACCACCAGCCGCGGGCCATATTTGCTGCGCTGCTTCAGATTGGGAGACTCTTCAGTGATGATCATGCTGATATCGCTGAGCGGGCATACATGCGCCAGCGCGCGATAACCCATCTTGCTGCTGTCGGCCAGCACCACGGTTTTCTCAGCCGATTTGATCATCGCCTGCTTAACCGGAATTTCGATGGTATTGATATTGGTGATGCCGTTTTCGAAATGCACGCCTTCAGAGCCGAGAAACGCCCAGTCAACATGGACGCTATTGATCTTATCGACCGTCTCCTGCCCGACAAGGGTATAAACCTTATCCAGCATCATCCCGCCAGCCACATGTACCGTGATGCCAGGGTGATTGCCCAGCGCCATCGCGCAAAAAATATCATTGGTGACAACAGTCAGGTTTCTTTTGTCTTTCAGCGCCAGTGCTAACTCATAAACGCTGGAACCGTTATCAAGGATCAGCGACTGCCCGTCCTTGACCAGGCTGGCAGCGTAGCGGGCGATGGCGGTTTTGGCAGAAGCATTCATCTGCAGCCGCACGTTATATGGCGTATCGAAACCGCCCTCCGTTTCAACAGGCAGCAACCCACCATGTGTACGCATCACTCTGCCGGTTTTTTCCAGCAAAGAGAGGTCACGCCGGATAGTGGAGCTGTCCACTCCAAAGATCTCTGACAGCTCAGCTGCGTTCAGATACCCTTTTTCTGCGATCATTTCTACTATTTGCGATCTGCGCTGTGCCGCCGTCATCCTGCATTCCTTGAGTCTATAATTGCACGTTTTCATGCATATACTGGCTTACATCCGCCTGCATGTCACCTTTAACGGGCTTTATTTGCGCAAAAAATTAATAAATAGCCCGAATACGAGTATTGACTGCACGATTTCGTGCATATATGTTTAAACACATCAAGAACATTTATCTTTAAAGAGAAAACGACCCATGACGGCTGCCCCCTTCAGCGCTTACGAGAAAGAGTTAGAACAGCAGATCGGCTCGCTGAGCGATCAACTGAACTACTCCCTGCCAGAGGCACTGAATACGCTCGACCTTACTCAGTACGATCGCATCGTGCTGGCCGGAATGGGTTCTTCAGATTATGCGCTGATCCCCATCGAAAGAGAGCTGGTTGCAAGGGGTTTCGCGGTCTGGCGCATTGATGCAGGCCGCTTACTGGATATGCCTGAACTGGTCACAAAGCAGACCTTATTGTGGGTGACTTCGCAGTCTGGCATGAGCGGTGAAATTGTCGCAATGCTGGAAAACATCCGGACAGCGAAAACGCTGATTGGCGTCACCAACGATGCGCAGAGCCTGCTGGCAAAACGGGCAAATATTTTAGTAGAGCTTAAGAGTGGCGAAGAATCAACCGTCAGCGCAAAAAGCTACCTGAACACGCTGGTCGCCAGTTTTCGTACGCTTTATGCCCTGACCGGGCAGGATGAAACACCATTAGTTACCAGGGTAAGTGCCGTGCTGCCGGAAGTTGCGGAAATCATTAAAAACCGCGCGCCGGTACAGGCATTAACCGATCGGCTTTTCACCCATGCTAAACCTCGGGTGGCGCTGATCGGCATGGGAGCCGATGCTGCAACGGCTCTGACAGGCGCACTGATCGTTAAAGAAGCCTCAAAAATAAGTGCGGAAGGGTTCGTCGGCGGTGAATTCCGCCATGGCCCGATGGAGACTTCAGGGGAAGGCATGCTGGCTTTACTGTTCGGCGACGGCAGCGACATTACGCTGCAGACGCTGGCCTGCGATCTGGCTGACAACGGAACCGAAGTCATTACCGTAGGACCAGTGGTTTACTCCGGCAGTCAACAATTGCCAACACCAGGGGAATCTCCACTGATCCGTTTGCTCTGCGCTATGCTCTGGGTGCAGCACCTGACCGTGACTCTTGCTCGTGGTAACGGGATGGTGCCTGGCGAATTCCTTTATGGCAAAAAGATAACGGTAAAAATATGACAACACAGGCACTTTCTCTTCGCGCAGGCATTGATATAGGGGGCACTGGCACCCGGATTATTTTGCTGGACGGCGAACAGGAAATTGCAAGTGAGACCGTTCCTTCAGCCTGGTTCGCCACCCTGCCCTCGGTTCTGCGCGCTAAAGCTCTGGTGGATAAAATTTGCCACCTGTTACCGGCAGGGAGCTCCCTGACCAGCCTCGGCATTGGTGCCAGCGGGCCGGTTAATAACACCACGGAAATTATTGAAAACGACGACACGCTGGCCTGTTTCTCTTATTTCCCACTGGTTTCCCAGCTGCGGGAACTGCTGGCGGTGCCGGTAGCGATCGACAACGATGCTGTTGTGGCTGCGCTGGGGGAATATCACTTTGGCGCGGGCCGGGAGAGTGAGCGCATGATGATGGTGACGCTCGGAACCGGCATCGGCGTGGCAGTGCTGGATAAGGGGCAGCCATTCAGAACGTTTGACGGTAAGCATCCGGAAGCCGGACACATCCCGGTCTCTTCCGACCCGGTTATCTGCTACTGCGGTTTACAGGGGTGCTGGGAGATGCTGGCGTCACGGACTCAACTACAGCAGGCGCTGCAGAAGGAGATCCCGGATTTGCAGTGGGGTACCAGCACCTTCTCCGTGCTGAGTGAAATGGTCGCAGCCCGCCCTCGCGTGGCGGAGATCATGCACAATTACGGTCAGATTGTCGGACGCGGCCTGAACACGCTGCTGACGCTTTATGGCCCGGATATCACCGTATTAAGCGGCAGTGCAGCCGCTCTGCTTCCTCTTTATCAATCGGGCCTGGATGCCGCACTGACCCGCGCTGGCGGCTACGCCGTCAACCGCAAAATTACACATTCAACTCTTGGCGACGCGGCGGGCGCGTTGGGGGCGGCGATACTGCCAACATTACGGGGAACCCGCCAGCCATAAACAGTAGATAATCTGATTAATATCTCCAGGTCACGCGGCGGGCGTGCCGGGTCAGCAATACAGCCAACATCCAGGGGAACCCGCCAACCGTACGTTATAAAATAAGAAAGTGCTGTCAATTCAAGCCTGGCCCATTTAATTTACGGTGGGTCCAGGCGTTTTGCTGACCTTAATATCACTTATCAATCGCTTCTTATGTATCATAACGGAGAGTTTGTATGACGAGTCGATTTACCCCCCGCTTTACCGGTTATTTACTGACCCTGTTGGCAGTGAGCGCCTCCGGGATGGCCTCAGCCAAAACGCAAATCAACGCTCTGTTTATGTCACAGGCCGCCTACAGCGAAAGCGATGTGCGCGCCATGACCAGCGATTTCGAAAAAGCCCACCCGGATATTACCGTCAATCTGGAATTCGTTCCTTATGAAGCGCTGCACGATAAAATCGTCGCGGCTCGCGGTGCAGGCAGCAACGGTTACGATGTGGTGCTGTTCGATGATATGTGGCCCGCTGAATTCAGCAAATTCAACATGCTGAAAGATATCACCAGCCAGATCACGCCGGATGAAAAAGCCAAAGTGTTTGACGGCGCCTGGAGCACCGTAAGCTGGAACAACAAACAGTGGGGGATGCCGTGGATCCTCGATACCAAATATCTCTATTACAACAAAGCGATGCTGGCTAAAGCCGGGATTGCCAACCCGCCAAAAACCTGGGAACAGGTGATGGAACAGTCGCAGATCCTGAAAGAGAAAGGCATCGTCAAATACCCGCTGGTCTGGAGCTGGTCGCAGGCTGAAGCGCTGGTGTGTGACTACACCACGCTGGTATCGGCCTTTGGCGGACAGTTCTATAAAGACGGCAAGCTGAACTTCAACGATGCCGGTTCAGTCAAAGCCGTTGATTACATGAAGACCTCGCTGGATAAAGGCGTCACGAACCCGAACTCCCGTGAGTATCTGGAAGAGGACGTGCGCAAGGTCTTCTCTAACGGCGATGCGGCCTTCGCACTGAACTGGACCTACATGTACAACATGGCTAACGATCCGAAGCAGAGCAAAGTGGCAGGTGATGTGGGCATCGTACCTGCTCCGTCTGAAAAACCGGGCGAAGTGGCCGCGATGAACGGCTCAATGGGGCTTGGCGTGACGCAGACCAGCAGCCATCCTGACGAGTCGTGGCAGTATATCCGCTACCTGACTTCACAGCCGGTGCAGAACAAATATGCTCGTCTGAGCCTGCCAATCTGGAAATCGTCCTACGACGATCCTGCCGTGCAGAAAGGTCAGGAACCGCTGATTGCCGCGGCGAAACCAGCGCTGAATGTGATGCTGATGCGTCCGATCACCGCTGACTATTCCCGTTTGTCCAACACCCTGCAACAGCAGCTCCAGCAGGTGCTACAAGGTCAACAGACGCCGGAATCCGCCATGGAAGCCGTGACAAAAAGCGCCCAACGTCTGCACTAAGGGGTATTGATGCTCAGTTTGCCACAACGCGAGCAGCGTCAGGCATGGGTGCTCCTGGCACCCATGCTGATCGTCATGGGGATGCTGACCGCCTGGCCCCTGCTGCGCACTATCTGGCTCAGCTTTACCGATGCCGCTTTAATCAGTAACGGCGGCACCATTTACTACGTCGGGGTGGAGAACTATCTTTACGCCCTGACCGATCCGGACTTTCTTTCTTCCCTGCTCCGCACCCTTTACTTCACCATACTGTCGGTGGCGCTGGAAGGCATTATCGGCGTGCTGGTTGCGCTGCTGCTTAACCAGAAATTTTACGGTCGCAGCGTGCTTCGGGTGCTGGTGATCCTGCCCTGGGCACTGCCTACCATCGTCAATGCGATGATGTGGCGACTGAACTTCAACCCTGACTACGGCAGCATCAATGCCCTGCTCACTCAGTTGGGGATTATTGATGGCTACCGCAGCTGGCTCGGCTCGCCGGATTCCGCGTTGAACGCCGTCATGCTGGCTGACGTGTGGAAAAACTACCCGCTGGTGACCTTACTGGTGCTGGCGGCACTGCAATCAATTCCGGAGGATCTGTTCGAGGCTGCCAGGCTGGACGGCGCTTCCGCGTTCCGCCGCTTCCGTGCAATTACCTTCCCGGCAATTGTCGGGCCGCTGAGCGTGGCGCTGGTTCTGCGCACCATCGACGCCTTTAAAATCTTCGACATCATCTACGTGATGACGCGCGGCGGCCCGGTGGACAGCACTAAAACCCTCAGCTTTTACGTCTACCAGGAGTCGTTCAGCTACCTGCGCGCCGGCAGCGGTGCAGCCTATGCCATCCTGATGACGCTGATGTGCAGCATATTAATCGCTATTTACATGGCGATGGTCTGGCGTCAGCGCCGCAGGAGTACCACCAATGAAACGTAATATTCGCACCTTCTTCCGCTATCTGGCGGCCCTGTTGGTGGCGATCAGCATTATCGGCCCGATGCTGTGGCTGTTTCTGATGAGCGTCAGCTCCAACACCGACCTGACCCGCGTGCCGCTGGAGTGGCTGCCGCGCCAGTGGGATTTCAGCCGTTATGCCCGACTGGTCTCGCTGGAGGCGGGCCAGCCCGGAGAGTTGTTCCTGCACGCGCTGGGTAACAGTATTCTGGTCGCCTGTGGCGCCACCCTGATTTCGCTCCTGCTGGCTATTCCTGCAGCGTTCAGCTTCTCCCGCTATCCGGGCCGCGACGGCTGGCTGTACGGCAGCCTGGCGATTTATATGGTGCCGCCGGTGGCGTTCGTGCTGCCGCTGTACTTTGTCCTCACTCAGCTCAGCCTGCTGAACACCCATCTGGGGCTGGTGCTGGTCTATTGTTCGCTAATCCTGCCCTTTCTCACCTGGATGCTGAAAAACCAGTTCGACGCCCTGCCGCTGGATATCGAACAGGCGGCAAGGCTGGACGGGCTGCGCTTCTGGCAGGTACTGCTGCGTATCACCCTGCCGCTGGCGAAACCGGTGCTGGGTGCTTCCGCGCTGTTCGGCTGGCTGCTGGCATGGGATGAGTTCTTCTATGCGCTGCTGTTTACCAGCAATATCAGCGCACAAACGCTGCCGGTGACCATCGCCGGTTTTACTGCGGGACGCGCCACCGATGACGGGCTGATTGCCGCCGTTGGGATTCTGGCTTCCGTGCCGCCGCTGTTTATTGCCATCTGGCTGCAAAAAAGCCTGGTCAGCGGACTGGCCAGCGGTGGCAGCAAAGGCTGACCGTATTTAAGAGAGGAATGTATGGCTCGTGTAGAACTGGCTGGCGTGGCAAAGCGTTATGGCAAACAAACGGTGCTGAATCCGCTGAATCTCACAATCCCCGACGGCAGTTTTACCGTGCTGGTTGGCCCTTCCGGCTGCGGAAAATCCACCCTGCTGCGCCTGCTGGCGGGGCTGGATACCGTCTCAGACGGCGCGATCCTGCTGGATAACAAGCAGATTAACGATCTCGATCCGGCGGATCGGGATATCGCGATGGTGTTTCAGAGCTACGCCCTGTATCCCCACCTGACCGTGTCTGAAAACCTGGCTTTCCATATGAAAGTCCGGCGCGTTAAGCGGGAAGAGCAGCAGAGCAAGATCGCCCGCGTGGCGGAGATTTTAGGCATCAGTAAGCTGTTGAGCCGCTATCCCCGTGCGCTGTCGGGTGGCCAGCGTCAGCGCGTGGCAATGGGCCGCGCAATGGTTCGCAATCCACAGGTTTTTCTGTTTGACGAACCTCTCTCCAACCTTGATGCCCAGCTACGTATGGAGCTGCGGGCAGAAATTAAAGCCCTGCATCAGCGCTTCAAAACCACCATGGTTTACGTGACTCACGATCAGGTTGAGGCAATGACGCTGGCGGATCAGATTGTGGTGATGCGCGACGGCGTGATCGTTCAGCAGGGCAAACCGCTGGAGATTTATGACTACCCGGTGAATACCTTCGTCGCCCGCTTTATTGGTTCGCCGCCGATGAATCTGCTGGAAGGTCAGTTGGAGACCCGGCAGGGCATACCTGGCGTACAGTGCAACGGCCTGTGGTTTACCCTGCCCGCTCGCTGGCATCAGGCCGCCGCACAGCAGGGCCAGAGGCCGGTGATTGTTGGCATCCGGGCACAGGATTTTGTTTTCAATGCGGCCAGCGATCTGCCGCAGGCGCGGGTGAAACTGATCGAGGTGACGGGAGAATCCAGCCTGCTGCACGTTGAGTGGCAGGACTTCCCGTTGCACGTCCAGTTCGCCGGACGGGTAGCCGCAGAGCCTGAGCAATCAATTTCACTGGGGATCAACGCCGATAAACTGCATCTTTTCGATGCGCAGAACGGTGAAAGGCTGGTTATTTCTTCCGAAACAGAAATAAAGTCTGCGAGTTAAGCCGGATAATAATCAGAATGGAATCAGTGTAATGTACAGGCTCTGGCAACCCGCCAGCATACCATAACCCGCAAGCGAGGCTCATCATGGCGAAAGGAGTGGTAATTTTACTGCACGGCGTTGGCAGCAACGGAGACGATCTGGCCGGTCTGGGCACCCACTGGTCCGGCGATCTGCCCGGCGTAAGCTTCGCCAGCCCTGATGCCCCTTTCCGGTTTGAACACGGGCCAGGCTACCAGTGGTTCAGCGTGGCAGGGGTCACTCCGGCCAACCGTGCGCAGCGGGTTGAAGAGGCTCGCGATGCCTTCGACGCGGAACTCAATGCGATCCTGACTGAACATCAGATGCAGGACCAGCTGGATAAAGTGGTTCTGGTGGGTTTCTCGCAGGGGTCAATTATGGGCCTGGATGCCGTGATTTCCGGGCGGTGGCCGGTAGCCGGTCTGGTTGCGTTTTCCGGTCGCTTAGCCTCGCCTGCGCCCTATAGCGTCGCAAAAGAGACCCCGGTGATGATTATCCACGGCATGGCCGACAGCGTAATTCCTTATGCGGAAAGCGAGATTGCGGCAGAGAAACTGCGCGAGCTGGGTGTGGTGGTCAGCACCCAGTTTGCCCCCTCTGTCGGGCACACTATCTCAGCGCAGGGCGCACGCAGCGCCGCAGAGTTTATCGGTAAATGCCTGGCCTGATCACTGACCGTTAAGTGCATTTAACGGCATTTCCGGGATAAAAAGTCACTGATATTCCTCAATAAGCGGTGGCTCTTTCATCGGCAGAGTCATCACAAAGCGGGCACCGCCTTCCGGGCGGTTTTCCGCATGGATCTTCCCGCCATGAATATCGACAATCGCCTGACAGATTGCCAACCCCAGCCCGACGCCCGGCAAGGCGGACTCCTTGCTGCCACGGGAAAACTTCTCGAAAATCTGTCGTTCCTGGCCCTGCGTAATCCCGGGGCCGCTGTCCCAGACTTCAATCGTCAGCCACTGCCGCGCCTGAGTCCGGGCGCGGATACCAATCGCCGCTTGCGCGCCAACATATTTCAGCGCATTCTCCAGCAGGTTGATCAGAACCCGCTCCATCAGCGGCCCGTCGACGTGGATCAGCAGCATATCCTCCGGCATATCCAGTTCGATTTTGCGGCCGCCCAGCGAAGGGGCCATCATCCTCAGCGTGCTGCCGATCAGCTCATCCAGCGCCATCCACTCAGCCCGCAGGCTGAAACCGCCGGACTGCAGCCGCGCCATATCCAGCAGATTGTTGACCAGCCTGATGGTATTCAGGGTCTGTTCGCGCATCGCACTGGCCTGCACGGCGTGTTTTGAGCCTTCGCTCGCCAGATCCAGCGTCAGGATCTCTGACTGGCCAAACAGCACGGTCAGCGGCGTACGCAGGTCATGAGAAAGAGCAGAAAGCAGCGCATTACGCAGCTGCTCACGCTCGGCGGCCAGGCGTGAAACGGCTTCACGCTGGCTGAGTGCAACACGTTCCAGCGCATTGGCTATCAGCACGGTGAAGGTTTCCACCAGCCGTTGTTGCTCGGGGATCATCAACTGACGCAGGTTTAACGGCTCCAGCACCAGCAACCCCAGCGTCTCACTGCCGCTTTTCAGCGGGATGATCTGCCACGGCACGCCCGGTAGCGTGTCAGTTCCGGCTCCGGCAGGCTGCCCCTTATCAAAACTCCAGCGGGCAATCGCCCGGTCAGGCACGGCACTCAGGCGGGACTCTCCTGTCGCCACCAGCTCGCCGTTCTCATCCGGCAGCATCAGCTCGCTTCTGGCCTGCAGCGTGATGTCCAGGCTGCGGGGTAAGGCCTGAGCAATATCCTGCTGGCTCAGCGCCCGGCTGAGAGTCCTGGCCATTTCATATAAATGCCGCGCCCGCTGCTCACGGTAACGGGCCACACGAGCCTGGTAACGTACCCCGGCGGTCAGGTTTCCGACAATCCCCCCGACGGCGAGCATCACCCCAAAGGTCACCAGATACTGCACGTCCGAAACGGCGATCGTGCCGGTGGGTGAGACAAAAAACAGATCGAAGGCGATGATGTTGAGTACCGTTGCCACCACCGACGGCAGACGACCATAGCGCAGGGCTACCACCACCACGGCCAGCAAATAGACCATCACCAGATTGACGGAATCAACGCCGGGCAGCACCCAGCGCCCCAGCAGAGTGACCAGCGTACAGAGCAGCGCTGCGGCGATGCAGCCTCTCAGCTTCATACGCCATTTATCGCTCAATACTCTGTTGTCTGACAGCGGGCTGGCTGGCAGGGAGACCGGCTCATCCAGAGCGACAATCACCAGATCCAGCTCCGGCCCCAGCTGGCCCAGCCGATCGGCAAAGCTGTCGCGCTTCCAGCGGCGGGTGGGCCTGCGGCCGATAATGATTTTGCCCAGATTGTGATCACGGGCGTAACGCAGCACCGCGTTTGCTTCGCTGGGATCGGAGAGCGTGGCGGTTTCAGCTCCCAGCTCCTGCGCCAGTTGCAGGGTGCGCAAAATGCCGCGCCGCCGGGCTTCAGAGAGGCGGTGCAGCCTTGGCGTTTCGACATAAACAGCGTGCCAGACGCTGTCGAGACGGGCTGCCAGACGGGCTGCGGTTCTGACCAGTTTTTCGCTGCCGGTATTCTCGCCGATGCACAGCAGGATTGCGTCCCGCGTGTGCCAGACTTTTTCACGCCCCTGACTGTCGCGCCAGGCCCGCATCTGCTCATCGACGCGGTCAGCCGTACGGCGCAGAGCCAGTTCACGTAGCGCATAAAGGTTACCCTTGCGGAAGAAGTTTTCGATGGCGCGTTCGGCCCGGTCGCCGATATAGACCTTGCCTTCTTTCAGGCGCTGGCGCAGGTCGTCGGCGGGCAAATCCACCAGCACCACCTCATCGGCAGCATCAAAAAAGGGGTCGGGAACGGTCTCACGCACGCGGATACCCGTCACGCCGCCGACCACATCGTTCAGGCTTTCCAGATGCTGAACGTTAACGGTGGTCATCACGTTGATGCCCGCATCCAGCAGCTCTTCAATATCCTGCCAGCGCTTTGGATGGCGTGAACCGGGCGCGTTGGTGTGCGCCAGCTCATCCATCAAAATCACCGCAGGGTGTCGGGCCAGCGCGGCATCCAGATCAAACTCCGGATGGCGGTTCTGCCCGGTTGCCCGCCGTGGCAATACGTTCAGCCCGTCCAGCAGCGCAGCCGTTTCCTCACGACCGTGGGTCTCCACGATGCCGATCAGCACCTCCAGCCCCTGCTCACGCAGGCGTCGTGCTTCCTGCAGCATTGCCCAGGTTTTTCCCACGCCGGCACAGGCACCAAACCAGATTTTCAGCTTGCCGCGACCGCTCTCATCAGCCTGCAGTAACAGCGCATCCGGATCGGGGCGCTGTATCTCATCGTTCATCGGAGTCCTTGTTGAAAATCACTGTAATGCGTCGAGCGCCAGATTCAGCTGCACCACGTTGACACCCGGCTCACCGATAAAACCGGGGAGCGAGGTGGACGTATTGTCATCAATCAATCGGTTCACCTCTGAGACGGATAGCTGACGCGCCGCAGCCACACGAGGCACCTGCCAGAAAGCCGCTTCAGGGGAAATCTGCGGATCAAGCCCGCTGGCAGAAGCCGTGACCAGATCCACCGGCACGGTCGCACTGGCCTGCGGGTTTGCCTGGCGCAGCGCCGCCACCCGCTGTTTCACCGCTTCATCCAGCAACGGGTTAGTCCCGGCCAGATTGCTGCCGGAAGAAGCCAGCGGATTATACGGCGAGTCACCAGTGGCAGAAGGCCGTCCCCAGAAATAATCAGCACGGGTAAAATTCTGTCCAATCAGGGCCGAGCCGCGCACTTTGCCATCCACCTGCAGCAGCGAACCATTAGCCTGCGCCGGAAACAGCATCTGCGCCAGCGCGGTAGTAACTAAAGGATAAATCAGGCCAGTGATGACTGACAGCAGCAGCAGCAAAATCACCGCAGGACGTAATTGACTCATGTTCGTTTCCTCAGAACCAACCGGTAACGGTCAGCAGCATATCGATAACTTTGATCCCGGCGAACGGCACCAGCAGACCACCAAAACCATAAACCCACAGGTTACGACGCAGCAGTGCTGCGGCACTCAACGGCCGGTAACTCACCCCTTTCAACGCCAGCGGGATCAGGAACACAATCACCAGCGCGTTGAAAATGACCGCAGACAGGATCGCGGAGTCCGGCGAGTGCAGGCGCATCACGTTCAGCGTATTGAGCTGCGGATAAGTCACCGCAAAGGCGGCAGGAATGATGGCAAAATACTTCGCAACATCGTTGGCGATACTGAAGGTGGTCAGCGAGCCACGGGTCATCAGCATCTGCTTACCGATATGTACCACTTCCAGCAGCTTGGTGGGGTTGGAGTCCAGGTCCACCATGTTGCCCGCCTCTTTCGCCGCCTGGGTTCCGGAGTTCATCGCCACGGCGACGTCAGCCTGAGCCAGCGCCGGAGCATCGTTGGTGCCGTCACCGGTCATCGCCACCAGCCGCCCTTCGGCCTGATACTGACGGATCAGCGCCAGCTTGGCTTCCGGCGTCGCTTCTGACAAAAAGTCATCCACACCGGCCTCGGCGGCAATGGCGGCGGCAGTCAGCGGGTTATCCCCGGTGATCATGATGGTTTTGATGCCCATCTTGCGCAGCTCGGCAAAGCCCTCTTTAATGCCGCCTTTAACGATATCTTTCAGCTCCACCACGCCCATCACTTTCGCGCCGTCACACACCACCAGCGGCGTGCCGCCTGCACGGGCGACCTCCTCCACCCGTTGGTTCACCTGCGGCGGGAACTGGCCACCGTTACTGTCAATGTGGCGGCGAACGGCATCCACAGCGCCTTTACGTACCACGCGATCCTGCACATTGACGCCGCTCATCCGGGTCTGCGCAGAGAACGGGATGAAGGTGGCACCCATGCTGTTCAGATCCCGCTCGCGCAGATTGAATTTCTGTTTCGCCAGTACCACGATACTGCGTCCTTCCGGCGTTTCATCGGCCAGAGAAGCCAGCTGTGCCGCATCGGCCAGCTGTTCGTCAGTCACGCCCGGCGCAGGCAGAAACTGCGTGGCCTGGCGGTTGCCCAGCGTGATGGTCCCGGTCTTGTCCAGCATCAGCACGTCAACGTCACCGGCGGCTTCCACTGCGCGGCCACTGGTGGCAATCACGTTCGCCCCCAGCATCCGGCTCATCCCGGCCACACCGATCGCCGACAGCAGGCCACCGATAGTGGTGGGGATCAGGCAAACCAGCAGGGCCACCAGCACGGTGATACTGACCGCATTACCGCCCCAGGCAGAGAACGGCCAGAGCGTGGCAGTGGCCAGCAGGAAAACGATAGTCAGCGCCACCAGCAGAATAGTCAGGGCGATTTCATTGGGGGTTTTACGGCGTGATGCGCCTTCCACCATCGCGATCATCCGGTCGAGAAAGGTTTCTCCAGGATTGACACTACACTGGATCACCAGCCAGTCAGAAAGGATGCGCGTACCGCCTGTCACCGAGGCAAAGTCGCCACCGGATTCACGAATGACCGGCGCGGACTCACCGGTAATCGCGCTTTCATCCACCGATGCGCCCCCTTCCAGCACTTCGCCGTCGCAGGGAATGATGTCCCCGGCTTCCACCAGCACCACATCGCCTTTACGCAGAGAATCTGCAGCAACCTGTTGATATTTTTCGCCATAACGTGGCGCAGCCATTTTTTTCGCATAGCTGGTTTTCTGTACGCCCTTCAGGCTGTTGGCCTGCGCCTTGCTGCGCCCTTCTGCCAGCGCTTCGGCAAAGTTGGCGAACAGCACGGTGAACCACAGCCATAGCGAGATGGCTGCGGTAAAGCCAGCGCTGCCCGGCGTTTTCCCCATCATCATAGAGATGACCAGCAGCGTGGTCAGCACGCTACCCAGCCACACCACAAACATCACCGGGTTGCGAAACTGTACGCGCGGGCTGAGTTTTTTCACCGCATCGCTTGCTGCTGCCCGCATCAGTGCACCGTCAAACAGCGCCTGTTGATTACGACTCATGATTCTTCTCTCCGGCGATTATTGACCGAACATTTGCAGGTGTTCTGCCACCGGCCCCAGGGCCAGAGCAGGAATAAACGTCAGCGCACCAACCAGCAGCACGGTGCCGATCAACAACGCAATAAACAACACGCCATGCGTTGGCAGGGTGCCGTTACCCACCGGCTGAATTTTCTTCACGGCCAGCGAACCGGCAATTGCCATCACCGGAATGATGATGCCGAAGCGACCAATCAGCATGCAGAACGCCAGCAGCAGATTCCAGAACGGCGTGTTGGCGCTCAGACCGGCAAAGGCGCTGCCGTTGTTGTTAGCTGCAGAAGAGACGGCATACAGCACTTCGCTAAAGCCGTGGATACCCGGGTTGGCCATCCCGCTGCGCCCGGCATCGGTCATCATCGCCAGCGCGGTGCCCAGCAGCACCAGCGTGGGTGTGACGAGGATCGCTATCGCGGTCATTTTCATTTCCCAGACGTCGATCTTCTTGCCGAGGTATTCCGGCGTGCGGCCAATCATCAGCCCGGCAATAAATACCGCCAGCAGCACAAACAGCAGCATGCCGTACAGGCCCGCGCCCACGCCGCCAAACACCACTTCGCCAATCTGCATCAGCCACATCGGCACCATGCCACCCAGCGCGGTGAAGGAGTCATGCATCGCATTAACCGCACCGCAGGAGGCCGACGTAGTGATCACCGCAAACAGGCTGGAATTAAGGATGCCAAACCGTGTTTCCTTGCCTTCCATATTGCTGGCGCTGTCAGCCCCCAAAGTCAGGAAGTGCGGATTACCGCGCAGTTCAGCCCACATCACCACCACCACCGCTGCGATAAACATCACTGACATCGCCCATAACAGTGCATGGCCCTGTCGGCGATCTTTCACCACATCCCCAAACGCGAAGCAAAGTGCGGCCGGGATCAGGAAGATCGCCAGCATCTGCACGACGTTGCTCAATGCAGTCGGGTTCTCAAAGGGATGAGCAGAGTTGACGTTGAAGAAACCGCCGCCGTTGGTGCCCAGCATCTTGATCGCTTCCTGCGAGGCAACCGGTCCCATTGGCAGCGTCTGCTTAACGCCTTCCAGCGTGGTGAGGTCGAGATAGCCCGAGAAGTTTTGCAGTGTGCCCTGGCTGACAAAGAACAGGGCAATCAGCAGAGAGAATGGCAGCAGCAGATACAAAGTAATGCGTGTCATGTCGCGCCAGGCATTGCCCAACATACCGAGTGAGCGATTGGCAAACCCACGGATCAGAGCAAATGCCACAGCAATCCCGGTGGCAGCCGACAGGAAATTCTGTACTGTCAGTCCCACCATCTGGCTAAAGTAACTCAGCGTGCTTTCACCAGCGTAAGACTGCCAGTTAGTGTTGGTCACAAAACTGACCGAAGTGTTCAGCGCCAGATGCCAGCTCAGGTTGGGCAACTGCTGTGGGTTAAGCGGCAGGCTGGCCTGGGCCATCAGCATCACGGTAAGCAGGATAATGCCGCCGAGGTTAAACAGCAGGATTGCCAGCAGGTAGCGTCGCCAGTCCATCTGCTGACTTTCAACACCGCTGACACGCCAGAGCAGGCGTTCAAAACCCGCAACACCGGGCAGCGGACGATCGTCGATCAGACGGGAAAGGCCACTTCCAAGAGGTTTGGCAAGGATCATCAGGATCACCAGATAACTGGCGATCAGTAAAAATGCGCTGGCGGCCATCAGAACGCCTCCGCATTAATCAGGGCATACACCAGATAGCCCAACAGCAGAAACACCAGCACAATGCCGGCAATTAAGGCCATGCTCACAACACACCTCCGGGGCGCTTTCAGATACGAATATTGTTGCCGGAGGGGTGCAAAGTTGATGTAAAAATACGGGGAGAGGGTGTAAAAAAAGTATAAAAATGGCGAAAAAAAAGACAGTTTATTGTCGGTTCTACCGCATTGGAGATCGGCGGAGGATTGTAAAGCACCGCGCTACATGAAACCTACAGTGGTTTAGTACAGGCGCTACTCATTGCCCCATTGGTTCAGAAATGTCGCTATATCATCAATACGCTGTTCGTCGATACCAGCTTTACTAGCCATCTCTTGCTGCGCATCTTCACTGATTTCTTCATTATTCGTTAAGCGGGTGAGCAGCAGTTGGAAATAGTGCGCCAGAGATTCACGCTCTGACTCGCTCACCGGCTTTGCCGATTCCGTCGAATACTCATCCACGATGTCATAAAATTTAAGTGGTATTTCCTGGTTCATAAAACATCCCCATGGGTTAAGGTCTTGTCCGTTGCTGCTTGCACCGTCTGCCCTTGATCATATCATTTTTATTTGGTTTTTCTGACTCTATGTCGTGGGCAAAGAGCCGACGATGAATTCGCCAGTCGGCGTAAAATTCGTTATTATCCGCTGCCACTCGCCATCCGGGCAGCCTGATGTCTACGATTATCGATACCTTTATTGCCCCGCCGTGCCATGAGCAGACAGAGATCCTCTATCAGGACGATCACCTGGTGCTGATCAATAAACCCAGCGGGTTACTCAGCCTCTCGGGGAAAAATCCGCAAAACCTCGATTCTGTGCATCACCGGCTGGTTCATACATTCCCCGGTTGCACCCTCGTCCATCGTCTTGATTTTGGGACTTCCGGGTTGATGGTCATTGCCCGCAATAAAGCAATCAATGCCGCCCTGTGCCAACAGTTCAGCCAGCGCACAGTGACCAAGGTGTACAGCGCACTGCTCTGTGGGCATCTGGAAGATAACGTAGGGGTTATCGATGCGGCGATTGCCAAAATCCCGGCGCTGTTTCCGCTGATGTCGATTTGCTCCATTCACGGTAAACCTGCCCGCTCCCGCTATCGGGTTATTGAGCGCTTTTATCATCAGCTGGAAGACAAAACGTCACTGCCATTAACGCGGGTGGAACTCATCCCCGAGACCGGGCGCACCCATCAGCTACGCATTCACTGCCTGCAGTTGGGCCACCCTATTCTGGGCTGCGATCTGTATGGCGGTCGCCTGCTGCCCGGCACCGAACGGACGCCGCGTCTGATGCTGCACGCCGGTGAATTGCATTTTACGCATCCCGTCAGCAAAGAGCGGATCGAAGCCTGCTATGCCAGCCCGTTCTGAAAGCAAAAGTCATTTACCACATCAAGTCATCAGGCACTTTGAAATCGGCATACGGATCTTCTTCATTTTCCTCTTCCGGGCTGAGTGCGCTGTTTAATACAATGCTGTTGGCATCCCGCTGCGCAATTTTATCGGCTACGATTGCGGGGATAACAGCATATTTGCTCTCTCCGCTATTCCCCTCAACCAGGCGAGCAATAGCAAGACGGCCACTGATTAGCTGGGATTGAGTTGTCTTATCAACCGCTATTTTTTTAATCAGATTATGGTCTGTGAAATTAAAATCAATCTCGCCTTTTGAAATAACGACCTTGTTCATTTCAATGAGCTGCTTCACCTGAGCTTTATATTCTTTCGACAGAGCAGCTTGTTTTTGTTGATCGCTTAGCTGTTTATCGCGCTCAAGCTGCGCTTTTTTATTTTCTTCCACCGCCTCTCTTGCCTCACGAGCCTGAACCCGTGATTTTTTGGCCGTTCTCTGCACTTTTTCCATCTTTTTGCTGGTCACTAATCCAGCTTTAAGCATCTGCTCTTGTAAGGTAAGTTTTGTCATGTTCGCTTCTGAACCCGTTGAATAATGCGTGGGATTATACCTCTAATCGCAGAGGCTGTACCACGCACCAGCAATCATTCCACTGCATCCACAATCGGGTCACGAACGATAAACAGATAGGACAAGGCACCCAGCACCGTCACACAGGCACACAGCGTCAGCGCCATACTGAAAGAACCGGTTTTATCGAGGATCCAGCCAGTCAGCACCGGCGCAAACGACGCGAAAATAAAGCTGGCAAAGTTCTGGATGCTCCCCACAGATGCCGTCATCCGCGAGGTCACATTCACGTGGATCAGCCCCCAGCAGGACGTACCGGCAAAGTGGATACAGAACAGCGCCATACCAATCAACACCACCGCCATCGAAGTGGTAGTTGCCTGCACCACAACCGCAGTAAAGGCCGCGGAGAACAGCATCCCGGCCACGATACAGATTTTACGGGTTTTCACCGGCTCCATCCCACGACGCACCAGCGCATCCACCACATAGCCATTCAGCAGCATACCCGCTGCACCGAACAGGAACGGGATCGCCGTCAGCCAGCCGGTGGCTTTCAAATCCAGATGATAAGTGGTCTGCAGATATCCCGGCAGCCAGGCCAGGTACAGCCATGCGGTATAGTTAATGCCGCTGAAGCCGATCATCATTCCCCACATAGTGCGGTTCTTAAACAGGCCGCGCCACTCCTTCATGCTCATCTTTTCCTGGCGTGCCCGAACGCTGCCCGCATCCAGATAGTTAACTTCTTCCCTGGTCAGCGTTTTATTGTCGCGGTTGCGGTAAAGCGTATACCAGCCCACCGACAGGAAAATGCCCAGAATACCGATGGTGACAAACATTGCGCGCCAGCCCATCGACAGCATCATAGCTGCCAGTATCGGCGGGCTCACAGCCAGTCCAATCATCGAAGCCGCGTTGAAAAAGCCCATCGGCATGCCACGCTCTTTGATATTGAACCAGTCGTTAATGACCTTCACGCCGCACGGGTTCATCGGCGCTTCACCAATTCCGAGCCCGATACGCACCAGGATAAACTGCGTGAAATTATGCACCAGTCCGGACAACGCCTGGAAACAGGACCAGATCAACATGCCGATGCCGAGCATAATACGCGGGCCTTTACGGTCCAGCAGCGTCCCGCAGGGGAGCTGAGCGATACCATAGGCCAGTGAGAACGCGGACAGCAACAACCCGATTTCGGTGGCGTTCAGCCCCATATCTCCACGGATCGTGGTGTTGGCGACGGAGAGCGAACTGCGGTCGAGATAATTAATAATCGCTGCCAGAAACAGCAAAATCATCGCTGTGGTTTGCACACGCTTGATGCGGACTGAGCGGATCAGCGTACCCTGTGCGGGTACGATATCGACTGGATCGTTGCCGGCAGCAATATCGCTGCCGCTGCCAGTCACAATCGGGCTGTTACTCATAAGGCACTCCCCAGTGTCAGGTGATCTGTTAAGCCGCCACAGGCGGTGAAGATGTCCCGCTCAGAGTAATAGTCGTGTTAATTTCACGTAGTAATCATGTTGCTGTTCCGTGCGACAGATTGCGGTTTACTGTTTTTTATTGGTTCTTTATCGCCATGTGTGGCCAAAAGCGGGATCTCAGTCACTGTACTGATTAATGGAGCGGATCATCGACTGCTTCGCGGTGGTGAGGTGGCGGTGCAATTCGCAATGGGCTTCCACATCGTTGCGGCTGATAATCGCAGTGAGGATCGCCATATGCTCCTCCAGCGCGACGATATTGCGCTGCTTAAGATCGCTCTCGTCCCATTGATAGTGAGAGTGAAAAATGACCGAAATAATTTCCAGCGACTGATCGATAAAGGGGTTGTCGGCGGCCGAAAGGATCAGCTGATGCATCTCACGATCCAGCTGCGCAAACATCCGGTAACTGCTGGCAATGGTGTCGCGCATCTCCCGATGGCGGCTCAGCAAATCACGAGCCTTGATCCAGCGCTTGTCGTCAGAGGGCAGATTCATAAAGCGGTTCAGTCCATGCGTTTCCAGCATTTCCCGCAGCTCGAACAGCTTTTCGGCATAACGCTGCTCAAATTTTTTCATCAGCCAGTGGCCTCGCCGCACGCTTTCAATCAGGTTGTAACGGCTGAAGCGCAACAAGAATTCCCGCACCACCACCGGACTGACGCCAACCTGCTGAGCCAGCTGCAGCTCAGAGATGCTCTCGCCAGCCCGCAGCACTCGCTGGTTTATCATCTGAAAGAATGCCTGCTCAAACTGTTGCGACTGCACTTCCAGCGACGAGCTGACCGCATCAAACCCGTCATCCTCCGCAGGTGGCCGCACAATCAGATATTGATCGTTCACCTTGTTCAGCACGCCCCGTTCATGCAGATGCGCCAGCGTATGCCGCACGGTTGTCCGGCTGACGTTAAACATTTCAGCCAGAGCGGCCTGTGGCGGCAACGGTGAGCGGATGTGCTGGCGGCTGATACCTTCCAGCATCTGATTGACCACGTTATGGCGAAGATTTTGCGTGCGGCTCATGGCGTCTCCTGGTTTTTTATCTATTAAAAACCAATTCTGTCCCGCGAAAGCCGCGCTCAGTCACAAAATCGCCGCCAGCCTCTGCGCCTTCCCCCCGGTTTAGCCCATAAATCAGGCATCACAACGGAGAACGACCATGACCATGATGACGACGCTGGTGTGCCAGCAGCCGAAAGAGATGCTTTATCAGCAGCGTGCCAGGAGTGAACCCGCCGCCGGGGAAGCGCAGCTGAAGATGATCACCGCCGGGATCTGCGGCACCGATATCCATGCCTGGGCAGGCAATCAGCCCTTCTTCAGCTATCCCCGCGTGCTGGGGCATGAGCTGTGCGGGGAAGTGGTGGCGCTGGGGCCAGGCGTCAGTCAGTTCCGCGTTGGACAACGAGTTTCGGTCATCCCTTATCTTTCCTGCGGCATCTGCCCGGCTTGTGAAAGCGGCAAAACCAACTGCTGCGAGAAAATTTCAGTGATCGGCGTACATCAGGACGGCGGATTTTGTGACTACCTGAATGTGCCAGCCAGCAATCTGCTGGATGTTACCGACGTGGATCCGGAAGCGGCGGCTCTGATTGAGCCTTTCGCCATCAGCGCTCATGCGGTAAGACGCGCCGCAGTCCAGCCTGATGACAGTGTTCTGGTGGTGGGCGCAGGCCCAATCGGTCTGGGCGTGGCGGCGATTGCCAGTGCGGCGGGTGCCCGGGTGATAGTGGCAGATACCAGCCCGTTCCGCCGCGATCATGTGGTGCAAAACCTCGGGCTGAAGGCGCTGGATGCTGCCGCAGAGGGTTTCGAGTCGCAGCTGCGTGAACAGTTTGCAGGGCGTCTGCCGGAAACGGTGATTGATGCCACCGGCAGCCCGGTTGCCATGAATAACGCGGTGAAACTGATTGGTCACGGCGGCAGCATTGTGTTTGTTGGGCTACACAAAGGGGATATCCAGATTGCGGATATCGAGTTCCACAAGAAAGAAACCACGCTGATGGGCAGCCGCAACGCCACCCACGAAGACTTTGCCAGAGTGGCCCATCTGATGGCTACAGGCAAAATCAGCGCCGGGATGATGCTCAACCGGCGCTTTGAGTTTGCCAGCCTGGCAGAAAGTTTTGAATCGCAGGTGATCAATAATCGCGAGCTGATTAAAGGGGTGATCCACTTTTAATCAGCGACTGCCCCGTCCAACACCGGAACGGGGCTGCTCGCAATAACTGATGGCCTTCCCTCCACTCAGGTGGTCAGCAGCGTATGCAACGCCTGCAGATCGCGCTTCACCCACTCCACATCCTGAGCAAATTTTTCATCAGACATCAGCGGCTGGCGGAAGACGGTGATCAACACTTCCGCGCCCTCTTCATTTCCCACTACCCGCATCGGCATATACACTTCTTTGCCAAAACCGGTATCAACGTAATGGTCCATCACGCCAAAGGGATTGTGTTCAGTGAAGCGGATTTTTACCGAATCGCCCGGCCCGGTCGTCTTCCAGACGTGACCTTCCTGTACCAGCGTGGACTGACTGAGGCCAGAGGCCCATTTGGGGAAATAGTCAGGTTTCCAGATGGTTTCGTACAGATCAAGCCAGTTACGGGGAATGGTCAGACTGACGGTTTGCGATGGCAGCACAGGGCCTCCTGAGATTATGCGGTTAAGGTGATTTAACCACTGAGAGGCGCTGAGGGGAAGGGGCGGCAGGCCGCCCTCAGGAACTTCTTAAATCGACTTTCGAGGTTTCCACGTCATACACACCGCTGACGCAGAGATCGATGGGATTCGGGTGCCACTCAATCAGCCCGCGAATTTCAAAAATGACCATCCCATTTTTACCCGGATGGTCTTTATCAATTAACGGGCGGACTAACAGCGATTCAGGAATAATTCTGGACTCAAAACGCAATATCGCATTTCTGATGTTTTTCTCAATGATGTTCCAGTTGTGATGATTGGCATACCTGCCTGCCAGCGCACCGATACCGTAGTTCATGACTGAACTACAAACAGCCTTATGGCGGTGTTCATCCAGTCGATCTTCGATATTGGTATTATTCAGCAAAGAGGAAATATCCTGCTGAACAATAGCGCGCATCTTTCTTCCATCAAAATGAAAGGCATCATAATTTTCCAGCTGTTTTTTAGGCTCGTCGTCCAGCAACCTTTCAAACAGCGTCGGCAGATAATGCTGCTTCTTATCCATGTCCTGCTCCGTTATGCAAAGGTGATTTCTGTCACTTCAAGCAACGAGAATTCGCCCCGATCGGTGATCAGCATTTTCCTGCCCATACCGGTAGAGAAAATATCTGACTCCTGAACCCATTCGGTCACTGTACCCAGCTTCAGTTTTTGTTCTGCATCTGGCGTGACGGGATAGCGGGCCGGAATATAGCCATAATAGAACTCGTTATTCACCTTGATATGAGCCGGTGCCCAGATCAGATCCAGCAAATCTTTTGGTTGAGGCACAGTCATCAGCTGAATGACGGAATAAGGCACCTGACGATAGCCGCCCGCGCTGACAAACTCACAGACCGGGCCGAGACGGCCGTCACTGTCGGCGATCCAGTTAAATGCACCGGTGATTTCACCCTTACCGGCCGTTTCAGGCGCCAGCTCGAATGCCTGAGCACGCAAAGCTTCAGACTGTTCGTGTTCCTTTTGAGTGTGCAGCTTGTTGGCCTGAAGCAGCATTGACATCCACTCAGGTGACGACTCATCCAACAGGCCAGCGGTACGTTCGCCCGCCAGCACGCTCTCCCTGACCAGCTCACTGAACACGAGGTTTTTATAGAGCTCGGTCTCTTTTTGAGCATTATCATCGATCAGTTCAATGGTCTGCAGCTGCATCAGGGCTTTTTCCCACAGGCCTTCAATGCAGTACAGTTTGAACAGAGTTTTTCTCAGTGCGATATCTTCCGGTTTCGTTTTAACCCGAACCAGAACATCCGCAAGAACATCGCTAAGCTGTGAGGTCTTTAATACTTCAGTTAATGAAGAAGCTTCAGTCATTTTATAATCCTTTCCGTGGTTAATTAATAAAGGCTGTCCAGCCCTGTTTTGTACAGATCGTGGAACACCAGCTCCGGTACATGTTTTTTCTCTCTTGAGGAGATATTTTCCGGGGCCAGAGATTTGAGGATATCCAGCTTCTCTTCCTCACCCAGCAGGTCGTCATAGGAGTCCATCATATTCATCTCCTTCCAGACTTCATCGATCAGTGAAGGCGCTTCGATAATGCACTCTGTCAGGGTCCGGGTTTTCATCTCGTCTCTGATCGCATCAAAATAGTGATCGCTACCGGAAAGTTTGTTATTAAGCTCAGGATTCTCGTCAAAAAACTTCCTGTTTTGCTCACCCCAAATGAGGAATTTTTTGTACTCAACTTCAAGTTTTTTCAGGATATCTTTTTCTGCCTCAGCGCCCTTTACGGCATCGTTAAAATAACGAAGATCGCCGGTATAATGGCCGCCATTAGGCAAAATATCCTCCAGTTCCGGGACGATCAGACTGGCTTTTTCCTCCGCAGAATGCACATTAAGCAAGCTGTGAAGCATGTCATCATGGGCAGCCGTTTCATCGCCCAGCGTCACTTCAAACGTGAACTGACCCAGCTGAATAACGGCCCCAAAACGCAGAGAGTGTGCCTGTCCGCGCTCAAGTTCATGACCATCAATTAAGCAGATAAACTCTTCGCAGTCATTGAAAATGACCGGCCCGACAGCAGCAGTGTAAAAATAAACAACGTTGTTTTTATCCTGCGGTAACGGCGTCCCAAATGTTCCCTGCCGCACACTGAAACAGGCCGCATTTTTAAAGGTGTAAGACTCTGCAAGATTGAAAACCAGCTGAGTATCAGGCCAGGTCATTAACAGTTGCATGATTCAGTTACCAATAAATACATCGCCAGAACCGCTGCAAATTGGCGCACCGCAACCGGTCACATCGCCAAGCCTTGCCGCAGGGCAACCATTGATAAAGACGGTACCCGATCCACAAGCCACCGGAGCGGCACCGTGTAACAGTGCGCAGGGTGCCACGCTGAGCCCTACGGCACCGGCGGGTAATCCATTAATAAAAACATTGCCGGAGCCACTGACGAGTGCTCCACCATGCCCCGTTGCATCGCCTAATCTGGCTGCAGGTTGTGACATATATCACCTCATTCTGTTTAACGTAAAACTAGCCCCCTTATGAAGAAGTGGAGAAAAAAGCTCTCCACTCCATCGTCGGCTTTAGTAGGGTGCCAAACTGACAACGTCAGGAAAAATCAATCTTCGCCACCTGGAGGCCCACCACTCCCGGTA
>NZ_WHOY01000031.1:486682-517536 GCF_009765445.1 Pantoea sp. BAV 3049 | reverse complement strand
TTAAAAAATAATACTGTAAAAATTTCTGAAAATATTCAAAATTACCGCAGATTAATTTTGTTTTTCTTTAGGTATTAGTAAGTTGTTTTTTTTCAGGTTTTCGAATAATTACCCTGAAGGTAAATGAAGTGTGAAAAACGACCGGGTAAAAGACCAGGCGGAATCTGAGTTGTGATAAATTTTAACCAAAAACATCAATGGCCCACCCTTTTATATAAGAGTTAATAAGAATTTTCCCATATTATCCTGGTAAGAAGAGGCGTGAGAAGAATAATTCTAAATATGAGAAGTTTGTCGCAAAAATTACTGAGGCAGAGTTCACGGGAAACCTGCCTCTTTTTTAAATTACCGTGTTCAGGAAATGGCCTGCCGGATTTTGTGTGCGTACTGCATGGCTCCCGTTCACTCTTTTAATCCTCCTGCAGGGCGGCGGGAGAGCGGCTGCAGAGGCCGACGGCCGTGCTTCTCCGGTTGTGACAGGCAACAGAAATAACAGGCCTTCACGTTTTCGCCAAAGCGAACTTTGGCGACGGTCAGTGCCTGCAGGGAGTTATACAAACTCCCGATAAAAACCAGCGCATTTTTCGCGGGCACCTTGCTGCATCCTCCCCGATGAAGTAAATGAAAGTCTGTATGGTCGGTTGCTTCGTAACATAATAATATTCAGCTGGCATTCTGATTGGCCCACCTTTAAGAGACTAAAAATGGATGTAAGAAATGTAGGTTTAATGTTGCGGGGCCATTATAAATCGATTGGCACCCACCAAATTATTTTACAGATTAACCCCCGGTGAAGTTGATTAGGTGAGGTTATCAATCAGTGGAATGGAGGGGGGTGTTACTTATGATACACATCCGACCAGATCGGGCATCTGTTTCAGTCTGTGTCTGCAAGTGCGAAAAATCTCATTGAAGTTGTCTAACTTTTTTGCTCCGGAGTAAGCGCGCTGTGAAAGGGGGCGGGAAATAAATATGCAGAAAATCAGGAGTGTTTACGTTTATTGGCATGAAAAAGGTTTTGTCCCGCATGAACGGATCGCCCTGTTTACGTAAACAGTCGCGTCTTGTTGAGCGTTTTGCTCAGATATCGGGAAAGGATCTGATACGGCGTAAAATTATCAATGCTGATAATTTTCACAGTGAAAAAACTTCAGCGCTGTGCAACTAAAAAATTATTTTTCACTACGTTAAGGAAGCCCGCCACTGGGATTCATCAACAGAAATGCTAAATTATTTCCCTTTGTCTGCAGGCATCAAAATTTGCAGGCAGGCATCAATCCCTTGTTTTAACTGGAGCTTATTTGTGGCAGAAAGTTGCTGGTAACGCTGGATGGCTCCCTGCGCTGAAGCCGGGTCAAACTTTATCTTGTCTACAGCATAGGAGGAATTTTCATTGATGATCACTTCCTGCAGCTTTTCTTTAAACTCCCCGGCTGATGCAGGCTCGCCCATATCATTAATGACCACGCAGACGGCAGCATAATAGTGGGGGTCCTGCTGATGTGGCCTGAAGGCCAGATAAAGCCCGACAGCAATAAGCAGCAGGAGGGTAACAGCAAGGGTGAGTCTGGTTTTCATACGGTCGGTTCAGAGTGCTGAAAAAAGTGCAGGGAGCTTACCTGCCTGCCGGAGGAACTGCCAGCACTAAATCCTTCGCGGCTACGCCATATCGGCATTGATCAGATGCAGGCCGGGCGCCGTTTGCCAGAGGAGCGCTGACCCTGGATCAGAACACCCGTCGACATGCGCAGCTCTCGGTCGATATGCTGCTGCGTTATCTTGAAAAGGGCGAAGCGCCGTCCGGGGATGAGGGATGAGGTGAAATTTATGATCTATACCGAAGAGAATTATGGCTGAGGGCAGTATCAGAGGATAACCCGTCAGCAGTAACCAAATCAGGTCACGCCAGTCATGGCCACCTAATCAGGTCACCGTCCGGATTACGCTCAGCTTACGCTGCCGCTGTTCGCTCCAGACGGTGAACAGCCCCGCGATCGCACCAGGTCGTTCAATGCCGTTTAAAAAGCGAATTTGTACGGATGATACGGCGGTGCAAAGCGCGGCCAGGATTACCGTGAACAGCGGGGCGGCATAGCCAATGGCCGTGGCATCAGCCAGCGAAATATAGACCAGCGCGACAAATGAGCGGAAAAAGATCACTTCACCGGTAGGAATATTGCCTTTCAGCCCGTTAACACAGGCCAGCATTAAGCGACCTGGCGACCGCGTTGACTAACTGGTAATTTGCCGGGGGGTAAAGAGAAGATGGCACTCGATTTCAGTGCCGTCCTGACTGGCCTGTTTGGGCAGATGATCGTCGACGGTACGCTGCCCAGCCTGGTGAGCCAACTGGTGTCGATCATCAAAGACAGCACTCTCGGCTATGTCATCAACGTGCCGGAGCTGACTTTCGCCGCTAACCAGGTGAACAACCAGTTGCTGACCAAACCTTTCCAGGTATTTGCCATTGTGGCGATGGGTTATTACCTGATCTGCTTCAGCCTTACCTGGCTGGCGAACAAACTTGAAGAGCGCATTGCCCGCAAGCGGCGCAACACCGATCCGCAGGCTGAACAGGTGGCGCAGGCCATGCTGCTGCGCCGGGCAGAGTCTTAATAAGGAACCCCGATGAGACCGATGATCTTATTTAACCAGGTCAACAAGTGGTACGGCGACTATCAGGCGCTGACCAATCTGAGCGCGGAAATCAAAAGTGGCGAGGTGGTGGTGGTCTGCGGGCCATCCGGGTCGGGAAAATCGACGCTGATCCGCACCGTTAACCGGCTGGAGCCCATTGAGCAGGGGCAAATCCTGGAGAAAGCCAGCCCGGAGCGATTCTTCAGCAACCCGCAGCACGAGCGGGCTAAGCGCTTCCTCAGCGACCTGCGCCAGCACTGAACCTACCTGATTACTTAAAAAAACCTTAGCATCAGCCTGGCGGCAGCCCGCCAGGCCCCTCTCTGTCGCAAAACCGCCCTGAACCTCACAAAACCAGAAGATAAAAATCCAACTTCATTGCGCCTCGCTGAGTAGCGGCTATATGTTGAACTTATGTTTTCTGAATGTAACCAGAGGTTAAATTTATGTCTGCAAAGTTTCGCGCGATGATCGCTCCACTGGCGGTAATGATCGCTTCTCCGGCCTTCGCCGACCTGCCGCAGGGCTATCCGGCTGATTATCAGAAGCAGGTTGATGCGGCAAAAAAAGAGGGCAAAGTGGTGGTGTACTCGACCACGGATACCAAGGCAGCCGGCCCGTTGATCAAAGGATTTGAAGCCGCTTATCCAGGGATCAAAGTTGAATACAACGATATGAACAGCACCGAACTCTACAACCGCTATATCAGCGAGCAGGCTTCTGGTGGCACCAGCGGCGACGTGGTATGGAGCTCATCAATGGACACGGGACTGAAGCTGGCGACCGACTATGCCGCTGAGTACAGCTCGCCGGAAACCGGTAAGATTCCGAAGTGGGCAGTATGGCAACAGAAAGCCTACGGCACCACCTACGAGCCAGTGGTGTTTATTTATAACAAACGACTGATCCCGCAGGGCGATGTCCCTGATTCCCACGCGGCGCTGGCAAAACTGCTGGCCAGCCAGACCGACAAATTCACCAAAAAAGTCACCACCTACGATATTGAGAAATCCGGACTTGGCTTTATGCTCTCGGTACAGGACAGCAAGGCCGATCCCAACTATTTCAAAACGCTGGCCGACGTGGCGAAAGGCGGGCTGGCGGTGCAGTCTTCCACCGGCACGATGATGGAAAGGGTCTCTTCAGGGGAAAACCTGATTGGTTTCAATATTCTTGGTTCCTACGCTGAAGCCCGCGCGAAGGGCGATCCGTCGCTAGGTATCTCCTATCCGAAAGATTACACGCTGGTCCTTTCCCGGGTCTCCTTTATCAGCAAAGAAGCGCCGAACATCAATGCAGCCAAACTGTGGCTGGACTATGTGCTGTCGGAAAAAGGGCAGAGTATCCTCGCTAATCAGTCCGATATTCCCTCCCTGCGCAACGATATTGAAGGGAAGAATGATATCGATGGTATGACCAAAATGCTTGGCAATGCCCTCAAGCCGATCCCGGTGGATGAATCGCTGCTGGAATATCTGCAGCCGAAGAAACGCCTGGACTACATCAGACAGTGGCGCGAAGCCGCCGCCAAATAATCCTCTCCCGGCTGCGCTGCGGCGCGGCCCATCTGTTCGCAGGGATTTCACATGAACGTATGGCACAGAAAGTGGCAGGGGCTGCCACGCAGCGTGGTGGTGCTGATCACCGCGCTGGTAATCTATATTCCGCTGCTGTTTATCGTGGTTCAGAGCTTTCTCTCCGCGCCGTTTTTCTCTCCGTCGAAAGAGTTCAGCCTGGAATCTTTCGGTTTTATTTTTACCGATCCGGATTTTTATAAGGCGCTGAGGTCCGGCTTTATTCTGGCTTTTGGCCTGGTGATTATCGCCATTCCGCTGGGTGGCATTCTGGCTTTCCTGATGGTGCGCACCGATTTGCCCGGCCGCAGGCTGATCGAGCCGCTGATCCTGGTGCCGATCTTTGTTTCACCGATGGTGCTGGGATTTGGCTATGTGGTGGCAGCCGGGCCGGTTGGGTTCTTCTCGCTATGGGCGGAGAAACTGATCGGGTTTGTGCCGTGGAACATCTATTCGATGCCGAGCATTGTGGTGATTGCCGGGCTGACGCATGTCCCACATGCCTATCTTTATATCTCTTCGGCGCTGCGCAGCGTGGGATCTGATGTGGAAGAGGCCGCACGTATTTCCGGCGCGTCGCCGTTGCAGGTGATGACGGCGGTCAGCCTGCCGATGGTTCGTCCGTCGATCCTCTACGCCAGCGTGCTGCTGTTTTTCCTCGGGCTGGAGGTCTTTGGCCTGATGCTGGTACTGGGCGATCCGGAAGGCAACATGGTGCTGGCGACCTACCTTTACCAACTGACCAACAAGCTCGGCACGCCATCCTACCATCTGATGGCGGCAGTGGCGGTGGTATTGATTTGTATCACCATTCCGCTGGTGATGCTGCAGCGTCGCCTGATGCGCACCGCCAACCGCTTCGTCACGCTGAAGGGCAAAGCCTCGCAGGCACGCGCTTTGCCGCTGGGGAAATGGCGCTGGGTGGCCGGTGCCGTGGTGGCCGCGTGGCTGACCGTCACCATTGGCGTACCTTTGCTGGGGGTGGTGCTGCGTGCCTTTATCTCTAACTGGGGTGTAGGCGTTTCGGTTTGGGACGAGCTGTCGCTGAATACCTTCCGCACCATCTGGCAGCAGCCGAACCTGCTGCGGGCTATCGTCAATTCCATGGCGATTGGGGTTATCGGCGGCGCGCTGGCGGTGGTTTGCTACTTGTTTATCGGCATTGCCATGCACCGCAAGCCGGACAACGTCACGCGCTTCCTTGATTACAGCGTGCTGGTGCCCCGTGCAGTGCCGGGCCTGCTGGCCGGTCTGGCCTTCCTGTGGGTGTTCCTGTTCCTGCCGCTGTGGCTGGATCAGTCGTTGAAAAACGGCTGGCTTTCAACGCTGCCGATGGCGGAATGGCTGCGTGAACACTTTACTGTCTGGCTGCGCTCGCTGCGCAGTACCATCTTCAGCGTCTGGCTGGCCTATACCGTGGTGTGGATGGCTTACGGCCTGCGGCTGATCTCTTCCACACTGCTGCAGGTTGGGCCGGAGCTGGAAGAGGCAGCGCGCAGCACCGGCGCATCGCGCGGGCAGATTACCCGCCACGTTACCATTCCGCTGTCGCGCTATGGGCTAATCGGCTCCTGGCTGCTGATGTTCCTGATCTTTGAGCGCGAGTACTCAACTGGCGTGTACCTGCTTTCTCCCGGCACGGAAACCATCGGCTCGATGCTGGTCTCGCTGTGGGCGGCGGGCGCGATTGATATCGTTGCGGCGCTCTCCTTTATTAATATCCTGCTGGTGGTGATTGGCCTGGGCGTCGCCCTTCGCTTCGGAGTGAAATTACATGACTGAGTTAACCGTTGAAAACCTGCATTTAACCTATGGCGACAACCCGGTGCTGAAAGGCGTTTCCATGCAGCTGAAGCAGGGAGAAGTGGTGTCACTGCTAGGGCCATCCGGCAGCGGTAAAACCACGCTATTGCGCGCGGTGGCCGGGTTAGAGAAACCTTCTCAGGGACGGATCGTCATCGGCCAGAATACGGTCTATGACGGCACGCCACGGAGCGAAATCCCGGCGGAAGAGCGTAATCTCGGGCTGGTTTTTCAGTCTTACGCGCTGTGGCCGCATAAAACTGTTTTTGAGAACGTCGCCTATCCACTGAAGCTGCGCAAAGTCTCCGCTGCTGAAATCAACCAGCGGGTGCAGAGCGTGCTCGAGCAACTGGGGCTGGGACATCTGGGCAAGCGCCATCCCCATCAGCTTTCAGGCGGACAGCAGCAGCGCGTGGCGATTGGCCGGGCGCTGGTTTACAACCCGCCGGTGATCCTGCTGGATGAGCCGCTGTCGAATCTGGATGCCAAGTTACGGGAAGAAGCGCGGGTCTTTCTGCGAGAGCTGATCGTGAAACTCGGTCTGTCGGCGCTGATGGTGACCCACGATCAGAATGAAGCGATGGCGATCTCCGACCGCATCCTGTTGCTGAATAACGGGGTGATTGAGCAGCAGGGCTCGCCGCAGGAGATGTACGGCTCGCCAACCACGTTGTTTACCGCTGAGTTTATGGGCAGCAACAACCGTTTGCATGGCAGGATTACCGAAGTCAGCGACGGAAAAGCAAAAATCCAGGGCGCTGACTGGGCGCTGTGGGGCAGAGCAGGTGAGGGCGTCACTGTCGGACAGGAAGGGACAGCGGTGATCCGCGTCGAGCGGGTTCGGATCACTGAGGGACCGGAAGAGAACTCAATGGCGCTGCCGTTACTGACCAGCATGTACCTTGGGGATCGCTGGGAATATCTGTTCCGTACGGCGGGCGATGACTTTGTGATCCGCGCTTATGGTGCTGAACTGCGCGATCCGTCGCATTGCCATCTCTCTTTGCCTGCCGGGCATGTGTGGGTGTTTCCGAAGGGATAGACTGTTCAAAGTCCGGCGATCAGATCCTCTTTTCGCCGGGAGAAAATCGTCAGCAGGGCGACAACATCAGGATCGTTGCTGCCCTTGTGCCACGCCATACACAGCGGCAGGCCTTTGATCTTCTCATCAATGTTCAACTGGATACAGGTTACGCCCTCGTTGTTCATATTGCGAAAGGAAGCCGGGACAATCGCCAGACCTAATCCCGCCGCGACAAAGCTCAGGATGGTCTGCTTCTCCTCCGCGAACTGCGCAATCTGCGGCGTCAGCCCGGCATTGCGGAACACATTCATCGTCAGATCGTGACTGTGCGGCCGCGTTCTTCTCTCCGGTACGATCATCGCGTCATGGCAGAAATCCGCCACGCTGACCGATGTTCGCGCGGCCAGCGGATGCCCGGTCGGAACAGCCAGTACGCAGGTTTCGCGGGTGATAAAACGTACCGCCAGCCTGGCGTCCAGGCTTTCGGGTGGACGGATAAAAATCATATCCAGCCAGCCGGATTTCAGCCGGGGGATCAGGTTAATGGTTTTGTCCTCCGTCAGATGGATATCCGCTTCGGGATGTTCCTGCACAAACATATTCAACAGCTGAGGAAGCAGGCCACGGGCAGCGCTGTCGATTGCGCCGATGCGCAGCGTGCGGCGACCGGTTCTTTTGCCTGCTTTAAATCGCAGTGCCAGAGCATCGAACCGGGTAACCACTTGCCCCGCCTCATCAAAAAAATCTGCCCCTTCCGGGGTCAGCGATACGTTGCGGGTCGAGCGGTTCAGCAGGCGTACGCCGAGATCGTCTTCCAGCAGGCGGATAAAGCGACTTAGTGACGCAGGCATCATTTCCATCTTTTGCGCCGCCCGGCCAAAGTGCAGCTCTTCAGCCACGGCCATAAAGCAACGCAACTGATTTATATCCATATTTTCCCCCGACTATCATTATTTAAATAAATTATATAATCCACGCCTGATGATAAGTCCAGCCCGAACTGCATACTGAGTTTTATTAAAAAAAGAAAACCCTGAACCTGCGGAGCACGTCAAAATGAACTCTCACCTCGAAAAACGGGTGATGCGTAAAGTTACCCTGCGCATTGTGCCCTTTATTATGCTGCTCTATTTCATCGCCTTTATCGATCGCGTTAATCTCGGTTTTGCTGCACTGACCATGAATAAAGATCTGGGCTTCTCTCCCACCGTATTTGGCGTGGGAGCAGGGATATTTTTCCTCGGTTACTTTTTATTTGAAGTGCCGTCCAATCTTATTCTGCATAAAGTTGGTGCGCGGATCTGGATTGCCCGCGTGATGATCACCTGGGGGCTGGTCTCCGGCTGTATGGCGCTGGTGAGCAGTGCCAACAGTTTTTATCTGCTGCGTTTTTTGCTGGGCGTGGCTGAAGCGGGATTTTTCCCCGGTATCATTCTCTATCTCAGCTACTGGTTCCCGGCGGCAAGAAGAGCACAGGTGACCGCGATCTTTATGGCTGCGGCGCCGTTATCCACCGCGTTGGGTTCACCGGTTTCCGCCGCGTTACTGCAGATGCACGGCATGCTGGGCTTCGCGGGCTGGCAGTGGATGTTCGTGCTGGAAGCCGTTCCCGCCGTGCTGCTGGGGGTTGTGGTGCTGTTCTTCCTCACTGACCGCCCGGCAAAGGCGAAGTGGCTCTCTGATGAAGAGCGCGACTGGCTGCAAAACACTCTGCAGGCCGAAGAACGTTCCCGTTCGGTGACGGGCAGCCATAGCAGCGTCTGGCGCGGGCTGGCCGATCGGCGGGTGCTGGCCCTGGCGCTGGTCTATTTTGGCACCTCGGCGGGGTTGTATACCCTGAGCATCTGGTCGCCGCAGATCATTCACTCCTTCGGCGCTTCCTCGCTGGCCACTGGCTTCCTGAACGCTGTGCCAGCCATCCTCGGCGTGGTGGCGATGATCCTCTGGGCGCGCCATTCCGACCGCAGCGGCGAACGCAGCTGGCATGTGATTACCGCCTGTCTGCTGGCCGCAGCAGGACTGATCTATGCGGGTAATATCACCACGCTGATCGGCGTGATTGTCGCACTGACGCTGGTCAATATTGGCATCAGCGCCTCCAAGCCGCCGCTGTGGAGTATGCCGACCCTGTTTCTTTCCGGCCCCGCAGCCGCAGCGGGTATCGCGGTGATCAATTCCATTGGCAACCTGGGCGGTTTTGCCGGACCAATCGTCATTGGCATCATCCGCCAGCAAACCGGTTCTTACACCTGGGGACTCTATTTTGTCGCCGGATTACTGACCCTATCGGCCTTAATTGTCCTGCTGCTGTCGGTGGGCAATAAAAAGCCGCAAACGGCTGACCTTTCTCATCCTGAAATACATTAACCCTGTCTGGAGGCTATTATGCGCCATTATGCCATTGCTGCTATTCCCGCTGACGGTATCGGCCCTGAAGTGATTTCTGCCGGTATTGAAGTTCTGCGTGCGCTGGAAAAGCAGGACCGCAAGCTGAAATTTGATATCGAAAATTTTGACTGGGGGTCTGATTATTATAAAAAGCACGGCGTGATGATGCCGGAAGACGGGCTGCAAACGCTGAAGAAGTTCGATGCGATCTATTTTGGTGCCGTCGGCGCACCGGACGTGCCGGACCATATCACTCTGTGGGGGCTGCGTTTGCCGATTTGTCAGGGCTTCGATCAGTATGCCAACGTCCGCCCGACCAAAATCCTGCCTGGCATTGTGCCACCGCTGCGCAACTGCGGACCAGGCGACCTGGACTGGGTGATAGTGCGTGAAAACTCGGAAGGGGAATACTCCGGCAACGGCGGCAGAGCGCATCGCGGGCTGCCGGAAGAGGTGGGCACCGAAGTGGCGATTTTCACCCGCGTGGGCGTTACCCGCATTATGCGTTATGCCTTTAAGCTGGCGCAGTCCCGGCCGCGCAAGCTGTTGACGGTGGTCACCAAATCCAACGCCCAGCGCCACGGCATGGTGATGTGGGATGAAATTGCGGCGGAGGTGGCGCAGGAGTTTCCGGACGTGAAGTGGGACAAAATGCTGGTGGATGCGATGACACACAGGATGACGCTGCATCCGCAGAGCCTGGACACCATTGTCGCCACCAACCTGCACGCGGACATTCTTTCCGACCTGGCGGGCGCACTCGCGGGCAGCCTTGGCGTGGCACCGACGGCAAATATCGACCCGGAGCGCCGCTTCCCGTCAATGTTTGAACCGATCCACGGCTCTGCGTTTGATATCACCGGTAAAGGCATTGCCAACCCGATAGCCACCTTCTGGACTGCCGCGCAGATGCTGGAACATCTGGGTGAACGCTACGCGGCCGCGCTGGTGATGGCCGGCATCGAAGACGTCTGCGCCAAAGGCATTCTGACTCCGGACGTGGGTGGCAAAGCGACAACGGTTGAAGTGACCCGTGCGGTTGTGACGTTTATTGAGTCTAAGGTTCGGGTGGAGGAAACGGCCTAATCTGGCGGATGATTCGCCCAGGATGCTGAGCGATAAAACCGGGAGCGACGATGGTTGCTCCCGGTTTCTCAGCCATCAGCCGGTATTCTTCCGACGTCAGGTTATACGGACTTCAGAACGGCAATGATCGGGTGTTCGGTGAATCGTGTTTTGCGCATGGCGATCTTCTCCAGGGACATAGCCAGTATGCCGGGAGATCTCTAAAAGTGCGTGGAGGGATACTTACACGCTGAGCCCGAAGATTACCTGTTTGATGTGGCACGATTCCTGAGCCCAACAGGCGGGTGGACCGGGAACCCGCAATACAACCCGTTCGCTCGTTTTTCACCAGGCTAATGAAAGAGTGGGTGTTTAAGGTAAGACCACATCGGTTCAGGCATACCGTGGCGACAGAAATGATGAAATTACCGGATCGTAACCTGGCGATGGTAAAGGATTACTGGGGCATCGAAGTGTCACTACGACCCTGGAATACGTCGAATTAGATTTGAAGGTGACAGGGCGGGCTTCAGAGGATGAATTGTCACGGTATATGGATGTGATCCCCACCGATAATAAGGAACCCAGACATACCTTTAACACGCTGTGAGAATCGTCAGTGATCGAGAAAAGGACGCCTGCTGTAACAGGTGTCCTTTTTGAGAGGAATCTAACAACTAATATCGAGTGTTCGGTCTCTCACAGATACGGCGATATTTACCTGTCAGTTCCTTTGTTCCGCCCGTTAAAGGGTTACCTCTAACCAGCGTGCTTTGATGCAGAATTAGTGGTGCCGGACTCGGAATCGAACCAAGGACACGGGGATTTTCAATCCCATTGCCGGAAAGTTAAGTTTTTTTGCCTTTGTGTTACAGGGATGTGAATAATCGCTAACGCATACATCCAAACCATTGTTTTGGATGTGCAAAATGAAAATACTTCCCGTGATCTCTCCCAAAGGTGGAGAAGGCAAATCCACGTTTGCTGCTTACCTTGCCGGTTTTCTCGCCGATGCCGGCCTGAACACCCTTCTTGTGGATGCCGACTATTCCCAGCCCACAGCCAGCAGTATCTTCGCGCTGGAGCATGAATCCCCTTTCGGTCTCTATGAACTGCTGATGCAGATGGTCAGTGACCATACGCAATGCATTTCGCAGACCGCCATAAAAAATCTCGATGTCATCTACTCTAACGACCCGGACGAACTGTTGCCGACCGCGATGCTTCACGCTGCAGACGGCCGTCTGCGCCTGCGTAACATACTTCAGCATCCTTTCTTTAACCGTTATGACGTCATTATTGTGGATTCGAAAGGCGCAACAGGCGTCATGACCGAACTTTCCCTCCTGTCCTCTACCGGTAATGTGATGGGCGTTGTTAAACCCATCCTTCCGGATGTCCGTGAATTTATCCGCGGCTCCCTTCATATGCTTACCCGCCTGAAAACCTATGAAAATTACGGTATCCGCCTTCCTGATATTTCCATTCTCGTCAACTGTATCGAAAACACCCTTCTTGACCGTGAAGCGATGGACGGTCTTGCCGCCATCATTAACGAAAAACACTACGACGCCTCTGCGCTGGGCAACCGTGACGTTTATCGTTTACTCGATACCCGTATCGAGGCGCTGGATATTTTCAAACTGGGGCATGTCAAGCAGCAGCCCGTGCATCGTCTGGAATACAAAACACGCCGCAAAGGTCCGGCCGCAGCCGTCACCATGCACGATCTCGCCTGTGAACTGTTTCCGGAGTGGCAGAGCCATTTCAGTGACGTTCTGACCCGGGAGGTGCGTCATGTCTGAGATGATGATGCCCTGCTCTTATGAGGCTGAGCAGGCCGTACTGGGCGGACTGATGCTTGATAACGATCGGTGGGATGAGGTGATACTGCAAATCTCCCCGGAAGATTTGTTTTCCCGGCCGCACCGTATGGTCTTCCGCGTGATGGCCGAGCTGGCCGGAGAAGGGCTACCGCTCGATCTCATCACTATTACGGAACGGCTGGAGAACAGAGGCGACCTTGAACAGTGTGGCGGCTTTGCTTATCTGGCTGAAATGAGTAAAAACACGCCGTCTGCAGCCAATATCCTGGCCTACGCCGGGGTGGTGGCGGAGAAAAGCCGCCTGCGGCAGCTGATGACAGTGGGTAACAGTCTTCTTTCCGATGTGCAGGCCCCGAAAGCCAGCTCGGCGGGCATTCTTGAGTCGGCCGAAGGTAAGCTGTTCAACATTGCCGAACAGGGGGCCATGCAGCTCAACAGTGAGACCGGCGTTAACGAGGCGCTGGATAAACTGATGACGCATCTGGAAAGCATGTCCGCCAGTGACGGCCTCACCGGAACTCCGACAGGGTTCAGTGAACTGGACGCGATGACCTGTGGTCTCCAGCCCGGCGATCTGGCCCTGCTGGCCGCCCGTCCTTCCATGGGGAAAACGTCGCTGGCCATGGCCGCCTGCACCGCGGCCGTGGGTGCAAAACCTGACGATCACGTCTTTGTGTTCAGTCTTGAAATGCCCTCAGAGCAGCTGATGATGCGCCTGCTGGCGATGGAAGGCCGGGTGGAACTGTCCCGGCTTCGCAGCGGTAATATGGATGATGAAGACTGGGCTCGCGTGTCCGCGGCTACAGGCCGCATTATTGAGTGGCAAAACCGCCTGATCATTGATGATACCAGTTACCAGACCCCGGCCACACTGCGCGCCCGCGCCCGTCGCTATGTCCGCAAATACGGCAGACCCTCTCTCATCATGCTGGACTATCTGCAGCTTGTCCGCTCCCCCGAGCAGGAAAACCGCACGCAGGAAATAGCGGAAATTTCCCGCTCGCTTAAGGCGCTCGGTAAAGAGCTGGGCTGTCCGGTACTGGCGCTTTCCCAGCTCAACCGCCTGGTGGAGCAGCGAGCCGATAAACGCCCCAATAATGGTGACCTGCGTGACTCCGGTGCGCTGGAGCAGGATGCGCACCTCATCATGTTTATTTACCGGGATGAGGTTTATAACCCCGGCACCCCGGATGCCGAGGTGGCTGAGATCATTGTCGGCAAGCAGCGGCAGGGGCCAACCGGTACGGTGAAAGTCAAATTTGACGGGCGTTACACACTGTTTTCGGAGTTTCAGGAAGGCAGCTATGACTTCGGTTATCGCGGCGCTGAAAAACGAGATGGAGATGAAACGCGAACTGTCACGCAATTCTGTTCTGACCATTATCGACAGGGAAAACCAGCGCATCGAAAGCAATCCTCAGTCCCAGTCTGATGACAATACGGACAGCCGCTTCAATCAAATGGCAGCGCCGCAGTCGGCTGAGTGAGGGAATAAGCATGCACAATAAAACGACTGTCAGGAAAGTCCTTACCCGTACCAGCATCTTCCTCGCCTGTATGGCGTTATTCATGCTGGTCTCATTAATGGTGGCTGACACCGCCATGAAACACCCGACTGAAGCCGCTGCATTCCGGAACTGGATGCAGTCGACGCGCTACGGCTGGCTGATATGGCGGCTGGCGCTGTATGCGCTGATTGCCTGGGGCCTCTGGAAAATCCGGCATGCGCCGGGTTTTCGGGAGGAATACCGCCGGCCGCTGCAGCGCATCAGCGTGGCCAGTGTGCTTTTTATCGCGTTGTGTGAGTACGCGATGTTTACCGGTCCGGGAGCCTGACGATGACAACAAACAGCTATCTTGAGTATTTTCTCACGCTGCTCGGCTGGGTCATCAACAATGGCCTGTGGAATGTTCTGCTGGGCACCGGCCTTTTTGTCCTGCCGCTGGCGTTTAAGGTGGTGGGTATCTGGCTCAGGGTCCGTGAAGAAGGGGAGGATGAAGGTAACAAGGGGATGCTGTCGCTGCCCCGTATTGAGAACGCGCTGTATGCCGGGTTCCTGGTGATGATTGCCTGCTGCGTACCGCTGATTAATGTCAGCCTCAGTACGATGCAGTACGACACAACCCGGGCAAAGAGCTGTGGCGTGTGGACGCCAAAAGCGCCGGATGAAAGCGGCTATGCCGGCGTGGTCACCAGTCTCAACGACCAGACGGCTGCAGCACCGGTATGGTGGGTGCTGATTCATAAACTCTCAAAAGGGGTCACCCAGGCGGCCGTGGTCACCATTCCCTGCCGCCCTGACATGCGACAAATCCGTTTTGAAGTGCAGCATACGCGTATCGACAACAAAGCGCTGGCGCAGGAGTTGCAGGACTTCACCAACGACTGCTATTCAGTTGCGCTGTATATGTGGAAGCAGCAGGATCAGGGCCAGTCAAAGGACAAAACCACGCTGCGTGATATTGAGTGGATCGGCAGCAGCACATTTCTGAGCCGGTATTATCCTTCGTTGCAGTCTAAACTGCCCCGGGCTGCGTTCCCGTGGACCGACAGCCGGGACAGCGGCCGGCCCAATACCGGAAGAGGAGGCTATCCCACCTGCAGTGAATGGTGGAGTAATGCGGATACCGGTCTGAAAGCACGGGTGAAGGACCAGGCCGACCCCGATATGTGGCTGCGCATCTCAGCCGCAATGAAAATGTCAGGCTTTAACGACAGTGACTATCAGGAAGCCGTCATCCGTCGTCTGGTGAGTCCGGAAAGCCTGACGGTCTCACAGAATGGTCATGTGTATGCCGGCTATGGCGGCAACGCCGATTTTACCCTGGATAATGCAGCGGCACGCGTGGCGGCCATTGGCGGGACATCTCTCGGCAGTCTGGCGGCGTTCCCGGCGTTCGATGCGATGCGACAGGCGCTGCCAATGGTGCAGGCTATCCTGCTCATGGCAATTTATGTGATGCTGCCGCTAATACTGGCGTTTGCGGCTTATGAGTTCAGGACCGTTATTACGCTGACCTTTGTGATATTTGCTCTTAACTTTCTGACGTTCTGGTGGGAACTGGCGCGCTGGCTCGACAGCTGGCTGCTGACCGCGTTGTACAGTTCGGATACTCACAGCCGCTTTAATATGGCGGGACTGCAGAACAGCTCAGATGACCTCATTATGAATCTGGTTATGGGAACAATGTTCCTGGTGCTTCCTGCCGTCTGGCTGGGAGCATTATCATGGGCAGGTGTAAATATCGCAGTGGCGTTAAGTAACGCCATTCAAAAAGGTACTGAGACAGCACAGAATGCTGGAGGTAAATTAGGTGACGCCGCGGCAAATGCGATAAACAGCAAAGCTACTCGATAATAATGAACGTCACGGCGGCGAGGGAGGGACCCCGTGACTTCAATCCTCTCCTGGTGGTTGGTAAGGCGCATCATATTGGCCATGACGAGCGCTTTCCATTATGTAGTCGCTACTGTCAATTTTACCCGTGGTGCCAGATACCCCACCTTTCACAAGAGAACCCGCAATAGCGAGGCCCCAAAGAATCAACACTGAAGACACAAACACAAAACCGCCCAGAGTTATGGCTGTCACCGAAAGAATAAGCAGCCCTGCAATTGGTATATGTCCAACCCATTTGGGCATATTACGGTTTATGGCAAAGCTGACACATCGGTTGTCAAGGCTGGAGAGTTCTTTTCTAATTTTCTTCCAAAATCTGGCTAATGAGTAGCCCCTCTGCCACGCCCGTTCTTCTTTAGTCTGATGCATCTTCACTCTCCTGATTACGCGAGTCTTCATACGACTATAGCGGAACTCTTGAACGGTGGCTAACTCTCATGCCAGCTGAATCTCGTTCTGAAAATAAGTCCGTTTTGCCTTACTTTCATATCTGCACTTATTACGTAAAAGTTATTAACGCTAAATCAGTACCGTCTCACAGTTAGTTGTTTTACGACGCTGGCCGTCTTTACTACTGATTAGGTTGCTGTTGGTTTTTGATGTAAATCAATCTATTTGCGGGTTTTTCTCGTGTGCAGACATATCTTGCTATACGTTTTGCTCCTGTTTAATAACGGTGAGCAATCATCGCAGCCTCCCAGTTAAAGCTTGTTCGGGAGTACGTCATCTGGCATCTGCTGGTCTGTGCCTGCATTGCGCCCGGACTGCCGCGACTTCACAGCACAAGGACTTGTTATGTCTTCGTTTCAGAATGAAATACCAAAAGCACGCGTCAATTTAAAGCTGGATTTACATACAGGTGGCGCGCAAAAGAAAACCGAACTGCCTCTCAAGCTCCTGGCCGTGGGTGACTTCAGCAATGGTCAGGAAAACCGTCCGCTGTTTGAGCGCGGGAAGGTGAACGTGGATAAAAACAATTTCAACAGCGTTCTGGCTGAGTTTTCCCCGTCCGTTAACCTGTCGGTACAGAACACCCTGGCGGGTGACGGCAGTGAGGAAAACGTTGCCCTGACCTTCCGGAACATGAAGGATTTTGAACCAGAACAGGTTGCCCGTCAAATCCCGCAACTCAAAGCCATGCTGGCGATGCGCAATCTTCTGCGCGACCTCAAATCCAATCTTCTTGATAACCAGGCCTTCCGCAAAGAGCTGGAAAAAATACTGCTTGACCCGGCACTCAGCAACGAACTGCGCACTGAACTCTCCTCACTGGCACCGAAAGACGCCTGAAGATAACCCGGACTCATACGGAATCATGCTCATGTCTGTAAAAAACGAAAATGCTGTCGGAGGCGAAAGCGTTGTGCTTGAGTGCCCGACTGAAAGTGGGGTATACGCCTCACTGTTTGAAAAAATCAATCTTACCCCGGTCTCGTCCCTGAGTGCGCTGGATAGCTGGCAGGATGCGCAGGCGATGTCGGATGCGACCGCGGATGAACGATTAACGGCCGGAATGCAGGTGTTCCTGGAATGCCTGACCAAAGCAGGCTCAAAGGTTGAAAAACTCGACAAAAACCTGATTGACCACCACATTGCGGTGCTGGACCAGCAGATTAGCCGTCAGCTTGATGCCGTCATGCACCATGAGGACTTTCAGGCGGTAGAAAGTCTGTGGCGCGGCGTGAAATCGCTGGTCGACAAAACCGATTTCCGCCAGAACGTGAAGGTTGAACTGCTGGATATGTCCAAAGAAGACCTGCGTCAGGACTTTGAAGACAGCCCGGAAATCATCCAGAGCGGACTGTATAAACATACCTATATTGATGAGTATGACACCCCGGGCGGTGAGCCGATTGCCGCGCTGATTTCCGCTTACGAATTTGATGCGTCTGCGCAGGATGTTGCCCTGCTGCGCAACATTTCGAAAGTGTCTGCCGCAGCGCATATGCCGTTTATCGGCTCTGCCGGGCCGAAATTCTTCCTGAAAGACAGCATGGAGGATGTGGCGGCCATCAAGGATATAGGTAACTACTTTGACCGCGCTGAGTACATCAAATGGAAGTCCTTCCGCGAGACGGAGGATGCCCGTTATATCGGTCTGGTGATGCCGCGCGTGCTGGGTCGCCTGCCGTATGGCCCGGACACCGTGCCCGTACGCAGCTTCAACTACGTGGAAGAAGTGAAGGGCCCGGATCACGACAAATACCTGTGGACCAACGCCTCGTTTGCCTTTGCATCCAACATGGTTCGCAGCTTCATCAACAACGGCTGGTGTGTACAAATTCGTGGCCCGCAGGCCGGTGGTGCCGTGCAGGACCTGCCAATCCATCTGTACGACCTGGGCACCGGTAATCAGGTCAAGATCCCGTCAGAAGTGATGATCCCGGAAACCCGCGAATTTGAGTTCGCCAACCTCGGTTTCATTCCGCTGTCTTACTATAAAAACAGAGATTATTCCTGCTTCTTCAGCGCCAACTCCACCCAGAAGCCGGCCCTGTATGACACCGCGGATGCAACGGCCAACAGCCGTATCAATGCCCGTCTGCCGTATATTTTCCTGCTGTCGCGTATTGCGCACTACCTGAAGCTGATTCAGCGTGAAAATATCGGCACCACCAAAGACCGTCGTCTGCTGGAGCTTGAGCTCAACACCTGGGTTCGCAGTCTGGTGACCGAAATGACCGACCCGGGCGACGAACTGCAGGCTTCTCACCCGCTGCGCGACGCCAAAGTGGTGGTTGAAGACATTGAAGACAACCCGGGCTTCTTCCGCGTGAAGCTGTATGCGATCCCGCACTTCCAGGTGGAAGGGATGGACGTCAACCTGTCACTGGTTTCCCAGATGCCGAAAGCCAAATCGTAAGGCGAGGGGAAATCAGGGATGAAAATTTACCGCCCACTTTGGGAGGATGGGGCCGCTCTGGCCCCGCAACAGTTCCAGCAGCAGGCTCGCTGGAATGAGCACGTTGCCAGCATGGTCGCCCGGATGGGGGTTTCTTATCCCTGGGGTGTGGTGGCCGCAGAGTTTGATGATGCCGCGCTTGCGCTGTCTCGCCTGAATGCCACCCGTCTGGTGGTACGTTTCCAGGATGGCACGATTGTTGATACAGACCTGGCCGATAACCTTCCGCCAGTCTGTGATTTGTCCGCAGCACAGGGCAGTGAGACTGTTGACGTGATTGTCGCACTGCCGTTGCTGAGCGCCAGCGGTGGCAATCTCGATAACGGGCTGGACAGTGAACGCCCGCGTCGCTGGAAAGCGGAACGTGTGGTGGTGCAGGAACTGGCCGGGCATGAAAGCGGCGAACTGGCGGTTCTGCGCAATGCGCTGACCCTGCGTCTGTCTAGCCAGGAAAACACGGCATACCTGACTTGTCCGGTGGCCCGTCTGGTACGCAATGCGCAGGGACAATGGAGCCGTGACCCGGCCTTTATCCCGCCGATGCTTTCTGTTTCTGCCAGCCCGTGGCTTGCCACCGAACTGGGTGACCTGCTGGTGCGGCTGCAGGCCCGCCGTCGTCGCCTGATGGCCATGCGCCGTGAAAGCAATGAGCGGATGGCCGACTTCGCTGTCGCGGATGTCTCCCTGTTCTGGCTGCTCAATGCCCTGAACAGCGCCGAGCCGGTGCTGACGGAACTGCTTCAGACGCCTGAGCGTCACCCGGAACTGCTGTACCGCGAACTGGCCCGTCTGGCCGGCAGCCTGCTGACGTTCTCTCTGGAGCACGACGCCGGCGATATTCCTGCTTATCAGCACGATGCACCTGAACGGGTATTTCCGCCGCTGCTGGCACTGCTCGATAAGCTGCTGGAAGCGAGCCTGCCGTCACGGGTGGTGAGTATCCACCTGGAGCACCAGGACCAGATCTGGAAAGGTGCCCTGCACGATGCGCGCCTGCGTGAAGGGGCGGACTTCTATCTCTCCGTACGCTCCTCCATGCCGAACCATGAACTTCAGACGAAATTCCCTCAGCTGTGTAAAGCGGGCAGCTTTGATGATGTGTCCGACGTGGTGAATGTGGCCCTGAGTGGGATGGTTATCAAACCGCTGACCCATGTTCCGGCCGCTATCCCGTTGCGTCTTGAGAACCAGTATTTCTCGCTGGATCTGGGTACTGAGGCGGCTCGCGCAATGCTTGAGATGGCCAGCTGTACCTTCTACACCCCGCGCTCACTAGGGGAGGTGAATCTTGAACTCTTTGCGGTGCTGCGCTCATGAATAAATCCGAACTCAGCCAGATAGAACGTATTTTCTACCCGGGCTGGCTGATGGCCAGCCAGCTGCGCGGCGGCCAGGAAGTCCGGGACGGGGAAGGGCTCTATCGCCGGGCCTGCCGTCTGGTGCAGGAGGCGAAAGCGGCGCTCACGGAGGCAGGATACAGCGACATCAGCCGTGACCATATGGTGTATGCCCTGTGTGCACTGCTTGATGAGAGCGTGATGAACCGGGGAACCACCGATGATGGTTACCTGACCTGGCGTCGTGACCCGCTGCAGGCACACTTCTTTGGCACCCTCAATGCCGGTGAGGAACTGTGGGAACGGATCCGCAACCTGCTGAAAGAAACCGCTCCTGACGCTGCCGTCCTGACCTGTATGTACCGGACCCTGCAACTGGGGTTCGTGGGGCAATATCGCGCCCAGGATGATGAGCGTCGGGATGATATCGTTCGTGCGCTCGCGGAACGGGGGCCGGCCTTCACGCTGGCACAGGACGCTCCAATTGTTGCCCGGGCATCACGTCTGCGCAGCGATCGTCGCTGGTACTGGCTGACCTGGGTTGTGGCCGCAGTTGCCCTGGTGGCGCTGTGGTTCTTCCTTTCATCCTCCCTCACCGAACTGGTGAGTCAGACGGTCAGACCGGGGTAAAGGATGCGTGATGTTTACCGGAGTCTGCTAACCGCCCTGGCGGGCGTACTGGCACTGTGGCTTATCCTGGGCTTCTGGCCGCTGTCGGTCGGGAGCCGTGTGGCACTCAGCCTGCTGGTCATTCTGGTGTGCGGGGTGATGCTCTGGCGTCAGCGCCGGGCATCACAGCGGCGGGCACAGGCACTCAGGGATATTGTGGACGAGAGCCTGCCCCCGGAAGATTTTCAGGGGGCGGTGATCCTCGTTTGTGGCGACAACGCTCCGCTGTTTGTGTCCGGTTCCCGTCACCGGGAAACCCGGCAGGGCTGGTATCTGTGGGTGAAGGATGCGGAACAGCTGCCACTCTTTGCTCAGCACCTGAGCCTGGTGCGCCCGGCCCTGGTGTCGCAAATCTCCGTCATGCTGGCGGTGGTACCTGAACAGCAGACCTCTGGGGATGATTTTACCCAGTCTCTGCGGGGCTGGCAGCGGGCTGTCGTCCAGTGCCGTGCGGCATTTGGCACTCTCCCTCCGCTGTGGACCGTGACCTGGGTATCGCCCCCTGTGGCTTGCGCGAAGACAGAGCCCGTATGGTTTATCACGGTCAGCCAGCGAAGCGGTATTCAGGTGTATCAGCCTGGTCAGGGCAATGTGTCACTGACGGAGTGGACACGGGAGAGTGGAGCAGACGGGCGTCTTTCGCGTCTGAGTCAGGGCCTGTGGCTGGACAGTCTGCTTGCCTGGCAGAACAGAGTCGTCAATGACCTGCTGTCGGTACGCCAGGGCGAACTGCCAGTGATGAAGCCTTGCGTACAGGGCATGTGCATGGTGCCAGTGAGCGGTATCGCGGGCAATCTCTGGCAACAGCACATTACCGCCGTGACGGCGTTGCCACCGGATGCCGTTGTGACGACAGAGCCACTGCCGCTGCCTGAACTGCTGCTGCCGGCGTTACCGCGCCGACGTGGTGTCAGCCGCAGAATGGTGTTCTGGCGCTATGCCGGATTACTGGGCGGGATTTTCCTGGCCCTTGCCATGCTGGCGTCCTGGATGAACAACCAGCGCCTTATCCGTAATGTTGGCGATCACCTTGTATTGTATCACCAGCTGACGGGGAAGCCTGTTTCCCCGAAACTGCGGGCACAGCAGCGCCTCAGAGCCGATGGCGCATTGCTGGACGACTGGGCGCGTCGCGGGGAGCCACTGCGTTATCGCCTGGGTCTGTATCAGGGGCTGCGCCTGGTGCCGCCTGTTGAGGCTGCCGTCAGTGACTGGGCCCCGCCACTACCGCCTCCACCGGTTATTAAGAAAATCATTCAGGGTCCGAAAACCATTCGTCTTGACAGCATGTCGCTGTTCGACTCCGGAAAATTCGACCTGAAGACGGGGTCCACCAAAATGCTGGTGAGTTCTCTGGTGGGCGTTAAGGCAAAACCAGGCTGGCTGATTGTCGTGTCCGGCCACACCGACAACACTGGTAACCCGAAACTCAATCAGACGCTCTCTCAGAAACGTGCCGAAGCGGTGCGCGACTGGATGCGTGACACCGGTGACGTGCCGGAAAGCTGTTTTGCGGTGCAGGGTTATGGCGCAAGTCGCCCGATCGCAACCAACGACACCCCGGAGGGCCGTGCGCTCAACCGTCGTGTCGAAATCAGTCTGGTACCGCAGGCCAGTGCCTGTCAGATACCGGGCCACACCCAGACGTCATCGCAGGATGATGACGTATCACAATCAAATGGAGAGTAACTCTCATGGCAATTCCTGTTTATCTTTGGCTGAAAGACGACGGCGGCGCGGACATCAAGGGTTCTGTGGACGTTCAGGATCGTGAAGGCAGCATCGAAGTGGTGGCGCAGGAGCATAACCTGTACATCCCGACTGACAACAACACCGGCAAGCTGACCGGTACCCGTATCCACACCCCGTTCCTGTTCACCAAGGAAATCGACTCCTCCAGCCCGTATCTGTACAAGGCGGTGACCACCGGTCAGACCCTTAAGTCTGCGGAATTCAAGTGGTACAAAATCAACGACGCGGGCCAGGAAGTGGAGTACTTCAACACCAAACTGGAAAACGTGAAAGTGGTGAAAGTGAATCCTGAAATGTACGACATTAAGGATCCTTCCAAAGAGAAGCATAACCACCTTGAGCGCATTGAACTGCGCTACGAAAAAATCACCTGGACTTATAAAGACGGCAACATCATTCATTCCGATTCGTGGAACGAACGCGCCACCGCCTAAGTTACTCGTCATATTTCGCGCGCTAACGGCGTTGGCTGCGTTCGCTCACCCCGGTCACTTACCGCTGTAAGCTCCCGGGGATTCGCGAACTTGTCGCCTTGTTACCGCACGAACTATTTAGAGTAACCACTCAGACGGGCAGTCCGCTCTGCCCGCCTTTTTCTTTGCTGAGCGTCTGCCCGTCGGGCGTTGAGCAAAAAAACCACAAACCGCCAGCCCGACCGCATGCGCTTTGGTCCCCTGAACGGGAAACAGCGAAGGGCGGTAGCGTGCCCGGAAGCCATCAAGAGAGAGAAAAATGGAAAATCCAGCCATCCTGTTACGTCGTCTGAATCCGTACTGTGCCCGTGCACTGGAAGGGGCTGCCTCGCTCTGCCAGACCCGTGCCCATGCGGAAATTCTGCCTGAGCACTGGCTGCTGAAACTGCTGGAGCAGGGCGAGGGCGACCTGACGGTGCTGGCGCGTCGTTATGAGTGGGATATGGATGCACTGTGGCAGGATTTGCTCGGCTGGCTGGATAATCAACCGCGCTCGGTACGCCATCGTCCGCAACTGTCTGACGCCATTCAGACCCTGATGCAGGAAGCCTGGCTGATTGCCTCGCTTAACGGTGAAGAGCAAATCCGAAGCCAGCACCTGTTGATGGCCCTGGTGGAAAAACAGAAACTGGTGCGCTGCGATGGCCTGTGGCCACTGCTGACCCTCGGCCAGAGTCAGCTGGAGCGTCTGCGTCCACTGCTGGACGCACAGTCAGATGAGCGTCCGGAAGTGCAGCAGGAAGCAGAACTGGCACAGAGCCACGGCGGTGAGGTCGAGTTTGTTGGCCGCCCGGTTGGTGCAGAACTGAAAGAGGGGGAGCTGGCCCCCGCGCTGCAGAACGTGCTGGATAAATTCACGCTCGATGTCACCGCCAAAGCGAAAGAGGGCAGGATTGACCCTGTGTTCGGCCGTGACACCGAAATCCGCCAGATGGTGGATATTCTTTCGCGCCGTCGCAAGAACAACCCAATCCTCGTCGGTGAACCGGGTGTCGGCAAAACGGCACTGCTTGAAGGTCTGGCGCTGCGTATTGCAGAAGGTAATGTGCCTGAATCGCTCAAGCCGGTCATCCTGCGCACACTTGACCTTGGTCTGTTGCAGGCAGGGGCTGGCGTGAAAGGTGAATTCGAACAGCGCCTGAAAAATGTCATTGATGCGGTGCAGCAGTCGCCTGTGCCGGTTCTGCTGTTTATCGACGAAGCCCACACCATTATCGGGGCTGGCAATCAGGCGGGTGGCGCTGATGCGGCTAACCTGCTGAAACCGGCACTGGCGCGTGGCGAACTGCGTACCATCGCGGCAACGACCTGGTCTGAATATAAGCAGTATTTTGAGCGGGATGCCGCGCTGGAGCGTCGCTTTCAGATGGTAAAGGTGGACGAACCGGACGACGACACCGCCTGCCTGATGCTGCGTGGCCTGAAATCACGCTACGCCGAGCACCATGGTGTGCATATTACTGACGATGCGGTACGCGCCGCCGTCACGCTGTCCCGTCGTTACCTGACCGGACGCCAGTTGCCGGACAAGGCCGTCGATTTACTCGATACCGCCGCCGCGCGCGTGCGCATGAGCCTTGATACGGTGCCTGAACAAATTGTGCGCCTGAAGGCGCAACTGACTGCCCTGGAACTGGAAGAGCAGGCGCTGCTGGAAGATATCGCCGCCGGCAGTAACCGTCATGGTGACCGCCTGAGCGTTATCGAGAAGCTGCGGACTGAACTGGGTGCGCGCATCCGGGAGCAGGAAGACCGTTTCAGCAACGAAAAGGCGCTGGCACAGCAACTGATGGCCAGCCGACAGGATATCAGCAATCAGGCTGAAATTTCCGGCCTGCAACAGCAGCTGGAGCAGGCGCAGCAGGGCGACGTGCTGGTTCAGGTGGATGTGGACACCCGCACGGTGGCGAACGTGATTGCCGACTGGACCGGCGTGCCGCTCTCTTCCCTGATGAAGGACGAGCAAACCGAACTGCTGACCCTGGAAAACGAAATTGGCAAACGCATGGTGGGTCAGGATGCCTCCCTTGAGGCTATTGCTCAGCGTCTGCGTGCGGCGAAAACCGGCCTCACCTCCGAGAACGGTCCGCAGGGCGTTTTCCTGCTGGTCGGCCCGAGCGGCGTGGGTAAAACCGAGACCGCGCTGGCGCTGGCGGATGTGCTGTACGGCGGGGAAAAATCCCTCATCACCATTAACCTTTCGGAGTACCAGGAGCCGCACACCGTTTCGCAGCTGAAGGGTTCACCTCCGGGCTACGTGGGCTACGGCCTGGGCGGCATTCTCACCGAAGCGGTGCGCAAACGCCCGTACAGCGTGGTGCTGCTCGACGAAGTGGAAAAAGCGCACCGCGACGTGATGAACCTGTTCTATCAGGTTTTCGACCGGGGCTTTATGCGCGACGGCGAAGGGCGTGAAATCGACTTCCGCAATACTGTCATTCTGATGACCTCCAACCTCGGCAGCGACCACATTATGCAGTTGCTGGACGAACAGCCGGAGGCCAGCGAAGGCGACCTGCATGAACTGCTGCGCCCCATTCTGCGTGACCACTTCCAGCCCGCGCTGCTGGCCCGCTTCCAGACCGTGATTTATCGCCCACTGGCCGAATCGGCGATGCGCACCATTGTGGAGATGAAGCTCGACCAGGTGAGCCAGCGGCTGCATCGTCATTACGGCTTGTCCACGAATATTGAAGAGAGTCTCTATGATGCACTCACTGCCGCCTGCCTGCTGCCGGATACCGGTGCGCGCAACGTCGACAGTCTTCTCAATCAGCAAATCCTGCCGGTGCTGAGTCAGCAACTGCTCACTCACATGGCCGCGAAGCAGAAACCGCACAGCCTGACGCTTGGCTGGAGTGAGGAAGAGGGCATCGTGCTGGCGTTTAATGAGGCGCACGGAGGCTGAAATGCAGATTTGCATGATGGATTACGGCAACCTGTCGGCGGATGGCAAAACCACGTACCTGAAATGCTACGGCATCGGGACGTTTGAGGTACTGACTGGTTTGGATTTTTATATAAATAACCCCGACTGTGCCGATCATGAGAATGCTGCCATCCCTCCAGGCACTTACTGGGTGACCGACAGGCCTGCCGGCAGCCTGTATAACCGCGTCCGCGCGGAGGCGATCGATGCCTGGCATGGTTACCGAAATCACCATTCTGAATGGTTTGCTCTGTTCAGCGATAAAACCAAAAGAGACGGTATCATGGTGAATGGTCTGAACCGTACGGGATTTCGTCTCCACCCGCTGAACAGCGATGGTTCCGGTGAGTCCTGGGGCTGTATTACCCTGCGTCGTTCCAGTGATTTTCAACACCTGCGACGCCTCCTGCTACAGAGAGGAACTTTCCCTGTTCCTGGTGGCAATGGTCTGAAGGCCTGGGCCCGTATCGATGTGCGTGGCACCCCGAACTACAGCCTGTGTGATAAAGAAACCGAAGAAAGAAAAGAGGCTGAGAAACGTCGTACACAGCAGGCTCTGAAAAAGCGAGCGGAGAATGCCGAATGAAAATCCTGCTGTTTATCGTACTGTTCTGGAGCGGGATCCACTTCATTCCTGATGTATGGGTTGCGAGTTTTGTGAAGGCCCATATCCCGATTAGCGGTGACGGGGAAGAAGCGATGGACAGCTTTGATATGCATATCATCGTGATTAAAACAACGTTGTGTGCTGTCGGGGCGTATCTCCTGATGAAGCTGCTCTTCTGGCTGCACCACCGCCCGAATAAATAGCCTGTTTTCTTCTCTGACCGACGCTGGCCCGGACCAGCCCTGACGGAATAACTGAATACACAATGGAGTCAATGCCATGAGCCTGACGGATACCCTGAACACGATGGTGGCCACCGTCACCGGAAAAGCCCTGAATCGCTACTGCCTCGATATCCCTTCCTGTACGGCAGATATCGATGTGGAGGATTTTAGCGGGTCGGAAGCGATGAGTGCGCTTTACAGCTACACCATCAATTTCACCAGTGCCGACAAGAACATTGATGCCCGGCAGATGCTGAGCAAGCCCGCGACCCTGACCATAGGCGCGGGTAATCTGCTTTCCCTGACGGCGCGCAAGGTGGTTCACGGAGTGGTGACGCATTTCGAGCGTACGGGTGGTTCAGCGGATGAAGCGCAGTACTGCATTGTGCTGGAGCCGTTTCTGGCGCTGCTGGGCAATCAGTTCCGCACCCACCGCTTTTTCGTCAATAAATCGGTTCCTGAAGTGGTGGCGGAGGTGCTCGCGGAGCATGGGCTGAAAGGCTGGGAGTATGAGTTTACCCTCAAAGCTGAGTATCCAAAGCGTGAACAGATTAACCAGTATCAGGAAAATGACCTCGCCTTTATTGAACGTCTGCTGGCCGAAGTGGGGATTTTTTACTTCTTTACCCTGCAGCCTGACACTCAGACTGAAGTGGTACACTTCGCGGACAAACAGAGCGCCTGGACGTTCGGTAAAACGCTGCCTCTGAACAGCCCGTCAGGGACGAATGACAGCGGCATTGATTCAGTATGGGGCGTGCATGTCCGGCACAACGTGGTGGAGCGTTCGGTTACGGCCAGCGACTATAACCACCGTGAAGCCCAGAATATCCTGACTTCAGTACCGGCGGACATGACTCGCGGTGATGGGGAGGGGAATACTTACGGTGATGTGTACCATTATCGCCCGCGTCACCTTGAACGTGGTGACAAAATTACGCCGACGGCAGAAACCGGCAACTTCTGGGCGCGTCTGGAGCATGAACGCTTCCTCTCCACCCAGACCACGGTGACCGGCACCAGCACTGACCATACCCTGGGTCCGGCGCAGGTGCTGACCATCACCGAGACGACTATCCCGCCGACACTGCCGCGTGAAACCGGAAACGGTCTCGTCATCATCAGCGCCGGTTACTCTGCCAGCCGTCAGAACGCGCTGAAGGTGGAATGGGCGGCTATGCCGTACTACGAGAACCGATGCTGGCGTCCAGCCGCGAAAAAGCGTCCGGTGGTCAGCGGCACCCTGATGGCGCGTGTGACCAGTGCCAAAGATAACGACATCTACGCCTGGCAGGATGCATCCGGCATGTACCGGGTGAAGTTTGATGCCGACCGTGATGACAAAAAGCAGGGCATGGAAAGCATGCCAGTGCGCTTTGCCAAGCCTTATGGTGGGGACAAATACGGCTTCCACTTCCCGCTGATACAGGGCACTGAAGTCGCTATTGCGTTCCATGAGGGGGATCCGGATCGTCCGTATATTGCCCATGCCCTCCACGACTCCCGCCACGTAGACCACGTCACTGAAGCCAACAGCACGCGTAACGTTGTCAGGACCGCGGGACTGAACAAGCTGCGGATGGAGGACAAGCGTGGTGAAGAGCATATCAAGCTCAGTACGGAGTACGGAGGTAAGACTCAACTCAATTTAGGACACAACGTCAACGCATCCAGAGCGCTGCGAGGTGAAGGTGCGGAACTGCGCACTGACAAACACGTCGCAATCCGGGGCGGCGACGGGGTGTTCATCACGGCAGACAAGCAGCAGGCAGTCGGTGATAAGATGCTCTCCATGCAGGAGGCAATCACTCAGTTGGAAAATGCGTTGAGTATTGCCCGTACCTTGTCTGAAGCATCTGAAACGGCAGGGGCCATGCCTGTTGATCTCCAGAGCCAGGTAAAACTGACTGACGCACTGAAAGAGCTGGTCAAACCTGGGATGGTGCTGAATGCTCCTGAAGGGGTGAGTATCTCCAGCCCCCAAGCTGTCCGGGTGTCTTCCGGCAGTGCCAGTGTGGGCATTATGTCACAACAGAATACAGATATTGGTGCACTGAAGCGTTTTACGGTAGCAGCAGGAGAAGCTATTAGTATGCTCGCCCGTAAAGCCGGTATAAAACTGTTTGCCGCAAAAGGGAAGGTGGAAATCCAGGCGCAGGATGATGTCATGGAGATGCTGGCGAAGCAGGATATCACTGTGACCAGTACGGAAGGGCGGATGGAGCTGACGGCCGCTAAAGATATGGTCCTGAAAAACCTTGATGGATCGTTTATCCAGTTACAGGGTAAAGATATCATTCTGGGCTGTGAAGGGAATATTCTGTGGAAGTGTGCTAATGCCCAGAAAATGGGACCTGCCACGCTAAACTCATCTCCCCAGACCTTTCCGAAAGGATATGGTGGCATTTATTCATTGAAAGATGATGAAGGAGAAATCATCCCGAATACCGAATATAAGGTAACCACTGCTGATGGTCAGATATTTACCGGAACCTCCGATGAGCATGGTAAAACGCTTCCGATTTATACCTCACTGCCCGGTAAGCTTAACATTGAAATTCTGGGAACTGGTAATCCATCAACAGGGAGTAACAAGGCATGAGTGACTACCGCGCATGGGAAGCCAGTGACTGTGAACATTTCACTGATATCAATATTTCTGAGAAAACAGTTGTCTGTAAGCGTAAACCCGTACCTGGAATAACAATTACTATTGGGATGTTTTTTGATGGCACAGGGAACAACGCGTTTAATACTCAGAATCGGATTTTGGAGTCTTGTTCCCATCTTGATGTTGGAATGAAGGCAGAAGACGCAGAAGCCTGTGCCAAAAAACTGGGGAAAAAAATTGGCGATGCTGGAAGTTATATTGGGTATTATTCTAACATCCACTGGCTTAATACACTTTACGCCACCAATGACGAGGTAATTGAGGAACAAACAGTTTATCAGCGAGCAGTCTATGTACAGGGAATTGGTACCGATAAAGGCAATGGCGATAGCTCGATAAGTATGGGGACGGGCGGTTGGTTTTATGGTGTGGTTGATAAATCTGAGGAAGGTGTTGGTCTTATTGCTGAACAAATTTCGAAATTCTTGGCTCTTAACCAAGGGATAAATTTTGCAATTGAGAAAATTCAGTTCGATGTTTTTGGATTTAGCCGCGGTGCGGCGGCGGCTCGCCACTTTGCTAACCGTGTAAGAAACAACGATAAAGCCATACAGCAGGCCATAACTAAAGGGCTTGGTGGTCGAAATCAACATGGTAAACCTGCAGGTGAAACTCGCTTTCTGGGGTTATTTGATACCGTGTGCGCGGTAGGTACAGTAAGTAATCTATTTGATGTTCATAGTGGTGTGAACCCCGGTGTTGAGCTGGATCTGCCTCCAGATATTGCACAGAAAGTCTTTCAGATCACGGCAATGCATGAGTGCCGATACAACTTCAGCCTGAACAGCATCAAGGAATCTTGGCCGGAACTGGCTCTGCCGGGTGTTCATTCAGATATCGGCGGTGGCTATAATCCAAAGGAAAAGGAGTATCTTTTTCTGACTCAGCCCCAAAATGAAACTGTCAGTGAAAGTATTCCTTCTGAAGTGACTGATATCTACCGGCGTTCAGCGGCCGAAATACCTGACTTAAAGAGCCTGCCAGCGTTAAGTGCGATAATTCCGAGCGGTGAAGTAAAGACAGAAACTTGGTACGACTATCTGGTTAACGAGGATAAAAAACGCGGTGGCATCACACAAAAGCGTGTTGGGGCGGCAGTCACTATTGAGAGGGTAGTGACTAATGACTGGAGCAAAGTTAGTTTACGGGTGATGTTGGATGCAGCTCAGGAGGCGGGGGTGGCAATGAAAGAAATTGAGCCTACTAATGAATATTTGAATTTGCCTGAGGAACTTGAATTCTTATGTCAAAAAGCAATTGACCAGGGAAAGGCAGTGAGAAATGGTGATGTGCCGACGCCTTTTATCTCACCGGAATTACAATTGATTGGCAAATATATTCACTGCTCCGCTAACTGGAACCCTGTGGTTGTAAAAGATGTCTGGCTGGATGGGAATAAAGTGAAAACAATCTACGGGGCAGTGAAATCATCTGATTTGCTTTTTTATATCAATCGCCCAAATCCCGGTTGGCTTCGTGCTGTCTGGAATATGCAGGGAGGAAAATCATGAAATCAATCGCCAGAATAATTTCGATCTTATTTCTTTTGGGCTCTGTTAATGCCTGTGCCAG
>NZ_WHOY01000031.1:486184-486672 GCF_009765445.1 Pantoea sp. BAV 3049 | reverse complement strand
ATATTATAAATTGTCGGACACACAAAATCGGCATCATTAATGTGTCTGTTAAATCGATTTTTTGTTATAACAGACACCACTTGTCCGATATTTGATTTAGGATACATTTTTATGCGACTTTTTGGTTATGCTCGGGTATCAACCAGCCAGCAGTCTCTCGATATTCAGATCAGGGCGCTCAGAGAGGCAGGCGTGAAAGCGAACCGTATCTTTACCGATAAGGCATCCGGCAGTTCAGTCGATCGTCCGGGGCTTGATCTGCTGCGCATGAAGGTGGAGGAAGGTGACGTCATTCTGGTGAAGAAGCTCGACCGTCTTGGCCGGGATACCGCCGATATGATCCAGCTGATAAAGGAATTCGACGCTCAGGGGGTGGCCGTCCGGTTTATCGATGACGGAATCAGCACCGACGGCAACATGGGAAAAATGGTGGTCACCATTCTATCCGCTGTTGCCCAGGCCGAACGTCGCAGAATACTTGAACGCAC
>NZ_WHOY01000031.1:481978-486174 GCF_009765445.1 Pantoea sp. BAV 3049 | reverse complement strand
TCCGTTGTGATGAAGCATCAGCACGGTGTTTCTGTCGATGGTGCGCCTGCGGCCAAACCGGATGCCCTTCAGCTTCGCGTCCTCGCGGCCCTCATTCGTACGTTCCAGTATTCTGCGGCGTTCGGCCTGAGCTACGGCAGAAAGGATGGTGACCACCATTTTTCCCATGTCGCCGTCGGTGCTGATTCCGTCATCCATAAACCGGACAGCCACCCCCTGTGCATCGAATTCTTTTATCAGCTGGATCATATCGGCGGTATCCCGGCCAAGCCGGTCAAGTTTCTTCACCAGAATGGCATCACCTTCCTCCACCTTCATCCGCAGAAGGTCAAGCCCCGGACGATCGACTGAGCTACCAGATGCCTTGTCGGTAAAGATGCGGTTAGCTTTCACGCCAGCGTCTCTGAGTGCCCTGATCTGAATATCGAGAGACTGCTGGCTGGTTGATACCCGTGCGTAACCAAAAAGTCTCATAAAAATGTATCCTAAATCAAATATCGGACAACTTGTGTCTGTTATAGGGGTTTGACGGTCAATGATGTAAAAAACCACGTTAGTGAAGTAACTATCTGATATGGCAGAACCTTTCAACCATCCGCCCCCATGTGACCATTTGATTGATCTGAGCCAACGTTAAAGTCGCCATGTCAGAATAAAATGCGGCCTTTATCAAGAAAAAGGATATATAGATGCCAATTCCAGCAAATATGTGGCTTAAGGACGATGGCGGTGCAGATATTAAAGGATCTGTTGATGTTCAGGATCGCGAAGGCAGCATTGAGATTATCGGGTTATCCCACGGTTTAACGCTGCCAGTTGATAGTGCAAGCGGTAAGATCACCGGTACACGCCAGCATTCATCTATGATGCTTGAAAAGGAAATTGATAGCTCTTCTCCCTATCTCAACAGGGCTGCTGCAACTGGACAGGCACTGCAAAGCGCTGAAATCCGTTTTTATAAAATCAACGATGCAGGGCAAGAGGTCTGCTATTACATCATTCTTCTGGAAAACGTTAAGGTTACGAGTGTAAACACCTCTATACCTAACACGAAGCTATCCAGTTCACAGCTTAATCACGTAGAGCACGTCAGCCTCAATTACGGGGTTTGACGGTCAATCGTGTAAAAAACCACGTTAAGAAGATAATTCATTGTTTAAATTGAAATTTAATGGTCTCAACTCTCCCTTCAGAATATCCTCCGGTAGCGTAAACGTATAATGCCCCAGCATATTGATATGACCGTGCATCAGTGGAGAGAGTCGGGCAATATGCTCGTCATCCGGCTTTTCTCCAGTAGCCCGAAGGTGTGAAAGCGCTTCCTGCATATAGATGGTATTCCACAGGACTACCGCATTCGTAACAAGGCCCAGCGCACCAAGCTGATCTTCCTGTCCCTCACGGTAACGTTTTCTGATTTCACCACGCTGCCCATAACAGATGGCCCTGGCGACGGCATGGCGGCCTTCTCCCCGGTTTAGCTGGGTCAGGATCCGCCGGCGATAATCCTCATCATCAATATAATTAAGAAGGTACAGCGTCTTGTTAACTCTCCCTACCTCCATGATCGCCTGCGCCAACGCCGATGGACGGGTACTCCTGAGCAGGGAACGGAGCAGTTCCGATGCATGGATGGTGCCCAGCTTCAGGGAGCCGGATGCCCGCATCATTTCATCCCAGTGATTTTCAACCTTCGGCAGCTCCACGCATCCCCGGGCCAGTTCATCCAGTGCGCCGTAGTGGGCATTTTTGTCGATTCGCCAGAATACGGCTTCTCCGGCATCTGCCAGACGGGGCGAAAACTGGTATCCCAGCAGCCAGAACAGACCAAAAATAATATCGCTGGTTCCTGCTGTATCCGTCATTATTTCTACCGGATTCAGCCCGGTCTGCTGTTCCAGAAGACCTTCCAGTACAAAAATAGAATCCCGCAGTGTCCCCGGTATGACGATGCCGTGGAACCCGGAATACTGATCGGAAATGAAGTTATACCAGGTGATCCCCCGCCCTGAACCAAAGTATTTCCGGTTAGGCCCGGCGTTGAGGGTTTTAACCGGGGTAACAAAGCGCATGCCATCGGCAGAAGCCACCTCGCCGCCACCCCAGCGACCGGCCAGTTCCAGCGTGGACTGAAAATCAACCAGGCGCGCATTGGCGCTGACCAACGTTTCAGCCCGGAAGTAATTCTGTTTCACCCAGCTGAGTCGGTGGCGGGTCAGCGCCGGTATATTGTGTTTTATCAGGGGTTCATGCCCGATGTTGCAGGCCTCGGCCAGCAGAACGGCACACAGACTGATGTGCAGATCCTTTGCTCTGGCCTCAGATTCACTGACGTGCGTAAACTCTCGGGTGAAGCCTGTTCTGGCATCGATCTCAAGCAGCAGTTCGGTGAGATCCACGGGTGGAAGAAGTTGTTTCACCCGGCTGTTCAGTTGCGTCAGCGCGGGCGGCTCATCGAGCCTTTCCAGACTGCCTATCGTCAGAGAGGGGTATTTACCTCCATGACACATGCTCACGGCCTCATTGCTGTCAAAGCGCGCTGATACAGCTTTCCAGGTCTCGTCCAGCTGGTTCGCCAGCTGTTCTGCGGCGGTTCTACCGTCAGTGGGGTGCCCAAGCGCACGACAGACTGCGACTCGCTGAGCCTGCCATTCTTTCCCCTGAAGCAGCTTCTGACGCGGATCGCCCCAGCGCTCGCTGTTTTCCAGCCAGAGATCACGACGCCGCAGTGAATCCTGAAGGCGCTCCAGCAGGCACAGTGAATAACCGGCGCGTTGAATCCGTCCTTCCGCATCATAAACCAGACGTTTCCAGGGGCCGGTGATGATTTGCTCAGGCGCATCATCAAGGATACGTTTTTTCGAACCGTTCAGTTCTGTCGGGTAATGGATAGCAGCCAGGGTATGCTCACCGCCAGGCACGGCCCGAAAGTGAAGATCACGCAGAAGAGCAGGCAGGAAACGCTTTACCCGTCCGTACTGCTCCACCATTTCATCATGGAAGTTGTTGTCCTGCGGTCGGGCGAGTTCGTTAACTTTATCAACAGACTCCGCAAGCCTGCCGACTGGCACGCTGCTGAATATGGTCTTTCGCAGCGTTTCATCATCCGTGTTTTCGTCAAGAAGAAGTGCACAGGCCCTCGCCAGAAGCAATGCTGCCCGGTCAAGATCTTTCAGCGTCCTGAGCCGCTTTTTCTGCCCTGTTTTCTTCGCCTCACGGGTAATGTCCAGAATCAGCATATCCAGTACATCGACGGCGTCGTCCAGCGCGGCTATTTCCTGCGCTTTAACAAACGCGGTCAGAACGGCCAGACGTCGTGTTTCGGGCATTCTGGCGATATACCTTGCTGACGCCATTCCCGCATAGCGGGCCAGATTACGCAGCTGTATGGCCGGGAGACCGTTAAAATTCAGCCGTGAAAATGCCAGGTTCCTCAGGCGGGTATACCGCTCCAGTGCTTCTGTAAAAGACGGACCGCTTACCGCTACAGGACCTTTTCGCAACTGCTCCATCACAGACACCCGCTGTCCTTCCGGGACCTCCAGTAAGCCAGCCAGTTGTGCTGTCTGCCAGCGGTCAGGCAGCGACGCCAGCTTTCTCCACAGGCGACGATTAGCCCGTTCCCTTACTTCACCAATAATCCTTGTCAGCGTGGAGGCGGCGGGCAGTAACACTTTGTGCTGAAGCAGCCATGCCGTCGCAAAATCAAACATCAGTCCGGGACGCTCATTGCTGAGCCATGCCCGGGTGTACAGCAGACGTTTAAGCCTGAATGCCCAGGGGAAATCGCCAAAATCATGATAGCCGTAATGCTGTCTGATAAGCGCATGGTGTTCCCTGCGTGTATTTTCCCTCAGTGCGTAACGGGACAGGACCTCCGGTCGGGGAATACCTAACTGGGCAGCCACATAGCGCCGTACGCCAGCAGGGATCTGCATGAGATCATTCAGAAACGAGCCCAGAAAACGGGCGGTGGTGAGCTGAAGAGCAATGCCAAACCGGTTATGCCTGCCCCGGCGCTGATTAACGAAATCCAGATCGCGTTCATCAAGATGAAAATACTTTGCCAGCTGAACTTCATTTGGCTCGGCGACATAGCAGCCATAATTCTGAATCTGGTCACCGGTCATAAAATCACCGCTCATCAGCACATTCCTTTGTCATCCATTATTCCATCATATTTTTGGCAGTATCAG
>NZ_WHOY01000031.1:481646-481968 GCF_009765445.1 Pantoea sp. BAV 3049 | reverse complement strand
GAACGGTTTCCCGTCGCCGGTTTTCAAGACCGGTGCCTTCAGCCACTCGGCCACCCCTCCACACTGGGCATCTGCTGCTCTGTCTGCGTTATGAACGCTTCACAACTCATCCTGAACAACTGATGGGGCGCAGTATAGGGGAATTTGTAAAGGTTGCCAAGCACTTTCTTTCGTACTTTGTTGAATTTATGCGCTTTTATCTATTTTTTTTCTGAGCGGTCAGAGAGTGAACAATCCGACGTTTACGGGGAAGACTAAGAGAGGCTTGAAAGGGGAGAAAGCAAAACGGGCCAGCTTTCGCTGACCCGTTAAATTTGATGGC
>NZ_WHOY01000031.1:480519-481636 GCF_009765445.1 Pantoea sp. BAV 3049 | reverse complement strand
TGATTCCGGCTGGAAGAGCGTGATGTGGATTGCGGAGGTGCTGGGTATTCTGACGTGCATCTATACCTACCTCAAAAGCCACGATCTGCGCGTGATGTTCTACTGGGCGTTCACCTTTGTCATCGTCACCGCGCTGCTGCTGACGCCAAAGGTGACGGTGGTGGTAAACGACCTGACCGCCCCGGACACCATCGGGCGCGTGGATAACGTCCCGCTGGGGCTTGCCGCGCCGCTGTGGATTGTCACCGGCACGGGTTATACCATCGCCACCACCTACGAAAACTTTTTCCACTTTCCGGATGAGCGCACCTACACCAAAACCGGGATGATGTTTGCCTCCAAGCTGATGCAGGACAGCTTTACCATCGCAGGCCGGGATCCGGTGGTGGCGGTTAATATGGTGGCCTACACCAAAAACTGCGTGGTGCCGGATATCATGCTCAACCACAAGTACAGCATGCAGGACGTGATGGAGTCGGCAGAGGTGCAGTCGGTCATCTTCAGCAGGCCCAGCCCAATGCGCGGTATCTTCTGGCGGGACGCGTCCGGCAATACCTTTATGTACTGCCGTGATGCTGCGCCGAAGCTGAAGAACCTGCTGGCCATTCAGGGGACGCCTGAGAGCAGCACATTCATGTACCACGCCGCGCGAATGCTGCCGGGGACGACCTCGCCGGCAACGGCTTATGCCAGCCAGCTGGAGGGAAGCTATAACTACTTCTTCAGCAGCAGCCAGTCGGCCAAAAACATCATACTGCAGAACGTGGCCGTTGCAGGGCTGCGCAGGGGGCTGAACAGCTACGTGAAGGGCATGAACGACACCGCATCGATGGTCGATATTGCCTCCGAACAGTCGCTGATGAAGCTGCGTCTGTCCCATGCGGTCAGCTATGCCATCGCCACCGAGGTACTGCCACAGCTGCACACGGTTCTTCTGCTGTTCTGCGTGTGCATCTTCCCGGTGATGGTGCTGGCACTGTTCGTACGGGAGATCTCAATGACCGTATGCAAAAACTACCTGAACTTTATGGGCAGCCTGATGCTCTGGCCGGTGATGTTTGCCATCTTCAACTTTGCGGTTAACTTTGGCACACAGGGCAGCTTTAACGCTACCGGT
>NZ_WHOY01000031.1:386761-480509 GCF_009765445.1 Pantoea sp. BAV 3049 | reverse complement strand
CTGGGTGGGGGCGGCCTGGGTAAGGCAAAAAACTGGCTGGGTAAAAAATTTGCCGGTGCGGGTGAGGTTGCCGAAGAAGGATTGCAGGTAACTGAAAAATACGGAGGTAAGCTACTGAAACTCGGCAAGCTCGGTGCGCTGGGTGACGTGATGATGGCTGGGGATGCTTTTTACTCCGAATTTCTTGAGCGTGGGCGGGATAAAACTGCCGGTACAAAAACCACATCGCGCCTGCCGCAACCTGTCGGGGGGCTTGATGCCTGGGATGAAATCAGGCGCTGGCTGGCACAAAGTGAAGGTTCACAGCCTGCCAGCAAAGCCGGGGCCAATGCATCCACTCCGGCGCTTCCACCCATCAATATTTATCTCGACAGCGCTCTGATGACGCAACACATCATGCAGCAGGCCGAGTTCAATAACCGTAGGCACTAAACATGAGCGACTTTATCTCCCAGCTGGCCGCGCTGGCGGGCGTGGATACGCTGCTGCAGGCGTCGTTCCGGGGCGTGGAGTTTGAATGCCTCGCCACCCGCGACACCCTGGCCCGTGACACGGTCAGTTATGCCTATCCTTACCACGATGGCGCAACGGTCGAGGATCAGGGGCTGAAGCCCGTCAACTTCCGCATTACCGCCTTTCTGTTTGGCAGTGACTGGAAACAGCAGTTAAAGGCTCTTATAACCACGTTTAAAACCGGTGGCCCCGGTGAGCTTATCCACCCGGTCTACGGCTCCATTCCCCGCGCCCAGTTTCTGGAGGCGGGGATTGATAAACAGGCCGAGACGATGGACGGCGTCACCATTGAGCTGGTCTTTATTGAGTCTGGCGAGGAGCAGGCGCTGTTCAGCGCGGCCTCTGCCGCTCAGGCATCCGAAAGCATTTCCTCAACCGGCAGCAGCCTGCTCGACAGCGCCGCGTCGGCCTTCAGCACCGCCATGTCGGATATCCGCACGCTGGAGAACGGCGCGGAGCGCATTAATACCATTGTCGCCCAGGGGGAGTACGTGCTGGACAGCGTGCGCGAACAGATTCAGGGCGCGGCGGCAAGCGTCAGTAACCTGCTGGACACGCCGACCGCGCTGGTGAGCGATCTAAAAAGCCTGTTCAGCACCTTCAGTGATTCACTGACCCTGACCGGCACCGGCGTTAAATCAGACTGGCAGCAGGTCACCCGACTGGCGGATAACGCCGTGTCTTACCCTGCTGCCTACATCGCCTCACGCAGTATCACCACCATCAAAAAAGCCTTTGCGCTCCCGCTGAGTCAGGTGACCGCCGTTCGCGCCAGCGATACCGCGCTGGTTAACCGTACCGTCCGCCTGGTGGCGGTCAGCGAACTGTCAGAGGTGGCCAGCACCGTGATGGAGAATGAGACCACCACGCCGTCGCTGACCGGCACGCAGATTGAGGCCATCACCAACAACGTGCGCGGCGTGATTGTCGATGCGCTGGCCGACGAACGCAGCGCCATGCAGGAGACCGTCACCACCGCCCGCCAGAGCGGCCTGACGGCAGACACCCGCACCCACAGCGCCATTATCAGCACCCTGCAGCAGCTGGCTTACGCGCTGCAGGTGCAGGCGTACAACCTTATCCAGCAGCGCCCGCCGCTTATCACCCGCGAGGTGACGCGCCGCGCTAATCTTCACCTGATTGCCTTCGACTGGTACGCCGATGCCTCACGGGCAGAGGAGCTGCTGCGCCTCAACCCGTCGCTCAGCAACCCTAACGACCTGCAGCCCGGAGTAACACTCTATGCCTACGCAAAATAATTCCACCACCACGGCTGACGAACGCCTGACCCTGACGGTCGGGGGCGTCTCTCACAGTGACTGGATGCGCACGTCCGTGGTGGCAGATTTTCTGACGCCAGCCGGTCAGTGGCAGCTCGATCTGGGCATCAGCGGTGCCACGTTGCCTGCAGAGGTAAAGGCCGGTGCACGCGCCGTCCTCAGCGCCGGTAGCGATATCCTGATGACCGGTCTGATTGATGACATTAACCATGCGGTGCTGCGTGGCCAGCACGTTCTGAACCTGTCCGGGCGCGATGAAGCCGCCGTGCTGCTCGACTGCAGCGCCCCGATTTTTACCGCCCAGGAGATGACGCTGCAGGAGGTTATCGCCAGAATTGTGCGCCCTCTTGGCATCTCAAAAATCGACGTCAGGGCAGACTCGACCACCGCGCCTAAAAAGTTCAGTATTCAGCCCGGCGAGACGGCCTGGTCCGCTCTCCAGAAAGCCGCCGAGGTCAGCGGTCTGTGGCCGTGGATTTCCCCGGACGGCACGCTGGTTATCGGTGGCCCGGACTACAGCGCCGAACCGGTGGCATCACTGGTGCTTAACCGCGACGGCACCGGTAATCTGCTGAACCTGACAAAGCACACCAGCATCGCCGGGCGCTACTCAGAGGTTACGGTTCTGACGCAGGGGCATGCCACCACACAGCACGATGGCGTGCGCAACTACAAAGGCACCTCCACTGACGCGGGCTTTTCCCTGTACCGTCCTCATATTCAGGTTGAAGGCGATACGGACACGGACGAGGAGGCCACCGCCCGCGCCCGTAAGCTGCTGTCAGATTCGCGCCTGAAGGCGCTGACGATCACCGCCGTGGTGCGGGGCGTTCACACTGAAAGCGGCGCGGCCTGGATACCGGGCCAGCGTGTGGCCATCAAGAGCGCCATTCACGATATCGACGGGATTTATTTTCTGATGGGGCGTGAAATTCGTGGAGGGCGCGGCATGCCGCTGACCACCACGCTTACCTTCAAAGAGGATGGCATCTGGATACCGGATGCTTACCCGCGATCCCGCCACAAGAAAAAAGGCAAAAAAACCACGGAGTACTGGACCGACTGGCAGGACATTAAATGATGAACTTCACCGCCATTATCAACAGCCGCATTGCCGCCGCGCTCAGGGCCATACGCCTGCCGTTTCGTGCCGCACTGTCCCGCATCACCACCACGGGCGGTGTGATGACCGCCCAGCTTGACGGGCTGGATTCAGAGACCCTGCAGGAGGTTGAGGTCTTCCAGCATTATGGCCTCACGTCCGTGCCGCCAGAGGGAGCGATGGCCGTGGTGTTGCCGCTGGGCGGTCGCACCAGCCACAGCATCGTGGTGGCCACCGAGCACAGCCAGTACCGCATCCAGTCCCTCAGCTCCGGCGAAGTATCCCTCTACAACAGCGACGGTGCATCCGTCACGCTTAAGCAGGGAAAAATTATTAACATCGAGGGCGACACGCTGAACGTCAATGTAAAAAACTTCAACGTTACCGCCACGGATGCGGCGAAAATCGACACCCCGGAGCTGACGGCCACGCAGAAACTGACCGCCCAGGGCGCGATTTCCGGCACTGCCGGAATGGACATCACGGGCGGCGAAGGCATTACCGCCGAAAGCCTGACCGTTAACGGCATCAGGGTTGAATCTCACAGGCATAACACCCCGGACGGTATGTCGGACGGCCCGCAGAACTGACCAGGTGGGCTGCGTGTCAGCCCGCCTTTACCTCCTTTTCATCCATCACTCCCGCCTCAGCAGCATCAATCCCGTCTCACCCATGTGACTCATACCCACCCCGCGCGCGCGATAAGCTGCCCCACATGGACAGAATGATTGATCCGGCCACGGGCGACTACAACGGTGAACGCACCACCGGCCTTGAGAATGCCGCACAGATGCGCCTCAAAACCCCGCTGGGCAGCTACCTCTTTGCGCCCACGGTGGGGTCGAAGCTGCACCTGCTGCCCCGTAAGGATACGGAGCAGACCCGCGCACTGGCTGAGCAGTACGCCTTTCAGGCGCTCTCGCCACTGGTCACGGACGGTCGCGCAACGGCGGTAACGGTCTCGGCCACGCGCCCCCGCTCCGGCTGGCTCAGTCTTTCTGTCCGTATCGAACAGGCCAGCGGTGAAGTGGCCACCTTTGAATACCCGGTTAAAGTGAGCTAACAATGCCCCTGACCATACCCGCGCAGGCTGACATTGCTGAGAGCTGGCTGGAAGAAGTCAGCAACCAGCTGCCTGATGCCGACACCGGCACGGACAGCGACAATGCCGTCAGGGCAAATGCCACCGCCTCCGTCGTCTGGAGCCTGTATCAGTATGCCGCCTGGGTGCTGCGTCAGGCGTTCCCGGACACGGCAGACACCGACTGGCTGGTGATGCATGCCCGCCTGCGCGGCCTGAGCCGCAAGCAGGCCACTGCATCAGGTGGCAGCATTGCCTTAACCGGCACAAAAAACACAGCGCTTGCCAGCGGCCTGCAGTTTCGCATAAAGGGAAACAGTACCCTGTATCAGACCACCGCAGAGGGCAAGCTGGACGACAACGGCATGGCCACCATTGCGGCAAAAGCCACCACCACAGGCACGGCGGGCAACCTCACCGCAGGCGTCACCGGCACGCTGGTCTCTGCGCCTTCAGGCGTGGACAGCACCGTCACCGTGGCCAGCATGACCGGAGGAACGGATACCGAACTGGACGACGCGCTGCTGACCCGCCTGCTGGACGTGATGCGCCAGCCCGCAGCGGGCGGTAACGCGCATGATTATAAAGTCTGGGCCGAGTCGGTGGACGGCGTGGGCGGTGCCTGGGTGTTTCCGCTCCGTCGCGGGCTGGGAACGGTTGACGTGGTGATCACCGCCACCGATGGCTTGCCTTCAGATGAAACCCTTGCCGCCGTGCAGACCTACATCGACAGCGTGCGCCCGGTGACGGCAAAGGACTGTCAGGTACTGGCCCCCACGGAGAAAACCCTCGACGTTACCGTGGCGGTGGGCATCAGCGACGACACCACGATGGACGCCGTCACCAGTGCCATCACCACAAGCCTCACCACCTGGTTTAATGCGTTGATCCCCGGACAGGAGGCCATCAGGACCCAGATTGGGGCGCTGATTTCCGACACCGAGGGCGTGCTGGATTACGAGATTTCAGCCCCCACGGGCAACGTCACGCCCACGGTGGATGACACCGTGGTTGAGTGGGTGCGCCCCGGCACCATTACCATCACGCAGCTTACCGAAGCATGACCAGAACGGACTATTTCAACCTGCTGGCGCTGCTGCTGCCTCCGGTGACCTATGAGCCGTCAGGGGAGCGCCTGAGTGCGGAACTGACCGCCGACGCGCAAATCCTCAGCATCGTGGATGCCATCATTGCCGACCTTGTGTCCGCAATTGATCCCGAAACCGCCACTGACACGCTCATCGACTGGGAGCGGGTTTACGCCCTGACGGTTGACGACAGCGACACGCTACAGCAGCGCCGCGCCAGGGTCATGGCCGCGCTGGCTGAAACGGGCGGGCTGAGCCGACAGTATTTTATCAATCTCGCCGCCGCGATGGGCTACGAGATAACGATTGAAGAACCGGACGACCCGATGTGGCGCTGGATAATTAACGTTAATGGCACACCTGAGCGAATTTATTATTTCCGGGTGGGTGAATCCTCCGTAGGTGACCGCCTGGAGGAATCGGGAGACCCCGACCTGGAAACATTATTTAAGCGATTAAAACCGGCTCACACGGAATGCGTATTTAAATATTCAGAGGGCAGCGAATAATGAAACCCTTAATTGATCCCATTGATACGACAGACGGTCTTTTTCACGATAAAGACAAAGAAACCGGCGCACTGGCCACCATTGTCACCGCTACGTATATGAATGACGATCAGGCCGCCACCCGCAGCCTGCAGCAGGAAGTTATTGCCGTATTAACCGCAGCCGGAGTTGAACCCGCTGAAGCAACCAATGACCAGTTACTCTCCGCGTTGAAAGAGTTATTCCTGGCAGAGGATGATGAGCGAGTCAGTGGAGCGCTTCAGCAGGGTAAAAATCTGTCAGATTTGAAAGATGCCACCACCGCCAAAAAGAACCTTGGACTGGATAAGGTCGGCAACTATAAAGCCGTTCAGGCTGGCGGCGGTCTTCATTCATCGGGCAGTCACAGCATTTATATTGACTGGGGAGATGACGGCAAGCCACACCTGACGGTAGACAGCACGGATGAAGGGGAGCTGTTCACCACTGTTAACAAGCCAACGGCGGCACAGTGTGGCGCATTCCCCGCAGAGGGTGGCACCGTGGGCAGTAAGGGGGTCACCTCACCCGGACTGCACGTTAATTCCAATACACTCGGCGCAGCGGGTCAGGGTTCCCACCTGTTGTGGAACGAATCAGGAGGTAGAGGGGAAGTCGACCTTGTTTGCAATGCGGGCAGTGGGATTGGTGGTTTTATTTTCCGTACCGTAAATAACGGCAACACGCAGGAATTTGGGAGGGTGGATATAACGGGTACCGGCTCACTGGACACCAGCAACACGCTGAACGAAATGGGCCAGCGCGTTTACAGCCCCAATAACCCCCCGCCGGTTGCATCTGCTGCCGTGACAGGTTTCCGCTACGCAGCCTCCACCTGGGCCACCACAGGCTCATCTGACTGGTCGGCTCCTTCAGGCACCTGTGTTACCGGTGTTGGGATTTATACCGGCGCAAAAGCCCGCTATTCCTATGCTCAGATTCTGGTTAACGGCCAGTGGATTAATGTTGAAACGGTATCTTAAGAGGCTGTATGAAAATCTATAAAAACTTCACCAGATATACGCCTGAAAATGGTGTGGACGGCGCGATGTATCTTCAGGATGAAGATGGCAATGACTGGTACAAGCTACAGTCTGAATTCTCTGCTGACGCGATGAAAATTGCCTATGACAGCACCGGGCTGCTTGTTGATGCCAAATATGATGTGAGCGGTATAGTTCCGCTTAATCTGAGCGTGGCCGAGACAGACAAAAGCGATCTTCCCGAAGGCTTCCCCGGTGACTCCACGTCCCGCTGGCAGTTCGACGGTAAAACAATCAGCGAGAAGCCGCTGACCGCTGAAGAGTATCAGGCCAGGGCAGAGGAACAACGCCAGACCCTGGTGACCGAAGCCAACAGCACCACCGCCGACTGGCGAACGGAGCTACAGCTTGACGTGATCAGCGATGACGATAAGGCCAGCCTGGTGAAATGGATGGCATATATCAAAGCGCTTAAGGCGCTGGACCTGACGGGCGTGACTAACGAGGCGGGTTACAAATCAATAGCATGGCCGGATAAGCCGGAATAAGGTCAAAAAAAACCGCCTGTCCCGTGGGCACAGCAGGCGGGGAAATAACTACACACAATAACAATGTTGCTTACACATCTTCCTGCAGTGACGGGTCACATCACCGGGAAGAAGGTTAAACCAGTCAGTTTAAACATTGAGTAAATCAATTGACGTTTTCGTAAATATATAAGCGGTTGAATTGAGTTATAAGTAGCCAGTAATTTATTTAATACATCTGGCGGGCAGATAAACCCGAAATAAAACAGGAGCAAACATCCGTGAAATTATTCGCATGGATACGGCCTCTTTTTACCTGTAATAAACCAAAACCAACGGAGAATATCCCCATGACTAAATTAGTCGGCAATATCGAGAAATCGGCAATCAGCGCTCTGCGCAGTTCTGCGCTTGTCACCACCATCACTGACGCTGTGTATGATGGCTACACTCAGGAAGATGCACAGGCCGCTGTAACTGAGTTTCTGGGGCATCTGACCCTGAGCAATGAGGACGCGGTTAAAACGGCCTGCGGTGACTACTTCGACAAGATCCAGTCAGCCCTGTCAGAACAGGAGCAGACCATTGCCACCCAACTGGCTGATAAAGTCATTGAAGACGATAAAGCCAGCGTTAAGTCTCTTGTGCAGAAGTATGTTAACAGCCTCCAGTACAAGCACAGCATTGATAACGGCCAGGACGTGCCGGAAGCTGAATCCGCTGAAGCTGTACAGGCGGTATAGCAGATAAAATAACGCCGGGAAAATCCCGGCGTTATTCTTACTGAGTAACGAAAGGATATTATCTGGACTCACTGTCACTGATAAATGCTTTCGCTTGTTCTGATGTCTTCTGAAGAAATTCAATGGCTGTAATACGCCATAATCTGGGGCTGAAATCATCTCCATATAGCGCCTCAAAATTCGTTTCAACATCATTGTTGTTTTCAATAAATTTTGTGCAATCTTCAGCAAGCCCTGAAGCGTGGGCGACTCCCTCACTGTCCAGGTAGCACTGAACTACTTCCTCGGGCGTTTCACCGGAAAGGTCATAGTCCTGATTGAGGTACGCCCCCATAAGATGGTCGAGATAATAATAAATCATTGTTCAGTCCAGTTTAGGGAAGGCTGTCAGTACGTAGTAAGGCTTTCCGTGATAATTCTGAAGGACAAGCACTAACCGTAATTTATATGATTTTATAACAGGGCCGGTGGCGGTTTTAATGCCAAAACCAATTTCATTGCCTGCAAAAAAATCTATCTCCATTCTGGAGCCGGATCTGCCATTGCTCGCCCAGCGCTTAACCAACTGAGCGTTGAATTTCAATGCTCTGGATATTGCGTCTTCAGCTACGCGCAGGTTGTGGAAGGTGCTGCTCCCGGTCATGGTTGGCCGCGATGCGAGACGTTGTCTTAATTCAGCCTCTGTTCTTCCAACATGCCTTTCAATCGCATGGCCGCCAGGCTTTAACCCGTTAAATGACTCATGCTCTCTGAGGTTTATACGGCCAGAGCGGATCATCGCAACGCGAGCGGCACTTGCTGCCATAGCAAACCCAACAGGAACAGCTATATCAACCGTAAGGCCGATTTCCCACGCTGTTTTATCATCGGCACCGAACTGTTTAGCCAGTTCAGCTGCTGCCCGGTATGTCGCCGTGCGGGTGTTAGTCCCGGAAAGCATCCGGTCAGCCGCAGTATTAATACTGTCCATGCTGTGGGCACCAACAACAACGCAAGCGGCCTTAGTTAATCCGGTAGGCTCTGGTGCCATGCAAAGAGCGGTAGCGCCAGCCATTTCCAGACTGCCCATAATAAGATCAAGCCCACCCAGCAGGCGGTTACTCATTGTTTCTGATTCAGTGACTGTTTTATCTGACAGAACAGCAGCCAACTGAACCGGAGACATCGCTATCTGAATACCGTTATCCATAACATCCCGTTTAATAATTGCACTTGAGTGAGTGCTGATACTTGAATAAACAAATGCCACTTCGCAAGCATTTTAAGCGAAAATTTACAAATGCCTGCCATTGTGACCCGGCGCGAAAGCCCGCCTCACCCCTGTAACTGCTGCTCACCCTGCGACCTGGTTAATATTGGTTTTACTGATCAATAAGCAATTTATTGATCGTTAACACAGATCAATTAACGAAGGTAATATGACTAACACAATCATTCCCTGGGTGGGTGGCAAACGTAAGCTGGCAAAGCATCTGATACCATTATTCCCCGACCACACCTGTTACGTGGAGCCGTTCTGCGGCGGTGCTGCACTCTTCTTTATGAAGTCCCCCTCCAGAGTCGAGGTGCTTAACGACATTAACGGCGACATCGTCAATCTTTACCGCGTCATTCAGCATCATCTTGAGGAGTTTATAAGGCAGTTTAAATGGGCTTTAACCAGTCGTGAAATATTTAAATGGCTGAAAGATACCCCACCCGAAACCCTGACCGATATTCAGCGTGCCGCCAGATTTTACTACCTGCAAAAGCTCTCCTTTGGCGCTAAAGCCGTTGGCAGAACCTTCGGCACCAGTGCATCGGGCAAAACCAAGCTGAATATCCTGCGCATGGAAGAAACGCTGTCTGATGCCTGGTTGCGTCTCCAGCGGGTGACTATCGAGCACCTGGACTGGCAGGAGTGCATCAGGCGTTATGACAGACCCGAAACGTTGTTCTACCTCGATCCACCATACTGGAAGACGCAGGGCTACGGCGTGCCGTTCGGCATGGATCAGTACGTGCAGATGGCTGAACTGGCGAGAACCATCAAAGGGAAGATAATTATTTCAGTTAACGATCACCCTGACATGCGTGAGGCGTTTAAAGGGCTAACCATCGACACGGCGGTGACAACGTACAGCGTGGGATCAAACAACGGATATAAGGCGGGTGAGTTGATTATCAGAAACTGAGGCCAGCCGTGAACAGGCTGGCCATATATCACCTGGCAGAGGCTTTAAAGCCTTCAGTCAGCGACCAGTGGCCACTTTCACAACGTACAACCTCAAATATCGCCATCTGCTCAAGTATAAAGCGGGTGGCGTATTCTTTCTGATGGGTAATGTAGGCAATGGCCTGGAGCGTTAAAGCAGGTGCCTGTGATAGCGCAGAAACAACCTCACAGGCGTCATCTGTCATGGTCTGACGGGCTTCATTGAAATTCATGCAAATTATCCTCTCGCTGACAATAAAAACTGCAGGCCTGGCAGCGCGACGGACACTAACTCGACAGGGTAAGGCAGTCCAGCAGATAAGAGAGGCGAAAGGCAGGTACTGGCGCGGTGTTTAAAAATAAGTCAATTTGCAATAGATTTTGGACTGGCTTGGTGGGTGAAATCGAGTCCAGAATTAATTACAAATCAGTCCAAAATCGTTTTCGGCGCTACACGTACTGGTCATATCGATTGAGACAAACATATAGAGTGAGACAACCAGCGACTGGGCGACCAACAGGATCATCACCGCGCGCCAGCGCCCGATATGGTCACTCATCAGTCCGTAAAGGAAAGGTCCAATCAGTGATCCCAAAATGTTAATGGTCAGATAGCCTGACATTGAGGTTACGGGCAGACCCAGCGTGAGACGCAGATAAGTGGGAAGCCAGGTAATCATGATATAGGCGTCGCCAAAAATCCCGCTGGCCAGTAAGGTTGAGATCAGCGTGATGCGACGATAAGGGGCGGAGAAAATGGCAGTAATGCTGGTGTTTCTGTCAGGAGTGGCTGTGGAAAAAGTGCTGGATTCCGGTACCAGACGGCGGATAAACCAGACCAACGCGGCAGGAATAATTCCTACCAGGAAGAACACCCGCCAGGCCCTTGTTTCCGGGAAGAAAGCCAGCAGTAACGGTAACGTTGCCAGTGAAATGGCGTAACCTATCGCGTAACCGCTCTGGATGGACGCCGCCACCCGCCCTCTGTAGTCAGCACGGATGACTTCACTGATCAGGACGGCGCCCACCACAACTTCACCACCGTAGCCCAGCCCCTGGCAGAATCGGATAACAAAAAATGGCCAGAAGTGATCGCAAAAAGCGGTGGCCGCCGTAAAAAAAGCCACCCACAGAACGGTTAATTGCATGACACGAACCCGACCAAACCGGTCAGCCATCAATCCCGCACCCCAGCCGCCAATGGCGCTGCCAATCAGCGCAACGGATCCCAGCACGCCAGCGTCTGTTTTAGTCAGAAAATGGATACTCAATAAGATGGGAATAACCAGGGAATAAATTGTTGTATCCATGGAGTCGAGAGTGTATCCCCCGAGGCTTGCCCAATAAGTTTTTTTTTCGGTTTTCGTCAGATCTGAATACCAAGCTAATTTCATTTTTCACCTGTTGTAGTTTTCAGAGGAGGTTTTCAAGTGTTCAGTAAGTTATCCGCATCTATTATGACGTGAAGATTATTTTGTTTTTTTTGTACTTTTAAGATTAAGAAGATGAATGAGCCAGGAGTCAAATTAGAATAATACCCAAATGTGACCGGGATCCGGTTAAATTAAATTTATTTTTTTCTGTAATTAAATATCGTGATTAATAAAGGGAGAAAAACTTTTAGGCCGGTGAGGATTTTTTATAGGCTGGAGAAATTATTTTTTTAAATTACGAGTGTTGATAAAAACGGGCTGTTTCATGCAGCACAGCCATAAAGGCCAGAGAAGAGGGCGAAGGTAGCGCTCCCCGGCGGGTAAGAATAGCAATTTTCCGGCGGGTATGCGGTAGCGTCAGGGGTAACGGCTGGAGATCTCCTCTCTCCATTTCGACAGCCAGTTGATGTGAAGAGACCACCGCAACCATATCGGAGGCGGTCAGTACGCCACGGACCAGCATTGAGTCTCCAGATTCCAGTCGGGGTTGAGGTGGTGGTATACCCAACGCCTGAAAAGCCTCATTCATCAGTCGACGCGATGGCGTACCGGGGCGTGGCAATATCCATTGCTGATGGGCGAGTTGCTGCCGGGAGAAGTCTGACGTCAGCAGAGGGTGATCGCGGCGTACCAGCATGATCAGCTCCTGGGTAAAAAGCACCGTACTGTTTAAATCATTATACGTTTCTTCATCCCTTATTGCGCCAATGATAAAGTCGAGATGGCCACCGCAAAGCGCGGTATGCAACGTACTGAAATCACTTTCACTGGTGGCCACGTACAAATCGGGATAGTGCTGGCTGGCGGTAATAATCGCCTGAGGTAACAATATTGAACGACTCAGTGGCAAGGCGCCAATTCTGACTGTACCTGTCACCGCCCCAAGGTGTCCGGCAATGTCAGCACGCAAATGATGAAGAGAATTGATGACTCTCTGTATAACCAATGCCAGTGCGTTTCCCGCCGCCGTAGGCTTGAGTCCGAATGCGGTGCGCTCGAATAAAGTCAGGCCTGCTCCCTCCTCCAGCTGACGGAGGGCTGAGCTGACGGCTGGCTGACTCAATGAAAATTGTTTCGCTACCTGCTGCACATAGTGTTGTTGGTGCAGTGAGACGAATAACTGCAGTCGGCGGGTATTGAACAGCCAGGATAACTCAGTTCGGGAAGCCGCAGGGGAGAGAGACTTAAATCTTGTCAGCAAAACAGGAATAAGTTGAAGCTCCTCAATAATATACTCCACGCGGGGCAGAATATGTTTACCTTCAGACGTCAATACCATTCCCGTTGGATGCCGTTCAAATAAAATAACCTTCAGATCTTTCTCAAATTCTCTTACGGCTCGCGTCACCGCCGATTGCGTACGGAAGAGTAGCCCGGCAGCACCAGACACTGTTCCTCCTTTAGCGACGAGGTAAAAGGCTCGCAGTTGTAAAAGATTAATTGTCTCATCTTCCATTGGCATGTTTTTTTCGCCTGATAATTTTTTTGTTAACATAAATAAAAATCGTCGCCAGTGCAAATTAACTCATATCCTTTTTTAATTCGATACTGCCAGGCTGTAATAAAACGTAAGGGAGACGATGATGAACCAAAAAAACGTATCAAAGAGTGCGCTGGTGATTAGCGCGCACTCAGCTGATTTTGTCTGGCGGGCAGGTGGGGCAATCGCTCATCATGTTACAAGGGGTTATCAGGTCCATATTGTTTGCCTGTCATTCGGTGAACGTGGGGAGTCGGCCAAATTATGGCGCCAGGGAGAGATGACCGAAGAAAAAGTTAAACAAAGCCGCCATCAGGAAGCAGAAGCAGCAGCCGCGATTCTGGGTGCCAGCATAGAGTTCTTTGATCTTGGTGATTATCCTCTCAGCAGTGACAGGGAGACGGTGTTGCGGTTGGCAGATGTGTACCGGCGTGTTCTGCCGCATTTTATTTTGACTCATTCTTTGCAGGACCCCTATAACTACGACCATCCCCGCGCTTCTCATTTAGCTCAGGAAGCGCGCATTATCGCGCAGGCTGAGGGCTATCTTCCGGGCCAAACTGTGTTGGCGGCTCCGCCGGTTTATTGTTTTGAGCCTCATCAACCCGAGCAGTGCAACTGGAAACCCGACGTGCTGCTGGATATCACTGCGGTCTGGGATAAAAAATATCGGGCCATACAGTGCATGGCAGGTCAGGAGCACCTTTGGGAATATTACACTCGAGTTGCCCTGCAAAGGGGAGTGCAGGCAAAGCGGAACATTGGGATTACCAATGCGCGGGATATTACCCATGCCGAAGGTTTTCACAGCATATTCCCACGAGTGACGGAGGATCTTGCATGAGATTACTCAATAAGAAAGGCGTGGTGGTGCGCCACATTGTGCGGGCAGAACAGACTACGGTGAGTGCTTTTGCAAGTCTTGGTGTTGCCACCATCCATGAGGCGCAGCAACGATCCGGTCTGTTGAACAGCGCCATTCGTCCAATTCAACAGGGAGTGAGTGTGGCGGGAAGTGCTGTAACGGTGTTAGTAACGCCAGGTGATAACTGGATGTTCCATGTTGCTGTTGAGCAATGCCAGCCAGGCGATATTTTATTGGTTACTCCTACATCACCCTGCTCAGACGGTTTTTTTGGCGATCTACTGGCCACATCGGTTGCCGCCAGAGGAGTAATAGCGCTGGTGGGAGATATAGGTGTACGTGACACACAAACGCTTCGTGAGATGGGGTTCCCGGTCTGGTCGCGGGCGGTGTGCGCTCAGGGGACAATAAAGGCCACCTTGGGTTCGGTTAACGTTCCGGTGTTATGTGCGGGTCAATTAGTGAATCCCGGCGATATTGTGGTTGCCGATGATGATGGCGTGGTGGTGGTCTGTCGCGACGAGGCCTTACATGTGCTGCAACAGGCACAACAACGAGCAGACCTGGAGGAACGTAAGCGTCAACGCCTGGCGGCAGGTGAACTGGGGCTGGATCTTTATCAAATGCGCACTACCTTGCGCGAAAGAGGACTGCAGTATTTCGACAATCTGGAGGATGTCAGCCGTTAATAGTTGTTTTTCAATCGCTACGGCATCTCCAGACGGTGATTATTCATGGTCAGAATGAGCAATGTTTACTTTTCCAGTCTTAACTGTAATGGTCGTTTATCCGTTTGCACATCGCTTTGCGCCCATTATTTTAAGAAGGAAGTGATATGTCGCAGCAGAAATTTAACCCGGCACGATTTGAGGCGGCCCTGACGCGCCAGTGGCAGCATCTTGGATTATCTTCAGGCAGTGAAATGACTTATCACCAGTGGTGGCAGGCGCTTAGCGGCGCACTGGCTGAGCTACTGGCGGCGCTGCCAGTGGCCAAAGCGGCAAAGAAACAGCGCCACGTAAACTACATTTCGATGGAGTTTTTGATCGGCAGGTTAACCGGTAACAATCTGCTCAACCTGGGCTGGTACAACGAGGTGAAAGCCGTGCTGGCTCAGCATCAGGTCGAGCTGAGCGAGCTGCTGGAAGAGGAGGTCGATCCGGCGCTGGGCAATGGGGGGCTGGTGCTGGCCGACTTCGCCAGCTACTGCGAAGCGCAGAAACAGGTGGAAGTGCTGTACCGCGATGAAGAAGCCTGGACCCGTGCGGCGATCCTAAACACTGCCCGCACCGGAATGTTCAGTTCCGATCGCTCAATCCGTGATTATCAGCAACGCATCTGGCAGGCAAAACGCTAGGGAGAGGCGATGGACAGAAAGAAGTTTGAACGGGAAGCCGCAACGGCGGGAATTGCCTCTGAGTACATTAATGCCAGAGGACAACCGGAAGAGGTCAGCGTCGACGTTCGCCAGCGCCTGCTCGCCGCGATGTCGGATGCCCGTAAGGCAAAACCCGGACCGATCCCACCCTGTAAGGTTTACCTGCGCAAACGTTCGCTAAAGCTGGAAGTGGCGGGCAAGGGCGATTATCAGTGGCAACTGGTGACTGAGAACGGCCGTGAATACAGCGGTAAGGTGAGCGCAGGCAGCGGGATCTCCCTGCCGTCAAACCTGCCGCTGGGCTACCATCAGCTGCAGCTCAGCCAGGCGAAAAAGCAGTGGAATTGCCGGATTATCATCGCGCCAAAACGCTGTTACGAGCCGGAGCCGTTGCGGCAGGGAAAAAAACTGTGGGGTAGCTGCGTGCAGCTTTATACCGTCCGCTCGCAGAGTAACTGGGGGATGGGCGACTTTGGCGATTTGAAACGTATGCTGGCGGAAGTGGCCGACCGGGGCGGGGCTTTTATCGGCCTCAATCCGATCCACTCTCTTTATCCCGCCAGCCCGGAGAATGCCAGCCCGTACAGCCCTTCCTCCCGGCGCTGGCTAAACGTGATGTATATCGATGTGGCAGCCGTGCCGGACTTCGGACACAGCAAGGCAGCGCAGCGCTGGTGGCAGCAGAAAAATACGCAGAAGCGGTTGCAGCAGGCACGTGATAGCGAATGGGTGAATTACGCGCTGGTCGGCGAGCTGAAAATGTCCGGGCTGCGCCACGCCTGGCAACACTTCAGTCAGCGTAAAAGTGACGATCCCACCCGCCAGTATTTTGAGGCTTTTATCGTCGGAGGCGGTGGTAGCCTTTACTGGCAGGCGGCTTTTGATGCCCTGCACGGGGCAATGCTGAAGGAAGATCCGGCACGCTGGGGCTGGCCGGTGTGGCCGCAGGCATTACAGGATGTTCACAGTGAAGAGGTGCAGCAGTTCTGCCGTCAGCATCAGGAGGAAGTGCGCTTCTGGCTATGGTTGCAGTGGCTGGCAAACCGGCAGTTTGATGAGTGCTGGCAGCTCAGCCAGCAGCGGGAGATGCCGGTAGGCTTATATCGTGATCTTGCAGTAGGCGTGGCGGAAGGCGGGGCGGAAACCTGGTGTGACCGCGAGTTGTACTGTCTGCGGGCTTCCGTCGGTGCGCCGCCGGATATCCTCGGGCCGCTGGGGCAGAACTGGGGACTTCCGCCGATGGATCCGCATGTGATGACCGCGCGGGCTTACCAGCCGTTTATTGACCTGCTGCGGGCCAACATGGCCAGCTGTGGCGCATTGCGTATCGACCACGTGATGTCGATGCTGCGCCTGTGGTGGATACCTTATGGTGAAACCGCCAATTATGGCGCTTACATCTACTATCCGGTGGATGATTTGCTGGCGATCCTCGCGCTGGAGAGCCAGCGAGCTCAGTGCATGGTGATCGGTGAAGATCTTGGCACCGTGCCGGTGGAGATCGTCTCAAAGCTGCGGGAAAGCGGCATCTATTCATGGAAGGTGCTCTATTTTGAGCAGGAAAACGCTGACCGTTACCGTCCGCCCGCTGCATGGCCGCGCCAGTCAATGGCCAGCGCCACTACACACGATTTGCCCACCCTGCGGGGATTCTGGAGCGCTGGCGATCTGGCGCTGGGTGAACGGCTTGGCATCTATCCGGATAAGGCCGTGCTGCACTCGCTGTATCAGGACCGGGCAAGACAAAAGCAGGCGCTGTTGAAAGCGCTGCATCAGTATAGCTGCCTGCCGAAAAGCATCGGCAAAAAGGCCAGCCTGATGAAAATGACCCCGGATCTGAATCGGGGTATGCAGCGGTTTATCGCTGACAGCAACAGCGCACTGCTGGGATTACAGCCGGAAGACTGGATGGATATGGAAAAACCGGTCAACGTGCCGGGCACCACGGATCAGTATCCTAACTGGCGGAGAAAGCTAAGCCTGACGCTGGAAGAGATGTTTGTGGATCAGAGGATTAACCGGTTGATCAAGGATTTAAACCATCGGCGTAAAGCAGGGGAAAAACAGAAGAAATAAGCGGGAAAAACGCCCGGTCAGGGAAATCCTCACCGGGCGCTGTGCGGGCTTGCACTCAGTAGAATGAGTGCTCGCCGCGCTGATGTTCCGTCAGGTCACGCACGCCTTTCAGTTCAGGGAAGGCGACCAGCAGCTCTTTCTCAATGCCTTCCTTCAGGGTGACATCGACCATCGAACAACCGTTACAGCCACCGCCAAATTGCAGAATGGCGAAGCCGTCATCGGTGATTTCCATCAGCGACACTTTACCGCCGTGGCTGGCCAACTGTGGGTTGATGGTGGCCTGCAGCTGATACTCAACGCGCTCAATCAGCGGTGCATCATCGCTGACCTTACGCATTTTGGCATTAGGCGCTTTCAGCGTCAGCTGTGAACCGAGGTTATCGGTGACAAAATCAATTTCGGCGTCTTCCAGGTAAGGCGCGCTCAGCTCATCCACAAAAGCAGACAGCTTCTCGAATTTCAGTTCGGTATCGGAGGCTTCTACCGCATCGGGTGGGCAGTAGGAGACGCCGCATTCCGCGGTAGGGGTACCCGGATTGATAACGAATACGCGAATCTGAGTGCCATCTTCCTGTTTTGACAGCAGTTTGGAGAAGTGCTCTTGCGCAGAATCAGTAATTCGGATCATGGCGATTGCTCAATAGTTGACTAATTTAGTTGGTTATAATACGCCCATCGCCGACGCTCTACAAGGTTCGGCACAGGCTCCATACCTGCACGCTCGCCGCGCCTGCGGCCAGCAAAATGCGGCTGATTTCTCCCACGGTGCTGCCGGTGGTGATCACATCGTCTACCAGCGCGATATGCCGCCCCTTCACCGCAATTTCAACCCTGAAGGCGCCCCGCAGGTTTCTTTTTCGTGCACTGGCCCGCAGGCTGTGCTGGATCCGCGTCCGCCGCTGACGCTTTAAGCCTGCGGCGGCGTAAGAGCAACCAATCCAGCGTGACAGATGCCGGGTAACGTCGTCCATCTGGTTGTAGCCCCGCAGCCAGGCGCGTTTGCGGTGCAACGGTACGCAGAGCAGCAGATCGGGCTTATCCAGCAAGAACTGACGTCTTGCAGCTAACCAACTTAACAAAAACAGCCGTGCAAGCATCACCGAGAGTGCTGTTGCGCCAGAAAATTTCAGCTGTTTGACCCAGTCGCGCAGGGGCGGTTGCCAGCCGGTAACAAACATCATCCGTTGCCAGGGCGGCGGTTTTAGCTGACAGCGGCCGCATTCCTGCCGGATGTGAAGAGCGGGCAAGCCGCAGCGGGGACAGCAGGGGGGAGCGATGGGGAGCTGGCGCAGGCACAGGCTGCAAATGCCCTGAGCGGGTAGCGCAAGTGGCATCCGGCATAGCCAACAGGCGGTGGGCATTGATAGCATAGCGGCCTCCATGGCAAATACAGGATATTAAAGGATGGCTCAGCTTTACTGGCAGACAATTGGCAGCGGAGATCGCGATCTTGTGATGCTGCACGGCTGGGGACTGAATGCGGGTGTCTGGCACAGCATCGTTGATCGACTCAGCCCGCATTTTCGCCTGCATCTTGTCGATCTGCCCGGCTATGGTCGCAGCCAGGGATTCCCGGCTATGAGCGTGGAAGAGATGGTGGCGATCCTGAAGTTACAGGCTCCCGCCAGAGCGCTGTGGCTGGGCTGGTCGCTGGGTGGCCTGGTAGCCAGCCGCATGGCGCTGCAATATCCGGAACAGGTCAGCGGGCTGATCAGCGTTGCCTCTTCTCCGTGCTTCACAGCCGGTGAAGGCTGGCCGGGCATCAAACCAGAAACGCTGAGCGGTTTTCAGCGTCAGCTGAGTGAGGATTTCCAGCGAACCGTGGAACGCTTCCTCGCGCTGCAGACATTGGGCACCGAAACGGCACGTCAGGATGCCCGGCTGCTGAAAAGCGTGGTGCTGTCGCTGCCCGTGCCAGAAGTTGAGGTGCTGAACGGCGGTCTTGAAATTTTACGCACTGTCGATCTGCGTGAAGAGATGACTTCGTTAACATTGCCTCTGCTGCGGATTTACGGCGCGTTGGATGGCCTTGTGCCGCGCAAAGTCGCGCCATTACTGGATGCTTTATGGACTGAGAGTGAGTCAGCGATCGTCGAAAAAGCCGCTCACGCCCCGTTTATTTCCCATCCGGACGCATTCTGCCAACAACTTATTGATTTCGGAATAAAAATTATCAATTAAATTTGCGTTAAAAACTGGCGAATTGGTCATAACGGGTAATAATTATTTGGGTAAGCAAGGTCGCTTACCTTTTTTACCTCTGAGTTGTCCAGGGAGTCGGGCGTTATTTCCTTCCTGCAAGCTCATCAAGCGACTGCTTATTCCTGAAAACAATACTAACGCGGAGTGTCTTTGATGAAAATTTTTCAAACTGTAGCAATCGCTCTTCTGGTGGGTTCGGTTTCTTTTGGTGCGCTGGCGGCCAAAGAAGTGACCAAAGAAGAAGTGAAAACCATGAATCTGGAGAAAATCGGCACGGTGAACACCACTGCTGAAACCACTTCGCCAATGGATGCCAAACGTGAGCTTTCCAAACTGGCAGACGAAAAGGGGGGTAAATATTTTCTGGTGATTGCTGGCCGTGAACACGGCAAGTTCAGCGCGACTGCGGATGTGTATAAATAATCTGTATTAGCAGGCGGAGCTTGCTCTGCCTGCTGTTACTGCCTCAGCTTTTCAGCCACAGGTAACCCCATGGCGGCAGCGTCAGCGACAGGCCCTCTGCGATAACTTCATTACGAATAATATCGCGACAGCTTTGTGCTTCTGGCAGCGTCCAGGCTATTTCCCTGCTGCTGAGGTTATAAACGCACAGTAGCTCTTCATGCTCCTTCTCTGACTGACGGCGCATTACCAGCAGCGCATTATCGCTTTCCAGCACCTCCATCGGGCTGTCCGGATGGAAGGCGGGCTGGCGTGTGCGTAGCTGAATCAACCCACTCAACTGGTGGAAAACCTTGTGACGCAGCGTCTGCTCGTCGCTCAGCGCGGCTTCAATCTCGCTCAGTGCATATTTCTCACGGTTAATGGCGCGATTATTCCCGGCCACTTTCACTCCTTCTGAATCGTTACGGGAACCCAGGATACTTTGTACGTAGATGGCGGGTACACCGGGAAAAGCCAACAGCAGGGCATGAGCCAGCATAAAGCGTTGCAGACGCACCTGGTCATCGTCGTCCTTTCTGTTCAGAGCATCCATATAGGTAACGTTGATTTCGTAAGGGCTGGTGGTGCCGTCTGGGTTGTTTTTATAGGAGACCAGCGCGCCTTCGATGGCCAGATCCCTGACCAGCGAGACGATTTCGGTCTCCGGCAATATACCGCGCAATGGATTCAGGCCAATGCCATCGTGCGAGGCGAGAAAGTTAAACCAGGTGGTGGTTCCCTCGCCCGGAGCCAGTGAGGCCGCCCAGTTTTTCAGCGCGCGGGAAGAGCCATAGTGAATGGCATGCAGCACCAGCGGCGGTAGTGAGAATTGATAAACCATCTGCGCTTCATCCCGGCCGTTGCCCAGATAGCTGATGTTGTCCTTATGCGGCACGTTGGTTTCGGTGATGATCACCGTACCCGGAGCCACCTCGTCAGCAATGGCACGGAACAGCTTCACCAGCAGGTGTGTTTTCTCCAGATGAATACAGGAGGTGCCGGGCGTTTTCCACATATAGCCCACCGCATCCAGCCGCACGTAATCGGCCCCTTTCGCCAGGTAATCCAGCAGCACGTCCACCATCCGCAGCAGCACGGTCGGGCTGGCAAAGTTCAGGTCGATTTGATCGGCGCTGAAGGTGGTCCAGATAAACTTCGTTTCGCCATCCGCCCTCTCAAACGGCGTCAACAGCGGTGAGGTGCGCGGCCGGGTCACTGCGCTGAGATCGGTAGAGGGCACGATGCTGATAAAAAAGTCGTCCCAGCCTGGGTCCTGGGCGAGAAAGTGTTTAAACCAGGCGCTGTGTGCGGACATATGGTTGCAGACAAAATCGAACATCAGCCGCGCGTGCTGGTGCAGCTCCGCCACATCCGACCATTCGCCGCAGATGGCGTTAACCCGATGGTAATCAATGACCGAAAAGCCGTCGTCAGAAGACCAGGGAAAGAAGGGGAGCAGGTGCACAAGGCTGAAGGTGGACTGAAGGTATTGCTGGTAAAAACGGGAGAAGGTTTGCAGCGTCGGGGTTTCACTTTCACGGAACTGATCGGCATAGGAGATCAGCACTACGTCCTTTTCATCCCAGTGGGTCTTGCGCTGATGATCCAGCGCAAGACGGGTCTGCAAAATTGCTTCTGTCAGCCTGTCCCGGCACTCTGTGGGAAAGGTGCTGTCATAGATCTTATCGAGTAAGTTATTGATAATTTCCATTTTTAAACAGTGAGCCACCGCATTCAGTTGCCGCCACGATAATTTTCACTGTAGACCCTTGAAACAAAATCGCAAACTCAGTGGCAGCCACCGCTTTTGGCGCAGCCCGAACAACCTTTCGGCATGGAGGTCATCATAATCAGCCTTTCTGGCGGTAAGGTGATGTTTTTCAACACCAGCCACAGCAGGCCGTTAAAGGCGACGACCGCCATCAGCGTGATGGCGCTGGACTGAGGATGCTCCGTGAACGTAGCCAACTGGTAAAACACCGTCGCCAGTGAGTAAGCCAGATTGGTGCCCCAGAGGATCGAGAACAGCATCCAGCGGCGGCTGCTTTCGCGGGCGATGGCTCCCATTACCGACACGCAGGGTACATACAACAGCACGAAGATCAGGTAGCTGTAAGCCGCTGCATCGCTGGCGAACTTACTGTGCATCACGCCCATGGAGCCGCTGCCCATATCGCCGTCGCCTTTGCTGGCTTCGATTGGATGGAACAGCACGCTGAGGCTGAAGGTGCTTTTCACGCCGTCCCAGGTTTCCTGCACGGCATCACCCAGTTCGGCGAGCAGGTTGAAGCTGCTGGCATCAAACTCTTCCTGATGCAGTGCTTCAGCGGTGTACAGCGTGTTGAGCGTGCCGACCACCACCTCTTTTGCCATTGCTCCGGTGACCAGCCCGACCGTTGCCTGCCAGTTACTGCTATCCACACCCATTGGGTTCAGCAATGGGGTGATTGAACGGCTGACCGTCGCCAGCGCCGAATCGTTGATGCTGGATACCGGCTGGCCGCTGAAGGAGAAGCTGTTCAGTGCGCCAATCAGCACGCTGACCGCCACAATCACCTTACCGGCGCGGATCACAAAGCTTTTCAGTCGCTGCCAGGTTTGCAGCAGCAGGCTCTTAACGTGCGGCACGTGCCAGGTCGGCAGCTCCATCACAAACGGTGCCGCCTCGCCGCGCATCAGCATGTGCCGCAGGATCAGGCCGGTGAGGATTGCTGCAGTGATGCCGAGCAGATACAGGCTGAAAACGACCAGCGCACCGCTCTTGCCGAAGAAGGCCGAGGCAAACACCGCGAAAATCGCCAGACGGGCACCACAGGACATAAATGGGGCCATCAACACGGTGATCAGCCTTTCACGTGGCGCATCCAGCGTTCTTGCCCCCATCACCGACGGGACATTACAGCCAAACCCGACGATCAGCGGCACAAAAGATTTCCCCGGCAGGCCCAGCGCCTGCATCAGCCGGTCGACCACGAAGGCCGCCCTCGCCATATAGCCGGAATCTTCCATTACCGACAGGAACAGGTACATCAGGCCAATTTGCGGCACCAGCGGCATCACGGTGTTGATACCGCCGCCAATCCCCTGGGCAAGGAACAGCGTGAGGATCGTCGGGAAATGCAAAGTCGCGCCCAGCCACTGCATACCATCAATAAAGATGGCTGCCGAGCTTTTCTCGAACAGCGGCTGCAACGCACCCCCAAGGTTAATCGCGAGGAAAAACATCAAATACATCACGGCCAGAAAAATCGGGATACCCAGCCAGCGATTCAGCGCCAGCGCATCCAGCCGGGCAGAAAGGCGGTGTGGCGTGGCTTCCTGCATGGCGGTTGCGCTCTGGCACAGGGTTTCAATTGCCCGGTAACGCGCCTGGGCAATCTCCAGAGGGCAGGCCTCCAGGTCTGGCAGTCCGGACAGCAGGTCTGCTGCTTCACCGCACTGCGAACGGCAGTAAATATCCCCTTCCAGCGTTTGCAGCGCCAGCCAGCGACGACGATCCGCAGCAAGCTGTTCAGGCATGGCGGCCGTCAGAGCGGCGACGTTGGCTTCCACTTCCTGCGGATAGTCCACAACGAACTGGCTGGCGGTGTGGGGAGGGTTGTCGATAGCTTGTTTCAGCTCGGTCAAACCTTTACCCCGGTTAGACACCAGCGGGATTACCGGGCAGCCAAGTTTTTCAGCCAGCGCGGCCACATCGATATGAATATGCTGGCTGCGGGCGATATCCAGCATGTTCAGCGCGACGATGCAGGGAATGCCCAACTCCTGCAACTGCAGGGTCAGGTAGAGGTTACGCTCCAGATTGCTGGCATCGACCACGTTAATCACCAGGTCAGCTTCCCCGCTCAGCATGTAGTGGCAGGCAATCTGCTCATCCAGCGAGGTCTGCTCAGAGATGGTGGTCAGAGAGTAGGTGCCGGGCAGGTCAACCAGCCGCACTTTGTACTGCTCTGTGCTGAAACTGCCTTCCTTGCGCTCAACCGTGACCCCGGCCCAGTTACCGACGTGCTGCCTTGCACCGGTCAGCTGATTAAACAGCGTGGTTTTGCCTGAATTGGGATTACCAATCAGCCCGATAGTGAATGCTTTCATCTTTAAGCTCGCTTTATTCAGGAGTGGCAAGTTGCAGGAAGGAGAGATCTTTTTTGCGCAGCATCAGGCTGAAGCGGCGGGTTTCAATCTGGATGGGATCGCCCAGCGGTGCCACGCGCCTGACCTTAAAGATGGCGCCCGGCAGCAGGCCGAGAGAGAGCAGCTTCTGCCTGAAGGCGGCGCTGACCTCTGGGGAGTAACAAAGGATCTGATAATCTTGCCCTGGAATATATTGCATAAATAATTACCCTTACCGGCGCAATTTTGCACCGTTATTATTAACCAGGGGGATTATAATGAGAATGATTCTCGGTCTTATTGACTCAGGACAAGTTTAATTTGGTCAAATAAGGAGCGGATCGGGCGATCCGCTCCACAGGGCTTAACGCTTTTTGCCGAATGCCGCCGCCAGGGCGTCGCCCATTGCGCTGTTGCCAGCAGGCTGTGATGCCGCCGGGCGAGGGCGCTGCTTGTTCTGGGCCGGACGCGCATTGTCGCGACCGCCAGCGTTGCCACCGCCGCCGCGACGGGCATTGGTTTCACCCGGCTGTTCATCAAGACGCATGGTCAGGGCGACGCGCTTACGCTGCAGATCCACTTCCATCACCTTCACCTTGACGATATCGCCTGCTTTCACCACTTTGTGCGGATCATCGACGAACTTGTCAGAAAGCGAAGAGATATGCACCAGACCATCCTGATGCACGCCGATATCGACAAAAGCACCAAAGTTGGTGACGTTGGTGACCGAGCCTTCCAGCACCATCCCCGGTAGCAGATCGTTCAGGGTTTCGACCCCTTCGGCGAACTGGGCGGTTTTGAACTCCGGACGCGGATCGCGGCCCGGCTTTTCCAGCTCTTTGATGATATCGGTGACGGTTGGTACCCCGAAACGCTCATCGGTGAAGTCCACCGCCCGCAGGTTGCGTAGCCCGGCGGGATTCCCCATCAGCTCATCCAGCGCCTGCTGAGTGGCCGCCAGGATACGCTGCACCACCGGATAGGCTTCCGGGTGAACCGTTGAAGCATCCAGAGGGTTGTCACCGTGGTTGATACGCAGGAAGCCCGCGCACTGCTCAAAGGCTTTTGGCCCCAGACGGCTGACTTTCAGCAGCTGCTGGCGGTCCTGGAAGCGTCCGTTTTCGTCACGCCAGCTAACAATATTCTGCGCCATCATTTTGGTCAGCCCGGCCACGCGGGTCAGCAACGGTACGGATGCGGTGTTCAGATCCACCCCCACGCCGTTCACACAGTCTTCCACTACTGCATCCAGCTTTTTCGCCAGCTGGCTCTGACTGACGTCATGCTGATACTGGCCAACGCCGATGGATTTAGGATCGATTTTCACCAGCTCGGACAACGGGTCTTGCAGACGACGTGCGATGGAAACCGCACCACGGATGGAAACGTCGAGGTCCGGGAACTCCAGCGCTGCCAGCTCGGAAGCGGAATACACCGAAGCACCGGCTTCACTGACAATCACCTTCTGCGCGTTCACCTGTGGGAACTGCTTCTGAATATCGAGGAAGAAGCGCTCGGTCTCGCGTGAGGCGGTGCCGTTACCAATTGCCACCAGTTCGACCTGATGTTTGGTGCAGAGCGCAGCCACAGCGGCGGCGGCTTTGGCAGCCTGGCCGGTGTGCGGGTAAATGGTATCAGTAGCGACCAGCTTGCCGGTGGCATCCACCACGGCAACCTTCACGCCGGTACGCAGGCCCGGATCGAGACCCATGGTGGCACGCATACCCGCAGGAGCAGCCATTAGCAGGTCGTGCAGGTTACGGGCGAATACATTGATTGCTTCGTCTTCTGCGCGCTCACGCACGGTGCCCATCAGCTCGGTTTCCAGGTGCAGCAGCACCTTGATGCGCCAGGTCCAGCTGACCACAGCTTTGCGCCAGCTGTCTGCCGGAGCATTGTTCAGGCGCAGGCCCAGATGATCGGTAATAATCTGTTCGCCGTGGCTTTCACGCGGCGGTTCGTCGAACTGCGGGTCGGCATTCAGCGCCAGCTGCAGCACGCCTTCGTTGCGGCCGCGGAACATCGCCAGCGCACGGTGAGAAGGCACACTGGAGAGTGCTTCATGGTGGTCGAAGTAGTCGCGGAATTTCGCCCCTTCTTCTTCTTTGCCTTCCAGCACGCGGGATACCAGGTGGGCATTTTTCCACAGATATTCACGCACTTTCGCCAGCAGTGAAGCATCTTCGGCAAAGCGCTCCATCAGGATATAGCGTGCGCCGTCGAGGGCGGCTTTGGTATCAGCAACGCCTTTTTCTGCAATGACAAACGTTGCAGCCAACTGCTCCGGCTCGTGGGACGGATCCTGCCAAAGCGTGTCGGCCAGCGGCTCAAGGCCTGCTTCAATAGCAATCTGACCCCGGGTGCGGCGCTTCGGTTTATAAGGCAGGTAAAGATCTTCAAGCTCGGTTTTGCTCAGGGTACTGCGGATGGCCTCAGCCAGCTCATCGCTGAGCTTGCCCTGATCGTCGATTGATTTGAGAATTGACTGGCGGCGCTCTTCAAGCTCCCTGAGGTAGCCCAGGCGCGTTTCCAGCTGGCGCAGCTGGGTATCGTCCAGTCCACCGGTCACTTCCTTACGATAACGTGCGATAAACGGCACGGTGTTCCCTTCATCCAGCAGACGGACAGCAGCATCAACCTGTTCTGCTCGCGCCTGCAGCTCACTTGCAATTATGCGGCTCAGCGAATCTTTCATCATCGGTTACTTGGTAGCTATAAACAGCGGACAGTTATACGGATTGCGGGCGAGAATTGCCAGTCGCCGGGCAACCTCAGGCGCAAGATCCGCGTGATTAGGATTGTTTAACGTAGTCGATCTCATTAACGTACCAGGTGGCTTCACCGGCTGGCGTGTGGACCGTTGCCACGTCACCAACTTCCTTTTTCAACAGCGCACGGGCCATTGGCGAGTCGATTGAGATATAATCTTTGCGGCCAAAAATCTCGTCATAACCAACGATACGAAAACGTTTAAGCTCGCCGTCGTCGTTTTCCACTTCGACCCAGGCACCAAAGAACACCTTGCCGTCCTGCTGCGGCGAATAATCGACAATGCGCAGTTGCTCCAGACATTTGGTGAGGTAGCGAACGCGACGGTCAATTTCGCGCAGGCGTTTTTTGTTGTACTGATAGTCGGCATTTTCACTGCGATCACCGAGGCTGGCCGCCCAGGTCACCTTTTTTGTCACTTCCGGCCGCTCTTCCCGCCAGAGAAAGTCCAGCTCATCCTTCAGCTTGTTATACCCTTCGCGGGTGATCAGTTTGGTTTTCATCATCTGCCCATTTCTTTCTCTGGAATGCTGCCGCTATTTTGTTGTGAAGCGTGCGGTGATGCAAATCCGATCGGCAATTTTTCTGACCGTCGTTACTGCTTGTTTGTCATGACTATTCGCGGAAAAAATTAACTTTCTGAGCTTTGCGTCAGCGCAGGTTTTTCAGCCTTAATTAAAGATAAGCTGCTGTTTAATATGCTTTGTAACAATTTCGGCTAGAATATAAACCATTATTGACTGTTACATTCAGGCATCTTTTTTAAAAATATTGACTCAGGCAATAGCGCCTTTGGGAGTATCGAAATGCAAGAAAACTACAAAATTCTGGTCGTGGATGATGACATGCGTTTGCGTGCGTTGCTGGAACGTTATCTGACCGAACAGGGCTTCCAGGTGCGCAGCGTGGCGAACGCCGAGCAGATGGATCGCCTGCTGACCCGTGAATCTTTCCACCTGATGGTGCTGGATTTGATGCTACCTGGCGAAGATGGTCTTTCTATCTGCCGCCGCCTGCGCAGCCAGAGCAACCCGATGCCGATCATTATGGTGACGGCGAAAGGCGAAGAAGTAGACCGCATCGTCGGGCTGGAAATAGGCGCGGATGACTACATTCCAAAACCATTCAACCCGCGTGAGCTGCTGGCCCGTATCCGCGCTGTGCTGCGCCGTCAGGCCAATGAGCTGCCGGGGGCACCTTCTCAGGAAGAAGCGGTGATCGCCTTCGGTAAGTTCAAGCTGAACCTCGGCACGCGCGAGATGTTTCGTGAAGACGAGCCAATGCCACTGACCAGCGGTGAGTTCGCCGTGCTGAAAGCGCTGGTGAGCCACCCCCGTGAGCCGCTGTCCCGCGACAAGCTGATGAATCTGGCCCGTGGCCGTGAATACAGTGCGATGGAGCGTTCTATCGACGTACAGATCTCCCGCCTGCGCCGCATGGTGGAAGAAGATCCGGCTCACCCGCGTTATATCCAGACTGTCTGGGGCCTGGGCTACGTCTTCGTACCGGACGGCAGCAAGGCATGAGGCGGATCCGCTTCTCTCCCCGCAGTTCGTTTGCCCGCACATTGTTGTTGATCGTGACCCTGCTGTTCGTCAGCCTGGTCACGACCTACCTGGTGGTGCTGAATTTCGCCATTCTGCCCAGCCTGCAGCAGTTCAACAAAGTGCTGGCGTACGAAGTGCGTATGCTGATGACCGACCGGCTGCAGCTGGAAGATGGCACACAGCTCGAAGTGCCTCCGGCATTTCGCCGCGAGATTTATCGCGAGCTGGGCATTTCGCTGTATACCAATGCGGCGGCGGAAGAGAGCGGATTACGCTGGGCGCAGCACTACGAATTTCTCAGTCAGCAGATGGCGCAGCAGTTGGGCGGCCCCACCGATGTCCGCGTGGAGGTTAACAAAAACTCCCCGGTGGTCTGGCTGAAGACCTGGCTCTCGCCGGATATCTGGGTGCGGGTGCCGCTGACCGAAATTCACCAGGGCGACTTCTCGCCGCTGTTCCGCTACACGCTGGCGATTATGCTGCTGGCAATCGGCGGAGCCTGGCTGTTTATCCGTATCCAGAACCGACCCCTTGTAGAGCTGGAACACGCGGCTCTGCAGGTCGGTAAAGGCATTATCCCGCCGCCACTGCGGGAGTACGGTGCTTCTGAGGTCCGTTCAGTCACCCGTGCATTCAATCAGATGTCGGCGGGGGTTAAACAGCTGGCAGACGACCGCACGCTGCTAATGGCCGGTGTCAGCCATGATTTGCGCACGCCGCTGACGCGCATTCGTCTGGCGACTGAAATGATGGCGCAGGAAGACGGCTATCTGGCTGAGTCGATCAATAAGGACATTGAAGAGTGTAATGCCATCATCGAGCAGTTCCTCGACTATCTGCGCACCGGCCAGGAGATGCAGACCGAAAAAACGGATCTTAACGGCGTGCTGGGTGAAGTGGTGGCTGCGGAAAGTGGATACGAGAGGGAAATTGAAAACGCGGTGATGCCTGCGGAGCTGATGCTGGATATCGACCCGCTGTCGATCAAACGTGCTGCGGCCAATATGGTGGTGAACGCTGCCCGCTATGGCAACGGCTGGATCAAAGTCAGCAGTGGCAGAGAGCTGCAGCGTGCCTGGTTCCAGGTGGAAGATGACGGTCCGGGGATTAAACCCGATCAGTTGAAGCATCTGTTCCAGCCATTTGTTCGGGGTGACAGCGCCCGCAGTACCAGCGGAACCGGTCTGGGCCTGGCCATTGTGCAGCGTATCATTGATGCCCATCAGGGCTCGCTGGAGATTGGTGACAGCGAGCGCGGCGGATTACGTATCCGTGCTTATCTGCCACTGCCTGCCAGTGAAAGTAGCCAGGCAGCAATGACCTGACAGACGGCCGGTAAACAGATAAGTGCTGGCAGGTTGTGTCCACCCGCCAGCCAGCATTGCAGCTTGTCGAAGCTAATGTTTAGCCCACAACGGTTGCAGGCACCAAAACTTCTGTCGCAATAATCACGATGATCAGACCGACCAGCACCGGTACCGAGGTTCGTTTGACCACCTCAAACGGCGAGATTTTTGCCATCCCGGCGACGGCAACCACCACCCCCGAAACCGGAGAAATAGTGCGGCCCAGGTTGGAAGCCTGCAGCATGGGAATGGAGAGATAGGCCGGATTAATGGCGGAAGAGTGTGCCAGTTTTGGGATCATCTCGACAAAGGCGTAAAATGGTGCATTACCGGAGCCGGTGGTCATTGCCGCCAGCATAGTCAGAATAACCAGCACCAGCATCAGGATGATACTGGCTGAACCGAACGAGGTGGCAATGGAAATCAGGCTCTGAATAAAGCCGATAGTGCTGAGGCCCTGAGCAAATACGCCCGCCGCGACCAGCAGCATCACCACGCTGGCAAAAGCATCCGCCATTCCGCGATAAGCCACTTCAAGACCCGCAAATACCTTCTGCGTGTTAAATCCGCGAACAAATTCCAGCACCGCCGCCAGCAGCATGCAGATCACCAGAATGGTGATGATGTGCAGTTGTGGTCCCCATTTGCCGTCAAAAATCAGCACCCCGATAATAGGCGCAAAAGGCAGGATGGCGTAGAACGACGGCGCACTGGTGGTTATCTCGTTGATGTCCAACATCTCATGGCTGATGTTCTCTTTTTTGTCGAGATACTTCTGCCAGAAATAGTGCGCAACTGCCATACCCAGAATGGCGACGAGTGAGATAGGCAGCGTGGTTTTAAATGCGAAGTCGATCAGCGGCATTTCCGCCGCTTTAGCAGCCAGCACCACGTCACCGGAGGTTGGAGAGAGGATAATGGCGGCAGGAGAGGCGCAAATGGCTGCTGCTGCGCCGCGGCTGATGCCGACATTAACCATCACCGGGAACAGGGTTGCCATCAGCAATACACCAAGGCCGGTTGCTGAGGAGACTGCCAGCGACATCAGGCAGGCAACAAAATAGGCCGCAATCATCAAAATATACGGCGAATTAATGTACTGCAGCGGTTTTGATGCCAGCTTTACCACCATATCGTTTGCGCCAATATGGGTCATATAGGCGGCAAAACCACACAGCATCATTATCATCATGCCAAGGTTGCCGCCCCGGCTCATCAACAGGATCTTGATATATTCCACTATGTCTGTGGCGCTGTAACCGGTACTGGTTTCACTGGCAGGCAAAACTTTATGTCCCATCAGCGCGCTGATAATCAGCAGCGTCAGCCCTCCGACAAATAACACGCCGGTGGCTGAGTAGCCTTTAATGATGTAGCGGGCAACGCCGCCAATGACGACAACGCCAATGAGAAGTTCGATAAACGTAAGCATGATTTCCCTTCTCCCTTGTGCTCTTCAGAGAGCAGGGGTTAGCAAAAAAAGAAGGGGGAGAATGTGCCTAATAATTGGACTGTCGCTGATGATTGAAATCAATAAACCAACGACTAAAAGCCGTTCGTCGCGCTTTTTCGTCGACGCACCCGCCAGGCATATTGATTCACGCTGGCTTTGAGAATGGCAGGATCAGGAGAGGCTGCAACGTGGGTTACAGCCTCTCCTGATTAACAGCGATTAGGTCAGAGCGGGTCCTGCCGGGATCAGTGCTTCCCCGGCTGGGGTATCCGTGTATTTATCGAAGTTAGCGATAAACTGCCCTGCCAGGTCGCGGGCTTTATTCTCCCATTCGGCTTCGTCTGCATAGGTGTTGCGCGGGTCAAGGATATGGCTGTCCACCCCCGGCAGCGAGGTTGGCATCGCAAGGTTAAAGATCGGCAGCGTTACCTTCTCCGCGCTGGCAATATCGCCACTGAGGATGGCATTGATAATCGCCCTCGTATCCCTGATTGAAATCCGTTTTCCGCTGCCGTTCCAGCCGGTGTTGACCAGATAGGCTTCTGCGCCAGCCGCCTCCATTCTCTTCACCAGTACCTCTGCATACTGCGTCGGGTGCAGCGTCAGGAACGCCGCGCCAAAGCAGGCAGAGAAGGTTGGCGTTGGCTGAGTGACGCCGCGCTCGGTGCCTGCCAGCTTGGCGGTGAAACCGGAGAGAAAGTGATACTGCGTCTGGTCAGGCGTCAGGTGTGAAACCGGTGGCAGCACACCAAAGGCATCCGCTGTCAGGAAAATCACCTTACGCGCATGACCAGCCTTCGACACTGGCTTAACGATGTTATCAATATGGTCGATAGGATACGACACACGGGTGTTTTCGGTTTTACTGTCATCATCGTAATCCACCGAGCCATCGGCCCGCACCACGACGTTTTCCAGCAGCGCATCACGGCGGATGGCATGATAAATCTCCGGCTCCGCCTGTTCAGAAAGCTTGATCGTTTTGGCGTAGCAGCCCCCTTCAAAGTTAAACACCCCGTCGTCATCCCAGCCGTGCTCATCATCACCAATCAGCTTACGTAGCGGATCGGTGGAGAGGGTGGTTTTGCCGGTGCCGGACAGGCCGAAAAACACCGCCACATCGCCAGCCGGGCCGACATTGGCTGAGCAGTGCATCGCCGCAATGCCCTTCAGCGGCAGCAGATAGTTCATGATGGCGAACAGCCCCTTTTTCATCTCGCCGCCGTACCAGGTTCCGCCAATCAGCTGGATACGCTCGGTCAGGTTGAAGGCAACAAAGTTTTCGGAGTGCAGTCCCTGCTGTTGCCAGTTGGGGTTAGTGCATTTGGCGCCGTTCATCACCACAAAGTCGGGATCAAACTCTGCCAGTGCTGTGGCGTCAGGGCGTATAAACATGTTCTTCACGAAATGGGCCTGCCAGGCCACTTCGGTAATAAAACGCACGCTGAGGCGTGTATCCGGATTCGCGCCGCACCAGGCATCGACCACAAACAGGCGTTTATGGGACAGCTGCCGCGTCACCAGTGACTTCAGCTGCTGCCAGGTTTCCTGTGAAAGGGGCTGATTATCATTTTTTCCCTTACCCTGATCGTTCCACCACAGCGTGTCGCGTGTAGTGTCATCGCGAACGATGTACTTATCTTTAGGTGAACGGCCGGTAAAAATGCCGGTATCGACGGCGATAGCCCCTGAGCGGGTTTCTGTACCGCGCTCAAAGCCGGTCAGGCCAGGGCGGGTTTCTTCCCGGTAAAGGGTGTCAAAATCGGGATTATAAATAATCTCAACCGTGTCCGTGATGCCATAAGCGACGAGGTCCTGCGGGGTCAGGTCACGCATATTGCTGCTCCTTTATCGGCTCTGTTCTGCCACTGAGTGTAATGAGATGGCGCTCTCTTTACCGTGATGCTCCGCATATCCATCACTCTGCGGTATTCACGATCGCGCGCAGTTTACACTGCGGGAAGCGGAGGGGAAGGGATAAGCGGCAGAAATGAGAAGCAGCGCGTAATTCGGCAAGCAAGGCTGAAATTCTGGTGGGTTAATACTCTTTTCAGAGAGGGTATGCTGGTGGGTAAATTGTATATTAAGGGTATTGTTAGCGAGTTATTTTGTTGGGAAGGGATGTATTGGCGAATTGGTTTGGCGATAAGTACGAAAGCCATCAGACCCTGAGCAGGTCTGATGACGTGAAAAGCATTAGTGAACCTGATCGTTACCGGCGGTGGAATCCTTACGGATTGCCGCAATATCCACAGCATCAAAAATGTAGTGGCTGCCGCAGTAGTCGCAGTGCATATCAATTTTTCCATCTTCAGAAAGGATCTGATCGACCTCTTCTTCCGGCAGCGTGCGCAGTACTTCACCGCAGCGCTCCTGCGAGCAGGTACAGTGGAAACGTACGCCCTGCGGATCGTAGACGGTCACTTCTTCCTGATGATACAGGCGCCACAGCACGTCGTTGGCGGGCAGGCCAAGCAGCTCTTCCGTTTCGATGGTCTCGGTCAGCGTCGCCAGGTGGTTAAAGTCTTCCGGGTCGGCGTCCTCGGCAGGCAGAACCTGCAGCAAGATCCCTCCGGCGCCGGGCTTACCTGCGTTTTCTCCAGTGCGAATAAACAGGCGGGTTGGCAACTGCTCTGAGCGCATAAAGTAGTCTTCCAGACATTCAGCCAGCGTCTCGCCTTCCAGACCGACCACGCCCTGATAGCGTTCGCCTTCAAGAGGGGAAATGGTGATCACCAGATAACCATTGCCGACCATCTCTTTCAGGCTGCTGCCTTCAGCGATGTCACCCTGCAGGCGTGCCACGCCGCGCATTTCCTGACGATTGTTGCCATTGATCACCGCAAGCGCGAGCGGGCCATCGCCCTGCAGCTGAACGGTGATGTCGCCGTCAAATTTCAGCGTGGCAGTCAGCAAGCTGGTGGCGACCAGCAGCTCGCCCAACACCTGCTGAACCGGCTGTGGATAGTCGTGGCCGCTGATGATTTCCTGCCAGGTGTCGGATACGGTAACCAGTTCACCTCGCACGGCATGGTTTTCGAACAGGTAACGGTGCATTTGGTCTTGATGAGCCATGATTCTCTCTCGTTAAGGCGGGTTACTCGTCGCCAGAATTTTTAAATTTCATTAAGTCCCGCCGCTCTTTTTTGTCAGGGCGCCGGTCGGGATGCGGCATACTTAGCGCGTTCATTTTACGCGCCAGCGCGATCTTCTCCCGTTTCTCAATACTTTGAGCCGTTTCGGCATACATCTGCTGCGCTTCAACCGCCGGACCTCGCCTGTCGCTAACGGATTTAACAATGACTGTGCGTTCGTCATTGCCCTGGCGTAGCGTCAGTTCTGCGTGCAGCTCCACAATTTTGCTCGGCTTGCTGCGCTGACCGTTGTAGTGAACCTTGCCACCCTCGATCATCTCGCGCGCCGCCGAACGGGTTTTATAGAAGCGAGCGGCCCACAGCCACTTATCGAGCCGAACCGCTTCTGCGGATTTCTCTTTCATCGCTGCTCCTTTTTGGGAATACCCCTATGTATGGGTTGCGCGCCAGAAATCAAGGTGCCTTTTCCGGGGGAGACAATCTGGGGTGTTTTAAGAGGACGGTAGCCTTGTCAGCCTTAAAAATAGCATAAAACTGACAGGCTCAGAACAGCGGACGGATGCTCTGGGTGGTGGCACCAAGCGTCGGGCTGAAGCACTTATCGTAATAGTTCTGAATCGCGCTGGTGCGCATACGGTTACGATGAATACGTCTGAGTGCCAGCAGGCTATTGATGATAAAACTCAGCGTGACAATCAGCAGCAGCAGGCTGGTGCCAAGATAGCGGCCCAGGGTGATGGCATCCGGCGCACTGTGCAACGCAATATGGCGGGTGCCGTTGGCATCGGTGGTGATATTGGTCACGATACCACTGGCGGAGAACTGGGTGTGCAGCAGCATCCCGGCCAGCCGCTGCAGTTCTGGCCACTGGTCAGGGGCGTTGAAGTCAAACAGCGAAACCGTCGGGGCTGGCTGGCTGACCAGCTGACGGCCTTCATCGCTGAGGATCAGGAAGCCGCCCGGCGGTGGGCTGTTCAGCGCCTCAGCCGCGCGACGTGTCTCGCGATAGAAGAAAGAAGAGGTGGCGGTGTTAACCAGGTTTTCCAGCGCTTCAGCACTGACCGGGCGCAGCAGCACGTTCATCCCGTTTAGCGCCCCGGAATTGGCCCGGCGCACCAGCGTCTCCCAGTCTTTGGCATTCCCCAGATTAACCAGCGCGTTCTTCAGCCTGACGCAGTCCTGCTCCTGGCTGCAGAGATCCTGAGTTCTCTGCACGATATCGGAGAAATCATCCAGCAGGATCATGCCGGACTTCTGAATTGCGGTCGCCAGCTGTGGGTTCAGCTTCGGATCGGTGGTGCTCTGCGGGTGCAGCTGCTGGCTGGTGGTGGTCAGCAGCGCTGTCGCTTTATCGATAATATCCGACTGCGGCTGGGGCAGGGGAGCGGCGTTGTTCCAGTACACAGCCGAGCAGTCGAAGGGCATAAATGCATAGGAGCGATTTCCCTGATAAGTCGTCGGGATCGAGCACATCCCTTCGCCAGTCACTTTCAGGCTGTCGCCGACGCGCAGCGGAATTTTTCCCAGCTCGTTAACGGAATGCACCTGTACGCTTTCCGTGCCTTTCAGCCAGGCCATACTCAGCTTCAGCGGCATGCTCAGAGGGATCCAGGCGATCAGCAGGGCCATCACCAGCAGCGAACCGGCGGCCAGCACCATGTTCTTTCTCCAGCGCTGGATAGGGAAATTACGCACTTCATCCTGCAGTGACAGGAAGCGACCCTGACGAACCACCTGGCGATTCAGGTAGATATCCACTTCCGTGGACTGTCCGAGATCGTGAGCAACATAAGGCTGCCAGTGCGGGGGATAAATCAGATCGATAATGCCCAGAGAGATGTTGCTGATTTGACCCTGATTCGATTCTCCGAACAGCCCCCAGCGTTTTGGGGCTCCCCGCAGACAGTGGATTTCACGCAGATCGTTTTTACCCGGACGGCGATACAGCGACCAAAAGCTCACCAGAATGATCACCCCGGCGGCAGAAACCAGCCATGGCATCAGCATGATTGGACCGATCAGGCTGATGAACAGCAACAGCAAGGCGATACCCACAGCACAGGCTTCGCGAGTGCCGTCGGGACGGCTGAGGGCATACTCCTCCACCGTTTCCTTGCGCACGCTGAGTAGCTCAATATTTTCGCTTTCTTCTTTGCGGATTGAGGCTTTCTGTCCCATTGGCCTGGCCACCGGGGCCAGCGCAGGCTGCTCGTAAACGTAGTTCACCAGCGAATGACCGTTAAGCGAGATCACCAGCGGGATGGTTTGCGTTTTGATTAATTCAACGTAGTTCTCATCCGCAATGTATTGCTCCCATAGCGGTGGCAAATGCACTTCAACGGCATCAAGATAGTAGCGCCATTTGTGCGGGTCATCGGTGGAGAGACCATAGCGGGTGATGGAACGGGTGACCGGATAGACGTTGCTGCTCTGAGAGTTCAGAACCAGATGATCGGTAGCGCTGCTGGCACCGCTGGGAAGCGTATTCTGACGGTGTCTTTCCAGCGAGTCGATATAGCGCTCGACGGCTTTGCGCTCATCCTCGCTCAGTTTACGAAATGGGGGACTGATGAATGGCAGTGGTTTCGCCAACGGCGGACGATGCCGCATAGCGTACCAAAAGAAACAACCCGCCCCAATCGAGCAGGCCAGCATTACAGCCAATATGATGACTATTGTGCTCATGCTTCCCTCATTCCTGCCACCCTGCTCCCGTCGTTATGCTGGAGAATACCTGCCCTAATCATATCGTTACCGACATTGTGGCGGGTTTAGACGGCGCTGGCAATCCGCTGTGTGTTCTGAAATAGCGCACAAAATCATAAAATTAGAATAATTGTATATGAGCCCCGACTGAAATGATATCAACCTTACCCTGATTTCAGTATCGGCATATTCCTATTTTAATCATGGTGGATTGACTTTTTTAAAACTTTTCAGCCGCTAAACCCCTGATTTGTTATAAGAGCGTAAAATAATCTGTGCGATGATTGGCTTCCCCTCGCGGCTATCGCACAATGGGGATATTATCGGTAAAAGTACCGTGACTGGCGGGCTATCACGCTCATTTATTTGGTTTTTCCCTGGGGCCCCTATGACCAGACAATTGCAGAAACCCAACATTCTTAAAGTTGAAGCTGTCGCACGTTCGCAACTGTTTACCGTTGAAGCTGTCGATCTTGAGTTCAGTAATGGTGCTAAGCGTGTCTACGAGCGCATGAAGCCTTCCAACCGCGAGGCGGTGATGATTGTGCCGATCATCGATAATCATCTTATCCTGATTCAGGAATATGCTGTGGGGTTGGAAGACTATGAGCTGGGGTTCCCTAAAGGGTTGATTGATCCGGGCGAGACGCCTTTTGAGGCGGCCAACCGTGAGCTGAAAGAAGAGGCGGGTTTTGGCGCGGAGAAGCTGGAAGCGCTGGGTAAACTGACGCTGGCTCCCTCTTACTTCTCCAGCAAAATGAACATTCTGGTGGCGGAAGGGCTGTATGAAGAGCGGCTTGAAGGGGATGAGCCGGAGCCGTTGCCTCAGCTGCGCTGGCCGCTTGATAACCTGCTGGCCCTGCTGCAGGAATCCGATTTTCGTGAGGCGCGCAATGTCAGTGCCTTGTTCCTGGTAAGGGAATGGCTGGTTAAGCAGGGACGGCTGAGTTACTGAGTCAGTAACTCCACCGCGCGGCAATAAAAAAGGGATGAACCACTTCGGTTCATCCCTTTTTTGTTAAGCCACCGGGAAGCCCGGCGCTTAATTTTTAGAACAGCTCATGACTCTGGCCGTTATCCATCAGCGTGGTGCCCACGTCATGCACGGAATATTCCGTTGGCTGGGTGCCGTTAATGAAGAACTCCTGGCGGGTGTTGCCACCGCCGTTAGCCAGTTTGCCGGTGCTGCGGTCGATGGTCACGGTAACCACGCCGTCCGGCGGTGTCAGCGGCTGAACCGGCACGCCATCCAGTGCCGTTTTCATGTACTCATCCCAGGCTGGCTGAGCACTCTTCGCGCCGCCTTCATAGCCGGAAATCTGATCCTTAATCGCGCCGGATGCGGTAGTGCGGCCCAGATCGCGACGATGATCATCGAAGCCAATCCACACGGAAGTCACCACGCCAGGGCCGTAACCGGAGAACCAGGCATCTTTCGAGCTGTTGGTGGTCCCGGTTTTACCGCCGATGTCGTTACGCTTCAGGTCGCGGCCTGCACGCCAGCCTGTACCCATCCAGCCCGGCTCGCCGAATATGTTTGAGTTAAGTGCGCTTTTGATCAGGAATGACAGTGGAGTGTTGATCACGTGGGGCGCATACTGCTGCTGGCCATCCTGCTGAGCCTGCTGCTGGGTAACCTGCTCCAGCTGTGGCTGTGGCACGGCAGTGTTCGCACCTTCCTGTGAAACTGCCGGGTTTTCCACGCTGTCTTCACTCAGCGCCACGGCTTTCTTCGTTTCACCGTAGATCACTGGCAGATTGCATTCCGGGCAGGCAACTTTAGGTTTCTCTTCAAACACGGTATTGCCCTGTTCATCCTGGATCTTGCTGATGAAGTAAGGGTCAACCAGGAAGCCACCGTTTGCCATTACCGAATAACCGCGCACCATCTGCAGTGGAGTGAACGAGGCAGAACCCAGCGCCAGCGATTCGGTATGCACAATATTTTGTGCCGGGAAGCCGAAACGCTGCAGGTATTCCGCCGCATAGTCGACGCCCATCGCACGCATGGCGCGAACCATCACCACGTTCTTGGACTGGCCCAGACCCTGACGTAAACGGATTGGTCCATCATAGGTTGGTGGGGAGTTCTTCGGACGCCAGTCGGCACCGGCACCGGCATCCCAGCGGGAGATCGGCACGTCGTTCAGAATCGAAGCCAGCGTCAGCCCGCGATCCATTGCCGCTGTGTACAGGAACGGTTTGATGTTCGAGCCGACCTGACGCAGCGCCTGAGTGGCACGGTTAAACTTGCTGAGGTTAAAGTTGAATCCACCGACCAGTGCGCGAACCGCGCCGTCATGCGGATCGAGGGAAACCAGTGAAGAGTTAACGTCCGGTACCTGACCCAGCCACCAGTCATTTTCCACCTGACGCACCCAGACCTGCTGGCCTGCCTGCACCACTTCGGTCACCGACTTCGGCGTGCGGCCCTGAACGGTGTCTGATTTGTACGGACGCGCCCAGCGCATTCCCGCCAGGTTCAGTGTCACATTACTGCCATCACGTAGCAGGGCTGTGGCCTGGTCGTTGTTGGCTTCGGTAATCACCGCCGGGATCAGCGGGCCGTATACTGGCAGCGCCTTCAGAGTCTTCAGGATTTCCGTCTGATTCCATGCGTATTCACCGCTTTTCCACAGCACGTTCGACGGGCCGCGATAGCCATGACGCATGTCATAGTTCATCACGTTATCCTGCACGGATTGCTGTGCTGCCAGCTGCAGCTTGCGGGTGATGGTGGTGGTTACCTTAAAGCCATCGTTATAGGCATTGTCACCATAACGTTTGACCATTTCCTGACGAACCATCTCGGTCAGATACGGCGCAGAGAAGGCAATCTTCGGCGCGTGGTAGTTGGCGACCAGTGGTGAACTGCGTGCGTCATCGTACTGCGACTGGGTGATGTAGTGCTGATCCAGCATACGGCTGAGCACCACATTACGACGCTGCAATGCCCGCTCGTGAGAGTAGAGGGGATTGAATGTTGACGGCGCTTTTGGCAGACCGGCAATCATCGCCATTTCGCTTAGTGACAGCTGATCGACATTCTTACCGAAGTAGACCTGCGCCGCTGCGCCAACGCCATAAGCGCGGTAGCCGAGGTAAATCTTATTCAGATAGAGCTCAAGGATTTCGTCCTTGCTCATCATCTGTTCAATACGGATGGCGAGGAAGGCTTCCTTGATTTTACGCATCAGCGTGCGCTCAGGGCTGAGGAAGAAGTTTCGGGCCAGTTGCTGAGTGATGGTACTGGCTCCCTGTGAAGCATGACCGGATACCAGCGCGATACTTGCTGCACGGAAAATACCGATTGGATCGATACCGTGATGCTCATAGAAACGGCTGTCTTCGGTAGCGATGAACGCCTTGGTCAGTTCCGGGGGGATTTCCTGCAGTTTCAGCGGGATGCGGCGCTTTTCACCGTACTGAGCAATCAGCTCATTATCGGCGCTGTAGACCTGCATGGGGGTCTGCAGTCGCACGTCTTTCAGCGTGGCAACGTCGGGCAGCTGTGGCTCTATATATTTGTAAAGGCCATAGATCGAGCCTGCGCCCAGCAAAATGCAACACACTGCAAGGATCAAAAGATACTTTACGAACTTCACCTGATATTTTCCATTTTAAGTCGCCTGGACAGTTTATAAACAATCGCGCGGTAGTATAAAGGCAAGCCAGAAGCCTGGATACCTCAATTTCTGAGAGGCATGTTCCCGGCACTTTCAATCTCTGGCATTGACGATAGGGAGATCGCGATAAATGGCATTTCAGACATGGCAAGTCGGCCTGGATATTCAGAATGGGCAACTCTGTGCCCTTGGCATCCAGCGCCGCCGGAACGGCTGGCAACTTCGCCACTGGTGGCAACATGCGCTGCCGCACGATACGTTAACCCATGGGCTACTGCAACGGCCCGGGATCGTCATCGCTATTCTGCAGCGTTGGCGAAAGCAGTTGCCCTATCGTGTTTCATTACGGGTTGGCTTTCCGCCTCAGCTGGTGCTGCAACAGCAGATCGAGCTGCCGCGCCAGCAGTTACGCGAACCAGAGCGTAGCAGCTATATCGTAGCAGCGGCGAGGCGATTTTTCCCAATTGAGCCGGAGACGCTGGCGCTGGATTACCGCCAGGCACAGGAACCCGGCAGCCAGCTGTGGCTCACCGCCACCCGGCGCGAGGCACTGCTGAGCTGGCTAAACTGTCTGCAGGAAGTCCGCCTGACGCCGCAGGTGCTTGAGCTGACGCCTGCTGCGCTGTATGCGATGGCGAACACCCTGCGGCTCGATCCAACGGCGGCGCTGGTTCATCGTCTGCACGATCACTGGTTGTGGTTTTCTCCTTTAAAACCGCAGATCTGGGGCTGGTGCGCTGCGGAAGATGCCCCGGATTTCTCCACGTTGCGCCAGCAGCATCTGGCTGGCGCTTCCTCATTTTATTACAGCTCAATCAGAGAAGAAGCGTTGCCAGAGGGCACGCAATGGCTCAATCCGCTGGACGCTTTTGCCATGAAGCAGCCGCCGCTGCCGCGGGTGCCGGGTGCATTTACTCTGGCGGCGGGGTTGGCGCTGCGGCCGGGGGATCGCTGATGGTCTGGGTCAATCTGTTGCCGTGGCGTGCCCGGCAACTGCAGGCGCGAATGCACCGCTGGCTGCTGGTTTTGCTGGTGCTGCTGGCGGCCTTTCTGACTGCACTCCTGCTGGTTGCTGGTCAGCAGGCGGTTAACGCCCGGCAGCAGTTGATGGTGCTGCGACAGGAGGAGAGCAGCCAGCAGATTAACGAGCTGAAAACTCGCCTGGCCGCACGTATCCGTCAGCGTGAGGTTCTTGAGCAGCAGCTGGCCACCCGTCAGCAGGTGCAGCAGCGTCTGGAGCAGTGGGTAGATTTTTCCCTGCGGTTGGCGGAGCAACTGCCTGACATGCTGTGGCTTAGTGAACTGACCAAAACGCCGGAGCGGCTGACGCTAACGGGCTTTTGCCAGACGATGACCGATGTGCAGGATTTTCGTCAGCGCCTGCAGCAGCTCCCGCTATTTGGCCAGGTCACCACCGGCAAGCTCAGCCGCCGTCGGGACGGAATGATCCATTTCAGCCTGCTGGCAATTTTGAGCGGCGCGGAGGGCACCGGCGTGGTGTCTCAGACCGGTCGGCCTTTAAAAGGAGCCGGGTGATGAGCGGTCAGGGATGGCTGATTCGCTGGCTACACCAACCGTTGTGGCTGAGGCTGTCCAGCGTGGCTTTCGGCAGTGTCCTGCTGGCGCTGGCGCTCTGGCATTTTGGGGTGCGGCCGCTGTGGCGTGAGGCTGAAGCGCTTGCCAGCCAGCGTCGGCAGCAGGAACAACGATATCAGGGCAGCCTGCGTGCCCTGCTGCATCAGCCTCCGCTTCAGAGCATCGATGCTGACATTGTCAGACTGCAACAGGCATTGCTGCCCGATAAACGCCAGCTCCTTTCATTGCCGGTGCTGATTGCCAGGGCCGGAGGCGAGCTGGAACTCTGGCAGCCTGCCGGTCAGGGTGGAGAACTGACGATCAAGCTGCGCTGGCAGGGTGTACAGGCCGTTTTGCATTATCTGAGCAGACTTCAGTCCGGCGTCATTCTGCCCCAGTTCACTCTTAAGGCTGAACAGGAACAGCTGCACTTCAGATTAATACTGAGGCGGGCTCATGAAGACTGATCGATGGCGATGGCGGGGTAGTTTACTGCTGCTGACGTTATTCTGCTGGCGGGGCCAGGCGGAGCGGGACCCTTTTCAGCCGCCGCAGTCAGTGAGTTGCCTTAGTTCGCCAGCAGCGGTGCCGTTGTGGCAGCTACGCGGGATAGTGGGCCGGGCTGAAAATTATCGGGCGTGGCTGGTCTCCCCGCAGGGAAAAGGAGCGCTTTGGGCGCAGCAGCAATGGCCTGATGAACACTGGCAACTGCTGAAAGTAGAGGCGCTGAGTATTACCGCGGCGTCAGGACTGGAGTGCCAGACCCCGTTACGAATAATGTTAAAAGGGAGCATTTATGCCAGGGATGCAAAGAACGTCGACAGCCTGCATAAGGCGATACCTGCTGAGGGCAGGCCTGAGGCCAGGGACGCGGTTGGCCGGAATCGGACGGAAGCTAATGATGCCGGGGCTGAAACCGTGGACCGGCGCACTGGTTCTGCTACTGAATTTGCTACCGCAGCAAATCAGCCTGGCGGCATTGCCTCCGTCTCTTCCGCTCGCCAATCCAGTTCCGTTATCCCTGGCGTTCGATAACGCGCCGGTTGGGGAAATCCTGCAGGCGCTGGCGGATTATCAGCAGCTGAATCTGGTGGTGGCTCCCGACGTGGAGGGCACATTGTCGATCAGGCTGAAAGATGTGTCCTGGCCGCAGGCACTGGCGCTGGTTGCCCGGCTCGGACGGCTTACTATCGAGCATGAGGATGGCATTCTGCTGGTCTGGCCGCACAGCTTGCAGGAGGAGCGGGAGCGCCAGCAGGTGCTGCGCAGGGAGGAGGCCGAAAAGTCATTGCCCTTGCACACGCTCTCTCTGACGCTGCTGCATGCCGACGCGGCCAGAGTCAACGCCAGCCTGCAGGCCGAGCGTGCAAAGTTAATGACGCCGAGAGGGAGCGTGACGGTAGATGCACGAACTAACAGTCTGCTGTTACGTGACACCCGGGCAGCGCTGGAGCAAACCCGCCTTTGGGTAGCCGCGCTCGACGTGCCGCTGGAGCAAATCGAGCTGGCGGCCCATATTGTGACTATCACCGAAGGGAGCCTGCGTGAGCTGGGCGTTAGTTGGGGAATGAGCGGTGAAGAGCAGGTAACCCGTGCGTTACGGGCCAGCCAGCTGCGGGTGGATTTGGCCGCGACCAGTCCGGCACTGGCCGCAGGGTTCACTTTTGCCCGGCTCGACGGGAGGTTGCTGGATCTGGAGCTGAGTGCGCTGGAGCAGGAAAACAAACTGGAGATCATCGCCAGTCCACGTCTGCTCACCTCGCACCAACAAACCGCCAGTATTAAGCAGGGCACCGAAATTCCATATGAAGTTTCCAGCGGCAGCAGTGGCAGCACCTCGGTGGAGTTTAAGGAGGCGGTACTGGGAATGGAGGTCACGCCGGTGGTGCAGCCGAATGGGCGGATAATGCTGAAATTGCACATCAGTCAGAACCTGCCGGGCAGTACCCTGCGCAGTGGTGACGGTGAGTACATTGCTATCGACAAACAGGAGATCCAAACCCAGGTGACGGTCAAAGATGGACAAACGCTGGCGCTGGGGGGCATTTTCCAGCAGCACAACGCGCAGAATAAAAGCCAGGTGCCGCTGCTGGGCGATCTCCCGTTGATCGGCACACTGTTCCGTCACTCAACGTCAGAACAGAAACGGCGGGAATTAGTGATCTTTATCACACCGAGACTGATTCGTGAGGAGTAATGCGTTTTTTAGTCCAAACTGAGGAGCCAGGTGCTTTTTTGGCGGATTGCGACCATATGCGTTTGACGCAAGAGCGGAATTAGCTTACAAGGTTTAGCGATTTTTGATTTATGGGCCTCGGTTTGGCTTCAGAGAATGCATTTAACCCGTTTTTTATCGTGCGCAACCGGCGTAGCCGATGCAGTGACATCGGGCTGATAAATGAAGCGGACTGAAACGCGCCCGATGAGTGCGCAATGGGCAAGGTCAATTTAATCGGTTGCCAAAACACCTTCAGTGTTGAGATAATTTTCATCTGACTCTCGCACTATCGCTCATGAGGTTTCAGTTCATGTCCTGTCCGGTTGGACGGGGTATCATTAACGAATTGTCTTAGTAATACCGAAAAAATGGCAGAGAAACGCAATATCTTTCTGGTTGGGCCTATGGGTGCCGGCAAAAGCACTATTGGGCGTCAGTTAGCTCAGCAACTCAATATGGAATTTTTCGATTCCGATCAAGAAATTGAGCGACGTACCGGAGCGGATGTGGGTTGGGTGTTCGACGTCGAAGGCGAAGAAGGCTTCCGCGATCGCGAAGAGAAAATAATCAATGAACTCACCGAGAAGCAGGGCATTGTGCTGGCTACCGGTGGCGGTTCCGTTAAATCCCGTGAAACGCGCAATCGTCTTTCTGCTCGCGGTGTAGTGGTGTATCTGGAAACCACGATCGAGAAGCAGCTGGCGCGTACTCAGCGTGATAAAAAGCGTCCTCTGCTGCAGGTGGAATCCCCACCGCGTGAGGTGCTGGAAGCGCTGGCAGATGAACGTAATCCGCTGTACGAAGAGATTGCTGACGTCACTATCCGTACCGACGATCAGAGCGCGAAAGTTGTCGCGAATCAGATTATCAACGTGTTGGAAAAGAGCTGAATCAGCTCAAAACCCGCCTGCGGGCCAAAGTAATAAGGTGATACAGCTTCATGGAGAAGATTACCGTCACTTTGGGGGAGCGTAGTTACCCCATTACGATTGCTGCCGGACTGTTCAACGATCCGGCTTCTTTTTGGCCGCTCAAGGCGGGCGACCGGGCCATGCTGGTGACCAACCAGACTCTGGCCCCGCTCTATCTTGATCCTTTGCGCCAGCGGCTGGAAAGCGCCGGCGTGAAGGTTGACCAGGTCATTCTGCCTGACGGCGAGCAGTATAAAACGCTGGAAGTAATGGATCAGGTCTTTACCGCTCTGCTGGAAAAACCCCACGGTCGCGACACCACCCTGATCGCTTTAGGTGGCGGGGTGATTGGCGATCTGACCGGATTTGCTGCGGCAAGCTACCAGCGCGGCGTGCGTTTTATTCAGGTTCCTACCACGCTTCTTTCCCAGGTTGACTCATCCGTAGGCGGCAAAACTGCCGTAAACCACCCGTTAGGTAAGAACATGATCGGTGCGTTCTATCAGCCAGCGTCGGTGGTGATCGATCTTGACTGCCTGAACAGCCTGCCCGCTCGCGAGCTGGCTTCTGGCCTGGCGGAAGTGATCAAGTACGGCATTATCCTCGACGGTGAATTCTTCAACTGGCTGGAGGCTAACCTTGATGCGCTGCTGGCGCTCGACGGCAAGGCCATGGCGTACTGCATTCGCCGCTGTTGCGAGCTGAAAGCCGAAGTGGTGGCTGCCGACGAGCGTGAAATGGGCCAGCGTGCCCTGCTGAATCTGGGCCATACCTATGGCCACGCTATCGAAGCGCACATGGGCTACGGGAACTGGTTGCACGGTGAAGCCGTGGCGGCAGGGATGGTGATGGCTGCCCGAACCGCTGAGCGTCTTGGACAGTTCAGCGCTGAAGATACCGACCGGATCATCTCGCTGCTGCAACGCGCCGGGTTACCGGTCAATGGTCCTGCAAGCATGGTGGCAGAAGATTATCTGCCGCACATGATGCGCGATAAAAAAGTCCTGGCTGGTGAACTGCGTCTGGTTCTGCCGCTGGCAATCGGCAAAGCCGAAGTGCGCAGCGGAGTAGGGCATGATACGGTTCTGGCTGCGATTAATGATTGTCAGACGGCCTGAAGCCGCCTAAACGGGCGCAGGCCCCCTTAATTTGATGAAGTAACTGCCGCTCAAAGGGTATGGGGTGGCGTCCGCGCTCTACTGGAGGAGGTTGAATGGACGAGTTTAAACCGGAAGACGAGTTAAAACCTGACACCAGCGACCGCCGCCCGCAGCGGTCCCGCAAAACGTCTTCAGTCCCTAAAGTGCCTGTTTCCCGTCAGCACATGATGATGGGGATCGGTATTCTGGTTTTGCTGTTGCTGGTACTCGGTATTGGCTCCGCGCTGAATACCACGGGTAACAGCAGTAGCAGCCAGCAGCCTTCTTCCCAGCCTGGCACATCCGGCAGCGGCGGCGATAAAAGCATCGATCTCTCTGGCTCATCGTCCATGAGTGGTCAGAATGCGGGCCAGCAACCTGCACCTGATGCGACGGCCGCGAATCAGGCTCCGGGCAGTACGTCGGCTCCGGCGGCCAATGGCCCACAGGAGCTGAGTGCGCCTCCGGTTTCCCCAACGCCAACTCAGGCTGCACCGGTACAGACGCCGGCGAACCAGCAGCGCGTTGAGCTGCCGGGAGATCTCAACAGTGCTCTGGCTAATCAGCAGGGTCAGGTTGATAACGCGGCGCAGGGTGCGCAGGATAACGGCAGTTCACTGCCAACGGCTCCGGCTACCGTGGCTCCTGGTGCTCATACCAGCGCAGCGAAACCGGCAGCCGGTCAGCCCCATCAGGCCACCCAACGCCCGGCTACACAGCATCACAGCAAACCGGCTGCCAGCCACAAGCCTGCTGCCTCTCAGCCAGTGAAAGAAAGTAAGCCACAGAGCACGGCCAGCCATACGGCTTCCGCTCCGGCGAAATCTGCTTCAACCTCCGTACCGGGCGGCAGCTATACGCTGCAGCTGAGCAGCGCTTCGCGCTCTGATACGCTGAATGCCTGGGCGAAGAAGCAGAACCTGAGCAGCTACCACGTCTATAAAACCACCCGTAATGGTCAGCCATGGTTTGTGCTGGTCAGTGGTTCCTATGCAACGCCAGCCGATGCCAAACGCGCGGTTTCCTCTCTGCCAGCCGAAGTCCGGGCGCAGAACCCGTGGGTGAAGCCGGTCAGTCAGGTGAAGAAAGAAGCGTCCAACTAACGGCGGCCGGATTGCCCGGTCGCAGGATGAAAATCAGTCTGCCAGCGGCAGGCTGACCCTTAAAGCGCAGATATGCTGTCGGTGTAACCGCAGCCAGAAGAGTAATTGTAATAAAACGACGGCATGAAAAAAAATCGCGCTTTTTTGAAATGGGCGGGCGGTAAATTCCCGTTGCTTGACGATATCCAGCGTCATCTGCCTGCAGGCGACTGTCTGATTGAGCCTTTTGTTGGCGCGGGATCGGTGTTTCTCAACACTGACTTTCCAAACTACATTCTGGCGGATATCAACAGCGACCTGATCAATCTTTATGACATCGTAAAAACCCGCGTTGACGAGTTTGTCACTGACGCGCGTGCACTGTTCACCAGCGAAACCAACGACGCGGAGTTCTACTACGCCCGCCGTCAGGAGTTCAACCGCTGCACGGATGCCTATCGCCGCGGCGTGCTGTTTTTATATCTTAACCGCCACTGCTACAACGGGCTTTGCCGCTACAACCTGAGCGGTGAGTTTAACGTGCCGTTTGGCAGCTATCGCAGACCTTATTTCCCTCAGGATGAGCTCTACTGGTTCTCCGAACGCTCGCAGAATGCGACCTTTGTCTGTGAATCGTACGATGTTACCCTGAACAGGGCGCAAAAGGGCGCGGTGGTGTATTGCGATCCCCCTTATGCGCCGCTGTCGGCCACGGCGAATTTTACCGCTTACCACACCAACAGCTTCAGCCTGCGACAACAGCAGCACCTGGCGGAGCTGGCGGAGAAGCTGTCAATTGAGAGCCGCATTCCGGTGTTGATCTCCAACCACGATACCCCGCTAACCCGCGAGTGGTATCAGGCCGCGCAGCAACTGCATCAGATCAAGGCCCGACGTTCTATCAGCCGCAGCGGTACCGGTCGCATTCAGGTGAATGAGCTGCTGGCGTTGTTTACCGGCGGCTGAACCTCAACTGCTGTACGTGCCTGTCGTCAGGCGCGCTAATTGGGAGAAATGGATGAAACAGTTTTTACTAGCCCCATCAATTTTGTCTGCAGATTTTGCCCGCCTGGGTGAAGACACGGCCAAAGCGCTGGCTGCCGGTGGCGATGTTGTGCATTTCGACGTGATGGATAATCACTACGTTCCCAACCTGACGATGGGGCCAATGGTGCTGAAAGCACTGCGTGATTACGGCATTACCGCCCCGATTGACGTGCACCTGATGGTAAAGCCGGTCGACCGTCTGATCCCGGACTTCGCCAAAGCGGGTGCAAGCTATATCACTTTCCATCCCGAAGCCACTGAGCACGTTGACCGCTCGCTGCAGCTGATCAAAGAGCACGGCTGCAAAGCTGGTCTGGTGTTCAACCCGGCAACCTCGCTCAGCTATCTGGATTACGTCATGGATAAAGTCGACGTGATCCTGCTGATGTCGGTGAATCCCGGCTTCGGTGGTCAGTCTTTCATTCCCGGCACGCTGGATAAATTGCGTCAGGCTCGTAAGCTCATCGATCAGAGTGGCTACGACATTCGTCTGGAAGTGGATGGCGGCGTGAAAGTCGACAACATAGGCGAGATCGCTGCGGCAGGCGCGGACATGTTTGTTGCCGGTTCGGCCATATTTGGTCAGGCTGATTACAAAAAAGTGATCGATGATATGCGCACAGAACTGGAGAAATCTCGCCATGGCTCATTTCACTGAGGTTCGCGGACTGGCATTCGATCTCGACGGGACGCTGATTGACAGTGCTCCGGGACTGGCCAGTGCGGTGGATGCCGCGCTGGCTGCGCTGAATTTACCGGCAGCAGGTGTTGAGCGTGTCTCCACCTGGATCGGTAACGGCGCGGATGTGTTGATTGAGCGGGCGCTGACGTGGGCACTCGGCCATCAGCCATCAGACGATCGGGTGCGGGATGCCCGCGTGCTGCTGGATAAGCATTATGCCACCTCGGTGGAAAGCGGCAGCAAGCTGTTTCCGGAAGTGAAAGAGGGGCTGGCTGCCCTGGCCGCCACCGGCGTGCCAATGGCGATCGTTACCAACAAACCGACGCCGTTTGTCGAACCGTTGCTGACCTCGCTGGGCATCGCTCAGTACTTCTCGCTGATTATCGGCGGCGATGATGTGGTGGCGAAAAAGCCGCATCCGGCACCGCTGTTCATGGTGCTGGGTAAGTTTGGCCTGCTGCCGGGCGAGTTAGTGTTTGTGGGGGATTCCCGCAATGATATTATGGCTTCTCAGGCGGCAGGCTGCCCCAGCGTGGGGATGACCTACGGTTATAACTACGGTGAGCCGATTGCCACCAGTAACCCGACCCTCGTACTCGATCATTTTAACGATTTGTTGCCCGCACTCGGGCTGTAATAACCAGGACGAAAATCATGAGCAAACCCATCGTATTTAGCGGCGCACAGCCTTCCGGCGAACTGACCATCGGTAACTATATGGGTGCGCTCCGTCAGTGGGTCAACATGCAGGACGACTACGACTGCATCTACTGCATCGTTGATTTACATGCGATTACCGTCCGCCAGGATCCGACCGCGCTGCGTAAAGCGACGCTGGACACGCTGGCGCTGTATCTGGCCTGCGGCATCGACCCAAAAAAGAGCACCATTTTCGTTCAGTCGCACGTGCCTGAACACACTCAGTTGGGCTGGATCCTGAACTGCTACACCTACTTTGGTGAGCTGAGCCGTATGACCCAGTTCAAGGACAAGTCGACGCGCTATGAAGAGAATATCAACGCCGGTCTGTTTGATTATCCGGTGCTGATGGCGGCCGATATTCTGCTGTATCAGACCACTCAGGTGCCGGTAGGCGAAGATCAGAAGCAGCATCTGGAGCTGAGCCGCGATGTGGCTTCCCGCTTTAATGCCGTGTATGGCGACATCTTCAAAGTTCCTGAGCCATTTATTCCAAAATCCGGCGCGCGCGTGATGTCTCTGCTGGAGCCGACCAGGAAGATGTCCAAGTCTGACGATAACCGTAACAACGTCATTGGCCTGCTGGAAGATCCAAAATCGGTAGTGAAGAAGATCAAACGCGCAATGACCGATGGCGATGAGCCACCAGTCGTCCGTTACGACATCAAAGAGAAGGCGGGTGTTTCAAACCTGCTGGATATTCTCTCCGGTGTGACCGGCCAGAGCATTCCTGAGCTGGAGAAGCGGTTTGAAGGCCAGATGTACGGCCACCTGAAGGGCGCCGTGGCGGATGCTGTTTCCGGTATGCTGACTGACCTGCAGGAGCGCTATCACCGCTACCGTAACGATGAAGCCTTCCTGGAGCAGGTGATGCGTGATGGTGCTACTAAGGCCCGTTCACAGGCTCAGGAAACGCTGAAAAAGGTGTATAAAGCCGTTGGATTTGTTGCCCAGCCATAAGCACTGAACTTTACACCAGAAGCGGAGCCTTTCCGCTTCTGGTGATCCCGCCACTCAGCCTGCCTTTTTCAGCGCCAGAATCGCCCCGTCATACCAGTACAGCGTCATCGTGCCTTTCACTGGTACCGTCACCACTGCGCCCGGTCCCCAGGGGTGTTTGCCACAGAGCACGTTAAATCCTCCTGCAACCTGGTAGCTCTGTTCAGGATCGTTCTTATCGGCTGGAGTCAGTTCAGGCGTGCTGGTGCAGTTATCCGTGGCAGGATCGATGGCCCGATCTTTGGTGCCTTTGGTCCAGACGATCTTGCCGGAGGAGAAGGTGACTTCTGCCCCCATATATTGTGGATCGTTAACCACCACGGCCTGAATGCCACTGCTGTCCACCTGCACACCTTCCACCTGCCAGCGCCCCTTCAGGACTGAATAGTCGGGCGTGGCGGCGGAACTCAGCTGGCTGAACCCGGCCAGCAATACGGCAATCCAGAGGCGATTCATGCAATTTCCCTGCGGCTGAAAGGTGTTAAAAATCAGTATAGGTAAGAATTCAGAACCAGCGTAGCCGTTCGCGCAGGGCTACCACCCGGCCAACGATAATCAGCGCCGGACTGCTGACCTCTGTGGCAAGCGTGCTCAATTCTGCCAGCGTGCCGCTGACCACGCGCTGCTGCGTGGAAGTGCCTCTTTCCACCAGCGCTACTGGCATGGTGCTTTCCATGCCATGAGCGATCAGCTGCTGCTGAATTTCTCCGGCCTGCGACAGGCCCATATAAAACACCAGTGTTTGCTTCTCTGCGGCGAGGTTTTCCCAGTCCAGCGAGCCGTTATTCTGCACGTGGCCGGTGACCAGCCTGACGCTCTGGGCATAATCCCGGTGGGTTAGCGGGATGCCGCTGTAGGCCGAACAGCCGGAAGCTGCAGTAATGCCTGGCACCACGGAGAAAGGAATATCCGCATTCAGGAGCGCCTCCAGCTCTTCTGCACCGCGGCCAAAGATAAAGGGATCGCCGCCTTTCAGACGCACCACACGTTTACCGCGCTGTGCCTGTTCCAGCAGGATCTGATTAATAGATTCCTGCGGCACACAGTGGAAGCCCGCCCGTTTTCCCACAAAGATCCGCTCAGCATCGCGGCGGACCAGCTCCATCACCTCATCGGAAACCAACCGGTCATACACCACAATATCGGCTTGCTGGATCTGCTGCAGCCCTTTCAGGGTCAGTAAACCGGCATCGCCCGGCCCGGCGCCGACCAGCACCACTTCGCCTTTATGCTCCAGCGGCTCACTAAACAGGGCTTCGGTCAGTTTTTCCGCCTGTGCTGCATCCTGGTTAGCCAGCGTCTGCGCCAGACGATCGTGGTTGAAGACTTTCTCCCAGAAGCGTCTGCGTTGCCCCATCTCGCTGAACTGATCTTTCACCCGCTGGCGCAGGGAACCCGCCCACGCGGCCATTTTTCCCAGATGCTGAGGCAGTATCGCCTCAATTTTTTCGCGCAGCAGACGGGCCATCACTGGTGCAGTACCGCCGCTGGAGATGGCGATCATCAACGGCGAGCGGTCAACGATGGAGGGCATAATCACGCTGGCACCTTCAGGAGCATCAACCACATTGCAGAATATGCGTTGTGCTTCGGCTGCCTCGCTGACCTGCTGATTGACCCGTTCATTATCCGTGGCGGCGATAACCAGCCAGCACTCATCGATCATCCCTGGTGAAAAGTGCGCTTCCGTCAGCGTCACTTCTCCTGTCTGCTGCCACAGCTGAAACTGCGGCGAAAAATGCGTTGCACAAACCCGCAGGTTCGCACCGGTTTTCAGTAACAGCCGGGCCTTGCGCTCGGCAACCTCGCCACCGCCAACCAGCAGACAGGCTTTGCCACGCAGTTGGCAGAATAACGGGAGATAATCCATACGACGCTCACAGTAATAAAAAAGGGCCGCTAAGCGCGGCCACAAGAGAAGTCAGGAGTCAGACAGCCACTTCAACCTGGCCATCCCGCACTCTGGCGGGCCATGCCGCAATCGAGCGGTCGGCATCCTCCATGCACAGGCCATCGCTCAGGCGAAAGCGCTGCTTTTTCAGCGGGCTGGCAACCCACAGTGCATCCTGATGTTCGGCAATTATGCCGCGTGATAGTACGCTGGCCTGAGCAAAAGGATCAATATTACTCAGGGCATAAACCGTTTCCTCTGCTGAGGGACGGAAGAGAGCGACCTGACGGCCTGCCACCAATGCACAGACGCCGGTGGCGGGCAGGATGCTCTCTAAGGCACAGACGGGATGCCATTTGCTCATGGTTGCTCCTCCAGCAGGACCACAGGAATACGCTCATCCGGGCGGGCCGGACGGTGCTGATCGCGCTCGGTCACTACCTGTACCAGCGGGTCACGCTGCGTATTGTTAATAAAGTGCGAGAAGCGGGCCAGCTGGCTGCTGTCGCTGACGGTTGCCTGCCATTCGCAGGTGAAACCTTCGCGCAGGCGGGCAACTTCAGCTTCCAGCTGTGCGTTAAGGCCCAGTTTGTCGTGAATAATCACCTGCTGCAGGTAGCCGATGCCGCCTTCCAGGCTCTCCAGCCACAGCGAGGTGCGCTGGAGCTTATCGGCAGTGCGGATATACAGCATCATAAAACGGTCGAGATAGCGGATCAGGGTTTCACGATCCAGATCGGCCGCCAGCAGGTCTGCATGGCGCGGCTTCATCCCGCCATTGCCGCAGACGTAAAGGTTCCAGCCCTTTTCGGTAGCAATCACGCCGACATCTTTACCCTGTGCTTCGGCACATTCACGGGTGCAGCCAGATACGCCGAACTTCATCTTGTGTGGCGTACGGATGCCTTTGTAACGGTTTTCCAGCTCGACGCCCAGACCAACGCTGTCACCCACGCCAAAGCGGCACCAGCTGCTGCCCACGCAGGTTTTTGCCATGCGCAGTGCTTTGGCATAGGCATGGCCGGTTTCAAAGCCTGCGGCAATCAGCTGTTTCCAGATAGCGGGCAGGTCATCTTTCTGCGCGCCAAACAGGCCGATACGCTGTGAGCCGGTGATTTTGGTGTAGAGATTGTAGCGACGGCCAATTTCGCCAATCGCCATCAGACCTTCCGGCGTGATTTCGCCGCCCGCAGAGCGTGGGATCACTGAGTAGGTGCCATCTTTCTGGATATTGCCCAGGAAGTTGTCATTACTGTCCTGCAGGGCAGTGTGCTGTGGCTTCAACACGTATTCATTCCAGCAGGAGGCCAGCAGGGAACCGACCGTGGGCTTACAGACCTCGCAGCCGTAACCTTTGCCGTATTTCGCCAGTAGCTGGTCGAATGTTTTGATCTCTTCAACGCGGATCAGGTGATACAGCTCCTGACGGGAGTAGCTGAAATGCTCACAAAGATTGTGATTCACTTCGATGCCCTGGCTGCTCAACTCGGCGTTCAGCACCTGGGTCATCAACGGCACGCAGCCGCCGCAGCCAGTGCCCGCTTTGGTGTCCGCCTTGAGTGCTGCCACGGTGTGGCAACCGTTCTGAATGGCTTTGACCAGGTCGCCTTTGGTCACGTCGAAGCATGAGCAAATCTGTGCTGTTTCAGGCAGTGATTCAACGCCGATGGCCGGTTTGCTGCCCGCATGTACCGGGAGGATCAGCGTGTCCGGGTGCTCCGGCAGCTCAATGGCATTGAGCATCAGCTGCAGCAGATTGCCGTAGTCACTGGTGTCGCCAACCAGCACCGCGCCAAGCAGTGTCTTGTTGTCGGCGCTGACCACCAGACGCTTGTAAACCTCTTTGTTCTCATCGAGATAAACATAGCTGCGCGCGCCTTCGGTACGGCCATGGGCATCACCTATCCCGCCGACATCCACACCCATCAGCTTCAGTTTGGCGCTCATATCCGCCCCAATGAAAGCATTGTCGTTGCCCAGCAGCTTGTCTGCGGTCACCTGCGCCATCTTATAGCCCGGAGCCACCAGACCATAGATGCGGTTCTGCCAGGCGGCGCATTCGCCGATGGCATAGATGTCCGGGTCTTCAGTCTGGCACTGATCGTTGATCAGAACGCCGCCGCGCTGGCCTAACGGCAGCTCTGACTGGCGGGCGAGTTTATCCTGCGGGCGAATACCGGTAGAGAAGACAATAAAATCGATCTCCAGCTCGCTGCCGTCGGCAAACTCCATGGTTTTGCCACCACCGGGGCGGTCGACGATCTGCTGAGTGTTCTTGCTGGTATGAACAAACACGCCCATCCGTTCGATTTTCTGTCGCAGCTGCTGTCCACCCATGGGATCCAGCTGTTCGGCCATCAGCACCGGGGCAAATTCGATCACGTGGGTTTCAATGCCGAGGTTCTTCAGCGCGCCCGCGGCTTCCAGCCCCAGCAAGCCACCGCCCACCACAGCGCCACGTTTGCTGCGGCGTGCGCAGGCTTCAATCGCGTTGAGGTCTTCAATGGTGCGATAAACGAAGCAGTCCTGACCTTCAGCCCCTTTAATCGGCGGAACCCACGGATAGGAGCCAGTAGCCAGCACCAGTTTGTCGTAGTAGACGGCGCGGCCGGTGCTGGAGTAGATGACCTTTTCCTTGCGGTTCAGGGTGATGGCGCGTTCACCAACCAGCACTTCAATATTGTGCTTCTGGTAAAAGCCTTCAGAAACCAGCGACAGCTCTTCAGCAGTATGATGGGAGAAATAGGCGGAGAGGTGCACGCGGTCGTAGGCCACGCGGGGTTCTTCGCAAAAAACGGTGATGGCAAACTGGCCTGGAACGGCTTTCTCAACCAGTTCTTCGATCAGACGATGTCCAACCATGCCGTTGCCAATAATGACGAGTCGGGTGCTCATTTTTGCCTCACATTGCAAAATTATGCCGCTACAATAGCGCGCAAAGCAGAGGGGGTATTGATGTATATCAATACGCTTTTTAAATACTCCTTTATGGGTAGATTGCTGATTTCCCGATGTTTTTACTAACCTGCGGATATTCTTCAACTTTACTTTGCGAGGCCAAATCAGCGTCCTGGCCAATCAGCCGTGCACGGCCTCAAAACAGTGGTATGGTTAACAGAGACTACTGACGTTGAGGAGCGTTTCCATGCAGGCTGTTCATTTGAAATGGATTAATCATGTTCGTTTACCCTGGCGTGAAGGGTTATGGCAGATCGCTATCCGCGACGGCAAAATAGCCTCTCTCTCGCCACAGCCGCAAAATGCGCCCGTTGAGGGCTCGCTGGATGCGGAAGGGGGCCTGGCCTTCCCACCCTATATAGAACCCCATATCCATCTTGATACTACGCAGACGGCGGGTGAACCGGCCTGGAACGAATCCGGCACGCTGTTTGAAGGGATTGAACGCTGGGCCGAGCGCAAGGCTCTGCTGAGCCATGAAGACGTGAAGATGCGCGCCCGGCAGACGCTGAAGTGGCAGATTGCTAACGGTATTCAGCATGTTCGTACCCACGTTGACGTTTCCGATCCCTCGCTGATAGCGCTGCGGGCGATGCTGGAGGTGAAAGAGGAGATGGCGCCGTGGGTCGATATCCAGCTGGTCGCTTTTCCACAGGAGGGTATTCTCTCCTATCCGGACGGCGAAGCGCTGCTGGAAGAGGCGTTAAAGTTAGGAGCGGATGTGGTCGGGGCCATTCCACATTTTGAATTTACCCGTGAATACGGCGTGGAGTCACTGCACAAAACCTTCGCGCTGGCGCAGAAGTATCAACGCATGGTCGATGTGCATTGTGACGAAATTGACGATGAGCAGTCACGCTTTGTGGAAACCGTCGCCGCTCTGGCGCTGCGCGAGAAAATGGGTGCGCGAGTAACCGCCAGCCATACCACCGCCATGCACTCCTATAACGGGGCTTATACTTCACGCCTGTTCCGTCTGCTGAAGCTGTCCGGTATTAATTTCGTTGCCAACCCGCTGGTGAATATCCACCTGCAGGGCCGTTTTGATACCTATCCGAAACGGCGTGGTATCACGCGGGTGAAGGAGATGCTGGAGGCCGATATCAACGTCTGCTTCGGGCATGACGACGTATTCGATCCCTGGTATCCGCTGGGGACCGCCAATATGCTTCAGGTATTGCAGATGGGGATGCATGTCTGCCAGCTGATGGGCTACGGCCAGCTGGATGAGGGGATCAAGCTGATCACCGATAACAGTGCCAGAACGATGCAGTTGAAGGATTACGGCATCCAGACTGGCAACAGCGCCAACCTGATTATTTTACCTGCTGAAAATGGCTTTGATGCGCTGCGCCGCCAGGTACCAACCCGCTATTCAATCCGCCACGGGCGGGTTATTGCGGAAACTAAACCGGCGGAGACCACCATCCATCTGGCTGAAAGCGAGTACGTAGATTTTAAAAGGTAGCCGGGAATGGAGGAAAAAAGCCGGGAAATCCCGGCTTTTTCGTCTGTAACTGTCAGTGCAAGGACATATGTCCGGGCTGTTTATGCTTGCTGACGAAGCCCAGCAACAGACACATCACGAACACGACCGCGTACAGTCCGGTGGTGGTCATCAGCGCCGCGTGCGGCCCACTTTTTTCCACAATCGGGCCGGTGACCACGAAGGTCAGCATGGTGCCCACGGTGCCGCAGGTCAGAATAAAGTTCACCAGCTTCGGCGAGGAAACTTTGGTCTGCAGCGAGCCCAGCGTAATGATGGTGGTGTAGATAGCGCTGGAGCAGAAGCCCAGGCTGATCATAATCCACTTCAGCATGGAAGCATCGCTGCTGCTGACAAACCAGTACATCAGTACGGTCGCCAGCAGAGCCAGCACGGTCACAATGCGCTGCGGATCGAAGAAGCGCAGAATGGCGCTGAACGCCCACATACCGATCATGTAAGAGGTCCAGAAGTTGCCAACCAGCCCACCGGCCTGAGTCAGGTCCATGCCCATATTTTTAGTGGCATACTGCGGCACCCAGCCGATAAAGCCCAGCTGACCAAGGATGTAGCACAGGGCGGCAATCGACAGGAACAGCACGCCAACCCCCCATTTTTCCTTTTCAGCCGTCTGCTGGCTCGCGGCTTTTTTGCCCAGCACTGGGAACTCAAAACATAACGCCAGTACGAAAATCGCCACATAAATCACGCCAATGCAGGCATATACCCAGTACCATGGCAGAGAACGTGCGAGGATAGCCGCGGCGATGATCGGGAAAATGGTTCCTGCCATACTGAAGAAGGAGTCGGTGAACAGCAGGCGCGAGCCGCGTTGCCGTCCTTCATACAGATGGGTGATCAGGAAGGTGCCGATCGACATGGTGATGCCACTGACCACCCCCAGCACGAACATACACAGCGAGAAGACGCTCAGATTGTGGCTGGTCATCAGCCCCAGCACCGCCAGCACCATCAGCACAAAGCCGAATATCAGCTGGCGCTTCAGCGGGATGATCTCCATCAGCCAGGCGTTCAGGAACACCGCCACCAGAATACCGGCGTTAAGGAAGGTAAAGGTATTGCTCATCTGCGCGACTGGCAGGTGGAAATAATCCGCAATATTTTCCAGCACCATGCCGGTAACAATCACAACTGCGCCGGTCAGCGCATAGGAGAAAAAGCTGATCCAGGTAAGCCCGATTCGATCGCGATTAGTCATAGTGGAACCTGTGAGTCTGAGGGATCGTGAAGCAGGACGCTCACGGTAAGCGTCGGCAGTGTAACGATTTTCGTGATCGCCATAAATAAATAATGAAATATTTCGTTTCATATTCATGAGTTTCGTGATGAATATCACCATTTTTCGCTGCAGGGTATCGGTTGCGGTCAAAATGTGACAAGTAAATTAAGGTAAAACGCTGGCGCGTTGGTAAGCGCCTCTTTAGAATCAACTTTGTTTTTCTGGCCTGTAGCCCTAAGTAAGGAATCTTTCATGTTAAAACGTACTTTGACAGCGGTTGCCACTGTTTTCGCGCTGTCCACGATTTCCGCTTCCGCGATGGCTGCGAAGGGAGATACTCACGTACTGCTGACCACGTCAGCCGGCAATATTGAGCTGGAACTCAATAATCAGAAGGCCCCGGTTTCAACAAAAAACTTCGTTGATTACGTCAACAGTGGGTTCTACAACAACACCACTTTTCATCGCGTAATCCCTGGGTTTATGGTGCAGGGCGGCGGTTTTACCGCTGACATGCAGCAGAAACCGACCAACGCGCCGATTAAAAACGAAGCGGACAACGGTTTACTGAACAAGCGCGGCACTATCTCTATGGCCCGCACCGCCGACAAAGACAGCGCCACCAGCCAGTTCTTTATCAACGTTGCGGATAACGCCTTCCTTGACCACGGTCAGCGTGACTTTGGCTATGCCGTGTTCGGTAAAGTTGTCAAAGGACAGGATGTGGCAGACAAAATTTCTCAGGTTCAGTCGCAGAACGTCGGCCCTTACCAGAATGTCCCGGTGAAGCCGGTAGTGATCCTTTCCGCGAAAGTCCTGCCATAAATCCTCCTGACGGGGGATTGCTGCTTATAATGAGTGCAGAAAGTCTGCACAACGCAGTGATGACCCCGCCAAAGGAGGCAGCATGTCCGGAAAGCTAACCGATAAGCAAAAAACTTCCCTCTGGCAGCAACGTCAGGACGCAAATTTCCTCGCCAGTTTCCTGCTGGGCGGTACCACTCTCGATCTTGGCGCACCCAATCCGGGGCTGCCACATCTGCGAGCTTTGCATCGCGCACTGTTCCATGATGTTCTCGATCGGGCGGGCGAACTTCGCAGCGTCGATATTCAACTGGGCGACACACCCTGTTGCCACTTCGAATATATCGAGAAAGAGGGTAATGCGCTGATGCAGGCGCTGGAAGAGGAGATCGGCGTGGCTGACCTGCCGGTAAACCAGCTGGTGGAGAGGCTGGCATGGTATTACTGCGAACTGACGGTTTTACATCCTTTCCTGCGCGGTAACGGCCGTGCGCTACGGCTGTTCTTTGAGCAGCTGATCATTCATGGCGGTTACGATATCCAGTGGCGGCAAATTGACCCCGCAAGCTGGCATACGGCGGTGGAAACCAGCCTGGCGGGCGATCTCGCGTTACTTACGGCGGCGTTTGGCAAAGTGGTAAGCGAACGGCCGGAAAATGCGTAGAATAGCGGCCTTCCAAACCGGTCCGGAGTGCCGATGCTGCTGCTTATTGATAACTATGACTCTTTTACCTGGAACCTCTGTCAGTACTTCTGTGAGCTGGGGGAAGAGGTGCTGGTCCGGCGTAATGACGAGCTGACGTTGGATCAAATTGCCACCCTGCGGCCGGAAAAGCTGGTGATCTCTCCCGGTCCCTGTACACCGGACGAGGCGGGTATTTCACTGGCGGCGATTGCGGAGTTCGCCGGAAAACTGCCAATTCTCGGCGTCTGCCTGGGTCACCAGGCTATCGCGCAGGCTTTTGGTGCGCGGGTGATACGGGCCAGGGAAGTGATGCACGGCAAAACGTCGGTGATTGAGCATAATGATGGGGGCGTCTTTTCCGGCCTGAAACATCCGCTGACGGTGACGCGCTACCATTCGCTGATTGTGGAGAAAGCGTCCCTTCCGGCGGAATTTGAAATGACTGCCTGGACACTGCGCGATGGCAAGTCTGACGAGATTATGGGGTTCCGCCATCGTCATCTGCCGCTGGAAGGGGTGCAGTTCCATCCGGAAAGCATTCTCAGCGAGCAGGGACACCAGCTGCTGGAAAATTTCCTCCGGCAGTGAAAAAGTTGCCTTTGATTGATTTTTTATGCATATTTTGTGATTATAATTTCACTTCCTGCAACGTAAAAAAACAGATGAGGTAGTCAATGGCAGCGGATAAATTAGCGGTAACGCGGGCGACGTTCGATGAGGTGATCCTGCCTGTTTATGCACCAGCTCAGTTTGTGCCGGTGAAGGGCAAAGGCAGCCGGGTCTGGGACCAGCAGGGGAAAGAGTATATCGACTTTTCCGGCGGTATCGCGGTGACTGCGCTGGGCCACTGTCATCCGGCGCTGGTGGAAGCCTTAAAAAGCCAGGGAGAGACGCTGTGGCACACCAGCAACGTCTTCACCAACGAACCTGCGCTGCGCCTCGCCAGCAAACTGATTGCAGCGACTTTTGCCGATCGCGTGTTTTTTGCTAACTCCGGCGGTGAAGCGAACGAAGCCGCTTTCAAGCTGGCCCGCTATTACGCCTCAAAACGCCATTCGCCTTACAAGAGCAAAATCATCGCTTTCCACAACGCCTTCCACGGGCGGACGCTGTTTACCGTTTCCGTTGGGGGGCAGCCGAAATACTCGGACGGCTTCGGTCCGAAACCGGCGGATATCGTCCACGTGCCGTTTAACGATCTGGCTGCGGTCAAAGCGGTTATCGATGACCACACCTGCGCCATCGTGGTGGAGCCAATCCAGGGTGAAGGCGGTATTATGCCTGCCACGCCGGAGTTTATGCAGGGCCTGCGCCAGTTGTGTGATGAGCATCAGGCACTGCTGGTGCTGGATGAAGTGCAGAGCGGCATGGGTCGCAGTGGCAAACTGTTTGCTTACGAGCATTACGGCGTGGAGCCGGACATTCTGACCACCGCAAAAGCGCTGGGCGGCGGCTTCCCGGTCAGTGCGATGCTGACAACTAATGAAATTGCCTCCACCATGTCACCGGGCGTGCATGGCACCACCTACGGCGGTAACCCACTGGCCTGTGCGGTGGCCGAAGCAGCATTGGATATCATCAACACCGAAGAAGTGCTGAGCGGCGTGGAAACCCGTCGTCAGCAGTTTGTCACCGCGCTGAAAGCAATCGACGCGAAGCTGGATCTGTTCAGTGAGATCCGTGGCAAAGGCTTGCTGATTGGTGCGGCTCTCAAGCCACAGTATGCCGGTAAGGCTCGTGACATTTTGAATGCTGCAGCGGCGGAAGGGGTGATGATCCTCAACGCAGGAACGGATGTGATCCGCTTTGCGCCTTCACTGGTGATCGAACCGGCTGATATTGAAGAGGGGATGGGCCGCTTTGCCGTCGCGGTGGAGAAAGTGCTGGCCGGCTAAGGCACGCAAACGGCGAGGTTGTTAACGTATTCCCCGCGCCTTGAGTTTGTAGCAAACAGGGGCCTGAGCGATCGGGTCTATTTTCTCAAGCGCCGCGACAGCCAGCGCCCGTGATGTGGTCGATTGAACCATGCCAGTGACGAGATGGTGTGCATCACGCTGAGATGTCCCAATATGCGCTGCACGTGCCTTTCCAGAATGGTCACCGGACCCTGCTGAATTTCTCCCAGGCCATCCAGCACGTTAGTGTCAGAGCTGGGGCCGTCATATTCCAGTCGCTGCTGGCAGCGCTGTAACGCAATCTCACAGGACTGCAAATACCGCTCCGCCAGCGATGACGTCAGCATGGTATGCTCACGCGCGAGGATGGTCATCGCGTTGATGTGCTCAACGATAAACTGGCTGTGCGTCACCCACAGCTTCATGTCTGCCAGATAACTCGAATCGAAACCGGGCTCCTGCATCGCCTGATTCAGCGAGTTAAAGAGGGCGTTATGAGCCTGATTGACCCGCATACGCTGGTAAGCCAGCTTTACCGGGTCTTGCTCGTTGCCCAGCAGCATCTGCAGCGCTCCCTGATAGGCTTCCAGCGCATCGTGCGCATTCTGCCGCAGCAGCCCGCTTTGCCACTGCGGCCACAGCCAGATCATGCCGCCAAAGGCAATCAGGCAGCCCATCAGCGTATCCATCAGGCGCGGCAGCAGGAAATCAGCCCCGTTCAGTGACAGCAGCTGAAGGGAGTAAACCGCCGTGACGGTAAAGCCAATCATCGCCCAGCCGTAGAACTTACGGATAAACAGATAGCTGATCAGGGTGATTGCCAGCATCACCAGCAGCACCAGAGGCTCCGGGGCCTGCAGCCGCAGAGTGACGGCAGCGATAATCAGCCCGGCAAGGGTTCCCAGCGCCCTGTGCTGGATCCGGACTCTGGTGGCGCTGTAACCGTTCTGGCTGACAAACATCACCGTCATCAAAATCCAGTAGGGCTTGGGCAGGTTAAAGAACAGCGCCAGCGAGCTGGCAAAGGTCAGCATCACCGCAAAACGGGCGGCGGTGCGCAGCGCGGCGGACTTCAGCGAGAGATAACTTCTTATGGCCGGGAGCAGCGGCAGACGGCGCTGGCGGTCGGCCATCAGGTCGCGCTGATAAAGTGGGCGCTGAGTGCGCAGGACGCGGGCAATGCGACTGAAGTGGTAATAACAGAAGTTGCCGACCGGATTGTCCCGGTGCTGGCGGGAAATTTTTTCCAGCGCCTGAAGCTGCTTATCCATGGTAAATCGCTCAGGCAGCTTATGATAAAGGATATCGTCTGCCAGTTCGCGCAGCCTGGCCGCAATGGTCTGGGCGTTCCAGCGGATCACCGCTTCGGCGTGGCTCTGTTCCACCAGCTTCTGCACCTCTTCCGGCTGATGCAGGCTGACGGAGATATGCTCCTGCAAATCCAGCGCCACCTGAAAGGCGCGGGTCAGCCGCTTGTGATGATTATCGTTATTGGCGGCCAGCATGTGCATTTGCTGGTAGCAGGTGGTGATCAGATCGACCGCTTTCTGCTGACGGGCCAGCAGCGGCGGCAGGGCTTTTTCCGGATCGGTGAGTTTAGTCAGCAGGGTATATTTAGCTTCACAGTAACCGGCCAGCTCCCGGTACAGCAGGCTCAGCGTTTCGCGCATCGGCTGCTCTTTCCACAGCCAGAACCAGAACCAGTTGAAGACGCCGTACCAGACCGTGCCCAGCACGTAGAGCATCGGCGGCTGCCAGATTGGCATCCTTCCCGCCAGGCTGAGGGTGAAGATCGCTGCAATCAGCGAGCCGGGCAGCAGTCGTCCGTGCAGCGGGCTGATCTCTCCGGTCACGCCGAGCAGCATCGCCATCACGAATAAAATAGCGGGCAGGGGAACCTGGTGTGCGCCCAGGTACTGGATCAGAAAGCTGCTGAAGGCAAACAGGCTACCGCCCACGATCAGGCGTTTGAAAAAGCGTTTATGCGGGGTATCAAGACCGGCGATGTTGCAGCAGGCCGGGACTAAGGAGAACAGCAATCCCTTTTGCAAATCGCCCAGCAGCCATCCGATAGCAACCGGTAAACAGAGCACCAGCGTCTGGCGCAGTGCGTAGTTGACTTCAGGGTGATAAATAATTCGACGCCACATCACTCCGTACCAAATAAAAAGGCGCAACAGAGACTGTTGCGCCGAGGATCAGAGCCGGTTAGCGTGTGCCGTAGACAACGATAGTTTTACCGTGTGCCGAGATCAGGTTCTGATCTTCCAGCATTTTCAAAATACGCCCAACGGTTTCACGGGAGCAGCCAACAATCTGGCCGATCTCCTGACGGGTGATTTTGATCTGCATTCCGTCAGGGTGAGTCATGGCATCCGGCTGTTTAGCCAGATTGAGCAGGGTTTGCGCGATGCGACCAGTCACATCGAGGAAAGCTAAATTGCCCACTTTCTCGGACGTTACCTGCAGGCGACGCGCCATCTGCGAAGAGAGACGCATCAGAATGTCGGGGTTCACCTGGATCAGCTGGCGGAATTTCTTATAGGAAATTTCAGCGACTTCGCACGCGGTTTTTGCCCGTACCCACGCACTGCGCTCCTGACCCTCTTCGAACAGGCCAAGCTCGCCAATAAAATCGCCCTGATTGAGGTAAGAGAGGATCATCTCTTTGCCTTCTTCATCCTTAATCAGCACCGCTACCGCGCCTTTGACGATGTAGTAGAGGGTTTCCGCTTTCTCACCCTGGTGAATCAGCGTGCTTTTGGATGGATACTTATGAATATGGCAATGTGACAGGAACCATTCAAGTGTCGGGTCTGTTTGCGGTTTGCCGAGAACCATTCGCTGTTATCCTCTGTTGTCATCGTGCCTTAAATACAGGGGCAGAGTTCCCTGTCAGGCGTTGAAATAGTCAAGCGTTTCCCTGTCAGGAAATTTATTCGGCTTCTTTGGGAAGCCAGGCTCGTTATGTCGTTCCGTTTCGTCAAAGCTTGTAGAGTACTGACGAAAGTATTACAGCCTTGTTTGTAGCACAGCTTTGCACGAGTGTCTTCTGTTGTCTCGCTTCAGCATAGTGCGAAATCTGCTGCGTTGCCGTTTTTGTTGCTAAAGCGTAATCTGGTGTTAACTGAATGAATTAGAGGAGTTTGTTATGCAGGCACGTGTCAAATGGGTGGAAGGGCTGACCTTTTTGGGAGAATCCTCATCAGGACATCAGGTGCTGATGGATGGCAACTCAGGGGATAAAGCACCCAGCCCGATGGAGATGGTGTTGATGGCAGCGGGCGGTTGTAGCGCGATTGACGTGGTTTCAATCCTGCAAAAAGGCCGTCACGATGTTAAAGATTGTGAGGTTAAGTTGACCTCCGAACGGCGTGAAGAGGCTCCGCGTCTCTTCACCCATATCAATCTGCATTTTATCGTAACGGGTAACGCATTGGGCGATAAAGCCGTGTCCCGCGCTGTCGATCTCTCAGCAGAAAAATATTGCTCCGTTGCGCTGATGCTGGGCAAAGGTGTGGAGATCACTCACAGCTATGAAGTGATTGAGCTGTAAAATATCCCGTGCCCCGCACTGTCGGGGCACTACTCTATCTTCTTCCCTTCGATTAACCGTTGCACCAGCGGCCCCATGATCAGCTCCATCGCCAGCCCCATTTTGCCGCCAGGTACCACCAGCGTGTTAATGTGAGAGATAAAAGAACCCTGCAGCATCGCCAGCAGATAGGGGAAGTCGATATCTTCCAGTCCCTGAAAGTGGATCACCACAAAACTTTCATCCAGCGACGGGATGCCCCGTGCGGCGAACGGATTGGAGGTATCAACGGTCGGGACGCGCTGGAAGTTAATGTGCGTGCGCGAGAACTGCGGTGTGATGAAGTTGATGTAATCCTCCATAGAACGCACTACCGAGTCCATTACCGCTTCTCGCGAATGGCCGCGTTCACTGGTGTCACGCACCAGCTTCTGGATCCACTCCAGGTTAACGATAGGCACCACGCCAACCAGCAGATCCACATGCTGTGACACGTTGTTCTGCGGTGTTACCACCCCGCCGTGCAGCCCTTCATAGAACAACACATCAGTCGGCTCCGGCAGCGGCTGCCACGGCGTGAAGGTTCCCGGCACCTGGTTCCACGGCACCGCCTCATCATAGGTATGCAGATACTTGCGCGACTTGCCGCTGCCGCTTTTACCGTATTCCTGGAAGGTTTGCTCCAGCAGCGCGAAGTCGTTGGCATCAGGGCCAAAATAACTGATGTGTCGGCCCATATCGCGCGCTTTGCGGATTGCCATATCCATCTCAGGCCGGGTATAGCGGTGAAAGCTGTCTCCCTCCACTTCGGCGGCATGCAGGTTAAGCTGCTGAAAAATTTTGCGGAAGGCCAGGCTGGTTGTGGTGGTTCCCGCGCCGCTGGAACCGGTCACGGCAATCACCGGATGTTTGGCAGACATGTTAGCTCCCTGAGAAAGATCGTATCGATCCAGCATTGGTATCATGTTTAGCGCACGGGTGTCACCTTTGCCCCTCTCTGATGCCAAAAAAGCAACGCGCCGCCGCATTTTTGCTGCTTCATTTAGCGCACCAAATTGACCAGACTGTATAAAACAGTGCAGGAGATAACTTTTAATGAATATGCCTTCGTCACGCTGGTGGTGGGATCTCTCGACCCGTGAATTCAGCGAGCTGGAGATGGACAAGATTGTTGCGGTGCTGCCGATTGGCGCAGTGGAGCAGCATGGCCCGCATCTGCCAGTCAGGGTGGATGCCGCGATTAATGCCGGGATCGTTGCCGAAGCGGTCGGCATGATGCCTGCAGATCTCCCGGTGCTGATCCTTCCCGCACTGCCGGTTGGCAAATCTGATGAGCATCTCAATTACCCCGGCACGCTGACCCTTCCTTATGATCTGCTGGGCAAAGTGTGGTTTGAAGTGGCAAAAAGCGCCTGGCGCGCCGGGATCCGCAAGCTGATTTTCTGGAATTCGCATGGCGGCCAGCCGCAGCTGATGGAGATTGTCTGCCGCCAGCTGCGCATTGAACTGGGAGTGTTTGCCGTCGGAGCCAGCTGGTTCCGAACCATCGACTCCAGCGATCTGTTCAGCGAACACGAGCGGCAGCACGGTATTCATGGCGGTGAGTCGGAAACCAGTGTGATGCTGCATCTTCATCCGGATCTGGTGCAGATGAAATACGCAGAGGATTTTGTGTCCGCCTCGGTGGCACTGGCGGAAACTGGCGGCATCCTTACCCCGGAAGGAGGCGTGGGCTTTGGCTGGATGGCGGAGGATCTGCATCCTTCCGGCACCACCGGTAACGCCGCAGCTGCGGATGCCGAACGCGGCAAAATCGAAACCCGGCGGGCGGCTGAGGCGCTGATTAAGCTGATCCGTGAGGTGCAGGCTTACCAGCCACCTTACCAGTCAAAATAGAGTATGCCTTCAGCAGGCGGCATGCCACGCATTTCAGCACGCCGTATTGCCCGCTTTCCTTACCGTGAGATTTAAGGCGGCTCCGGCACGCTGAAGTCCGCTAAGCCATCTGGCTCATCATTATCATTGCCTTAATGGTCTCCGCCAGCACGCTGCCAATCGCGCTGGTGCCCCTGTCGTGCCCAATCAGCATCAGGTTCTGTGTGCGCTGCGCCAGCTCGCGCACCGGAATATAGATCAGCCTGCCGCTGCGCAGATCGAACTCAATATCAAACGGCGTCAGGAAGGTCAGCGCCTGGTCGACCATCGCCGCCTGACGCATCACCTCGATCGAATTGGTTTCAATGACCGGGTGCACGGTCACTGACGCCCGAGAGAACAGATCGTTCAGATAAGGACGGATCACCATCGACTTGTCGGCAATTACCAGCGAATGGGGCACGCAGTCGCTCAGGCGCAGGCTGGTTTTATCCGCCAGTGGATGACCGGGTGACACCACCGCCCCAAGCCTTCCGACCGCACTGCCCAGCGTACGGAGGGAAGGGGGTAAATCAAAATCGAATCCCAGCCCTAAATCAGCCTCGCCCGACTCCACCGCGCTGGTAATGTCGTGACCGGTGGTCATCTGCCGCAGGACTAATTTTACCCTGGGATTTGCCCGGCGGAATTCAGCGGCCACGCGGGGGATCAGATTGGCCGCCAGCCCGCTCATCATCGCTACCGTGACTTCGCCACGCCGCAGCCCCTTCAGTTCCTCAATCTTAATCTGCGCCCATTCCAGCTCTTTGAATGTCTGGCGGACGTGGTGGATCAGCACTTCTCCGGCGGCCGTCAGCACCATTTTGCGTGGCAGGCGTTGGAACAACGGGGTGCCGAGTTCCTCTTCCAGCGCGAGGATTTGCCGGTTAATGGCGGAAGCTGAAATATGCAGTCTGCTGGCCGCTTTACGGATTGACCCGCTGCGCGCCACTTCATCCAGATAGGTCCACAGGCGATGCTGAAGCATGACGACTCCGTAGTGTTGCCTTTAAGGCATCGTTGAGTACGAAAAACTGTGCTTTTAAGGTAACGAAAATCGCGGCATAACTGAACAATCTTCAGTTGAGGGGGCATAAAAAATGGCAGGTGTAAGTCGCAGGGGATTTGCAAAGATGCTGGCGGGCGCGGTGATGTTACCGGCTCTGGCGCCGTTACTTTCTCGCAAAGCGCTGGCCGCGGATAAGAGCATCAAAATCGCATTGTTGTTGCCGGGTTCCGTTGCCGATGGCGGCTGGAGCATGCTGGCGTATCAGGGGCTACAGGCGCTGAAAAAAGAAGGTTTCACCGCGGCTTACAGCGAAAGCGTGCCGCAGGCGCAGATGGAGCAGGTGATCCGCGGCTATGCCGACGACGGTTACTCGCTGATTATCGGCCACAGCTTTGAATACGGCTCGGCGTTTGCCGAAATTGCCCCTGACTACCCGGATACCCACTTCTTCGCTTCCACCTTTAAGCCGGATGAAACCGCGCCGGGCAATGTGGAATACGTCAATCTTGCCTATCTGCAGGCGGCTTATGCCGCAGGCGCTCTGGCAGCTCTGATTTCCGATCAAGGTAAAGCGGTCGGCTTTGTCGGCGGCGGTGATAATCCAACACAACAGGCGATGATGCGTGCCTTTATTGCCGGTGCCGAGAAAACCCGCCCAGGCGTGAAAGGGCTGGGCGTGGTCACTGGTGATTACGATAACGCAGCGAAGGGCCGGGAAGCGGCAACTACCCTGATCGGCAACGGAGCCGACGTGATCTGGCATGCCGCTGATGTGACCGGGCTGGGTGCACTGCAGGGTGCTGCCGCCGCGAAAGTTAAAGCCATCGGCTGCTATGCCGATCAGATGGATGTTTCCCCGGCGTACATTGCCTGCAGTCTGAAGCAGAACCTCGACTGGATGGTGGAAGAAGTCGGCCATTCCGTGGCGAATAACGCCTTCCTCGGTGGCAAAGAGTGGGCACCGACGGTGGCAAAAGCCTGGTCTGTGGTGCACGGTAAAGAGCAGTACAACAGCAAGCTGGTCAGCGCTGAGGCATGGCAGAAATTCACTGCCATCTGGCAGCAGCTGGATAATGGCACCATCGTGCCGAAAGTATGAGCGAACCTCAGGTGATGGTAGCGATGCAGCCCCGCGTAGCGTTAAACAAAGTGACCAAGCGATTTGCGCGCGTCACGGCGAATGACTGCGTGTCGATGAATGTCGCCGCAGGGGAAATCCATGCGCTGCTCGGTGAGAACGGCGCGGGGAAAAGTACCCTGATGCAGATCCTGTACGGGCTGTATCAACCCGACGAGGGCGAAATTGTTATCGACGGACAGCCGGTGATCCTGCGCAATCCGGGAGATGCCATCGCGCACGGCATTGGCATGGTCCATCAGGAATTTATGCTGGTCCAGCCGATGACCGTAGTGGAGAACGTGATCCTTGGCCTGAAGGAAACCCGCAGCTGCCGCCTGGACTTGCAGGCGGCAGCGCTACGGTTACAGGCGCTTTCCGATCGCCACGGACTGGCAGTCGATCCCTGGGCAAAAATTCAGCATTTGCCAATCGGGGTCCAGCAGCGGGTAGAAATCCTCAAATTGCTGTATCGCGATGCGCAAGTGTTGATCCTCGATGAACCTACCGCCGTGCTGACGCCGCAGGAAAAAGAGGGGCTGTTTGCCACGCTTCACTCGCTACGGGAAGAAGGACGCTCGGTGGTGATAGTGACGCATAAGCTCTATGAAATTATGGCCGTGGCGGATCGCGTTTCCGTGATGCGCGGTGGCAGGATGATTGAAACGGTGGCGGTGGATGACACATCCGAAACCGATCTGGCTCGCCGCATGGTGGGGCGTGATGTGGTGCTGCGGGTGGAGAAAACCCCGTGCCAGCGTGGCGAGGAGATCCTGCATGTGGACAGCATCGCGCTGCGGGATGAAACCGGTCAGCAAAAAATCTGGCGCGCCTCGCTGAAAGTCGCCGCCGGAGAAATACTCGGCATTGCCGGAGTGGATGGCAACGGCCAGTCTGAGCTGGCGGATGCGCTGCTTAATCTGCGGGAAATTGAGGCGGGACGAATTTTACTCGCCGGGGAAGATATTTCAGCGCTCTCACCAGCCGCACGCCGGGCGAAGGGAATCGGTTTTATTCCCGCTGACCGTCGCGGAGTCGGTTCGGTCACCTCGTTGTCGATAGCGGACAATGCCATGCTCGGTGCCCAGCAGTCGTTCACGCATGCCCGTGGCTGGCTGCTGGACCGCAAAAAGATTGTCCGTCACGCCCGTGCCATCATCGACCACTTCAAAGTCCGCACGCCGGATACTGATTTCGAGGCGGGCAAACTCTCCGGCGGCAACCTGCAAAAACTTATCCTGGGACGTGAAGTCGCCCGCAAACCCCGTTTGCTGGTGGTTGAGCAACCTACCCGAGGGCTGGATGTCGGCGCTGTGGAAGCGGTCTGGCAGGGGCTGCTGGCTGCCCGTGACAGCGGTTGTGCGATTGTGATGATCTCCGCCGAGCTGGAAGAAATTCTCAACCTTTCCGACCGCATCGCGGTGATGTATGGCGGCCAGGTAGCTGGCGTGCTGGATGCCTCTGACGCCACGGCGGAAAAGCTGGGTGAACTGATGGCGGGCGGCAAATTAACAGGAGCAGACGATGAGCAGGCTGCTTGAAAAACGACTCGCCCCTGTGGACTCTTCCACCGCCGTGATCGCCACCACCTCAGGCGCGATGCTGGCGGCATTTGTTATTGCCGGGCTGCTGTTTATACCCTTTGGCGGCAACCCTTTCAGCGCTTACCAATTTTTGTTCAGTGAGGCTTTTGGCTCGCTGCGGGGCTTTGGGCAAACGCTGGTGCAGGCCACACCATTAATCCTGATTGCGCTGGGAACTATCGTTATCTGGCGCGCCGGGTTGGGTTATATCGGCTTTGAAGGCTGTTTCCTGGCAGGCGCTGCGGCAGCCAGCTGGGTTGCGCTGGCCGGAACGCCACAGAGTATGCCGTGGGCGCTGCCTGGCTGGGTTTACTGGCCTGCGGTGATCTGTGCCGCGTTTGTCGCCGGGGCATTGTGGGCGGGATGGGTAGGCTTCCTGCGCGTGCGGTTTGGCGGCAATGACGTGCTGATTTCGCTGATGGCGAACTACGTGGCGGTTTTTCTCATCCAGTATCTGGTCTCCGGCCCGATGCGTGCGGTGGGCGACCTGCCACAAACGCCACGCTTGCCACATGATAGCTGGCTGCCTTTCATCATGGAGGGGATGCGAGCGCACTGGGGACTGGGCATTGCGTTGGTCGCCACGGTATACGTCTGGTGGCTGATCCGCGCCACGCCAGCAGGGTTTGAAATCATCGTCAGCGGGCTGAATCCAAAAGCAGCCCGCTATGGCGGCATCGCCGTCGGCAAAAGGCAGATGAGCGCGGTGCTGCTGGGCGGCGGTCTTGCTGCGCTGGCCGGACTTTGCGCCGTGCTTGGCGTGCAGCACCGCCTGATGGAAGGGTTGTCCGGCGGCGTGGGCTTTATTGGCGTGGTGGTGGCGCTACTCGCCAGGCTGAATCCGCTGCTGGTGATCCCAACTGCCGTGCTGTACGGCGGCCTTGAAGTGGGCGGCAGCGCGATGCAGCGTCAAACCGGCCTGCCAACTTCAGTGGTGCTGATCCTGCAAAGCCTGGTGGTGATCCTGATCCTCGCCGGAGACATCCTGCGCTATTACCGGCTGCGCTGGCCAGGCCGTACTCCTGCGCAGCAGCTGTCGGAGGAGAAATCATGAGCGCGCTGATGAATATCGATACGGCTTTTATCATCACCTGGCTTGCTGCTGCTGTGCGTCTGGCAGGGCCGGTGCTGCTGGCCGCTTTGGGCGAAATCTATGCCGAGCGGGCTGGCGTACTGAATATTGGCATTGAGGGCACCATCCTGATGGGAGCGCTCGCCAGTTATATGACGGCTGTTTACAGCGGATCGACGGCGCTGGGCTTTATCGCTGGCGGCGTGGCCGGGCTGGCAGTGGGCGTGTTGCTGGCAGCTCTGTATCTGCGGGCCCATGCCAGCCAGATCGTGATTGGTATTGTCTTTAATATCCTTGCTGGCGGCGTGGCGACCTGGATCTATTCGCTGGTAATGGGCGATGCTTCTTCCCCAACCATCACCATGCTTAACCCAATTCATGTGCCGCTGCTGTGGGAAATTCCCGGGATCGGACCGGTGCTGTTCACTCAGCCTCTGCCCCTCTACCTCACTTTGCTGCTGGTGGCGGTGGCGCACTTTGGCCTGTTCCATACGCGCTTTGGCCTCTCGCTGCGTTCAGTGGGCGAAAACCCTCGTGCGGCACATGCTGCCGGGCTTAACGTGCTGCGCATCCGCACCTGGGGCGTGCTGCTCTCCTGCCTTGGCGCGGGGCTGGCTGGCAGCTATCTGGTCACCGCCCAGATTGGCCTGTTCCGCGACAACATCGTCAGCGGCCAGGGCTTTATCGCCCTCGCGATCGTTATTTTTGGCCGCTGGAGCCCGGTGAAAGCGATGATTGCGGCATTTATATTTGGGGCTGCCGATGCGCTACAGCTCTCACTGCAGCTTTTCGAAAGCAGCCTGCCGCCGCAGGTCTTACTGGCACTGCCCTATCTGCTGACCATTCTCGCCATGTCCGGCGCGGTCGGCCGGACGGTGCAGCCTGCGGCGTTAACCCAGCCTTACCGGAAGGAGTAAAGGATGAAAAATTTCCGCTTAACCAACCCCGCGGAGGCTCAGGTCTTCCGCATCAGTCCGCAGGACACTAACTACTTTGCCGTGCTATTCGACAAGCAACAGGACGGAATTGAGAACATTTTCGTGGTGGAGATCTTCACCGTTGGCGGTGCCACACCGCCGAATGAACATGCCCATGCGCACGAGTTCTTCTTCGTCTTACACGGTGAAGGCATCGCGCGTTGTAACGGCGATGAAGTGACTATTCGCCAGGGTGATGCGCTGCTGCTGCATCCGGGCAATGAGCATCTGATCAAGAACACCGGTAAGAGCAAGCTCTACACCCTGACGGTAATGACGCCGAACGAAGGCTTTGCCGAGCTGATCCGTGGCGGTCAGCCGGTGACGCTGGACGAAGAAGATCTGCGCGTGCTGAGCGGGGGCTGATATGGCAGGGAATCCTCTGGGCAGTTCCGTGCATAACCAGTGGCGGGTGTCAGTCGGGCAGGTGGATATGGTACGTGCGCCGGTGCTGTCCAACCCGGTGACGCTGACCAGCCGTGGCCGGGAGGTCACTTTCGATCTCAACCGCACGGCGCTGCTGGTGATTGATATGCAGAATGACTTCTGCCATCCCGAAGGCTGGCTGGGACATATTGGCGTGGATGTCACCCCTGCGCGAGCGCCGATCGCACCGTTGCAATCTCTGTTGCCCGGCCTGCGGGAAGCGGAAGTGCCGGTGATCTGGCTGAACTGGGGCAATCGCCCTGACCGGCTGAACCTCAGCCCGGCGCTGCTGCACGTCTACAACGCGGATGGCGAGAGCGTGGGGCTGGGCGATCCTTTACCTGTATCAGGCGCGCCAGTGCTTGAGGCCGGAAGCTGGGCAGCCGAGGTGGTTGATGAACTCAGACCCGCGGCAAGTGATATCCGCGTCAATAAATACCGCATGTCTGGCTTTCAGGACACCGAGCTGGACAGCATACTGCGCAATCTGGGTGTAACCACATTGCTGTTTGCCGGGGTGAACATCGATCAGTGCGTACTGTGCACGCTGCAGGATGCCAACTTCCACGGCTATGACTGCCTGCTGCTGGAAGATTGCAGCGCCACCACGTCGCCTGCATTTTGCCTGGATGCCACGCTGTACAATGTGCAGCAGTGTTTTGGCTTTGTCGTTGGATCGGGCGGGCTGCTGCCGCAACTGTAAGGAATCGCCGTGTCTTATCTTCTTGCCGATGGCTGGATCATCACCATGAATCCGGACCGTGACATACTACAGCAGGCCAGTTTGCTGATAGCCGGTGACCGGATTACGGCTATCGGCACGCGGCAGAGCCTGCAGACCGCCAGCCCGGAAGCGGAGGTGATTGACTGCCGTGACAGCATCATCATGCCGGGCATGGTGAACACCCATACCCACCTTTTCCAGACGCTGCTGAAAGGGCTGGGGGATGACATGGTGCTGAAGAAGTGGTTCACCTGCATGACCGGACCGAGCGCTGTGGCGCTGACTGAAGAGGATGTGTTTGCCGCCGCGCTGCACGGTTGTGTGGAATCGATTCGTTCCGGCGTGACCTCGCTGGTTGATTTTATGTATGCCCATCCGCGGCCGGGTCTGACGGCGAAAGTTATTGAAGCATTTGAGCTGAGCGGCGTCCGTGGGCATGTCTGCCGTGGATTTCTGACCACCGGTGCGGAGCATGGTATCCCGCAGGAGCTGATTGAAACGCCGGAAGCGGCGCTGGCCGATGCGCGACAGGTTATTCAACGCTATCACCGCCCTGATGGCAGGGTGAAAGTCGGGCTGGCCCCCAGTATGATCTGGGCGCTGGATGAAAAGGTGCTGCGCGGAACCCGTGCGCTGGCTGACGAAACTGGTGTGCTGATCACCACCCACGTGGCGGAGACTGACTTTGAAATCGCTCAGGCGCAGTTGCGTTTTCAGGGCAGTGATACCGAATTTTTAAGCGATATCGGCTTTCTCGGGCCGGATGTGCTGGCGGTGCATTGCGTGCAGTGCAGCTCGCGAGATATCCGCGCCCTGAAACATCATGATGTGCGCGTTTCGCACAATCCCTGCAGCAATCTCTACCTGGCATCCGGTATTCCGCCAATCCCGGAAATGCTGGCGGCTGGCATTACCGTTGGCCTGGGGTCGGATGGTCCGGCCAGCAGCAACAACCACAACCTGTTCCAGGCGATGAAAACTGCCGCGCTGATGCAGAAGGGGGTGCATCGCGATCCGACCATTATGACGGCGGAGAAGGTGATGGAAATGGCTACCATCGACGGAGCGAGGGCGATTGGCCTCGATCACCTGGTGGGATCGCTGGAGGTGGGGAAAAAAGCCGACGTGATTGTGATTGGCACTGACCATCCGGCAATGACACCGGTCCACCATCCGGTTTCGGCGCTGGTCTACTCCGCGCTGGGGCATGAAGTGACGGATGTGTTCATTGACGGGCAGCCGGTGATGCGTGATGGCACTTTAACCCGCGTTAATCAGCGTGAGGTGCTGCAGCGTTCAGCCAGAGCGGCCACTTCTCTGGCTGCGCGAACCGGTAACAATAAGCCGCGCCGCTGGCGTTCCGCTGCGTTTTAACCGGTAACCTGCCCGCGAGGCATGATGTTGACCGTTTCATGCAGTTCCGACCAGACCAGAACCGCTTCGCCGCTGCTTAACTGGCGGCGAACGTCTTTGACTTTTTGCTCCAGCGACCGCTCCTGCTCGCCGTAGTCGGTGCCTTCGCGCAGTACAAAGGATTCAATCAGATTATCGAGCGTTTCCGCTTCCAGGTCTTTCCAGGGAATTATCACGTCAGTTGTCCAGCCAGGTTGAGAGCCATTGCGGAATGCGCTGTTCCAGCCACATTTGAGGTCTGAAGAGGGTTCCACCGACAAATCCCACATGCCCGCCGTACTGCGTCAGTTGATACTCCACGCTGGAGGGCAGCTGCGCCGGGTCAGGAATGACCTCGTCGGTCATAAAGGGGTCGTCTTTGGCATGAATGATCAGTAAAGGTTTACGCACGCCGGGTAGTCGCGGCATGGCGCTGCAGCGCCGGTAATAATCGGTGGCATCCGTATAGCCGTGGGCGCGGGCAGTTATGGCATCATCAAAGTCGCGCAGCTTTTTCAGCCCCCGCAGCTGGGCTAAATCCACTGGCAGCGTGCCCGGCCAGGCAATCAGCTTGCGCGCGGCATTCTGTTTCAGCAGGTTTAAAAGATAGTGCTGATAGACGCGGGAAAAACCCTGTTCCAGCCTGAAGCTGCACGGCTCCAGCATCAGCGGCGCTGAGACCACCACCCCGGCATCCAGCAGGCAGCGGTCGCCCTGTTCGCCCATCAGATAAGCCAACATATTGCCGCCCAGCGAAAAACCGACGGCGGCGGTGGGCACGGTGCCCCATTCGTCACGCAGCCACTGCAAAAAGAACGTCGCATCGCTGGTTTCACCGGAATGATAAATGCGATTCAGCCGGTTGGGTTCGCCGCTGCATCCGCGAAAGTGCATCACCACGCCGAGCCAGCCGTGCGCTTTGCACACCTGCAGCAGGCCATGGGCATAAGGGCTGTGGAAACTTCCCTCAAGGCCATGAAAAAGCACTACCCGTGGCTTGTGGCTGGCCTGAGCGGGGTCTTCACTCCACGCCAGATCGACAAAATCACTGTCCGGCAGCGTCAGGCGCTGCCAGTGCGGCTGCAGGGAAATGCGGCGGCGCACCAGGCGGGGAAGAATGGTTTGCAGATGCGCGTTGCTCATCCCCGGGATGGGCTGAAAGGCCGTCTCCGGGGTTTGACTAAAATTCATGTTCAAAATGCTTGTAGGATCCCTGTCACATTGCTAGCTTCGTCTGGTTCGTTTCTGGTCAGGGGGTGAGGAGCACCCGTTTCATATGGAACTGAGTTTGTTTTTGTCTATGCTGGGCTTTCTGTGGGTCGCTGCGATCACGCCAGGCCCTAATAATATGTTACTCACCGCCTCGGGCGCCAACTTTGGTTTTCTGCGTTCGCTGTGGTTGCTGATTGGCATCATGATGGGCATGCAGGTGATGCTACTGATGGTGGCTTTCGGCGTGGGTGGGTTAATCCTGCTTTATCCTTCCCTCCATCTGTTCCTGAAAATCGCCGGGAGTGCTTACCTGCTATGGCTGGCGTGGAAAATTGCCACTGCGGAATATGAAAAGCTGGAGACCGGCGATGCCCCGGCTAAGCCGATGCCGCCCTGGCAGGGGGGGCTGTTGCAGCTGATCAACCCGAAAGCGTGGCTGATGGCGCTGGGGGCCGTGGCCAGCTTCAGCCTGGCGGGCGATGCCTACCGTGGTTCGGTGGTGGCGATCAGCGTGGGCATGGCGCTGGTGAACCTGGTGGCCGGTTTTATCTGGCTGGGCTTTGGCTCGCTGATCGGCCGTATTCTGCGCAGCCGCCGTGCCTGGACCCTCTTTAATGTTGCCATGGGGCTGCTCACCGCCGCCTGCGTATTGCTGATCTGGCACTGATTGTTTCTCCGTTTTTGAATCAACCACCGTTCTGCGGTGGTTTTTTTATGCTTTAACCAGCAATCCAACTTAACAATCCTGGTTTTCTTCTAAGGATTTATGGTTATAAACGATAATTTTTAATTACTTTATTGCGATGATTGCTCTCGGTTACAAAGAGGTTCACCTCATAACAATGATAACCGGAGCAGCATTATGGCGCGTAAATTCACACTTTTTCTGCTAACAGCAACGCTTTCACTTTCCGCGCTCAGCGCACAGGCGGTGGATGTCACCATCGCTTACCAGACCTCTGCGGAACCGGCCAAGGTCGCGCAGGCCGATAACACTTTTGCTAAAGAGAGTGGCGCAAAAGTCGACTGGCGTAAATTTGACAGCGGCTCCAGCGTGGTCAGAGCGCTGGCTTCCGGTGACGTGCAAATTGGCAATATTGGCTCCAGCCCATTAGCGGTGGCGGCCAGCCAGCAGGTGCCGATTGAGGTGTTCCTGCTGGCTTCCCAGCTTGGCAATTCCGAAGCGCTGGTGGTTAAAAAGGGCATTAAAAATCCCAAAGATCTGATCGGCAAGCGCATTGCCGTGCCCTTTATCTCCACCACCCATTACAGCCTGCTGGCCGCGCTGAAGCACTGGGGCATCAAACCCGATCAGGTTCAAATCCTTAACCTGCAGCCACCGGCCATTATTGCGGCCTGGCAGCGCGGGGATATAGACGGTGCCTACGTCTGGGCCCCGGCAGTGAACGAACTGGAGAAAGACGGCAACGTGCTGACGGACTCCGCGCAGGTAGGCATTTGGGGTTCTCCAACGCTGGATGTGTGGGTGGTACGCAAAGACTTTGCCGAAAAGTATCCAGAGGTGGTGACCGCTTTTGCCCGCAGCGCAATTGAAGCGCAAAAAGGCTACATCGATAACCCTGACCAGTGGCTGAAAAACGGCGACAACCTCAGCAAGCTGTCGCGCCTGAGCGGCGTGCCGGAGCAGCAGGTTCCGGGACTGGTCAGGGGCAATACCTATCTGACCGCGCAGCAGCAGGTTGAGCAACTGGCTAAGCCCGTCGATAAAGCGATTGTCGACACCGCGCAGTTCCTGAAAGAGCAGGGCAAAGTGCCGCAGGTCGCCACCGACTACAGCAGCTATGTCACTGACCGCTTCGTTAAGCCACTCGCTAAGTAACCGGAGGAAGCATGCTTGCAGTCTCACATCTGACGGCCCGCTATGACGGCCATCTTGCGCTGGAAGACATCAGCCTGTCGATCGCTGCCGGAGAGCTGGTGGTGGTGCTGGGGCCTTCAGGCTGTGGGAAAACCACGCTGCTGAATCTGGTCGCCGGGTTTCTGCCCGCGGAGTCCGGCAGCATCACTCTGGATGGTAAAACCGTATCCGGGCCGGGCGCTGAACGCGGCGTGGTGTTCCAGCATGAGGGGCTGCTGCCGTGGCGCAACGTGCTGGACAACGTGGCATTTGGCCTGCAGCTGGCAGGTGTGGCGAAAGAGCAGCGAAGAGAAACTGCCCGACAAATGCTGAAAAAGGTCGGGCTGTCCGGCGCGGAAAAAAAGTTTATCTGGCAACTTTCCGGCGGGATGCGCCAGCGGGTGGGAATAGCGAGAGCGCTGGCGGCCGATCCGCAGCTGCTGTTGCTGGATGAACCCTTTGGCGCGCTGGATGCTTTTACCCGCGAGCAGATGCAGGAGCTGCTGCTGACGCTGTGGCGGGAGAGTGGCAAACAGGTGCTCTTAATTACCCACGATATTGAGGAAGCGGTGTTTCTGGCCAGCGAACTGATCCTCCTGTCGCCGGGGCCGGGCCGCATTATTGAGCGGCTTTCGCTGGGCTTCGGTCAACGCTATGCCGCCGGCGAATCCTGCCGGGCCATCAAGTCCGATCCTGAATTTATCGCCCGGCGCGAGCACGTGCTGAGCCGGGTCTTCCAGCAGCGCGAGGTCTTTTCATGAGCCTGTTATCATCGGAAAAAACGCTGGTGTCACGGCGTCCTAACCTCCGCTGGCCATTCAGCCGCCAGCTGACTCTCAGTGCCGCCACGCTGCTGGTGCTGCTGGCCATCTGGTGGGCAGTCACCGCGCTTGATTTGATTACGCCACTGTTTTTACCGGCTCCGCAGCAGGTGCTGCATCAGTTGCTGACCATTGCCAGCCCGAAAGGTTTTATGGATGCCACGCTGTGGCAGCATCTTGCCGCCAGCCTGAGCCGGATCCTCATTGCCCTGCTGGCTGCGGTGGTGATTGGCGTGCCGGTTGGCATCCTGATGGGACTGAATGAAACGGCTCGCGGCATCCTCGATCCGCTGATCGAACTTTATCGTCCGGTGCCGCCGCTGGCCTATTTGCCGCTGATGGTCATCTGGTATGGCATCGGCGAAACCTCGAAAATATTACTGATTTATCTGGCTATTTTCGCCCCGGTTGCCATGTCGGCACTGGCGGGCGTGAAAAGCGCCCAGCAGGTTCGCCTGCGGGCAGCCAGGTCACTCGGCGCTAACCGCTGGCAGGTGCTGTGGTATGTGGTTCTGCCGGGTGCGCTGCCGGAAATCCTGACCGGGGTGCGCATCGGCCTGGGCGTGGGCTGGTCAACGCTGGTCGCCGCCGAGCTGATTGCCGCCACCCGCGGACTGGGCTTTATGGTGCAGTCCGCCGGTGAATTCCTGGCAACGGATGTGGTGCTGGCTGGCATCGCGGTGATCGCTCTGATCGCTTTCACTCTTGAACTGGGGTTGCGTGCGCTGCAACGTCGCTTAACCCCCTGGCATGGAGAACACTCATGAACGAACGTCTGACTATCACGCCGCTGGGGCCGTATATCGGTGCTCAGATCTCTGACATTAACCTCAGCCGCCCGCTTAGCGACGCCCAGTTTGAGCAGCTTTATCACGCGCTGATCCGCCATCAGGTGCTGTTCTTCCGCGACCAGCCGGTAACCCCTCAGCAACAGCGTGCGCTGGCTGGCCGCTTCGGCGACCTGCACATCCACCCGGTGTATCCTCATGCCCCTGGAGTGGAAGAAGTTATCGTGCTGGATACCCACGATAATAATCCGCCGGACAATGATAACTGGCACACCGATGTGACCTTTATCGAAACGCCACCGGCAGGCGCAATTCTCGCCGCGAAACAGCTGCCGGAAACCGGAGGCGACACGCTGTGGACCAGCGGTATTGCAGCTTATGAAGCGCTGTCTGAACCGTTCAAAGTCCTGCTCAGCGGTTTGCAGGCGGAGCATGACTTCACCAAATCATTTCAGGAATTTAAATACCGTGGCAGCGAAGAGGAACACGCGCGCTGGAAGCTGGCGGTAGAAAAGAATCCACCACTGCTTCATCCGGTGATCCGCACTCACCCGGTCAGCGGTAAACAGGCACTGTTTGTCAATGAAGGGTTCACCACGAGAATTGTGGATCTCAGTCAGAAAGAGAGCGACGCGCTGCTGAATTTCCTGTTTGCCCATATCACCAAACCGGAGTTTCAGGTGCGCTGGCGCTGGCAGGAAAACGATCTGGCAATCTGGGATAACCGTGTGACGCAGCATTATGCTAATGCGGATTATTTGCCGGCGCGGCGCATTATGCACCGCGCGACGATTCTTGGGGATAAGCCTTACTACCGGGCCTGATTAAACACAAGGCCATGCCAGCTACGAGTTGAGCATGGCCTCTAACTGCTCCTGGGCATCCAGCCATTCCATCTCGCACTCTTCCAGAGCGGATTTAGCTTCTGCCTGTTGCTTTAGCGCAGCGGTGAGATCCGCTTTATGGTTTTGCTCGTAGATCGCTGATTCAGCCAGTTTTTCTTCCGCTGCGGTCAGTTGGGTGTTCAGCTTTTCCATCTGCTTTTCCAGCTTTTCAATTTGCTTGCGTAGCGGCTGCGTCTGGGTACGCAGTTCAGCCTCGCGTCGCTTCTGATCCTTTCTGGCCTGGGCGCTGTTGGTGTTGTCCTGTTTTGGCTCAGCGCTGCTGACAATTTGCTTCTGCAGGTCGCTCAGCCACTGCTGATAGTCTTCCAGATCACCGTCAAAGGCTTCCACCTTGCCGTCATGAACCAGGTAGAGATCGTCGGTGGTGGACCGCAGCAGATGACGATCGTGCGAGACCACAACCAGTGCGCCTTCGAAGCCGATCAGCGCTTCGGTCAGCGCCTGGCGCATATCCAGATCGAGATGGTTAGTGGGTTCATCAAGCAGCAGCAGGTTAGGGCGCTGCCAGACGATCAGCGCCAGTACCAGACGCGCTTTTTCACCGCCGGAGAAGCGCTCTGTATTTTCGGTGACCTTATCGCCCTGGAAGCCAAAACCGCCCAGGTAGTCGCGCAGCTGCTGCTCCAGCACTTTTGGGGCCAGGCGGACCAGATGCTGCAGGGGAGATTCATCTGCCCGTAAGAATTCCAGCTGATGCTGGGCGAAGTAACCCAGCTTAATGCCCTTCGCCAGGCCGATATCGCCCTTCAGCGGAGCCAGCTCACCGGCCAGCAGCTTGATCAACGTGGATTTTCCGGCGCCATTACGGCCCAGCAAACCAATTCGCGAGCCGGGGACCAGGTTGAGCTTGATCGAATTCAGGATGATGCGATCTGAATAGCCTGCGCTGACTTTTTCCATATTCAGCAGTGGGTTCGGCAGGCTTTCTGGTTCCCGGAAGCTGAAAGTAAACGGGTTGTCGACATGCGCGGGAGCAATCAGCTCCATGCGCTCCAGCATTTTGATACGGCTTTGCGCCTGCCTGGCTTTGCTGGCTTTGGCCTTAAAGCGGTCGATAAAACTTTGCAGGTGCGCCACTTTCTGCTGCTGGTTTTCAAACATTGACTGCTGCTGCGACAGTTTGGTCGCGCGCTGAATTTCGAACGAACTGTAGTTACCGGTGTATTCAAACATCGCCTGCTGCTCAATATGCAGGATCTTGTCCACCACTGGATCGAGGAAGTCGCGGTCATGGGAAATCAGGATCAGCGTGCCCTGATAGCTTTTCAGCCAGCGCTCCAGCCAGATCACCGCATCCAGGTCGAGGTGGTTAGTCGGTTCATCGAGCAGCAGCAGGTCCGAGCGGCAAATCAGCGCCTGCGCGAGGTTGAGGCGCATACGCCAGCCCCCCGAGAAGTCGCTCACCGGGCGCTGCAGCTGTTCCTGAGAAAAGCCCAAACCGTTAAGCAGGCTGGCCGCGCGTGACTGTATTGTCCATGCCTGAATGGCATCGAGCTTGCCGTGCAGCGTGGCGATGGCGTGGCCGTCATTAACCTCGTTGGCGTGGGCTAATCCCGCTTCGAGCTGGCGGAATTCGCGGTCGCCATCGATAACATACTCAATGGCAGGGACAGAGAGCGCAGGCGTCTCCTGGTTGACCCAGGCCAGCGACCAGTTTCCGGGATAGTTAACGCTGCCACCATCGGCGCTTATCTCGTTCTTAAGCAGCGACAACAGCGTGGATTTGCCGCAGCCATTTTTCCCCACCAGGCCGACTTTCTGCCCGGGGTTAATGGTGGCGGTGGCGTTATCCAGCAGTACGCGGACACCGCGTCGAATTTGTAACGAGGAGAAGACAATCATAAGCGCCGTAATAGTCAGAATATGTTAAATTAAATCATCATAATTGCTTTTCGGAATTCACAATTCCGTTGCGTCGAGCATGGTAGCGGAATTTCCCCGCTATGACGACGATTTGGAGGGGAATGATGTCGCAGCCGCCCAAAGTTTTGCTGCTTTACGCCCACCCGGAGTCGCAAGATTCGATTGCCAATCGGGTTTTGCTGCAGCCGGCGAAAGATCTGCCCAATGTGACCGTGCACGATCTGTACGCGCATTATCCTGACTTTTTCATTGATATTCATCACGAACAGCAGTTGCTGCGTGAGCATGACATCATCGTTTTTCAGCACCCGTTATACACCTACAGCTGCCCGGCATTGCTGAAAGAGTGGCTGGACCGCGTGCTGTCCCGTGGCTTTTCCAGCGGACCCGGTGGCAACGTGCTGGAAGGTAAATACTGGCGAAGCGTGATCACCACCGGAGAACCAGAAGCGGCCTATCATCAGGAGGGGCTGAACCGTTATCCAATGTCAGAAATTATGCGCCCCTTTGAACTGACCGCCCAGATGTGCCGGATGCACTGGCTGACGCCGATGATTATCTATTGGGCACGGCGTCAGACTCCAGAGGTGATGAAAAACTTTGCCCGGGCCTATGCTGACTGGCTGGCTTCCCCGTTGCCCTATGGAGGTGTCTGAATGGAAGGGCCAACTCTGCTGACGGCTGGCGTCGTCTATCTTTTCGCTGCGGTGATTGCGGTGCCGATTGCGGCACGACTGGGTATCGGTGCCGTGCTGGGTTACCTGCTGGCCGGTATCGCTATCGGGCCGTGGGGACTGGGTTTTATCAGCGACGTTGACGAAATCCTGCACTTCTCTGAGCTTGGTGTGGTGTTCCTGATGTTTATCATCGGGCTGGAGCTGAAGCCTTCAAAACTTTGGGAATTGCGCCGTTCCATTTTCGGGGTCGGCGCGGCTCAGGTCATTCTCAGCGCGGCGATCCTCGGCGGGTTGTTACTGCTGACGGACTTTTCGTGGCAGGCCGCTGCCATTGGAGGGATTGGCCTGGCGATGTCCTCTACCGCCATGGCACTGCAGCTGATGCGCGATAAGGGCATGAACCGCAATGAGGCCGGGCAGCTTGGCTTCTCGGTGCTGCTGTTCCAGGATCTGGCAGTGATCCCGGCACTGGCGCTGGTTCCGCTGCTGGCTGGTGGTGACAGCGGTCATACTGACTGGATCAAAGTGGGGATGAAGGTGCTGGCCTTCGCCGGGATGCTGATCGGCGGGCGCTACCTGCTCAGACCCATTTTTCGCTTTATCGCGGCTTCCGGCGTGCGTGAAGTCTTTACCGCCGCGGCACTGCTGCTGGTGCTTGGCTCAGCGTTGTTTATGGATGCGCTGGGGCTTTCAATGGCATTGGGGACGTTTATTGCCGGTATTCTGCTGGCGGAAAGTGAGTATCGCCACGAACTGGAAATCGCCATCGATCCGTTTAAAGGGCTGCTGCTTGGACTGTTCTTTATTTCGGTGGGAATGGCGCTGAACCTGGGAGTGCTTTACACCCATATCGCTGAAATTCTTATCGGTGTGGTGGCGCTGGTTGCCATTAAAGCTGGTGTGCTCTATCTGCTTTCGCGCATTTTTGGCCTGCGCAGCTCAGAGCGGCTGCAATTTTCGGGCGTGCTCAGCCAGGGCGGTGAGTTTGCCTTCGTGCTGTTCTCGGCGGCTTCTACGGCGAAGCTGTTTAGCGGCGATCAGATGCCCCTGCTGCTGGTGACGGTGACGCTGTCGATGATGACCACACCGTTGCTGATGCAGGGCGTTGATAAAATTCTGGAAAGGCGCTTTAACGATGGCGACGACAACGAAGAAAAGCCGTTTGTTGAGGATGACAAACCTGAAGTTATCGTGGTCGGTTTTGGCCGTTTTGGTCAGGTGGTGGCGCGTTTGCTGATGGCAAACGAAAAGCGTATTACGGTGCTGGAGCGGGACATCAGTGCGGTAAGCCTGATGCGAAAGTATGGATACAAAGTATACTATGGTGATGCCACCGAGCTGGAATTATTACGGGCCGCCGGTGCCGAAACGGCACAGTCGATAGTGATAACTTGCAACGCCCCGGAAGATGCGATGGAGATTGTGCACCTCTGCCAGCATCATTTCCCGCACTTGCAGATTCTGGCACGGGCGAGGGGCCGCGTGGAAGCGCACGAGCTGATTCAGGCAGGCGTATCGCAGTTCTCGCGTGAAACATTCTCCAGTGCGCTGGAGCTGGGCCGCAAGGCGCTGATGACGCTGGGGATGCATCCCCACCAGGCCTTCCGGGCGCAGCAGCATTTCCGACGCCTGGATATGCGCATGCTGCGCGAGCTGATGCCGAACCATTCTGACAGTCAGCAAATTTCGCGAGTGAAAGAAGCCCGCCGCGAGCTGGAAGACATTTTTCAGGCTGAGATGCAGCATGAGAAGCGCCAGTTCGACGGCTGGGATGAATTTGAATAGGAACAGATATGCGTAAAAGATTTATTGCCGGTGCGACCTGCCCCAGCTGTCAGGCACAAGATACGCTGGCGCTGTGGAAAGAAAATAATATTGATGTGGTTGAATGTGTTAAGTGTGGCCACCAGATGAGAGAGGCGGATAAACAGGTTCGCGATCGGGTTCGGACCAACGAGCAAGTGATCGGAATTTTTCATCCTGAGTAGCGTTATGGCTCAGCTTTTTTTAAGCTGTACCGTACAGCGGCGTTGAAATTCAGTACACTCGACGCAATTTAGAGCCATTCACGTTGGCAAAAGGCCAACAGATAAGGGCTCAAGCTCTCAACGGTTAGGAGTAATCATGAAAGTAGCAAAAGACCTGGTGGTCAGCCTGGCATACCAGGTACGTACAGAAGACGGTGTGTTGGTTGATGAGTCTCCGGTGAGCGCACCGTTGGACTATCTGCACGGTCATGGTTCCCTGATTGCCGGTCTGGAAAAAGCACTGGAAGACCATGAAGCGGGTGACAAGTTCGAAGTGAACATCACCGCCAACGACGCTTATGGTCAGTACGATGACAATCTGGTGCAGCGTGTACCGAAAGACGTATTCATGGGCGTTGACGAACTGCAGGTAGGCATGCGCTTCCTGGCAGAAACCGATCAGGGTCCGGTTCCGGTTGAAATCACCGAAGTCGAAGACGACCACGTGGTGGTTGACGGTAACCACATGCTGGCGGGTCAGAACCTGAACTTCAATGTTGAAGTTGTGGCGATCCGTGAAGCGACTCCGGAAGAACTGGCTCACGGTCACGTTCACGGTGAGCACGATGATCACCATGACCACGATCATGATCACGACCACGGTAAAGGTGGTTGCGGTACCGGCGGATGTGGCTGCAGCCATTAATCTCCGCAGGATCAAAAAAGGCCACCAGTGATGGTGGCCTTTTTTATTTGCCTGCAGCAGTTTTAATAATGCGGAGGCGGTGTCTCTTCCGATTGTGAAGCAATCATAGACGGGGCCGCAGATTTCAGCTTATCGGTCAACAGACGCATCTGCTCCCGCAGGCGGGCCATCTCCAATTGATGGTGGATCACCGTTTGGTTTAGCTCTTCGATGGTGTGTTCCTGAAAGGCCAGTCGGCTCTCCAGCATCTCCATTCGCTGTTCAAACAATGATTGTTGCATACTCTTTCCCCTTGTTACCGCGCGAGCCGCTATAATGGCCGGATTGCTCCGATTCTAACGGCAAAGCCCGCAGTGAAACAGGAATATACGCCTTAATTTCATGCGGACAGTTGAAAAAAGAGTTTGGCGTCTGCATTTCAGTGGTGAAACTTTCGGGTGGACAAGCGGTCGGAAGTTAACTTAGTTTTCATTGCGAGATTGTGTAGTTTTCTCGCGCACAGTTATAGTACAGGCCCCGGTTTGTAAACGATTTCCGAGGTGAGAGGCTTCGGTTTTGGAGAAATGGATGAAATCACTGTTTAAAGTCACACTGTTAGCCACCACCATGGCCGTTGCCCTGAATGCACCTCTGGTGATGGCTGCCGAGACCGCACCGGCAGCAGCACCAGCAGCACCAGCAGCCGCTCCAGCCGAACAGGCTCCGAAGAATGCCGCGTTCAAAACTGAGGACGAACAGTCCGCCTACGCGCTGGGCGCTTCTCTGGGTCGCTACATGGAGAACTCCCTGAAAGAACAGGAAAAACTGGGCATCAAGCTGGACAAACAGCAGCTGATCTCAGGCGTGCAGGATGCGTTCGCTGGCAAGAGCAAACTCTCTGACCAGGAAATCGAACAGACTCTGCAGTCCTTCGAGGGTCGCGTGAAAGGCGCAGCTCAGGCGAAGATGGAAAAAGACTCGAAAGAGAACACCGAAAAAGGTGAAGCTTTCGCGGCTAAATTCGCCAAAGAAAAAGGCGTGAAGAAAACTGAATCCGGCCTGCTTTATCAGGTTGAGAAAGAAGGGACTGGTAGTGCACCAACAGACAGCGACACCGTGGTAGTGAACTACAAAGGCACGCTGATTGACGGTACCGAGTTCGATAACTCTTACACCCGTGGCGAGCCACTGTCCTTCCGCCTTGACGGCGTGATCCCGGGATGGACCGAAGGTCTGAAGCACGTGAAGAAAGGCGGTAAAATCAAGCTGGTCATCCCACCAGCGCTGGCTTACGGCAAAAATGGCGTTCCGGGTATTCCGGCTAACTCCACACTGGTCTTTGATGTTGAACTGCTCGATATCAAACCAGCAGCGAAAGCTGAAGCTGCCCCGTCAGCTCCGGCTCCAGCTGAAGCGCCAGCGACCAAATCTGAATAAGTCTCTCCACCGCCACACTTGTTGTGGCGGTGTTCTTATCTGCCTCTCAATACTCTCCGCTTTTTTTGCTGTACCCTGCAATTCATAACAAAGGTCAGGACAGGCGTTTCAGATTTTTGCTAAACTAGCCACCGCGCATTTTCTTCAGAACGAGTCTGCCCTGGCGCCGTGTGACAGGCTCTTTTCAAGGGTGGTGTCTTAATGTCTGGTTCAATTTTTACCGGTGATGTGGCCGATCTGGAACTCCTGGAACAGCACCCCTTCGGGCAAACCGACTTCGAAATCCTGAAATCCTATGAAGCGGTGGTGGATGGCCTGGCGATGCTGATTGGCTCCCATTGCGAAATCGTTCTTCATTCTCTGGAAGATCTGAAGTGTTCCGCCGTGCGTATTGCTAACGGCGAACATACCGGCCGTAAAATCGGTTCACCTATTACCGATCTCGCTCTGCGCATGCTGCATGATATGAACGGGGCGGACAGCAATGTCTCCAAAGCCTACTTCACCCGCGCCAAAAGCGGTGTGCTGATGAAGTCGGTGACCATCGCTATCCGCAACGGCAATCATCGGGTGATTGGCCTGTTGTGTATCAACATGAACCTCGATGTGCCGTTTTCGCAAATTATGGCGACTTTTATGCCGCCGGAAACGCAGGAAGTTGCCTCTTCGGTTAACTTTGCTTCGTCAGTGGAAGACCTGGTCATGCAGACGCTGGAGTTCACCATTGAGGAAGTCAGCGGCGACCGCAACGTCTCCAACAACGCCAAGAATCGGCAGATTGTGCTCAACCTGTATGAGAAAGGGATCTTTGATATCAAGGATGCCATCAACCAGGTGGCCGATCGCCTGAATATCTCCAAGCACACGGTTTATCTCTATATCCGCCAGTTTAAAAGTGGAGATTTCCAGGGGCAGGATCGCTGATGCGTTACACCTTGCTGGTCACCGGACCGGCATACGGAACTCAGCAGGCCAGCAGCGCCTGGCTGTTTGCACAGGCCTTACTGACGCAGGGGCATACTCTGGAAAGCGTGTTTTTTTATCGCGAAGGGGTGCTTAACGCCAGTGCGCTGAGCTCTCCCGCCAGCGATGAGTTTGATCTTACTCGTGGCTGGCAGCAGCTTCATCGGGAACAGGGCGTGGCGCTGAATATCTGTGTGGCGGCAGCTTTACGCCGTGGGGTGACGGACGAGCAGGAAGCGAAGAACCTCGGCCTGCCCGCAGCAAATCTTGCGCAGGGTTTCCAGCTCTCTGGTCTTGGAGCACTGGCTGAAGCAGCACTTAGCTGTGAAAGGATGGTGCAGTTCTGATGAATCGTGTCGCCATTGTTTTTACCCAGTCTCCTCATGGCAGCAGTGCCGGCAGGGAAGGGCTGGATGCCGTGCTGGCCATTTCCGCCTTGAGCGAAGAGATTGCGCTGTTTTTTATCAGCGATGGCGTCTTGCAACTGACTCCCGATCAACAGCCTGAGCAGATACTGGTGCGCGATTATGCCGCCACCTATGGCGTGCTGCCTCTTTACGATATCGACAAGCTGTACGTCTGCGCTGCGTCGCTGGCTGAACGTGGGCTGGCTGCCGATGGGCAGAAAGTGCTGCCAGTTGCAGTGCTGGAACCTGCCGCGCTCCGTGCAGAGCTTGAAAGTTACGACCGGGTCATCACGTTCTGAGGATATTATGCTGCATACCCTGATTAACTCCCCCTTTAAATGCGATTTCGCTGCGCTGCTGCGTCTGCTGGCAGAAGGGGACGACGTTTTGCTGATGCAGGACGGCGTGCTGGCTGCGCTGCAGGGTAGTCAGGCTCTTGAATCTCTGCTCAACGCCCCCATCTCTCTGTACGTGCTGCAGGAGGATGTTATTGCCCGCGGGCTTTCTGCTCATATTTCAATCAATGTGGCGACAGTAGGCTATAATCACTTCGTCGCGCTGACGGTAAAAAATTCGCAACAAATGACCTGGTAGAGACGATATCCTGGTTATTTCTTGACACCTTTTCTGCTCAGCCCTAAAATTCCGCGTCCTCGTTATACCACGAGGCGATTTATCACGTGTTTACGAAGCAAAAGCAAATCCCAGGAGCTATTTAATGGCAACAGTTAACCAGCTGGTTCGCAAATCACGCGCACGCAAAGTTGCAAAGAGCAACGTGCCTGCGCTGGAAGCCTGCCCGCAGAAACGTGGTGTATGTACTCGCGTATATACTACCACTCCTAAAAAACCGAACTCCGCACTGCGTAAAGTATGTCGTGTTCGCTTAACCAACGGTTTTGAAGTTACCTCCTACATCGGCGGTGAAGGTCATAACCTGCAGGAACACTCCGTGATCCTGATCCGTGGCGGTCGTGTTAAAGACTTGCCAGGTGTGCGTTACCACACCGTTCGTGGCGCGCTGGACTGCTCAGGTGTTAAAGACCGTAAGCAGTCACGCTCCAAGTACGGCGTGAAGAAGCCAAAGGCTTAATGGTTCTCCGTTAAGTAAGGCCAAACGTTTTATCTTAAATGTCATAATAAACTCGTAGAGTTTTGGACAATCCTGAATTAACAACGGAGTATTTCCATGCCACGTCGTCGCGTAATTGGCCAGCGTAAAATTCTGCCGGATCCTAAGTTCGGATCAGAGCTGCTGGCTAAATTTGTAAACATCCTGATGGTAGACGGTAAAAAATCTACTGCTGAATCAATCGTCTATACCGCGCTTGAGACCCTGGCTCAGCGTTCAGGTAAAAACGAACTGGAAGCATTTGAAGTAGCCCTGGACAACGTCCGCCCAACCGTGGAAGTTAAATCCCGCCGCGTTGGTGGTTCTACTTATCAGGTACCAGTTGAAGTCCGTCCGGTTCGTCGTAATGCTCTGGCAATGCGTTGGATCGTTGAAGCTGCTCGTAAACGCGGTGATAAATCAATGGCTCTGCGCCTGGCGAACGAACTTTCTGATGCTGCAGAGAACAAAGGTACTGCAGTTAAGAAACGTGAAGACGTTCACCGTATGGCCGAAGCCAACAAGGCGTTCGCTCACTACCGCTGGTAACAGCTTCGTAGTTGTTATTAACCCAGCGGGCGTCTAAGTCGACCACTCGCTGGGCTTTACTAACTTAGAACGTCCGAGAATCAGAGGAATCAAATGGCTCGTACAACACCCATTACACGCTACCGTAACATCGGTATCAGTGCACACATCGACGCCGGTAAGACAACTACTACCGAACGTATTCTGTTCTACACCGGTGTAAACCACAAAATCGGTGAAGTTCATGATGGCGCAGCCACCATGGACTGGATGGCGCAGGAGCAGGAGCGTGGTATTACCATTACCTCCGCAGCGACTACCGCTTTCTGGTCTGGTATGGCTAAGCAGTTCGAGCCGCACCGCGTAAACATCATCGACACCCCGGGACACGTTGACTTCACCATCGAAGTAGAACGTTCCATGCGTGTGCTTGACGGCGCAGTAATGGTTTACTGTGCAGTTGGTGGTGTTCAGCCACAGTCTGAGACCGTATGGCGTCAGGCTAACAAATATAAAGTTCCACGCATCGCGTTCGTTAATAAAATGGACCGTATGGGTGCTAACTTCCTGAAAGTTGTCGGCCAGATCGAAACTCGTCTGGGTGCAACTCCGGTTCCTCTGCAGCTGGCTATCGGCGCTGAAGAGAAATTCACCGGCGTTGTTGACCTGATCAAGATGAAAGCGATCAACTGGAACGACGACGACGCGGGCGTGACCTTCGTTTACGAAGAGATCCCAGCTGATATGCAGGAACTGGCAGAAGAATGGCGCCAGAAACTGATCGAAGCCGCAGCTGAAGGTTCTGATGAGCTGATGGAGAAATTCTTTGGTGGCGAAGAGCTGTCTGAAGAAGAGATCAAAGCTTCTCTGCGTAAGCGCGTACTGAATAACGAAATCATCCTGGTAACCTGTGGTTCTGCATTTAAGAACAAAGGTGTTCAGGCGATGCTGGATGCGGTTATCGAATACCTGCCGTCTCCAACTGACGTTACCGCGATCAACGGTATCCTGGATGATGGCAAAGACACTCCGGCCGTTCGTCATTCTGATGATGAAGAGCCGTTTGCAGCGCTGGCGTTCAAAATCGCAACCGACCCGTTTGTGGGTAACCTGACGTTCTTCCGCGTTTACTCCGGTATCGTGAACTCTGGCGACACCGTGTTCAACCCGGTTAAGTCTGCTCGTGAGCGTCTGGGCCGTATCGTACAGATGCACGCCAACAAACGTGAAGAGATTAAAGAAGTTCGCGCAGGTGATATCGCTGCTGCAATCGGTCTGAAAGACGTAACGACTGGTGACACCCTGTGTGACCCGGACAACGTCATCATTCTGGAGCGCATGGAGTTCCCTGAGCCAGTAATCTCTATCGCCGTAGAACCAAAAACCAAAGCTGACCAGGAAAAAATGGGTCTGGCTCTGGGCCGTCTGGCTAAAGAAGACCCATCATTCCGCGTATGGACTGACGAGGAAAGCAACCAGACTATCATCGCCGGTATGGGTGAGCTGCACCTCGACATCATCGTTGACCGTATGAAGCGTGAATTCAACGTTGAAGCGAACGTCGGTAAACCTCAGGTTGCTTATCGTGAAGCGATTCGCAGCAAAGTGACCGATATCGAAGGTAAACACGCCAAGCAGTCTGGTGGTCGTGGTCAGTACGGTCATGTCATTATCGATATGTACCCTCTGGAGCCGGGCGTTAACCCGAAAGGTTACGAGTTCGTCAACGACATCAAAGGTGGTGTGATTCCTGGTGAATACATCCCTGCGGTTGATAAAGGTATCCAGGAGCAGCTGAAATCAGGTCCTCTGGCTGGTTATCCAGTAGTTGATCTGGGTGTTCGTCTGCACTTTGGTTCTTACCATGACGTTGACTCCTCTGAGCTGGCGTTTAAACTGGCAGCTTCTATCGCGTTCAAAGACGGCTTTAAGAAAGCAAGCCCAGTTCTGCTTGAGCCGATCATGAAGGTTGAAGTAGAGACTCCGGAAGAGAACACCGGTGACGTTATCGGTGACCTTAGCCGTCGTCGTGGTATGCTCAAAGGACAAGAATCTAACGCTACTGGTGTTCAGATTCACGCTGAAGTTCCGTTGTCTGAAATGTTCGGATATGCAACTCAGCTGCGTTCTCTGACTAAAGGCCGTGCTTCATACTCGATGGAGTTCCTGAAGTATGATGATGCGCCGAACAACGTCGCTCAGGCCGTTATTGAAGCTCGTGGCAAATAAGCTACAGTTTTAAAATATTGATCATATGCTCTCACCACAGCGTGAGAGCATTAAAGTAAGGAATATCGTCGTGGCTAAAGAGAAATTTGAACGTAACAAACCGCACGTCAACGTTGGTACTATCGGACACGTTGACCACGGTAAAACTACCCTGACTGCTGCTATCACCACCGTTCTGGCTAAAACCTACGGCGGTTCTGCACGTGCTTTCGACCAGATCGATAACGCGCCAGAAGAAAAAGCTCGTGGTATCACTATCAACACTTCACACGTTGAATATGACACCCCAACTCGCCACTATGCGCACGTTGACTGCCCAGGCCACGCCGACTATGTGAAAAACATGATCACCGGTGCTGCTCAGATGGACGGCGCAATCCTGGTCGTTGCTGCAACTGACGGCCCAATGCCTCAGACTCGTGAGCACATCCTGCTGGGTCGTCAGGTTGGCGTTCCTTACATCATCGTGTTCCTGAACAAGTGCGACATGGTTGATGACGAAGAGCTGCTGGAACTGGTAGAAATGGAAGTTCGTGACCTGCTGTCACAGTACGACTTCCCGGGTGACGATACTCCAATCGTTCACGGTTCTGCTCTGAAAGCACTGGAAGGCGAAGCTGAGTGGGAAGCGAAAATCATCGAACTGGCTGGTTACCTGGATAG
>NZ_WHOY01000031.1:386642-386751 GCF_009765445.1 Pantoea sp. BAV 3049 | reverse complement strand
GGCAATCCCCGCCGTGGTGCTGCTGGTTTCCATCAGGCGGTTCATGTTGGAGAGCGTCGGGCCGGTAGCGTTAAAGCTGCCCTGTGTGCCAAAGTTAACCGCAAAGTTA
>NZ_WHOY01000031.1:386293-386632 GCF_009765445.1 Pantoea sp. BAV 3049 | reverse complement strand
AACTGGTTCTGATGTGGTGTCTACCCGGGACCAGAAAAGCAAAAACCCCGATAATCTTTCCATTCTTGGCGGAAGCAGAAGATTAACGGGGCCCACTTAAACTGTACAGACGCTGTTGCTCTGTACGGGGAGTATATGTGCATGCCCGGAAAACTGCAATACCTTCTGTGCTCCGTACTCTTTCTGTGCAACATAAGCGCAGGAAGGCGTGGCTGACCAGGTTATCCCTCTTAAACCGTCTGACACCGCAGGTGTGTACCGGCCTTCCCGGCGCGGCGAGTCCAATCGCCTCCGGAAAGGGTTGTCGAAAACCCACCGCAATCACCAGCCCGTTTTCAG
>NZ_WHOY01000031.1:381094-386283 GCF_009765445.1 Pantoea sp. BAV 3049 | reverse complement strand
CTGTACGCCACGCTGGAAGTGACTGAAACCTTCGACGATGAGAACGCCATTCAGCAGCAGATTGACGATACCGAAAATGCCGCCGTTATCCGCGAATGGACGCCGGAGCAGAAAGCGTTCTGCGGCGTGGTGGTCAGCCTGGATGACGGTGAGATTTTCATCCAGCGCGGGGTGCAGCAAAAGGCGGCAGAGGAAAGCGGCTCCGCTGAGGGAGGTAACGCAGGAGGCCGTCCGGTTGTCACCCTGCGCGAACCGGATGTGGCAGAGGGGATAAGCGTTCCGCTGCTGAAAAAAATGTCGTCCGAGCGCACCCTCGCGGTTCAGGCGGCGCTGATGCAGCAGCCGCAGAAAGCGCTGGCGCTGATGGTCTGGCGGCTGTGTGGCTGCGTCTTCAGCTACTGCATCACCACCCGTCATCCGTTCGTCCTGCGGCTGGAGGTTCACCACAGCGGACTGACCAGCGAGGCCCCGACCGGGAAGGAGGGACAGGCGTGGCGGTGCCTGATGGAGGAAAGGTACCGCCTGGAAGCGCTGCTGCCGGAGGGCTGGGAGAAGGACTTTACCCGATTTTTTGAGCTGGACGGTGAAACCCTGATGGCCCTGATGGCGTTCTGTACCGCCTGTTCGGTGGACGGGGTGCAGGACCGCGTTTGTGGCCATACCTCGCGCAGCGACCTGGACGGCGTTGAAAGCGCCATCGGTTTCCACCTGCGTGACTGGTGGGAACCCACCGCAGACAACTTCCTCCGGCTGCTCAGTAAGGCGCAGATTGTGGATGCGCTGACCGATGCCGGACTGGCCGGAGCCGCCAGCGATGCGGCGAAGATGAAGAAGGGTGATGCCGCCGAACTGGCCGAAACCATGCTGGCCTGCACCCGCTGGGTGCCCGCCTGGATGAAAGCCCCTGACGCTGCTGAAAAAGTGCAGGCCGCCCCGGATAACGGTACTGACACCCCCACGGCTGACGCCGCCTGACAACGGAGAGCCGCCCCATCGCGGGGCGGTGGTAAGGAGACAATTCATGCGTGACATTATTACCACTGACGTACTGAAAACCATGATCCCCGCCGAGATGGAAGACTGGCGCGACAGCGGGGAGGATTTTCGCCGCGAACTGACCCATGCGGTGATGCGTGACCTCGATGCCCCCGCAGGCTGGGCCATGAACGGGGAGTACCGCAATGAGTACGGCGGCATGTTCCCGGTGCAGGTGCGGTTCACGCCTGCCAGCGGCAACTTTCAGCTCGCGCTGTGCAGCCCCGGTTACGTCAGCCCTGACTGGCTGGTGATGTTCATCTCTGCCAGCGGGCATCCGTTTGCGGTGGTGCGGACGCTCCCGGTGTTCAGCCCTGAAAACATCAACTACATACTGAGCCTGACGGCCCTTTTTCATACTGACGGCTATTCTGCTGCCAGCATCATCAGCATCCTGCAGGAGGGGCGCGAATGAACCAGGCAAACTTCCCCGTTCCACTGAGCGCGGAACGTCAGGCCGCCCTGCGGGCCATCGCGGAGACGGAAAACCGCCTGCAGCGCGGGGCCAGGCTGTGCGCCTATCCTTATGCCGCCGCCTTTTTTCGCTGCCTGAACGGCAGCAGGCGGATAAGCCTTGCAGATTTACGGGTGTTTTCACCGGCGCTGACGGCAGAGTCGCTGCGCGGCAGGCGCGAGCGGTGGCTCAGGGCCGTTGACCAGCTGATTGAGAGCCGGGGCGATGTCTGCTGCCTGCCCCTGCCGTCTGACGCGGCTGAAGGGTTGTTTCCGTCCGTGGGCTTTCGGGCCGGTGAGCGCCGCAGGCAGAAACTGTCGCTCCATGAACAGAAATACACCCGCCAGCGCTGCCGGGAAGAGGCCCTGCGAAAGCAGGCGTATGAGGCCAGCGTGGGGCAGGCTGAAATCGACCTGGCATTCCACACCCCGGAGACGGTGGGCAGCTGGCTGTCGCGCTGGTCCGGTGGCAGCGTGCCGGAGTACGAGCTGGAGAGCATGCTGATGCGCTGGCGTCGGCGGTTTCCGTCACTGTCTGACGTGGAGCCGTGGCCGGGCGATCCGCTCTGGCGCGTGGTGTATGAGATGACGCTGGCAGGAAAGTCCGCTGCGGGTCACGTCCGGTCGCTGGAACGATGGATGGTGCCCAACAAGCTGACGCACAGGGAGGCCGCGACATGGGCAGGAAAGTGAACCCTTACGGTGCGGAGCTGAAAATCGCCCGCCGCCAGCGCAGGCGACTTCAGGCAATGGTGGAGAAGCTGACGGATATGGCCATCGAGTGGGACGGGCTGTCCGGCGGGCTGGAGTGTGACTTTAACCTGCTGGCTGAATCCCTGCTGCCGCAGCTGGACGTGCTGGATATGCAAATCCGGGACTGGTCAGAGGGGGTCGGTGACCGTGAGGAGTCCGGCTGGTAAACCGGGGTACCTGACAGACTGCAGGATCATAAATAAACACTGAAAGTGTGACTTTGTGGAACACTGGTAGTATTGTGAGTGTAACTAAGTCACACACTGAGAGGTTATTATGTCACTGACAAGACTGAGGCAGCAGGGCGGGGCGGTGGTGCTGACCATACCCAGTGATATCGCCGCAAGAGCGGGCTGGAGCGTAGGAACCGTACTGGACGTTACCGCAGACGGCGAGGCGGTCAGCATCCGGCCAACGGGCCGCGTTGCGCGGGGCAGAAAAACGCTCGCGCAGCTGCTGGCCGGGATTGATGAGTGCGAAATCCGCGATTTCAACGAGGCGGTCAGCGACGGGCTGAATGATACCCCGCAGGGCAGGGAGTCCATCTGATGGTATCGCGCAGGGTGCCGCAGAAAGGCGAAATCTGGCACGTCAACGGCGACCCCGTTGAGGGCCGGGAGTTTAAAGGCCCGCACTATTACCTGGTTATTTCACCGCGTGAGCTGGTCGCTGCGCTCGGTACGGCGGTCTGCATTCCCGTCACCAGCGGTGGCGGGGCCGCCCGCTCACAGGCCGTCACCGTTTATCTTGACGGTGACAGCACCGATACTGGCCGGGTGACCGGCGTGGCACTGTGTTATCAGCTACGCTCGCTCGACCTGACGGCGCGCAGGGCCAGCTATGCGGCCAGAGTTGAACCACATATCATGGACGAAATCCTGTCGATGGTGGTTGATCTCATTGACCCGCGTTGAGAAAAGCGGGGCCACCGTAAGCCCCCCTTTCCTGCTCCGGTAACGCGAACGCAAAAGCGGTCCGCAGAGAACGATATCACTGACGATAACCCCGCGCCCTGACGGGCCGGGAAATCCGGTGCTGGCGCACCGGTCATTCCCCCGCGCGATGCATGGTGATCACGGCGGTAATTGTTATTCCGCCTGTTTGTCCTGCTTTTTCCCTGAGTCTTCTGTCTCTTCGTCCTCCAGTTAGCGGGTCAGCTGAACGGCAACGGCGTACACCGGGCGTCTGCCCCTGCGGGGCACCACTCTGTCATGCTGCGCACCGAGCCGCTTCGCGTCTCTGCCCTGGCCCGTTCCGGGCCGACGGGTTTCCATCGCATGACGCAGGTTCAACACCTGCAGCTGGCTGGCGCCAGCGCATTCACTGCCGGTGATAAGGCCACCGGCGCTGAGGTCGCCACGCCGTTCCGCCGCGTCGGTTGTGTTCATCCTCTTCCCTTACCTCCGGTGAGCCATCTCTCGTCCGTTCCCCGGCGGAGGGCTGGTCGTAGCACCGCCGGGTCGTCATTCAAAGGGGTATATAAACTCCGCCAAAACTTTTTGCCAGGGGCGCAAAAACTTTTGTCTCCGCCCCTTTTCTTCCTCCCTGCGTCGTTGCTCCTTTGCCCTTTGCCGCCAGCGAACTCACCGAGAGATGGAATAACCACCAGAGAAGAGGAAAAGCAGGATGAACACACAAAACGTCAACGTCAAAACCGCCACCAGGGAATCTTCCGAAAGATGGGGTTCAGACCCAAAAGCGCGTCTGGCCTGTGTTATCGCAGAACAAAAGTCATACCTGATCGAGCTTTGCGGCGTGTGGAATCTCCGGTTGAGCCAGAAAGATGAGGCTGAGGAAATCCTGCGTCTTCTCAGCCTGATGAGCGACAACGTTCACAAAGAGGGCGTGCTGTGCTGGGAACGTTCATATCCGCTGGTGTCGTTTCATGTCGTGCAGCCGTGGTTGCAGGCTAAAGATCATGCCATCCGCTTATACGGCGTTATCGGGCGTGAGGCGTGGGACATCGCGCGTAAAGACCTTTGCAACAACATAAATTTTGCTCAGGCCATGTTGCGCCTGGAAGCGCGTTAATCAGCTTAATCCACGGCGGCAGGGCATGCCGCCATCAACCAAAGAAGGAGAACACCATGCAATTACACCTGACCGAATCCTCAGCCATCCCGGGGATGCAGGCCACCGCTGAAGCCGAGCGCGAGTACTGGCTTAGCCGTGAAAAGCGGCGGTAAAAGCGCCTGTTGAAACTGACGTTCACGCCTTCCATGACGCGCTGGGGCTGATGTATCCGATGAACTGGTCAACCAGCGAAAACGGGGAGTGCGAAACCTTCATGCTTGCGGAAATGTATTGCGGCAACGTGACCGAAATCTGGGCGCGGATCGGTATTCGTTATTACCGGATGCGTGACTACAGCAACCTTGATCATGCGGAAATACTGACCCGCGTTAAGCAATTATCCGGCCAGAGCCGGAAATGAAAAAGGCAGACTTTCGTCTGCCATATTCCGCCGGATTTATTCGCCTTGGAACGATGAATCCGGCCTCAACTAAAAGGAAACAGCCATGAATCATTTCAGTAGAGCGTCGATTGTTACACCGACCGCCCTGTATGTCCAGATGCTTGAGGCGGAAAACGCACCCGTAAAAAAACAGGTGCGTATTAAACGCAGTGATATCGACCGTGACGAAATCAGCGCCGAAATGCGGGCGCTGGGAAGGCATATTGCAAAGTGCCGCAGAAAAGGGCGCGCCGTTCGTATTCCTGCCATGCGCGGGAGCGAGTGGGGGCAGGTGTTACGCACGCTCGAACTGAAGCGGGCATGTAACTGACGGAGGGGCCGCCCCGCAGGGGGCGGCATTCAGGGGAGGAAATTATGTCTCAACTCAGTTTTGCCAGCTTCTTTGACCAGGCGAAAGAGGCCGCGCCAGCCACGCCCGCTAAACCCGTATTGCCCGCCGTGAATACGCGGCCAGTACCGCACCGGATGATGA
>NZ_WHOY01000031.1:273667-381084 GCF_009765445.1 Pantoea sp. BAV 3049 | reverse complement strand
TCAGATGTGTATAAGAGACAGGTCTTTGCACGCACAACAGGATTTATCCGGCCAGGGGGCGAACGAAAAACTCAGCCCGCCTGCAGGGAATATCACCATCCAAGAGGCCAGAACATGACTATCACAGGAAATTTTATTGGCGGGAAAACATCCCTGAGCGCCAGCAATGAAACCATCCCGGTTTACGATCCGGCGACCGGCAAAGTGGTGCGTGAGCTGACGCAAAGCACGGCGGAAGAAGTGGAAAAGACGATTGGCGTTGCTCATGCAGCGTTTGACGACTGGTCCCGTACTTCTCCGCTGCGCCGTGCCCGTGTGCTGTTTAACTTTAAAGCCCTGATGGAGCAACATCGCGATGAGCTGGCGGCGTTGATCGTCAGTGAACATGGGAAGGTCTGGTCTGATGCGCTGGGCGAGCTGACCCGCGGAATGGAAGTGGTGGAGTTTGCCTGTGGTATTCCGCACCTGATCAAAGGTGAGAACTCGGCGGATGTGGCAACCGGCGTAGACTGTTATTCGCTGATGCAGCCGCTGGGCGTGGTCACCGGCATCACCCCATTTAACTTCCCGGCGATGGTGCCGCTGTGGATGTTCCCGATTGCGCTGGCCTGTGGTAACACCTTTGTCCTTAAGCCACCGGCGCTGGATCCTTCTGCTTCCGTACGCATGGCCGAGCTGCTGACCGAAGCCGGCCTGCCGGACGGCGTCTTTAACGTGGTGCACTGTTCTAACCAGGATGCGGAACAGCTCTATACCGACCCGCGCGTGCAGGCCGTCAGCTTCGTAGGTTCTTCCGGTGTGGCAGAGCATATCTATAAAACAGCCAGCGCCCATGGTAAACGTGTGCAGGCCTTTGGCGCGGCGAAAAACCACGCCATCGTGATGCCGGATGCGGATCTGGAAGCGACCGTTAACGCGATTATGGGCGGTGCTTTTGGGTCAGCGGGTGAACGTTGTATGGCGCTGCCGGTGGTGGTGGCGGTGGGTAACGACACGGCAGACAAGCTGATTGCCGCCCTGACGCCACTGGTCAGAGCGCTGCGCGTTGGTCCTGGGATCCAGAAGGGCAGTGAAGAGAACGAGATGGGCCCGGTGGTCTCTGCGGCGCACCAGAAAAAAGTGCTTGGTTACATTGATAAAGGCGAGGAAGAAGGCGCGAAGCTGGTGGTTGATGGACGTAACTTCCAGGTACCGGGCTTTGCCGGGGGCTACTATGTCGGAGGCACGCTGTTCGATAACGTAACCCCGGAGATGGTTATCTGGCGGGAAGAGATCTTTGGCCCGGTGCTGAGTATTATGCGTGCGCCGGACTACGTCAGCGCGCTGAAGCTGGTCAATAGCCACGAGTTCGGAAATGGCAGTGCAATATTTACCAGCAACGGCCATACGGGCCGCGATTTTGTGCGTGAGGTGCAGGCGGGCATGGTTGGCGTAAACGTGCCGGTGCCTGTGCCGATGGCTTTCCACAGCTTCGGCGGCTGGAAGCGTTCTGTATTTGGGGCGTTGAACGTGCACGGGCCAGATGGCGTGCGTTTTTACACCCGCATGAAAACGGCCACGGTGCGCTGGCCGGGTGGTCAGAAAACCGTTTCCGAGTTCAGTATGCCTACGCTGGGCTAAGCGCGTTTCGTACGGAAAATTCAGTCATTTAAACCCCCTGATATTGCCTGTTAGCCAGGCAGTATCACAGGGAAAGAGGAGCAGCAGAATGGCATTGCTATCCAAAGCACAGCAGCCGGATGCGCAGGGGCGCATCCAGCATGTCACACCGGAAAGTGCCAGCTGGCGCTATGTCGGTTTCGATGCTTACCAGCTGAAAAAGGGCCAGACCCTGGCGCTGGAAAGCGGCAGCAAAGAGCTTTGCCTGGTGCTGGTCGCCGGGCTGGCTTCGGTGAAAACCCGCCACGCAGAGTTTCCGGGCATCGGCAAACGGATGTCGCCGTTTGAGCGTACACCGCCTTACTCAGTGTATGTGCCGCATCATGAGCAAGTGGAAGTTTATGCGGATTCCGACCTTGAACTGGCAGTGTGTAATGCACCCGGCAACGGCAATCTGCCTGCCAGACTGATCTCACCTGAGGATGTCGGTGTGGAGCAGCGCGGGAAAGGCCGAAATAAACGCCTGGTGCACAATATTTTGCCGGATGATAAGCCAGCCGACAGCCTGCTGGTAGTGGAGGTTTACACCGACGAAGGTAATACCAGCTCTTACCCGAGCCACAAGCACGATCGGGAAGATTCAGAGACAGAGACCTGTCTGGAAGAGACCTACTATCACCGTTTTAATCCGGAGCAGGGTTTCGCCATGCAGCGCGTCTATACTGACGACCGCTCTCTGGACGAGTGCATGGCGGCTTACAACCGCGATGTGGTCACCGTGCCACGAGGTTATCATCCGGTGGCGACTCTTGCCGGTTACGATAACTACTATCTGAATGTGATGGCCGGGCCAGTCAGGCTGTGGAAGTTCAGCTGGGAGAAAGATCACGCCTGGGTAAACAGCGAAGATTATCCGCGTAAATCGGGCAACTGAACGACAAATTCATAGCCTGCTGCATACTGAAACCGGCTCTGGAAGGCCAGAGAGAGGCCTTCCGACAGACTGAAATAACCTGACAGGATAACCAGGGTTGCCGCCGTAATTATCCTGAGAAGTCGTTCTGACCTGTTCATTCCTGTTCCCTCTCTCTTTGCTGCTGTTCTCTGGCCCGGCGCAGAAGCAACCAGACTCTGACCGTTTTGACAGCGACGCGGCGTGCTGCGGTTGATTCCGGATCGGCAGCCAGCTCCACCGGTTGGCATGCCTCACAGCTGCGGTTTTTAAAGTGAAGACCTTTCCCGTTCAGGATCAGATTCGAGACGATTGCTGTGCAGGTCCCCACGGTGATCCCGCTGTGTAAAAACATCCTTGCCAGCTCCGGAAGCTGTGAGAAAAGTTGCGGCACCAACACCGGCATCAGACCCAGACCCAGCGTCAGTGCAACCACCATCCCATTGTTATTATTCCGGTAATTGACCTGGCCCAGCGTACGGATCCCCGCCACGGCAACCATGCCAAACATCACAACACCTGCCCCACCCAGCACCGGTTTCGGCACCACGACCACCAGTGCGGCAATTTTGGTAAACAGCCCCATCAGGATCAAAATGCAGCCCGAAGCGGCAACCACAAAGCGGCTTTTAACGCCTGTCAGGCCAATCAACCCAACATTCTGTGCGAATGCAGCATAGGGAAAAAGATTAAAGAAGCTGCCGCAGAATGTTGCCAGCCCGCAGGCCAGTAGCCCTTTTTTCAACGTTTCGCTGTCCGCTTTTCGTCCTACCAGCTCACCGGTCGCCATCATGGAAGACATGGTTTCCACCATCACCACGACCATGACCATCGACAGCAGCAGGATGGGGATCAGGTGGAATTCCGGGTGGCCGAACTGTAGCGGAACGGGCAGGCTAATCCACGGACTGGCACTGACCCGGCTGAAATCCAGTGAGTCAACGAAGTACCACACCGTTGACCCAATAATCAGCCCAATCAGCACAGCGATGTTTTTAATCAGGCCGGAGCCAAAGGTATAGATATTCAGGATGATCACCAGCGTCAGCGCAGCCAGTGCCAGCGACAGAACATTGCCAAAGTCGGCCATGCTGCTGCTTCCTCCGCCAATCCATCCACCGGCAACCGGCATAATTGACAGTCCAATCAGCGTGACTATCGAACCCATCACCACTTTAGGAAAGAAGCGAACCAGCTTACAAATCCACGGCGCACACAGTAGCGTGAACAGACCAGCGATCATCACCGCCCCCGAAATGCCTCCCATGCCGTACTCTTTGCCGATAAGTACCAGTGGGATCAGTGCGGCAAAAGTACAACCCTGGACCAGAGGCAGACGGCATCCGAGCCACCGGCCAATGCCTATCGTCTGTAACAGCGTGGCTATTCCGCACACCACCAGATCACATCCAATCAGCACCACGATCTGGTTATCCGCCAACCCGATTGCCGAGCCGACAACCAGCGGAACGGCAACGGCCCCGGCGTACATCACCAGCACATGCTGTAAGCCATACAGGGCCATTTGGCCAATGGGCAGCACTTCATCCACTGGCAGAGAGGAAGAGGGCGTTGGGTCAGAGTGAAGTGCAGAAGTCTTCATCAGGAGAGTTCTCCCATTTTTTTCCACAGCCTGCTGGCTGCTTTACGCGCCTGGGCGTAGAGGGGGGCGACATCGAAGGGGAACTGGCGATCTTCATACACCATACGCCCGCCAACCATTACGCTGTGAACGGCTGAACTACCGAGGCCAAAAGCCAGATGCCCGGCCAGATTTTCCGGCTGCAGCGGAGTGGGAGAGGCATAATCACAGATTGTCAGGTCGGCGGTATAGCCCGGAGCCAGCTGACCAAAGCGCCCGGTAAAGTTGCGTTCCAGCAGTACATTGCCGTTTTGCAGCATGTGCATAAAGCTGTCCGGCCAGAGAGGCCCACCGGCATCCCGATGTTTGAAATAAGCGAACTTCAACTCCTCAAACATATCCGCGCCAATGCCGTCCGTTCCCAGCGCTGCCAGCTGGTAACCAGCGAGGTGGCGGTTATAGCCAACGTGATTGTTCATATTGGAACGGGCGTTATGGACAAGGCAGGCCCGGCGTTCATTCAGCAGCGTAATTTCATCGGGGGAGAGCCAGAGGGCATGCGCAATCACTGTTTTTTCATCCAGCAGCCCGAACTTATCCAGCCTGGCAATGGGGTCGATGCCATATTTATCGTGGCTGTGTGACACATCATAGCGGTCTTCAGCAACGTGGATGTGCAGGCCACGTCCGGTTTCCTGCTTCGCCTGACGAAGCAGCGTCAGCCCGGCGTCAGGGACGGTGAATGGCGCATGGGCCCCAAGGTGGGATTCCACCAGCGTGTTTCGGGGGTGGCTGCCGCGTTCGGCATCAATCAGCCGGGCAAAGGCGATATTCTCTTCCACGCCAGCTTCCAGCTCCTCCATCCCAAAATTGCGATCGGTGGTTTCGAAGCAGGTCATCCCCCGTAGCCCTGCTTCAAGAAAACCTTTGCGCAGAATGGCCAGCGAGCCTTTGATCAGACCGGGCGAGGCGTGGTGATCAATCACTGCGGTACACCCCTGACGGATCGACTCCAGTGAGCAGATCAGACCGCTGTAATACAGCGACTCTTCATCGAGCGCCCGATCCAGCCGCCACCAGAGGTTTTTCAGGGTAGAGATAAAGTCCGGACAGGGGGCGATCGGGGCAAGAATGCCCCGGGACAGACCGGAGTAGAAATGGTTATGGGCACAAACCAATCCGGGCATAACCAGCTTGCCATTCATCTGTTTGATTTCAGCCCCGGGATACTGTTCAGCCAGATTACTGCCGACTGCCACAATCTTGTCATCTTCAACGGCAATATCGTATCCCAGTTCTACCTGACAGGGTTCAAACTGCACGGCGGTACAATTTTTCAAAATCAGCATGATTATTCCTCCACACTGCCCAACAGATATGAGTGGTGCTGGCGCGTATAATCGATAATCCGCACCATCTCCTTCAGCTCGTCCGGTGTTTCTCCGGTAACGCTACCTTGCCCGTTAAGGTTCAGTCGCCAGACACGATCCTGCAGACGGACCTGCACGCTCTGCTGGCTGATGAGAAAGCCGGGATTGGTGCTGTTGCCGAAATCATCCTGACGGCTGAAAACGGTGACCTTGTCTTTATAGGGTTTGCCCTGCCACGGGCAGAACTGGGCGCAGTTGCCACATTCGTTGCAAAGCGCATCCAGATGCAGAATTTGCTGACGGCTTTGGAAGCCCGGCACGCTGAGTGCCACGTTGGCGCGATTAGGGCAGACATCCACACACTTCGCGCAGACGTAATTACATTCAAGGCAGCGGGTGGCCTCCTGGCGGGCAAAGGCATCTTCATTGCTGGCATCAATCTGCGTGACGGCGACGATCCCCCTGCGGGTATATATCGCGGCCGGATCGCTGTTCAGCCAGCGTTTGTCATCCTTGTCGGAACGAATGTTTTCCCGCTGCAGGATGGCATTGGCAGCTTTACGTGCCCCGCCAATGGCTGAAACAATGGAGGCTGGCCCGGTCTGGACATCGCCGATCAGATACACGTCAGGCAGGCTGGTTTCCAGCGTGTGCGGATTAACCTCCACTCTGCCGGAAGAGGCCAGCGGCAGGCCAATTTGACTCAGCACCTCTTCGTCCGGATTCTCACCGGTGGCGGTGATAAGCGCGTCAAAATGCTGTGTTTCTGTTTGCGCTGTTGCCATCGGGCGACGGCGTCCCTGGGCATCCGGCTCACCAGGTTGCATCAGGCGTAAGGTCATATTGCCCTGAGGATCGAAATGTTCAGGGTTCACCAGCGTCCGGAATGCCACGCCTTCCTGTCGGGCAGCGGCAATTTCTTCCGGCCAGGCGGGCATATCCAGCTCCTCCCGTCGATAGACAATGGTGACCGAGGTGACGTCTTTAACCTTCAGGGCGGCTCTTGCACAGTCCATGGCCGTGTTACCTGCCCCCACTACCGCAATCTCCCCGCGCAGGGTTTCTGGCAGGCATTTCTGGTTGAACAAACGCAGAAAATCAAAGGACTTCAAAACATGTGGATTGTTACCGGGCAGGGCAAGGGTATTGGTTTTACCCGCACCGATGCCGATGCAGACAGAGGTGAAACCCTGCTGCCGTAGCTGAGCGATAGTCAGCCGGGGGTCGCAGCTGTAGACGAATTTCACACCGTGATCGGCAATAAACCGGATGTCCTGTTCGATCAGGCTGGCAGGAATGCGAAATTGTGGAATGATGTGCCGGACCACGCCGCCGGGGCTGGCTTCCTGCTCAAACAGGGTGACCGGATGCCCTGCGCGCGCCAGGAAATACCCTACGGCAAGCCCAGCCGGACCGGCTCCCAGTACCGCTACCGGATGTTTGTCACCGGACCCCGCCGGTTTGTGCCAACGCTGGCGATAGCCCACCCAGCCTTTTTCCAGCGCAATTTTTTTGATTCGCCTGATGTTCAGGGCATTGTCGTAATCCAGGCGGGTACAGTTGTTCTGGCACTGGTGGTCGCAAATATGGCCAGTGATGGCGGGTAGAGCATTACGTTGATAGATCAGCTCCAGCGCTTCGGTGTAGCGTCCTTCACCGGCAAGACGCAGGTATTCCGGAATGTCCTGTCGAATGGCGCAGGCTGTCACGCAGGGAGCGACATAACAGTCGGTAAGCGGCAGCGGTCCCCCGGCATCTATTTCATCCCGGCTTTTCCACTCCTTCTTCGCCCATCCGGCAGTGAGTGCCGCGCTGGCAAGTGATTGCAGCCGCGGTACATCGATCTGTTTGCGGTCCCAGCCTTCATGGGTTTCCAGAATTTGTGCGCAGGCTTTCATTCGCAAATAGCCGCCGGGCTTCAGCAAATCGGTTGCCATGGTAATGGGTTGAATACCAGTGGCGAAAATATCGGCAATGTTATACTGGCTGGCTCCCCCGGAGTAGGAGACAGGAAGCTCACCAGCAAAATGTGCCGACAACACGGCTGCCACATTAATGGAGAGAGGATAAAGCGCGCGGCCCGACATGTACATTTCTTCACCGGGAAGGCGATGCTTATGATTTCGGGCACCCAACGTATTCGTCAGCTTCACCCCGAAGGTTCGCTGCCGTTTTTTACCCAGAGCAATCAGACGCTCAAGCATTTCCAGTGCCCGATTTAGCTGGAGATCGTGCCCAAAAGACTCTTCACTGAGCGAGATATAGTCAAAGCCATTGCCATCCAGGATCTCCCTGACTCGCTGATAGCCCAGCAGGGTCGGGTTGAGTTTGACGAAAGTATGCAGATTTTTCTCCGTCAGCATGTAGCGACAAATTGATTCGATCTCATCGGGAGGGCAGCCGTGCATCGTCGAGAGCGTGACGCTGTTAACCATGCGGGAGGAGATCAGCCCCGGCAGAGCGAGCAGTTCCTTCCGGTCAGCTTTTTCCAGTAGCCGCCAGTGGCCGGAAGAGAGACAGCTGAGTAACGTCTGCTGGTAGCGGGTAAATTTTTCGTTTTTACCGGCGTCGGTCATCTCTTCGATAAACTTCTGCATCGGCGGTTGTTTAATGCCCTTCAGGTCATAACCCACGCTCATATTAAAAATAAATGAGCGCCCCTTACCTGCGTGTCGGGGAGTATAGAGAGCTTCCAGCAGGTGCAGCACCATCCATGCTTTCAGGTATTCATCCCAGGCTTTCCGCAGGGTAAATTCCGTCGACCATTCGGTATTGAATGCCTCATCACTGGCATCAATACAGGGCTTTTCCAACTCAAGCCTGTCGAGGATCTGCACGGTTTTTAACTCAATAAAGCTGCCACCGGTGAGCCAGGAGACAATGATATTTTGCGCCAGCTGAGTATGTGGCCCGGCGGCAGGGCCAAGCGGGGTGTCGCAGGTTTCACCAAACAGAGAAATCTGCCGGTCAGGACGGCGTGTATAAAACTCTTTTTCCGGTATACCGAATATCGACTGGTTTTCCTGATATTCAGCGCAAATCCGCGTCAGGAGTTCGTCGAAGGGAAGGGGTCGCATGATATCGCCCATAGATAGCTCCTCATCACTTACCTGTTAATCCACATGGAGTATTCCTGTGTGGAGAGGGTTTCGGCAGAGCATTAGCAACAAGTGAGCCAGGCTGGTCCGGGGATGATTATTTGCCGTTGTTTCGTGACGGGATTCGCACTCTGCCGGCGACAGAAAGAGACTCAGGAAAGTAGGTGATAATGAAATGCATTTACAGTCGGTTTCACCGCTGGGTGAAACGAGAATCTTCGCAATTTAATAATCTCTCTCTCATTATGAGAAATTACCCCACTCCAATTGGTTATCTGACTGATACTTAATGTATTAATAACGGCATGCGGGTTGCATGGAACTCAGCAGACCTTATGGATTTGAGGATAAAACAATGAGCTTATTTACCACAGCCAGCAGGCTGGAAAATGAAAACCGGGCTTTTGCCCTTTTACAAATTATCGAATGTCGCGGTTCGTCGCCGCGCCACTCGGCCAGTATGCTGGTCCCGGAAGAAGGTCCCACCGTGGGGACCATTGGCGGAGGAATGATGGAACGGCTGGCTATTGAGCAAGCCAGGGAGGCGCTGGCGGAAGGAACTTCAAGGGTTTTTCACGGCAAGCTGGCCCGTCAGGGAGCGAATGCCGTAGGCTCTGACTGTGGCGGCGCAATGACGGTGCACATTGCTGTGTATCCCGGCAGTCCGCATCTTTTTCTGTTGGGTGCAGGGCATGTCAACCGGGCGCTGGCCCGCCTTGCCATCCCCCTGGGCTTTAAAACCACCCTTGCCGATCCCTGGGAAGAAAATCTGCAACATCCTGAGCTGCCGGAGCAGTGTGTACGGGCAGGCGGGGAGAACTTTACCGCTATCATCAGTCAGCTGAAGCTCACCAGCAGCAGCTATGTGGTGATTGCCACCAATCACCAGGACAGGGAAGTGCTTGAACAGGTCATCTCACTGCCGCTGGCTTATCTGGGGCTGTTGGCCAGCCGACGCAAAGCCCAGCATTTTCGCGACCTGCTGCAGAAAGAGCAGGGGATCAGTGCCGACAGGCTGGCAACTCTGCATGCTCCCGTTGGACTGGAAATCGAAGCCGAGACGCCGGAAGAAATTGCGGTGAGTATTCTGGCGGAGATGATCCTGCACTACCGACAGAAAAAAGCGGGTGCAGGTCAGGAGAATAAAACGCAGACGGGCGACGTCGCTGCTGAAAACGTCGCCTCCCGGGAGGCTACTGCTGTATAAGCGTCCCGGTTTTACCTGCAATACCCTCACTGGCTTTGGTCAGCAGAGTAATCAATGCCTGACGTCCTGGCTTCGATTCTGCGAAGGAGACAGCAGCCTCAACTTTAGGCAGCATCGAGCCGGGGGCAAACTGCCGATCGGCAATGTAGTGATGAGCCTCCTGTGGGGAGAGGGTGCTCAGCCAGCGTTCACCTGGCTGGTTGAAGTCAACGGCAACTTTTTCCACTGCGGTCAGGATAATCAGCATATCGGCATTGATATCTCTGGCCAGAACGGCGCTTGCCCAGTCCTTATCGATGACCGCATTTGCGCCCAGCAACCGGTTATCACTGGCGATGACCGGGATCCCTCCGCCCCCTGCAGTGACGACAATTTGCCCCGCCTCAAGCAGCGTTTTAACCGACCGGGCTTCGATGATTTCCTGGGGTTTCGGTGAGGCCACCACCCGCCGCCAGCCGCGACCGGCATCCTCAACCAGCAGTACGCCCGCACCGCGCAGCCTTTTCGCCTCTTCTTCCGTCAGAAATGAGCCGATTGGCTTATCAGGATGATTAAAAGCCGGATCGTGCGCATCAACGCGAACCTGAGTGATCAACGACACCACATTTTTCACTATGCCGATATCAAGCAAAGCCTCACGAAGCGCATTCTGCAGGTCGTAACCAATGTATCCCTGACTGAGTGCCACACAGACCGACATTGGCAGTACCGGAGAGTGAGCGCTGGTGGCGGCGGCCGCCTCAAAGGCCTGGTGGATCATCCCCACCTGCGGGCCATTGCCGTGGGTAATCACCAGTTCGTGGCCTTCAGCTACCAGTCCGGCAATGGTTTTGGCCGTGCTGTGCACCGCCTTCATTTGCTCCTCCAGTCCATTACCCAGAGCATTTCCTCCCAGCGCCATAACAATTCGCTTCTTCACTATTTACTCCTTTTCAATGAATGGTTTGCGGGCTATAAACCGGCCATGTCCTGCCTGCCCGGTAAAACGTCCTTCGCGGCAAACGACTTCACCACGAGACAGTGTCATCACCGGCCAACCCTGGCACGATATTCCCTCATAGGGAGAGTAGTCCCCCCGGTCGTGGAGCTTTGCATGCCGGATGGTTTGATGCAGGCGGGGATCGAACAGGACCAGGTCAGCATCTGCACCCGGCAGCAGGCTGCCTTTTTCTGGCCACAACCCAAAGAGTTTTGCCGGACGCGCACTGGTAAGCGAGACAAAGCGAGAGCGGCTTATCCTTCCTGTCATCACGCCGGAGGAAAACAGCAGTGCCATACGGTTTTCCACACCGGGCAATCCGTTAGGACAGCGGGTAAAATCTGCTGCTGCCATTTGCTGGCGCTGACTGAAGGGAAAATTGCAGTGATCGGTGGCGACGGTTGCAATACTGCCGTCAGCAATGCCGACCCACAGCTTATCCAGTTCGCTATACGGTCTGAGCGGCGGGCTGAGCATGTACTTCAGGCCATCGGCCAGGTGATAACGGCTGATATCCAACAGGAGATATTGCGGACAGGTTTCTGCCCAGACCGGCTGCCCGGTTGCCCGGGCCAGACGAACATAGTCCAGCCCAAGGCCATTTGAGAGGTGCACGATATAAAGTGGGGCGTTATCCGCCAGCCTGGCAAGATTGATGGTGCGGGAGATCGCTTCTGCTTCACAGGCCAACGGACGACTGTGTGCATGCCAGATCGGTGCTGTTTTCCCCTGTTTCCTGAACTGCTGAATACGCCACTGGATAGCCGCATCATTTTCAGGATGTACCGTGGCCAGTGCGCCAGCTTCATTGAGGCGCTGCAGAACTTTCAGGATATCGCTGTCGTGCAGCATATGATTATAGGTCAGATAAAATTTGAAACTGCTGATGCCCTCTTCATGCACCATCGGGGCAATTTCTTCGAGGATCTGCTGATTAACGTGCTGGATCACCCCGTGAAAACTGTAATCAATAACGGCCTGGCCTTTTGCATCCTGATGATATTTTTGCAGCTGGTGGTATAGCGAGCAGCCATCAGGCCCAAAACCCATATGGTCGACGATGGTGGTGGTCCCTCCGCACGCGGCGGCCCGGGTACCACTGAAAAAATCGTCGCAGCTCTGTGCAATACCAACATCAATATTGAAATGGGTATGGACATCAATCCCGCCAGGCATGATCAGCAACTCCTGTGCATCGATCACCTCCATACTGGCATCCGCACTGATATGTTCATCACGACGGGTAATTTTTCCCTGCTCAATCAGCAGGTCCTGGCGGTACTCCCCGGCCTCGTCTACCAGGATGCCGCCTTTAAGAAGTTTTCTCATCGTCTCTCTCCCGCTGGCACCCGGCATGAGTGCCAGCCTCAAAACGATTTAGCTGTTCAATTGCTGCAGCCAGGCCAGTGGTGTCGCTGCATACAATGCGGCGCAGGTGACCAGATGGTCCTTCCAGGTTTTTTCATTGGGAGCGTGGGCTTCCGGCTCTTTCCCCGGGCCGAAGCCGATGACCGGAATACCATGGCGTCCCATGATCGACACGCCATTGGTTGAGAACGTCCATTTATCCACGACCGGATCCTGTTTAAACAGGCCGCGATAGGCCGTACTCAGGGTTTTCACCGTGATGTGATCTTCTTCCACCTTCCAGGTGGGGAAATAACATTCAGTAGGGTAGACCAGGCCAGTCCAGGAGGCGCGCTCGTAGTTGTAGAGTGAAACTTCCGCTTTTGTCGCTTTCACTGCTGGCAGGGCGCGAATTTCTTCCAGCGCATTTTGCCAGCTTTCGCCCCAGGTCAGGCGGCGATCGATGGAGACGGCACAGCTGTCGGCAACCGCGCAGCGGCTGGGGGAGGTGAAGAAAATCTCTGAAACGGTCAGCGTTCCTTTTCCCAGGAAGTCATCATTGCCCAGCTTGCCGGACAGCTCCTGTAGCCCGGTCAGGATCGGGGCCATCTTGAAAATGGCATTATCACCACGTTCCGGCGCAGAGCCGTGGCAACTCACTCCCTGTACCTCAACCCTGATTTCCATGCGGCCGCGGTGCCCACGATAAATCTGGCAGTCGGTGGGCTCGGTACTGATCACGAACTCCGGGCGGATACCTGACTGCTCGATAATATATTGCCAGCACAGGCCATCGCAGTCCTCTTCCTGCACGGTGCCGGTCACCAGCAACGTGTACTCATCCTCCAGGCCCAGATCTTTAATGATCTTCGCGGCATAGACCATAGCGGCCATACCACCTTCCTGATCGGACGACCCGCGGCCTCCGATCAGCTGGTCATCTTCCATGCCGTCATAAGGATCGAACTGCCAGTTCTTTATATTGCCAATACCGACGGTATCAATATGCGCATCCATTGCCAGCAGGCGGGGGCCATGGCCAAGATAACCAAGAATGTTCCCCATCGGATCGACGTCGATCTTATCGAAACCTACTTTTTCCATCTCCTGACGGATGCGTTCTATTACCCTCTTCTCATCGCAGCTTTCGCTGGGAATAGCGATCATATCGCGCAGAAAGCGCGTCATTTCAGGCTGATAACGTTGAGCCTGAGCAAGAATCGCGTCATACGGAATAGGCTTTACCATTTTAAACTCCTGTTAATTACTCGCTGTGATCCCATCTTTTCCTTCCCACACCACTTCCCGATAATGCTGAGGATCGGTATCGCCTTCGGTACTGAGGAGCAGCACGCGAGAGGTGGCAGTGAGCTTGAGTTGGTCTTTCAGTTCCTGTGCCTGGGGATGGTGCAGAATGGCGGCCAGTACGCCCATGCTGACTGCTCCCGACTCGCCGGAGATGATGCGGGGATCGTCTCCCAATGGATTTCCCAGCACACGCATACCCAATGCGGCGACCCGGTCCTCGCAGGAGATAAAATGCTGCACGCAATTTTTCAGCACAGGCCAGCCCAGAGGGTTCGGTTCACCACAGGCCAGGCCAGCCATGATGGTGTTCATCTCGCCAGCCACGTTGACGATTTCGCCGCGTTGAGCTGACCGGAACAGGCAGTCAGCTTTATCCGGTTCAACCACCACCGCATGCAGCGTCCCGGCACCGTAAACATCGCTGAAATAGCCCAGAACCCCGGCAGCCATGGCTCCCACCCCGGCCTGCAAAAAGAGATGAGTGGGGTCTGCCATTCCTGCTGCGGCGATCTGTTCAACGGCTTCATCCGCCAGCGTGGCGTAACCCTGCATAATCCAGGTTGGCACTCTGGTGTAGTCTTGCCAGGCGGTATCCTGCACCACTTTCCAGCCGTTTTTTTCAGCTGTGCCGATCGTCAGCCGCACTGTATCGTCGTAGTTCATTTCGGTGACAATACAGTCCGCCCCGAGGTCGGTGATGTGTTTAACGCGGGCGGCAGAAGAACCTTTAGGCATGTAAATGACCGCATGTTGCCCCAGCTGTTGTGCCGCCCAGGCGACGCCGCGACCGTGATTTCCGTCGGTAGTGGTAGTGAACGTCAGCGGTTGAGGATGCTGGCGGCGAAAGGATTCAAAGGAGAATTCACCAATATCGAGGTTGTATTCTTCACACAGCAGGCAGGCAATGGCCCACGCTCCGCCCAGCATTTTGAATGCGTTCAGACCGAAGCGCTGTGACTCGTCCTTGACCATAACCTGATGTACACCCAGCGCCTGAGCAAAAGCGGGTAACAGGCGAAGCGGGGTAGGCTGGTACCCTGGCAGTTTACTGTGGAAGGCTCTGGCCGCCCGGGCGTGGTGACGATTAAAAAGTGTGGACCCGCCGGGGGAAAATGTGGCATTCCCGGCGATTTTCATCTGTAGCATAAACTGTGACATGACTGATTTTCCCGGTAAACAGAGTGGATGCGTTTTTGCCGTGCCCGGTTTCAAAGCTTGATTCGCGGAAGGGCCTCTTTGAGGCGTTTTTCCAGCACGGCTGCCGGGTCTGAGAATTTCCGCGCCACGATCATGCTGGCGATAATCCACGGTTTCCAGCTGGCTTCCTTATAGGTAGCGATACGGTAACGCTCGAAAACGCTGGCCTCGACTTCTCCGGCTTCACAAGAGATGCCGCTGATATCAGCAGGCAGGCAGTGCATATAGAGCGCATTGCCCTGACGGGTTAGCTTCATCAACTCTTCTGTGCAGTGCCAGTCACGATGCTGGGCATTCTGCTGCAGGCAGCGCTGTTCGAGAGATTTCAGACCGGCGCTGTCCTGGCTGCGAAGCAGTGTGGTTCTCTGTTGCATAACCTGCCAGGGAGCCCAGGATTTGGGATAGACGATGTCGGCATCGCGGAATGCCTGTTCCATGGTGCTGACCTGGCGGAAGCTGCCCCCGGACTCTTTGGCATTGCTGCGGGCGACCTCCAGCACGTCGGGTATCAGATCGTAACCTTCGGGGTGGGCAAGGGTGACATCCATACCAAATCGGGTCATCAGCCCGATAATGCCCTGCGGCACAGAGAGGGGTTTACCGTAGCTGGGAGAGTAAGCCCAGGTCATGGCGATTTTTTTGCCTTTCAGGTTCTCCAGGCTGCCAAAATGTTCTTTCAGCCAGGCCAGATCCGCCATCGACTGCGTTGGGTGGTCAATATCACATTGCAAATTGACCAGCGCAGGGCGCTGAGGCAAAACGCCCTCGGCGAATCCTTCATCCAGCGCAGCACCCACTTCACGCATATAGGCATTACCTGCGCCGAGATACATATCATCCCGGATGCCGATAGCGTCGGCGCAAAACGAGATCATATTGGCGGTTTCGCGTACCGTCTCACCGTGGGCGATCTGCGATTTTCCCTCGTCCAAATCTTGCTGTGTCAGGCCCAGCAGATTCAGCGCGGAAGCATAAGAAAAGCGGGTTCGGGTGGAGTTATCACGGAATACCGAGATCCCCAGTCCATTGTTGAAGATACGGGTGTCGATATTTTTTTCCCGCATGCGTTTCATGACTTCTGCAATTTCCAGAACCTGCTCCAGCTCCTGCCGGGTTTGTTCCCAGGTCAGCAGAAAGTCTTTTTTTGCCAGGCCAGATTTTTTCTGCCGGATGGCATGCAACAGCGTGGTGATTTCATCCATTTCAGGCGTTCCTTATGACATCAAAGCTAACCCCTGCCGGGGGCGAGGCAGGGAAATGTAATAACCTCCCGACCTTTATCAACTTCTGTGCCAATCCTTTATGTCCGGCCCGACAGCTGGATGAAATGTGATCGCATTCTTACTCTGAAGGTATTTTTAAGAAAAAAAGGCCTTTGTTGTGATCAATCATGTCCTGCTCTGAATAAGCAACGTAGTTGTATAGCTGTTGTCATTGAGGTGACGCAGAGCCTGCAGGGCTCAAAATGAGAAAATCGGCTGTTCTTCTCAAAATGAGAGAAGCCAGCATCTCCGGGACGAGAAAACGCAACAGGGACAAAAGGGAGTCATATATGAGTGAAACAGCAGCATCACCCTCTGCACTGATGCTCATCCAGTCCACCATTCTTAACTTCAGCAGCCTGTTGGCCAATGTTTTGCGGATGGAGGTCGAAGTTGTCGATAACCACCTGATACGGATTGCCGGAACCGGGCCTTATGGCAGCGGATTTGGCTGCCCGCCGCAAAATAACAGCCATTTGCTCAGGAACGTGATTGAGACGCAGAAGGAAGTGGTGATCGTGGACTCACGTTTTAATCCGTTATGTGCCGCCTGCCAGAATCGTGACAGCTGCAAGGAGCGGGCTTTTATTGGTGTCCCGATCCTCGGGCCACAGCGATGCCTGGGGGTGATCAGCCTGATCGCAGTGAATAATGAACAGCATCACCGACTGAGCGAAAATGCGGAAATGTTTGCGCAGTATATCTGGCACGTTTCCCGTCTGCTGGTGGCAAATCTCTCCAGTGCCCAGCAAAAAACACCTAAAAACGAGGCAATATGGCCGCTTCTGTTGAGCAACATCGATCAGGGTGTGATCGTCCGGGATCGAGACTGCAAAGTGAGAATTATCAACGATCGGGCACTTGAGTTGCTGCATCTTGCCCGTGAGTCGGTCCTGGGGAGAACGCTGACTGTTGAGCCGGTGAGCCGCCAGAAAGAACCCAGCGAAGGACACATTCAGCATCGGGTCAGGCTGGAGGAGTGGCAAAATGTCCTGACCGGGCAGCTGCATCACACCGGGCAGCAATCCCTTTTTTTACTGGCCTTCCATCAGAGCGCTTCTCTGGCAGCTTTGCCCGAGGATGACGATCCTCCCGGCATTGAACGGCTGGTGGGGCAGTCGCTGGCAATGAAAAAGCTGAAACGCCTGATTATGCGGATAGCTTCCAGCCCTTCCAGCGTGATGATTTTGGGGGAAAGCGGTAGCGGCAAAGAAGTGGTCGCTCGTGCTATCCATCGGTTAAGCAAGCGGCACGATAAGCCATTTGTTGCCATCAACTGCGCGGCGATCCCGGAAAATCTGCTGGAAAGCGAACTATTTGGCTATGTGAAAGGGGCTTTTACCGGTGCGTCACCAGGAGGCCGGCCAGGATTAATTCAGTCCGCCAGCAGTGGAACGCTGTTTCTGGATGAAATCGGCGATATGCCGCTCAGCCTGCAGGCGCGTTTGCTGAGGGCGATTGAAACTCGCGAGGTTCTCCCCGTGGGTGCCAGCCGTCCCGTTCCTGTTGATATCAGGATTATTTCCGCCACCCATCAAAATCTTCAGGGATTTATCAGTGCCTCCCGATTCCGGGAGGATTTGTTCTATCGCCTGAATGTGATCCCTCTGGAATTGCCGCCATTACGTGAACGGGGAGAAGATGTGGAGCTGCTGCTGCATTACTTCCTGAATTATCACTCACTGCGTATTGGCTGCACTTATCCGGGAGTCAGCCAGGAAGTGGTCAGGCTACTGCAGAGCTACCGCTGGCCGGGCAACGTTCGTGAACTGAGTAATCTGGTGGAGTATCTGGTGAATATTGTTCCCGATGGCGAGATGATCGACAGCGCTTTGTTGCCCCCGGTTTTCCACGCAGCTTCCACGCTGGAGACCCGGGAAACTGCCGTGGTGAAATTACTCCGGGCCGGGGATTGCCTGCACGATGAAGAGGGCGGCGCAAACCTCAAATCGATGGAAAAAACCATTATTGAAGAAGCATTGCAGCGCTGCCGCAATAAAAAGCAGGTCGCTGATGAACTGGGCATCGGCGTGGCCACTCTTTATCGTAAGATCAAAAAATACCATCTTACGGATTAGCGTTCAGTTCCGGGATCGCCAGCAGATGATGGTACTGTTCGGGGGTATCAAGATCCCAGTGAATGGTTTTGCTGCCAACAGGGACGCTCAGTCTGCCGTAAGCCTGCATCAGCAAGCGCAGATTGCTCTCTGCTGGCGAGTTGCGTATCAACTTTATCAGCGGCGGAGGAAGTAACACCGGATGTCCGTTGCCGCCATCATAAAAGGGTTGCAGACATTCCTGAGCGGAGTGAGACCACAAGCTGGCATAAATCTCCGGATCGATGGCTGGCATGTCGCCAGGCACGACAAAAAAACGCCCGCCTGCCAGCTCCGCTGCGCCACAGCGGACAGAAGAGAACATTCCCTCTCTGAAGTCCTTGTTGTGACAGATCTGGATCCCCGGGTGACCCCCATAGCGCTGCCGCAACTCTTCACCCCGAAAGCCGGTGACCAGAATCACTTTATCGCAGAAGGCCAGCGCATTCAGCAGTGCGCTGTCCAGCACGGTGCCATCGTTCCAGGGCAGCATCATTTTCCAGCGGCCCATCCGCGAAGAGAGGCCTGCTGCCAGCATAATGCACTCTTTCATGGCGTCTGTTCCTTGTTCCGGTGGGCCTGCCAGCTGCATGGCAAGGCAGGCCCGACTGTGTATTAAGGTTTCAGGGCAGCCTTGATCGATTTAATGATTGGCTGGTAGCCGGTACAGCGGCAGAGATTGCCTTCCAGGGCTTCTGCCAGTTGGCTGTCATCGGGGTTGGGATGTTTATCCAGAAGGGCTTTGGTACTCATCAGCACGCCTGGCGTGCAGAAGCCGCACTGAACGCCACCGTGGCGCACGAACTCCTGCTGCAACCTTTTTCCGACTTCGTCAGCAGCTAGCGCCTCAATGGTCGAGATCTCCGCTCCGTCACACTGTGCAGCAAGCAGCAGGCAGGAACAGACCGCTTTGCTGTTCACAATCACCGTACAGGCACCGCACTCTCCTACCGAGCAGCCCTCTTTTGTACCCGTCAGCTGCAAATCTTCCCGCAGAAAATCAAGGAGGCGGCGGTTATCGCCTACCGTTTTTTCTACCTGAATACCATTTACTTTCAGCTTAATGTGATGCATTTCAGTTCCTTATATAACCTGGCTGTCCTGTGCTTCCTGAAGCATCTGGCGCAGCATATCGATAGCCACCGGCACTTTGTAGGCGGCGGACCAGCGTTTACCAATGGCCGCCATCAGCAGGGTTTCGAGCGCTTTGCTTCCAGCGTCAATCTGCTCAGCGGTAAGCTTTTTCCCGGTCAGCGTTTTTTCAACAGCGATCAACCGTTGAGGGTTGCTGAACAGCGCGCCATCCACCAGACGACAGCGTGTCAGGATACCTGCCGGATTAAAGGTGAACTGGCCGGTGAAACTCTGGCGGGTAATATTCAGCGCATTTCGTCGCCCCAGCTGGAGATAGCGCTGCTGCAGCCCGGTGTCCTGATACGGGAGGGGGAGGATAATTGCGGTAACGAGTTCATCAGGCTGGAGCCTGGTCTGGTAGCCGCCGGTTACAAATTCTGCCAGTGGCAGCTGACGCTTAGTCTTAAGGCTCTGCAATACCACCGTGGCGTCATAAATTATTAAAGGAGGCATCGAGTCAGCACAGGGCGCTGCATTGACAATATTGCCGCCTATCGTGGCGCGGTTGCGCAATTGCAGGGAACCAATGGTATTGCAGGCGGTGACCAGTAACGGGTAGCTGTCCTTAATCAGCGGATGAACGGTCAGATCGCTGAAGCAAACCCCGGAACCGATCGAGACGCCTTCGGCTACTGCGACGACCTCCTTCAGCGCTTTGATTGCGGAGATATCGACCAGTGGCACGGCAGCTGATTTCAGCCTCGCCTGTACCAGCACATCAGTGCCTCCCGCGATGGGCTGGGCCGTTCCCTCTGCCAGCGCCTGCAGTGCCTCTGGCAGCGTTGTTGCCCGCGTGAGCTGAATGGTATTCAGGCGAAGCACCTGTTTTTTCTCTCCGGTTTCTGCCAGTAGCTCGCTCTGCCGGACCGGTTTTTTCAGGGCGTAACCCAGCCGGACCTGCTCCAGGGTCAGCGGCAGCACGTAATTGCGCCGTTCCAGCGCAAAACTCACGGCATTGTTCAGTGCAGCACCGCCGAGTTCCAGTACCGGCTCGCCAATGACCTTGCCGCCATATGGACCCGCTTTATCGTGGTTTTCGACGGCGATGACTTCAATATCCGGGACATCTTTGATAGTCGGCAACAGATAGGTGTCAAAGTTTTCCGATTTCACCTCGCCATTTTCAATATTGAACTCCTCCAGCATGCCATAGCCGATCATTCCCTGTACCACGCCGCCGTAAACCTGCCCCTCAAACCCCACCTTATTGATCACTTTTCCCACGTCATGCACGGCAGTAATGTGATTGATGGCTATTTTTCCCGTGCGGGTATCGATGGCGATGTCGGCGACCTGGCAACCATAAACCCAGGTGAAATAAGGGCTTCCGGTTCCTTTCTCTTCATCCCAGTGGATATCAGGAGCAACATGCCAGCCATAGGCTGACAGGTTCGCACCGGTGGCTTTGGTCATATCCACCACCTGCTGAAACGACAAACGTTGCCAGGGGTGATGACGGTTAAAGACTTTGCCATTCTCCCAAACCAGATCTTCCCGATCTTTTACCGAGAGTGGCTCTGTGATGGCATCGGCCATCCGGCGTTTGATCTTGTTGGCGGCATTGAGAATCGCCTGTCCGCCCATCAGCGTCCCGCGGGAGGCCACGGTTGATCCGCCGTCAGCAATCATCGCGGTGGCCGGATCGGAAAAGCTGATGCGATCCAGGCTGACGCCGAAAGCTTCAGCCGTTATCAGCGACATGGTCGTTTGCAACCCCTGGCCGTTTTCTGAGACCGACGTGGAGATATTGATACTGCCGTCCGCGTTAACCTGAATCAGCGCAGATGAGGCATCCAGCCCCTCCGCACCCAGAGAACATCCGCGGTGGCTAAGTGCCAGCCCGATGCCATAACGGATGGGACCGCCCTGCTGATTGAGCTGCTGAAAATGCGCTCTCTTCTCGAGATATTCGGTACTTTTGACCGCTTTCATCAGCACTTCCTGCGCCGATACGCAGTGTTCGCTGAAGACCTGTCCGGCCATACTGGTATCGTTCTGTTTCAGCACGTTACGCAGGCGCAGCTCAATGGGCGACAGCCCCATAGCTTCGGCCACTTCATCCATCAGGGATTCATTAGCAAAAATCACCTGTGGCGCGCCAAATCCACGATAGGCCGAGGTGTAATTGTTGTTGGTATAGACGCCGGTGACATCCACCCGGACATTGGGAATGTTATAAGGGCCAGCGGCCTGCACCGAACTGCGCCAGGTGACAAATACCGTCTGCCCGGCGTAGCTGCCACCATCGGCCAGCACGTCGATTTTGATCGCCTGGATGCGCGCCTGATCGTCCAGGCCAATTTTGTAATGCATCAGATAGGGATGACGTTTATAGCTCTCCCGCATCGATTGTTCGCGGTTGTAGGTGATTTTAACCGGACGGGAGGTCAGCTTCGCCAATAGTGCGGCACGGCAGGCCAGATGATCGATAATGTCATCTTTTCCGCCGAACGAGCCACCCAGCACCGAGCGTTTGACGTTAACTTTGGCCTGAGGCAGGTTGAGGTATTTCGCCACCATTCCTCTGACGCGGTGCGCATTTTGTACTGAGCCATAAATGTTCAGGATCTGTTCGTTGTCATCGTACCCGGCCGTAATGGATTCCGGCTCAATATAAGCATGTTCCTGAAAGCCCACCTCATAGTCGCGTTCGAAAATATGGGTGGAAGCGGCGAACCCGGCCTCAATATCGCCTTTCACCGTATGGTGATGATTGATAATGTTATTTTCTCTGTCGCTGTGGATCAATCGGGCACCAGGGCTGATTGACTCTCTGACGGAAGTGATCGGCGTCCACGGGGTGTAAACCACTTTGATTTTGTCTGCGGCCAGGCAGGCAGCTTCATAATTTTCTGCCGCCACCACGGCTATCACATCGCCACGAAAAGCGATTTCACGATCGACTATTGGCGGATAGTCAGGAATAACCACTCCAATATGCGTGTTGCCGGGAATATCTTCCCAGGTGGCTATTCTGACCACACCAGGCACTTTTTTCGCTTCGCTAAGATCGAGTTTCTCGATCCGACCTGCAGCAATATCGGCATAGCGGCACACGCCATAAAGCATATTTTTCAGCACGATATCGTCGCCATAAACGGCGGCGCCTTTTACCTTTGCTGCCCCGTCGACGCGCGGGACTTCACTGCCAACCAATAACGTATTCATTGGGCATGGCCCTCCAGAGATCCATTTATGGCGCTTTCAAAGCAAGGGATATGCCAGAGAAGTCAGGAGGCTCATTGTTGCTGCAGAGTTGTGATGGCGGTTAGAAAAATGGCCTGTCTGCAAAGCGTTAAGGCGTGCAAGGATCGCGTTGTTTTTTCAATTTGAAGTGATTTTTATCAAATTGAGACGGAGTGAAGGCGTATTGGCAGGGCCAGCGGCAGAAGGGAACGTCTGCAATCAACATATTGAGAGAAGGTTCACATAAAGAAGTAATTTCTTCCTGTTTCTGCAAACTCGCCTCTTTTTTGCATTAGCCACCTGGCGGAATCGCAAAAAGGAATAATTATGAATCGATTCGTTGTTGTTAACCCCGGTGAGTGTATTGGATGCCACGTTTGCGAAGTGGCCTGTGTGCTTGCACATAACCAGCAGGCCTGGCCTGCCAGCCCTGAGCAGTTCCGGCCACGTATTCACCTTATTACCCGTGGCGGCAGCGCCGTGCCGTTAACCTGCCGCCATTGCAATAACGCCCCCTGTGTGGCCAGTTGCCCGACAGAAGCACTGGTCCCGGAAGGTGACAGCATTCGTTTGCGGGAAGAGAAGTGTATCGGCTGCAAAAATTGCCTGCTTGCCTGTCCCTTTGGCGCTATCGAGCAGGTCAGTGACCGGCCTGTGGTGCAGAAATGTGACCTGTGCCAGCAATTGGCAGCGGGGCAGGCAGCCTGTGTTGAAACTTGTCCCGCGCAGGCACTTCAGCTAATGGATGAGGCTGAACTGCAGCGACTGCGGTTGTACCGGCAGCATGCGACTGCCGGAGGGAAAAATCGGCCAGCCCCCATCGCTTCAAAAGGCGTTGAGCTGCTTGACAGAACCCCGCGCATCGGCGCTGCCAAACTCGCAGCAAAGGACAGAAAGCTTCACTTCAGGGAGATCTATCAGGGGCTTAATCAGGCCCAGGCACGATATGAAACGGATCGTTGTCTGTATTGCGCACAGAAAGCGTGGTGTAACTGGACCTGTCCTTTGCATAACGCTATCCCGGATTTTATTCAGCTCGCGGCTGCAGGAAAGCTTATCGAAGCCGCAGAACTTTCTCACCAGACGAGCAGCCTGCCGGAAATTTGCGGGCGGGTTTGTCCCCAGGATCGCCTGTGTGAGGGGGCATGTACCCTGAACGGTCAACCCGGCTCCGTCAGCATCGGTAATATTGAGCGTTACATCACGGATGAAGCGCTTGCCCGGGGCTGGAGGCCAGTCTTGCATGGAGTAAAAGACAGACCGGAGCGTGTGGCTATTGTGGGAGCCGGGCCGGCCGGATTGGGCTGTGCCGATGTGCTGAGGCGACAAGGGGTTCACGTGGATGTTTACGATCGCCACCCGGAAATCGGCGGATTGCTGACCTTTGGCATTCCCTCTTTCAAACTGGATAAGCAGGTGATCGTGAACCGACATTCGATATTCAGTGAAATGGGAATCAATTTTCACCTCAATTGTGAAATTGGCCGCGATATTCCTTTTTCCCGACTGCTGGAAGAGTACGACGCGGTCTTCCTTGGCGTGGGGACCTACGGACTGATGGGCGCAGGACTGGAGAATGAAGATGCGCCTGGGGTGATGCAGGCCCTGCCTTATCTGATCGCGAACACGCGGCAGGTGATGGAGCTGGAAGAGGATGAGCAGCAGCCTTATGTCTCGCTGAAGGGTAAAAAGGTGGTAGTGCTTGGCGGCGGGGATACCGCAATGGACTGCCTGAGAACGGCCGTGCGGCAACAGGCGGAAAGCGTGATTTGTGCCTATCGCCGTGACGAGAAAAGCATGCCTGGCTCTAAGAAGGAGGTCACCAATGCCCGCGAAGAAGGGGTGGAATTCATGTTTAACCTGCAGCCGCAGTATATCGGGCTGGATGAAGCGGGCTGCCTGAACGGCATTGGGCTGATCCGTACTGAAATGGGGGCGCCCGGCAGTGACGGGCGTCGCAGGCCACAGCCCATCGCCGGGTCAGAGTTTGTGCTGGCGGCCGATGCGCTGATCCTGGCGTTTGGCTTCCAGGCGCACGAGATGCCCTGGCTGGCCGGGCAGGGGATTCGCTTCGACCGCTGGGGCTTGATTATTACCGGGCAGTCAGGCCGCAAAACGCAAACGCACAATCCAAAAGTTTTTGCCGCCGGTGATGCCGTTCACGGGGCCGATCTGGTGGTCACCGCGATGGCCGAAGGCCGCCGTAGCGCCGGTGAAATGATGCAGATGTTTGAGGAACAGCAACAGCTGAGGGAGCGTGCCTCATGAGCTTTATCGTGGCTTCACCGGAGAAGTGCATCGGCTGCCATACCTGTGAAGTGGCCTGTGCGGTCGTCCATGTCGGCGGTGTGGCGCTTACCGCCCGTCACTATTTTCCCCGGCTCAGGGTGATAAAGCTGAGCAACATCAGTGCGCCAGTAATGTGCCGACAGTGTGAAAACGCCCCCTGCGTGGCGGTTTGCCCGACAGGAGCTCTGTACAGAAAAGGAGAAGCGATCGAATCAGTCAGCCACAACTGCATCGATTGTAAAAGCTGCGTCGTTGCCTGTCCGTTTGGCGCGATTGAGATTGTCAGCCAGCCTGACCTGAGTCCGCAGATTATTAAATGCGATCTCTGTAGCGGGCAGCAATCCGGCCCGGCCTGCGTCTCTGTCTGTCCCACGGATGCGCTCGCCATTGTCACTGCTGCAGGTCTCAGCCTTCAGCAACAAAAAAAACAGCAAAAAGCCGCCAAATGCAGCCGCCTGAGTGGGCTGCTTCTGCTGGAGGGATCAAACCATGGATGAAGTAATTTCTGTCTGTCCGTACTGCGGCTGTGGCTGCAAAATCGCACTGCAAACCGAGGCCGGTAAGATTGTCGGGGCCAGGGGGGCGAAGGGCGTAACCAATGAAGGAGAACTCTGCCTGAAGGGCTACTTTGGCTGGGAATTTCTCAATAATACCCGGCTACTCACTCCCCGATTGCAGCATCCGGCGATCCGCCGTAAACGGGGTGGTCCTTTTGAGGCGGTAAGCTGGGAGGAAGCGATCTCTTTTGCCAGTTCACGGCTGCAGAAGATTAAAGATCGCTATGGCGCGCAGAGCATTATGGTCACAGGTTCGTCGCGGGGGCCGGGCAATGAAACCAACTATGTGATGCAAAAATTCGTCCGGGCAGTGTTGGGGAGCAACAATATTGACTGCTGTGCCCGCGTTTGTCATGGCCCCTCGGTGGCTGGATTGCAGGCCACGCTGGGGAATGGCGCAATGAGCAATTCGCTGGAGGATATCGAGAACAGTGACTGTCTGCTGATATTCGGCTACAACGCCGCTGATTCTCACCCCATTGTGGCCAGGCGAATCGTCAGGGCTAAAGAGAAGGGGGCCAAAATTATCGTATGCGATCCCCGCTATATCGAAAGCGCCCGGCTGGCAGATCTCTGGCTCCCTCTGAAGAACGGCAGCAATATGGCGCTGGTGAATGCTTTCGCCAACGTGCTGATTGCTGACGATCTCTGCAATAAAAATTATCTTGTACAGCATGTTGAGGGCGTGGATGAGTGGCGGGAAGTGGTATCGCGCTATTCGCCAGAGTCGGTACAGGAGGTGACGGGCCTGGCACCCGATCTGATCCGCCAGGCGATGCATCTTTATGCCGGGGCGAAAAATGCCACCATCCTGTGGGGAATGGGAGTAACCCAGTGGGGACAAGGGGTGGATGTGGTGAAAGGGCTTTCCAGCCTGGCGCTGGCAACCGGTAACTTTGGTCGTCCCGGGGTTGGGGTCGGCCCGGTCAGGGGACAAAATAACGTCCAGGGAGCCTGTGATATGGGGGCGTTACCAAACCTTTTTCCCGGCTATCAACCTGTTACCGATCCCGTTGCCCGCGATAAATTCGCTGCAGCCTGGGGCGTGAAGTCCCTGAGCGACAAAGTGGGCCATTCCATCACCGACGTACCGCATCTGGCAATGGAAGGAAAGCTGCGCGCCTACTGGATTATGGGAGAAGACCCCCTGCAAACGGAACCCGATCTTGCGTTGATGCGCAAGGCGATGGCGAAGCTGGAGCTGGTGATTGTGCAGGATATATTTATGACCAAAACGGCGGAGCTGGCCGATGTTTTGTTGCCTGCAACCAGCTGGGGTGAACATGAAGGGGTCTATACCAGCGCCGATCGGGGATTCCAGCGTTTTTATAAGGCGGTTAAACCGCAGGGTGACGTGCTGCCGGACTGGGAAATTATCAGCCGTATGGCCACTGCCATGGGCTATCCGATGCAGTATGCCGACAATGAGGCCATCTGGAACGAGCTGCGCCTGCTGTGTCCGCTGTACAAGGGCGCGACCTGGGAGAAAATGGCTGATTTTGGCTACGTCCAGTGGCCCTGCCCGGAAGAGTCCCACCCCGGAACGCCTTATTTGTACGAGGGAAGCCATTTTTCACGGCCTTCTGGCAAGGGGCTGCTTTTTGCCTGCGACTGGCATCCGCCAGCGGAAGTGGTGGATAAAATGTGGCCGCTGGTGCTCTGCACGGTCAGAGAAGTTGGCCATTACAGCTGCCGCTCAATGACCGGGAACTGCCATGCGTTGAGTGCTCAGGCCGATGAGCCAGGACGGGTACAAATTAACACGGAAGATGCGCAGGAGCTTGGGATCGTCCAGGACGAGCTGGTCTGGATAACCTCAAGGCGGGGGAAAGTGATCAGCAGGGCTGATATCAGCGAACGAACGAATAAGGGAGCCGTCTATATGACCTATCAGTGGTGGATTGGTGCCTGTAATGAACTGACGATCGACAGTCTCGACCCCATCGCTAAAACGCCGGAATTCAAATATTGCGCGGTCAGGCTGGAAAAAATTGACGATGCTGCATGGGCTGAAAAATATGTGGCTGAAGCTTACCAGCAGATGAAAAACCGTCTGGCAGAAGCGGCGAGACCGCTGGCCTGATCAACCGGCACAGAAATGAAATGAGTCGGCTGAAAACGGGTGGAAAATTCCACCCGTTTTTTATGCTTTTTCGACGTTGTTCAGCGCCATGGAGACGGCCAGAGTCTGGGCCAGGCACAGGGAAGCCACCTGGGAACGGAAGCCATCAACCTGTGCTTCCCGCACGACAAAACAGACATCGCTGAAGGCGGCCAGCGGGCTGACCTGGCTGTCGGTAATGGCGATCTGATGCGCACCGCGTTTGGCGCCCAGCTCGACCAGTTCCACCGCTTCACGCGCGTAAGGCGAATAGCTGATGGCGATCACCACGTCTTTCGGGTTTACCATGCTCAGCTGCTCGGCGAACATCCCGCCCAGACCGTCGATCAGAAACGCACGGCGCTCCAGATGGCGCAGGGCATAGGTCAGATACGATGCCACGCTGAACGAACGACGCAGCCCAATCACATAGATATTCTCTGCCTGGTTCAGCAGCTCAACCGCTTTATTCAGCTGCTCCGGGTTAGTCTGCATTGCCAGCTGCTGCAGCGCCTGCGAGTTTACCATGGTGAATACGTTGAGGATTTCGGCCGGGTTTTCTGGCGGCGTGGCCGTTTCATCCGTTGCCGTCTGGCGGAACAGGCGTGCCCGTTCGGTATAGTTCACGGTCTCTTCCATCAGGTGCTGACGGAAAACCTGTTTCATTTCGTTAAAGCCGCTGAAGCCAAAAGCGTTGGAGAAGCGGATCAGCGTGGAGGGCGGCACGTCCGCCTGCTGCGCAATGGAGGCGACGGTATCAAAAGCAATGCTGTTGCTGTTATCAAGGATATAGCGAGCCACCTGCTTCAGGCGCTTACTCAGAGTATCGTAACGACGACGGATGTCGTCCTGTAACAGGGAAAGCTGCGTCGGGTTATTGGTCATTACTTCGGCTCGCTAAGAAAAATAAGTCACGTTCATCTGCCCGATAGTCTACCAGATGAACAAAAAATTTCACTTCCTAACGAAAATCAGGCGATCTATTTCATCGGGATATGAAATAAATCACAGATTGGCAGCCGATCCCCATTCTTTGCAGGGAATTTTACTTCGCGGCGAGAATTAAGTGCGGGGTTTCAGCAGAAGAAGGATGTAAAAAAGGGGCGAATAACTCGCCCCCGGTGCCACTGATTACTTCGCCGGTCGCACTTCGCGCCAGGCATTGATCAGCCGCAGATAGTTACTTTTGACCTCATTGATCAGCACCTGGTCATCCAGCTCACCCTGCAGCCACTGCCGCGAAGGCTGGCCGAAGATAGTGCGGCCTACTGCGAAGCCTTTAACCCAGGGGGATTTGGCGGCGGCGGCGAATCCGGCTTTCAGCTTCTCTTCCGGCGCATCCAGACCGAGGATCAGGATCCCGCGGCAGTGGGGATCCTGCTGCTCGATCAGACCGCCGATCGCCTGCCAGCTTTCAGGCTGCAGCGGCGGCAGTTTCCACCAGTCCGGCTGAACACCCAGCGAATAGAAGTGGCTGAGGATATCCAGGTAGTAAGACTCTTTTTTGTCCGGATTGCTCTCCGGCAGGATCACTTCCAGCAACAGTTCGTGACCGCTCTTGTTGCAGCCCCGCCACACATCGAGGATCAGCTCATCCTGCTCCTGCCGCAGCTCTGCACTGTCGTGTGGGTGATAAAAGACCAGGCATTTCACCACGTGTTCCTGCGGCCAGTCGACCAGCTGCGAGCCAATGTTGCCGTGTTCCAGGCGCAGCGGGCGGGAGCTGGGCAGCTCAATAGGGCGGCCAACCCACCAGCCTTTACCGGTTATGGCGTTAAGAGCGGGTTGCCCGTAGGTGGTGTCAGCCAGAATACCGCTGCGGTGATCCAACCCCGCTTCCCCGGCTGCGGCTTCAGCCGCCCGCAACAGCAGCTGTTTCAGTTCCGGCAGGCGCGAGGTATCCACATCCGCTTCATTAGCCATATCCAGCAGTTGCTTACGGTGATCGAAGGCGAAAACACAAAGCTCTGGCCACTGCTGTTTACGGGTCGTGACCCGGTGCAGATGAGTGAGGCGGGTATCCAGATCCGGGCACTTCACCTTGTTGTCACGGCTGAGGAAATCATCCAGCTCGGCTTTGGTTGGCATCGCCGGAGCGCAGCCGTGGCGGGAAACCACCAGCGCAGCGCAGGCGTTGGCATAGCGGCAGGCCTGCTCCCAGCTTTCATCGTTCAGCCAGCCGCGCAACAGCCCGGACATAAACGCATCCCCGGCTCCCAGCACGTTCAGCACTTCCACCCGCACGCCGCTTTGTAGTCGGGTCTGTTCCCATCTTTCCGGGATGTCGTCTTCCAGCACCACACAACCCATTGCGCCACGCTTACAGACCAGCGTCGCTTTACTGGCCTGTCGCACATTTTTCAGCGCCGTCAGTGTATCGGTGCTACCCCCGGCAATATGAAACTCTTCTTCCGTTCCCACCACTAAATCGAAATAGTGCAGCACTTCCTGCAGCTGTTGGGTGACGTGCTGCGACTCGATGAACCGCGTTTCACCATCGCCCAGTGAGGTCAGCCCCCACAGCACCGGGCGATAATCGATATCCAGCGCGGTGCGTATTCCGTTACGACGGGCAATTTCCAGCGCTTTCAGCACGGCAGCGCGTGTATCCGGGTGAGAAAGGTGGGTGCCGGTCACCGCCACGGCGCGGGAAGAGGCGATGTACTCTTCCTCTATATCTTCCGGTATCAGGCCCATGTCCGCGCAGTTATCGCGGTAGAACACCAGTGGGAAGGTATCCTGATCTTTGATCCCCAGGATCACCAGCCCGGTCAGGCGGGTTTTGTCAGTGATCAGGCATTGCGTATCAGCGCCGACACGTTGCAGCTCTTCCCGCAGAAAACGACCCATATGCTCGTCGCCAACCCGGGCCAGCATTGCCGATTTCAGTCCCTGAATGGCCGTACCATAAGCAACATTGCCGGAAGAGCCGCCGAGATATTTGGAAAATGTGCTCATATCTTCCAGCCTGGCACCAATCTGCTGGCCATAGAGATCAACGGCTATACGTCCGATACAAATCACATCAAGCCGTTTCTGTTGTGTACTCATACCTGTTTATTCCTTCTGTGATAAGCCAATTCAGCTGCGCTTCTCCAGCGGGTCTCCCGAAACTGCCTTCCCGGCTTCCGGACCTGACATGGCAATCAGTATGGAGAATAAAAATTTCAACTTCAATATTAAATGAAACTTTTGGCCCAAAAGTGTGAGATGGATAAAACTCTTCTGCTGGCGGTCCCTGCGGATCAAAATGTCACTGTTTATCCCGCTTGCAGGGCGGTGTGACCTTGCTCCCAATCCTGCAGAATTAAAGTGGCGAACATACTGAAGTGAAACGAAATTTTTCGTTTACTGACGTAGGCGCTCTTCACCTTGCAGATTCGCCTGGCAGATCGCCCTTCAGGCTGCGGTTTCATTAGATAATTTGATCTCTCTCGCAAAATGAAATGTTTCTTCTGTAATTGTGTTTGGTGAAAAAAATATTTGTTTATAATCGCCTCACGTTTCACTTACAGCCGTCGCCGATTTACTGCCGACCGTGGCGACCACACATGCGAATTGCGGCTGGCCCAGGTCCACCGCTGTAACGCTAAGGAAGATCAAATGGCTAAGATCAGATTAACCACGGCACAGGCCCTGGTCAGATTTTTGGACAACCAGTATCTGTCGGTAGATGGCGTGGAAACCAAGTTTGTTAAGGGGATTTTTGCCATCTTTGGCCACGGCAACGTGCTGGGGCTCGGCCAGGCGCTGGAACAGGAGAGCGGCGATCTGGTGGTGCATCAGGGGCGTAATGAGCAGGGCATGGCCCATGCTGCCATTGGTTATGCCAAACAAAAGCTGCGCCGTGAAATCATCGCCTGCACCTCATCCGTGGGGCCTGGCGCTGCCAATATGATCACCGCAGCCGGGACGGCCTCTGCAAACCGCATCCCTTTATTACTGCTGCCGGGCGACGTTTTCGCGACCCGCCAGCCAGATCCGGTGCTGCAGCAGATCGAACAGAGTCACGATCTCAGCATCAGCACCAACGATGCCTTCCGCGCCGTCAGCAAATACTGGGACAGAATTAGCCGTCCGGAACAGCTGATGACCGCCTGCATTAATGCCATGCGTGTTCTGACCGATCCGGCGGAAACCGGTGCGGTGACAATTTCCCTGCCGCAGGATGTGCAGGGTGAAGCCTATGATTATCCGGATTATTTCTTCCAGAAGCGTATCCATCTGTTGGATCGCCGTCTGCCAACGGAAGCGCAGCTGGCTGCCGCCCTGAAGCTGATTGCCGGTAAACGTAAACCGCTGATCGTTTGCGGAGGTGGGGTGAAATACTCCGGGGCGAGCGAGGCGCTGCGCCAGTTTGCCGAGCGGCATCAGATCCCGTTTGCTGAAACTCAGGCGGGCAAAGGCACAATCGTCTCCGATCATCCGCTGAACGTTGGCGGCGTGGGCGAAACGGGTTGCCTGGCGGCTAACCTTCTGGCGAAAGAGGCCGATTTGGTGATAGGCGTTGGCACCCGCTACACCGACTTCACCACCGCATCTAAATGGATTTTCCATAACGAAGACGTCAGCTACCTCAATATCAACGTCAGTAATTTTGATGCTTACAAGCTGGATGCTGTGCAGGTGGTGGCCGATGCCCGCGAAGCTCTGACTGCGCTGGACGAGCGGCTGACGGCACAAGGCTTCTCCAGCGGCTGGGGTGAAAAAGTGTCGCAGGCGCAGAGCAAACTGTTGAAGGAAACCCAGCGCGTTTACCAGGCAGTATACAGCAATGACGGTTTTATACCTGAGATTGACGATCATCTGGATCGTGAGGCGGTGTACGCCGAATTTAACCGCCTGACCGACTCATTCCTGACCCAGAGCAGCGTGCTGGGCACGCTGAATGAAAACCTCCCAAAGGACTCGGTAATCGTCGCTGCGGCGGGTAGCCTGCCGGGCGATCTGCAGCGTGTCTGGCGCACCAAAGATTACAACAGTTATCACGTTGAGTACGGCTACTCCTGCATGGGGTATGAAGTGGGCGCCTCGCTGGGGGTCAAGCTGGCCGAACCGCACCGTGAGGTCTACACCCTGGTCGGCGATGGCTCCTTTCTTTATGATGCTGCACTCCGAGCTGGTGACCTCGATCCAGGAGAACGCCAAAATAAATGTGATCCTGTTCGATAACATGACCAACGGTTGTATCAACAACCTGCAGATGGAACACGGCATGGACAGCTTCACCACCGAATTCCGCTTCCGTAATGTTGAAAGCGGCAAGCTGAACGGAGGGTTTGTACCGGTGGATTTTGCCGCGATTGCGGCCGGCTATGGCTGCACAACCTGGCGCGTCACCACGCTTGAAGAACTTAAGCAGGCGCTGGAAGAAGCGCGTCAGTCGCCGGTCTCCACGCTTATTGATGTCAAAGTGCTGCCGAAAACCATGGTGCACAAATATTTCAGTTGGTGGCGTGTGGGTGGTGCGCAGGTTTCCGGGTCCGTACGTGTGGACGCGGTGGCCCGCATGCTCAATGAGCATATCGACCAGGCCCGTAAATACTAGTTTCCCCCACTCTTTTACCTTAGCGTCCGGGACGCCAGCACACTGTCAGCAGATAAATGGCAGGGATGGCGCTCCGGGCGGAACCCTACACATTAAGGAACTCTTATGACTCTGAAACTTGGCGTAATCGGCACCGGTGCGATCGGTCAGGAACATATCCGTCGTTGCAGCAAAGTGCTGCAGGGCGCGAAGGTAGTCGCGGTTTCCGATATCAACGTTGACGGCGCGAAAGGTGTGGTCAGTCGTTTAGGGCTGGATGCCGAAGTGTATGCCAACGGCCACGATGTGATCCGCTCGCAGGACGTGGATGCGCTGCTGGTGACCTCCTGGGATCCCACCCATGAAGAATTCACTCTGGCGGCTATTGCCGCGGGTAAACCGGTGTTCTGTGAAAAGCCCCTGGCAATGAGCGCAGAAGGTTGCCGTCGCATCGTGGATGCGGAAATTGCTTATGGTAAACGTCTGGTGCAGGTCGGCTTTATGCGCCCTTACGATGCGGGCTATCGTGCCCTGAAGCAGGTGATCGTTAACGGCGAAATCGGCGAACCGCTGATGCTGCATTGCGCGCACCGTAACCCGACAGTACCGGAAAACTACACCACCGATATGGCGATCACTAACACGTTGATCCACGAGCTGGATGTCCTGCGCTGGCTGACCGACGACGACTATAAAACCGTGCAGATAGTGTTCCCCCGTTCCACGAATAAAACCCATGCCAGACTGCGTGACCCTCAAGTCGTGCTGTTTGAAACGCAGAAGGGCACCCGTATCGACGTGGAGATCTTCGTTAACTGTGCTTACGGCTACGACATTCAGTGTGAAGTGGTGGGGGAAACCGGTATTGCGAAGTTGCCTGAACCGGCCTCGGTACAGATGCGTAAGGACGCGAAGCTGTCCACGACCATCCTTACCGACTGGAAAGACCGCTTTATTGATGCCTACGATGTTGAACTGCAGGCCTTTATCAATGATGTGACGGCGGGTCAGTTACAGGGGCGATCTGCCTGGGACGGTTTTGCGGCCTCGGTAGCGGCAGATGCCTGCCTGAAGGCGCAGGAAAGTGGGGCGATTGAAGCCGTTGAGTTGCCACCGCGTCCTGCATTTTACAACAAATAGTCCCTGCTTCCCTACACCCATTCGGGGGGAAGTGCCGACCAACCTGTCAGGGAGACAACGATGAAAATTGCCTTTGATGTGGATGTCATCAAAGACCTGGGCATCACCAAAATGGTCCACCAGGTTGCCGACTGGGGCTACAGGTATATTGAGCAGTCACCGCATCCACAGATCAACCCGTTCTACAAACACCCGAAAGCGAGCCGGGAGATCATCGCCGAGTACAAAAACGCGCTGCGCGAAACCGGGCTGGAGATCTCCTCCTATATCGTGGTGTACCGCTGGTCAGGCCCGGATGAGGCCCGTCGTCAGGCTGCAGTGCGTAACTGGAAGCGCATGATTGAGATTGCGGTGGAAACCGGCGTGCAGGTGATCAACACCGAGCTTTCCGGTACGCCAAACGAGCCGGAAATCTGCGAAGAGATGTTCTACCGCTCGATGGAAGAGCTGCTGCCGATCATCGAACGTGAGGGGCTCCGCATCGAAATTCAGTCACATCCGTGGGATTTCTGTGAAGAGAGCAACGAAACCGCCGATCTGGTGAAATCGTTTCGCAGTGAGAACGTCAAGTATCTGTACAGCGTGCCGCACACCTTCTTTTATGACAAAGGCAAAGGAGATGTTAAAGGCATGCTGGAATACGCAGGCGGCGATCTGTCACACGTGCTGATCGCCGATACCATGAATCACACCAAGCACTGTCGCTACATTGTTAACCCGCCGGGTGTGGATGCCACCATTCACCAGCACGTGGGCGTTGGCGAGGGCGAGGTCGATTTCCCGACGCTGTTCCAGACACTTCGGGAGATGGATTTCGCCAACCGTACTTACAAGGTTGGCGGTGAGTCAATCATTGCCTCTTCGCTGTTTGGCTATCCGGAAAAAATGAAGCATCAGGCTGTGGACACTCGCGAGCTGATTGAACGCGAGCTGCTGAACCGCTGACTTATTGATGAGTTGAGGCACGAAGATGAACAAAAACAACGTGAAGCTGGCCATCGCCCCGATTGGCTGGACCAATGATGATATGCCGGAGCTGGGCGGAGAAAACACCTTTCAGCAGATTGTCAGTGAAATGGCACTGGCCGGGTTTACCGGAAGTGAAGTCGGCAGCAAATACCCGCGCGATCCGGCGGTGCTGAAACCGATGCTGGAAATTCGCGGCATCCAGATCTGCAATGCCTGGTTCAGCACCTTTTTTGCTGACGGCGACAAGGCGAAAACCATCGATGAATTCATCAATCACCGTGACTTCCTGCACGCCATGGGGGCAAAAGTGATTGGGTGTTCCGAGCAGAGTAAAAGCATTCAGGGTACTGCGCTGGCGGTGCTGGAAGAGAAGCCGTATTTCACCGATGAAGAGTGGCGTCTGACGGCGGAAGGTTACAACGAGCTGGCGAAGCTGGCTGCGGAAAAGGGGATGCAGGTTTGCCTGCATCACCATATGGGCACGGCGATCCAGACCACCGAAGAGATCGACCGGTTTATGCAGCTGACCCATGACGATGTCTGTCTGCTGTTTGATACCGGCCATGCTTATTACTCCGAGGGCAGCCAGGCGAAGATGCTGGCGCTCCTGCAAAAGTACCTGCCGCGTATCAATCACGTTCACCTGAAGGATGTGCGCGATGAGGTGGTAACACAGGTCAAAAGCCAGAGGCTTTCTTTCCTCGAAGGCGTGAAAAAAGGCACCTTCACCGTGCCGGGTGACGGAGTGATCGACTTTATGCCAGTCTTTAAGCTGCTGGATGAATCAGGCTATCAAGGCTGGATGGTGGTGGAAGCCGAGCAGGATCCGGCGCTGGCCAATCCCTTTGAATACGCGGTAAAAGCGCGGAAGTATATTCGCGAGCATGCTGGCCTGTAGTGCAAATCTCGCAAGCTTTTCGGTTGTATGTGAAAGCTGGTCAGTATCCCGGCCAGATGAAAAAAGCCCCTGTCGTTATGACCGGGGCTTTTAATATTTCACCGCGAAAAGGTTATTTCAGCGTGATGCTATTGATGATGTTTTCCGCTTCAGTCTGCGACTGCTGCTGATTGTCCGCTGGCAGCGTGATCTGCAGGGTCAGCAATTTGCCGTCAACCTTCGCCAGCACCACAGAAGACCAGGAAGACTGGTTCTTGGCAGAAATCACGGTGTCCAGTTGCTGTACCTGCTGGCCCTTCAGCTGTACGGATTTATTGGTCACGACCTGCAGCTGCGGATCGCGGTTGCGCTGCTGCTGTTCCAGACGCTGGGACAGCACGTCCAGCCCTTCGGTGGTGCTGTCACCCTCAATGACGATAATCGCTTTCTGTCCGGTTGCATCCGCGTAGACGTGCATATTATTGGCCTGAGTGCCCAGCTTGCCACTCTGATCCGACATGCCCGCGGGCAGTGAGAAGGTCAGCTTGCCGTCCAGCAGGGTCACGTTCTGGCTACTCTGGCTGCTGCTGGTGCCATTGTCATCGGCTGCGGCTTTGTCATTTTTGCCGTCGCAGGCGGTCAGTCCAACCACCAGTAAACCGATACCGGCATATTTCAGTAAGTTACGCATCATGATCCCTTTTACGTTAGTCGTGTGCCTGTTACAGCCACTCATAAAATAGTATTCAGCTGGCAAAAGCAACCGACACTCTGTGACAGAATGCAGCTTAGCCGAAGTTCATCTGAGTGTGGCTGGATTTTTCCGCCAGACGCTTCAGGGTGGCATTCAACAGCACGCCGTAGGCTGGCAGGAAGAAAATCATGCAGATAATTACCTTGAAGCTGTAATCCACCAGGGCGATCTCCACCCAGTTCTGCGCCATAAACAGGTCAGGGCTTTTATAGAAAGCGATAAAGAAGAAGGCCAGCGTATCGCTGATATTGCCCAGGAACATCGCAGAAGCAGGCGCAATCCACCACTGTGGCAGCTTGCGCAGGCGGTTAAACACGTGCACATCCAGGATCTGTCCCAGCGCATAGGCCATAAAGCTGGCGCAGGCGATACGGGCGACAAACAGGTTAACGTTTTCCAGCGCGGCAAACCCCTGCCATTCCCCCTGATAGAACAGGGCGGAAATTGCATAGGAGATCACCAGGGCCGGGATCATCACCGCCAGAATGATGCGACGGGCCAGCGGCGCGCCAAAAATCCGCACGGTTAAATCGGTAGCGAGGAAAATAAACGGAAAGCTGAACGCGCCCCAGGTGGTATGCAGTCCAAATACAGAGACCGGCAGCTGCACCAGATAGTTACTGGAGGTGATCACCAGCACGTGAAATAACGACAGCCAGATCAACGCATGCGTGCGCTGACGGGAAGAGAAAGAAATCATCAATGTGACCTTTTTGAATATTGGGGTGAGGGAACCCAAAAAATATTTCTCGCCTGAGCGATTGCGCGGCATCTTACCGAAACAGCTTGCTAATGCAATGGTTAATTTTAGCGCAAACGTTATCGTCGGTGGAGCCCGCTGACTGAGTAAAAGCCAGCGTTGATAGTCAGGTTAGTGTCCGCTAATGCTTTGATGGATAGCACCGCTTGCACATACTGATGCTGTGGGTAAAATGGCCGCAGTTTTCCTGCCTTGTTGAGAATGTTATGAGCGATCTGTTCGCCAACCCTGACCAGACCCTGGATGCTCAGGGGTTGCGCTGCCCGGAGCCGGTAATGATGGTGCGTAAAGCCGTGCGCCATATGCAGGACGGCGAAACGCTGTTAATTATCGCCGATGACCCGGCAACCACCCGCGACATCCCCGGCTTCTGCCGCTTTATGGAACATACGCTGGTGGCCCAGGCAATCGACGCCATGCCTTACCGTTATCTGCTGAAGAAAGGGCTTTAACGCTTACGCAGCAGTCTCAGGGCGTTAGCGGTTACTAACGCCGTGGCGCCGGAATCCGCCAGTACCGCCAGCCACAGGCCGGTGATCCCCAGAAGGGTGGTTACCAGAAACACTCCCTTCAGCCCTAAAGCCAGCGTGATGTTCTGCCGGATATTGGCGTGAGTCGCCCGTGACAGACGAATCATCGTTGCCAGCCCGTTCAGGCGGTTATGCGTCAGCGCTGCATCTGCTGTTTCCAGCGCCACGTCGCTGCCGCTGCCCATTGCTATCCCCGCCGTGGCGGCTTTCATCGCTGGCGCATCGTTGATGCCGTCCCCGACCATTGCTACCGGGTTTTGTTGATTCAGTTCGCTAATCGCCGCAACCTTATCTGCGGGCAGCAAGCCTGCGCGGTAATCCATCCCCAGCTCGCTGGCAATGGCCGCGGCGGCACGAGGATTATCTCCTGTCAGCATGACTGCCTGAACGTTCAGCGCCCGCAGTTCCCGCAGGGCTTCAACGGCACCCGCCCGCAGTGTATCCCGCAGGCCAATCAGCCCCACTGGACGGGCATCCTGCAGCAGGATCACCACGGTATTCCCGGCTGATTCAAGCTCTTCAACCTGCGCAGACTGCCCGGCACTCAGACAGTTTTCCGGTACTCTTGCCGGGGCGCTGATTAAAAGTTTGTGACCACTTACTATCGCTTCAACGCCGCTACCAGGCAGCGCTCGCTGAGCACTGGCTTGAGACACTGTCAGTTGCCGGGAGTCTGCAAGCGCAACAATGGCCTTAGCCAGAGGATGCGAGGACCCGCCTTCCACGGCCGCCGCTTTAGCCAGCAGCTCTGTTTCGTTTTCCCCGTTCAGACTGACTATGGCGGTCACCTGCGGTTTCCCTTCGGTCAGCGTGCCAGTTTTATCGAACGCCAGCGTACGAACAGCGTTCAGGCTTTCCAGCGCGGCACCGCCCTTGATCAGCACGCCTCTTCTGGATGCGGCGGCAAGACCAGAGGTGATTGCTGCCGGAGTGGAGATCACCAGCGCACAAGGGCATCCAATCAGCAGCAGAGACAGGCCTTTATAAATCCACGGTTGCCATTCGCCACCCAACAGCAGAGGCGGGATTACCGCTACCAGCAGCGCCAGCGCCATAATCACCGGCGTGTAAATACGGCTGAAGCGGTCGAGGAAGCGCTCAACCGGCGCGCGATGCGCTTCAGCTTCTTCAATCAGATGCAGAATACGGTCGATAGCGCTTTCGCCAGGACGGGAAACCACTTTCAGTCTGACCTGGTGTTCAACGCTGAGGCTGCCAGCGGCAATCACCTCGCCCTGCTGGCGTTCCACCGGTACTGATTCGCCAGTCAGCGCGCTTTCATCAAAGCTGGCCCACGGTGATTCCAGGCTTGCATCCGCGGGCAGGCGGGAACCTGGCGCAACTTCAATAATATCGCCAGGGCGCAGCTCGCTCAGTGCCACCGTCTCGCGCGTCTCTCCCTTGAGGCGAACTGCGACTTCTGGTTTCAGCGCCATCAGTGCGGTGACGCCCCGGCGAGCACGACCAGCGGCATAGGACTCAAGTCTTTCACCCAGCATATACAGCAGCAGCACCATTGCGGCTTCAGCGGTTGCTCCGATACACAGGGCACCGATGGCGGCGACCGTCATCAGTGTCTCTATGGCAAAAGGGGTTCCGCTTCTCATCAGGCGCAGTGCGCTGCAGGCAACCGGCCACGCACCAAACAGCGTGGTGACAGTAAAGGCGATTTGTCCGGCAAGCGGGCTGACCTGTTGTAGCAGCCAGCTGGCCAGCATCAACACGACCAGCACCAGCAGGGTGCCATTCTCCTGCCAGAAACCGGGTGCCGGTTCTGCAGGCTGAGAAGTATCGCTGTGCGTAAGGCTGAATCCCGCTTTCTGCACGGCAAGTTCGACCTGCTGGCGGATGTCCTGGCTGGCGTTCACCACCAGTTTTTCAGTGGCAAACAGCACCCGGGCCTGAGTGACCGAGGGCAGCTGACTGACCGCGTTTTCAATCTTTCTGGCGCAGCTCGGGCAGTCCATCCCGGCAATCTGCCAGCTGTAACCAGGCACTGATCCGGTGCTGTCACTTTCCTCATCGGGACTGTCGCCGGAACCGCAGCCGGCTTCACTGCAGCAGCCGCTTTCCCCTGAAGGCGCGCTGATGGACGTAATTTTGCTGATAACCGGGCGAGTTTTTCCACTGCAGCCGGGCTGGCTGTCAGCGTGGCAATGACCACAATTGCAGGACGAAGAGTGCTGGTGCATGAAGCCTCCTTAGACGACGGCGGAAAATGTTCCCGCCGTTTGCCTATCTTACACTCTGGAGTCCACTCCAGAGTCAAGTCTGATCTGGAGGTTAAAGATACAGCGAACGCACAATCATAAAGTGACCTGCAAAGTAGCAGGCGGCAACAATCGCGCTGTCTGAGGTAAAGCGACGGCGATAGTGGCTGGCAAACCAGACAATATTAGCCAACAGCAGCAGCGAAGTGCCGATCATCAGCGAGAAGCTGTAAGCCGTCGGGCGGAAGAAATACTGTTCTGCGGTCAGCCAGACCATCAGCAGCGTCATACCGATAAACGTACAAATCGGCCAGCGCAGATCTTCCAGCCTGCTCCAGATGGTGGCGATCAACAACACGCCGATGATCACCAGCACCAGCGGGATTGGCCAGAAGAAGGTCAGGGTCATATGGCTGGCAAAACAGATGGTGTACAACAGGTGCGAAAGGAAGAAGGCACCGATGGCATACAGCATGCGCCGGTTTGGCAGCAGCGTCAGCGCATCACCAATCAGCGTTGCCAGCAGACCAAACAGGATCAGATAGTCGGTGGTGTTCAGCACCGGAGCCTGCCAGGCCCAGGCAAGAAGCAGCAGTAATGTGACCGGTTTAAAAACCCAGCGCTGCCACTGTGGCCCGCGATAGGAGGCATCCACATACAGCCAGCCGGAAAAAAGTACCGCCAGAAACGACCAAATCATAATGTGTCCCTTTGTTTTAGATGCAAAACTCCACAATTCCGAATTCAGTTTAGGCCAGGCTGCGACGATGTGACAATGGGAGGCCTCTGGTTGTATGCTTTTGGCTTTGAAATTGCCTGATAAGGAGTAACAACGAAAGTATGAAGCCACCACTGATATTTTTGATCGTACTTGCTGTCATCGCCGTGCTGGCCACACGTCAGTTTATCAAGCAACGCCGGGAAGTTGCCGTCAATGATGCTTCACCGGTGCGATCGATGCCTGCGGAAGTCAAAGCCAAGCGCGAAACGCCGATGCCAAATCGCCGCTCACGCCAGCGCGAAGTGATCCCTGTGGAAGATATGCGCTATGAAGCCTGGTTCCATCCGTTGAACGGTGCAGGGGACTTCAAGCTGATCCTTAAAGAAAAGGACTATAACCAGATCGATAAAGGGGCGAAGGGTGAACTGAAAGTGCAGGGCACGCGGTTTATATCGTTCGGTCCGGTACAGCAGTAAGAAAGCTCGCCGAAAAAGTGCGGCGGGTTCCACGCTTTTTCGGCTGGCTTTGCCAAAAATTTACTGTTTTGGCAGATATTTTTTTTGCCAGGCCAGTAGCTCAAATACGCCGAAGAAGAAGATTTTGGTCTGGGTAAGGCCACTCAGTTTCGGTCCCTCTTTGGGCTGTGTGGCACGCATCAGCACCAGCTGCAGGCCGTGCATGATCACCATGAAAAACAGCGCCACATCAATAAAGTATTTCAGCGGTTTGGGGTACGGATGGATCAGATTGAACAATAAAAAAGCCCAGACGCACGCCATTAATAACCTTCCAAGATTAATCAGCATCGTTCTCTCCCTTTCCTGAGGTGTGACGAACATACAGGCGAAATGCCACCTGTCCGGCTATCTTTTCCCGGTGAAGCTGCCAGCTGACCGGTACGGGCGGCATGCCATTTTCCACTTCGCTTTCCACGTAGACCAGCGCTTTATCCGCCAGCCAGCCGCCAGATTCCAGCTGCTCAATAGTTTGTTCTAACAGGCCTTTGCGGAACGGCGGATCGATAAAAACCAGATCGTGAGGTTCGCCTGCCTGCGCCAGAAATTGCAGCGTATTGGTGTTCACTACCCGTCCGGTTTTCGCGCCGAGCGTAGCGAGATTCTTCTCCAGCTGTTGGGCTACCGGCCGCTCAAGTTCCAGCAAGGTTGCCGAAGCGGCATGGCGTGACAGCGCTTCCAGCCCCAGTGCGCCGCTGCCGGCAAAGCAATCCAGGCAGCGCGCGCCCTGAATATCCGGGGCCAGCCAGTTGAACAGCGTTTCCCGGACGCGATCGGTGGTGGGTCTCAGTCCGGCGCTGTCAGGAACCGGGAGTTTTCTGCCGCGCCACAGACCGCCAATAATGCGGATTTGTCCGGCGCCGCCGCTGCGGGGTTTTTTAGTCATGCTACTGAACTCTTCATAATTTGTTGCACAGTTTAACGGGCTTACCGGGCGGAGGAAACGTAAAAAGGGTGCTGTGTTGCGTTAGCAGGAAAGTGTTAGACTAGGGGATTAAGATGATTTTCAGAGACCTGACCGATTTTTCCCCGCGAGGAGTGTGGTTGTACCATGGCAAAAAATAAAAAACGTGGCTTTTTTTCCTGGCTGGGATTAGGGCGTGAAGAACCAACGCCTCAGGAAGAGACAAAAGAGACGTCCGAGCAACAACAGCCCGTTACTGATGCCGCCACGCCCGCTGAATCGCAGGCAGAGCAGCGCGCCGAAGACCTCGTTGAAGTCACTGAATCTGTGGCTCATCAGCAGGTAGAACGGCACCAGGTTGCTGGAGCCGAAGAGCCGGAAGCCGAAGTGACGACCGGGCTGAATGAAGCACGTCAACCGCAAGAAGTGCCAGCCTTCCAGCCGCTGGACGAGCCACTGCCAGAAGAAACCACCGTAATTAAACCGGAGCCGGAAGAAGAGCTGTTGCCTGAAGAGGTCGCCGAAGTTCATCCGGAGCCGGAAGAAGAGCTGCTGCCTGAAGAGGTTGCTGAAGTTCAACCAGATCCGGAAGAAGAGGCAGAGATCCTGCCGGAAGAGCTCGAAGCAATCGCGCTGGCCTCAACAGCAGCCGAACCCGAGCTGATTGAGCAGGAAGAGTCGGTTGCTGCGGCACTAGCTAAGGTCGAACAGACTCACGAAACGGCAGAGCAGGAGCGTCCGACTAAGGAGGGCTTCTTCGCCCGTCTGAAACGCAGCCTGGTCAAAACGCGCCAGAACCTCGGTTCCGGATTTATCGGATTGTTCCGCGGTAAAAAGATCGACGACGATCTGTTTGAAGAGCTGGAGGAACAGCTGCTGATTGCTGACGTCGGCGTGGAAACCACCCGCCGCATTATCTCTAACCTGACCAATCAGGCAAACCGCAAGCAGCTGCGCGATGCTGAGGCGCTGTATGGCCTGCTTAAGCAGGAAATGTCAGAAATCCTGGCTAAGGTTGATCAACCGCTGGATGTGACCGGCAAAACGCCGTTCGTGATCCTGATGGTTGGCGTCAACGGTGTGGGTAAAACCACCACCATCGGTAAGCTTGCCCGTCAGTATCAGGCTGAGGGCAAATCCGTGATGCTGGCCGCCGGGGATACCTTCCGTGCCGCTGCGGTTGAGCAGCTGCAGGTCTGGGGTCAGCGCAACAACATTCCGGTGATTGCCCAGCATACGGGGGCCGATTCTGCTTCGGTCATCTTCGATGCGATTCAGGCGGCGAAGGCCCGCCATGTGGACGTGCTGATTGCCGATACGGCGGGCCGTCTGCAGAACAAATCGCACCTGATGGAAGAGCTGAAGAAAATTACCCGCGTGATGAAAAAGCTCGACGAGCAGGCACCACACGAAGTGATGCTGACAATTGATGCCAGCACCGGACAAAACGCCATCAGTCAGACTAAGCTGTTCCACGAAGCTGTGGGCCTGAACGGTATCACGCTGACCAAGCTGGACGGCACCGCCAAAGGCGGAGTGATCTTCTCTGTCGCTGACCAGTTCGGCATTCCCATCCGTTATATCGGCGTGGGTGAAGGCATTGAAGATTTACGCCAGTTCAAGGCTGACGATTTTATAGAGGCACTTTTTGCCCGAGAGGACTAATTAGGATGATTCGCTTTGAAGAAGTCAGTAAGGCTTATCTCGGCGGTCGGCAAGCGCTTCAGGGGGTAGATTTCCATCTGCAACCGGGAGAAATGGCGTTTCTGACCGGACATTCCGGGGCAGGGAAAAGTACCCTGCTGAAGCTTATTTGCGGCATCGAACGCCCGAGTGCCGGGCACATCTGGTTCAGCGGGCATGACATCAGTCGCCTGAAAAGCCGGGAAGTGCCCTTCCTGCGCCGTCAGATTGGCATGATTTTCCAGGACCATCACCTGTTGATGGACCGCTCGGTGTATGACAACGTGGCGATTCCGTTGATTATCGCCGGGGCCAGCGGTGAAGATATTCGCCGTCGCGTATCGGCCGCGCTGGATAAGGTCGGCCTGCTGGATAAAGCGAAGAGTTTCCCGATCCAGCTTTCCGGCGGTGAGCAGCAGCGCGTGGGCATTGCCCGGGCGGTGGTGAACAAACCCGCTGTACTGCTGGCAGATGAGCCAACCGGTAACCTGGACGATGCGCTGTCGGAAGATATTCTGCGGCTGTTCGAAGAATTTAACCGCGTGGGAGTGACCGTACTGATGGCAACTCACGACCGGGGCCTGATTGCCCGGCGCAACTATCGTCTGATGACGCTGAATCAGGGACGTCTGCACGGAGGCCAGGGTGGTGAATAAACGCAATACCCGGCCCGCGCCGAAAGCCGCGAAGCCAAAACAGCCTTCCAAAAGCAAAGCGCTGAAGGGCGGCTGGCAGGAGCAGTGGCGCTATGCGCTGCGCGGCACGCTGTCCGATATGTGGCGTCAGCCGCTGGCAACGCTGCTGACGGTGATGGTAATTGCCATCTCTCTGACGCTGCCGAGCGTGTGCTTTATGGTATGGAAAAACGTCAGCCAGGCGGCGGAGCAGTGGTATCCGGCACCCCAACTGACCGTTTACCTGAGCAAAACGCTTGATGACGATGCGGCAGAAAATGTCGTGGCGCAGATTAAGAAAGAAGACGGTGTGGATAAGGTGAACTACCTGTCACGCGAAGAAGCGATGGGCGAGTTCCGCAACTGGTCCGGCTTTGGTGGTGCAATGGATATGCTGGAGCAGAATCCGCTGCCAGCCGTGGCCATTATCACGCCGAAGCTCAACTTCCAGAATTCCGACACCATGAACAACCTGCGCGATCGCGTGGCGAAGACGCAGGGCGTGGATGAAGTGAAGATGGATGACAGCTGGTTCGCCCGCCTGGCGGCGCTGACCGGGCTGGTCGGGCAGGTGGCTGCGATGATCGGCGTGTTGATGATTGTAGCGGTGTTCCTGGTGATCGGTAACAGCGTGCGGCTCAGCATCTTTGCTCGCCGCGACACTATCAACGTGCAGAAGCTGATTGGTGCAACGGATGGGTTTATCCTGCGCCCATTCCTTTACGGCGGTGCGCTGTTGGGCTTTACCGGTGCGCTGTTGTCGCTGGTGCTGTCCGAAGTACTGGTGTTCCGTCTGGAATCTGTGGTGACGCAGGTTGCGGCGGTATTTGGCACCACCTTCAGCCTCCGTGGGCTGGCGTGGGATGAGAGCCTGCTGCTGCTGCTGATCTCCGCCATGATTGGCTGGATTGCAGCCTGGCTGGCGACGGTGCAACATTTACGTCGATTTACGCCGCAGTAACCCCTTCACACGTTTTTTTGATATAATATTCCTCTGTTGCATGAAGGTTGTGCCGCAGAGGAAGTCATCATTTTGTCACTTCCCCCGGCCATACTCCCCTGGCCGAGAATGTGTGTAAAATATACACCGGTGAAAGTGAACTTGTGGATAACTTTGCAGTCGAAGTAGCACAGATTGCTTTCATTTCTCCCCGTCATTCACGTAGTCTTGTGAATCGCGCAGGGAAATGCGCAGCAACATTGCTTATTACAGAGAGGGTTTGAATGACCAAAGAAATGCAAACTTTAGCTATTGCTCCTTTGGGCAACCTGGATTCCTATATCCGGGCGGCCAATGCCTGGCCTATGCTGACGGCAGAAGAGGAAAAAGCGCTGGCTGAACGGCTGCATTACCAGGGCGATCTGGAAGCAGCTAAGACGCTGATCCTGTCTCACCTGCGCTTTGTTGTTCATGTCGCCCGTAACTACTCCGGCTACGGCTTGCCGCAGGCTGACCTGATTCAGGAAGGTAACATTGGCCTGATGAAAGCCGTGCGTCGTTTTAACCCGGAAGTGGGCGTGCGTCTGGTTTCTTTCGCCGTGCACTGGATTAAAGCCGAGATCCACGAATACGTTTTGCGTAACTGGCGTATCGTGAAGGTCGCTACCACCAAGGCTCAGCGCAAACTGTTCTTTAACCTGCGTAAAGCCAAGCAGCGTTTAGGCTGGTTCAACCAGGATGAAGTGGAAATGGTGGCCCGCGAGCTGGGCGTCACCAGCAAAGACGTGCTGGAGATGGAGTCGCGTATGGCGGCTCAGGACATGACCTTTGACCCGACGCCGGATGATGAAGGCGAAGGGCGTTCAATGGCGCCGATGCTGTATCTGCAGGATAAGTCGTCTGACTTTGCCGGTGGCATAGAGGAAGACAACTGGGAATCCCACGCTGCAGATAAGCTGAGCGACGCGATGCAGGGACTGGACGAGCGCAGCCAGGACATAATCCGTGCCCGCTGGCTGGACGATGACAACAAAACCACGCTGCAGGAGCTGGCCGATAAATACGGCGTTTCCGCGGAGCGTGTGCGTCAGCTGGAAAAGAACGCGATGAAAAAACTGCGTGTCGCTATCGAAGCGTAACACTGCAGTGTAGAGAACAGGGCGACTTTGGGTCGCCCTTTCTGTTTTCTGCGCCCGGATAAATGACTGTGCGCCGCTGCCAGGCCAGCGCTACCCCGCTCAGACACTTTGCAGAACAGGGCTTCCGCTTACTTCTGCAGCCAGCCCCAACCGCCCACCTGCGCAATAAAACTCACTGACTGCATAAAAGCCGCAGCCGCCTCCCGGTCGCTGAAACCCGCGTCGGCAATCCACCATTGAGCGATCGCTTTATTCTGTGCCAGCACCTCTTCCAGCAGATATTTCCCCACTCCACGGCGGCGCGTGACCTCGCGCACCATAAACTCTTCAAGCTCTCCGTGCGTTCCCTTGATCGTCGCCCTGACGGCAGCCAGCAGCCGATCGTTGAATTTCGCGGCATACAGCTGGTGATGTTCGTCCAGCCTCATTTCCAGCGCAGCCAAATCGGCCTCAGGCCAGATTTTTGCCAGGTCGAGGCGATCCTGCGCGGATAAGTGTTTCAATCTGATGATAGTGAGCTTCATGTGTGATACCTGCCTGGAACAAAGGGATATTGTAGCGAATTCGCTCAAAGACGGACTCAGAACTTTTTTTGTACGAAAACGAAGCAATCTGTGCAATGCGTGTTAAAACTTAAGTGTTAACACTAACTGGTCGCCATTTATCCAGCATAACCCGCTGGATTGTCAGCATTAAAGCCAGCTTTAATGCCAGTGATTTATCCTGCGCGGGGCGGGTGTTTATCAATGTGTCAGTTGATTTACAGAAGAAAACTCCTGTTTAATAACCTGAATTTTAAAGCCTTATTCCTAAAAATGACGAATTATTCCGCTAACTCTTTATAACCAAAGCGTTTTCTGCGGGATACCGTTGAATAAAAGTGCAAATACAACAGATGGGGTACTCAGGATGAAAATCAGTAAAGGTAGCGCGTTCCTGGCAGGCTGCGTGGCAATGGCGCTGAGCCATGCTGCCGTGGCAAAAGACATTAAAGTCGCCATTGTTGGCGCCATGTCCGGCCCGGTTGCGCAGTATGGCGACATGGAGTTCACCGGTGCGAAGCAGGCTATTGCCGACATCAACGCCAAAGGCGGCGTGAATGGCGATAAGCTGGTTGGCGTGGAATATGACGATGCCTGCGATCCAAAACAGGCGGTCGCGGTCGCCAACAAGGTGATCAACGACGGCATTCGCTATGTTATCGGTCACCTCTGCTCCTCTTCCACCCAGCCTGCTTCTGATATCTATGAAGATGAGGGCGTGCTGATGATCACGCCAGCGGCCACTAACGCCGATCTGACCACCCGCGGTTATAAAATGATTATGCGCACCACCGGTCTGGATTCAGATCAGGGGCCAACGGCGGCGAAATATATCCTCAGTGAAATCAAACCGCAGCGTATTGCCGTGATCCACGACAAACAGCAGTACGGTGAAGGCCTGGCGCGTTCCGTCCAGGACAGCCTGAAAAAATCTGGCGGCAACGTGGTGATGTTTGAAGGTATCACCGCAGGCGATAAAGATTTTTCCACCCTGGTGGCGCGCCTGAAGAAAGAGAACGTCGATTTCGTCTACTTCGGGGGTTACTACCCGGAAATGGGCCAGATCCTGCGTCAGTCCCGTGCCGCCGGTCTGAAAACCCAGTTTATGGGCCCGGAAGGCGTGGGTAACTCCTCGCTGTCCAACATTGCCGGTGCTGCCTCTGAAGGCATGCTGGTGACGCTGCCGAAGCGTTATGACCAGGTTCCTGCTAACCAGCCCATCGTGGACTCGCTGAAAGCGAAGAAACTGGACCCGACCGGCCCGTTCGTCTGGACCACCTATGCTGCGCTGCAGTCACTGACTACCGGTATGGAGCGCAGCAAAAGTGCTGAGCCAGAGGACATCGCTAAAAACCTGAAAGAGGGCGCGCCGGTACCTACAGTGATGGGTGACCTGAGCTGGGATGCCAAAGGCGACCTGAAAGGGTTCGAGTTCGGCATCTTCAAATGGCATGCCGACGGCTCTTCCACTGCGGTGAAATAATAAAGCCAGTCCGGGCGGCGTTTACGTCGCCCGATGCAATAATAAGCCTCATTCCCACCACCAGGGTGGAAAGAAGTAAGGTACGGATATGTCCGAGCAGTTCCTCTATTTTCTGCAGCAGATGTTCAACGGCGTGACGTTGGGCAGCACCTATGCGCTGATCGCCATCGGTTACACCATGGTGTACGGCATTATTGGCATGATCAACTTCGCCCACGGCGAGGTGTATATGATCGGCAGCTATGTCTCCTTTATTGTGATTGCCGCACTGATGATGATGGGCATCGACGTCAGCTGGATGCTGATTGGCGCCGGGTTTATTGTCGCCATCGTGATTGCCAGCGCCTACGGCTGGAGCATTGAGCGCGTGGCCTACAAGCCGGTCCGTTCCTCCAAGCGTCTGATTGCGCTGATCTCCGCCATTGGCATGTCAATATTCCTGCAAAACTACGTCAGCCTGACTCAGGGCTCACGTGACCTGGCCTTGCCCAGCCTGATTACCGGGCAGTGGACGCTGGGCGTCAGCAATGGCTTTGCTGCGACAATTTCCACCATGCAGGTGGTGATTTGGGTGGTGACCTTCCTCGCCATGCTGGCACTGACGCTGTTTATCCGCTATTCCCGCATGGGCCGCGCCTGTCGTGCCTGTGCTGAAGATCTGAAGATGGCCAGCCTGCTGGGCATCAATACTGACCGCGTAATCTCACTGACCTTTGTGATTGGTGCCGCAATGGCGGCGGTGGCGGGTGTACTGCTTGGCCAGTTCTACGGTGTAATTAATCCGTATATTGGCTTTATGGCCGGGATGAAAGCCTTTACTGCCGCGGTACTGGGCGGCATCGGCAGTATTCCGGGCGCGATGCTTGGCGGTCTGATCCTCGGCATTGCTGAAGCGCTGACTTCTGCTTATTTGAGCACTGAATACAAAGACGTGGTCTCTTTTGCGCTGCTGATTGTGGTGCTGCTGGTGATGCCAACCGGTATTCTCGGTCGTCCGGAGGTGGAGAAAGTATGAAACACCTCAACCTGCTTAATGCCCTTGCTTCAGCGGTGATGCTGCTGGTGCTGGCGGCGTTCTTTATGGGCATGCGCCTGAATCTGGATGGCACCCATCTGGTGGTGAACAATGCCGGAAGCGTTCGCTGGAACTGGATTGCTGTCGGCTGTGCCGTGGTGTTCTTCTTCCAGCTGCTGCGCCCTTTATTCCAGCACGGAATGAAAAAAATGTCTGGCCCGGCGTTTGTTCTGCCGGGGATCGACGGCTCCACACCAAAGCAAAAACTGCTGTTTCTGGTGTTGATTATCGCTGCCGTGGCATGGCCGTTTCTGGTCTCTCGCGGTACGGTCGATATCGCCACGCTGACGCTGATCTACGTGATGCTGGGCCTCGGCCTGAACGTGGTTGTCGGCCTGTCCGGCCTGCTGGTACTGGGTTACGGCGGTTTTTATGCCATCGGCGCTTACACCTTCGCCTTGCTGAACCACTACTATGGCCTGAGCTTCTGGGAATGTCTGCCGCTGGCCGGTCTGGTGGCGGCGATGTTTGGCCTGCTGCTGGGGTTCCCGGTACTGCGCCTGCGCGGTGACTATCTGGCGATTGTGACGCTGGGCTTCGGCGAAATCGTCCGTATCCTGCTGCTCAATAACACGGAGATCACCGGAGGCCCGAACGGCATCAGCCAGATCCCGAAACCGTCGCTGTTTGGCCTGGAGTTTAGCCGCAGCGTTCGCGATGGTGGCTGGGATACCTTCAGTAATTTCTTCGGGCTGAAATATGACCCCAGCGACCGCATTATTTTCCTTTATATGGTCGCGCTGCTGCTGGTGATTGTGACGCTGTTTGTCATCAACCGCCTGCTGCGTATGCCGCTGGGCCGCGCCTGGGAAGCGCTGCGCGAAGATGAAATCGCCTGCCGCTCGTTGGGCCTGAGCCCGACCCGCATCAAACTGACCGCATTCACTATCAGCGCCGCCTTTGCGGGCTTTGCCGGTAGCCTGTTTGCCGCGCGTCAGGGTTTTGTCAGCCCGGAATCCTTTACCTTTGCCGAGTCGGCCTTTGTACTGGCGATTGTGGTGCTGGGCGGGATGGGATCGCAGTTTGCGGTGATCCTCGCTGCCGTGCTGCTGGTGGTTTCCCGCGAACTGATGCGCGACCTTAACGAGTACAGCATGCTGGTACTCGGTGGTCTGATGGTACTGATGATGATCTGGCGGCCACAGGGCCTGCTGCCGATGAAGCGCCCGCACCTGAAGCTGAAGAGTGTGGAAAAAGGAGAGCAGCCATGACCCAGCCTTTACTGGCCGTGAATGGCCTGATGATGCGCTTTGGCGGCCTGCTTGCCGTGAACAACGTTGAGCTGGAGCTGCGCCCGCAGGAGATCGTTTCGCTGATCGGGCCGAACGGCGCGGGCAAAACCACGGTGTTTAACTGTCTGACCGGTTTTTATCGTCCGACGGGCGGCAGTATCAAGCTGCGGGATCAGCAGCTGGCCGGTCTGCCGGGGCAGAAGATTGCGCGGATGGGCATTGTGCGGACCTTCCAGCATGTTCGCCTGTTCCGTGAAATGACGGTGATTGAAAATTTGCTGGTTGCCCAGCATCAGCACCTGAAAAGCGGCGTGTTTGCCGGACTGCTGAAGACGCCTGCCTTCCGTAAAGCTGAAAGCGAAGCGCTTGACAGTGCCTCCAGCTGGCTGCAGCGTGTTGGACTGCTTGAACTGGCAAACCGTCAGGCGGGGAATCTGGCCTATGGCCAGCAGCGCCGTCTGGAAATTGCCCGCTGCATGGTAACCCGTCCGGAAATCCTGATGCTGGATGAACCGGCGGCGGGGCTGAATCCGAAAGAGACGCACGAGCTGGATGAGCTGATTGCTGAGCTCAGAGGCGAGCGTAAAGTCTCGGTACTGTTGATTGAACACGATATGAAACTGGTAATGGGCATTTCTGACCGCATCTATGTGGTTAATCAGGGAACACCGCTGGCCAATGGCACGCCGGAAGAGATCCGCAATAATCCGGATGTGATCCGCGCCTATTTAGGAGAAGCATAATATGAATCCGATGCTTTCCCTGCAAAACGTCAGCGCCCATTACGGCAAAATTCAGGCGCTGCATAACGTCAGCCTGCACATCAATCAGGGCGAAATCGTCACGCTGATTGGCGCTAATGGCGCGGGTAAGACCACCATCCTCGGTACGCTATGTGGCGAGCCGAGGGCGACAGAGGGGACAATCACTTTCGACGGTAAGGCGATCACTGAATGGCAAACCGCGCGCATTATGCGTGAAGCGATTGCGATTGTGCCGGAAGGACGGCGGGTATTTTCCCGCATGACGGTGGATGAAAACCTGGCGATGGGCGGCTTCTTCGCTGAACGTCAGCAGTATCAGACTCGCATCAGGCGTGTGTATGAGCTGTTTCCGCGCCTTTACGAGCGCCGCATACAGCGAGCCGGAACCATGTCCGGCGGCGAACAGCAGATGCTGGCGATAGGCCGTGCGCTGATGAGCCAGCCGCGCCTGCTACTGCTGGACGAACCGTCGCTGGGCCTGGCACCGATCATCATCCAGCAGATTTTCGACACTATCGAACAACTGCGGCAGGAGGGAATGACGATTTTCCTCGTTGAACAGAATGCCAACCAGGCGCTGAAGCTGGCCGATCGGGGCTACGTGCTGGAAAACGGTCACGTGGTACTGGAGGATACCGGCGCGGCGTTGCTGGCTAATGAGGCGGTACGTAGCGCTTATCTGGGGGGATAGTTGGCCCCGACAACTAAAGCGCGGGTAATGTCGACCGGTAATCCATCAACCCGCTCCTGGAAAGGGGTGGGTTGATATGTTCCCGAAGATGCTTTTTGCGCTTTATATACTGCCGATATTGCACGCACCCATGCTGGTTTATGGCGTGATCCCTCGTCACCTGTCTGTCACTGCTCTGTCATAAGCTCGTTATCTTTCCGTCATTTTTACATGTCATGTTACATCCCGAACAATATTGCGCCATTTGGCGCGAATGACACCGGGCACAGGAAACCGACATGACATCGTTCTCACGCAAAACCGCACTTTGCGTCGTACTGGGACTGACCTTCAGCAGCCACGCTCTGGCCGCCACTGAAATTCCTTTCTGGCACTCTATGGAGGGAGAGCTGGGCGTTGAAGTCGATTCTCTGGCAAAACGCTTTAACGAATCTCACCCTGATTACAAAATCGTGCCGACTTATAAAGGCAACTACGAACAGAGCCTGGCAGCCGGTATTGCTGCCGTACGCTCCGGTAAAGCGCCAGCGATCCTGCAGGTTTACGAAGTGGGTACAGCGACCATGATGGCCTCTAAAGCTATCGTGCCGGTGTATGACGTGTTCAAAAACTCAGGGATTGCTTTTGATGAATCCCAGTTTGTGCCAACGGTTGCCGGTTACTACAGCGACTCTAATGGTCATCTGATTTCCCAGCCGTTCAACAGCTCCACGCCGGTTCTGTATTACAACAAAGACGCCTTTAAGAAAGCCGGTCTGAACCCGGATGAGCCGCCAAAAACCTGGCAGGATCTGGAGAAAGATGCTGCTGCACTGCGTAAAGCGGGTATGACCTGTGGCTACGCCAGTGGCTGGCAGGGCTGGATCCAGATCGAAAACTTCAGCGCGTGGCACGGTCTGCCAGTGGCAACCAAAAACAACGGCTTCGACGGCACTGATGCCGTTCTGGAATTCAACAAACCAACCCAGGTCCGTCATATCCAGATGCTGGAAGAGATGAACAAGAAGGGTGAGTTCTCCTACTTCGGTCGTAAAGATGAGTCTACCGCCAAGTTCTACAACGGCGACTGTGGCATCACCACTGCCTCTTCCGGTTCACTGGCTGACATCCGTCACTACGCCAAATTCAACTACGGCGTGGGCATGATGCCTTACGACTCTACCGTACCGAACGCTCCGCAGAACGCCATTATCGGTGGTGCAAGCCTGTGGGTGATGAAGGGCAAAGACGCAGCAACCTATAAAGGCGTGGCTGAGTTTATGCAGTTCCTGGCCCAGCCGGAAATCGCTGCCGAATGGCACCAGAAAACCGGTTACCTGCCAATCACCACCGCGGCTTACGAGCTGACCCGCAAGCAGGGCTTTTACGATAAAAATCCGGGTGCGGACACCGCCACTCGCCAGATGCTGAATAAGCCACCATTGCCGTTCACCAAAGGCATGCGTCTGGGCAACATGCCGCAGATCCGTACCATTGTTGACGAAGAACTGGAAGGCGTCTGGACCGGATCGAGCACTCCTCAGGCCGCTCTGGAAAACGCGGTGACCCGTGGCAACCTGCTGCTGCGTCGCTTCGAACAGACTGTTAAGCAGTAATAACGACTTGCGGGGCGAAGAAATTCGCCCCCTACAACCTCCCTGGCTGTACAGCTGACTGTTTTTGTAGCGGCGGAAGGTATTCCGCCCGCAATACCTTAATTTCAGAGCGACCTTATGTCTTCTTCCCGTCCCGTTTTTCGCTCGCGCTGGCTGCCCTGGCTGCTGGTGTTGCCACAGTTGCTGATCACCGTGATCTTCTTCCTCTGGCCTGCCGGAGAAGCGCTGTGGTATTCGGTGCAGAGCATCGATCCCTTTGGTATTTCCAGCACCTTTGTCGGGCTGGACAACTTCAAACGCCTGGCTGACGATGAATACTACCTCGACTCCTTCTGGACCACGTTGGTGTTCAGCGGTCTGGTGACCGTTATCGGCCTGGTGGTTTCCCTGTTTTTTGCGGCGCTGGTCGATTACGTCCTGCGCCTGAAGCGTTTCTATCAGACGCTGTTTTTACTGCCTTATGCCGTGGCACCTGCGGTAGCAGCGGTCTTGTGGATGTTCCTGTTCAGCCCCGGGCTGGGCCTGATTACCCACTTCCTGGCGCAGATTGGCTACAACTGGAATCATGCGCAGAACAGCAGCCAGGCAATGTTCCTGGTAGTGCTGGCCTCCATCTGGCAGCAGATGAGCTACAACTTCCTGTTCTTTTTTGCCGCGCTGCAGTCAATCCCAAAATCGCTGACCGAAGCTGCCGCCATCGATGGAGCCGGTCCGGTACGCCGCTTCTTCCAGCTCTCACTGCCGTTGATCACCCCGGTGGGCTTCTTCCTGGTGGTGGTGAATCTGGTCTATGCCTTCTTCGACACCTTCCCGGTGATTGATGCCGCAACGGGCGGTGGACCGGTGCAGTCCACCACCACGCTGATTTACAAAATCTACCGTGAAGGCTTTGCCGGACTGGATCTCTCTTCCTCCTCCGCGCAGTCGGTGGTGCTGATGGTACTGGTGATCATCCTGACGGTGATTCAGTTCCGCTACGTCGAAAAAAGGGTGCGTTACCAATGATTGAGAACCGACGCGGGCTGGATATTTTTAGCCATATCATGCTGGGGCTGGGCATCCTGACGGTGTTATTCCCGCTCTATATCGCTTTTGTCGCTGCCACGCTCAGCAACACTCAGGTATTCCAGGTGCCGATGACGCTGATCCCTGGCCGCTCACTGTGGGACAACATCGCCAATATCTGGGAACACGGCGTGGCGCAGAGCAGCGCGCCCTTTGGCGTGATGCTGATGAACAGCGCGATTATGGCGCTGAGTATCACCGCCGGGAAAATCGTGGTGTCGATCCTCTCCGCCTTTGCGCTGGTGTGGTTTCGCTTCCCGTTGCGCGGGCTGTTCTTCTGGATGATTTTCATCACCCTGATGCTGCCGGTGGAAGTGCGTATTTTCCCTACGGTGGAGGTGATCTCCAACCTCAACATGCTGGACAGCTACAGCGGATTAACTCTGCCGCTGATGGCCTCAGCCACCGCCACCTTCCTGTTCCGCCAGTTCTTTATGACCCTGCCGGATGAGCTGATTGAGGCGGCCCGCATCGACGGAGCCAGTCCGATGCGCTTCTTTTGGGACATCGTGCTGCCGCTGTCGAAAACCAACCTGGCGGCGCTGTTTGTGATCACATTTATCTATGGCTGGAACCAGTACATGTGGCCGCTGCTGATCATCAACGATGTGCACCTGGGCACCGCCGTGGCGGGGATCCGCAGCATGATAGGCAACGGTGACGGCTCCACGCAGTGGAACCTGGTGATGACGGCGATGTTGCTGACCATGATCCCACCGATTGTGATTGTTTTAGTGATGCAGCGCGCCTTCGTTCGCGGGCTGGTTGAGAGCGAGAAATAAGTTATGGCAGGTGTAAAACTTCAGGCCGTTACCAAATCCTATGACGGTAAAAACCAGATTATTCAGCCGCTTGATGTGGCGATCCGCGACGGCGAATTTATGGTGATGGTCGGGCCATCCGGCTGTGGAAAATCGACGCTGCTGCGCATGGTCGCCGGGCTGGAGCAGGTCACTACCGGCGACATCTATATTGATAACGAGCGCGTGACTCACCTGGAACCGAAAGATCGCGGTATTGCGATGGTGTTCCAGAACTACGCTCTGTACCCGCATATGAGCGTGGAACAGAATATGGCTTATGGCCTGAAAATCCGCGGTATGGGTAAAGAGCATATCCGCCAGCGCGTGCTGATCGCTGCCAGAAGCCTGGAGCTGGAAGCGCTGCTGCACCGCCGCCCGCGTGAGCTTTCCGGTGGTCAGCGCCAGCGTGTCGCGATGGGACGCGCCATCGTGCGTGAACCTGCAGTTTTCCTGTTTGATGAGCCTCTTTCCAACCTGGATGCGCGCCTGCGCGTGCAGATGCGTCTGGAGCTGCAACAATTGCATCGCCGCCTGAACACCACCAGTCTGTATGTGACCCACGATCAGGTGGAAGCGATGACGCTGGCCCAGCGGGTGATGGTGATGAACAAAGGCGTGCTGGAGCAGTTGGGCACGCCGGTAGAAGTGTATGAACGTCCCGCCACGCGCTTTGTGGCCAGCTTTATTGGTGCGCCGTCAATGAACCTGCTGGAAGGTGAGTTGAGTGATGACGGTACGCGGCTGGCACTGGCGGATAACTTCGCGATTCCGCTGCCGGAAGCGAAAGCCCGCTGGGCAAGACGCTCGTTGACGTTGGGGATCCGCCCGGAGCATATTACACTCTCCACACAGCGAGCGGGTGGTTTGCCGCTGGTGGTGGAAACGCTGGAGATGCTGGGCGCGGATAATCTGGCCCATGGTAAATGGGGCGGTGGCAGTGTGGTGGTCCGTCTGCCTCACGTCGAGCGTCCGGCCATTGGCAGCACGCTGTGGCTGCATCTGTCGGCAGAATCGCTACACTTCTTTGACACCCTGAATGGACAACGTCTTGAATGACTGAGAAAGCCTGGCCTTACCCTGCCATCGTCGCCCACCGTGGCGGCGGGAAACTGGCCCCGGAAAATACCCTGGCCGGTATCGATACCGGCGCGAAGCTGGGCCACAAAATGATCGAGTTTGACGTCAAATTATCGCTCGATGGCGAGATCTTCCTGCTGCACGACGACACCCTGGACCGCACCAGCAACGGCTGGGGCATTGCCGGTCAGCTGCCGTGGGAAAAATTATTGCAGCTGGATGCCGGTGGCTGGTACAGCAAGGATTTCACCGGTGAGCGGCTGCCGCTGCTTTCACAGGTGGCGGAACGCTGTGCGGGCTATCAGATGATGGCGAACATTGAAATCAAGCCCACCACCGGGCTGGAAGCAGAAACCGGACGGGTCGTGGCGCTGGCTGCCCGCGATCTCTGGCATACCCAGACCACGCCGCTGCTCTCTTCGTTCTCCTTCACCGCGCTGGAAGCGGCAATGAAAGCGGCCCCTGAGCTGCCGCGCGGCATGCTGCTGCACGAGTGGCATGACGACTGGCAGGCGATCGCGGAGAAGCTGGACTGCGTGTCGATCCACTTTAACCATAAAATTCTGACGCAGGAGCGGGTGACACAGGTCAAAGCGGCCGGGCTGCGGGTTCTGGCTTATACGGTGAATACGCCAGAAAGGGCGAAGGAACTGTTGAGCTGGGGCGTGGATGCGATCTGCACAGACAGGATAGACCTGCTGGGGCCGGATTTCGCCATTAACCTCTGTACTTAACGCCATAACTGCGTGAGCTGCATGCAGAAACCCCGGTCACTTACCGGAGTAAGCTCCCGGGAATTTCTGCACTGGCCGCCTGGTTGTGGCGCCATTTATTGGGTGAATGTTCAATCAGAGAGTCATTCAATTCCCGGCTAATTTGAGTTGTTTTGCTGAACCGGTGGTTGGGTATTGCTGCCCGGCTGCGACTGAAGAATACGCTGGGAAGCGCTGTCACGCTGTTCCTGCACTTTACGCTGCAAATCCTGGCTCTGACGCTGCTGGTCCTGCTGTAGCTTCAGTTTTTGCTGGGACTGCTGCGTCTGCATTTGCTGCTGCATCCGCTGCGTGCTCGGGTTATAGCCAGGCTTGTCAGGATCATTGCTGTTGTTCAACATGTTTGCCATGCCACTCAACGGGACCAGTGCGGCAAATATCATTAACCATTTCATAACTGCCCTCCTTGTTTCTTTCCCTAAGTGTATGCCAGTGTCGCGTGAATGAACCTTCCTGTTCTCTTAATTTGCTTCAAGTCTCGCCTTTTCACTTATTTAGTACACACTTAAGTGCTGTAAACAAACGTAAATAACACTAAAAAGGGGTGAAGATGACTGGACGTGCAGCGCGGTTTGCAGGGCCGCTGATGGCAGGGCTGTTTTTCTGGCAGGGGGCTACGGCGGCACCCACAGCTCCACCGGTTTCTTACGGGGTGGGAGCCGATACTTTCCATCCGGTTAAGGAAGTGCACGGCATGGTAGCCTCGGTGGATGCCACGGCGACCCAGGTGGGCGTGAATATCCTCAAGCAGGGCGGTAATGCAGTGGATGCGGCGGTGGCGGTAGGGTACGCGCTGGCGGTGACTCATCCACAGGCCGGGAACCTTGGCGGCGGCGGATTTATGGTGATCCGCACTGCTTCAGGCCATACCACCTCTATCGATTTCCGCGAAATGGCACCCACCAGAGCCAGCCGCGACATGTTCCTTGATGGGCAGGGCAATGCTGACAGCAAAAAATCTCTGACCTCGCACCTGGCTTCCGGCGTTCCCGGAACGGTGGCAGGCTTCTCGCTGGCGAACAAAGAGTACGGCACCTTACCGCTCAGTCAGCTGATTGCTCCGGCTCTGAAACTGGCAAACTCAGGGATTGTGGTCAACGAGTCGCTGGCCGACGACCTGAAGGTCTATGGCAAAGAAGTGTTGCTCGGCCATCCCAACAGTAAAGCCATTTTCTACAAGCAGGACGGTACGCCTTATCAGCGCGGAGAAAAGCTGGTGCAGCGTAATCTGGCGCACAGCCTGGAGCTGATCGCAAAGCAGGGGCCGGATGCTTTCTATAAAGGCCCGATAGCTGACCAGATTGCTAAAGAGATGGCAGCCAACGGCGGGCTGATTGATAAAGCGGATATGGCGAACTACAAAGCTATTGAGCGCAAACCGGTCAGCGGCAGCTATCGCGGCTATGAAGTTTATTCCATGCCGCCTCCTTCCTCCGGTGGGATCCACATCGTACAGATCCTGAATATCCTCGAAAACTTTGATCTGGCGAAAATGGGCTTTGGCAGCGCCGATGCGATGCAGGTAATGGCAGAAGCGGAGAAGTATGCTTATGCCGACCGTTCGGAGTACCTCGGTGACCCCGATTTTGTCAAAGTGCCAACCCAGGCGCTAACCAGCAAGATCTACGCTAAATCGCTGGCGCAGCAGATAGATCTCAATAAAGCTCGCCCTTCTGCTGACATCAAACCGGGCAAACTTGCGCCGTATGAAAGTAACCAGACCACTCACTTCTCGGTAGTGGATAAGCAGGGTAACGCTGTGGCGGTGACCTATACGCTGAACACCAATTTTGGCAGCGGCATTGTGGCGGGTAACAGCGGTATCCTGATGAACAACGAAATGGATGACTTCTCAGCCAAGCCGGGCACGCCGAATGTTTATGGCCTGGTGGGTGGCGAAGCGAACTCTGTTCAGCCTTACAAGCGCCCGCTCTCCTCCATGTCGCCGACTATTATAGCGAAGGATGGCAAAACCTGGCTGGTGACGGGCAGTCCAGGCGGCAGCCGGATTATCACTACCGTGCTGCAAATGGTGGTGAACAGCATTGATTTTGGTATGAATGTTGCCGAAGCGACAGCAGCACCGCGCTTCCACCATCAGTGGTTGCCGGACCAGCTGCGGGTGGAAAAAGGCTTCAGCCCGGACACGCTGAAACTGCTGGAAATGAAAGGTCAGCATGTAAAAGTTCAGCCAGCGATGGGCAGTACGCAGAGCATCATGATCGGGCCAGACGGCACGTTGTATGGTGCTTCTGATCCGCGCACGATTGACGATTTAACTGCGGGTTATTAAAAATAAATTTTCCTTCCTGTCTGCCTGTTTAAAATGGGCAGATTTCAGGGAGGAAATATTGATCCTTGTGCCATTCTTATCACTGCATATTGCAGGTTGATCAAATAACTGTTAATTTTTATTAATGCAACGCAAGGAATGCCATTTTTTCCAAAAGGAATCGGAAACATGATAAATGAAATGTTATTGTATTTAATAGATATTGACCAATTAAATATTGAACTCTTTCGTAGCGGGAATGCCTCAACCCCCAACTTTAGCGAAGTTCGTGCGCTGAAAGATCTCACAACCTACCAAAAGGTGGATGATGAAGGGGAGCAGGTTTTGTGGGTTATTGCAAATGGTGGCGGATTTTCAACTTTTGACCATATAACTTCCGGTATGAAGCGTCAGGGAAAAAATATCTGGAAACTCAAGAAAGGGGCATTGTTGCCTGCTGAGCTAAGGCTGGTAAGGGATTATACACCAGGTAAGAAAGGTCATTACATGATTGCCCCTCTGATGGATATGACGTTAGAAAAATATCTGAAATTAATAAATGATTTTGGTAAAGATAGTTCGAAATGTATTAAGTTAACGTCCGAGGAAATAAAAAATGGGTAAAACAGACAGCTTGTCCCTTCCTATGATCATGGGAGACTGGAAACTGATTATACTCGCACTGCAAGAAAAACTTAACGCTAACACTGCCATTGATATGGATGATGTTGATGATGACGAAGCCGCGGCGTTGTGTGAAGAAATGGATAAATTAGAAGGGTTATTAAATTATCTTACTGAACAATTTACCAGGGAATATGGTGACATTAATCTCCCGGGGTGATCCGTCCTTCATTCTGTCTTAAGTTGAAATAGTTGCCCGATTCACCGTCGGGCAACAACAAAGGCGTTAATTTTTTTCAATTAGCCGCGCCATATAAAGCGTGTCGACCAACTGACCATGACGCATGGCATGGCGGCGCGCCAGGCCTTCGGTTTCAAACCCAAACCGCTGATAGAGCCTGATGGCCCCAGCGTTATCGGCAAACACCGTCAGCTCTATGCGTTCCACACCGAGCCAGTTATCACACAGGTTAATCATCTCCTGCATCAGCCTGGTTGCCACGCCCCGGCCGCGATAGTTGCAGTCCACGCAAATGCCAAAGGTCGCCACATGGCGGCGGCGAGCGCGCCCATTGACCTCCAGCGTCAGATCGCCCACCACCAGACCGTCGATGCAGGCGACCAGGCGTTGCATCCCATCACGCGGCGCGGCAAGCCGCTCCTGCCAAAGCTGTAGAGAAGGATGAGGGATTTGTAGCGTGTCGGCATAGGTTTCCGGCTGGCTGAGGATACGGTGCAGGTCTGCAGCATCTTCCGGGGCGGCATGGCGAATCACAATCTCACTCATCTTCTCTCTCCTTTTGGTGGTAATCCTTTTGAAGATCATGGGTTTCATGGCGGAAAGCAAGTGAAAAAATCATCAGGAAAACGCTTTACAAGTGCGAATGATAATGATTATTATTGTCATGCGTTTTCGGCACGGACTTCACGGACCGGTCGGGAAAGCACGACATTGCTCACATTGCTTCCAGTATTACTTAGCCAGCTCGGGTGCTGGCTTTTTTTTTGCCTGCGATTCCCCTCCGCCAGAACCGCTGACTGTTCCCTGCTTATTTAGTCGAATAATTTGAACAGAGAAGACAATTTTCTCCGCTATCATCCCCCTCAGAACAGGTCCAGACTACGTGAAAACGTTGAGGAGGATTGAACATGATTTACTTACGCAAAGCAGAAGAACGCGGACACGCTAACCACGGCTGGCTGGACAGCTGGCACACTTTCTCCTTCGCTAACTACTACGACGCCAACTTTATGGGCTTTTCAGCGCTGCGGGTGATTAACGAAGACGTGATCGATGCCGGACAGGGTTTCGGTACCCATCCGCATAAAGATATGGAAATCCTGACCTATGTGCTTTCCGGTACGGTTGAGCATCAGGACAGCATGGGCAACAAAGAGCAGATCCCTGCCGGTGAGTTCCAGATCATGAGTGCGGGTACCGGTGTGCGCCACTCTGAGTACAACGCCAGCAAAGAAGTGCCGCTGCACCTGTACCAGATCTGGATCATTCCGGAAAAAAATGGCATTGAGCCGCGCTACGCTCAGCGTCGTTTCGATGATGTGCAGGGCCGCCAGCTGGTGCTTTCTCCAGATGCCCGTGAAGGTTCGCTGAAGGTTTTCCAGGATATGACGCTGTCCCGCTGGGCGCTGAAACAGGGCGAAGAGGGCAGTGTGGATGTCGATGGCAATCGCAAGATCTGGATCCAGGTAGTGAAAGGTGACGTCACCGTGAATGGTGAAAAAGCCACCCGCAGTGATGCTTTCGCGATCTGGGATGAAGCCACGCTGACCATTGTTGCCGACAGCGATGCCGAAATCCTGCTGTTCGACCTGCCACCGGTTTAAGTCGGTCACACTTTGGGTGCGGTTTGCCGCACCCTTCACCGTTTCCCCGCTATTTTTGTTACACTCCAGCAATACTCCCTCAATCTGCAAAATAATGAAGAAGAAAAGACCGGTATTACAGGACGTTGCCGATCGCGTTGGCATCACCAAGATGACCGTCAGCCGCTATCTGCGCAACCCCGCTCAGGTTTCTGTTGCCCTGCAGAGTCGCATTGCCGAAGCGCTGGACGATCTGGGGTATATCCCTAATCGTGCCCCCGATATTTTGTCTAATTCCACCAGCCGGGCGATTGGCGTGCTGCTGCCTTCACTGACCAACCAGGTTTTTGCGGATGTACTGCGCGGTATTGAGGCAGTGACCGATGCGGCAGGCTACCAGACCATGCTGGGCCACTTTGGCTATAGCGCCGAAAAAGAAGAGCTGCAGATGCGTTCGCTGCTGGGCTGGAACATCGACGGGCTGATCCTCACCGAGCGTACCCACACGCCGGCCAGCCTGCGGATGATTGAAACGGCCGGTATTCCAGTGCTGGAGATGATGGATTCCGTGTCACCCTGCCTGGATATGGCCGTGGGCTTCGATAACGTTGAGGCTGCCCGCCAGATGACTCTCGCCATTCTGAAAAAAGGTTATCGCCACACCGTCTACCTGGGCGCAAGGCTGGATGAACGTACCCTGCTCAAACATCAGGGCTATGAGAAAGCGATGCGTGAATCCGGTCTTGAACCGCACAGCATCATGATGGAAGCCGCCTCTTCATTCTCAATGGGCGGCACTTTGCTGCTGGAAGCGCAGAAACGTCATCCCGCGACTGACAGCCTGTTTTGTACCAACGATGACCTTGCGGTGGGCGCGATGTTTGAGTGCCAGCGTCAGGGGCTGAGGGTGCCGGACGACATGGCAATCGCCGGTTTTCACGGCCATGATATAACCCAGGTGGTAACACCTAAACTGGCAACGGTATTCACCCCGCGAGAGAAAATGGGGCGTGAAGCTGCCGCGCTGCTGCTGACCAGGATCCGTGGTGAGCAGACTGGAACAGAACCGATCGATGTTGGCTTTACTATCTCAGAGGGCGGCAGCATCTGATTTTTCAGGGGCGCCGTCCGGCTGCCTCTTTGTCCCTTTGTGCCCCGGTCTTCCGAAACTGTCATTTTTTTGAACTACTTCACATTTACCAGCTTTTTCCCGCCTGGCTGTTGCCTTAGCCGACGGGCCTTCCGACAATGTTACCGATAACAAATTGCGCTATTACTGAAACGGACAGGTCCTGGACCTCTTCTGCCGGAGCAAAAAATGAAAGCATCACCTGCGTCTAACCATGTGTTTGTCCTGATGGGCGTATCAGGCAGCGGCAAATCCGCTGTCGCCAATGCCGTGGCCTGGCAGCTTAAAGCGGCGTTCCTGGACGGCGATTTTCTGCATCCCCGCGCCAACATCGAAAAAATGTCCGAAGGCCACCCGCTGAATGACGACGATCGCAAACCGTGGCTGCAGGCAATTAACGATGCCGCTTTCGCCATGCAGCGCACCAACGGTGTATCGCTGATCGTCTGTTCCGCATTGAAAAAAAGCTATCGCGACATCCTGCGTAAAGGTAACGAGAATCTGTCATTCGTTTATCTGAAGGGTGATTTTGACACGATCGAATCCCGCCTGCGTGCGCGTAAAGGGCACTTCTTCAAGCCGCAGATGCTGGTCACGCAGTTCGCCACGCTGGAAGAACCCGGCAGTGATGAGCACGGTGTGCTGGTCGTGGATATTAATCAGACGCTGGATGAGGTGGTGGCTGAAACTATCACCACCATCGAAGGTGCGATAAAGAAATAACCAGGATGGATTGATGGCTACTGCAACACTGGTGTTAACCGCAGCGGGATCTGTTTTACTGCTGCTATTTCTGGTCATGAAAGCGCGTATGCATGCCTTTTTGGCGCTGATGTTAGTTTCCGTGGGTGCCGGTATTTTCTCCGGGATGCCGCTTGATAAAATCGCCGACACCATGCAGAAGGGCATGGGCGGTACGCTGGGGTTCCTCGCTGTTGTGGTCGCGCTGGGCGCGATGTTTGGTAAAATTCTGCATGAGACCGGCGCGGTCGATCAGATCGCCATCAAAATGCTGAAGGCGTTTGGCGAGAGCCGGGCGCACTACGCGATGGGGATTGCCGGGCTGATTTGTGCGCTGCCGCTGTTCTTCGAAGTGGCGATCGTGCTGCTGATCAGTATTGCCTTTGCCGTGGCTCGCCGCACTCAGGACAACCTGGTAAAACTGGTTATTCCGCTGTTTGCCGGCGTGGCAGCTTCTGCGGCATTTCTGCTGCCGGGGCCAGCTCCGATGCTGCTGGCCTCACAGATGCATGTGGATTTCGGCTGGATGATCCTGCTGGGCGTGTGTGCCGCTATCCCGAGTATGCTGATTGCCGGTCCGCTGTTCGGTAACTTTATCAGCCGCCACGTGGAGTTCACGCTGCCGACTGAAACCAGCCATCCGGAATTTGAAGAGCACAAGCTACCGTCATTCGGCTTCAGCCTGTCGCTGATCCTGTTCCCGCTGGTGCTGGTGGGGCTGAAAACTATCGGTGCGCGCTTTACCGAGCAGGGCAGCAGACTGTATGAGTGGCTGGAGTTTATCGGCCATCCGTTTATTGCCATTCTGCTGGCCTGTCTGGTGGCGATCTATGGTCTGGCTTACCGTCAGGGCATGGACAAAGAGCAGGTGATGAAGATTTGCGGCAGTGCGCTGCAGCCTGCAGGCATTATCCTGCTGGTGATTGGTGCGGGCGGCGTGTTCAAGCAGGTGCTGGTGGATTCCGGTGTAGGCCCGGCGCTGGGCCATGCGCTGACCGGAGCCGGTCTGCCGGTGGCGCTGGCGTGCTTTATCCTCGCCGGGGCGGTGCGTATTATTCAGGGTTCAGCCACGGTAGCCTGCCTGACGGCGGTCGGCCTGATTATGCCGGTTATTGAGCCACTGCATTACTCTGGCGCGCAGATGGCGGCACTGTCCATCTGTATCGCGGGCGGCTCTATCATTTTCAGCCACGTCAACGATGCCGGTTTCTGGCTGTTTGGCCGCTTTACCGGCGCGACGGAAGGGCAGACGCTGAAAACCTGGACGATGATGGAAACCATTCTGGGAACCACTGGCGCCATCGTCGGGATGATCGCTTTTGAGTTATTGTCTTAACCGACATCTGAACTTCAGGCGCGGGGAACGCAGCGCAGAGTCTTCTTGCTTCAGGCATGTTGAACTCTGTGCCTTCTTGTAGACGACTCCCAAATTTAAGGCCTGTGTTCCCCGCGCAGGCACTGTGTTCATCCTGTTAAATCTTCAGATAGGCCCGGATACCATCCAGGAACATCTGGGTGGCCAGCATAATCAGGATCAGCCCCATCAGCCTCTCCAGCGCATTAACCCCTTTCTCTCCCAACAACCGCAGAAACAGCCCCGACAGCAGCAGGATCACCACCGTTGCCCCCCAGGCAATGAGCAGCGCGCCCACCAGGTGGCTCATCTGATCCGGATACTGGTGTGACAGCAGCATCAGCGTGGCCAGCAGCGAAGGGCCAGCGACCAGTGGAATGGCTAACGGCACAAGGAAAGGCTCTTCACCGGCAGAAAGGCCGCTGCTGCTACTTTCCTGCGAGGGGAAAATCATTTTGATGGCGATCAGAAACAGGATGATGCCGCCGGAAATCGAAACCGTTTCGGTACGCAGGTTAAGGAAAGCGAGAATTTTTTCCCCTGCAAAAAGAAACAGCAGCATGATGACCAGCGCGATCAGCATCTCGCGGATTAACACCACCCGGCGACGTTTCGGCTCCAGATGCTTCAATACCGACATAAAAATCGGCAAATTGCCCAGCGGGTCCATAATAAGCAACAATAATATTGTCGCAGAGATCATTTCAGTCATCGTTATTCTTCTCTTGTTTGCCCGGTTCGCTGCACGTTATAAGCAGCTCTGCTAAAAAAACGCCGCTAATCGATTTAATTCACTTGCCACTTTTCCTGCATTTTGTAAGGTGATAACCATACTTCTTTCTTATCTCTTTTACTCTAACAGGCAAATAAAGTTGCCTGCAGCAGGTGCAACATGAAATCAGTAGGTTTAGTTGGTTGGCGTGGCATGGTGGGTTCTGTCCTTATGCAGCGCATGGTGGAAGAACGTGACTTTGATGTGATCCGTCCGGTCTTCTTCTCCACGTCTCAGCACGGTCAGGCGGCCCCTGCGTTTGGTGGTCAGTCTGCCGGCGCGTTGCAGGATGCGTACAACATTGACGCGCTGAAGGCCCTCGACATTATTATTACCTGTCAGGGTGGCGATTACACTACTGATATCTATCCAAAACTGCGTGCCGCTGGCTGGCAGGGCTACTGGATTGATGCAGCCTCCACGCTGCGTATGAAAGATGACGCACTGATTATTCTCGACCCGGTTAACCACCATGTTATCCGTCAGGGTCTGGATAAAGGCATCAAAACCTTTGCGGGCGGTAACTGTACCGTCAGCCTGATGCTGATGTCGCTGGGTGGCCTGTTCGCTAACGATCTGATTGAGTGGGCTTCTGTGGCAACCTATCAGGCAGCTTCCGGCGGTGGCGCGCGCCATATGCGTGAGCTACTGACCCAGATGGGCATGCTGCACGACAACGTGGCAAAAGAGCTGCAAAACCCGTCTTCAGCCATCCTTGATATTGAACGTAAAGTCACCGATATGAGCCGTAGCGGCGTGCTGCCGACCGACAACTTTGGCGTGCCGCTGGCGGGTAGCCTGATCCCGTGGATCGACAAACAGCTCGAAAACGGCCAGAGCCGTGAAGAGTGGAAAGGCCAGGCAGAAACCAACAAAATCCTGCAACCGGCGAGAACCATTCCGGTTGATGGCCTGTGCGTGCGCGTGGGCGCGCTGCGCTGCCACAGCCAGGCCTTCACGCTGAAGCTGAAAAAAGATGTGCCGCTGAACGAAATCGAACAGCTGCTGGCCAGCCACAACGAATGGGTTAACGTGGTGCCAAACGATCGCGATCTGACCATGCGTGAACTGACACCTGCTGCCGTCACCGGCACGCTGAAAACGCCTGTTGGCCGCCTGCGTAAACTGAACATGGGGCCGGAATACCTCTCCGCCTTTACCGTGGGTGACCAGCTGCTGTGGGGCGCTGCCGAGCCGCTGCGGCGTATGTTGCGCCTGCTGGTCGACTAAGCCCTCACCGCTCTGCCCTGGTGCAGCAGGTGGGTTCACCGGGACTGGTCATCATTTTTGTCCAGTCCCTGAATTTGCTGAACAGCCACGCATGGCTTCTTTTGCGAAACAGCAACACCATCGCTTCCCCCTCCAGACTTTCCACCCGGTCTGCAGCGACGTTTCCTCTTCCTGCCCTGTCACATGTTCTCAAGCTGCCCTTAAACACCGTTATCCACATCTTTCCCGTGACCTGCTTTCTCCCTGATTTCCAGTAATCCCCCTTTAATCCCCGAAAATTTGATCTGAAAACAACATTTTTCCGCATTCGGTGCTGGCTTTAGTTGCGCCCTGGCTATGCTTAAAAAATAGCGTGTTATTAGCTCAATGAAGAGCAGTGCATTCCCTGCCATTTCTGGCTCAGGGGATCGCCTGCCAACTATCACAGGAAGACAGACATGTCAGAGCTTACGGATCGCCGGCTGATTAGTGCTTTAATTTCCGGCCATTATGCAGACCCATTCTCGCTCCTTGGCATGCACCAGACTGAAAACGGTCTGGAGGTGCGGGCGCTACTGCCGGATGCCACCGAAGTCTGGGTCATTGAAACCAACACCGGGCGTAAGTGTGCTCAACTGGAATGTATTGATTCACGTGGCTTTTTCCATGGCGTGGTGCCGCGCCGGAAAAAGCCCTTTCGTTATCAACTGGCTGTCACCTGGCATGGTCAGCAGAACCTGGTGGATGATGCCTACCGCTTTGGTCCGCTGCTGGCCGAAATGGACAGCTGGTTGCTGGCTGAAGGCACCCATTTACGGCCTTACGAAACCATGGGGGCGCATGCCGATGTGATTGATGGCGTGATCGGTACCCGCTTCTCGGTCTGGGCGCCGAATGCCCGCCGGGTATCGGTAGTAGGGGATTTCAACTTCTGGGATGGCCGTCGCCACCCGATGCGACTGCGCCAGGAGGCAGGCGTCTGGGAGCTGTTTGTGCCCGGTGCGGTTCAGGGCCAGCTTTATAAGTTTGAAATCATTGATGTTCACGGCCATCTCAGGTTGAAGTCTGACCCCTATGCGTTTGAAGCACAGATGCGCCCGGACAGTGCCTCGATGATTTGCGGCATCCCGCCAAAAACGGAAATTTCAGCGGAACGCAGGCGTGCCAATGAGTTTGATGCACCCATCTCTATCTACGAGGTGCACCTTGGCTCCTGGCGACGCCATACCGACAATAATTTCTGGCTCAGCTACAAAGAGCTGGCCGAACAGCTGGTGCCTTATGCCAAAGAGATGGGCTTCACTCACCTGGAGCTGATGCCGATAAACGAGCACCCCTTCGACGGCAGCTGGGGCTATCAGCCTACCGGCATGTATGCGCCAACGCGGCGCTTCGGCACGCGGGACGAATTCCGTAATTTTATCGCCGTCGCCCATCAGGCCGGTCTGAACGTTCTGCTGGACTGGGTGCCCGGGCATTTCCCTGCCGATGACTTCGGCCTGGCAACGTTTGATGGCACCGAGCTGTATGAGCACGGCGACCCGCGCGAGGGCTATCACCAGGACTGGAACACGCTGATCTATAACTTCGGCAGGCGCGAAGTCAGCAACTATCTGGCGGGCAACGCGCTCTACTGGATCGAACGATTTGGCATTGATGGGCTGCGGGTGGATGCGGTGGCTTCGATGATCTATCGCGACTACAGCCGCCAGCCCGGTGAATGGGTTCCCAACCACTTTGGCGGACGGGAGAATCTGGAGGCGATCTCCTTCCTTCGTTACACCAACCGCACGCTAGGTCATGCCGCTCCCGGCTCGGTGACTATTGCAGAGGAGTCGACCGATTTTCCAGGCGTGTCCCGGCCACCGGAAATGGGCGGGCTGGGCTTCTGGTACAAGTGGAACCTCGGCTGGATGCACGACACGCTGGATTACATGAAGCTGGACCCGGTGTATCGCAAACATCATCACAACAACCTGACCTTCGGCATGTTGTACAACGCCACCGAGAACTTTGTCCTGCCGCTGTCCCATGACGAAGTGGTGCACGGTAAACGTTCAATCCTCGATCGGATGCCCGGCGATGCCTGGCAGAAGTTTGCCAATCTGCGGGCCTACTACGGCTGGATGTTCGGCTTCCCCGGCAAGAAGTTACTGTTTATGGGCAACGAGTTCGCCCAGGGCAAGGAGTGGAACCACGACGTCAGCCTCGACTGGCACCTGCTGGAAGGGGACGATAACTGGCATCACGGCGTACAGCGTTTGGTGCGCGACCTCAACCACACCTATCGCCACTACCCGGCACTGCATCAGCTCGACTTCGATCCAATGGGCTTTGAATGGCTGGTGGTGGACGATTTTGAAAACTCGGTGTTTGTTTTTGTGCGCCGTGACCGGGACGGGAATGAAGTGATTGTCGTCAGTAACTTCACGCCAGTTTCCCGTCCAGGCTATCGTTTTGGCGTCACTCATTCTGGTCGCTGGCGCGAGGTGCTGAACACCGACTCCAGCCACTATCACGGCAGCAATACTGGCAATCAGGGCGTGATCCATACCGATGCGCATCCGAGCCATAACCGTGAACACTCTCTGAGTATGACTCTGCCGCCGCTGGCGACCGTCTGGCTGGTCAGGGAGGCATGATGAGTCCACTGCAGAGTGGTCATTCTTCCCCGGTCGGGGCCGCTTTTGACGGTAAAGGCGTTAACTTCGCGCTTTTCTCTCAGCATGCTGAGCGGGTGGAGCTGTGCCTGTTTGACGAGCAGGGCCGCGAAACCCGTCAGGATCTGCCAGCCCGCAGTGGCGATATCTGGCACGGCTACCTGCCAGCAGCGAAGCCCGGCCAGCGCTACGGTTATCGGGTACACGGGCCCTGGCAGCCGGAAGCCGGGCACCGTTTTAATCCTCACAAGCTGCTGGTGGATCCCTGCGCCAGGGAAGTGGTGGGTGAAGTCACTGACCATCCCTCTTTCCAGTGTGGCGACAGGGAAATCGATACTCTGGACAGCGCCGCCGTTGCGCCAAAAAGCGTGGTGCTGGCGGATGATTTCGATTGGGAAGACGACCAGCCACCGGGCATCCCGTGGGGCGAAACGGTTATTTATGAAGCCCACGTGCGCGGGCTGACGAAACGTCATCCGGGTATTCCGCCGGAGATTCAGGGCACCTATGCGGCGCTGGGCCATCCGGTGATGGTCAGCTACTTCAAAAGGCTGGGCATTACCAGCCTGGAGCTGCTGCCGGTAGCCTGTTTTGCCCATGAACCGCGGCTGCAGCGGATGGGGCTGAGTAACTACTGGGGCTACAACCCGCTGACACCCTACGCACTGAATGCCAGCTATGCTTCGGGTGTGGATAGCGTTCACCCGCGCAATGAGTTTCAGCAGGCGGTCAAATCACTGCACGCGGCAGGCATCGAAGTGATCCTCGATGTGGTGTTTAACCATACCGCTGAACTGGAAGATACCGGCCCGACGCTGTCGAAGCGCGGAGTGGACAACAAAAGTTATTACTGGCTGAACGACCGGGGTGGTTACCAAAACTGGACCGGCTGCGGGAACACGCTGAATCTCAGTCACCCTGAAGTGATGACCTGGACGCTGGACTGCCTGCGCTACTGGGTGGAAGCGTGCCATGTGGACGGTTTCCGATTCGACCTGGCGACGGTGCTTGGCCGCATGCCTGACTATCAGCGCGACGCCGGGCTTTTCCGGGCGATTCAGGCCGATCCGTTGCTGTCGAAATGCAAGCTGATTGCCGAGCCGTGGGACATCGGGCCGGGAGGTTATCAGGTGGGGAACTTCCCGCCGCCGTTCGCTGAGTGGAACGACCATTTTCGCGATGTGATGCGCCGTTACTGGCTGCATGGTGATATCAGCAATGGCGACTTTGCCCGGCGGTTTGCTGCCTCCAGCGATGTTTTCCAGCGGGACGGGCGGCTGCCTTCGGCCAGTATCAACCTGATCACTGCTCACGACGGGTTCACCCTGTGCGACGTGGTCAGCTTTAACCAGAAGCACAACGAAGCCAACGGTGAAGATAATCACGACGGCAGCAGCAGTAACTTCAGTCATAACCACGGGGTGGAAGGGCTGAATGCACCGTTGTTGATAATGGAACATCGTCGTCGCAGCGTTCACGCGCTGCTGACCACTCTGCTACTGGCGCAGGGCACGCCAATGCTGCTGGCCGGGGATGAACACGGCCACAGCCAGCACGGCAACAATAACGCCTACTGTCAGGATAATGAGCTGACCTGGCTTGACTGGCAGCACAACGACAGTGGGTTGTTTGCCTTTACTGCCGCGCTGATCCGTCTGCGTAAACGCATTCCGGCGTTGACCAGAGACAGCTGGTGGCAGGAAGAGGATGGAAATGTTGAATGGCTCGGCCCGAAGGGAGAGCCGCTTAATGCGCAGGAGTGGCAACAGGGGGAACGTCGTCTGCAGATCCGCCTGTCACGCCACTGGCTTCTCACCATAAACGCCACCGAAGAAGTGAGCGATATTGTTCTACCTCAGGGGCGCTGGCATGCCATTCCGCCCTTCGCCGGGGATGATAACCCGATTTTGTTAACTGTCTGGCATGGACCAGCCCACGGTGTGTGCATGTTCCGGGAACAATCATAACAGGAGTCAGACATGGTCACTGATAAGAACGATCCCCTGATGCTGGCAAGACAATTGCCAACACAAACTGTAGCCCTCATTCTGGCAGGTGGACGCGGTACGAGGCTGAAAGACCTTACCGCCAAGCGTGCCAAACCTGCCGTTCATTTTGGCGGGAAATTCCGCATCATCGATTTTGCCCTGTCGAATTGTCTTAACTCCGGGATCCGACGGATCGCGGTGATCACTCAGTATCAGTCGCATACGCTGGTACAGCATATCCAGCGCGGCTGGTCGTTTCTCAACGAGGAGATGAACGAGTTTGTCGATCTGCTGCCCGCTCAGCAGCGCCTTTCTACCGAACACTGGTACCGCGGTACGGCCGATGCCGTGACGCAAAACCTCGATATTATCCGGCGCTATCAGGCGGAGTACATCGTGATCCTCGCGGGGGACCATATCTACAAAATGGACTACTCGCGCATGCTGCTGGACCACGTGGAAAACGGCGCGAAATGCACCATCGCCTGCCTGCCGGTGCCGATTGAAGAGGCCAGTGCTTTTGGCATCATCGCGGTGGGCGACGATTATAAAGTCACCGAATTTCTGGAAAAACCTGCCGATCCACCGCCTATGCCGGGGGATAAAACCCAGGCAATGGCGAGCATGGGCATTTATGCCTTCAACGCCGACTACCTGTACCAGCTCCTGGAAGATGACCTGAAGCTACCTGAGTCTAACCATGACTTCGGCAAAGACATTCTGCCGAAGATAGTTGAGTCCGGAGAAGCACTGGCTCACTCCTTCGGCATTTCCTGCGTGCAGAGCGATGAAAGTTCGCCCCCGTACTGGCGTGATGTCGGGACGCTGGAGGCTTACTGGAAAGCTAATCTGGATCTGGCCTCGGTCACGCCGGAACTGGATATGTATGACCGTAACTGGCCGATCCGCACTCATATGGAACCGCTGCCTCCGGCGAAATTCGTGCAGGATCGATCCGGTAGTCACGGCATGACCATGAACTCACTGGTGTCAGGAGGTTGCATTATCTCCGGCTCGGTGGTGGTGAACTCAGTGCTGTTTTCACGAGTGCGGATTAACTCCTTCTGCAATATCGAATCCTCTGTTCTCTCGCCGGATGTGGTGGTGGGGCGATCCTGTCGCCTGCGTCGCTGCGTGATTGACCGCGCCTGTGAGTTACCGGAAGGAACGGTCATCGGGGAGAATCCGGATGACGATGCACGCCGGTTTTACCGCTCGGAAGAGGGGATTGTGCTGGTCACGCGCAGCATGCTGGCGAAGTTGGGATGGCGTAATTGAAAAAGCATAAATGTCCGATGCGGTGGATCGCGTCAGAACTGAGTCAAAGGAGCCGATAATGCAGGTTTTACATGTCTGTTCAGAAATTTTTCCGCTGCTTAAAACGGGCGGGCTTGCTGATGTTGTTGGGGCATTACCGGCGGCGCAGATTGCGGAAGGTGTGGATACCAGAGTCCTGCTTCCTGCCTTTCCCGATTTGAAAAAGGGCATTCCGGACACTCAGGTGGTTGCCAGGCTGCAGACTTTTGCAGGCCCGGTCGATCTGCTCTTTGGAGAATATGATGGGGTGGGAATATACCTGATCGACGCGCCGGGCCTGTACGATCGGCCCGGCAGCCCATATCACGATGAGTCACAGTTTGCCTATACGGATAACTATCTGCGCTTTGCACTATTGGGGTGGATGGGCTGTGAAATCGCCTGTGGGTTAGATACTTTATGGCGTCCGGAAGTCGTGCATGCGCATGACTGGCATGCAGGACTGACCTGCGCTTACCTGGCGGTCAGGGGGCGACCGGCAAAATCGGTGTTCACCGTGCACAACCTGGCCTATCAGGGGCTGTTCGCAGCGCATCATCTGGATGAGATCCAGCTGCCCAGATCGTTTTTCAATATGTACGGGCTGGAGTTTTATAACCAGATTTCCTATCTGAAAGCGGGGCTGTTCTATGCCGATCATATTACGGCCGTCAGCCCGACTTATGCCCGTGAGATTACCCTGCCGGAGTTTGGCTATGGCATGGAAGATCTGCTCAAACAGCGTCAGCTGGAAGGGCGGCTCACCGGGATCCTGAACGGGGTCGATCCCTCAATCTGGGATCCGGCACAGGATCTGCTGCTGACCGCGCGCTACAACCGTGATGTGCTGGAGGCCAAGCAGGAGAACAAACGGCAGCTGCAAATTACCATGGGCCTGAAGATTGATGAGAGGGTGCCGGTGTTTGCGGTCGTCAGCCGCCTGACTAAACAGAAGGGGCTGGATCTGGTACTTGAAGCGCTGCCAGGCCTGCTTGAGCAGGGCGGCCAGCTGGTGTTGCTGGGCGCGGGCGATGCGGTATTGCAGCAGGGTTTCCTCGCTGCTGCTGCCGAATATCCTGGCCAGGTGGGCGTGCAGATCGGTTATCACGAAGCGTTCTCGCACCGCATTATGGGGGGCGCGGACATCATCCTGGTGCCAAGTCGTTTTGAGCCGTGCGGGCTGACCCAGCTGTACGGTCTGAAGTACGGCACGCTGCCGCTGGTGCGGCGTACCGGCGGGCTGGCAGATACGGTGAATGACAGCTCGCTGGAAAACCTGGCAGACGGTATTGCCAGCGGTTTTGTGTTTGAAGACAGCAATGCCTGGTCGCTGTTACGGGCTATCCGGCGTGCTTTTGTTCTGTGGTCCCGGCCATCACTGTGGCGCTATGTTCAGCGTCAGGCGATGGGGATGGATTTTAGCTGGCAGGTGGCCGCTGTGGCCTACCGCGATCTCTATCAACGTCTGTTGTAATCAGGAAATAGGAAATTTGATATGAACGCACCTTTCATCTATACCGCCCCCACGCTGAGCGTGGACGCATTAAAGCATTCGATTGCCTATAAGCTGATGTTTACTATTGGTAAAGACCCGTCGGTTGCCAACAAGCATGAGTGGCTGAATGCCACGCTGCTGGCCGTGCGTGACCGCATGGTCGAACGCTGGCTGCGCTCTAATCGTGCGCAGCTGTCGCAGGATGTGCGTCAGGTTTACTACCTGTCGATGGAGTTCCTGGTCGGGCGGACCCTGTCGAATGCTCTGCTGGCGATGGGTATCTACGAGGATGCAAGGGCCGCGCTGGAGGAGATGGGCTTCGATCTGGAAGAGCTTATCGAAGAAGAGAGCGACCCAGGGTTGGGCAACGGCGGTTTAGGACGACTGGCTGCCTGTTTCCTGGATTCCCTCGCCACCCTGGGGCTGCCCGGTCGCGGCTATGGTATCCGCTACGATTACGGCATGTTCAGGCAGAACATCATTGACGGACGGCAGGCTGAATCACCGGACTACTGGCTGGAGTATGGCAATCCGTGGGAGTTTCAGCGTTTTAACACCCGCTATAAAGTGCGTTTCGGCGGCCGTATTCAGCATGAGGGCAACCGTGCCCGCTGGCTGGAGACGGAAGAAGTGCTGGCGATGGCCTACGACCAGATTATTCCCGGTTTTGATACCGACGCAACCAACACGCTGCGGCTGTGGGGCGCGCAGGCCAGTAATGAAATCAACCTTGGTAAGTTTAATCAGGGGGATTACTTTGCTGCGGTAGAAGATAAAAACCATTCGGAAAACGTGTCGCGCGTGCTCTATCCGGATGATTCAACCTATTCAGGACGCGAGCTGCGTTTGCGCCAGGAGTACTTCCTGGTTTCGGCAACGGTGCAGGATATCCTCAACCGACACTGGATCATGCACCAGACCTTTGACAATCTTGCAGATAAAATTGCCATCCACCTGAATGACACTCACCCGGTGCTGGCGATCCCGGAACTGATGCGGCTGCTGATCGACGAACATAAGTTCAACTGGGACGATGCCTTTGAAGTGACCTGTCAGGTGTTCTCCTACACCAATCACACCCTGATGCAGGAAGCGCTGGAGACCTGGCCGGTGGATATGATCGGCAAGATCCTGCCACGCCACCTGCAGATTATTTTTGATATCAACGACTATTTCCTCAAAACTGTTCAGGATTACTACCCGGATGACTGGGATCTGCAGTCGCGTATTTCAATCATTGATGAGGCTAACGGACGCAAGGTACGTATGGCGTGGCTGGCGGTGGTAGTCAGTCATAAGGTTAACGGCGTCTCAGAACTGCACTCAAACCTGATGGTACAATCGCTGTTTGCTGATTTTGCCGCCCTGTTCCCTGGCCGTTTCTGCAATAAAACTAATGGGGTGACCCCTCGTCGCTGGCTGGCGTTGGCAAATCCTACGCTGTCAGAAGTGCTGGATGACACTATCGGGCGTAACTGGCGTACCGAGCTGAGCCAGCTGGATGAGCTGAAACAGCATATCGATTACCCGAGCTTCCTCAAGCAAATCAGCGACTCCAAGCTGCACAACAAAAAGCGGCTGGCTGAATTTATCGCGCAAAAGCTGGATATCGTTATCGATCCTCAGGCGTTGTTTGATGTGCAGATCAAGCGTATCCATGAATACAAACGTCAGCTGCTTAACGTGTTGCATGTTATTACCCGCTACAACCGGATAAAAGAGGATCCGGAAGCGAACTGGGTGCCCAGGGTGAATATCTTTGCAGGGAAGGCCGCTTCGGCTTACTACATGGCCAAGCATATTATTCACCTGATCAACGATGTGGCAAAGGTGATCAACAGCGATCCGCAGGTGAAGAACAAGCTTAAGGTGGTGTTTATCCCTAACTACAGCGTGAGTCTGGCGCAGATCATTATTCCGGCGGCGGATCTTTCAGAGCAGATCTCGCTGGCGGGGACGGAAGCCTCCGGTACCAGTAACATGAAGTTTGCCCTGAATGGTGCGTTGACTATTGGCACGCTGGATGGGGCCAACGTCGAGATGCTGGAGCACGTGGGTGAAGAGAATATCTTCATTTTCGGCAACACCACCCCGCAGGTCGAAGAGTTGCGCAGCAAGGGTTACAGTTCGCACAAGTATTATGAGCAGGATGCTGAACTGCATCAGGCGCTGACGCAGATCGCCACCGGCCTGTTCAGCCCGCAGGAGCCGGGCCGCTACCGGAATATCTTTGATTCACTGGTCAATCTGGGTGACCACTACCAGCTGCTGGCCGACTACCGCAGCTATGTGGATACCCAGGATAAGGTGGATGAACTCTATCGTCATCCGGAAGAGTGGACGCGCCGTGCGCTGCTGAATATCGCCAATATGGGCTACTTCTCTTCGGACCGCACCATTCAGGAGTACGCCGACGAGATTTGGGGTATTAAGCCGGTTCGGCTGTAGGCGGCGGGTCATCAGTTTGAAAGCCGTCATGGATGGCGCTTTCGGGGGGTATGACAGATGAAAAAAAAGCTGGCAGATGCCAGCTTTTTTATTTCGTGCAGGGTAGATCAGGAAGCCAGTGACAGCGCCGGTTTCTTACCGTGCTGGGCCAGCCACTCACCCACGCGGGCACGTTGCTCTTCGTTCAGCCACATCCCTTCTTTGGTGCGACGCCACAGCGCATCATCCTGCTCACGTACCCACTCGTTCTGCACCTGGTAGCGCAGCTCCGCTTCGTAGAAATGGTGACCAAACAGCTCACCCAGATCTTCCAGGCTCTTCGCATCTTTCAGCAGCACTTCGGTATTGCTGCCGTAGGTACGCGCATAGTGACGGGCCATTGGCTCAGTGATAAACGGATAGCGGCGGCGCAGGCTGGCGGCGTAGTCTTCACGGTTACCGGCAATATCACCGCCTGGCAGTACGCAGGTTTTGGTCCACGCCGGGCCTGCTTTCGGATAGTACTTCGCCAGTTTTTCCATCGCATGTTCGGCCAGCTTACGGTAAGTCGTCAGCTTGCCGCCGAACACAGACAGCAGCGGAGCCTGACCGTTGTCGTCGCGCACATCCAGAGTGTAATCACGGGTAATAGCCTGCGGTGAATCTGACTCATCATCACACAGCGGGCGCACGCCGGAGTAAGACCAGACGATGTCATCGACGCTCAGCGTCTTCTTAAAGTGGTTGTTAAACACGTTAAGCAGATAGGAGGTCTCTTTTTCGTCAATATGGACATATTTCGGATCGCCTTTGTACTCCACGTCGGTGGTACCGATGATGGAGAACTCGTCCATCCACGGGATCACAAACACGATACGGTTATCTTCGTTCTGCAGGATATAAGCCTGCTTCTGCGTGTGTACACGCGGCACCACAATGTGGCTGCCTTTGATCAGGCGGATACCGTAAGGCGATTTCAGCTTCAGCCCGTCATCGAACAGCTGCTTGACCCACGGACCAGCCGCGTTAACCAGGCCTTTTGCCTGCCAGGTGAAGGTTTTACCGGTATCGACATCTTCCGCTTCCACGGTCCACAGGCCGTTTTCACGCCATGCACGGGTCACTTTAGTGCGGGTACGAACCTCGCCGCCGCGCTTTTCCACTTCCTGAGCATTCAGCACCACCAGGCGCGCATCATCCACCCAGCAGTCGGAATATTCGAAACCGCGCACGATTTCAGGCTTTAACACTGAATCTGAGCCAAAACGCAACCCTTTACTGCCCGGCAGGCTGGTGCGTTTGCCCAGATGATCGTACATAAACAGACCAATGCGAATCATCCACGCCGGACGCAGATGCGGACGATGCGGCAGACGGAAGCGCATTGGGAAAGCAATATGTGGCGCCATTTTCAGCAGTACTTCACGTTCTGCCAGCGCTTCGCTGACCAGACGGAATTCGTAATGCTCCAGGTAGCGAAGGCCACCGTGGATCAACTTTGAGCTGGCGGAAGAGGTCGCGCACGCCAAATCTTGCGCTTCCAGCATCAGCACAGACAGGCCGCGTCCTGCAGCATCAGCCGCAATGCCAGCGCCGTTGATGCCGCCGCCGATTACGATCAAGTCTTTGGTTTCCACGTCATCTCCTCCGATGTTCGGAATAGTTCTTAAATGTTCGTTTTCGAGCATAATAATAATCGCAAACCAACATCGACGCCAGCGTTAACCGAATAAAAACATTTATGCGTGATCCAGGTAACATTACTGAGCGCAGAAAACAGTGTTAACCTTTCACTCTGTTGGGTTATTGTCAGCCGGGTTCGCGTTACAATAAGCCTTAGTTGTCCCCTTTTGACGAGAACCCACCATGGAACAATTTGAGTGCATCAGCGTGCAGCAGGCGCAGGCACATCTGACCGACGGTCAGGCTCTGCTGGTTGATATTCGTGACCCGCAAAGCTTTGATGCCGCCCATGCCAGCGGCGCGTTTCATCTGACCAACAACTCGCTGAATACCTTTATTGCGCAGGCGGATTTAACCGCGCCGCTGCTGGTGATGTGCTACCACGGCAACAGCAGCAAAAGTGCCGCGCAGTATCTGCTGACTCAGGGCTTTGAACAGGTTTACAGCATTGATGGGGGCTTTGAAGCCTGGCGCGTACAGTTCCCGCAGCAGGTTGAGTCTGGTGCGTAGTCATCTTGCGGTGAAAATAGTGCGGTATACTGATACCGTTTAATTAACAGGGACTTTTGCAGGCGATGATGCGCATTACTGAGTTTTCCAATCCCCGCATGGCGCAGGCCTTTGTGGATTATATGGCGACCCGCGGCATCCAGCTCCGGATTGAGTCTGATAACCACTACACGGTGTGGCTGGATGATGATTCGAAAGTGAATCTGGTCGAAAACGAACTTAACCAGTTTATCCGCGACCCCAATCATCCCCGTTATCAGGCGGCCAGCTGGCATTCCGGCACCACCCGCAGCGGCATCCACTACCAGAGCACTTCGTTGATGACCAATATCCGCGAGCGTGCAGGACCGCTGACGCTGGCGGTAATGGCCGCCTGTATTGTGGTCTTCATCCTGATGCAAATCCTGGGCTTCCGGACGGTGATGACCTGGCTGGCCTGGCCAGATGCGGATCAGCACTTCCAGCTGTGGCGCTGGTTTACCCACGCACTGCTGCACTTTTCTCTGCTGCATATCGTCTTTAACCTGCTGTGGTGGTGGTATCTCGGCGGGGCGATTGAAAAACGGCTCGGCAGCGGTAAATTATTTGTCATCCTGCTGATCTCTGCGCTGCTCAGTGGCTGGATGCAGGCGAAGTACAGCGGTGTAATGTTCGGCGGCCTGTCTGGCGCGGTTTATGCGTTGATGGGCTACGCATGGCTGCGCGGCGAGCGCGATCCGCAGAGCGGCATCCATCTGGAACGGGGCCTGATGGCCTTCGCCATTATCTGGCTGGTGGTGGGATACATGGGCTGGTTTGGCCTCTCGATAGCCAATGCAGCGCACGTCACTGGCCTGTTGGTCGGCCTGGCGATGGCCTTTGTCGATACCCGACAGAAGAAAAGATCCTAAAGCAAAAATAAGCAGGTCGACAAACAGGAGAGCTTTGTGAAGCAGACGCAACGTCATGACGCCATTATCGATTTGGTGCGCCGTCAGGGGTATGTCAGTACTGAAGAGCTGGTGGATCATTTTACCGTCAGCCCGCAAACCATCCGCCGCGACCTGAATGACCTGGCGGAGCAGAACAAAATTCAGCGTCACCACGGCGGCGCGGCGTTGCCTTCCAGCTCGGAAAATACCGCCTGGCAGGATCGTAAAATGATGTGGTCGGCCGAAAAAGCCCGTATCGCCCAGCGCGTTGCCAGCCAGATCCCGGACGGTGCCTCACTGTTTATTGATATCGGCACTACGCCGGAAGCGGTGGCCCATGCGCTGCTGAACCACAATAACCTGCGGGTGGTGACCAACAACCTCAATGTGGCGATGCTGCTGATGTCGAAGCCCGACTTCAGCCTGATTGTTGCTGGTGGGGAAGTCCGGACCCGCGATGGCGGCATTATGGGAGAAGCCACGCTGGACTATATCTCACAGTTCCGTCTTGATTACGGCATCCTCGGTATCAGCGGCATCGATATGGACGGCTCGCTGCTGGACTTTGACTACCACGAAGTGCGCACCAAGCGGGCGATTATCGAGAACTCGCGCTGCGTGATGCTGGTGGCTGACCACTCGAAATTTGGCCGGAATGCGATGGTTAACCTGGGTAATATGAGCCTGATTGACTACCTGTTCACTGATGAAACGCCGCCGCCCGGCGTGCTGAAAACCATTGAACAGCACGAAGTGCATCTGGAATTGTGCTGAACGGAACCGCTGTCGTCGTGGTACAGAATATCCCCTTTGACGACAGCTCTCTGGTCAGATTTCCTGTAAATCAACGCCGGTAGCGTCCGGCAGACAAAGCGCCGCCGCGAATGCCAGCACATAGGCGACGATAGCAAGGCTACCCATGGTCACGCCCAGTGGAAAATGGGAAGAAAGTACCCCAACAAAGGCTGGCATCAACGAACCAAAGCCTCTGCCAAAACTGGCACAAAACCCCGCTCCGCTGGCGCGAAAGGCCGTGGGATACAGCTCAGAAAACGCAGGGGTTAATCCTGATGCTAATCCCCCTTGTAGTGCGCCAATAAAAAACCCCAGCACTAACGTATGTGGGGTGGTAATCATTTCTGGACTCTTTGGGCAGCATCTGATTAGCCGACAGCCCTTTGGCGGCGCGGCTTACAGTGATTTCAGAGATTCTGGACTCGTCACGAGAAAATGATAAAAAAGTGATTTTTTTGCATCAGATTCTGGACTGGAATGATTGTAGTTTGATCTAGTTTAAAAGGCGTTTAAAAGGGTTTTGATTATTGTCATATCAAATCGGTATTGCCCAGCACAAACAAGATAGGAGTGCCATTCTATACTCGTTTCAACTGGCCTGCCTCTTATCGTCGGATGCTGGGCTTTGGGTGATGTCTAACTCACTGTTTTCAGATGCCCCTTTTTTGGCTTCATGCAGAGCCATGAGGCGCTCCTTCTCTTCTTCCGGCAGACCAACTAGCATCTGATCCAGATCATTAGCAACTCCGGCTAGTGAAATCACGCCTAGCACCCCGCGGCTATAAATCAATTTAAGTAAAGCCTCAATATCTTTGGTTTCAAGCGAATCAAATACAGCCACCCACCTATCGCGGAGAGGTAAAGCGGGTGTGGTCTGCGTTGATTGATTCTCATCAGCTTCAATAGCACCACCGTGATTCATTTTAGCGTCACCAGTACCAAATGCCAGCCAGTCTAAAGACACCCTCTCCGCATGCGCTATAGCTTGCATAGCTACGAACGAAGGCTCTGTGCCGCGTGTAATGTAGTTATTAAGTGTAGAAAATGATAGCCCCCACTCCTTAGCTGAAGCCCTGACACTTCGGCTTCCTATCAGCTGCTTAAGTCTTCCAATGAAGCTTTCTTTTCTCGCCTCATCAAAAGCAAATTTATTTTCTTTTCTATACTCCATTTTCTTTACCGATAAGTAATTGATTTCATAGGGTTGATTCAAATTCCACTCAAAACGCAGATAAAACACCAAGGAAAGTGGGAAATTTGCTTTACATGTGTGAAATTTGGATCAATACTTATCCCAACGGATAAGCCTGTGGTGTTATCCGTACGGTTAACTTTTAAGGGTAATCGAATGATGAACGGAAAAGAAGTAATTAGTAGTGACTGGCACCGGATCGACATTGTCGCAGCGCTGCACAAGCGTGGCGTGACAATGCGCGGCTTGTCAGAGGGTGCGGGTTTGAAACCTGACACGCTTAAAAATGCCCTGCATCGCTCATACCCTAAAGGGGAGCGCATCATTGCTGATGCACTAAATATAGATCCGGCCTGCATCTGGCCAAGTCGTTATGTGCGTAAGGCGTCGTAGTTATGTTTGTTACGGTGAATGAGTTAATGGGCTTGCCGGGATTGCCGGGTACGGTTCAGGGGCTGAGGTTCACTCTGAATAAGCTGGCTGGTGATTCTGTTGAATTAATGCGCCGCCGCAAAGGTACAAAAGCATTTGAATACCACGTTGATTGTCTGCCTGAGCAGGCGCGTGAGATCGTCAGGGCGAAGGCCGCGCGTAGGCTGCTGGCTTCTGCTGAAGCGGGTGATGCTCAGGTGCCGGTTGCAAGGTCGGTTGGCATTAAATCTCGTCAGGAGTTGGTGTTATTGCGGCAGTGTCCGGCGCTGGTTGAGCGCAAGGTTAATAAGCTGACCGAGAAGCAAAAGAAAATTGCCGATGCGCGTATGGTGCTGGCTCAGGAAGTGCTCAGGCTGATGGATACATTAGGCAGCACCCGCAAGGCGGCGGTGGAGTTTGTCGCCACTGAGTCGCAGAACGGCACTTTGCCTGAGCGCGTTCAGCTGGCGGCTGACATCGCCAATGCCCGTAAAGGTTCAACCCGGCGCGGGGTTGGGAAAAGTAGCCTGCAGCAATGGCTGTCAGACTATTTAGCCACGCAACACTCTGGTGAACGGCTGGCGATTATGGCCCCCGGCCAGGCGAAGAAAAAAGAGGTTTTCCAGTATTCATGGATGCCTGATTTTATGAGGCACTGGCGCGATCCCAATCAGCCTACTGTTTCAGGGGCCTATGAGAAGTTTAAAAAGGAATGGAATGAAATTAACGCGGGCAATGAGACCATGCTGTCCATGCTGCCAAAGCCCGACATGGTGCGTTATGCACTGAGTAAGCTACCGGTTGCTGAGCTTCATCGCGGGCGTGTAACGGGGGCCGAATACAAGAAGTACCTGCCGTTCGTGCGGCGCGACTGGTCGAAACTGCCTGTTAATGGTGTGTGGGTCGGTGATGGCCACGGTATGAAAATGGAAGTGATCAATCCCATTACGGGTAAACCGTTTAAGCCGGAGATCACACTCGTTATTGATGCCCGGACTCGCGTGGTGGTTGGCTGGAGTCTGGCAATGTCCGAAAGTCAGATAGCGGTTGGCGATGCAATACGGCATGGCATATCACAGTACGGCTTGCCGCTGATGTATTACTCCGATAACGGCGGTGGTGAAAAAAACCGGGTATTTGATGCTGAAATAACGGGTATTTTCTCCCGCCTGGGCATTGAGCACCCGACCGGTATTCCGGGCAACCCGCAGGGTCGCGGTATTATCGAGCGTCTTAACCAGGAAATTCCAAAGCGGGCAGCAATGGCGTTTGGTTCCTGGGTGGGTAAATCTGGTGACCGGGAAACGCAACGTAAGTACCGAAAAGCGGTGGATTCAGCGATTAACGCCATTGAAAAAGGCAAGGAGCTTAACCAGGTTCAGGCGTCAGCCATGCGCAAGGTGCCAACGATGCGGGAGCTGGTCGCGGAGATCGAGAGTCAGGTTGAGCGCCATAATAACCGTCCTCACAGCAGTCTGCCCGAACGTGAACGCGGTAAACACTGGTCACCTCTGGCTTACCGCAATCATGTTATTAAGCAGGAAGAGGAAGAGATCCAGTATCTGACTAACTCTGAACTGCATGAGATGTTCAGGCCTGAGGAGATTTGTACGGCCAGACGCGGTGAAATTCAGTTGTTCAAAAACCTGTATTTCAGTACGGAGTTGGCCTGCGTTGAGGGCGAAAAGGTTCGGGTATGCTATGACATTCATGACCCCAACACCGTTATCGTGCGGCGCATGGATGGCAGCTGGATTTGTGATGCCATCTGGAACGGTAACAAGGTCGATGCCTTCCCGAAAGCACGTATCGATCAGCTTAAAGAGAAGCGCGTTAAAAACAGCGTTAAAAACCTTGAGGACAAGGTGCGCCGCAAGAAAGAAGAGATTCAGCCTGTTATTGAGCAGAAGCCTGAAATTGATTTAAGCCTCTTCTCGGCACCTCAAATAAATAAAGAACCTGAGAAAGTTTATTTATTTGAGTCTGAACGTGAATACGATTTAAAGAAAGCCGGTAATCACCGCTAAGGATATTTAAATGCAGGTCAGAGAAAAACTAATCCAGTTGCTGGAGGCATCCTCCTACACCCAGCGCAAGGTTGCCGATAAAACAGGGCTGAGCGGTGCGACCATTTCTCAGTATCTGAAAGGCTCTTACAACGGCAACATTGAAAACATTGAAGCCACGCTGCGTGATTTTTTGAGCCGCGAAGATGAACGCGCCAGACGCCGCGAGGTGAAAGCCACATTTGTACCCACCCGACTCGCCAGGCTGGCGCTGGGGTTAATCAGCAACACCCACAGCGACGGTGATATCGGCGTGATCTACGGGCCTGCAGGCATGGGTAAAAGCATGGTGCTCAAGGAGTATGTGCGGGCCAACAGCGCGAATAAGGGCGTGATCCTGATTGAAGCCGATCCGGGTTGCACGGCTAAAGTCCTGCTGCAATCGCTGTGTGAACGCCTGGGCGTCAGGAAGAACGGCAATATTCATGAGCTGAGCGAGGAGTGTATACAGGCGCTCAGCGGCAAGGGCTGGCTGGTGCTGGTTGATGAGGCTGAGTTACTGCCTTATAAGGCGCTGGAGGTGCTCAGGCGCGTACATGACCGCTCAGGTGTGGCCATCGTTCTGGCGGGTATGCCTCGCCTGCTGATTAACCTCAAAGGTTCTCGCGGGGAATATGCGCAGCTCTATAGCCGCGTTGGTATGGCGCTTGACCTTGAGGCCCATAAGGGGAAGTCAGAAGTTGAAGACTTCAACGCCATACTGGCCAGCCTGTTACCGGATGAGGTAGGTGATTCAGGCAATAAACCGGGAATAGCGGAAGCATTCCTGAAACACTCTAAAGGTAATTACCGGCGCATGTTTAAGCTGGCGCGGGGTGTGGCGCGGGCCAGCGTGTTGAATGAGAGTGGTATTTCTCTGACGTTAATTGAAAGTTACGCAGCAATGCTAATTCACTGAGGATTATTTAAATCATGGATAAAACAGCAATGTGTTGTGCGCGTTCACGCGCAAAGGTTGAGATCAATACTCATGGTGGGCGTGTAACCGGTATGCATAAGAGTCTCCCGGTGGTGTATGCCATCCCTCCAGCATGCGGGCCAGTATGGCCCTGTAATGAGGTGTATCAGAAATCTAACGGCGTTTGCAGCGTTCAGCGGACGTCCTCTATTGGCGGTTGTACGGTTATATGGAGCTAATTATGGCGGCAAAACTTGAAGTAATAATTACTGAATATAGTGAGCGTATGGAATTTGATGTTAAAGGGGGTGGAGAACGTACTCCGCGTGAAGATACGCATCTGGTAGCAATGATTGCCGCAATCAAAGCCCTGGTGAGTGACTTTGACAAGCGTTCAGAAGAGTGCAACTGCGCATCGTGTAAAGCAAGTCGGGAGCGCAAGGCTGAATATGAGCGTCAGAATATACATTGACGTTGACTGTGGCGCGTCGGGTTTTGTGGTTAGCCCTGAGATTATAGTCAGTCCTGATAATCACACCGTATCAGAAATGAATATTGCCACCAGTGCCGTTAATTATGCGGTGGGTCTGGCGGCGCAGTTTAATCAATTACAACTTAAAGCTAAGTGTATTAACGGAGAAAATCATTATGTCCAGTGAAGTTAAAGAAACAGTAGTACCCGCAGGTTACTGGAAAGATGCTCGTGGCGTACTGACGCCTGAAAGCCTGGTAAAGCCGGTGGACAAAGAGCGCGATACGCTGGTGCGGGCCATTGTTGAACGTGCCATTCCCCTGAGTCAGTCTCTGCGTGATTTTAAGCAGGATACCTTTGCTGATATTCAGGCGCTGGTTGACCTCTCGGCAGAGCAGTACGGGGCCACTATTGGCGGTAAAAAAGGCAATGTGACGCTTTATACCTACGATGGCCGCTATAAGGTTCAGCGGGCCATGCAGGACAGGATCGCTTTTGATGAGCGTATCCAGGCTGCAAAAGAGCTGATCGATGCCTGTGTGGCTGAGTGGACGCAGGACGCGAGACCTGAGTTGCTGGCCATCATTGACCGTGCGTTTTCCACCGACAAAGAGGGTGAGATCAATCCGGGGCGCGTTCTGCAGCTGCGCCGTCATGATATTACCGACCCGCGATGGTTGCGTGCGATGGATGCATTAGCGGAAGCCGTGCAGGTCGTCAGCAGTAAAAGCTATATCCGTATTTATGAGCGTATTGGTGACAGTGACCAGTACCAGCCAATTTCCTTAGATATGGCGGGGGTCTGATATGTCAATGAATCCGGCAAGTGCCTGTAAGGGCAATCGTTACGTGCAGCTGGCCAGTGACGCGGCTCAGCAGGAGCGGATGGGCAACCATGCCTTTGCGGCTAAGTTATGGGGTAAGGCCGCACTGCTGCCCGGTAATAAGCCTAATCGTGCATGGGCTGAGGGGCGTGAGGATACCTGTTTATACAAGGCTGGTCTCCCCAGGAGGGCACCTTATGCAAGCCACTGAGTTTAACCAGAAATATCCCGTTGGTAAGTGCTTTATCTTCCAGCCCTGTCCAATGCTCAGGGGTGGTCGTGCGGTCAAAACCGTTGATATTGCGCGTGACCTTGAATCATCCACTATTGTGGAAATTAACGTAGAGCCGTATTTCGCCAATATTAAATCACTGAAGCCTGCGGGCTGAATTTAAAACTTAATTAAACATCGTTCAAATATGGCGTAAACCGTCAGGGGACTGCTTACGCCTGAAACTTATCTGGAGGGTATTTGTGAATATGGATACCAAACGTTCAAGTAAGGAGCCAGCATGCCAATTACAGCAGAATTACTACTAACCGATGCATTTAGCCAGATAGAGCCTTACGTTAACCGACATTATAGCGACGTGATCAAGGCCCATATTGACGCCCAGGCGGCGAGGATTGCTGAACTGGATGCATCATTGTGTGCAAGTGCCAGGCTGCAAACTATTCACAGAGAAGCATGCCAAAAAGCAGAAACCGAGCTGGCGGCGCTGCGGGAGCAGGCACCTGTTGCGTATAGCGATGATGAAGAACTGACCTTTTGCCATAACCACGGTGACATGTGGGAAACACCTCACGGCTTTGGGAGGGATATTCCGCTTTACCGCCAGCCAATACCAGCCGCCCCGGTTGCTGTGCCAGATGAAAAAACAACGCAGCGAAATGATTGGACTGTCGGAGATTGGGTTTCGCATTTTGGAGGACGTTACCAGAATGAAGACCCGCGCAATTATGTTGAGTTTGGCAGTATGCAGGCCGTTGCTGCGATGATTCAGCAGCTATCCAAATGGGCAGAAACTGTCGGGTGGAACGCCTGCCGCGCCGAGGTGCTGCGCCTCAACAGCGAAAGTAAGCCGCTTGTTGTGATGCTACCCGAGCGGTTTTATTCCGTCATCCAGGGCGGAAAAGCAGTCATGCTGCCAGTACAGCATGGCCACTGGCTGAACCTAACCTCTGTGAAAGAGGCAATCCGGGCCGCTGGCGGGGAGATTGCAGAATGACGATCGAAAAACAGCGATGGGCTGGTATTGAAAGTGCCATTAAATCAGGTGTGCGCGTTGCTTTTGATTATCAGGGTAGCAGGGTTGAGGTCGCCAAAGTCCAGACCGATGAAACGCACCTCGCTTATCTCCTTACGGTTGATGGTGATCCGTTGTTAGGTTTCCGTAAGCCGGATGATCCTGGTTATCAGCCTTTGGCAGCGGTTCTTTTACGCACGAAGATGGTTAATCCAGCAGCAAGAGTGGCGAGAAGCATCGCTAAGGAACGCGGCGGTAAGGCTTTCCTGCGCAGGAAGGAGAATCGCCATCTGACAGAGAAAACCCGCGAGATCACGGAAACATTTTTCCCCACCGCCAAAACAGTGGTGAGCCATTTCCGCAAAATTGAAGGGCTTACGCTGGTTTCCCCTCTCACTCATATAGCGGAGGGCAACCATGTACCTGTGCGTGACGGGCTGTGAGCATCACGGCACTGGTGAGCAGCGGGTCTATCACCTTAACGATGGCAGCACGGTAGTAGAGCGTCGTGATTTGCCCGATGTGGCCCGCTGGCAGTGCTGGGATAACCATAATCACCGTGTTTACCGTAAATCCACTCAGACCGCGATGAAACAGGCGGCGGAACGGCATAAGAAGAGGTTTAAACTTGTATGAGTAATCAGGCTGAAGTTAACGAAAACAGCGGCGTTAATCGTCGTCCGGTCATCTTTATTTCGGGGCCAATGACGGGGCTGCCCTATTTTAATCGCGATGCGTTTAATTGCGCTGAGAAGCAACTGAGCGATCTGGATTTTATCGTGCTTAATCCTGCCGTGTTTCCTGATGGCCTGCAGCATGGCCAGTACATGGTGATGACGCTGGCCATGCTTGGGCAGGCCGATGCCATCTATCTGCTGAATGGATGGGAGGACAGCAAAGGCGCACGGGCTGAGGCTCTGAGGGCGCGTGAGCTGGGTCTGATGTTTTACGGGGAGTCGCTGGAGGCGGTTAAGGGCGTGATGGCGTTGCCGTCGAGATATCGGGCGGTGACAAGTGACAGAGTAAGGCATGGGTGTCTTGAATATTACGGCAGGCTGAGTTCATTTCCACCCTTTGTGACGCCAGAAAGTGAGGTGAATTAAACATGAGCAGAATGACTTTTATTGTTGATTTTCCTGATGGTCAGGAGCCAGCAGTCAGCGCTGCAACTGATATTTTGGGTGGGCAGCTGGTCAGTGTCAGTTTCAGCGATATACAGGAGCAGTGGGAATGGCGCAAGACTGATGAAGAGCCGCCCTATGATGTTGAAGTGCTGGCTCAGTTAAGCGATGACTCCATTGTGATCAGTAGCTGTAGTGCGTTTGTTGGCTGGTATCACGATGAAGAGGATGCGCACGTGGTGGGCTGGATGCGGTTGCCTGAACGTATGGAGGACTGAAATTAATTATCAGAATAGCCCCTTATCAAGGGGCTAACTTATTCATTCTACTTAATTTCTTCCCATGACTTCCAGGCATCATCCATGTTTCCGTCATCTGGAGCATCAAGGTCACCCTGTTCAGGTTTTTTGACTATATTGAGCCGTATATAAGGCATCAAGAGATTACATTCATCCACCATAAGATCTACGCTTTTATCCGATATGCTTATTATGGAATCAATCCCCTCCTCATAACGTGCGCTGGTCCTCAACCAAACATCTAATGTTTCATCAAAGTATTGCGGCTTAATTTTTTTTAGTGTGTTTTTTGCTTTATTATAAATATACTCTCTGCTGGTGATGGTAACCATATGTTCTCGCTCGTTTTTATTGACAATATCCCCAATCAACTCCCTTTTAAGACATTCGTGTATTTTACCCAGGAAGTAATAGTGACTTGTACCGGAACCCATAATGTCGCTATCAGTAGCATGGGCAGAAAAGGCCATAGCGACTTGGGTTATTGCTATAAATAGTATTTTTTTAAACATAAGTTGGATTCCGTGAAAAAAGACCCTTCCATAAAAAGACAGGTAACATCAACATATGCACAACGAATTTTGATTAACTTGTAAGGTAATCCTTACATTGATTTACATCTAGGTTTGTGGAAAAGTGTGTTTTTTAAATTTGATTTACACAGCAAGTTGTGATCCAATACTTACACGCATTTAGCGTAAAAAAGTATTTTTCAGCCTTAAAAGGCCCCGCCCAGCGGGGCCTTTTTCGTTTCCATATCTGACGGGAGTTCTGAGGTGGTATCACTCATTCTGCAGCTTATTGTTAGTTGCTTCACTGTGGTTCTGATGTTTGAACATCACAACCCCCTGTGGGGGAGTGCGTTATTAATTGCCATGTTGGTTGTTGTAATCATGAAGTTATCAGAATGGTTGGGCAAGGGTAAATAACTGTCGGGGGCTTTATGAAGTCTAACCTCATCCGCATTATCCACACCGGTAAGTCCCGCCTTGGCTGGGACGATGAAACCTATCGTGACGTGCTGGCGCGTGAAACCGGCAGGCGCAGCGCCAAAGACTGCACGGATGCTGAGCTGGAGCGCGTGGTGCGTTATATGCGCACTCAGGGCTTTGTGTCGGTTGCTGGTCGCGGGCGTCGCCCGTCCGTTGCCGTGGGCCGCAAAGGCATGATCGGTAAGATTGAGGCGCTGCTGGCCGAGGCCGGGAGACCGTGGGGTTATCTTGACGGCGTAATTGAACGCATGCTGGGTGAGATAAAGCCCGTCGAATGGCTGGATGATGTTCAGGTGCGTAAGCTGATGCAGGCGCTCATTGTTGACGCGAAGCGTCATGGGAGGCTTTAATGCGCGACTTCAGACTCGAAGATCTTGAAGATCTGCTGCCCGATACCGTCCGCCAGATTGTGGACGTGATCGGCTTTGATGCCACGCAAAAGCTGGTCGGGCGGTTCGGTGGTGCACGGTTCCCGATTGGCTGCGGCACGCGCAGTGCCGGTGAGCGCCGCCTGTCCCTGTTACGCGAGGTGATTGGTGACGAAAATACGCGGCTGCTGGTTAAGCATTTTGGGGGTGAGGATACCCTGGTGATCCCCCGGTGCGCTGCTGCGCTGCGGGAGTGGCGCAACCGCTGTTTTTATGCAGAAATGGATAATATGGTTAACAGTGGTGAGTCGCTGCGCATGGCGCTGACGCTGGTTGCGCCAAAGTATGGCTTTGCCAATACCTGGGCGTGGGAACTGATTAACCGGCGACGCAACCAGACCCCACAAACGCAGGGGCGGCTTTTCTGAAGGTTGCCCGTCTCACCCCTGTCACTCACTCCGCCAGCCCGATGCGATCACAATAACCCTCACATTATCAGTGAGGGTTTTTTTATGTCTCTTTCCCTTAAAACCAGTGAGCGCGGCAAGGCGCTGATTAAGCAATTTGAAGGCTGCAGGCTGAGTGCCTATCAGGATGATGGCGGCGTCTGGACAATCGGCTGGGGCTGGACGCGTCCGGTTGACGGCGTGGACATCCACAGCGGTATGACCATCACTCAGGTCAAAGCTGATGCGCTGTTCAGTGAGGGTCTGGTGGATTATGAGCAGGCCGTGTGCCGTCTCGTTACCGTTCCGCTGACCCAGAATCAGTTCGATGCGCTGGTCTGTTTTACTTACAACCTTGGCCCCACCTCCCTGCAGCATTCCACCCTGCTGGCAAAACTTAACGCCGGTGATTATGCCGGTGCGGCGGCAGAGTTTGACCGCTGGATCTACATCAACAGAAGCCCGTTTGATGGTCTGATCCGCCGCCGTGCGGCTGAGAAAGCGTTGTTTCTGGAGGCTGCGGCATGAGCAAGGTGTTTTTAGTCTGGTATCACCGTTACACCCCCGAAATCATGACAACCGGAATAATTTGTTTTGTATGGGCGCTGTTTTTCCACTGGGCACGGGGCATTAGCTGGGCAGGCTCGTTTGTGCTGGCGCTACTCGTTTTTATGGTAGGCGCTGCGTTGGGAACGCTGCTGGTTAATTTGTTAGATCGGACTCGTTACTGATGTGGCGTGGGGTGATTCTTATGGGCTTTATGAAGCGACTGCCGGAACTGGTCTCCAACCGTCAGGGGCAGCTTTCAACCACGGATGCAACAACGCTGTTTGCCCTGATTGTCAGTTCTGCCGTGGTGCTTATTGTCGCCTGGCGATGGGAGCGTGAGGTTGTCGAGATGACGGGGATCTACCTGACGGCCTGGGTGGCGCATGCCGGGGTGCAAAAGTATCACGACCGCAAGACGGATGATGACGTGCCGCCTGGTCCGCAGGGAGGAAAAAATAATGAGCGTGGCGCTGATTAAATGGCTGTTAACCCGACTTTTACCCGGCGTTCTGGTGTGCGCGGCGCTCGGCGGTGCCGGGTGGTGGTTACATCACGGCGGTTATCAGTCCGGGTTTGCGGCGGCAAAGCTGACGGGTGATTCCGCGCTGGCTGGTGAGAAAAAGTCCCGTGCCGATGAGCGCCAGCAGCTGGCGCAGGCCAGCAATAAGGCCCTGCTGGATGCCCGTTCGCGGGAACAGCAACAGCAGCAACGGGCTGACGAGCTGGCGCTTAAGCTGGCCAATTCAGAATACGCACTACAGCAGGCAAGTACCCTGCTCGGTCTTCAGATAGGAAAGGCGGTCAGTGATGATAACAAAACGGCGGGCAATGCCGGTGGCTGTGGTTTTAACGGGCTTGGCCCTCGCAGCCTGCAGCTCTACGAAAAAGCCCTCGGCTACGCCGGTGGTGGTGACGCCAGCGCCGGTGATCGTGCAGGACGCTAAGCCACCGCGACAGATGGTGACGGTGGCCACCATGCCGCCAGCCCCCTCAGCGTATGCGGGCGGCGGCAAGGGGTTACCCCCGGACGCGCTGCTGCGGCATGCAAATGATTATGGTGCCTGGTGCCAGGCGAATGCGGCGAAGCTGAAAGCGCTGGAGGCGTTTTTCTGGCCGGATAACAAGGAGTAAGTGATGGGTTCAGTAGCAGACGTATGGCAGACCATTGTGTCTACGATTGTGGCGGGAATTTTTCTCTTCTGGCTGAAGGTACTACACAGTGCGATTGGAGAGTTGCGACGGGAGAATATCCGCATGCGTGAGCTGTACCAGCTTAAGTCTGATGCGGTGCGCGATCAGGAGCAGATTATGGCGATGCTCTCGGAGATCAAGTCCTCAATGGAGCGCACCACCGAGCGTATCGACCGCCTGATTGGCGGCGGGGGGCGTTGATGGCGCATTCAAAAGAGGTTCGCGCTGCCGTTCGTCGTGACTACATCAGTAAAAACATCGCGCCGGAGGTGCTGGGGCCGATGCATGGCGTGAGTATCGCCACCGTTCTGCGCTGGCGCAGGGATGACCGGGATAGCGGCGACGACTGGGACAAACACCGCGCCGCCTTGCGTCTTTCAGGTGGATCTCAGGAGGAAGCGGCCCGCGCCCTGTTTGTTGAGTGGCTTGAGCACCAGAGCCTTGCCATGAATCGCGTGCGCCAGTTGCGCGAGGCGCACCCGGATGGCGAAGGGCTGCCCGTAGAGAAGTACAGCGAAATCCTCGCCAGACTGGCAGACGGCTTTAACAAAATGATGGCGGCAAGCCGTCGCATCCTTCCTGAGACCGACCGACTTATCGTGGCGGCGGGCGTGGTGGAAGAGTTCGCGGCGTTTCTAAGTGATAAACATCCGGCACTGATGGCGCGCTTCCTTGATGTTCTGCCTGAGTTCCAGCAAATCGTGGAGAAAAAATATGGGTGAAGTAATTAAGTCCGCTAGACAGTTCATAGAGCTGACGGACCGTAATGCTGTGCGTGCTGACAGCATCGTGCGCGTGTTTATTTTAAGTGATCACCTCATGGTGCAGACCGCTGACGGAGAAGCTCACGAAACAGATACCGGTTATGGCCAGAGCATCTGGCAGGCAAAATCTCATCTGTTAGAGAAGATTGAGGCTGCTCTGGCAGCAGGCAATCGGGCGCAGGGGTAAGCGTGTCTAAATCCTCCCTTAAATCGTTTCGTGAGCGCATTGAGCAGATCCAGCTGGATCTGCGCACCCGTATCGAGAATGAGAGCGCCGGTCTGGATGTCAGCCCGGAAGCCATCCGGGAGCGCCGGGAGCGGGTCAGCGATCCGGTGAACGGGTTTCGCTATTTCGTCAATACCTACTTCCCTCATCACGTCCGCCATCCTGAGACCAGCCTGCTGCATGAGTATCTTTTTGAGCGCCTGCCGCAGGTAGTAACCAGTAATGAAGATGAGAACGAGGTGATAGCAGCGCCGCGTGGTGAGGCCAAAACCACCCTGAGTCAGCAGCTGTTTGACCTCTGGTGCGTGGTCCGGGAGCTGAAAAAATACATCATCATTGTTTTTGAGACGGGTGAGCAGGCGGCGGGGTCGCTGGAGGCGATCAAGGCTGAGCTGATGTACAACCGCGCACTGGCGATGGATTATCCCGAGGCGTGCGGTCAGGGTCGCGTCTGGCGCATTGGCTGCATCCTGACGGCCAGCGGTATCAAAATTGAGTCAGCCGGTCAGGGGCAGGCCCTGCGCGGGCGCAAGCACGGCGCATACCGCCCCGATCTTGTCCACCTTGACGATCTCGAAAATAACGAAAACGTGGTGACGCCAAAGCAGCGAGACAAGCTGGAGCGATGGCTGAACAGTACGATCATACCGCTGGGCGGTGCGGGCATTAAGCTTGATATCATTTATGTCGGTTCAATCCTCCACTACGACTCGGTGCTGGCACGCACCCTGAAAAACCCGTCATGGAACGCAAAGCGCTTCCAGGCAATCCTCGCGTGGCCGGAGAACCTCAAGCTGTGGGACGACTGGGAAGCCGTGCTGCGGGAGAAAGGCAAAGCGGCGGCGAAGGCGTTTTATAAGCGCCACCAGAAGGCGATGCTGAAAGGGTCGCGCGTGTCCTGGACTGCGCGCCCCCTGCTGGACTTGATGCTTATCCGCGTACGCGTGGGGAAACGCGCCTTTGATGCGGAGTACCAGAATGACCCGGTCAGCGGCGAAAACGCCATTTTTCACGGCTGCATTCATGAGTGGCGCGAGCTGGAGCCGGATTTGATTTATTTCGGTGCCTGCGACCCCTCGCTCGGTAAAAACAATTCGCGGGGCAATGACCCCAGCGCCCTGCTGGTTGGCGGCTGGCACCGCATCAAGAAGGTACTCAAGGTGGTGCGGGCAGATATTCGGGTGCGTCGCCCCAAAAAGATTATTACTGACGTTATCCGTTTGCAGAAGGAATTTGGCTGCGTGGCCTGGGCGTTTGAGTCGGTGCAGTTCCAGGACTTTCTGCGTGAAACGCTTATCGAGGAGTCGCTGAAGCAGGGCGTGCCGGTTCCGGCCCGTTCGGTCATCCCCACCACCGACAAACACGGGCGCATCGAGTCCCTGCAGCCATTTATGGAAAATGAGCGAATTCTCATTTACCACCTGCTGACCACGCTGATCGAGCAGCTTAAGCACTTTCCAATGGCCGAGCATGATGACGGCCCTGATGCCCTTCATATGCTGTGGGCGATTGCCTCCACAAGCGTCGGCAATTTTGAATTTATTCCCATCAGTGCCGTCAGTGATGACCGGTTACCTGATGACGACGATGAATATGGCGAATCCACGTCTGGTGGGTTCGGTTCGGGAGGATGGTAATGGATATTAAAGGTGCGTTTAAACGCCTTTTTAACGGTGATAAATCCCGCCCCATGCAGAGTGACGGCGATGATTTTTTGTATATGGATACGCCGGATCACCCGTCATCCGGGCTTGATGTTAACCGGGTTTATGCGCTGTTCAGCGCCGCCGAGCAGGGAGATATTCAGGCCCAGAGCGACCTTTTCAGGGATATGGAGGAGCGCGACGGCCATCTGTTCGCGGAGATGGCCAAGCGTAAGCGTGCGCTGCTGACGCTGCCTTTTCGGGTTGCTCCACCGCCTGATGCCACGGACGCTGAAAAGAAAGTGGCAGCGGAGGCGGACTGGTGGCTGCGCAATCTTCCCGGCCTGCGCGAGATGATGATGGACATGCTGGACGCCATCGGCCACGGCTTTGCCTGTATTGAGCTGGAGTGGCCACTGAGAAGCGCCGTCTGGCTGCCCGCCGCCTTTCATAAGCGCCAGGCGAGAGTCTTTACCATGCCACAGGCTAACCTGGATGATATACGGCTTAACCGGGGTGGTTCTGACGGTGAAGTCCTGGAGTCGCTGGGCTGGATTGTACATAAGCACAAGTCCAAATCCGGGCCGGTTGCGCAGAGCGGGCTTTTCCGCGTGCTGGTCTGGACATACCTTTTCAAGAACCTGTCAGCCCGCGACTGGGCGCAGTTCCTGAACCTGTATGGTCTGCCGTTTCGCATCGGTAAATATGACTCGACCATGACGGACAAGGAGCGGCTGCGGCTGCTGCAGGGTATCCGCAGGCTGGCCCGTGAGGGAGGCGGGATTATTCCCAATACCGCCTCGATTGACCTGGTTTCGCCTGCATCCGGTCAGTCCGCGCCTTTTTTAAACATGGTGGAATGGTGCGAAAAAGTGCAGTCAAAGGTCATTCTTGGCGGCACGCTGACCAGCCAGGCTGACGGTAAAACGTCCACGAATGCCCTGGGCAATATTCATAACGAGGTGCGTCACGATCTGCTTGTGGGTGATGCGCTGGCCGTGGCCGACACGCTGACGCATCAGCTACTGTGGCCCATCCTGGCGCTGAATGGTCGTTATAACCCGGAGCGTGCGCCCCGGTTCGAATTTGACACGCGCGAACCTGTCGATCTTGGCGTGCTGATGGACGTGGTGATCAAGGCTCAGGCTACGGGTTTTAACATCACCGAGCAGTGGCTTTCGGATAAAAGCGGTATCCCGCTGCCGCAGGATGGCCAGACGATACTGAAGCCCATCACGCGACAGCTGCCGGGTGACGCCGCCCTGTCGCAGGCCGTGCAGATGCGCCTTGCGGCCTTATCCGCACCGCAAACGACTGCTGACGGCGTGCAGCTTCAGCTTGACGCCGCCCCGCAGCTGCTGGCCGCGCAGGCCAGCGCCGCCGCCGAGACCATGCTGAGGCCGCTGATTGACAGGGTGAAAGCGGCCCGCACGCCGGATGACGTGTATGAGCTGCTGGCGGCAAGCTATCCCGGCATGGATGATTTCGCGCTGAGAGAGCTGGTCGGTCAGGCGATCTTTGTGGCGGACGTCATGGGGCAACAGCATGGCTGACGTAAGCGCCGGATTTGCCATGACGCTGCCCCCTGAGCGGGCAATCAGCTACTTTGAGTCAAAGGGGCTGACGCCCTCTTTAAGCTGGCAGGATATGAAGGATGAAGCCCACGCGGTGAAGTTTACCGTGGCGGGCATCACTAAACTGGACGTGCTGAATGATATTCACCAGGGGCTGACGGACGTGCTCAGGAACGGCTCGACGCTTCGCCAGTTTCAGGACGACCTGGAGCCGCTGCTGCAGCGCAAGGGCTGGCTGGGGCGCGGTCTGAAAGCGGATGAAAATGGCGAGCTGGAAGGTAAGAAGCTGATGCCGTACCGGCTTGATACCATTTTTCGCACCAACGTGCAGTCAGCCTATGCCGCAGGCCGCTGGCAGCAGCAGATGCGCAACGTTGCCGACCGGCCTTATTTTGAATATAACGCGGTAATGGACAACCGCACGCGTCCCACGCATGCGGCGCTGAATGGCCGGGTGTTTCGCTGGGACGATCCCATCTGGCAAAGCATCTACCCGCCCAATGGCTACCGCTGCCGCTGCTGGGTACGCGCGCTGAATGCGGCTCAGCTTGACAGCCATCCGCTGGGGCTGGAGACCAGCGCCGGGCGACTGATCACCGTGCAGCAGCCGTATGGCCTGCAGGGTGAAATGCGCCCCGTGACGGCCTATCGCGACCCCAAAACCGGGCAGCTTCTGACGCCCGATGCCGGGTTCCACCTCAACCCCGGACAGGGATACCTTGCCGGTCTCGGCCAGAGCCTGCTGGAAAAAGGCACCACCGCCGCGCCGCGACTGGCCGCGCAGGCCGTGCGGGAAACGCTGGGCAATAATAACCGGCTGGTCTCTGAGATGAACCGGAGCCTTGATAACTGGACCAGGGGACTCACCGCCGCCTCAAAAGGTGACTTTCGTCGCGCCGGTGCGATTTCGCCGCACGTGCTGGCCATGCTGTCCGCTGACGGCAACCTGCCTTCGCCGGTGATCACTCTCAGCGCGGAAGTGTTTCTGGCGCATCGCGATGCCGGAAAGGCGTTATGGCCGCGCCTGGTCTCGCTGCTGCTGCGCCCGCAGGCGGTGCTGCTGCGTGGGGAAGAGCTTCACCTCGTCACCCCTGACAACCCACGCCGGGAGGTGGTGGTATTGCGGCGTGGATCGGACGGGTTCAGCATTGCCGGGGTGCGGGCATGGGCAGATACCGATGCGGCTGGTGAGGTAATTGATGGCGCACTGGCGGAGGTGGCCGATGGAGCCTGACATTGAACTGACGTTCCCGGATGACCTGCAGCACTGGCTGGACGAGCTGGAAAACCGCGTGAAGCGCCGCGAACCGCTGATGACCAGAATTGCCGGGATCATGATGGACGCGGTCGATGAGAACTTTGTGCAGGGTGGCCGTCCCGCCTGGAAGGAACTGAAGTATCGCGACGGTAAGCCCCTGCAGCTGACCGGGCGGCTGCATAATTCCATTCAGCCGTGGAGCGACAACGACCGCGCCGTGGTCGGGACAAACGTTGTTTATGCCCGCATCCACCAGATGGGTGGCCAGACCCGCCCCCACGTTATCCGCCCCCGCAACAAAAAGGCGCTGTATTTTAACGGGCGCTTTGCCGGTAAGGTAAACCATCCCGGCTCAAAGATTGATGCCCGACCGTTCCTCAGCCTGACGGATGAGGATTACGCGCTGATACGCGAGGCCATTATTGGCCACATCAACGGAAACCAGGACTGACGCCTCAGCGCCCCGCTGCGGCGTTATCGCCGGGAATGTGGTAACGTTGTACCCCTTCACACATTTATCGCAATCTGACGCGATTTAAACGGGTTTTAAACGGGGTTGCGCTCCCTCACTCCCATTCGTTAACGTTGTTTTTCTTCTGTCCCTCCCTGATTACCCGTCTCACCCCTGTCACTTATTCGCCACTCACCCTCCCGTTATCCTGCTGTCATTCTGACGGATTTAAGGATGCGATCCCCGATGTGGAAACTTGCCACGGCCTCCGTTTCGGCCATCGACAAAACCAGCGACAGCGCCCGGATACAGCTTTTTCCTGCTGGCTGGTTCGGTTCGCCGAAGGGTGGCCAGCGCTGGTACATGGATGCCGCGCTGGCGCAGAGCCTCATTGATGAAGCGGCGCGGCGCAAAAACGATTACCAGTTTGACTATGAGCACCAGTCACTGAATGCCCCCAGAGCCACCGGGCCGGTGCCTGCCTCCGGGTGGTTTAAATCACTCAGCTGGGTGGAGGGTCAGGGGCTTTTTGCAGACGTGAAGTGGACGGAACGCGCCGCCTCGCTGATTCAGGCAGATGAATATCGCTATGTGTCACCCACCTTTCGCTATGACGAAAAAGGGAACGTGCGGGAGCTGGTTAATGCCGCGCTCACCAACATGCCGGTACTCGACGGGATGCGGCAGGTCGCTGCGTCACTCATGTTTTTTGATAACGGAGAACACCCCATGAATGAAAACCTGCGCCTTGCCCTGTGCGCCATTATGGGCCTGGACAATAAGGCGGATGAAAACGCCATTCTGGCCGCAACAGAGGCGCTGCAAAACGGTGCGCTTAAAACGGCTGACTGTTCAAGCGTACCCGCGCTGATTGAGGCGCACAACGCGCAGCTGCAGCAGAAAGACCAGTCCATTCAGGAGGGTCAGAGCAAAATCGCTGCGCTTTCACAGCAGCAGTCCGGCGCACCCGACCCGGCGAAGTATGTGCCGGTGGCCGTGCTGGATGAGGTACGCAACGAGCTGGCCGCGCTGTCCTCTCAGGTTCAGGGCGACAGGGTGGAAACCCTGCTCACCGCCGCGCTCAGCGACGGGCGCGTACTCAAAGGGGCCGACGAAGACACCATGCGCGAACTGGGTCAAAAGGATTATGCCCTGATGGAAAAGATGATCGGTTCCCGCAGGCCCATCCGGGCGCTGTCGCAGATGCAGACGAGCGGCATGTCTCTGGATGCGAAAGACAAACAAGCCCCTCAACTGGATGCGCAGCAGATTGCCCTGTGCAGCATGTTCGGTAACACACCTGAAGACCTTTTTGGAGGTGATGAATGACGGCCATTACAGCCCCCCGCGATACCCCGTTTCGTGACTGCATCCTTGTGCCGCTCCCCGTTGCCAAGGGTGAGAGCATCCCAATGGGCGCTATCGTCTGCGTTAACAGTGAGGGTTACGCCGTAAACGGCAAGGCAGACGCCACGCTGAAATACGCGGGATGCGCAGATGAATCTGTTGATAACTCGGCGGGAGAAAACGGGGCGCAGTTTATCAACGTCCGCGCCAATAAAGCATTCAAGTGGGCCTCGGATGGCACGATCACCCAGACCAACCTGCTTGATCGGGCTTACATCCTCGACAATCAGACCGTGACGGCTACAGACGGCAGCGCAGCAGCGGATGGTGATACGCCCGCCGTTAAAGCCTCCCACGCTAAAGCCGGAAGCATCATCCTGATCGAAAGTGATGGCGTCTGGATTTACTGAGTTAAAAGGAAAATATTATGGATATTAATACGGCTAACCTCAGGCTGCTGTTTCTGAACCTGAAGAAATCATTTCAAAATGGTCTGAAGTTAAGCACGCCGAACTGGCAGCGCGTGGCAACCCGCATCCCCTCAACCGGCGCGGCCAACTTCTACGCCTGGCTTGAGATGTTCCCGAAAATGCGTGAATGGATCGGTGAAAAGCAGCTGACCAAACTGCTTGAACACGATTTTGTCGTGCCTAACCGGGACTTTGAGGCAACGGTTGTCGTTAAACGTAACCACATCAAGGATGACCAGTTGGGGATTTACGGCATTCAGGCATCCGGTGCGGGCGACAGTGCCACCATGTGGCCGGATGAACTGGTCTTTGAGCTGCTTGATAAAGCCTTTACCGCCAAAGGCTATGATGGCCTGCCTTTTATCAGCGACAAGCACAAAATGGGCGACACGACCTACAGCAACATGGGTAAAGCCCCTCTGTCTGTCGCCACGCAGACTGAGGCCAAAGCCTCATTCGGCGCTGCCCGCACGCAGATGAAAAAGCTGAAAGACCGTCATAATCGCCCGCTCAACCTGCGACCGGATTTGCTGGTTGTTCCGCCCGCGCTGGAGGATGTGGCTAAAACACTGGTCACCACCGACAGGCTGGAAGATGGCAAGCCCAACCTTTACAAGGGGGCCGCTGAGGTACTGGTGGTGCAACACCTGACCTCTGACACGGCCTGGTTCCTGCTCGATACCACTCAGGTACTGAAGCCGCTGATTTACCAGGATCGCGAAACACCCACCTTTGTCTCCCAGACCACTATGGATTCAGACGATGTTTTCATGCGCGCTGAATACAAGTACGGCGTTGAGGGACGCGGCGCGGCGGCGTTTGGTTACTGGCAGATGGCCTATGGCTCAACGGGCGCGGGGGCGTAGCCATGAGTTACGCCACGCCGGATAACTACAAAGCCTATTTTACCTCGCGTGACGCGGTGAGTGTTACGGCGGCGCGGGGCAAGGCAGAGGCGGATGATGATCGCATTGCTTACCACCTGAACTCCGCCAGTAACCGCATTGATGCCTGGATAGGTGCGCGTTATACCTTGCCGTTACGTGATATTCCTGACGCGCTGCGGGATTACTGCTGCGATATTGCCCGCTACCTGCTGACCGGCACCGAACGCACCTGTACTGAGGAAATTCGCCTGCGCTATGAGGATGCCATGAGCTGGTTGAAGCAGGTCGCTAACGGAAAGGTCAGCATAGGCAGCAACCCTGAAAACGGCGGTTCGGTTGATTCATCCTCCCCGGACGTGGCGTTTTACTCCGGCGGTGAGGATTTGTGGAGCCGCGACCGCACGCAGGGAGGTTGCTACTGATGGTCACCATTACGGCGGTTGAATCCGCAATGTGTGAGCGGCTGCGTGAAGGTCTGGGAGGTATGGTTGCAGACGTGGTCAGCTGGGACGTCATGACGGATGACATCGGCGTGATCCTGGGCTGTCTGCCGGGCGCGTTCGTGACCTTTACCGGCATTACCTCCAGCCAGCCGCACGACACCCGCCGCACCCGCTTTAAGGTAGCGGCCCGGTTCGCGGTATACGTGGCGGACTATAACCTGCGCGACAACGAGAGCGTGCGTCATGGCGGCATCAATCTGGATGAGCCGGGTTGTTACCGGCTTGTCCGTGCCGTTCGCCGCCTGCTGTCCGGTCAGGATTTGGGGCTGGATATCGGCAACCTTCGCCCCGCCACGGTAAAAATGGTGACCAACAAGGTATTCAGCGAGCAGGCTGTTGCCATGTACGAGTGCCTCTTTGACACGCTGTGGTACGAGGACACCCTGGAGAACCGCCACTGGCCCGTTGCCCCGGACAGCGAAAGCGATCCTGATTACGACTTTGTGCGATGGGAGGGTCGCCTTGAGGATGCCGCGCCTGCTCACGATGTCACTACAGGCACCATCACCACGCCATCCGGCGCGTCAGTTACCGCAACCGTCACAACGGAGAAAAAAATATGACCTCAGTGATTGCCCGTAAGGGAGTGCGCGTGCCGCTGGAAAATGACAGCCGCCGCTACATCACCGACAGCGCGTCAGTCGAGGTGGAGCTGACCACCTATTACCGTCGCCGCATGCGCGACGGCGACCTGCAGCTTGTCCCGGCAAAAGAAGCCGCACCGGCAGTAAAAGCAGCCGCGTCGGTGGCAGATAAAGCCGCCGATACCACCACCAAAAAGGAGGGCTGATCCGTGGCAGATACCGACAGCATTTCCACCACCACCCGCGTGCCGGGAACCTACGTCCGGTATGACTTTACCAATGCCGGTCGGGCGCTGGCCACCGATGACCAGTATCTGGTTATCCTGGCGCAGCGCCTGAGTACCGGCACCGTGGCCGCGCTGACGCCGACCGATATTTATACAAGCGAGGAAGCGGCGGTGTACTTCGGGCGTGGCTCACAGGCCCACCTGATGGCCACTGCCGCCATTGCGGCCAACAGCAACCTGCAGCTGGCCGTGTGTGCGCTGGATGATGACAGCGCGGGCGTGGCGGCTAAGGGTTCGCTGGTGCTGAACGGCCCTGCGACCGGTTCCGGCCAGGTCAGCCTGCGCGTGGGTGGCACCACTGTTTCCATTGCGGTGAAGTCCGGCGCGACCGGCGACACCCTGATGGCCGACCTGCACGCCGCCCTTGCCGCGAAGGGTGGCCTGCCGCTGCTGGCGACCCTCGACCGCGTGGCTGAAAAGCAGACCGGCCTGGTCTTTACCGCCATGAATAAGGGAGCCTGCGGTAATGAAATCAGCCTCACGCTGACCATCACCGCCAGCGGCGTGACGGGTGAACTGAGTCCGCTGACGGGCGGCGCGGGCGATCCGGATATTTCGGACGCGCTCTCCGCCATTTTCAGCGCCGGTCACACGCTGATTGCGATCCCGTATTCATCGCAGGACGCGCTTACCGCGCTGGCCACGCACATTGATTCGGTCTCCGGCCCCACCGAGCAGCGTGGTGCTATGGGCGTCACGGGCTGGAACGGTACGCTGGCCAGCGGCATTACGCTGACCGGGAACACCAACGCCTACCGCATCACCACGGGGTGGCATCACGGCTCCGTTCTGCCGAATGGCGTGCTGGCAGCGGTCTATGCCGCCGTTATTGCCGCACAGGACGACCCCTCTGAGCCGATGGATAACACCGCGCTGACCGGGCTGGACGTCACTTTGCAGGCCGACTGGCCGATGGGCACCGAGATGGAGAAGGCGTTGCACAACGGCCTGACACCGTTTGAGGTGGTGAATAACAAGGTGCAGCTGGTGCGGGCCATCAGTACCTACATCAAGGACAGCACGGGGATTGAGGATGCCACCCTGCTGGACATTACCACCATCCGCACGCTGGACTACATCCGCAAGACGTGGCGTGCCCGCATTGCGAAGCGCTTCCCGAACGGCGGCAAGCTGACCGACGCCAGGCTGACCCGCATTCGTTCGGAGACGCTGGACGTGCTCTATGCGCTGGAAACGCTGGAGATGGTGGAGAACATCGACACCTACAAAGACCAGGTGAAGGTCACGCGCAACGCGCAGGACGACACCCGCGCCGATGCACTTATTCCGGCTCCGGTGGTTCGCGGTCTGCATATCCTGACCGGCACCGTGGCCCTGTATTAAGGAGAGTACCAATGAGTGACGTATACGTCGGGCCAATTGTCCTTGAGGTCGATGGCACCGAGATTGAGATTACGCAGGTCAGCCCGAGCGTGGACACCGGGCGCAAGCTGGTGAAAACCATGAACTCCACCGGACGAGCTAAGGGTCATGTTAACGGCATTGCGACCTACAACCTGACGCTGGAGGCGGTGATCCCCAAGACCGGCACCCTCGTGTGGGAGAACATCACCGACGCCAAGCTGACCATTTACCCGGAAGACACCGCCAGCGGCGGCCTGACCACCACCTATCAGAACTTTACGGTTCAGACCGTGGGTCGCCAGTACAACGTGGACAATGAGGCCCGCATCAGCATCGCTGGCTTTGCCCTTAACTGCATTGAGGAATAATGATGACCGGAAACACCAAAACCATCAGTGGCACGCTGGAAATTGGCGTGGAGCATGAAGGCAAACTGCACCAGGACTTCACCCTGCGCCTGCCCACCGTGGGCGATGAAATCGACGTGGCCGAAGACGAGAGCGTACCGGACAGCGGTTTTCGGGTGGCACTTATCGCAACCTGCCTGGAATCGCTTGGCACTATCCCAAAAGAGGCGATCACGTACAATTTGCTCCGTGACAACCTCATCAGCAGTGATTACAGCCTGATCACTAAAGCGAATGATGAGCTGAAAAAAAAGAGGAAAGAGCTGGCAGAAAGCGACAGGAATTCCGTTATGCCTGTGTCAGGCTCAGTAAGTACGGATATCCAGAATCTGAAGTCCGCTCCTGGAGTGCTGTAGAGCTGGCCTGCCGCCTTGATGCGGTGTTCCGCATCGAGAATCCTAAAGCCTGGCATAAGAAACAGCGCGGTGAAGGGGTTTCTTATGTCAGTACCCGACGCAAAAAACGAAAATCTCCCCGTAAACGCAGGAAATAACGCATGGCTGGCCCCTTTGAAACGCAAATTGGCATTGGCGTTAAGGATAATGCCTCCGCCGCAATCAGTCGCATTCGTACTGAAACGCAACGCATGCAACAGGCGCGTGAGCAGCTGGGTATCCGCAGTGAGCGATCTATTCAGCGTGAGATTGATCGTACAGCTGCAGCTTACCTGCGCCTTGCCAATTCAGGTAAGTTATCTGCCACTGAACAGACCCGCGCATTTGATAAAATGACCTCCACAATTGACCGTCTGAACCGTGAAATGGGGATGATGGCACAACAGCAGGAGCGTATCAGCCGCAACCCGGCCCGCGAAGCCTACGCCGCCCTCGGTATCCGCAGTGAACAATCCGTTCAGCGGGAAATTGCTAAAACCATCGCCGCTTATAATCGCCTTGAGCGCTCCGGCACTCTGTCTGTGGGCGAACAGAAACGTGCCTATGAGCAGATGACCGCGACCGTCAGCAAGCTGCGTCAGGAATTGGGTGAGACAGAGCGCACGCAGGGCCGTATGGCTGGTGCGTTCAGGGCAATGGGTATGATTGGTGGTGCCGTGGCTGGTGTGGGGATGGCCCTTCGTAAGCCAGTGACTGACGCGGCGTCGTATGACGCGGAACTGCGCAGGCAGGCAAATTTTGCTTACAGCAACAGTGATTTTGCTGGACGTAAAGCCGGAATGGAACGCATTAATCAGGTTATCAGTCACTCTGTTGATGTTAGTGGGGCAAGCCCCGACGAAGCATTTTCCGGGATGGAAACGATGATGCGATCCGGAGTGGTCAGCAGGGATCAGGCTTATAAATTTCTGCCTTATGTGCTGCGAAATGCGGTAGCCACTGGCGCAGACGCGGCATCTGTAGCTAACACGCAGGCCAGCGCTGTTAACTTCGGTCTGAGCGATAAAGATGCTCCGGCTGCGCTGAGCGTTCTGACCACGATGGCGCAGCACGGACGTATTGATGTGCCGGAGCTGGCGCGTGAGATGCCTCGCGGTCTGGAGGCGGGTAAGTCGGCTGGCTTTTACGGGAATCGGGGATTTTCTCAGCTGGCAGCTTTTTTTGAGGCGTCAGCTATTGGTGCGAAAGATCCACAGGATGCGGCCACGAATGCCAATGATTTCCTTGCTGAGCTTACCTCTAATAACCTTACTAATAATGGAAAGCGCATCAAAATCAATGGCAAGGGTCTGGATATTCGCAGCATGATGCGGCATGACCTGGCTCACGGCAAAACTGCGCTTGATACCATTACTGGGATCGTCGGAAAAATGGATGACACCGACCCTACTTATCGTCGTCTGCAGAGGCAACTCGGCAACGCCAGCTCAGATCAGGAGCGTGAAAGCCTCAACGCGCAGATTTCACAGATACACGGTCAGCACATTTCACAACTGTTCCCCAATCAGCAGGCCCGCAATGCTTATATCAACTTTGACCGTAACCGAGATTTCTTCAATAGGCAGGTTAATGAAGGCGTTAACCAGTTCAGCCTGCCTGATGGTCAGCGCTCCGCTGACCTGGACTTTAAAACGGTAGCAGACGGGGCGCAGTGGAAAATGGATCGGGCCAAATACAACACTGAACTGACCAGTGACAATGCGCTCAAGGGGGCCACAGGTGTCTGGGGTGGTCTTATGAACGATCTGGCTGACCTTGAGAAAAAATTTCCTGAATTGTCGGA
>NZ_WHOY01000031.1:142977-273657 GCF_009765445.1 Pantoea sp. BAV 3049 | reverse complement strand
AGCGACCGTGGGCGACGACGGCAGCTGGAGCTTCACGCCGGATCAACCTCTGGCGGACGGTGAGCATGCGATCACTATTGATGGCACTAACGCAGACGGAAACGGCACCAGTAATACTGTCAATATTGTGGTGGACACTGAAGCCACCACTCCGGTGCTGACCGATGACGCAGGTAACGCGCTCGAAGATGGCGCGACCACCAGCGACAGCACGCCGACCTTTGGCGGCGAAGGTATGAAGCCAGGTTCCACCGTGACCATCACCGACGGGGATAAAGCGATCGGTGAAGCGACCGTGGGCGACGACGGCAGCTGGAGCTTCACGCCGGATCAACCTCTGGCGGACGGCGAGCATGCGATCACCATTGATGGCACTAACGCAGACGGCAACAGCACCAGTGATACTGTCAACATCGTGGTGGACACTGAAGCCACCACTCCGGTGCTGACCGATGACGCGGGTAACGTGATCGAAGATGGCGGTACCACCAGCGGCAACACACCGACCTTCGGCGGTGACGGTATGGAGCCTGGCTCAACCGTGACCATCAGCGACGGCGACAAAGTGATCGGCGAAGTGACCGTGGGCGACGATGGCAGCTGGAGCTTCACGCCGGATGAACCGCTGGCGGACGGCGAGCATGCGATCACTATCGATGGCACTAACGCGGACGGCAACGGTACCACTGATACTGTCAACATTGTGGTGGACACTGAAGCTACCGCTCCGGTGCTGACCGACGATAATGGCAATGCGATCGCCGATGGCACCACCACCAGCGACAGCACGCCAACCTTTGGCGGCGACGGTATGGAGCCTGGCTCAACCGTGACCATTACCGATGGCGACACCGTGATTGGCGAAGTGACCGTGGGCGACGACGGCAGCTGGAGCTTCACGCCGGATGAGCCGCTGGAAAATGGCGACCATACCATCACTATTGACGGGACCAATGCGGACGGCAACGGCACCAGTGATACTGTCAATATTACTGTGGACACCAACGCGCCAGTGCTGACCGACGATAGTGGCAATGCGATCGTCGATGGCAGTACCACCAGCGACAGCACGCCAACCTTTGGCGGCGACGGCATGGAGCCTGGTTCTACCGTGACCATCACCGATGGCGACGATGTGATTGGTGAAGTAGTCGTGGGCGATGACGGCAGCTGGAGCTTCACACCGGATGAACCGCTGGCAGATGGCAGCCATTCCATTACCGTGGATGGCACCAATGCAGAAGGTATTGACACCAGCAGCACGGTGAACATTGTGGTAGACACTTCGGCCACCGAGCCGGTGCTCACCGACGACGCGGGCAACCCGATTGCTGACGGCGATACCACCAGCGACAGCACCCCGACGATTGGCGGTGGCGGTATGGAACCTGATTCCACCGTGACCATCAGCGACGGCGACAACGTGCTGGGCGAAGCGACCGTGGATAAAGACGGTAACTGGACCTTCACTCCTGACGAACCGCTGGCCGACGGCGACCACGCGCTGGTCATCGACGGCACCGACGTCAACGGCAACGGCGTGAACGACACGGTGAACATCGTGATCGACACCGAAGCCAGCACGCCGGGCATGACCGATGAGGCGGGCAACCCGATCAATGATGGTGACACCACCAGCGACAACACCCCGACGATTGGCGGCGGCGGCATGGAGCCTGATTCCACCGTGACCATCAGCGACGGTGATAAAGTGATCGGCGAAGTGACCGTGGATGAAGACGGCAACTGGACCTTCACCCCTGACGAACCGCTGGCGGATGGCAGCCATGAAATTACCGCGGAGGGTACCGACGCCAACGGCAACCACACCAATGACACCGTGAATATTGTGGTGGACACCCGTACACCTACCGTGGTGATGACTGACGACGCTGGCAATGAGATCAATGATGGCGATTTCACCAACGACAGTACGCCAACCCTTAAAGGCAGCGATTTTAAGTCGGGTACCAAAATCACCATCAGTGAGGGTGATAATGTGCTGGGCGAGGTCACTGCAGATGAAAACGGTAACTGGAGCTTCACTCCAACTGAAGCCCTTTCTGATAGTGAGCACACACTTACTATTGCTGTGTCCGATGCTGAAGGTAATACCCAGAGCGGTAACGTTTCCTTCACCGTTGATACCATACCGCCAGAAGGCATCGATATTGCCTCAGTCGTTATTGTTAACGACAAAACAGGCGAAGCTATTGGTGCAGAGGGCATTACTGCTGACAGCACGCCAACCTTCAGTGGCGAAGGCCAGGAAGCCGGCGCAACCGTCATCATTCGTGATGGTGACCAAATCCTTGGCGAAACCACAGTAGATGAAGACGGAAACTGGTCCTTCACTCCGGAAGAAAAACTGGAAGATGGCGATCACTCCTTTACCTTTGAAGTCACCGATGAGGTTGGCAACAGCAGCGGTCAGTCCGACGCGCTCGATCTGACCATCTCTGCGGCTAAAGGGATCAATACTGGCGTGATTATTACCGATGATAACGGCAATGTGCTTGTCGACGGTGATATGACCAACGACAGTACGCCAACCTTTAGCGGGAAGGATCTGGATGCCGGTTCGACAGTGGTGATTTCTGACGGTGATACCGTACTGGGTACCGTGACCGTGGGCGCTGACGGCAGCTGGACCTTTACGCCAGAAACGGCTCTGGGCGAAGGCGACCATAAGCTGACTGTGACCGTGACCGATCCGGAAAACAACACGGGTAGTGACTCCCTCGATGTCGTGGTGGATACCATTGCACCAGACTCGCTGGATCCGTCAGATGTGGTTCTGAGTAACGACAACGGGGAAGCGTTTGCTGCAGGAACGCCAATCTCCGACAGTACCCCAACGTTCAGCGCTGAAGGTCAGGAAGCGGGCGACAGGATTATTGTCCGTGATGGCGATACCGTACTGGGCGAAGCCACCGTGGCTGAAGATGGTAGCTGGTCATTCACGCCGGAAACTGCGCTGAGTGAAGGCGACCATAGCTTCACTTATGAAGTGATTGATGGCGCAGGCAACAGCAGTGGTCAGTCAGATCCGGTCAGCTGGACCGTAGACTCAGTTGCGCCTGAAGGTGTGGATATCAGTGCTGTTGTTATCACTGATGAAACCGGTGCGGTTGTTGATATTGCTGACACCCAGAACGACAGCCATCTGACCTTCAGCGGTAGCGATCTGGAACCGGGCGCAACCGTGACGATTTATGACAAAGGGGAAGCTGTAGGTCATACCATCGTGGATAAGGATGGTAACTGGAGTTACACCGACGAAACCGGACTGTATGACGGCAGCCATGAAATTACTTTCACGGTCTCTGACGCCGCTGGCAACAGCAGCGAACCGTCTGATGTGCTTGACCTGAATGTTGAAACTATGGAACTGACGGCGACAGACAATGTTAGCTCTGGTGCAGCGGTTGGCTTTACCTATCCTGTTGATGAACAAGCTGATTTGGGCACGTTGATCAGTGATGGAGGCCTCATCTCATTCGGTCATACTATCAACAGCGATCCGATTGTTGTTAAGGACGGCTCGGTTATTGATCTGCAGGTTAAGGCAACGTCATCAGCGTTTGTCGATCTGGCCAGCAGCTCTTCACTGATTCTGCAGAAATACGACTCCTCTACTGGTCAATGGGTGAATGTTTCCCAGGATGACAGCTCAAACCTGTTCGGTATGTTCGGTTTGGGGGCGACCACTTCTACCCTGACACTGTCAGGACTGACGGCGGGTACTTACCAGCTGGTATATAGCACTTCTGGTGCGCATATTGGGGTGAGCTTTAACCTCGAAGCAAGCAAGACGGTCTATACCCTGGCAGATGAAGGCACCGTAACCGATTACACCACGGCGACAGGTAACGTGATGTCCGATGCTGACAGTGTTTATGGTACTGACAGCATCCCACACAGTGCTTATACCTCTGTTACTTCGGTGAGCATGACCAACAGTGACGGCACCGTAACAACGGTGACGCTGGATAGCACCACGACCAAAGCTACGCTGGTCGGTCAGTATGGTACGTTGACCATTAATGCCGATGGCAGCTATGAGTATGTGCCAAACGTCGCGATGGACAGTATTGGTAAGGTGGATAACTTCACTTACACCATTACCGATTCGTCAACGGGTGCAACCTCATCAGCGACGCTGCATGTGCAGATTGGCACCACCAATGATGCCCTGGATCTGAGCTGGGATGCTACCGACCCGAGTGCTAACGCCATTACGGATATTGCGTCCAGTAACGAGGCCGATGCCAGCGTGACGGTGACTTATCATTCAACCAGCGTCAGTGGATCTGCTACGGTCAACAGCGGCACGGAGACCTATAGTCAATCGTTCACGGTGAATTCCGCAGACGATCTGGTAACAGGCTCACTGACGCTGACAACGAACGCAAACTTCCTGATCTGGAATGAAAATTTCTCGACGGCAATGAACATCACCTATGATGTCCAGATCCTGAACGAGGATGGTACGTGGTCAACCGTACAGGAGTATACCCAGGTTGTTGCGGCTGGAACGCATAACTCAGAGGTCATCCTTAACGTGGACCTGTCCACGCTTGATTTGGATGCAGGAACCTATCGTATTGCCGTGACCACCACTGGCGCGACCAATACGGTTACTCTCAATATGAGTGCAGAGGTGGTCAGCACCACGGATTACGACATCACTGCCAACCATGTCGCCAAAGGTAACCTGCTGACTGATGAAGGTGCTGACGGTAGCGTGGATAAACTGAGCTCCGTCTACACCCAACTTTATGTAAAAGCAGGCGACAACACTGCCGATACGAATGTTGACAGCAGCTACGCCTTTATCACTGAGAGTGGGGTAAAAATTGTCGGTCAGTACGGCACGTTGGTGGTCTACAACAATGGCTCGTACACCTACACGCCAAATACTTCGGAGATTCCGGCTGGTTCGCAGGACGTGTTTACCTACGCACTGAAAGGTGCCAATGGTGAAGTGGTTAACGCGACGCTGACCATTAATCTGGGGGTCGAGGTCGATGGCAGCAACGGTGGAGCACTTAACTTCCATGGCACAGAAGCCAATGATGTCTTTGCCGTCTATGACACTGATTTCGCCGCCGTGGATGGTGCCGACGGCAGCGATACGCTGGCATGGCACGGCAGCAGCAATCTGGTGCTGAGCGACGTAGCCAGTAAGGTCAGCAATATCGAAGCGATCGATCTGTTGTCAGATGGTAAAGCAGGCAATGTCGTGGTTGATGCGCAGAGTGTTGAGGATGTCACTGACGACAGTAACACACTGTATATCAAGGGTTCTTCCGGTGATACGGTCACGATGACGGGAACCTGGATCAACGCCGGTACGGTGATAGTGGACAGCATCAGCTATACCCACTACACCGCGAAGGCTGACGATGGCAGTATTGTGAATCTCTATGTTCAGAGTGGGGTTTCGCTGTCTACGGTTGCCTGTGATGACAGTGCAGATGGGGCTGACTATACCGTCACTTCAGCCGCTGAAGTTGTGGGTACCGACAACGGTGATACCTTCAGCGTGAGCGACACCAGCTTCACCAGCATCGACGGGGGAGATGGGTTTGATACGCTCTCCTGGAACGGTACAGGCACGCTGACGGTCAGTGATATTGCCAGCAAGGTCAGCAACATCGAAGAGATCGATCTGCTGAACGACACTGATGTGGACAACCTGCTGATTTCTGCACAAAACGTGGCGGATATCACTGATGAGAACAACACGTTGTACGTGAAGGGCTCTACCAGCGATACTCTGACGCTGAGTGGGAGCTGGACGCTGGTTGGTAGTGAAGTGGTTAACAACGTTAACTACAACCACTACACCAGCAAAACAGCCGATGGTCAGACCGTGAATCTGTACGTTGACCGCGACATCAAGTCCAGCAGTACCGAGACCGTAGCAGAGAATAATGCTGCCGATATCACGGGCGACGTAACGTTGGTGAACGACAGTGTCCAGCAGACGGTCACCAATAATACAGCGAGCAATACGTTCACCAGTGACAGCTTCACTATAAACAGCAGCAGCGATCTGCAGGAGATTCATCTCACCGTTTCCAGTACGGGAATGAACTCTGCTAATACCGCTTCGGCTACATGGACGCTGCAAGTTTATAATGAGCAGACCTTTAGCTGGGATACGGTTACCAGTGGTACACAAGCCATTTCCAGCAGCAGTACGCTGAATGTGGATCTGTCCGGGCAGAACAGTGGTCTCTATCGAGTGGTGGTCGATACGACTCAGGTTGGGTTCGATGCCGGCTGGTGGCAGTGGAAATACGATACGTTCACGATCAAAGTGGATGTCAGCATTGTCAGCACTACCGACTACGTGGTGACCTCAAGCTCAAGTATCACGGGATCTGTTTTCACCACCGATAACACCAGCGATGGCAGTATTCTGGTGAAATCGATTGCAGCAGGTATTGTTGCCGGTGCGGCAAACTTCACGGTGATTGCGGCGGCGGGTACAACCATTGCCGGGACTTACGGTACGCTGACCATTTATAAGGACGGGAGCTATACCTACACGCTGAACAGCGAGTCGGTGATCAAGCTTTCAGGTAGCGAAGATTCGTTTACCTATGTTCTGGCGGATAGCACCACCAAAAACCTGATCATGAAAGTGGGTGTAGACGTTGATGGCTCTCAAGGCGGCGCACTGATCCTGGCAGGAACGATTGGTGACGACAGTTTCGCGGTTTACGACACCAATTTCACCACGGTGGACGGCAAATCTGGCAGCGACACGCTTGTATGGAAAGGCCAGGGCGATCTGACGCTCAGCGACATTGCTGACAAGGTTCACAATATCGAATTCATCGACCTGCAGGCCAACGGCGTTGCCGCTGTGCTGACGCTGACGGCGAACGATATTGAGAAAGTCACCGATGCAGATAATGCGCTGTATGTTCGCGGCGGCAGTGAGGATTCACTTTTACTGCAGGGCACCTGGGAGATGAGTGGAGTGACAACACTCAACAACATCACCTACAAGCTCTATACCGGCTCAACTCTGGACGGCACGGTGATCAAGCTCTACGTTCAGGAAGGATTAACCTTCCAGGAAACATCAGAGCAAACCACCGGTGAATTGTCATCCGACGAGCTGCATGACCTGACTGTGGTCTCGGTCAGCCAGAATGGCGAAACCGTTGAAGTTACTGACGGCAGCACCAGCTTCAAGGGGGCTTACGGCACGCTGGTTATTGATGGCGAAGGGCATTACAACTACGTGGCGGATGACTCTGCTGCTCACAGTGGTAATACCGACAGCTTCACCTACACCCTGTCAGACGGCAGTAGCGCTTCACTCACTTTCAACCTGGGTGTGGAAGTCGATGGCAGTAAAGGCGGAGATCTGACCTTTACCGGCACCAGCGGCAATGATGTGTTTGCGGTCTATGATACAGACTTCATCTCTATCAATGGCGCTGACGGTGGGGATTCCCTCGCCTGGCACGGTGGTGGTTCATTGAACCTGAGCAATATCTCTTCGAAAGTCAGCAATATTGAGACTGTCGATCTGCTCAATGACAATGTCAGTGAAAATCTGGTCGTCAGTGCGGAAAGTCTGCTGAAAGTGACCGATGAACATAATACTTTATATGTTCGGGGTGGCGACGGCGATACTGTTACGCTCAATGGCAGCTGGGAAGCAACGGGCGAAACGCTGGTTAATGGTGTGACGTATAACCATTACACCAGTACCACCAACGATGGGTCAACCGTTCAGCTTTATGTTGAAGATGATGTCACTATTGGTTAATAAATCGTAGTGAAAATAAATTCAGGCTGGCACCTCGGTGCCGGCCTGTTATTTATTGTCAGATTTAACATTTAATTTAAGTTGCAGGTCTTTCAGGACGCTTTTAAAGCTATATTACAACCAGGATGTTTGAATAAATCATGAAAAAGCTATTCATTACCATATGTTGCGTAATTAGCATGCCTTTTGCCTGCGCGGCGGAAAAAAGCCTTAACTCTTCCGCTCAGCGCGGCGCTAATGAAGCACCCGCAGGGTTTTGGGGAGTCTTTTCAAGCATACCCGAACCGGGTAACAGACCCGCGGGCGGGACCGCTTTGTCTGAACAGTTCCAGATCGCTCCCGCAGAAATTGAACTCCAGCCGACGGAGAGTGCTGCCGCAACAAGCCGCAATTCGCTCCCGGTCGACTGGCAGGCAGCCATTCATCTTGCTGTGAATCACCACCCCGCTATCAGCAGCGCCATCGCTTCGCTGGAGTCCGCCGGTTTCAATATTGACGCGGCAAGCGGCGGGTATCTTCCGGCCATCAAAGCGGGGATCACTTCAGGTCGCCAGCAGGATGAAGGTAACGGACAGATCGCCACCGTCGGTCTGTCGCAAATGCTGTATGACTTTGGTAAAACCGGCAGCGCCGTTGATCAGGCCAGCGCGAAATATCTGCGCCAGCAGGCGAGCGCGCTCGAGCAGATTGATACTATTGTTCAGCAGACAGCGCTGGCTCTGAACGAGGTTTATCGTTATTCGCAGCTGGTTGATAATGCAAAAAAACAGGTAAAGTCCCTGCGTGATATCCTTGCGCTGACCCGTATGCGTGCAGAGGCCGGTGCCAGTACCCGTGTGGATCCGGTGCAGGCTCAGGCGCGTGTTGAAGCAGCAGAGGCGCAGCAGCAGGAAGTGGAAATCAAACTGCAGCAGCAGCAGTACCATCTGCAGTCGCTGCTGGGTCAGCCGGTGGCAGCCGATCATCTCTCTGCCCCGCATGAACTGCTGTCGCAGATTAAGAAACAGGGTCAGACTGTCGATCTTAATAAGAACCCGACCATTCTGATGGCTCAGGCGGATGTCGCGGTGGCTCAGGCGGAATTGCGCAGCTATAAAGCGCAGCGCTATCCGACGTTATCTCTGGAAGCGAACACCAATAAATACATGGGTGATATCGCGAATTATCAGAGCCGCAGCCAGTATCAGAACGTCTATCTCTCGGTGAACAGTACGATTTATCAGGGAGGATCGCTGGCCGCCCAGGAAAGCGCCAGCGCACGGGCGCTTGAAGCAGCCCGGTCGCTGATTGCCAGTAAAAAACTGGAATTAACCGATCAGCAGCGCAGTTATTTTCAAAGCATTACTGGTCTGCAACGCAATATTTCATTGCTGACCAATCGGATGAAAACGATTACCGAAACCCGCTCGTTATACCGGGAGCAATATTTATCGCTGGGGAACAGGAATGCACTGGATTTGTTAAACGCCGAGCAGGAAATCAGCAATGCGGAACGGGATTTAATTAACGCCCGCTGTGATTTATGGGCTGCCTCGGTGAATTATATTGTCATGGCTGGCATGGCCAGGGATGTATTTGATTTAAATGGTCAGGTAATTCAGGGATTGCGCCTCACGCAATAAAATCAGTCAGTCCGGAACAAATATTATGGAAAACGAACGTACCATGGAAAAGGCTGCCGCCTCACCAGAAAATAAAAGCTATATTCCCTGGCTTGAAGCCTTATTGCTGGTAGCAAAACATTACCGGTTGGATGGCTCTCCTGAACGGGTAAAAGGCGAAGCGGAATGGCACCTGAGCCATCTGTCACAGGATTCACTGATTGAAAACATGGCTCGTCAGCTGGGTCTGGCGGTGTTTTTTGACAGCTTCCATCAGGACCAGCTGGATCCCTGGCGGATGCCGCTGATCGTTGACTTTGGCTATCGTGGCGTCGGGGTGGTGACCACCTGTGGGGAACAGGGAAAAGTCAGCGTAATCCTGAATGGTGAAAAGCAGCTGCAAACTGAGCTTAGCATTGAGGAGCTGGCAGAAAATGCCCGTCGCGTCCTGCTGGCTAAACCGGAAACCTCGGTGCCGGATGCGCGCGTTGATGACTACATCAAGCCTTATCGTTCTGACTGGCTTTGGAACACCATCCTGCGGGAATGGCCTGGCTATCTGAACGTGATGTTTGCCTCACTGATTTCGAATGTTCTCGGCCTGTCTGCGATGCTGTTTACCATGCAGGTTTATGACCGGGTTATTCCTTCCCAGTCTATTCCCACGCTGTGGGTATTGTTCAGTGGGGTAGTGATCGCTCTGACGTTTGTTTTTGTGATGCGCATTACCCGTACGCATATTTCTGACACGGTAGGGAAAAGTGCCGATCTGCGCATTTCCGACCGGGTTTTTGGTCATGCGTTGCGTATCCGTAACGACCTGCGGCCAAAATCTACCGGTTCGTTCATCGCGCAAATCCGCGAGCTGGAGCAGATCCGCGAGCTGATCACCTCCACCACGGTGACAGCCATTGCCGATCTGCCGTTCCTGATCATTTTCCTGTTTATTCTCTGGCTGCTGGGAGGCTGGCTGGTGCTGGTTCCGCTGGCGGCCATTCCGTTGATTATCATCCCTGGTCTGCTGGTGCAGCGCCCATTAGCGAAGCTTTCGAGGGCCACCATGCGCGAATCAGCGGTGCGCAATGCAATGCTGGTTGAAGCCGTGCAGGGCATGGATGACATCAAGATGCTGCGTGCTGAGCCTTACTTCCAGAACCAGTGGAATCACCTGAACGAAGCGATCAGCAAAACCTCTAAAAAGCAGCGCTTTATCAGTGGATTGCTCACCAGCTGGACTAACGAAGTGCAGACCGTGGCCTATATCAGCGTGGTACTGGTGGGGGCTTTCCTCGCCATTAACGGCGATTTGTCCACCGGGGTGCTGATTGGTAGCTCAATGCTGGCTTCACGCATGATGGCGCCGCTGGGGCAGTTGGCGATGATCCTCGGCCGCTGGCAGCAGGCAAAAGTGGCCCGTGAAGGGCTGGAAAACCTGCTCCGCAGCGAGGTCGATCAGCCTGAACGCAGCGTCCAGATCCACCGCCCTAAAATTTACGGTGAATATCACCTGTCGGAAGCGAACTATCGCTACGATCCAAACTCGCCTGAGCCGATACTGACGGTCAGCAAGCTGATGATTAAACAGGGAGAGAAAATCGCTCTGCTGGGGCGTAACGGCTCCGGTAAATCCACCTTACTGCAAATGATGGCGGGGCTGTTGCAGCCAAACGAAGGGGCCATTTTACTTGACGGGGTGCGGCTTTCCTCACTGGATCCGTTGGACGTTCGTCGTGATGTCGGCCTGCTGGGACAAACCTCCTCGCTGTTTTTTGGCAGCATCCGCGAAAACCTGCAGTTGGGCATGCCGCTGGCCACCGAAGATGAAATGCTGGAGGCACTGGAAATCAGCGGCGCGAGTGAATTTATTCGCCGCCTGCCGGAAGGCATGGACTATCAGTTGCAGGAAGGCGGCAAGGGACTCTCCGGTGGGCAACGACAACAGCTGTTGCTGGCCCGTACCGTTCTGCGACAGCCCAGTGTTCTGCTGCTGGATGAACCCACTGCCTGGCTGGATGATGCGGTGGAGAAACATTTGATCGAAAAGCTGCAGGCGTGGATGGGCAATCGTACCGTGATCGTGGCCACGCATCGCCCGGCGGTTATGCAGTTGGTTGATCGTATTATACTGATTGATAAGGGTAAAATTGTCCGCGATGGGACAAAGGAAGAGATGCTGGTGTCTGCCCCTGCGAAAGCGCAGGCCACACCGCATCAGGGTAAGGTGAATCTGTCTTCGCAGGGAGCGAAATCATGAGTCTGCGTAATCTTTTTCTCTTTTCATGGCTGCGTTTACCCCGCCATCAGCGGCCCCGTCGTCTGATCTCTTCCGGCGCGGTGATCGTCTGGTCAGTGCTGGTACTGATGGTAATGTTCTTCTTCTGGGCGACTCATTTTGAGCTGGATGAAGTGACCATCGGGGTTGGCAAGGTGGTTCCCAGCTCGCACGAACAAATCATCCAGTCGCTGGAAGGCGGTATTCTGAAGGAGCTGAAAGTTCACGAAGGGGATGTGGTGGAAGACGGGCAGGTTCTGGCGCTGCTGGACCCCACTCAGATTGACTCCGGCGTTCAGGAGAGCCAGTCGCGTTTGCGGGCTGCGCTGGCAACTTCTGCCCGTTTACAGGCCGAAACGGAAGGACGCGAGCTGGTTTTCCCACCGGAGGTGCAGGAAGATCCTGCTCTGGTGGCGGCAGAAACGGCGCTGTACAGATCGCGGCGCGAAAACCTGAAAAAAAGTCTTGCCGGGCTGAGTGAAGCGCTGGACCTGATCAATCGTGAGCTGCGGCTGACCTCTTCTCTGGTGGCACGGGGAGCGGCCAGTGACGTTGAAGTGCTACGGCTGAAGCGCCAGGCCAACGATTTGCAGAGTAAGCTTAACGACGCGCAGAACCAGTACGATGTAAAAGCGCGTGAAGATCTGGCTAAGGCCAATGCTGAAGTGGCCTCGCAGCGTTCGGTTATTATCGGTCGGGCCGACTCGTTGAAAAGGACGGTGATCGTCGCGCCGGTCAAAGGGATTGTGAAGGATATCAAGATTAACACGGTTGGCGGCGTTATTCCGCAGCGTGGCGATTTAATGGAGATCGTCCCGCTGGATGAGCAGTTGATGATTGAGGCGCAGATCGCCCCCCGCGACGTGGCATTTATCACTCCGGGTCAGCGCGCGGTGGTCAAGCTGACCGCCTATGACTACAACATCTACGGCGGGCTGGAAGGCAAAGTGGCCTTTATCTCTCCGGATACTATTCAGGATGAGGTTCACCGGGATAAATACTACTACCGGGTATATGTGCGTACGGAGAAAGATTATCTGGTGAACAAAAAGGGCAAACATTTTCCGGCCTATCCGGGGATGATCGCGATGGCTGAGATCCATACTGGCAGTAAAACGATTATGGAATACCTGATCAAACCGCTTAACAGGGCAAAAGAAGCCCTCCGCGAACGGTAATCTCCTGCAGGGGAAGCCAGATGGCTTCCCCTTTTTACCTGCCAGACTAATGCTAAGATGCTGCACAAGATCGCTTAAAAAACACAGTAAAGGAAAAAACAGTGGAATTAGCGGAACTGCAGAGCTTACTTGAAGCTCTTACATCGCTGCCTCCCCCCGATAAACAGGAACCTAACCTGTTTTCCATCGGAGCCAGAGGGCATTATGAAAATCCTGTCAGCGATCTTCTGGCATTTTTCTTCTATCCGGATGCAGGCCATGGCCTGGGCACGCTGGCACTAGAGTCGCTGCTGGCCTGTTTACCCGAAGCACAACAACCTGTTGAAGCCTCCCTGCTGGCTGCTCCCGAGCGCGAAGTCAGCACGAAACTGGGAAACAGGATTGATATCCTGATGGAATCTGATGAATGGCTGCTGGTGCTGGAAAATAAAATATGGCATCAGCAAAATAACCCGTTCAGTGACTACAGCGATTATTTGGCAGAGAAAGGGCGAAAGCAGGATAAAGCCTGTATCTACGTGGTTCTTTCTCCAGAAGGTGAATCACCTGAAGGCTGGTCAGGCATCAGTTATAAGAATCTGATTGCGGAGTTGTCAGCCCGTTCTGGTAAAGCCTTTGTCTCATTTCCCTTCAGCAAATGGCTGATCCTTTTACGCGAGTTTATTTTGCATCTGGAGTCATTAATGGCCTCAACCAACATATCTCCCGACACGGAAGATTTTGTCCTGAATAACTTAGGTAAAATTCAGGAAATGGTCAGCCTGAAAAGCAGCGTAATCAAGTCGCTGCAGGAAGAAGGGCTGCGTTATCTGACTCGCGAGTTTAGCGATCATGGTTACAATGTGCAGACGAGATTGCATCACTGGTATGGTTATCCGGCTTTGCGTTTCGCATTTGAACACTGGACCGATTCTTCTGATGTTTGCCTGTATCTTGATGGCAGTCCTGGTAATGTCTTTGATGTCAGGACTTATGTCTGGGATCTGCACACACAAGCACTGTGTCAGTGCACTGACCGGTTTTTTTCTCAGGAAGTTTTCGATCACCACTGGCTGGAAGGCAATGGCAGCGTGATGGGATTCCAGCGGCTGATGTCTGGCGAGAAGGCAGAAAAACGCCACCTGTTTGACGAAATTGCCCGGCAGATGAAGAAGCTCAATGAATTTGAGCAGCAACATCGTCAGGATAATTAAAATACACCAGGCCATTATCGGTCAGCTTGTTGTGAAAGCGCGGCGGGGTAGCAGGGGAAGGCCGGGTCTTATTCATCCTTTCTTTACAATTTTTCAGTTTCTTCCAGCGGGAAACACTTTATCTTCTACAGCAAAATGTTGAGCGCATGCTTCTTCAGTGTCTGGTAGGGCAAAAAAGTGAAAACTTGTCAGCGTAATTTTGTAGAATTCAGTGAGTATGCCTGCGGGCAGGCACAGGGCAATTTGGAGACACTATGAGTAAGTCGAAGTACGTTTTAATTTCAGCAATGTTGTTGGGCGCTGTGCCACTGATCTCTGTTGCCTACGCTGAAGGCGAGCAGGCTCAGGCACCGGTAGCCCAGGATCAGTCTGCTCAGGCTCCAGCACCAGCAGCAGATGACCAGGCACCTGATGCACAGGCACCGGAAGGACAGACGCCAAGCGATCCCCAGGCTCCGGCTTCCGATGCGCCTCAGGGGTCCTCTACCGGCGCACAGGCTCAGGCCATGCAGAACCCGGATACCGACACTCAGGATCAGCCAGACCCGGCTCATCCGTATGAAATTAAGTCTTTCTTTGCTGATTTCCAGCGCTTCACCATCGGCAGCGTGATCCCCGATCGCTATCGCACCAAAAAATACGAAATCGTCGACTGGAAAACCCGCAACCTGTCGAAACCAGATGAAGGCACCGGCTGGACTTACATGGGCGGCAACTACGTGCTGTTCAACAAAGCCGACGGCAAAATCATCAAGGCTGAATCAGGCGATATCTTCTACAAGCAGTCCTGATCCTCAATAGCAGGAGAAAGCCCGGCAAAATGCCGGGCTTTTTTTGCTGTTCAGAAAGTCTGCGCCGCGCCTCAGGAAGCAGGACGGTTCAGCGTATTCCAGCGCTTATAGACTTCCAGCGCATCCGCATCGGGCTGGTGCTTCATTGGCAGACGACGCTGTGGGATCGGCTTGGCAAACTCCTGGTAGAAGTTCTCCAGCTCGAAGTATTGGCGATCGTCGCGATAGAACGGGACGTACTCTTCGCGGGTGGTGATATAAATTACCTGCTTAGGACTGCAGTAATAGAGTGAGCCAAGGCACATAGGGCAAGGGCTGGCGAGGATGTAAATATCACAATCCGAAAGATTTTCAGTCTGTAGTTTCCGGCACGCCTCGCGGATCGCCAGGATCTCGGCGTGCGCGGTGGGATCGTGGCTCTGCGCCGCCTGGTTGGCGCTTTCAGCGATGATCACGCCGTTGCGGACGATTACCGTGGCAAACGGCCTGCCGCCTTCTTCTACGTTCTGCATTGCCAGCGCAATGGTACGTTTTACAAAATCCATCATGACCTCGTTACTCTGTGGGTGGAACAGCGATCATTCTGGGACTGAAATTGCTAGCAATCAAGCTAGCGTGTTTTTTAAGAGTAAAAACCGCACTGTTTGCACAATAAAAGAGCCAAACGGAGGGGAAATCCCTCCGACACTTATTGGTTTGCTGCGGTGGCTGAACTGGCGAGCGCGTATTTTTGTTGCTGGCGGGTAAACCACTCGGTGGGAATATTGTGCGGGGCCAGCGTCAGCTGGTCGATCCCCTGCTCAATAATGGTGGATGCCTGCTGCCAGAGATCGGGATGGCCGGCGGTCAGTAGCGAAATTTGTACACGTTTTTCAATAAGATAAACGCGGGCGAACCGGGCATCGAAATGAATAATTGAGCGGGTATTATCAATAATATCCGCCAGTTTGATGGTCTGTGCCTCAGCGGAGGCATGTGCCGTATGGCGAAAATGCGCAAGCTTGCGGGCGGCACGGTTTTTGGTGCCGGGGGGATGGCTGTCGGTCAGCATTTCAACCAGTTGCGCCACCTTTTCGCCAAAGTGGCTGGTGATATCGTTCAGCGTGCTCGGCGTGTCTTCCACCGTATCGTGCAGCCAGGCGGCAGCCAGCATCACCTCGTTATCGGTAACGCTCCTGACCAGTTCGGCAACCGCGGCCGGATGCACAATATAGGGTTCGTCGGTGTACTTGCGGCGCTGGCCCGCTTCGGCGTGGGCTTTGGTGGCGTAGCGTCGTGCCTGTTCTTCCAGTGACTGCATCGGCCTTCTCCCCATCGGTTAAAAATTAACTTGCAATTATATAGCGCACTATTTATATTTTTACGCATGACTACAGATAAAGATGACAAAAAAGCACAAGATGCGCCACTGTTGCTCGATCAGCAGCTGTGCTTTGCGCTTTATTCCGCCAATCTGGCGCTGCATAAGCTTTACCGGCAGCTGTTAGCGCAGCTGGAGATCACCTATCCGCAATATCTGGTGATGCTGGTGCTGTGGGAGCGCGATGATGTGACGGTCTCTGACATCGGCGAACGTCTGTTTCTTGATTCGGCCACGCTGACCCCACTGCTGAAAAGGCTGGAAGCGGCGGGGCTGCTGAATCGTCAGCGCTCGCGTAAAGATGAACGCCAGGTCGTCGTCACTCTGACAGAGCAGGGACGGGCGTTGCGCAGTAAAGCGACAGGCATCCCTGATTCGATTGCCTGTGCCTCGGCCAGTGATGTCGAAACGCTGAAAGCGCTTAAGCAGGAGTTAGAAACCCTGCGCGACAAACTGAACGGCTGACGACTGCTAAGAAGAGAACTTTACCAGAATGTTGTTAAATAAGTAGTGTGCGATTTAATCGCACATATAAACTCAAACCTGAAGGAGCCACACCATGTCTTTAGAAAAAGTTGTTTATCGCGCAAAAGCAAAAGCCACCGGTGGTCGTGACGGCCGTGCCACTTCCTCTGACGGCGTACTGGACGTGAAACTGGGCGTACCAAAAGAGATGGGCGGCGCGGGCGGTGAAGCGACCAACCCTGAGCAGCTGTTTGCTGCCGGTTATTCAGCCTGCTTCCTGGGAGCGATGAAGTTTGTTGCCGGCCGCGACAAAATTTCGATGCCAAAAGACGCTTTCATTGAAGGTGAAGTCGGTATCGGTCCCCTGCCAACTGGTTTTGGTATTGAAGCAAAACTGAATATTCACCTGGAAGGGATGGATGCGGCGGAAGCGAAAACACTGGTTGATGCAGCGCATATCGTTTGCCCTTACTCCAATGCCACCCGCGGCAACATCGATGTGACTCTGAATATCATTAACTGATAGTGAGTCCTCACCAGGGCAGCGGCTGCTGCCCTGGTGCAATAGGGTTTCAGCTCCTCTTTTCCTTCCTCCAGCCCGTTTCCATCTGGCTAATGCCTCTGCTCAATCTGGCCGGTTTAAGTGGCATTTGCCGCAATAAATATTGCTTAATTACTGTGCTGTTTAACCGATTGAGCGGATAAATTCCCGGTAATGTGCTTAACTACGCCGCTTGCTGAGAATCTGGCCTCTTTTTCTCAGAATCATTTGGGACGGTCAGTCCCAACCAATAATCGACCTGATGTCCGAACTCTGGCGCAACGGTAAGGTCTGATTAGCGTTTGGACTTGTTTAAGAACCGTTTAAGTTACGCCGGGATAAAGGTTGCATGAATTATATAAAATCACTGACTCAGCAAAAGCTGTCGTTTTTGCTGGCATTCTACATCGGGATCTTCCTTAACATTCCGGTCTTTTATCGTCGTTTCGACCCGTTTCTGGCCCATTTCAAAGCCACACAGTGGCTCTCCGCCGTGGCAGAAGTGGTGGCTATCGTCCTGCTGACCTTCTTCCTGATGCGCTTGCTGTCGCTGGGCGGCAGAATTTTCTGGCGTATCGCCGCTACCACGCTGCTGCTGATTTCGGTCGCTGCCAGCTATTACATGAGCTTCTTCAACGTGGTGATTGGCTACGGCATCGTGGCTTCGGTAATGACCACCGACACCGATCTGTCGAAAGAAGTGATTGGCTACCACTTTGTGCTGTGGATGGTGCTGGTCAGCGCGATACCGCTGCTGCTGATCTGGCGCAATTCCCTGCGCCTTACGCTGCTTGAGCAGATGAAAACCCCCGGACAGCGCCTGAAGCCGCTGTTCACATTGCTGCTGGCGGTGGCGCTGGTCTGGTTGCCAATTCGCTATTTTGACAAGCAGCAGAACAATAACGAGAAGCTGACCAACATCGATCTGCCGAGCTACGGTGGCGTGGTGGCGCACTCCTATCTGCCTTCAAACTGGCTTTCCGCGCTGGGGCTGTTTGCCTATACCAGCTATGACGAGAGGATGGACAGCGAAGACCTGTTCGATCCGTCGAAGAAATTTACCTACAACCCACCTGCTGCCGGGCTGGACGATACCTATGTGGTATTCGTGATTGGTGAAACCACCCGCTGGGATCATATGGGCCTGCTGGGCTATAACCGCGATACCACGCCAAAGCTGTCGAAAGAGAAGAACCTGGTGGCCTTCCGCGGTGAATCCTGCGATACCGCCACCAAGCTCTCCCTGCGCTGTATGTTTGTGCGTGAAGGCGGAACGGATGACGGGCCGGGCCGGACACTGAAAGAGCAAAACGTCTTTGCCGTCCTGAAGAGGCTGGGCTTCAGCTCCGAGCTGTTCGCCATGCAGAGTGAAGTGTGGTTTTACAATAATACCGATGCGGATAACTACGCATTCCGCGAGCAGATTGGTTCTGAGAAGCAGAATCAGGGCAAGTCAGTGGACGATATGCTGCTGATCCCCGAGCTGAAGAAGTCTGTTGACCGTCATCCACAAGGGAAACACCTGGTGGTGCTGCACACCAAAGGTTCGCACTATCTGTATTCCCAACGTTACCCGCGTGAGTTTGCGCGCTATCAGCCGGAATGTATGGGCGTGGACGACACCTGCAGCAAAGCGATGCTAATCAACGCCTTTGATAACTCAGTGCTCTACACCGATACCGTGCTGGATAGCGTGTTTGACCAGCTGCGTGATAAGAAGGCCATCGTCTTCTATGCGGCTGACCATGGCGAATCGATCAGCGATAATATGCACCTGCACGGCACGCCACGCAACATGGCTCCACCTGAGCAGTTTCGCGTGCCGATGATAGTGTGGGCCTCGGATAAATATCTGGCGGACCCACAAAACCTGAGCGCTTTTGAGCGGCTCAAAGCCCAGCAGAGCGTAGGCAAGACCCATCGTCACTATGAGCTGTTCGACTCCATTATGGGCTGCCTGGGTTACACCTCGCCGGACGGTGGGATCAAAGAATCCAATAACTGGTGTGCCGATCCTGCGAAGGCGGTGCAGCCACCGGTGGCAAACAAGCTCTAATCATCTGATTTAACGTCCCTTTGAAGCCCTCTGTCCTGCCGGGACCGGGGGCTTTTTTATTTCGCAGATGCACCTCAACCCGGCCGCCTGTTTCACAAAACTTTATACTGTTGCTGAAAAAAACGGCTGTCTGAACTAAGTCCAATTTATTCGACTAAACGGGCATAAAAGCCTTATCCCGCCTGCGATCAAGCGCTTAATTCGCGTCGCGTTTCGCTTATGTCCGTTCCTGACTCCCTGATCAATTTTTATGCCAGTGTTGCAGAATATTTAGCTGGAAAGTCTGTCATAAGCAAAGTGTATCGTTCAATATTGAGCCAATTATCGGGTTATTTTATTAGTTTTTTTTCGGAGCAAATTGCTGCTTAAAAATAGTAAAGTCTTAGATAAATCTGCCATATGACCAATTGTATGCATCTTTACGCTATAAAAAGGCGTGTTCAGGTTTTTTTATGTTTGCTTGCTGTTTCTCACACTCTGTGTAAATACCTGACAGTTGTATTGACGTTACCTGCAACTGTTGACAAATTGATGCCTCAAGTGAAAAGGGATACGGATTTGTCTGATGGTTTCCACGGGTCAGAGTTTCCCGAAGCCGTATTCCCTCCGCTGAAAAACGTCAGGACCGTACAAAAAAAACAAGGTCCGGCGGAAGTGCACACAACACCACATCATAATTGGAGCAGAAGCATGAGTATTTCCTTGTCTAAAACAGGGATGCTGAAGGTAGGTCTGAGCCTGATCGCTTTGACAGTTGCCGCAGGCGTCCAGGCGAAAACCCTGGTTTATTGTTCAGAAGGTTCGCCTGAAGGCTTTAACCCGCAGCTGTTTACCTCCGGTACCACCTATGACGCCAGTTCCGTACCGATCTACAACCGTCTGGTTGAGTTCAAAATCGGGACCACTGAAATCCAGCCTAGCCTGGCGGAAAAATGGGACGTCAGCGCTGACGGCAAAACCTACACTTTCCACCTGCGTAAAGGCGTGAAGTGGCAGACCACCAAAGATTTCAAACCTACCCGTGACTTCAATGCTGATGACGTGATTTTCTCTTTCGAACGTCAGCTGGATAAAAACAACAAGTATCATGGTGTGTCTGGCGGCAGCTATGAGTACTTCGAAGGCATGGACATGCCTAAACTGATCAGCAAAATTGAGAAAGTGGACGACAACACCGTGCGCTTCGTGCTGACCCGTCCGGAGTCGCCATTCATGGCGGACCTGGGCATGGACTTTGCTTCTATCCTGTCTGCGGAATACGCTGACAATATGTTGAAAGCCGGAACGCCTGAGAAGGTTGACCTGAACCCGGTGGGTACCGGTCCGTTCCAGCTGCTGCAGTACCAGAAAGATTCCCGCATCCTGTACAAAGCGTTTGACCAGTACTGGGGCACTAAGCCAAAAATCGACCGCCTGGTGTTCTCCATCACGCCGGATGCGTCAGTGCGCTACGCCAAGCTGCAGAAAGGCGAGTGCCAGGTCATGCCATATCCGAACCCGGCTGACATCGCCCGCATGAAGGAAGATAAAAATATCAACCTGATGCAGATGCCAGGCCTGAACGTCGGCTACCTGTCATTCAATACCGAGAAGAAACCGCTGGATAACCTGAAAGTTCGCCAGGCGCTGACCATGGCCGTGAACAAGAAAGCGATTATCGATGCGGTGTATCAGGGGGCTGGCCAGGCGGCTAAAAACCTGATCCCACCAAGCATGTGGGGCTACAACGACTCGGTGCAGGATTACGCTTACGACCCGGCTAAAGCGAAAGAGCTGTTGAAAGAAGCGGGCATGCCGGACGGTTTCTCAATCGACCTGTGGGCAATGCCGGTTCAGCGTCCGTACAACCCGAACGCTCGCCGCATGGCGGAGATGATTCAGTCTGACTGGGCGAAAATTGGCGTGAAAGCCAAGATCGTGACTTACGAGTGGGGCGAGTATCTGAAGCGTGCTAAAGCCGGTGAACACCAGACCGTGATGATGGGCTGGACCGGTGATAACGGGGATCCGGATAACTTCTTCGCCACGCTGTTCAGCTGTGCTGCGGCGAAGGACGGTTCCAACTACTCCCGCTGGTGTTACAAGCCGTTTGAAGATCAGATTCAGCCTGCTCGTGCTGAAGCCGATCACAACAAGCGTATTGAATACTACAAACAGGCTCAGGTTGTGATGCATGACCAGGCACCTGCGCTGATCATCGCTCACTCCACCGTGTATGAGCCGGTCAGCAAGAAAGTCACTGGCTACGTTGTGGATCCGTTAGGTAAGCATCACTTCGAGAACGTCGATATTCAGGAATAATGAGGCGGGCCGGTGTACCGGCCCTTTCCCCACTTTCTGCATGGCCGCAACCTGTCGGCAATCGCCCGGAAGCAAAAATGGTAAAGGCGCTTATTGAGCGTCGCGACCGGAATTATCCGGCCGCAAGATGTGAGCAATTATAATCTCACCGGTCATGAGCCGGTGGGAAATTACAGAGAATCCGGATTATGCTGCAGTTCATACTCCGACGTCTGGGACTTGTCATCCCGACGTTTATTGGCATCACCTTGTTAACCTTCGCGTTTGTCCACATGATCCCGGGTGACCCCGTGCTGATTATGGCTGGAGAACGTGGAATGTCTCCTGAACGTCACGCTCAGCTTCTGGCCCAGATGGGGCTGGATAAGCCGCTGTGGCAACAATATGTTTCCTACGTCTATGGCGTGCTCCATGGCGATCTGGGAATTTCCCTTAAAAGCCGCATCCCGGTCTGGCAGGAATTTGTTCCGCGCTTTAAAGCGACGCTGGAGCTGGGCATTTGCGCGATGATCTTTGCTGTTGCGGTTGGCATCCCGGTGGGCGTGCTGGCTGCGGTTAAGCGTGGCTCCATCTTCGATCACACCGCCGTTGGCATCTCGCTGACCGGCTACTCCATGCCGATTTTCTGGTGGGGGATGATGCTGATCATGCTGGTGTCGGTGCAGCTGAACCTGACCCCGGTGGCTGGGCGCATTGGCGATACGGTGTTCCTCGACGACAGCAAGCCGCTGACCGGTTTTATGCTGATCGATACCCTGCTCTGGGGGGAGCCTGGCGACTTTAAAGATGCCGTGATGCATATGATCCTGCCGGCAATTGTGCTGGGCACCATTCCGCTGGCGGTAATAGTGCGTATGACGCGCTCGGCCATGCTGGAAGTGCTGGGAGAGGACTATATCCGTACTGCCCGCGCCAAAGGCTTGACCCGTATGCGGGTGATCGTGGTGCATGCGCTGCGTAACGCCATGCTGCCGGTGGTCACGGTGATCGGTCTGCAGGTGGGAACGCTGCTAGCGGGTGCCATCCTGACCGAGACGATTTTCTCCTGGCCGGGCCTCGGTCGCTGGCTGATCGATGCGCTGCAACGTCGCGACTATCCTGTGGTTCAGGGTGGGGTGCTGATGGTGGCAACGCTGATTATCGTGGTCAACCTGCTGGTTGATGTGCTTTACGGCGTGGTTAACCCACGCATTCGCCACAAGAAATAAGGGGGCCAGGATGTCTTTAGTCGATCCAGGCAGCGTTCCCGCTGCACCCAAGCCCATGACCCCTCTGCAGGAGTTCTGGCACTATTTTAAACGTAACAAAGGCGCGGTTATCGGCCTGGTGTACGTGGTTCTGATGTTCTTAATCGCCGTTTTTGCCAACTTTATCGCGCCTCATGCTCCGGCCGATCAGTTCCGTGATGCATTGCTGCACCCGCCGGTCTGGCAGGATGGCGGTAGCTGGAAGTTTATCCTTGGGACTGATGACGTGGGCCGCGATGTGCTGTCCCGCCTGATGTATGGTGCCCGCCTGTCGCTGCTGGTTGGCTGCCTGGTGGTGGTGCTGTCGCTGATCCTCGGGGTCATTTTTGGCCTGATCGCCGGTTATGTCGGCGGTGCCACGGACGCCACTATTATGCGTCTGGTGGATATCATGCTGGCGCTGCCAAGCCTGCTGCTGGCGCTGGTGCTGGTGGCCATCTTCGGCCCGTCGATCGTTAACGCTTCTATCGCGCTGACCTTCGTGGCCCTGCCACATTATATCCGACTGACCCGCGCGGCAGTGATGGTTGAGGTGAATCGCGATTACGTCACCGCCTCAAACGTGGCCGGTGCGGGCGCGATGCGCCAGATGTTCGTCAATATTTTGCCTAATTGCCTTGCACCGCTGATCGTGCAGGCTTCGCTGGGCTTCTCCAACGCGATCCTCGATATGGCCGCGCTGGGCTTCTTGGGTATGGGCGCGCAACCGCCAACGCCGGAGTGGGGCACCATGCTCTCCGACGTGCTGCAGTATGCGCAAAGTGCCTGGTGGGTGGTCACCTTCCCTGGTGTCGCAATCCTGCTGACGGTTCTGGCATTTAACCTGATGGGTGACGGCTTGCGTGATGCCCTCGACCCGAAACTCAAGCAGTAAGAGGCAGCAGATGGCGTTATTAAATGTAGATAAATTGTCAGTGCACTTCGGTGATGAAAAGTCCCCGTTCCGTGCGGTTGACCGCATCAGCTACCAGGTTGAGCAGGGCCAGGTAGTGGGCATCGTCGGGGAATCCGGTTCAGGAAAATCAGTCAGCTCGCTGGCGATCATGGGCCTGATTGATTACCCCGGCAGAGTGATGGCTGACAAGCTGGAGTTTAACCAGCGCGACCTGAAACGCATCTCCGAAAAAGAGCGCCGCCAGCTGGTGGGCTCGGAAGTGGCGATGATTTTTCAGGATCCGATGACCAGCCTGAACCCCTGCTACACGGTCGGCTTCCAGATTATGGAAGCGATCAAAGTGCATCAGGGCGGCAACAAAAAGACCCGTCGCCAGCGCGCGATTGACCTGCTGACCCAGGTGGGCATTCCTGACCCGGCTTCCCGTCTGGATGTTTATCCGCACCAGCTCTCCGGTGGGATGAGCCAGCGCGTGATGATCGCCATGGCGATTGCCTGTCGGCCAAAACTGCTGATTGCCGATGAGCCGACCACTGCGCTGGACGTGACCATTCAGGCACAGATCATCGAGCTGCTGCTCGATCTGCAGCGTCAGGAGAATATGGCGCTGATCCTGATCACTCACGACCTGGCGTTGGTGGCCGAAGCTGCCCAGCACATCATCGTGATGTATGCCGGGCAGGTGGTGGAAACCGGTAAGGCTGTGGATATCTTTAAAGCGCCTCGTCATCCGTATACTCAGGCGCTGCTGCGCGCGCTGCCGGAGTTTGCGGCCGATAAGGCACGTCTGGCTTCTCTGCCGGGCGTGGTGCCGGGCAAGTATGATCGTCCGAACGGCTGTCTGCTTAACCCGCGCTGCCCGTATGCTAACGACCGCTGCCGGTCTGAAGAACCGGAATTACGTGATATTCCAGGGCGTCAGTCTAAATGCCATTACCCGCTGGACGATGCCGGGAGACCAACTTATGAAGCCTGAACAAGCTAATTCATCGCTGCTGATGCAGGCGATCGATCTGAAAAAACACTACCCGGTGAAGAAAGGGCTGTTTGGCCAGGAGCGCCTGGTGAAAGCGCTGGATGGCGTTTCCTTTAACCTGGAGCGCGGTAAAACCCTGGCGGTGGTGGGGGAGTCTGGCTGTGGCAAATCCACGCTGGGTCGCCTGCTGACGATGATTGAAACGCCGACGGAAGGTCAGCTGTTTTATCAGGGCCAGGATCTGCTGAAGCACGATCCGGCCGCCCAGAAGCTGCGCCGCCAGAAGATTCAGATTGTCTTCCAGAACCCTTACGGTTCTCTGAATCCTCGCAAGAAGGTCAGTCAGATCCTCGAAGAGCCGCTGCTGATTAACACCAGCCTGAGCAAGGCGGAGCGCCGGGAAAAAACGCTGGAGATGATGGCGAAGGTCGGCCTGAAAACCGAACATTACGATCGCTATCCGCATATGTTCTCCGGCGGCCAGCGCCAGCGTATCGCCATTGCCCGTGGACTTATGTTGGATCCGGACGTGCTGATTGCCGATGAGCCGGTTTCGGCGCTCGACGTGTCGGTACGTGCTCAGGTGCTTAACCTGATGATGGACCTGCAGCAGGAGCTGGGCCTTTCCTACGTCTTCATTTCTCACGACCTGTCGGTGGTAGAGCATATCGCTGACGAAGTGATGGTGATGTATCTGGGACGGTGCGTGGAGCGTGGCAGTAAGGATGCGATTTTCGCTAACCCCCGCCATCCCTACACTCAGGCGCTGCTTTCTGCCACACCGCGTCTTAACCCGGATGAACGTCGTGAGCGCATCAAGCTCACCGGTGAGCTGCCAAGCCCGCTGAATCCGCCGCCGGGTTGTGCGTTCAACGCGCGCTGCCGCCGTCGCTTTGGCCCGTGCACGCAACTACAACCGCAGCTGAAGCAATATGGCGATCAGCAGATTGCCTGCTTCGCAGTGGATCAGGATGAAGGTCAGCCGGTCGGTAACTGATCTGTGATCGTCGCGGTGAACAACTGACTGCAGCGGTCTCGTTAGTGGAAGCAGGACGCCTGCCGATGCCGTGGCAACGCCACTCACTCCAAAGGGCGAAGCAATTCGCCCTTTTTCTTTTATGGACGGTTTTCCTTTTCCGGTAAATGATCGCCAACCCTTTCCCCATCAAGCTCCTGCGAGTACTCGAGCGGCTTCCGGAATTGTCAGAAGAAATCAGGCATTAGCGACCCCAGAGTGCCATTGCACTTAAGTGGCCTGCTGTGCTGCGGCTAAACTACGCGGCTGGCAGGTGGAAGAAAGTAGGGGATCAGGACCAGCGTTAAGTGACTTATGTCAAATTTTCAAGCTGAACAGGATATTGTTTGATAACGATGGCTAAAGTATTGCTAAACTAAAAGAAGTTGTGTATTTCGTGACTGACTCTTCAGTCAGTAAACAGAGATAATATTTAAATACCCTGAAGCAATTACTTATTTAAGGCAACTAATAACAACGTTGATTGATAGTCAGCGAAATTATCGGTTTTATGAATCCTGAAGAGTGAAATATTTACTGAAATGAATTTTTTATGGGCGGTAAGAATAATCCGATGCAAATAAAAATTGTATGATATATTGCCGCAAAATTCCCCCTCACTCTCCGCGATCATTCCCATGAAAAGTTATGATGACCTGCAGCGTTTTAAAGAAAAAACGCAAACAAACCATATCGAATTCAAGGACATGTCTGAACAGACCCGGAATTCAGACAGCGCTAACTGGGCTATTATCAAACAGTTAATGGATGAGGGTGCAGAGTCGGCTTTAGGGAATGGCCAGAGCGTGCATGTTACCGCACCTCAACCGGTTGCTGAAGATCTGTTCAGCCTCCCGAGCACGCCGCCTGTTTCCCAGGCTGCTCCGGCACAACCGCAGTCACCACAACGTCCCGCTCAGCCCGCGAACGTGGCGGCTTTTGTTGCCGCTAAACCGGCAGCACAGCCCGGTGGATCGCTGCTGGACAGCATCTCAGCTTCGCTTAAACCGACACCGGTCGCCGAACAGCCTCAGCCAGCGGCCGTGGTTGAGCAACCTCCCGTTGCTAACCCGCTGGACACCGCCCCGGTACAGGCTGCGACGCCACTGACTGCAGCGCAACCGGCCTTTGTACAGGCACCACCTGCTGCTCCGGCTTATCAGCCCGCACCCGCTGTGGCACAACCTGCGGCCCCGCAGCCCGCCAGTCAGGCACTGTCCGCGTCTGCAGATCTGCCGCGCTTTAAACAACTGTTCAGCACCGGGTCGGAACAGCAAGTCACCACTTTATCTAAAGATATCCTGCTGCAACCTCTGCTGGAGAGAATCGCCTCATGCCGTTAGTTTGTGTTTGTTCTCCCAAAGGTGGCGTGGGTAAAACCACAATGGCTGCCAACCTGGCTTACACCCTGGCCCGTGGAGGCAGCAAAGTTTTAGCCATAGATTTCGACGTGCAGAACGCGCTGCGCCTGCATTTTGGCGTGCCTCTCTCCGATGGCCGTGGCTTCGTGGCAAAATCCGCCAGTTCGCCTGACTGGAGCCAGTCCATCCTCACCACCGGCGGCAATATTTTTGTGATGCCCTATGGTGACGTGACAGAAGAACAACGTGTTGAATTCGAAGATAACTTATCCCGTGACCCGAACTTCCTTGCCCGGGGCTTACACACCGTCCTCAACTATCCTGGCCTGGTGATCGTGGCTGATTTTTCACCCGGGCCCGGCCCTGCCCTCAAGGCGATGACCGATCTTGCCGATTTACACCTTGTGGTGATGTTGGCAGACACCGCTTCGCTGTCGCTGCTGCCACAAATTGAAAACGAAAAAATGATCGGTAGCGCGCTGAATCAGCGCTCCGGTCACTACTTCGTGCTTAACCAGAGCGACAGCCGCCGCAATATCAGCCGCGACGTCACGGCCTTTATGCAGCAGCGGCTGGGCGACCGGTTGCTGGGCGTGGTGAACCGCGATGAGAGCGTGGCGGAAGCCAATGCTTCGCAGCAGTCCATATTTGATTTCAGCCCGGTGTCTGCCGCCGCGTTTGATATCGAGATTGTCGGCAAGCGTATTGCCGCGCTGCTCAATATCAAAGTGGGTGACGGTGAGATGCAGGCCCCGCTGAGATCGCGCTAGTCGACGGCGGAGCCGTCCGGAATGGAAGCCTGAAATCCCGGGGGGCTCCCGCGCCCCGATAAAGAATAATAGTTTCGTTTTCAGGATGACTTATGAACAAAATCCTGTATTACCTGCTGCTGCTGGTATTATTCCCGCTCGCCGCAGTGATTGTGATCACCCCAATGGACAGCCAGAAACAATATATTTTTGGCCTGATTGGTATCGCCATTGTATTTGTTATGGGCCTCAGTAAAAGCCACAAGATCTCAATGGTAATCGTGTTTCTCTCGGCTTTAATGTCGACTCGCTATATATACTGGCGTGCCACTGAGACGCTATTTTTTAATTCTGAAATCGAAGCGATTCTGGGTATCGGGTTATTTATCGCCGAGCTGTATGTTTGGGTGATCCTGATCCTTGGCTACCTGCAAACATCATGGCCGCTTAAGAGAACCATCGAGCCGATGCCGGAGGATCTCAACTTATGGCCGACTGTAGACATTTACGTGCCGAGCTACAACGAAAGCCTTGATGTGGTCCGTGACACCGTTCTGGCCGCCCAGTGCATCGACTACCCACGCGACAAAATCAAAATCTACCTGCTGGATGACGGCAAGCGCAGCGAGTTTGCGGTCTTTGCTGCCGATGTGGGCGTGGGCTACATCACCCGTGACGATAACCGCCATGCCAAGGCCGGTAACCTCAACCACGCGATGCGCATCACCAAAGGTGAACTGATTACCGTTTTTGACTGCGACCACGTGGCGACACGTGCCTTCCTGCAGGCCACCGTTGCGCCGTTCCTGAAAGATCCTAAATTGGCACTGCTGCAGACGCCGCACTACTTCTACTCGCCGGACCCGTTTGAACGTAATCTGAAAGCCGCGCGCGAAATCCCGAACGAAGGGGCGCTGTTCTACGGCCCGGTTCAGCAGGGTAACGATAACTGGAACGCCACCTTCTTCTGCGGATCCTGTGCGGTTATCCGCCGTTCGGCACTGGAAGAAATTGGCGGCTTTGCCACTGAAACCGTGACCGAAGATGCCCACACCGCGCTGAAAATGCAGCGTCGTGGCTGGAAATCTGCCTTCCTGGCGCTGCCACTGGCGGCCGGTCTGGCGACAGAGCGTCTGGGTCTGCATATCATTCAGCGTACCCGCTGGGCACGTGGCATGACACAGATCTTCCGGGTGGATAACCCTCTGCTGGGCCGTGGCCTCAAGTGGCAACAGCGTCTGTGCTACCTTAACGCTATGCTGCACTTCCAGTTTGGTTTGCCGCGCGTGATCTTCCTGACCGCGCCGCTGGCTTACCTGCTGTTTAACCTGAATATTATCCACTCATCCGCCAGCCTGATCTTCGCCTATGTGTTGCCGCACCTGGTGATGTCGCTGTACGTCAACTCGCGGATGAACGGCCGTTTCCGTGCCACCTTCTGGGGGGAAATTTACGAAACGGTGATGGCCTTCCATCTGGTTATCCCGACGCTGTTAACGATGATTTCGCCGAAGCACGGCAAATTCAACGTAACGGATAAAGGCGGCCTGCTGGATGTAGGCTTCTTCGACTTCAACATTGTGCGCCCGCATGTGATCTGTGCCACCCTGCTGCTGATTGGCGTAGTGAGCGGTATCGTCCGTGCGGTGGCTCACAATTACTTTGGCGTTGATCCGTACGTTATTGCCCTGAACATCGGCTGGGCGATGTTCAGCCTGATCATTCTGATGGCGGCCATTGCCGTCGCGCGTGAGACCAGGCAGACGCGCAAAACCATCCGTATCGACGTGAACATCCCGGTCGTGCTGCATTACGCCAGCGGCATCTCATCGCGTACCACCACCGTTAACCTGTCTATGGGTGGAGCGCAGGTCACTGCCCCGGATAATCGTCATGAAACGGACGAGATTGAAGGCATCGATTTGATGCTGCAGTCCGGCGCAATTTCGATTCCTGTCGGCATTATTGGTGCGGAAGATGGCGTTGTACGCCTGAAGTTTGATGAGATCCCGCTGTCACGCCGCCGCGAGCTGGTGCGCGTGGTACTGTCCCGTGCCGATGCCTGGATCAAACCGGAAGGGCCGAAAGACAGGCCAATCCGCTCACTGATAACCATTATCCGTACCGTATTTGAACTGTTCTGGCTGACCTGGAAAGATCGTCGTACCCGTAAGGCCGATAAAGTGACTAAGGCTGAAGAGGATGGCGTGGCATGAAGCGACTGATTTTACCTGCGATCTGTTTTAGCGCCCTGACTCTGGGCAGCGCAGTCTGGGCCGCGCCGGAAAGTGTTACCCAGGACAGCAGCGCTCTGTCCCAGATCCCTCCTCCGCGTGATGTGGGACAGTCTGCCGCGGTGTCTTCTGCTGAGATGACGGCTCCGGCGGCTGTACCGTCAGATCCAGCCGCCGATCCTGCCACGCCAGCAGGCGGCATGGACAGCACGCCAGCCGGTTCTGCTGCGACAGATCCGTCGGCAACCGCCGGAATGGACAGCACGCCAGCCGGTTCTGCTGCGACAGATCCGTCGGCAGCAGCCGGAATGGACAGTACGCCAGCCGGTTCTGCTGCGACAAATCCATCGACAGCAGGCAGCGATAATCCGGCTGCAAGTTTGCCTGCCGGTCTGCCGCCGCGGCCTGCGCCAGTGGGAGAAAACCCGGCACCGGCCAGCAGCAGCGAGCTGCTCAACCAGCCGCTGACCAGCACCGTTTCAGTTGCACAGATGGGCCAGACCCACGGCATCCTGCTGACCGGCGGCCAGTTGCAGTCAGGTATTGTCTTTACGTTGCCCTCTGACGAGGTGATCACTAACGCTCGCCTGAACCTGTCACTGAAAGTGTCGAAGGCGCTGGCCGCCCGTAACACTTCCCTGCAGCTGATGCTGAACGGTCAGCCGCTGGGTACGCTGCCGCTGAACGCTTCTGACAGCGCCAGCGAAGACTACCAGCTGGATATTCCGGCGGCGATGGTGGTTTCCAGCAACAACCTGAGCTTTAAGATTAATGATGCCGACCAGCTGCTGTGCGAGCGCGACAGCGCCAGCCAGTATCAGGTTACCATCCTGCCGAAAACCACGCTGGCACTGGAAGGTCAGCAGCTGAATATTGGTAATACGCTGCGTAACTTCCCACGGCCGTTTATCGATCACCTGCGAATGACGCCTTCCAGCGTGGCGATGGTCTTTGGTCAGGAGGTCACGCCGGGCAAAGTCAGTGCCGCAGCAGTGATCTCCTCGTGGATGGGGATTCAGACTGACTATCGCGGTATCAACTTCCCGGTGCTGCGTAACGAAATGCCTGAGAAAAACGGCATTGTCTTCGCCAGACCGGGCGAAACCGTTGCGGGTCTGGCTGTGCCAAACGTCAACGGACCGACTCTGCAGATAGTGGATAACCCGGTTAACCCGGTTTACAAGCTGATGCTGGTCATCGGTAAAACCGACGACGATCTGCGCCAGGCGGCCTGGCGTCTGACTCAGCCGCTGAGCGTCGATACCGAAGCATTGCAGGTTGCCCAGCAGAATATCCCGGTCAGCAAGCCTTATGATGCGCCGCGCTGGATCAACACCGATCGTCCGGTGCGCCTCAGCGATCTGCTGCGTAAAGATCAAAGCCTGACCACCACCGGGATCTGGCACGATGCGCTGCGCGTTAACTTCCGCGCCGCACCTGACCTGTTCCTGTGGGATGGCGACACGCTGCCAGTGCAGGTGAACTATCGCTTCCCGTCAGAAAACTGGATTGACGAGGACAAATCATTCTTTAATGTCGGCCTGAACGACACCTTCCTGCATAACCTGACGGTGAACAAGGTCGGCCTGCTGGAGAATATCTGGCACCGTCTGGGCGGCGACGCGCGTCAGGAAAGTTACACCCTGAAGCTCGATCCGTACCTGATTTACGGTGATAACCAGCTGCAGCTATATTTCAATATCAAGCCGAAGGACAGCGCCCCTTGCAGCGTGCTGACCAACAACAACATTAAAAGCCGCATCGAAGATGACTCGTTTATCGACCTTAGCCATACGCGCCACTTTACGCTGCTGCCCAACCTGTCTTATTTCGTCGGTGCTTCCTTCCCGTTCACCCGGTTTGCGGACTACTCGCAGACCGTGCTGATGCTGCCTTCGCAGCCAGGCAACGCGGAGATCAGCACGCTGCTGGATATGGCTGGCCGTTCCGGTAACGCGACCGGCGTGGCGCTGAGCCATAACACCGTGCTGTTCGGCATTCCGGTGGGCGGCACTCTGTTGCAGCACCTGCAGGACAGCGACGTGCTGGCGGTGTCGACGCTGGCGCAAGCGGCCTTTAACCAGTCGATGCTGCGGGATTCACCCTACGATGTGAACAATCACACCCTGGGCGTGAAAGAACCGACATTACTGGACAATATGCGCGGCTGGCTGACCGGTGACTGGTACCGCCAGGCAGTGGATGCCGACCGTTACTTCTCGTCGAACGAAGAGTGGCGCGGATTTATCAGCTATCGCTCGCCGTGGAATGACTCCCGCGTGGTGGTGATGACAGTGGCAACGGACGATGCACAACTTACACGTCTGCACAAAGATCTGACGCTGCAACGCATCAACGCCGGTATTCGCGGCGATACCGCCATCATTACTGATGAAAACGGTATCCGCAGCTTCCGCGTCGGCGCGCAGTTCCCGAGCGGCCAAATGCCGTGGTACATGATGGTGGTGTGGTATGCCAACCAGCATGCGGTGGTGCTGGCCTTCCTCGCGCTGCTGTTCTCCGCCATCGTTGGCCTGAGCACCTGCGTGCTGCTGAGAAGACATGCCTGGAAGCGACTGAATCCGCAAAATGATCCCCGGACCGAAAGCGATAAGAAGTAACGACGATGACGAAACTTAATCCCCTTACCGCCAGATTGCGTCAGCTGTGGATCTCCGGCCTCACTCTGGCAGCGTCTACGCTGGTGTTTCCTGCGCTGGCTGCAGAAAGCAATAATCCGGCCCTTGCGGCGTTGTTTGACCAGGCGAATTACTGGCACCAGAAAGCCCATGACGATTTGGCCCGGGATTCACTAAATAAAGTGCTGATGGTGGATAGCAATAACACCCAGGCGCTGTATCTGATGGCGCTGTGGTCGCAGCAGAGCGGTGATAATGCTGCCGCAGCGAAATGGCGCGCGCGTCTGAGCCAGGTGTCTCCACAGGACCCGCATCTCAGCGAACTGGACAATGCCCGCCAGCTGCAGTCTATCCCGACCGCACAGCTGACTCTGGCCCGCCAGCAGGCTCGTGCAGGCAACATCTCCGCCTCGCTGCACACCTGGCGCAACACTTTCAGCGGCAACGAACCGCCAGCCAGCGTGGCGGCCGAGTATTATCTGACCATGGCAGGTGATCGTGCGCTGTTGCCACAGGCTATTGATAATCTGCGTGATTTCGCTGCCCGGCATCCTCAGGATACCGGGGCGAAGCTGGCGCTTGGTAAGGCGCTGACCTGGCAGGAATCCACCCGCCGCGAAGGTTTGCAGGTGCTGGAAGGCATGGCGGATGGTAATCCGGATGCCGACCGTTCGCTGCGCCAGGCCCTTCTGTGGCTTGGCCCGCAGCCGGGTGATGCTCCAATGTACCAGCACTACCAGCAGCGTCATCCGCAGGACCGCACGGTGATGGACTATTACCGGAAGAACGCGGGCGGCGCGGAAAAGGGCCAGGGCTTTACTTCGCTGAACAGCGGTGATGTCTCCGGTGCACAGAGCGCCTTCACCAACGTATTAAAAGCCAATCCGGAGGATGCTGATGCTCTGGCTGGATTGGGCTATGTGGCACTACGCAGCGGCAACTATGCTGCGGCAGCCGATTATCTGGATCGGGCGGCGAAACTGGGTGGCGATAACAGCCAGCAGCGCCAGCAACAGGCGGCCGATGCCCGTTTCTATGTCCAGCTGGCGGTGGCTCAGCAGGCGATGAAGTCCGGCAACACTGCCCAGGCGCTGAGCCTGAGCGAACCGCTGGCCCAGGCCGACGGCGAGAAGGGCATCTCCGCCAAACTGTTCCGTGCGGACGTGCAGCGCCGCAGCAACCATCTGGAGGATGCCGAACAGACTTACCGTTCCGTGTTGCAGAGCGACCCGGACAATCGCCCGGCAAAAGAGGGGCTGTTCTACGTTCTTCGTCAGCAGAACCGCACCGCCGAAGCCAACACGTTGCTGACTTCCCTGCCGGACAGCGTGCGCGAAAGCGTGACGCCGCGCCCGACAGCGACCAGCGATCCGCTTCGTCGTCAGGCGAAGCAGGCTCTGACCGCTGGCAACACTGCTCAGGCTGTCGCACTGCTGCAGCAGGGGATCCAACGCTTCCCGACCGATGGCTGGGTGCGGCTGGATCTGGCCCGTATTTATCAGCAGCAAGGTAACACCAATATGGCCGCTGGTATCATGCAGCCTGCCTTCCGTCAGGGTGCCAGCAGCAACGAAATTTACGCTGGTGCGCTGTTTGCCAGCGAAAGCGGTGCATGGCAGCAGGCGCAAACCCTGCTGGCGCGTGTTCCGGCCCGCAACCATAACAGCGATATGCGCGAACTCTCCCGCCGGGTGAACTTCAACCTGCAGATGGCAGTGGCGCAGCAATACCTGGCGCAAGGCTCGAATGTCGCGGCAGCTAACACCCTGAAAGCACTGGCCGTCAATCCACCGGAAAATCCAGCGGATGCGGGTAACCTGGCGAAAGGCCTGGCGGCTGCCGGTGACCTGACCACGGCGGTTTCAGTGGTGCGGAGCAACATGCAGCGCGGCGTGCAGGGCAGTGCCGGGGATTATGCGGCTCAGGTTGCGGTTCTCAATCAGGCTGGCCTGAGCGGCGAAGCGCAGAACTTCCTCAGTAATCCGGAACTGCAGTCGCGCAGTACCCCGACCCAGCTGGCAGGCGTGCAGAATGGCTATGTGATCAACGAGGCGGATCGCCTGCGTAATCAGGGGCAATATGCGGCAGCTTACGACAAGCTGATTGGCGCGCTGCAACACGATCCGCAAAACACCGATTTGATGTTTGCGATGGGGCGTCTGTATCAGTCCGGAAAAATGAACAAAGAAGCAGGCGTGGTCTATGACTACCTGATGACCCGCGACACGCCAACGCAGGATGCCCGAGTGGGAGCTATCGACGTTGCCCTGGCGAACCATGACCTGCCGAAAGCCAAAATGCTGACGGCTGGCCTGCGTGGTGAACAGACGCCAGATCGTCTGCTGTTAATGGCGCGCGTGGCGGAAGCGGATGGCGATCATCAGCAGGCGCTGGCTTACCTGCGTACTGCGCGTGGCAAAATGATCGGGCTCGAGGGCGCGACCACCGGCTCCACGCCGGACATTGGCGGCATGGCGCTGGCTGATAATCCATTTATCAATCGCACCACGCTGGGTGTGCGCCGCTCGCCTTCTGCCTACGGTACGGTGATGCCGTGGCAGCAGACTCCGGCAGGCGGCGATACCGCCACACAAACCGCCAGCGTGGATGTCCCGACCCGGCAGAGCCAGACCCTGCACCAGATCGACACCATGATGGACGATCTGCAGGAGCGTACCGGCACCTGGGCACAGGGCGGTGTGCAGGTCAGAGGACGTGATGGCGAGTCTGGCCTGAGCAAACTGACCGAAGCCAAAGCGCCGCTGACCTGGTCAACGGTGCCGTATGGCGACACGCGATTCGACTTCACGCTGACGCCAGTGACGCTGAGTGCGGGCAGTGCTTCAGGCACCTCGATCTCACGCTTTGGCACCCAGGCGCTGGAGCAGGGGCGTATCGCGCAGGCTAACGCCATCGCGCCATCGTCCGTGCTGCTGAATTCTCCGGGTTCTCAGAATGCGTCCGGTGTTGAGGTTAATCTCGGCCTGACCAACGACAATTTCAAAATCGACCTTGGCTCGACGCCGCTGGGCCAGGATCTCAGCACGCTGGTGGGCGGTATTCAGTGGTCACCTAAACTGACCGACTACCTGACGCTGATCCTGACCGGTGAACGCCGGGCAGTGACCGACAGCCTGCTCTCCTATGTGGGTGTGGAAGACAAGTTGTCCGGCAAGAAATGGGGCCGTGTGACCAAAAATGGCGGTAATGCGCTGTTAAGTTACGATAACGGTGATGCCGGATTCTACTTCGGGGCGGGCGGTTACAGCTACCTCGGTGAAAACGTGGAGAGCAACCAGAGCATCGTCGGTTCGGCTGGTGCCTATGTTCGCCCGTATCACGACGACAACAGCGAGCTGAAAACCGGTATCAGCATGAGCTGGATGGATTTCTCGAAAAACCTCAGCTACTACAGCTACGGTCAGGGTGGCTACTTCAGCCCGCAGAACTTTGTGGCGGTGTCGTTCCCGGTTGACTGGAGCAAAAATTACGACGATCTGAAGGTGAAAGTGGGCGGCTCGGTGGGGTATCAGTCCTACTCACAGGATCGCAGCGCCTGGTTCCCGACCGATTCGGAGAAGCAGTCACAGCTGGAAGACTATGCTAATGCGGGCTACGCCACCGAGGCTTACTACTCCGGCGGCAGCAAAAACGGTATTGGCTATAATCTGCATGCGGGCGCGGATTACAAGGTGAATAAAGACGTCACCATTGGCGGTCAGCTTGGCTACGATACCTTCGGTGATTACAACGAGAGCACCGCTCAACTTTACTTCCGCTATATGCTCGGGGACAAATAAGCATGAGTGAACTTAATGACCGCACCCTGCACTACTATCGTCAGCAGCAGTACCAGCCAGGCTGGTTCGATCTGCTCAGCGTGATGATCAACGGCATGTTGCGTAACGCCGGAGAGCGAGAAAGCCACGCTTTCCTGCAGCAGATGGGCGATACTCTTGCCAGCCGTTACCCGCTGGGGGCGGCGCAGACCGTTGCCGATCTGGAACAGCAGATTAACGCTGTGCTGGCGCGTTTTAACTGGGGATTTGTTGACGTGCAGCCCCGCGAGTCCTCAATGGTGATCGCCCATATGGCGCTGCCGCCGGGCGATGGCCTGATCGAAGCCCGCCAGTGGCGTCAGGCGCTGGGCGCGGTGCTACAGGGGCTGTATGCCCGCTGGCTGAGCGATCAGGGTGGCAATCCTGCGGTGCGCCTGGTCTGTGAAGAAACCGACAGTAAAGCGACTTTAAATTTCCGCTACCAGATGTGAGGAAGGTGAAGATGTCTCTGCTCAGGGCGAGCGTTATGGTAATGGTGATGATACTGGGCTGTGCTCAAGCCAGCGCCGCCGATGGCTGGAGCAGCTTTAAAAGCCGCTTTATGACCAGCGACGGCCGCATTCAGGACACCGGTAACAACAATGTCAGCCACACCGAAGGGCAAGGCTACGCTATGTTGATGGCGGTGTGGTACAACGACCGCAGCAGCTTTGACAGCCTGTGGCGCTGGACGCAACAGCATCTGAAAAATCCGCAGAACGGGCTTTTCTACTGGAAGTACAATCCTGCCGCTACCAATCCGGTGGCAGACAAGAACAACGCCTCCGATGGCGATGTGCTGATAGCCTGGGCGCTGTTGAAGGCAGGAGAAAAGTGGCAGAACAATGAGTATCTGCAGGCTTCCGATCGAATCCAGCGGGCTATCGTCAGCCGGGATGTGATCGCCTTCGGTGGTCATACCGTGATGTTGCCGGGCAACCAGGGCTTCAATAAAACCAGCTATGTGGTGCTCAATCCCTCCTATTTCCTCTTTCCGGCCTGGCGGGATTTCGCCCGGCGCAGCCATCTGAAGGTGTGGACCAACCTGATTGACAGCGGGATGGACTTGCTGTCGAAGATGCGTTTTGGCGATGCCGGGCTGCCGGTGGACTGGGTCGCGCTGAACGCTGATGGCACAGTGGCACCCGCCACTGCATGGCCGCCGCGCTTTAGCTATGACGCTATCCGCGTGCCGCTGTATGTTTACTGGTACGATGCGCAAAGCCTGCAGCTGGTGCCATTCCAGCACTTCTGGATGAGCTTCTCACGGTCGCAGACGCCAGCCTGGATTGATGTGATGAGCAATAACAAAGCGCCTTACAACATGGCGGGCGGCCTGCTGGCGGTACGTGACCTGACCCTGAACAGTGGATATCTCTCTGACCAACTGGACAGCAAAGAAGATTATTATTCTGCCAGTCTGAAGCTGCTGGCCTGGCTGGCACTGCAGGAGCGATCGCATTAAAACGGTGGATAATCAGCCTTTAAAGTGCAAACCCGGGGATGTGGTGATAAAATATCAGCACATCCGGCCTGAATAAGGGGGGCATGTGCAGGGCAATGAGCAGGATTATCCATCCGATATCTATGCGGTTATAGGCAGGGCTGTTTCGGCTCTGATTGAGGCAGGTGAGCCTCTGAACAAGAAAAGCGTGCTGATTATGTTGCAGACGCACAGCGCGCAGAATACAGATGAACAGCTTAAGGCTATTTACCAGCAGGCTTTTCGGAATCTTCTCGAAAGTTTCCACTAACAGCCGGGTACCCGACCAAGCTGTCCCACCACACCCTTCAATCCGTCGCAATCTGTTTCGCTACTCAGGCGTCTGGCTTACTCGCTGCCGCTATCCTGCCTGCAACAGTAAATGGAAGCCTGTCAGTGCTTCTTGGAGCCGTCCTGGGATTCTTCATTGGTGAACAGGTGCATCACGTTGTCGCTGTCGCGGATTTCCTGACTGAAGCCATCCCGGTTCGGGGCAGAGTAGTTTCTGACTTCATTGATGGCACGCCTGAACGTGAGCTGTCTGGCTGCATCGCTTTCAGCAGCAGCCATAGCATGGAGTTGTTTGATCAGCGCTGCGTTGCTGATGGCAGCATCCTCTTTCAGCAAAACCATCACCGCCTCGCCAAGCAGGATATCGATCAGTTTTTCATCTTCGTTTTTGTACATACCAACATCTCTGACTTATCACGAAAAAACTCAGTCTCCGCGGCCGAACAGCAGGCCAATCAGCTCGTGATAATGCTGCGCCTGTTCAGGCGTTGAGGCATGCTCAAGACGTCTTAAAAGACGGGAGCAAATGGATTTACGATTAAGATTACGCCCTGCGCGCAAGATTTCAACCACAATCTGGCCCAGTGTTTCCTGCTGCGATGGCATGATCGCCTCGCTAAAATAACGGCTGATGTCATTTTCAGTTTTAGGGTTAGATCCGTCCTGACGCATGGTAGTGACCCTCAGTCGCAAAGTTCAGAATGTGTTTAGTAAATGCCGGGCTAAAGTTATACAGCTATGGCGAAGTTGTACAGTAATACTGAGTTCGATAACGCGGAGATTTTTAGCAAGAAATGCTAATTAAGTAAATTCAGTGGGTTATAAAGGGGGCCGTCGGTGTGCAGGCGTAACAAACCTGGACAATCGATGGTGAAACGCGGGTCGGACATTCCCTGAAGTGAAATCTGTCCGACGCCCTCAACTCAGGTTTCTGGCGTGCAGAGGGTACGTCACTCTTTTTCTCTGGCGTTTCCAGCCCGGCCGGGACGGATATCTGCCTCTTTTGACCGGACATCAGGTTGCCTTTCCAGTGAGGCCAGCCAGTGTTGGCCCTGCGCAGATGAGACATTGCCTTTACGAAAATCCAGCAGCCATTTTCTGGCCTCCCAGATCTTCAGCAGGCGATCGTCGTTCTCTTCATTACTGGCCATAATCTGCAGCTGGTTGATAAGTGAACCAGGACTGATTTCCTCCCTGTTAATGATAAGATTAATGGCGGCTTCACCGATCATGACGTGATTTGTATCATCTTCATCAGAATTAAACAAAATTTGCCTCCGGAATAACAACTAAGCAGTTATGTTATATTTATGATGTAATAAAGGTAGAACATTAACGATATAAAGTGAAATAATTACACGCGATTAAAAAGGATGTAATGAAAAAAAATTTACTGTTGAATATTTTTAGTTAAATAATAACATATTGATTTTGTTGGGTTTATTTAAATCAGGTTACGTTGATAACTATTTTCATGGGAATAATTCCTGTTTTTACCTCCTTTCGTAATATATAACGCAACAAATTCCAGACCTTACTGTTTTCTAAGCATAAAGGGAAAGTGGCTGGCTAAGCAGAAGAGTAAACGGCAGGCGATTTAAAACCAGACTGCGTAATCAAACACCGAGTTCTGTCCCGAGCAGTCCGGCTCCGCAATAAAATTTATAATCATCTGAATGAATTGCTAATTTTTGCACATAAGTGTTTAAAAAAGGCAACCGCCAGGCGGTTGCGGCTCCCACGAACAGGCGGTCTACTGAACTTAAAAATTCACAGGACACGCTGATGAACGATTCACTCAATCTGCTTACAGATAATCCGGCCGAAGAGTCAACCACCGTCGTTACCCTTACACTCGGTATCTTCTTTGATGGCACCGCAAATAATGCTTTCAACACCCGTTTTGGGCTGGAGGTCTGTTCGGCGGAAACGGCCGGGCTGGAGGATGCAGATGCACTCTCCGTGCTCGCCCAGTGCGCAAAGCAGGAGCTTGGTTACCGGGATCGCGCGCTCGGCAGCCATGTGGGTTACTACACCAATATTCACTGGCTGAATACGCTCTACGAAACGCAAGCTGTTGGCCGGGAAGGAGAAGTGCAGCTCAGCCTTTATATCGAAGGGATCGGGACAGAAGAGGGGGAACCCGATATGGCCGTTGGTATGGCAATGGGCACGGGAGAGCGGGGCATCATCGCCAAAACGGATAAGGCCGTTGCCAGCATTGCCGGGCTTCTCAGTGACTATTGTGCCAGCCTGCCAACTGCCACGCCTGCGGTCAGTGAAGTGCGGTTCGATGTTTTCGGCTTCAGCCGTGGGGCAGCGGCTGCCCGACACTTTGCCAACCGGGTATTTGCTCAAGACAGCGCGCTCGTCAGTGCTATTGCCGCGGGAATGGCAGGGAAAGTGTATGCCGGCAAACCCGCAGGTAAAGTTCGCTTCCTCGGCCTCTTTGATACGGTGGCGGCTGTTGGCACTGCGAAGAATGGCTTCAATCCCCACGCGGCGAAAACTGGTGAGGTTAATCTCATGCTCAGGCCCGGCGTGGCGGAGAAAGTCTTTCAGATCGCTGCCCGCCACGAATGCCGCTTTAACTTTGCCCTGAACAGTGTCAAACCAGCCTGGCCTGAACTGGTTCTGGCGGGTGTGCATTCTGATATTGGCGGCGGTTACCATCCGGAAGAAACGGAACACTATTTTCTCACCCGGCCCCAGTTTGAAACCGTGTCGCTTTCCACTGCAGATGAAGAGACCAGGCTTTATAAAAGAGTCGCAGAGGAAATGAAGGCGCTGCCTGATTTCCCAGCGGTCGGACCCATTGTGCGTAACAACGACGTAAAGATCACCACCTGGTCCGATGACCGCATGCCAGCGGACCATTACGGGATGCTGCAGAAACGCAGCGGGGCCGCCGCTGCGGTTACGCGAACGGTGCGTAACGACTGGGCGAAGGTGGCACTCAGGGTGATGATGGATGCAGCTCAGGAGGCTGGTGCCAGATTCAGACCGATAGAGGAAGCCGATCCGGCACTCAACCTGCCAGCTGAACTGGACAGCCTGTGCGAAAAAGCGATCGGGCAGGGCAAAGCAGTGCGCAGCGGCCAGCCAGTTGAAGAATTCACGGCTGCAGAAACAGATTTGCTGGCCAGCCGCTATCTCCACTGTTCCGCAAACTGGAATGCGGTGACAACGAATGCCAGCGGCAGCACTGTCAGTGCAGTGAAACCGGCCAGGCTGCTCTCTTTCACTAACCGGCCGGACGATCGCTGGCAGCGCACCAGCTATGATATGGACGGCAATTCTTACTGAGGATAAGCCACCCAGTCACCGCCGTTCAGCCGGATCCATGGTTTGCCCTGGTACATCATCACCACTGCGTTGTCGTTCTCAGACACCACCTGCGACTGCGGAAGATTCTGAGTCAGCACCGACATATTAACGTTAGCGGCATTGAATACTTGCCCGTCAACCACCCGTGAGACCAGCTCGGAAATCGCCAGCAGGCTGGTCGGGGCTTCCACATTCAGCGGCTGGCCCTGATGCGGTGCCTTCATGCCAACAAATTTAATGCCAACCGGCACGTGAGTGATACTCGGGCTTGGGATATCGCGAAGGCCGGACATTTGCATCTTGTCCCCCTGCAATGCCGCCCCATGCTCTGGTACCACAAGTACCATCACGCGACGGCCAGATTTATCCAGATTAGTCAGGAAGGTATCCAGCTGATCGAACAGCTGCTTAGCCCTTGGCTGCCACGGCGCGGTTTTAGTGCTGCCCAGCTCGCGTGTGCCGTCATGCAGCGGGATCAGGTTGTAGAAGGTGGCGCTGCGGGTATCCGCGCTCTTCTGCCGGTCATCCAGCCAGCGCTGCATCACTTCACCGTCATTCAGCACCGGCGTGCTGTCAAAGGAGGTCCAGGCCGGTTTAATGCCCGTTTGTGACATCAGCGGAGCCTGCAGATTACCGTCATCACGCAGCTCTTTCAGGTAGTTACCAAACACGCCGGTATGATCCATCATCAACTCTTCTTTGAAGCCCAGCTTCGCCAGGTTATCAAACAGATAACAGCGCTGATCGACCGGTTTGTACAGATCGCTGTGTGAGGTCTGGCCGCAGCTGGCGCGCAGCAGACGGATGCCCGCCGGGCCGCTATAGCCGGTTGCCGAGTTATAGTTGTTCAGCACGATATCGAAGTGTTTCCACAGCGGATGGTCACGCAGTTGAGCAACGTCCAGATCGGACCAGGAGAGGGAACAAATGTTAATTACCAGAATATCGAACGGTGCGGATTCTGCAGGCAATGAGTCAGGGAAGTGCGTGACGCGCTGTTTTTCACTCTCATAAAACTTATTGAGCCAGGCTGTCAAATTGGCGCTGGTGGGCGGCGCTGATTGATCGCTGGCGTTGGCCGCTTCGGCGACATTATTCGACTGAGGCGCATTGTTTAGCGTGGCCTGCGGGGTGATTTCCTTCGTCGGCAGCAGGGAGATGGACGGCCCGGCAATGTTTACCACGTTGATCCACAGCAGCATCAGTGAAACCAACACGGTAATTCGCACCCACTGCGCCACAAACAGGTAGATCACCAGCATCACAAAAGCGGTGCCAATCATCTGCCAGTTGATAAACCTGTTGGCCAGATCCAGCAGGTAAGCGGCAGAGAAACCGGCCAGCTGCCCGCCCTGGCTCATAATGCTTTCCGGGCCTGGCAGCCAGGTATCGTGCCAGAACAACCCGATCCCGATGGGGATCGAAATCCAGTGGCGCAGGCGGTGCAACCGCTCCGAAGGCATCGGCAGCAGTAAGCCCGCCAGAAAGACCAGGTTGGTCAGCGCGTGAAAATTGAGGTAACCAAACCATAACAGCGCAAATTTGATCAGGAAGTAGAAATTCCAGCCTCCCAGCCCGCGCCACAGGGAGAGGGCAGAAGGCTTTTGGGACTTTTGTTGACTCATGACTTATCCGATTCTGAAGATTTACGCCGCCAGGTGCCTTCATACTTCAGTGCGCGCGGAGGCGTAATCCGCAGCACCAGTCCCCGCCACTGCCGGGGCAGCCAGCGGGCATAAAAAGGTTTCAAGAGTAATAACAGCAAAACCATCAGGATCAGGATTTGCACAACATCCATCAGCGTCATTGGGTTTCTTCCCCGGGATCTTTACCAAGGGTGATATTGCGTGGCTCACGACGCGGCGCTTTCTCAACCGGCTCAGTGGCTGCAGGTTCTGCTGCAGAGGTGGCTGGCGCATCACGCCACGCTGTTTGCACTTTGTCGGTCATCTGCCGGATTTCAGACTGAATTTGCAGGTCTTCGTACCACACCATCCGGTTGGTGAAGATCTCATCGTGTGGCAGCCGGAAGATGAATTTCAGCGCTGTGTCCAGGTCGTTAAAACGACATGAGGAGAGAAACAGATACAGACGCTCGTCCACCTGAGTGACCAGATCGCCGAAGCGGCGAGGTTTACACAGCGTCAGCGCCTGTGTGGCTTTCAACTCCGGCACCGGTCGCAGGGCGACCAGCAGTCCCTTGCCGTTTTCCGGCAGCAGCGGGTTGCTGACCAGCCGCGTGACCGACTGGCAAAAAGCCTCCAGGGGCAAAAAGCCTCGCTCCTGCAGGGGTTCCATTGAGCTCATCAGCGCACTGATGTTGGCAGGGACGTGACGATGCGACGCACCCGGTCCTGCTGGCAGTGTTCGCTACTGTTGTGGTGATCCTGTTCGGCCTGCTGCTGTGGAGGCTGATGCGTAGCGTGAGCCGTCGTCGCCTGGGTGACGAGGACGATATCTAGTGAAACGTCCGCTGTCGGGCCTGCTCCTGCCCGCACTCTTACTGCCGCTGAGCTGCGGCGGCCTGGCCGCTTCTTCTGCTGCGCAGGTGGAGCCGGTTGACTGGCTGCTGCAGCAGGTGCGGGTGGGAGAGTCTACCAACAAGTACGATCTGGTCACCCAGTCGCTGTACCGGCTGGGCAAAATCGCCCCGGATAATCCACAGGTGCTGGCGGCGCAAATCCGCCTCGCCCTGCATCAGGGTGAGCAGGACAAAGCCCGGAAACTGATGGCTGAGCTGAAAAAAATCTCGCCGGATTCCGCCGCCACCCGTCAGGCGGAGGCCAGCATTATGCTGATTTCCGATGAGGGACGGCAGCAGTTGCAGCAGGCCAGATTGCTGGCGGCTTCCGGACGGCTTCTCGATGCCCGGGCGGCTTACGACCAGCAGTTTAAGGGCATTTTCCCCTCAGATGACATTGCGCTGGAGTACTGGCGGCTGGTGGCTCGTCTGCCTGACCAGCAGTCTCTGGCGCTGACCAAATTGCAGGCGCTGGATCGGGATGCGCCGGGCAACGTCAGCGTGCGGATGGCGATTGCCCAGATGCTGCTGAGCCGGGATGACCGTGACGCAGCGGTACGGGAGCTGAAAATTATCTCAGCCGATCCTGCCGGACGCGATCAGGCCGCTGAACTCTGGCTGAGCAGCATCCAGTCACAGCCGGTGACGCCACAGACGGTGGCCCAGTTGAAGGACTACCTCGCCACCTTTACCAGTGACCAGCCGCAGACCGATGGCCTCGCCGAACTGGCCCGTCAGCAAAAAATGCTGGCCGATCCGGCCTATCAGCAGCGCCTGCGCGGGCTGGCTTTGATTGGCCGCGGTCAAAGTTCCAGCGCCATTCCCGCCCTGAAGGCGGCGCTGAAAGCCACGCCGGATGACTCCGACCTGCTTGGGGCGCTGGGGCAGGCTTACTCCCGCGCCAATAATCGTGAAGAAGCGAACATCTGGTATCAGCGGGCGATTGTGGCGGATGCGCAGGGCACCGATATCGGCAAATGGCGCAGCCTGCTTCAATCTAACCAGTACTGGCTGGCGGTGGCGCGGGGCGATAAAGCGCTGGCGGCGGGCGATCTGGCCGCTGCGAACCGCAATTATCAGCAGGCCCGCGGGCTGGATGGTACGGATGGGTATGCGTTAATCGGTCTGGGCGATGTGGCGCTGGCGCAGAAGAATACGGTGGCAGCGGAAGAACATTTCCGTCGTGCGCTGCGGATTGACCCCTCCAATACCACGGCAGCCAGAAGGCTGGCGTCTCTCTATCAACAGCAGTCGCCAGAAAAAGCGATGGCGTTTATCAACGGGCTGCCTGCCGGGCAAAAACGTGCGCTGGGCGGTTCGCTGGTCGCCCTGCGCAGCAATGCGCTGAGTGCCGAAGGCGATAAGCTGGCCGGGGAAGGAAACTGGCAGCAGGCAGCAGACAAATACCGCCAGGCGCAGCAGGATGTCCCGGATGATATCTGGCTGAATTATCGGCTGGCAGAGGCGCTGCGTCAGGCAGGCCAGCCGCAGGCGGCGGACAACCAGATGGCGGCAATGGCGCGCCAGAAGCCAGCCGATACTCCCCAGGTTTATGCTTACGCGCTCTATCTCTCCGGCAGCAATCGTCCTGATGAGGCTCTCAGCCAGCTGCATGCTCTGCCGCAGGCGAAGTGGGATCAGGATATCAAAGAGTTGAATACACGTCTGGAGACCGACATTGCTGTCGCCAGCGCTGAGCAGCTGCGCACTTCCGGCAATCAGGCCGGGGCGATGGCTCTGCTCGGCACACTTCCGGCCTCAACGCAGACAGCGTTAATTCAGGCTGACTGGGCGCTGGAAGGGGGTGAGAGCGAGCAGGCACTGCAGCGCTATCGTGCTGTGCGGGCGAAAGAGCCACAGAATAACGATGCGCGGCTGGGTGAGATCGAGGCGCTGGTGGCGTTGAACAGGTTGCCGGAAGCCCGTCAGCAGCTGACAGAGCTGCCAGCCTCAGCCGCAACAGAAAGTGTGAATACCGGGCGAAGGGTGGCGAATGCCTGGCTGAGCGTGGGTGACACAAAACGCGCCCGGGCGCTTTACGCCAGCCTCAAGCCGCTGGCTGCGAAAGAGATGCCGTCGCAAAGCAGCGCGCTGGTGTATCGGGACTCGGCGCGGCTGGAAGCCAGTCAGGAACAGCCGCAAGCCGCGCTGGAAGATTATCGCCAGGCGATGATGGCCAGTGGTATCACCCCCAAACCATCGGAAGAGCCTGACGATTTCACCCGCCTGACGCGCAACGATAAGATGGATGACTGGCTGAAGCGGGGGATCCGCAGCGATGCCGCCAGCCTCGCCCGCCAGCAGGACACCACGCTGACGCTGGAAGAAGACTACTCCCGCGACAAAGGTACTGGCGGTGTCTCGGACTTCACCGCTCACACTACCATGATGCAGGTGGAAACGCCGGTTGCCGAAGGCAAAGGCTTCCTGCGGCTGGATAATGTGGATGTTTCTGCCGGGACTTTTTCACGCAACAGCAGCGGGAATGTTGACGAAAACTTTGGCACCTGTGCCAACGACGATGCGGTCTGTAACCGCGACTACCGCCAGCACCAGAACGGAACCAGCGTGGGGGTGGGTTATAACAGCGAGACATGGTCGGCGGATATCGGCACCACGCCACTGGGCTTTGAGGTCACCAACTGGGTTGGGGGCGTTACCTGGAACACCGACGTGAAGGATCTGGGGGTGTCGCTGACCGCTTCCCGACGGCCAATCTCCAGCTCGCTGCTGGCGTTTGCCGGCGCGCGCGATCCGAACCAGCTCAGTGGAAAAACCTGGGGAGGCGTGGTGGCGACCGGGGGGGCCATTGGTCTGAGTTATGATCAGGGCGAAGCCAACGGCGTCTGGGCCAATCTCAGCGCTCATCAAATCACCGGTGAAAACGTTGAGAATAACTCCCGCGAGCGGCTGATGGTGGGCTATTACTACAAGCTGATCAACGAAGATAATCGCCGGGCCACTATTGGCCTGAACGGCATGTTGTGGCACTACGCTCACGATCTCAGCGACTATTCGCTTGGCCAGGGGGGGTATTACAGTCCGCAAAGTTACCGCTCGCTCGCCGTGCCGCTGACTTATCGCCAGCGCACAGAAAACTGGTCATGGGATCTTGGCGGTTCGGTTTCCTGGTCGCACTCGCGCACCAGCGGCGAACCTCGCTATCCCGTGGATTTCGGTTCGCTGACCAGCAATAATCCCACCAGCAGTGACAGCAGCAGCAGCGGTTTTGGTTACACGCTGCGGGCTGTGATTGAACGACGCCTGACTGCCCACTGGACGCTTGGAGCTGGCGTGGATATTCAGCAGGCGAAAGATTACACCCCAAGCCACGGATTGCTTTATCTGCGCTATTCGATGGCGGGCTGGGAAGGCGATCTGGATATGCCGCCGCAGCCATTGACGCCATACGCTGATTTCAAATAATCCTTTTCCCATCATACTTCGGGCTGCAGAGGCGTTGGCTGCACGAGTGCACCTCAGTCACTTACCTGAGTAAGCTGCGGGGGATTTATAAACCTCGTCCCTGAGGTTCATCCTGCGGGCCAGCACAAGCGCTGTTCAAATCGGTTCCCGACCGATTTGTACTCGCTGGCCGCCTTTCTGCAGCCCGAATCTATTTTGAAAAAATAGGATAAAAAATACTTAAAAGCGTCTGGTTTCCCCTCGGAAAGCACCTAATCCGCTCTCGTCTTTCAGGGATAACTTAACAAGTGCCCGCCATACGATATACTCAGGGCTGTTTTGCCGCCCCGGTGTGGCGGCATCCCGTTTTGGAGAGCAGGCTTGCGCGTGAGTCGTTCATTAACGATAAAGCAGATGGCGACGGTTTCAGGCGTTGCGGCAGTCACCATCTGTATTTTTATCGTCATTCAGCTTTTTCATTTTGTGCAGCAGCGCAGGATTGACTACGCCCAGCAGATGGAAAACGTTGCGCATACCGTGCGTCAGCCGCTGTCGCGGGCGGTGCTCAAGGCCGATATCAGCCAGGCCGAGCTGATCCTTGATTCGCTCAAGCCCGCCGGGATCCTGGCGCGGGCGGAAGTGGTGCTGCCGAACGGCATGCAGGCCCTGCACACTGATTTTGAACCGGCGAGACCGGTGCCGGAGTTTATCGCCAGGATTTTTGAACTGCCGGTGAAAATTACCGTACCGCTCTATTCGGTAGAGCCTGCCAACCCGAAACCGCTGGCGCTGCTGGTGCTACAGGCCGATTCATGGCGGGTGTATCAGTTTATCCTCAGTGCGCTGTCGACCATGGTAACCACTTACCTGCTGCTGGCGCTGATCCTTTCTGTGGCCATCAGCTGGTGCATTAACCGGCTGATTGTCCGGCCACTGCGGGTGATTGCCAGAGAGTTGCAGGATCTGCCGCCGCAGGAGGCCATATCACACCAGCTGGTGCTGCCAGATCGCCATCGCGATGATGAACTGGGAATGCTGATCCGCAGCTACAACCGCAATCAGCAGGTCACCGGGGCGGTACATGATGAAATGAGCCGTCTGACCACCCATTTTGCCCTGACCAATCTGCCGAACAAAACGCTGTTCCTCGCGCTGCTGCATGAGCATCTCAATTCGCTGGCTGAGGAGGAGTCATTCACCGTGCTGGTGCTGCGTATTGAAACGCTGCAGGACGCCAACGGCGTGGTGACGGATGAGCAGCGCGATGCCCTGTTGCTGACGCTGCTGGAAAAAATACGGAACTGCATCGACAGTCAGACGGTGATCGGGCAGCTCTCAGGCAGCGATTTGGTGCTGCTGGCTAAGCGCGCCAACAACCCGTTCCGCGCGATGCGGCTGGCCCGTTTGCTGCTGATGCGTCTTAACCAGCCGGTGGCGCTGCAGCAGATGCAGCTGCGCCCGAACGTCAGCATTGGCCTGGCGCAGCGTGATTCCAGCCTGCTCAGCGCACAGGATTTCCTCAGCCGGGCGGCTTCCGCCATGATGTCGGCCCGCCACCAGGGCAAAAACCAGATCCTGTTCTTCGACCCGGTCATGATGGAGCGGGCGCACAAGCGGCTGACCCAGGAGCACGATATTCTGCAGGGGCTGGAAGAAGAGAAGTTCTCCCTGTTCCTGCAGCCGCAGGTTGATATGCGCAATGGCGATCTTCTGGGCGCGGAAGCCTTACTACGCATGCGCCAGCCGGACGGTAGCTGGGCGCTGCCGGAAGATCTGATTGTCAATGCGGAAGAGATTGGCGTGATTAGTTCACTGGGCCGCTGGGTGTTCGGGGAGTCGTGCCGGGTACTGGCTGCGTGGCAGAAAGCCGGGATTAAACTCACTCTCAGCGTCAACCTTTCCGCCGTTCAGCTGCGCGAGCCGGATATGGTGAACCATCTGCGGGAGCTGATTGCCCGCCACCAAATCTGCCCTGGCAGCCTGATGCTGGAAATCACCGAGACGGCGCAGGTCGGCGAACCGGAGCTGGCGCTGCGCCTGCTCAGCGAGCTACAGCAGGTCGGGGTCTCGGTGGCGCTGGATGATTTCGGGATGGGTTATGCCAACCTCAACTGGCTGAGCCGGTTTAAATCTTTGCCAATCAGCAAACTGAAGATGGACCGCAGCTTTGTCTGTGAACTCCCTCACGACGACACTATGGTGAAGATTGTCGCGGCAATTGCCGACATCATCAGGCTGGACGTGATCGCTGAAGGGGTGGAAACCCAGGAACAGCGCAGATGGCTGCTAGCCCGCGGTATCCATATCGGCCAGGGTTATCTCTACTCTGAGGCTTTACCGGTGCAGGTATTTAACGACAAATATTTCGCCGGGCGGCTACCGAACTGATGGGGCCGCCTGCAAAGGGTAGCCCTGGACTCAAATCACTCAGGGTATTCCTGGCGCTGAAGTGATTCAGCTCTTAAAACTGCGCGTCAGTCGCGTCAGAATGTGTCAATTTATATCAATCCCGTTAACAGAGTGTTATTTTCGCGCTGAAGTCAGTCGATAATTACAACAAGTTCACTCGCAATCCAGTCGTTAACGGACACTTTTATGAAAACCTCCCTGTTCAAAAGCCTCTATTTCCAGGTACTGACAGCTATCGCCATCGGCGTATTGCTGGGGCATTTCTACCCCGAGTTGGGTGCCCAGATGAAACCACTGGGCGACGCCTTCGTAAAACTGATCAAGATGATTATCGCCCCGGTGATTTTCTGCACCGTGGTAACCGGTATTGCCGGTATGGAAAGCATGAAGGCGGTGGGCCGTACCGGTGCCGTGGCGCTGCTCTATTTTGAAATTGTCAGTACCGTTGCGCTGATTATTGGCCTGGTGGTGGTGAATGTGTTGCAGCCTGGTGTCGGGATGAACGTTGATCCTGCCACGCTGGATGCCAAAGCCGTCGCGGTATATGCCCAGCAGGCGGAGCAGCAGGGCGTTATCGCTTTCCTGCTGGATATTATTCCTGGCAGTGTGATCGGTGCTTTCGCCAGCGGTAATATTCTCCAGGTTCTGCTGTTCGCCATCCTGTTTGGTTTTGCCCTGCACCGCATGGGCGATAAAGGCACGCTGGTGTTCAACTTTATCGAAGGTTTCTCGCAGGTCATTTTCGGCGTTATTAACATGATCATGCGCCTGGCTCCGATCGGCGCGTTTGGCGCGATGGCTTTCACCATCGGCAAATACGGCGTCGGCTCGCTGGTGCAGCTCGGCCAGCTGATTGTCTGCTTCTATATCACCTGCGTGCTGTTTGTGGTGGTGGTATTGGGGCTGATTGCCCGCGTGGTCGGCTTTAACATCTTCAAATTTATCGCCTATATCAAAGAAGAGCTGCTGATTGTGCTCGGTACCTCCTCTTCCGAATCTGCGCTGCCGCGGATGCTGGATAAGATGGAAAAGCTGGGGTGTAAAAAGTCGGTAGTCGGGCTGGTTATCCCAACGGGTTATTCATTTAATCTCGACGGCACTTCAATTTATCTGACCATGGCGGCGGTCTTTATTGCTCAGGCTACCAATGCGCATATGGATATCTGGCACCAGATTACTCTGCTGGTGGTACTGCTGCTCTCCTCGAAAGGGGCGGCTGGCGTGACCGGTAGCGGCTTTATTGTGCTGGCGGCAACCCTGTCGGCGGTGGGCCATTTACCGGTCGCCGGGCTGGCGCTGATCCTGGGGATTGACCGCTTTATGTCCGAGGCGCGCGCCCTGACCAACCTGGTCGGCAACGGTGTGGCGACTATCGTGGTGGCGAAGTGGGTTGATCAACTGGATGAAAAACAGCTTAAGGAGACGCTTTCAGCACCAAAAAAGGCAAAAAAGCTGTCTGAAACCTCGCTGTAATTCGTTAATTTACTAAATATCCTGACAAATGCCCGCCGTGACTTGCCCTCACGGCGGGCATTTGCATAATAACCCCCAGAGATTTTTATCATTTTTCACTTTCCGGTGGGACATCCCCGCCGATGCGTGGTCTAAGAAGCTGTTCCGTCCTAAAACAGCGGCTTCCCTGAGTTATCCTTTCGACTGATAGCAGCAGGCCGTAGATCGCCAGTGATTTTTTTTGGTTTGTGATTGAGTAGGGGTTCACATGCAGGGCACCAGAATTCGTCTTTTGGTTGGTGGGATACTGCTGGCCGCCGCCAGCGGCACTGTGCAGGCTGAAACACTCCAACCCGATCCCGCCTGGCAGCAGGGAAAACTCGATAATGGTTTCAGCTGGCAGGTTCTGACAACACCGCAGCGTCCCAGCGATCGTGTTGAAGTTCGTCTGATGATCAATACCGGCTCGCTGGTGGAAAATACCCAGCAGAGCGGATACAGCCACTTACTGCCGCGTTTAGCCCTGGTGCATAACGCGAAGCTCGATACTGCTCAACAGCGCTCGCTTTGGCAGCAGGGTATCGATCCCGATCGTCCGCAGCCACCGGCCATCACTTCTTATGATTTCACTCTCTATACCCTGAGCCTGCCGAACAATCGCCCGGAAGTGGTAAAAGAAGCCATGAACTGGCTGGCGGCGACGGTCGGGGAGATGACCATTAATGAGCAGACGGTCAATGCCGCGCTGGGCGCGGACGATCCGATTGCCACCTGGCCTGCCAATCCGCAGGATGCCTGGTGGCGCTATCGCCTGAAGGGGTCGGCGCTGCTGGGCCATGACCCGGCCACGGCAGCCAGTGCGCCGGTGGATATCGACAAGCTCAATGCTTTCTATAAGCAGTGGTACACGCCAGATGCAATGACGCTGTTTGTGGTCGGTAATGTGGACAGCCGCGGCCTGGGTGAGCAGATCAACAAAACCTTCTCGCCGCTGAAGGGCAAGCGTAATGCGCCTTCCCCAATGCCTACGCTGTCGCCATTGCCGCCACAGGCGGTTAACCTGGTCAACAGCAACGTTAATCAGGATCGCCTGTCGCTGGTGTGGGATACCCCCTGGCAGCCAATCCGCGATTCGCAGAATCTGCAGCGTTACTGGCAGAGCGATCTGGCCCGCGAGGCGCTGTTCTGGCACGTTCAGCGAGTACTGAGTGAGAACAAAGCTCAGAAGGTCCAGGTGGGCTTTGACTGCCGTGTGCTGTATCAGCGTGCGCAGTGTGCCATTAATCTGGATGCTGACAACAACACGCTGACCAGCAACCTGAACCTGGTGGCGCATGAAATGGCGAATATTCGGGATAACGGTCTGCCGCAGAAAGAGTTCGATGCGCTGATGGCGCAGAAAACGGCGGAGCTGAACAAGTTGTTCGCCACCTATGCGCGGACGGATACCGATGTGCTGATGAGCCAGCGTCTGCGTTCGCAACAGAATGCGGTGGTGGATATCGCGCCTGAACAGTATCAGAAGCTACGCCAGAGCTTCCTGTCCGGCCTGACGCTGCAGATGATGAATCAGGAGCTGCGCCAGCAGCTGTCGCAGGATCTGACCATGGTGCTGATGCAGCCGCAGGGCGAGGCCGAAACCAACGTGAAGGCACTGGAAGAGAGCTGGCAGAAAATTATGAAGCCAGCACCGGAAGCGCCTGCCACGCCAGTGGATGAAACCAAGCCGGAAGTCTCGGATATCCCTGCTTCACAGAACTGATTCACAAACCCCGTCTTTCACCAGAGGGACGGGGTTTTCTGATACTGCCCCCATTTACCAGAGGTGGCTTTCATCTCATCATCCGTGGCAAACTCGCCAGCATTCGCTTCTTTAAGCGCCTGTTCAGTCTCTGCAATCTACCAGGCTTCTCGCTGCAGATAGTCTCTCGGCCAGAATATTGATGAGCAGGGCCAGCTGATTTGTCGCGATCCGTCTGCATTTTCTCCATCAGGAGCAGAGAGGATAGTGAACGAATATCAGCGATCGGTCAGCCGTCGAGTATTACGGCGAAACGCCAGAGTTTGTCAAAGACAAAACTTATCCCTGTGGCCGCTGGTAAGAGAAACCCGGAAGTCAGCGTGGCGCACATTCACCACACGCGGGCGCGCAGCCATTCGTTAACCAGCATTGGCCAGCTGGCCAGCGGCAGGTCTGCCACATTGCGGATGCCGAAGCCGTGGCCGCCTTTTTCGTAAAAGTGTAGCTCGCTGGAGACTTTCTTTTCGCGCAGGGCGCTGAACATCACCATGCTGTTATTAATGGGGACTGACTCGTCATTCACCGCATGGATCAGCAGGGTCTGCGGTGTTTGTTCGCTGACGCGGGTTTCCATTGAGTAGGCATCGATTTCATGCTGTGTGGGGTGCTCGCCCAGCAGGCGGAGGCGCGAGCCAGTATGCGCCAGCCCTTCGCGCATGCTGATCACCGGATAGAGCAGCACCATCGCATCGGGCCTTGCCGTCAGCGAGTCGGCGATATCCTGCACCGGATAGATTTTTTCATTGAAGCGCGTCCCGACGCTGGCCGCCACGTGCCCACCGGCGGAAAAACCCATCATCACAATACGCTTGCCGTTCAGGCCCCGCGCGGCGCGATGGCGCAGTACGCGGACAGCCCGCTGGGCATCGGATAACGGCGCATCGGCGGCTTCGTGGTGACCATCCTGCGGGAAGCGGTAAGTCATTACCGCCAGCGTGTAGCCCATCGCGGTAAAGAACATCGCCAGCGCGCTGCCCTCTTTGTCGATCATAATGCGCTCAAATCCGCCGCCCGGGGCGACCAGCAGCGTCACGCCGTTGGACTCCTCCGGATACCAGAAGGCGATTTCAGGACAGCGCACGCCGGAGGCGGCACGATCGAAAGGTTCATATTCTTTGGCCAGGTCAACAATTTGAGGCTGCACCCGGGAGTCACTGGCACCGGGTGCATCCCCGGTGGGCCAGATATTAATAATGTCGGCTTTCATAGGCACTCCTGTTTATCGTTTTTTAAAGTGAAAGAGCCCGCGATGAAATTGTCGTCCGGGTGCAGTAATAAGCATCGCCTGTTTAATAATAATACGTCCAGAAAATAGCGGTCGTGCCCGTCAGTTTCAGACAATACCCAGACGATGGGTAAACAACTATTCTGGTTTTCATGGTTTCTCGTTATCTGTCTGTTTTTAAAGGAAACCATGATTTAATGGTTTTACTACTGAATCGGCGATAAAGGGATTTTAGTTAATTATTAATATATTCAAATCATTATGATTTTCTCATTCTGTGGAGGATCCTTTTTCAGGAGTATTCTTATTCAGCCTGGTTATGGGTTTTATGTTGTTTTTCTGCCAGAGTGAAAGGTCAGTCTACGAATGATGATTAATTAAGGCCAGGTGTCGGGTATTATATTGGGGTATTTGTTTTTATCTGCCGCTTATTGATTAATTCTGCGATTTATACGGGGTAATCTGCTAATAATTTTACTTTGTGCTTTACTGTGGTGTGTGTTCGCTTTGCAGGAGAAAACCGTGGCCCGGGGAAGCTTGAGCATGACCCGTCTTCTGGCTCTTATTGCGCTGTTTTTCTGCCTGCGGGCAGCAGCGATGTCACCTGCTTTTCTCGACCAGACGATGATGGCGGTGGTCAGGGATCGGCTGGCGAGCGGCCAGGCGGCGGCGCAAACTCAACAAGCCTGGCAGGTACTGAAGCGACAGGCGGACAAGGATCTGGCTCAGCCGCTGATGAGCGTAACGGAGAAAGGCCTGATGCCACCCGGTGGTAGCAGGCATGACTATCTGAGCCTGAGCGCCTACTGGTGGCCGGATCCGCAGCACCCTGATGACCGGTGGATCCGCCGCGATGGGGAGATTAATCCTGCCAGTAAAAATAATCAGTCGGATGGCGTCAGGCTGGCGGCGTTTACCTCCCGCGTGCAGGTACTGACGCTGGCATGGTATTTCTCCGGTGAACCGAAGTATGCCGACAAGGCCATTGCGCTGTTGCGCCACTGGTTTCTCGATCCCCCCAGCAAAATGAACCCCAACCTTAATTTTGCCCAGGGCGTACCGGGAGTGGCAGCGGGGCGCTCCAGCGGCATCCTTGACGGTCGCTACTTTGCTACCCGCGTGGTGGATTCACTGATCCTGCTGCGTGCTGCATCTGGCTGGCGGAAGGAAGACGAACAGGGAATGCAGAGCTGGATGCAGGAGTATCTGACATGGCTGGAGAACAGCAAGGCGGGCAAACGTGAGGCGAGGGCGGCGAATAATCATGGTAACTGGTACAGCGTGCAGCTCGCGGGGATCGCCTGGTATCTGCAGAAAACGCCGCTTATCACGCAACAGGTCAGGGCGACCAGAGCGCGAATGCAGCAGCAGATATCAGCCGATGGCAGCCAGCCGCTGGAACTGGCGCGTACCCGGTCGTTTCACTACAGCTATTTTAATCTGCAGGCGCTGGTTGCCCTCGCGGTGCTGGCCGAGCGATCCGGTGCTGGCGATCTTTGGCGATCGGATGCCAAGGATCCCAGCGGTACGAAGAAGGTGGGGATTCTCACCGCGCTGGACTTTATGGCTCCGTGGACTGACAGCACCAGACCGTGGCCCTATCAATCCCGGGATCGCATCAGTGAAAGGCTGATCCCACTGCTTTCTCAGGCGGATAACAGCCTGCACGAGCCGCGTTATCAGCAGTTTGTCCGGCGGGCGACCTTTCATGCCCCGGATAAAACTCAGCGTGGCGCACTCATCGAAGCCCAACGTGAAACCTGGCTGCTGTCGCTGCCTGGCATCAGATAACGTCCTGCGTGGACAGGCCGCTCACTTATTCCGGCATGGCGGAAAGCGGAATAATCGCGCCACGATGCTGGATCACCGTGCTGGCGGTCAGATGGCCGCGGCGGGCCGCCTCTTCCGCGCAGCCACCGCTCAGCCTCACAGCCAGATAACCGGCACTGAAGGAGTCTCCGGCAGCGGTGGTGTCCACCACGCTGCTGGCCGGGAGTTTTACCGCAGGCACTTCAATCAGCGGCTGCTCTGCCAGCGAAACCAGGCAGGACTCCGCGCCACGCTTGATCACCACTTCGTTTACACCCGCCGCCCGCGTTCTGGCAATCACCTGCTCCACGCTGGCTTCGCCCCACAGCAGGGTCTCATCATCCAGCGTCAGGAAGGCGATATCGGTGCAGGCCAGCATCACCTGATAGGCTGCCTGAGTTACTTCCGCCGATGGCCACAGGCGCGGGCGGTAGTTGTTATCGAAAATGACCTTACCGCCGTTCTGCCGACAGGTAGCCAGCAGCGCCATCAGCTTTTCCCGGCTCTGTGGGCTGAGGATCGCCAGGCTGATGCCGCTCAGGTAGAGGTAATCAAATTGGGCCAGCTTCCGGGCAATCTCATCGGCCTGTTCGCCCTCCAGCCAGAAGCGGGCGGCGGCATCGTTGCGCCAGTAATAGAAGGTCCGCTCGCCCTGAGCATCCGTTTCAATCACATACAGGCCCGGCAGTTTGTTCTCCATTCGCTGGATCAGCGAGGTGCCGACTTTTTCCTGCTGCCACGCCGCGAGCATCTCACTGCTGAAAGTGTCAGTGCCCAGTGCGGTCACGTAATCCACGCTCAACTGCTGTTCATCAACCTGACGCGCGATGTAAACCGCAGTGTTCAGGGTATCGCCGCCAAAGCCGCGGCTCAGGTCGCTACTCTTCTGTGAAAGTTCGATCATGCATTCGCCAATAACGGCGATGGTCTTCTTTGTCATGGTAATCAGCTCGCTGTTAATTTGCTCCAGTCTGGCTTTGCTGGCCGGCAGAGTCAATATTTTAAAACAACGTTTTATTTTTATGTAAAGCGCGAAGAAACGGTTAAAAAGCTGTCTGTTAAAGCGATTGAAAGCGCAGCGGTGGGGCGATGATGAGACAGCATAAGGGTGCACAATCACGATAAAGTTATACAGGTTGATGCCGATACTGGGTGACGGGAGATCTTCCCCGCGCGATCTCATCTTATAAAGGGTCAACAACATGGTGCTGAAGAACATCAGTCACCGGCTTCCTTCCTCAATTGTCGTTAAAAAACAACAAGAAGAGCGTTTGTACTGGCAGCAGTGTCAGCGAACCTATACGTTTCAGCCTATCTACCGGGTGACCGGCAGTCTGATGGCAATTGAGCTGCTCACGGCGGTGTTTCACCCTTCCGCGCCGGGCCAGAGGTTATCGCCGGAGTCCTATTTCGCTGCGATTGACATTGCACAGCGACTACACGTGGTTCATGAGCAGCTGGAGCTGCTGTCAACATGGGAAAGCAAGTTTGCGGATGGGCAAATGGTGGCTTCGGTCAACATCGATGGCCCGCGAGCTGTTAATCCTGCTGAGAAAATCAGAAGAAGGCCGGAATCTTTTCAACATGCTGCTGGCGCTGATTAACCGTTACTGTAAGGGCGTCATCGTGGAAGGTGTTGAAACCATTGATGAATGGATCCAGGTGCAGAATTCTCCCGCCTGTGCCGCACAGGGTTACTACTTTGCCCGTCCGATGCCTTTTGACCAGTTTTCAGCCCTGCCACCGCACCTGATCTGATGCCGTTTCCGCTTCTCTCGTCTATCTTTACAGAAGACAAGAGCGAGCATGGAGACCAAGAATGTCGCGCACGGGAAAAACAATCAGCTGGATTGTCGGGATTTTTTTGTTGCTGGTGGTTGTGGTAGTCATTGTTATCGCAACTTTTGACTGGAATCGCCTGAAACCCACCATTAACCAGAAAGTCTCGACGGAGATTAACCGTCCCTTTGCTATCCGGGGCGATTTAGGCGTGGGCTGGGAACGCAATCGTGATGAGCCCGGCTGGCGAAGCTGGGTGCCCTGGCCGCATATCCATGCCGAAGACATTATGCTTGGCAACCCACCTGAAATCCCTGATGTGACCATGGTGCACCTGCAGCGTGTGGATGCCACCCTTTCCCCGCTGGCACTGCTTGGCAAACAGGTGTTTATCCCGTGGATCAAGCTGCAACAGCCTGACGCCAGGCTAATCCAGACCGCAGACCACAAGAACAACTGGACCTTTAATCTGGCCGGTAGCGATAATCCCGATCCTAATCAACCGCCTTCAGCCTGGTCTTTCCGCCTCGATAATATCCTGTTCGATCAGGGCAAAATTGCTTATCGCGATGCGATTAATAAGGCTGATGTTCAGGTCACGGTCGATCCGCTGGGCAAGCCGGTCCCTTATGTTCAGGTGGCTGGCAGCAAAGAGGACGTGGCCAAAAAAGGCGCATCTGATTTCGTCTTCGGCTGGAAAGCCAGCGGCACTTACAACAATGAGAAGCTCGACGGCGACGGTAAAATCGGCGGGATGCTTTCGCTGCGCAGTAAAACCAACCCGTTCCCGATACAGGTTGATTTGCGCAATGGCACTACGCGCGTGCAGGTGGAAGGCAGCCTGGAGGATCCGCTGAATATGGGTGGGCTGGATATTCGCCTGCGCTTCTCGGGCGATACGCTGGCTAACCTGTATGGCCTGACCGGCATCCTGCTGCCGGATACACCGCCTTATGAAACCGATGGTCATTTGATCGCCCGCTTCCAGGACAAGAATGGCCCGGTGTTCCGCTACGAAAACTTTAACGGCCATATTGGTGACAGCGATATTCACGGCTCGATGACCTATACCCAGGTCAAGCCACGACCGAAGCTGGAAGGTTCGCTGGAATCCCGTCAGCTGCGTATGGCCGATCTGGGGCCGCTGATTGGCGTGAACTCCGGGAAGGGGAGCGAAAAAACCGAGAAGGCGAAGGCGGCCAGGGGCGATGCCTCCAGCCAGCCAGCCGATCGCGTGCTGCCGCATGATAAATTCGATACCAAAAGCTGGGACGTGATGGATGCCGATGTGAAGTTCAGCGGCAAGCGCATTGAGCACAGCAACTCACTGCCGCTCAGCGATCTCTACACGCACCTGGTCCTGAAAAAAGGCGACCTGCTGCTGGATCCGCTGCGCTTTGGCGTCGCTGGCGGTAACCTCAACTCAACCATTCATATGGAAGGTGACCGCACGCCGATGCGGGCCAGGGCTGATATTCATGTGCGCAGCCTGAAACTGAAGCAGTTGTTCCCGAGCGTTTCGGCGATGCAGAGCAGCATGGGGCAAATGAACGGTGATGCCACGCTGAGCGGAACGGGGAACTCCGTGGCCGATATTCTGGCGACCAGCAACGGCGATCTTAAACTGTTGATGAATGACGGGGTGATCAGCCGCAGCCTGATGGAAATCGTCGGGCTGAACGTGGGCAACTACCTGGTCGGAAAGCTGTTTGGCGATGACGAGGTGCGCATCAACTGTGCGGCAGCGGATCTGAACGTCACCAACGGTCTGGCCTCAACCAAACTGTTTGTTTTCGATACGGAAAACGCGGTCATCAACATCAGCGGGACCACCAATTTTTCCAACGAACGAATGGACCTGTCGATCAATCCGGAGAGCAAGGGGATCCGTATTATCACCCTGCGTTCCCCGCTGTACGTCCGTGGCACGTTCAAAAATCCGGATGCGGGTGTGAAGGCCGGTCCACTGATCGCTCGTGGCGCAGCTGCGGTGGCGCTGGGTGTGGTAGCGGCACCTGCGGCAGCCTTACTGGCACTCATCTCACCAAGCGATAATGAGCAGAATCAGTGCAGTAACGTGCTGCAGCAGATGAAGAGCAAGAAGTAATATGGGCCGGGCTGCTTCAATTTTTTTGTCTATGGGCAAAGGCGAATTCGGGAATGCGGCTCGAAAAAAAACCGGCCTTTAGGCCGGTTTTTTACTTTGCTGACAACCTTAGTCGTACAGCGATTCGTCACGGGTTTCTTTGCTGGCAATCAACGCAAACAGCGTCAGGCAGGCCATGGCTGCCAGATAGATCCCAACGTAAAACAGGCCGTAAGTGTGGGCCAGCCAGGTAGCGATATACGGTGCCACTGAAGCGCCCAGAATCGACGACAGGTTATATGAAAACGAGGCGCCGGTGTAACGTACTTCCGTCGGGAACAGCTCCGGCAGCAGTGCGCCCATCGGGCCAAAGGTCAATCCCATCACGCTCAGGCCCAGTAGCAGGAACAGCATCACCAGCAGCTGGTTGCCTGAACCCAGCATGGTGGGGAACAGCAGCGAGAAGGCGATGATCATCAGCGTAATCACAATCATGGTTTTGCGGCGACCGAAGCGGTCAGCCAGCAGGCCCGCAATCGGCACCATCACGCCAAAACCTATCACCGCCAGCATCAGCATCCACAGCATGGTATTGCGCGGGAAGCCCAGACCGTTTGGTGCCGCAGTGGTGCCGTAGGTCATGGAGTACACGGTCATGATGTAGAACAGCGTATAGGTCGCCAGCATGATGAACGTGCCGAGGACCGTCGCTTTAAGGTGCCTGGAGAGCAGGGTACCAATTGGCACTTTGACCTGCTTCTTCTCTTTTTTCACTTTAGCGAAAACCGGCGATTCGTTCAGCGAAACGCGGACGTACAGGCCAATCAGCACCAGTACGGCAGAGAGGATAAACGGCACACGCCAGCCCCACTGCATAAACTGATCGTCGGTCAGCAGCCAGGAGAGCAGCAGGAAAGTCCCGTTGGCGAAGAAGAAGCCGATCGGCGCACCCAGCTGTGGGAATGAACCATACAGCGCGCGCTTTTTCGCCGGGGCGTTCTCGGTGGCCAGCAGTGCAGCACCGCCCCATTCGCCGCCCAGACCCAGACCCTGCCCAAAACGCGCCAGCGCCAGTAGCAGCGGCGCAAAGACGCCGATGGTATCAAAGCTCGGTAGCAGGCCAATCACCACGGTGGAGATCCCCATGGTCAGCAGCGAGGCGACCAGCGTCACTTTACGACCGGCACGGTCACCGAAATGGCCGAACAGCGCGGAGCCGATTGGACGGGCGACGAAGGCGATAGCAAAGGTCGCCAGCGACTGTAGCGTGGCCACGGTGGCATCACCCTGTGGGAAGAAGATATGCGGGAATACGATCACTGCCGCAGTGGCGTAAATATAGAAATCGAAAAATTCGATAGCGGTGCCGACCAGCGAAGCGACCACCACTTTTCCGCGGGAATTTACGGGCGTGGCGTCGTTTTCTGCGTCGAGAGTTGGTGCGATGGAGGCTTGCATATATCTTTCTTATTTGTAAAACGTGAAAAAGAATCTTACGCACCCCTAAACGCGCATTCAATGGCGAAAAGCTTGTCGCAGCGGGCCTCCGGCGCGGAAAAGAGGATCCTGCGAGAGATGGCTGGATTGCCGGGTAATGGCAGGGTGAATCAGCGTTTTTATGGCAAGATTCACTACTAATCAGCCTATAAAAAGTATCAGGTCAGCTATAAATGCTGGCTGTTGCTTAATACTTAATCAGCAAACCGGATTTTCGACTGATTTGATGACCTGAAAAGTGAATTTTTCAATCTCACGCACCTTGTTACAAGCCATTTCAGAGGAAATGACCCCGCCAGCTAAATCAATCCTAAATCAGCCGCGATTAGCGTCGCCGATCCCCGCTTTTTCTGATCGAAAACAGGTTGCTGTTTTTTTCAGCAAATAGACTTCTGGTCCATCATTTTTCCAGAAAACTCCAGAAGGTGCTCCGCGATGCTGTTAAAACACCAAACGTTGAACGGACTGTTGCTGTCCGGGCTGCTGACTCTCACCGTGCCTTTACATGCTGCCACTTTTCCTGCTGTTGCCGTCACTACCCTGACCAGTGAGAACGTGGCACAACCAACCCGTTATCTGGGCCGGATAGAGGCAATGCGTGCGGTGGACGTCGTTGCCCGTACCGAAGGTGTAGTGGCAAAACGCGGATTCCTGGATGGTGAGACAGTAAAAGCCGGTCAGATGTTATTTGAGATCGAACCGGCGGAACATCATGCCGCGCTGGCCCGCACCGAGGCACAGGTCAGTAACGCCAGCGCGCAGGCAAGAAATGCTCAACAGCACCTCAGTCGTTTACAGCGTCTCGGTGCAGGCACTGCGGTCAGCAAGTCCGAGCTGGACAGTGCCGCCGCCAGCCGGGATATGGCCAGTGCCGCTTTAAAAGAGGCTCAGGCCCTGTTACAGACCCAGCGGCTTAACCTCGGTTACACCCGTATCACTGCCCCGATCGGTGGCCGTGCCGGACACAGCGAGGTGCATGAAGGCACGCTGATCAATCCGGCCCGTGGTGCACTGGTGACGCTGAAACAGATTGATCCGGTTCGCGTGGTGATTGCCGTTAGCGAAAGGGATTATATTGCCGCCAGCCAGCACGGGCTGGTGGGTAATCCTAAACGGGCGAATCAGGCACTGACGCCAACGCTGCAGCTGGCCAACGGAGAGGCCTATCCTTTCACCGGCGAGTTTGCCTCAGTGGATAACCGTATCGACAGCCAGACCGGTACGCTGGCCGTCAGTCTGCATTTTGCCAATCCGCAGCAGCTGCTGTTGCCTGGCGGTGTGGTCAACGTTCAGTTGTTGCCGAAAGAAAAAGCGCATCTCCTTCTGCCTGTTGCCGCACTTCAGCAGGACGCTCAGGGCTATTTCGCACTGAAGGTGGGCCAGGATCAGCGCGTGGAGAGCGTGCGCATTACCGTGGGCGATCAGGTTGATCAGCATTACGTGGTGACTTCCGGCCTGCAGGCTGGCGACCGGGTGATTGTTGCTGGCGTGCAGCGCGTCAGGCCAGGGATGCAGGTTAATCCTACTGAAGCTCAATAAGGAGCCTGAGATATGTTGAGTTTCTTCGTCAGGCGTCCCCGCTTCGCGATGGTTATTGCTCTGATCATCACGCTGGTCGGCGGCATGGCGCTTAAAATTCTGCCGGTTGAACAGTTTCCTGAAATCACCCCACCAGTGGTCAGCGTGACCGCGCTGTATCCTGGTGCCAGTGCCCGGGATGTGGCCGAGGCTGTGGGTGCGCCGATAGAAGCGCAGATCAATGGTGTCAGCAATATGCTGTATATGGAGTCGACCAGCAGCAACAGTGGCAGCTATCAACTGACCATCACCTTTGCTAACGGCACAAACCCGGATATGGCCGCGGTAGAGGTGCAGAATCGCCTTTCCCAGGTCATGGCTCAGCTGCCTGCTGAGGTGAATAATAACGGTATTTCGGTACGAAAACGCGCCAGCAATATCCTGCTGGGGATCAGCGTGCTGTCCCCAAAACAGACCCATGGTGCCTTGTTCCTCAGTAACTACACCTCCATCCGCCTGCGTGATGCATTGGCCCGTATTGATGGCGTGGGTGATGTGCAGGTCTTTGGTGCCCGCGATTACAGCATGCGTATCTGGCTGGATCCACAGCGGATGGAAGCCTTGCACATCACCACTGACGAGGTGATCCAGGCGTTGCAGCAGCAGAACGTTCAGGCTGCAGCCGGGCAGATTGGTGCCGCACCGACTCCCGCTGCGCAGCAGAACACGCTGACCATCAGCGGGCAGGGAAGACTGATGACGCCGGAGCAGTTCTCCCAGGTGGTGATCCGCAGCAATCCACAGGGCGGAATGGTGCGCATCAGCGACATCGCGAAGACCGAGCTGGGCGCACAAAACTATCAGGTGAATGCCGCGCTGAATAACACTGATGGGGCGTTTCTGATGGTTTATCCTGCGCCGCAGGCTAATGCTCTCAGCGTGGCGAAAGCCGTGCGTGAGGAGATGGCCAGCCAGGCGCGGAACTTCCCGCAGGATATGGAATACCAGATTAAGTTCGATGCCACGCAGCCAATCTCCGCCACGCTGCAGGAGATCGTGGTGTCGCTGGCGCTGACGCTGATCGTGGTGCTGGCCGTAGTGTGGCTGTTCCTGCAAAGCCTGCGCGCCACTTTTATCGTGGCGCTGACTATTCCCGTCTCCCTGCTCGGCACCTTTGCTGTGCTGCTGTTGGCGGGCTATTCGGCCAATACCCTCAGCCTGTTCGCCATTATCCTCGCACTGACTATCGTGGTGGATGATGCGATTGTGGTGGTGGAAAACGTTGAGCGGCTGCTGGTGGAAGAGCCCGACCTGACGCCAGCCGGAGCAACCCGCAAGGCACTGACGCAGATTGCCGGGCCGGTGATTGCCACCACGCTGGTGCTGCTGGCGGTCTTCGTGCCGATTGCCGTGCTGCCCGGCATTGTCGGAGAATTGTATCGTCAGTTTGCCGTCACGCTGTCGGCGGCGATGGTGCTGTCCAGCGTGAATGCGCTGACGCTGACTCCCGCGCTCTGCGCCTGCCTGCTGAAAAGACGTGCTGCGCCGGTGAAGGGGCCTCTGGCGTTGTTTAACCGTGTTATTGACCGCACCCGCGATGGCTATGTAGGCCTGTCGCGCAGAGTCAGCCGTTATGCGCTGACCACCGTTGTAGTGATGCTGGTGGCGGGAACGGTGACCTGGCTGGGCTATCAGCAATTGCCGGGCGGCTTCCTGCCTGAAGAGGATCAGGGCTACGTGTTTATCAACGTGCAGCTGCCGGATGGTGCGGCTTTGCAACGAACGCAGCAGGTCATGGAGGAGATGAATAACCTGGTGGCGAAAAACCCGGCGGTAGAGGACGTGATAAAAATTACCGGCTTCAGCCTGCTGGGCGGCGGTAATGCGGCCAACAGTGGGTTCGCCATCGTGCTGCTGAAAGACTGGCAGGCGCGCCCGCCTGTAGATCGGATCCTGCCGCAGATCCAGCAGCAGCTGGCGACGATACCTTCCGCCACAATGATGGCCTTTGTGCCGCCAGCGATCAGCGGGTTGGGCAATGCCGCAGGTTTTGACCTGCGAATTCAGGCGATGGAAGGCCAGTCCCCGCAGGAGCTGGCGCGTATCGGGCAGAGCGTGATCATGGCTGCCAATCAGGATCCGCAGCTCAGTCGGGTTTTCACCACCTTTAGTGCAACCGTTCCGGAGATGAATCTGACGGTGGATCGCGATCGGGCTGCCTTGATGGGCGTGCCAGTCAGCCGCATCTTCACCGTGTTACAAACGGCGCTGGGCGGCAGGAACGTCGGGGATTTCACTCTCAACAACCGCCAGTTCCGTGTTCAGTTGCAGAATGAGATGAGCTTCCGCCAGCGCAGCGATCAGCTGATGCAGCTGACGGTGCGCAGCGACAGCGGTGCGGCGATAAGCCTGAGCCAGCTGGTCACGCTGACGCCGTCGGTAGGGGCACCTTACATCATGCAGTACAACCAGTTTCCGGCGCTGGCCGTCAGCGGCTCCGGAGCCGATGGGGTCAGCTCTGCTCAGGCGATGAAGGCGATGGAAGCGGTGCTGGCAGATCGTCTGCCTGCCGGTTACAGCTACAGCTGGAGCGGCATGTCATTGCAGGAGCAGCAAACCGGCAACCAGGCCGTGCTGATCTATCTGGCAGCGATTATCTTCGCCTGGCTGTTCCTGGTGGCGCAGTATGAAAGCTGGAGCGTGCCGCTGGCGGTGCTGTTCTCGGTGATCTTCGCAGCGACAGGTGCGGTGGCAGGCCTGCACTTTATGGGCTTTGCTAACGACGTTTATGCGCAGATAGGTCTGGTGCTGCTGACCGGGCTGGCGGCCAAGAATGCCATCCTGATCGTCGAATTCGCCCGCGATCGCCGGGAGCAGGGGATCAGCATTGCTGAAGCGGCAGAACAGGCCGCTCAACAGCGTTTCAGGGCCGTGATGATGACAGCCATCTCGCTGATCCTCGGTGTACTACCGCTGGTGCTGGCAAGCGGTGCAGGAGCGCTCAGTCGGCAGATCATCGGTGTGACGGTGTTCAGCGGGATGCTGGTGGCAACGCTGGTGGGTGTGGTGTTTATTCCTGCGCTATATCTGCACATTCAGCGGCTGCGTGAATGGTGTAAACGTCCTCGTGGGGAGGGATGATGTCTTCGCCTGCACGTGAGAGCACCTTTAAAATAGTGGTTATGCTCGGGATGCTGGTGATTATTCTGGCCGGCATCCGGGCCGGGGCTGAAATCGTCGTGCCGTTTATCCTCGCCCTTTTTGTGGCGGTGATCCTCAACCCGCTGGTCAGGCTGCTACAGCGCGCTGGTTTGCCCCGGGTGCTGGCCGTTTCGCTGCTGGTTGGAGTGATTGTGCTGGGCGGTGCGCTGCTGTTGAGTTCTCTGGTCAGTATGCTGAATGATTTTGCCCGCACGCTACCGCAATATCGTAAGGTGATGCTGGAATCGCTGCTGGATTTTCAGCAGCATGCAGGCCAGCTGGGCGTACCGGTTTCCACCGAGGCGCTGATGACCATGGTCGACCCCAACGCGACGATCAATCTGGTCAGCCGGCTGCTTACTCAACTCTCCGGTGCGGTCTCCGGCATTTTTCTGCTGCTGATGACCGTAGTCTTTATGCTGTTCGAGGTACCGCTACTCACGGGGAAATTACAGCGTCTGTTTCGCCGTCCTTCAGAGGGCATGGCCGCCATCCAGCGGGCGCTCGACTGCGTCAGCCGCTATCTGGTGCTGAAAACGGCCATCAGCCTGCTGACCGGCATCGCTATCTGGTTGATGCTGCTGTCGCTGGATGTCCGCTTTGCGTTGCTGTGGGGGGCGCTGGCTTTTGCACTTAACTACATTCCCAATATAGGCTCAATCATTGCGGCCATTCCCCCGATTGTTCAGGTACTGATTTTCAACGGAACTGCTGATGCGGTGTTGGTGACGGGCGGTTATCTGCTGCTGAATCTGTTGATCGGCAATATTCTGGATCCGCGGTTGATGGGGCGCGGGTTGGGACTTTCGACCCTGGTGGTGTTTCTGTCGCTGATCTTCTGGGGCTGGCTGCTGGGTCCGGTGGGCATGCTGCTCTCCGTACCGCTGACCATCGTAGCGAAAATTGCCCTGGAACAGACGCAGGGTGGGCAACCGCTGGCGCTGCTGCTCAGTGACAGCAGCGGCCAGCCGCAGGATTAATTCAGCGTCTGGTTAACCCGCTGCAGCATCCATGGAAAGAACGGGTTGGAAGTCTGGCGCATCAGCATATCCAGGCTGACTATCAGCACTGAACGCTCACCGCGGGGTGTCAGAGAACCAAAGCTGATGCCGTACTCATTGGGCCGCTCAGGCGTGCGGCCGTACAACGAATCGCTGAAGGGGAACGGCAGCGCCACATGGGACAGGGAGTAGACATCGCCGGGATAGTTGATGCCCAGTGGCGTCTGAGTGGCCGATGTGGCACCGGCTGCGGTTGTCTCCGCCACCGCAGCATTGCTCTGTGGCGAGATATTGGTCACCAGCGTGGTGGTGTAATGTCGCGGTGCGGCTGGCAGCAGATGTTCTGCGGCGTGTCTGGCGCTGCTTCGCATCAGCGGCGACAGCTGTACTGACTGATTCACGTCAAACAGCACCAGTTCGCTGCCGTTATTGGGGAGCAGGTTGTACAGCGCCCGGATCACCGCTGGCGTACTCACCGTGGCATCCGCCACCGACTGGAAAGTCAGGATCGGCGGGGCTTTATCCAGCAAATTATTCTCTCTTTCACGGTGCAGCTGAGTTTGCAGCGCGCTGGTCAGCAGCCATGACTGTCGGGCAGCCTTCACCGGGAAGGAGTTGTACTTAAACGGATTGAATTCTGGCAGGATGCTGAGCCACGCCGAGCGGGCAAATGCGGGCAGCAATGAAGGCAGCCCGGCCAGACCGGCATAACGTGCGTAGCTGCTGACGCCGATCATCGGCGAAATCAGGATCAGGCGGCTGGGAACGGTAAGTGAAGGGTCTTCCAGAGCATCCAGCGTATATTTCATCGCCAGCGCGCCGCCGTTGGAAAAGCCGATAATTTGCAGCGGTGCGCCAGCCGGAATGCGCTGCTTCGCTTCACGCACTGCCAGTCGGGTGGCCGCCATCCAGTCACTCCATTCCACTCTGGTTAGCGCCGCAGGCACCGTGCCGTGGCCTGGCAGGCGAATGGCTACCGCCACATACCCTTTCTGCTGATAATCAAGAGCAAAATGGCGCAGGCTGTAAGGTGAGTCCGTCAGGCCGTGCAGCAAAACCACTGCGCCCTTCGGCGTTCCCTGTGGCATCAGCTCATAAGAGCGATTCCAGTCGGTAGTGAAATGCGCCGGATAAACCGGGCTATTTTCAGCATAGCGGTTAAGCGTTTCCGGCGTGTCAGCTATTTTATCGCTGACGTTGCGCTTCATATCGGCAAAGATCCTCTGCTCGTTTTGCAGATAATCCGCCCAGTTATCCCGATCCATCTGGCTGTCGCTCAGCTCAACCGGGGCCCATTTATGCCAGGGCTGCAAATCGGGTCCACGCTCCGTCACCGCCACGCGCAGTGCCAGCAGAACGATCAGCAAAAGCAGCAGGGCGATCAGCGATCGCTTTAACCAGATTCTTGTCCTTCTCAGCATAGCAGGGTGTCCTCTCAATGATCCGCCTGAAGTATAGAGTGAATCCGCCGCCTGACGTTGATCGCCGTCATCTGCTACCGGGGAGGAAAGCCCACTGGCGGGCAGTTAAATTCAAAGCGTTGATAAATGGTTTAGGTAAAAAACAGGAAGTAATTACGTCAGGTTACCACCTAATTGATTGTTTTAAATGGTTAATTTACAGGTGCTAAAGGAAAACATGCCGTTTTTTAAGGGTTTACTTCGCCAACGGGCAGGATTATAGTGGCCGCGAAATCATCAATGGAGACCACAATTGGACAGTCACCCCTTAAGTTTTACCCTTTAAGGTAAGCCAACTCCATTGTTAGCTTGCCGAAAAACCGGCGGGCAATGTTTCACCTCAATTTTGTGTCACATCCCCGTTTTGCCCTTAAATTTTGTCCCGTGCTGAAGCCGGGCAAGGATCGCACTATGAAAGAACCTCCGACCAGCGGCGGGCGATGGTACACAGGCAGAATAAGGAGTGACTACCCTCTGTAATCCTCCTGCACGTTCCTGCTTGCTGCCCCCGTCCCGATCCCCAAAAAAACTTAAAAATCCTCATGCGCAGGAGAGATTCCCCGCGCCTGAATAAAAAGAAAATTAAGGATCTGGCAGATGAAAATGCATAACGCCAACTTAAAACTCGCCCGTGATCTAGCGATCGCCAGCGAAATGACACAGAGCCTGGATAACACCCTGGCGCGTCTCAACACCCAACGTAATGGCCTGACCTCAGAAGATGCTGCTGAACGTCTGCTGGAGCACGGTAAAAATCAGGTCGCCAATGAAAAAGCGCCGCACGTGCTGGTGCAGCTGTTTCAGGCCTTCAACAATCCCTTTATCTGGGTGCTGATGGTGCTGGCTGTGGTCAGCTTTTTCACCGACTACTTTATTCCGCTGCGTCACGGAGAAGAGAGTGACCTTACCGGTATGACCATTATGCTGATTATGGTTTCGCTCAGCGGCCTGCTGCGTTTCTGGCAGGAATACCGTACCAACAAAGCAGCGGAAGCGCTGAAATCGCTGGTGCGCACTACGGCTACGGTGATCCGTCGCAGCAGTGAAACTTCTCAGCCGGTGAAAATGGAAATTTCGCTGCAGGACGTGGTGCCTGGCGACATTATTTTCCTTTCTGCGGGAGACATGGTGCCAGCAGATATCCGTCTGCTCTCCTCACGTGACCTGTTTGTCAGCCAGGCCGCGCTGAGCGGGGAGGCCATCCCGATTGAGAAATACGACACGATGTCAGGCATCAGCGCTCAGGTAATGGGAGAAAAGGCGGGAGAGAATGACCTGCTGTCGATGCCGGGCATTTGCCTGATGGGCACCAACGTTGCCAGCGGTACGGCTACTGCGGTAGTGGTGGCGACCGGCAATCACACCTGGTTTGGGTCGCTGGCGAAATCCGTGGTGGGTGCCCGTCCGCAGACTGCTTTCGATCGCGGCGTGAACAGCGTCAGCTGGCTGCTGATCCGCTTTATGCTGGTGATGGTGCCGATTGTTCTGTTCATCAACGGCTTCACCAAAGGTGACTGGAGCGATGCGCTGATGTTTGCGCTGGCGGTGGCGGTCGGGCTGACCCCGGAAATGCTGCCGATGATTGTCAGCTCCAACCTGGCGAAAGGAGCCATCGCCATGTCCCGCCGCAAAGTGGTGGTGAAACGCCTTAATGCCATTCAGAACTTTGGCGCGATGGACGTGCTCTGCACCGACAAGACCGGCACGCTGACCCAGGATCGCATCATTCTGGAGCAGCATCTGGACGCATATGGCCGTAACAATGAGCAGGTTCTGCAGCTGGCGTGGCTGAACAGCCGCCACCAGAGCGGGGTGAAGAACCTGATGGACAAAGCGATCCTCAGCTTCAGCCAGGGCAATATGGCGGTCAGCGGACTGTGGCGCTATCGCAAAATCGACGAACTGCCGTTTGATTTTGAACGCCGCCGCCTGTCGATTGTGGTCGCCGACGAGCATAATCAGCAGAAATTGATCTGCAAAGGCGCAGTGGATGAAATGCTGTCTGTTTCCACCCACTGGCTGGATGCCGGGGAGCGCCGTCCGCTGGATGATGCCGCCCGTCAGCAGTGGTGCCAGCAGGTCGAAGCGCTGAACCAGCAAGGTTTTCGCGTGCTGCTGGTGGGTGAGCGCAACCTGGAAGGCACTCCGCTGGTGCTGCCGCTGAACAAAGACGACGAGCGTGAGCTGACTATCTGCGGCCTGCTGACTTTTCTCGATCCGCCAAAAGAGAGCGCAGGGCAGGCTATCGCCGCGCTGCATGAAAACGGCGTGACGGTGAAAGTGTTGACCGGAGATAACGCCATTATCACCAGCAAAATTTGCCGCGATGTCGGGCTGGAGCCTGGTGAACCGCTGTGCGGCAGTGAAATTGCCCGTCTCGATGACAGTGAACTTTCCCGGCTGGTGGAAGCACGGACCATTTTCTGTCGTCTGACTCCACAGCAGAAATCCCGCGTGTTACAGGCGCTGCAGCATAACGGCCATACCGTTGGCTTCCTGGGCGATGGGATTAACGATGCTCCGGCGCTGCGCGATGCGGATATCGGGATTTCAGTGGATACCGCAACGGATATCGCCAAAGAGTCTGCCGACATTATCCTGCTGGAAAAAAACCTGATGGTGCTGGAGCAGGGGGTAATCAAGGGCCGTGAGACCTTTGGCAACATCATTAAGTATCTGAACATGACCGCCAGCTCAAACTTTGGCAACGTGTTCTCAGTTCTGGTGGCGAGCGCCTTTATTCCGTTCCTGCCTATGCTGGCGATCCACCTGTTAATTCAGAATCTGATGTATGACCTGTCCCAGCTGGCGCTGCCTTGGGACAAAATGGACAAAGAGTTTCTGCGTAAACCGCGCAAATGGGATGCGAAGAATATCGGCCGCTTTATGCTGTGGATTGGCCCGACTTCCTCGCTGTTCGATATCACTACTTTCCTGATCATGTGGCACGTGTTTGCTGCTAACAGCGTGGAGCATCAGGCGCTGTTCCAGTCCGGCTGGTTTATTGAGGGATTGCTGTCGCAGACGCTGGTGGTGCATATGCTGCGTACGCAAAAAATTCCGTTTATCCAGAGCCGTGCAGCGCTGCCGGTGATGCTGATGACCGGGCTGGTAATGGCGCTGGGCATTTATATTCCGTTCTCGCCGCTGGGCCATGCCGTCGGGCTGGTTCCGCTGCCATGGTCTTATTTCCCATGGCTGGTGGCCACGCTGTTCGGCTACTGCGTGGTGGCTCAGGGTATGAAGCGGATTTATATGCGCCGCTTTGGTCAGTGGTTCTGAGGAGGAAGGGATGAAACATAACAATGCCGTCACGGCGATTGTGCTGTTCTTTGTCGCACTGCTGATCTTTTCCAGCGGACTGCTGATGGTGTTCAGCGCGTAAACAAACTGGCTTGCCTGGCGTACAGAATCAGCTTCAGGGCTGACGGGCTATGGACATCAGGCCACTTCAGGGCGGATCGGCGATCCGCCCTTTTCTTTATACCTTCACAAAACGCAGATAAATAAAACGGATCACGAAATACTCCACCGCACCCAGCAGCAAAAACCACAGGCAAAACACCAGCGTGTAGAGCTGGCCGATATCGCTGAGGTGGAATATCTCCACCAGTTTGTGCGTCAGGCTCAGGCCAAACCACGGCGCAGGCAACAACAGGGCGGAAAGAAAGCCCAGCATCAGCGTGCTCATCGGCATTAAAAAAGTCAGAAAAGGGTTTTTCATTAGTCTTCCACTCCGGTCAGTGGCGGCCATTTTCCGGTAATCTGCCCACCGGTTCAATCCTCAGGCGTTAAGCGCCGGGGGAATTTCATTCCGCAGCCACTGAATAAAGCTGCTGCGCTTCTCGGAAGGGTGCAAATCCTGCCGCCATAAAAGATGAACCGGACGGCTGCTGTGTTGCCAGCTGTTGAGAACCGGAACCAGCTTTCCTGCGGCAATGTCGTCGGCAACCAGAATGCGCGGTTGCAGCAATAATCCCACCCCGGCCAGTGCGGCATGGCGAAGGGCCAACCCATCGTTACTGCTGAACGTGCCCACTGACGGCCAGAATACCGTATCTGACAGCTGCCAGGCGTTGCGCTTGTTCCATTGCATATTGCTCAGGCAGCGATGTTGCGCCAGATCTTCAGGTTTCTCCGGCGTGCCGTGGCGGGTAAGATAGTCCGGCGAGGCGCAAATGGTCATTTTGTACTCTCCCAGTCGCTGGGCAACCAGCGTTTCATCCCCCGTCAGTTCGCCAATACGCAGTGCAAAATCGAATCCCTGCCCAATCAAATCGACAAAGTTATCGCTCAGTTCCAGCTCGATCCGCACATCCTGATAGTGCTGTTGGTAGCGGGCAATTACTCCGGCAATTACGCTGGCACCCAGGTTAAGCGGCGCGCTGATACGCAACGTGCCGGAAGGATAGCGCTTCATGCTTTCCAGATTGGCCTCCGCCCGGCCGAGATGGGCGAGGAGCTGCTTACACTCATCAAAATAGCTCTTACCAGCCTCCGTCAGATGCTGGCGGCGGGTGTTGCGCTCAATCAGGCAGATATTCAGCTCGCTTTCCAGCTGGCTGACGTATTTACCGACCATCACCGCCGTGATATCGAGCTTTTTAGCGGCCTCGCTGAAATTGCCGCTTTCCACGGCGACAATAAAGGCGCTGATGCTGCGTAATTTGTCCATCGTTACAAACTCTGGGTTTGGAATGAGCGAAATTATCGGCTATTTATTCCCGGATTGCATTTCTTCATGATGAAATCTGGCTAATCAGGAGAACAGCATGAAAATTTTAGTGATCGGTGCTTCGGGCACGATAGGTCAGGGTGTGGTTGAGGAGATGGCCCGCGACAATCAGGTGATCCGCGTGGGGAAAACGCAGGGCGATTTCCAGGTCGACTTAACCTCGGAAGAGAGCGTCCGTGAACTGTTTGCAAAAACGGGCAAGGTGGATGCAATTGTATCAGCCACCGGTGGCGTACATTTTGGCCCGCTGGGAGAGATGACCACTGAGCAGTTTAACAGCGGCCTGCAGGATAAGCTGATGGGACAGGTACGCCTGGTGCTTTTGGGGAAAGCATTTCTCAACTCCGGGGGCTCGTTCACTCTGACCACCGGTGTTCTGGCGCAGCAGCCAATCCGCACCGGTGTGAATGCCACTGCGGTGAACGCGGCGCTGGAAGGTTTTGTGATGTCGGCGGCTAACGAACTGCCAGGATTACGCATTAATGCCGTCAGCCCGACGGTGCTGACCGAAGCGCTGGACAGTTATGGACCGTTCTTTCCGGGTTTTGAAAGTGCTGATGCCAGCCGGGTTGCTCTGGCCTACCGCCGCAGTATTGATGGCGTGGAAACTGGTAAAGTTTATCGCGTATGGTAAGGAACACAGGGCGGTGACTCTGCCGCCCGGCAACGATCCCGTAAAAAATTTCCCCTTGTTAACCCCCGACTTTTTGCCCTTTATCTGCCGGATAATCCCCCAATGCCTTCAGGGATGTGGCGGTTAAGGCAGTAATTCTTTTAGCCTTTTTGTTCTTTATTCTTGCCGGAAAATAGCATTCGTTAAAAAGTATAGCCAATGCTATATTTAAATCCCTGATTTTATTGTCTTTTTTTTTACTAAAATTCATGGCAGGATGCGTTTCTCAATGAGTCTCTTGCGCTTATTTTTATGCGAGATCTGTTCTTTTGATGCTTGCGCGGTGACACGGCCGTCAAGCTGGTATAACCACAATGAATCTATACGCAACGCTTATTCTGGCCTTTGGCATGTCGATGGATGCATTTGCGGCGGCAATCGGAAAAGGGGCGAGCCTGCATCGTCCCAGTTTTAAAGAAGCTCTTCGCACCGGGTTAATTTTTGGCGTGATTGAAGCGCTAACCCCTCTGATTGGCTGGGGAGTGGGTATTGCGGCCAGTCGTTATGTGATGGCCTGGGATCACTGGGTCGCTTTCACACTGCTGTTTGTGCTCGGTGCACGCATGATAGTGGAAGGATTCCGCAAGAAAGAAGCAACGGAAGACGCGCCGAAACGCCACGGTTTCTGGCTGCTGGTGACCACCGCTGTGGCAACCAGTCTGGACGCGATGGCCGTGGGCGTGGGTCTGGCCTTCCTGCAGGTGAATATTGTGACCACCGCGCTGGCGATTGGTGCTTCCACCATGATTATGGCGTCTGCCGGTATTCTGCTGGGCCGCTTCCTTGGACCGGTAATGGGTAAATGGGCTGAGATCTTCGGTGGCGTGGTGCTAATCGGCATCGGCACCAGCATTCTGGTGGAACATTTAGGTCTGCTGGCCTGATTGATTTTGTCACTCTGTGGCGGGCGCAGTCCCGCTTATTCCGTTTTTGTTTCCCCTTCGCTCTGCCGCCTTCAATTCAAATTTGTGATCTGGTTCAAATTTTATTGCCTGAAAATTGCCCTTCTTGTATACTTTTTTTGCGTTATACCAAAAAAATTTGAATCAGAGGCAGTATGAAAAAATTCTTAAACTACGTGTTTCGTTGCTATGTACAAACGTTTAAACATGTACCGCCAGGCGCTATGTATTAACAGTTCCGGCCAGAAACCCTCGATAACCGCGGTCAGGGAAAGACTGATGGTTATCACTTTCCCTGTCGCACTTCTCTCGATCCAGCTCCTCTAACGGACATACTGAAAAATTTCGCTAATCCAGTCGACAAATACCCGGACGCGCTGCGAAAGGTGGCGATTCTGAGGGTAAAGTACCGATACCGGGATCGGCGGTGGTAACAGCTCCGGTAGTACAATTGCCAGCTTCTTCTCTTCCAGCTCCTGCAGAACCCGATAGCGGGGGATTTGCACAATGCCCATCCCTGCCAGGGAAGCGGCAGTGTAGAGATCTGCACCGTTAACGGCTACCAGCTCAGGTAACTGCACGATTTTCACTTCATCGCCGACAACGAATTCCAGTGGCATGGCCCGGCCGGTTGCGCTGGAGATATAGTTCACCGCATAGTGCCCTGCCAGTTCTTCCAGCGACTCAGGCACACCATATTTTTCCAGATAGCCCGGGCTGGCGACGGTGATCTGTTCCAGCTGAGTGACCCGACGTCCCACCATCGAACTGTCCTGCAGGTTTCCGGCGCGCAGCACGCAGTGAATGCCTTCCCTGACCAGATCGACAAAACGGTCATCTTCGCTGATTTGCAGACGAATATCGGGATAACGTGCCATAAAATCACCCAGCGCGGGCACCACGAAATTCTTTGCCAGCGTCCCCTGCATATTGACCCTCAGCAGACCTTTCGGCACGGTGTTACGGAACTGATTTTCCGCTTCTTCCATATCCGCCAGAAGCCTGACGCAGTTGCGATAGAACCGTTTGCCATCATCGGTCAGCGTAACTGTGCGTGTGGTGCGCTCCAGCAGCCGGGTGCCAATCCGCGCCTCCATTCTTTTCAGCAGATTAGTGACGGTAGCGCGGGGGATCTGCAGATCTTCGGCCGCCTGGGTAAAGCTGCCGCGCTCGGCAATTCTCACAAAGACCTGCATCTCCTGAAAACGGTCCATCTCAGCCTCATTATTAAAGTAAACGGAATAAAGTTACTCATTAGCGCTTAATTATCTTTTATGCAATATCAATCATGCTGTTTGCACACTGACATTCAATTGAGGAAGAGATCATGACTTCGACTAATAAAGTAGCAATCGTCACGGGTGCATCACGCGGTATCGGGGCGCAGATCGCTTTACGCCTGGCAGAGGATGGTTACAACGTGGTGGTTAACTACGCCAGCAAAGAGAAAGAAGCGCTGGAAGTGGTGGAGCAACTGAAATGCGTGGGCGTGGATGCGCTGGCGGTACAGGGTGATGTTTCTGATGCTGCCGCCGTTGTCGCCCTGTTCGATGCAGCAGAGAGCAAGTTTGGCCGTCTGGACCTGCTGGTGAATAACGCCGGGGTGCTGAAAACGCAGCCGCTGGTTGAGCACTCAGATGAGCTGTTCATCCAGACGTTTGGCATCAACGTGCAGGGGACATTTAACACTCTGCGTGAAGCGGGAAAACGCATGAAAGATGGTGGCAGGATCATCAATCTTTCCAGCTCGGCAGTGGCGCTGAACATGCCGGGTTATGCTATCTATAACGGCAGTAAAGCGGCTGTGGAAGCTTTTACCCGTACTTTTGCCAAAGAGCTGCGCGGCCGCAATATCACGGTTAATGCTGTGGCGCCGGGACCGGTAGCTACTGAGCTTTTTCTCAACGGTAAAAGCGACGAGCTGATCCAGTCGCTGGCCAATATGAATCCGCTGCAGCGCCTTGGTCAGCCGGATGATATTGCAGCTGTTATCGCTTTCCTGGCCAGCGAGCAGAGCGGCTGGATTAACGGCCAGGTGATCCGTGCTAATGGCGGGATGGCCTGATCTTTTTTTGCTTTTTTCGCCCTACACTGAGTAGTGACCCCTCTTGCTGCGATCCAGACCCAACAGGGATGGAAAATGATCATTCTCCGCAAGTGTTGTGACTATAAGGTGTTAAGAGATGGAATTTAAAGACTATTATGCCCTGCTGGAGGTTGATCCCTCTGCAGATCTGAAAGCCATTAAAACTGCCTACCGGCGTCTGGCCCGCAAGTATCATCCGGACGTCAGTAGCGAAAAGGACGCTGAAAGCAAATTTAAAGAGATGGCCGAAGCTTTTGAGGTGCTGAAAGACAGCGAAAAGCGTGCCGAATACGATCTGCTCCGCCAACACCGTGACGATCCCCGTTTCTCTCAGCCTCCTCCGGATTACAGTCACGAAAGGGGCCACCGGCAGGGCAGCCAGAGTTCTCATGGTGACTACTCAGACTTCTTTGAGTCCATTTTTGGCCGTCAGGCCGCTGGTGGCGGGTACCGGCGTGCCAGCCACGGGGCTGTTCCGGTGCGCGGTCAGGATCTGGAAATGGAAGTGCCGCTGTTTCTGGAAGAAACCCTGCAGAGTGAGAGCCGTAGCGTATCCTATTCACTGCCGGTGTTTGATGTGATGGGGCGTCAGACCGATGAAGTCGCCAAAACACTGAAGGTGAAAATTCCTGCGGGTGTGGTAGATGGTGAGCGTATTCGCCTGAAAGGTCAGGGTGTGGCTGGGATCAACGGCGGAGCTAACGGCGACCTGTATCTGATAATCAAAATTGCGCCGCATCCGCTGTTTGAAATTGACGGCCATAATTTGCAGATTGTGGTACCGCTGACTCCGTGGGAAGCCGCGCTGGGTGCTTCTGTTCAGGTTCCCACGCTGAGCGGAAAAATAGCGCTGACGGTGCCCGCCGGAAGTCAGAATGGTCAACGCCTGCGAATCAAGGGTAAGGGACTGGCCGGTAAAAGCAGCACTGGCGATCTGTATGCCATTCTCAGGATAGTCATGCCGCCAAAAGGGGACGACAAAATCGCAGAACTGTGGCGCGAGCTGGCGAACCAGGCCGCCTTTGATCCCCGCACGCAATGGGAGGAAAAATGATGACGGAACAACGCTACACAGTGATTGAAATCTGTCAGGTGGTGGATATCCCGCCAGAAGAGCTGACTGAAGTGGTTGAGCTGGGGGTGATTGCTCCGCTTGAACCGCAAACCGACTGGATATTTGATTACCACGCGCTGCATTATCTGAAGCGTGCCTGTCGCCTGCGTGTTGAACTTGAGCTGGAGTGGTCAGGTACTGCCGTGGCGCTGACCTTGCTGGATAAGGTCGACCGGCTGGAGCAGGAGAATGCACAGCTTAAGCGCCAGCTTGCGCGGTTGTTACATGGCAGCCCGGACTGAAAATTTGCCACAGGCCCCGACAGGGGCCTGTGCTGAGGGGTCAATCCTGGCTTTGATATTCGTCCAGCGTCGCGTTCTGGCAGGCTTCCTGGCTCTGGCGGGCCTCTTTCTTTTGATCTTCGCTCAGGTTCATCCACGCGGCGATCACCGTGCGGGCTTCATCTTCATCAAACTCTGGCTTTTCCTGTGCAGATGGGGACTGTCCACGGGCATCGAGGGCTTTCAACTTCGCTATATAGCTGTCCACCGTGCCGGACGATTTTTCCTGGGTGACGAGGGTACACAGATTGGCAATATACCCCTGGGCCGGATCGTCAGATTCTCCCTCAGCATGGCCCGCTCCGGTTGCCGCAAAGGCGGCGAGCAGTAACATTACTTTTTTCATACCTGCTCCTTATAAAAGGACTTACGTTAATCAGTCCGCGCTCTGAGCACGGCTCGCCAGCTAAGCATAACCGAAGACGTTTTCAATTGTGCTGCACAAGACGTTACTTCATGTACGACCGGATTACCGCGACAATTTTCTCCAGATCCTGCTCTTTTTCCGCTTTATCCAGCCCCTCTTCCATCAGGTGCTCACGGATATGCCCTTCCAGCACTTCGCTCATTAATCCATTGACCGCTCCGCGAACGGCAGCGATCTGCTGCAAAATGGCAATGCAGCCGGTTTCGCTTTCCAGCGCTTTCTCCAGCGCATCGGCTTGCCCACGGATGCGGCGAACCCGCGTCAGCAGTTTTTTCTTATCGGCGATGGTATGGGACACATGAGCTCCTTGAACAGATAGTATACTGGGGTATAGTATAATTAATTATTGTCAGTGGTGCAGGAAAAACAAGCATGATGGATTTTACCGTATTACTTCAGCAGGGTGCAGGGAATGCGTGGTTATTTATTCCCAGTGCCATTTTGCTGGGCGCATTGCACGGGCTGGAGCCTGGGCATTCGAAGACCATGATGGCGGCGTTTATTATTGCTGTGCGCGGTACGGTGAAGCAGGCTGCACTGCTTGGTCTGGCGGCGACGGTATCTCATACCATGGTGGTGTGGGCGATTGCACTGGGTGGGATGTATATCAGCAACCGCTTTACTGCCGATGCTGCCGAGCCCTGGTTTCAGCTGATTTCCGGCGGCATTATTCTGGCGACGGCGGCCTGGATGTGCTGGCGGACCTGGCATGATGCACATGACTGGAAAAAGGGTCACAGTCACCATCACAGTCACAGTCACAGTCACAGTCACAGTCACAGTCACGGTCACGGTCACGGTCACGGTCACGGTCATGGACACAGCCACGACCACATTCACGCACACGGGCACAGTCACGACCTGCATTTTCATTCGCATCAGCCAGCCCGGCTAAACCTGCAGGGCGGTGCCGCGCTACCTCGTATCGATTTACGCACCGAAGAGTATCAGGACGCTCATGCCCGGGCGCATGCGAACGATATCGAAAAGCGTTTTGCTAACCGCAAGGTAACCACCGGCCAGATCGTTCTGTTTGGCCTGACCGGCGGATTAATCCCCTGTCCGGCGGCCATCACCGTGCTGCTGCTGTGCATTCAGGTGAAGGCATTCTCGCTGGGGGCACTGCTGGTGTTGTGTTTCAGTATTGGGCTGGCCCTGACGCTGGTCACCGTTGGCGTGGGAGCCGCGCTGAGTCTGCGTCAGGCGACAAAGCGCTGGAGTGGGCTGAATAAATTAGCGCAGCGTGCACCGTATTTTTCCAGCGCACTTATTGCGGTAGTGGGGATGTATATGGCGATCCACGGCTGGGCGGGGATCTCCGATCTTTAAACTTAGCGGGGCATCAGCAGAGCAGGCCGTTAATGATTAACGGCCATCAGCTGAGTGAGTTCACAGCCAGGTTTTAAACCAGTCAATCTGCTGGCTGATGATATTGCTGAAATGTTCGCCGCTGTACATATCATAATGTTTTGCACCATCTTCAACGTGCAATTTCTTCTCCTGGGACGCGACGGCATCATACAGAGCAATGCCCTGCTCGGGAGGATTGACGCTGTCTGCACCGGCAACCATCACAAGGGTTGGACAACTGACCTTGCGGGCATTGTCCTGAGGTTTGTACTGCAGCGTTTCCCGGACGGTAAGAAAAGGGATTTTGATATCCATGGTCGGGAACTCTGCTTTATGATTTTCAAAGAAAGCTTTCGACTCGGCATCATTCAGCACGCGAGTAATGGCTACAAACATCTCCTTGCCGGTGCTGGCCTGTTTTTCGGCCATTTTATCCAGGGTGGCGATAAAGCCGGACTTCTCCTCCGCCGACATTTTGCCGGTGACAATAGCCTCACCATCAGCAAAGGCCAGTTGGCTGACCACGCACTTAATCTGCGGATCCCGGGCTGCCGCCCCCAGCACATGGCAGCCACCAAATGAGGTTCCCCATAATCCAATTTCGGCCACACCCGGCAGTGTCCTGGCCCAGTTGACCACGCTAAGAATATCTTCTATTTGCTGCTCCGGTACCAGTCGGCCTCGCTCGCCACCGCTGGCACCAAATCCCCGATAATCGAAAGTGATGGCAGTAAAGCCTGCCTGCATAAATGCATCGGCAAAGGCGGGCAACAGCAACTGCTGGATCCCACAGAATCCGTGGCAAAGAATGATAGCGGGGGCGGAAACTTCTGAGGCGGGCGTTCTGACGGTCACGGCGATCTCGCCGGGCAGCGTAAAGGTGGAAACTGGCATATTAACTCCCTGTGATAATGGTCATCAATGGCATAGCCATCCCTGCAGCGTTGATATTACACTGAAAGGTCGATAACTAAAGCGATCCTAATCAATATATGCAGATTCCAGGCCTGATTTTGAGAGGGGCTGGAACCTGTTGATTTATCGTAACAAAAAAGCAGATGACTCAGACTTATGGGCATTATGAGTGGTGCGGATGATGAGGGTGCGACTCAGGGTGATGGTGGTTGTCTGGCTGATGATGTTCTGGCGGATGGTGCGGCTCAGGAGTTGAGTGATGCGCGTTATGATGAGGAAAAACACAACCAGAAAGCAGTGAGGCCAGCATCAGTGGCATAGCCACATAAGCGAGTTTTTTAATCAGTGACATGGGTTTCCAGCCTTAATTCAATTACAGCTATCGGCTGTCATTCAAGGGGGGGAAGGGCAGCTCGTCCTGCATTATTTCAGAGTGTTATTGAACTTATTTTTATTTTTCTACAATCTGTTTGATTTGGTCGCGGTTAATTTCATGCAGGTTACCTGCCGCGTCACGGTAAGTTACCAGCCCGGTAGATTTATCTGTTTCTGGTTTTCCTTTGGTGATGATCATTTCGCCGTTCTGGGTCTGCATTACATAATTGCTTGAACAGCCGGTGAGGGCAAATATGGTCATTACGGCAAGCAGAGCTGATTGAATTTTCATTAAGCACCTCGGTTAAAAACAGGTTGGTCAGGATAAAAAAATCTCCACACCTTGCGGATGTGGAGATTTAAAGAGGATTATTGCGGCATTGCTGAAGAGTGGTGACTGGAGATCAGCCACTTTTCACCGTTCCAGCTGTAGGTGAAGGTATAACGGGCTGCAGCTGTACTGCCATCGCCAAAGGTAAAGGTATAAGTTCCGGTATCGATGGCTTTGTTACATCCGGTACGGATAGTACGGCTGTCGATATGGCCGACCGGTTTCTTCGCCAGGAACTTCTCAAAATAATCGATACGTTCTTCGTCGGTCAGGCGTGCTTTATCTGACAGAGTTGGCAGCAAAACAGCATCGGAAAGATAGTTTTCTGAAACAGTTTTGGCATCGCCAGTTTTCAGTGAGTCGTTCCAGCGATCAAACATCGCGGCAACTTCAGGTTCAGTCATTTTCACACAGGTAGTCGTTTCCTGAGCAAAAGCAACGGAAGAGGTGAGTACCCCAGCGATCATCAGACCAATAATTCCAGTTTTCATAAATTTATCTCTCCATAGTTTCTGTATGTTTCTGCACCAAATATAACAGGATTATTTAAACCTCTTTTAAACGGTTATATGAAACGTTAATGGTGGTGTGCCTGATTGATGCAGATCAATTTGAACAGTTATCCACTGTGAATTTAATGTAAATAATGATCGAGAGAGATAACAATGAATGTAATTTGAAACTGGAGGGGACAACGAAGGATGTTTATATTATCCGAATCAGGATGGCTGAAGTTTTTTATTGGCCATGGTCAGCTGTATCACTGACCACGGCACAAGATTATCAGTGCTGAATCAGTTTTCTGACCCAGGCAATGATTTCCGCATCTTTGCCGTGCTCAAACAGGCACTGCTGGAAGCGTTTGCCGCCCACTGCGGTCTTCACCAGTTCCGGATCGATGGCGCTTAAAGTTTCCAGATAGCTATCTTTGATCACGGCGTTTTTAACCTGATTCAGCAGCCCGGCATTGCGTACCTGCGGCTCTTTACGATCGACAGGGTAGCCCTCGCCTTTGCGGCCAGTGAACGCTTTCTCAAAGATATAGCGTACGTTCAGCTCTGCTCCCCAGCCAAAGCCTTTGGCAAACGGCAGTGACAGGGCGTTACCGTTGTTGATCTGAGCAAACAGGAAGGCATCCGCCGGGTCGATACAATATCCGCAAACCACGCCCGGATGAATATTCAGTGACATCATTGCCCCCTGACCTGTGCCACAGCCGGTCACTACAAAGTCCACCGCTCTGGCGTTTAGCAGGATGCTCGCCATAATCCCCAGGTGAATGTAGGTCAGATGGTGATCCTGATCGTCACTCATCCCCACGTTAAATACCGCATCGTGGTTATCCGCAGCAACAGCTTGCAGCTGCTGTAATACCAGGGCATTTTTCCCCGCCTGGCTGTTTTCCATCATCAGTGCAATATTCATCTTCTCTCCTGCGTTGAGCATTCAGTCGTTTAAAGGGTGCAGAAAGGATCAGCGCGCCAGCCAGCCGCCATCCACCGCAAGGGTATATCCGTTGATATAGTCAGAAGCTGGTGAGGCCAGAAACACCACCGGTCCCATCAGATCTTGTGGTTGTCCCCAGCGCCCGGCAGGGATACGGGACAGAATTTCCTCACTGCGCACTTCATCCTTACGCAGCTGTTCGGTGTTATTGGTGGCAATATATCCGGGTGCCAGTGCGTTAACGTTGATACCGTATTTCGCCCATTCGTTCGCCAGCTCACGTGTCAGTCCCATCACCGCACTTTTAGAGGCGGTGTAAGAAGGCACGCGAATGCCGCCCTGGTAGGAGAGCATGGAGGCAATATTGATTATCTTGCCACCGCGACCCTGGGCGATAAACTGTCGTGCCACCTGCTGCGATAAGAAGAACAGCGTTTTCACATTCACATCCATTACGTCGTTCCAGTCTTTCTCGCTGAAATTAACCGCATCCTCACGGCGGATAATGCCTGCGTTATTGACCAGAATGTCGACGTGTCCCATCTCTTTTACTGCACGTTCCAACAGTGATGACAATTCGTCCTGTCGGCTCAGATCGGCCTTGAGGCTCAGGAAGCGGCACCCCAGTGCTTGCACTTCTTCGGCGGTCTCCAGTGGGGCACTGCGGTTGATCGCCACAATGTCGCAGCCAGCCTGCGCCAGCGCAACTGCCATACTTTTCCCTAAGCCGGTATTGCATCCGGTGACGATCGCCACCTTTCCGTGAAGAGAAAAATCGTTCAGAATCATGCAGGTTTCCTTATTTACAGATAGACGTGCAGGTATTCCACCAGACACAGTATCGCCATCGCCTGCCCGTAAGGCATTGAGGTGAGCGGTATCTGGCGGTAGAAATCAAGATCTTTGCCCATGCCTGTTCCAAAGGAGACCTGAGTCAGTTCACCTTCAGAATTAATTCTGGAAATCAGCCCTTTGATAGCCTTTTCCGCTACAGCGATATAGCGGGGATCGGCGCAGTGGCGGCGTGCGGCTTTTAACATGCCGAAGGCGAAGCCAGCCGTGGCAGAGGCTTCAAGATAGGAGTTCGGGTCATCAAGCAGCGTGTGCCACAGTCCGCTCTCGTCCTGACATTTTTCCAACGCGGCCAGCTGACGGGACAGAACCTGTTGCAGAAAGCGACGAGTTGCATCTTTTTCAGGCAGCTCAAGCAGCTCCACAAATTCCGGGATCACGATGGTCAGCCAGCTGTTGCCACGTGCCCAGCGGGCATGAGCAAAATTATGGTGACCTTCGAACGTCCAGCCGTGGAACCACAGCCCGGTTTCATTATCCATCAGATGCTGAATATGCAGCAGGAACTGATACTTAGCCTCTTCGATATAGTCAGGGCGGTTCAGTAATTTGCCGATCTTTGCCAGCGGCAATACGGTCATCATTAGCGTGTCGTCCCACAGCTGCTGATGATTCTCTTCCGCCAGCGTGATGTGCTGCAGACCATTCATGTCGGTACGCGGCATACTGTGCATGATCCAGTCTGCCCAGCTCTCCAGGTAGGGCAGCCATCGCGGATCGCGTGTTTCTTCATAACGGTATGCCAGCGTCAGGAACGGGCAAACTGTGTTAACGTTGCGGGTGGTGGAGCCTTCGGCAAAACGGTCAGCGAACCAGTTATCGATGATCTGACGCAACCGATCGTCCCCGGTCTGGCGGTAATATTTATGAATACCGTACAGACCCACGCCGTGCGTCCATTCCCAGCCAGCCCAACCTTTGGTATCAATGACCCTGCCATCATCCAGCCTCAGCAAAAATTCGCCGGTTTCATCGGTAATATTGACCAGGTTATCCACCAGTTTATTAATGAGCTGATGGAGCTCCTGACGGGAGATAAACCGTTCGGGCTGGCACAGGAGCGGGCTGTGTTTCACTGGGTATACGACCATAATGCACTTTTCCTCATGGATCTTTAGTCAACTATAAATGGGTTAAATTACCGCCAGTGTTATCCAGGCGGGCCACTCGGCCAGACAGCGACTTCGCAGCGGGTTTGTGGCGGTTGAGGTAACCAATGTTGTTATTGCCCCACAAATTTTCATAGGGCAGGCCAGCCAGCATCTCTACTGTTGCCCGGGCCGCTGGCGTAATGTTGTCTGGGGTGACGTTGCCAGCCACACGCATTTTTTCGGTTTCTTCGCGCAGGATCTGGTGTGTTTTGAGGTTGAGTTTAAAGCGCAGGGAAATAGCGAAACCGATGCACAGTACCAGCAGCGTACCGCCGCAAAGAATGGCCAAAATGGTGTGGCTGACCAGCGGAGTCTGTTGATTGCTGCCTGCAACAAATCCGGAGAACTGCATCAGAATGCCGACCAGCATCACTGCACCTGCCTGAGAGGCTTTACGGGTCAGGGTCATGATGCCGGCGAAAATACCTTCGCGGCGCTGCCCGGTAATCACTTCATCCACGTCAGCGATGTAGGTATAAATATTCCACGGCACGTAGTTGATACCGCCACGTCCCAGACCTGCGATAGCAGAAATCAGCAGCAGCAGTGAGAAGACATCACTCAGGCCAGCGTAATAGAGCAGGCCATATGAGATGCTGCTCAGGCCAAACAGCACGACCACCATGCGGTAAGATGGGGCTGGTCCAAAGCGGATGCAGAGCGGGATCATGCCAATCACGGCAATGAACTGCAGAACGGCCATCGTACCCATCAGAGTGGAGGCAACGGTGGCGCTCTGCATCAGCACAAACACCACGTAATAGGTGAACACCGCATTGAACACGTCCTGGGCGATATAGCCGCCGAGATACATGCCCAGATGCTGACGGAATATCCGAATGCGCAATGTTGACAGCAGATCAATCTTCAGGCGTCCCAGGCTTTGACCAAGCGTCAGTTTCTGCTGCTCAGCAGCCAGTGCCACAGCGGATTTTTTCTCCGCCGGACGTTCCCAGGTGAAGAAATACACCAGGGTGAGCACGATGGCGCAAAGCACGGAGAACACCAGGCTCGAATAGAAAAAGGAGAGAGGATTATCTTTACCAAAGTAGCTGAGCAGAATGCCGGGCAGAAATGCCGCCAGAATAGCGGAAAGCTGCGCCAGTGCGATGCGTGCACCAGAGAATTTGGTCTTCTCTTTAAAGTCATCGGTCATTTCTGGTACCAGCGTTTCGTAAGGGACCAGAATGGAGGTGTACACCACTTCGAAAATCAGATAGGTCAGGAGGTAATAGACGTAAGTCATATCTCCCAGCCACATCAGGCTGTAGCTGAACACCAGCGGGATGCCGGTGAGGATAAAGAATTTGCGGCGGCCAAAGCGTTTGCCAAGCCTTGTTGAACCGAAATGATCGGTCAGATAGCCCATCAGTGGGCTGACCACGCCATCCACAATACGGGCCATGGCGAAGATGGAGGTGGCTTCAATCGGGCTGAGGGCGCAAAACGTAGTATAGAAATAGAGCAGCCAGGCCGAGGTCAGTGCCATTGTGCCAGCACCGAGAAAATCTCCCGAGCCATAAGCAAGATAATTTAGCGTTCCAGGTTTACGTGTCGTCATAGTCTTCGTCCTGATTTACCAGATTGCACGCCCGGCCTAAAGTCGGGGGATGGGGCTAAAGTAGAGTGATGCTGACGGGAAAACCTTTGCGATTTTGCCAGCCAGGTTAAGGGCATGGCGATGAGAAGAAGAAAAACCTTGCCCACTTCACTAATTTAATAAAACGACGTTTCATTTTTATTGGGCCGGTCGTTCATTCATAAAAGCATGATTGTTTATTGCTGCATTTTTTGGCCGCTTAAGCCTGCTCTGAATCAAAAAATCGCGCAGGAATGCCTCTATAGTGGATGAACGGGAAACACTCAGAGAGGAAAGGAAGATGAAAGCTGTAGTGGTAAATAAAAATCATTCCGTCGATGTTGTGGACAAAAAACTGCGGGCGCTGGAGTACGGTGAGGCGCTGTTACAAATGGATTGCTGCGGAGTTTGCCACACGGATCTGCACGTAAAAGATGGCGACTTTGGCGACCGGACCGGCATTGTTCTGGGCCATGAAGGCGTTGGCGTGGTGAAGAAAGTGGGGCCTGGCGTCACGTCACTGAAGATTGGCGATCGGGCCAGCGTTGCCTGGTTCTATAAGGGCTGCGGCCATTGCGAATACTGCACCACCGGCAATGAAACCCTGTGTCGCGATGCGAAGAACGCTGGATTTACCGTGGATGGCGGCATGGCAGAAGAGTGTATCGTGGTGGCTGATTATGCGGTGAAGGTACCGGATGGTCTGGACTCAGCGGCTGCCAGCAGCGTGACCTGTGCCGGGGTCACCACTTATAAAGCGGTGAAAGTCTCCGGTGTTCAGCCGGGGAAATGGATCGCGATTTACGGCCTGGGTGGCCTGGGCAATCTGGCGCTGCAGTATGCGAAGAATGTCTTCAATGCCAAAGTGATTGCGATAGACGTCAATGATGCCCAACTGCAGTTTGCCAGTGAAATGGGCGCGGATCTGGTGATCAACCCGGCGAAAGAAGATGCGGCCAAAGTGATTCAGGAGAAAGTGGGAGGTGCCCATGCCGCAGTGGTAACCGCGGTGGCAAAATCTGCCTTTAACTCGGCGGTGGATGCGATGCGGGCCGGGGGCCGTATCGTTGCGGTGGGCCTGCCGCCGGACTCCATGAGTCTGAATATTCCACGGCTGGTGCTGGATGGCATTCAGGTCGTCGGTTCGCTGGTGGGGACCAGGGAAGATTTGACGGAAGCTTTCCAGTTTGCGGCAGAAGGTAAAGTGGTACCAAAGGTGACCCGCCGTGCACCAGAGGAGATCCATGCGATCTTCAATGAGATGCTCGAAGGGAAAATAAAAGGCCGTATGGTGATCGACTTCAACAGGAAGTAAGCAGCCTGTGAGACACGGAAGGTAAAAGAAGGGGACGAAGAGATTCGCCCCTTCTGTTATCAGGCTCTGGGTATGACATCGCCGCTCAGCTCACCAGAGGCCAGGGCCTCAGGCGCTCATAAAGAAACTTGAACGTTCGGGCGCTTCTGGCTCAAGCAGGCAGCAAAGAGTCAGCCACAACATTGTGAGCAACCAACCTGTACTGTTCAGCATGATCCGATCCTTTTAATCTGCATTTACAAAATAAATGTATCCTGGAAGTGGAAAATCGCCATTCTTCATAGCCCTTTTTGCTAACGAGGCCGCTTTGCAGGCCCCGCCAGCCGGGCGATGAGTCGGCTTTATGCTGAATATCCGCTATGGTTATACCTTGTTTAGCATACTCTTTTTCACTTTTCCGTGTTCAAAACGGAATGCATTTGGGGATTATTAGCGTGTTAAAAAAATTTCGCGGCCTGCTGTTAACAGGTGCACTGGCGGCTTTCACCACTTACGCCGCTGACACTGCCACACCGAAGTACGGACCCGAATTACAGGGGTTCGACTTCCCTTATCCGGTTCAGAAATATAGCTTTTCCTCGCAGGGGCAGGCCCTTTCCATGGGGTATATCGATGTTAAACCACAGGGAGAAGCGAATGGCCGGACTGCGGTGCTGATGCACGGTAAAAACTTCTGCGGCGTCACCTGGCAGGATTCGATTGAGGCGCTGAGCCATGCGGGATATCGGGTGATTGCGCCGGATCAGATCGGTTTCTGTACCTCGACCAAGCCGACGCAATATCAGTACAGCTTCCAGCAGCTGGCGCTTAACACCCATCAGCTGACAGACAGCCTGCATATCGATAAAATCATCCTGGTGGGCCACTCGACCGGCGGGATGCTGGCAACCCGCTATGCGCTGATGTACCCGCAGCAGGTGGAAAAGCTGGTACTGGTTAACCCGATTGGGCTGGAGGACTGGAAGGCGAAGGGCGTGCCGTGGCGCAGCGTCGATGACTGGTATCAGCGCGAACTGAAAACCTCGGCGGCCAGCATCAAACAGTACGAGCAGAAAACCTATTATGTCGGGCAGTGGAAGCCGGAATACGATCGCTGGGTCACCATGCTGGCGGGGCTGAATAACGGGTCGGGGCATAAAATCGTCGCATGGAACTCCGCGCTGCTGTATGACATGATTTTCACCCAGCCGGTGTACTACGAATTCAAAAACCTGATCATGCCGACCACGCTGATGATTGGCACTTCGGACACCACCGCCATTGGCAGTGATATCGCCCCGCCGGATGTGAGGGCGAAGATTGGCCATTACAACGTACTCGGCAAGCAGGTCGCTAAGCTAATCCCCCATGCCACGCTGATCGAATTCAGCGGAATGGGCCATGCTCCGCAGATGGAAGATCCGGCAAGATTCAACCAGGCACTGATTAAAGATCTCAGTAAGCGTTAAACCCTTTCAGAAATATTCCTTAATAAACATACTGTTAATTTACGGCGTCCGCACTCCCCTGCAGACGCTGTTCTTTTTGTGACCATCCCCACAAATTTCAACAGAGCAGTTGCGGGCCTTGTCGCGAAGGGATAGCTTTACCCTCAACTTGTACATAGTCGTACATGGACAACCTCTGTTGTACTTATTGGTCGCCACCCTCTCCGGTTGAGAGGGATTGAACTCTTAACGGGGAAAGCACAATGGACATTATCAAAAATCTCGATCCCACTTATATCTGGCTGAATCAGCAAATTTCAGACAGGGAAACGCTGTTTGCTGCGCTTTACGATCGGCTGCGCAACGAGGGAATTGTTGAAGAAACCTATCTTGCGGCGCTGAGCGCCCGTGAGAACGAGCACCCAACCGCCATGCAGCTGGAGCAAATTGGTGTGGCCATCCCCCATGTGGATGTGGAACACATCATCCAGGAGAAGTTGGTGGTGGTGACATGTCCGCAGGGTATGACTTTTAAAAGCGCGGAAGACCCTGATGAACCACTGACGGTTCACGCGATCTTTTTCCTGCTACTGCAAGGCAAAGATGAACATCTGACTTTTTTAATGAAGCTGATCGAACTGTTCCGTCAGACCGATCGGATGAATGACATTCTCACTGAAGATAAGCCTGAAAACGTCGTCACCCTACTACAACAACAGATCAAATAATGTCGATTTTAAAACGATGAGAAATTGTCCCGCCAGGGATAACGATCTCTTTATCCGATGAAGAACTTGTGGAGTTAACTATGAAAAAGACCATTATTTTCGCCTGTACCAGCGGAATTGCCACCTCTGCCGTGGCCACTGAAAAAGTGGTGCAGTTCTGCAAAACCAGAGGAATTAACGTTGAGCCCATGCAGTCCGATATCGGCACTATTCCTAAGCAGGATGGCCTGGCCGATCTGATTATTGTGACCTCGGCCGTCAAATATGAAATGCAAACCCCCATCGTTAATGGTCTTCCGCTGCTTACCGGTTTCGGTGAAGAAGAACTGTTAGAAAAAATCGTAACGCTGTTGACCCGTTAACGGAGATCAGATTGTGACTGATAAATTATACGCTGCAATCCAGTATGTGCTGGGGATGGGCCCGACAGTCATGTTGCCGATTATTATTTTCACCATGGCAATGTGCCTGAGAGTAGGGTTCAGTCGCTCGCTACGCTCGGCTTTAACGATTGGCATGGGGTTTGTCGGGATTTTTATCGTTTTTGGCCTGCTGGTTGACAGCCTCGGTCCGGCGGCGAAAGACATGGTGAAATCCACCGGCATCGATTTGCCGGTCGTGGATCTGGGCTGGACACCGCTGGCGGCAATTGCCTGGGCTTCGCAGGTCGCGCCTTTCGTGGTGCCGATGACTATTGGCATCAACGTGCTGATGTTGACGCTGAACTGGACCAAAACCGTCAACATCGATGTCTGGAACTTCTGGCACTTCTCGCTGGTGGGTGCGATGGTCTATACCGCGACCGGCAGCTTTGCCTTTGGGCTGATCATTGCGGGAGTCACCGCCGCGATCACTCTGGTGCTGGCCGACTGGTGCGCACCCATGATCCAGAAGTACTTTGATCTGCCAGGCATCTCTCTGCCCACGCTCTCCTCGGTGATCTTCTTCCCGCTCGGCCTGCTGGGTAACCTGATCCTCGACCGCGTGCCGGGACTTAATAAGCTGAATGCCGATCCGGAGCAGATCCGTAAACGCTTCGGCGTCTTTGGCGAACCGATGATGATCGGGGTGATCCTCGGTGCGGGGATCGGCCTGTTGGCGAAATATGATCTGAAAGGCGTACTTGGACTGGCGATCAACCTCGGTGCCGTGATGCTGATTATGCCCCGTATGGTTAAGTTGCTGATGGAAGGGCTGCTGCCGCTGTCCGATGCTGTCCGCAGTTTTCTGCGTAAGCGCTATCCCGACCGTCACGACCTCTATATCGGCCTGGATATCGCTGTCGCGGTAGGACATCCCTCCGTTTTGTCGACCGCGCTGCTACTGATCCCGGTTGGCGTGCTGCTGGCGGTGATTTTACCCGGCAACAAACTGCTGCCGCTGGGCGACCTGGCGAATATCTGGGTGCCGATCTCGATGGTGGTGCTGGCCTGTCGTGGCAACATTATCCGCGCCTTTATCATCGGTATTCCTCTGCTGGCGATGAATCTTTATGTCGCTTCTGCTGCGGCACCATTATTGACCAAACTGGCGAAAAGCATCCACTTCCCGATCAATACTGATGGCGAAATTTCAAGCCTGCTGGATGGCGGCAATCCCTTCCGGCTCTGGATGGTGAGGATATTTGAAGGTAATCCTTTGGCACTGATGCTGATCCCGGTGGTGGTGATCGTCTGCCTGCTGCTCTGGCGGATGACCAGTAAGCAGCAGGCGGTCAGTGAAAGCAAAGAACAGGCGCTGGAAGGGAAATGAGATGTATTTTATCGGTATTGATATAGGCACCACCAACTGCAAGCTGTGCCTGTTCAGGATGCCGTCCGGGGAGCTGGTGAGTAAGCACAGCTTCCCCACGCCGAAAATCCTGCAGCAGGAACAGAGTAATTTCGATGTGGATCTGCTGTGGGAAGGCGTGCTGGAAGGGCTGACCGCCCTGGCCGGTTCGGTGGACTATGGGGAAAATATCGTCAGTATTGCCGTGGCCAGCGTCGGCGAAGCCGGGGTACTGCTGGACGGCAGTGACCGGCCTGTCGGCCCGGCGATGACCTGGTATGACATCCGGACTCAGCCGCAGCTGGAGAAACTGCTCACGCAGTTTGACGAGCAGGAGCTGTATCGCATCACCGGTATCCCGCCGCACAGTAACTACAGCCTGAACAAAATCAGCTGGATCATTGAGCACCATGGTTTACCGGACAGCCGGGTGAGCTGGCTGTGCATTGCGGAATACATTGCATTCCGGCTTTGTGGCGTGAAGCGGGCGGAAGCGTCGCTGGCCTCCCGCACGCTGGCGCTGGATATCCGCAGTGCCAGCTGGTCAGAAACCATCCTGCAAAAAAGCAAGCTGCCGGGGGATATTTTCAGCCCGGTGGTCGCTTCGGGCACTGAGATCGGGCAGCTTTTGCCGTCCGTTGTCTCGCGTACCGGACTAAGCGGGAAGGTGGGCATTGCCGTCGCCGGTCATGACCATATGTGCGGTTCTGTCGCCGCCGGAGTGAAGGACGGCAGCCAGATCCTTAACTCTACCGGCACCACTGAAGGTCTGCTGATTCTGCTGGAACAGCCTGAATTATCTGAAGAGTTTTATCGTGCGCGGCTTTCAAACGGACTGCATGTGGTGCCGGGAAGGCACACGCTTTACGCTTCTTTGCCCTCCGCAGGCTATTGCATTGAGTGGTTTCGTAAGTTGTTTAACGTCAGCGCGGGGGCTTTCAACGGGCTGATGGCCGAACTGGACAGCGAATTGAATGACGTAGCGGAATTTCGCAAAAGCATGGGTGGATTTATCCCACACCTGCGGGGAAGTGGCCCGCCGAACCGCAGCATCCTTTCCCGGGCAATGTTTTACGGCATCAACGAAAACACGGATAAAAAGGCAATCCTGAAGTTTATCTTCCTCGGCCTGTGCTTTGAGTTGAAAAACCTGCTCGACACTTGTGAAACCCTGACGGACCGCCATTTTAAACAGGTGAAGGTGATCGGCTCAGCCTGTAAAAATCCCTTCTGGCTGCGGCTGAAAGCCACCGTACTTAACCGGGAAGTGATCGCCTGCGACATTGATGAAGCGGTCAGCAAAGGGGCGGCGATGATAGCAGCCAGAATGAAAGGGTTGCAGCCGGCCGGGAACAGAGATGAAACGCATTATCTGCCGGTGGAGGAACTGGTCAGCGACTGTCTTGATCACTTCAGACAAGTGTATCTGCCTTTTTACCATGAAAAGATCCAAATCGAACGGCAGGCCAATAAGGAGTCAGTATGAAAGCCAGCGTTTATTATGCAAAGGGTGATATCCGTTACGAAGAAGTCGCACTCCCTGACATCGGCGAAGGCGATCTGTTGATCAAAATGAAAGCCTGTGGCCTGTGTGGCACTGACATTCATAAAGCGCAGCATCAGACCGTGACCGGGCCGGTGGTGCTGGGGCATGAAGTGGCGGGCGAGGTGGTGAAAGCGGGCCACAATGTGCAGGGCTTTAAGCCAGGTGACCGCATTATCACCGCCATTCACGTGCCGTGTTTTACCTGCCACTACTGTGACCGCGGTCATTTCACTCTGTGCGATCAGTTCAAAAAAACCCATATCGAGCCGGGAGGCTTTGCCGAATATATTCGCCTGCCGGAGCTTCATGTTAAGCATCTGACCCACCGTATTTCTGAAAAGCTCTCATGGGAGAAAGCCTCGCTGATCGAGCCGGTCGGGTGCTGCCTGCACGGGCTGAAATCCGCCAATATCCATCCGCAGGATACGGTGCTGGTGATGGGCGGTGGCACCATTGGCCTGCTCAGCGCCCAGCTCGCCCGGCTGAAAGGCGCGGCGAAAGTTATCGTCACGGATATCTCGCCGTTCAAGCTGGCCTCCTCGAAAAAGCTCGGTGTCGATCATGCCATCAACTCCGCTCAGGAAGACGTGGTGGCGAGAGTGGCTGAAATCACTCAGGGGCTGGGCGTGGATGTGGTAGTGATTGCTGCCGGGATCTCTTCTTTATTAACAGAGGCAGTCAGCCTGCTACGCAGAGGAGGGCGGGTCATAGTGTTCTCGCCGTTTGATCACAACAGCGAAATCAAAGTGGATGCCAGCCGCTTCTTTAAGGATGAAATTTCCATTGTCGGTACCTATTCCCTGTCGCCGTACGAAATGAAAGAGGCGCTGGATATTATCGAAAATAATAAAATTAATGTGGATGACATAATCACTCATCGCTGGCCGTTATCCGGTCTGGCAGAGGCGATTGGGTTTGCCGCTAATCCGGCCAATGAAGTGATCAAAGTGATTATGACCGACGGAGACTGAGCATCGTACCCAAAGGGATTTTATTACTCCGTATCCTGCTGGCTGTTGCTCAAATGCATTTGATTAAATTTTGTCCGAAGCCTGTTTCACGGGGTGCCAGACACTGAAGTGAGGGTCACAGAGTGGTAACGATCATTTGTCTGTCAGGGGCTTTACCGCTATGTTGACCCAATTTGTTAATCTGGCAGGGATGACCCCTGAATGAATGAGAGTAAACAGCCATGACGAGCATTTTGAAAGATTCTGAAATTCCTTTGTACCTGCAGGTCTCCGAATGGATCCGTGAGAATGTGTATAAAGGTGAGCTGGATACGGGAGACCGAATCCCTTCTGAAAATCAGCTGATGGAGATCCTGAATGTCAGCCGGGGAACGGTAAAAAAAGCCGTGACGCTGTTGGTGAATGAAGGGCTATTAGTGCAGGTTCAGGGAAAAGGGACTTTTGTTAAAAGTGAGAATATCTCTTACTCACTGGGTGAGGGATTATTATCTTTTGCTGAATCACTGGAAAGCCAGAACCTGAAATTTAATACCCAGGTGGTCACTTCAAGAATTGAACCAGCCACGAAACAGGTTGCGTCTAAATTAAGGGTTGAAGTGGGCGAACCCATTTTGTACCTGGAGCGCTTACGTAGCGTGGAAGATGAAAAAGTGATGCTGATTGAAAATCGTATCAACATGAAGTTATGCCCGGGTATTAAGGACGTAAACTTTAACGAGAATAATTTGTTCCCGACGATTGAACGTCTGTCGAAAAGAAAAATTGGTTTCGCAGAAAGCCGTTATGCCGCGCGTATTATTGGTAATGAGCGCGGGAATTATCTTGAAGTGAAAGAAGATGCGCCAGTTTTGCACCTTGAGCAACTGGTGTTTTTTGAAGAAAACCTCCCCGTCGAGTTTGGTAATGTCTGGCTGAAGTCCAACAAATATTATCTCGGCACGATCCTGCAACGAAGAGAGAGAAAATAGCTATGCCACTTGTCAACGGTAAAATTTTGCTCGAAAGCATCCGGGATAAAGGTGTGATGGCCGGGGCTTTTAATACCACCAATCTGGAAACCACCATTGCTATTCTGAATGCTATTGAGCGGTCAAAACTGCCAAACTTTATCCAGATTGCACCGACCAATGCCAAACTGTCAGGTTACGACTATATCTATGAGATTGTGCGGCGTCGGGCGGAAATGATGGATGTGCCGGTGAGCCTGCATCTGGATCACGGCAAAACCTTTGACGATGTGAAGCAGGCCGTGCGGGCCGGTTTTACTTCCGTGATGATTGACGGCGCAGATTTACCGTTTGAAGAAAATATCGCCTTCACAAAACAAGCCGTTGATTTCTGTAAATCTTATGGGGTTCCTGTCGAGGCTGAACTGGGTGCCATCCTCGGCAAAGAAGATGACCATGTCAGTGAAGCGGACTGCAAAACCGAACCGGAAAAAGTGAAGCGTTTCGTGCAAGAGACCGGCTGCCATATGCTGGCAATCTCCATCGGTAACGTCCACGGTCTGGATGATATCCCGCGGATTGATATCCCGTTGCTGCAGGAAATCGCTTCACTGTCGCCTGTCCCGCTGGTTATTCATGGCGGCTCGGGTATTGATGAAAAGACGCTGCAAACTTTTGTGAATTACAACGTAGTGAAAGTGAACATTGCCAGTGATTTACGGAAGGCTTTTATTTCCTCTGTAGGTCATGCTTACAACAGGAATAATAATGAAGCGAATTTAGCTGGGGTGATGACCCAGGCTAAATCGGCTGTGGAAAATGACGTCTACAGTAAAATAATGATGATGAACAATATTCATTAAAATTCTTTTTTAAACTTACTGTACTAAACTATTAAGATGCATTTTATCTTAAGGGTATTCCTATGCTTAAAGAACAGATCCGGGTAATAAACAGTACTGGTTTACATGCGCGTCCGGCAGCAACATTAGCGAAAACAGTAAAGAAGTATCAGTCAAAAGTGGTTTTAATACATGACGGGAAAGAGACGCAAATTAAAGGAATGATGAGCGTACTGGGCGCGGGGGTAAAAGGTCATTCCAGCATCGAGCTCATCTGTGAAGGACAGGATGAGCAGGATGCGATGGCGGAACTGAAAGGGTTGTTTGCCAGCGCATTTGGTGAACATCCCTGACACTCGGTTGTCTGCGCAATTACCACACGGATAGCCTTGTGTTCTGTATGGACGAATATTTGTGGAAAACTTCTATGTTTAAAAGGGCGGCTCTCGCCTTCAAATTTACCCGGGAGTGAAAGATGGCAAACAAAGTTCATCGGGTCCTGTTGACCAATGATGACGGACTGGATGCACCAGGGATCGTGCTGCTGGAATCAGTGGCGAAGCAACTGGCAGAAGAGGTGTGGATTGTCGCGCCCGCCACGGATCGCAGCGGCGTCTCCAATTCAATCAGCCTGCGCGAGCCGGTAAGGGTCACCCAGCAGGGTCCGCAGAAGTTTGCGGTGCATGGCACGCCAGCGGACTGCGTGGCTGTGGCGCTGCGGCACATTATGGCCGGTTCGCCACCTGACCTGATCCTCTCGGGTATTAACCTCGGTTCGAATATTGGTTTTGAGACGGTTTTGTCCGGCACCGTCGGGGCCGGGATTTCAGGCACGCTGCTGGCAATTCCTTCAATCGCACTCAGTCAGGTTAAAGAGCAGGATGCGAAGATCGACTGGTCGGTGGCTGAACGTTACGCGCTGGAGACGATTTCGCAGTTGCTGGATTTGCAGCTGCCGAAAGAGTGCTGCCTGAACGTGAATTTCCCTGATGTGGCGGTCGATCGGGTCAAGGGCCTGAAGGTCACCAGCCAGGGAATGGGAAAAGTCACCGGGCTGGAAGTCACGCCAGTGCCGGATCCGTATGGCGACGAGTATTTCTGGATCCGTGTGGAACACGGTGAGCTGCCAAAGATGTCCGGCAGCGAGCTGGAAGCGGTGCAGGAAGGTTATATCTCCGTGACGCCCCTGAGTTTTGAACGTACTTCTCAGGAAGGGAAAGCGCAACTGCAGGAACAGCTCCGGATGCAGTGTTTTGCTGCCCACTCTGCGCAGGTGCTGGATAGCCTCACTACTCCGACATAATTTCTGCATCAGGCTGATATAAAAAGGATTAATAACAGGGCATAGATCTTTTTCCTTGACAGCCTGTCGTGCACTCGGGTACTGGTGGAGGACAAAAGCTTTTTTTATCTGGCAAATAAGCTGTCTTTTTGTGGTGCAAGCTGCGTCATGAGAGGACCGTTCTGCCCTAACCGATCGAGAGCTGACCTCCAATGTCTCAACACCTGCATTCTGATACTTTCGCCATACCTGTATTTGATGGTCATAACGATCTCCTGATGCGTCTGTGGTTGTCGAACCAAAACGATTCGGCAGCGGTGTTTCTCAATGGGCCAGCCGCAGGGCAGATGGATTTGCCCAGGATGCGTCAGGGCGGTTTTGCCGGTGGCCTGTTTGCGGCCTATGTGCCTTCGACTGGATTTGAGGCCAGAACCTCGCCGGCAGTGCAAGAAAACCATGACGGCATTGAACCAACCCCGGGCAGGGCGGAAGCGCTGGAAATCACGCTGTCGATGATCTCCACTCTGTTGCGGATTGAGCAACAGTCGGCGGGTGCTGCGAAGATATGCAGGACGGCGGCGGATATCCGCCAGTGCATGCGCGATAATGCGATAGCGATGGTGATGCACCTTGAGGGCGCAGAGGCACTGGATGCTGAGCTGGAGATACTGGACGTGCTTTATGCTGCCGGTCTGCGCACGCTGGGACCATTGTGGAGCCGTCCGAACATTTTCGGCGATGGCGTGCCGTTCCGCTTTCCATCCTCACCGGATATCGGTAACGGTCTTACAGAAGCGGGGCTGCGGCTGGTTCGTGCCTGTAACGACAAACGTATCATGGTAGACCTGTCGCATATGGATGAAAAAGGCTTCTGGCAGACCGCTGAAATCTCCAACGCGCCACTGGTTGCCAGCCACTCCAATGCCCATATACTCTGCCCTCAATCGCGCAATCTCACCGGTCGCCAGCTGGCTGCCATCCGTGAAACTAATGGGTTTGTTGGGGTGAATTTCGGCACCAGTTTCCTGTGCTCCGATGGCAGGAAGGCTGAGGATGCCACGGTGCTGGAGATTGTTCGTCACGTTGATTATCTGGTGGAAAAACTGGGTGAAGACAATGTCGGATTTGGTTCCGATTTTGACGGCACCACGTTGCCATCGGATATGAAAGATGTCGCTGGCTTGCCGTTGCTGGTCAGTGCGCTGGCAGAGCATGGTTATGATAAGCCGCTGCTGGAAAAGATTTGCCATGGCAACTGGATCCGCGTGCTGGAAGCGACCTGGGGTAAATAACCATGAGATGAATAAAAAGGATAAATGAAGAGCTGATTTCTTAGCTCTTCGTTTCTTTAATTTGACTTTATGTGGTATTTATCTGGTGAAGTATAATAAAATAACCTGTAATTGTATTTTTTCGGACCCTGACTGGTTATGGATAACTAAGTCAAATGCATTGAATTTTATTAATGCATTAAAGTTTTAAGCGTCAAATGTAGATTTTTTACTATTTACAGCATCCTTTTCAGGAAGGTAGCATGGACGTTAATGTTAATTTTGTTACTAAACTATTGGTCAGGTATTAAGGCGGAGGAAAGTCAAATTAATACTTCGGGTAATGTGATGGGAAATAATAGTTATCTGTTTTCCTGAGTTATCTAAATTGACTTTATTAATAATCTGCAACTGAGCTTCTGACTGGAAAAGTATAATATAACAAATTTTTTACAAAGCCAGCAAAACAACTCAACATAAAAAATGAGATTTTACCTTCGTCACTATTTTTCTACTTAACAAACGGAAAGGTGTTGTCGCTTATTCCTGAGAGATGACTTTTTCTCTCTGGTTCATGGAGTCGCTTACCACCATGCAGAGCTATCTCCATGGTTGCCCAGGCTGGGATCATCAGGTAAAAGGAAAATTTAATGGTTATGTTTAACGATGTTGATAATCAATGTAAGGATATTGTGAAAGTATCATTGCAAAGTGATAATTTCTATTATACTTTTGGCCTTAGCCTCCTCATTAATGAAGTCAACAGCGTGTTGAGTAAATCATCATTGTGCTTTCTGGTCGGTGAACCTGCGGAGGACAGCAATGAAAAAAATATCATCATCCGCGATTCGATGGTCAGTATTCAGATGAATAAGGAGTGCCGGCGCTGGCGGAGTGAAAATAACAAGCTTAACAGAACGACAATCCATATACCCTTTGGTTGTCGACAGAATAATTTGTCAGAAATTATGGGGAAGCTCGAAAAAATTCTGTTGATAGCCAGCATGGATTACTCTTCTTTCAGTAGCCCGGAAAACCATAAAACCATTGGGCTGAAAAAATTTATGCAACTTTCTCTGACCGAGTGCAAAATCCTGTTGCTGATTGGTAAGGGGCATAATATCGGCAATATCTCCAGGATCTTGAATCGTTCAGAGAAAACCATTAATACACATTGCCGGAACAGCATCAGAAAACTTGGTATGCTTAACCGGGTTGAGTTTTACAAATATGCCTCTTTTATCGCGCATTGTGGTAATAAAGACCGCAGTACTTTATGTCTCTGACTATTTTGTAGCTTTCTTCAGGCCCTGAACACATGTTCCGGGCCTGCGTTTTTAAGATCAAGTTATGGTTTCATATTCATTGGGGTGGCTTCAGGATCGAAGCTGTTAATGAGCTGAACGTAATGTTTACGCTGATATTCAGTGAATTCTTTCTCGACGTTCAGTGTGAAAATAATAATATTATTTCTGCCACTGTTGACTACCGGATGATAGGGCAATGCCACCATCGTCTGTACCTGCTTCATCAATTTTCCATCAAGATAAAAACGGTTAGCTATCTGCACCACCGGGAGTTTGGCCGGGCCAATTTCGCTTTTCAGCTGCTTACCTTCAACGGCAAATGCCGGCATGGTGTTGGTCATAAACGTCATCTGTGCTTCGCAAAACTCTTCCAGAGTCTGGTCTTCTGCTAAAAATGCACGGTTGACCAGAATGGTATACTCAAAATCTTCAGGGTCACGAAAACGCAGTACGTTAACACTCTGGTCAAAGACCGGAGCTTCAGTTAACAGTGATCCTTCGTAAATGATATAGGTCGATTTATTTTTACTCATAGTCCTTTACTCATCATTAGTATGTTGATTTGCAGGGATGGGGATAAGATCCACTCGCCTGTTTTGTTTTCGACCCTCTTCGGTCTCATTACTGGCTATAGGGGCGGTGTCTCCAGCTCCCTTAATCATAAAGTTTGTGAGCGGTACGTCAGCATGTTTTACCAGCCAGTCACGCACAGCTTTTGCTCTCTTCTCTGACAACTGCATGTTCAGTTCCGGAGAGCCGGTATTATCCGAATGGCCCACGATCATAAAGGTGGTCTGACGATTATTGGCGACCACTGGCAGGAGAACCTTTAACGATTCATCGCTATCTTCACCCAGCTCAGCGCTGTTGAGGGAAAATAAAGCCACCGGGCCGGAAGAGAACAGAATCGGTGAGCTTTCATACAGGCTGATGGTGTTGCTGATTTCAGCCCGGATCCTATTGCATCTGGAGAGACCCAACGCCTGCAAAAATTTACTGGCTGTACAACCTTTCAGGCTGTCGTTTTCCCGTGCTAATACGCCGAATGCATCCCGCTTTTGTTGCAGATAAATAGTGTCAATATTATTGAATGCTTCGAGACTTTTTTTGGCTTTCAGGAGATGTTGCCCTTCGAACCAGGTCGTCCCGGCGAGGGTCAGGCCGAGCAGTAACGCCACTGCAATGGGTAGCCAGCAAACTTTCTTGCGGGGCTTTTCTGCTTCTCTGATAATCGTTATTACGCCCGGTTTATAGAGCACATCAGGGATCTGGGGCAGGGCCATTGAGGAAGCCAGACCGGGATAGATTTCAAACCGGCTGGCAATCCAGTTTGCCCAGGCACCATGCCGCACAAACCCTTCACCATAGTCAGAGAGCAGTACGCCGGTCAGCTTCAGGGAGGTCTGGTTGAACAGCGCCTGTAATGACTTCATGACGCCCGTTTCGCGCAACCATAACTGCAGGGCATCTGCCATCGCAAAGCGCTGAATGGCGTGGTAGTCGCCATGCTGGCTGTGTTGCCCGAGCATTTCGCTCAGGGCGACAAACTCTTTGCTGAGCGTGGTCTCTTTTCTGGCTGCAACATCAAATCCCCCCAGCCAGATGGCGCGATCGGGATCTTCCACGGAGCGTTCCTGGCTGAGCTGTGCATACAGGCCAAAAATGCAGGGAAGCGATTCCGCCAGAGGAAGCGCGTTGAATGAGGCCTGCCAGTCGGCTATTTGCGTCAGTGTGAGCTCACTGCTCTCCTGGCCGTCCGGAAGAAAAGGGAAAAATGCCATGATAACCGTCTGCCGGTTAGCGCTACGAACCCGATTCAGTTGCTTGTGCAAATCCTCAGCGTCCGGAGCCAGTATCCAGCGTATCAGCTCATCTTCAGCCCGATCGCTGATGGGCTGGGGATGAGGGAACCATTTTCTGGCATACGGACCGATGATGAAAATAACCATGGCTCTGTCCTGTTCCGGTGGCGTCAGAAGGGGGCCGGAAGTCTTAATTGGGTGAGTTGAAGCAAACATTTAATACAAACCATCCAGATATTTGCTGCAATAAATCCAGAGCAGCAGCAGCAGGATCAGCATGATCCCTGTCTGCCAGATGGCAGGATTAGCCCAGCAGCTGCGGGATTTTGCCGGGGTAAAAAGAAGGATTTCTTCTGCTTTATCCTCTTCAGACTCGGGCAATACTTCTGCTACAGGCTCAGGGGCATAGCGTAGTATCAGGGCAGCAATGTTCTTGTCTTCCCCAAGGGACTTGAGGATCAAGGGGAGAAGCCGGTAAGCGTAATTGAAAATCTTTCCGTCGCTGTTTTCTAACAGCTGGCCGATTCTGTCCGCCAGCGAGCCGAATTCTATGTCATAGCCATAGAAATGACGGCTCAGCAAGTTTCTTTCCCAGGAAATGTTGCTGCTATGCAGGCGAAGCGCGATGTGCTTATCGAGGTAGCTGCAAATGATATGGCACAGATCATCACTGAGCTGTTCACACTGCCCCTCTGAAATAAGCTCTTTGCTGAATTGATCAATAAGATTAACCAATTTTAGCTGAAATTCTGCCAGAGAGGGGATTACGCCATTTAATGACAGCAATGTATCGATGCAGATGACTCTGTTATAATAGACTTCGCTTTTCACCATGCCCTCTCCACAATTTTTCCCCATCCTTCATTATGAATATAAGGGCTGACTCTGATTACACTGGGTTTCTGCGAGGGTAATGTAGTAAAATCCAGCTCAAATTTTAACTCTTCGACATTTTCTTTATTAATTGACTTGTCGATCTCTTCCGCACTTAACACTTTTTTATCAAGCAGATCGTTATTGATACTGTAAACACCAATATGAAGGCGAGAAATATTGTTCAGCTGACAGTCAAGTTCAGATTTCGGAATGGTTAACGTTTTTTTATTGGTGTTGATCACCCTTTTTCGCCAGTCCTGCAAATGATTATCAGTGAAATAGGAACAACGCCCATTTTCCACCACTTCTGGCAGTACACTGCAAAGTGTAAAGTCCACCCCAATTGTCTCCTCAAATTCTGTCAGCGTTCGTTTATTCCCGAGTGCATAGCGTGGGTCAATATCGGGGCCGTCTTTCTCGTAGCCGAGTAAAGTTCTGACCCTCTTTTTAGAAGCGCTGTCCCTGTCCCACCAGGCTTTATCAATCGAACCGGCTTTTTTAGCTTCCCCATTATGATCTGACCACACTTTGGTGTGATCTTTTCTGCCATAAAAATGCCACAGTAAAATCTTATGCGGATGCCACACGTCATAGCCGTGGGTAAATGCACGCGCGGCCATGGCAATTTCTTCACCTTCAAAGAAAATCTGGGGATCATTCGGTATATCAATAACAAACGATCCTTTAGCAAAGATAAACCCTCCTGCCAGATAGGTTCCTCTTAACGGTTCGTCGTTTTTAAAATCAACAGAGGTCAGCTGTAATACTCGATCGCTGGAGAAGCCGCGAAACACCAGGCGACTCACGTAGGTATTTTTAGAACTTTCATCGCCCGGTTTATACCCTGGAGGATAAGACGAGATCACCGGATGGCTGCTCTGCTTTTGTAATTCAGCCAGCATCGAGATCATCTCTTTATCCCAGTTCTTAACGAACCGACAGTGAGAGTCAATCTGCAGAAAATAGTCTTCGTTGTTATAAAGATTTTCGCAAAGATGTCTTGCCCAGCAGGCGCCCTCACTGAGGAAATAATGTACACTCAAAAATTGAATGCGGGCACCCTGATAATTGAAAACAAATAAGTCGTGATCCCCGCTTTTTGTCTGCTCACTTAATTCCATTCCTTCATTCAGAAAGGGGGTGATATCCCCCTCGTCCTGCCAGCAAACAGCAATGTTAAGTGAGTGCAAGTCCGAGGCGTTTTTTATCATATCAGTCAGCGTGGGGATGAGCTCCGCATCCCGGTAGCTGGCAATACTGACAAAAATTTCAGGTTTTAATTCCATATAGTCACCTTAAAATCGCACTGCTTGTCAGTTAATTGATATTCATAACGATCTCCGCCCGGGCAGTAAACTGACCATTTTGCGGGCGGGAAGATCCTGATGAAACATTGACCAGCTTAGCTTTCCAGTTAAATTGAGCTGCGGTATCACTGGCGGTGGTCGCTATTCTTTCCAGTACAGTGCCATTAACAGCCATCACACCACCGCTGCTGTTTAATATCTGGATGCCAAGGTTATCCATATTACCGCTGGCATCCGTGACCTTTATGTAGGTGGAATCCGTTGAAGGGGTGGTCGTGGTGACGCTGGCGGTCGTGGAGTAGGTGCCATAATCTGTTTTACAGTTCAGACTGAAGTCCAGGGGTTTTTCTACGCCTGTCGCCACCATCGCCGGAGTAACCGTACCAAAATCAATCGTCTTGGTATCTTCAACCGTACAGGCTGGCGTGCTGACTATTTTAATCTGATTGGCAAATAACGATACAGGGCGAACGCCATCACTTCCTATCCATTCATAGCCCAGTGTTCCTGCATTAATAACCACATCTCCGGCAGGATCGGTCAGTGTCAGTTTATCCACTTTATAAAATTGAACGCGGTAATAACTGCCTGCAGCCCAATCCCAGGTGCCCTTGCTTTCACCGTTGTCAAAAGAAACCGAATAATCAATAGGATAATAGCCAAAACTTCCAGTGCTCGGATTGTAAATATGCACTTTTACCCCAATACCAGGCACATTGGTTTTAAATAGCCTTGTGGTGACTTCCTCGCTTAAACCAATGAGCTTCCTGCCTGCGGGCGTTCCGGCTAAACAATCATCGTATCCGATTGCTGAGGCGGTAGGTGACGTGGTAAATTTCGCGCTGGCAATAGGTGCTGTTGTGGAGGCCTCAGCATCGGCACTGATAGCAATAGTCTGGGCCGGCAGATTCAATATGGTAACCGCCCCCCTTGCCAGCGTACAATCTGCTGCCGCATTTCCCGCGATAAGTCCGCTCAGCGATAAAAATATAGCCTTCCGTAGCATCTTACTTCTCCTTGTCTGGATCCATTTTTTCAATTATATCGGCTGGTAATATTTTCAATAATTCTGAAAAACTCTTACCGACGGTTGATTCCGCGAATGCTAATAAAAGAATGACAGGACTGCTGGGTTCCATTTTTGTGAACCACGTCCGAATCTCTCTGAGCTTTGCTAAAGCATCGGAGCGATTCTCAATTTCTTTTGCTTTCTGTATGACAATACGGGGGCTGTGTTGGACCTGAGTTTCATCTCCGGCAACGGGTTCTGTCGCGATGTTTTCTGCATCGTCTTGTTCTGATTCAGCTTGCTGTTCCTGTTCGCTCTCATAAGGAGCAACTTCCATTGGTGCAGAAGGCTGATACGACTGAGTGACAAATATGTTCAGCAGGGGAGTAAGCCGCGAGAAATCAGGCGTATCGTGGCCCAGTGAATCCCCCAGCTCATCCTTAATCTCTTTCAGGCAGCTCCACGCTTCTCGCAGAGAATGAATGGTTTTGTCTTCGCGCTCATCCCATTCATGCAGCAATGCGGTGACGGTTGCTTCAGGTAATGCGCCTTCTTCACGGGGAGAGGCGTTGGCCTTTTCAAATTCTTTGATCGTAATTTGCAAGCCTGCCGCTTTGGGCAGCGCCTGATTGCGGATATCGGCCAGCAGACCGTTGGCATCTTCCAGCTCAGACAGCGCATTGGCCCGCATCAGCGGCTCAAATTCACCTTCGTCCAGCAGTTGAGGGTGAAGATCCTCCGGGAAAGCTCGCAGCAAATAATGTATCGCCTGAAGCCCTTCATTGAGTGCTGACAGGCCAACCTGTCGGGTGCGGCAGCGGATCAGTGCGATGACCAGACGGATATCCTTGCTTTTTTGCAGCAGCGCCAGACATTCCCGCTCTATTTCGGCCCAGTTGACAGGCTCTGCCGCCTCGACAAAGTTGCCGTATTCCACATCTAACCGTGGCTGTAATTTTGACTGCAGCATGATGAAGCCGGCGTCATATTCCAGGTTCTCCCCACAAGGAAGCTCCCCGGCAATGGCTTCGGACAGATGTTGATAGTAACTACTAAGTTGCGCTGTATTTATTTCAGCCACGGTAATGTCCTTTATCCTGATAACTGGCTGTTAACGAAATCGTCCTGTTCGCTCTCCATATGAGCGTATTTACTGCATCTGGCCCTGATAGAGTTCAGGCTCAAAGCTCATCCCATAAACGGGAGTCTCGGTATCCGCTCTTTCCAGCCAGGTGGCGTACCCCAGCTGATGTTCACCACCCAACGTGGCGAGGGGTACCTCACTGGCTGCCAGAACCAACTGAGTATCCCAGGCATATTCAAAACCAATAAAGTTTCGTACCCACTCTCGCAGTACCGGCAGATCCTGTCCCCACGGGCTGAAACGCATATATTGCTGCAGCGTAAGGGGGCCAAGAATGAGTTTGAACTTATGCTGCCTGTCCTTCACCGTATCGCCAAGAATGGCACCATCACCCAGCGACATGGCACAGTCGGCTTCACCCAGGATTGACTGATCTTTGGGAGACAGAAAAATCCACTGGCTGGCGAACTCTTCCATTCTTGCCGGTACTTCAAAGTAATACTGCAGTGCACCGAGCAGGCCTTCCGGATTACGCGCTTCGCGGATCAGGTGGGCAGAAGAGGCCAGGCGGGCATGTGCGGGCAAAATATCGCTGTTCAGTTCCTGCGGGTCCATGCCCACCAGGCTGGCGATGTAAAATGAAAAGCGTTCATCTGCTGCGCGATCCAGCGAAGCCGTGTCCTGTGCAACAAACCAGGCACGATAAAATAATGAAAGCGCGCGATGGTGGAAGATATCCAGAAAATCCACCATCGTCTGGTCATGTTGTTCGGAACGGGAATAAACCAGCTCCGACATATGCAGCGGCATCGCTCCCTGCGGACCCCAGACGCCCAGACCGAAAAGTTGCAGCTTCGTTCTGCCCTCTTCAACACCAATATCGGCGATCTCGCGGGGTGAAAACGCCATCGTGGGCGACTGGCCGATACGGTATTTTTCCTGAGATGGCAAAGCTGCCATCCCTGGATGAGGCGACTCCTGATTTTTGGCTGCAATAGCCCGCATAATGCTGATAAAACCTGCATCCCAGGGGCGTTCCTCATTAAACCAGGCATCCAGCGTGGGTAATGAAGTGTTCATTCCTGATGGCGCTACGGACATCACAGCGCCCCTCTTTTGCCGGGACGGCCTTGCCAGCTGGCGACCCGGCCGCGTTGCATGGAGTGCAGTTCAGTTTCCGTAAAGATGTTGATAGCAGCATGGCGGGATAGATAGTTTTCCATTATCAGCCCAAACAGATAGGGACTGATGCCTGAAAAACCTTCTTCATCCACGGTCAGGGTACAGCGGACTCCCCGGCCATAAACCAGCAGGCCATCGCCAGGCAGACGGCGGGTGACCGGTTCGCTTTTACAGCCAATCAGGCTGTTAACCTGGGCGTTGGACTCATGATCCGAGCTGTTGAGGAACAGACGCAGCATATTACGCATCGATTCCCCACCTAATCCGTGTTCCATATCTGACAGCGGCAGGTAGTTGAAACTCAGCTGACGGATCAGGCGCCAGGCTGATTCCCCCAGCGCAAAAGGCGCTCGTGGCGCGCTTGGCTGGCAGATAAAGGTGGCGCCCAGAATAGGAACGGCATCGGTCATTGACAGATCGAAACTGCCGCTTCGGGTGATCAATCGCGGCAAATCCCTGTTTGTGACCATTGCCTCGACGGAGAGATAGCGGATGTGATCGCCATAAGGCGCTTCCTGCTGATCGACCAGCGAGACAAAGACCTCGGTGCCCAGATAGGGGGTCCTGGTATCGTACTTTCTTTTGGTCTCTTCTTTGATCCTGGCTTCGCGGCGGATAGAGAAGTAGCGGCCAAAATTGCCGTAGTCGCAGTGGCGTGTCTGATAGAGCGGATTGAAAACCACTTCTTCACTTTTCTCTGCCTGCTGGCCGAGGACTTTATTCACCGAGAAGATTTCAAAGTCCATAGGGCGGCTGCGATCCGGAACAACATGGAAGGCATTAAGCGCTCTGTTGACCTCAATCCTGTCGACGACTTTAGGGAACAGGTTGATGACCGGCGTGCAGAATAATAAGAATTTCGATGGATCAACATGACCAATCAGATTCTGCGGCAGGCTGTCGAGCAAAATAATAAGTTCGGCTTCGTTGGTATGATTCTGTTGCAGTCCCTGCGCCAGTTGGGTCAGCGTAAAGAAGTAAAAACGCTGGCGGCAGGCAAAATATTCATGGATCAGGTTGTGACCATGGAACATGTTCCATGCCAGCGGCAGCAGCGTCTGATCCGGTTTCAGCCCTTCAAAAGCCAGAGGGTGCTGATTGATCACCACATCCTGCGCTTTTGTGCCGCCTGAACGAATGATCATCGCCACATTACTGGTATGCAGCAGCTCAAAGATATGGGAGACAACCCTTTCATCACCATCAATATAAAGGGGTAATTCATCCAGACCTTTTAACTGGGAAAATATTTTGTCACCCTGCAGCTTCAACTTAATCCGCAGCGCACCTTTTAATTTCGCATGCGAAATGCGGTATTTTTCCAGGTTAGGCAGGTCGGGCGGAATGGAGGTCAACCGGGCTTCCGTCATTTCTAATGGCCAGAGAGTGACCTCCTGACCGTTGCGAAACTCGCAGCGGGAGCTCTCACCCGGCAGGATCCTGGTGTGGAACGCGCTGTCTTTGGCCACCCGATAGCCCTGAGTCAGATCGCCTTCTTTCAGATTCGGGGTCAGCTGAACCACTCCCATTGAGGGGGTTGGCGAGTTATAGTTCGGGTAGACGATATCCAGCAGGCGCTGGGTGAATTTGGGGAATTCCGCATCCAGCTTTATTTGTGTCCTGGCGGATAAAAAGCAAAATGCCTCGATCAGTCGTTCAACATAAGGATCGGCAACCTCAATACCATGCATGCCCAGACGGGAAGCAATCTTAGGATGCTTTTCAGCAAACTCACGTGACATTTCTTTCATGAAGGTGAGTTCATGATTATAATAATCAAGAAATTTATGATCCACTGGTGTACCCCATTAATTCCATTTTTATCACTCTTCAATTTTTTTTTTGGGATTTTCAGTTCGGGCTCAAGCCATTCTTCTGACTCAGAATGTTGGGGGGAAATAACCCTATGGCCGTAAACTGGTAGATAACTATAGAGGGCGTAACGGTTGGAAAGGTGATGTGAGTACCTTAACAGAACGTTCATCCCTGAATGCATCCTGGCGGTTGAAGGTGAGGGGCTTTATTTTCATCCTGATAACAAAGAGGAAAACAATAGAAGATATATGATATATCCGGCATTCCCGCTGGATCCTCTCACGCCCCCTCCTTATTCGCGTAAGAATCTTATATCATGACGATTGTGACGACTCAATCTGAAGATTTCGATATTCATGCTCTTTTGGGTATCTTATCACTACTTTTAAAGTAAAAACTCTTTAATAATAATGAATTGAAAGGAGTATCCGAAACAAATAAGGAATTAAGTTCGGCCAATAATCCTAAAAACAGTTTCGAGATGATTCTGTTCTTTGCGTTATGTATTTGCTTGGCTAGTATAGTTTGACAGCACGGATGTGTATGCATAAGAAGCCCAAAGGGCCCCAAAGGAATTTAATTTATTATGGCTATTACCAGGCAAAATTTATTCGGAAAGCTGGACGCAACACTGTTCAGAAGTATTGAAAATGCAACGACTATCTGTAAGTTGCGGGGCAACCCCTATGTTGAGCTGGTTCACTGGCTTAACCAGCTGTGGCAGCAGGAAGAAAGCGATTTCCGCCTGATTGCACGCCATTTTGAAGTGGATGTGGATGCCATGGAGCGCGGTTTCGCTCAGGCGCTGACCCGCTTACCCTCTGGTGCCAGCAGCATTTCTGACTTCTCCTACCATATTGAACTGGCTATCGAACGCGCCTGGATTTATGCCAGCCTCGAATGTTTCGACAGTCGTATTCGCAGCGGTCATTTATTGATTGCGATGCTGACTACCATGGAGCTGCGTCGCGCTTTATTTGATATTTCCCCGGCTCTGGAACGTATTTCTCTTGAGCATCTGACCAATGATTTTGGTTATATCACTCAGGCTTCTGTGGAAGCTGGCGAAGCCGCAAATGACGGCAGCGTCCTGAATGAAGGGGCCATTCCGGGTGAAGCCAGCAATGCGTTAGCCGGTCAGAAAAATAGCGGAGGTCTGGCGCAATATACTACTGACCTTACTGCGCTGGCTCGCGAAGGAAAAATCGATCCTGTTCTGGGTCGTGACCATGAAATTAATACCATGGTGGATATTCTGCTCCGTCGCCGTCAAAACAACCCTCTGCTGACGGGTGAGGCAGGCGTGGGTAAAACCGCCGTTGTTGAAGGGCTTGCTCAGTCAATTGTTGCGGGTAATGTTCCTCCAGCCCTTTCACAGGTACGTCTGCTGACCCTGGATGTTGTGGCACTCTCAGCAGGTGCCAGCATGAAAGGTGAATTTGAGGCACGTCTGAAAGCCGTGCTGGAGGAAGCCATCGCTTCTCCTCAACCGGTTATCCTGTTTATTGACGAAGTTCATACCCTGGTCGGTGCCGGTGGCGCGGCCGGAACAGGCGATGCTGCCAATCTGCTTAAACCCGCTTTAGCGAGGGGACAGCTTCGTACCATCGGTGCAACCACCTGGAGTGAATTTAAGCGTCATATCGAAAAGGATCCTGCCCTGACTCGCCGCTTCCAGGTGCTGCAGGTGGGTGAGCCAGATGAAGAGACGGCAACTTCAATGCTGCGTGGCCTGATCCCTATGCTTGAGAAACACCATGGCGTGTGGATCATGGATGAAGCTTTGCAGGCAGCGGTGCGCTTATCTCACCGTTATATCCCGGCTCGTCAGCTGCCCGATAAAGCGATCAGTCTGCTGGATACTGCCTGCGCCCGTGTCGCTGTCGCACAACATGCGCCGCCGACCGAACTTCAGATCCTGAAATTCCAGACCGAAACAGCCGAGACAGAGTTATCGCTGGTTGAAAAAGCGCTGCATTTTGGCAAAGGCGAGAGCAGCCGAGCGGAATCATTGCAGGAGCATATTGCCGGGCAGACTGAGAAGTCCCAGATGCTGGAGCAACGCTGGCAGCATGAGAAAGAGCTGGTTTCCTCGATTATTGCCGTGCGTGAAGAGCTGCAGGTTCTGGTGGCCGAGGAGGCTCCCGATCGTGAACAAATCCAGCAGCGGCAGGCTCAGCTCGCCACTCTGGAGGCCAGCCTGGAAGAGGCGCGCCAGGAGCAGCCGATGGTGCAGGCAGAAGTGAATGCGGGTGTTATCGCCAGCATCGTTGCCGACTGGACGGGGATCCCCGTTGGCCAAATGATGAAGGACGACATTCGTGCCGTGCTGGAATTGCCTCAGCGTCTGGCAGAGCGAGTGATTGGTCAGGAATTTGCCCTGAACCAGGTCAGCGAAAGCATTCAGACTGCCCGTGCTGGTCTGGCCGACCCGAAAAAACCCATCGGGGTCTTTATGCTGGTAGGACCATCCGGTGTCGGTAAAACAGAAACGGCCCTGGCGATCGCCGAGCAGCTTTATGGCGGCGAACAAAACCTGATCACCATCAATATGAGTGAATACCAGGAAGCGCACACCGTCTCTTCCCTGAAAGGCTCCCCTCCGGGTTATGTCGGTTATGGTGAGGGCGGGGTGTTGACCGAAGCGGTCCGTCGTAAGCCTTACAGCGTGGTGCTGCTGGATGAGATCGAGAAAGCGCATCCGGACGTGCATGAGTTGTTCTTCCAGGTCTTTGATAAGGGCAGTATGGAAGATGGCGAAGGGCGCCAGATTGATTTTAAAAACACCATCTTACTGCTGACCAGTAATGCCGGTAGTGACATGATGAGCAGCCTGTTTAATGATCCGGATACCGCACCGGACGCACAGAGCCTGAAAAAACTGCTGCAGCCGGAACTGTTGAAAACCTTCCCGGCCGCATTCTTAGGCCGACTGGGTGTGGTTCCTTATATTCCACTGCAGCCTGAATCTTTGCAGCACATTGTCCGTTTGCATCTTAATAAGTTAGGTGCGCGTTTGCTGGAACAGCACGGTGCAGTGCTGAAATACAGCGATGAACTGGTGCAGTTTATTGTGGACCAGTGCCCGGTGGCAGAGACCGGCGCAAGGATGCTGATCCGCTTTATTGAACAAAATATCGTGCCAGAAATGGGGCGTCGCATTCTGGGGAGTGAAACGACGATTACCGGCCAGACTATTCAGCTTGAAATGAATAAAGAAAATGGAATAGAGATTATTTTCCAACAACAGGAGGAAGAGGGAAAAAACGAATAAACACTAGTGCAATAGAATAGCAATGGAAATGGCAAACACAGGGTGTGTGCGCCGAATGCAATTAATTTATATTTAAATAGGAAATTTTTACATGCGTAATTTTAAACTGACTGTATGTGCACTGGCACTGGGTATGATGGCTTCTTCTTCTTTCGTTTACGCCGCAGGCGAAGTAACTCAGGGTACTGTTGAATTCAACGGTGAACTGATTAACGAAACCTGTTCAATTGATGCAGATAGCCAGGCTATCGTTGTAACCCTGCCAACTCTGTCTACCACAACCCTGGCTTCACCAGGTGCTACCGGTGGTTCTAAATTGTTTGATATTAATGTGAGCGGATGCCCAACCGGAACTGACGCAGGAATCACTCAGGTTGCTGCTCACTTTGAAGCAATTGGTGGTACTGGTACCAATGCAACAACTGGTAATCTGACTAACGTTTATAGCGGAACTACCGCGGATCCTGCAGCGGGTAACGTTGAAGTTCGTCTTTACAACTCCAATGAAGAGCCACTGGCTTTAGGCCAGACTGGTGATGCAGCAACTATCAGCAGCACCGGTACTGCTACTATGCGTTACTACGGTGGTTATTATGCCACTGCAGCGACAACCGCTGGTAAAGTAAATGCTAAAGCTCAGTTTACTCTGGCTTACCCATAATAGCCTCTTAGAGCGCTAGCCAGTAAGAGCGGCCGGATCGTAAACACTAACGGTCGCTCTTACCACAAAAGTTAATGAGGTTTTGGGTTTATCAGTGATAAACCTGAGGCCTGAATGGTAATTGATTAAGAGTCTGTCTCTTAGTGGGTAATCGTATGCTTGTTAAAATAGCTTTCTCAGCCCTTATGATGTTATGTCTGGTTGCTAATGGCCAGGCGGCGATGACAATTAGTGGCACGCGTATTATTTTCCCGGGTAATGAAAAAGAACTGAATGTCCGGACGAACAACCGTGGAACTAATGCTTCATTAGTTCAGGTATGGGTTGATGACGGAGATGCTAATGCAGATGTTAACTCGATGAAAGTTCCTTTTATGGTAACTCCACCCGTTTTTCGGGTTGAGCCGGGGAAAGGTCAGAGTGTCAGAATGATTTATAACGGTATGGCGCTGCCTCAGGATAGGGAATCCGTATTCTGGTTCAATATGCTGGAAGTCCCACCGGTTATGAAATCTATGGAAAAGGTTGACCGTCTGGAGCTGGCGTTCAGGACCAGAATTAAAATATTCTATCGGCCGAAAGCCTTGACCAGTTCTGGAGTGGGTGAGGCGGATAAAATTAAGTGGGAAGTTTTAAGCAATGGTGCGGGTATTCGGATCACTAACCCGACACCTTATTATCTCTCATTTGACAGTGCAGAAGTTCAAATCGGTGGTAAATCGGCTGCGTTGAATACGGATATGATCGCACCTTTAGAGAGCAAAGATTTTCTTTTGAAAAATAAGGGTAGCGTAGCTGGCATGACCGGGATGACTTTCCGGTTACTCAATGATTATGGCTCAGCTTATAACGGTAAGCTGAGCGTGACTGGCGGAAAAGGATTGGTTTTACAGCAGAAGAAATAAATCGCGCGGCATAAATGCGCAAAAAGTCGGACAGGGAGAGCGAATGCTCAGTCCGTAAAAAGTGGCGGCAGCCAGCTGGAAAAAGGAGTTTACCAGGTGCATCAATCAGAAATGAGTTTATGCCTAAAACCGAAAAGCACACTGACGTGCGCCTTTTCGTCCAGAAAAATAATAACAACGGTTAAAATTATTTGTGCGGTGGTAGTGGCCCCCGCAGGATGGGCAGCAATGGCAGCACCTCCTGAACTGGCTGTTACAGAACCCGCTGTTATTGAATTTAATCCATCGTTTATGCATGGAGCTGCCGTCGATGTTTCCCGCTATGACAGAGGGAACTATGTGGCACCGGGAAGCTATCCTGTCATTGTTGTTGTAAATAATGAAAATCGGGGAAAGTATACTATTCGTTTTACTGCTTCCTCCGGGGAATCAAGCGCTCATGCCTGTTTCAGTCTGGCAGAAATCGAGCGCATGGGCATCAGGCTGGATGCTGCAGTGCAAAAGAAACTGGAACAACAAACTGGTTCAGAAACCGGTGAATGTCTCAGGTTACAGAATATTATCGCGGGCAGTACCGTTAACTATGACGGTGGCGACTACCTGCTTTCGATTGTTGTACCTCAGGTTAACGTAGTTCATTTTCCTCGCGGTTATATTGATCCTAATACCTGGGATTCAGGTGTCACTGCGGGTTTCCTGGATTATAACGCTAACCTGTATACCCTGAATTCAGGGTCAGGAAATTACAGTGGTCGTAACAGTACCACTTATACCAATAATATTGGGGTACTGGCGGGATTTAACGTTGCGGGATGGCGTCTGAGAAAGCGGCTTAACACTAACTGGTCAAACTACGACGGAATGCACACGCAAAACCTGTTGGGTTATGCGCAGACTGATATCACGCCATTAAAAAGTCAGCTGACGCTGGGGGACAGTAATACCCGCGGCGATGTTTTCGACAGCTTCACGTTACGCGGTGTGCAGTTGCAGAGTGATGATCGGATGTTGCCTGAAGGGATCCGCAATTATGTTCCTGTCCTGCGGGGAAATGCGGAAACTAACGCCAAAATAACAGTCACGCAGCGTGGTCAGGTTATCTATGAAACTACGGTTCCCCCGGGACCTTTTGAACTGACTGATATTGGCGCGATGGGCTATGGCGGTGATTTATTATTGACCGTTACTGAGGCTGACGGACGGCAGCGTAGTCAGAATGTACCGTTTTCGGCCCCGCCAATGCTGCTGCATGAAGGTGTTTCGCAGTTTGGTCTGTCCGTCGGGCAGTTAAGGGACGATGTGCTGCGCAGTTATCCGGAAGTGTTACAGGGTGTCTATCAGTATGGTCTGACCAGTATGTATACCCTGTATGGTGGGCTTCAGGCTTCTGAACACTACCAGGCACTGGCCATCGGAAATGCTTACAATACTCCGTTTGGTGGTGTTTCCCTGGATGGGACCTATGCGCAGAGTGATTTACGTGATGACAAGAAAAAATCAGGCAACAGTTTCAGGATTGGTTACAGCAAATATATTGAACCAACTAATACGGACTTTACGTTAGCAGCCTATCGCTACTCGACGAAGGGGTTTTATACCTTCAGGGAAGCAAGCATTGATCGGTATGGCTCCCGTTACTCTCATTATGAGGCGGATTACCGCACGCGCGAAAGAGTAACGCTGACGATGGGTCAGCGCTTGTGGAATAACGCTTACATTAACGCATCCGGCAGTATTTATAATTACTGGGATGGAAGGCCATCTGCGAAACAGTATTCGTTAAGCTACAACAAATCTGAACGGTATTTTTCCTGGTCGCTTTCAGCTTCTCGTTTGCGTTCTGGCAACAGTAAAGATGTGAACAGTTTCACATTCTCTGTCAATGTGCCATTGGGGTGGAATAATGTTAACAGTAAACCGGTATTCAGCTCGATTTATTCGACTTATACACATGATAATTCCGGTAACTCGTCCCTGCAGGCCAGTGCGAACGGTAGCCAGGGTGACAGAAATGAACTGAATTACGGTGTGGGCACCTCGATGGGGCGCTACAACAAAGGGTCAAGCCAGGAAGGCGTAACTGGGAACGTTAACTATCGCTCGCCTTATGGCCAGGTCGGTATGACGGCATCAATGGACAGTAACTCGACTAAGCAGCTGTCATTGTCGGCCAATGGCAGTCTGGTCGCCCATCGGGGCGGTATGACCCTTGGGCCGCAATTGGGTGACTCTGCGTTTGCCATTATTGATGTGCCGGGTGGAGAAGGCGCTAAAATTCTAAACGGTTACGGGTCGACAATTGACAGCAATGGCTATGCCATCATGCCGTCACTGACCGCTTATCGTCAGAATTCGATTTCGGTGGATGCAAAAGGGCTACCTGACACCGTTGATGTTCTGGAAAGCGAAAGCATTGTTGTTCCAAGGGCTGGTTCTGCAACATTTGTGAGCATGAAAACGATTATCGGTGCGCCTGCCGTAATCACGGTCAGGGATGATAAAGGCGCTTATATGCCAATTGGTACCGAACTGGCCGATAAAGATGGGGTAAGCCAGAGCATCGTTGGGCAGGGTGGACAGGCCTTTATTCGCGGTTGGGATGCTACCAATAATGTGCTGTATGTGATGGGCGACAAGTCAACAGTCTGTCGTGTTCTGCCGGGCAGTAAGTTGCCAGATGCGAAAGACACTAATATGGCTCAGCTGGAGGTCACATGCGCTCATTAAATAAACTTAAACGTCATGCAGTAAGTACTTTGCTTTTTTCTGGGCTTTTGGTTTCGCTCCAGTTAAAAGCGGACACGACCTGCAGCATTAACTGTAATATTGATGTACTTTTTCAGGGCGTTTATAACGATGAGACTTGCAATATAAGCGTCAATAGTGGAACTTATTCAGAGACGGTTTTGTTACCCACGATTAGCACATCAGCGTTGAAAGTCAGTGGTTCCGAGGCCGGAAATAAAAATTTTGACATTACTCTGAAAGATTGTCCGTCCGATCGTATTGTGACCGTTAAGTTTATCAGCAACTTGAGTGCGGCCGATACAGATACAGGAAATCTTACCAACACGACAGGGGCTGAATACAGTGAAAATGTTCAGGTCAGAATTCGTAAAGAAAACGGAACGCAGGTCGTTATTGATGATGCAACCAGCGGACAGGATTATGCTATCCCTTCCGCAGGGGGTGATGTAACACATCAATATACAGCAAGCTACTATGCCAAAGGCAGTGATGCCGTTACGGCAGGAAAATTAAGATCACTTGCTGGCGTTGAGCTTGTTTATAAATAGAATGAAGGGGGTTGGTGCATTGACTGCCAGTAGGTCAGGCGGGGTGCAAATAATATTCAGAAGAAAATCCTTGTGATTTATTGCCAGACGGCAATGAAAATTAAAATTTAATCCTTTAAAGTGCACAGTGAAAGGGACATCATGGCAGCTATTAATAATAGTTCTCAAAAGTTTATTGCAAGAAACCGAGCTCCACGCGTTCAGATTGAATATGATGTGGAAATTTATGGCAGCGAGAAGAAAATTGAACTTCCGTTTGTTATGGGCGTACTGGCCGATCTGTCTGGTAAAGCTCTGGAGCCATTACCACCGGTCGCGGATCGTAAATTCCTGAGTATTGACATCGATAATTTCGATGAACGTATGAAGGCAATGAAACCACGAGTTGCTTTCGCCGTAGCGAACACGCTGACGGGTGAAGGCCAGTTAATGATTGATATGACCTTTGAAAGTATCAATGATTTCTCTCCGGACGAAATTGCTAAAAAAGTTGACTCACTTTCTCAACTGCTGGAAGCCCGCACGCAGCTGGCTAACCTGCAGACTTATATGGACGGCAAAGCCGGTGCAGAAAGTCTGGTTATGAAAGTGCTGAACGATAAAACGCTGCTTAACACTCTGGCTGCAGAACCAAAGCCAAAAAGTGAAGCTGGCAATGTTCCACGGAAAGATTGAGTCAAAAGAAGGGAATCATGTCTATTAAAGTAGAAAATAATAAGCAAGCAGCGGCTGCAACTACCACTTATAGCGATTTTAATTCTTTATTAAATAAAGAATTCAAACCGAAGTCTGACCAGGCAAAAGTTGCTGTTGAAAATGCGGTGAAAACACTGGCCGAGCAGGCTCTGGCCAGCTCTATTACCGTTGCTGACGATGCTTACAAAAACATCGCGAAATTTATCGCTGAGATTGACCGTAAACTGTCAGAGCAGATTAACCTGATCCTACACCATCCGGAGTTTCAGGCTCTGGAAAGCGCCTGGCGTGGTCTGCACTATCTGGTCAATAACACCGAAACCGATGAGAAGCTGAAACTGCGTTTCATGGATATCTCAAAGGACGATTTAAGACGTAACATGAAGCGCTATAAAGGGATCGCCTGGGATCAGAGTCCTTTATTCAAGCAGATTTATGAAGAGGAGTATGGTCAGCTCGGTGGCGAACCTTACGGTTGTCTGGTTGCCGACTACTTCTTTGACCATACTGCGCCAGATGTGGATTTGCTGTCTTCAATTGGTAAAGTTGCTGCTTCTGCGCACGTGCCTTTCATTACCGGCGCATCACCAAACGTGCTGCAGATGGATTCCTGGCAGGAGCTGGCTAACCCACGCGATCTGACCAAAATCTTCACGCAGAACCTGGAATATGCAGCCTGGAACTCACTGCGCCAGTCAGAAGATTCACGCTACATCGGTCTGGCTATGCCACGCTTCCTGGCTCGTCTGCCATACGGCATTCGTACCAACCCGGTTGATCACTTCAACTTTGAAGAGACCACTGACGGCGCAGACCACAGCAAATATGTCTGGTCTAACGCAGCCTATGCGATGGCGGTGAACATCAACCGTTCATTCAAACATTACGGCTGGTGTACGCTGATCCGCGGTGTGGAAAGTGGTGGTGTTGTTGAAGGTCTGCCATGCCATACCTTCCCAACCGACGATGGCGGCATTGATATGAAATGCCCGACGGAAATTGCGATTTCTGACCGTCGTGAAGCTGAACTGGCGAAAAACGGTTTCATTCCGTTGATTCACCGTAAAAACACTGACTATGCGGCCTTTATTGGTGCTCAGTCTCTGCAGAAACCGGCTGAATACTACGACCCCGATGCAACGGCCAACGCCAACCTGTCTGCCCGTCTGCCGTACATGTTCGCCTGTTCGCGCTTCGCTCATTATCTGAAGTGCATCGTGCGTGACAAAATCGGTACCTTCAAAGAGCGCGATGAAATGCAGCGCTGGCTGAACGACTGGGTGATGAACTATGTGGATGGTGACCCGGCTAACTCCTCTTTCGAAACCAAAGCACGTCGTCCTCTGGCTGCGGCTGAAGTTGTGGTTGAAGAAGTGGAAGGCAACCCGGGCTACTATCAGGCGAAATTCTTCCTGCGTCCGCATTTCCAGCTGGAAGGCCTGACTGTTTCACTGCGTATGGTTGCTAAACTGCCTTCGCTGAAAGGCGTTGCGTAATTAAAAAAGGATTATCTGAAGCCCGTTCTTTTATCGGGTAACGGGCTGACGAAAAACCTTTTAAAAGTTATTAGCAGGGAATATTTGCTGTTAACTCAGCAAAGTTCACTGTTTTACCAGGTCGTTACATATACGTGTAACGCTTTCAATAAGTGCTTAATAAGGAAATTATCATGGCACAAGATATGTTCTTAAAAATCGATGGCATCGAAGGTGAATCACTGGATGCTACACATACTAACGAAATTGAAGTTCTTAGCTGGCAGTGGGATGTTGCTCAGCATTCTAATATGCACAGTGGTTCAGGCGGCGGTTCTGGTAAAGCATCTGTTGATGATTTCTGCTTTACTCACTACACCGACAAAGCCAGCCCTAACCTGCTGAGCTACTGCCTTTCCGGTAAGCACATCAAAAACATTACTTTCGTTGTTCGCAAAGCAGGTGGCGATCCGCTGGAATACCTGACCATCAAATTTACTGATGTCATCATTACCCGCGTTGATATGGCCGGTTCTTCAGAAGATGAAACTCGTCCACGCGAACTGGTGAAGTTCTCCTTCACTAAAGTGACCCAGGACTACGTCATGCAGAATTCAGAAGGCTCCAAATCTGGTGTTATCTCTGCAAGCTATGACGTTAAAGCTAACCTGAGCAGCTAATTTGCTTTCAGGTTTGTGAGTAAACTTGCCATCTTTCGGGGTGGCAAGTTTTTCACTCAGTCAGGCTACCAGTTTCGGCAGCGGGAAATTCCGGAAAACCTTTTTCTGGCCAGGTTGCCCGAGGTACAGCAAGATGCAGCAAGTTAGAAAAACAACTAAATATACTGAAAGCGTTATTCGCTACACGATTATTTTATTTTTATCCTTGTTTTTGGTTGGCTGCGGCTTTTCCGCACCAAAAGAAGAGCAAAAATCTGAAAAAATCAAAGTCAGCCTGACCTCGTCAGACGATGTTAACCCTAATGAAAAAGGGGAGGCTGCGCCTTTAAGTATCGCGATTTATGAACTTAAGGCCTTAGATAACTTTGAGAACAGTGATTTTTTCACCATCACAGATAACACCAACCCAGAGTTAAAAGAAGAATCCTCAAAAATTTATGAGGCGATACTGAAACCCGGTGAAACCAGAATAATTACACTTACGCCAGGTAAAGATGCCATTGCTCTGGGGGTAACAGCAGCCTATCGGGAAATTGATAAGGCAGGCTGGAGTGACACGGTTGAACTTTCTGAAAAGCACAAAAAGAAATCCTGGTGGAGAAAGATAGTCCCGGGAGATCCGATAGCATTTAGCGTGCATTTTAACACATTAGCAATCTCGATCGATAAAATGGACTGACCGATGAGAACAAATAAAGTCGTCTGGAGTGAGGGTCTCTTTCTGCGCCCTCAGCTTTTTCAGCAGCAGGAACGCTATTTAGAATATTACGCACATAAACGTGCCGCGACTATTACTCCCTTCTTCTGGGGGTTCGCGCACTATGATATCGATCTGGAAGCTCTCTCTTACGGAAAACTCGTGCTGCGTTCGGGCAGGGGAGTATTACCTGATGGCACGCCGTTTGATATTCCTGGCCATGCTGAGTTGCCTGAACCGTTGACCATCACCCCCGATCACCTCGGTAAGATGATCTATCTGGCGGTGCCGTTGCGTCTGGATAACAGCGACGAAACCATCTTCGATCCTAACGATTATGGTTCGCTGGCTCGTTTTTCTGCTTTTGAAACGGATCTCAGCGACACCAACTCCATCCGTCAGGGACCCAAACCGGTTCAGCTGGCGAAACTGCGCCTGAAGTTGGTGGCAGAAAGCGAAATGACTGAATCCTGGATTGGGTTGCCGCTGACCAGGGTCAGAGCGATTCAGCCGGACGGCAGCGTCCTGCTGCACGTTGAAGACCACATTCCGCCGGTGACCGGTTATGCCGCGAACCATTTGCTGACCGAGTGGCTGACTCACCTCAACGGTCTGGTGAAGATGCGTGCGGAAATGCTGGCCGAACGTCTTTCCAACAGCGATGGTAAAGCCAGTGGCAGTGCGGAAGTGGTGGATTATCTGCTGCTGCAGATCTTCAATAAGTATGAGCCGATACTGGATCACTTAAGAAACATCCCGGAACTGCCGCCTATTATGTTGTATCAGGAGCTGGCGAAGTTTTCCGGCGAGTTGTCGACTTTTATTCGCACTAAAACACGTCGCCCTAAAAGCGCGCCGGGTTATGACCATGCGAGGCTTTATCAGTCAATTCGTCCGCTGGTTGAAGAACTGCACGATCTGCTGAACCAGATCCTGATCCGTGCCGGTCAGATGATTGTTCTGCATGCTAAAGGCAATGGTGTCTGGTCTGCTTCGGTACTGCCAGGAGAACTGCGCTCATTCTCGAACCTGGTGCTGGCGGTTAACGCACAGTTACCAATGGATGTTCTGCAGCAGCAATTCTCGGCACAGGCCAAGATCAGCGCACCGCAACAACTGCATGAATTAGTTCGTTCGCATCTGCCTGGATTGGTTTTACAAGGATTGCCAGTGCCACCACGGCAGATCCCTTATCACTCGGGATATGTCTATTTTGACCTGCTCAAAAGTGGGCCTTTCTGGGAAAAAATTGCCGGAACGGGTGCGCTGGCTCTTCATGTCGCGGGTGATTTCCCGGGACTGAAAATGGAGCTGTGGGGAGTCAGAAATTAATGAGTGAACTAGACCAGCCAAGGGATCTGGAGAGTCCGGACTCGACGCAAATGCCCGATGAAGCGTTAACGCCTCAGGCACTGGGTAAGTTTTTGCTTGATGATCAGGCTGGTTTTGATGTGCCTGGTATCGCAGGGATCGACAGTACTGATGCTTTCGCCATGGGCGTGCGTAGCAATAAAAATGAAGCCTCGTTAAAAAGTGAAGGTGTTCAGCAGCGTGTATTAAAAGTCAAAGCGGCTGATAACCCCCTGCTGGAGGCCGTTCAGCCTCTGCTGCGTGCGTTAAGCGATATGCCTGACAGCATGCAGTCGTCAGAGCACGCTGACGTGTTGAAAAGAAGCCTGAAAAACGAAATCAACCTGTTCAGCGTGGTGTGTGATGAGGTGGAAATCTCATGGAAGAAAATGGCCATCGTGCGCTATTGCATCTGTACCGCACTGGATGAGGCTGCACACACCACCCCATGGGGATTACAGGCGGGCTGGTCACAAAGCAACCTTCTGAACCATTTTGAGGGCGATAACGACGGCGGGAATAAATTCTTCCTGCTGATTGGTCGTCTCTCCATGAACCCACATGAATACGTTGACGTGCTTGAGGTGCTGCTGCGTATTCTGGGGCTGGGGTTCGAAGGACGTTACAGCATTCTTGAAGATGGCGATCGTCAACTGACGAAAATCCGCCAGCGTCTGCTGACCATCATCCAGAGCACCCGGGATTCAATGCCGTCGGCCTTGTCTCCTCACGGGCTGGTTGTGCGGGGCAGTAAGAAGCGAGAGCGCCTGATCATCCCGGTGCGCGTCACTTGCCTGCTGGCTGCTATCCTGGTGGCTTCCACCTATATCTGGTGCAAATACTGGCTCTCGGTCCACGAACTCGACCTGCAAAAACGCATTTATGCCATGCAGCGTCTCAACGTGAGCAAACCACCGGTTGTTGCCCGCCTGCGCCTGGCCATCTTGCTGAAAGAAGAGATCAGAAAACAGCTGGTAAGCGTTGATGAAACTCAGGCTCAGAGCAAGGTAGTTTTCCGCGGCGATTCAATCTTCCTGTCGGGATCGGACAAAATTATCCCAGATATGGAGCCAATTCTTCAGCGCGTGGCAAAAGAAGTTCACCGCGTGAATGGCAAAGTGATCATTGTTGGCCACACCGACTCCACACCCGTTAAAACGAAAGCGTTCCCGAATAACAAAGTGCTGTCAGAAAAACGCGCTGCAGATGTCGCCCGTTATTTCATTGCCGAGGGAATTGATCCGGCAAAAATAACCGTACAGGGCGCTGGAGACAGTCAGCCTGTCAGCAGCAATAAAGACAAGCAAGGGCGTGCGCAGAACAGGCGTGTGGAATTTTTCGTGACTTATTGATGAGTTAACTAATGTTTTATTTAAATAGAATTTTCTCGTTGCGCGTTACAAAGGTCATGATGGTCATCGCCTTCTTCGCGTTGCTGATTGCGGCAATCTGGTTCCTGGGGCCGTTCCTGGGATTCGGTGAGACACGCCCACTTGAAAGCACCGAAGCCCGCGTGATCTTTATTGTGCTGGCGCTGCTCTGCCTGATCGGTCTGTGGTTCAACACCCCGTTCTTCCTGATCACCGTTGCCACCGCTTGCGTGATCGTCTGGGTTATTGGCCCCTATGTGTTCATCGGCGATGGTTACCCACTGGCAGAGATGTCGGCCAGATTTATCGTCATTGGCGTGATCCTTTTCCTGGCGCTGGTGTACGGTGCCTGGAAATTACTGCTGGCGTTGAAAAATAATCCGAAATTACTGGATACCCTTTTCAGCAGTAAAGAAGTCAAAGTCGATACTCAGGTGACCGAAATTAATGCGGTGATCCGTGATGCGGTCAGTTACATCAAAAAAATCCGCAAAAACGTTTCATGGTTCCAGCGTTTTTTCCTGCCTTCGAAATCCCTTAACGATCTTCCCTGGTATATGGTGCTGGGCACAGAAGGGGCTGGAAAAACCTCGGCCATTTTATCTTCAGGCCAAAACTTCCCTCTGCCAGAACAGCTGAACCGGGTCTGTAAAGAGAGCCCGCCAACAGCGAACTGTGAGTGCTGGTTTGCTAATGAAGCGTTATTTATTGATACCGCCGGAAAGTATGTTGATGAAGCACACAGCAGCATGCCTGAGTGGAATGGGATCTTAAAAGCGATCAAAAAATATCGCCCGGTTAAGGCCCTGAACGGCATCATCGTGACCGTTTCTGTCTCTGATGTGATGGGGCGCAGTAAAACTGAGCTTTACGATCTGTCAGCCAAAATTCGTTCGCGCCTGGATGACACGCGCAAGGTACTGGGCGTCCGTTTCCCGGTCTATGTGCTGGTAACCAAGCTGGATCAGCTGACCGGCTTTGCGGAGTATTTCCGTATCCTGACCGAGCAGGAACGTGAGCAGATTTGGGGCGTCACCTTCCCGTATGGCGATGAGATGAAAACCGCCGTGACTGAACTGCGCACGCTGGTCGAATCTGAACTCTCTTTGCTGGAAAATCGCATTGAGAGAAACATGACCATGCGTCAGCAGGAAGAGTACGACAACGCTGACAGAAAGAAAATGTACGCCCTGCCGCAGGACTTCAGAATGCTGACGCAGAGCGTCACGGATATTCTGCAGAACGTGTTCTTTGCTTCGCGTTACGACGAGACTCAAAGCTACACCTCTCTGCGCGGCGTCTATTTCAGCAGCAGTAACCAGCCAGAAAACAGCGTGATGGTGAACAACAGCACGCTGATGCAGAAATGGCGCAACTTTATAAGCAACCGCAGCCCGGATGCTCTGGCTTATTCGGCTTCGCTGCAGGAAGACGCTGACTTCCTGGTTAAGGATGTCTCTTACGGCCGCCAGTATTTTCTTCGCCAGCTGTTCTCCGAAATCATTATTAAAGATGCGGACCTGGTGCGTCACAACCTCCGGGTGGAGTCAAAATATCGCTTCCAGAATTTCTTCGGGCACTGTTTATGTGTGGTGGCGGGCGTACTGCTGCTCAGCGGGCTGTATCACAGCTACCACAATAATGGCGCCTATCTTGAAGCGACGGCAGTTAAAGTGGCCAGGCTGGAAGGCGAAGTGAAAACTTTCGTGAAAACCACCAACGAGAAAATGGTGCCGACCTTACTGAATCTGGCGCAGTTCCTGCCGGAATTTGGTGGACTTAATGTGCAGAACCCGGATATGGAGTACCGGTATGGGCTTTATGTCGGGAAAGATCTGGATCGGGATTCTGACGGCTTGTACCACTTCTTCCTCAGAAGACTGCTGTTCCCGATGATTGAAAGCCAGGCCCATGATGCGCTGCAAAACGCCGTATTCAACAGCGATACGACGGACATTTATAACACGTTGAAGCTGTACCTGATGCTTTCTGGCGAAGGCGTGTATAACCAGGATTACCTGGTTGCCGAAATCACCAAAGCCTGGGACAACTCAGGGAAAATTCTGCCGTATGAAGAGAGAAGCCTGTTTATGGCTCATCTTAATAAACTCTTCAGCCATGAGGACTGGCGCCAGTATGGTCAGCCGATGGACAAGGATTTGATCAAAGAAGCCCGGGATATGCTGAACCGCAATCCGCTCAGCGCGCGTTTGTATGACCGCGTGAAGGCCGCGATGGAGGCAGATGCGCCAGAAAACCTGACGCTGAGTAAAATGACCAATGAAGAAGCCGGCCAGGTGTTTACCGTAGTGAATTCGGATATGGCAGAAAAGGGGGTTCCTGGCCTGTTCACTTACGACGGTTATCATCAGGTTTTTAAAAAAAAACTCAACGGTATTTTACGGGGGCTTGACCAGGAAGATCGCTGGGTAATGGGAAATCCTGAGCCTCTTGCGTCTTTAAAATCGCTGAAAGTGGACCATACTGCCGGGATAATTGACCCGACTAAAGATGCCCTGACCCGGCTTTATCTCAAAGAGTATACCCGGCAGTGGCAGACCTTCCTGCAGAATATCCGCCTGAAGTCTGATGGGTTGGATAACAACAGCATGGGCCTGTCGTTTGATATTTATATGATGCGTACCCTGGTCTCCACTAACTCTCCGCTGATCAATCTGGCGAAGCAGGCGGTAAAAGAGACCACGCTGGCGGCGGATCAGCCTGCCAGCCTGCTCAAAGGGCAGGGCAGCATGGGAATGGGCGTGAACAATACCCAGCTCCTTGATGCGGCCTCAAAACTCAACCTGGCGTTAGCAGCCCACGAAAAGAACATTCTGCGTCAGGGAGTGGATAACTACTTCGCGCCGCTTCGTGAATTCGTTGGCGGGAGCACTGCTAATGGCGGGCTGGCTTCAGGCACCAAGCTGAGCACCATCATGAGCGTACTGAACGATCAGTATACGCAGCTGGTGATTTCCGACAGTGCTATCAGGAATGGCAACCTGCCTACCGTTTCTGATGCCGGTCAGAGGCTGAGTGCAGAATCTGCAGTGTGGCCAGATCCGTTCAAATACATTATCGCTCCCTTGCTGAATGGCGCTTATAAGCGTGTGAATCATCAGGTTGTCAGCAACACCAACAAAACAATCGCCGCCAGTTTAGGTGAAGTTTGTCGTAACACGCTGCAGGGACGCTATCCCTTTGCCGATGTGCCGGAAGAAGTGAGCCTGCGTGATTTTGAGCAATTCTTTGCGGCAGGCGGCGTGGTTGACGATTACTTCAAGAAAAATCTGGCTGATAAAGTGGATACTTCAACCCGGCCATGGCGCTACAAAGGTGACGTCGATACGCAGGATTCTGAGGCGCTGGATGTCTTTGAACAGGCACAGCTTATTCGCAAAGCCTTCTTCCAGAATGGCGGCAGCAAGCTGGGCCTGAACTATACGGCAGCAGTCCCTTACATGTCCCCTTCCATTACCCAGCTGACGCTGAACTTTGATGGCAGCACCATGACTTATTCTCATGGTCCGGTGATGCCGAAATCGTTCGCATGGCCTGGCAGCCGTTCTGAGTCGGTGGTGAATATGAGCACCAAGCCTCGTGTGACGCTGAAAGACAATGGAATGACCAAAACCGGGCCGTGGGCGCTGATGAGATGGCTGGATACGGTGGAAGATATTGAAACATCTGACTCAGGGCAGCCAGTGCTGATCTTTAATATGGACAAACGCCAGGTTAAGGTCGAGGTCACAGGGCTGACTTATAAAGATGAATTGATTATTGACCTGCTGAAGAATTTTTCCTGTCCGGGAAATTTCTGAGCGGCCAGTATTAATTATCAGGAAAGATGAACATGGACGTTTGGATATCTGTAATGGGAGAAACGACAAGAACAAAGTTCAGTTCTTCCCAAAAGAAACAACAAAAAATAACAGATATTCTGTTGGATGAGATTATTCCTCAGATGGAGGCCACGTTAGCGGGCCAGCATCTGAGCGATACACATCCCTGGTGCTTTGTTATGCCGATCAGTTTCGGAAAGAGAAAATATTATTATTTTGGCGCCTTTGTTACCGGCATTAAGTCTTCTGAGACTCAGCCTGTTTTCGCACTTTACAGCCGGGTGTCATACCACTGGCTCCGTGAAAATTTAAAGTCCAGGTTCCATGTGGCCTTTTGGTTATCAAGGATGCTGATCGGTATACAGCGACAGGATGGTGTGGTCAGTGACCGGGCTGCCCTGCAGGACTGGATAAAGTCGCTACGGCGCTCATATTCGCCTTTTTGGGAATCACTGGCAATTAATGAGCAATATAAATTCAGAAACCGGTCGGAGTTACTGCTTTCTGAATTGAGTGAAAGTGAAGAGAAAATAAATAGCGATAATGGGATTGAAATCATGCCATGGAAGGGTTGGCCAGGCTGTATTCAAACGGAAGGGAATGTATGGCTTTGGAGGCAAACCAGGTATGGAAAAATAATCGACTCACAAAAAATCTCACTTCAGGCAGGGAGGCAAACAGAATTTGTCTGTCACTCATAACTTTAATTAATTACCAGGTATTGATATGTCAAGAACTATTACTTTAAGCAGTTCGGCAATGCCTCTTTTGCTGGGCGAGCCAGCTTTAGTTTTAACAAAACTCGAAGGTGAAGAGGCATTCTCAACCTTATATACCTATACCCTGACCGTTAAAACGCCGGCGAATCCGTTGATCCCCTGGCAGTCAGCGTCGAATATCGACATTAAGGCGCTGATCGGCAAAGAGATGACCGTTTCAATGGAACTCGACGGTAACGGGCTTGATGACCTGTTAGGTCTCGGGCAGGGAACCCGTGAAATCTCTGGTCTGGTACAACGGGCACGTTTCCTGGGACGGGATGCGAATCAGGCAATTTTTGAAATTATCCTGAGGCCATGGCTGTATCTGACTGATTTAACATCAGACTTCAAAATTTTCCAACAGAAGACGGTGGTGGAAATTATTGAAGAGGTGTTGTCAGAGTACAACTTCCCGGTTGAGAAACGACTGACGGCCACCTATCCCCAACTGGATTTCCAGGTGCAGTACGGCGAGACAGACTTTAACTTCATCGAGCGTCTGATGGAGGAGTGGGGAATTTACTGGTTCTACGAGCATGCTGAACAGAAGCATAAGCTGGTGCTGGTCGATCATGTTGGTGCGCACAAGCAGTCTGAAAGTGAGGCTTACCACGTTATCCAGTACATGCCGGATACGCCAAAAGCCGATCAGGAATACATCAGTCGCTTTGAGTTCCAGGAAACCATTACTTCCGGTAAGTGGTATACCAACGACTACGATTTTACCAAATCGCGTGCTGATATCTCGGCGATTGACAGCAAGCCGCGTAAAACCAGCTTCAATGAGATGGAGGTGTATCACTGGCCGGGCGATTACGATCAGCCGGATATCGGTGAGCAGTTGGCCAAAATCCGCAGTGAAGAGCGTGGCGCGCTGGGTTCCCGTGCCATAGGGGCGGGTGAGCTGAGAGGTATCGCCTGCGGCATCGATTTCGAGCTGCAGGGTTGCCCGCTGGAGAAAGCCAATCGCGAATACATGGTGATCTCCAGCCGTCTGGAAATTATCGATATTAGCCAGCTGACCGGGTCGGGTGAGTTCAGCTATCACTGTGAATTCACGGTGCAGCCGACAACCAAGATTTACCGTCATCCGCAGCTGGCTATCCGTCCTAAAACCAGCGGCCCGCAAACGGCTGTGGTGGTAGGGCCGCCAGGTGAAGATATCTGGACCGATACTTATGGCCGAATCAAAGTCCGCTTCCTGTGGGATCGCTATGGTCAAAACCGTGAGACGGACTCCTGCTGGATCCGCGTCAGTCAGGCGTGGGCAGGGAACCAATTTGGTGGTATCTGCATTCCTCGCGTGGGCCATGAGGTCATTGTTGATTTTATCAATGGCGATCCCGATCGTCCGCTGGTGTTGGGAACCCTCTACAACAACGTAACCATGCCGCCGTGGGATCTGCCTGAGAACGCCACTCAAAGTGGGCTGATCAGCCGCACAGTAGGCGGCGGACGGACCAACTTTAACGGCATCCAGTTCGAGGATAAGCCAGGCCAGGAATATTACTGGGAGCAGGCTGAACGTGATATGTCGCGCCTGACCAAACGTAATGAAGATCAGGTCATTGGTTTAAATTCGACCACCACAATCGGCGCGTCCAGTACGACTTTTGTCGGTGCAGATGAAAAGACGAATATCATCGGTAACAGTGCTCTGGTTGTGGGATTGGGCTTGGGTATTCAGGTGGGTGGATCGCAGTCTGATAACGTTGCCCTTGCGAAAGGGATAAACGTTGGCGGGGCGTTTGCGACCAACGTCGGGGGAGCTTATACCCTGGCGGTAGGTGGCGCGATGGCTGAGAACGTCGGCGGAGCCTATAACCTTGCGGTTGGCGGACCACACACTAATGCCATTGGCGGGCCTCATACCATGACTGTAGGTGGACCGTTTGTGATGACGGCCGGTGGAGAGATGTGTATCACCGCCCCCAAAATCAAACTGGTGGCTAACCATATCGTTCTGCAGGGCGGCCAGGTTGATTTGAACCCTGGTGACTGCTGCAACGGCGGCGGTGGCGGCGGTGGTGGTGGTGGTGGTGCGGCTGCAATCCCTGGTCTGCCGGGGCTGTCAGCGTTTGGCTTTGTAGGCGTGACATTGCCATTGGAGCCATTACCAACACCGACTATTGAACCGACAACACCGGAACCGACAACACCGGAACCGACAACACCGGAACCAACAACGCCGGAACCAACAACACCGGAACCGACAACGCC
>NZ_WHOY01000031.1:142029-142967 GCF_009765445.1 Pantoea sp. BAV 3049 | reverse complement strand
CATATCGCGCCTGTTCATCAGCCCGCGCCATTTCTGGCCCCCCGCATACACCCAGCGCCTTAGCTCGTCGCATGCGCCTTCCACGTCGCCAGCGTTCAGCTTCTTCAATAGCGTTGAATTCGTGAATGCACCGGTGCCGACGTTGTATGCGAATGAATAGAGTGCAGCACGCTGGTATTCGCCCAGAGGTATTTTTACCTGACCGTCTACCGACTTCTTAACCGGCTGCAGGTCTTTCCACAGCAGGTTGTCACACTCGCGGTCAGTGTATTTCTTGTTCACTTGCACATCAGGGCCTGTATGCCCGTCACAGACTGTCCAGACGCCAGCAACGTCTTTGTACGCCGTATATTCTCGACCTTCCACGCCGTTACTCCCACCCAGGAACGCAACCGCGATAGCCATAGCACCACCGCCAGCAGTGGCGATCAGCTTGTTTCTCAGACTGTTCGACAGCGCCATGATTATTCCTCGGTGATTTCGGATGATGCTGGCCAGCGCTGTAGCGCCTTGATTTGTGCCAGTGCAGTTTTGCGGCGGTAGTACCAGTTGATGCCCAGCGTGATGATCGCTATTGCGATACCTGCCAGCACGCCGACGGCGCTCCACTCATCCGGGCTAAGCCGCACTAAAAAACTGGTAACCACAGTAGCGCCAGACGCGCCATATGCGGCACCAGATGCCAGTTGACTCATAGTGTTTCTCATATAGCCCCCGTGGGGCCGCTCATTAGAATTAGGAATTGTCTACTTTCTGTACTGAGCAGGCCCGTTTATGCTGTTCTGTGTGAAGAGAAAGCATCGGCTGCCGTGAGTAGCAAAATTATTAATCCGCCGTCGAGCGGATTTTTTTGTTTAAAGTGCGCCATCCCGAACTAACAGGAGTGAGTGAGGGTGATTCGGGGTCGCAAAAGAAAAAGGCCCACCGAAGTGAGCCTA
>NZ_WHOY01000031.1:141852-142019 GCF_009765445.1 Pantoea sp. BAV 3049 | reverse complement strand
CGAACCTCCGACCGCTCGGTTCGTAGCCGAGTACTCTATCCAGCTGAGCTATGGATGCATTGGGAAAAACAGTGGGAGATAACGCGACAAACCTGAGGAGATACGGAAGAAACTGACTGTCACTCGCAGAGTGTTTCATTTCTCAGAACGGTATTGCGACCTGTTCT
>NZ_WHOY01000031.1:141694-141842 GCF_009765445.1 Pantoea sp. BAV 3049 | reverse complement strand
TCGAACCTCCGACCCCCACCATGTCAAGGTGGTGCTCTAACCAACTGAGCTAAGAACGCAAAGTAATTGGTGCGTCCGAGTGGACTCGAACCACCGACCCCCACCATGTCAAGGTGGTGCTCTAACCAACTGAGCTACGGACGCACTG
>NZ_WHOY01000031.1:141525-141684 GCF_009765445.1 Pantoea sp. BAV 3049 | reverse complement strand
GCTGCTGGAACTGGTAGAAATGGAAGTTCGTGACCTGCTGTCACAGTACGACTTCCCGGGCGACGACACCCCAATCGTTCACGGTTCTGCTCTGAAAGCGCTGGAAGGCGACGCTGAGTGGGAAGCGAAAATCATCGAACTGGCTGGTCACCTGGATAA
>NZ_WHOY01000031.1:141097-141515 GCF_009765445.1 Pantoea sp. BAV 3049 | reverse complement strand
GCTGCATCTGCCGGCAGAGCTGCGCGCCATCTGTGACCTCAGCACGCTGAAGCTGGAGTCCGGCTCCTTTGTCGAGGATGACCTTCACCAGTACTTCAGCGACGTGCTCTACAGCCTGAAAACCACCGCAGGGGCTGACGGTTACGTGCACGTGTTAATTGAGCACCAATCGTCCCCGGATAATCATATGGCCTTCCGCCTTCTCAGATATGCTGTGGCAGCAATGCAGCGTCACCTGGAAGCCGGACATAAGAAGCTGCCGCTGGTCATTCCGGTGCTGTTCTATACCGGTAAACGCAGCCCCTATCCTTACTCCACCAACTGGCTGCAGGAATTTAACGATCCGGCGCTGGCCGGAAAACTGTATACCGGCGACTTTCCGCTGGTCGACGTCACGGTCATCCCTGACGAGGACATC
>NZ_WHOY01000031.1:63619-141087 GCF_009765445.1 Pantoea sp. BAV 3049 | reverse complement strand
TCTCGACTCGCGCATCACGTACACCGGCCCGGCTCATTTTGTTCTTGATGATACAGGGAACCTTGATCTGTGTGATACGAACGAGTGGCGCGTAGAGGGGACGATGAGTCTCGGCATCCTGGGGAGGCATGAGCCTGAACCGGCAGCCACAAACCTGCAGCCACAATCCCGCGCGACGATGTTGGGCGACTACATCAAAACGTCTGGCATCGACAGCCTGCAGGTCAGCCAGAACGGTGGTCCGGACGGGGGAGCTATCGCTCTGGCACCGATTGAGTGCGATGTGTATGCATTCAGTCAGGACATTGGCGGCGCATACCTGTACCCGCCAACAGCCTACAATCTCACGCCCGGCTGGCAGCGTATTGTGTTCACCGTCACTTCGACAGCGCGTAGTGCTCTCAGGCTGTGGCTTGGCCGGAACAGCGTTACAGGTACACCCGCATTCTGGGGTACTCAGGGCTATCTTAATGCAGGAACTTACACAGCATCATTCTACGTGCGCAGCAACGACGACAGCACGTTCCGCGTTGGGTTTGCACAGATTGAAGCTGGAGAACTGGCAACATCTCCGATTGTAACGACTGATGCGCAGGCATCACTCCCGGCAGCCTCGGCTGTTGTCGATACTCAAGTCGCTTCATCAATGACCGTTCACTACAACAATGGTGAGAGCGACACGTACGCCACGCCAGATGACACATTCACGATACCGCCCGCCCAGCGCAATTGGGGAGTGCGGTATATGCGGAGGATTGAATTTTCATGACAACAGAGCGAATAACGCTGACTGCTGACCCGGTGCAGATTACTACAGGTACAGAAACAGCGTTCGCAGACTCTGTCAACGGAGCCTTTCGCTTTGTTGACGCTGACAGCAAGCCAACCGACCTCACCGTGTACCACGTCAAAACAGAGATATCAGTTACCCCACCATTTCAGATATGGGCATGGTCTCCATTTACTGGTGTAAGCCTCATCGTCACCAGGAGAGAAACGGCTTAACGGACACATTACAGAAGGCATTTCTTCGAGCGCCTTCGATAATGTTTCAACATCAGGATTAATAACATGGCAAAACCGGACTGGGGAGACCTTCAGCAGCGGTTCCTGTCCGAGCATGCCAAAACCGGTATCTCACCGAAAGATTGGTGTGAAGAGCAGGGGCTGAATTATGACTCTGCCCGGCGCTACATCAAAAAGCCAGCTGCGCAGAAATCTGCGCAAAAGGAAAGTGCGCAAACAGAACTGCGCAAAGATGCGCAAAAGCAAATCAGCTCAGCACCGGCCCAGACTGATGTTGAGCACTCCGCGCCGGACGACAGCCAAGAAAAGACAGGGCTGCTCAAGCCTCAGCATGAGCAATTTGCGCAGAACGTTGCGCAGGGGATGCCGTACAAGGACGCCGCAATCTGCGCCGGGTACGCCCCAAGCAATGCAGAACCTCAGGCATCAAAACTTATAAAGCGTCCGGATGTCCGACAGCGCATCCTGCAGCTACGTCAGGAAGCGGCGCTGCTGGTGACATTCAACGCTAAAGATTTGGCTGACCTGTCGTATAAGGCGGCACAGGAAGCGAAAGCAGCTGGCAAATTCGGCATGGTTGCGCCCAACGTAAAAAACGCAGCACAGCTGACCGGCATAGACATGAGCACCAGTAAGACAGAGGTGAATGTCGATCTGGCCGGGCTGAGTTATGGCAAGGTCTGCATAGTCACTCCGGCGAACTGCCCGGAGGATGTGTGGGCCGATCACATGGCTAAGCTGCGCGAGGGAAAGTTGACAGCCCAACAATAATCAATGGCGTTCTGTATTCGTTCAGCAGCGACTGGGTGCCTGGCGTTTTATACGACAATCCGGTGGGTGCCGTTCGCTGGCGCTGGACGTATGGCGGCCGCGGCGGTGGTAAATCGGTAGAGATTGCCCGCGCACTGGTATTGTTGGGCGCGATTGAACCCATGATCATCCTCTGCGCCCGTGAGTTCCAGAACTCGATTAACGATTCTGTGCTGGCTCTTCTCGAAGCAGAGATACACAACCTTGGCCTGGGTCATTTCTACAAGGTAAAAAATAACGAAATTGAGGGCCGGAACGGCACACGCTTCACCTTCAAAGGACTGCGCAACAACATCCAGAGTATCAAGTCGATGCACGGCATTCGCATCTGCTGGGTGGAAGAGGCGCAGACGGTATCCCAGGACTCCTGGGATATTCTCAGCCCGACAGTACGCGCTAATAAATCAGAGGTATGGGTATCGTTCAACCCGCGTGAAGAACAGGACCCGACCTACCGCATGATGAAGCGGCACGAGGAAGACCCTCCAGACGGCGGCGCGATAATCTGCCGGGTAAACCACACAGATAACGCTTTCTTTCCGGACGTCCTGCGTCAGGAGATGGAGTATTGCAAACGCATCGATTATGAGGCGTATGAGCATATCTGGTTGGGGCTGCCCAGAACCATCAGCGAGGCGGTTATCTTCTCCGGTAAATACCGTATTGAGGCCTTCCCTGACGATCTGTGGAAACAGGCTGACCGTCTTTTCTACGGTGCTGACTTCGGTTTCGCCAATGACCCCAGCACGCTGATCCGCTGCTTCATTATCGGCACCCGGCTTTATATCGAATATGAGGCCTACGGCGTCGGCGTGGAGCTGGACGACCTATGGAAAATGTATGCCGGAAAGAATGGTGCTACAGCTGAGCAGTTAACGCGCTGGAAAAAAGGTGACGAGAAACGCTATCCAGGCATCCCGGATGCAAGAAGGTGGCCTATTCACGCTGATAACAGTCGGCCTGAAACTATCAGTTACCTATCCCGGCAGGGATTCAGCATTGATGCGGCCACCAAATGGCCCGGCAGCGTTGAGGACGGCATCACCTATCTGAAGGGATTTGAGGAAATCATCATTCACGAGAGGTGTAAGCATATGGCAGACGAGGCCAGACTCTACTCCTACAAGGTTGATCGCCTGACTGGAGACATTCTCCCGGTCGTCGTGGATAAGCATAACCACTGCTGGGATGCCGTTCGTTACTCGCTGGATGGCTACATAACAAGCGCTGATGGATTGGGGACATGGATGCAGCTCGGAAGGCAATAAACATTGCAAAACGGGCATTTCGTCATGTTTTAACCCTGTGCATTTTTCACCTCGTTTTATGCAGCTTTTATGCAGTCCGATAATGACACTTTCCAACGGAAAACCCTGACAAACAGGACTTACACGGCCATTTTGCTGTGAGTGCCGTTTCGTCAGGGCGCTTAAGAGTCATTATGTTAAAAACCCCGAAAAATAACGAATTTTACTCCTGAGGCAGGGCATGGCTAAGTCACGTCAGAAACAGCAGAAAAATGCCCGGCAGACGGCAGACGGGTATAACAACTTTACCGCCAAGCTCGGCACGAACACGCAGAATATCCAGACGGGCGGTACCTATGTTCCGGGCTACATCACCCGCAACAGGGTGATGCTGGAATTTGCGTACCGGTCATCATTTCTGGTTGGGGGTGCCGTTGATGCTGTTGCTGATGACATGACCCGTAAGGGGGTCAACATCTCATCCAGACTGGAGCCGGGCCATAAAGGCAAGGTTGATGATTTCTGGGATGAAGCGGCGATCTGGGATGGTCTGAATGACACCGTTAAGTGGTCCAGGCTCTACGGCGGTGCGGTGCTGGTTGCGCTGATTGAAGGGCAGGACATGTCTTCGCCCTTAATCCCCGACCGCATCAAAGAAGGGCAGTTTAAGGGGGTGATTTCCCTCGACCGCTGGATGGTGACGCCAACCTACTATGACCTGATCACCGATTATGGCCCGCATTTCGGCAAGCCAAAGTATTACAAGGTGATAACCAATCAGCAGGGTATTCCACCCTGGAAAATTCATCACAGCCGCCTGATCCGCATGGAGGGCGACCCGTTGCCATTTCAGCAGGCGCAGACGGAAAACGGCTGGGGTATGTCCGTGGTTGAGCGCATCTTTGAAAGAATACAGGCGTTTGATACCGGCACAGTTGGCGTCACTCAGCTGATCCACAAAGCGCACCTGCGTACATACAGCATTGAAGGGCTGCGCAAAGTGCTGGCTATGGATGAAAGCAGTCCAGCCCTGGCCGGGCTGATGAAGCACATGGATATGATCAGAGAGTTTCAGACCATCGAGGGAATGACCCTGATGGACAAGGGTGACGATTTTGCAACCCACAGCTACTCATTTGCAGGGGTTGCTGATGTCCTGTTGCGCTTCGCAGAACAGGTCTCAGGTGCAACCGGTATCCCTCTGGTTCGCCTGTTCGGTCAGTCACCTGCTGGTTTTAACACGGGCGATGGTGACCTCGAAAACTATTACAGCCGGATTAACTCACAGCAGGAGCGGCGGTTACGTCGCCATATTCGCTGGCTGATGGATCTGACCTGGCGATCTCTGTTCGGGCAGCCGCTGCCGGATGACTTCACATTCGAGTTCAACAAGCTCTGGGAGATGTCGGATACCGACAGGGCGACAATGGCTAACAATGTGGCTACCGCACTCAGCACACTGACAGACCGTGAAATCATGCCCCGCCACGCTGCCATGAACGACCTGAGAAACATTTCTGAAGTGATTGGGATCGGCGGCTCCATCACCGATCAGGACATTGAAGATGCGAAGAAAGAGTTCGAGGAGTCTGAATCTGAAAACGGCCCTCCGCCGCCGCTCGGAGAAGATTTACAGCCAAAGCCTGTTGGCGATGGCCTCCCGGATAAACGAGATAGTAACTGGCTCTTACGATGGTTCCCAGCAAGGCGCTGACGCTGCTGTAGGCGGTCTTATCGACTATGCACAGATCATCGACGAGTGGGCGGCAATGGTTGGACACCGGATGTTCAGCCAGGTGGAAGAGGAAGAATGGCGTCAGTGGCGCAGCGTTTCCGAAGAAATTTCGTCGGGGCTGCGGGATGTGGTGGGAAACACGCCAGTGGGGCAGGTGGCACAGGACATCGTCTACCGACAGATTCAGCTGATGAAGTCACTACCCATTGAAGCCGCTGACAGGGTGCGTGATATCCAGTCGCGGGCCGTTGAGGCGGTGATCCGTGGTGAGCGCCCCGATGACCTCTACGAGATGATAATGCAGTCCGGCGAGGTTGCCGCCAGCCGGGCGCGAATGATAGCCCGAACCGAAATTGGCAGGGCCACAGGGGCACTGACTCAGGCCCGCGCCCTGTCCGTTGGCTCAGAGGGCTACTGGTGGCGGATTGAGGGAGCTGGCACCCGGGATTCACACCGCCGAATGAAAGATAAATTTGTCCGATGGGATAACCCGCCGACGCTGGACGGCATGACCGGCCATGCCGGGTGCCTGCCTAACTGTAAGTGCTGGATGGATGTACAGATACCGGAGCCGAGGAAATGACATGAATGACACAATTTTAGCAACCTTTGCCCTGGGGTTTTCTCTTGGGCAACTGTTCTGCCTCTTGTGGTTCTATATCCTTATCATCAGGTCGCATTAAGCGGCCTTTTTTATTGGCCGCGATCCGGCAGGTAACACATGAAATATTTCTTTACGACCAGGCTGGGGCCATCACGGTATCTCCAGGCTGACGGCTCGCTGCTCTGTAAAGACGTGCCTATTGCCCGCACCGGGACGCAGGTCTATCTGCCAGAAGAGATAGATCTCCAGCCTGACGCCAGCGGCACAGTAACCGTCTGGCGGACAGAGGATGAGGTTTTCTCTCCTGAGACGATGGCGAGCTTTGAGGGCGTGGCCGTCACGTTGGGGCACCCTGAGGACGGGGCCGGGGCGATAGTGTTCGTTAACCCATCGAACTATTCAGAGCTGGCACACGGGCACATTCAGAACGTGCGACGCGGTGCGGGCGACAAGTCAGACCTGCTGATTGCTGACGTGCTGGTGAAGCGACAGGAAGCCATCGACGCTATCACCTCAGGCCTGACGGACGTCAGCTGTGGCTACGACGCTCAGTACAAACAACTGGCACCCGGAAAGGGAAAGCAATACCAAATCACCGGTAATCACCTGGCTGTCGGTATCGACAGAGGCCGGGCGGGTAACCGCTGTGCAATCGGGGATTCGATCCCATCACCCACAAAGGAGAAGCCTGTAATGTCATGGCTTAAAAAACTGGCTCAGGCCATTAAGACGAAAGATGAGGATGCTCTGGCAAAGCTCATCGATGAAGCGCCGGATATGCCGTCTGATGGCATGAGTTCGATCCCCGGTTCGACCATCAACATTAACATCCCCTCGCAGGCAACCTCGTTACCTGTGGAAGAGCGCACCACCACAGACGATATTCCTGAGCAGGTGCAGGAAACTACTGATAACGATATTCCTGAGTGGGCACAGGCCATTCTGGCCCGGCTGGATAAACTGGAGGGTAAAACCACTGATGCAGATCCAGAAGGTGACACGCCTGCAGGGGATGAAGACGAAGAGGAAGACCGGAAGGTAACCGGCGACTCTGCCTACAGGCGAAATCTGATCGCCGATGCTGAAATCATCTGTCCTGGCTTCCAGCCGAACGGTGATAAGGGGCTGAAGCGTCAGGTGCTTTCACATGCGATGCGTACCGGCGACAGCGCTTACCTGAAGTCGTTCGGTGTTCAGGACTTCAGCAAAGCACCTAAAGCGACGGTGGACGCGGTATTCAATGGCGCTGTCGCGCTGAGTAAAGCAAAAAATCATCTCAACCCCCTCAACAACGCGGTCCGCACTGGCGATAGACAGCATCAGACTAAAAACCTGACCCCGGCGCAGCTGAATCAGCTGAATCAGGATTTCTGGAAATCTCGCAAATAAGGTAACAAACATGGCTGGAACAGCTTATACAACGCGGATGCCTATGGGCATTGCCGGGGGCGTCACTCGTCCTCGTGACCTCACCATCGAACCCGCAACCCTGAATTATCAGAAGCAATTTTCCTCTTACGGCCTGCCGGGTAAGTACGTTAACGATCAGTTTGTACCGCTGGAATCAGGCGACACCGCCGACCTCATCAAGGGGATTCTGGTTCGTCCGTTCCCGATCACCTCTGCGCAGGACCTCGCTTACATTGGCGTCAATGTAAACCAGAGCGGCGACAACCTGAAGCGCGGCTATGTCTGCGTGGCGGCATCAGCCGGGACGGCCACTACCGCGAAAAAAGGCGATCCGGTGTATGTCCGTGTGGCTGGTGGCACCACCGCAAGCCCGGTCGGTACCTTCGTGCTCACGCCTGATGAAACGGCGACAAATACGCCTCAGCTGCCAAATGCTGAGGTTATGGGTGCAGGTCAGGCCGATGGTCTTATTGAAATTGCTTACAACATCTGAGGATTACTGAATGTTTACAGTTGACAGAGCGACCATCGACTCCACCGGCGCATTTCTGGTCGGCGAACTGGAGCGCATGGATCAGACGCTGAACATGCCGCTGACGTCCGTTAAGTGGACGCGCGACATGCCACTGCGCAGCGATGTATCAATCGCAGACGAAGTGTCTTCTTTCACCAACACCGACTTCTCCAGCGTGGGTGGACCCAATCCAAATGGCAAAAACTGGATGGGTAAAAAAGGCACGGCAATTCCTGATATCAATCTCAACATCGCGCCGACTCGTAACAACCTGACCCCGTGGGCGCAGGAAATTAGCTGGACCGTGCTGGAACTGGCGTCTGCGCAAAAATTGGGCCGTCCGATCGATACCCAGAAATACGAGGGTATGAAGCTGAAGTTTGCGATGGATACCGATGAGCAGGTTTATATCGGCGACACCGAACTGGGCGTGTCCGGTCTGCTGAACTTGCCTGGCGTTACCCCGATGGCCGCCGCTGCCGCGTGGACAGCAACCACCGATCCGGACGTCATTGTTCAGGACATCAACCTTGTCCTGACCAACGCATGGGTGGCTTCAGGCTATGCGGTATGCCCGGCAAAAATTGGTCTGGCTCCTGAGCTGTTCGGCCTGCTGGCGAGTAAAAAGGTGTCTTCCGCAGGCAATATCTCCGTACTGGAGTACGTGAAGATCAACACCATCGCCTTCCAGGAGAACGGCGAACCGCTGGAAATCGTCTCCATGAAGTGGGCTTCTAAGCGCGGTGTTGGTGGTGCCCACCGCATCGTGGCTTACACCCAGGATGAAAAATATATCCGCTTCCCGATGGTGCCGCTGCTGAATACACCGCTGGAATATCGCGGTATGCATCAGCTCACCGTGTACTACGCCAAGCTGGGCCAGGTGGAAACGCCGTATTCCAATACGATTTCCTATCTGGACGTTCCAGCGGCCTGATCCCTGGCGGGGAAACCCGCCTTATTAACGGAGCACTGATATGAAATACATTGTGACCGATGCTGCAACGCTCAGCTTTGCCGATGGAACCCAGTATTCGCTGGAAAAAGGTATTCATGACATCAAGTCATTCCCGGACAGCGTGAAAAAGCACTGGGCGTTTGAGTCCTATGCGAAACCGGTTGATGAGTCTGATGTTGCTGCACAGGAGCAGAATGATGACCTGAGCGCCCGCGTTGGACAGCTTGAAGCTGAGGTAGAGACGCTTACTGCCCAGCTGGCGGAACGGGATAAAACTATTGCTGAGCTGAGCGAAGACAAATCCGCATCGGATAAATCCACGTCGAAAGCCACTCAGGAAACTGCTGAAGGGACCAAAAATGCCAAAAAACAGCAGGCTTCCGAGTAGCGACCAGTTCCGCACCGACTTCCCCGAGTTCACCAACAAAACCCGCTATACCGATCCGTCCATAAACTTCTATCTGGGCATGGCTGACACTCTGCTTAATCAGGACCGGATGGGCGATCAGTTCGTCTATCTGGCTGAATTATTCACTGCTCACTACACCGAGTTGCGCGGTCGGGCACTGGCTGTATCTGCTGCAGGCGGTGGCGTTAACTCAGCGGGTGGCGGGGTACTGACATCGAAATCAGTGGATAAGGTCAGCGCCGGTTATGACGTGTCCGGGATTATCAATCCTGACGCCGGATTCTGGAACAACACCGCTTACGGGCGGGAGTTCTACTGGTGGTGGTCGATGTACGGCGCGGGCGGGAGACAGCTTTTATGAAGAGCGGGTTAAAGGTGGGCACGGATAAGGCGTCCGATATCCTGGAGTCACTTCGAAAGCTGACAGGAATGGATGTGCTGGTGGGCATTCCGGCAGACAAAGCACAGCGGGAAGATGGCAGCCCGCTGAACAATGCTGAGCTGGGGTATCTGCATTCAACCGGGGCAACGGTACAGATTGATGGCGCTACCGTCACGCTGCCGCCGCGCCCGTTTCTGGATATAGGCATCGAAGATACAAAGCCCCGTACCACCGCACATCTGAAAGCAGCCGCTGTCGCCGCTCTGGAAGGTGATGCTGATGGTGCATTAATGGGCCTTGAAAGCGCGGGACAGATTGCACGCGATGGAGCGAAAGCGGTGATTGGCTCAGGTGACCGGCTGCACCCTCTTTCTGAGAAGACGCTGGAAAGACGCAGGGAGCAGGGTATACCCGGAGATAAGCCGCTCTATGCGCATGGCTTCCTGTTGAACTCCATTACCTATGTCGTGAGGAAAAAATAATGCCTTTTCTCGATGTAACCGAGGTGCTGCTCGACCCGGATTTTGTGGATTTTTCGCTGGTCTGTCACCGGCAGATCCAGACGGTGGATGAAGACAACTTCCCGACCAACACCTCGCAGGATATCCCATTTTCCGGCGTGGTGACCGTTGACCGTTCACTCGAAGCAAAACGTATGGCAGCGGGGCAGAACATCAACGGGGCCATCCTTATTGTGACGCAGTTCCGTCTCACGCAGGGGCAGCAGCCATCCGGCGAATCTCCGCGGCTTGATGCCGATATCGTCACTTACAACGGACGTGATTACCGCGTGACCTTCGTAGACCCTTACACGAGCTACGGTGCCGGATTCGTCCAGGCGCATTGTGAGCTGGTGGACTTTGACGGAGGCTATCCCGTTGAGCAATGACAGCACATCGCCGGGCTACCTGACACCGCTGGGTGATGCGCCGCAGTACGATCAGGACCTCGAAAAGCAGGTCAGCAGGTGGATCAGGGGGATAACCGGACTCGATGCAAAAATGGTTTTTCCCCGCTGGACCGAACCACAGTCAGCCATTCCCAAAAATGGAAACACCTGGTGCGCCTTTGGCATAACCACCATGCTGCGTGGTGGCACACCCGCAAACATTCAGTCAGAAGAAGAGTTTAGCGAACAATGGACGTGGGAGCAGGTCACCGTGATTTGCTGCTTCTATGGCCCACTTGGCGCATCTGTTGCCACCCGTTTTCGTGAGGGCATTGCCGTTAACCAGAACGCCGATACGCTGCGTGGCGATACGGGCATGGCCGTCATTGAAACGGGAACAATCTACAACCTGCCTGAGCTCATCAACAATCAGTGGGTGCGCCGGTACGACCTGACCGTAACGCTGTCACGCAAAAACATTCGCGAATACGGCATCAAATCTATCGTTGACGGCAACGTCATCATTTCAACCGGAGAATAATCATGGCGAAAGGTTTGCCATTAAGTCGCGTCGCAAATGTGACGATGACACTCTCAGCTAAAGCAGCGCAGGGTCGTAACTTTGGCTCGATGCTGATTTTGGGAATATCAACAGTCATTCCAATCACTGAACGCATGCGTGCTTACTCAGGCGCTGATGATATCGGCGATGATTTTGGCGTAGACAGTGAAGAATACAAAGCCGCACTTATTTGGTTCTCACAATCACCACAACCAACACTGGTATATGTGGGACGCTGGGCTAAAACACTCTCTACGGGAGAAACTGGTAGTGCTGAAACATTGCCTCAGGCTGTTAATGCCATCATGGACTTTAATAGCTGGTACGGTCTGCACCTCGCCGTTGATGAGGCGGATTATCCAACTGACGCTGACCTGATTAGCGTTGCCGCTGCGGTTGAGGCGTCTACTGTTTCACGCATCTTCGGTATCACCACTGCCGATCCAGACACGCTGGTAGCCTCAGCCACTACTGACCTGTCATCCAAACTGAAGGCAGCTAAGTACAGCCGCACATTTATCCAGTATTCGACCAGCAGCCTCTACGCTGCTCTTTCCGCATTCGGACGTGCATTTACTGTCGACTTCACCGGCAGCAATACCACTATTACCCTTAAATTTAAGGTTGAGCCAGGTGTAACCTACGAAACCCTCGGCACCTCTCAGGCGGACGCTTTGGAAGCCAAAAACGCCAATGTTTATGTGTACTACGAGAACGATACGGCGATTCTGGAGCAGGGTGTTATGTGTAACGGAGACTTCTTCGACGAGCGCCACGGCCTCGATTGGCTGCAGAACGCAGTCCAGACAGCCGACTTCAACACGCTTTACACCAGCACGACCAAAATCCCACAAACCGACGCCGGTACTACTACGCGCATCGCTAATATTGAATTGGTGCTGGATAAAGCTGTCGGCAATGGCCTGTTTGCTCCAGGCAAGTGGACTGGAGGTCCGTTCGGTCAGTTGAGCACTAATGACACACTAACGAAGGGTTATTACATCTGGGGTGACACTGTTGATGACCAACTTCAGACTGATCATGAGGCACGAAAAGGTGTCCCTATTCAGGTGGCCGGTAAGCTGGCTGGTGCTGTTCACTATGGTTCCGTGGCTATCACGGTCGTTCGCTAAGGAGCATTGAATGCCTGCTTATTCTTTTATGGACGTGTCTGCTTCTCTAAGCGGCCCGACCGGAAGCATTGATCTCGGCTATGGTTCGGCAAACTCCGAAGAGGGGATCGTCGTTGCCATGTCAGAGGCAAAAAACACCATGACCACGGGCGCTGATGGTGAGGTGATGCACAGCCTGCACGCAGGTAAAAGCGGAATTATTACCGTAAACCTGCTGAAAACATCCCCGACCAATAAAAAGCTGTCACTGATGTACAACGCACAATCGCAGTCCTCAGCGACATGGGGCAACAACGTCATCGTCGTACGCAATAAAGCTTCTGGCGACATGTCCACCGCGCGTTCCGTAGCGTTTCAGAAGCTACCGGATCACGCTAACGCCAAGGTGGGCAATACAGTTGCTTGGGTATTCGACTGCGGCAAAATCGACCAGCTTCTCGGGGAGTTTTAACAGATGGAATTTGAAATCAAGGGTAATCAGTACCGCACGGCAAAACTCGGCGTTTTCGACCAACTGAAAGTCTCCCGAAAGCTGCTGCCGGTCCTGGCTGGCATGGTGGCTGATTTTCAGGGCATCAAAGCGGCGGCTGATGGTGGTGACATTTACAAATCACTGGAAACCGCGCTGCCGAAGATTGCTGATGCCCTGGCCGACATGAGCGAAGAAGACACCAACGCCATCATTTACCCCTGTCTGTCGGTGGTATCGCGCCAGCATGGTAAAGGATGGGCGCCGGTATTCAGCCAGGGTTCTCTAATGTTCGACGATGTGGATTTGATGGTCATGCTGCAGCTTGTGGGTCGCGTGGTGGGCGACAGCCTGGGAAATTTTTTGCACGAACTCCCCGTACAAGAGACTGCGGGCCAGCAATAAACGGCCCGGCGCTCGAAAGCCTGCCTGACGGTGAAGATTACCTGATGCGCCCGGTAGATGCCGGGTATATCAGCTATGACAAGCTGGTGGATGGTACTGTGGATCTGGCTGATATTGCCAGGATGCATGACTGGCTGGATCTGAAGATGGATAACGATAACCGCATAGAGCGCTGGAGACAGGCCAATGAATGCTGAGACTATCAAAGACTTTCTGGTCAGCCTCGGCTTTCAGGTTGATGAGGCGGGCTATCGCAAATTTGAATCGGTACTGACTGGCACTACTGCTCAGGCCATAAAGATGGGCGCGGCAGTGGAAGCAGCCGCACTGTCTGTTGTGGCCTATACCGCAAAAATTGCCAGCGGGCTGGATAACCTCTACTGGGCATCACAGCGTACCGGTGCCACGGTTAAGGGCATTCAGGCCATCGGCTACGCCGCCTCGCAGGCCGGGGGCAGCGCTGAAGCGGCAAGAGGTTCACTTGAAAGCCTCTCACGCTTTATGCGCAACAGTCCGGGCGCTGAAGGGTTTCTGAACCGCCTGGGTGTGCAGACCCGGGACGCCAGCGGCAACATGCGCGATATGGCATCCATCTTCACCGGCGTGGGCCAGAAGCTGAACAACATGCCGTACTACCGCGCTAATCAGTACGCGCAGATGCTTGGCATCGATGAAGGCACGCTGATGGCAATGCGCCGTGGTCTGGGCCAGTTCAGCACACAGTATACGCAGATGGCAAAGGCCATCGGCTATAACGCGGATACGGCGGCGGTCAGCTCCAGTAAGTTCATGACGTCACTGCGCTCATTCGGTCAGATGGCCGGAATGGCACGGGACAAAATCGGGTCGAATCTGGCCGAAGGCCTGACCGGGGCGCTGGATAAACTCCGCAAACAGGTGCTGGACAACTTCCCGAAAATAGAAGGGGCGATCACTTCCGGCGTCAGGGGATTGTTGCGGCTTGCCGACATCATCGGAAGGGTAGTTTTCAGGCTGATCCAGACTGCCGGGGATGTGAAAAGCTGGTGGGATTCTCTCGATAAAAGCACCCAAGAACTGATTGAGCTGGTAGCCGGTCTGACGGTCGCGTGGTGGGCACTGAACCGGGCAATGCTGGCCTCGCCGATAACGTGGGTGCTTGGGCTGGCGGCGGGTATTGCGCTGCTGTGGGAGGACTACAAAACATGGAAGGAAGGCGGCAAGTCCCTTATCGACTGGGGGAAATGGGAACCGGACATCAAATCAGCGCTGAAGAGCATTGGTGAATTAAAGGACGATATAGTTTCCCTCGCCAAAGAGGCAGCGAAGCTGTTCGGTATCGATCCCAAGGCCTGGAGCCTGAAGTGGGAATTCAGCAATCTGACGCACAACCTCGGTGAGCTGGGTAAAATGCTGAAGCTGATCGGCGACCTGCTGAGCGCCATCAATGAAGGTCGCTGGTCCGATGCTGCCAGTATCGGTAAGCAGCTGCTCAAACAAGGTAGCGATCAGCCTGACGCTATGCCGGGTGTAACCGCCAGTGCGACCGCCAGCCGTAACTGGCTGCTGGAGAAGTACAGGCAGGCCAATGGCGCGGTTAACCGTTATTTACCTGAATGGGCGGGTGGTTCCGGCAATCTGCCGGATCGGAACAACAACCCCGGCAATCTTCGCCCTGTCGGTGGTGGCGGATTCCGCTCGTTCGGTACCGCGCTGGAAGGTTGGGGCGCGATGCGTAACCAGCTGATGCGCTACTTCACCGGAAAAACCACCGGCAAAGCGCTGAAGACCATCACCGATATCGTGTCCACCTGGGCACCGTCCAGCGAGAACGACACCGGCAAATACATCAGCGATATCTCGAAGTGGATGGGTGTTGCGCCGGATGCTGCGCTGAACCTGAACAACCCGCAGGTCATGACTTCGCTGATGCAGTCGATGGCCCGTAAAGAGGGCTTTTCTGCCTGGAACAGTCCGCTGGCAGGGCAGGCTGCCGGCGCAACGGTTAATCAGGAAACCAACATCCACATTCACGGTGTGACCGATCCGCAGCGGGCTGGGATGGAAGTTGCCGACCGGCAGACGGCGGTTAACTCACGGATCACGCAACTGACAACCGCAGGGCCTCGTTGATGGATATTCTTTCCACGCTGTTTTCACAGCAGAGTCGAAAAATTGGAATCATCATCCCGGACGTGGTGATTTCAGAGAAGCACAGCGACACGCTGGAGATTACTGAGCATCCTGTGGAGGACAAAGCGCCTATAGCAGATCATGCCTTCAAACGGCCTTCCGAGCTGGTGATGGAGGTTGGCTTTGCCGGTGGTGGCTCATTGCTGGATTTAGCCAGCACTCTGACTGCAACCAGCCTGCTCGGACTGAGTCCGCAGGAAACCTATCAGGAACTGCTCGACTTGCAGGCGACCCGTGTTCCTTTCGATGTGGTGACCGGCAAGCGCAAGTACAACAACATGCTGATTAAGGTTCTCGATGTCACCACTGACCGGACCAGCGAAAATGTGCTGATGGCGGTGCTGACGTTGCGCGAGGTCATCATTTCCTCAACCCAGAGCGTTTCAGTAGCTGACAAGGCAGATATGGCAGATGGCGTCAGCACATCACCAGTCCAGAATACAGGCACTAAATCGGTCAAACCTGCCAACGAATCGCTGCTCTCTCAGGGCTATTCGCTCATTAAAGGGGGCTAAATGCAGTACCGCGAAATACCTCTGTCTGCCGACAACCAGCAATTCAGCATCGCCATTAACGGCACCACGTACACAATCCGGGCGCTCTGGCGTGACGATGCAGGTTGGGTTATCGACCTGCTGGACAGCGGCGGCACAGCGATAATCAACGGCATTCCGCTGGTGACCGGCGCGGATCTGCTCAGTCAGTACAAATATCTCGGGCTGGGGTTTGTGCTGATGGTTATCTGCGATGTTGCCGGGCAGTCTTACCCAACCAAAACCGATCTGGGAACGTACAGTCACCTCTACGTGATAACGGAGTTATCATGAGCCAGAACTGGATGCGTCATTTTAAGCTGTTGATCCTCGCTGAAAATGGCGAGGGCATCAGCCTGACCGACTTCAAGGTAACGTTTAAAACAGAATGGACTGATACTAAATTCCCGCGTGTCGGCACGGTAAAAATCTACAACCTGTCGAAGGATACCGCCAGCCGGATACTGGGGCAGGAATTCGCAAAAATTAAGCTAATCGCCGGTTATGACGGACTGGCAACCGCCGTTGATGAAAGTCAGGTTGGCGTGGTAAAAAATGTCAGTTCGTCACAGGTTGGGCAGACTGACGGTCAAAACTTCGGGGAAATCTTCAGTGGTGATATTCGCTTTACCATTACCGGGCGGGACAATCCTACTGACACATTTGTGCTGATACAGGCGATAGATTCCCACCAGGCATTTCTTTACGCCAGTGTGACGACCAGTATTGCAGCCGGGTACACGGTAGCAGATCTCCATGCGGCAGCCATGCAGAGTTTTAACCCGTTCGGTGTCACGAAAGGGATCACTGCCGAAATGCCGACAACCGTTTTCCCGCGAGGGAGGGTGATATATCAGTCTTCTCGTGAAATCATGGACAATATCGCCGGGCAGTGCAATGCCACATGGCAGCTGGTGGACGGTCAGCTACAAATGGTGTCTGAGGATAAATATATCCACGAGGCGATTGTTCTGAACAGCCGGACGGGCCTGATCGGCATGCCGCAGCAGACAATGGGTGCCGGGGTTAACGTCAGGTGTCTGATTAATCCGAACATCCGCGTAAACGGGCTTATCGAGATTGACCAGGCGTCGGTATACCGAAGCTCCCTGTCAACTGGCGAAGTTCAGTCCCTGCCTTCCAGAGCCAGCGAGACCGACATAAACGGGAATCTCAGTGTTAACGGTACGCTGCAGCAACCAGCCAGTATTGCGGCCGATGGCGTTTATATTGTGAAAGCTATCGACTATACTGGGGACACCAGAGGCCCGGCTTGGTACATGGATATGATGTGTATTGCGCGGGGTTCTGCTGATCTGCAATCTAGCTCATCGCTGCTGAGAACGTCTAATTAAATATGAAAATATCCCACATCTTTGTTTTGATAATATCGCTATTAACGGGAGCTACGGCATACGCTGACGAGTATGATGATGCTGTGTCAAAATTGCCTGTTATCACCGGTTTTCCTGAAGCTTCAGGCCGTTTTGGTCATTACGAAAAAATGGCAATAGATCTAATTTTTAGGAAGCAGGAAATTAGAGCCTACTTTTTGTGCACAGGAAGCTCTAATTGCTCTAAAGAAATTGGCATATTCATAAATAAAAGAAATATTGGCATTTCCCCCGGTGATCTTTCCTCCATCATAATAAATAGATTTTCCCTTTGTAATGATTTGGATGCTTTTACTGAATACAAAGGGACGACAGATGGATGTAAACAATACATGTACGAGGGCGTAAAACAGTGGGTTGTTTATTCTAAAGATAAAAATATTTCCCGTTCCGCGTGGGAGTATGGTGAAAGGCAATCTGGTTCAGATTCAAGGCCATTGATAAAGGGCGATGCCTGGAATTTTAATACCTGGAATGGATATATTAGAGTCGCCAAGAGTCACGGAATGTGATTAAAATTTAAAAATAGCCCGCTTCGGCGGGTTTTTTATTGGAGCAAATATGCCAGTTTCCACTCAATCACAGGCTGGCGGTCAGCAACAGGCTTTCAACGCGCTGGCTAAATCCATCTTCTCCATGATGCGGGTATCGATGCCAGGTATCATTGAATCGTTCGATCCTGTCGCTGTGACCTGCGTTGTCCGCCCGGCCATTATGGGGGCGGTACAGGATGCACTGGGTAACCACACTTCGAAAGAGCTTCCGCTGCTGCTGGATGTGCCGGTAGTGTTCCCGCGCGGCGGTGGCTGCACAATCACATTCCCGGTTAAGGCCGGCGACGAGTGTCTGGTTGTGTTCTCCGATCGCTGTATCGATTTCTGGTGGCAGAGCGGCGGCGTACAGGAAGCAGTAGACCCGCGCCAGCATGACCTATCGGATGCATTCGCTATAGTTGGCCCGCAGTCACAGCCAAATGTGATCAGCAACATCAGCACGACCACGCTGCAGATGCGCACTGATGACGGTTTTGCGTATATCGAACTGGACCCCAACATCCACGCAGTCAACATCATGGCACCGGGTGGGGTAAATGTCACAACGCCGCAGGCGGTCTTTTCTGCCCAGGTCACCATCAAAGGCCTGTTAACCTGGGCTGGTGGCATGGTGGGCAGCATTGCCAGCGGTACGGCTGCCACAATCACAGGGGCTATTAAGTTCATTGGCACCCTGACATCCAACGGCAAAGATATCAGCGACCAGCATACGCATAGCGGCGTTCAGACTGGTAGCGGCAATTCCGGCAAGGTGAACTGATGCGATACAGACGTGAAGATGCAGACGGTGATTACACCTTCGGCCAGGGTGATGACACCTGGCTGATTAACTCACCGGAGACGGTTGCCCAGGCAGTCAAAACCCGCTTTCTGCTCTGGTACGGGCAGTGGTTTCTCGACACAACCGAGGGAACACCCTGGATACAGTCAGTGCTGGGGAAGCAGCGGCCGGAAGTTTACAACCTGGCGATCCGCCAGCGCATTTTAGAAACGCAGGGCGTTAATTCAATCACTGCCTTCGATACCACCCTGAACACCTCATCACGGCGCGTCATTTTCACGGCGACCATCGATACTATCTACGGAACGACGACAGTCTCAAGCGAGGCATAATGGCTCTCAATCTCGACACGCTGGGATTATCGGCAACGGTAACCGCCCAGGGGATCACCGCGACCGACTACCAGACCATACTGGGCACAATCACGGATTATTTTTTGCAGATTTACGGCAGTGATGCCTACCTCGAACCGGACAGTAAAGACGGCCAGATGGTGGCATTGTTCGCGCTGGCTATCCATGATGCCAACAATACGGCAATCGCCTGCTATAACTCGTTTTCACCTTCGACGGGCATGAGAGATGCTTTAACCCGCAATGTTAAAATCAACGGTATTTCCCGCCAGTCGGCTACAAACTCGACCGTCGACCTGACGCTGACCGGTACGGCCGGAACCACAATTACGGGCGGTTCGGTCCGGGACGCCAACAGCGTGATATGGAACCTGCCAGCCAGCGTGACTATTGGCACCGATGGCGCGGTGACCGTAACGGCCACCTGTGCCAGCACCGGGGCGGTGGCGGCTGTAATCGGATCGGTTAACACCATCAACACACCGACGCGCGGCTGGACGTCTGTAACAAACCCCGGGGCGGCTACTGTGGGCAGCGCAGCCGAAAAGGACGATGAACTGCGCATCCGACAGGCTCAGAGCGTGGCATTGCCTTCCCTGACGCCGTTTGACGCACTTGATGGTGCGATAGCCAGCGTGGAGGGCGTGACCCGTCACAAGCTCTATGAAAATGATACCGGCACGGTGGATGCCAATGGTCTGCCAGAGCACTCTGTTTCGGCCATTGTTGACGGCGGCGACGCAACCGTCATCGCACAGACTATCCGCGGTAAAAAGGGTCAGGGTGTGGCTACGTATGGTTCCACTTCTGTTGTGGTCAGTGACCGGTACGGCAACCCATGCACGATCAGCTTCTCGCGGCCAACAAACGTGCCTGTTTACATTGCCATCGAACTGAGAGTTTTCACCGGCTATACCACTCAGGTTGGCGAGGATATCAAGGCGGCCATAGTGGCTTATATAAACGCGCTGACTATCGGCGATGACGTGCTGCTGAGCCGCATTTACTACCCGGCCAACCTTGGCGTGACCAGCGGCGGCGAAAGCCGGTACTACGACATCACCAGCCTGCAGATCGGCAAGAATTCGTCAGCTGTTGCCGCATCCAACGTGGTGATTGAATACGACGAATCAGCAACCTGTACCACTGAAAATATCTCGCTGACGGTGATGACATGAGCAAATACACTGACCTCATAACGAACTATCACCGGGGTAAGCCGCTGTTTGTTGACCACATAGACCTGATCACCCGTCCACTTACCGATGTTTCCACCACGCTGCAGGGGCTGCTCCAGGCGTTCGATATCGATAATGCTGTCGGTGTGCAGCTTGACATGCTGGGCGAATGGATTGGCCGTTCCCGCATTGTCAGCCAGCCGATATCAGGCGTGTATTTTTCTTTCGACACGGATGGGCTGGGCTGGGACCAGGGTATCTGGCAAGGCCCGTACGATCCTGATGCGGGCTTTACGAGTCTGAGCGACGAAACATACCGCATCATCCTGAAGGCAAAGATCGCCATCAACAACTGGGACGGTACCAACGGTACGCTGCCGGAAATACTCGAAACTGCGCTGGCCGGTTCGGGCCTGTCGATGCAGATCATCGATAACCAGGATATGACCATTTCGATTTGGGTTTTCCCGGAGGTGGATATCAGCCAGGTCTCACTGGAATTGCTCGCTGCTATCCGGCAGGGCTATCTGACAGTTAAAGCAGCTGGCGTGTGGGCGGGCGATATCGTTACGCCTTCGGTAATCACCCCTTCCGAGGGGAACAGATTTTTTGGTTTTGACATCGACAACAAATATATCGCCGGATTTGATGATGGCGCATGGGAGAAATTACTTTAATGGCTACAAATAACTTTAAGTCTTTCGCAACAGGTGCTGGCGCTAATGTTATGGCGCAAAGCGACTGGGAGGCTCTTCCCGCACTCAGCAGCGGTTTTTCTTCAGGAAAAGCATCTTCTGCTCAGGTCAATAAAGCAATTCGACAAGCCAGCATGATGGCTTCTATGTTGGGCCAGTTTGTTAACAAAGCCGGGTTGGATGCTCTGGACGATGGAAACATGAACGCTTTGTTAACTAATTTCCAGATTGCTTTGGGTACGAACCTGAGCCTGGGAACAGCCGCACAAAAAAATATAGGTACTTCAACCGGTCAGATTCCGGATATGTCGGCATTTGCTTTTTTACAATCCGCAAATGGATATCAAAAATTTCCCGGAGGGACAATTATCCAGTGGGGAACACAAACAACAGCTGGTATAAGCACGACATATTCGTTACCCATATCTTTTCCAAATAATTTTTTCGCTATTGTGGCCTTGCCGCAGACGGCAACGAGCACATGTAACGGAAACCCCATATCGAATTCGCAATACAACATTGCTTCATATGTAAATCAGAGTGCATATGGTACAATAATTAAATTTATAGCCATAGGTAATTAACATGAGATATTCACCGAGTGAAAAGGGCTTTTTTGCAGAAGAAATAGAATATAATAATCTGCCTGATGATTTAGTAACTATAAGTGAAGATGTTTATAGTCAGTTAATTTCCGGTCAGGCTGACGGGAAAATAATTAGTGCTGGGGATGATGGGAAACCTTTCCTGTCGGATCCTGACTATGTATCAGAAGCTGAACAGAAAAAATCGTCTCTGACGCGAGGTGCAATGCAGTCAGTAGACGTCATTCAACTCAAATTACAGGCGGGAAGGACTTTAACAGACACAGAAAAGGCTACGCTTAATGCGGTGTTGGACTACATTGATTCACTGGAGGCAGTTGATACTTCAAATGCACCAAATATCGTCTGGCCTGACTCACCTTTGAAGAGCTAAGTACTGTAAATCATGTTAAAAAGCGGGTAGTATACAGGATCACTAACACATGGTGACCTACGATGCAACATAAGAAATATTATTACCCGCTTGATGCATTGCGATTCATAGCCGCCTTACTAGTGGCTATGTTTCATTATACATTCTGGAGTTCTGTACCCGAAACAACTACAGGTAAAATATTTGGTCAGATTGAAGTATTTAATGCTTTTGCTTCATTTAGCTATATGGGTTGGGTTGGGGTGCAAATATTTTTTGTGATTTCTGGTTTTGTAATCTCAAACTCCGCTATGCAAGGTGACTCTATGAAATTCCTTGGAGGGAGAATATTACGCCTTTACCCCGCAGTCTGGATTTGTGCCACTATAACTTTAATGTTTGTTATTCTTAATGGAGTGCATGATTTTGGTGATGTTTTTCCGTCGTATGTGCATACACTTCTTCTCATGCCCAACAATACTTACTTTTATCAATGGATTGATGGGGTTTACTGGACGCTAGCCATAGAAATTTCATTTTATATAATGGTGTTTCTGACTCTGTTATTTAAAAATTATTTTTCTGTTCTGAAGCTCGGAGCGGTGTTGACACTTTTTAGTGTTTTCTATCTTTCAGTGTCAATAGCAAGTCATTACTTCCCTGAAGCTGTATTAGTAAAAAACGTGGCCGGGTTTATAAACGACAATAACTACGTATTTAATGGGTTGTTTATCTCTCGTTATGGATGTTTGTTTTCTGTTGGGATATATCTATTTAAATTGTCCGATTCTGGGTTAGATGCAAAACAAAAGATAATACTATCAGTGTCAATATTGTGCGGTGCGTCTGAGATATTTTTGAGGAACATAAACTTCATATATGCTACAAATATAAATCTTTCGCCAATTCTTCCAATAGTCATATGGCTTTTCTCTGTTTTATTTATCTTCCTGTTTTCGCGCGCGTCTTTTTCAAATTATACACCACACAAGCCAGTTCTGGTTGCTTTACGAACAATGGGCCTGATGACATATCCATTCTACTTGCTGCATGATGTTGTCGGAACCACAATATTGAACGAGCTTATTATTTACGGTATTAATAAATACTTATCCTTGCTATGCGTTTTTGTAATAATTGGCTTGTTTTCTTATGTCATAAGCATAAAAGCAGAGCCAGTAATACGGAATGCATTAATGGTGGCACTTTCAACTTTTCCAAGAGCTTTATGGTTTAGCAGAACAAAGTAAATGCGCTAACCTACCACCCAGCCCGGTCGCCGGGCTCCAATCTAAATTCCCTCTCATTTCAATACACTTTCCGAAACTATACAAAAATCCAGTTGATCACTAATCACCCACAAACTACTGTGTATGCATACAGTAATTTGGGGTGAGTTATGGCAAGACGATACGAAATTTACTCAGCGTTCAGCAGCGCCATATGTTACGAAACGCCGCGCGGCCAGACCGTGCGTGCCTCTGACTTCGTGCGTGAGCTGGCATCGTTCAACCATCATTGGACGCTTGAAGAGGCATCAGAGTGGATAGGGCGCTACCAGCTTAGTTTCCGGCTCTATGCAGAGCACCCGGGCGGTGACAAAGAGTTTTTCCTGATGAACATGGGCAGAGTACAAAGGGGAGGTTGATATGGGGTTTCCGAGTCCGGCAACAGACTACACTGAAGAACGTCCGAACCTGAACGCGATATGCCGCATCAGTCCAACTTCTCAGTTGTATGAGCACAATGGCGACATCTACGTTATTGACCGCGCTGTACCTCCAGGGCGGGGCGATGAGTTTATTTATGAGCTTTATGGGGAGGTAGGACTGGGTAAGATGATGGGTAAATCGCTGATAACGAGTGACGGCGATTATCTGGAGGGGAGCGTGCTGGAAGAGGTGATCACCCTGGGCGCGGTGATGTTCAAGATACGGCCGCTGCATGAAGACAGCAGGCCGGTGATCTGATGGAAATTTTCGTTCGAAATGAACAGATAAATCATTGATATTATATAGCGGTTTATAGCGAAATGTCGTGATTTGTTGTGCAATTAATAACCGCTGTTTAACGTAATCACTTGATATTAAAGGGGATGTGTATTTTAAAATACCTTTACCTTGCAAAAGGTTCCCCCTTGGGTTTAAGTCGGATGGATTATCGTCATCCGAGGCGGACGATAACCGAAAATACGGTTTCTCCGGGGAGGCCCGGAAAATTTAGCGGCGCAGTATACCACGTGGATCGGCGTTTCGATATAAACCCTGATCATCGATATAGGCCAGAACGGCAGCAGGCAGGAGGTCTTCGCAGGCGTCACCGCGATGGCGACGTTCACGAATTTCGGTGGCGGAGATGGAAACCAGCGGGGTGTCGGCCATAAAGATCCGGCCAGCTGTTTGTCGGTGCAGGATTTCCGCAGTGTCAGCCTGATGCTCCTCCAGCCAGCGCTGCAGCTCCGGGGTTTCCAGTTTGCTGTCATAACCCGGGCGTTTGCACACCAGCAGATGACACAGCGTCAGCAGTTCCTGCCAGCGGTGCCATTTATGTAAGGTTAGCAAGGAATCCTGCCCGATGATAAACGCCAGCGGCTGTTGTTTACCGCGTTCCGCACGCAGTGCTTCCAGCGTCTCAAAAGTGTACGAAGGCGTGTCGCGCTGCATTTCCCGCAGGTCGATATTGAACAACGGGTTACCCGCTATTGCCAGCTCAACCATCTTTATCCGCTGAGCCGCTGAGGCTTCAGGCTGTGGTCGGTGTGGGGGCACATTATTGGGCATCAGGGTGATTTTCTGCAGCCCGGCCAGCTTCGCCAGCGCTTCGGCAGGTTGCAGATGACCATAATGGATGGGATCAAAAGTGCCGCCAAACAGCGCCTGGAGACTTTTGTGCTCAGACATCGCAGAAGTGCTCAGGAAATGATTTGCTGCACAGCAGCAGCGACAGCGTTTCAAGTTCTGACCAGACACTCTGGCCATAATCCTGTTTCAGCGTCAGTTCGATGCGCATCAGCAGGTGGATCGCCTGGGCCAGCTGCCTGGCAGACAAACGCTGCAGGGCTTCACTGAACAATGGCCGGCGGTTCTGCCATACGCGATGCTGGTCGAATAAAGTCCGCAGCGGCGTGTTGCTCATCTGGCGCTGCAAAGTTAACAGCATCATCAGCTCACGCTGCACCGTGCGCAGCAGGATCACCGGCTCGCTGTCTTCGGCCTGCATCTGGCGCAGAATATGTTGCGCCCGCTTACTTTTCCCGGCCAGCAATGCATCCACCCAGTGGAAAGGTGTGAAGTGCGCGGCATCGTTCACTGCCTGTTCAACCCTCGGCAGCGTCAGTTTGCCGTCCGGCCAGAGGAGCGACAGGCGCTCCAGAGCCTGGGACAGCGCCAGCAGATTTCCTTCATAGCAGTAGCAGAGCAGCTGGATCGCCGCATCGTCCAGTGACAGCTTCATGTTTTTCGCACGGGCGGCAACCCAGCGCGGTAGCTGGGCCTGTTCCGGCGTCTGGCAGGGAACCACCACGGCATGGGCGCTCAGCGCTTTAAACCAGGCGCTGTTTTCCTGCGCTTTGGTCAGCTTGCTTGCCCGAAGCAGCAGCAGGATATCGGCATGCAGCAGGGTGGAAAGCATCACCAATTTTTCAGCCATCGCGGCATTGGGGCCGTTTTCCGGCAGCGTCAGCATCAGCGTCTGGCGGCTGGCAAACAGGCTGAGTGCCTGACAGGTAGAAAAGATGGCGTCCCAGTCGGTATGCGTGTCGAGCACGATGCTGAAATGTTCAGTAAACCCCTGCTGGTGGGCTACAGCGCGCACGGCATCCTGCGACTCCTGCAGCAGCAAAGGTTCGTTTCCCGTAAGGATATAACAAGTGCGCAGCCCCTCATGGAGCTGCGCGCTGAGTTGCTCAGGATAGATCCTGATCATCTGGCGTAGGAGTTATCAGGCAGGGCGGAACGCGGTGTGGTCTGGTCAACAGCCGAAGGTGTGGACCCCAGCGTATTCACTGATGCATCGTTCTCCGCAATATGTACTGTCAGCAGCTTACGCACCAGCTGCTGGGCAGCCTGGGTACGCATTTCACTGACGATAATGCTCTGCTCGGAGTCTTTTGCCAGCGCGGCCAGCGGGTTATCGAAGAATGAACGATAAACGGTGGCGCTGATCGGGTAGATGCCTTTATTAGGTACCAGTATCTGTGCGCTGACGGTCATCATCAGCGAGTACTCCGCCGTTTTACCGTCCTGGAAAATCGTCGCCGTATCCTGGCTATGAGTTTCCGCACCCAGACGCAGAGAAGGCACATCTTTACGCAGGCCCGGTTTATCCAGCACCGTCACGTTGTTCAGACGCAGCTCTTCACGCACCGCACGAGCCATTGGTCCATACGGATCCCCTGTATCAACAATCAGGGTTTTCATTTCCGGCGGGACCGAAGTGGTCCCGCGCAGGTGAAAGCCGCAGCCCGCGGTGATCAACACCGCCAGGCCCAGCAACACTGACATTATCGGATGTCGCACAATTCCTCCTGACATCAACCCACGACCAGGTTAAGCAGCTTGCCTGGTACGTAAATCACTTTACGAATGGTGACGCCAGCAAGATATTTGGCGACCAGATGCTCCTGCGCGGCACGAGCCTGAACCTGTTCCTGCGTGCTGTCTGCCGGAACGGTAATTTTGCCACGTACTTTACCATTAACCTGCACGACGACCAGCACAGAATCTTCCACCATCGCGTCTTCGTCAGCCACTGGCCACGGCGCGTTATCCGCGTCGCCAATGCCGCCCAGCGCCTGCCACAGTGTGAAGCTGGCGTGCGGGGTGAACGGGTATAGCATGCGAACCACGGCCAGCAGCGCTTCCTGCATCAGCGCACGATCCTGCTCACTTTCCTGTGGCGCACGGGCCAGCTTGTTCATCAGCTCCATGATTGCCGCAATGGCGGTGTTGAAAGTCTGTCGGCGGCCAATGTCATCGGCCACTTTGGCGATGGTTTTGTGCAGGTCGCGACGCAGTGCTTTCTGGTCTTCGTTCAGTGAAGCGACATCCAGGGGCGCGGTGGCGCCTTTTTCAGTGTGCTCGTAAACCAGTTTCCAGACGCGCTTCAGGAAGCGGTTTGCGCCTTCCACACCGGATTCCTGCCACTCCAGCGTCATTTCAGCCGGGGAAGCGAACATCATAAACAGACGGACGGTATCCGCGCCGTAACGCTCAACCATGACCTGCGGGTCAATGCCGTTGTTTTTCGATTTCGACATTTTGCTCATGCCCGCGTAGACCAGCTCGTGGCCCGCTTCGTCGGTGGCTTTGGTGATGCGGCCTTTCTCGTCGCGCTCAACGGTTACATCAACCGGAGAAACCCAGTTACGTTCACCGCTGGTGCCCAGATAGTAGAACGCATCAGCAAGGACCATACCCTGGCACAGCAGCCGTTTGGCTGGCTCGTCAGAGTTCACCAGGCCAGCATCACGCAGCAGTTTGTGGTAGAAGCGGAAGTACAGCAGGTGCATGATGGCGTGTTCGATACCGCCAACATACTGATCGACAGGCAGCCAGTAGTTGGCCGCAGCCGGGTCCAGCATGCCTTTGTCGTAGTCCGGGCAGGTGTAGCGTGCGTAGTACCAGGAGGACTCCATAAAGGTGTCAAAGGTATCGGTTTCGCGCAGCGCAGGCTGGCCGTTAACGGTGGTTTTTGCCCACTCAGGATCGGCTTTGATCGGGCTGGTAATACCGTCCATCACCACATCTTCCGGCAGGATCACCGGTAGTTGGTCTTCTGGTGTTGGCATTACGGTGCCATCGAGCAGGGTCACCATTGGGATTGGTGCGCCCCAGTAGCGTTGGCGGGAGACACCCCAGTCGCGCAGGCGGTAGTTAACCTTACGCTCACCGACACCTTTCGCGGCCAGTTGATCGGCGATGGCGTTAAAGCCTTCTTCATATGACAGGCCGTTATACTCGCCAGAGTTGAACAGCGTGCCTTTTTCGGTCATCGCTGCAGCGCTCAGGTCCGGCTCGCTGCCATCGGCATTGAGGATCACTGGTTTCACCAGCAGATCGTATTTGGTGGCAAATTCCCAGTCACGCTGGTCATGGCCAGGTACAGCCATCACGGCACCGGTGCCGTATTCCATCAGCACAAAGTTAGCGACCCACACCGGCAGTTTTTCACCGCTCAGTGGGTGGATGGCGAACAGGCCGGTTGCCATGCCTTTTTTCTCCATCGTCGCCATTTCAGCTTCGGCAACTTTGGTGTTACGGCATTCGGCGATAAAATCGGCCAGTGCCGGATTGCTCGCAGCAGCCTGTGCTGCCAGAGGATGACCGGCAGCGACGCCCAGGTAGGTCACACCCATAAAGGTGTCCGGGCGGGTGGTGTAAACGCTGAGTTTTTCACTGCTATCGGCAACGTCAAAGGTAATTTCCACACCTTCAGAGCGGCCGATCCAGTTGCGCTGCATGGTTTTCACCTGCTCCGGCCAGCTTTCCAGCTTGTCCAGGTCGTTTAGCAGCTCATCCGCATAATCGGTGATTTTCACGAACCACTGCGGGATCTCTTTGCGCTCAACTTTGGTATCGCAGCGCCAGCAGCAGCCGTCGATCACCTGCTCATTTGCCAGAACGGTCAGGTCGTGTGGGCACCAGTTAACAGCAGAAGTCTTTTTATAGACCAGACCTTTTTCATACAGTTTGGTGAAGAACCACTGTTCCCAGCGATAGTATTCCGGCTGGCAGGTCGCCAGTTCACGGCTCCAGTCATAGCCAAAGCCCAGCAATTTGAGCTGGTTCTTCATGTAGTCGATGTTGTCGTAGGTCCACGGTGCGGGAGCCGTGTTGTTTTTCACCGCAGCGCCTTCTGCTGGCAGGCCAAACGCATCCCAGCCAATGGGCTGCAGCACGTTTTTGCCCAGCATACGCTGGTAGCGGGAGATGACATCACCGATGGTGTAGTTACGAACGTGGCCCATATGTAGGCGGCCAGAAGGATAGGGCAGCATGGAGAGGCAGTAATACTTCTCTTTACCTTCCTCTTCGGTCACTTTGAACGTTTGCTTCTCATCCCAGTGTTTTTGTACATGGGATTCTATCTCTTCCGGGCGGTATTGCTCTTGCATGGCAGCCAGTGGTCCTTTGTAAACTTTATGAGTTCGTTCAGATCCGCATAGCATAGCTGATTCGGCCCCGGCGCAACAACAGTATCCGGCCAGACAAGGGGCATTTCTCTGCATGCTGGAAGACGGCGGGCAAATTTCGCAGTCATCTCCGCGTAATATTGGTAATGCCGCTAGAATTAATAGCGTATACGGCAGGTATGATGAAGGAGAAAAAATGAACAAGGTTGCTCAGTATTATCGCGAACTGCTTTCCTCCCTGACCGAGAGGATTAACAAGGGCGATCATGATATTGATGCTCTGGTGGAGAGTGCCCGGCAGCGAATGAATAATCGGGGCGAGCTGACCCGCAGTCAGATTGATGATGTGACCAGGGCGGTCCGGCGGGATCTGGAGGAGTTTGCTCGCAGCTATACGGAAACGCAGGATGAGAAGAGTGACAGCGTGTTTATGCGTATTATCCGCGAAAGCGTCTGGAAGGAACTGGCGGATATTACCGATAAGAGCCAGCTGGAGTGGCGCGAAGTGTTTCAGGATCTGAACCATCACGGGGTTTATCAGAGTGGAGAAGTGGTGGGGCTGGGTAATCTGGTGTGTGAAAAATGCCAGTTTACCCGGGCAATCTACACGCCTGAGACGCTGACGCGCTGCCCGGAATGCGGTAACGATCAGTTTCAGCGACAGCCGTTTGAACCCTAGGTTGAGGGTAAATCTGGGTAAATCAGCGCAGGCGCGGGGAACACTGGCTGCTCATAAAGACGCAAAAAGCACCGTCCCTGTTAGCTCGACTCGTGCCGTCCATGGCGCGAGACGCTTTATTCCCAGCCTGCGTTCTTGTTGCTTCAGGTTTTTAAGTCGATTGCCCGAATGGCCATGTAAGGCTTAATTCGGGCTGACAGAAAAATTAATGCAGGATTTTGGCGAGGAAGTCTTTCGCGCGGTCTGACTGAGGATTATTGAAGAAGTCATCTTTCGGTGAATCTTCCACAATCTTGCCTTCATCCATAAAGATCACCCGGTTCGCCACCTTGCGGGCGAAGCCCATTTCGTGGGTCACCACCATCATGGTCATGCCTTCATTTGCCAGTTCGACCATGACATCCAGCACTTCGTTGATCATTTCCGGATCCAGTGCCGAAGTGGGTTCATCAAACAGCATGGCGATAGGGTCCATGCACAGCGCACGGGCGATGGCCACGCGCTGCTGCTGGCCGCCGGAAAGCTGGCCAGGATGCTTGTTGGCGTGGGCAGAGAGGCCGACACGCTCCAGCAGCTTCAGCCCTTTCTGCCGCGCTTCTTCTTTGTTGCGTTTGAGCACTTTTACCTGAGCAATTGTCAGGTTCTCGGCGATGGTCAGATGAGGGAACAGTTCAAAATGCTGGAACACCATGCCGACTTTGGAGCGCAACTGGGCGAGGTTGGTACGTTTGTCATTTACGCCTGTGCCGTTGACCTCAATGATGCCCTGCTGGATCGGCTCCAGACCGTTCACCGTTTTAATCAGGGTCGATTTGCCGGAGCCTGACGGGCCGCAAACTACCACCACTTCGCCTTTTTTAACTTCAGTAGAGCAGTCGGTCAGTACCTGAAAGTGACCATACCACTTCGAAACGTTTTTCAGGGTAATCATTTAAACTGTCCTTTTTTTCTTTAAATAGCTGACCAACAGTGAAGCGCTAAGGCTGATAACGAAATAGACGGCACCGGCGAACAGCACCATTTCAATCTCGGTTCCGTTGTTAATGCCGATGGTGTCGGCGGTACGGAAGAAGTCGGCAAGACTGAGTACGTAAACCAGTGAGGTATCCTGAAACAGAACGATGCCCTGGGTGAGCAGCAGTGGCACCATGGCGCGGAACGCCTGCGGCAGGATAATCAGCTGCATGGATTGCCAGTGTGTCATTCCCAGCGCCAGCGCGGCATTCCCCTGACCACGCGCAATACTCAGGATCCCGGCGCGAATAATTTCCGAATAGTAGGCGGCTTCAAACAGCGAGAACGCCACCATCGCGGAGATCAGACGGATATCGGTTTTAGGCGACAGGCCAAGCACCTGCTGCAGGAAGCTCGGCACCACCAGATAGAACCACAAAAGCACCATCACCAGCGGCACGGAGCGGAACAGGTTGACGTACAGCTTAGCGAACCAACTGATCGGCTTGAAGCTGGACAGGCGCATCACCGCCAGCAGCGTGCCCCAGATAATCCCGAAGACCACCGCCGTAATGGTGATTTTCAGCGTGATCACCATACCGTTCAGCAGGTAAGGCATGTTTGGAACAATAGTGCTCCAGTCAAAATCGTACATTATTTGCCTCCCATGCCGCCGGGCAGGCGAACTTTACGTTCCACCAGGCTCATCAGCAGCATCACCACCACGTTGATGCCAATATAGGCAACGGTAATAGCGGTAAATGATTCATAGGCGTGTGCGGAGTAGTCCAGCAGCTTACCCGCCTGCGCCGCCATATCGACCAGCCCGATAGTAGAGGCGATAGCGGAGTTTTTCACCAGGTTAAGCATTTCCGAGGTCATCGGCGGCACAATCACCCGGTAGGCATTGGGCAGCAAAACGTAACGGTAAGTCTGCGGCAGCGTCAGGCCCATCGCCAGCCCGGCGTTTTTCTGCCCGCGTGGCAGCGACTGGATCGCTGCCCGCACCTGCTCACAGACGCGGGCAGCGGTAAACAGCCCCAGACAGATCACCGAGCAGGTAAAGAACTGAATATTCGGATCCAGCTCGGATTTAAACCAGGTGCCGATGGATTCCGGCAGCAGCTCCGGCACCACCAGGTACCAGATAAAGAACTGCACGATCAGCGGTACGTTACGGAACAGTTCGACGTAACAGGTGCCGATGGCAGAGAGCAGGCGGTTGGGCACGGTGCGCAAGATACCAAACAGCGAACCGACAAAGAAAGCGATAATCCAGGCGCAGATCGACACGGCAATGGTGACTTTAAAGCCGGCCCACAGCCATCCCAGATAGGTGGTATTACCGAAAGGGGCCTGTTGCAGGAATATTCCCCAGTTCCAATCGATTGACATAAATAACTCCGGTAGAAAAAAAGGGTAGCGAAGCTACCCTGAAGATTGATGAGAGGCTTCTTGCTGTGCGTCATGGGGAACGACCACTTCGCACCTTTGCCTGAATGCCTGCCACTTTGCGGCGGCAGTTTCAGGCTGTTGTCTGTCCGAGCCTGTTTTCAACAATCATAGGGCAGCGGCTTGCCGCCCTTATTTTCGTTATTAGTTCAGTGCCTTGTCGTTTGGCGTTTTGAAAGTGGCTTTCATATCGTCAGACAGGGCGAAATTCATGTTGAGGTTTTTTGGTGGAATAGGCTGGCTGAACCACTTTTCAAACCATTTGCCTGCTTCACCCGAGGTCTGCTCTTTGGCGATGGTGTCATCCATCAGCTGTTTAAAGGTGGTGTCACCTTTGCGTAGCATACAGCCATAGGCTTCTTTCGACTGTGGCGTACCGACGATGACCCAGTTATCCGGTTTTTTGGCTTTCGCACGTTCACCAGCCAGCAAGGCATCATCCATCATAAAGGCCACGGCACGGCCGCTTTCCAGCGTGCGGAAAGAGTCCCCGTGATCTTTGGCGCTGATAATGCGCATGCCCATTTTCTTCTCGTCATTCAGCTTGTTAAGCAGAATTTCAGAAGTGGTACCGGAGGTGACCACCACGGTTTTCCCTTTCAAGTCCGGGAAGTCTTTAATCGGGCTGCCTTTTTTAACCAGTAAACGGGTGCCGATCACAAAGATAGTATCGGAGAACGCAGCCTGCTGCTGGCGCTCGGCGTTATTGGTGGTGGAGCCACACTCAAAATCGTAGGTGCCGTTTTGCAGCAGCGGAATACGGTTCTGCGAGGTGATCGGCAGCATTTTTACCTGCAGATCCGGCTTATTCAGCTTGGCTTTAATTGCCGCCACAATGGCGTTGGAATAATCCTGAGAATAGCCAACAACTTTTTGCTGATTATCGTAGTAAGAGAAAGGAACAGAAGATTCGCGGTGACCAACGACGATGACGCCGTTTTTAGCAATTTTGTCCAGCGTGGACGTTTGCGGTGCATCTTCTGCATGGGCGAGTCCGGATGCAAGGCCAGCCAGTGCCAGGCACAGCCCCAGTTTCCGTAATTTCATCTCCAACTCCTTCAAAGTGTGACGCCTTAAAAGTGCGCCGATTGTGATGTTATGTTTATTTCCTGCTGCTTTTCTTTTTAATCCCAGGGCGTAACCGCACCTGAACAGCCCTAACATAGCTGAATGTTAACGCAATGAAACAAAAAAGTTTCTTTTTTGCGAAGTGTGCCGCACCAAATCGAGGCAATGTTTCGAGCAATGCTCCGCCCTGGGGCATTTCATGAGCCCTGATGGTGCGTACGCCGGTTCTGTATGGCTAAGTGCAGACTGTTCAGCGGTTCTCGCCGTAATATTTTGCAATCATCGTGCCAAAATGTTTTTGTTAAAACATTTCTCAGCAGGATGTGCTTAGTGGTGCGGGGAGGTGGGAGGTTCCAAAAAAACGCCGAACAGAGTTCAGCGCTTTCAGGAAAGGGTTAGCGGCGATTACGCCAGCCGGTAATGACCGCTGCCAGACCAAACAGCAGCGTGATTATCCATACCGTCCAGTTGCCAAAACGGGCATACGGCGTCAGTCCCTGAGTCGGGGTGATTTTGGTTGCCAGTACGTCGGCTTTGAACTGCGGGATCATCTCTTCTGCATTGCCATCAGCGTTCACCACGGCAGTCACACCGTTATTGGTATCGCGCAGCAGCGGACGGCCCAGTTCAAGAGCACGCATTCGCGCCATCTGGAAGTGCTGCCACGGGCCGATAGAGTGACCGAACCAGGCGTCATTAGATAGGGTCAGCAGGAAGTCGGTATCTGGGCGGAAATTATCCCTGACCTGCTGCCCCAGCACGATCTCATAGCAGATCGCGGCGGTCAGATTGTATCCGGCCACTTTCAGCTGTGGCTGGATGTAGGCACCGCGGCTGAACGAGGACATTGGCAAATCGAAGAACGGCGCTAACGGACGAAGCAGGGTTTCCAGCGGCACAAACTCGCCGAACGGCACCAGATGGTTTTTCTGGTAGCGGTTGGTGCTGTCGTAATCGTATGGCCTGTCGCCGCCCAGCACGATGATCGAGTTGTAATCGTGATAGCGGTTATTCTCCAGCCGGGAGTCGACAATCCCGGTGATCAGGCTGCTGCCATTGGCGCGCAGTTCTTCATCCATCGACTTAAGGAACGGCTGCTGATTGCTTTCGAGGTCCGGGATTGCGGACTCCGGCCAGATAATCAGCGGGGCTTTGCCAACGTAGGGGCGGCTGAGTGAGGTATAAGTCCGCAGCGTGCTAATCAGCTGGTTGGGGTCCCACTTCAGCGACTGTGGAATGTTGCCCTGCACCAGCGCAACGTCCACTTCACGTTCCGGCATCGCCTGATACCAGCTGATCTGACGCAGCGGCCATGGCAGCAGCAGCAGAGCCAGCGCGGCAATAGCAGCCATCCAGTTGCGATGCACCGCCGCAAAGACTGCCAGCCCGGCGACAATCATTAGCACAAAGGTTATCCCTTCCACACCGGTCAGCGGTCCCAGCCCTTTCAGCGGACCATCAATCTGGCTGTAGCCAAACTGTAGCCACGGGAAGCCGGTCAGGATCCAGCCGCGCAGAAACTCGGTTATTTGCCACAGTACCGGCGCGGCTACCGTCAGGCGCACCAGGGATGTTTTCGGGAACAACCGGTTGAGCAGGGCAGCAAACAGCATGGTGAACAGCGACAGATATGCCGCCAGCAGCACCACCAGGAAGACGTTAACCGGGCCGGGCATGCCGCCAAAGGTGGCGATGCTGACATAGACCCAGTTTATCCCGCTGCCGAACAGGCCAAAGCCCCAGACAAAGCCGATGGCCGTTGCCTGACGGGTGGAGCGGTCGAGGGTTAAAGCCAGCAGACCGGCCAGCGAAATCAGCGCGGCCGGCCAGAAGTCATACGGAGAGAACGCAAGGGTGCCAGAGGCACCCGTCAGCAGCGCTAAAAGCAGGCGAACCCGCTGACGCTGGTACACTGAGGCAATAGCCATTGAGAATTATTCTTCCAAAATCGGTTGCGGCGAGTTTTCCGGGATCCTGACATGAACCTGAATGATACGACGGCTGTCGGCCATTGCGACCTTAAACTGGTAACCGTCGATTTCAATGCTTTCGCCGCGTGCTGGCAGATGACCAAATGCCTGCATCACCAGACCGCCAATGGTGTCCACCTCTTCATCGCTGAAGCTGGTTTCAAACACTTCATTAAAGTCTTCAATCGGAGTCAGCGCGCGGATGGTATAGGTGTGACGGCTCAACTGACGGACATCGCGATCTTCTTCGTCATCGTACTCGTCTTCGATTTCACCGACGATCAGTTCAAGAATATCTTCAATGGTCACCAGGCCGGAGACGCCGCCGAATTCATCGATCACAATCGCCATATGATAGCGCTGCGAGCGGAACTCTTTCAGCATCCGGTCGACGCGCTTGCTTTCCGGCACCACCACGGCAGGACGCAGCACTTTTTCAATACTGAACGGAGTGGACTGGCTGCTCATAAACGGCAGCAGGTCTTTCGCCATCAGAATGCCTTCAACATGGTCCTTATCTTCGCTGATTACCGGGAAGCGGGAGTGAGCGGATTCAATGATGGTCTCCAGGCACTCTTCCAGCGTCTGGTTCCGCTTCAGGGTAATCATCTGCGAGCGGGGGATCATGATGTCACGCACGCGCTGTTCGGCAATATCCATCACGCCTTCGAGCATGTCGCGGGTATCCGGATCGATCAGGTCTTTCTGCTCGGAATCGCGGATTAGCTCCAGCAGGTCGTCGCGGTTTTTAGGCTCACCGTGAAACAGCTGGTTGAGGATAAGGGTGAAAAATCCCTTTTTACTACTGGGACTGTCATTGTTCTGTGAATGGTCATCGCTCATGGCGTTTTGGTTTTGTCACTCATGTTGTGTGAGGGGGTGTCGCCTTCTGCCCGCAGGCAGAAGGGGACGATATTGACTACGGTAATTCTTTCTCCGAAATGTACGGATCGTCATAACCAAGAGCAAGCATTATCTCGGTCTCAATTGACTCCATCTCTTCGGCTTCGTCATCTTCAATGTGGTCATAACCCAGCAAATGCAGGCTGCCATGTACCACCATATGGGCCCAGTGAGCCAGCAGCGGTTTCTCCTGTTCCCCGGCTTCCTGCTCCACCACCTGGCGGCAGATGATCAGGTCGCCAAGCAGCGGCAGCTCAATGCCCGGCGGGGCTTCGAACGGGAAAGAGAGCACGTTGGTGGGTTTATCTTTATCGCGATAAGTGTGGTTCAGCTCGCGGCTTTCCGCCTCATCCACCACGCGAATTGTCACTTCACTCTCTTCCTGAAACTGCGGCAGCACCGCTTCCAGCCAGCGACGAAAATCAGATTCTGTCGGCAGCCCTTCCGGCTGTTCGCACGCCAGCTGTAAATCTAAAATCACGGTGCTCATTTAGGCTCCTGTGAGGCCGCCAGCTGTATCGCCAGTGCTTCACGTTTACGTTCTTCTGCCTGAGCATCGCGACGTTTTTGGTCGGCGGCTTCCCAGGCTTCATAGGCGATAACGACGCGGGCCACCACCGGGTGACGCACCACGTCTTCACTGTGGAAGAAGTTAAAGCTGATCTCTTCCACTTCAGACAGCACTTCGATCGCATGGCGCAGCCCCGATTTCAGGTTGCGCGGCAGGTCAATCTGCGTGACGTCCCCGGTGATCACCGCTTTGGAGTTAAAGCCAATACGGGTCAGGAACATCTTCATCTGTTCAATGGTGGTGTTCTGGCTTTCATCCAGAATAATAAACGCATCGTTCAAAGTACGGCCGCGCATATAGGCGAGCGGGGCCACTTCGATCACGTTACGTTCAATCAGTTTTTCAACCCGCTCAAAGCCCAGCATTTCAAACAGGGCATCGTAGAGCGGACGCAGATACGGGTCCACTTTCTGACTGAGATCGCCCGGCAGGAAGCCCAGCTTTTCACCGGCCTCCACTGCAGGCCGGGTCAGCAGAATACGCCGGACTTCCTGACGCTCCAGGGCATCCACCGCCGCTGCTACGGCGAGGTAGGTTTTACCTGTCCCCGCAGGCCCGACACCGAAAGTGATGTCGTGGTCGAGGATGTTAGCGACATACTGCGCCTGATTGGGCGTGCGTGGTTTGATCACGCCGCGCTTGGTTTTGATGTTCACGGCTTTGCCATATTCCGGCACGCTGTCCGCTGATTGCTCCAGCACGCGGCTCTCTTTGATTGCCAGATGAATCTGCTCCGGATCGATATCCGGAATATGACCACGCACTGGCGCGGTATCCACATACAGGTCGCGCAGGATGCGGGCTGCGGCATCCACCACCAGTGCTTTGCCCACCAGTTTGAAGGCGTTATCGCGGCGGTTGATTTCAATGCCTAACCGGCGTTCCAGCTGCTTGATGTTGTCGTCAAACGGGCCGCAAAGGCTCAGCAGACGGTGGTTGTCAGCAGGGTCTAACGTGATTTCGCGTGTTTCAATATTCAAACTAATCCTTTGGGTCGCTCAGGGCCAGGTTGAGGATGGCTTATCATCGGCTTACGTCGCCAGTAACGCGCGGAGCCATAAAGGAATTATTTATGTCAGTGCGCCAATCCGCAAGCGCTGAAACGGATATTTGGGCGCGGTACGGACAAAGCAAGGGTAAGCGGATGATTTGCAGCGGCGAACCTGCGAGGCCCGCCGCAAAAGGTCGGGGTTCAGGGTTGGAAAGTGCCCACGCCCAGCTCGTTTTCTTTGCGTGTGCGCGCAATAACCGAGGCAGGGGTTTCCTGACTGCGCAGGCCCATCTGATCTTCAGTACGAACGAGGATACCGCGCAGGGAATTGGTGTAGACGTCAACGATTTCCACATCGACAAATTTTCCAATCATCTCCGGCGTGCCTTCGAAGTTAACCACACGGTTATTTTCGGTACGGCCAGACAGCTCCATCACATTTTTCCTTGAAGTGCCCTCCACCAGAATACGCTGTACGGTACCCAGCATACGGCGGCTCCATGCCATCGCCTGCTGGTTAATGCGGTCCTGCAGGATATACAGGCGCTGTTTCTTCTCATCGTCCGTCACGTCATCCGGCAGGTCGGCCGCTGGCGTTCCCGGACGGGGGGAGTAGATAAAGCTGAAGCTGGTATCGAAATTCACTTCGCCAATCAGCTTCATCGTCTGCTCAAAGTCCTGCTGTGTTTCGCCAGGGAAGCCAACAATAAAGTCTGAGCTGATCTGGATGTCCGGACGGGCAGCAATCAGCTTACGGATGATCGCTTTGTATTCCAGCGCGGTGTGGGTACGCTTCATCAGCGTCAGAATCCGGTCGGCACCGCTCTGTATCGGCAGATGCAGGAAGCTGACCAGCTCCGGCGTGTCGCGATAGACATCAATAATGTCGTCGGTGAACTCAATCGGATGGCTGGTGGTGAAGCGGATACGGTCAATGCCGTCAATGGCTGCCACCAGGCGCAGCAGGTCGGCAAATGAGCAGATTTCACCTTCAAAGTCTTCGCCGCGGTAAGCATTGACGTTCTGCCCCAGCAGATTCACTTCACGCACGCCCTGCGCTGCCAGCTGGGCAATTTCAAACAGAATATCGTCGCACGGACGGCTCACTTCCTCGCCACGGGTGTAAGGCACCACGCAGAAGGTACAGTATTTGTTACAGCCTTCCATGATCGAAACGAAAGCCGACGGGCCGTCTGCTTTCGGCTCTGGCAGACGATCAAATTTCTCAATTTCCGGGAAGCTGACGTCCACCACCGGGCTTTTCGAGCCGCGCACGGTGTTTATCATCTCTGGCAGACGATGCAGCGTCTGAGGACCAAAGACGATATCGACGCACTGAGCGCGCTGGCGGATAAGCTCGCCTTCCTGCGAGGCCACACAGCCGCCCACACCGATAATCACATCTGGTCTGGCGCGTTTAATCAGCTTCCAGCGGCCGAGCTGATGGAAAACCTTTTCCTGCGCTTTCTCGCGGATCGAGCAGGTATTGAGCAGCAGAACGTCAGCTTCTTCCGCCACATCAGTAAGGGTATAGCCATGGGTGCTGTTTAACAGGTCGGCCATTTTGGATGAATCGTACTCGTTCATCTGACAGCCCCAGGTTTTAATATGCAGTTTTTTAGTCATCTGGTTGCCATTAATCATGCTCGCGAAAATCCGGTACACTAGAGTAACAGAATAAGCCCTTGCAGGTGTAGGCGTATGGGGCATGGATGTCTATGGGATTGAAAATGATGACAGAGACAACGCAGATTTGGGATGTTGCCGTGGTAGGCGGCGGAATGGTGGGCGCAACGCTGGCCAGCGGTCTGGCCGGTCAGGGGTTTAGCGTGGTGGTGCTTGAACAGCAGGAGCCGGCAAATTTTGATGCAGAAAGCGCGCCCGACGTGAGGATTTCAGCCATTGGTGCCGCCTCGGTGGCGTTGCTGAAGCAGCTGGAAGTCTGGCCGCGGGTGCAGGCGATGCGCTGCACGCCTTACCGCAAACTGGTGACCTGGGAGTGGCAGACCGCGCAGGTGGGATTCGATGCGCAGTCGCTGGGGCTACCCGAGCTGGGCTATATGGTGGAAAACAGTGTGCTGCAGCTGGCTCTGTGGCAGCGCTTGCAGCAGCAGGAAGTGAAGCTGATTTCCCCCGTACGACTGAAAGATCTGCAGCAATGCAACTGTGGCTGGCAGCTGACGCTGGAAAACGGCGAGACGATCGGGACGCGGTTAGTTGTCGGAGCCGATGGTGCTAACTCTCAGGTACGCCAGCTGTCAGGCATTGGCATCCACGGCTGGAATTATGCCCAGTCCTGTATGTTGATCAGCGTTTGTTGCGAACAGGATGCTGGGGATTGTACCTGGCAGCAGTTTACGCCAGAAGGCCCCCGCGCTTTCCTGCCACTGTTTGATCGCTGGGCTTCGCTGGTGTGGTACGACAGCCCGGCCCGCATTCGCCAACTGCAGGCGATGTCGATGACCCAGCTGGAACAGGAGATTAAAACGCACTTCCCGGCGCGATTAGGAAAAGTAGCGCCGGTTGCGGCTGGCTCTTTCCCGCTGGTTCGTCGCCATGCTACCCGCTATGTGCTTCCGGGGCTGGCTTTGATCGGGGATGCCGCGCACACCATCAATCCGCTGGCGGGGCAGGGGGTTAATTTGGGATACCGTGACGTGGATGCGTTAATTGATACGCTAACCGCTTCCCGCAATCGCGCTGAGGACTGGGCCTCAGAAAGCGTGCTACTGCGCTACCAGCGTAAACGCCGGAAGGACAATTTACTGATGCAGAGCGGAATGGATCTGTTCTACTTCGCATTCAGTACGCCAGCAGCCCCATTACGCATTGTGCGCAATCTTGGGCTGATGGTTGCAGAGCGATCGGGTGTATTGAAACGGCAGGCTCTGCGCTACGCGCTGGGACTTTAAAAGGCTTTTGTATGGCCGGAGGGAGTAACTTCCACCCGGCACTGTGAAGACGAATTTGTCCGGGTTGTATCATTGATGTGGTACGCGGGATATTGCCAGAATTGAGACGTAAAAAAGCCCGCGTTAGCGGGCTTCGTTACTTATTGGCTGGGGTGCAGGGATTCGAACCCCGGAATGCTGGTATCAGAAACCAGTGCCTTACCGCTTGGCGACACCCCAATAAAATTGGTGGCTACTACGGGAATCGAACCTGTGACCCCAGCATTATGAGTGCTGTGCTCTAACCAGCTGAGCTAAGTAGCCTAATTTTACTGCGTCTTACTGTACTACATTTCTTCCGGAGAAGAAAAATTGGCTGGGGTACCTGGATTCGAACCAGGGAATGCCGGTATCAAAAACCGGTGCCTTACCGCTTGGCGATACCCCATCCGTGCAAAACCGTTTATGGAAATGGTGCGGGAGGCGAGACTTGAACTCGCACACCTTGCGGCGCCAGAACCTAAATCTGGTGCGTCTACCAATTTCGCCACTCCCGCAAAAAAGATGGTGGCTACGACGGGAATCGAACCTGTGACCCCAGCATTATGAGTGCTGTGCTCTAACCAGCTGAGCTACGTAGCCATCTTTTTTCGCGTTACCTTCATCGGCGTTGCGGGGCGCATTATGCGGAGTTGACCTAAAAGCGTCAACAAGTTTTTTCCCGTTTTTTGGCTGAACTGTTTCGTTTGACTGGCTTGTAACCAGCCTGGCGATTAAATCAACAAATATTGAACGTAAACCGCATATTACTTTAAAAAAAACGGGCCGCTGAAGGCCCGTTTGTCTCAGATTAGCCTCAGGTTATTTATAGGCTGACTGATGGACACCCACGGCGCGTCCTGATGGATCGTCCATGGTTTTGAACGCTTCGTCCCATTCAATCGCCTTGGCAGAGGAACAGGCAACGGAAGGGCCGCCAGGTACGCATTCTGCCGCGCTGGCCAGCGGGAACAGCTCTTCAAAGATCTCGCGGTACAGATAGCCCTCTTTGGAGGATGGGGTGTTGTACGGGAAGCGGAAATGCGCGGTCTGCAACTGCTGGTCACTGATCTGCTTCGCTGCGGTTTCTTTCAGCGTATCGATCCAGCTGTAGCCCACGCCGTCAGAGAACTGCTCTTTCTGACGCCATGCGACACTTTCCGGAAGGTAAGAGGAGAAGCACTCACGCAGGATGTGTTTTTCCATTTTGCCGTTCGCTCCACACATCTTGTCTTCCGGGTTGATGCGCATCGCCACGTCGAGGAACTTTTTGTCCAGGAACGGGACGCGAGCTTCCACACCCCAGGCAGACATCGCTTTGTTGGCACGCGCACAGTCGAACATGTGCAGGGCCAGCAGCTTACGAACGTTCTCCTCGTGGAACTCTTTGGCGTTGGGTGCCTTATGGAAGTACAGGTAGCCACCGAACACTTCATCAGCACCTTCGCCAGACAGCACCATTTTGATGCCCATCGCTTTGATCTTACGTGACATCAGATACATCGGCGTGGAAGCGCGAATGGTTGTCACGTCATAAGTTTCAATGTGATAGATCACATCGCGGATCGCATCCAGGCCTTCCTGCACGGTGAAGTGGATCTCGTGATGCACTGTTCCCAGATGGTCAGCAACGGATTTTGCTGCTTTCAAATCCGGCGAGCCTTCCAGCCCGACGGCGAAGGAGTGCAGCTGAGGCCACCAGGCTTCGCTCTTATCCTGATCTTCCACCCGTTTGGCGGCAAACTTCTTGGTCACTGCCGAAATAATAGAGGAGTCCAGACCGCCGGAGAGCAGTACGCCGTAAGGTACGTCTGACATCAGATGGCTTTTCACGGACTCTTCCAGCGCGTCTTTTAATGCCACAGCGTCGGTTTTGTTGTGCTCAACCGCTTCATAGCTGAACCAGTCGCGCTGCCAGTAACGGCGGATCTCACCGTCGGTGCTGGACATGTAGCTTCCCGGCGGGAACTCTTTCAGGGTTTTACACACCGGCACCAGCGCCTTCATTTCTGAAGCCACAAACAGGTTGCCGTGCTCATCGTTGCCCATGTACAGCGGGATGATGCCGATATGGTCACGGCCGATCAGGTAAGTGTTTTTCACTGAGTCATACAGGATAAAGGCAAACATACCCTGCAGATCATCGAGGAAGTCGACGCCTTTTTCCTGATACAGCGCCAGAATCACTTCACAGTCGGATTCGGTCTGGAATTCGTAGCGGTCACCCAGCTCGGCACGAAGTGCCTGATGATTGTAGATTTCACCGTTCACTGCCAGAACATGCGTATGGGCGGCGTTATACAGCGGCTGTGCGCCGTTATTGACGTCGACAATTGACAGACGTTCGTGAGCCAGAATCGCGTGGTCATCGGCATAGACGCCGGACCAGTCCGGGCCACGGTGACGCATAAGTCGGGAAAGCTCCAGGGCTTTCTTACGCAGTTCAACTGGATCGCTTTTGAGATCCAACACGCCAAAAATAGAACACATAGCTAACTCCCTAACGACATCCCAGACGGTGATGATGGTAATTACGTGAAAGTGAATGGCGAACGTTTCGCCCGATGCATAAGAAAATGCAATATCTCGCTATGGTGATGCAAGCGATTTAGCTTTTCTCTGAAAAATAGTCTGTTGACCAGGCTGAAATATTAACGGATATGCAATTAATAGCGGCTTAAATTGCATAAACCTTAATTATTTCGGTAAAGTGGATAAAAAAGCGTCAGGCGGGTAAGCAGCCAAGCCCGGCGCGCGGGCCGGGCTGATTGTCAGAAAATATCGATGTCGGCAACCGAGGGGAAAACCCAGCTTGGGCGGAAAGGCATCGCATCGACATCGCTCAGCGTTGAGACGCCGGACAGCACCAGAATCGTCTCCAGACCGGCCTGGAAGCCTGCCAGGATATCAGTACGCAGGTTATCGCCCACGATCACTGTCTCCTCTGAGTGCGCCTGCATTTTATTCAGGGCCGCACGGATAATCCACGGGCTGGGTTTCCCCACGTAGAAAGGCTGACGGCCGGAGATTTTCTCAATCCCGGCGCAAAGCGCGCCACAGGCCGGCACAAAGCCGCGGGCATGGGTATCCGGATTGGTGGCAATAAAGCGTGCGCCGTTGGCAACAAAGTAGGCGGCCTTATGCATCATGTCCCAGTTAAAGGAGCGGGTTTCACCGACAATAACGAAATCCGGATTGATATCTGTGATGGTGAATCCGGCTTTATACAGCTCGTGGATCAGCGCACCTTCGCCTATCACATAGGCCTTTTTACCTTCCTGACGGCGCAGGAAATCAGCCGTTGCCATGGCTGAGGTATAAAAGACGCTGTCCGGCAGGTCGATACCCGCAGAGGCAAAACGGTTGGAGAGATCGAGTGCGGTCTGCGAAGGGTAGTTGGTCAGCACGACCAGCGGCATCCTTTTTTCAAGGATACGCTGCAGAAATTCATTAGCCCCTGGTACGGCGGTGTTGTCATGCATCAGCACACCGTCAATGTCGCAAATGACGTTTTTCAGGGTGACTTTTTCACTGTCTTTCAGGGTCAGGGCGCTCATTAACCTTCCAGTAAATGTTGTAACAGAATGCCGTTAAGCATGGCCCGTTTCGCCAGCGCGAAAGCGCCAATGGCGGAACGATGATCGATTTCTGAACGCACCACCGGCAGATTTTTGCGGAAGGCCTTCAGGACCTGGGTGTTGATACAGCCTTCTATCGCTGGCAGCAGGACTTTATCCGCTTCAATAATCTCTCCGGCGATCACCACTTTCTGAGGATTAAACAGGTTGATGGCAATGGCGATAGCTTTACCCAGATGGCGGCCAACATGTTCAATCACTTCTGCCGCCAGCGCATCACCACGGTTCGCGGCTTTGCAAATCTGCGGCATCTGGCAATCATCCATGGTCAGCGAGCTGGGGTAGCCCTGCGTCAGCAAATGGCGCACGCGGTTTTCAATCGCCGTATTTGCCGCAATGGTCTCCAGGCAACCGAAATTACCACAGTGGCAGCGCTCACCCAACGGGTCAACCTGGATATGGCCGATCTCGCCCACGTTGCCATTGCTACCGAGGAAGATATGGCCATTGGCAATAATTCCGGCCCCGGTGCCACGGTGCACACGCACCAGAATAGAGTCTGCACAGTCGCGGGATGCACCAAAGTAGTGCTCTGCCAGCGCCAGACTGCGGATATCATGACCCACAAAACTGGTGACATTAAAACGTTGCTGAAGATTGGCGACCAGCGGCCAGTGATGCACATGGATGTGAGGCATATAGCGGATCACCCCATTATTCGGATCCACCAGACCTGGCAGGATCACAGAAATAGCAATCAACTCACGCAGTTTACGCTGATGTTGTTCACAAAATTTTTCAATGGCACTAAAGAGGGCGTTTTCCAGCGTTTCCTGCGTCCGCTCCGGCAGCGAATAATCTTCCTGCGCCAGGGACTTGCCGCTGAGATCGAACAGGGTGAGGGTGGCATCACTGCGACCGAGGCGGACACCGATAGTATTGAAACCGCGAGTTTCGGTGACGATTGAGATAGCGCGGCGGCCACCGGTGGAGGCCTGCTGATCCACTTCTTTGATTAAGCCCCGTTCAATCAGCTGGCGGGTAATCTTGGTGACGCTGGCGGGTGCAAGCTGGCTGTGTTCGGCAATCTGAATACGCGAAATCGGACCCTGCTGGTCGATCAGCCGGTAAACGGCTGCGCTGTTAAGTTGCTTAACTAAATCAACATTTCCAATTTGTGCCTGGCCGCCAGTGGTCATTCAGTCTCTACTCGCTTTAGACCTCGTTACCATTAACGATGGTCTTGATTATTTTATAGTCACGGGTGAAAACGGTCAGGTTTGCAACTTTTCCAGCTTCAACCGAACCTAATTTGTCCTCAATACCCATCGCGCGGGCTGGGTACAGCGTTGCCATGCGCAGCGTCTCATCCAGTGCGATGCCTGCATGTTCGACGCTGTTCGCCACAGCTTCGATCATAGTCAGGGCCGAACCGCTGAGCGTGCCGTTCTCGTCAACGCAGAGTCCATCACGATAGTATATTGTTTTTCCTGCGAAAATGAACCGATCAATGGTCGCACCCGCTGGCGCGGTGGCATCGGTAACCAGGATAAGCTTGTCGCCCTTGATGCGTTTGGCATTACGGATATTAGCGTAGTGGACATGTAAACCATCGGCAATGATGCCGCACCAGACGTTTGGTGAGTCAAACAGCGCGCCGATCAGACCCGGTTCACGCCCGGTAATGGTTGGCATCGCGTTATATAAATGAGTGGCAAAGCTGACACCAGCTGAAATACCGCGACGGGCTTCATCATGGGTGGCATGCGAGTGCCCGGCGGAGATGACGATCCCAGCCTTGCTCAGACGGCGGATAACATCGCTGTCGACCTGTTCCGGTGCCAGAGTGATTTGGCCGATCACATCGGCATTTTCACACAGGAAGTCGACTAACTCTTTAGTAGGGGTACGGATCAGCGCCGGATTGTGGGTGCCCGGTTTACGCGGGCTTAACCACGGACCTTCCAGATGCAGACCGAGCGCCTTGTTGGCGTTCTGCGCCAGATAAGCGCGCATCACTTCAACCGCGCGTTTCATCATCTCATCGGTACTGGTGATCAGCGTTGGCAGAAAGCTGGTACAGCCAGATTTCTCATTGGCTTTCTGCATGATATTCAGGGTTTCAACGCTGATTGCTGCTAAGTCGTCGTTGAACTGCACACCACCGCAGCCGTTAAGCTGCAGGTCGATAAAACCGGGAGCAATCAGTGCGCCATTGACATCGCGCGTTGCCACGCCGGCAGGAAGTTCATCCAGTGCACAAACGCGCTCAATCAGGCCATCAGAAATAACAACGGCATGATTATCAAGGATTTCGTGACCGGTAAAGATACGGCCATTCGTTAAAGCGTACATAATATTCTCCCGGCATTATCCGCCTGGTGGCGGTTAACCATGTGCTGATAACTTACAGATTTTTCATATTTTCCGCTTCCATTTCGCGGAAATACTTTACGGTTTTCACTTTCAGTTCCATGGTCGCTGGTTCGTCACAGACCACCACGGATTTGGCATGCAGCTGCAGACAGCTGATGGTCCACATATGGTTGACGTTGCCTTCCACTGCAGCCTGCAGTGCCTGAGCTTTCACATGGCCGGTCACCAGAATCATCACTTCTTCTGCATCCAGCAGCGTTCCCACGCCCACGGTCAGCGCGTATTTAGGCACCTGATCAACATCGCCGTCGAAGAAGCGAGAGTTAGCCACGCGGGTATCGTGAGTCAAGGTTTTAATACGGGTACGGGATGCCAGAGAAGAGGCGGGTTCGTTAAAAGCGATATGACCATCGTTACCCACGCCGCCCATAAACAGGTTAATCTTGCCGTAGGAGCGGATTTTCTCTTCATATTGACGGCATTCTGCGTCAATATCCGGGGCATTACCATTGAGAAGATTGATATTTTCGCGTTGAATATCAACATGATCAAAAAAGTTACGGTACATGAAGCTGTGGTAGCTTTCCGGATGTTCTTTCGGCAGGCCAACATACTCATCCATGTTAAAGGTGACCACGTGTTTAAAACTGACCTGGCCTGCTTTATGCATGTCGATTAAATGCTTGTAGGCTTCCAGCGGCGTGCCGCCGGTTGGCAGACCCAGCACAAAGGGACGCTCGGCGGTTGGTTTGAACGCATTGATGCGGTTAACGATGTGGCGGGCGGCCCATTTGCCGACCTGGGTCGGAGTAGCCAGAGGAATCAGTCTCATGTATCACCTCACTATAAGCAGAATTTGAAAGGGGTTCACGGTGCCCATGTTGCTGCTTATAAGCGTAACGGCCTGGGCTGTTATCCGCGAGGGATAAATCCGTGTTGATTTTTCGGATCATAAAATAAGTTTGCGGGAGATGCCATACAAAGGTGTAAGGAAGGAGAGATTTTGGTGATAAAAGTCACATAAACAGCGGTTTTAATTTGCGAAGCGAATTAATTTCTTTTTACACTCCATCACGTGGTTTTGTCTGTCATTCAGAAACCAACTAACCGTGATAATAATATAAAACGGTTACTGGCGCCTTAACGGGTCTCATAGGGGGAAAGGATAATATGCTTAGTTATTTACAAAAAGTAGGCAGGGCGCTAATGGTGCCGGTAGCAACGCTACCTGCTGCCGCCATCCTGATGGGGGTGGGCTACTGGCTCGACCCGGATGCCTGGGGCGCTGGCAATGCTCTGGCGGCATTGCTGATCAAGTCCGGATCGGCAATTATTGAAAACATGTCCGTGCTGTTCGCCATCGGTGTGGCTTATGGCATGTCGAAAGATAAAGACGGTGCGGCTGCACTGACTGGCTTTGTCGGCTTCCTGGTGGTCACCACGCTGTGTTCGCCTGCGGCAGTGTCGATGATTCAGAAAATTCCGGTCGATCAGGTTCCTGCTGCGTTTGGCAAAATCAACAACCAGTTCGTGGGTATCCTGGTGGGGATTATCTCTGCGGAGATGTATAACCGCTTCAGCCACGTTGAGCTGCCTAAAGCGCTCTCCTTCTTCAGCGGTCGTCGTCTGGTGCCCATTCTGGTCTCCTTCCTGATGATCCTGGTGGCGTTTATTCTGATGTACCTCTGGCCGTTGATCTTTGGTGGCCTGGTCAGCTTTGGTGAGCACATCCAGAAACTGGGCTCTGCGGGCGCAGGGGTCTACGCCTTCTTCAACCGTTTACTGATCCCGGTTGGTCTGCATCACGCACTGAACTCCGTGTTCTGGTTTGATGTGGCCGGGATTAACGATATCCCTAACTTCCTGGGTGGCGCGCAGTCACTGGAAAGTGGCAAAGCCGTGGTCGGTATCACCGGTCGCTATCAGGCGGGCTTCTTCCCAATCATGATGTTTGGTCTGCCAGGCGCCGCACTGGCGATTTACCAGTGTGCACGCCCTGAAAATCGTGCCAAAGTCGGCGGGATTATGCTGGCCGCCGCATTTGCTTCCTTCTTTACCGGTATCACTGAACCGCTGGAATTCTCCTTTATGTTCGTGGCTCCGGTGCTGTACTTCATCCACGCACTGCTGACCGGTATCTCCGTATTTATCGCGGCAAGCATGCACTGGATTTCAGGTTTCGGCTTCAGCGCCGGGCTGGTGGATATGGTGCTCTCTTCACGTAACCCGCTGGCAACACACTGGTATATGCTGATCCCACAGGGCCTGGTGTTCTTCGTTATTTACTATGTGGTCTTCCGTTTCACCATCAAAAAATTCAACCTGCTAACGCCTGGCCGCGAGCTGGCCGTAGACGGTGATGAAAGTGATGGTTATGACACTAATGTTGACCATTCAGGTAACAAAGAGTCAGAAACTGAAACGCTGGCACGTCGCTATATTGGTGCGGTGGGCGGTTCTGACAACCTCACTGGTATTGATGCCTGTATCACTCGTCTGCGCCTGAACGTTAAGGACAGCGCGGAGATCAATGAGTCACTGGCTAAACGCCTTGGCGCTTCCGGCGTTATCCGCCTGAATAAACAGAGCGTGCAGATCATCGTTGGTACTCGTGCAGAAACGATTGCCTCCGCTATGAAAACCGTGCTGAGTAAAGGCCCGGTCAGTGCTGCGGCCCCGGGTGTTGCAGCTGCCGTCTCTCCGGTTGCTCCTCAGGCAGTTCCTAACGCCGCCAAAGGCATCATTGGGACGCTGGTTGCGCCAGTCAGCGGAGAAGTGGTTGCCCTGGAGCAGGTTCCGGACGAAGCATTCGCCAGCAAAGCGGTGGGTGATGGACTGGCCATCAAACCAACCAGCAGCACGGTGGTCTCACCGGCTAACGGCACCGTGGTAAAAATCTTCAACACCAATCACGCCTTCTGTCTGGAAACGGATAAAGGGATTGAGGTGGTGGTGCATATGGGTCTGGACACCGTCGCGCTGGACGGCAAGGGCTTCACTCGCCTGGTGGAAGAGGGGACTGAGGTCACCGCTGGACAGCCAGTGCTGGAGATGGACCTGGCCTTCCTCAACGCCAACGCCCGTTCGATGATCAGCCCGATCGTTGTCAGCAATATCGACGACTTCAGCGGTATCACGCTGGTGGCTGGCGAAACGGTCATTGCCGGTGAAAGCCGCCTGTATGAAATTAACGGCTGACGGCAGGTTACGTTAAACTGACAGGGCGGGAAGCAATTCCCGCCCTTTTTTTATTGGAATACTGTAACAAACGGTTGTTTCCCTGCCCGGCTTTGTGGATCATACTCCGTTATTTCACGCACTAATTTATATAGCATTACTGAGGAAATTAAGATGAGTGAGGCAGAAGCCCGCCCAACTAACTTTATTCGTCAGATCATCGACGAAGATCTGGCGACCGGTAAGCATGACAGCGTGCATACCCGTTTCCCGCCGGAACCGAATGGTTATCTGCACATTGGTCATGCCAAATCTATCTGCCTCAACTTTGGTATTGCGCAAGATTATCAGGGGCAGTGCAACCTGCGTTTTGATGACACTAACCCGGTGAAAGAAGACCTGGAATTCGTTGAGTCGATCAAGCAGGACGTGCAGTGGCTGGGCTTTGAATGGACGGGCAACGTTCGTTACTCCTCTGACTATTTCGATCAGCTGCACCACTACGCCATTGAGTTAATCAACAAGGGCCTGGCCTACGTTGATGAGCTGACGCCGGAACAAATCCGTGAATACCGCGGCACGCTGACCTCTCCTGGCAAACACAGCCCATACCGCGATCGCAGCGTGGAAGAGAACCTTGAGCTGTTTGAGAAAATGCGTCACGGCGAATTTGCCGAGGGAACTGCCTGTCTGCGCGCCAAAATCGATATGGCCTCCAGCTTTATCGTGATGCGCGATCCGGTGCTGTACCGTATTAAATTCGCTGAGCATCATCAGACCGGTAACAAGTGGTGCATCTACCCGATGTATGACTTTACCCACTGTATTTCCGATGCGCTGGAAGGGATTACCCATTCACTCTGTACGCTGGAGTTTCAGGATAACCGTCGTCTGTATGACTGGGTGCTGGATAACATCACCATTCCTGTGCATCCGCGTCAGTATGAGTTCTCGCGCCTGAATCTCGAATACACCGTGATGTCCAAGCGTAAGCTGACTCAGCTGGTGGCCGATAAGGTGGTGGAAGGCTGGGATGACCCACGTATGCTGACCGTTTCCGGCCTGCGTCGCCGTGGCTACTCCGCTGCTTCCATCCGCGAGTTCTGCCGCCGTATCGGCGTGACCAAGCAGGATAACATCGTGGAGATGGCGTCGCTGGAATCCTGTATCCGTGACGATCTGAATGAAAACGCTCCACGTGCGATGGCGGTTCTCGATCCGGTTAAGCTGGTGATTGAAAACCTGCCGTCCAGTCACGAAGAGATCATCACCATGCCGAACCATCCGAACAAACCGGAGATGGGAACGCGCCAGGTGCCGTTCAGTCGCGAAATCTATATTGATCGTGCTGATTTCCGTGAAGAAGCTAATAAGCACTACAAGCGTCTGGTGCTGGGTAAAGAAGTTCGCCTGCGCAATGCCTACGTGATCAAAGCGGAGCGCGTGGCTAAGGATGAAGAGGGCAATATCACCTGCCTGTTCTGCACCTGCGATGTGGACACGCTGAGCAAAGATCCGGCTGACGGCCGTAAAGTGAAGGGCGTGATCCACTGGGTTTCCGCCGGGCACGCGCTGCCAGCTGAGTTCCGCCTGTACGATCGCCTGTTTAGCGTACCGAATCCTGGTGCGGCAGAGGACTTCCTGACCACCATCAACCCGGAGTCGCTGCTGATTCGCCAGGGCTTCGTAGAGACCAGCCTGCAGCAGGCTGAAGCAGCCAAATCGTATCAGTTCGAGCGTGAAGGCTACTTCTGTGCCGACAGCCGTTACTCCGCGCCGAACAAGCTGGTGTTTAACCGCACCGTTGGTCTGCGTGATACGTGGGCTAAAGCGGGCGAATAATTTTTCGCTGAGCATGCAGAACGCAGCCTCCGGCTGCGTTTTTTTTTCCCTTAATCTGCAATAAAACGGCATCGTTATTTTTAGATGTGAATTATCTCAGCTTATAAAGTCACTATTATTGTTAATTGTTGGATATATCAGGAAATATGCATTCTTAAATGAACCTGATATTCACAACATACGCATTACATACTGCGTGTTATGTGGTGCAGGTCATACTTTCATCGCATGAAATGCACAAAAAATTGATAATTCGCGCCGCGAAAAATATCATCAATAACAGATAAAAAAGAAGATCAGTTATGCATAATAATCCCGGTGTCGATGACTAGCCGGAATATTACTCTTATGGAAGAGGATGTTATTGATGCCTTGCTCTCTATTTAAAAAAAAGAGGTTAACTCTTGCCCTGGCCTGCTGTACCGCTCTCAGCGGCGTTTTTTATTTTCCACAAGCATCAGCAACTGGCTTTGTTGACGATGCTTCTCTGACCGGCGGACTTTATTACTGGCAACGCCATCGTGAACGTAAAGATCTCGACCCCGCCAGCGATAAATACGGCCAGTATCAGCAAAATCTTCATCACTCCACTTTTAACGGTAGTCTCGATTTTTCATCCGGTTATGCGGCAGATTTTATCGGTCTGGACCTGGCTGCTTTTGGCGCAGTTGAGCTTTCCAGCAAAGGCCCGGCAGCGCCCAATGAAATAGGTTTCAGCGATGCCAAAACCCGCTGGGACGAAAAATGGACCGGCGATGAAAATGGCGCCAGTATTTATAAAGCCGCAGTCAAACTAAAACACCAGAATTACTGGCTGCGCGGTGGTTATTTACAGCCAACCGGCCAGACATTATTAGCGCCGCACTGGAGTTTCCTGCCGGGGACTTATCGGGGCGTGGAGGGCGGGGCAGCTTATGATTTTTCAGATGCTGGTGAATTATCACTTTCCTATATGTGGACAGATGAATATAAGGCACCGTGGTACCGGAATATGTACAACTTCCGCAAAGCGGATGGCGTAACCGGTATCAATTATCTGCACTCCTTTGGCGCAAAATACGATTTTAAAAATAACCTCGTGCTGGAAGGGGCATTTGGTCAGGCTGCTGACTATATGGATCAGTATTTCAGCAAAGTCTCTTATGCCTTTTCGGTGGCCGGAAATAATTTAAAAACCAGCTGGCAGTTTTATGGGGCGAAAGACAAAGAGAGCGGCGGAGCGGCTAACGTCAATGATATTTATGACGGTCTCGCCTGGCTGCAGGCCATCACACTGGGTTATACCGCCGGTCCGTTCGATATGCGTCTGGAAGGCACATGGGTGAAAGCCGAAGGAAATCAGGGCTTCTTCCTGCAGCGAATGACGCCAGGCTATGCCACCTCCAACGGCCGGTTAGATGTCTGGTGGGATTCGCGATCGGACTTCAACGCTAACGGCGAGAAAGCCCTGTTTGCCGGGGTGATGTACGACCTGAAAAACTGGCAGCTTCCCGGCTGGGCGGTCGGCACTTCTTATGCCTATGGCTGGGATGCAAGACCCTCATCCAATCCGGTTTATGACCAGAGCAGCCGTTTGAGAGAGTCCGCGTGGAATCTGGATCTGCTCTACACCGTGCAGCAGGGCCCGGTCAAAGGCACTTTGGTCAAGTTGCACTACACCCGTTACAACAATCACTCCGACATCCCAAGCTGGGGCGGTGGCTACGGCAACGTCTTTCAGGATGAGAAAGACATCAAGTTTATTGTGATGGCCCCTTTCACCATTTTTGAGCCGGGCAAATAAGGCTCCGCCGGAACAGGATAACCGCATGAAATACGTTTTACCGGTCATCGCCATGCTGCTGCTTGGCGGCTGTGCGCAGAAAACCACGGCCCCGCAGGAAAACATCCCGAGCCGGGATTATCAGCGCTGTCTGGATGCAGAACAGATGGGCGGTGGCGAGGCTATAGAAGCCCGTTGCGGCAAACTTCAGCAGGAAATCGAACAAACTCCACACTAACGGACAAGGAATACGGATGAACAAGTTCAGAGCCAGTCTTGTTGCAGTAGCGTTAATGTCAGCATTGAGCAGCGGCGTTGCCAGCGCGAATCAGAAAATTGTCGATCAGATTAGCCAGTTCGGCGTGAAGTATAAAGTCACCGATAATCAGGCCGCACAGCACGGCGTTGACTGTGCAGCGCTGGGGGCTGACTGGGCCTCCTGCAACCGGGCAACCATTACTTTAACCAATCCAGGCCCGGCAATCGACAGTAAGGACTGGGCGATTTATATGTCTAACGTCCATGAAACGCTGAAGGTTGAGAGCGATCAGTTTCGCATGGTGCATATCGTTGGCGATTTAACCCGGCTGGAACCTACGGAGAAGTTCAAAGGGTTCGGCGCTGGTGAGACGGTAGAAATCCCGATTATCAATGAGTACTGGCAGTTGTTTATCACCGATGTGATGCCGCGCTGGTATGTGACCTCTGGCGATGCGAAGCCAAAAATTATCACCAGTACTGATTCGGAAGATCTGACCACTTTTGTCGAACCTTTCGGCGAGCAGTGGAAGCGGATCCCGGACGATAAAAATGTGCTGATGGTAGCAAGCAGTCGCTTTGACAAGAACAGTGATGTGGCTACATTGCCCTCTTCGGCATTGAGAGGACAGATTGTGCCCACGCCGATGCAGGTTGATATCCGGTCTGAGGATGCCGATCTGTCAAAAGGAGTGAAGCTGGATCTTACCAGTCTGTCAGCGGATAAAGCGCAGGCGGTGAAGCAACGCTTCCAGCTGTTGGGGCTGAAAGTACAGCCTGCTGGCTATGAAATTTCCACCCGTATTGACAGCAAAGCGCTGAACAAAGAGCAGGCTGTTTCCGGGGGCTATCAACTGGTTATCGGCAAAGAGAAAGCTGAAGTTGTCGGCTACGATCAGAGCGGCGTGTTCTATGGCCTGCAGTCGATCCTTTCCCTGCTTCCCGCCGATGGCAGCGCGAAAATCGCCACCCTCAGCGCACATGATGCGCCACGCTTTGCCTACCGCGGCGTATTCCTTGACGTTGCCCGTAACTTCCACAGCAAAGCGGCGGTGCTGCGCATGCTGGATCAACTGGGTGCCTGGAAAATCAACGTCTTTCACTTCCATCTCACCGATGATGAAGCCTGGCGAATTGAGATCCCTGGCCTGCCGGAGCTGACGGATGTGGGCGCTAAACGTTGCCACGATCTTAGCGAGCAACGCTGTCTGCTGCCGCAGTTGGGCTCAGGACCAGAAACCGACAACAACGGCACCGGCCATTTCAGCCGTCAGGACTATATCGAGATTGTTAAATATGCCGCAGCTCGCGGGATTGAAGTGATCCCCGAGATCGACATGCCGGCCCACGCCCGCGCAGCCGTCATCTCAATGGAAGCTCGTTACAACCGCTTGATCAAAGAGGGCAAAACGGCGAAAGCCTCTGAATATCGCCTGGTCGATCCCGGCGATGATTCAAATACCACTTCGGTACAGCTCTACGACCGCACCAGCTATCTGAACCCTTGCCTTGCGTCTTCCCTGCGCTTTACCGATAAAATTATCAGTGAAATTCAGGCCATGCATCGTGAGGCCGGGCAGCCAATTAAAACCTGGCACTTTGGTGGAGACGAGGCCAAAAACATTCGCCTCGGACCGGGATATTCCGATATCAACAAGCCGGTTGAGGGGACTGGCCTGCTCGACATGAGCAAAGAGGACAAGCCGTGGGCGAAATCGCAGGTTTGTCAGACCATGGTCAAAGAGGGCAAGGTGGAGGACCTGGAACACCTGCCGAGCTATTTTGCGCTTAAGGTCAGTCAGCAGGTTAAACAGCACGGTATTGGCCGCATGCAGGCATGGCAGGATGGTCTGAAAGATGCCGAGAATGCTAAAGCGTTTGCTACTGAGCGCGTGGCAGTTAACTTCTGGGATACGCTCTATTGGGGCGGCTTTGACTCCGCCAATGACTGGGCGAAAAAAGGCTATGAGGTGATTATCTCCAGCCCGGACTACGTCTATATGGACTTCCCGTATGAGGTGAATCCACTGGAGCGTGGATACTATTGGGGAACTCGTTTTAGCGATGAGCGTAAAATGTTCAGCTTCTCGCCGGATAACCTGCCGCAGAATGCCGAAACCTCGGTGGATCGCGATGGCAAAACCTTCACCGCCAAATCAGACAAGGCCTGGCCTGGCGCTTACGGGATATCCGCTCAGCTGTGGAGTGAGACGGTGCGCACCGATCAAAACATGGAATACATGATCTTCCCACGAGTGTTTTCGGTCGCCGAGCGAGCCTGGCACCGGGCTGCATGGGAGCAAGATTACCAGGCGGGTAAAGAGTTTATCGGTGGGGAAACAAAATACGTTGATACCCAGGCGCAGCTGAAAGACTGGCAGCGGTTTGCTAACCTCCTGGGGCAGCGTGAGTTGAGCAAGCTGGACAAGGCTGGTGTGCAATATCGCCTGCCAGTACCGGGTGCACGCATTATTGACGGCAAACTTGAAGCCAATATCGCGCTTCCGGGTCTGACGATTGACTACTCGGTCGATGGCGGGAAAAGCTGGCAGCGTTATCAGGACAGCAGCCGTCCGTCGGTCAGTGGTAAGGTTCTGATCCGTTCTGGCAGTGGCGATGGCAATCGTTTTAGCCGGGTTGAAAAACTGAAGGGGTAGGCTGAGACAGTCAGACACAAATAAAAAAACCGGTGAAGAGTCACCGGTTTTTTTTAATAGTACCGATTACTTGTCGTGCAGCGTGTCATCTTCACGGCAGTCACCAGCAGCACAGTGACCATACAGGTACAGGCTGTGGTTGCTGAGCTTGATACCATGACGTTCAGCGATATCACGCTGGCGGGCTTCGATAGATTCATCGCTGAATTCAATCACTTTGCCGCAGTCCAGGCAGATCAGATGATCGTGATGATGCTGCTGAGTCAGTTCAAAAACGGATTTACCGCCTTCGAAGTTGTGGCGGGTAACGATCCCTGCGTCATCAAACTGGTTCAGAACGCGGTAAACCGTCGCCAGACCAATCTCTTCGCCCATGTCGATCAGGCGTTTGTACAAATCTTCCGCACTGACGTGATGGCCCTCAGGTTCCTGAAGCACTTCCAGAATTTTCAGTCGGGGAAGCGTGACTTTCAGGCCGGCCTTCTTTAATGCGGTGTTATTGTCAGTCATGCGGATATTATCCTGTTACTTTGCTAGTCACTAAGTGGCTGAAAAGCCCTGAACATCGGTCGGAGCAAAAGCTGAGCACCCCAGTATAGAACTGATGCGTCGAAATGGAAACCACAGTAAAGGTGCGGGAGCATTCATGCGGGGTTAACATTTCGCTCTGCCTCCTTTTTCGCCTTCAGGGCAAAAGGCGCTGAGAGAGCAGGAGATGACCGATGGCGATATTGTACAGTTTTGCAGATGAAAGTTACAAAAATGTGCCTATTACTTCTATAGGAAAAACCACACGCCTGATGTGAGATAACTCCCACATCAGGCCAGTGTTTATGCCTCAAGGATCTCTTTGAGCTGCAGCTCGTCGTAAATCTGTTTAACCCACTTCTCCGTACGCTCTGCGGTCAGCTCTGGTTGCCGATCTTCATCGATAGCCAGACCGAGGAAATGGGTGTCGTCTGCCAGCCCTTTTGAGGCTTCAAAATGGTAGCCTTCGGTTGGCCAGTGGCCCACAATCACTGCGCCGTTTGGCTCGATGATATCGCGGATGGTGCCCATGGCGTCACAAAAGTATTCGGCGTAATCTTCCTGGTCGCCACAGCCAAACAGCGCAACCAGTTTACCGTTAAAGTCGATCTCTTCCAGCGTCGGGAAGAAGTCATCCCAGTCGCACTGCGCTTCGCCGTAGTACCAGGTTGGGATACCCAACAGCAGAATATCAAAGGCTTCAAGATCTTCTTTGCTGCTTTTCGCGATATCGTGAACTTCAGCAACCTCTTTACCGAGCTGCTTCTGGATCATTTTTGCAATATTTTCGGTATTGCCCGTATCGCTGCCAAAGAAAATGCCTACGATTGCCATGAGTTTAATAACCTCTTGAAACTTAATAATGTGAGACGGCTGGCCTAAAGTGTTAACGGCAATGATAGCAGACCGCATCAGGGGGATAAACGAGTAATCCTCCTGCTTTTGTCGCTTTGTGCTCTGCCATTACGCGCAGATTTTGCCTGTCAAAGGCCCGTTCAGCGCTGTGGGCTGGCAAGCTGCGCCAGAACCATTTCTTCAATCAGCTCGCTGCGGCTCATGTTGCGCTCCTCGGCCAGCTGGTTCAGGGCATCCACCGCGTCACTGTTCATTTTCAGTTCCACGCGCTTGAGCCCGCGCACTTTATCACGCTTGAGTTGGTTGCGTTTGTTGATACGCAACTGCTCATCGCGCGTCAGCGGATTGGTTTTTGGTCGTCCCGGACGACGTTCATCTGCGAACAGATCGATCGTGGTGCGGTCCGTGTTTTCTTTTGCCATAGAATCGTGATACTGAAAGGCTGGAGTTCTGATGGATTGGGCCGTAAAGTCGGCTGAAAATCGACCGCCGACAAAATTTTAGCGCGCCATCATACCCCAGTGAAAGTCCTGGCGACAATGATTTAGCCTTCACAGAAAATAATTGTTTTTACAGCGCAAAAAATCGGCGAATTGCGCGCAAAACCGCATCAGGTTTCTCCGCGTGGACCCAATGTCCCGCTCCGGCAATCACATGGGCGCGCGCCTGAGGGAATTGCGCCAGCAGGTCGTCACGGTATTCGTCAGCCAGATACGGCGAAAGTTCTCCGCGAATAAACAGTGTCGGACCCTGCCATAAAGGAACCGCTTGCCAGCCAATAAGGCGATCATAGCAAGCCATAATCACCGGCACGTTAAAACGCCACTCGCCCTCGTGAAAAGATTTCAGCAGGAATTGAATCACTCCCTCTTCGTCTATTGTCTGGCGCATTATCGCGGCGGCTTCACTGCGCACCTTCACGCCTGAGTCGCTCACTGCATTCAGCGCTGTAAAGATCTCATCGTGGTGACGGGTAGGGTAGGCGACGGGGGCCATATCGATTACCACCAGTTGCTCAATACGTTCGGCAGCCAGCGAGGTCAGGGTCATAGCAATTTTTCCGCCCATTGAGTGGCCGACTGCGACAAACTGACCGATTCCCAGTTCATCCAGCGTTTCCAGCACGTCCTGCGCCATTGCGGTGTAATTCATCTCTGTCGAACGGGGAGATAATCCGTGATTGCGGACATCGATTTGAATGATCTGCCGCTCATCTTTCAAACCACGAGCCAGCACGGCGAGGTTATCGAGGCTGCCAAAAAGGCCGTGGATCAGCACCACCGGAGAGCCAGAGTGGGCGGATTGTTCAGATTGCAAGCGGGCATTCAATTTCATGGCAAAGTTCTTACAGTTGAAACGAAGGGTTAGGGTATCATAAATTTACGATTTCTTGCCGGAGCCACCGGCCAGATCCTTTTGCGGCATTATCTGACTTTTGCCGCCATTAAGGGCTGGCGCTACACCCCGGCGGGATTTAACTTTATAATCCTCGTGTTAGAGCTGGATTGTTCAGCGCCCGTGCGATTTCACCTGCCTGATGCACGGCGCATTCCGTCTCTTATAAGCAACAATCGTACTGGATCAAGATGAAAACTATTGAAGTCGACGAAGAGCTCTACCGTTATATCGCCAGCCACACTCAGCATATTGGTGAAAGCGCCTCTGACATTTTGCGCCGGATGCTGAAATTTTCTGCTGGTCAGACTGCGCCCGTCGCCTCTGCTGCGGCCGCGACGATGTCACCTTCTGTCACGGTGGCGAAAGAAGCCGCACCGGCAAAAGTGGAATATCGTCCTCAGGATCGCGTTCGCGCAGTCCGCGAGCTGCTGCTGTCCGATGAATATGCTGAACAGAAGAAAGCGGTTAACCGGTTTATGCTGATTCTGTCGACCCTGTACAGTCTGGATCCCAAAGCATTTGCCGCTGCTACCGAGTCACTTCTGGGCCGCACGCGCGTCTACTTTGCGGGTAATCAACAAACCCTGGTACAGAATGGTACCCATACCAAGCCGCAACATATTCCCGGCACGCCGTATTGGGTGATCACTAACACCAACACAGGTCGCAAACGCAGCATGATCGAACACATCATGGCGTCAATGCAGTTCCCGGTGGAACTGTCTGACAAAGTTTGCGGCACCCTATAACAGATATTTAAGCGTCAGGGAGAAGCGCCAATGGCCAATCACCCCCGTGCCGGGCAGCCAGCCCAGCAGAGCGATCTGATTAACGTTGCACAATTAACTTCGCAGTATTATGTCCTGCAACCTGAGCCAGGCAATGCGGAACATGCGGTGAAATTCGGCACATCCGGCCATCGCGGTAGCGCAGGACGTCATAGCTTCAACGAGTCGCACATTCTTGCTATTGCGCAGGCGATTGCAGAAGAGCGTAAAAAGAACGGTATCACTGGTCCTTGCTACGTTGGAAAAGACACCCATGCACTGTCTGAACCGGCAATCATTTCCGTGCTGGAAGTGCTGGCGGCTAACGGTGTAGATGTGATCGTGCAGCTGGATAACGGCTATACGCCAACTCCGGCAATCTCGAACGCTATCCTTGAGCACAATAAAGCCGGTGGTGCGCAGGCTGACGGCATCGTGATCACCCCTTCGCATAATCCACCGGAAGATGGCGGCATCAAGTACAACCCGCCAAACGGTGGGCCTGCGGATACCAACGTCACCAAAGTTGTGGAAGATCGTGCCAATCAGCTGATCAAGGATGGGCTGAAAGACGTTAAGCGCATCGCGCTTGACAAAGCCTGGGCGAGCGGCCATCTGCAGGAAAAAGATCTGATCCAGCCTTACATTGAAGGTCTGGCGCAGATCATCGATATCCCGGCGATCCAGAAAGCGGGCCTGAAAATTGGCGTGGATCCGTTAGGCGGTTCCGGTATTGCCTACTGGCAGCGTATTGCTGAGTTCTACAACTTAGATCTGACCATCGTTAACGATTCGGTTGACCAGACTTTCCGTTTTATGCACCTGGATAAAGACGGCGTGATTCGTATGGACTGCTCTTCCGAAAGCGCGATGGCAGGCCTGCTGGCGCTGCGTGATAAATTCGATCTGGCCTTTGCCAACGATCCGGATTATGACCGCCATGGCATTGTCACCCCGGTCGGTCTGATGAACCCGAACCATTATCTGGCCGTTGCGATCAACTACCTGTTCCAGCACCGTCCGCAGTGGGGCAAAGAAGTCGCCGTGGGCAAAACGCTGGTGTCCAGCGCGATGATTGACCGGGTGGTGAACGACATTGGTCGCAAGCTGGTGGAAGTGCCGGTGGGCTTCAAATGGTTTGTTGATGGCCTGTTCGATGGTAGCTTCGGCTTCGGTGGTGAAGAGAGCGCGGGCGCTTCCTTCCTGCGCTTCGATGGCACGCCATGGTCAACCGACAAAGACGGGATCATCATGTGCCTGCTGGCGGCTGAAATCACTGCGGTGACCGGTAAAAACCCGCAGCAGCACTACGACGAGCTGGCTGAGCGTTTTGGCGCACCAAGCTATAACCGTCTGCAGGCTTCCGCCACATCTGCGCAGAAAGCCGCGCTGTCCAAACTTTCACCAGAAATGGTCAGTGCAGACACGCTGGCGGGCGATCCGATCACTGCACGCCTGACTGCCGCTCCGGGTAACGGCGCGTCGATTGGCGGGCTGAAAGTGATGACAGAAAACGGCTGGTTCGCTGCCCGTCCATCCGGTACGGAAGATGCCTATAAAATCTACTGCGAGAGCTTCCTGGGTGCTGAGCACCGCGAGAAGATCGAGAAAGAAGCGGTGGAGATCGTCAGTGAAGTGTTGAAAAACGCCTGATTGGTCGGTTGGTCAATGCGATAAAAAACGACTGATTAGCCAGTTGGTAAATATGACAAATGTAGGGCGGAATTTATTCCGCCCTTTTTTATTGTCCGTCAGGGCATAAACCGGTAACCCACGCCGGTCTCGGTAATCAGATGGCGCGGCTGTGTCGGGTCCACCTCCAGCTTCTGCCGCAGGTGTCCCATATAGATGCGCAGGTAGTGGCTGTGCTCCACCGCGTTCGGTCCCCAGACCTGATTCAGCAACTGGCGCTGCGTCATCACTTTTCCCGCATTATTCAGCAGGCTGACCAGCAGGCGAAATTCAATTGGCGTCAGATGCAGATCTTCACCGCTGCGCGTCACACGGCGGGCAGGGATATCCACTTTTATCTCACTGAAGCTGATTTCGGTAGCCGGTGCCTGTGAGGTCGCATTACCCCGATGGCGGAGTGCTACCCGCACGCGGGCCATCAGTTCACCAACGCCAAAAGGCTTGGTGAGAAAATCATCCGCCCCAGCATCCAGCGCGGCAATTTTATCCTGCTCATCACTGCGGGCCGACAGCACAATCACCGGCACCGCGCTCCACTGTCGAATCTCCCGGATAAAATCATTGCCGTCACCGTCCGGCAGCCCCAGATCGAGGATCACCAGATCCGGCTTGCGGGTGGCGGCTTCAATCAGCCCGCGCTGCAGGGTTTCGGCGTCAAAGACGCGCAGCGCTTCCCCCTCCAGGGCAAGGCGCAGAAAACGGCGGATCTCTTTCTCATCTTCAACAATCAGGACTGTGGTCACGGTGCTTCGCTCATTTACAGGCTGCGGCAGGATTCTGGCCACGGCGATGACAGACTGAAAATTATCGCCCAATTTAGCAAATTAAGGCCGCCAGTGCTGCATCACAAGCGGAGGAAGTGAGTGTGAATAAAAAGTTAATAAATAACGTAAAGTTTAACTTTTATGTAACCCTGTTACAGGGTTGACCTGCGAAAGGCGATTTTTTCGACAAAAAAGTGGTCGGATGAGTAGTAAAGTTACAGCGGAAGCGCTATTATTTTAGCCAGATTACATTTGTTGTTAAGCCTGCTTCAGGAGGACGTATGAATCTTTATCAACATTACCCACTACACCGGATCGTCATGCGTCGTGCTGCGGTGTTGGTGGTGGGTATTCTGGCACTGCCGGTGATGCTGTTCCGTAGTGACCGGGCTCAGTTTTACAGTTATCTGCATCGCATCTGGTCCAAGACCAGCACCCAGCCGGTCTGGCTGGCCCAGTCGGAAGCCGCTGGTGGCGACTTCTGGTAAAAAACCTCCCGCTCCGGCGGGATTTTTTTTGTCCTGTACCCACCTTTTCTGCAATGAAACGCGCTCAACGCTGGCTTTTCAGCTACACTTAAACCTCTACAAGAAGTTGGGGGTTGTACAAGTATGAGCGAGAAAATTCCTGTTGGTATCAGTGCCTGCCTGCTTGGGGATAATGTCCGTTTTGATGGCGGCCACAAGCGCTGCGGGTTTGCTGCAGACGAGCTCGCTCCTTACATGCGCTACGTCCCAGCCTGCCCGGAAATGGCAATTGGCTTGCCCACACCCCGTCCGGCCCTGCGCCTGACCGAAAGGGCAGATGGCGCAGTAGAACTGTGCTTCAGCAACGGGCGGGGCGATCCGGTTACTGAACAGATGCAGGACTATTCAGCGCAGAGAATTGCTTCACTGCATCACCTCTGCGGCTACATTGTCTGCGCCAAATCGCCCAGCTGCGGCATGGAGCGGGTGCGTGTCTATCAGCCGGATAACAACAACAACCGTAAAGCGGGTACCGGTGTCTTCACCCGTGAGCTGATGAGTCAGATGCCGTGGTTGCCCGTTGAAGAAGATGGTCGCCTGCACGATCCGGTACTGCGTGAAAACTTCGTCGAGCGCGTTTACACTCTGCATGAATTCAATGAGATGTGGCGTAGCGGGTTGAGCCGCGGCAAGTTGATTGCTTTCCACAGCCGCTACAAGCTGCTGCTGCTGGCACATTCACAGCCGGAATACCGGGAAATGGGGCGCTTTGTTGCCGCTGTTGATAGCTGGTCCTCACTGGAAGAGTACGCCTTCGAATACCGTCAGCGCCTGATGGATTTGCTCAAACTTCAGGCCACCCGGGGCAATCACACCAATGTACTTTCACACGTGCACGGCTACTTCCGCCCGCAACTGACTTCTAATCAGCGCCAGGAACTCGCTTCGCTGATCGACCACTACCGTCAGGGGCTGCAACCGCTACTGGCACCGATCACCCTGCTGAAGCACTACATGGCGGAATTTCCCGATCCTTATCTGGCTCAGCAGCGCTATTTTGAACCCTATCCGGAAGCGCTTCGCCTGCGTTACGGTCATTAATTTTCCTTTCAGGGAGTCTCATGGCCACTCATCTGGTCTGGCTGCGCAACGATCTGCGCATCCACGATAATTCAGCATTACACGCCGCCTGCCGCGATACGAAAGCTCAGGTTCTGGCGCTGTTTATTGCCACCCCCGCGCAGTGGAAGACGCACCATATGGCCCCAAAGCAGGCGGCTTATATTTATCAGAGTTTGCAGGAACTGCAGCAGTTGCTGGCAGAGAAAGGCATTCCGCTGCACCTGTTGCAGTGTGACAATTTCACTGACTCCATTCAGGAGCTGAAGGATTTTTGCCAGCAGCATAAAGTCGACCGTCTTTTTTATAACTATCAGTACGAGGTTAACGAGCGTAAGCGCGATGCCGCTGCAGAGCGGGAACTGTTTGAGCTCGATATTATCTCGCAGGGATTCGATGACAGCCTGTTGTTGCCACCCGGCAGCGTGCTGACCGGTAACCGGGAAATGTACAAAGTCTTCTCGCCGTTCAGCAAAGCCTTTGTCAGACGGCTGCATGAGGAGCTGCCGGAGTGTATGCCTGCGCCAAAAGCGCGTGAAAACGCGCCGTTAAAGAAAACGCCTGCCCTGAAACCGTTTCATTATCCTCAGGAAGAATTTGATCCTCATCTGTTTCCGGCGGGAGAAAGTGCCGCGCTAAAGCGCCTGCGCGAGTTTTGCCTGCAGCCGGTTACGGAATACCCCGATCGTCGTGACATCCCTGCGGAGGATGGCACCAGTCGCCTCTCGGTCTGTCTGACCACTGGTGTACTGTCTCCCCGTCAGTGCCTGCATCGCCTGTTGCATGAGCATCCGCAGGGACTGAACGACAGCAAAGTCTCTATCTGGCTGAACGAACTGATTTGGCGAGAGTTTTATCGCCATCTGCTGGTGGCCTGGCCGAAGCTGTCCCGCCATCAGCCGTTTATCGGCTGGACGAGCAATGTGAAGTGGCAGCACAACAAAACGCACCTTGTGGCCTGGCAACAGGGGCAAACAGGGTATCCGATTGTTGATGCGGCAATGCGCCAGCTGAACTCGCTGGGCTGGATGCACAACCGTCTGCGGATGATTGTCGCCAGCTTCCTGGTAAAGGATCTGCTGATCGACTGGCGGGAAGGGGAGCGCTATTTTATGTCGCGGCTGATTGACGGCGATCTGGCGGCGAACAATGGTGGCTGGCAGTGGGCTGCCTCCAGCGGTAACGATGCAGCACCCTATTTCCGCATCTTCAATCCCACCACTCAGGGGGAGCGTTTTGATCAGGAAGGCACATTTATCCGGCAGTGGTTGCCGGAGCTGAAAGAGGTGCCAGATCAGCAGATTCATCAGCCGCAGGTATGGGCAAAAAAACACGGCGTGTCGCTGGACTATCCGAATCAGATTGTTGACCATAAAGAAGCCCGAAAGAGTACTCTGGCCGCCTTTGAAGCCGCGAGAAAATAGTCCTCCTGCAGCGGGCGACCCTCTTCGCCCGTTCTCATCATTTATCCCGTCTGTTATTGTGGTCTGATTAGCCTCTGGCGCAACGCTTGCTGGCCCTGTCGGGCCGCGGGCATTTTCAGGAATTATCATGCGAAACACTGAGCTTGAACACATCGTTAACCAGCAACTGAACACTGCGGCTTTCAGCGATTACGCGCCCAACGGGCTGCAGGTTGAAGGACGTCGCGAGGTGAAGAAGATTGTCACCGGCGTGACGGCCTGCCAGGCGCTGCTGGATGAAGCCGTGCGGCTGGAGGCGGATGCGGTGCTGGTTCATCACGGCTACTTCTGGAAAAACGAAGCTCAGGTGATCACCGGGATGAAGCGTAACCGGCTGAGAACGCTGCTGGTAAACGAGATTAATTTGTACGGCTGGCACCTGCCGCTGGATGCCCATCCCCAACTGGGCAACAACGCGCTGCTGGCGAAAGATCTGGGTATTGAGGTGCGGGGTGAAGTAATGCCGCTGGTCCCCTGGGGGGAGTTGAAGGAGCAGCTGACTGGCGAACTGTTGGCGAAACGGATTGCGAAAGTGCTGGGCCGCGAGCCACTGCACTGTGGTGATAACGCACCGAAACTGATCCGTCGTGTTGCCTGGTGCTCAGGCGGCGGCCAGGGGTTTATTGATGCGGCGGCAGCGTTTGGTGTGGATGCTTTCATCACTGGTGAAGTTTCCGAACAGACTATACACAGCGCCCGTGAACAGGGGCTGCACTTTTTTGCTGCCGGTCACCATGCCACTGAACGTGGCGGTATCCGGGCGTTGGGCGAGTGGCTGCAGGAAAGTTACGGGCTTGACGTGACCTTTGTCGATATTGCCAATCCTGCCTGATTCAGCCGGGCGGCCCGAGCGGTCGCCCACACCTCCGGTTGACACGCCTTCTACATTTCCGCATAACTATTAGTCATTGAATTTACTGGTCTGATAAACCGGTCAGGAGGAGAGTTTTGCAACGAGCACGTTGTTACCTGCTAGGTGAACGCGCGGTTGTGCTTGAGCTGGAACCCCCGGTTTCCCTCAGCAGTCAGCAACGTATCTGGGGGCTGTCGGCACGGCTGATGGCACGCCCGGAAGTGATTGAAGTCGTCCCCGGGATGAACAACATCACCGTAATGCTGAGCGACCCGCAGCAAACCGCGCTGGATGCTATTGAATGGCTGCAATCCTGGTGGGAAAAAAGCGAGCAGCTTGAGATGGAAATGCGCCAGGTTGAAATCCCCGTGATCTACGGTGGCGCAGCCGGACCGGATCTCGAAGAGGTGGCACGCCACAGCGGACTGACCCCACAACAGGTAGTGGAAGCGCACGCAGCAGCAGATTACACCGTCTATTTTATCGGTTTTCAGCCGGGCTTCCCCTATATGGCCGGGCTGGACGACCGCCTGCACACGCCGCGCCGCGCCGAGCCAAGAGTGCAAGTCCCGGCCGGTTCCGTCGGCATTGGAGGCAGCCAGACCGGTGTTTATCCGCTGGCCGCACCTGGGGGCTGGCAGCTGATTGGTCAGACTGGTGTTGTTCTGTTTAATCCACAGTCCCAGCCGCCGACCCTATTAAGACCCGGCGACAGCGTGCGCTTTGTGCCGCAGAAGGGGGGAATATGCTGAAGATCATTCGTGCCGGGATGAGTACCACTTTGCAGGATGCCGGTCGCACTGGCTGGCGTCAATATGGCGTCGGCGTGGGTGGAGTACTGGATCATCCGGCAATGGAAACCGCCAATTTGCTGGTGGGCAACGCCCGAACCAGTGCGTTGCTTGAGATCACCCTCGGACAATTTTGTGCCGAATTCACCCGCGACGGCTGGATTGCCCTGACCGGAGCGGGATGCAGCGCCGTGCTGGACAATCAGCCGGTATGGACGGGCTGGCGCACGGCGGTGAAAAAAGGTCAGCGGCTGACCCTGAAGATGCCGGTACGCGGTATGCGCAGCTATCTGGCGCTGGATGGCGGATTTGCTGCCATTCCGATGCTCGGTTCCTGCAGCACCGATGTGAAAGCCGGTTTCGGCGGTTTTGACGGTCGCCGGATTGAGGATGGCGATAATCTGCCATTAGGCGAGCCGCAGCACGCTTTCAGCAAACCCGCAGGCGTGCGTCAGCTGCTGTTTGGCAACCGCGTCCGTGCGATGGCCGGACCGGAATACCACGAGTTCAGCCCGGAAAGCCGCGAGGTCTTCTGGCGTACCGCCTGGCAACTGAATCCCCAAAGCAACCGGATGGGCTATCGCTTGCAGGGCAGGCCACTTAAGCGGGTTGCCCAGCGAGAGATGCTGTCGCACGGCCTGCTGCCGGGCGTGATCCAGGTTCCGCCAAACGGTCAGCCCATTGTGCTGATGGCCGATGCCCAGACCACCGGAGGCTATCCACGAATTGCCTGCGTAATCGAGGCCGATCTCTATCATCTTGCCCAGCTGCGGCTGGGTGAGCCGATCCATTTTGTTCACTGTTCGTTAGAAGAGGCTCTGCAGGCAAAGCGCGATCAGCAGCGTGCGCTGGAGCAGATGGCCTGGGGAGTAGAGCATGAAAGTGGATCTTAACGCCGATCTGGGCGAGGGTTGCGAAAACGATCGTGCCCTGCTGCAGCGGGTGTCTTCGGCCAATATTGCCTGCGGTTTTCACGCCGGAGATGCGCAGACCATGCAACAGAGCGTGCTCTGGGCGCTGGAGTTTGGTGTCGCCATCGGCGCGCATCCCAGTTTCCCGGACCGCGAGAATTTTGGCCGCACAAAGATGCAGCTGTCACCTGAAACCGTTTATGCGCAGATGGTCTACCAGATTGGCGCTTTGCAGGCTATCGCCCGGAGCGAAGGTGGGAAGCTGGTCCACGTCAAACCTCATGGGATGCTCTATAACCAGTCCGCGCAGGAGCCTGAGCTGGCTGACGCAATTGCAAGGGCGGTGAAAGCGGTAGATCCTGCGTTGATTCTGGTCGGGCTGGCTGGCAGCGAGTCGATCCGGGCAGCGGAAGCGGTGGGGCTGACCACGCGGCAGGAGGTTTTTGCCGATCGGGGGTATCAGGATGACGGCTCTCTGGTGCCCCGTTCGCAGCCGGGTGCGCTGGTGGAAAGTGACCAGCAGGCGATCGCCCAAACCCTGAGCATGATCCAGCAGGGCAAAGTCCGTAGTATCAGCGGTGAATGGGTCAGCGTGAAAGCGGAGACCGTCTGCCTGCATGGCGACGGCGCGCACGCTCTGGCCTTCGCCAGCCAGCTGCGCGAGGCCTTTGCACAACAACAAATCACTGTCACCAGCTGTTAAAGCTGGCAGCAGAATAAAAATGCGGAACACCGCACCACTCCCTGCCACGGCGGGGAGTTTTTTAATCTGATACCGGGAGGAAAAATGGAGAATGCAGTAAATTTGTGGCCGCTGGCAGGGATTGCCGCCATCGTGATCGGCTTTTTATTACGGTTTAATCCTGTGCTGGTGGTGATTGTCTCTGGCCTGATCACCGGGCTGGCGGCGCATATGCCGCTCGCTGATATTCTGGAAAAGCTGGGGACCGGTTTTCTCAACACCCGCAACTTGCCGCTGATCCTGCTGCTGCCGCTGGCGGTTATCGGCCTGCTGGAGCGTCACGGACTGAAAGAGCGTGCGCAGGCGTGGATCGCTCAGATCAAAAGTGCCACTGCTGGCCGACTGCTGATCGTCTATCTGTTCGTGCGTGAAATCACTGCCGCGATGGGGCTGACCAGCCTGGGCGGACATCCGCAGATGGTGCGGCCTCTGCTGGCACCGATGGCGGAAGGAGCAACCGAAAACCGCTATGGTGAACTTCCAGCGGAAGTCCGTCACCGGCTGCGTGCTATGTCTGCCGCAACGGATAACGTCGGGCTGTTCTTTGGCGAGGACATTTTTGTCGCCTTCGGCGCGATCATCTTTATGCATAACTTTATGCAGGAGTCGGCGGGCATTCAGACCGAGCCGCTGCATATTGCCGTGTGGGGTATTCCGACTGCCATTTGTGCCTTCCTGATCCATTCAGTGCGGCTGCGCCGGCTTGATAAAACCATCGCCGCCGAACTGTCAGCGCTTAACGCTGATGCGCTGAAAGCCAAAGGAGGCCGCTAATGTTCCAGCAACAATATCTGTTCTGGCTGGCTGGTCTGATCCTGCTGGTGGTGGCGGTAATGTCCTGGCGTGACAAGGCCAATCCACGTCGTCTGACTACCGGGCTGTTCTGGGCGCTGTACGGCCTGATCTTTTTTGTCGGTGACTGGGCGGTAAACCTGTTCGGTGCCCGTTCCCTGCATATTGTGATTGGCGGAATGGTGGTGGTGATGGCGCTGATAGCCGGGCTGGGCGGCGTCCGGCTGGGCTCTTACCATCAGCGGACGCCGGAGCAGCGCGATGAGAGTGCTAAGCGTCTGCGTAATCGCCTGTTCCTGCCTGCGCTGGCCATCCCGGTAGTGACCGTGGTGGGCGTACTGGCGTTTAACAATATTCCGGGCCTACAGGAAACGGTGTTTGGCGCAGGAAATCATTCCACGCTGGTTACGCTGTTTTCGATGATGCTGGGCTGTGTGGTCGGTTGGGTGTTAGCGCTAAAAATGACCCATGAGGGACCGGCTCAGTCGATTCAGGAAGCGCGCCGCCTGCTGGATGCTATCGGCTGGGCGTTCATACTGCCACAAATCCTTGCCACCCTGGGCCTGCTGTTTACCAGCGCTGGTGTTGGCAATGCGATTTCACACCTCACTGAAACTTATCTGGCGGTGGATAACCGGTTTATTGCCGTGGCGACCTATGCGATTGGCATGGCGCTGTTGACCATGGTGATGGGGAACGCTTTTGCCGCCTTCCCGATTGTTACGGCAGGCATCGGCATCCCCATTCTGGTATTGCAGCATCATGGCAACCCGGCGGTGATGGCGGCCATCGGGATGTTCTCCGGTTATTGCGGTACGCTGATGACGCCGATGGCGGCAAACTTCAATATCGTCCCGGCGGCGCTGCTGGAGCTGCCAGATCGCAACGCGGTGATCAAGGCTCAGGTGCCGACCGGCGTGCTATTGTTAATAGCAAATATCTTCCTTCTCTATTTTTTGATGTTCCTGTGAGGCTGCGATGAAAACGGTCCTGATAACCGCCTTTGAACCTTTTGATGGCGAGCTGGTGAACCCGTCGTGGGAGGCGGTCAGCCATCTGAATGAACGTCTGGTGTGCGGTGTGAAGGTGATAGCAAAGCAGCTTCCGTGCGTATTTGGTGAGTCGCTGACGGCGTTGCATGCGGCCATTGAAGAAGTGCAGCCCGAAATGGTGATCGCAGTCGGGCAGGCCGGAGGGCGCACTGACGTCACCGTCGAACGCATCGGTATCAACGTCGATGATGCCCGAATTCCGGATAACGCGGGCAACCAGCCTGTCGATGAACCGATTGTGAAAGGCGGTCCGGCTGCTTATTTTTCCACGCTTCCGATCAAAGCGATTGTTGAAGGGATCCGCGAGGCCGGTATTCCGGCTTCGGTTTCACAGACCGCGGGCACCTTTGTCTGCAACCATGTGATGTACGGCCTGCTGCACTATCTGGCAAAGCGCAAAGAAAAAATCCGTGGCGGCTTTATCCATATTCCTTACCTGCCGGAGCAGGCGGTCAAACATCCTGGCGTGGCCAGCATGCCTGCCCAGACGGTGATCCTGGCGCTGGAGATGGCGCTGAGCATCGCGCTGACCGTGGAAGAGGATATCCGCCTGGAAGGTGGCGCAACGCACTAACAGGGAGGGTATAAATGCCGGAAGGTCCTGAAATCCGCCGCGCGGCGGATAAGCTGGAAAAGGCGATCAAAGGGAAAACGCTGACCGCAGTCTGGTTCGCGTTTCCCCAGCTGAAAACCTATGAATCTTCACTGGTCGGCGAGCGGGTGGAGGCGATCGAAACCCGCGGGAAGGCGATCCTCACCCACTTTTCCAACGGCCTGACGCTCTACAGCCATAATCAGCTGTATGGCGTCTGGCGCGTGATAAATACTGGCAAAGAGCCGGAGAGCAACCGCGTGCTTCGTGTGCGCCTGGCTGCTGCGGATAAAACGCTGTTGCTGTACAGTGCCTCGGAGATTGAGCTACTGAACGCAGACACGCTGGCGGCTCATCCTTTCCTGCTGCGTGTAGGCCCGGACGTGCTGGACATGACGCTGACGAAGGAAGAGGTCGCAGAGCGGCTCCTTTCAGCCCGTTTCCGCCGTCGTCAGTTCAGCGGGCTGCTGCTCGACCAGGCTTTTCTCGCCGGACTGGGTAACTACCTGCGGGTGGAAATTCTCTGGCAGGCCGGTCTGGCACCGCAGCATAAAGCGCAGGATCTCACGCCTGAACAGTTGGAAACACTGGCCGTTGCTCTACTGGAAATCCCCAGACTTTCCTACCAGACGCGCGGGGTGGCTAAGGAGAATAAACATCACGGCGCGCTTTTCAGCTTCAAAGTCTTTCATCGGGCAGGGAAAATGTGCGAGCGCTGTGGTGGCATCATCGAAAAAACCACGCTTTCTTCCCGTCCTTTCTACTGGTGCCCTGGCTGCCAGAAATAGCCACGTCAGACAGGCAGTCGAATTCTGACCTGATGAATGGCCAGATAGCTCTGAAGATATGCCAGCTCCTGCTGCGCGGTGATCACCCCCATATCATTTTTTTTCGCAGCAGATAGCGCATCATCTCGGAGAACTGATGAACCATCGCAGGAAAATATAGACCTGTACTTCAGGGTAAGGGAATGATTATTAATTACCGGGGCCGAAGAGGGTTAAGCTGATGATTGCCGTCCAACGTAAAATGCGGTGAACACAGGCCCGGAATAAAGCGTCTCAGGCCAGGGACGGCCTGAGTCGAGCGGCCATGGACGGCGCTTTTTGCGTCTTTATGAGCGGCCTGTGTTCACCGCACAGGCACGGCTCTGTGCTTAATGTGGCCTGAATAGCATCAATGTACAGGCACGGCTATGTCTGTAGCTGAATCCGGTCAGTTACTTTTTAACCGCAGACTTGAAGTCGCGCTGATCGTAGCCGGTATACAGCTGACGCGGACGGGCAATCTTAATGCCGTCGTCATGCATCTCTTTCCAGTGAGCAATCCAGCCCACGGTACGCGCCATCGCAAAGATCACGGTAAACATGGAGGAAGGAATACCCATCGCTTTCAGAATAATGCCAGAGTAGAAATCGACGTTTGGATACAGCTTGCGCTCAATAAAGTACGGGTCGTTGAGAGCAATGTCTTCCAGCTGCATCGCCACTTCCAGCAGGTCATCCTTCATGCCCAGTTCATTCAGCACTTCGTGACAGGTTTCACGCATCACTGTGGCACGCGGGTCATGATTTTTGTACACGCGGTGGCCGAAGCCCATCAGACGGAACGAGTCATTTTTGTCTTTCGCACGTTTCACAAATTCAGGAATATGTTCAACGGTGCTGATCTCTTCCAGCATACGCAGGGTCGCTTCGTTGGCACCGCCATGGGCAGGTCCCCACAGTGAAGCGATACCAGCAGCGATACAGGCAAACGGATTAGCGCCAGAAGAGCCAGCGGTACGTACGGTAGAAGTGGAAGCGTTCTGCTCGTGGTCAGCATGAAGGATCAGAATACGATCCATTGCACGTTCCAGTATCGGATTAACCACATATTCTTCACATGGCGTGGAGAACATCATATGCAGGAAGTTACCGGCATAGGAGAGGTCATTACGCGGATAAACGAATGGCTGACCAATGGAATATTTGTAGCACATCGCGGCCACGGTCGGCATTTTTGACAGCAGGCGAAACGCAGCGATTTCGCGGTGACGCTCAATATTAACGTCCATTGCATCATGATAAAATGCGGCCAGCGCGCCTGTCACACCACACATTACCGCCATTGGGTGAGAATCACGACGGAAGGCACGGAACATATGATGGATCTGCTCGTGGATCATGGTGTGACGGGTGACGATGGTTTTGAATTCTTCATACTGCTCTTTGGTTGGCGCTTCGCCGTTCAGCAGGATGTAGCACACTTCCAGATAGTTGGAGTGTACGGCAAGTTGGTCGATAGGAAAACCACGGTGAAGCAGGATGCCCTGGTCACCGTCAATATAGGTAATTTTGGATTCGCAGGATGCGGTAGAAGTGAACCCCGGATCGAAGGTGAAGTAGCCTTTGGAACCCAAAGTGCGAACGTCAATCTCTTCCTGACCTAACGTGCCGTTGAGCACATCAAGTTCAATAGCCGCTTCACCTGGTAGGGTTAGCGTTGCTTTTTTATCAGCCATTTACAGTCTCCTTAGCGCCTTATCTATGGATCTTTAACACCTTCAAAATCAGCCTGTCCGCGGCGGAGTGAAGCACATGTTCAACTCTGTGGCATCTTATAACGTGCAGGGTACAGAGTGAGGGGCGCGTACAGCCGGGGAGCAAATCTGACTTCGTTTCGCGGTTGTTAAAGATCCGGTCTGGTCGTAACTTGTTGGTAACCGATACCTGATACTTTATGTGACTATCCCACCAATGTTACATAACTTGTACTTAGGGGAAAGTGTATCCCCATAACTTTTGTGCATCATAGAACTTTTATCGCTCAGTTTGTAACAATAATGTTGAAGTTTTGTCAAATCAGATAATTGAATTTGTATATATTGTGAAAAATGTGAGAGTGATCACTGTTCCACCTAAATGTTCCCAAGATGTTTGTAGGGGAATTGTAATGAGAATGTGAACCCCCTATACTTCCGCCAGGTCTCCGGAATACCCTGCTGTAGGAGCCACCCAGCGTTTTACACGCGTCGTTTTGACACTGGACGTTGTAGTTTTAGTGCCTGGCGCAGTGCTTTATTGTTAACGCTGTCTGACCCGCCCTCAGGACCGGAGGAAGCAAAATAAGAAAGGCTGTGTGGGCAAAACCGTGAAAAAACAAAGACCTGTCAACTTGGATCTCTCTACGATCCGGTTTCCCGTTACTGCAATAGCGTCTATTCTTCACCGCGTATCTGGCGTGATCACTTTTGTGGCCATTGGCATACTGCTGTGGGTACTGGGCCTGTCACTCTCCTCACCCGAAGGCTTCCTGCAGGCATCTGCCGTAATGGACAGCTTTATTGTTAAATTCATCTTCTGGGGCATTCTCACCGCACTGGCGTATCACATCGTCGGCGGCGTGCGTCACCTGATGATGGATTTTGGCTACCTGGGTGAGACACTGCAGGCGGGTACGCGCTCGGCGCAAATCTCTTTTGGTATCACTGTCGTGCTTTCAATTCTGGCTGGAGTCCTCGTATGGTAAGCAACGCTTCTGCTCTGGGCCGCAACGGCGTTCATGACTGGTTGCTGCTGCGTGCTGCAGCGATGATCATGACGCTGTACGTGCTCTATATCCTCGGTTTTGTCGTGATGTCGGGCCACCTGACCTACGATATCTGGCGCGGATTTTTTGCCTCCTCCTTCACTAAAGTCTTCACCCTGCTGACGCTGTTCTCCATTCTGGTGCACGGCTGGATTGGGATGTGGCAGGTACTGACGGACTACATCAAACCTCTGGCTGCTCGTCTGTTATTGCAGCTGGTCGTGGTGGTGGTGCTGTTGGTGTATGCGATTTATGGAACTGTCGTTGTGTGGGGTGCGTAAGAATGAAGTTGCCAGTCAGAGAATTTGACGCCGTAGTGGTCGGCGCTGGTGGTGCAGGCATGCGTGCCGCGCTGCAAATTTCCCAATCGGGCCAGACCTGTGCCCTGTTATCAAAAGTTTTCCCAACCCGTTCTCATACTGTGTCTGCGCAGGGTGGTATCACCGTGGCGCTGGGTAATACCCATGAAGACAACTGGGAATGGCATATGTACGACACGGTGAAAGGCTCCGACTATATCGGTGACCAGGACGCCATTGAATATATGTGTAAAACCGGTCCGGAAGCGATTCTGGAGCTGGAACATATGGGCTTGCCTTTCTCCCGTCTGGAGGATGGCCGGATCTATCAGCGCCCATTTGGTGGCCAGTCGAAAAACTTCGGTGGCGAGCAGGCGGCACGTACCGCTGCGGCGGCTGACCGTACCGGCCATGCGTTACTGCACACTCTTTATCAGCAGAACCTGAAAAACAAAACCACCATCTTCTCCGAGTGGTATGCGCTGGATCTGGTGAAAAACGCTGACGGCGCTATCGTCGGTTGTACTGCCCTGAATATTGAAGACGGCGAAGTGGTCTACTTCAAAGCGCGCGCAACGGTTCTGGCGACCGGCGGTGCAGGCCGTATTTATCAGTCCACCACTAACGCTCATATCAACACCGGTGACGGCGTGGGTATGGCACTGCGTGCCGGCGTGCCGGTGCAGGATATGGAAATGTGGCAGTTCCACCCGACCGGTATCGCCGGTGCGGGCGTACTGGTGACCGAGGGTTGCCGTGGTGAAGGTGGTTACCTGCTGAACAAGCATGGCGAGCGCTTTATGGAGCGTTACGCACCAAACGCCAAAGACCTTGCCGGTCGTGACGTGGTCGCCCGTTCGATGATGATCGAAATCCGTGAAGGCCGCGGTTGTGAAGGCCCGTGGGGTCCACACATCAAACTGAAACTGGATCACCTTGGTCATGAAGTGCTGGAAGCTCGTCTGCCAGGCATTCTGGAACTGTCCCGTACCTTTGCTCACATCGATCCGGTAAAAGAGCCGATCCCGGTTATCCCAACCTGCCACTACATGATGGGCGGCATTCCAACCAAAGTGACTGGTCAGGCGATTACGGTAAACGAGCAGGGCGAAGACGTGGTGGTGCCGGGCCTGTTTGCTGTGGGGGAAATCGCCTGCGTCTCCGTTCACGGTTCGAACCGCCTGGGCGGTAACTCGCTGCTGGACCTGGTAGTGTTTGGTCGTGCTGCCGGTCTGCACCTGCAGGAATCCATCCAGGAGCAGGGCGAGCTGCTGGAAGCGACTGAAGAAGAGATTGACGCTTCGCTGGCGCGAATGAACCGCTGGAACAACAACGTGACCGGCGAAGATCCTGCCGAGCTGCGCAAAGCCCTGCAGACCTGCATGCAGAACAACTTCTCGGTATTCCGTGAAGGTGATGCAATGGCAAAAGGTCTGGAAGAGCTGAAAGCGCTGCGTGAGCGCCTGAAAAATGCCCGTCTGGACGACCGTTCGCCGGACTTCAATACCCAGCGTATTGAGTGCCTGGAGCTGGATAACCTGATGGAAACGGCCTACGCCACGGCGGTTGCTGCAAACTTCCGTACCGAAAGCCGTGGAGCGCACAGCCGCTTCGACTATCCTGAACGTGACGATGCTAACTGGTTGTGTCACAGCGTGTATCTGCCGCAAACCGAAAGCATGACCCGCCGTGAGGTGAACATGCAGCCGAAACTGCGCGCGGCCTTCCCGCCGAAAGCACGTACCTACTAGTTTGCGGAGAATAAGAAGATGAGACTCGAATTTTCTATCTATCGTTACAACCCGGACGTGGACGACGCGCCACGCATGCAGGAATACAGCCTGGAGTCAGAAGAAGGGCGTGACATGATGCTGCTGGATGCGCTGATCCGTCTGAAAGAGAAAGATCCGACGCTGGCCTTCCGTCGCTCCTGCCGCGAGGGCGTTTGCGGCTCCGACGGTATTAACATGAATGGCAAGAACGGCCTTGCCTGTATCACGCCAGTTTCCGCTCTCGGCGGCGGAAAACGTAAAATTGTGATCCGTCCCCTGCCAGGATTGCCGGTGATCCGCGATTTGGTAGTGGACATGGGGCAGTTCTACACTCAGTATGAGAAGATTAAGCCTTACCTGTTGAATAATGGAGAAAATCCACCCGCACGTGAGCACTTACAGCAGCCGGAACAGCGTGAAAAACTGGATGGATTGTACGAGTGTATTCTCTGTGCGTGCTGTTCAACATCCTGCCCGTCGTTCTGGTGGAATCCGGATAAATTCATCGGACCCGCAGGATTACTGGCGGCTTACCGCTTCCTGATTGATGACCGCGACACGGAAACCAATGCGCGTCTGGACAATCTGAACGATGCTTTCAGCGTATTCCGCTGTCACAGCATCATGAACTGTGTAAGCGTCTGTCCTAAAGGACTCAACCCAACGCGCGCCATTGGCCATATCAAGTCGATGCTGCTGCAGCGGGGCGCTTAAGAGCAGACAGCCGGGAACCTCAGGGTTCCCGGCTGTTAACCAGGAAATCCTGACAAGAAACCCGGCCATACAGGCTTCTTGCCAGGGTTCCCTTACGGGCCCGGGCGCCAGCAGTCGCGCACATCGCTCGTATCGATGAACTTTCAGGCTGCGTTCCGGAGATTTTTACGGAATTCAGCCGAGGGCAAGCCGCTTATGCGGCGCGGGACTTGCAAAGGTTCCTTTAAATAACCACGGCGAAAAAAAGCACAAAATGCTTAAGGGATCACAATGCAGAACAGCGCGATGAAACCCTGGCTAGACTCCTCCTGGCTGGCCGGCGCGAACCAGACCTACATAGAGCAGCTCTATGAGGACTACTTGACCGATCCTGACTCTGTAGATGTTGCCTGGAAAGAGCTGTTTCAGCAGCTTCCGGGGCAAGGGGTTAGACCTGAACAATTCCACTCGACCACCCGCGAGTACTTCAAGCGCCTGGCGAAAGATGCCACACGCTACACCTCCTCCGTCAGCGATCCCGACACCAATGCCAAACAGGTTAAGGTGCTTCAACTGATCAACGCCTTCCGTTTCCGCGGTCATCAGCTTGCTAACCTCGACCCGCTAGGGCTGTGGCAGCAGGAGTCGGTGCCTGATCTGGATCCTGCGTTTCACGACCTGACGGACGCCGATTTCCAGGAAACCTTTAACGTGGGCTCTTTTGCTTTTGGCAAAGACACCATGAAGCTGGCGGATCTCTTCGCTCTGCTGAAGCAGACCTACTGCGGTTCAATCGGCGCGGAATACATGCATATCACCAACACTGAAGAGAAACGCTGGATCCAGCAGCGCATCGAATCAGTGGCGGGGCAGGCTTC
>NZ_WHOY01000031.1:63312-63609 GCF_009765445.1 Pantoea sp. BAV 3049 | reverse complement strand
GGAAAACTGCAATACCTTCTGTGCTCCGTACTCTTTCTGTGCAACATAAGCGCAGGAAGGTGTGGCTGACCAGGTTATCCCTCTTAAACCGTCTGGCACCGCAGGTGTGTACCGGCCTTCCCGGCGCGGCGAGTCCAATCGTCTCCGGAAAGGGCTGTCGAAAACCCACCGCAATCACCAGCCCGTTTTCAATGGCAGGACGCCGCGCGGCATGGCCGCCAGAGTCGTGGCCTGTTTCCGTGGCCATGACTGGCGGCGTAATCCGGACCTGATTACCCTCCGGCAGCAGGGCTATAC
>NZ_WHOY01000031.1:61054-63302 GCF_009765445.1 Pantoea sp. BAV 3049 | reverse complement strand
TAAGCACTAAGCACTAAGCACTAAAATACTTAGTAATTAATAAAAAAATCACATGCGGAATTTCTCCGACTTTTTCGAGTTTTTTTTTACACTTGAAACCTTATCTTAAAATCCAAAAATGCCATAAGATTTTTACATGTAATTATGATCTATCAAAAAATAAAACAATCCAGCTCTGCCGAAAGCTCTCTTAATGTAAATAATTTTTCATCCTCGCTTCCAAGTCTATTAAGACACGCTTCAATTTTACTCCTTATATACAGATAAGAGCTTCCATCTAAACTTCCGCGTGGGACTATTGTAAGAAATAGCAACACATCAGAAATTTCAGGCATATCGACATAATCATGAAGCCTAGCACAAATCTCGTCATTTGTTATCACTAATTCTTTAGGTATGGTTTCTAGATACTCGTAATTGTAAACGTCATTAACCTTCATCAGCTTAATCCACACGAAGAATAAGTTTGGCGAATACAGATAATTTGTATAACTCATTTTTGCTAGAGAACCATACTTTTTATTTATTCCATTGACAACCCATGTAAAAGAAAAAAACCGCGCCAGTTACCTCTCATTTAAAAAAACACACACCTAAATAAACAACACGTAAACGACATAGGCAACACATAAACAACACTTCCTGAGCTATAAATTTTAGACACTAAATGTGATTACTCACAATTACTTACAGCAGCTTACCTAGGTTGTCAGATCAGCCATTGACATCAACTGTCGTGCAGAACCTGAATCAAAAAAAGGTGCAGATTTACATTTTCATTGCAATGATTATCTGTACTAATTATGCTGAAAGTACAGAAGTCTAACAACTGTTCCTTCAGTGGGAAGTTATTGCCAGTTGCTTATTTTTTTTCGCAGATTATATCACGCATGGGTAAATTTTCTCTACTTAAGCATTTTACTGAACAAATAATTATCTACTTATAGTAGATACCCAGTAACTTTATACTATTTCCGGATTTGCATGTCACATTAATCACAATAGCGAGTCAATCTATTCTATTTGTTTTTATATTAAATAACACGTTAAGTCATCACTTAACTTTTTTATCGTGATTCATTTTCACTTGAACTTATCGCATCAAGCTGACAGCTTAAAAAATTTCAGGTACAACACCACGAACTACAATTAATGAGCCAAGCTTTGCACTATCATCTATATGAGATGTCCATCGAGCTACATCTCCGTCATCTTCTCCAATCGCTCATTTAAATATCATAGTTGATGAATGATAACTATACGCTGGATCTCTAGAATTCATTGGCATTTTAGGTTGACCAGCGGGTAATGAAACTTTGCGAGTAATTATAGCTATTGCACAATATATTGAAGAACCTGCTCTTGGCCAGTCATTACCTGCAGAGTGTTTTGCTGTTAAAATTATAGCATCGGTTTCAAAATCAATAGATTCATTTTTTGTATATGGTTTTTCCCAGTTGCCATCAATAAAAGTGGCTATGTCGGCTGCAGGATTTATTATTATTTTCAGAGTTTTTATATATGCTACGACTTCATCGTTACTGCTCCCCACTATTGATATTTCTAGTGGAATGTCATCTGATAGATCATCGTCAGAGGCCCTAATATCTAGCGAATTGGGGAAGAAACCAAAATCAACTTTGTACCACTCTCCTACTTGAACTTCCCCACCAATAACATATACCCCACATGCAATGAAATTCATGTCATTAATAGTGATATTTAATTGGCTCGTCTTATCGGTTAACAACATAGTTACCCTAAGAGTGAGTATGCAGTCTACCAATGTTAAAGCATTCCCTACAAGTATATATAATTTACCACTACTCTTTAAACAGAATGCGTTACTGCCATCGATATTTTCGACAGCATTACCGTTAGCAATATCACAAAATTCAAGATTAGACAAATCCTCATGAAAGATCAATTTAAATTCATTTATAAGTGAGTCATTTGATTTTACTCTAGTTCTTAATGCTGATTTCAGTGATATACTTTTCATAACTTTGACCTCTATTTAATCTATTTTCAGAATAAACAAAAGGATATGTCATATTGTTGTTTTCTTAGTTACAAACATCAATCACTATCTGCAATAAAACCTACACTTTATACTCACCTAACTTAATGATTTCACTGTTTAAACATGTGAATATGCATTCAGAGACATGCAATTAAGTTTGATTGACTTATCTTGATTTAAGCACATTATCAATTGACACGCAAAATAAAAAACACATAAAGCTTC
>NZ_WHOY01000031.1:56327-61044 GCF_009765445.1 Pantoea sp. BAV 3049 | reverse complement strand
AGCCGGGGACAATCCGTCGCCGTCAGTATGCTGATACTGACCCTTGCGGATCATGTGTACCAGCTCAATGCCCGCAAGAATTGCCTGCGCCCGCCTGAACGATTTGAACCCCGTCATCAGTTTTATCTTCCGTTTGATGTTACGGTGATCATGCTCAACCAGATTATTCAGATACTTGATTTGCCTGACGGTGATGTTTTCCTCTTCAGGATTGCCGGCATTGAGCGTTGCCAGGGCTGCTGTATTGGTGCCGCTTTCGCATCACGCCGGGCAGTCAACAAAAAGTCGATGGTCTGCCCTGCAGTGTCAACTGCACGTTACAGATATTTCCACTGCCCTCTGACTCTAATACAGGTTTCATCCATTCGCCAGCGGCGACCCACCGGACGCTTATGCCGTCGGAACGCATTATCCAGTAACGGCACCAGACGGATGACCCAGCGATGGAACGTGGAGTGGTCAATAATAATGCCCCGCTCAGCCATCATTTCCTCCAGATTGCGAAGGCTCAGGGCATAAGCCAGATACCAGCGAACACACCGGGCGATAATGTCGACGGGATAATGCAGGCGTCGGAAAGTTTTTCGGAGCAGGGACATGGTCAGGCAACATTACAAAAAACAAACAGTATGTTACCTGACTGCGCCTTAATGCGACAAAACCCTAAATCACCGATTCTGCTACATTTGTTGCGGTGTATAGGGGAGGTGGAGGTATCATACTCATTTCATATGAAGGCACTGGTGGTGCTATATTCATAGCCTGTCTATATAATGGTGGCCGTGTGGATGCGCTTGAGTTGATATAATTCATAACATTAGTGGTTCTGTCATAATAATACCTCTCGGTTGTATCAAGTTTGAAATAGTCTTTTTGCCCTAACAATGGAATTGAATATTCGATGAAATTTCCCTCATCATGCCCAAATCGGACTGAGATTTTTCTGGAGCTTGATTCCACCGTGCCTATTTTTTCTTGTAAATAACGGTTAACTTTTTCCGTTTGTCTTTTAATATGGTTTGCGAGAAGGTGTTCTTCACTTGAAAAAGAACTGACATTAAAATCCCTAATGTATTCTCTGAGCTGATGCGAAATTGCATACTGATCATTGATTGGCAACTGTGCTCTAATATCATTAATAATCATATTTTCTGGTTGAATTGTGCTCCTGCTGGATTTATTCATAATCTTCAGTGCCTTGCCGCCTTTAGGCGAGAGCGCAGCACCGGCCACCATGCCCGCCAGGCCTGTGGCCATGGAGACCCACCCGAGCACCGTGGTCGCCTCCGGATTCACGTCCTCCGTCGCCCCGCTGGCTATCCCCGTCACGTCCGCCGCAATACCCAGTCCTCCCACAACCAGCGAGGTGGCCGAGGCTGAACTCCACGCCGCAGCCAGGCTGCCCGCCGCCGCGATGGACGCTCCCGCCGTGAACAGGCTCAGTCCCAGCCCGATAACGCCACCAATAATGCCCACTATCCCCTGCCAGCTGATATGCCCGGTAGGGTCGGTGTGGTTGACCGGGTCCCCTGCACAGTAAGCATACGGATTAATCCCGCCCGCACCGAACGGACTCAGGCTGTCCGGGCAGTTGAAACGGCCCAGCACCGGGTTATAAGCCCGGTAGCCGTTGCCAAGGTGATAGCTGCCGCTGACGGGGTCCGGACGTTCGCCGTTAAAGCCGGGCAGGCCGTCCGTGGCGTTCCCGTTCCCCCCGGGAGACCAGGTGTGAAGCTGTCCGCTCCCGGAGGCCGGGTTACGCGACCAGAGCAGGCTGTCGTTGTGGCCACCTGCGGTCAGGGTGAGTCCTGCGGGGCCGGCCACGCCCAGGCAGGCGTGGCCGTGGCGGATAAACCGGGTGGCCCCGGCGGCTGTCGTGAACGTCATAATATTGGCTCCTGATACTGTATCTGTTACGCGCATTCTGGCAGCAGCACGACAAAAAATCTGTCTGGCTGAAACCCCACGCCCCTCCGATAAAACCGGTTCTGATACCATCCGTCACCTAACATTATCTCATCGTTTAACCCATGTTTATGAAAATAATGTATTTTTATCGGCGATGCAGGAGTGGCTGAACTGCCAGTCACTCCTGATGGGCAGCCCATCAGGACGATCCTGCATCAACACCATGAATAATATTGCCAATCTCAGCTTTCAGGATGCGGGGTGTTCAGGCGTACTCATAATGCCTGATGGCAGAACAAAAAATAACCTACTATTTATGGTGAGGCTGGATTTTAACCAGAACCTTTCATCTTCCATATGCTTAAAGAGAGAATAATAATGACCACTTCTGCAGATATCATTAATACCCTCGCGGGTAAAACCAAAACGCTGGGATACGATGCGGTGATTGCCTATGACCGCGACAAAATCAACCACCTTCTTGAGCAGCAGTATGTCAGTAAGCGTGCTGATGGTGCCGAGATGCCGGTATTCAACTGGACTAACAGTGACGGCACCGTGCGCTTCAGTGACCTGACGCTGTCCGCCCCGCGTATCTCTTTTGAAAATGCCACTATCACTGACTCCCGCGTCTCCGTAACCATGGAGTTTGTCAGGGGCAGTATTGCAAAACTCAATACCGACAACCAGGTAACCCGCTACACCCGCGTTCGCCCCGGGGGTGGGGTCTACCTGAAGCTGGATGTGGATCTGAAAAAAGGCAGCGGGACGGTGGATACGGAAGGTCATGTTATCCTGGACCTGTCAGCCGGCAGCGTGAACACAACCAACGTCGACGACGACCCGGCTGCAGAAATCATTCCGTATTTTGAGCAGTGGCTGAAAAATAATCCCGTGACCTACAGTGTGGGGCAGCTCAGCATGGACGTGCTGGACACGGTCCTGACGCCCACGGATTTTATCATCCGCACCCAGCCTGCCGGCAACACGAATAAGGGAGCAGGTTACGGTGCCGTTCTGCTTTTTGTGCTCACCAAAGCTCATCCGTCAGAAAACGCGACCAGCCTGCCGGACGAAACGTTCCCGTGGCTCATCCCCGACGACCACTCTTCAGCTATCCTGGTGAATAACCTGCTCGTCATGAACCAGTTCGTTAAAAAATCAATGGACAGCGTCCTGGACACTGGCGAATGGACGCTGACGCGCGAGGGAAGCTCCAGCGATACTGCCTGGGAACTCGTGGCCTCTGATAATGCCACTCTGCGGCTGGGTTTTGTGAATGCGGAAAATCGGGATAGTAGTGGAGGGCTCTGGAACAGAACGTGGAGCGGTGATTTTGTGCGGGAGTCTGGTCATGCGTATGATGAACTTGATAAGGACTTTATTTACGAACTGGCAGGGGCGAAAATAAAAACGGAGGGCGGGTTCGTACTGACGCCAGATTCAGACAGGACTTTTATTAACCATTTTGGTCTCAAGTACTCTGTACATGACGGATCATTCACAGACTCTTACGGCTACAGCGACAGAGATGTCACATTTTCCCCAACCGGCCAGGGGAACTACACGATGGTAGTGAACACAGTTGATGAGTCCATTCAGCTAACGGGCGGCAGCAATAATATCCATGTGAGCAGTAATTTCTGGGATAAATTTGGAGACATCATCAAATATTACGATGGCGCGACGCTGGCAGACCTGTTGCACGAGAAACTCGACAGCATGGTGAGTGCAGCCGTCAGCGCGCTGCTCAGCAGCGTGAGCTTTGAGCCTATCAGCGTGTTTGCCGTCGACCACCTGCTGTTCCCGGAGCAGAACATTAACCAGCTGAAAGACGCTTCCATGCCGGGTGACATGATAGTGTTCGGTGATATCGCCCCGTCTCTGACCTCTCTGAGCGTAACGCCATTGACCAGCACGGTTTCTGTCGGGCAGAGCGTGCAGTTCACCGCCAGCGATGACGTGACCTGGTCCGTGTCTCCGGCCGATTCCGGTACCATCAGCGCCGACGGCCTTTATCAGGCTCCTGCCGCGCTTGAGAGTGCCCTGATTAACGTTAAAATTACCGCAACCGGCACTGATGGCGCCACGGAATCTGCCTATGTGGCGGTTGTACCGTCATCAGTAATGATATCACCGGCCTTTATAGCCGTGAAGGAAGTCGCAGGCAGTCCCTCCACCTGGCAGTTCACCGCGGACCTTACGGACGGCACGGACCTGTCCGGCTGGAGCGTTGAGGCGGCAGAGTCCGGAGGGCTGACCGGCGTTATTGATGAGAATGGTCAGTATACCACGCCATCCGATGCCTGGCCGAAAGGCTATTCCTGGGTAAACGTTAAGGCAACAGCATCTGACGGACAAGCCGCCACCGCCCGGGTCCTGCTGGTAAGTCACGCGACCCATGCGGAATTTCCCGTCACACCGCCGCTGCTCACGGAGATGACGCTGGGGTCCGTACAGAAGTTTTCGGCCACCGGTGACGGTGAGATAGACCCGGACACGTGGTCGCTTTATCCGGAGGCGGGAAGCGGTTCGCTGGGTGACACGGAGATATCAGGAACGGATGACGAGCCTGTTTATACCGTGAGCTATACGTCGCCGGAGACGGTGAGCGGTGACGAGCTGGTAATTGTCACGACGATGTCGGATGGCATGCCGCTGCGTGCCGGCTATGCCATCGTTGATGTTGGTTATAACCAGGAATAATGTCCTTACTCTGAGTTAATAAAACGGGAACTAATGTTCCCGTTTTATTAAGAGCAGCAAACTATGTGAGGTAATAAACATCATGACATTCACGACAGCCGCC
>NZ_WHOY01000031.1:24835-56317 GCF_009765445.1 Pantoea sp. BAV 3049 | reverse complement strand
TCAACAGCAGAGACTTTTAACATTCATCATTTTCTGTAATGGTTTTCACTAAACACAGTAACGCTATTTCGATTTATTTTTATGATACGATTCACAAAAAAAAGCGTTAATAAATTAATAATGTCGTTAAGGTTAGGAAAAAAGTGTGCGTCAACCGCCCCTCCAACAACAGAAAGCCCTGAGCCGTCAGGCAGCTCAGGGCCGGATTACGCATTATTTAGCGTTATTTGCTCTGCCTGAACTCCCGCAGAAAACTGCCCCACCTGCGCTCATAAAAGGGCGTAATGTGGGCGGTAAAGAAGTGACTGATGCCCTTTTCATTTTCCACCACTTCGCAGAGATCAACCGGCTCATCTTCCAGAAGCGTGTCAGTAGCAACGCTGCCTGCCGCACGAATGATGGTTTCAATATCGCTGTCAGCTTCGATCCCAATCAACAAGTTGGGTTGCTCTTCCGCCGACTCTTTGATGTGGGCAATATAGGCCCGGCGAACCTGCTTGTGTCTGGTAAACAGCGTCGTCAGCGAAGCAATCATCTGCGCCGGCGGTTCAGCAATTTCAGAAAGCAGCAGTGAAGTGCCACCTTCCAGCACGGTTTGCTGACTCAGAGCATTGCCGCCCTCACCCAGCAGATTGCCGATCTCACGAGGAGAGAACTCCTTGCCGGAAGGCAGTTTTGGGTTGAGGAACAGCGTTTCGCCCAGCGTCATTTCAAACAGCGTGCGCACCGGCATCACCAGAAAAGGCTGCTCTTCGCTGACCGCCTGCTCCATAGCGCTGACCGAGGTGAAGAAAGGAATGACCGTGGTGCCATCATCCTTCTCCCAGTGCCGTAAATCCACCTGAGCGGTGGCCGCGATTTCGCCCTTTTCCGCACTTTCTCCGGGCACCCAGACGCTGGCATCCATCAGCAAAGAGAAGAATTCCGGGCGATGTGCTGGCTCAGTTGCCGCCAGTTTCAGCACCTCTTCAAGGCGCAGATTGTTTTCATTCATTGATCGGTCCAGTCAACGGCATCAGCTTTCCGGCCAGGTGAGCTGGCAGGGAAGCCGTGATGGCAGATTATTTCAGTAGCATATTAGCAACGGTACGCACGCCCAGGCCGGTCGCCCCGGCGGACCACTGATCCACAGCCCCTTTACGGTAGGTGGCTGAACAGTCAATGTGCAGCCAGCCCTTCTGGTAGCGCTTCACAAAATGCGACAGGAACGCTGCCGCAGAGCTGGCACCAGCAGTGTGTGAAGGAGCGGCAATGTTGTTCAGATCGGCAAAGTTAGACGGCAGATGGCTGCGATGGAACTCGGCCAGCGGCAGACGCCAGAACGGCTCATTTTCACCTGCAGCACTGCTGAGCAGCGACTGAGCCAGCTGGTCATCAAAGCTGAACAGCGCATGGTAATCATTGCCCAGCGCTGTTTTGGCGGCACCGGTCAGCGTGGCAGCATCGATCAGCAGCTCAGGATTTTGTTCGCTGGCGTCAATCAGACCATCCGCCAGCACCAGACGACCTTCCGCATCGGTGTTCATCACTTCCACGGTTTTGCCGTTACGGTAGCTGATGATGTCGCCCAGGCGGAACGCATTGCCACTCACCATGTTGTCGGCGCAGCACAGATACAGCTTCACTCGTTTTTTCAGACCACGGCTGACGGCCAGCGCCAGCGCACCGGTCAGGGTAGCTGCGCCGCCCATGTCCGATTTCATCGAATCCATTGAACCGCTCGGCTTCAGGCTGTAGCCGCCGGTATCGAAGGTAATGCCTTTGCCAACCAGGCAGGCAAACACCGGGGCGTTTTCGTCACCGGTTGGATTGTAGTCCAGCGCCAGCAGCGCCGGAAGGCGGGATGAGCCACGCCCCACGGTGTGCAAACCCATATAGCCCTGGTTACGCAGATCGTCGCCTTTAGTGATGCGGTAGCTGACGCTTTCGCCGCCCACATCGCTCAGCAGGTCAACCGCACGCTGAGTCAGCTGTGACGGACTGAGATCTTCCGCGGGAAGATTGATGGTGTCACGCACCCAGTCGATAATTTTCAGGCGACGTTCAAATTCCGCGCTGTCAGCCTCACTCAGCGCTGCCCACTCAACTTTACGTTCGCCTTTCGGGCCGCGATAGCCCTGCCAGAATGCCCAGCTTTTCTCGAGATCCCAGTCGCCGCTCAGGGTAACGTGGCGGATGCCCTGGCCGTCAATTTTACGGGCCGCGCGCTGGATGGTGGTCAGCGCATCGCTGCCCGTCAGATGAATGGTCATGCCACTGTCGTTGCTGGTCAGGGTGGCTTTTTCCCCCCAGCGCTGATCTGCCGCTGCCGTTGACAGTGTTATTTTCATTGAAGTCGTTGTCATCGCATGGCTCCTTGTTTGAACTTCATAAGGTCCGTCGTAAAACGGTCGGACACTACAATAAACCTTTCTGCGTCATCGTCTATGGTGACTTACAGAATTCATCCACGTTCGCGCAGGCGGGTAATGGCTTTCTGCACCAGAGGAATGGCAAAATCAATCTCCTCTTCAGTGGTGAAGCGCCCCAAAGAGAAACGCAGCGAGCTGTGCGCCAGCTCGTCTGACAGCCCCAGCGCGCTCAGCACGTAGGAAGGTTCCAGGCTGGCCGAGGTGCAGGCTGAACCGGATGAAAGCGCCAGATCTTTCAGCGCCATAATCAGCGTTTCGCCATCCACACCGCCAAAGCTGATATTGAGAATATTGGGTGCGCCCTGCTCAAGATCGCCATTCAGTGTCACATCTTCAAGCTTGCTGATCCCTTCCCACAACTTTTTGCGCAGTACCGCCAGACGTGCCATTTCAGCAGTCATCTCTTCTTTAGCAATACGGTACGCCTCCCCCATTCCGACAATCTGATGGACGGGAAGCGTGCCGGAACGCATGCCGCGCTCATGCCCACCACCGTGGATCTGCGCTGCGATACGGATGCGGGGCTTGCGACGCACGTATAACCCTCCGATACCTTTCGGGCCGTAAATTTTATGGGCAGAGAAAGAGACAAGATCAACATTGATCTGGCTGACATCCAGCGGGAGTTTGCCAACACTTTGCGTGGCATCGACATGGAACAGGATATCGCGGGTACGGCACAGTTCGCCAATCGCGGCGATGTCCTGCACGATACCGATCTCGTTGTTAACATGCATGATCGACACAAGAATAGTGTCATTGCGCAGCGCGGCTTCGAGTTGCTGCAGATCGATCAGGCCGTTACGTTGCGGCACGAGGTAAGTTACCGCGAAACCTTCGCGCTCAAGCTGGGCACAGGTATCCAGCACCGCTTTATGTTCGGTCTGGCTGGTGATGATATGGCGGCCTCTTTCCTGATGGAGATGGGCTGCACCTTTGATCGCCAGGTTATCGGATTCCGTGGCACCGGAAGTGAAAACGATCTCGCGTGGGTCGGCACCGATCAGCTCTGCCACCTGGTTGCGGGCCACATCAACGGCTTCTTCAGCCTGCCAGCCAAAGCGGTGTGAACGGGAAGCTGGATTGCCAAACGTGCCGTCCATGGTCAGGAACTGCACCATTTTTTCAGCAACGCGGGGATCGGCAGGGGTGGTGGCGGCGTAATCGAGATAGACAGGGACTTTCATTGCAGTTGAACTCCGTATATAACGTCATTCAATGCTGTCTGGCTGGGCTCAGCTCCTGTCGTCCCCGTGACGACGGACGACAGGCTTCGCCTTAAAGGCAATCAGGCACGCAGATTGACGTTAATAGTTTCATGCATGCGGCCATTTGGCACACGTGCTTTTTCAGTATTGTTCTGACGATCGGCCACATCCAGAATCTCCTGGTTGTTAACCAGCTCAGCCAGCGTAATGTTGTTCAGGAAGTCGCTGATGCGCTCACTGAGGTCACGCCACAGAACGTGAGTCAGGCAGCGTTCGCCGCCCTGGCAGCCTTCTTTGCCCTGGCACTTGGTGGCGTCAACCGACTCGTCCACGGCAGTAATCACTGCGCCAACCGCGATAGCGTTCGACTCTTTACCCAACAGGTAACCGCCACCCGGACCACGTACGCTGGCCACCAGGCCATTTTTACGCAGGCGGGAGAACAGCTGCTCGAGATAAGAGAGGGAGATCCCCTGACGCTCGGAAATATCAGCTAACGGTACAGGCCCTTCGTGGGAGTGAAGAGCAACGTCGAGCATAGCAGTAACGGCATAACGGCCTTTGGATGTCAGTCTCATGGCGTAAACGACCTCGGTTGTACCCTGGTGGGCTTAACGAAAAGATGGTCGCAAGTCTGCCATTCCTGAGTGATTTGGTCAACTATTTAACCAAGTAAAACACTCAACTATTTAACCAAGTGTTTTACTCAACTATTGTTGCCATTACTGCTAGCTATTTTTGCTTACTTTTCGCCCCTGTTTTTTTCCAGCGAAGAGAGCATGCCACGCAGGATATTCAGCTCATCACGCTCCGGACGGGCACGGGTATACAAGCGGCGCATTTTGCTCATCACTTGCCCCGGACTGCCTTCACGTATAAAGCCGCTATTAACCATCATCTGCTCCATATGCTGATAGAAGCGTTCGAGATCGTCGACCAGCGGATAAGGTGACTCTTCACCTGAAGGCTGCGGCTGCGTGCTCTCCTGCGACTGCAGGAAGGCCATCCGCACTTCATAAGCGATGATCTGCACCGCCATCGCCAGGTTCAGCGAGCTGTATTCCGGATTAGCCGCGATAGCCACATGGTAATGGCACTTCTGCAGCTCTTCATTGGTCAGGCCAACGCGCTCGCGGCCAAAGACCAGTGCGACCGGAGCCTGTTGCCCCTCCTGCACGCTTTTGATTCCACATTCACGCGGATCGAGCATTGGCCATGGCAGAGATCGGGAACGGGCGCTGGTGCCCACCACCAGGCTGCAGCCAGCCAGCGCTTCGTCGAGGGTGTCGACGATGTGGGCTTCGCCAATCACATCACTGGCTCCGGCAGCCAGAGCAATGGCCTGAGAATCAGGTTTGACGAGCGGGTTGACCAGATACAGGTTGGTTAAGCCCATGGTTTTCATCGCGCGAGCGACGGAACCCATATTACCGGTGTGAGAAGTTTCTACCAGCACGATTCTGATATTTTGCAGCATAGGGAAGTCAGGTCTGTGAGATAATTTGACGATGCTAACATATTTTCAGGACAGATGGCGTTCTCCCTGTTATAATCCGCGCCGTTTTCCCGTTCTTTAACATCCAGTGAGAGAGACCGATGCATCCGATGCTCAACATCGCCGTGCGCGCTGCGCGCAAGGCCGGAAATTTAATTGCCAAGAACTATGAAACCCCGGACGCCGTCGAAGCCAGCCAGAAAGGCAGCAACGACTTCGTTACCAATGTTGACCGCGACGCCGAGCGCCTGATTATTGAGGTGATCCGCAAGTCTTACCCGAAGCACACCATTATTACTGAAGAGAGTGGTGAGTTAGCCGGTGAAGACCAGGATGTGCAATGGGTTATCGATCCACTGGATGGCACCACCAACTTCATCAAGCGTCTCCCTCACTTCTCCGTTTCTATCGCCGTGCGCATCAAAGGCCGCACCGAAGTCGCCGTGGTTTACGATCCAATGCGCAATGAGTTGTTCAGCGCGGCTCGTGGTCAGGGTGCTCAGCTGAACGGTTATCGTCTGCGGGGTGGTACAGCACGCGATCTGGACGGCACCATCCTGGCGACAGGCTTCCCGTTCAAGCTGAAACAGCATGCAACTCCTTACATCAATATCGTTGGCAAACTGTTTACCCAGTGTGCGGATTTCCGTCGTACCGGTTCAGCTGCGCTGGATCTGGCCTACGTTGCCGCTGGCCGTGTGGACGGTTATTTTGAAATCGGCCTGAAGCCATGGGATTTCGCAGGCGGTGAACTGCTGGTGCGTGAAGCTGGCGGCCTGGTGACTGACTTTGTTGGCGCTCACGGTTACATAACTTCCGGCAACATCGTGGCAGGTAATCCGCGCGTGGTGAAAGCGATGCTGGCTACCATGCGTGACGAGCTGAGCGAAGCGCTGAAGCGCTAAGTTTGCAGTTATGAGTGGGGAGTGTTTTTTCAAATGACCTCCCACCTTAACGTGAGGGGAACCCTGGCCGGGAATAAAGCGTCTCGTGCCATGGACGGCACGAGTCGAGCTGCCACGGATGGCGTTGTTTGCGTCTTTATGAGCGGCCAGGGTTCCCCGAACAGTCACTGTTTTTATCAGTGACTGACTGTATGCATTTTTTTTTCAGGTTTGCGGCCAGTTTTCACCGCAGAAACATCGGCCGGATGCCACCCACCATCTCTGGCCTGGCGCTGAGCCACAGCATCATCCCTGCCGCTATCAGCAACACGCCCCCCGTCAGCGACAAACAAGACCACCCCACTTTCTGCCAGCCTGCCGGTGAAGCATTGCGGCTAAGCTTTATCGCCAGCACCCGGGAAACCTGCACCAGCAGAGCCATTGCCGAAACGGTCATCGCCGTCCCGACCGCCATAGCCAGCGCCGAAAGCACGCCCCACCAGTACACGCCAATGACTTTCGAAAACAGCAGCATCATAATCGCCCCGGAACAGGGACGCAGCCCCATAGACAGTACCACAATCGCTTTGGTTCTGCCGTTGACCGCCTTACCGAGCATCTCACTGTCCGGCACGTGCTGATGTCCACAGCCGCAGTCCGCGCTGTGCTGGTGACCGACAGGCACAATCCGCCGGATAGTCATGGTGTCCGGAGTACGCAGCGCCTTAACAATCTTACCGAGCGCGCGCCAGCACAGCCACAGCCCCAGCCCGGCCACCAGCAGATAGCTGCCCTTCTCCAGCCAGTAACTGCTGATGTGCAGCTGGCGCGAGGAGAGTTTCAGCACCACCAGCATGACCGTCACCAACGCTATCGCCACCCCGCCCTGCACGACCGCCGCCATCATCGTCAACTGCAGGCTGGTTTTCACTTTCGTGGGGTGTGTTGCCAGGAAAGTGGCGATCACCACCTTGCCGTGCCCCGGTCCCAGTGCGTGCAGCACGCCGTATATCAGGCTGAAACCCATCAGCGCCAGCCCGGCCTGATGGGGATGAGTAGCAACCTGCTGCAGCAGCGCAGTCATCTGCTGATGCAGGGTTTTCTGCCAGAGTATGCTTTGCAACAAAATCTGCGGCCAGTGCAGCCAGACGACCACACCTGCGGCCAGCAACAGAGCCAGCAAAACAAACAGCGGCCATATCTGCAGCCAGCCAGCGGTTCCGGATTTCTGCGGCAGGGAGTTTACTGACATGTCAGCGTCACCGTCTGGGCAAATTGCTGGCCAAGATCCATATCTTCAGGTGGCGCATCGGCTTTATCCAGCGACAGCGCGTAAGCCTGCATTGAAGCATTGGGTTTGGGGGTATGCAGCGAAAACTGACACTGCTTTGCCAGTTCGGGCGGGATATGAAGGGACTTTTCAGAGTCGTAATACATATCAACAAAATAGCTTGGGTCAAAGGTGGAGAAAGTGTAGCGCTGACCAGCCAGTGGCCGTGGCTCACCCAACGGCAGAATAAAGTCCAGCACGGCTTTATGTCCTTCTCTGGAAAGTGAATATTCGGGCGGCAGATTATCGAATTTTACCGCCTTACCCTCATGCCAGAACTCGCTGAAGTAGTGCTGCCCCAGTACGTTTGCCATAACCTGTGCCGCCAGCTTTTTCCAGACCACCGACCCCGGCTTTGCTTCGCCCGCATCATAAAGCAGATCGGCGGAGGTGATTTCGTCCATCACCCAGTGCATTTTCAGCCCGGTCAGCTGATTATCCTTGTGCACCAGCGTGGCCTGCATATCAATAAAGCTGTGCGGATGGCTCCAGGCCAGCGGCGTGGCTGCCAGCAGTATGGCACCGATCGTCAGCCTGGTGAGCATGTTATAACGTAACAAATTTTGTTCCCTCTGCTTGTCAGGCAAAAAATTCTGTGACCTGCCTTATAAGCTATGAATAAATCTGGCCTCTGCGGGCTCAAAAGGCTGCAACCACGCTATTCTTAGCGGTGTTACTCTTGACCAGGATTGCAGACGATGAGCTTACCCTCACCACCACCTTCTGCCTTCTCCGGCCCGCAGCGTCACTGCCACCTGCTATTAATGCTTTATCTCCCGGACTACACCGTAAATCTTGATTCTCTTTGTCAACTCAACGGGGTGGATCGGTCGGTTACCCGGCAAGATATAGCGGAGGTGGCTGCAGAAATCCAGCGCTATCACCGGCTTGCCCTCACTCAGGATGCAAACGGCAGCTTCCGGATTGACGGCAGGGAGCTGGACCAGCGGCTGTGCCTGCTGCACTGGCTGCGGCGAGGCCTGCGGCTTGCACCTGATTTCGTTCGTCACCGCTTCGCCCCGGCGATCAAACAGCAGCTGAAAGCCCTGCAGACAGAAAAAGCGCTGTACGATGAGCACAATCTGAATGCCCTGGTGCAGCACTGCGCTCAGGGACTTTCGCGTAAGTTCACCAGCCGCGACTGCCAGTTTTTGCAGATTTTCATGCAGCATTCACTCTGTCGCCGTACCCCTACCGAATTCAGTGAAGCTCAGCAGGCATGGCTGATTTCACGCATCGAACATCAGGTGGCACAGGAGGTTGTGCGTCACTGGCAGAAACGGTGTAAAACCGCACCGGATGCCAGCGAAGTCTGGCTGTATGCCCTGCTGTTCAGCCAGATGCACGCGCCTGCGGCTGACAATGCCTGCCATGGGTATGAGCTGCGTTTGCTGGAAGCTGTCCGGCAGATAGCAGATCGATTCCAGACGTTGTCCGAAATGCGCTTTAGTGATGAAAAGGGATTGTGTTCACAGCTTTATACTCATCTTGCTCAGGCACTGGAACGCAGCCTGTTCGGAATTGGTATCGATAACAGCCTGACGGAAGAGGTGGTACGGCTTTATCCCCGCCTGTTGCGGACCACTCAGGAAGCGGTAAGTGACTTTGAGCAGCTCTATGGCCTGCATTTCTCGCAGGAGGAGCTGGGACTGATAGCAATTATTTTTGGCGCGTGGCTGATGCAGGAGAATGCGCTACAGGAAAAACAGGTGCTGCTGCTGACCGGGAAAGATCCTCAGCTGGAACAGGCCGTGGAGCAGCAGCTGAGGGAGCTGACGCTGCTGCCGCTGAATATTAAATATCTCGATGTGGATGAGTATCAGCGTAGCAGTGCGCCGAAAGGGATTGCGCTGGTTATCACCCCTTATGCCACCCCTCTGCCACTCTACTCACCGCCGCTAATCCACGCCGAACTCCCCCTGCAGGCTCACCAGCAGCACCGTATCAGGATGCTGCTGGAATCGTAATTACGCCACTCCGGGCCGCAGAAACAGCGCCGTGCTCCGCAGCACCGGCATCGCCCCATCGCCCAGAGAAAGACCGGCGCAGAATTCGCTTATGCGTAGACCGGGAAGCGCGCGCAGATATCCAGCACCTGCTTCTTCACACGTTCCTGAACGCCTTCGTCATTGATATTGTCGAGAATATCGCAGATCCAGCCAGCCAGCTCGCGAACGTCGGCTTCTTTAAAGCCACGGCGGGTTACCGCAGGTGAACCGATGCGGATACCGGAAGTCACAAACGGGCTTTTTGGGTCATCAGGGACGCTGTTTTTGTTCACGGTGATATTAGCGCGACCCAGGGCAGCATCAGCTTCTTTACCGGTCAGATTTTTGTCCACCAGGTCCAGCAGGAACAGATGGTTATGGGTGCCACCGGAAACCACTTTGTATCCGCGCTCCAGCACCACTTCCACCATGGCTTTGGCGTTTTTAGCAACCTGCTGCTGGTAAGTTTTGAACTCAGGCTCCATCGCTTCTTTCAACGCTACCGCTTTACCGGCAATCACGTGCATCAGCGGGCCGCCCTGGCCGCCAGGGAAGACAGCAGAGTTCAGCTTCTTATACAGATCTTCATCACCGCCTTTAGCCAGGATCAGGCCGCCACGTGGACCTGCCAGGGTTTTGTGGGTGGTGGTGGTCACGATGTGCGCGTGGGGTACCGGGTTCGGATAGACGTCTGCAGCGATCAGACCGGCTACGTGCGCCATGTCCACGAACAGATATGCGCCGATGCTGTCAGCGATTTCACGCATTTTTGCCCAGTCACAGACACCAGAATAAGCCGAGAAACCACCGATGATCATTTTTGGCTTGTGCTTCTGCGCCTGCGCAGCCAGATCTTCGTAATCAATTTTGCCGGTTTCGTCGATGCCGTAAGGCACCACATTGTAGAGCTTGCCGGACAGGTTAACCGGTGAACCGTGAGTCAGGTGACCACCGTGCGCCAGGTTCATCCCGAGAATGGTATCGCCCGGCTGCAGCAGCGCGGTGTACACTGCGAAGTTAGCCTGTGAACCAGAGTGCGGCTGCACGTTAGCATAGTCAGCACCGAACAGCGCTTTCGCACGGTCGATAGCCAGCTGCTCAACGATATCAACATACTCACAGCCGCCGTAGTAACGCTTGCCAGGATAGCCTTCGGCATATTTGTTGGTCAGCTGAGACCCTTGTGCCTGCATGACACGCGGACTGGTGTAGTTTTCAGAAGCAATCAGTTCAATATGCTCTTCCTGACGCACTTTCTCTTGCTCCATTGCCTGCCATAACTCGGCATCATAATCGGCAATATTCATATCACGCTTTAACATCCGCTTCTCCTGACTCAGCTAACTAATATTCGGCATTGGACGGCCCGTTTGGGCGAAGGCCAACAGTGTAAACTGTTTTACCCACCGAGCGGTAGCCGGAAAGCGCGCTTTTTACGCAAACGATTGGCTTCAGTGCTGGCACGGTTTTTTCCTCTTTTTTGCAACCCTTCTCTTCACGATATTTCATCATCATCCAGATGCAGTTCCTTCACATTGTCCGCCAGTCTGTGGCGAAAAATGCCCCTGCCGCTTTAAGGTGTATTTACAATGCCTGTTAAAGCACTATAAGATGCATTTAAAATACATCTTTATAATTCCTGCAAGGAGCTTTGCCATGTTAGACGCCAGGACCATCGCCACCGTTAAAGCCACTATTCCTGCCCTGCTCGCCACCGGCCCCCGCCTGACCGCCCATTTTTATGACCGCATGTTTGCGCACAATCCGGAGCTGAAGGACATTTTCAATATGAGCAACCAGCGCAACGGCAACCAGCGTGAAGCGCTGTTCAATGCCATCTGCGCTTATGCCAGCAATATCGAAAACCTGGCTGCCCTGCTGCCTGCGGTAGAGAAGATTGCCCAGAAGCACACCAGCTTTGCTATTCAGCCGGAGCAATACCAGATTGTGGGCACGCATTTGCTGGCCACGCTGGATGAGATGCTCAGCCCGGGTCAGGAGGTTCTGGATGCGTGGGGTAAGGCTTACGGCGTGCTGGCGGGCGTATTTATTCAGCGCGAAGAAGAGATTTACCGGGAAGGAGAAAATAAAACGGGCGGCTGGAGAACCCCACGCGCTTTCCACATCAGCGAAATCGCCACGCAGAGTGAGGTGATCAAAAGCTTTACTCTGACGCCAGCTGATGGCCTGCCGGTGGCGGATTATCATGCCGGGCAGTATCTGGGCGTCTGGCTGCGTGAGGAAGGTTTTGCCAACCAGGAGATCCGCCAGTATTCGCTGACCCGGGCACCAAACGGTCGTGATTATCGCATCGCAGTGCGCCATGAAGAAGGCGGCACGGTATCAGGCTGGCTGCATCAGCACGCGAAAGTTGGCGATGAAGTGCATCTGGCGGCACCGGCAGGTGACTTCTTCCTGAACGTAGAACCGGAAACACCGGTTACGCTGATTTCGGCCGGTGTGGGACAGACGCCGATGCTGGCAATGCTGGACGTGCTGGCCGCGCAGCGACATCCGGCGCGCGTACAGTGGTTCCATGCAGCTGATAACGGCAAACGACACGCTTTCCGCGAAGAAGTTGCTGCAGCAGGCAACCGGCTTGGCAACTTCGCGCAGCACCTCTGGTACAGCCAGCCACTGCCGCAGGATAAAGGCAACTATGACAGCGAAGGCCTGACAGACCTGATGCCTGTTGAAAGCCAGCTCAGCGATCCTGCAATGCATTACTACCTGTGCGGCCCGGTAGGGTTTATGCAGCATGTTGCGCGCCAGTTGCTGAGTATGGAGATTACAGAAGACCGTATTCACTACGAAGTGTTTGGCCCGCATAAAGTGATTTGATTAGACAGGCAACATGCCGATCATTATTAAAAACACAGCCGCCCTGCCGGGCGGCTGTGTTTTAAAATTCACGACTGACAATAATATAGCCGTTGAAATCAATTGAACATTCATCGTCGTTAACTAAGGCAGAGGCAATGAATACATTTTTTTTTCGTTCGTTATTAAAATAGGTGATCTTAACAATAAGATTTCTGACATTATGTTCAGAATAGATTCTTTTGTACCTCTCTACGCTAAGCCATTTATCTTTATCATTATCCCATGATTTCTGCGCTAAATATTCGGCAAAAAGGGGACTGACCAGCCTGTTATCCAGAAGCTCCATTTTTGTCTGACCTCTTGCCACCACCGATTGATCTATTTTCAAGTTATCAATCATGGAATCAAACATAGAGATCTCAACAGATGAATCGGGCACGACACAAGCATCAGGTTCGACAGGGATTGTGTGGACACAGCCTGTCAGTAAAGGAATAAACATTAAAACCCTGAAGAAATTCATTTAACAATCAACTCCCTGTCACCACTTTCCCAAATTTTTTCCCTGAAGTCCTTTTCTGCAACAATACAGCCCTCAGAAGCCGATCCCGGCTCTTTCTTACTGTCGCCATGGATTCTGAAATCACCACGTCCACACATATTATTAGCGCTTTGTGGAATCAACACCAGAGTATAGGGCCCGGTTTTTTTTGAATCGTAAGGAGCACCTATACGATAGCTTCCGCGCGGCAGTGGGCCTTTATTTTTAATACACTCAAATCCAGGGTCATTTTTATACCCAACAGCACCAGCATACTGGGATTTAAATTTTAGTTCACCGTTAAGGTGAAACTCTTTCGTCCTGACGTTATAAGTCCATGTCATTCCTGTTTCCCTTTTTCTGTCATCCTGAAACCCCTTCAGGATCAGATGCCATGACATTAACAAAAGGTCAGCCAACATTCCGGGCAGAGATCACAATTTAACCAGCGATGAACACAATGAAAATAAAAGGGGCGGATATCCTGAGATACCCGCCCCTTTTCCGATCCTGCCCGCAGCCAGAATTAAATCGCTTCTTCGTCTTCTTCGCCCGTACGGATACGTACCACGCGCGCCACGTCGTACACAAAGATTTTACCATCACCAATTTTGCCGGTCTGCGCGGTGCGCATGATGGTTTCCACGCAGGTATCGACGATGTCGTCAGCAATGACGATCTCAATCTTCACCTTCGGCAGAAAATCGACCATATATTCCGCGCCGCGATAGAGCTCAGTGTGCCCTTTCTGGCGTCCAAAACCTTTCACTTCAGTAACGGTCATGCCGGTGATCCCTACTTCGGCCAGCGCTTCACGCACGTCATCGAGTTTGAACGGTTTGATAATTGCATCAATCTTTTTCATGGCAGACCCTTTTCATTCCCTCCGCACCCGGAGGGTAAACATGAGTATAAATGCAGCGGACAGGTCCCGCTGCGCGGTCTGTCTCTATTTCAGGAGGCCTAAGCTACCATATCCCGGCAGCAAAGCGGCACTGAAAAAACTACTCTTTAAAATCAGACGCATCCAACTCGTGGCGCGACAGCAATTTATAAAACTCGGTCCGGTTGCGCCCGGCCAGACGTGCAGCGTGGGTCACGTTGCCTTTGGTCATCTGCAGCAGCTTGCGTAAGTAGTTCAGTTCAAACTGGTTTCTGGCTTCCACAAAAGTGGGTAACGCGGTGTTCTCGCCCACCAGTGCCTGCTCGACCAGCGCTTCACCGATCACCGGCGCAGAAGTCAGCGCCACGCACTGCTCAATGACGTTCACCAGCTGACGCACGTTGCCCGGCCAGCTCGCAGCCATCAGGCGTTTCATCGCATCGGTTGAGAAGCTGCGTACGAACGGTTTGTGGCGCTCTGCCGACTGCTTCAGCAGATGATTTGCCAGCAGCGGAATATCTTCAGAACGTTCATGCAGTGCCGGGATTTTCAGGTTCACCACATTCAACCGGTAGAACAGATCTTCACGGAACTCTTTCTTCTCCATCGCCTTAGGCAGATCGCGATGGGTCGCCGAAAGAATACGCACGTTGATATCCAGGTCGCGGTTGCTGCCGAGCGGACGTACCTTACGCTCCTGCAACACGCGCAGCAGCTTGACCTGCAGCGCCTGCGGCATATCACCGATTTCATCCAGGAACAGTGTCCCACCTTCGGCCGCCTGGAACAGCCCTTCACGATTACTGACCGCCCCGGTAAATGCGCCTTTGGCGTGGCCGAACAGCTCGGACTCCAGCAGCTGCTCGGGCAGCGCGCCGCAGTTAATCGCAATGAAAGCCTTGCCCGCCCGTGGGCTGGCGGCATGGATCGCCTGCGCCAGAATCTCTTTACCGGTACCGCTCTGCCCGTTAATCAACACGCTGACATCGGACTGGGCCACCATTCTGGCCTGCTCCAGCATCCGCAACATGAGCGGGCTGCGGGTAACAATACTTTCCCGCCAGGCATCGTCACTGGCAGGCGCACGATGGACCAGTGCCTGATCAATCGCACTATAGAGCGCATCGCGATCGACAGGTTTGGTCAGGAAGCTGAACACGCCCTGTTGGGTTGCCGAAACGGCTTCCGGAATCGATCCGTGCGCGGTGAGGATAATCACCGGCATACCGGGCTGAATTTTCTGAATCTCAGTGAACAGCGCCAGGCCGTCCATCTCATCCATTCGCAGATCGCTGATCACCAAATCGATCTTCTCACGCTGCAGGGTTCGCAGAGCTTCTGGTCCGCTTTCGGCGGTTAACACTCTGAAGCCTTCACTTCCCAGACGCATTCCCAGTAGCTTAAGCAGGCTGGGATCGTCGTCCACCAGCAGCAGGCTGGCCGATTTCTTTATCATGGCTGGCTACCGTCAGTGTTATTTCCGGGTGATGAGTTACCCGCCCCGCCACTTTTATCACTGTGGCTGCTGTCAGAGGTGTCGGGTGAACGCCGCGATGACAGCTGACGCTCAATGTCGGTCAGCGTCTCCAGTTTACGGCGGGTAACGTTCAGTTCTTTGTTCAGGCTCAGCTGCTGCTGGCGCAGGGCATCCAGCTCTGCATCGCTTGCCTGTTGCAGATGGTGATAGCGGGTTCGCTCTTCTGACAGCTGTAACAGTCCCATCTGATCGTCGCGCCAGAGCTGTATCAGCACCCGCACGGATGAGGGGTAGCTCTGGCTGAAGGTATCCAGTCGCTGCAGGTATTCCCGTCGCTCCACCGGCGTGACGTTGCCATTGGCCATCAGCACGCCCTGCTTGAAGGCGCTCTGCCAGTTGTCATCCGGCCAGCGGCGCGCTTCTGCACGAGCATCCGCAGGGGAAAGCCTGACGGCACAGTCCATCGCCCGCAGCCAGTAGAGAGAATTGCCCGTGGTTTTCCCATCATCCGCCTGCCAGATGTGGTCGCACGGCACCAGCTGAAAATCGACGACTTTAATTTCTGGCACCACCAGCGTGCTGCCTTTGCCTGTTGCGGACGGGCCAGACGACTTCGCGCTGCAACCCGCCAGCAGAATGGCAAACAGGGCTGCTGCCGTGAATTTTCCTGCGGTGAACCAGGGTGTTAAGGCTGCAGGACAGGATTTTTTTTTCATTATTGTTCGTTCCCGGCAATAGTGTTGAGTTCAATTCTGAAGCAGACATCAGCCCCCTCACTGCTGACCAGTTGGAGGTCGCCCTGCAGGCGTTGCAGACAGTCTTTAGCAATACTGAGCCCAAGCCCGCTGCCTTTAACGGCCCCCTTGCGCTGCTGACTCCCCTGGAAAAAGGGTTCAAAGATCATTGCCTGCTCGGTCTGCGGCACGGGCGTCCCGGTGTTTGCCACCTCAATGATGACTCTGCGGCCCTGCTGACGACTGCGGATCCAGATGGTACCGGATTCAGCCCCGTAGTGTATCGCATTCGAATAAAGATTATCGATGGCCCTGGCGAGCAGCGTCATCTCTCCCTGGCAGGCGCTGGCACCAAGGTCGATCTCAGTCTGCATCAATTTGGCCCGCGCCGTCAGGCTGTGAGTGCTGACAATCCCCTCAACCAGCGGTTTAAGCTGCACCGGCTCCAGCGCGATCTGCGCTTCGGAGAGCTTACGGTTGTAATCCAGCAGCTGTTCAATCAGCCGCTGCAGGTGACGGCTGCTTTCATCCAGAATGCTCACTACCTCGTGCTGATCGGGCGTCAGCGGGCCTGCCACCTCATCCGCCAGCAGCGCCGTACCTTCACGCATGCTGGCCAGCGGCGTTTTCAGCTCGTGCGAGAGATGACGCAGAAACTCGTGGCGCTGCGACTCCAGCCAGGCCAGGCGCTCGCTCAGCCAAAGGATCCGTTGCCCCAGCGAGCGCAGCTCACGCGGGCCTTTAAAGGCCAGATTGTGGCCCAGCGTTCGCCCTTCACCAAGCCGGTTAATCATTCGTTCAACGGCTTTCACCGGCCCGATAATCATGCGGGTAAACAACAGCACCAGCCCGAGACTGAGCAGGAAAAGGATCAGCGCCTGCCAGCCAAAGTACTGGCCGCGCTCGGCAATCTCACGCTGCAGCTGTATCCCTCTGGCGAAAACCACTTCGCGCGTGGACTGCACCAATTGAGCATTCGCGGAGGAAAAAGCTTCCAGCCCGTCAGAGGCGGCTTTCACCGGGTTACTGTTTTCGCAGGTGATTTTACTGAGCTGGGTGAGGGACTGGCGCAACGAATCGTAAATGCGCTTATCCGGCAGCACCGAAACGTGGGCATCCAGCAACTGAGCATATTTGGTACGTTGGGTTTGATAGAGGTTTGCCAGCATCGGATCGTCCAGCACGCAGTACTGGCGATAGCTGCGCTCCAGTTCAAGGGCGGTGCGGGCCATCGCCTCGCTGCGCCGCACGTCAGTCAGGGTGGTGCGATTGGTATCGGCAGCCCGATCGCTCAGCGCGGACAAACTCTCCCAGGCCTGCCAGGCCAGCACCAGCAGCGGCAACAGCACCAACAGAAAAGCCATCAGCACCAGCTGACGCAGGGAACGGGGGAATAAACGCCATGTTTTCACGGGACACTCTCAGTTAACCATCTGTTCCGATGCTAACGGAGTGCAGCTCCGGAAGAAAGCCCTGAGAACAAAACGAAAAATGGCAGATTCAGAGAATCTGCCACTGGAGTGTGAGGACCCGCGATCATCACAGAAAATAGGTGGTGCCTAACTCAACGTTGCGTCCGATGCTTGATAAAGCCACAAAGTGGTCTGTTATCGGTGTGGTGGACGGCAGGCACCGTATTGTGCGTCATTCGGGTTGTTAAGAAGCGCTTGTCCGCTTGCGCAGGGCTGTCGTAACCAGATGAATGAGCCACTAATATTATTGTAGCAATAGCCGTGCCATGCTTGAAAATTATTTCTATTTACCTGATTTAACTCAAAAAAAAATATTATAAAGTCAAACTGGAGGCGCATTTTTACCTGGTGGTCAAAACAGACTGTCGCTAACAGGCAACAATCTTAAGATAAACCGCAGCAGGCATTAAAAATCAATCAGTTAAATGTCGCCTTTCGGCGACACTCATTACCGGTCACTGTCGGGATTTTGCAACACCTCAGCCCAACTGCTTACGCGCATTGCGGAATATACGCATCCACGGGCTGTCCTCGCCCCACTCTGCCGGGTGCCAGGAGTTACTTACGGTACGGAACACTCGCTCAGGATGCGGCATCATGATAGTGACGCGACCACTTTCGTTAGTGACCGCTGTGATACCGTTCGGGGAGCCGTTCGGATTCACCGGATACTGTTGAGTCACCTTACCGAAGTTGTCCACGAAGCGCAGGGCAACCAGACCTTTGTGCTCAAGCGTGGACAGGTGAGCTTCGTCACGAACTTCCACAAACCCTTCTCCGTGGGAAACCGCGACTGGCATCCGTGAACCGACCATACCGTCCAGCAGCAGTGACGGGCTGGCTGCCACCTCTACCAGGCTGAAGCGGGCTTCAAAACGCTCGGACTGATTGCGTACAAAGCGCGGCCAGGCCTCGCTGCCAGGGATCACTTCGCGCAGGTTCGACATCATCTGGCAGCCGTTACACACGCCCAGCGCCAGCGTCTCCGGACGATGGAAGAAGGTTTCGAACTCATCACGCACGCGGCTGTTAAAGAGAATGGACTTCGCCCAGCCTTCACCCGCGCCCAGCACGTCACCATAGGAGAAGCCGCCACAGGCCACCAGCGTCTGGAAATCTTCCAGGCCACGGCGTCCTGCCAGCAGGTCGCTCATATGCACATCAACCGCATCAAAACCGGCGCGGTGGAAAGCGGCCGCCATTTCAACATGGGAGTTCACTCCCTGCTCACGCAGCACGGCGACTTTTGGACGGGCACCGGTAGCGATATATGGCGCAGCAATATCTTCCTGCGGCTGGAAGGTCAGCGCGACGTTCAGGCCAGGGTCGAGATCGTTCTTCTTCGCTTCGTGTTCCTGATCGGCACACGCCGGGTTATCACGCAGGCGCTGCATCTGCCAGGTGGTTTCGGCCCACCAGGCACGCAGCGTGGTGCGGCTTTCGCTGTACACCGCCGAATCGCCGGAGGTGATAACAAAGCGGTCGCCCGTCTGAGCACTTCCCAGATAATGGACACAGCCAGCGAGACCGTTATCCGCAAAGACCTGCTCAACCTGAGCGCGATCCGCAGCGGCAACCTGAATCACTGCACCCAGCTCTTCGTTAAACAGCGCGGCCAGCGCATCGTTGCCCAGAGCGGAAATATCCGCATCCAGACCGCAATGACCGGCGAAGGCCATCTCGGCCAGCGTCACCAGCAGACCGCCGTCTGAACGGTCGTGATAGGCCAGCAATTTTTCATCTGCAACCAGCGTCTGGATAGCGTTGAAAAAACCAGCCAGCTGCTGCGCGTCGCGCACATCGGCAGGCTTGTCGCCCAGCTGACGATAAACCTGTGACAGTGCCGTGGCCCCAAGGGCGTTAACCCCCTTGCCCAGGTCGATTAACAGCAGCGCATTGTCCACCTGAGGTTGAAGCTGAGGAGTCACGGTGCGACGCACATCTTCCACGCGGGCAAATGCAGTGATCACCAGCGACAGTGGAGAGGTCATCTCACGCTGTTCTGTACCGTGCTGCCAGCGGGTTTTCATCGACATGGAGTCTTTGCCCACCGGAATGGTGATACCCAGCGCCGGGCAAAGCTCTTCGCCCACGGCCTTCACCGCCTCATACAGGCCGGCATCTTCACCCGGGTGACCGGCGGCGGCCATCCAGTTGGCGGAGAGCTTGATGCGCTTCAGCGAACCAATTTGAGTCGCCGCGATGTTGGTGATCGCTTCCCCCACGGCCAGACGACCGGAAGCCGCAAAGTCCAGCAGCGCCACCGGAGCACGTTCCCCCAGCGCCATTGCTTCACCATAGTAGCTGTCCAGGCTGGCAGTGGTGACCGCACAGTTGGCTACCGGGATCTGCCACGGGCCGACCATCTGGTCACGGGCAACCATACCGGTCACAGAGCGGTCACCGATGGTGATGAGGAAGGTTTTTTCCGCCACGGCTGGCAGGTGCAGAATGCGTTTAACAGCATCCGCTACGGTAATGGTTTCACGAACCAACGGTTCGCCCGTGGCCTTCAGCGTGGTCACGTCGCGGGTCATTTTCGGGGTCTTGCCCAGTAAAACGTCCAGCGGCATATCAATAGGTTTGTTATCAAAGTGGCTGTCTGACAGCGACAGGTGCATCTCTTCGGTGGCTTCACCAATCACCGCATAAGGCGCACGTTCACGCTGACACAGCGCATCGAACTCAGCCAGCTTCTCAGGTGCAACTGCCAGAACGTAACGCTCCTGTGATTCGTTACACCAGACTTCCAGCGGGCTCATGCCGGGTTCATCGCTCAGGATGTCACGCAGGTTGAAACGACCGCCACGCTCGCCATCGCTGACCAGCTCTGGCATGGCGTTGGAAAGACCGCCAGCTCCCACATCGTGGATAAACAGAATCGGGTTGTTTTCGCCCAGCTGCCAGCAGCGGTCAATCACTTCCTGACAACGGCGTTCCATCTCCGGGTTATCACGCTGTACGGAAGCGAAATCCAGATCGGCATCAGACTGGCCGGAAGCCATGGAAGAAGCCGCCCCACCGCCCAGGCCGATATTCATCGCCGGGCCACCCAGCACGATCAGCTTCGCGCCAACGGTAATCTCACCTTTCTGCACGTGGTCAGCACGGATATTTCCGATGCCGCCCGCCAGCATGATTGGCTTGTGGTAACCGCGCAGCTCAACGCCGTTGTGGCTGTTAACCTGCTCTTCGTAGGTACGGAAGTAGCCGTTCAGGGCCGGGCGACCAAATTCATTGTTAAACGCAGCGCCACCCAATGGACCTTCGGTCATGATATCCAGCGCGGTGACAATGCGATCCGGCTTGCCGAAATCTTCTTCCCAGGGCTGTTCGAAGCCAGGAATGCGCAGGTTTGAAACGGAAAAGCCCACCAGGCCAGCCTTCGGCTTGGCGCCACGGCCGGTTGCCCCTTCATCACGGATTTCACCACCGGAACCGGTAGCCGCACCCGGCCATGGCGAGATGGCCGTCGGGTGGTTGTGCGTCTCCACTTTCATTAAAATATGCGCGTCTTCCTGATGGAAGTCGTACTGGCTGTTGGCATCAGCATAAAAACGGCCTACCTGAGCCCCTTCCATCACCGCAGCATTGTCTTTGTAAGCAGACAGCACGTGATCCGGGGTTTTCTCAAAGGTATTTTTGATCATTTTGAACAGCGACTTCGGCTGTTGCTTGCCGTCAATCACCCAGTCGGCGTTGAAGATCTTGTGGCGACAGTGCTCAGAGTTCGCCTGAGCAAACATGTACAGTTCAATGTCGTTAGGATTACGCCCGAGCTTTTCAAAGGCCGCCAGCAGGTAGTCGATTTCATCGTCTGCCAACGCCAGACCCAGCTTGCGGTTAGCCTGCTCCAGCGCGGAGCGGCCCTCACCCAGCACGTCCACGCTCTGCAGTGGCGCAGGCTGGTGATGGGCAAACAGTTGTTCTGCTTGTGACAGCTCGCTGAGCACCACTTCCATCATGCGGTCGTGCAGCAGAGAGGCCAGCTGTGACCACTGGGCTTCAGTTAACTGTGGCGCTTTAACATAGAAAGCCAGACCGCGCTCAAGGCGCAGAACCTGAGGCAGATCGCAGTTATGGGCAATATCAGTAGCCTTGGATGACCACGGAGAAATCGTACCCGGGCGAGGCGTCACCAGAATCAGGCGACCTTCCGGTGCGTGTTCGGCGAGAGAGGGACCGTATTTCAGCAGACGCTGTAAACGGGCTTTTTCATCAGCTGCAAGTGGTGCGCTGACATCGGCAAAATGGACGTACTCAGCGTAAATGTCGCTCACCGGCAGGTGAGCGTCCTGAAAGCGGGCCAGCAATTTAGTAATACGAAATGCCGACAGAGCGGGCGAACCACGCAGAATTTCCATCATCAAAGATCTCTCGTCAGAGCGCCGGGCGACGCTTCTTTGGGGCGCAACAGGGAAAACGGGCGGTATTATAGAGAATCCCCGCACGTTACGAAACCGTTTGCGCAGCTTTTTTCGGGCCGGGGAATTGGCTGAAAATCGCACAATTCCGGATGAATTCAGTTGCGCAGGACACCTGAGTTGCGCAAAATGCCCCACGCTCAGGAACCATTATAGACAACGAATACTGCCGGTACAGACAGAGACCTGAGAGCAATCGAGAGATAACTATTTGAAACGCCTTAAAATTAATTATCTGTTTATCGGGCTTGTCACCGTGCTGCTCGCGCTGGCGCTGTGGCCGTCGATCCCATGGTACGGCGGAACGCAGGACCGGATAGAACAGATAAAATCACGGGGAGTGCTGCGTGTGAGCACGCTGAACTCTCCGTTGACTTACTACACCGTGAACAAAGCCCCGGCCGGAATGGATTATGAGCTGGCGAAGCGCTTCGCCAGTTATCTGGGCGTCAAACTGCAAATTACTGTCCGTCAGAACCTGAGCGATCTGTTTGACGATCTGGAAGATGACAAAGCTGACGTGCTGGCGGCCGGATTAATTTACAACAGCGATGGTCGTTCACGCTTTCGCACCGGGCCAACTTACTACTCCGTCTCGCAGCAGCTGGTGTACCGGATGGGCAAACCCCGTCCGCAAAACCTCGGCTCGCTGAAAGGTCGGCTGACCGTTGCGTCGGATTCGGCCTATCTTTCGACGCTGCGCAACATGAAGCAGAACCAGTATCCCGATCTCGACTGGGCAATCTCTACAGACCAAAGTCCCACTACCCTGCTGGAAGCAGTGGCGGACGGCAAGCTCGACTATACGGTGGGTGATTCAGTGTCGATTGCTCTGCTGCAGCGCATTCATCCGCAGCTGGCCGTGGCGTTCGATATCACCGAAGAGGAGCCGGTGACCTGGTATATTCCGCGCGATCAGGATGACAGCCTTGATGCCGCGATGCTGGATTATTTCAACCAGATGGGCGAAGAAGGGGCGATGGCGCGGCTGGATGAGAAATACCTCGGCCACGTCGGCACATTTGACTATGTGGATACCAGCACTTTCCTGCGCGCTATCGACGGAACGCTGCCGACCATCAGGCCGCTGTTCCAGAAATACGCCAGCGACATCGACTGGCGACTGCTGGCGGCAATCTCTTATCAGGAATCACACTGGAATCCACAGGCCACCTCCCCTACCGGAGTGCGCGGGATGATGATGTTGACCCGAAACACAGCGGAGAGCCTCAACGTCAGCGATCGAACCGATCCGGAGCAAAGTATTCGCGGCGGCAGTGAGTACCTGGTACGTATGATGGAGAAGGTCCCCGCCACCATTCCGGAAGACGAGAAAATCTGGTTCGCCCTGGCGGCTTATAATATGGGGTATGCGCATATGCTGGACGCGCGCAAGCTGACTGAAAAGCAGAAAGGTAATCCTGACAGCTGGGCCGACGTGAAGCAGCGGCTGCCAATGCTCAGCCAGAAGCGCTACTACAGCCAGACCAACTTCGGTTATGCCCGTGGGCAGGAAGCCTATAACTACGTTGAGAACATCCGTATTTATCAGCTGAGTCTGGTGGGGTATTTGCAGGATCAGGAGCGAAAACTGGCGCAGCAGGCGGCGATGGAAGCAGAGCTGGGTAAAGGCTACCCGGCTGTTGAGCCGAAGATCGCGATGAACTAGTCGGGGAGCTGGCCGCGCAATTTCTCACGCAGTGCCTTTTTCTCTGCCCGGCGATAACGGAAGAAATCACTCAGCATCGCCGCACACTCTCCGGCCAGCACGCCCTGCTCAATCTTCACCTGATGGTTCATACCGGGATGCCCGAGAACATCAAGCAGCGATCCTGCCGCGCCGGTTTTCTCATCATTAGCGCCATAAACCAGCCTGCCAACTCTTCCGTGCACCATCGCGCCCGCACACATTACGCAGGGTTCGAGCGTCACATACAACGTGGTGTCGATGAGCCGGTAGTTCTGCAGGATTTTACCGCCCTGACGCAGCGCTATAATCTCGGCATGGGCGGTAGGATCATGGCGACCAATAGGCCGGTTCCAGCCTTCTCCAATGACTCTGTCGCCCTGCACCAGCACTGCGCCAACCGGCACTTCGCCTTCATCCCAGGCACGGCGAGCCAGCGTCAATGCGTGGCGCATCCAGAATTCATCACTTGCGGTATTGCTCACCTGAGTCTCCAGCTAAAAAATCGCGGGGTAGTATACCTGTTTACTCAAGCTGTTGCAGTTCGCCCTGCGGTGTGACCCGCCAGCGGTGCTGGCAGAAGAACAACAGAGGGTTATCCTGATTGCTGTCGCTGTAGCCGCTGTAGAGCTGCAAAGGCGTGCCGATCTTCTCTTCAAGCTGGGCTACTTTCTCATGGCCCAGGCAGCGCATTGCCAGCAGGCGGCCACCCAACCCGCGGCTCATCTGGCTGGCGATCAATTTCACTTTCGGTAAAAAGGCCGAGTCAAAATAGACCTGTTCAACCAGCGACTGAGGAGACCCGGTTATCAACCAGACGTCGGCATCTGAGCTGTTAAGATAATCAGTCAGCCGCTGCTGCACGATGGGAAACGCTTTTACACGCTGGCGGAACCATTGTGCAAACTGCTTTTCTTTCCGCGTGAGGCTTTCCTCGCTGTGGCCAAAAGTGATCGCCCATAGCAACATGCTCATTGGCCGGCGAGCGGCCCGACCTTTTAACAGCAGCCAGCTGCCGATAACCGGCAGCAAAGGGACAACCAGCAGCAGATTCAGCGGCTGACGCCAGAGCAGATAGCGCATAAACGTGCCAAACATATCCTGCTGATGCAGCGTGCCGTCTAAATCAAAAAACACCACGCGCCGTTCCTCACCTGCTTTCAAACATTACTCCTCAGGGTCATTAAATCCCATAAACCAGGCAAACAGAAAGCCGCAGATCACCGCGGCCAGCCAGCCTGCCAGATACATCATCAACTTACCAGAGACTAGGGTCAGGGCCAGCAGCAACCCGGAAATGCCGAAGGTGATCACTGTGGCCACTTTGGCAGAGCTTATAACCGCACCGCCGACCGCGCCGCCAAGACAGGCGGCAATAAAGGGCCGTCCCAACGGCAGCGTCACCCCAAAAATCAACGGTTCACCAATGCCCAGAATGCCGACCGGCAATGCCCCCTTCACCAGTTTTTTCAGCCGGGCATTACGTGTTTTCATCAGCACCGCCAGTGAAGCGCCGACCTGTCCCACTCCCGCCATCGCCAGAATCGGCAACAGCGCATTAAAACCGTGAGCCTGCACCAGTTCAACGTGAACAGGCACCATTCCCTGATGCAACCCGGTCAGCACCAGCGGCAGAAAAGTCCCGGCCAGCACTGCACCAACCGCCACTCCGCCACGATCTATCGCCAGCGTGGCACCGTGAGCGATAGCATCAGAAATGATCCCACCCAGCGGCTGCAGCGCCACAATCGCCAGCGAAGCAGTTATTAGTGTAGTCAGAAGCGGGTTAAGGATCAGCTCAACCGACTCTGGCAGCCACTGCCGCAATCTTTTTTCAATCCAGCACATCAGCACCACCACCAGCAGTACCGCGATCACCCCGCCTCGTCCAGGCTGTAACGCTTCACCAAACAGGGTTATCTGCGCCAGCGCCGGGCTGGAGAGGATCCCGGCCATCACTCCGCCCAATGCGACAGAACCGCCAAATACCCGTGCAGTGTTTACGCCAACCAGAATATTCATAATGGTGAAGATAGCGCTGCCAAAGATCGCTGCCAGACCGAGAAAGTTGGGATACTGGCTGGCAAAATCGCCCACAATATCCGGGCGTTTTAAAATATTTACTATGCCGGTGATCAAGCCGGAGGCAATAAAGGCTGGGATCAGAGGAATAAAGACGTTAGCCAGCTGACGCAGCGCATCGCTCATCGGCGCTTTATATTTCACCTTCGCCAGAGCCTTATTCTGGCTGACGGTATCCACTGTGGCCGGAGCCTTCGCTATAAATTCCCGCATCGCCTCCACGACTTTAGAGGCTGCTCCCGGCCCGACGATAAACTGATGCTGATTGCCCTGTTTGACATAACCTTTAACACCGTCAAGCTTTCGCAACCGATCGAGGGCCAGCTGACTTTCATCATGGACCTCAACTCTGACCCGGGTTATGCAGTTCTCCAGACGGGAAATATTTTGTCCGCCCCCTACTCCCTGTAGCAGTTCTGCCGCCAGCCCATCTTTCATGGCTTATCCCCTGTCCTGAAGTGCTGCCCGTAGAAAACCATTATGTTTAACCAGTAGTGCCTTTGCCTGCAAAGCCGGGAGGCCGCTGAGAACCATCAGAATGGCCGTTTTCACTTCGTAACTGGTTTGCTTCAGCGCGGTTTCGGCCTCTTCCGCAGTGCAACCTGTTGCCTGAACAACCATGCGGCTGGCACGATCCACCAGCTTGATATTGGTGGCCTGCATATCCACCATCAGGTTCTGATAGACCTTGCCGGTTTTGACCATCGCCCCGGTGGAAAGCATATTCAGCACCAGTTTCTGCGCAGTGCCAGACTTCAACCGGGTGGAACCGGTAAGCGCTTCCGGCCCGACAACCGGAGAGATGGCAATTTCTGCCTCACGGGCAATGGGAGAGTCCGGATTACAAGAGATGGCCGCCGTCCGGCAGCCAAGCTGGCATGCGAAACGCAATGCTCCAATCACATAAGGCGTGCGGCCTGATGCCGCAATCCCCACCACCATATCCTGCGCGGTCAGATTCAGTGCCTGCAGGTCGCTGACGCCCAACTGTTCATCGTCTTCGGCACCTTCGACAGCTTTAAGCAGTGCGCCGGGACCGCCGGCAATCAGCCCTACCACCAGTCCGTGCGGCACACCAAAAGTAGGAGGACATTCCGAAGCATCCAGCACACCCAGGCGGCCGCTGGTGCCTGCGCCCATGTAGATAAGCCTGCCACCTTCGCTGAGTGACTGAGCGGCAGCATCTACAGCCCGCGCAACTTCCGGCAGGGTTTTGCGCACGGCTTCCGCCACCGTGGCATCCTGCTGGTTAAATTTGCTCACCATCTCCAGCGTGGAGAGATTATCGAGATCCATTGTGTCGGCATTACGTGTTTCGGAAACCAGTGCACCAAGATTCATGCTATCCTCACCAGAATTATTAATTCGTAAAATGGCTGAATTTTTGAATATTATATTCGTAACTGCCTGCCGATTACCCGATTTTAATCATGGAATGTGATTTACATGGCGCTAAACTGAGTGTTTATCTGACAGCCGTCTATTATCACTCCTGATAATTCAAGCTGTTGGCTTCACTACCGGGAGATTTTGTTCAATGAGTTCACTGTTGCGTATTCGTCAGCTCTATCCGACGCTGGCGCTGAACGAGCGTCGACTGGCCGATTTCCTGCTGTCGCAACCGGACCGGGCACGCCACCTCAGCTCGCAAAAACTGGCGGAAGAGTCTGGCGTCAGTCAGTCAAGCGTAGTGAAGTTTGCACAGAAGCTGGGCTACAAAGGCTTTCCGGCGCTGAAGCTGGCACTCAGTGAATCTCTGGCCGATAAAGACGCCATCACCGTGCACAATCTGATCCTCAGTGATGATCCGCTGAAAACAGTGGGCGAAAAGTTGCTGGCAGAGAAACAGTCGGCCATCAGAGCCACGCTGGATATCAACAGTGAAGAGATGCTACTGGAAACGCTGCGGTTGTTGAAAGGAGCCAACCGCATCGTGCTGGTAGGTATAGGCGCATCAGGACTGGTGGCGAAGGATTTTTCGTGGAAATTAATGAAGATTGGGATTAATGCGGTGGCCGAGCAGGACATGCACGCCCTGCTGGCCAGCGTGCAGGCACTGCGTGTGGATGATGTGCTGTTAGCCATTTCCTACACCGGCGAACGTCGTGAAATCAACCTTGCGGCTCAGGAAGCGCAGCGTGCAGGAGCCAACGTGCTGGCCTTCACCGGCTTTACGCCGAACACGCTGCAGCAGTGCGCCACCCATTGCCTGTACACCGTTGCCGAGGAGCAAACTACCCGCAGCGCGGCTATCTCCTCCACCGCCGCCCAGCTGACGCTGACCGACCTGCTCTTTATGGCGCTGGTACAGCGCGACCCGGAGCGGGCTTCCAGCCATATCCGGCACAGCGAGGCATTGGTGAAGAAGTTGGTATAACAGCAGAACAACCAACAGTGATATTACCAAATTAAGGCAAACCGATTGCTGCGTTTTGATGAGATTTAGTATACTTTGACGTTTTCTGGCCCTCATCAAGTTGGACGCATTAGATGAATGAAGGAAGTTTCGAGAGAATTATTGATGAGGCATTCCTCGATCGAAATGTGCATTCACACGTCCTGAAAGCGGCGACCGGGGGAAACGCCTCTGAATCGGAAATCAGACACGTAGTGTTAGGCGTTGACGGCGGTTTTTTGCGTCATGCATTTATTACAATCCAGTCAATTATGGAAGCCTCACCTGGCCAGATTTTCAACTTCCACCTGATTACCGGTGAAAATACCAGCAACGTGAAGAAAAATGCAGCAATTCTGCTGAATGGCAGCCCGCATGGCTTTACGTTGCATAAAATCTCTGCAGAGCTCTTTTCTGATTTCCCGACCACAGCGCTTTTCACTAAAGCCACCTATTATCGCTTACTTGCCCCGCACTTTTTGCAAGGCATAGATACACTTTTGTATCTTGACGCAGATATTGTTTGTTTGAATAATTTTTCCACCCTGTGGAATTCCACAAAAACACATAATAAAACAGCATTTGTTGCTCTTGAGAATGAAAGTATTCGCGGAGAGCTGGCCAGAAATGTTGGTCTGATTACCGAAGACTACTTTAATGCTGGGGTCATGTTGATTGATGTCACTCGCTGGATCACAGAGAAAATATCATTGCAGGTATTTTCAGTACTCAATCACAGAGGTGAGACGTTACAATATCTTGATCAAGATGCGTTAAATATTATTCTTGAAGAGAAGTTTGGTATTTTACCGAAAAAATACAACACACTCTTTAAACTGGGACATAAACCTAAAGATTATATAAGCATGCCTTCGCCTGATACAGTATTTCTGCATTATGCCGGAGCAGATAAACCGTGGCAAAAATGGAATAAACAGGCTGTATGTCAATATTATGTTGATATCTATCAACGTTCAGTCTGGGCTACATATCCTTTTGATGGACCAAAAAACGATCAGCAAGCAAAGAAAATGTACAAATTGATGTTCAGAGAGAAAAAAATACTGAACGGCTTAAAATGGTACTTTGCTTATTTCAAACTTCGTTATTTTAATTGAGCATCTGCGATGAATTTACTCAAAAGCCAGCATAAAGCGTTTTACAATACCTGTTTTTTTGCTCTGGCCATAGCGCTTACTTCAGACCTGTTCATTAAAGGTCTGCCTGAGAAAATATTTTATATCGTAAGTTATGTCAGTATAATTTTTACGGTGACTCATGTTTGGAACAATCGTAGCCAGCTGGTCGATAATCGTCCCCTGTTATGGTTCATGATTTCACTCTTTCTAATGGCCGCTGCCAGAATGATTTGGGGTATTTGTTTCAAACACACAACTTATCAGGATATCCATGATAATTATGTTACCGGAGGCAAGCGTTTTCTGTTGGCTGCCTTTATCATTTTCTATTTTTACAAGGCCCGAAACTCATTAAACAAGACGGTCCTCACGGCAGCTATAGTCGTGATACTTGCCGGACTGGCGTACACTTTGCTTCTTGCTCTTCAGGCGCACTCTCTTGCCGATCCAAGAATTAAACTGACCGCTGACGCAGCTACCACAGCGTCATATTTGACAGTATTTGTATCATTGACTTGCCTGTATTTATCTTTCCAGAGATTTAAAAGCACACCTTTTTCGATATTGTTGTTTTTTGTCATCCTTGCGATAAACATTACATTGGTAATCCTGACAGAAACACGCTCATCAGTGATTGTTGCACCACTGATGTATGTGCTGTTTTTCTTTATGAACTACAGAAAAATCAACAAAGCGATTCTTTACAGCTGTCTGGCTATTTTTATTGCGGTTATTATTGGTACTCCCTATGCCATTTGGGACCGGATGAAAGATATCAAAAGTGACATCGATAATTATCATGTCAACAATGATACTTCTATCGGGGCAAGATTTTCTATCTGGAAATCTGGCTGGCACAGTGTCAACTTCGGTATAGTTGGACAGAATTCTGACGCCCGCACAGAAAAAGCCAGAAGCTATATTGTTAAGTATGAAAAGGATAATCCAGAAGCCTGGAAAAATGTTGCCTATCATTTGCACAATGATATGCTGGAAGTGCTTTCAATACATGGCATACTTGGAATTATCGCACTGGTGGCATTCTATCTGGCCGGTATTGTTTTTTCCCTTTCTAAAGCAATGCGGAGAGAGAATGGAGTGTTATTTATAATTCTTCCTGCGTTCCTGTTTGGCCTGGCGGATACGGTATTAATTCAGGGCAATACCGTATTACTGATTTGTGCCTGCCTGGCTATGATGGTGACAGCCTGGCGTGGCGACCCCAAATAATTCACATTTTATAAATGCTTCGCCAGACGGTACTGAATTCCTTTTCGTTTAAAGGCGTCATCAGATCCGGGGCTGGCAGCATCATCCACGCCGGTGGAGGCGGGCGCGGTTGTGGCTGAACAGCTGTCGGCATACTGCACACTGCGCTCGCCAGTAGGCACATCCCGCTCAAGCTGAGCAACACATTTTTGATCAAGGGCGGCGATATCCTTTAAGCGGTGCTGCATATCCCCCCACCTGCACTTGCTGTAATTTCAGCCGTTCGCTGACGGATAGATATTGATGATGGTAATTAAGTGCCACTTTTATCATGGCGAAAATAATAATCAGCAGAAACAGAAATACTTTCAGGGCAAATTTAACGTTCAGTCAGTTCATTATTATCCTCCCAGAGACACAGAATACGTTCAGTTTCTCGCTGCTTAACCAGCCCTCGCCAGATTTTTTTATCGGCATAAATCCACCGGCGAAACTCATCGCATGCACCAATATGATCGCCAGCATTCAGTTTACTCAACAGTGTGGAATGACTGAATGCCGTCACTCCAACATTAAATGCAAAGCTGTAAAGCGCAGCGCGCTGATAATCGTTAGTCTGAACAACTACCAGCCGATCAACTGATTTTCTGACTTTTACCAGATCGGCATCCAGCAGTAAATCACACTCTTTATCGGTATATATTTTTCCGGGAATAATATTTTCACCCGTATGCCTGTCGCAGACGATAAGGATACCGGCGACATCTTTATAAGGTATATATTCCCGCCCTTCTAATCCATCCTCACCTTTAAGCAGTAATGTTGCTATTAATAATGCCCCACTGCCTGCTGCAGCGAGGAGTTTATTTCTTAACCCAGGAGATAAACCATACCTGCACTCATGAGTATCAGCCTGATATGGACACCTTTTTTCCAGCGCACCGATCTGCGCCAGCGTTGCTTTGCGCTTGTAATACCAGTTGATGATAAAAGTTAACAACCCTACAAAAACACCGGCCAGAACGCCAATGGCGCTCCATTCATCCGGACTTAACCGGGTCAGGAACCCGTTCGTTACAGAACAAGCCGCGGCACCATAAGCCGCCCCTGTGATCAGTTTGCTCATCGTATATACTTATACTCCAGGACAATTGATTCCATTGTTATTGATATTCGTATTGATTCACCTCACATAAAAGACGAGGAGAAAATAGAGAGGCTATTTTTCTTAACAACCATGCTGCAACACTACAGCGGGAAATTCGTTACGAAAAGTCTTTTTATAAAATTTATTAACCTG
>NZ_WHOY01000031.1:24425-24825 GCF_009765445.1 Pantoea sp. BAV 3049 | reverse complement strand
GTACAGCATCTCATTTTCTCGCGGGCTGAAGATGGGGCGGTCCTTGCCTCCGTGACGCCGACTGTCACCTGAACCTGCCGTGCTGGCAAGGTGGTACATCTGTTCGTTGATATCGATTAACAGCATCTGCAGGGTGCCGCGTTCGCTCAGCAGCCTCTGCTCCAGCGCCTCCTGTTCCCTGCTGGCGATAATGAGGGACAGCAGCGCCAGGTTGTTCATGTGATCGTGCAGCACAAAGGTGAACCCGTTGACGATGTTGTACTGTCTGGAGAGGGAAAAAATTCGGTTGAATTTCAGGTCCGACATCAGGGTGATATTCTCGTCCCAGGCAAAGGGGGAAGTGCGCCTGAAAGCGTTCAGTATTACCGGATCTGTCAGCTGGAAATTATTGGCGCGGTAT
>NZ_WHOY01000031.1:24272-24415 GCF_009765445.1 Pantoea sp. BAV 3049 | reverse complement strand
ACCTGCGACCAATTGATTAAAAGTCAACTGCTCTACCAACTGAGCTAACGACCCGCTACGTGGTGTACTACCGGATGCTACTTTGATGTGGTGAGTCATGGAGGAGTCAAATCCTTCACGCTTAACACCTGATACAACTTTTA
>NZ_WHOY01000031.1:23744-24262 GCF_009765445.1 Pantoea sp. BAV 3049 | reverse complement strand
ATCTCGTACATCCAGCTATTGCTCCGGTATTCATCGAACACGGCGTTTTGAGGCTTGGGCTGCTTCTCCGTTGGCTTACTCTTCAATCCAAGATGCTGGTGATTCGCGATTTGCCGCAGGCTTACCGCGCTGGGTTCATAGTCGGGATTCAGTGCGCACAGAGTGTCCTTGTAGATTCCCTTTCTGAGCACCTGGCCTGCTTCGACCATCTTAGATAGCGATCCCTGAGAGCTGTTGCGCCGGTATCCAGCCTGTATCACGTGGTTATGAATATCACAGGAATGAACATAGCCGCCTTTACTCTTCAGAAAATCGATAATTACCTGTCTTGCTGTTGTCATGCTGCATCTCCAAATCTTGAAGCCCACTCATGCGCCCTGGCGGATTCGTCACTGAACCGGACGCCGTGCTCGGCACCGAAGGCATGGATTAACTCAATGAGGTCACGCATCTCGCTGACGCGCATCTTGCTTGTTGACTGGCCCAGAACCACAAAGCCACCGTCAATGCCTGGTACA
>NZ_WHOY01000031.1:23598-23734 GCF_009765445.1 Pantoea sp. BAV 3049 | reverse complement strand
TTCGAACCTCCGACCCACTGGTCCCAAACCAGTTGCGCTACCAAGCTGCGCTACTCGCCGGATACTACCGGTACTGCTGCTGCTCAGACCCTGCGGTCTTTAAGCAAAAAACCCTGCCTCAGCAAGGTTTCGAAAG
>NZ_WHOY01000031.1:23443-23588 GCF_009765445.1 Pantoea sp. BAV 3049 | reverse complement strand
ATTGCCCTTCGCATCGTAAATAACGGTGCCGACCATCGACATGATGAATTCCTTCAGCTCACGGTCGTTGCTGAAGAACTGGTTCAGCCTGCTGAACGTATCCCAGGTCAGATTACGGTTACGCGGAATACGCTTCTTCTCCTCA
>NZ_WHOY01000031.1:23336-23433 GCF_009765445.1 Pantoea sp. BAV 3049 | reverse complement strand
TCACTTCTGAGTTCGGCATGGGGTCAGGTGGGACCACCGCGCTACAGCCGCCAGGCAAATTCTGTTATTCACGCCGCCCTCGCGGGCCACGCAAATC
>NZ_WHOY01000031.1:21927-23326 GCF_009765445.1 Pantoea sp. BAV 3049 | reverse complement strand
CTGACGACTGCTGAGAACGTAAATACCGACGATGAGCGGGGATCGGCAGACAGCTCAGGCATCAACCCATACAGCCGGGCAATCTCGGTGACCAGAATCAGAATATCGGCCACGTCCGGAAGGGCTATATCAAGATGGGTCAGACGCACATTCTCCGGCAGCAACGGCGTCAGGCTAAGCCGATCTTCACGGATGCTCACGCAGAACAGGCGATCCTCACCATGAGTAATGGCAAGCTCCGTCACCGCACGACCGGCGCGGTAATAGGTCATCACCATTCTCTTCACCTCCGTCATGTTCGTACGAAAGCTGCTGATAAACTCATAAAATGCTTTTGAGCGTTCGATCCTGTCCGTGGCCGTCACGTTAAACAGGTGCTGTCCTTTACTCATCTGCTCTCCTCAGGGATTGTTTTCTTTACCAGGCCGCTCAGCAGCAACGGCAAAAAGTAATTCTCCATCAGGTTTCCTTAAATGTGTGAGAGGGCACTGACCGTGCCTCACAGGCTGAGGCGGAGCGCAACAACGTGAGCACCGAACAGCCTGTGAGGCACGGTCAGGAAAGGTATTTAATCCAGCGTTTTCTGTCGGTTAAGGGGGAGATCCGGCTCAGGCTCCGGCCGGTCGTGGCGGATAATGTTCACCTCATCGTTCATGTGTTCGGGAACTTTCGCTGCCTCTTCCGGCTCCCTGTCACGCTCCTGAGCCAGCTGCAGGGCTTCTTCCTGCGTCAGTTCCAGCGCGGCTTCCTTCAGCTGTACTTCTTCCGAAGTCAGTTCAGCATCAGGCTCGTCTGCATTTTCAGGCTGCAGTACCGGTTCGCGATCTTTCAGGGCATCCTCTGCTGCTTTCTGCAGGTCAGCTTCGCTCCTGACGGTCATTTCCTCACCTGCAGGTGCCGCATCGTCCTGCATGGCCGGGCGCTCCGTACGCATCACCACCGGGCTGTGCGGGTGTTCCTCCATCAGCCGGATAGCCTCTTCCGGCGTGGCTGCTTCAAGCACGGCGGCACGACCTTCGCCTTTCTGCAGCACAATACGGGTGCCGTCAGTGGCCCCTTCGTAGCGGGCGTTCTCCACATCCAGCGTACCGGTCGCAGGAGATACCGGTACGTGCCAGTTCCCGCGGTGGCGACCATGCTCATTGATTACCGGCCACATCACGGCTGGCGACCTGCCTGACAGAAAACGGGCATCTGCGGTCAGGGTGCTGTCCGTGCGCAGGGCAAGGCGGGTCTCCGCCACCGGCAGGCTGCTGTCCCACAGCCGCACCTCCCTGTCCGCACGAACGTCCTCCGTGCGCATCATCACGTCATGCACGGTCTGGCGTTTACCGCTGTTACGCTCAACCAGCCCCGTCCACTTGTTCAGGTCATCCACGTATGACTGCACGTGCTCTTT
>NZ_WHOY01000031.1:18113-21917 GCF_009765445.1 Pantoea sp. BAV 3049 | reverse complement strand
TGGCATATAGCAAAAAGGCGCCTTTAGGGCGCCTTTCTACATTGGTGGGTCGTGCAGGATGACTCGGCTGAAGCCTCGCCCTTCGGGTCGTTGCCTTTGGCAACGCTGTCTCTCTTCGTTCGACCCGACCTGCTGCAGGTTCGAACCCTGCCCGAATGGCAAATAGCAAAAAGGCGCCTTTAGGGCGCCTTTCTACATTGGTGGGTCGTGCAGGATTCGAACCTGCGACCAATTGATTAAAAGTCAACTGCTCTACCAACTGAGCTAACGACCCACTTTTGCGCTGTCAGAACGTTTTAACATATGTCCCGGCAACGGCGGCATATATTACTGATTTGACGTTTCAGCGCAACCACTATTTTCAGATAACTTGTTCAACTGCCTGACTTTCACCCGACCGGACCAGAAATCATTCGATAACTGGTCAAAGTACGTCACTTACAGCGCGGCAGCGCGTTTCTGCGCCTGTTTTGCTGCATCGGTGTTTGGGTACTGTTTGACCACCTGCTGGAAGACGGCTTTCGCTTTCGCGCTGTCACCTTTCTCCTGCATGATCACCCCAACCTTATACAGCGCATCGGCACTTTTCGGTGACTTTGGATAATTTTTAACCACGGTGGCAAAATAATAGGCCGCGTCGTCTTTTTTGCCTTTGTTGTAATTCAACTGACCCAGCCAGTAATTCGCGTTCGGCTGGTAGGTTGAATCCGGGTATTTCTTCACAAAGGCCTGAAAAGCGGTGATAGCCTGCTCATTCTGCTTTTTCTCCAGCACCAGAGCCACAGCCGCATTGTAATCGGTGTTAGCGTCACCGCTCTGCACCGGTGCAGAACTGTTACTGGCTGCTGCTGAGTTATCAGCCGCTCCAGCAGCAGCACCCGCAGCGGCGGCGTCGCCACCGGCAGCGGGCGCACTGGCATTACTGCCGCTGCTGAGGCTGTCAATCTGCTGATAGAGACCTTTCTGACGCTCGGTGACCTGATTCAGCTGATACTGGTTTTCCTGAATCTGTCCACGGAGAGAGTCGATATCGCGCTGAGTGTCGGAGAGCTGCTGCTGAAGTTGCTGAAGAAGTTGCCCCTGAGCATTAGAAATGCGCTCAAGAGTGGTGACACGGTCTTCGACCGAGCCTGAGCCAACGTTACTGATTGACGCCTGGGCATTAGCGGCCCAGGGGGCCGCTACGCCAACCAGTAACGACAGACCCAACAAGTGAAGTCTGAAGTTACTAATCATGTGATTCTCTTAGTAAACCAGTACGGCACGACGGTTTTTGGCGTAAGCCGCTTCGTCGTGACCCAGTACAGCTGGCTTCTCTTTACCGTAAGAAACGATAGAGATCTGGTCAGCAGAAACACCTTTACCCTGCAGGTACATTTTAACTGCAGTAGCACGACGCTCGCCCAGGGCGATGTTGTACTCTGGCGTACCGCGCTCATCCGCGTGACCTTCAACAGTCACTTTGTAAGATGGGTTGTTACGCAGGAAGGTGGCGTGCGCGTCCAGCATCTGAGCGAACTCAGACTGGATGTCGTACTTGTCCAGGCCAAAGTAAACGATGTTGTTTTTCTGCAGTTCCTGCATCTGCAGGCGAGCCTGCTCGTCAGAAGACATGTTACCGCTGTTCATGCCGCTGTTTGCAGAACCATCGCCCATACCGTTGGTCTGGTCGTTGTTATTGTTTTTGTGTGAGCTACATGCAGCCACTGCGATTACTGGCAGTGCCAGCATTAAGCCTTTCAGCACTTTGTTCAGTTGCATTTCTACAATCCTATTATTGTTTGCCATACATATTTACACATGCATCACAGATACGGCGACCAGGCAGGGAATTTGACCTGTCCATCGGTTGCCGGAAGACGCGCTTTGAAACGCCCATCAGTCGACACAAGCTGCAGAACGGAACCCATACCCTGAGTAGAGCTGTAGATTACCATGGTGCCGTTTGGTGCGAGGCTTGGCGTTTCATCCAGGAACGTGTCCGTTAATTGTTGAACGGCTCCCGTTTCCAGATCCTGTCTGGCGACGTGCTGTGCACCGCCATTGGTGCTGATCATCACCAGTGATTTACCATCAGAGCTCACATCAGCATCCTGGTTCTGGGAACCTTCCCAGGTCAGACGCTGCGGCGCACCGCCGTTAGCACTGATTTTATAGATTTGTGGACGTCCCGCCTGGTCAGAGGTATAGGCCAGACTCTGGCTGTCCGGGAACCAGGTCGGTTCGGTACTGTTATAACGACCGTCGGTGATCTGGTTGATCTGACCAGAGGCCAGGTCCATCACGTACAGATTCAGGCTGCCTGTTTTCGACAGAGCGAAGGCCAGCTTGCTGCCATCCGGAGAGAACGACGGTGCGCCGTTATGGCGTGGGAAGGAAGCCACCTGCTTAATCGCACCGTTAGCCAGCGTCTGCACCACCAGTGCAGATTTACCGCTTTCAAAGGTGACATAAGCCAGTTTGCTGCCGTCTTTTGACCAGGCCGGAGACATCAGAGGCTGCGGTGAACGGTGAACGACAAACTGGTTGTAGCCATCGTAATCCGACACGCGCAGCTCATACGGGAACTGACCGCCATTGGTCTGCACCACATAAGCAATACGGGTACGGAACGCACCTTTAATACCGGTCAGCTTTTCAAAAGATTCGTCACTGGCAGTGTGAGCCGCATAGCGCAGCCACTGCTTGGTGACTTTATACTGGTTCTGCGCCAGAATCGCCCCAGGATTACCGGAGGTGTCCACCAGCTGGTAAGAAACCAGGTAGCTGCCGTCGGCACCAGGCTGAACCTGACCGACCACTACCGCATCAATACCCAACGCAGTCCACGCCGCTGGCTGCACTTCCGCCGCCGTAGCTGGCTGCTGTGGCAGACGGGCACGATCAATCGGATTAAATTTACCGCTGTTACGTAAGTCAGCCGCAATGATGCCGCCGATATCTTCCGGAGCCGCGCCCGGACCATCCCATTTGAATGGCACCACGCCGATAGGCCGCGCGGTGTTCACACCCTGGGTAATTTCAATGCGAACTTCTGCATGCGCAACTGCGACAAACAGCAGTAAGAAACTCAGTGCTACACGAAATGCCTGCTTCATCTTTTCTCCCTTACCTGAACGCAACGTCCACGATAATTAGCAGTGTTCCAACGAACCAATAGTGCATCTATAGAGTACGGCATGTTGACCTTAGTTCAACCTGCCGGGTGTTACCGAATTATTGAGGCTTGAATTCTAACGTTGCATCTTTTACTGCCTGATAAACATCAGCACTTGGCGGTTTAGGGATCTTCGCCATATGGGCTGCGTTAATCGCGGCCTGACACAGTGCAGCATCGCCACCCGCTGCCGTGGCAGAGATTAGCAGGCCGTCCGGAGCCAGTTTGATGTGAACATCACAGGTACGGCCTTTGAATGTATCCGCATCATAAAACTTACTCTGGATCGCGCCCTGCACCTGACCGAGATAGCTGTCGATAGCCGCGCCTGAAGCACCCGCTTTCTTCTGATTTCCCTGCCCTGCTGCAGCGCCACCCGCTTTACCTTCTTTCGGCGCATTCTTGCCGGAAGCGAGGCCACCAAGCAGATCGTTAACATCACTGCTGTCTTTAGCGGCTTCAGCTGCTGCTTTTGCTTTAGCCGCTGCGGCTGCTTTCGCTTTGGCTGCGGCGTCGGCTTTTGCCTTAGCGGCAGCTTCAGCTTTTTCTTTCGCTTCTGCTGCGGCCTTCTCCTTAGCCTCTTTAGCATCCTGCGCAGCCTTAGCTTTTGCTTCCTGAGCCGCTTTCGCCTGCGCTTCCGCTGCTTT
>NZ_WHOY01000031.1:18001-18103 GCF_009765445.1 Pantoea sp. BAV 3049 | reverse complement strand
CCACAGATATTTGAAATCAGCGACTTAACTTTTACCCGTGTTGGCGCACGGATCACATTGCGGAAGGTAATTTCTGAACGTGATTAAAATGGCATCAGTTAA
>NZ_WHOY01000031.1:17643-17991 GCF_009765445.1 Pantoea sp. BAV 3049 | reverse complement strand
GGTAAGGAGACAATTCATGCGTGACATTATTACCACTGACGTACTGAAAACCATGATCCCGGAAGAGATGGAGGACTGGCGCGACAGCGGGGAAGACTTTCGACGGGAGCTGACCCACGCGGTGATGCGTGAGCTTGATGCCCCCCCGGGATGGGATATGAACGGGGAGTACCGCAACGAGTTTGGCGGCATGTTCCCGGTGCAGGTGAGGTTTACGCCGTCCTGCGGCAACTTCCAGCTGGCGCTGTGCAGCCCTGGTTACGTCAGCCCTGAGTGGCTGGTGATGTTCATCTCTGCCAGCGGTCGCCCGTTTGCGGTGGTTCGGTCGCTCCCGGCGTTCAGCCCTGT
>NZ_WHOY01000031.1:16535-17633 GCF_009765445.1 Pantoea sp. BAV 3049 | reverse complement strand
ACCCTGACTTACTGCCAGGCGGTGCTGTGGATTGATCAGCTACTAACCGCCATTGACATGTCAAACAATCAACTCGCTGCAATCAGGAAGATAGAAAAGGATCGCCAGAATGCAAAAATTCCTTAACTGGCTGAAGGGCCTGTTCATCCATCCCAAAGAGACAAACACCATGGCAGAAAACACCGTAGTTACTGAACCTGCAGTAAGCGCTGAACCATCCACTGTTACCAATGCTCCGGTGGTTGAAGCAAAAGCTGGCGTACAGGACTTTGAAGCAGCACTGGCATTCGTAGAGAGCGGCGTGGCTCAGCTGGGTGAAGCTGCAAAAGATGAGCTGAAAGCGCTGGCGAAGAAATACCTGTAATGCATTACAGAGCTTTCTTTCGAGATGGCTCGATAATGCAGAATTAATTTACTGTGCGGCCAGTGGTGTCATCACCACTTTTTAGCAGGATATTCTGAATGATAATCACCCCGAACGCCTCAATAATCGGGGCGACTAAATCAGGCATCTGGACGCCAGGCACCACAGTAATCGGCAACGCATCATCTAAGCCGACAATCCCGCCGATTGACCTGACCGCCCAGATTCTTGATCCGCGCATCACGTACACCGGGCCAGCTCATTTTGTTCTTGATGACACAGGGAATCTCGACCTGTGCGACACAAATGAATGGCGCGTAGAGGGGACTATGAGTCTCGGCATCCTGGGCAGGCATGAGCCGGAACCGGCAGCCACAAATCTGCAGCCTCAGTCACGTGCCACAGTGCTGGGCGATTACATCAAAACATCTGGCATCGACAGCCTGCAGGTCAGCCAGGACGGCGGCCCTGATGGTGGAGCAATCGCACTGGCACCGATTGAGTGCGACGTATATGCATTCAGTCAGGACATCGGTGGCGCGTACCTGTACCCGCCGACTGCGTACAGTCTCACACCTGGCTGGCAGCGCATCGTGTTCACTGTCACATCGACAGCCCGAAGCGCATTGAGGCTCTGGTTTGGACGCAACAGCGTGAACGGCGCTCCGGCATTCTGGGGTACGCAAGGCCAGATGGCAGCTGGGACGTACACAGCATCATTCTATGTGCGCAGT
>NZ_WHOY01000031.1:14312-16525 GCF_009765445.1 Pantoea sp. BAV 3049 | reverse complement strand
TAATATATGGAAAATTTTATATCGTGAATAGATTGATATTCGGATTGCTATTGAAACAATAAGGAATAATAACATGAAATTATGCAGAATTTTTTTCAGATTGAATGAATTTACATGCAATATTAAATAGAATGGGTAAACTCATGAGAATTTTACGAACTATACTTAAGTTCAGTTGCAATTTTTTCTTCTGAAAAGCACCATGCTCATATCATCGGTATATGTTTGGACTGGTGATCAGGCGTAAGAAGTTTGAAAAATAAAAAGAATCCCCGCTTTTGTTATGTTGCCAAGCCTGTCAGGGCAAAGCGGGGAGGCCAATATAGCCAAATTAGTCATGCTTATAAAATATATCCCATTATTGGATATATGTGAAACTTTTAAACTAAAAATATCTTATTTATTATTGTTTTTTATCAATGTGCGAAGGGAAGTTTTATGATGTTTCCTTCCGATTGAGGACTGATAGTTCGAAGGGCTTCCAAGCTAAAAGGGGTCGATAGGGTGTTGTCACATTAATCCGTTTAGTTACTGGCGATTCCAGTCTGGTCCTCCCTTCAGGAGGCACAGGCTGCTATTTTCCATGCCTCGAAAGCTTCGAGACGATGGTACTGAATGGTGAGTGCTGAGCGACGGCGAGAGGGAACGGAAAAACAATTGTGGATAGTTGAATGCATAACGACGAATCGCTGCAACGCCCCAGCAGACCGGTATCTCTGTTGGGTTCGCTCTCGTTTTCTAAAGGGGAGGTGGCTGTTTTCAGTCCGGTTATTGAGGCCCTTATGCGTCCAGTGCTCAACGCCGGGGACAACGTCAGCTTTTGCCGCACCATAAGAGCGCAGTTTACCGTGAAGATCCTTTTGGGCACAGTGCAATAGCGCTTCATCAGACTAATTAACTAGCGTCTGGCGGCAGATTTATCGCGCTGTTTCTTAAGGGTTTCTTCAAGAACCAGACCTGACTGCTATACAGCGCGCCAGAGCCAGTATTTTTTCACGCCACATTTCACTGCGACTTCGTCAAGATGCCAGACGTCACCGGGCCGGGGGTGGCGGCAGCGAAGGTTTCGGGCGTTCTTCGGCCCGAATTTTCGTGTCCAGCGGCGTATCGTTTCTTAAGAAACATCAATCCTGCGTTCGAGCAGCATTTCCTCCACTTCCCGAAGGCTCAGATTGACCCGGAGGTAAAGCCAAACTGCGTGCGAGATTATTTGTGGTGTAATACGGTGATGTTTGGAGCTAATCGATGACGTCTGCATCAGGAAAATTTAGCCTATAGCTATCTGGCTGACAACATCGGTTCATGTGCTGCTCCCTCAGCAAAAGGTGATGATGAGTTTATCACCTCCAGATTTTTGCAACAGTGCCCAAAAGGTTTTATTTATAATGTATGCGAACCGAAATCGGCGATAATTATGTGTCAGGAGAATCTCGATTACTAATCCTCTCATTTATAGTGTGTTCACGTATTCTTTGCTTTAGTCCTTTGTTCTGAAGTAATTCGATTATTTATTATCTGTGGACTTACCGTGATACTTCCAAATTCCTAGTAGTTCATCGGTTAAAATATCAGGATATGTAGCATAGTTCATTCGTTAAAGCCGTAAAAGACGGCGATAATTTTATCGGACGCCTTTAACGGAAGTAAACGTTCTGAAATTTATCAGGCGTCAATATTCTTCTGGTCCATGGTGTAAGATTCTCATGGTGTAAATAATTATAAGGTCTAAAATGCCCGCTCGCTCCATTCCAGCCCCTCAATTTCCCTTTGTTGTTGAATGCCATTTCCCCAGCAAACCTAACGTCGTTTTTTGTCATTGAAGTGTGCCCCATCTTCCAGTGATTTGGAAGATTTGGCATAGCAAGTACAATATTTGGTTCATCGCTGGGAATAATAAAATCAAAAACCTCTCTTTTGGGATAATAAATACTATGATTTCCTCTATTTCTTAATAGTAGACGCCCATCTCCTTCAGGGTGTAGCTCCACGGAATACATTACGTTCTTATCGATCGAATGCTGATCGTAATTATTTGCTTTAAAATGCCAAGTTTCACCGAGGTCTTTTATATGCCTGCTCAGGTGGTTTCTTTGCGCCAAGGTTAGGTGTGTATTAGGTAAGGGAATTCCCTCAGTTATTTCTTGAGTCATATGACGTCTGGTGATACTACTTATATTCCTGAGGGCCTGAGTCCCGGCCACCATGCCCGCCAT
>NZ_WHOY01000031.1:13443-14302 GCF_009765445.1 Pantoea sp. BAV 3049 | reverse complement strand
TGCGCTCCGCCTCAGCCTGTGAGGCACGGTCAGTGCCCTCTCACACATTTAAGGAAACCTCATGAAGAATAACGTTTTGTCATTGCTGCTGAGCAGCCTGATATTGCTGCTCCCTCAGTCCGGGATCGCAAGCCCTGACGTGAGCGTGGGATTCTCGCCCGAAGGGACGGCACAGAGGCTGGTGCTGGCCACGCTTGACGGTGGCACGCGGGAGATACGTCTGATGGGCTACAACTTCACTTCACCGGATATCGTTCAGGCACTCATACGCGCGAAAGAACGCGGCGTGGACGTGAAGGTGGTGCTCGATGAAAAAGGTAATCGTAATAAAAGCAGCCGGGCGGCGATGAACCGACTGTTGAGTAACGGCATCCCTGTGCGTACCAACCAGCGTTACGCCATCATGCACGACAAAATCATTATCACCGACGGGCAGACGGTGGAAACCTGCAGCATGAATTTCACCAGGGCCGGAGCATCCGGCAATAGCGAGAACGCTCTGGTCATCAGGGACATGCCGGAACTGGCGGAGCGCTACCTGACACACTGGCAGTCCCGCTGGGAAGAAGGCAATGATTACCGGCTGCCGTACTGATTCCCGTACACGACAACAATCCCTGAGGAGAGCAGATGAGTAAAGGACAGTACCTGTTTAACGTGACGGCCACGGACAGGATCGAGCGCTCAAAAGCATTTTATGAGTTTATCAGCAGCTTTCGTACGAACATGACGGAGGTAAAGAGAATAGTGATGACCTGCTACCGCGCCGGTCGTGCAGTGACGGAGCTTGCCATTACTCATGGTGACGATCGCCTGTTCTGCGTGAGCATCCGTGAAGATCGGCTCAGCCTGACGCCGC
>NZ_WHOY01000031.1:11628-13433 GCF_009765445.1 Pantoea sp. BAV 3049 | reverse complement strand
CGCCGGCAGGCAGGGCCTGCCAGGTTTTTCCGCGCGGGCTGACAGGCGGCTGCACCGCCTGCCTGAGTCAATCAGTTGCAGAAAACATAACCGTCATGAAACACATATCCGCTGCTGAACAGGTCACGCGCATAGGCTTCAAAATCGAAATAGCTGCGCAGCGGCTCCGGCACCTCATTCAGCAGGCCGTTATCCTCAGCCATCTCCCGCGCGTAGTCCTCCTCGCTTTCCGCTCCGCCACGGTAGGCATCATCAAACGCGTCATAGTCACATTCGCCGGTGTACTCCGCCCACGCCACAAAGGCCTCCTCCCTGCCATCAGCTTCAGCGAGTTTGTAAGCGGCGATAAAATCCCAGTCAATGCTGCTCTCGGAAGCAAACTGTGACGGAATATTCTCCCAATCCTGGAACATAAATTCAGCGTCCCATTCATCGGCGTGCAGCGCCCGGCAGGCCTCATAAAAGTCATCCGGGCCGTCAAACTCCGTCAGCTCAAACCATTTACCAAAAATGCTGCCGCAGTTGTATTTATGGTATGTGCCAACGTAAACGGCAGGCGTGGTGGTCATAATGCTCATAAAAAATCCTCCGGGTTGATGTCGTCTCAGTTCCGGCTTACGCCGTGCCGACACGACAGCCCGGTGGAAAGCGGAGGATGCAGGGGCGGTGCCGCATGCCGCAGCGCAGAAAACAGCGGACGCTGGCTGGACGGTTTGACGGCGAAAACTGAGCCGGAAAACGACGGGAAGACAGTGGAGAAGCATTAAAAAACTGCGACCGGGCGAGGCACCGGAGAAGCGAACCCTTGCATCCGCAGCGGCCGGGCTATAGTAGAGGCACGGCGTAAGCCGCAGGCCGCACGGGACGTTACTCTCCGCGAAGCCGGAACACCGTGGAGGCTGAGCCGGTAAAGCGGAGCGCAACGCGCAACATCTTTATCGTCATGCCGGTAAAGCCCGCCGGGGGAGCGGCGGGCCGGTACTCATGCGGCAAGCTGTTTCTCCAGCCAGGCCACGTCACACAGCGCATCGTTCACGGATGGGAAACTGTGCCGCGCCAGCTCCCACGCCTGCGCATCACCCGCTGACAGCGCCCGGCGTGTGGTTTCGGTGATACGGGCCAGCAGGTCTGACGGCACCTGTACCATACGGGTTTCGGTGCGCAGCCCGGCCAGCAATTCGTGAATGGACCGGAATAACACGCCCTCTTCCTGGTGGTCGCCCAGCCCGATATTGCCAATGGCGCACAGAATCGCCTCAGCCTCTGCTTCCGTCATGGTTTCCACCGCCTTCACGTCCTCACGGGTCCAGACCAGCAGAGCCATTTTTTCATCGCGGCCAAAGGCGCGTTTCATCAGCTGATTAAGCTCTTTACGGGTTCCGTACATCATTTTTATCTCCGGTTTATGACGGGCGGACCAGCCGCCCGGGGTCGGTCAGTCTCTGAAAGCCGCGTCCAGGTCAAGTACCTCGCGGTACGCCGCCAGATACAGGGCATTAATACGGCAGAGGGTCTGCCGCGCAAGGCGCTCAGAGAGCGGGTCGGCGTCATAGCGGTACTGCGACTCAAGACGGTTCAGCTCGGTACGCAGATCGCACATGCTGTTTGCCAGCGCCGCAACGTCGGCGCGAAGCGCTTCAAATCCGGCATAGTTCATTATGCGGCCTCCGGCAGGTCGTCATTGGCGGCCGGTTGCTGCATGGCGCGGCGCACCGCTGCCAGCCGTTGCAGCCCTGCACGGTGGTACTGCTCCAGCAGTTCAATACCGATATAGCGGCGGCCTGCCTGAAGGGCGGCCACACACG
>NZ_WHOY01000031.1:8663-11618 GCF_009765445.1 Pantoea sp. BAV 3049 | reverse complement strand
GCCGGAATGGCTCACGTTTCAGCTTCATGCGGACCACCGGCCATTCGCCCGGCAGGGTGATGTAGCACTCCAGGTCATTCAGGGACTGAATATCGGAATAGCTGACGAGATACTCATTCACCTCATCTTTGGAGAACTGAACGCCGTCACGAATGATGTCGACACCGTAGCTGTACTGATCGCGGAATTTTTTATGGCGGCGCTCACCGATTTCCCGCTGCACCCATTCCGCCACCGGCCCGCTCGGGGCACGGTAGAAGATGCGGGTATTGAGGAGGTCCCAGATGGCCTCGGCGAAATTGGGGCCAAACTGCTCCTTAAGCTGCGGGAAGTTCTGAAGCCCGAGCAGGGCACATCCACCAAACTTACGTCCTTCAGCGCAATACTCTGGCAGGATGGGCAACTTGTGCAGTGACGGGACTTCGTCAAGAAACAGCCAGATACGCCGCTCCCTGCTGGCGGTCAGGCCAAGAATTCCGGTCATGGTCATATAGAGCCACGCGGAAAGTAACGGCTTGATGGCGTTGTGACTGCGACCGTCACTGGCCACAAAGATCCACGGGTTGTCACCGTCCGCATCTTCCGTTGCCAGCCAGTCACGAATGTTGAAAGGCTGACGTCCCTGCTGATCCAGCCCCTGCAGATAGCGCAGCGATCGGGCATAGGTCGTCAGGATGGTACGGATGGTCATCGCGGTTTTCTCGATGCTGCCATCCACCAGGTTGGCCGCGTCAGTCCCCTGCAGATAGTCACGCAGGTCTGCCAGGCTGATGGACATCAGCTTCTTCAGCAGGCCGGCGATGTTGCAATCCTTTTCTTTCGCCATACGGCGGGCGGTTGCAACAAACAGGGCGCGGGCGGACAGTACCCAGAACGGGTCACCACCGCCGTTGCTGTCAGGCAGCAGGGTGGTGGCAAAGTTTTCGAAGTCGGTAACGGTCTGACACTCGGCCCAGAGGTCCCAGGGAGCACAACGGGCATCAAACGGGTTGAGGATTTTGTCCTTATCCTGCCTGTAGAACAGCGGGATGAAGTTGTTGCCTTTGTCATAGATAACAACGCGATCGCCCCTGGCGCGGAGCTGTCTGAGCAGGTTGTTCAGGGCCGTGCTTTTGCCTGTCCCAACCGTGCCGTGAAAGCCGAAATTTTGCATCTCCGAATCTTTCAGTATGTGCAAACCACAGATATTAAGGGGCGACTGCATGCCAGCCTTTTTCAGCAGCCGGTTTAACTCTTCGGGCCCTTCGACCAGATCACGTCCACCGACCTGCTCATTGTCACGCTGCTTTTTACCCTTACTGCCCAGATACCAGGTGATGGCAAAAATGGAACCAACAAAGGTGAACGCCGCGAGGCCCCAGCCGTAAAAGGCCGCGTTTTTAACGGCCTGTCCCATCTGAATAAAATAAGGATCGGTCATCACCTGCACGGCGGTGTGCTTAAAGGTCACCACGTCGCCACCAGGACGCTCAAAATGGAACGTCCAGCTGCCACCGGGATCCTTACCGCTGATATTTTTAAACGGCATGATGAGCCACTTAATCAGCCAGTAAGCCCCCCCGTGACAGAAGGTCTGCAGCGAAAGGGTCAGAAACATCCAGAGGAAAAAGACGGCCACGGAAAACATCAGCATCCAGTACGAGGCTATATTCATGATTTGCATGAACATGCCAATCATGTACTTCATGACCTGGCCACCCTGGGTGAAGTCACGGGCATTGAGGCTCATCAGAATGCCTCCGCAAGACGTAGGTAAGCTCCACGGGAAACGTTGCAGTTTTGCAAAAGAAATAACGGGGTCAGATGAAGTTGCATGTTCACCTCGGTTGTTAAATGTGGAAAAGGTTTTTCCGGCCAGAGACCTTTGAGCAAAGGGCAACCGGGCACACAGATGGGTGCTTTTAAAATTCTTTTAAGGGGTTTGGAGCCCAGTGGGGCGGAATATACGTTAAGAACGTAACCCTGTGATTTAAAATCCTATAAAGTCGTGGTGTTGTCGGTCAGGTTTACGATGATTTCATTACCGGGTTTATTTACCACAGGAATGTTGAAAGCCGTACAGTCAGAGACACTCCTGTTGCCGTTATGGTAAACAGTTAATTGCCATCAGTATTAACCTGAAGATGAATGAACTTTCATCTTCGTGCGAACATATAATTCCATTGTCTTATTGAAAGCACTTAAATTTAACGAATAAAACTCCTTAATTGCATGAGAAGTAATTTCCCTGAGCGTTTCTTTTTCAATCTCCAACTCTTCACTGCGTATCAGTTCTTCCATAATTGCGTTTACTCTTGGCGTGTTCATACTCAAAACAGGCGATCCATTCTCACCATCAGTTTTGACCCACCAATAAAGTAGTGGGTATTGTCGCTCAGGTAGTTCATCCACATCTTTGAACATGCCTATATATTCATGCATTCCTTCGAAGGCGTCGCTCTCACGAAGAGAAACGTTGATAGCATAGGATACAAGATGTTTTTTCAGGCTTTCTTCCCCAGCAGATAACGCGGTTACTGCTTTTTCCTTTACGAATTTTCCTTTAAGCCAGTTAAACATTTTCCGTATCCTTACTCGAATTTCAGAAAGTAAAATTAATTAGACAGTTTTTCTTTTGCGGCAGACACTGCTCCGAACAAACCTGCGATCTGATAGCGGGAGATATCCATATTAAAAATAAACAAAGCAATTAAAGTCGTTATAAAATTACCAAACACCAACGGTATCAAACTCCACTCGCTAATCAAACCGACAATCCCAAACACTAAAATAATAAAAAACCATATTACACCATACACTTTCACTTTCTTACTTATAACTCGGCTTAACTCAAAGCGGCTAAGCATATCATTATCCAGCATGGCAAAAATTCCAGCATATGATGATAAGAATGCAAAAATTACAAGCCAATGAAATAACCCAAAAAACAAAAAAAACAACCAAAGCAAGGAGCTA
>NZ_WHOY01000031.1:8436-8653 GCF_009765445.1 Pantoea sp. BAV 3049 | reverse complement strand
TTTATGACGGGCGGACCAGCCGCCCGGGGTCGGTCAGTCTCTGAAAGCCGCGTCCAGGTCCAGGACCTCGCGGTACGCGGCCAGATACAGGGCGTTAATACGGCAGAGAGTCTGCCGCGCCAGGCGTTCAGTCAGCGGGTCGGCGTCATAGCGGTAATGCGACTCAAGACGGTTCAGCTCTGTACGCAGGTCACACATGCTGTTTGCCAGCGCCGCC
>NZ_WHOY01000031.1:8110-8357 GCF_009765445.1 Pantoea sp. BAV 3049 | reverse complement strand
ATACCCTATAAATCTGGAGCCTTACGAAGGCGGATATGTGGTTTCGTTCCCGGATATACCTGAGGCGCTAACCCAGGGGGATACCCGAGAGGAAGCGCTCTCTATGGGGCTTGATGCGCTGGTAACATCGTTCGATTTCTATTTCGAGGATAACCGGCCAGTCCCGCCCCCTGGCGATATCACCGGTGATTTTGTAGATGTTCCGGCCAGCGTGGCGGCAAAGGTGCTATTGCTCAATGCGTTTATT
>NZ_WHOY01000031.1:7808-8100 GCF_009765445.1 Pantoea sp. BAV 3049 | reverse complement strand
CATCATCTTATGCACTTTCTCCGCATCCGTGATGTTCATGCCGGTAGTGGCTGCCAGAGTTTGCGTGTCGCTGTTACCGAACTGATCATGAAACTGTTTAAGCTGCGAGGCGGTTTGCTGAACAGAGTGGTTGTAACCACTGAGCGCCGTTTCGGTCTGGCTCATGCTGTCGCGGGTCATCTTCTGAGCCGCACTGGACAGATGGCGGTCCCAGTTAAGATCAACCGGCAGGCGGCTGATCCCCTGCGAGGCGTCCCAGACGGTCTGCCCCGTGGCGGTCTGGGTCTCCATT
>NZ_WHOY01000031.1:7342-7798 GCF_009765445.1 Pantoea sp. BAV 3049 | reverse complement strand
ACCTGCGGTCAGGGTGAGTCCTGCGGGGCCGGCCACGCCCAGGCAGGCATGGCCGTGGCGAATATACCGTGTGCCCCCGTCGGCTGTTAATAATGTCATGAAATTTATTCCTTCTGTTGTCTTAGTAACGAAAATTATGGCAAAAAAGCGGAGGGAAATCCCTGTCAGAGGGTACCTAAATTTACACTGATTGCGAGTCGGAGGGATTTCTATTGCGAACCCCTGCATTTATGCCTTCAGACCTATCTGGCGTCAGAAGGTAAATCGCTTAGTGTGTTATTGCAGAAATGACCACGGAACCCCGTAATGATTGTCAGATAAATCCGCTGGTAGCAAGGCTGACAAGCAATGTGGTAGGTCTTATGACATTGTTTAATCGCTGTAGCTGGAGGGTTGACCCGGTTCTGTCGCATTCACGACGGCAAATCAGTAGTCGTGGTGGTGTTGATTATTTAT
>NZ_WHOY01000031.1:6929-7332 GCF_009765445.1 Pantoea sp. BAV 3049 | reverse complement strand
GTCCCGTCAGGGCTGTGGCGTGGGCGGTGAGACCGACAGCGTCTACAACAAGGCGTCTGACGAGGAGAAGAAGCGTATTCCGCGTAACCGTAATCTGACGTGGGATACGTTCAGCCGGCTGAACCAGTTCTTCAGCAACGACCGCGAGCTGAAGGAATTCATCATGTCGATGGTCGGCACCGTTATTTACGATGCGAAGGGCAATCCGTCATTCCTGGCACCGCGCGGGGGCAGCGAAGCGATGTTCAACACGCTGCTGAACGGCGGTACCGAGAAAATCTACTGCTGCAACGATAACGATACCTGCCTGCAGCCGACCGTCTCTGAGCTGACGCTCTCTGAGAACGAGGGCATGACGGCAAAAGTGCGCGACATGCTGAACGATATCTTCCAGAAAAGCACC
>NZ_WHOY01000031.1:6290-6919 GCF_009765445.1 Pantoea sp. BAV 3049 | reverse complement strand
GTGGTCAGCAGCCTGGCGGAATATATTGCGGCTGACATGGTCATGTCCTACATCAACGGCCTGATTGACGTGGCACAAAGCGGTGCGGCCGGGGCGCTTGATACGGAAGAAGAGAACAAACATTTCCGCGAGAACCTGCGTCAGGTCCGTAACGAGCTGAGCCAGCGGGTGGCGCGTATTCAGGTGCAGCAGAACGGGCTGGGTGAGTTTGAGCGTAACCTGTCTCAGCTGCGTCAGCAGCTGTCCACTGACGTGTCAGACACCATGATGTCCAACTATGACTTCGGAGGCTGAGGATGGCCATTGATATCTGGGTAACCAGCAGCGGCGGCATGATCACGATGGGACTGAACGCCGTGGCCGCAATGATGAGTGATTCCGGCTGGAAGAGCGTGATGTGGATTGCGGAGGTGCTGGGTATTCTGACGTGCATTTATACCTATCTCAAAAGCCACGATCTGCGCGTGATGTTTTACTGGGCGTTCACCTTTGTCATCGTCACCGCGCTGTTGCTGACGCCAAAGGTGACGGTGGTGGTGAACGATCTGACCGCCCCGGATACCATCGGGCGCGTGGACAACGTTCCGCTGGGGCTTGCCGCCCCGCTGTGGATTGTCACCGGCACGGGG
>NZ_WHOY01000031.1:4290-6280 GCF_009765445.1 Pantoea sp. BAV 3049 | reverse complement strand
ACATTAATGCTTACCATGTCAACATATTTGTTTACCGGGAGAAGGATTACCCCGCGCCTTTAGCACTATTACCGCATCCGTCGATGCTGGGGTTAATTCTATACATCGGAGAAAACACTCAACGCCTCTGTGACGTCCAGTGTACGCCCGCTAAATGCTTTCACCTGTTGTGCAGAATTTGGGCATAAAAAAGCCGCCGTCGCATTCTATGAACACGTACGGCAGCATACCCCTATATAGTGGCTAAATGGCTAAGTGATGTCAACCCCCTTTTCGCGATATGTTTAATTTTCGCTACATGTTTACGCTCGTTGAATGCAGTTCGAAGCGGATGGTAGATCATCCAAAGGCTTGCTCTGAGAATATCATCTACTTCATTGCGACAGGTTCCATATGACGGCTTTCTCCACCCCTCCCCATTTCTGCCCTTGTCGATTTTGCGAGGACTTGCGCACTTGTGATAGTAAGATGCAATTGCACGCTTGGAAGAGCCGTGTGCGTAGTAACTAAGCAGAATACCAAACGCCTTTTTATCAATGCACATGACGGAATCTACGACCTGAGAAATCAACATTCCGTCATCGTCATTACACATTGGTCTGCTCATGCCCGACTGCGGTTCAACCGTCGCCATATACTGCGCTATGACGCTGCTCTGGCGCTTTTCCAGTCTGCCGCTGTAAACCCATGCCCCCCACAACTCCAGCCAGCCATTCAGCCAGTCGTGCTGCTCTTTGGTGAGACTTAGTTCGCGTATGGTCATCATGCCTCCAGAACAAGCTGATCATCTGTCAGATAAAGGCCACCAAACGAGTAGCGGATGCCTTCACGGATATTTTCAAGGGTCGCGTAGGGAAAATAATTGAGATAGAACTCAGTTGCCTTATCTGCCTCGGATAGCAATTCAGAGCAATGCTGCGGTCGGATCACAAAGATAACGCCCTGAAAGATGGCTCCTGTTTCACATGGGTAATGGATTTTTTTCACGTATTCCTTGCTCATGTTGCCTCTCTTTGCTTAATCAACGCCCGTAATTTAGCCCTGTACAACGCACGTAGCGCGGACAGTTCTTCGCGGGTGTATCGGTGAGGGTTGTTATCAAATTCAAGCGCCAGTACGCGCTCAAGGCCGATTTTCCTGATGAGATTGAACCGGTATTGAGTAATCGCGCCGGAGTGGTGAACGTTACATGCCGAACACTGGCTGTGAACGTTGTCCTCGTTGAACCGAAGGTGAGATGCTGCCGCCGTCGTCCGGTAATGCCCGGCGTGATAGCTGATCGCCCAGGCACTGCCGCAACTGATGCAAATTTCCCCGTCCCGCGCCCTGATGTAGTCGTTAAATGCCCGCTGGGTCATGTTCATCCAGTGGCTTAAAGGCTTCACATCGGCTTTGCGCTTGTTCCATGCAGCACGCTGCTCCCTCTCCTGGCGCTTTTGCTTGCGCTCGGATAGTTGGTTAGCGAGTTGGATTGCACATTTTGGAGAACAGACGGTTTGTAGGCTATTGCGGGGTGTGAACTTGGTGGGGCAGCATTTGCACTTCTTCGGCTTCGGCTTGATGCCTTTAACCATCATCATCTCCATAGCCATTGGGATCAGTCATTTCGTAAAACGCTGCGCAGCTTTCGCAGCAATACGTCTCTTCCGGCTCCAACTGAATGCTACAGCCTGCGCAGCCAGAACCTGAACTGGTACTCACCGTGCGATAGCGGGAACTCGTGTTCATGGCACCGGTAATACTGTTCACATAATTCGCATGACGCTCCATACCAGTAAGCCTCCTCAGCAGTTAGTGGTCGATAGCAACTGCAACACCGCTGCTTCATAATCAGCTCCAGATACTTTGTTGATATGTCCTGTCCGGCTTTGGCTCTCGCTTCATCTCGGGCAGCAGCGCACTAACCAGCCAGAGGCGCGGGTCGGTTGCGAGCGTCTTACGAGTTTGGATGTTGCGGGAGGCGTAGCGGGAAAGGAGTTCGTTAGCGGTA
>NZ_WHOY01000031.1:4186-4280 GCF_009765445.1 Pantoea sp. BAV 3049 | reverse complement strand
CCAGAAGCGTTCTGGTGGCGTCTGAGAGACGCGAAAGAGATTTTCAGCCTGAACCGGATAGATTTGCGTGGCCCGCGAGGGCGGCGTGAATACC
>NZ_WHOY01000031.1:3607-4176 GCF_009765445.1 Pantoea sp. BAV 3049 | reverse complement strand
GCACAGAAGGTATTGCAGTTTTCCGGGCATGCACATATACTCCCCGTACAGAGCAACAGCTTCTGTACAGTTTAAGTGGGCCCCGTTAATCTTCCGACTCGCCAAAGTTAAGAAAGATTATCGGGGTTTTTGCTTTTCTGGTCCCGGGTAGACACCACATCAGAACCAGTTCCCTGCCACCTTTCGGCGTGGCCAGCCAGTAATTTATTCAAACGATCAGTAATCTAGCATTCCATCGCCGGAGGTACAAGAATGTAAATATTTACGATTCTAATTTCCTGCGGCTCGCTTCAAGCTCAATGAGTTTTTCGATCATCTGAGCCTGAGTGATACCTTCTTCCTCAGCAAACTGAGCCAGTTTTTTTTTCAGGGAAGTGCGTATTACTGCATGAAATGCTTTATGCGTCGAACTTCTGCGGGCTAATGAGGCCTGCTGCCGCTCTCTTGCTGGTACCGGAGAGCCTTTCCTGTACTGACGCTTTTCTTTCGATGAGGAAGTTGCTGCATTTCCGGTCTGCGACATTTCTGCCTCCCTCAAGGATCAAACATGGATCGTTTCGCAGAAGATA
>NZ_WHOY01000031.1:172-3597 GCF_009765445.1 Pantoea sp. BAV 3049 | reverse complement strand
TTCTGGTTCTGGTTCTGGTTCTGGTTCTGGTTCTGGTTCTGGTTCTGGTTCTGGTTCTGGCTCTGGCTCTGGCTCTGGCTCTGGCTCTGGCTCTGGCTCTGGCTCTGGCTCTGGCACCGTGCCATCCCCGGCGAGATAGCCGTAGCGATTGATAAATTCCCATGCATACGCTTCACCGCTGCGGGTGAATCCGGCATCCCAGTTCACTGACCAGGTCATCAGGCCCAGAATATCCAGTCCTGCCGCTTTCAGTCGTGCCAGCGCGTTATACACATCCTGCGGATTAATGACATAGCCAGTGGCAGCTGCATCATTATTAGTCGGCAGACCGATAATAAATTTGTCATGAGGGATTTTGATAAAACCACGGGTACCCGTGACCAGGCTTTCGGTCAGGTAATAAAGGAAGTCTTCCTTCTGTGCGTCATTATTCTGCGCAATCCAGCCCACGCCATCGACATAAACACCGTCGCCACCCTGATTATAAAATTGCGGTGCAATGTAGTCGTAATAACCTTCCAGTCCGTTAATATAGGCGTTATATTCACGGCCCTGTACCAGATAAGGAAACTCCGGAGCCATACTGATGGTGAAGTTTTTACCCAGCGGACGGAAATGATCTTTCACCACTTTCAGTGCCGCAGGAATAACCGTCTGATTGTCAGCAGCAGTAATAGCAGCCTGTTCCAGATCAATATCCAGCCCGTCAAAATCGTACTGATTAGTCAGTGCAATAATGCGGTTTGCCAGCGCCACTTCATCTCCACTGTGCAGCTCAATATGTGCATCCGCACCACCGAGAGAAATAAGCACTTTACGACCCTGGGCGTGAACCAGGTCAATCTGACGACGGAACTCAGCTTCCGTGCCTTTATAAGGTTTGAAATCAGGAATCCGGCTGCTGTTATCCAGCACCTTCATAAAAGCAACGGCGATAACATTATACTCCACGGGAATTTCTGACAGCGCCATTTCAGTAAAACGACCCAGTTTATATCCCTGGCCCGGTTCTGGCGCCCAGTTGTGCCAGAAGCCCATCACAATTTTATTTTCACTACTCTGTAGTGAAGGTGTTTTCTCGGACATAACCACTCCATTTAATTATTGAGAGTAACTTCATATGCTGTTAATTACACAGCGCTACGGCGAACGCCACGCCTGAGTAAAGCCACCATTTATCCTGCATAATGACTTTGCTGTAATTAATTTTACGCCCAGAGGATATTTACTCAATTTCAATAATTAAAAAGCACCGCTAAAATATTGGTAACCCTTTGAATTTACCACCTGTAAGAATGATTGCATCAGAAAATTAAAGAATTATTGCTGGCAAAGATACAAACAGTAATAAAAAGCCAATAAATACGTCACTTAACATTTCATCCATGCAACATAAGATAAATAATAAATAAATATTCAAAATCACATTTAACATTAATAATACCAGCATCACGGCGAGTTTCTGGCATAACAAATAGCCGTTGCTGGCAAATTATTTAACACGAAAAAAACCGGCCATTACGGACCGGTTTATTAATAATTGCTGGGATAAATTAGCTTATTAACTGGTGATTGGCTTCAACTCAATCGCATAAAGCTGACCGTTGACGAACACCTGCAGACTGTTGGTTGAGGTCCCGGTTCGGGAGGTATTCACCAGTTGACCACGCATCAGTAGCTGGTTGTTGTTGTTGTAGCCAATACCAACCTGCTCACGCCCCATCCAGTGCTGGAATAAGGTGGTTGAAGTCCCACTGTTGAGATCCTTCAGCACTTCAGTATCGGTCACTCTGGTGTAGGCTTTTTCCAGGCGGAAACGAACACCTCGGGCAAAACGGTCAAAGGAAGTGGTGGTAAACCACGCCCGGCAGAACCCGGTGTATTTCGCCAGTTTGACGTAGATCCGCACTCTGTTGGTCGCCAGGGGTTTTACATTGACCCCCACTAATGGGATCGATCCTGTTCCTGACCAGCTGTTAATGAAAGTTCCGTTGATATTCTGCAACGAAATAATCGCTTCGCCTTCCGGGGTACGGGTGGTGTAATCAGTCTGCGTATCACTCATGCCAATGAACTGCGACGAACCCAGCAGGCGGACATTCACTACCGTGGTATTTTCCGGTACTTCCAGATCGGCCACATGGAACCAGGCTTCATCATTGGTACGGTTATCTATAAAATCTGGCGAGGTCAGGTACTGGTAGTTCAGTGAACCATCGATTTTCATCCCGTGGTTTTCCAGCCACAGCTGTCCATCTTCATATTGACTCAACCACGGATTCGGATCGGGAGTAAGATCCATTGTCGAGCCAGCCTGCATATTGAGCTGGGTAGACACAATACGGGTAGAGTTAAGTTTCAGCGGGTTGACGTTAGTTTCCAGGTTGAAGGCATCAAAAATCCACTGGCCGTTTGAGAGATCGCCCGGATACTCACAGTGTTCAATCCAGCCGTTACGGATAATTGACTGACCGGCACGCTGCAGATCGATCATATTCGCTTTGGTGCCGTGCTGAACGTTGAAGTTAGTCAGCTCAACTGCGGTAATGTGATCCCACACACCTTCTGCCCGACCGGACCAGGTAGCATAAATGACCGTGGCCGAGCAGTGACTGGCATACCACTGGTCAATTTTGCAATCCAGCGTATCCAACATATCCAGACATCTACCGCCCATATTGCTGAACGACATGCTGGTCACGCGAACGTACTGGCCACCCGGATCGATATTTTTCAGGAAGCCTTTGGTTTTGGTGTTGTCCTGACCGTCAATCAACAGGCCGGAAATGGACATCCAGCGGGCATTAATCAGGAACATGTATTCGCCGGCTTTACCATCCGACACCAGCGTGGTGCTTGGGTAGTAGCCAAAGTTAACGTGAGAACCCGCCAGACGGAAGCGCCCGACTTCACTGGCAGAGATATCAAACTTCGAAATAAAGTAGCGGCCAGCCGGGAAGCGAATACCAATGTTCTGATTAGGCTTGCTATTGGTGTCTTTATCAGTGAGCTGTGACCAGTTCCACATATGGGTAACCGCATCCAGACAGTCGGTTTTACCATCCGGTATTGCACCAAAGTCACCTACAGTCAGGTCAGCATAGTTAGAGAGGTAGCGCTTCCAGCGGGCACCTTTCGGGGTGACAAAGACGGTGCCTTTATCGTCGACAGAAGTGCTATCTTCCAGGTCATAGACAAAAATACCGCCACCAGCACGTGAAGTACGGTGGTATTGCAGCACTACCGCAATTTCGCCAGCTTTGTTCGGCTCGGTTGCACGCAGTTCATCTATCGAGAACAGAGTGGTGAAACTTCCGTCTCCGCCATTGCTGCTGGCCAGCTCAATGACCACTTTTGAAAAGTCCACAAGTTTGCCGCTGCTGTCGTACACATTCAGACTGCTGGCCGCGCCGAGCATTGCCGCT
>NZ_WHOY01000031.1:0-162 GCF_009765445.1 Pantoea sp. BAV 3049 | reverse complement strand
CCACAGATATTTGAAATCAGCGACTTAACTTTTACCCGTGTTGGCGCACGGATCACATTGTGGAAGGTAATTTCTGAACGTGATTAAAATGGCATCAGTTAGCTGACGACTGCTGAGAACGTAAATACCGACGATGAGCGGGGATCGGCAGACAGCTCAGGC
>NZ_WHOY01000004.1:71524-101795 GCF_009765445.1 Pantoea sp. BAV 3049 | reverse complement strand
TGACGTTTGTCTCTGCCGAGCAGCGCCTGCTGATGATTTGCCTGCACCGTGACAGCCCGTTGTGTCCGGCAATTGAGCAAAATGGCGGCTTCAGCATCAGCGTGCTGTCCGAAGTACAGAAATCGCTGGCTCAAATTTTTGCGGCTCCTACCCGCAATGCCCGGACCTTTAATGACAGTGACTGGGGAGAGAGTGCCGAAGGTCAACCGCTGCTACACGGCGCGGTGGCCAGTTTTAACTGCCAGCTGGCGAACCAGCTGGTGCTGAACAGCCATGTGATGCTGATTGGGGAAGTCAAAACCGTTCATCGTCACCCCGGCGTGCCGCTGGCAAGACAGGCGCGGCAGTATGTGCTGATCCAGCGCGATCAGCCTTAAGAATTTATGTGGCTGACTAAAATCAGTTTTTAAAAATAATAAGTTACCCAAAATAGTTCGTGCTGCAGGAAGGCGGCCAGCGAGCCCAACCCCAGGAGCTTACTTTAGTAAGTGACTGGGGTGGGCTTGAGCAGCCAACGCACCTGCAGTGCGAAATATCAAGGGGAAATACCTGCACCGGAGATTTAACATGAAAATCAAATATATCGCAAAAGGCTTAACGCTATCTCTGCTGGCCTCTACCGCTTTCGCTCAGGCGGCGGTAATGACACCGGGCAAACTGACCGTCGGCAGCGACATCACCTTCCCTCCTTACGAATACCTGGACGGCAAAACGCCGGCCGGTTTCGATATCGAGTTTATCAATGGCGTGGCGAAAGCGATGAAGCTGGAACCGCGCTATGTGGATACCCGCTTCACCAGCCTGATCCCGGGCCTGCAGGCCAAACGCTTTGATCTGATTGCTTCTGCGCTGTTTATCACCCCGGAGCGCAGCAAAGTGATCGATATGATCCCTTATCTGAAGACCGGCGAATCGCTGATTGCCCTGAGCAGCAGCACCTTCAAGCCGAAAAAACCTGAAGAGCTGTGCGGCCATAAAGTCGGCTCAATGCAGGGCACTTACTGGCTGGAAAAACTGCACACTCTTTCCACCGATTACTGTGTGAAGCAGGGTCAGAAACCGATTGAAGTCAGCGAGTTCTCAACCGATCCGCAGGTGACGCAGGCCATGCTTTCTCACGCGGTAGAAGTGCAGATGACCGATGCAGCGGTAGCCAGCCAGGTTGTTGAGAAGATGAAAGGCCGCCTGGCGGTGACTTCCGACACGCTGCTGTATCCGGTGCTGGTCGGCCTGGGCGTAAGCAAAACCAATCCGGACTTCAAAAAAGAATTAACCGACGGGATTGCCGCTTATAAAGCCAGCGGCGACTACGCCACCCTGGTGAAAAAATATCACCTGGCTGAGCCGCAGGACGCCGATATTCAGGCACTGAAACAGTAATCCGGACGGGCGGGAGAGTAAGCATGACTTTTGACTGGAACTACTTACTGAGTCTGTTGAGTGACGCAGACTTCTGGCTGGCCACCTGGACAGTATGCAAGCTGAGCCTGCTCAGTTGGGCGATCAGCATCGTGCTGGGCTTTGTGCTGGCGCTGGGCAAGCAGGCCTCTCAGCCCTGGCTGTCCGTTCCCGCCCGTGTTTATATCTGGCTGTTCCGCAGTTTGCCGCTGCTGGTGCTGCTAATCTTTGTCTATAACCTCCCGCAGGCGTTGCCGGCATCTTCTGCCCTGCTCAGCGATCCTTTCTGGGCAGGCCTGATTGCGCTGGTGCTGAGCGAAACGGCCTATATCGCCGAGATCCATCGCGGCGGGTTGTTATCCATTCCAAAAGGCCAGCGGGAGGCTGCACGCGCCCTCGGCCTGCACTATGCGGGTATTCAGTGGCGGATAATTATTCCTCAGGCGATCCGCGTGGCGCTGCCCTCACTGGCGAATGAGTACATCTCAATCGTGAAGCTCAGCTCGCTGGTGTCGGTGATCTCACTGACCGAAATCCTGATGGTCGGCCAGCGCCTCTACTCGCAGAACTTCCTGGTGATGGAAACGATGGCGGCGGTGGCGTTTTACTACGTGTTTATCGTCACGGTGTTCGACTTCCTGCTGAAAAGGCTGGAGCGTTATCTGGACGTGACCCAACGCAACACAGCCCGTCCGCTCGATCCAACCCTGGCCGCTATAGCCAGCCAGCCGCTGGCCGCTGTGGCACGCCCTGCCCTGGCACAGGATATCCCGGCGTTACAGGCCTTGAAGCTGCATAAGGCTTATAACAATGTGGAAGTGCTGGGTGCTGTTAACCTGAAGATTCAGCCTGGCGAAGTGGTTTCTGTTATCGGCCCTTCCGGCTCCGGTAAAACTACGCTGATCCGCCTGCTGAACGGCCTGGAGCAGATTGATAATGGTGAGATCCGGATTAATGGCCAGCCCTTTATTCAGCTGAGCAAACAGGGTACGCAGAAGCCGCGCTTTATCGAACACGATGAACATCGCCTGAATATTGGCATGGTGTTCCAGAGCTTTAACCTGTTCCCGCATCTGACGGTGGTGAACAACCTGCTGCTGGCTCCGCGCTACCATCGCACCGCGCCGCTGAGCGAGCTGAAGCATCAGGCTTGCGTCCTGCTGCAAAAAGTCGGCATGCTGGACCATGCAATGAAGTACCCGCATCAGCTTTCCGGCGGACAGCAGCAGCGAGTGGCTATCGCCAGGGCGCTGATGATGCGGCCACAGATTATGCTGTTCGATGAACCCACGTCGGCACTCGATCCGGAGAAAGTGAACGAAGTATTGCAGGTGATTGAAACACTGGCCGGAGAAGGCATCACCATGGTGATTGTGACCCATGAGATGAACTTTGCCTTTAAGGTGTCGGATCGTATTGTGTTTATGGAGAAGGGCCGCGTGGTCTGTGACGATGCGCCGGAAGTGCTGCAGGACGGGCAGCATCCAAGGATCAAAGCCTTCCTCAAAGACGTTAACTTTGCGCCGGGCTGAACCCCGGCCTGATGACCAGAGGGCGTGATGAGAAAAATCATCTTTGATACAGATATCGGCGTGGATGATGCTTTTGCGCTGGCTTATGCGTCGAAAACGCAAGATATTCTCGGCATCACCACCGTATTTGGCAATGTAGCGGTGGGTCAGGCAGTAAAAAATGCCAAACTGTTCTCACGGCAAATCGGCCTGAATGCCCCGATATTTCGTGGCTGTTCCCGCCCGCTGGGGTTATCTCAGGTGACTAACGCAGCCACGGTTCACGGCGACGACGGGTTGGGCGATGCGTTAGCCAACCCTTTTGATGAAGAAGCTGACAATGCGGTCAGCTTTATTATTGATACGGTGAAGTCTCTGCCGGGCGAGGTCACTCTGGTGGCGATCGGCCCGCTGACCAATATCGCCACGGCCATTAATATAGCGCCTGAAATCATCCCACTGGTCAAAGAACTGGTGATTATGGGTGGCGCTTTTGGCACTCACGGCCATGCAGGCAACGTTACGCCACACAGCGAATTCAATATCTGGAAAGATCCGCACGCGGCCGATCAGGTGCTCTCTTCCGCGCTGCCGGTGGTGGTTCTGCCGCTCGACGTTACCCATGAAGTGCTGATCACCGGTGAGGAGATCCGCGGCCTCAACCTGCCGGTGTTGGAGGCCATCTCAAAAGGGTATCTGCGCTACAGCCTGGAGAAGGAAGGGTTTGAAGGCATGGCGCTGCACGACACACTGACCATCTCCTGGCTTAACCATCCGGAGTTTTTCACCACGGTGGAATCCCCGGTCAGGGTCGTCAGCGAAGGGATCACCCTCGGGCAGACATTGCGACAGCTCACGCATTTAGCGTCCCGGTTTAATCCCTTCTCTGGCTGCCACAAACAGACGTTGTGTCTGGAAGTGCAGGCCGATAAGGTTAAAGCGGCCTTTCTGGAGTGTTTGCGTGTGTTGAATTGAGGAGAAGTGAGTTGCCCAGTGAGTGGCAAGGCGATCTGAACAGGGGGATGATGATCTGAACCCCCTGAGCGTCTTTCTTAATCAACTCAGCGCGAAAACTGGCTGGCAAACAGGCCTGCGGCGCTCACCGCATCGACAGCTATTTTTCCCAGCTCCGAACGGATCATATCGGCCAGCCCGATGGTGGAAAAACCCGTACAGGAAAAAGCAATCACCTCGGCCCCTTGCTGGTAAAGCCTGTCGGCACACTCCAGCGCCCGCTTGCGGCCTTCGGCGGTCAGCAGATCGGTGGTGTTGAACACGCCTTCCGGCCGCGCATAACCCGGGCCATTTTCTGTTAATCCCCGAAACGGTGCAGGCGCTTCAGCGCCAATTCCCATCACGGCCACCGGACGTTTCAGCATGCAGCAATACTCGCCGCCGCGCTGCCTGCGCCCACTACCGGCACGCTTACCGCCGCACGCAGCATCGCCAGTCCTGGATCGGCCGCACAGCTGAGAAACAGCATGTTGCACCCTTCGGCTTCCAGCTGCTCTCCCAGCGCCACAATCTTTGGAATGGCCAGCGCTTCGCTTTGTGCATCAAAGATCCCGCTGCGCTGATCGGCTATACAACGGCTGATCGAGGCAATACCGTACTCCTGCTGGATCAGGCGCCCGTGTTCCTCTACAAAGTGTTGATCGTCATGGGTCAGAACCCGAATAATCCCCAGCATATCCGCTCCTTATCAGTCAAAAACAGTGATCCGCAGCCAGCGTAATGGCCGCCTCACCGGCTTTGAAAAGCAGCGTCGGATTGCTGCCAGCCAGATGAGCACGGCCGTTCTGTACTGAAATCCAGTTGCCTTCCGGCAGGCCAATAACCTGCAGTTCGGGGTCGAGCACCAGCAGTTCGCGAATGCGCTGCTCGCGTGTTTCGCCCTGATGGCCGACTGGCAGCGCGTTGGTAAAGTGCGGATTAATCTGCAGCGGCACCAGGTTCAGCGCATCCAGCCCACCGGGATCGACAATCGGCATATCGTTGGTGGTGCGGATCGTCGGGCAGGCGAGGTTAGCTCCTGCGCTCCAGCCAACGTACAGCGCGCCCTTCTTCACTGCCTGGCGGATGGGCTCCAGCAGGCCCTGCTCGCGGGCGGTTTTCAGCAGATTAAACGTATTGCCACCGCCAACCATAATGACCTCAGCATCGGCGATTGCCGCCAGCGGGTCCGTCACGGTATGGATGCCGGTGATCTCCAGATCAAGCTCCGTCAGTGCCAGAGTAACTTTATCTGTATAGGCATCGTGGCTTTGGGTCACGCCAGCAAAGGGGATAAACAGCACCCTGCGGCGCCCGCCCAGCTGCGCCTTCAGCGGAGCCAGCGCATATTCAAGATAAGCCAGGCCCGGCATGGCCGAGTTGCTCAGTAACAGCAGATCCATTCTTCTCTCCTCTCAAAGCAAATTACGTAGCAGGTCAGCCAGTAGCTTATTGGACAGGATCACCGGCTGCTCAACGTGCTGCGCGCAGATCGCCTGATGCCAGCCGGTGTAGCCCATACAGTCGGTGAGGATCACCTCTGCCCCTTGTTCTGCCAGTGAACGTGCGGCTGTGGCCACTTCCTCTTCACTGGCGGTGTACGGTGAAGCGACGGCAAACACTGGCGTTTGCGCAGCGCCCTGCCATTTCTCCAGCTCGCTGGCGATTTGTGACGCCAGCGGCACCAGTATCCCGGCACGACGGCTACCCACCAGCGCGTTGAGCGTCGGCGGCAGGATTTGGTCCGGCTCAATAAGCCAGGCATGCTGACTGCGCAGGCCATGAAACTCTCCGGTGCAGAGAATAGCGATAATTTCGCACCCCTGCTCTTCCAGCCAGTCGATCTTCTGCTGGATTGCCCTGCCCACCGCCGGTTTTCCCATCACCACTGCACGTCCGTCCAGCAGGCGAGAGGTCAGCAGCGCATCACCCGGCTGCGGAGCAAAACGTTCATTGATTGCCGCGTCATCCAGCCCATCCAACACGCCCGCATGCAGACAGCTGACGCCGGACGGCAATGCAGCATCAAGGATCGGCGTAATATCACTTCGTGGTGCCTGCCCGATGGTCAGGGTACCGATTTTGCGGATCGCCATTTCAGACTCCCGGCTGACGTTTCTGCAGATGGGCCAGCGAGCCGTAGAGATCCTGCAGCCGCTGATATTCTGCTTTATCGTAGAACTGACAGGTGCCACGAGTGAACTCTTTAGCCACTTCCACCGCGTATTTACAGGCCAGCGCAATATCCGTTTCATGGCTGGCACCGGTGCCGCAGCCCGGAACGATGCCGACAGCCGTAATTGCCACGCCAACCACAGGCGCAGAGGTGGCAATCGAGGGCTGCAGGATGCTGTTAAGATGATAGACGCCGTTGCCGTACGGCGTAATGTCCTGAGTGGTAATCGGGAAGGTCACCGGCAGCTGGCCAGTGGTCATTTCCATTACCCGCAGCAGATCTTCTGAAACCCGCAAAATGTAGCCCTCTTTCACCGTCGGTGAAATGGCAAAGCCTTTATGATTGATGATGCGGTTCCCCTTCGTGGTGTCGATTGACAGTACCGCATCCATCTCCTCTGAGACTTCCTGCTCGTTCATATCCTCGGTTTCCACCGGAGAATCCATAAAGTCTACCGGCTCGTGTGGGCGGGTTGGCGCATCCGGGCAAATATGAGTAGTGACGATAACGTCGCCCGGCAGACTGTCGCCCTGACGCTGCATTTCAGCCAGCTTCAGAGCGCTGGACACGGCGGCAATGGCACCGTCAGCATCTGAAACCAGGCCAATACGCCCCGGGCGCGCACCGATACCGCCCAGACGCCCCACGATCCCCAGCGTCAGTGCTGTACCGCCGCCACGTTTGCCGTGGGTGCCTGGAATGACAATTTTAACAAAATCGGTGCTGCCTTTATTCCCGGTAACGCTCTTCACGGTGACGTCGATATCACTGTAACCGCTGAAAAGGGCTTTCACCTTGTCGCCGCTGGCATACGCACTGTCGAGTAACTCAAAAACCTGTAATGTTTGTTGTAAGCTCATAACGATTTCCCTGGTGTTGCGGAGTTATTTTTTGCCGCCCGGCAGGACGGAACTGAAGAAACTGAACAGTGCGTCGCCAGCGATCAGACCGGCTGCCAGCACCTCGATTTTGTTACGTACCGGCTCGCCGCCAACGCGCATTACCACCGCACGGATAATGATGCCGATCATCACGGCCCAGCCCGCCAGCGGGTTATTGATCAGCAAACCGGTCGCCAGCAGCACGCCCATCTGACGGCCCGGACCGCCAATCAGCTGAATAATCGCTCCCGGAATTGCCCAGATCAGCAGCGATTTTGCGATTTCCATCGAAACCCCGGCGTTAATGGCGGCAACATAGACTTTCGCTACCGGCGGCACTAATCCCTGTGAGAAGTAGTCGCGGAAAATAAACAGCACCACCGGCATCGCCACCACAAAGGCGATCATCGCTGCGATCAGCTGTTCGCGACGACCTTCCAGTTCAAAGCGGGTGTGTTGCCCTTTTCCGCGCAGGATCCAGCCAGCCTTCAGGTCATAGCCCATATCGGCAAATGCCGGACCGGTTGCGGCAGAGAAGCCGCACAGCATCGCCAGCGCTTCCGGCGGGAAGCCAATCAAAATCCCGATCAGCAGGGTAATCAGCGCCACGGCAAATGCCGGGAACCACCCTGAGTGCATCGCGGCAAGACCGACAATCATTTCATGCAGGAAAGCAGCAAAAGCGGCATAAACCATAAACGCCAGCAGCCAGGGCAGCGACAGGTGCGCATACAGGCCGCTGCTGAGAGCAATCAGTACCGAAATCACCACAAAACCGAGCGCACCATAGCGGATGGTTTTGCCAATCTGCTCACTCTGCACCGCTGGCAGGGCCGCCTCGTGGCTTGCCTCTGTAGCCGCCTGACGCGGTTTACTCTGACGGATAAGCCTGACGATCTGAAACAGCGCCACCACGCCAGCGCCAGCCATCACGCCGTGCGGAATGTAGAGCTTGTTGATATCAATGCTGAACAGCGGCTGTGAATAACCGCGCAGCAGGAAGCCCACACCCAGCATCCCCAGCGCCCAGATATTGCCAATAAACGCGGTGCCCAGCGCTGCCATCGGGAATTTAAACCAGGAGCCGACAGCCCCGATCGCAATGCCAACGCTGAGCAGAACGGCCTGTTTGCCACCCTGATCGCCTGCCTTGATAGACTCGGCCGCCGCAATACCCGGAGGCCATGCCCCTTCGGCCGGGAAAATGCGGGAGTTAAATAACCGATAGAGTAGCCAGCCGTCCAGCAACATCGCCAGCGCCACGCCGACGAACATGGGCATCACCATATCCTGACGGCCAAATAACCAGGGAATGGCGATGGGTAGCAGCAGCGAGTTTGCCGCACCAAAGGTGGCCGCGGAGGTGGCACTCTGCGCAAGGTTTTGAATATGGATCGAGCGAAAACGGGCGAAACACTGCAACGGAATACGCGCAATAATCATTGCCACCATCGCACCGATAATGGCGGTGTTAGGCGTGACGCCAAGGGTGGTTAACAGCTGGACACCGATAATGGCGCCAAACACGCTGAGCACCAGCAGCATCAGCAGCGTTGCGGGGGCGAAAGCGCGCGGATGAGCTTCCTGACCCTCTTGCGGGGTTTCTGAATGGGCGGTCTGACTCACGGTTATTCTCCTGGCAGTGGCAAAAGTAAAAAACGGAAGCTAAGGACGGAGCGGCGCATCGCCCGTTTTACGGGCTATGGTCATGGCGGTTTCTTTCAGTAGCGTGGCGATGCGTTGCAGCTCTTCAGGAGTGGCGAGCGCCTGCGGGAACGAAAGGCAGAACGCGACAGCCTCCTGCGTCACCGGGTCGCCCACCGCGCAGCTGACGGAGGCCGTTTCGGCAATCGATTCATTAATCGCGCAGGCATATCCGGCATCACGGGTTCGGGCAACAGCAGCCACCAGTTCGCTGGCTTCCAGCTTGCTGCCGCTCAGTTGAGCAATGACTTGCGGGCTGGCAAAAAAATCATGCAGCTGTGTGTCGGTAAATCGGGCCAGCAGGGCCCGCCCGGTTGAGGTTCCCCATGCCGGAGAACGTGAGCCGGGCCAGGTGACAACCGCCAGCGCATAGCGGCCGTGAATCACGCGCAGCACCAGAATTTCCTGGCTGTCGAGCATTGAGATATAACCGGTATAACCGGTGCGATCGCAGAGGCCTCGCAGCGCCACATCAACGTGATCGCTGAGTGTCAGCTGGCGGCTGACCAGGTGCGATGCGGAGAGGATCAATGGGCCAGGCAGAAACGTTCCCTGCTGCTCATCTTTTTCCAGGTAACCATAAGATTCGAGCTGGCTCATCACTCTTGATGCGGTGCTTTTCGGCATGCCGAGATGGGTGATGACATCCTGGATACGAATGCCGCCCTGGCGGGAGACCATCAGTTTGAGAATGCTGGCGGTGGTTTCGAGTATAGACATTGCAAAGTCTCATTAAATGGGACAGAGTTCCGATTAATGAGACTGCAAAAGTGATGCCATAGTGTAATTTATTGATTTAACTAAGATGTTGAATTACGCACGGATAAAAATGCACCAGTTTAACGCCCCATTAATGTGCAATGACGTAAAATAGTGCAAAACGCCATGTGAATTTACGTTCGGGGGGCAGCATACCGATATGTCATCAGTGGAATAAAAAAGCCTTACTCAGCTGAGTAAGGCCTTTTTTATATTCAGGCGCAAAGAAGTGCGCTCCGGTAAGTTCAGACTTAACCCTGACTCTCTTCAACCACTTCCTTCTTCCTGAAGGCGAAATTAAAGATCACCAGCAGCGCAAAGATACCGGTTATCACCATGGTGATAGTCCCTTTATCCATAAAGCGCGCCATATTGCCAAGCGCGATACCGGCAACGCCAAAGTCCGTATCAGAGAAGGTGGTGTTGGTTAACCCAATAGCACCGAGCACAGGTAACAGCGCTACCGGCAGGAAGGTAATCAGGATGCCGTGGGCAAACGCACCAAGAGTGGCACCACGACGCCCGCCGGTGGCGTTACCAAAGACCCCCGCAGTCGCGCCGCAGAAGAAGTGTGGCACCACACCAGGCAGGATCAGCACCCAATGCAACTGGCCGAGGATAAACAGCCCAACCAGACCGCCGACAAAGCTGGAAATAAACCCAATCAGAACGGCATTGGGCGCATAAGGGAACACAATCGGGCAATCCAGCGCCGGACGGGCGTTTGGCACCAGTTTCTCCGAGAAACCGGTAAATGCCGGAACAATCTCCGCCAGGATTAAGCGCACCCCCTGAAGGATAATAAAGACGCCAGCAGCAAAGGTAATCGCCTGGATAAAGGAATAGACCAGGTAGTTCTGCCCGTTACTGAAATGACTTTCCACATACTCTTTGCCCGCAGAAACGGAGAGGATAAGATAAATTATCATCATGGTCAGGGAAATAGAGATGGTGCTGTCGCGCAAAAAACTGAGGTTTTTTGGCATGTTCATCTCTTCGGTGGATTTTGAGCCTTTGCCCACCACTGAGCCGATCCAGCCTGACAGAACATAACCAACGGTGCCGGTATGGGCCAAAGCAACCTGGTCGCCCCCGATGATTTTACGCATATAGGGCTGAGCCAGCGCCGGGAAGAATGCCATCAGCATGCCCAGAGCCAGAGACCCGGTATAAATCAGCTGTACGCCTTCAAACCCTGCCACCGACAGAATAATCGCCACCATACAGGCCATATAGAAGGTAACGTGACCTGAGAGGTAGATGTATTTCAGTCGGGTAAAGCGCGCGACAACAATATTAGCCACCATACCAAACGCCATGATCAGCGTGGTTGGCGCGCCATATTTCGCAAGAGCAATGGAGACCATAGCTTCGTTGTTCGGGATAATCCCCTGAACATCAAAAGCCTGTTTGAAAATGTCCCCCAGTGGTGACAATGAACCGACCAGGACCGTGGCCCCGCCAGCCAGAACTAAAAAGCCCAGGATTGTTTTAACCGTTCCCTTGATAATATCGGGCAACGGTTTTTTCTGGGCAACAAGGCCAAAGAGTGCCACCAATCCGACCAGGATAGAGGGCACTTTCAGCACGTCGACGACTACCTGTAAAAGGCTTTGTATAAACATAATAACCTCGGAGATAAGGTGTTCTGAGATGTTTAGCTATTATTATTTGTCGAAATACTCACGCATTTTCTGCTCAATCTCTTTCAGGTCGATAATGTTATTCACAATAATGACCTTATCTTCAGGAAGATTGGCGCTGTAAGCAATATCCTTAGCCATAACAAAGACATCAGCCAGATCTGGTGTTACTGAACCAAGATCGGAGTGGTCAACGTCTGCCGTTACATCGATATTTTTCAGCACTTTTTTGATGTTCATTTCCATCATAAAGCTGCTGCCTAAACCTGAGCCACAAACCGCCATAATTTTCATATAACACCTCATAAAAATGTAATTGATTGATTCCCTGGATTATTGGCTGACAGCATTGCCCGTCAACAAAATTGCTTTCAGTTCTTCTTTGTTACCCGCGTTGAAGATACTCGCCATTTTTTCATCATCGGAGAGCACTTCAGCAAGCTGAGAAATCATTTCGATGTGACTGTTACTGTCCGGTGCCGAGAACATAAAAATGGCGTTTACCGGATCGTTTTCATCAGCATCGAAGGTCACGGCATGACCGAATTTCACAATCGATAATCCCAGCGCCTTTGCCCCCTCTTCCGGACGGGCATGCGGCATGGCAATGCCTGGAGCGATAACAAAATAGGGGCCGATCTCCTCTTTTTGCCGGATAATTGCATCAATATAATCCTGCGAAATGGCCCCCTCTTTCAGCAGCGGCAGCCCGGCAAGCTGGACGGCTTCTTTCCAGTCGGACACCGCGTCGATATATTGAATTTTCTCGTTACTCAGCCAGTTAGCCAGATTAGACATCGTCTTTTTTCCTGAAAAATTTTCTGCACAGTGAGTGTGCGTTATGCCGGGCGCTTCAGCATGTTGCGGGCCACATCCAGTACGTTCTCTTTGGTGAAGCCAAAGTGTTTAAACAGTACACCGGCTGGCGCAGACTCGCCAAAGGTGCTCATGCCTATCACTTTGCCATCCAGCCCGGTATAACGCTGCCAGAACCCTTCAATACTGGCTTCGACAGCCAGCCGCGTGCGAACGCCTTTCGGCAATACCGATTCTTTGTACAGTTCATCCTGTTTATCAAAACGTTCTGTACAGGGAAGGGAAACGACACGGACCTGATGCCCTTCCTCTTTCAACACCGCCGCCGCGCTGACCACCAGCTCCACTTCTGAACCGGAGGAGATCAGCACCATGTCAGGTTTACCGTCGCAGTCAATCAGCACATAGCCGCCACGGGCAATGTTTGCCAGCTGACGGGCAGTACGTGGCTGCTGTTCAAGCGGCTGTCGGGTGAGGATCAGGGCCGTTGGGCCATCCTGACGCTCCACCGCCTGCTGCCAGGCTACGGCTACTTCCACCTGATCGCAGCCGCGCCAGGTTTCCATGTTGGGAGTCAGTCGTAAAGAGGCCAGCTGCTCTACCGGCTGATGGGTCGGGCCATCTTCTCCCAGTCCGATGGTGTCATGAGTGTAAACAAAGACAGAGCGGATCTTCATCAGCGCAGCCATGCGGATGGCATTGCGGGCATACTCCATAAACATCAGGAACGTGCCGCCGTAAGGGATAAACCCGCCATGCAGCGACAGCCCATTCATAATGGCTGACATACCAAATTCGCGCACGCCGTAGGAGATGTAATTCCCGGCCGGATGCTCAGCGGTGAAATCGACGGATTTCTGGTGCCGTGTCAGGTTCGACGGAGAAAGATCCGCCGATCCTCCCAGCAGCTCCGGCAGCAGATCGGCAAAGTGATTCAGGCATTTCTGGCTGACCTGACGGGTCGCCAGACTGGCAGGATTGGCCTGCAGCCCGGCGATATATTCCTGCATGTTTTCAGCCCAGCTTTCAGGCAGTTCACCGCTCATTCGACGGGTGAATTCCGCAGCCAGCTCAGGCCACTGCTGCTGATAAGCGGCAAATAACGTATTCCATTCCTGCTCGCTGCTGGCACCCTGCGCTGTGGCATCCCACGCCTGGTAGATCTCCGCAGGAATTTCGAAAGGTGCGTAAGGCCAGTTCAGCTCTTTGCGCACCAGAGCCACTTCCTCTGCGCCGAGAGCGGATCCATGGCACTCATGGCTGTTGGCTTTATTCGGCGAGCCATAGCCAATAATGGTTTTGCAACACAACAGGCTGGGTTTGTTGGTGACCGCTTTGGCTTCACGTACGGCAGCATCAATTTCAGCCGGGTTATGCCCGTCAATACCGTCGATAACGTGCCAGCCGTAAGCGCGGAAGCGGGCCGGGGTATCGTCCGAGAACCAGCCGTCAACGTGGCCATCAATGGAGATGCCGTTATCGTCCCAGACCGCAATCAGGTTGCCGAGCTGTATGGTGCCGGCCAGGCTGCAAACCTCGTGGGAGATCCCCTCCATCAGGCAGCCATCACCCATAAACAGCCAGGTGTGATGATCCACAATGGCAAAGCCGGGCTGGTTGAATCGGGCGGCCAGCGCTTTTTCCGCGATCGCCATTCCTACCGCATTTGCCACACCCTGCCCCAGCGGGCCGGTGGTGGTTTCCACGCCAGGTGTATAGCCATATTCGGGATGGCCTGGCGTGCGGGAATGAAGCTGACGGAACTCACGGATATCGTCCAGGGTCACGTCATAGCCGGTCAGGTGCAGGAGAGAATAGAGCAGCATTGAGCCATGTCCGTTCGACTGAACATAGCGGTCACGGTTAACCCACTGCGGATTCTGTGGGTTGTGACGAAGATGGCGACGCCAGACCACTTCCGCAATCTCTGCCATCCCCATCGGGGCACCCGGATGACCGGAATTGGCTTTCTGGATTGCATCCACACTCAGCATGCGTATTGCGTTAGCTAACTCGTTGTTTACCACACTCGTTCTCCCGAAATCTGTTCACCTGGTTAAAAGGGGGCTATGCCGGAAAACTGGTCATATTTTTTATTGATTGTATGACATCACTCACTACGTACAGACAGCTTAAATGTGTATAGTCATGTTCATGATGCACCTGGACGTGTCTGTACACAATGTGTAAAATCGAAATTGAGCTGTACATATTCACTGAAGTGCAAATTCGTTAACTTGATCACAACTCAGGGTCATCTGGCGGGTTTGCAGATCGGCCTGTCAGGCAAATATGTGCACTCCCGGCCCGGCGCTGCCACCTTTACCACTTATCGGGAACAACACAGATGATCGATGGCATCACAGAAAAACAGAAAGAGGTTGTCGATTACATCCTGAGGAAGATGAAAGAAGATGGCCTTCTGCCGGGAGATAAGATTGACACTGAAATTGCGATAGCAAAAAACATCGGCATCACGCGAGCCACGGTGCGGGAAGCCACGCGAATTCTTATCGATCAGCAGAGAGTTTACCGGGTTAAAGGTTCCGGTCTGTTTGTGGGTTCAATTGGCCAGAGCAACCATTCGGGCAGGTTTCACGCACTTTCCCCCTTTGATTATCAGGCGCAGCGAAACGGCCATAAAGGCGTCAGAAAAGTCATCGCGGTCAGTATCATGAAAGTCCCTTCACCTGAAATTGCCCAGGCGCTGCGCATCAAAAACAGTGACCAGGTTTATAAAATCCTGCGTCTGATGTGCTTTGATGATGTCCCGGTGGCGCTGGAACATATCCATCTGCCGGTCAACCTGTTCAGCAGCATGGAGTTCAGCAAGCTGGAAATCTCAAAATATGCCTACATCGAGCAACTGACCGGAAAAAAAATTCAGCGCAGGGATCAGAATTTAAGCGCCATTAACATCACCAACCCGGACGAGATGTCGCTGTTAAATCTGAATAATAATGATGCGGTACTGGAGATAAACGAAACTGTCTATCTTGACGATGGCATGCCTTGTGAAGTGAATATTGCGATTATTAACAGCCGGCTGTTTCAGTTAAAGCAGAATACGGAACGGTCGTAGATCAGCGTATTAAAAAAGCCCGGTCAGCTTTCGCTGTACCGGGCTTTTTACCATTAAGGGGGCTTAAACCTCAATCTCTGCGGTATGACCATTTTCCTGCAGCCAGTTGCGGCGATCTTCCGAACGCTTCTTGGCCAGCAGCATGTCCATTACCGCCATCGTCTTATCCACTTCATCATCTTCCACGGTGAGCTGCACCAGACGACGGGTATTAGGATCGAGGGTGGTTTCACGCAGCTGCAGCGGGTTCATTTCGCCCAGACCTTTGAAGCGCTGCACGCCAGGTTTACCCTTCTTGCGCTTCAGCTGATCGAGAATTCCAGCCTTCTCTTCCTCATCCAGCGCGTAATAGACCTCTTTACCCAAATCGATGCGGTACAGCGGCGGCATCGCGACGTAAACGTGACCGTTTTTGACCAGCGAGCGGAAGTGGCGGACAAACAGCGCACAAAGCAGCGTGGCGATGTGCAGACCATCGGAGTCCGCATCCGCGAGGATGCAGATCTTGCCGTAACGCAGCTGGCTCATGTCTTCACTGTCCGGATCGATGCCGATCGCCACAGAGATATCGTGCACTTCCTGCGAGGCAAGCACCTCATCCGAGGAGACTTCCCAGGTGTTAAGGATCTTACCCTTAAGCGGCATGATCGCCTGATATTCACGATCGCGCGCCTGTTTGGCCGACCCACCTGCAGAATCCCCTTCCACCAGGAACAGCTCGGTGCGGGCCAGATCCTGCGCGCTACAGTCGGCCAGTTTGCCCGGCAGTGCCGGTCCGCTGGTCAGCTTTTTACGCACCACTTTCTTGGCGGCACGCATACGGCGCTGGGCGCTGGAGATCGCCAGCTCGGCCAGCATCTCTGCGGCCTGCACGTTCTGGTTCAGCCACAGGCTAAAGGCATCCTTCACCACGCCGGACACGAATGCCGCGCACTGGCGTGAAGAGAGGCGTTCTTTCGTCTGACCGGCAAACTGCGGATCCTGCATCTTCACCGACAGCACGTAAGCACAGCGATCCCAGATATCTTCCGCCGAGAGCTTCACGCCGCGCGGCAGAATATTGCGGAACTCGCAGAACTCGCGCATCGCATCCAGCAGGCCCTGGCGCAGGCCGTTGACGTGCGTGCCGCCCTGCATGGTTGGGATCAGGTTGACGTAGCTTTCCGTCAGCAGCTCGCCGCCTTCCGGCAGCCACAGCAGCGCCCAGTCCACCGCTTCGATATCACCGGCAAAAGAGCCGACAAACGGCTTCTCTGGCAGCGTTGGCAGGCCGTTTACCGCTTCCATCAGGTAGTCAGTCAGGCCATCGGCATAGCACCAGGTCTGCTCGGTGTTGTTAACTTTGTCTTTAAAGACAATCTCAACGCCCGGGCAGAGAACCGCTTTCGCCTTCAGCAAATGGCTGAGACGGGACACGGAGAAACGCGGGCTGTCGAAGAAAGAGGCATCCGGCCAGAAGCGCACGCGGGTACCGGTATTGCGCTTTCCTACCGTGCCAGTCACGCGCAAATCTTCGACTTTGTCACCGTTTTCAAACGCCATTTCATACACTTCAGCGTTACGGCGAACGGTCACTTCCACGCGCGTTGACAGAGCGTTAACCACCGAAATCCCCACGCCGTGCAGGCCACCGGAGAACTGATAGTTTTTGTTGGAGAATTTACCGCCGGCATGCAGACGACAGAAGATCAGCTCAACCGCGGGTACACCCTCTTCGGGGTGAATATCGACCGGCATGCCGCGTCCGTCGTCAATAACCTCCAGCGACTGGTCCGCATGGAGGATCACCTCCACACGCTTGGCATGGCCCGCCAGCGCCTCATCGACGCTGTTATCGATCACTTCCTGACCTAAGTGGTTAGGACGTGATGTATCGGTGTACATTCCCGGACGGCGACGCACGGGTTCGAGGCCGCTGAGTACCTCAATGGAATCAGCGTTGTAGCTGGATTGAGTCATCGTATAAATCTGATTGGTGGCTAAAAATGGTTGGCCAGACTCCGCGGCCCGCTTCAGCTGCCTGACAGGCCAAGGAAGTCGAGGATCGGGGAGAAATGGCGTTCGAATCCGACATACGCATGATTTCCGCCCTCTTCTACCGTCTGGCGACAGGCGCTGTAGTAAGCCAGGGCCTGACGGTAATCGAGCACTTCATCGCCCGTTTGCTGAAGCAGCCAGAGTAAATCCGGCGACTCTAACGGGTCAATCTGCATCACTTTCAGATCGTAAATGTGGCGAGACTCTAACACATATTGCTGGCCGGTGTACGGGTTCTCGTTGTCGCCCAGGTAATCCACCAGCAGCTCAAAAGGCCGTACGGCGGGATTCACCACCACCGCAGGCAGCGTGAAACACTGTGACAGCCAGGTGGCGTAATAGCCGCCCAGCGAAGATCCTACAATCCCCAGCGGTTCGCCTGCCGAGGCCATAACCATGTTTTCCAACAGGGTTGCCGCTTCTCCCGGAAATGCCGGTAGTTGCGGCACAAGCACGCGAATATCCGGATGGTGCTCTGCCAGCCACTGGCGAAACTGCGTGGCCTTGGCGGACTGGGGTGAACTGTTGAAGCCGTGCAAATACAACAGCGTGGCCATTACTCAGTATCCTTCTGAATCAAGATCCGGGCTGAAGGCGCGGGTTTGCAGGCGTTCCACCACCGTTTCAACCCGGCCGTCATCATACAATTCCAGCCAGCGCCAGCCTGGCGCCTCGGAATCAATGGTGAAATTAGTGCAGTGCGGCTTGAACTGAACGCATGTGGATGGGGTAGCCAGCAGACGGCGGCCATTCCAGTTCAGATCCAAATCCTGATGAATATGCCCACAGAGCAGCGTGGTGGCCAGCGGGTAATGCTGCAGCACTGCTTCCAGCATATGCGAGTTGCGCAGGCTGTGCTGGTCAAGCCAGGTGCACCCGGACGGCAGCGGGTGATGATGCAACAGGACCAGCGTATGGCGCTGCGGCTCAATCGCCAGCGTTTTTTCCAGCCACTCCAGCTGGTAGTCACTCAGCTCGCCATGCGGTACACCGAAGACCTGGCTGTCCAGCAGGACTATTTGCCAGCGGTCGCCCACCAGCACGTGCTTTGCATCGGCAATTTGCGCCTCGGCCAGCGTGCTGAACATGGTGGGCTGGAAGTCATGATTGCCCGGTAACCATACGCAGGGCGCAGGCAAACGAGCAATTCCCTCAGCGAAATGCTGATAGGCTTCGACGGTATGATCCTGAGCCAGATCGCCAGTGGCGACGATCAAATCATACGCCTGCTCACTGGCCGAGATAGCCTGCAGCACCGCGTCAAAACTGGCCCAGGTGTTCACACCCAGCAGCGTTTCGTCTTTACCGGCAAAAAGATGGGAATCCGTTATCTGTAAAATCCTGACCCGGGCCCCATTTTCCACAGGAAGTTTTAACAGGCTATCCAATCACAATCCTTAAGGTTAACGCCATCGCAGAAGGTATCACCGTCGGCTTAGCAAACCGGTACGGCCAACGCGCCATGCGCTAAACAGTAGCGCAACCAGTCGGCAAGAAACTGGTTTATCTGATGCTTTTCATCACGCTGATGCAGCTTTTTGTTTGGATAATCATAGCGTGCTTTGAAGCGAAAGATCTGCTGAGTGGAACACACTTCCGCCACCATCGCGTCGTGGTACAGCCGGACTGACATAGCAGGCAGGCTCCAGTAGCTGACCGCCGGGGCAATTTGCTTGACCTCCACCAGCGTAGTGTAGCGCGTCGACTCCTGGATGGTCACCGTATAGCGTGCGCCGTTGACCTGATATGTCACTGACTCGCCCGCCAGGTCTTCTTTAGGCAGCAGGCGGCGTAACTGCGCGAAGTTAGTCTCGCAGAGGCGCATCATCTCAGGGAAATCAGGTACGTAGCGCTTGATCATTGGGTTTTCCACTCGTCTCGAAGTTTTTTATGGTGCAGCTCCAGCCATTGCAAAGCGATGACAGAGGCGGCGTTATCTATTTTCCCCTCTTCCACCCACTGGTAAGCCTGCTGGCGGCTGACCACGTGAACAAGAATGTCCTCATTCTCTTCCTCCAGACCGTGGTTTCCCTGCGCCACGCTGGCATCCACTTCTCCCACCAGAATCGCCAGCCGTTCACTGGTGCCGCCCGGGCTGGCCAGATAGCTCAGCACCGGCTTCACGCGACCTGGGGTTAATCCTGCTTCTTCCGTTGCTTCGCGGCGAACCACGTCTTCCGGTGTCTCGCCAGGTTCAATGATCCCGGCGACTAATTCTAACAGCCATGGTGTTGTGCTGCTGTCAAAAGCGGGAATACGGATTTGTTCAATCAGGACCACCTGATCCCGCACCGGGTCATAGGGTAGCAGCACTGCGGCATGTCCGCGCTCAAACACTTCTCTTTTTACTTCACCACTCATTTCACCGTTAAACAAGCGATGGCGAAAATGGTAACGAGTGAGTGAAAAAAAACCACTGTAAAGTGTCTCACGTGCAATAATTTCTACATCGTTTTTTGTGAAAGTCACTGGGTATTTTTTGCCGGTTTCCATCTGGTTCCCCCCGTGCTGGTGGTGGCATAAACGAGAAAAAGCAATCCCGATTGCGCCGGGAGTGTAGTTCTTAATGAATTATTTGAGTAAATTGTGGCAACATGGCACTTTCAGCCAACTTACCTCTTTAGTTTACTCTGCTAGAATCGGCGATAATTTTTCGGCTTACGTCAGCGCTACCATAGCAATTTTGCTGCACAACAAGGAATGCAAATGAAGAAACTGCTCCCGTTACTTATCGGCCTGAGCCTGGGTGGCTTCAGTGTCGCCAGCCAGGCGGAAAATCTGCTGCAGATCTATCAGCAGGCCCGGTTGTCTAACCCCGACCTTCGCAGTTCTGCAGCCGATCGCGATGCGGCATTCGAGAAAATTAATGAAGCCCGCAGCCCACTGCTGCCACAGTTAGGCCTGGGTGCTGATTATACCTATAACAATGGGTACCGCGACAATAGCGGTCTGCACTCCAACACCACCAGCGGCTCACTGCAGTTGACGCAGACGCTGTTTGATATGTCTAAATGGCGCGCACTGACCCTGCAGGAAAAAACTGCGGGCATTCAGGATGTCACCTACCAGACTGCGCAGCAGAAACTGATCCTCGACACCGCCACGGCCTATTTTAACGTATTAAACGCCATTGATACTCTTTCCTACACGGAAGCCCAGAAACAGTCGATCTACCGTCAGTTGGATCAAACCACGCAACGCTTTAACGTTGGCCTGGTTGCGATCACCGACGTGCAGAACGCCCGCGCACAGTATGACAGCGTGCTGGCGAACGAAGTGACGGCGCGTAACAACCTGGATAACAACGTTGAAACGCTACGTCAGGTAACCGGTAATTACTACCCAAGCCTGGCTTCGCTGAACGTGGACCACTTCCAGACGGAAAAACCACAGGCAGTCAACGCACTGATGAAAGAAGCTGAAAGCCGCAACCTCAGCCTGTTATCAGCCCGTCTGACTCAGGATCTGGCGCGTGAGCAGATTCGCTCTGCTGAAACCGGCCACATGCCAACGCTGGATCTGACCGCTTCGACCGGCCTGTCAAACAGCAAATACGGCGGCAGACGCGCCAACCAGACCTCTGCGACTTCTGACAGCATCACCGGGTCAAACCAGGTAGGTCTGAGCTTCAGTCTGCCTCTGTACAGCGGTGGTTCAGTGACTTCTCAGGTGAAACAGGCGCAGTACTCCTACGTTTCAGCCAGCGAGCAGTTAGAGAGCGCACACCGTACGGCGATCCAGACCGTGCGTTCCTCATTCAACAACGTGAATGCTTCAATCAGCAGCATCAACGCTTACAAACAGGCCGTGGTATCTGCCCAGAGCTCCCTTGATGCGATGGAAGCGGGTTACCAGGTGGGCACCCGTACTATCGTTGACGTACTGGATGCGACCACTACCCTGTACAACGCCAAGCAGCAGCTTTCCGACGCGCGTTACAGCTACATGATCAACGAGCTGAACATTAAGTCTGCTCTGGGTACGCTGAACGAGCAGGATCTGCAGGCGCTGAACGCCCGTCTGGGTAAAGATGTCCCGACATCCCCTGACACCGTGGCACCTGAAAACCCGCAGCAGGATGCCGCTGCGGATAGTGGCCAGACAGCGTCTGCCCCGATGCAGGCGCGTGCCACTCCAGCGGCTGCGCAAACCCGCACAACTGCCAGTGGTAAACGTAATCCGTTCAGTCATTAATGATGAACTGGGGGCGGCGACAGCTGCCCCCTTCACAATCAAACGTATAGCTACGTAAAGTTCCCCTGCCAGCACGCCCCTTCGCTTCAATTTTCACCGCTGTTCCCTTATCCTGAGCGTTACCTTTGGGCACAGGACAGAACGTGATGAAACGGACTAAAAAAATTAATCATGCCTCCTTTCGCAAAAGCTGGAGCGCACGTCATCTCACCCCGGTAGCCATAGCGGTGACCGCGGTATTTATGCTTGCCGGTTGTGAACAATCGGATGAAACAGTCTCGATGTATCAGAACGCTGACGACTGTTCGAAAGCCAATCCTGGCAAAAGCGAACAGTGTACGACGGCGTACAACAGCGCTAAAAAAGAAGCGGAGAAGACCGCGCCGAAATATGCCACCCGCGAAGACTGCGTGGCAGAATTTGGTGAAGGTCAGTGCCAGCAGGCACCTGCTCAGGCGGGGATCGGTTCCACCAATGCCGAATCTCAACAGAGCGGCAGCTTCTGGATGCCGCTGATGGCGGGCTACATGATGGGCCGCATGATGGGTGGCGGTGCAGGCTTCGCTCAGCAGCCGCTGTTTACCTCACGTGCGCCAGGCAGCCCGGCTAACGGCAAATTTGTCGATGCCAGTGGTAAAAGCTTCGGCACCGCCACGCCGGGTCGGACAATGACCGTGCCGAAGACAGCGCTGGCACCGAAACCGGCAACAACCTCAACCGTCACCCGTGGCGGCTTTGGTGACAGTGTGGCAAAACAGTCCACTATGTCTCGCAGCAGCGCCGCTTCCGGCTCCAGCCGCTCTTTCGGAGGCTAACGGGACATGAAGCGTCTTGCTATCGCTGAACGTCCGGGCTGGCGTGAAACGGCCACCGAATTTGGTTTCCGTTTCCATACCATGCACGGTGAGCCTTACTGGTGTGAGGATGCTTACTATCAGTTCACTCTGCAACAGGTTGAAAAGCTGGAGGATGTCACCAGCGAACTGCATCAGATGTGCCTGCAGGTGGTGGATAAAGTGGTGGGCAGCGAAGAGCTGCTCGCCAAATTCCGCATTCCTAAGCACACCTGGGATTTCGTGCGGGCCTCGTGGAAAACCAACCAGCCGTCGCTCTACTCACGGCTGGACCTTGCCTGGGACGGGCAGACGGACGCCAAACTGCTGGAGAACAACGCCGATACGCCAACGTCGCTGTATGAAGCCGCGTTTTTCCAGTGGCTGTGGCTGGAAGATCAGCTCAACGCTGGTAACCTTCCCGCAGGCAGCGACCAGTTCAACAGCCTGCAGGAAAAGCTGATCGATCGCTTCGCCGCATTGCATCAGCAGCACGGCTTCAGCTGGCTGCATTTTGCCTGCTGTCGTGACACTGATGAAGATCGCGGCACGGTGCAATACCTGCAGGACTGCGCCACGGAGGCGGGTCTGCCGTCGGAGTTTCTGTATATCGACGAGATTGGTCTGGGTGAAAAAGGACAGTTTACCGATGTGCACGACCAGGTGATTAGCAACCTGTTTAAGCTTTATCCGTGGGAATTCATGATGCGCGAAGTGTTTTCCACCAAGCTGGAAGACGCGGGTGTACGCTGGCTGGAACCGGCATGGAAAAGCATTATCTCCAACAAAGCGCTGCTGCCGATGCTGTGGAAGATGTTCCCGAATCATCCCAATCTGCTGCCAGCTTATTTCGCGGAAGATAACGTCCCGGCAATGGATAAATACGTGGTCAAGCCGCTGTTTTCACGCGAGGGTGCCAATATCAGCATCGTGGAAAACGGTCAGGAAATTGCCCGTGTTGACGGACCCTACGGTGAAGAAGGCATGATCGTACAGCAGTTCCATCCGCTGCCGAAATTCGGCGACAGCTATACGCTGATCGGCAGCTGGCTGATAGACGATCAGCCCGCCGGGATCGGCCTGCGCGAGGATCGCGATCTGATTACGCAGGATCTCTCACGCTTCTACCCGCACGCTTTTATTGAATGATCGTAAAAAGCGGCGTGAAGGGAAATCGCCGCATGGATGACAAATCTGAGCGACCAGATAAACCCATCCGCGATCCGGATGATACTTTGCTTAACCCTGTTGGAGTAGCAAGTATCATCTGGCCGGATTTATCCGGCCCTCTCGTACTACCCCACCTGGACAGACAGCATACTCAGCGAGGCCATCACCAGGCCATCCACCGGAATCGACACCGCTTCGCCTGGCTGACGGGCACCCAGCACGTACAGCAGCGGCAGGTAGTGCTCCGGCGTCGGGTTAGACAGTTCAGCCCCTTCATGCTGCATAAAATTCACCAGCGGATGCTGCTCTGCCGGGCCTTCCCAGCTCAGGTTATCGCGCACATAATTATTGAATGAGGCAGCCCAGGAATAAGGCTCCGGATCGCCCTGCCAGCGTACCATACGCAGGTTATGAACCACGTTGCCACTGGCGACAATCATCATGCCCTGCTCACGCAGGGCAGCCAGTTTACGCCCCAGTTCAAAGTGGTAAGCAGGCGGTTTGGTGCCGTCCACGCTCAGTTGTACCACCGGGATATCGGCGTCCGGATACATCTTGATCAGTACGCCCCATGAACCGTGGTCAAATCCCCACTCCTGATCGGGATGAACGTCGACAGGAGCAAGCGCTTCAGCCACTTCACGCGCCAGTTCCGGTGAACCCGGTGCAGGATAATGCGTATCGAACAACGCCTGAGGGAAACCGCCAAAGTCATGAATAGTTCGCGGTTTTTCCATCGCCGTTACCGCTGTGCCACGGGTATACCAGTGCGCCGAAACGGCAATAATCGCTTTCGGACGCGGCAGGGTTTTGCCCAGTTCACGCCAGGTGTCGGTATAAACGTTCTCTTCCAGCACATTCATCGGGCTGCCATGGCCAAGGAACAGTGCGGGCATACGTGTCTGACTCATAATAACTCCCCAGAATATGTCGGCTTGATGACGGCTACATTACGCCCATTTCCCGGCCGATGAACCCGGAGAAGTATGATGAAGATCTTCAGGAAATTTGAATGGCCTGCGCTATGAATAACAAGAAAAAACGGTTTGGTAAGGTGAGTATGATTTGACGCATCCCGCGGAAAAAGGCCATGATACTAAGTATCATAATATGCTTAGTGTTGATACCTGCCCATGGCCTACTCCATCGATATCATTTCCTGCATTACTGAACGATTTATGGCTTTGACTGCCACGGAAAAACGCATCGCACAATTTATTCTGGATGACGTAGCCACCGCGACCAATTTGCCCATTGCCGAACTGGCGCGGTTGACGCAGACCAGCCAGGCATCGGTCACCCGTTTTGCACGAGCATTAGGGTGTAAGGATGTCCGCGAGCTCAAAATAAAACTGGCGCAGTCACTGGCGGTCGGTCAGCGGTTCATTCTTGATGTTCCGGACCTTGAAGGCGTGCAGGGTATTTATGAGTCTATTATCAGCGTGCTGGATACCAATCGTCGGGCACTGGACAGCCAGGCATTGCAAAAAGCGGTGGGCTTGCTGAGTGGGGCCAGGCAAATCCTCGTGGTTGGCATGGGGGGAGGATCAACTATTTGCGCGCAGGAGTTACAGTATCGTCTGTTTCGGCTTGGCCTGCCCGTGGTGAGTCAGAACGATGGCTTATTGGTCCGCATGATGTGTTCAGCAGTCGCGCCACAGGATGTGGTGGTCACGCTTTCTTTAGGGGGCTATACGCAGGAAGTCACAGAAAGCGCCGCAATCGCCCGGCAGTATGGTGCGAAGGTCATTGCAGTCACGCCGTCTGAAACTCCGCTCGCCGCCGTGGCCGATCTGGTGCTGCCCCTGCACGTCCGGGAAAATGATTATATTTTTAAGCCCAGCCCCTCACGCTACGCCATGCTGGCAATGATTGATGTGCTGGCTACCGAGCTGGCAATGGCAAATAAAGCTCAGGCCAAAGATCGCCTGCGCCGCATCAAACTCTCACTGGACAGCCTGCGCGGCGGCGTGGATCGTCAGCCTCTGGGGGATTAATCTCTGTTTTGCCAGGCATCAATAAATTGCAGGGCATTTTCGCGCGTTTTGCCGGTATCCTGCCCGGCCCGGTAAAGATCGCTGCCCAGACCGGCTCCGGCACACCCGGCCCGTCTGTAATTTGCCAGCGAGTCTGGCGTTACTCCTCCCACCGCCAGCACCGGAACATCTGCAGGTAATACGGCTTTCAACGCCCGAATGTACTCAGGGCCAAAAATGTTGGAGGGGAATATTTTTAACCAGTCTGCACCGGCCTCCAGGGCATTAAAAGCCTCTGTCGCCGTCGCGCATCCGGTACAGACCAGCATGCCATGCCTGACGGCGCGACGGATAACGTCAGGCTGCGTATTTGGGGTCACAATCAGCCGCGCACCAGCCTGTGCCAGAAAATCAACCTGTTCACCCTTTAACACCGTCCCTGCACCAATCACCGCCTGCCCACCAAATTGCCGCACGGCTGCCGGAATACTCTGCTGCCAGCCAGGGGAGTTGAGCGGGATCTCAATGTAGCGAAATCCGGCCTCAATCAGCACTTCAATATGAGAGGGTGCCTCTGCGGGGGTGATCCCGCGTAAGATCGCCACCAGTTTATTGTCTTGCATAAACCAGACTCCTTATTCCCTGTAAAAATGCGTTATCGCCGGGACACTCAGTGACGGCAATATTAATCCGCTCGAATGCCTGACGGTAACGGGCATTAAGCTGCGGACTGCCAACCAGAGTGACAGCGCCACTCTTTTTTTGTCGGCAAAAGGCCGACACCTCTGCGCCAATCAGCAGACCAGATAAATAATCCGCTACCGATGTGACGGCCAGCGTTCCCAGCAGCCGATCGGCCCTTGCGGTAAACAGCCGTGAAATCAGCGAAGGAGTATCCATTCCCCGTTCAAGACCCAGTTTAAAAGCATCATTATCTGCCTGCTGTGCCGGTAATCCTTTCCCCGTCAATGAGTGGTCCATCAGCAGATGATGTAACTCGCCAGTCATTGCCGTAGAGAAATGGCAAATCTGGCCGTCATCTACGTCCACCCATTTACAATGGGTGCCCGGCATCACGTAGCATTGCGCCGGCATCAGTTGTATCACTCCTGCCAGTTGGGTTTCCTCGCCACGCATAACATCGCAGCCGTCCGCTCGCTGCACCATTAACCCCGGTACTATCCAGACATTGTCAGCCACCTCGCACAGCCTTTCACTGAGATCGGAAAGCGAAGTCGGGCAGGCCAGATAAGGCGTTCTTCTCCAGCCTGCATCGCTGCCAATCATTCCCGCCATCACCACCGGGACAGGCGCATCCTCACGCCAGGGTGCGATATATTGTCCAAATATATCGGCAGGAGACTGACCGTGAAGCTGAGTGATCCCCAGCGGCAACTGTAGCTGTTGCACACATTGATCGTCGGCGAACAGCCAGCCGCGTAAATGCGTCGACCCCCAGTCTACGGCAATCCAGCGTTCCATAATGTCCCTCTCAACTCTCCGTAGCTTTAGAACCACCCACGCTAAGCGGTGCCGTGCCGGGCTGTTCTTCACGTTCCCGGGTAATCATCTCCAGCGCCTGTTCCCGGCTGAGTTTACTGGCGGGTGTGATCAAGGTGACGAGCACAGAAGCGACCAGACTGGCCACTACTGACGGTATACAGGGGTTTCCCCAGTATGCGAGCCAGTGGCTGTCCATCAGTACAATCACCGATGCCGCCGCGCCACCCAACAAAGCCGCCAGCGCGCCCTGCCAGTTAAAACGCATCCAGAAGCGCCCAAGGATTGAACAGATAAACATTCCGGACATGATCATCGAGATCATTTTGGTGATATAGCTAATGATGTCATTGGAGGTCAGTGCAAAAATCAGCGCCAGACCAATGACCAGAACCAGGAAAATACGTGACAGCCGGATCGCTTTTTCCGGGGCCGGCATATGGCCGGTGATCAGCGTATAGAGATCGCGCAGGATAATAGAGACTGCGGCGATGGCATCGGAACTGCCGGAGGACATATTGGCAGACATCCCGGCGATAAGCACCGCCATTGCCAGCACCGGCGGCAGGACCTGAGTGGCAAACAGGAAGGCAAAACCGCTATTTTCCAGGTGGGAATTCATTGTCCACACGGCCATGCCGATAATGGCAGGCAGGAAAGAGAACATCAGATATAAAACCCCGGTGATGGTGAATGACTGACGTACTGAAGAGACATTTTTTGCAGAATAGATACGCTGACGATAAGACGGCGTTGCCAACACACCAACGCCAATAACCATTGCCAGTGACAATGCGGGTAATACTCCCATTTTATCCACGGCAAATAAACTCTGTGCTGCCGGTTCAACGGATTGTTTAATATGATCCCAACCACCGACATGGTGCACAGCCAGCACCGCCATTAAGATAAAACCGACAAACAGCACAATTGACTGAACCGTATCAATCCATACCACTGCGGAATAACCGCCGATTCCCACATAAACGATAAAGGCGAGAGCAATGATAATTTTCGCCGTATTAATATCAATACCACTGGCCCAGGCAAGATAGAGTCCACCACCTAATATATGAGCACCAAGCCAGCCAATCGAAGCGATAAAGATCAATACTGCCACAAGATTTTTTATAATCCGGCTGCCGCCGGTATAATAAGAAATTTCTTCGCTCATGGTCATAAACCGCAATTTACGCACCGGGGCAAATAACCACGCCACCAGCAAAATGCCCACGGCCCCTCCCAGTCCGTACAGCATCCCTGCCCAGCCATTGGAGTAACCAAACCCGACGGCACCTACGCTGGATCCCGTCCCTACCATTGTGCCTACGGTAGACCCCAGGGTTAAAATCATCGGTAATGAGCGACCACCCAATAAAAAGTCATCGCCATTTTTTTGCTGTCGGGAAACATACCAACCCAGCGTAATCATGGCACAGGCATAGACAGTGAACCAGATTAAAAAAGACATATTGTTCATTGCTCTCGTCCCAATACGGTAAATAATGTCTTAGCGAATCGACATTATGGTGTTGACAAGAATAGTCCCCTGTTAATACAGGAGACCTACGAATGCTTTCAGTTAAAAACATTAAAAAATTTATTTATCTTTTTGCTTTTATTACGTCCCCTTCCGCAATGGGAAAGGTTTTATTTCAGGCGTGCAGCGTTAAAACAGGTCACATCCACTTCTACTTTACAGTCCACAACCAGGTCGGCCACACAGCAAATACGTGCCGGAGGATGTTCGCCAAAAATCTCACGAAACACTTTATTAAATGACTGGAAATATCGCGAATCGGTGAGAATAACACTTACATGCACCACGTCAGCAAGCGTATAGCCCGCTTCAGTCATAATATCGATACAGTTCTGAATCGCCAGGCGCGACTGTTCAACAATCCCCCCTTCGACAACTTCTCCCTCTTTCATTGGCGTCTGCCCGGAGACATAGAGCCAGCCTGCCGCTTCAACCGCCCGTGAAAAGGGAAGATGTTGCCCTCCCGTTCCCGTTCCCCCTGCCGTACCATAACGTTTAACAGACATACACCCTCCTGAGTTTTATGACTGACGCCGCAGAAAACGACCTGCCCGTCCGGTAATTTTTCGTTCACCGCTGTAGCTCATCACCCCGTTTACCATCACCGCGTCAATACCGGCTGCGGGTTGCTGGGGAGCGGTGAAAGTAGCCACATCACGAATCGTCTGTGGGTCGAACATAACCAGATCGGCGTAGTAGCCCACCTTTACCAGGCCACGCTGCGACAAATTAAAGCGCGCGGCGGAAAGTCCGGTCATTTTGTGAACGGCGGTAGCCAACGGGAAAAGTTGTTCATCCCGGCAATAGTGTCCAAGCACTCTTGGGAACGCACCCCATAACCTTGGATGTGGCATCGGATCGTTAGGCAATCCATCAGAACCAATCATGGAAACCGGATAGCGTAAAACCCGACGCACATCCTGCTCATCCATGTTGTAATAAATTGCGCCTGCAGGCATCAGTCGTTTAGCGGCGTCCTGTAAGGAAGTCTGCCAGCCCGCGGCAATTTGTTGCAGCGTCCTGCCCGCCTGGTCGGGATGGGGCTCTGACCAGGTGATCACGATATCGAACTCGTCTGTCACCTGCCCGATATCCAGCGTGGACGAACTGGCAGAGTAGGGATAACAGTCACAGGCAATTTCCTGGCGCTGACGCATTTCATCAAAAAAAGGCAGTGTTTCCCGCGTACGGCCCCAGTTTTTGGCACCGGCGCATTTGTGGTGAGACACCACAACCGGAACGTTGCCATGTCTGCCAATACGAAATGCTTCGTCCAGCGCCTCCAGAACAGGCTCAAACTCAGAACGCAAATGAGTGGTATAAATCGCGCCGGTTCCGGACAGCTCTTCTGCCAGGGCCATCACTTCTTCAGTGGAGGAGTGAAATGCACTCGCATAGGCAAGACCGGTGCTAAGCCCCAAAGCCCCCTGGCTCAGCGCCAGGCACAACTGTTCGCGCATCGCCGCTATTTCCCCTTTGGTGGCGGTGCGAAACAGCGAGCTCATATGATTATTACGCAGTGCAGTGTGACCGATCAGGGTGCCCACATTGACAGATGGACGTGCTGACGCCACGGCATCGGCGTAAGCATTAACGGTGGGATAGATAAAATGTTCACTCCCACCCAATAAATTCATAGGGTCGGGGACATGGCCTTTGATTGATGCTGTCGCAGCACTGATGCCACAGTTTCCCACAATCACCGTAGTAATGCCCTGGCTTATCTTTGGCAGATACTCAGGCATCCGGATAACGTTAATATCATCATGGGTATGCACATCAATAAACCCCGGTGACAGCACCCTGCCAGTACCATCAATCACCTGCTGAGCCTGTTGTGCAATGGTCGGGGCGATATCCACGATACGGTCCTGGTAAACCGCCACATCAGCGCGATACTGCGGGCCACCACTCCCATCCACCACCGTAACATTTTTAAAAAGCCAGTCGAGCTTCATAACGCCTCACTCCCTTTATGTTCTGACCATAAGTAGACCACCGCTGCGATATAAAAAAAAGTGGAAAACCACACAAAAACCATATTAATTAGTGATACTT
>NZ_WHOY01000004.1:51921-71514 GCF_009765445.1 Pantoea sp. BAV 3049 | reverse complement strand
TGCGGGGCCAGTTCTTCCAGCCGCCGTAACGTCTGTTCGGCATTATCGCCATACACCACCATCCAGGTTTGATCGGCGCTCTGGCCGGTCAGTGCGGTGATCTGCTTTTCCTGCGCCAGCAGCGCCGGAGGCAGCGTCTGGAGCTGCGAAATATCATCATTCACCTGCAGCCCGAAAAGTCCGGCCGCACCGATCACTGCCACCAGAAGCGGTAAACCCACGCGCAGTTTCGCACTCCTTCGCCACGTACCCAGCCAGCGCCCCATCAGGGCCAGCGCCGGGATGGGGCGAACAGGTAGCCCTTTCACCAATAGCGGATACCAGCAGATCACGGTCAGACAGGAAGCGGTCAGCCCGGTGGCGGCGAACACGGCCAGCTGGCGGATACCAGGGAAAGGGGCAAAAACCATAATCAGCCAGGCAATGGCCGTGGTACCCAGCGCCAGCAGCAGCGCGCGGATCACTTTCTGCAGGCTTTGCGCCGGAGTCGCCTCTGCGCCGTGCACCATCCGCTCGGTAAGATAGTAAAGCGTGTAGTCTGCCGAAATACCGACAATACTCAGGCTCATCACCAGCGTCATCAGATGCAGCTCGCCAAACACCAGCAGCGTGACGGCGATCCCGGCCATTGCGCCAATCGCTACCGACAGTGCGCACAACAATAGCGGGCGCGGCGAGCGGAACACGGAAAAGATCAGCAGCAGCACGCCCACAACAGTGGCAACACCCAGCGTTGAGACATCGTGCCGCGCCTGCTGGCTGGCATAATCACTGAAATAAACCGTGCCACGCGATAACAGCTGAGCATCCGGCCATTTTGCCTGCAGCCGGGTTTTCAGTTCCGCCAGCTGGCTGACGAGCGCATGGCTTTGTTGCATATCGAACGAATTGCCGTTCAGCTCGCCGTGCAGAAAATACCATACCCTGCCCTGTGGATCGGTGGTAGTCAGCCAGCCCTGACTGAGTCCGAGCTGACCGCTGTTCTGCTGCATGGCAAGCTGTGCCCCCCGCACCAGCAACAGTGGGTCATGAGTCACTTCCTGTCCGCTGACCCCGGCAAAAGCTGAGTAGAGCTGCGCCAGTACCCAGTCAGCCTGCATGGAACCGCCATTCTGCAACCGCGCGCGAGTGGCCGGATCGATCATGGCATTGCGGTGCTGCCAGGCAAACTTGCCCCAGACCTGCAGCCGATTGGCGGGCATGGGCCCCTGCACGTTATGCAAAGCAGGCATTGCCGCCAGCTGTTGCCGGTACCATTCAGCCACTGTCGGGTCGGTTATATCGCCCGCGCTGACCAGCCAGACCAGTTGACGGTCCAGTCGCTGCATAAAACCCTGCTGCAGATCGGCAGGGATATCGCCCAGGGTCTGCTGCGGTAAAAGGGCCAACACGCTGCTGTTGACGGTGGCTTTCGGCCACAGCGTGCCGAGCAGAGCCAGCATCAGCAGGCAGATGGCCAGCCAGCCCAGCGCGATCCGGCGGGGAGAGTCAGAAAACAAAACGTTTTTGCTCGTCAGCGGTCAGGGTCACCGGCTTCAGACGCTGATTGCTCAGCTTGATATTCGTATTGTCACCCTGACGATCGTTCAGCTGGATCTCGTCCAGGTACTCTCCGCCCTGCAGAGTGATGGTGTTAAACAGTTTATCCAACGGCGACGTCTTCGGCGTCAGTACCAGACGCCATTTCTGCTGGCCGAAGTCGTGAAAATCCAGCGCGAAGTTTTGCTCCAGCACGGCCCGGTCAGCCTGGAACAGCGCGCGCAGCAGGTGATTAAACTGGAACATCTGCGGGTTGCTGTCGGCGGTGATAATCTGAGGCGGCTGGTCGTTCATCACCTGTACCATGCGCGTGTCGTCGAGCACCAGAGTCATCGGAAACGGCTTCGCCTGATGCCACCACAACCCTTTGTCCTGGGCGATCAGCAGCTCACCGCTGGATCTCAGTGGCTGCGCCATGCCTTTAATTTCACGCAGTTGGGTAAATTCAGCGCGTACTACCGGCTGGCTGGCAAAGCGCTGTTGCAGATCTTCCAGCGTCACAGCCTGGGCAGCCGCGCTGAACATCAGCAGCGCGGTAAGCAGAGATTTGATCATGGTTTCACTCCCAGCCGTTCAAACAGGATCTCCGGGGAAACAAAGCTCAGCTCCTGGCTCCCTTCTGCCACCGCCACCTGGATGGTGTAACCGGTGGTGGTACGCTGACCACTTTTCGCATCGAAGATCTGATAAGCGATGCGCAGGCGGTTTTCGACCTCTTCAACAGTGGCGCGGACGCGGACAGTTTGTTCAAAAGTCAGCGCGGCACGGTATTTCACCCGGGTATCCACCACCGGCCACAGCCAGCCTGAAGCTTTCATTTCACGGTAGCCGTAATTGAATTTTGCCAGCAGCGCCTCGCGGGCGATCTCGAAATAGCGGAAGTAGTTGCCGTGCCAGACAACGCCCATTGCATCCACATCGTGAAACGGAATGCTTAGCTCAACTTCAACAGAAAAACGCGGGTCGCTTAACACTGTCACTCCTTATCGTACCGTTGCGGTTGATCCGGCAACTGCCAGAAATCAAAAAAGTTAAACCAGTCCAGCGGAGCCAGCATGGCATGGTGCTCCAGCCTCAGGGCGTAGCGATCCACCGCCTGCTGCAGAGCCTCCTGTCGGCTGGCGCGGGGCAACAGCAGCGGATCGGCAAAGGGTTCACAATGCAACCTCAGCTTGCCCTTTTCGCGCAGGGCGAACATCAACAGCACCGGACAGCGCAGCGCGGCCGCCAGCACAAACGGCCCCTGAGGGAACGGGGCGGGTTTCCCCAGGAATTCACTCCAGACCACGCGCCTGACGCCACCTCGCTGGCGGTTCACGGCGGTGCGGTCACCAACGATAGCGATCCACTCTCCGGCATCCAGCTTTTGCTGCAGCAGAATGGCGGTATCGGGGCCAATGTCGGTAACCGGGATCACGTGCTTACTGGCTTCCGGCGCGATCTCATCCATTATCTGGCGGAAACGCTGCGCATTATCGGTGAAAACCAGCGCATTGATGACCAGGCCACTCACCTGCTGAGCCAGCGCGCGGCAGGCTTCAATATCACCCAGATGGGAAGCCAGAATTAACCGGCCACCCGGTTTCCCGGCATCAATCGCCTGCTCCGCTCCCGGCGCGAAATCTATATCTTTCCCCCAGCTTAAATCACCGCGCCAGCTGGCAATTTTATCAAGCATCGATTGGCCGAAGCGTAGGAAGTGATGGAAGCTATTCAGAGGCCCGACCGGCAGCATCACGCGCTGCTGGCGGGCACGCTCACGGAGGATTTTCAGCCATTGCCGCGAAGCTTCGCGCTGCTCTCCCCCACTAAGCCAGTAGAAGCCAGTCACCGGCCACAGCAGCAGAGTGAAAGGAACCCTGCCAGACAGCTGCCAGACTTTCAGCATAAACTTCATGCCCATCAGTCCCTTACGTTCCTGCACGCCAGCCCAGTGCTGCCCGCGCTGCTTTTTCAGCAGTGAAGGAACGCGCGGCAACATGCCGAAGAACAGCCGGGTATGCATCCAGGAGATTCGCAGATTATCGTGCAGCGCATCAAAATGTGACAGGCCGTCGAGCGGATAGGTCACGCGGGTTTGCACGAAGCGGCTTGGGGTGCCACGCCAGTACAACCGGACCATCACTTCAGTGTCAAAATCCATCCGCTGGCCGACGCGATGTTCATCAGCCAGCGCCAGCGTAGCAGCCAGGGGATAAACGCGAAAACCACACATGCTGTCTTTAATGGAAAATGAGAGCGTCTCAATCCACACCCAAAAATGCGTGATATAGCGACCATAGAGGCGAGATTTGGGGATCGAATCATCGTAAATCGGATGACCGGAAATCAGCGTGTCGGGATACTGCTGTGCTTCTGCCAGCATTCGCGGGCAGTCTTCAATCTGATGCTGACCGTCGGCATCAACCTGCAGGGCATGGCTGAAACCTGCCGCTGCCGCCATCTGCAGGCCACGGATCACCGCCGCGCCTTTGCCTTTGTTTTCATCCAGACGGATCAGCGTCACCGGCCCGTCAGCCAGTGCTTCCAGCTGAACGCGGGTTGTTTTATCGCTGCCATCGTCAATGATAAACACCGGCAGGCCAAAAGGTGCCAGCCGGGCCAGTACAGAAGCCATCATCGCCCCGTGGTTGTAGCAGGGGATCACCACACAGGGTTTGAAATCCTGCGGATCGGGTTCCTTTTTCAACATATCGCGCTCTTATCACCCGGCTTCAGCGCTATCTTACCGCTGCTGGCGCGTTGTGGCTCTGCACCGCCAGAAATCTGATAATCGAACAACAGCCAGTTTCTGGCGGAATTCCAGCTCAGCGTCAGTTTAAGCGTGCTGTCCGGCAGAATGGGCTGCTGGAACTTGATGTTTTCCACCGACGAGAATACGTAGCCTGGTGCCAGTAGCTTCAGACCATAGTGCATCACCCAGTCGAGCTGGGCGACGCCGGGCAGGATTGGCTGGCCGGGAAAATGGCCGCGGAACCAGAACAGGTCCGCATCAGCACGCAGTAAAATCTCTGCCTGCCCGTCCTGCTGCTGGCACGATAATTCAACGGGCAGCATGAAATAACTCCTGTATTTGCGGCCAGGCGCGTTTGCTCTGACTGTTCTGCGGGATGCTGTCGACCACCCGCCAGTAGCGGGGCATCGCCACCGGCTCCAGCCAGCGGTGCAGTTCATGGCGCCATTCGCGCTTCAACCGGGCCAGTGCGGCCTCGCTGTATGGCTTGTCCAGCACCAGAACCACGCCAATACCGCTGCGCTCAGGGCGGGTGACGGAGAGCGCCGCAGCATCTTTCACCTGCGGCAACGCCAGCAGTCGCCGTTCGATCTCACTCAGAGAAACGCGCTTGTCTTCAACTTTTACTGTACGGTCATGGCGACCGCAGAGCTGGAAACCCTCAGCGGTAAACGCGAGTTTGTCATCCAGTAACAACCCTTCCACCTCCGGGATCAGCGGCGAGCAGACTCGCCAGCGCTGCGGCTCGTCCTGCGAGAACCCGACCTGACTAAAGGGCTGCCAGAGCACCTCTTCTGCCTTGCGGGAACGGGTAGCCAGCACGCCGGTTTCTGTACTGCCGTAAATCTCATCTACCGGCTGTTTAAGCCAGGCTTCAACACCCTGCGCATGTTGCCAGGATAAAGGGCCTCCGGCGGAAACAATCAGCTGGCAGTCCGGCGCGGGCAGCGTCAAATCCAGGCGACGCAGAAACGCCGGGCTGCTGATAAAAGCATAACGCAGACCGTTCTGCCGCGCTGAAAGCTGCTCGCTGTAGAACACTTGCCTGCTGTCGAAAGGTTGCCCCAGCGCCAGTGGCAGAATGATGCGAAAGGTCAGGCCATACAGATGTTGATGGCTGACCGAGGCAATAAAGGTACAGTCCTGCAACCGGTCACCCCACAGTTCAGCCAGCCAGCGGGCCTCTTCATCCAGACAGCAAACCGGCTTGATGATTTGCCGTGGCTGACCGGTGGAACCGGAGGTGAACAGCACCACACAGGCCTCGTCGGGGATGGCGGGCAGCGGCACATCATCAGCGCCGATCCCTTCGCCAGACAACGCTGGCCGTAAGTCAGGTGCTGATAAATCTGCCCGTTGAGATGCTTCTGCCCCGCCAATCTGCCAGACCGGGCAGCCGGGTGCCAGCAGTTGGTCGCAGAGCATGGCATCAAATTCACCAGCCTGTTCCTGCAGAAGAGATTCACGGCAGTGACCGGGGATCACCGGAGTTTTACCGGCGTGAAGTGCGGCCAGCAGGGCGACGCTGAAAAGGTAACTGTCGTCGAAGCACAACGCCCAGCGCTCTCCTGGATGGGCCAGCAGACGATGACCGAGCGACCGGATTTGCTGCTGCCACTGGCGGCGGCTCAATTCTTCCTCACCACAGCGAGCCACAATTCCGCCATCGCCAGATGCCAGCCATCTGCCGACAGGTTGGACTTTCCTTTTCATGCCTGCTTTCTCATGCGCTGTCGCAGCAACCATTCGCCCGCCATCAGCAGCCCCATCAACAGATAACTGACCAGCCCGTTCCACCACGTCCACCAGAGAAGATTGTTTATCAGGCAGGTCACCAGAGCGATGCTGCCATTAAAAATAAAAAACAGGCACCAGACCTGGGTCACCCGTCGGGTCCAGATCACTCCGCGTGGCGGCAGTTCAGGCTCACGCAGGCGGGCCAGACGCTCGACCAGCGGCATGGCGCTGAACAATGAACCGCCAAACAGCGCCAGCATCAGGCCGTTAACCACAACCGGATACCACATCAGCAGCTGGTGATTGCTCAGAAGCCAGCTGGCCAGACTCAGTGCTACTCCGGCCACTGCCAGCCACTTCCCCACCAGCGACAGCGCTCCCTTGCGGCCCCCCAGCGCCATCAGGCGCAGGATAAAAAGCACGGCCACCAGCGGAAGCAACCAGCGCCAGCTGGGGTGGCTCACCGCCAGCCAGACCACAAATGGCCAGGCCAGCATCAGCAACGCACTCACTCCCTGCATCACCCTTCGCATCAGCGCAAAACGACTCAGCCTTCGCGGATCAGCAGGTCAACAGCATCAACCACGTCCTGCACGGTGCGCACTGACTTGAACATTTCAGGTTTGATCTTGCGGCCGATACGTTTTTGCAGATGAACCACCATATCCACCGCGTCAATGCTGTCCAGCTCCAGATCTTCATAGAGGCGGGATTCAGGCTTGATGTCGCCGGCGTCCAGTTCAAAAAGTTTCACCAGCAGGCCGGTGACTTCCTGATAAATTTCGTTCTTATCCATAAATAACTCGCAGGTCTGTAGTTCAGGCACCCAGCTTGCGCTGAGTCTGGATGAAAGCCGCCAGCGTCGCGACGGAATAAAAATGCTGACGCATCTCTTCGCTTTCAGCAGAGAGCACCACACCATAGCGATTTTTTACCGCCAGCCCCAGCTCAAGCGCATCGATGGAATCGAGCCCCAGGCCGTCGCCGAACAGCGGTGCGTCACTCTCGATCTCCGTGACGTCAATCTCTTCCAGATTGAGCGTATCGATGATCATCTGTTTAATTTCAAGCGCTAGCTCTTCCATACCAGTTTCCGAATAATTAGTGTGGCGTTAATGCATGCTGTAAAAATTGGGTCAGACGACGTGCGGCCAGCGGCTGTGCCTCTTCGTCGCCTGCCAAAAATTGTTGGCTGTCGAGCCGTTCGCCCACCCTGACGGTGAACAGCGGCTTTTCTGGTGGAACCTGATACCAGCGGCTTTGTTTATCCAGCATTCGCTGGGTGCAGCTGATATGCACAATACGTAAATCGCAGCCGCAGCGCACAGCAATATTAGCTGCGCCACGCTGCAGTTTCAGCGGCTCTCCGTAGCGGGTACGGGTGCCCTCAGGGAAAATCATAATTGCATCGCCGTTATCCAGCCGCTGCTGGCAGTCCGGCAGCAGCATTTCGGCCTGGCTGTTGACCAGATAGCTGGCCGAGCGGATCACCCCGCTGATAAAGAAATTGCGCTGCAGATCGGCCTTGACCAGGCAATCCACATCCGGCATCACCGAAGCCAGCATCACATAATCGATCAGCGAAGGATGATTTGCCACCACCAGACAACGGCGGTCACCCTGCAGGAGTTCCGCTCCTTCAATGTGGTAATCCAGCACGCCAAGCCTCCGGGTGGTCCGCAGGAAAAAACGGAAGCTGAATGAGATGCTGCGTCGGGCCAGCTGGCGACGCCACTGCGGGTCACGCTGAAAAACCAGCAGCAGATTGAACCACACCAGCGACAGCAGCAGGCCGCCAACCCCGAACAGCGAGAAGCAGAAGCCGGTCATCAGGATACGCCAGAAGCGGTTAAGCCGGGATAAACTTTGCGCGGGAGTGCTGGTTTCAGTCATATTGGCACTCCCACTGCCAGTTCAGGCGATCACCCGGCAGCCTGAAGGAGGGGTTGCGCGCCAGCCAGGCATGTAAAAAAAGCAGACTTTGAGGCAGCAGCGCTTCCTGTTGGTTTTCCACCACGTCAGACGTGCAGCAACACTGCTCACCCCGCCCCAGTAGTAACGCCACGGCATAAGGGCTGTGCAGCGCACCGGCGGGCAGATGAGGCTGATAAAATGCCGGTACAGCCCCTTCAAAGTCCACCAGAAGCACTTGCTGATAGCCTGCGGAGTGAAGCGCGGCGACCTCGACCAGCCCCTGCTGGAAGGTGTCCACCCCCGCAGCCAGCGAAGTGCTGACCAGCGGCTCAGCGGCAGCAATGGTCAGGCTGCCCACGGCAGCATTGTGCACGGACATAGCAAAATCAGTAGGGGAAAGGCTCTCTTCGCGGGACAGCGAGGTTAAGATCCGCAGATTGCGCTCAAGCTCTCCGTGACGGCTGGTAAAAACCACCGCATCCACACGCTGGCGCTTGATCAGCGCCAGACCACATTCGACGGCCGCACGGCTGCCGCTGGTGAGGCGACGGGCGGTCATCATCGGCAAATGGCGTGTTTTCGCCAGCGGCTGCGCCGCATCAATCACCGGAGGCGTTGCTGCCCACTGCAGCCAGTCGGCCGGTTCATTCAGTCCGGGTGCGCAGGCCTGCCAGTCGGAGAGCGTAAAAGCTAATTTCATACGTCAAATCTTCTTCAAGCGTCCGGCGGCATCCCGGCTCGGACAATCCGCACAGCATAGCGTCAGCCTGCCCGCAATAGCACTCGGATTTAACCGCAATTGCGAGCCGTCTCAGGAATAAAAAAACCGATCAGGGTTAACGGGATTTTCGGCCACGCAGGCCTTATCTTTAACGCGACTGAAGAGTGTTAACGCCAGGAAGCGTTCTTCGATTAATTAACAGTCTGAGCAGACAGGCGTAATTTAATATCCTGGTCGAGATTCATTATCCAGCGATTGTAATTACGGTGGATCTGACCGTTTTCGGCTAAAAGATTCTGACTGCCAACATAATTAATAGTGTACTGACCTGGCGTGTAAGTTACGCGGACATCGGCGACATGGCCGCGTTGCGCCAGATGGCCGTCAATCACACCGGGTTCGACCTGATGCATGGCCCACTGGCGGGAGAGACCAGCTTGCAGAATGGCATTTTTCATCTGGTCACTGCTGTATTGTGCGGAAACAGTCTCTTTAACATTGTGCACCGGTTCGGTACGGGCACAACCAGATAAAGCCAGCACCACGGCCAGTGCGGCAAACAGACGTTTATTGTTCATAGAAGCCCTTTGCATAGAAAATAGAGTTTCCCTGACAGGCAGGAAGCCTTTGCGCGGAGTGTAAGGCCCCCGCTTATATCAATAAATTTACTGTAAAGGCGCGGCATAATAGCACTCGTTGCTAAAGAAAGAGAAGCGGAAAGTTCTGCGGTATTTTCGGCAATAAAACGGCGATATCGCCGCTTTTTATCCAGGGAAGACTAGGGCTGCCAGCCGCCGCCCAGTGCACGATAGAGGTCAATCTGGGCCAACAGAAGATTGTTTTTCACCTGGACCACACTCAACTGGGTGCTGAACAGAGTGCGCTGGGCGTCCAGCTCGTCGAGGTAGGAGGCGTAACCGTTCTGATAGCGGTTGCGGGCGATGCGCAGGGCTTCGCTGACCACCTCCTGCTGTTTCTCCAGTTCAACCAGTTGCTCTTTGTAGCGGGCAATCGCATCCAGATCGTTATTCACTTCACTGAAAGCGTTACGCACCACTTTCTCATAGCTGTACAGAGCCTGATTGCGTGAAGCCATCGACACGTCCACCTGAGCGGTAAGCGCCTCGCGGTTCAGCAGCGGAGCCAGTACGCTGCCGCCAATACTCCACAGGCGAAAAGGATCGTCAACCAGCTGATGCAGTACCGAACTCTGCAGGGTGCCGGTCGCCGTCAGGTTCAGGGAAGGCAGCAGTCTGGCACGCGAAGAGGCCAGCGTGTCATCTGCGGCCAGCAGCAGGCGCTCAGCCTGCACAATATCAGGCCGACGTTGCAGCAGCTCTGAAGGCAACACCGAAGGCAACTGCTGCGGCAGAACGTGTTCAAAGCGGCCGGAGCGGGCAATCTCCCTCGGGTTCAACCCCACCAGAATACTCAGCGCGTTTTCCTGCTGTGCAATCTGATGCTGTAACACCGGGATCTGAGCTTTGGCCGTCTGATATTCAGACTGCGACTGTACCCATTCCAGTTTCGAAGTGTAACCTGTGGCATACTGCCGCTGAGCAAGCTTGAGGGAGTTCTCGCGAGTGGCAAGCGTTGCCTGAGTCACCCGCAACTGTTCGTCCAGCGAGATCAGCGTCATATAGCCGGAGGCAACCGAGCTGGCAACGGTCAGCTCTGCCGCAGAGGAAGCCGCCTTCACCGCATCCAGCGAGGCTCTGGCCGCATCAATGCTGCTGCTGCGCGCCCCCCAAAGATCGACATTGTAATTAGCCTGCAACAGCCCCTGGAACACCGCATATTCATAAGGCTGACCGGTCGCGGATGAGAGCGCCCTGGCATGAGAGGCGGCTACGCCAGCATCCAGAGTCGGGAAATTATCCCCCTGATCGGCACGCAGTTGAGCACGATACTGATCGACACGTGACCGGGCGATCAGGATATCGGGGTTATTGCGCAGCGCCTGCTCCACCAGCCGGTTGAGGTCTTCGTCACCAAATGCCCGCCACCAGGCCGCTTCAACCGGTGAAGAAGGGCCGATCTGATTACGCCACTGCGGCGGAACGGGTAAAGAACCCGGTGCTTTTTCAACTTCCGTGGCGCAGCCAGCCAGGGTTGCTGCCAGCGTCACTGCCAGCAGCGATCTCCTCCAGCGCATTACTTCGCCTCCCTGTTTTCCGCTTCAGCAGACGTGTCAATATTCACCTCCACCGACATTCCCGGACGCAGGTGAGCGGCGTTATCACTGGTGATTTTGATGCGGACAGGTATTCGCTGGGCAATTTTCACAAAGTTGCCGGTGGCGTTATCTGGTGAAATTGCGCTGAACTCTGAGCCTGCTGCCGGAGAGATGTATTCGACCTCGCCCTGGAAACTTTCGCCATCCAGCGCATCAACAGTGAAGCTGACCGACAATCCTGCCCGGATGCGGGCCATCTGGGTTTCTTTCATATTCGCCACCACCCACATCTGCTGTGGCACCAGCGAAGTCAGGCGAGTACCGGCGGTGACATAAGCCCCCTGCCGTACCGAGATTTGGCCCAGCTGGCCGTCACGGGGAGCGATAATGCGGGTGTTATCCAGATCGATTTGTGCCAGCTCCAGAGAAGCCTGTGCACTGGCAACATCCGCTTCCAGCGAAGCGCGGTTCACAATCACGGTTTGCAAATCCTGGCGGGAAACGTCCAGCGTGGCTTTCGCCTGCTGCACCTCAGCCACAGTCTGGCTGTTGCTCGCCCGTGAGGCATCGCGCTCACGAACTGACAGGGAACCGTCAGAGGTCAGATTTTCCACCCGCTTCAAATCCAGCCCACTTTTAACCGCCTGGGCTTTGGCATTTTCCAGCGCGGCCTGATTGCGTTCGATTACGGCCTGGGCGCTGCGGCGCTGCTGAATGTTGTTATCCAGCGCGGCTTTCTTCATCGCAACCTGAGCCTGTGCCTGGTGCACGCGCTGCTTGTAAATACGATCGTCTATGGTCATCAGCACGTCGCCCTGATGTACCGGCTGGTAATCCAGCACGTTCACCGCCGTAATATAGCCATTTACCTGCGGGCTGATAAATGTGATCTGACCACGAACATAAGCATTTTCCGTAGACTGGATCTGGCTGGTGAACGGCGGCAGCTGCCACGCATAAAGAATGATCAGGACGCCCACCACGGCAATCCCTGCACCGAACGCGACAGATAAGATGCGTAACCGGTTGGTTCTTTCGCGTTCAGCGATCTGATTCTGTTCCTGCTGACTCATTATTTCCCCGTACTTATCGATGTTCCAGGTTGTTGCATTGCCCGTCGCTCTGCTTCAGCTTCGCGCTTCGCCTGCTGCCAGTTGAGATAGCGCAGGCGGGTCAGACGCCAGAGCACCCAGATGAGGGTGATAAATGCCATCCCGGCGGTAAGAAAATAGGTATCGTTATAGGCCAGAACGTTCGCCTGCAGCGTTGCCACCGTCTGCAGCTGCACGGTGCCTTCAGCGCTGCGCAGCGCGCTGTCGCCGATATAACTGTTATATAAGCTGGTGTACTGAGCCAGCCGGTCAGTGACGTTGGCATTGAGATAAGAGAGCTGATCGCCCAGCAGGCTGGAGTGATATTTTTCACGCCAGGTCTGGAAGGTGCCCAACAGCGCGGAGCCCATCAGCCCGCCAAGGTTCTGGCTCATACCGAACAGCACGACCAGGCTGACCAGGTTTTTCGGCTGGGTGACCACGCTGCCGATATTCAGCAGCAGAGCCGGGGCAATAAAGAAGGTGCTGCTGAAACCCAGTAAGAACTGGCTGAAATACATGTTATTAGCACGGCTGAGCGGACTGGATTGCGCATCCATCAGCGAGGCAATCATGATCAACAACAGCGACATCACTATCGGCCAGCTCAGATGTTTCACGTTGATGGTCAGCGCACTGATGATGATCCCGGTGACTACGCCGGCGAGGATGGCCAGCGCCAGCCCCTGCAATTGATCGTTGAGTAATCCCACCTGCTGCAGATAACCAATCGCGCCGGTATTCTGCTCCGCGAGCGTCACGCGCAGCATGATCATCACAATCCCCAGCCGGAAAATTGCACCGGTCCTTAGCCAGCGAGTGTTGATCAGGGGATTGCTGCGATTATGTTCCAGTACCACCGCCGCAATCACCAGTACCAGGCCAAGTGCCAGGCAGATGCCCAGCCATGGCGTGCTGGTCCACCACTCAATACGTCCCAGTGACAGCACGCCGCAGAACAGCGCCATGCCAGGAGCCATCAGAATAAAAGTCAGGAAATCTTTTCTCTCAAAGACTTTGATGCGGTCGCCAGGCGGCAATTTCAGTACCAGTACAGCCCCAAGGCAGATCATTGCCAGCCCCAGCTCGAAAAGATACAGCCCGCGCCATTCGTCCAGCTGCAGGAGTTCGGTGGAAAACAGTCGCGCCAGCGGGATAGCCAGCTGGGACGCGCCAAGACCGATGGTCAGAGCCTTGAGGCGGTGTTTAGCTGGCCAGGCCTGTACCTGGTAATAGATCCCCAACGAACTGAGCGCGGCGGCTACCATGCCATGAGCAGTACGCACCACAATGGCTGAGCTGAGGTCGTTAACCAGCAGGTGGAAAAAAGAAACGATGACGTACAGAACCAGAAACGCTTCGGTAAAAGCCCGCAGCCCAAACTGCTGGCGAAACTTCACCAGCAGCAGGTTGATGGAGATGTTGCCCATCACATAAACCGCAGGCAGCCAGGCAATTTCATTGCTGTAGACCCCAAAAACACCCTGCAGGTTTGTCAGGTTGGCGGTGACCAGCGCGTTGCTGAGCGCGCCGGTGACTGAAATCAACAGGCCAATGATGCCAAAGGCAATACGCTTGTGGGTTGGATGCAGCGGCGTTGAAGGCGAGCCGGGCAGCATCGGCTTTTCGCCAGGCCCCCATTCGCGCGGAGCGAACGGGTCGGGACGATTACCGCGCACTCTATTTCGCCTCTGTCGCTTTCAGCAGTCTCTGCAGCACGCGCTGAGCGATCACCAGCTCGTCATGGTTGATATCGGCCAGCAGTTCGGCACGCAGGCTGTCCGCTTCAATTTTCAGCTTCAGATAGAGCTGGTTTCCCTGCGGCGTCACATGCAGCAGGCGCTTACGGCGATCCTCTTCAGGCTGCACCCGTTCAACCAGTTGCTGCTTCACCAGGCGATCGATCAGCGGCACCACGCTGGCATCTTCCAGGCCCAGCGCCTGGGCCAGCTCTTTCTGGCTGATGGGCGCTTCCTGGAGGGCAATGGTGGCGACCGCCATCCAGCTACTCATGCTCAGGCCGTTATCTTTCATCCGGCGATCGATAGCCTGCCGCCACGCATGAGCGGTCAGATGGAGTAAGCGAGAGAAGTTAAGTTCCTGAGGATTCAATGTGTAGAGGCCTGATGATTAGATATCTAACTAAAAGAGTGCTGCAATTATAATCACGGATGGTCTTCACCAGGAAGAGCAAGCCGTATCTGAACGGTAAAAAATAGCATAAATTTTTACGCTTTGAAGCTTTCTGCCGCAGATGGAATTAATGCTGGGGATTGCGGGACAGCGCTGATTGGCTATACCTTTAACAGCGTTATATCAGACAGGAATGAAATGTGGGTCAGTCGGATTGGGTGCAGATCACCAAAGATAAAGATATGCCGGTGGAAGCGATTCGCGCCCATTTTACCGGCCACGCCTACGATCCTCACTGGCACGACAGCTGGCTGGTTGGCGTCACGGAACAAGGCGTACAACAATTTCACTCGCGCAGGCAAAAGCATCAGAGCCGCCCTGGTACGGTATTTTTGCTGGAGCCAGGAGAGCTGCATGATGGAGACGCGATAGATGAACTCGGTTTTACCTATCGCATGCTGTATATCGATCCGGCGTTTATGCGGCAACAGCTGTCAACGCTGTTTGGTCACGTTCCGGACCGTTTTGAGCTGAACTTTGCCCACACTCTTTCTGGCGATCGACAGCTGGCTTATGCCACCTTCAATGCGTTTCAGAGCCTGTACGATCGGGAGCTGAAAATGGTGAAAGAAGGGAATATGCAGACTCTGTTTGCGGCGCTCACCCAGCATCAGCACTGGCGTAAATCCATCGTGCTCCCTCACCAGGAGAAAACGCTGGCTCTGCAGGCCAGAGACTATCTGCACGATCATCTCCATGAGGATATCGGCCTCAGCGACATGGCCGCTGCGCTGGGTGTCGATCGCTTTCGCCTTTCACGTCAGTTTCAGGCGCAGTTCGGCCTGCCTCCCCACGCCTGGCTAATCCAGCTGCGGCTGACCCACGCGCGACGGTTATTGTCACTGGGAGTGACACCCGCAGTGGTTGCTGCTCAACTCGGCTTCGCCGATCAAAGCCACCTGGGGCGCTGGTTCCGACGGGTTTATCAACTGACACCGGCCCGCTATCAGCAAGGCTGCACAAATCTTCCAGACTGAGCCGGGCAGATTCATTACCCTGCCCTTTTCACCTGCATGGAGAAAGTGACAGATGAACGATCTGCGCTGTGTTGTCATTCTTAATTCTGAACTGCCCACCGGAAAAGCAGCCAATGCTGCAGCAGTTATTTCACTAACGCTCGGCCAGCGACATCCCCATTTTGTAGGATCGGAGCTGATCGACGGCAGCGGCCAGAGCCATCCCGGCCTGATCCCGGTAGGCATTCCGGTGCTGAGCGCCAGTAATGAACAGCTACGCTCGCTGTTGAGTCAGTGTGCAGAATATGGCTTTGACCGGATTTTATTTCCGGTCGAAGGTCAGATGACCGTTGACTATACGGCCTTCAGCGAGGCAGTCAGCCGAATCCCGACCGAAGAGTTACAGCATCTGGGGATGGGAATTGTTGGCGAGAAGAAAGCTCTGCGAAAACTAACGGCAAAGCTAAAGCTGTTTGGATAAAGGTTCTGGTGTTGATGATTGATGCCGCTCAGTTGTGCGGCATTTTTCCTTCCGGGAGAGGAGTAAAAAACCAGATAATACCTTTGGTCAGCAAATTAACACTCCGGAACAGGCCGATAAAGATCAGCCAAAAAATTATAAAATCTGCGAAATTACCACAAGCAAGCAGTTGTGACATATGTGAATAATTGACCACAATTAAGCCTGCTGCGATGCAAATAAACCTGACGATTTGTTCATAATGCTTTTTTTCAAATTTGAACCGCATTCCCTGCTCCTCTCCCTATAAGTTCACTCCTGTAAGCATCATTACCGTCAATCAGCTTTGAGCTACCAGCATGAAAATGCCAGATATTTATTGCTGTTGCAGTGATCTGGTTTGCAAATAATCTGCTCATCTGAGCCCAGTATCGTGAGTATCAGGTCGTTGTGCGGTCTGACAACGATCGGTTCTCAATCATCCATGCTTCCTGTTACAGGGAGTGCAGCCAGCAGGAATGCCTTTATTCACTCCCCAACGACCCTACCCCTCACTTTTAAGGTCATCAGACTTGCCGTCTAAAAACATATTATTCCTGAAGCGTTTTTGACTGTTGTTGATTAATCTTGAGGTCTTTTTTAAAGCAAAGCGCAAGACAGGCTCATCTGTAGAGAATGTATATTTCCTTGTGGCAATATTATAATTATAATGTGCCTGATATTCCGATCTGTATTGAATGTAAGTCCTGACGGTTAACGTTCCTTCGCTGGCCAAGGTGACATCATCAATTGCCCCTTTCATGTTGTAGAGAAATTTGTATCCTGGCCTGCCGCTGACGATACTCTCTTTCAAAGCATCAGTGATTAATTGCTCATAGTTATAGGGATTGATTCCTTTCAAAATGATCAAATCCAGCGTTTCGCCAGACTTGGTCCGCTGAGTAATGGTGACATCTACCATCTTGCTTTCTGAATAGACGACGCCGAGATTTACATGGCCTGAAGAGGTTGTGATCACCCGACCCTTTTGAAGGCTACCTGCTGGTTGCAATATCAAACCCTGTTCTATCAGTGCCGCATAAACTAACGCAAAACCCAGTATCCCTGCTGCGCCCAGAAGTATATATCCGGTTGCTCTGCCCATTCAGACTCCTTGTCACTGATATTCCGTCCAGCTTTACCTTTTTATCTAAATTAATTCTTAACTCTGCAAGCCGTCAAGAACATTTATTAACTCCAACATTCAAACCCTTTTAATACACTTAGATGCAATAACGCGAGCATTCCATGTGTAAAGCAACCTGATCATTAACAGTACTTAGCAGTGAGCATAAACCCTAATCATTATGATGTTGAATTTAACGAAACCCTCTGGCTATACTAAAAATGACAGGGATTATTAGTGATAAATGGAGTTTTCATGCTTAACAGAAACAAAAAGGGAATTGTCATTCCCGGATTACTGTTCATTTTATTCATTCTCACATTATGTTCTTGCTATACCATCGGTGAGGGAGAAAGAGGCGTGCTGCTACGCTACGGAAAAATTGTGAAAATCACCGAGCCAGGTTTGGGTTTTAAAATCCCCCTGATTGAAAAAATCAGTAAAATATCAATCCAGAATCATTCCATGGTGTTTAAAAACATCCAGTCATACAGCCGCGACCAGCAGCCTGCCACGCTCTCCGTTTCCGTCAATTTTCACGTTCCGGTTTCGGATATCAGAAGACTTTACATCTCATATCTGACCTTAGACGACCTGAAGGAACGTTTAATCGCAAGAAGAATACCGGCCCAGGTTGAAATGATATTCGGCCAGCATACAGCGATTAGCGCGGTTCAGAATCGTCAGGAAATGATTAAAGAGCTGCAGAGTGCGCTGCAAAAAACGATTACCGGTCCGGTGATAATCGACAGCGTGCAGATTGAAGACATCAGTTTCTCCGCTGATTATGAAAACTCAATTGAAGACAGGATGAAAGCAGAAGTGGCTATCGCCACCCATAAACAAAATCTGGAAACGGCAAAAATCGAGGCGCAAATTGCCGTCACTCAGGCCCGGGCGCTGGCTGAAAGCCGGCTTGTCGCGGCCAGAGCGGAAGCCGAATCCATCACATTGAAAGGTGCAGCGGAAGCCGGGGTTATCCGCCTGAGAGTGGAAGCACTGCAGAAAAATCCCGAGCTGGTCCACCTGACGGCCGCTGAACGTTGGGATGGGAAGTTACCCGAAACAATGGTGCCGGGTGGCAGCGTGCCTTTTGTGACGATTAAATAAGCATTATTAAAAAAACGCCTGTGTATGGCCCCTCGCCTGACCTTAAATATTTAGGAGCAGGGTTGATGGCATCATGGCAAATTTCAGGCACAAAAAAACCGCCCTGAGGCGGTCACGACATGACTACATATTGCTTTAATTTTATTTGGTTTAAAATCGGTATTCAATATGGTGCCCGGGGCGGGACTTGAACCCGCACAGCCATAAGCCGAGGGATTTTAAATCCTGCGCTTTGTTACTAAAAATCAAGTATTTAGTGCCATTTCGCCTAACATAACGCGCAGAGAGGGTGCAGACGTGGCAAGCCCTGAAGATGATATGAAATCTGATGTTAGGCGAGAAATCGACCAAAAAGCGCATAAACACGCATTCATTGATTCCCCTCTTCACACATCAACGATAACTTAAAATAGGTGGCTATCTCCATCAAATTCGAATCCCCTCGCCCGGATACTGTCCAGCTCCATCAGATAGTGGATCCCAGCAGATAACGACGTAGGCCGCTCCAGCTCAAGCCAGAAACAATCGTCGTATGTACGGCCAAGCCAGAAGCCCCCGCCGCATTGTTTAGAACGCTGAAAGAACACCCACCCCCCTGCCTGATAATTTTCTAACTGCTCCCCGCGATAAACCACTTTGAAGTTACTGTCTTTGCCGCCCATAAGTCGCCCCTTAAATACTGTATAAAATCACAGTACGGGCTTAACAATGACTCTGCAAGCGATCTGTAACTGACTTCACTTATCTGTTTACAATTCAGCCGCTAAACCACATAGTAACGGTGGTTAATCGGCAGCCTGATATTGTCCCTGTTCTGCACAGCAAGGAGGCCGGTTAGCCACCTCGCATACAGCAAATGACAAGGACAAGTTATGGATAACTACTTAGCAAAGAACCGCTTTTCTGATTACTTCCTCACTATGGCCAACCTCGAAGCCCGCCAACTGTCGAGTCTCGCGGCGAGGCTGGCAGATCGCCACCTTAAGAACGCTATCGTAAGAAGTGATTTTAAAGACGACATACAAAACTTTATCGCCCACCAGCTTCAGACCATACGCAGCGCAAAGAGTGATTCTCAATGCCGGCAGTGCGTCAGTAATTTGCAGCAGGAACGCGCCTACCTCGACACCCAGGATCGCCATCTGGCGATTGGCAGCGCTCAGATTGTGGCTACAGCGCAGTTTGTAGAAAAAAACGGTGTATGGGGATATGTGATTAATGGTGTGGGCGTGGTCGTCAGTGGCTTACAATTTTTCGCCGGCCTTGGTGTTGCTATACCTTCCGTGCTGACTGGCAATGTAATCGGTTTCGCTTTTGGAAGTATGTTAGTACTTCACGGTCTCAATGGTGTCCAGGAAGGCATTTTAAATCTGAAATCGGGCAAAGATGACGCCGAAGGCTATTTAAAAGAACAATATATAAACACTGCAACGTTTTTGGGGTTTGATGAAAAGACAGGGCGGCTAGCCTACAGTTATACGGATTTATTCCTCTCCGCTTATGGTATGTCACGTCTGGTTCTGAAACCTAACAGTTGGAGATTATTTCATTATCTTAATGCAGATTATGTGCGCAACATAAAAAACATGTCGCGCACTAATTTAGCAATTGAAATGGGAAGTGATGCTCTAACCATTAAATCAATATATAAAGAAAGTCATAATTGAGGATTTTTCTTCCTAAAAAAATATGCTTTGGCACCTAGTTTAAGAGGTGCCACAAACCAAATCGAAATAAATGCAAAGGCTAGAACAATTGCAAGAACGACTAAATCTGTATCTTCTTTTATAAAAATAC
>NZ_WHOY01000004.1:0-51911 GCF_009765445.1 Pantoea sp. BAV 3049 | reverse complement strand
ATTTTTTATATTTTCCGGTTGGTGAATTCCAGATAAAAAGCGATCTAAATATAATTATTGAAAATTAATTTCTTTATGCTTTGACTTTCATTTTTACATTATTAAACTGATAACGCGCTGTAACAAACGTGCGAAGGATATATAAGGATAAAATTATGCGTGAATTAAACTCCATTGAAATTGAAAATGTCTCTGGTGCTGGTTTCTTTGCCGATCTGGGCAAGAGCATTGGTTCTGCCATCGGCTCCATCGTTGATTTAGGCACTGGCGCAGGCGGGCTTAATACTGATGCCACTACCGCGGCAGAGAAACTGGGTTCCGGTATTGGTAGCCTCTTCGAGCTGGATTTTGTGAGTGCCATCTCTAATATCGGTGCTGGCATTGTCAATATTGTCGAATTCGGTATTGATGCAGTCGCACAAATCAAAGCTAAAAATTCAGCTTAAAAGTCAGTTCATCATTTTTAGCAGGACGATTATCGTCCTGCTTTTTTATATCGAATAATTACCACTTTTTATTCAGCACGCGGTCGATGCTGTAAGCGCCCGGACCGGTGATAAACAGCAGCAAATAGCCACCGCTGATAGACAGGTTTTTCATAAAGTTGATGGAGTTACCATCAACACTAAAATTAATGTGGAAAATAAACGCGGTAATTAGCGTGAACACGGCAGTGAAAATCGCTGTGAAGCGGGTCAGGAAGCCGAACAGGATTGCCAGGCCACCACCAAATTCCAGCAAAATGGTCAGCGGCAGAAAGAAACCGGGCACGCCCATATGTTCCATATACTGCTGAGTCCCGGCATAACCGGTAATCTTGCCCCAACCCGCCACAATAAACAGCACTGGCATTAAAATACGTGCGATCAGGAAACCGGCATCTTCTAATTTTTTCATCATCAACCCCAACAAGTTTTCACTGACTGACAGGTTTGTCAGTCGCTTTAAGTTCAGGCCTGGCGCGTATTTCGCGCTTAGTACCTTTCGTTGCTGGAGATAATATTCGCCGGAGGGAATTATTGTAAGCGAGTTAATCTGTCGATGTTTTTCAGGAAAATTGAACACAGAGGCCGGGCCCGGAACATACTGGACCCTGTGTCAGACTGAGGAGAAGCTGCTTTAGCGGCGGGGCAGGTAGTTGCGTACCACGCGCCATGTGCTCCATACGCCGAAGCCGCGTTTGGCCCAGCGGGTGATAAAACGGGGATTTCGGACTGACCAGATCGCCATCAGGCCGCTGCCTACCGCCACATAGCGGCGCAGGCCAACCAGTGTCAGCCAGCCATGATCGTAACGGGCCGTACGTTCCAGCCACAGATTCCTGTCGGCACTCAGGTCGAGACGCTGCTGCTGGACCTGACGCAGCAGCTCAGCCTTACGCTCGTCACGTTCGCGGCTCATCAGTCATCCTCCAGCAGCTTGCGGTCGGACTTCAGTTCTTTGCGCGTGGCGCTGAGCAGCGTGGAGCGACGCGATTTGGCCAGCGTCCAGAGTCCAAAGATAATGGCCAGGGCGAACAGCACTGCCGTGGTAATGCCAATAGCCATAAGACGGTATTGCGCATCCACCGCCCAGATAATCAGCACCATCAGGCTCATCAGGCCGAAAGCAGTAAAGAGCATAGTCAGGCCAATCATCATCAACATCTGAATCAGATTAGCTTTCTCTTCCTCAAGCTCAACCACTGCCAGCCGCACGCGGGTTTCCACGATCCCCACCATGGTGGTGACGATACGCTGCCCAATGTTAATGACCCCTTTGCCGGGGCCTTGGCTTTGCTGAGAATCCGCCATCATTAACGGCGCGTCAGCAGGACACCCAGTACCACACCAATGGCGGCACCGATACCCACGCTGGTCCAGGGATTTTCACGCACGTAAACATCGGCATGATCGGCCACTTCGCGAGAAGTTTTGGCAATACGATCGCCGGATTCACCCAAACGGGCGCGGGTGTCTTTCAGGGCGCTCTGCGCTTTGCTGCGCAGCTTGTCCAGCTCGGTTTTCGACTTGTCGCCGGTATTGCTGAGCACTTCTTCCAGCGTGTCCGCCAGGGTTTTCAGTTCCGCGCGCAGGTGCTCAGAGGTGGTATCTTTTGACATGACAAACTCCTTTAGTGATCAATGGTGAGAGTCCGGCTAAGGGCGCTCAGTAGGGCGCAGCCTGGACTTCCTTCAGTTCATGTTTTGCTTCTGCCAGCTTCTCTTCACGTTTGGCGATTTTTTTGTGGTCATCGCCGTCCGCTTTCTCCCGATCCAGCTCTTTCTGACGTTCTTCAACTTTTTGCTGATGCTCTTTAATCTTTTCCTGATGCAGTTTTGAGAGCTTCTCATCCGTACAGCCTGCGCGGGCTTCGGTCAGTGCGCGTTCCAGCCCGTTCACCCGGCGCTGATTGTCATGCTGGCGGGCAATCTCAATTTCATGCTGTATATCCTGCTCTTTTTGCAGACACAGCGAATCCGCCGCCTGGGCAAAAGTGGTCAGGGATAAAAGGCTGAGTCCGAGGATCGTGCGGTATTTCATCTTGATATTCACCTTCCGTTGTTTGGGCGCCGGAACACCCTGTCAATCCTGTAACGCTTCGATTTAGCTGGCTCAGGTTAAGCATAGTCAGAAAAACCAGAAAGCTCAAAAAGAGAAAAGATTCTTAGAGATAGCGTGCCCGGCGGGCGGTGAGAGCCGGGCAACGAGGCGGCTACCCCACCGTCTGACGGTGCGGGCTGATGCGGCTGATCCACTCTGACGCGGCGGGCTGCTCCAACTGAGCGATGTCGAAACCGTAGGGCAGTAACTCCCGCAGCACTTTTTCGGCCGCCACGCTTTGTTCCTGCGAATCAAATTTGATCACCAGTGAGTTTTTATCCGGCGTGATGCTCTTAATTTGAATGCCTTCAGCGTTAAGTCGCTGATAAACATAAAAACCATCGGGCAAAGCGATGCCCTGGCGAGAGGCGCGGATCTGCAGGGCTGTCTCGCTGCGGAACAGCGCAGGTAAAAAGACCACCATCAGTAACGCGGCGGTGGCAACGGCCACAATGGTCAGGCAGCGCGGGGTGGCCCAGGGTTTGATCTGATTCAGCATCATGAGTTTTTCCCGGCGTCTGCACTGCGTTTTTTACGCCACAGCACGTAGAGAGACCCAAACAGCCCGCAGACCAGCAGTAGCAGCGGCAGCATCATCAGGCAGAACATCAGCTGATCTTCATATTTCCGGAAAATCGGTGTTTTGCCCAGCGCAAAGCCAAGCACCGTCAGGATCAGCACCCACAGGAAGCCGCTCATCCAGTTGAAGAACTGGAAGCGTGCGTTACTCAGGCCGGAGAGACCGGCAATGGTGGGTAACAGGGTTCTGACGAACGCAATAAAGCGGCCCATCAGCAGAGCTGAAAGTCCGTGGCGATGAAACAGACTGTGCGCCCGCTCGTGATACTGCGCCGGTAAATGCGAGAGCCATTTCTGCACGGTGGACGTGTTGCCCAGCCATCGCCCCTGTATATAACTGACCCAACAACCCAGGCTGGCAGCAGTGGTCAGGATCAGCAAGGTCAGCGGAAAGGTCATAGTGCCTTTGGCAATCAGCACGCCGACCAGGATCAGCAGGCTGTCGCCAGGCAGGAAAGCGGCCGGAAGCAGGCCATTCTCCAGAAAAAGGATCATAAACAGCACAAAATAGATTGCCCAGACCAGCGTGGGGTCGGCCAGCATCTCGTAATCCTGCTGCCAGAGTGCGTGGACCAGGTCTTTAAAAATATCCATAAAAGGTATTCCTGAACAGCGTTGTTAACCCGGTTCTGGCGGCGGCCGGCACGATTTGATTATCGTTAGTATGAGTGCGGGTCGTCATCTGAACAGGGACAAAATCTTCACGGGGTAGAAAAATCGGGCTTCCGATCTCTCTCCCGTCTCAAACGGTAAAAAAAAGCGATTAACTGTAACAAAATGCCGACGGTTGAGACAGGGGTAACTTGTCGCCAAAGATGTTTTACAGGGGCTGCACGCCCTGGCAAAGGAGTTTTACACAGGCTGACATAATTGCGCTTACTGAACATTGATTACGCCCCATGACAGGGCGTAAATCTACTTTTTACCGTCCGGGAGAGCATCGAAGGCAACCACCGGGTTTTCGGTGAACATATAGCGGTCAACATTCGATTCAAAATCATCGGTAGTGGCGCGAAAAAGCATCTGGCGGGTGTGTTCCAGGTGCTGCCACATGGCCAGTTTGCTGGCGGCAGGATCTTTACGCATCAGTGCATTTAGGATTTTATCGTGATCTTCACACCAGCTCTCAATGGATTTTTCATCGATGTGCTCATGCAATTTCAGCCAGTATGGATTTTGCAACCGGTGTCGCCACATTTTTTCCACAATAGCTGCCAGCGCGCCATTCTGTGTGGCTTTCGCAATCTGCACGTGAAATTTGAGATCCCACTCAGAATCCCGGAAGCGATCTTCTTTTCGGGCCTGCTCCTGAATCTCCATCAGCAATAAAATATCCTGGCGGGTGATCTGGGTGGCAGCAAATTCAGCGATGTTGCTTTCAATCAGTTGGCGGGCCTGAAGCAGTTCAAAGGGGCCGAAGCTGGCAAACTCCAGTCCTTCAATATTAACGCGATTTTTTTGCTGCCGTGAGACGACGTGGATGCCGGAGCCTTTTCGGACCTCAACATAACCTTCCACCTCCAGCATGATGATGGCTTCACGCACCACAGTGCGGCTGACCCCCATCTCTTCAGCAATAAAACGCTCTGCAGGTAATTTCTCACCTACCGGATACATCCCTTGTTCAATGCGTCGTTTAAATTCCGCGGCGAGTTGTTGGTAAAGTCGACGAGACTCAGTCAGGTCCATGATCCACCCTCCGGCATAATTCCTGAAAATTGGAATTTGTTATACCACTTTTGTGCCGGGGGCGGAACTGGTTCATTAATGCTGGGGCGAGGCGTCCGGTATCGCCGCCGGTTCCGGATGCAGTTCAGAAATGGGTTTATTCTTTAACAGCGTCCAGATTGCCACCGCGCCCAGCAGATCGAAGACCGACAGCGCAGCGAACAGCGGGCTGAATCCCAGCGTATCCGCCAGTGCGCCTATCACCAGCGCAAACAGTGTACTGGCTGTCCACGCGGTCATCCCGGTCAGGCCGTTAGCCGTGGCAACCTCATTGCGACCAAAGATATCTGAAGAAAGAGTGATTAGCGCGCCGGACAGGGCCTGGTGCGCGAAACCGCCCACGCACAGCAGCGCAATCGCCGCATAGGGGCTGGTGAACAGGCCGATGGTGCCGGGGCCAATCATCAACACGGCACCCAGCGTCACCACCAGCTTACGTGAGACGATCAGATTGACCCCGAACCAGCGCTGAAACAGCGGGGGCAGATAGCCGCCGACAATACAGCCGAGATCGGCAAAAAGCATCGGCATCCAGGCGAACATGGCGATCTCTTTGAGATTGAAACCATAGACCCGAAACATAAACAGTGGGATCCATGCATTGAAGGTGCCCCAGGCTGGTTCTGCCAGAAACCGGGGCAGTGCGATGCCCCAAAACTGTCGGTGGCGGATGATTTGCCAGGCTGACATTTTTTGCGCATTTGTCGTCTGGTGATGCGCTTCCTGGCCGGAAAGAATGTATTGCCGCTCTTTCTGTTCGAGGCGTTTCTGATCTTTCGGGTGCTTATAGAAAATCAGCCAGCATAACGCCCAGATCATGCTGAGAACGCCGCTGACCACGAAGGCCATTTCCCAGCTGTGCGCAACGATCGCCCAGACCACCAGCGGGGGCGCCAGCATCGCCCCAATCGACGATCCCACATTGAAATAGCCCACCGCAATGGAACGCTCCTTCGCCGGAAACCACTCGCTGCTGGCCTTCAGTCCGGCCGGGATCATCGCGGCTTCGGCTGCGCCAACGGCAGCACGGGCAATTGCCAGGCCGCCCCAGCTGTTGGCCAGTGCGGTTGAGGCACAAAATATCGCCCACAAAATGGCAAACATGGCATAGCCGACTTTGGTTCCCAGTACATCCAGAATGTAGCCTGCCACCGGTTGCATTACCGTATAGCAGGCCGAATAGGCCGCAACGATATAAGAGTACTGCTGCGTGGTGATATGCAACTGCGACTCCAGGGTGGGTGCGGCTACTGCGATTGTGTTGCGGGTCAGATAACCCAGTATCGTTCCCAGCGTCACCAGACCAATCATATACCAGCGTAATCCTTTGATTTTACGCATCAATAAAAACTCCCGACGGTATTATCCGGGCCACATTGTGCTGTGGCCGCCCTCTACGAAGCGGGACGACTTGTCGGAGATGACACCCGCGCGACAGATGTTTACTTTCTGACCGGCCGAAAATAAACGCCGCCACGATAACTTGTCATACATCTTTTAAAGGTGCGTGCCATCACAAAAAGACATTAAAAATAGTGTGGTTAATATAATATTTCTATAAAACAAATAATTGATGATTGTTTTTGTTCTTTAAGAAAAAATACACCGATAAAAAGTGCTTCTTTTGTGATCTGGCAGGTATAAATGTTCTCATTATTGGCGTAATTGGTGTGATAACTTTATCCATAGCTTGTTGAAAAGGAGCCAGAGATGGCCGGATTTATCCACGAGAACTTTTTACTGAAGGGCGAGTTTTCCCGCCGGTTGTACCATGAATATGCCGCAGGACAGCCCATATTTGACTATCACTGCCATCTTCCGCCGCAGCAGATTGCGGAGAATTATCGTTTCAGCAACCTGTATGATATCTGGCTGAAGGGCGACCACTACAAATGGCGTGCGATGCGCGCTAATGGCGTTTCGGAAAATCTCATCACCGGTGATGCCAGCGACCATGAGAAGTTCCTGGCCTGGGCGAAAACGGTGCCGGACACCCTCGGTAATCCACTCTATCACTGGACACACCTGGAGCTTCGTCGTCCGTTTGGCATCACCGATATTCTGCTGTCAGAGAAGACGGCTGAGCCTCTCTGGCAGCGGTGTAATGCCCTGCTGGTCAGAGAGGAGTTCAGCGCTCGCGGCATTCTGCAGCAGATGAATGTCAACATGGTGGGAACTACAGACGATCCCGTCGACAACCTGCGTTATCACCGCCAACTCGCTGACGATGCCTCTTTCAGCATTAAAGTTTTGCCGAGCTGGCGTCCGGATAAAGCCTGCAACATTGGTGCGGCTGGTTTTATTGATTATCTGCAAAAACTCTCTGCCGTAGCGGATGTGCATATCACCCGTTTCGACGACTTATGTGTGGCGCTGAGTCGTCGGCTCGATCACTTTGCGGCGCATGGCTGCAAAGTGTCCGACCATGCGCTGGATGAGGTGCTCTATGCTGAAGCGGATGACGCCACGCTGGACACTATTCTGCAACGCAGGTTGAAGGGAGCATTGCCCGGCGCGCTGGAGATTGCACAGTTTAAAACGGCCCTGCTGGTCTGGCTGGGCGAACAGTACGCCCGTCGCGGCTGGGTGCAGCAGTATCACATCGGCGCGTTGCGTAATGCCAATAGTGAGCAGTTCGCGCTGCTGGGACCGGATGTTGGTTATGACGCGATCAATGACCGTCCGGTCGCCATTCCGCTGGCCTTGCTGCTGGATGCCCAGCAGCGGAACAAGGCATTACCCAAAACTATCCTTTACTGCCTGAATCCGCGCGACAACGAAGTGATTGCCACCATGGCGGGTAATTTTCAGGGAGAGGGACAACCGGGAAAAATGCAGTTTGGCTCGGCCTGGTGGTTTAACGACCAGAAGGACGGCATGACCCGCCAGATGACCCAGCTGGCGCAGATGGGGCTGCTCAGCCGCTTTGTGGGCATGCTGACCGATAGCCGCAGCTTCCTCTCATACACCCGCCACGAATATTTCCGCCGCCTGCTGTGCCAGATGATGGGCCGCTGGGTGGAAGACGGCGAAGCCCCTGACGATATCGAACTGCTGGGCAATATGGTGCGCAATATCTGTTTTAACAACGCGCGGGATTACTTCGCGATTGAGCTCTGATCCGCCGGGGCAGGGTTTTCTCTGTCCCTGTCTTATTAGTCCTTCAAAGGAAAACGCTATGCTCCGTTTAAACCGCAGGGATTTTCCAGGACGGTTTCACCCTGACCGGATTATTCAGTTTGGCGAAGGAAATTTTCTTCGCGCTTTCACCGACTGGCAGATTGATCTGCTTAACGAACACACCGATCTGGACGCCGGGGTGGTGGTGGTGCGTCCCCGTAACAGCCAGCCAGCCAGAACACTTAACGGGCAGGATGGCCTCTATACCACACTGATCCGCGGCATTGATGAAACGGGTGAGCGGGTAAATCAGCCAAGGCTGATCCGCTCGGTAAACCGCGAGATCCACCCTTATCAGCAGTTCGACGAATATCTGGCGTTGGCGCGGGATGAGGCGATTCGCTTTGTATTTTCCAATACCACGGAAGCTGGCATTCGCTATGAGGCTGGCGACAGCCTGACGGACAGGCCACCGGGATCATTCCCCGCAAAACTGACTCAGCTGCTGCTGGAGCGCTGGCGATATTTTAACGGTGCCAGTGACAGGGGCTGGGTGATCATTCCCTGCGAGCTGATTGACGATAACGGAGAGGCGCTGAAAGCGCTGGTGCTGCGTTATGTCAGCGAGTGGCAGCTTCCGGCAGCATTCAGCCAGTGGGTTGAGCAGGAGAATATTTTTTGCTCCACATTAGTGGATCGCATTGTGACTGGCTACCCGCAGGAGGCCGCAGAGATTGAACAGCGGCTGGGCTACCGCGACGATTACCTGGTGGCCGGAGAAGTGTATTACCTGCTGGTGCTCCAGGGACCACGCTGGCTGGAACAGGCGCTGCGGCTGGATCGCTGTGCGCTGAATGTCCGGCTGGTTGATGATATCAAACCCTTCAAAGAGCAGAAGGTGGCGATCCTCAATGGCGCGCACACAGCGATGGTGCCGGTCGCGTTTCTGGCCGGGCTGGACACGGTGGGGGAAGCCATGGCCGATCCGGAAATCGCGGGCTACATCGACAGCCTGCTGCGTGAGGAGGTCATCCCGACGCTGAGCCTGCCAGCCGCAGAACTGAACAGCTTTGCGGATGCCGTTCTCAATCGCTTCCGCAACCCTTTTATTTGCCATCAGTTACAGGCGATCGCACTGAACAGCATGACAAAATTTCGCACCCGCCTGCTGCCTCAACTGCTTGCCAGCCAGCGCTTGCAGGGGAAACCGCCGGTCAGGCTGACCTTTGCACTGGCAGCGCTGCTGGCGTTTTATCGCGGCCAGCGCGAGGACGGCAGTTATTCGCTTCAGGATGAGGAGCGTTTGTTGCAGCGCTTACGCGAGTTGTGGAACCAGCTCAGCAGCGGGAACATCGCCCCGCAGCAGTTGGTGGAAGCGGTGCTGGGTGACGCGCAGCACTGGGGAGAAAACCTTAATGAAGTACCCGGATTAACCGCCGCCGTGACAGAGCATCTGCAGCGGATCGAAGGTGATGGCATGCGTGCGGCACTGACCCACGTGAACTGAGGAAATTGCTATGCAGCGTTTTATTAAAATACATAACAACGATAACGTCGCCGTGGCCCTCAGCGGGCTGGACGAGGACGAAAAACTGGACGTGGCGGGTCTCTCCGTCCTGCTGCAACAGCCGGTGGATCGCGGGCACAAATTCGCCCTGCAGCCGCTGGAAAAGGGTGAGCTGATTATGAAATACGGCCTGCCAATCGGCCACGCCACCCAGCCGATCGCCGCCGGAGAAGCGATTCATTCCCACAATGCCCGCACCAATCTGAGCGATGTGGACGACTACCACTATCAGCCTGATTTCGCCACGCTTCCGGCCCAGATGGGCGATCGCGAAGTGAAAATTTACCGTCGGCGCAATGGTAACGTCGGCATCCGCAATGAGCTGTGGGTGTTGCCAACGGTTGGCTGTGTGAACGGCATTGCGAAGCAGATTGTCAGCCGCTTTCTGAAGGAGAGCGATGACGCGGCGGGGATAGATGGCGTGCACCTGTTTACCCACCCGTTCGGCTGCTCGCAGCTCGGCCAGGATCATGAGAATACCCGTACCATGCTGCAAAATATGGTGCGCCATCCTAACGCCGGAGCGGTGCTGGTTATCGGGCTGGGCTGTGAGAACAATCAGGTCGGCGTGTTTCGCGAAACGCTGGGAGAATACGATGCTGATCGCGTCGGGTTTATGGCGCTGCAGCAGCATGATGACGAGGTGGAGGCCGGACTGGTCCATCTGCGACGTTTATACGCGGCGATGCGCCACGATCGCCGTGAGCCGGGCCGCCTGAGCGAGCTGAAATTTGGGCTGGAGTGCGGCGGCTCTGACGGCCTGTCTGGCATTACCGCCAACCCGCTGCTGGGACGTTTCTCCGATCAGATGATTGCTAACGGCGGGACAACGGTGCTGACTGAGGTGCCGGAGATGTTTGGTGCCGAACGTATTCTGATGAGCCGCTGCCGTGACGAAGCGACGTTCGATAAAACCGTGCGGATGATTAACGACTTCAAGCGCTATTTTATCGATCACCACCAGCCGATTTATGAAAACCCTTCGCCGGGCAACAAGGCAGGCGGCATCACCACGCTGGAAGAGAAGTCGCTGGGCTGTACGCAAAAAGCCGGACAGAGCAAAGTGGTCGACGTATTGAAGTATGGCGAGCGCTTGCAGCAGCCGGGGCTGAACCTGCTGAGTGCGCCGGGAAATGATGCGGTCGCCACCAGTGCGCTGGCTGGTGCTGGCTGCCATATGGTGCTGTTCAGTACCGGACGGGGCACGCCCTACGGCGGCTTTGTGCCAACGGTGAAACTGGCGACCAACAGTGAGCTGGCATTGAAAAAGCCGCACTGGATCGATTTTGATGCCGGTGCGCTGATCCGCGGCACGGAAATGGGGACGCTTCTGGCGAACTTTGTCGACGTGCTGGTAGAGATTGCCGATGGGCGTCAGACCAAAAATGAGCTGAACGATTTCCGCGAGCTGGCGATTTTCAAAAGTGGCGTGACTTTGTAGGAATGAAAAAGGCCGCCACGGCAGGGCGCTGTGGCGGGGAACATCAGGCTTTTTGCTCTACATTACGATCTTCAGCCATACAGGCTGCGGCGGTAAACAGAATGTCCGCCGAAGAGTTCAGCGCGGTTTCGGCTGAATCCTGCAGCACGCCGATGATAAAGCCTACGGCAACCACCTGCATTGCCACCTCATTCGGGATGCCGAACATGTTGCAGGCCACCGGGATCAGCAGCAGCGAACCGCCCGCCACGCCGGACGCGCCACAGGCGCAAATCGAGGCCACCAGACTCAGCAGGATCGCCGTGCTGGTATCCACCTGAATGCCCAGCGTATTGACCGCCGCCAGCGTCAGCACGGTAATGGTAATCGACGCACCGGCCATACTGATGTTTGCGCCAACCGGGATCGACACGGAATAGGTATCCTCATCCAGATCCAGCTTCTTAGCCAGCGCCATATTCACCGGGATATTGGCGGCCGAGCTGCGGGTAAAGAAGGCGGTTACGCCGCTTTCGCGCAGGCACATAAACACCAGCGGAAAAGGATTGCGACGGATTTTCCAGTAAACCAGAATCGGGTTTACCACCAGCGCCATCAGCAGCATACAGCCCAGCAGCAGGCTCAGCAGATGGGCGTAGTCCCACAGTGCAGAAAACCCGGTAGTGGCGAGGATCGAGGCCACCAGGCCAAAGATGCCCAGCGGCGCAAAGCGGATCACGATGCGCACCAGCATGGTCACGGCATCCGAAGCATCATTGAGGAACGCACGGGTGGTGTCGCTGCTGTGACGGAAGGCAAAGCCCAGACCAATCGCCCACACCAGAATGCCAATGTAGTTGGCATGCATCAGTGCCTCAATCGGGTTTGAAACCATGCTCATCAGCAGGCCGTTAAGCACTTCCATAATGCCTGAAGGGGGCACAATTTCCTGATTTGCAGCGGTCAGCGTCAGGTTTTGCGGGAACAGGTGACTGAACACCACTGCCAGCACGGCGGCAAAAAAGGTACTCAGCAGATAGAGGATCACGATAGGGCGGATATTGGTCTTCTGCCCGTGCTGATGGTTAGCGATTGAGGCAATCACCAGCACCATGACCAGCAGAGGAGCAACCGCTTTCAGCGCGCTGACGAACAGCGACCCCAGCAGGCTGACGGACTGAGCACTCTCTTTTGAGAAGTACGCCAGGGCGATACCGGCCACCAGGCCGATCATAATTTGGGTGACCAGGCTTCCCTGCAACAGACGTTGTAGCAGCCCCGGACGGCTCTTTTCCATAGACATAATAAAAACCAGCAGTGTAAGTGATTGTGGTACCCGTCAGCGTCGTTTGCGCTGAACTTAGCGGTGTTCTTGTGTTTGCGGGGAGAAGTATAAGGAAAAGATATGACAGGGGAAACGAAAAATGACCCGGCGGCAGAGTAGTGCTGCCCACGCCGGGCCTGATGTTACGTGCAGGTAAACAAATTATTTGCTGTTTTGCCGCTGGTCGTTGCGATGGTTGACCCAGGCGTTAATTAATAGCGTCACGGTCAGGATGCCGCCAACGATGCTCAGGGAAACAGCCACCGGGATATGGTAAAAATCGACGATCAGCATCTTGAAGCCGATAAATACCAGCACCACAGCCAGACCGTATTTCAGCATCGAGAAGCGTTCCGCCACGTTAGCCAGCAGGAAATACATCGCACGCAGGCCGAGAATGGCGAACAGGTTAGAGGTCAGCACGATGAACGGGTCGGTAGTGACCGCAAAGATCGCCGGGATGCTGTCCACGGCGAAAATCACGTCGCTCAATTCAACCATGATCAGCACCAGCAGCAGCGGGGTGGCAAACAGCACGCCGTTGCGGCGGATAAAAAACTTCTCGCCTTCAAGATTTTCCGTCATGCGCAGATGCCCGCGCAGCCAGCGGACTACCGGCTTATCGCCCACGGCGCCTTCGTCATCTTCTCCGGCCATCGCCATCTTCACCCCGGTGAACAGCAGGAAAGCACCGAAGACGTAGAGGATCCAGCTGAATTCGTTAACCAGCCAGCTGCCCGCGAAGATCATGATGGTTCGCAGCACAATCGCCCCGAGCACGCCATAAATCAGCACGCGACGCTGCAGATTTGCGGGAACCGCGAAGTAGCTGAACAGCATCAGCCAGACAAAGACGTTATCAACGGCCAGCGCTTTTTCCAGCACGTAGCCGGTGAGGAAAGCGAGAGTTTGGGTATGAGCGATTTCCGGCCCAACGGTGCCTTTCAGGTACCACCACAGACCGGCGGCGAACAGCAGAGAAACGGAGACCCAGACCAGCGACCAGAACGCGGCCTGTTTAAGAGACATGGTTTGTGCACCACGGCGGCCCTGCAGAAGCAGGTCAATGGCCAGCATGATCAGCACCACGACAGCGAAGCTGCCCCAGAGTAACGGTGTGCCTACGGTATTCATAAGTCCTTCCTGTACAAAATAAAATGGCCAACGTCGGAAGACGTCAGCCACAGTATTTTTGCTGTATGCAAACCTCGCCTTCCGGCAAGGTCTCACTTACAACACAGGACATATCCTGGATGCCCGGCAACCGGGTGCTTGCGCACCGTAATGACGATTAACCGGCAATGAAGTTACTCCCCTTTGCTGCGACTGAAGATAAAGGGTGAGGCAGCAAAGGTCAACGGCGCACGGTAATATTTAGAAATATTTACACAGTGGCCTGATCGGGTAACTCATCCGCCGGGAAAACCACCCCGGTCTGACGGCGGATTTCAGTCAGCAGTTTCGCCGTGGTGCGGGAGGTCGCCAGCCCGGCATGGTTCACTTCGTTATTCGTCACCAGTCGGGCAAAGGTTTCGGCCTCGTACAGCATGGTGTTGATATGCTGGGGCTGGCTGAGGTCCTGTGATTTACCTCCACGCGGCACAAAGCTGACGCGCTGGCACTCGGAAATCAGTTCAATCACCAGCGAGCCATCTTCCCCCTGGATTTCGCTGGGGATCACTGACTGGCTGACTTTGGAATGTAGAAGCGTGACGTCAAAATCGCCGTAATTCATCACTACCGTGCCGTGAGCGTCAACGCCGCTTTCCAGCAATGAGGCGGTGGCGGTTACGCTGTAGGGTTCTCCCCACAAGCTCACCGCCGAAGCCAGGCAGTAAAAGCCGATATCCATAATCGAGCCGTTCGACCAGGCGGGATTGAAGGTATTCGGGTTCTCACCCTCCAGATAGCGCTGATAGCGGGAAGAGTACTGGCAGTAATTGATCAGCGCTTTACGCAGCTTGCCCGCCTTCGGCAGTGACTGTTGCAGGATGTGGAAGTTAGGCAGGCTGGCCGTTTTAAACGCTTCAAACAGTACCACCTGGTTGTCGCGCGCACAGGCGATCATCGCCTCCACTTCGCGGATATTTGAGGCCAGCGGCTTCTCGCAAATCACATGTTTTTTATGCTGCAGAAAAAGCAGTGACTGCTGGCAGTGCAGGGCGTTGGGGCTGGCGATATAAACCGCGTCAACCGCGTCCGACTGCGCCAGTTGCTCCAGCGAAGTGAACAGGTGTTCCACAGGGTAGTCATTGCTGAAGGCCTGAGCCTGTTCAAGCGAGCGGGAATAGACGGCGGTAAGCTTCATTTTGCCGCTTTCATGCGCGGCATCGACAAACTGGCGTGTTATCCAGTTTGTCCCTACAACAGCGAAGCGTATCATGGCGTGTTTCAGTCTCCACACGGTCTGGGTGGACGGATCCGGGTCCGACACAGGATTAAATATCAGAGTAGCATGCGAGCCTGTCAGGGCAATGGCTAAAAAAAGCGATGCACTGACTATTTGATTTTTAACGCATCCTCTCTCACGATAAGAGCATACCAGGGGTGTGGAGTGAATGAAGACAATGACCACGGGCAGCAAACATGCACTGAACTGGACCAGTATTCTGGTCGCTATCCCCGTGGGTCTGATTGCTTCGCTGGTGACGCTCGGATTCCGTGGCCTGATTGAGCTGATTAACTCGCTGGTGTTTGGTACCCAGCAGGATGTCACTCAGGCAATTGGCGTTTATCCGTGGTATTTGTGGCCGCTAATTGTGGGTTTGGGCGGCCTGATCGCCGGGTTCTTCCTGCGTTACGCCACCGCTATCGAGCAGAAAGAGACGGTGCGTACCGATTATCTGGAAGTGATTAACGCCCGGCTGGATGCGGTGCCGACCAAAACATCCCTGTTTCGCGCGCTCTCTTCCATTGCCAGCATCAGCAGCGGTGCCTCGATAGGTAAAGAGGGGCCGATGGTGCAGCTTTCCGCCCTCAGCGGCAGTCTGATAGGGCGGCTGCTGTTCAAAAATTTCAGGCTGAAGAACAGTGACGTGGTGGCGATGGCTGCCGCTGCCGGACTCTCTTCGGTCTACCACGCGCCGCTGGCCTCGGCTATCTTCGTCGCAGAAATCGCTTTCGGCATCTCCGCATTACAGCGGCTGATCCCGCTGATCATCTCTTCCGGCGTGGCCGTGCTGACGATGTGGACGCTGGGTTACCGTTCGGCCATCTACCCGTTCTCGCATGCGCAGTTTGAAATGACGATGGGCAATATGCTGCTGACCATCGTGATTGGCCTGCTGGCGGGGCTGGTGGGGTTTGCGATGATCTGGCTGATTGGGCAGAGTAAGCAGCGTTTTGGCCGGATTAAAAGCCTGCCACTGCGGCTTGGGCTTGGCGGCTTGCTGGTCGGCATCATGGCGATTGCCACCCGCAATATTCTCGGGAACGGTTATGAAGTGATTGTCGCCATCATGGCGGGAGGCTTTTTACTGAAAGGGCTGATTGTCCTGCTATTGCTGAAGATGATTGCTACTGCCGTTTCGGTGGGGTCGAATGCCGTCGGCGGTTTGTTTACGCCTTCGTTGCTGATTGGCGCAGTGCTGGGCGTGCTGGTGAGCACCCTGGTAAGCCTGGCGGGCTGGCCGGTAAGCAGTACGGTAATATTTGCCGCAGTAGGGATGGGCGCGGTGCTGGCCTCGGTCAGCCAGGCACCGCTGATGGCAATGCTGATGGTGCTGGAGATGACGCTGAACAGCAGCCTGTTGTTCCCGACGATGATCGCCTGCGTGCTGGCCTCAATGACCGTTTACCGCCTGCAGTCAAACAGCACCTATCCGGTGATTAAAAATCACTTCAGCCGCTCGGACGCCAAGTTTGATTTCGACAACGGCATTATCTCTCAGTTTATTGTCTCCGGCGCGGCGCTGAAGCCGGAAGATTCGGTCGGTAAAGCGCTGGCGGTCAGTTCACTGAAGCGCGAACGCTTTGTCTATGTGATCAGCGAAACGGGGCAGTTTATGGGGGCCGTCTCTATCCACGATATCTCCCGTAAAGTGCTGGATAAAGAGATCACCCTCAGTTCACCGGTCAGTTGCGTGATGGATGAGGATTTCCCTTATATTTTCGAAAACCAGACTATTACCGAAGGGTGGGAAGCCTTTGCCCGTGTTACCCTGGAGCGCCTGCCGGTGTTGAATAACGCGGTTGAGAGGAAGTACCTCGGCGCACTGACCAAGACCAGCCTGATCCAGAAGGCTAAGGATTTTCTTTAAGCGCTTTCCGGCCATTTTAATCGAGGCAAAGTGTCACTGGTAAGAGGCTTCCTTCTGCCAGCGCCTGTGGCGCCAGAGCAGAGAGTTCACCTCGCAGTTCATCGCTTAATGCCGGATCTTTCAGAATCGCTTCCCGTTTTATTTACTTGTGACCGAATGGGTGAAAATGCTCCCTGATCGCAGCAGCCAGCGGATAATAAACTGAGAAAAGCACGCTGAGGGCTCGCGATACGCCGAACCCCCGCATAATGCTTACATACAGTCGGCCTTGTATTCGTACTTATCAGCCTTAGCGTGTTCGTGCGAATCAATGCTCACCAGCTCGGTCAGGGTCTGCTTCGGTACCGTCTGTCCCGCCATCATCTTGCTGGCCGTTTCAATCACCGCTTCCCCTTCCTGCTTTGGATTCTGAGCAATCAATACGTTGATGGTGCCGTTCTTCAGCGCGCTCACTTCCGCCGTTGCGGCGTCATAGGCCACCATCTTCACCTTTTTCGTTGCACCAGCCTGGCGCAGCCCGGTAATTGCCCCAATCGCGCCCTGATCGTTGGTGGAGAAAATCCCGGCGAGTTGTGGATGTGCCGACAGGGTCGAAGTCACAATTTCCGCCGCTTTTTGTGGGTCATCGCTCTGATACTGCGCCCCGATGTAGTTGATCCCCGGATACTTTTTGATTTGCTCAGCGAAGCCGTGCTCGCGGGCATCCTGCGCGGCCGATCCTGGCGGCTGAGTGATCACCAGCACCTCACCTTTACCGCCCAGAAGCTTATTCATCGCATCCGCTGCCATCTTCCCGCCCTGTTCGTTATCCGAGATAATCTCCGTTTGCAGGAATGAGGAGTCGTTCAGCGTCTGATCGACCGTCAGCACTTTCGTTCCTCGTCCTGCCAGCTGTTTCATGGGAGCAATCAGCGCCTGGGTATCTGTCGGCACGATAGCGGCGACGGCAGGCTGAGTGGCGGTTACGGCATTCACCACCGGGATCTGGCTGTCGGCGGCAAACTGATCGGGAGCCGAGACCACCAGGTTAATGCCCATCTGTTTTGCTTTCTCCTGCGCACCACACTGCAAAGCCTGATAAAACGGGCTGCCTTTCACCCCCAGCACCAGCGCCACGGACTTATTTTCGGCGCTCATGCCCGGCTGGATCAGCGCCAGTGAAAGGGCGGTACCAACCGTTAACCTGATGAACTTACGCATACTGTTTTTCCCCTGTGTCCGAATGAAAGGTGAGTGCTAACTGCGTTCTCTTGCTTTACGTTTTAACTGATCGATCCACACGGCGAGGATCAGTACCGCGCCCATCGCCACGGTCTGCCAGAACGGCGGAATGCCGAGGATGACAAAACCGTTCAGCAGGATGATGGGAATAAACACGCCGATTACCGTGCCCGCCACGCTGCCGATGCCGCCGAACAGGCTGGTACCGCCCAGCACCACCGCTGAGATGGTGGAGAGGTTATCCATAGCGTGGCCGGAGAGGGTGGTGGTAGAGAAGCGGGCGTTGGACATTACCGCTGCCACGCCAGCCAGCGCGCCAGAGATCATATAGATGCCGATTAGCCGGATGCGCACGTTGATCCCGGCGCGGCGCAGGGCTTCCATATTCGACCCCAGTGCGAAGGTATGCAGGCCGAAGCGGGTCAGATGCAGGATAAAGGCTGCCACGGCCACCACCACGATCGCCACCACCACCAGTGAGGGAATTCCGGCCACATCGCCGCTGCCCAGGCTGTCGACCAGCTTTTCCGGCATGGCCCGGACGTCCACGCCGCCGGAAAAAATCTGCGCCAGACCGAGCGCCATACCAAATGTTCCCAGCGTGACGATCAGCGCGGGGATCCGTGCCACGGCGACCAGGAATCCATTCACTGCGCCCCACAATGTCCCGGCGATAACGGCCACCAGCGATCCGGCGGCAATCACTCCCCAGCCCGCATCGGTGGTGCCAAAGGTCGTACCTGAAGCACCGGTCATTGCCAGCATCACTTGTGCTGAAACCACCGAGGAGAAGACCAGCACGGCACCGACGGAAAGGTCGATCCCGGCGGCGATAATCACCCAGGTCTGGCCGACGGAGAGTACCAGCAGGATCGCGGCGTTGATGGTCAGCTGCGAGAGGTTATAAGCCGAGCCAAACTGTGCCGGTCGTAAAAAGCTGAAGGTGGCAATAAGCAGAAGCAGCAGAATAAAAATCCAGCCGCCGCCGATCAGACGTGCCAGCAGCTCTTTTTTGCCCTGACTTTTCTGAGGCCCGTTCAGCGACTGGCTCAGCACTGTTTTGTTCATGCTTCCTCCCCAACCGGGCTGCAGGTGCCGCTGGTCATCAGTGAAACAAGGTCGTCAACGCGCAGGCCGCTGGTGGGCATCCGGGCGACGCTTTTGCCCAGCCGCAGCACTTCAACCCGGTCGGCAATCTCCAGCACCTGCGGCATGTTATGGCTGATCAGGACTACCGCGATGCCGGTCTCCCGTACCTGACGGATCAGCTGCAGCACCCGATCGGTTTGTACCACGCCAAGTGCTGCGGTCGGCTCATCCATAAAAATCACCCGGCCTGCCCACATCGCCGCCCTGGCAATCGCCACCGACTGACGCTGACCACCGGAAAGGGTGGAAACAGGCACCGACAGCGAGCGCAGATTCACCCCGAGCCTGGCAAATTGATCGACTGCTTTGCGCCTCATCGACGCACGGTTCAGCATACCCAGTTTGCCCGCCAGCCCGCTCCTCAGCTCTTCACGCCCAAGGAACAGGTTATCCACCGGCGTCAGCTCCGGAGCCAGCGCCAGATCCTGATACACCGTGGAGATGCCGTACTGCTGGGCACAGCCCGGCGAGTCAAACACTACCGGCTGCCCGTCAATCTTCAGGCTGCCGCTGTCCGGACGATCTGCGCCGGAGAGGATACGGGTCAGAGTGGATTTGCCCGCGCCGTTATCACCAATCAGGGCGCAAATTTCTCCCGGATAGACGCGAAAACTCACCTCTTCCAGTGCCCTGACCCCGCCGAAGTGGCGGCTGATACCGGTTGCTTCAAGAACTGGCGTGCTCATAGGCCTGTTTCTCCAGCGCCATGCCGACATTGTTGGAAAAGGCAAACCACTCGTTATAGGCGGCGGCGGTCAGGCTGGCCCAGTAAGCAAAAGCCGCTTCCGGGCTGGCGAACTGCCAGATCTCAACGGTTTCAAAATCATGCTGGCCGCGCACGTGGTACTGGCCGACAAAGGTCGCCCCTTCTGTGCTGGCCTGTTGTGCCAGTGTGGCCCAGCGGGCACGTTTTTCCTGCTGCTCCTGTGCTGTTAATCGGTACCAGTGTGGGCGCGGGCGGGCGTAGTGGATCCAAATACTTTCCGTCATAAATCAGTCCTCAATAGGGGGCAGGTAACAGCAGTTCGCTCAGTGGACGCAGGCGACCGATCACGTGTCGGGAGGTGGTGAACATAAAGTCCGCCGCGTCTTCATGGCCGGTAATGGCCCGGTCGGCGACTTCCGGCGCGGCAATTTCCCAGATCCCCAGGTGATGCCAGTTGTGCGCCCAGTCCAGACGATGGCGACCGGCAATATTGACGTTCAGCGCCAGATCGCCTTTGAAAGCCACATCGCACTCGGCATCGTATTCCACGCGCTGTTCAGCGGAGGCTTCACACCAGGCGTCGTTCCACTCCCAGAAGGCCATAAAGCCCCAGTCGCGTGGGATGTCCGGCCCGCTGCCGTTGACCGTGGCGAACTCGCGCGGGCCAATCAGCCATTCGGTGGTGAACAATTTTGCCCAGCCAGCCTCTTCAAGCCGTATCGTCCCTGCGATGGCCGCGCTCAACGTCGGGGCTTCAAATGCTCCGCTGATGTCCCAGGGATGGGCGAAACCGCTGTCCATCGCCATCGGGGTGGCGGCAGATTCCGGCGTGAACATCGCGCGGAAGGAGAGCAGCCAGCCTTCTTCAGAGAGCTGAGCCAGCAGCGCGATAAGCTGCTGATAATCCTGCTGGCTGTACAACGTATCGGCCTGGCGCCTGGCCAGGAAAGCCACCACGCAGCGCGAAGATGCCAGCGGTTGCGAGCTGAAGACTTCGGTTTCACCGGTCAGAAGCGTCATAGCCCCTCCCGCACTTTCATTACCGCAGTCATCAGCTCCTCCACCCGTTTGGGATCGACCGGCTTCCACCACTGGCCGTCCTGTTTCAGCCACTGGCCGATAATCGCGCCATCGGCGGTGGCGAACAGCTCAGGAACCTGTGAAGGCGACAGACCGGACCCGACGATCACCGGCAGATTGGTGCCGTTGCGTACTTCATCCACTTCACTGGTGCTGGTGGGGTTGCCGGTTCGTGTACCGGTGGCGATCAGCACATCCGCATCGAACCATTCGGCATCGGTGGCCTGCTCCGGAATACTGCGATCGGCGGTAATGGCATGCGCGCCGAATTTGACATGAACGTCGGCGAAAATGGCGACATCGCGGGCATCAATCATGGAGCGGTAGCGCATCGCTTCCGGGGCCGGGCCATTGATAAAGCCTTCATTGGCGATATAAGCGTTGGCCCACTGGTTGACGCGCACCCAGCGAGCGCCAACCGCTTTGGCAATGGCGAGGGCGGGAATTGCACCATTAGCCACGCAGGTAATGCCAATCGGCGTATCCACGGCGTTGCGCACGGCCAGACAGGCGGCGGTCAGGGCGGCCACCGTTTCCGGACCGATATGTTCCGGGCGGGCGAACGGCAGGTCACTGGCGTTCTCGATGATAATGCCGTCCACGCCACCCCGTGACAGGGTCAGCGCATCGGCCACGGCGGCGTCGTAAACCTCTCTCATGGGCTGGCCGTTATAGCGCGGCGCGCCGGGCAGCGGCTGAAGATGGATCACGCCGATTACCGGTTTTTTTACCTGAAACAGCGTCTCCAGGGCGTTACTCTTCTGCGGCAGTACTTGTGGTCCGGCCATAGTCTCTCTCTCTGAAATGCGGGTTATTAAGGGTCAGCGCAGGCTGGCCTGGCGAAATTCGGCAAGTTGCTTCCGCGTGGGATAAGAAGGCTGCGCACCAGCCCGGCCACAGCTGATTGTGGCGGCGAAAACGGCTTCACCGAGCGCGGCGGCAACGGGATCGCCGGCCTGGATGCGCCCGATAAACCAGCCAGCCAGGCAGTCTCCCGCGCCGGTGGTGTCGACGATCTCCGGCGTCAGCGGAGAGCGGGCCTCGATGGTTTCGGTGGCGGAGGTGTAGCTGGCTCCGCGTGGTCCAAGGGTGGAAACCACGCTTTTTACGCCCAGGTCGAGCAGGCGCTGGACAGGATTGTCGCCAAGCTGCAGCAGCGAGCGCTGATTGCAGAACACCGTTTCTGCACCGTCCAGCAGAGGGTGGAGCGGTGCCAGACCGTCGCTGAAGGTGGCGGGTTCAAGATCCAACGACCACCGGCAGCCAGCCTGGCGCGCCTGTCCGATCAGATGCCAGGCACCTTCGCCATACACGGCGGTATGCACCCAGTCGATGCCCTGCAAAGAGAGTGACTGAATCCAGGCGAGAGAAGGGTAGAGTGAGACGCCAGGCTCCAGCAGCAGGCGCTTTTCCCCGTGGGGTTCCAGCAGCACAATGGCCCGGCAGGTGCGCCCCGGCATTTTGCGGCTGACGATCTTGATGCCGGATTGCGCCAGCGAGGCGAGCAGTGAATCAGCAAACAGATCGTCGCCGGTTTCAATTGCCAGCACCGCGTTTCCTTCGGCCATACGGCAGGCGAGGGCGGCATTGCTGATCACCCCGCCAGCCGATTCGTTATCAATTTTTACGTGCAGCTTCTCATCGGGCTGCGGGATGTAGCCCAGCTGCACGGTGGTATCCAGGCTGATGTCGCCGACGAATAACGCTTTGCCGCCCGCCATTATGTGCGTACCAGGTCAATGGCGAAGGCGTACCGGTCGGCGCGGTAATGCACCACCGCGTACTCCACGGGCAACTGTGCCTGATCGTGGCTGAGGCGACGGGCGACCAGTGTGGCCGAGCCTTTGGCAACTTTCAGCCGGCGGGCCAGCTCAGAGGTCACCAGCGCGGCACCGATCGTTTCCTGAGCGCCGGTGATCCGGCAGTCGCAGTGCTGCTCAAGCCAGACATACAGTGATTCGCGGTCCAGTTTGTCGCTGGCGGGGGGCGCATGCAGGTCGAACAAACCCGGCCTCAGCCAGCTGTAAGAGAGCGCCATGGGCTGTCCGTCGGCGTTGAGCAGGCGCGAGATGGCAAAGGCTTTTTCATCTCTGCTCAGACCCAGCGCGGCTGCGGCCTCGGCAGGTGGCATCACCATCCGGGCGCTGAGGGTTTTGTAGCTGGCCGTAAAGCCCCGGCGGCGCATATCTTCCGCAAAGCTCGACATCTGACTGAGCGGCTGGATCACCTGCGGCGGCAACACCACAGAGCCTTTACCAGCCCGACGGCTGATCAGCCCTTCCTGCTCCAGCTTATCGAGCGCGGTGCGGGCGGTGGTGCGGCTGACGCCAAAGACCTGATTGAGCGTGGCTTCCGAAGGCAGAATATCGCCCTGCTTAAAACCGCCAAATTCGATCTCCCGGCGCAGCCTTTCGGCTATCTGCCACCACAGAGGTTGCGAACCGGCGACCAGCGCCTGCTGATTCCACTGCATATCACCCATCCCGTGTTGCCTGAAGTTAAGGGGATAATTGATTGGCATGACAATGCTGTCAATACGGTATGGTTGGAGGAAAGTGCTTTTAAATCAGTGGGTTTTGATGGGTAATTGACGTGACATTTACCGCTTTGTGACCGGAAAACAAGCAATTAGCAGCGGACAATTTCGGCTGAAAGTGAGCGGACAATTCGCTTAAAAAAGAAGCATAGGAAATTACTATGCCTCTTTTTTTCCTGTCTCAGTTCGGCGGTTATTTTAACTGAGCGCAGGCGGCCTGAATCTTCTGGCAGGCGGCTTCCAGCAGGGCGTCGTCCACGGCATAAGCCAGGCGTAAATAACCAGGAGTGCCAAAAGCTGAGCCGTGCAGGACCGCCACACTGGCTTCGGTCAGGATCCAGCTGGCGACGGCCCGATCATCCTCAAGGCGCTCACCCGTCGGGGTTTTCCGCCCAATCAGTCCCTGGCAGTTGGCGAAAACATAGAAGGCCCCCTGCGGGACGTTGGCGCTCAGCCCGTCCGTTTCTTCGATCATCTTCAACACGCGCCTGCGGCGGCAGTCCAGCTTTTTGATCCAGCCGGTCAGGAAGTCCGCTGGCTGGCTGAGGGCAGCAACGGCTGCGGCCTGAGCGATGCTGCTGGGATTGGAGGTGCTCTGTGACTGCAGAATTTGCATCGCCGCAATCAGCCAGCCCGGTCCGGCCGCGTAGCCCAGTCGCCAGCCTGTCATCGCGTGGCTCTTCGAGACGCCATTAACGGTCAGCGTCCGCTCTGCCAGCTGCGGCGCAATTTCGGCGAAGGTGGCAAACGGTGCCTGGTCATAGCGCAGCGGCTCATAGATGTCGTCCGCCATAATTAACACCTGCGGATGATCGGCCAGGACATCTGCCAGCGCCTGCAGTTCTGCGGCGGTGTAAATTGCTCCAGTGGGGTTACCTGGCGAATTAAGGATCAGCCAGCGCGTTTCCGGCGTCAGGGCTGTGGCCAGCCGATCCGGCTGCAGCTTCCAGTCGTGCTGTTCCTCACATGCCACGATCACCGGCTCGCCTTCCGCCAGCGTCACCATATCAGGATAGGAAACCCAGTACGGAGCCGGAATAATTACCTGCTGTCCTGGATCAACGGTTGCCAGCAGGGCGTTAAAAATCAGCTGTTTGGCACCGCTTCCGGCGATGATTTCATCCGGCTGAAAGTGCAGGTGATTATCGCGGGCAAACTTGGCTGCAATCGCGGCTTTCAGTGCGGCGGTGCCGGAAACGGCGGTGTATTTGGTCTGGTGCTGCACAATCGCTTCAATGCCCGCATAGCTGATGCTGGCCGGGGTGGAGAAATCCAGCTCTCCTTCGCCTAAATTGATCACTGCGGTTCCCGCCGCTTCAAGCGCCCGGACCTGGTCAGAGATGGTTGCCGTTGGCGAAGGCCGCACCCGCTGCATACGTCGGGCTGTCTGACTGATATTCATAAAACCTCTTTTGTATCTGATGATTCAACTTATACAATTGTCTGCCCAACGTCAGCAGGAAATGCGTAATGTCACCGATCTTCATTCTTGATGATTCACCCGTCCCGGCCCGTTTTGGCGTCACCGCCAGCCTGTGGGCCAGTCAGCTAGGGCTGCCGCTGTGGAGCCTGCGGCCTGACTTTGACCGGGATTTTCACGACAGTCATCAGCACGTTATCCGTGCGGGCTACTGCGTGACCAGCGGCCTGTGCCGTAGCGATACCCTGCTGCAGGAGGTCACCGATCCCACTCAGCTCCCCACCCAGGACGCGGTGGTAGTGCTGTCGGCCTCACAGATGCAGCGCATTGCCATGTTACAGGGAAGTCGTCTGCACAGCCTGACCCGGCACGACCGGCTGGAACTTCGGGATGACAACCAGACGCTGCTGCAGCTTGTGGCTGACGACTATGGCCGCTGGTCCACATTCCATCCACAAAGCGCGGGTACCCTGTTGCGCATTGGCCTGATTGGCCGTGAAAACGACCACCGTCAGGTTTATCCCGCTACGCTGGCTGCTCTCGGTGATGCGGCAACAGCCCTGAACCTGCGCGCGGAAGTGCATTTCCTTCCGCCAGCCAGCCTTTCCGCAGACCTGCATGAACTGAACAGCCTGCACGGCGTGGTGCTGCCGGGCGGTGCATCAATGGCGGCAGTGGCCGGGCAGATCCGGGTTGCTGAGGCTACCCTCAGCCGCACGCTGCCCACGCTGGGACTCTGTCTCGGCATGCAAAGCATGTCGACGGCGGCAGTCCGGCAAAGCAAAGGTTTTGAGCAGGCGATCCCGGCTGAAGTAGCCCCGGATGCCGCGCTGCACAGTTTTATTGCCTTTGAAGATGCCCGCCATCGCTGCGGCGTGTTGCCCTTCACTTTCAGCGGATTACCTGCTGCGATACCGGAGATGCACTACAACCACCGTTACCGCTTCAACCCTTCTCTGCTACCGCAACTGGCCGCCAGCGGAGTGAAAATCAGTGCAAAGACCGGCGATATCGTTGAGGGAATTTCCCTGCCCACTTTGCCGTTCTGGCACGGTGTTCAGGGGCACCCGGAGCTGTTGTCACGCGCCGGGGCTCCTCATCCGCTGTTTATCGCTTTTCTGCTGGCGGCGCTTAATCCGCCAGCGTGACGCCGGTACGGGTATCGCTGGCCAGCTGTTTCATCACGCTGGTCAGCGCGGCCAGTGCTTCAGTCGAAACGGGTTTCAGCGGAGCACGCACGGTGCCACCCTTAAAACCACGCAGTGCCATTGCCGCTTTCACCAGCTGCGGCTGGCCATGCTGACGGGCCAGCGCGCGATAGTCGTACCACAGCTGATGCAGGTCGCGGGCGGTAGTGGCATCGCCTTTCTCCACCGCGCGGAAGGTGGCCAGCACCAGCTCGGGCAGCGCACCGCTGTTGGTGGTGCTGATGCCATCGAAGCCCGCCATCATCGGGCCTAAAAATGCCAGATCCGAGGCGCAGAACAGGCGCAGCTTGCCGCGCAGGCGATTGGCAATCTGATCGATAGCGGTCGGATTCAGGTCGCCCTGTTTAATGCCCACCACGCCCGGCACTTCTGCCAGCTGTTCCAGTAGGGCAGGCGACAACGTGATGCCAATGCCCGGCGCGTTGTAAACCAGAATGCCGGTTTTTGACAGCGGGGCCATCTCGCGGAAGTAAGCCAGAATCTGCCCTTCGGTGATCTCGCTGACGTAAGGGGCAGTGACCATTGGCAGGCCGCCCAGATCGCCCGCCAGAGCGGTCAGTTCACGGGCTTCACGCGGATCGGCGCTGGCGCTGCACAGCATCACCGGGATGCGATCCTGCACGCAGTCCATTACTTCGCTGAACAGCTCGCGGCGCTCGGCCAGCGACATCACCGGAAACTCACCGTAGGTGCCGCCAATCAGGATGCCGTCATAGCCCAGGCCGATCACGCGCTCAATGTTTTCACGCAGCGCAGCAAAGTCGATGTCACCCTGAGCATCAAAAGGGGTCACGGTGATATTGAAAATGCCACGCAGGCGGTCACGGCATTCGTTGATGTCTTTCATTTTTATTCCTTACAGCAAAGTTAATGGGCGGTTGAGGGTGCCAAGCTGGCGATAACCGGTTTCAGTGACCACCACGGTTTCACTGACGCCAACGGTAAATTCACCGTAGATGCGCAGGGCGGGTGGGATATGGAAAGTCATGCCCGGTTGCAGTTCGGTGGTCACGCCGCTGTACAGGCTGAGAATGCCGCCTTCGCCCCAGTCCGGTGCAAAGGACACCCCGATGGAATACCCGGTGCGCTTCTTGAAATTGTCGGTGAAACCGGCGCGATCGATAACCTGCTGGCAGGCAAGGTGCGGCGCTTCGCAGGTGGCACCGGGACGGATGGCGTCCAGCGCAGCCTGCAAGGCTTCCTGACAGACTTTCTCCATCTCCAGCGCGATGGCTGGCGGGCGGCCAAGCCAGGCAGAACGCATCAGTGCGGCATGGTAGCGATCGTGAGCGGCAGCCATCTCCAGGAATACCGGATCGTTATCCTGCATCACGCGACGACGCCAGGTACCGTGCGGCACGCCGCTGCGCGGGCCGGTGGAGACCAGCGGTTCCATGCCGACGTATTCTGAACCGGCAGCAATGGCAGCCCCCATCATGGCGGACACCAGCGCGTTCTCGTCAGCGCCGCTGCGGATGGCGGCTATCCCGGCGAGCATCCCGGCATCCACATAGCGGGCGGCGGTAGCGATTTTCTCTACTTCCGCCGCAGATTTCACCGCACGCAGGGGTTCAATCACGCCAGCGGTATCGGCAATGGTGCCCAGCTTGCTCTGCAGCGCTTCATACACGGCCACCGGCAGGAACCAGCCGCGCTTGTCCAGCCCGATACGCTTGTTGAGCCAGTTTTGCCGTTTTAGCATGCCGACCAGAAAATCGACCGGGTTGTCGCCGTCCTGATAAATGGCGGCGTCGGAGATAAAGGTGTTGGCGATAAAGTTGAAGTACTCCAGCTGACGGATCACAAACACCGGCTCGCCTTCAACCGGCAGCAGCAGGGCCTGGAAGGTGTAGTAGCCCGGCGTCTGCTGGCCGGTCAGCCAGAAGATGTTTTCCGGTCCGGTGACAATCATCACGTCCACGCCCGCTGCGCTCAGGCGCTCACGGGTGCGATGGATACGCTGTGCATACTCCTCCGCGCTGAAGGCGGACTCACTGCCCTGAATCACATTAATTTGTTGCATCACTAAACTCCTGAAGGAAGGTGGCGCGCGCGGCATCGAAATGCACGCCCAGGCCGGGAGAATCAATCACGTTTATCTGGCCATTGTGGTAGCGCAGGCCACTGACCGGGTCGTCGGTCAGGCCATCAGCGCCATACAGTTCGGCAAAGGCGGGTTGCAGTACGCGGCAGAGTTGCAGCGCCGCTGCGGTAGCCGCGTGGCCTTCATTCATCTGGCCGATCATAAAGGGGACATCCGCTTCCTGCAGGCGACGAGCTGCCGCCAGCGTTGGTGTGATGCCTCCCAGCTTCACCAGTTTCAGATGGCCCCATAAGGTGCCCCCTGCGGCGGCCAGTCGTTCGATGGCGGCTTCGCTGTTAAGGCTTTCATCCAGCATGATCGGAATGCCATAACCTGCCAGCTCTGCCAGCTGCGCATCCTCAGCCGGAGCAAGCGGCTGCTCGATATAGCTCAGTGCCAGCTCGCGAAGCTGTGGAAAAGCCCGTTGAGCATCGGCCAGTGACCACTGGCCGTTAACGTCAATCGCCAGCGAGACGGTTTCGCCGAAAGTTTCACGCAGCGCCCAGAGACGGGCCAGGTCGGTGGCAAAATCGGCGATGCCGGTACGCAATTTCAGCTGGTTGAAGCCGCGCGCCACATAGGAACGCGCCTGCGCCAGCATCTGCGTTTCGCTGCCCCAGAACAGCGTCTGGTTGGTGGTGTAAGCGGGCAGGCTGTGCGGTGCGCCCAGATTTGCCGCCACGCTTTCGCCTTTCTCGCGAGCCAACAGATCGTGCAGGGCCATATCTATCAGCATGCGCGAAGGGGCCAGCAATGGGCTGTCCGGCGCATGGATCGCCTCCAGCAGCGCCTGCGCATCGCGGTGCCAGTTCCACTGCGTCAGCATCTGCATCAGGTTGCTCAGCACCTGCGCTTCGCTGTAGCCGTGCAGATACTGAATATTCAGCCGCACTTCACCGATACCATGAACGCCCTGAGATTCGAGGCGCAGCCACAGCGAATCCAGCGCGAGAACCGCGCCGGAGCTTGCCGTATGCAGTGTCACACCGGCATAGTGCAGGTCACCCCGCCACAGCTGTGCTTTCACGATGCGGACTCCGGCGGCAGCAGAGCCAGCGCGATATCCAGATAGATATGCGCGGCGGCGATAAACTCTTCGATCGGCACAAATTCATCCGGCTTATGCGCCACCGCCAGCGTGCCAGGCCCGACCACCACGCCTTTGGCCCCAAGCGCGCGGAAGTGCACCAGATCGCAACCGCCCTGAAAACCAAACGGACCGGGCTCTGACTGACCATGACGACGGCAGGCTTCCAGGCTGTGGCGTACAATCGCTTCATTGCTGTCGGTTTCGGTGGCACCACCGGTGGTAGGCTGCCAGGCAATGATTTCCGCCTCGACACCGGCATTCTGACGGGCGTGATCCAGCAGCTGTTGCAGCTCCGCTTTCACTTCGGCCTCGTCCTCGCCAGGCACCATGCGGCGATCCAGCAGCAGCTCGCAGCTGTCCGGCACCACGTTATCTGCATGGCCGCCGTGGATGCGGGTGACGGTCAGACTGGCGTTGCCGACCAGCGCATGGCAGCGGCAGCGCACCTGCTGATGGTGAGCTTCTTCAATCAGCCCCAGCAGCCTGGCCGACTGATAAATGGCATTGATTCCCAGCTCCGGCGTGCCGGAGTGCGCGGTAACGCCTTTAACCCGCACACGCGGGCGCAGGCTGCCTTTGTGGGCAGAGAATGTGGCATTGGACGTCGGTTCACCAATCACCGCAAAATCGATGGCGGGCGGCGCGTCGGTGGCATAAAACTTCGCACCTTCGCTGGCGACCTCCTCATCGGCGGTGAAAACGCCCATCAGCGTGCCGGACCAGTGCTGGCGATGCTCAGCCAGCTGGCGCAGCGCCTCGACCATTGCCACCAGCGGGCCTTTGGCATCGCAGGAGCCGCGACCGTACAAACGGCCTTCGCGTTCGGTCAGGGTAAAGGGATCGCTGGACCAGCCTTCACCGGCCGGCACCGTATCCAGATGGGTGTTAAAGGCAAAGCACGGTCCGGCACCGTTTTTCAGCACGGCAATGACGTTGGTGCGTCCCGGCGCGTATTCGCTGAAGGAGAGGTCAAAACCGGCAGCCCGGAGCCAGCCCGCCACGCATTCGGCGGCTTCACGCTCCTGGCCTGGTGGGTTCTCCGTATTGATGGCGACCAGCGCGGTCAGATCCTGCTTCATGCGCACGCTGTTAACCTGATAAGTTGTCATACAAACTCCGCTGTTAATGTAAAATCTGGTCGAGGAAGCGCTTTGCCCGCTCGCTGACCTGGCCTGCGAAAAAGTCCTGGGCGGCGGCCCGTTCAAGGATTTTGCCCTCTTCCATAAACAGAATGTGGTTGGCGGCCCGGCGGGCGAAGCCCATCTCATGGGTCACCACCATGCTGGTCATCCCTTCGGCGCTCAGCTCTGCCATCACTTCAACCACTTCACGGATCATCTCCGGATCGAGCGCAGAAGTTGGCTCGTCATAAAGCATCAGCTCCGGTTTCATCGCCAGTGCCCGTGCAATCGCCACGCGCTGCTGCTGGCCGCCGGACAGCTCGTCAGGGAAGTGGTCGGCTTTGTCGTGAATGCGGACTTTTGCCAGCAGGGCTTCAGCCTGTTTGCGCGCCTCAATGCGGTTAACTCCCAGCACCGTCATCGGTGCCAGCATGATGTTTTCCGCCGCGGTGAGATGTGAAAACAGCTCGTAGTTCTGGAACACCATGCCGATGCGTTGGCGCAGCTGATGAGGCGGAACCTCGCCCCGGCTGACGTTCTGGCTGGCGAAAAAGATATCGCCGCTGTCCGCCGGGGAGAGCATATTGACGCACCGCAGCAGGGTGGATTTGCCGGAGCCGGATGGCCCAATCAGCACCACCGTCTCACCCCGGTTGATATTTAAAGAGCAGTTTTTCAGCACAGGCTGGCGATCAAAGGCTTTGTCGATGCCGATCATTTCCAGCAAAGGTTTTTTATCCTGGCTCATGGGGTTTCCCTCGCTGGCTTGGGTAATTTCATCTGGCGTGCGCGGGCTTTCAGGCCTTTCTGGCGACGCTGTTTAGGATCCAGCACGCTCTCCAGCCAGGACTGGAAAATCATAAACAGGGTGGTCAGCAGCAGGTAATAGATGCCTGCGGCGCACAGGGCCTCAAAGTAGCGGAAGCTGGCACTGGCAGTCTGGTTTGCCACAAGCAGCAGCTCCTGCACTGCGATGACCGACACCAGCGCGCTCGACTTCAGCATGCTGATCATCTGGTTTCCCATCGGCGGCAGGACGATGCGGGCAGCCTGCGGCAGCACGACCTTGCGCATGATTTGCGGGCTGGTCATACCCAGCGCCATACCCGCTGTGCGCTGGCCGCTTTTTACTGCCTGCAGGCCGGAACGTAAAATCTCAGCCATATAGGCGCCCTCGTTCAGCGAGAGCGCCAGCACTGCACAGGTAAACGCGGAGAAGCGTATGCCGAAGCCAGGCAGCACGTTGTAGACAAAGATGATTTGGAACAGCACTGGCGTGCCGCGAAACAGCCACAGATAGACAAATGCCAGCCCTTTTCCTGCGCGGAACGGGGCCTCCTGCAGCAGGGCCAGTACCAGACCCATCACCACGCCACACAACAGTGAGCAGAGGGTGATTAACAGTGTCATCCAGGCACCCTGGAGAAATTCGGGTGAAAGGAAGTACTGCCACATTAATTCGATCGACATAACGTTCTCCGGTTAAGACTGGTACGGATTAATAAATGGCCACGGAATCCGGGAAATTCCACTTCTCAATCAGTTGCTTATAGGTGCCGTTTTTCACCAGACCCTGCAGGCCTTTTTCCAGCTGGGCTTTGGTTTCTTCATCGCCTTTCCGCACGGCAAAGGCAATGTGGGTGTCGGCTTCAAACTCCTCTCCCACGGCTTCAAACAGGCCTGGTTTTTCGCTGAACAGCGCGACTGTGCCAGGGGTTGAGAGGAACTCGGCATCCGCGCGCCCCTGCGCCACGGCCACGGCTGAATCGGTCGCCGCCGGGAAGGTCATCACGTTGATCTCTGCTTTGCTGGCCGCCACGCAATTTTTGTTATCTGCGCGTGCCTGGCTCTCTTCGATGCCACCCAGGGTGACGGCGATGTTTTTGCCGCACAGGGATAAATCACGGCCGGTGATCTTCGCCGGATTGCCTTTCGCTACCACCACGCGGCTGCCAATTTTCAGGTAGGGCACGAAATCCACCTGAGTGGCGCGCGTCGGGTTCACGTACATCGCAGAGTTGATGATGTCCAGGCGCTTGCCCTGCAGAGCGGGGATCAGGCCTTTGAACTCCATCGACATCGGTGCCGGTTCCAGTTTGATCTCCTTGCTCAGGGCGGTAATCAAATCAATATCAAAGCCGGTGAGCTTGCCGTTCTTCATAAATTCAAACGGCATAAAGGTGGCGGCAGTGCCATAGGTCAGCTTGCCTGAGGTAACGCTTTCGGGGGCGGCCTGGCTGACTGCTGGCAGCAACAGCCCGGCTAACATCAGGCCACGTAACATTAAAGAGGTGCTGGTCATACTCGTCTCCTGGAGAAGATTTAAATTGAATTTTGTGAATCAACAAATACAATCCTGGTTGCAAAAAAAATGCCTCTTTTTGATGCAGTCTGCACGGTTATCGTGCAATTCCTGCTTTATTTCGCGGCAGCCTGGCGGCTGTGTTATTGTATCTTCAGACCACAACAATGCATTTCAGGAAACCTTCCCCATGCAGTCTGACTCTACCGCGAGCAGTCTCCGGATAGCCCGGCAAATCCTTGACCTGATCTATGAAGCAAGATTCGATCCAGGTCATCATTTACGTGAACAACATCTGGCCGACGCGCTGGGTGTTTCGCGCACGCCGGTGCGTGCCGGGCTGAAGGAATTAACCCGACTGGGCGCGGTGGAAGCCCGGCCTAATCAGGGGTTTTTTCTGTTAAAAAGTGCGGATGCGCTGCAACAGATCGAAATTGCGCAACCGCAAAGCTCCGACCAGACTCTGTATGAATTACTGGTGCGGGATCGCATTGCGGGAGCGCTGCCGGAGTCCTTCACCCAGACCGGTATCGGCCAGCGCTATGAGGTTGACCGCGGCGTGCTGGCCCGCACGCTGGTGAAGCTGTCGGAGGATGGCCTGATTGCCCGCAATGCAGGGCACGGCTGGCGTTTTCAGCAGACGCTGAACTCAGAAGTGGCGCTGCGTAACAGCTACGGTTTTCGCCTGATGATTGAACCGGCCGCGCTGCTGACGCCGCACCTCAGGGTGGATCGCCAACTGCTGAAGCGCCTGCGTGCGCAGCATCTGCGGCTGATTACCCATCCCGACATTACCCGGGTACCCGCCAGAGAAATCTTCGAGACGGATGCATCCTTCCACGAGCTGCTGGCGGAAGCCAGTGGCAATCTGTTTGTTCTGCAGGCCATCCAGCAGCAAAACCGGCTGCGGCGGCTGATGGAGTTTGGCAGCTACCACAACAAGCGACGGGTTAAGGCCTGGTGCGAGGAGCACGTGGCGATCATCGATGCGCTGCGGGATAACAAAGCGGAGCTGGCTGCCGAATTGATGAGACAACATCTGCAATCCGCCTGCGACCAGGTAAATTTAAAAGCCGCCCGGTGATATCCGGCATCATTTTTGCACATAACGATCCTGAAAATACAATCAGGAGGCTTTATGGATTTGCAAATACAGCAGCGAGTGGCGCTGGTATGTGGGGCGGGAAGTGGGTTAGGACGGGCGATTGCTCAGTCTCTGGCAAAGGAAGGCGTCAGGGTGGCGGTATGCGGCCGAAATGCGGAGAAGCTGGCGGAAACCATCGCTGCCATTACTGAGCAGGGCGGAACCGCTCGTGCCTGGACGCTGGATCTGGCCGCGCCAGAGAATTTTGACGGGATGCTGGAGGAGATCCGTCAGCACTGGGGCGATGTTGATATTCTGGTGAATAACTCCGGTGGTCCACCACCAGCCCAGGCACAGGGCACTGATGCCGCTGTGTGGCAACAGCAGTTCAGCCTGATGGTGGCCTCGCTGATCCAACTGACGGATAAAGTGCTGCCCGCCATGCGTAAGCAGGGCTGGGGGCGCATCATTACCACCACCTCTTCCGGCGTGGTTGCCCCGATTGCTAACCTGGCTTTATCTAATGCGTTACGCATGAGCCTGCTGGGCTGGTCTAAAACCCTGGCCAGCGAAGTTGCTGCTGATGGCGTGACGGTGAATGTCATGGTGCCGGGCCGCATCGCCACCGCCCGCGTCAGCCAGCTCGATGCGATCAAGGCCGGACGCGAGAACAGCACGGCGGAAGAAGTGGCAGAAAAGAGCCGCAAAACTATCCCCGCTGGCCGCTACGGCGAGCCTGAAGAGTATGGTGCGACGGCGGCCTTCCTCGCAGGTGTTCCCGCCAGCTATATCACTGGCTCGGTGATCCGGGTTGATGGCGGGCTGATCTCCTCCATGTAAACCCAGGTGCATTCCGGAAGCGGGGGAACCTCGCTTCCGGTTGCCCTGGCGAGCTGATATTCTCGGCGGGTGGCTGAAATTTATCACCTGTTTCCGGGAAAAGGCTTTGTTATGAACCTGTCTCAGCAAAATATCCACGACCTTAATACTGTTGCCCGCTGGCTGGCAGAAGACGATCTGAACGCTGGCGATCAGCAGATCGACAGTGGCAGGCGCACGCCGGTGGTCAACGCAGAGATAATGATCCTGGCGGGCCACGCGATCCTGCCGAATATCACCGGTGCATTCGATTTACTGGCTGCCACCAGCCTGCCCGTGTTGTTCAGCGGCGGGGTGGGGCATTCGACCGGGCTGCTGAAGCAGGCGCTGGCCTCGGCTTCGCGCTATGCCCATGTCACTACCACGGCAGACAGTGAAGCAGAGATGCTGGCCGATGCGGCAGAACAGGGGTTCGACGTTCCCCGTGAACGCCTTCTTATTGAAAATCTGTCACGTAACTGTGGCGAGAATGCTGACTTCAGCCTGACCTTCCTGCAAAAAAATGGCGCGGTGCCGGAGCGTATTTTGCTGGTGCAGGATCCGTTAATGCAGCGCAGAACCACGGCCACCTTCCGCACCGCCTGGGCCCGACGGGGCATGAATGCCACGTTTATCAGCTGGCCGGTTTTTGTGCCTTACCTTGCTCTCCGACAGGGGGAATGTGTTATAGCCGGAGCGGATACGCAGGAAGGGTTATGGCAGCTGGATCGTTACGTTTCGATGATTTTAGGGGAAGTTAAGCGCCTGCGGGATGATGAAAACGGCTACGGCCCGGCGGGAATGGGCTTTATCGATCATCTTGATATTCCCCCAGAGGTTGAAGAGGCCAGCCAGAGGCTGGCAGGCAGCGCCGGATTGGCCGGATTGGTGCGATAGAGCGGCATCAACGGCCCTGCAGGCATCTGGCGTCAGCAGGTAATGTGCTCCGGCCAGTCAGGCCAGAGCACAACCTGCATTTAGTCGAGATCCCGCCCGTTGCTGGCAATCACTTTTTTATACCACCAGAACGACTTTTTCCGCGTGCGGGCCAGCGTGCCGTTGCCCTGGTCATCGCGGTCAACGTAGACAAAGCCGTAGCGTTTGCTCATCTCTCCGGTTGAAGCTGCCACCAGGTCAATGCAGCCCCAGCTGGTGTAGCCCATTACCGGGATACCATCCTCAATCGCCTCGCCCATCGCGCGGATATGATCCCGCAGATAGCTGATGCGGTAATCGTCTTTAATCTCGCCGTTTTCGTTGAATTCATCCTTCGCGCCCAGGCCGTTTTCCACCAGGAACAGCGGCTTCTGATAGCGATCGTACATCATGTTCATGGTGATGCGTAATCCCAGCGGATCGATTCCCCATCCCCAGTCGCTGCGCTGCACGTGCGGGTTAGACAGTGATTTCACCACGTTGGCGGCGCTGCTGTTGTGCTCGTTCATTTCTGCCGAGGCACAGCGTGAGGCGTAGTAGCTGAAGGAGACAAAATCCACCGTATTTTTCAGGATCTCCGTGTCGCCCGGCTCCATAACAATGCTGACGCCTTTCTCACGAAACACGCGGGCTGAATAAGAGGGATAAGCGCCGCGGGCCTGCACATCAATAAAGAACAGGTTTTCCCGATCCTTCTCTAACGCCGCCCAGACATCTTCCGGCTTGCACGACCACGGATAAAAATTGCCCCCGGCCAGCATGCAGCCAACCTGGTTCTCAGAATTGACCTGATGAGCAATGCGGGTCGCCAGCGCACTGGCAATCAGCTCATGATGGGTGGCCTGATACTTCACCTGATCGCGGTTTTCTCCCTCTTCAAAGACCAGCCCCGCGCCGGAAAACGGGCTGGCAAGCAGGATATTGATCTCATTAAAGGTCAGCCAGTATTTCACCAGCCCGTCGAAGGCCTCAAAGCAGGTGCGTGCATAGCGGGTGAAGAACTCCACCATCCTGCGGTTACGCCAGGAGCCATATTCGGTTACCAGATGCATCGGCACGTCAAAATGGCACAGTGTGACCAGCGGCTCGATGCCATGCTTACGGCATTCCCTGAAGACATCCCGATAAAATGCGATTCCCTGTTCATTGGGGGTCTGCTCGTCACCCTGAGGATAGAGTCGGCTCCAGGCGATGGAGGTGCGGAAGACGGTGAAGCCCATCTCCGCCATCAGCGCGATATCCTCTTTGTAGTGATGGTAAAAGTCGATTGCCTGATGGCTGGGGTAAAACTCATCGTCACGCAGGGTGAAGCGCTTCTCCAGCCCGAGCTTGACCGGCATACGGTGTTCGCCATGTGGCAGCATATCGACGGTGGTCAGCCCTTTGCCACCCTCCAGGTAACCCCCTTCCGACTGGTTGGCGGCCAGTGCACCGCCCCACAAAAATCCCTGCGGAAATGGCGAATCAGACATCAGTAACCCCTTTCATATGTTCAGTAACAGGCCGGCTTGCGCTGGCCGTATTGCGTGGCTCAACCTCAGTGCTGTTCTGCGTCGGTTCATCCTCCGGAATGTCCTCAAAACCGAGGATCAACGTCAGAATAAAGGAGAGCACCACGGCGAGGATCATCACTCCCACCACCCAGGCCACGGTCATCGGGTTGGACGGATTGAAGAACTGCACGCTGGTAAACAGCCCTGGCGAGGCCATCGAGTGGCTGGCCAGTCCGCCGATCCCGGCAACGGCACCGCAGATAAAGCCGCTGATCACGCTGGCGATCAGCGGGCGTTTAAGGCGAACCGCAACGCCGTAAAGCGCGGGTTCAGAGATCCCGGCAACAATGGCGGAAGCCGCTGCCGCCAGCGCGGTCTGACGCAGCTCGCGGTTTTTGGTGCGATAGGCCACCGCCAGTGAAGAGCCGCCCAGTGACAGGTTTGCCCCGATCTCCGAGGGCATCACCATGCCCTCTTTGCCGGTTTCCGCGATGGTCTGAATGATGGTTGGCGTAAAGACGCGGTGCATCCCTGTGACCACCAGCAGCGGCCAGATAGCGCCCATAATTGCCACCGACAGCCAGCCCAGATAGCCGTGAACGGTGTACACCACGGTGGAGATCCCGCTGCCGATCCAGATCCCCGCCGGGCCGATAAAGACAACGGCGATCGGCGCGGCAATCAGCACGATCAGCATCGGTTTCAGGAAGTTTTTCGTCACCGCCGGGGTGATGCGATCGACCCATTTTTCGATATACGACAGGATCCAGGTCATACACAGCGCCGGGATCACCGTATAGGTGTATTTCACCGCGGTAACGGGAATGAAGGTGAATGAGACGGGCTGACCCTGAGCGGCTTTAGCCATCAGATCGATAAAATTGGGATGAACCAGTACCCCGGCAATGGCGATCGCCAGTGATAAATTGGTTTTAAACTTCAGTGCGGCAGAGGCCGCGACCATCACCGGCAGGAAGAAGAAGGCCCCGTCACCGATTACATTCAGCAGCACCAGCGTGGTCGATCCCTTCTCAAACACGCCAGCCATATCGAGGATCATCGCCAGCAGCTTAACCATCGATCCGCCGATAATTGCCGGGATCAGCGGTGACATGGTGCCGATCAGCGCATCAAGGATCCCGCTCCCGATACTCTTCAGCGTTATTTTACGTTTACCGGCAGGTTGAGCGGCCGATCCGCCTGGCGTGCCGAGGTTCAGCACCGCCTGATAAGCTTTGCCGACGTTGTTACCGATAATCACCTGGCACTGGGTATCGGTATTCACCACGCCCATTACGCCGTCAATGGCCTTCAACCTGGGATTGTCGACTTTCTGACGATCCCTGATCACAAAGCGCAGTCGGGTCATGCAGTGGGTGACGGCTTCGATATTATCAAGACCGCCCAGCGCGCTGACGATACGCTGAGAAACCTGGGCATAATCTTTTGCCATTTTTTGTGTCTCCGGAGGCTGTAGGCAGAGGTATACCGGTATGTGCTCGTTATTTATCAAAGAATTAATTTGTATCCGGCGAAAACTCAACAGCTGCTTTTCGCCCGAGTGCGCACAGTTAAGATCCTGTCGGATCGCATTGTAGGAAACCGGTTTCACAAAATAATGTTTAGACTCCTCTATCAATACAAGAAATAAAAATTTTACGTTTTTGTTTTGTGATCGTGATCGCTGGCAAAGATACGCGGGCTGGTCGGGCGGGCGGGCAAAAATACTTCCAATAATGAGGGAGTTGAGTAGACTGCTGGCAGCTATCGTGATGAAGGGATGAAAAGCATGACAACTATACTTGAGGTGGCAAAGAAAGCGGGCGTCTCCAAGGCGACCGTCTCCCGGGTGTTGTCAGGCAACGGCTACGTCAGCGAAGAGACTAAAGCGCGGGTATTCAGCGCCATCCAGGATACGGGCTACCGGCCGAATCTGCTGGCCCGCAACCTTGCCACCAAATCCACGCAAACCCTCGGCCTGGTGGTCACCAACACGCTATACAGCGGCAATTACTTCAGTGAAATTCTCTTCCACTCCGCCAGATTGATGGAGCAGCATGGTCGCCAGCTGATCCTCGCCGACGGCAAACACAGCGCGGAAGAGGAGCGGGCTGCAATCGACTTCCTGCTGGATCTCCGCTGTGATGGGATCATTATCTACCCCCGTTTTCTGACCATTGCTGAAATGGACGAGATCATCGCCCGGCACAAGCAGCCGATTATGGTGATCAACCGGCAGCTGCGGGCGAACCAGAGCTACTGCATTTACAGCGATCAGAAAGGATCTGGCCAGCTGGCTGTCGATTATCTGCTGGAACAGGGCCACCGCGATATCGCCTTTATCACCGGTTCGCTGGATTCACCCACCGGGGTGGAGCGCCTGTCAGGTTATAAAACGGCGTTAGCGAAACACGGTATTCCGCTGCGAGAAGAGCTGATTGTTAACGGCAAATGGACGGCGCAAAGCGGGATGGAAGCTGCCACAAAGCTGCTGGCAGGCGGAGCGCCATTCAGTGCGCTGGTCGCCAGCAATGATGACATGGCCGTTGGCGCGCTGAAAGCGCTGGCGGAACAGGGCGTGCGGGTGCCGGGGCAGGTCTCGCTAATTGGTTTTGATGATATCGCGCTGGCCCCGTTTACCCAGCCTTCACTGACCACGATGAAAGTGCCGTTAACTGAGATGATGAAAGAAACCATCGACCGGCTGGTTGCCATGCTGGACGGCGGTGAACTGAAGCCGCGTACCGATTTTTCCGCCAGCCTGGTGCTGCGCGATTCTGTTGCGCCGGGGCCATTCAGTCAGCAGTAACGTTGTTTTCCAGATCCCTCGCCGTCAGCCACAGCCGGGTATCAAACTCCAGCTGGTGGTACTGCGGCTCCATATGGCAACAGAGCTGATAGAAGGCTTTGTTGTGATCCTTCTCTTTGATGTGGGCCAGCTCGTGCACCACGATCATCCGCAAAAACGCCTCGGGTGCCTGTTTAAAAATGGTGGCCACCCGGATCTCCGCCTTGGCCTTCAGCTTGCCGCCCTGCACGCGCGAAATGGCAGTATGCAGCCCAAGCGCATGCTTCATCACTTTGATTTTATTGTCGTAAAAGACTTTATTCAGTTGCGGCGCATTGCGCAGTGACTGGTTCTTCAGATCCAGCGCGTAGTCGTACAGCGCTTTATCGCTGGTGATGTTGTGGCTGTCGGGGTAGCGCTTTTGCAGCACTTCGCCCAGCCGCTGCTGTTCGATCAGCGTGCGTACCTGGGCCAGCAGGGATTCGGGATAGCCTTGCAGATAAGTAAGGGACGACATGCTGACTCCGGAAAAGAAAAACGACCCACAGGGGTAAACCGGCAGGGAGTTTACCACGGCTGGGATCCCGCGGGTTAATATAGCCGAGGCTTAGATTGTTAGCCAAGGTTATAGGTTACTGAAAAATAAGGTTTTTTAAATTCTGCTTTTGTGGCAGAATCGCCGCCTCGATTTGAAGAACAATAAAATTAGCGGTGTTTTTTTATGGCGTTTTCAATTTTTCAGCTGGTCGTTTCCTTATTGATTATCGTGGTGGCCGCTGAGATTTTCACCAATGCGCTGGAGCATTTAGGGCAAAAACTGAAGATTTCTGAAGGAGTCACCGGTTCGTTGTTTGCGGCTGTCGGCACTGCGCTGCCGGAAACGATTGTGCCGATCATCGCCATTGCTTCCGGCACGGCGGTTTCAGCCCACAACGAAGAGATTGGCGTCGGAGCGATAATCGGCGCGCCGCTGATGCTCTCCACCTTATCGGTGTTTATCATGGCGCTGGCGGTGGTGGGAAGCCGGGGACTGAACGGCGATATCCGGCCAGAACCGCGCGGTTTCCGCCGGGATACCCGCTTCTTCTTACTGGCCTTTATCATTGCGGCCACCACCATGTTTATCCCGCATTCCAACACCCTGTTGCGGGCAACCATCAGTGGGTCACTGATCGGCCTTTATGTTATCTATGTAATTTTAACCGTGCATGCTTCAAAGCAACTGGTGCAGACGGGTGAGGTAACCGAAGCGGGCAGCCAGCTGTTGCTGAACAGGGTCGGCCTGCCGGTTAATCTGCGGACAGTTTTACTGCAGGTATTTGTCGGCACGGGCATACTGGTCGGCGGGGCTTTCTGGTTTATTGACGGCGTGCAGGATGCTTCCGGCCTGCTGGGAATTTCTGCGCTGCTGCTTTCGCTGATCATCATCCCGATCGCCACCGAGCTGCCAGAGAAGATCAACAGCGTGCTGTGGATCAGAAAAAATAAGGACACTCTGGCGCTGGGCAATATCACTGGCGCGATGGTCTTTCAGGGCACCATCTTGCCTTCCCTCGGGATTATGCTGACGCCGTGGGAGCCGCGTTCCGAGGTGCTGCTGGGGGTGATCATTACCCTGATAGCCGCCTTCTGGCTCTGGCTGAATGCGACCCGCAGGCAGCTGAAAATCTGGGCGCTGGGGGTGAATGGCCTGCTCTATATTATCTATATTGCGATTTCGCTGTTCTACCAGAAGCATGTTTGAGCGGCGACTGACGGTCCTGGCTAAGAAAAACGTTTACTGTCGGCCCGTTTTAGGGGATAAATCGCGGGAATTTTTACCATGCCGGAGATCCCATGAGCGAATTAGAACTGAGCCACCGCACGCTGACGCTGCACCGTTTTCCCCAGACGCGCGAAGAGAGCCCGCTACAGGCGTGGGATGCTGCCGATGAATACCTGCTGCAGCATGTGGCTGATGCTTCAGCTAGCGGCCCGACATTTATCTTTAATGACACCTTTGGGGCGCTGGCCTGTGCGTTGGTCGGCGAAGAGCTGTACAGCATCAGCGACTCGTTGATGGGTCAGCTGGCCACGCGCCACAACCTGACGATGAACGGCATGGATGAAGGGGATGTGCACTTCCTCGACAGCCTTGCTTCACTGCCGCTGGCTCCCGCCCGCGTGCTGATTAAGATCCCGAAAACGCTGGCGCTGCTGGAGCAACAGCTGCGGTCACTGCGCAGCGTGGTCACGCCTGAAACGCAGATTGTTGCGGCAGGCAAAGCGAAGGATATCCATACTTCCACACTGCAATTGTTCGAGCGCGTGCTGGGAACCACCACCACCTCGCTGGCGGTGAAAAAAGCTCGCCTGATTTTCTGCACGCCAACGCTGCCGAACCTTGCGGACGCCCCGGAAACGTATTCCTGGATGCTCGAAGGCACCGACTACCTTATTCACAATCACGCCAACGTATTTGCCCGCAGTGGACTGGACGTGGGCGGGCGCTTCTTTATGGCGAATCTGCCAGACAATATTGACGGTGAGATTGTCGATCTCGGCTGTGGCAACGGCGTGATTGGCCTGAAGGCGCTGGAGCAAAACCCGGCGGCAGAGATGCATTTTGTGGATGAATCCTGGATGGCCGTGGCGTCCAGCCGGATGAACGTGGAAGTTAACCGACCGGAAGACCTGGATCGCTGCCACTTTACGGTCAATAACTCGCTGGCTGGTTTCCCTTCCGATCGTCTGCATGCGGTGTTGTGTAACCCGCCATTCCATCAGCAAAATACCCTGACCGACTACATTGCCTGGCAGATGTTCCGCGATGCCCGCCGCTGCTTACAGTACGGCGGAGAGCTGCGTATCGTGGGTAACCGTCATCTCGACTACTACCGCAAAATGAAGAAGCTGTTTGGCAACTGCACCACCGTGGCCTCTAACCAGAAGTTCGTGATCCTGCGTTCGGTGAAACTGCGCTGATTTGCACTTATCGCCGCTTTATCCACGAGAATCGCTGCTGATAGCCGTGGTTAAAATGGGTGTTGCGGCGATAGCTCGCCTGCTCTTCAGCCATGCAATAAGTACACACCTCACTCAGTTCTATTTGCGCTTCCGGCACGCCTTCCCTGATCGCCATGCGCCTGGCAAGCAGCGGTAAATCAAACCACACGCCCTGAGTGGTGCCTTTCGCCTGAGGGCGGATGGCCTTTGGGTTGCCGATCTGCTGTTTCGTATGGGCCATCAGCGGTACCAGGTTGTTAAGGTTTTCCTCTCTGATACTTGCCATCTTTTCCTCTCCCAGCTCATAACAGCAGGGGCCAATTGACGGGCCTATGGCAAGAGTCAGGCTGTCCGGCGTCGCGCCAAGTTCGCACAAGCGGCGGAGAGTGTTAATCAGCACGCCGCCGAGCGCGCCATTCAGCCCGGCATGCACGGCGGCAACCTGCTGCTGGCGACTGTCGGCAATCAGGATTGGCAGGCAGTCAGCGGTATAAATCGCAACCGGGCGCGTGCCGGTCCCTATCAGCCCGTCGGCCTGGCAGCTTTTGACCGGCAGCGCTTCGCTGTCCAGCACCACATCAGATGTATGGCGCTGGTGGTTGTAGATGCTCTCTTCCGGCGGTCGCTCACCGGCGGCCAGGAAGGCATGGTCAAGCCAGTCGAATGAGGAGAGCAGGGTGGAGCGATAAGCGTTCAACATCACAATGTCCTGGTTTCGGCAATCTTTACTAACAATAGCTTCACATTATGCCTGAGATGCGACATTTTTAAGGCGTTAATTCGAAAGCATTTCCGGTAAATGACAGAATGGAGCCCCACTTTGAAGATGAAAAAAACGTCGTTGTTAAGCACCAGCCTGCTGATGGTTCTGGCGCTGTCCGGCTGTGCCACGCAGAAACCCGATGCCGCTGACCAGCTCAATCAACAGTCGGTGATGGCGCTGAACTGGTTCCAGCAGTCTGGTGAGTATCAGGCGCTGGCGTATCAGGCCTTTAACTTTGCCACCCTGGCCTATGATAAAGCGCCGTCGCTGACCGGCAAACCGAAAGCGGTGATTGTCGATCTGGATGAAACGATGATCGACAACAGCGCCTACAGCGCGTGGCAGGTAAAGGCCGGTCAGTCGTATGCCGACCAGACCTGGTCCACCTGGACTCAGGCACGTCAGGCAACTGCCGTGCCGGGTGCGGTGAATTTTGCTAATTATGTAAACAGTCACGGCGGCACGATGTTTTACGTCTCCAACCGTGACAGTAAGGATGCTGCGGCCACGGCGGATAACCTGAAGCGCCTGGGCTTTACCGGTGTGAACGAGAAGACGCTGCGCCTGAAAACCGACAGTTCCAACAAGCAGGCCCGTTTTGATGCCATCAGGGCGGAAGGGTATAACGTGGTGCTGTATATCGGCGATAACCTGAACGATTATGGTGCGGCCACTTACCATCAGGGCAACGCCCAGCGTCGGGCATTTGTGAACCAGAATAGCCGGCTGTTCGGCACCCAGTTTATTATTCTGCCTAACCCGCTTTACGGCGACTGGGAGAGCGGGCTGGGCGAGGGCTATAACAAGCTGACGCCAGAACAGAAGTTGCAGACCCGTGACGCCAACCTGAAGGCCTGGAGTGGGAAATAAGGGTAATCTGCGCGAGGGGGAATGACACAGCCCCCTGAATATGAGGCATGCACGAACGCGGGGCGAAATATCTTCCGCCCCAACCAAAGATGTACCCGTCAGGTGATGGCGGAATTATTTCCGCCCGCTTTATCAGATCGTCAGCGCTAAACGAGTGCCCTGGGCTATCGCCCGGCGGGCATCCAGCTCCAGCGCCACATCGGCACCTCCGATGATATGCACGGTTTTCCCCAACTGCTCTAAGGCAGTGGCCAGCCGCCGGTTTGGTTCCTGTCCTGCGCAAATCACTACGTTATCCACCTGCAGCACTTCCGGCCGGCCCTCGTGCAGGATATGCAGCCCCTCGTCATCAATCTTCTGATACTCCACGCTGCCCCACATCACGACGCGACGCATCTGCAGGCTGGCGCGGTGGATCCAGCCGGTGGTTTTGCCCAGAGCGGCTCCCGGTTTCCCCGGTTTGCGCTGCAGTAGCCAGATCTGCCTTTCAGGCTGCGGATAAACTGGTGCAGTCAGCCCGCCCGGCTGTTCCAGCGTCTGGTCGATGCCCCATTCAGCACAGAAGGCGGCGACATTCAGGCTGGCGGACTCGCCGTGCTGGCTCAGATACTCGGCGGTATCAAACCCAATACCACCTGCACCAATGATCGCCACGCGCTTGCCGACCGGCTTTTTATCCCGCAGTACGTCAAGATAGCTCAGCACACTGGAGTGAGTAATGCCTGCAATCTCAGGCGTGCGGGGAGAAACGCCGGTCGCCAGTACCACTTCTTCAAAACCCGACAGGTCAGTGGCGGTCACCTGCTGGTTGAGGCGCTGCGTCACGCCATTGATTTCCAGCTGGCGGCGGAAGTAGCGCAGCGTCTCACTGAACTCCTCCTTGCCGGGGATCTGCCGCGCAATGTTGAACTGGCCACCTATGTCAGTCGCCTGGTCAAACAGGGTGACCTGATGGCCGCGTCCGGCGGCATTCACCGCAAACGCCAGCCCGGCGGGGCCAGCGCCAACCACGGCCAGTTTTTTCGGCTGGTGGGCAACGGTCAGCAGCATCTCGGTTTCATGGCAGGCGCGTGGATTCACCAGGCAGGAGGTCAGCTTCCCGGCAAAAATCTGGTCGAGGCAGGCCTGATTGCAGCCGATACAGGTGTTAATCTCATCACTGCGACCAGCCTGTGCTTTCTGCACGAACTCTGCATCCGCGAGGAAGGGGCGCGCCATGGAAACCATATCGGCACAGCCTTCATCCAGCAGCGCCTGCGCCACATCCGGATGGTTGATGCGGTTAGTGGTGATGACCGGCACGCTCAGGTGCTGGCGCAGCTGCTTCGTCACCCAGCCAAACGCTCCGCGCGGCACCGAAGTGGCGATAGTGGGGATCCTCGCCTCGTGCCAGCCAATGCCGGTATTAATCAGCGTGGCACCGGCATGTTCAATGGCTTTCGCCAGCCGCACCGTTTGCGGCAGCGTGTTGCCCTGTTCCACCAGATCGAGCATCGACAGGCGATAAATAATGATAAATTCCCGTCCGACCGCTTCCCGTGCCGCACGGACAATCTCTACGGCAAATCGCATCCGGCGGGTTTCATCCCCGCCCCATTCGTCATCGCGCTGGTTGGTTCTGGCCGCCAGAAACTGGTTAATCAGGTAGCCTTCCGAGCCCATAATTTCGACACCGTCATAGCCTGCCTCTTTCGCCAGCGCAGCGCAGCGGGCAAAGTCACCGATCAGTGCCAGAATATCGTCGTTATTCAGCGCGTTGGGCTTAAATGGGTTGATCGGAGCCTGCAACGGGGAAGGGGCGACCAGCGAGGGCTGGTAGCTGTAGCGGCCCGCATGCAGGATTTGCAGAGCAATTTTGCCTCCGGCCTGATGCACCGCTTCCGTCACTTCGCGATGCTGAGCCAGCTGGCTGGGGTGATTCAGTACCGACGCGCCCGCCATGACCACGCCTTCCGGAGAAGGGGAAATCCCACCGGTAACAATCAAAGCCACGCCCGCAGCGGCTCGTTCAGCGTAAAACGCCGCCAGACGACGCGATCCGTCAGGATGTTCTTCCAGCCCGGTGTGCATCGAACCCATCAGCACGCGATTTTTCAGCCGGGTGAAGCCCAGATCCAGAGGAGAAAAAAGAGAAGCACTCATAGCAGCCCGCAGGTAAGTGGTCGGATGAGTTTACTGTAGCGGCGAAAATCGCTTTCGGAAAGTGACTTGCCTGGATGTGTGATGTGCGCCTGATTATTGGCTCACCCCGGCAGCATGGCAGGCAGGTTGCGGCTACAACTTAATCATCTCTGGCTGTTTTGATGCAAGGAACTACGATGCCCATAACCATAATTGCCGTTGGCGTGATCCTGCTGCTGGTACTGATGATCGTCTTTAAAGTGAACGGATTTATTGCGCTGGTCTTTGTCTCTGCCGTGGTGGGGATGACGGAGGGGATGACGCCGCTGGCGGTTGTGGCCTCGATTCAGAAAGGGATCGGCGGCACGCTCGGCAGCCTGGCGATGATCCTTGGCTTTGGGGCCATGCTGGGCAGGCTGGTTTCCGATACTGGTGCTGCGCAACGGGTGGCGACCACGCTGATTGCCGCCTTCGGGAAAAAACGCCTGCAGTGGGCGCTGGTGGTTACCGGGCTGATTGTCGGGCTGGCGATGTTTTATGAGGTGGGCTTTGTGCTGTTGCTGCCGCTGGTTTTCACTATCGTGGCGGCGGCAAACCTTCCCCTGCTGTATGTTGGCGTGCCGATGGTGGCCGCGCTGTCGGTGACGCACTGCTTCCTGCCGCCGCATCCCGGTCCAACGGCCATTGCCACCATTTTTGGAGCGAACATCGGCACCACGCTGCTTTACGGGCTGATTATTACCCTGCCGACGGTAATTATTGCCGGGCCGGTCTTCTCCCGCTTCCTGAAAAGCTTTGAAAGAAAGCCGCCGGAAGGGCTGTTTAACCCGAAAATCTTTGAAGAGCACGAGATGCCCGGCTTCTGGATCAGCATCTTTGCGGCGGTCATCCCGGTGATCCTGATGGCAATTGCCGCCGTCTGCGAGCTGACCATGCCGAAAGAGAACGCAATCAGGCAGTTTTTTGAATTTATCGGCAACCCCGCCGTGGCGCTGTTTATTGCCGTGGTGGTGGCGGTACTGACGCTGGGGCTGCGCAACGGCCGTAAGATGGACGAGGTGATGGATATCTGTGGCAGTTCAATTGCGGCTATCGCCATGATTGTGTTCATTATTGCCGGTGGCGGTGCGTTCAAACAGGTGCTGGTGGACAGTGGGGTGGGCAACTACATTGCCGATCTGATGAAAGGATCGTCTCTGTCGCCGCTGCTGATGTGCTGGACGGTGGCAGCCATGCTGCGCGTGGCGTTGGGATCGGCAACCGTCGCGGCGATCACGACGGCGGGGATTGTCACGCCGATTATCGCCATTACCCACACCGATCCGGCGCTGATGGTGCTGGCGGTTGGATCCGGCAGCGTGATCGCCTCGCACGTTAACGATCCGGGCTTCTGGTTGTTCAAAGGCTATTTCAATCTGACCGTGGTGGAAACGCTGAAAACCTGGACGGTGATGGAAACGCTGATCTCGTTCCTCGGCCTGGCGGGTGTGCTGATCATTAACGCGGTGATCCACTGAACGGACTCCCCTTCAGCCCTGTCTGGCTCCTGATCTTCTTCGTTATATGGTATCGTATATAGCGTTCAGCTGCTCATATGCAAAGGAGAAAAGGATGCATCTGTTTATGTTTTATGTTGGTGGCAATGCGGGTAAGTCAAATATTGAAGTGCATGATATTCAGTTTGTGGCTGCCGACACTCCGGAAGCCGCGTGGCCGGCTCTGCGTGAAGCCTGGTTCGGTGACGCGGATAAAATCCATATTGATGGTTATGCGCGCATTACCTGGGCGGACGGTTACAAAGTCAGTCTCAGCACCACGCCGGTCAGCAGCGATAAAAAGCTGTTCTTTGTGAATGCAGGTGGCTATACCCCTGAGACGCTGGCCGAGCTGCATGCTTTCGATCTCTTTGTTGCCAGCAACGTGAAAGAGGCTAAGAAAAAAGGGCTTGAAGTGCTGCTCCGCGGTGCCGATCAGCAGCATAAAGATAATCTCAAGGATGTTGACGATTGTCTGCTGCTGGAGAAGATTGGCGACTACTATATCCAGCTGGAACCGGATGCGGCAGGCACGCCGTTTAAGCCGGAATGGCAGGGATATCAGCCTATCGGGGTTTAACCCAGCTCCTCCACTGCCTGGATGATGTGCTGAATAACCCGCTGCGCCGCCCGTGAAAGCTGGCGGGACGGTGCGGTACAGAGTGCCAGCGTCAGTGGCCGCACCGGCATTCCCTTCAGCGGAATAAAGCACAACATTCCCTCCCTGACCTCATCCAGCACGTCCAGCTGGCTCAGAATACTCAGCCCGCTTCCTCCTTTGATCAGCGACTTGATTAAGCGGATATCGTTGCAGACGATAATGTTCTCCGGCGAAAAGTTGTGACGCCGGTAGAGCATCTCCACGCGGTCGTGCACGATCAGCGGTGCGCCAGGCAGAATATGCCGCTCATTACTCAACTGACCCGGCGACAAGGTTTCCTGCTCACTTAACGGGTGATCGGCCGGTAAAACCACGCCCAGCGGGAGCTCGGCAAAGGCAATCACTTCCAGTCCCGCCTGCCCTTCAGGATCGAGGATCAGCCCGAAATCCAGCTCCGCGTCGCGGATCCGCTGGCTGATGGTCTGGCTGTCGGCCACGCTGAGATCGAGGCGCAGCCACGGATGTTCGGCGGCGACTGAAGAGAAGATCCGCGCCATCTGCCCTTCGTTCATCGCCTGGATCAGCCCGATGCTGACGTGCCCGCGCTTCAGCCCCTGGATCTCATCAAATCGCTCAAGTGTCCGCTGGAATTCCCGCTGCCAGCGACGGATATCGGTATAAAGAAGCTCGCCTGCGGTAGTCAGCCGCATCCCGTCCGGCAGCCGTTCGAACAGGCGGGTATTCAGCTCTTCTTCCGCCTGCAGGATCTGACGATTAATGGCTGAAGCAGAAACGTGCAGTTTTTCAGCGGCTTTACGCAGGCTCCCGCTACGGGCGACCTCGGCGAAATAGTGGGAAAAGCGCGAAAATGGGATCATGGCGTTGCCTGTCTCGTTTTTTGCAACAGGTAAGTGAGAAAACAGTTATGGATCGCAACAGCCTCTCCTGTCAAAAATAATCACAACATAACAATGCGGACCGGCAATGACCGGCCCGGTGTGAGCAAACAGACAGGTAGATAACCATGAACAAGCCAACCCCACCCGCACACTGCACTTTTGAACCCGACGACTGGCTGCGACTGGCCCGCTGCTGGCATCCGGTGGCCCGCTCCTGTGAGATCGCTGGTGCGCCCGCTAAAGCGGTATTGCTGGACGAGCAACTGGTGATTTACCGCATTAACGGTAAGGTTGTGGTGGCGAAAGACGTCTGTCCGCACCGTGGCGTACCGCTGACGCTGGGATTCCACGATGAGCATGGCATTGTCTGCCCTTATCATGGCCTGCGCTTTGGTGAGGATGGGCACTGCAACCGCATCCCTTCCAGTCCGCAGCAGGCGATACCGGCCAAGCTGAACCTGCTGACCTTTGCGGTGGAAGAGCGCTTCGGGCTGATCTGGGTCTGCATGGCACCGGAAGAGGGCAAGCTGCCTGACCTGCCGAAGATGCCGCACTGGGAAGATCAGGGCTTCCAGCAGATCGTTTGTCCGCACTTTGACGTGGCTGGTTTTGCCGGTCGCCAGGTGGAAGGCTTCCTCGATGTGGCACACTTCGCCTGGATCCACACCGAGACGTTTGCCGATCCGGAAAATCAGGAAGTGCCGCCTTATAACGCGGTTGAAACGGATTACGGTTTCAGCGTGGACTACTGGAGTTCGGTCGCCAACTATCCGGCAGGTTCCGATCTGCATGCGCCGGAGGGTTTCCAGTGGCTGCGTCATTTTGAGATGTACCTTCCGTTCACCGCGACGCTGACCATTCACTTCCCGGGCGAAGCACGACTGGCGATTATGAACGCCGCTTCGCCGGTATCAGCGCGGAAAACGCGGATGTTTGCGCCAATTGCACGTAATTTTGATCTGCACGTACCGGTTGAGGATGTACATTCTTTCAACCATCGCATCTTCGAAGAAGATCGGCTGATGGTGGAACCCAGCGCCCGGAACGCCTGCCGCTGGATCTGACTCTGGAGGCGCACATTCCGGCCGACCGCAGCTCGATTGCCTACCGTCGCGGCCTGAAACGTCAGGGCTTCGGCGAGTTCTTCCTGGTGTAGTGAGGGGGCAATGATGAACACCTTAAAAGTTGTTGTGGACGCGATGTCCCGCCAGGGGAAAGGCAACGTGGCGCTGCGGCTGGTTGCGGAAAACGGGCAGCCTCTGCCGGAGTGGGAGGCGGGGGCGCACATCGATCTGCATCTGGGTAACGGACTGATCCGCCAGTATTCGCTGACCGGTTCGCCTTCCCGGCACGATCGTTATCTGATCTGTGTCCGGCTGGAATCGCTGTCCCGTGGCGGCTCGCGTTATATCCATGACACGCTGCGGCTGGGGCAGACGCTGACCATCTCCGCGCCACGGAACGTCTTCAGCCTGATGCCCGCCAGCAAAGTGGTGCTGATGGCGGCCGGGATCGGTATCACGCCGTTGCTGGCGATGATAGAAAAACTTGAGGTGAGCGGCACTGCATTTGCGCTGCATTACTATCTGAAAGACAGAGAGAGCACCGCTTTTTTGCGTGACTTATCACGTCGCTATCAGCACGGGAATTGCACCATCTGGTACAGCAGCGAAGGCAACAGCCCTCGCCAGCATCTTCCAGCCGATTTGCTGGAACCCGCACCGGATACGCGGCTGTATATGTGCGGGCCGGATGGGTTTATGTCACACGTTCGTCGCCAGGCGCTGGCACAGGGCTGGCCGGAGGAGGCACTGCATGCCGAAGCCTTTATGGCCACCCCTCTGGCTGCAGCAAACGGCGAGGCAGATGATGTGTTCACCATTACCCTCGCTTCTTCAGGTGCCAGCTGGCCGGTTCCGGCAGACAAAACCATTGCCCGCGTGTTGCAGGACAACGGCGTGAGCGTGCCGCTGTCCTGCGAGATGGGCATTTGCGGGGCCTGTCTGACCCCGGTGGTGGAAGGGACTGCCGATCACCGCGATACCGTGCAGTCAGAATCTGAGAAATGTGCTCCACAGCAGCAGGTCGCGCTGTGCTGCTCACGCAGCCGTAGCAAAAACCTGGTTATTGATATGTGATTGCCCTCTGCAGTAGCTGTAGCAAAAACCTGGTTAATGATATGTGATAGCACGCTGCAGTTGCCGTATCTACCTGGTCATCAGATACCGGGCTTGTGGCTTGCAGGTAAAATATTAATGTAAAGATGTTTAAATATTTCAGGTTATTTCTGACAGTAGTTGATAAATGAAGTTATTACTACCTGACTTATTTGTCCATAATGAAATTTAACGGAGTTATGGCGCTAACTTAATAACAAGCAAGGATTTTAAAGTTGTAATTTTAGAATGCAGAAAGATTGAAGCAGGTTCTGATCTTTAAAATAACCCTGATAAGCTATAGGTTTTTCTTATATATAGATATGT
>NZ_WHOY01000030.1:175-280 GCF_009765445.1 Pantoea sp. BAV 3049 | reverse complement strand
GCCGTTGATGTAGGACATGACCATGTCAGCCGCAATATATTCCGCCAGGCTGCTGACCACTGACTGGTCAAGCCCGACCGAGGCAGAATCAATGGTGTAGCGCAA
>NZ_WHOY01000030.1:0-165 GCF_009765445.1 Pantoea sp. BAV 3049 | reverse complement strand
GCCGTTGATGTAGGACATGACCATGTCAGCCGCAATATATTCCGCCAGGCTGCTGACCACGGACTGGTCAAGCCCGACCGAGGCAGAATCAATGGTGTAGCGCAGCAGCTGCACGCGGGTGCTGGATATCAGCGCCCTTTCGTCACCGGTCAGCGCCGCATCGGT